>JBMEQP010000002.1:0-4800000 GCA_049060065.1 Cystobacter fuscus
ATGTCCAACTGTAGTACTAAGCAGGTCGCGCTGTTACCGGCTAATGCCTTGATCTCACACCGGAGCGTTCCCCCGCTCCGTCCCGTCTCGTCCCGTTCAATTCCCCGCTGGAGGGGCACACTGAGGGCACATGCGGCCCAACAGGGTCAATCTGCTCGGACGCGAGCGGACCGAGTGCCCCCGGAGTCCTACGACACAATGCGCGCTCTTCCGTAGCGAAAGCCCCGTGGAGTACAAGGGCGGATGCTATATCCCGGTGGCCATGGGGTTGCTGTGACGCCGGGCGAATCAGGCACACTCAGAGGAGTACGTCATGAAGGGGCTCGTGGAGGTCTACGAAGTAGAGGATGGGCGAAAGAGGCCGGGATTCGGCTACAAGCCCGGGTGCATAGCGTTGCTTTCGCCTGACAAACCGCTGCCCAACGTCGGTGTCGTGAGATCTGTCGATGGGGAAAGCCAACGCGTCACTGGCGGGCAGCGTCGCGCCTCGCCTTGATCGCCTGCCCGAGGATCTGCGCGAACGCGAACGCGCGCTGCCGCCCCTTAGGATTTGCATCGCTCAGGGTCCAGAAATCGGTTTGCGTGTAGTAGCTGACTTGCGGCCTCATCTGCTCCACATGGGTCATCGCGGTGATGGTGAACAAGATGCCGTCGCAGGCCTTCTCTGCAACTGGCTTCTGCAGGACGAGCCTGCTCTCCTCACAAAAATTGTCAATCAGAGAAATCAACTCCGCGTTGGCCTCGGCCGCGGTGTTCTTGACCAAGATTCTGTTCTCGGGGACAAGCAAATCGACATTGAGCCCTATGAGGCCCGCGCCGCCGAATGGGCGAAGCTGGCGAGCGCCCTTCCTCAGCTGCCCTTCCAGATTGGCGACCGAGTTGATTTTCTTGCACGCGACGGGGTAATCGCCGGTGTCCAGCTTCAGGAGGATGTCGGGCTCTGCCAGAACGGCTTTCATGCCATGGCGAAGCAGGTAGTCGGCCAGCTCGATCTCGAAGAATGCGTCTTTGCCTTGCGACTGATCGTGCATGGGAAGGTTCATGTCGTTCGACGCGACGCGTTTCAGTGCTTCCTGCGCCCCAGGATCCTCGGCCACGCCCAAGACTGCGCTGCAGATGCGATTGACGTGCAGCGCCGAGAACAGCCGGTCTTGCCACCCCTGATTTCGCTCGCCAAGCTTCCACTCTCTCGAGAGTGCCTCGGCCTTCTTCATAAGCTGCCCCAACACGCTGGCGGGATTCAGCCGAATCTGCCTCGATTCGAGAAGCGCCTTCACGCGGTTCGCTTTGTCGACAACCTCTTCATAAGAGGTGACGGAATCGGGACGGTCTAAAGGGGGACGCTCTCCATGTGCCCACTTTACCCGCGAGACCACTTCTGCAACATCTTCGGGCGGAGGCGGCGCCGTGGGCTTGATCCGCTGACGTGGACAGTGGGGTGATGCTGGGCTTGATCCGCTGACGTGGACAGTGGGGTGATGCTGCCAACTTCTGCGGTAAGGCTGCAAGCTCGAAGTTCACTGGACTGACATAGCCCAGGGTCGAGTGCCGCCTCTGCCGGTTGTAGAAGACATCGATGTACTCGAAGAGTGCCGGGCGGTCTCCAGTACCGGCTGCACTCCCCGGAAACCCATGTCCAGGAGATGGAGGGAGGACGAGCCGTGGTGACAATCGGGCCGTGGCCGAAAGCGGGAGACACGTCTCGGGGCGACTCCCTGCCTGACCATCGGGAGCTGGCACGAGCCTTGGAACCCTGCTGGGGGCCAGAAGGGCCTCCGCCGCGTCGGTGCTTCGGCCGGATGCGGTGGCGAAGGAACTCCGGCTCCTGATTTCAAGTATGGGGGAGCTTGCGCAGTACCTCGATGGCCTCCTCGTACACCCTGCCAAGCACGTCGTCTTGGGACTTGTATTCCGTCAGCAGGTCGGCGTCCTCCCGATGTCCCACGTACTCAAGGATGGTCGCGGCTTTGATGATGCGTACAGTCTCCGGGGCCGCAACCATTCTCCGGGCCACCTCACGCAATCCGGCGCGAGCCTTGGGTGGGAGCGCGGGAAGAAGACGCTCGCGGTGTAGGAGCAGCAGGGTGAACAGGCGATCACAGAAACGCCTTTCCTGCCCCTTGCGTGTGGATGCCACTCCAATGATGGACCGGGCCAGGAAGATGAATGAGGGGAGCAAAGGGACCAGTTCATCTGGCACCTCCTCATCCAGCACGGTCAGGACCTTGGTCTTCTGCTCGACAGGCACCGACTCGTCCTCAATCCACACTCGCAGTTCTTCCGAAGAGTTCTCCAGCAAGCGAAGGAGGGCCAGCAGGCCCTCGGAAGCAGATGGAGCGATCCGCTCCAGGGCCCCGCGAACAGCGGGGATCAACTCTGGATGACGCTTGCGCCAAAGTGCATAGGTCAAGTCATCCACATCGGACCCTCTGGCGCGCCAGTGGCCAATCGATTCAGCCTGCGTACGAGGGTTGCCCTCGATCTGGCGCTCTTGAGCTGACCAAGTGCCTGGGTGACGACCTGCACGACAGACGAGGCGTCGTAGCCCCCTCGAGACTCCTCCAGGAGGAGCTGCTGCTCCAAGCGTCTGGCGTTCGCAGGACCACCCAGCTCACCCAGGCCAAAGGCGGCCGCTTTGCGCACCTTCCCGTCAGGAGACTGGAGCATTTGTTCCAGAACACCCTGGACTCTTCTGGGCTGCGCCTCGCGCAATGCCGCCACCAGGGTGCGTGCCCTCTCCTGATCTCCCCAGTGGAAGGCATCAACCAGCGCTGACCGCCACTGCTCCAAATCGATTTCCCATGACATGCGTCGCTCCTGAATCCAGGCTATGGATACTGAACTCCGGGAGGCACATACCGCCGGACGAGCGTTCCATTGAGCATGTAAAGTTCGTGGATGGCATCTGGGTCCGCCCGGCGCAGGGCGTCAAACGCATCCAGCTCACGCTGCAGATCCTTCGCATTGGAGACATAGTTGGTATTGTGTCGCACACCATCGGGGCGTAGCGAGGAAGCGTCGGGCTTGCGGAAGCGTGTGCTCCTCACAGGTCTGGTATCAAAGACACGATCACCTGCGGAATCCCTCTGGGCCTTGTTCTTGTCGAGTCTGGTATGTCCGGCTCCCTCCCTGGCAGCGAGCTCGTCCTCAATGGCCTCATTGTGGGGCGGGTTGCTCCGAGTGTGCGGAGGCCCATGGCGGGTTGAGAGGGCCGGGCTGCTGCCACTGTAGTTGCTCGCCATGGAGCACACGCCCATGTCAACGCAGGTGGACGAGACGGCGAGGCCTGCCGAGACTCCGGTGACAACGAGCGTTCCATCCGCCACCACCTGCGCCGTGGTGACTGAGCCCACCGAGGAGCCTCCTGCCAGGGCTGCGCTCCAGGAGCGAACCTCTCCGGCAACGCCTCCTGCGGGGACATCCGGCAGTAGCCGCCCCAACCCCAGGGTGGCTACCAACACCACCACCCGGAAGCCCACGCCCCCCATTGTCGCTCCGAAGCGCGCCGAGGCCGCCTCCACTTGCGCTGGCGTCCTCGCCGCCTGCGCTTCCTGGTAAAGCCGCAGACACGCTTGTGCTACTCGCGTCAATTCCACCAGCCCCACCACCATCGCCAACCTGACCGTCAACGTCGCCGCGAATGCCTTTGAGAAGAAGGGCTCGGGCATGAGCCACGCGGAGAAATACAGCATGACGGACAGGTACACGCTGTGGATGAAGAGCGGCGAGTTGAAGAGTTCCTCGGCAGCCTGTCGGACGCCCTCGCCCATGAAGCGGGAAGACATCCTCAAGGCGGCCCAAAAAGGACTCCCCTCAAGAGAATTCGGCAGCGGCAACACGCCGGTCCGAACTCGGAGAGAAACTCCTCGCGCATCCGTAACTGGAACTGCTGGGGGGCCGAGCGCGGCGAGTGCCTCGGCGCAGGCACCTCCAGCAGGTGCAGGCGAGGTTCGGGAGATGACCGCACTGCCGCCAGGGTTTTGCTCAGGGAGCGTGCTTCCGCAACGCTCAGAGGAGCAAACTCCGGAGGCACAGGGCGCGAAGGGAGAAACAGCTTGATGCTCCCGTCCTCCAACTCTCGGATACCAACAGGAAGGGCGGAGGAATGGGAGGCTGGGGCGCTGCGAGCACGTACCGCCGAGGGGCTCTCATGCGATGGCTGATGAGGAGCAGCCGCTCGGGCCGGGCTCTGGGCATGGGTGGAGCTTGCAGGCAGTGAAATCCGCGCCCCTCCTGGGGGCTGCCTTGGCGGAGTGGCACAAGTGGTTGTCAGTAGGGAGAGGCTCACCACGATGCCAAGTCGCAATAGGGAGGTGGGAAGACCCATGAGCCGTGGAGACTACCTCATGCTCGCCGCACCATGCCGGCGTGGCGTCCGACGACGGCGCCGTGGAGTGGCATCTGGCCGGTGTCTGCGGCGCGCGCGTTCGGGTCCGCGCCGGCCTCAAGCGATGTGCCTCCGGTCACTACGAGGAGGAGTTACGCGTGCCGGGATGACTACGGCACCACGGCGGAGGGAGTGTCGGCGTGGGCGGGCATCTGGTACTTCGCCGCCCGGCAGAACGGGGAGGGGGAGCGCAGCGAGGGCTTCCTGAGCTGGCCCGAGGGCAATGGCCGGCTGGTGCACCAGCTCCTGTCGGCGCTGCCTCCGGGGCAGGTGGAGCCGGGGGTGTTGGTGCACACGGTGACGCCGGGGCCGGAGGGCTGCCGGGTGGACGCGGTGGAGGCGGGCACGGGACGGCCCCGGGCGTGGCGGGCGCGGCAGGTGGTGCTGGCGTGTCCGCGCTTCGTGGCCGCGCACCTGGTGGCGCCCTGGCGGGAGCGGCGTCCCGAGTGGCTCGGGGCCTTCCAGTACGGGCCGTGGGTGGTGGCCAACCTGACGCTGTCGGAGGCGCCGCGGTCGCGCGGCTTTCCGCTGTCCTGGGACAACGTGCTCTACGAGAGCCGCAGCCTGGGCTATGTGGTGGCCACGCACCAGCGGCTGCGCATGGACGAGCAGGGGCCGACGGTGCTCACCTGGTATCTGCCCATGGCGGGCCTGGACGTGAAGGCCGAGCGCCAGAAGGTGCTCTCCGCGAGCTATGGCGACTGGGAGGGGCTGGTGATGGCCGACCTGATGCCCGCGCACCCCGGCATCGCCGCCCAGGCCCGGCGGCTGGAGGTCATGCGCTGGGGCCATGCGATGGTGCGCCCCGTGCCGGGGTTCCTGTGGGGCCCGGAGCGCCTCGCGGCCCAGGAGAGCCTGGGCGAGCATCTCCATTTCGCGCACTCGGACCTGGGAGGACTGGCGCTCTTCGAGGAGGCCAACTGGTTCGGCGTGAAGGCGGCGGAGCGGGCCTTGAAGGGCCTGGGCCGCGAGTCGCCAAGCTGGCTCTGAGCAGAGAAAGGTGTCCAGAGAAGGTGTCAGACGATTTGTAGGCGGCGAGATGTCGGCTCGAGTCCTTTGACACCTTCCCTGCGCACACGAGTCCTTTGACACCTTCCCCGGCCCTCGCGGGTGTCCCTGTGCCTCCTTGAGCGCATCTGTTGCGTCCTCGAGTAGCTCGAGCGCCCGCCCGACGCGCCCGCGGCCTCGTGGGCGTTGCTTTTTTCTTCGCATCATTTTCCGCCTCGTCGGCTCATTCCCAGAAAGAGGAGGATGAATGCTCGACCGAAACGCGCTGAGTGGTGCGCTCCTACTGCTCACCGTGGCCTCGCCGGCGTTGGCGCAGGACACCCAACCCTCCACCCCCTCGGAGGACGTGATCCAGGATCCGATGCCGAGCAGCAGGGCCCAGGCATCCGAGCCCTCCGCGAGCGAGGCGGCTCCTGCCCGCGAGAAGGCCACGCCCAAGAAGGTCGCGCTCTCGATCAACCCGGCGATGCTCTTGTTTGGCGGCATTGGAGCGGAGGTCGATGCCGCGGTTGGTCCGGCCGTGTCGCTCTTCCTGGCGCCCTCCGTCGTCTTCGGCAACTCCATCTTCTCGCCCCCATCGGATGTGTCCGTGGGGGGATTCGGCCTCGAAGGAGGCTTGCGATTGTTTTTCGGGCAGCAAGCGCCCAAGGGGTTCTGGCTCGGCCCCTATGGGGGCTTTGGAATTGCCTCCGCCTCCTTTGGCAACGTCACGGCCGACGCCACCGTGCTCCGTTTCGGCGGCATGCTCGGGTATAGCTGGATCACCCGTGAGGGCTTCTATTTCTCGCTCGGTGCTGGAGGCGGCACCCAGCAGACCACGGTCTCATCGCCTTACGGCCGCACCGAAGAGACGGGCCCGATGTTCGCCCTTCGACTCGCGATTGGTCTGGCATTGTGAGGACACATCCACCCATGAATCGACTCGTTCTGTGCGCCCTGTTCCTCGTCGGGTCGGTGGCATCCGCCCAGACGCGGTCCTCCCCTCCCGAGTTCTCCGGATTGGACCGGCGAATCGAAGCGGCCCAGCGCCAACCGAGCAATGCCCGGTTGGCGCTCGACGCGACGCGGGCGCTTCGCGATGTGCTGCGAGCGAGCACGGACGCGGGGGGCCGAGAAGAGGCGATGCTCCGCGTCTCCGCGGTGGAGTCCCTCGTCGATCAAGCGATCTCCGCCAACCCCAGGGAAGCCCCGCTCCTGCTGATGGAGAAGGCCTCCCTGGTGTTCAACGCGGGCCGCAAGGGCGAGGTCGAGGCTCTCGTTCGCGCGTCGATGGAGGCGGGACCGAACCTCGACGCGGCGCTCGCGCTGCTCGGCATCCACGACCGTCGCGGGGAGCGGGACCAGATCTTCCCCATCTGTGCGCGCGTCCGGCCGCAATTGTTCCGCGAGGCACAGGTGTGGCAACTGCTGCATGCGTGCATGAAACACTCGGGGGCTTCGACGATCGCGAGTGGATTGTCCTGGGCTTCCGAGGGGGACAGGGCCTTCTATCTGCGCGAAATGCAGCGCCGCACGGCGGCCACGAAGCCTTGAGCGGAGGCTCACGTGGGCGGCGGTACCGCGACGATCCGCGGGGGAGCTCCCGAGCCCCCGCGGATCTTCATCGGTCCGGGGCCGATTCCATCCAGACGGTGTTCGGCTCGGGGAGCGCGAACCCCTCGAAGGTCACCGCGACACTGTCCTCCAGGGACTGGAGGCTGGACCACCAGCCCACCGGGAGCAGCTCCCCCAAGCAGGAGAGGAGGGCGCGAGAGGGCATCCCAGGCAGGGGTCAGCAAGGAGCCGAAGAAGGAGAGGAAGCCACGAGTGGACTGGGCGGAGTTGCTGAGGAGAACGTTCGCGTGGGACGTGTTCGCCTGCGTGAGATGTGGAGGCAGGCGACGGGTGTTGGCGTACGTGATGGCCTATGCATAATGCCCCGCCTCCTCCGCACTTATTTGAGCAGGCCTGCGCCCGCTGGGTTCATTTCCCCGGCTGTGGGTGGTCCTCAGCCGCTTGAGCGTCGAGCGGTCGAGTTTGAACCACCGAGGACTGCCGGAGCCACCCCCTCGACACCTCGCAGCCAGCCCTTCTCCACCCAGGAGCGCACCACGGGTTGCGTCACGCCCAGCAGCGCGGCGACCCCCTGCAGGGAGTAGAGGCCGTCGGCCCGGCGCTCTGGCTGTCGTGGCCGTCCTCGTCGTCCCGCGGGCTGGCGCCGGATGCCGTAGCGCTTGCGCACCCAGCGCACCGCCTCCTTGTCCCAGGCGCGCTTGACTCCAGAGAGCAGCCCCTTCGGTTCAGTTCGGCTGCTACCTCCCTGTCGCTCCTCTCCTTGGCCAGCGTGCCAATGAGTTCGATGACCTCGGGCGAAGTGGCTCGCTCGGATGAGGGGCGACGCGCAATGCTCAGCTCGCTGCACGTCCCGGTCTGCCAGAGCAGTTGGATGTGAATCCCGCGCTCCGGGACGTCCACGGGGCTGAGCACCACCTCTCTCACCAGAATCCGCAGCAGGTTCTTTCGCTCGGCATTCGTCGTGCTCCGTGCGTGCCAGACATAGGACAAGTCCTTGGCCAGCTCGAGCAGGCGTGCTCTGTCCTGGCTCGTGAGCTCTACCTTCTCGCGCCGCAGGACCTGCTGGTGCTCGCGCTCGAGCGACTCCAACTCGCCCAGCTTCTGGTTCCACTCCCGTTCCAGCGTACGGGCCACCACGCGGTTGTCCGGGTCCACCGCCTTGTAACGGCGCTCGGCCAGTTGCGCCTCGTAACGCGCGCGCTCCAGCCGTAATCTCCACTGGCGCTCCACCTCCTGGGCCTGATGCTCCACCTCCCGGGTGATGGCCAGGCCCAACTCAATCTCCGGCGGCTGGACCGTCTCCAGGAAGAGATGGGCGACGGCCTCGTCAATGCCCCTGGCTGACACTGTCCAGCAGATGCCTTTGTCGGTGAAGCGGCGGCACTCGTAGTACGGACGCGCGGGCTCCCGGTAGGAGGTCTGCATCCGGTGACCGCATCGGCCACAGAGCACCAGCCCCTGCAATAGAGCGCTCCCCTCACGGGCGGCACCGCGCTGGTCCGGCTGCTGGTAGTTGGGATGGTTGGTAGCGAGCTTCTTCTGGTTGGCCATGTACTCCTCCCAGCGGATGTAGGCCGGGTGGTGGTTCTTCAAACACACCTTCCAGGCTTCCCACGGCAGCCGCGTGCAGCGCTGGCGCCGCACCTGCCCGTCCACCAGCACCAGGTGCCTTTCATTGCGCCCGAAGACATAGGCACCGGCGTAGGTGGGGTTGTGGAGCATGGAGAGCAGTAGGGTGTAACGCGGTGGCACCGGCGAAGTTGATGCGTGCCCGGCTCTCGCATGGGCAGCTTCAACCCGTTCTTCATGAAGTAGCGCAGCACGGCGTAGGCGCTCCCCTCCAGGCGAAAGCGCTCGAAAACCAGACGTACCGCTCGTTGCACCCCTTCGTCGGGGTCGAAGCGAAACCGGCTCGTTGCCTCCTCCCACTCATAGCCCACGGGGGTGAGGTGGAGGGCACCACGCCGGGCCTTGGACAACCTGCCTCCCTGCAAACGCAGCCGCATCCAGTACAGCTCGGCTTCGCTCATGGTGCCCTTGAGGCCCAGCAACAAACGGTCGTTGTAATCGCGCGGGGTGTAGACGGCCTGCTCATCGGCCAGCAGCACGTCGGCCAGCCCGCACAGGTCCAGCAACCGGTGCCAGTCCGCCGAGGAGCGCGCCGGGCGAGAGACTTCCAACGAGAGGATGACGCCGACGCGTCCGTGCGCGACCTCCTCGGCCATGCGCTGGAAGCCCGCTCGCTTGTCCGCGTTCGTACCACTCTGGCCCATGTCTTCATCAATGATGTCAATGCGCTCGGGCGGCCAGCCCAGTTCCAGAGCGCGCTGGCGCAGGGCATACTGACGGGCCGTGGACTCACGATGCTCGTGGACCTGCCTGAGCGTGGACTGGCGCAGGTACACCACCGCTCGACGCTCCAGATGCGTGACTCGAACCTTGTCGTTCATCGCCTTCCTCCGCGTCTACGGTTTCGGCGCGCAGCACCTTGTGCAGCAGGGCGGCCCACGTGCCGAGCAGTTGCTGCCTTAGCGCCATGGGCAGTGCCGCCCACGGGGGGCCGGATTTCTGGGAAGGACACGTTGGCATGTATCAACGTAGGCCCAACCGGGGCCAGGGGCGTGGCGGAGGGGCCCTGGGTGCGACCGAGCGCCACCTGCACCGCACTGGCAAGCTCAAGCAGCGCGGGGATGGAGAGTCGGACCTCTCGGCCACCGACGCTCGGAGGAACGAAGGGCGGGGAACGGTCCGTCCACTCGAGCGGCAGTCGCATGTACTGTCCGGGAGGATGCTCCACGTCGACGTAGCGCCGACCCTCCTGGCTACGGATGAACCGAACGACTGGCAGCTCCATGCCTTTGAGAGGGTGCGCCGGCAGCGTGACCGTCACGCGCTCAATGAAGGGTGGAGGACCCGTGGCAGTGTGTTGATGCTGTCGTGACTGCACCCGGTGGGGTAGGCGCCATTCTGGAGCACCTGGGGCTGCCGGCGTCGAGGGCAAGCGTGGCTAAAGCCCAGGGCCCGCCCAGCGCGCGTGGTGTTGAGCCCCAAGCCCTCACGCTGCCCCACAAGCCCACGCCCCTTGCCGCCGCCCCCTGCTGGGTGGGTCGCTTGGGCCGACGTGTGCCTGAAGAGGGCTGCACCGCCTCTCCACCGGCCCGGCGCACAGCGCTGGCCGCCCCCTCCGCTCCCTCCCTCTCCCTCAACAGGGCCCTCATCCCGCCTATACTCTCTCCATACTCGAAGTCATGGGAACCCATCGGGTGGAGAGAGCTCGAAGAACATCTGACTCAACCCGTTGTTCAATTCAGCATGGAGGTGGGACCGCTCCGCCGCTGTTGGATTTTCGATAGCATCGGCAATTCGAGAGAGGCGACCCCAAAAGAATGTATTGGGCTCGAGCCAGCCACTGTTTGGGAATCGCACGGTGTCGAAAAACGTCTGCTTGATGCTTTCATGGAACGTCCCAACGCAGTTCGAAGTCTACGACGTGGCGACGGGAAAGCTGCTCGACACCCTCGCGATGACGGAGACGGGCCTGGTCGAGCGGAGCACCGTGGTGCCCTTCTCCCTGTCGGTGCAGGGCATCGAGGAGCGCGCCGAGCAGACGCCGAGCCCGGAGCAACGCCGGGCCGGTGAGACGCCAACGACCCTGGGCTGGGCGTGCTGTGTCACCTGTGGCGGCTACCAGCTCTGCTGTGAGCCGGCGAGCGGCAAGTGCTGCACGGTCAGCTCCTCGTGCGGCTATGGCTGCAGGGTCTGCAATTAACGTCCACCCACCCACGCGCTGACGAGCCGTCCCACCGAGTCACTCGGACTGGAGCGGCTCGCCGAGCAACTCGCCGCACGTCACGGAGCCACCCTGGAGCGGGTGTCCTCCTCCGAGACCCGCCCGGGCTTCGTCGCGACGATGCCGGAGGAGTCCACCCCACGCAGCTTGAACACCTGGTAGCTCGACCCCAACAGGAAGAGGAGCAGCAGGCCGAGCAGACTCCTCTGCACGAGCGGTGACTCCGGACCCGAGGCCAGGGGTTGGCCGACGGGCAGGCGGGTCAGGGTCTCGTTGACGCCGGGCACCAGCAGCAGCAGGAAGCTCGCGGAGAACGTGAGCGTGCGCACATAGGGAAGGGCTCGTCCGAGTCCTCGAATCTTCCCCGCGACGGCTCCCGCCAGCATCAATCCCAGGGCCAGCAGGCCCAGCGCGTGCCCCGGATTGAAACCGCCCCGGCTCGACAAGCCGAAGGACGTCACGATGGTGGCCACCATGGTGGCCGTGTACAGCTTGCCGATCCGGTTGCGCGGATCGATCTGCCCGTCACGCGCGAACGCGAACACTCCGAGGACGAGGGGAACGACGCTGATCACGGTATGCACGATGCCAAGGGTCGACATGGAGGAGCTCATTGCGCTTTCCTTCGGGGACAACGGGGATGAACGAACTTCTACCGACTAGTTGATAGACAGACAGGGTAAACGAAAGGAGCAGGCACGGCCCCGCCCCGGCGACTCAGGTTTTGGTTTGGAGGAGGCGAAGCGCCTCGGTCGTCACCGCGCTGAAGACCGTCCACTCCCCCGAGGCTCGCGCGGCCAGCATGGCGCCATGGATCGTGGCCATGAAGAGTTCGGCTTCCAGGGCGGCCGTGCGCCCGAAATCGAGAAGGCCCCGGCGCCGGCCTTCCTCCAGGGTCTTGGCCAACCACCCCGCGAGTTCCCGGAAATGGTCCCGGACCTCGGCCCCCACCTCCTCGGGGAGCGTCGGCATCTCGGCGGCGAGCAACGCACACACACAAAGGGCGTCGTCTTCTCTCGGATGCAGGTCTCCCAATAGGAGACATATGCCTTCAACTGCCCGAGCGGGTCGGGCACCATCCGGCCGAGGTGGGTGAACGACAGGCGGATGTTCTCGCGGTACCTCACCACCACTTCCCTCGCCAACAGCGCCTTGCTCGGAAAATGGTGGTGGATGGTGGGCTTGCTGATCTTCACGACCTCCGCGATATCCGCGTAGCTGAAGCCGCTGTACCCGCGCTCAATCATGATCGCCTGGGCTGCGTCGAGGATGCGGTCCGCTGTCGTGGCGTTCATGTCGACCATCTACCAACTAGTCGAACGAGATGCAAGGAGTTCATCGGGTCCGGAGAAGTTCCGCGCCGGCAACGTGCCGGAAGGACTCACCCGAACCAGCGCTGAACGGCCTGGGCGAGGCCCGCCCCTGGACCCTCCCAGGCCACGTATCCATCCGGGCGCATGAGACGGGAGGGCCCCTCTACGACACGGACCGTGTCCACCTCCGCGTCCGCTTCGACGAGTAGGACGCGAGGCTTGACCCCGCCGGGAGTCGCGCCGCCAGGGTGGTCATTCCCTCGGAAACGTCACCCGCCGCAGCCCTCTCTTGTTGAGTGCCGATGTCCGCGAGCGTGGACCGTAGACGCCGACTCGCACTACACGCTAAGTCACCTCGCCAACATGACTCCAAAGAAAAGGTGGGAGTGGGCCCGCGTCTTCATCAGTGCCGGGCATCAAGGGCTTGGCAGGCTAAGACTCATCCTCTTCTCCGTCGAGTGCGCGAGGCAGTTGGGCGCCGTGGCGCCCTTCCTGGTGGCCTTGCGTGTCGTGCCGCGGGCTGCACCCACTCGAGGTCGCGTGGCTCGCGCGGCGTGGCACGCGCCTCCAACGTGGGCCTCGCGCGCCGTGGGGGCGATCGCCGTGGGCATCGCCATCCGGGGCGTGCTCACGCTCAGCGAGGGCCCGGCCCCGCACGCGGAGATGGAGGTGGAGGACACGGAGGTGCCGGAGTGGATCCTCACCGGCCAGGGCGACGCCGGGGTGGTGGCCAAGAAGATGCCCAGCAAGCGGATGAAGGGCAGGCGGCGCCGCCGTGCACCCTGCCCCAGGTACTGCTCAACGACGCGTGCTGGGAAGAGATGAAGCGCACCGCGCCGTGCGAGGATTTCTATGAGCACGAAGGACGCTGCTACGTGCCCATCGTCGAGAAGAACGCGCGCCCACCAGCGTGGGCGAGTAGACAGACGCCGCCTTGCGAGGCACCCCAGGTGCCGCTCAACGATGCGTGTTGTCGTCAGCCCGATCATGAGATGAATGGGGGCAATGTAGAGGGCAGCGGAGAGAGCAGAGAGGCAGAGGAAGGCCGCTGACGGGAGCCCACGAGCTGTGAGCCATGCCGTCCATGTCCGTGGGCTACACGGAGTTACGCCGCGCTCTCGCCCCAACGCTGGCGGGCCAGCTCCAGCGTCCGGGCGTTCTCGGGCACCGGCGCAGGAAGCGCTCTCGGGCCTCGGCTTCGGGAAGGTCGCTGGCGCGGGCCCTCACGCACCGGAGGGCCTCGCGAAGGGCCGAGTCACCCTCGCTCGTATCCTCCTGCGCGTAGCAGGCCTCCGCCAGCGCCGGTACATGGCCACCGCGTACACCCCCGCGCCCCCCATCCGATCCAGCTCCCCCACCCCGAGCTCCGCCACCTCCCGGGCCTCCTCCGCGCGCCCCTGGGCAAGCAAGATGGCACTGAGGACGGTGCGCGCGAACACCACGTAGAACGGCAATGACTTCAGCATCTCACACGCGTTGCGTGCAAGAGACTCGGCTTCGCTCAGCGCCCCCCTGGCCGCTGTCATCCGCGCCAGCAGGGCATTCCTCATGCCCGGAACAAAGGGATAGGCGCTCTCCCTCTTGCTCCCCTCGAGCAGCCATGCGTGTGCATCCTGCAGGTCCACCTGCTCGGGACTGTCGACCAGCATTATGCTCAAATTGAACAGGGCACCTTCGGCCAGGAGAGTTTGCTCCATACGCCCGGCAACGACCAGTGCATCTCGCAGCATCTTCGCGGCACCCACCCGCTCTCCCGCCGCCGCCAGGGCCGCCCCCTCCGCGAGTTGAATCATGGTCGTGTTCCGCTCCGAACCCACGGCGCTGAAATCCTGCCGTCCCTGCTCCGCCACACTGACAGCCCGCCAGGGTCTGGCTTCGCAGAAATAAGAGATGAAGCAGTCGAGCAGGCTCATGAAACCGCGCGCCACGGGAGCATGGGCCATGACCTCAGCGCCCACCTCCATCAGCCGCCCGAGCAGTGTCTTCGCCTTCTGGTACTCGCTAAACCAGACGGCCGAGACTCCCACGGTGGCGACAGCTTCGATATAGGGCTCGACGGCCTCGGGCTCCGGCGTGGTGCGGACCAACATTTCGCACAGGCTGGCCGACTGCTCCGGATGTCCGGAGATGGAGCTCCCGACGAGCAGGTTCCCGATCAACCTGCACCACAGGGGGCTGCCCGCCTTCAACCCGGCCAATGCCGGGATACCGGACTCCAGGGCCCTGGGCAGCTGAGCCATCCAGAAGAACACCATGGCATGGAGCGCACGCAGCCGGGTCAAGGCTTCGCCGCTCGCGCCACAGGCCAGGGCCGACTCCACGCACCGCAACGTCCCCTGCAGATCGTTCCTCTCGAAGAGCCGCTCAGCGGCCCGGGTGTAGAAGGAGGCGGCGCGCTCTGGCTGCTGCCCCCACTGGAAGTGCGTGGCAAGCACCAGCGCATCGGGTTCGAGCATCCGCTCCAACCAGGACCCCGCGAGCTGGTGGCCCATGGGCCGGTGACTGTCGGGCACCAGGCCGTAAGCCGCATCCCGCACCAGCGCGTGACGGAAACGGTACTCGGTCACGGAGGGAAAGCGGCTGTCGGGCATCGGCTCGATGACCTCCTGCTCCACCAGCCATCGCAGGTGCTGCTCCACCAGTGCTTGCTCTGTCTGGCCCCTCAACAGCTCACCCACTCCCTCCGGCCAGAAGACGCGGCCAAAGATGCTGGCAGCCAGCAGCACCGGCGTACCCCATGCTCCATCCGCATCAAGCGGGCCTGAAGCACCGCCAGCACCGTCTCCGGTGCCTCATCCCCGCGCCCTTCCGCCGCCATGCGGATGAGCTCCTCCAGGAAGAGTGCATTGCCGTCCGACTGCTCCACCGCACGCCGCGCCACGCGCTCGGGCACCTGGGGCCCCAACACCTCACGCACCAGCCGGGCGCAGGCCTTGGGGCTCAGGCCGTGGAGCAGCACCTCCTGCAGGCGCTTCGCCCAGAGTCCCGGGAAGAGTTCCTTCACCTCGGGCCGTGCCAGCGCCAGCACCATGAATGGCTGCCCAGCCAGGTCCCGTAGCAGCATCTCCACCAGCTTTACCGTGAGCGCATCGCTCCAGTGCAGGTCCTCCAACACCAGCAGCACCGGCTGGTGGGCACACTCGGCGCCAAGGAAGGTCACCAGCGCCCGACCTACCTGTGCGCTCATCAGCCGCGGGTCACCGCGCGCCGCACGCAGACGGGGACTGTCCTCCTCGGGGAAGGGAATGGCGCATAGCTCGCCCAGGAACTCCACCGCCTCGCGGGCCCGCGCCACTGGCAGGTGCAGGACCACTCGTTGGTACAGCCGGGCCCGCCGCGCCTCCAGGAACTCCCCTTCCCTCACTCCGCACAGCTTCTGGAGTGCCTGGCCCAACAGACCATAGGAGGCGCCCGTGCTCATCGGGTCCCCGCGCCCCAACAGCACCAGGGGCCGCGACTCCCGCCGCTCGATACGGCGCAGGAACTCGTGGCGCAGCCGGGACTTGCCAACCCCCGGCGGGGCCATCACCAGCACGGCACGGGACGCCGACTCCTCGATGCACGAGGCGAGAACGAATTCGAGCTGGGCCAACTCCTGCTCGCGCCCCACACAGGGGTGGGCCTACCCAGCAGCGGCCGGGACTCGTCCGCCCCGAGCTGCTCGCCTTGCAACAGGAAGACCCCCGAGTCGACGCGCGAGAGCTGGAAGCCGGCCCCCAGCAGCCCCGCCGTCACCTCATCCATGACCACCTGGGAGGATGCCGGCATCCGCCTCAACCGGTGCAGGAGCCGCCCTGCCTTGTCCATCGCATCCCCCACTGGCAGCCACTCGTTGAAGACGCCGAGACCCGTGACCAGCACCACCGCCGCCTCGGGCCAACGCTCCTGAAAGCTCAGCGCCCAGCGCGCCGCCAGCACGGCCTGGTCCGTGGCGGTGCCTCGCTCCGGCAGCAACGTGGACACCAGCGAGCCATCGGCCAGAAGCTCCACCCGGCCCCCGTAGGGCGCCAACTCCGTGCGCAGCGAGTCACGCAGCGCCAACCGTTGCTTCGCGTCCGCCTCCTGCCCTCCAGCCGGCCCGCTCCGGAAGGACACCAGCAGGACACTGATGAGCTGCTGCTCGGCCCTCACCAACCCACGAGCGAGCGATTCCGGCTGCGCGGATGACAGCAGCCCGGGCACCGCCTCCAGCTCCGAGAGCACCTTCAACAATCCGTCGGCATCCGGCAGCCGCCGTTTCGGGTCCTTCACCAACATCCGGTCCACCAGCACCTGCAGGCCCGAGGGCAGACCGGGGCGCACCGAGTGCAGACGGAGCGGCTCGGCGAAGAGAATCCTGGCCAGCACGGCAGTGAAGTTCGGGGCCTTGAAGGGCGGCATGCCCGTGAGGCACTCGTAGAGCACACATCCCAGCGAGAAGAGGTCGGCAGCGGGAAGGATCTCCGACTCGCAGGAGGCCTGCTCCGGCGCCATGTAATCCGGAGTCCCGAGCACAGTATGGCGCCCCGTCACTCCCACCAGGGTGGGCACGGCGTGGCGGGCCAGTCCGAAGTCCAGCAGCACCACGTCCTCGGGCCGGCCCCCACGCAGGAAGAGGTTGGAGGGTTTGAGGTCGCGATGGACGATGTTCTGCCGGTGGACCGTGGTCAGGGCCTCGGCGGCGCGGCGCAACAGAGCCAGGGTCTCGGATACGGTCAGGGGCGTGTGCCGCAGACGGTGCGTGAGCTCCTCGCCCTCCAACCATTCCATCACCAAGTAGGGCTGGCCGGGCCCGGTGGTGCCCCGGGCGACATAGGAGACGATGGCCGGATGGCGCAGTCGCTCGAGGACCGCAGATTCTCGGTTGAAGCGGTATCTCACATCCGGAGAGGTGGCGTCATGCAACAGCTTGAGGGCCACGGGCCGGCCGGTGAAGGTGTCGATGGCCCGGTAGACGGAGCCCATGCCTCCACGACCCGCGAGGAACTCGAGGGTGAAGCGGCCGTCGACAACCGTTCCCCGTGGAAGCACACCAGGAGGAACGTTGGCAGGAGCCGTCTTCTCACCATCCATTGTGAGGGTCTTGTCGTTATCGTCGTTGCTCATGGGTCCGCGGGGAGCCAGCACCTGACTCAAGGAGGATGCCACGGATTCGCCCCAGCGATAGCGGGCCAGCGCCAACGTCCGCGCAGGCTCGGACACCTCGCGCGGCCATCGCCGGACCAGGCTCCGAAGCCCCCTCCGAATCCGCAGGACGGAAGAAGGACGTTCACCCTGAGGACGGTCGACCCGGTGCGGGCGTGCTCCTCCCCGAAGAGAGGCATTCGAGCCCGCGCAGGAGCTCCCTCAAGCAGGGGCGGAGCCGGGGCTGGACGAGGAGAGCCCCGCCTTTGCCGCGACGGTGGAGGAGGGGAGGAAGGAGCCCACACCGCGTTTGGACTGGGCCGGGCTGCTGAAAAGGACGTTCGCCCTGGAGGTGCTCGCGTGCTTGAGGTGTGGAGGCAGGCGGCGGGTGTGGGCGTACCTGAAGGGAGCAGGAGGGGTGAGAGCGATGGTGGAGCACCTGCAGCGCCCAGCGCACGCACTCGTCCTTCTCCAGCGGGAAGGCGTCGCGCGAGCAGGCGCGTGGCGAGCTCCTCGGACTTCTCGCCCACGTCCAGGAGCTCGCGCCAGTAGGGGGCGAAGGTGCCGGTGCGCTCGTGGTCCTCCTTCATCACCCGGCCGAGCGTGCGCGTGGCCACCCAGCCCGCCGAGTCGGTGGAGACGTCGAGCGCCAGGGTCTTGAGCCGGTGGATGTTCGCGGGGGACAGGCGCTTCTGGGTCTCGAGCGCGTCTAGGGCGGAGGCGCGGTGGCCGAGCGGGGTGCCCGGGTCCTCGCCCATCTGGAGCAACCCCTCGACGACCTGGGGCTTGTGCACGGCGGGCGCGTTCTTCAGCGCGCCGAGGTAGAGCGCCACCTCCTCTGGCATCTTGCCCGCGCGCGCCCAGCCGAGCACCTGCATCGCGCGCGCCGGGTCCTCGCCCACCAGCTCCGTGAGCCGCTCCTGGAGGTACGTCGCGAGCTCGCCATCCGCCGCGCCGAGCGCGGCCGCGATGGCCCCGGGGAACGCCTCGAGCGAGTGGCTCTGATCCAGCGCGGCCACGCCCTGCCAGCACCCGGGCAGCGGCAGGATGTCTTCCTTGGGGACGCGCGCCCGGAGGGCAGGGGGTGCCGCCGTCGAGGGGCCCGGTGCCGGCGTTGGCCCCGCGGTGGGGGAGACGGGCGCGGCGAGGGACGGCGCGGAGGCCGCTCCGGGCTCGCCCGCGCGTCGCGAGACCCACGCCATGCCGAGCAGGAGCAGCAGCACGGCCCCGAGCAGCACCGCGGCCGGTATGAAGGGCTATTTCATGTTTTCCAGCGTAAAGCTGTTAAAACGGGAATTCGTTGGGATTCAAGGCACAGCTTGTCGAAGGGGCTCCACGCGCGAGGAGGGCAGGCCGCCCGGGCCGGGCGCCATCCCGCGCACCGTCGAATCGATTGTGAGTTGAATCCCCATGGCTCCATCTCGGCGGGACGGTCTGGAGGATTTCAGGCCGTCCCGCTTTTTCGTCTTCACGGAGGTCGCCCCACTGTGTCCAAGTCTCAAGTCGTGGGCAGCGTACCGCCGTCGATGACGTAGTCGGCGCCGTGGATGGACGCCGCACGGTCGGAGGCGAGGAATGCGATCAGTTCCGCGGCCTCTTCGGGTCGGCCGGGGCGGCCGATGGGGATGCCGCCGAGCATGTCGATGATCGCCTGGCGGGCGGCGGCTTCGTCGATCCCGCGGCTCTGGGCAAGGCTTCGAATGAAGTCCTTCGTGGCCAACGTTTCGATGAAGCCGGGCGACACCGTGTTGACGCGCACGCCCTTGGGACCGAGCTCGCTGGCGAGTCCCTTGCTGTAAGTCCGCATCGCCGCCTTGGCGGCCGCGTAGGCGAGCGTCGAGTCGGTCAGCGGCAGGCGATGCTGGATCGAAGAGACGTGAAGCACCACGCCCTTGCCACGCTCGAGCATTCCGGGCACCAGCGCCCGGTCGAAACGGACGGCCGACATGAGGTTCAGCTGCAGGGACTTCTCCCAATCGTCCTCCGACAACGCCGCGAACCCGCCGCTGGGCGCGTCCGAGCCGCCAACGCAGTTCACGAGCACATCAACGCCGCCCCATTCGGCGAGGAGCTTGTCGGCCACGTGTTTCACGCCGCCCGGGGTGCTCACGTCTGCTTGAATGAAGAGGGTCGGCCGATGCCCGTCTTTCGGCACCGATCGCCCGGTCGTGGCGACCTCGCCGCCGCCGGCCATCAGTCGGCGGACGATCGCCTCGCCGATGCCTTTCGTGCCGCCGGTGACGAGGACACGCTTGCCGCGAAATTCACGCTCGTCGATTCCGAAGGCGGCGTCCGGCTTGATCGATGTGATGTTCAACGAGGTGATGAGCGCGCCGGACACGGCGAACTCGTTCCGCAGGTGGGCGACGCCGCCGGGGAAGTCGCCGGTCAGCCGGGTGCGGATGACGACGGTCTGGCCGTCGATCGACGCGCCGAGCGGCTCGACCGTGAACCGGAATTTCGCGAAGACGTCGCCATACAACTGCCGGATCGCGCTGACGCCGCGGTACTCCTGCCCTTGGTCACGGACGACCGCCTCCGGCGCGAAGCACTCCGCGAGTTTCTTGCTGTCTCTTGCCTGCTCCGCGGCCAGATAGTCATTGATCGCGCGGGGGATTTCGATGCTCATACAGTCTCCGGTTCTTGGTCCGATGGGTCGTTGATTTCCAGCAATGGATATGTTTCAACGATGAATGAAGATTAGACCGGGCGTTCTGGAGTATCTATGCTCAACAGGCCGGTTCTTTGGTCCGAAACGCCAGGCGCATGGAGGTTTTGTGGACGTTCTTGCTGAAGTCATGTCGCTCCTCCGCACGCAGGGCCAGCTCTACGGCCGCTTGGAGTTGTCCGCGCCGTTTGGGTTGAAGTTCCCCGGAAACAAAGGGATCTGCCTCATCGTGACGCGCGGTTCGTGCCTGCTGATCGTCGACGGCCGCGAACCGATTCCGCTCGTCGGCGGGGATTTCGTTTTCCTGCCTTCGCCGAAGACGTACACGCTGGTGAGCGGGCCGCGGGAGCCGGTCCGGCCGGCGACCGACGTCGTGTCACCCGAGACGTTTCATCGAACGCGTCTCTTCTCGCACGGCGGGAAGGGCACTCCCGTGTCGGTGATCGCCGGCTGCTTCACGTTCGAGTCGCCAGAGAGCGAGATGCTGGTCAAGCACCTGCCCGCGATCGTGCATCTGCCGGCGTCGTCGCACGAGTCGCCGTGGTTCGGCGCGACGCTTCAACACCTCGCGGCCGAGACGATGGGCAACCAGCCCGGCTCGGCGGCGATCGTCGACCGCCTGGCGGAGGTGCTGTTCGTTCAGGCGATGCGCAGCCAGATCCATTCGATGATCGGCAGCGGCAGCCCGAGCTGGTTGCGCGCGATCGCCGACCCGCAGATCGGCGAGGCGCTGCGGCTGATGCACGCCGAGCCGGCGCGCAACTGGACGGTGCCGGCGCTTGCTGAAGGCGTCTCGATGTCGCGGTCGGCGTTTGCCGATCGATTTCGCAAGCTCGTTGGCGAGACGCCGCTGGATCACCTGACGCGGTGGCGAATGGTCCGCGCCGCCGCCATGCTGCGCGAGCGTCGGCCGATCAAGATGGCGGCGGTCGCGAACGCCGTGGGGTACGAGTCGGAAAGTTCGTTCGGCAAGGTCTTCAAGCGAGTCATGAACGTCTCGCCGGGCGGCTACCGGCTTTGTCATCATCAGGGCGCGGAGACCGATTCGGAGTCGAATCCACCTTCGCCGGAGTTTTTGAGTTGATGAGCGAACCGCCATCGCCATCGCCATCGCACCACCCGGGGAAGGTGTCGGGGAGCTAGGACCTTTCGTCATTTCCTCGCCCGATCAAGGACGATGGGCTCCATCGCGGCGAGGAACTCGAAGCGTCGGACCTCATATTCGACGCGGATGCCAGGATGCGACCGGACCGCGCGCCAGAGTGCTGAGCCACCGATACTGCCGTGCGGGGCTCGTTCGTCAGCTCTGCGCCGCAACGCCGCGCGGTGCGCATCGGCGCTCGTCCATTCGGCCAGGTTGACGACGTGGGCGCCGTCGGCCGACAGGAAGAACGTCGCCGTGAGCAGGCCAGAAGGCGGGGCGGGATCCGACTCCACGGCGGTCATGACCGTGTCGACCCAGTCGCGTTGAACCCGGGGGTCCGGCTGGCGCAACGTGCGTTTCATCGACATGTCTTCATCTCCTTGTCAGGTTGGGCAGTGCCGCATGGGCCCGGTGGCACTCGCGGCTCAGGACCAGTTCCCGTAGGGCTGCTGGCGACGAGCATCCTTCAGCGCTCGTGCCCACCAGGTGAGCTGACTCAGTGTGAGCTTCAGCGCCTGTCGCGCGCGTACGGCGTCATGGATGCGCCCGTCCGCGTCGAATTGGGTCTTGGCGAGGGTGAAGCACACGCTGTCGCGGATGGATACGACGTGCAGCTCGTTCAACACGAGGCGTAGCTGCTCGACGGCCCGGAGCCCACCGGACACCCCGCCGTAGGAGACGAATGCCGCCGGTTTTGCATTCCACTCCTGGTAGACCGAGTCGATGGCCGACTTCAGCGGTCCGGGAACGAATGATTGTACTCGGGCACGACGAACAGGAAGCTGTCGGCGGCGGCAATGCGCTCGGAGAAGCTCGGTGTTCCCTCGGGCCGTGGTGCAGGCGCGCTGCTCCAGTCGAAGGACAGCCCCGCGAGGCACGGATCAATGACATCCAGCTCGCCGGCGTGCAGCTCGCGCAGCTCCGGGACCAGCCAGGAGGCAACGGTGTCGGCGAAGCGGCCCGCTCGGGTGCTGCCCAGGATGACGGCCAGACGCAGCGGTTCGGACGTCTGGTGGAGAGGGAGGACACACCCTCGGCATGCGGACGATTCAGTTGCTCGCTCATGCCCGGAAAATATGGCGGGACGGACCCGGATCAACGGAATGAGCCGCACGTCCTTTCACTTGACCTCAACCTTACTCGAGGTTTCATCTTCAACCCACACAGACCCGTGGCGAGCACACGCGCCTGCCACGGGCCCGGAGAGAGGAGCAGTTCCATGCCACAGGATGAGCTCACGGTCGGACAGGTGGCGCGGCGCAGTGGGGTGTCGGTTTCGGCGCTGCGCTTCTACGAGGAGAAGGGGTTGCTCCACAGTCACCGCTCCCATGGCAACCAGCGTCGCTACACACGCGATGTGCTGCGTCGTGTCGCCTTCATCCGGGCGGCACAGCGCATTGGGATTCCCCTCGAGCGCATCCACCAGGCGCTCAGCGTCCTGCCCGATGCGCGCACCCCCACCATGGCGGACTGGGCGAGGCTGTCCTCGCTCTGGAGGGAGGAACTCGACGCCCGCATCCAAGTGCTTCATCAACTGCGGAACGAACTGACGGGCTGCATCGGCTGTGGCTGCCTGTCCTTGAAGAGCTGCAAGCTGGCCAATCCGGATGACGTTCTCGGCCTGCGGGGACCGGGGGCACGCAAGTGGGTGTCCATCAGGCATCCCCGGTGATCCCCACCATGAGGGCGCTCGCGCGCCACAAATCCCCGCCACGCATGACGTCATACGAGGCCTCGGAGGAGCGGATTTCCCGCATGCCTTCGAAGTACTTCCCGGTGGTGCCTTCGAGCGCGGGGGCGTGCACCAGATGTGCGAGTGCTGTCCCGGACTCCTCGGTGGTGTGGATGTTGGGCAGGAGCAGACGCCGAAGCAGCGGGATGATGCGCGGCAGGATTTGGAGCCAGGCGAAGCGCGCCACGGCCCCCGCATCCCGCGCGAGACCGGTGCCCGGCTCCCTCAAGCAGGGGCGGAGGCGGGGCTGGAGGAGGAGAGCCCCGCCTTTGCCGCGACGGTGGAGGAGCGGAGGAAGGAGCCCACACCGCGTTTGGACTGGGCCGGGCTGCTGAAAAGGACGTTCGCCCTGGAGGTGTTGGCGTGCTTGAGGTGAGGAGGCAGGCGGCGGGTGTGGGCGTACCTGAAGGGAGCAGGAGGGGTGAGAGCGATGGTGGAGCACCTGGGGTAGCCCCCGGCGAGTGCGCACCGGCCCCTGCGCGAGGGCCGCCCCAGAGCGCGTGGTGTTGAAGCTCAAGCCGCCACAGCCAGCCAAGACAGCCGGGCACCTGCCGCGCCCCTCCTGGGAAGGCGGCTGGGGTAGGCGTGTACCCCAAAGTGGCTGCGCGGCCTCTCCACCGGCTTGGCACACAGCCCACATGTCCCCCTCTGCCGTCGTCCTCGGCCCTCCTCGGCCCCTCCGCACCAGCCCTCCCCCTCAACACGGCCTCTCTCCTGCCTATACGCTGGGGGGCTGTCTTTGTTGGCGATCAAGGGGAAGTGATGCGTCGGGTTTTCGGATGGCTGACGGTGATGGTCCTCTGCTGCGCGGCGGGAGGTACGGCAGGCAAGGCGACTCCGGACGCGTGGCGAGTGGAGGCCCAGGCCGCCCTCGACGAGGCGACGAAGCTCCGGGACGCGGGCCAGTACTCCGAGGCCCTGGCCCGGGCCGAGCAGGCGCTCGCCCTCCAGGAGGCGGCGCTCGGCAAGGACCACCCCGATGTTGCCCAGTGCCTCAACCAACTCGCCCTTCTCTTCATGGAACAGGGGTTGTTCAGCCGGGCCGAGCCGCTCCACCAGCGCGCGCTCGCCATCCAGGAAGCGGCGCTCGGTGACAAGCACCCCGATGTCGCCCAGACGCTCCACTACCTCGCCCTGGTCTACCGGGCTCAGGGGTTGTACGACCGGGCCGAGCCGCTCTTCCTGCGTGCGCTCGCCATCCGGGAGGCGGGCCTCGCCCACAACCCCCTCGACGTCGCCCAGACGCTCCAAAGCCTCGCTGTCCTCTATGTGAACCAGGGGGCGAAGGGCCGGGCCGAGCAGCTCTTCCTGCGTGCGCTCGCCATCCGGGAGGAGGCTCTCGGCGGGAGCCATCCCCTCGTTGCCCAAAGCCTCGACGACCTTGCCTACTTCTACTCGAACCAGGGGTTGAACGCGCGGGTCGAGCCCCTGCTCCAACGCGAGCTCGCCATCATCGAAGGTGCCCATGGGAAGAGTCACCCCCTTACCGCCCGAGTGCTCTTCGCCTTCGCCTGGCTCTACGCGGAGCAGGGGTTGTACGCGCGGGCCGAGCTCCTCTTCCAGCGCGCGCTCGCCATCCAGGAAGCGGCGCTCGGCGAGAGCCATCCGGAGCTCGCCAACGTGCTCTACGGCCTTGCCTGCCTCTATGTGAACCAGGGGCAGTACGCGCGGGCCGAGCCCCTCCTGCGGCGCGAGCTCGCCATTGAGGAGGCGACCTTCGGCGAGAACCACTACTGCTTCGCCGACGCGCTCAAGGACCTCGGCGACCTCTACGCCAACCAGGGGCAGTACGCGCGGGCCGAGCCCTTCTACGAGCGCGCGCTCGCCATCTACGAGGCGGCGCTGGGCAAGAGCCACCCCCTCGTCGTCACCCTGGTCAACTACCTCGCCATGCTCCGCCTGGGCCAGCACCGCCTCGACGAAGCCCTGGCGCTCTACGCACGCACCTTCGCCATCTCCGAGCAGCGCCTGCGCCAGGAGGCGCTCGGCTTCTCCGAGTCGCGCCTCTCCGCCTTTCTCCAGCGTCTGCGCGCGGACGAGCAGGTGCTCTACGCCTTGTTGCACGCTCATCCCGAGGACGCCCGGGTGCGGCGTCTGGCCCTGAGCGCCGTGCTCCTGCGCAAGGGCCGCTCAATCGAGGAGACGGCTGACATCTCCCGCACCCTCTACCGGAGCCTGGGCGCCGGGGACCGCGACACCTTCGAGCGGCTGCGGGGTCTGCGCACCCGGTTGGCCACGCTCTCGCTCGAGGGCCCCGGCTCTCTCCCCCCGCGAGTCCACCAACAGCGTCTCCAGGCACTCGCGGACGAGGGCGCCGCACTCGAAGCGGACCGGCCAGACGCTCCGCGCCCCTGCGCACGCTCACCTCGCTGCCTCCTCCCGAGGAAATCGTCGGCCGGGTCGCCGCCGCTCTTCCCAGCGACGGTGTGCTCGTCGAGTTCATCGCCTACGCGGAGAGCCCGCTCGCCCTCAAACCCCAGATGCCCGCCGGCGCACGCCAAGCACTCCCGGGCCGCTGCGCTACCGGCATTGGTGCTCTTCCCCGAGGGCTCCACCCGTGCCGTGGATCTCGGAGTGGCCGAGCCCATCGACCGTGCCGCCTCGCGCCTGCGCAATGCCCTGGCCAACCGCGATGCCTCCTTCCAGGCCACCGCCCAGGAGCTCTACCAGCGCGTCTTCCAGCCCCTGCTGCCGCTGCTGGGTGACACCCGCCGCCTCTTCCTGTCTCCCGATGGGCAGCTGAACCTCGTCCCCTTCGCCGCGCTCCACGATGGCCAGGGCTGCCTCGTCGACTCCTTCGACTTCATCTACCTCACCTCGGGACGGCATCTGCTACCACGTCCCCAGGACGTCCCCCCGCCTCCTCCGTCTTCGTCCTGGCCGACCCGGACTTCGGTGCCTCACCACCCGCTCCGCGCTCCACCCCTGGCACCCCCTCCTGCTGGCCGACAACTCCGAGTCGCTCGAGCGCTTCTTCTCCACCGTGCGCGCGGACCTCGCCAGCAGCACCTGGGTGCCCCTGCCGGGCAGCCGCCAGGAGGCCGAGAGCATCCAGCGCCTGCTGCCCCAGGCCCGGCTCTTCCTGGGCCCCGAGGCCACCAAGGAGCGGCTGCTGCACCTGTCCTCGCCCGGCATCCTGCACGTGGCCACCCACGGCTTCTTCCTTGAGGACGCCCCCACGGCCGAGGGGGCCCGGGGCGTGGGCCACTTCGGTGCGCTGGGCGACGACTCCCAGGCGCCCCGCCCCCCGAGCCCCTGCTGCGCTCCGGCCTCGCCCTGGCGGGCGCGAGCGCTTCGGGTTCCAACGCCGCGCCCCGGCCCGGCGCCGCCCTGGTGACCGCGTTGGAATTGGCCGGGCTGGACTTGTGGGGCACGCAGCTCGTCGTGCTGTCGGCCTGTGACACCGGACGCGGCGAGGTGCACCTGGGCCAGGGGGTGCATGGCCTGCGCCGCTCGCTGGTGGTGGCCGGGGCCGAGACGGTGGTGATGAGCCTGTGGAAGGTGAACGACGAGTCCACCCGCCTGCTCATGGAGGGCTACTACCGCAACCTGCTGGCGGGCCAGGGCCGCGCCTCCGCGCTGCGCGAGGCCATGCGCTCGCTGCGGGCTACCCGGCCCCATCCCCACGACTGGGCCCCCTTCATCGCCCTGGGCAGCGACGCGCCCCTGCGTGCCATCACTCCGCGCGAGGCCGCAGGGGGCCGCTCCGGACCTGGAGCGGCCCCCGCGCCGTCAACGCGAGAACGTCAGACCTCGACGTCCTCCCCCCAGATGGGAAGGAGCCGGCGAGGGAATAACACTACTGCGTCAGGGGCCCGGCAGGTAAGCGATGAAGCTTGTTGGGTGACGTAATGTGCGCTGGGTGTTGGAGCGGTGGCAGCAGGGGCAGCGCGGCAGCCGGTGGCAATCACCCGGGCCATGGCAAGCCGTGCGGTGATGAAGCTGTCGTGAAAGTGGCGCTCAGGCCTGGAGCGGCTGCGCGTGGGCTTCATTCGCCCCTCGGGCCGAGGGGGGAAAATGCCGCGCGCGTTCGGCAACGATGAACGCGTAGCAGCACAGGACGACGGGGACGTGGTGGTGCCAACCTGCAAAGCGCCGACCTTCGTAGTGGTCGAGCCCGAGCTCTCCTTTCAAGTCCTCGTAGACGCGCTCGGTTCTCCAGCGCTGCATGACAAGGCGGATGAGCTGCTTCTTGCTCATGCGCTCCGGCACTGAAACAAGGAAATAAGGCGAAGCGCGCCCGGAGAGGCTCACGGGTACCGCTGCGCCGGTGCAGCGTCGAAGGCTCCGCGCTCGTGAATGTTCAAGGCCATGTCCTTGACGCTCACCACCGCCTCGCCCTGGGGGCGCCCCTCGGAGTCGAGGAGACAAACAGTCGTCTGGGGGTCTACCCCTACTGCATAATGCAGCCCCAAGGAGCGCACCTGTGAGCGGAATTCACTGGAGGTTCCATACGCGCCATCCGCCAAGGATGGAGCTGTCGCCGGTACAGCTGCTGAGCCGGCTGTCGGTGCGGGGCTGGGTGGCCGAGGACGGCGCGCGCGACATCGACGCGACCGTGCGCTTCAGCGTGCTCACCGGCGTGGAGCCCCTCATCGAGCTCTTCTCGCTGGAGCAGGCCACCGAGGCCTATGCGCGCATGATGAAGGCGGACGTGCGCTTCCGCTCGGTGCTCAAGATTTCGTGAGCCGAGCGTGGGCTCCGGCTCCCTCGTGGCGCCGGGGCCTTCCCCCCGCCGGGGATTCACCTGTTACGCTGAGCGCCATGCCGCGTTCACGCCCACGCGAGACCCTCACGCTGTCCGGCGAGCTGCGCCTGGTGCCCGTCGTCGAGTTCGAGCCGGGGCCCCCTCCTCCCGGACGAGCACTCCCCCGAAGACTCCGACGAGGAAGAGCCCGAGGGCGCTGTGCGCTCCTGGGAGGAGCGTGTCGCGGACGCGGGCTTCCAGCTGGAGCCGCTCGTCCCGGGCCGCAATTTCGTTCCGACCTCGCGGCTCACCGACCCTCGCGCCCTGCGCCAACTGCTCCGCTGGGCGCTGAAGTACTACATGGACTCCGCGGACCCGGCGCACCGGGTCGGTGTCTCCGCGATGATGGGGGGCCAGGCGCTGCTCGAGGACGAGCACGTGGTGCTGCTCCCCAGGTGCTGCGCCGACCTGAAGGACCTGGAGAGCTGGGAGGATGCCGCGCGCCAGCGGTTCGAGGGGTTTTGGATCGGCCACCCCCAGGTGCGAGCCAGCTGGCAGGCGCCGTGGCTGGTCCTGCGTGAAGACGAAGAAGAGCTGGAGGATGACCGGGTCCGCCATGAATGGCGGCTCCCGCCCGAGGCGCTCACGCTCGCGGTCCTCGCGGCCCGGAAGGAGCAGGAGGACTTCGCACGCAGGCTGGTGCCCTTCCTCCTGGAGCGGTTCCCCCCCGAGGTGGCGCATTCGTTCGCGTTACAGCTCGCGGGACTGGGCGAGGCCGAGGCCCCGAGTTACTCCTGACAGGGTCAGTCGAGGAATCGTCTCCACCAGCGTCGTGCTTCCTCTTCGGTGAAGCGAAGCGAGGTATACCGGGGGGTGGTGGGCTGGGCGATGAGCGAGAACATCGACCGGCACCGGTGCTCAACGCGCTCGACATGGCCTTGAAAGGACGGCAGCCAGCGCGAGGACTGCTGCACCACTCGGACCGAGGGAGCCAGTACGCCAGCGAGGATTACCAGAAGGCACTGGCCGCTCGCGGGATTCAATGCAGCATGTCGCGCAAGGGCAACTGCTGGGACAACGCCGTGGCCGAGAGCTTCTTCAGCAGCTTGAAAATGGAGTTCGTCCACGACGCCGACTTCGCCACGCATGAGCAGGCCCGCACGGCGCTCTTCGAGTACATCGAGGTCTTCTACAATCGTCAGCGGCGGCACTCGTCTCTGGGCTACCTCAGTCCAGTGGATTTTGAGCTTGCGGCCTTACCGCAGGAGTTGGCATCTTGACCCTACTGTCCACGTAACCGGGGCAAGCCCAAGGCCCTGGGGCGCCCGTGAGTTCTTCCCCCAGGGTGCGGAGGTGGGCGAGCAGGCCCAGCGTCTCGGCCTCGGTCGTGCGGTGGTTGATGAGGCACGCCCGAAGGGCCGTGCGACCGTTCAGTTTCGTTCCGGTCAGGAAGAACTCTCCGCGCCGTTCGCACTCCTCGAGGAGCCGGTCATTCAGCCGGTCCAGCTCGTCGTCGGTCAACGCGGGCCCATGGGCGGGGACGTATCGGAAGCACACGATGGACAGTGGCACCGGCGCCATCCGCTCGAAGTCGTGTGCCCGGTCGATCTCCGCCCCGAGTCGCCGCATGAGCAACACGTTCTCCTCGATCACCGCCTTGAGCTTCCGGCTTCCATAGACCTGGAACTGCATCCAGACCTTGAGCGCGCGGAAGCCGCGTGACAGTTGGAACGTGTGGCCCATCCAATCCCATTTCTCCGCGCTGTCGCTCTTCGCTCGCAGGTAGGGCGCGGCGTAGCTGAATGAGCGTCGGATGCTGGCCCAGTCCCTGACCAGTGCACAGCCGGCCTCGAACGGCACCTGGAGCCATTTGTGGGGATCCAGGGCGACCGAGTCCGCTCTCTCGAGCCCCCGGAACATCTCGCTCGTGGGGTCCACTGCCGCCGCGGCGGCCCCATAGGCACCATCCACGTGGAACCAGAGCCCGTACCGCGAGGCCACGTCCGCCAGCGTGTCGAGGTCGTCCACCGCCCCGGAGTTGACGGTCCCCGCGTTGCCGATGATGCAGAAGGGCTGCAGGCCCGCCTTCAGGTCCTGGGTGATGTGTTCCTCCAGCTTTCGCACATCGACCCGGAAGCGGGAATCGACCGGGACCTTCCGCAGGTGCCGGCTGCCAATCCCGAGCATCTCCACGGACTTCGTGATGCAGGAGTGCGTCTCGGTCGACGCGTAGAGCGTCAGGGGACGAGCGGAGCGGCACCCGTCCTCGCGCACGCCCGGCGCTTTCTCGTCCCTCGCGACACGGAGGCAGTACAGGTTCGCTTCGCTGCCTCCGCTCACCAGCGCGCCCCCCGCGTCGGCGCGGTAGCCGATGAACTCCGACAACCACCGGATGACCGCGCGTTCGATCTCCGCTGCCGCGGAGGCGAGGTGCCACTTCGCATGGTTCACGTTCAGCGCGGCGCCGAGGAGCTCGGCGAGGATTCCGACCTGGCTGCCTCCGGACATCACGTAGGCGAAGAACCTCGGGCTGATGTTGAGCGTCGAGTGCCCGAAGATGAACGGGATATCTCGCGCGAGGAGCTCCTCGGGCTCGCGTCCCTCGGCGGGGAGCGGCCCGGAGAACCTGTCTGCAATCAGTTGGGGGCTACTGGCGTGGGTGACCTTTCTCTCGCCGAGTGACCCGTACAGCGAGAGCACCTGCTCGCTGGAGAGCTCCAGCAGCCGGCGGAAGCGTTGCAGATCGAAGTCCAGGTTCATGTTGTCTCCCGAGGGGCTCACATCCGCGGGCAAGGTAGTGGCACCCTCGTGAGAGATACAGAGGCAGAAATCCGGGTTTCGTGGGATACAGTTCGGAGCGCCATGAAGAAATACGAGCGTCTGGCCGCCGAGCTCGAAGTGCAGATCTCCAGTGGCCTGGTCGGGCCCGGGGAACGGCTCGACTCCGTCCGCGAGATGAGCCGCCTCAAGAAGGTGGGACTGAACACCGTGGTCCGCGCGTTCGAGCTCCTCGAGGACAGGGGCCTCATCGTCGCCAGGCCGCAGTCCGGTTTCTACGTGCTGGGCCCGCGCACGCCGTCCGGAGTCACGACGCCGAGACTGCGTCTGTCCCTCCCGAAGGAGGTCTCCGTTCCGGAGATGGTCTCGAGCGTCTTCGAGTCGGCGAGGGAACAGGGGTGGATCCAGCTGGGCGCCGCGTGCCTCGCGGCGGAGCTCTACCCCTGTGAATCCCTCAACCGGTTCACGCGCCGCGTGGTCCGGGAACAGCCGCGTCTGGTGGGCACGTACGAGTTGCCTCCGGGCCACTTCGAGTACCGCCGGCAGATCTCTCGCCGGCTCGAGAGGTCTGGCTGCTTCGTGGAGCCCTCCGAGCTCGTCGCGACCAACGGCGCGATGGAGGCCCTCGGGCTGGCGCTGCGGTCGACCTGCTCGCCGGGGGACACGGTCCTCATCGAGTCACCCCAGTACTTCGGTATCCTCCAGGCGCTCCAGCAGCTCCAGCTCCGGGTCGTCGAAGTGCCCGCGCACTCGACCGATGGCGTCGCCCTGGAGCGAGTGGAGGAGGCACTCCGGAAGTTCGACATCTCGGCGGGCCTCTTCATCCCCAACTTCAGCAACCCCATGGGGGCGCTGATGAGCGACGAGAAAAAGGCCGCGCTCGTCGAGCTCTTCTCCCGGTACGACGTCCCGCTCATCGAGGACGACATCTATGCGGAGCTGTCGTTCCAGGGCAGCCGCCCCAAGCCGCTGAAGGCGTTCGACACGCAGGGGTGCGTGCTGACCTGCTCCTCCTTCTCCAAGACCGTCTCGCCGGGACTCCGGGTGGGGTGGCTCGCGCCGGGCCGGTACCTCGAGAAGGTGAAGGCGCTTCAGCTCTCCTCGACGATGGGGTGTGGCTCGCTCGCGCAACACGTGATGGCGAGCTACCGGCCTCGAGGGAATACGAACGGCACCTCGGGGATCTCCGGCTGCACTGTTCGCTGCAGGTGGAGCGGTTCTCGCGCTTGATCCTGTCCAGCTTCCCCGAGGGCTCGCGGCTCACCCAGCCCCGAGGGGGCTTCGTGCTCTGGGTCGAGTTGCCGAAGCGAGTGGATTCCGTGGAGCTGTACCGCCGGGCGCTGGAGGAGGGCATCTCCATCTCCCCGGGCGTTCTCTTCTCCGCCAGCGGCGGGTATCGCAACTACATCCGGCTCAACTGTGGAAACCGTTGGACCGCACCGCTCGAGCGGGGGCTGAGCCGGTTGGCCGAGCTGGCGACGGCGCTCCAGCGGACAGGCGCGTGAAGGTGTCGAAGAACGAATTTTTGACCCCCTCACTGGCGAGCAGGTGTCCGCGGAAGTGTCTCACGGTGTTTCATCCGCGAGCCCGGGTATTTCACTCACGGGGGCCTTCGAGCCTCCACGGTGGGCGGCCCACGCACTGCGCGGGGTCTCTCAGCTCCATTACTTTTGGAGGACACGCCTCTCATTACTACTTGGCGCATAAGAGGGATGGGGGCCCTGTTGAGGGGGAGAGAGGGTGCAGAGGGGCCGAGAGGAGGGCGTATAAGGAGGATGGGAGGCGTGTTGAGGGAGAGGGCTGGAGCAGAGAGGGCGAGGAGGGCCGCTGAAGGGGGCCGGCCGAGTGGTGCACCAGGCCGGTGGAGAGGCCGCGCAGTCCCCTTGGGGTACACGCCGGCCCAGGCCGTCCTCTCCGGAGGGGTGCGGCAGGGGCCCTGGGCCTCTTGGATGTCTTGAGACTCAACACCACGCGGCCCGAGGGGGCGCTCGCGCCGGGGCCAGGCTCGCACTCTTCGTGGGCAACCCCAGGTGCTCCAGAATCGCGCGCACCCCTGCTGCTCCCTTCACGACAGCATCAACACACTGCCACGGGTCCTCCACCCTTCATTGAGCGCGTGACGGTCACGCTGCCGGCGCACCCTCTCAAAGGCATGGAGCTGCCAGTCGTTCGGTTCATCCGTAGCCAGGAGGGTCGGCGCTACGTCGACGTGGAGCATCCTCCCGGACAGTACATGCGACTGCCGCTCGAGTGGACGGACCGTTCCCCGCCCTTCGTTCCTCCGAGCGTCGGTGGCCGAGAGGTCCGACTCTCCATCCCCGCGCTGCTTGAGCTTGCCAGTGCGGTGCAGGTGGCGCTCGGTCGCACCCAGGGCCCCTCCGCCACGCCCCTGGCCCCGGTTGGGCCTACGTTGATACATGCCAACGTGTCCTTCCCAGAAATCCGGCCCCCCGTGGGCGGCACTGCCCATGGCGCTAAGGCAGCAACTGCTCGGCACGTGGGCCGCCCTGCTGCACAAGGTGCTGCGCGCCGAAACCGTAGACGCGGAGGAAGGCGATGAACGACAAGGTTCGAGTCACGCATCTGGAGCGTCGAGCGGTGGTGTACCTGCGCCAGTCCACGCTCAGGCAGGTCCACGAGCATCGTGAGTCCACGGCCCGTCAGTATGCCCTGCGCCAGCGCGCTCTGGAACTGGGCTGGCCGCCCGAGCGCATTGACATCATTGATGAAGACATGGGCCAGAGTGGTACGAACGCGGACAAGCGAGCGGGCTTCCAGCGCATGGCCGAGGAGGTCGCGCACGGACGCGTCGGCGTCATCCTCTCGTTGGAAGTCTCTCGCCGGCGCGCTCCTCGGCGGACTGGCACCGGTTGCTGGACCTGTGCGGGCTGGCCGACGTGCTGCTGGCCGATGAGCAGGCCGTCTACACCCCGCGCGATTACAACGACCGTTTGTTGCTGGGCCTCAAGGGCACCATGAGCGAAGCCGAGCTGTACTGGATGCGGCTGCGTTTGCAGGGAGGCAGGTTGTCCAAGGCCCGGCGTGGTGCCCTCCACCTCACCCCCGTGGGCTATGAGTGGGAGGAGGCAACGAGCCGGTTTCGCTTCGACCCCGACGAAGGGGTGCAACGAGCGGTACGTCTGGTTTTCGAGCGCTTTCGCCTGGAGGGGAGCGCCTACGCCGTGCTGCGCTACTTCATGAAGAACGGGTTGAAGCTGCCCATGCGAGAGCCGGGCACGCATCAACTTCGCCGGTGCCACCGCGTTACACCCTACTGCTCTCCATGCTCCACAACCCCACCTACGCCGGTGCCTATGTCTTCGGGCGCAATGAAAGGCACCTGGTGCTGGTGGACGGGCAGGTGCGGCGCCAGCGCTGCACGCGGCTGCCGTGGGAAGCCTGGAAGGTGTGTTTGAAGAACCACCACCCGGCCTACATCCGCTGGGAGGAGTACATGGCCAACCAGAAGAAGCTCGCTACCAACCATCCCAACTACCAGCAGCCGGACCAGCGCGGTGCCGCCCGTGAGGGGAGCGCTCTATTGCAGGGGCTGGTGCTCTGTGGCCGATGCGGTCACCGGATGCAGACCTCCTACCGGGAGCCCGCGCGTCCGTACTACGAGTGCCGCCGCTTCACCGACAAAGGCATCTGCTGGACAGTGTCAGCCAGGGGCATTGACGAGGCCGTCGCCCATCTCTTCCTGGAGACGGTCCAGCCGCCGGAGATTGAGTTGGGCCGGCCATCACCCGGGAGGTGGAGCATCAGGCCCAGGAGGTGGAGCGCCAGTGGAGATTACGGCTGGAGCGCGCGCGTTACGAGGCGCAACTGGCCGAGCGCCGTTACAAGGCGGTGGACCCGGACAACCGCGTGGTGGCCCGTACGCTGGAACGGGAGTGGAACCAGAAGCTGGGCGAGTTGGAGTCGCTCGAGCGCGAGCACCAGCAGGTCCTGCGGCGCGAGAAGGTAGAGCTCACGAGCCAGGACAGAGCACGCCTGCTCGAGCTGGCCAAGGACTTGTCCTATGTCTGGCACGCACGGAGCACGACGAATGCCGAGCGAAAGAACCTGCTGCGGATTCTGGTGAGAGAGGTGGTGCTCAGCCCCGTGGACGTCCCGGAGCGCGGGATTCACATCCAACTGCTCTGGCAGACCGGGACGTGCAGCGAGCTGAGCATTGCGCGTCGCCCCTCATCCGAGCGAGCCACTTCGCCCGAGGTCATCGAACTCATTGGCACGCTGGCCAAGGAGAGGAGCGACAGGGAGGTAGCAGCCGAACTGAACCGAAGGGGCTGCTCTCTGGAGTCAAGCGCGCCTGGGACAAGGAGGCGGTGCGCTGGGTGCGCAAGCGCTACGGCATCCGGCGCCAGCCCGCGGGACGACGAGGACGGCCACGACAGCCAGAGCGCCGGGCCGACGGCCTCTACTCCCTGCAGGGGGTCGCCGCGCTGCTGGGCGTGACGCAACCCGTGGTGCGCTCCTGGGTGGAGAAGGGCTGGCTGCGAGGTGTCGAGGGGGGTGGCTCCGGCAGTCCTCGGTGGTTCAAACTCGACCGCTCGACGCTCAAGCGGCTGAGGACCACCCACAGCCGGGGAAATGAACCCAGCGGGCGCAGGCCTGCTCAAATAAGTGCGGAGGAGGCGGGGCATTATGCATAGGCCATCACGTACGCCAACACCCGTCGCCTGCCTCCACAGTTCATGCAGGTGAACACTTCCACCGCGAAGGTCCTGCGCAGCAGCTCTGCCCAGTCCACTCGCGGCGTCCTCTCCCTCCTCGGTTTCTTCCTGGTCGCTGCTTCAAGCGCCACGCTCGCCTTCTCACCTGCTTGGGGGACCAGAAATGGCCGCAGTTGCGCGCCTGGAGCGAAGACGAATCGTCTGACACCCTTCCTGCCTACTACGCCTGGCAAGGGCGCCCGGAGTCCGCGCGGCAGGTGTCGGACCGGGGTGCGAGTTCACCGAGCGGGTGAAGGACTATGCGCACCTCGCGCCGTGCCCCTCCTGTCCCCAGTGCGGCTCGGTGGTGCGGCCCGAGGTGGTGCTCTTCGAGGAACTGCTGCCGCCGGGGAAGGTGGCGGTAATGGAGCGGGAGTTCACCCGGGGCTTCGACCTGGTGTTCTCCATCGGGACCTCGAGCCTCTTCCCGTACATCACCGCGCCAGTGCTGGAGGCCGCGGCGAGCCAGCGCCCCACGGTGGAGATCAACCTGGGGCGCACGCAGCTCTCGGACGTGGTGGACGTCCAGTTGCAGTTGGGGGCGGTGGCCGCGTGCGAGGCGTTGTGGGCCGCGCGGGAGCGGTGGAAGCCTCGTAGTTAAATGAGAGGAGCGCTCAGGTCCTCACCGGGAGTCCTGGGTGGCCAGAACCCGTCGAAAACTGTCCGCTCGACCGCTCGCGGCCTTGGAACCTTCGTGAATAATTGCAGACACCTGGAGCGGACACCATCGCCGCTCAACGGAAGCGCATGTTCGCGTGAAGTGTTCTCCTTTCTCAAAGAAAGACATCATGAACGAGAACGAAGTCAACGGTTGTGTTGGTTCGCTTGACACCAAGACCGAGCAGGCAATGGACCGGAGGCGGTTCGGCGGCCTGCTCGCCACCTCCTTGATCTTCCCAGCCTTGGCCTCCATGGCTTGCGCGTCCCAGGGGCAGCGGACCGGACAGCCCATACCGGCGGGGCAGGTCGGTTCCGGTCCGCCAGGCGATCACCCGCCCATGCACAGCGGGAGGAGGCCAGAGATCGCGATGGTCCTCTACAACGGAATGACCCTGCTCGACACGATCGGCCCCATGACGGCCCTCAACGCGGCGACGCAGGTGTACCTCGTGGCCGAAACGAAGGACCCGATCATCGCGGACACGGGCAACGCCATCCTGCCGACCACGACATTCGACGAGTGTCCCAAGGATCTCGACGTGCTGTTCGTCGGTGGGGGCTCCTTTCTGGTCCTCAAGGACAAAGCGATGCTCCGCTTCATCGCGGACCGCGGTGCGCGGGCGAAGTACGTCACCTCCGTGTGCTCGGGCTCGATTGTGCTCGGGGCGGCGGGGCTCCTCAAGGGGTACGAAGCAACGAGCCACTGGGCATCACGCGACCTCCTGCCCCTGTTCGGGGCCAAGCCTGTTGACGCACGGGTCGTCGTGGACCGCAACCGCATGTCGGGGGGCGTGACGGCGGGTATCGACTTCGGACTGACTCTCCTGGCGAAGCTTGTCGGAGAGGATGTCGCGAAGCTGAGCCAGCTCGCGATGGAGTACGATCCAGCGCCTCCCTTCAACTCCGGGTCGCCGAAGACGGCGGACCCGGAGATCGTGAAGCGGGCCAAGGAGTGGATAGGGGCGATGAGTGTCCAACATGCCCAGTTCGTCCAAGAGGTGAGCCAGGCGATGCCGAAGTAACGAGGCAGGTGTTTGCCACCAGGGAGCAGCACGCCCCCGATCCTGCCCCAGGTGGCCCAGCGCGTCACGTGTCGACGACGACAACGAGCTTGCCGCTCCCGAGCTTCTCGGGATGGAGGCAGCGGGAAGCGAACCCGCCGCCTGGCACTCCCAGCGCGGGCCGGCGAAGTTTCGTGGGCGCCTGACGGTAGCTTGTGCCCTGGCAAGGTGTGACCGGGGAGGGGCGGGTGGGGGAGCGCGGGTGGGAGTACCGGCGGATACGGCCGGGACGGTGTTGTATGCGGCGGTGAGGGATAACCTCGCCACGCTGCTGGCGGAGGCGAGCGAGGTGGGGCGCGGCCTGCCCCGGTACGTGGAGCGGGACTTCTTCTCGTGCAAGGGGCGAGGGGTGTGCCCCTCCTGCAACGCGAAGCGCGCGCATGTGACGGCGGCGCACCGGTGGAGCGGGTGCTGCCGCACGTGCCCTACCGGCAGTGGACACTGTCCTTTCCGCACCGGGTACGCTGGGTTGTCAGGCGACAGGAATTTTTGACACCCTTCCGTCACTAAAACTGACCCCCTCCCAGGGCCCGGTTCCTACGTCGTGATGCTACGTCGTTCTGCGTCCTGTGTCCGCCGGAGCTCGCCCTCGCTGCTTCTCGAGCGAGGGCGAGCGCAGGCGCTGCCGAGGCTCAGCGCTCGGGTTCAGCTGCGCTGCTGGTGGCCTGTGACACGCCCCGGCTCAGCAGCCCCGCCTTCTTCTTCTGCCGCAGCCGGTAGCTGTCGCCCTGAATGAGCAGCGTGTGGCTGTGGTGCAGCAGTTGGTCGAGGATGGCCGCGGCCAGCACGTCATCGCCGAAGACGCCGCCCCACTGGCCCACCATCTGGTTGGTGGTCAGCAGCATGCTGCCCTTCTCGTAGCGACGCGCCACCAGTCTCGTGAACCTGGTTCCTCGCAAGTCCGCGGAAGCATTTGAAGGGGGTGGCTTCAACCGTCCACGCCAGGTCTCGTTCTGGTTCGGGTCTCTCGTTTCAAATCCTTTGACACCTCCGGCGCTTCTTGTTTTTCTTTATCTCGTGTTTTGGCCTCGCTTCGCCGAACGCGACGGCATTGGCGCTCTCCCCTTTTTCAAGGAACGTCGGAAGCGCGGCGGCACTTCTCGGCTTCTTGCGGATGGGAATCGGTGCGCTCGCTTCCGCGCTCGTCGGTGTCTTGGACCTGCCGGGCCCGCTCGCGACGATTGTCGCCCTCTCGGGCTCCGCGGTCCTGGGCGGTACGTTCTATCTCCTCAAGCAAACGCGATTGGAGGCGGACGCCAGCGAGAGAATCGCGGTGTGAAGTCGCTCTCCGCCTTGGGTAAACTTCGTGCTCGGTCAGCAGGGGTGAGGGGGATTACCATGAGGAGGAGAACATGAATGCCCCGCTCCGCCTCTCGGGCCACCGCGGGTGCTTCACAACGCGGAGCGCAGGACCATGGGCGCCGAGACGAATCGACAGACAGCTTCCACCCCGGCGGGCGGAGCGCATGGGGTGATCCTGGGTGCAGTGTCGCTGGGATGATGGCGGCCAGCGTGCTGTCGCGACACCTGGACCGCGTCACGGTGCTTGAGCGCGACCGGCTGCCCGAGGGACCCGAGGCGCGCAAGGGTGTGCCCCAGGCGCACCGGGCCCACGCGCTCATGGCCCGCGGCGCCAACATCATGGAGGAACTCTACCCGGGCCTGCTCCAGGAACTCGTCCGGGAGGGGGGCACCGTGGCGGAGATGGGCCCGGACTTCGCCTACTACCATCGCGGCACCTGGAAGATGCGCAGCCCCACCGGGCTTCGGGTTCACTCGCAGAGCCGACGACTGCTCGAGTGGAAGTTGCGCGAGCGGATGAAGGCCCTGCCCAACGTGCGCGTGCTCGAGGGGTGTGATCTCCAGGGCTTCGTATCCACCTCCGACCAGACGCGGATCGTGGGCGTGCGCTACCGCACTCGCGACGCCCAGGGCGCGGAGCACGAGGAGGAGCTGACACTCGGGGACTTGGTGGTGGACGCCACCGGCCGTGGCTCGCGCACCCCACGCTGGCTCGAGGCCATGGGTTATCCCCCAGTGGAGGAGACGCGCGTCGAGGTGGACGTGGGGTATGCCACGCGCCTCTACAAGGGCCTGAGGATTCCGCACGACTGGAAGGTACTGGGCGTGACGCCCGGCAGCCCCGAGTACAAGCGCTTCGGGGGGGTGGTCGCCATCGAGAACGGTCAGTACCTGGCGATGTTGGGCGGCTGGATGCACGAGCATCCGCCCGGGGACGAGGCCGGCTTCCTGGAGTTCGCCCGGAGCCTGCCGCGCCCCGAGGTGTACGACGCCATCAAGGACGCCGAGGCGGCGGGACCCATCCAGCTGTACAAGTTCCCGGCCAACGAGTGGCACCATTACGAGCGCATGAAGCGTCTGCCCGAGGGGCTCGTGGTACTGGGAGACGCCTTCGCTACCTTTAATCCCATCTATGGCCAGGGCATGACGACGTGTGGCTTGCAGAGCCTCGCGCTGGGCGAGTGCCTGACGGAGCTGGGGCGAGGGCGCTTGCAGGGGCTGACCGAGCGCTATCACAAGCGCGTGGCGGGTCTGCTCAAGGGCGCGTGGCTGCTCGCCGTCTCCGAGGACCTCCGCTTCCCGGAGGTCATGGGCGAGCGGCCGCCGGGCAGCAAGCTCATGAACTGGTATGGAGACCGGCTGAGCGCGCTGGCCTCGAAGGATGCCTTTGTCTTCAAGACCTTCTCCAACATGATGCACATGCTGTCCTCGCCGGCCACGGCGTTGGATCCGCGCATCTTGATGAAGGTGCTGCTGCACCGTGAGTATAGGAGGGGAGGAGGGGCCGACCCTCTCCCTCTCAGGGATTGCTAACGGTGTCCGCCCGGGTCAGGACCACCACATGCCCGATGACGGGCTGTCCCGCCCGGCGGCGCAATGGCGCCTCGTGCTCCACCACGGTCCGCAGGCCCGCGCTCCGGGCACACGCGCGCACGTAGTCGAGGTGGTGCGCGTAGCGGGCGGTGGGCTGCAGCTGGTAGCCCGGCTGCGAGCCCTTCTCCACGATGAAGGCGAACAGTCCTCCGGGGAGAGGATTCACGCCCTCGAGCCGCCGCTCCCCCAAGCAGGTGAGGAGGGGGCGAGCGTGGCATCTGAGGCAGCGCTCAGCAAGGAGCCGAAGAAGAAGAGGACACCGCGAGTGGACTGGGCGCAACTGCTGAGGAGGACGTTCGCGGTGGACGTGTTCGCCTGCGTGAGATGTGGAGGCAGGCGACGGGTTTTGGCGTACGTGAAGGGAGGGGGTGGAGTGCGAGCGATTGTGGATCACCTGGGCCTGGCCACGGCAGGTGCGAGGCTGGCCCCGGCGCGAGGCCCACCCGAGCGCGTGGTGTTGAGGCTCAAGCCGCCCTCACCCTCTACATGGCCTCTATCCCGCCTATACGCCGCGCGGAGGCCAAGCCCGTATCCGTGGCACCACCCTCATCCCCATCGGGCGCGTGGGAGGGCTGGCGCTGTTGTTGCCCCTCGCGGGCGCGGTGGGCCTGTTGCTCGTCGTGTGGGCCAACCACCGCGAGTCGCGCGCGGCCCGCGTGGGCATCCCGATTCTCGCGCGGGTGACGTACTTCGGCGACGGAAAGCCGGTGCGCAAAAAGGGGCCGCCGCCCACGGAGCTGCGCTGGAGCTTCATCGCGCGCGGCGAGCGGTACGAAGGCCGTTTGTCCCTGGACAGCGCGTACGAGTTCGACTTCCTCCCCAGCCGCAGCGTCATCGTCGTGCTCTACGACCCGGCGGCTCCGGGCATCAACACCGTCTACGTGCCCTGGCGTGTTCCGGGCCGAGGCCGGCCTTGCCCCGCTGTGGAGGTGGACTGGGAGCCTGCCCAGGGTTCACGTGACCGTCTCGCACTCGTCGATGACGTAGCACCGAGTCTTCGACCGCTCCAGGCAGCGCGCCTCGTCTTCGGCGACCTCCTGGACGGAGAGCGTCGTCATCCACTCGTTCAAGGCCGCCTGGTCGGCGAACACCAGCTCCGTCACGACATCGAAGACATGCGCCGCGTCCTCCAGGTTGAACGGGTCGCCGCGCCGCAGGTAGTTGCGCTTGTAGACGGCGGGGGCACGCGCGAGCCCGAGCACGAACGGCACATGCTTGCGTATAGGCGGGATGGGGGCCGTGTGGAGGGAGAGGGCTGGAGCCGAGGGGTCCTACTCGCGCGTCAGCGCGACGACGAACTCCAGGAAGGCTCGGACCTTGGCCGACATGAGCTGAGACGAGTGGTGGTACGCGTAGAGCGGGTACATCTCGTCGCTCCACTCCGGGAGCAGTTGGACGAGCCGCCCGTCGGCGAGGTATTTGCGCGTGTAGAGTTCGACCACCTGCGCGATGCCCAGTCCCGCGAGACACGTGGCCATCATCGTCTCGCCATGGTTCACCATCAACTGCCCCGTCACGTTCACGGGGACTGTCTTCCTTCCGCGCTGGAACACCCAGGCGAAGGGGATTCCCGTCGAGGGGTCGCGCATCAGGATGCAGGGATGCTTCTCGACGTCCTTCGGACGAAGGGGGGCTCCGTGCCGCGCGATGTACTCGGGTGACGCGCAGGTGATGATGCGCGTGCGCAGCAGCAACCGGGCCTTGAGCGCCGACGGCTCCGGGTTGCCAAACCGAATGGCGACGTCGACGCCCTCGCGGACCAGATCGCCCATGCGGTCACGCACGGCGATCTCCACGAAGAGTTCGGGATGCCTCGAGAGGAACTCATTCAGGCGAGGTATCAGCAGGAATCGCGCGGTGCCCGGGTCCATGTTCACGCGCAAGCGGCCCCGTACCTGGGCCTTCGACTCCCCCGCCCCGCTCGTCGCCTCCTCGATGGCGCGGATATGGGGCGCGACCGATTCGTAGAAGGTCTTGCCCTCGTCGGTCAACGAGATGGAGCGCGCGGTGCGACGGAACAGGCGCACACCGATGCGTGCCTCGAGCCGTGCCACCGCGCGACTGACGGCGGGTTGGGTGAGGCCGAGTGCTTCTCCCGCGCCCACGAAGCTCCCCGCCTCCACGACGGCGCGGAGGATGCCGAGCCCGTCGAGCGTATGTCTGTCGAATCCACGAGTCATACTTTTCGTGATGCTTAGCATGCCGAGCAAGCTGCTTGTAAGCGGCTCGACGAGAGCGCACCTTGGCAACCATGGTTGACGACGAGAACACGACGGATTGCACGGCAGTCACGCGCCGGGGCGCGCTGGGCGGCGGCGCGGCGTTGCTGACGCTGTCGCTGGCTTGCGAGCATGTCCAGCCACGGCAGGACCCGGTGCCCTCGCCTCCGGTGGGCGGCAACGGGCTCGACCTGCGAACGACGGTGAATGGCCACGCGGTGGAGGTCGCGATCGACACGCGCACGTCGCTGCTCGACCTGCTGCGCGAGCGGATCGGGTTGACCGGCGCCAAGAAGGGCTGCGACCACGGCCAGTGCGGCGCCTGCACCGTCCACGTCGACGGTCGGCGCGTCGCGTCGTGCCTGACGCTCGCGGCCAAGATCGAGGGACGCGAGGTGACGACGATCGAGGGGCTGGCCAACGGCGAGCAGCTGCACCCGATGCAGCAGGCATTCATCGACCACGACGCATTGCAGTGCGGCTATTGCACCCCGGGCCAGATCATGGCCGCGGTCGCCTGCGTGCGCGAGGGCAACGCCACGTCACGCGAGCGCATCCGCGAGTACATGAGCGGCAACATCTGCCGCTGTGGCGCCTACGTCGGCATCGTCGCGGCCATCGAGGACGCCGCGACCAAGATGGGGAGGGGCTGATGCAGCCGTTCACCTATACCCGACCGACGTCGGCCGCCGAGGCGGTGGCCGCTCACGGCCGGGTCGGCGCGGGCGCGCGCTACATCGCCGGCGGCACGTCGCTGTACGACATGATGAAGCTCGACATCGACCGGCCGCGCCACCTGATCGATGTGACCTCGATCCGCGGGCTCGACCGGATCGACACCAGCGGCGACCAGCTTCGGTTCGAGGCGCTGGCGCCGATGAGCGCGGTAGCGGCCGACCGCACGCTGCAGAGCGACTATCCTTTGCTCGCCGAATCGCTGTGGAAGGCCGCCTCACAGCAGCTGCGCAACATGGCGACGGTGGGGGGCAACCTCCTCCAACGCACGCGCTGCCTGTATTTCCGCAACGGCACCGGCAACCCGTCCGCGGTCGGCGTCTTCCCCTGCAACAAGCGCGAGCCTGGCTCTGGCTGCGCGGCGATCGGCGGGCTCGACCGCGGCCAGGCGGTGCTCGGCACCAGCAGCGCGTGCACCGCGGTCAGCCCCGGCGATTGGCCGGTGGCGCTGGTGGCGATGGACGCCTATATCGAGTTGCTCGGTCCGACCGGCTCGCGCACGCTGCCGGTGGCCGACCTCTACCGCCTGCCCGGCACGACCCCGCACCTGGAGTTCACGCTCCAGCCAGGCGAGATGATCACCGCGATCGTCGTGCCCAAGACCCGCGCTGGACGCGTGTCGACCTATCACAAGATCCGCGATCGCGAGAGCTACGCCTTCGCGCTCGCCTCCGCCGCGGTCGCGCTCGAGATGGACGGCGACCGGGTGGTCCGCGCACGGATCGCTCTGGGTGGGGTGGCGACCAGGCCGTGGCGCGCCACCGCCGCCGAGCAGTCGCTCGCAGGCCAGCCACTCACCCTCGAGACCGCGCTCGCCGCCGGCCGCGCGGCGCTCTCCGGCGCGACACCGGGTCACTTCAACGGCTTCAAGATCGAACTCGGCGCGCGCACCGTCGCCGACGCGCTCATGATCGCCGCTGGGAGGAATGTCTGATGACCACCGCACCCTTTGCTGATCGCGCCCGCGTCGACGCGCGCGAGAAGGTCATGGGCCGTACCGCCTATGCCGCCGATGTGCCATTGCCGGGCCTGCTCTACGCGATGACCGTGCCAGCGCGGGTCGCCAAGGGCCAGCTCACCGCACTGTCGCTTGAGGCGGCGGCGCGCGTGCCCGGCGTGGTGCGCGTGCTGACCGCCGACGATTTCCCACCGCCCCCCGCGCCGCCCCAGGGCGAGGGGCCGCCCCCCGCCGCCGACCCTCATCCGCGAGATCGCCTATCGCGGCCAGCCGGTGGCGCTGGTCGTCGCCAAGACGCTGGAGGCCGCGATCGAGGGCGCCGAGGCGGTACGCGCGACCTACGCCGGCCAGACGTTCAGCCCGCTGATCGACAGCGTTGGCGCGGCGCGCGAGCCGTTCAAGGGCGTGGAGGTCGGCAACGCCCGGCTCGCGATGGAGACCGCCTCGACATTGCACGCCGGCACCTACGTGAGCCCGGCGCAGCACCACAACCCGATTGAGTTGCTCTCCACCACCGCACAATGGTCGGATGGCAAGCTCACCGTGTGGGAGTGTACGCAACAATCAGGCCCGGTGAAGAGCACACTCGCGCGCTCGCTACGGATCGATCCCGCGCTGATCGAGGTGAAAAGCTCTTCGATCGGCGGTGGCTTCGGGCAGAAGGGTGCGTTGCAGCGCCAGACCGCGCTCGTCGCGCGCGCCGCGATGCTGATCGGGCGGCCGGTGAAGCTGGTCATGCCGCGCGCGCAGATCTTCCACAACGCGACCTTCCGGCCGAGGAGCCGCCACCACGTCAAGCTCGGCGCGGACGCGGGCAAGATGGTCGCGGTCCATTACGACGCCGACCACCAGCAGTCGCGTAAGGGCGAGTTCCCGCCCCAATACCACGAGGCCCCAGTGCAGATGTACGGCATCGCCGACTATCTCGGCACCGCCAGCAACATCCGCATCGACACGCAGGCCCCGGGCCACATGCGCGCGCCGCACCCGCAGCCCTCCAACTTCGCGTTCGAGAGCGCGGTCGACGAACTCGCCTACAAGCTCGGCGAGGACCCGGTCGCGTTCCGCCTGCGGCACGACGCGACGGTCGACCCGATCACTGGCAAGCCGCTGTCGTCGCGGTTCCTGAATGACTGCATCCGCGAGGGCGCGCGACGCTTCGGCTGGGAGCGGCGGACCGCGGCGCCCGGGTCGATGACGTTGCCCGACGGGACGCAGGTCGGCTGGGGGGTCGCCTGCGGCGCCTATCCGTCGATGACGACGCCGTCACTGGTGACATTGCGCGTCTGCGCCGACGGCACGACGCGCTACGCCGCCTCGGGCCACGAGATGGGGCAGGGGCTGCGCACCGCGATCGCCGCGGTGCTGCTACGCGAACTCGACATCGAGCCCGCCCGGCTGGAGATCGTGATCGGCGACACCAGTGCCGCGCCGCAGCACCTCACCGCTGGCTCGTGGGGCACGGCGAGCGTCGTCTCCGCCGCCGCCACCGCCGCGGCGAAGATGCGGGAGGCGGCGGACGCGCTGTTCGCGGGTCGCGCGCTCTCTGGCAACCTGCACCGCCGGCTCGCCACGGTGCGGCGCCCGTTCCTGCAGATCGAGGCGTCGCAGGTCGGGCCCGGGCAGGATCCCGGCGTGCTGAACGTGCTCAAGCTGGGCGGCTTCAGCATATGGGGGCCGCACTATCCGTCGTTCACGACGTTCAGCTACATCGCCCATTTCGTCGAGGTCCACGTCGAGCCGCGTACGCGGCGGGTGCGCGTGCCGCGGGTCGTCAGCGTCGCCGACTGCGGGCGGGTGGTAAGCCCCAGGACCTCGGCGAGCCGGTGCGCGGCGGCGTCATCTGGGCGATTGGCGCGGCGCTGCGCGAGGAGACCGAGGTCGACCCGCGCTTCGGCGGCTGGCTGAACTGTGACCTCGCCGACTATGTCGTGCCGGTGAACGCCGACGTGGGCGACATCGACGTCGCCTTCATCGACAAGCCTGACCCGCTGAGCAACCCCATCGGCACCAAGGGGCTGGGCGAGGTGTCGATGGTCGGCGCGTCCGGTGCGATCGCCAACGCAATCTACCACGCGACCGGCAAGCGCCTGCGCAAGATGCCGATCCGGATCGAGGACTTGCTGTAGGTGGAGGATGTCGGGACCGGTGGCCTCTGATGCAGGAGTTGAGAGTTCCCGGAGACGGTGTCAAAGGACTCAAGAGGGTCCACCAGGAACCTGGGAGGTCCTGACGACTCCACGTCGAAGAGGCCGGAGGGCAACCGGAAGAAAGCCCAGGCCCGAGGGAGATGGGCGCCCGACTCCCGCGGGAGCGAAAGACGGGTGGCGGTGGTAGCGCGCTGGCGAAGGAAACGAAGCCGGGCGTGAAGGTCGTCAGGAAGTCGGAGTGCCTCGTAGTACCGCCGAAGCAGGGGAACGCACCCGGGCGGACCCCGTGGAGGGAAGGGGGCACCGGAACATGGAATCGAGGGAGGGAAAGATGGCGGGGACACCGAGCCCCTACAACCGTCTCAACGAAACTCCAACGGATAGCGACGCTGGCGAGTAGCCCATCCAGCGCAGGGTGCGAGAAGGGGTGTCACCGACTCGTAGCGAAACCATGAGCCGAGGAGCCGGATGCGGGAATTCTGCACGTCCGGATCTGTGGGGGACCGGGGCGGGCAACTGCCCCGGTCTACCCGACTCCGACATCTCGTCTCCTACGAATCGTCTGACACCTTCTCCGCAAGGTCGAATGATCGCTGGTCGCGCACATCGAACGCACGCCGAGCGGCGGGCCGACCAGGCGGCCCTCGATGAGCGCGGTGCCGGCATACCAGGTCTCGCGCCCCGCGACGTTGTCGAATCCGGCGAGCGGCACGAACCCGCCATCGGCTTCAAGGCGCAAGACGCGCGCATCGTCCGTTCCGACGAAGATGGCGTCGCCGAGCGCCGCACAGCAAGCGAGCCCGCACGGGCTCGTCCCGAGGGGGGTCCATGGCCCCTTTGCCGCGCGCCAGCAGAGTGACTTGCCTCCGACGCTCGCGAGGGCACCGCCGGAGCCGTCGGAGGCGAGGCCGGCGACTTGCCCCTCCGGAATCTCGCGCTCGACGGCGCCGGAGCGTACGGCAAAGAGGCCCCCGTCCCAGGTATCGACGAGCAGGGTGGGCGAGGCGGTCATGACGCTCAGGCTGAGCCTGTCCGCGGTTCGCGTCAACGCGCTTCCGGCGAGGAGGCGATCGCGGGTAGGGAGCGGGAACTTCAACACGCTCTTCGTCGTGACCTGCTCGGCCGCCGTGGTATCGATCGAGCTCCGCCTGGAGCGCATGACCATGACCGAGCCGAAGAGCGTTCACGTTGGCCCCTACCCCCTTCGGCTGCCCGAGTTCTGGTACGAGGAGGGTGACGTCCGCGAGAAGCCCGGCTTCTTTGGGTACAACGCCATCGCCATCGCGGGGGTGAGCTTCGACTTCTACGTCATCGTCGGGCGGGGGCGGGACGAGGAGGAACGACGGCGGTACATCGACGGATTCGTGAGGGGAAAGGCACCGCTGCGTCACCTTCGCGAGAGCACGCGCTGGCAGGGCATGGTGTTCGAGCAGCACCGATTGGAGGAGTGCACGAAGCTCGCCCCCGGGGCGGTCTACGAGCTGTTCCTCGGTGAGGCCTACGGCGACCTGCTCCTGTTCGGTTTCGGCTTCGTCGCGCCGCTCGAGCAGGAGGAGTCCCTGCGGATGTTCTTCACGACGATGGTGAGCGGCGCCATCGTGGAGCGGGGCCATTCGCTCGACGGGGAGGGCGCCGGGAGCGGTGGTGATGGCGGCGCTCCACGCGCCGCCGCCAAGCCCAAGCGAAGCTGGTGGGCCCTGTTTCGGGGGCGGTAGCCGGAGACGGTGTCAAAGGACTCGCCCCGAGGCCCGAGAGCCCCGAGATGGTGCCAGAGGACTAACGGAGGACTTGGAGTTGGCCCACGGGGTGCATCTGGCCGGGCGGAGTGCACGCGGGGGGAGGGGGATGAGCTGGCCGTTGAAACGGGACTCCCCCCACCACCTACTCCCAAGCCACCGACAGCCGCCCGCAGGTGGGCACGGTGCGCGCCCAGGTGCTCGCCAGTGACTTGCCGGAGGACATGCGGGGCCTGGAGCAGGAGGCCGCGCGCGGCTCGAGTCCCTGGCCCGGGAGTTGGACTCACGCGCGGACTCGCTGGAGCGCCGCGCGCGGGAACTGCGCTAGTTCCCGCAGGAGACGTCCTCCTGGGGAAGTCGTCCGTTCAGCAGGAACGTGTTGGACACGCCGTCCACGCAGGTTGAGCCCTGACCGTAGACATAGTGGCCACCCGCGTCGACCTCGACGAACGTCGCGCGCGCTCCGAGGGCCTCTCGCATGCCCAGCCCGGATTCCCATGGAGTCGCGTTGTCGCGCCGGTTCTGCAGCAGGAGGATGTTGTGCGCTCCCTGGCGGGTCACCTCGACCGGGGCCTCGCGCGGAGGGGTCTTCCAGAAGGCGCACGGCCAGATATTGAACGGCATGCCGGCGGTGAGCGGATGGGTGGCCCGGTCCTCGGCGGTGTTTTTCCTGTAGACCTCGATGTCCGTGGGCCAGCTCGCGTCGCCACAGGTGAGCGCCAGGAAGACAGCCGTCTGATTGTCGGCGGGGACGTCCGTCCTGGCCGGGCCCTGGGCGAAGACCTGCTGGAGCAGCGCGGCATCCTCGGCGGTGGGAGCTCCGGCGGCGAGGTGGGCAATGGCTCGCCAGGACTGGACGAGGAGCGGAAGCTGCTCATCCCTTGCAGCAGGACGTAGGTGACGGATCGGAACAGACCCCCGGTGATGCGCGCGCTCGTTCCGGGGACGGACGCGGGGGTCGCGTCGAGCCGATTCGCCAGCTCGAGGTACGTCGCCGTCACCTCCTCGATGCTCGTGCCGAAGTGGACGGTGTCGTTGTTGGCCGCGGCAAGGCGGGCGGCATCGGGGAACCGGCTGGCCATGCCTACCCCCCAGTAGCGGGCGAAGCCATACCAGACACTCGTGGGATCCACATTGCCCTCGAGCACCATCCGGTCGGTGTTCTCGGCGAACAAGGACGCGTACACGGCCCCCAGGAAGGTGCCGTAGGACTGGCCCCAGTAGGAGATCTTCCCTTCCCCAGCGCCTGACGGAGCCGATCCATGTCGCGGGCGGTGTTGGCGGTGGTGATGAAAGGCAGGACATCGCCCGAGGTGGATGCGGCACATCGAGCCGCGGTCTCGCGAGCGAGGGCGACGTTCGCGTCGATCGAGCCATCCGCGGCGGGGTACGGGAAGAGGTCGGTGAAACCGACGTCGGTCAGCCCGCAGGTGACCGGAGAGCTGTGACCCACACCGCGGGGGTCGAATCCAATCAGGTCGTAGTGGTCGAGGACCTCGGAAGACAACACGGTGGCGAGCAGGCTCGGATGATCGAGTCCTTCGAGCCCCGGTCCGCCCGGGTTCAACAGGAGAACGCCCCGTCGGGAGTCCGGCCTGGCGGTGGCGATTCGCGAGACCGTGAGTTCGAGGGTGCGCCCTTCCGGGTGCTGATAATCCAGCGGGACCCGAAGGGTCGCGCACGTCTGACGAGGGTCTCGGGTGGCGCCTTCCGGAAGCCCCGGGCAATTCCCCCAGACCAGGGCCTGGGCCCCTCCGGCGCCGTGTCCGGAGGGGCGTCGTCCGAGCAACCCGCCACGGCCGTCAGGATCAACACGGAGAGCAGGGCCCACCGCGAACCGGGCGAAGGCGAGTCATGCGAGGGGGGAAGGTTGCCTCTTCTAGTGTTTCATTCATTGGCTCCCTGAAACCCCACGGCCCCCGGAAAGTGTCACCCACGGATTCACTTTCCGGTCGCGCGGAGCCGCGCGCCGACTCACCGCTCCACGAGCACGTCCAGCATCACGTCGGCCTGCAGACGCACCTCGCGCGAGGGCATTCGGCCCTTGCCCCGCACGGGCAGGCTCATGGAGGGAGCCGGAGACGGTGTCAAAGGACTCGCCCCGAGCGCCCCGAGCGCCCCGAGATGGTGTCCCCGAGATGGCCCGAGATGGTGTCAAAGGACCGGAGAAGGTGTCACCGGAGAAGGTGTCAGACGATTCGTAGGAGACGAGATGTCGGAACGAGTCCTTTGACACCTTCCTCGCCCCCTGGTCTCGACTATGTTGAAAAACTTGTCGGACACTCCACTAGGCCTTTCGGGTGAAGAACGGCTCCGCTGCCTCCAATCGCGGGGCCGTGACGCCCAACCGCCGCGCCTCCGCGAGGGTGTCACGGCAGATCGCACGTGGCTCCTCGGCATGGGGGTCGGAGTGGGCCGCGAGGTTCACGCGTGCCAGCGGCAGATGAGCGGTCGCCCAGGCGAGTGCGCGGGAGGTCAGCCATGTGGGCGCTCGGAACAGCAGGGCCCAGCCCCGGTGACGTCGCAGATCAACGCCGCGTGCCTCGAGCAGTGGCAGGAGTTCGCGGCTGGCCAGCAGGGCCTGACGCAGGTCGTCCCTCTCCCCGACCAACCTGGACAACGAGCCCCGCCTCAGGCCCTGCGAGTGCATCCCCGCGTCCGACACGAAATGGCTCCACAACCAGCCGCGGAAGTCGGGCTGCTCCTGAAGCCGGAACCCTGCGTCGCGAAACACCGGCGCGCGGCCTGCTCCCGTTCGGTCGGCGGCTGGCCGAAGGTGCCGAAGACAACCAACGGCATCAGGCTCCCGCGCAGCACCCTGTCCTCGCCGAAGCCGCCACCGGCGCCGGGAAAACCCCAGGCGACCTGAGCGAGTGGAAGGGCGCCGATCGCGTCTAGCGGCTCGGACCAGATGTTGCCAAACACGAGCACCGTGGCCTTGCCCACGCGCGGGGCCAGGAACTGCACCGCCTCCGCGAGGCGGTGATGCGCAATACTCAGCACGATCAGGTCGAAGTCGTGGTCAGGCTCCAGCGCTTCGCGGTAGCGCACCGGCCACTTCTCCACGACGCGCTGCCCCCACATCCGCTTCCGCGCATCGAGCAGATCGAGGTCAATCGCCCCCCCATAGGCCGCCGCACGGCCCGGCCGGACGTAGAACTCGACAGAGTGTCCGGCCCGTTCCAGTGCCCAGCCATACGTGGTGGCGATCACGCCCCGGCCGAACATCAAGACATTCATGTTGCACCTCATGGCTCGACGGCCCGCCCATGAAAGAGCAGGCCGCCGAGATGAGGAAGCTTAATCCGAATGACCCGGCCTTCGGCGGCGGGTTCGTGATGACGGCCCCGAAGGGCCATCCCGGGCTCAATCGGAGCGGGGCGGGGCGCCCGGGTGCGACCGGCGAAGTCGCACGGGTCTCCCGGGGAAGGTGTCAAAGGACTCGATCCGACACCTCGTCTCCTACGAATCGTCTGACACCCTTCCTGGACACCCTCCTGGAGTCCTTTGACACCATCCTGGGCCATCCTGGAGCAACGCCCGTCCGAAGTTCGTGGAATCGTGGTGGAACCTGATCAACTGAGACTTCGTGAACCAGAACTTCGCCTGAGCGTAGCCGGCCAAAAGAAAAAACCCGCCGCGGCGGGTTTTTTCATGGCCCGCGCGCGCGCGGCGCCTGTCGTCAGCTACGGTTGATCTTCAGGACGCCGTTCGGCGCCGTCAGCGTACCGGTACTGCTGCGCGTGAGCTTCATGCGCGTCGTGCTGACCGGCGTCAGCGTATAGGTCGCGCCCTTCTGCAGCCCTACCACCAACGTCGGCGCTTTCGAGCCCGCATCGACCGTCCAACTGATTTCGTCCGTGGTGGCGGATGGCGCGACACCGCCATGGAACACCACCACGCGGCCGTCGGCCATCGCCACCGCCACGGCATTGCCATCCGACGACAACAGGCGCGCCTTGGCGATCGCGGCGGCACCGCTGGTCGCACCATCGCTGTCGTCCACGTGCAGCACGTTCAGGAAGAACTGCGCCGTCCCGACGGCCGGCGCGGTGCGTGGCGTGATCTCGACGCGCCAGGCGCCGATATCGGTGTCGCGCGACGGCTCTGGCGGTTCATCCATGAGCGCGAAGTTGCGCCACCCGATCGTGCCGTCCTGCAGCTTGGTGCGCACCATGAAGCGGCAATCCTGCGACGTGAACTCGGCACGGGGCGTCTCGAACGACGTCGTGCCCGGCACGGCCGCCTGCACGCACGAGCTGCCTTCATTCAGGCCACCCACCAGCGCGATGTCGCTTTGCGCCGGCAGCAGCGGTTGCACCGTCACCATGCCGTCGCCGTTGCGGATCGTCAGCGGCTCGGCGGCGCCGATAAAGCCGAACTTGTAGCGACCGTTGTGCTCGTCCGTCGGTACGATCGTGCTGGTGGGCTTGTTCACGCTGTGCAGCAGCGACGTGATCTCCATATTGGGCTTGGTCGGGCGTACGCTGTCGAACACGAGGATCTTCGGCTGCTCGCCGCGCACCTGCGAACGCAGGTAGACGATGCTGCGCAGGAAGCCTGTGTTTGGATCGATCTTGCTGTTGACGTAAGCCTTGCTGGCGTTACCCGTCACGTAGGCGTAGTCGCCCCCCTCCTCGTAGCTGGCCACGCCATCGAGCACGTTCGACCCGCCCGGCTGGATCTGTTCGATCGTCGGATAGGTCGCGCGTGTGCCGAACCACTGGCCGCCGTCGAGCGACCGGCCGCCGAATGTCTCCTCGTCGTACACCGTGATCGTATTGTGCGCGATCGTGCGCGTGTAGTAGTTCAGCCAATGTACGCTGCCGTAGTTGTCGTAGCGGCCGGAATCGAGCAGCAGCGGCGCCTTGTAGCTGAGGGAGAAGGCGTTCTGGTCCAGGTGATGATGGTTCTCGCTGATGAACGACGACGATTTGAAGTCCAGCAGCGTCGCCTCCGCGTGGGTCCACGTGTCGCGCATCAGCACATTGCCGGCCGTCTTGAAGTGGCGCGACAGCGGCAGCGCGGTCGTCGGCGCGGCTGTCGTCGGCTTCGGATACAGCAGGCGCTCCTCGAACAGGCCCACGTGCGAGGCGCTACGGTAGCGCATGATGTCGTTCCAGTAGTAATTCGCCGCATGCACGTCGCCGGCCGCCGCGCCCACGAGCGCCATGCTGCCCACGCTGCGCTCGCCCAGGCTGAACGTGAAGTTGTCGCCGCCCGCCGGGAAGCTGCCGTCGGCGCGCACGCCGTAGATGTACGGGTAGATCATGTACGGTGCCGACACCATCTGCAGGCCCGAGTTGCTCGTCAGCGCCCGGTTCCACAGCAGCAGGCGGTCGGCCGTCTCGCCAGCGGAGGACGCGTACGAATACAGCGTCTGGTTGCCGCCGTTCTCGGCAACGAAGTCGCGCGCGCGCAAGTAGCCGAACTTGAAGTGGTCGTAGATCGTGTCGATCAGGCCCTTCACCTCGGGGTACGCATCGGCGATCGCGAGGAGACCCAGCAGGGAACCCGTGTTGGCGCTGGCCGTGTGGCCGCTCAGGTAGTTGGTGCGGATATTCGGACCGGCACCGGTGGTGAAGACGGGCTTGACGGCGCAGTCGAACGGGTTGGCCGTGATGGTCGGCGTCACCCACTGGCCGCTGGCATTTTGCGCCGGCGCACCGCACACGGACCCGAGCAGGTCGGTGTTCTTACCCACGACGTCGAACGCGATCGTCGCTTTGATCCGCTGCGCGAGCGCCTCGTGGTAGGTCAGTACGCCGTCCGGGCTGTCGCCTTTCAGGTCGTCGAACAGCCAGTCGTAATAGATCCCCATCGCGCCGACGCGGCCGCCCATGCTCCATTCCGGGCCGTCCACTTCGCCCGCACCAAGGTCGGCCTTCAGGAGCAGCTTGATGTGCTTTTTAGCGGCCGTCAGGAGCTCCGGTTTGCCGGTGAGCCGGTAAGCCAGCGCCAGCCACTTGGCCGGTTCGGTGATCTTGCCGCGGCCGCCTTTCGTCGTATTGCAGTAGTCGACCTGATCGGCCAGCGGTTTGCTCAGGTCGCACGTATTGTTGATCAAGTTGGCCAGCGTCGTGCTGCGACGCAGGTAACCTTGCCACGATTCGTGCAGCGCGATCTCGACCGGCAGCTCCGGCAGCGACGACCACACCTCGTTCGTCGCCAGGTTGCGCACGCTGAGGTTTTTCAGCTGGTCGCCCTTATGTCCACCCAGCACGAATTTCTGGCCGGACGCGGTCCAGCCGTCGCCGGCCGTCTGCCATTTCGCCGGGTGCTGCACGTTGTCGACCTTCAGCACGGCGGTCTTCGCGCCGGCATCCCAGGTGACGACGAATTCATGGGGCGTACCGGTCGTCACCTCGAAGGTGGCGGCAAACGCGTTGATGGGTTCCGTCGTCCCGACGCGCGCGGTGCGCTGTAAGACCACCTGTACCAGGGTCCTGCCGGCGCTCGTGCCGCTGTCCGCATGGCGCACGTACAGCGAGTTCGGCGCATTCTGGTCGCCGAAGATGGTCGTGGTCGCGGTGTCGCCCGTTCCTTTGGGCACCGGCGTCAGCGTGAACTTCAACTCGCCCTTTTGCGTGGGGAACGTCTTCGGCCCCACCGCGGCTTCGATCTCCAGCCGGGTGAAGTCGAAGGCGCTCGCATACAGGCGCGGGTGTGAGGTCTTGACGGAAACGCCGCTGGGCACCCCGGCCAGCGCGGTGCCGGCAAACAGGGCGGAGACGGCGACGACGATCGGCTTCAAGACGATGGTGGCTCTCTTCATGGTTTCTCCAGTTGGGCAAAACCGTTGTATTTCGGCGTCGGGTTCATGGTCAGTGCCTCGGGGTTTGGGTTCACGAAGGCCCGTGGGCATCACCCCTCGAGGGAGATCGGCCAGGCCTCCACCGCGAACCACTCCGGGTGGTGCAGCACGAGGTCCGTGCGATTCGTGGGCAGCCCGTCGAGGTCATGCCCAGGGATGAGGACAAGGTCCGGAGTCGCTGCCCGGAACGCACGGACCTGATTGCGGACCGCCGCCGCGCGCTCGGCATCGACGGCGATCCGCTGCACGTCGTCGGATTCGAGCCAGTCGAAATGGACCACGGCGTCGCCCGCGAGGAGCACCGGGCCTCCCGGAAGCGCGAGCAGCACCAGGAGATCCTCTCTCGAGTGTCCGCCGCCCCCGAGCAGCACCACGCTCCCGTCTCCGAGCAGGTCGGCCGCGGCGTCGAATGGAGGCGCGGTGCCACCCGCGAAGTGGACCTCATGCCACCGCCCCTCGAGGCCGTACGCGCTGGCCTGGGACGCGCTTGCCGGGCCAGCGATGATGGGCGCGTTCTCGAAGGCGGCGAGTCCTCCCACGTGATCGTCATGCAGATGCGAGAGCACCACCGGCGGACACGCGCCGGCTCGAGACCGGCCTCGCGCATCTGGGCGGGCAGCGTGCGCTCGGGCCGCCCGCGGCTCTCGAAGAGCCAGCGCACCGGCAGGGGCAACGCGCGCTCACCGTCGCGTGCCACCGCTGGCGAGAGCCCTGTATCGAAGACGATGAGCCCGTGCCGCGGATGCTCGATGACGAACGCGGGGGCGGAGCGCCAGGGCCGCACCTCGCCCACGAGCAGCGAGGACATCCGGTTTGCCCCGGTATTGAAGACGTGGAGACGCAGGCCGGGCACCGCCACGGGCCGTCCATACGGTGGCGGAGCCGGTGTCGCACCGGCCATGGCGATCGGACGGTACGGGACAAGGACCCACGCCGCTCCTCCGAGCGCGAGCGCCAATCCGGCGAGCGCGAGCCGCACGTGAGGACCGAGGCGCGCCGTAAGGCCCAGGCCCGGCGGCGCGGCGAGAGGCGAGAGGAGGGTTCATGGGAAGCACCTTTGCTTCCCACTCTGCGGCCAGGCTTCGTTTCAGGCAGTGACTCGGCTGACCCCCGGCTGACCCGGGTGACCACCGCTATGGCGGCGAGGGCTCCTCGCTTCGGGGCGTGCGGCCCGTCCATCTGCGGAATGCGCGGTGAAAGGCGCTCGGCTCGGAGAACCCGAGGAAGAACGCAATCTCTCCGAGCGAGAGGGTGGCGTCCGCGGTCATCTTCAGCGCGAGCCGTCGGCGGATATCGTCGACAACCCGGGCAAACGTCGTGTTCTCTTCCTCGAGACGCCGGCGCAGCATGCGCGGCGAGATCCCCAGGTCCTGCGCGACATCCTCGAGCCGGGGCGTGCCATCGGCGAGGCGGCGCTCGATGTGGGTGAGCGCACGGGACGTCCAGCGCGCGCCGCGAGCGATCTCCTCGAGGAGGGCTTCGGCGTGCCGGTCGAGCACCGAGGCGAGCGCCCCGTCGGCGCGAGGGAGTGGCGCGTCGAGCGCACCCTCGGCGAAGTGCAGCTCCGCTTCGCCCCTCCCGAACCGGACCTCCTCGCACCCGAAGACTTCGCGATGGAGCGTGTCGTCCGGAGGAGGGCCGTGGGGCAGAAAGACGCGCTCGATCAGCGAGGAGCGTTCCGCCAGATCGCGGGCCATTCTCGCCCAGGAGGCGAGGACGAACTCCACGTAGGGAGCGGGCATCGACGCCTCCATGCCCGGGCGCACATAGCGCACGCGGCGTCCCTGGACGAGCACCTCGCTCCGGTCGTTCAGGAGGCGGTGGTAGCGCGCATTTCGCTCGAGCGCGGCGCGCAGCGTGGGGCTCGAGCGCGCCGCGAACTCCAGAGCGCCATAGTCGCCAGGGACCAGCATGCGCGCCGCGTGCAGGCCAATGCCCGGCTCGGCGAGCGCCGCCGCCGAAGCCCAGATGGCCGCCGCGGTTTCAAAGGGGATGCGCGCCGCTGGCTGATCGGCGAGCCCGAACGGGGCGAGGACCGACGACGGCTCGCACCCGTGCGCATCAAGGGCCCGGCGGAGGGGACGTAGGAAGTACGTCGCCACCGAGACCCTCTCGTTCGTGAGTCGCTGCTTCGAGGAAATGGGGCTCAATCCGGTGAGCCTACCGCATGTCCTGGCCAGGCCAGGAAGAGCCTCCAGGGAATGAAGCCAAATCCTGACGCCGTGCTCGTGTCGGAGAAGGTGTCAGACGACTCGTGTGCGCCAGGAAAAGCCTGGGTGAGGAGGAAGCGATGTAGGAGCGGAAACTTCACGAAGGGACCCTGCGGGTTCAAACCCCGCCCGGCAAAGGAGGCCACCAGCCGGAAGCGAGTCTTGCGTGGTGCCGGGGCAACCCGGGCTGCGAAGCGTAGACAGCGAGTATGTGGGCCGCGTGATTGAGCCTCGAAAGATCTGAATCGTCGCGAGAGCCGACGCCGTACGAGTAGCGGAAGGCAGCAGCCCAGGGCCGAAACAGGCCGGTCCTGGGGTCTCGCCGGGGTCTGAGAGCGGGGCACGCACACAGGAGGGTCCTCCAGGAACCTGGGAGGTCCTGACGACTCCACGTTGAGTGGCCGGTTGGGGAAGCCGGTGAACAACCCTGGTCCGCGGAGGATGGGCGCCCGACCTCCACGGGAGCGAAAGACGGGTGGCGGTGGTAGCGCGCTGGCGAAGGAAACGAAGCCGGGCGCGAGGGTCGTCAGGAAGTCGGAGTGCCTCGTAGTACCGAGGAAGCAGGGGAACGCACCCGGGCGGACCCTGTGGAGGGAAGGGGGCACCGGAACATGGAATCGAGGGAGGGAAAGATGGCGGGGACACCGAGCCCTACAACTGTCTCAACGAAACTCCAACGGATAGCGACGCTGGCGAGGCAGGCGCCGGACATGGCGTTCACGACGTTGGCCCACTACATCGACCTGGAGTGGCTCCAGGAGGCCTACCGGCGCACGCGCAAGGACGGGGCAGTCGGAATCGACGGACAGACGGCGAAGCAATACGCGCAAGCACTGGAGGCCAACCTCCAATCGCTGCTCAACCGCGCGAAGTCCGGCGACTACCGAGCGCCGCCCGTCAGGCGCGTGCACATCCCCAAGGGGGACGGGAAGTCGACCCGGCCCCTGGGCATACCGACCTTCGAGGACAAAGTGCTGCAGAGGGCGGTGGCCATGGTGCTGGAAGCGGTGTACGAGCAGGACTTCCTGCCCTGCTCATATGGCTTCCGGCCGGGAAAGAGCGCGCATCAAGCGCTCCAGCGCCTCTGGGAAGTGCTCACGGAGATGAAAGGTGGCTGGGTCCTTGAAGTGGACATCCGGAAGTTCTTCGACACCCTGGACCATGGCCAGCTCCAGCAACTCATCCAGCGCAGGGTGCGAGATGGGGTGCTCCTGCGCCTCATCGGCAAGTGGTTGAAGGCGGGGATTCTGGAGGAGGGGAACGTGTCGTACCCCGACGAAGGGACACCGCAGGGCGGGGTCGTCTCGCCCGTGCTGGCGAACATCTACCTGCACGAAGTGCTGGACGTGTGGTTCGAGCAGGAAGTCAAACCGCGCATGAAGGGACGCGCGGAGCTCGTACGCTACGCGGACGATTTCGTCATCTGCTTCGAGAGGGAGGAAGATGCTCGCCGCGTCATGGAGGTACTTCCCAAGAGGATGGAGAAGTACGGCCTGACGCTCCACCCGGAGAAGACCCGGCTGGTTGAATTCCGCCCACCGCGCCCGGAAAACAGGGGACAGGGTGGACCCGGGAGCTTCGACCTACTGGGCTTCAAGCACTACTGGGGCAAGTCCCGGTGGGGCAAATGGGTGGTGAAGCGCAAGACGGCCACCAACCGACTCAGCCGGGCGCTGAAGAGGGTGGCGCAATGGTGCCGCCTGAATCGGCACCAGCCAATACAGGAGCAACACCGCTGCCTCACGCAGAAGGTGAGAGGGCATTACAGCTACTACGGGATTACTGGGAACTGGGCTGCCCTCACCGCCTTCGCACGGGAGGTGGAAAACAGGTGGAACAAGTGGCTATCGCGGCGCTCGCAAAAGGGGCTGACGCCGGAGAGACTCTGGCAACTGCTCAAGCAATTTCCGCTGCCCGCGCCGCGCATCGTCCACAGCGTCTACCGGCTCGCAGCGAAACCATGAGCCGAAGAGCCGGATGCGGGAATTCCGCCTGTCCGGATCTGTGGGGGGCCGGGGTGGGCAACTGCCCCGGTCTACCCGACAGGAGACGAGATGTCGGAACGAGTCCTTTGACACCTTCCCGGGCTCTTCACCGGGCTGGAGCTTTACGGCGTGTGGCGTCCCTGGTGCCTCCGCCTCGGACAAACCTCACGAGGTTTCATGGCGTCTTCGCTCCAGGCGCGCGACTGCGGCCATTGCTGCTCCCCCAAGCAGGTGCGGAGCCGGAGGAGGAGCGCCCGTCAATGGCCGTGACGGTGGAGGAGCCGAAGAAGGAGCGCGACGCGGCCTGCAAAGCGGGCCTCGGCGCAGGGGCCAGCGCAGCGCGCGTGGTGTGGAGCGCCAGGCGGCAGTTGCCCACAGGCCCAAGCCCACTGCCTCGCCCCTGAGGGGAGCGCGGCCTGAGCGGGCGTGTACCCAAGGGGCTGTGCGGCCTCTGCACTGGCCCGGCGCAGTGCTCGGGCGGCCTCCGTCAGCGGCCCTTCTCGGCCCCTCTGCACCAGCCCTCACCCTCCACACGGCCTCTCTCCCGCCTATCCGCGGCTCGGTGCTCGCGGACTACGTGAAGACGGGCACCATGGGCAAGGCGGGCTCCTGGGTCGTCGAGGGCATCGGCGAGGACTTCCTCCCCCAACGCGGACCTGTCCCGGGTGAAGCAGGCCTACACCATCTCCGATGCGGAGAGCCTCGAGACGGCTCGCCTGCTGCTCAAACAGGCCGGCATCCTGGCGGGCTCGTCCTCCGGCACGCTCATCGCCGCGGCGCTGCGCTACTGCCGCGAGCAGACCACGCCCAAGCGCGTGTGCACCTTCGTCTGCGACAGCGGCAACAAGTACCTGTCGAAGATGTTCAATGACTTCTGGATGGCGGACCAGGGCTTCCTGCCGCGCCAGTTGCACGGTGACCTGCGCGACGTCATCACCCGCCGCTATGCGGACCGGGCGGTGGTCACCCTGGCCCCCTCGGACACGATGCTCGTCGCCTACGCGCGCATGAAGCTCTACGAGGTCTCCCAGCTCCCCGTGCTCGAGGGGGGCAGGGTGGTGGGAATGATCGACGAGTCCGACCTGCTGCTCGCGGCCGTCGACGACGAGACGCGCCTGCGCCTGCCGGTGCGCGACGTCATGTCCACCCGGCTGCAGACGGTGGACGTGCGCACCCCGGTGCGCGAGCTGCTGCCGCTGCTGGACAAGGGCTTCGTGCCCATCGTCATGGACGGAGACGAGTTCATCGGCCTCATCACCCGCATCGACCTGCTCAACCACCTGCGGCGCAAGCTGCGCTGAGCGGCTGGGTTTTCCGCTACCCGGGGTGCATTCTCGGGGGGCGAGAAGTGTTTCCAGCGGACATGGCATGATTTGACGCAATGCCGCCAGCCGTTGCCCGCCCCCAGACAGCCCTGGCCCACTCGACGCTCCTCAAGATGGGCGCGTGGATCGCCGTCGTCATCGCGGTGGCCACGCTCGTCAGCTACTTCCACCTGGTCAACTCCGTGCGCGACGAGGCGCTCGCGCAGCTGGCCCGGTACGTGGAGGCGCGAGCCCCACGCGAGCAGGCCCTCTTCGTGTTGGCGGAGGATAACCATGCCATCCTCAAGGCCTCCCTGGAGGAGCGGATCCGCTTCTGGAATAGGAAGGATCCGTCCGCCCGCTTCGACAGCCGCTACGTCCAGATGCCCGACGGCGCCATCCGCTGTCGCCTGGAGGAGTTCGACGGCGCGAAGGTGCCCGGAGGATGATCTCCGAGGGCGTCGAGCCCGATGACGATCTGCGCCGCCGGTTCGTGGCCTCGTTCGAAGTGCTGGCCCAGCACGGGCCCGCGATGCACGTGCGCTTCACCAATACCTACGTCTCGCTGCCGGAAGGGGCGATCTCCATCTTCTGGCCGGAGTACCCCGACTGGTGCCGCAAGGTCGCTCCCCGGCTATCGGTCGTCCAGGCGAAGAAGCCCAAGAGCACCCCAGAGCCCAGTTACAATGATCTCTGGCGCAGCAGCCAGCGTGACCAGAACCCGGAGCGGCGGATGGTCTGGTCCAGCATCTACCGCGACAAGGTCAGCAAGGTCTGGGTGGTCTCCATCTCCACGCCGGTGGACATGGAGGGCCGCCTCGTGGCGACCATCGGCCACGATGTGATGCTCGAGGAGTTGATGGCCCGCACCGTCAACGACCACCTGCCCGACGCCTACAACATCATCTTCCGGGACGATGGGATGCTCATCGCCCACCCCGAGCTGATGAAGGATGGCTCCTCCAATGCGCCCGACGTCCTGACCGCCCCCGGGAAGTCGGACGCATCCATCACCCCGGAGCAGCGCGCCCACCTGAAGAGCACCTTCGAGCACGTGAAGGGCCGTCAGCCCGAGCAGGTCGTCGTCGAGGATCCGGATTATGGCGAATACATCGCCGTGACGCGGCTCAAGGGCCCCGGCTGGTACTTCGCCACCGTGCTCCCCTCGCACGTGGTGACCCGGCCCGCCCTCCGGGCCGCCCGCTATGTCCTCTTCGTCGGTGTCCTCTCGCTCGTGCTGGAGCTGGCCATCATGTACTGGGTGCTCAACGTCCAGCTCTCCCGCCCGCTGCTCTCCTTCACCCGGGCCGCGGATCAGGTGGCGGCTGGTGACTTCAAGGTCTCTCTAGACACCTCCCGCAGCGACGAGCTGGGGCGGCTCGCGCATGCCTTTCAATTGATGACCGAGGAGGTCCAGCGGCGCGAGGAGGCCCTGCGTCAGGCCAACGAGGGACTGGAACAGCGCGTGGAGGAGCGCACCCGCGAGCTGAAGGTGCTCCACCAGCAGTTGGTGGGGGTGGCGCGGCAGGCCGGCATGGCGGAGATCGCCACCAATGTGCTGCACAACGTGGGCAATGTCCTCAACAGCGTCTTCACCTCGGCGACGCTGGCGAAGGATCAGTTGACCGAGATGAAGCTCGAGCACGTGGGCCGGGTAGGGGGGCTGCTCGAGGAGAACCAGGCCTCCCTCACGACCTTCCTCACCCAGGACGAGCGCGGCCGGATCGTGGCGCCCTTCCTGGTCCAGCTGGGACAACACCTCACGGAGGAGCGGCAGGACATCCTGTCGCTGCTCGATGACCTGGGCCGATACACCGCGCACATCGGCACCATCGTCAGGGTCCAGCAGAACTACGCCAGCGCCCCCAGGCTTCGAGAGCCGGTCCAGGTGGCGGAGCTGCTCGAGGACGCCCTGCGCATCAACATGGCCTCCCTGGGCAGCTCCGACATCCAGGTGGAGCGGCACTTCGCCCCCTGCCCGCGGTGATGACCGACAAGCACAAGGTGTTGATGATCCTGGTCAATCTGATCAGCAACGCCCGATATGCGATGGAGTCCGTGCCCCAGGGCCACCGGCTCCTGGTGCTGACCCTCGACACCCTCGTGGAGGGCCGCCTGCGCGTCGCGGTCACGGACAATGGGGTGGGGATCGCCGAGGACATGCTCACGTGCATCTTCCAGCATGGGTTCACCACCCGTGAGGGCGGGCACGGCTTTGGATTGCACGCCAGTGCGCTGGCCGCTCAGGAGCTGGGTGGCTCCCTGGTGGCCCAGAGCGAGGGGCCGGGGCGCGGGGCCACGTTCATCCTGGAGCTGCCGTATCAGTCTTGAGGACAGGCCGCTCGGGTAGACCCTCACCCCAAGTCCTCTCCCAGCGGGAGAGGGACGGGGTGAGGGGTTGTGCCTGGAGGCTACTTCGCGCTGCTCAGGCGCTTCGCGGCCGCCGCCGCGTCCGGGTGGTCCTTCTGCAGCTCCGCCGCCTTCTCGTACTCGGCCTTCGCCTCCACCAGCTTGCCCGACGCCTCCAGCAACTGGCCCAGCGCGTAGTGCGGCTCTCCAAATGCCGGGTCCATCCGCACCGAGCCCCGGAAGGATTGTTCCGCCTCCTTCGGCTTGCCCAGCTGGTACAGCGCGTGTCCCAGGTACAGCAGCCCGTAGGCGTGCCCCGGCTCCACCGCCACCACTGGGCAGGACGTTCGCGCTCGACGTGTTCGCCTGAGCCCGCTGTGGAGGCAGGCGCCGGTGCTGGCGTACCTGACGGCACCCGGTGGGGTGCGCGCGATTTTGGAGCACATGCAACTACCTACGCGGCCTGCGAAGCGGGCCTCGGCGCAGGGGCCAGCGCAGCTCGATGGCCGTGTCGTCTTCGTCGCCTTCGAGCAGGAGCACGGCTCCGAGCCCTGGGTGAGCGGTGGTCCCCCAGGGCGCGCGGCTGTTGCAGGACCTCAAACCAGGTCCAGACAGCTCATTCCCATCCCGGTTCACGCGCTCGGATGGCTTCAGATTTTTCGTCACCTTCACGCCTTTAGTGGTAGACGGGTTGTTGCTTCATGAAACCTCGTTAAACCCGAGCGGCGGAGCTTTGCCTGCTCACCGCCGGTGCGGCGAAGGCTCAACCCGGTGGCCTCTCCCCATCGACGCATTCGCACAGGAAGTTCAACCCATGCCTCACCGCTTTCCCGCACTGCGCCTTGCCGCGGGCGCCTTTGTTGCCACCCTGGGCATGGCGGCCCACGCGGCCTGCGTGGCCAATCCGCCGACCCAGTCCGACTCCACCTTTCCGGCCAGCCTGACGGGCAAGCTCGCGTATCACAGCTACGTCGGCTACGGCGACGGCACCAGCCAGCTCTTCATCTATGACTTCGCGGCCCGCACGCTCACGCAGGTGTCCAACAGCACCTGGGGCATCCAGGATCCGATGAACGGGGTGTTCAGTCCCGACGGCAAATGGTTGGCCTTCATGGGCATCGCGAATGGCGCGTGGAACGTCTTCTTCTGGCAGGTCGGCTCCAGCGCGCTACCCGTCAACCTGACCAACAGCACTGGCGAGACGCGCAACGAGGACCCCAAGTTCAGCGCCGATGGCAAGTCGCTGCTGTTCAAGCAGAACGGCGACATCATGCAAGCCACGCTGTCGTACACCAGTTCGGGCCCGGTGTTTACCTCGGTGGTGAACCTCACCAACACGGCACCGAACGTGGAGAGTTCGATGCCGTTCGCCAGCCCTGACGGCAGCGCCGTCTATTTCGTCACCGGTGCGGGCTCCGGCATGGGGCTGTACAAGCAGACCGTCGCCACCCGCACCAAGGTCGCGTTCGACACGCCGACCGGGCTGGCGACCTACTACCCGATCGTGCGCGCCGACGGCACCGTGTTCTATGCACGCTGGAAGGACGCTACCCAACTCGACCAGCTGTACACCAAGGTCAACCCGAGCGACACGCCCAACCAGCTCAGCATCAACGACTGTAACAGCAACAACTCCGATCCCTGGCCCGTCAACGGCACCAACTACGTGTTCTTCTCGTCCACCATGGCGGGCGGCTACCAGCTCTACCTGGGCGACGCCCGCACGGGTCAGCGCTGGAGCCTGTCGCGGTTCGGGGTGAATGCCGACAGCACGCGCAACAAGCTCGGTTCGAGCTACCATCCGGGCACCGCCGTCGCGCCGCCGCAGACGGTGCTGTTGTCGCAGGGCAAGCCGGCCTCTGCCTCGTCGAGCTACAACGCCAGCCTGGGCCCGAACAATGCCTTCGACGGCAACACCACCAGCACGCGCTGGAATTCGATCGAGGGCAGCGCCGCCGGCAGTCAGTGGCTGATGGTGGATCTGGGCTCGGTGCGCACCATCAATGGCGTCGACCTGTACTGGGACGCCGGCGCCAGGGTCTACTACCTGCAGGCCTCGAACGACGGCGTGAACTGGACCACGTTCTACTCCACCACCAACGGCGTCTCGTACGGCCATGTGGTGCTGCCCAACCTGAACGGCAGCGGCCGCTATGTGCGCATGCTCGGCACGCAGCGCGACACGCAGTGGGGCTACTCGCTCTACGAGATGCAGGTGTGGGGATACTGAGCAAGCCCCGCCCGCTCCTCCAGTCAACCCCGGCGCCTTCCCTCGCCGGGGGGTTTTCGGGTTCCGGGCAAACCCAAGACGCGCCGTGGAGGGCGTGTCCAGGCCCATCCCAGACAAAGGGGGCTGTGCGGCCTCTCCACCCGAGAAGGGTGTCAGACGATTTGTAGGCTACGAACCCTTTGACACCTTCCCCGGCTACGCCCAAGAGGGCTCCTGTCCTTCCTATGCTCGCCACCGACAGCCGCCCGCAGGTGGTGGGCACGGTGCGCGCCCAGGTGCTCGCCAGTGACTTGCCGGAGGACATGCGGGGCCTGGAGCAGGAGGCCGCGCGGCTCGAGTCCCTGGCCCGGGAGTTGGACTCACGCGCGGACTCGCTGGAGCGCCGCGCGCGGGAGCTGCGCTAGTTCCCGCAGGAGACGTCCTCCTGGGGAAGTCGTCCGTTCAGCAGGAACGTGTTGGACACGCCGTCCACGCAGGTTGAGCCCTGACCGTAGACATAGTGGCCACCCGCGTCGACCTCGACGAACGTCGCGCGCGCTCCGAGGGCCTCTCGCATGCCCAGCCCGGATTCCCATGGAGTCGCGTTGTCGCGCCGGTTCTGCAGCAGGAGGATGTTGTGCGCTCCCTGGCGGGTCACCTCGACCGGGGCCTCGCGCGGAGGGGTCTTCCAGAAGGCGCACGGCCAGATATTGAACGGCATGCCGGCGGTGAGCGGATGGGTGGCCCGGTCCTCGGCGGTGTTTTTCCTGTAGACCTCGATGTCCGTGGGCCAGCTCGCGTCGCCACAGGTGAGCGCCAGGAAGACAGCCGTCTGATTGTCGGCGGGGACGTCCGTGCTGGCCGGGCCCTGGGCGAAGACCTGCTGGAGCAGCGCGGCATCCTCGGCGGTGGGCGCTCCGGCGGCGAGGTGGGCAATGGCTCGCCAGGACTGGACGAGGAGCGGAAGCTGCTCATCCCTTTGCAGCAGGACGTAGGTGACGGATCGGAACAGACCCCCGGTGATGCGCGCGCTCGTTCCGGGGACGGACGCGGGGGTCGCGTCGAGCCGATTCGCCAGCTCGAGGTACGTCGCCGTCACCTCCTCGATGCTCGTGCCGAAGTGGACGGTGTCGTTGTTGGCCGCGGCAAGGCGGGCGGCATCGGGGAACCGGCTGGCCATGCCCACCCCCCAGTAGCGGGCGAAGCCATACCAGACACTCGTGGGATCCACATTGCTCTCGAGCACCATCCGGTCGGTGTTCTCGGCGAACAAGGACGCGTACACGGCCCCCAGGTAGGTGCCGTAGGACTGGCCCCAGTAGGAGATCTTCCCTTCCCCCAGCGCCTGACGGATCCGATCCATGTCGCGGGCGGTGTTGGCGGTGGTGATGAAAGGCAGGACATCGCCCGAGGTGGATGCGGCACATCGAGCCGCGGTCTCGCGAGCGAGGGCGACGTTCGCGTCGATCGAGCCATCCGCGGCGGGGTACGGGAAGAGGTCGGTGAAACCGATGTCGGTCAGCCCGCAGGTGACCGGAGAGCTGTGACCCACACCGCGGGGGTCGAATCCAATCAGGTCGTAGTGGTCGAGGACCTCGGAAGACAGCACGGTGGCGAGCAGGCTCGGATGATCGAGTCCTTCGAGCCCCGGTCCGCCCGGGTTCAACAGGAGAACGCCCCGTCGGGAGTCCGGCCCGGCGGTGGCGATTCGCGAGACCGTGAGTTCGAGGGTGCGCCCTTCCGGGTGCTGATAATCCAGCGGGACCTGAAGGGTCGCGCACGTCTGACGAGGGTCTCGGGTGGCGCCTTCCGGAAGCGCCGGGCAATTCCCCCAGACCAGGGGCCTGGGCCCCTCCGGCGCCGTGTCGGGAGGGGCGTCGTCCGAGCAACCCGCCACGGCCGTCAGGATCAACACGGAGAGCAGGGCCCACCGCGAACCGGGCGAAGGCGAGTCATGCGAGGGGGCGAAGGTTGCCTCTTCTAGCGTTTCATTCATTGGCTCCCTGAAACCCCACGGCCCCCGGAAAGTGTCACCCACGGATTCACTTTCCGGTCGCGCGAGAGCCGCGCCGACTCACCGCTCCACGAGCACGTCCAGCATCACGTTGGCCTGCAGACGCACCTCGCGCGAGGGCATGCGGCCCTTGCCCCGCACGAGCAGGCTCATGGAGGGAGCGGCGAGGAAGGGCTGCAGCTCCGCGTGCGTCAGCTCCAGCAACAGCACGGGATTGGGCGCACGCAGGTTCAGCGAGGAGATGTTCTGCTTGTACGCCACCCGCACCTCCCGATCTCCCGAGCGCGCGTAGCACTCCACGGTGTCCAGGAAGGAGAAGTCCTGGTCCGCAGGCGCGAGCCGGCACCCGGTGGGGTGCGCGCGATTTTGGAGCACATGGAACTACCTACGCGGCCTGCAAAGCGGGCCTCGGCGCAGGGGCCAGCGCAGCTCTCGTGGTGTTGAGCGCCAAGCCGCAGTTGCCCACAGGCCCAAGCCCACTGCCTCGCCCCTGAGGGGAGCGCGGCCTGAGCAGGCGTGTACCCAAGGGGGCTGTGCGGCCTCTGCACTGGCCTGGCGCAGTGCTCGGGCGGCCTCCGTCAGCGGCCCTTCTCGGCCCCTCTGCACCAGCCCTCACCCTCAACACGGCCTCTCTCCCGCCTATCCGCCAGATCGAGCTGCTCAACGCGAGGATCGGGGTAGCCCCCGGCGAGTGCGCACTTGGCCCCTGCGCGAGGGCCGCCCCAGAGCGCGTGGTGTTGAAGCTCGAGCCGCCACAGCCAGCAAAGAGAGCCAGGCCCCTGCCGCGCCCCTCGTGGGAAGGCGGCTGGGCTGGGCTGGCGTGTGTCTGCTGGAGATGAAAAGCTTCTGCGCCGGCCCGGCGTGCGGCTCATGGGCTGCCCGTCAGCGGCCCTCACCTCCCGCTCTGCTCCCGCCCGCTACGTCCAAGAGGGCTGCTGTCCTTCCTATGCTCCAAGCCGGTAACACGGGTTCGAATCCCGTCGGGGACATAGAAGTTCTCAGTAGTTTCGAGAACTTAGGTGCGCACAGCCGTGCAGAGATGTGCGGCTGTGCGCACCGCCACGGCGCCAAGTTGGCGCCAAACCGACGCCCTCGCTTCCCTGTTACCGCGCGCCCCAGCGCACGGTGCGGCCACGCTCGACACGTGCCCTTGCACTGGGCGCTGCATAGACGGCTCCCAGCGGGCAGAGCCGCGCTCCGCAACAGGGCCCCCCATCCGGCGACGGCATCCTCGTGCTGCGAGAGGACTGTGGCCAAAGTCCAGGCTCGCCTACTGCGGACCCGGTGAGCGGAAGTCTAAGAGAGGATGCATCAGCGTCGTGCCTGTAACCCACCCTCAGGAATACAGTCCTTCCACTTCAGGGGAGTCCACCTAGCTATGACCGAGAATGCTGCCCTCTCCACGCAGATAGCCCCCGATGCAACCGAGGTTCGGATCTACTCGGATGAGGTTGGCCCAACGGGGCTCGACCTCTTGAACTCCGACCAACCGTTCTTCATCGCCTCCTACATTGTTGCGGATGAGTCGCTTGAGCGCGAACTGGACAGCCGTATCCGGTTCTTGCTTGCTGCCGAGGGCATGAAGGCTCCCAAGGAACTGAAGTTCTCGAAGCTAGGCGGTTCCGCTGTGGGAATGCGCCACGTCATCAACGTCATGGGGGTGCTCAACGAGCTAGAGGCGAGAGTTCATATCTGCATTATCGAGAAGCGCTTTCAGGCATGTGCACTCGTCGTCGAGACCTTCTTGGATGCGACCATGCACCCAGATGCGCCGCCACAGTTCGATCTGCGCGAATGGCGCCAGTGGCTAGCAAACGTGCTCTATGACTCCATCTCTGATGACCTGCTGCAGCTCTTCTTGGCGGGCGTCAAGAATGGCCAGCCCGACAAGGTCCGAGATGCCGGTGAGCGAATGGCGGACCGCCTCCGTCTACATCCCCAAGAGCAAGTGCGTGGAGCAGCAGCCTATCTTCGGCAAGGACTCCCAAACTTCTTTGACTTCGCAAAAGGTCCTCTGCCTACAGCGACGATCGCCGGCTTCCTCCCAACCTTGCTCACCCTAGATGCTGCTCTCGCTTCACTCGGGGTGATCGGGACGCTCGTGTGCGATAATGACTTGCAGTCTGGACCTGCTATGGAGCAGGTACTCAAGCGAGCTCGGGATCCGGACTACTTTGAGGCCATTATTCGCGAGTTCTCCGGCCCATCAGTGCAGCCCGCAACACGCGTTCTCGCACGCACAGAACTGGACTCCGTCAGTTCCTTCAGATCCAAGCGGCAGACCTTGTCGCAGGCCTATTCAACCGGGTATGCATTGCCCGCCTTCGAGGTGGCACGAAGCTTGAGAGCAAGTTGTCCCGAGCGTGGAGCAACCTGCATCCATGTATCGTCCGGGGATTACCCCATCACTTTGGAATGGTTTCCGAGGTGGGATGGAAACGGAAGCTCTTCGGGCCTGGGTAGCTGTCAGATGGTGAGGCGCGACAAGTTCCATTAGAGACTGGCGCGATACGCGCCTCTTCAACGCTCCCCTTGGTCACGTCGATCAGGATCAAAGGCCCCCGGTTGCTGCCTAGCCTAGTGCGTCGTGATCGTGTCCTGGGTACGTGCGCGATGGCGCGGGTGTGGCAACCCCACGTCGGCCATGCGCTCGCCCGCCTCATCCGCCACTGCTTTCAACTCGGCGCGCGCCTCCTTCGCGCCGAACGTGTCCCCAAGCCATCGGCGCAAGTCCGCTTCCAGTTCTCCCGCAGTCTGGTAGCGGGCTGCGGGAGAGCGCTGGAGCAGTTTGCACAGGGGCACGCGCAGCGTATCGGGCAGGCCCACCGTTACCGCTCCCACGTCCTCCGTGGTGAACGTGGCCGCACGCAAGATGATCTCTTCGACCGCCTCATCACACCCCGCGAGCCTCGCGCGCTTGATCGCCCGCGTCATGCCCGCAAGCTGCCTTCGAGAGAGGGCCGCTAGCGCCCGGGGCTGTACGCCGTCCGGGGGGTGAAGCAGGTTCCGCCCGGTGGCCAGTTCGAGCATGACGAGGCCCAGCGCGAACAAATCCGAGCGAGCATCCACGCGGCCCTTCAGCAGCATTTCCGGCGAAGAGAAGTAGGTATCTCCCTGCGGGCGGCGCACGGTTGCGGCTCGGTGGAGACGGGGGGATTTTTGGTTCATTTCCCTCGGTTCGCCTTCCCTCCTCGAGTGGTGCCGGGTTGAGTCTTTCAACCTCTTTGACACCTATCCCTGATGGACAGGTGCCTGTGATTGTCATCACGTCGAGGCGGTGAAGCGCGTCACAGAACCGCCGCGTCTTACATGGCAGCATCCTTTTCAAGCTGGCGCCAGCAGCCAGTGAAAAGAAAGGGGCATCGCCATGTCACGTCTCACTGGAAGGAAATGCCGTCTCTTCGCCGCCCTCACCCTCGGGGCTGTCTTCTCGGGTGGGCTGGGATGTGGAGAGGGCATGGAGCGGATGGAAGGCGACACCGTGCAGACCGCTTCGCTCGTCGCGGGAGAGGACTACGCGCTCGCGCGCGCGGACTGGCTCGAGCCCGCGGTACTCACCACCGACACCCCCGGCTTCGCGCTCGTGTCGGGCCGGGCCGTGAAGCTGCGGGCCTTCGTCACCGCGTCACGGGCGGGCGCGCCGGCGCCGCAGGTGCGCATCCAGGTGCTCGATGCGCGGCAGTTCGTGCTGGCGGATGAGACGATGAGCAGCCCAACGCTGGCCACCGTCGGGACGCAGCCGGACCTCGGCAAACTCAGCGCCGCCTACCTGTTCGAGCTGCAGTCCGAGTGGGTGCGTCCCGGTCTTCAGATCGACCTCAGCATCGATTCCGGCCCGGGCGAGGACGATCCTGACTCGACCAACAATCACTTGCGGCTGACCCCCACCGTCAATCCTGCGAACATCCTCTACATCACGGCCGTGCCCGTGCATACCCAGCAGAAGGGCTTGGCCAGCCTGCCAGAAGAGGAGAATGGTCCGGAGGCCACACGCCAGGCGCTGAAGTCCCTGCTGATGGCCGCCTATCCCCTGAGCGACGTGAAGGTGCGCATCCACGAGCCCTACATGGCCCGGGTCACCCCCCAGCACGAAAACTATTGGGGCGCCATCCTCGGTGAGATCAATGACCTGCGTATCGCCGAGGGCCGTCACGGGTACTACCTCGGCTTCACCCCACACCCGGGAGGCAATACGGTTGGAAATGCATTCATGCCGGGCACTGTCGCGGTCGTCGCCTCGCGCTACCCGTGGCGCAAGGGCACGGTGAGGCACGAGATGGCTCACAACTTCAATCGAGCCCATGTCGGTTGCGGCGTCCTCGACGCGACCGGGCAGACGTGGGGGTACAACGCCGAGAGCAATCAGCTGTTCGACCCCACCAAGACACACAACATCATGTCGACCTGCGAACCCTCGTGGATCTCCCCTTCCACCTATCTCGGCACCCTGAGCCGGTTCAAGACCTACGGATTGGACCGGCCGACACAGCCGGCGATTGGTATTGAGCGGAGTGGGCTCCTCGGTGCAACAGCCACCGGGGAGCCTGCTTCCTCTCCGCCTCGCGCCATCCAAGCTGGATAGACTCAGCGCATGCGCCGGTCCAGAGCGCCCTGCTCAGCAACCCCTTGTGCACCTTGTCCGCCCGCTCCTTCGTCCCCGCGAACACCAGCGCCGTCGCCTCGTCCCGCGCGAGCAGCGCGAGCAGCAGCGCCGACTTCTCCTCAGGCTTCACCACGCTGAGCCATCCCCTCATTTTAGCAGTAGCGCTCCTTGCGCCCGCCCTGGCTGCCGAAGAGCCGGAGGGCCCGAGCAGGTAGAGGAAGGAGCGGATGCCCATCGCCCCGCCCATGGGCACGACCACCACCCCCTCGGCACGCAGGTCCCGGCCGGTGCGCGCGCCGTCCACCCGGGCAGCGTCGCACGCCGTCGGTGCGACGGGCAGGCCGCGGGGAGCGGTCCCCGCGGCCCGCCCGTCCTGCTCAGGACGCCGAGCGCGGCTGCACGGTGAGGCTGTCGATGTTGACGTTGCCGCTGTCCTCGGGCCCGTACGCGTACGACACCGTGGTCACTCCCGCGGGCAGCGCCACCCGCACCGTCTGCAGGCCCCAGGTGTCCCAGCCGCCGGTGGACGGCAGAGTGATCTGTTGGGCCGGCGCTGCGCCCACGGTGAGGGTCAGTGTCTTGTCCGACCCCGTCCCGTTGGCGTAGCGCAGGGAGAGCTCGTACGTGCCCGCCTGGGCGGCCTCGACCTGGAACCCGACGGCGGCGCCCTTCCGGACGAAGCACGCGGCGAAGGAGCTGCCGGTGTAGCCCCCGTGGTCGGTGGCCGTGCACGCCCCGCCGCCGAGCACGGCGTCCTCGGCCTCCAGGGTCCGGTCCAGCAGCGGCTCGACCAGCGCGAGCAGGACCGAGCGGGCGTGCGTGCTGACGTCGCTCGGCTTCGCCGCCGCCAGCACGCCGCGCACGGACCAGAGCGCCGCGCGGACCTGCGCGGAGTCCCCTGCCTGCTGGGCTGCCGTGGCCGAGGCCAGCTGCGCCTGCAGGTCGCGGGCCGTGGCCGAGGCCACCTCCCCGCCGCGGGTCAGGGCGGCGAGCTCGTGCACGACCGCATCCAGCCCGGTCGGCGCGTGCAGCCACTGGAAGAGCAGGTCCTCCAGCTGCGCCTGGGCGGTCCCGTCGAGCTCGCTCTCCGGCGCGGTGTCGACCGCGGTCCGCACGGCCCGCAGGCGCTGCAGCGTCGTCGCGGCATCGCCTGCTGCGTCGGCGGTCCTCGCCGCGGCGAGCAGCTCGTGCAGGCTCTGGGCGGTGCCCGCGGCCACATGCCCGGATGCGGCCAGCTGGTCGACGGCGGCGTCGATGCGTGCCAGCGCCACCCGGGGCTGCACGGGTGCCGAGGCGACCGAGGCAGCCCCGTCGCCGAGGCGGTTGTGGGCGGTGACGACGAACGTGTAGGCGACGCCGTTCACCAGCCCGGGCACCACCGCCGACGTCGACGCGTCCCTCGTGGTCACCGACGCCGCCGCCAAGCCGCCGACGTACGCGGTGACGGTGTAGTGGTCGACCGGCTCGGCGCCGTCCCACCGCGGTGCGGTCCACGAGACCGTCGCCTGCCCGTCACCGGGGACGCCGGTCACACCGGTCGGTGCGTCGGGCACCGAGGTGTCGTTGACCTCGAGGCTCGCGACCTCGGGCTTGACGCCGGACGCCGCCGTGTAGCGGACGTAGCGCGCGGTCGTGGGTGCCGTGACGACGCTGCTGGTGGCGTCGGCGGCGGTGCCCACCGTGCCCAGGGGCGTCCACGTGCTGCCGTCGGCGGAGACAGCGAGGTTGTACGCGGTGGTGCGCCCCGTGGCCGAGACCACGCGCACCCGGCGGACCGTCCTCGCGCTGCCGAGGTCGACGGTCAGCGACGCCCCGGCGGTCATCGGTCGCCACTGCGTGGTCACGCTGCCGTCGACCGCTGCCACCGCGGGGAAGCTGGCGTCGGCGGAGCTCGCGGACACCGCGGCGCAGCGGGCGGTGTCGAAGGTGGGCTCGAGGTCCGGCCGGCGGGTTGGGATCGTCAGCGAGCCGCCCGTCTGGACGGTGCGCGCCGCGGCACCGGCGACGACGACGGGCAGCGGAGCCCCCGATACCAGCGTGACGGTGGTCGTCCTCGGCCCGACGCTCACGTCGAACCGGCGTCCCTGCCGGGCGAGCCCGGTCAGCTCGAGCCCCGGCAGCTGCGGCGGCAGCATCGGGTCCAGCCGCAGGGCGTCGGCATCCCAGCGCAGGCCGGGCAACCCGTACAGGAACTCCTGCAGGAACCCGCCCGCGCCCGTGGTGAAGGTGAAGGCGCCCCCGCCGCGGGTCTCGCTGAACTGGGCGAACGGTGCCCGCATGAACGGGTCCACGCTGCGCTCGAGGAACGTGTACGAGGCGCAGCCCGGCGTCCCCAGCTCGGCGGTGTCGATCGCGTGGATCGCGTCCGTCATCGACGGACCGCCGAGGTCGCTGCGCCCCACGTAGTAGTCGAGGTTGGCCTGCGCGACCGACTTCGGCATCGGGTAGCCCCAGGGGTACTGCAGCATGACCACGTCGGCCTGCTTGATGGTCTGCCCGCGGTAGCCGTCGTACTCCGGGTGGATGCCGAGCGCGGAGTCGAAGGGCACGACGATGCCGTCGGCGACGGTGGACCAGCGCGCGTCGGGCGTCCGGCCCAGGGTCTTCGCGGCGGCGGTCGCGATGCGCAGCGTGGAGGCGGCCGCGACGTTGGTGTAGACGTTGTCGTCGACGCGCACCGCGTACTCGTCCGGCGCGATCACGTCGTCGATGTGGTAGCTGCCGTCGTCGGCGCGGGTGGCGCGGCTGGCCCAGAAGTCCGCGGCGGCCTCGAGGACCGGCCAGGCCTTGTCGGCGAGCCACTGCTCGTCGCCGGTCGCCTGGTAGTACTGCCACTGGGCCAGGGCGACGTCGGCCGTCACGTGGATCTCGTACTTGCCGGTGTCGGCCCACGTCGGCGTCTGCTCGTCACCGGTCGAGGCGCTCTCCCACGGGAAGCGCGCGCCCTGCCAGCCGCCTGCCGCCGCGTACGCCTCGGCCCCCGGCAGCAGCCGCTGCCGGTACGCGGTGGCACCCTCCGCGAGGTCCGGGTGCTGGGCGAGCAGCGCGGGGTACATCCAGGTCTCCATGTCCCAGAACACGTGGCCGGAGTAGCCGTCGGAGGACAGGCCTCCCGGCGAGGTGCTCCAGTCGACGCCGGACCGGACGCTCTCGAGCAGGTAGAACATGCTGGCGCGGGCCTGCAGCGTCAGGGCGTCGTCGCCGGGGACGCGGATGTCGGAGGCCCAGAGGTCGGCCCACGCCGCCTCGTGGCCGCGCAGCAGCGAGTCCCAGCCGGCGGTGGCGGCGTCGCTGGACGCCTGGGCCGCGGCCGCCACGGGCGCCAGCCCGTCGACGCGGTCGGTGTCGACGCTGGTCGCGATCCCCACGTACTTCGTGACGGTGTACGTGCTCCCGTCGCGCACCTCGAAGCGGGCCCGCTGCGCGGCGCTCGAGCTCGCGAGCCCGTCGACGAGCGCGGTCGGGGTGACCGCATCCCCGACGCGGAGGGTGGACACGAGGCCTGCCACCGCTCCGGTGCCCTCGGCCGTCACGGTCTCCCGCAGCTGGCCGCGGGCGGGGTCGAGCCCCGTCCCGGAGACCGCCGCCGCGTGGACCGCCCGCCCGTCGAAGGCGTCGGTGACGCTCGCGGTCCCGCTCCAGTGCGGCCGCACGGTGAGGCGCACGGCTCCCACGTGCGCCCGCGCCCGGTCGGCGACGACGTCGTAGCGCAGGTCGGTGACGCGGCCGGCGGGGGAGGTCCAGGTCAGCGAGGTCGTGAGGACGCCGCGCCGCAGGTCCAGGGTCTGCCGGTAGTCGCTGGTCGTGCCGCTGCCAGGGGCAGGAGCAGGTGTGCCGCCGGTGGTGAGGGCGAGGGAGTCGACGTTGACCATGCACCCGTCGCCGGCCTCGCAGGACAGCGCGACGGTGTCGGTCCCCGCGCTCAGCGGGACCTGCACGGTCGCGGTGGACCAGCTGTCCCAGCCGTCGGTCGGCGGCAGCGCCACCGTGCCCTGCTTCGTGCCGCCCACCCACACGCTGAGGCTGCGCGTACGCACCCCGTCCCCGCCGTCGCTGTTGGCGTAGCGCACCCACAAGGTCGAGGTTCCGGTCCTCGGCACGTCGGTGACCCGCAGCGTCATGCGCGCGCCGACGACCGGGTGGCCCTGGTCGCCGTAGCCGGCGACGAACGCGCCGCCCGAGGCGCCGGAGTGGTCGGTCGCGCGGGTCGCGCCGCCCGCGAGCTCCCCGCTCTCGGCCTCGCAGACCAGGCCGTAGCGGCACAGGGCCGCGTCCGGGCCGCCGCCGTAGCTGCCGCTGCCGTCGGAGAAGCCGAGCGAGGTCCACATGGGCAGGCTGGCCCGGAGCTCGACGTCGCCCCGCGGGTGGGCGTAGAACCCGGCCACCTGCGCCTGGGTGGGGACCGGCGCGCTGGACCAGCCGGCACCCTCGGCCGGTACGCGCGCCGCGAGGTAGCCGTTGCCGACGAACGTGGGGGAGTAGTCGCGGGTCGGGTCCGTGGTGCTCAGGGTCCACGCCGAGCCGGTCGGGCCGGTCGGGCTGGTCGGGCCGGTCGGGCCGGTCGGGTCGGTCGGGTCGGTCGGGTCCGCGGGCCGGCATGCGGCGAGGGGGGCGACGAGGGCCGCGACGCCCACGGCGACGAGGAGCCCGCGGGCGCCGGCTCGGGAGCGTCGCGTTGCCGTGGGAAGTGGTGGTTCGAAGCGCATCGGTCGGCCTCCTGAGCCGTCGTGGGTCAAGGTCGAGGGAGTCGTGGGTGGTGCGGGCCTACACCGCTGCCCTTGCGGGCGCGGGTGCAGGGGCTGTGCAGGCCCCGAGCAAAGCACCTCGGCCTGCGGTTGGCGACGTTCGTAGTTGCCTGCGTGCTGGCCAATGGCTCGGTCTTGCAAGTGACGCCTCACTTCCACTCGCTGGTGCCGGACGGTGTTTTCGTGCCGACGGAGGGCGGCGAGCTCATCCATTCTCTATGCCTCGTAGGTAGGCGCAAAACATGTCGGCCATGGCGTCGGCGTAGGCCTGGATCTCGGCAGGGGTTCGAGGACTTTCCGAGAAGTGCTTCCCCACCGCTCTCAGCGTCGATGTGATCAGGTCGCCAGCCAAGGCACGCGTCGCTTCGGATGCGTTGGGTAGCGCCTCCTGCATAAAGACCTGGAGCGTGCGGCCTCCCGACGCTCTCGCCTCCTGTGCCTCGGGCGCATCGCGATAGAGCGGGGCGGCGTCATTGAGGGCCACGCGCGCCTCGGCCTCCTCGCATTCTGAGCGGATGAAGGCGTGGACCAGGGTGCGCAATCGTTCGAGCGGAGGTCTCTCGACGTCCTCGAGGATGACGCGCAGCAACTCGGTCGTCTCCCGCCATTCGTCGCTCTGGAGCCGGAACAGGAGCGCCGCCTTGTTCGGGAAGTACTGGTAGAGCGACCCGACACTGACGCCAGCCTTCTCGGCCACCCGCGCCATGGTGAAGCGCTGCGCCCCCTCCTTCGCCAAAACCTGAACTGCGGCCTCCAGAACCGCGGCGACGAGTCCCGTCGAGCGGGCCTGTTTGGGCTCTTTTCTCGAGGAAATTTGAGGACTTCGTCGTTCAGTCATGGCGGGCGAACCCAATGCGAATCGCGAACCTGAATGATTAGTCGTATTTCTACTCGGGCGCAAGGACGCGCTGAACTCAACCGGAGACCTACATGACCACCCTGACTGCCCATGCCGCCGCCATACCCGACGCGGCTCCAACTGCAATTCGTGTCGCGAAACCCGCGCCCGGTGTGGGCGCGCGGGATGCCATCGAACTCGGATGAACCGGGAAACTTCGCGCCTACGGAGGACACGATGAATCTGCAATCCAAGATGAAACTGAACCACATGAGCTTCCCCACCGTGGACGTCGCGACGGAGGCGAAGTTCTTCGAAGAGCATTTCGGCGCGAGGATCGAATTCGTCGACGCCGCCACGGGAAGCGCTCTCCTGAAGCACGGGGAGAACGACATCGTACTGGAAGCCATGAAGGACACGGTTCCTTGGCACAGGGACTTCCACTTCGGGTTCGAATTCGAGACCGGGCGCGAAGTCGACGCTCTCTACGAGCAACTGAAGCGCGCTGGCGTGAAACTCGAAACCGGAGTGTTCAACCGTGTGGGACGCGGCTCGCGTTTCTTCGGACGGACGCCGGGCGGCGTTCAGTTCGAGATCCTCACGCGGGAAGACATGGAATCCAAATGGGACGCTAACAAGAAGTGAAAGGGCTGAATCCCAGGGCGTTTGACAATGCCAACTACTGCCTCTTCTTCTACGGCCAACTCGTCTCCGTGATCGGCACATGCATGCAGACGACGATGGAGGCGTGGCTGGTCCCATCGACTCACGCCGTCCACGTTCTGGCTGGGGATCATCAACTTCTGCGGGCCCGGGTGGGGTGTCAGGCGACTCGTAGTGAGTGAGGTTGTCGGCACGAGTCCTTTGACACCTTCCCGGGGCTCTGCCTCGCCAGGGCACTGGGCCTGTCCCGATTCCGTGGCCGGACCCATGCGTCGGCGACACGGAGCGAGCCTTGACGGACAGGAAAGGACAGCAAGCGCATGTCAGACCAGTCGGGTACTCCTCCCGCCTCGCCCCATTCGAGGGGCAGTACCCGGAGGCATGTATGTCGATGGCCCGCAGTCCAAGCTCCATCCCACTGTCCGTTGTCTGGGATTCCCCCTCCGTGTTCAGCGTGCTGTGTGCGGCGCTGCTGTCCCTCTCCGGCATGGCCTGCAGTCAGTCCGTACGCGAAGCACCGCGCGTCGCGCCGGGAGACGCCTGGGAGCGGGGACCCTGCCGTGGGGCCGATCTCGAGCTCAATCGAATCGTGGATGCCTGCAGCGTCCGGGAGCGACCGAAGCCGCCGCCTCCAGCCTCCGCCATGCGCGTCGAACTCTCTCCAACGAGAGTCTCGGTACGCTCGGGTGCGGAGACGCCCGTGACGGTGAAGATGACCAACCTCACGAGTGCCCCCATGGAGCTCGACATTCCATTGGGCTGTATGGATTTCGATATCGAGGTGTATCGCGAGGGCCAGGAGGGACGCGTGGATCAGGAGTATGTGGAGGAGTGCCTGGGCATGGGCGGGATCTGTGGCCCGGTTCTTCCCGTCCGGGTCACCCTGGAGCCACAAGGCACCCTGAGGGCGAACCTCAGCCTCGCCGCTCGCGTCTTCCGAAGGGACAAGAAAGGGGACGGGTGCGTCAATCATCTCGCTGGCGCCCTGCCGCCGGGGCGCTACGGGCTTCGCGTCCAGTTGCCATTCTCTTATCCCTCCCCTGAAGATCCGGAGTCCTTGGAACCGAGGGTGGTGGAAGGTCCTGTCGTCGTACTGCCCATGGCCCAGCCCCGCCCCCCCACGCCGATGCCTCCCGCGGAGGTGGCGCGGGCCCGTTCATTCGAACATCAGGCCAGTGAGCTCCAACGCTCGGGCCGGTACCTGGACGCCGAGAAGCCGCTGCTGGAGGCCATCTCCCTGTGGACGGAGTACCGGGGCGCGGGCGACATCGAGGTGTTGAACGACACCATGAACCCGGCGGTCGCCTACCGCCGCCATGGGGACGCGGCGCGCGCGGTGCCCCTGCTGGAGCGGGCAGTCCAGGGGCTCGCGGCCTGCAAGGACCCGGATGCACCGGAGCTGCGGCGCGGGGCCATGAACAACCTCGCCATGGCCTACCAGTACACCGACAGGTTGGAGGAGGCGCGGAAGACCTGGGAGTCGCTGCTCGGGTTGCTGGGGGAGCGCGCCCTCGGAGGAGCGCGCGCGGGTGCTCGACAACCTTGCCTCGCTGCTGCGGGAGATGGGCGACCTCTCCCGCGCCGAGACGTACGCGCGGCGCGGCTACGAGGACTGGCGGAAGCTGCGCGGCGAGGAGGACGTGGACACCGCGGTGTCGCTGGCGGTGCTCGGCGCGCTGGAGACCTCGAAGGGCCGCTACGAGGAGGCCCGGACCCACCTGGAGCAGTCCCTGCGCATCACCGAGAAGCTCCGGGGCCAGGAGCATCCCGAGGTGGGCGGTGTGCTCAACCTGCTCGCGAGGCTCGAGGTGAAGACGGGTCATCCCGCGGCCGCGCGCGCGAACTATGAGCGCTCCCTGGCCATCAGCCGTCCGCGGCTGGATGCCGGACACTCCCAAATCCAGGACGCGCTCGAAGGGTTGCGGGCACTGGAGGCGGGGCGCGATGGCGGGCGCTGAAGGCGCGCGGCTGGCGCGGGCCCTCGTCTCGCCGGGGAAGGTGTCAAAGGACTCGATCCGACACCTCGTCTCCTACGAATCGTCTGACACCCTTCCTTGGGGGCCACCCCAGCAGGCGTGGTGTTGAGCCTCGAGCAGTCACGCGGCCAAAGACGCCCACGCCCCTGCTGCCTCCCTGGGGAGCCACCTGGGCCGACGTGTGCCCAATAGGGCTGCACCGTCTCTCCACCAGCACGGCGCACAGCCCGCCCGGCACCCGTCAGCAGTCCTCCTCCACCTCTCGGTTCCAGCCCCCCTCAACAGGTCCCCCATCCGCTTATACGCACTAGAAAACGTTCTAGTGTTCCGTCCGGAGCACCCGTACGCGATCGCGCGAACGCTGGCGAACTGGAACGTGTTCTAGGTACGGTCCGCGGGATGACCACAGCGCAGGCGAGCAGGACCGAGTCCATGGTGCGGATCGTGATCGCGTACATCGTGGCGATCGCCGCGGGTGCTGCGTGGTTCGCGTGGGGTCCCGAGACCGCGTGGCTGTGGCTCGACGGGCTGATAGCCGACCTCATCGCGACGCTGGTGATCTTCGGCGCGAGCCGGCTGCACCACAACTCGAGCTTCTACGACGCGTACTGGAGCGTGCTGCCGCCGCTGCTGATGCTCGCCTGGTGGGTCGAGTCCGGGACACCGGCCGACGAGCCCCGCGCCTGTCTCGTGATGGGGGTGATCGTGCTGTGGGCGGTCCGGCTCACGGCCAACTGGGTCCAGACCTTCCCCGGACTGCACCACGAGGACTGGCGCTACCCCATGGTGCGCGAGCGCGCCGGCAGGGCCGAGGCGGCGGCCGACCTCATGGGCATCCACGTCTTCCCCACGCTGCAGGTGTTCCTTGGCATGCTGCCGGTCTACGTCGTCCTCACCCGCGCTGGCCGCGACCTCGGGTGGCTGGACGCGCTGGCGGTCGTCGTGGGCGTGGGTGCAGTGGCGATCGAGCTCGTGGCCGACATCCAAATGCACCGGTTCATTCGGACCCGCGAGCCCGGCCAGGTGATGGACCAGGGTCTGTGGGCGTGGTCGCGGCACCCCAACTACTTCGGCGAGGTCTGCTTCTGGGTCTCGCTCGCGATTTTCGGCATCGCCGCCGACCCGGATGCGTGGTGGGTGTTCGCGGGAGCCGCCAGCATGTACGCGATGTTCCAGCTCGCCAGCATCCCGATGATGGAGCAGCGGAGCCTGGAGCGCCGGCCGACATACGCGGCCGTCATCGAGCGAGTGCCGCGCTTCGTGCCGCGTCCACCGCGCCGCGTCCGCACCGGCACATGACCCGGGTCTTGAGCGCGGGCCTCGGCGACGCGGGGCTGCTTGGGCGAGCACCTGCATTTCGCGCACTCGGACCTGGGCGGACTGGCGCTCTTCGAGGAGGCCAACTGGTTCGGCGTGAAGGCCGCGGAGCGGGCCTTGAAGGGCCTGGGCCGCGAGGGGCGGGGAAGGTGTCAAAGGACTCGATCCGACACCTCGTCTCCTACGAATCGTCTGACACCCTTCCTGGCTTATACGCAGCTCAGGTCTCCAGCGTGGCCCCGAGCTCGCGCGCCCGCGCCTCGACGGCGGTCCGGACGTCCGTGCGCAGTTGATGGGCGACGACGAGGCTCGCGGGCTTCAGCTTCACAATCTCATCCATGCCGCGCAGTACATCGGCCTGCACGAGTGCCTCGTGGGGTTCGTTCATCGCGGTGGTGAAGACGCGGACGGAGAGTTGTCCCGAGGCGTCCCGGACGAACTGGTAGCCGCTGCTCCAGTCCTTGGTGCTGTGGCGGACCATGCGGAAGGTGAGGTCGGGGACGTTCAGCCTCGGCACGAGTGCAAGCCATTGCAGCGCGGCCTCGGCGATGGACGGGTCATGACCTGGAAGGTCCAGCCGCACCTGGAGCCGTTCCAGGCGCGCGACGAGAGGCGACAGGAGGAAGTCGCGCGCCTGTCGCGGGAAGAGCTGGACGTCGAGCTCGCGGAGCCGCGGGAAGGCCTCCTGCGTTTGGGCGAGCGCGAGCCAGTCCTCGGAGTGACTGTCATCGACGAGCGCCTCCAGCTTCGGCATCCGGGCCAGCCTCTTGATGCCGACGCTGCTGTGCGCGAGGGAGCGCAGTGAGCGCATCACCTCGTGCGGGGTGATGCTGGAGTCGCCCTTGCCCTCGAGGTGCTCGACGGTGGCCCACAGCGGGTGGCCGGCGGTCTTCTCGATGGCGCTCGCGAGCACACCTGAGTTGCCCTGCTTCAGCGCCGCGCGGGAGAGGAAGCCGCGCGAGAAGGCGCAGTCGGGCTTCAGCACCTCGTCGAGCGGGCCGAGCAGTTCCTTGCGCGCCGACTTGATGAGCTGCCGCTCGCGCTTCGCCTCGGCGGGGGTGAGCGTGCGGCGGGTCGCTTCGAGCTGGAGGGCGATGAGCTCCCCGCGAGGATGTCCGGCCTCCTGCAGGACGTCCGCGAGCACGGCGCGCGCCTCGTCGTCCTCCGGCTTCGCGAGCACCTGTGCGAGCAGCGCCTCGGCATCTGCCGAGCGGCGGGGCTTCGCGGCCTCGGTCTCCGAGCGGAGCGCGGCGTCGATTCCCGGCAGGGCCTCGCGGAGGTCGGCAGAGAGCTCCGCGTCCGTCACGGCGCTCAGTTGGAACTGGAGGCTGTCGAGGTGACGGCCGAGGAACTCTTCATGAAGAATCGAGCGGTCGAAGCCCGTGCGAGCCTTGGCGAGCGTCTCCGCGGCCCGTGCATCCCGGACGCGGCGCGCCAGTGGCAGCAGCCGTGTCCAGAAGGGACGTGCACCGGTGCTCGTGAAGGGCGGGTCCGCGTACCGGTCCGCCACCCAGCGGTCGATACGCGGGTCCTCCGGCCAGGCCTCCATCGCTTCGAGCCGCGCGCGTGCCTTGACGGAGCCCTTGTCGAGGAGGGTGTCGAGCAGCGCCGACAGCACCGTGGGGTCCGGCTTCGTCGCGACGGTGTCCCAGGTCCCGGCGCCGAGCTTCGCGCCCACGGCGGCGATGCGGTCCGCCAGCTCGCGGTGCGGCGCGGCCCGCCGGGCGTCGAGGAGCTGCGCGAGCACGGTGCGCCAGTCACCGTTGGCCGCGGCCTGCGTGAGGGACTGCTTCAGCATGGGTTCCTTCCCGATGAACGGACTTCAGTCGTCATTATGACGCCCATGCCCCGTCCAGCTTGCACGCCAGCGCATCCCGGGTCTCACCGCGCCGTGCGCCCCCTTCTCGCGCGCACCTGACGCACCCGGCCATTGCTCGCTGTGCCCCTGGAAATCAGACAATCCCGTGCCGCCCCCTATACTGCGCGGCCGGGAGGGACACACCACCGCATGGCCACGCGCATTCTCGGGATGGTCCTCGCAGGCGGGCAGGGAACGCGACTGGCGCCGCTCACGCAGCGGCACAGGGCCTGAAGCGGCTGTGCCGCTACGGGGCGCGCGGCGCGCTGGCGCTAGAGCGTTTGAAGCGGGCGGAGGATGGCCGCATCGCGTACCGGATGAAGCGCCCGCTGCCGGACGGCACGACGCACCTGCTCTTCACCGGGCTGGAACTGTGACGGCGTGTGGCGTCGCTGGTGCCTCCGCCTCGGACAAACCTCACGAGATTTCACGGCGTCTTCGCTCCAGGCGCGAAACCGCAGCCATTTCTGGTCCCCCAGCCCGGGGAAGGTGTCAAAGGACTCGATCCGACACCTCGTCTCCTACGAATCGTCTGACACCCTTCCTGCGGGTGCTGGCGGGCCGTGAAGCAATCCAGAGGGGGGCGCGCGATTTGGGAGCACCTGGGACTGCCCCCGGCAGGTGCGAGCCCGACCCCGGCGCGAGCGCCAGCGCCTACAGCAGCTTGTCGCGCGTGCAGGCGGATCCCCTGAGGTATTGGTAATGTCGAATGGGCCCTTGTGAGGGGGCCACCTCCAGGAGCCGTTGCATGCCACGCTGGTTGGCGCTGCTGTCCTTCCTGTTGCTCGTGGGGTGTAGCGGCGCCACGCACGCAGTTCGCCCCGCCCCCCTCCAGCAGAGTTTCTGCGTCTACGTCCCGCACCGTGAGGCCTCGGCTGCACGGGCTGAAGGCGACGGCGGCCAGGCCGCCGCGCTTGCGCCGGGGACGCGGGCAGTGGGTTCACCCACGGTGCCGCTCACCCCACCTTCGCCCCTGTCGCCTCTGCGAGGGTTCGCTGGCGAGGGGCTAGGCAATGGCGTTGCCCGCGGCGCTCTCCGGCTGGTGCCACGGGGCGGCACCACAGCGGGAGAGGCCGCAACCGGCGCAGCGGCAACGGAGGCCCTCGTGACGGGGGGCGCCGCCCTCGCGGCAGCCGGTAGCGTGGTTCTGGTCTGCCTGACCGTCACGGCGGCCCTCAACGGGACGGAGACCCCCATCGACATCGCGGACAGGTTCTACGGGACACACCTCGGCGATGCCCTGGGTTGGATGCAGGGCCGATATGCAGCCAGGGACACCGGGTCCTCCAGAGTCATTGAGCTGCATGTCTCCATTCATCGTTCCGTTGACGGCGAGGTGACGGTGTCGACCAGCGCACCCGGGTCTCAATCTGAGCCGGAGCCCGCCTCCCATGTTGCTCCCAATGGATGGCCAGATTCGCAACGCCGGAAAGAAGACAAAGTCAACCGGGGCCGCCTCTATGCGACCTACAGGAAGTTCAACACGGCAACCCAACGCTACTACTCAGGGCGCACCAGCATGGTCGTCGAACTCAACGCACCCCTCGAAATCCAGGCTCAGTTGGCCGTTCGGCTCCGAGACATGAATCATCATATCGACGAGAGCGAGGAGCCCCCAAGTGCCCCGATCGACTCCGCGCAGCTTGACGTATTCGACGTCGGAGCCGCCATCAACTATGAGCAGAGATATGACGACCCCTCATGTTGGCGCATCCGAGGAAGAGAGCGGCAGTTGATTGATTTCCATGGGGGCGCCCAATCTGACACCGGCAAGCCCTGTCGAACCGAGAATGTCGTACGCGCCGTGGCGAAAGACAACCCGCGGAGTCAACGATTCCACGACGCCGCAACCATGCGCTGGGGTCAACTCCACCCCTACACAGGACATTAAGGGATGAAATCCACATACAAACCGGGGTCGTTCTTGAGGATTCCGTTGCCCGACGGCTCATTCGGCCATGCGAGGACGCTCGCGCCACCGTTCGATGCCTTCTATGACTACAGAACCACCACTCCAGAGTCGGATCTGGACAGAATCGCATCAAAGCCAATCCTCTTCAGGATAGTCGTTCGCAGCCCCTATCCGGACTCATGGGAGTTCATCGGGTGGAGAGCACTTGAAGAGCGTTTCACTCAACCTGTCGTCCAATACAGGCAAGAGGTGGGACCCTTCGGCCGCTGCACGATTTTCGACACCCTCGGCTGCTCAGCGACAACTACACCTCCCCAGCAACGACAATTACACCTCCCCATCCTGAGTGACGGCAGCCGTCGGTAGGAACCCGGTGACTTCCGAGGTTCGGATGGGCGGGTGAGGACGACGGATGCCCAGGTGAGGAAGCTGATGGAAGAGATGGCGAAGCACGGAGGCTTGGGGCTGGCGGCGGCCCGGGCGGGCATGGACCGCAAGACGGCACGCAAGTACGTGAAGGAGGGGAAGTTCCCCTCGGAGCTCGAGCAGGAGCGCACCTGGAGGACGAGGAGGACCCCTTCGAGGAGCAGTGGGAGGGACTGGCCGAGCGGCTGAAGGAGGCGCCGGAACTGGAGGCCAAGACGCTCTTCGAGGAGCTGTGCGCTCGGGAGCCGGGACGCTACAAGCCGGGGCAGCTGCGCACGTTGCAGCGGCGAGTGCGCCAGTGGCGAGCGCAGCAGGGGCCGGAGAAGCAGGTGTTCTTCGCCCAGGAGCATCGGCCCGGGGAGGCGATGCAGACGGACTTCACCTGGGCCAACGAGCTGGAGGTGACGGTGGGAGGCCAGCCCTTCGCGCACCTGCTGTGTCACCCGGTGCTGCCGTACTCCAACTGGGAATGGGCGACGGTGTGCCACTCGGAGTCCATGGCGGCCATCAAGCGCGGAGTGCAGGCGGCCGTCTTCCGGCTGGGGAAGGTGCCGCGCTACCACCAGACGGACAACTCCACGAGCGCCACGCATGACTTGCGCAACGGCAAGCGGGGATTCAACGCCGAGTACCAGGTGCTCATGAAGCACCTGGGCATGGAGCCGCGCACGATTGAAGTGGGGAAGAAGGAGCAGAACGGAGACGTGGAGGCGCTCAACGGCGCGCTCAAACGTCGGCTGTTGCAGCACCTGCTGATGCGCGGCAGTCGGGACTTCCAGAGCGCCGTGGAGTACGAGAGCTGGGTGCAGGGCGTGCTGGAGAAAGCCAACCGGCTGCGCGGCGCGAAGGTGGAGGAGGAGCTGGCGGCGATGAGGGCGCTGTCGGTGCAGCGGCTGGTGGAGTACAGCGAGCTGGAGGTAGTCGTCACGGCGTGGAGCACCATCCGGGTGCAGCACAACACGTACTCGGTGCCCTCGCGGCTGGTGGGTCAGCGCGTGCGGGTGCGCGTGTACGACGACAAGCTGGAGGTGCTGCACGCGGGAAAACCGCAGCTGGTGGTGGACAGGCTGGTGGGCCGCAACGGACACCGCATCAACTACCGGCACATCATCTGGTCACTGGTGCAGAAGCCCGGGGCCTTCGCGCAGTACCGCTACCGGGAGGACCTCTTCCCCTCGCTGGTATTCCGCCAGGCGTACGACGAGCTGCAGCGGGTGCACGCGGGGAGAGCCGCGGACGTGGAATACCTGCGCATTCTGCACCGGCGGCCTCCACGCTGGAGGCGCAGGTGGAGCAGGTGCTGGCGCGACTGCTGGCCGAGGGCGGACTGCGCGGTGCCGAGCAGGTGAAGGCGCTGGTGGCGCCGGCCCGGCCGGAGGTGCCCGAGCTGGAGCAGCCCGAGGTGGACCTGAGCAGCTATGACGCGCTGCTGGTGGCGCAGCGGGAGGTGGCCTCATGAGCCCCCCTCCACGTCCCTGCGAGCAGCGGCAGGAGCCTCCGACGAGCAGCAGCAAACGCTGGCCATGCTGCTGCGCGCGCTGAAGCTGCCGGCATTCGCAGCCCACCACGAGGAGCTGGCCGGGCGCGCTGGGCAGGAGGGCTGGACGTGCCCGCACTACCTGCGTCAGTTGGTGGAGCTGGAGCTGAGCGAGCGCCGGGGCCGACGAATAGAACGGCTGCTCAAGGCCTCGGGGCTGTCCACGGACAAGACACTCGCCACGCTCGAGCAGGAGAAGCTGCCGGCCAAGGTGCGCCGCCAGCTCCCGGCCCTGTGCGAGGGCGGCTTCGTGGAGCGCGCGGAGAACGTGCTGGCCTTCGGACTGCCGGGCCGCGGCAAGACGCACGTGGTGAGTGCCATCGGCCACGAGTTGGTGCAGCGCGGCTACGAGGTGCTCTTCGTGCCGGCGGTGCTGCTGGTGCAGCGACTGCTGGCGGCCAAGAAGAACCTCTTGCTGGAGAAGGAGCTGCGGCGACTGGACGGGTACGACGCGGTCATCCTCGACGACATCGGCTACATCCAGCAGGACAGGGAGGAGATGGAGGTGCTGTTTACCTTCCTGGCCCAGCGCTACGAGCGCAGGAGCGTCCTGATTACGAGCAACCTGGTGTTTTCGCAGTGGGACCGGATCTTCAAGGACGCGATGACGACGGCGGCGGCGATTGACCGGGTGGTGCACCACGCGCTGATTCTGGAGCTCACCGGCGACAGCTACCGCAGCGAGAAGGCCAAGAGCCGGGAGACGGTCGACAAGGCCCCGCGCCGGCGCCCGGGGACGAGTAACAGCCCGTTCACGGCACAGGAGGTGGCCAACCCAGCGGCTCCGATGGACGTGACGACGACTACGGCGACGACGAAGTGAACGCAGTCAGGGCATCAACCCGATGGGGAAGTGTAATTGTCGCCAAGGGGAAAAAGTAATTGACGCTGGGCACTCGGCAATGTGAGAGATGCGGAACCTCACGAATGTATAGGGCTTGAGCCCTCGGCGGTCTGGGAGCCGCATGGAGTCGAGAAGCGCTTGCTGGACGCGTTCATGGGGCGGCCCAACGCCGCGTTGGAGCGGATGAAAGCAGAGCTGCGAGACAGGATGCTGAAATGACGGCCTCTGATGCTGAGGCGGGGTGACCGTTCGGTGCCGTAATCTCTCCGGCCCTTGGGGACACTCGGCCCGGGTGCTTGGGACGCCTACCGTGACACTTCATGGATGGCCCCCCTGCTCCCCTCGAGGACGATGCCTCGCGGCTCGAACGTCTCCTGGCGCATGAAAGGCAGTACCTGGACGAGGCTCGCCGGCTGACGCGGCGGGAGCCTTCCTCGGACGGAGCCCCGCCCCCACGGAGTCCGGCATCACCGCTCCACGGCGTGACCTGTGCGGGCTCGCCTTGTCCGGAGGCGGCATCCGCAGCGCGACCTTCAACCTGGGTCTACTGCAATGCCTGCAACAACTGGGACTGCTGGAGCTGTTCGACTATCTCTCCACCGTCTCGGGTGGGGGGTACATCGGGGGCTTCTGGACGGCCTGGCGTCACTACCACCTGGAGGAGACCGGCTCCCAGGGCAAGGTCGCGCTCTTCCCCATGACCCAGGAACAGGGCGCTCGCGGAGCACGCTTCGCGGAGGTTCGTCACCTGCGGGAGTTCAGCAATTTCCTGAGCCCCAGGTTGGGATTGATGGGCCTCGACACGGGCCGGATGCTCGTCGCGGCCCTGAGCGCCATCCTTCCCTCGCTCCTCGCGGCGTTCTCGTTCCTCGTCCTGGTGTTGTTGTCCTGGCTGCTGCTCGCGTGGCTGTTGCTGCTCGGAGGGCAGGGCTCGCCCGCGTGGGTGGCGCGGGCCATCTCGTATGCCCTGATGCTCGGGGTCACCAGTGGGGCGCTGTTCGCCTGGGAGGTGCTCCTGTGGCGGCAGGACAGACGGGTGCTGCTCAACCGCGGCTACCCGAGTGCGAATCCCGACGAGGCCCAGGAGCGCGAGGGAAGCAGGTTCGGCTACTACCTCAACGCCACGCTGTTGGCGGTGGGCGTCGTGTTCTTGCTCTGTGAATGGCTCGTGCACGCCCACCATGTGAACGTCCAGGCCTTCCTCGCCGTGGGGTTGCCCTGGCGGGAGCGGCTCCACGTGTTCGACCCGGCCATGATCTGGGCGGGGGCGGCTGGCGCTCTCGTGCTGCTGCACTCGCTGGGCTCCCGGTTCGCCACGGCCTGGATGCAGCGGACGGAGCGGGCCGCGGCCGGCCGGGTCATCAGCCGTCTGTTGCTCCTGGCGTGTTTCTGGGCGGTTCTCGCGGGCTTCTGGCTGGCCGGATGTCTGCTGCGCGAGTTCCTCCTGAAGTCGAGCATGAAGGATGTCTACACCCTGTTGCGGACGGGAGTGGCGGCCACCGTGATCGCGCTCTCGGCCACCTTCGCCAAGCTGCAACAGCTCTTCAGCCGGCGAACGACCCGGCCGGTCAGTCCCACCAGGAGCAGCCGCCTCAGGTCGTACCTGCCCCAACTCCTGGCGTACACCGTCCTGGCGTTGAGCCTCCTCGGCGCGGTGATGCTCGTGCTTCGGGCGATGGGCGGGGCATGGCTTCCCCATCTCGTGGGGTCGGTCATCGCCCTGACCGTGCTCACCCTGATCTTCTTCGACGCCAACTCCGTGGGGATGCACGCCTTCTACAGGGATCGCATCGCGCGCACCTTCATCGGCGCGGCCCATGGGCAGGGACCCGGTCAGACAGAAATCCACTCCCGGGATGACCTTCCGATCGATCGGCTGAAGCCCCAGCCCGGGCCGCTCCATTTGATCTGCTGCGCGGCCAATGATCTCGCGTCGATCGATCCCATGGCCAATCTCTACCGGGGCGCGGACAGCGCGGTGCTCTCGAGCATGGGCTTCTCGGTGGGCCCCGAATGGAAGAGCTGGGAGGAGATCCGTCAGGAAGGCGGAACCGCGCCCACGCTCGCCTCGGCCATGACCGCCTCCGCGGCGGCCTTCAACTCCCACATGGGCTCCATGTCCATGCGGCTGGGTCCGGTCGTCACCTTCCTCATGACCGCCTTCAACCTCCGGCTGGGGCTGTGGTGGCCCCACCCGACCCGGGCCCGGCGGCGTTGGTTCGAGCGGCTGTGTGTCGGGCTTCCCTTCTACAAGGAACTGCTGGGCCGCTCGCGCGCCAGGGGGCGCGACGTGCTGCTCTCGGATGGTGGCCACTTCGAGAACCTGGCGCTCTACGAGCTGGTCCGCCGCAGGTGCCGGTTCATCCTCGTCTCTGATTGCGGCATGGACGCGGACTCCTCGTTCGATGACTTCGCCAACGCCGTGCGGCGCATCCGCGAGGACTTCGGGGTGGAGATCCGCATCGATCTCTCCCCTGCGTCCGGACGACACCACGGGCCTGTCACGCCGCACCGTCGTGGCCGGGGACATCGAGTACGCGGATGGAAGCAGTGGCGTGTTGCTGTTGATCAAGCCCTCGTTGCTGGGCAACGAGCCGCCGAACATCCTGCAATACAAGACGCGCAACGCGGCCTTCCCGCACGAGTCGACCGGAGACCAATTCTATGACGAGGCCCAGTGGGAGGCGTACCGCCGGCTGGGCGAGCACACCGCGCTCACGGTCTTCCAGTCCGTTCGCGGGGAGCTGGAGTCGGGGCAGATGCTCGCGACCGCGAGGCTCTTCGCCCGTGCGCGCAACGAATGGCTGCCCGTGCCCCCGGGTACGAGGAGCGCTTCCCGCGCTTCGTGGAGCGGGCCACCGCGCTCGATCAACTGCTGGAAGGCTCGGGGGCCCGGAAGCTGTTCCGGGAGATCTTCAAGGAGATCACCGAGCTGGATCGCCAGGCCAAGGCGAGCCCCCTGCCGCCAGGCTCCGAACCCCATCCCCTGGTGAGCGACGCTGGCCCGAGGCCCACGCCCCAGGAACTGACCGAAGCGCTCCATATGATCCGCCGCGCGCTGCTCTTCATGGAGGAGGTCTTCCTCACCGAGGAGCTGGCCACCCATTACACCCACCCGGCCTACCTGGGCGTCGTGAACTACTTCGCGCGCTGGGGCTATGCGCCGCTCTTGCGGACGTGGTGGCCCCTGCTCAGGACGCTGCACTCCCCACGTTTCACCCATTTCCTCGAGGAGCGTTTCAGCCTGCCCACCATGGAGCGCGAGGATGTCGGGCAACTCAGCGAGAAGGGGGAGGGCTTCGCGATGTCCTGCTGGGTGGCGCAGGGTGGACGCAAGCCCATGCCTCACGAGCACCTCCTCTCGTACATCCTCCATCTGCCCCACGGGGGACGGCCCGAATACCCCATCCAGGCGGCGCAGCTCATCGTGCGCACCCACCAGGACCGGGAGGGCGAGGCACGGCCACTGCTCTGGTCCGGCGGCGGGGGACCCGAGAGACGGGTGGTGGTGTGGCAGGGCGATGACTTCTACGTGCCGCCCGGGTTGTGGGGCGCGGGCATCGGCGAGGACTTCTTGCGGTTGATTACCGAGGACCCGGTCATGCCGGGGATCGTGGAGCCGGGGAGCGTGCTGGCGGTGCGGCTGCAGGTGGATCGCGAGGCCACGGCCGCCCGGCAGAAGCGGTGGGCGGATGACCTGCACCGCTATCACGCGGAAGGGTTCACGGAGCCCGACCCCGCGCTGAAACAGTGGCTCGCCGACCTGGAGCCGGCTCTCGACCAGGATGCCGCCATGCCGTGGGCCAAGAAGAAGAACGAGTCCTGGAAGTCGCTCTGGTTGACGAGGCTCTACCAGCCCACCCGGGCGGCCACGGCGCGGCGCGAGGAGTCGTTCGAGGCGGAGTCCACGCCGGGTCTGCACTGAGACCCGGACGGGATTACCCCGGCGCGGCGCCTTCCCTGGACGCGGTGGTGTCCGGGGAAGGGCGGTGCTCGATGCGGCACTCCTTCACGCTGTGCACCATCCCCACGATGTGATCGAGATCCTGCGCGTACACGGGATGGCGTGTGTGGTTGGAGCGCCGCAGCACCCCGCGCACCTGCTCGGGCGTGGCGTTGAGCGGAATGCCCAGCAGGCGCACGCGCGGCATGGCGGCCTCACCCGCCGTCCTCTCCCCGAACTGGAGCAGCTCCTTCATCACCTGGCCCCGCTCCCGCCGCACAATGTGGAGGGTAGGTGGAAAGGCGAGCGGTCGTTCGCCTGGCCGTGGAAAACGATATCTCCCATGGCGGAGACCGATGGACCCACGTTTCATCACTTGTCGTTGATTCCGGAATGCAACAGCGTGGGCCGCCGGGATCACGCCCTCGGTGAGTCCTCGTGAGACATTGAGTAGCAATCACTGGGCTTGCCCTCGGGGGGAGCATGCATCGCGATTGGGGGTCATCGGGCTCGAAGTCAGGCAAGGGCCGGCGTGGGAGCAGCTCCGGCGCGTGGCTGACGGCCCTGGGGTTGATGTTCGTGCTGCTCGGCGGCGAGGCCTCACACGCCGAGGGCCTTCCGCCCAACCTGCGTGCCTCGCTGCTGGTGCGAGTCCTCGCCTATGACCGGCGGATGGGGGCGCGACCGCCGCCCCTTACCATCGCCGTCCTCTATCGCGAGGGCAATGCGGATTCGGAAGGCCAGGGCCAGGAGTTCACCCGTGCACTGGAGTCGGCCTCACGGGGCAGGAGTGTGTTGGGCCGGCCGGTGCGGATCGTCCTCGTGGGCTTCCGTGATCCGACGCAACTGAGGGACGACCTCTCCCAGGCCAGCGTGGTGGCGCTCTACGTGTGCGAGGGACTCGAGGCCGACACGACGGGCATCGCCCGGGTGACGCGGCAGTTGTCCATCCTCTCCTTCGCCAGCAGCAGGACCGAGCTGGAGCGGGGCCGGCCATCGGACTCGGCCGGCAGGGCAATTCGCCCATCATCCTCATCCAGCTCACGGCGGCCCGCGCGGAGGCGCGGACCTCGATGCCGGACTGCTCAGCCTCTCCCACCTCGTCGAACCCGCTCGGAGCACACCATGATTCTCCAGCTTCGTCCTTCCTCCTTGAGGGCCCGGTTGGTCACCCTGGTGGTGTTGCTCTTCGCGGCCTTCTCCATCTTCTTCCTGCTCTTCTTCCCCGCGCGCATGAATGACCAGGCGCGGCGGGGAATGTTGGACCGGACGCTGGGAATCGCCCGGCTGCTGGCCAGCGCCACCGAGCCCGCGCTCGACTTCGGGGACGCGGCCAACGGGCAGCGTCACCTGGAGACCCTCGCCTCCAGCCAGGAGGCGCTCTTCGGCCTGCTGCTGCGCGAGGACGGCACGCCCCTGGCCGCGTGGCACCCGGAGCGCGTGCCGAAGCACTCCCTGGAAGATCCCCGGGAGTCCTTCATCCGGGGGGATGAGGTGTTCGCGCGGGTCGACATCCAGACGCGCGGGGGCCAGCGGGGCATGCTGCTGCTGGGCTTCAACCTCGCCCGTCTCAAGCAGGAGAGCCTGCGGACGCAGCAGCTCGCCGCGGGCATCTCCGCGCTCATCCTCGTTAGCGGCGTGCTGGCCGCCTTCGTGGTGGGCACGCTGGTGATGAGGCCGCTCAAGCGCGTCACCCGCGTGGCCCTGCGCATCTCCGAGGGCGAGCACGAGGCCCGGGGCGAGCTGGACCTGTCCCGGCACGATGAGATGGGCACGCTGGCCGAGGCGTTCTCGCGCATGTTGGACCGGCTGTACGAGCAGCGCGCCCTCATCGAGTCCCAGGTGCGCGAGCTGCGCAGCGCGCAGGATCAGCTCATCGTCGCCGACCGGCGCACCTCCCTGGGCACGCTCGCCGCGGGGGTGGCGCATGAAATCAACAACCCGCTCGCCTATGTGACCGCCAACATCCAGTTCGCGCTCCGGGAGATTCCCCAGCTGCGCCGCTTCTCCCGCCAGGGCACCCCGGATGATCAGCCCTGCCCGCAGGAGGAGGAGTGGAGCGAGGTGTTCAGCGCCCTGTCCGAGGCGCGCGAGGGCTGCGGGCGCGTGCAGCACATCGTCCAGAGCCTCAAGTCCTTCTCGGCCGGGGATGATGGCAAGCGCGAGCCCACGGAGCTGCGGCGCACGCTCGAGAGCGCCATCAACATGGCCAGCAACGAGATCCGCCACCGGGCCCGGCTGGTGCGCGACTTCCATGCCGTTCCTTCCGTCGAGGCCAACGAGGTGCGGCTCGCCCAGGTCTTCCTCAACCTGCTCATCAACGCCGCGCATGCCATCGAGGCGGGCGCCTCCGAGCGCAACGAGATCCGTGTCTCCACGCGCCTGGGCGAGGATGGGCGGGTGCGGGTGTCCATCACCGACACGGGCAGCGGGATGGTGCCCGAGGTGCGTGCCCGCCTCTTCACCCCCTTCTTCACCACCAAGCCGGTGGGCGTGGGGACGGGGCTCGGGTTGTCCGTCTGCCAGGGCATCATCACCAACCTGGGGGGACGCATCGAGGTGCAGAGCGAGCCGGGACGCGGCAGCACCTTCACCGTGGTGCTCCCCGCCTGCTCCGCTCCAGTGGGCCACCGGCTCCGGGAGGAGTCCTCGCCCGGGGCGGTGCGGCGCGCGCGCATCCTGGTGGTGGATGACGAGCCCCTGGTGGGCACCGCGCTGCTCAGGGCCCTGGGCCGCGAGCACGAGGTGCTGGTGTCGACGCGCGCGCACGAGGCCTTGTTCCGGGTGCGCGAGGGTCCGCCCTTCGATCTCATCCTGTGCGACCTGATGATGCCGGAGATGAGCGGCATGGAGTTCTTCACGGAGCTCCAGCGCACCAACCCCGAGCAGGCCCAGGGGGTGCTCTTCATCACCGGGGGCGCCTTCACCGAGGTGACGCGCGCCTTCATCGAGAAGCACCACGAGCGCGCGCTGGACAAGCCCATCGACATGCGCGCCCTGCGCGAGCGGCTGCGCGCCCTGGTCGAGTCCCCGCCCTCCATTCCCATCCCACCGTCTCGGGTTGAACCCCCATGCCTCGTCCGTTTCTCCTCGCTCCCCATCGCCGCGGGATGCTCCTGGCCGCCGTCCTGTGCTCCACTCGCGCCCTCGCGCACGAGGTTCCCGAAGAGGACGAGGAGGCCCCACCGGAGTGGACCCAATCCCTCTCGTTGGAGGAGTTGCTACGGGTGGAGCTGTCCACTCCCTCCAAGCTTCTCCAACAGGCGCGGGAGGCTCCCGGCGTGGCCTCGGTGGTGACGCGCGAGCAGATGCGCCGCTTCGGCTGGGCGACGATCGACGACATCCTCTTCAGCCAGCCCGGCTTCTTCCCCTCGCATGACTTCGAGCGCACCACGGTGGGCGCTCGCGGCCTCTGGGAGGGGTGGAACAACAACCACCTGCTGCTGCTGGTGGATGGCGTTCCCATGAACGACAACGACCGGCCACCGCGTTCACCTGGGAGATCTCCCCGCTCTTCCTCGTCAAGAGCGTGGAGATCCTCCGCGGCCCCGCCTCCGCGCTGTATGGCTCCAGCGCCATCAACGGCGTCATCGCCCTCAACACGCTCTCCTCGTCCCATACGCTGGAGGATGACGAGCGGATGGAGATCAACAGCGAGGCCCGGGTGCGTGCCGGCAACCTGGGCACGGCGGCCGTGGACGCGGTGGCGGTCACCCGCTCCCGGCACCTCTCCGCGGTGGTGGGCTTCCAGCGTCAGCACACGGACGGATTCTCCTATCTCTCCCATGACGGCTCGGGACGCACCGACGCCACGGGAGCGCTCCAGCGCTTCCTCGTGAACGACCGCCGCGACAGCTCGTACCTCTTCGTCAAGCTGGAGCCCACGAAGGCCTTGCGTGGCCTGTCCCTGCAGTACCACCTGCAGGACTGGAACTACGGCACCGGCCACGGCTGGCTCTACTGGGTGCCCGATGTCGACGGGGTCATGCGGGACCGGCGGCACATCGCCGTGGCGAGCTACCGCTCGCGGCCGGGCAGCGCGCTGGAGCAGGAGTACGTGTTCAAGTACCAGCGGCACGAGTACGACAACCATGTGCGCTTCTACCCGAATGGCGCCGAGAACGGGTCCTATCCCGCCGGGGTGACCGAGGTGCTCGAGACCGCGTTGAGCGAGCTCTTCGGGCGTGCCCAGCTCTCGGGTTCCCTGTTGGAGGGGCTCTCCCTGCTGGGGGGCGTGGAGTATGCGGCCTCGCTGTATCGCGGGGACTCCGCGCACTACGCCAACGCAGACCTCGCCGATCAGGAGGGGGGCTTCCCCGCCACCCCGGGCCTCGCGCGGCTCGGCCCCATCTACGAGTCCGTTCTCGGCGAGCCCATGAGCAACGTGGGCGCCTACTCCCAGCTCGCCTGGCGCCGTGTGCTGGCGCTTCCCCTGTCGTTGACCCTGGGGCTGCGCTACGACCTGAAGTTCTTCCACTACCGCGACCTCGCGCGGCCCGGGTCGCCCCGTCGCTTCAAGTCCTATGACCAGGTCAGCCCCCGGATCTCGCTGGTGTACGCGCCGAGCCCCGTGTTCAGCCTCAAGCTCGAGGGCGGCCGGGCCTTCCGGGCTCCCGCGTCGGGGGAGCTCTTCGGTTCCAACACCTGGATGTTGAAAGCCAATGTCGAGGCGATGCGCCCCGAGCAGGTCACCACCTTCGAGCTCAACGCCGACTGGAGCCTCGGCCCGCAGGTGAGCTGGCGCAGCACCCTGTTCCACTCGCGTTACGAGAACCTCATCGGCTACTCCCCCGAGAACCTGGTGGGCAACCTCCAGTTCCAGACGGACCTGGGCGTGGAGTCCGAGCTCCTGGTGGAGGTGGACCTGGGAGGGCGCGGCCGTCTGTCGGGCTTCGGCAACTACACCTACGTGCACCTGCTCGAGGGCGCGGGCCCGTCAGGGGTGCTCACCTGGGCGCCCGCCCATCAGGCCAAGGCGGGGGTGAGCTACCAGCGCGAGCGCTTCAGCCTCGCGCTCCAGGGTCGCTACCAGGGCGACGTGCTGCGCCGCGAGGAGGACAGGGTGAACCCTTTGTTCCGCGCCCAGCGCCCGGAGCGGGTGCCCGCCCGGTTCCGGCTCGATGCCAACGTGCGCTATCAATTCACCTCATGGGCCGCCGCCGAGCTCAAGGTGTCCAACCTGTTGGACGCGGAGAGCTACCTCGTGAAGACGTACGATTATCCCTTCGACTACCGCATGGAGGGCCGGCGCGTCCTCGGGAGCCTGGAGGTCAACCTCTGAGGGCACGGCCATGACGTGGTGGAGCTATGCCCTGCTGTCGGCCCTGTTCGCGGCGCTCACCGCGATCCTCGCCAAGGTGGGCGTGGAAGGTGTGCCCTCCACGCTGGCCACGGCCCTGCGCACCGTCGTCATCCTCGCCTTCGCCTGGGGCATCGCCCTGGCCCGGGGCGAGCACCACGCCCTGCCGTCCCTGAGCCGCAAGACGCTCCTCTTCCTGGTGCTCTCCGGGGTGGCCACCGGCCTGTCCTGGCTCGCCTACTTCCGGGCGCTCCAGCTCGGCCCCGCCTCCCGGGTGGCACCCCTCGACAAGCTCAGCCTCGCGCTGACGGTGGTGCTCTCCGTGCTCCTGTTGAAGGAGCCCATGAACTGGCGGCTCGGCCTCGGGGTCGTCCTCATGGTAACGGGGGCCCTGCTGACCTTGAAATGAAGGGAGACGGCGGGAGATGAGCCTGGACAAGCGCGCACGGGCCCTGGGGCAATGGCTCGTGCTGGGCTCCCTGGTGGGCCTGGTGTGTGGGGTGGCCTCGGCGGTCTTCCTCTTCCTCCTGGAGGAGGCCACGCACTGGCGCACCGGTCACGAGCTCATCGTCTACTTCCTGCCCCTGGCGGGGCTGGTCATCGGCGCCCTCTACGGCCGGTGGGGCGCGTCCATCCGGGAGGCAACAACCTCGTCATCGACACCGTGCACGAGGGGGCGAGCGCATTCCCGCGCGCATGGCGCCCATGGTGCTGCTGGGCACGGTGCTCACCCACCTCTTCGGCGGCAGCGCGGGCCGCGAGGGCACCGCCGTGCAGATGGGCGCGAGCCTCGCCGACGCCGTGGCCCACCGCCTCCAGGTCTCGCCCACGACGCGCCGCGAGTTGCTCGCCGCGGGAATCGCCGGAGGCTTCGGCTCCGTCTTCGGCACCCCCATCGCGGGCACCGTCTTCGGCCTCGAGGTCGTCAGCGTGGGCCGCCTCAACTACGAGGCGCTCGTCCCCGCGCTGGTGGCCGCCCTGGTGGGCGACTTCGTCACGCGCTCGCTGGGCATCCACCACACGGCGTACCCGGCGGTCTCCCCGCTCGCGCTCTCGCCGGGCGTCATGGGCAAGTGGCTCGTCTTCGGCGCGGCGGTGGCGGCGGTGGCCGTGGTGTTCGTGGAGGGCGTGCACCTGCTCAAGAAGCGGCTGGAGAAGGCCGTCCCGTCGCTCGCGCTGCGCATGGCCCTGGGCGGCGCGCTCGTGGTGGGGCTCTGGAAGGCGGTGGGCACGAGCGACTACCTCGGCCTGGGCGTGCCCCTCATCGAGCGGGCCTTCGTGGACCCCTCGCTGCCGCCCGAGTCCTTCGCACTCAAGCTGCTCTTCACCGTGCTCACGCTCGGCACGGGCTTCCTGGGCGGAGAGGTGACGCCGCTGTTCGTCGTGGGCGCGACGCTCGGCAACGTGCTGGCGCGCCCGCTGGGTCTGCCGCTGGATCTGGCCGCGGGCGTGGGGCTCGCCGCGCTCTTCGGGGCCGCCGCCAACACGCCCCTGGCCCTGTCCCTCATGGCGGTGGAGCTGCTCGGCGCGGGTGTGCTGCCCCACGTGGTCATCGTCACCGTCACCGCTTACCTGCTCACGGGGCAACGGGGCATCTACCCGGCACAGCGCATCGCCCGGCTCAAGCACGGCGGTCCGCTGCTGGAGCGGCTGTTGCCCCTGCGCGAGCTGGAGGACGAGCGCTCGCGCCGGCCCTGATGCATCGCCGCCTGCGTGGGGGCCGCCTGGGGTTCGGATTCCACTCCCTCCGCCGGGGCCCGGACGGAGGTGCCCACTGGCACGCGGATGTCCACGCCCTGGTGCTCCCCTGGCACGAGGCACCTGGAGGGGACTTGCTCGTCCCAGGCGGACACGTCACGCTCTAGTGGATGGGTCCCGAGCAGCCACCCCCGAGCAGCCATCCGACCTGGAGCGGGACGCGGAGGCGGCACCCCGGGAACTCCCGGACGGGAGCGCCCCGGGGGTGGAGCGGGTACGTCTGGTGGAGCAGGCCCTGGCGGACTGGAGGGAGCTCATCCGCCGCGATGACGCCCTCGCCGGGGGCGGCGAGGTCGCCGAGTCGGTGGTCTTCCTGGTGCGGATGGGGCAGCTGCTCAAGGCGGAGGGGCGCTGGGAGGAGGCGCGCGGCTGTCACGAGGAGTTCCTCCGGCGCATGCGCGGGAGCGAGGAGCGCTGGGAATCCGACATCGCGAGCGCGCTCCTGGAGCTGGGGGAGATCGCCGAGCAGCAGGGACGGCGGGAAGACGCCTGGGGTCATTACGAGGCGGTGGTCCAGCGCTTCGGCTCGACGCCGGGGCCCCCGCCGTACGACGCGGTGCCGGCCGCTCAATACCGGATGGGCTGGTTGCTGTGTTTCCAGGGCCGGTTCGACCGGGCCCGGGCCGCCTTCAAGGAGATGATGCTGCGCTATGGCCATGCCCCCGAGGACTGGCTGCGGGTGCAGGCCGTCCAGGCGCATCGGGGGCTGGCGCATGTCTTCCACGCGGAGGGCCGCGTGGAGGAGGCCCTGGCCAGCCTCGTCGAGTTGTCGCGGCGCCATGGTGACTCGACGGACACCGCCACGCGGGGCGTGGTGCTCCGGGCGCTCTTCGACCTGGGGTGGATGTATCAATCCTCGCGGGACGCCGCGCGGGCGCGGGCCCACTACGAGGAGGTGCTGCGCGGGTGCGCCGAGCTGCCCATGTACTCGCTCGACGAGGAGATGATCGCCGACACCCATCATGGCCTGGCGCTCCTGGACTGGAACGAGGAGCGGTGGGCGGGGAGCGAGTCCCATTTCCAGGAGGCGCTGCGCCGCTACGTCGCGCTCCCCGCGCCCCGGAGCCGGGAGCAGCACTGCCGCGCGCTCACCAACCTGGGGTGGTTCTACGTGAAGCAGGAGCGCTTCGAGGAGGCCCACCGGTGTCTGCACGAGGTGGTGGCGCGCTACGGGGAGTCGTCCGAGCCGGTGCTCCAGGAGCAGGTGGCCCGGGCGCTGCGCACGCGGGGCCATGCGCTCGGCGCACGGGGGCTCGCCGAGCAGTCCCAGCAGCTCTACGCGGAGCTGGTGCGCCGGTTCGGCGAGTCGACCGACGCGGCCGTCCTCCAGGAAGTGGCCGTGGGGCTCAACCAGGCGAGCCGGATGTGGATCGCCGAGGCCAGGCAGTGCTGGAAGCGGGGCGCCACCAGCGCCGTGGAGGACTGTCTGCGCCGCGCCCAGGAGCTGCTGGAGGCTTGCCTGCGGCTCGCACCTCGCGAGCCCATCGTCCGGGGCAACCTCGCCTACCTCGCCTTCCTCCAGGGCCGGTGGGAAGAGGCCCACGCGCGGCTCGAGGAGCTGGTGCGCGAGGGGGGCGAGGAGGTGCGTCAGGTCCTGCTCGACGAGGTCCGGGAGCACACCTTCTACCTGGACGAGAAGTGGTCCGAGCTCGTGCGCAAGCTCTCTCCGGGCTAGCTGGGACGGGCCAGGCTGCCTACCTTGTGGGGTCACGGGGTTCCGACAGGAGGGGACGCGGATGAGATGGCAAGGCGGACGGCGCAGCTCGAACGTCGAGGATCGGCGCGGTCAGGGCGTGGGGCGTCCGTTGGCCTACGGGGGCGGGGCGGTGTCCCTGGTGGTGGCCCTGCTGGTGTACCTGCTCGGAGGCAATCCCGAGGACGTCCTCCCGCCGTCTTCCCAGAGTCCCTCGGTGGGGGTGGGCACGGGAGGGGCGGGAGCCCAGGCGGAGAGTCCCGCCGAGGCGCGGCTCCGGGACTTCGTGTCCGTCATCCTCGCGGACACCGAGGACACCGGCCCGCGCTGCTGTCTTCCGTGGGGGTGCGCTATGTCGAGCCCCGCCTCGTGCTCTTCTCGGACGCGGTGGAGTCGGCCTGTGGCTTCCAGGAGAGCGCGGTCGGGCCCTTTTATTGTCCGGGGGATCAGCGCGTGTACCTGGACCTCGGCTTCTTCCAGGAATTGGATGAGCGCTTTGGCGCGCCGGGGGACTTCGCCCAGGCCTATGTGGTGGCGCACGAGGTGGGCCACCACGTGCAGAACCTCCTGGGCGTCTCCGAGCGCGTCCAGGCGAGGCGTGCCCGGTCCCGGGCGGATGCCAATGCCCTGTCGGTCCTCCAGGAGCTGCAAGCGGATTGCTTCGCCGGCATCTGGGCCCACCACGCGCAGAAGCAACGCCAGGTGCTGGAGCGGGGTGACATCGAGGAGGGACTGACGGCGGCCTCGGCCATTGGCGATGACACGCTGCAGAGGCGCGCGGGCGGCCACGTCGTCCCCGAGTCCTTCACCCATGGCTCCTCGGCGCAGCGCGTCTCCTGGTTCCGCCGGGGCTTCGAGCAGGGCTCGTTGGAGGCGTGCGACACCTTTGGCGCGGCGGGCTCGGGAGGCCGGTGAGCCGCTGGCCGGGACTTCGTGTCCGGGCCGGCTCGCACCCGGGGTTTCTCTCGGGCTGGGGGTCGGGGCGCGCACGGGCGAGGGAGGCTCGGATAGACTCCCGCCATGAAACACGAGACGAAGTTCCAGAGCCGTTCGCGCCTGTCCCTCCACCGCGCGTTGCTGTCCCTGTCTCTCACCGGCGCCGCGGCCTTCTCCACGCTGACGCCCGGGGCGGCGGACGCGGCACCGCCCGCGCAGAAGCAGAGCCAGGTGCCCGGCTACTACCGCATGCAGATCGGGGCGTTCGAGGTCACCGCGCTCTACGACGGTTTCATCCCGATCGATCTGAAGGTGTACAAGGGCGCGAGCGCCAAGGACATGGAGAAGCTGTACGAGCGGATGTTCTTCCCGACCCCCGCGCTGTGCGCGGTCAATGCCTTCCTGGTGCACACGGGCGAACAGTTGATCCTGGTGGATACCGGCACGGCCACGGCTTTCGGTCCCACCCTGGGCGCCATCCCGGGCAACCTCCGCGCCTCGGGGTACGATCCCTCGCAGGTGGACCTGGTGCTGCTGACCCACCTGCACCCGGACCATGCCCGGGGGCTGCTCACCCCCGAGGGCCAGCCCCTCTTCCCCAACGCCGTGGTGCGGGCCGCCCAGGAGGACGCGGACTACTGGCTGGATGAGAAGCGGGCCAGCGAGGCGCCCGAGGCCGCCAGGCCCCTGTTCCAGATGGCCCGCGAGGCGGTCGCGCCCTACGTGGCCGCGGGCCGGTTCAAGCCCTTCAAGCCGGGCGAGGCGCTGGCCACGGGGGTCTCCGTCACTCCCGCCCCGGGACACACCCCCGGCCACAGCGGCTACCTGTTCACCTCGAAGGATCAGAGCCTGCTGGTCTGGGGCGACATCGTGCACAACCTCGCGCTCCAGTTCCCCAAGCCCGAGATCGCCGTCGATTTCGACGTCGACAGCCCCAAGGCGATCGCCACCCGCAAGCGGTTGTTCGCCGAGGCGGCCAAGAGCAAGCACTGGGTCGCCAGTGCCCACCTGCCGTTCCCCGGCCTGGGCCATGTACGCGCCGAGGGCAAGGGCTACACCTGGGTGCCCGCGCAGTTCGGTCCCGTCCAGTCCACCCCATGAGCACGTCCACTCCCGAGGCACGCCAGACGTGCATCCGTGACTGTCACGCCCTCGTTCCGGGCGCCAACGGCGTGCTCACCCTGGCACGCCATCAGGACATCCTGATCCAGGGCTCGAGGATCTCGGAGATCCGCCCCACCGGAGCACCGCTGGCGCCCGGGGTGGAGGTGCTCGAGGGCCAGCGGATGATCGCCCTGCCCGGGCTCATCAACACCCATGCGCACGTGTCCATGGTCATCTTCCGCGGACTGGCCGAGGACGTGTCCATCGAGCGGTGGTTCAACGACTTCATCTGGCCCCTGGAGAACAACCTCACCGACGCGGACGTGTACTGGGGCGCGATGCTCGGCCTCATCGAGATGATCGAGGGCGGCATCACCACGGTGGCCGACCACTACTTCTCCATGGACGAAGTGGCCCGGGCCGTGGAGGGAGCGGGGACGCGGGCGCATCTGGGGTGGACGGCGTTCTCCAGCCGGGGCTACCAGGAGCTCGCGCGGACCGCCTCCTTCGCCGAGCGCTGGAAGGGCGGAGCGGAGGGGCGCATCACCACGTGCATGGCCCCCCACGCGCCCTATACCTGCGATGACGGCCTGCTGCGCGCGTGCGTGGGGCACGCCAACCGGCTCGGCGTGGGCATCCACATCCACGCCGCCGAGGACATGAACCAGACGCTCGCCAGCGTGCAGCGGCGGGGACACTCGCCCATCCAGGTGCTCCAGGACACGGGCGTGCTCGGCGTGCCCACGCTCATCGCCCACGGCGGCGGCCTCCTGCCCCAGGACATCGAGCTGCTCGCCCGTCACCGCGCGCACGTGGGCATCGCCCATGCGCCCAAGACGTCGCTCAAGCTGGGCATGGGCCGGCCCCGTGCGCGCCCTGCGCAAGGCGGGCGTCCCCGTGGGGCTGGCCACCGACGGCGCCGTGAGCAGCAACACGCTCGACCTCTTCGAGGCCCTGCGCCTGCTCGCCCTGTCGCAGAAGCACGACGCGCTCGACTCCGAGGTCATGCCCCTCGCCGAGGTGCTCGACATCGCCACGCGGGGCAGCGCGGCCGCGCTGGGCATGGGAGACCGGCTCGGCACGCTCGCGCCCGGCTACCAGGCCGACATCGTCCTCGTGGACACCCGCGGCACCCACTGGCAGCCGCTCCACGACCCCATGGCCGGCCTCGTCTACAGCGCCCGCGCCAGCGACGTGCACACCGTCATGGTGGATGGCCGGCTCCTCTTGCGTGACCGCCAGTTGCTCACGATCGACAAGGAGCGCGTGCTCGCGGAGGTGGCCAGCGGCATGGAGCGTCTGGCCCAGCGGGTGCCGGGCTCGCGCATCCAGCACTACCGGCCCTGAGCCGCCCATGCCCCGTCTCCTCGCTCCCTCCCAGGCGTGGCTCTTCGGCCGTGGCGTGGACCTCGCCGTCTTCGCGGGCAGCGCGCTCGTGGCGGTGGGGCTGGTGCTCGCCGCGCCGGGACTGGGCGCGGTGGGCGAGACGCCCCCGTGGGCCTGGGTGCTGCTCGTCGTCGGCGTGGACGTGGCCCACGTCTGGTCCACGCTCCTGCGCACCTACGCGGATGGGGAGGAGCTGCGCCGCCGGCCCGGCCTCTACACGGCGGCGCCGCTCGCCGCGTACCTGCTGGGCGTGTTCGCCTGGAGCCAGTCCCCCGGCCTCTTCTGGCGCCTCTTCGCGTACACCGCCCTGTTCCACTTCATCCGCCAGCAGTACGGCTGGGTGGCCCTCTACGGACGCAAGGCCCGCGCCTCCTCCACCGAGCGCGCCCTCGATGCCGCCGCCATCTACGCCGCCACGCTCGGCCCCGTGGTGTGGTGGCACGCCCACCTGCCTCGCGCCTTCTGGTGGTTCGTCGAGGAGGACTTCCTCGCCGGACTTCCCGCCTGGGTGGGCACCGCGGCGCTCGCCGTGCAGGGCGGGGTGCTCGCCACGTGGGCGGGCTTCCAGGGCGCGCGGGCCCTGCGCGGCGAGGGGCTCCAGGTGGGCAAGGTGCTGCTCGTGCTCGCCACGGCGGTGACGTGGTTCGGGGGCATCGTGCTCGCCCGGGACGACTTCTCCTTCACGGTGATGAACGTCCTCTTGCACGGGGTGCCCTACTTCGCGCTGCTGCTGCGCTACGCGCGGGGCCGGCTCGCGGAAGGGGGCTATGGCGCGCTCGCCCCCGTGGTGCGCGCCGGAGCGCCCGCCGTGCTGGGCGTGCTGGTCGTGCTCGCCCTGGGCGAGGAGTGGCTCTGGGACGGGCTCGTGTGGCACGAGCGGCCCCGGCTCTTCGGCGAGTCGGGCCTGGTGCTGCCCGCGGACGTGCTGGCGCTCGTGGTGCCCCTGCTCGCGCTGCCCCAGGCCACGCACTACCTGCTGGACGCGTTCATCTGGAAGCCGGGCCGCGAGCCGGCCCTCCTCGCCCGGTTGGGATGGGCTCCCCGAGGCGCGGCGGCTGAAGGTTCTAAAGCAGGCACCTCCGGAGATTCCCCGGTGACCCCTCCGCGCCCGGCCAGCTAGAGACGCGGGGGTCATGTCCAGACTCCTGCTCGTCTCCAATCGGCTCCCCGTCACCGTCAAAGCGGACAAGGACGGGGTCTCCGTGGTTCCCAGCGCCGGAGGGCTCGCCACCGGGCTCAGGGGGCCGCATGAAAACTCGGGCGGGTTGTGGGTGGGCTGGCCCGGGGATGTCTCGCGGCTGACACCGGCACAGAAAGCCTCGGTGGAGGAACAGCTCGCCCAGCAGCGCTGCGTGCCGCTCTACCTGAGCGCGAGCGAGGTGAGCCGCTTCTACGAGGGCTACTCCAACCAGGTCCTCTGGCCGCTGTGCCACTACCTCCTCGAGCGCGTGCCCCGCCAGGATCGGGACTGGGAAGTCTACCGCAAGGTGAACGAGCGCTTCGCCGACCTGGTGGTGCGCCACTACCAGCCCGGCGACACCATCTGGGTGCACGACTACCAGCTCATGCTGGTGCCCGCCCTGCTGCGTGAGCGCCTGCCCCAGGCGCGCATCGGCTTCTTCCACCACATTCCCTTCCCCTCGAGCGAGATCTTCCGCACCGTGCCGCGGCGGCTCGAGCTGCTGCGGGGCCTCCTGGGCGCGGACCTCATCGGCTTCCACACGAGCTCCTATGTGCGGCACTTCGCCAGCACCCTCATGCAACTGCTCGGGCTGGAGAAGGTGGGAGACCACGTGGCCCAGGACGGGCGCCGGTGCGGTTGGGCGCCTTCCCCATGGGCATCGACGCCGGGTCCTTCGAGGAGCTGGTGCGGCAGCCGGCGGTGCTCGAGGAGGTGCGCGGGCACCGCGAGGAGGCCGGCGAGCAGCGCCTGGTGTTGGGGGTGGACCGGCTGGACTACACCAAGGGCATTCCCCGCCGGCTTCTGGCGGTGCAGCGGCTGCTCGAGCGCGAGCCCGCCGGCGCGGCAAGCTGCGCTTCGTCCAGGTGGCCGTCCCCAGCCGCACCACCGTGGAGGACTACGCCACCTACCGCGAGCGCGTGAACGAGCTGGTGGGCCGCATCAACAGCCTGTACGGCTCCGTGCACAACGTCCCCATCCACTACCTCTACCGCTCGTTGAACCAGAAGCAGCTCGCGGCCCTCTACCGCGCCGCGGACGTGATGCTCGTCACGCCCATCCGCGACGGCATGAACCTGGTGGCCAAGGAGTTCTGTGCCTCGCGCCCGGACGAGGACGGCGTGCTCGTGCTCAGCGAGCTGGCCGGAGCGGCGGACGAAATGGACGAGGCGCTCCTGGTGAACCCCTACGACGTGGAGGGCATGGCGGACGCGCTGGAGGCCGCGCTGGAGATGCCCGAGGAGGAGCGCAAGCGGCGCATGCGCGCGCTGCGCACCCGGGTCATCGACCGCGACGTGCACCACTGGGTGAACTCCTTCCTGTCGGTGCTCCAGGCCACGCCCACGGCGCCTCCCCGGGTGAAGCCCCAGGGTGCCCAGGAGGTGCTCCCCCTCCTTCGGGAGGCTCGGGAGCTGCTGCTCCTGATCGACTACGACGGCACGCTCGTGCCCTTCGCGCCGCGACCCGAGCTGGCCGCTCCGGACGAGGAGCTGCTCACGCTCTTGAGGCGGCTCACCGAGCGGCCCCACACCCGGGTGGCCATCGTCAGTGGCCGCAGCCGCGAGGTGCTGGAGTCCTGGGTAGGCGGGCTGAACGCGGGCCTGTACGCCGAGCACGGCCTGTGGTCCCGGCCCACGCCCGGCGCTGCCTGGGAGTCGCTGCCGGGCGTGTCCACGGAGTGGAAGAGCCGGTGCGTCCCATTCTCGAGTCCTTCGCGTCGCGCGTGCCCGGCGCCCTGGTGGAGGAGAAGTACGCGTCGCTCGCCTGGCACTACCGGCAGGTGGAGCCGGTGCTCGGGGCGCGTCTGGCGCGCGAGCTGCGCCTGCACCTGGGCGAGGTCTTCGCCCAGGGTCCGCTCGAGGTGTTGCCCGGCGACAAGGTGGTGGAGGTACGCGCGCGCGGGGTGAACAAGGGCCGCGTGGTGGGGCGCGTCACCGAGGGCATGGCTCCCGGCACCCGGGTGGTGGCCATCGGCGATGACCGCACGGACGAGGATCTCTTCGCCGCTCTCCCCGAGGATGGCATCGCCATCCACGCGGGAGGCAAGGAGTCGCGCGCCGGCTACCGGGTGAATGGCCCCGCCGAGGTGCGGCGGCTGCTCGCCGCGCTGTTGGACTGACTCAGAGCCGGATGTTCCCGTGCTCCAGCAGCGCCACGAGCCCCTCCTCCAGGGCTTGCCGGGCGCGGGTCATCTGCCGGTCGAGCAGCTCGTGGAGGCGCTGGTCCTTCTCGTCGCGCCGCGCGCAGCCCGCCGTGTACTCCCAGAAGCCGCGCAGGCCGCCGACGAGCCGCGCGAGCTGGGGGGCGCACTCGCACCCCTCCTGGGTGGACAGCTCCATCAACCGGCCGAGCTGCTCGGGGCTGAAGCGCGGGGCGTGGGCGGCGGGGGCCTGACTCACGGGCCTGCCCGCGCGTTCGAGGTCGTCGAGGCTCCGGTGCACGCGCAGGCTCAGCAGGCTCAGGGGCACCGGCCCCGGAGGAAGCTCACGCGCGGTGAGCGGAGCGCGTCGATGAGGGGGGAGTGGGGCAGGCGGTAGCTGATGAGCGCGTGGCGGGCGCCGGTGCTCTCCATCATCCCGGGAATCAGCTCGGTGGGCACCGGCCCAGGTCCATGAAGTCCAGCGCGAGCACCTGGGGCCGGAGCCTGGGCACCTCTCGGGTGAAGGACTCACGGGACTGTCCGACCCACACGACTTCCAGCTCGCCGAGGGCCCGGGGATTGACCCGGACCTGGGACGGATAGCTATCTCCCAACAACGCCAGCTTCACCATGAGCGCCCCCTGCGCGGGCCCGGAGTGCTCGTCCGGACGGTCGCGCGAAGGGGTCAGGATGCGCCAACCCCGGGGGCGTTACACGCGGCCCCCCGGGATGAGGTCAGCGTTGGGCGGTGGGCGATGCGGGGCCGCGCAGGGTGACCTTGCGCGAGAAGCCTTGATCCACCCGGCCGAGGAAGGCGCGGAAGGCGGCGTAGTCATCCGCCTTCACCCGGGCGGAGGTGAGCGCCACCTCGCCATCGCACACCAGCTGCTGTCCCTCCTGCTTGTAGGTGAGCCGCACCCGGCCAAAGGGCGTCTCCTCCTGGAGGGCGGGGGGCAGCTCGGCCACGGAGTAGCCCGCGGGCAGCGTGTAGCGGAAGGTGAAGCGGTTCACCCACGGGCCGCTCATCATCAGATCGAAGCGGCGCTCGGCGAGCGAGGCATACGTCTGGGTGTAGGCGCGCCCGGTGCCGAAGGGCAGGAAGCGCAGCTGACCGGGGATCGCCTCGGCGAAGCGGGGGATGGCCATGCGGAAGTCCACCTTCACGTCGTCGTCCAGGCGCGTGGTGTCGTTGAGCTTCACGTCGCGCACGGTGAGGCCGGGGAAGCTCTGCGCCCAGGCGCGCTCGAAGGTGGACTTGCGCGAGGACACGGAGCTGTAGGCGCGGCGGTACTCGGGCGCCATCTGCCCGCCCACCGTCGTGGCCCCACCCACCTCGGCGCTGCCATCCGGACGCAGCGTCACGTCCATGGCCAGGCGCGTGGCGTTGTCGTCCGGCTTCGCCTCGGGGGTGGTGAGGAAGGAGGCCTTGCCACCCGGCTCCACCACCAGCACGTTGGCCACCCGGTCCGCGCTGGGCAGCTCGCGCGCGCTGTGGAACTCGGCGGTGCCGTCCAGGTAGAGGCCGAACTGCGGCACGTAGACGATGGCGTGGTTGAAGGCCGCCAGGCTCGCCGGCTCCTCGCCGATGGAGCCCAGGTCCCGCATGCGCAGGAGCACCAGCCGGCTGTCCACCCCCGCCACCTTCAACATGGCGTGGATGAGGCTCGCCTTGTCCTTGCAGTCGCCGAAGCGCCGCGACAGCACCCGGTCCACCCGGTACGGCTTGAAGCCGTGGATGCCGAACTCCAGCGCCACGTAGCGCGTGTTCGTCACCACGAAGTTGTAGATGGCGCGCATCACCGCCTGCTGGTCCTTGCGGTCCACGCCCTTGAGCACCGTCTCCACCGTCTGGCGCAGCTCCTCGTTGGGCGTGAGCTGATCCCTCACGAGCCCCCACCAGTAGCGGCCCACCTCGTCCCAGGTGCGGTAGGTGGAGACGTGGAGGTTGGCGGCCACCTCGGCCCAGCCGGGCATGCCGGGCTCGGGCACCACCTTGGCCACGTGCTTCGCGCTCCAGCGGTGCAGCACGCGCTCGCCCTCCACGGGCTCGTGGGCGTAGGCGACCCCGGGCAGCTTCTTCTCGTTCCAGTAGAGGGGCCGCTCCTGGGGCATCTCCACGAGGAACTGGTAGCTCACCTTGGGATAGACGCCCTGCACGCTCTCCACGTCGCCCCAGTAGTCGGACAAGAGGTTGTCCTGGGCGGTGTCGTCCACGCGGTACTGCAACTCCAGCACGTCCCCGGCGGCGAGCGCGGGGAAGGAGAGCATCTTGGCGCGCGCGTCGTAGTACATGCCCGTCCAGGGCTCGTTGATGTTGCGGTCGCTCTCGCCGTAGCTGTCCACCACGGAGCCGTCCGGCTTGGTGATGCGGGCGCGCAGAATCCGCACCTCCTGGCGATCCGGCGAGTAGGTGACGGGGTAGGTGCGGAAGGCGTCCACGCCGCGGGCGTTGAGCACCTTCACGGCGAACTGGTGCAGCCGGCCGGACAGGCCACTCTTCTGCACGCGCACGAAGGTGCTCTCCGCGAGGTAGACGGCGTCCTCGTTGGTGTAGCCGTCGGCCTCGCGCGCCAGGGCCTTGGGGTCCAGGAGGTACTGGGCGCCGGCGCTGGCGGCCTCGCCCTTGAGGGCGCGCAGGGCGTCCTTGAGGGTGGGGTTCTGCGGACGCAGCGCGAGCGAGCGCTCGAAGGCGGCGATGGCCTCCTCGCGGTGGCTGGCGGCGAGCAGCGCGCGGCCCTCGCGCTCGTACAGCTCGGGCTCGTCCGGGGAGAGGGCACGTGCCTCGGCGAAGCCGGTGGTGGCCGCGTCGAGCTGGCCATTGGCGGCGCGCAGCTCGGCGAGCTTCAGCCGCGAGCCATTGTCGAAGGGGTAGAGCGAGAGCAGCTGGGTGTACTCGCGCACGGCGGCCTCCAGCTGGCCGCGGTCGGCGAGCAGCGAGGCGAGCAGGGTGCGGCTGGTGCGGTCGTCATGGCGCAGCGCGAGCGCCACGCGCAACCGGGAGGCGGCCTCCTCGGGCCGGTCCAGGGAGCGCGCGGAGCTGGCGGCGGCGCGCACCACGCGGGGGATGCGCGGCAGCCGCAGGAGCGACTCCTCCACGAGCTTGTGCGCGCGGGCCGTCTCCCCGAGCGCCTCGTGGGCCCGGGCGAGCGTGAGCCGGACACCGGCCGAGTCGGGGGAGCTCGTCAGATCGGAGGTGAGCAGCTCCAGGACGCGCTCGGGGTGGCCGCGCTCCAGCTCGAACTCGGCGAGCGCCACGCGGGCGCGCACCAGCGAGGGATCGGCGCGCGTGGCGGCCTCCAGGAAGAGGCGGCGCTGGTTGAGGTCCTCGCGGGCGGTGGAGGCGGCGAGCAGTTGCAGCCGCGCGTCGTTCGGGGCGGCGCGGGCGGCGCGCTCGGCCTCCACGGTGGCGGTGTGTTCGCGCTCGTCGAAGGCGCGGAAGTAGTCGAGCACGGTGGCGTACTCGCCGCGCAGGGCGGCGTCCGCGGGGGCGCGGGCCACCGCGTCCCTCAAGGAGGAGGTGAGGGTGGGCAGGAGCTGGGGCGCGGGGGTGGTGCCCTTGGCGAGGGTGGGCGCGGACGAGGGCAGGGTGACGCGCAGCCGGCCGGGGGGATCCCGGCGCAGGTAGAAGCCGAGGGGGCCCGACTCCTGGCACACCTTGACGAGGACGCGGTTGAGGCCCTTGCGCAGGCGCACGGAGACGCGCGTCTGATCCGGCCGGGGCAGGTTGTAGTGGTCGCTGGTGGCGGCCTTCTCACCATTCACCCACAGCCGGAAGGCGCCGGAGGTGCCCACGCCGAGCGTCACGCGCGTCTCGGCGGGAGCCTCCAGCCAGGTGACGGCGTAGGCCACGGCCTCGCGGTTGGGACGCAGCGCGGCGCCCAGGTCGATGTAGCCGTCGTTGGGGGTGACGGACAGGGGGCGCCAGGACACGGGGCCCTTGGCGCCGGAGTAGCGGGCGGACAGGTCGAGCGCGGCCGCCTCGGGGCCGAAGTCGGTGTCACAGCCGGCCTTGCCCTCGTTGTCGAAGCCACCGACGACGTAGAAGTCGCGCACGAAGCCGAGCGAGTCCTGCCACTCGGCGGCGCGGTTGAGCCGGCCCCGGGCGCGCTCCAGGTCCAGCATGAGGAACTGCGCGGTGGCGCGGGTGCCGGGGTCGACGAACTTCCGGCTCGTGGCCACCTCGGTATAGGTCTTCGCCAGGAGGGTGAGATCGTCGAGGTCCGGCTCGAGCGCCTGCATGCGCAGCAGGTGCGCGGCGCCCCGGGGGGAGGAGGCGAGGGAGAGGGCCTGCTCGGCCTCCTGTTGGGCCTCGGCGGCGCTCGGGTTGGAGGCGGCCCGTGCGAGAAGCGGGCAGGCGAGCACGAGGAGTGTCGCGAGCCAGGGAGCGGGAGAGCGCGGGGCGAGCCGTGGGGTACGAGACATCCGTGTTCCTCGTCCGTCGGAAGGGGGGACCGGGGTGTCATTCCCGGCGCCGGTGAACAGCCGGACTTCGGGCAGCCTTCCCTGCATGCGCTGTTGGGAGCGGGCAGGCAACTGAAATGTCGAGGAACGTGCGAGGGGGCGGGCCCGGTGTCCGGGGGCCGGAGTTCAGGCGAGGGAGAAGGCGCGGGCGAGGGTGAGGACCTCCACGCGGAGGGCCCCGGCGTCCTGGAGGGCGGTGGCGGCGGCGCGGACGGTGGCGCCGGTGGTGAGCACGTCGTCCACGAGGAGCACGTCCCGTCCCGCCACGGAGGTGGAGGCACGGAAGGCCTGGGAGACATTGAGGGCGCGCTCGGCCTCGGACAGGCCCACCGGCGGCGTGTCTCGCGGGCGCGGTGGAGCAGTCCCAGGCTGGCCTTTCGGTCCGTGGCGCGGGCCAGGGCCTCCACGAGGAGCTGGGCCTGATCGTACTTGCGCTCGCGGAAGCGCTTGCCGTGCAGGGGCAGGGCGACGAGCAGGGTAGGGGCCTGGGAGAGGAAGTGGCGGCATTCGGAGGCGAGCAGCTCCCCGAGGACGGGGGCGAGCTCGGGATGGTCCTCGTACTTGAAGCGGTGGATGGCGCGGGCGACGGGGCCCTCGTGGGCGAAGGGGGCCCAGGCGCGGGAGAAGGAGGCGGCGCGTCGTGGCAGCGCGGGCAGGTGTCGCGGGGAAAGGCGCCGGGCTCGGCGCAGGTGCGGCAGCGCGCGGTGGGCAGCCGTTCGACGGCGAGATCACACGTCTCGCAGAAGGCGGCGCGCACGGGCATCACCTTCGCGCAGGCGATGCACGCGGGTGGGTAGAGCAGTTCGAGGAGGGACTGGAGCACGCGGGGCGGACCGTGCAACCCGGGGGCCAGTGCGGTGCCTCTCTGCCTGGGTCCGCGCTTCTCGCTGGGTTCCATCGCCGCTCCGGGGGAGGATGCGGCCAGGAAATCACGGGAGACACGCGCACTCATGAAGAAGCTCGCCATCGTCGTCGCCGGGGGCCTGCCCCGGGCATCAACAGCGTGATTGGAGCGGCCACCATCCGAGCCTGCCTCGCGGGCGTGGAGGTGCTCGGCATCCAGGATGGCTTCAAGTGGCTCGCCGAGGGAGACACCTCCCACGTCATCCCCCTCACCATCGAGGACACCAGCCGCATCCACTTCCGCGGCGGCTCGTACATCGGCATCTCGCGCGCCAACCCCACGCGCTCCCCGAGCACCTCCAGCGCACCATCGACGGGCTGGAGCGCCTGGGCGTGGGCATGCTCGTCACGGTGGGCGGAGATGGCACGGCCACGCTCGCGCAGATCATCTCCGAGAAGACGCGGGGCCGCATCCGCGTGGTGCACGTGCCCAAGACGATCGACAACGACATCGACCTGCCCGACGACACGAGCACCTTCGGCTTCCAGACGGCGCGCCACGTGGGCGTGGAGATCGTCAAGAACCTGATGGTGGACGCGAAGACGACCTCTCGCTGGTACTTCGTCGTCGCCCAGGGGCGCAAGGCGGGACACCTCGCCCTGGCGATCGGCAAGGCGGTGGGCGCCACCGTCACCGTCATCCCCGAGGAGTTCCGCGGCAAGAAGGTGCCCTTCACCACCGTGGTGGACCTGCTCGCCGGCTCCGTCATCAAGCGGCTCGCGTACGGGCGCCCGGATGGCATCGCGCTGTTGGCCGAGGGGATCGCCGACTGCATCGAGCCCGAGGATCTCGCGCGCTACACGGAGCTGCCGCGCGACCACATGGGCAACCTGCACGTGGCGGACGTGCCCCTGGCCGAGGTGCTCGAGAAGGCCGTCAAGGCGCGGCTCGCGGTCCTGGGCATCAAGTCCACGATCGTCTCCAAGTACATCGGTTACGAGGTGCGCTGCGCGGATCCCATTCCGTTCGACATGGAGTACACGCGCGACCTTGGCCACTGCGCGGCGCGCTACATCATCGAGGGGGGCACCGAGGCGGTGGTGGCCATGATCAACGGGCGCTTCCAGCCCATCTCCTTCGAGAAGATGAAGGATCCGGCCACCGGGCGGCCCCGGGTGCGCATGGTGGACGTGGACTCGGATCGCTACCGCATCGCGCGCAGCTTCATGTTGCGGCTCAAGCGCGAGGACTTCTCCCGGCCGGGAGAGCTGGCGCGCTTCGCGGTGACCTGCCAGCTCACCCCCGAGGCGTTCCGCCGCGAGTTCTTCCACCTGGTGAAGGACGAGCCGGAGATCGCGGTGGACGTCGGCCAGGCCCTGGCGGCCACGCCCACTCCAGGAGGCAACGCGGAGGGCGGAGAGAGCCAGGAGGGGGTCCTCCCGTCACCTGAAGTTCTTGCGGCGGCGCTGGGTCAGGCGCCCCCCGTCACCTGTTCGCGGATACCCAGGTGGCGCGGCTTGGCCTGCTCCTGTTTGAACCAGGAGCGGCTTGGGCTTGGGTTTCGCTCCGGCCCTACTACACCACGAGAGCTGGGGTGGCCCTCGGGCTCTGGAGCAGATAAGCTGGCCGAACTTCATCTACTTGAAGTTCTACGGGGGGACACAATGGCTTTGAAAAAGACCTACAACAGCTCCGCGCAAAAGAAAGTACAGCAATTCGCTGGAAAGACCAATACCGCCAGACCGAATACCGTCAAAAACTATCAGCCTGCCAAGAACTTCCGCCAGCTCATCGATCTTGTCCGAGCAACTGAGGAGAGCCTCATCGCGAATGATTATGACGATGTGGAAGATCGCATCCACGTCATTCGTGGCATTTATTACGGGACGGTGTGGAGCGCGGACTATCAGGGGGAGAAGAGCCCGGTTCGTAACGCGGGGTTCCAGGTGTACACGAGCTCTTCCATGCCTGATGATCCACGTCCCTTCTTGAAGAACAACCTCTTCGAGTCGATGCGACAGAGCCGCGACGTACAGGAAGGGGACCGGTATGTCGATTTCAGCCATCTCATCATTGGTATGGACGCGCGAAGGAGCCGCATCGCGCGCAATACGACGTTACCAATGCAGGGGGGCACTGGATTGGAGTTGAGTACGTGGCTTGGCGACATTGGAGGGGGTGCTGGTATGCTCGCCAAGGACAGGGTGTCTTCTCCCAACAGCCCCGCGCTGACGCGTTTCGTCGGGCTCAACTTCGGAGGCTCCAACAACCTGGAGGGGGATGTCGCCGGGTACGTCGTCGCACGAGACAAGAGCGACGACGAGTGCCCCAGTGCCCTGGACATACCCGAGGGGAAGTTGATCGCGGATGTCCTCGAGGAGTACCTGTCTCCCGGCAACCCTGGCAGTGAATGGAAGAGCCGCTGTACTGTGTTCTTGATGATGCTGGGTGGTGAATTCAAGGGGGCCAGGCTCGGCAACCGTGATGAGTTGATTGAGAAGTTGGCTGCTCAAGTGGCGGATTTTGGCAGTATCTACCTGCTGAATCGCTTGCGGCAGAACAACCAACTCAAGGCAAGCTTGCTCGAGGCTTCGTACCTCCACCGGTGGGCGCCGCCAAGGAAGTGGCGCAGGTTTTCGTCGACGCCCTCGTCTATAGCCACGAGCACCAAGGCGTGCGTTTGCAGGCGCGACCTCCCGCCCCTCCTGTGACTTCCAAGGCCAAGCAAGTGACGGTGGGCAGCTCCCTCTTGAGCAGCATCAAAGCCAAGGAGAACCTCGAGAAGGGAGCGAAGGAGATCGAAAAAGATCTCCAAGAGGCGGAGAACTGGCTGAAAAAGCACCTCGGTTTTTGACGGATGCGTTGAGAGGCTTGGCCTGTTCCTGGCGCACGATATGAGTTGGAGGAATCCATGAGACCCATCAGCGGAATCTTGATTTTGGCGCTTGGGATGATGGGCTCCATTGTTGCGTATTGGTGGATGGGGCTGTTTCTTCTTTTCGTCGGTGAGGCCCTGGGTGTTTTGACGGACCGGGCACTGACCGAGGGATTGTTCGCGGTGGGGGCACTCGCGGGGGGTGTAGCGGGCCTTTTCGCGGGGAGCACGGCCCTTCTGGGAGTTCGAGCGTTGGCCGTCCGTCCCCCGGAAAAGCTACCGGTGTTTCTGGGCACCTGGGGGTCATGGATGCTCCTGGGTGCCCTTGGTTCCGTCTTCCTTCGGAATGTGCTCTCACCGCTCGCGACCGCGAGCCTTCTGGGTGTTTGTCATCTGGTCGTGTGTGGGCTCTATCTCTTGACGGAGTGGCTGAGGACCCGATAGCTACCGACACACGCGCCACATCCTCGTTGGTGGCGAGGAGTACGGGACTTGAACCCGTGGGCAGGGCGATGGAAAGCCCCAAGCAGGACGCGCAGTTACCCACTGCTTGATGAAAGGACGTGACGATGCGCCTGCGAACCTGGAGCGTGCTCCTGGTGCTGCTCTCCGCCTGCGCGAGCGCGCCCGCCCCGCGGCCGATGCCAAGGCCCCACGCCTTCGTGTCGACTCCCACTTCGGGCCCGCGCATCCAGCTCGCTTCCGCGCCGATGGAGCCGGCACCGGAGCGGTCGTGGATTGGAAAGGCGGACCTGGACAAGGCCAGGGCACTGCTGTCTCGGGCACGCGAAGACATCGAGCCGCGTCAGTGGGAACAGTTGGACCGAAAGCTCACCGCGGCGGAGCGGGCCTTCGAGCGCTTCTCCCGCGCCGCGAGGACGAGCGGGAACGCCGCAGAGGTGGCGAGGGGAGCCGAGGGCCTCGCGCAGGCTGGACGCTCCGGGACGTTGGCTGAAGCGCTCCCCCGAGTGGGCCCGTTGCTCGCGGTCCTCGTCCTGCTCCATCCCTTCAGCACCGCGGGGCCGGAGTCTGACAACCGCCCGCCCTGGGTCGACGCTCAACGGGAGTTCGAGTCACGGCTGCGGGACGTCTCGGAGTCCTCGCGGCAACTCATGGTGGAACTCGAGGCCCAGCCGCGTCCGGCGAAAGCCGCGGCCGGGAGCCCTCGCCGCGGAAGCAGCTCGCGACCGCCCTCGTGGAGGAAGACGACCCGAGATGCAAACCCATCCCCTTGCCGCGCCACCTTGGCGGGAATGACCCGCATAACGAGTGCGCCGACAAGATGCCGAACAACAGCTTCCCCGGCGGGGATGTGTACGTGAATGGGAAGAACTTCGACGCGCTGCAACTGGTCACACGCACGCTCTGGGAGGTCAAGACAGATGACTTTGAAAAACAGCCACCTCGGTCACAGGATTTCTTTGTGAAGGTCAAATTGCCGGAGATAAAGCGCGAAAAAGAACTGGCAGAAGCGTGTGGATACAACTTTGTCGTTGGAGTCCACAGTCAGGCACACAAACAAGCGTTGCTCCGAGCAGATCGTAACCTCAAGGTCGTTATCATGGATTGGTGTTGAAATGTCGGCCACCCAAGACTATTTCAACCTCATCGTCTACGCGCCTGCGCTCGTGGGCCACGATGAGCGCCCTCTCGCGGTTGTTCACGGTATGGAGCGCGCACTCCCCGGTTTGCGGTTGGGGTGGACGACTTCTGAAAAAGAAGACCTCATTGCATTGTCTGATCGCGATGAGTGGGTCACGGCAGGCAGTACAAACGGCGGGTTTCCGTTTCTCTGCAACGATGAAGATCACCACGTCGTGACACTTACCGGGTGGGAAGGTCCGGCAGGCCCCTGCGACGAGCCGCAGTTTGAAGTCCATGCAAGGCTGCCAGTGGATGCCACGGTAGTCGCAGCGGCGATGGGTGTATTGGAGACGGTGGCGGAAGGCGCACACGCACGGTGGGGGCATATGACGCCCTTCCGTGCAGCGGGGGACATCGCCGAGCAGACGGCGCCCACGTTGGCCGGACCACCTTCTCCACCCCGGGGGCTGCCCGCCCTGAAGCTCTTCGAGCACATCCGCTCGCCCGAGATTCCCTATTACCTTGGGTGGCTCAACTACTGGTCGGCCGCTGCTGCACGCGCCATCGGCTTCCCGGACTCGGCCCGCGACGCAGAGCTGCTTTCGCGCTCACGGCGTACCGCGACGGGCGGCTGGGTTGTGCGGCTCACGGATGCGCCGCTCGACCTGGACAACCCCGCGCACCTGGACGCGCTCAAACGGGCCTACGAGCGCTTCCCGGAAATCGGCGGGCGTTCGACCCTTGATGCTCGGCACGGCTCGCCATGGCCGTGCTCATACTGACGGCTTCTCGATGTCGGCTGCTCGGGGCGACGTTTGGGGCATCACCCCGCAGCGGGTCCCTCTACTTGGCGTCCTGATCCCGCAGGTACGCCACGAGTGCATTGGCGTGCCCGTGGCCGAGACCGTGTTCGGACTTCAGCCAGTTCACGATTTCCATGTGCTTCTTGACGGGTGCTGAACGGATGATCTTGAACCAGTCCTCCACGGGGCGGCCGTACGTCTTCTCGATCGACGGGAAGTATGACTGCGGTCCCTTTACCGGCTTGGTCGTCACTGCTGCTCCTTTCTCTGTGGCCCGGTCGATTGCATCGGGCATTCGGTGAGTCTCCCAGGAATCTCCCTTGAGTGGGCTCGTCTTCGTTGAAGAAGTGAGTCAGGAGGCATTCACCAACGCGCTCAGAGCAGCTCCGCACAGCTCAGCTCCTGGAACGCGAGCACCGCCCGCTCCAGGTTGGGCCACCAGATGCTGCTGGGGCTGCCGAGCGACCACCAGAACACCGGCCAGAGCAGGTTGCCGATCACCGACTCGCGGTAATCGAGCCAGCACTCCTCCCAGCCGTAACGCACGCCGCCATGATTCAGCCGCTGCCAGTAGCGCCGCACCAGCTCCTGTTCCATCCGCGCGCGCTGCTCCGGAAAGCAGGGCAGCGAGACGAGGAAGGCCAGATCGTGAGTGCCTGAGTCGAAGCGCCAGTCCGCCCAATCGGCCAGGAACAGCTTCCCCGCCTGACCTGTCCGGGGGAGCAGGAAGTTCCACGGATGGCAGTCGCCGTGGAGCATGGTCACGCCGCGTCCTTGCTGGATTCGTTCCAGGCACATGCGAGGCCAGACCTCGAGCACCCGCTCGTAGATCGCTCGGCGTTCGCCGGAGAGGCGATCCTCCAGAGCGTCCACGAACGCACCAAAAGCCCCCAGCGTCTGCTTGAAGAGGAAGCCGTAGGACGGATCCCCCTGCCGGCTGGCGAACCGCTCGCGCATCCGAGCGTCCTCCCAGTGCTGGACGTGCAGCCCCGCCGGGCAGTCCACCATCTGCTCATAGATGGCCCGAGTGGGTGGCACGTTCTCGGGAAGAGATAGATGCGTCCCGCTCACGTCGTCGAAAAGCAGCCGGTCACCTCCTCATCCACCTGGCTGCCCAGGCAGCGAAGAGCGGGGGCGTCTCGCAGCGTGGGCTTCACCTCGGAGTGGAACACCCTCTCGGAGGGACGGTTGCTGCTCTTGAGGAACAGGGCCGTGGGCGCGGTGGACGGCGCGTCGGCGGTGTACTGGACCTGCAACCGCGCCACCGTGGAGAAAGGACGTGACGAGCGGTTCACCTGCACCGCGGCCACGGCTCCCGAATGCAGCGTACCCCCGGCCCGAAGAAGTTCCGTGAGCCACTCTGGCTGGATGTCTTCGATCTTCATGCGGAGGCTGATGTACCAGGAAACTCTCTTCGCACGGTCTTTGAAGGGTTACCTGCCCCGTCGCCATTCCCGTGGAGACTGGCCCGTCCAACATCGAAGGCGGTCCGCGCATCCTCCTATGGGGCTGCGCGAGGCCGCCGCCCAGGCGCTGGCGCCCGGCGTACCGTCCGGCGCTACGTGTGCCCGGCCGTCGTCGAGCACGAGGAGCACTGACGGCTCACCCCCGAGAGGGCTACCATGCTCCACCTCGGGCGTGTTCCAGCTCGACTTCCAGGCTCCCTCTGACAAGCTCTCGCACAGCAAGCAGCCAATCGACCCGTTCCAGGAGCGCCTCGACGCCCGCTGACCTCCATCCCCATGAACCATTCCGAATCCACGTTCCTCGCCGGCTGCGCGCCCTTCCACGACTACTGCTTCGTGGCCAAGGCGCTCGACGAGCTGTCGGCGGAAGGGCTGAACAACTCGACGTTCCTGTGCTTCGTCGACGGCGGCGTGGAGAAGGTCCCGACGTCGGTCGGATGGGCGGCTGTCGCGGCCGCTACGGTCAAGCCACCCGGCCAGCAGCGTGTGGTCGTGTTCATCGGGGCCGGGCGGGACGTGTTCGAGATCAACACCGAGACGCTGCAGCAGGCGGAAGGCGAACTGCACCAGGCGGGGCATGCGCTCGCCGCATTGACGGCGGTGAACCACGTCGTTCTCGCCTGCGGCATGGGCCGCGAGGTGCTGGTGCGGGACGGCCCCGCGCAGTGGCGCGCCATCGGCCCGGGCCCGCGGCCCGACGACCACGGCGTCGTCGGCTTCGAGGGCCTGCATGGCTTCTCGCTCGACGAGCTCTACGCGGTGGGCTGGCAGGGGGAGGTGTGGCGCGGTGACGTGCAAGGGCGTTGGGCGCGCATCGACAGCCCCACGTCGGCCAACCTCAACGCCGTCCGCTGCGCCGCCGACGGGCAGGTGTACGCGGTCGGGGACGGCGGCATGCTGGTGCGCGGCCGGGGGGACCTCTGGGAAACGGTGGACACCGGACGCGGCGAAACGCTGCGGGACGTGGCCGACTTCGGCGGCGAGGTCTTCGTCGTCAGCGACTTCCGCATCCTGCGCCTGCGGGGGGACCGCCTGGTCCCGGACGACCGCTTCGACGGCGATGCCCGCCCCGGCGGTTGCCTGCGGCTGCTGCCGGCGGAGGACGGCTTGTACTCCCTTGGCCCGAAGGACCTCTACCTGTTCCGCGACGGGCGCTGGCGGTCCGCGATCTGAATCTCCATCTCGCGGCCAGCGGCCGTCCTGGCCGGCGGCAGGTCGTAGGCCACTCACGGCCCCATACCGGCGGGACAGGGCCGCGGGCCCAAGGCTGCCCCAGTGAACGGGGACGGACAGGGCCGTGCTACAACGCCGGCATGGCTCTGTCCGTCTGGCTCACCTTCTTCGCCGCCTCCTGGGCGATCAGCCTGTCGCCCGGCGCGGGCGCGGTCGCCGCGATGAGCGCGGGTCTCGACCACGGCTTTCTTCGCGGCTACTTCGTGACCTTCGGTCTGGTGCTCGGCATCGTCACGCAGGTGCTCGTCGTCGCGATGGGGATGGGCGCGCTGATCGCCGCCTCGACACTCGCGTTCTCGGTGGTGAAGTGGGCCGGTGTGGCGTACCTCGTCTGGCTGGGAGTGCGCCAGTGGCGTGCGTCGGCGCAGCCGCTGGTCGCGGCCGCCGATGCCGGCCCTGAGGGGGCGGGGCGTGGTGCCGCGCCGCCAGCTCGTGCTGAAGGGCTGGATCGTCAATGCGCTGAACCCCAAGGGCACGGTTTTCATCCTCGCCGTCGTGCCCCAGTTCGTCGCGCTGTCGGAACCGCTGGGCCCGCAGTACCTCGCGATCGGCGCGACGATCGGGTTCACCGACCTCGTCGTGATGGGCGGCTACACGTTGCTGGCGTCGCGCGCGCTGCGGCTGCTGCGCTCGCCACGGCACCTGTCGGTGCTGAACAAGACCTTCGGCACGCTGTTCATCCTCGCCGGCGTGCTGCTGGCCTCGTTCCAGCGCGCCCAGCGCTGAGCGCCAGCCCCGGAGACGTGAGGGCAAGCCCATCCCGGGTCGAACCCCGGACGCATGGACGCGAGACCTCTGTTACAAGCCCGACCCCCATTGCGCCTCCCTCTCCGCTGGAGCGCGAGCGCTTCGAGGCGCAGTACTCCCCGAGCTCCCCGAGCAGTGTCAAAGGACTCGAATGGGCAGAGAGCCAGGAGGGAGGACCTCCCGCCGCTTGACGTCCTCGTGGGACGTCAGCCTCCTGTGTTGGTGTGCGAGTTCTATCAAATCAAACCGGCTCATCAGGGTGAAAGGGACATGCCCGCGGCGGCAGGAACCTGGGGAGGGGGAGCGGTGGGGGGTGGACGCATCGGGAAGGTAATGACCTGTCCTCCTCCCTGCGTGGGCGGTTGCTGGACCCCCGTGTTTGAACTCTTCTGGCCAAGGATTGCACCCCACAAGACTGCCGTCGCGACTCCACCGATGAGGTCGATGACCATGCCAACGGTCCCGGTGACGGTAGCGAGTTTCTCACGTCGGCTCATCATGCCGTCCACGGCCTTTTCCACCCACCCACCATACTGGCGCAATTCTTCCGCCTCGAGGTCCACCCACTGAGCGGCCTTGTAGGCCGCTGCTTCCGAATCAAAAGGCTTCTGGCTACGTGTCCACTGGTACTGCACTACTCCTGGTTTTGAAGTCTTCCACTCCAGCCGCCAGATGTATTGCCCTCTCGCGAAGCGAATCAGGAGTTCGCCGTGGAAGTTCGTGCCACCTTTGAAGTAGGCACCGTCCAAAATGGTCCGGTTCAGTGCGGTGATGTATCTCCGCGCCTCCTCACGGCCTTCCTGGAGGGCTCTCTCATTCCATGGTTTGATTTCGAAGAGCACCAAGAGAGAGACGTCGGTGATGTCCGGACTTATCAATTCCTCGTTCGGAAGCAGGCGTGATACATCTCCAAGTCCCGTGTCGCGAATGATGGTTTTGAGTGGCTTGGTATTATAGTAGGTCCGGCTTCTCGGATGGTTGACGCCGTACATATACGCAATCAGCCGGTGTGAGGCACTGCCCATGAAGAACTCCCAAGGCATCCGCGAACCCGGCTTCCGGCCGGGAACGTTATAGCCCTGAGTCGTGGGGCTGGCGGACTCCCACTCGCCACCGGGCCGTCGCTCATTGCCAGAAGTACTCTCTGTCGCGGAGCGGCGACTCGCGGCACCTCGAACAGCAGCCTCTCCTGGCGCCAATCAGAGGACGTTGTAGTACAGCTGGCGAGTAGCGCGACGAGGTACAGGGCCATGCACCTCGCGGCCAAGGGCATGGTTGGACAGCCGACGGCGGCACTCATATGTACCTCCCATTTCGCTCAATGTAAGCAGTTGCTGGACGCGATGTTCGACCGAGAGTGCCTCCTACTGCTTCTCCATCTCACGGTCCCAGCGAGTCAACAGCCAGAGCAGGTCCGCTGTACATGCAGCTGATACCCGCTCGAAGGACCTCGGGTCGAGTGTGGTGAGGCGCTCGCGCTGGAATTCAGGGTCGGCCACCACCTTCCAATGCTTCAACTCGCCGACATGTGCGAGCGCTCGCGGCATCTCCCGGAAGATGGCGTTGATGCAGTCCTCCCGTGTTGCCTTCTCCATGCGCTGCGCCGCCATCTCCAGGCGCTCGCGCACCGAGACTTCTCCCAACGGGCACCACGCATCCATGGCCCAGTCGCAGGAGGCCACCATCAGTTCCTCCAGCGTGTGCGCCATCCCCAGCTTCTTGAAGAGATAGCGCGCGCACTGGAGTGGTTCCCAGAAGCGCAGCACCGCCTGGAGGCGCCGCGCCGTCCGCTCCGCACTCACCGGACCCATCTGCGCGAGGGTGAAGTAGAGCGCGCCCCAGGCCGTCTCCAGGAAGGCGGCTTCATAGGCATCCCTCGTGAGCAACGTGTTCTTCGAGTCCACTGCATCGAGCAGACCGTCGATGACATTCGACACCATGTACAGCCGCCAGGCCGGGTGCTCTCGCTGGAGGTCCACCACCTCGTGCGCCACCACTATCTCTCCCGGAGCGACTTCCAGCATCTGTCGCGGAACGGGGAAGGTGCCATCCTCACGATACTGCTCTCCACACCGCGAGCCATCCCGTCTCGTCTTCTGCCGCACCGAGCGGAAGGTGCCATGTAGGAACGATGGCAGTTGCAGCGAAGAGGTCTGTCCTGATGCCATGAAGTGGGTCCTATCAAACAGGCTCCTCAAGGAGGAAGCGCGCGAAGCGGATGGACGAGGCCCGCCCGGCATACGAGCGGGATCCTCCTGATGGACTACCCCTGACGGGCTTCCCCTCCACTCCTCTGTTACAAGCCCGCCCATGTCAGTCGTCCCCATCTCGCCTCCCTCTCCGCTGGACCGCGAGCGCTTCGAGACGCTCGTGGCGGAGGGTTACGACCGGTACCGCTCGTCCGCTCGGTGGAACTGCACGGCGCACGGCCCGTGGACATGCTGCGAGCCCTCCCCCTGGGCACCGCTTCCTGCTCGAGAGCACCCGCGCCTCCAGCGAGGGCCGCTACTCCTTCGTGGGGGCCAATCCCTTCCTCTCGTTCCGGGCCCGGGGCGCGCGGTGCGAGGTGAACGGCGAGCCCCAGCCGGGCGAGCCCTTGGCGACCTTGCGTGGGCTGCTCAGGCGCTGGCGGGGCGTGCGGCTGCCGGGAATGCCGCTCTTCTGTGGCGGGGCGGTGGGCTTCTTCGCCTACGAGGCCGCACACTACTTCGAGTCCCTGCCACGCCACCCGAATGACGACCTGGGCCTGCCGGACATCGCATTGGACTTCGTGGACACCTTCGTGGCGGTGGACCACCTGGAGGACCGAGCGCTCGTGGTGGCCACGGGCCGTGACTACGAGGACTGCCTGCGACGTTTGGATGCACTGGAGCATGTCGTGCGCGCGGTCGTCTCGGCCGGGCCGTCGGCACCGGCCTGGAGCCTCGCGGACGGGCAGACGCCGGACGTGCCCTGGCGCTCCAACTTCACGCAGGAGGGCTACCAGCGCGCGGTGGAGCGCGTGCAGGAGTACATCCGCGCGGGAGACACCTATCAGGTCAATCTCTCGCAGCGGCTGGAGGTGGAGCCGAGGCTCCCCGCTCTGGAGCTGTACGAGGCCCTCTCGTCCCTCAGCCCGGTGCACTTCGCCAGCTACCTGGAGGTGGATGGTTTCGAGGTGGTGAGTGCCTCGCCCGAGCGTCTGGTCCGGGTGGAGGACGGCCGGGCCATCACCCGCCCGATCGCGGGCACGCGCCGCAAGGGCACTCCGGAGGAGAACGCCCGGTTCGCGCACGAGCTGCGCACCAGCGAGAAGGAGCGGGCGGAGCACGCGATGCTGGTGGACCTGGAGCGCAACGACCTGGGGCGCGTCTGCGTCTACGGGAGCGTCCAGGTGACGAAGCTGATGGAGATCATCGAGTACGCCCACGTGCTCCACATCGAATCCGAGGTGGTGGGCCGGCTGGCGCCGGGAGTGGAGCCGCTCGACGTGGTGGCGGCGGTGTTCCCGGGCGGCACCATCACCGGCGTGCCGAAGATCCGCACCATGCAGATCATCACCGAGCTGGAGCCCCACGCACGAGGCTCTACACGGGCTCGCTCGGGTACGTGAGCTTCACGGGCGAGCTGGACCTGAACATCGTCATCCGCACCATGGTGCTCAAAGGCGGCCGGGCCTGGGTGCAGGTCGGGGCGGGCATCGTCCACGACTCGGAGCCGAGGCGCGAGTACCAGGAGACGCTGCACAAGGCCCGCTCGCTGCTGCTGGCGCTGTCCGCGCTCCCGGTGGAGGGCGCGGCATGATGCTGCTCATCGACAACTTCGACTCCTTCACCTTCAACCTCGTGCAGGCGCTGGGCGGGCTCGGGGCGGCGCCGAAGGTGGTGCGCAACGATGCCCTCACGCTTGCCGGGGTGGAGGCCCTGCGGCCCGAGCGCATCGTCATCTCCCCGGGCCCGTGCACGCCGAACGAGGCTGGCATCTCCCTGGAGGTCATCCGCGCCTTGGCGAGCCGGGTGCCGGTGCTCGGGGTGTGCCTGGGGCACCAGTCCATCGGTCAGGTGTTCGGCGGGCGCGTGGTACGGGCTCCGGTGCCCGTGCACGGGAAGACGGCCGACATCCACCACGATGGCCGGGGTGTTTTCCGGGGCCTGCCCAACCCGTTCGTCGCCGCCCGCTATCACTCGCTGGTGGTGGAGCGGTCGAGCCTTCCGGACTGCCTGGAGGTGACTGCCTGGTGCGGCGACCTGGTGATGGGGCTGCGTCACCGCGAGTACCCATGGGTGGAGGGCATCCAGTTCCATCCCGAGTCCTTCCTCACCCCGCACGGGAACACGTTGCTCGCGAACTTCCTGGAGGCGCGAAGCGGATGATGGACACGGTCGCGGTGAACGGAGAGGTGCGGCGGCTCGAGGAGTTGCGGCTCCAGGACTTCCTCCAGTCGTTCTTCTTCGGCGCGGGCTTCTTCGAGACGTTCCTCGTCACCGGCGGCACGCCGATGTTCCTCGGGCGGCACCTCGCGCGGCTCCGGTCGAGCCTCGAGGCCCATGAGGGCTGCGTGCGCGCACCACCCGAGGACGTGCTCACCGTCAGCGCCGTCCGTCAGTCCTTGCGCCGGTGTCTGGATGCGGATGCCAGCCTCGGCCCGAGTTTCACCGGTGTGGGCAAGCTGGTGGCGGGAGATGGGCGGCTGCTGCTGTCCTTCCGGGCCCTGTCGACTCCCCAAGAGCACACCGTCCTCGACGAGCGGGAGGAGCACTGCTACCGCAAGGGCGACCCCACGCTGAGACACAAGAGCGTCTCGTACCTGCGGCAGTACGCGCACTTCGGCCGGGGTGTGGTTTTCGCCAACGAGGCCGGGAGCTCTGCGAGGCACCGAACGGGAATCTGTTCCTCCTCCTGGGTGACGCGGTGGTGACGCCGCCCCTGGAGGCCCCCTGCCTTCCCGGCATCATCCGCTCCGTGCTGCTGGAGGAAGGACGGCTCGGGGACCTGCCGGTCGTGGAGCGCCCGGTGGGACGGGAAGAGCTGGAGGCCATCCGGGGCTGTGTCCTCACCAACTCCGTCAGCCTCGCGCTCGCCGTTCCGCGGCTGTTCGGGCGGGAGTTGCCCGGGAGTCACGCGTTGGCCGAGCGCGCTCGGGCCGTGGTGTGGGAGTACGCACGACGCGAGGAGTGAAGGCCCGCACCGCTGCTTCTCCCGGGGAGGGTTGACGCTGGGTGAAGCCTCGGAGGACGATGGACGCACGCATTGTGTGTAGATGACAGGGACGGTCATGAAGCGGCTTCTGGTGCTGTGCGTGCTGGGCTCGATGGCGTTGTTGGGTTGTGAGCCAACGATGACGGTGTTGCAGCTCATCCCGTCGCCCGAGGGGACCTACCAGGCCTACGTGCTGGACTGCCGTAAGGATATGAGCGTGCGAATTACCCTGCTCAAAGTGGTTCGCACGGGTGAGCCGGCGGACTGCGAGACCAGGGCCTTGCAGGAAGTGACGTTGGTTCCCGGGCTGTCGCCACGCATGGTCTGGAGGACCGATGACTCGTTGCTCATCGACGATCGGAGAGAGCATGCGCGCTCCTTCATGGAGGGCGAGGTGTCGTTCGTGTTCACACCGTGGACGGTTTCCAGGGCTCCGTCGTTCGACCTGAAAAACAGTCGCGCGGAATCTATCGGGCCAGAGCCGCTCACCAGGAGGCCGTCCATCGCCGTTTCGCGCGAGCCCAGGACCGATGTCGTGCCAGAACCGCCCATCAAGACGCCACCCGTCGCGTCGGCGTGCGGTTTCAAAGGCTTGTCGTTGCCCGCCGACTTCGCCCTTCTGGCCGGCGGCGGCTACGCGGGCAAGGAGAGCTCGGTACAAATTGATCAGAGTGGGAGTGCCGCCACGACCATGACGGTGAGTGTCGACAACCCTGGCAAGCCCGTCGTGCTGATGCTCGGTGCCTATGAGCCGACTTTCTGGTCGATCCGGCGCTCTCAGAAGACGACCATCCTGGCCGTGCTGGTCAGCGGTTACCATCGCCAGGTCGTCGCGGGCCTGGATGCCGACACGCCGGTCGCCATCCATACGGCCGACGACAGGAGTTCATGTGGTTACTTCTACGTGGACACGGACCACCTCGAGAAGCTGAACCCCATGGCCCGACGGTTCTTCGGGCGTGATGTCGACATGGTCTACCCGGCGCACGGAGGTGAGGTCACCCTGGGCGAGGCGAAGGGCACGCCCTCCAAGTGGGTGGGCGGGAGCGACGCGCCAGTGGAGTCGTACGCCGACAAGACGGCGCCGATGGCGGGTGAGGCGGGCCTTGATGATGCCGTGCGCAAGGGGCTGCTGCGGCGCGCGAACATCGCGGACAGCAACGCGTGGGACGAGGAAATGGCGCGCCGGCGCCTGAGCGCGGATCGCCACCCGTCGCGGGCGGAGTGCCAGCCCCCAGGCGGAGGTCGTTGCATATGATGTACAACGAATACGTCGTCCTGCGACCCATGACGTTTCCGGCGGGTCTCTACGGAGCGAACTCGGCGGTGTTCTTCGTACCAAAAGGCACGGAGCGTCCGCGTGGCAATCCAGGTGGCTCCGTGGTCTACGACTTCAACGACATGAGTTGTACCGGCATGTTGTGCCGCCTCGAGTAGTCGTGTGTTGGCGTTGGTCAGAGGACTCACTCATCCATGGGCTGGCGAGAGGGGGGCGAAGAAGCGAGCGAGTCTCTCGCCGACCCAGGCCGGATTGTCCTCGGCGAAGGTATGGCCGCTGTGGGGGACGAGCTCCGCCTCGACGTTCTCCGCGACCTGGAGCACGCAGCCGAGCGTCTGGGCCTGCGGGATGCCCTGGTCGCCGCTCAGCACCAGCACGGGCATCTTCAGCTTGGAGCGGAAGGCCGCGCGGTTCTCCCTGCCATCCTCGACCATCGTCTCGTAATGCTTGAAGCCGGCGCGCATGCCACCCGGCGCGAGGTAGTACGGAAGGAAGAGCTTCAGCGCCACGTCCTCCGCGTCCTTCGACGTGGACGCCCATTTCATCGTGGGCAGCAGGTAGGCCACTTCCTTCCCGGCCGTCAGCAGCTCGGCGACATCGACCTGGGCGTGGAAGCCGAAGTGCCAATAGCCGCCCATTGCCGGGTTCATCAGTTCATCGAGGCCGAAGCCGGGGATGAGGGACTCGGCCAATATCAGCCGGCGGACCTCGTCGGGATGGCGGGACGCGTAGGCATAGGCGACCATCGTGCCGATGTCGGTGCCGACCAGGTGGAGGGTGTCGAAGCCGAGCGACTTGACGATCTGCCGGATGTCCTCGGCGACGTTGACCTTCGAATATCCCGTCTCGGTCTTGGCGGAATCGCCGAGGCCACGAAGGTCGGGGGCGATGATGGTGAAGCCGGCCTCGGCGAGCAGGGGCATCAGCTTGCGCCACGAGGCCCAGGTGTATGGGTATCCATGCACGAGCACGATGGCCGGGCCCTTGCCGCCCACCACATAGTGGATCCGGGTGCCGTTCACCTCGGCGTAGCGATGCGTGAACCCGTCGAGTCCTTTCACCGGGCTGTCCGCCTGGGGCGCCGCCGGGGCCCCTCCGCTTGTCATGGGGAGGGTGTTCATGCCGCCTCCATCGTGGGGTAATCCGTCAGGCCGATTTCGCCCGGCGCGTAGAAGGTCTGAGGGTTGGGATTGTTCAGTGGGGCCCGCCTGGCGAAGCGCTTCGGCAGGTCCGGATTGGCGAGGAACAGCCGGCCATAGGCGACCGCGTCCAGGGTGCCCTGGGCGATCGCCTCTTCGCCCTTTTCGCGGTCGAACTCGCCAGCGCCGATCAGCCGGCCCTCGTAGTGCGAGCGGATCCACTCCAGCGGGATTCCCGGTCCAGACCCATGGGCCATGTCCTGCGCGGTGACACGGGTCACATCGACCCAGGCGAGACCCAGTGGACGGAGCCGCTCGAGAAGATAGGCGAAGGTCTCCTCCACTCGCGGATCCGGGCCACCCGCGATGGTGGCGCTGGGCGAGAACCTGACTCCGACGCGCTCGGCACCGTAGACATCCGAGACCGCCGCGAGGACTTCCAGCGTCAGGCGTGTGCGATTCTCGAGGCTCCCCCCGTAGCTGTCCTCACGGCCGTTGGTTCCGGCCCGGAGGAAGCGATCCAGGAGGAAGCCATTGCCATTGTGGACCTCGATGGCGTCGAAGCCCGCTTCCCGGGAGGCCCGTGCGCCGTTGACGTACCCCTTCACGATGCCAGCGATTTCGGAGGTCGTGAGATCAGCCGGTGTGATCGCTTCCATCATGGCCCAGCCGGGTGGTCGTCCCCTGGCTTCGTCTTCCGTGCGTTCGCGCCCGGTGTGCCAGAGTTGGGCGGCGATCAGGCCGCCCTCGTCGTGCACGGCCTCGACCACCTTGCGCCAGCCATTGACCTGTCTGGCCGTGAAGAGACCGGGCAGCGGTGGGAAGCCAGCGCCGTAGGGGGCGACGGCGGTGGACTCCGTGATGATCAGCCCCGCGCTGGCCCGCTGGGCGTAATACCTCGCGACGAAGTCCGGGGGCGCCGAGTCCGCATCCGCTCGCACGCGGGACATGGGGGACATGATCACCCGGTTGCGCAGTGTCAGCGCGCCAAGGGTGACCGGGGACAGCAGTCTGTCTTGATGAGGGATCGAGGTCATAGCGGGTTCCTGTTGCTGGGGTCCTGTTGCCAATCATTTCTAGGTGGAGCCCCGGGTCGTTCCAACTGGAAGCGCGGTTGCCGGTGTGGACATGATGTTCCCGTTCTGGAACGTTCGAGGCCATGTTCGACCTGGACCTGACCGATCTGCGCGCTTCGCGCGCATCGCCGACTTGAAGAGTGTCTCGGCCGCCGCGCGAGCGTTGAACATGCCGAAATCGTCTGTCAGCCGTTCGCTCGCCCGGCTGGAGGCCGTCGTGGGCACCGCGCTGGTGGAACGCTCCAATCGCCATGTGCGGCTCACGGACGCGGGCGCGCTGCTGCATCCGCATGCCTTGCGAATCATGAACGACGTCGACGAGGCCGAGACGGCGCTGGGGGCTTCGTCGGCGTACCGCGCGGCACCCTGCGGGTGAGTGCGCCGCTCGTACGTCCACACCCTGATCGCGCCGATGCTGCCCACGTTCCTCGCGAGCTACCCCGAGGTCCGGGTGGTGCTCGATCTCAACCATCGCAACGTCGATATGATCGCCCAGGAGATCGACGTGGCGATCCGCATGGGTTCACTCGTCGATTCCGGGCTCGTCGCACGCCGTCTGCCGTCACTGGAGATGTGGCTTTGCGCCAGTCCCTCCTATCTCGAGGCGCGGGGGACGCCCACCTCGGTCGCGGACCTCGCGGGCCACGATTTCATGGACAGGATCGACGGGACGACGGAGTGGACGTTCGATACCCCCGGTCGTGGAAAAGAGCACATCGCCATCTACCCCCGTGCGGTTTGCCCGGAACCCGCGGTCGGGTTGGTGATGCTGATGGGCGGAGCGGGGATTGGTCGGCTGCCGCGCTTCATGGCCGAGAAAGCGATTGCCGCTGGCGAACTGGTGCGGGTGCTCCCCCAGACGCGACCGGACACGACCGAGGTCAACGCCCTGTACCCGAGCCACCGGAGCCTCTCGGCCAAGGTTCGGGTCTTCATCGACGCGCTCACGACTCACCTCGGAGGTAGGAAGCCTCGCTGACATGGTGTCATCCAGGGGCCGGTGGGATCACTGCCCGAGTGTCATGAAGACGCTGTATCAGCTCACGCCACCTTCTCGCCCTGTGTCAGTCCCCGGCGTGCTTCGCGGCCTCCTCGATCAGCGCAGCGACCTCCTTGGGGCGTGACACGTAGACCGCATGGCTTCCCTTCACCTCGACCTTGTGGCTGTGGGCGCGTGCGGCGTACATCCGTTGCAGCTCGGGGTTGATGATCTTGTCCTCAGTCGACACGAGCATCCAACTGGGCTTCAGCTTCCAGGCGGGATTGACGATGGGCGTCGACATCGCCCGGAGCGCGGTGGGCATCTGCGAGCGAGCCATGAACTCGGCCTGCTCGCGCGGCAGGTCAGCGGCGAAGTCCTCATGGAAGTGCGTGGGATCGATGAAGAGGAAACCGTCCGGCGTGGGTGAGATCGCCTTCGAGGCGCCCGGCGTCTTCGCTTTGTTGGAGACGCCGCTCTCGCCCGCGTCCGGCATGTGGGCCGCGATGTAGACGAGCCCGGCGACCCGTGGATCCGTTCCCGCCTGGGTGATGACGGTGCCACCGTAGCTGTGACCGACCAGCAGGACCGGGCCTTGCTGGCGGTCGAGAAGACGCTTCGTCGCGGCGACATCGTCTTCCAGCGAGGTCATCGGGTGCTGGAGGATGCTGACGTTGTACCCGTGCTTGATCAGGATGTCGTGAACGGGCTTCCAGCCGGAGCCGTCGACGAAGGCTCCATGAACCAGAACGACGTTCTTCACCGGGGCGGCGAGCACGGAGAGGAAACCCTCCGAGGACGAGGAAGGCGGCGAAAGCAGAGGCGAGGCGGTTGCGGATCATCATGAGGTGTCCTTTGAAGAGCCCGTGAGACGACGCTCGCGCGCACCTATTCCCCGGCTTTCGGAGCGGCGCGGAATAGGGACAGGATTCGGTCGTCTCACGCGCGCCCCATGACCGAGACCGACGAAGCCGAACTCCGTGACTTGATTCCCCGCTTGCGGCGGTTCGCACGGGCCTTGACCCACGATTCCACCGCCGCCGATGACCTCGTGCAGGCGAGCCTCGAGCGCGCGGTGTCGAGATGGAAGAGCCGGCACGAGGCGGGCAGCCTCCAGGCCTGGCTGTTCTCCATCCTGTACCGGCGCTTCCTCGACGAGCGCAAGCGCGGGGCGCTTCTCGCGGCTGCTGGACGTGTTCCGAGGTCCCCGGACGTGGCGCCCTCGGCCGAGGAGGTGGTCATCGCCCGCGCCGCGCTGGAGTCCTTGGCCGGTTGCCACCCGAGCAGCGGGCGTTGATGCTGCTGGTGGCCGTGGAGGGCTTGAGCTATGGCGAGGCCGCCGAGGCGCTCGGGGTGCCCATCGGGACGGTGATGTCCCGCCTGTCGCGCGCGCGCAAGGCGCTGCGCGAGTTGACGGACAATGATGTGTCTCCTCCTTCTCTCCGGGTGCTGAAATGACGCCGCTCATTCCGACCGAGGACGAACTGCACGCCTATGTCGATGGCCAGTTGGACGACGGCCGAAGGCGGGAGGTCGAGGCCGCTCGAGGCCACCCCCGAGTGGGCGGAGACGGTCGCCGCATGGAAGCGCGATGCCGAGCGGCTGCGCGCCGCGCTCGCCAATCCCCGTGCCCTCCCGCCCGCTCCCCAACTCGAGCCCTCCGCCATCCGCCGCTCGTTGCGTGCCCGGACGCGCCAGCGCGTGGCCTTGGCGGCGGCCCTGGTGCTCACGGCGGGCGTGGGCGCCGTGGGCGGCTGGGTGGCCCGCTCGATGACGATGGCCGCCACGCTCCCGCCCATGGAGGACGCGCTCCAGGCCTACCGCCTGTTCGCGATGGACCAGGCGCACGCGCTCGAGTTGGACGCGTCGAAGTCCGACGACTTGAAGCGATGGCTGGTCAGGAACCTGGGCCCCCAGGCGGCGGTGCCGGATCTCCAGGCGCACGGCTTCACGCTGCTCGGCGGGCAATTACTGTCGACCGATGCGGGCGCGGCCGCTCTGTTGCTCTACGAGGCCCGGGACGGACGTCGTCTCGGCTTCTACATGCGTCCGGGAACCCGGGTTCCCGGCCGGACGAAGGGGCTGCGTCAGGATGGGGTGCTGCTCACCCATTACTGGTTCCGCGACGGCTACGGCTTCGCCGTCATCAGCCTCTCGGATGACCCGCGCGCGGACGAGGTGAAGGAGGCCCTCGACGCCTCGACGTGACGGGCTCCTTCACACCAGGTCTGGCTTCTCCCAACCCCTCTCACGCCACCGGATCGCGCAGCCGCAGGTGGCGCGGCTGGGCCTGCACCCGCTCGAGCCGGCACGGATGGCCCGGTAGCGTCCCAGCTCGAAGCGGCCCTCGTCCGCCACGTGCGTATAGGCATACAGCGCGATGTCCGCGAGGCTGTAGGTGTCTCCGGCGAAGAAGGGGCGCTTCTTGAGCTCGCCCTCCATCACGTCCAGCGCGGCGTAGCCCTTGTGGATGCGCTCCTCCAACTCCTGTTCCTTGCCCGCGGGAATCCCGAAGAGGGAGACCCACGCGCGCGCCACGGCGATGTAGGGCTCGTGGCTGTACTGCTCGAAGAACATCCACTGCAGCATCCGCGCCCGCTCCAGCTTGTCCGAGGGAATGAAGGGCGTGCCCTCGGCGAAGTACCAGAGGATGGCATTGGACTCGGCGAGGAACACGCCCGGCTCCAGCTCCACGGTGGGCAGCCCGGCGATGGGATTCTTCGCCTTGAATTCCGGGGTGCGGGCCTGTCCGGCGGCGATGTCCATCTCCACCGTCTCGAAGGGAATGGAGAGCTGGTGCAGGAGCAGGCGGACCTTGTAGCAATTACCCGAGGGCTGGGACTGGTAGAGCTTGATCATGGCGGGTGCGAGCCTACTCCCGCCGGCTCCGGGTCTTGTAGGTCAGCAGCGGTGCGAGCGTGGCCACCACGCGCACGAGTCCAGCATCGACCAGATCGCCCACCACGCGATCGATGGCCTTGTACGCGGGAGGGCCTCCTCGAAGAGCAGGTCGCGGTCCTCGCACACGACGTGGCTCTTGAGGGGGTGCGCAGGAGCGCCTCGGGGTGAAGCGCTCGCGCAGGCGCTCGCGGGCATGGGTGCGCGTCCACTTGCGGCCCGCCCCGTGCGCGAGGCTGTGGGCATGGTCCTCGCCGTCTCCCAGGGGCAGCACCGGGTAGCTCAGCGCGCCGCGGCTGCCGGGAATCACCACCGGCCCCTGATCCGAGGGCGCCGCGCCCTTGCGGTGCAGCCAGCCCCGTTCGCCCTCCCACGTCTTGGGCGTGACGCTGTTGTGGCAGACATCCAACACCCGCCGCCCCGCCGCGCCCACGCCTCGCATCACCCGCTCGGCGATGGCGGCGCGATTGGCCCGCGCCCAGCCCACCGCCTGATCATGCCGCGCGAGGTAGGTGCGCGCCTCGGCCGACTCCTCCGCGAGGCTCCCCGCGCCATGCCGGTCCACGTGCGCGCGCAGGATGTGTTCTCCCAGGCCCCGCGAGCCCGAGTGCACCAGCAGCAGCAGTTGGTTTGTCTCCAGCTTCAGCGTCTGGAAGGCCCGTGCGTCGTGCACCGCCTCCACCCGCTGCACCTCGGCGAAGTGGTTGCCACCGCCCACGGTGCCGAGCGAGCCTCGAAGCCGCAGGGCCTGACGCCCGCCTCCGCGAGCATCGCCTCCGCGTCGCCCTCCCAGGGGCCCTCCAGGTCCAGCCGCGCCGCCCATCGCTCCGGCTTCGCCTTGCGCGCGGGCAGGTCCAACGCCCACAGCCCCATGCCACACCCGATGTCGTTGCCCACCAGGAAGGGATAGAAGACGCCTTGAGAGGTGAACGCGGCGCCCACGGGAGCACCCTTGCCCGGGTGCAAGTCTGGCAGGCCCACCGCGGAGCGCATGCCGGGAAGCCGCGCGGCGGCCTCGAGTTGACGCAGGGCCTCGCCCTCCACCCACGACTGGGGCGAGGCGATGACACGGACGCGGGGAAGGGGGAGTTCATGCCGCCCCTGGACGCGCGCGGCGCGCGCCGTCTGACGCGCCGGGCGGGACGGGCTACCCGGCTACTTGTGGTACGGCTCGCCCTTGAGGAGCGTGAAGGCGCGGTAGAGCTGCTCCACCAGCACCACGCGCGCCAGGCGGTGCGGCAGCGTCATCTTCGACAGCGAGAGGATGAGGTCGGCCGACTGCCGCACCCGCTCGTCCAGCCCCTCGTCCCCGCCGATGACGAGGAGGAGATCCTTCGCGCCATCCCGGGCCCGGCCCACGTAGCGGCTGAACTCCACCGAGTCGAGCAGCTTGCCCCGCTCGTCGAGCGCCACCAGCAAGTCCTGCGGCTTCCTGCGCGCGAGCAGGGCGTCGGCCTCGAGCGCGCGGGCGTCCGTGGCCTTGCCCTTCTTGCCACCCGCCTCGGGCAGCTCCACCAGCTCGAAGCGGGTGTAGTGGGCCAGGCGCGAGGCGTACTCCTGGACCGCGGGCTCATAGAGGCCCGAGCGATCCCTGCCCACCGAGACGAGCCGGACCTTCAGGCCACCTTCTCCCGGCGTGCGTCGGCCCAGATGCCCTCGAGGTCATAGTGGGCGCGCATCTCCGAGTAGAAGATGTGGGCGACCACCTCGCCGAAGTCGAGCAGCACCCACTGGCCGGTGTCCATGCCCTCGTGGCCCACGGGGCGCAGGCCCTCGCTCTCCTTGAGCTTGACGAGCACGTGCTCGGCCATGGAGGACACCTGCCGGTCGCTCTCGCCCGAGGCCACCACGACGTAGTCGGCGTAGGACGTCATGCCGCGCACGTCGAGGATGACGATGTCCACGGCCTTCTTGTCCGACAGCAGGTTGGCGATCTTGCGCGCGAGCGCATGGGCGCGTGGGTTCTCCGCGATGGCCGGAGCCGCCGCCGCCGGCGCGGGCGCCTTCTTCTTGCGGACGGACGGCTTCTTGCGAACGGCCAGCTTCTTCGCCGTCGTCTTCTTCGCGGCCGTCTTCTTGCGGGCGGCGGGCGTCTTCGTCGCGCTCTTCTTCTTCGCCGCCGGCTTCTTCGTCGTCTTCTTGGTCGCCATACGTGTCTGGGCGCACCCTAGCGCACCGGCCCTGTCCGTGGATGACGTACTTCTGACTCGTCAATTCTCTCAGGCCCATGGGTCCAAAGGCGTGCAGTCGGCTGGTGGAAATCCCGATTTCCGCCCCCAGGCCCAGCTCCCCGCCGTCGTTGAAGCGCGTGGAGGCGTTCCAGACCACCCCGCTCGCCTGTGCCTCCCGGGTGAAGCGCCCGGCCACCCCGGCGTCCGCCGTGACGATGGCCTCGGTGTGCTCGCTGCCGTAGCGGCCGATGTGCTCCAGCGCCTCGTCCAGCCCGTCCACCACCCGGATGGCCAGGATGAGCTCCAGGTACTCCCGGCCCCAGTCCTCCTCGGTCGCGGGCCGCGCCGTCACGCCGGCCTGCCCGAGAATCCCCGCCGAGGCCGCGTCCGCGCGCAGCTCCACGCCCCGCGCCGCCAGCTCCCGGCCCACCTGGGGCAGGAAGCGCTCGGCGATGGCCCGGTCCACCAGCAGACACTCGGCGGCGTTGCACACCCCCGGACGGCTCGTCTTGGCGTTGAGCACGATGCGCGTGGCCATCTCCAGGTCTGCCGCGGCGTGCACGTACACGTGGCAGACGCCCTTGTAGTGCTTCACCACGGGAATGCGCGCGTTCTCCGCCACGAACCGGATGAGGCTCTGCCGCCCCGGGGAATGCACAGGTCGATGAGGCCGTCGAGCTTGAGCAGCTCCAGCATCGTCTCGCGCTCGCCCGGGGGCACCGGCTGGATGCTCGCGGCCGGCAGCCCCGCCTCGGTGAGCCCCGCCGCCAGCGCCGCCGCGATGGCCGCGTTGGAGCGTGCCGCCTCGCTGCCTCCGCGCAGGAGCGCCGCGTTGCCACTCTTGAGGCACAGCGCCGCCGCGTCACTCGTCACGTTGGGCCGGGCCTCGTAGATCATCAGCACCACCCCCAGCGGCAGCCGCACCTTGCTCACGTGCAGGCCGTTGGGCCGGTCCCACTCCTCCGTCCGCTCGCCCACCGGATCCTTCAGGTTCGCCACCTCCTCCACCGCCCGGGCCATGGCCTCCACCCGTCCGGCATCCAACAGGAGCCGGTCCAGGAAGGCCGAGGGCTTGCCCGCGGCGCGCGCGGCGGCCACGTCCTCGGCGTTGGCGGCCAGCAGCGAGGGCAGGGCGGCACGCAGGTGGCGGGCCATGGCACGCAGGGCCTCGTCCTTCTGGGCGGTGGGGGCGGAGGCGAGCACGCGCGAGGCCTTGCGGGCGGCCTCGGCGAGGGAGCGCACGTCTTGCTTGGCAACGGACATGCCTCTCCTCTATCACCCCGCCATGAGCGACGCCCGGTTGGAGCAGTTCAAGAAGATGGCCGCCCAGTTCCCCGACGCCCCCATGGCGCACTTCTCCCTGGGCAAGGCCCTGCTGGAGGCGCGGCGCTACGCCGAGGCGGCCGAGGCCCTGGAGACCGCCGTCCGCCTGGATCCCCAGTACGCCGCCGCCCTGGTGTCCCTGGGGGACGCCTACTCCGGAGCCGGGCAGACGTCCCGGGCGCGCGAGGTGCTCACCCGGGCCCGCGACACGGCGCTCGCCCAGAGCCACGCGAGCCTCGCCGAGGAGATCGACGAGCGGCTGTCCGGGCTGGAGTGAGCGGGCGTCAGGGCCGCCGGTCAGGCCCACTCCCACCACGGGGCGGAAGTAGGACAGGCCCGTGGTGGGCATCCGGCTGCTGCCATACACGGCCGAGGACAGCTCCACGTCGAGCCAGTCGTTGAGCGGCCGCACCGGGCGCACCGACAGCATGTTCTGCGCCTCGTCCTCCTCGAGCAGGGTGATCTCCGGCGAGAGGTAGACGCCATCCGGGTAGAGGTTGAGCCCCAGGGCGCCCTGGGCCAGCAGCGTCAGCTTCCAGGGCAGGCGCATCCCCAGGGTGGCGCTCAGCCGGTGGCGGTGCATCGACTCGCCGAAGCTGTTGGAGTTGTTCTCCGCGTAGGTGTACGCGAGCCCCAGCGTCAGGGGGCCCTTGTAGGTGTAGCCCACGCTCGCGAGCAGGGCCGTGTCGGCGCGCTGGGCCGTCAGCCGCGGGGGCTCCGCCGGGGCCGGGCGCGCGAACGAGTCGTAGCGGCGCGCGCCGTACTCCCCGGTGAGGGTGAAGGAATGGCGGCGGTCGAGGCGGTAGCGCGCGAGCACTCCCAGCTCCGGGCTGCCGAAGTTCGCGGCGGAGTCCGGACGGTACACGAAGCGGTGGGCGCCCAGGCGCAGGCGCAGGGCGAGCCGCGCGTCCGGGACGTACTCGGCGAAGGCCGAGGCCGCCGGTCCGTGTACGCGCGGCCCCTCCTCGCCGGTCCTTGGCGCGTCCCTCCACGCCCAGGCCGAGCGACTCGCCCAGTGCGCGCGAGCCCTCCACCGCGGCCGCCTGCACGAGCGTGTTCTCCTGGGTGTAGCCGAGGTAGACGCGAGCGCCCCCGTCGTAGCGGCCCACCAGCTGCCAGCGCTCGGCGGTGTAGCGGCCCTCGGCCGAGGCGAGCAGGCTGAACACTCCGTCCGAGGTGTCACGGGAGATGCCCCGTTGGGAGAAGTCCCGCGGCGCGTTGCCATCCCACAGCACCCGGCCCGTCACGCGCAGGCGTCCCTCCACGTCGGCGGCCCGCGCACCACCGGCCCGCGCCACGACCAGCACCAGGAGCGTGGAGAGGATGCGTTTCAAGCGGGCGCACCATACTCCGGGCCACGCCCGCCCTGTCCATGAGAGGAGCGGCCACACAGGGGGGCTCGGTGACGTCTCCCCGGCGGGCCGGTAGATTCCCGCCCCATGCGCCCCCCTTTCGTGCTCCCCATGTGTGCCCTGCTCGCGCTCGTGGCCTGCGCGTCCCCCTCGTACGTCGCCAATCTCAAGGGCGAGACGACCATTCCCGCCGCTCCCCGAGCGACACCGACACCCCGCTCGACGCCTTCCCGGCCTTTGGCAGCTTCACCAACCTCGACTTCAACCGGAACCAGGACTTCCAGAACCAGGACATCACCAAGGATCGCGTGACGTCCGCGCGCATCCTTTCCTTCCAGCTCAAGGTGCTCGCGCCCGCGGACCAGGACTTCTCCTTCCTGGACACGGTGGAGTGCTACGCGCGCTCGGGAAATCGGGAGGTGCGGGTGGCGCACAAGCAGAACATCTCCTCGCTGAACCTGAGCGCGCCCAATCCCGTGCTGTTCCTGGAGCTGACGGACGCGGAGCTGCAGCCCTTCCTCGCCGCTCCGTCCATGAGCCTGATCGTCCGGGGCAAGGGCCGCATGCCGTCACGCGAGGTGCGCCTGCAGGCCGACGTGAAGCTGGATGTGCTCGTGGGACGGTGAGTGGGTCAGCCGACCGCGGCGTACCGGGCCATCATGTCCAGCATGCCCTGGGGGGCGTCGGGCTTGAAGCTCTCGACGAGGTTGGCGGCGGACTCGGCGGCCGACTTCTCGCCCGGGGGAACAGCTCCCGTTCGTACGCCGCCAGCGCTGCTTCCACGTCGCCCGGGTGGGTGACGAGCGCCCTCCCGAGCTCGGCCCCGTCGAGCATGGCCAGTTGGCGCCCTCCCCGGCGAAGGGAGACATCAGGTGGGCGGCGTCGCCGAGCAGGGTGACCCCCGGCGTCCGGGGCCAGGAGTGCCCGACCGGCAGGGCATGGATGGGCCGGGGCACGAGGTGATCATCGGCGTCGGAGATCAACGCGAGCAGTGCTTCGTTCCAGCCGGCGAAGTGCTTCAGCAGTTGGGCCTTGATGGCGGCCGGGTCGGTGACGTCGAGGGAGGCCGCCCAGTCGGCCGGCGTCATCAGCGCGATGTAGACGTGCAGCTCGCCCCTGGCTCCGCGGTGGGCGAGCATTCCCCTGCGCTCGCCCAGCGCGAACATCGAGCCTCGGCCCACGAGCGCGGCGCTGGCGGGATGCCGGGTGTCGGCCTCGCTCAGGTGGGCCTCGATGAAGGACAGCCCCGAGTAGACCGGCACGGCCGCCGACACGAGGGGGCGGACCCTCGACCAGGCTCCGTCGGCGCCGATCAGCAGCTCGGTGTCGACCACGTCCCCATTGCCCAGCGTCAGTTGGTGCCGGCCGCCGCCGAGCGCGCGGATGGCGGTGACCTTGGAGCCCCAGCGGACCGTGCCCTCGGGCAGGGAGGACAGCAGGAGGTCGCGCAGCGCGCCGCGCTCGACCTCGGGCCGGCCACCTCCGCCCGCGTGGACGGCGCACGGTCGCGTTCTTGTCCAGGATGCGCAGCTCCTCGCCGCCGGGTTGGATGAGCGGCAGGAACCGCTCGAACAGCCCGGCCTCACGCAGGGCTCGCTGGCCGGAGTCCTCGTGGATGTCCAGCATTCCGCCCTGGGGGCGGGCAGTGGGTGAGGCGTCGAGATCGTAGAGGGTGGCGTGGATGCCGGAGCGGGCCAGGACGTGGGCGAGGGTCAATCCGCCCAGTCCGGCTCCGACGATGGTGATGGAGGGGTTCGTGGTCATGAGGAGGACTCCTTCGAGAGAGGGGGGAATGGGTGTCAGCGCCGCGGCCTGGGGGTGCGCGAGATTCCGTTGAGCAGGACGTCGAGGCCCCAGGTGAAGCGGTCGGAGCCGGTGCCGGACAACAGGTCATCACCGAGCGCGGCGATACGAGGGTGGGTGGTGGCCGAGACGGCGCGCAGCGCGGCGGCCAGGGCGTTGAACTCGTCCTCTCCGCTCGTGGTCTCACCGCGGGTGCCGTGCTCGACCGCCGAGCTCGTGGCGTACAGCAGGAGCTGGTCGACGCCCCAGGCCGCCCGGTCGTCGGGAACGCCGCCCTCGGCGAGCAGGGCCAGCAGTGTCTCCAGCAGCGCCAGGTAGTGCGGCCCCGTGGGGCGGAGACCATCGCGGAGCGGGCGAGGCTCGGTTGCTCGAACAACACCTGGGTGTAGGAGCGCAGCACTCCGGTCAGCCGGGTCCGCCAGTCGCCCTCCCCGCCGTGGAGCTCGATGGTCCCCAGCAACTCGTCGAGCACGCCGGCGTGCAGCTCGGCGACGTTGCGGAAGTAGACGTAGAGCGACGCGGCGCCCGTATCCAGCTCCGTGGCCAGCCGGCGCAGCGTCAGCCGCTCGAGCCCCTCCTTACGAACCACGTCCAGTGCGGCACGGACGATGACCTGGCGGGTGAGCGCTGGCTTCGCTGGGCGCTCGCGACGGCTGGTGCGCGGTGGGGTCGAACTCATGCCCCTACTCTAACGAACATGTTCGTCGCGAACAAGTTCCTAACGAACATGTTCGTCAACAGGGGCGTTGAATCCAAGGCCCCTGGCTCGTGGGATGGTGAGCTAGCGCAGCTCGCGTGCGCGGCGCTCCAGCGAGTCCGCGCGCGAGTCCAGCTCCCGAGCGAGCGACTCGAGCCGCGCGGCTTCCTGTTCCAGGCCCCGGACGTCCTCCGGGAAGTCACTGGCGAGCACCTGGGCGCGCACCGTGCCCACCTGCGGGCGGCTGTCGACGGCCTGGGGGGCGGGGGGCGTCCCGCTGTTGTAGTTGTACGGGTCGCCCGGGGCGGGGCCGCTCGGAAACCCGGGCGGCGGGGCCGAGTCCACGGGGTCGTTCGTGTTGTCCCCTGGCGACATCGGGGGCGTGGCTCCCCCCGGCTCATTTCCCCTGACAGGGGCTTCGTCCCTCGACACGAGGGCGGGGGTGCCGGTGCGAGGGGTGGCGTTCACCGAGACGTTCCTCGTGGTGGAGTCGAAGCTCAGACGCAGGCGCCGGTCCTGCTCGTCGAACATGGACTCCTCGCCGAGGAAGTCACTCATGCGCCGCTCCAGCTCCCGCTCCTCGCGCACCTCGGTGAGGCGGGCACGCAGCGCCTGGAGCCGCTGTTTCACCTTGTCCTCGGTGTCGCGCAGCGCGTCCGCCTGCTCCAGCAGATCCTCGGCGTCATCGCTCGTGGCCGCCCCAGGCAGCGCCGGCACCTGGGAGGGGGCAGCGCGGTGCGCACCGCATCGCGCTCGGCGCGCAGGGTGCGCATGCGCTCGAGCAGTCCGGCCCGCGCCCGGCGATCGCTCGTGGCGTCCCAGGCCGCGCGCACCCGGTCGAGCTCCGCGGAGAGCGCCGTGTGCAACGCCGGTGGCGCCGCTCCGCCTCGGACTCGGCCCCGGCGAGCGACTGGGCCAGCCCCGTGAGCTGTCCGGACAGCTCCTGCGAGCGTTGCAGCGCCTGCTCCAGCTCCGAGCCCGCCACCAGCCGGCCCTTCTGCCCGGCCTTGAGCTGCTCGATGCGTCCGGCCAGGGTGTTCAACTCCGCGCGCAGCACCTGCTGTTGCTCGCGCAGCTCGCGCACCCGGGCGCGCGCTTCCTGGGCCTGTGTCCGCGGCGTGTCCAGTCCGGAGGCCGCCCACACGGGGGCTCCCGGCACGAGACACAGCCACAGGGCGAGCAGGACGCGCTTCATCACCCGATTCCTATCAGCAAGACGGATGCCAGGGCCACTGCTCGGCGAGGCGAGTCGTTTCCCGTCCAACCCGTGTGGTTCCAGGGGGTTCGGCCGGGCGGAACGGGCGGGGTCGGGGCGCCGTCCCGTGGAAATCCGCCAGGGTGGCCGGGGGCGATGGATTTCCGAGGGGAGGGGCCACTGGCGCCCCGCGTCAGGAGTCCTCGGGACGCTCGCCCTTGGAGATGAAACCGTACTTCTCCAGCTTGTAGTAGAGCGCGGACGTCTTGATGCCGAGCAGCCGGGCCGTCTCCGTCTTCACGCCGCCGGCCTTCTCGTAGGCGCGGGCGATGAGCTGGCGCTCCAGGTCCTCGAGGATGTCGGGCAGCGGCCGGTCGCCGGTGGGCACGGGCAGGCCGGCGTCGGTGCGCGGGGGGAGCTGGGAGAGGTGCGCCGGCAGATCCGTGGCGGCCAGCGTCTCTCCCTCGGCGAAGACGATCACCCGCGGCCCATGCCGGGTCGCGGATTGAGCGAGCCGACTCGAAAAATCTTCTCATTGACAAGGGTCGACTTCTTTCTGTGGATGCCTGTCTTGATGCGGACAGTCCGCTCGTTGTTTCTGTTGAAATGAACGTACATTGTCTAGGCTGGCGGCATGTTGCCGGTGTTGTATGACAAGGGCCGCCATCATGCCTCCAGCCGCTCGAATCAGTGATATGCACGCCTGTCCCAAGGTGGAACCGGGTCCGGTTCCACATGTTGGCGGGCCGGTGGTTGCCGGTGATTCGACTGTCATCATTGAGGCATGCCTGCCGCTCGGGTGGGCGATAGGCTCGTGTGCGTGGGTCCACCTGATTCGGTTTCGGAAGGTGAGCCGACGGTCTTTATTGGGGGCAAACCGGCGGCGCGCCTGGGAGATCCAACGGCCCACGGCGGAGTCATCGTATCCGGTTGTCCGACGGTGATTATCGGATCGACGGCCCAGTCAGTATGTATGGCGAGAGCGGCTGCCGAAGGGATTCCTTGTGTGACGAGGGCAGGGGCTGGCGTTTCTACCCAATGACCGAGGGCTGCGGCTCGATGAATACCTGGGGGGCGAACATTTAGCAGTGCTGATGGCTTCCCTTGCACAGGGGCTGCCGCGACGATGGGAATCTCCATCGTGCTCCAAGCTTCGATCCGAACTCGTTTGACGTCTATCAGTGGGCTGCTTCGCGGCATTCGCGCCAGAGTCTTTCGGGGATTAGAACATGTTCAAGTTGGAGCCGGAGCAGATCCATGCCTTCCGCAAGATGGGACGGAAAAAGCTCCCTGGAAATATCCTCGACAGCCTTCACAGGCAAGGTCTCAAGGCCGAATGTGATGATTCCACTGGGAATGTCCTGTGTCTGGATGCGCGAGGTTTTCAGACACGCCTCTCTTTCTACCCCGATGGGCTCCCTGCTCGTCTGACGGCGCCTTCGGGGACTGAACTGGGCTTCGAGCACGATGCGCAGGGTCGATTGGGCGCCCTTGTCTATTTCGGGCAAGAACGCTTGGAGATGAAGAGAGACGTGCGCGGCAATATCACGGAGTTGAGCCGCCCGGGATTGTTCTCCTATGCACTGCGGTATGATGACGGAGACCGCCCGCTTGCCATTTGTTGCCCGGACGGAAGCACCACGCGATTTTCTTGGCACCCATCCGGAGCCCTGGAGAGTACGACGGATCGATGCGGGGCAATGACGCGTTATGAGCGGGATGAGGATGGCAAGTTGCTAGCTGTCATCGATCCACTTGGGAGGAGGACGCAATACCTTACGAGCGAGAGCGGGACTCTGGAGGCTATTGTCTTTCCTGATGGCTCGAGGCAGGAGTATGCTTTCGATCAGGATGCGGCCATTGCGGCCCTGGTGTTGCGCGGCGGCGGCACGGTGTTTCATGAATTGGGAGAGGGCGGAGAGACGATCCAGGCCATCACCTGGGCGGATGGCGCTCGCTCGGAGTTTGAGCTTCAGGGCGGTAATCTGATCCGTGCCCAGAATGAGATGGGTCTCATCTCGAGTACCTTCGACGACAAGGGCAACCCTCTGACAGAAGAGAGTGCTGCTGGGAAGATCCAGTATGCGTATGATGCTGAGGGACGACTCGTTCGCCTGGTGACTCCCTGGGGAGATGCGCTCGAGTACGAATACGACGGCGATGGTCGGCTGTGTGGTATTCGCGATTGGGAGGGGCGAGGGAGCAGGGTGTCCTATGCTCTCGACGGTACGGTTTCAGAGATTCTCTATGGCAATGGGTTGCGGGAGTTGCAGCAGCGGGCGAGGACTGGACGGGTGGGCCGCTCCCGGGTGGAGAGCCGAAGTGGTCGCATCCTGAGTGAGCAGTGCTACAAGTATGATCTCTGCGAGCGCCTCACGGAGTTGGTCGATTTCCGCGTGGATTCCTCCACCCTCGCTCCGCTCGTGGTTTTCTCTACGATGCGGAAGGCCGGTTGCTTGGAGAACTGGACCGGAGCGCAGGTCGTCAGGTAGCCTATTACGGTTACGACGCCAAGGGCAACCTCGTGGAAGACTGCGGGGAGGCCGTGCGGGTTGGTCTGCTGGACGAGCCCCTGAGTCATGGCGTCCACTCCCTTGAGTACGATGGCGATGGAAACATGGTGCGCCTACCCGCTCGGCGGGGTGCGTTGCGGTGCGCCTGGGGGGGCGAGGGGCTGTTACGCCAAGTGGATTGTAATGGGCTCGTGATGCGTTTCGCGTACGACGCCCTGGGCCGCCGGATACTCAAAACGGATGGGCGGACGATATGGCGCTATGGCTGGGCTGGCCAGCAACTCCTATGGGAGGAAGTCGAGCGGTACCCAGGGGCCGGCCGATACGACGCGACTATCTCTTCCTTCCGGATACGGTGATTCCGCTGGCGTTTCGCGAGGAGGGGCGGACCTATTGGCTTCAGTCAGACGCACGGGGAGCCATCATCCGCGCCTTTGACGAAGCGGGACGGGTCGTTTGGCGCTCAAGTTATGACTCTTTCGGAACGGCTCGCGTGGAACTGGAGCTGGTGCGGCAACCCTGGCGTCTAGCCGGGCAGTATGAAGATGAGGAGACCGGACTCCACTACAATCAGGCTCGCTACTATTGCCCCTGGTTGAAGTCATACCTTTCACGGGATCCTCGCTGGTACGAATCTGAGGCGACAGGCTACAGTTACTGTCGCAACGATCCTTGGAATCGTGCAGACCCCTTCGGAGGGCTCGCCCCCTTGTTGGCAGTGGGGATTGCTGGTTTGGTAGGAGCGGCCGTTGGTGCCATCACTGCTGCCGCCATGGGCGGAGATCCCATCGCCGGCGCAGTGGGGGGAGCCATCGCAGGGGCGGGGTCGATCATCGCGGTTGTGGCAGGTGCTTCTGCTGGAGTCGTCCTGGCGGCGGGGGTGGTAGCGACGGGAGTGGGGGCGCTCGCGGAGTCGCTGGTGGAGCAGGCCAACAGCGGGGATGGCTTCTGTCTCCAGTGCGCCTTGGCGAGTGCCGCCGCGGCGGCGCTCACTGACCTGGCCCTGTTCGGGCTCGGGAAGATTCCTGGAGTCCGAAGACTTGCTCAGGTGGTGGCGAAACGCCTGAGTCACTTTGGCTCTCAAGCCAAGAAGTGGGGCGGCAAACTCTTCAGTTCGCTTCTCCTCCGGCTGGTCAGGATGAGAGCCCGTCCTCCTTTCTCCAAGCCATGGAGTCAAATGACAAATGCCGAACGAAAGGCGTTCCAGCATGCATACAGCAGGCACGGAGCGGACTTCAATCTGCCGAACTGGTCCCAATCGAAGGCTGAACAACTCAGACAACAATTCAATCAGGCAGTGGAGGGGGTTCGAGATCGGGCTCAATCAGCCTTCATTACGAAGAAGCCCTTTGGGGTCAAGGGCAGCGGCAAGACCGGAGATTCTAAATATATGATTTTTTTAAGACATACCGATGGAAGTGGTACGACATACTATTATTACGAAACCCTCATGGGAAGATTTGTTAGCTCTGGACTCAATAGGCCCTGAGCGTGTATGGTCCTGGCGCGGAGGCGTTGCTTGCTGATAGATATCTATGTTCTTGCTGCTGAGAGGACGCTCGAGGCAGCCAAGCGGTTCATGCGGGAGTGGGCTCAAGAGTTCAGGCCTGCTGCATCGGAATATGAGTTTCCGCAGTACGCGGATAAGCCTGTCTTCGTCTACTCGTCCCCAGTGGACTTGATCAAGAATCTTGTTGAGGCGCCTGCGGAGCCACATGGCCTCTATTGGAACAACCCTGCTCGTGGATTTGTACGCACATCCATGCTGTTCTTCACAACGGACGGAGCCATGATCGTGGGGCTCTCCGTTGAGGGCGACCAGCCGCCCCTCTTGGAAGAGACCCTACGGGCACTGGCGCTCACTGTCAGTGGCCGTGTGGGGTACTGTGCTTACGAGACCCCTCCTCCAGACACGGTCAGCGAGTTCATCGACTACGCCCGGCAGGCCACACCACCCAAGCTCGTCAACGGCGTGTTCGTGCGTGCGCCTTGACAGCCGTGTCAGGAGTCCTCGGGACGCTCGCCCTTGGAGATGAAACCGTACTTCTCCAGCTTGTAGTAGAGCGCGGACGTCTTGATGCCGAGCAGCCGGGCCGTCTCCGTCTTCACGCCGCCGGCCTTCTCGTAGGCGCGGGCGATGAGCTGGCGCTCCAGGTCCTCGAGGATGTCGGGCAGCGGCCGGTCGCCGGTGGGCACGGGCAGGCCGGCGTCGGTGCGCGGGGGAGCTGGGAGAGGTGCGCCGGCAGATCCGTGGCGGCCAGCGTCTCCCCCTCGGCGAAGACGAGCGACTGCTCGATGACGTTCTCCAGCTCGCGCACGTTGCCCGGCCAGGCGTAGCGGGTGAGCGCGCGCAGGGCGCTGTCCTCCAGGCCCTGCACGCGCTTGTTCACCCGCGGCCCATGCCGGGTCACGAAGTGCCGCGCCAGCATGGGGATGTCCTCGGGCCGTTCGCGCAGCGGTGGCAGCGTCAGCGGGACGATGTGCAGCCGGTAGTAGAGATCCTCGCGGAAGCGGCCCGCCTTCACCTCGGCCTGGAGGTCGCGGTGGGTGGCGCTCACCACGCGCACGTCCACCTTGAGCGTCTCCTCGCCGCCCACGCGCTGCAGCTCCTTCTCCTGCAGCACGCGTAGGAGCTTCGTCTGCACGGAGGCGGGGATTTCTCCAATCTCGTCGAGGAAGAGCGTGCCGCCGTCGGCGAGCTCGAAGCGGCCGAGCTTGCGCTTGATGGCGCCGGTGAAGGCCCCGCGCTCGTGGCCGAACAGCTCGCTCTCCAGGAGCGTCTCGGCCAGGGCCGCGCAGTGCACGACGACGAAGGGCCCGTCCTTGCGGGGCGAGCACTGGTGGAGCATGCGCGCCACGAGCTCCTTGCCGGTGCCGGACTCGCCGCGCACGAGCACGGTGGCGTCGGTGGCGGCCGCCTTGCGCACCTGCGTGACGAGCCGCTGCATGGGCTCGCTGTCCCCCACGAGCAGGCCGCCGCTGGCGCGCGCGGCGTCGGACTCGAGCGCCTCGGTGCGGGCCGACAGCTTCTCCACCGGCGGCGGGTGGCCGACAGCTCCAGGCCCTTGTCCACCTTGGCGCGCAGCACGTCCGGGGTGAAGGGCTTGGTGATGAAGTCGTAGGCGCCCTGCTGCATGGCCTGCACGGCCGTCTCGATGGTGCCGAAGGCGGTGACGACCATGACGACGGCGGCCGCGTCGTGGGCCTTGAGGGTGCGCGTGACGGCGATGCCGTCCATGCCATCCATCTTCAAGTCCGTGACGACGAGATCGAACGGCGTCTTCTTGTAGGCGGCGACGCCATCCGCCCCCGAGCGCGCGGCGGTCACCACGTGGCCGGAGCGGGTGAGGGTGACCGCCATGCCCTCTCGGAGGGTGTCGTGGTCGTCGATGACGAGGATTCGGGCCATGGGGGCGAACCTATATCGTCCTGGCACTCGGGATCGAAGTGGGCACAATGCGCGCCCCATGAATGCCTCCCTGGACTCCTTGTTCGCCCTGCTGTCCCACCACTCTCCCGCGGACGAGCGGGAGCGCGAGGATCTGGAGCGCATGCGCCGCTTCGCCGAGGAGCTGGAGCAGCCCTTCTCCCGCGCCCAGCCGCGAGCGCACTTCACCGGGAGCGCCGTGGTGGTGGATCCGGCGGGAGCGCGGGTGGTGCTCTTGCTGCACGGCAAGCTCAAGCGCTGGCTGCAACCCGGGGGACACGTGGAGGAGGCGGACGCGGGCCGCATGGAGGACTCGGCGCTGCGCGAGGCGCGGGAGGAGACCGGCTGCCGCGTGGTGCACCACCCGCGCGCTCCTCGCCCGCTGGACGTGGACGTGCACACCATCCCCGCGCGCAAGGATGAACCAGAGCACCTGCACCTGGACGTGCGCTACCTCGTGGTGGCGGAGAACCCGGAGGCGCTGGTGCACGATCCCAACGAGTCCACGGGCGCGCAGTGGCTGACGTGGGACGAGGCCCTCGCGCGGGTGGGCGAGGATGCTCAGCTGCGGCGCCTGCTGGAGAAGGCCCGGGCGGTGGCTCGCGCGGAGTGAGCCCCCGGGCCTGGGCGACGTCCGGGTGGAAGACGCTCAACCGCTGAAGGGGCGGCTCGCCGCTCCCGGCAGGGGCGGAGGGGTCTGGGGGCCGCGTGGCAGCCGCACGGCGAAGCGCGTGCCCTCGCCCTCGCGCGACGTCACCTGGATACGGCCCCCGTGGGCCAGCACGAGCTGCCGGGTGATGTAGAGGCCGAGCCCCACGCTGCCCGCGCCACTGCCCGCGTGCCGCCCCCGCCGGAAGGGCTCGAACAGCTCCGGCAGGTACGCGGGATCGATGGGCGCTCCCTCGTTGTGCACCTCGATGACGACCGTGGAGGGCTCGCCCTGGCAGCGCACGCGCACCGGGGTGTGCGCGGGGCTGTGCTGCAGCGCGTTGCCCACCAGGTTGCCGAGCACCTGCGCGAGCCTGTCTCCATCCCAGTCCCCCGCGCCCTCGCCCTCCTGGCTGATCTCCACCTCGCGCTCCGGGTGGCTCGCGGCGAGCTCCTCCACCACGCCGCGCGTCAGCTCGAACAGGTCCATCTGCTTGCGCTCCACGGGGATGCCGCCGCCGAGCCGCGCCTGGCTGAAGTCCAGCAAGTCTCGAATGAGGCGGGTGGAGCGGTCCGTGGCGGTGATGATGCGGGTGAGGCTCTTGCTCTGCCGCTCGTCCAGCCCCTCGCGCGCGAGCAGGGTGGAGGCGGAGATGCGGATGACGCTCAAGGGGTTGCGCAAGTCGTGGCTGACGATGCCGAGGATCTGCCGCTCGAACTCGGCGAGCTGGCGCGCCTCGGCCTCCTGCTGCTTCTGCACGGTGATGTCCACGCAGGCGCCCGTCATGTAGAGCGGCCGCCCGCCCGCGTCCACGAACGTCTTGCCCTTGCAGTTGAGCCAGTGCAGGCGCTCGTCCGGCCACACCACGCGGAAGTCCATGTCGAAGTCCGCGCCCTCGCGCGCGCACGCCTCGGTGCGCCGCCGCGCCTCGTCGCGCTCCTCGGGGTGCAACAGCGACAGGAAGTCCTCGATGCTCTGCACCGTGCGCCCCGGCGGCAGCCCGAAGAGCTGATCCAGGTTCTCGTCCCACTCGAGCGCCCCGGTGCGCAAGTCCCAGCGGAAGGTGCCGGTGCTGCTCGCCCACAGGGCCGCGCGCAGCCGCTCGTCGCGCTCCTGGAGCGTGGCCTCCATGCGCTCGCGCTCGGCGAGCACGTGGCGCAGCTGCGTCTCACTGGCCTCGGCGGCGGCGCGCGCTGCTGCGCGGCCTCGTAGAGCCGGGCGCGCTCGAGCGCCTGGGCCCCCTGCCGCGCCAGGGCGAGGAAGAAGTCCTGCTCGTCCTGGGGCAGCACGCGCCGGCGCGTGAAGTCCACCACCAGGGCGCCCATGACGCCGCGGCTGCCGCGCAGGGGGATGACCGCCGAGGCTCGAAGGGCAACCCCTGCCGGGCGAGCAGCGGATAGCGCCGGTCCCGCTCCTCGCGCGTGGCGTAGGCGACGAGCCGGTCCTGGCGCACCGCCTCGGCCACCGGCACGGCGGTGTCGAGCGTGAGGCGCTCCAGGCCCCGGGCCAGCTCGCGCGCATGGGGCGAGGGGCCCACGACCTCGAGGGATTGGTTGTCCTCGGACACGAGCCACACCGCGCCCGCCTGGGCGTCCATCGCCACGAGTCCCTGGGTGACGATGACGTCGAGCACCGGCGCGGGGCGAGCGCCTCGGACAGGGCGGCGGTGACGGCCTGGAGCCGGGAGATGCGCTCCTGGGCCCGCCGCTGGCCGTCGATGTTCGCGTTGGTGCCGAACCAGCGCAGCACCCGTCCCCGGGAGTCCCGCATGGGGTGGGCCCGGATGAGGTGCCAGTGGTCGTCGCCCTCGGGGCCGCGCAGGCGGCTCTCCACCTCGAAGGGCTCGCCCGTCTTCAGGCTGCGCTCCCACAGCTCGCGCAGGCGCGGCAGATCATCCGGGTGCACCGCCTCCATCCACCGCGAGGGGTTGGCCTCGGGCACCACCATGGTCTCGAAGCCCCGGCGGCTGAGGTAGTCCACCTGCCCGTCCGGGCGGCTCGTCCAGATGGTGTGGGGCAGCACCTCGGCGAGCGTGCGGTACTGCTGCTGCGCCTCGTGCAGCCGCAGCGCCTGGCGCAACAGGTGCGCGAGCCGCTCGGCGGTGAGCGACGACTTGCCCAGGTAGTCGGTGGCGCCCGCCTTCATCAGCTCCACGGCCGTCTGCTCGTCCCCCTGGCCGGTGAGCATGATGATGGGGGTCTCCACCAGCGCGGCGCGCGCCTTGCGCAACACCTGCAGCCCGTCCTGACCGGGCATCTGGAAGTCGAGCAGGGCGCAGTCGAAGGATTGCTGCAGCAGCGCCGCGAGCGCGGACGCACCGTCGGCCACCTCGACGAGCTGCGCGCTCAGCCCCGCCTTGAGCAGGGCGCGCCGCACCGCGAGCCGGTCCACCTCGTCGTCATCCGCCACCAGCAGGCGCAGCCGTTGATCCTCCATGTGCCCCTCGGCCCTCACGGCAACTCCACTCGTACCCAGTATGCGTTGAGCGCGCTCATCAACTCCACGAAAGCCGGGGAGGTGACGGGCTTGAGGAGATAGCCGGCGACATGGTGGGCGTAGCTTTGCACCCGGTCCCGGTCATCGTTGGATGTGGTGAGCACCACCACAGGGGTGCTGGACAGGTCGGGGTCCGCGCGGATGGCGCGCAGGAACTCCAGGCCATTCATGCGCGGCATGTTGAGGTCCAACAGGATGAGGCGGTTGGTCGACGGCACCCGGCCCTCGTGCAGCATGTCCAGCGCCTGCTTGCCGTCGCTCGCGACGTAGAGGGCGCTCTGGATGTTGCTCTTCTTGAAGGCGCGCTGGACGTTCATCACGTCCACCGAGTCGTCGTCCACCAGGAGGATGTTGAGCATCTTCAGGGGCACCATCACCTTCCCTCATCCGGCATGTGGCCGGGCCGGTGAAGAGGAAGGTGGCGCCCTGCCCCGGCGTGGAGCGCAGCCGGCGCGTCCGCCGCGCGCCTCCACGCTCTTCTTCACCACCGACAGCCCGATGCCCGTGTTCTCCATCTCGTCCCTCGCCCGGAGCGTCTGGAAGAGGCCCCAGATGCGCTCATGGTACTCCGGTGCGATCCCCGGCCCGTTGTCTTCCACGGTGAATTCCCAGAAGCCGTCCACCGGACGCACGCCCACGCGGATGCGCGGCTCGGCCCCCTGCGCGTGCTTGAGGGCGTTGCTCAGCAGGTTGAGGAACACCTGCTGCAGGGGCACGCGCTCGGTGCGCATCGTGGGCATGTCCGGCGCCACCTCGATCTGCGTGCTCTCGGGAGGCGCGAGCAGCTCCACGCACTCGGTGATGAGCCGCCCCACGTCCACCCGCTCCGGCCGGCCCCGCATCCTTCCCGCCCGGCTGTAGTCGAGGATGCCGTTGATGAGCGCCTCCATGCGCTGCACGCGCCCGCGCAACAGCCGCATCTGCTCGCGCGTCTCCGCGGTCATCACCTCCTGCAAGTCATCCTCTATCCACTGCGACAGGTTGGCGATGCCGCGCAGGGGCGCCTTCAGATCATGGCTGGCCACGTAGGCGAACTGGTCGAGATCCTGGTTGCTGCGCTCCAGCGCGGCGATGAGGCGCTCGCGCTCGGCCTCGGCGCGCTTGCGCTCAGTGATGTCGAGCACCACGGTGGCAACGCCCAGCGTGCTGCCCTCGGCCGAGCGCACGGGCGCGTAGCGCGCCAGCCACGCCCGCTCCTCGCCATTGGGCAGCCGCGTGGTGGACTCCACCGTCTGCGTCTCTCCCGTCTCGAGCGCCTTGACGAGCGACTTGACCACGAGCGTCGCCCCGGGGCCCTGCGTGGAGATGGCATCGGAGAAGGCCGGGTCATCCGTGGACAGGCGGTTGATGTCGCGCAGGGTGCGGTTGACGCGCACGAAGCACAGCATCCGGTCGAAGAGCGCGATGCCGGCGGGGGCGGCGTCGAGCAGCGTATCGAGCATCGCCCGGGCCTGTTCGGCGAGGTAGCGCTCGTGCTGGGCGCGGCTCACGGCCTCCTGGCTCTCGCGGTACAGGCGCGCGTTGTCCAGCGCGAGCGCGGCCCGGCGCGCGAACTCCTCGGCCAGGGGCAGGTCCGCGGCGGAGAAGCTCCGGGTGCCGCTGGCCTGCGCGAGGGTGATGGCACCCAGCGTCCGCCCATGCACCACCAGGGGGACGATGATGGAGGAGCGCAGGCCGAGCTCGCGCAGCAGGCGCAGCTCGTCCGGAGTGCGCACCGGCTGGCGAGCAGCTCGTCGGAGACCAGCTCCAGCAGCTCCGACTCCCCGGTGCGGATGACCTGGCCCACCCCGGCGCGCTGCTCTGGAGGTCCGCCGGCGCCTTGCGCGCCAGCTCCCACGCCAGGGTCTCCTTGGCCGGATCGATGTGGGTCACCGCCGCGCGCTCCACGCCCTCGTCCGCTCCCACCAGGTCCACCGTGCACCAGTCCGCCAGCCGCGGCACGGCGAGGCGGGTGAAGTTGCGCAGGGTCTCCTCGGGGTCCAACGTGACCGCCAGCAGGGAGCTCGCCTCGGCCAGGAAGCTGTGGACGTCCGAGGTGCGCTTCTGGTCGTCGATGTCGGTACAGGTGCCGAACCAGCGGATGACGCGGCCCTGGGGGTCCTGCACGGGGATGGCGCGGGCGAGGAACCAGCGCCAGACCCCGTCCAGCCGGCGGCAGCGCGACTCCGCCTCGAAGGGCTCGCCCGTGGTGAGGCTGTGACGCCAGCGCTGCTCGTACTCCAGCAGATCATCGGGGTGGAAGGCGCGCATCCAGGCGTCGCCCCGGGACTCCTCGGCGGACATGCCCGTGTACTGGAACCAGCGCCGGTTGAGGTAGTCCTGGACGCCATCGGCCCGGGCCGTCCAGACGATCTGCGGCAGGGCCTCGGCGAGCAGGCGGAACTGCTCCCGCTCGGTGTCCAGCCGCTGCTCCTGACCCCCACCCCCGAAGAGCGCGTGCAGGGCACCGGGTGAGGAGAGATCGTTATCCGAGGGCAGGGACACGAGGAGGAGGCCTCCGCTGGGTTGAGGAGATGGTTTTCACCGAGCAGCCATCCACCTATTGCCTGTCCGGCCCCCTTGGATCCCTTCTTTACAACCTCTGCTGGGGAGGCGGTCGTCGCGTGGGACAGGCTGTCGTCCGCGCAACAGGTCCTTTCCCTACTTCATTTCCTCTCTGGATGGCAGGGCGGACAGGTGCTGGCCCGCCGGGTCAAGGAGGAGGCGGTGGAGCGGCCCGGGGGAGGGTGAGCTCGAAACAGGTGAGGCCCGGCGTGGGGACCGGGCGCAGGTCGCCGCCGTGGGCCCGGGCGATCTTGCGCGACAGGGGCAGGCCCAGGCCCGTGCCCTTCTGCCGGGTGGTGAAGAAGGGCTCGAAGATGCGCTCGCGTTCGGCCTCGGGCACGCCCGCGCCGGGGTCCTCGACGCGGATGGTGTAGTGGGGGCCCTCGCCGCGGCCCGTCACCCGCACGAGGCCACCGGGAGGGGTGGCCTGCACGGCGTTCTTCACCAGGTTCACCACCGCGGCCGTCAGCAGGCTGCCATCGGCCTCCAGCACGGCCTCCTCGGCGTCCACGCGCACCTCCACCCGCCGCGCCGCCGCGTCCGAGGTGAGCAGGCCCCGCGCCTCCCAGAGCAGCTCCGAGGCCGCCACGCTCGCGCGCGAGAGCGGCTGCTCGCGAGCGAAGGCGAGGAAGTCCTCGACGATGCGCTGCAGGTAGTCCACCTCGTGCTGGATGCGCGCCACGTGCCCGGCGGCCTCCTGGGTGGCGCCCGCCTTCAGGTCCTCGGTGAGCAGGCCGGAGAAGAGCGAGATGCCGCCCAGGGGGTTGCGCACCTCGTGGGCCACGCCCGCGAGCATCAACTTGAGCTGCCGGTCGCGGCCCTCGAGCGCCCCGCGCATCACCTCCAGCTCGCGCGCCAGCACACCGATTTCCCGGGTGGGCTCGGGGGGCACGGGGGTGGTCAGGTCGCCCCGGCCGATGCGCAGCGCCGAGTCCATGAGCCGGCTCAGGGGCCGGGCGAGCCCCCGCGCGGTGAAGAGCGCCACGAGCGCGAGCACCCCGAGTGCGCCCGCGCTCGCCGCCGCGAAGCCCCGGGACAGGCGCGCGAGCGGGCCGAAGAAGGCGGCGCTGCCCTCCACCGCCACGGCGCCCACCACCTCGCCCTCGCGGCGCACGGGGGCGTAGCCCGTCTTGTAGAGCAGGCCGTCGGAGCCCTGGAAGAGCACCGCTCGCGGCGCGCTCGCCGGAGAAGACGCGGGAGAGCTCGAGCCGGTCGCGGGCGAGCTCGGGGACCTCGGTGCCCACGGGGAGGCCGCCGCCCACGTCGGCGCGCACCTGGCCGCGGGTGTCCACGACGTACACGCGGCGCACGCCGCTGGCGGCGCGCACGTCGGTGAGCAGGCGCACGAGGTTGCGCCGGTGCGCGTGCCGGTGGTGTCGTCGCCCGGCTCGATGGTGAGCATGCGCTCGCCGCTCACCTGGGTGGCGGTGGCCGCGGCGATGGCGGTGAGGCTCGTGCCCAGCTCGTCCTCGAGGATGCCGCGGGCGAGCGCGTAGACGGCCGTGCCGGTGAGGGCGAGGAAGAGCAGGGTGGGCAGGAGGAAGGCCACGAGCAGGCGCGCCGAGAGCGAGCCGAGCGCGTCCGACAGCCGGGTGGTGAGCGGGGTCCAGGAGGCCATGGGCGGGCCCCCAGTCTACTCATAGGTCGTGAATCGGCGTTCCCATTGACGCAGTTGCTCCAGGGAGAAGCTGAACCAGTCCGGTTGCTGCTGATGCAGGAAGGGCTCCAGCACCCGGGCCAGGGTCCGGTACGGATGCAGTTCGCTCTGCTGTTTCACTTCCCCTGTTGTTGGTTCCGCCCCGAGCGCCACCAGAACCTTTTCTTCCCCGAGTTCTTCGACGGAGACCTGGGGTGAATCGAGTTGCTGGCGAAGATGTTCCGCCCCTCCGAGTTGTCCGAGCAGTGGCTGTCCGTAGAAGTTCAACCAGTACGCCCCGCGAACGCGTGTTCCAAGTTTCATGGACGCATCACTCAAGTCGTGGACATCCAGACCCGGGTAGCGGAAGCAATTCTCGTGTACCGCACGGACGACTTCTCGGTACCGAAAAAGGTAGTTGAAGGAGAGACTGACATAACCCGAGTTGATGGGAAGCTCGCGTGCCATCGCCACGGCCATGTCCCTGACTCGCGAGGGGCCCTGCTCCTCCAGGTACTCCATGGGCAACCAGAAGGACAGCGCGCTGACGGCTTGTGACCGGGCAGGGCATTCGAAGGTGGCGCGTTGTCTGCCGTAGTACTCGACATGGAATCCCCCCACCGGTTTTCATACTCATCCAGTAGGAGGAGGCAACTGATGGGGTCGCTCAATTTCCTTCGAACGCTTGCCCACTGCACACTGTCGAGTGGACGCATGACCGTCTCGATGCCCTCTTCATCGGGATCGTCGTCCGTTTCTGGTTCCAGGGACCAGCCCAGCTTCTCGGGTCCTACTGCATTCAGGTAGATGTCCAGGGCGCTCATGACGGCCTTTGATATTTCATTGTGCGGACGCCGCATGAAAAAGCAGAGGACCAGTCCCTCACGTAGATCCAAATGGCCATGATCGTCGTATTGTCTGATCCTCGGATACCGGTCGCTCATCGGATGACACCCTTCTTGCCGGGCGCGACACGCCCAGGCGTTACACCGAACGCTTCGTTGTATTTTTCCCCTTGTGTGCTGTCTCGGTAAGCGCCTTTTTCATAGACGCGCCATGTGGGAGGTTTGTCGTTCCCGCAGGGAAACTTGAAGTCGTAGACAAGTCGGGCTTGTGTTGGATCTCCGGAGTGGATGACGACATCCGGTTTCAACGTGCCCCTGAGTTCGTGTTTCCGCCCCTGCCGTATCAAGCGTTGTTCTTCTTCTGTGCTCACGCGCCTGAGTTTTCTCGTCGACGGATCGTACTGGTAACGCTGCTCGATGCTGAATTGCCCCTCGATAAGTCTGCTGAGCTTCTCTTCGACGCACTTGGATGCTTCTTGGTGCTTCTCATTGCCCAACTGCATGGCACGGGTCACCCGTTTCCCGTCGGCGTCTTTCCCCACCTCCTCGTTGCATCTGACGGAGTCGAGGATTTCGCCTTTGGGCCGTCTCGAATCGACGGTTCGATCCGCCAGATCCACACACTCCTCCATCACCCTGTCCAACTCCTCCTGGAGCTTCTTGAACTGGACGGCATCGCTCATGCTGACCAACACCGCGGCGGCCCCAGTCGCCGCGGCGGTCGCGATGGCGATCGTTGGACCCTTGCCGCTGGAGGCCTTGACCTGTTGAGGGGTGGATGAACTCCGAAAGTCCGTGCCTTCCACTCCCTCGATCCCGTCGCATGCTTCGGGCATCTCGGGGCGGTTCTTCACGCAGCAGCTATGGGTCGTATCCGCGGGCGTGCAATTGTCCGCGTAACAACCGCTGGTGCCAATGCTGGCGAGCAGGATGAGCAGGGATGCCGCCCGCGACCCAATCCTTCTGGTGGGGTGGATACGAGAAGCCATGGGGTGAGTGCTGGTTCGTACCTTGGGAACTCTGTGCCCTGTGGCCATGTGCACATGCTACCGCACGAGGCTTCTGGTTCTGGCGGGTGAAATGGTGCGCCGGGCTGACTGTAGAGGTAACATGGCCCGCGTGATGTACCAGCAAGGGCGAGCACAGCCGCTAGATAGGGATGGACTGTTGGATTCGAGCGAGAGGATGCGCCGATGACGAGGTGGCGCGTCGTGCTGGGGGTTGCTGCCGTATCGTTGTTGATTCTCCCACTGGTGGGTGTCCTCCTGCTCTGGTTCCGGGCTCCCGCTGAGCAGTTCGTCGAGGGGTGGCGCGTCGCTGCCGGTTGCCGCCCGCGGAGTCCCGTCAACGGCTGACCCTGCTCCAGCCATGCCAGGGGGATGAGCAGTGTGACCCTCCGCTCGTGTGTTTTCACGATCCGCGCTACCAGATGCGGAGATGCACGACCAGTGGATGCGAATCCGATCGGTGGTGCGCGACCTCTGGAAACGTTTGCCGTGCCATCCCCGTGCGTGGACGGCGGATGGCCTTGCGCCAGTGTGTCTTCGTGGGCTCGCGCAAGGAGGGGGAACGATGCATTCGGGAGCCTCTGCCGGCCACGAGGGAATGGGCCTGTGGGGAGGGACTCGTTTGCGCGGGTTCCGGCTGGTGCGGCCGACGATGTGTTCCCGGTGAGGAGGGTACGTGTTCGGAGGGCTTCTTCTGTGCTCGCGGTGACCCCGAGGGGCCCGTGTGCTTGCCCACGTGTGAGGGCCGTGTGTGCGCCGAGGACCAGGAGTGCGTTCGCCTGGAGGGCGGCGTGTCGGCGTGCCTCGTGGTTCTGGGTCAATCATGCCTCAGCGATAGGCCTTGTCCCGACGGTAAGGTCTGCGAGACGGAGCCCTTTCTCACCCTGGTGGGGCGAGCCCAGGGCCGGTGCGTCCAGCCTTGTGGACACGAGGGGGATGCGAGCTGTCCGGACGACTCCGCGTGTGTCCAGGGCCGGTGCCGCCGACGCTGCTCCTTGTCGGGCCCCTCCCCGTGTGTGAACTCGTTCTGCGTGAGCACCGATGACGCGGGCAACGGTGTCTGCATGTTCTCGCCGGAGCAATGGGACATGGACGCCGAGCCCACCCCAGACGGAGGGTGACCCGGTGCGATACCTCCGTGCCCGCGTACCGGGGCCGGAGGTCTCGCACCGCGAAGCCCGTGACTACTTGCCGTCGAGGACCCGGCTGATGCGCAGGATCTTGGCGGGGCCAGCGGGGCCCGCGCTCGCGCTGATGCCCAGGATGGCCTCCACCTTGATGCCGGGGGCCGTGTGGGTCGCCTCCATCAGGCTGTCGCGCTTCTCCTGGCTGAGGCCCAACGCGTTGAGGTCGAGGTCGGTGATCTGCAACCCGTCCTCGTCGGGCTTGTCCACCCGGGTGGCGATGAAGGCCGGGCAGGGCGGGGCGATGCAGCGGATGCCGCTGTCCCGGACGTAATAGGTGGCGCTCTGCTGGGTGGCGGCGGTCTCCGCCGCATTGCTCCCGGCCGACGGGGTGTCGGCGGGCGGCGGGGTGGGCGTCTCGGTGGCGGACTTGTCGGTCTGCGCGGGCGGCGTCCCACCGGACTCGGAGGGCTGCGAAGCCGGGGGCGGTGCATTGCGGCTGCATCCCGCGAGCAGGCCCAGGGCGAGGGTGGCGGCCAACAGCGGACGGCGTGTGGTCATGGTTCGAACTCCAGCTAGGGAGGTGCGCAATTTCGTCTTCTCTCCCGGTGAATGCCACTTCTGAGGTCTCGCACCCCGTGTCTCGGCTCGCTCGCCACCACGGCCTGGCTCCGGGCGGTTCAAGAATCTTCAATGAAAGGATTTTGAAGTCCGGCCGGCACTTCAAGATCCTTGCAGTGACTCCGTGGCCCAACCCCCGGAATCACTGGAAGTAGTGTGGGCACGCGGCTTGCCCAGGGACTCTCCCGAACCCCACCGGGAGCCCCTTTCGTGCGTCGTGTTCCACCACTGCTCGTCTCCTGTCTGTTGCTGGGGGCCACCGCCGCCTCCGCCCAGTCCGACTCCCCCACGGCCGCGCCAGCGCCCGCCGCCTCGTCCGCCTCCCTGGCACTCGCCTCGCTCCCCGACGAGAACGGCATGGCCGCGCTGCTGTGGGCGCGCTCGCCCGAGTTCGCCACCGCCCGCGCCCGCATCGCCGCCGCGCGCGCCGAGGTGGTGCGCGCGCGCCAGCTCCCCAATCCCGGGATGGATCTCTCCGTCGGAACCATCGCCGTGGGGCCCACCAACCCGCCGGGGTTGAATCGGCTGACGCAGGTGCCCAACGCGGGCGTGGGCATCTCCGAGCTCATCGAGCTGGGCAAGCGTGGCCCCCGTGGCGACGCGGCCCGGGCGGCCCTGGCCTCCACCGCGCTCGAGGTGCAATCCAGCCTGCGCGAGCGCACCTATGACGTGCTGGAGCGCGCGGCGGAGGTGGCCACCTCCGAGGTGCGTCTGGCCGAGCTGGAGCGCCTGGCCGAGGACGCCGCGCGGCTGACGGAGCTGCAACGCGTCCGGGCGCAGCGAGGCGACACCGCGGGCCTGGACGTGGACCGGGCCACGCTGGAGGAGACACAGCTCCAGGGGCAGCTCGTCGAGGAGCGCAGCCGGCTGGCCGCGGCGCTGCTGGCGTGCTCGCGGACGGTGGGGCTGTCCTGCTCACCCTTCGGTGGCCGCGAGGCCGCGAGCCACTTCCTCTCCTCCCGCCTGTCGCGTCCGCTCCCGCCCTCCGAGGTGGAGCAACGGCCGGATCTGCTCTCGCTCGAGGCCCAGCGGCGCGGCGCTCACTCCTCGCTCACGCTCGCCCGGCGGCGCTGGATTCCGGACCCCACCGTGCGCGTGGGCTACCTGCGCGACCAGTTCCTCATCTCCGGCAACCAGCGCGACTCGCTGGGCGTCAGTCTGTCTTTTCCCCTGCCCGTGTTCGATCATGGCCAGGCGGACGTGCTCGCCGCGAGCGCCCAGGCCGAGCCTCCGAGCAGGCCCGCATGCAGCTCACCGCCCAGGCCGAGCGCGACACCCAATCCCTCACCACCCAGCGCGACGCGGTGGCCGCCCGGCGCGAGCGCGTGCGCCAGCAGACGCTGCCCCTGGCCTCCTCGCTGGTGCAGCGGCTGGAGGCGGCGGTGAAGGCCGGTGGGGCCTCGCTGCAGGATCTGCTGCTCGCCCGGCGCACCTACGGCCAGCTCCTGCTGGATGCCGCCGACATCGACCTCGCCGCCTTCCGCCTCTCGCTGGACCTGGAGCGCGTGCGCTCGGCCGGTCCCAAGCCGCCGCCGGAACTCGGCGAGCACTTCTAACCCCTTTCCACCTCTCTCCCGCTTCGGAGTCCCCCATGACCGCTTCCTCCTCCCGTCGTCCCCGCCGTCCCTTCTTGCTCGCCGCCGCCGGTCTCGGCATGGGCGCCGCCGTCTCCCTGGGCCCGGTGCTCGGCCGCCCCTCGAACGCCGAGGCCGAGCCTACCCCCGCGCCCGGTCCCACCATCAAGGGCGAGAGCGTGCACCTGCCCCCCGGAGGGGCCGCAGTGGCAGTACATCGAGCTCGCGGTGGCCGAGGAGGCGTCCGCGCTCGCGCCGTTGCCCGCGCCCGGCCGCGTGGACCTGGACGAGCACCGGACCGCCTCCATGGGCGCGCCCCTGGCGGGCCGGGTGGATCAGGTGCGCGTGCGCATTGGGGATCGGGTGAAGACGGGAGACCGGCTCTTCTCCGTGCGCTCGGCGGCCTTCGCGGACCTGGACCGCGAGCAGAAGAGCGCCGAGACGGAGGTGGCGGACAAGCAGCGCGTGGCGGACCGGCTGCGCGAGCTGGTGAACCTGCAGGCCGCGCCGGAGAAGGAGCTGCTGGCCGCCGAGGCCGAGCTGCGCCAGGCGAAGCTGGCCCTGGAGGCGGCCCGGGCCAAGCGCGCGAGCCTCTCGGTGTCCGCCGAGGGCGACAACCTCTTCTGGGTGACGGCGCCGCGCGCGGGCACGGTGGTGGACCTGGACGTGGTGTCCAACCAGGAGGTGACGCCGGATCGCGACAAGCCGCTCCTGCGCATCTCGGATCTGAGCGAGGTGCTGGTCATCGCGGACATGCAGGAGTCAGACGCCGCGGACCTGCGCGAGGGCCAGGCGGCCATCGTCCGCACGCAGTCGGGTGGAGTGGAGCGGCGCGGCACGGTGGAGCGTGTCTCGGAGGTGGTGGATCCGCGGCGGCGCACGGTGGAGGTGCGGGTGCGGGTGGTGAACGAGGACCGGGTGCTGCGCCCCAATGCCTTCATGGAGGTGACGCCCGAGGCGCCCGCGGACGTGAGGCGCGTGCGCGTGCCGGCCGGTGCGGTGGTGACGGACGGGGGGCGCTCGGTCGTCTTCGTGGCGCGGGAGGCCGGAAGGCTGGAGCGCGTGGCGGTGACGACGGGCCGCCGCCGGGACGGTGAGGTCGAGCTGCGCGCCGGGTTGGAGACGGGCAGCCGCTACGTCGCCCGCGGCGCGCTGCTGCTGGAGAACACCATCGAGCTGGCGAACTAGCCGCGCACTGGAGACCCATTCATGTTCGACAAACTCGTGGACTTCTCGCTCAAGAACCGGGCCGCGGTCCTCTTCTTCTCGGTGCTGATCGCCATCTGGGGCTGGGTGAGCTTCCAGGGCCTCACCGTGGAGCGCTTCCCGGATCCCACGGACACGCAGGTGCAGGTGATTACCCTCTTTCCCGGCCAGCCCTCGGAGGAGGTGGAGCGGCAGATTGGCCTGCCGCTGGAGCGCGCGCTCAATGGCACCCCGGGCCTGAACCGGCTGCGCAACCTGTCGCTCTTCGGGCTGTCCTTCGTCACCCTCACCTTCAACGACGGGGTGGACGGACTGGCGGCGCGCCAGCAGGTGCTGGAGCGGTTGCGTGAAGTGGAGCTGCCCGAGGGCATCACCCCGGAGCTGGGGCCCTACGCCACGCCCATTGGCGAGGTGTACCGCTACACGCTCAGCGGCGCGAAGGGGGACCCCATGAAGCTGCGCACCCTGCAGGACTGGGTGGTGCGCCCGATGATCTTGCGTGTCAACGGCGTGGCGGACGTGGTGTCCATCGGTGGCCTGCTGCGCGAGGTGCACGTGCAGCCGGATCCGGCGCGACTGGCCTCGTTTGGTCTGACGCTGGATGATCTGGAGAAGGCCCTTCAGAGCGGCAGCAAGAACGCCTCGGGCGGCGTGCTGGAGCGCGGCGCCGAGCAGCTCGTCATCCGCAGCCAGGGCCTCTTCTCCACCCTGGACGACATCCGCGACGTGCGCGTGGCCACGCATGACGGCACTCCCGTCTTCATCAAGGACGTGGCGGAGGTGGCGGATGGCTGGGCCCCGCGCCAGGGCGTGGTGAGCCGTGGCACCAACCTCGACTCCGTGGAGGGCATCGTGTTGATGCGCCGCGGGGAGAATCCCTCCGATGTGCTCGCGCGCTTGCGCGACTCGGTGGGGGAAATCAACCACCGCCTGGAGCAGGACGGGGCGAAGGTGGAGCCCTTCTATGATCGCACGGACCGGTGAACACCACGCTCAAGACGGTGGGCCACAACCTGCTCGAGGGCGGCATCGTGGTGACGCTCGTCCTCTTCATCTTCCTGTTGGACTTGAGGGCGGCGCTGGTGGTGGGGACGTTGATTCCCCTCTCGCTGCTCAGCTCGTTCATCTACCTGAAGATGCGAGGCATGTCCGCCAACCTGTTGTCGCTGGGCGCGGTGGACTTCGGCGTCATCGTGGACGGCGGCGTGGTCATCATCGAGAGCATCCTGCTCAAGCTGGCGCTGGACCACGGGCATGGCCCTGGGGCGGCGCACGAGGACGTGCCGGTGGAGGAGCGCATCCGCCAGGCCACCTCCCAGGTGGTGCGGCCCACGGTGTTCTCCATGCTCATCATCATCGCGGCCTACCTGCCCATCTTCATGTTGGAGCGGGTGGAGGGGCGCATCTTCAGCCCCATGGCCAACACGGTGGTGGCGGCGCTGGTGGGCGCGCTCGTCTTCTCGGTGACGCTGGTGCCGGTGCTCGCCTCGTTCGTCTACCGCAAGGGGGCCGGCACAAGGAGAGCCCGGTGCTGAAGCTGGCCGAGCGCGCCTATGGCCCCACGCTGAGGTTCGCCCTGAAGCGGCCCGCGTGGGTGCTGGGCGTGGCCACGGCGGGCCTGGTGGTGGCGGGGATGATGGTGCCGCGGCTGGGCAGCGAGTTCCTCCCCGCGCTCAACGAGGGCAGCATCTACATGACGTTCAGCCTGCCCCCCAACGTCTCCCTCACCGAGGGCCGCAAGCTGGTGCCGCGCATCACCCAGCTCATCGAGCAGGCGCCTCAGGTGGAGCAGGTGCTCTCCGCCCTGGGCCGTCCCGAGGATGGCACGGACGCCAAGCTGGCCAACAACCTGGAGTTCTTCGTCAAGCTCAAGCCGCCTCACGAGTGGCCCAAGGAGACGCCCACGCTCGACGAGGTGATGGACGCGCTCAAGAAGCCCATCGAAGGCATTCCTGGCCTGGAGGTGAACTTCAGCCAGCCCATCGGCGACAACGTCAACGAGAGCATCTCCGGCCAGCAGGGGCAGATCGCCGTGAAGCTCTTCGGTGACGACCTGGCGGCGCTGCAGGAGCTGGCGGAGAAGGTGAAGAACAGCATCTCCCATGTGGAGGGCGTGGCGGACCTGGGCCCGGTGAAGAGCGCGGCGGTGCTGCAGGTGCAGGTGACTCCGGACCGGGTGGCGCTCGCGCGCTACGGCATGGACATGGGCGAGTTCCAGCACGTGCTGCAGACGGCGCTCAGCGGCCAGCCGGTGAGCGAGTTCTGGGACGGAGAGCGGCGCTTCGACGTCGTCATGCGTCTGCCCTCCTCCAGCCGCGACGACGTGGAGAAGATCCGCAAGCTGCGCGTTCCGGTGGACGGTGGCGTGACGGTGCCGCTCGAGGCGCTGGCCCGGGTGGGCAGCGGCGAGGGCCGCGCGTCCATCAATCGCGAGAATGGCCGGCGCTACATCGGCATCCGCATGAACGTGCGGGGGCGCGACATGGGCTCGTTCGTGGAGGAGGCCCGCGCGAAGGTGGCCAGCGAGGTGCCCCTGCCCCAGGGGGTGGGCATCGAGTGGGGCGGCGAGTTCGAGAGCAAGGAGCGCGCGATGCACCGGCTGCTGACGGTGGTGCCGGTGGCGCTCGTGCTGACGCTGCTGCTGCTCTTCAAGGCGTTCAACTCGTTCGGCCGCGCGGTCATCACGCTGATGAACGTGCCCTTCGCGCTGATTGGAGGCGTGTTCGGCCTGTTCCTCGCGGGCATGCCGCTGTCGGTGGCGGCGGCGGTGGGCTTCATCGCGCTCATCGGCCAGGCGTCACTCAACGGGGTGCTGGTGATGTCGGCCATCGCCGAGCGGCGCGAGGCGGGCGAGCCGCTGGAGTCCGCCATCCTCAACGGCGCGACGGAGCGCCTGCGGCCGGTGCTGATGACGGCGTCTCTGGCGGCGCTGGGCCTGGTGCCGGCGTGTTTGAGCCGGGGCATCGGCTCGGAGACGCAGAAGCCGCTGGCGGTGGTGATCGTGGCGGGGACCATCTCCGCGTGCGTGCTGACGCTGGTGCTGCTGCCGGTGCTCTACCGCCTGTTCACCCAGTACACCGAGCGGCTGGTGGACAGGATACCGGTGCGCTTCCTCGAGGCGGTGCCGTCGGCGGAGAAGAAGTTGCGCAAGGCGGGCTGAGCTGGCTTCCCCGGCGCGACGGAGAGGGGGGCAGCACGAGGGGATGCACTGCATCGCGGGCTCCCCGCGGGTGTTCCGAAACCGCCCGGAAATGGTTCCGAAAATCCGAGAGGAAACTCCGGCTCTCAAGAATCGATAACCATTTTATCAAGCAGTTGGATTCGAACCTCAGCTTCGGCCCCGAGCGGGCCCAAGGAAAATCAAATGTCCTCTCTCTCTTCGATCGTGAATTCGGCTCAGGGTGCCATGGGTGGTCTGAGCGCTGCCCAGAACCAGATGCTCGCGACCGCTCCCGCGGAGATGAAGCCCTTCCTCGAGGCGCAGATGAAGATGCAGAAGGAGCAGGAGCTCAACCAGCTCATCGCGCAGATGATGAAGCAGATGCACGAGATGGGCATGTCCGTGCTCAAGAACATCGGCGGCTGATTCCCGCTCCTCGAGCGGCTCATCCGTACCGGCCTCGCGCGGTCCTCCGGAAGGGGACGCGGCGCGGGGCCGGTCGTCTTCGAGGGGCTGGGGCCAGCTCAGTCGAACATGGCGCCGAGCGCCTCGGACAGGGTCTCCACGCCGACCACCTCCAGCTTGGAGTCCTCGAGCCGCCGGGCGCTGCCCTTGGGAATGACGGCGCGCTGGAAGCCCATCTTCGCCGCCTCGGCGAGCCGGGGCTCCACCGGCCCACCGCGCGCACCTCGCCGGCCAATCCCACCTCGCCGAGCACCAGGGTATGTGCCTCGAGCGGCCGGTTCTGCAGGCTGCTCACCAGGGCCGCGCACACCGCCGGGTCACACGCCGGCTCGGACAGTTGCATGCCGCCGGCCACGTTGACGAAGAGGTCGCAGCCCACCAGGGGAATGTCCTCCTTCTTCTCCAGCACCGCGGCGAGCAGGGCCACGCGGTTGCCATCCACGCCGATGGCCGTGCGCCGCGCGGTGCCGTAGCCGGTGGGCGCCACCAGCGCCTGCACCTCCACCAGCAGGGGGCGCGTGCCATTGAGCGTGCACGTCACCACGCTGCCCGCCTTGCCCGCCGGGCGCTCGGCGAGGAAGAGCGCCGAGGGGTCGGCCACCTCCACGAGCCCCGCGCCCTTCATCTCGAAGACGCCGATCTCGTTCGTCGAGCCGAAGCGGTTCTTGTGCGCCCGCAGAATCCGGAAGGGGTGGCCGCGCTCGCCCTCGAAGTAGAGCACGGTGTCCACCATGTGCTCGAGCACGCGCGGGCCCGCGATGGAGCCCTCCTTCGTCACGTGGCCCACGAGGAAGGTGGGCACGCCGCTGCGCTTGGCGTAGGCCATGAATCGCCCGGCCACCTCGCGCACCTGGGAGATGCTCCCCGGCGCGCTGCCCAGCTCCGGCAGGTACATGGTCTGGATGGAGTCCACCACCAGCGCCCGGGGCTTGAGCGACTCGGCCACCGAGAGCACCCGGTCCGCGTCCGTCTCCGCGAAGAGGTGGATGGCCTCGCCCTCCACCCGGAGGCGCTCGGCGCGCATCTTCGTCTGCCGCAGGGACTCCTCGCCCGACACGTAGAGCACCGGGCCCGCGTGGCCCAGCCGGTCCAACGCGGCGAGCAGCAGCGTGGACTTGCCGATACCGGGGTCTCCGCCGAGCAGCACCAGCGAGCCGTCCACCACTCCGCCGCCGAGGACCCGGTCGAACTCGGCGATGCCCGTGTGCCGGCGCTGCTCCTGCTCGCCGCTCACCTCGCGCAGCCGCACCGGCTTGGAGGCTCCGCCCGAGGCGCCCCAGGCCGGGCGCTTCTCGTCCACCTTCGTCTCGGTCTCCTCCACCAGCGAGCTCCACGCGCCGCAGTCAGGGCACTTGCCCAACCACTTCGCCGACTGGTACCCGCACGCCTGACACGCGTAATGCGTCTTCGCCTTCGCCATGGAGGTTGTTCTCTAGCGCACCCCTCCACGCCGCCCCACTTCATTTCCTGGCCGGATGGAGAGCGGGCAGGCAAGCGCGGGGATTCATCGGAATTCGCCGGAACAAGTTGTGCTCCGGGGAGGGGCTCCCCAAGTTGCAGACCACTGGGGCCGCACGGGGCGGTGCCCGATCTGAGGAGAGAACAGATGAGCATCATTTGGTTCATCGTGGTGGGTCTGGTGGCGGGTCTGATCGCGCGTGCTCTGGTTCCGGGCCGCCAGTCCATGGGTCTCATCATGACGATGATCCTGGGCATCGTGGGTTCGTTCGTGGGTGGCTTCATCGGCGCGCTGTTCTCGCCGGGCCGGAGCGTGCTCGACCTGCAGCCCTCGGGTCTCATCATGTCGGTGATTGGCTCCATCGTCGTGTTGTTCCTGGCGGGCTGGGCGGGCCGCGGACGCAGAATCCACGCCTGAGAGGGCGGGTCTTCGGGGGGATGACCTCCGCAAGTCCCTGATTTCAGACTGATTTTCGGCACGCCCGGGGGTTGTCAACCCGGGCGTGCTGCGTGGTTGACAACGATGGGGCCATCCACGACGTTCGGCGCTCTTCCGAGGAGCCCATGTCCGCCCACGCCCCTTCCGACGACTCGTTCCACGGCCACGCCCACTTCGCCACGCCGCCTCCCGGAGTCACCGTCCGCCATGACTGGACGCTGCCCGAGGTGCGCGCCCTCTACGCGCTGCCGCTCCTGGAGCTCATCCACAAGGCGCAGACCGTCCACCGGGCCGTCTTCCAGGACAACAAGGTGCAACTGTGCTCGCTCCTGTCCATCAAGACGGGCGGCTGTCCCGAGGACTGCGGCTACTGCCCCCAGGCGGCGCGCCACCACACGGGGGTGAAGGCCGAGAAGCTCATGCCGGTGGAGGCCGTGCTCTCCTCCGCCGCCCAGGCCCGGGCCGCGGGCGCCACGCGCTTCTGCATGGGCGCGGCCTGGCGCGAGGTGAAGGACGGCCCCCAGTTCGACAGCGTCCTGGAGATGGTCAAGGGCGTGAAGGCGCTCGGCATGGAGGCGTGCGCCACGCTGGGCATGCTCTCCGAGAGCCAGGCCGCGCGGCTGCGCGAGGCGGGCCTGTCCGCCTACAACCACAACCTGGACACCTCGGCCGAGCACTACGGGGACATCATCTCCACGCGCACGTATGACGATCGGCTGCGCACGCTCGAGCGCGTGCGCAAGGCGGGCATCTCCGTGTGCTCGGGCGGCATCATCGGCCTGGGCGAGAGCGTGGAGGACCGCTGCGGGCTCCTGCTCACGCTGGCCAACCAGGAGGTGCACCCGGAGTCGGTGCCCATCAACGCGCTGGTGGCGGTGAAGGGCACGCCCCTGGAGAACCAGAAGCCGGTGGAGTCGGTGGAGATGGTGCGCACCATCGCCACGGCGCGTCTGCTCATGCCCCTGTCCATGGTGCGCCTGTCCGCGGGCCGCAAGCAGATGAACGAGGAGGCGCAGTTGCTCTGCATGCTCGCGGGCGCCAACTCCATCTTCTTCGGCGACAAGCTGCTCACCACGGGCAACCCCGAGTACGCCCAGGACATGGCCCTGCTGGAGAAGGCGGGCATCCGGCCGCTGGAGCCGGACACGTCCCGGTGAGCGCGCGCGCCGCGGGCGTGGCCACCGCGTGGGCCGAGGAGGGGCTCGCCGCCCTCAAGGCCCGGGGGCTGCGCCGTTATCTGGAGCCGCTCGACTCCGCCCAGGGGCCGCTCGTGCGCCTGGGCGGCGAGACGCTCGTCAACTTCGCCTCCAATGACTACCTGGGGCTGGCCGCGTCGCCCACCGTGCGCGCCGCGGCCGCCGCCGCGCTCGAGGTGCATGGCGTGGGCTCCGGCGCGAGCCGGCTCGTGGTGGGCGATACCTCCGCGCACCAGCGGCTGGAGGCCCGGCTCGCCGCCTTCGAGCACGCCGAGGCCGTGCTCCTGTTCAACTCGGGCTACGCGGCCAACGTGGGCACCCTCCAGGCGCTCGTGGGCCCCGAGGACGCCGTCTTCTCCGACGCCCTCAACCACGCCTCCCTCATCGACGGCTGCCGGCTGTCGCGCGCCCGCACGGTCGTCTACCCCCACTCGGACGTCGAGGCGCTGGAGCGCGCCCTGGCCTCCACCCCCGCGCGCCGCCGGCTCGTCGTCACCGACACCGTGTTCTCCATGGATGGAGACGTCGCCCCCCTGCGCGACATCGTCCAGGTGTGTCAGGCCCACGGCGCGGCGCTCCTCGTCGACGAGGCACATGCCACGGGGGTGCTCGGTGAGCGGGGCGCGGGCTTGTGCGAGGCGTTGGGCCTGGAAGGGGCCGTGGACGTGCGCATGGGCACGTTGAGCAAGTCGCTCGGCGGGCTGGGCGCGTACATCGCCGCGTCCCGCCCGGTGGTGGACTTCGTGCTCCAGCGCGCCCGGCCCCTCGTCTACTCCACCGCGCTGCCCGCCGCCCTGTGCGCCGCGGCCGAGGCCGCCGTGGACATCGTCGAGCGCGATGACGCCCTGCGTGCCCGGCTGTGGCGCAACATCCACCGCTTCTCCCGGGGCTGCGAGAGCTCGGCTTCGCCGCGGAGCCGCGCAGCGCCGTCTTCCCCGTCATCGTGGGCGAGCCCGAGCGCGCCGTCGCGGCGTCCCAGGCCTTGCGCTCCCGGGGCCTGCTCGTGAAGGCCATCCGCCCGCCCACCGTCCCCGAGGGCACCAGCCGGTTGCGCTTCTGCCTGTCCGCCGCGCACACCGAGGGCCAGCTCGACCTGGCGCTCGCCGCCCTGCGCTCCCTCAATCTCTGACACCGGAGGCCCCATGGCCCGCAAACGTGTGCTTCCCCCGTCCCCCGCTTCTTCGTCACGGGCACCGACACCGGCGTGGGCAAGACCCAGGCCTCGCGTGCCCTGCTGTCCCTGATGGCCGACGCGGGGCTGTCCCCCCAGGGCTTCAAGCCCTACGAGAGCGGGTGTGCCTCGCTGCGCGCCCCCGCGGACGCGCTGAGCCTGCGCGAGGCCGCGCGCAGCGACCTGCCCCTGGAGCTCGTCTGTCCCCACCGCTTCCGCGCGCCCCTGGCCCCGGGCATCGCCGCGCGCCGCCTCGGCCGCGAGCCCGACTGGGGCGTCACGCTCGCCGCCTGGGAGCGGGTGGGGAAGGGGGCCGTGGTCGCGGAGGGCGCCGGCGGCCTCTTCGTCCCGCTCGACTCCTCCCACGACGTCATCGATCTCATCTCCACGCTCGGCCTGCCCGTGCTGCTCGTGGCCCGCGCGGGCCTGGGCACGCTCAACCATACGGCCCTGTCCCTCGAGGCCCTCGCCGCGCGCAACATCCCTGTCGCGGCGGTGCTGCTGTCGCGGAGCACCCCCTCGCGCGACCCTTCCGAGCGCGACAACGCGACGCTCATCGCCGAGCGTCATGGCGTCCGTGTCCTGGGCCCTGTTCCCTACCTGTTGCAGCCGGTACGCCGTCACGCGGCGTTCCGCGCGGCACTCGCCCCGCTGCTCGGGATGGATCGCGCGCGAGCCCGATAAATCGGCCTCCGCCGCGTTTCGCATGCGCGCCGGAGATCAAATTTTCGCACCGTCCGGCCGCGAAATGGACGCATGTTTCGATCCGGGTGAGAAACCTCGGCGAATGGCCGACATCATCGACCTCTCGCTCCTCGCTGACTCCAGGCGATACCTCTCCAAGCTCCTCGATACGCGCGGTCTCTCCTACTTCCTGCAGAAGGAGGGAGCCCGGCTCTTCCACCTCGAGCCATCCAAGGTCGAACTGGTGTTGCGCACCGCCCTCCGCTCGCGGGAGGGGACACTGCCCAAGCCCCACCCCAAGGCGATCGACCACTGCCGCAAGGAGATCCGCCGCGAGCTCATCCGGCGCGTGGCCTCCGCCATGCTCCAGACGGGCCTGTGAGTCCCTTTTCCGCGCGCACGGGGTTCGCGCGGACGTGGAACGCCCTGGCCCTGGCGCTCGCCAGCCGCCGCGCCCGGGGACTGCCGGTGATGGACCTGACGGAGACCAACCCCACCCGCGTGGAGCTGCCCCTGCCCGCGCCCGCGCCGCTGGCCCACCCGGAGGCCCTGCGCTACGCCCCCGAGTCCCTGGGCCTGCTCTCCGCCCGCGAGGCGGTGGTGGCCTTCCTGGGCACGCGGGGAAGGGCGATGCGCCCCGAGCACCTCGTCCTCTCGGCGAGCACGAGCGAGGCATACGGCTGGCTCTTCAAGCTGCTGTGCGAGCCGGGGGACAACGTGCTCGTCCCCGCGCCCAGCTACCCGCTCTTCGAGTACCTCGCGCGGCTGGAGGGGGTGGAGACGCGCACCTACCGCCTGCCCCGCGCGCATGGCTTCGGCCTGGACGTGGACGCGGTGGACGCCGCGCGTGACGCGCGCACGCGGGCGGTGCTCGTGGTGAATCCCGGCAACCCCACGGGCCACTACCTGCGCGAGGGCGAGCTGGAGGCGCTGGGCGCCCTGTGCGCGCGGGCCGGGCTGGCGCTCGTGTCGGACGAGGTCTTCTCCGACTTCGCCTGGGACGCGGAGCCGGGGCGGGTGGGCTCGGTGGCCGGGCGGGAGCTGCCCATGCCCACCTTCAGTCTGTCGGGGCTGTCGAAGGTCGCCGGCCTGCCGGGCCTCAAGCTCGCGTGGATGCACGTGGGGGGACCCGAGGCGGCGCGGGACGAGGCCCTGGCGCGCCTGGAGCTGGTGGCGGACACGTACCTGCCGGTGAACACGCCCGTGCAGCTCAGCCTGCCGGAGTGGCTGGCCCACGCGCCCGTCTTCCAGGGCGCGGTGCTCGCGCGGGTGAAGGAGAACCGGCGCCGGTTGCTCGAGGCCCGGCCGGCGGGAGCTCCCTGGGACGTGGTGCCCGCGCAGGGCGGCTGGAGCGCCGTGTTGCGCATTCCCCTGGAGCCCGGCGAGGAGGCCACGTGTCTGGCCCTGCTGGAGGAAGGGGTGAGCGTGCAGCCGGGATACTTCTATGACTTCCGGGGAGGAGCCTTCCTCGTGCTGTCGCTGTTGACGCACCCGGACGTCTTCACCGCCGCCCTGGGGCCGCTCGCGCGCGTGCTGGCCGCGGGCGGCTAGGGTCTCCGCGCGTCAGTGCAGTTGGGGGGAGCCGACGGTCTCGCGGGGCACCTTGCCCGTGGCCACCGGCTTCCGGCGAGCCCGTAGCACTCGATGCTCAGGCGTTGATCCCACGCCTCCCGCGCCTCGATGCGGCTGGCCCGGCGCCGGGCGAGCAGGGCGGGCATGGGGGTGACGAAGAGGCCATAGAAGCCCGTCTCGTCCTCCACCATCTCCGAGGGCGCCACCCCCAGCTCCGCCTCCACTTGCTGCAGCGCGGTGAGGAAGCGACGCTCCCGGTCATCCTCCAGGGTGCTCTCCCGGGCTCCGTCCAGGGACAGCTCGACGAGCGATCGGCCCGACATGCTCCGCGCCACCGCCTGCCGCGCCTTGTTGCGGCGCTCCCGTGCCTCGAGGGCCCTGTTCTGTCCCTCTCGTCCTTCCACCAGCTTCGTCACGGTCATGGCCATGGTCGCCTCCCCGGGGAACCGTTCCGGTTTCGCGATGTCCTTCTCCACTACTAGATGGAGTGATGCGGACAGCGCTTCGCCGTTTCGGTGACAAAGATGTGCAGTGCCCGCTCCTTCTTCATGCGGGCGGGCCGACGATCGTCCTGCACCCTTCAATAATCCGCCGGGAATGCCCCCGCACTGGTGACAAGCACACGCTTGGCGCTCCAGGCGGGGTGGGGGATGCGGTGCGTCACACCTATGAGGGGCGGCGCGAGACGCGGTAGAGCACGAAGCTCATGAAGGCGAAGGCGAGCACGCCGAGCAGCTGATAGCCCCCCGCGCCCAGGACGTTGGTGAGGGCGTGTTCCACCGACAGCCGGGCGATGACGTCGTTGATGGGCCCGTACACCGACAGCATGGCGACCACCACGCCCGCGAGCGCGCCACCGGCCACCAGGCCCGTGGAGAAGAGGTTGCCGGGGCCGAGCTCGGACTCCTCCACGTGCTCGCCCTTGCGCTGGGCCACGAAGTCGGACAGCCCCTTGATGGCGCCACCCACGAAGATGGGCGCGGTGGTGGACAGGGGCAGGTAGGCGCCCACGGCGAAGGACAGCGACTTCACGCCACACAGCTCCATCGTCACCGACAGGAAGACGCCCACGAGCACGAACTGCCAGTCCAGGTTGAAGGACAGGAGGCCCTTGATGAGCGTGGCCATGAGCGTGCCCTGCGGGGCGGGGTACGCGTCCGTGCCGATGCGGTGCAGGATGCCCTGGGCGCGCATCGCCTCGGTGGGCGTGTCCAGCAGCTTCATGGTGAGCCCGATGACGATCGCCGCCGCCACCGCGCCAATCATCAGGCCGATCTGCTGCGCGCGCGGGGTGGCGCCCACCGGGTAGCCCGTCTTCAGGTCCTGCGACGTGGCGCCCGCGTTGGCCGCCGCGATGCACACCATGCCGCCCACGCACAGCGCCATGGGCTGGTAGATGTCCCCCGTCCAGCCAATGCCGATGAAGATGAGGCAGGTGGCCATCAGCGTGGCGATCGTCATGCCGGAGATGGGGTTGGACGACGAGCCGATGATGCCCACGATGCGCGAGGCCACCGTCACGAAGAAGAACCCGAACACCACGATGAGGATGCCCAGCATCAACCGGCCGAACACGCTCCCGGGCAGGAAGGGCAGCACGGCCAGCACCAGGATGAGGGCCACGCTGCCGAAGAGCACCACGGTGATGGGCAGGTCGTTCTCGGTGCGCTTCTGCACCGCCTTCCCGGCGCCTTCCTTGAAGGACGCGAGGCTCTCCTGGAAGGCGGACACGATGGTGGGCAGCGTCTTGAGCAGCGTGATGAAGCCGCCCGCGGCCACCGCGCCCGCGCCAATCTGCCGCACGTACGCGCGGTAGATGGCCGCCGCGGTGTCGCGGAAGGTGTGGGTCGCCGGATCCCACCCGCCGGGGCCTCCCGCCGTGGTGAGGCTCTGCAGATAGCCGAGCTTCACCAACTGCTCGGCGATGGTGTCACCCGGCACCAGCGTGGCCAGCAGCGGGATGAGCCCCAGCCACGCGAGCACGCCACCGGCCACGAGCACGCCGGCGATCTTCGGTCCGACGATGTAGCCCACGCCCAGGTACTCCGGCGTGATGTCGCCGTTGAGCGTGGCGGAGGGGAAGAACCGGTTGGTCTGCTTCGTCACCAGCGCCGGCGTCTCGGCGATGAGCTTCACGATCTTCTGCAAGAGCGCGTACACGAACGCGAAGCCCACGCCCTGGAAGGCGATCTTCGCCAGGTCGCCGCCCTTCTCGCCCGCGATGAGCACCGAGGCGCACGCCGTCCCTTCCGGGTAGGGCAGGTTGGCGTGCTCCTTGACGATGAGCGAGCGGCGCAGCGGCACCATCATCAGCGTGCCCAGCACGCCGCCCAGCAGCGCCAGAGTGAAGATGGTCCAGTACTCGAAGAAGCTCGCACCCTGGCTCTCGGGGCTCAGGAAGAGGAAGCCGGGCAGGGTGAACACCACGCCCGCGGCGATGGACTCGCCCGCCGAGCCGATGGTCTGCACCACGTTGTTCTCGAGGATCGTCGAGCCCCCCAGCTTCTTGAGCAGGGAGATGGCGAGCACCGCGATGGGGATGGACGCCGAGACGGTCAGACCCGCCTTGAGCGCCAGGTACACCGTGGCGGCGCCGAAGATGATGCCGAAGAACACCCCGATGATGATGGCCTTGGGCGTGAACTCCGCCACGTCCATCCGCTCGGCGGGGATGTAGGGCTGGAAGTCGGTGGCGGGCGGGTGGGACTCTGTCGCGGCGGGGCCAGCGGAATCAGGCTTCATGTGATGGGGCTCCCAGGAGGGGACGGCCGGGTCGGGGAGGGTTCTACAACCGCCTCCCGGGTCCTCCAAATGACTGGGTGCCCCAGGGGCTCAGGCGGCGGCGTCCACCCGCTCCAAGCCCGGGCTCGGGCGGGGACCCGGCCGGGCCGGCATCTGGTCCAGGTTGGCCCGCTTGTGCCTCGGCACGAAGAAGCTCTTGAGGTTGTACACCAGCAGCGCCCCGAGGAAGCCGGGCTGCAGCAGCCCCATGATGCCCTTGCGCAGGTGGAGCGCCTCGTAGAAGGTCCGGCACGACGCGGCGTGCTGGGACGTCAGGTCGATCATGTTCTGGAAGGACCACTGGAGGAACTTCAAGCCGAAGGGGCGCTTGCCCTCGGCCCGCGGGTGCGCCAGGTCCATGGTGGTGGTGAGCGTCCAGCACAGCCCGATGAGCCCGGCGAGCTTCTTCTGGAAGGGCCGCGCCACCTCCAGCGGCAGGCCCTCCGGCGAGGCCTTCGCCCGGGCGATGCACTCGCCGAGGAACTTCGCTCCCAGGGCGCTCACCGTCATGCCCTGCCCGAAGACGGGATTGAGGGCGCACACCGCGTCCCCCAGGAGCACGAAGCCCTCGGGCCGCCGGGCCAGCCGCTCGTAGTGCAGCCACCGGCTCGACGGAATCTTGTGCACCACCGGGGCGGTGAGCGGCCGGGCGTCGCGGATGTACTCGTAGATGGCCGGCGTGGGCAGGCCGCGCGCGAACTCCAGGAAGCCCGCGTCGTCCGTGGGCGCGTGGTCACCGAAGTAGCCGTTGAGGCTGACGATCCACCGCCCTCCCTCCACGTTGGAGATGAAGCCCGAGCGCTGGCTCTCGGGCGCCTTGCCATTGAGCACGAGGATCTTCCACGCGTCGAAGCCCGGGGGCGCTCGTAGAGGCGGCTCGTGTAGCCCAGGTCGATGCGCACCTGCTCCTGCTCCACCTGGCCGAAGCCCAGCTCCTCCAACCACTGCGGCGCCCGGGAGCCCCGGCCGCTGGTGTCCACGATGAGCGCGCCTGGAATCTCCTGCTCGCCCTCCGGGCCCTTCACCTTCACGCCCACGGCGCGCGTGCGCGAGGCGTCCAACACCAGCTCCTCGACGCCGTACCCCGTGCGCAGCTCCACGTTGGGCAGCGCGGCGACGCGGCCGCGGATCTTCCACTCGAGGAAGGGCCGCGACACGAGGATGGTCTCGATGTCTCCCTCGTAGCGCGCCTTCCAGCTTCCCGACTGGAGCCAGGCGGCGTCCCGGGCCATGTCGATGAACTCGACTCCCCCCGTCTCCAGCTCCCGCCGCAAGCCCGGGAACAGCCCCTCCATGGTCTTGAGCCCGGCCTCCAGCACCGCGTGGATATGGCGCCCCTGGGGCGTGCTCTTGCGCGCCTCGGGCCCCTCGGGAAATGGCTCGCGCTCCAGGACGAGCACCTTGTCGAAGTGATCCGCCAGCACCCGGGCGCTCAACAGCCCCGCGATGCTTCCTCCGATGATCACCGCCTGTCCGAACCTATGCGTGCTGGGCTTCATCCACTTCCCCCTTGTCGATTGGTCAGACTCACCGGACCATTCGGTACCGGACGATATATGAGAATCCGAGAGGGTACTCCTGTACCGCGCGCGCTTCCCCCCACTCGGGTGAAGGGTAGTTCGCTGCCGGTGCGAATGGCTGCGCTCGCCCGTGGCTCGGGATAGCCTTCACGGAAAGATTCACACCAAGAGGAACATCAAGCGCATGCCCAGGCTCGAGCAGAAGGTGGCCATCGTCACGGGAAGCTCCCGCGGCATCGGGGCCGCGGTCGCACGGCGGCTGGCGGCCGAGGGTGCGAGGGTCGTGGTCAACTACGCCCAGAGCGCGCAGGCGGCCGAGGACGTGGTGCGCTCCATCCAGGCCGCGGGGGGCGAGGCCCTCTCCTGCCGCGCGGACGTGGCGGACGAGGCGCAGATGCAGGCGCTCTTCGACACGACCCGCCAGCACTTCGGGGCCGTGGACATCCTGGTCAACAACGCGGCGGCCCAGTCCCCCGCGTCCCTGGACACCCTCGACCGGGCGCTCTTCCAACGGCTCGTGGAGGTCAACATCTGGGGGCTCATCGTGGGCTGCCGCCTGGCGGGGCGCCTCATGTCGGACCGGGGGCGCATCATCAACTTCTCGTCCGTGAGCGCCCACAAGAACATCGCCTGGGATGGCATGTACGCGGCCACCAAGGCCGCCGTCGAGTCGCTCACCCGCACCGCGGCCATCGAACTCGCCCCGCGGGGCATCACGGTCAACGCGCTCATCATCGGCCTGGTGGCCACGGACATGGTGAGCGACGTGCCCCTCAAGGTCCGGCGCACCATCGCGTCGCAGACGTTGCTGGACAAGGTGGGCCGCCCCGAGGACATCGCCGGCTCGGTCGCGTTCCTCGCCTCCGAGGACGCCCGATGGGTGACCGGGCAGACGCTGGGGGTCAACGGCGGCTACCTCATGAAGTAGGCCACCCGGGCGCCCACGGCGCCGGCCGCCGAGCGTGACCCTTCCTGTCGAATCGGGTCGGGAGCGAGGGACCTCACAGGCTCCTCTCCTGCCCTCCGCCCGAGGAGGCCGGGCTCTTGCCCAGCGGGATGATCCGCGGCGTGAAACCGTGGCGCGGGAAAAAGAGTGCTAGGATGAAAACGCGATGAACAAGCCTGAGTTGAAGCGTCTGGTCTGGCGTTGCTACCTGGAGCAGCAGTTCGCGATGTTGACCGCGCTGGTGCCGGTGGCCTACCTGCTCACGTTGGTGATGGGCCTGGAGTCCAAACTGGCCCTGAAGGTCTTCCTCATCAACGCGACGTGCAACACGCCCATTTTCGGCAACGTCATCACGTTCTTCTTGATTCGTTACTTCGTGACGAGCGCCGTGACCCCGCGGCCCGAGGATCTGCCGGGTGAGCGTCTGCGGCGCATCCTCAAGGCCCCGCGAAAGATCGAGATCGGCGTGATGCTGGCCTACCAGGGCTCCTGTATCACGTGGGCCACCGGCCCGTGGTGAAGTACAGCCTGAATCCGTGGATCATCCCCCAGTCGATGCTCGCCTTCGGCCTGCTGGCGATGGTCGTCGGCATCCGCATGGCGCTGCGCATGGAGCGCGTGCTGCGGCCCCATGCCATCGAGGAGCTGCACAAGTACCCGCAGCTGCGCATCGACGACGAGCGCGGCTTCCTGTGGCCCAAGCAGAGATGGTTCCTGCCCTACTGCTTCGCCATCTTCGTGTTCGCCACGCTGACGGTGACGGGGATGATCATCTCGAAGCAGAGCGCCAGTGGTTACGACAAGATGTTCGCGGAGCTGGCGGATATCGCTCCGACGCTCCTCTCGTTCGTGCAGACGCAGGTGGCCGGCATCCTGGACTCGCTCATCATTCCCATCGTGGGCGTCGGTGGCTTCATGACCTTCTCCGCGGCGTGGTGCGCCTGGGAGATCGCGCGCCACCAGAGCGCGGGCTCGGGCGCCGTGCAGAAGTCCATCGGCTCCATCGCCTCGGGCAAGCCGATGCTGCCCTTCTGGGTCTCCACCGACGAGGTGGGTGACCTGTCCATGGCCACCGCCTCCGCGTTCGAGCGCTTGCGCACCTTCTCCTCGTCGCTCAGCGACTCGGCGCAGACGCTGGGCGACTCGGCCGGACGGCTCAACAGCTCGCACAAGGAGCAGACCGAGGCGCTCTCCATCCAGGCCGCGGCGCTGCAGGAGACCCAGGTCACCGCCCAGGAGATCCGTCAGACGTCGATGGTCGCCGCCCAGAAGGCGGAGGACGTGCTGCAGCAGGCCGAGCGCGCGGATCAGATCGGCCGCGCGGGCGAGGCGGCGCTCGAGCAGAGCCTCTCGGGCATGCATGAAATCCAGCAGCAGGTGATCCAGATGGCGCAGAGCATCCGCTCGCTGGATGAGCGGGCGCAGCAGATCGCCAACATCACCACCACGGTGAAGAGCACGGCGGACCGCTCCACCATGCTGGCGCTCAACGCCGCCATCGAGGCGGTGCGCTCGGGCGAGCACGGCAAGGGCTTCAGCGTGGTGGCGCGGGAGATCCGCAGCCGGCGGACCAGTCCGTCAAGGCCACCTACAACGTGCAGAACATCCTGCAGGACTTGAGCGAGTCCATCCGCTCCACGGCCGACATGACGGAGAGTGGCTCGGGCAAGGTGCAGGGCAGCGTGCAGCAGCTGCGCTCCTTCGGAGACAACATCAAGCAGTTGTCGGGCATCGTGCGCGACAACGTGAACTCCGTGCGGCAGATCTCCGCGGCCGTCACCCAGCAGAACCAGGGCATCGGGCAGATCTTCCAGGCGGTGAATGACCTGACGAAGATCATGGATCAGACGATGACGAGTCTGCGCACGAGCGACGAGGCCGCGGACCACATGCGCATCGTGGCCTCGCGCGTGACGTCCTTCGTCGAGGAGTACAACTTCCAGACCGCCCTGAGCGCCGAGGAGGCTTCCTCGGCCGAGCGGGCCGAGCGGGCCTAGCAGCAACCCTGGCGGCCGTCAGCCGGCGGCCGCCAGCACCCGCCCCGTGCCGTCCGCGAGCAGCAGCGCGTCCAGGACGGACGGGGGCTCGCCGAGCCCCGGGGGCAGCTCCCACGTGTCGAGCTCCACCCGCAGGGCCAGCAGCCCCGCGTGCGCGTGGAGCAGCACGGGGCGCACCGCCACCTTCTGCAAGGGGGCGCGCAGCCCCACGCCCCACACCTTGAGCACCGCTTCCTTCATCGCCCAGGCGGCGGTGGTGGCGTCCACCTCCGTTCCGCACACGCTGGCGTAGCCCGCGCGCTCACCCGGAGCGAAGGCCTCCTCGAGGAAGGCTCGCCCGCCTCCACCCGCTCCTCCAGGTCCACCCCCAGCGCGCCGCCGCGCGCGAGCACCGCCACCGCCAGGCCCGTGGAGTGGGAGATGGACAGCGCGAGTCCCCGCTCGGGCACGAGGAGGGGGCGGCCCGCGTCCGGCCCCTCGGCGCGCGCCGTCACCTCCGCCCGGGCGCCGGGCTCCAGGCGCTCGAGGGCGCGGTGCGCGGCGAGCCGGCCCGCGACGAACTCCCGCCGCCGCTTGGCCGTGCGGCACCGGGCGAGCCCCTCGCGCTCCAGGCCGCGGAGGGTGGCGTCGTCCTCCGCCCCCACCTCGGCCCAGCCCAGGACGAGCTCCCGCCCGCCGGGGAGCTGGAGCCGCTCAGCCCTCCGCACTCCGCTGCTCACCCCGGCGCAGCCGCCGGAACCACAGCCCGCTGCCGCCCAAGAGCAGCGCGCCGTCCTCGCCGTGCACCTCGAAGTCGTAGATGACGTCCTCGCCCTCCACCCGCATCATCCGCGCCTTGACGTGGCCCGACTCGCCGAGCCGCCGCTGGCGCCCGCGCACCAGGTGGTCCACGCCCATGGGCACCGACACGAGGTTGTTGTGGTGTCCGTCCCAGTTGGCCGCCACCTGGAAGGCGGCGTCGAGCAGGAGCGGATCCAACTGGAAGCGCGGCCGCGCCACGTGCGTGAAGATCTCCCGTTGGCGGGGCGCGCGGATGATGCCCTCCACCTCGCGCTCGCCCACGTAGACCCATTCCGCGCGGCAGAAGAGGGGACCCAGGTACAAGGGCTCCTTGGCCAGGTGGAAGATGGAGCGGGCGCGCGCGCCGGGGAGCGCCTCGGGCAGTTGCTTGCCCTGGCCGGTCTCCACGGGCGGCTGCGGTCCGAGCACGAAGATGCCCTGCTGGTGGATGCGCCGCTGGGTCTGCTCGGAGCGTCCGCCCAGCGCCAGGTCACTGCTGGACTCCACGTAGAGCGTCAACTCGTCGCCCTGGCGCTTGAGCACCTTGACGGTGAGGGTGACGTGGACGGGCTTGCCCTTGGCGCGCTCCCCGGTGAGCGGGGCCTTGAAGAACTTGAGCGGCGTCTCGATGCGCAGGTTCTCCGCGCGCAGCACGGCCGGTCCGGGCGGAAGAGGGAGGCCGCCTCGCCCAGCATCTCGAAGCCGAAGGTGCCGGGCATGATGGGCACCGAGTCCAGCTGGTGCTGGAGCACGAACGGGTCCGTCCTCAGGTCGAACGTGCGCGTGGCGATGAGGCCCTCGGCGTCATGGCGCTCCACGCAGTCGAGCATCGGGTAGTCCGAGCGCACGAGCAGGAAGCCGCGGTCGTCGTACACGGTGCGCGCGTCCGGGCCATCCGCGGAGGCGCCCAGGAAGGGCCACTCGCGGAAGAGCCGCTCGTCGAAGATGGCCACCTCGCGCTCGGAGCGGCCGAGCATCAGCTCGTTGATGAACCAGTAGGCGCCCTCCGCCGGGGTGATGAAGGACACGCCGGTGTTCTGCACCACGTCCATCTGCCGCGCCGCGGCGCCCACGCCTTCCACGCCGTCCAGTCGATGGTGACGCAGCGCATGTGGGGCCGGGCCCGGTGCGCGTACGCCATGGCGCACTTGCTCATCAAGTCGTTGGCGGCGCTGTAGTCCGTCTGGCCCTTGTTGCCGAAGCGGCCCGCGCCCGAGCCGAAGCACATCATCAGCTTCAGGTCATCGCGCCGCGTGGCCTCCAGCAGGTTGATGAGGCCGAGCACCTTCACCTCCATGGTGGAGGCGACGATGCCGGGCGTCTTGTCGGGCAGGCTCTTGGAGGACTCCACCATGGCGCCGTGGACGATGCCGTCGATGTGGCCGTGGTACTCGCGCACCCGGTCCACCATGGACCGCACGTCCGCGGAGCTGCGCACGTCGCACGTCTCGTACTCGATGGACAGGCCCTGGGCGTACACCTCCTGGAGGTTGCGCCACAGCTCGCGTGCCCGGACGTGGGACTCGAACATCTCGTTGAAGCGCACCACCGTGAGGGACGGGTCCGCCTTCTTGCGGCGCACCATCTCCTCCTTGCGGTAGTTCTCGAAGTCCGCGTCGTCCAGCGCCGGTAGGGCTCGTCTCCCGTGGGCGTGGGGGTGCGCCCGGTGACGATCACCTTGGGGCCCAGCCTCGCCACCGCCTTGGCCACCTCGAAGACGGCGCCCCTCCGCCTCCGGAGAAGAGCAGCACCCAGCTCGGGTCCACCCGGCGCAGCACCGTGTTGTCTTCCAGGGAGAAGTCCGAGCGGCGCAGCCCCACCACGAAGCGGCGGCCCGCCAGGTAGCCGATCTCCGTGCGATCGCTGCCCTCCTCCAACTCGCGCGCCACCGTCTCCGCCACCACCCAGTGCGACACGCGGGGCTCGAAGTCGATCGTCTTGACGACCGTGGAGGGCAGCTCCTGCTTGAGCCCCTTGAGGAAGCCCGCGAGCGCGCCGCCCATCACGTTGCCGCCATCCCCCACGAAGCCGAAGTCCCCGCCCATGGTGGTGACGGCCACGTAGCAGGCGTTGCGCCCCTTGGCGTTCTGCATCCGCTCGTAGAGCGCGCGGCCGGTGCCGTGCCAGCGCGCCGTGGTCTCCGCCATGCGGCGCGCGAAGCGGGCGCTGCCCAGCGTGAGGAAGTACTCCACCGGACCGAAGGCGCCCAGGTCGATGACGCCGTCCGCGCCCCCCAGCTCCGCGCTGGCCATGCGCACGCGGCGCTCCACCTCCAACGCGTCGGTGAGGCCCGTCACCTGCACCGTCGCCAGGCGCACGCCCTTGCCCACCAGGAGGCGGCTGAAGGCGGCGACCAGGCCCGGCTCGTCCCCGAGCAGGAGCAGCTTGCGGCCCGCGAGCGGGTAGCGCTTCTCCGACGAGAGCGCCAGCGGCACCAGGTCCACGCTCCAGCGCTGCGCGGACAGGCCGCGGCTGGGCAGGGGATGGCCCGAGGTGAGGCTCTGCGGATCCACCGTCTGGGGCTTGCGGTGGACGTTGCCGTGCTCCTCCAGGATGACGTGGTAGTTGGTGCCGCCCGCGCCGAACGAGCTCACCCCCGCGTAGCGCTTGCCCTCCCGGGGCGCCGGCCACGGACGGCCCTCGAGCGACAGGGCGATGGGCAGCTTGTCGAAGGGAATCTCCGCCTTGGGGAACTCGCCGCCGTTCATGGGCGGCAGGTACGCCTCGCTCACCGCGAAGGCCGTCTTGATGAGGGCGAGGATGCCGCTGGCCGACGAGGTGTGGCCGATCTGCGACTTGAGCGTGCCCATGGGCACGGGGTTGTCGCGCCCACGCGACTGGAAGGCCTCGCCATAGGCGGTGGCCTCCGCGCTGTCCCCCATGCGCGTGCCCGTGCCGTGCGCTTCCAGGAGGCCCATCTGATCCGGGTGGATCTTCGCGTCCTCCAGGGCGCGCTCCACCGCGCGCGCCTGTCCCTTGGGGTTGGGCGCGAACACGCTGGTGCCCCGTCCGTCACTGGAGAAGCCGATGCCGGAGATGACGGCGATGATCTTGTCTCTCTGCGCCTCCGCGTCCTCCAGGCGCTTGATGACCACCGCGCCCGCGCCCTCGGCCGGCACGAAGCCATCGGCGCGATCGTCGAAGGGGAAGGTGCCGCGCGGCGAGAGGATGCCGAGCGCGGCCAGGGCGGCGGCGTACTCGGGCACCAGGTTGAAGGCCACGCCGCCGGCCACCACGACGTCGACGTCGCGGTTGCTCAGCGCGAGCATGCCCGCGTGCAGCGCCGCGGGAGAGCTGGCGCACGCGGCGTCCACCGACATCACCCCGCCGTTGAAGTCATGCAGGGCGGCCAGCCGCGCCGCGCAGGCGATGCCCGAGTAGTACTGGGACGTGTTCTCGTCCAGCGGGGGCAGCTTGGAGACCAGGTTGGCGCGCGCGGCCTCGATGAGGGGGGCCACCTGGGCGTCGGTGAGGCCCTCGGCGCGCAGGGCCTGCGCCGCCAGCTTGAGGTAGCGCTCGCCGACGAAGCGCACCTCGATCTCGAACTCCTTGTAGCGCACGGGCAACTGGCCCACCACCACCTGCACGCGCTTGCCATTCCACGCGCCGGGCTCGTGGCCCGCCCGGCCGAGCGCCTCCTCCGCCGCCTTGACGAAGATGGGGACGGACGGATCCAACGCCGCGGCCTGCGCGGGAGGCAGCTTGAGCCAGCGCGGCTCGGCGAGCGGAATCTCCACCGTGCCGGCCAGCCGGGGCACCACCTCGTTCTTGCTCAAGAGGGCGCCCAGCGTGCGGTTGACGTCGAAGCGTGACGTCGGCAGGTCGCCGATGGCGTCCGCCTTGGACACCGTGTTCGTCCACAGCGCCTGGGCATCCGGCGCTCCGGGCGCGAGCGCCCCCATGCCGACGATGGCGAACTTCTGCACGGCCGGGCGCACGGGGCGGATGTCCGTCCAGGCCTCGCGCGCGGGCGCGGGCCCGAGCAGCGCGTGGTAGGCCATGTTGCTCCAGCCCAGGCTGCTCACCCCCACGTAGGCGCGTGGCGGCAGCGGCTCCGGGCGGGTGAGGCACTGCAGCAGCCCGTCCAGGCCCTGCCGACACGAGGCGAGCCCGGCCACGGGCGCGCGCACGTTGCCATGCAGCGACAGCGCCGCGCGCATCACCGACACGAGCCCGCTGGCCGCCTGCTGGAAGCCCACCTGGGGCGCCGCGGTGGAGAACGTCAGGGGCTCGGAGCGCGTCGCGGAGAGCGCCGCCTTGAGTCCGAGCAGCTCCTGGTCCTCCAGGCCCGGCACGCCGCAGGCCTGCAGCTCCACGTGCCGCACCTGCTCGGCCTCCACTCCACTGATGTCCAGGCAGGCACGCGCGGCGCGATCCACCATGCGCGACAGGCGCGACAGGCCCTGCTTGAGGTTCACCTCGGCGGTGACGCCGTGGAGCACGGCGTAGATGCGCTGCTTGTCCGCCAGCGCGTCATCCAGCCGGCACAACACGAGCGCCACGGCGCCCTCGCCGGGCAGCGTGCCCGCGGAGCGCCCATCGAGCGCGAGCAGCTCGCGCTCCGCCAACCAGCCGCGCGCGGCCAGCAGGGCGAAGGAGGAGGGGCTGAGCAGCGGCGCCACCGCGCCCACCACCGCCACGTCGCACTGGCCATGCTGGAGCGAGAGCGAGGCGAGCCGCAGCGCCGCCAGCGACGAGGCCGTGCCCGCGTCGACGGCGAGGTGTCCGCCGCGCGTGTCGAGCAGGGTGGACAGGCGGTTGGCCACCATGGTGGCCGTCATGGGCACCGTCTCGGTGATGATGGGCGGGGCGTGCTGCTCCACGTGCCGCTCCACGGCCGCCAGCAGCCGGGCGCCGTCGGGCCTGTGGGCCAGCAGCGGGGCGAGGTGATCCTTGAGCTCGGGGGCGCGCAGGCGCAGGGCCTGATCGCTCTTCAGGTCCACGCCCAGGCCGGTGGAGCCCAGGAAGATGGCACAGCGGCTGCCCGGGCTCTTGTCGGGGCCATAGCCGGCGTCCTGGGTGGCCTGCAGGAGCGTGAGGTGCAGCAGGCGCTCCATGCGGTGCATCTTCTCCACGTGGGCGGGCGGCAGCTTGAACTGCTTCCAATCCTTGCCCTCCTCGGGGACGAAGCCGCCCAGGAGCGGATGGCGCACGGGCAGGCCGGCGTTCCAGTCCTCCGGGGCCTGGGTCAGGGCGCGCATCCCCTCGAGGGACTGGTTCATGAAGCGCGCGGGCGTGTCGGCGCCGGGCAGTCGGCAGCCGAGTCCGATGATGGCCAGGGGGATGTTCGCGGAGGAGGTCATCGCGGGGTCAGGAGCTTGACGAAGGCCTGCCAGGTGACGCGGGGCAGGGTGGGGGAGGTGTCCTCGGAGGGCAGCGAGGCCATGCCGATGCCGCGCAACTCGAGCACGGGGATGCCGTCCTGACCGAGCAGTTGGGCATTGAAGGAGGCTAGGCCGCTGCCGGCGCCACACAGACGTGCGTCGCACAGCAGCCGCTCGTCCCGCCGGGGCATGCGGTACCAGTTGGCGTCGGTCATCGCCATCTCGCGCGAGCCCTCGCCGGAGAAGGCGTACCAGAGCCACTTCACCAGGTGCAGCGCTCCCTCGAGCGCGGCGGGGGCCACCTGGATGCGGCTGGCGGGGAGGACCTTGGAGAGCGTCCGGGGGTGGATGAGCCCGCCCTGGATGCGGCCCAGCTCACACAGCCGGGCCCAGGAGACGACCTGGAGCGACTCGGGGACGCGGTCGCCCTGGCCGCCCACGCTCGTGTAGAGCTGCCGCCCGTTCTGGAGGTTCTCCGTGCGGGGCGCGAGCTGCCGTTGCTGCTGGGGCCAGGGGGCGGGCCCATAGGTCTGGCCGAATTGGAGGATGGCGCGGCAGACGGGGATGGGCTCCTCGCTGCTCTCCTGCTCCAGGGACAGGAAGACCGAGACCTCACCATCCTGCTCCCGGCGCGCGCGCCCCACCAGCCGCGCGGCGGCCGCGGGCACCGGGGCGCGCAGGAACCAGCGCACGTCCCGCATGCCCACCAGCACCCGGTCCGGGTACACGAGCGCGCCCACCTCGGCGAGGAACTCCAGCTCCAGGGACGCCGACAGCGGGCGCGTCTCCTCGTCGAGCTCCACGGGAAGGCGCACGTCGCGCTTGGCGACCGCGCTCTCCCCGCGGAAGACCTCGGCCACGTCCTCCACCAGGGGGTATTGTGAGGTGTCGGGTTGCACGGACTAGCGGTCCTTCACGAAGTGTTTGACGAGCTCACCCAGGCTGTTCACCTGGCGCATGTCGGGCGCGGCGACGCCCACCCGCGAGGACATCGCCTCGCCCAGCCGGTTCAGCTCGTCCTGCTTCGCGCCCACCTGCCGCAGGTTCATGGCGAGGAGCGCGTCGCGCACCGAGCGCTGCCCGCCCCCACCACCCGCGCGCCTGGCGGACTCCTCGGAGGAGGTGACGGGCACGGCGGCCTTGGCCAGCGCCGCCGCGGCCGTGGCCGTGGCCGACGCGGCCGGAGCCGGAGCGGGAGCCGCCGCGGCCGGCGGGCTCGCGTGCTGCGCGCGCTCGACGATGTGCTCGATGACCTTGCGCAGGGTATTGAAGTCACGCAGGGCGCGGTTGGGGTCTCGTGTGACGCCGAAGGCTCGCGGGTGCGCGCGAAGATGTCCACCTGCTTGACGGTGTCGATGCCGAGGTCGGCCTCCAGGTCGAGGTCCATCTCCAGCATGTCCTCGGGGTAGCCCGTCTTGGCCACCACGGTGCGGATGAGCACCTCGCGCACCTGCTCGAAGAGATTCAGCGAGGCGGCCAGGGCGGTGGGCACCGACGGGACGCTGCTGGCGACGAGGGGCGCCGGAGCGGCGGGGGCCGGAGCCGCGGGCGCGGGCGCGGCGGCCTTGGCGGGGGCCGGAGCGGCGGGCGCGGGGGCGGGAGCGGCGGCCTTGGCGGGGGCCGCGGCGGCGCCGCCCTGGGTGGACAGCACGCGCTCGACGATGTGCTCGATGACCTTGCGCAGGGTGTTGAAGTCACGCAGGGCGCGGTTGGGGTCGCGCGAGACGCCGAAGGCCTCGCGGGTGCGCGCGAAGATGTCCACCTGCTTGACGGTGTCGATGCCGAGGTCGGCCTCCAGGTCGAGGTCCATCTCCAGCATGTCCTCGGGGTAGCCCGTCTTGGCCACCACCGTGTCCATCAGCACGCGCCGGACCTCCTCCTCCAGCGCGATGGACTTCTGCACCGTCGTGACGGGCTGGGCGGCGGGCGCGGAGGCGGCCACGGGGACGGCCACCGGGGCCGCGGCGGGAGCCTCCCGGGGGGTGGGGGCCGCGAGGCCGGCCGCGCTCTGGCCCGTGCGCAGCTGCTCCACCAGGGAGATGATCGCCTCGAGGGTGACCAGGTTCTCGGGCCGGGCCACCGAGGCGTCCACGCCGAACTCACGGCCCAGGGCGATGGCGATCTTGAGCGCGGTGGCGGGCTCGAGCACTCCGTCCAGGGGCAGTCCGAGCAGCACCTGCTCCACTTCGGCTTCGCCGTGCACGGCGTCCGCCGAGAGCTGCCCGACGCCATTGACGTACGAATGTCCGATGACTCGCTTGAACTGTTCCATGTCACCTACCTTGGGGTGAATCGATGCGATGGCACCATGGGACTGACCCTTGAGGATCTCCCGGGTGAATTGGGTGAGAGACCACTTGGGTCCGGCTTCGATGAAGATCCGCGCGCCCAGGCGGTGCGCTTCCGCGAGGGCCTGCCGCAACCGGACGGGCTCGACGAACTGGCTCGTCAGGAAGGCCGGGTAGTCGCGCGAGGGCCGGTCGCCATACTCCTTCGCGTCGATGGTGGACACCGGGCGCGCCGTGGGCGGGCGGAAGGCGAACCCCTCCAGCACCCGCTGGTAGGCGGGACGCGCGCCCGCGATGAGCGCCGAGTGGTAGCCGTGGGATACCGCGAGCACGGTGCATTCGATGCCGCGTGCGGCGCAGCGTTCCACCAGGGCGGGCAGGGCCTCGCGGTCCGCGGACACGATGCAGGCGCGTGGCCCGTTGTCCGCCGCCAGGGTGGCGTAGCCGGGCAGGCCCGCGATGAGCTCGGGGACCTGCTCGGAGGCGCAGGTGAGCGCCGCCATCTGGCCCGGGTCCACCGTGGGCATCTCCAGCACGGCGAGGGTGCGCGAGTGGATGGCGCGCAGGCCCTCTTCCAGGGTGAGGGTGCCCGCGGCCACCAGCGCCGCCAACTCCCCCGCGCTCTGGCCGACGAGCACGTCCGCGCGGATGCCATGGGCGCGCAGCAGCCGGTAGAGCGCCACGTTGACGAGGAAGACGGCCGCGTGGATGTCCTCGTCGTTCTGCCGGTAGCCCTTGGCGTCGTCGGTGTAGAAGCTCGAGGTGAGCGTGCGTCCGGTGAGGTGCAGGTAGACGCGGTCCGCCTCGTCCAGGGTGGCCTGCACCACCGGGTAGGCGCGCGCGAGCGGGCGCAGCATGTTGGCGTACTGGCCGCCCTGGCCCGGGAAGGTGATGGCCACCGGCGCGCCGCGCAGGGGCGCGTCCGGCCCGGCCGCGAAGATGCCGGACTGGCCGAGGAACTCCATGTCCCCGCCCGTCTCCACCGCCTTGCGCAGGAAGTCGCGCTTCTTGCGCAGCTCCTCGCGGGTGCGCGCCGTGACGGCCACGCGGTAGGGCCCCTCGGGCACGCGGCGCGTGTCCTCCAGGGCGCCCGTCGCCTCGCACACCCGGTCCAGCTGCTCCAGGCACGCGCGCGCGTCCGCTCCCGCCACGGCGATGAGCCGGGGCTCCGCGTCGGCGGGCTCCGTCTCCTTCTTCACCGGCTCGGCCTCCTTCTTCTTCACCGCCGCTTCCTCCTTCTTCGTGGGCGCGGCTTCCTTCACCGGCCCGGCCTCCTTCTTGACCGACTCCTTCTTCCCCGGCTCCGGCTCCTTGCCGGCGGTCCGCGGTGAGGGGGCCTTATACTCCTCGAGGATGGCGTGGAAGTTGGAACCGCCCACGCCGAACGAACTCACCCCGGCGCGGCGGGGGCCTCCGCCCATGGGCACGGGCCACTCGCGCTGCTCGGTCACCACTTCCAGGCCCTGGGGAATCTTGGGGTTGCGCGGCTCGCTCTTGAGCGAGCGGGGCAGCAGGTGCTCCTGCATGGCGCGCGTGACCTTGATCATCCCCGCCACGCCCGCCGCGGCGTTGAGGTGGCCGATGTTGCTCTTCACCGAGCCGATGAGCAGCGGCCGGGTGCGGCCCTCGCCGTAGGCGTTGTGGGTGGACTTGGTCTCCACCACGTCGCCCAGCGCGGTGCCGGTGCCGTGGCACTCCACGTAGTCCACGCTGGTGGGCGGCACGTTCGCGGCGGCGAGCGCGCGGCGCATGGCGAGCGTCTCGCCCATCTCGCTCGGGGGCAGCACCGAGCGGCCCTTGCCGTCGCTGGAGCCGGCGATGGCGCGGATGACGGAGTGGATGCGATCGCCATCGCGCTCGGCGTCCGCCAGCCGCTTGAGCACGAGCACGCCGGCGCCCTCGCCGGGCACGAAGCCGTCCGCGTTGGCGGAGAAGGGCGAGCTGCCCCGGGAGGACAGGGCGTTGAAGCGGCAGCCGGCGATGAAGAACTCGGGGGACATGTCCGCCCACACGCCGCCGGTGAGCACCACGTCCGCCTGGCGGTGGTACAGCAGCTTCGCGGCGGCATGCAGCGCGGCGAGCGAGCTGGCGCACGCCGAGTCCATCACCATGTGCGGGCCGTGGAAGTCATACAGCGAGGAGATGCGCCCGGCGTTGAGGCTGCCCAGGTAGCCGGTGAGGCTGTCCTCGCTGATGGGGGGCAGGCCCGCCTTGTAGCGCTCCTCGGCGCCCTTGAGGATGACGTTGCGCATCCACTCGGGCATGCCGGACTTCTCCAGCGTCTCGCGCAGCTCACGGGCGAACTCCGCCCAGCGCACGCGCGTGTCCGCCAGGAACTTGATGCCCTGGTAGGGCAGGAAGCCGAGCGCGAGCGCCACCCGCTCCCGGTTCCACTTGTCCGCGGCGTAGCCCGCGTCCTTGAGGGCCTGCTCGGCGCTCAGCAGCGTCACCACGTGCGAGGGATCCAACGAGGCCCAGGCCGCGGGGGGATGCGCATCTCCAGCGTGGGAGAGGGCAGGTTCTCCAGCCAGCAGCCCAGCTTCGTGTACGTGCGATCCTTGCGGTCCGGGTGCGAGTAGCGCTCGGCCTTCCAGCGCTCGGGGGGCACCTCGCGCGTGGCGTCGTAGCCCTCGAGCAGCCGCTTCCACAGGGCCTCGACGCTGGGGGCGCCCGGGAACATGCCGCCCATGCCGATGATGGCCAGGGGCTCGGCCTGGTGGCGGCGGGGCTGGGGCGTGCGGCCGTGGCCCGGTCGGTAGGCCTCCAGCACCGCGTGGTAGTTGTTGCCGCCGAAGCTGAAGGAGCTCACGGACGCGAGCGGCGTGGTGCCCGGACGGAACGGCTGCGCCTTGCGCGGCACGAAGAAGGGCGTGCGCTCCAGCTCCAGCTTCGGGTTGACGCGCTCCACGCCCGGCTGCGGCGGAATCTGGCCGTGGTGCAGCGACAGCACCGCCTTGAGCAGACCGGCGGCGCCCGCGCCCGCGCGCAGGTGGCCGATGTTGGCCTTCACCGAGCCGAGCGCGATGGAGCCCGGGGCGCCCGTGTAGATGCTCGCGAGCGCCTGGACCTCGCTGGCATCCCCCACCTGGGTGCCCGTGGCGTGGCACTCCACGTACTGCACGCTCGTGGGGTCCACCCCCGCGTCCTCGATGGCGCGGCGCATGGCGAGCGCCGGCCCTCGCGCCGGGGCGCCACCAGCGACTTGCCCCGCCCGTCCGAGGAGCCGCCGATGCCCCGCAGCACCGCGTAGATGGTCTCCCCATCCCGCTCCGCGTCCTCCAGCCGCTTGAGGGCGAAGAGCGACACGCCCTCGCCCAGCAGCGTGCCGTCCGAGTCATCCGAGAAGGGCCGGACGTGGCCCTTGTAGGACAGCCCTCCCAGCTTGGAGAAGGCGATGAACTCCAGTGGCGTGAGCATCTCGCTGACGCCGCCGGCCACCGCCATGTCGAACTCCCCGTCGCGCAGGCCGCGCACCGCCGAGTCCAGCGCCGCGAGCGCCGAGGAGTAGCCCGCGTCCACCGAGTAGTGCAGGCCCTTGAGGTCGAACTGCATGTTGATGCGCCCCACGGCCACGCTCGCCGAGGAGCCCACCACGTTGTCGTCGCTGCACTCCTTGAGGCGCGCGCGCAGGCGCTGGGCGGTGATCTCCAGCACCTCCTGCTGCCGGGTGAGGGGCAGTGCGCGGAACTCGTCCGTGGTGCGCACCGCGTCCAGCATGTCCTCCAGCCGGATGTGCATGCCGCTGTCGCGCTGCCATCCCAGGCTGGTGGCCCCGAGCAGGATGCCGGTCGTCTCCCGCGGCAGCACGCGCACCTCGGAGAGGGCCTGGGTGCCGGCCTCGAGAATCATCCACTGCAGGGGGTGGACGTTCTGCGCGTCCGCCGGCGGCACCTTGTACTTGCGCCAGTCGAAGACGAAGTCGTTGATGAAGCCGCCCACGTCCGCGTGCGCCCGGTCGGGCATCGTGCGATCCGGGCTGAAATAGAGTGAGTGATCCCACGCGCGGGCGGGCACCTTCGCGAGTGAAATCCTTCCGGTGGAGATGCTGGTCCAGAAGTCGGAAACGCGGTGCGCGTTCGGCAGGACGCAACCCAATCCCACCACGGCGATGGCATCCATTCAGGCTCTTTCTTTAGACCGGGTCGAACCCAGCGGGGGCTTCAGGCGAGAACTTCAACGGGGACTGAATTGTACCACGGCCATGAGGATCCCATGCGGAGTGCTGAGGGTATGGGCGGCTTCCACTCGCATGCGCGCGTGCCCGCGTGGATGGCCACTCGTGGAGCAGCCAGAGGACGTGGCGCTCGGCGGGACAAAGTGCCCCGCCATCCTGTCCCGACACACTGTCCCATGAACGCGTCATCGCCCGGGACAGCCGGCGTGCATGCCGACCCTGGCCCCCTCGCATCCGCTCCGCGCCCCTCGACGCCACGAGCGCCGCCGTGTCCGGCGCACGGGTTGCACAGGCGGCTGTCTGGCTCCACGTGGGGCCAGACAAGGGAGCTACAAGGTGCAACAGATGAGGAAGAGGGCTCGGCGCCACCGGGCTCGCGGCATGACGCTCATCGAGATCATGGTCGTCATCACCATCCTGGGGCTCATCATGGCCGCGGTGGGCGTGGCCGTGATTCCCCAGCTGGACCAGCCGGGCAGCGCCGGGCGCGGATGGACTTCCACGCCCTGCGCGACGCTCTCAAGGTGTACTACGCCAAGAAGGGCCGTTTCCCAGACACCGCCACGGGGCTGCGCGAATTGGTGGACAACCACATCCTGGAAACGCTGCCCAAGGACCCCTGGGGCAACGAGTACATCTATATGAAAGAAGGGGGCAAGCCGCGCATCACCACCTATGGGGGGGATGGGACGGCGGGCGGAGAAGGCAGCGACGCGGACCTGTGCTCGTGTGACCCGGAGCCAGAAGGCGGGACGGGTTCCTGACGAGCCACGAGGAGCATGTCCGCCGGCCGCCCTCCGGCCTGGGGAGTCGTTGGGGGGCGTCACGGCGTGGTCCTGGGCGCCGGGATGGTCTCGATGGTCGTGAAGTTGTTGCCGACCACCTGCCACAGCTCCACGGGGAGGGGGCCTCGCCCGTGTCGTTGTTGAAGTCCAGGGCGCCGCTGGCGCCATCCACGTTGACGCTCCGGCCCGCGGCGAGCTCCGCGGCGAGACTGATGAAGCTGCTGCTGGTGAGCTGGACGGGGCTGTTCTGCGCGGACGAGACCTTCGTCAGACCCTCGGCCAGCTTCGGGCCCGTCACGGCTCCGCTGGTGCCCTGGGAGTAGGCGGCGCCCAGGGCCAGCAGGTACATGGCGTCATAGGCATTGGAGGTATAGGCGTAGGCGCTCGGGTCCTTGTTGTAGCGGTCCTTGAAGCTGCTCTGGAAGGCGCGGAAGGCCTGCCCCGTGCCCTGGGCCGGCGCCGTGCCATAGAAGCCCTGCGCCTGGGCGGACGCCGTGCCATTGGCCAGCACGGCCACGTCCTTCACGCTGTCGGAGAACAGCCACTTGTGCACGTCGCGCTTGAGGTTGGGCCGGGTGGCGGCCTCGGTGAGGATGTTGGTGACGTCGCTGGCGAAGCCCACCAGCACGGTGAGGTCCGGATCGAACCGGTTGAGCGTGTCCAGCGCGGCCTTGACGTCTCCCTGGCGCGTGTACGAGTCCCCTTCGTTCTCCACCTTCGGGTCCGCGTCGAGCCGCTCGGAGATGATGTGGAAGAGCCCCTGCCCATAGGGGTCGTTCACGTAGAAGATGCCCACCTTCTTGGGCGCGCCGAAGCGGGCGTCGTTGCGCAGCAGGTTGGCGATGACGCTGCCCTGGATGGCGTCCGAGGCCGAGGTGCGCCACACGAAGCCCACCTGCCCACCGTTCTTGTCCGGCAGGTCGGTCACATCGGGCGAGGTGGCGCTGTAGCTCATGGTGACCACGCTCGCGGCGATGGTCACCGACTGGGCCACCTGGAGCGTCTGGCTGCTGCCGGCGGTGAGCAGCGCCGGCACCTTCTTCTCCTTCACCAGCCACTCGGCCTGCCGCTGGGCGCGCCCCACGTCGTTGCCGGTGTCGCAGAAGTACAGGGCGAACTGCTTGCCGCCAAAGCTTCGCTGGTTGATCTGCTCCACCGCCAGCACTGCGGCGTTGAGCGCCTGCTCATCCGACTCGTCGATGGGCGCGCCCACGCCCGTGCCGGAATGCACGGGGAACAGGCCCCCGATGGGGATGGCCTCCGGGCTCTGGGAGCCGTACACCGTGCCGCAGCCCACGGGCAGCGGCAGGCACAGCTTCTCGGGGGTGCAGACCCGGTCGCTGCCACAGTCCGCGCTCGTCTCGCACTCGTCGAGCCCCGCGGCCGTGGTGAAGCTGCACCCGCTGGCCAGCACCGACAACACTCCCGTCATCCACAATGCGCGCATCAGAAGCTCACCTCCACACCCGCGCCCGAGCCCCGGGGCGCGGAGATCAACCGGGCGTGTCCCGCCACGGGCGCGGGCTGCCGGGGATAGAGCAGCACGGCCGCCACGGCGCTGACGATGCCCACCCCATAGCCGATGTCCGCCAGCAGCGCGTTGCTCCGGGTGGAGGTGCGCGCGGCGAGCTTGGTGTCCAGGTCCTGGGCGGTGTTGAAGTTCGCGCGGGCGTTGGCCGCCTGCACCCCGAAGGCGATGCCCACGCCGGCGCTCGCCACCGCCGGGCCCCCAGGGCGAAGGAGGTGATCTGCGTGCGCTTGCGCTCCGCGAGCGCGTCCCGGTGCGCCTCCTCGAGCCGCAGCTGGTTGGCTGCTTCGGTCTGCCGGGCCGCCTCGCGCTCCGCCTCCATGCGCCGCTGGGCCGCCTCGGCCTCCTCCTGCATGTGCTTGCGCTCGGCTTCCGCCGCCGCCGCGGCCGCCTCCTCCTTCTGCTGCTGCAGCCGCAGGCGATCCACCGCCGAGCGCGCGCGCTTGCGCAGCTGCGCGTCCTCGCCGTCCGTCATGTACTGCTCGTAGTAGCCGATGGCCTCGCGTGCCCGGCCCGCCTGGTCGTACGCGCGGGCGATGTTGTAGATGAGCCGCGAGTCGGGGGCCTGCTCGTTGGCCTTCTCGAGCGCCTCGGCGGCCTCCACGTACTTCTTCTGCTCATACAGCCGCTCCGCCTGTTTCACGAGCTCCTTGGCGGAGGGGCCCTTGGCGTGTGCCGCGAGGGGGGTGAGCAGCAGGGCCGTCCACAGAAGCAGGACCAATCTCATGACGGCCGAGTCTACTCCAAAACACTCGGGCCGCTCCCTCCCGATGCGGAAGGGCGGCCCGAGGCCCCGTCGAGCGGGGCTCACCCGCCGGGTGTCGGGACTGTCAACTCTCGAGACGCGAGATGAGCAGCTTGCGCTGCAGCGTCAACGCCTCGGGGGCCTTGAGTCCCAGGGACTCGAAGAAGACCTCCTGGTTCTTCAGCTCCGCCTTCCACTCGTCCGGCTTGATGGAGGTGACCTCGACGAGGGCCTCCCGGGGCAGGTCCAGTCCCTTGGTGTTGAGGCCGAGGTCGGAGCGCGGCACCCAGCCGAGCAGGGTCTCCTCGGTGGGCACGCGGCCGTGGACGCGGTTCACGATCCACTCGAGCACGCGCATGTTCTCGCCGAAGCCCGGCCAGATGAACTTGCCGTTCTTGTCCTGGCGGAACCAGTTGACCTGGAAGATCTTCGGCGGGTGGGCGATGGCCTTCTGCATGTTGAGCCAGTGCTGGAGGTAGTCGCCCATGTGGTAGCCGCAGAAGGGCAGCATGGCCATGGGGTCGCGGCGCACCACGCCCACCTTGCCGGTGGCGGCGGCGGTGGTCTCGCTGCCCATGGTGGCGCCCAGGAAGACGCCATGGGTCCAGTTGAAGGCCTGGAGCACGAGCGGGACGGTGTTGGAGCGGCGGCCGCCGAAGATGATGGCGGAGATGGGCACGCCCATGGGGTCGTTCGCCTTGGGGCTGAGCACGGGGTTGTTCGTCATGGGCGCGGTGAAGCGGCTGTTGGGGTGCGCCGCCTTCTCCGTGCTGCCCTTCTTCCAGGGCCGGCCCTGCCAGTCGGTGAGCTCCTCGGGCACCTCGCCGTCCATGCCCTCCCACCACACGTCCCCATCGGGCGTCAGGGCCACGTTGGTGAAGAGGGTGTCACGCGCCACGCTGGCCATGGCGTTGGGGTTGCTCTTCGTGTTGGTGCCGGGGGCCACGCCGAAGTAGCCGGCCTCGGGGTTGATGGCCCACAGGCGCCCGTCCGGCCCCACGCGCATCCACGCGATGTCATCGCCAATGGTCTCGATCTTCCAGCCCGCGTACTCCTTGGGCGGAATCATCATGGCGAAGTTCGTCTTGCCGCACGCGGAGGGGAAGGCCGCCGCCACGTACGTCGTCTCGCCCTGGGGGCTGGTGACGCCGAGGATGAGCATGTGCTCGGCGAGCCAGCCCTCGTGCTGGCCCAGGTAGCTGCCGATGCGCAGCGCCATGCACTTCTTGCCCAGCAGCGCGTTGCCGCCATAGCCGCTGCCAATGCTCCAGATGGTGTTGTCCTGGGGGAAGTGGCAGATGAAGCGGCGCTCCGGGTCCAGGTCGCCGGTGCTGTGCAGGCCGCGGTTGAACTCGCCCGCGTCACCCAGCATCTCCAGCGCCGCGCGGCCCATGCGCGTCATGATGCGCATGTTGAGCACCACGTAGATGCTGTCGGTCAGCTCCACGCCCACCTTGGCGAACGGGCTGCCCAGCGGGCCCATCACGTAGGGCACCACGTACATCGTGCGGCCCTTCATGCTCCCGGTGAACAGGTGGGAGAGCTTCGTGTACGCCGACTCGGGCTCCATCCAGTTGTTGGTGGGCCCGGCGTCTTCCTTGTTCGTGGTGCAGATGAAGGTGAGGTGCTCCACGCGCGCCACGTCGTTGGGATTGGAGCGGTGCAGGTAGCACCCCGGGCGCTTCTGCGGATTGAGCGGGATGAGGATGCCCTGCTTCACCGCCTGCTCCGTCAGCCGCTTCTTCTCTTCCTCCGAGCCGTCACACCAGACGATCTGATCCGGCTGGGTCATCTGCGCCATCTTCGCCACCCAGGCCAGGAGCTCCGGATTCTTCGTGGGAGCACTGCCCTGGGTCCCTGGGGTTTGGAGCGAGGCCATGTGGACATCTCCTTGTAAAAGGTCCGGCTACATTTCTGGCTCCTGCTTGTAAAAGCAACGACGCCCGCTTCCTCGCCTCCCTCGGGGACTGGCTTGTTCATTCAATTTTACTAATTGAATCGTGTCTATTCAGAAGCCGACGTTCAGTACCGGAAGATTTCCTTCCACGTCCGGCTCGCTCCAGTCTGCGCACCCTCCATGACCATCGCCATCGTCCTGGGCGCCGTGCTGCTGGCCCTCGTGTTGTTCTCCCTGGAGGCGATCCCCATCGAGGTGACGTCGCTGTCCATCGTGTGCCTGCTGGCGCTCACGGGGGTGCTGACGCCCGAGCAGGCCTTCGCGGGCTTCAGCAACGACACGGTCATCTTCATCTTCACGCTGCTGGCGATGACGCAGGGGCTGGCGAGCACGGGGGTGGTGCTGCTGGTGGGGCAGCGGCTGTCCTTCTTCGCGCGCTTCGGCCACCAGACGTTCGTGCTGGCGATGATGGGGGCGGTGGCGGTGTTCTCCTCCTTCGTGTCCAACACGGTGACGACGGCGGCCTTCCTGCCGGTGGCCATCGGGGCGGCGCATCGCGCCAAGGTGCCCAAGAGCAAGGTGCTCCTGCCCATGGCGTATGCCTCCATGCTGGGGGGCATGGTGCTGCTCTACGGCACCTCCACCAACCTGGTGGTGTCCGCGGCGCTGCCCCGCCTGGGGCTCGAGCCGCTCGGGGTGACGGAGCTGGCGCCCGTGGGCCTGCCGCTGGCGGTGCTCGGCATCCTGCTCGTGGTGGTGCTGGGGCCGCTGCTCCTGCCGGCGCGCGAGGGCGCGGGCTCCAGGGAGGACTGGACGGTGCGCGACTACCTCACCGAGGCGATGTTGCCCTCGGACTCCCCCTACCTGGGCAAGAGCCTGGCGGACATCACCACGGGGCTCGGGCTGCGCGTCATCGGCATCGTGCGCGACGGCCAGTCGCTGCCAGCGCTCCCGGCGTACCAGCTCGTGGGGGACGAGCGGCTCATCATCGAGGGCAAGCGCGAGGACATCCTCCGGGTGAAGGATCTCAAGGGCATCGAGCTGCGGCCGGACGTGCGGCTGTCGGACTCGGAGTTGCGCCCCCAGGACAGCATCCTGGTGGAGGCGACGGTGTCCCCGGACAGCCCGCTCGTGGGCCACAGCCTCAAGGAGACGCACTTCCTCGAGCGCTACGGACTGGTGGCGCTGGCGCTGCACCGCAGGCCCGTCATCCAGCGGCTCACCAAGTTGCAGCTCCTGGGCCGGCGTGTGGGCGGGCACTCGCTGTCCACCCTGGAGCTGTCGGCGGGAGACGTGCTGATGTTGTGGGGCGCGCGCGAGCGGGTGCAGGAGCTGACGGAGGGCGCCCAGTTGCTCGTGCTGGGGGGCGTGGAGTACCAGCCGACCCGCCATGCCAAGGCCCTGCTCGCCGTGTCGCTGTTCCTCGGGGCGTTGGTGCTGGGCTCGCTCGAGGTGGTGCCGCTGTCGGTGGCGGGCCTCACCGGGATGTTGGCGATGATCGCCACCGGGTGCGTGGACGCGGGCCGGGCCTTCCGGGTGGACTGGCGGGTGGTGCTGCTCATCGGCTGCATGATGGCGCTCGGCGTGGCCATGGAGACGAGCGGGGCGGGGCGCTTCCTCGGCGAACACGCGGCGCGGCTCGGGGCCTATGGGGGCCCGCGCCTGGTGATGCTCGCGATGATGGTGCTCACCATCGTGCTGTCGGCCCCCATGAGCAACCAGGCCGCGGCCCTGGTGGTGCTGCCGGTGGCCGTGGGCGCCGCGGTGAAGCTGGGGGTGGATCCCCGGCCCTTCGCCATGGCGGTGACGCTCGCGGCGAGCTGCTCCTTCATCACCCCGCTCGAGCCGAGCTGCGTGCTCGTGTACGGCCCCGGCCACTACCGCTTCACGGACTTCTTCCGGCTGGGCACGCCGCTGACGGCGGTGCTGCTCGCCCTGCTCGTGGTGCTGGTGCCCCTGCGCTGGCCCTTCCAGGGCAAGGGGCACGACCGCCGCGCGCGCCGGGCCCGCACGGGGCGGAGCCCGAGGCGCCGGCAGCCGCCCCCGCGCCTGGAGATGCCGGCGGTCCCGGGCTCAACCGCAGGTGAAGGTCCAGCGGCAGGTGCCCGACAGGCACTCCCGGCCTTCCGAGCACAGGGCGCCCTTGGCCTTCTTGTTCTGGCACACGCCGGTGTTGAGGCCCCAGCCGCAGTACTGCGTCGTGCCGCAGTCGTTGTCGCCGTCGCAGATGCAGGTGCCGGTGATGGCGCCACACTCCATGGAGGTGCATTTGGCGCTCACGCACTCCTCGTTGAAGCGGCACGTCTCGCCGAGCACCTTGGAGGCGGGCGCGTACGCCTTGCCGCACACCTGGGGGTACTGGGCCTCGCGGGTGGCCTTGGGCACGTAGGCGGCCACGCCGCTGGTGTCGATGTCCGCCGCGGCGTCCGCCATGCCCGCGCGGGGGGACTGGGCGCGCTCCCACATGCGCAGGAAGCTCTCCGTGGAGCCCTCGAGGCTCGCGGTGTTGGCGCCCAGTTGCTTGAGGTCGCGCAGCAGGTCCGGCAAGAGGCCCACGTGGGCCAGGCCGTACTGGTCGAAGTCGGTGCCCAGGCGCGGGGGTCCGGACAGGCGCTGCTGGGCGGCCTGCGCATCCGCCTCGGCCTTGAAGCCCGCCGAGCACGCGCCATACGAGCCGAAGCGCGGCCGGGTCTGCTGGATGAAGCCGTTGAGGTCCGCGCCGAACGCCATGGGCACCTTGAGCCCCTGACGGCCGAACTCGTACGCCTGGGCGAAGGAGCGCGTGGAGCCCTGGCAGTTGTTGGCGATGGGCGTGCGTGTGTACGCGCGCGTCTCGTCATGCGCCGTGCGCAGGCCGAACATGCCGCCGCTCTGGCGCAGGGCGCGCACCACGTTGGCCGGCGTCGTCTTCTCCGTGGCGGCCAGCTCCGGGTTCATCACCTCGCGGAAGTGCCCGTGGGAGACGTAGACGGGGTAGTACGTGTTGGCCTGGGTGAGGGCGAGCGTGTCCTGCACGCTGCGCTCGGACATGTGGGCGATGTCGATGAGCATCCCCTTGGCCATCATCTCTCGCACCAGCGCCTTGCCCTCCTCCGTCAGGCCCTTGGTGTTGCGGCAGTTGGCGTCCACGTCGAAGCCCAGCGTGAAGCCGTTGCCCGTGGCGCCGCAGTCCGTGTCGATGTGGCAGTTCTCCAGGAACTGCGCGACCTGGAAGATGGCGTTGTGCAGCGCCGGGCCGCCAAAGCGGTTGTCCAGCTGGTGCACGGGCTGCAGCGAGCGCACGCCCAGGCCATGGAAGCGGTTGAGCTCCGAGCGCCAGTCCTTGTCGCCGAATAGCTTGCTCACCTCGATGGAGAGCACCAGGGCCAGCTTGCCCGAGGCGATGATCTGCCGGGCGTGCGCGGGCGACAGGGCGATCTCCGCCCAGTCCGTGCGCGCGTCGAAGTCCTTGGCCATTTGAATCTGCACCTCGACGTCCGCCATCTCGTCGCAGGGGCGGTTGAGGTTGGCGTAGGGCAGGGCGCTGCACAGAAAGCCATTGCTCACCAGCGACACCGTCACCAGCGACAGGCCGCCCGTGTGCGCCTGCTTCAGCCACCCTTCCCACGCCTGCTGGTGGGCGATGGTGTCCCAGCGCGGCCACTGCGTGTTCACGTTCTTGCGCCCGAGGTGCAGGCCGGTGTCTCCCTCCGTGCCCTCGATCTTCCCGATGAACTCGGACGCCGCCGCCCCGCCCACGCCGAACAGCGCCGACAAGAGGGGCACGCCGCTCAGGTCCACGCTGCCCGCGTTGGGGCACAGGTTGAGCATGTTGCTCAGGTCCATGCGCACCCGCGCATGGTCGCTCTCGGGCGCGCCGCCATCACAGCTCACGAGCGTGCCGGTGTGGCTGCCATGGAACCAGCCACCGCCGAACGCCTCCTCGGCGAACATGTGGTGGTGCAGCTCGGCGAAGCCGGTGCCGCCAGGGGCTGCTGGGCCGGGGCCGCCACGGGCTCGGCCGCCTCGTCCGGCGACTCCATCACCGGGTTGCAGGCCTGCAATAACAGCAGTGACGACAACAGGGTCAGCGGGTGTCTGGACATGACGCGGCATCTCCGAGCAGCGAGGGAGTGCCGCATCTCATGCCCTTTTTTCCCGTAAATCAAGAAATGGCGGTTAATTCCGCCAGTGCTGGATGGACGGGGAGAGGGGGCGGAACGCGGGAGGCGTTCCGCCCGGCCCCCTTACAGCAGCTTGTCCAGGGTGATGGGCAGCTCGCGGATGCGCTTGCCGGTGGCATGGAAGACGGCGTTGGCCACGGCGGCGGCGATGCCCGTGGTGGCGATCTCACCAATGCCCTTGATGCCCAGGGGATTGACGAACTTGTCCTCCTCCTCGATGAACTGCACGTCGATCTTCGGCACGTCGGCTTGCACGGGGACGTGGTAGTCGGCCAGGTCCGCCGTCATCACCCGCCCGTTGCGGGGGTCGCGCAGGGTCTCCTCGGTGAGCGCCATGCCCAGGCCGAAGATGATGCCGCCGCTGATCTGGCTGCTGGCCGTCTTGGCGTTGAGGATGCGGCCGGCGGCCATGGTGGAGACGATGCGGCTGACGCGCACGGTGCCCAGCGCCTCGTCCACGCGCACCTCGACGAAGTGGGCACCGAAGGCGTGGCTGCTGTACTTCTTCTCCTCCTCCTTGGGCGCCGACTCGGCCTTGCCCTCCACGTGGGGCAGCTGCTGGCGCGTGAGGAGCTGCGCGTACGTCTCGCCCTTGGACTTGTCCTTGCGGGAGAAGAGCCGTCCGTCCTCGGTGAGGACGTCCTTCTCCGCGAGGCCGTACAGGGGCGAGGCCTTGTCCGCCACGGCGAGCTTCACCAGCTGCTCACGCACCGAGGCGGCCGCGCCCTGGACGGCGGGCGAGGCGGTGGCGGTGCTCATGGAGCCGCCCGCGAGGGGGCCGAGCGGCAGTTGGCTGTCGCCCATCTCCATGCGCACCTTCTGGTGGGACATACCGAGCGCGTCGGCGGCCACCTGGGTGAGCACGGTGTAGGCGCCGGTGCCCAGGTCCGAGCCGCCGCACTGCACCACCGCGGTGCCATCCGGCAGCACGCGCGCCAGGGCGGCGGCCTGGCCGCGCATGGCGGGGAAGGTGGCGGTGGCCATGCCCCAGCCGATGAGCTTGTCGCCCTCGCGCAGGGAGCGCGGCGCGAGCGGCCGCTTCTTCCAGCCGAAGCGCTCGGCGCCCACGCGGTAGCACTCCAGCAGGGACTTGCTGGACCAGGGACGGCCGTGCTCCGGATCCTTGTCCGCGTGGTTGATGCGGCGCAGCTCCAGCGGATCCATCTTCAGCTGGTGCGCCAGCTCGTCCAGGGCGCTCTCCAGCGCGAAGGTGCCGGGGGCCTCACCCGGAGCGCGCATGAAGGTGGGCGTGGACGTGCTCAGCCGCACCACCTGTTGGGAGGTGGTCACGTTGGGGCAGGCGTAGAGCATGCCGCTCACGGCGGTGAACGTCTCGGCGAAGGAGTCCTGCTCGGACAGCTCCGAGAAGCCCGTGTGTCGCAGGGCGGTGAGCTGGCCCTTGGGGTTGGCCGCCAGCTCCACCTTCTGCACCGTCGTGGGCCGGTAGCCCACCAGCGAGCCCACCTGCTGACGCGTGAGCACCACCTTCACCGGACGGCCCACCTCCTTCGCCGCGAGGATGCTCAGCACGACGTGGGACCAGGGCAGCGCCTTGCACCCGAAGCCTCCGCCCACGAAGGGCGAGCGCACGTGGATGTTCTCCTGCGGCATGGCCAGCAGCATGGAGAGGAACTGCCGCATGAAGTGCACACCCTGGTTGGCGTCGTACAGGGTGAGGTGCTCGGGGTCGTTCCACACCGCGACGGTGGCGTGGGGCTCCATCGGGTGGTGCGTCTCGGTGGGGGTGACGTAGGTGGCCTCCACGCGCGCGGGGCCGGCCTTGAGCCCGGCCTCCACGTCGCCGCGCGTGTGCCCGGGCGGGGGACCGCCGAAGATACCCGGGGCGGGCTGCGCGTTGGCCCGTGCCTTCTCCATGTCGAGGATGGCGGGCTTCTCCACGTAGGTGGCGCGCACGAGCGAGGCCGCGTACGTGGCGCGCTCGAACGTGTCGGCCACCACCAGCGCGATGGGCTGGCCGTTGTAGAGCACCTCGCTGTCCTGCATGACGGCGAGCTTGGGCAGCATGGGGATGGCGCTGTACTGCTCCAGCCCCGCGGGCTTGGGCATGTTGCGGGGGTGAGCACCTTGAGCACGCCCGGGGCCTTCTCCGCCTCGCTCGTCTGCATGCGCAGCACGCTGCCGCGCGGCACCGTGCTCTGCACGATGGCGGCGTAGACCATGCCTTCCGGGTGGTTCTCCGCGGCGTAGGTGGCCTTGCCGGTGACCTTGAGCCTGCCGTCCACCCGGTCCACGGGGTTGCCAATCAGCTTGCCGTTCATGAACGACCTCCCAACACCGTCAGGGCACGCACGACGAGCCGCCGCGCCAGTTCGACCTTGAAACCGTTGTGCTCTTGCGGCTTGGCGCCCTCGACGGCCGCCGCGGCCGCCGCCTGGAACACCTCGGGCGAGGGGGCCGGCCCACGAGCTTCGCCTCGGCGGCGGGCACGCGCCAGGGCTTGGTGCCCACGCCCCCGAGCGCGAGCCGGGCCTGCTCGATGCGGCCGTTCTTCACCTCCAGCGCCGCGGCCACCGAGGCCAGGGCGAAGGCGTACGAGGCGCGGTCACGCACCTTGATGTAGAGCGACTGCTTCGCGGCGGGCAGCGCGGGCACGTCCACCGAGAGGATCAACTCCCCGTGCTCGAGCTGCGTCTCGCGCTGGGGCGTGGTGCCGGGCAGGAGGTGGAAGTCGGTGAAGGGGATGGAGCGCTCGCCCTTGGCTCCCTTCACGCGCACGGTGGCGCCGAGGGCCGCGAGCGCCACGGCCATGTCCGAGGGGTGGGTGGCGATGCACGCCTCGCTGACACCCAGCACGGCATGGCCGCGGTTGATGCCCTCGAGCGCCGAACAGCCCGTGCCGGGCTCGCGCTTGTTGCAGCGGGTGGAGGTGTCGCGGAAGTACGAACAGCGGGTGCGCTGCATGACGTTGCCGCCCACTGTGGCCATGTTGCGCAGCTGCGCCGAGGCGCCCGCGAGCAGGGCCTGGGACAGCAGGGGGTAGCGCTCCTTGACGAGCGGATGGAAGGCCACGTCGCTGTTGCGCGCGAGCGCGCCCAGCCGCAGCCTCCATCGGGCAGCTCCTCCACCTGGGCGAGCGGCAGCTTGCGCACGTCCACGAGGACGGCGGGCTTCTCCACGCCCAACTTCATCAAGTCCAGCAGGTTGGTTCCACCCGCGAGGAAGGTGGCCTCGGGGGTGCGAAGCACCCGCTCCGCGCCGGAGTTCAGCTCCTGCGCTTGCTCATATTGAAAGGGATTCATGCGCGAGACCTGGAGGTTATTGTTTGGGCTGCTGCCGCACCTGCTGGATGGCGGCGATGATGTTGGGATAGGCGCTGCAGCGGCAGATGTTGCCGCTCATCGCCTCGCGCACGTCGTCGTCGGCGGGCCCGCAGGGCTCGGACATGAGGCCCACGGCGCTCATGATTTGCCCCGGCGTGCAGTAGCCGCACTGCAGCGCGTCGCAGGCGATGAAGGACTCCTGCATCGGGTGCAGCTTGTCACCCTGGGCGAGGCCCTCGATGGTGCGTACCTCGGCGCCCTGGTTCATGACGGCGAGCGACAGACAGCTCAGCTCGCGCCGGCCGTTGACGAGCACCGTGCACGCGCCGCACTGGCCGTGGTCACAGCCCTTCTTGGTGCCAGTCATGTCCAGGCGCTCACGCAGCGCGTCCAACAGGCTGGTGCGCGTGTCCACCTTCACCGTCCGGGGCTGGCCGTTGAGGGTGAACGACACCTCCACGTCACCGGCGGCCGGGGGCGAGGAGGGAGTACCAGGAGAAGAGGGGGCGTCGGGGGAGGAAGGCGTGTGGCTGCAGGCATCCAGCAACAGGGCTCCGCCGACGGTAACAGTAGCGGTGGCGATGAACTCCCGGCGGGTGGCTCCCTCCGGGCTTTCGGAGGTGGGGGTCTCCGGAGACGCGGGGGCGTCCGGAGAGGTGTTCTTCGTGTCCGTCATTGCTGCTCCATTCGGAAGACAACGGCCCGCACGCTAACGCGAAGCACGCGCGCGCCCCTACTTCTCTCGGCTCACTTCTCTTGGCTCACGGAAAGGAGCTCGAGGTGTCCTCGCTCGTCCACCGCGGCCGCTCGAGCCGGCGCGGAGGAACGGAGAAATGTCCGGTCCTTCCAATTCACCGCGCGCGCCGCGCGGCACAGTTCGCCCCCATGAGCGAACCGACTTCCGCGACCCACACCTCCAGCGCACCCACGCCCGTCCTCTCTCTCAGCCCCATCGTGCTGCCGGCTCCCGGCCGCGCCGTCGATCTCCAGGTGCGCGTCTCCGCGCCCGTGACCGGAGGCGAGCTGCCCATCCTCCTGCTCTCGCACGGCCTCGGCCGCTCCAACCACCTCTCCTCGTTGAATGGCTACGCCCCGCTCGCCCATTACTTCGCGGCGCACGGCTTCGTCGTCCTCCAGCCCACCCATCTCGACTCCAGGACGCTCACCCTCGTCGCCAAGGACCCCCATGCGCCTCCGCCCTGGCAGGCGCGGGCCCTGGACATGACGCGCATCCTCGACCAGCTCGACGCGCTCGAGCGCGCCGTCCCCACGCTCGCCGGGCGCGTGGACCAGAGCCGGGTGGCCGTCCTCGGGCACTCGATGGGCGGACACACCGCGAGCCTGCTGCTGGGCGCCCGGCCCAAGGCGCTCCACGGCGCAACGGAGATGAACCTCGCCGAGCCCCGGATCCAGGCGGGCGTGCTGCTCGGCGCGCCCGGCCGAGGCGACGCCTTGAGCACGTTCGCCGCCGAGAACTACCCCTTCCTGGCCGTCGACTTCTCCACGATGACGAAGCTCGCGCTCGTGGTCGCCGGCGACAAGGACGACTCGCCCCACCTGACGGCCGCCGGCGCCGCCCGGCACGCCGATCCCTACGTCCTCTCTCCTGGCCCCAAGTCCCTGCTCACCCTGTTCGACGCCGGGCACGGATTCGGTGGAATCTCGGGGTATGACGTCGCCGAGACCACGGACGAGAACCCCGAGCGGGTGGCCGCCGTTCAGCGGCTCACCTGGGCCTACCTGCGCGCCCAGCTCTACCCCGGAGACCCCGCCTGGAAGGAAGCGCAAGACGCGCTGACAGGCGCGGCCAAACCGCTCGGACGGGTCGAGTCCAAGTAAACGAACGCGTGCTCATGGCTGTCTGTCCATTCCCTGAGCTGGCTCCACTAATGAATGAAGCAACCCGGCGAGGAGCTTGCCGCGCCGGCTCCGGCGGTTCTTGGGGACGATGACCGGCAGCCCACAGGCGGGGCACGCGAGGACTGGATGCTCCGGACCCGTCTTGTTACGTTGGCCCCACCATGCGCACTTTCCCACTTCTCAGGTGTGGCCTGCTTCTCGTCCTGATGGCTTCCTCGGCACTGGCCAGGGACATGGAAGAAAAGCTCACGATTCGGACCCTCAAGGTGCCGGCTCATCCAGGCCAGGAGGCGCCGTCCGTCTATGTTTCCGGACAGGTGGTGACGACTCTCCGTTTCGAGAACGAGGTCAACCCAGCGAAGACGAAGTTCTTGGCATGGGAGGGGCGTTTCGAGACTCCACTCGTAGGCGGCAAGAAGGTGGTTCTAGAGCCGCTGCGTGACCTCGACGACGGCGAGGCGCTGCCCCTGCTCGTGACACTCGTTGACGGAACGGAGTTCACGTTCCTTGTGAAGCCCAAGAGCCGGGAGGACTGGGGATGGATCGATTATCAGGTCAACGTGTTCAAGGACCACGACAGCTACAACGCGGTCCTCTCGTCCCTCTATGACTCCCTCAACCGCGAGCGCGATCTGCGCGAGGAAAACGAGCGGTTCAAGAAGGAAGAGAACTCCGTCGATCACGCCTACGCGATCCTGCTCGCGAACGGGCAGGTAAAGAAAACGCCGTTTCGCCGCAGGTTCGTTTACCGGCCAAAAAATCAGGACATGGACATGGTCGTCGAAGTCTTCGAGGGCCCCGGCAAAGCGGCAGCGCTCGTCACCTTGAAGAACACCCATTACGGCGAGCCCTGGAAGTTCGATGGTGCCTACCTGACCCGCGACTTTACCCACTACACGCTCCGGCCTTTCGCGCTTCGCATGGACCGAAGCAGCATCGTAGAGGGGGAGACAGGAAGGATCGCGGTTGTGGCGGACAAGAGCGCCTTTCAGACCGACGACGGGCAACTCGCCGATCTCGCCCTCCAGATCTTCCGTGGCGATGGTCTCCTCCAAGTTTACGTGAAGTTGGAACACACGCTGATTCGGCAGTAGAAGTGCCGGTCATGCACACCGCTAGAACTCTCTTGCTCACCTCTACGGCCCTGCTCGCCTTCTCGACGGGTTGCACCGGGAGCGGCGTAGCACTGCGCCCCGACGGCAGTCCGGGTCCACAGGAGTGCCCGGAGGAATCAAAGAAGGCGATGCGCTACATGGGACTGCGCGTCGGGGACAGCGTATTGGTGGATCTCGACGCGAACCAGACAGAGAGCCGGCGCGTCACACTCTACGACGGACCAATTGAGAGTGTCACAAGGGAGGAGTTCGGCCCGTTCGCGGCGACAAGCCGCTTGTATGGGCAGGTCTGGACGAGCGGCCCCCAGGTGGTGATCCGGTACTACGAAGCGCAGTCTCCAACCGGCGAAAAAGTTCCCCTCTGTGCGGTGGCACGGCTCGGCTATGACCAGATGAGGAAGCTGCCCGAGTCCAAGCCTGGAACCGCCATCCTCGAAGGCTCTGTCGCAGCCGCGTTTATCGTTGATGCGTTCCGGTGACGCGCTCGCCGACCCACCCGCTCGTCGCTGTACGCCGTGAGCGCGAGAGCAGGTCCGCGTCGCGGGCGGGGGCCGGGAACCCGATGACCCGTGTGGCATCGGCCAACTAGTAGTTCAGCCACCCCAGGCGGTGTGGAAGCCGTACTTGATGAGCAGCACGTGGATGGCGAACTCCACGAGGGCGATCCGCCTTCCTCATCTCCCTAAAGGCGCCTGTTCCACAGATAAAGGAGTTCCGCACGAAGACGGAGGATGTGTGACTCCTTTATCGATTCATCAGCTCCAATATCAGTCCTCGCCAGTCCCGCCTGTCGCCCGGAGCCCCTCCCGTTCTGGAGACAGCCCCGGGCCGTTCTCCACTTACTGGTACCAGACCGAGACGTGGTCGAGCGCGGAGCCTGAGATGCCTTCCGTCAGGCTTTCGAAGCGCAGGACGGTCTTGCTCGTGGTGGCGGTGAAGAAGAACTCCCGGGTCACCCAGCCCATGTTCGAGGTGTTCTTGCCGCTGGCGTTGAAGGTGTAGTCCTGCGGCTGCAGACCCGAGGCCGACACCCTCAGGGTCGTGACTCCTTGGAGGTTCGGATTGCCGGCCAGGGCGAAGCTGACCTTGTACTTCCCGCCGGGGATCGTCTTGAGTTCCTGGCTGATCGCTCCCTTGCCATTTCCACACAGGTCGAGCGCATAATCGCCCTCGGGCATGTTCCAAGCGTTCCTCGGATAGATGTCCACCGAGTGCGGGTGCACGGTCCAACCGGGGATGCTGGTCGTATCCGTCCCATACACGGTCTGGACCTGGGTGCCGGTCATGCCAGTCTCGAACGAGCCATTCGTGAGCTGAGGCACCGGGCAGCTCATCGAGAACACCTGGGTGGTCTGTGCACCGTGGGAGTCCTTCACCGACGCGGTGATGGTCGCCGGGTTGCAAGGATTGGCGTCGGTGAGCTTTGGCGGCGCCGTCCACACCACCTCGCTGGCGGAGTTGCTGGAGTTGGGGGCACTCAGCGTGCCGGCGCTGGCGGTCCATGCAAACGTCATCGGCTCGACCGCGGAGTCGGGGTCCGACGCCCGGACGCGGAAGACCACCTGCACCGCGGGGGCGAACTCGTTCGAGCCCTGGAAGGCGCTGGCCACCACTGGCGCGAGGTTCGTCACGCCGCCTTTGGACACCTGGAGGGTGATTCTACCCTCCCCCTGCCGCCCCTGCCATCGCCGACCGTCACGCTCAGGACACACTCCGTGCCCTCCGGCGCGCTCGCGGGCGCGGTCCACACCGGATTCTTGACCGTGGCGTTGGGGCTGAAGGAGCCGGCGCACTGCCCGCCGCCGTCGCTCCACTGGTACTCCAGCGCGTCACCGTCGTCGTCGGTGGAGTCAACGTCCAGCGCCGTGGACAGAGCACTGGGATTGGCCTTCACCTTGGTGACGACCGGCGAGTTGTTGAAGCTCAGGTTGATTCCCGCCGCCCCCCTGGCGTAGGTCGCACTCACCTTGATGACGAGGGTGACGGTGCGCTCGCCGCCCCGGGGTCCTTGACCGTCACCGACACGTCGTACTCCGCCGCGCCCGGAGCCGTCCACTCCGTGCTCTTGTTGGACTTGTTGCTGAACTCCCCCGCGTTGTCTTCCGAGCTCCACACGTAGGAGAGCGCGTCCCCGTCCACGTCAACGGCACTGACCGACAGATAGACCTTCGTGCCCGGTACCACCTCGATGGCCGAGGCGGACAGCGCGGTCACGGAGGGCACGGTGTTCTTGAACGGGTCCGGCGCCTGGGATTGCTGCAGCAGGATGACCACCGCCGCGGTCGCATTGGCCGTGATGGAGACGGGACTGGACCTTCCCTCGTAGAGCTTCGTACCGCTGCCGTTGAAGGCCTCGGCCTTGAAGAGCCGGTCGTCTCCCACGGGGATGTTGCTGATGATGCCGGTCCACTTCCCGCCCGACATCACCAGGTCATACTGGATGTCGGGGGTGATGTTGAGGCCGGAGACCGTCACCAGCATCCGGGTGACGTCATTGGCCGACAGCGCTTGCATCGACACGCTGAGCGACGCCTCGCCCATGTCGCTGGGAGCGTCGGCGGGAACCGGACCGCAATGGACGGAGACCATCGCGACCAGTAGCAAGGGAAGACACCATGGGATGGGGGAGGTGCTCGTGCGGCTCATGCGGGTGTACCTCGTCTGCCAGGGGTTACGGGCAGGGCATGAGCAAACACCGGGCCAGGACGGCCCCAGCATGAGCCCCGAGGGGCGTCCTCCCCGAGGGGCCCGCGGGCTGCGTCAGCAGGTGACGAACCCGCGTGCTGGAGTGAAACAGCCGCCCCTACGAGGACAGCTCGGCCTCGGCGCGTTCCAGCTCCACGGCTGTCCCGAGCCGCTGGAAGAGCTCCCGGGCGCGCAGGAGGTGGGCCTTGCGCTCTGGCGCCTCCATGGGCAGATGTCGCCCCAGCGCGAGCCGGGCCCTGCCTTCCTCGAAGGGCATCTCCAGCGCCCCGGCACGCTCGGCGCAGCGCCGCCGGCACGAAGCGCGGCCTCCTTCCGCCCCGACAGCCGGGCCTCCTGCCCGGTGCAGAGCAGGGAGAAGGGCCGCGCGAAGGGGAAGAGCCAGCCAAAGGCCCGCAGGAGCTTGCAGGCGCCCCTCGCGGCCCGCTCCAACGCCTGGGCGCCCGCACCGCCCGCCACCCGCTCCCACTCCATCAGGTACACCTCGGCGACCATGCCCACCGCGCCGAAGATGAGGGCGTTCACCGGCAGCATGCCCCTCATCAGCTCCAACCCCTGGCGGCCACGTCGAGCGCGCGCTCCCGCTGTCCGCTGCGCAGCAGCGCCAGGGCCAGCGCGCCGTAGAGCAGGAGTTTCTCCGTCGTGCTCGCGTGGGACTCGAACCAGGGCAGCACCTGCTCCAGCTCGCCCAGGACCTCCGCGTTACGGCCCAGCCGCACGAGACAGCGCGCCCGCAGCATCGGGCCCCAGTACGCGCTCTGCATGGCATTGCGCTGGCGCGCGGAGCGCTCCAGCTCATGAGCGACCTCGATGCCTCGGCGGAAGCCACCCTGGTAGTAGAGCGCGTTCACCTGCATGCTGCAGCCCTGCTCGAACTGGCGGAAGTCCCGCGCGGTGCTGGCAAGCTCCCGGGCCTGCGCCACCCAGGCCTCTACCTCGCTCCAGCGGGCCCGGCTGATGCCACAGACGACCCGGCGCACCAGCACGTAGACCAGGCTGTCCGTGCTCCCCACCTGTCTGGCCGTGCTCACGGCGCGCTCGCACCAGCTGTCCACCAGGGGCCGCAGCACGGGGTTGGTGTTCAAGACGGTCGCCAGGGTGGCGTAGGCGCGCGCCGGTCCGCGGAAGGTCCCGCGGGTTCCAGCACGTTGACCAGCCGGAACGTCGACCAGATGGCGCGCAGGGCCTGCTGCTGGAAGAAGTAGGCCTCGTTGAGCCGTGTCATCAGGTGCCCGGCCTCGATGCGCGCCTGGCGGAGCTCAGGTGACGGCTCTTCGAAGGACTCGGGCAGCACCGCTTGCACGAGCCGCACCAACAGCTCCCGTGCAAGGCCCAGACGCCACCCCTTGGGGCCTTGGGGCAGCGGCCAGCCCAGGTTCCCCAGGGCCTGCCCGGCATGGGTGACGCAGGAGCCCATGTCGCCCATGAGGTAGAAGGACTCCGCCAGCCGCCCCTCCAGGAGACCCAGGTGGAGCGTCGGCGCGGCCCGCTCGCGGGCAATCTCCAGGGCCCGCTGGAAGTAGGGGAGGGCCGCGTGGCCGGCATGGACAGACATGGCCTGCGAGCCCGCCCGCTCCGCGTAGTGGGCTTCCCGCTCCGTGTCCTCCGCCTTGGCCCAGTGCCAGGCGAGCGCCGCCAGCCACTCGGACGCGTGGGGGTACGCGAACTCGATGGCGAGCGCGGCCCGGCGGTGCAGCGCCCGCGCCTTCTCCGGTGGCAGGCTGGCCAGGGTGCCTTCGCGCAGCTTGTCGTGGGCGAAGCGCCACCGCCCATCCGCGAAGTCCAACACCGAGGCGGCCACGCAGTCCTCCAGCCACCGCTGCAGATCCACCTCGGGCGCGCTGGCCCGGAGCACCTCCAGGTGCAGGTGGCGGCCCACCACCGCCGCGAGTTCCAGCAGCTCGCGCGCCGAAGCCGGCACCTTGTCCAGCCGCCGCTGGATGAGCTGCCGCACGCCACCGGCGAAAACCCGAGCCGGCAGGGGCACGGCCCCAATCCGGTCCAGCTGCCCCGCCTCCTCCGCCAGCGCGCGCACCACCTCCACCAGGAAGAAGGGGTTACCCTCCGTCTCCCGCCGCAGCAGCTCCAGCACCTGGGGCGCGCGGCCGGCCTCGCCAATCATCGACTCGCTCAGGTGCGCCATCGCCTCCGCCCCGAGCCGCGGCACGCTCAGCACCCGCATGGCTGGCAGCTCCCGGGGCAGCCCGGGCCGCTCGTCGTCGCGGTACGTGGCCACGACCAGCAGCGGCAGCGCCGCCGCGCGCGCCGACAATCGCGCCAGCAGCCGCGTGGACTCCGCCCGCCCCCAGTGCAGATCCTCGAGTATCAACACCGTCGGCTGACCGATGCGCTCGACGAGCGCCTCCACCACGCCCATCAGTCGCTCCTGGGCCATGTCCCCGGCCACCTCCAGCGCCTCGGGCACCCGCCGCTGCAGCAGCGCCTCCAGGTTCGGAACCAGGGGCTTGAGGACGCTGGCCTCGAAGTCGCTCGGCTCCGTCAGCAACGCCAGCCAGGGCAGCACCGCCCGGAAGTCCTCATACGGGCCGCCACCATGGCTGACGCCCTGGCCCCGCAGCACCACCGCCCCCCGCACCATCGCCAGCGTGCGCAGCTCCTCCACCAGCCGCGACTTACCCACTCCGCTCTCGCCGCCCACCAGCCACGCCTCGCCCTGGCCGGTCTGCGCCCGCTCCAGCGCCTGCTCCAACTGTGCGCGCTCGCGCTCCCGGCCCACGAAGCGCGCCGCCCGCAGGTAGCTCTCGCGCGTGTCCCGGGTCTCCAGCTGCACCTGCTGGTCGGCCATCTCCCGCAGGTCCTTCAGCACCTCCTCGGCGCGCCCGTAGCGCTCGCGCGGGTTCGCCGCCATCAGCCGGTGGAAGATGGCCTTCAGGCGCGGATCCACCGCCGGGCCCCCCGCCACCAGGCGCCGCGCCATCACCCCCACGCTGTACAGGTCCGAGGCTCCGAGGGCGGCGCGCCCTGGAAGAGCTCGGGCGCCATGTACCCCGGTGTGCCCGCCATCCCGTGCGACTCGCCCTGCTCGCGGGCCATGGCCAGGCCGAAGTCCAGCACCTTCACCTGCCCGTCCACCACCAGCACGTTGGCCGGCTTCAGGTCCCGGTGGATGAAGCCGCGACGGTGCATGTACGCGAGCGCCTGCAGCAGCTGCACCAGCAGGTCGACGTGCACCAGGGTCGGCTGGCCATGCCCCGCCTCCACGAGCGTCTTCGCCCCCGTCAGCAGCTCCATGGTGAGGTAGGGCCGCAGCTCCTCGTCGAACCCATAGTCCAGCACCTGGACGACGTTCGGGTGGCGCAGCGAGGTGAGGCCTCGAACTCAGCGGCCAGGGTCCGAGCCAGCTCACTCGAGAGCGTCACCGTGGAGGTTTCTGGCGAGCCTCAGACCCGGCTCCCCCAGCGAGCGGTGCAGCCGTTTGAGGGCAATGGGCCCGCCCAGCCTGTCCAGGGCCCGGTACACGGTGCCCATGCCTCCGCGACCGACGACGTCCAGGAGCTGGTAGCGGCGGCCCACCAGCGAGTTCCGCGCGCCCTCTCCCATCGCCGCTGTCCTCTCGCTCACCTCGTGCCGCATGCGTCTCCTACGTCCGTCTTCCCGACGCCGGCCTGGGGACTTCTCATCCCAAGATGCATGGTTAAAATGCGAACACCATTCTACCGGGACGCATGCCTGAGCGCATTCGCGCTCCGCTCCAAGGAGGAGTCTCATGCAGGACCCGGCCAGTCGGCTCATGACCCTGCTCCTGGAGTCGCGGAGCTTCGAGGAGGTGGCTGGCGCCACGCTGCGCCTCATGCTCGAGGTGGCGGAGCAGGTGCTCGCCGCCAGCCGCTACGCGGGACGGAGCCGCATCATCCGGGGGATGATCCACCTGCGGCCGGAGGAGGGCTATCGGGGCCGGCGGTGCTGGAAGCAGGCGCGGCGGAGCCGCCGTCGGGAGCGGCCGCCACGGCGGGAATGGCGACGCCGCTGCTGGCCTCGGCGACCGCATGGCAGTTGGTGGTGGAACACCGCTGCGCCATCTCCATCGACGTGAGCCTGGGCCTGCTCGAGCCCCACCGGCGGGCGCGGCGCCCCTGAGTGAGTCGGAGCTGGGGCCAGCGGGCCGGGCCTTCAACAGCGTCGAGAGCCAGCAGCGCTTCCTCGGCCGGCAGGCCACGCACGTGTGCGTGCTGCCGCTGCTGGGGCCAGGCCGGGCGCTGCATGGCATGATTTCGCTGGAGGCGGAGTGCCCCGCGGCCACGGGCCAGGAGTTCATCTGGCGCGAGCACGGCGAGCGGCTCCTGCTCCTGGCCAACCAGGCGACTCCCTACCTCATCGCGCTGCCACCGCGCCCGAGCGCGCAGCTGAGGGGGGAGGGCTCCCTGCCCGTGGTAGGCGCCGCGCTGGCGAGCCTGCTGCCCGCGCTGAAGGTCTTCGCCCGCCAGGAGGAGACGCTGCTCATCTCCGGGCCCACGGGCGTGGGCAAGTCCCGGCTGGCCCGCTGGTGCCATGAGCAGTCTCCCCGCCGGAACGAGCCCTTCGAGGTGTTGGACCTCATGATGGTGCCCGAGGATCTCCAGATGGCCGAGTTGTTCGGCTGGAAGAAGGGGGCCTTCACCGGCGCGGTGCGTGACAACCCGGGGGCGGTGACACGCGCCAGCGGCGGCACGCTCTTCATCGACGAGATAGACAAGCTGTCGCTCAAGGCGCAGGCGGGGCTGCTGCACGTGCTGGAGGAGCGCGGCTACCGCATGCTGGGAGAGGACGGCGCGGAGCGGCGGGCGGACGTGCGCTTCATCATCGGCACCAACGCCAACCTCCAGGCCTCCGTGAGGGCGGCCCGCTTCCGGGAGGACCTCTACTACCGCATCAAGGTGCTGCCCATCTCGCTGCCTCCGCTCAAGGACCGGCAAGACGAGATTGGCTGCTGGGCGCAGTACATGGCCGACCGCCGCCACCGCGAGCGCTACCCGGAGGGACAGGTGCGGTTGACGGGCGCCGCGGAGCAACTCCTCACCGCCCAGCCCTGGCCGGGCAACCTGCGGCAGCTCGACAACATCGTTCGCCGCGCCTACGCGTTCGCCCTGGTGGACTATGGAGAGACCGCCCAGACGCTCACCCTGGAAGCCCACCACTTCCAGCAGTCCCTTGGCTATGAGTCGGACCCGGTGGCCCAGCCGCTCACCGAGGTGCTGAGCACGGCGGCAGGTGCTTTCGTCAGCGTGGCGCAAGCACGCGGGCCCGGTGCGCTCGACCTGGACCTGGCCGACAGCTTCCGCGGGCTCGTCCTCGCGGTGGCCACGCGGCGGCTCGGCCGGGACGAAGCCTTCCGCCTCTTCGGACGCGAGAGCCTCATCAAGAGCCGCAATCACTACCGCACGCTCCGCCGGGAAATCGAGAGACTCGATGCCCTCTACAAGGCTCTGGGCCTCGCGGGCTCTCCCTTCTCGGACCTGCTGGAGGGCGGAGTGGATTCGGCGGGATGACCCCAGGGAGAGGGGGGCGGAACGCGGGAGGCGTTCCGCCCGGCCCCCTACAGCAGCTTGTCCAGGGTGATGGGCAGCTCGCGGATGCGCTTGCCGGTGGCGTGGAAGACGGCGTTGGCCACGGCGGCGGCGATGCCCGTGGTGGCGATCTCACCAATGCCCTTGATGCCCAGGGGATTGACGAACTTGTCCTCCTCCTCGATGAACTGCACGTCGATTTTGGGCACGTCGGCCTGGACGGGGACGTGGTAGTCGGCCAGGTCCGCCGTCATCACCCGCCCGTTGCGGGGGTCGCGCAGGGTCTCCTCGGTGAGCGCCATGCCCAGGCCGAAGATGACGCCGCCGCTGATCTGGCTGCTGGCCGTCTTGGCGTTGAGGATGCGGCCGGCGGCCATGGTGGAGACGACGCGGCTGACGCGGGCGGTGCCCAGCGCCTCGTCCACGCGCACCTCGACGAAGTGGGCACCGAAGGCGTGGCCGCTGTACTTCTTGTCCTCCTCCTTGGGGGCCGACTCGCCCTTGCCCTCCACGTGGGGCAGCTGCTGGCGCGTGAGGAGTTGCGCGTACGTCTCGCCCTTGGACTTGTCCTTGCGGGAGAAGAGCCGTCCGTCCTCGGTGAGGACATCCTTCTCCGCGAGGCCGTACAGGGGCGAGGCCTTGTCCGCCACGGCGAGCTTCACCAGCTGCTCACGCGCCGAGGCGGCCGCGCCCTGGATGGCGGGCGAGGCGGTGGCGGTGCTCATGGAGCCGCCCGCGAGGGGGCCGAGCGGCAGCAGGCTGTCGCCCATCTCCATGCGCACCTTCTGGTGGGACATGCCGAGCGCGTCGGCGGCCACCTGGGTGAACACGGTGTAGGCGCCAGTGCCCAGGTCCGCGCCGCCGCACTGCACCACCGCGGTGCCGTCCGGGAGCACGCGCGCCAGGGCGGCGGCCGGCCGCGCATGGCGGGGAAGGTGGCGGTGGCCATGCCCCAGCCGATGAGCTTGTCGCCCTCGCGCAGGGAGCGCGGCGCGAGCGGCCGCTTCTTCCAGCCGAAGCGCTCGGCACCCACGCGGTAGCACTCCAGCAGGGACTTGCTGGACCAGGGACGGCCGTGCTCCGGATCCTTGTCCGCGTGGTTGATGCGGCGCAGCTCCAGCGGATCCATCTTGAGCTGGTGCGCCAGCTCGTCCAGGGCGCTCTCCAGCGCGAAGGTGCCGGGGGCCTCACCCGGGGCGCGCATGAAGGTGGGCGTGGACGTGCTCAGCCGCACCACCTGCTGGGAGGTGGTCACGTTGGGGCACGCGTAGAGCATGTTGCTCACGGCGGTGAACGTCTCGGCGAAGGAGTCCTGCTCGGACAGCTCCGAGAAGCCCGTGTGCCGCAGGGCGGTGAGCTGGCCCTTGGGGCTGGCCGCCAGCTCCACCTTCTGCACCGTCGTGGGCCGGTGGCCCACCATCATGGACATCTGCTGGCGCGTGAGGACGACCTTCACCGGACGGCCCACCTCCTTCGCCGCGAGGACGCTCATCACGACGTGCCCCCAGGGCAGCCCCTTGCACCCGAAGCCTCCGCCCAAGAAGGGCGACAGCACGCGGATGTTCTCCTGGGGCATGGCCAGCAGCAGGGCGAGGAACTGCCGCGAGAAGTGCACACCCTGGGTGGTGTCGTACAGGGTGAGGTGCTCGGGGTCGTTCCACACCGCGACGGTGGCGTGGGGCTCCATCGGGTGGTGCGTCTCGGTGGGGGTGACGTAGGTGGCCTCCACGCGCACGGGGCCGGCCTTGAGCCCGGCCTCCACGTCACCGCGCGTGTGCCCGGGCGGGGGACCGCCGAAGATGCCCGGGGCGGGCTGCGCGTTGGCCCGCGCCTTCTCCATGTCGAGGATGGCGGGCTTCTCCACGTAGGTGGTGCGCACGAGCGAGGCCGCGTGCACGGCGCGCTCGAACGTGTCGGCCACCACCAGCGCGATGGGCTGGCCGTTGTAGAACACCTCGCTGTCCTGCATGACGGGGAGCTTGGGCAACATGGGGATGGCGCTGTACTGCGCCAGCCCCGCGGGCTTGGGCATGTTGCGGGGGTGAGCACCTTGAGCACGCCCGGGGCCTTCTCCGCTTCGTCCGTCTGCATGCGCAGCACGCTGCCGCGCGGCACCGTGCTCTGCACCACGGCGGCGTAGACCATGCCTTCCGGATGGTTCTCCGCGGTGTAGGTGGCCTTGCCGGTGACCTTGAGCCTGCCGTCCACCCGGTCCACGGGGTTGCCAATCAGCTTGCCGTTCATGAGCGACCTCCCAACACCGTCAGGGCACGCACGACGAGCCGCCGCGCCAGTTCGACCTTGAAACCGTTGTGCTCTTGCGGCTTGGCGCCCTCGACGGCCGCCGCGGCCGCCGCCTGGAACACCTCGGGCGAGGGGGCCTGACCCACGAGCTTCGCCTCGGCGGCGGGCACGCGCCAGGGCTTGGTGCCCACGCCCCCGAGCGCGAGCCGGGCCTGCTCGATGCGGCCGTTCTTCACCTCCAGCGCCGCGGCCACCGAGGCCAGGGCGAAGGCGTACGAAGCGCGGTCACGCACCTTGATGTAGAGCGACTGCTTCGCGGCGGGCAGCGCGGGCACGTCCACCGAGAGGATCAGCTCCCCGTGCTCGAGCTGCGTCTCGCGCTGGGGCGTGGTGCCGGGCAGGAGGTGGAAGTCGGTGAAGGGGATGGAGCGCTCGCCCTTGGCGCCCTTCACGCGCACGGTGGCGCCGAGGGCCGCGAGCGCCACGGCCATGTCCGAGGGGTGGGTGGCGATGCACGCCTCGCTGACACCCAGCACGGCATGGCCGCGGTTGATGCCCTCGAGCGCCGAACAGCCCGTGCCGGGCTCGCGCTTGTTGCAGCGGGTGGAGGTGTCGCGGAAGTACGAACAGCGGGTGCGCTGCATGACGTTGCCGCCCACCGTGGCCATGTTGCGCAGCTGCGCCGAGGCGCCCGCGAGCAGGGCCTGGGACAGCAGGGGGTAGCGCTCCTTGACGAGCGGATGGAAGGCCACGTCGCTGTTGCGCGCGAGCGCGCCCAGCCGCAGCCTCCATCGGGCAGCTCCTCCACCTGGGCGAGCGGCAGCTTGCGCACGTCCACGAGGACGGCGGGCTTCTCCACGCCCAACTTCATCAAGTCCAGCAGGTTGGTTCCACCCGCGAGGAAGGTGGCCTCGGGGGTGCGAAGCACCCGCTCCGCGCCGGAGTTCAGCTCCTGCGCTTGCTCATATTGAAAGGGATTCATGCGCGAGACCTGGAGGTTATTGTTTGGGCTGCTGCCGCACCTGCTGGATGGCGGCGATGATGTTGGGATAGGCGCTGCAGCGGCAGATGTTGCCGCTCATCGCCTCGCGCACGTCGTCGTCGGCGGGCCCGCAGGGCTCGGACATGAGGCCCACGGCGCTCATGATTTGTCCCGGCGTGCAGTAGCCGCACTGCAGCGCGTCGCAGGCGATGAAGGACTCCTGCATCGGGTGCAGCTTGTCACCCTGGGCGAGGCCCTCGATGGTGCGTACCTCGGCGCCCTGGTTCATGACGGCGAGCGACAGACAGCTCAGCTCGCGCCGGCCGTTGACGAGCACCGTGCACGCGCCGCACTGGCCGTGGTCACAGCCCTTCTTGGTGCCAGTCATGTCCAGGCGCTCACGCAGCGCGTCCAACAGGCTGGTGCGCGTGTCCACCTTCACCGTCCGGGGCTGGCCGTTGAGGGTGAACGACACCTCCACGTCACCGGTGGCCGGGGGCGAGGAAGGGGTACCAGGAGAAGAGGGGGCGTCAGGGGAGGAAGGCGTGTGGCTGCAGGCATCCAGCAACAGGGCTCCGCCGACGGTGACAGTAGCGGTGGCGATGAACTCCCGGCGGGTGGCTCCCTCCATGCTTTCGGAGGTGGGGGTCTCCGGAGACGCGGGGGCGTCCGGAGAGGTGTTCTTCGTGTCCGTCATTGCTGCTCCATTCGGAAGACAACGGCCCGCACGCTAACGCGAAGCACGCGCGCGCCCCTACTTCTCTTGGGCCACGGGCCGCGTCATCACTTCGCGTGAAGCGGGCGCGGGGGGCGGTCCGTCAAGGCGGAAAGAATCTCGTGGAGCACCGTCAGCAGCACCACGCATCCGAGGATCTGCCACCCGATGACCCACAGGCCGAAGCGCGCCCCGAGCAGGCCCGCGAGGCTCGGCAGGACGGCGATCCCCAGCGTCGCGGCGCTCACCTGGAAGCCCACCGCGTGAGCGGCCGCGTCCTGGCCCACCCTTCGGGGGGTCTCGGACATGAGGGCTGGAAAAATGGAGGAGATCGAGAATCCCAACAGGCCCAACCCGAGCGCGGGAGGCAGTGAGGGCAGGGCGAAGAGGAGCGCGCCCACGATGGCCAGCGCGGTGCTCAGCCGCAGCAGTCGCACGGGGCCGATGCGCTCGATGACGAAGCCGAGCGAGATGCGTCCGGCGAGCAGACATCCCCAGAAGATGCTGACCCAGGTGCCCGCCTCCGCCGTGCCCAGGCCACGCTCCTCGGTGAGGATCGTGTAGCTCCACTGGCCCGCGCTGACCTCGATGCCGGTGTAGAAGAAGAAGATGAGGATCTGCAACCACACCGGGGCGCGGCGCAGGGCCTCGAGGGCGCCCACCGTGGGCGTCACGTCGCCCGCCCCACCTGACTCCGTGGATGCGGAGCCCCCGGGGGCTCCGTCCCATTGCCGGCGCATCAGCACGAAGGACAGCGCGAGGGTGCCCAGCAGCGCGGCGATGACGGCATAGCCCGCGCGCCACCCCGCGTCGCGCGCGAGCAGCGCCGTGGTGAGCACGGGACCCAGGGCCGCGCCGGTGCTGTAGGCCGCGTGCAGCCAGTTCATGTGGCGCGCGCCGAAGTGCTGGGCGGCGTAGGTGTTGAGCCCGGCGTCGATGGCGCCCGAGCCGAAGCCGATGACACACGAGGCCATCAGGAACAGGGGGAAGTAGGGAAGGGTGGCGTAGCCGGTGATGCCGAGGGTGACGAGCACGGTGCTGGCCACCAGCAGCAGGCCGACCCCGAGCGCGCGCATGAGCTGGCCCACGAGCAGGCCCGAGACGAAGTAGGAGGCCGCCCCCGTGGCGAGGATGATGCCCATGCCCGCCTGGGGCAGCTCGAAGGTGTGGCGGATGGAGGGCCAGGAGACGCCGAGCACGGCGTCGGGCAGTCCGAGGCTCACGAAGGCCGTGTACGCGAGCGCGAGGAGGAGCGGGCGGGGAGGAGCGGGCGGATAGGACGTGGTCGGGGCACTCATGGGCGGTGCCATCTATACGCGCCTCGCGACCACCATCCCAGGCCCGTTCACCGGTGGGGGGACGGGCCCGGGGAATGATGAACAGGGTGACACTCTGGCTGGGCACGCGGGGGGCGCTGTCTGGGATTGATTGTGTCCTCCCTGTGAATTCGCGAGGGCTGCCCGAGCCGGGTCGTTCCGCTGTCCTGTGTTCACTTGGAGTGTTGCATGGGGTACTGTCAGGAGGGCATCCCCATGCAGCCTCCTCGAAGACACACGGCCTCGGATGCCCGCTTCTCTCTTGCCTGGAGTTGAGCCATGCAAATCAATGCGGAACGATGGATGAGCAGACTGCTGGGAGTCTGGATCGCGCTGCTGGTGGTGGGGTGTGGTCAGCCCATTGAGGATTCAGCAAGGGCAGGGGATGGCGCCACGAGCAACCGCTCGGCCCCCGTCCAGGTGCCGGGGCAGGCCGGAGGAGTCATCGTGGCCGCGGGCGAGTCTCATTCGCTGGTGGGACTCCCGGATGGCACCGTCCTGGCAACAGGCGCCAACTCCTTCGGCCAACTGGGGGATGGCACCACGAGCAACAGCTCGGTGCCCGTGCGGGTGCAGGGGGTGAGTGGAGTGGTGGCCCTGGCGGGGGGCTACGCCCATTCGCTGGCGGTACGTTCTGACGGCACCGTGTGGGCCTGGGGCGCCAACTCTTTCGGCCAACTGGGGGACGGCACCACGAGCAACAGCTCGGTGCCCGTGCAGGTGCCGGGTTTGGGTGGGGTGCTGACCATCGCCGCGGGCGGCGAATACTCATTGGCGCTGCGCGATGATGGGACCGTCTGGAGCTGGGGCTCCAACTCCTCCGGCCAGTTGGGGGATGGCACCACGACCAGCCGCCCGGTGCCGGGGCAGGTGCAGGGGTTGAGCGGGGTGGTGGCCGTGGCCGCGGGTTTCTCCTATTCGCTGGCGTTGCGCTCCGACGGCACCGTGTGGGCCTGGGGCGACAGCTCCAACCGTCTGGTGCCGGTGCAGGTGCAGGGGTTGAGCGGGGTGGTGGCCGTGGCGGCGGGCCCCTTCCACTATCTGGCGGTGCGCTCTGACGGTACCGTGTGGGGCTGGGGCTACAACCCCTACGGCCAGTTGGGAGACTCCACGACCGAAGACGTGGCTCAGGTGTATGGGCTGAGCGAGGTGGTGTCCGTGGCAGCGGGCTACGGCCACTCCCTGGTCCTGAAGAAGGACGGCACCGTGTGGGCCTTGGGCCACAACGCCTATGGCCAACTGGGGAATGGCACCATGACTGACCGCTCGGTGCCAGTGCAGGCGTGGTGGCTGAACGGAGTGGTGTCCATGGCGGCGGGCTACTCCCATTCGCTGGCGGTGCACTCCGACGGCACCGTGTGGGCCTGGGGCGCCAACTCCAAGGGCCAACTGGGGGATCGCACGACTCTCAACCGACTGTTTCGGGTGTCGATGTGGGTGCGGGGAGTGAATGGAATGGACAGCGTGGTGTCCGTGGCGGCGGGCGCCTTGCACTCGCTGGCGGTGCGCTCCGACGGCACCGTGTGGGCCTGGGGCTACAACTCCGCCGGCCAACGAGGGGATGACGTCAGGGGCTCCAGTTCGGTGCCAAGGCAGGTGCAGGGGGTGAACGAAGTGGTGTCCGTGGCGGCGGGCTACGCCCATTCGCTGGCGGTGCGCTCCGACGGCACCGTATGGACCTGGGGCAACAGCTCCTCCGGCTCGGCGCCAAGGCAGGTGCCAGGGCTGAACGAAGTGGTAGCCGTGGCGGCGGGCGACTACCATTCGCTGGCGGTGCGCTCGGACGGAACCGTGTGGGCCTGGGGTCAAAACTCCTACGGCCAGTTGGGGGATGGCACCACGACCCTCCGCTCGGTGCCGGTGCAGGTGCTGGGGTTGAGCGGGGTGGTTGCTGTGGCGGCGGACGAGCGCTATTCACTGGCGGTACGTTCTGACGGCACCGTATGGGCCTGGGGTTACAACCTCAATGGCCAGCTGGGGGATGGCACCACGACCGACCGCCCGGTGCCGGGGCAGGTGCAGGGGCTGAGCGGAGTGGTGTCCGTGGCCACGGGCTTCTCCCATGTCGTGGCGATGCGCTCCGACGGTACCGTATGGGCCTGGGGTAACAACTACGCTGGCAGGCTGGGAGATGGCACGACCATCAACCGATTGACTCCGGTGCGAGTGCTGGGGTTGAGCGGGGTGGTGGCCGTGGAGGCGGGCAGATCCCATTCGCTGGCGGTGCGCTCCGACGGAACCGTGTGGGCTTGGGGTGACAACTACTACGGCCAGTTGGGGGATGGCACCAAAACCACCCGCGCGGTGCCAGTGCGACTGCAAGGGTTGAGCGGATGGGGAGCCGTGTTCGGAGGCTACTACCATTCGCTGGCGGTGCGCTCCGACGGTACCCTGTGGGCCTGGGGCGACAACTCCTGCGGCCAGTTGGGGGATGGCACCGATAGCAACCGCCTGGCTCCGATTCAGGTGCTGGGGCCGAGCGGAGGGGGGTCCGTGGCCGCCGGCTACTCCCATTCGCTGGTGGCACCCTCTGACGGCTGATGAGGCAATGGCCCCGTGAACACAACCACGGTCATTCGCTCCTTGCTGTATTGAGTGCGGTGTCTGGGGGAGGCATCCCCTGGCCCCAGGCGCCTGGTGGCTAGACCACGTCGTCAGTGGGTGCATCAGTTCCACCACCGTCGCGTCGGGTCAGGGAACCTTCTCGCCATCCATGTTCGAGGGGGTGGACCGGAGCGCGCCAGAGAAGGCGATGACCCGGTAGTAGTACCTGCCTGGGGCCACCTGCCTGTCCACGAACGTCTTGGTGTTGGCGTCCACCCGGGCGAGCTCCTGGAAGGTGAGGGGCGAGGCCGGCGGCCGCGCTCGATGATGAAGCCCTCCTCCGTCTGGGCGTTGTCCGTCCAGCGCACCGTCACGTCCGAGCCCGCGCGTTGGGTGTAGCAGTTGCTCGGAGCCTCCAGGGAGGTGGCGGTCACCTGGATGGGCACGGAGGCGGAGGCGGTGGCGCCGTTGTTGTCCTTCACGGTGAGCGTGGCGGTGAAGGAGCCCCCTTGCGTATAGAGATGGCTCACCGTGGCGCCGCCGATGGCTCGTTGTCCATCCCCGAAGTCCCAGGCATACGTGACGAGGGTGCCATCGGAGTCCGTGGAGCCCGCGCTACTGAAGACCACCGTGAGGGGTGGGTTGCCCGAGGTGGGCGTCGCCGTGAGTTTCGCCACCGGAGGCTGGTTGCTGGGGCGCGAGCCCCAGGGGATGACGAACAGGGTGACGCTCTGGCTGGGAACGCGGGTGTGCACGGCGCCCGCCTCCACGGACACATCCTCCAGGCGGGTGATGGTATTGGCGGCCGTGAGTTGCCAGACCTGCGCCATCCTTCCCGAGCGGAAGCCGGACACGTTCAAGGTGAGGGGGTGGTGCCCGTCAACACCTTGTTGACGACCATGACGGTGAGGGCGCCATCGCTCGTGCGCTGGGCGGCGAACGCGGACAGGTGGTCCGGCTCGGGCACGGAGCAGGCCACGCTCACGTCCCCGAAGGTGGACTTGCGCCCGTCGTAGTTGCGGTAGAGCTTCATCGCCTTGTAGGTGGGCGTGGTCGCGGCCGGCGTCTCCCAGCGGGTGGCGTAGTCCAGCCCCTCGCGGCCGAAGATGCCGAGGATGTCCGCCTGGGTGGTGGCGCCATTGATGTGCGCCTCCGCGCCCCAGTTGTACTCGGTGAGGCCCACCTGGGTGCCCGGGTACCGGTGCGCACCCAGTCCTTCAGGCGGGGCACCAACATGACCGTGTCGTTGATCCACGTCTCGTCGACGTAGTCCGGATCCCACAACGAGCGCGTGGAGCGGTTGCGCCGCAGCTGCATCTGCTGGGAGGTGTTGGCGCTGAACTCGCCGCCCTGGGGGTAGTAGTGGACGGTGAAGACGTCCAGCAGCCGCCGGCCCGTGGTGCGCTCGTGCGCGCGCAGCTGGTTGAGCAGCCAGGGCAGGTAGTCCCAGCCTCCGTTGGCCTCCCGGTCCGGGTAGTGGGTGTAATTCGTCTGGGGCGCGTATTGATGATCATAGCCGCTGTAGAAGTAGCCACTCCAGCCCCACTCCTCGGGGCCGAGGATGAGCGCGTCCGGCTCCGCGTCCTTCACCGCGGCGGCGTGCGCGAGGAACTTGTCGCGCAGCTCCCGCATGGTGGCACCCGTGGGCCGCACGTCCCGGTGCGTCTGGTGCCAGAGGCTCGGCTCGTTATCCATGATGTAGTGGCGCACGCCCCGCGCGCGGCCGTGCCCCAGGTCCGGCGCAGGTGCTCCACCCAGCCCTTCTGGAAGTGCGCGTCCACCGGCACGTTGGCGTCCCGGGGATCGTTGGCCACGTCCTTGCCCGAGACGTGCACCCCATCGCCGGCGTCCGGGTAGTACGGATCCCTGTCCTGCTGCGCGCCGTACCGGGCGATGGAATAGCTGCACATCCTGGAGCGGTCCGGTCCCAGGTTCGCCACCCAGCCGAGGATGGGAATGGTGACGAGGGGCTCGGCGTCCGCCTCCCGGGTGCTCTGGATGAAGGCATCCACCTGGCCACCCGGGTGCTCGCTCGGATAGGGCAGGCTCTCGAAGTAGTAGTCGCTGGCGCGGTTGGCGGCGTTCAATCGCCAGTTGTAGCGGGTGGTGGCGTTGCCCCCCCAGCGGTTGAGGGTGGCATTGAGATCATCCAACTGCGCCCGGGTGGCATGGGCGACGCCATAGATGAAGGGGTTGATGGGATGCCGCCCGGCGCTCACGTCGATGTCCACCGTCGTGGCTGGATTCTGGGCCAGCGCCGACGAGGCCATGCCGACGAGCAGGCCCACGAGCCAGATGCTTCCACTTCCCCTCGTCCTTCCCGCTCCGGTCCCGTTGCGTTGCCGACGCCCTTGCATTCGTTCGCCCCTCCCCGCCGCTCGCGGACCCACCCCTGCGCCTGATCGCGGAGGCGAACCTGAACACGCGCGGATGGCACAGCAACCTGAATCCGAACGGAACTCCACGGTCCCGGGAACTCATCTCGTCGCGAGGGGAGGCTGGGATGTCTGGGATTGGGCGAGCCTCGCCCGCCATGATGGATTCAGGGCATTGACCCCTCCCTCGCGGGAGGGGCAAGACCTTGTGTCTTCTCCGTGAATTCGCGGGCTCTGCCCGGGACGGGTCGTTCTGATGCCCTGTGTTCACCTGGAGTGTTGAATGGGGTACTGTCAGGAGGGTATCCGATGAGGCTTCCTCGAAGACGCAGGGCCTTGGAGGCCTGCTTCTCTCTCTTGCCAGGAGTTGAGCCATGCGAATCAATGCGGAACGATGGATGACCAGACTGCTGGGAGTCTGGATCGCGGTGCTGGTGGTGGGGTGTGGTCAGCCCATCGAGGATTCAGGAACACCAGGGAATGGCACCACGAGCAACCGCCTGACACCCGTGCAGGTGCCGGGGCAGGGAGGAGGCGTGGTCGTGGCCGCGGGCGAGTCTCATTCGCTGGTGGGGCGCCCGGATGGCACCGTCTGGGCAATGGGCTTCAACGGCTCGGGCCAGCTGGGCGATGGCACCCGGAGCAACCGCTCGGTGCCAGTTCAGGTGCAGGGGCTGAGTGGAGCGGTGTCCCTGGCTGGGGGGTTGTACCATTCGCTGGCGGTACGCTCCGACGGCACCGTGTGGGCCTGGGGTAGAAACGATCACGGTCAGTTGGGGGATGGCACCCTGAGCGACCGCCTGGTGCCGGTGCAGGTGCAGGGGTTGACCGGGATGGTGGCCGTCGCCGCGGGAGGTGAAGTCTCGGTGGCGCTGCGCGACGATGGCACCGTCTGGTGCTGGGGCGACATCTCCAACGGCCAACCGGTGCCAGTGCAGGTGCAGGGGTTGAGCGGGGTGGTGGCCATTGCCGCGAGCTTCTACTCTCCTCTGGCTTTGCGCTCCGACGGCACCGTGTGGGCCTGGAGCTACAGCGGCAATCTGGTGCGGGTGCAGGGGTTGAGCGGGGTGGTGGCCATCGCCGCGGGCCCCTGGCACTCGCTGGCGGTGCGCTCCGATGGCACCGTATGGACTTGGGGCGACAACTCCTACGGCCAGCTGGGGAATGACATTGGGGGCTATGACCCGGTTCAGCTGGAGGGGCTGAGCGGCGTGGTGTCCGCGGCAGCGGGCTACGGCCACTCCCTGATCCTGAAGAACGACGGCACCGTGTGGGCCTTGGGCTATGGCGAATACGGCCAACTCGGGGATGGCTCCACGACCAACCGCTCGGTGCTCAAGCGGGCGTCCACGCAGAACGGAGTGGTGGCCGTGGCGGCGGGCTACGCCCATTCGCTGGCGGTGCTCTCCGACGGCACCGTCTGGGCCTGGGGCGCCAACTACAATGGTCAACTGGGGGACCTCACCACGGCGCACCGTTCGACGCCCGTGCGGGTGGGAACGAAGGGACTGAACAGCGTCGTGGCCGTGGCGGCGGGCTCTTCCCATTCGCTGGCGGTGCGCTCCGACGGCACCGTGTGGGCCTCGGGCCAGTTGGGAGATGGCGCGTCGAACAACCGATTGCTTCCGGTACAGGTGCAGGGGCTGAGCGAAGTGGTGGCCGTGGCGGCGGGCAAACGCCATTCGCTGGCGGTGCGCTCGGATGGCACCGTGTGGGCCTGGGGTTCCAACCTCTCCGGCCAACTCGGGGACGGCACGAGCTGGAACGACCGATGGCTTCCGGTGCAGGCGCAAGGGCTGAGCGAAGTGGTGGCCGTGGCGGCGGGCTCTTCCCATTCGCTGGCGGTGCGCTCCGACGGCACCGTGTGGGCCTGGGGGGCAACTACTATGGCGCACTGGGGGATGGCACCACGAGCGAACGATTGGTTCCGGCGCAGGTGCAGGGGTTGAGCGGGGTGGTGGCCGTGGCCGCCGGGTACTACCATTCGCTGGCGGTGCGCTCTGACGGTACCCTGTGGGCCTGGGGCCACAACGTCTACGGTCAGTTGGGGGATGGCACGACGAGCAACCAATTGGTTCCGGTGCAGGTGCAGGGGTTGAGCGGAGTGGTGGCCGTGGCGGCGGGCGAAACCCACTCGCTGGCGGTGCGCTCCGACGGCACTGTGTGGGCCTGGGGTTACAACTACTCTGGCCGACTGGGGGATGGTGCGACGACGTCTAGCAAACGATTGGTTCCGATGCAGGTGCAGGGGTTGAGCGGGGTGGTGTCCGTGGCGGCGGGCTCTTCCCATTCGCTGGCGGTGCGCTCCGACGGTACCTTGTGGGCCTGGGGCGGAAACAGCTACGGCGAGTTGGGGGACGGCACCACGACCGGCCGTTCGGTGCCGGTGCAGGTGCGGGGGCCGGGCGGATGGGTGGCAGTGGCTGTGGGCTACGCCCATACGCTGGCGGTGCGCTCCGACAGCTCCATGTGGGCTTGGGGCTTCAACATCCCCGGTCAGTTGGGGGAGGGCTCTTCGAGCCCCCGTTCGACGCCGACGCAGGTGCAGGGGCCGAGCGTGGAGTGGAGCCCGTTGGCCAGTGAGGCACTCGCCCCGTGAACACGACCACGGTCATTCGCTCGTTGCTGTATTGAGTGCAGTGCCTGGGGGAGGCATCCCCTGGCCCCAGGTGCTCGGCACCTGGGGCCGTCGCTCAGGGTGACCACGCCCGTGTCTGGGATTGGCCGGGCCGGCCGCCCCGGAGGCTGCCCTGTCCGCTCAGTGGATGGCGGCGCGCACCCCGATGCGCTGGAGCACCTCGGCCTCGAGCACGAGCAGCTCCTCCAGGCGGGCGCGCACCGGCGTCTCGTCGCCTCCCGCCGCCGTGACGGCCAGCCGGTAGAAGAGCGACTGGTGGCCATCCTCGGACTGGGCGAGCTCCGCGTAGAAGCGGCGCAGCGACTCCTCCTCGAGTCCCTCGGCGAGCAACGACAGACGCTCGCAGGAGCGGGCCTCGATGACGGCGGCCACGAGCAACCGGTCCACCTTGCGGCCCTCGTGCGAGGTGCGCACGGCCTTCTGCAGGCCCTGGGCGTAGGGGTCGCCCGCGTCCCGGTTCAAGGTCAGGCCGCGGGCGGCCATCAGCTCCAGCACCCGCGCCAGGTGCGCGCTCTCCTCGCGCGCCAGCCGCGCCATCTGCGCGGGCAGGCCCGGCAGATCCGGGTACACCTGGATCATCGAGAGCGCGTTGGCCGCGGCCTTCTTCTCGCAGTGGGCATGATCCACCAGCACCTCGTCGAAGCGCTCGAGCGCGAGAGGCAGCCAGCGTGGATCACTGGGCGCCCGGAGGATGACGGGGCCCTCTCCCGAGAGGGGACGGCGGTCAGGCGTGGGACGGGACATGGGCGCGGACTCTACCGCCCGCCGGACGCGGGGTTCCACCGTCACGAACGTGTCGCGCCGCCGGGCGTCCTGACGCGGGAACGTTGCTTGTCCCTGGGGCCCCGGGGCTTTAGGGACACTCCCGTCATGTCTTCCCACCAGATGCCCCTGATGTTCGTCCGCCACGCCGAGGCCGAGGGTGACCACCGCCTGGGCGACGAGAGCCGTCCCCTGACGCTCGAGGGCAGGGCCACCTTCCGTGCCCATGCACGCAAGCTCGCACGCCTCACGCCCATGGTGGGCATCGCCACGAGCCCCCTGGTGCGCGCCATCCAGACCGCGGAGATCCTCGCCGAGGCCTTCGGGCTCGCTCACGTGGAGGTCCTCCCCGAGCTGCGGCCCCGTCCCCAGGCGCCCAAGCGCATCCTCCACATGGCTCGCGAGCTGGGCCCGGGCTGGATGCTCGTGGGGCACAATCCCTCGCTCGCCGTCGCGGGCGCGCGCGCCCTGGAGCAGGAGGAGCTACCCGGCAAGCTGCGCAAGGGGGCCGTGCTGGCGCTCCACCCCCAGGGCAAGCACTTCTCGCTGGCGTGGATGGCGACCCCGGGCCGCTCCCTCTTCAAGCCCGACGCCCCCTCGCGCGGTCGCACCTCGGAGGGGCACGATTGACCGCGCGCGGGGGAGCGCGGGCCTCGACGCGCGTCAGATGGTGAGGTGCCACAGCTCGCGCAGATCCGAGGGCAGCTGGCCGATGACGTCGTCGATCTCCCCCTCGGAGACCTGATCCCTCAAGGCGGTGAAGACGGCGCGGATCCTCCGCTCCGCCACGAGGGGTTCCACTTCCAGGTCTTGCGCCACCATCTGGATGAAGCCGTCCTTGCCGAACTTGCTCGCGGGCTTGCCCGTGTGCCGCTCGCAGCGGACCAGCAGCTCCTGAAGCTTGCCGGGGAGCTGGGCTTCCAGGTGGGCCGGCTCCCCGCCGAAGAGCCGCTGTTCCAGGACGCAGAGTACCGAGATCGCGGCACGCTCCGCGTCTTCCTCGTTCATCGAGCCGATGGCCATGAGGTTGCGCAGGAAGGCCTTGTAGGTCTGGTTGCGCACGGTTTCCCGGCGCTGCTCGCGCCGGGCTTGTAGGTCGACTTCCGAGGCGCGTCGCGTGGCATCTGACTCCTCCGTGCGCTGCGACTCCGGGTTGATGTCCATCCCGCTCTGATTGGTGTCCGCCATATGCGCCTCCCTCGGGTTGAAAGGGTTCTCCCTATCGACCTTGACCATGCGTTGGTCTGGAGTACAGCGGGGGCCACGCGACGGAATGCGCACCCTGGTTCCTGTGCGGGCCGACCTCCAGGCGCGCTCCGGGTCATCCCCTTTGGGTGGGGATGTCGGCTGCTTCGACGTGCTCCCAATGAGCCAGCACTGGAACTCGTGTGGAGGGAGGAAGTACTCCTGCGTTCCGTCGGGGCGGGCGAGCGGATGGATGTTCCCCGTGTCCGCCTGGGCAGCCGCCCAGCAGGTAGCTCCAAGCTCAATGTCTTGAGCACCTACGCGCCTGGGGGCGGGCTGTCGAGTCCATCTAGCTGTTCCTCGGCCATCCTACGATATTGCGGCACCATCTCCACGGCGAGCACGTCACGCATTTGCTGGCGTGCACCTTCGATGTCACCCGAGTCCCGTAGGCTCGTCATACGGAACAAGGCGCGTGTGATCCGCTTCTGGCCGTCCCGCAGGCGAGAAAGAATCATCTCCATGAGGGTCTTGGCGCCTTCTGGGCTCTTGAGGGCTTCTTCCGTCTCGGCGTCGCTGATGGCTGCCGTTGGGGCCATCCGGCGCAGAAGGGCGCGCACGTTGTCGGTGAGTTCCAGGGCGTGACCCTGCTGAACACGCTGGGAGAGGGCGTTGAGTTGCGGCCGGTCATTCAGATTCGGATTGATTTGCCCGGTTGTGCGTACTTCCGCCAGCCCGGTCAGCTTCTCCAGGGCAATTTCGGCCTGTTCTCGGTAGAGGGGGACGACCTCCACGGCGAGCACGTCACGCATGAGCTGCTGTGCCCCGTCGAGATCGCCCGCGTCCCGTAGTTCATAGGCCCGGATTCGAGCACGGCTCAGCCGCATCGAACCATCAGAGATGCGCCGTCGGACTTCCTGTAGCAGCGTCGTAGCGGTGGACACGCTGTGGAGGGCGCTCTCTGCATCCTCATCGCGGATGGCCATCTCGTGGGCGCTTCGCAGCAAAAGATCGCGCGTTCCATCGGTGAGTTCCAGGGGCTCGCCTTGCTCCAGGACCCGTTTTGCCAGCGCCCGAATAGGGTCCCAATCGATCTTCTTGTCGGACATTGCCTCTCCTACTTCTCACGAGGGTCAGGGCACCTATCTGTCGGCCATTCGTGCTGGCCCTCGCAATAGCGCAGGCAGTCGTAGCAGGGCCCGTCCCAGCCTTCGTCTGCGCACAGGACGAATTTCTTTATGCAGATCTGCTTCCACTCTGGGAGGTCTTTGTTGTTCTCGAATTCCTCGTCGTCAATTTTCAGCGAAATATCCCGCAGGACCCGGAGTATGTCCGAGCGGCTGGCGATGCAATTCTCTATCGCGGTCAACGGATGCTTCTTGATGCAGCAGTCAACCGTGGACTCTCCCGGTCGGCACACGATGGCCGCTGCACAGCCCGAAACGAGCCCACCCACCAGCACGGCTATCCAGATGCGTGAGATGCAATTCAGGTTTTCCATTCCCAAAACGCTAGGCCAGTCAGCCAGGGGACACCAGCCGAGGACAGAGCGTGACGGACTGGCCGCCCGGCAGAGGTGTCAGAGAACTCGACACCCGGACGCCAACTCCGCCGTCCGTCTTCCAAGGGGACGCAGAGCCTTGCATCGAGCTGCCCGCGCTAATCCACCAGCACCATGCGCTGGGTGCGGCCGGCGTGGTAGCCCACCCGGCGGGCGATGCGCGCCAGGGACTCGTCCTTCTCCTCCACGCGCAGGGTCAGGCGCGGCAGCGACGAGAGGAGGAAGCGGGAGATCTGCCCCAGGCACAGCGTGGCGTGGCCCTTCTTGCGCTGTGACGGCAGCGTGTAGAGGTTCTCCAGCTCCGCGCCGTATTGCGAGCGGCTGCCGATGTCCACCTTGAACACCAGCTCGCCGTTCTCCTCCAGCACGTAGGTGCGCCGTGCCCGCACGCGCTGCGCCACCCGCGCCTCGAAGTGGGGATCCTCCGCGAGCGCGTCCCGCTCGTGCAGCTCCTGGATGGCCCCCGCCGCCAGCGGCAACAGACGCGGCAGATCCTCCTCGCGCGCCGGCCGCAAGAGCGGGTTGGTGAAGGGGCCCAGGTCATCCGCCGAGACGGAGAAGAGCCGGTAGGTGCGCGACAGCTTCGGCCGGCCCACGCACAGGCTGCGCACCAGCGCGTCCACCGCGGGCTTGTCGCCCACCGCCCCCCGGAGTCTCACGCGATCGGCCAGCGTGTCCGCGATGAGCCCCGTGGCCGTGCCGTCACTCGCCGAGGGCACCAGCAGCCCTCCCGCGCCACCCACGAACACGGCCGCGGTGAGCGTCTCCCCATCGAAGCGTCCCCAATAGGAGAAGCCGCCCTGCCCCTCGGCCGAGGTGAGGCCGAACTCCTCCAGCAGCCCCAGCAGGTAGAGGTTGTGGGCCGGATCCCGGGCGAGCAGCGCCCGCAGTGCTTCGGCGTCCCGGGCAGCTAGCTGTTGAACGGTGACGGACATTTGGCGTGCGTGCGAGGAAGTACACCATAGCGCCCCGCCCGGGTTTTCAAGAGCCTCCCGCTTCACGGGATCCCGCGCGGAGTGTAGCAGGTGGAATTTTTCAGCCCAACCCCAGGGCCTCCTTCAGGAGCGTTTCGTGCGCCACCACCGGGCTCCGGGGCAGCGACTCGGGGCGGAAGCGGTGGATCAGCTCCTCGCGCGTCGTGGGCGAGCCATCTCCCAGCCCGCTCCAGGCCGCGAGCAGCCCCAGGACCCGCTCGACGGCGATGCCGCGCTCGCGCAGCTCGGCCACCGCGAAGGCGCCTTCCCGCTTGGCCAGCCGCTTGCCGTCCTCGCCCAGTACCAGGGGCACGTGCCAGAAGCGCGGAGGCCCCACTCCCAGTGCGTCGTAGAGCTGGAGCTGCCGGGGCGTGGAGGACAGCAGATCATCGCCGCGCAGCACGTCGGTGATGCCACTGGCCGCGTCGTCCACCACCACGGCGAGCTGGTAGCTCGCCACGCCGTCATTGCGGCGCACCACGAAGTCCCCCACCGCCGCGGCCACGTCCTGGCAATAGCGGCCATGCAGTCCGTCCTCGAAGCACCACTCCCCGGGGACGGCCTGGAAGCGCCAGGCCGGAGGTCGCGTGGCGGCCCGGGCCGCGCGGGCCTCGGGCGTCAGGGCCGCGCACGTGCCCGGATAGCGGGGGCCCTCCTCTCCCAGTCCATGGGGGGCGCTCGCCGCCCGGGCGATCTCCGCCCGCGTGCAGAAGCACGGGTAGACCCGGCCCGCCCGCTCCAGCCTCTCGAGGGCCTCCTGGTACACCTCCCCGCGCTCGCTCTGTACGAGGGGGGCTCGTCCCAGTCCAGGCCCAGCCACGTGAGATCCCGATACAGATCATCCAGGAAGGCGGGCCGGCAGCGCGCCTGATCCAGGTCCTCGATGCGCAAGAGGAAGCGGCCTCCCGCCGCGCGGGCCTGGAGCCAGCCGAGCAGCGCGCTGCGGGCATTGCCGAGGTGGATGCGCCCGGTGGGGCTGGGCGCGAAGCGTCCGCGAAGGCTCATGACGTGGTGGCGGCCAGACTAGCTTGGCCTCCCCGGGAGGCGTGCGCAGTTTTCACCCGCCGTGCCCCTCGGATGGAGGAGCATGCGTCCTCAGGCGGGCGAGCATGCGTGCCCGTGCCACCCGGTGTGCCCTGGATGGAACCCGATGCGCTTTCTTCACTGCTCCGATGTCCACATGACGGCGGACTACCCCTCACTGCCCATGCGCCCCCTGGGCTGGAGGCGGTGGCTCGCCATGTTCGAGCAGACCCTGGGGGGCGCCGCAAGGCCTACGCGCGGGCGCCCGCGACGCTCGCCACCATCGCGGAGGACGCGCGGCGCTGGGGCGTGGATCACTTCATCCTCTCCGGTGACGTCACCCAGTACGCGCTGGAGCCCGAGTTCGTGCTCGCGCGCCAGGCCCTGGGCGAGCTGGCCGAGGATCCGGGCCGGTGCACCATCATCCCCGGCAACCACGATGTCTTCACGCCGGGCAGCTACCGCTCGGGCCGCTTCGCGCGGCACTTCGGCCAGCTCCTGCACAGCGATCTGCCCGAGCACCAACGCGAGGGGGCCTTCCCCTTCGTGCGCCTGGTGGGGCGGGAGGCCGCGGTGGTGGGACTCTCGTCCGCGCGGGTGCCGGTGGTGCCCGGGGTCGCCTCCGGCCTCATTGGCGCGGAGCAGTTGGAGGGGCTCGCGGCGGTGGTGGCGGATCCCCGGCTGGAGGGCCGGGCCCTGCTGGTGGTGGTGCACCACGCGCCCTTCACGCCCGAGGGCGGCGCGGATCACCCCCTGCATCGGCTACGGGACGCGAAGGCGCTCATCCGTCTGTTGCGAGGCCCGCGCTTCGCGGTGCTGCACGGCCACATCCATCACCGCTACCACCTGCCGGCCACGGCCGAGCGGCCGCATGTCTTCTGCGCGGGCTCGTCCACCCAGGCCGGACGCGAGGGCTACTGGATCATCGAGGTGAAGGAGGGCCTGGTGGTGGGCGGGCACCAGCACGTCCCCGGAGGGCCGCACGCGCCCGCCGTCGAGGCTCACGCCTGAAGGCGAGGCGAGGCGTAGCGCCGCACGAAGTGGATCCACCGGCGCTCGTCCACTTCCACCTGCCACTCGGTGTTGGGCGTGAGCGGCAGGCGCTGCTTGAGGAAGGACTCCAGGTGGTCCGCGGCCTTCACCGGCGTGAGGCCGGGCGCGCGGAAGGCGACGCGCAGGAAGACCTCCAGCGAGGGCGTCACCTCGACGACGGCGTAGATGCGCAGGGGCCCCACGCGCCGTTGGTTCCGCACGTCCTGCGCGGGCACCACCGTCGCCATGTCCTCCTGGGCCGACGTCCAGTTGGATGGATCCAGGGCGAACTCCAACAGCTCCACGCTCGCCTCTTCCAGACTCGCATGCTCATGGATGGAAAGCATTCCCCCACCTCCTGTCGTGGCCGTTCGCGATCGAGGATGTGCCCAGCTCCCAGGGGGTGCAAGGGGCGGGGAGCGCTTCTGGCGCCGAGTTCTCCCGTGCGTCCTCCACACGTCAACCACTCGTCAGTAACGCGGTGCGCGGTGTGGAGGCGCTCGGGGGAATGACTCAGAGTGCGTCCGGGCTCTCAACGTCCGAGTGCCACCGACGCGAGGAAGCGCCACGAGAGCCGGGTGGCCTCGCCGCTGAGCACGTCGATGAGCTCGTCGCGGGTGCGCTCGTCGCGGCACGCCGTGCGGAAGACGCGATCCAACAGCCGTGGCCGCTCGAAGGCCCACATGAGCCGGCGGTTGAGCCGGAACGCGGTGCGGAAGCGCGTGCGCCAGCGCCGCCCATAGCCGCCGAGCCCCCGGGCCGACAGGTCCCCCGCGCTCACGGCCTCGGCCACCGCCTCGGCGGCGAAGGCGCCGGACTCCAGGGCGAACTCGATGCCCTCGCCGGTGAGCGGGTTGACGAAGCCGGCCGCGTCCCCCAGCAGCAGCGCCTGATCGAAGGTGGTGTGCCGGGCCGAGGAGCCAAAGGGCAGGTGGTGTCCTTTCGGGCGCCCCACGCGCCGGCCCCCGGCGAGCTCCGCCGCCACGCGGGGGCTCGCGCAGAAGCGCTCGAGCAGCTCGGGCAGCCGCGCGCCGGACGCGGCGAGCTGGTCCGCGCGCATGCCCAGGCCCACGTTGGCCCGGCCTCCGGGCAGCGGGAAGATCCACCCATAGGCGGGCAGCAGCGCCTCGTCCCAGAAGAAGCCCAGGCCCCGGGGGTGTGACAGGCGCACGTTCTCGTAATAGACGCGGATGGCGAAGGCGCACTCGTGCGCGGGGAAGTCCGGGGCCCCGAGCGCGCCGCGAATCACCGAGGGCGAGCCGTCGCACCCGAGCACCACGTCGGCCAGCAGCGACTCGCCCCCGAGGCAGCGCAGCCGCGGCACGCCGCCCTCGCGCTCCAGGCCCACCACGCGCACGCCCTCGCGCAGGGTGGCCCCCGCCTGGACGGCCCCGCGCACGAGCCGCTCGTCGAGCACCTCCCGGGGGATGATGCTGCCCCTACCGCCGAAGAGGCGGGCCGGAATGGCGGCGTCCCACACCACGCCGCCCGGGGAGACGGCGTGCACCGAGTCCACGGGCGTCCCGTCGGTGCTCGCCAGCGTGCCGAGCCCCAGGCGCTCCAACATCCACAGCGTGCGCGGCGTGCAGCCATCCCCACACGTCTTGTCGCGGGGAAAACGGCCGCGCTCGAGCAGCGTCACCCGGGCGCCCTGCCGCGCGAGGAAGGTGGCGGCCGATGAGCCCGCGGGTCCTGCTCCGACGATGACGATGTGGGGGGCGGAGGCACGGCCGGGCATGGCGCGCCCTCTTACTACGCCGGCTGGGCTCGCTGCGCGTAGACGGTGGGCATCAGCGCGCGCACGCGCGTGCCCAGGCCCAGCAGGCTCTCGGAGTGGCCGAGGAAGAGCATTCCCTGGGGGTGGAGATGGTTGAGCAGCCGCTCCACGGCCTGGGCCCTCGAGGTCGGGTCGAAGTAGATGAGGACGTTGCGGCAGAAGAGCAGGTCGAAGCGCCCCACCACCCCGTTGCAGTCATTCAGGTTCACCCGATGGAAGCGCACCAGCGCGCGCAGCTGCGCGTCCGCCTTCATCCAGGCTTCCTGGCTGCCCACGCCGCGCAGCATGTAGGCGCGCAGGTAGGGCTTGGGAATCTGCGCCGCCTTCTCCACCGGCCAGCGCGCCTGCCGGGCCTGCTCGAGGATGCGCGTGGAGAGATCCGTGGCGAGGATGTCTATCTCCCAGCCCTCCTCGGCCGGCAGGTGGTGGCGCAGCACCATGGCCAGGGAGAAGGGCTCCTCGCCCGTCGAGCACCCCGCGCTCCACACCCGTACTCGCTTGCCCTCGCCGCTGCCGGTGTCCCCCTGCTCGCGCCAGCGCGGCAGCACGTCGCGCGCCAGGAAGTCGAAGTGCCGGGGCTCGCGGAAGAAGTGCGTCTCGTGCGTGCACAGCGCGTCCAACAGCCGCACGCGCTCGGCGCTGTCCTCCTCCGCCCGCCGCAGGTAGGCCGCGAAGGAGGGGTTGCCCAGCTCGCGCAACCGGCGCGACAGCCGCCCCACCACCAGTGCCTTCTTCGCGGGCGACAGCCAGATGCCCGCCTCGCGGTAGATGAACTGCTGGATGCCGGTGAACTCCCGCTCGGACAGCGGCGGCGGCTCGGGGCCCAGTCCCAGCCCGGACTCCTCCGGGTGCTCCGGTTTCATGCGACCTTCCCGGTGGGGCGCGCGGTGTCCTCCCCGGGCGGGGGCCGCAGCGCCGTGGCCGACAGCACTTCCTGGCCGCTGAGCACCTTGTCGATGTCCAGCAGCAGGATGAACTTGCGCGCCGTGCCGACGCGGCCCATGCCCAGCAGGTAGTCCACGTGCACCGGCGTGCCGAAGGCGGGCGGGGGCGCCACGTCCTCGGGCCCCAGCTCGATGACCTGGCCGATGGCATCGGCGAGCAGGCCCAGGACGATGTCCTCGTTGCCCTGCCGCACCTCCACCACCACGATGCAGCTGCGGCGCGTGAGCTGGATGGGCGGCAGGCCCAGCTTCACCGTCAGGTCCACCACCGGCACCACGCTGCCGCGCAGGTTGAACACGCCGCGCACCCACACCGGGGCTCCGGGCACGCGGGTGACGGTGTCGTACTCGATGATCTCCTTCACCCGCAGGATGCCGAGCGCGTACTCCTCCCCGGCGAGGATGAAGCTGAGGTACTGCGTGGCGGCGGAAGTCTCCTCGCTCATGTCACTCATCATCACACCTGGAAGCGCTTGAAGTCCCGATCCTCGTCGGGATGGGCGGAGGGGGAGGGGGCCCGGGGGCTGGCTTGGACGCTCCGGCGCCGAGCCCGCTCGCGGCGGCCCTCAACCCCGCGGCGGGCGAGAGCGTCTGGGGGCGGTGGGCGGCCGGGGGGCGGGGGCCGCGCTCGGAGCGCTCGGAGCCCTCCGAGAGATGGAAGAAGGACACGAGCTGTTGCAGCGCCTCGGCCTGGGCGGACAGCTCCTCGGCGGTGGAGGCGAGCTCCTCGGAGGCCGAGGCGTTGCGCTGCGTCACCTGGTCCACGTGCAGCATGGCCTTGTTCATCTGGGTGACGCCGGTGGCCTGTTCGGCCGAGGCGGCCACCACCTCCTGCACCAGGTCCGCCGTCTTGCGGATGGAGGGCACCAGCTCCGAGAGCAACTGCCCCGAGCGCGACGCCACCTTCACGCTGCTGGAGGCCAGCCCCGAAATCTCCCGCGCCGCCGTCTGGCTGCGCTCGGCCAGCTTGCGCACCTCGGTGGCCACCACGGCGAAGCCCTTGCCATGGGCCCCCGCGCGCGCCGCCTCGATGGCCGCGTTGAGCGCCAGCAGGTTGGTCTGGTAGGAGATCTCCTCGATGATGGAGATCTTCTCCGCGATGGAGTTCATCGCCTCCACGGTCTCCTTCACCGCCTTGCCGCTCTCGTCCGCGTCCCGGGCGCCCTGCAGGGCCATCTGCTCCATCTGCCGGCTGTGGTCCCGGTTCTGGGTGATGGTGGACGTCATCTGCTCCAGGCTCGCGGTCGTCTCCTCCACGCTGGTGGCCTGCTCGTTGGTGCCATGCGACAGGCTCTGCGAGGAGGAGGACACCTGGGCCGACGCGGAGGCGAGCGTGCTGGCGCCCTCGCGCACTTCGCTGATGACCTGGGAGAGCTTGAGTACCATGCGCTGCATGGACGCGAGCAGCCGGCCCGTCTCGTCCTGGGTCTCCGCGGTGACGCGCACGCTCAGGTCGCCATCGGCGATGCGATCCGCCGCCCGCAGGGCCTCGGTGAGCGGCAGGGAGATGATCCGCGCGATGAGGATGCTCAGCAGCACGCCGATGAACAGGCTGGTTCCCACGACGGCGAGGATCCACCCCCGCGCGACGGCGTAGATGTTGTCCGAGTCGTCCGATGCCTTGCGCGAGGCTTCCTGGATGGCCATGACCAACTCATCCAGCTTGTCGGAGGAGGCCTGGTAGAGCTGCTGCGCGCGGCCCTGGTTGATGCCCTGGATCTGGTCCAGGTTCGGGTTGTTGCGTGACAGCTCGATGAGGCGGTCGTGTTCCTCCAGGTAGTCCTTCCAGAGGCGGGTGAACTCCTCGTACAGGCGCCGCTCCTTCTCGGAGGAGATGAGCGGCTCGTACTTCTTGAAGCTGCCCTCGATGGACTCCAGCTCCCGCCGCATGAGGCGCTCGAGCTCGGCCATCTTCGCGGTGTCGATCGACAGGATGTGCTGCTGCTCGAGGATGAGGAAGTCCGAGGTGTCGGTGTTGGCGGCCGACACGAGGATGATGCTGGGCATCCAGGTGTCGGTCACCACGTCCGTCGCGTCATTCATCTTGCTCAGCTGCTGGGTGGCGAACACGCCCAGCACGACGTTGAGCATGCTCAGGCCGATGAAGGAGAGGAGCAGTTTGGTGGAGATCTTCAGGTTGTAGAACCAGGTCATGGGGGAGGAGTGCTTCGGGGAGGGAGACTCAGGCGACGGCGGCGGGATGAGCCGCCTGGAGCACCTGCTGAAGGAGGGCGGGGACGTCGAGGATGAGGGCGACCCTGCCGTCCCCGAGCAGGGTGGAGCCCGAGAGTCCGGGCAGTCCCTGGCAGAACCTGCCCAGGGGTTTGATGACCGTCTGGCCCTGGCCGAGCAGGGTGTCCACGGCGAGGCCCGCGAGGCCACGCTCGTGGCCGATGACGACGAGGTTCTCCCGGGCGGGTGTGCTGCCTCCCAGGCCGAAGTGTTCGCGCAGGCGGAGATAGGGCAGGGGCGAGCCGCGCAGGTGGAAGACACCGGTGCGGCCCGGGCGGCTCTCCACCGCGGGCAGCTCCACGCACTCCAGCACGTTCTGCAGGGGGATGACGTACGTCTCGCCCCCCACCGCGACGTTGAAGCCCTCGATGATGGAGAGGGTGAGCGGCAGGCGGAGGTTGAAGGTGGTGCCCTGGCCCGGGGTGCTGTCCACGGACACGGTCCCCCGGAGCGACTCCACGTTGCGCTTCACCACGTCCATGCCCACGCCGCGGCCGGACAGCTCGGTGATGCGCTCGGCGGTGGAGAAGCCGGGCGCGAGGATGAGCCGCAGCAGCGCGCCGTCGTCTGGTGTTTCCTCCGGCCCCAGCAGGCCCTGGGCCCGGGCGCGCGCGGTGATGCGCTCGCGGTCCAGGCCCGCGCCGTCGTCCACCACCTGGATGACGAGCGTGCCCGCGTCGTGGAAGGCGCGCAGGCTCAAGGTTCCGGTGGGCGTCTTGCCGCGCGCCTGGCGCACCTCGGGCGTCTCCAGCCCGTGGTCCATGGCGTTGCGCACCAGGTGGGTGAGTGGGTCGCGGATGAGCTCGGCGATCGTCGTGTCCACCTCCACGTCCTCGCCGCTCAGCTCACAGTGCACCTGCTTGCCCATGGCGAGGCTCAGGTCGCGCACCGTGCGGACGAAGGGCTGGAAGGTGCGCCCGATGGGCACCATCCGCACCTTCATCACCACCTCCTGCAGGTCCAGGTAGAGCCGGTCCCCGTCGCGGTGGGCCTCCAGCAGTTGTTGGGGCGTGTAACGGTGCGCCTGCGCGAGCATCTCCGCGAGCCGCCCGCGCGCGATGGCGATCTCCCCGGTGAGATCCAACATCCGATCCAACCGCCCCAGCCCCACGCGCAGGGTGTGCTCCCGGGGCGCGGTGGGCTCGGCCGGGGACGCGGGCCGCTCCGGTGCCGCCGCGCGCGCGGGCGAGGGCCGGGAGGCCTTGAGCGTGCTCTCCAGGAGCCGCCGCACCTCCAGGGCCGGCAGCCGCTGGGCGGGCTCGCTCGCGGGCTCGAGGCCCACCTGCTCGCGCAGCACGTCCACCGCCTGCAACATCAGCGAGCCCAGCCCGGCGTGCAGGACGACGGCCCGCGCCTCCAACAGCGTGAGCAGATCCTCCAGCAGGTGCGCCAGCTCCACCGCCGCGGTGAGGCCCACCGCGCCCGCTCCGCCCTTGAACGTGTGCAGCGTGCACAGCAGGGAAGCGAGTGTCTGGGAACCGGCGCGCGTTCGAGCGCTAACAGGCCCTGCTCCAGCGTGGCGAGTTGCTCTTCGGCCTCGGCGAGGAAGAGGGCGTGGATCTTCTCCAGCTCGGGAGTCATGGGGGCCGAATGCAACAGCAATCCGCGCGCCAAGATTCTTTTGTTCACAATCGGTCGATTTTACTCGGCCTTGACGGCGGAGCCCGGCTCGACTTCCAAGATCTTGAGTCTGGATTCTAGACTCTGGCCGAGAGGCCCAGGCTCTTGAGCTTCTGGTACAGCGAGCTGCGGGGGATGCCGAGCCGCTGGGCGGCGCGGCCGACGTGTCCTCCCTCGGCGGCGAGTACCCGGGAGATGTGGCGGCGCTCGACTTCCCGCAGGGTGAGCGAGAGGTCCGACTCCGACGGGGACGCGGTGGGGGTGTCGGGGAGCATGGCCGCGAGCGCGGCGTTGAAGTCCAGGTCCTCCGTTCTCAGCACGGGGTGGGTGGAGAGGAGGGCGGCGCGCTCGAGCACGTTGCGCAGCTCGCGCAGGTTGCCGGGCGGTGTAGCCACACAGGGCGGCCTCGGCCTCGGCCGTCAGCCCGAGCCCGGGACGTCCCAATTCATTGGAGAGCCGCTCGAGCATGTTCCGGGCGATGACGGGGATGTCCTCGGGGCGCTCGCGCAGCGGGGCAGGCGCAGTGGCAGGGTGCTGATGCGGAAGTAGAGGTCTCCGCGGAAGCGCCCGGCGCGCACGCGCTCGACGAGGTCCTGGTGGGTGGCGGCGATGAGCCGGATGTCCACCGTGCGCTCCTCCACCTCGCCCAGCCGCCGGAAGCGCCGCTCCTCGAGCACCTTGAGCAGCTTGGGTTGGACGAGCGGATCCATGTCGCCCACCTCGTCGAGGAACAGGGATCCCTTGTGGGCGACCTCGAGCAGGCCCAGCTTGCGCTGGACGGCGCTGGTGAAGGCGCCGCGCTCGTGGCCGAAGAGCTCCGTCTCCAGGAGCTGCGGCGCCAGGCCCGCGCAGTTGAGCTGTACCAGGGGAGCGCGAGCCCGGGGCCCGCGCAGGTGGATCCACGAGGCGAGCATGCCCTTGCCCGTCCCGGTTTCTCCCAGCAGCAGCAGGGGGCGGTCGCTGTCGAGCACCCGGCGGACGGTGGCCTCGAGCTGGCGGATGAGCGGGCTGACGCCCAGGAACGGCTCGGGCCCGCCGGCCGTGTCCGGGGAGGAGCGGCGCGGGTGCGTTGCGCCTCCAGCACGTGCTCCAACAGGCGCAGCAGGCCGGGGGGCTCCACCGGCTTGGGCACGAACTGCTCCGCTCCGAGCTTGATGGCCTGGACGGCGCCGTCGATGGACGGGGTGGCGGAGAGCACCAGCAGGGGGACGGAGGGGTGGCTGGCGCGCCACTCGGGGAGCAACTCGGACAGGGCGCTCCCCGGCAGGTGCTCCTCGAGCAACACCACGTCTGGCCGGGCGCGGCGCAGCAACTCACGAGCCTCGTGGGCGTCGCGCGCCTCCAGTGCCTCCCAGCCCCGTGGCTCGATGAACCGGCGGAGGGCCGAGCGGAGTTCCAGATCCGCGTCGGCGATCAGACACCTACCCGTCATGGTGGCGCCCTCCAGACCGCCTCCGTCTTTGATGTAGCCATTCGAGGAGGTCCGGGCATCCCAAGGCCCTCCCGGCCCGCCTCAGGAAGCCACGATGGACTGGCGCGCGGGGCGCGTGCGTTCCACGGCGGCCTTGAGCTGGCCGCAGCCCGCGTCGATGTCGATGCCGCGGCGCTGGCGCACGGTGCTCGGCAGGCCGTAGCCCGCGAGGATGTCCTGGAAGGCGCGCACGGAGTCGGGGCCGCTGGGCTGCTCGGCGTAGCCCACCGTGGGGTTGAGGGGGATGAGGTTGACGTGCGCGTCCATTCCCTGGAGCAGCGCGCCGAGCGCGTGGGCCTGCTCGGGCGTGTCGTTGCGCCCGGAGATGAGGGCCCACTCATAGAAGATGCGGCGCTTGCGCTTGTCGGTGTAGTAGCGGCAGGCGTCCATCAGCTCGGCGAGCGGCCACTTGCGCGCCGCGGGCACCAGCGCGCCCCGCTCCGCGTCCGTGGCGCCATGCAGGCTCACCGCGAGCTGCACCGGCCGGTCCTCGTCCGCGAGCCGGCGGATGCCGGGCACCACGCCCACGGTGCTCAGGGTGATGAAGCGCGGCCCGAGCGCCAGCCCCAGCGCGTCCACCAGGATGTCCACCGCCGCGAGCGTGCCCTCGTAGTTGTGCAGGGGCTCGCCCATCCCCATGAGCACCACGTTGCGCAAGGACTCGTTCGTCTCGCGCAAGAGCCGCGTGACGTGCAGCACCTGGCCGATGATCTCCCCGGGCGACAGGTGGCGCACGAAGCCCATCTGCCCGGTGGCGCAGAACACGCACCCCATGGCGCACCCCGCCTGGGTGCTCAGGCACACCGTGGCCCGGCCCTTGAACCGCATGAGCACCGTCTCCACCGTCTGCCCATCGCGCAGCCGCAAGAGCAGCTTCCGGGTGTAGCCGTCCGAGCTGAACACCTCATGGTGGGTGGTGGGCCGTTCCAGGAGCGTGCGCTCGCGCAGCGTCGCCACCAGCTCCGGCTTCAGCCCGGTGAGGGCGTCGAAGGACTCCACCTGCTGCCGGTAGAGCGCCGTCCAGAGCAGGTCCCGGTAGTGGGCGCTGTAGCCCCAGCGGCCCAGCAGCTCGCCCAGGGCGGCGCGGGGCAGGTCGTACAGGTTGACCAGGGGGAGGGCGGAGGAGGCATCCATCGTCGGACGGATAACACACCCCGGCCCCGGACGAAGGGGGGGCGGGAACAGACGAGCGGGCGGGCGCCGTTCCTCCGGTCCGGGCCCTGGGTCCACGAGGGGACGGAGCCGGGCGCCGGGACGCGTTTTGTTGTCGATTGGAAGCCTGCCCTGGCACGAGTGCCCCGGGGGGCTGTGAGACCTTCCGTGGGGACTTAAATTTCCACGGTGAAAATCGAGCGGCGGTGGGACGTCCTGGTGGTGGGGGGCGGTGCGAGTGGGACGTTGCTGGTGACCCAGCTCCTGCGAAACGCACCTGGCCCGTTGAGGGTGGCGCTGGTGGAGCGGGAGGCCCGGACGGGACCGGGGCTGGCCTACTCCACCTCCCATTCGAGTCATCTTCTCAATGTCCCGGTGGGGCGGATGAGCGCCTTTCCGGATGACCCCGAGCATTTCCTGCGCTGGATGCGCCGGGTGGAACCCGACACGGCCCCGGGCGACTTCGTGGCCCGCCAGCGCTATGGCCAGTACCTCGAGGCGCTGCTCCGGGAGAGCCGACGCGCCGCGGCGCCGGGCGTCGTGCTGGAGTTGATCCGCGGCGAGGTCTCGGCGCTCTCCGAGGTGGACGGCATCGTCCGGGTGTCGCTCGCCCAGGGCCCGTCGCTCGAGGCGCGCGCGGTGGTGCTGGCCCTGGGCAACGCCACGCCCGCCGACCTGCCCGTGGACGGGGGCGGCCTCTTCGAGAGCGCGAACTACGTGCGCTCGCCCTGGGCCCCGAGAGCCCTGGAGCACATCGAGTCGCACCACTCGGTGTTGCTCGTGGGCACGGGCCTGACGATGGTGGACACGGTGCTCTCGCTGGCCGAGCGCAACCACGAGGGCCGCATCCATGCCCTGTCCCGGCATGGCCTGCTGCCCCAGGTCCACCGTCCCGGCGTCCAGCCGCGCCCGCCGCCGCGCTTCTCCGAGCCACACAGCACGCGCGTGCTCTTCCACGAGCTGCGCCGCGAAATCGAGGGCCTGCCCGAGGGGAGCGACTGGCGGAGCGTGGTGGATGGGTTGCGGCCGGTGACGGCCTCGCTCTGGCGCGGCCTGCCCGTGTCGGACCAGCGCCGCTTCCTGCGCCACCTGAGGACCCTGTGGGACGTGCACCGTCACCGCATGGCCGCCTCGGTGGCGGACACCCTCGCGCAGCTGCGGCGCGCCGGCGTGCTGCATGTCCACGCGGGGCGCTTGCGGGGCTTCCAGCTGTTGGACGAGGGCTGGGTGGAGGCCCGCGCGCGGCCTCGCGGGGTGGTGTTCGAGGCCACCTTCCGCGTTCAGCACGTCATCAACTGCACCGGCCCCGACTGCTCCATCCGGGGCCAGCCCCTGCTGCGCTCGCTGGTGGAGTCCGGCCTGGCCCGGCGCGATGCCCTGGGGCTCGGGCTCTCCACGGACGAGGGGGGCGCGCTGCTCGATGGCCAGGGCCGGGCCTCCCCAGTGCTCTTCACCCTCGGGCCGCTGCGCCGGGGCGAGCTGTGGGAGAGCACGGCGGTGCCGGAGATCCGCGACCAGGCCGCCGCGCTGGCACGGCGGCTGCGGCGCGAGCTCGCCGCGCGCCCGGATGCGTTCGCTTCCCGTGATGTCCATCCCTTGTCGTGAGGAGACTTCTTCTTTCCCATGGGCCTGCAAATCGACTGCGAGAAGTTCGAGACCCAGGAATACGAGGCCTTCAGCGAACGACTCACCGAGAGCCTCGAGGTGTTGCGCGCCCTGCTGGCGCGGCCGGGCTTCGGTGAGGGCGCGCCGTCACTCGGCGCCGAGCTGGAGATGTTCCTCGTGGACGTCCACGGCCGGCCCCTTCCGGTGAACCGGCAGGTGCTGGACCAGACGGCGGATCCACGGGTGACGGTGGAGCTCAACCGCTTCAACATCGAGTGCAACCTGCGGCCGGGGCCCCTGGCGGGACGTCCCTTCTCGGCGATGCGCGCGGAGTTCGAGAGCGCGCTGGCGGAGGTGGGGCGCGCGGCGGCCACGCAGGGAGCGCGCGTGGCGGTGATGGGCATCCTCCCCACGCTGCGCGAGGCGGACCTGCGGCCGGGCTCGCTCACGGCGATGCCGCGCTACCGCGCCATGTCCACCTCCATCCGCCGCAGCCGGGGCGAGGCGCCCTTCCGCGTGGTCATCCAGGGCGAGGATCCGCTCTCGCTCGAGTGGGACGACGTGACGCTCGAGGGGGCCAACACCTCGTTGCAGTACCACTTGAGGGTGCTCCCGGCGGACTTCGCGCGCCTGTACAACGCGTGCCAGCTCGCCACGGCGCCGGTGCTGGCGGTGAGCGGCAACTCGCCCTTCCTCCTGGGCCGGCGGCTGTGGGACGAGACGCGCGTGGCGCTCTTCCGCCAGGCGGTGGATGACCGGGGCGAGGGCTCGCGCGAGGAGCCGCGGCCCGGACGCGTCAGCTTCGGCCATGGCTGGGCGCGCGAGGGCGCGTGGGAGCTGTTCGCCGAGTCGGTGGCGCTGCACCCGCCGCTGCTGCCGGTGCTGGCGCCGGCCTCCCCCGGGAGCACCTGACCGGGGACGGCCTGCCGCGGCTCGAGGAGCTGCGCCTGCACCAGGGCACGGTGTGGAACTGGAACCGCGCCATCTACGACCCCGCCGACGGGGGCCACCTGCGCATCGAGATGCGCGCGCTGCCCGCGGGCCCCACGGTGGAGGACATGCTGGCCAACGGGGCGCTGCTCGTGGGCTCACGCTGGGCCTGGGCGGCGAGGTGGAGCGGCTCTTGCCCTCCATGCCCTTCGCCCACGCCCAGGACAACTTCCTGCGCGCCGCGCGCCACGGCCTGGACGCGGTGCTCCTCTGGCCCGAGCGTCCCGGCCGCGCGCCCCGTGCCCTGCCCGCGCCGGACCTGGTGCGGCGGCTGCTGCCCGTGGCCCGGGAGGGGCTGGTGGGCGCGGGCGTGGACCCGGACGAGGCGGACGCGCTCCTGGGCATCATCCAGGCCCGGGTGGGCGCCGGGTGTACGGGGGCACGCTGGCAGCGGAAGATGTTGGCCTACCTGGAAGCACACATGCCCCGACCCGATGCCCTGGGGGCCTTGCTGGAGCGTTATTTGACCCATGCGGCGTCCGGCAGGCCGGTCCACGAGTGGCCGGGAGCGTGAAAAGCGGTGGGGGACGCTTCCGCGCTTGCGACGAGGGCCTGACCTTTGCGACGCTCCAACCCTCTTGCATGCCCCTCGTTTCGTTGGTCTGCCCTGGTGAGTGAGCCTGTTGCCGCGAAGGTCCTCGTCGTCGAGGACAATCGAACCATGCTGGCCCTGATGCAGTACTACCTGAGCAAGGACTTCACGGTCTTCCTCGCCGGTCCGCTGAAGAAGCACTCGAAGTGCTTCAGCGGGAGCAACTGCACGCGGTCGTATCGGATCAAAACCTTGGGGACGGCTTGATGGGAGTGGACCTCCTCAAGCGGGTCTCCGAGCTCCAACCCCATGCCGCGCGCATCCTGGTGACGGCATCCCAGAAGCTGGAGGACGCCCAGAAGGCCATCAATGAAGCGCGGGTGAATCACTTCCTCACCAAGCCCTTCACCGAGCAGGAACTGAAGAACACCGTGGGCCAGGCGGTGCACAACGCCGCGCTGGTGGCCATCCGCGACAAGATGGTGCAGGAGCTCAAGGAGCAGCTCGGGCTGCGTCCGGCCAAGCCGGCCGCCGGGCGTTCGCCCCCTCGAGCACCCGCATCAAGACGGTGGAGCCGCGCGCGCCGGATGCCAAGGGCGGCGGCAACCAGCCGCTCATCCCGGAGAGCGAGCGGCTCGCCTTCCGCGATGGCCTCACGGGCCTCTACAACCACCGCTACTTCCAGGAGGCGCTGAGCGCGGGCTTGTTGAGCGCGCGGCGCCGCGAGCAGAAGTTGATGCTGGTGCTCGTCGACATCGACGGCTTCCGGCGCTTCAACCTCTCGCGCGGCTACGCCGAGGGCGACAAGCTCTTGCGCCGCGTGGCCCAGCTGGTGACGGAGCTGATGGAGGATCCCGTCACCCACGCGCGCAGCGACAACTCCTCGGAGATCGCCGCCCGCTACGACTGGGACGTGTTCGGCGTGGTGCTGTGCAACGCGGACGTGGAGCGGGCACGGACCTACGCGGAGAAGCTGCGCAAGGCGGTGGAGGAGCTCGACTTCCCGGAGGGCGCGGGCAGCGGGCAGGGCGAGGTGACGGTGAGCGCCGCCATCTCCGTCTTCCCGGATCCGGCCCGCTCCGAGCAGGAGCTCATCTCCTTCGCGGAGAAAGCGATGCGCGCCTCGAAGCTGGTGGGCCCCAACCGGGTGGTCATCGCCAACCAGGGCTGAGGGTCGCTCCGCCCGGTGGCCGACACGGCCGGGGGGAGCACGGTTGTCGCCCGGGGAGGGGGACTCAATTTCCCGCTCCCTTTCCCCGGGAGCCCCAGATGATGAAGATGCCCGTCGTGAGGCCGTGGGCCGCGCGGTGGTCGCTCGTGTTGCTCGTGTGCGGCTGCGCGCCGCCCGCGCCGGAGCCGGACCCCTCGCCAATGGACGAGGAGTCCGTCCAGACGCCGGTGGCCACGTCGGCCTACGTGTCCTTTCCCGCGCTCGGCACGCCGGCTCCGCTCCAGGTGGCGGGCCAGTTGCGCCTGCCCCGGAGCCCCTCGGGGAAGCTGCCCGCGGTGGTCATCGCCCATGGCTCGGGAGGGGTGGACAGCCGGGGGAGCTATTACGCGCGGGCGCTGAACGAGGCGGGCATCGCCACGCTGGAGCTCGACATGTGGTCCGCCCGGGGGTTGTCCGGAGGCGCGGAGGGCAGGCCCCGGGCCGTCTCCGAGACGCTGCCCGATGCCTACGGCGCCCTGCGCTTCCTGTCCGCGCATCCGGCCATCGATGGCGCGCGCGTCGGCATCATGGGCTTCTCCTGGGGCGGGGTGATGTCGATGCTGACAGCGACCCGGAAGTACGCCGCGGGGGCCGAGCCGGGACAGCGCTTCGTGGCCCATGCGCCGCTCTATCCGGTGTGCTGGGTCTACAACCGCGTGCCCGGCTATGAGTTCAGCGACCTCACCGGCGCGCCCATCTTCCTCCAGGCGGGCACGGCCGACGTGTACGACGCGCCCGAGTCGTGCCAGGCGCTGCTCGCGAGCCTGTCACCCTCGGACCGCGCGAACCTGTCCTTGAAGATGTACGAGGGGGCCACGCACGGGTGGGATCGGCTCGAGCCGGCCATCCAGGTGAGCGATCCCTACGCGCACCAGGGCCAGGGGGGGCCGGTGGATATCGCGCCCTCGCCCGAGTCGGCCCGGGAGTCGCGGCGGGCCGTGGTGGAGTTCTTCCAGCGCACCCTCGTCCCGGCGCCGTGAGCCGCGGGGCCGGCTCCGCTCAGGCGCCGGCCTCGTTCACGACGACCACCTGGGTGTCGGCGATGTGGTCGTGAAGGCAGCGGCGCTGCTCGGTGAAGATGCACAGCGTGTCGACGAGGCTGAAGACGTTCCAGGTGCACATGCCGATGAGCACCGGCACCACGTTGCGCAGGAAGATGAGCCGGGCGAGGTCCACGGGAGCGCCATCGGTGCGCACCACCTTGATGTGCATCATGCGCTTGCCCAGGCTCTGCCCCACCGTGGCGAGCAGGTAGAGCTGGTAGCCCGCGACGCCCAGGGCGCCCAGCACTCCCAACCCGAGCATGATCAAGCCGGTGTCAGAGCTGTTCGACAGCAAGATGCCGAGGAACATGCACCCGAAGATCGGGGCGATCAGAGCGACCTGGTCGATGGCGACCGCGACGAAGCGGGTCCAGCGGTCGGCGAGCGGGGGCCGGATGAGCGGCAGACACGCCGTGCAGTAGTCCTGCCGATCGTGCGCGACCTGGAAGCACTGCTCGCACGCGTAGTTGCCGCACCGGTTGCACAGGGTGACGGCGCGCTGCTCGGCATGCTGGGCACAGAAGGCGCCGGGGCGCTGGGGAGCGGGGATCTCGGTTTCGGACATGAGCCCCGCCATGTTCGCAGCGCGGCGGCTTCCCGCTCAAGGGCTCACGCCCCGGGCTCTTCCTCGCCGCCGCGCCGCAGGCCGAGCCGCCGGCGCAGCTCGCGAGCGGACTGGCGGCTCACCTCCACCGTGTGGCCGCGGGCCGTGCGCGCCGGTAGCCCCCCGTCTCCAGGGGCTCCAGGCGCGTGACCTGGGCGAGGTTGAGCAGGGCCCGGCGGTGTACCCGGTGGAAGCCCTCGGTGGGCAGCCGGTCCACCAGCTCCTGCAGGCTGAAGTCGGTGAGGTAGTCGCCCTGGGCGGTGAAGACGGTGACGAGCTCGTCCTCGAGCGTGGCGTGGGAGATGGTCTCCGGCGCCACCAGGACGATGCCCTGGCGGGTGGGGATGGGCAGCCTGTCCAGGCGGACGGGCTCCTGGGGGGAGGCGCGAAGCGGGCGCGCGCGGTCCAGGGCCTTCTGCAGGCGCGAGGCTTCCACGGGCTTGAGCACGTAGTCCACGGCGCCGTGCTCGAAGGCCTCCACGGCGTGGTCGGGGTGGGCGGTGATGAGGATGACCTGGGGGCCGCCCTCGGGAAGCAGGGCGAGCGCGTCCAGGCCACTGAGCCCGGGCATGTGGATGTCGAGCAGCACCACGTCCACGCCTCCGGCGCGCACCGTGTCGAGCACGGCCTGCGCGTCGGAGACCTCGCCGCACACGGTGGTGCCGGGCAGGGCCGCCAGCAGGCGCGCGAGGCGCTTGCGCGCGACCAGCTCGTCATCCGCGATGAGGATACGCAGGGAGGGCTCACGGACGCGCAGTGTAGGCCACGCTCAGGGCTCGCGGGGAAGCTGGCGCACCTGGAAGCCCGCGCGCTCGAGCAGGGCGAGCAGTCCCTCCGGCCCCACCAGGTGCCCGGCGCCCACCACCACGAAGTGCGTCTGCGGCGCGTCGACCATCCCGGCCACCTGGTCGGCCATCCGCCGGTTGCGGGTGTAGAAGAGGGCCTCGTAGAAGGGCTGGAAGGCGGGATCCTCCGCCTGGGTGAAGAGCAGCTCCGCGAGGGCGCTGGGGTTGCCTCCTCCCACGCGGTGGTCATCCGCGCCATGTTGACCGCCGTCAGGGGCGACTGCTCGATCATCTCGCGCAGCATGAGCTCCTGCACCGGATCCGGGAGGCTCGCGAGCATGCCCAGCTGCCCTTCCATCGTCTCCAGCTCCACGATGCGCTTGGTGTCGCGGGCCTTCGCCAGCAACAGCCGATCGATTCCCCCCGCCTCCGAGTAGCCCGCCCGCTGCAGCTCCAGCACGGACAGGGTGACGTAGAGCAACCAGGGCCGCATGCGCTCGACGGCCGCGGAGGGCAGTCCCACCTTCGCGAGCAGCTCGGGCAGGCGGCTCCGGGTCTCCTCGCTCAGGTGCGCCTGGAGTCCATCCGGAGGGGCATAGGTGCCCAGGCGCAGCACCAGCTTCTGGGTCTCCTTCGCGTTGGCTTGGGCCTTGTCCGGATCCAGCTCCACCACCAGCGCCTGGGAGCGCGCGAGCGCGGCCTCCAGGGAGGGCGGGAAGGTGAACTGGCCCGGCAGGCCCAGGTGGATGGAGCCGGTGAGGTAGAGGGGCTTGTCCGGAGCGCCCGGCCGCGTCACCTCCCAGAGGAACGCGGGAGGCTGGGCCACGGCCGCGGGGGCGGCGGCGGCGGGGGCTTGCGCGGAGGTCGTGGCGCAAGCGGTGGCGAGCAGGGCGACGAGGAGCAGCGGCAGTCGGAGAGGACGCATGAGTGGGCGCGAGCCTGCCATGCCCCACGGGGGGGTGGAGTGTGCTCCCGTCGGGCGGGGGACGCTTCACTCCGTTATCGGGCTTGCCTCCACGGAAATTCGTGTTTTGCTAGGTGCACGGACATTCTCCAACCAGGGAGGCCCCGATGAAGTACTTCGCGGTGCGGTGGGTTCATTCGGATCCGGAGTATCCGGTCCTGCGTCTTGGCGAGTACGACGGTGGGGGGTGGGAGCAGCGGAAGATCGACGTCTACCGGGACGGGCGGGTGGGCTTCGCGGATGCGCACGAGGAGCGCGACGCGGAGCTGGCCCTGGTGCCGATGCCCGGCCTGGAGGAGATCGCCGCCGAGACCGAGTCGGCGCCCCTGGAAATCACCCGGGCGGAGTTCGAGCGGCTCTGGGAGCAGCGCCGGGCGGGGGGCGCCTATTGGAAGGCCGCGCTGCTCACGACGACGCGCGGGGACTCCCTTCGGAGGTGAGCGGCAGCTCCAGCGTGGCCACGGCGCCCTGGCCGGGGCCCGCGCTCTCCAGGGTGAGCCGGCCCTTGAGCATCTGTGCCGCCAGTGCGCTCGAGTGCAGCCCGAAGCCGTGGCCGTCCTTGCGCGTGGTGAAGCCGTGGGCGAACAGGCTGTCCATCAGCTCCGGCGCGATGCCCACCCCATCATCCGCCACCTGGAGGCGCGCCACGTTGCCCTCGGCCGTCAGCCGCACCCAGAGGTTGCGCTGGCCCTCGGGCACTCCGTCCAGCGCGTGTTTCGCGTTGCTCAGCAGGTTGATGAGGATCTGCAACACCTTGTGCTTGTCCGTCTTCACCCGGGGCACCTCGGACACCTCCCGATGGACGGTGATGCCGTGGCGCCGCAGGGACGCCAGCTGGATGCGCAGCGCGTCGTCGATGAGCTGGGACAGCTCGCACTCCTCCGTCATCAGCGAGTGGCGCGCATAGGTCTGCTGCACCTGGACGATGGCGCGGATGTGCTCGATGTGCCGGTTCATCGTCGCCATGTCCTCCATCAGGCGCGTCTGCTCGCGCATCATCTCGTCGCCGAGCGCCACCGGGTATTCCGGCAGCTGGCCGCCCCGCGGATCCTTCGTCAGGAAGTCGGCCAATGCCTCCCGGTGCTCCAGCAGCAGGGTGCCGGTCTGCCGCACCCGCCCCACGCGCAGGGCGCCCACGGCCTTGCTCATCACCTCCATGTTGACGACGGCACTGGTGAGGACATTGCCCACGTTGTGCAGCACGTTGGAGGCCACCTCCGCCATGCCCACCTCGCGCGCGGTGTCCACCAGGCGCGCCTGGGCTCGCGTGAGCTCCTGGGTGCGCTCCTCCACCCGCCGCTCCAGCTCGTCATTGGCCCGGCGCAGCTCCGTCCGGGCGCGCTGCACGTCCGCGTACAGCCGCGCGTTCTCGATGGAGATGGCCGCCTGCGAGGCGAGGTGTCCCAGCAGCGTCAGGCGTGCCGGGCTGAAGGCGTTGGTGGCCGGTCGTTCTCCAGGTACAGGGCCCCGGAGAAGTGCTCCTGCCGCAGCAGGGGCAGGCACAACACCGAGCGGGCTCCGCCTCGCGCCGGTACGCATCGGCGGAGAACGCATGGGGCTGGGAGGCATCTCCGATGAGCACGTGTTCGCGCGTGCGCTGGACATAGGTGAGGAGCATCCACGGCAGCTCGTGGTGGTGTCCCTCGTCCAGGGCCACCAGGGCGCCCTCCGGCGAGGTCTGGAAGAGGGCCGCCACCGCGAGGGCGTTCTCCCCAGGCAGCAGCAGGGCGCCTCTCTGGGCGCCCGCGTTCTCCATCGCCGCCCGCATCAGTGCCGTCACCAGACGCTCCAGCTCGATCTCGCCGGAGACGGCCTGCTGGGCCTTGACCACCGTGAGCGCGTCGATGCGGGTGGAGTCCGTGCTGCTGGTGCTCAGCGCGTCCTGGGGGGACTGGGTGGGCGCGAGCTCTGGCCACAGGGACTCCAGGTGCTGGACCTTGGCCCGCGCTCCCCACCGTTGGTAGGCCGCCCGGGCTTCGCGCGCGAAGGCATGGGCGACGATAGGTGACTCGCGCGTGCGCCAGAAGTTCGCCGCGAGCTCACTGGCCAGCCCCACGTACTGGATGGCGCCGTTCTCCCGGGCCACGCGGATGGCCTTCTCGTAGGCCCGCGTCGCCTCCTCCGAGTGCCCCAGGAGGCGGGCCCGCTCCGCGAAGACGAGCCGCTCGAGCGCGCGGAAGTTCTCCGGGCAGTTCTCCGCCCATTCGGCGAGCTGCTGGTGGTGCCGCTCGATGGCCTCCATCCACTCCCGCTGCTGCTCGGGCGGGGCCCCCTCGAAGCACGCGGCCAGGGTCAGGGCGCGGTAGAAGTGGCCCTCGCGGGCATTGAGGGTTCCGAAGACGGACCACAACAACCCGGCCACCTTGTCCGCCGCTTCACGGGCTTCCGCATAGGCGCCGCACATGAAGCGCGACTGCATCTTGAGGACCCAATAATGGCACCGCGAGCCGCCCAGTCGCTCGGGCGTCATCCGCGCCTCGTAGGCCCGCTCGTCGAAGCCCTCCCCGCTCAGGGTGTTGAATGACAGGGAGTGGCCACGCAGCTGTTGCACGTAGCGCTGCGCCACGACGAGCGCCTCGTGGGGATCCACGAAGCCCGTCTTGCGCAGGAACTCGTCGCGCACGAGCGACTCCTGGTAGACCTCGTCCAGGGAGTGCCCCATGGCCATGCGGTTGGTGACGAGATAGACGCTGCAATAGGTGGCGGGCGCGATGTCGCCCACTTGAAGCGTATACCGCAGGCCGTTGATGAGCAGTTCCTGCGCTCGGGCGAGGGGCTGGACCCAGTAGCTGCTGAACTGCATGCCGAGCAGCACATCCCCCCGGCGGGCGGACAGGTGGTAGCGCTCGACGAGTCCGAGGGCGAGCCGTGCGAAGGCGAAGCCTTCCCGGTAGCGCTTGAAGAACGAGCCGGTGATGACGCCGAACCAGGTGTACCCGGGCACGGCGGCGTCCACGACGCCGTGGCGCAGGGTGAGGGAGACCATCCGGCTCAGGATGACGATGAGCAGGTTGGGGTTGGAGGAGTAGGCGCCGGGGAAGAGCTTGAAGAGGACGACGACGGCCAGCTTCATGTCCTGGTCGGTCATGAGGGGCAACTCGAGGAGGCTCTCGATGGGCCGCTGCCCCAACAGGGCCCACGCCTCCTCATGGGCGGCCACGGCCTCCTCCCAGGTGGGTTGCCACGGGACGGGCATGCCCAGCAGCTCCAGGCACTCCCGGATGGAGTTCATGCCCTCCAGGAACGCACCCGTGGCGAAGTGGATGTCCTGGGTCAGAATGTGGAGGGCCACGGTGTCCGCGCGGGTGCGTGCCCGGGGGCGCAGCTCGTCGAGTTGGTGCTGGGCCTCGGAGGGGGAGCCGCTCAGGAGTTGTGTGCGCGCATGGGCCAGTCGCACCTGGAAGGTCAGGGCGTGGTCCGTCTCCCAGGGGTCCCCGGGAATGAGCGCGAAGGCCGTCGAGAAGTAGGTGAGTGCGGGGTGCAGCGCGAGCGCGGCCTGGGCCTTCGTTCCCGCCTCGGCGTTGAGTCGCGCGAGCTGGTGGCGCTCCGCGGGGTCCTCCATCAGCGCCGCCCCGGCGTTGAGCTGGCTCACCACCTCGAAGAGCGACTCGCGCACCTGCTCCGGGGACAATCCCTGGAGCAGCAGGCGACCGATGCGCAGGTGCGCCTCCTGGCGCTGTGCCTCGGAGTTGAGCGAGTGGGCCGCCTGCTGGATGCGGTCATGCAGGAAGCGGTACGTCTCCGTGCCCACTCGCCCGAGCATGCCTTCGCGCAGCGCGGGCTCGAGGCCTCGCTCCACCACCTCCTCCCCGGAGAGCCCCGAGAGGGTGCCCAACAGCTGGAGCGAGAAGACGGTGCCCGCGCACGCCGCCAGCCGCAGCAGGTGCTGGGTGGCCGGAGGAAACTGGCGCAGCTTGCCCACCAGGAAGTCGACGATGTTCTCCGAGTAGTCCCGGGCCCGCACCCCCTCGGCATCCCACCGCCACCCGCCCTGAGGCAGGCGCACGAGCAGGCCCTCCTGGTGGAGCGTCACCAGCAGTCGCAGCAGGAAGAAGGGGTTGCCCCCCGTCTTCTCGTACACCAGCTCCGCCAGGGGGGCGACCACCTCCCCGCCCGCTCCCGGGAGTGTCTCGCCCACCAACTCCTCCACCTGCTCCACGCGCAGGGGCTCCAGCCGGAGGTCCGTGAGACGCGTGCCCGCCGCGCGCGCCTTCTCCAACACCGCCATCAGCGGGTGGGTGGGGCTCACCTCGTTGTCCCGGTAGGCGCCGAGCCACAACACCGGGGGACTCTCCGGATGGGACAGCATCTGCTCGAGCAGCCGCAGACTGGAGGGATCCGCCCACTGCAAGTCATCCAGGAACACCACCACCGGGTGCTCCTTCGTGGAGAACACCGCCGTGAACTGGCGGACCACCCGGAAGAAGCGCTGCTGCGCTTCGCTGGCGGGCAACTCCTGGAGCGCGGGTTGCCGGCCCACGAGCACTTCCAACTGGGGCACCAGGTCCACGAGCACCGGCCCTGGCCGTCCCACGCCTGGTTCACCTGCTCGCGCCACCGGGCGAGCTCTTCTTCACTCCTGGCGAGCAGTTGCTGCACCAGCCCGCGCAGGATCTGGGCGAGGGTGGCGTAGGGAATGTCCCGCTGGAACTGGTCGAACTTGCCGTTCAGGAACAACCCGCGCTGCCGCACCACCGGCTTGTACAACTCGTGCACCACCGAGGACTTGCCGATGCCCGAGTAGCCACTGAGCAGCAGCAGCTCCGGCCGGCCCGTGCGCGTCACGCGCTCGAAGCCCTCGAGCAGGGAGGCCAGCTGGGTGTCACGCCCATAGAGCCGTTGCGGCAGTTGGAAGCGCTGGGGCGTGTCCTGGGTCCCCAGGGGGAACTCCTCCTGCCCGCCCTGGCCGAGCGCGTCGCGGCAGCGCTCCAGGTCGGCCTTCAAGCCCTCGGCGCTCTGGTAGCGCTCCTCGGCCACCTTGGCCAGCAGCTTCATGACGAGCGCGGACAAGACGAGCGGTACCTGGGGATTCAGCTCGTGGGGCGGCTTCGGTTTCTGCGCCGGTGCGCGTGAAACCACTCCAGCGCGTCCTTGGCCTGGAAGGGCCTGCGCCCCGTGAGCAGCTCGTAGAAGGTGACCCCCAGCGAATAGAAATCCGTGCGGTAGTCCACCACGCGGTTCATCCGCCCCGTCTGCTCGGGCGACATGTACGCCAGCGTGCCCTCGACGAGATGCGCGGGCGCCGCCTCCAGGTGCTCCACCCGCTGGAGCGTCGCCACGCCGAAGTCGATGAGCCGCGCCTCGCCGGACGGCTCCAGGATGATGTTGGAGGGCTTGATGTCCTTGTGGATGATGTCGCGGCAGTGGACCTCGGCCAGGGTGGAGACCAGCGAGAGGGCCAGGCTCCAGAACTGGGAGACCTCCATCGGCTGCCCGGTGGACTCGGAGAGGGGCTCGCCCTGCACCCGCTCCAGCAGGAGCACGGGCCGCTCGTGAATCCGCTCATGGGCATAGGGCCGAGCCACTCCGCGCACGTCCCGCAGCCGCTGCAGGATGGCGAACTCCCGCCGGTAGCGCTCGTTCTCGCTGGCGCCGGGGGAGGGGGCCATCGGCGTCTTGAGGATGACGGGGACGCCATCGGCCTCGCGCACCGCGTGGAACAGCACGTTCGAGCTCGTCGCGCGGAGCGTGCCAAGGACTCTGTAACCCGGAATGTCCAACATGGAGACGTGTCCTCGTGGGGCGAGCTTCGCTCCTCGGGGAAGCATGGCGCCAGCACTCCTGTGGGTATGCCGTTCCAGGCGAGGCGCTGCGAGTGGAAGTGCTCCCACTCGTGGATGCTTCTCGGGCGCATGCTCGTCGTGGTACCGAGCATGGCGCCTCACGGGAAGAGATGGGATGCCTGAGGATTCGTGGAGACGAGGCTCAGGGACTCGGCCGTGCTCCCGCTCGCAGCGCTCATGGGCGTCACGCGCCACGGCGGGAGTCTCGAGCAGGTACTCCTCCCGTTCCAGGGCGGTGAGGCAGGCCGTGGTGGCCGTCTTGAAGTACTCGCGCAAGGGCTCGGGTTGCAGGGGCCAGACGCGCACCCATCCCGTTTCGCTTATCGTGACGACACGGGTTCCATCCCGCGTGATCAGTGCCTGAAGATTGTTATTGAAACCCAGGCGCTCTTCATGTCGCAAAACGAGGGGGAATCCCCGTCCGTCTTCCAGGGGCCAGAGGCGGATCGTGCCATCGTCGGAGACAGTGAACGCGCGAGAGCCATCTGGGAGGAAGCCCCCGGAGACCACCGGGTCCGTATGTCCTTCGAGGATTCGTGGTGTGCTGGTGCCGTCTGTTCGCCACAAACGGGCGGTGCGATCGGAGGATGTGGTGAGGATGAGTGAGCCATTCGGACTGAAGGTGGCGGAATTCAGTGTGCCCGTGTGGTCATCGAGGACACGCAGGGGCCGTGCCGTGTCGCTGGCGAGCCAGAGGTGGGCCCGTCTGTTGTCGGAAACGACAAGAATGTATGCACCATCGGGGCTGAAGGTGGCGGAAGTCTCCATTCCCTCATAGTCACCGAGGATGAGGGGCGGCTCCTCCCGGTCGGTGCGCCAGATGCGGAGGGTGCCGATACCCGAGCCGGTGAGGAGAGATGATCCATCGGGACTGAAGGTGGCGAATGTCACCAAGCCCTGATGGCCCTTGAGGACGCGGAAGGGTCGGTCCTGTGTGGCTGAAGTGTAGGTGTGCCAGAGGCGGGCGATAGGTCCGTACGGGACGGTGACGATGAGAGAGCCATCTGCACTGAAGGTGGCAGAGTTCACCCCATTCTGATTGACGCTGAGGACTCGGGGTTGCTGCCACGTGTTCTGTGCGTCCCATAAGCGCGCGGTGCCGTCATCCGAAGCGGTGAGGATGAGGGATCCGTCGGGATTGAATGTGATTGAGTTTACGGCGGTCGCATGGCCCTGGAGGATGCTCAGTCGCTGACCCGAGCCTTCGGTGCTGAAGATGTGGACAGTGCCATCCAAGGCGGGGGAGAGCAGGCGGGAGCCGTCGGGGCTGAGTGTCGCGGGCTTGCTCAAGTCTGTTTGAGCGAGGAAGAAGGGTGTGCCCCCGCCTTGGATGCGCCAGAGTCGAGCGGTGCTGTCACCCGAGGCAGTCAATATTTGGGAGCCATCGGGGCTGAAAGTGGCTGCTCCTACCCAGTCCAAATGGCCCGAGAGTACGAAGGATTGCTCGTTGTACCACTCGGTGCTCCACAGACGAGCGGTGCCGTCGTTCGAGACGGTGAGGATGAGGGAGCCGTCGGGGCTGAACATGGCCGCATTCACCTTTTCAGAATGGCCTGAGAGGACACGTGGCGTTAGCGAGCCCGTGATATCCCAGAGGCGAGTGGTGCCGTCGCTTGAGGCGGTGAGGACGAGGGAGCCGTCGGGGCTGAACATGGCCGAGTTCACGGAATCTGAATGGCCTTTGAAGACGAGCGGCGCTTTTGCCCCGTTGATGCTCCAGAGGCGAGCGGTGCCATCGTTCGATGCGGTGAGAACGTTGGCTCCATCGGGACTGAAGCTGGCGGAGGTCACCACGTCCTGATGGCCCTTGAACTTGCGAAGCTCCTTTCCTTCCATACTCCAGAGCCGCGCGGTGTAGTCGTAGGAGGTGGTGACGACGCGAGAACCGTCGGGGCTGAAAACGGCGGAGGTCACGTGTTCCTTATGAACCGCGACGACGCTGTGGGCCAGTGGCGTGGTCGTGTCATTGACCTTCCAGATGCGAGCGGTGTGGTCGTCAGAGGCGGTGAGGATGAGAGAGCCATCAGGGCTGAATGTGGCGGAGTTCACCGGACCCTCATGACCCGCGAGGACGCGTGGCTCACCCGTCCCATCAGTACGCCAGAGACGTGCCGTGCCATCCCTCGAAGAGGTGAGGATGAGGGAGCCATCGGGGCTGAATGTGGCGGAGTTCACCGCTCCTTGATGACCAGCGAAGACACGTGGCTCACCCTTCCCATCAGTACGCCAGAGACGAGCCGTGCCGTCTCCCGAAGCGGTGAGGACGTGAGTCCCATCGGGGCTGAATCGGGCGAGTTCGACGAATTCCGTGTGTCCAATGAAGACCGAGCGACTGATGATGCGATGACTGACCTGCAATGCAGATTGTAGCCATTCGTTGTCCGATGCTTCATCCTGGCCATGAATCTCGCGCAGAACCAACAGTGCCTGGGTGGGGCTCTTGTCGATGAGATCTCTCGCATTGGACAACCTGGCGGCGAACTGGACGAGTTCCTGCTGCCTGCGTGCTTCACGGGCGTTCATCTCGGCGGTTTCCTGTTGCTTGCGTGCTTCACGGGCATTCTTCTCGGCGATTTCCTGCTGAGCCTGTGCTCTCAGGGCATTGAGCTCGGCGAGCTCTTTTTGGGTCAGGACCTCGCGGGCATTGGCCTCGGCGAGCCGCTGCTGTTCGAGTGCTTCCTGGGCATTGGCTTCGGCGGTCCGCTGCTGTTCGAGTGCTTCCTGGGCATTGGCCTCAGCGGTCCGTTGCTGCCGCTGTGCCTCTCGCGCATTCGCCTCGGCGTTCTCCTGTTGCCGCTGGGCTTCCCGCGCATTCGCCTCGGCGGTTTCTTGTTGTCTGCGCGCTTCCCGGGCATTGGACTCGGAGGAGTTCCTCTGGGAGAGGGCTTCCCGGGCGTTGAGTTCGGCGAGGTGCTGCTGCTCGCGCGCCCTCTGGGCATTGGCCTCGGCGAGTTCCTTTTGTTGCTGCGCCTCCCGGGCATTGGCTTCGGCGAGGAGCTTTTGGGTTAGCGTCTCTCGGGCATTGGCCTCGGCAAGGAGCTTCTGGGTCTGGGCCTCTCGGGCATTGGCCTCGGCGCGATACTGCTGCTCGAGTGCTTCGCGGGCATGGCGCTCGGATGATTCCCGTTGCCGCTGGGCCTCCGCGAAGTTGCTTACCGCCGCGGCCTCCTGTCTCCGGGCCTCCTCGGCGTGGCGTTCGGCGTTCTCCTTCTGCTCGTGCGCCTCCCTCGCGCTGGACTCGGCGTCTTCCTTGCGCCGCTGGGCCTCCCAGGCACTGGCCTCGGCTTCCCCAGCCTTGGCCTGGGCCCTGTTGGCCTGGATGAGCGCCACCACGGTGAGCAATACGAGGGCAATGCCCACCGTGAGCGCGACCGAGGAGCGACGGGCGCGCAGGACGCGCCGGTGCGCCGCGCTGGCTCGGAGGAATCCACTCTCGATGGTGTTGAAGACCAGCGGTTCGGTGGGTTGGCTCCCAGGTGACACGTTGCCCAGGGCCAGCGGCAGGGCCGCGCGGCGCAGGGCCACCGGTGCGAGGCCCAGTTGCTCCAGCCGTCCATCCGCCCAGAGGTAGTCGCTGTCCCGGCCGTGGCGGTGCCACTCGGACGCGGCATGGGAGACGCGACGCAGCGACAACAACTCGCGCCTCGCCTGGAGCGCCCAGTCGTGGAGCCGGGGCCGGCGGAGAGCAGCGCATCGTGCGCGGGCTCGACGCAGGGGCCGCCGTCATCACTGGCCACCACGAGGCGGCAGGCCTCGAGTGTGCGCAGGGCTCGCTGGACGCGGGCGTTCTCCTCCGGGTGGGTGTATTCCAGCTCGGCGCGGGGCACCCTGCGGCGCGCCAACCCTCCTTCCTCGGGAGACACCATGCGCAGCAGCACGTTGCGCAGCGTGTGCTGGAAGGCGGGCAGCTCCCCCGGGCGGGGCAGCGGAGGGAGGGACTGTCCATCGGACGCGGGCGGCGGTGTGCCGGCGAAGACGAGCTCGGCCCGGCGCTGGAGCGCGCCCGCGATGCCACCGCCAATGCTCCGGTAATCCTCGAAGGAGAGCGTGCGATCCTCCCGGCCACTGGCGAGACAGGCGTCGAACAACTCGCTGAGGGCCACCGAAAGCAGGGGCAGGGCCCCCGGCATTTGATCGACATCATCCAGCAGGCGCTCGACGAGCCCTGGCTCGAAGAAGAGGACACAGCTCTCCGCGGGCTTCTCGATGCACTGCCGCAGCTCGTCCCGGTTCATGGGGGGCAGCGGGAGGCGGCCTTCGTGCCAGAGCGCGGAAGTCACTCCGGAGGGTGGGAGCAGTGAGTGGAAGTGGGGCTCGAAGTCCGAGCGCAGCAACCACAGCATCCGCAGCCGAGGGTGGGAGAGATGGAGCAGCGCGCCCAGTGCCTGGAGGAAGGCCCGGCGCGTGGCGTCGTCGGGGCAGGTGGTGACGAGCTCCTCGAGGGGATCGACGACGAGCAGGAGCGACAGGTCCTCATGGCGGGTGAGGAAGGAGAGGACGCACGCGGCGGCAACGTGGGGATTGACGGCGAGGCCCGTGGCCGAGGGCGCGGAGGGGCCGGGCTCCAGCGAGGCGAGCCAGGAGGACAACGCGTGGAGCGGCTGGGCGGAGGGGCGCAGGGAGCGGGGGACACGCCGGTAGGGTCGTCGCTCAGTCGTGGCAGGAGGCCCGCGTGGACGGCGCTGGACTTGCCCACGCCGGAGGGGCCGCACAGCAGCAACAGGGGTTGGACGCGCAGGTGTCCGAGCAGCGAATCGACGAGGCGCTCGCGGCCGAAGAACAGGTGGCGGTGGGCCGAGGCGAAGGGCCTCAGGCCCAGGTAGGGATTGGAGTGCCGGGAGAGCGGTGCCGCCAGGGGCAGCGTGGGGAAGGTGTCCGAGAGGAGTAAGAGGAACTCGCCACTGTCGTGCCAGTCCAGGGGCCAGAGGGCGGGGGTCTGTTGGCAGTAGGAGGGCAGCAGGTCGATCAGCCTGTCGCGCAGGAAGGTGTAGAGCTCGGAGGCGGTGATCAGACCATCCTGGTTGGTGTCCGCGGCGGAGGGGTGCTGGAGGGCCTGGAGCAGTGCGAGGGCGAAGGGCGAGTGGTGCCCGTCCCCGAGCGACTCCTGGGAGGGTTTGGCCAGGAGCCTGTCGGACGCCAGCTCGTCGTGGGCGGTGGAGGCGAGGAGCTGGAAGGAGCGGCGGGAGGAGAAGTGGCGGAAGCGCTCGAGGAAGAGGGGCGCGGGGAGGGAGGGCGCGCGGAGGTCTCGCGAGGAGGAGTGGGGGAAGGCCCCCGCGAAGCAGCAGTCGAGGATGAGCAGCAGATGGCGGCAGGGCAGGTCACGCAGCGCCTCGCGGAGCGCGTCCATGCGCCAGTAGGACGAGAAGTCGTCACGGCGGGCATCGGCGGGCAGCAGGAAACCCGAGAGGTGGTGGTGTTCGTCGGTGTGCGCCAGCCCATGTCCGGCGAAGTAGATCAGCAGCCTGTCCGGGGGCGGCTGGAGGGAGGCGAGATGCTGGGTCAGGAGGCTGGTGAGGGCTGACAGCGATGCCTGGTCATCGAGGAGGCGGACGACCTCGAAGCCCTGGCGCTCCAGCGCGTCCGCGACGGAGTTGGCGTCTCGGACGGCATTGGAGAGGGTGGGATGCCGTGCGCGTAGGTGTTGATGCCAATGACAATCGCCAGACCGCGCTCGAGGTCTGGCCGGGCCACATCGAAGCCGGAGTATCGCATTGGCCAACAGAACAACTCGTGGCCTCGTGGGGAATCCAGTGGACCGCTTGCTGATGGTTACCCCCGTGTCAGCTATGTGCTCGGTGCATGGCGCATGTGGGATGCAACTCCACCACGGCGTCCTCCGCGATGCCGAAGGGCCGATGGATGTTGGTGGGGGCTGGCAGGGACCTCGCGCCTTGATGGGGACAGGTTTATTTGTCCAGGCCGAAGGATGTGAGCGAGCGGTCGTGGCCGTAGTCGAGTCGCACGTAGAAGTCTCCCACGTGGTAGCTGTACACCCCGCTCATGTAGTCGCGGTCGAAGGAGGCGCCCTTCTTGTCCCGGTTGATCTCATTGATCGTGGACCGGCTGGTGATGGCGGCGCCATCCACGAGGAGTCGGCCCGAGAAGGTCTTGCGCGGCCAGAATTCGGGCTCTCCCTGGGTGAGGGCGGAGTGCCGCGCGCGGCCCAGCAGGACCATGAAGGACTCGGGCCCGGGAATCCGGGCATCCTGGTCGTAGAGGAAGACTCCCAGTTCGTCCCAGGTGAGGATACCTTGCTGCTCCCGACTGGGAGGACCGAGCACCTGCCGCCAGTGTTGGGTTTGCTCCCAAGAAAGGAGCTGGCCGTTGTAGCGCACGGTGCTTCCCTCCACCGTGAGGAGCGGTTGTGTGGAAGTTCCAGGCGGGGGCGCGGGTGCGGATGAGGGCTCTCGACAAGCCCCCAGCACCAGGAGCAGGACTCCGCTCTGGTCCACGAGACGGTTCTCATGGACGACCCTTTCCCATGAGCATACGGGCCCGCTCCATCGTCGTCCTCAGGTGCTGGGAGGACTCCTTCGTCCACTCCGCCGCCCAGCTTTTCGAGCCCATGCGCGCGATGGCCGCCCGATGGCCGGGAATCCATACCTGCACGTGGCCGCGCATCCATCCGGCGTTGCCATGGGGATCGATTTGAGCGGGGTGAAGGAAATGGCGGGAGGCGGTGAGCACCACGTCGTCCGCGGTGGCCTCACCGCTCCAGGCCTTCTGGATGGCCTTGCCCACGTCCAGCACGGCTCCCGCTGCCGGGTTGGCCGCGAGGGCGTGCAGCGGGTGGTCATCATGGTCCTTGGCCAGTTGTGTATGCGTCGGGTTGGTGCTCGCTGGGTTGCTCAAGAAGGCCGTCTGCGCATCGTCGATGAGGCTGGCTACGAAGTGGATGATGCTTCCCATGCTGGCCTTGGCGGAGCGCAGCACCATGCCCACCGTCTCGCAGCTCAGGGTGGCGATGGTGGGATATGCCTTTTCCAGCTTGTGCAGTCGTCCCAGCATGCCGCCCATCATGTCTCGGACGCCAGTGTAGCCCTGATCCTCCAGGATGATCAGGGCGGTCTTCGTTGCCGAGGTCATTTCACCCGCGATGCACTCGCTCACCTTCTGCATCGACTCGGCGATGCCCAGGGTGAGGCTCGCCAGGGTGTCCAGTCCGCCGAATTGACCGCTGGTCAGGGGAAGGGAGGAGGCATCACCCGCCTTGGCGCCCTGGGCAGGCACCCAGGGTTCCACCCACGCTCCGAGATGGATGAGCATCAGTTCCACGAAGTTCGTGTGGCTGAAGAAGTCCTCCAGGGTGTGTAACGCGTGGCCGAAGTGCCGGTAGCCAGCGTTTGATCGGCCCAGCTTCACGGCCGTGCGCAACTGGGTGATCATGTAGTGGAAGGCGCTATAGGGCGCTTCCTGGACGTGGCCTGCCTTGACGCCGGGAATCTGGATGAGGCCGGGCGAGTCCTGACTGGTGAAGATGTAGCTGCGGCCATCGTAGGTCTTCTTCCGGCAGCCCACCTTCGTATACAGCTGCCGGGACACTTGGTCCTTGACGTCGGTGCCGAAGTTGAAGCGCGCCAGCTCTTGCCACGTGAGTCCATGGGCGCGGGCGATGCTGTCCAGTGTATCCCCGTCCTTCACGTGGTACGTGCGCGGCGCTCGGCCTCCGGAGACGCCCCTGGTGCGGATGAAGTTCTTCATCCGCAGGGAGTTGATGGCCAACTCCTCGGCGCGGCAGGCGCCACGGAAGGCGGGATCAATGGCGCGGGCGTCCGTGATGCCATTCGGATTGTCGATGTGCTCCTCATTGCGGTAGACGCCCAGTCGTTGGGCGTCCACCCGGAAGACTGGCTCGTTCAGGTGCTTCTCGTTGCCGAACTTCTCTCGCGCCATGACGTCCACGATGCGCGTGATGGCTTCTCGGGATAGTCCAGTGGTGACCGGGGCGCCCTTCTTGCGGACCAACTTGGGATCGACGAGCTGCGAGTGATCACGCAGCCAATTGCCGAAGTAGACGGCCCTGCGCTCCCTGAGGCGGAAACCAGCATCTTCCAATGCATCCTCGATGGACTCGTGCCCGTAGGAGCCCGCACGTCCGGAACCGCGTCCCGCACCGAAGTACTCCAGGTTGCCCGAGCGGGAGTCCTCCCACTGTTCCGGAGCGCTCACGAAGCGCTGGACGGCCTCCGTCATCCCCGCGAACTCCACGTTCAAGCACACCGTGCCCTCGGCCATGGTGTATTGGGCGAACTCGCGGCGCCGTTGTCCCCGGTTGTAGCCGAAGTCGATGAGGGCATAGGCCATCCGGGCCCCTTCGTCCAGCAGTGCATCCCCTCCAACGGAGGAGTAGTGCGTGCGCAGCAGTTGGTCCAGGTGGTGGCCGAATTCCTCAATGAGGCACACGAGCAGCTTCCAGGCCTCGTTGTTGTCGCTCCGCGCCCGGAGCACCAGCTCCCGCGAGACGAGAATGGAGCGGCTTGGGCCATGGTAGGCGGCCGGGTGTCCGTCGAGTTCGTCGCGAACGATGACGAGCTGGGGCTGGGGCAGGGAGCCGTCGAGCACGGCGGCGCGCAAGCGCTGGATGGCGGTCCGAGGAATGTCCTCGCCGAAGATCAACCGCAACCACGACAGCAACTCGTCTGGTGTCATCGACGTGATGAGCGAGTGCAGTTCCTCCAGGGCCAGGGTGCTCTGGAGCGTTTCCCCTTTCACCGTGACCCAGGTCGACACGACGAAGGCGCTTCGGGATGGTTTTGCTCGGGGGCGCGGGACCACCTCATTGCGTCTGGAGCGCGGGACGGGGGCCGGTGCCGATTGGGAGCGCGGAGAGGTGGGGCTCGCCGGATATGGCGCGGGCGAGGTTTGGGGGCGGGTGGGAGCAGCCTTCTGCGGAATGGTCAACACCTGCCCGACCCAAAGCAGGCGGGCGCCCCGGATGTGGTTGGCGGCGACGAGCGATTCCACCGTGACGTGGTAGTCGAGTGCCAGCTTGGAAAGAGTATCCCCCAAGCGGATCCGGTGTGTCCGAGGCGTCGGCCCCGGTGACGGTAGGCGATTGAACATGCCGCGCGGGAGTTCGTCCGGTGCCGATGAATCACCGTACGCTTCGGGATCTTTTCGTGGATCTGCCGCCATGGATGAACCCCCCTCATCTGCATACCTGGGCGCAACGACCTGCCCTGCCACTCTGCAAGGTGGGATGCTGGAGGGCAAGCGTTGATGGAGCGCGCGACCCTGTGTCAACTCCGCGACCAGCGCCCGGAGCGAGCGGGCGGCAACTCCACCACGGCGTCCTCCGCGATGACGAAGAGCCGCTCTCCCTCGCCGGCCCTCATGTCCAGGCCGCCCGTGAAGGCACTGAAGGCGGGCAGCACCCCGACCTGGGGACCCAGGTGGAAGCACGGCAGGCGCAGCCGGTCCGCGCCCGTGCTCAGCCGCACCGTGGGGTGCAGGTGGCCCGCGCAGACATAGCGCCCCGGCACGGGCTCCGGATGGTGGGCGAAGCGGAACGGCCCCTCGTCCAGGTGTGACTCCACCAGCCGCATGCGCCACGAGGGAGGCAGTGCCTCCAGGTGCCGGTCATGGTTGCCGCGCACCAGCACCAGCTCCACGTCGTGGCCCTCGCGCCAGGCCGTCACGCGCTCCACCACGTCCGCCGTGAGCCCCCGGCGCGAGTGGATGAGATCTCCCACGAGCAGCACCCGCCGCGCTCCCGTGGCGTGCAGCGCGGCGGACAGCCTCGCCAGGTCGTCCTCCAGCACCCCCGTGGGCAGGGGAATGCCGTGCTGGTGGAAGCTCTCCGGCTTGCCCCAGTGCAGATCCGCCACCGCGAGCACGCCCGCCTCGGGCCAGTACAGGGCGCGCTCGGGGCGCAGCTCCACCTCGGTGCCGCCTAGGCGGACAGGGAGTCCTCTCGCAGCCATTTTTCCTTCATGCGCTGTACCCGATCCAACAGCGTCTCGTTGGACACGGTGGCGCCCATGCGCTCGACGACGAGCGGAAAGGCCAACGGCGTGGGCCGTGGCACGTGGACACATTCCAGCGGCGTGCGCTCCAGCCGCTCCAGGGTACTCACCAGCCGCACCTGCTCGAAGTGCTGCTCCAGCACCTCCCGCCTCGCCTGGACGAGCAGCATGTGGTCCGGCTCGTAGCGCGCGAAGACGTCATAGAGCAGGCCCGTGCTCGCTTGGACCTGCCGGGTGGACTTGCGCGCCCCGGGCAGCCCCGGCATCACCAGCCCCGCCACCCGGGCCACGTCGCGGAACTGCCGCCGCGCCAGCTCGCTCAGGTTGACGCTCTCCAGGATGTCCTCCACCAGCCGCTCGCGCGTGAAGAGCGCGGGACGCAGCGCCTCCTCGAAGGGGAAGGGCGAGGCGCTCAGCAACTCCAACCCATAGTCATTCACCGCGAGGCTGAAGGTGGCCTTCTGCAGCCGGGTGAGGCGCAGGGCGATCAGCGCCGCGAGTCCCTCGTGCACCAGCCGCCCCTCGAAGGGGTAGAGGAACAGGTGGTGGCCCTCGCGCGTGCGGCACAGCTCCACGAGGCAGGCGTCTTGCGCGGGCACCCGTGACAGCCGGGCCTGGACGTCCAACACGGGCCGGGCCGCCCGCAGCTCCGCGGCGTCCAGATGGCCCTCGCGCGCGGCATGGAAGGCGCGGCGCACGGCGGCGGCGAGCGAGCCCGACCAGGGCAGGCGTCCCCCGTTCCACCGGGGCGTGGCCGACGCCCGCTGCTTCGCGACCTTCACGTAGGCGGTGAGATCCTTCATCCGGCTGAACTCCAGCCGCTTGCCCGCGAAGAGGAAGGTGTCTCCCGGACGAAGCCGGCTCACGAAGGACTCCTCCACCGTGCCGATCCGCCCGCCCGTCCAGTAGCGCAGCTCCACCGTGGCATCCGAGGCGATGGTGCCCACGTTGAGCCGGTGCAGCCGAGCCACGCGCGCGTCCGCCACCACATAGCGATCCTCCACGCGCCGCACCCGGTGGAACTGCGGATAGGCGCGCAGCGTGGGACCGCCTTCCGTCACGAGCAGCAGGGCGCGGTCGAAGTCCTCCTCGCCCAGGTCGCGGTAGGCGTGCGTGTCACGCACCTCGGCGAGCAACTCCTCGCGGACGAAGCCACCACCGAGCGCGCAGGTGACGAGGTGCTGGGCGAGCACGTCGAGCGGCTGGCGCAGGGGCGCGCGGGGCTCCACCTCGCGGTGGGCGAGCGCGTCGCGGGCCGCTGCCATCTCCACCAGTTCCAGCGCGTGCGTGGGGACGAAGAGCAGGTGCGCGGTGGCACCGGGTCGGTGGGCACTGCGGCCCGCGCGCTGGAGCGTGCGGGAGATGCCCTTGGGGCTGCCAATCTGCACCACGCGCTCCACCGGGCCGAAGTCCACTCCCAGGTCGAGCGAGGACGTGCACACCACGAGCCGCACGCTCCCGTCCTTGAGTCCACGCTCCACGGCCTCGCGCGAGTCCCGATCGATGGAGCCGTGGTGCAGGGCGAGCACTCCCTCCCACTCGGGGCGGAGGAAGCGCAGTCCCTCGTACCAGCGCTCCGCCTGCGAGCGCGTGTTGGTGAAGAGCAGGGTGGGGTGCGCCGGATCCAACCAGTCCGACACCTTGCGCAGCATGGTCATGCCGAGGTGGCCCGCCCACGGGAAGGCATCCACGCTGTCCGGCAGGAGCGTCTCCATGTGTACGGGCCGCTCGAGCCCCGCGCTCACGAAGCTCGGCGTGACGCTCGGGCCCACGGCGGCGCGCGCGGCCTCGTCCAGGTTGGCCAGCGTGGCTGACAGCGCCCAGGTGCGCATCCCCGGTGCGAAGCGGCGCAGCCGCGCGAGCGCGAGCTCCACCTGCGTGCCCCGCTTGCTGCCCAGCAGCTCGTGCCACTCGTCCACGATGACGCAGCGCAGGGGCGCGAAGAGCTCGTGCGCGCGCTCGTGGCACAGCAGCAGCGAGAGGGACTCGGGCGTGGTGATGAGGACCTCGGGCAGCCGGTCCTTCTGCTTGCGGCGGATGCTGCTGGAGGTGTCGCCCGTGCGGCTCTCCACCGTGATGTCGGCGTCGAAGGCGGACAGGGGCGCCAGGAGCGCGAGCTCGATGTCTCGCGACACCGCGCGCAGCGGCGTGATGTAGAGGATTTGCAAACCCTTCTCACGGCGCTCGGCCACTTCCTGGAGCGGGCCGAGGTAGGCGGCATACGTCTTCCCCGCGCCCGTGGGCACGTGGATGAGGCCGCTCTCTCCCCGCGCATACGCTGCCCAGGCCTCGCGCTGGAAGGGGAAGGGCGTCCACCCGCGCGACTCGAACCGGGCCTCCACCCCCAGCACGCGCTCCTCGGAGGGAGGCGGGGGAGGAAGCACCTTGCGTGCCGCGCGCTTCCGGGGCGCGGCCGTGCGCGGAGAGCTGGTGCGCGCGCGCCTAGGTGGGGGCATGGATCAGCTCCTTGAGCTGGTCGAGCGAGTCCGCGTCCTTGGGGGCCTTGTCCGATCGCCACCGGGCGATGCGGGGAAAGCGCAGGGCCACGCCGGACTTGTGCCGGGGCGAGGCGGCGATGCCTTCGAAGTGCAGCTCGAACACCTGGGCGGGTTCCACCGAGCGCACCGGGCCGAACTTCTCCTTCGTGTGGGCGCGGATCCACCGGTCGAGCCGGGAGATCTCCTCGTCCGTCAAGCCCGAGTACGCCTTGGCCACGGGCAGCAGTTCCTCGCCCTTCCACACCGCGAACGTGTAGTCCGTGTACAGGGCGGCGCGCTTGCCATGGCCGGGGTGCGCGTAGAGCAGCACCGCGTCCACGGTGAAGGGATCGATCTTCCACTTCCACCAGTCCCCGCGCTTGCGGCCGTGTTGGTAGGGCGACTCCAGCCGCTTGATCATGAAGCCCTCCACGTTGCGCTCGCGCGACTCGCGGCGGGCCTGGGCCAGCTCCTCCCACGTGTCCGCGGGGATGCGCGGGGAGATGGGGAACTGGGGCTTGTCGCTAAGCAGCGCCTCGAGTCGCGCCCGGCGCTCGCGCAGGGGCAGCGCGCGCACGTCCTCGCCCTTCTCCTCGAGCAGGTCGTACGCCATGAAGACCGCGGGGGCCTCGGCGAGCACCTTGGCGGTGAGCTTCTGACGGCCGATGCGCCGCTGCAGGCGGGCGAAGGGCAGGGGCCGCCCATCCTCGTAGGCGAGGATCTCCCCGTCGAGCACGGTGCCCGGGGGCAGGCTCGTGGCCGCCTTGGCGATCTCCGGATAGCGCTCGGTGACGAGCTCCTCGCCGCGGCTCCACAGGTAGATGCCGCCCTGGCGGTGGATGAGCTGGCCCCGGATGCCATCCCACTTCCACTCGACCATCCACTCCGAGCGGTCCCCGAGGCCCTCCACGGGCTGCTCCAGGGGGCTGGCCAGGTAGAAGGGGTAGGGGCGCGAGCGATCCCCGTCGGACACGTCCGGGGCGACGAGCTGCTCGAAGAAGGCGCGGCTCGGGGCCCAGGTGCCCATGAGCCGGTGGGACACGGCGGCCGGGGGCAGCCCGGCGTACTGCGCCAGCGCGCGCACCACGAGCGTGTCCGAGACGCCCACGCGCAGCTCGCCGGTGAGCATCTTGTTGAAGACGAACAGCTCACGGCGCGGCAGCGTGTGCCACCAGCCGGTGATGCGCTCGCGCTGCTCCGGCAGGGCCAGTCCGCCGAGCGGCAGGATGCGCTCCTCCATCCACCGCGACAGGGACAGCTCCTCGGTCACCTGGGGCTGCTCGGCCGAGTCGAGTAGCAGCGCGATGATCTCCGCGAGATCTCCCACCGAGGCATAGGCCTCGTCGAAGAGCCACTCGGGGGTGTCGCTCAGCTCGCGCGCCCACTGCTTGAGGGCCTTGGAGGGCACGAGCCGTTTGATGCGGCGGCCGGTGAGGAAGAAGAGTCCCCAGGCGGCGTCCTCGGGGGGCGTCCGCCGGAAGTAGGCCACGAGCGCGTCCACCTTGGCGTTGGTGGAGGTGGTGGAGTCGAGTGTCTCGTAGAGATCCACGAGCCGGCGCATGGATTCAGTCCTCCGCTTCGCCCTCGAAGGGCGTGGCCAGGGGGGCGGCGTCGATGCCGAGGTTCTCGCGCAGGTAGCGCGAGAGGGTGTCGCTGGAGCCGTGGGTGGCGAGCACGCGCGAGGCGCCCGTCTCCTTCGCCGTGCGCAGCAGCCCAGGCCAGTCCGCGTGGTCGGAGAGGACGAAGCCCCGGTCATAGCCGCGGCGGCGCCGGTTGCCGCGCACCCGCATCCACCCCGAGGCGAAGCCCGTCTCGTGCTCGCCGAAGCGGCGCATCCACGTGGAGCCCGCGGCGCTGGGCGGCGCCAGCACGAGCGCTCCCGCGTAGGACGTGCCCTTCTCCGCCTCGGACACGGGCCGGGTGGGCAGCAGGGGGACGCCGGCCTCGCGGTAGAGCTCCACGAGCGCGTGCGTGGCCCCGTGTACGAACACCTCGCGGTCCGTGACGCGGGCCAGCTCCGCGAGCAGCCGCTGCGCCTTGCCCAGCGCGTAGCAGAAGAGGACCGAGGCCCGGCCCGCCTCGCGGTTGGCGTCCCACCAGTGCAACACCTCCTCGGCCACGCGCCGCGTGTCGTCCCAGCGGTAGATGGGCAGCGCGAAGGTGGCCTCGGTGATGAAGGTGTCGCAGGGCACCACCTCGAAGGGCAGGCACGTGGGGTCCGCGTCGCGCTTGTAGTCGCCGGAGACGACCCAGACCTCGTCCTTGTATTTCAGACGGATCTGCGCGCTGCCCAGCACGTGTCCCGCCGGGTGGAAGCTCACCGTCACGCCGCCGATGGTGAGGCACTCCCCGTAGTCGAGCGTGGTGATGTCCGCCTCCGCGCCCAGGCGTTTGCGGAGCAGCCCCCGCGAGGGGCGAGTGCCCAGGTACTGCTGACTGCCCCAGCGGGCGTGGTCGCCGTGCGCGTGGGTGATGAGGGTGCGGCTCACGGGCCGCCGGGCATCGATATGGAAATCCCCTGGGGGCAGTAGAGCCCCTCGGGGGTCACCGTGACGAGCGGCTGTCGGGTCGCGGAACGGGCCATGGTCATCCAGCTCCTGGAGATAACGGCCGCGCATGGACGCGGCGCCGGAAGGGACGTCTTCGCGATGGCCTGGCCCCTGCCTGCCTGGAGGGCTTCCGTTACTTCTTCTTCGGCTTGCCGCGTCCGCCGTGCTTGTCGAACTCATTCGACAAGCCTCGCTCCAGACTGGTGTCGTGCCACGGTGGGCCCACCTCGGAGCGCTGGCCGCCATTCTGTTCGGTGATGTCGTTGAGATGCTCGGCCCGGCCCTCGGCGGGAACACGGTCGCCGTGCTCCTCGGGATCCTTCTGTTTGGCCGGGTCCAAGGGGATGCCCATCCTGCGGTTGAGGTATTCCTTCTCGTCCATGACGTCGCTCCCTTGGTGAGAACCCGCTCACCCTCCCGGGAGGGGAGGCGTGTGTTCCCCGAAGGTGTGCATCGGATGGCGAGGGTGCCTCCCCGCGCCTCCCCGCGTGGGCCGCCAGGAGGGCGGGCGAGGTGCCGAGCGGATGCTCAGTGCTGCCGGGGCTCGTCCTTCCAGAGCGCGAAGCCCCCCAGCAGTCCGGCGATGTTCTCGGTGAGCGTCACGTTGGGGGGCAGCTTGATGTCGAGCAGGCGCGCATTGCCTCCGCCGACGTAGATCTTCCGCGGGTTCCAGATGGGTTGGATCTGCTGGAGCACCCGCTCCACGTGCTTGTTCCACTTCTTCTTGCCCACGCGCTCCAGAGCGGCCTGACCCACGTAGTCCTCGTACGTCTTGCCTCCGTGGAAGGGGTGGTGGGCCAGCTCCAGGTTGGGCACGTACTTGCCGTCGATGTACAGGGCGCAGCCCATGCCGGTGCCCAGGGTGAGGACCATCTCCAGGCCCCTGCCCTCGATGACCCCGAAGCCCTGGACGCCGGCGTCGTTGAGCACGCGCACCGGACGCTTCGTGAGCTGGTGCAGGGCCTCGGCGAGGTTGAAGCCCTCCCAATCGGGATGGAGGTTGAACGCGGTCTTCGTCACGCCTTCCTCCACCACGCCGGGAAAGCCCACGGACACGCGCTCGAAGTCTCCCAGGGGTTCGATGAGTTTCTCGAGCGCGCGCATCACCGCCTTGGGGGTGGCGGGCTTGGGCGTCTTGACCCGCCGCCGCTCGTCGAGCGCCGTTCCCTCGGGTCCGAGGACGAGCGCCTTGAGTCCCGAGCCGCCGATGTCGATGGCCAGGGTGCGCGGCCCGGTGGCATGGGTCTCGCGAACGGTCTTCTTGCGGGGGCTGGGCTGGGGGGCTTTCTGGGACATCCATCCTCCGGAGGGTGGAGCGTCAGTGTACAAGCGGATGCCGGTGCCGAGTGGGTTAGAGTGCTGCCCTTCCAGGAGACGCCATGAAGCGGATGGTCGTGGGGTTGATGCTGTGTTGGGTGCTGGGCATGCCCGCGGCGTCCCACTCGCGAGAGGTGCCTCTGGAGTCGGCGGGTGACGCGGCCGCGCACGAGGCCCTGCTCGCGCTCGAGAACGACATGGAGCAGGCGCTCAACGCTCGGGACGTGGACCGCCTGCTCTCGCACGTCACCGAGGACGTGGTCTTCACCACGATGAACAACGACGTGCGCGTGGGCAAGAGCGCCATCCTCGCCTACTACGAGAAGATGCTCATCGGACCGGGCCGCGTGGTGGACAAGCTCACCACGAAGTTCGAGGTGGATGGCCTGACGCGCCTGTATGGCACCACGGGCCTTGCCCAGGGCTCCTCGACGGATCATTACGTGCTCGCGGATGGCTCGGACTTCGTCGTCCACGGCCGCTGGAGCTGCGCCCTGGTGAAGCAGGGCGAGCAGTGGCTCATCGCCGCCTTCCACTACTCCACCGATGTGTTCGACAACCCCGTGCTCGACAAGGTGGAGCGTGTGTCATTGAGCATCGGCGCCGCCGTCTCGGTGGTGATGCTGGGGGTGGGCTTCGTGCTCGGCCGCGTCACGGCGGGGCGCCCGAGAGGGACTCCCTGACACGCGCGGGAGCGCGCAGGAACGGCAGTCGCCGGGGCAGCCGCTTCGTCCAGAAGCCCTCGATGGAGCGGTGGAACAGCCGCAACAGGGCCACCCCGGGCCGGTCTCCGAGCGCGGCCAGCTCCGCGCCCGTCTGGGAGAGGAGGACGCGCGCGCGGCCGTGCTCGGCCACGAGCCACTGCCGTCCGGCCCCGGAGCCCACCAGGGCCTCGGCGTCCCAGGGGTCCGCGCCCTCGGCCCGCACCGCCCGGGCCACCTCGGCCGGGACGTTGGAGAGGCCCTTGTCCAGGTCCTCCCGCAGGTCGCGCATCGCCGAACACCAGCCGAACGCGTCGAGCAGGGAGGGGGCGTCCAGGGCGCGCACCTCGGCACGGGCCGTGTGCAGCATCAGGTCCACCGACAACCGGAAGGTGTCCCGGTGGTGCGCACGCAGCGCCGCGGCGTCGAGTTCCTGGCGCTCGCGCACGCGCACCCGGTCCCTCCGCATGGTGCGCACGAGTTGGAGCGCGTCCGCCCGTGCCCCCTCGTCCCGGAGCTCCGCGAGGAACACCCGGCCCAGCATGGTGGCCACGTCCTCGTCACCGCCGCGCTCCGCCTCCAGTCGTACGAGCAGGGCATCCACCCAGTCGAGCGGCTCGCCCACGACGGCCCGGTCTCCGTCCAACACGTCGTCCACGAGCTGGAGGAAACAGAAGCCCGCGCGGGCTCCTCGCAGGGCTCGCCAGCGAGGCAGGGAGGCGCCGTAGAGCCCCAGGGCGGCCAGGAGGTAGCGCGGGTGACGGCGGGAGAAGCGGTACACCTCCCGGGCGCAGAGCGCCTCCACGCGGAAGGCTGGGCGGGGAGGGGCCTGGACGGACGAGTCCTCAGACGGGCGCGTCATCCGGGTCCTCTGGCAGTTGGGCGGCGAAGTCGAGCAGGGACGCCAGCACGGGATCTTCCCGGGCGGCGGCCGGGCGGAAGCGCATTCCCTGGAGCACGGAGAGATCCCCGCGCAGGAACGACGTGAAGAGCCATCGCGACAGGGCGAGCCGTGGCCGGGTGAGTCCCGGAACGGTGCTCGGCGGCGCGGCGAACGACGGCAACACCGACATGCCGCCGGGGTCCGGGCGCAACCCGGCGAGCAGCGCACTCCGGGTGCGTCCCAGGTCGCTCTCCACCGAGAGGAGTGTTCCTCCGTGGAGCGTCAGCGTCACGCGGATGTGGTCGCGCGACAGCGCCTTCATCATCCGATCATGGAGCGCCCGGCCGGTGACGCGCGACGTGAAGCGCAGCCTGAGGGTGAAGGGGTCGGGCCGCTCGATGACCGGGGGGCCGCGCAGGGCGCGGTGGTGCACGGTGCCCTGGTGCTCCAGGTCGAAGGCGTTCGCCACGAGAGGCAGCCAGGAGCAGCCCACGGACACGGGAGGGCCCGCGCGCCAGCGCAGCTCGGGGGCGCCCACCTGGGGAGGCGGAAAGAGGACCACGGGCCCGTTGAAGACGAGCACGAGGCCATGCCGCTCCACCACGGGGAAGGCCCGTTGGGTGTGGCGTGCCGCGATCCCGGAGCCCTCTGGCGCTGCACGGCAGACACCCCTGCCGTCGAAGCGCAGGTGGTGCAGCGGGCAGCGCAGGTGCTCGCCGATGACGGTGCCCCGCGCGAGGTGGGCCCCCAGGTGCGGACAGTGGGCCGCGAGCGCCTGGACCTGACCGCCTCGCGTCCGGAAGACGGCGAACTCCCGCCCGGCGAGGTTCCAGCCGATCACCTGCCCGGGGCGCAGGGCCTCGGACGGACAGACGGCGTACCAGGAGCGCAGCCGGGCCGGCTCGATGTGTCGGATGCCCTCCGTGCCTGCCACGACAGTGACCGCCATGGCGCGCAACCTACCATCCCGGCCGGCCCCGCCCGGTGCGTTGAGATGGGTGGACCTTCATGGTAAGGCCAACAGTTTGCGCCATGGCACGCACGACGACGATTGAGCTGCACAAAGAAGACATGAAGTTCGCCGCGGGGCACTTCACCATCTTCTCCGCGACGCACCGCGAGAACCTGCACGGCCACAACTTCGCCGTCTTCATCTCGTTGACGGGCGAGGTGCTCGACAATGGGATGCTCGCCGACTACGACATCTTCAAGCGGATGGCGCTCGAGCAGTGCCGCATCTGGAACGAGACCTTCATGTTGCCGGCCCACTCGCGCCACCTCCAGGTGGAGCGCGATGCGCGCGGGGACGTGATCGCGCGCTTCAATGGCGAGGAGCTGCGCTTCCTCGCGCGGGACGTGACGATCCTGCCCGTGGAGAACGTGTCGCTCGAGGAGCTGGCGCGGCTCTTCGGCGAGAACCTGGTGGGCGATGGCTCGCTGATGAGGGACAGCCGCATCTCGCGCGTGGTGGTGAAGTGCTCCTCCGAGCCCGGCCAGAACTGCTCCTGGGAGTGGAACAGCCATGGCTGATTGGGCGATCATCACCGGCGCGAGCCGGGGCATTGGCCGCGCGGCGGCCGCGCGTTTCCTCCAGGCGGGCTGGCGGGTGATGAATGTCTCGCGCCGGCCCTGTCCGGAGCCGGGCGTGGTGGACGTGCTCGTGGATCTCTCCGTGCCGGGATGGGAGGCCACCTTCACGCCGGCCCTGTCCAAGGCCCTGGGCTCCTCCCCGGGCCGGGTCTGCCTGGTGCACAACGCGGCCCTCTATGGCCATGACGATGCCCTGTCGCTCGACGCGGAGCACCTGCGGCGGGTGCTGGAGGTCAACGTCGTGGCTCCCGCGACGCTCAACCGCCTCGTGCGTGGCCACCTCACCGATGGCTCCTCCATCCTCTATGTGGGCTCCACGCTGTCGGAGAAGGCGGTGCGGGGCGCGGCCTCGTACGTGACGTCCAAGCACGCGCTCGCGGGCCTCATGCGCTCCACCTGCCAGGATCTCGTGGGCACCCGCGTGCACACCGTCTGCGTCTGCCCGGGCTTCACGGACACCGAGATGATGCGCGAGAACGTGGGCGACAGCGAGGCGGCCCGCGCGAACACGGCGGCGAGGATGACCTACGGCCGGCTCATCGCTCCGGAGGAGATCGCCGACGTGCTCCTGCGGTGCGCGGAGATGCCCGTCTTCAATGGCGCGGTGCTCCACGCCAACCTCGGGCAGATCGAGTCCTGAGGGGGCGTCAGCCCTCGGCGGCGAACACGGTGCACGAGGACGTGCAGGTCTCGGCGACGCGCACCTTCGTCACGCGCGTGCCGGGGATGTTCACGCGCTCGAAGACCCAGGCGGCGAGCAGCTCGCTCGTGGGGTTCTCCAGCCCGGGCACCTCGTTGAGCAGGCGGTGGTCGAGCTGGGCGTGCAGCGGCTGCCAGGCGGCGTTCAGCTCACCGAAGTCTACCACCCAGCCGAACGTGGGGTGCACGGGGCCGCGTAGGGTGAGCTCGATGCGGTAGCTGTGACCATGCACCCGCGCGCACTTGTGGCCGGGGGGGACATTGGGGAGACGGTGCGCGGCTTCGAAGGTGAATTCCTTCGAGATCTCGGTGATGAGGGGAGGCTTGCTCAAGGTCGCGGACTCCATTCGGGCGGTCTCGTACCCTCATGTGTCGCGCAAGGCGTGCCCGTCAACATTCACGGAAGCAGGGGGGCCCCTCCCTGTACGCCTGCTGGGGAGGTCTGTACACTCCGGGTTGACGCACGGCGTCGTGCGTTCCCGGGCGCTGTCGTCCGGGCAGCGGAGCCCCCCTCTCGATGAGACAACCACCGCCCGAACCGGGACTCTTCGCCGGCTACACCCCCACCCCGGGAAGTATCGATGAATTGATGGGCGCCGATGGGAGCGCCCGCCCGGACTTCCAGAAGCTGCTGAATGTGTTGGGAGCGCGCTCGCCCGAGGACTTCTCCCACATGCAGACGCTGGCCGAGCGGGCCCTGCTCAACCAGGGAGTGACGTTCTCGGTGTACGCGGACCAGCGCGGCACCGAGCGCATCTTCCCCTTCTGTCTCATTCCCCGGATCATCTCGGCGCCGGACTGGGCGCACCTGGAGCGCGGGCTGGAGCAGCGCATCCGCGCGCTGGGCCTGTTCCTCAACGATGTCTACGACGGGCAGCGCCTGTTCTCCGAGCGGCCCGAGCTGCGGGACATCATCCTCAATACGCCCCTCTACCTGCCCAAGCTCCGGGGCGTGCGGCCCGCGGGGGGCGTGCGCATCCACATCGCGGGAATCGATCTGATTCGCGACGGGCAGGGCACGTTCCGGGTGCTGGAGGACAACCTGCGTACGCCCTCGGGCGTGTCCTACGTCATGGAGAACCGCATCCTCTCCAAGCGCGTGGTGCCCGAGGTGCTGGAGCTGGCGCGGGTGCGCCGAGTGGACCACTACCCGGCCCGGCTGGCGGAGACGCTGCGCGCCGTCTCTCCCGAGTCCCCCGACAGCTCCACCGTCGTGGTGCTCACCCCCGGCCCCTACAACTCCGCCTATTTCGAGCACAGCTTCCTCGCGCGCACCATGGGCGTGCCGCTGGTGCACGGTGAGGACCTCTTCGTGGAGGATGACCGGGTCTTCCTGCGCACCACGCGGGGCCCGCGCCGGGTGCACGTCATCTACCGGCGCATCGACGATGCCTTCCTGGATCCGGAGGCGTTCCGGCCGGACAGCATGCTGGGAGTACGAGGGCTCTTGCGCGCCTGGGCCGCGGGCCACGTCGCCCTGGCCAACGCGCCGGGCAACGGCGTGGCGGACGACAAGGCGACGTATGCCTTCGTGCCGGACTTCATCCGCTACTACCTGGGCGAGGAGCCCATCCTCGAGCAGGTGCCCACCTACGTGTGCGCGCGCGAGAAGGATTGCCAGTACGTGGTGGAGCACCTGGGCGAGCTGGTGGTGAAGACGGTGGACGAGGCGGGCGGCTACGGCATGTTGATGGGGCCGCAGTCGACCCAGGCCGAGCGCGACGAGTTCCGCCAGCGCATCCTCGCCCAGCCGCGGCGCTACATCGCCCAGCCCCGGGTGGAGCTGTCCACGTGCCCCACCTGGGACACGGCCTCGGGCCGGTGGTGGCTCGCCGGGTGGACTTGCGGCCCTACATCCTCACCGGTCCCCAGGGGCCGTGGGTGCTGCCGGGAGGCTTGAGCCGCGTGGCGCTGCGTGCCGGCTCCTATGTCGTCAATTCCAGTCAGGGGGGTGGTTCCAAGGACACCTGGGTGCAGAAGGAGGCCATATGATCGCCCGGATCGCCGAGCACTGTTTCTGGTTGGGCCGCTACCTGGAGCGCGCGGAGAGCACCGCCCGGGTGTTGCAGATGACCGAGCAGCTCTCGCTGGACGCGGAGCTGGCCTCGGAGCACTGCTGGACGCCGGTGCTGGCCATCTTCGGCGAGCGTCAGGCCTTCGCCGCCCGCCATGGCGTCGAGGCGGAGGCGGACGGCGAGGCGGTGCAGGCCTTCATGACCTGGGAGGAGAGCAACTTCTCGAGCCTCGTGGCCACCCTGTCCCAGGCGCGCGAGGGCGCGCGCACCATCCGCGAGGTGGTGAGCCGCGAGTGCTGGGAGGTGACGAACGAGCTGTACCTGTGGCTGGTGGGTGGGGCGGGACAGGAGGAGTACGCCCTGTCGCGCTTCGGCTTCTACCAGCACATCCGCCGCATGGTGCAACTGTGCCTGGGGCTGTTCCGCAGCACCATGCTGCACGACACGCCCCTGGACTTCATCTGGCTGGGGGTGATGCTCGAGCGCGTGGGTCAGACGGCGCGGCTCCTGGACGTGCACCACCATGCCCTCTCGGGCATGAAGTCCGGCCACCCCGTGGTGGAGACGGCGCTGTGGCTGTCCCTGCTCCGGGCCAGCTCCGGCTTCGAGCCCTTCATGAAGACGCACTCCGGCCGGGTGACGGGAGACGCCGTGGCGGCCTTCCTCCTGTTCGACTCGCGCTTTCCACGCTCGGTCCACTACTGCCTGGACTCCGCGTACCGCTACCTCGTGCGTCTGTGTCCCCCTGACGTGCAGGGACAGCCCGGCAGGGAATCGCTCGCCTTCATGCTCCCCCTGGTCGCCGAGCTGCGGCCCCAGGCCCTGGCGAGTCCGGACGCCACCGTGCACGCCCTGCTCACCCGCATGGTGGAGGGGACGACGGAACTCTGCTCGCTCATCTCCCAGGAGTACTTCGGCCGCCGGCCGGTCATCCCCGACCAAACGCTGGGCGTGCAGGTGATGACTGGTTAGATTCGCGCGCCATGCTCAACCTGCTCGCGCTGTCCTTCGAAGGAGAGCTCGCCCCCAGCCTCGACCTGCGCTGCCGGCTCCAGGCCGCAAGCCGCCGGATGGCTGGGGCGTGGGTTACTACCCGGGGGGCGAGCTCGCGGCCACCCTCCTCAAGGAGGCCGCTCCGCACGCGGGCAGCATCCGCAGTGAGATGGTGCGGACGTGGGATCCGCTGGAGTCCTCCATCTTCCTGCTGCACCTGCGCACGGCGACGTGGGGCCCCATCACCGAGGCCAATACCCAGCCCTTCTGCCGCAGTGCCTGGGGCCGCGACTGGATCCTGGCCCACAGCGGCAGCCTCGAGCAGCGGCTGCCCATTCCCCCGGAGGCGCGCTTCCAGCCGGTGGGCTCCACGGACTCGGAGGCGCTCTTCTGCCGCCTGCTGGAGTGGATGCAGGAGCGGGGCTGGCGCTCGCTGGGCGACGTGGACCCGGCCCAGCTTCGCGGCTGGTTGGAGGAGATGAATGGCCTGGGTCCGCTGACGCTCGTGCTCTCGGATGGGCTGGACCTGTGCGTCTACGCGGACCGCACCTCGGCCACCCGGTGCTGGGTGTGGCAGGTGTCTCCGCCCTACGAGCGGCTCATCCTCGGCGACGAGGACCTGGAGTTGGATCTCACGCGGCGCGGCGCCAAGAGCCGCAAGGGCTTCATCGTCAGCACGGATCCGCTGGCCTCGCGCACCGACACACCCACGAACTGGACGCAACTGCCCCCGGGCGCGTTGATGGTGTTCCGCCAGGGCGCGGTGCGCGCCGAGGTGCTGCCGCCCTGGGTGCAGGAGGCGGGCGCCGTCCCCTCCGCCGCCGCCGCCGAGTTCGAGGCCCGCCGCCGTCTGCGCCGCCCGCCCGAGGCCTCGGTGCGGGTGATGGACGTGCACCACCGCACCGTCTACCGCTACGCGCGGCCCGTGGAGCGCAGCGCGCACAAGCTGCGGCTCACCCCCTACCATGACCGGCTCCAGTCCCTGCTCTCGCACGAGGTGACGCTCTCCTCGGGGGTGACGCGCTCCGAGTACGAGGACGTCTTCGGCAACCGGGTGCGCAAGGTGCTCGTGGAGACGCCCTACACGGAGCTCGTCATCGAGGGCCGCTCGCGCGTGGAGCTGCGCGACACGGATCCGCTGGGCTACCGCCCGCTGCGCGAGCGCTCCACGCTGCCGCTCGTGTGGATGCCCTGGCAGCGCAACATGCTCCAGCCCTACCTGCTGCCGCCGGAGCTGCCGGAGACACAACTGGAGGAGCTCGTCGAGTACGCGATGAGCTTCGCGCGCCGCAACGACTTCGATCTGCTGGACACGCTGCTGGACATCAACTTCAGCATCTTCAAGGAGTACCGCTACGTCCAGGGCTCCACCCACCTGGGCACCACGCCCTTCGACGTGTACTCGGCGCGCCAGGGCGTGTGTCAGGACTTCGCCAACGTCTTCATCTGCCCGGCGCGGCTGCTGGGCGTGCCCGCGCGCTACACGTGCGGCTACATCTACACCGGGCCCAAGCACGCCAACCACGCCCAGTCCGAGGCCACGCACGCCTGGGTGCAGGTGTATCTGCCCGAGGTGGGCTGGAAGGGCTTCGATCCCACCAACGGCATCCTCACCCAGACGGACCACGTGCGCGTCGCCGTGGGGCGGCAGTACTCGGACTGCACGCCCACCGCGGGCACCATCTTCCTGGGCGGAGGCGGCGAGAAGCTCGAGGTCTCCGTGCGCTGCGAGCCCGTGGAGCCCGGGGCGAAGTGATTACTTGCTCGACGGAGGGCTTCTCTTCGCCGGGCGCCGGTTCCCGGTCTTCACCTGCTTGATTTCATCGCCGCGGCAGACGCGCACGCGCAGGAACTGCTGGAGCTGCCGCAGTGCCATGTCATGGTCGGTGTCGCTCTCGGCGCAGCAGCAGTCGCTGAGCACGGTGAGCTTGTACTCATACATGTGCGCGTCGTGGGCGCTGAAGAAGACGCACAGGTTGGTGGCGATGCCCGAGAGGATGAGCTTCTTGGTGCCCAGGTGCTGCAGGAGCGGCACGAGCGACGTGGCGAAGAAGGCCGAGTGCTTGGGCTTGAGGATGAAGTAGTCGTCCGGGTCGGGCTTGAGGGCCCGCGCCACCTTGCGGCCCCGAGCGTCCGGACGCGTGCAGTATTTGTAGACATCGTTGAAGCTGCTGCGCCAGTGGTCGAAGTTGTCATTGACGTAGATGACGGGCACGCCCTCCTCGCGCATGCGCTGCGCGAAGGGGGCGAGCCGCTCGACCATCCGCTCCGCCCAGGGGAGCACCCGCTCCCCGCCCGGGAACTCCAGATCGTTGATGACATCGATGATCAACAACGCGGTGTCGGAACGCTGGTCGGGCATGGGGACTCCTCCGGGCGGTGAGCGGAAGGCTCAGGGCGTGAAGCGATAGATTTCGTACGGGCCGCGCTCCGCTGGGGGCAGGTGGATCTGCGAGGTGGTGACGTAGATCTTCCCATCGGGACCCTGGGCGAAGCTGTCGGGCCAGCGCAGGCGGTTGTCCTGGACGACCTGCGAGTAGGCACCGCCGGGAACGTAGCGGTGGATGGAGCTGTCCTCCAGGCCGCCGAGCCAGAGTGTCCCGTTGCGGTCAAACATGATGCCGTCGGTGGCGACGATGGTGCTCACGCGCTCGATGCGCGGGGCGATGGCCTCGTCCTTCTGCTGGAAGTCGAGCAGGGCCGCGGTGGGGATGCGCCAGAGCACGTGGCCGGTGAGCGCCGTCCAGTAGAGCGTCTCGCGGTCCGGGGAGAGCGCGATGCCATCGGACTGGACGCGCTTCTGCATCGTCCGGCCCATCACCGTGAGGGGCTGCTCCTCGGCGTGGGTGGAGGGGTGCTGGGCGAGCACCTTGCGCGCGTTGCCGCTCTCGAGGTTGAGCACCACGAGACCCCCGGCCTGCGAGTCGGTGAGGTAGGCGACGTTGCGCTTGGTGTCGAAGGTCACGTCATTGAGGTAGCTGTCGCCGGAGGAGACCTCGGGCGCGAAGGTGTAGCTGCGCACCAGCTCGTTGCGGGCGAGGTCGAACTGGTGGAGCCGGGGCGGGGTGATGACGCCCTTGAACTGGGGGTTGCCGGTGTCGAGCACCCAGAGCCGGTCCTGGTCGTCGATGACCACGCTCTGCACGGCGACGAAGCGCTGGGGATCCTGCGTCTCGGGCGTCCAGGTGTTCCAGGTGGCGTTGGGATAGGGGACGACCTCGCCGTTCTTCAGCTCGGCGACGGAGACGGGGACGTCCTCGGACCAGCGGGGGAAGTTGACGAAGATGCGGCCCTTCTGGGACACGGTGATCCCCGTCCACTGACGGGGCGAGCTGGCCACGAGCTCCAGGGCGGGGGAGGACGAGCCTGGGGAGGAGCCAGGGCCCTGGTGGGCGCAGGAAGTCATCACGAGCGCGGTGACGGCCAGGAGCAACGAACGCATGGGGTCTCCTATGAAATGAGGGGACCCGAAGATGGGGATTTCCTTCGTCGCTCGCCACCCTTTCCAGCGTCTCCACGAGCACTCGGGGTCCATCGGGTTTTATGTGGCGCGTGCGAACGCCCGCCTCTGACTTATCGTTGGGGTAAGCCATGTACCGGCGCAAGGAGGCGGGGCCGGGGGAAGTTCAAGTTTCCGGAGGTGGAGGGGATGTCTGGACGGACGGTGCCGATATTCCTGTCATGGGTCTCGAGGTGATGGTCGACGAGGGCGTGGCTGTTCCGTTGTTGTTCGTCCCTGAGGCGAGGAGAAGCGAATGAAGTTCTTCATCATCGCGGAAGACGGCGGTTTGCCTTCTGCTTCTGACTTCACTTCCCGCCTGAACGTGCGCTGGCCCGGCGCCGCGGTGAAGCCAATCTCCAATCCCGAGAGAAGCTATGCCTTGGAGTTCCATGTCCCCATGGCCGAGTCGCGACTGGAGGGATTGCTTCACGAGACGAGGGGCTCCATGACATTCGGTGGTGCCGATCCCTCGTGCCCCCTCACGTGCCTCTCGTTTTCTGCGACGAAGGGATGAATGGCGAGGTGAAGGTGACTCCGACGATGTCCGCAGCACAAATCGTCGAGGCATTCCACGCGAGTGGAGGGTAGGTCACTGACGCGCGAGGCTCATCGGCTCGATACCGGGCACTTCGGCTGCTGTGCCGCGCCGCCGTGCCCCACGAGTCGTCTGACACCTTTTGGGGGGTGGAGCATGTTGTGCGCGGATGTCGGGAATGTGTTAGAATGAGACCATCCCGTTGATTCAGGAGGTTCCTCTGGTGGCTCCGATCTCGTCGCGTCCTCCGTCCCCTGCGCCGGTGCGCACCGCATTGCCCGGTCCCACCACGCCGCGTTCTCCGTCCCCTACGGCATCGCCCGCTCCCACCCCGACAGGTCCCGCGGCGTCTCCCCCGGCGCGCACGGCATCGCCCGCTCCTTCCACGACGGCCGCCGCCCCGACGGGGCGCACGCCTCCGCCCGCGCTCCCGGCGAGCGTCACCCAGCAGGAGTTTCCGAACAACGCGCAGAAGCAGGAGGCCACGGCGCACCTGAACACCATCAAGCAGAACCTGGGTCAGCCGAACCTCCACGTGGGGCCGACCACCACGTACTCGGTTCAGGGCGGCAAGGAGCAGTACCACGCGACCCAGGTGGGCCAGATCAAGATCGTGGACCAGAACGCCGATCTCAAGTTCACCAACGGCGTGCTCAATGACCTGTCGATGATCTCGAGCAAGCCGTCCGGCAAGGCCATGCTCAACAGCATCAACTCGTACGATGGCACCAACGGCAAGACCGCCCAGAACGTCGCCATCTACCACCGGGAGGGTCTGGGCAATTCGACCGACAAGGCCTCGGAGTCGCCCGGACTGCAAATGCACAAGGGCGCCCGGGTCGACATCAACGGCAAGCCGGGCCTCGGTCTCTCCCCCGAGGAGGCGAAGAAGGAGTCCTCGCTCAAGCCGAAGTACGGCGCGTTCAACGCGGATGCGAACAAGCCCTCGCACGTGACGCTGATGCATGAGCTCGTCCATGCGGATGACATCGTGCGCGGCATCAACAACGCCAATGACATCCAGCTCGGCCAGAACAAGGCGATGAAGGTCAACGAGGCCCGTGCGTCCGGCGTCAGCAAGTTCCGCGACAACGATTACATGGAAGGAAAGACTTCCCAGCCCAAGATCTATTCGGAGAACACCTACCGCAAGGAGTGTGGTCTCCCCGAGCGGCTCTTCTACTCGTCGTCCGCCGAGGTCAAGGTGTCCGGGTTCATGGGCTTCCCCAGCAGCGGCCCGCCGAAGGTGGTCGATCCGAAGGGCCACATGGACAACTACCTCAACAACCTCCAGACGAGGTGAGGGGCCGGCGCTCGCCTGGGGCCGCTTCAGGGGGCGAGCAGTGCTTCCACGAGCGCCGTGGCCTGGGGATGCAGGGGGTGCTCCGGAGGCAGATCCCGCAGGATCTGCTGGGCCAGCTCGACGCTCTCGGCGTCCCGGCCGGTCCTCGCGTACGCGAGCACGAGGTTGAGCGAGGGCTCGGGCTGGGTGGGCGCCCGGCGCCGTGCCTCTTCCAGGACCTCGACGGCGCGCGGCAGGTAGCGCTTGCCCTCGGTCATCAGGAACAGGCCCATGTCGTTGTAGGCCCGCCAGTTGTCCGGTTCCAGCGCGATGGCTTCCTCGTAGGCGCGCAGGGCGCCCGTCGTGTCCGGGGGCAGCAGGGCCTTGCAGGCCTCCGCCTCCAGCAGCTTGAGGTGCACCGAGCGCGTTCCCTGGGCCCAGGCCTCGCGCACCAGCTTCAAGGCCTCCCGGTTGCGCTTCCTCTCCAGGAACTCGGAGACCTGTTGGACCAACTTGTCGTGTGGAGTCATGCCCTTCCTCAGGTGATGCGCCCGGTTCCGGGAGGGGAACGCGGAAGGGTGACGGTAACGCGGGTGCGCGCGTTCTCGCTACTCAGGGTGAGGTGGGCGTTACCCGCGTAGGCCAGGGCGAGCCGGCGCTCCACCGTGGGCAGGCCGCTGCTGCCCTCGCGAGGGCCGCGCGAGGCACCGGGGTTCTCCAGGGTGAAGACGAGCGTGTCCCCGTGCGCGCGCACGGTGAGGTGGATGGGGCCGCGGTGTCCGGCGGCGGGCCCGTGCTTCACCGCGTTCTCCGCCAGCGGCAGCAGCACGAGCGGCGGCACGGGAAAGGACTCCAGGCCGGGTTCCACCTCCTGGGTGAACTGGAAGAGGTCCGGGTCGCGCAAGAGGTGCAGCTCGAAGAGGGTGCGCACCAGCTCCAGTTCCTGCGCCAGGGGCCGGTGGCGGCGCGCACTCCGGCGAGCACGCTACGCAGCATGGCGGACAGCCGCAGCACGGCGGTCTCGGCCACGGCGCCGTCCGTCCGGCACCACTCGGCGATGGCGTTGAGGGTGTTGAAGAGGAAGTGCGGATCCAGGTGGCTGCGCAGGGCGAGCAGTTGCGCCTGCTCGGCCTCCAGGGCGAGCCGCTCGGCGCGAGCGCGCTCGTGGGCGAGGCTCTCCTCGAAGCCGATGTCGCGCCCCAGGCCCCAGCCGCCCACGAGGAACAGGCCCATGCTGACGGCGAGGCTGTAGCGGTCGGTGAGGAAGGTGGGCCCGAGCCGCAGCAGCTTGGGCAGCACGACGCCCGCGGACAGCACGACGCCCAGGCCCACGGTGGCGTAGAGCAGCAGGCGGATGCCGCCATGGCTCAGGTCGAGTCCCTCGGGGAAGAGGACGCGGTAGGACACCGGGGCCACGCTCACGCAGAGCACGCACAAGAGCAGTCCGAGGGGCCCGGCCATGGGCTCCTCGTTGCTGAAGCGCACCTGGGCGGCCACCAGTGGCACGCTCACGAGGAGGATGGGCAGCAGCCGCCGGGGCACGAGCAGCGCCCGGAGCGTGGCGCGGACGATGGAGTCTTGTCGCATGGGTGGACGCCGCGGCTCAGCGCGCCAGCGTGTCCACCAGTCCGGTGGCCTCGCGGACGCAGTCGGTGAGTCCCACGCCCCGGTAGGCGTTGCCGGTGAGGAACAACCCGGGCAGGCGCGCCACCCCCTCGTCGATGGCCGCCAGGCGCCCCAGGTGGCCCAGGTTGTACTGGGGGATGCCGCGCTTCCAGCGGATGGTTTCCGTGAGGACGGGCTCGGCCGTCACGCCCGCCATGAGCCGCAGCTCCTCGCGCGCGAGCGTCACCAGCGCCGCCTCGTCCAGCTCCACCAGGTCCGGCCGCCGCGCCCCGCCGATGAGGCACGTGTAGAGGACGCGGCCGCCCTCGGTGCGCCAGGGGAAGGTCGACGAGACGTGGATGACGCCGAGCACCCGCCGCTTCTCCACCGCGGGCACCAGGAAGCCGAAGCCGTCCGGTGGTGGCACGGCTCCCGGCGCGAAGCCCAGGTGCACCACGGCGATGGGCGCGTAGGCGATGCCGTCCAACTGGGTCGCGAGCGCGGTGTCCAGGGGCCGCACCAGCTCCGCCGCCGTGAACGCGGGCACCGCCAGCACCACCCGGTCCGCCTCCAGCTCCGTGCGCTGTCCCCGCTCCTCCACCGCCACCCGCCAGCCCGCCGCCTCGCGTCGCAGTCCCACCGCGCGCGCCTCCAGCCGCAGGGCCGGTCCGAGCGCCCCGGCCAGCGCCTTCACCAGCACCCCGAGGCCCCCGTCGAACGAGGCGACCGCGCCCGTGGTGGCCGGAGTGCCCGCGGGGGTGGGTGCCGCGCGCTCCGCCGGCGCTCGCGCACCATGCCCAGCAGCAGGCTGCGGTGCTTCTTCTCCAGTTGCGCCACCTTGGGGAAGACGGCGGCCACGCTCAGCGCCTCCATGTCGCCCGCGTAGATGCCCGTCTGCATCGCGTCCACCAGCACCTCGGTGGCCGCGTTGCCCACGTGCCGGCGCCCGAAGTCCGCCAGGGACTCGTCGCTCGTGGGGCCCCGGCGGGTGAGGGGCTCACCCAGCATGCGCAGCTTCGCCGTCCAGGACAGGAGGTCCGACTTGATCAGCGCGGGCGGGGACTGGGGCAGGGCGCGCAGCTTGCCTCCGCTATAGAGGTAGCGGCGCTTGGCCGAGGGATCCGCCGTCCGGATGCGATCCTCGATGCCCAACCGGGCCGCCAGCGCGCGCAGCGTGGGCTCCCGGTCCAGGAAGCTGTTGGGGCCCGCCTCGGTGACGAAGCCGTCCCGGCGGTGCGTCTGGATGTTGCCGCCGGGCTCCGCTCCTGCTTCCAGCAGCGTCACCTCCGTGCCCCGCGCGCGCAGCCCCTGCGCGAGGACCAGACCACTGATTCCGCCTCCAACGATGACGACGCGCATGTCCGCTCGCACTCTCCGTGATTGCGCTGCTCACTCCCCGCTCAGGGGTAGAGGATCTCCGTCCGCCACCCCTCACCCTCGCGCAGGTAGACGCACCGGTCATGCAACCGGCTCGGGCGGGCGTGCCAGAACTCGATGCGATCTGGCACCACCCTCAGGCCCGACCAGTGGGGAGGCCGGGGCACGGGCTGCCCTTCGTACTGGCGCGTGACGTCCGCCACGCGCTGCTCCAACAGCTCGCGCGAGGGCAGGGGCTGGCTCTGCAGGCTCGCCCACGCGCCCAACTGGCTGCCGCGGGGCCGGCTCTGGAAGTACGCGTCCGCCTCCGCTTCGGACACGCGCTCCACGCGGCCCTCGATGCGGATCTGCTGCTCCAGCGCTGGCCAGTGGAAGCAGAGCGCCGCCCACGGGTGCTGGAGCAGCTCGCGGCCCTTGCGGCTTTCCAGGTTGGTGAAGAAGGCGAAGCCGCGCTCGTCGAAGTCCTTCATCAGCACCACGCGCGAGGACGGCCGGCCATCGGGCCCCACGGACGCCACGATCATGGCGTTGGGGTCCACGGGAATGACGCGCCGCGCCTCGGCGAAGATGGCGGCGAATCGCTCAAAGGGATTTTCGGGTGGCTTCACGCCGCCCACCATACCAATCCACTCTCCGGGTGCGAGTCCTCTCGTGGGTGTTGACTCACCCGTTTCTCACGTCATCGTCTCGTTCCATGAAGATTCTCTACGTGGCGTCCGAGGTCGCGCCCTTCTCCAAGACGGGTGGCCTCGGGGATGTGTCGGGCGCGCTGCCCGCCGCGCTCGCCGCACTCGGCCATGAAGTGAAGGTCGTCTCCCCCCGCTATTCCTCCGTCCAGGACGCCCGCCTCACGCCCACCGGGCACACGGTGGAGCTGCGCTTTCCCTTCGGCACCGAGCGCGGCCCGCTGCTCTCGCTGCAACTGGCGCCCCGCCTGGAGCTGCTCTTCCTGGAGCATGCGCACTACTTCCAGCGCCCCGGGCTCTATGGTGACTCCCTGGGCGAGTACGGGGACAATCCCCGCCGCTTCGCCTATCTCTGTCTGGGTGCGCTCCAGGCCGCCCAGCGCCTGGGCTTCATTCCGGACATCATCCACGTCAATGACTGGCAGACGGGCCTGCTGCCGGTGGCGCTGCGGCGTGGCTTCCAGGACACGGAGCTCGGGCGGGCGAGGAGCGTGCTCACCATCCACAACCTCGCCTACCAGGGGCAGTTCGGCAAACACGTCATGGACGAGCTGGGCCTGCCCTGGGATCTCTTCACCGCCGAGCGGGGGCTCGAGTTCTACGACGGGGTGAACTTCCTCAAGGGCGGCCTGCAGTTCGCCGATGCGCTCACCACGGTGTCGCCCACGTACGCGCGGGAGATCCAACAGCCGGAGGCGGGAGCCAACCTGGATGGGCTGTTGCGTCATCGCCAGGGGGTGCTCACCGGCATCCTCAATGGTGTGGACGTGGACGAGTGGAACCCGGAGACGGATCCCCACCTGCCGGCGCGCTACGGCGTGGAGGACCTGACGGGCAAGGCCGCGTGTCGGCGCGAGCTGCTGCGCCGCTTCGGCCTGGAGGATACGGGCGCGCCGGTGTTCGGCATCGTGACGCGGCTGGCCTGGCAGAAGGGGGTGGACCTGCTGCTGGAGGTGCTGCCCACGGCGCTCGAGGAGGACATCCGCTTCGTCGCGGTGGGCAACGGGGAGTGGAACTACGAGGAGGGGCTGCGCGCGTTGCAGCGGCGCTTTCCCGGCAAGGTGGGGGCCTTCATCGGCTTCGATCCGGCCCTGTCGCATCTGCTGGAGGCGGGCTCGGACTTCTTCATCATGCCCAGCCGCTACGAGCCGTGTGGCCTCAACCAGATGTACTCGCTGCGCTATGGCACCGTGCCCATCGTCCGGGCCACGGGTGGGCTCGCGGACACGGTGGATGGGAGCGACGAGGGCACCGGCATCGTCTTCAATGACTTCGTGCCGGAGGCGTTGCTCTGGGCCCTGGGACGGGCGCGAGCCCTGTACGCCGACCCCGAGCGCCTGCGTGCCTTCCAACGCCGCGGCATGGTGCAGGACTTCTCCTGGGGCGCGTCGGCCCGGATGTACGAGCGCCTCTTCGCTTCCCTGCTGGCGGAATAGTGGGGGTTTCAAGCGAAGCGCGATAGGGTGACCCCTGTGGCGTCACAACTGGACCTGGGTGGTTACGAGGTCATCGGCCGTCTCGCGGTAGGCGGGATGGCGGAAGTGTATCAAGCACGGGCCAAGCCCACGACGCAGCGCTCGCCGGGTGAGCCCGACGAGGTGGTGCTCAAGCGGCTGTTGCCCGCGTACCGCAACGATGGCGCCTTCGTGAAGGCCTTCGTCGACGAGGCGAAGCTCACCGTGCGCCTGCGCCACCTCAACATCGTGCGCACCTTCCGGCTGTTCAAGGCGGGGCCGGACTACCTGATGGTGCAGGAGCTGGTGTCGGGGCGCACGCTGGGTTTCATGCAGGAGCTGTTGATGAAGGCCGGCGCCGCGATGCCGCCGGAAGCGGCCTGTTACATCGCCTGGTGCGTGCTCAAGGCGCTGGACTACATCCACCGCGCCAAGGCGGGCGAGGGCGGGGCCACCATCGTCCACCGCGACGTCAACCCGGCCAACATCCTCTTGAGCGTGACGGGCGAGGTGAAGCTCACCGACTTCGGGGTGGCGGACGTGGAGGGCGGCATGCGGGGAGACACGGGCGCGCTGCGCGGCACGCTGCCCTACATGAGCCCGGAGCAGGTGCTGGGCCAGCCGGTGGACACGCGCAGTGATTTGTTCTCGGTGGGCATCATCCTCTGGGAGCTGCTCACGTGCCGGCGCCTGTACACCGGGGACGGAGAGGCGGAGCTGATGCACCGGGTGCGCGATGCGCGCGCGCCGCTGTTGTCCACGCTCGTGCCGGGGCTGCCGGACTACGCGGAGCAGGTGGTGCGCAAGGCGCTCTTCGCGGACAAGGCCCGCCGTTTCCAGTCGGCCGCGGAGTTCATCCGCGCGCTGGAGGCGCTGTCACGCCGCACCGGGTGGCCGCTCACGGTGGAGGCCCTCAAGCCACTGCTGGGGGGTTGATGCACCGGCGCGCCTTTCTGTTGCTCTTGCCGGGGGTGGCCGGGTGCGCCGGGATGACGCTGCGTCCGGACGCCCTGGACGAGGCGGTGCGGGTGGCGGACCTGGGCCTGTCCTTCTCGCCCTCGGGCGCGGGCGAGCTGTCGGTGACCCTGGACGTGGGCAACCCCACCTTCTGGGACGCGGAGCTCACCGGGGTGGACTACGAGCTGACGCTGGACGGGCAGCGCTACGCGGTGGGCACGCGCGGTGTCCAGGGGCACCGGCCTCGGATGCTCGGCGCACGCTCGCGGTGTCCTTCCCGCTGCGGTGCGAGCCCACGCCGGCCGAGGGGCGCACGCGTGCGTGGCGGGTGGAGGTGGGCGGCACGGTGGCCCTGGCCTTCGGCGAGCGCCTCCGCCTGCTGCCCTTCCGCGCCGAGCGCTACCTGCGGCTCGCGCACTTCCGGCCCTGCACCTCGAGCCGGACTGAGACGCGCTTCCGCTCAGCCCTTGTTCTCGGCGGACGCGGACTCCCTCGGGCCCGGCGGCTCGCCCGTGGGCGGCTCTCCCGGCGTTTCCCGGGGCGAGGACTCCTTGATGGGCAGCTTGAGCTTCACCATGCGTATCCGGTCGATACGCGCGCCCTCCTTCGCCTGCACCGTGAAGGCCCAGCCGTCGTAGGTGAAGCGCTCGCCCACGTCCGGCAGGTGCCCGGCCAGCGAGGACAGGAAGCCGCCCAGGGTGTCGAAGTCGCCCTCGGGCAGGGGGAAGCCGAAGGCCTGGGTGAAGCCGTCCACCTCCATCGCCGCGTCCACCAGGAAGGCGCCGTCGGCCAGCTTCTCCACCTGCTTCTCCTCCACCTCGAACTCGTCGCCGATGTCGCCGACGATCTCCCGGAGGATGTCCTCCAGCGTGACGATGCCCATGAAGCCGCCGTACTCGTCCACGACGATGGCCATGTGGATCTTCTGCCGCTGCATCTCGCGCAGCAGGTCGCCGATGGGCTTGAGCCAGGGCACGAAGTGGGCGGGACGGATGGTGTCCTGCAACACGATGAGCTCGGGGTGCTGCAACAGCGGAATCAGGTCGCGCGCGTGCAGCACGCCAACGATGTGGTCCACGTCGTCCCGGTAGACGGGAATGCGCGAGTGGTTCTCCTCGGCCAGCAGCCGCAGCACCTCGACGGACGGAGTGGACAGGTCCACGCACACCACCTCGGTGCGCGGCACCATGACGTCCCGGCAGCGCTTGTCGGACAGCTCGAAGATGGAGCGGATGAGCTGGGGGGCGCTCTGGTCCACCTCCTCCTTGGCGGCCTGGGCGGCGAGCAACTTCTCCAGCTCCTCGAGCGGCGGGGGCGGGGGCTCGAAGCGCAGGGTGCGGCCGAAGCCGCGGGCCACCAGGTTGATGGGGGCCATGAGCAGGCGCATGGGCGGGTAGAAGAGCACTACGAGCAGCGACACGAGCCCCGACAGGCGCAGCGCCCAGCGCTCGGGACCGGCGTTGGCCAGGCCGCGCATCGTCACCTCGACGAGCGTGGCCAGCAGGCCCACGAGCAGGGCTCCGGCGAGCACCGTGGCCACGTTCAGCCAGGGCGATTCCCCCAGCCGGGTGAAGTTGAGCAACTGTGGCGGTACGAAGGAGCCGATGGCCGCGGCGAGGAAGCCGCTGAGCACCATGCCCACGCGCAGCGCCGTGGCGGTGGGCTCGCGCTCGGTCTTGTGGCGCAGGATTCGTCCGCCGGCGCCCGGGTGGGAGGCCGCCAGCTCCTGCGCCTTGAGATCGGACGTCCCATAGAGGGCGGACTCGGCGGCGGCGATGAAGCCCCGGAGGAAGACGAGGGCCGGGCAGGCGGTCCAGAGGACCCAGGTAGGCATAGGTGGCCCCTTATTAGCCCGTGGTAAGAGACCATGCACCCTTTCCGCCAAGGCGCCCCGTCCATGCGTCCACCAGTGAGCCGCTTCGCCCTCCTCGTGCCCCTGGCCACCCTGCTCGTGTTGCTGGCCGCTCCCCCCGTGTGGGCCTGGCCGGTGGATCTGGCGGTGAACCTGGAGGCGGGCAAGGAGCGCTTCCACAAGCTGACGGTGGTGGACTGGGTGGAGGTGGAGGACCCGTCCATCGCCACGGCGGAGATCTTCCAGGAGAGCAAGGAGCTGATGCTCACCGGGGTGAAGCCCGGGCGCACGCTGCTGCTGCTGTACGCGGAGGGGAAGTTCGCCGTGTGGCGGCTGGTGGTGGGCGCGCCGGGCAAGCCGGTGGAGGCCGAGCCCGTCGAGGCGCCCCTGGCCGCGGCGCGCAAGGCCTGCCCGGGCCTGAAGGCGACCGAGGGCGCCGAGCGCTCGTTGACGGCGGAGGTGAAGGACGCGCGCTGCCGCGAGGCGCTGCGCGCGGTGTTGAAGACGGACGCGTACCTGGCGCGCGAGTTGGATCTGACCTTCGAGCTGGCGCTGTTGCAGGAACAGCTCGCGAGCCTGTCCCCCGCGCTCAAGGCCCTGGGCCTCGAGGCGAGCTACCGCGGAGCGGGGCTGCTGCTGAAGGGGTCCACCACGCCCGAGGGCCATCGCCAGGCGCTCTGGGAGTTGTTCCGCCAGTCCGTGGGCCGCGTGCCCCTGGAGGACCGGGTCGAGGTGAAGCGGCCGGCTCTCCCCGACGCGGGTACGCCCTCGCCACCCACTCCCTGACTCATCCTGCTCCCGCTGTTGAGCGCCATTGACGTGAGGGCCGCCAGACGTCCAGCGCGGAACGCGGCCTCCCACCGTGGGTCGACTCGGCGGAGCGGGAGGGCGTGTGCAGGTTGCGGAGTCGGTCCTCCCCATGCGCACACTCCCGCGGCTCCTGCTCCCGGTCCTGTTCTTGGTGCTGATGCCGGCCTGTGCCGCGTTGAAGTCGCGCTCGCTCCTGTTCGAGCACGTGGGCAAATCGAACATGTCGGTGGGCGAGCTGCGCATCCGCATGGGCGACATGGCGCGCCGCTTCCCGGGCGTCCTCGAGGCCGCCGCGGACGTGGCCGCCGAGCGCTCCCACTCGGCCGGGACTCGCGAGGCGCTGCTTCGCTTCAAGAGCAACGCGGTGCCCGTCATGCAGTCGGCGCTCCTCCAGCCGGATCCGGTGGCGGCGCTGATCGACGGCTGGGCCTTGCTGGCGCAGCTCGAGCAGTCGCTCCCGACACGGGCTCCACCAGAGGTCGTGGACACCCTCCAGCGTTCGTTCGAGGAGCTGGAGTCGGAGGTGGAGCTGCTCTGGCGGGAGCTGTCGGGCCGCCAGGACGTGTCCAACCTGCGGGCGCTCGTCCATGCGTGGGCCGCCGAGCACCCGTTGACCGGAACGCTCGTCTCGCGCGAGTCCACCGTGCCCCTGCTGGCCGCATTCACGGACCGCTCCGGGGTGGGCTTGCTGGGGGCGACGGCCGCCGCCCTCCAGGACACGCGGGACCTGGTTCAACGGGTGGACCTCTACGTCGGCACCCTGCCACGGCAGGTCCGCTGGCAGGCGGAGCTCGCCACCCAGGAAGTCCTGGAGGCACCGACCCTGGTCTCGGCCGTGCACGAGATGGAGCGCGCGGTGGACGTGCTCGTGCGCATGGGGGCGCTGGCCGACAGGACCCCCCGGTGGGTGACGGGTGAGCGCCAATCGCTGCAGGACTTCCTCTCCTCCGAGCGGCGGGCGGTGCTGGACGGCGTCCGGGGCGAGCGCGTGGCCGTGTTGGACTCGCTCCACGTCGAGCGCGTGGAGACGTTGGCGCAACTGGAGCCCCTGGCCCGGGGCTGGGTGGACCACGCCTTCGACCGAGCCATGGGCACGGTGAATCACGTCTTCCTCTGGCTGTTGGGACTGCTGGTGTTGTTCCTGTTGGGCCTGCTTCTGGTCACGGCGCTGCTGGCTCGGGCCTGGCGCCAGGGCGAGGGCCTGCCCTGGGACCGTTCACGGGGGGGTGTTGGGTCGTCGAGGGAGCAGCGTGCCCTGGGCGAGCCCGCCATGCCGGGTCCGGCGCCGTCCATGGGCGAGCACCCGGCCGAGCCCCATCATTGAAGAGAGCGAGGCGGCGAGAGGGGGACCCCTGGGCGCGCCCGGGGCCGCGCACTGTCCACCGGAGCGTGAGATGCCCACCGTCTCCTCGGGGAGGGACGTGGGCCCGGGTGTCGCGAGGGCTGGATGGGAGCGAGTGATGAGCAAGGAGTCGCGCCTGTCTCCGGTGGAGCTGCTGCGGCAACTCACCCTTTCCGCCGGGCGTCTCGCGACCGAGGGAATCGCCAGCGGCGCCGTGCGCGGTGCCACCGAGGAGCTGCGGGCCGGACTTCCGGAGCTCGACGGACAACTCCAGGATCTCCTACGGGATGTGTTGGCGATTCTCGGACGCACGGCGCACGAGGCGGCCGAGCGCCCAGCCAGGCAACCGGGAGCCAGGGCGCGTGTCATCGCCGAGGAGGTGGTTCGGGGCGCGCTCGGGGAGTTCCGGCGCTCGACGCCTGGCTGGACCGCGCTCTCCCAGGAGTTGCTCGAGCGCGTGAACCAGTGGCTGGAGCGCTCGGCGGAGGTGGCCGCGAGCCGCCAGCTGGAAATCCGTAGGCCTGGAGACCGGGCCCGGATGATGGCCACTGGAGCGGTCGAAGGAGCGCTGGAGCAGCTCCATGTCTCCATGCCCCAACTGGCGCCGGAGGTGGCCGGGCTCGCATCCCAGGTGGGGCGTGGCTTCGTCGAGGGAGTCGGCTCGACGATGGAGGAGAAGACCGCGGTCTTCTCCTCCTTTCTCGAGCGCGCGGGGCGGAGCTTCGTTCACGCGCTCGTCGAGCAGCTCGACACGGAGCTGAAGGCCCGGCGGGGCGCGGCGGAGGGAGCCGTGCGCCGCGCCACGGTGGAGGTGACGGAGCAGGCCGCCGCGGCGTGTGTGCGGGGTGCCTCCGAGGAACTGCTCCGCCGGTGCGCGCGCTGGAAGCATCCCTCGCGGGAGAGAGCGTGCTCCATCGGGCGAGCCGGGAGGTGTCGCGCGGCCTCCTGGCCCCGTTGGCGGAGCGCCTGCGCGAGCCCTGGGTCCTCGCGGCGGGAACGGGCGGCGTGCTCCTGCTCGGCGTGTTCCTCGCGAGGGCGCGCTGAGCCGATGGCGGGCGGTGGCTCGGGCAGCTCAGAAGCCGAGCGCGGGCAGGGGCGGCAGGGGCTCGGCGTGCTCCAGGGCCCGTTCCACCTCCTCGGCGTAGCGCCGCAGCGGCGGCAGGCGCGAGGAGCCGCCCAGGGCCGACTCGGCGTCCGCGCGCACCCGATGGAGCACCTCGCGGGTGGCCCGCTGGTCCTGCTCCCGCCGGCTCGCAGCCCCACCTCTCCGGCCAGCCGCAGCAACCGCAGCACCACGGCCAACTCTCCGGCGCCGTAGCGGCTGATCTGCTCGGTGGCCAGCAGGAGGTAGTCCCCCAGCTCCAGCGCGGGGAGGAAGACGCGCGGGCGGCCCTCCGGGTCCGCCAGGACGCGGGGCCCTGCCGCAGCGTGCACAGCTCGCACAGCAGGACGGTGAGCTGGTCCAGGGACTCCACCGCCGTGGACGGATCGTTGATGCCCGGCGAGAGCGCCTTGATGGCCACGTCCACGAGCTGCCGCACCCCGAGCGCCGGGTCCCTGTCCGGCTCGCGCCAGGGGCCGATGAGCACGGTGCGCTCCACGGCCCGCTCCATGGACGAGTCCTCCGTGAGGAGCCCCCTCTCCGAGAGCACCCGGCCGAGCCGCCCGCCCCGCACCACGGGCTCGCCAATGACCACGTCCACGTGGATGACGAGCCCGCGGGCCTCGGCCAGCCGCAGCAGCGCCCGCGCGTCGATGTCCACCACGAAGCCGGAGGAAGGGCAGGACACGGCCCGCCACGTGCCGGAGCGGACTGGGGTGGAGGGGAGCTGCTCCGCCTCCAGGAGGCGCCGCCGGTCCAGCTTGTGCGCCACCTTCAGGGAGTACGTCTTCGTCTGGCGGACGATCTGCTCGGCGCGCACCAGGGCGAGCGTGGACGTCGTCTGGACGAGCAGGGCCGCGCCGCAGCAGACGAGCAGCAGCATGGCGATGGAGAGCGCCGGACGGGGCGCCACGCCAGGGTCTTCCACGAAGCCGAACGCGTACATGCCGACCGGGCAGTAGACAACCGTGGTCACGAACGTGGGGATGAGGATGCGGAAGCCCAGGCCGTGCATGAAGAGGCGCAACAGGCGCGGGGAATACTGGCTGGCGATGTTCTGCAGCACCAACAGCGACAACGACAGGGCGATGCTCAGGATGGTGAGCACCACCCCCAACACCGAAACGAGGCCCGCCCGTGCTTGCTGGACGGAGGTGCGCCGGGCCAGGCCCCGCAGCAGCCCGTGGTTGGTATCGAGGGGGTTGGCCACGAAGAACCCGGCCAGCCCGGCTCCCAGCACCGCTCCCACGGCGGGCAGCAGCCACACGCTGTTGCGTGCCCATAACCGGCTCCGCGGGTGTTCGCTCCGGAGCCCGGTGGGCCACGGTCTCATGAAAGGCGCCCGCCAGCCGCGAGGGGCGGGCGCCGCTCCCACGTTCATCCCCACGGGCGCTCACTCCCGCAGGGAGCTCTTGAGCGACTCGGCCCGCTGCTCGTGGCTGTTGAGCACCGGCGCGGTCCTCGAGAGGAACACGGCCAGCGCCGCGTCATCGCGGAATTCGTTCAGTCCCTTGTCGACGAGTTTCCCGCCTTTCTTCTGATCCTTGTGCACCTCGTCCAGGAAGGCCCTGTCGAACTCGCTGCCGCTCAGGCCCGCCAGATGGTCGCGCCTCCCGATGAACTCATCCACCTGCTTGCCGAGCTTCTTGTCGTACCGCCCCGCACCCTTCTCGATGCCCTTCTGCGCGCCCTCGTAGCCCGCGCCACCGATCCCCTGCTGCTCCCAGCCCAGGTTCAGCACGGCCAGCGAGAGAGCCTTGGTCCGGGCCAGGGCCTCCAGGTCTGCCTGGTTCCGCTGATGCTCTCGGATCAGCTCCCGTGCGAAGCGCCTCACCTCGGGGTTGTTGGACTTGCTCAGGGCGAGCTGGCCCATCGCGATCTGCCCCTGATTCAACAGGACGACCTGGTCCGCGAAGCGGGCCTTTTCCGCGACGGCCTCACCCACCTTCTCGGTCTGGTGGCGTGCCTGTTTTTCCTCGTTGTGGGCACAGCCAGCGCTCATGCCCACGACCGCCAGCAGCCCCGCGCTCCACAACCATCGACGCATTCTCATGTGTCCAGAACCTCCTCACATCCCCCATGGATGCCGAAAAACTGGGGCGTGGGGTGGAGGCGCACAAGTGCCATGGGCAGGCGGCGCGGCGGGGGCCCGGCAAGGACGGGCTCACTTGGGGACAGCGCATCGGCAAGCAGGGCTCGCGCGTGCGGCACTCGAGTCCCGCGTCACTGTTCACCCGCCATCCCGCTCCATGCCCTTCAGGACCAGGCCTCGGCCTCCGCTTGCCGCGGGGGCTTGCGCTCCTCGTGGCTGAACGCCTGGGGGAAGTTGCCGAGCAACCGGCCCTCCTTCCAGGCGACGCTCCACCACACCTTCGGGGGGGTCACTGGTTCAAGCACTCGCATGCGAGTGTCTGGGCAGGCATGCAGTATTTCCCAAGTATTACCTTGCCGGGCGCATCGCATCCTTCGGGAGGAATCAGCTTGGGGTCATGAGTACACCCCCGTAGGGTACTCGTATCCCAATACTGGCAGCGGAGCACGGAATCATCATCGCAGGCTCTATCGCCCTGGCAATTCCGCTTCGGAGACACCACAGCCCGCCACCATCGAGGCGATTGCGACAAGCGCTGTCAACCCCACTGACTTCAAACCGGGCATGAGCAGATCCTTGCTTTGTTCTTTCTCAAGGTCACGCTCCCCCATGCGAATTCATCCACTACGGAATGGGTGTTGGTGAGCCTTGATTGGCTTCCTGTCTATCAACTGCTTCGCACGAGCGCTGTGAACCGGTTCACATCCAAGGGCGAATCTTCCCCCTCCAACCAAAAGGTCCCCGGCGCCGCCCTTCGTCGAGCTGCACAAAGGGGTCGTGGAGGTGCTGGTCGCGCGGGGCGTCTCCGCGGAGCTGCGTCCCTCGCATGGTGGACGTCAGGATTGAGGCTCAGAAGGTGCTACACCACGGTGACGGCAGCGTGACCGCTCTCATGGCGAGGTGTTGTTCTGGCTGTCACGCGGGGGGCACCGCTGGACGTGAACTCCGCCGTCAAGGAATTCGGCACGAGCGGTTCGAACCCGTGGGGAGATTCGCAAGCGGGCGGTCGTCAGCGAATTCAGTCTCATGAGCTGCATCCCAGGCGTCCTTGCCAGACAATGGTTGATGCGCGGGAGCGCTTGTTGAAATAACACTGCTCCCGAGTTGGCGGTCGCCCGCCGATGCTCTCCATCCCAAAGGGGGATGTCCATGTCCCGGTATAGGTATTCATTCATTGTCGCGTGTATGGTGATGGGGTCCGCCTGCGATCCCGGAAATGGCTCTCGGCCGTCGCGGCCTTCCCAGCGCGTTCCTCCCGCTGGCCCGGAGGCGGTGCGCGCCGTCGCTGGGTCCGTCCAGCCCAAGGCGTCCGTGCGGGTAACGGCCCTCGATGTGCCCGTCTCCCAGGACGGCTTTCTCTCCGTCGCCTATACCCTCCAACAGCCGGACGGGGAGCGCGCCGATGTCGTGGTGGAGGTGGACGCGAAGGGCGACGGCTCCTTCCAGCGAGTCACCCAGGCGGGCTCCATCGACCACGGGGGTTTGCTCGCGCGCTCCACCTCACCGGAGGGCGTGCCCCACCGCTTCCTGTGGAATCGCGCCGTCGACGTGCCCGGTGCCACCTCGGTCCAACTGCGCGTGACTGCCCGGGTGGAGGGCGCCGCGCCGGACTCGAGCTCCCTGACGCTGTCCCTTCCCCCGTCGGCCACCGCGGTGAGTTGTCGCTGGACAGCAATCATGTCAGGACGCTGCCGGAAATACCTTTCTCCGGAACGGTGGGAGACTTCGACGATGATGGCAAGCCAGATCTGCTCGTCGTCGCGTACGCTGGTGGGATGATGCTGCTGAAGGGGCTGGGCAACGGTGACTTCCTGCCGGCCCGACGGCTCGAGTTCGGCTTCATCCAGAACCTGTCCCGCCCACCGACCGCCGCGGACCTGGACGGAGACGGCGTGTTGGATCTCCTCTGGATGGGTGGGAACCAGAACCTGTCCGTGGCACGAGGACTGGGAGGGGGGTCGTTCGACATCGTCCGCCAATACGAGCCAGGCTTCGGCTTGTTGTCCCATGGCGGCAAGCCCGGCTTCATCGCCGTCGCCGACTTCGACGGCAACGGCAGCCCCGACGTGGCCCTGGCGGCGTCCTCTCGTGGCCCGGGTCTCTTCTTCAATCAAGGGGATGGAACCTTCGGCGCCTTCCATCCCCTGGGGATCTCCTTGCCCGCGGAGAGTCACCTCGTCGTGGCCGACCTCGATGAGGATGGGCATGCGGATCTGCTGGCCACGGGCTCCAGCGCGCCCGGTGCCGTGCTGTTGTCCAACGGGGATGGCACCTTCCGCCATCAGCCGGTGACCCTGATGACGCCCCTGGTCTCGGGGGACTTCGACGAGGATGGGCACGTGGACCTCCTCACCTTGTCATCCAGGTACCCTTCGACCGACGTCTCCCTGCTCCGGGGCAACGGTCTGGGCGGATTCGCCGCGGCGACGCGCGTGGCCACGATCCAGGACGACTTCTTCTACCACACCGGCGCATCTATCCGGACTCGTCGGCGCTGGCGGCGGGTGACCTGGACGGCGATGGTCACCTGGACCTCGCGGTGGTGCTGCGGACGCAGAACGACAAGCTCGCCCTGCTGCGAGGGCGGGGAGATGGTACCTTCGCACCCGACGTGCGGCTGCCCACGGCACGCCAGCCCTCCTTCGTCACCACCGGTGATTTCAATACGGATGGCGTATCCGACGTGGTGACGCTCCAGTTCCAATCCGAATGGGAAGGTCGGGATCGCAAGGACGCGCGCGTGTGGCTCGGTGGCCCCGGGCGCACGACCCAGACCCTGCCCAAGGGGCCCCACGGCTTTGTCGCCACGGGAGATCTCGACGGCGATGGATGGACGGATGCCCTGTCCTGGACCCCATCCGGCGACAACCGGATCTGGATGAATCGTGGCGGTCCTGGTGGACTGTCAGCTCGCGAGCTCATTGCCACGGCGAACTACTACGTTCGCTCGTTGCAGATCCTCCACGTGGACGCGGACGCGACGCTGGACGTGGTGTTGTACACCTTCAACGCAACGTATGTGCTGCTGGGCAACGGTGATGGCACCCTGCGTCCCGCGGTCGCTCTCCCCCTGGGGAACTCGGTGTTCCACGTGGAGTCCGGCGACGTCAACAAGGACGGAAAACCAGATCTCGTGCTCAGTGCCCTGAGCTCGACCCGGGACGCCACGGAAGTGCGGCTGTTGCTCGGCCGGGGAGATGGGTCCTTCGAGCCGCCCCTCGTCCTGTTGTCGATTGGAAACACGCGGGAGCCTCGGCCGGTGCTGGCGGACCTCGACCGTGACGGTGCCCTGGACGTGGTGGTGATGCGAGTTGAACCAGTCGTCTCCGCGGGGGTCTTGATGGGCCGGGGAGATGGTTCCTTCACGTCCGGCCCCACGTTGTCGCTCGGAGATGACTTCGTCGGGGAAGCGCTGGGTCTGGCGGATCTGGACCAGGATGGCTTCCCGGATGCCGTGTACTGCGGCACGGCCCCCTCCGGGCCGCGTGTCCTCCAGGTGCTCAAGGGCACGGGCGGCGGTGGCTTCACCCACGTGGGCTCGTACCCCACGGAGGCCAGTTGCTCCGGGCTGACCCTGGTGGACATGGACGAGGATGGATGGCCGGACGTGTTGGGGGCGAGCTGGAGCAATGACTCCGTGTCCCTGTGGAAGGGCCTGGGCCAGGGCGTCCTCGCTCCAGAGCGGAGCTTCGGTACCTATCTGTACTACGAGGGCATTGCCTTGTCGCTCGAGGTGCTGGATGCGAATGGGGATGGCCGGCTGGACATCATCGCCGGTCGTGCCAACCCGTTGAGCGCGCTGCTCCTCCAGCGCTGAGCTTCCGCGCCGCCCCTCGTTGTTCCCCTTTCGCGCGAGGGGCGCCGGACGCTTCCTGTATGGCATCGACTCGAGTCTTTTTCTGATGGATTGATTCCTGGTATCCTTCCGGATCGCCATTTCACTTGTTGTCGGGTGTTCCGGAGATTTTCTCATGTCTCGTCTTGGTTTCATGATCGTCGTTCTCGCCGCGACCGCGTCCGTGGCCGCATCCTCCCACGCCTGGCGAAGCCGAGCAGGTCGCCTCCGTGGGTTCACCCTTCGCGGTGGTGCGCGAGCATGTCACCGCGGACATCTATCACTATCAATTCGATATTCGTGTTGGTTCCACGCCCAATGCACGCGTGCGCATCCATCGCGTCGTCCGCGAAGTCGCGCCGTGGAGGCCGCGCCGGACCGCGCACGCGGTCATGCTGCTTCACGGCGACTTCGCCAACTTCGTCACGAACTTCGTGCCGACGCGTGGCCATCCCGCGTCGTCCGCGTCGGGGCTCGCCCCGTACCGGTGGCCCGTGGCATCGACACCTGGGGAGTCGATCGGCGCTGGACGCTCCCCGGGGCCGACGGTGATATCTCGGACCTGGGCGAGATGGGGGTCACCCAGGAACTCGGGGACATCTCCGTCGCGCTCGCCTTCGCACGGGCGACGCGGGGCCTCACCGACGGAGATGCTGGCCGGATCGTGCTCGGCGGATTCTCGCATGGCGCCCAGCTCGCCTATGCGTACGCCGCCGCCGACGGCCGCCACGTCTCGGCGATCGCCGCGCTCGACATCTACTACGACATCGCGCCCGAGGACGCCGACCTGCGGGCCCTGGCCTGCGCCAATGCCTCGGCGGAACGCGACGCCCTGGCCCAGGGGATGACCGACTCCAGCAACAGCCTCTTCATCACGGCGGGCGAGCTGGCTCGGAGCACGCCCGATGAGATCTCTCCCTTGTTCCCGTCCTATACGAATCGCGGAGTCCTGCTCACGTTGGCGGGTCTGACCTGGTGGCTCGCGCCCTACACGCCGGTGTACCACCTGAGCGCGCCGCTCCTCGATGCCGAGGGCAATGTCTCGGAGTTGCACGAGTCGTCCGAAGAGGTCGTGAGCGCGTGGTTCGCCAGCGCGCCGCCACACCAGTCGATGCGCGAGACCGCGGAACTCGATGAGATCTGGTGCGGCACTTCGCCGAGGCCTCGCTCGCGAACATCCGCGTCCCCTTGTTCTATCTCGGCGCCGCTGGCGGGTTCGGCGACCATGGTCTGTACTCGACGACCCGGGTGTCGTCGAGCGACGTCACGACGCTCGTCGTCCGGCGGTTCGGGCCGGAGCGGGTCGCCGAGGACTTCGGCCACGGTGACCTTCTGTACGCGGCGGATGCGCCGACGCTCGCTTGGAAGCCGCTCGCGACGTGGTTGCTGCGTCACTGACCCGCCGCTCCCAGGTGGACGGGGCTATCGCGGCCGGGAGGGCGCAGGAGGCGGGCGCCCTCCCTGGAGGACATGGATGCCCAGCTCGACGAAGGGCCGGAGCATCTCCTCGGGGACGTCCGGCTCGGTCGCCGGTGCGTCAGCCCGGTGGCCGGCCCGACGGAGAAGGGCGCCGCGGTGCCGAGCTTCTCGCGTGAGGCGAGCCCGACGATGCGGTCCGCGCAGCCGAGCAGCACGCGGCGCACCTCCACTTCCTCGTAGTAGGGCCCGCTGATGCCACTGGTGGCGTTGAGACTCCAGACACCCAGGAAGCACACGTCGGCGGTGATGCGCCGGTAGGTCTCGATGACGTTGGCCCCGACCGCCACCATGGCTCGCCTGTCCAACGTGCCCCCCACCAGGACGACCTCGATGCCCGGATGGCGGGCCAGCGCCGTGGCCACGGCCGGACAGTGGGTGATGAACGTCCCGGTGTGCGCCGGCGGGATGGCATCCACCAGATGCAAGGCCGTCGTCCCACCATCGAGGATGACGACCTGCCCTGGCGCGAGCAGTGTCGCGGCGGCGCGCGCCGTGGCGATCTTTCCCGGCACGCCCTGTTGCTGGCGCTCCTCGTACGTGGGCGCCACCGGAGAGCGCGCCACCGCTCCACCATGGACCCGGCGCAGCAGATGGGCCTCGGCGAGCTCGTCCAGGTCCCGCCGGATGGTGAAACCCGACACCCCGAGCAGCTCGCTCAGCTCCCCGGCGATGATGCGGCCCTCGGTGCCGAGGATCTCGAGGATGCGGCGATGGCGCTCTTCCTTCAGCATCGCGGGTCTCCCAGGACTCCGAGCCGCCTCAGTAGCAAAAACGCGGAGGGGTCCGCGATGAAAAGCAGGACGGGGGCTCACGCCGGCTGGAGGAAGCGTCCGCCCACGAGATGCTCGATGACCTCGCGCGCCGAGTGCGGGTCGAGCTTCACCTTCGTCCCCAACTGCGTCACCGCGTGGGCGACCGTCGTCGGGCGCTCGAAGGCGGCCAGGGTGGCCAGGAGGATCCGCCCGTCCTCGCCCTGGTCCAGCGTCGGGTCGGTGAACCGTCGCGGGCTGAGCGAAGGTGCACAGGCCGGGCCCGTTCCGTTCACCGACCGGACGACGGTCACCTGTTCCCGCGCCACCTTCGCGGGGACTCGATGCGCGCCCAGCCAGTCACCGAGCTCGAACCGAAGCGTCGAGGGCGCGGTGTTCTTCAGCCGCGTGCCTCCGTTGAGCGAGATCCGCTGCTTCTTCTCCTCGTGTTTCCTCGCGAGGGCATCCACGTGCTCCGACGTGCGCTGTACCGCCCGCTCGAGCGCCGCGTCGCGGAAGCGCAGCATCGGTACCGACGACACATCGCCGGGCTCGCGTTGCTCGAAGTACTCGAGGAACTCCGTGAACGTCCGCGCTTCGCTCACCATGTCGAACCGCGCGGGGTGCTCGGTGGCGAGCGCCTCGGGCTGGGCCTCGAGCCGCTGATAGCCCACCAGGCAGTCGAGGCTGATCATCCGTTCCACCAGTCGCACTTCCTCCTTGAGCGTGGCCGCGCTGGCGAAGGGCAGGCCCGCGATTCCAGAGACCTCGATGTCCAGGTTCTCGTGGCGGCGGCAGCCGTCGATGAGCTCCAGGAGCTGCTGATCCGTGGCACACGGCTTGAGCAGGCCACGACGCATCTGCTCGAGCCGCTGTTGTTCCGAGAAGCAGCCGATGTCGAGCACCATGTGGACGTGTTCGAAGGTCTGGGCCAGGGCGTCGATGAGCTCCATGCGGGCCACGCCCCACAGGAAGTACATGCAGGAGTGACGTGAGAGATCGACCCCCGCCCAGGTGCTTTGCAGGAACGCCGCCGAGCTTCCCGAGAAGTCGTAGCGCAGCTGCCAGGCCCGCTGGGCGATCTCCTGGTGGTCGCGGCGCACGCTCTCCTCGGAGCGCAGGAACGGCTTCGCGCGTCCGAAGGCCGCCTTCTGGTTGCCGCGGGCCCCACCGCAGTAGAGGCAGTTCTCGCCGCAGCCCTTGCCGGGGGCGACCCACCCCGAAAAGGCATGACGATCCTGGTGGCTCAGGAAGATGTCGTCGAAGTGCGAGTAGTAGACGTCCTCGCTGTTGGTGGCGCCTTGCACGTACTCCAGGGGCAAGCGCCGTGGGGTGCCGCTCGGACCCAGGGTGACGCAGTTGGGCGGAGAGGGGTCGCCCTCGCAGAGCGCCAGCAGCGGCCGCTCGCCGTCGCCCAGGACGATGTGATCGATGCAGTCGAACGCGTGCAGCTCCCGCCACCAGTAGGAGGCGGTGTTGCCGCCCACGACGATCCGGATGCTGGGGTCGATCTCGCGCAGTGTGCGGGCCAGGAGCAGCGCGCGGTGGACGTGGTGGAACCACTTGAGGCTGATGCCGACGAGCCGGGGGCGCACGCGGGCCACCAGGGCCTCGAGCGAGCGAGCCACCTCCTCCTCGGTGTGGTCCCCGTCGTAGAGCCGGACGAAGGCTCGATCCCGCCGCGTCGCAAATAGCCCGCGAGATAGAGGATGCCGCAGGTGGCCTCGCCGGTTCCGGCGCCAAGGAGGAGGACTGGAGAGAGGACGCGACGGCCATTCATGCGTGGAAACCCGACCTTCCGAAGGTCGGTGAGTATAGACGGGGTACCCCCTGGCGTCGCTGTTCCTGGGGGCCTCGCCGGGCTGCTACCCGCGCTTGCTGGCGGTCGGAACCTCGCGTTTCACTGAAAGGAAGCGCCCGTGCTCGGGACGAGCCTCAGAGGTCGCAGTCGACGTCGTTGTAGGAGTTGTAGGGCTCGCCGGCGATGCTCTCGGTCTGACGGCCAAGCCCTCGGAATGAGGGGCAACTCCGCTGGCTTGTGGGCGGGGAGTGACACTTTTCGGCGGACGGTGACGAATCGTGTCGACGGAGCCTCACGGAGAAGAGTCCACTCCCCCCGCCACGGAGCAGAACCCTGGCAGGCGCGTGGACTTCGACAGGGATTGGAAGTTCGTCCTGGTCAACCCCGAGGGAATCACCGACCCGAGCGGTTCCTATGCGACCGCGCACGAGCCGTCCTTCGATGACTCGTCGTGGAGGAAGCTGAATGTTCCTCACGACTGGAGCATCGAGCAGGACCCCAGCCCGGGGCCGGGGACCACCAGTGGGACGGGCTTCTTCCAGGGAGGCCTGGGCTGGTACCGGAAGACCTTCACCCTGCCGCCGTCGCTGGCGGGAAAGAAGCTCTCCATCGAATTCGATGGCGTGTACATGGACTCCTCCGTGTATGTGAATGGTGAGCTGGCGGGCAGCCACCCCTATGGCTACACCGCCTTCAACGTGGACCTGTCCTCCCGGGTGTACACGGATGGGGTGACGCCCAACGTCATCGCCGTGAAGGTCCAGAACCAGCTTCCGAGCAGCCGGTGGTACTCCGGCAGCGGCATCTACCGGCACGTCCACCTGACGGTGACGGATCCCATCCACGTGGCGCGTTGGGGCACCTTCGTCACCGTCCCGGACCGCGAGAAGACGGTGGGGGCGGGCTACGCGGACGTTCGCGTGCGAACCGACGTGGTCAACGAGGGCGGCACCCCGAAGGACGTGGAGGTCCGCTCCGTGGTGAAGGACGCCAACGGGAAGGTCGTGGCCCAGGCCACGTCGAACGCCACCGCGCTGGGTCCGGCGCCCCAGCGGCTCACGGCCACCCTCCGCCTTCTCCCGAACTGATCGACATCTGCGAGGAGATGGGCATCGTCATGCTGGTGGAGGCCTTCGACTCCTGGAGGACCGGGAAGAACCCGTATGACTACGGGCGCTTCTTCGATGAGCACAGTGATGCCGACATCAAGGAGATGGTGAACGCCGCCAAGAACTCTCCCGCGGTCATCATGTGGTCCATTGGCAACGAGATTCCGGATTCGACCTCGGAGGCGGGCACGGCGATCGCCCAACGGCTGGTCGAGGACATCAAGTCCATCGACACCTCCCGGCCCATCGTCATCGGCTCGGACAAGTACCGGCGCGTGCCTGCCGCGGAGTCGCCGGCCGCGCGGGATCCTCGGGCTACACCCCGGGCAAGCGGGCCACGTCTTCCTATGACAACAACCTGGCCTCCTGGACCATGAGTGGGGAGTACGGCCTGAAGAAGGACCGGGACCGGAAATTCTTCGCCGGCGAGTTCCTCTGGTCGGGCATCGACTACATCGGAGAGCCGACCCCGTACGACGTCTATCCCGTGAAGGCTCGTTCTTCGGCGCCGTGGACACGGCCGGCTTCCCAAGGACATGTATTACCTCTTCAAGAGTCAGTGGACCCAGGAGCCCATGGTCCATCTTCTTCCCATGAACTGGACGGACCACGAGCCGGCCAGCCGGTGGCTATCTGGGCCTATGCCAATGTCGATACCGTGGAGCTGTTGCTGAACGGCCAGTCCCTGGGCGAGCGGAAGTTCAGCCACAAGAAGACCCTGGATGGACGGCCGTATCTGGAGACGGACGAGGCCACCGGTGACGACAAGACGTTCACCACGGGCCCCTTCCCGGGCAGCTACACCAGTCCCAATGGCAGTGCCGGCAAGCTGCACCTGTCCTGGAATGTGCCGTTCGCGCCGGGGGAGCTGGTGGCGATCGCCAAACAGAATGGCGTGGAGGTGGCCCGGGACGTGCTGCGGACCGCCGGAGCGCCGAGCACCTTGCGACTGACGCCGGACAAGACGGTCATCACCGCGGATGGCAAGTCCCTGGCCTTCGTGACGGTCGAGGTCGTGGACGCGCAAGGGGTGATGGTTCCCAGCGCCGCGAACCTGATCCACTTCCAGGTGACGGGCGGAGCCCTGGTGGGCGCCGACAATGGGCGTCAGGAGAGCGCGGAGAACTACAAGGCCCCCTCCCCCCGGACGGCCTTCAACGGCAAGGTGCTGGCCATCATCCAGTCCGGCGTCACCGCCGGGCCCATCACCGTCACCGCGTCATCGGACGGGCTGACTCCAGCCTCCACGACGATTGTCTCCGAGGGCGGGACTGGTTCCGTGGCCAGCTCCGCGGTGACCGCGGCACCGGCGGGTCCGGCAAGGCACGCGGAGGCAACGCTGGCGGCGGATTCGCAAGTCCCCACCGCTGACGCGAGCTACTCGGGCTCTCCTCAGACAGTGCCCGCCGCGATGCTCGACGGGAACAAGGACTCGGGGGGCTGGTCGAACTTCTATGCAGACCACCGAGCTGCGGCTCGAGATGACGAGCCCCGCTCCGGGGTCCGCCACGGGCTTCCTGCAGATCTCCGAGCTCGAGGTGCCAGTGAGCCGCTGAGGATTGCCGCGGTATCCACTCAGGGTGTCGAAGAGTTCGATACCCTGAGTGGGGACATCCCACCGCGGGAGTTGCGTGAGCAGGACCGTGCGTTCATCTCGGAGTCCGAGGAGCCGCTGCTCGCCGGGCGCCGTCTTGCGATGCTCCTTCACTTCTTCCGAGAATACGGCCAGCCCGGGTCGGCCTCGGGCATTCACACGCACGGAGCGGGCTCATGAAGAGGTTGGAGAACAAGGTCGCCATCATCACTGGCGGTGGCGGCGGGATTGGCGCGGCGACGGCGAAGCTCTTCCTGCAGGAGGGAGCCCGGGTGCTGATCGTGGGCCGCACCGAGGAGAAGCTCCGCAAGACGCTCCAGGAGCTCCACCACGAGAACCTCGGCTACGCGGTGGCGGACGTGTCGAAGGTCGAGGACACGCAGCGCTACTTCCAGCAGGCGGTGGAGCGCTTTGGCGGTGTCGACGTGCTGGTGGGCAACGCGGGCGCCGAGGGCCCCTACAAGCCCCTGGACGAGCACTCCGTGGAGGACTTCGACGAGGTGATGGCCGTGAACGTGCGCGGCTGCTGGTTGGCCGTCAAATACGCGTTCCCCGAGATGCGCAAGCGCGGGGGTGGGAGCATCGTCCTCACCTCCTCGATCATGGGGCTCGTCGCGTTTCCGGCCAACTCGGCGTACACCGCCGCCAAGCACGCGGTGGTGGGCCTGGCGCGCTCGTTGGCGCACGATGGCGCGCCGTTCAACATCCGGGTGAACGCGGTGTGCCCGGGCGTCATCGACAACGACATGACGGCGGGCATCCACACGCGGCTCGCGCCCGGCAACGAGGAGATGGTGAAGAGCCGGATGTCTCAGCGCATCCCCATGCAGCGCTACGGGACGAACGAGGAGATCGCCCGCCTGAACCTCTTCCTCGCCAGTGACGACAGCAGCTACAGCACGGGCGGGGTGTTCGTGGCGGATGGTGGCATGACGGCTGGCGTCCGCGGCCGGTGAATGGGTGATGGTTCCACAGCCCCGTCCACGGACCGGAACCCTGGCAGGCGCGTGAACTTCGACAGGGATTGGAAGGTTCGTCCGGTCAACCCCGAGGAATCACTTACTGCATCCCGTGGATGGGGCTTGCCCACGTGACCGGGGCAAGCCCATTTTCCCTACCGGCAGGGATAGTTGGCCTTGGTGCACGCCACGCCGTTGTTATAGGCGTCGTTGAAGTGGTTGTAGTACCCGTCATACAGAGGGTGCACCGTCCCCGTCTCGGGAGCCATCTTGATGAAGAGCTCCTCGTTCTCGTTGAGGGCATCCTGGGACCAGTTCTGCGAGCCGGTATAGATCCGGTAGGCATAGCTGGTGCCGTACTTGCCGTAGACGAGGAAGAACTTGTCGTGCACTTTGTCCTTCCTGCGGATGGCCACGCCCGCGTCGAGCAGCTCGTTGTAGACCGACTGTGACATGCTGATCCCGCCAGCCTCGTCCGTCCCCACCACCATCCAGACGGAGCATCCTCCCGCCTTGTAGCGCTTGACCTGCGCGAGGAGCTCGGGACGCCCTGTCGTGACGAACGACATGCCAATGCGCAGCCGGCAGTTCGCGTCGGGTGTGACGTCGTTCAGGCGGGTGACGATCGTATCCGTCTGGTTCAGCGCCTCCGGAGATGCGTAGGCGTCGGCCCCGGTGGCCATGTAATAGCCACGGCCACTGCTCGCATCATAGTAGTCGTTGTCGGCGTAGTGCCTGCGGTTCCACATGTCCGAGAAGTTGGCGTTCAGGCCGGTGAACAGCGTGGGCTCGTCGTAGACGGTGAGGGTGTTGTTGAACGCATCCGGACCGGTCGCGTAGGTCAGGTTGGACGAGCCGAACCACACGACGTTCGAGTGAGCCACCCCGTTGGGGTCCGTGGTCTGGCTGAACGTGAACATCTTCGTGTGCATGTTGCCAGCGGCGCTCGTGCCGATGCAGCCGCCACCCCCACTCGTGTTGGTGCAGAACCGGTGGTTGGTGAGCTTCTTGATGGTCGCCACCGAGGGGTCCGTGGAACTCGCGTTCTTCCCGTCCAGGACGACGTACACCGTGACGCCCCGGTTCTGCGCCGCGAGGAGGGAATCCGCCACGCCGTCGATGCTGATGGAGTGGATCGTCCCCTTGATGGCGGCACCAGCGGGAGTGGAGTCGATGAGCCGCCTCAACTCGGTGATGATCGTGTAGTCGCGGCCCGCGAACGCGGGCGGGTTGCTGAAGTGAGCCCAGACCGCCTTGCCACCGAGCGCTCCAGAGGCGGAGCTGACCCCAGCCTGAATGGAACCCACGTCCACTTCCTGGGGCTCCAAGGGGAGGGGCTCGCAGCCCGTGATGCTCCACGTGCAGAAACCCAGGGCCAGTGCCCGCAGAGCCAACCGGGTACCACCTACCTTCGAGTGCATGGTGCCTTCTCCTTCGTTCCGACCACCGAGCCCGTAATCGCCGGAGATCATGGAAAACAGATTATCTCGAAGAATGAGAAATCGAGATTTTTTCTCCAGGAGATACCGGTGGTCGCGCCTGGGACGCGGGGAAAAAGAGCACTGTCAGGCGGGGACGGTCTGCTGCTCGGCGGATGCGCTCCCGGAGAGCACCGCGCGGGCCGAGTCGATGGCCTCGTGCGTGCCGGCCAGTGCGAGCACGTCTCCCTCGCGGAGTTGCTCGTCCGCGGTGGGCACGACGACCTTGTCCTCGCCGCGCCGGATGGCGAGCACCGTGGTGCCCGTCATTGCGCGCAGGTTGAGCTCGGCGAGCGTGCGCCCCACGGCGGCACTGCCGGACTCGAGCCGGACCGGCGTCGGCTCACCGAGCCCGGGCAGAGAACTCGACCCACGTAACCGGTGAGAGCCCAGTCCCTTGGGGAACCGTGGATTGGGCAAAGGAGAGAGGGCGCACTGGGGCGTGTGTCACGCATGCCCGCGCGAGTCCGGAAGGGAACGCTGGTACTCCTCCACGTAGGTTTTCAGCAGCTCGGCGGCTCGGGAGTGCTCGCCTCCACACTCCATCAGCAATCCCTCTCCGTACCAGGTCAACCCCTCCCGGAAGAACTCTGGACGACGCCAGCCAAGCCAGCGCTCGAACTGGTGCCACTGTTCACCGGCCTCGGACAGAAGGGCGCCGGTCATGAACCCCTCGAGCAGGAGCTTCAGGTTGTGCAGGTCCGGTTGCCCATGGTCACTCACGGTAGCCAGAGACTCGTAGGGTGTTGAGCACCAGTGGACCACAGCCTCAAGGAGGGGGCGGGGCCTCACTTCCGCACCTGTCTCCTCCTGGAGGACCGTGCGCTCTGCCGTGGGCAATGCCGGTACTCCTCCACGTAGGCCCGCAAGCGCTCAGCGGCTCTGGCGTGAGACTCGCCGCAGTCAAGCAAGAGCTCCTCTCCAAACCACGTCAATCCTCGCCTGAAAAGCCCTGGATGGTACTTGCCGAGCCAGTGTTCGAACTGACGCCATTCCTCATGAGACCGCTGCCGAGGGTCCGCGCACTCGAATCCCGCCAGGAGCAGGAGCAGGTTGTGCAGGTCTGGCTGCCCACGGTCACGCGCCGTCAAGAGGAACATGTACGGGCGGGAGCACCAGCGGAGCACTGCGTCGAGAATCGTGTGGGAAGTCATTCATCACCTATTCCAACTCCCGGAAGAGGCTCGGAAACGAGGCATATTCCCTGGAGGCAATCTCCCGTCCCGTGTATGTGTAGATGCGACGAAGATATTCCGTCTCATCCATTCCACCCGGCCCGGTGTAGGCGTCAAAAACACGCCCCGCGAACTTGACGGCAATGTGAACACCATTGTCAGCAAGCTGCTTCGTCACCCCAGTGCGAAGCTCAAACCCAAGGATGAGTCGTTTCTCCGTTGAGATGATCTTCAAGAAATAAGGGCGACTTCCCATGAACTCACCCAGGCGGTGTAGCGCCTGAAAACCACCACGGGCTACGTCTCCACATTGCCCGGCGACCTGGTTCCCCTCATCGAAGAAGTGCGTCAGTCCGTTGATGATTGCCTGTTGTTGCGAGACGCTGGCACCAGTCAAAGCGGAGAGGTAGTACATCGCGGCTGCCATGTCCCCTCGCGCGAGCGCGGCGAACATGTTCGTGGCAGCGGCGTGGTAGCTGGAGCACACCTGCGTCGCCTTGGGCGCCTGAGCACAATTCGCCTCCCTTGCTCCTGGTGTGGAAGGCGGTGTGGTCACGCAAGCGGTCAACAGGAACAAGACCGCCAGGATGCAAGCCCGTGATGTCCTTTGTCTTGCCCTCATGCCGTCAGGCGGACGCGGGCTGCTGCTCGGCCGGTACGCTCCCGGAGAGCACCGCGCGGGCCGAGTCGATGGCCTCGTGCGTGCCGGCCAGTGCGAGCACGTCTCCCTCGCGGAGTTGCTCGTCCGCGGTGGGCACGACGACCTTGTCCTCGCCGCGCCGGATGGCGAGCACCGTGGCGCCCGTCATTCCGCGCAGGTTGAGCTCGGCGAGCGTGCGCCCCACGGCGGCACTGCCGGAGTCGAGCCGCACCGGTGTCGGCTCGCCGAGCCCGGGCAGGATGGCGTGCAGGGTGTCGAGGCTCTCGGCGTGGTGCGCCTGGGCCTTGCCCCGGGACTGGGACGCGAGCGCCTCGACGATGACCTGGGAGCCCGCGCGCACGTGCCCCTGGAGGTTGGTGGCGCTGCGCCAGAAGCCCACGCCGAGCACCGCGAGCAGCACCAGCAGCACCGCCGCGCCGAGGAACCCGCGCACGAAGGGCTGGGTGATGGCGACGAGCGGCGCGCCCACGCCCAGCAGGCTCGCCAACTGGAGCGTCACCACGAGCGCGCGCCGGGGCGCCGCGGCCCGGTCCAGGCGGCCCGTGGTGGCGGGGAAGGCCGTCTCCGCCAGCAGCGTGCCCAGCGAGCGCGCGAGCCGCACCACGCCCACGCAGAAGGGGGTGGCGAGCACGATGGCGAGGAAGATGACGAGCCAGCGCGTCATGGTGGCGCCCAGGCCGCTGCGCAGTTGCAGCGCCGCGCTCATGCGCCCGAGGAAGATCGAGGTGCCGATGATGATGGCGCCGAGCAGGGCCGCGTCCACGAGCATCAGGCGCACCTTGGCGCGGATCTTCGTGCCGGCGGTCTGGCGCGGCGGTGCGTTCTGCAGCTCCTCCACCCAACTGCCATAGAGCGCCGCGAAGGTCTGCAGGGGCTTGGGCAGCTTGCGGTCCACGAAGTTGGCCACCGGCCCAGAGGCCCGGATGAGGAAGGGCGTGGTGAGGGTGGTGATCGCGGACACGGCCACCGCCACGGGATAGAGGAAGCTCCCGGTGGCCTTGAGCGACAGACCCAGGCCCGCGATGATGAAGGAGAACTCGCCAATCTGCGCCGGGCTCATTCCCGACTGGACGGCCGTGCGCGTGCCGTTGCCCGTGAGGAACACGCCCAGCGACACCCCCACCAGCTTGCCCAGGATGACCACGCCCGTGAGCACCGCCACCGCCACCCAGTGCTCGGCGATGAGCCCCGGATCGATGAGCATCCCCACCGACACGAAGAAGATGGCGGCGAACATGTCGCGCACCGGCTGCACCAGGTGCTCGATCTCCTTCTCCTCCCCGGACTCGGCCACCAGCGAGCCCGCGAGGAACGCCCCGAGCGCCACCGAATAGCCGAACGCCTGCGCGAGCAGGGCGACGGCGAAGCAGATGCCGACGCTCGCCACCAGCGACGTCTCCGGGCGCTTGAGCCGTTGCACCGCGCGCACCGTGCGCGGAATGACCATGAGCCCCACCACCATGAGCCCCACCAGGAAGAGCGCCAGCCGGCCGACGGTGAGGGTGAGCTGACCCGCGCTCAGCCCCGAGCCCGTGGAGATGGCCGTCAGGGTCGCCATGAGCAGGATGGCGATGAGATCCTCGACGATGAGGATGCCGACGACGATCTCCCGCAGCTTGCCCTTGATGCCCTGCTCGTCGAAGGCGCTTGGCGATGATGGTGGTGCTGGAGATGGCGATGATGGCGCCCGTGAAGATGCTCTCCTTGCCGGTCCACCCGAAGGAGCGGCCCACCACGAAGCCCAGCCAGATCATCAGGCTGCACTGGATGATGGCGGTGAGCCCCGCGGTGAGCCCCACCTTGAGCAGCTTGCCGATGCTGAACTCCAGCCCGAGCGAGAACATGAGCAGGATGACGCCCAGCTCCGACAGCGTCTGGACGATGGTGGGGTCCGCGACGAGGGGAATGGGCACATGGGGGCCCATGATGAGCCCCGCGATGATGTAGCCGAGCACCACGGGTTGCCGGAGCCGCTGGAAGATGACGGACGTCACCGCCGCGACGCACAACACCGTCGCCAGGGCCTTGAGGAAGTCGTGTGCGTCGTGCATCGCCGGATCACCACCAGGAAAAGAAGCCAGACAACGGAAATAACTCGAAGTGGGGGGCCGGTGCCCGTCCAAAGCACCGGCCCCGGTCTTCAACACCTCAGCCGAGCGCCTCGTAGGCGATGGCCGCGCCAATGATGGACAAACAGGCCAGGACGGCCACGATGAGCCGGCCCGTCTGCCAGTGCTCGTGCTCGACGGGCGCCGGGGAGGGGGGTTGCGGAGAGGGGGTGGACGCAGGGGGGTTCTGTTCTTCGCGCAAGGGACTGCCTCGGGCGCGTCAGCACGGGCCGGCACGCCGGAAAGGGAAAATGAAGCCAGACGCGCGCCAGGGCGGACCCTTCCCACCTGGGAACGAGGGGGCCGTGGACGTACGCCGTCTCTACCTCGGGGATCGCGACCTCACGCGAGCCGGGGTGGTCCTTGCGCGGGACAGTTCTCGATGAGCGGACGATCCGCGATGCGCCCATGGCGCCGTTCGGGCTCGCACGGGCGGTGCATCCGCGTGAGCGGAGTGACTCCCGCCTCCAGGCGCGGCGCGAGGCCATGCCGGGAGTCGAATCGCTTGTAGCCGGGGAGGGGTTTGCCCGCGGGGCGTGGCAGCTCCAGGGCGGCGTGGAGCGGGGCTTCACGGTCTCCCACCAGCCGCTCGTGCTGGGGGCGCCGGGTCGCGGAGACCGTGGCGCTTGGCGCCGGTCGCGCGCTCCTGGCGACTTCGTGGACCTCGCCCCGCCGCTGGACGCTGGACGAGGGCCCCCGGCGAGGACGGCCAGGAGGAGGGCGCAGGCCGCGCCCCCAGGACCATCCACCGGGCGAGTCCTTGTTCGCGCCGAGGTGAGCGGGGAGAGGTCTTCATGAGCGGAGAGCTGACCCGTTCATCCCTACACCATCCGGAACGTGGCGGGCAAAGGTGCTCTTCACGCGGGGCCGGTTCTCTCCTCCCGGCCCCGCTCACCGCGTCGCGCCCGGCCTAGTTGCGCGTGTCGGGGCCGGTGGTGCCGGTGCTGCCGCCCGTGGGGCCGATGTTGCCGCCCGTGGGGCTCGGGGTGCCGGTGGTGCCCGCGCCGCCGGTGGCCGCGGGTTGCGGGCTCAGCTTGCCGAGCAGCGCGTAGGCGTGCTGGCGGTGCTTGGTGACGCTCTGGGTCAGCTCGTCCAGGAGCGTGGTGAGCTCGGGGGTGGCGCCCGCGGCCTGCCGGCCCGCCGCGAGCTTGCCGAGCGCGGCGTCATGGGCGCCGAGCTGCTCGGTCATGTAGCAGCCGTCGAAGGCCTCGCCCTTGAGCGACTGGAGCTTCTCCATCGAGGCCTTGTCGGCCGCCAGGGCCTTCTTCTCCACGTCGTTGATGGGCTTGGGCGTGTCCGCCAGCTTCAGGTTCTGCGTCTTGGCGAGCGCCAGGATCTTCTCGTCGGCCGCCGTGTGCTCGGTGATCATCTGCTCGGCGAACGACTTCACCTCGGGGCTCGACGCGTTCTGCTGGGCGAGCCGGCCTGTTTGATCTCCGTCTGGTTGACGTAGTGCAGCCGCTCGAGCAGCCCCTTGGTGTCCGTGGGGACGACGAAGCCCTTGTACTCGGCCGTGCCGGCCTTGGGTGTCGCGGCCTTGGTGGCCGGCTGGGCGAACGACGTGCTTCCCGCGACCAGCGCTCCGGCGAGCATCACTCCCTGGATCATCCGCTTCATGTGAATGCTTCCTTTCGTGCGACCTGCGAGGCCGCGCACATTGGGACTGCTGGAAGCTGGGGGCACGGGTTTGCAGTCGCAAGCGTGCGGTATCGCACGGCGGGGCTTTCAGATGATGGCTGGCGGACGCTTGCCTGGTTCAGCCCAAGGCGAATGTAGCGGGTTCCAATTGTTTCACACATCTTCACCCGTGAGTCTGTGTCGAAAGGACGTTGAAGCGTATGACGAGGGAAGTGTGGCCGGGCAAGCCGTATCCGAGGGGCGCGACGTTCGATGGGTCGGGGGTCAACTTCGCGGTGTTCTCGCAAGTGGCCACCCGGGTGGAAGTCTGTCTGTTCGACCCCGGGACCCCTCGAAGGAGATCGAGCGCTTCGACCTGCCGGTGTCGACCGAGTACACGTGGCACGGCTACGTGCCCGCCCTGGAGCCGGGCACGCTCTACGGTCTGCGGGTGCATGGCCCCTATGAGCCCCAGAAGGGACACCGCTGCAACCCCTACAAGCTGCTGGTGGACCCCTATGCCAAGGCGCTGCACGGCGAGGTGGACTGGTCCCAGCCCGTGTTCGGCTACACGCTGGGCCACGAGAAGCAGGACCTGATGCGCGACGAGCGCGACAGCGCGCCGGGCATGCCCAAGTGCGTGGTGGTGAGCGACTTCTTCGACTGGGGCAATGACCGCGCGCCGGACGTGCCCTGGCGCAAGACGGTCATCTACGAGGCCCACGTCAAGGGCCTCACCATGCGCCACCCCAAGGTGCCCGAGCACCTGCGGGGCACCTACGCGGGGCTCGCCCACCCGGCCATGATCGAGCACCTCACGAAGCTGGGCGTGACGTCCGTGGAGCTGCTTCCGGTACACGAGTACGTGGACGACTCGTTCCTGAGCGAGAAGGGCCTGTCCAACTACTGGGGCTACAACACGCTGGCCTTCTTCGCCCCCGAGCAGAAGTACGCGAGCCGCAAGGCGCCGGGCACCGTCGTCAACGAGTTCAAGGCGATGGTCAAGGCGCTGCACGCCGCGGGCATCGAGGTCATCCTCGACGTGGTGTACAACCACACCTGCGAGGGCAACCACATGGGGCCCACGCTGTCGCTCAAGGGCATCGACAACGCCTCGTATTACTGGCTGATGCCGGACGCGCGCTACTACCTGGACTTCACCGGGTGTGGCAACAGCGTGAACGCCTCCAACCAGAACGCCTCGCGGCTCATCATCGACTCGCTGCGCTACTGGGTGCAGGAGATGCACGTGGACGGGTTCCGCTTCGACCTGGCCACGGTGCTCGGCCGCCACGGCAAGGGGGAGTTCTCCCCCAACGCCGCCTTCTTCCAGATCATCAGCCAGGATCCGGTGCTCAGCCGCGTGAAGCTCATCGCCGAGCCCTGGGACGTGGGCATGGGGGGCTATCAGGTGGGCAACTTCCCCTCGCCCTGGCGCGAGTGGAACGGCAAGTACCGCGACGCCATGCGCCGCTACTGGAAGGGCGACGAGAACCTCGCGGGCGAGGTGGGCCACCGGCTCACGGGCTCCTCGGACATGTTCCAGAGCGCCCGGCGCCGCCCCCAGGCGAGCATCAACTTCATCACCGCGCACGACGGCTTCACCCTGCACGACACGGTCACCTACAGCCACAAGCACAACGAGGCCAACGGTGAGTTCAACCGCGACGGCGCCGACGACAACCAGGCGTGGAACTGCGGCGCGGAAGGGGAGACGCACGACGCCAACATCATCGCCCTGCGCGAGCGCCAGAAGCGCAACCTGCTCTCCTCGCTCTTCCTGTCGCTGGGCGTGCCGATGATCGTGGCCGGTGACGAGATGGGCCGCACCCAGGGCGGCAACAACAACGCCTACTGCCAGGACAACGAGCTGTCGTGGGTGGACTGGGACCTCGACGAGCGCCGGCAGGCCCTGCTGGAGTTCACCTCGCGGCTCATCCACTTCCGTGACACCCAGCCGGTGCTCCAGCGCCGCCGCTTCTTCCAGGGCGAGCACATCTGGGACTCGGAGCACAAGGATCTCACCTGGTTCCGGCCGGACGGCACGGAGATGGGCTCGGAGGACTGGCAGAAGCCCTTCGTGCGCTCCCTCGCGTTCCTGCTCGGAGGCGATGCCATCCCCTCGCCCGACGAGCGGGGCCAGCGCATCATCGGGGATGCACTCCTGGTGCTGCTCAACGCTCACCACGAGGCCGTATCCTTCGCCGTGCCGCCTCCCATCGAGGGCAAGCGGTGGGTGATTCAGCTGTACACGGCCTCGGACGAGCTGGGCCCGGACGCGCCGGTTCCCCCGGGACGCTTCGAGCTGGTGGGCCGCTCCATGGCGGTGTTCCGCCAGGTCTCGGCCGACGACTGAGGAGCGCGCCGGTGTCTCGCCCGCTCCCCCTTGGATTCATTTCCAGGGGGGCGGAGGATTCTCGGCCGGGGTGCCCAGGAACGCGGGTCCAGCGTAGACTAGTGGACATCGTGGTGAACCCACTGCATTCCATCCGCCGTGACCCGGGAGGACAGCTCCAGGTCCATGCTTTCCCAACGGACGTTCCAGGCCTCGGACAGGAGGCCTGGACATGAGTTCTCATTCGGAGGCGAGCCACCGCATCCTGGTGGTTGACGACAACCCCTCCATCCACCGGGACTTCCACCGCATCCTCGCGCACTCCACCTCGGGCCTCGACGCGTTGGACGCGATGGAGTCGCGGCTCTTCGGGGAGCAGGCGCCGGCGCCACGCTCCACGGCGGCCCCGTCCTTCGAGCTGGACTTCGCCTCGGAGGGGAGGAGGGCGTGCGGTACGTGCGCGACGCGGTGAGCGCGGGGCGTCCCTATGCGCTGGCCTTCGTGGACGTGCGCATGCCCCGGGATTGGATGGCGTGGAGACGACGCTGCGCATGTGGCGCGAGTCGTCGGACCTCCAAGTGGTGCTCTGCTCGGCCTACTCGGACTACTCGTGGGACGAGCTGGTGCGCAAGCTGGAGACGAGCGAGCGGCTGCTCATCCTGCGCAAGCCCTTCGACACCATCGAGGTGCGGCAGATGGCGCACGCGCTGTGTGAGAAGTGGGAGCTGTTGCGCGCGAGCCAGCAGCGGATGCAGGGGCTGTCGCTGGCGGTGGAGGAGCGCACGCGGGCGCTGGCGGAGGCCAATACCCGGCTGTTGCACGCGCAGAAGCTCGAGGCGCTGGGGCGCATGTCGGCGGGACTGGCCCACGAGGTCAACAACCCCCTGAGCTTCATCCTGTCCAACCTGCGCCATGTCGTGCGGGGGCTCGAGTCGGTTCCGTGGACGTCCGAGTCGGAGGAGCTGCGCGAGGACTTGCGCGAGGCCAGCCGCGACGCGCTCCGGGGCGCCGAGCGCATCGCGCGCATCGTGCAGGACGTGCGCGTCTTCGCCCGGGTGGACGAGCCGCCGCGCGAGCGCGTGGACGTGCGCGAGGTGCTGGAGTGCGCCTTGCGCATGGCGGCGGAGGTGCTCGGGCCGCAGCCGCGGGTGGTGCGCGCCTTCCAGGACGTTCCCCCCGTGCTGGCCAGCGAGCATGGTCTGAGCCAGGTGTTCATCAACCTGCTGGTCAACGCGGCCCACGCCCTGCGTGGCCGCCCCCAGCCCTTCCTGCGCCTGGGCGTGCTGCGGCGGGCGGATGGACGCGTTGTCGTGGAGGTCGAGGACAACGGGTGTGGCATCGCCCCGGAGAACCTGGGGCGGCTCTTCGAGCCCTTCTTCACGACGAAGCCCGCGGGCATGGGCACCGGCCTGGGCCTGTCCATCTGCCATGGCATCGTGACTCGTTTAGGAGGCGACATCTCCGTGGAGAGCACCCCGGGACAGGGGACGACCTTTCGTGTGATGCTGCCCACCGCTCCCCAGGAGGGATGAATCGTTCCAGCCCGGAGCGCGCTCCTCGGGAAGGCGAGGTGGCTCGTGGGCCTGGGTCTCCGCTCCCGGTGGTTGCGGTGTCTGGATGAATCCCTGACGGAGGAGCAGCGCCGGCTGCCTCCGGAAGAACTGGGCCGTCTCCGGGTGGTGGTGGGCTCGGTGGGCCTGCTGCTGCTGCTCGACCTGGCCTACCGGTGATGATTCCCCTCTACCCGCCGGCGCAGCGCGTGCCCCAGGCGCTGGTGCTGGGGGGCCACCTGCTGGTCTCCCTGGGGGTGCTGGTGCTGGTGCGCCGCCTGCGCTCGCCCTTCGGGCCCTCCCTGCTGTTGTGTGGCTCGCTCGCGGTGTCGCTCCTCGTCGGCACGCTCCTGGTGGAGCTTCCCGGCGGGGTGATGCACGGGGTGAACATGTTGGTGCCCCTGCTGGCCGTCTACCTGTTGGGAGCGCGCAGGGGCTTCGTCTTCACCGCGCTGCTGGCCTTCAACGCGGCGTTCCTGCACGAGCTCGTCCACTCGGGCTTTGGCCAGACGCGCCCCCTGTTCGCCGAGCCGGGCATTTCCTGGGGCAAGTTCATGGCGGGCCTGTCGCTGATGCTGGGCTGGGCGCTCAGCTGGCTGTACAGCACCTCGCGCGAGGAGGTGCACGCCGAGCTGCGGCGCACGCTCCAGACGCTGCGCGAGAGCGAGAGCAAGTTGAGCAGCCTCATCGAGAGCACGGATGACGTGGTGCTGTCGCTCGACGCGCACGGGCGCCCGGTGATGGCCAACCCGGGGGCCCAGCAGCTCTTCGCGCGGATGACGGATGGGGTGGCGCTCGTGCCGGGCAATCCGCTCTTGTCGGGCTGTCCCCCGGCGCTGCGCGAGTGGGTGGCGACGCGGGGCCGCATGGCCCTGGGGGGCCAGCGCGTGCGGGCGGAGGTGGACGTGCTCGTGGAGGGGCGGCCGCGCACGGTGGACGTCCTCTTCAACCCGGTGCGCGAGGGGGAGCGGGTGGTGGGCCTCACGCTCTTCGGCAGGGATCTCACCGAGCGCAAGCGCGCCGAGATTCAGCTCGGGGAGATGCACCGCAACCTGGTGGACGCGTCGCGCCAGGCGGGCATGGCGGAGATCGCCACCGGGGTGCTGCACAACGTGGGCAACACGCTCAACAGCGTGAACGTCTCGGCCAGCCTGGTGATGGAGCGGCTGCGCGACTCGCGCGTGTCCGGGTTGGGGCGGGCGGTGGCGCTGCTGCGCGAGAACGAATCCCGGCTCGGTGCCTTCCTGGGCGAGGACGTGCGGGGACGGCAGCTTCCCGCCTACCTGGAGGCGCTCTCGCTCCAGCTCGCCCAGGAGCGCGAGTCGATGCAGGAGGAGATGCGGCGGCTCGTCCAGAGCGTGGACCACATCAAGTCCGTGGTGAGCATGCAGCAGCGCCATGCGCGCTTCAGCGGGGCGATGGAGCAGGTGGCCGTGCCCGCGCTCCTGGACGATGCGCTGCGCCTGCTCGCGGTGTCGTTCGATCGGCTGGGCATCGAGCTGCGGCGCGAGTACGCCGCCGAGGTGCCGGTGGTGCTGGTGGACCGGCACAAGCTGCTGCAGATCCTCGTGAACCTGCTGAGCAACGCGCGCCACGCGCTGCTGGAGGAGGGCGTCGAGGATCGCCGGCTCACCCTGCGGGTGGAGCCGAGGGGCGAGCGGCTGCTCATCTCCGTGAGCGACAACGGGGTGGGCATCTCCCCGGAGGTGCTGCCCCGGCTCTTCAGCCAGGGCTTCACCACGAAGAAGGACGGGCATGGCTTCGGCCTGCACGCGAGCGCCCTGGCGGCGCGGGAGATGGGCGGCCAGCTGTCGTGCTTGAGCGAGGGCCGCTACCGGGGCGCCACCTTCACCCTCGAGCTGCCCCTGGCCAAGGTGACGCCTCCCGAATCAAGGGCTTGAGCCGGCGGGGGCGTCCGTCGCGCTCCACCGGCCCCGGCGCGAGGGCTCGCGCTGGGCGCGGGCGAGCGCCTCGAGGAAGTGCTTGCGCGGCCAGGGCTGGGCGCCAAAGCGCGCCGGTGCTCCGTCTCCACCGGCAGTCGATGAAGTGGAAGCCCCAGGACTGGAAGCGCTCCACGGCGGTGACGAAGGCCACCTTCGAGGCGTCCGGCGCGTGCGCGAACATGCTCTCGCCGAAGAAGGCCGCCCCCAGGGACACGCCGTAGAAGCCGCCCTTCAGCTCGCCCCCGGCCCACGCCTCCACCGAGTGCGCGAAGCCCAGCTCGTGCAGGGTGACATAGGCGCGCTGCATCTCGTCGGTGATCCACGTGCCGTCCTGGCCGGGACGCGGCACGCGCGCACGCGGCGATGACGTCGGCGAAGGCGGTGTCCCAGCGGATGTCGTAGAGGCCCGCCTTGAGCGTCTTGCGCAGCGAGCGGCCCACGTGCAGCTTCGCGGGCTCCAGCACGAAGCGGGGGTTGGGCGAGTGCCACAAGAGGGGCTGGCCCTCGTTGTACCAGGGGAAGATGCCCCGGGAGTAGGCGGCGAGCAGACGCTCGGGGCTCAGGTCTCCCCCGACGGCGAGCAGACCGGTGCGGTCCGCGCGCTCGGGTGGGGGGAAGAGATTCGGGTCGTCTCCGAGCAGATAGATGGGCACTACCGCGACACGTTGAGCTTCACGTCTCCGGACAGCGAGTAGGGCACGCGCACCAGCGGGCCGGTGAGCTCACCCGCGACCTCGTACGGCAGCGTGCCCTTGGCGATGAGCCCCGGACCTCCGGACCCCACGTCTCCCGTGTCACCGCCACCTCCACGGGATACACCCCGGTGGCCGCCGCGTCCACGATGTCCTGCTTGCCCAGGGTGCCCTCTCCGAGCCGCCGGCCCTGGATGCCGAGCGTCCAGGTGAGCCCGTCCAGCCGCACCGGGAAGGGGTTGGGGTTCTCCACGCCCAGGCGCATCACCAGGTCCACCTGCTCGTCCGAATAGCGCGCGCCCTCCATGGCGAGCACCTTCACGCGCGGCAGCCGCGGCACGCGCACCTGCCGGGACGCGGCGAAGGGCAGGGTGCGCTCCGACTCGCCCGAGCGCACCGTCAGGGTGCCGCGCACCGCCACGAGCAGCGAGCCCCCCTTGTCGCTCAGGGCCTGGAGGTCCTCCGGGCTCTTCACGGAGGGGGTGCTCGCCATGAAGGAGAAGGCCGTGGGGGAGCCGGGCACGAGGGGGACCCCCAGCGCCGCGGTGCCCTTCTCCAGCACCTGTCCGTTGGAGACGAGCTCGTAGTCGGCCTTCTCCAGGGTGGCGGTCTGGGGGCTGGTGAGCTCGCCGGAGTAGCGCAATTCCATGCTCGCCGGGTCCTGGGCGATGACGCGCGTCTCCTCCTGGGAGAGCGAGACGGGGCCCAGGGGGACGGCGGGCGGAGTGGAGGCACACCCGGAGAGCCAGGCGGCGAACGTCAGGAGGTGGACGATGGCACGCGGGGCGAAACGCATGGAGAGCAGGGTGGAGCGGGGGGCGTCTGGTCTCAAGGCATTTTGCGGTACACTGTTGACTACACCGTGGCCTACCTCCGCCAAAACCTCAACAAGGCCGTCCGCGCGCTCATCCGCGACATCGCCGCGAAGATGCCGGAGTTCGCCCACGTGAAGGCCAGCCGTATCCTCGTGGTGGCGGGCGAGGCCCGGCGCGCCTCGCGCGGCACGGTCAAGCCGCTGTGCTTCCGGGGCGGGCGCTGCACGGACCCCAGTGGCCGCCGCAAGCCCGTCATCCGCATCCACGGCCGGCGGATGCTCTACTGCATCACCCTGCGTCCGCGCTTCTTCCGCGCGTCCACGCCCCAGGGCCGCGTCCAGACGGTGATGCACGAGCTCTTCCACATGTCGCGCCGCTTCGACGGCACGTTGCACGCGGGGCGGCGGCACTCGGTGCTGGGCGAGGACTTCTACCGTCAGCTCAAGCCGCTGGTGCGCCGCTACCTCAAGCAGTGTCCCCCGGAGCTGCTCGAGGCGCTCGCGCGCTCGGAGGAGGTGCGGGTGTTTCAGTGGCTGGAGCGCCCCGGGCCCGCCTACGTCCCCGGCACGTTCCGCGGGCGCACGGTGTACACCGAGGAGCAGCTCTACTACGGCATCGTCCGCATGGTGACGCACAAGCGCCCCGAGGCGAAGCTCGCCAAGCCGCGGCGCAAGGAGCGCGTGGAGAAGGAGCGGGTGCATTGAGGCACCCGCTCGCGCGCGTCAGTTGAGGTAGCGCGGTCGCGGAGGGACGGAGGGCTCGGCGGGCTGGTCCTTCATCAAATCCAGACCCTGGCGGGTGAGCAGGAAGCGCACCGTGCCGGAGCCGCGCTCCGTTTCGATCTCCGCCTCGAAGGCGGGGCCCACGAGGGTGCCCATCTGCACGTCCTTGCGCAGGTTGCGCACCCGTCCGGTGAGCAGATCTCCCGCCACCGGCTGCTCCGCGTCACCGCGCCGGTAGAGGTCATACGCCGCCTGATGCAGGGTCATGGCCAGCGCGGGCGTCAACGGCTGCGAGCTGAACAAGACCGAGATGAGGACCCAATAGGGGGGACTGTTCGGCCATTGCCCGATCCTAACGCCTCCCGGAGGCGTCCCCCACCTCTTTCCACCGGACAGCGGGTCCGTCATGTCCCGGCGCGTCGTGACCCCCCGTCTCTCCCCGGCCGGGGGGAAAGGCAGTAGAGCGCATGCCGCCTCACCCCTCTCTCCTGGAGAACCCGATGCTCAAGAAGAAAGTGTTTGGCGGAGCCGTGTCGCTGTCGTGGGCCCTGGCGTTGCTGGGCGCGCCGGCCGTGTTCGCGGGGCCCATGGATGGCAACAGCGGCGACGTGATGCTGCAGGGCTTCCACTGGACCTCGTACCAGACGTCTCCCTGGTGGGGCATCGTCCAGGGCAAGGCCTCGGACATTGGCGCCAGCGGCTTCACCATGGTGTGGCTGCCGCCCTCCAGCGACGCGGCCTCCAACGAGGGCTACCTGCCGCGCCAGCTCAGCGTGCTCAACAGCCGCTACGGCACCGAGGCGCAGCTCAAGTCGGCCATCGGCGCGCTGCACACCTACAACGTGAAGGCCATCGCGGACATCGTCGTCAACCACCGCGTGGGTACCACCAACTGGGCGGACTTCACCAACCCCACCTGGGGCTCGTGGGCGGTGACGCGCGGGGACGAGTGGACGGGTGCCACGGGCAACACGGACACCGGGGATGGTTACGGGGCGGCGCGCGACCTGGACCACACCAACGCCACGGTGCAGGGCGACCTGAAGAGCTGGATGAACTGGCTCAAGTCCAGCATCGGCTACGACGGGTGGCGCTACGACTACGTGAAGGGCTTCAACGGCTCGTACGTGGGCAACTACAACACCGCCACGGTGCCCTACTTCTCCGTGGGCGAGTTGTGGACGGACCTGAACCTCGCCAACCCCGATGCCCACCGGCAGCAGCTCATGAACTGGATCGACGCCACGGGCGGCAAGTCGACCGTGTTCGACTTCACCACGAAGGGCATCCTCCAGCAGGCCGTGCAGTACAACGAGTTCTGGCGGCTGCGTGACAGCGCGGGCCAGCCCTCGGGCGCCATCGGGTGGTGGGCGGCCAAGTCGGTGACCTTCATCGACAACCACGACACGGGGCCGAGCACCTCGGGCACGAGCCAGAACCACTGGCCCTTCCCCAGCGACAAGGTCATGCAGGGCTACGCCTATATCCTCACGCACCCGGGCGTCCCGTGCGTCTACTGGGTGCACTTCTACGACTGGGGCCACAAGGAGGCCATCAGGACGCTGATGTCCATCCGCAAGGCCAAGGGTATCCACTCCAGCTCGGCGGTGAGCATCCAGGTGGCGGACTCGAGCCGGTATGCCGCCATCATCACTGGCACCAAGGGCAGCGTGGCGATGAAGATCGGCCCGGGCGACTGGTCGCCGGGCGCGGGCTGGACGCTGGGCACCTCGGGCACCAACTACGCGGTGTGGACGAAGTAGCGTGCTAGCGTCGCGGGGGCGATGATCCCGTTCACCCGCAACTACACCGATCGCTCCAACAACTACGGCTTCCAGTTCGAGTTCAAGTGCGACAAGTGCCACAACGGGCACTTGTCGCCCTTCATCGCGAGCAAGGTGGGCATGGCGACCGGGCTGCTCCAGGCGGCGGGCTCTCTCTTCGGGGGCACGCTGTCGCGGGCGGCCTACGCGGGCGAGCACGTGAAGGACGCCTTGCGCGGCAGTGCCTGGGACGAGGCCTACGCCGAGGCGGTGGAGGAGGCGAGGAAGCACTTCAAGCACTGCACCCGCTGCGGCCAGTGGGTCTGCCCCCAGGCTTGTTGGAACGAGGCCCGCGGCCTGTGCGAGTCCTGCGCGCCGAACCTCCAGGAAGAGGCCGCGCACATCCAGGCCCAGGTGTCCGTGGAGCAGGCGTGGACCAAGGCGCGCGCGGTGGATCAGGTGGAGTCGTTGGACATGAAGGCCCCGCGCTCGGTGGCCCAGTCGGCCTGTCCGCACTGCCGGCCCGCATCGCGGGGGGAAGTTCTGCTCCGAATGTGGCAAGCCGCTCGCGGCGGCCCGTGCCTTCTGTACGCAGTGCGGAACGGAGCTGGCGCCCCAGGCGCGCTTCTGTTCCGAGTGCGGCACGGCGCGCGGCGGGTGACTCCCTCCTCCGTGTGAGCGGGCCTTCACCCGCTCTCCCCGCATGGAAAGTGTGCGAGACTCGCACCCGAGCCCTTTTCTTTCGCGCTCGCTGTTTCCGGGGGAACCCATGTCCACATTCGATGAGCGCCTGCGGCAGGTGGCGCAGGTCGCGTCCACGGCCACCCAACTCACCCAGGCCATAGAGGGGGGCAACGTCGTCGGCAAGGCTCTCTCCGGAGTGCTCTCGCTGCTCGGTGGCGGCAATCCCCTGGCCCATGTGCGCTACACGTTCAGCTCCTCGGCCGAGCCGGGGGCTCCCTGGCACGTGCGGCGCGTCCATACCCGGGAGGGGCTGTCCGAACTCTACGAGGTCACCGTCGACCTGGTGCTCGACGGGCTCTTCGTGGATGCCGACGCGCTGCTCGGCTCCTCGTGCACGCTGGGCCTGGAGCGAGCGCTTCTCTCACGTCAGGTCCAGGGGATCGCGCGCCACGTGGAGGACCTGGGTACCCTGGCCGACAAGCACATGGTGCGCGTCCATGTCGTCCCCGCCCTCTGGGAACTCTCCCAGCGCATCGACTCGTACATCTTCCAGGAGATGACGGTGCCGGAAGTGCTGGAGGACGTGCTGAACGAGGGGCTCCTCCCGCTCAAGCGCAAGGTGAACCTGTCGTCGCTCCATCGCGAGTACCCCAAGCGCGAGTACTGCGTGCAGTACGCCGAGTCGGACCTGGACTTCGTCCTGCGGCTGATGAAGGAGGAGGGCATCGCCTTCTTCTTCGAGCACTCGGGCGAGGCCGAGGAACTCGTCCTGGTGGATGACAACTCGCCCTTCCATCCGTGCCAGACGCTCGACAACGGCCCCGTGTGGATCGCCAACCGGGCCGGTGGCCTCGCACAGATGGAGACGCTCCAGGGGCTGGAGTGGTCCACCTCGCTGCGCCCGACGGGCGTGGTGGTGCGGGACTTCGACTGGACGCGGCCGAGGTTCGTGTTGACCAAGGATGCCCGGGAGGAGGAGGAGAGTGGCCGGGAGGAATACCTCTACCCGGCGGAGCTCAGCCTGTCGGACTACGACAAGGGCGGCCACCGGTACACGAAAGAGGACGCGGTCGCGCGGGCCCGCCTGCTGCGCGAGGGGCAGCAGTTGGGCCAGAAGAAGGGGCGGGGCCGTGGCAATGTGACGGGCTTTTGCCCGGGGCGGACCTTCGAACTCCGGGGTCACGCGCGTGTCGGGCTGGACCAGACTTATCTGCTCACCCGCGTCGAGCACCTGGGCGAGGCGCCCGAGGAGCACCCCCTGTTCTCCCTGGAGGGCTCGGGCGAGGAGGTGAAGCCGGAGCGGTACGAGAACCGCTTCGAGTGCATTCCCCTGTCCGTACCCTTCCGGCCTGAGTACCCGCTGGTGCGCAGCCGCGTCCCTGGCCTGCAGACGGCCATGGTGGTGGGGCCGGCGGGAGAGGAGATCCACACCGACGAGCACGGCCGGATCAAGGTGCGCTTCCACTGGGACCGGGTGGGCCCCGAGAACGAAAAGGCTCGTGCTGGGTGCGCGTGGCGCAGTCGTGGGCGGGAGCCGGCTTTGGCATGTTCTCCATCCCCCGCGTGGGCATGGAGGTCGTCATCGACTTCCTGGAGGGCAACCCGGACCGGCCCCTGGTCATCGGCTGCGTCTACAATGGCGCCAACCCGCCGCCGCTGAGTCTGCCCGGGGAGCGCACCCGCACCACGCTGCGCAGCCAGAGTTCGCCGGGGGGCAGCGGTTCCAACGAGCTGCGCTTCGAGGACGCCAAGGGCCAGGAGCAGGTGTTCCTCCACGCGCAGAAGGATCAACTGGCGGTGGTGGAGCACGACGACACCACGCAGGTGAAGAATGACCAGACCACCACGGTGGACAACAACCAGACCAACACCGTGAAGGTCAATCAGACCGAGAGCGTGGGCGGAGACCAATCCCTGACCGTCTCGGGCAACCGCACCAAGACGGTCAAGAAGGACGAGACCGTCACCGTCGAGCAGAACCGCACCCAGACGGTGAACGTGAACGAGACCGTCACCATCCACGGGGAGCGCAGCCTCACGGTGGACGGCAAGGAGACGTACTCGGTCGGAGGCACGCGCGCCAAGACGGTGACGGGCAAGGAGACCGTGGCACTGGCGGCCGGCCGGCAGACCACCGTCACCACCAACGACGAGCTGACCGTGAGCGCCGAGCGGTTGGTCACCGCCGACGTGAAGCACCAGACCACCCAGGGCCCCACCACCTTCACCTTCGAGGGCGGGCACGTGGAGCTGAACGCGGGCAGCTACATCACGCTCGTGCATGGCTCGGGGGAAGTGACCATCGAGGACAGTGGGAAGATCTCGGTGCGCTCGGGCAATGAAATCGAGCTGAGCTGCGGTGGCTGCTCCATCAAGCTCACCCCCACGAAGATCGAGATCCTCGGCGCGGTGGAGATCGCTCTCGCGGGCGGAGCCGGCACGGTGAAGCTGGATCCGGCGGGCGTGGCGGTGGCCGGCCCGACAGTCAGCTCGATGGGGGCCAATTTGAATGAAGTCGCCGGTGGGTTGGTGAAGATCAACTGAGGTCCGGCACATGGCCGACAACGACATCCGAGCGCCCATCCAGCGACGGCTCGAGCGGTTGCGCGCCCAGTGGCGCGAGTTCGCGGAGGACCCCGAGGCCCGGCTGCTGCATTGGGTGCTCGCCCATGACGAGTGGAACCTGCTGGAGACGTTCTTCCAGGTGGAGGACCACGAGAGCGGCATCACGCCCGATCTGTTCCTGCGCCTCACCGCGCCCTTCGATGAACCCGAGCGTCACGGGCTGGACGTGGTGGAGTCCCTGTCCGAGCAATACCTGTCCATCCGTGACGAGCTGGCGGCCGCGGGCGCCGATGCCTCGTGGACGGCCCCCGCGCCCGCGCGAGGCCAGGACGACGTGGACGCGTTCCTCGCTGCGGCGGCCTCCTTCCACGCGCACCACCAGCCCCTGTTCCGGCACCTGGTGCTCGTGCTCCTTCCCGAGGGTGGAATGCCGCCCGGGCCTGGGAGCAATGGGTGGAGCGGGTGGTGCGGCGCGCCCATGAGCCGAACGTGCGTCTGGTGTGCATCGACTCCCGGGAGGCGCCGATCCTCACCGAGGTGGCGCGGACCCAGGCGCGTCGTGTCCGCACGCACGTGGCGGACCTGGACATGGGCGCGGCGCTCGAGGAGGTCTCCACGGCCGCCGGGCGCTTGAATACTCCGTATGGCCGTTACCGGCACCTGTACGTGCAACTGGGCCGGGCCCTGGCGGCGAAGGACCTGGGGCGCGCCGAGCGGCTCGCAGGCGAGGCCGCGGCCCTGGCGTACCAACAGAAATGGGGGCATCTGCTGGTGGCCTCCTGGTTCGCGCTCGGCGCGGGCTACCTGTCCATGGGCAAGCCCGTGGAGGCCATCCGGACCTATTGGCAGGCCGAGGATGCGGCCCTGGAAGCCCAGGCGCGGGGAGAGTCCTCGGCGCTCGCGCTGAGGCTGAAGGTCCGGCTGGCGCTCGGTGCCGCGTTGGTCTCGGCCGCCGTGTACGAGCGGGGAGCCACGGTGTACGAGGACACCGCGCCCCTGGCCGAGCAGCTCCAGGACACGCGGATGCTGCTGGAGTGCTGGCGCATGGCGGCGTACTGCCACGAGCTGGCGCGGGCTGCTGATGCGTCGTGGCGTTGTGGCATCGAGGGCCTCAAGGTGGCACAGCGGATGGATGACGAGACGCGCCGCTCGTCCACGCTGGGCTACCTGGGCGAGGGAATGCTGCGACTCACCCGGACGTGGACGTACCGCGACCACGGAGTGGCGATTGAACGGCAGATGGAGAAGTTCCTGGGGCCGCGGTGGCGGCCTTCGGAGTCGGGGGAAACCGTCATGATGCCAGCCGCCAAGCACTTCGATCCGCTGCTGGGAATCGACATCCACCTCATCCAGCCGCCCGGCGGAGTGCCGCCGGTGCCCATTCCCCACCCGCACATCGGGATGGTGTTCGACCCGATGGACTACGTGCCCATCCTGGGGGCGACGGTGCTCGTCGGAGGCGTGCCCCGAGCGCAGGCGGGCACTTCGGGCATCGCGCTCCCGCCCCACATCCCCATGGGGGGCGTGTTCATCAAGCCCCCCGCCAATGAGTCCGAGGTCTTCATGGGGAGTTCCACCGTCTCGGTGGACGGGGATGCGTTCAGCCACCGGCCCTGCCGGCGCTGAGCTGCCAGGACATCGGGATACCGCCCATTCCGCGGCTCAAGAAGAAGAAGACCGTCAACAGCCTGGTGCTGCCGACGACGATGGTGCTGTCCATCCCGGTGCCGGTGGTGGTGGGAGGGCCGCCGACCGTCTCGCTCATGGCCCTGGGAATGCGCGCGGGCATGGCGCTGCTGGGCGCGCTGGTGTCGAAGTTGAAGAAGATGCGCGCGGCGCGCAAGTCGCAGAACGGCGTGCATTGCAACGGCGGACACCCGGTGGATGTGATTACCGGGGCCAACTTCGACGAGTTCGTGGATGTGCGCTCGGCGCCCCCGGGGCTCTTCTGCTGGCGGCGCCGCTACAACACGGCACACGCGGACCGGCAGGGAGTGCTGGGCTGGGGTTTCCGGCATGAGTACCAGCACACGCTGCACCTGTTGCGCCAGGCGTGGCGATACGAGGACGCCAGGGGCCGGGTCATCGATTTCGCGCCGCTGAAGGAGGACGAGCGCGAGACGAAGAGGCACGGCGTGGTGCTGCGCCGACTGGATGGGGGACGCTACGAGCTTTCCGAGGGCCGGGGGCCACTCCTGGTATTCCAGGCCATCGAGGGGGAGAACATCGCGCGGCTGCGCTTCGTGCGCTCGGCGGACGCCGAACTGGAATTGCGCCACGAAGGAGCGCGGCTGAGTGAGGTGACGGAGCGCACGCCGCAAGGGACTTGCCTCTATCGCTTCGTCCACGAACTCGCGGGCCGGCTGGCCGAGGTGCTTCGTGTGCAACGCAGCGGCACGAGGCGCGTGGCCCGATACGAGTACGACCGTCATGGGCATCTCGTGGTGTCCGAGGATGCCGAGGGGGGCCGGCACGAGTACGAATATGACGAGGCACACCGCTGGACGCGGGTGCGTACCCCCACGGGTTACAGCTTCTGGTGGCGCTACGACGCACAGGGCCGCTGTACGGAGACCTCGGGCGAGGACGGACTGTGGTGGGCTCGTTTCGAGTACGACCCGGGAAACGTGAGTCGCGCGTCACCGAGCGACAGGGCGGTGTCAGTACCTTTCAGTATGACGAGAACCTCACCCTGCGGAAGCGGATCGATCCGTATGGCGGCGTAATGGTGCGTGAGGTGGACTCCGAAGGGCGTGTGCTTCGGGAGATGGATTCCGGTGGACGCGTGGCGCGAATGGTGTACGACGCGCACGGGGCACTGGTGGGTCGACTGGACCCATACCAGCGAATGCTGCCTCCGCCGGAGGAACTGCCGCGCCCGCCTCCACCGGAGATGTTCCTGTACCCCATAACGCCGCTGGGACGTTGGCTGGGTGGCGGAGTGGAGCAACTGCCTCTGGCGGCTTTGGGGGCTTCGCGGGAACTGCTGTCCCACGTGCCGACGAAGTTGCTGGGGTTCGTATCCCTGCTCGTGCGGCTCCGGCCCGAGGCGCCCACGCAAGAGCTTCGATCGATGCGCACGTATGATGCGCTCGGCCGGTTGTTACGAGAAGTCGACGCGGCCGGTCGCTACCGAGAGTGGCGCTATGACCTCGCCGGCAACCAAGTATGGCACCGGGACGCCGATGGTCACGAGAGCGAGCGCCGCATCGGTCGCTGGAACTTGAAGGTGGCGGATGTCGATGCGCTTGGGAACACCATCCGGTACGAGTACTCGTCCATGGAGCGAGTGACGCGCATCATCGACCCGGGCGGAACCACGAGCGATTACGACTACGACCAGAAGGATCGCCTTGTTCGGGTGCGGAGGCATGGCGCGATCCGCGAAGAGTACGCCTGGGACAAGGGTGACCGCCTGTTGGAGAAACGGGATACCCAAGGTCAGGTGCTGATGCGTTTCGAGTATGGGAAGGACGGCGGCACCGTGGTTCGCTACCTGGGCTCTGGTGGCACGCACTTCCTTGCCTATGACTCGTGTGGTCGTCCCGTACGCGCCTCCACGGACAGATATGAGATCGTCCTGCAGCGTGATGCCTTCGGACGGATGCGGTACGACCTGCGAGATGGCCGGGGGATCGAGCACGTGCAGACGGCAGTCTTGCGCCAGACGACCGTGCTGGAGTTCTTCACCACGACGCTCCAGGCCTCCGAACAATTCGGGGAGCAGCGTCTGAGAGACCCTACAGGCCAGGAGCATCGGCTCTGGAAGGACCCCTCGGGGCTGGTGCTGCGGGAGCATGCCAACGGTAGCCGCGAGCTGTCGCAGTTCGACGACCGGGGCCGACTCCGCGCAAGTCTTGGTTGGAAGCTGGCCGGGGAAGGGGTGTTTCCGTCATGCTGGACTCGCTATGACTATTCGACGGAGGGAGATCTCCTTGGGTCGTGGGACAGTCTGCGGGGTGAGACGCGCTACACCATGGACGCCGCACATCGCTTGGCACGCGAAGAAGGGCCTCGGGGTAACATCCACTACCGGCGCGATGCGGCCGGCAATCTGCTGGAACAGCCGGGCCTGAGCCATGTCACGCTCGCTGCGGGCAACCGACTTTCCTCTGCGAATGACGAGACGTTCGTCTACGACCATCGCCAGCACATCGTTGAGCGGCGTGGCTGGGATGGAACGTGTAAGCGCTACACGTATGACAGTGCGGATATGTTGGTGCGCGTCGAGGACGGACAGGGTGAGTCCTGGACGGCTGAGTACGACGCCATCGGTCGGCGCATTCGTTGCGGACGGGGAACGCGGCAGACATGGTTTTTTTGGGATGGCGAGCGGCTTGCCGCCGAAGTCTCTCCAGAGCGACGGCTGCGCGTCTACGTTTATGCCTCCTACGACGCGCTCGTGCCCCTGATGTTCGTGGACTATGACAGCGAGGACGCGGATCCCCGGAGTGGCCGGGCCCATACCGTGTTCACGAACCAAGTGGGCATGCCCTCGCGCATCGAGGATGCTTCCGGTCGCATCGTATGGTGGGCGAGCCCTATCCATTCCTACGGGCTGGTCGAGGTGGACGCCACGTCAGAAATCGCTTTCCACCTGCGCTTTCCCGGCCACTATCAAGACGTTGACACGGGGCTCTTCTACAACCGCTTCCGCTATTACGACCCCACGCTGGGCCGTTATCTACAGAGCGATCCGTTGGGTACTGCGGGCGGAACCAACCTTTATGCTTACGTTCCCAATCCGCTCGTCCACGTCGACGTGCTTGGTCTCAACGGAGACCACCTCACGCCCAACACCGAAGCCAGCCACACGTTCGACACCGAGAAGGTCCCTGGAAATCAAAGCGCACAGATGAAGGGCGGGAGCGATGAGGTTCCCAATGGAGTGAAGAACGCTCCGATCCACTCCAAGTATCCGGATGGCACCATCGTGTATGAGGGCCAGCAACCCGGAAAGGTCCGGGGTCCCGATCCGGGAGCGAAGGGAGCGCCGCATACCCAGCTTCAGTGGGACACGACCAACAACCGTATCTACAAGGCTCGTGAGTATGGTGAGAATGACATTCCGATCCGTGATATTGACTTCACACACCCCACGTTCCCCAATGGAAAGCTTCGGCCCGATCACCATGCTCCCGAGCAACACAGGTATGTACCTAATGTGCCAGGCAAACCAAAGGCTGGCTTCAAGCGCGGAACTGGGGAGCCCCTGGTGATGCCATGAGAGGAGTGACATTGAATGCGTGGCGTGAGGGCCACTACCTGAACCTCGACGAATTGCTACGGGTCTTGGAGCAATTCGTCATGGGCTTCACCTGGAAACTACATCCCGGCGAGATTGCTCCCGGTCCATCGGCAGAGCGGATTGAGTCCGTGGACCCAGAGGAACTGATGAATACGCTGGATCTGCTCCGCTTGATCACGCCGGACGTGCAAATCATCGACGGAGAGATTCTAGGTTATGCCCACCCCGGCCAGGAGTTGCCTGCGGTGGTCCTCCGCGCCGTCGACAGCACATCGTGGGACATCGAGTCAGAAGACGAGGAAGTGCTCTCTGTCATCCGGAAAGTCTTCCCGGACGCCATGGACATCCCAGAGTAACGCTCTGCCGGCGGTGGATGTTGTGGTATTCATGAAGACCCGCTTGGCTCGCGCGGAGCCGTAGCGGGCTCTCCGCGCGAGCCCTCGGCCGCGACAGCGGGCGCCGGGGCCGGCTCACTTCTTCCGGGAGCGGCCCGCCGGACGGGCGGCGGCGCGGGGCTTCTTCTGGGGCGGGGGCGGCTGCTTGCGGCTGGAGGCCTTCACGGGCTTGCCCTTGCGATCGAAGAACGCGTCGAGCAGCTCGCTGCCCGTGAGGAACGAGGGCGTCGAGGGCGCCGGGGACGCGTAGACGTTGCCCTCGTCGTCCTGGCGCAACACGAACACCTCATCCTGCTCCAGTCCCGGCAACAGCATCGCCGAGTGCGTGGTGGCGACGAACTGGAGCTTGGGGAAGACCTGCTTGAGCGTGGTGATGAGCGTCGTCTGCCAGTGCGGGTGCAGGTGGAGATCCAGCTCGTCCACGAGCACCAGCCCCTCCATGCGCTCGGGCGGCACCGGCTTGCCCGCCTCCAAGAGGATGTGGCCGATGAGGTCCGCCAGCCACGCGATCGCTCCCTGGTAGCCGCGCGACAGCCACGTGGCGGGCAGCTTCACGCGCTGGCCTCCCAGCTGGAACTCGAAGCGGTGCGCCTCGAGCAGATCCTGCCGCGTGCGCACGATGCCGTGGCTCTGCAGCTCCAGGTCCACCACGCCCGGCAGCAGGTTGCCCTGCAACAGCACCTGCTTGAGCAGCTTGACATAGGCCTTGGCCTGCGCCGGCTCGAACACGTCGGCGAAGCCCGTGGCGATGAGTCCTCCCTGATCGAAGAGGTTCGCCATGCGCTGGCGCAGGGGATCCGACAGGCCGTCGGCGTGGAAGGAGTGAGGGCGGGGCAGGGTGCGCGCCGTGCCGTAGCCCGCGACGAACCAGCCGGGCAGCTGCGTGCGGCGCGCCTCGCGGATGGGATCGAACACCTGCGTGTGCTCGACGCCCACGTAGCGCGAGCTGCCCACCAGCTCGCGCCGGTGCTCTTGGCCGCGATGGAGCTGCGCACGTAGGGCGGCAGCGAGTGCTTCTTCTCCAGCCCCGGGTACTGGCGCGCCTTGTGCCCTTCCTGCCCGAAGGTGAACTCGGCGCCGATCAGCATCAGCTCGGTGGTGGGCTGCCGACGATCCGGCAGGCTCGTGACGTCCGCGAGCTCACTGCCCAGCGAGCACCCACTCGCCGCGAGCCCGATGGCCTGGAGGATGGCCGTCTTGCACACGCCATTCTCCCCCACGAAGACGGTCCACGGCCTCACTTCCCCATCGGGACGGGTGAAGGAGAGGGCCACATCTCGCAGGAGTTTCAGGTTCTGGAGCGTGAGGCTGCGCAGGTACATGCCCACCCACCATATCCTCAGTTGACCGACTTGTGGGGAATTCAGAGAGATTTGGACGGCCGTCGAGGCATTCACCGAGCCGGAGGCGATGTCTCACTCCCCGTCCCACCCGGTGTCCCACCCAATGACAGGTCCCCCAGGTCGAGCACTTCCCCCTCGGCCAGTCGCAGGGGAGGCGCAGGCGCCCGGAGGTGTGCCTGCCGAGGATGTTCAACACGTACTCGCCCGGGTCCAAGCCGCTGATGGAGAAGCGCCCCTGGTCGAGGCTCTCGCGCATGTGGACCGAGGAGGGATCGTTGTCGATGAACACGACCACGTCGCTCAGCGGGCCGCCGGTGGTCGCGTCCACCACGCGTCCCTGGACGGACGCGGTGCCGCGCAGGCGGAGCTCCACCTCGGCCGTCGCGCCGGGACGGGGCGTCACCACGGCCTGTCCACGCGAGCCATCCGGTGTCTTCACCACCAGCCGCAGGGGCTCGGTCATCACGTCGTGGAGCTCGAAGCGCTCGCCGGGGAACTCCCAGGGGCCCTTGCCCTGGGGGAGCCATTCCTCGCCCTCGGGCTCGATGCCGAGGGTGAAGCCGCGCACGGGCTCTCCGCGCGGATCACCCGGCCCTGCAGCGAGGCCGCGGCGCGCAGTCTGACCACCAGGGAGCGCTCCCCGGCTTCACGCCCGACACTGGCCGCTCCGCCCTCCATTGAGCGCACTGACCTTCAGTCCGCCCATGCCGGGCTCCATGTCGGGGCCAAGGCCAAAGGAGAAGCGTCCTCCTCGTCCGTGTACTTCGCCTGGATCATCCCGCCTTCCTGGGGCTCGAGGCCCAGGGTGACGGTGGCTCTCGGTGAGGGCGCGCCATCCGGCTCGAGGACGACCCCCTCCACGGAGGATGCCGGGGCGTTCTCCTCCCAGAGCAGCTCGACCCGGACCGTCTGGCCTTCCTCCACCTGGACGTGCGTCCTCTGGAAGGTGGGGCTGTGGTCGCGCGCCGAGAGCAACAGCTCGTAGCCGCCCGCGGGCAGCACCATCCGGAAGTTCCCCTTCGCGCCCACCTCGGCCTGCTGGAAGTCCTGTGCGCCAAGGGGCTCTTCTCGTCCAGCGAGGCGAGGACCTCCAGGGGCTGGGAGGGCAGCGCGCCGCGAGCCGCCCGCACCACGCCCTCCACGATGCCCGTGCCCTCCAGGGTGAAGTCCACCTGGGCCGTGCCCTCCTCGGTGATGTCCACCCAGCGGTTGACCCCTTGCGTCGCCTCCTCCCGGCGGGCGGTGAGCGGCTGGCGGCCCACGTTCAGGCCCTCGAGCCGGTAGTGTCCCGTGGCATCGGTGCGGGACTCGAGGGGCGTGGACTCCAGCTCCTCCGGCCCGAGGTTGGGGGCGATCACCCGTGCGCCCGCCACCGGCTGTCCGGCCACGTCGCGCACCTGGCCCTCCACCACGCCCATGCGGGTGAGCACGAGGTCCACGGAGAAGCGCTCGCGCGGCGTCACCGTCAGGCCGCGCCGCAGTGCCGGGGTGAAGCCGGGCGCCGTCACCACCACGTCGTAGCTGCCGGGCGCGAGCCCGCCCACCTGGAAGTGTCCCGTTCCATCCGTGGACTCGCGGCCGGTGTCCCCGTTCTGTCCATGGGGGCTGACGTCGACCCGGGCCCCCACCACCGGCGCTCCCGAGGTGCGCTCCAGCACGCGCCCCTCCAGCACCGACCCGGGGCCGAGCTGGAGCCGCACGCCACGGATCGTCTTGCCCGCGCTCAGGGTGAGCGGTTGCTCCAGTGCCCCCGCTTCCTCGCCGTGCCGCGCGGACAGGCCGTAGGTGCCGGCCTCCACCTCGACGGAGAAGCCACCTCCGGGCCCCGTGATGACGCTCTGGGGCGACACGCCGCTCACCCGCACCTCGGCGCCCTCGGCGGGAGCGCCTCGTGCGTCCACGACGAAGCCCTCGATGACTCCCGCCACGCTCAGCGCCACCTCCAGCGGCTCCTTCGCGGGGACCTTCACCGGCACGAGCCACAGGTGGGCGTGGCCCGGCGCCTGGGCCTCCAGCAGGTAGTCCCCCGTGGCGAGCCCATCCACCCGGAAGCGGCCCCGCTCGTCGCTCGTCGCGTACACGCGCTCCTCGGAGGGCAGCTCGGGGGGATTCCGGGCGCCAGGTCGCGCGGCATCGCCGAGAGGACGAGCTGCACGAGCGGCAGCGGCTCCTTCGTCCCCTTCACCACCGTCTGGCCCACGAGGGACTGGCCCGGCTCCAGGACGAGCCGCACGGACGTGCGCGCCACGCCATGGGGCCGCACCACGGAGAGCACCTGGGGCGCGTGGCCATTCGCGTGGACCGCCACCGGTAGGAACCGGGCCCGGAGGCGAGCCGTGCCTGTCCCCGCGCATCCGTCAGGCCCGTGCCCGCCAGCCTCCAGATGAGCTCCCCGAGGTTGGGATCCCTCCGCTCACGCCAGTACAGCCGCACGCTGGCCCCGGGCGGGGCCGCTCGGCGGCGAGCACCTCCACCTCGAGCACTCCTTCCGCCTCGGCGGCGCCCGCGTCCATCGGAGGCCGCGTGTTCGTGACTCCTCCGGCCCGCTCCCGTGAGGCGCCGGCCGTGGCACGGCTCGCCGCTCATCGGACGCGGAACGGAGAGGTGGCGCCTCCTGGGCGTCTGGCCTCGCCGAAAGTCCAGCCCACAGGAGCGCGAGCAGCGCTCCCACCAGGAGGGCCGCCACGATGAGCCGCCTTCGCATGTCTGTCCTCGGGGCCGGTCGTGAAGGGCGCGGAGCTGGTACTCTATCCCTCGTGGGCGCCTTTCCGGTGACAGCGTCCTTCTCTCGCGACACGGTCTTGGATGAGAGAGGACTTGCCGCGATGCAGCAAACGGTCGTGGGCCAATGGAGGAAAACAGGTTAAAAAGGTAACTTCTTCTTCTGGAGGAAGTATGCGGTTCCCATCAGTTGTTGTCGCTGGCGTGTTCACTGCGAGTCTTCTGTCCACCCCTGCCCTGGCGCGCTCCACGGGCATCTCTGGCGCCTCGGGCAAGCCACTCGCGGATGGGAGTTCGGTCACCTGCACGAAGTGCCATGCGGTAGGTGCCGCCGTACCGACCGTGGAGATCTCCGGTCCCACGTCGGTGATGGCGGGGACGACGAACCAGTACGCCTTCATCATCCGGGGCGGGCCCGCGGCGATTGGCGGCCTCAACTTGTCGGTGGACAGGGCGGAGGCCGCGCTCGAGTTGGTCGAGAACGCGGGCCTGAAGAAGCTCGAGGGCGAGTTGACGCACTCCGCGGCCAAGGCGTTCACCAATGGAGAGGTCCGCTTCGACTTCTCGATGATCGCGCCGGGCAATGGCGGCGTGGTCACGATCTACGGTGCCGGCAATTCCGCCAATGGAGACAAGGGCAGGACCGGTGACGGCGTGGCGGCCACGAAGCTCGAGGTGACCGTGCAGGTCACGGACGCGGGTGTCGAGGAGCCGGACTCGGGACGCCGCCTGTCGACGCGGGCACCGAAGTCGACGCGGGCACCGGGACTGGCGATCCTGGCCACGACCATGACCACGACGAGGACAAGGGTGGTGGCTGCTCCTCGACGGGTGGCGCTCCCATGTTGATGTTCGTGCTGGGTGCCGTGGGCCTGACGCTGCTGCGCCGCCGTCGCGCCTGAGCCTTCCTTCCCTTCCGCCTCCTCGTTTCCGAGTCTACCGTGCCGCTTCTTCCCCGCTCGAACGCTCCCCGCTCCTCGATGCTTCGCCTGGGCAGTGCCTTGTTGTCGGCCCTGCTGGTGCTCGTCACGCCGGAGTCCCTGGCCGCATCCAAGTCCAGGTCCAAGGCCAAGAGTTCCAAGGTCCGGAGCGGCACGTCCAAGGCCGCTCCCGTGACTCCCGCACCGCAGCCGGCGCCTTCGCCCGAGCCCGCTGCGGAGCCCGTGTCCGAGGAGCGGAAGGAGGAAGAGGCGGAGGCGGTGGCTCCCGTGGTCCCCGTGGAGCAGCCACGTCCCGTGGTGGCGGCCAAGCCCGCCGCCGCGGTCCGGCCCGCTCCAGCCCCTCGCTCCGCTCCGGCGGCGGCACGCCCCTCCGAGTCTTCCTCGAAGGCCACCGCGGGCCGGATGCGCGTCGGCGTGGGTCCGGATCTCTTCCTGGAGAGCGCGCGGCTCAACGGCGAGCAGGGCATCCAGGGCATCAACGTCTCGCGCCGGGACGAGTCCTTCGACTACTCGAGCGCGGGCTTCGTCTCCGCCACCCTCTGGTTGAACACGTCCGTGCCCTCGGTGAGCGAGCGGCTGAGGGTGGGCGCCGGGGCGCGCATCTTCGGCAACTACGGCGCGGGCGGTGGCCGGACGTTCGGCTTCGGCCTGCTCAACGAGGCCTTCGCCTTCGCGGAGTACGGGCTGCCGGTGGCGAACAAGACGGAGGTGGTCTTCGCCGCGCGCGGGGGCCTCTCCTTGCTGGTGCCCGGCCAGGAGTTCGCGGCGGAGATCCGCCGGCTGCAGGAGCAGGGCGTGGGCGTGTGGAGCGTGCCGCGCGTGGGCTGGCTCGCGGGTCCGTCCGTGGGCGCGCGCCGGCGCATGACGGAGCGCATCCTGCTGCGCGCGGACATCCTCGCCCAGGTCCAGCAGCAGTTCCTCTTCGCCACGAGCGAGGACATCGACGAGCTGCGCTACACCAAGAACTGGAGCACCCTGGCGCTGCGCCTGGGACTGTCGCTCGGGGTCGAGTTTGACTTCTGAATCCTCCCTTTCCTTCCTCCGGGAGCCGCGAATGACCGTGTCTCGTCCGCTCATCCTTCCCCTGCTCGCGGCGCTGGTCGCGTGTCAGCCCACCTACGTCTTCGAGCCCGATCAGCTCGCCTCCGGGCCGGGGGCCATGGTGGGCAATGGCGCGCCGCTCACCCCGGGGGACTTCCCGGGCGGGGATGATGTCCTGCCGGCGGCCCGGCAGGTCCCCGCGCCCAACGAGGCGCGCCCGCCGGACTGTGACGCGGGCTGCGTGGCGTATTGCGCGGGCGCGGGCCTGACCAACCCCGTCAACCGTGGGTTGTGCCGGAGCCTGTGGGGCGTGGGCCGGCGTCCCGGCCCATCTCCTTCTCCGAGGCGTGCCGCCGGCTCTTCGTGGACATGCTGGGGCGCGTGCCGGATGCGGCCGAGGCCGAGGCCACGTGCGCGGGCGGGTGGGGCGCCACGGTGAAGCGGTTGATGGACAGCGACGAGTTCATCCTCGTCCAGCAGCGCCACGCCGCGGATCGCTTCCTCTACGCCAACCAGGTGGCGAGCCTCCAGTCCATCTACGACATGGATCGGCTGGTGGCGAAGCTGTACCGGGGGCTCGTGCCGTACGATCTCTTCGCGTCGGTGGTGAGCGCCCACCCGGTGTTCACCCGCCGCTACGCGGACCCGGGCGACAAGGCCGAGGCGCTCTTCCGCCAGTTCCTGGGGCGCCCGCCCTTCGAGCACGAGCGCGCGGACATGGCCCGGCTCTACCGGCTCTGGTACTCGGGCTACTACGATCATCCGCAGCTGGGCATGCGCCTGCCGGACGCCTTCGTGCGCTTCCGTTGCCTGGACAAGGACGGGAAGGTGAACGACGCGGCCCGGGGCGAGTGCGCCAGCGTGTTGTGGGGCTACAACGAGCTCACCTTCACCCCGGACCTGCGCGCCGCGCACGACCCGAGCCTCAACAACGAGCTGACGCTGTGGAGCGGTCTGCTCACGGCCGAGGAGTGGGCGCGGTTGCAGATCCCCGGCCGCATCCTCGCCAGGGACTTGTCCTTCTGGGAGCGCGCGGTGGATGACGTGCTCGCGCAGTACCTGGGCTATGACCTGCCGGCGCTCGTGCCCGAGGTGCGTGGGGAGCTGGTGCGCTTCCTGCTCGAGAACCACGGCGACATCCGCTCGGTGCACTACGCGGTGGCCACCTCGGCGGCGTACCTCCAGTCCGCCGAGGGCGCGGCGGCCTCCACCTACCGCTGGGCCTACGGGCCGCTCAAGCAGGTGGACGCCGAGGTGTGGATCGACTCGCTCGCGCGCCAGACGGGCTACGAGCTGCCCGGCTGCGACCATCGCATCAGCCAGCCCGAGTCCCTGCTCAACGCGGGCAGCATCGCCGGCTACCGCGTGCTGGCCGAGTCGCGCTGGAAGACGAACGACAAGGGCAACGTGGACAAGCGTTACTCGGACCTGGCGCGCACGCTGGGCGGCTGTCCGGAGAACGTGGTGGGCGGCCGCTTCCGCGTGGTGAGCATCCTCACCACCGCCACCCAGCTCTCCTTCGTGCAGTCGCTGTGCAACCCCGCGTTGGATCCGAAGCTCAAGGGCGCGGACGTGGCGCGGCTGCTGCCCGAGGGCATGAGCTCCTCGCTCGCCGTGAACGAGCAGGTGGGCGAGCAGATCGCCACCCACCAGTACCGGCTGCTGCTGGGCCGCTCGCCGGACGCCACGGAGAAGGCCGAGGCGCGCGAGGCGGGCCGCGAGTGCGCTCTCACACGTTGCTCGGCCGAGGAATTCGCCCGTCCCTACTGCTTCGCGCTGCTGTCGAGCGCCGAGCGCATCTTCTACTGACCCCCGGAGCCCTTCCATGTCCGATCCCAAAGACTCGAAGCCCAAGTCCCCGGGCCGCCGCCAGCTCCTCCGGGGCCTGGGCGCGGGGGCCGCCGCGCTGGCCTTCCCCCACCTGTGGTTGCCGCGCACGGCGCTCGCCCAGACGAACGGGCGCGGCAGCGTGCGCCACCTCATCTACATCCGCCTGTCCGGCGGCTTCCGCTTCACCACCGCCTTCAACTCGGACGTGGCCGACGAGTTCAACCCGTTCGGCCGCTCGGACAAGCGCGCCGCGGGCACCGAGTGGGGTGTAGGCAAGCTGCTCGAGCGCGCCAGCTGGCTCGAGGGTGAGCCGTCCAAGGCCCGGCGCGATCTGGGCATGAAGCCGGTGGCCGAGTTCTCCAATGAGATCTGCGTGCTGCCGTGCGTGGACCACGAGCCCTTCTCGGCGCGCGCGGACGGAGGCCATGGCACGGGCCTGGAGCGCTTCCTCACGGGGTACGTGGGCGGGGCCACGGGCTTCCTCTCGTATGTGAACTACGGGGTGCGCGCGCGGGTGGCGGAGGAGGCCGCCAAGGGCAACACCCTCCTGCCGGCCTTCAGCCTCGGCGAGGCGGGCATGGCGACGGGGGCGGGGACCTACGCGACCTTCCGGCCCCCGGTGCTCGAGGGCAGTGGCTTCCAGGGCTTCGGCGCGGATCCGAGCGCGAGCCTGCCTCCGTGGGCGGCCAAGGTGGCCACCGAGGTGGACAACCGCTACCGCTCGCGGCTGCACCTGCCGCTGCGCGGCGGCGTGGACACCTACCAGCAGACGCGCAAGGCCACGAGCGACTACGGGAAGATCTTCCGCGACCCCATGCTCCGGGTGACCACCGATTCCGACGAGGTGGTGGATGGCATCAGCAACCGCCAGTTGCGCGCCATCTTCGGCACCGACACCACGGGCCAGCGCGCGGCGCTCGCGCTGCGCCTGTTCCACTTCGGCTGCCCGGCGGTGTTCCTCAACCAGGGCGGCTACGACTACCACTCCCGCGAGGACGCGGAGCTGCCGGACGAGCTGGATGGCGCCAACCGGCTGGTGAGTGGCCTGCGCACGGCGCTCAAGATGATGCAGCACCCCGAGGGCGGCACGTACTGGGACAAGACGTTGGTGGTGATCGGCAGCGAGTTCGGCCGCACCACGGGCGGCAGCCGCTTCAACTCCGCCAACGGCAGCGACCACGGCAGCGATCTGGCCACCCGGTGGATGTCCATGCCCTTCATGGGCGGCGTCATCAGTCAGGCGGGCAAGGGCGGCAAGAGCCTCGGCTCGGTGCGCGGCGCGGATCTCAAGGCCACCGGCAAGGTGTACTCGTACCGCTCGGTCCTCAAGACGATGATGGATCTGCTCGGCGCCGACCACGAGGGCATCTTCCCCGCGGATGCCCCCATCCAGGACTTCTTCTCATGAAGCGCTCTCCTCTCGTCGCCTCCCTCGCCGCCCTGGCGCTCGCCTGTGGTGGCGGCTCGGGCTCGACCCCGACCGACCCGGGCACCATCCCCTTCGAGCCGGAACGCCCCTCGCCGGTGGGGGCGGGCAGCACGCCCACGTATACGGGCTCCGACCCGGACGTGAAGGCCGCCCAGCTCACCTACTCCACCGGGCTCGATCTGCACCGCAAGCTGGTGATGCGCACGTGCAGCGGCTCCAACGGCGTGTGCCACAACCAGAAGGAATACCCGGATCTGCACACCGCGGGCACCTTCCTGGCCTCCATCGGCGCGCCGTGCAACGTGCAGTCCGGCAACTGGAACGGCGTGTTCGACCGGTGCGAGCGCCTGGGCGACCGCTTCCGCTTCACCGAGCAGGCCACCAAGGACAACGAGATCGGCTGGTTCGAGCTGATTCCGGGAGAGGCGCCCAAGCTGGATCCCAATGGCACCCGGCCGGACGCCGGCACTCCGGGCCTGCACCTGTACGTGCACGACGCGGTGCAGGTGTCCCAGCCGCGCATCTTCTCCACGGGCACGTTCGTGCGCACCTTCATCAACGACGCGGGCGAGGTGCAGGATCTCGCCTTCGCCAGCTACCGCACCAACTGGTGGGTGCTGGAGGGCGGACGCCACCTCTTCGCGGAGGTGGGCGACTACCAGCGCGACACCGTGGAGGGCCGGTGGCCAGCGGCATCGTCCAGGGCGATCAGAACCGCAACGGGGTGTATGGCGCGCGCACCGGCACCACCGTGCCGCTCATCAACCCGGGCAAGCCCGAGGAGAGCTACCTCGTGGCGCGTCTGCGCGGGAGCATGAACCAGGCGCCCATCCCCGGCACGCGCATGCCCCTGGCCAACCAGCCCCCGTCCGTGCAGGACATGCTGGCGCTCATGTGCTTCATCGAGGGGTTGGATCCCAAGGCCCGCCAGTGGAGCCTGGAGTCCTCCATCGACTACACGAAGTGCTCGTACTCGGCCAACCCGCAGGCGCTCAACCTCGCGGGCTCCGGCGCCACCTGGAGCAAGGGCGTGCTGCCCATCCTCCAGTCCAACTGCGGCGGCTGCCATGGCGGCGACAACCCCCAGGGCGGGTTGAACCTGCTCGGCTCGGCCCATGACGTCTACCAGCGCCTGCTGAAGCCCTCGGCCCAGCAGCCTTCCCTGGTGCTGATCCAACCGGGCGTTCCGCTTCAAAGCTATCTGTGGCGCAAGATCTCCGGCGACGGTCCCATCGTCGGCGCGCGCATGCCCATCAATCCGCTCAATGGCAACGCCTCGCTCCCCGCGGACCAGCTCAACAGCATCCAGGAGTGGATCAGCTTCAACGCGCTCGAGAACTGAGCGCGCCGGGAGCGCGGGCCCCTCGCTGCCCGCGCTTCCCGAACCAGTGGGTGGTCTTCACACCTCCCCCTTCATCGGAGCCGAGACTTCCACGGGTTACGGCGTTGAAAACGCAATAATCCGGCCCCGGTGAAAAAAAACATGAAGAACGGAATTCATTTCCCGACGATTCTCAGTGTAGAAAAAGGCTTACCCAACTTGTGCCGGGATTTCCGGGCTTTCAAGAGTCGGGTGTCCTGAGAACGAGACGGCGGGCCTGTGTTCCCCGCTCCACCTGTGCAGCCCATCGAGGGAGGGTATGGATGCGCTCTGAGACCCGGATGAAGTGTCGTCATGGCCTCCACGGCCGGATGTGGATGGCCCTGAGTGTCCTGTTCCTCGCGGCCTGTAGTGGGGTGACGCATCCGGAAGGGGAGGACGCGGCGCTCGCGCCCTCCCAGCCGGAGACGGCCACCCGGGCGCTGGAGACACCCGCTCCGGGGCTGCACAGCTTGAACAAGGTGCTGATCCTGGCGAGCACCGTTTCCAGGGGCACCGACAGCGTCGAGGCCCAGGTGGCGAGGCAGTTGGGGTACGAGGTGACGCTCGCCTCCGACGACGAGTGGCGGTCGCTGTCCGCCGCGGACTTCGCCTCCTACCGCGCCCTCATCCTGGGGGACAAATCCTGTAGCCTCGCGCCGGGCCTGCTGCTCGCCGCCGAGGAGACGCGCCACATCTGGGGCCCGGTGGTCGACGGCAACGTCATCGTCGTGGGCACCGATCCCGTCTACCACAAGCAGAACCAGGTCACCTTCAACGCCGTGCAGTTCGCCGCCGCCGAGCCGGGCAAGACGGGCATGTACGCGGGCCTGAGCTGCTACTACTACGAGACGGATTCCCCGACGCCGGTGCCGCTGCTCAGCCCCTTCGGCTCCTTCCAGGTGTCGGGGACGAGCGCCAACTGCAAGAAGGAGTCGTCCTACAACGACGCGCACATCGTCGCCTCGCACGAGGCCCTCGCGGGCCTGACGGACGAGGTGCTGTCCAACTGGGCCTGCTCGGTGCATGAGGTGTTCCACTCCTATCCGGAGGGAGACTTCACCCCGCTCGTCATCGCGTTGGATCCGCCCAGCGGCGGGCGCTGGCCGGGCTCCCGGACTTCTCGGATGGTTCGCACGGCGTGCCGTACGTGCTGGCGCGCGGAGCGGCGCCGGTGCGCTGCGGTGACGGGCTGGTGCAGTACCCCGAGCAGTGCGACACGGGCCTGCAGAATGGCGTGCCGGGCACGCCGTGCTCGGCGGTGTGCCGGACGCAGTGGTGTGGAGATGGCGTGGTGGACCCGGGCGAGGAGTGCGACACGGGGGCCGCCAACGGCTCGGGCTCCTGCAGCGCTTCCTGCCGCGCCCTGGCCCGTCCTCCGGTGGCCCGCTGCAAGGATCTCCTCCTGCCCACCACCACCACGTGCGGCGCCACCGGCAGCGTGGACGATGGCTCGTCCGATCCGGATGGGGACCTGGTGGGCTGCACCCAGACGCCGTCCGCGACGTTCGCGCTGGGCACCACCGCGGTGACGCTGACGTGCACGGACGCCACGGGCCTGAGCGCGAGCTGCACGGCGCGGGTGACCGTCACCGACACCACGCCTCCGCGCATCGACTGCTCGCCCGAGTTCGCGGTGGAGTGCACCGGGCGCCTCACCCCGGCCCAGGTTCCGGCCCCGTCGTGTCCGATGTGTGCGAGTACGGCTACCAGCGGACCACGGAGACGACCTCCTTCCCGCTGGGCGGCCCGTACGCGGTGGGCTACGAGCCTTCGACAGCTCCGGCAACACGTCCGCGTGCTCCACCCAGGTGCGGGTGCTCGACACGGCGGCGCCCACGGTGACGCTGGTGGGCGAGGCGGCGCAGACGATCGCGTGCGGCACGCCCTATGTGGAGGCGGGGGTTCAGGCCACGGATCTCTGTGACAACGGAGAGGCCTCTTCTCCGGTGGTGACGGCCACGGGCGCCGTCAACACCCAGGTGCCGGGCACCTATGTCCTCACCTACTCGGCCCAGGACGCGTCCGGCAACGTGGGCCGTGCCTCCCGGAAGGTGACCGTCACGCCGAGCAGCGCGTGCGAGGCGCCCCAGAGTGGATGGACGCTCACGGGCAGCATGGCGCAGCCCCGCCTGTCCCATACCGCGACCCTGTTGGCGGACGGCCGGGTGTTGGTGACCGGCGGCTTCAACATCTCCTCCGAGCTGTACAGCCCGTCCACCCGGACCTTCTCCGCCACGGGCAGCACCCTGGGCTCGCACCGGGGTCACACCGCCACCCGGCTGAGCGACGGCCGCGTGCTCATCGCGGGGGTACCAGCTCCACCTCCCGACCCTCCGCCGAGCTCTACCTCCGGCGTCGGGCACGTGGCAGGCTACCGGCCGGCTCTCCGCGCCGCGCTTCAACCACGCGGCCGTGTTGCTGCCCAACGGCAAGGTGCTCGTGGCCGGTGGCTTCGGCTCGGAGTCGAGTGGGCCCGCGTTGAAGTCGGCCGAGCTGTATGATCCGGCCACGGGCACGTGGTCCCCCACGCAGGACCTCACCCGTGCGCGCGGCTTCCACACCATGACCCTGCTCCCGGACGGCAAGGTGTTGGTGACGGGCGGCAGCCTCCTGCCGAATCCCGACGCGGAGGGCAACACGCTCGTGCCCGAGGCGGAGCTGTATGATCCAGCCGCGGGCACGTGGACGAGCGCGGGGCGCATGAGCACGGGACGTGCCGGCACACGGCCACGCTGCTGCCCAACGGCAAGGTGCTGGTGGCGGGCGGGGCGGGCGTCGATGCCGTCCTGAGCGCCGCGGCGGAGCTGTATGACCCGGCCACGGGCACGTGGAAGGCCACGGGGAGCATGAAGTCGCCGCGCCGCTGGCACACGGCCACGCCGCTGCCCAACGGCGAGGTGTTGGTGGCCGGTGGCTACGATCAGCACACGGGCATCCAGTACGCCGCCGAGCGCTACAACCCGGCGACGGGCACGTGGTTGGTGACGGCCTCGATGTATGTGGATCGCTACCAGCATACGGCCACGCCGCTGCCCGACGGCACGGTGCTCGTGGTGGGCGGGGCCAGCAACCACGATCAGGCCTCGGCCGAGTACTACCATCCGTAGTCCGTGCATGCGCGGAGGGCGCGAGGAGTCCGGGACGCATCCCGGGCGCTCGCGCCCTCCGTGTTCCTGGCCCTCGAGGGGCGGGACTCCTCAGTGGCCGGTGTAGATGCCGAGGGCACCCGGCACGTGGTTCTCGTCACTGCCCAGGAAGGCCACGAGGATGCGGTGGCCATCCGCCTTGATGTCGGAGATGCGGCTGCTGCACAGGCGCCGGCCGAACTCCGAGCAGCTATAGGTCTTCACCGCGCCCCCCTGGAGCCGGTAGACGATCCCCTGCCACCGGGCGCCCACCCACACGCTGCCATCGGCGGTCCTGGCCTCCACCGCGGTCAGGGCCTTCTCGGCCTTCTCGCCGAGCGACACGTGCTGCACGTCTCCCCCGTTCACGTTCATCCGCGCGAGTCCCTTGGTGAAGGAGCTCACCCACACGGTGTCGCCCACCACGGACATGGCGGACACGTTGTCGTCATCGCGCTCGGCCGGCTTGGGCATGCTGCCCTCGCCCACCAGGTCCGGCCAGATGTCGATGCGGTTGCTCATGTAGGGCGAGTCCTCGGTCCTGGATTGCGCCTCCCAGTAGTCGTTGCCCGTGGTGCCGTAGAGGAAGCGGGTGGAGCGGTTGGCGCCGCCGAAGAGCACGTCTCCACTCGAGTGGACGGACACGCCGTAGTAGGCGTCGGTGAGCAGGATGTCGGGGTAGGCGTTGATGGCCGGGTGCACGTGCTCCATCACGCCCGAGCAGTCGAGCTGGCCATTGCACGTGGGGTTGCCCTGGTAGTTCGCGTCTCCGCGGGCGAAGCCGTGGTTGCCGCCGAACCAGACGCTCTGGGTTTTCTTGTCATAGGCGATGCGCAGGATGCTGCAGAGCTTCTCGCGGCCGCGCATCTCGGCGGCCACGATGCCGGGGCCGGAGAAGATGTCGTAGTGGACGACCTGCAGGGAGCCATCCGCGCGCAGCGTCACCTTGTCCGCGTCACCGCTCTTGTATCGCGAGGGATCCGGACGGGAGCCATCCCAGTTGTTCTCGCAGTGGTCGTCGCCCTTGCCGGGCCGTCCCTCGTAGCCCACGAAGACGGTGTCCGCGGGGCCGCCCGCCACCGAGATGACCTTGAGGTACTTCTCCCCCATGGGCGCGCTGCCATCCGGCATGTAGCCGTAGGGGCGCAGGCCCTGTTCCATGGTGAAGCGCTGGAAGGTGGTCGCCCCGGGGCGCAGCACGAAGAGGCCATCCTCACCACCGGCCACCCAGACGTTGCCGCCCTCGTCCGCGGACACCCCATAGATGCGGCGGGGGCCGCCGTGCTGGGTGCCGTAGAACGTCCAGCCCGGGACCGTGGGGAAGTCGATGGCCGCCTCCGGGGAGGCGGAGGAGGGGTGGGGGTCGGGGGCGTATCGGGCACGGGCGTGGGCGTGTCGGGCACGGGAGCGGGAGCGGGCGGAGCCGTGGGAGGGCCGTCCTGGGGAGTTTCGGGCTTGGGTGAGTCCAGGCCCGGGTTGTTCTGTTCCGACACGTCCCTCTTGTTGGGCTCTTGCGTGCAGCCCGTCCAGACCGCGCCCGTCGCCAGCACCGCCGCCGCCCACCGCCATCCAGCCTTCATGTCCCGCCCACCCTTGAAGATTGGGAACGCCACCGTGGCGATTCCGGGCTCCTTGCCTCGCAAGTGCGGTGCCACTCCCACCGTCCGGGGAGTCCGGTCCATGCGTCGACTCGGCGACACCGGGTGGGTAGGAGATTGCCCACGAGGGGCAGTCTGGCTGCCCTTTCGTGCCTCCAACCGTGCTACGCCGGGAGTAATGGCCGGAAACGACACGCGCGGCCGCACGCCGCTGTCCCTCGTCGGGCACGAACCCGATCTCCTCTTCTATACGCGTCAGGCCCAGGCGCAGGGTGGGCCCGTGCTCGTGATGGGCGCGGCCAACGGGCGGGTGCCCTGGACGCTGGCCCAGGCGGGCCTGTCGGTGCTCGGGGTGGACCCTCCGAGCGGATGATCCACGCGGCCGAGGAGGTGCGCGCCTCGGAGTCGCCCGAGGTGTCGGGCCGGGTGCGGCTGCTGCACGCGGACCTGCGCTCGCTGCGGCTGGAGGAGCGCTTCCCGGTGGTGCTCGCGCCGCAACACGCCCTGGGGCTCATGGCGTCGCACGAGGACCTGGAGGCCTTCCTGGCCACGGTGCGCCACCACCTGCGGCCCGAGGGGCTCTTCATCTACGACGTGCTCAACCCGCCCGTGGAGCCTGGCCGCCCCGCGGACGAGGAGCCGGGCGCCGCGCTCGAGCCCCGCCGGCCCGTCTTCTCCTTCCACCTGCGCGAGCGCAAGCGGCCCGGCGCCCCCTCGGGCATCCACCGCCTCAAGTTCAAGCCCTTCTCGTGGGAGGAGCTGGAGGAGGCGATGAAGGCCTGTGGGCTCACTCCCGCGAGCGCTACGGAGGGTTCGATGGCAAGCCGTTCGATCCGGCGGATGCGCACCACATCGGCGTGGTGGATGGGTAGGGGCCGCGCGCCTCAGCGCTCGAAGCGGTAGCCGAGGCCGCGCACGGTGAGGAAGTGCACGGGGGCCTCGGGGTCGGGCTCCAGCTTGAGCCGCAGCTGGCGCATGAAGTTGTCCACGGTGCGGGCGCTGCCCTCGTAGGCGTAGCCCCAGGCGGCGCTGAGCAGCTCCTCGCGGCTGAAGGTGCGTCCCGGGTGCGCGAGGAAGTGGGCGAGCAGCTTGAACTCCTGCGCGGTGAACTCCACGGGCTGGCCGGCGCGGGTCACGGTCTTGGCCGTCAGGTCCACCTGCACGTCGCCGAAGCCCACCGGGGCCTGGCCGGCGGACGGGTAGCGCCGGCGCAGCACGGCCTTGATGCGCGCGAGCAGCTCCTGGAGCCCGAAGGGTTTGACCACGTAGTCGTCCGCGCCGAGGTTGAGCCCGACGATCTTGTCCATCTCGGCGCCCTTGGCGCTGAGCACGACGACGGGGGTGTCCCGGCCGCGCTGGCGCAGCTCCTTGAGGAGCTCGAAGCCGTTGAGCTCGGGCAGCATCACGTCCAGCACCACGAGGTCCGGCGTGTCGTCGAGCGCGCGCGCCAGCCCCTGACGACCATCCTGGGCCTGGAGGATCTCATAGCCCTCGAAGCGCAGGTTCATGGAGAGACCGGTGAGGATGGCCGTGTCGTCCTCCACCACCAGGATGCGTCGTGGCTTGTCGCTCATGCCTTGTCCACGGGGAGTTGAGGGGTGAAGCGGCGGCCCTGGAGCCTCCATGATGTGCCAGCCGATGGCCAGTCCCAACCCATGAACCCTGGATGTGAAGGCACGGCGGATTGTCCTCCCGATTAGAAGCGCTCGACAGTTAGCGGGTCTGTGTCAGTGCTTCGTCACGCCGAGTGTGGCCCCGTGCTCTGTCGCGGCGTGTCATCGCTCCCTGTCGAGCAACCACGAGGCGATGGCCTTCTCACAGGCCTCATGGCGGTCGAGGAAGGCGAAGTGGCCGCTGTCGACCTCGACGTAGGTGGCGAGGCGGCCCGCGCGTTGGGCGAGCTCGCGCATCAGGCGCGCGGGCATCATGGTGTCGCGCTTTCCCTCGACCAGGAGCATGGGGACCCGGGGCAGGGGAGCCTTCGTCTCGGCTCCGGAGATCAGCAGCAGGCCCCGGAGCTCCAGTCCGGGATGCGCGGCCCGCCGCACGAGGACACTCGCGCCCACGCCTCCGTTGGACAGGCCCCCGAGGTACACCCGCCGCACCCCGCGCGTGGCGAGCCAGGCGTAGGTCCGTTCGAGGGTGTCCTCGCCCCGGCGTGAGCCCCAATCTCCCGCTGGGCCCACCGAGGGACAGACGGTGAGCGCGGAGATGGCCTGGGCCGAGCGTGCCATCTGCCAGCAATAGACGGCGAAGTTGCCGGCGTAGCCGTGGAGGAACACCACGGCGGTTTCAGGCGCGGCTTGCTCCGGGGGCGGGATGACGATGGTGTCGAAGGACTCGGGAGATTGCAGCCCGAGCCAGGTCGCGACGGCGGGCGTGGCGACCGGGCCCTGCGCGTCGCGCAGCCGGGCGAAGGCTGATTCCAGGGCGGGCACGAAGTCGTGAGCGTCCGCGCGGGGGATTCGCCCGGAGCGCAGGAGCACATGGGCCGCCAGGAGCGTTCCATCCCGTTCCTCGACGAGCCGGTTTACCCACCGCGAGCCACCATCCGGTAGCCGGAGGGTACGCAGGTCCCGCCGCTCCGTCAGCAGGAGCCGCGCCCCAATGACGAGCAGCAGCAGACCGAGTCCCGCCCGGGTCAGTCCCCGCCATCGCCTCCAGCGTTTGGTGAGCAACCCCACCGAGAGGAGGAGTCCACCCAGTACGTATCCCCAACCCGAGGGGGACGCTCCGATGAGGCAGGCCGTCACGAAGAGGAGGACGGCCAGGAGACCGAGGAGGAGACCCAGGGCGAAGAGCAGCCACGAAGCGCGGGAGGGCGCGGAACTCGGGCGTGTCACTCCATGGCTCATCAGGCTCTCAACGGGGACTGGGGTGTCCGGTTTCGGAGCGATGTTGATGCTGTTCTAGAATGAGACTCAGACCTTCTCCACGGGGAGCTGGATGGTGAAGCGGCTGCCCTTGCCCAGCTCGCTCTTGAGGGTGATGTAGCCGCCGTGCGCCTCCACGATGCGCCGGGCGATGGCGAGCCCCAACCCACTGCCCTCGGTGCGGCGGGTGAGCAGGTTGTCCACCCGGTAGAAGCGCTCGAAGATGCGCCGGTGGTCCCTCCGGGCGATGCCCACCCCATGGTCCTCCACCGTCAGGTCCACCCACTTGCGCGCCACCCGCACGGTGAGATGGATGCGCTTGTCCTCCCGGCTGTACTTGTAGGCGTTCTGCAGGAGGTTGAGCAGGGCGCCGGAAATGGCGCTCCGATCCACGTGCACCGGCGTCGCCGTGTCGGGCATCTCCACGGACAGCTGCACGTCTCCCTCCAGGTGCTGGGCGCGGAAGGCGGACACGGCGGTGTCCACCACCACGGACACGGGAATCGTCTCCGGGTGGTACTCCTTGCGGCCGCTCTCGATGCGCGACCAGTCCAGCACGCGCTCGATGAGCGTGCTCAGGCGCTCCGTCTCCTGGGTGAGCAGCCGCAGCACCTCCTGCGTCTGCGCCTCGTCCCGCACGCGGCCGAGCGCGAGCGTCTCGATGAACATGCGGATGGAGGTGACGGGGGTGCGCAGCTCGTGGCTCACCAGCGACACGAAGTCCGTCTTCATGCGCGACAGCCGGGCCTCGCGGTAGAGCACCCGGCCCGTGTAGACGACGCCGAAGGTGAGCGTGAGGTAGAAGAGCGCCAGCAATATCCCGTACACCAGCCGGTTGCGCGTGGAGGCCCGCGCCACGGGATCCTCCCCCGTGGGCACCACGCCCAGCCGGAAGTCCTGCAGGGGCAGGGGCAGGGTGCGCTCGGCGAGCACCTGGGGCCCGAGCGCGTTGGCGCGCGCCTGGGCCACCTCCGAGGCGAGCCTGCCCATGAGGCCCTCGCCCCCGGGCTCCTGGCGCGCGAGCAGCACGAAGCGCACGGGCTCTCCGGACGTCAACTGGGCCTCGGCCTGCTCGGCGAGCAGTGACTCCACCGCCTCCTGCGAGACGCGCGCGCCGTGCACCACCGGGCCGTCGCGCTCGGCGGCGATGAGCGTGGCCCGGCCTCCACCATGAGCGAGAAGAGCGAGGTGCCCGGGGGAAAGTCCTTGGACGACGACTCCACCGCCGTCAGGGCCGCGGCGAGCTCCTGATCGCTCGTGCGCACCTGCTTGCCCTCCAGTTGGAACGAGTCCCGGGTGGACAGGCGGCGCCCCTGGGTGTCCACCAGCCACATCTGGCCGTTGACCTGCTTGAAGCTCGCGGCGCGCAGCACCGCGGGCAGCTCTTCCGCCAGCGCGCTCAGCGTGCCCTGCCACGCGGCCTGGAGCCGCTTCTCCACGGCGGCGCGCTCGTTGATGATGGCCACCACCCCGAAGCCGGACAGTCCGGCCGAGGGCAGCACCACCAGGACGATGAGCAGCGCGAAGGTGCGCCGGAAACTGAGGATGATGGGAGGCGGGTGGGTGGCCACGGCTCTCCTCTCTACCTCCCCTCGGGGCGGGACGCTCGTGGGCGCCGAGGTGTGCGGCGCTGTCTCACCCCGCTTCGGGGCTCACGCCGCCCGGTTCCATCACCCGGATGAGAGCCGCGTTCACCACGGTGCTCAACCGGTGGGCGATGACGATGCGCGTGCAGCGCGGCCCCGCGAGTGCTTCCTGCTCCTTCCCCTCGCCCGTCCGCGACGTGGCTCAGGGCGTGCCCGCGTCCGCAGGGGACGCCTCGAGGGGGAGCGTGTCCGGGGTGGAGGGAGCGGGGTGGGCGGCCGCGAGGCGCTCGGGGGTGGTGGCGAAGAGGGTGGCGCGGGCGATGTCGATGGCGCGCTCCTTGTCGGCCCCCAGCCAGGTGACGATGATGCCGCAGGGCGTATCGTCGTCCCAGGCGGACACCTGGAGCATGCCCGGCACGGGTTCCCGGCGAGCCGCGGCCCGGCCCATGGCGGGGATCTCGGTGCCGCCCGCGCGCAGGGTGGGCGACAAGAGGGCCTGGACGTCCTCGCCCTCGAAGTGCTTGCGGCAGTCGTAGGCGATGGAGACGGTGACGTCCTTCTGTTCGGCCGAGCGCAAGGTGCACAGCGGTCCGCAGGTGGGACAGGGGCGTGACTGCTGGAGGGTGAAGCCGGGCAGGGCGTCGCGCACCTCGGGGGCGACGAGCCGCTCGCACGAGAGATCATTGGCGGGCGGCGGCGCATCCGCCGGGCCCGCGTTGCGCGAGCGGCAGGCGCCCAGCGCCAGTGCCAGCACCACCACTCCCACGCCCCGGCCTGCCCTCATCCCGAAGTTCCTCCTGACCGGGTGCATACCCGGGGACGCGGCGAGGGTATAGACCGACCCGACCCCCTGCTGGCCATGGGGAAGTGAGGACCTGCCCGATGCAGGACGCTGGCCGCCCCGGATCCGGGAAAGCCCGTTTCCCGGAAGGGGGGTGGGTCCTCTAGCTGCGCCTCCCCTTCCTTTTCATTTCCTGGGAGAAGCGACCCCATGCGCGCCAGTGTCATTGGTTCCGGCTCTTTTGGTACGGCTCTCGCCAACGTGCTCGCGGTGAATTGTGAGCACGTGGGCCTGTGGGGGCGGGACGCCGCGCTGGCCGAGTCCATCAACACCCGCCACGAGAACGCCACCTACCTGCCCGGCATCCCCATCTCCCCGCGGGTGCGGGCCACGACGCAGCTGTCCGAGGCGCTGGAGGGCGCGGAGCTGGTGGTGCTCGCCACCCCGAGCCACGCCACGCGCCAGGTGATGGCCCAGGCGCTGCCGTCGCTGCCCCGGCACGTGCCCCTGGTGACGGTGGCGAAGGGAATCGAGAACGAGACGCTCCTCACGATGACGGAGCTGTTGGAGGACTGCCTGCCGGAGGAGTACCACCCCTACATCGCGGTGCTCTCGGGCCCGAGCTTCGCCAAGGAGCTGGCCCAGCGCATGCCCACGGTGGTCACCATCGCGGCGCCCTGGGACAAGGTGGCCCTGCGCTGCCAGAAGGCGCTGCAGACGGAGACGTTCCGCTCCTACACCTCCAGCGACGTGGTGGGCGTGCAGTATGGCGGGGCGCTCAAGAACGTCATCGCCATCGCCGCGGGGATCGCGGACGGGCTGAGCATGGGGCACAACGCGCGCGCGGCCATCATCACCCGGGGGCTCGCGGAGATCACCCGGCTGGCGGTGCGCAAGGGGGCAATCCCCTGACGCTCTCGGGCCTGTCGGGCATGGGCGACCTGGTGCTCACGTGCACGGGCGAGCTGAGCCGCAACCGGCACGTGGGCATCGAGCTGGGCCGGGGCCGCTCGCTCCAGGAGATTCTCGGGGACATGAAGCAGGTGGCCGAGGGCGTGAAGACGGCCCGGAGCGCGAGGGACCCGGCGCGCAAGGTGGGGGTGGAGCTGCCCATCTGCGAGCAGGTGTATGCCATTGCCTACGAGGGCAAGAGTGCCCGGGCGGCGGTGGTGGAACTGATGACGCGCCAGCCGAAGAACGAGCTGGTCTGAGGGGGCGGACATGTACCGACACGATGGGAAGAAGGGGTGGAAGGGAGTCCTCGTGCTCACGGCGATGGCGGGGGCCGTCACGGGGGGATGCAAGGGGCATGAGCCGCCCGCGCCGCCGGCTCCCGCCGCGCGTCACCGGATGATCGTCTTCGTCTGGGACGGGCTGCGGCCGGACTTCATCAATCCCCAGGACACGCCGAACGTGCATGCGTTGAGGACGCGAGGCGTGTGGTTCAGCGACAACCATTCGACCTATCCGACCTTCACGTTGATCAACGGCGCGACGTTCGCGACGGGCGCCTTTCCGGGGGCGACGGGCTTCAATGGCAACTTCGCCTATGCGCCGAGCGCCTCGGGGCAGAACGCGAGCGGGGTGGAGACGAACTTCCGCCGGCCCGTCGCGGTGGACGACTGGCGGCTGCTGGACAACCTGGCGGCCTATTATGACCAGACCTTCCACGAGCCCCTGCTCAACGCGAAGACGCTCTTCTCGGCGGCGCGGGCCGCGGGCCTGGTGACGGCGAGCGTGGGCAAGAGCGGACCGGCCTACCTCCAGGACTCGTCGCGCGAGGGGCTCATCATCGACGAGAACACGGTCTGGCCGCTCGAGTCCGCGAAGGACTTGCAGCAGCGCGGCTTCGCCCTGCCGGCGAGCACGCCGAACATGTATCCGGCGGGAAGCCTCACCCTGACGACGAACAACGGCACGCCGACGGGCGCGAGCGCGTTCGTGTACTTCTCCGACGGCAAGACGCCGGATCCATCCGATCAGGGTGGCGGCCGCAACATCACGCAGAACACGAACCTGACGAAGTACTTCACGGAGTACGTGCTGCCCGTGCACTCGCCGGACCTGGCGCTCATCTGGCTGCGCACGGTGGATGCCACGGAACATGACTATGGACCGGGCTCGGCCAACGCCCTGCTGGCCCTGCGCGCGCAGGACGAGTTCCTCGGCCGGATCCTCGCCCAGCTCGAGGCGCAGCAGCAGCTCGACTCGACGAACATCCTCATCGCCTCGGACCACGCGCACTCGACGGTGTCGGGGCCGCTGTCGCTCTTTCCTGCGCGGCGTCGAGCCGGATCCGGGGACGGGCAAGAACAAGGTGGGCGGGGTGAGTGACACCGGCTACTCGGTGTCCGGCTACGTGCGCAGCGCGGACCTGCTGAGTCAGGCGGGCTTCCACGCGTATGACGGAGGCGGGTGCGACCTGTCGCCGGTGCTCAGTGGCATTCGCGCGGATGGCACGCCCGTGTATCCGGTCCAGACGGACGCGTCGGGCTCGAAGTGCGGCACGGCGGGCGCGAAGTACACGACGCCCGCCTACGCGGTGCCGGCGACGCTGCCACAGGACGCCATCATCGTCGCCGCGCCGGGAGGCTCGGATCAGTTCTACATCCCGAGCCGTGACCCGGCGCTGGTGCGCCGGCTGGTGACCTTCCTGCAGAGCCGCGAGGAGTACGGTGCCATCTTCGTGGACACCCGCTACGGGAGCATCCCCGGCACGTTCCCCGCCACGGACGTGAACATCCAGAACGCCTCCGGGCGCAGTCCGGACGTGACGGTGAGCTTCAGTTGGGATGACACGGCGGTGGTGGGCGGCAAGCCGGGCATCGAGTTCAACTCGTATGCGCCGTACCGGGGCATGCACGGCAGCTTCAGCCCGGTGGACGTGCACAACACGCTCGTCGCGGCGGGGCCGGACTTCAAGCAGGGCTATACGGACACCCTGCCGAGCGGCAACGTGGACGTGGCGCCCACCGTGGCCCATCTGCTCGGGCTGCCACTGCCCACGGCCCAGGGCCGCGTGCTGTACGAGGCGCTCGCCACGGAGGGGTGCCGGAGACGCGCTACACGAGCACCCCGGTGGAGGTGAACACGACCCCCGTGAGCGGGCTGTCGTTCCAACTGCCGACGGATCCTCGGGCGCGACGATCGACACCGCGCTCGGGGGCGACTACTCGGCCACGTTGCACCTCAAGCGCCTCTCGGATGCGGACGGCAAGACGTACACCTACTTCGACTTCGCCCGGGTGACGCGGCGGTGAGGGCGGGCGCGCTCGGGCTCGCGGTTGTCCTGATGTCTGGCCTGGGCGGGGCCGGGGCGCTCGCGGCTCCCCGCGAGCGCCCCGGCCTTGACCTGGGAGCGCGTGTTCGGAGCGCCCGCCACGAAGCCAGACGTGTACCTGCGGGCGAAGGTCCAGGACGGTGCCGGGCCCGCGCGGTCGTTCGAGTTGTGGCGCGAGGGGGAGCGGCGCCTCAAGCGCGTGGATGGGGATGGCCTGGAGCTCCGGGTCGAGGACGAGGGCCGTCCGGGCACCCCCGCGTATGTCTTCACGGTGGTGGATCGCCGGGCCGGGACGCTGCGCCGGTTGCCGGCGGAGCGGGCCGGGCGTCTGGGTCCGGCGTTCACCTGGTGGCCGCAGGCGCACCTGTTGAGCCTGCCGGGTCCCCGCTACACGCTCCAACGGGTGCCCGGCCCGGGGGCGCGGTGGGGCGGAGCCCGGTGCGAGTGGTACCTGTTCACGCCGGACGGGCAGCCCGGCACGCGGGTGTGCTGGTCGCGGGAGTTCGCCGTCCCCCTGCGGATCGACGAGCAGCGGGGCGCGGAGTGGTGGACGCGGCTCTCCGTGGACTCCATTGGCCCCATTCCCCGGAGAAGCGGGACTGGGGGCTGGACGCGGCGGGGCTGCGGGAACTGGCGCTTCCCGAACCGGACGAGGACTAGCGAGGCGTCTCGGTTCGCGCCCTCAGTCTGGCTTGAGGATGATCTTCCCGCGCGCCCGGCCCGAGGCCAGATGGCGAAGCGCGAGCTCCACCTCCGCGAGCGGGAGTTTCCGGTCCACGACGACCTCGAGTGAGCCGGCATCACAGAGTCCGGAGAGCAGGCCGAGGCGCGTGGCATCGGTCTTGTTGGCGATGCGGACGGCTGTCACCGCGTGCGCCTTCGCCAGCGCCTCATCCACCGGTGTGGTGATGCTGACGAGAACGCCGCCCGCGCGGAGGATGGGGAAGGAGCGCTGCTGCGTCTCTCCGCCCACCGTGTCGAGCACGACGTCGACGCCGGACAGCTTCGCGGAGAAGTCCTCCGTGCGGTAATCGATCACCTGGTCCGCGCCGAGCCGCCGCACGAGTTCCACGTTGGGGCCCGACGCCGTGGCGAGGGTCCGGGCTCCCGCGAGTCTGGCGAGCTGCACCGCGAAGCTGCCAACGCCGCCCGCGCCCGCGTGGATCAGCACGGTCTGACCGCGCTTCAGGTGGGCGACTTCGAACAGGGCCTGCCGGCGGTACCGGCCGCGGTGGGCAGCCCGGCCGCTTCATCCAGGGAGAGGTTGGCCGGAGCGGCGGCCACCTGGGTCGCCGGAACGACGGCGTAGCGGGCGAAGGCACCCCCTCGCACTGGATCCGGGCGCGCGATGACCCGGTCGCCCTTGCGCCAGCGCGCCGCGAGCGGACCGGCGTCTTCGACCGTACCGGCCAGATCGATGCCGAGCGTGTAGGGGAAGGACAGGGGGAAGACCTCGCGCCGCTTGCCCCTCAAGAGCAGGAGCTCGAGCGGGTTGAGGCTGGCCGCCTCGACGCGAATCAACACCTCGTCGGGTCCGAACTCCGGCGTGGGGATGTCCTCGAGGACCACGTTCCCGAGGTCGCCATATCCATGGACGCGGGCGGCCTTCATGACGCGGTCTCCGATGGGGCGGCGGGGGCGGGCCAGGCACCGACCTGGTTCAGCATTCCGAACCAATCCTCGAGATGCCGGTATGGGTGATCCGGCCGTTCTCGAGGTGGTGGAACTCGTGGAGGGGGACGTGGATGGCCTTGCCGGTGGGCGCGATGCCGAACCATTCCCCCTGGTGCGTGCCGGTGATGAGGGCGCGCACGGCGGCGCGACCCGGCGCTCCAATGATTTCCTGGAGGGAGATCTGGATATCGGGAAACGCCGCGATGAAGCCCCGGATGATGGGTTTGAGCCCCTCGGGTCCGGGGCCTTGACCCGGCGCCAGCGGAATGTCCTTCCAATCCCTGGTCACGGCCTCGTCGAGTAGATCCGGATTCTTCTCGCTGAACGCGCGGTAGAGGGTCTCGATGGAGCGCTGCTCGGTGGCTGTCAGCCCTGTCACCTGGAGCGGCGCCGCGTCTTTCTCTCTCTTCATGATGCTTGTCCTCGTCTCGTGGCTGGATTCGGGACGTGCCCGACGAAGACAAGATAGGAGTGACCAGGCCATTATTGAAATCGATTGATGATATGTGTGAACATCCACGGCATGGATTTGCACGGCATCGATCTCAACCTGCTCGTCGCGTTCGACGCGCTCATGGCCGAGCGCAGCGTCACCCGGGCCGGGGCGCGGATTGGGAGGACCCAGCCGGCGATGAGCGCCGCCTTGTCACGGCTGCGCACGCTCTTGCGCGACGAGCTCTTCGTGCGCGGCCCGAGCGGGCTCCAGCCGACGCCCCGCGCGCTCGAGCTGGCCGAGCCCCTGTCGCGAGCCCTGGCGCAGATCCAGCGCACGTTGGAGTTCACCCAGGTGTTCGAGCCGGCCTCGTCAACGGGGGCGTTCACGATCGGCTTGCAGGAGCATCCCGCGTTCGTGCTGCTGCCACGCCTGGTCCTGGCCTTGCGCACGGTGGCGCCCCACATCACGTTGCACGTGCGCGGCTTCACGGCACGGGACGATGCGATCGGCATGTTGGATGCCGGTGAGGCCGACGTGGCCATCGGGGTGCCGCCGGCATCGACCGACCGGATTCTCACGCGTCCCCTGTTCGAGGAGCGCTTCGTCTGCGTCCTGCGCAAGGATCATCCGGCGGGTCGTGAACCGCTCGACCTCGACGGCTTCCTCGCGCTGTCGCACCTGCTGGTGTCGCCCGAGAATGAGCGCTTTGGCCACGTGGACGCGGCACTCGCGAAGCGCGGCCTGAAGCGCCGGCTCGGGTTGACCCTGCCGCAGATGTACGCGGCGCCGAAGCTCGTGGCCTCTTCGGACATGATCGCGACGTTGATGGAGGGAGTGGTCGAGCCTCGGGGATGGCGGACGCGCTTCGTGTCCTCCCGCCGCCGATGGAGCTGGCGCCCGCGGCCTTCGTCCTGTGTTGGCACCGGCGCAACGATGCGCATCCCGCGCAGCGCTGGTTCCGCGACTGCATCGCGGCCCAGGTTCCGCGCCGGCGGGCCGACAGGGCCGGGGAGGAGGCAAGGCATCCTCGCGCGCGAGGACTCAGTAACGCTTCTTGCCGCCCACGCCCTTCACGCACCACACCGTCTGGTGCTTGGTGGTGTGATGTGACAGCAGCAGGCCTTCCTGCTCCATCTGGCCGAGCAGCCGCACGAGCTTGCCGCGCTCCAGCCCCGTGGATTCCGCCAGCAAGGGGGTTTCCAGGCCGGCGGGGAAGCGGCGCAGCTCCTCGATGATGAGCTTCTTGAACTCGGCCTTCACGGCGCCATCCATCTCCTGGGCCCGAGCGGCCTGGAGGATGGCCAGCGACACCAGTCCCAGCACGAGGATGGCCAGGGCGGGGTAGATGATGTGGCTGTTGCGCTCGAGCAGCTCGAAATAGTTCGGGTCCACCGACGAGGCGGGCCTTTCCGGGGGCGGCTCGAAGCCCTGGGACTGGATTGCAGCCAGGAGGAAGCGGGCGGAGGGCAAGGACACGGCCCCGGGACTGTAGAGGCACCCGGGGCCGTCCGCAACCTCACCGCTCGTCACCGGGCTACATCACGCCCAGGCTCTGCGAGGCACCCTCGGCGAAGAGGGTGGTGTCCGCCTTGGCCAGCAGCGAGGACAGGCCCTCGCGGCGCGCGGCGCTGATGGCCACGCCTCCGCGCGAGCGCAGCAGGGCCTCCACGTCGTCGGGCGCCAGCAGCTCCGCCTTGTTCCACACCATGAGGCGGGGCTTCTGCATCAGGTCGAGCGAGTCGAGGATGTTCTCCACCGCCTCCACCTGCTCGTCGCGCGAGGGATCGTTGGCGTCCACCACGTGCAGCAGGAGGTCCGCGTCGTACAACTCCTCCAGCGTGGCGCGGAAGGCGGCGACGAGATCCTTGGGCAGGTCGCGGATGAAACCCACCGTGTCGGTGATGATGACCTCGCGCTCCTGGGGGAAGCGCAGCCGGCGGCTGGTGGGATCCAACGTGGCGAACAGCTTGTTCTCCGCGAGCACTTCCGCGCCGGTGATGGCGTTGAGCAGCGTGGACTTGCCCGCGTTGGTGTAGCCCACGATGGAGATGATGGGCAGGTCGCGCCGGTTGCGCTGGGCCCGCCGCACCTCGCGCTCGCGCGAGAGCGTGTCGATGCGCTTCTCCAGGTGGTTGATGCGATCGGCGCGCGGCGGCGATCGATCTCGAGCTTCGTTTCACCCGGGCCACGTCCACCGATGCCACCCGCGAGCCGGCTGAGCGAGGTGTCGCTCTGCACGAGCCGGGGCAGGCGGTACTTGAGCTGGGCGAGCTCCACCTGGAGCTTACCCTCGGCGCTCTGCGCCCGCTGGGCGAAGATGTCGAGGATGAGCTGGCTGCGGTCGATGACCTTGAGGCTGGTGGCCTCGCTGATGTGGCGCCCCTGGGAGGGGGTGAGGTCCTTGTCGAAGATGAGCACGTCGGCCATGGCCTGCATGGAGCGCAGGTTGAGCTCCTCGAGCTTGCCGCGGCCGATGAGGTAGCGCGGGTCGGCCTCGCGGCGCATCTGCAGCACGCTGTCGAGCACCTCGACGCCGGCGGTGCGCGCCAGCTCCTTGAGCTCGGAGAGGCTGGCCTCGGCGGCGGCTCGGTTGCCATCCAGGCACACGGCCACGAGCAGGGCCTTGTCACGGCCGGACACGGCGCGCGCGGCGGCCTTGCGGCTGAGCTCCTCCTCCAGGGCCTCCAGGGTGTCGAGCACGTCGGGCTGGCCGTCGTGGACATCCGGCAGCTGGGAGATGCTCCAGAACTCCCCCGTGCCGTTCTCGGGCACCAGGTGGGCGTAGTGCAGCACGCCGGGCAGACCATCCTGGCCCACGCCGATGGCGGCCACCATGTCCAGGCGCAGGAGCGCGAGGTCCGTCAGGTCGTCCTTGGTGAGCGGCTCGCTCTTGAGGTGGGTGTGCACCAGGCGCAGGCCACGCAGACGCACCTGACCGGCGCGGGCACGGCCGATGTCCGGCAGTTCCAGCTTGTGGGCATTGCCCACCACCACGTGTTCGATTTCCCCCTTACGGTTGAGGAGCACGCCCACCTGTCGGTTGGTCTCCCTCGACAGCTCGGTGAGGTGACGGGCCAGCTCGGGGGAGACGATCTCATGGGGCGACACGCGGCGCCGATAGGTGTTGCGCAGCCGGCTCTGCTCGCTCGCCTTGAGGCCCAGGGTGTTGCCGTAGATTTCCTTCAAAAGTGTCCTTCTCCCGCGCGGGGGAAGGGCGCCCGCGCCTCGCCGTCGGAACTGAGGTGAACCAAGCATAAGGGTCTGACCGGCGGGTTTCATCCCCCGGGGTGCCCAAATCGCCGACCTGTGACAACACGCATCCCTGACACGAACTTCCGTCGTACCCTGTGCGCGTGAACCTTTCCGGACGAGACGCGGTGCGCGCCGCGCGGCGCGTGGTGGTGAAGATCGGCACCAATGCCCTCACCCATGCGACGGGGCGCTTCAATCGGGCCCACTTCGACGCGCTGAGCGAGGATCTGCTCTGGGCGGCCCAGGGCCGGGAGCTGGTGGTGGTGTCCAGTGGCGCCATCGCCCTGGGCGTGGAGCGGCTGGGGCTGCCCGCGCGCCCCAAGGATATTCCCGGCAAGCAGGCCTGCGCGGCGGTGGGGCAGAGCCGCCTCATGCGCGCCTACGAGGAGGCGTTCGACCGGGCCAACCGCCGCGTGGCGCAGCTCCTCCTCACCCACGGGGACGTGCAGGACCGGCGGCGTTATCTCAACGTGAAGCACGCGCTGGAGCGCCTCCTGGAGGCCCGGGTGGTGCCCATCATCAACGAGAACGACACCGTGTCCGTGGACGAGCTCAAGTTCGGCGACAACGACACGCTGGCGGGCCTCGTGGCGGGCGGCGTGGAGGCCGACGCCCTCATCATCCTGTCCGACGTGGAGGGGCTGTTCACCGCGGACCCGCGCAAGAACCCCGACGCCCGGATGCTTCCCCAGGTGGACGCCGTCACGCCCGAGCTGCTCGCGCTCGCGGGGGCTCGGGCAGCCGGTGGGCACCGGCGGCATGACCACCAAGGTCCGCGCCGCCGCGCGTGCCGCCGAGTCGGGCGTGCGCTGCATCATCACCTCGGGAGCCGTGCCGGGCCGCCTGCGCTCGGTGCTGTCGGGCGAGCCCGTGGGGACCCTCTTCGAGAGCTCTGGCAGTCGGCGCAGCGCGCGCACCGCGTGGATCGCCCATGCCCTCAAGCCCAAGGGCCGGCTGCTCGTGGACGCCGGGGCACGCGAGGCCGTCACCACGGGCAAGCGCAGCCTGCTGCCCTCGGGCATCCGCTCGGTGGAGGGGGACTTCGGCCGGGGAGACCCGGTGGATCTCGTGGACACCCAGGGGCAGGTGTTCGCCCGGGGCCTGAGCGCCTACGATGACGGGGAACTGCGGCGCATCGCGGGGCTCAAGAGCTCCGACATCGAGTCCGTGCTCGGCTACCGCTACCTCGACGAGGCCGTGCACCGCGACGACCTCGCCGTCCTCTGAGGCGCCACCCCTCGCTGGCGCCCGCCCGGCGGGCGATCAGATGGTGAGGCCGGAGTCGGACGCCTCGGAGTCGCGCGTCAGGTCCATCAGCGCGCGGAACTCGGGCGAGTCCACCTTCATGAGGAGCAGCGACACTTCCAGGTCGCCCGGCCAGCGGCCGAGCTGCACCCGGCGCTCCTGGCCGTGCAGCAGCGACAGCTCCGAGTGGCCCTTGAGCTCCGGCAGGGCCGGTCCAGCTCCAGATGGAACGCCTTGCCCTCGGCGGTGGGGGTGAGCACCAGGCGGTAGTCAGGCTGCTGGGCACCGGGCTTGCGCCGCTCGGCGCGCACCGTGCGGCCCGTCTCTCCCAGCAGCTTGGGCTGGGCCACGAGCCGTCCCTCGCGCCGGACCTCCAGCGCGAAGTACAGCGGCTCGGCTTCCGCCTCGCGGGGCAGGGCCGTGAGCGCGACGCTTGCCCACCCCACCAGCACCAGTGCGAGCCAGGCCTTCTTGATGAGGGTGGAGCGCGTCATGTTGAATCCTTTTGGGCGGCACGCCTTGTCTGGGCGCTTGGTCCTCCGCCAGACGAGCACGCCCCGGCCGGCTGCGTGCGCGGTCGATTCTAAGGAATATCCTGGCGGCTCGCCATTCGCGACCTCTTCCCCCTGGCTCGCTCCCCTGCTGCACGGGTCGGTGTCCCCCATCCATGAGCGCACCTGATTCTCCGTTCAGTAAAAAGCTGTCCAGAGGCTCTGGCGCCGAGTAGATCCAAGGGAGGCGGGGAACGGGGGCGGGCATCCGTCCGTCTCCGGGCGTCCTCGCCTTGACCCGGCGCGAGCCTTTTGCGCATTGTCGAAAACCTTCCGAATGGACCGGACCGAACGTCTCCTTGATCTCGTGGCCCTGTTCCTGGACGCTCGGGAACCGATCTCCTGGGCGGAGCTGCGCGAGCACTTCCCCCAGGACTACCGGGGCACCTCCGACGACGCCGCCGAGCGCAAGTTCGAGCGCGACAAGGCGGAGTTGTTGGAGCTCGGCTTCCCCCTCACCTACATCCAGGGCGACGACGAGCGGAAGGATGGCTACCTCGTCGACCGCGACGCCTACTACCTGCCCGAGGTGGACCTCACCAAGGAGGAGCTGGCGGTGCTCTACGCCGCGGGCAGCGCCGCGCTCACCTCCGGGGCCTTTCCCGGCCGGGACGACCTGTCGCATGCCCTGCGCAAGATTGGCTTCTTCGCCGGCGACGCGCTGCCCACGCCCCGGGTGCGCATGGAGCTGGGCGTGGAGCAGGACGGGCCCCGGCTGGCCGCGTACCTGGAGCAGCTCTGGAGCGCGTGCGCCGCGCGCAAGTGGGTGCAGATGACCTATGGCTCGCCCAAGCGGCTCGACCTGTCCGAGCGCCGGGTGGAGCCGTACGGGCTCGCGCTGCGCCGGGGCATCTGGACGCTGGTCGGCTACTGCCACCTGCGCCAGGGCATCCGCACCTTCCACGTGCACCGCATCCGCACCCTCAAGGTGAACACCTCCCGGCCGCGCACCCCGGACTTCGAGGTGCCCGCGAACTTCTCCGCGGACGACTACGTGGCCAGCTACCCCTGGCAGCACCGCTTCCATGAGCGCATCGAGGTGCGCCTGCGCCTCACCGGCGAGCTGGTCCCGCGCGCCGCCTCGCTCTTTCCCGGCGCGCACGTCGCCCCGGCCCCGGAGGGCCAGGGCATGCTCGTGACGCTGCCGGTGACGTTCCTGGATGGCCTCCTGCGCTTCTGCCTCCAGCTCGGCCCTGACTGCCACGTGGAGGCCCCGGACAAGGCGCGCGAGGACGTGGCGGCCATGGCCCGGCGCATCCTGGAGAAGCACGGCGAGAAGCTCGCCACTCCCGAGGTGCGGGCATGAGTGTCCACGAGCGTCTGCGCCGCCTGCTGTTCCTCGTGCCCTATGTGTCCTCGCGCCAGGGCATCACCGTGGAGGAACTGGCGCGCGCCCTCAACGTCAGCCGGGAGCACCTGCTCGAGGACCTGGACCTGCTCACCTGCGTGGGCCGGCCCCCTTCAACCCGGACGACTACATCGACATCTACGTCGAGAACGACCGTGTCTACGTGGACCTGGATCAGCGCCTGTCCGCGCCTCCACGCCTGACGGTGGGCGAGGCCTCGGCCCTGGCCGCCGCGGCGGAATTGCTGCGTCCGGCGGCCGGCGACACGCTGCGCGGCGCGGTGGAGAAGCTTCGAGCGCGTGCTGCCTCCGGGCGCGGGGGCGCGCTTCCGCGAGATGTACCGGAAGATCGACGCCGCGCTGGAGGCCCCCGAGGCCCTGGGCCCGCTCACCCAGGCCATCCACGGCCGCTACGAGGTGACGTTCGACTACGCGGCCCCCGGACGGGGCGCTCCCGAGTCCCGGCGTGTCCGGCCGCTCGAGCTGCTCAGCCACCGCGGCCAGTGGTACCTGCAGGCCTTCTGCCTCACCCGTGAGGACGAGCGGCTCTTCCGGGTGGACCGCATGGGGGCGCTCTCGCTCACCACCACCCTGTTCCAGCCGCGCGAGGGCGCCCGGGCCGAGGTGCCCAACCCCGCCCGCCGCGACGCGGATGTGCGGGTGCGCTTCACTCCCCTGGTGGCTCCCTATGTCCGGGAGCGCTTCGGCGAGGACGCCCGCCTGCTCGCGGACGGGAGCGTCGAGGTGCGGGTCGCCGGAGACAATGAGCGCTGGTTGACGCAGTGGGTGCTATCGTTCGGCGGCGAGGCCGAGGTGCTTGAGCCTGCCTCGGCCCGTGCGGCCGTGGCGCGAGCGGCGAAGGCCGCGCTAGGAGTCTGAGGGTTTCATGAGCTTCCAGCTGACGATCGCCGAGGGCAAGGAGGCGGGCAAGGAGTTCGTCTTCGAACAGGACTCCGTCCTCATCGGTCGTGTCGCCGAGTGTGATGTCGTTCTGTACGACGCGGGCATCTCCCGCCGCCACTGCCGCATCTTCTCCGAGGCGGACCAGTACTACGTCGAGGACATGGGCAGCTCCAACGGCACCCGCGTCAATGGCACGCTGGTCCCCGTGAAGGAGAAGCTGGCCCTGGACGAAGGGGCCCAGCTGTCGCTCGGGCCGGTGGTGTTCGTCTTCAAGCCGGTGGTCGAGGATGCCACCTCGCCCGGGGCCGAGGTCACGGTGGATGAGGGCAGCACGCGCATCGTGTCCGTGGAGGCCGTGTCGCGCCAGCGCAACCGGGGCGAGGCCCTGGCGCCCGAGGGCGCGGACGCGGAGACCCTCGACGCCGCGCGGCGCAGCTCCACCCGCGCCATGCCGCGCGCGCGCACCGGAGTACAGCCCTCGCTGCCCGCGGGTGCTCCTCCCCCTCGTCCCGCCCGGGGCGGCGGCGCCTCCGCCGCGGCCCTGGCGCGTGCTCCGGACTCGGCTCCCGCGGCGCCTCCCTCCCGGCGTCCGGCCTCCTCCTCCAGCGCGGTGGCGCGCTCCACCGGTGCCGCCGGTGCGCCCGCCGGCTCCTCCCTGTCCGCCGCGGAGCGCGCCCGCATCCGGCGCGAGTCCCCGGGCCTCGTGGCCAACATCAAGCTCTTCTGGCTCGATGCGAGCCTCAACGTGCGCCGCGGCATCATGGGCCTGGGCGGCGTGCTGGGGCTGGGCCTCGTGGCGCTCGTCTTCTGGCTGGTGCTCGACACCGGGGCCTCCGTGGATCGCGGCCCCGAGCCGGAGGACTTCGCCAACAAGCAGATCATCACCGCCTCCTTCGGCCTGGGCGAAGGGGTGGACTGGGAGAACAAGGACGAGAAGAAGTTCAAGTGGGAGTACACCGCCGCCACCCGCACGCTCGCCATCCTTCACTACCAGGCGCAGGGCCTGTCCGAGGGGGAGCTCATCGTGACGGTCAACGGCGTGGACCTGGGCAAGGTGCCCCCGGATACCCTCGCCAGTCAGGACCGGGTCCTGGAGACCATGATTCCCTGGCAGTTGCTCAAGAAGGGCGAGCCCAACCTCATCACCTTCGACAACACCAAGAATCCTCCCGGGAGGACCCCTGGCGCATCTGGAACATCTGGCTGGAGCGGGTGCCGCTGCCGGAGATCTCCCCCGAGCAGCTCCTGGAGGAGGCGCGCAAGGCGTACACGCGTGGGCGCAAGAACATGGACAACGTCAAGGTGGGCGCGCGCAACGGCTACGAGGGCTGGAAGTCGTTCCGCGAGGCGTGGCTGCTGCTGGAAGCCCACCCCGAGCCCCGTCCGGACCTCTACTACGAGGCGCGCGAGCGCATGAAGGACGCCCAGAAGGAGCTGGACAAGGTGTGCGCCAAGCTCATGCTGGAGGTGGAACGCTACGTCAACCAGAACAAGTGGCAGGAAGCCAACGCCACCCTGGACCACACGCGCGAGTACTTCCCGGACGAGACGGATCAGCTCTGTGCCCAGAAGGCGGAGATGAAGCGCGCGGAAATCAGTCAATGACCCGGTAAGGTTGCCAGATCGCCCTGGCGTTCCCACCCTTGTCCCACCATGCGTGAGCGGGAAGGGGGCAGTGGGGTGGAGGTCAGGAGTGGGGCGCTGGAGGGGCCCGGGCGGATCTCCGCTCGTCGGCCCGCCAACACCCCGCACTGGAACGCAGAGGTTTCCACGGCCTTGCTCGCCCGCTACTACCTGCCCCCTCGCACTCTCCGTTGAAGGGGAACGCCTGCCAGTTGCTGCGCGACGGCGTGGAGGTCTACCCCTCCATGTTGGAGGCCATCCGCAACGCGCGCCGCTATGTCCACCTCGAGACATACATGTTCTTGTCCGACGCGGTGGGCGAGCTGTTCGGCAAGGCCCTGGCGGAAGCGGCCGAGCGCGGCGTGCACGTGCGGGTGCTGTACGACGCCCTGGGCTCCTGGTCGAGCCGCGGCGACTTCTTCGAGTCCCTGCGTGCCCGGGGCGTGGACATCCGTCCCTTCAAGCCCTTCAGCAGCCTGGGCCGGGGCCTGCGCCACCTGCTGCGCAGGGATCACCGGAAGATCCTCTCGGTGGATGGCGAGGTGGCCTTCATCGGTGGGGTGAACATCGCCGTGCACTGGGCTCCGAAGGGGCAGGGGGGCGACTGCTGGCGCGATGACGTGCTCCGGGTGGAAGGGCCCGCGGTGTACGAGCTGGAGCGCCGCTTCGTGGCCACCTGGCGCATGGCCTTCCAGGACAAGTTCCGCTCCTGGCGCGAGGGCCGCCGCCGGCGCAAGCAGGTGCGCGCGCAACTCCAGTCCCAGGGCCGGGGCGGCGTGGGCCTGGCGGTGCTCTCCAACCGCCGGAGCATCCACCGCGCCTACCTGCATGCCATCTCCCGCGCCCGCCGCAGCGTGCTGGTGGCGGCCGCCTACTTCGTGCCGGACCGCAAGCTCGTGGCCGCGTTGCGCGACGCCGCCCAGCGGGGCGTGGAGGTGCGCCTGCTGCTCAACGCCCGGGGTGACCACCCGTGGATCATGAACGCCACGCGCTCCTTCTACGAGAAGCTGCTCACCGCGGGCGTGCGCATCTTCGAGTGGGAGCGGTGCGTGCTGCACACCAAGACGGCGGTGGTGGACGGCGTGTGGGGCACCATCGGCTCGTTCAACCTCGAGCGGTTGTCGCTCGCCTTCAACCACGAGGCAAATGCCGTCTTCACGGATCCGCGGCTGGGCTTCCAACTGGAGAGCGCCATTCGCGGCGACTGCCAGGACTGCCGCGAGGTGGACCTGACCGTGTTCCGCCAGCGGCCCCTCTGGCGCAAGGTGCTCGAGCGCGTGCTGTACGCCTTCCGCCGGCTCATCTGAATCCACTCGTCTGTGATGGATTGTGGTTTCACCCCGTCAATCCCAGACGTGGACTCTCTCACCAGGTGATGGGCAGGCAATGGCCCCGCCGGCACGGCGTGGGATGGCACGTGTTCCTCCCGAACGGTGTCCCTTCTCTACCGGAGTTGATTCCGGAAGTCACCTTTTAGCACCTGACCTCGAAAGTCAACGAGTTCTTGCCGGTCGCACGCCATCCCGAATACCTTGCCCGCCCGCTTTCACGACGAAGGCTTCGCGTGCGCTCCGTTCTTTCGGCTCTCCTCGTGCTTCTTTTGCTCGCCTCCGTACCGGTCTTCGCTGGGGACCGCAGCGCTGGACGCATGTCCCGGCAGCGCACCGTGCGGGTCTCCGTTGGCTCGGGCGAGGTGCCCTCGGAGGTCCACGTCGCGGGTGGCACCCCCACGCTCGTCTCCCTCGACGAGCGCCTGGGTCCCGAGGGGCCACGGCTTCAGAACGAGCACGGCCACGTCCGGCTCATTGCCGTGGAGGGCTCGTCCTTCCTCATCCTTCCCTCCGTGGATCTCCCCAAGGGTGAGCGGCTCCTTGTTTCCGTTTCCCTCGAGCAGGGAGGGTTGCTCTCCCTCGCGTTGAGTTCCGTCCGCGACGAGGTGGATACCCAGGTCCGGCTCCTGCTCCACTCGCCCGCTCCTGTGGAAGTCGAAGAGGGCGCCGACGACATGGCCCGGCTCCTCAATGAGGCACGCGCGGAGCCCGTCGAGATGACCCCTGCGGGGATGCGCCTCCTCCGCAGTGGAGACTCCTTGGTGCGGCTTCGCTCCGTTCTGTGGCTCGGCCACCACGTCTTTGTCTCGTTCTACTTCTGGGCGCGACGGCCCTCCATCGATGTGAGCAAGCGTCTCCTGCTGCGCTCCGTCATGGAGGAGGGCTCTGTCGTGCCCTTGCCCGTCCTGCGCGTCTCCTCACGGTCGTCAGCCTCTTACCCTCGACAGTACACCTTCGTGTCGGTCCTCCCGGAGGAGGCCAGCACGCTGGAGGTGGTGCTGAGAGGCGAGGGGACGCGGAGGGCTCGCTCTCGCTTCCCCTGGCCCGGCCGGGGTCGGCACCATGAGCAAGGCCCTTCACCCCAACCAGCTCCGGCCCGGGGACCACGTGCGGGAGTACCGCCTCCTGCGCCGTCTGGGCGTGGGCGGCTTCTCCATGGTCTTCCTGGCGGAGCGCGAGGGCCACCACTACGCCTTGAAGGTGGCGCTGCAACCCGCCTCGGACGCGGACGAGGACCGGGTGGATGGTTGGTTGCGACGTGAGGCGGTGTCCCTGGAACACCTGGTCCATCCCAACCTGCTGCCCGTGCACGAGTGGGGACGATGGCCGGAGCCGCGCACGGGCTACTCCTTCTATGTGACGGACTACGTCCCGGGAGTGACCTTCATCGAGTGGTGCCGTCGCGGGCGCGTCGCTCCCTTCGAGTGGGTGGGCGTGTTGTGCGAGGTGCTGCGTCCGCTCGAGGCCATGCACGCGCGCGGCATGTGCCACCGGGACATCAAGGCCGACAACGTGCTGGTGCGTGACGAGGACTCGCGGCCCTTCCTCATCGACTTCGGGGCCGTCCACCTTCCCTGCGCGCCTCCGCTGACCGAGGGGATTGCTCCGGGCACGATGTACTGCCAGCCGCCAGAGGCCATCCGTTTCGTGATGAGTCAGGAGGCCCGGCAGAAGGGCGCTCGTTTCGAGGCCCATCCCTCCGCGGACCTCTACGCCGTGGGTGTCCTCCTGTACGAAGCGCTCACGGGCCATCATCCCTTCGACCCGAAGCTGCCGGTGGATCAGCTGTTGGTGGCCATCCTCACCCAGCCGCCCGTGGAGCCCCGGCTGCTCAATCCCGAGGCTCCCGCGTCCTTGTGCTCGCTCGCCATGCGGCTGCTGGCGAAGGAGCCGTCACGACGTCCGCCGAGCGCCAGCGCCGTGCGCGAGGAACTGCAACGGCTCCGGGCGGAAGAGGGGCAGTCGCCCCCGTGGCAAACCCCGGGAAGGGCGCTCTCCGGGCAGGAGTCGGCGTTGGTGCGAGGGAGGTCGGCCCCGGGGTCTGCTGGAAGGGCTGGGTCCTCGGCGCGCGAGCGGGGTCCGCGCCGCTGGATGAAGGTGTTCCTGGTGTTGATGCTCGGGATGGGGTTGCTTGGGTGGGGAGGGTGGCTCCTTCTCCACGCGGGAGGTGGGATCCACCCTCGTGTGGAGTCCACCGTGCCGGTCTCGCCGAGGCCCGCAGAACAAGGAGTGCAACCCGTGCCAGCCCCTCTGTCCCTTCCGACTCATTTCGCCGCCGACACCTCGGCGGAGGTTCCCTCGCGTGCCTGTGTCCTGTTGCGCGTCCTGTTGGGCACGACCCTGGTTCAGTTCGTGGGTTGTGCCACGGCCCCCACCGTGCGTCCGGATCCCAGTGGCTACCTCAAGCGGTGTCCCCCCGAGGCGATGGAGACTCCCCAGAAGCTGGGATTCCTGCCTGACTACATGTACGACAGCTACATCCAGCCGGGCCCCTCGGTCTCCTCCGTCTCGCGCAGAAAGCCCCTGACCGAAGGAGGGGGGCTCAACGTCAAGCCGGGTCCCATCACGGCCCACATGTATCCCTTTGAGGGTGAGGACTCTCGATACCTGGTCATCGCGGGACAGGCGGTGACCACTCGGATGCGGGTCTATATCGAGTTCGACCGAGTCCGACTTCCGGATGGCACATGGATGCCCTTTTGTGGCGCCGCCGCGAGCACCGCGGAGATGGTGTATGGCCTTCTGACGCGAGAGGCTTTTTCGTTTCCAGATGTCCTGGTGGAGCCGGCGCTGGTGGACCACGGCCCAGGCAGTGTTGTCCTCAATGATCCTCAGTTCATGACCGCCGTCGAGCCGCCCAAAGGTAAGCGGCGACGCTTCGACATCGAGCAGGTCGACCCCGAAGCAAAACCCGACATTACTGTCAATCAATAAACAACCATTGAAGTCCCCTTGGGACCAAACGGCTCTCAGTCCATGATCAAACTCCAGTGGCTCCAGCTCAATAAATTCCGGAAGGTGAAACCCGGAACGCGCCTGACGTTCGATCCCGTCTGTAATGTCCTGCTGGGGCAGAGCGGAACGGGGAAGAGCTCGTTGCTCGACCTCGTCGCGGCCATGTTCAGCGCGGACTTCTCCGATCTGCTGGAGGACGAGTTCGATCTGGAGTACGGCTTCTCGGAGGGGGAGGTGAGGGCGCACTTCGCCATCCGGCATGAACACCGTCCCCCCTCCGCGGCCGAGCGCGAGGCCCGGCCCGTGTTGTTCGCCCGGGTGGAGATCTCCTTCGGCCCCGCCACACCGCCGCTCACCTTCGTGGTCGACGAGGCCGCGCGCGTCATCCGCGTGGAAGCAGAGGTGGGCGTGGACGTGCCGCTGTCCGAGGACCTCCGGTGGGTACCTGCCTGTGGAGTCACCTGTTCAGCGGACTCTCTGGGTGGATCGACGTGGCGCACCCTCGCAGGGAGCTGCTCGCGCAGGTGGTGCTGGTGCTCTGTCCCGATGCCGAGGCCCGCCGCTTCGACGAGTCCCTGGAGTTCTATTCCCTGCTGCGGCAACTCGACATCGGCCTGGTGCGTGGCGCGGATGGCCGGGTCCGCATCGAGGGCTCGCCCCTGGGCCGGTGCTCGCCGAGCGGGTGTCGGAACTCGCGGGGGAGCGCTGGGACGAGGACCGCTATGTCCTGGACGAGCGTCAGCTTCCCTTCCTGGGTCAGTTGGCCAGCCTGCTGGACTTCGAGACGGCCGCCGCGGTCCTCGAGTTCACCCGGCTGCCCGAAGAGGAAGGCGTGGAGGCGCGCAAGTCCGGACGTCAGGCGTTCCACTTCACCCATCGCGCGGGGTGGACGCTTCCCGACAGGCACCTGAGCTACGGGCAGAAGCGCACCCTGTCCTTCCTGTACTACCTGGACTGTGTCGAGCATGTCGCCATCGCCGACGAGCTCGTCAACGGCCTGCCCCACCCCTGGCTGCCCTACTGCATCGAGGCGCTCAGCCCCCGTCAGGTCTTCCTCACCAGCCCCAACCCCATCCTCCTGGACGCGCTCTCCTTCGAGTCGCCGGAGCAGGTGCGCTCCCAGCTCGTGCTCTGCCGGTGGGAGGACGCCGGGCTGATGCGCTGGGAGAAGCCACCGCCCGAGCTCGCCGAGGACTTCCTCGCGTCCCATCGCGCGGGCTTCCAGCAGCTCGGGGAGCTGCTCCTGGACAAGGGTCTGGGGTAGGCGGGCGCGAACTCCACCTCCGGGGTGCTCCGCGCCGGGTGACGGTCGAGGTAGAGGAAGCGGGCGGCGGCGCCGCTTTGCCGGTCGGGTAGGGCGTGCCAACCCTTACCTGGTATGGCGACCCCGCGACGTTCGACATCCTCGGCTCGGAAGCGTTTGGGAACCTACGGCGAGAAGCGTGACTTCTCCCTCACCTCGGAGCCTGGCCCCGAAGTCCAGGCCTCGCCCGCGGGCGGCGTCCCCATCTTCGTGGTGCACAAGCACGACGCCACGCGGCTGCACTATGACCTGCGGCTGGAGATCGACGGGGTGCTGGTGAGCTGGGCCATTCCCAAGGGCCCCAGCTACGATCCGGCCGAGAAGCGGCTCGCGGTGCAGACCGAGGACCACCCCCTGGCCTATGCCACCTTCGAGGGCCGCATTCCCGATGGGGCCTATGGGGCGGGAGACTCGCTGCTGTGGGAGTCGGGCACCTTCGACACGGTGCCTCCCGGGCAGGCCTCCGAGCAGCTCGCGAAGGGGCGGCTGCACGTGCTCCTGCGCGGCACGAAGCTCCAGGGCGAGTGGCACCTCATCCGCACGCGTCCCATGGGCAAGAAGGCGCAGTGGTTGTGCTTCAAGGCCAAGGATGGCACCGAGCGCCCCGGCTATGACGTCACCGAGGAGCACCCCGAGTCCGTGAAGTCCGGCGAGCGCGTCACCCATGGTCCCGCGCGGCGCACCCGGCGTACCTCCGAGGCCAAACCCGTGCGCGTCTCCCGTCCCACCCGCGCGAAGAAGGCCCAGGCCCTCTCTCCCGAGGCGCTGCTGGAGAAGGTGGGCGCGCCCATGCTCGCCACGCTCGCCCAGGTGGAGTCCACCGATCAGGGAGAGTGGCTCTACGAGGTGAAGTACGACGGGTTCCGCGCGCTCGCCGCGTTTCGCGAGGGTGAGGTCGCCCTGCACTCGCGCGGCGGCAAGGACTTGTCGGCGCGCTTCTCCGACATCGCCCGGGCGCTCGGGGCGCTCGGTGGGCACGAGGCGGTGGTGGACGGGGAGCTCGTCGCCCTGGACGACGAGGGTCGCTCCCGCTTCCAGCTCCTCGGCAAGGGGGTCGAGGAACGCTACGTCATCTTCGATGTGCTGTGGCTCGATGGGGAGGACCTGCGGCCGTTGCCCCTGGAGGAGCGTCGCGAGCGGCTCGAGCGACTGCTGGCGCGCGTGAAGGAGCCCCTGCAACTGGCCGAGCGGGTGGAGGGCAGCGCGCGGCAGGCGCTGGCCCTGGCTCGGCGGCGTGGCTGGGAAGGCGTCATGGCCAAGCGCCTGGGTGCTCCCTATTCACCGGGCCGAGGCGAGACCTGGCTCAAGCTCAAGGTCCAGGCCAACCAGGAGGTGGCCATCGTGGGCTTCACGCCCATGGCCAACGAGCGGCCCGAGCTGGGCTCGCTCCTGGTGGCGGTGCGCGAGGGGAACGCCCGGCGCTACGCGGGCAAGGTGGGCACGGGGTACTCGACGAAGGTGCGGCGGGAGCTGCGCGAGCTGCTGTCGCGCGACGAGGTGAAGAAGCCCCCCGTCCAGGAGGCTCCGCGCGTGCGTGACGCCTTGCACCACGAGGAAGCCATCTGGGTGAAGCCTCGCCATGTGGCCCAGGTGGCGTTCACCGAATGGACCGAGGATGGGCGGCTGCGTCATCCCTCCTTCCAGGGGCTGCGCAGCGACAAGCGCCCCGAGGAGTGTGTCCGGGAGCGGCCCATCGAGCGGCCCGCTCGCCGGGGTCCCCACCGTGAAACGGGGCGCAAGGCCCGCCCGGGCGCGCGCTCCGCGGGCAGATCCGCCATCTCCCGGAAGCAAGCCGCCCCGGTGAAGGAGGCCGCTCCGTCGAAGAAGAAGGAGTCGGCTCCGGCGAAGAAGGGGGCCGCTCCGGCCCTGGTGGGGCTCACCCACGGGGATCGGGTCCTCTTCCCCGAGCCGGGCTACACCAAGGCGGACGTGTACGCCTACTTCCAGGACGTCGCGCCCTTCATGGTGCCGGCGCTGGCGGGCCGGCCGCTCACGCTGCAGCAGTGGCCACAGGGCGTGAAGGCGCCGGGCTTCTTCCGCCAGGGCGTGGAGCACGTGCCGGAGGGGCTCACCACGGTGCGCATCACCCACGAGACGCGCGAGCTGTCCCACGTGGTGGTGGACCGGCCCGAGTCCCTGCTGTGGCTCGCCAACCAGTCCGCGCTCACCCTGCACATGTGGTCCAGCCGGGTGCCGCACCTGGAGCAGCCCGACTGGGTGGTGTTCGACCTGGATCCGGGCCCCGGGGGGACCTTCGGGGATTTGATCGAGCTGGCCAACGGGTTGCGGCGCTACCTGGAGCGGCTGGAGCTGGTCAGCGTACCGAAGACTTCCGGCAAGCGGGGCCTGCACGTGCTGGTGCCCCTGTCCCCGGGCCACACCTACGAGCAGGTGCGCGCGTTCGCCCACGAGACCTTCGCGGCGCTCTCGGAGGAGTACCCGGAGCTGGCGACCATCGAGCGCTCCAAGTCGCGGCGCCAGGGGCGGCTGTACCTGGACGCGGACCAGAACGCCTGGGGCAAGACGGTGGTGGCGCCCTACTCTCCGCGTGCGCTGCCGCACGCACCCGTGTCCACACCGCTCGCGTGGTCGGAGGTGACGCGCCGGTTGGACCCCTCGCGCTTCACGCTGGGCACCCTGCGCAAGCGCCTGGATAAGGTGGGAGATCTGTTCTCCCCGGCCTTGACGGGGCGTCAATCTCTGCCCAATCGCTGATGCCCATCGAGCGCCGGGCGGTTCAGTGCTAGCGTCCGGCGTCCGTGAGTATTCGCATTGATGCCTATGTGGGAGCTCCAGTGGTCCAGGAGCGGGAGTTGGCCACGAGACTCGCTGAACGGGGTCGGGTGGGAGCGGCGCTCGCCGAGATCCGGCGGCTCGAACAGCAGACCTCCGCCCGAGAAGCCGCCGGTGTGTGCGAGGCGCTCGCGAGACACTGGGCCCAGGGCAGCCAGCTGTTGCGCGCCATCGTGGCATGCAAGGAGTTGATGCGGCTCGATCCGGGACATACCCGCACCCAGCTCTTCATCGCCCAGCTCTACGCGCGCTACTCCCCCGCGCCCGTGGAGGCTCGGGCGAGCTGCTCTCCCAGGAGCTCGAGCTGCTGCCGGACCGGGAGGATCCCGTGGCGGTGCCGCTCTTCTCGATGCTGGGCCAGGACGCGTTCGTGGCGTTGCTCGAGGCGGTGGAGGTGCGCACGTACATCACGGGCCACCCGGTGATTCGCGAGGGGGACCTTGGCTCGTCCATGTTCTTCATGGTGGAGGGCCGCGGGGACGTGATGCGGCTGCTGGAGGGGCGGGGCCCGCAGGAGGGGCCGATCGTGGAGGGGGGGTGTTCGGGGAGATGGCCCTCATCACCGAGGGCCCCCGGCTGTCCTCGGTGATGCCGGCGGTGCCGTCGCTCCTCTTGGAGCTGACGCGGGCGCGCTTCACGGAGCTCGCCCAGCGCTTCCCCCTGGTGGATCGGGTCGTCCGGGCCTTCTGCCGCAAGCGCGCGGCGGACCACCTGCTGCGCACCCATCCGCTCTTCTCGTCCCTGCGCCACGAGCAGCGGCGGCTCTTCTCCCGCGAGTTCCAGCTTCAGCGGGTGGCGGCGGGGGCCACGTTGCTGCACGCCGGGGAGAAGGGCGACGGACTCTACTTGTTGATGCGGGGCCGGTGCACGCCCTTCCACGTCCACCCGGACGGGAACGAGACGCCCCTGGCCCTGTTGCGCGAGGGGGATGTCTTCGGGGAGATCTCCCTGCTGCTGGACCAGCCGGTGACGGCCACGGTGCGCGCGGACGTGCCCAGCGTGGTGCTCAAGCTGGGCCGCCCTGCGTTCGAGCGCCTCAGCTCCAGCCAGCCCTCCATGAGGGAAGTGTTGATGCAGATGGCCAAGGAGCGCCTGGCGCGCACGGCCCGTCTGCTCGCGGAAGGTTGAGTCCGCTGGGCGAAGGATCCCTTGCATGCCGCTGGCGGCGGGCCTAGAAGACGGCCAGCTTCGGATTCAGATTCAGCTTCCCAGGTTCAGAACCCGATTCCTCCTGGTGGGAAAGAAGGACGGCACCGACAATGACGGACAGCTTCAAGAGCAAGAGCCAGCTCAAGGTGGGCTCGGCTTCCTATGACTTCTACAGTCTCGCCAAGGTGGCCAAGGACCACGCGTCCGTGGCGCGGCTGCCCTTCTCGCTGAAGATCCTGCTCGAGAACCTGCTGCGCAACGAAGATGGCCGCGTGGTCAAGCGCGAGCACGTGGACAAGCTGCTCGCCTGGGACCCCAAGGCCGAGCCCGACACGGAGATCTCCTTCCACCCGGCGCGCGTGCTCCTGCAGGACTTCACCGGCGTGCCCGCGGTGGTGGACATGGCCGCCATGCGCGAGGCGCTCGCGGCCCTGGGCGGCGACCCGACGAAGATCAACCCGCGCAACCCGGCCGACCTGGTCATCGACCACTCCTTCCAGGTGGACGTGTTCGGCACCACGGATGCGTTCCGGGCCAACGCGGAGCTGGAGTTCGAGCGCAACCAGGAGCGCTACGCCTTCCTGCGCTGGGGCCAGAACGCCTTCAAGAACTTCCGCGCGGTGCCGCCGGACGTGGGCATCTGCCACCAGGTGAACCTGGAGTACCTGGCCCAGGTGGCCTTCCGTCAGGGCAACACGGTGTACCCGGACACGCTGGTGGGCACCGACAGCCACACCACGATGATCAACGGCCTGGGCGTGGTGGGCTGGGGCGTGGGCGGCATCGAGGCCGAGGCGGTGCTGCTCGGCCAGCCCATCACCATGCTCATTCCCCAGGTGGTGGGCTTCAAGCTCACGGGCAAGCTGCCCGCGGGCGCCACGGCGACCGACCCGGTGCTCACCGTCACGCAGATGCTGCGCAAGCGCGGCGTGGTGGGCAAGTTCGTCGAGTTCTTCGGCGAGGGCATCACCGGCCTGTCCCTGCCGGACCGCGCCACCATCGCCAACATGGCGCCCGAGTACGGCGCCACCATCGGCTTCTTCCCGGTGGATGAGGAGAGCCTCAACTACCTGCGCTTCACCGGCCGTCCGGCCGAGACGGTGGCGGTCGCCGAGGCCTACTTCAAGGAGCAGGGCCTGTTCCACACGGCGAACAGCCCCGAGCCCGTCTTCACCGACACGCTGACCCTGGATCTGTCCACGGTCGTCCCCAGCCTCGCCGGCCCCAAGCGCCCGCAGGACCGGGTGCCGCTCACGGACATGAAGGCCTCCTACGAGAAGTCGCTCGTGGAGATGCTCGCCGCGGGCAAGAGCAAGGGCGAGGACGACGAGGGCGGCGGCAAGGCCAAGGCCCCCGCGGCCCCGGTGCCCCCGAGCGCCTGGCGCAGACCGTCACCGTGAAGAACGGCCCCCAGTCCTATGAGATCGGCCACGGCGCGGTCGTCATCGCCTCCATCACCTCGTGCACCAACACCTCCAACCCGGCGGTGCTCCTGGGCGCGGGCCTCCTCGCCAAGAAGGCGGTGGAGCGCGGCATCAACGTGCAGCCCTGGGTGAAGACGAGCCTCGCCCCCGGCAGCCGCGTGGTGACGGACTACCTCAAGGAAGCCGGCCTCATGCCCTACCTGGAGGCGCTCGGCTTCCACGTGGTGGGCTACGGCTGCGCCACCTGCATCGGCAACTCCGGCCCCCTGCCGGAGCCCGTGGCCGAGGCCGTCACGGTGGGTGATCTGGTGGTGGCCGCGGTGCTCAGCGGCAACCGCAACTTCGAGGGCCGCATCAACCCGCACGTGCGCATGAACTACCTGGCCTCGCCGCCGCTGGTGGTGGCGTACGCGCTGGCGGGCGTGGTGGGCAAGGACCTGGACAAGGAGCCGCTGGGCACGGACCGCAACGGCAAGCCGGTGTTCCTCAAGGACATCTGGCCCACCAACGAGGAGATCCGCCAGGCCATCGCCACCGCGGTCAAGCCCGAGCAGTTCCGCCACCAGTACTCGCGCGCCATGGAAGGCGACGCGCTCTGGCAGCAGCTCAAGGTGGACGGTGGCAGCACGTTCAAGTGGGATCCCAAGTCCACCTACGTGCGCAAGCCGTCCTTCCTGGAGAACATCCCCGCCGAGCCCAAGCCGCTCGCCGACATCAAGGGCGCGCGGGTGCTGGCGCTCCTGGGTGACTCGGTGACCACGGACCACATCTCGCCCGCGGGCAACATCGCCAAGACGAGCCCCGCGGCCCGCTACCTCATGGAGCAGGGCGTGGAGCCCAAGGACTTCAACTCCTACGGGGCACGCCGCGGCAACCACGAGGTGATGGTGCGTGGCACCTTCGCCAACATCCGTCTGAAGAACCTGCTCGTGCCGGGCGTGGAGGGTGGCGTCACCGTGCACATCCCCACGCGCGAGCGCACGAGCATCTACGACGCCTCGGTGAAGTACCAGCAGGAGGGCACGCCGCTGGTGGTGCTCGCGGGCGCCGAGTACGGCACGGGCTCCAGCCGTGACTGGGCCGCCAAGGGCACGGCGATGCTCGGCATCAAGGCCGTCATCGCCAAGAGCTTCGAGCGCATCCACCGCTCCAACCTCATCGGCATGGGCGTGCTGCCCCTGCAGTTCGAGGCGGGCCAGGACGCGCAGTCGCTGGGCCTCACCGGCCACGAGACGTTCGAGATCACCGGCGTGGCCGACGGGCTCGCGCCGCAGAAGAAGCTCACCGTGAAGGCCACGGGCGAGGGCGGCACCAAGGAGTTCACGGCGCTCTGCCGCATCGACACGCCCAACGAGCTGGACTACTACCGCCACGGCGGCATCCTGCTCTACGTCATGCGCCAGCTCGCCAAGGGCTGAGGCTCGCGCGGACAGGTGCGTCCGAGTCCCTGACGGCCCGGTGTGCTCCCTCGGGGGGTGCACCGGGCCGTTCGTCTTGCGGTGGGGCTCTTCCGGGGGGTTCGGAGCGCGTAGTAGGCTGGCCCGTCAAGTTTTTACAGGGGGGAACGCGATGCGTCAGTCCATCTACGATCGGCTCAATGTCCGGGTCATGGGGGCCATGGGCCCGCCGCTCATCTTCGCCCATGGCTTTGGTTCGGATCAGCGCGCCTGGCGGCATCAGGTGGCGGCCTTCAAGAGCCGCTATCAAATCATCCTCTTCGATCACGTGGGGTGTGGCCGGTCGGACTTCAATGCCTACAGCGCGGAGCGCCACGGCAGGATTCACGGCTACGCGGAGGACGTGCTGGAGCTGTGTGAGGAGTTGGACCTGCGCGATGCCACCCTGGTGGGACATTCGGTGAGCGCGATGGCGGGCATGCTGGCGGCGCTCGCCGAGCCGCGGCGCTTCCAGCGGCTCGTCTTCGTCAAGGCCTCGCCGCGCTACCTCAATGACGGGGGCTACGTGGGGGGCTTCGAGCGCTCCCAGCTCGACACGCTCTACGCCACCATGTCGGCCAACTTCCTCGCCTGGACGGGAGGGTTCGCCGAGCAGGTGGTGAACATGCCGGAGATGCCGGAGCTGGCGCGGGAGTTCGCCCGGACGCTCTCCGCCATGCGTCCGGACATCGCCCTGGCGAGCGCGCGCGTCATCTTCGAGTCCGATCTCCGCGCGGAGCTGCCGCGGCTGAAGACACCCACGCTCATCCTCCAGTCCGGCGCGGACTTCGCCGTGCCCGACGAGGTCGGCCTCTACATGGCCGAGCACATTCCACTCGCGCAGCTGGCGCGGATCGACGCGCGCGGCCACCTGCCCCACCTGAGCGCGCCCCTGGCGGTGACGCGCGCCCTCGAGGATTTCCTCGCGAACCGTCCCCCCCGGGGTCAGCAGGAGCAACGCCTGTTCCTCGACTCGTTCGGCGCCCGGCGCGGCGTGTTCAAGGACTCCCTCAACTGACGCGGTCCGCCCTCCGGCGCATCCACTTGTCTCCCGGAGGGTGTTTTCAGTTCGCCGAATCCAGGTTATTCTGGCTTCACTTCCTGGGAGGGATTCTTGCCCGGGAGGGGGGCATTCCATGCGGCTTCCTGGATCTGGCGAGGATTCGCCATGAGGTGGGGGGGCGTTGTCTGCCGTTGCGCTGGCCATGGCCCCTGGCATGAGCGGCGCGTCAGGTGTCCTTCAGCCGAGCCCAGGCGGCCCGGTAGCGCGCCAGCCGCTCCGCGTCCTTCGCCGTGACGGCGGGCAGCCGCCGCACGTCCATGTTGTCCTCGAGATCCGCCAGCTTCACCCGGCGCGCCAGGGGGTGGGGCCGCACCCGCTCGATGAAGGCCGCGTAGTCCTCGCCCTCGGCCTTGGTGAGCCGCTCCAGCGCGCCCAGCACGTCCTCGCCGTAGCCCAGCTCGCGCAGCCGCTCCAACGTATAGGGCGTGTCCTCCACCACGTCGTGCAGCAGCGCGACCACGCGCTCCGTCTCGGTGTCCAGCCGCGCCATCACCCGGAGCGGGTGGAGGATGTAGGGCTGTCCGGCCTTGTCGAGCTGGCCACGGTGGGCCCGCACCGCGAGCTCCAGGGCATCTTCCAGGGTGGGCATGCGTGTTCCCCTACCAGCCATCCTTGTTGTTGCGCTGCGCCTTCTTCTCTCCCACGCGCTTCTTCGCGTCCAGGCGGCGCCGCTGGGAGCCCTTGGTGGGCTGGGTCTTATGGCGCTTCTTGGGCACATACGTGAGCGCCTGGAGCCCCGCGCGCAGCCGCTCGAGCGCGGCGCCCTTGTTCTGCGCCTGGCTGCGGCGCTCGGTGGCGGTGACGGACAGCTCGGTGGGGGGATGGGTCATCCGCACGCCGCTGGCGGTGGTGTTGCGGTGCTGGCCGCCCGGGCCGGAGGCGATGAAGTACTCCACCTCGCAGGCGCGCAGCAGGGCGTCGTCATCCAGGGCGAGCGCCGCCAGCGCGGCCTGTCGGCGGGAAGGGGAGACCGTCATGGGAGGCTCACCCTAGTCCTCTCCCCGCGGGTTGTGCAGCCGCCTCGCGGGCCCCTCCCCTCGGGCGAGTCTCCTCCCACCCAGTTGAAACTCTATCGGATTTATCCACATATACGGCTATTCCCCGGTCCAGGTGCGGCGTTCTCGCACCGAAAGCCAGCGGTTTCCCAACCCCCGAAGGGCCGCTGGAGGACCCCCTCCGCGTGCCCGGCCCCCGTTCGAGGCACGCAGAAAAGGATTTCAGGATGCAACGTCTTTTGTCGAGGAGCTCCCTGGTCGCGCTCCTGCTGGTCGTGATCTCGCCCGGTGTCGGCTGTGGCGTGGGCGAGGGAGGCGAGCGGGCCTGGGTGCCCGGCCAACGGCGCTCTCCCGCCATCTCGGTGCAGGGCCGGCCCTATCGCCTCGCGGCGGGGTTGAACCACTCGTTGTACGTGACGCCGGCGGGCACGGTCTGGGCCTGGGGCGCCAACACCCAGGGGCAGCTGGGGGAGGGCTCCACGCTCCAGCACTCGACGCCCACGCAGGTGGTGGGGCTCACGGGGGTGACGGCCGTCGCCGCCGGCAACACCCACTCGATGGCGTTGCGCGAGGAGGGCACCGTCTGGACCTGGGGCACCAATACGGATGGACAGCTGGGTGACGGCGTCTCGCAGCGCTCGGTGCCGGCCCAGGTGGCGGGGCTCACGGGCGTGACGGCCATCGCCGCCGGCAACCTGCACTCCCTGGCGCTGATCAACGGAGCGGTCTGGGCCTGGGGCAACAACACCTCCGGACAGCTCGGAGATGGCTCGTTCACCAGCCGCGCCGCGCCGGCGAAGGTGTCCGGGCTGACGGAGGTGGTGGCCATCGCCGCCGGGGACTTCCACTCGTTGGCGCTCAAGCGGGATGGCACGGTGTGGGCCTGGGGTGGGAATTACTCCGGCCAGCTGGGCGACGGCACCCTGGACTCGCGCTCCACGCCGGTGCGGGTGACGGGGCTCACGGGCATCGTGGCCCTGGCGGGAGGGGGCTCGCACAGCGTGGCGGCCTCCTCCACCACCCTGGGAGGCAAGGTGTGGGCCTGGGGGACAACACCTATGGCCAGCTGGGCAATGGCGGCGAGGTCTCCTCCCTGCTGCCCCTGGAGGTGCCCGGCCTCACCCAGGTCGTCGCCCTCGCCAGCGGCACCTCCCACTCGCTCGCCCTGCGCGGCGATGACTCGGTGTGGGCCTGGGGGGACAACGCCCAGGCGCAGACGGCCCAGACGGGCACCAGCGTCCAGCGCGTTCCGGTGCGGGTGTCGGGGGTCTCGGATGCCCAGGCCCTCGCCTGCGGCAATGCCTTCTCGCTGGTGGGGCGCGGGGACAATGTCACCCTGGGCTGGGGCGCCAATGGCTTCGGTCAGCTGGGCAATGGCAGCTCGAGCGTGCGAGCGCTTCCGGGCCGCGTCCCGTCGCTCACGGCGGGCGCGTCCCTGTCGGCCGGTGACAACCATGTCTTCCTGCGGCGGACGGATGGCACGGTGTGGGCCTGGGGCGACAACACCTATGGCCAGCTCGGCGATGGGACCCTCGTTTCCCGGCCGTCGCCGGTGCCGCTGCCTTCCACCCTGACGTCCGCGCGGGCCCTCTCCGCCTCCAGCTACCACTCGCTGGCGCTGCGCACCGACGGCACGGTGTGGGCCTGGGGGGACAACGCCTATGGCCAGCTCGGGGATACCGCCGGGGGCCGGCGCCCCAGCCCCGCCCAGGTGCCCGGGGTGGCGGGGGCCACGGAGATCGCCGCGGGCACCTACCACTCGCTGGCGCTGCTCTCCAATGGCACGGTGTGGACCTGGGGCGACAACAGCTATGGCCAGCTCGGCGCGGGAGCGACGCCGCGCGGCCCGAGGGCCCCCGCCGTGGTGCCCGGCCTCGGGGTCATCACCCACGTGGCGGCCGGCCTCTTCCATTCGCTGGCGCTGGACGGCTCGGGCCGGTGTGGGCCTGGGGTGACAACGTCTACGGACAGCTGGGGGATGGCTCCACCACCTCACGCAACGTGCCGGGGCGGGTGATGGGCCTGCCGGCGGGCATCCAGGCCATCGTGGCGGGTCCCTCCTACGCGGTGGCGCTGGGGGCGGACGGCTCGGTGTGGACCTGGGGCGAGAACAGCAACGGTCAGCTCGGCGATGGCACCACCACCGCGCGCCCGGTGCCCGCGCGCGTCTCCCTGCCGGCCACCATCGTCGCGCTCTCCACCCGGGGCAGCCACACGGTGGCGCTCGACACCACGGGCATGCTCTGGGCCTGGGGCCGCAATGTCTCCGGCCAGCTCGGCAATGGCACCCTGGCCTCGGAGAGCACGCCCCGGCGGGTGCCGAGCTTCGCGCGCGTCCAGGGCTTCGCGTCCGGCCTGCGCACGACCTTCGCGCTGCGCGCGGATGGCACCGTCTGGGCCTGGGGCGACAACTCCCTCGGACAGCTCGGCAACGGCGCCACCAATGCCTCGCCCGTGCCGGTGCGGGCCGTGGGCTATCCGCGCACCGTGCCGCTCGCCTCGGGCGCCCAGCATGTGCTGGCCGTGTCGACCGACGGCTCCGTGTTCAGCTTCGGGAGCAACACCCGGGGACAGCTCGGCTACGAGGGCTCGGCCACCCAGACGTCCCCGCGCTGGCTCACCGGGCCCGAGTGCATCGAGGCCGTGGCCGCCGGGGCGCTCTTCTCCCTGGCGTTGAGCTGTGATGGCGGCGTATGGGCCTGGGGGGACAACGGCTCCGGGCAGCTCGGCACGGGTTCCGTCACGGCACGGACCGCGCCGGCGCGGGTGGCTGGACTCGCCAATGTCGTGGCGATCGCCGCGGGCAGTGACCATGCCCTGGCGGTGCGCGCCGATGGGACGGTGTGGGCGTGGGGGGCCAACGGCTCCGGGCAGCTCGGCGATGGCACCACCACCTCGCGCGCCGTCCCCATGCAGGTGAAGGAGCTCGTCGATGTCGTGGCCATCGCGGGCGGCTCGGGACACTCCCTGGCGGTGCGCGCCGATGGGACGGTGTGGGCGTGGGGGGCCAACGGCTCCGGGCAGCTCGGCGATGGCACCACCACCTCGCGCACCCTCCCGGTCTTCGTGTCGACGCTCTCGGGGGTCCAGGCCATCGCCTCCGGAGCCCAGCACGCGCTCGCGTTGACGGAGGGGGCGCGGTGTGGGCGTGGGGGGCCAACGGCTCCGGGCAGCTCGGCGATGGCACCACCACCTCGCGCACGCGGCCCGTCCAGGTGTCGGGCCTCACGGGCGTGCAGAGCCTCGTGGCGGGGGCCTCGTTCTCCCTCGCGCTCGCTCCCGGCAAGGTGTGGTCCTGGGGCAACAACTCCGCGGGACAGCTCGGCGATGGCACGCTGAACTCCCGCTCCCTGCCAGGGGCGGGTCCCACGCTCTCGAGCTTCGTGGCGCTCTCCGCGGGAGCTCAACACACCGTGGTGTTGCGCTCGGACGACTCGTTCCTGAGCTGGGGCACTGTCCACTCGCCGTGAGGCGGGGTGCTCGGACTGTTCTCCAATGGGAAGCGGCGGGGGGGCGCTGCTTGGCGCCCGGTGCGCGATGAGGGAAAGCACCGGGGCCGACGGCGCCCTCCGCGCCTCTTTCTCAGGAGCATCAGGCCAGATGGAATACAGACGGTTGGGTGGTTCAGGCTTCAAGGTCCCCGTGTTGAGCCTGGGGACGGGGACGTTTGGCGGCGCCAACGAGTTCTTCAAGGGCTTTGGCAACTCCGGGGTCGCGGAGGCCACGCGGCTGGTGGACATCTCGCTCGAGGCGGGACTCACCATGTTCGACTCGGCCGATGCCTACTCCAATGGCCTCGCGGAGGAGATCCTGGGGCAGGCCATCAAGGGCCGCCGCGATCGGGTCATCATCTCGACGAAGGGCACGTTCCGTGTGGGCCCGGGCGCCAACGACGTGGGCTCCTCGCGCTACCACCTCATCCGCACCGTCGAGGGCAGTCTCAAGCGGCTGGGCACCGACTACATCGACATCTACCAGCTGCACGGCTTCGACGCCTCCACGCCCGTGGAGGAGACGCTGAGCTGCCTGGATGACCTCGTGCGCGCGGGGAAGATCCGCTACATCGGCTGCTCGAACTTCTCGGGCTGGCACCTGATGAAGTCGCTGGCCGTGTCCGAGAAGTACGGCTGGGCGCGCTACGTGGCGCACCAGGCGTACTACTCGCTCATCGGGCGCAGCTACGAGTGGGAGCTGATGCCGCTGGGGCTGGACCAGGGCGTGGGTGCCATCGTCTGGAGTCCGCTGGGGTGGGGCCGGCTGACAGGGAAGATCCGCCGGGGCCAGCCGCTGCCGGAGACCAGCCGCATGCGCTCGGAGGCGACGGCGCAGGGAGGGCCGCCGGTGGAGGACGAGTACCTCTACCGGGTCGTGGATGCGCTGGACGAGGTGGCGAAGGAGACGGGCAAGACGGTGCCACAGGTTGCCATCAACTGGCTGTTGCAGCGCCCGACGGTGTCCAACGTCATCATCGGCGCGCGCAACGAGGAGCAGCTGCGGCAGAACCTGGCGGCGGTGGGCTGGAACCTGACGCCCGAGCAGGTGGCGCGTCTGGATGCCGCGAGCGCCACGACGCTGGCCTATCCCTACTTCCACCAGCGCGGCTTCACCGAGCGCAATCCGCCCCCGGTGCGCTGAGCGGGACGGGGCGGCGGGTTCGATTCCCGCCACCTCCACTAGAAGTTACCCGCCGCTCTGAGCCGCGCCCTCTCCTGTCGAGGGGGCGCGGTTTGCTTTGGGGGACCAAATCGTGCTCCCTGGGGTCCAAATTCGGACCAAAACGGAGCGCACGACGTGGGCAACAACAGGGTATGGACCGGGAAGTGGAAGGGGGGCGGACGTTCCAACGGGAAGGATGGCCGTCCGGTGTTCGTGCTGCGGAAGATGGTTCAGGGGCGGGCCTATACGGTCCACCTGGACGCCCGCAGCGAGACGGAAGCGGAAGCCGAGCTTGCCCTCTTCATGCGCGACCCCGAGGGCTACAGCACCAAGCGGGAGGCACGGCAGCGGTGAGTGTCAACGTAGTTGTCGCGAGAAGCTGACTCAAGCAGTGAGCCGAAACGAAGGCACTGCAGGGGTGGGGGGCGGGGAGGGGTTGAGGCGGACTGGGCCAGCCGGTGTCCAGTCGCGAGTATTGCCGCCCCGGTCCAAATTCCCGCGCTCCCTCGTGAACGCCAACACTCCCTCACGTGTCTTGGGAAGTGGTTTTCCTGGAGGTGACTCCAGGCATCAACTACCCTGACACAGGGGGCAACTACCCTGACACAGGGGGCAGATGCCCCGGTCGCTCTAACCTGCTAGGGCGCAATCGAGTAGGCGGTGAAGGTAAATGTCCCTACGACGGTTCCGCCGCCGCCAAGTGGGTTCGCGTGAAGGGGGAAGTCGGTGAGCGTGATTGTGCCCGTGGCACTACCATTCGCTCCAAAGTGAATGGTGTAATCCAAGCGTGCAATGCCCGCGTTTGGGAAGTCGAAGTCGATCGTTCTGCCGGTTACCACTCCGTTGCGGCCCCCACGCCACGCGCCGAGTTGGCTGCTGAAGAAGAATTGCGGGCCTCCTTGTCCGGAATCTATCACCGACATCGTGTGATCGCTGTGTAACGTGATGACACCGCGAGAGGCGAAATTTCCATTCGAATCCGTAATGGTTGCGATGTAGGACGTCCCGTTTGCTCCCTGACGCTGATCGTTACCGTCGCCTGCGAGAGCTGCTTGTACAAAACCGGCTGCAACAAGTGCCATGCACGATATGGTCAATCTGAGGTTCATCTGACGTTCTCCTTCCAGTGTGTTTACGCCGAGAAAAAGAAATCGCCTCTTAAGCCTGCGAAGCGTGCCGCGAATGTCTTGTCTGTAGAAGCAGGTCGATGCAGCAGTGCCAGAAGTAAATGACGAAACAATGTAATTGCACTGCAAACATAAAATAACATAGCCATGACGTGTGATGCGGTGCGATGGTGTTGGAGAGGTTGCTTGTCATGCAGGAAAACAGCATATGTAAAAACGTATCGGCGGAGGTATGGCATTTGAGAGGGTGATGGGCTGACACGTCGCGGACTCCGCCGCTACCGCCGTGTGAGAGGCGACAAGGCCTGTCAGCGCACAGACGGAGAGCAACGAAGACATACCGGTCCAATACCAAGCATGTCCACCTTCCTATGGGGAGAGCAGGGGGCCGTAGTGTGGGGACGGGTCCTGGCGGTACAAGCCGCGCCCCAGGGAGGGTTGGACTTCCGCTGAAGGACAGTTCACCCCAGCGCCGCTTTCTCATGCGGTGTTACTCGGCCTCGGCGGTGCGCGGCGCGGTGGAAGACGGCGCCTGCTCGCTTGCTCTCGCCTCGGGGGCGGGCTCCCCGGCCACGGGGGGTTCGGCGGCGGGGGGCGGCGCTCACCGCTGGCGGCCCCTGCATCCGCTTCACCATCTGCTCCTTGAACGCCTCCGTGTAACCCATGGCTGCTCTCCCCTACGTGTCTTGGGAAGTGGTTTTCCTGGAGGTGACTCCAGGCGTCAACTACCCTGACACAGGGGGCCCCAGCCCCTCACGCGGGAGCACCTTCCGGAGGTCCGCGCTACCGTCGCTGACAAGCTGGGATCGGCTGTAAGTCTGGCCGAGTGCTTGAGCGCGGTGATGGTCAACTTGCTTGATGACAAGGCCGTTCTGCCGACGGAGGAGCAATCGACCTTGGTCACCATCGGCGCGAAAGTGGAGATCGGGGGTTGGATCTCCGCGACTTCCTGACAGCGTGGACGGGGGATTACTTCGTGAAGCACGGCGGGACGGGCTACCCCTGAGCAGGATGCGGCCTGCGCCATGTTGCACGTATGTCGCAGGAGCCTGCGGAATCTGCTGGGACTGGACGGGACGACACGGGACGCGGCGGGATAACGACTCCGAATCATTCCGGGCGGTTACGAGGTAAGGGCGCGATTCTGCTAGAGGTTTCGCACCGCCCGGCGCGGGTTCGCTTCCCGCCGCCTCCACATTCAGAAGCCCAGCAGTAACCTGGACACAAGAATCATGAGCGCGCGCTGCTACCTCCCGCGCAGGTGTGGGGCACGTCGTGGAGGTGCCGCCCTTGTCGGCCCTTGTCACCGAATACCGCTGTCATGCATTGCAGTGCCCTGACTGCGGGGTGGTGACGCGCGGGGAGGTGCCCGCGCACGCGCGCCGAGTCCTCGGTGAGCAGCTCGCGACACTCGCCCCGTAACCATCACCCTCGGGAACGTCACCTTCCTGGTGAGCCAGCAGGCGGCGCCCTGTGCACGGCCACCGCGAGCAGTGCCGAGTCTCAAGGGGTGGAGCGTCCTCCGATCTCCGGGAAGCGCTCGTAGGCCCATTTAAGCGCGTCCAGGTGGGCAGGATTGTCCAGGTCGAGCGGCGCATCGGTGAGCCGGACAACCCACCCCCCGTCGCGGTACGTCGTGCGCGTGACAGCAACTCCGCGTCGTGGGCGGGGTCTGGAAAGCCGATGGCTTCTGCGGCAGCGGCGGACCAGTAGTTCAGCCACCCCATGCGATGCGGAATCTCAGGCGAGCGCATGGCACTAGGAGACTTGATCACTGGCAGCCCTCGGGGTGGAGGCTCCAGGTCGTCTGGCCGATTCTTCGTCTGGCGCGCGATGTCCACCCCTGCGCTGAAGGGCGTTGCGTGTCCCCAGAACGCGCGAGCACCCTCCGCGATGGCTTCCAGCACGTCGCCTGCCGCCGCGATACCATCTACGGTGAAAGGCAACACCGCATGAACATCAAGCAGGGCTTGGCCACCCGGCGAGCTGCCCGCCGGTATTTCTAATCCGGTCACCGTGACCCGGAAGTCATCATCCCCGCTGCGGAGGAGCGGAAATCCACGCCCGTTTGGCCTCCCTCGGGCGAGAAATGCCTCGCGCTGCGGCACTGGGATGCGCTTCCCCTCGCTAGAAATCGTCCACTCCAGGCGCAAGCCGGGAGCGCGCGCTCCATTCCATGAACAACGGCCAAAGGGCGGCCATCATTGCCTACGAGTGCAGGCGCGTAAACGATCATGCCAAGTTGATTTTCTCGTGTGGCTGGCATCTCAGCACCACTCCATGACTTCGATAAGGCCCTTGAGTTCTGGATCCGCGAGTTCCAGCGCGACTTTGTGCGCGGGGCTCCGCACGCCGACCCGGAAGTTAAACCGACAAGCCAGAGCGAGGGTGCGCTCATACCTCAATTTTTCCACCTGACTCTCAACCACAATTCCTTGAAGGTCGTCCGTGTACGTGTCGAAGTTGTCGGTCTTGACCTCCCACAGCGTGCGCGTGGCCAGTTGCAGCGCGTCGAAGTTTTTCCCATTCACGAACACATCCCCGCCGGGGAAACTGTTGAACGGAATTCTGTCGGCGCACTTGTTGTGCAGTCTATTACCGCCACGGTGGTACGGCACTGGGACGGGCTCGCACCTGTTGCGATCTCGCTCCGTGACTTCGGGTGGCTCCAGCGGCGGGAAAAAGTCCGGCCCCTTAGGCTCCGGCTTGGGCCTTTTTTCGGCGAGGGTTTCTGCGGAGCGGGCTTCGTTACAGGCACGGGCCGCGCTTCCGGCACCGGCCGCGTCTCCGGCACCGGCAGCGTAGGCGGCGGCCGAACCTGGGGACGGCCCTTCTTCTCGTAAGCCTCCAGCGCCTCTGAGATCGCGAAGCCCACCACTACCACGCCCGCCACAACTACCGCGCCCACGATGATCTCCGGTGCGGCCAGCACGCAGACCCCGAGCCCCATGGCCGCAGCGCCCGCGGAGGCCACCGCGCATCGTCCCGTGGTGTCGTGAAATTCGATCCGCTCATGGTCGAGGGCATGAAAGCACCGCTCCGCCAGCAGGGGCCAGGACTCAGAAGCTTCGCGGACGGCGCAACGCCCCCCGTCCGTCCAGGGCAGCTTCGCCGCTCGCTGGAGGTTGGCATACCTCGGGTCCCAGTCCACGGGCTCTTCCGGGCTCGGCGCTGACGTAGCGCAGGCGGAGACATAGAGCAGAAGTGCGATGCACGCTCGGAGACGCATGGCCGGATCCTCCATTGGAACTAGGACCTAGTGAGTTCTGGTGGGGCCGTTCGGAGTATGCAGGGTCGCCCCGACAGCGAGGAGGCTCAGCAGCAACCGCCAGACTTCCTGGATGGAGAAGCGGATGAGGCCAGGCCTTGGCGCCGACGAAACCGGAGCATCCGGAGAGGGCGACGCGTTGGGCCCAGTGCTTTTTGGGAGGCACGAACTGGAGGGGGTGCCCGCTGGCAGCGGCCCGCTCCGCCACCAACATGCCGCCAGGAGGCTACAAAACATCGCCGCCTTGACTCGCATGGAGCTCTCGAGACCGTCCATACTGGGACTGGCGCGGACGCTCGACGTACTTTCATCATCTGGATGAATCCGGATGGCCCTGGGACGGCGATGGAGCACCCTGGTGAGAACACGATTGTTGCCTTCGTCGAGGGGCGATTGTCGGCCGCCGAGGCAACCGCGTTCGACGCGCACGTCGACATCTGCGAGTCGTGCCGCTCCCTGGTGGTCGCGGCCGTCAGGGCATCGCTCACCACGGGAGGAGCGGAAGACGAGGCCGTCGTGGCGCCCGCCTCCGGCCTCGGGCCGCTCGAGCGCGGCGTGCGGTTCGGCCGCTACACCCTGCTCGACGTGCTCGGCCGGGGAGGGATGGGGGTCGTGTATGCCGCGTACGACTCCGTGCTCGAGCGCAAGGTGGCGCTCAAGGTCCTGCGGGGCGAGCTGGCCGCGCGCCTCGGGGTGGACCTCGCCTCGGCCCGGCTCGTGCGCGAGGCGCGCATCGCCGCGCGGCTCTCCCATCCGAACGTGGTGACGATCTACGACGTCAACAGCCACGATGGGCAGATCTTCATCGCCATGGAGTATGTCGACGGGCGGTCGCTCTCCACCTGGCTGGACGAAGGCCCCCATCCCGCCGAAGCCATCCTCGAGCGCTTCGTGCAGGCGGGGCGGGGGCTCGCGGCGGCCCACGCGGTGGGCCTCGTGCACCGGGACTTCAAGCCCGCCAACGTGCTGGTCGGCCTGGATGGCCGCGTCCGCGTCACCGACTTCGGCCTCGCCGGGTGGACGAGCGAGGACGCTTCGGGAGAGGGCCCGGCTGGCGGGTGCTCGTCGTCCTCGCGGGTGTCCCGGGCGGCGGGGCTGCTGGGTACACCGCTCTACATGGCACCGGAGCAGCACCGCGGAGAGCGGGCCGGTCCGCTCGCGGACCAGTTCAGCTTTGGGGTCGCGCTGCACGAGGCGCTCTACCGGCGCGGGGCCTTCGAGGGCAATAGCCTCGAGGAGCTCGCGGCGAGCAAGGCGCGGGGCCCCGCGGAGCCGCCCATCGGCGGAGGGGTTCCGAGCGCGTCCGGCGCGCCCTGCTCCGCGCGTTGCGTCCACGGCGGGAAGAGCGCTTCGCCTCGATGGAGGCGTTGCTCGCGGAGCTCTCGCCGAATCAGGCCGTGCCCTGGCACCGGGTACGCCTCGGTGTGGGCGTCCTCGCGCTGCTCTCCCTGGGCGCGCTCGGGGCCCTCGCGCTCGGAACGTCGCCGAGCCGGTGTGTGCCGGTGGGGAGCGCAGGCTCGCCGGCGTCTGGGATGGCGAGCGCGAGCGCGCGATGCTCGACGCGTTCCTCGCCACCGGCGCTCCCTTCGCACGGGACGCCGCGCGGATGAGCGCGGCGCTCCTCGACGGCTACACACGTGCCTGGGTCGAGGCCCGCCGGGACGCCTGCGAGGCGACCCAGGTGCGCAGGGAGCAGCTCGAGGCGCATCAGGCGCTCCGGATGATGTGCCTCGACGAGCGGCTCGAGGAGGTGAGGGCACTCGGGACGTTCTTCACCCGGGCGGACCCGGGTGTCGTGGAGCACGCGGTGGAAGCGGTGCGCGCCCTTCCTCCGCTCTCCCTGTGCTCGGACCTCCGGGCGCTGAGCGCGAAGGTGCCGCCGCCGACGGATCCGGCGGTACGCGCGAAGGTGGAGGCGCTCGGCGTGAAGGCGGCCGAGGTCCATGCGCTCGTCCAGGCGGGCAATGCCAGGGCGGCCCTCGAGGTGGTGCGCGGGGTGCGTGAGGAGGCCATGGCCACGGGGTACCAGCCACTCGAGGCGCGGCTCGGTGTGCTCCAGGGGGATGCCGAGGCGCTTCTGGGTGAGGAAAAGGCCGCCGAGAAGACCCTGCGTGAGGCCGTGCTCGCGGCGGAGGCCGGCCGCGATGACGTCACCGCGGCGCGCGCCTGGACGAAGCTCGTCCACATCGTCGGCCGGAGGCTGTCGCGTTTCGACGAGGCGCTGGCGCTCGGGGAGCACGCGCACGCCGCCATCGTCCGCCTCGGTAACGCCGAGCTGGAAATGGCCCGGCTGCTCTCGACACGCGGCGGCGTGCTGTGGGCGAAGGGAGACTATCAGGAGGCCTTGAAGGACACGCGGGAGGCGCTGGCGATCCAACGCCGGCTGCTGCCCGAGGACCACCCGGACCTCGCCCAGTCCCTCAGCGAGGTCGCCATCACGTCCTTGGGTCTCTCCCTCTACGAGGAGGCCCGCGCGCACCACGAGCGAGCGCTCGCGATCTTCGAGACGGTCTTCGGGCCCCGGCATCCGAAAGTCGCCATCTCGCTGTTCAACCTGGGGGTGGTGCTCCAGCTCGAGGAAAAGTACGAGGAGGCGGCGGCGCGCTATCGGCGTGCCCTGGAGATCATGGAGCAGGCCGGGCTCGGTGAGCATCCCGTGGTCGCCAGGATCCTGATGGCGCTCGGCACGGAGGAGAACCGCCGTGGTGACGATGCCCGCGCGTTCCGGCTGTACGACCGCGCGCGAGCCCTCGCCGAGAAGCTTCATGGCCCCGAGCATCCGGACGTCGCGAAGGCACTGGTGCCACTCGGCCAGGTGCTCTCCAGGCTGGGCAGGCGCGACGAGGCGCTCGCCGCGCTCCATCGTGCGCGGGCCATCACCGAGAAGGCGCTCGGCCCGGAGCATCCGGATCACGGCATCGTCCTCGCCGAGCTCGGCAATCTCCTGGCCCTCCAGAAGCGGTATGCCGCCGCGAAGGAGCTGGTGGAGCGGGCCATCGCCATCCACACCCGGGCGCTTGGCCCCGAGCATGTCGCGGTCTCCGACGATCTCGACATCCTCGGGTGGATCCTCTTCATGGACGGCCGCCATGCCGATGCGCTCGCGGCGTACCAGCAGGCGCTCGCGGTGTACGAGCAGAGCTTCGAGCCGGACAGCGCCTACAAGGCCGGCATCCTGTTGAACATCGCCGAGGCCTTGATCGGGCTGCGCCGGTATGCCGAGGCACTCACGGTGGCCGAGCGCGCCCTCGCCGCCCAGGAAAAGGAGTGGGGGCCCGAGCACTCCAGCCTCGCTTCGTCCCTCGACGTCATCGGCGTGGCGGCCTTCCACCTCGGGCGCTTCGAGCGGGCCCTCCCTTCACTGGAGCGCGCCGTGAAGCTGCGGGAAACTGGCGGCAACAAAGAAGCGCTCGTCAGGGCCCGGAGCTATCTCGCCCGCGCGCGTGCCGGAGGCGGCCGGAGCCTGGGCCACCATCCGCCGTCTCCGTGAGGCGGTGTGTATCATGTCCGCGTGGACTCCCTGCCCCCTCTTTCCCGTGCCTTTCGCGGACGCCTCGCACCCGCGGCGGCGGCGAAGCTTGGTGATATCGGCGCACTCGAGCGTCGCCTGCGCTCACTGCTCGATGAAGCCCGTCTCCGACTCCCGGGCATCGGAGGGGATGAGGTGGCGTTCGTCAGCTACATGGCGGAGCGGCTCACCGAGGAAGGGGACCTCGAGGAGGCGCTCTCTTGTGTCCAGGTGCACGACCTGCTGCTCGCCTTCGCGTGCCTCTCGGGCGATGGCGCCGCACAGCGGGAGCTGAGCCATCGATTGGACGTCGAGGTGCGCGCCGCGCTGCGGGGGATGGGCGCCGAGCTCGAGCTCGTCGATGAGGTGAAGTCGGTGCTCGGCCACAGACTGCTCGTGGGCGAGGAGGAGGCGCCGAAGCTCGCGGCCTATACCGGGCTCGGGCCGCTCGCCGCCGGCTCCGGGTGGCCGCGCTGAGGACGGGAATCAGCCTGCGCCGCGGCACCCGGCGCGAGGTGCTGACGGAGGACCGGGTCCTGTTGCAGGCCATGGACCCGGCGATGGATCCGGAGTCGCGGCTGCTGCGCGAGCGCCACGCGGAGCTGCTCCGCTCGGCGCTGCGCGAGGCCATGGCGGCGCTGTCGAGCCGCGAGCGCAACCTCCTGCGCATGTACTACGCGGAGGGAATCAAGCTCGAGAAGCTGGGCGTCATGCACCGGGTGAACGCCTCGACGATCTCCCGTTGGATCGCGCGAGCCCGTGAGGAGGTGCTCGAGCGCACCCGCGGTGCGCTCAGCGCCCACCTGAAGATGACCTCCTCGCAGGTGGAGAGCATGCTCGGCCTGGCCCTGTCGCTCGACATGAGCCTGGAGAGCCTGCTGCGAAGCCGGGCCGGTGAAACCTCGCCCAATCTCAAGAAATGAAAAAATGCAAACCCCTCAACCCTCGCGCGTCAGGAATAACACGACGGTGTCCTGCTGTCGGCGAGCAATGAGGAGCGTTTGGCATGAATCGTGGCTTGATGTGCGACGTAGGTGGGTGGAGGGTGGCGCTGGTGTGTCTCTCCTTGGTGGGCTGTGGCGTGGACACGGTCGACGGCGGTCCCCTTTGACGCCGGGTGCTTCTGGACTCGCCGCGGAGGGGTGGGAGACGGTCGCGAACCAGTATCAGACCTTCACGTTGGACAAGCCGTCGACCGTGAGATTCGGGCAAGGTGATAGCGAGTCGGCGCTCAGCCCCGCGTGTGCCTCGTTCTATGCACCCGACTTCGCTCTCACCAGCACCCGTCAGGCCTCGCCGATCCCCACGGTGGCGAAGCCCTCCAAGGGGGCGGCGTTTTCGGAGCCCACCTACAAGACATGTGTCGTGCGCGCCACCGACCACGCCGCTGACGGCGTGTCGGGCTTTGCCCGAAACGACTACTCGCGCCGTCAGGCCTTCAACTCGAACAGCACGAAGCAGCTGGTGTACGCCCTCGATGGGTATTGGCATGTGTATGACGCCAACACCCATGCGCGCCTGAAGCAGCTGTCGGGCCCGGCCGCGGACGCGGAGCCGCAATGGCACCCGACGAATCCGGACCTGCTGTACTACCTGCCCACCAATGGTGTCGGCATGCGGCTCCACGAGTTGAATGTCTCGACCGGGGTCTCCCGCGTCGTGGGCGACTTTGGCGCACGGCTGAAAGCCGGTGGCCGACCTCGGCGGCGGCGTGGACGAAATCGGAGGGCTCTCCCTCGGCGGACGGACGCTACTGGTGCTTCATGGTCGACGCGAGCGACTGGAGCAGCGTCGGCGTGTTCACCTGGGACCGTGACACCAACACCGTCCTGGGCATGTATGACACCAAGGGTGAGCGTCCCGACCATGTGAGCATGTCCCCCAGCGGCAACTACTGCGTGGTGTCCGGCGACGGTGCGCGGGGCACGGTGGCGTTCTCCCGGGACTTCAGCCAGAAGACCCAGCTGCTCGCGAAGTCCGAGCACTCGGACCGGCGCTGGACGCCAACGGCGACGACGTCTACGTGGCCGTCGACTACCAATCCAACGCGGGTGACGTGTTCATGGTGAACCTGCGCACGGGCGTGCGCACGGCGCTGTTCTCGACCTACCTGAGCGGCACCGCGACGGCGTTGCATGTCTCGGGCAAGGCGTTCGCCAGACCCGGTTGGGTGGTGGTCAGCACCTATGCCGACTACGGCGGCTCGCTGCAGTGGCTGCACCGCAAGGTGATGGCCGTGCAGCTCAATGCCAACCCGACCATCTACACGCTGGCGCACCACCGCACCGTTTCGAACGGTTACTGGAGCGAGCCGCACGCCAGCGTCAACCGTGACTTCACGCGGGTGGTCTTCGGCTCCAACTGGGGCAGTGGCAGCGCCACGGACGTCGATACGTACGTGGTCGAGATTCCGGCGGGCGCGTTGAAGTGATGCCGCGGCACGTCGCCAACACGTGAGGGCCCCTCGGGGTCCTCGTTTCCCGCAACTACAACCTGAGCCCTGGGCCAGAAGGTGGGGCCCAGGCCCCCGGAGACAAGCACCATGTCCGCGCGAGATGCCGACTCCTGGCGCGCCTGGATGATGTCCGAACGGACGTTCCCCACGGGCTGGATGCTCTCTCGAGAGGTCATGCACATGTCGTCACTGGATGGGCAGGCCACGGCTCCTCCGGCCGGTGAGGGTCCGGCATGGACGGCAATCCGCACCGTCCAGGTTCCTGCGGCAGTTGAGGGAATGACACGAGGCCAGACCATGCAGGACCAGTGGAGTCACCCCTTCCAGGTGCAGTCCCAACCGGAAGCACCGCAAGACGATTCGGATTTCGGGGACTCTTTCCTGGCGGAGATGGTGCGCGCGCCGAATTGGCCGCCCTCCCCGGTGCCTGTGCCTGGGGAACGGCTGGGGGGACCCGATGGCCAGCGGTTCGAGATTCAGCAGGCGCTCGGCGGAGGAGCCATGGGCATGGTGTACCGGGCCTGGGATGCCGCGCTGCAACGTATCGTGGCGCTCAAGTTCCTCCAGCCCCTCGCCGGACCGCTCGACAATGCTGCCGTCGGCCTGCTCCAGCAGGAGGCGCGAGCCGTCGCTCGGCTGAACCATGAGAACATCGTCAAGCTCTTCGATGTGGCCGAGTGGAATATCGAGCGTGGCGGACCCCGAGTGCCCTTCCTGGTGATGGAGTACCTGCAAGGTGAGTCGCTGGCGGAGTTGCTGCGCCGGGGCCGGCCGGGAATGAAACGGGCGATGGAGATCATGGAGGCCGTGGCCGCCGGTCTGGCTCATGCGCACCGGCGGAACCTCGTCCATCGGGATCTCAAGCCAGCCAACGTCTTCCTCATTCGCGAAGGTACGGTGAAGTTGCTGGACTTCGGTCTGGCCCACCGGGTGGTGGGCGCCTCGCCGGTGCCCAGCCTGCCCAAGGCTGGCACCCCCGCGTACATGGCACCGGAGCAGTGGCGCGGCGCGCCGCAGGATCAGCGCGCGGATATCTGGGCCGCGGGGGTGCTGCTCTATGAGTTGCTGACTGGAAGCCTGCCCTTTCCGGACCTGAGCCTCGAGCAACTCCGCGCTCGGGTGCTATCACCGGAGCCGATGCCCTCGGCACGTGAGCGCTGCCCGGAGCTGGCACCGGAGGTGGAGCCGTTGCTCGCCTCGGCGTTGGCCAAGGACCCGGCCCGACGTCTCCCCTCTGGCCAGGAGTTGTTGGAGGAACTGCGCGAACTGGGAGAGCGCCTCGGGCTGCACCGCGAGCCAGCGCGCCCCAGCTCACCCCAGCGCCGGCAAGTGACACTGGTGTGCTGCATGCCCATGGGTCTCCCGGAGCTCCCCGAGCCGGAGGACCGCGATGAGCTGGAGGTGGCCTTCCACGAAGCCTGTGCCGAGCTCCTCGGCCGCTGCGGCGGCTCGGTCACACTGCCCACGGGGGCGCAGGTGTTGGCTTGCTTTGGCTACCCCCAGGCCCATGAGGATGATTCCAAACACGCGGTCCAGGCTGGACTGCTCCTGAGCCGGAGCTTCCCGCGGCTGCTTGAGCAGAAGCTGCGGCGCCTCCCTCCACCAGGGCTCTCCGTGGCGGTGGGCATCCACACGGACACGGTGGTCGTGCACGAGAGCCCTCACGCGCTGAACTCGGGGGCACCCGTCCTCGCGGGAGAAGCCCCCGAGGTGGCCGCGTGGCTGGCCCGGCAGGCCAGACCGGGCACGGTGCTCCTCACCGAAGCCACCCATTCCCTGGTGCGCGGCGCCTTCGAGCTGGAAGCCCTTGGAACACAGGCCCCGGTGGGGTTGGCGACCGCCCGCTCGGTGCGAGTGTACCGGGCGCTGAGCGAGCGCAAGGAGCAGTCCCGCTTTGAACGAACGCGTGCGGCCTTCGGGCTGACACCGCTGGTCGGGCGGGAACAGGAACTGCGGGAGGTGCTTGGCCTGTGGGAGCGCGCCCGGCAGGGGAACGGCACCGCCGTCCTTCTCCGTGGAGAAGCGGGCCTGGGCAAGTCCCGCCTCATCCATGAAGTGCACGTCCGGGTGGCTTCCTCGGCGGATGGCCGCTTGAGTGCCGAGTGTGATGCTCAATTCACCTCCAGCCCGTTGTTCCCCATCATCGAGGTGCTCCGGCGCCTGCTCCAGGAAGCCCTTCCGGAGGGCATCTCTCCTTCCTCACTCCGGAGGTTGAAGCCTCGGCTTCACCTGCCGGCCTCTCGGAAGCGCATCTGCGGGCACTCTCCTCGCTTCTGTCCCTGCCGTCCGAGGAGGAGCTGTTCTTCCCTCAGCTCACGCCCGAGAGGCAGAAGTCGCTGGTCTTCGAGGCGCTGGCCGCGCTGCTGAGGAGCCTGGCTCGCGAGCGGCCCATCCTGGCCATCGTGGAGAACCTGCACTGGGCTGATCCTTCCACCCTGGAGTTCCTGGCCCGGCTGCTCGGGCAGGTGAGGCAGTCCCGAGTGCTCTTGTTGCTCAGCTCCCGTCCCGAGCTGCGCTACCCTCCGCTGCAGCGGGCTGGCGGCCACGTCCTGACGCTGAACCGGCTGTCGGAGGAGCACGCCGGAGCGCTGGTGCGGAAGATGACCCAGGGCCATCCTCTCGAGCCGGAAATCGTTCAGCGGCTCGTGAAGCGGACGGAGGGCGTTCCGCTCTTCGCGGAAGAGCTGACACGCATGGTGTTGGAACAGCAGGTCACTGGGGTGCTGCCTGCCGCCATTCCGATGAGCCTGCACGAGCTGCTGCTGGCGCGCATGGACGCGCTGCCCCCGCGGCAGAAGGGGTTGGCACAGTTCTGCGCCGTGGTGGGACGAAGCTTCTCGGGCCCTCTGCTGGCGGCCCTGACGGAGCAGTCCGAAGCCATGAGGAGCCGTGACCTGGAGGGCCTGCTGGCGGCGGGCATCCTGCGGCAAGAGGACCCGGTCACGGGGCCACCGGAGTACCGGTTCCGGCACGCCCTCATCCAGGAGGCAGCCCGGCAGTCCCTGGCGCGGAGCACCCGGCGCGAGTACCACCAGCGCATCGCCGAGGGGTTGGCGGAGCGCTGTCCAGAGATAGTGGAGTCACGGCCCGAGCTGCTGGCGCACCACTACACCGAGGCCGGGCAGCACCCGCAGGCCATCGCCTGGTGGGCCCGCGCGGGGGAACATGCCAGCCAGCGCTCGGCCCATCAGGAAGCCATCGGTCACCTCACGCAGGCGCTGAAGCTGTTGCGCGGCCTGCCAGACGCGGACCAGCACAAGGGTCAGGAGCTGCACCTCCAGTTGATGCTAGGCGTTCCCCTGGTCCAGATGCAGGGCTACCAGTCCCCGGCGGCCGAACAATCCTACGCACGCGCGCATGTGCTGTTCGATGAGGTGGGCGAGGCGCTGCCGCGGCTGGAGTTGTCCTACTGGGGACCCTTCGACTTCTACATGGCACGCGGAGAGCTGCTCCTGGCCCAGCAGCTGGCGGAGCGGCTGGTGAGCCAGGGTCCGCGACACCGCGAGCTGCTCGCCTTGGGACAGTGGATGGAGTCCGTGGTGGCCCTTACCCGTGGGCAGGGCCGCGCCGCGCGGGCCCATGTCCAGAGAGCGCTCGAGTGCTCGCGCTTCTCTTATGACGAGCACCGGGCCCTGGCGCGCCGGCATTGGGTGGACCCGCGGGTGGCGGCGCTGGCCCAGGGCTCGATCATCCTCACCTTCGTAGGGGAGTTGGAGGAGCCCGCTCCTGGGGTGAGGCGGCGCTGGAGTTGGCCGGACGGATCGGCCACCTCCACACCTCCGCCGCCGCCCTCCACTCCGTGGCCCTGGGCTGCCAGTACCGTGGGGATGTCGCCACCACCCTGGAACTGGCGGAGCGCTGCCCGGCACTCTCGAGCGAGCACCGCTTCCGGTTATGGCAGAGCTGGTCGGTGCTCTTGCGGAGCTGGGCCTTGGCCGGGCTGGGGTGGTCCCTGCAGGGGTTGGCGCTCATGCGGCAAGGGCTCGAGCAGTGGCATGCCTCCGGCATCCGGGCTGGCGAGAATCATCACAACCTCGGAATGCTGGCGGAGATCCACCTGTGGCGGCAGCAGCCTCGGGAGGCCCTGGACGTGGTGGATCAGGCCCTGGCCCGACTGGGAGGGGAGCGCTTCTACGAATCGGTGCTCTACCGGCTGCGGGCCGAGAGTCTGCATGCACTTGGCCGTGAGCAAGAGGCAGAGGCCAGCTTCCTGAGTGCCATCAAGGTCGCGCGCGAGCAGGGGGCACTGGCCTTCGAGCACCGGGCACGACAGTCAAGGGAACGGCGGATGGGGGTGCGAAACACCCCGGCCGTGCCTCAAATTGAGGATCCGAGGCACTAGTTTCAGCAAAACCCTCTCCACCCGAGCGGCCATGCTTCGTTTGCGCATCCACGCCAAGCTGCTGATGGCGTTCATCATCGTCCTCCTGCCTGTCCTGGCATTGCTGATCGCCAGCTTCCTGGCCGATCTGCGACGCACCGAGGAGGCGATCCTGGAAGCTCAGTCGATGACAGCTCGGTCTGTCTCCGTGCAAATCGCCGACGCCTTCGATGGTGCCATCGGCTTCGGCTGGGCCGTGGCGCAGGATCCGCTGATTCAGACCCTGGACCCCCCGTGCTGGATTCGCACCTCCGAGAAATGGTCAGGCGTAGCCCCCTGTATGACTCCATTGCCGTCTACGATGCCAAGGGCTTCAACCGCGGGTGGGGGGATCCAAACCAGCCCGCGCTCCCCAGGGTCCAGATTGGCAACCGCAAGTACTTCCGGCAGGTGATGGAGACCCATGCTCCCGTCATCTCCGAGGCGCTGGAGCTCAACCGCCCCAAGCGCACGGGGGTGGTTGCCAGCATTCCCATCCGTGGCCCGGAGGGGCGCCCCATCGGGGTCGTCAACATCATGATCCGCTCCGACCAGCTCGCGTACCGGTTCATCGACTCCCAACTTCAACCGATGCAGACGATCTTCCTGGCCGATTCGCACAGCCGGCTGGCCTTCCATACCGGGGCTTCCCGCCTCCCCTATCAGCAGAGCGGAACCTTCATGCATCTCGGTCCCCTCCAGAAGGCGCTGACAGACCTCTCGCCCCAGGTTGCCCAGTTCACCAACCCCCTCACCGGTGATGAAAACCTGGGCGCCTTCGCTCCCGTCCCGCGATACCCCTGGGCTGTCGGGATCTCCATTCCTCGAGACATCGCGCTGGCTCCCGTTTTCGCGCAGCTGCGCCTCCAACTCGGCGCCTTCGCGGGTATCCTCCTGTTGAACAGCCTGTTGGCCTTGAAGCTGGCTCGCTCCTATGCCCGCCCGGTCCAGCAACTCCAGGCGGCCGCTCAGTCGCTGGCACGTGGAGAGAGGGAGCCGCCCGTGAACATCCACACGGGTGATGAACTGGAGGCGCTCGGCACGACCTTCCGCGAGATGGCGGCTGAAGTGGCGCGGCGCGAGGTGGAGGTGAAAGCCCTGTACAAAGATGCCGAGCACCAGGCCCTCCAACTCGCGGCCATCATCGCCAGTGTGCCGGATGCCATCTTCCTCGCCAGCCTGGATGGGCGGGTGATCGGCACGAATCCCGCGGGACTCCGGCTGCTGGGGATCAGCGGCAGCGCCGAGCTGAACATGTCATTGCCTGAGTACCTCCAGCGCTACGACCTCCGGCATCCAGAGGGCCGGCCGATGGAACCGAAAGAGGTGCCGATCGTCCGGGCGCTGGCGGGTGAGCGCTTCACCGGCGCGAAGATGCGCCTCCGCAGCCAGGATGGCAGACAGCTCCTGCTCAGCAGCAATGGGGCTCCCGTCAGGGATGCATCCGGGCAGATCATCCTCGGGGTGATTGTCATCCGTGACATCACCCGCCGCCCGCGGGAAGCAGAGGTGCGCCAGACGAGCACGAAGCGCATTGCCCAGGAGCAGCTCACGGCGCACCCGGGGCTGGAGCCTGGTCAAGGCACCGGAACCACCTGGGAGAGCGAGGGCCTGACGGGGTAGGTTTAGACCGGCCGCTGTTCGCGCGGGCTCGGTGATGAGCGTCGCGGCTCAACCAAGCCGCGTGCCGTTGGGCACCGGGCGCTCCGTCGTCGTGATGACGACGCCCTCTTCGGTCTGGAACCCGGTCAGGAGGAACTGCGAGCGGAACGGGCCGATCTGCTTCTCGGGGAAGTTGATGACGCCCACGACCTGACGCCCCACGAGGTCCTCGGCACGGTAGAGATGCGCGACCTGCGCGCTCGTCTTCTTCTCGCCGTACGGCCCGAAGTCGCACCAGACCTTCCAGGCGGGTTTGCGCGCCTCGGGGAACGCCTCGACCCGCGTCACCGTGCCAGCGACGATGACCACCCTCTCGAAGTCCGCCCACGCGATTTCCCCGGGCGGCTTGGTATGACTCTCACTCATCGTTCCTCCTGAGGGTCCCGCGCGTTGTGGCGACCCTGCCGGTCTTCTTGCCTTCGCGGGCGCGCCCCGTCTTGGCGAAGACGGTCACGCGTTGGCAAAACCGGAAACGGCGTCGGGCTCAGGCTCGTTGGCCGCGCCGGAGGGCAGCCGGCGTCGTGCCCAGCGCGGCCTTGAGGTGGCGCGTGAGCGCACTCTGGTCGTAGTAACCGGAGCATGCGGCAACCTCGCCGATCGGCAAGGTGGTGCGCTCCAGTAGCGAGACCGCATGCCGCAGGCGGACTCCCGCGAGCCGCGCGTGGACGGTCGTGCCGTAGGCGGCACGGAACAGCGAAGCGAGGCGCCGCCCGCTCAAGCCGACCCCCGCGGCAAGCTCATCGAGGGTGAGCGACTCGGCGAACCGCCGATCGATGGCCCGCCACACGCGCTCGGCGCGCGAGTCGGGCCGAACGGGGTGTGTCGTCGGTGTGTTCGCTGGATGCGCCGCAAGCGTCGCCAGCGCGAGCGACGACCACGCGCCGACCAGGGCCGCGTCGATCCTCGCCCCCGCCTCCGGTGCATGCACTGTGTGCAACCAGGCCGACAGAGCGCGCAGGCCGGGCGTGAGCGGGAAGAACACCCGCTCACTCAAATTGCCAAGGTCAGGTGTGTCGGCCGCCTGCACGGCGAGGTCGAGCACGATGAATCTGTTCCGGCCGGTGGCCTCGAATGCATGCGCCGCGCCCGCGGGGATGATGGCTGCGTGGTGTGCGTCGACACGACCGCCGCGTCCGTCCACCTCCATCTCCAGCACCCCATGCGAGGGCATCACGACCTGGACGAAGTCGTGGGTGTGGAGGGCGGCCGCGGGGCCGTAGGTCCGAAAGTCGAGCATCGCCGCGAAGTGATACCAGCTTCCTCTCCGCCAACCACGTGGAGGGAGCGTGCGAGCATCGGTTCATCCGCTCGGCTGGCTTCCCCACCGCCACTGTCCTCGCCGGTGGAACAGCTCCCTCCTGTTACGTGGATGATGGGTGGCAGGTACTCGCCGGGGCCGCCGGGGTTCACCACCCCATCGCGCCGCGAGTGTGATGACGGCGTCAGTCGGTGGGCAGCCGCACGCGGAAGCAGGTGCCCTTGCCCACGGTGCTCTCCACGGTGAGCTCGCCCCGCATCGCGATGATGATGCCGTGGCAGATGGCCAGCCCCAGGCCCGTCCCCACGCCCGCGGGCCGGGTGGTGAAGAACGGCTCGAAGATGCGCTTCAGGTTCTCGGGAGGGATGCCGTGGCCGGTGTCCCGAATCTCCACCACGACCTTGCCATCCTCGGCCCGCAGGTGGGCCTCCACGGTGTTCTCTCCCAGGGCGCCCTCGGGGATGGCCTGGGCGGCGTTGAGCAGCAGATTGAGGAACACCTGCCCCAGGCGCGACTCGCTGCCCCGCACCGGGGGCACCTCCTCCACCTGCCAGACCACGCGGGCCCGGTGCCGGAGCTCCGGCATGGCCATGTTGAGCGACATCTCCAGCGCCCGCCGGACATCCGCCCGCTCCTCACCCGGGCGCGTGTCCTCTCCTCGCGCGAACGTCTTCAAGTCGCCCACCACGTTGCGGATGCGCGTGGTGCCCTGCCGTGCCTCGGTGAGCGCCTCCGCGCACTCCTGCAGCGTGCGCGCCTGCGGGGCGAGTTCGGGCGCGCCCGCCAGCGCCTGGCGAACCTCGGCCAGTCCCTCCTCGATGAAGTTCAGGTTGGAGGAGATGTAGCCCAGGGGGTTGCTCACCTCGTGCGCCACCCCCGCGGCCAACGTCCCCAGGGCCGCCAGCCGGTCCGCCTGGAGCAGGCTCAGCTCGAGCGTCTTCTGCCGGGTGATGTCCCGGACCAGGAAGGCCACGCCCGGACGCTGGGGCACCCGCATCGCATCGGTACTGAACCAGCGGCGCCCGCCCTCCAGCTCCAACGAGTACTCGAAGCGCTCGGGCTCTCCCCGGGCGAGCACGCGTTGGATGCTCTCCAGGGTCCGCGCCGCGATCGCGGGATCCATCACCTCGGAGATGTGGCGTCCCAGGAACGTCTCCCGTGGCGCCGCCAGCAGTGCGTCGGACCCGGCCCACGCCGAGAGGTAGCGACCCTCGGCGTCGAACTCGAAGACGAGGCTGTCGGTGAGGCCGAGCACCACCCGCAGCAACTCTTCGGCGGGTTCCAGGGGGTGGGGCACGGGGGCGGGACTTCGAGTGTGCTCATCTCGTGGAGACTCCCGTCAGCTCAACGTTGCCCCCATGCGCCGATGGTACCAGGACCGGGCCCCCCTGGCCATGAGGCCCGGCGGCTCTGGTCATCGCGCCGGGTAGCTCACCGTGGGCGGAGAGCTCAACAAGCTCGTCCACGACCTCGTCCTGGGCCACGCTCCTCCTGCACCCGCGCGCCTTGCCGGGGGATCCGCGATTGTGTATCTGGGATTTCCGGGCTCCTCTTGGGACGGAGGGGCGCCGCGTCACACCGGTGGGTTTCGTCAGGCAGCGTAGGAGGCCTCTTCATGCTGTCGGCTCACCGTCCACGCTCCTCGCTCGCCCGCTCGACCCTCACGCAGATGGGCGTGCGTGTCGCGGTGATCATCGCCCTGGCCACCCTCCTCAGCTACCTCCACATCTTCAGGGCCTTCCGCGAGGAATCCCTCGGACAACTGGAGCGCAGTGTCCTCAGGCGCGGCCAGCAGGAGCAGGCCATCCGCTCTCAAGCGGAGGGCCACCACGTCGTTCTCAGGAGGGCCATGCAGGAGCGGCTTCGGGCCCGGCAGGCGCTCGACCCCCGACCCCGCTTCGACAGTCTGTTCATCTCCTTTCCGGATGGGACGATCCGCAGTCGCCCCGAGGGCTTCGATGGCACGAGCATGCCAGGGGTCTTCATTGCCAGCGGCGTGACGGTCGATGACGACTTCCGCCGCCGGATCCTGGCCGCGTATGACGTGGTGGACCTGTATGGAGCTGCCTTCCACGTTCGCTTCACGAATACATACATCCTCCTGCCGGAGGCGGCGATCGTCATCTATTGGCCGGAGCAGCCGACGTGGTGCTGGGATGTCCATCCAGCCTCCATGGACCCCGACTTCGAGCTCTTCACCGTCAGCACGCCCAGGCGCAATCCCCAGCGGCGGATGACCTGGACGGCCATCACGGTGGAGCCCATCTCCATCTCGCTCGCCACACCGGTGGATCTGAACGGCCGCCACGTCGCGTCCATCGGTCATGACATCCTCATCGAGGAGTTGAAGGCCCGCACCCTCAACGACAGCCCACCTGGGGCCTACAACCTCATCTTCAGCAACGAGGCCGAGCTCATCGTCCACCCCGGGGTGCGGATGAAGACCGGGGCCTTCGCCTACGACATCCTGAACGAGGAGCGGCCAATGGATGCCATCTTCGGGCAGGCGCTCTCCACGGAGGAGCGAACCCATTTGCGCGCCATCTTCGAGCGAGTGAAGAGCCGCGCGCCCGGACAGACCGTGCTGGAGCTGCCGGAGTACGACGAGTACCTCGCCGTGGCGTGGCTGGAGGGTCCGGACTGGAACCTCGTGACGGTGCTGCCCCAGGGCACCGTGTCCTCGGCGGCCTTTGGGGCCGCGCGCTATGTCCTGGTCTTTGGCCTGGCGTCACTGGTCATGGAGCTGCTCATCATGTTCTGGGTGCTGAGGCGGCAGATCTCCCATCCGCTGAGGGCCTTCACCCAGGCGACCGATCAGGTGACGGCTGGTGACTTCCAGGTCGTCTTCCGCGACCCGCGCGACGACGAGCTGGGACAGCTGGCCCGGGGCTTCGAGCTGATGGCCCACGAGCTCCAACGGCGCGAGGCGTCCTTGCGGGAGGCCAACGAAGGGCTGGAGAGCCGTATCGAGGCGAGAACCCGGGAGCTGCGGGAGAAGAATCTCGAGCTCGAGGGGGCGCTGACGCAGCTCGAGGAGGCGCAGGAGTTGTTGGTGGAAAAGGAGCGGCTTGCTTCCCTGGGCGCCCTGATGGCTGGCATTGCCCATGAGATCAAGAATCCGCTCAACTTCGTGAACAACTTCGCCCAGCTCTCGGCGGGTCTCGTCAAGGAGCTGCGCGAGGAGCTGAAGGAGCAGCCGTCAGACCAGGGGGGCTCCTCGCTTCAGCGGATGGATGAGCTGCTGAGCTGGCTCGAGCAGAACGTCGGGAAGATCGAAGAGCATGGCAAGCGAGCCGACAGCATCCTGCGCACCATGCAGCTCCACTCCCACGTGCGGGCCAGCGAGCGAGTGCTCACGGACCTGAATGCGCTGGTGGAGGAGCAGCTGAGCCTGAGCTCCCAGGGTCTTCGGAGCACCCACCCGGGCCTGGAGGTGCTCTTCCACAAGGACCTGGAGCCCGACCTGGGGTGGGTGAAGCTGGCTCCGCAGGATTTCGGGCGGGCCCTCCTGAACCTCCTCGACAACAGCCTGTACGCCGTGGCGGAGAAGAGGAAGCTGGTGGGGCCGGGCTTCACTCCCGAGGTGACCGTGAGCATCCGGAGCGAAGGCACTCGGGTGCGGCTTCTCATCCGCGACAACGGCACCGGCATCCCGCGCAAGCTCCACGACAAGGTGTTCAGTCCCTTCTTCACCACCAAGCCCGCGGGAGTGGGGACAGGACTGGGGCTGGCCATCTGCCATGACATCGTGGTCCGGCAGCACGGGGGAGAGATCCGGCTCGACTCCGTGGAAGGGCAATACACCGAGTTCCTGCTGGTCCTCCCCCGAGCGGACGTGAAGCGCTGAGCCAGCGGCTTGTGCTCCTCCCCGGAGGCGTTCGCCGACTTGAACGTGGAGGGCTCCCGCCTCGCGCGGGGACCCTCCGCGGGGGACATCAGTTCAACACGATGTTATCGGTCTCTTCACCCGCATTGACGAAGTTGACCTGCACCTTGGTGGAATCGGGATAGCTGCAATAGCCCCCGGTGTCCGCCGCGAGCCACGCATGGTTGGAGGTGGAGCTGGTTCCAATGTACGAGTTGTACCAGTGAACATTCTTGACGTACGAGCCCGTGTACATCCCCTGCACACTCTGGCCGATCGAGGTGACGCGCTTGAGGATGTTCCCGCCCGAGCTGGAGAAGCCAGCCGCCGCGCGCACCTGGGTCAGCGTGGTCTTCGTGCCGGTGGTGTCGTAACCCGTGACCGACAGCGCGACCTGTCCGTTCGACGGAACGTAGAACTTGAGGTTCACGTCCTGGTTCGACAAGAACCGGGGCGAGTAGGAGAGCGGGTTCCCATTCACCGTGATGATCGCACTCCAATTGTCATAGGTCGGGCTGTGCTGGAATCCGGCGTCCACGACGTCGCCGTTGGCGCCCCAGCCACCGCTGTAGACATACGCCGTGTCTCCACTGCCATTCACGTTGTATTCCTTGATTTCGGCCGTGGTGCCCGGCAGGTGCACATACGTGGACAGCCACGAGTAGCTGGCGTTCGAGTACACCCGGCGGTAGGGACCGGTCGTGCTGGTGCAGCTCGGCGCCGCCAGCGCCTTCGAGACGGACGTGCCCGCTTCGAACCGCTTCGAGGCCGCCCCATCCGGAGCGGGAGTGAAAACCACCCCTTGTTTCAACTCCGGCTTGTTCGTGAAGACACCGCCATGCTCATCGACGTAGATGACGTTCTCGCGATCCTCGGGGTCCAGATTGGACATCACCTGTGCGATCGTCGCGTGTTCCCAGGCGTTGAGTCTCGGATCGATCTGGGCGGCGACCGTGTCTTCCGTCTCCTTCGCGAGAGCAGTGGACCCTGACACGCTCGCCACGAGCATGCCCATCAGCAGACCGCGCGTATTCTCGAACATTGTCTTTCTCCCTTGTGAAGTACAGCTCCGAACGGCGCATTCAAGATAGAGCGGGTCTTCATTCACGAAAAGCCAGCTCGAGAAGGCGTGGACGTTCGGCCATGACAGACGCTTCATTCGACAATTCGGAACGCTCCAGAAGTTCAGCAACGCCTCCGTGTGCGTGGAAGGCCGAGTCCGCGATGACGGTGGGAGCCGTGGCTCCTTCGCCCCGCTGCTCCTCGAGCTTCCGATCCTGGTGGGCGGTCGACGTTCCATGGCCTGACCGGCGAGGACGCATCGGGGGGGGGACGGCAAGGATCGTGGCTGGCTGGGGCCACCGTGACGCGGTAGGCGGCGAAGACTTTCTTCGGCCATGAGAAAATGATTCTCCCACCGCGTCTCCTCTTCTTTCTCGCGCCAGCAATTGTCTTGACCATTTCGCGTAAATCATGCGAACCAGGAAGCCGATGGGCTGGAATATTTCAGCCACTCGCGAATGGGGCAAGGCACATGACGTACCGTCGAGTCGACGTTGCATCTTCCAGTGCGTGGCGGTGGGGCGTGGTTCTGCTGACGGTGGTGGGAGGGTGTGGCCGGGAAACACAAGCTCCGGCTCCCGAGCAGGACTCCGGGCAAACACTCGAGCAGTGGGCGTCGAGGCTGTCACCGCCCGCCGGGTGTACGGAGCTCACCCTCGGCGAGCTCGAGAATGGCGTCGAGCTGTCACCCGTGAGGTATGGGCAACAGCCGACGTATCGCGGGGAGTTTTCGAACCTGGGGGATCCCGCGTTGGCGGATACCGCGTACATCCGGTTGGACGTGAACACCGCCCTGGGGTTTCATGATCTGGCCAACGGCGGCACCAGCCTGTTCAAGTGCGAGCAGTGCGTCTATGGCTACCAGGACGCGGGGGCGTCGACGGCGAAGACCTTCGTCGCCGAGTCGGGCAAGCTCTTCCTCGCGAGCAAGCTCACGCCCCAGCAGACCGCCGGCGCGATCGCCAACGTGCTCTTGCGCGAGTCGGTGGCCGCGCCGCCGCTCCGTGTGCCGTACGCCGGAACCGCACCGGTGGAGGGCGGTGAGTGCCGTTGGATCCGGTTCGCGCGGTGGAGCACGATCCGCCACGGCGGCTGCGATCCCCGCGAAGGTGCGCTGACCACGATCCCCCCGAACCACACCTGCGTCGCCGACGACACCGTGGGCAGTGACGGTACGCTCGAGCAGTCGCTGGGCACCAAGACGCAGGGAGAGGCGTGCACGTACACACCCGCGGCGAGCGTGGACCAGCTCGCGTCGACGGACTGCGCCCCCGGCCATGCCTGCTCTGCCGCCTACAACGACACGCGGCAGTGCCTCGCCACGTGTGACTTCATGGCGGCGGACCCGGGGTGCCCCACCGGCACGGTGTGCGGCGTCTATGGCCTGTGCATCGAGCAGTCGGTCATGGAGCCCATCGGCTATTTCTTCGATCCGGCGCACATCGGTGAAACCTGTAGCGTCAACTGGGCCGAGTACTGCGGCGTCGAAGGTGCGCGAGGCGTCTGCGTCGACCTGACACGCTCGGGCCGTGGCACCTGCTACCGCTACGCACGCGCCCGCTCGGAATGCAGCGCGGGAGAAGAGCTTGGCTATGTCTCCTACCCGCTCGCCAACGGCGGGACCGATAACACCTCCGGGTGGTGCTATCCCGACGGACTTTGAGCCCACGGAAGGTGTCCCACGGAAGGTGTCAAAGAATTCGTTTCGGTGCCGCATCCCCTACGAGTCGTCTGACACCTCATCCGGGCCGTCCAGCACCTCGGACAGGGTCGTGGCCTGGAGGGCCCGGTCGAACCAGTTGTCGAGCGTGTCCACGTCCGTGCAGTCGAGGATGCGCTGCCGGACTCCTTCCTCCACGTGAATCCCCCGGATGTTGAGAATCCGCAGGATGCCCTCGGCACGTCCTCGGCTCAGCCCCTGCGCCAAGCCCTGTTGACGTCCCTGCTCGATGAGTTCCTCGCCATAGCTTCGCATCAACTCCTCCGTGCGTTGCTCATCCAGGACTGAATGTAACACCTGACCCGTGGCATCGTGGACGGCCTTGTCCCCGGTCCACAGCAGGTAACGGATGACCACCCGCAGATGTTCGGCACCCTCTGGAGCCGCCTGGACCTGGGCGAAGAGGCCCACCCACTCCGGCAGCTTGCGCGCCAGTTCCCCAGTCCGTCCGTAGCGCAGCACCAACCACGCCAGCCGGACCAACGGAGGCCCGGGCCGTGCTTTCAACGCCTCTTCCCGCTCGACGGTCAGGTCATCGAGCAGGTACTCGAAGCGCGGCACCCACGCTCGCCAACACTCCCGCTCCTCCTCGCTCTCCCCTTCGTCTCGTCGGCGAGACGCCATTCTCCCGGGAGAGGTCTCCAACTGGACCGCCCGAGTCGTACGAATCATCTCTACAAATCGTCTGACACCTTCTCTGAGACACCTTCTCTGAGACACCTTCTCTGAGACACCTTCTCTGAGACACCTTCTCTGAGCTGAGCTCACACGGTGATTTCGATGCGGTTGCCGTCGGGGTCGAGCACGACGCACTCGTAGTAGCCGTCCCCCGTCTGCCGGGGGCCATCCACCACGGGGAGCCCGTCACGGCGGAAGCGCTCGGCCATGGCGTCCACCTCCTCGCGCGAGCCCACCGAGAGCGCCGGTGCGCATAGCCGGTGGGGGGCGTGTCGGAGTTGCCGCTCGCGTCCGCCAGAAGGGGCTTCGCCATGAGTTCCAGGCGCGCGCCCGAGGCGAAGCTCAGGAAGTACGAGGAGAAGCGCTTGCGCTCGTTGACGTACCGAGGCCCCGTGCTGGCCTGGAAATACGTCTCGTAGAACGAGCGGAGTCGCTCGAGGTCCCGCGTCCAGATGGCGATGTGTTCGATGCGCATGGGCTCATCCTACTGGAGGCCGTCCTGATCCAGCAGCACTCAGGCCTCCCATGGCCCTGGCATGGCGAATGGGCGTCCTTCCGCTTCTGGCGGGTTCAACCGACCGCCTTCCTGGCTTCATCCATGTCCTCGGAACCGAAGGGATGGTCCCACCGCGCACTGATTGCCCGGAGCGCCGTGACGTACTGTCCTTCGTGCGCTTCATCTCCAAGTGCGGCCGCGCGCGCGAGGAACTGGAGGAATGCGGCCCTGGCTGGGCGGGAGAGGGGAGGAGGCTCGAGGCGAACTCGTTCGCCCCCCGGTCCCACCAGCCTTCGAGCGCGGCGATCTGCTCATCATTGAGGGCGAGAAAGTTCTGCGTATGGCGCAGCGCATTCATCTGCTCCTCACTCCAACCCTCCCGGCGGGGCGCCTCCATCACGACGATGAGCCCCTGAATGAGGAGTTCGCGCGGAATGGACTTGTCCGTGCGATAGATCCGAATCAACGGATCGATCACGCTTCCGCGCCTTTGCATCTGGACGTTCGCAACCTTCATCATGCTCTTCGTGAAGAGATAGCTGGAGCCCGCGGAGATCGGGATGCTGATTCCAGGAACGAGGAGCCGCAACATGGCCCGCTCGGTCAGCTTCCGGGCGATGGCCGTCCCAGCCACGCGCCTGATGAGCTCGACAAGGGCTTTCCGGAACCCGCCGCGCAGGAGTTTCCGGACGTTGTACTGGATGATCTTGGGGCCGACAGAGAGGGCGAACTCACCCAGGACCTCCGACATCTTCAAGCCCAAGGCGTTGCAGAAGATGAGGTAGCAATCCTCGGCATCCTGGAGGGAGAGCGGGGCGTTGTGGATGACGGAGAGGTCATAGGTCGTCCTGAGCTGGAGCCGGGTGTTGAGGCCGATGTCGGCCATGATGGACGAGGCGACTCCCGCCACCGCCAGGGGCCCACCAGGTGTTGGAACCGCGAGTTCCAGCCCTGTCACGGCGGCCGCGCTGGCTCCGCCTACCAGGGAGGAGTACTTGCTCGCGATGGCGATCGCCTTGTTGGCCTGATTGACAGGGCCCGCGCCGGGATATTTGCGGCGGATGTACTCGGCATCAACGCCCTTCGAATACTCCTCGAGCATCCACCGGACATACTTTGGAAACCATCCGCCGCCCTTGAACTCCTCGAAGTTCATGGAGCGAAAGTGGCTCTTCAGCTCCTCGTACTCTTTCCGCGCCTCGTCCTTGAGAGACATTCTTTTCTCCTGATGACCCAGGCACTCCCCTCGCTATGAGGACGAACGTCGCCTGCTGAGTTGAACCAGAACATATCCCACCGTGGATTTCCGTGCGTCTGTACCCCATGAGGAGTAGGGCGGCTGCCCCGGCGTTCAGATGCCGCTTGACGTCATGCGCGCGCCTACCTGCGTCCCTGGCGGGAGCGCTGGGGCGACGGGCGTCTCGCGGGCCCGCGCCCGTCCGCGGGCTCCTCGAACAGGGTCGGGCCGAGCAACTCGAGGCACTCGGCGAGAACCTCACTCGCGTCGCGCTTGCGCCCCGCGGAGAACGGCTGCTCCATCGCGAGGCGTCCCGCGGTGGCGAGGACGGCGCCGGCCGGGCGTGCCCGCTGCGAGTCCGGGGAGATACCCAGCCACTCCGCGACGACGTGCGCGAGCGCGACCTCCGCGTCGGTGAGGATCTGCAACCACACCGCGCGGAAACTCTCCGTCTCGTTCACCACGGAGAGGAAGCTCTCCCAGTTCAGGGTGTTCTCCTTCGAGAGGGACTGGCCGAGCGCCTCCACCAGCGCTTCTCGCAGGGACTTGCCGCGGGGAGCGGTGCGCATGTCGGAGACGATGCGCGCGAGTGACGCGTCGACGGCCGGGCGGATGGCGTCCTCCTTCCGGGGGAAGTACCGATAGAAGGTCCGCTCGGAGAGGCCCGCGTGGGCCGCGAGTTCCTTGACGGAGAAGTCGCTCGTGCGCTCCCTCAGGAACAGGTCGATGACGGCGCGCGAGGCCTCGAGCATCGCCTGGTCGCGCCCCTCGCGCGGGGCGAGGGTGAGGGGCGGAGGCTCCCGGTCCGCACCCGCGGCCGGTCGTTCCTGTAGGCGAGGACGCACTCGCTGGGGCATGACACGGAGCCTAACAAGTCGTGGCGGGAACTGTCTCAGCCGGCAGTGGAACCACCGTGTGAAGGCGCGGCCGAGGCCACCTGCCCGCCGTCCGGGCTTCTCTCCGGCGGTCGCGCACCTGTCTCCACCCTGACGCATATGGCGGTTTCTGCCAGTTTCATGGCATGAACTGCCACTCCCCCAGGACTCCACGACCATGAATCCGGCTCTCTCCCTCGACACGCCCCGTCCCCTCAAGGAGTACGCCCCCACCACCCTCGAGCTGCTCAAGGCGATCCGGCGAGAGGGGTTTCTCGGCTGGATGACGAACACCGGCGCCAGCACGGGGATCTGCTCCGCATCCGGATGGGCGCGCAGTCGCTCGTGCTGGTGACCCACCCGGACCACGTGCGCCACGTCAACGTCACGCGCCGCGAGAGCTACGACAAGGGCGCGAGCTACGACGTCCTCCGCGAGCAGCTGCTCGGCAATGGCATCGTCACCGCCACCGGGGAGGACTGGCGCTGGCAGCGCAGGCTCATGGCGCCGTTCTTCACCCCTCGCGGCGTGGAGAAGTTCTACCCCATCTTCCTCTCCGACACGCAGCAGCTCATCGAGCGCTGGCGGTCCCAGCTCCAGGGCTCCGGCCGCCCTGTCGAGATGCTCGAGGAGATGATGCGGGTCACCGCCTCCGTCATCCTCCACTCGGTCTTCAGCACCGAGTCGGACGAGGCCCTGGTGCGCATCAAGAACTCCATCGAGACGATGGTTTCCCACATCTCGGAGCTGGGGATGCGCCCCGTCCAGGTGCCGCGGTGGGTGCCCACCCCCGGCAACCTGCGGTTCCGCCGGGCCCACAAGCTCGTGACGGCCTACATCCGCGAGCTCATCGCGCGGCGCCGGGCCCTCCCCGCCGAGCAGTGGCCGGATGATCTGCTGACGAAGCTGATGACGATCCGGGACGAGGAGACGGGGACGCTCATGGCGGAGCAGCTCCTCATCGACAATGGCCTGACCATGTTCGCCGCCGGGCATGAGACCACGGCGCGGACACTCTCGTTCTTGTGGTACGCGCTGTCCCAGAACCCGGAGGTGGAGCGGCGGCTGCACGCCGAGCTGGACTCGGTGCTGGGCGACGCGCCTCCGACGCTCAATGACTTGAAGAAGCTCCCGTACACCCTCCAGGTCGTGAAGGAGGTCCTCCGGCTCTATCCGGCCGCGCCGATGTACGCCCGTGACGCCGTGGCCGATGACGAGCTCGATGGGGTCCGCATCCCGGCTGGTACGAGGATGCTGGTCTTCTCCTACGGCACCCACCGGCACCCGGATTTCTGGGTCGAGCCGGAGCGCTTCGATCCCGACCGCTGGCTGCCCGAGCGCGAGGCGGCACGCCATGCTCACGCCTACCACCCGTTCGCCATCGGACCGCGCATCTGCCTGGGCAATAACTTCTCCCTGCTCGAGACCCACGTGATGACGGCGATGCTCGCACGCCGCTTCAAGCTGCGCCTGAAGCCCGGCCACGTGCCGCGAATCGACATGTTCGGCACCCTCGGATCGAGCAACGGCTTGCCGATGCTGATCGAGGCGCGGTGAGCCCCTCCATCACCCTTTCTCCAACAACCCCAGAGGTTCGAACATGCAAGCCTTCAATGGACAGAAGTTGGACAAGATTCCCGCGCACGTCCCGCCGGAGCTGGTCTACGAGTACGACATCGCCACGGATCCGCGGGTGCTCGAGGATCCGCACGCCCGGATGCGCTCGCTCATCCTCGAGGCCCCGCCCATCTTCTTCTCTCCGTATAACGGGGGCCATTGGTTCGTGACCCGGAAGAAGGCCATCGTGGACATCACGATGAACCCGGAGGTCTACAGCAGCAAGAGCCCAGGGGAACACAGCAAGGAAGCGACGGGGGGTTGTCGTTGCTGCCCATCTCGGTGGACCCGCCGCAGCACACGATGTACCGGACCCCGCTCAACCAGCCGCTGTCGGCCAAATCCGTGGCCGGACTGGAGACGGCGATCCGGGCCATGACCCACGAGCTCATCGACAAGGTGCTCGCCGCGGGGCGCTGCGACTTCCTCCCGGACATCGCCGAGCCGCTGCCCGTCACGTTGTTCCTGAAGCTGGCCGGCATGCCCACCAACCGCCTGGCCGAGTTCCGTGAGCTGGCCTTGCAGGCGGCGTCCGCCACGGTGGGTCCCGAGACCCGCGCGAAGACCTTCAAGCAGATCGCCGGAATCCTGGCGGAGACCATCAAGGCCCGGCAGGAGAAGCGCGAGGATGACCTGATCAGCCGGCTGCTCGACGCGAACCTCGACGGCCGCAACCCCACGTTCCACGAGATGATGGGCTACAGCATCCTGCTGTTCCTCGGGGGGCTGGACACCGTGGTGAATGCCCTGTGCTTTGGTGTCCGGCACCGGCGCGCGATCAGGAACTGCAGGCGAAGCTCCGGGCCGACCCCAGCCTCATTCCCGGAGCCATCGAGGAGCTGCTGCGGCTCTATGGCATCGCCTCCATTCCCCGGCACGTGACGCGCGACGTGGTCTGCCATGGCGTCCAGTTCAAGCAGGGCGACGCGTTGTTGTTGCTCCTGCCCGCGGCCAACTACGACGACGCGGCGTTCCACAACCCCGAGCAGTTCGTCATCGGCCGGACGGAGCAGCACATGACGTTCAACACGGGTCCGCACCGGTGCGTCGGCCTGAATCTGGCCCGCCTGGAGATGAAGGTGTTCTACCAGGAGTGGTTGAAGCGCGTGCCGCCGTTCCGGTTGGACCCCGAGGCCCCGCCGCGGTTCTCGGGTGGCTTCGCCCTGGCCCTCACGCGCCTGCCGCTGGTCTGGTCATAGCCAGACACGGGCTGGCCGCGGTGTAGAACAAGCGACGCTGGCCCCCGGGGGGGAGTTCGCGGCTGGATGGATGGCCTTCAGGGAGGGGCGACACCCTGAGGCGCGGTGGCCAGATGTCCCAGACGGATTCACGGACGGGACACGGGGACCGGCGCCATGAGCGAGTCTGGGCATTCGGTGTGGGGAGTGCTCGTGCTGGGGCTGGTGCTGCTCGGCCAGGCAACCAGCCGTGCGGATTCTCCTCCCCCGCCGTGGTCTCCCGCTGCGTCCTGGAGGGCACCGTGGATGCCGGCTCCAGTGCCTTCCTCGTCGATTGCGTCCGCCGCGCTCAGGAGGCCGGTCATCAGGCCCTGCTCGTCCGGATCGACACTCCCGGCGGAGAGCTCGAGTCCACCCGCGACATCGTCCGCGCCTTCCTGGGGGCCCGTGTCCCCGTCCTCGTGTGGGTCGGTCCCTCGGGCGCCCGGGCGGGCAGTGCCGGCGTCTTCATCACCCTGGCCTCCCACCTCGCGGGCATGGCGCCCGGTACCAACATCGGCGCCGCCCACCCCGTCTCCGGCCTCTCCGGGCAGGACCCCGAACAGACCGGCGGCAAGGAGATGGCCCGGAAGATCGAGAACGACGCCGTCGCCTTCGTCGAGTCCATCGCCAGACAGCGCGGCCGCAATGCCGAGTGGGCCATCAGCGCCGTCCGTCAGAGCGAGAGCGTCCCCGCCGAGAAGGCCCTCGAGCTCCACGTCATCGAGCACGTGGCCCCCACCCAGGAGGCCTTTCTCCAGTGGGCCGATGGCCGTTCCGTCACCGTCGCCGACGCTCCCGTCACGCTGCGCACCGCCAACGCCTGGCTCGTGGAACTGGAGCCCTCCTTCTCCCAGCGCGCCCTCCACGCCCTCGCCCAGCCAGCCGTCGTCTACATCCTCTTCCTCCTCGCGGGCCTCGGCTTCGCCGTGGAGTTCACCCACCCCGGCCTCTTCGTCCCCGGTCTCACCGGGGTGGTGTGCCTCGTGCTGGCCCTGCTCGCCTCCTCCGCCCTGCCCGTGCACGCCGGGGCCATCGTGCTGCTGCTGCTGGGGGTCGCCCTGCTCGTGGCCGAGCTCTTCGTCACCAGCGGCCTGCTCGGTGCCGCCGGCCTGGGGCTGCTCGTGCTCGGCGGCGTGTTCCTCATGGATCGCTTCGACCCGGGGTGGTTCCTCGACAGCCCGGCGCGGGTTCCCCTGTCCACGCTGCTCCCCACCGCCGTCTTCGTCGCCGGGGCGGCCGTCTATCTCGCCTTTCGTGCCGCCGAGACCCGCCGCCAGCCCCAACGGGGCGGAGACCTGGGCCTCCTCGGCGAGGTGGGGCAGGCACTCGACACCGTCTCGCCCTCCGGCGGCACGGTGTTCGTCCATGGCGAGCGCTGGTCCGCTGTTTCCTCCACCCCTTCCTCCTGGCGCCCGCGTGGTGGTGCGCCGGGTGGAGGGGCTCACCCTGTTCGTCGATGAGGTCAAGACATGAACGACGTCTATGGCGCTCTCGGGTTGCTCATTCCCCTGGGCATCCTCGTGCTCGCCTTCCTCTCCGGCGCACGCATCGTGAACGAGTACGAGAACGGCGTTGTCTTCCGGCTCGGCCGCTTCGTGGGCATCAAGCGTGCTGGCTTCCGGTGGATCATCCCCTTCGTCGAGCGCATCGTCATCATCGACCTGCGCACCGTCGCGCGTGACGTGCCCCCCCAGGACGTCATCACCAAGGACAACGTCAGCGTGAAGGTGAACGCCGTTGTCTACTTCCGTGTCATCCACGCCGACAAGGCGGTGCTCCAGGTGGAGGACTACCTCTACGCCACCAGTCAGCTCTCCCAGACCACCCTCCGCGCCATCCTCGGCCAGGTCGAGCTGGACCAACTGCTCTCCGAACGCGAGCGCGTCAACCGGGAGATCCAGAAGGTACTGGATGCCCACACCGACCCCTGGGGCATCAAGGTCTCCAACGTGGAGGTGAAGCACATCGACCTGCCGGTGGAGATGCAGCGCGCCATCGCCCGGCAGGCGGAGGCCGAGCGCGAGCGCCGCGCGAAGATCATCGCCGCCGAGGGCGAGCACCAGGCCGCCGAGAAGCTCAGCCTGGCCGCCGAGGTGCTCAACCGCAATCCCATCACCCTCCAACTGCGCTACCTGCAGACGCTGGTGGAGATCACCGGAGGGGGCAATCAGACCATCATCCCCATCCCCCTGGATCTGATGCGCATGCTCGACCCCTCGCGGAAGTGACTGATGGCTCAGGCCGACGCAGGTCACCGTCAGGCCGGTCCGTTCACGCGAGGAGCAACAAGACGCACGCCACGGCGTTGGCGGCCATCATCCCGAAGTCCGTCAGGAAGATGAAGGACATGGTGCCGCGCATCACGGGCCAGAGTTCTTCGCTCAGACGCCGCTTCCGTGTCTCGACCCGGACGTTGCCCGCGAACTGACTGCCATGGCCCACGGTGAACACCGCCGCGAACACCGCCTGTTGTTCGGGCTGGGGAAACACCGCGCTACACAGGAGCAGCAGCGCCGCGAACACGGTCATCGCGAGATTCATCCCCCCGAGGAACGGCAAGGTGGCCGCGAGCGTTGGATACAAGGGAGACCCTCGCGCTGACGGGTGCACGAGCAGTCTGGCGGAGGCCTGGGGGTCAGCCCGAAGTAACAAGCACCCGCGCCGAACCACAGCACGTTCAACACGAGCACGGCCTTGAAGAAAACAAGTATCCCCATGGCCCACAAGGTAACGGCGCCCTGGGCTCAGGTCAACGTTGTTGACCTGTGTTGGAGTCACCTTCACCGCTCCGCGCGATCGCCGCCATGACCGCGGACCGGGCGTCCCGGCCGCTGTGCCCGACGTGCTCGAACGCTCGCCGCATCACTTCCCGCTCGTGGCTGGACGCCCGGTGCTCGACCGCCTGTCCGGCGGGGGTGAGCGCCAGGACCTTGTAGCGATGACGAGACGGATCCCGCCCCGTTACCACATAGCCGCCGTCAATCAATTGCTTCATCGGGCGGTGCAGTGCCTGTTTCGTGACGCCCAGGATCTCGAGCAGGTCCGTGATGGTGATGCCCTCGCGGCGGGCGATGGCATAGAGAATGCGGTGATGCACCCGCGAGAGCCCGAGCGTGGCCGGTATTGGTCGGCCTCACGCGTCATGCCGCGCCAGCCGAAATACATCGCTTCCAGCGCATCATCCAAGGGGTGAAGCCGTCTCAGTCCCCTCTCGTTGGTCTTCACGGTGTGATGTGTCCTGTTCGTGCCCAGGGGGTTGTGGGGAGCGCCAGGACGGCGGCCCCACACACTGGGCCGCCGTGGCTCTCTTCCTCAGAGCATGTACCACCTCACGGGCTGGTGCATCCGGTCACCTTCGCCGAGGCCCAATCCGCATGGTCCTTGCCGTTGCTCCCGAGGTCGTCGACGACCAGGCGCAGCTGGGTCACGCCCGTCACGTCGACGCTCACGGGGAGCGGCGTGCTGCTGCCCGTCACGGTCGGGGACTTCCACAAGGACTTCCCGTCCCCGATGACCTCGAACGTGACGTCCCCCCGGTCCCCGACCTCGTCATCCACGCCGACGATCGCGGTGAAGGACTCGCAGCCCCGCAGGGTCACCGTGACGGACGAATCCGCGTGCGTGCCGAGGCCCTTGGCGTGCTCGGTGCCGCCCACCGTGAGCGGACGCCCGTCCCCGGCCGCCTGCTCCCCGTTGGACATGTCCCGCTCCACGGGGCCCCATCCGTTGGTGCTGGCGTCGAAGGTCATGTCGCTGACCCACTGCTCGCCAGCCACCGGAGGAGGAACCGGACGGCCGACGAAGCGAACGTCGTCGGACGAGCGGGCCGTGCCTCCTTGTGTGTAGGTGGCCGTCGCCCGCAGCAGCGCGGGCGGGGACGCCGGCGTACGGCCGGTGGCGGGGACCGTGACCTTCCAGGACGCGGTGCCGTCGGGGGTGGTCCCCGTCGGCTCGGACATCCAGCCGTTTGGGACTTCCAGGGTCAACCGCACCTCCGTGGCCGCTGGCTCTCCCGAGGGAACCACCAACCGCGCGGTGGCCGTGAAGGACGCACCATCCCCGGCCTCCGCGGGCAGCGCGAGCCGCACCGTGGTCGCCCGCTGCTCGGCGTAGCGCACCGCCTCGTACGAGGGGCGCTCCACGTCACGGACCACGAGCCCCGTTACGGCGTTCGCCTTCGCCACCAATTCCACCGGGCCCGGCCCCGCGCCGTCGTCGCTCCACACCGCGAGCGCGAGCGTGTTCTTCCCGCGATGGCGCAGGAAGCCCTGGGGCAGCGAGAAGTCGCGCTGGGGACCGACGTCATTGACGTACTGACCCAGGTTGTAGCCGTTGACGAAGATCAACGCGCGGTACTTCGGGGTCGTCTCTCCGCCGAAGCGCAGCGCGAGGGGGATGTCCTGTCCCTCGGGCAGCTCGAGTTGCACCTCCGTGCGGTACCAGTGAAGCCCGGGGGCCACCGTCGCCTGTGGCAGGGTGACGGCCTCCCACGTCCCGTCGGGGAAGCCCGGCAGGGTGTAGCCGGAGCGCTCGCCGTGCAGTCCTCCATTGTTCTGGGGCCCGGTCAGCGGCTCGACGAGGCTCTCGCCGCCGCGCGCGCCCTGGATGCGCCAGGAGATGACCGACCCGGAACCCATCATCTCCGCCGCGAGCAGACCCCGGGGGTTCTTGTGTCCGTCGTTGCTGCCCCCGTCCTCGTTGTGCCCCATGTTGCGCACCAGCACGGAGAGCTGGTTCTCCTTTCCCGGCTCGAGCAGCCCACTGGGGAAGGGGATGTCCTTGCTCGAGTTCTGCGCCTGGGGGCTCGTGCGCACCGTACCGAGGTAGGTGCCGTTGAGCCAGACGGCCCAGGCGCCCGCCTTGCCGGTGCCCGCGGTCAGGGAGATGCCCGTCTCGTCGCCGACGGCCTGGAAGCGCCCGCGATACCAGACGTCTCCATAGTGGAACCCGTAATCGTCGGCGTAGAGGACGGGCAGGGTGGAGGGCTTCGTCGGGTTGTTCGTCGTCGTATGCGCGGCGACCAGCCGGCCGAGTCATCGAAGGAGGGAGCCGCCTCGGGCTGATCCACGGTGTGCTTCCATGACGTCAGCGGGGGCAGTGTCACCGGTTGGGGACCGGGCACGGAGAGGACCTTCGTGCCGTACTCCGTTTCCGACCAGGTCTGCTCGCCACGGTTCCAGGTGAGCCGACAGAACGGAGCACCCGCCCAGAGTTCGATGTCCGTCGCCGCGCTGACGTCGCCCACGAGCCGGAGGGCGGTGTCATCCTGCTGGACCTCGCGGAGCAATTGGGCGCCACGGACGAGCACCGGGCCGCGCGCGGTGTGGGCCGTCCAGAAGGTCGAAGCGGTGTCGCTGTCGGCGAGCAGCAGTTCCAGCGGTGCGCGGCCTTCCGCGGTGACGCGGACCCGGGCGAGCCCATCCGCGGACCAGTTGAGGCGCAGATCGTTCTTCGTGCCATCCCACGTGGAGGTGACGCCGCCGGAGAGCACCTGGACGGAGGGCTCCGCCGTGTAGCGCAACACCAGCTCCGCGGCCTCGCCCTCGCGCGTGTGGAGCACGGCGACATCCTCTTCGCCGATGCGCTGGTGCGTATAGATTTCGGCGGTGGAATAGACGAGCCGCTGCGCGCCCAGGTCGTAGCCGGCGACGAGGATCTTGTAGTCCTGGCCGTTGATCGTCAGCGCCGTGCCCGCTTGCTGAGGCACGGTGTAATCGCCGTCGGAGACCTGAACCCGCAGCGTGGTGTCCTGGCGCGAGACCGACTTGATGTTCTCCTGCCGCACGAAGAAGAACCTCGCGCCGGTGACGGGATTGACGTCTCCGTCGACGTGGAGCTCGGGGTTGCTGTGTTCCACCTGCTCCGGAAGGTTGTCGAGCTGGCGCAGGTCCGCGACGGCATCGACGAGGTAGCCCTGCTGCTTCAGCGGGGGAATCTTGTTCGTCTGCTGGCGGTACTCGTCGAAGGCCGCGTGGTAGTCATACGACGTGTAGACGACGTTGGGGTCCGCCTGCCAACCCCAGTTCGTCCCGCCGTAGAGCATGTAGAGGTTCTGGATCGTGAAGTGGTTGTTGATGTTGTTGCCGTAGGTGATGCGCTCGAACGTGGGCCCGTACGCGTCGCGATTGTCCTCGTACAGCTTGCCTCCCCAGGGCTGGAACCATCCGCCCTGGAACTCCGCCCAGAAGAACGGCCGGTCCTCGACACCACACCGGGGGGGCGTGAACTTCTCGCCATGGCGGAGGAATTCGTAATCCGTGACGGAGGTGCCCGGATAGGTGTCGGTGGCGTAGAGGTCGGGAGCCCCCTTGCCGCACGCCCAGCGCAGCTCCCGGCCCTTGTCGTTGTGGAAGAGGGGCACCGTGATGCCATCCGCGCGGACGGCGGCCTTGAGCTCCTCCATGTAGTTCTGCGCGGTGCCGTCCGTCCGGTCGTACTCGTTCTCGATCTGGTAGAGAATCACCGAGCCGCCGCCGTCGGTGAGCTGGTGGCGGGCGAGGATCGGGTTGATCGCGTCGAAGTACTGCTCCCATGCGGCCTGGTAGTCGTCGGCGTCGCTGCGGGCGCGCCCGGCCTGGGTCTGGAGCCAGCCGGGGAAGCCACCGGAGTCGACCTCGGCGTTGATGTATGGACCGGGCCGGGCAATGACATAGAGGCCGACCTCCTCGGCGATGTCGAGCAACTGCTCGACGTCCCGCACGGAGCTGAAGTCATACACTCCGGGTGCTGGCGAGTGGTACGCCCAGCTGAAGTAGAAGGAGACCGCGTTCATGCCGATCGCCTTGTACTTCTGGAGCATGTCCCGCCAGAGGTCGGGGTTGGGCAGTCGGAACGGGTGGAACTCGCCGGACCAGATGTACTCGCGCTTGCCATCGATCATCAGTGAGTACTTGTCGTAGGTGATTCGATGGGGCTTGCCGTCACCGAAGGCCTCGACCGCCGCCCCATACACGGGCACGCCCGCGCCAGGAGGACTCGCCGGGGCCTCGCCTCCGCAGGTGGGCGGCTGGGGTTCGGGCGATGGCTTCGGGGGCTTGTCACAAGACAGCGAGGCCACCGACAGCGCCGCCACCCACGAGGCCATCATCTTTCCGCCCGGCCAGCGTGTCCTTCGGGAGGTCCGTCCGCCTGCCTGCTGCTTCATGTGCGATCCTTCTCCCGCCGATGTCTTCAATGAATTGACATGCGGCGTCATGGTGACATGCGGCGTCATTCATCGCTCCTCATGCCGCGGAGCCACGGCTCCAGCACGAGAGAGAGGAGGATGCCGCCCCGTGTCTTTGATTCCAAGCCACCATACACCACGGATCGCCGGACGATTGACTCAAGCCGATCTTCGACTCCCGGGGCGTCGGACCTTGGACGTTCAACGCGGGCCTCGACCCATACGCCACATGCCGTTGTCGGGTTCACCCCGTTGTCGAGCCGCTCCTGGAGTACGGCCGGTCTTCACGGTGTGTTAGAGGGGTCCCCTGATTCCGTGCACGCACTCGCGCGTGCCTTGCTCGAGGAGACTCATGCTCTCACGTTCTGTCGCTCGTACATTCGTCGCGGTGGCAGGTGTTGCCCTGGCCTCATGTGGGGTGCCGGCCCCGGAGGAGGCTGCTCCCAAGGACTGCACCATGGAGACCGCTACCTCTCTGATTCCCACGTTCGTGCCGGCGCCCATGGGCTACGCCGTGAAGTACGAGGTCATCGGAAGTGGCGAGGGCACGATCACGAAGATCACCTACCGCGACGGCTCTTCCACCCCGGTGGTCGTGGAGAATCCGACCTTGCCGTGGACGAGGACGGTCACCCTCTTTCCCGGCGCGAACGTGGGTATCGGGATGGAGGGCTCGGTGACCAACGGCCGCTTCGAGGTGATGTACAACGGTACGCTGAATTCCACGTCGGGAGGGAGCAACAGCGCCCAGGTGTCAGGCAGCGAGGCGTGCGAGCAGCGGAGCAGCTCGAGCACGCGCGTGAACTGACCGTCCCAACGGCAGTGGGGCCCTGACGAAATCCATCAGGGCCCCACTTCCATCAACCGGGTGTCGTTACCAGCTCTGCACGTTGCTCTGGGTCAAGCGGCAGGTCGGGGTGTTCCACTGGCTCTTGCCATCGTTGACCTTCGTCGACTCGCCCTTGTGATCCGTGACGCCGATGAACTCCGTGCAGATCTTCGGCTTGTCCTTCGAGGCGTTGTAGCCGCCCTTCACGAAGAGGTTGGTGATCGTGACCGTGTCGCCGTAGTTCTGGTTCGCACCCGCGAGGGCCGAATTGATGCTCTCGACCTTGACGTTGTCGAGGACGAGGTTGCGCGGACCACCGTTGGCCGTGCAGTCACCGCAGGAGCGCCAGAGCTTGCCGAAGTCGCTGATGTAGGAGTTCTTGATGATGGTCTTGGAGTTGCCCTTGGCGTTGTGCTGGAAGACCTTGTCGCTGGCGTGCAGGGCGATGACGTGGTTGAGCGTCATCGTCGCCCCGTCCTTGCTGTTCGTCGCCGCGTCCTCGCAGACATCCTCCCAGTAGACGTAGTCGAGCGTGCAGCTGCCCAGACAGACGATTCCATTGCCGCCGGCGGTCCCACCCGCGATGATGAGGTTCTTGACCGTTACTCCGTCCTCGACCTCGAACACCGTCGGCTGACCTTCGCCGTCACACGACTTGCTGCTCTTCACGCCGATCTTCTTGTTGGCGAAGTCATAGACGTCCGAGCCACCGTTGGCGGCGTTCTTCAACCGGGTCGTGCTGCTGCGGATCTCGCCCGCCGAGCCGTTGCTGGGCGTCGGGATGGTGGTCGCGATGGTCTCCAGCGCGCCGGTCTGCTCGCCCAGAAGTTCCTCTTCCGCCGTCATTCCTCCGTCCAGGCACCCGGTTCCGAAAACTCCCATGGCGAGCAGCAGGGCAGGGGTACGCAGTGTCTTGGGGGTGAGCATGCTTTGCATCTCCTTAGTGGTCCGGCGGTTTGAACTGATGACGCACTCGGCCAATTTTCACGCGCGGTGAGGTGCGCGGCGCCCTGGTCGAGAGGGACTGCGTTCGCGGAATCCTGTGTATAACAGGCAAAGGCCGAATTCAATGGGAAAACGTTTTCGCGCGCAGGGCGGGGCGTGTGGTGAAACTGGGCTGTCGTACCCCTGCGCACCTTGATTTGGAGGGTGGAAAACGTTTTCCGTAACGCGATGCGTGACGGGGCCACGGAACATCCGGGGGCTGCGTTCCCCCCGGATGACGGGCTCACGGCGTGGGGGCTTCCCGGCTAACGGGGAGTGCACCCGGCGCCGGGCGTGGAGGCCACGACCGTGTTGAGGTGCTGGAGATAGTCATTGCGGATGGGCATGGTGCCCTCGCTCCCCGCGTGCTCGCCAATGATATAGGTCTCGGACCTGGGCAGGCCCACGGCCGCGTAGGCGCCGATGTCCGTGGTCGCGTTGCCGTACACGCGGACGATGTCGAGCCCGACATCCTCGAGCAGGTAGGTGAGGTAATCGGTCTTGTATTGCTCGGTGTCCGGCGGGATGGGACCGTCTCCGTAGGGATTGGTGTGCACGTGCCCCTCGAGCAGGCCCTGGTAGTCGATCCACTCGCGCGTGTCCTTGGCCACCCAGTACGGCCGGGCCGTCAGGTAGACGATCTGGTAGCCCAGGGCCGCGTAGCTGTTCACCACGTCCACGGCATGCGCGTAGGCCTGGGCCGTGCTGACGCCCAGGTAGTCGCCGACCGCCTCGAAGTCATTGAGCGTCAAGGTGCCGTCGATGTCGAACAGGACCGTCTTGCGGCCCGGTTCCACCACGGAGACGAAGCCGGTGGCCGAGCTGAGATCTCCCTCGACGATCATCTTCACCCGGTACTCGCCCACCGGGCGGGTGATGGGCACGTGGACCTTGCCATCCGAGTCCGTGCGGTACTTGCCGATGTACTGCCAGCCCGGCGTGAGGGTTCCCATGAGGTAGACATGGACGTCCTCGTCCTCGAGGTCCTTGTGGAAGACGCCGCCGTAGTCGAACTTGCCCACGACCGTGGCCGGGCTTCCCACGGGGACGATCTGGTCATGCACCATGTGATAGGGCGGATTCGTCCAGGACAGGATCTGACTGCCCGAGTGCCGGAAGCTTTGCGCGCCGGGCCCTGGAGCGCCGGGGGATTGGTGATCGAGGCATAGTCCGGGCAGGTGAGCTGCGCGGACGCGGTAGCGGGAAGGGCACACAGAATCCAGAGCATCAACGACAGCCGCTGGGTCACGGTTCGTGTCACGAGGAACTCCTGGGTGGGGGGTCTGGCTCGAGCGGAACAGGGTCCGCCCGAGGCCGGTCCGCCTCATACCCTCGACGTGGATGGACGTCTCCCGACATCTCGCGTCATGGCACTATCAGACATGACGTCATGCGTCATCGTGACGGACGGCGTGTTCTCGTTTCGGATATGTTACAAAAATGTCGGTACACCAAATTCTGGACGTGGGTGATATCGGGTATGGGATTGTTGACGTCTCAGGTGGAGCTCGGGGGCAGGGGAGTTGGCTTCATCGTCAAGGAGGGCCTTCGGTTCAAGGATTTGAACAAGAATGGCCAGGTCGAGCTCTACGAGGACTGGCGGCGGACTCCCGAGGAGCGGGCGCGGGATCTCCTCGGCCGGATGACGTTGCGGGAAAAAGCGGGCGTCATGATGCATGGAACCGCTCCCACCCAGCAGACGGAAGGTGCCAGCCGTTATGACCGGGCACTCGCCACCCGGATGATCTCGGAGAAGGGGGTCAACAGCTTCATCACGAGGCTGGAGGGCGATGCCCGGTTGCTCGCCGAGGAGAACAACGCGCTGCAGGAGATCGCGGAGGCGACGCGCCTGGGCATTCCGGCCTCCATCAGCACGGATCCCCGCAACCACTTTCAATTCACGCCGGTGCCAGTGTCGCCGCGGGGAGCTTCTCCCAGTGGCCAGAGGCGCTCGGGTTCGCGGCCATCGGGGACGAGGCCCTGGTGCGGCGCTTCGGAGACATCGCCCGACGGGAGTACCGCGCGGTCGGTATCCAGGAAGCGCTCTCTCCACAGGCCGATCTCGCCACCGAGCCGCGCTGGGCACGCGTCCATGGCACCTTCGGCGAGGATGCCGGTCTCGCCAGGAAGCTCGTGCGAGCCTACATCGAGGGCTTCCAGGACGGCGGCGAGGGCATTGGCAAGGGCAGCGTGGTGGCCGTCGTGAAGCATTGGGCTGGCTACGGCGCCGCGAAGGATGGCTTCGACAGCCACAATGCCTATGGCCAATACGCCGTGTTCCCGGGCAACAACTTCGAGTACCACCTCGAGCCCTTCGAGGGCGCGTTCGCCGCGAAGACCGGCGGGGTGATGCCGACCTACTCCATCCTCCAAGGTGTCACCTTGAAGGGTCAGCCCCTGGAGCAGGTCGGCGGGGGCTTCAACAAGCAGCTCCTGACGGAGCTGCTGCGAGGCCGGTATGGTTTCGACGGCGTCATCCTCTCGGATTGGGCCATCACCAACGATTGTGATGAGGCGTGCCGCCATGGCGCGCCTCCCGGACAGGCGCCCTCCTTCGTGGGGTTTGGAACTCCCTGGGGCGTGGAGCACCTGTCCAGGGTGGAGCGCTTCGCCAAGGGCGTGAACGCGGGGCTGGATCAATTCGGTGGCGTCGATGACCCCGACGCGCTGGTGGAAGCCGTCCACGCCGGCCTCGTGACCGAGGCGCGTCTGGATGAGTCCGTGTACCGGATCCTCCTGCAGAAGTTCCAGCAAGGTCTGTTCGAGAACCCCTTCGTCGATGTGGAGCGGGCGGGCGAGGTGGTGGGCAGCTCCGCCTTCCAGGACGAGGCGACGGAGGCCCAGCGGCGTTCACTCGTCCTGCTGGAGAACAAGGACAAGCTGCTGCCGCTGGGGGCCCACATCCGGAAGGTCTACCTCCATGGCATCGAGGGTGCCGTCGCCGCCGGTATGGACTGACGGTCGTCGACACCCCCGAGGAGGCGGATGTCGCGATCATGCGGGCGGTGACCCCGTTCGAGACGCTCCATCCCGAGTACGTGTTCGGGCTCCGGCAGCACGAAGGCAACCTCGCCTTCGAGGAGGGCAACGCCGATTACGAGGCCATCCAGCGCGTGAGCGCCCAGGTGCCCACCATCGTCACGGTCTACCTGGACCGCCCGGCGATCCTGACGAACGTGAAGGACAAGGTCAGCGCCCTGCTCGGCAACTTCGGCGTGAGCGATTCCGCCCTGTTCGATGTCCTGACGGGCAGGGCCTCGCCCCAAGGCAAGTTGCCCTTCGAACTGCCCTCGTCGATGGCGGAGGTGGAGGCGGGGCGCTCGGACATGCCGCACGACACGGCCCATCCGCTGTACCCCCTCTTCTTCGGGCTGAGTTACTGACAGGTGGGAGCCACCTCGCCGGCGGTGGTCCGGCCCACCGATGTGGCTTCCCGGCGCAGGGCGAAGAGCGCCAGATCCTTCTCCTTGGCCTCCAGCATCAGGTCCGCCGGTCCATCCAGCGCCGCCACCACCGCCCGGAAGTCCCCCGGGTCCACACGGTCCGCGTGTGCTCCCGGCCTGCCCTCCGGTTTCTGGCTCGCCGGTGGAACTTGGGCCGCAAGTCCAATACCCGCCACGAGGCCGCCGACTCGCGCAGCAGCTGCTCCAGCGGCCACTCCGGCTCCGAGGGCTTGATGGCGTTGTGCAGGTTGTCCGCGAGCCAGGGCAGTCCGTGCTCCCGGGCCAGGGGGGCGACCTCGCGCGCGCTCCAGATCTTGTCGTCATGCTCGAGGACGATCCGATCGCGCAACGCCCCGGGCATGGCGTCCAGCATGCGGCGCGCGTTGTCCAGCGCCTCGGGCCGGCTCGGCGCGGCCCCTCCGAGATGGAGCACCACGCGTGCCTCGGGCCCCTGGCCGAGCAGATCCAACACGCGGGCGCTGTAGCGCAGCTCGGCGAGCGCCGCGTCGCGCACCCGCTGATGCACGCTCGTCAGCGAGGCCGCCGCGGGCGAGGGGTGCAGGGACAGGCGCTGGCGCGAACGCCGGGCGATGCGCCCCAGGCGCTCGAAGTCGCTCGCCCGGGTCCGCCACCACGGCAGCGTGTTGACGGGATGCGAGCCGAACGGGATGAGCGACGAGCCGATCCGGAACAGCTCGATGCCATGGGCCTCGTTGAAGAGGAGGATCTGCTCGAGCTCGGTGAGGTTCAGCTCGATGAGCTCCTCCAGCCGGTGGGGGGTGGCACTGGCGAGCCGGCACGTGTGGCTCGCTCCCAGGCCGAGCGAGAGACAATTGGCCACATAGCCGAGACGGTAGGTCGAGAGTCCTTCTTGCACCCCTCTAGGATTCGTCCGGAGGGGCGGCCCGCCCAGGCTCGCTGAACCCGTTGGACAGGCAGCCAGATTCGCCGGGGGCTCGCTCCTCCGCCGCTCCGCGCACGTACCACCCGCCATGGCCCGTGGGGGCGTGGCGAGTCCTCAGCGCTGGGCGTTCACCTTCCGCAGCAGCCTGGCCGCGCGGTCACGGACGTTGGCGTAGGGGTCCGAGCTCGCCGCCTCCTCGAGGAAGGGCGCCGCGGGGGCCCCCACCTCACGGGCGAGGAAGTCCGCGCACCTGGTGTGGAAGCCGTCGCTCACCGTGCAGCGGATGACATTGCGGATGAGCTTCGCGTCCGTGCGGTAGGCCTCGTTGTTGCGGATGGCCGCTCCATAGGAGGTGAGGCCATCCGCCCAGCGGAGGTTGTCGAAGTTGACGTGCCCCTCCAGATAGGGGGCGTAGGCGCTCTGGGGATACTGCGCGCGCAGGCTGGCGAGCGCACGGAGCGACTGATCCCTCCTCCGCTCTCCCTCCTTCACCCAGCGTTCGATCTGCTCGATGTTGGGCAGGTCCTCGGGCGGGACGCTCCCCTCCTGGAGGGAGGTGTTGGAGCCGTCGCCGGAAGCGGGCGGAGCGCCCTTCGCGGCGGAAGGCGCGCTCGTCCGCCAGAGGAGCGCCGCGCCGAGGCCGACCAGGAGCACGCCCGCGGCCCCCACGGCCAGCATCGGCCGCTTGCCCCGGGCGGGCAGGGGTGCTCGCGATTCGGGCGCCGTCTTGGGCTGGGGCCGGCTGGACACGGTGGCCTCGTGGCCCGAGGACGGCGCGGGCCGGCTGGGCACGGTGGCCTCGTGGCCCGAGGACGGGGCGGGCGTGTGCGCCTTCACCCGGGGTTCCTCGGACGAGGAGCCCAGGTCCGGGAGCGCGTCCAGAGCGGCGGCGAAGTCCTCGGCCGACTGGAAGCGGTCTCCGGGCCGTTTCGCCATCGCCTTGCGGACCACCGCCTCCAGCTCCTGGGAGAACCCCGCCCCGGGCTGGATGCTGCCCAGGGTGGGCGGCGCGTCCTCCTGGTGCTGGCGCATCACCTCCGTCATCCGCTCGCTGTCGAAGGGCTTGGCGCCGGTGAGCAGTTCGAAGAGGAGCACGCCGACGGCGTACAGGTCCGTCCGGGCATCGATCTCCCCGGCGCGGATCTGCTCCGGGGCCATGTAGCTGGGCGTGCCCACGGCCAGTCCCGTGGTCAGGCCCGAGACCGTGTCGCGCAGCTTCGCCAGCCCGAAGTCGAGGATGCGGATCTGATCGCCCAGCCCCGTGGCCTCGGCCAGGATGAGGTTGTCCGGCTTGATGTCCCGGTGGACGATGTTCTGGGCATGGGCGTGGGCCAGCCCCGCGAGCACCTGCCGCACGATGCCCAGCGCCCGCTTCACCGGCAGGGGTCCGCCCTCGCGCAGCACCGTGCGCAGGGGCTGTCCCGTGACGAAGTCCATCACCATGAAGGGGGCGCCCTCCTGCACGCCGAAGTCGATGACCGAGACGCAGCACGGGTGGGACAGCCGGCTCATGGCCTGCGCTTCGATCTGGAAGCGCCGCTGGAAGCTCTGCTCCGTCGCCATCCAGGAGTGGAGGAACTTGATGGCCACGGCCCGGCCGAGTTCGATGCGCTCGCCCCGGTACACGACCCCCATGCCTCCCGCGGAGAGCCGCTGGAGGATCCGGTAACGCTCCTGCAAGACAGTGCCAATACGGGGGTCGACGACAGCGGTTGTTTCCATGGTGCTTGAGGGGGCAGCCTATCAGGTCCGCCCCCTTGGGACGTGGACCGTGTTTGTCTTTGTCCGGGAACCGCGGGCGGCCCTCCTCGTCCGTGGGACCGAGCGTATTCCCGCGCCGGAAGCGCATGAGGGGACTCCTGTCCACCGGGCAGGCGGGTCAACTTTCAGCCTGTCGACACTTGGGGATCCTCCCATTTCACGGGAGATTTCCACCGGTGGGATTCTTACCCGGTGCGCCGTTTGTCGTGAGACGAATATCCTGGATGCACTAAGCACATGGTCGCGCCCTGGGGCGCCATCTCCTGGTTCCGCATGTCCGACATGATCGACTCCCAGAAACTGTTCGACTCCGCCCCGCTCCGCTCATGGTCCTGGACCGGGAACTGAAGTATGTCGCGGCCAACCAGGCCTACCTGCGGGCGACGTCGCTCCGGCGTGACGAGATCATCGGGCGCAACCTCTTCGAGGTGCTCCCCGGGACTCGGACCCCGCGAACCCCGACGGCGCGGAGAAGCTCCGGGAGTCGCTCGAGCGGGTGCTCGCCAGTCGCATGCCGGACCTGCTCGCGATGGCGGTCCAGCCCATCGCCCGTCCCGGCGAGGGCGGCCCCGTGCTCGAGAAGCGCGTGTGGACCTACTCCCACAAGCCCCTGCTGGATTCCACGGGCAACGTGGCCTTCATCCTCCAGCACGCCGTGGACGTCACGGATCTGCGCACCTCGAAGGACACCCCCGACGCCAAGGGGCAGCGGCTGGAAGGAGTCTCCGGCGAGCAGCTCGCGGCCCTCATCGGCCGGGCGTGGACCGTCCAGGAGAACAACAAGGAGCTGGACTACGAGCGGCGCTACCTCCGCCAGCTGATCGATCTGCTTCCCGGAGTCGTGGGGGTCCTGCGCGGGCCCGACTACGTCTTCGACATGATGAACGCCAACTACCTGCCCTACGTTGGCTTCCGGGACGTCATCGGGCTGCCGCTGCTCAAGGCGCGTCCCGAGCTGACGGGCAACGATTCCATCTTCACCATGCTCTCGCGGGTGTTCCACCAGGGCGAGACGATCTCCATGAAGGGCTTCAATCTCTCCATCCGCCTGAAGAAGGATGGGCCGATCGAGAACCTCGTCGTGGACTTCGAGTACCGGCCGGTGCGCGTGTCGGGCGGTCCCGTCATGGCCATCCTCATCTACGGCCAGGACGTCACGGAGAAGGCGAAAGCCGAGGCCCAGGTGCGCCACTACCAGGAGCACCTGGAGCAGCTGGTGCGCGAGCGCACCCGCGCGCTCGAGGAGAGCGAGGCCGAGCGGCGCAAGACCGAGGAGCAGCTGCGCCAGTCCCAGAAGATGGAGGCGGTGGGCAAGCTGACCGGCGGCGTGGCGCACGACTTCAACAACCTGCTCCAGGTCATCGCCGGCAACCTCCAGCTCTTGCAGCGCGACGTGGTGGGCAACGAGCGCGCCCTGCATCGCGTGCAGACGGCCACCCGCGCCGTGGAGCGCGGCGCCAAGCTCGCCTCCCAGTTGCTCTCCTTCGCGCGCCGCCAGCCGCTCCAGCCCATCGTCGTCAACCTGAGCCGGCTGGTGCGCGGCATGGACGAGCTGCTGCGCCGCACGCTGGGCGAGGACGTGGAGCTGGAGACGGTCACCGCCGGCGGGCTGTGGAACACGGCCATCGATCCCAACCAGCTCGAGAACGTCATCCTCAACCTGGCCATCAACGCCCGGGACGCGATGAGCAACAACGGCAAGCTGACGATCGAGGTCAGCAATGCCGTGCTGGATGATCGCTACTGCCGGATGCACCCCGAGGTGCTCGCCGGCCAGTACGTGTTGCTGGCCGTGTCGGACACCGGCAGCGGCATGACGCCGGAGGTGATGGAGCGCGCCTTCGAGCCGTTCTTCACCACCAAGCCCGAGGGCCGCGGCACCGGCCTGGGCCTGAGCATGGTGTACGGCTTCGTCAAGCAGAGTGGCGGCCACATCAAGCTCTACAGCGAGCTGGGGCATGGCACGACCATCAAGCTCTACATGCCCCGCGCGGTGGAGGCCGAGTCGATGGACGCCCAGGTCATCACCGGCCCCATCGAGGGAGGCTCGGAGACCATCCTGGTGGTGGAGGACGACCCCGAGGTGCGCACCACGGTGGTGGAGATGGTGAGCGAGCTGGGCTACCGCGTGCTCAAGGCCGTGGACGCGCAGAGCGCGCTGGTGATCCTCCAGAGCGGTGTGCCCATCGATCTGTTGTTCACCGACGTGGTGATGCCCGGTCCGGTGCGCAGCCCCGAGCTGGCCAAGCAGGCCAAGGCGCTCCACCCGGACATCGAGGTGCTCTTCACCTCGGGCTACACGGAGAACGCCATCGTCCATGGGGGACGGTTGGATCCGGGCGTGCAGTTGCTCAGCAAGCCCTACAGCCGGGAAGACCTGGCCCGCAAGCTGAGGCAGTTGCTCAACGGCCGCCAGCAGCGCCTGGCGGTCCGCGGCGCCGCCCGCCCGGTGCCCACGTCCCCCGCGTCTCCGTCCCCCGCGTCCCTCTCCCCCGCGTCTTCCGCTTCCAAGCCCTCCACGGCCCCCTCGCCCGAGCGTGCTCCCGCGCCCCCGCGTCGCGTCGGCTGCGCGTGCTGTTGGTGGAGGACGACGAGGACGTGCGCTCCTCGGCGTGCGAGCTGATGGACCTGCTGGGCCACGAGGTGCTGGCGGTCACCAGCGCCGAGGAGGCCAAGGGCGCGATGGCCGCCAGCGGCTTCGACGTGTTGTTCACGGACGTGACGCTGCCCGGGGCGTCGGGTGTGGACCTGGCGCGCGAGGTGGCGGGCCGCAAGACGGGCATCAAGATCATCCTCGCCTCGGGCCATGGCCACGTGGCGCTGCCCCGGGGAGAGGCGCCGCTGGAGGGCGTGGTGGTGCTGCCCAAGCCCTACGGGCTGCCGCAGATCCAGGCGGCGCTGGAGCAGGCGGTGACCCTGCCTTGAGCCACCCCCTCCAGGTCTGGCGGCCCGGAGGCGGCCGCCGGGCCCGGAGGCCCTTCAGTCCATCAACCCACCGAGGTTGAGATCCAACCGGCTGCGCACGAGGCCGAGCAGGCTCTCCAGCTCGCGGCCCTCGAGCTTCAGCCGGGCCGCCAGCTCATGGCGGGTGAGCCGCAGCAGCCGCTCGCGGGCCTGGGCCACGTGGCGCGCGATGCTGGAGCGTGACTCGCCATACATCGTCGCGAGCCGGTCCATGGTGAGGCCATGCAGGTGGTGCATGCGCAAGAGGGCGCGCTCGCGCTCGGGCAGGGCCGCCAGCGCGGCACGCAGCGCCAGGGAGAACGCCTCGGAGGAGTCGGCGCGCAGCACCTCGCGCTCCGGGTTGTCCGGGGCCAGCAACTGCTCGAGCGCCTCGGGGGGCTCGGAGAAGAGCTCCTGGCGTCCACTCTGGTTGGACAGCGCGCCGACCATGCGCGCGGCGACGATGCGCACCCAGGCGCTCAGGGGGCCCCGGCCCGCGTAGTCGGCGATGCGCGGCGGCGTCCCCCCCATGCCCAGCAGCAGCCGCTGGCGCAACATCTGGAGCACCTCGTCCCGGGTGGTGGCCGGCAGCGAGCCGAGGCGCGCGGGCACCTTGCGCAGCACGTGCTGCTCGAAGGCGAGCAGGGCCTGGGGCTCGCCCTCGGCACAGGCGCACGCCAGATAGAGGTCCGCCGCGTGGAGCTGTCGCAGCGCGTCCTCGGGCGCTCCCGGGGCGGGCAGGTGCCGGGCCAGGTGGCGCAGGAAGGACTCCGGCGCGAGCTTCACCGTGGGCCGGCCCCTTCTCCCGCGGCGAGGTGTCCCGCGAGCAGCGCCTCCAGTCCGGGCCACTCCCGGAGCCAGTCCCGCCGGTCCTCGGGGGCGTGCGCCAGCAGTACCCGGGTGAGGGGAGTGTCCTCTCCGCTCGTCATCGGGCGCCCCCTCGCTCGGCCAGCAGGGCGTGCCGGGCCCGCCATTCCATCAGCGCGCGGTGCTCCACGCGGGCGCGCGTCCCCAGCGCTTCCATCTGGCCCCGGGCCTCCTCCAGCAGGGCGGTCACGCGTGTCCTCTCCTCGGCGGTGCCGTGCTGGAGCGCCCGGGCCAGGAGGAAGGACGCCCAGGCCGCCTCCAGCTTGTCCCCGGGGGCCCGCTCGTGGATGCGCCGGGCGCGCTCGAGCAGCGGCACCGCCCGCTCGGGGGCCCCGAGCTCCAGGTGTGCCTCGCCGAGACAGGCGAGGTCCAACGCCACGTCCGGGCTCTCCGCGCCCTGGGCCGGCTCGTCGAGCTCGAGGGCGCGCTGGCAGCGCACGAGGCCCTGCCGGGGGCTGCCGAGCGCAGGTTCACGATGCCCAGCTCGCGCATCACGCCCGTGAGCACCGCGCTGTCCGGGCCGTTCGCCTTCTCCAGCAGGCGCAGGGCGCGCGTGAGGTGCTCGCGCGCCAGGGCGGGGTGGCCCGCGCGCAGGTGGATGGCGGCGAGGGTGCGCAGCGGCAGCTCGGCGCGTGGGGTGTCCGGACCCATGCTGCGTTGGATGCGCTCGAGGGCTTGCTGGGCGTAGCCGAGCGCCTTGTCGAGGTTCTGCTCGTCGTAGGCCACCATGCCCAGCCCGCCGAGCGCGGTGATGGTGTTGGGATGGTCCGGGCCCTTGGCGCGCTCGAAGATGGCGAGCGCGCGCTCGAAGTACCGCCGGGACTCCTCCAGCTGGCCCGCGAGCCGCAGCAGGACGGCCAGGTTGTTGATGGGCGCGGCGAGGCTCGGGTGATCCGGGGAGCGCGCCGCCTCCAGCAGGGACAGGGCGCGGCGGAAGGTGGCGAGCGCCTCCTCGGGCCGGCCCTGTTGCTGCAACTGGGTGGCGATGTTGTTGAGGTTGAGCGCGAGGGTGGGGTGATCCGGTCCCCACATCCGCTCGCGCAGCTCCTGGGCCTGGCGGAAGAGCGCCAGGGCTTCCGCGCCGCGCATCTGCCGCGAGCGCACCCGCCCCAGTCCGGCCAGCAGGTACGAGGTGCGCAGGCTCTCCGGGCCCAGGGTCCGGCGCGACAGCTCCAGCCCCTGGGTGAACTCCGCCTCCGCCTCGTCCAGCTTGCCCTGCACCAGCAGGAGCCCGCCCATGCGCAGGTTCAGGTCCGTGGCGAGCGCCGGGACGCGCTCGCGCCCCAGCCGCTCCAGGGCGGCCCGGGCGTGATGGACGATGCGGTTGGCCTCGTCCATGCGCGCCATCTGGTCCCCCACCACCCACAGCAGGAGGTTCCACGCGCGCGCCACCATCTCGTCATCGCGCCCGGCCTCGGCGGCCCACACGGCGCGGTAGAGCAGCTCCTCGGCCTCCTTGGTCTTGCCGAGCAGGCCGAGCAACTGCCCGTGCTGGGCGAGCACCTCGGCCTCCAGGGGGCGGAAGTCGAGCCCCTCGATGTCCTTCAGGAGCGCGGTGGTGACCTCGAGGCCGGAGGCGTGGTTGCCGATCTCCAGACGGGCGCGGGCCTCGGCGAGCCGGCGGCGCGCGGCGTCCACCCGGGGGCGCAGGGCGTCGGGAGGCTGGGGCCGGGTGGCGACCTGGGGGACTTCCATGCACCCGGCGAGCCCCTCGAGCGAGGCCACCATCTGGGGCGCGTTCTGCACCGTCTGGGCGTCCGCCTTCTCCAGCACGTCGGTGACGGCGGCGAAGTGCCACAGCCGGGTGTCGAGGCAGGCCGTCTTCAGCCACGCGGTGTGGTAGTCGTCCCGGGTCGCCGCCGGCAGGACTCGGTGCGCAGCGTGCGCCAGGTGGCGGCGTGGGCATCCAGCGCGCGGGAGACGGCCTCCCAGGCGGCGGCGGCGTAGGGCTTGCCGGTGGCGAGGAAGGCCTCGCGCACGTGCTCGCGCCGCTCGGGGCTCCAGGCGGCGGCGAGCTTCTCCGTCTCCTGCTCGCAGCGCACCTCGCGCCGGTGGGCCGCCACGTAGCCCAGGGACACGCCCAGCAGGCTGGCGGCGACGGCGGAGACGGCCACCCACGTGCGCACGCGCTGGGTGGCGGGGGCGAGCTGGGCCAGCAGCGCCTCCATGGAGGGGTGCCGCTCGCCGGGCGAGCCTTCAGGCCCCGCCACACCGCGCGCCGCACCCGGGCGGGCACCTTCGACTCGCCGCCGGGTGGACGCAGCCGCTCCTCGAGCATGGCCCGGTGCAGCTCCTCGAGCGTCTTGCCCTCGAAGGGCCGCACGCCGTGGAGCGCCTCGTGCAGCGCCACGCAGAAGCTGAACTGGTCCGACAGCGCGTCCGCGCTCTGTCCGGCGAACTGCTCGGGAGCCATGTAGGCCGGCGTGCCCAGCAGCGCGCCCGTGCGGGTGAGTGGAGAGCGGACGTCGTCGGGCCCCCGGCGGGAGGACACGGGGCCGGAGTCCTCCCCGGGCGTGGGTTCCCGATCCGAGCTGCGCGCCAGCCCGAAGTCCGTGACGCGCACGCGGCCGTCCCGGCCCACGAGGACGTTGGCGGGCTTGAAGTCGCGATGGACGAGGCCCGCCGCGTGCGCCGCCGCCAGCCCCCGCCCCGCGTCGACGAAGACGCGCAGCACCTCGGACCAGGGGCGCGGCTGCTTCAGCCACTCCGCCAGCGTGCAGCCCTCCACCAGCTCCATGGCCAGGAAGACGACCTGGTCGCACACGCCCACGTCGTGCACCGCGACGACGTGCGGGTGGGACAGCCGGGCCAGCGCCTGGGCCTCGCGCAGCAGCCGCTGCCGCAGCTCCTCCACGTGCCGGCCCTCCGAGCGCAGCAGCTTGAGGGCCACCTGCCGCTCCAGCTCGGGATCGTGCGCCGCGTACACCTCGCCCATGGAGCCCCGGCCGATGCGCCCGAGCACCACGTAGCGCGCGAGCCGGGCTCCCGGGGCGAGGGGCGTGTCCGCTTCCTCCTTCGGCGCGCCCGGGGAAGAACTGGCTCCCAAGGCCACCTGCCGTTGGCACCCCTCGCACCCATCCACGTGCGCGAGCACCCGTGTCCGGTCTGCCTCCGCGAGCATCCCCGCGAGGAAGTCACTCAGCGTCGTCTCGTCCGGACACGTCGGGGGGGTAGTCACGTCCTCCTAGGAGTACAACTTTTCCCGGTTCCTGGGAAATCTCTCCCGGGACGCGCGCGACTCGCGCTCGCTACCCAACGGTGCCGACGACCTCGTCCCGGTCCAGGTACTCGCCCTTGACCGTGCCGGAGTACCAGGACGTGCTGTTGGTGCCGCTCTTGTCGTACTGCATGTGGGTGTGGGGGCCGGTGACGTTGCCCGTGCCGCCCTCGTCGCCGATCTGGCACCGGTCGCACGTCTTGTCCTTGGACGTGGTGGACACGTAGAGGAAGTGCCACTGGCGGAAGGTGTAGCCGTTGGCGAAGGTGTGCTTCACCTCGTTCTGGTTGCCGCTGCCGTTGCCGTAGCAGACCTTCTCGGTGGTGCGGATGGTGACGTTCCAGGAGAGCGAGGCCTTCACGGCCGTCTCGACGCCCCAGTAGCCGCAGGCGTTGGGGCTGGAGAGGTCCACCGCGCCGTGGAAGGAGCCGCTCGAGTAGTAGGTGGTGGCCGTCACGGTGCCCGGGAAGGGCGCGCCCACGGTGTACGCGGTCGCGGCCGTGGGCAGCAGGGCCAGGGTCATCAGGGAGGCCAGGGTCGTCTTCAGGGTGTTACGCATCGGTGGTTCCTCTCGGGCCGGTTCGCCGGCCCCCGTGGGGGGGTGCTGCTCATCAAGCCTGGGACTGCTGCTGCTGGGCCCTCGGGAGCAGGCTCCACTCCTGAAGGCGCATGGGGCGGACTCGCGCGGGCGCTAGCCGACGGTGCCGATGACCTCGTCGAGATCCAGGAACTCGCCCTTGACGGTGCCCGAGTACCAGGACGTGCTGTTGGTGCCGCTCTTGTCGTACTGCATGTGGGTGTGGGGACCGGTGACGTTGCCCGTGCCGCCCTCCCGGCCGATCGCGCAGCGGTCGCACGTCTGGTCCTTGGAGAGCTCGGCGTCGTAGAGGAAGTGCCACTGGCGGAAGGTGTAGCCGTTGGCGAAGGTGTGCTTCACCTCGTTCTGGTTGCCGCTGCCGTTGCCGTAGCAGGTCATCCCGGTGGTGCGGATGGTCACGTCCCAGAAGAGCAGGCCCTTCACCGCCGTTCTGACGAGCCTGACCCCACAGGTGTCGCCGCTGGCGATGTCCACCGCGCCGTGGAAGGCGCCGCTCGAATAGTAGGTGGTGGCCGTCACGGTGCCTGGATGGGGAGCGCAGACGGTGTACGCGGCGCGCGCGGCCGTGGGCAGCAGGGCGAGGGTCATCAGGCAGGTCAGGGTCGTCTTCAGGGAGTCACGCATCGGAGGTTCCTCTCGGGCCGGTGGGCCGGCCCCACAAGGGAGGGCTGCTGTTCAGCGGGCCTGGGACAGCCGCTGCTTCGCGCTCTGGATCAGGCTCCACTCCTGGAGGTTCATGTTCAGCACGCGCGTCCACGCGTCGATCTCCGGCGCCAGGCGCGGATCCACGTCGCGCAGGCGTTGCAACTCGGGCACCGCGCTGGAGAAGCCGAGCCGGGCGATGCCCGCGAGCATGGCCTTGCGTGCCTGGGGGTCCGTCTCGGCGCGGTACTGGGTGCTGAGCGCCTGGCGCGCGCTGGCCATCTGTGCCGCGGGCACGCCGCCGAGCGCGGTGCTCGCCGCCGCGCGCACCTCCGGGGACTCGCTGCCGAGCAACCGCTCGAGCTCGCGCGCCGAGTCGGCGCTCACCTCGCCCGTCATGATGTTGCCGAGGATGCGGGCCGTCACCTTGGGATCCGACGAGGCCGCCGCCGCCGCCACCGCGGTATCCGCCGCCTGGGCATGGCGCCCGCCGTACACCTCGAGGTTGTCCGTGACGAGGTTGGTGGCGGCCTCCTGGCGCACCTCGGGGAGGGGTCGCGCACCAGGCGCTCGTACATGTCGCCCGTGCGCTCCAGCGCGCCCGTCTGGCGCATGGCCCGGACGGTGGCGGCGCGCAGGGCCGGGTCGCGGTCGTTCAGGGCGCGCTGGGCCACCTGCTCCAGCGACGTGTCCTCCAGACCGCGCTCGGTGCGCGCGACGAGCGCGGCCGCGAGGTGCTCGACCATGACCGGGTCGTACTCGCGCTCGAAGGCCGCGCGCAGCTCCTCCAGGGGCAGCGTCGTGGCGGACTCGCGCAAGAGCGTGCGCAGGTAGCGCTTGTAGGCCTCGGACTTCGAGCCGAGCCCACGGCGGATCTGATCCATCAGGCCCGCCGTCGAGCACGTCTCGCCCTGGAGCGCGGGGGCCTCGGGCGCGGGGGTGGACGTCTGCGCGGGGGCGAGGGCCGGGGCGAGCAGGCTCAGGCCGAGCACCAGGGCGGACAGTGGGTTCTTGCGAGGGGCAAGGGTCATGGGGAGTCTCCGGGCCTCAGCCGTCATGGTGATCCATGCAGCCATGGGGGTCCTGCGAGGGCAGGCCGAACCAGATGCGGTCGTAGTCGACGATGCCGCTGGCGTAGAGCCGCTCGATGTCCTGGTAGTCGCCCTGGAAGCGGGGATCCGCGAGGGCCATGTTCGCCATGACGGGCAGCGCGTCCTTGCCGGCGGCGCGGGCGGAGAAGCGGAAGAGGGCCCAGCGCACGCACAGGTCGCGCTCGGTGGCGAAGGCCCTGGCGTAGATGTCCAGCACCTGGGCCTTGTCCTGGGCGAGCGACAGGTCGTGCGCGGCCACCTGCCGCACCTCGCTGCTGCCCTCGGTGGTGAGCACCTGGGCCAGCCGCGTGACGGCCTGCGTGTCGAGCGGCGCGTCGGCGTGCATCTCCATCTCGAGCGCGAGGTAGCGCACCGGCTCGTCCAGCGACTCGGTGCCGATGGCGAGGAGCTTGTCGAGGTAGGGCTTGACGTTGCCCGTGCGCTCGAAGTCCTGCTTCATCACCCGGCCGATGGCGCGCGTGGTGACCCAGCCCGCCTCGCCCGAGGCGGCGTCCTTGGCGAAGTGGCTGAGCCGCTCGAGCTGCGCGGGCTCGAGCCGGGGCAGCTTCTGCAGCCCGTCCAGGAAGCCCGCGCGCCGTCCCAGGTCCAGCTTCTCGTCGAGCCCCAGGGTCATCAACTGCTCGACGACCCGGGGCTTGAGCAGCGCCGGAGCGCCCCGGACGCCCGCCAGGAACAGCTTGAACTCCCCGGGGAGGCTCGCGCGCCCAGTCGAGCACCTCGAGTGCACGGCCCTCGTCCTCGCCGATGAGCTCGGCGAGGCGCTCCTTGAGGTAGGCGAGCACGTGGGGATCCCTCGAGGCGAGCAGGGGCCCGGCCCAGTCCCGGAACGTGCCGAGCGTCACCGACTCGTTGAAGCGCTCCAGGTCCCGCCAGCAGGTGGTCTTGGAGAAGAGGGGGCTTCTCCTGGGGCTGCTCGGCTCCGCCCTGGCCGGTGGGGGAGCCCGAGGCCGCACGCGCCGTGCCCGCCGAGGACTCGCGGGGGGTGGACGCCGGGGCGGTCCCGGACGCCTCGCCCTGTTCCCCGGTGCCCCGGGTGAGCAGGGCCACGGCCGAGAGCAGGGCCACGGCGCCGAGTGTGACCGCGATCGTCGGACCGCGCCGGGACGAGGGACTTACCGGGGCGGGCCCGGAGCGGGGAGGGGGCTGGGTTCATGGCGTGCCGGTGCGGGGTTGCACTGACTACGAGCGACCGGCCGGAGCGCCATCCCAGGAAAGAATAAAAAATTATTAGAAACCGATTATCCCGCCATTTCCCGCGAACGCAGGGGCAGCTCGATGGTGAAGGTGGCGCCCTGGCCTGGCCCGGCGCTGTCGCAGCTCAGCCGTCCGTCCATCTCCTGCGCGGCCAGGGCGCTGGCGTGCAGCCCGAAGCCGTGGCCGTCCTTCTTCGTGGTGAAGCCATGCTCGAACATGCGCCGCATGTGCTCCGGGGCGATGCCCACCCCGTTGTCGCTCACCTGGATGCGCAGCCGCTCGTCCTCGCCCTTGCGCACGCGCAGTGCGAGCAGCTTCGCGTCCCGTCCGCTCTCCAGCAGGGCGTGCCGGGCGTTGGTCAGCAGGTTCACGAGGATCTGCAGCAGCTTGTGCCGGTCCACCAGTACCTGGGGCAGCTCGTCGTACTCGCGCTGGATGCGGATGCCCAGCCGCTCGAAGGACGTGGCGTGCAGGCGCAGCGCGTCGTCGATGAGCTCCACCACGGAGATGGGTTCCACCTGGCCGCGGGAGCGGGCGTGCTCCTGTTGCAGGGTCACCACGGCCTTGATGTGCTCCATGTTGCGGATGAGCCGCTGCATCTCCTCGTGCATCGTCGCGTGTTCCTGGCTCAGGTGCTGGGTGATGGAGGCGAGGTACTCGGGGAGCTGGCGGCCCCGGGCATCGTCCGAGAGGAAGGCGGGCAGGTCGTTCACGTGCTCCTTCAGCAGGTCCACGGCGCGCGACAGCATGCGCAGGCGGGAGCCGCGCAACTGCTCGCTGACGAGCGAGGCGGAGACGTTGACGCTGTTGAGCGCGTTGCCCACGTTGTGCAGCACGCCCGTGGCCATCTCCGCCATGCCGGCCCGGCGCGAGCCTCCACCGGCCGCGGTGCAGCTCGTCCAGCCGGGCCTCGGCCCGCTTGCGCTCCCGGATGTCGCGTCCGAAGAGCGTCACGCCCACCCCCTGTCCGTGCTCGTCCAGGATGGGGTTGAGCGACATGTCCATGTCCAGGATTTCGTTGGTGGCCAGGGGGTAGGCGATCTCCCGGCGGAAGGGTTTCCCCTGGCGCACCAGGGCCAGGGTCTTTCGCCAGTTGTCCCGGATCTCGGGCGAGGCGCGCTCGGCCAGCGTGTCGCCCGGGCGCGGTTCCCGTCCGTAGGCATCGCGGAAGCGCCGCCGGGCGGCGGAGTTGATGGTGACGATGCGGTCCTGCGCGTCCAGCGAGCACACGATGTCGTCCGTGCTCTCCAGGAGGCTGGCCAGCTTGCGCTCGCTGTCGCGGACCGCGGCGTTCGCCGCATCGCGCGCGGAGCTGAACAACGCGCTCAGCGCCCAGGTGAGCACCAGGACGATGATGTCGAGCACCCCGTTCATCCAGCTGTGAAGCTCGTGGAAGATCGGATGGTGGGTGCCGAAGCCCGACATGTAGAGCGGGTGGAGCACCCCCACGTTGACGCAGAAGAGGACGGTGAACAGCAGGCCCGTGCGGATTCCCACCAGATAGACCGCGAGCACGGGCACGAGCGCGATCGCGGAGGGCGCGCTCTCGTGGGGCGAGGTCAAGCCCGGCGTGGTCACGATGTAGGTGAGCACCGAGAACGAGGCGGTGAACAGGCCGCACGCCAGCAGCGCGGGGAGACGGGGCGAGGTCCGTCCGCGCATGAACACCAGCAGTGACACCCAGCCCACCGACATCACCAGCCCGAACACCATGGGCCACTTCGCGGAGGAGAGCAGTGGCCCCGCCACCACGTTCATCAGGGAGACGAGCAACAGGATGAGCTTGGTGCCGACCAACACCCGGAAGCGTCCGAGTTCCTCGGGTGGCAGGCGGCGCTGCTCCCGTGTGAGGAACATGTCCAGTTGTCCGAGTATCCACGCGTGCGGCCCTTGACTCATGGCCGTGAAGTCTAACGTGGAGTCTGGTCCGGGCAGGAATTGGGGGGCTTACTCCCGGGTGACCGCGCGCAGCACCCCTTCCTTGCGTTGCTCGAGCAGCCGCAGGCCGAGCGGGAGCAGCGCGCGGTAGAGCGCCCCATTGAGCGCGGCGCACAGGGCGAGCAGGGCCAGGGTCCGCCCCTCGGGGCCCGCCGTCCCGGTAGCGCGCAGGGCCCAGACGAAGGGGGCGCAGCCCACGCTCGCCGCGCCGATGCCCAGCAGGGAGGCGGTGAGGGGCAGCTTGTCCCGGCGCTTGAGGCTCGCGTGGAACTTCACCGGGAAGAACAGGGAGAGGAAGTTGCCCGCGGTGAGGAGCACCGGAATCACCGCCAGTACTGCCGCCATGGCACACAGGAAGTCCAGCGCCGAGCCGCGGCCGAAATACACCCGGTAGAAGATGCCCACCGCCAGTGCCATGCCGCCCGCCGCCGGCCCTGCACCCGGTTCTTCGCCCGGAGCACGTCGCCCAGCTCCACCGGCGCCGCGAGCAGCAGGGCGAGCCCATGTCCGTCATAGGCGAACGTGTTCTGCGAGAACGTGGAGGCCATGACCACCGCGCCGTAGATGCACAGGCCGCCCATGAGCCAGGCATCCGCACTCGCGCCGAGCGCGAACTCGGCCAGGGCGCGCGCGGAGGTGAGCTTCATGAGGATGGCCAGCACGAAGGGCACGGCGGCGAGCAGCCGGGCGCGGGGGTTGCGCCACAGATCCAGGGCCTCGCGCGCGAGCAGCGTGGTGAAGCGGGTGCGCGTGTGGGCGAAGGGATCGTGGTCGCCGGCCTCCTTGACCGCCGGGCCCGCGCGGCCCACGCCCCGGTGGAAGCGCAGGAGCAGCGCGTAGGCGAGCGCCATGCCCAGGAAGGTGAAGACGAGCATGCCCAGCCCATCGGCCAGGGCGTGGCGCGTGGAGCCGTAGGTGAGGTGCAGGAGCGCGTCGCCGAAGAGCCCCGAGGGGACGCGGCCGAGCGCGAGCGTGGCGTCGACGATGAGGGCCATGTCCAGCTTGTCCACGCCGCCCTCGCCCACGGCGGTGAGCCACGAGGTGTCGATGGGGGGATGAACGAGGCGGCGGTGAGGAAGAGCACGAAGCCGCCGCCGAGCAACTGGGCGCTGTTCTTCGCGCGCAGCACGTTGAGCACCGGTGCAGCCCCACCCGGCTCCAGGCGGCGTTGAGCAGGGCGAAGAGCACGTAGAGCGCCAGGGCGAGCAGCTTCTGGCGCACCGGGTGCACCGAGGCGTAGCCGAGCGCCGCTCCCGTCAGGGGCGCGTAGAAGACGAGCGCGCGCGGCTCCAGGAGGCTCGCGCCCGTGGAGGCGAGGAGCAGGCGCAGGGGGGAGATGGGGAAGGGGGCATAGCGGCCCAGCTCCGAGTGGTCATCCACGCCCGCGCTCATCAACGGCCGGCCACCCAGACGGCCGAGGTGACGAAGCACAGCAGGTTGAGGATGAAGAAGGGCCAGACGCCGTCCCCGGCCACGGCTGGCAGGCGCATGAGCCCGTGGAACGTCATGCCCAGGCCCCAGGCGGGGGCGCTCGACAGGAGGAAGGCGCCCACCGCGAGCAGCCGGCTGCCACCCCGGCCCTGGTTGAGTCCGAGGTTGAGGCGCAGGCCCCACAGCAACCACAGGTGGCGCAAGAGCCCCGGCGCGGCGGGGCGGCTCACGCGGAGCCCCGGCGCAGCGCCACTCCGGGCACCTCGGACGCCCCGGGGGCCTCTCCATAGAAGGACAGCCTCGCGTTGCGCGCGGCCGGCACGGAGATGAGCTTCTCGAACACGGCCTCCAGCGAGGGCGCGCCGTGGCGCTCCTTCAACTGCTCCACCGTGCCCTCGTCCACCATCTTCCCGCCGCGGATGACGCCCGCGTGCGTGGCCAGCCGCTCGGCGATCTCCAGCACGTGCGTGGTGAGCAGCAGCGTCACCCCGCGCCGGCTCAGCTCGCGCAACAGCTCGCGGATGACGCCCGCGGCCAGCACGTCGATGCCCTCGAAGGGCTCGTCCAGCAGCACCAGCTCCGGCGCGTGGATGAGCGCCGCGGCGATCGCCAGCCGCCGCCGCATGCCCTTGGAGTACTCGGCCACCAGCGCGCCCGCCTTGTAGGTGAGCTCGGTGAGCTCGAGCAGCTCCGCCGCCCGGGCCGCCGCCTCGTCGCCCGCCAGCCCGTACATGCGCCCGCAGAAGGTGAGGTACTGCCGCCCGCTCAGCCGCTCGAAGAGGCTCAGCTCCTCGGGCACCACGCCGATGTGGCGTTTGATCTCCAGGGGCCGCGCCACCGCGTCCACGCCCAGCAGCCGGATGTGTCCGGCGTCGGGCGCGTACACGCCGGTGAGCAGCGCGATGGTGGTGGACTTGCCCGCCCCGTTGGGCCCGAGGAACGCGTAGAAGGCGCCTCGCGGGATGTTCAGGTCCATGCCTTGCAGCGCGGTGAAGCCGCCAAAGCGCTTCACGAGCCCACGGGCGTCGACGGCCAGATCAGGGGGAGGGGTTCCATGCGCGAGCCCATGATCTCATCCGACGCCCGCTCCCGTTGACAATCCCCCTTCTGGCCCGCTCCGCCCACCTTGGCCCACCCGCCAAGGGTGTGTCCCGCCCCGGGCGTCCGGCCGAGCTCCCGGGGTGACTTGACCGGACCGTTTTTGAAACCTATTCTCATTATCACTTGGACCGCCGCGATCCGCGGCCTTCACCGTCGTGAGCCTCTCCTATGATCGTTTGCCTGTGCCGTGCTGTTTCGGACCGGACCATTCGTGCCCGCATCTCCGAGGGAGCCCACACAGTCGAGGAGTTGGGAGCGGCGTGTGGGGCGGGGACGGGGTGCGGCGGGTGTCATGATCAGCTCAGCCAGCTCATCGGCGAGGCCCGTCAGTCCAACACCGTGCGGCCCGCGTGCCGCGAGAGTTGTGCCGCGTCGACCCTGCGGGTAGCTTCCGTGGCCCTATGAAAGGCCATCCCCAGGTCATCGACCTGCTCAACGACGTCCTGACCACCGAGCTGACGGCGATCAACGAGTACTTCCTGCACGCGCGTATCGCCCAGAACTGGGGCTATGAGCGCATTGGCAAGAAGATCTACGAAGAGTCGATCGGCGAGATGAAGCACGCGGACAGGCTCGTCAAGCGCATCCTCTTCCTGGAGGGACTGCCGAACCTGCAGCGCCTGGCCAAGGTGAACGTGGGTGAGAGCATCCCGGAGATGCTCCGCCTGGACCTGGCCCTGGAGCAGGGCTCCCAGAAGCGCCTCAACGAGGGCATCGAGCTGTGCCGCTCGCTGGCGGACAACGGCAGCCGGGAAGTGCTCGAGCGCATCCTCGAGGACACCGAGGAGCACATCGACTGGATCGAGGCCCAGCTCGAGCTCATCAAGCAGGTGGGTGAGACGAACTACCCGCCCAGCAGATCAAGAAGGAAAGCTGAGCGCGCCGCCTCCCGCTCTTCCCGGGGGAGAGGGGAGAGTGGGGGGAGAACCCCTTGCGATGAGGCCCCCATGTCTTCCCTCGTGCGTCCGAGCGCGGAGCGCGCTCGGCTCCTGATTTCCTGCGCGGATCGTCCCGGTGTGGTCGCGACCGTGACGCGGTTGCTGTTCGAGCACGGTGCCAACGTGGTCGACTCGGATCAGCACACCGAGCCGGATGATCTGCGCTTCTTCATGCGGCTGGAGTTCGACCTGCCCGGGTTGGCGGAGCGGCTGGGGGCGCTGGAGGAGGCCTTCGCGCCCGTGGCCGAGCGCTTCGGCATGCAGTGGCGGCTCATCCCCGCCGCGCGCGTCAAGCGCATGGCGCTCTTCGTCTCCAAGCAGGACCACTGCCTGCAGGAGCTGCTGTGGCTGTGGAAGAAGGGGGAGCTGATGGCCGACATCCCGCTGGTGGTGAGCAATCACCCGGACGCGCGCGAGGTGGTGGCCCCCTTCGGCATCCCCTGCACCACGTGCCCGTGACGGCGGACACCAAGGCGCAAGCGGAGGCGGCCACGCTGGAGCTCTTGCGCGCGCACCGGTGGACCTGGTCGTGCTCGCCCGCTACATGCAGATCCTCAGTGGGGACTTCATCGCGAGCTTCGGGGGCCCCATCATCAACATCCACCACAGCTTCCTGCCGGCCTTCGTGGGTGCCAACCCCTATGCCCAGGCGCACTCGCGGGGGGTGAAGCTCATCGGCGCCACGGCCCACTACGTGACGGCGGAACTCGACGCCGGGCCCATCATCGAGCAGGACGTGCACCGGGTGGGGCATCGGGACGCGGTGGCGGATCTGGTGCGCATCGGTCGCCGGGTGGAACGCACCGTGCTCGCGCGCGCTGTCTCGTGGCACCTGGAGGACCGGGTGTTGCCGCACGGCAACAAGACCGTCGTCTTCTCCTGAGCCCGTCGCGAGGCAGGGCCCTCGCGCGCGGTATCAGTGCATCATCGCCACTTCGGGCGGTCCGATGATGCGCTGCACGGTCATCCTCACCTTGTCGAGGTCCACCGGCTTGGAGATGTAGCCCGCGGCGCCCACGAGCTCGGCCTCCCACTCGAAGCCGTAGCCGGAGATGATGATGATGGGCAGGCCGCGCGCCCGCGGCATCTTCTTGAGGGCGTCCAGGAGCCCCCAGCCGCTCATGACGGGCATGCGCAGGTCCAGGAGCACCGCCTGGGGCAGTTCTCCCTCGAAGACATCCAGGGCTTCCCGCCCGTTGGCGGCCTGCCCCGTGCGGTAGCCCATTTCCTCAAGGGCATCGCAGATGAGCGTGCGGTGGCTCGCGTCGTCATCGACGACCAAGATGTAGGACATGGAAGCCTCGAAGCGTATCCGGTGACAAAACCGGATTCTATGGGGGGCAAGATGCGAACGGCCCGTCAGTTGCGGAAGGGGTCTGCCCGCTTTTCAACACCCTTCGAAGAGGTGCAAGGCGTTCTGGCCGAGGATGCCCGCTTCTACCTCGTCGCCGAGTTCGAGCTCCAGCAACCGCCGGAGTTCGCGATCCCACGCATAGGGCAGGTTGGGGAAGTCCGTCCCGTAGAGGATGCGCTCGGGACGGACCTCCAGCAGGCGGCGCGGCGGGGTGCCGGGGAAGTAGCCGGCGAGCGCCATGGTGGTGTCCAGCCAGAGGTTGTCGTGGCGCTCGAGCAGCCGCGTGTAGGCGTCGAACTCGTCCGCGCCCAGGTGGGGGATGCACAGGCGCAGGTCCGGATGGTCCTCGAGCACCCGCTCCACGCGCTCGGCCGAGCACAGGGCGTGGACATCACACGCGTAGTGGGGACTGGAGGGCTCGCGGCCCGCGTGCATCACCAGGGGCTTTCCGGCCCGGGCGCAGGCCGCGTACACCTCGTGCAGGGCGGGCGCGTCCGGGGCGAAGCACTGCACGTGGCAGTGCAGCTTCACCCCCTTGAGCCCGGCGGCGAAGGCCTCGGCGAGGATGTCCGCCGCGCCCGCCTCCCCGGGGAGCACGGTGGCCAGCCCCAGCACGCGCGGCTCGGCGCGGACGACCTCGGCCATGTAGGTGTTGAGGAAGCGCGCCATGCCCGGCTTGTGGGCGTAGTGCAGCGCCACCACCCGGTGCACGCCCCGCGACAGCAGGAAGGAGAGCACCTGGGGGGTGTGCAGCTTGTAGCGGATGGGCCAGCCGTACTGGTCGAACCAGCGCCAGATGGCCTCGAACACCCGATCCGGGAAGAGGTGCACGTGGGCATCCACCACGGGCGGCAGCCCCTCGGGCAGCCGGGGCCCTTCCTCTTCCTCCAGGGCGGGCAGCGGCGGCACCCGGGTCTCGCTGGGCGCCAGCCATCCCGCGGCACCCAGGCAGGCGGGAAGCTGTTCGGAGGGGTCCATGGGGTGGAGCGCGGCTACTGTTTCTTGGGCGCCTGCTCGTCCTCGGGCGTGTCCAGGCGCCGCAGCAGGGTGTTCTGCGCGTAGCCGGCACGCTCCAGGCGCTGGGTCTCGATGACATCCGCGACCTTGGTGCATACCTGTCCCAGCACACGCAGCGACTCGGCCAGGACCTTCTCCACCTGATCCTGTGCGTCCGCCCGCTTGATGACGGTCCGCTCTCGGCGGAACAACGAGGGCAACTTCATCCCAGGCAATCTAAGGGATGACCCGTTCGGGGGCCACTGTCGCTCACTTCCCGCTGTCGCTCTCTTCCTCCAGAGCGCTGGGCGGCCGGGCGGGTCGATCAACAGATTGACACCACAGCAAATTTACAAAGTGTGCGCCGCTGGTCGGTGGACGGGGGTGTCTCAGAGGGAAAGCGTTTTCTATAGGACCGTGGAGACGGCCTTTCACGAATTTTCAAAGGGGCTGGCGCGCGGAAAATTTGTGACTACAGTGATTCTACTCACGTGCCGGCATCGTGTCGGACGGTCGAAAGGGGGACTGCGCAATGGCTTATGACGGCGAATTGGTGAAGATGGCGAACGGCCGCTGGGCGCGGTTCCAGCGCTGCCAGTGTACCGCCCGGGCGTCGATGACGCGGGCGAGACGATGATGTTGATCGCAGTGGAGTTGGACGAGCGCTACCAGCGCTTGTTGGATGAGGCAGCGGACTCACTGGCGGATTACCGGCAGCGAGGCATCGTGGTGCAGGCGACGCTGGAGGATGGAGCCCAGCGTCTGACCCTGCAGACGGAGTTGCAGTCGAGTGCGGTGAATTAGTCAGCGGGGCTGGTAGAAGCGCGCGGCGTTTTCATGGGCCACGCGCTTCACCACCCTCTCGGACAGCTTCGCCTTGGTCAGCAGGTTGGCCGGCGAGCCAGTCCGAGGATGTCCCCGGCGCCATCGCCGGCATCGGAGTTGAGCACCAGCCGCTCGCTGCCCAATCGGCGCACCAGCGCCACGGCACGCTCGGCGCGGAGCGCCTCCGGATGGAGTGTCAGTCCCGCCCAATGCCCACACCCGAGGATGTTGCGCACGGTGCGGCCGTTGGCGTGATCCACGAGCACGCGCGAGGGCAGCACGCCGGAGTCGCGCACGAGGGTGAGGATGCGCCGGGTGTGGCGCTCCTTGTCGAGCACGGGCGTGTGCACCACCACCTTGAGCTTGAGCTGGCGCGCGAGCGCGAGCTGCTCGATGAAGGCCTCTTCCTCCTCGATGCCCCCCGAGTGCAGGCCCGTCTCGCCCAGGGCCACGACGCGGCCGCCCCGGAAGTAGTCGGGCAGGTGGGAGAGCACCTCGGACAGGCCGCGGCGGGGGATGCAGCGCGGGTGCACGCCCAGCACCGCCCAGGCGCGGATGCCCAGCCGCTCCAGACGCGGCAGTTGCTTGAGCACCAGTTCGTCGAAGTGCTTGCGCAGCGCCTTGGGCGTGGGCTCGGGCAGGTGGTGGGCCACGACGATCGCCCGCTCCACCCCGAAATAGCGCATGGACTCGAGGTCCTGATCGCTCAGGGACTCGGGGTGGAGGTGTGCGTCGAAGAGTTCGGGCAGCTCGGGCACGGTGGCGCGCGTCCTCTCGGTCAGTCCTGGCCCAGGGCGACGCCTTCGTTGCGCGGGTCGCTCGCCGCGCTGCGCAGGTTCGTCCGGGGATCGCTGTAGACGGCCTCCGCGTCGCCCCAGGCCGGCAGCCGGCGCAGCTTGTGGCCCTTGGCCTCCAGCGCCTTGAGCGTGGCCGCCTCCAGGCCCCACTGGTCCACCCACAGCTCATCCGGCAGGTACTGGTGGTGCACGCGTCCCTCGCCCACCGCGCGCGTCACGTCCATGCCCTGGTCCACGACGTTGGAGATGACCTGGATGACGGTGGTGGGGATGGTGGAGCCGCCGGGGCTGCCCACCGCGAGCATCACCTTCTTCGGGTCCTCCTTGGAGAAGACGAACGTGGGGGACATGGAGGACAGGGGCACCTTGCCCGGGGCGATGGCGTTGGCCTCGTAGCCCACGAGCCCATAGGCGTTGGGCACCCCGGGCCGCGCGGAGAAGTCGTCCATCTGATCATTGAGCAGGATGCCCGTGCCCTTGGCCACCACGCACGAGCCGAAGCCGTAGTTCACCGTGGTGGTGAGCGCCACGGCGTTGCCGTCCTTGTCGATGACGGACAGGTGCGTGGTGTTCTTCTTCTCCGAGGACGTGGCGGGATCATACCAGCCGGCATCCGGCTGCTTGAGCGTGGAGCCGCCCTCGCCCTCGCCGGGAGCCAGCAGCGAGGCGCTGGGCGTGGCCTTCTTCGGATCGATGCTGCCGGCCAGGTCCGCGAGGTAGCCGGACGAGGTGAGGCGCTCCAGGGGTATCTGCACCATGGCGGGATCTCCCAGGTACTTCGTGCGGTCCACGTACGCGCGCCGCAGCGTCTCGGCGTACAGGTGGATCTCCTCCGGGTCGCGGAAGGCGAGCCCCTGGGGCCGTAGCTTCTCCAGCACGCCGAGCGTCTGCACCACCGCGACGCCGCCCGCGCTCGGCGGCGGCATGGTGAGCAGCCGGTGGCCGCGGTAGCTGCCCTCCATGGGCGCGTGGGTGCGCGTCTTGTAGGCCTTCAGGTCCTCGCGGGTGATGAGGCCGCCTCCGGCCTTCACCGTGTCCACCACGGCCTGGCCGAGCGCGCCCGTGTAGAAGGGCGCCGGGCCGCTCTTGGCGAGCGTGGTGAGCGTGCGGGCCGGTCCGGCTGGCGGAGCTGGTAGCCGATGGCGGGCGCTTCGAGCGCGCCCTCGGCGTTCTTCACGAGGAAGATGCGCGCGGCCTCGGGATCCTGCCCCAGGCAGTCGCGCCGCATCTTCGCGAGGGCATTGTACTTGGGCGACACCCAGAAGCCCGCGCGCGCCGCGTCGATGGCCGGCTGCAACACCACCGCGCGCGGCAGCTTGCCGTGCTTCTCGAGCAGCTCGAGATAGCCCGCCACCGCCCCGGGCACGGCCACGCTCAGCACGCCGTCCGTGGACAGCCCCGGCACCACCTTGCCGTCCTTGACGTACATGTCCCGGGTGGCGGCCTGGGGCGCCACCTCGCGGAAGTCCACCGCCCGCGTCTCGCCCGTCTTCGCGTCATGCACCAGGGCGAAGCCGCCCCCGCCCAGCCCCGAGTAGTAGGGCACCACCACCGCCAGGGTGAAGGCCGCCGCCACCGCCGCGTCCACCGCGTTGCCGCCCTTGTTCAACATCTTCAGCGCGGCCTCGCTCGCCATGGGGTGGGCCGTCGCCACCGCGCCGCCCCGGTACTGCCGCGTCGCCCCCACGGGGCCCGCCGCGAGGAATACTCCCAGTGCCAGCGCCCAGCTCTTCCGGTGAGTCCTCATCTTTCCCATCCGCACGTGCCACGTCTCCATAAAAGGCCTGCAACTCGTTCTTCCCCGCACCGGGGGTTGTGGAGTATCCCGGCCGCCAACCGTAGCCACCACAACGCATTTCATTTCGAAGTGTCCGGCGGCTGCCAACAACGATGGACCACGGATGGACGGGACCGGCGGGCCCGGCATCTTGCGCGGGACGTCGCATGGCGCCGGGGAACCATGAACGCCGATCCGAACCCAGTCAATCCAACGCTGCCACCGCCACCGGATGTGTCCGTGACGACGCTCTTCCTCAAGCCCGTCTATGGCATCACCGTGAGCCGCAACACGCTGTCCGTGTCCGTCAGGGCGCATCTGGAGGACGCTCGCGGGCCCCGTTCCGCGGCTCGTGGTTGACGCGCCCTCGCGCCATCCCTAGTTATCGCCGACATGACAACTCCTCTGGCGGCGGTAGTGCTGTGCGCGGGCAAGGGCACGCGGATGCGCTCGGAGAAGGCCAAGGTCCTTCACCCCATTCTCGGCAAGCCCCTGTGTTTCTATCCCCTGATGCGTGCGCTGGAACTGGGCGCCTCGCCCGTGGTGCCGGTGGTGGGCCACCAGGCGAGCGAGGTGGAACGCTCCGTACGCGACCTCTTCGCCGCCGCGCCCCTGCGCTTCGCGCTCCAGAAGGAGCAGCGGGGCACCGCCGACGCGGTGCGCTCGGCCGAGGAGTCCCTCAAGGACTTCAAGGGCCGCGTGCTCATCCTCTACGGCGACGTGCCGCTCGTGCGCCGCGAGACGCTCGCCGCGCTCGTCACCGCGCATGAGCAGGGCGGGGGCGTGCTCTGCTCATGTTCGCCCGGCTGGAGGACCCCACCGGCTACGGGCGCGTCATCCGCGAGGGCGGCCAGGTCAAGCGCATCGTCGAGCACAAGGACTGCTCCCCCGAGGAGCTGCGGGTGCGCGAGTGCAACGTCGGCATCTACCTCGTCGACTCGTCCTTCCTCTGGGCGGCGCTCGCCAACATCAAGAGCACCAACGCCCAGGGCGAGTTCTACCTCACGGACCTGGTGGAGATGGCCGCCTCGCAGGGGCCGGTGCCCGCCATCGAGGCCGACTTCAACGAGACGGCCGGGGTGAACGACCGCGTGGAGCTGGCCGCGCGCGCCAGGGACTTGCAACTGCGCATCAACGCCTGGCACATGCGCAACGGCGTCTCCCTGGCCGACCCCGCCACCACCTACATCGAGGAGGGCGTGACGATCGGCTCGGACACCGAGATAGCCCCAGGGGTCAGCCTGTCGGGCGCCACCGTGGTGGGCCGCCATGTCACCATCGGCCAGGGCTGCGTGCTGCACGCCTCCTCGGTCGCTGACGGAACGACCTTGAAGCCCTACACCGTGCTGGAGGAGGCCCGCGTCGGCGAGCGGTGTATCCTGGGGCCCTTCTCGCGGCTGCGGCCCGGGACGGACCTCGCCGAGGAAGTACATCTGGGAAATTTCGTGGAGACGAAGAAGGCCCGCCTCGGCCGGGGCACCAAGGCCAACCATCTGGCCTACCTGGGCGACGCGAAGATCGGCTCCGGGGTGAACATCGGCGCCGGCACCATCACCTGCAACTATGACGGAGTGAACAAACACGTCACCGAGCTCGGGGACGGAGTGTTCATTGGCTCCGACTCCCAGCTCGTCGCCCCGGTCAAGGTCGGCGACGGTGCCTATGTCGGTGCGGGCACCACGGTGACGAAAGATGTGCCCTCCGGGAGCCTCGCTGTGTCCCGGTCGCCGCAGGTGAACAAGGAAGGGTGGGTCGAGCGCAACAAGGCTCGGCTCAAGAAGTCCGCGGAATCAGGCCCGGCCAAGTCGGACAAGGTGTCGGCGGGGTAGTGGCGTGGGTCTTGCTTGTCGTCAGGGCGACAGAGGTCGCCCGATGTAGGTGGGTTTGCTCCCCGGGGGGAAGCTCGGGGACCATGGGCGTGAGAGAGGACAGAACAATATGTGCGGAATCGTCGGGTACGTTGGTGACAAGCAGTCGGCTCCCATCCTGGTCTCCGGGCTGAAGAAGCTCGAGTACCGGGGCTATGACTCGGCGGGCGTGGCGGTGATCAACCGCAACGTCCTCAACGTGGTGCGCGCCACGGGCAAGCTGAAGAACCTGGAGAGCCGTGTCCAGACGGACCTGCCGCAAGGCACGGTGGGTATCGGCCACACGCGCTGGGCCACGCACGGCCGGCCGTCGGACGAGAACGCGCACCCGCACACCTATGGCGGCGTGGCGGTGGTGCACAACGGCATCATCGAGAACCACCGGCGCTCAAGGAGGAGCTGCGCTCCAAGGGCCACGTGTTCGCCTCGGAGACGGACTCCGAGGTGTTCGCCCACCTCATCTCCGACGAGCTCAAGAGCGGCCTGGACCTGCCCGCGGCGGTGCGCGCGGCCGTCTCCCACATCAAGGGCACCTACGCCCTGGCGGTGGTGACGGAGAGCGACCCCAACCGCATCGTGTGCACCAAGGAGTCCTCGCCCATGGTGCTGGGCCTGGGCCAGGGCCAGAACTTCGTGGCGAGCGACGTGCCCGCGCTGCTCGAGCACACGCGGGACTTCATCTACATGGAGGAGGGCGACCTGGCCATCCTCACCGCGGGCAGCGTGGAGATCTTCAACCGCTCCAACCAGAAGGTGAACCGCGTCACGCGGCGCATCGACTGGACGCCGATGATGGCGGAGAAGGGCGGCCACAAGCACTTCATGCACAAGGAGATCCACGAGCAGCCTCGCGCCGTGGCGGACACCCTGCGCGGCCGCATGATGCTGTCCGAGGGCGACGTGCACTTCGAGGGCTGGACGATGAGCCCGGAGAAGGTCAAGGCGCTCACGAAGATCACCATCCTCGCGTGCGGCACCTCGTGGCACTCGGGCATCGCGGGCAAGGCGATGATCGAGTCGCTGGCGCGCATCCCGGTGGAGGTGGAGCTGGCGAGCGAGTTCCGCTACCGCGACCCCATCGTCGAGTCCACGCACCTGGCCATCGCCATCAGCCAGTCGGGTGAGACGGCGGACACGCTGGCGGCCTTCAAGGAGGCCAAGGCGCGTGGCGCTTCCACGCTCGCGTTGTGCAACGTCATCGGCAGCGCCATGACGCGCGAGGCCGAGGTCACCGTGCTCACCAACGCGGGCCCGGAGATCGGCGTGGCCTCCACCAAGGCCTTCACCACGCAGCTCGTGGGCCTGTACCTGCTGGCGGTGAAGCTCGGCCGCATGCGCGGCACGCTCTCCGTCAAGGCGGCCCAGGAGCACCTCACCTCGCTCACCGAGATTCCGAAGATGATCGAGGACGTGCTCAAGTGCGAGCCCGCCGTGAAGCGCGTGGCGCGTGACTTCATGAACGCCCAGGACTTCCTCTTCCTCGGCCGCGGCCCCATGCACCCGGTGGCGCTCGAGGGCGCGCTCAAGCTCAAGGAGATCTCCTACATCCACGCCGAGGGCTACGCCGGCGGCGAGATGAAGCACGGCCCCATCGCCCTCATCGACGAGAAGATGCCCGTGGTGGTGATCGCCCCGAAGCAGCCGCACGTGGCCTACGAGAAGATCATCGGCAACATCGAGGAGGTGCGCGCGCGCGGCGGCAAGGTCATCGCCGTCATCGACGAGGACGACACGCACGCGGCCACGCTCGCCGACCACGTCATCCGCATCCCCGCCGCCACCGCGCTGCTCGCGCCCGTGGTGGCCACCATTCCCCTGCAGTTGCTCGCCTACCACGTGGCGGAGATGCGCGGGAACGACGTGGACCAGCCGCGCAACCTCGCCAAGAGCGTGACGGTGGAGTAGTCCGCCGCCGCTCCAGCCGCCGCCCCCTCTCTCGGGGGGACGGCGAACGACGCCCGGGTGCCTCCTTCACGAGGCCCCGGGCGTTTTCATGTCCGGCATTGTGCCGGAATCTTGACAATCCGCTTCTCGCCTTTTTCTCATTTTCTTGGTAATTGGGGGTTTCCAAGTCAACAAATCCAATGAGGAAGGGCCAAGAAGAATGCGCACCCTCAACGAGGTCTCGGTCGCGGTGGTGTTTGGCCTGTTGCTCGGCGGTTGCGGAGTCACGGACCTGGGCGGCGAAGGCGTCGCCAGCCAGCTCGAGCAAGACTTCGGTGGCCCGAGCGGCCTCATGGACTTCTTCGAGAGTCACACGGAGGAGGAGATCCGGGAGGCGATGGCGCTCTACGGCGTCGGCTACGTTGCCCACGGGAACGTCACCGCGGCGCTGATCAGCGACTGCCCGAAGTTCTTCCCGTCGGGCGACCGGAGCATCTGGCACAACTTCGACGGCGAGTACTACTTCATCGACAGCGCGGGCCGGCCGAACCGGGCGTACAAGTACCTGCCGCCCATCGTCGCCGCGCCGCGCATCGACTCCTGCCAGACGAGCGTGGGGCAGTGGGGCGACGCGGAAAACCCCAGCAACGACTACGACGGGGGACACCTCATCGGCTCACAGCTCGGGGGCTGGGGAGGACGGGCGAACATCGTGCCCCAGGATGCCAACTTCAACCGGGGCAACTGGGTGCAGCTCGAGAACAAGATGGCCAGTGTGGGAGCCTGCCGAGCGGCCGGTTGCGCTACTCCATCGGCGCGAACTACCCGAACTCCACCACGCTCATCCCCAACACCATGACGATGGAGATCACCAACCAGTCCACGGGGAGCTACGTGTCCATGTCCTTCTCGAACGTGGACTCCGGTGGCTCGAACGGCACGAACGAGCGGACCCGTGGCGTGAATTGGCTGTCGAGCCAGGGCTGCAACTGATGCGTCCACCCCCGGTGCTCCCGGGGGGGTGGACGATCGCCGTGTCCAGGCGCCTAGAACGCGGCGTCGAAGGTCACTTCTCCGACCACGCCCACCTGGTAGGCGGAGACACGGCGCTCGAAGAAGTTGGCCAGCTCCTGCACGTCCTGCAGGTCCATGAAGCCGAACGGATTCTTGGCCCCGTAGCGCTTGGGCAGCTCCAGCATTCCCAGGCGCTGATCCGCCACGTACTCGAGGTACTGGCGCATCTCGTTCACCGACAGCCCCGCCACGCCGCCGCCCAGGAGGTCCTCGGCGAAGCGCAGCTCGCACGCCACCGCCTCCTCCATCATGGTCACCACGTCGCGCTCCATCTGCGCGTCGAAGAGGCCGGGCTCCTCGCGGCGCACGCACTTGACCACCTCGAAGGCGAACGCCATGTGGGCGCTCTCGTCGCGGAACACCCAGTTGGTGCCCCCGGCGAGGCCATGCAAGAGCCCGCGCGAGCGCAGGAAGTACACGTAGGCGAAGGCCGCGAAGAAGAAGAGCCCCTCGATGCAGGCCGCGAAGCAGATGAGGTTGAGCAGGAAGGCGCGGCGCTGCTCGCGCGTCTCCAGCCTGTCGAGCTGGTGCACCGAGTCCATCCACTTGAAGCAGAAGGCGGCCTTCTCCTGGATGCTCGGGATGTTGTCGATGGCGGCGAACGCCTTGGCGCGCTCGGCGGGGTCCGGCACGTACGTGTCGAGCAGCGTGAGGTAGAACTGCACGTGCAGTGCCTCCTCGTAGAGCTGGCGGGACAGGTACATGCGCGCCTCGGGCGCGTTCACGTGCTTGTACAGGTTGAGCACGAGGTTGTTGGACACGATGGAGTCGCCCGTGGCGAAGAAGGCCACCAGGCGCTGGATGAGGTGGCGGTCCGCGGCCGACATCTTCGAGCGCAGATCTCCCACGTCCGTGGAGAAGTCCACCTCCTCCACCGTCCAGGTGTTCTTGATGGCGTTGCGGTACATCTCGAAGAACGCCGGGTACTGCATGGGGCGCAGGGTGAGGTTGAGCCCCGGATCGAGCAGGCGCCCGCCCGTCTTGGGAGTCGCGTTGGAGGGCATGGAGGGGAGCGGCTTGGCGGCGGCGGTCACTGGCAGGCCTCGCAGGCTTCGGGGTTTTCCAGGGAGCAGGCGATGGCCTGCGCCTCGGTGGGCTTCTCCTCGCGGGGGGCCTCGACGGTGGCCTTGGCGATGCGCGTGGCGGGGCGCGAGCGCAGGTAGTACGTCGTCTTCAGCCCCTTCTTCCACGCGTACATGTACATGGAGCTGAGCTGCCCGATGTTGGGCGACTCCATGAACAGGTTGAGCGACTGGCTCTGGTCGATGAAGGCGCCGCGATCGGCCGCCATGTCGATGAGCGAGCGCATGGGCAGCTCCCACGCGGTGCGGTAGATGGCGCGCACCTCGGCGGGAATCTCCGCAATCCCCTGGATGGAGCCCTCCGCGAGCTTGATGCGCGTGCGCATCTCCTCGTTCCACTTGCCCAACTGCTTGAGCTCCTCGACCGGGTAGCGGTTGACCTGGAGGAAGTCCCCCGAGAGCGTCTCGCGCTTGAAGAGGTTGGACACCTGGGGCTCGATGCACTCGTAGCAGCCCGCGATGGAGGCGATGGTCGCCGTGGGGGCAATGGCGATGAGCAGCGAGTTGCGCAGGCCCGTCTGCTTCACCCGCGTGCGCAGGGCCTCCCAGCGCGCGCTGTCTTCGGGCGTCACGCCCCAGGCCTCGAACTGGAGCTCGCCCCGGGCGGCGCGCGTCTCGGGGAATGCGGGGTGGGCGCCGTGCTCGGCCGCGAGCTCCACGGACGCCGAGAGCGCGTGGAAGTAGATCTCCTCGGACACCTTGCGCGAGAGCGTGCGCGCCTCGGGGGCGTCGAAGGGCAGGCGCATCTGGAAGAAGACGTCCTGCAGGCCCATGATGCCCAGGCCCACCGGGCGCCAGCGCCGGTTGGAGCTCTCCGCGGTGGCAATGGGGTAGTAGTTCAGGTCGATGACCCGATCGAGCTGCCGCACCGCCGTGCGCACCGTCTGGGCGAGCTTCTCCCAGTCGAACGTCACCTTGCCCGCCGCGTCCGTGGACGTGTGCCGCGCGAGGTTGATGGAGCCGAGGTTGCAGACGGCCGTCTCGTCCTTGTTCGTGACCTCGAGGATCTCCGTGCACAGGTTGGACAGGTGCACGACGCGGCCCGGGCGCGCCGTCTGGTTGCACGCGCGGTTGCTCTTGTCCTTGAACGTCATCCAGCCGTTACCCGTCTGGGCGAGCGTGCGCATCATGCGCGCGTACACCTCGCGCGCCTTCATGCTCTTGGCGGCCAGCCCCTTCACCTCCGCCTCGAGGTAGGCGCGCTCGAACTCCTCGCCGTACAGGTCGGTGAGGTGGGGCACCACCTTGGGATCGAAGAGCGACCAGGAGCCGTCCGCCTCGACGCGCTTCATGAACAGGTCGGGCACCCAGTTGGCGAGGTTCAGGTTGTGCGTGCGCCGGGCCTCGTCACCCGTGTTGTCGCGCAGCTCGAGGAACTCCTCCAGGTCCGCGTGCCACGTCTCCAGGTACACGCACGCCGCGCCCTTGCGCTTGCCGCCCTGGTTCACCGCCGCCACGGACGCATCCAGCGTCTTGAGCCACGGGACGATGCCGTTGCTGTGCCCGTTGGTGCTGGTGATGAGCGAGCCGCGCGAGCGGATGCGGTGGTACGCGAGCCCGATGCCGCCCGAGAACTTCGAGAGCATGGCCACGTCGGTGTAGCGCTGGTAGATGCTGCCCAGCTCGTCCTCGGGCGAGTCGAGCAGGAAGCACGAGGAGAGCTGCTCGTGCCGGGTGCCGGAGTTGAAGAGCGTGGGGGAGCTGGGCACGTACTCGAGCAGCGAGAAGCGCCGGTAGAGCTCCAGGGCCTCGGGCACCGTCTCCCCGAGCGCCACCGCGATGCGCATGAAGAAGTGCTGGGGCGTCTCCAGCACCGCGCGCGTGGTGGGGTGCTTGAGCAGGTAGCGGTCGTAGACGGTGCGCAGGCCGAAGTACTCGAAGAGGCGGTTGCGCGTGGGATCGATGGAGTCGTTGAGCTTGCGCGCGTTGGCGGCGACGAGCTGGGCGACGCGCTCGTTGACGAGCCCCAGCCGGTGGGCCGCGGCGATGGACTGCGAGAAGGAGTGGACCTCCTGGCCCGACAGCTCCTTGTCGATGTAGGTCGCGAGCAGCCGCGCGGCGAGCTTCGCGTACTCGGGCTCCTCGAGCGTGAGCGAGGCCGCCGTCTGGATGGAGAGCTGATCCAGCTCCTGGGTCGAGGCGCCGTCATAGAGGCCGGCGATCGTCTTGGTGGCCACGCGGATGGCGTCCACCTGGCGCAGGCCATCACAGCAGCGGCTGATGGCGCGGACGATTTTGTTCAGATCCGCGGCCTCGAGCGACCCATTGCGCTTGCGGACCCGCATGGTGGTGGCGGTCGGTTGCGGGTTGGGGGGCGAGACGGGGATGGTGTCCAACATGTTGCGGCTCCTCCTACACGACCGTGGCGGCTGGAGCACGGTGGGGCGGGGACGCAACGGGAGCCCGCACGCGACGAGTGGCGCTCGTGGCGTGTTGGACCGCGCGCCTCCCCCGAGGTGCTCCAGGTCGAAACCGCCCCTGGATGTCTCTCCAGGGAACGGGTGCTGGCAGGTATTCGGGCTCGCGAGCGTTCCGGCGTCTTCTCCGGGGACCACTGCCTACTGCCGTCCCCTTCCCAGCCCGAGAGCCAGTGGTGTGGACGGGTTCGTTCTCGCTGACCGCTGCGGGGCAGCTCCGGACTTCCACCGGATTCCCTTTTCGTCCCGGGCGACGCGCGTCCGGGCACCAGCGACGAGCCACACCTTAAGGGGGGACTTGTAGGAGTCAAAGAAGCGGCGCGCGGTGACAGGGCGGTGTCGTCTGCCCGACGGCGGCCCTCGCTCCCGGGGGCAACGGGTCCGCCTCCATGAGGTGCGATCATTAAATTGATGAGTGATGAGCGGGCCTCTTCCTCCTTCTTCCTTCACCGGCCCGCGGGTCCGGGACGCCGTGCGGCGGGAGCCGGAGGTGCCGTCGCTGGCCCCCTGGGAGCCGCTCCCCGATTCCCCCCAGGCCTCCCTCCCGGAGGCGACGCGGCACGAGGTGTCGCGCCTCGTGGAGGCGGCCCGGAATGCCCCGGAGGACGAGCGGGAGGGGCTGGCCGATCAGTTGGGAGTCCAACTGGAGGCGCTGGGGGAGGGAGGCGGCTCGCGGGAGGTGGCGGATCTGCTCCTGCACCTGTTGGAGAGCGGCCAGTTGGAGGGGCTGGTGGAGCGCGGGGGCCGGACGTGCCGGAGCGCGGCCGTCGAGTCCCTGACGCGGCTGGGCTTTCCCTATGCCCTGGAGGTCCGTCCCGAGGACCTGGAGCATCTCCGGGCGTGGACCCGGCGGCGGCGCGGCCCGGTGCTGCCCCACGGCATGGTGCCGGTGGGGGCGCTGGGGGTGGGCTTCGTCGGGCAGTGGTGGGCTCTGCCCTCGGAGATGGCTTCCGAGGTGGGAGGGGTGGGGCCGTTCCTGGTGGTGCTCATGGGCCTGGCGCTGATGGGGCTGCTGATGGCCCTGTTGGCCCCTGAACGTTCTCCCTCCAGGCGGGCGGGCCTGTTCGTGCTGACCCTGCTCTCCCTCGTCGAGGTGTTCTTGGGGGGCCCGCCGGTTATCACGGAGCGGCGAGTGGCCTGGGCGGGCTGGTGGCCTGCCTGCTGCTCGTGCGGACACGACGCTGAACGTTCTGGGTCATGTCAGACGGATGGACTAGGGTTTTCCCATCGCGTACTAAACGTGAGTTCAGGTGAGCCGGGGTGGCTCGCCGCATACGCAAGGAGCAAGACGAAATGGCCGTGAATCCGGAGAAGGAGAAGGCGATCGAGTTGGCGATGTCCGCGGTGGAGCGCCAGTTCGGTAAGGGGTCCATCATGCGGCTCGGCAACGAGGAGCCGCTGGTGAGGGATGTTCAGGCCATTTCGACGGGAAGCGTCTCGCTCGACATCGCCTTGGGCGTCGGAGGCGTGCCCAAGGGCCGTATCGTGGAGATCTACGGGCCGGAGTCCTCGGGTAAGACGACGTTGTGCCTCCATGTGGTGGCCGAGGCGCAGAAGCGCGGCGGCGTGGCGGGCTACATCGACGCCGAGCACGCCATGGACATCGGCTACGCGCGCAAGTTGGGCGTGCGCACGGATGACCTGCTGCTGAGCCAGCCGGACACCGGCGAGCAGGCGCTGGAGATCGCCGAGATGCTGGTGCGCTCGGGCGCCATCGACGTGCTGGTGGTGGACTCGGTGGCCGCGCTCGTGCCGAAGGCGGAGCTCGAGGGCGAGATGGGCGATGCGCACATGGGCGTGCAGGCGCGCCTCATGAGCCAGGCGCTGCGCAAGCTCACGGGCACCATCAGCAAGAGCCAGACGTGCGTCATCTTCATCAATCAGATCCGCATGAAGATCGGCGTGATGTTCGGCAACCCCGAGACGACGACGGGCGGCAACGCGCTGAAGTTCTACGCGTCGCAGCGCCTGGACATCCGCCGCGTGGGCGCCATCAAGAATGGCGAGAACGTGGTGGGCAGCCGTACCCGCGTGAAGGTGGTGAAGAACAAGGTGGCGCCTCCCTTCAAGGAGGTCGAGTTCGACATCATGTACGGCACGGGCATCTCGAGGGAGGGCGACCTCATCGACCTGGCGTCGACGGACAACATCATCGAGAAGAGCGGCAGCTGGTTCTCCTTCAAGGGGGAGCGCATCGGCCAGGGCCGCGAGAACGCCAAGGACTACCTGCGTGACCATCCCGAGGTCATGAAGGAAGTGGAGCGGCAGGTGTACGAGAAGTACGGCATCGGCAAGCCGGCCGTGGCGGCGGTGCCGACGCCTCCGGATGGCGAGCCGCCGGCCGAGGGTCACAGCGAGAAGCGCCAGCGCGTGAAGGCCGTGAAGTAGTCCACGCCCTTCGTGGCCTGACGTGCCCGAAGTCCCAGGGGCCGCCTCCCTTCACCGGGGGGCGGCCCCTTCACTTTTCGGCTCCGGTGCCGTCTGGCGGGACCCTGGCCTGGGCGGCGAGGGGCGCCTCGGTCCGACACTCCTGGGGAGGGCGTGGTGGTTCTCTGTGGACAACGGTGGGCCTTCCGCCGGAAGGTCTCTGTCCCCAACCGCGGGCCGCGCCGCGGTGAGGTACTGGAGACAAGGAGCCGCATGATGCGTCGCATCGAGACCGCCCTGTTCGCCGCCGTCTGTGCCGTGGTTTTCGTGGCCTGTTCCGCGTGTGGAGGGAAGGACAATCCCAACGGCCCCGTCAGCAAGACGAGCCAGTTCTTCCTGCCCACGGGCGAGCCCCGCAACACGGGGGATCCGCACATCCAGGCGGATGCGCAGGGCAACTTCCACATCGTCTACCCGGCCTACTCCCGGGGCGATGCCTACTACGCGTTCTGCCCGTCCAATTGCAGCTCGGCCGAGCAGGCCAAGGCGGTGAAACTGGAGACGCAGGGCACGGTGGACAACGCCCGGGTGGCGGTCGGTCCGGACGGCAAGCCGCAAGTGCTGCTCAGCACCCACGAGCGCGTCTACTACGCCACGTGCTCGGGCGACTGCACCCAGCGCTCCTCGTGGACGGTGACGCCCATCATCGAGCACGGCGGCGAGCGCGAGGTCTCCGGAGACGCGTTCGCCGTCACGCCCCAGGGCAAGCCGCGCTTCATCATGCACAGCTACCGCAGCATCGGCATCGGGGCGCCGACTCCCGCCACCTTCTACGTGCAGTGTGACAACAACTGCCAGAATCCGGGCAGCTGGACCCAGGGGCAGATCTCCGCGCGCAACTGGCAGATGAACTCGCTGCGCTTCACCCCCTCGGGCCAGCCGCGTCTGGTCAAGGCGGAGCTCGTCGATGGCGGCAATCACCTGAGCTATTACTACGAGTGCGACACGGACTGCGCGTCGGCCGTCAACTGGAGGGGCACGGCCCTCTACAAGACGTTCTATGGCTTCTCCGAGGCGGTCCGCATGTACCCGGCCATGTCGCTGCGGCTCACGAGCCAGGGCAAGCCGCGCCTGGCGCTGATGGGCGATGACGGCAGCGGCCGCAACCTGCTCTACCTGGAGTGCGACACCAACTGCACCTCCGCGGAGGGCTGGTTCGCGCAGATCCTCCTGCCGTCCAACGAAGGGGGCGCGCAGCTCAAGGCAGGGCTCGAGCTCGCGCTCGACAGCAAGGATCAACCGCGCATCGCCTACGCGGCGGGCTTCAACATCGTGATCGCCCACTGTGACGCCAACTGCACCGACGAGACGAAGTCGAAGTGGAACCTGGCCAAGGTGGAGTTCGCCTCGGACATGGAGAAGGACAAGATCATCCCCTATCCCGACTGCAACATCGCGGGGGGCTGGTTCCTGCACAGTCCGTCGATCGCGCTGGGCAAGGAGGGCCTGCCCCGGGTGGCGTACCGCGCGCAGGACATCAGCGGCGGTGGCTCGAATCCCGGCCCCGGGGAGATCAAGTGCACGGCGGGCGCGGACATGACGTTCGCCCGCTTCGCGCAGATCGACGAGCTGCGCGCGCCGTGAGCACGGGCCCGGAGCCGCGCCGTGCGGCTCAGGGCACGAAGGTGAGCGCGCCCGCGGGGAGCTCCGTGCCCGCGGGCCACAGCAGGTAGGCCGAGCGGCGCGAGTGATTCCACGCTCGCAGCAGCTCCTCGCGGCGGTACGTCACGCTCACCGTGTCGTCGCTGGGGAAGGCCGGATCATTGCAGACGACGTCGCCCTGGGGCGTGAAGCCCTTCACCACGAGCAGGTGCCCATCCGAGCGGGGCACGGGCGAGCCGGTCAGCTCGCCGCGCTCGTAGGCGACGCTGATGCTCACGGGGATGCCCTGGGCGATGAGCCGCTCCACCTGGGTGAAGGTGTCGAAGCGCGCCACCAGGCCGTGGAGCGCTCCGCCCGCCAGCGCCGAGGCATAGGCGGTGTTGAAGGGCCAGTTGCCCGTGCCCGCGTAGACCGCGTCGTGGACGGAGGCGGCCGCCACGGGCACGCTCACCTGGAGCGCGTCCTGGCCGAGCCGGTGGCTCCAGTACGCGAGCAGCATGGAGACCGAGGTGGGCGAGCACCGGGCGCCGCCATTCGGTGGGTAGAGCATCTGCGAGCGGCCGGGCACCTCGAGCACCGTGCCCCAGGCGCGCCGGTCCGAGGGCTCCTCGGGCGCGGTGCGGCCCGTGTCCGTCACCGCCGCCGCGAGCGCGCGCACGCGGGGGCTCGTGCCGGGTCGGGTGGAGAAGAGCCACACCGTCATCCGCAGCCCGTCCGCCTTCTGCTTGAGCACGAGGGTGTCGGTGAGCACCTTGCCGCGCTCGTCCTCCTGGCGCTCCCCGCTGTGGCGCGTCACGGTGCCCGGCTCGAGTGCCCAGACGCCGAAGTCGTAGTCCCGCGTCCACTCGCCCGCCACGCGCGCCGCGAGCGTCAGCCGCACCCAGGTGCCCGGCGGGGTGAGCACGTCGAACGAGGGCACCACGTTGTCGAAGCCGCCCGGTACGGCCTGCACCTCGGAGCGGGCCTGGCCCACGAGCGCGCCGCCCTCGGGCAGGGGGTCGTCCGTGCCGGGCAGGGTGTGGCCCGGGAAGGATCCGCGGGCGCGGGGCCCGAGGGATCCAACTCGAGCAGGCCCTCCGGGGTGAGCCGGGTGCCCTCGCGGGTGAAGCGCTCGAAGTCGCGCGCCTGGGCGCTCTTCCTCCAGATTCTCGCCACGGGTGTTGTCTCCTCGGGGGATGGCCGGGTCTGCCAGCTACACGCCGTCAGCGCCGCCGCCAGGAGGACGAGGGGCGCGCGGACAGGGGCCTTGGGGGGAGTCGTCATGAGGTCCTCTCGGGGGTGAAGCGGAAGGGGAGGGGGCCGGGGCTCACTTCACCAGCTCGGACAGGAGCCGGTGGACGAAGTCGGCGCCGGGCTGGAGCGAGGCCACGGGGATGCGCTCGTTGGGGGCGTGGGCCGTGCGGGCGTCCTCCGGCGTGAGGGCGAAGGGATCGATGCCGTAGGCGTGGATGCCCGCGCGGCGCAGGGCGGTGGACTCGGTGGTGCCGGTGGACATGCGGGGGAAGACGGGCGCGCCGGGCCAGACCTTGGCGGCGGCGGCGCGGGCGGCTCGGAACATCGCGTTGTCGCCCACGGGCGAGGCGGGAGAGTCCAGGGGCCGCGCGTTCCATTCCACCAGGATGTCCGGGTCGGCGATCGCCGCGACGAGCCGCGCGCGGACCTGCTCGGGATTGTCATCCGGGAGCAGCCGGCAGTTGAGGGTGGCCTCGGCGGTGGCGGGGATGACGTTGGGGCGGGTGCCCGCGGTGAAGACAGTGGGCACGCACGTGGTGCGCAGCACGGCGGCCAGGGCGGGCTCGAGCCGCGCGAGCGTGTCCACCGCGTCCTGGGGCGGAGCCTCCGGGGTGGCGGCGAGCCGCTTCAGGGCCTCGCCCGTCTCTCCGCCCGTGACCTCGAGCCGGCCCTCGATGTTCAGCCGGGTCACCGGGGTGAGCCGGGGAGGGAAGGTCACCGCTCCGACGCGGGCCACCGCCGCCGCCAGCCGCACCAGGGGCGAGGGCGTGGCGGGAGGCACCGAGGAATGACCGCCGGGACCGGTGGCGCGCAGCACCATGTGGCGCGAGACGCGCTCGGCGGCCTGGAGGTTGACGAAGCGCACCCGGCGGCGGTCCTCGCTCAGCTCCGTGAGCCCCCCTTCATTGAGGGCGAACTCCGCCTCGCGCAGCTCGGGGCGGCGCTCCAGCAGCCAGTCGATGCCGGCCTGGGAGCCCACCTCCTCGTCGGCGCTGAGCACGAGCACCACGTCGCGCGAGCGCTTCGCTCCCTCCCGCGCGAGCCGCCGCAGCGCGAGGATGCTGGCCGCGGCCATGCCCTTGTTGTCCTGGACGCCGCGCCCATACAGGAAGCCGTCGCGCTCGGTGAGCGTCCAGGGATCGGACATCCACTCGTCGCGCCGCGCGGGCACCGTGTCGAGGTGGGCGAGCACGAGCAGGGGCCTCGCGGCGCCGGAGCCCTTCAGCCGGGCGATGAGGTGGGCACGTCCGGCGGTGGCCTCGACGAGCTCGGAGGAGATGCCGGCCTCGCGCAGCCACCGCGCGGCCACCTGGGCGGCGGCGGCCTCGTTGCCGGGAGGATTGGAGGTGTCCACGGCGATGAGCTCGGCGAGCAATGCGCGCATCTCTCCCTTCGCCGGAGACGGAGCGCTGGCGGCGAGTCCACGGCCGGGCGCGAGCAGCAGGGCGAGGGCCAACAGGAGGGGGCGCATGTGTTGGGAGTCTAGGGGAGTCGCTCGGGGCTGTGCTAATGCGGCTCCTTTCCCCAGGGTTCTCCGCATGCCACTGCCCATGGATGTCCGAGTCCTCGAGCTTCCCCTACGCCACGCCTGGACGATCGCGCGGGGGACGAGCACCTTCAAACGCAACGTCATCGTCGAGCTGCGCGCGGACGGGGTGGTGGGCCGGGGCGAGGCGGCGCCGAACGTGCGCTACGGGGAGTCCGCCGACACCGTGACGGAGGCGCTCGGGCGGCTCGCTCCGGCGCTCGAGGGGGATCCGTGGCACTTCCGGGCCCTCTCCGAGCGCATCGACGAGGCCCTGCCGGGAAACCATGCGGCCAAGGCGGCGTTGGACGTGGCGCTGCATGACCTGGCCGGCAAGCGTCTGGGGGTTCCGCTCTACCGGATGCTGGGGCTGGATCCGGCGCGCATGCCGATCACCTCCTTCTCCATTGGCATCGACGACGCACAGACGCTGGCGCGCAAGGTGCGCGAGGCGGAGCCCTATCCAGTGCTCAAGGTGAAGCTGGGCGCACAGGCGGTGCGTGAGACCTTCGGCGCGGTGCGGGACGCCACGTCCAAGGTGGTGCGGGTGGACGCCAACGAGGCGTGGGGCGCCGAGGAAGCGCTGCGTCACATCGAGTGGCTGGCGGAGCGGGGAGTGGAGCTGGTGGAGCAGCCCCTGCCGGCGGCGGATGTCGAGGGGGCGAAGTGGCTGCGCGAGCGCTCACCGCTGCCGCTGGTGGCGGACGAGGCGTTGATGAAGGCCTCGGACGTGCCGCGGCTGGCCGAGGGCTACCACGGCATCAACGTGAAGCTGCAGAAGTGCGGGGGCATTCGCGAGGCGTTGCGCATCATCGAGACGGCGCGCGCCTGTGGGCTGAAGGTGATGTTGGGGTGCATGGTGGAGACGTCGGTGGGCATCGCGGCGGCGGCGCACCTGGGGCCGATGGCGGACTGGTTGGATTTGGACGGCAACCTGCTGCTGGCGGCGGACCCCTTCCAGGGGCACCCGGTGGTGGACGGGCGCATCCGTCTGGGTGACGGGCCCGGGCTCGGCGTGCCATGAGCGCGCCGCTCATCCAGGAGCCCATGGCGGTGCTCACGGTGTTGCTGGCCGTGTTGGCGCTGTTGCTCTTCGTCGAGCGGCACCCGGTGCTCGGGCGCTTCTTCAAGGTCGTGCCGCTGCTGGTGCTCGTCTATTTCATTCCCACGCTGCTCTCGAACACGGGGGTCATTCCCACAGTCGCCGTTGTATGGCTTCGTGTCGGCGTACCTGCTGCCCGCGAGTCTGGTGCTCCAGGTGTTGTCGATGGACCTGGGAGCCATTGCCCGGCTGGGGCGCAACGCGGTGGTGCCCTTCCTGGCGGGGACGGCGGGCATCATTCTCGGGGGGCCGATTGCCTATCTGCTGCTGGGGCGGTGGATGCCGGCGGAGCTGGGAGAGCAGGCATGGAAGGGATTGGCGGCGCTGAGTGGCTCGTGGATTGGGGGGAGCGCGAACTTCGTGGCCATCGGGCGGAGCATCGGGGCGCACGAGGACACGTTGAGCATGATGGTGGTGGTGGACGTGGGGGTGTCGAACCTGTGGACGGCGGTGCTGCTGTGGTTCGCGGGCCAGGAATTGAAGATGGACGCGCGGATGGGAGCGGACCGGAAGGCGCTCGATGAGGTGCGCGAGCAGGTGGCGCGCTTCCAGGCCTCGGTGGCGCGGCCCGTGACGCTGTCGGACCTGGTGTGGATGCTCACGCTGGGGCTCGGGACGACGGTGGTGTGCACGGAGGTGGCGAGGCATCTGCCGGACGTGGGCACCTTCATCACGGGCTTCACCTGGGTGGTGTTGTTGGTGACGACGGTGGGGGCGGCGATGTCTTTCACCCGCCTGAGAGAGTTGGAGGGAGCGGGGGCGAGCCGGGTGGGGGGATTGTTCCTCTACGTGCTGGTGATGACCATTGGAGCCAAGGCGGACTTCCGGAGGCTGTTGGATGCGCCGGCGATGGTGGCGGTGGGGCTGGTGTGGATGGCGATCCACGCGGGCTTCATCCTGGCGGCGCGGCGGTGGCTGCGCGCGCCCATCTTCTTCGCGGCGGTGGGCTCACAGGCGAACGTGGGGGGAGCAGCGTCGTCATCGGTGGTGGCGGCTGCCTTCCACCCCGCGCTGGCGCCCGTGGGCGTCATGCTCGCGGTGGCGGGTTATGTGCTGGGCACCTACGGCGGGCTCGTGTGCGCGGTGATGCTGGAGCAAGTGTATAATTGCTTACACTGAATTCATTGGTTCGACGTCGAATGCTATAGACTCGTGTTATAGTGTGTCGATGAGTATCTGTTGCTCAAGGACTTGGAGCAGATGCTTGGCTGGTCGATGGCTTTCCAGAACGCATTCTCCATCACCAATCGTCGTCCCGGTGAATGCAGGAAGGTTGCCCGTGCCATTCACAGTGCCCTGCGCGAGTTCACACAGTCCTGTACAACCGTCAGAGTGCTCGTTCATTGCTGTCGGGGCGCGCCGGGCATACTCCGAATAGCTCCACCAGAACCCTTCAGGTCCTGAATTGGTTGGAGGACGTGGCCATGCGTCTCCGAGCGTGCATCGCGCTTCTGCTTTATGTCTCAGCCTGCGCTACGTCAGCCCCCAGCCCAAGAGAGCCAGCGGCCTGGGACCCGCGGCTCACCAACCTCCAGCGAGCGGCGACGCTACCCTGGATGGATGGGGGGCGGTGCGCCGTCCAGGAGGCTTCCAATCCCTGGCCCGTGCTGGCGGAGAGATGCTTTCATGCCCTTGACCATGATCGGATCGAATTTCACGACACCATGGGACGATGCGCGATCGCCTCAGTGGGTGCCGCTGCCGCGGGCGTCGGACTCTGCGTCCTGGCGGCGCCGGAGATCGTCGTGGGAGCGGTGGTTGTAGCGGGCGTGGTGGTGGTGGGATTCGCCATCAAAGAGGCGCTGGATGCATATGAGAAGAGGGGCCGTCCCCAAGCAAGGCCCGTGCCTGAAACGAAGCCCGTACCTGAAACGGAATCGTTCACGCCGCTGTTCAATGAGAACACGAAGGAGCAGGGAGCGAGGATTACCGAGGTCAAGGAAGAGGAGGGGGTGATTGAGATCGTCGCAGAAGGTGAGAATGGCGAAATTCGAATCATAGGCAACATCGAAACCAATGAGGAGACGATCACGCTTGAGCAAACCCACATTCAAGGTCAGGGCGCCGGAACAAGCGGTTTGAAGGAAATGGGTGAGATCATTCGTGAGTTCGGGCGATCACGTGGTGCAAGCGAAGTCATCATTCAAGGTGCGACGCGAACGACCGGAGCGCGCCCCGGTCACATTCCTCGTCCAATTCGAGTCAGGGTGAAATGAGCGCCATTCAACTCGTATTCTCGGGCTGGAAGGACGATCCGCGCTCGGTGGATCTCGTTCATCTTCTTCGTCGTGAGCTCAAGCTATCGCTTGGTGTTTCCAAGCGGATCGTGGATTCTATTGTTGCTCGGCCAGTAGAGATGGTCGAGGTCTCCAATGAAATGGTCGCGAAACGGGTGCGCGAAATCGGTGCGGGTATCGGACTATATGCCGCCGTAAGGGGACCGAAGCTCTATTTCACTGGCCTGAGACCCAACGCGAGTCGGGAAGCTCTGGTTCACTTGCTCTCGGAGGAGGGTGGCCTCGCGGTGGATGAGGCAGGCCGCCTGGTTGACCGGCTGGTTGGCTCGGGTGAAACAGCGGTAGAGAGCGATGATCGGGAGTGTGCCCTTAGATGTTGTGAGGGGGCCGAGCTGCTGGGTTTTGTCTGTACTCTCACCGCATAGGGGCCCGTGTCAAAGGACCCCAGAAAGGGTCCTGCTGGACAGCGCTACGGTGCCAGCCCCAGCTGCTGCATGTACGTCTGGTTGTCCCAGAACAAGAACTCCTCGACCATGACGCCGTTCTTCCAGCGGCCTACGGTATGCTGGCTTCAGCGCGCTTCACTGTTGCTCGATTGGAACGCCAGCCGATGCCACTCCGGCCCTGGCGTGCCGATGTTCCCCCTACTAAAAAGGCGCCTCACCGGAAGGACCCCGGAGCAGGAGCCTCGCATGACGACCCAGGGAAGCATTGGCGCGGAACACAGGCTAAATCGGATCGCCACGTTCCTGGCCCGCCGTGATCTCGGCGCGCTGACGAAAGCCGCCCTGCGCGCGAGCGCGGGAATCGAGCGGGCCGACTTGCTCCTCTTGTTGGGCAGCAGCCTGCCGCGAACCGCCGAGTGGGCCGCCGCCGCCTTCGCCTCGGGGATCGCCGAGCGCTTCATGATCGCCGGCGGTATCGGTCACTCGACCGCGATGTTACGGGAGGCGGTCCGCGAGGAGCCGCGGTACTCGGACCTCGAGCTGGAGGGCAGGAGCGAAGCGGAGATCATGGCCCACATCTCCGCCCGCTCCGCGGGGCTGGCGCCGCGCGACATCCTCCTGGAAACCGTGTCGACCAACTGCGGGGACAACGCGATCCAGTCGAGACGCGTCTTGAAGCAGCTCGGGCTGTCGCCACGCACCGTCATCCTGGTGCAGGACCCGACCATGCAGCTCAGGACCCACGCGTCCTTCGACCTGTACTGGAACGCCCAGGCCGAAGGCGTCCAGCTCATCAGCCATGCGCCCTTCGTTCCCCAGCTCGTCGTGCGCGACGGCGCGTTCGCCATCGAGCCGGGGATTGATTCCGGACCCATCTGGAGCGTGGAGCGTTTCATCTCGCTCCTCCTGGGGGAGATTCCGCGACTCCACGATGATGAAGCGGGCTATGGCCCTCGCGGGAAGGGCTTCATTGCCCACGTGGACGTGCCCGAGGACATCCTCGAGGTCTACCGCCAGCTCCTCCCGGAGTTCGGCGCCCTGGTGCGCAAACCCGGCTGACCGGTCCTCTGCGACAGGTCATGTGCTGGTAGCGCCACTGGAGCACCACCTACCGCGTGGGCAGTGGATGGAATTCGACCCCATCCAAGCCCAACCGTTGGCAGAGCGAGAAGAAGCGCTCCGTACAGACCATGACGGAAGAGAAGTCCTCCAGCCGGAACAGGTCCAGGTGCTGTGGAAGTGTTCCTCCGTCGAGCAAGAGTTCATCGGGCAAGGAGAGCCCGGTTCGGCCGCAGCGCGGACAGGCAGGAGCGCGCTTCGCTGGAAGACAATCTGGGTGGAGTTTGCCCCGAGGCAGGAGTTCCAACTCAAACAAGTCAGGCAGGTCTTTCTGTCGGGTTTGTAGGATCGCACGGCAGCCCGTGAGGTGGCGGAGGCCTGCCGAGTGGAGTTCCTCCAGGGCCTTGTGTTGTACCAGTAGCCACCAAGTATCGGGTGCCACGAGTTGCAGATGATGCCTGGCAGTCCCCATTTGTAGGAGCCATCAATGTACCCGTCGTATCTTCCAGAGGAGTCGGCCTCGATTTTGAAATAATGCATGAGCGACGGCCTCGTTGAACTTGATGCCCTCTCCCGTGGACCGCGCGGGCATCATGGCCCACGGGGCCTCCCGGAAGCGCACCTCCTGAACGAACCGGAGCTGGATCGTCAGGAACACACCGGTTCCCAGCAGGTTCGCCAACATCCACGGCCCCCACATGGCGTTGCTTGCTACATCGGGATTCAGGCCGCATGACCTTCCGTCATACTCCCGTGGCAACCTCCGCGGCACGCCATCGCGAGGACACTGCGCTCATGATCGTTCCCACCCCCTCTCGTGAACTCCTCGACCTCTGGGCGGACGTCCACCCCGGGGACTTGCCGCCCCCCGCCCTCGTGCGTCAGCCCCACGTGGGTGCCGCGCTGCGGCGGCTGCGCGACGCCGCTCCGGAGCTGTTCCAACTCGAGGAGGTGGGTCGCTCGGTGGAGGGCCGGCCGCTCGAACTCGTGCGCTTCGGCCAGGGCCCCCTCCACCTCCTGCTCTGGTCCCAGATGCACGGCGACGAGCCCTCCGCCACCACCGCGCTCCTCGATGTCCTCGAGTACGTCCACCGTCACCGTCACTCCCCCGCGTCACGCGCTGGCTCTCCTCGCTCACCGTGCATGCGCTCCCCCTGCTCAACCCGGATGGTGCCGAGCGCTTCCAGCGGCGCAACGCCCAGGGCATCGACATCAACCGCGACGCCCTGGCGCTCCAGACGCCCGAGGGCCGCACGCTCAAGGCCGTGCGCGACCGGCTCCAGCCGGCGCTCGGCTTCAACCTCCACGACCAGAGCTGGCGCACGGCGGTGGGCGACTCGGGGCGGCCCGCCTCCATCTCCGTGCTGGCCCCTCCCTTGACGCCGCGCGCAACGACAACCCCGGGCGGGTGCTCGCCAAGAAGGTCTGCGCCGTCATCCGCGACGCCCTGGAGCCGCTCATCCCCGGCCAGGTTGGCCGCTTCGATGACTCCTTCGAGGCGCGCGCCTTCGGCGACAACCTGGGGCGCTGGGGCACGCCCACCGTGCTCATCGAGACGGGCCCTGGCCCTCGCCCGAGCCCGATGAGCCCATGCTCCGGCTCACCTTCGTGGCCCTGATGTCCGCCCTGGAGTCGCTCGCCCAGGGCAGCGCGGAGCACGCCGACGTCGGCCGCTACGAGTCCATTCCCTTCAATCGAAGCAATGGCCTCCTGCACCTGCTCATCCGGGGCGCCCAGGTGTTCGGTGAGGCGGGAGACGCCTTCGTCGCGGACATCGGCGTGGTGGCGCAGCGGGCGCTGCGCCAGCGCGAGGGCGCCCCGCGTATCGTGCTCACGGGAACCGTCGAGGAACTGGGCGACCTGAGCGTCCTGGGGGCGGTGGAGGTGGTGGACGGCTCGGGCCTCACGGTCGTCCCGCTCCCGCCCGGGGACGTGAAGGTCGGACAGGTGTTGCCGCTGCCTCCCCGGAGCGCCCGCGTCCTGCGCACGGAGCAACCCGCGGAGTTGATGGTGTCGCGGCCGGTGGATTCCTCCGGCAACCACCGCGTGGAGCGGATCATCCGTTACGAGCGCTGATTCCCAGTTTCCAAGAAATATGGCAAGGATTCCCCTCCGCATCCCAGGAGGGGAACGACCGTGAACTCGCAGGTAGGACGCGTGCGCGCGTGGTGTGTGCTGTTGTTGTTGTGGGGCACCAGCGCGATGGCGCAGGGCACGGCGGTCATCGTCGGCAAAATCATCAACGGCGCGGACAAGCAGGCCTTGCAGGACGCGGTGGTGACGGCCACCTCGCCGAGCCTCCAGGGCGAGCAGGTGGTGGTGTCGGACGCCAGCGGCCTCTACCGCATTCCGCAACTGCCGCCGGGCGTCTACACCCTCCGGGTGGACCGCGAGGGGTTCAAGCCCTTCTCCCGCGCGGACATCCAGCTCCGGCTTGATCGCACCATCCGCTTCAACGTGGAGCTGCTGCCGGAGGCGGGCCTGAGCGAGGACGTGGTCGTCGTGGCCACTCCGCCCACGGTGGACGTGGGCTCGAGCACGCAGGGGGTGAGCGTGGATACCGCCCAGCTGCGCAACCTCGCGTTGATCCGCCCGGGCAGCAAGGGCTCGGCGTCGCGCTCCTTCGAGTCCCTGGCCGAGATGGCTCCGGGTGCGCAGGAAGACGCTTTCGGGGTGAGCATCAATGGCAGCACCTCGCCCGAGAGCCAGTACGTGGTGGATGGTCTGTCCGTGAATGATCCCTCGGTGGGCACCATCGGCACGCCGCTGTCGGTGGAGTTCATCAAGGAGGTCAACGTCATCACCGGCGGCTACATGCCCGAGTACGGCCGCTCCACGGGCGGCGTGCTCAACGTGGTCACCAAGTCTGGCTCCAACGAGTTCCATGGCTCCGTCTTCGGCACCATCGCCCCGGGCTTCCTGCAGACGCCGGGGCTGGAGATCAAGCGGGCCGGGAGCGTCATCTCCGCGCAGGGCACGCCGTGGAACCAGGGGGACGTGGGCTTCGAACTGGGCGGCCCCATCCTGCGCGACAAGCTCTGGTTCTACGCGGGCGCGGCGCCCTCGTTCAATCGCATCCAGGTCGCGCGGCAGATCAGCGCCTTGACCCTGTGCACGGAGGTGAACCCCGCCATTGGCTGCACGAAGGTGGGGGCGGTGCAGAAGGATCCGGCCACCGGCTTCCAGGTCGCCACGCCCATCGAGGGCACCCGGGTGGAGCGCTTCGCGGACGAGCGGACCCTGCAGTACATCGGCAAGCTCACCTACAACTTCAACCCGGATCACACCCTGAGCGTGTCGGTGTATGGCACGCCCAACCAGTCCGGAGGCCCGGGCCGCTACTCCTTCAGCCGCGATGGCGCCCCGGAGGTGTGCACCAGCGGGCTGTCGTGCACCGCGTACGTGCAGGGGGCGTATGAGTCCATCGCCACCCTTCGCACGGGGGGCGCGATGGACGTGGTGGCCAAGCAGTCCTCGTCCTTCTTCGACAAGTCCCTGCTGCTCGACGCGACGGTGGGCTGGCACCACCAGCAGGCCTCCACGCTGCCGACGGATGGCTCGGGGCTGTCCAGCGGCTGGGGTCTCTCCTCCCAGTCCAACATCTCCTGGCGGCGCACGGGCGGCCCGGGCTCCCACTCCATCACCGAGTTCGAGACCCTGCCGGATCCTTCCCTCTGTGAGGGCGGGCGCTGCCCGGTCTCCTCGTACACGACGGGAGGACCCGGCACCATCAGCGTCTCGGAGCTCAATCGCTATCAGGGCAAGGTGCTGGGGACGTACCTGTTCCAGGCCCTGGGCCACCATGTGCTCAAGGCCGGCTTCGATGGCGAGACCGCCAGCTTCTACAACAACCGGGCGCGTACTGGCCTGGCGCCCTGGTACGAGTGCACCGACGGCACGTGCTTCTATACCCACCACTTTCAAGGTCATGTGGAGGGTGCTACCATAGGGGTCAGGTGGGAAGGTGAACGCCCACCTGGGCGGAGGTGGGTCCGGAGTTGCGGACGGCCAAAACGAATTCCTCGCGCCCCTACGTGGAGGAACGAACGTGGCCTTGAATACAATCGTGGAGCGATTCACGCAGCGCAGTCCCGTCACGGTGATGGTGCGCCGCACGCTTGAGCATGCCCTGAGTTCGCAGTGGATTGATGAGGTATTTGAATCACAGCGAGACAAGCAGTACACGCGTGAGCTGCTCTTCTCCTCGGTAGTGGACTTGATGGGACTGGTGGCGCTGGGATTGCGGCCGTCGCTGCACGCCGCGGCGCAGTCGGACCCGGACCTGGCCGTCTCGGTGGCAGCGCTCTACGACAAAGTCAATCGCACCGAGCCCCAGGTGGTGCGAGCGCTGGTGCAAGGGAGCGCGGAGAGACTGTTGCCCGTGGTGCGGCCCATGAAGAAGAAGGGGCCGTGGGCGGCGGGCTACCAGTGCGAGTCTTGGATGGCAATCATCTACCGGCCAGTGAGAAGAGGCTCAAGCCGCTGAGGAACTTCCGAGGAGCAGCACTGCCAGGACAGTCCTTGGTGGTGTATGCGCCTGAGATGGGGTTGGTGGTGGATGTGCTGCCCGCGGAGGATGCGCATGCACAGGAGCGAGCGTTGACGGGGCCCGTGCTGGAGCGAGTGAGGGAGGGGGAGCTGTGGCTGGCGGACAGAAACTTCAGCACGAGCCGGATTCTGCGAGCGGTGGAGGAGAAGAAAGCGGCCTTCATCATTCGAGAGCATGGAGTGTCGCCCAATCCGACCGAGCTGGGAGAGAAGCAAGAAGTGGGACGAGGGCGGACAGGAAGAGTGTACGAGCAGGCAGTGAGAGTGGAGGGGGAGCTGCCGTTGGAGTTGAGACGGATTGAAGTGCATTTGGAGGAGCCAACGGAGGATGGGGAAACAGTCATCCGCCTGCTCACGAACGTGCCGACGGAGAAGATGAGCGCCCTGGAAGTAGCGGAGTTGTACAGGAAGCGCTGGACGATAGAAGCGATGTTTGGAGAGCTGGAGAGCGTCCTCGAAAGCGAAGTGAGGAGTCTGGGGAAGCCGAGAGCGGCGCTGCTGGCCTTCGGGGTGGCGGTGCTGGCCTACAACGCGTTGTCAGTGGTGAAGTCAGCAGTGGAAGCCAGTCATGACTTGGAGGCAAGCAACATGCAAGTGTCCACCTACTACATCGCCGCCGAGGTGAAGTTCACCTATGGCGGGATGATGGTGATGGTGGAGCCAGAGGAGTGGGCTGAGCAGGAAATACAATCCGCGGAGCAGTTGAGTGCGGCCCTGCTGGAAATGGCGAAGAGGGTAAAGCCCGCGACGTTGCGCAAACATCCCCGGGCAGCCAAGAAGAAAGTGAAGAAGGGCTATGCTCCGGGGGAGGTGGCGCGCAAGCACGTGGCGACAGCGCGTGTGCTCAAGGGTGAGAAGCTCTCCTGAGCAGGGAAGAACCGAGGCACCCAAGAGACCAGACGACCCCAAGAGCGTCCAGTGGCGGGCGCTCCATGGAATGGCTATGTCCTGACAAACTGCCGGTAGCCATGGCTCGCCATTCCCTTCCTATCTGATCGTTTAAAAGAAACACCTGCCATCGACCTTGAAAGGGGTGGCTTCTATACCCTCAACCAGTACGGCTACCTCGAGGCGCCGGACGTGCCCGTGTTCGACCCGAACAAGGAAGGCACGTCCACCTCGATGACCCTGGGCGGCTTCGTGCAGGACAGCTGGTCCGTGCTCGACAAGGTCACGGTCAACGTGGGCGTGCGCTACGACGCGCAGACCATCTGGGGCTTGGATGGCAAGGTGGGCTTGAGCCTGCCCCACCAGTGGTCACCCCGCCTGGGCGTCATCTATGACTTCACCCAGCAGGGCCGCTCGAAGCTCTACGCCAACTTCGCGCGCTTCTACGAGAACGTCCCGCTCGACATGGCCGACCTGTCCTTCCCCCAGCAGCGGCTGCTGTCGGCCACCTACAACGCTCCCGCCTGCAATCCCTCCCGACCGGGAGACCTCGCGCCGGGGGGCGCCTGCAACTCGAACAGCAACCGGCAGCCCATCGGCAACCCGGAGAACCCCAACCAGTATTGGAGCTCCGAGGGCGGAGACCGCGTGCCGGTGGATCCCAACATCCGGGCGCAGTCCAGTGACGAGCTCGTCGTGGGCGCGGAGTACGAGCTCGTGTTCGGCCGCCTGGGCGTTTCCTATACGAAGCGCTACCTCAATGACGTCATCGAGGACATGAGCCGCGACGACGGCAGCACCTTCTTCCTGGGCAACCCCGGCAAGGGCACCTCGTCGGACTTCCCCCTCGCTCGCCGCGACTACGACGCGGTGAATGTCTATTACACCAAGACCTTCTCCAACTCGTGGCTGGCGCAGGTGAGCTACACGGCGTCCTCGCTGCGCGGCAACTACTCGGGCCTCTTCCGGGCGGACACCAACCAGTTGTCTCCCAACCTGACACGCGACTTCGATCTGCTGTCGCTCACCACCAACCGCGAGGGGCCGCTGCCGGGAGATCGCACGCACGCGTTCAAGGCCTTCGGCGCCAAGGAGTTCCGCGTGTCGCGCGACGTGAACATCGACCTCGGTGGGAGCTATCGGGCTCGCTCGGGCTCGCCGCTCAACTACCTGGGCTACCACCCGCGGCGCAGCGGCGCGGAGACGTTCATCCTGCCGCGTGGCAGCGCGGGCCGGCTCCCCTGGGTCCACAACATCGACGGGCACCTGGGCCTGAACTATCGGCTCGGCCGCGACACCTCGCTCGGCGTCACCCTGGATGTCTTCAACCTCTTCAACTTCCAGCAGGTGACGGACGTGGATCAGGTGTTCACCTACACCCGGGTGCTCCCCATCGAGGACGGGGGCAAGCCCTCCGATCTGGACAGCTGCGTCGAGCCGGGCAACCCCGCGTGCCGCGTGCGCTCCTCGGCGGCCAACAACCCCCTCATCACCCACACGGACATCAACCCCAATTTCAAACGCCCCATCGCCTACCGGGCGCCGCGCTCCATCCGTCTGGGAATGCGGCTGAGCTTCTAGGCGCGTGCACCCCGGAGAGACATCATGAAGCGTGGACTGATTGGTTTGGGGTTGCTCCTGGGCGCCTGCGGGGCCCAACGGCAGGATCCGCAGTGCGTGGTGGCTCGGGCCGTGTCCGACGGCTCCACCGGCTCGTTCGCGGCCACCTATTCGCTCAAGCCGGGCGAGGATCCGGCTCGCGCCTGCGCCCAGCTCAAGTCCGAGCCGGTGGGCCTGCAGAAGTACCTCGGAGAGGAGGGGGAAAAGGACTCGGTGGGCCTGCGCACCGCGCGGGTGGGCAAGCTGGTGGATGAGGCGAAGCTGGACCCGGCGGCCGCGAACCAGCCCAACTCCGTGGGCACGCTGGAGACGGAAGCCCCGGGGCCCGACAACTTCTGCGAGGTGCCCACTCTCAACCCCACGCGCCTGGTCACGCTCGCGTCCTCGTCGGAGGGGGCCAAGGAGCTGACGTACGAGTGGTCGGGGCTGCGCATCTACAACACCCCCTCTGTCCCCGGCACGCAGTTCATCGCGGACCTGCGCTACACGGAGAACGGGTGCACCGCCCAGTACACGGTGCGCGGCATCTGGCCCGTGGTGTCCTGCGCCACGAACAAGCAGCCCGACGAGTCCAAGTGCGATCCCTACGCGGACCCGCCCACTCGCCTGCGCGGCTCGGGCATCAACCCGAGCTTCCCCGTGAAGTGCGATCCGCTCGCCCTCATCTGCGTGCTCACGGGCGAGGTGCCCTCCGTTCCGTAGTCCCGGGAACTCGGGCGGCTCTTTCTTCGGAGGTGAGAAAAGCGTCCCTCCCAGGCGCCTTTTTCTCAGAAGCCTGGAGTGGAGCTTTGAGTGACAGGTTTGCGCTCCGCGCTCGGAAACTCCGCGAGGCTTAGGAACGATAATCCTACATATGACCAGTACGTGCGCTGAGTACGTACGGTCTTCACTCGAGGACTTCGCGATGAGCGTTCGCTTCCACTCGCCCAGGTCGCTGTTCCACCGGAACCACGCTCAGTCCTCCTCGCAGCCCAAGCAGCTCTCGCCGTCCAAGCCGCTGCCGATGCCCCCCGAGGCCCAGCAGAAGACCGCTCCCGCGCTCAACAAGCCGCTGCCGAGTCTGCCCCCCGAGGCGTCCGCGCCGACGAAGAAGCTGCCGACCCCCGCCACTCCGGCCGGTGCGCTGCTCGTCCCCGTCAACAACAACAATGGGATGCTCAAGACCTCGGGCAACGCGGTCAACCTGCCGGGCCCCGCGCCCTTCAAGGAAGCCCCGGGCGCCAAGCCGAACAAGCTCGTCGATGCCCAGGGCCCCAAGGTGGAGAAGAACATCCCGGGCGCCACGATGACGGCGCAGGCGGGCTCGGCGAGCCTGACCACCGTCAAACACAACGCCAAGGGCTCCCACCAGCTGTACGTCCAGGGCGAGGCCAACGGGCCCAACGCCTCCTTCGTGGCCAACGTGGAGCACGAGGGCCGCCTGGGATCGAGCTCCGCGCAGTTCGTCGCCGACGCCAATGCCCTCAAGGTGCAGGGCCAGGCGGGCTACAGCCTCGACACGCGCAGCCACGCGTACACGGCGAATGCCTTTCTCAAGGCCGAGACCTCGGCGGGGGTCGCGGGCCAGCTGACCCATGACTTCAACGAGCACGTGGGGGTGCACGCGACGGGATCGGCGAGGCCTCCGCCCTGGCGGTCGCGGAGGGCAGCGCGGCCTTCGATCCGAAGAACCGCACGGCCCTGGTGGCGGGCAGGGTCGGGGCGGGGGCGAGCGCCGAGGCCAATGCCACCTTCGGGGGCCATGTGGGCCGCCTGCACGGCTCCGTCACCCTGGGCGCGGTCGCGGGCGCGACGGCGACCGCCGGCGGCAGGGCCGGGTTCGACAAGGGCAAGCTCGTGCTCGCCACCGACGTGAAGGCCGCGATGGGCGTGGGCACCCGCATCAGGTCCGAGGTGGCGATCGATACCAGTCACCACCCCAAGCCCTCGATCAAGCAGGGGTTGGTGAACTCCGGTCTGGTGGGCCTGACGCCGGGGCTCCCGGCGGCGAGCCAGGGCCCGATGACCGGCCATTCCCATTCGGCGCTCGGGGCCCTGTTCAAGTCGAGCATGCTGGCCACGGCGCCCGGGCTCCCCCAGGTGTCCCACCCCACGTGATGAGTCGAGGCCGTCCTCCGCTGGCGGCCCCTGCATGAGCACTCGAGTCCAGGAGACGTGATGCCATCCCTCGGTGAGATGTTGGCGATGGGCCAGGTGAAGCAGGCCGCGGTGCTGGCGAATCAGCGGCTGAGCCGCGATCCCAACGATGGGGAGGCGCTCGTCACGCTGGCCAAGGTGTCGCTGGTGGAGGGCGATGGGGCTCGGGCCGAGTCCCTGCTCCAGCAGGCGGCGGCCCAGGGCGCGCGGCGGGACGTGGCGCTCGTGCGGGGTGCCCTGGCGCTCCAGCGCGAGGACTGGGAGGCGGCCAGGACGCTCTACCTGCCGCTCGCCGCCCAGGGCGATGACCGGCCCGAGGTCTGGTATGGCCTCGGGGTGGTGCTGCTCCGGCTGGGCAACGCCGAGGCCGCGCGCGAGGCGCTGGAGCGCGCCGTGACGATCGATCCCCAGGCGGCCTCCTACCGCTTCGAGCTGGGCCGTGCGTGGGCGATGGGGGAGCGGGTCCGGCCCGCGGTGCGTCAGTTCGTCTGCTGCTTGCGGTTGGACGCGCGGGATGCTCGGGCGTGGCGCTTCCTGGCCGAGCTGTTGGCGCGGCGGGGCAAGGTGCGCGCCGCCGAGCGGCTCTTGAAGCGGGGCCTGGAGCTGGTGCCCGAGGCGGCGGTACTTCGCGAGCCGTTGCCCACACCCGCCCCGGCCGCGGATCCGAACGCCGCCCTGATCGAACGGGTGGTGGAGCTCTTGGGCCGCGGCCGCAACCGCGAGGCCCTGGCGCTCGTGCGTGAGGCGGAAGGCAAGGGGGTGCGCTCGTTGACCCTCAAGCTCCTGGAGGCCAAGGCCTGTGAGTCCCTGATTCGGCCGGACGAGGAGGGGGCCATCCATGCTTATGAAGAGGCGATGGGGATGGATCCCAAGGCGTGGGAGGCGTGCAACGACCTGGGGCTGTTCCTGCTGCGACGGGGCCAGAGGTATGCGGCGCACGCCATCGAGGTGCTGCGGGAGGCCCGGCGGCGGGCGCCCACCCGGCCCGAGCCAGTCTTCAACCTGGCGGTGGCGTGCTCCAAGGGTGGAAGGACCACCGAGAGCGCCGAGCTGGCGCGGCGGCTCGTGAGCACCCTGCCTCCGGAGCATCCCTTCCACGGCCATGCCCGGGCCCTGCTGCAGAAGCTGGGCGAGGCCTGAGCGGGGTGGTTGCGCGCGCGAGCACATGGAATGCTTTCGCGTTCCATGTCCTCTCTTCTGCCCGTGATCATCGACAAGGATGATTTGTGGTTCCTGGAAGTCGTGGCGATATTCGGTACGCCGCTCTACATGTACTTCCTGCCGATTGGTGCGCTTGAGGCTGCAGGCCGTTGAGCACCGGTGCATCCAATCCAGAATTTATGAGGACTAGGTTCTAGGCAATCAGGGGTTCTGCCCGGTACCCACCAAATACAAAGCCCCCGCAGGCCCCCAGTCCGGCAGCGAGCCAGGGAGTGTTGAGTACTATGCGTGGTCATCCAGAGTTTTTCGGTAAGTTTCTGCTGGGGTTGTTTCGGGTAGTCATTAATTCTGCCTAGCACTTGTCGTGCAAGTGGTGGTTTTCTGTCGTGCGGCAGCACGCCTTTAATTCGCTCCTCTGCTCCATGTGCCCATGCAGATTCAACACGCATGCCTCAGCTGATTGCTCCGAGCCATGAATCAGACGTCCACGTAAATTTACCAATTGATGGAGTCCAATTACGGGGGTTAGGATTTTTTAGGCTTGGTGCGACGGGCTGGTTTGATCGTATTTCGGTGAGCATCAATGAATTCAAGTACTGCGTTGCGCATTACCGTGGCTGTTGGATCTAAAAGAATAGCTGAGCGCGTATCGTCCATCATCGCAAAAAAAGAGCTGATGTGGAAAAGCTTCTCTGTAGATTCTTTGTCAAAATCATAGGTGGAAACTTGCTCGATTTGTCCGCTGCTGCCTGAGCGTCTCAGCATGTCCCTCTGTTTTACAACGAACGGTAGGATCTGTGGTAGCAAGTCACTTGGATGTCTGCGCGCGCCCTCAGTGAGTGTTTGTGCAAAGCCATGCCAGTGGTCGCCTGGAATTCCGTGCGCTTGCCTTGCGCGAATTCGATCCAATCCCCAACTTCCCCAATATATCGTGTGGCTTCTTGCTCCTTTTAATGCAAGCGCAAGCTCGTCGGGCTTTCCGTTGAAATAAGTGAAAAGCAGATGCTGAAACAGGTCGGTGAGTTCTTTGGCTCGCTCATTGGTTATGAGCATTGCGACCTCGTTGCTTAGTGTGGCAAAGAAATTTATCAACGAATATGCGATGGATATGTTGGCTGGAAGAGCGGTCCTAATATGTTTTTCAAGCTCCAGGCCTAGTTCCAATTCGCCTGGGCGGTTTTGCAGCATCATTCGCCATATCGAGACCAGTCCAGGCGGTTCGCTAATATCGTTGCGGGCAATTGGTAGTTTTTGCTTGAGGTAAGTATCAATTAGCTGATGAAGCATTTGAAGAAGACTGCCCTTGTCAGCGACAACGGCGAGGAATGCCTCAAGAGACTCAGGGTAGCCACCCGAGACAAGTAAATCAATTAACGCAGAGTCTTTCGATTTTTTCCATTGGGCAACAAGTTTCAGGACAGGTTGATCAGCATTTGCATCGGACGGTGCCTCTAGCGAGACGTATCTCTTCCAATAGTCAGTATGTGTGGATGCGATCGCCTGTGGACGCTTCTGGCTGACTGAAGCGCTAGCTTCCCCGACTTCCCAGCCAGGAAACAGTTCGTCGATCAAATACTTCAATGCTGCGGACGCTTCTGGTGCCATTAAGTCCAGCAATGCGGCAGTTTCTAATGCAAACTGCGTTTTGCTGTCACTTTTTTTGTTCCAAAGGCGGGCTCCCACGCGAAGTACCTCGATATTTCGACCTATCGCCTCGTGAATACTTGGCGCCGTTGAATGAATGATCGATATCATGAGTAGATCGTCAAAATCTATCTCTCCATGAAGCCTATCCCATGCATCCCCAAAGCGCCTCAGTACTTGTTTTAACTGACGTGGAGTAGTGCAGAGGATGCTCATCGCTCGCGCGAGATGCATCGAGCTGTTACCTCCAATCAAGGTCCATCCTGCCAGTTGTTCAGCTGTTTCAGAGGGCCAGAAACGCTTGCGTTCTGTTTCTTGAGCTGGGTCAATGTCATCTGGAAACTTCGATGAAAGAGCATTGCGAAGCCGCTTGGTGCTGGAGCTTACAGTGTTCGTGCTTAAAGATGGTAGCTCGATGGTAAAGCGAGCCAGTTTTTCTATGTCGAATTTGAAGTCGGCGGCTGAAGAGGCAAGTACAATTTGAACTGATTTGAGTTCTGCTAATTCGTTTAACAATGCTCGAAGCGGAGCAAGCCTTATGTACTCCGGTTCGGTCGCGCTTCGAACCAAGCCGGCGAACCTTTCAAAGTCTTCGACCCAAAGTACCACTTTGATGTTGATAGCCAGTGCAACAAGATCGATTCGCCTCAAAATGTCGGATGGCTGCTCCGGTCTTGCTAGTCGCACGGCTTTGATCCATGGCCAGCCTGAACCTTCAATCGCATCTACATAATCAACTGGAAGGCCCTTCAATGGAAAGGTGCTGACCTGGCTGTTTAGCTGGTTTGAAATCGAATTTAAAATACCTGTGATCGCGGCCTGAACGGAGTCAAAGGGCCATAGGCTGAGTCGAGCGAGGTGAATGTGATGGTATTGGGAGTTTTTGTGGCGAGAGAGAAATTCGGATGCCATGTTGAATAAAGAAGTTTTTCCTGCACCTACTTTTCCAATGAGCGCGACAGTTGGTTCTGAATCGGAAAGGATAATTTCGGAAAGCCGCTTTGCTACGGCTGCATGCCCGAATAGGTCATCCTCAATGCTATGGACGGCTTCATCTGAGGCCAGCCAGCCTAAGAACTGCGATTGATTGTTGTCGGTTTGTTTGGTTTCGACTGTTGAGATGGGTTGGTGTGGTTTGTATAAATCTACTAGGTGGGAACTCCCGATCCAAATGACCCATGCGAAGACTGATGTTGAAGCAATAAGGAAGAAGTATTGTGCGACATCGCTGAGGCTTGTGTCAGGTAATGCGCAGCTTTTGGTGAGTAATGCATCTGCCCACAGCAAGCCGCATCCAATGGAAAAAAAGGCGCCGAGCAGCGCAGGTAGCCAGATTGGAGGATAAGCGCGAAGATATTGGACGCCAATCAATGGTTTGAGCTGAAGGCGAAACCATTGTCGGCTGATACTTAAGAAAATGAGTACCATCGCGCTGAATTTGAGCCAGCCGAATCGAAAAAGTGCGGCGCAATCTATTGTGCCCAATATTAGAAGGCCGCTTCCGCACCCTCCCGCGAATAGGATTGCTACATCAATCCATCTTTCTTTTGTTGCTTGTCTTTGAGTTGTGTCTCGATTTCTGTTTTGATGTGTTTTGTAAGTGCTTTTTGTTTGCATGTTGTTGCTTCTTTCGTTGATATTGTTTCTTGGTTGTTGGTCGGGCCGTTGTGGGGCGGTATTTGATCTAGGAAGTTATGAGATATGATAGAGGTGTCGAGCTGAACGCCAGCTGGAAAATACTGGTCCACCGCTCGCGATTCTCGATCATGATTCGTGTTCGACGGATGAGGGTGGGGTGATTTCCAGTTCACGAGCCTGTTGTCCCTGGTTCCTCACGTAGGTATGCCTCATCTGGACCAGAGCAACGCCATCTCGAGTTCGATGGCCTCGAAGGGCTCAGCGCGGACCCGCTGCTCTCCGGAGAAGGAATCGACCAGGAGCCAGTGGCTCCCCTGGAGCCGGAAGATATCGAGCGTGTGGGCCAGCGGGTCCACGTGCCACATGTGCCGGACTCCTTCCCGGGCGTAGATGCGCTGCTTAGGCCCCTTATCCCGCTGCCGCGTGCGCTCGGAGAGGATCTCGCACACCCAATCCGGGGCGAGATCGTAGTGCGCCGGGGCGTCGTCCCCTCCAAGGGCGTCCGGTAGGCGCTCACGTCTCCATCCAGCGAGATCCGGGACGAGCTTGTCCGGGCGTGGGCCGAGGTGCAGCTCCGGCTCAACGATGATGACCCAACCGCCCGGTCCGCCCCTGCCAAGCTTGAAGGGCACCGTGATGAGGCCACCCAGGTTCGACGCCACGTTGGCATGCGGACGGGCGGGGCGAGGGCTGACGTGTAGCTCCCCGTCGAGGATCTCCGCTACCATCTCAGGTGGAGACGCCTGGAAGGCCGCCTCCACGGATGGGTCATTGCGCTCGGTGGCGTCGGAGCCTGGAGGGTCACGGGGGGACATGAGGGAAGAATTCAGCATGGCCCCCGTCTCGTGCAACGCCGAGGCCTGATTCCCTCCCTCAAGAGAACCGTGCTCTCCTCCCGCCGAGCGCCCCCAGCGCCGTTTGAAGGTGTCGCGGTGCGCGGCCCACCAGTCGCGCCACTCCTGGACCGCCCGCTGCCGCTCGGCCCGCGGACCCGCGGGCTGGAAGTGGAGTCACGTGGACGTCGCGTCCCTCAGCACCATCTCCGCCAGGAAGCGCGTGCGCAGATCCTCGCTCTCCAGCAGCTCGATGAGCTGGGGAATGGTGTGCCGGGCCATCTCCTCCCGCTGCCGCGCGAATGTCTCATCCATGACCGGGTTCTCTTTCGTGGCCTGAGTCGGTGAGTGGTGACGATGCCTCACCTGGACCAGAGCCGCGCCGGTCGAGTTCGACGGCCTCGAAGGGCTCGGCACGCACTCGCTGATCCTCGGCGAAGGAGTCGACCAGGAGCCACTGGCTCCCCTGGAGCCGGAAGATATCGAGCGTGCGGGCCAGCGGATCCACGTGCCACATGTGCCGGACTCCTTCCCGGGCGTAGATGCGCTGCTTGGGGCCCTTGTCCCTCTGCCGCGTGCTCTTGGAGAGGACCTCGCATACCCAGTCCGGGGCGAGATCGTAGTGTGCTGGCGTGTCCTCCCCACCGAAGACATCTGGCATCCGCTCACTCCGCCAGCCCGCGAGGTCCGGGACGAGCTTGTCCGGGCGTGGGCCGAAGTGAAGCTCCGGCTCATCGATGAAGACCCATCCTCCAGGTCCCCCCGTGCCGAGCCAGAAGGGCGCCCCGATGAGGACGCCCAGTCGCGTCGCTACGCTGGCATGCGGACGGGCGGGGCGAGGGCTGACGTGCAGCTCCCCGTCGAGGATCTCCGCAACCATCTCAGGTGGAGACGCCTGGAAGGCCGCCTCGACGGACAGGTCATTGCGCTCTTTGGAGTCGGAGCCTGGAGGGTCGCGGGGGGCATGAGGGAAGAGTTCAGCATGGCCCGCGGCTCGTGCAACGCGGGGGCCGGATTCCTCCCAGCGAGAAGTCGTGTGCCACGGGCCCGCCCGGCCCCTCCTTATATGAGCGGGGTGGTGAGCGGGGTGGGGTGGGCTCCCAGGCGGGGCCTCGCCATCGGGTGTGGGATGGTGTAGGGTGTGAGTCGCCATGCACGTCTACGCCATCGAGCTGTCGAAGGAATTGGGCCTCAAGGCCGAGCAGGTGGACCGTACCCTGGCGCTGAGCGCCGAGGGGGCCACGGTTCCGTTCATCGCCCGCTACCGCAAGGAGGCCACGGGGGGCCTGGACGAGGTGCAGATCCAGACCATCCTCGACCGCGCCGCCGAGCGCGAGGAGCTGGACGCGCGCCGGGAGACGATCCTGCGCTCAATCGAGGGGCAGGGGAAGCTCACCCCCGAGCTGACCCAGGCGCTGCAGCGGGCGAAGACGCGCACGGAGCTGGAGGACCTGTACCTGCCCTACAAGCCCAAGCGCCGCACCCGCGCGGCCATCGCCCGGGAGCGGGGCCTGGAGCCGCTGGCGGATCTGCTCTGGAAGCAGGAGGGCACGCGGGGCGAGGACGTGGGCGCCCGGGTGCGTCCGTTCATCCACGCGGACAAGGAGGTGCCGGACCAGGAGGCGGCGCTGGCGGGCGCGCGTGACATCTGCGCCGAGCGCGTCGCCGAGGACGCGGGCCTGCGCCGCACCGCGCGCGAGCTGTGCGTGAACAAGGGCCGCCTGCGCTCGGCCGTCGTGGCCGCCAAGAAGGGCGAGGCCACCAAGTTCGACAACTACGCCGACCACGAGGAGGACCTGTCCAAGGCGCCCTCCCACCGCATCCTCGCGCTGCTGCGCGGCGAGGCCGAGGAGGTGCTGCGCCTCCAGCTCGCCCTGCCGGATGACGAGGTGAAGGGGACGCTCTCCTCGCGCGTGGTGACCAAGCCCCAGTCCCCGTTCGCCCCGCACCTGCGCGCCGCGGTGGAGGACTCGTGGGAGCGGCTCATGGGGCCCTCGCTGGAGAGCGAGCTGCGCAACGAGCTCAAGGAGCGCGCGGACCGCGAGGCCATCACCGTGTTCGGCCAGAACCTGCGCCACCTGCTCCTGTCCCCGCCCGCGGGCGGCCGGGCCGTGCTCGCGTTGGACCCCGGCCTGCGCACGGGCGTCAAGGCCACCATGCTGGACGCCACGGGGAAGCTCGTGGACACGGCCACGCTCTACACCGAGCGCGGCGCCAACGAGCGCGCCACGGCGGCCCGGCAGTGCGGCGCCATCATCCAGAAGCACAAGCCGGAGCTCATCGCCGTGGGCAACGGCACGGGCAGCCGCGAGGCGGAGGGCTTCGTGCGCGAGGTGCTCAAGGTGCTCGGGGTGAATGTGCCCGTGGTGTCCGTGAGCGAGCAGGGCGCCTCCATCTACTCGGCGTCCGAGGTGGCCCGGGAGGAGTTCCCCGACCTGGACGTGTCGCTGCGCGGCGCGGTGTCCATCGGCCGGCGCCTGCAGGATCCGCTCGCGGAGCTGGTGAAGATCGACCCCAAGAGCATCGGCGTGGGCCAGTACCAGCACGACGTGGACCAGGGGCAGCTCAAGAAGAAGCTGGGCGAGGTGGTGGACTCGTGCGTCAACGCGGTGGGGGTGGACGTCAACACGGCGTCGCCGCAGCTGCTCGAGCACGTGTCGGGCATTGGCCCCACGCTGGCCAAGAAGATCGTCACCCACCGCGCCGCCAAGGGCCGCTTCACCACGCGCCGGGAGATCCTCAAGGTGAGTGGGCTCGGGCCCAAGACGTTCGAGCAGGCCGCGGGCTTCCTGCGCGTCCACGGCCCGGAGCCCCTGGACGCGAGCGCCGTGCACCCCGAGCGCTACGGCGTCGTGGAGCGCATGGCGAAGGACCTGGGCGTGGACGTGAAGCAGCTGGTGGGCAACGCCGCGCTGGTGCGGAAGATCGATCCCAAGCGCTACCTCGGGCCGGACCTGGGGGAGATGACGCTCAAGGACATCCTCGCCGAGCTGGAGAAGCCCAGCCGCGACCCGCGCGGCGACTTCACCGCGCCCTCCTACCGCGAGGATCTGCAGAAGCTGGAGGACGTGAAGGAGGGCATGGTGTTGCAGGGCGTGGTCACCAACGTGACGGCCTTTGGCGCCTTCGTGGACGTGGGGGTGCACCAGGATGGGCTCGTGCACGTGTCCCAGTTGTCCAACCGCTTCATCAAGGACCCATCCGAGGCCGTGAAGGTGGGAGATCGGTTGACGGTGAAGGTGGTGAACGTGGACCTGGCGCGCAAGCGGCTCGGCTTGTCCGTGCGCGCGCTCACCGAGGGCACTCCGGCGGCGCCTTCCAGCCGTCCCGCGGCCCCGTCCAGCCGCCCCTCGGGCCCGTCCCATGCGCCCATGAGCAAGCAGGGGGGTGGCAAGGCCGCTCCGGCGCCGAAGCCCTCGGCCGAGCCCTTCAACAATCCCTTCAGCAAGCTCAAGCGCTGACCCGGCCAGCATCCAAGAGAGTTTGGGGCGGACAGGGGGAGGCGGACGACTTAAGTCTCCCCCATGCACTTCCGACATCTTGGCGGCAGCGGTCTGATGGTCAGCGAGATTTCCTACGGCAACTGGCTGACCCATGGTTCCCAGGTCGAGGAGGACGCGGCGCACGCCTGCGTCCGCGCGGCCCTCGACGAGGGCATCACCACCTTCGATACCGCGGATGTCTACGCGGGCACGCGCGCGGAGGCGGTGCTTGGCCGCGCCCTCGAGGGACAACGCCGCGAGGGCCTGGAGATCCTCACCAAGGTCTACTGGCCGACGGGCAAGGGGCCCAACGACCGGGGCCTGTCGCGCAAGCACATCATGGAATCCATCCACGGTTCGCTCAAGCGGCTGAAGACGGACTACGTGGACCTGTACCAGGCGCATCGCTACGACTACGAGACGCCCCTGGAGGAGACGATGCAGGCGTTCGCCGACATCGTCCGTCAGGGCAAGGCGCTCTACATCGGCGTGTCCGAGTGGAAGGCGGAGGAGATCCGCGCGGGCGTGACGCTGGCCCGGCAGCTCGGCATTCAGCTCGTGTCCAGCCAGCCGCAGTACTCGATGCTGTGGCGGATCATCGAGGCCCAGGTGGTGCCCACGTGCCAGGAGCTGGGGGTGGGGCAGGTCGTCTATTCCCCGATTGCCCAAGGGGTGCTCACGGGCAAGTACCGCCCGGGACAGGCGCCGCCGCCGGGCAGCCGCGCCACGGACGACAAGGGCGGAGCCGATTTCGTCCAGCGCTTCCTGCGCGATGAGATCCTCGAGCGCGTCCAGCAGCTCAAGCCGGTGGCGGACGGGGTGGGGCTGTCGCTGGCGCAGCTCGCCGTGGCGTGGGTGCTGCAGAACCCGAACGTCTCCTCGGCCATCATCGGCGCCTCGCGGCCCGAGCAGGTGAAGGAGAACGTGAAGGCCTCGGGGGTGAAGTTGAGCGCGGAGGTGCTGCGGCGGATCGACGAGATTATCGGCCCCGTCGCCGAGCGCGACCCCGCGCGCACCGGGAGTCCCCCAAGCGGCCATGAGCTGAGGGGCCCGGTTGGCTCAAGCCGTGGGTGTTGTTGGCGGTGTCTGGAGTGGGCCGAGCAGCCCTGCTCGGTCCAGCAACTCCCGGACCCGCCCGGCAAGAGCGACGTGCTCGGGGTTGGCCGCGGTGAAGCGCTCGGGGGTGAGGATGATGAGGGTGCCCTTGTCCTCCACCGGCTCGATGCGCACGGGAGCGGGCAGGGGAGGCACCCGGCCACGTTGAAGTGACAGGTACGTGACCCAGCCGACCCAGACGTTCGCGCGACCGTCTCCATCCACCATATCGCGATGGATGGTCGACAGGGCCGCGCCCCAGTCCGGCTCCCAGGCCATGGCGGTGCTTCGCATGAGTTCGGAGAGGACGGGCGCGCTCAACACCCGCTCAGCGTTGGGCCCTCGGTTGGGCAGCTGGAACACACAGACGTTGGGCACGGCTTCCGAGTAGCCACCACATTCGATGTGAAAGCCACTGGCGTCGTAGTCGTCGGGCTCGCCGTTCCACGCCCAGACGGAGTGGCCAAGGGCCTCCACGACTCGATCCTTGCCTCGGCGGATGAGTTTCTCCAGTGTCGAGCGATTGGGTTCAATAGGGCGCTTCAGTGCCTCCTTGCGCGACCTGCCCTGCTGAAACCAGCGGGAGAAGGTTGGATCGACACGGGATAGGGAGGTCAGGAAGGCTTCGGCTCGTCGAGCACATTCCTCCGGAGATTCCTTTCGAGGCCCCCAGTACGCGCCAGCACGGTACGTTTCGTCTCTTTGGACCTGTTTGGGCATGGTCAGCTCTTATCCCTATATCGCTGGGGTATAGACCACTTCAATTCCGGCCACTCGAGCGTCCTTGAGTAGGAATCGGATGGCATCGGCTGCCTTCTCCTCCGCGATGTGCCATCGGATGGGGATGCCCTTCGCCTTGCCGAGCTGCCGCCGAGCCTGCTTGACGAGGTCCATCGCGCCCGAGTTCTTGAACCAGGGTTTGGGGTCCAGGTTGTCGAGGAACTTGTTGGCGTAGCCGGCCCCTTGGCCTCCAACAGCACGCCGTCCTTGAATCCGTCGAACCTCACGCCTCCGGCCTTGGTGCTCATTCCACCGACCCAATAGGCGTCGTCCGCCGAGTGCCCCGAGATCTGCTCCTGGTAGGCGCGGGCCCGTGCGGACATGGACTCGTTGGCGGGCGCCCACTGGCCGGGCCCCGGGGCGGGTGAGGGCGTCTGTCCACTCGCGTTCGTCCTTTGGAGGATGATGGCCGCACCGGGCCCGCCGCTCAGCACCGTGGCCACCTTGCCCACTGGCACCGCGACGCGCTCCACCACCATCAGGCCCTCGGCGGAGAGGGAGAGCACTGGTACGGTGGCCTCCGCGCTCGCCAATGTCCTCGTCAGCGTGCTCGTGGTGCCGCCCGCCGCGCCAAAAGTGACGATGAGGTGGGTTACCAATTTGGAGAGCGCCTTCACCTGCTCCCCCCGCGTCATGTACCGGAAGCGCTCGATGTACTCGGGCGAGGATGTGATGAGGGACACCACTCCCTCCGGGAGGTGTCGCAGCGCCGCGATGCTGTCCATCGGGCGCGTCAGCAATTGGCCCATGGCGTGGTACAGCCCAACGAAGGACTCCTCCGCTCCATCCAAGGTGCGGTCAAGGTAGTCAGCGTCGTCGTACACCTCCGCCAGAGGAGGGCCCTGCATGAGGGGCCTCAATTGCGTGTCCGCCCGCCGGAAGATCCACCCGTTGCTGATGTAGAAGCGACCCAGCTCGAAGGGGCCGGCGCGGAAGGCTTCGTCCTTCCACTCCACCGGGCCTACCTTCTGCTGCGTGCGTCCGTTGAGTGTCCAGGCGAGGTACCCGTCCGGCCGCAGCACGGCCACGGTCTTGAATCGCTCCACCCGGCGTAGCAACTCCTCACGGGATGCTTCGCCTGTTTCGAGCACCTCGCGCAGCAGGTGGCCGACAGCCATCCGTGGCGGGAACGAGGCGAGCGTCACGGGCTTCCGCAGCAACTCAGTCTGCACCCGGGCTGCATCCCGAGGGGTGAAGGACGCGCCTCGCGAGGGCGGATCGTAAAGTCATCCAGGCCCGCGAGTGCCAGCAGGTTCTCGAAGGCGTCCACCTGCACGGCACCGCTGGCCACCGCGCGCACGGCCATCTCGGCCGGGCTCACCCTGGCCACCGTCGTGCCCAGGACACGCCCACCCTGGCGGCGGGGCAGTCGCGTGAGTGCATTCGAGCTCGTGTCTACGTGCTGGGAGTCACCGCTTGCCCGGCCCGCCAATACAGGCACGGACACGCCGCTGTAGTCGAGGGATGCTCCGCGGCCGAGGGGCGAAGTCACCGTGGCGCAGCCAGTGGCCACCAGGACGGCACCGAGCAGCAGTGCCATCCACTTCCAGACCGTCTCCGCGGACATCGTCCCTCCCGAGGAACACTCAGTCGTCGATGGGCAGGGGCCGGGCCTCGGAGGCGAGGCGCTGGGTGCGCGCGAGCAGTTGGTGGAAGCGGTCCGTGCCGTTGCGCGCGTCGAACTTCGCGGCGAGGTCCTCCGCTTGCGCCGCGAGCCAGCCACGCAGGGCCCGGGTCTCGTAGGTGCCCGTGGGGGAGTACAGCGCGAAGGCGCGCGGCAGGGCGAGCTCCACCCGCTCCCGCGCTTCCACTTGGGCGCGCTCCATCAGCGCGAGCGCGGCCGCGTGGAAGGTGAAGCGGTTGAGGGGCGTCGCGTGCTCCAGCGCCCAGCCCAGGTGCCGCTCGAAGAGCTTCAGTCCCCGCCGCACGTTCCCCGTGAGCGCGAGGAACTCCAGGTGCTCGCCCACGGTGCTGACGAAGTACCGGTCTCCACGCACCATCGCGTAGCCGCGCAGGTGGTGCTCGCGCGCCTGCTCCCACTGTTCCAGCTTGAAGAGCGGATAGAGCACCCGCCCGAATGTGAGGTGCGGCACCTTCGCGCACGTGTGGCGGCCCTCGAGCAGGGTCCGGGCCTTCTGCATCAGCCGCGCGTAGTCACCCTGGTCGAGGAAGTGGTGCAGCTCGACGTTCAGCTCGCACGCGAGACAGTCCGTGAGGTGGTCGCGAGGCGCCTCCAGCCACCGGACGCGCATCTCCTCGGCCAGGGTCTGCTCGCCCATGTCCCGGGCCGCCGGTAGCGCAGCTTGAACACCGCGCGCTGGCCCGCCCCCGCCTTCGCGTAGCCCTGCTCCACGTCCTCCAGCGCGGCCTCTATCTGCTTGCGGCCGATATGGGGGAACTCGGGCAGCACGCCCACCATCCACTTCTGCTTCCACAGCAGGCCCTCGGGATCGAAGCGCCGGGGGTCCCGCTGCTGCTGGCCCCGGCACCAGGCGTAGGCGACCAGGGCGCGCTCCGGGAAGCCCGCGAAGGTGGCCGCCTCGATGAGCTCGTCGCGCGTCTCATAGGCGAGCCCCACCTCGCCGTGGGTGTCCGCCAGCCGGGCCGCCTCCTCCAGCGCCATCACCTTGGACTCGCCCGGCTCCAACCGCTCGGCACGCGCGCGCAGGGTGTTGAATCGCTCGCGCCAGTCTTGCTCCGTCAATGCATGCCTCCCGTGCCTTCGTCGTCGTCCAGGCGCGCCGCGATGAGGCCGAGCAGGCCCCGGTTGAGCAGCGCCATCTCCCGCGCGTTGAGCGGCCGGTGCCCGAGCAGGAGCGCCTGGACATACAGCATCTCCACGGACAGCCGGAGCTGGGCGGTGTCCCGTACGCGCGCGAGCTGGCGTACCACGGGGTTGCGCAGGTTGAAGCACAACTGGGGCCGCTCCTCGTCGGAGCGCTTGCCCAGTGCCCCCTCGAGCACCGAGGCATACAGCGCGTCCGTCTCCTCGCGTGCCCGCTCCAGGTCGCGCTGGAAGGCGCCGTCGCTCGCGTCGCCGTAGAGCGTGGGCACCTCGGGCGGGAGGAATTTCTTGAGGCTCACCTCGCACCGGAAGGGCTCCAGGGCCTCCTCCGCCACGCGCCGCAGCCGGGCCACCGCCGGTTCTCCTCGTGCGTCAGCTCCTCGAAGCCCTGGGGAAGCCGCGCCGCGGAGAACAGCTCCACCTGGGCGTCCGGGTGGACCCGGGGCAGCTTCTCCAGGAGCGCCGCGTCGTGCGTGTAGGCGGCGTTGATGATGCACAGCCCCTGGGCGGCCGCCACGCGCGCCACCTGCCGGAAGGTCTCCAGGGTGTTGACGTAGCGCACCGTGGAGGACTCCTGGCGGTAGTGCTCCAGCGTCATCGTGCCCAGCGTCGTCTCGAAGGGCAGCCAGTGGATGACGAGCCGGTAGAAGTCGTCGTCGTCCAGCGCGAGCGACTTCACCGACAGGCCATGCAGGGCGATGAGCCGCTGGAGGGCGCGGGGCTGCTCGTTGGCCAGGTCCACGAGGTACTGGCGCAACTGCTGGCCGAGCGCCTCGCGGGTGCGCGAGAGCGTGGCGTCCTCGTAGAAGGACTCGCGGCTGGCGGTGGGGCGCAGGCCCTGGGCGTCCACCACGCATTTGACGAAGAAGGCCCAGTCCGGCAGCAGGTTCTCCGCGCTCTCCGACAGCAGCATGCCCTTGAGGTACACGCGGTGCTTCTGGCGGGCGTTGAAGTGGGGCGAGAAGGGCAGCACGTACGCCACGCCCTCCACGCCTCCGGCCTCCGCGCGCAGCGAGATGCAGTCCACGAAGTCCATGCCGAACACCTCGCGCCCATGGGCCAGCAGCGCCGGCGCCGGGCCGCCGCGCTCGGGTACGTGCGGCGCCAGGGAGGCGGGGCGCGGTTGAGGTGCTCGGTGTGGCCGTCGGCGGTGAGGTGGATGGGGTAGGGCAGCAGGCCGCCGTAGTGGAGGATGAGCTGACGCACGCGCTCGGGGGTGAAGTACTCGGCGGCGTCCGGGCGGGGCAGGAGGAAGACCTGGGTGCCGCAGCGCTCCATCGGGTGCGCGGAAATACCCACGGAGTAGGTTCCATCATGCCGGCCCCGCCACTCCCAGGTGCTCCCGTCTCCCTTGACCGAGCGCGTCACCACCAGCAGCTCGTCACACACCATGAAGCACGAGAGCAGTCCGATGCCGAATTGACCGATGAAGTCGGCCCGGTGGGCCTCGAGCGCCTCGCGCTTGGAGCTCTCGCCGATGGTGGCCAGGAAGCGGTGCAGCTCCTCCTCCGTCAGCCCCACGCCCTCGTCGCGGAAGAGCAGGGTGGGCGGCCCGCCGTCCTGCTTCTCGATGAGCTCCACGTGCACCGTGCCGGTGTGGGTGGGCTCCAGGTGCTGGCGGGCGCGGTTGGCGTCGGTGGCGTTCTGCAGCAGCTCGCGCACGAACACCCCGGGCGTGCTGTAGAGATGGTGGGAGAGGAGGTCGATAACCCCCCGGAGGTTGACCTGGAAGCGGTGTGACACGGGCGGCACACTCTAGCGCAGATGCCTGGGCCCGTATGCGCTCGTTCCGGGGCGTCCAACCCATGACGGTCGGGCGGGCGTGCGCTCCAGTGGCGGGGGCCAGTGGCGTCCGGGGCGGCGGTGGAGTATTTGCTCTCGGGCGGGCCGGCGCGGTCTCCGAGGTGGGTTCCACACATGAAGCAGGGAAGGGCGGCCGGGTTCTCCTCGCTGCTGGGGCGCTACTACGGCCGGTTGCGGCGCGAGGTGCGCGAGACGGGTGAGCTGTATCATCTGCTCGCCCGGGCCGCGCGCCGGCAGCCGCTCACGCCCGAGGAGCGCCGGCGCATGCGGGAGCAGTTGATCGACGTGGCCAAGGTGCTCCCCGCGCTCGCGATCTTCGCGGCGCCCGGCGGCATGTTGCTGTTGATCGCCCTGGGCAAGGTGCTGCCCTTCAGCTTGCTGCCCAGCGCCTTCCGGGAGGATCCGCCCGCGCCTCCCCGCCGGTGCCGGTCCCGGCCCCGGAAGCCGACGAGCCCGCGCGGCGCGAGGTGGGCTGACATCTTCCGCGACGAGTGCTTGCCCGGTCCCGGGGATCACGCTCTGTTCTCCCCATGGAGACCCACTCGAGCCTCGAGACCCCGTCATCCCTCGCGCAGCGCCCGCTCTCCGCCCAGGACGTGAGGACGCTCGGCCTGGCGGCGCTGGGCGGCGCGCTGGAGTTCTACGACTTCATCATCTTCGTGTTCTTCACCGCGGTGATTGGGGAGCTGTTCTTCCCCGCGGACACGCCGGAGTGGCTGCGCCAGTTGCAGGCGTTCGGCCTGTTCGCGGCGGGCTACCTCGTGCGGCCCCTGGGCGGCATCGTGATGGCGCACTTCGGCGATCGCGGTGGGCGCAAGCGCATGTTCGCGCTGAGCGTGTTCATGATGGCGGTGCCCACGCTGCTCATCGGCTCGCTGCCCACCTACGCCACGGCGGGGTACACGGCGCCGCTGTTGCTGTTGGTGATGCGCATGCTGCAGGGCGCGGCGGTGGGCGGGGAGGTGCCCGGCGCGTGGGTGTTCGTCTCCGAGCACGTGCCGGAGCGGCGCGTGGGGCTCGCCTGCGGCATCCTCACCGCGGGCCTCACGTCTGGCATCCTGCTCGGCTCGCTGATGGCGGTGGCCATCAACACGTTCTACACCCCCGCGCAGGTGCGGGACTTCGCCCGGCGCATCCCCTTCCTGGTGGGGGGCGTGTTCGGCTTCTTCGCCGTCTACCTGCGCCGCTGGCTGGCCGAGACGCCCGTGTTCGAACAGATGCGCCAGCGCAAGGCGCTCGTGCAGGGGTTGCCGCTCAAGGAAGTGCTGCGGGGACACGGCACCAGCGTGGTGGTGTCCATGTTGGTCACCTGGTTGCTCACCGCCGCCATCGTGGTGGTCATCCTGATGACGCCGACGTTGGTGCAGAAGCTGTACGGCATCTCGCCGGCGCTCGCGCTGCGCGCCAACAGCCTGGCCACGGTGACCCTCACCCTGGGGGCGGTGCTCTTCGGCCTGGCGGTGGATCGCTTCGGCGCGGGGTGGTCGCTGGCCGCGGGCAGCCTGCTGCTGTCCGTGTCGACGTACCTGCTCTATGTCGGCGTGGGCGAGCGGCCCGAGCACCTCGTCCCGCTGTACCTGCTCGCGGGGCTGGGGGCGGGCGTGGGGGGCGTGGTGCCCTCGGTGATGGTGCGCGCCTTTCCCGCGCCGGTGCGCTTCTCCGGCTTGTCCTTCTCCTACAACATGGCCTACGCGCTCTTCGGCGGGATGACGCCGTTGGTGGTGACGCTGATGATCCAGGCCTCGCCCCTGGCGCCCGCGCACTACGTGGCGGCGGTCGGGGCCGTGGGGCTCGCCGTGTCGCTCTACCTGCTGACCGCCGGGCGCGCGCGCTTCTCCTCCATGCGCGCCTCCTGAGCAGGCACGGACACTCGGACGAACACGGGGGACTTGCCCACCTCCCCCCGTGTCGTCTATAAGTGCGCCCGCTTCATGATTTTGATTTTCATTATCATTATCAGGACTGGAAGGGCGTCGAGTCCGGAGTCTGTCGTGACCGTATCCACCCCGCCGAAGTCGGAGCAGCGGATGCTCTGGCTGCTGGCCGCCGTGCAGTTCACCCACCTGCTGGACTTCATGATCGTCATGCCGTTGGGGCCGGAGTTCATGCGGCGCCTGGGCATCACGGCCGCGCAGTTCGGGGTGCTGGTGTCGGCGTACACGCTGGCGTCGGCGGGGATGGGGCTGCTCGGGGGGCTGTGGTTGGACCGGTTCGACAGAAAGCGCACGCTGCTCGGGCTGTACGCGGGGTTCATCGTGTCCACGCTGCTGTGCGGCATGTCGGACACGCACCTGGGGCTGCTCGGGGCGCGCACGGTGGCGGGGGCGTGCGCGGGGCTGATGAGCGCGGTGGTGCAGGCCATCATCGGGGATGTCATCCCGGCGGAGCGCCGGGGGCGGGCCATCGGCACGGTGATGGCGTCGTATGGCCTGTGCGCGGTGGCGGGCGTGCCGCTGGGGCTGTGGCTGGCGAGCCAGTGGGGCTGGCGCTCGCCGTTCTGGGTCATCTGCGCGCTCGGCGGTGGGTTGTGGCTCGCGCTGTTGTTCGTGCTGCCCGCGGTCGACCAGCACCTGGCCGGGCGGCGTGAGGCGCGGGGTGGGGCCACGGCCGGGCCGGGGTGGTCGCCCGCCCTGGCGCTCGGGTGGGTGTTGACCTTCTGCGTGGTGTTCTCCGGCTTCCTGCTGATTCCCTATCTGAGCCCCTACATGGTGGGCAACCTCGGGCTCGAGCTGTCCGACCTGTCCTGGGTGTACCGGCGGGTGGGGCCGCCACGTTGTTCAGCTCGCGGTGGATTGGCCGGCTGGCGGACCGGTTCGGCCCGGCCCGCGTGCTGGGCGGACTGCTGGTGGGCACGGTGGGGCCGCACCTGTTGTTCACGCACCTGAGCGCGGCGCCGCTGCCCGGGGTGGCGGCGGTGTTCGTGCTGTTCATGGTGCTCACCTCCGGGCGGGCCATTCCCACCCTGGCGCTGGTCGCCTCGCGGGTGCCCCCCGCGCTGCGTGGCCGCTACATGGCGGTCAACATGGCGGCGAGCGATGGCGCCTCGGGAGCCGGCGCGTGGGTGGGGGGCCTCTTGCTGACGGTGATGCCGGATGGCGCGCTCGCGGGGTTTGGCCGGGTGGGGTGGATCGCCGCCGGGGTGACGGGCTGCGCGCTCTTCACGCTCTGGGTGTTCGGCCGCCGTGTCACCGCCCCGAGCGCGGTGCCGGCCTGAGTTCTTCCAACGCTGTTTCCCTTCAACTTCCCCTTCACACGAGGAATCCCATGGACGTACACGCGAACAGGCATCCGTCTCTGCCCCGGCCCATCGTGGGCAAGATGGATTTGACCAACTCCAACCGCCTCCTGGCCGAGGCGAAGCGGCTGGTTCCCGGGCTCACCCAGACGATGATGAAGAAGCCGGAGATGTTCGCCCCCGGCTCCTTCCCCGTCTATCTCGCCCGCGGGCAGGGCGCGCTGGTGGAGGACGTGGACGGCCAGCAGTACATCGACTTCATCTGCGGGCTCGGCGCGAACTCGCTCGGCCACAACCACCCGGCCGTCGTGGACACCATTCGCCGGCACCTGGACGAGGGGCTCCTGCACTCGCTGCCCACGGCCTGGGAGGTCAGCGCCGCGCGGACGCTGGTGGAGATGATCCCCGGCGCGGAGATGGCGCGCTTCTTCAAGACGGGGGCGGATGCCACGTCGGCGGCGGTGCGTCTGGCGCGCTACGTCACCGGCAAGGAGCACCTCATCACCATCGGCTACAACGGCTGGCACGACCACTTCATGTATGACACGCCGGGAGTGCCCGCGGTGCTCGCCCAGTACACCACGCGCATGCCGCTGTTCGAGGAGCCGGACGAGGCGGCGCTGCTCGCCCGCATCGAGCAGACGGGCAGCCAGCTCGCGGCGGTGCTCCTGTCGGTGCCCTTCAACCGCTGCCTCACCCGCGAGTTCATGCACAAGCTGCGCGCCACGTGCACGGCGCACGGCGTGCTGCTCATCCAGGACGAGGTCATCACCGGCTTCCGGCTGGCGCCGGGCGGTGCCCAGCAGTTCTTCGACGTGAAGGCCGACTTCGTCTGTCTGTCCAAGGCGATCGCCGCGGGCATGCCCCTGTCGGCGGTGGCGGGGCCGGAGAAGTTCCTGAGCAAGCTGGCGGACCTGCAGGTGTCCACCACGTTCGGTGGCGAACTCTTGTCCCTGGCGGTGTGCGAGGCCGTGCTCGAGGTGAGCCGCGAGCCGGGCTTCACCGAGCACCGGCCCACCTGGGCCGGCGGTTGGCCACGGGCATCAACGCCCGGGCCGAGCGCGTGGGCTCGCCGCTGCGCATCCTGGGCTATGACGCCATCCCCCTGTTCCGCTTCTCCAAGAATCCCATGGAGAACGCGAAGCTCACCCAGCCCTTCCAGGCGGGCATGGCGCGCCGTGGCATCCTGCTGCGCCGCGACCTCAACTTCATCTGCGCGGCGCACACGGTCGAGCAGATCGACTACACCGTCGAGATGGCCGAGGAAGTGATGCGCGAGTGCGTCCAGCAGGCCCCGGCCCCCAGCGCGGCCTGAGCCGGACGTCCACCGGGCCCCGGGGTGAGCCACCCCCCACCGGGCCCGGGGGGACCCGGCCGTGCGGAAGGCGCCGCCCGACCGGGGAGATTGGGGTAGGCTGCCCCGCCATGTCTCTTGACTCCACGCCCTCGGGTCGCCCTCACATCCTGCGTCGGACGCTCCTGCTCGATGCCGGCTTCCAGTTCCGCTACATGTTTCGGTTCGCCGCCATTGGCGCGTTCGGGGTGCTGCTCATCGGAGTGCTCGCCTCCCAGGTGATTCGCAAGGCGGTGGTGGAGGAGGGCGGCTCGCCGGAGGTGATGCTGGCGAGCAGCGACACCCTGCTGTGGCTCGGCGGGGTGGGCGCGATCGTGATGGCGATCCTCACGTCCCTGGTGGGCTTGGTGCTCACCCACCGGGTGGCGGGGCCCGTGCACGTGATGAACCTCTACCTCGCGTCCATCGCCGCCGGCCGCTATCCGCGGCTGCGCCCCCTGCGCAGCGGCGACGAGCTGCGCGAGTTCTTCGAGTCCCTGAGCTACACCGTGGACCGGCTGCGCGAGCGCGAGGCGGAGGAGGCCCGCCTGCTCACCGAGGTCATCGACGCCCTGGAGCCCCTGGCCACCACCCAGGACGCCCAGGCGGCGCTGCGCATCCTCGGCTCGATGCGCACCCGCAAACGTCAGGCCATCGAAGGTCCCACCTCGGGCACGCTGAAGTCCGTTGCCTGAAGCGCCCGGGTGCAGCACAACACCCCTTCCATGACCCGTCCCCGCATCGTCTTCATGGGCACGCCCGACTTCGCCGTGCCCTCCCTGGCCGCCCTCTTCGACATCGGGGACGTGGTGGCCGTCGTCACCCAGCCGGACAAGCCCAAGGGCCGGGGCCAGGCGCTCGCCATCTCCCCGGTGAAGGCCTATGCGCTCGAACGGGGCGTGCCGGTGTTGCAGCCCCAGAAGCTGCGCACCCCGCCCTTCTCCGAGGTGCTGCGCGAGCTCAAACCCGACGTCGCCGTGGTGACGGCCTACGGGAAGATCCTCCCCAAGGATCTGCTGGAGACGCCCCGGCGCGGGTGCCTCAACGTGCACGCCTCGCTGCTGCCGCGCTTCCGCGGGGCCGCCCCCATCCAGTGGGCCATCGCCCATGGGGACACGGAGACGGGCGTGGCGTTGATGGTGATGGACGAGGGCCTGGACACCGGGCCGGTGCTGGCCGAGAAGCGGCTGCCCATCGCCCCGGACGAGACGAGCGCCACCCTGCACGACAAGCTGTCCTCGCTGGGCGGAGCGCTCCTGCGCGAGTACCTCCCGGCCTACCTGCGCGGCGAGCTGACGCCCGTGCCGCAGCCGTCCGAGGGCATGGTGCTCGCGCCCATCATCCACAAGGAGGAGGGCAAGCTCGACTTCTCGCGGCCCGCGGTGGAGCTGGAGCGGCGGCTGCGGGCCTTCACCCCCTGGCCGGGCGCCTTCACCACCCTGGAGGGCAAGCTGTTCAAGGTCCATAAGGCCAAGGTGGGCACGGGCCAGGGCGCGCCGGGCACCGTGCTGTCCGCGGACGCGCGGGGGCTGGAGGTGGCGTGCGCGCAGGGCTCGCTGGTGCTGCTCGAGGTGCAGCCCGAGGGCAAGCGGGTGATGCCCGTGGGGGACTTCCTGTCGGGCCGCAAGCTCGCGCCGGGCAGCCGGCCTTTCGAGACGTAGGAGGGACACGACATGGGCAAGAGGCTGCTGGTGCTGCATGGGCCCAACCTGAACCTGTTGGGTGAGCGCGAGGGCCGCGAGGGCGGACGGTTCGCCGACCTCGACGCCGCCCTGAAGGCCCGGGCCTCGGCGCTCGGGCTGGAGCTGACGGTGGTGCAGTCCAACCACGAGGGCGTCCTGCTCGACACCCTGCACGCCGAGCGCTCGCGCGTGGAGGGCGTGGTGGTGAGCCCCTCGAGCCTCTTCGGCTCCTACCCGCTGCGCGATGCGCTGGAGGCCATCGGGCTGCCCGCGCTCGAGGTGTACCTGGAGGAGCTCGACGGGCGCGAGTCCGTGGTGGCCGAGGCCTGTGTCGCCACGCTCGAGGGGGAGGGGTTCGACTCGTACCTCCAGGCCCTGGAGCGCTTCGCGAGCGGAGACCTCACCGGCGACTCCTCCGAGGAGGACGAAGGCGACGAGGACCTCGAGGACGAAGACGTCGAGGACGAGGACGACGAGGACGTCGAGGAAGAGGACGACGAGGACGCGGAGGCGGGGGAGGACGAGGTGGCCGAGGAGCCCGTGGGGCTCGCGAAGACGCTGGGCCGCCGGGGCACGGGGGTGAAGGCTCCGGCCGTGGCCCCGGGCCGGGACGCCGCGGGCCCCCGCAAGACGCTGGGCCGCAAGGGGTGGAGGTGGCCCCGCCCCCTTCGTCCGTGAAGACGCTGGGCCGCAAGAGCCCGCGGAGCGCGCCCTCGGAGGACGTGCTCTCCCGGGCGCTGGTGCGGAGCAAGATCGCCGATCGGCTCGCCGGACGCCTGTCTCCCGCGGACCGGCCACCTGGGCGCGCTCGTGGTGGACGCGCATCCAGGGCGGCGCCCCGGCGGAGACGGGCCACCGGGAGTTGCTCGAGGACATCCTGCAGCGGCTCACCCTCGCCAACATCCCGGCGACCCGCATGTCCGAAACGGAGCTGGTGGATTGGATGACCCGGCTGGAGGGGTGAGGGACACTTCATGAACGCACGCGCCATCAGCATCCAGGTCCTCAGCCGCGTCCGCGCCACGGATGCCTACCTCAACGTGGTGCTCGACACGATGCTCTCGGAGTCGCCTCCGGCGGATCCCGGGACGCGGGGCTCATCACCGAGCTCGTCTACGGCGCCACGCGCCGCGAGCTCGCGCTGGACTACGCCATCACCCGCTTCGCCGACCGCAAGCTGGAGGCCCTGGAGGACAGGGTGCTCGCGGCGCTGCGCGTGGGGGCCTACCAGCTTTTCTACACGCGGGTGCCGGCGCGCGCCGCGGTGGCCGAGACGGTGCAGGCCCTCAAGGAACTGGGGCTCTCGCGCGCGGCGGGCTTCGCCAACGCCATCCTGCGCAAGCTCGCGGCGCTCCCCGGGCAGCCCCTGCCCCCCGAGGACGACCTGGCCGAGTTCCTGTCGGTGCGCGAGAGCCACCCGCGCTGGCTGGTGGAGCGCTGGCTGCGCCAGTTCGGCCGGGAGCGCGCCGAGGCGATGCTCGTGGCCAACAACCAGACGCCCGCCGTGGTCATCCGCGCCAACCGCGCGAAGGTGACGCGCGACGCGCTGCTCGAGCAGTTGCGCGAGACGGGGCTGGAGGCGCGCCCCACGCCGGTGTCCCCGGTGGGCATCGTCCTGCCTCCGGTGGGCCGGGTGGAGGACGTGTACGGCTACGCCGAGGGCCTGTGGCAGGTGCAGGACGAGGCGGCGCAGCTCGTGGGCGTCTACGGCGACATCCCCGACACGGCGCGCGTGCTGGATGCGTGCGCGGCGCCGGGCGGCAAGGCCTGCCACCAGGCCGAGACGCACGAGGTGGTGGCCACGGATCTCCACGCCAACAAGATGCGGAAGATCCTCTCCGAGGCGCGGCGCCTGGGCCTCACCGAGCGCCTGCGCGCCGAGGTGCACGACGCGACCGAGCCCTGGCCGGAGGCGTGGGGCGAGTTCCACGCGTTCGTGGTGGACGCGCCGTGCTCGGGCCTGGGGACGCTCAGGCGCCACCCGGAGTTGCGCTACCGGCGCAAGCCGGAGGACATGGGGCGGCTGGCGGTGTTGCAGCGGCGCATCCTGGAGAACTGCCAGGAGGCGGTGCCCCCCGGCGGGCTGCTCGTCTACGCGGTGTGCACCCCGAGCCCCAGGAGGGGCAGGATCAGGTGGAGATGTTCCTGCGCAGCCACCCGGAGTGGACGGCGGAGCCCCCGGTGCCGCGCGAGGGCGTGAAGCTGCCGCTCACCCAGGCGTACCTGCGCACGCTGCCGGGTCCGGAGAACTGGGACGGCTTCTTCGCCGCGCGCCTGCGCAAGCTGTACTGAGTGCGCCCCGGTCAGCGGGGCGGGAGCACCAGCGGATCCGGGGGCTCGGGCTGGTAGTTGTCCGGCGGCGGGGACACCGGGGTGGGCAGGGTGTTGAGGATGGGCAGCAGGGCGTCGAGGGCCTCGGCGGCGTCGCCGAAGCGCTCGTGCGGCGCCGGTGCCGTGGCCCGCTCCACCCAGGCCTCCCAGCGCCCGCGCCACGCCCCGTCCCGGCGCGAGGCCAGCATGTCGCGCAGCACGCGCCCGAAGGCGAAGACATCCGTGGACGCGGGCAGGGGCCCCTCCTCCGTCCACTCGGGCGCGAGGTAGTCCGCGCCTCCCTCGGGGGGCTTGAGCCAGCCCGCGGCGTGCGTGCGCCGGAACTGCTCCAAGCCCATGTCGAGCACGCTCAGCCGCGCGCCCGTCGGCCCCGAGGCGACGAGCACCCGCGCGGACCGTAGCCGTCCATGCACGAGGCCCGCGCTCCGGGCGGCGGTGAGTGCTCCGGCCAATTGCCGCGCGAGCGCGCGCAAGTCGGGCAGATCGAGTCCGATTTCGTGCAGTCCCCGCAGCATGGATGGCAGGGACTCGCCGCTCCACCAGGGGCGCACGAGCCACAGGCCCTCCCGGGCCTCGTCGTACCCGGCGTCCACCACGGGCGAGAAGGCGGCGTGGCCGGTGCGTTGGGGCGCGCGCAGCACCTCTGTGAAGTGCTCCACCTCGGCGCGGGAGGGGGCCCGGAGCGTCCGCCACAGGGTGAGCCGGCCGGCTTCTCCTCCCTGGGTCGGCTCCACCGGCACTCCACACCGGGTTCGTCGCCGAGGGCGGGCCGCACTACCCGCCACGTCCCCCCAAGGATGTCACCTGGAATCAGTGGGCTCATGGGAGGGAGTGTAATCTGGATGAGGACCCTGGACGTGAGGGTCCTCTTCAGGTGGAGTCCATCCCCGAACAAGAAGATCTCGCGGTTCCCTGGTCACCCAACGAGCGACATGGAGCACGGCGCACAGCAGGAACTGGAGCGGCGGCTGGAGGTGATTCGTCCCGAGGACACCCTGCGGGGTTTCTTCTTCAATGGCGTGCTGGAGCAGGTGCGCCCGCTGGGTGACCCGGTCTCCTGGCGCCGCTGCATCGAGGCGGCCGGGGGTGATCGGTTCATGGCCTTCTTCAGCTACCCCATGGATTCCTTCATCCGGCTGCTCTACGCCGCGGCGGGCGTGCTGAGCGAGGGGCGGGGGACTTCCGCACGGCCTTGTGGCACCTGGGGCGGGAGATGGTGCCGTACTACCTGGAATCCAGCGCCGGGCAGGTGCTGTTGCTGTTGGCCCGAGGGGAGCCGCGGTGGTTGCTCGAAGGACTCCCCTCCGCCTTCCGGACGGCCGTCCGGCATGGCGAGTGCTCGGTCTCCTGGTTGGGGCCGAACCACGGCCGGCTGCTCTTCCAGGGATGTACCCTGCCGGCCGAGTACTACGAGGGCGCGGTGCGGGGCGTCTTCGAGCACGCGCATCGCGCAGACCCTGGTCAGCGCGCGACAGGTCAACCTGCTCGACACGGAGGTGGAAGTGTCCTGGGACAAGGAGCGACATGCGGCGGGTGGTTGAGTGGACGCAGCTGCCGGGCGAGGGACCCCGGGTCCTGATGCTGCCGGGGCTGGGGGCCCGGGGCGCGGGCTTCCAGGCGCTCGCCCGACGGCTCCAGCACGTGGCCCGGCCCCTCCTCGTCGAGTACCCCGAGGGCCCTCACGCGGCCCGGGGCGCGGGGGCGCTCGCCCAGGAGGTTTTCGAGGCCTGTGGCCCGGTGGACGCCGTGGTGGCCAGCTCCTTCGGCGGCATGGTGGCCGCGCACCGGCCGCGGCGGGCGCCGCGCGGGGCGTGGCCTTCCTGGGCTCCTTCACCCGCACCGAGCACCTGGGCCCGCGGGGCCGGCTCATCGCGATGATGGGGCCCATCGCCGTGCTGGGACGGCCGGGTCCGCTCACCGCCGCCCTGGCCTCCTGGCGGCCCATCGCGCCCTCCCGCGTGCCCGAGGTGGTCCCCACCACCGGCTCGAGCGGATGACCACGCTCCACCGCGCCTTCGCCATTCGGGGCGAGCCGCCGCCTCCGTCCCTGCGGGGCCTGCCCGTGTCGTGTGTGTGCATCCAGGGCAACCGTGACGTGCTGGTGCCACCCGCGACGGTGAAGCGCCTCGTCGCCTCGCTGCCTCCGGGCACGCCCCAGCACCTGCTGCGCGGCGCCGGTCACGTGCCCTACTTCACCCACCCGGAGGAGTGCGCGCGCCTGCTCGAGCCCTGGCTCGCGGCGCTGGCTCCTCCGGTGACGCTCGGCTCTAGCTCTCCTCGGCCGATGCTTCAGCGAGCTTGAAGGCCTCGAGCACCGCGGCGGACGCCCGGTCCAGGTACTTGCCCTTGCGGATGAGCAGGCCGATCGGCCGGGACACCGGCCCCTCGGCGAAGGGCTTGGAGACGATCGACCCCTGGGCCACCTCGGCCGCCACCGTCGCCATGGGCAGGATGGCCACGCCAATGCCCATCTCCACCGCGCGCTTGATGGTCTCGATGTTGTCGATCTCCATCACCGGGTTCAGGTCCAGGTTCTTCTCGCGCACCAGCCGGTCCAACGCCTTGCGCGTGGGCGCCTCTCGATCGAAGGCGATGAAGGGCACGCCCGAGAGCGCCGTGAGGCTCACCTTCGCCTTGCTGGCGAACGGGTGGTTGGGGGCGCAAACAACCGCCAGCTTGTCATCGCGGAACGGGTGGATGTCCACGCCGGCGCGCGGCTGCGGATAGGCGACAATGCCAATCTCCGCCGCACCCAGGATGACATCGTCATACACCTGATCATTGCGCCGGTAGTTCAGGCGCATGTTGACCTTGGGGTGGGTCTTGAGCAGTTGCTTCTGCACGTTGCGCAGCTCATGCAGACCGACCGAATAGATGGTGGAGACCGTCGTGGTGCCATGCACCTCGGCGGACTGCTCGCGGATCTCCTGCTCCACCTCGGCGAAGCGTGCCAGGATTTCCTTGCACCCGCGGAAGAGGCGCTCGCCCGCGGGCGTCGGCGTCACCTGCCGGGCGCTGCGCGACAACAACTTCTGCTCGTAGCGGTTCTCCAGGGCGCGAATCTGCTGGCTCACCGCCGACTGGGTCACATGGTTGAGCTGCGCGGCACGCGAGAAGGAGCCGGTCTCAACCACGTCACAAAACATTTTCAGGGATTCAAGCTGCATGGCGGCGCCCCTCCTAACCGAAGCCTAATAACGAGGCTAGCCCTAATTAGTCGGTCTTCGCCGGAGGGCGGCTCGCTCGAGAGACCGGCTTGTCGGCTGGCCCATCGATTGATTGGCCCGTCAGTCAACCCGGCCGCTCGGTGGAGGAGGGTGATTTCGGCCGGAGCACGAGCACCGTCGTGGCCGAGGCCGAGCGCCAGCAGGGCCGCTCCCGACAGGAGCTGCACGCGGCCCATCTCCCGCGCGGTGTCCCGCATGAAGGTGCACTCCTCCTCGGAGAGCTCCAGGCAGTCGGCGGGTTTCAATCGTGTCACGAGGCCCGTGCCGGCGAGGAAGAGGCCGCCCAGCAGCAGGCCTCCACTCAGTCCCAGCAGTGCCGCCCGGATCAGCCTCTGGGCGCTCGAGGGGCCCTGGGTGTTTCTGGCTTCGCGTTGCATGGCCGGACGCTATCCCCGCCCTGGGGTCCCGCGCCATATCCCGCGTATGCTCGGCCCCCATGCGAATCCTCTACGGTGTCGTTGGTGAAGGCATGGGGCACGCCACCCGCTCCCGCGTCATTCTCGAGGAGCTCACCCGCGAGCACGAGGTGCAGATCGTCGTCTCCGGGCGGGCCAAGGACTACCTGGCCAAACGCTTCGACAAGGTGCACGGCATCTGGGGCCTCACCCTGGCCTACGAGGGCAACTCGGTGAAGAAGCTGCAGACGCTGCTGCAGAACCTCTCCGGGGCCATCAAGGGCTGGCCGCACAACATCCGCCAGTACTTCGAGCTCGTGGAGAAGTTCGAGCCCGACGTGGTGGTGAGCGACTTCGAGAGCTTCAGCTACCTCTTCGGCCGCAACCACCGCCTGCCCGTCATCAGCGTGGACAACATGCAGATCATCAACCGGTGCCAGCACGACAGCGCGCTGCTCGCCGGTTGGGAGGAGGACTTCGAGGGCACGCGCGCCATCGTGAAATCCAAGCTGCCCGGCTGCTTCCACTACCTCACCACCACCTTCTTCTATCCGCCGGTGCTGCAGGAGCGCACCACGCTGCTGCCCTCCATCCTCCGGCCGGAGATCCTCGCCGCCCGCTCCGAGCCCGGCGAACACCTGCTCGTCTACCAGACCTCCACCTCCAACACCGCGCTGCCGGACATCCTCAAGCAGAGCGGGCTGCCCTGCCACATCTACGGGCTGCGGCGGGACCTCACCGAGGACGTGCGCGACGGCAACCTGCTCTACCGCCCCTTCAGCGAGGCGGGCTTCATCGACGACCTGCGCACCGCGCGGGCCGTGGTGGCCGGCGGCGGCTACACCCTCATGAGCGAGGCCGTCTACCTGCACAAGCCCATGCTCGCGCTGCCCGTGCAGGGCCAGTTCGAGCAGGTGCTCAACGCCCTGTACCTGGAGAAGCTCGGCTACGGCATGTACGCGCCCACGCTCACCGTGGAGCGGCTGCGCGACTTCCTCGAGCGCGTCCCCCAATGCCAGAAGGCGCTCGAGGGCTACACCCAGGACGGGAACGTGAAGATGATGAGCGCCCTGCGCGAGCAGCTCGCCCGGGCCGCCGAGTACAAGGGCCGCTGGTGGGAGGACGTCGAGCCGGGCGAACCCGTGAAGGGCTGAGGCTCGCCCCGTTCCACACGACGCGCCGCGTGCGCCGCGGTGCGTCGGCGGCCAGTCGACCCAGGACGCCCGGGTGGGTTTGACAGCTCGGGTCTCCCGGGTTTTCCATGGAGTCCATGAGAAACCAACTGCTGGTCGTGTCCGCGTTCGCGTGGGTGTCCTCCGCCTGTGGTGGCGAGGCGCTCGTCGACGAAGGCGGAGAGGTGGGAGAGCGCACGGGACAGGCCCTCTACGCGGGGGTGAATGGCGAGGCCTGCACGGCGAGCCCGTACAACTGCAAGCTGCGCCCCACCGGGGGCAATCGCGTCGCCACCAATGATCCGGATGACGACGACTCCTGGGGCGTGGTGACGGGGGTGCCCATTCGCGACGGCAACGGCACGGTGATGGGCACCTCGACCCGGACGCGCGTCACCTTCAACTATGGCCAGACGCGCACCTTCGAGGGCGAGACCCATGCCTTCGCGGTGTCGACGTCCAACTCGAGCGCCGGGTGGATGCCCCTGTCGAGCATCCTGGGCCAGGAGTCCTTCGCGCAGAAGGTCGGGCACGTGTCGGCGTTGGGGGCGGGCCCGGCGAAGCTGGGCTGCTATGCCGTGCGCGACTCGCATGACACCACCCTGGAGCTCAAGAAGGTGGTCTACGACAGCGACGCGGTGCACGAGCGCGCGGGCGACTACCTCCCGCTCGTGCGCGCCAATGGCAGGCGCTCGGTCAACCTCGCCTTCAACGTGCCGGGCTTCGGCCTGGGCGGCGTCGCGGTGGACCACTTCCCCGCGGGCACGAAGTTCCAGCGCCTGGACGTGCCGACCGATGCCGGCGCGCCGTCGATCGACATCCCGCTCTGGGTCCAGGACAGCGAGGGCCGCTACCGGACCCAGTCGGGCACGATGAAGTTCATCTACGGCTACGTCATCGCCGCCACGGGCACCAAACGCAACGGGTGGATGGCGTACGACGCGCTCTCGGTGAGCAGCGGCTGCCCCTGAGCCCGCTGGGGGTCGGCCCGATCCTCGGGCCGTGCCGCCTCACGGGGTGTGGCTCAACCGCAAGGCCCGGGAGATGAAGTCGTTGCGCTTGTCCGCGCCGACCCTGACGTAGCACGCATCGGTGTGTTCCTTCACGGTGGCCAGGGCCATGTGGAGCTCGAGGGCGATCTCCTTGTCCTGCATCCCCCGGAGCACGCAGTCCGCCACCTGGAGTTGCGTCGGGGTCAACAACACCCGCCAGGCCTCGGGCAGGAGCACGGTCTCCTTCAGCTTCAACTCCCACAAGCGAAGGCCATCGACGTGCAGGGGCTGGAACGTCACCTCCAGATCCCGGCAGGTTCCCTCGCGGCGCCACGTGTCCAGCTCCGGTCCGAGCTGGCCGTTCGTTCTCACCAGCAGGGCCAGCCGCTCCACCCACTGCCGGGGGAGTCCCGAGGCGTCGAGCTCGAAGCGGGAAAACCACCTGCGCAGCAGCGCGGTGGCGGAGGCCGTCCGCAGGAATTCCTTCCCCCGGGAGGTCAACACGAGGGCCGCGGAGTCCTGACCGGCGATCGACTCCAGGACCTGGTGCCGGGTGGTGCATACGGTGATGCGGTGGATGTTCTGGAACGCACGCCGGAACCGGGGCATGAACCAATCGAGGATGCGTTGGCGTTTCCTGGAGAACGACCGTCGGTCCTCCCGGTAGAGGGTGACACCTCCCGCGACGCCTGGCCCCTCGGGGAGGACCAACATCGCCAGGACCCGGTGGAGATCCAGTCCCTTGTCCCGGCTTCGTCGCCACGTCTCGGTCTGCTCGAGTGCCGTGCCCTGGAGCATCTCCCGCTCCGTCAGCGCCTTGTTGGGTCGCTGGATGACGCCGCGGCTCACGAAGTCGGTGCGGCTCCAGCGGGGAGATCCCCGAGCAGGGGTTGCAGCGTGCGCGTCTTGAATTCGAACGCCATGGGGTTGTCGGGCTGGGCCATGCCCAGCGCCACGTGGTTCGCCCCGCAGAGTCTGGCCAGCACCTGCTCCGTGGACTCATACAGCTCCGAGAAGCTCGAGGCGTCGTCGAGCGCGCGCAGCAACTCGAAGGCGAGTGGCCACTCCTTGTCCGTGAAGCCCGGTGTGTCGATCATGCCGCATGCCCTCCCATGCCCGAGGCATCAACCCCCTCTGGCCGTGCGAGGGGGGAAGATACCCTCCCGCCTACGGGCGCAGCGAGTCGAGGAACGCGGTGACGTCGGCGACGAAACGCTGGGGCTGCTCGACGTGGGGGGCGTGGCCGGTGTCCGCGTAGAGCAGCAGCCGGCCCCGGCCCAGCCCCTGGGCGAGCGCCTGTTGCTCGGCGACGGAGAAGATGCCGTCCTGGTCTCCGCCCACGACGAGCGCGGGGACGCGGATGCGCCCGAGCTGGGAGGAATGGTCCTCGGCGGCGAGTCCCGCGAGGGCGTCCTTCCACACGCGGGCGGGCACCTTGAGGCTCTCGGCGACGGCGGTGTCGAGGAAGCTCGGGGGATGGGGCGGTGGAAGGTGCTCGCCTGGAAGTCGCGGACGAAGGCCGGATCGATGGGATCGCTCAGCGTGTCCACGGCGGACTTCAGGTCGGCGATGACGGCATTGCTCCGGCAGGTGGGGGCGGAGCCGACGAGCACGAGCGCCTGGACGCGCTGGGGGTACTCGAGGGCGACCTGCTGGGCGATGAAGCTGCCCATGGAGTGGCCCACGAGGGTGGTGCGCCGGTGGCCCCGGGCGTCGAGGAAGGCCACCACGTCGGCGGCGAAGTCGGACTGGGAATAACCGTCGCCGGGCCGCGAGGAGTCGCCGTGGCCACGCTGGTCGAGCGCGTAGACGTGGTAGCGGCGCGACAGCAGCGGATAGTCCAGATCGAAGGAGCGGTATGAGTCGGTGTAGCCGTGCAGCAGCACGAGCACCGGGCCGTCGCGGCGGCCCTGCTCGACGTAGTGCATCCGCACGCCAGTGGACAACCACACGAATCCCTCGCGCGGGCCCGCCTCGGCGCCGAGGGCCTCGGCCCCCGTGCCCAGGTCGGCTTCCACGGACGCGTCTTCGGGCCGCAGGCGTTCAGCGCCGCCACGGCGAGCAGCAGGATCAAATTGTTTTTCATGGGCCCCCCTCCAGGAGCTTTTGCCCCGGCCCCTCACGGACCGTAGGGCGATGGCAAGGTTTGTGTCCAGGAGTAAAAGATAAACCTGCTGTGTGTACAAGAGAGCAGTTGAGGTGGAGGGTCCTCGAGCCGGTCTGATTGGAGTTGACGCACTCCGCGTTTGGGGACGGACTCAATGACGGAGGAGGACGAACATCGCGCTTGCGCTGGGCGCGGCATGGGACTACGCCTGCCCCTGCAAAAGTCATACAGCACGCAAGCATCACCAAAATCAGACAGTTCAGGAGGACGAAATGCGCCTTTGGAAGAACCTGATCGTGGCTTGTGCCGTGTCCTTGCTCTCGGCGTTCTCCGCCTCCGCCGCCGACGCCAAGGACGTGAAGATTGGCTTTGTCGTCAAGCAGCCCGAGGAGCCCTGGTTCCAGGACGAGTGGAAGTTCGCGGACATCGCCGCCAAGGAGAAGGGCTTCACCCTGGTGAAGATTGGCGCCGAGGACGGGGAGAAGGCCCTGGCGGCCATCGACAACCTCGGGGCGCAGGGCGCCCAGGGCGTCATCATCTGCACCCCCGACGTGAAGCTCGGGCCGGGTCTGGTGGCCCGGGCCAATGCCAATCAGCTCAAGCTCATGACGGTGGATGACCGGCTGGTGGACAGCAAGGGCCGGCCGCTGGAGAAGGTGCCGCACATGGGCATCTCCGCCACCAAGATTGGCGAGGCGGTGGGCCAGGCCATCGTGGATCAGATCAAGGCGCGGGGCTGGAACATGAAGGAGGTCGGCGCCATCCGCGTCTCCTATGATCAGCTCCCCACGGCGAAGGAGCGCGTCGAGGGCGCCATCTCCGTGCTCAAGAAGAACGGCTTCCCGGCGCAGAACATCTTCGACGCGCCCCAGAGCAAGACAGACACCGAGGCGGCGCTCAACGCGGCCAACGTGGTGCTCAACAAGAACGCGGGCCTCAAGAAGTGGGTGGCGTTCGGCCTCAATGACGAGGCGGTGCTCGGCGCCGTCCGGGCCACCGAGACGGCCGGGCTGAAGGCGGCGGACGTGGTGGGCATCGGCATCGGCGGCTCGGACGCGTCCATCAACGAGTTCAAGAAGTCCGCTCCGACGGGCTTCTACGGCAGCATCATCATCTCGCCCAAGCGCCACGGCTACGAGACCGCGGTCAACATGTTCAACTGGGTGAGCACCGGCAAGGAGCCGGAGAAGCTCATCCTCACCTCGGGCGACCGGCCACCCGCGACACGTACAAGGAAGTCCGCAAGCAGCTCGGACTCTAGTGGTCGAGGGCGCATGACCCCGTTCCTCGAATTCACGAACATCAGCAAGAGCTTCCCCGGGGTCCGCGCCCTCAAGGAGTTGAGCTTCTCCGTCCCCGCCGGCCGGGTCATCGGCCTGCTGGGCGAGAACGGCGCGGGCAAGTCCACGCTCATCAAGATATTGGGCGGGGACTACCAGCCGGACTCGGGAGAAATTCGCATCGCGGGCCGGGCGCGGCGCTTCACCTCGACACGCGCCTCGCTCGCCGCCGGGGTCACCGTGGTGCACCAGGAGCTGCAACTGGTGCCCGAGCTGACGGTGGCCGAGAACCTCATGCTCGGCCGCTTCCCCGCGAAGGCGGGGGTGGTGGACTTCCGCGAGCTGTTCGAGCAGGTAGGCGCCGTCCTGAAGGACATTGGCGTGGAGGTGGATCCCCGGGTCAAGGTCTCCGAGTTGTCGATCGGCACCCGGCAGATGGTGGAGATCGCCAAGGCGGCCATCTTCGACGCCTCCGTCATCGCCCTGGACGAGCCCACCTCCTCGCTCTCCGCGCACGAGAGCGAGGTGCTCTTCCGCCTCGTCGCCCGGCTGCGCGAGGCGGGCAAGGTCATCCTCTACGTCTCGCACCGGTTGGATGAGCTGTTCCGGCTGTGCGACGGCTGCGTGGTGCTGCGCGATGGCCGCCTGGTGGCGCATCACGAGACCATGGAGGGCCTCACGCGCGAGGTGCTGGTGCGCGAGATGGTGGGCCGGGAGATCCAGGACATCTGGGGCTGGCGGCCCCGGAAGCTGGGCGAGGTGCGCCTGTCGGCCTCGGGGGTGAGGGGCTCGCGCCTGCCCATCCCCGCGTCCTTCGAGGTGCGCGCCGGGGAGATCCTCGGCTTCTTCGGGCTGGTGGGGGCGGGGCGCAGCGAGCTGTCGCGCCTGCTCTATGGCGCGGACCGGCGGCACGCGGGCGAGCTGCGGATGGATGGCCAGCCCGTCCACGTGCGCGACCCGCGGCAGGCGGTGCGCGCGGGGCTCGTGCTCTGTCCGGAGGACCGCAAGGCGGATGGCATCCTCCAGGGCCGCTCGGTGGAGGAGAACGTCAACGTGTCCTGCCGCCGCCACTTCTCGCCGCTGGGGCTCATCAACCCGGACCGCGAGGCGCGCATGGCCGAGGACTACATCAAGCGGCTCGGAGTGCGCACGCCGTCGCGCTTCCAGGACATCGTCAACCTGTCGGGCGGCAATCAGCAGAAGGTCATCCTGTCGCGCTGGCTGGCCGAGCAGGGCATCAAGGTCTTCATCGTCGACGAGCCCACCCGTGGCATCGACGTGGGGGCCAAGAGCGACATCTACGAGGTGCTGTACGGGCTGGCGGAGCAGGGCATCGCCATCATCGTCATCTCGAGCGAGCTGCCCGAGGTCATGGGCATCAGCGACCGGATTCTCGTCATGTGCGGTGGCCGCATCACGGCGGAGTTCGACCGGCCCCACTTCTCCGAGGAGAAACTCCTGGCGGCGGCACTGCCCGACCGCTCCGTGGCCCAGGTGGCCCAAGAGGATTCGAAATGAATCGTTTGAAGCGCATCGTGCTCGGTGAGCAGGGACTGGTCATCCTGTTCCTGCTCGCCCTGGCGATCGTCTCCCTCACCGTTCCCAACTTCATGACCCAGCGCAACGTGCTGGGTCTGCTGCAGGCGGTGGTGACCATTGGCATCGTGTCCTGCACGATGATGTTGTGCCCGGCCTCGCGCGACGTGGATCTGTCCGTCGGCTCGACGGTGGCCTTCACCGGAATGATCGCCGTGATGATGGCCAACCACACCGAGAACATCCTGCTCGGGTTGCTGGCGGCGATCGCGGCCGGTGTGGTGGTGGGCGCCGTCAACGGCGTCATCATCGCGAAGCTCGGCGTCAACGCCTTCATCACCACGCTGGCGACCATGCAGGTGGTGCGCGGCACGGCGCTGATCTCCTCCGACGGCCGCGCCGTCGGCGTGGATGACTCGGACTATTTCGAGATCGCGCAGAAGACCGTGGTGGGCGTGCCGATGCCCATCCTGGTGATGGTGGTCGTCTTCCTGCTCTTCGGCTTCGTGCTCAACCGCACCGTGTTCGGGCGCAACACCCTGGCCATCGGTGGCAACCCGGACGCCTCGCGGCTGGCCGGCCTCAACGTCGGCGCCACGCGCATCATCATCTTCGTGCTGCAAGGCATCGCGTGCGCGGTCGCCGGCATCCTGCTGTCCTCGCGCATCACCAGCGGTCAGCCCAACGCGGCCCAGGGGCTCGAGCTGTCGGTCATCTCCGCGTGCGTGCTGGGCGGCGTGTCGATGTCTGGTGGCCGGGCGGCCGTCTCCGGCGTGCTGGTGGGCGTGCTCATCATGGGCATCGCGGAGAATGTGATGAACCTGATGAACATCCAGGCCTTCTACCAGTACGTGGCCCGAGGCGTGATCCTGCTGCTCGCCGTGCTGCTCGACAACCTGCGCACGCGCGCGATGGGCCGGCGCTGACAGGGCAGGGCCCCGTTCGAGACGAACGGGGCCCCGAGTGGCTCAGTGCAGCAATTCATTGTTGCGCTGGGCCGCCCACCGCGTGAGCTGGGTGACCCAGGAGCGGGTGAGGGGCGTCTCGCTCTCGAAGCCCCAGTGCCGCTCGGTGTTGCCGTCCTGGGGCATCAGGCGGGCGATCTGCGCGAGCACCGCCGCGGTGAGGTTGGGCGCCAGCGTCCTGGCGAGCGTGGCGACCTTGGCGGGCAATCCCACCAGGGCCTCCGCGTCACCCCGGCGGCAGGACTCGATGATCTTGCGCGCCGCCCGCTCCGCGTTCATCGACAGGCCCGGCAGCGAGTCGCTCGTGATGAACCAGGCGTACTCCGCCTCGTGGTCTCCCTTGACGACCACGTTGGGCGGGCTGCCGGTGCGCATCAGTCCCGGGCACACCGTCGTCACGAAAATCCCGTCCTGCGCCAGCTCCGCGCGCAGTCCGTCCGACAACCCGACGAGGGCGAACTTGCTCGCGCTGTAGGGCAGCATGTGCGGCACGCTGACCTTGCCTCCAATGGAGGAGACGTTGACGATGCGGCCCCAGCCCCGCTGCTTCATCTCCGGCAGCACCGCCAGCGTCGTGTAGAGCGGCGCCCAGAAGTGCAGGTCCATCGCCTCGGAGAAGTCCCGCTCGTCCATGGACTCGAGCGGACCCACCTGGATGGTGCCGGCGTTGTTCACCAGCACGTCCACCGGGCCGAAGCGCTCGTGCACCCGGGCCACCAGCGCCTCCACCTGCACCCGGTCCGTCACGTCGCAGGGGATCGCGAGCACCTCGCCGCCGCTGGCCTCCAGCTCATCCTTCGCCCGCGTCAGCTCCACCTGCTCGCGCGCGCACAGCACGACGCGCGCCCCCTCGGCGACGAAGAGCCGGGCCAGCTCCAGGCCCAGTCCCCGCGAACCACCCGTCACCAACACCGTGCGTTCCTGGAAGGACGGCTTCTCGCGCCGCAGCGCGCGCAGTCCCATCACCGCGCCCACGCCCGCCGCGGCCACGGCGCCCAACGTCAGCCGGGAAGACTCCTTCTTCTTGTGGTCGGCCATATCGCTCCTCGAGGTCTGGGGTTCAGGGCGCGGACGCGCCCGAGGTGGACTCGGCGGAGGTGAGCCGCTCCAGCAGGGGCCGCAGTGCCTCCTCCATGGATTCATCGCCCAGCACGCGCAGGCGCAGCTTCAGGGACTCGTCGAACACGAGGTAGGCGGGCGTGCCCTGGACTCCATAGGCCTGCGCCATGGAGCCATCGTCCACCGCCACCGGGTGGTGGAAGCCCAGGCGCTTGACCGTGGCCTCGATGTCGTTCGTGTCCATGGCCCGCTTCGCGTCCTGGCCCTTCATGGGCACGTGGACGCCAATCACCTGGAGCCCTCGGGGAGGAACTCCCTCACCAGGGCCTGGAGCCGCGGGAGCTGGGTCTGGCTGGAGGCGAAGCGCTCCGTCCAGAAGTACAGCAGCACGGGCCGTCCATGCAGGTCGTGAACGTGTACCGGAGCGTTGATCCAACCGCCCCGCGGATCCAACAGCGTCAGGGGAACGTCGAGAGAGGACATGGCCTGAAGCTATGCATCGGCTCCATGCCCTCCGGAGGCCCCGGCCCCCAGGCCGCTCTCCGTCCACGCGGGGGATGGCGCGCCGCGTCTCCCGCGCCCTGACGCGGTGAGTCGCGGATGTCAACCCCAAAGGGGCCGTGCGGTTTTCAATTTCTGAGAAAGCGAGTTAGATTGGCCTCCCCTGCCGGCAGCTCTGCATGCAGGCCCCCCGGAAGTTCGAGCAGGAGGCACTCCCCATGAAGCAGTTCCTGAGCGCGGCCGCCGTGGCCGTCACCACGCTGATGGCCGCCGAGGCATCGGCGACCAACTACACGCTGTGGATTCACGGCAAGAACGGCAGCACCACCAAGCCGGGCAACTACGCCGACTTCAGCTACTGGGGCCCGAGCACCACCGCGGCGGGCGTGAACAAGAAGGCCGTCAACTGGAACGGTACCCAGCGCATCTCCGTGGAGAACTACCGCGTCCGTGATGCGCTCGACTGCTTCTGCACGGGCGCCAACTGGTGCTACATCGCCGCGCACAGCGCGGGGGATCTGCAGATTGGCTACGCGCTGTCGCTGTACGGCGGCTCCACGCGCTCCATCAAGAACGCCGTGCCGAGCAGCACGGGCGTGTGCGGCGACGCGGGCGGCACCCAGGTGGGCTGGAACATCAAGTGGGTGGACGTGGCCTCGGGCGCGAGCGGCGGCAGCGAGCTGGCGGACCACGGTGACTGGGCGGTGTCGGATCCGCTCGTGAGCGATCTGGTCACCACCACGGCGCGCGGCATGTACAACCACAACACCACGCGCTCGCTGTGGTTCTACAACTTCGCGGGCGCCAAGGGCACGGCCTACTCGGGCATCCTCCCGGGCCAGGACGACGAGGCCGTCTCCTATCACTCGACGGGTGGCGTCTCCGGCTCCTCGGGCAGCTCCCAGTGCAACCCCGGCGACTGGTTCTGCGACGGCACGCTGAACACGGGCACCAGCGCGTGCAGCAACGGCATCGCCAAGTGGTCCTACCACTCGGTGCAACTGCGCGATGATGGCGAGTCCTATGATCACCACGCCGCTGGCAACTGGGCCGGCATCGTCGGGCCCGTGCGCTCCGACGTGGTCACCTACGCCAAGTAGCTCCCTCCGGGCGTCCTCGACATGAAGCACGACAGCAGCCCTCCTGGTCCGTCCTCCGCGCCGGCTCACCCCGCGCGCCGAGGCCGATGGTTCCTCCTGCTCATTCCCCTCGTGGTGGGTGGAGGGGCTGCTGTTGTCCCTGGGGATGCCCGCTCCGGAGCCGGACTCGCCGGAGACGTCCGGGCCCGGTGGTGTGTCCCCGGCCTCCCCGGCCCATGCGAGCCCCCGGGCCCGCGTGCCGGGTGCTCCGTCGTCATCGGCCCCCGTGGCGCCAGCGGCATCCGCCCCGTCGCCCGAGGAGGCCGAGCGCGAGGCCCAACGGCAGCTCTGGACGGCGCGGTTGGAGCGGGCGCGCTTCTCGCTCGAGTCCTACCGGCAGTCCACGCGCTACCCGCACGAGTCCCGCCCCATCGAGGAGCACCCGGACCGGGTGTACCCGGCCTCGCCCTCGCGCAAGCAGCCGCTCGGGAAGAAAGGGGGGACATCTCCCTGCGGCTCAAGCAGGAGAAGGTCTTCGTGGTGGGCGAGGAGTCGGTGCGCTTCTTCGTGGGTTGCGAGAACGCGCACACCGGACAGCCCCTGTCCTGCGAGGTGCACTCCGCCACCGCGAGCGAGGCGCCCTACCTGGAGCAGGCGGGGAAGATCAGCGCGGTGCCGCTGGAGTTCAACGACTCGGGGCGCCTGGGGGACGAGGTGGCCGGGGATGGGACGTGGACGACGAGCTTCCAGCCCTTGCGTCAGGGGTTCCCCCTGTTCGAGGGCACCCTGCGCGTGGGCTTCGGCGTGAGGGCCTCGGGCGGTGCCGAGGGCAACTCCTTCTTCGACATCCAGTTCACCCCCGCGCCCCCCGCGACCTTCACCGGCAAGGTGCGCGAGGTGGTGGAGCAGGGCTCGTTGCGGCTGTACGCCGGGCTCCAGGTGCGCAAGCCCGGCCGCTACGTGTTCGCGGCGCGCGTGGACGACGAGGCGGGCGTGCCGCTCGCCTACCTGGACTTCAACGAGGAGCTGGAGGCGGGTGCGCGCGAGGTGCGCTTCTCGCTCTTCGGGTTGTTGCTGCACGACAAGAAGCCGGACTTCCCCCTGCGGCTGCGCGACGTGGAGGGCTTCCTCCTGCGCGAGCGGGGGATCCGGATCGGGAGCTGGTGAAGACGCTCGCGGGCGTCGTGCACACCACGGGGAGTACCCCCTGGAGCGCTTCTCCGCGGACGAGTGGACGAGCGAGGAGCGCCAGCGCTACCTGGACGAGTTCTCCCGGGACGTGGCCGACGCCCAGGCGCACCTGGACGCGCTCGCGGGCAAGGGCCAGCCCTGAGCGGGGCTACTCGTTCGCGGTGAGCAGGCCGAAGGCGGCGGCGCGCACGGCGGCACTCGGGTGCTGACGCAGGGCGCGCAAGGCCTGGGCCGCGTCCTCGCGCCAGTTCAGCCGGTGCCCGGCGGTGGAGACGAGCACCACCGCGACCAGGGGCAGGGGACCGGTGACGGCCTGGGCGAGCTGCAACAGTCCCTCGGGAGTCCACTCGGTGCCGCGATGGTCCACCGCGCTGGCCACCGTGGTGGTGAGCCCCGAGGCGAAGAAGGGCTCCTCCCGCGTCTCCTCCGCCAGGGCGAGCAGCACCCGGGTGGCGTCCGGGATGTCCTTCCACGGGAGTCCCGCCAGCCGCAGGGCCGCGCTCTCGGGCCAGAGTGACGGCTCGCGCGCCAGCACCCGTGCCAGGTCCTCGAGGTGCGCTCGCAGGCGCACGCGCACCGGCAGTGGCTGCGCGAGCAACGCCCGGATCAGCCCCGCGAGCCGTTGCCGCTCGGGGATGTCGCGCTCGGCGGTGGCATTGAAGGCGAGGGGCGCGGAGACGAGCCGCGCGGCGCAGTCCTTCACGTGCTCGAAGGCTTGCCCTCGCAAGTGGTGCCCACCAGGGCGCCGAGGGCCTCGCGCCATTCAATCCCCTGGGCGATGTCCAGCACGCGCCCGGCCGCCTCGCGCGCCACCTCGTCCTCCATGCCGCTGGCCCAGTGCGCGAGCCCCGTGAAGGCGCGGCGGCGCACGGTGGGCTCGGGGTGGCGCGACACCTGGAGCAGGAGCGCCGCGTAGCGGGGCCGCGCCTCGGGAGGCAGCCGCGCCGGGGCTTCGTCGAGGAGGCTCGCGGCGACATCCGCCTCCGGACTGCGCGCGATGGCCTCCAGCAGCTCCCACGCGGCGGGCTCGTCGAGCAGTTGCCGCGCGGCGTGGCCCACGGCGATGCGCACGTCCTTGTGCAGCCGGGGGTTGTCCCACTGCTCGCGCAGCAGGGGGAGGCTGCGCGGGGAGCGGAAGGCGCCGAGCAGCCGCAGGGCCTCCTTGTGCACCGTCACCTTGAGGCGCTCGCGCGCGAGCAGCGTGCCGAGCGTGGTGGAGAGCACCTCGGGGGCGACGCGGCGGGCCACCCGGGGCACCGCGTACATGGCCACCCGTGCCCGGTCTCCGTCCAGGGCATCCAGCAGCAGGGGCAGTGCGGGCTCGGGCTGGTCCAACGCCGCGAGCGCGCCCAGCGCGGCCTCCACCGTGGGCACGTCCGGCGAGGCGAGGAACGGGGCGAGGGTGTCCATGTCGACCACGGGCATGCGTGGCAGGACGTGCAGCACGCGCATGCGCTCGAAGGCGCTGCGCTCGGTGTCCGCGGCGATGCGCAGGAGCAGGTCGCGCAGCAGCTCCTGCTGGCGGGGCACCCAGCGGTGGAAGCCGTCGAACACCGAGGGCACCCAGATCGTCTTGCCCGTGCTGAAGCGCCCCTTGAGGCGCCGGCCCTTGAGGAAGGGGTCCAACCACTCCTGGCGCCTGCGGTGCAGGTGCTCGAGGACGGGGTAGAGGACGACGTGGCTCTCGTCGCGATCGAGCAGCTCGCGCACCCGCGCGTCTCGCGTGCGCGGCGGGGCGAGCCAGAGTCCGATGGCCTCCTGGGCGCCCGTGTCGGGGGTGGACTCGGTGATGGTGGCGAGCTGGGTCTGGAGCATGTCCAGGTTCCACGCCCGCCGGCCCAGGGCGCGCGCGAGGGCGAGGGTCATCCCGTGGCTCTCGCGCTGGTTGGCGGCGCGGATGAGCGGGAGCAGGGCCGCGAAGAGGTGGTGCTCCGCGCCACGGGGAAGATCCCGCTCGAGGGAGGGCAGATGGAGCGAGCCGGCCCGGGCCGCCAGCCGCTTCACGGTCTCCAGGGCGAAGCGGAAGAGGGGCTGGTCCGGCGCGGTGGCGTACTGGCGCAGCAGGCGCAGGGCCAGCGCCTGGAGCGCATGGTGCGTGCCGAGGGACGTGTCGCGCGCCTCGACGGCGTACGTCACCAGGGACTCGAGGGCGGGGATGTGCTCGGGGGCGAAGAGGGACAGCGGGAGGCGGGAGAGTTCGAGCAGGACGCCATGGCGGACCGGATCCTGCTCGTTCCTCAGCCGGGCCAGGGCGGCGAGTGTCTCCGTGAGGCCCCGGCGGGACAGGCCGGTGCAGGCCACGAGCAGGGTGAGCGCCCGGGCCCGGTCCTCGGCCTTGCTCGCGGAGGCGGCGGCGCAGGGGCTCACGCGCGTGCTCGATGGCGCGCAGGGCCAGCATGGCGAGCCGCCGGTCGCGATCCTCGCGCACCTCGCGCAGGCCGAGCTGCCGGGTGGCCTCGGCGTCGCGCGAGGCGAGGGGCAGGACGGTGAGCAGGGTGTCGGGGTGCGCGCGCGGCGCCGTGCCCTCGAAGGCATGGGCGAAGAGGGCGGGACGCTCGGAGGGGGACACGCCGCGAGGACGCGGGCGAGGAGGGAGGGCTCCTCCGCGAGGGCCCGCGCGAGGGCGCGCCGTTGGTCCGCGGAGGCGGTCTTCAGCTCGCGCAGCGCGCCCCGGGGCAGGGGCGTGTGGAGGAGGGTGGCCCGGAAGGCGGGACGCAGCAGGAGCGCGAGACTCTGCTCGGGGTGGCGGCGCACGAGGCGCGGCAGGGCGCGCGTCACGAAGGCGGGCAGGTGGTCGGGAGGAGCGAAGTCCTGGACGAGCGCCAGCACGGCGTCGGCCCGCGAGAGCGTCAGCTCCTGGAGCGGCACGTGGTAGCGCTGGAAGAGGGAGACGCGCTCGAGACCGGAGGCCTGGGCGAAGGTGTCGCGGAGGAAGGTGAGCACCGCGTCCGGCATCTGGTGCACGAGTGAGCGCCAGATGTTGACCTGGTGGGCGAGCTCGGGGAGCAGGCGGTGCAGCGTGGCCGGGTCGAGCGCGGGCAGGAGGAGCGAGGCTTCCGCGGCTCCATGACGGGAGCGGATGAGGGGGAAGAGCCGCGCGGCGAGCGCGCTCCGTCGGTGGTGGGCCAGGCCCTTGAGGACGCGGCGGCGGACGAAGGGGGCCAGCTCGGGCAGGCGCCGTTCGAGGGCGGTGTCGTCCAGGGCGAAGCGTCCGGCGAAGGCGGCGGCCCGGCCCTGGACCGGCAGGAGGGGTGGGTGAGTCCCCGCAGCAGGATGTCTCCGTCCCGCGCCGCCCGGGCCATCTCGAGTGCCAGGAGGCCCTCGTGGGCGCCGCCGGAGAGCAGCCGGCTCATGAGCGATTTGAGCTCGGGGAGGTCGCGGCCATCGCGGCCCAGGAGGGCGACTCGCTTGATCCGCGCCCCGTGGTTCAGCTTGTCCAGCTCCGACAGCAACGCCTCTCGCGATGGGATCCGCATGCGGACTTCCTCTTCATGTTGCCGCCCGCGACGGGGTGCCATGGGGCGGGGATGGCCCCCGACCCGGAGGCCGGGGCACTGATGGAGTTGCTGGCGTGGGTCTGACCGCGTGGCGGCTCAGCCCGCCTCGCCGGCGTCGATGTTGTAGGCCGAGCCGGTGATGGAGGCCGCCGCGTCCGAGGCCAGGAAGAGGCACAGCGCCGCGACTTCCTCGGGCTGGATGACGCGTCCCATGGCGTGCATGTTCGCCAGCGCCGCGTGGGCCTCCTGCTCCGAGCGGCCCGTGGTCTTGCTGATGGCGGCCTTGGCGTTGGAGAGCATGTCCGTCTCCGTCCAGCCCGGATTGACGATGTTCACCGTCACGTTCTTGCGCGCCCACTCCGCCGCCAGCGAGCGCGTGAGCCCGAGCAGCGCGTGCTTCGACGCGCAATACGCCGACGTGTACTTCACGCCCCGCGTCGCCGCCATGCTGCCGATGTTGATGATCCGGCCTCCGCCCGCCGCCGCCATGGCCGGCAACAGCTCACGGCAGAAGAGGAAGGGCGCCGTCACGTTCACCGCCATCACCCGGTGGAAGTCCTCGGTGCTCGTCTTCTGGATGGGCGCCGACACGGTGATGCCCGCGTTGTTCACCAGCACGCGGGGCGCGCCCGCCTCGAGGATGCGCCGGCTCGCGGCGATGACGGCCGCCTCGTCCGCCACGTCGATCGTCAGCGGGCGCACCGCGCCACCGGACTCGCGCGCGAGCTGCTCCAGCGCGTCCGCCGCCCGCGCGAGCGCCCACACCTCATAGCCCTCCTTCACGAAGGACTGCACCAGCGCCTTGCCGATGCCCCGGCTGGCGCCTGTCACCACCGCTATCTTCTTGGATGTCGTCATGACGCCGAACCATACCCGGACCCCGGTTCGTCTGGCCCTGTCCGGTGATACAAGCCCCTCGGCTCTTGTCTGGGAGGACACGCCCATGCCCCGCGCGGACATCACCGACCTGATGCGCCTGGATGACCTGCTCTCCGACGAGGAGAAGGCGGCCCGGGACACCATGGCCCGCTTCGTCGACACCGAGGTGCTCCCCATCATCGGCCAGCACTTCCGCGAGGGCACCTTCCCCGCGCACCTCGTGCCGCGCCGGCGGAGCTGGGCGTGCTCGGCGCCAACCTCCAGGGTATGGCTGCGCCGGGATGAACGCCGTCAGCCAGGGCCTCGTCCTCCAGGAACTGGAGCGGGGGACTCGGGGCTGCGCTCCTTCGCCTCCGTGCAGGGCTCGCTGTGCATGTTCCCCATCCACTCCTATGGGAGCGAGGAGCAGAAGCAGCGCTTCCTGCCCGCCATGGCCCGGGGGGAGCTCATCGGCTGCTTCGGCCTCACCGAGGCGGACTTCGGCTCCAACCCCGCCGGCATGCGCACCCGGGCCTGTCGCGATGGGGACACGTGGGTGCTCAACGGCTCCAAGACGTGGATCACCAACGCGACCATCGCCGATGTGGCCGTGGTGTGGGCCAAGACGGACGAGGGGGGAGCGGAGTCCGTGAGGGGCTTCCTCGTGGAGAAGGGGATGCCGGGTTTCGGCTCCGGGAGATTCCGGGCAAGTTCTCGCTGCGCGCGTCCACCACGGGGGAGCTGTCCTTCCAGGACGTGCGCGTGCCCGAGCGCAACGTGCTGCCCGGGGTGAAGGGGTTGCGTGGGCCGCTGTCGTGTCTGAACAGCGCGCGGATGAGCATCGCCTTCTCCGTCACCGGCGCGGCCATCGCCTGCTTCGAGGGGGCCCGGAGTACGCGCTCGGCCGGGGGCAGTTCGACAAGCCCATCGCCGCCTACCAGCTCACGCAGGAGAAGCTGGCGGACATGCTGCAGGAGATCGTCAAGTCGCAGTTGCTCTCGCTGCGCCTGGCGCGGCTCAAGGACGAGGGCAAGCTGACGCCCGTCATGGTGAGCCGGCCAAGCGCAACAACGTGAAGGTGGCGCTGGACATCGCCCGCTCGGCCCGGAGCATCTACGGGGCCAACGGCGTCACGGATGCCTACCCGCCCATCCGCCACATGCTCAACCTGGAGAGCGTCTTCACCTACGAGGGCACCCACGAGGTGCACACGCTGGTGCTCGGCAAGGCCATCACCGGCCATGACGCATTCGGCTGAAGAGCTATCGATGAATCGGGTAGCTAAATTGGGTAGCAGCGACCTGCTGCATCGGTGTGCCGACGAATCAACAGTTTCCCCATCCCGCGTACGCGCTCCGGCGCGGTTGTGTAGGATGGCCCTCTAGGAGGCCGGTTCATGGCTCCCGGTATCCATGCGGAGAACGGGAGCGGGCATGAATGCTCTTCACCGGCGTTAACTCATGTCTTCTTCGGATGGTAGGCCTTTTGACAGGCTTAAAGTCCGGAGCAGCACCGGACCGGGGCATCGGTCGCGCAAGGGTCGGCACAAAATCAACACCGTGTCGACGAAACCGCGCGGATGAGCAACACCGAGAAGTTGCGACGTGCGGTGTGGTACGCGATGACTTCACCGGAACTACCGGCCGATGTGCGAAGTGCCCTGCAAGAGATGTTCAATCCCACGAACCTCGGGATTGTCGCGGGGGTGCTGGCTGTTTGGGCCGGCGCGCACTTCTTCGGTTTGGGCGAGGTCGCCGACATCGTGGTGGCGGGGGTTGTCTATGCCAGCCTGGGCGAGCAGGCCATCCAAGGATTGATCGAAATCGCGGAGTTCGCCCGCGAGGTCATTGCGGCCACGACGGATCTCCAACTGCGCCGGGCCTCGACACGACTGACTCGAGCCATCGCCATCCTCGGGGTAGACACAGCCATGGCGGTGTTGTTGCGGGGCGCCAGGGTGGTGTCCCGCCCAGTCAGGAGGAGGACGACACCCAACGCTCTGGGTGAAGCACCGAAACCATCCTCGCGGGGAGGCGCCATTTCGGACGTCGCGCCTGCTGTTCCCCGCCCCCAGCTCCGACAAGGAGCGCGAACCATCTGGGGCGACATCAAGGCAACCGACTCAGCCCTCCCGGAACATCCATTCCGAAGTCCTTCGAGCTGGCAACGTCCAAAGGAAGTTTCTGGGTTCATCCCAACGCGACGAAGCACATGGGTGAATACCTTGCTCGAAATGGTCTATCCCATGGCACATCGATGAGCAGTCAAGCCATGTTGACAAGCCTTCAGGGTGCAGTGGAAGCGGCCGCACGGCAGGGGATTCAATCCGGGCATATGATGCAGGTCGGCCGGTGGGAATTGATGTTCAGCCAGCGTGCCGGAGATGTACTTCCCGTGCTCAAGCACGCCCTTTTCAAGTGAGACGAACGTGCTCCGCGTCATCAGTCACGAAACGTGTACACGGGCCACCACGACCGTGGACGAATACATACCGCTCGATCTGTGCTTCTGTCAGCCGGAGCCGGTGGACAAGCTCTACTGGCGTGCCAGGGACGGAGACACCTCCCTATTGGAGGTCGGAATTGCTCCAGACAGCGGTGCGCTGGTCTCCTTGACCCTGACCGCCATCTCACCCAGGAGAGTACGGCGCGGTTCACTCGTGCCTGCCGCGACTTGTCCTTCTGAAGAAGGGGTCCCGGTCGTGGACAGGTCGCCCTGGTTGGAGCGGAGGTCATCCTTCGCCGAGCGGTTCCTCGACGAGGAGTTGAAACTGGAACTCGCCATTTCGGAGGCGTGCGCGGTGGTCACGCTGGGGACGGAGTGGAGCTTGGGTCGGTTCTGGTCGGCGGGAAACGTGAGATTCGGGGTCGATGACCTGGGTCTACTGCGCGCCATTGAAGTGGGAGGTCTCTCTTCCCATCAAATCGCTCTCCTGGCGGAGTTGGCAAGTGGCTGAGAAGAGGAGGAGTGCGCCACCACGATATGTCAACAAGGGACGCAGCATCCCTGCTTCCGAGCCCCTTCCTGGCGGGGAAGCGGCCGGCGGGAGCAGAGCGGCCGCCCATCGGGGCCCGGGGTGGTGTAGAGGGGGAGGCGCCTCGTGTTTCACGAATCGAACCCGGAGCCCGTCATGAGCACTCCCCGGCTGAACGTCACCACCGCCACCGCCGCGTCCGAGCGCATCTGGGAGGAGGAGATCATCCCCCGGCTGCACGACTACATTCGCATCCCCAACAAGTCGCCCAGCTTCGACAAGGAGTGGGTGAAGAGCGGGCACATGGACAAGGCGGTGAAGCTCATCGCCGGCTGGTGCGAGTCCCAGGCGAAGCACATCCCCGGCCTCAAGGTGGAGGTGGTGACGCTCAAGAACGAGCAGGGTGAGCCGCGCACCCCCGTCATCTACATGGAGATTCCCGGCACCGGCGACGACACGGTGGTGCTCTATGGCCACCTGGACAAGCAGCCGGAGATGACGGGCTGGCGCGCGGGGCTCTCCCCCTGGGAGCCGGTGCGCGAGGGCGACAAGCTCTACGGCCGGGGCGGCGCGGACGATGGGTACTCGGCCTTCGCGTCGCTGGCGGCCATCCGCCTGTTGCGCGAGCAGGGGTGCCGCACGCGCGCTGCGTGGTGCTCATCGAGGCGTGCGAGGAGAGCGGCAGCTACGACTTGCCGGCCTACATCGAGCACCTCGCGCCGCGCATCGGCAAGGCGTCGCTCGTGGTGTGCCTGGACTCGGGCTGCGCCAACTACGAGCAGTTGTGGATGACGACGTCGCTGCGCGGGCTCGTGTCCGGCAACCTGCGCGTGGACATCCTCTCCGAGGGCGTGCACTCGGGAGACGCGAGCGGCATCGTGCCCTCGTCGTTCCGCATCATGCGCCGGTCCTCTCGCGCGTGGAGGACGAGCAGACGGGCCGCATCCGCATCGAGGGCCTGCACGTGCACATCCCCCAGGCGCGCCGGGAGCAGGCCGCGGCCGTGGCGGAGGTGCTGGGCGAGGAGGTGTACTCGAAGTTCCCCTGGGTGCCCGGCGCCCATCCGGTGACGACGGATCGCGTGGAGCAGATCCTCAACCGCACCTGGCGCCCGGCCCTGTCCGTCACGGGCGTGGACGGCATGCCGCCGCTGGGCAGCGCGGGCAACGTGCTGCGTCCCTTCACCTCGGTGAAGCTGTCCATGCGCATTCCTCCGCGGTTGGATCCAAAGGCCGCCACCGAGGCGCTCAAGCTGGCGCTCGAGGCGCACCCGCCCTACGGCGCGAAGGTGTCGTTCGAGGGGGAGAAGGCGAGCGCCGGCTGGGACGCGCCGCCCTTGGAGAAGTGGCTGGAGGCGGCGGTGCAGGACGCCTCGCGCACGTACTTCGGCCGGCCGTTCATGGCCATGGGCGAGGGCGGCACCATCCCCTTCATGGAGATGCTCGGCCGGCGCTTCCCCCAGGCCCAGTTCCTCATCACCGGCGTGCTCGGGCCCAACAGCAACGCCCACGGCCCCAACGAGTTCCTGCACATCCCCACCGGCAAGAAGCTCACCTGCTGCGTGGCCAGCGTCATCTCCGCGCACCTGTCCCGCTAGGTCGGGACCCGCCACCCCGTGGCCCGGCAGTGGGGCCGCGGGGGCTCTGTTCGACACCGCACGCCGCCGCTCGCGGCTCGGAGGCTCGGAGTGGGCAACGGGTAGGGTCCCGGCCCCTCGAAAAGACCATGTACAGCAGCCTCGACAGCATCGACATCGTCACGCAGAACGAAGAGACGGGACGCAAGGGCTTCCTGCAGACGGATCACCGCTCGGCCGCGGAGATCCAACGGGAGCGCGAGGTGTCTACCCTGTTCGCCCTCACCCGCATGCTCAACGCGCGCCAGGCCATCGAGTCCGAGGGCGGGCCGGTGGACGTGCTCTACGTCTGCTCGGAAGCGCCTCCCGACTTCCTGCGCAGCGTGGTGACCTCGGCGGGAGGCCGGGTGCAGATCAACGACGAGCCGGTCTCCGTGTACGAAGGACCCATCGGCCTCCCGGAGGAGCTCGCGGATGTTGCCTTCCGCGGGCTCGCGTTCCGGGTGGCGCATGAACGGGAGGCGTCCCTGGACGAGCGCCTCCTGTCGGCGCTCGAGGAGGAATACGCCCAGCAGCCCGGCGTGGAGCAGGACGAGCCCGGGTATTGGACGCGCGTCGTCGAGCTGGCGGCGGTGGCCGGGGAGCTCCTGCGGGCCCGTCATGGTGGGCGGTGGGCCGAGGCCCAGGACCGGCGACGATGCCCTTCGCCTTCCGCCTCGGAGGGGAGGGCGCGTCGCCCGTGACCGTCAACGTGGTGGGCAAGGCCGAGCGGTTCCTGTCGAACGGGGATCGCGACAGCCTCGTGCTCCTGCTGCGCATGGCGGAGGACCAGTCCCTCGTGGCCACCGAGCCCAGGCCCGTGTTGTTCACGCTCAAGCCCTCGGACTGGAACGCCCGTGAACGGGTGCTCTGCCGGCCCCTGTTCGACGCGCCGGCCCGTGCCGACGTGCCGCTCGTGGTCTACGGGGAGGATCTGCCGAACTCGTTCTCCCTCTTCAGACGGGGCGGCTCCCGGGATGGGGAGATGGAGGCGCTGCATGCCCAGGCGCTCGAGAACCTGAAGGCCATCTCCGTGGAGCTCGAGGAGTTCGGCGAGGGCCCCCAGCGGATGCTCGCCGTGTCGGGCCACTATTTCGCCGCCGAGAAGGTGCTGGACGTGCCCTTCCTGCGCGCCATGCACGAGCGCCTGGACAGCCGGTGCTCCTGGCGGCGGTGCCTCGCAAGGGGTTGCTCCTGATCACCAGCGCGCTCGTGGAGCCCCCGCTCGCGGCGGGCTTCATCGCTCTGTGCGCGGAGCAGTACGCGAGTCAGGACTCCGCGCCCATCTCCCCGACGCCCCTGGTCATCCAGGACGGGGTGATTCGCGGCTTCGTCCAGATGAGCGGTGAGGCTCGAGCCCCCTCCGAGTCAGCGGGGCCGCTCCGGCCCGGACCTCCGGGGGACTGAAGAACTGAGGGCGCGCCCCGCGTTCCCTTGCTCGGGCCGCGGGGCGTGGTGCTTCAGGGACTCAGGACGGCGTGGGCTCGCTGGAGCCCTCGGGAGCGCCGCCCTCGGGGGAGGCGCTCGCGGCGTCGTCGGAGGCGGACGCCTCGGACGGCTCGTCATCCTCGTCGGGCACGGGCGCATCGCCCCGGGCCTCGGCCGCCTGCTGCTCCTTGACCTGGTCGTCGCTCATGAAGCCGATGGGCGACTCCTTGCGGTTGAGGAAGCGCACCGACTTCTTCGACAGGGCGAACATCTGCTCGGCCACGGCCGCGGGCACCAGCGAGTGCTCGATCTGCGCCGGCTCGGGGCGCTCCACCACGCCGAGGATCCCTTCCTCGAGCTGCTTGGCCTGCGCCTCGGTCAGCTCCAGGCGGCGCAGCTTCCCCTTGCGCGTCATGAAGTAGAAGACGGTGGCGCCGACGTCCACGGGCACCTGCCCGCCGTACACCAGCTCGCGCAGCTTCTTGTCCTGCTCCACCTGCTTCTTGGACTCCATGCGCTGGGCGGCCTTGGAGCCCGGCAGGGGCGGCAGCTTGGGCACGGGGCGGCTCGCGGCCTCCGCCGCCTGGGGAGGACGCCCTCCTGCGGACGACCTCCGGCACCTTGCGGACGGAAGCCTCCCTGCGGACGACCTCCGGCGCCCTGGGGACGGCCTCCCCCGCCGGACCGTCGCGGCGGGGCGGACGCTCGTCCCGGCCCCGGTGCTCGCGCGGCGGGCGCTCCTCGCGCTCGCCTCGAGGCGGGCCCGAGCGCTGGACCGACGGCTCGGACGGGGGACGGGCGGCCTTCGGGGCCGTCGTTTCAACCTTCTTCGCCTGTTCCTCGGAGACCAGGCCGGCCTTCAAGAGCTTGTCACGCAGGTTCTGCATATGGCGCCTTCTATCTCGTACATTGCCGCGCGCAAAGCCGTCCCTTGCCCCTCTTGTACCTCCTTCGTAATTTGGGCAACCCCCTCGTCTGGAAGTTGGAGGACCCGTGACCCGTTTTCTCCGTCCGTCTTCGCCGCCGTCCTGGCGCTCTCCGCCTCGGCGTGCCGACCGGACGAAGTCGACCGCGCGGCCAAGGCGCGCATCTTCTCCCCGAGGATCCCCCCAAGGTGGTGGCCTCGGCGGCCGAGAAGCTCAACCCCCAGGACGTGGCGGACAACCCCCGGGTGGCGCGTCGCATCCTGTCCATGGATGCCGCCGAGGTGACCGAGCGGCTCGGGCCCCATGCCTACACGGCCACCATCACCACCGAGTGGACGGGGGCGCAGAACAGCGGCTCGAACAAGCTCACCGAGACGCGCACCTTCCGCGCGGGCCCCGGCGGCGTGGGCGGGGACTTCCATGGTGTGATGGAGAACAGCCGGGACCAGGGCCTGGAGGTGATGCGCGTGGGGGGCAAGGTGTACGCCCGCAACCGCTACGGCGTCTTCCGGCAGCGCTTGCGCGACCGGGGCATGGCCGAGCGCACGCGCTCCGAGCTCACCGGCGCCATCCGCGACCTGGACGCGCTCTTCCGGGACCGGCTGCATCTGGCGGCCCAGGGCACCGTCACCTATGAGGGCCGCACCGCCCGGCGCTACCAGGTGAGCCTGGGCCCCGAGGGCAACACGGGCACCCAGCCCGTCGTGCTGCCCGCGCTCGCCACGCCCAAGGGCGGCCGCGACGACACCACCCGCCGCCGCCTCGCCTTCTTCGAGCACCGCGTCCCCCAGTCGCTCAGCGGCGAGGTGCTCGTGGACGCCGACACCTCCGTCGTCCTCAAGGTCCGCCTCGACGGCCGCATCTCCGTGCCCGCCAATGACGCCGCCGGTCTGGCCGAGCTGCGCATGGTGTTGGAATCCGCCGTGACTGAAATCGGGAAGGATCCCAAGCTGCAGGCGCCGGAGAACTTCCTGCCGGACGCGGACAAGCCGCAGGGCATCGCGGACGCGCTGGATCGCTTCGGGATTCCGCGCAACAAGCCCGAGGGCGCCACGACGGGCGCCGCCGCCCCGTCCCGGCGGAGGATCCCCCGGACGAGCCGTAGTCGCCGCCGGTGGGGGCCTCGCTGTCCCCACCTGCGGATTCCTCCCGCTGTTCCCCCGCGTGCCTGTCCGAAATTGGACTTGGGAATCGGACCCGGGTCTGATGCTCCGGGGTAGGCAGGCGTGTGCCTCGCTACAGGCAGGCATCGGGATGTTGGAAGAAAATTTGACCCTCCTCTTGCGATCTCTACAATCCTCGTCGGTTGCGGCTCGGACGCGTCCGACATGATCGGATGTTCAGGGTCGATCGCAAGGGAGTGGACATGGAGCGCAAGGTCAGCGGTAGCACCACGGTGACGGCCAAGGAGGTCAAGGTAGCGCTGGAGAAGGCGCGGACCCTGGCCCCCGAGGAGGAGAAGGTGCTGCGCATGCGGCATGGCGCCGGAGCCGCCAGCAAGAGCGCGCCGCTCCCGCGGGCCGCGGGCCAGAACGAGGAGCTGGGCGATGAGCTGCTGCTCATCGAGATGCAGCTCATGAAGGCCATGCGCGAGCGCACGGGCCAGACGAAGACGGCCAGCAACAAGCCCCAGACGGCCGCGAGCGCGAAGGCGACGAAGGAGAAGATCGTCCGCGCCCTGAAGAAGAAGCCGTAGCCGGTACCCGAGGGGGGATTCCCGAGAAGGCGCTCAGCGATTGAGCAGGGCCACGAGGCGGTCACCCGCCTCGGGGAGCGCCATCTCCTTGCCTGAAATCTCCTTGGAGAGCGTCTCGGCGTCGTCGGTGCCACCCCGGGCGAAGAGGCCCTGGAGCCACTGGCGCGCGGAGGGGTTGCGCCACCAGTCCTCGTTGAAGCGTCCGGTGAGGAACGGGGTGAGCCGCGCCTCCAGCGCCCAGCCGCGCAGGTAGCGCGTGACGTACAGCTGCGGGTCCACGTCGAAGAGGAAGAAGCCGCGGTGGGGCTCGACGAAGAGCGCCTGGCGCTGGGTGTCGACGTACTCCTCGGCGCGCTCGGTGGAGGGCCCGCTGGTGCGCAGCGACAGCTCGTAGCCGAGCCGGGCGCAGTGCCGGCGCAACACGGTGAGGGCCTGGAAGGCCGCCATGCGGGCCGCGTCGCGCGCCGGTGCCGTCGGCAGGCCCGCGTAGCGCTTGAGCCACTCCTCGTCCAGGAGCAGCCGCTCGAAGAGGGTGGCGAAGCCCTCCGTCACCGAGGCGTCGCCCAGGCGGCGCAGCTCCAGCGGGAGTTGCTCCGCCACGTGGGCGTGGTGCAGCGCGTGTCCGTACTCGTGCAGCAGGCTGCCCAGGGCGTCGAGCCCCGCGTGCCGCTGGAGCACCAGGCGCACCTCGCCCGGCACGCGCACCGCGGCGGTGATGGGGCGCGCCGCCTTGCCGGGCCGTGCCTCGTCGTCCAGGCGGATGCGGCCCTCGGCGGACGGGTGGAAGCCCCACTCGCCGAGCCAGCGGATGACGGCGGGCAGCCCGTCCTCGCGCCGGAAGAAGGCGTGCATCCAGGGCACCTGGGTGGCGGCGCGCAGGTCATGCCGGCGTGCGTTGCCCGTGGGCAGCGGCCGCAGCGTGGGCTCCACCTTCTTGAGCACGTAGGAGAGCACGTCCCGGTAGGCGTCCTCGGTGGCGCGCAGCGTCCGGGCGGCGGCCTCGGCGAGCGGCTGGAGCGCGATGCCGGAGACGTCCTCGCGCAGGGCGAGGTAGCTCGGGGCGCCGAGCTTCTCGGCGACGCGGAAGGTGGCCTCGTGGCGGGCGCCATAGCGGCCGCGGTTGTCCCAGAGGAAGCCGCCCGCGGCGTTCTCGAGCACGGCGCGCCGGGTGCGATTGCCCTCGTGGGGAAGCTGTCCGAGCACCTCTCCGAGGGAGAGCACTCCGTCGTCCACCGGGAGGCTCGAGCGGGTCTCGAGCCGGGCGATGGCCTCGGCCTCGGGGGCGGCGAGGGCTTCCTCGACCTGGGTGGCGATGAAGTCGCGCAGCAGGCGCAGGCGGCGCACGGCGAGCAGGTCTCCCTTGGCCTGGGCCTTGGGGACGGCCTCGGTGGCGGCGGCGAAGGCTCGGCGGAGGCGATCTCCGGCGAGTCCTCATAGAGTTCGCGGAGGGAGGAGTCCTGGGGGAGGCCCGCGGCCGAGCGCCGGGCGGAGGTGGCCAGGGCGGCGAGGAAGTCGTCCAGGTTCTCGCGCAGAAGGGGAAGGGGACGGTCCATGCCCCTTCTCATACTCCAGCGGCGGGGGTCCGGCATGGGCCTTCGCCATGGGCGCCCTCGTTGGGCCGCATGGACATTCTGGTCATGGACGGAACACTCCGTACGCCGTGGGGTAGACGCTGGCGACGAGCCCAGGCACCTTGTTCGCTGCTCTCGCGAGCAGGCCCTCTTCGAGAAGCGTCGCGGCGAGCAGGGACGGGGGGACTGATGTCGCGATTTGTTCTGCTGTTGTTTGCTGGCGTGCTGATCTCTGGATGTGCCCACTCGCGGTCACCATCGGCTCGGGTCTACGTGGTTGCCGAGGATGCTGTAGGCGTTGGCTCTTCGCTCGGCACCGGTGGGTCCGGCTTCCGTGATTGCGATGCGGAGCAGAACACCTGCTTTTCCGAGTGCTGGAACGCCGATCCGCTCCCCTATCCGCACAAGAAGAGAGATGGCTGGCTTCACGAACATTGCACCCGGAAGTGCCGTGAGCTGTACATCGAATGTGAGAGGTCCAACGAAAAGAAAGCAGGAGAATTGAAGTTCTCTCGTGCGGATGAGGCCGTCGAATGGATCAAGAATCACAAGGCCGAGGTGGCGCTCGGAACCGTTGTCATCATCGCCGGTACGGCCTTCTTCCTGACGACAGGTGGTTCCGGCGCCTTGATTCTGGCTCCTCTTGCCCTCTGATGATTGGGTGTGCCCATGCCCTATAACCCGAACTTCAATCTCGACGCCGTGTTGGAAACGCTGGGAACCGTGAACAATGGATTCACGGAGGGCTCACCGGAAGATGAAGCGCTGCGGATCGCCGCGGTCGCCTTGCTCTACGTTCGAGACATCCAGAAGCTGGAGGAGTACCGGGATTATTTCCAGCGATTCTTCACCCACCGGCCCGTGGTTGCCGCACATGTCTTCCCAACCCGGGCGGACGCGGACGCCTGGCTCGTCAGTGGACAGGCTCGGGATGGCGAGTTGGTCAGCATCGCCGGTCAGGGGTTCACCGTCATCCAGGCCCTTCACGAACTGAAGTTCATCCGGACTCCACTGCCAGAAGAGCTGAGCCGGTAGGACTTCTTCCGGGTGAGCTGGAGCCTCTGGGCTCCAAGCCCACGGCGGAGAAATCACGAAGCCGACGGTCGGGGCGGAGGGTGGTAGCCGGCCTCGCCGTAGGGGCGCAGCCGCTCCATCCAGAGCGCTTCCAGGACGCGCAGTTCCTCGCCGAGGTCCGTGCCCGGCTCCTCGGGAGGCTCCAGGACGTCGAGCACCTCGAAGGAGAAGGCGTCGGCACCGAGCCGGTTCCAGTCCTCCTGCAGGGCGGGGAACTTGCGGTGGCCGAGGTGCATCAGCTCGAAGCGCAGGCGGTTGAGTGCTCCGGGCAGGTTGAGGCTCGAGCCCACCAGCACCTTGCCCTCGGGGAGGTTGCGCACGGCGAACACGCCCATGGCGGGGGGCTTTTCCTTGTAGGCACGCTTCAATTCCGAACGGCGCGACGGTGCACCGCTCGGGGCGGAGGAATCGTTCGAGGACATGAGGAGGCTTTCGGGTGGGGGTTGAAGGGCGCGCGTGCTTCAGCGCGTGTAGCCGAGGGCGATGAGCTTGGACTCCAGCCGGGCCCGCGCGGCGTCGTCCGCCGGCTCCACCCAGTTGAAGCCGATGCGCCGCCAGTCCGGATCCGTGGCGTCCACGCCGAGCGCGCGCAGGAAGGTGTGCTCGCAGACGAAGAACTGCTGGCGGAAGGGAAAGAGCCAGCCGCCGTGCGCGAGCAGGGACTCGCGTGCCTGGGCGTAGGTGGAGAACCACCGCTTGAGGTCGCCGCCCCCTCCCGGGTGAAGAAGGCTTCCGGCTCGAAGCGCCGCGGAGCCGTCTCCCGCGCGTGCTTCAACTCGCGCCACGAGGCATGGCCCTGCTCACGTGCGATGACGGCGAGCGCGTGCTTGTGGCTCACCTGCTCCCGGCGCGCGAGCAGCTCGTCCGGGCTCAGCCCCGCGTAGTCGGGCAGGGTGCACAACCGCCGCGCGGCCCGCGTCGCGCTCGCCGCGTCGGCACCGAGCAGGCTCTTGAGCAGGAGCGATGCTCGAATCTTGCACTCACGCAGGGGCAGGGGAGCGGCGGAGGATGCGGTACGCATGACAAGTCCCTCGGAGGCGGCCCCTTACCCTGGAGAGGACCGTGACAGGAACTTGAGCTGAACGGACCAGACTACCGGTGAAGCGAGGGTGACGTCGTCTTGGAGGGTGCAGGCGCCCCTCGGCACCTGTGCGGAGAAGCATGAGCGAAAGACAGGCATGCCCGCAAGTGCTTTCTGCCCGGGGGGCTCGGGCGGGATGACCCGCCCTCCCTCCTGCCCTCCGGATGTCTGTCTTCCCCGCACCTCCGGGGAGAGGTCCTATCGAGCCGCCGTGGTCCGCCGGGCCCCTCGCTTGGCCGCGGCCGAGCGCTTCGTGGCCGCACGCTTCGCCGTGCCACCGCTGGCCTTCGCCGTCCCTCTGGGGTTCTTGGCCCGGTTCACCATCCGGGTGGCCACCTTGCCCGCTCGGCGACCCACCTCACGCGCCGCGTCGCGCCCCATGTCGAGGATCTTCGCGAGCGCATCGGAGATGACGTTGCCGGGCGGCGTGTCGGGCGACATCGGGTGCGGGTGCGTCGGCGCGAGGGTCTTCGCCTGCTCCAGGGCCGCGCCGAGCGCATTGAGTTCCGCCTTGGCCATCAGCCGCTCGAGCTTGGGAAACAGCTCGGTCTCCTCCTCCTTCACATGGTGGCGGATGTTCTCCATGAGCACGGTGACCTTCGCATCGAAGCGCTCGTCCTCGGGCGACATGCGCTCGATCTCATTGAGCGTCCACTTCGCCACATGGTGCTCCTCGAGCGCCTCGAGCACATCATCCTCCAGCCGCTCGTCATGCGCGCGCGGCGGGGTAGAGCAACTCCTCCTCGATGGAGGCGTGAATGGCCAACTCCTTCACGATCTTCCGGGCGAGCTCCTGCTTCTCCTTGAATGCCTTGTCGCCTGCCTTCTCGAACTGTTTGAAAAGGGCTTCCACCGCGCGGTGATCATTCTTGAGCAGCTTGAGTGCGTTCATGGGTGGACAGGATGAGTCCTCGCCGCGCCGCCGGAAGTGTCTGACAATCCGAATGCCGGGAGGACGTGTTCATTCCCATACTCCTTCACTCCAGGATGTTGGTTCCTGGGCGGAAGAAGCGGGGTGGCTCTCGTCCCGCGGTCGCATTGCCGGGCCCCGGAGGACTTGAACCGCGAGCGCCCAGGAGATACGCGCCCGGGAGCCGTTCCCGCCGAGCCCCGAGGACTCCTTCCATGAAGCGCCGCACCTTCCGAGTCGAGACCCTTCACGTGGGCCGCCCCCTGGGCGAGGTGCTGGCCGGAGTGCTGGGTCTGCCCCGCGAGGAGGTGGAGCGGCTCGTGGGCGTGGGGGCGGTGTACGTGGGCGGACGCCGAAGCCGCGACGCGGCGGTGCGCCTGACGCCGGAGCAGGTGGTGACGGTCGTGCTCGAGGAGGGTGGACAGAGTCCCCTCGCGGCGGCGAGCACTCACCGGCTCGAGCCGCGCATCCTCCACGAGGACGATCGGCTCCTCGCGGTGGACAAGCCGGCGGGCATGACGGCGCAGCCCACCGAGGGCCGCGTGGGCGACAGCCTCGTGGACTGGGTGGGCGCGCACCTGGGGCGTCCCGCGGGCACGGTGCACCGGTTGGATCGCGAAACCTCCGGGGTGACGGTGTTCGGCAAGACACCCGAGGCGACGGCCGCGCTCGCCGGCGAGTTCCGCGAGGGCCACGCCCGCAAGCGCTACCGGCCGCCGTGGGCCCCGTGTCGCTGCCCGCCCAGGGGTTCATCGACCTGCCCCTGTCGAAGGATCCCTCCGCCCGGGCCGCTGGCGGGCGACCCGCGCCGCCAACGGCATTCCCGCGCTCACCGGCTACCGGGTGCTGTTCACCGGCCCGCACTTCCTTCTGGTGGAGCTGTTGCCCCAGACGGGACGCACCCACCAGCTGCGCGCGCACCTGACCGCCCTGGGCGCGCCCATCCTCGGGGACTCTCGCTATGGCGGCGCGCCCCAGGCGGGCGGACTCGCCGCTCCCCGGTGCCTCCTGCATGCTCGCACCCTCGAGCTGGCCCACCCCCGCACGGGGACTCCGGTCCGGTTCGAGGCCCCCGTACCGGAGGACCTCGCCCGGTTCTTCTCGGCCGCGAGCCTCCTCGCTCCCTCGGGTGCCATCCCCGCCGCCGAGCCCCCTGGCGGACAGTGACGACCGGAGGCGCCATCGCGTGTAGACTGCGCGCCCCATGGCTGGCGTGAGAAACGGTAAGGGCTCCCGCGAGGGCGCCGAGGGGCTCGATCCCGTCGAGCGGCACCGCCAGAGCGCCGCCCGGCTGCTGCGCGAGGGGCTCGCGGCGCGGGCCTTGGCGAGATGGTGCGCGCCAGCCGCGTCCTGCCCATGTCGCCGCGCCCGGCCGCCGTGCTCGTCGCCTTCTCGCAAATCGCGGGAACCGAGGCCGCCGCCATCGCGCTCCTGTCCTCCTCGCTCCCCTCCACCCGGGGCGACACCCGCCGCGCCGTGCGGCTCCAGCTCGCCCGCCTGCTGCGCCGCGTGGGTCAGAAGTCCCGCGCCATCGAGACGCTCCAGTCCCTCGTCAAGGAGTTCCCCGGGGACCGCCGCGCCCGCCGGCTCCTCGAGCTGCTCTCCGGACGCGCCCCTCCGCGCCTCGGCCGCCCCGGCGCGAGGGCACTCCCCCGGGTGGCTTCGTGGTCCCGCCCGCGCCGCCCGCGGCCGGCACGCCTCCCATTTTCAGCGAGACCCTGATGTTCGGCGCCACCTCCTGGGGGGAGGACGAGCACACGCAGGAGAACCCGGCCCCGCCGGATGCGCGCTTCTCCCCTCGCGCCTCCTCCGTCGATGACCGGCATGGCACTCCGCTCGAAACGCGCTCGCCGTGGGCGCGGCAGGAGGAGGAGATCACCTCCGAGCCTCGGGCCTGCCCTTCGCGACCGACACCGCTCCGCCTTCGTCTCCGCGGGAGGACTCCGAGGGCGCGGCCTTCAGCCACCGGCGGACGACCCTCGACGTCACCGACGACCTTCCGTTGGACGAGGACGAGGCCCCCGCGCGCCCCGCCGCCCCGCCGCCCGCGGCGCTCCGCTCGGACCTCCCGTGCCCTGGGGCCAGGACGACGAGACGGGCCCCTCGATTCCCCGCCTGCAACGGCGCGAGCAGCCCGACGACCCTCGCCTGGAGGCGCAGCTCATCGCGCGTCAGGCCTGGCGCGAGCTGGCGCAGTTCTACCGGCTCGCGCGGACTCGGCCCAGGAGCTGTCCGTGCGCGCCGAGGCCCTCACGCGGCTCGCCGAGCTGCTCGAGAACGAGCTGCACGACGGGGCGGAAGCGGCGCGTGTCTACGGGCAGATCGTCGCCCTCACCGGGGACAAGTCCGCGCTCGCCGAGCAGGTGCGGCTGCTGTCCCAGCGCTCCGACGGCGATGACTGGGCGGTGCGGCGCGTGCTCGACGAGGCGGTGCAGCGCGCGAGCACCCCCGAGGCCCGGGCCAGCGCCTTCCTGGCGCGCGGCGAGCGGCTGCTGTCCACCGGGGAGGAGGCGCTCGCCCGCGCCGACTTCGAGGCCTGCCCGGCGCTCGCGCCCCAGTCCCTGCCGGCGCTGATCGGCCTGGCCCGGTGTGTCTCCGAGCCCGAGCGGCCCGGTGCCGCCGAGCGGCTGCGCGCCGTGCTCACCACCATGCCTCGCCGGGCTCCCCTGCGCGCCGAGGGCCTGCGCCGCCTCGCCGAGCTCGTCTCCCATCCGCTCGGCGACGCGCGGCTCGCCCACTGGGCGTGGACGGAGGTGCTCGCGGAGAACCCCGGAGACGCCGCGGCCCAGGAGCAGTTGCTCGAGCTGACGCGGCGTCTGGGCGACTCGGAGGGGTTGAGCCGCCTGTTGCGCGCGAGCCTCGCGCGTGAGCCCCGAGGCCCGGTGGCGCGCAAGGCCCGGCTGGAGCTGGTGGCCCTGCAAGAGGCCGCGGGCGATCGGGACGCCGCGCTCGCCGAGCTGCGTCAGGCCGTGCGCTTCGAGCCCGGCCACAAGGAGGCCTGGCTGTTGCTCGTCGAGCGTCTCATCGCGCTCGGACAGAATGGCGAGGCCGCCTGGGCCCTGGAGCACGCCGCCACCGCCACCGAGGACGATCGCGAGCGCATGAGTGCCTGGGAGCGGCTCGCCCGCTTCTGCCGCGACGTGCTCGGGGACGCGGCCCGGGCCCAGGTGTACGCCAACCGCGCGGACAACCTGCGCGCCTCCCTGGCCGAGCCCCTGCCGCTGCCTCCCGAGCCGACTCGCACCGCCTCCGCGCGGCTGGAGACGACCGGCGCCCGTTCCCCCGTCCTCGTTCCGCCTCCCATCTCGCAGTCGGATGTCTCCGCGTCCGCGCCCACCGTCCTCGAGATGCCCGCGGTCGAACTCCCGCTCCCGCCCGCGAAGCCGGCGACGTCCACCTCTCGGACGCGCTCCGCCGTGACGCCCCCGCCGGCCGCGTCCGAGCCCTCCGCTCCGCCCCCGTCCGGGGACGCTCCTCCGGCGTCCGCCTGGGAAGCGCCGCCGGGGAAGATGGACCCCGTGCGCCGCCGGGTGAAGGGGGCTCCCGAGCCGCTCCCGCTCGTGCCCGCCTCCCCCGATGTCACCGTGACCCGCGCCCTCGCCACGCCGCTCGCCCGCTCCGCGCCCGCGCCCGCCGAGTCCCGGCCGGCGGCCATCGAGCGCGTGCGCGAGCGTCCGCTGGATCCGGCGGCCTACCGCGAGCTCTCGGCCTTCTTCCAGAGCCGGGGGACCAGGCGCGCGGCGCGTTGATGGCGGAGGTGTCCTCGGCGCTCGCGGGCAACCGGGAGGCCACGGTCCGCTTTCCCCGCCGCCCCCTCACCCCCGAGGAGCGCGCGGGACTGCGCCACCCGGGCCTGCGCAACCCGTCGGGCGAGCTGCTCGTCGCCGTGGGCTCCGCCCTCTGCCGGCTCTTCCCCACCTTCGGCCGGGCCGCGGGCTCGTCCGAGCCGCTCCTTCCGGACTCGGGGCCGGGGGCCCGCGCCGCCCTCGAGGCGCTGCAGGCCGTCGCGCGCATGCTGGACGTGCCCCTGCCCGACGTCTACCTGTCCGAGGATGACGGACCGCCCTTCTCGCTCGTGCATCCGGGAGGCCCGCGCGTCCTGGTGGGCCGGCTCGCGGTGCGCCGGTGCTCCCGGAGCCGGAGCTGCGCTTCTTCGCCGGACGCGCCCTGTTCTGTGTCAGCTCGGATCTGCTCGCGCTGCGCTGCCTGCGCAAGGATCAACTCCTGCGCGCGGTGGCCATTCTCGGCTCGGTGCTGCGCGAGGGCTCCGACTTCGGCCCCGAGTCACGCGTGGTCCGCGACGCGCTGCACCCCGGGCGCGCGAGCGGGCCTTGGGGCTGTTGGAGTCGGCCCAGCGCGAGTTCGACGCGGCGGCGCTCGCGGAGGCGGCCCGGCACTCGGCCAACCGCGCGGGGCTCGTGGCGGGCGGCGGTCCGGGGCCGGCCCTGGCGGCGCTGCGCCAGCTCAAGTCCAGTGAGCCGGAGTGCATCGAGCTGGTGCGCTTCTCCGCCTCCGAGCGCTACCTGCCCCTGCGCGCGCTCGGCGCCTGACCCCTCGTGCGCGGCCTGGGCATCCCCCGGGCCGTCCCCTAGACTCGCGCCCCCCACACGAACGACTCGAGACCCATGGAGCCCTACCTCTTCAAAGCGGGACGCATTCCGTTGCTCGTCAGCATGCCTCACGTGGGAACCCAGCTCCCGGAGGGGCTGCACGAGCGGCTCACCGACGAGGCCCAGGGCCTCCCGGACACCGACTGGCACCTGCCGCTCCTCTATGACTTCCTCGAGGAGGTGGGCGCCAGCGTGCTGGTGGCTCGCTACTCGCGCTACACCGTCGACCTCAACCGCCCGCCGGACGACACGCCGCTCTACGCCACCGCGACGACCGGCCTCTTCCCCGAGACGCTCTTCGACGGGCGCCCGCTCTACCGCGCCGGCGCCGCTCCCGAGTCCGCCGAGCGCAAGGCGCGCCTCGAGACGTACTGGCGCCCCTACCACGAGCGCCTCGAGCAGACGCTGGCCGGGTTCCACGCGCGGCATGGAATCGCGGTGCTGCTCGATGCGCACTCCATCTGCTCGGTCGTCCCGCGGCTGTTCGAGGGACGCCTGCCGGACCTCAACATCGGCACCGCGGACGGGCGGAGCCTCGCGCCGGAAGTCACCGAGCGGCTGGTGGCCACGTGCGCCACGAGTCGCTACTCGCATGTCCTCAATGGCCGCTTCAAGGGGGGCCACATCACCCGCCACTATGGGCGGCCCAGCGCCGGCTACCACGCCGTGCAACTCGAGATGGCCCAGTGCAACTACATGGACGAGGTCGCGCCCTTCACCTTCCGCGAGGAGCGTGCCGCGTCCCTGCGGCCCACGCTCCGGCGTTTCGTCGAGGTCCTGGCCGACTTCGCCCGCTCCGGCGGCCGCTCCTGAGCACGAGGAACCCTCATGAGCCGTGAGACGAGCCTGTTCTGCGACTCCGTGTTGCTGGTGGATGGCTGGGCGGAGAACGTGTTGCTGCGGTTCGATGACCGGGGCGTCATCACCGCGGTGGAGCGAGGGGCGCGGCCCGGGGAGGCGCGGGCCCGGGGGCCGGTGATACCGGGGCTGCCCAACCTGCACTCCCATGCCTTCCAGCGCGCCATGGCCGGGCTCGCCGAGCGGGCGGGCCGCACCGAGGACGACTTCTGGACGTGGCGGGACACGATGTACCGCTTTCTCGCCCGGTTCACCCCGGAGGCCCTGCAGGCGGTGGCCGCGCTGCTGTATCTGGAGATGTTGAAGGCCGGCTACACCTCCGTGGCCGAGTTCCACTACCTCCACCATGACCAGGCGGGGACGCCGTATTCCGACCGCGCGGAGAGCTCGCACCGCATCGTGGCCGCCGCGCGCGAAACGGGCATCCGGCTGACGCACCTGCCCACGCTCTATGCCCACGGGGGCTTCGGGGGACGCGCTCCCACCGAGGGGCAGCGGCGCTTCCTGAACACGGTCGAGGGGTTGCTGGGCATCGTGGAGTCCGTGCGGCGGGCGACGGCGGAGGAGCCGTCGGTGCGCGTGGGCCTGGCGCTGCACTCGCTGCGCGCCGTGACGCCCGAGTTGCTGCGCGAGGCGCTCGCCGGCATGAACTCGCTGGACGCGCGGGCGCCGCTCCACATCCACATCGCCGAGCAGACCAAGGAGGTGGAGGACTGCCCGGCCTGGAGCGGGGAGCGCCCCGTGCAGTGGTTGTTGAACCACGCGCCGGTGGATTCCCGGTGGTGCCCGGTGCACGCCACCCACCTCACGTCCGAGGAGGTGACCCGGCTGGCCGCCAGTGGCGCCGTGGCCGGCCTGTGCCCGACGACGGAGGCCAACCTGGGCGACGGGCTCTTCCCCGCGGTGGACTACCTGCGCCAGGGGGGCGTGTTCGGCATCGGCTCGGACAGCCACATCAGCGTCAGCGCACCGGAGGAGCTGCGCCTGCTGGAGTACGGCCAGCGGTTGGTGGCCCGGCGCCGCAACGTGCTGCGGGTGGGCTCGGAGGACTCGGTGGGAGCGGGCCTCTACCGCGCCGCCGTGGCCGGAGGTGCCCGGGCGCTGGGGCTGTCCGCTCCCGGCTTGGACGTGGGGGCCCCGGCCGACCTCGTCGTCCTCGATGCGGACCACCCCAAGCTCTACGGGCGCACGCGGGATGCGCTCCTCGACTCCTTCCTCTTCGCCAGTGGGAGCGATTGCGTGCGCGACGTCATGGTGGCCGGGCGCTTCGTGGTGCGCGAGGGGCGCCACCCCGCGGAGGACACCCTTCTGGCGCGCTACCGGCGCGAGCTGGACCGGCTGCTCGCGGTGGCCTGACCCGGGGCCCGTCCCGGGTGGAGCCGCGCTCCCCGGGCGCCTCAGTGGCTGGCTGGAGGCGCGGAGCGGAACGCGCGGCGGTAGGCTTGTGGGCTCGTGGTGACGAACCGCTGGAAGTGCTCACGCAAGGCGGTCGCCGAGCCGAAGCCGACCCGCTCCGCGATGGCTTCCACGGAGTGCCCCGTCGTCTCGAGCAGTTGCTGCGCGCGGCGCACGCGGGCGCGGAGGATCCACTGCAGCGGCGTGGTGCCCAGCTGCTCGCGGAAGCGGCGGTTGAGCGTGCGCACACTCAGGGCGGCGTGGCGCGCGATGTCCTCGAGCGTGAGCGGCTCGTGGAGGTTCTCGTCGAGCCAGCGCAGCAGCGGCTCGAGCGACGAGCCATCCGGGGCGGGCGGTGCGTGCAGGATGAACTGTGACTGTCCTCCGTCGCGCTCGAGCGGCATCACCGAGCGCCGGGCCGCATCCGCCGCCACCGCGGCGCCGTGATCGAGCCGCACCATGTGCAGACAGAGATCCAGTCCCGCCGCGGCGCCCGCCGACGTCAAGAATTGACCCTCATCGACATACAAGACATCCGGGTCGACGTGGATCTCCGGATGGCGGCGCGCCAGCTCGTCCGACACCCGCCAATGGGTCGTGGCTCGCCGTCCATCGAGCAGCCCGGTCGCCGCGAGCAGGAAGGCCCCGGAGCAGATGGAGGCCACGCGTGTTCCCGAGGCCGCCGCGGCGCGAACCGCCCGGATGAGCTCCTCCGGCACCGGGGCGCTCGCGTCCTCGATGCCGGGAAGGACGATGGTGTCCGCTCGAGCCAACTCCTCCAGGCCCGAGTGGGTGCGCAGGGTGAAGACTCCGGCGTTCACCTCGGGTGTCACCCCACAGACCCGGACCTCGTAACCCGCCCGGCCTCCAGGCAGTCGCACGTGTTGGAACACCCCCGTGGGGATCGACAGATCAAACGGGACGACTCCGTCCAGCGCGACGATGGCCACGACGTGCATGGCGCGAAGATGCATGAGCCTTCACTTCTCGCCAAGACACCCCGGGTGGCCGCCGGACGTTTGGCCAGAAGTCGTTGATTCTTGTCGCGATGTCGCTCGCTCCCCGCCGACGGGCCCGGGGTTATTGCACCTGCACCTTGAAGGTGAGGGCCACGCTCCGTCCGCGCTCGCCGCCGAGGTCCTGGTGGTAGGCCACGTCGAAGCCGCCTCCGGGGGTGATCAGGCCGAGGCCCACGCCCAGCTGCGAGGCTTGGGTAAAGCCGTCCCACGTGTAGCCCGCGCGGATGGGGAAGTTCTCCCCGAGGACGTACTCCAGGCCGCCGCTGTAGGTGAACGTGGTGCGCGCGTTCGTCGTGAAGTCCGCGCGCGCATCGGCCGCGAGGGTGAGCATGCCGGCGAGCACCGCGGCGTGGGCCGAGTAGTAGCGGGTGAGCTCGGGGTTCTTCGTGTCGATGAGGTTGTGCGCGGACACGCCCAGGGAGAACAGCCCCAGGCGCAGCAGCAGGCCGGCGTCACCCGTGAAGGCATTGACCTGGCGGGCGCCGCGCATGACGAGGTAGCGCGAGGCGACGCCCAGCATGAGGACCTCGCCCAGGGGCAGCGCCAGAGCGACGGTGTTGAGGTGGGCGGTGGCGCGCTCGCTACCCTTGCCGAGCGTGATGAGCTGCTGGGTCACCCCGCCCGCGAGCGGATTGGTGGCGTCGGCGACGGAGACCGAGCCGAAGGCGTCCTTGCCCACCCAGTCCCAGCCCCCCGTCAGCTCGGCGCGGTAGGTGCGGAAGGCGGCGACGGCGGCCGGGTTGCCCGTGCCCGAATCCCCCCCATGCCCAGCGCCCGCCGGCCCTTCCCATGCCCAGCGAGCGCGCGCTCGTCAGGTTTCGCAGGTCCTCGGCCCGGGGGGAGACGGTGGGGGCAGGAGGCTCGGCGTCCTCCTGGGCCGCGGCGGACAGGGACAGCAGGAGGGCCAGCAGGAGTGTTGGACGGTGCCACATGCCGTTCTCCTTACTGCCTTGATGGAGGGGAGGGCCACCACTACATTCGCCGCCCCCATGCCCACCCCGTCCGCGACGACACTGCCCTTCCGCCGCACGCGTGCCCTCGCCATGAAGCGGCCCGCCCTTCTTCTCGGCCTCCTGACGGCGCTGAGCGCCGGAGCCTATGTGTTGCCCGGTGGCTCCATCATGCGCCGCATGGTGGGCGCTCGCCATGAGCTGTCCTTCTCCTCGATCAAGGCGGATGGCTCGGTGCACTTCTATGGCGCCGGGGTGAAGGAGGCGGGTGGGGCACTGGGCCTGCCCACGGATCGTCCGGAGCTGGAGGCGGACGGCACGCTGTACCTGCGCGTGCCGGATCGCTGCCGCTTCGAGGCGAAGGCGGCCGAGGGCAACACGGTGGCCTCGGTGTCCTCCGGGGACCGCAAGCGCGTGGAGGGCACGGAGATCCCCGCGCTCACCGAGGCGGTGCGGCAGGTGTGCGCGCTGCTGGCGGAGCGCCGGGGCTCGGTGCAGGAGGGCCGCGAGGCGCTCGAGGAGTACCTGCGCGGACTGGACATCGAGCCGCGCACCACGTCGCTGGCCCGCTTTGGCGGCGAGGTGGTGTACGTGCTGGGCACGCAGGGCGAGGGCAAGCCCCAGTTCTGGGTGTTCAAGGACAACTTCCGGCCCGCCCGACTGCTCCACAAGGACGCCAAGGGCACGCAGTGGGATCTGCGCTTCCAGGACTACTCCTCGGCGGCCACGGGCGAGATGCTGCCGCGCACCATCGAGGTGTGGCGCGGGGGCGAGCGGCTGCTGCGCTTCACCGCGCTCGCGGGCGACACCCGGGCGAAGCTCGCCGACACGCTGTTCTGAGCATGTCCGAGGCCGATCGTCAGCGGTGGAACGCGCGCTACCAGGAGGGCGCCGGGGCCCGTGAGCCCTCGCCCTTCCTGCGCTCGCTCGAGCAGCGGCTGCCGCGCACGGGCCGGGCACTCGACGTGGCGGGAGGCGTGGGGCAGGAGTCGCTCTGGCTCGCCCGCCGGGGCCTGGACGTCACGTGCGTGGATGTGTCGGACACCGCCCTGGCGCGGGCCGCCGCCTCCGCGCGCGAGGCGGGGCTTTCGCTCGGGCTCCAGCGGCTGGACGTCGAACAGGAGCCCCTGCCGCCGGGCCCCTTCGCGCTCGTGCTCTGCTTGAACTACCTCTGGCGGCCCCTGTTCTCCGCGTTCGCCCAGGTGCTCGCGCCGGGCGGCCTGCTCGTCTTCGCCCAGCCCACCCGGAGCAACCTGACGCGGCACGCCCATCCCTCGGCCCGCTTCCTCCTGGAGGACGGGGAGCTGCCCGGACTGCTCCAGGGCCTGGAGATCCTCTCGTACACCGAGGCGTGGACGGACGAGGGGCGCCACGAGGCCCGGCTGGTGGCGAGGCGCTGAGGCCCATGTCCCTCCAGAAACTCACCGTTCCCCGCGACGCCGCCGGTGCGCGGCTGGACAAGTTCCTCGTGGCGCACGTGCCCGGGCTGTCGTTGGAGCGGGCACGAGGCCTCATCGAACAGGGCCACGTGCGCATCCGGGGCAAGAAGTGCCAGCCCACGCGCAAGCTGTGGGGTGGGGAGGAGATCGAGCTCAGCCGCCCCGAGCCCCGCGCTCCGGCGAGGCGCTTCGTCGAGGGACCCGAGCTGCCGGTGCTCCACGATGATGCCTCGTGGGTCGTCGTGAACAAGCCGGCGGGGCTGAGCGTGGAGCCCGCCGGGGGGAATGTGCCCTCGGTGGTGGAGCTGGTGGCGGCGCGGCTGCCGCCCTTCGACGTGGAGGGCCAGGCGTTGCCCGGCGTGGTGCACCGCCTGGACCGGGACACCAGCGGCTGCGGCGCTGGCGCGCACGGACGCGGCCGCGGCGGCGCTCGAGCGGGCCTTCCAGGAGAAGCAGGTGGACAAGCGCTACTGGGCGCTGGTGCTGGGCGAGACGCCCGAGCGCGAGCGGCTCGAGGGCCCTACGGGAGGGATCCGAGGGATCCGCGGCGCTTCACCACGAAGGTGCGCTCGGCGCGGCGGGCGGCGCTCTCCTACGAGGTGCGCGAGCGGCTGCGGGGCGCGACGCTGGTGGAGGTGCGGCTGGAGACGGGACGCACGCACCAGATTCGCGTGCAGCTGGCCGAGGCGGGCCACCCGGTGCTCGCCGACGCCCTGTATGGCCCCGACGAGACGCGCACGCACCCGGCGGCGGGCGCGGTGGGCCGGCACGCCCTGCATGCGCTGCGCTTGTCGCTGCCCGGGGTGAGCGTCGAGGCCCCACTGCCCGGGGACTTCCAACGGGCCCTGGCGCTGCTGCGCGGAGCGTAGGCCCGGGACGCGGGCGGGCGGGGAGATGTCACCTACCGGACGAGTGGGCCGGTGTGCGCGCCCGTGCGGGGAAGGCTCCGCGCAAGTGCCCGGAATCCGGCGGGGAAGTGGCGGCTCCGGGGGAGGCGACGGGGAGGCGCCATCGGGGTCGGAGGGACGGGGGATGTCAGACCCCTGGGGTAGTTTCTCGTCTTGCCGCTGAACCGGAACCCCGGCGCCATGTGCGTGAGGGAGGGTCTCGGCGGTGAGGAGGCTGCATGCGAATGAGGCTGTGCGTGCTGGGGGCGCTGTTGGCGATGGCGTCGGTCCTGCCGCTCATGGTTCCGGTGGGTCCCGCGCCCCAGGCGCCGAAACACCCGTGCGAACTCGTCACGGTGATGCGGGTGCCGTGTGATGCCGCGACCACCACGTGCGAGTACACCTACTGGGAGTGCCCGCGAAGCGTGAACCCGCTGCGCTCCTGACGGCGTGAGCGGGGTCTGTCTTTCCAGAGCGGCGAGCCGGGCTGTTCGATGCCGGGCTCGCCGCTCTGTCGTTGTCGGGGACGTTGAGCAAGACAAGAAAATTGAACCCGTCCAGAGCGGAGTCTGGATTTCCCGGGCTCGGGCGGTGTTCCCCACTTGTCTGGCTTTGGTCCTGAAGACGACAGGGAATGTTGCTCAAAGGTGAGCAGAAGGCGTGGGTTTTGTTTCGTGGCGCCAGGGGTCGAGTCGTTCTCTCTTGGCGGCCTCCCCGGACTCGCGTTCAATCTTGGGGTCAAACTGTTTCCGATGAGCGCCTGGGCCAGGGCTCGAACGGAGAGGAGGCACCACGTGTCGATGCAGCGGATCTCCGAACGGTTTTCTCATGCCGCACGCCAGCTCCAGCAGGAGATGTCCGGGGTCGCGGAGCTCGCGCGCACGAAGGGTCCGCGCAGCGCGGCGGAGCGTCTGGCGGAGGCCATGGCCGGCGCCTGTCTCCGGCGCGGCGTTCCTTCGTGCGGCGTCTGGAACACGAGCGCGCCCTGGCGCGGGAGTTCGACGCGCGATTCGGCGTGGACACCTCGAGCGAGTCCTCGCTCACCGAGGTGGGGGTGCCAGCCGACAAGGCGCATGACGGCAATGGCATCTACCGGGGCATCTGGGCGGATGTCTTCCACGAGGCGCTGCGCGGCACCGGGCTGCCCTTGGAGGACCTGACGTTCGTCGACTACGGCGCCGGCAAGGGCAAGGCCATGATGCTCGCCTCGGCCTATCCCTTCCGCCGCATCGTCGGCGTGGAGTACGCACCGGGCTTGTACGAGGTGGCCCAGCGCAACCTCGCCGTGTTTCGCAGCCCCACCCAGCGCTGCTCCTCCCTGGAGGTGGTGGGCGGCGACGCGCTCCAGTGGGAGCCTCCCGCCGAGCCGCTGCTGTGCTTCTTCTTCAATCCCTTCAGCGACGAGGTGATGGCGCGGGTCATCGCCCGGATCTCCGAGTCCTGTCAGCGCATCCCCCGGGACATCTACCTGCTGTACGTCAACATCCGGAACACCGACGAGCAGGCCCGCGTCTTCGAGCGCAGCTCGGAGCTGACCCTGCTGCGCCGCGACCGGCATGCGCTGCTCGCCAAGGTGAAGCCCCACGTCGTCCACGAGGCGCAGCCCTGAGCCCGGCGGTGCCTCGCCTCACTCCGGTCCGAGCAGCATCTCGCGGATCTTGTTGGCCAGCACGTCCAGGGCGAAGGGCTTGGTGAGCATGTCCATGCCGGGGGCGAGGAACTCGCCGCGCACCGCCGCCTTGGCGGCATAGCCGGTGATGAACAGCACCTTGAGCCTCGGCCGATGCTGGCGCGCCAGTTCCGCCATCCGGCGGCCGTCCATCCCCGGCAGCCCGATGTCCGACACCAGCAGATCGATGCGCCGGGAGGACTGGAGCAGGGGCAGCCCCTCCTCGGCGCGGCTGGCCTCCAGCACCCGGTAGCCCAGGTCCCCGAGCACCTCGACGACGAGCATCCGCACCGCCGGATCATCCTCGACGACGAGCACCGTCTCCCCCTCGCCTCGCGCGGTGTCGCCCCGGGTCTCCTCGTCACTCCCGGCGTCTCCCTGGTGGCGCGGCAGGTGGAGCTTGAAGGTGCTGCCCCGGCCCACCTCGCTCTCCAGGCCCAGGTGCCCCGTGGACTGCTTGATGAAGCCGTAGATCATCGACAGGCCCAGCCCCGTGCCCTGGCCGCTGGGCTTGGTGGTGAAGAAGGGCTCGAAGATGCGCTCGCGCAGCTCGGGAGCTATCCCCGACCCCGTGTCCGTCACCGACAGGACGGCGTAGTCGCCCGGCGCGAGCCCCTCCTCCCGCCGCGCGTACTGCTCGTCCAGGTGCGCGTTGGACGTCTCGATCGTCAGCGTGCCGCCCTCGGGCATGGCGTCGCGCGCGTTGATGCACAGGTTGAGCAGCGCGTTCTCCAACTGGTGGGGATCGGTGTACACGCGCCACAGTCCGGCGCCGGGACGCACCCGGAGGGTGATGCGCTCGCCGAGCGTGCGCCGCAGCAACTCCTCCATTCCACCCACCAGCGCGTTCATGTCCACGGACTTGAGGTCGAGCTCCTGGCGGCGCGAGAAGGCCAGCAGCCGCTGGGTGAGCGCCGAGGCGCGCTGGGTCGAGGCGATGGCGGTGGAGACGTAGCGGTCCACCCGCTCGTACTCCCCGCGGGCCACGCGCAGCTTGAGCAGCTCCAGCGCGCCGCTGATCCCGGTGAGCAGGTTGTTGAAGTCGTGCGCGATGCCACCGGTGAGCTTGCCCACCGCCTCCAGCTTCTGGCTCTGGCGCAGCGCCTCCTGGGCCTGCTCGAGCTCCGCCTGACGCGCCTTGTCCTCGGTCACGTCGCGCGCCACGCAGTAGATCCGCCCCTGGTCGGGCACCGCCTTCCACGAGAACCAGTGCCAGGCGCCGTGCACGTCCCGGAAGCGGTTCTCGTAGCGCGCGGTGGTCACGCCCGAGGCCAGCCGGGCGATCTCCTCCCGTGTCCGGGTCTGCTCCTCCGGGTGCTCCATCCACTCGGAGGTGCGGCCCACCAGCTCCTCCTCCCGCCAGCCCAGGGTGCGCCGCCACGAGGGATTCACGCTGAGCCAGACGCCCTGGGTGTCGGTGATGAGCAGGTGATCCGGGCTCACGTTCCAGATGCGATCGAGCTCGCGCGTGCGCTGCTCGGCCCGGGCCTCGAGGCTCTCGTTGGCGCGGCGCAGGGCGTCGTTCGTCTCGCGGCGCAGGCGCGCCGGCGCAGCACGCCCTCCACGCGCGCGAGCAGCTCCCGGGCGCTGAAGGGCTTGACCGGGTAGTCATCCGCTCCGGCCTCGAGGCCCTCCACCGAGGATTCCTCCCCGGCCCGGGCGCTCAGCAGGATGATGGGCAGGTCCGCGGTGGAGGGATCTCCGCGCAGCGCCTCGAGCAACCCGAAGCCATCCAGCCGGGGCATCATCACGTCCGACAGGAGGAGCGCCGGGGGACGGGCGCGCACGGCCGCCAGGGCCTCGACGCCGTCCGCCGTGGCCTCCACCGAGTAGCCCGCGTCGGTGAGCAGGCGCCGCACGTAGGCGCGCATGTCCGCGTTGTCATCCGCCAGCACCAGCCGCTCCCGGGACGTGTCCCTCGCCACCGGCGCGGCCCCGTCCAGCGCTCCCTCCGGGAGGATGGGCGCGGGGGCGTCGGGCAACAGGCCGAGCGCCTCCTGGACGTAGGCCGCGGCGTGCTTGGAGGAGTCGGGCGGACCACGGGGGCCGGGTGGGGCGAGGGTGAGGCCTGGGGTCGCTCGAAGGGCACCTGGACGGTGAAGGTGGAGCCCCGTCCCTCCTCGCTCTCCACGTGCACCGCGCCATGGAGCAGCCGCACCAACTCCTGCACCAGCGCCAGGCCGATGCCCGTGCCCTCATGGCTCCGCCCCCGCTGCCCCTCGATGCGGTGGAAGCGCTCGAAGACGCGCGACAACTCCCGGGCGGGGATGCCCACGCCGGTGTCGCTCACGGACAGCTCGGCCCCCGCGTCCACCGCGCGCAGACGCACCGCCACCTCTCCTGGAACGTGTACTTGAAGGCGTTGGAGAGCAGGTTGAGCACGACCTTCTCCCACATGTCCCGGTCCACCCAGACGGGCGCGGGCAGCGGCGGACAGTCCACGACGAGGGCGAGCCCCGCGCGCTCCATGGCCGAGCGGAAGGTGCTCGCCAGCTCGGCGGTGTGGGCCGCCAGGTCCACCGGCTCGAACACCGCGCGCACCCGGCCCGCCTCCAGCCGCGAGAAGTCCAACAGCGTGTTGACCAGCTTGAGCAGGCGCAAACCATTGCGATGCACCCGCTCCAGCCCCTCGCGCTCGATTCGCAGGGTGTCGGCCCCGGGCGGCGCCGTGGCGAGCATGTCCTCCAGGGGCCCGAGCATGAGGGTGAGCGGGGTGCGGAACTCGTGGCTGGCGTTGGAGAAGAAGGCCGTCTTGGCGCGGTCGATCTCCGCGAGCTGCTCGGCCCGCTGGCGCTCCAACTCGTAGGCCTGGGCGTTGGCGATGGCCGTGGTGATGTGGCCCGCCACGCGCTCGAACAGCGTCCGGTACGCGGCGTCCAGCCGCCGCCTCGGACTGATGCCCGTCACGAGGAAGCCATGGGGCACCTCCGGCCGGGCGCTCTGGATGGGGGTGACGAGCACCTCCTCGACGGGCTCGGGCCAGGGCGTGCCCGGCAGCCGCCCGGAGAGACGCGAGGACAGGCCGCTGACGCTCGCCGCCGCGCCGCTGGCCAGCACCTCGGCCAGCGGCCAGGGGATGGTGCCGTCCTTGGGCGCGGAGAGATCGAGCTCCGCCGGGCACAGGTCCGGGTGGGTCTCGAGGTTCGCCCGGCCCACCAGTCGCGCCCGGCGCGAGCGCTCGTCATGAAGATAGATCAGACAGAAGGGCGCCTCGACGGGAGTGTGCGCGAGCGTGTCGAGGGCGGACGCGCAGGCCTCCTCCGCCGTGCGGGCCTGGGCCGTGCGCTCGGACACCTCGCGCAGCAGCCGCTCGCGCCGCTCGGCGAGCACGCGGTAGGTGGTCTCGGTGACGGCGGTGAAGATGCCCTCGACCCGGCCGTCCTCGCCGCGCACCGGGCTGTAGGAATAGTAGAAGTAGCACTCCTCCGTGTAGCCGAAGCGGTGCAGTGGCAGGAGCTGGTCATCCGACCATGTCGCCTCGCCGGTGTTCATGACGTGGTCGAACATGGGGCCGATGATGTCCCAGATCTCCGCCCACACCTCCGCGCCCGGACGCCCGAGCGCCCACGGATGCTTCTGGCCGGGCACCGGACTCCAGGCGTCGTTGTAGAGGAGTGCGCGCGTGGGGCCCCAGTACAGGACGATGGGAAAGCGCGACCCCAGGCAGATGCCCACCGCCGAGCGCAGCGCGAGGGACCGGTCTCGACCGGCCCGAGGGGCGTCTGGGACCAGTCCTTGGCGCGCATGAGCGCGCCCATCTCCCCGCCACCCGCGAGAAAGTCGAGGCTGTTGGACATGGACGCTACATGCATCCACTTCCAGCGGGCGTACAAGCGTCGTGGCCTGGGCGGGAGCGGAAATCGCCCGTCGGCCGGCCGGGCGGCCCTCTCGAGGGCCCTCCGAGGTGAGCCCATGGAGGACGTCAGGAGAGGCGCGGGTAGTCCGTGAAGCCCGCGGGGCCGGGGGTGTAGAAGGTGGCGTGATCGGGCACGTTGAGCGCCGTGCGCCGGGCGAAGCGCTCGGGCAGGTCGGGATTGGCGATGAAGAGCCGCCCATACGCCACGGCATCCACGGTCCCCTCGGCCACGGCGCGCTCGCCGTCCTCGCGCGTGAAGTCGCCGGCGCCGATCAGCTTGCCTGGATAGAGGGCGCGGACGCGCTCGAGCGGGATGCCCGGGCCGGAGCCGTGCCGGCGGTCCTGCTCGGTGGTGCGCGTGGCATGCACGTACGCGAGGCCGAGCGGGGCCAGCCGCTCGAGGAGATAGGCGAAGGTCTCCTCACCGCTCGGGTCCGGCGCCCCGTCCACCGTCGCGCTCGGTGACAGCCGGATGCCCACGCGATCGGCCCCCATGGCCTCGCTCACCGCCGTGACGAGCTCCAGGGCCAGCCGGGTCCGGTTCTCGAGTGAGCCGCCATGGGCATCCGTGCGCTGGTTGGCGCCCGCGCGGAGGAACTGGTCGAGCAGATAGCCATTGCCGTTGTGGATCTCGACGGCGTCGAAGCCGATGGCCCGCGCCGTGCGAGCCGCCTGCCCGAAGGACTCGACCATGGCGGACAGTTCCGTGGGGGTGAGCTCGTGGGGTTTGAGCGGGTTGGCCACCGCCCACCAGCCCGCGGCCCGTTGGACATCGTCCGTGGCATACCGCGCCCGGCCGTTATGCGAGAACTGGGCGGCGATCCGCCCGCCCTGCGCGTGCACCGCCTCCACGACGGTGCGCCAGGCCTCGGCCTGCCGGGCGGTGAAGAGGCCGGGAATCGCCGGGTAGCCATCCCCAGAGGGCGCGACCGCGACCGCCTCCGAGATGATCAGCCCGGCACTGGCGCGCTGCGCGTAGTACTCCGCGACGAGCTTCGTCGGCGCGAGCTCCTCATCCGTGCGCAGGCGCGTCAGGGGGGACATGATGATGCGATTGGGAAGTCGCAACGCGCCGAGCGTGACGGGCGTCTGGAGGAGATCCGTGGCGGGGTGGGGGGACATGCGGGCTCCCGGTGGCTGAAGTGTTCTCGTGAGAGATACAGATGAGCCCATTTATGTGCAATAGTGACGGTTGCACTTTCAGACCGGGAAGTGTTCTTCTCATTGTTGCAAAAACCGGGCGCGCTATATTCAAGGCATGACGGATCTGCGCTTTCCCACGGCGCTGCAGATGATGCTGGGCCTTTTGCTGGCCGAGCGGGAGGGCATGGCGAAGATGTCCTCGGCGGAGCTGGCCCAGGGGCTGGGTGCCAACCCGAGCCTCGTGCGCAAGCTGCTCGTGCCGCTGGTGCGCGCGGGGCTCGTGGAATCCTTCATGGGCAAGAGCGGCGGCGTGCGGCTCGGGCGGCCGGCGGGGGAGATCACCCTGCGCGACATCTACCGCTGCGTGACGGACGGCAAGAAGCTCTGGTCGGCGCGGTCGAACGTGCCGCACCGCTGCCTCGTCAGCTCCAACATCGAACACTTCTTCGAGGGGCTGGCGGACGAGGCGGAGCAGGCGATGCTCGACACGCTGGGCCGCCGCACGCTCGAGCAGAGCTTCGCCGAGCTGCGGATGATGGACAAAGCGAGGCCGGCGAAGCGGGGGCCCCACTGGTGAGCCTGGGCGCCTTGAGAGTCCAGAGCCCTGGAGGGAGGAGGCGCTTCGGCGCGGTGGAGTCCTTCGGCGTGCGTCAGTAGGAGTACTGCGGAGGAGTCGACGTGGAGTAGGCGGTCCTCTTGCCAATCACAATCCCGAGCATGTGGTGTTCACCGCCCGCGTGCGCGAGTTGCTCGACCGAGTCGGTCTCCTCCAACGCCCGGAGCCCGTGACTGGCGAGGAGTGAGGGCAAGATCAGAGTGTGGAGAAGGCCGTACCGGCCGACCCTACACGGAGTGACATCCATGCCCCTCCAGTCCTTTCTCGAAGAGAACTCGCACCCTCGCTTCGTGCTCCCGGGTCGTCAGCTCGGCGCGCTCCTGCTGGCTCTGGTCGTGGTCGTGCTCCTCGAGGGATGCGCCACGGGCTATTCTCGAGGGAGTCTGACTGGGAGATTACAATCGGGTTCTGCCTCGTTGGTCTATGACGTCGGGCCCTGGTCTCCAGCCGCATCTGCCGCTTCGGTGCTCGTAGAGGAGACGGGAAGCGCGGGCGGTTTTCCCGAGCCGGCAGTGGACGCATTCCAGGTGGTGCAGGAGGCCAGCGGACTCGGGGAAGAGGTGCGGCACCCGGCGGGCGCGGCACTCTACCGGCGCAGGCGCGCCAACTCCTGGGCCAGTTGGCGAAGACGCCCGTCACCCAGCGAAATTTCGCCCCTCGTCGCGTGCTTTCCTGGCTGTTGCGCGAGGTGCTCGTGGGCGGCGAGCGCGTGGAGTACGCGGATTTGAAGTGGCGTGCCGAGCGCTTCTTGTTTCTGGTGCTGGTGCGACCGGATGGCTACCTGGTGGCCGCGCCCACCGGCACGCCTCTTCAACGCCTGGGCCCTCTTCAACTCGTGGAGGGTGTGTGGAAGGTGAGCCCGCTCGTGGTGGGCGACTTCTACTTCTCGCGCGGGGGCGTCTTCTACCCGGTGAATGAGGCCCTGCGGCGCGTGGACGTCCCGCCACTGACCGAGCTGGGCTTGGGGAGGGACCCGCTCAACGCCGCTCTGGACGGAGCGCAGGATGCCCTGGGGGAGATGGTGGTGGCGCTTGCCCAGTCCATCCTTCATCCCATCCGCACGGTGGAGGACCTGACGCAACTGCACGGCACGGTGGCGCTCCTGGTGGCCTCCTCGCCCGAGTACTTCGCGCGCTATGGAGCCATGTCGCGGGAGGACCAGATCCGCGAGGCGGCGCGCCTGTCCACGCACGTGCTCATGATGTTCGGGGAGCGGGGGCCACCATGGGGCGCATGGGTGGGTTGGGGGCACAACTGCCGGCGCTGTCGCTCACGGCGAGGGGCGAGTTGGTGCTGGGCGGTGTCGCCGTGGCGGGAGTTACGACGGCCAGCACCGTGGGGATGGACCTGGGAGCCCTCTCTATCCTCCACATGGCGAGAGGCCCGGCGAACCCTGGTGGTGCGAGCGGGAAGAAGGGGACGTCCTCCGGAACGACTTCTGGGAAGGGGCCGGGAAAGTGGACGTACAAGAAGCCCACCACCGGGTCCAGGCAGGCTCGGGACTACCAGGAGGAGATAACGGGACGGCCCGCCCGGTACGTGTACATGGTGGGCGAGGTGGAGTTCGATGGATTCAATGGCGTGGAACTGCTGGAGGCCAAGGGGGCCAGCTACAATCATTTTCTCAAGAAGGATGGTACAGCCCAACCCTGGTTTCTCGCTGGAGAGGGGTTCAAGGGGCTGCTGGAACAGGCAATGAAGCAGTCGCAGCTTGCCAGCGAGCTGAATCTGCCGCTGGTGTGGTACGTGGCCGAGGCGGAGTTCGCGAAGTTCCTGCAAGGGGTCTTCAAAGATAACCGGGTGGATGGCATCGACGTCCGTTTCAAACAGCCGACGCGGTGAGGAGTAGGTATGTACGAGCGGTACTACGTGGGCGGATACTGGGGGCCTCGGAAAGAGACGCCATTGGAGTGCGCCCGGCGCGCGGAACTCTTCTTTCACATGCTGGCGCGGTGCGATCCGTCATTCACCCAATGGTATCGGGGAGGGCGTGGAGCCCCTCGCACTCTGCCAGGATACCCTGTTCGTCCAGAGGTAGCGGAGTGGGAGCAGTTGTTCCTGCGTGGACGGCTCCGCACGGACGTCAGCAAGAAGGTCATCGAGGAGTTTGGATTTGGCGCACACGTTTGGAATGCGAAGGGGAGTCAGTGGGCCCGCGTTCAGTTGCATTGCGGTTCTTACTCCCGTGGGTCGGGGAACGTGTGCCTGTTCTATCCGCCCGAGGAGGGTCCGCCGCGGGAGCGGGTATTAAGCGCCCCACTGCTGGCGGAGGTGCTCACCAGCATGGCTACGGCTTGGGACCCCGACTTCGCCATGGTCAGCTCCTCCGAGATGGTGGACCTCGTGGAGAAGCGTAAAGGGAGGTACGGGTGGGGTGGCTGACGTACCTGTCGCGTCGGCTGGGCACGGTGCCGCCCCTGCCCGCTCCGGTGCGAATCGAGCCGGTGGGGACGTTGGGCTGGCTGCTCGTCCTTTCTCCGGAGCGTATGACGGCGACCAATCCCGAGCACGTGGCCTTCACCGTTCGCGTGCGCGAGTTGCTCGATCGGGCCGGTCTCCTCCAACGTCCGGACCCCGTGACTGGTGAGGAGTAACAGGGCAGGATCCGCGTGGAGCAAGGTCGTCCTGGCCCACACGGATTGAAGCCCATGCCCCTCCAGTCCCTTCTAGAAGACAGCGCGTGCCCTCGCTTCGTGCTCCTGGGTCGTCAACTCGGCGCGCTCCTGCTGGCCCTGGCCGTGGTCGTGCTCCTCGAGGGGTGTGCCACGGGCCATTCACGAGGGAGCCTGGCTGGTGGCATCGGCCTCCACTCGGATTCCGCCTCGCTGCGCTACGGTGTTGGGTCCTGGCCTTCGACCTCCTCTGCCTCTCCGGTGCTCGTGGAGGAGACGGGAAGCGCGGGTGGTTTTCCCGAGCCGACAGTGGACGCATTCCAGGTGGTGCAGGAGGCCAGCGGTCTTGGAGAAGAGGTTTGGCACCCGGCGGGTGCGGCACTCTACCGGCGCAGGCGCGCCAACTCCTGGGCCAGTTGGCGAAGACGCCCGTCACCCAGCGGAACTTCGCCCCTCGCCGCGTGCTCTCCTGGCTGTTGCGCGAGGTGCTCGTGGGCGGCGAGCGCGTGGAGTACGCGGATTTGAAGTGGCGTGCCGAGCGCTTCTTGTTTCTGGTGCTGGTGCGGCCGGATGGCTACCTGGTGGCCGCGCCTACTGGGACGCCGCTTCAACGCCTGGGCCCCCTTCGACTCGTGGACGGCGTGTGGAAGGTGGGCCCACTCGTGGTGGGCGACTTCTACTTCTCGCGTGGCGGTGTCTTCTACCCGGTGAATGAGGCCCTGCGGCGTGTGGACGTCCCGCCCCTGGCCGAACTGGGCTTGGGGAGAGACCCGCTCAACGCCGCGCTCGACGGAGCCCAGGATGCCCTGGGGAGATGGCGGTGTCGCTTGCCCAGTCCATCCTTCATCCCATCCGCACGGTGGAGGATCTGGCGCAACTGCCCGGCACGGTGGCGCACCTTATCGTCTCCTCGTCGGAGTACTTCGCGCGCTATGGCGCCATGTCGAGGGAGGACCAGATCCGCGAGGCGGCGCGCCTGTCCACGCACGTGCTCATGATGTTTGGGGGAGCGGCGGGCTCCGTGGGGCGCATGGGTGGGTTGGGGGCACAACTGCCGGCGCTGTCGCTCACGGCGAGGGGCGAGTTGGTGCTGGGCGGTGTCGCCGTGGCGGGAGTTACGACGGCCAGCACCGTGGGGATGGACCTGGGTGCCCTCTCCATCCTCCACATGGCGAGAGGCCCGGCGAACCCTGGTGGTGCGAGCGGGAAGAAGGGGACGTCCTCCGGGACGACTTCTGGGAAGGGGCCGGGAAAGTGGACGTACAAGAAGCCCACCACCGAGTCCAGGCAGGCCCTGGATTACCAGGAGGAGATAACGGGACGGCCTTCCTGGTACGTGTACATGATTGGGAGAGTGGAGTTCGACGGCTTCAACGGCAAGGAACTGCTGGAGGCCAAGGGCGCCAGCTACAAGCACTTCCTCAAGAAGGATGGTTCAGCCCAACCCTGGTTTCTCGCTGGGGAGGGGTTCAAGGGGCTGCTGGAACAGGCAACAAGGCAGTTGCGGCTTGCCAGAGAGCTGAATCTGCCGCTGGTGTGGTACGTGGCTGAGGAGGAATTCGCGAGTTTTCTCCGTAAGGCATTTGAAGATAAAGAATTGAGTGACATAGATGTCCGTTGGAAGCAGCCGACGCGGTGAGGAGTAGGCATGGACGAGCGGTACTACATGGGTGGGTATTGGAGATCCCGGAAGGAGACGGCGCTGGAGTGTGCCCGGCGCGCGGAACTCTTCTTTCATATGCTGGCACGGTGTGAGCCGATGTTTAAACAATGGTATCGGGGCGGACGAGGAGCCCCGCGTACACTGCCGGGATATCCTGTGCGCCCAGAGATGGCGGAGTGGGAGCAGTTGTTCCTTCGCGGAAGGATCCGCACGGACGTCGATAATGAAGTCATCGAGGAATTGGGCTTTGGTGCGCACGTCTGGAACGCGAAGGGACCGCAATGGAGCCGCATTGAACTGCGTTGCGGTTGTTACTCCACTGGAGCGGTGAACACGTGCCTGTTCTATCCGCCGGAGGAGGGCCCATTACGGGAGCAGGTACTACGTGCCCCCTTACTGGCCGAGGTGCTCACCAGCCTGGCCACGGCCTGGGATCCTGACTACGCCATGGTCATTTCATCGGAAATGCTGGGACTCGTCCGGAAGGACAAGTGGGAGGTGAGGGTGGGGTGGTTGACGTACCTGTCGCGACGCTTGGGCACTCTGCCACCTCTGCCCGCGCCGGTGCGCATCGAGCCGGTGGGGACCCTGGGCTGGCTGCTCGTCCTTTCTCCCGAGCGTATGACGGCAAGCAATCCCGAGCACGTGGCGTTCACCGTCCGTGTACGCGAACTACTCGACCGGGCCGGCCTCATCCAACGTCCGGCTCCCGGGGCCAGCGAGGAGTGACCAGGGCAAGGACTGCGTGGCGCGCGGGGTCAGGTGTTCTGCTGGCTCGGCTTGTCCTTGAAGGTGAGAAGGATGTCCTCGAGAGTTGTTTTCTCCCCAAGCTCGATACTGTGATTGTAGCCCTCGTCGAACAGCATCAAGGGCTTGGCTTCGGGGGAATCATCGAGCCATACCAGAGCGCGAACTCCGCGCAGTCGCGCAGTGCGCCGTTGTAGATGATGGTCGAGCCTTCGCCGCTCAGAGAACCATCAATCGTCGAGTTGGCCATCTCAAGCTGGAAGTCAATGGAGCGAAAGCCCTCCGGGCTGGACGCGGGTTTGATCTTGAGCAAGGGCCATCGCGATTTGAGTGAATCGATGAACTGATGGACTGAGGTTCTCCACCCCGCACGAGCCAACAAGAAGTAGTCCATGTGCGATCCTCTTCACGAGCTTGCCCGGAGTGTTCGTCGCTCCCAGCAAAACCTCGAAGAAAGAAACTGCGCGCTTATCATTTCCGCTGAACACCGAACTGAGCGGGAGTGCACGTGGCGAACGAGAAGCGCGGGAAGGGGAGTGGGTGGGGGCCGTTCGAGCGGGGTGGTGCCTACGACGAGGTGGAGCTTGGCTTGGGCCGCCTCCACGATGCGTGGGACGTGGAGACTGGGCAACCGGTCCTGCAACTGTTGCCCACGGACCTCGTGGAGTGGCAACCCGAGGGGTCTTGGCGGGTCTCCCTGTTGTGCCAGCCGCAGCCCACTTCGGTGACCGTGAGGGTGGAGGAGGCTCCCGCTTCCGTGTCCGTGTCGGAACTGGCGGACATCCTCGTGCTCACCTCCGCCGCTGTCTCGCGCGTGGAGGATAGTTCCCGGCTCCGCGAGCACCTCGCTTCGGGCCTGTCTCCGCCTCCCCCTACCTCACGTCGGAACACGGGACGTACGGGCGCGAGCCGGACGGGGCTCTCGCTCGCTCTGGGCGTCTGGCTGCTGGTGAGTCTCTCCGAGGCTCGGCCTCCGCCGACTTGGGGCGAACTCGTGGATTCCTTCTCCCAGGAGGACGCCTCGTCCTTCGTCGATCTGGCGGAGTCGGACCCGGCGGCCCTCGCCTATCCCATGCCCGACAAACCCCTGCGCGATCAGGCGGTTCCGCCCTGCAAGCGCAATCGGAGCGTCGTGGAGATCAACGGCGGGTGCTGGGTGCGGCTGGACCAGGAGCCTCCCTGCGATCCGGATACGGCCGAGTACCAGGGCAAGTGCTACATGCCCGGCGCCAAACCCAAGAGGTCGCCTCAGTCCGTCGCTCCCTGATGTCAACATTTCCGACCGAGGGGGGCGGGGCTCCCCTGGCCGGAAACTACCCGTGTCAGGAGCCGCCGCTACAGTGGCCCCTGAGTCACCGTGCCTGCCCCTCCCTCGCCTCCGTCGCCGTCGGCCGCCCCGTCCGCGGCGAGTACACCTACTCCGTCCCCGAGTCCCTGTCCGGCAGGCTCTCGCCGGGTCAGCGCATCCTCGTCCCCTTCGGCCGGAGCATGACGCTCGGCTTCTTCCTCGGCCCCGCCGCTCCCCCGCCGAGGGCGCCAACGTCAAGCTCAAGCCCATCCTCAAGGTGCTCGAGGACTCACCCTCCCTGCCGCCCGACCTCATCGCGCTCCTGCGCTTCGCCGCCGAGCACTACCGCTACCCGCTCGGCGAGGTCATCCGGGGCGCCCTTCCCCCGGCCTCACCAAGGCCGAGGAGGAGAAGGAGGCCAAGCCCGACGTGCAGGAGTTCGCCGAGGCGCTCGTCACCGAGGCCCCCGCCGCCCTGCGCCGCGCCCCCGCCCAGTCCGCCGCCCTTGCCTACCTGCTCACCGTGGGCGGTCGCGTCCCCGTGGAGGAGGTGGCCCACGCCATCCCCGGCGCCCGCGAGACGCTGCGCAAGCTGGCCTCCCGCGGCCTCGTGCGGCTGGAGCAGGTGGTGCTCGCCCCCGGCGTGCGCGAGGGGCTCGGCCAGAACCGCCCCGAGCACCTCACCCCCGAGCAGGACGCCGCGGTGAAGGAGCTGCACACCGCCGTGGACACGGGCGGCTTCCAGCCCTTCCTCCTCCACGGCGTCACCGGCAGCGGCAAGACCGAGGTCTACCTGCGCGCCGTGGAGCGCGCGCTCGAGCAGGGCAAGGGCAGCCTCGTGCTCGTGCCGGAGATCGCCCTCACGCCGCAGCTCGTCGGGCGCTTTCGCAGCCGCTTCGGCGCCGACGTGGCCGTGCTGCACTCGGCCCTCAAGGACCGCGAGCGGCTCTTCCACTGGCAGGCCCTGCGCAAGGGCACGGTGCGCATCGCCGTGGGCGTGCGCTCGGCGGTGTTCGCCCCCGTGGAGAACCTCGGCCTCATCGTCGTGGACGAGGAGCATGACCCGTCCTTCAAGCAGGAGGACAAGCTGCGCTACCAGGCGCGCGACCTCGCCGTGGTGCGCGGCAAGCAGGCCGGTGCCGTGGTGGTGCTCGGCTCGGCCACCCCGTCCCTGGAGACGCTGGAGAACACCCGCCGCGGGCGCTACCGCAAGCTCGAGCTCAAGCGCCGCGTGGATGACCGGCCCATGCCCACGCTCCAGTGCGTGGACCTGCGCCAGGAGCGCCCGAAGGATCCGCTCCAGACGCAGGAGGCGCCCATCCTCTCCCAGCCCCTGCTCGACGCCATGGCGGAGACCATCGGGCGCGGCCAGCAGGTCATCCTCTTCCTCAACCGCCGCGGCCACAGCACCTTCCTCCTGTGCGAGGTGTGCGGCGCCTCGGTGAAGTGCGGCGACTGCGACGTGTGCCTCACCTACCACCGCTCCCAGAACCGCCTGGTGTGCCACTACTGCGGCGAGTCCCACGGCGTGCCCGAGCACTGCCGCGAGTGCACCGGGCCCCTGCTCAAGCTGGGCATCGGCACCGAGCGCGTGGAGGCCGAGGTCGCCGAGCGCATCCCCCAGGCCCGCGTGGCGCGGTTGGACCGGGACTCGGCCACGAGCGCCGAGCGCCTCACCGAGCTGCTCGCCTCCTTCGCCCGCCGGGAGATCGACGTGCTGGTGGGCACGCAGATGGTGGCCAAGGGGCATGACTTCCCCGGGGTGACGCTCGTGTGCGTGGTGATGGCGGACACGTCGCTGGCCATCCCCGACTTCCGGGCCGCCGAGCGCACCTTCCACCTGCTCACCCAGGTGGCCGGCCGGGCCGGGCGCGGCAAGGATCCGGGGCGGGTGCTCGTGCAGACGTACAACCCGGACGCCGAGCCCGTGCGGCGCATGCTCGCCCACGACTTCGAGGGCTTCTCCGAGGGCGAGCTGGAGCGGCGCCGCGCGCTGTCCTGGCCCCCCTACACGCGCATGGCGGCGGTGCGGCTGGAGGGCGAGAGCCCCGAGCAGACCGCCAGTGTCGCCCGCTTCCTCGGCGACTTCATCGGCCGGCACATGCCTCCGGCCTCCTGGGGGTGCGCCTGCTCGGGCCGGCCGTGGCGCCCATCTCCCGCATCCGGGGCAAGACGCGCTGGCAATTGCTGCTCAAGGCGCCCACCCACGCCGCGCTCGCGCCCCTGCTGGCCGGGCTGGAGGCGAAACTGGTCGATATTCCCTCCGCGGTGCGCGTGACGATCGACGTGGATCCCGCGGCCATGTTGTAGACTCCTGCCCCCCAATGGCCGAATCGGTTCTCCTCGTCCACGACGACATCGCCATCATCGCCACCGTGCGGCGGTTGCTCACGCGCGAGGGCCATGAGGTCATCCTCGCCACGTCCGTGGCGGATGCGCTCATCGCCTTTGGCCACCACCTGCCCGCGCTCATCATCCTCGCCCCCGGGGTGGAGGGAGGACGCGGTCCGCTGGTGCTCGAGGAGCTGGGGCTGCACCCGGACATGCGGCTGGCGCGCGTGCTGTTGCTCGGCGAGCCCATCGCCGGCAGTGCCGCCCCGGTGGCGCCGCTGCCCCTGGACGGGGCCAACTTCGTGGCGCAGGTGTCCACCCTCATCCACTCGCCCTCCGGCCCCGAGGGCTGGTACGTGGTGAAGGACGAGGAGCCGGAGCCTCCGCTCGAGCCGCTCCCGCCCCGCTCGGGTCCTCCGGGGCTCGTTCCCCGGCAGGCCGGGCCGGGCCGTGTCTCCGGGAGCGAGTCCGCGCTCCCCGCGTCCCCGTTCGCGCTCGACGCGGATGAGCTGTTCTCCCACGTGGGGTTGACGGGGGAAGTGCCCTTGCCGCTCCTTCCGCCCGAGGTCTTCGCCCCCGCCCAGCCCGCGCCGGTGCCTGCCGAACTGGAGCCGGACGGTGAGGCGGAGTCCCTCTTCGGGCAGACGGAGCAGGCCGTCAGCTCGGGGCGCACCATTCCCACCATCACCGCGGTGAGCCCGGTGGAGATGGGGCCGGTGTCGGCCCCCGTGTTGGCTCCGGAGCCGGTCAAGCCCCTGCCGTCGCTGCCGCCGGTGAAGGCCATCGGCCCGGAGACGGTGGACGTCGACGCGGAGGCCCGCGCGGAGGCCGAGCGGCTCGCGCAGCTGGAGATCGAATCGGCACGGGCCCGTGCGCGCGATGGGCTGGAAGCCTCCGATGACTTCTCACCGGGCGAGCTCGCCGCCCGGGCCGGGCCCCAGCTCGGGGACGAGGGATTCTTCGACGTGGAGCCCACGCCCGTGGCGCCCACGCCGGCCCTGCGCGAGGCGGAGGCGCGGGCCCTGGCGCCCGAGTCGCCCCGGCTCCTGGAGGGCTCGGACCTGGAGCCCGTCCCGGAGGACGCGCCGCTGCCGACGGAAGGGGATGCGCCCGAGTCCTGGGAGGAGCCGCACCAGGAGAGCGCGGCGGACTGGTTCGACTCCGGGCCGGAGCAGGCCGCGTCCGGGCCCGCTCGCGAGGGCGCGCCGAGGGCCGTGGCGGAGCCCGCGCCCGTGTCCGAGGTGGGCGCGCCCGCGAAGGTGGAAGCACTCCCGGCGGAGGAGGCCCTCGCCGTCCTGGAAGTGCGCCTGATGCGGACGGAGCGGCGGCTCGCGCAGCTCCAGGCCGAGCGGGACGCCGCCCAGAAGGCGCTGCGGGAAGCGGAGCGCGACCGCGCGGAGGCCGATGCGTTCGCGGAGGAGCTCCACTTCTCGCTGCAGCAGCACTCGGACGCGCTGGCGGACCGGGAGGCCGCGTTCAAGTTGGAGCGGGAGCGCCTGACGCGGGAGGCGGCGGGCCGGGAGGAGTCGCTGCGGCGGGAGGCCGAGGCGCAGCGCGCGCGGCTCGAGGAGCTGTCCGGGGAGCGGGAGCGCGAGGCCACGCTGCGGCGCGAGCTGGAGCGGCGGTTGGAGGAGGCGCGCACGGGGCAGGCGGATGCCGCCGGGCTCCACCAGCGGCTCGAGGAGCTGGGGGGCCAGCTCGAGGAGGAGCGGCGACAGCGCCTCGAGGCGGAGCGGCGCGTGGCGTCCGAGGCGGAGGCGCGCGCCCGGGTGGAGGCGCGGGCCGAGGAGGAGCGGGCGGCGCTGAGGGACGCGCAAGCCCGGGTGGAGTCGGAGCGGGCGGCGCGAACGCGGGCGGAGGCACGGGCGCGGGAGGAGCAGTCGGCGCGAGTGGACGCGCGGGCCCGGGCCGAGGAAGAGCAGGCCGCGCTGCGGGAGGCGGAGGAGCGGGCCGAGACGGAGCGGGCCGCGCGGGCAGGGGCGGAGGAGCGGGCCGAGGAGGAGCGCGCGGCGCGGGTGGAAGCGGAGGCCCAGGCCGAGCAGGAGCGCACGGCGCGGGAGGCGGCGGAAGCGCGGGTCGAGCAGGAGCGGGCGGCGCGGGTGAAGGCGGAGGCGCGCGCCAAGGAGGAGCGGGCGGCGCGAGCGGAGGCGGAGGCTCGGGCGGAGGCGGAGCGCACGGCGCGGGAAGCGGCGGAGGCGCGCGCCGAGGCGGAGGCGAAGTCCCGCGGGGAGTGGGAGGCGCGAGCCCACGCGGAGGCGAAGGCGCGCAAGGACTTGTCGGCGCGCGTGGAGAAGGAAGCCAGGGCCCGGGCGGAGGCGGAGGCACGCGCCGCGGCGGAGGCCCAGGCACGCGTCCAGGCCGAGGGCCGGGTGGAGGCCGAGGCACGGGCCCGGGCGGAGGCCGAGGCGCGCGTCCACGCCGAGAAGAAGGCGCGGATGGAGGTGGAGGCGCGGGCCCGTACCACCGCGGAGGCGCGCGTGCAGTCGGAGATGCAGGCGCGGGCGGAGGCGGAGTCCCGGGCGGAGGCGGCGGACGCGGCGCGGGCGGAGGCGGAGGCCCAGGCGGAGGCGGAGGCCCGGGAGCGGGCCCGGGCGCAGCAGGGCGCCGAGGTGGCCGACAAGGCCCGGCTGCGCGCGGAGGCGCGTGCCAGCAAGGCGGAGCAGGAGCGCGAGGAGGCGCTCGCCCAGGCCGAGAGCCAGCTGCGCGCCCGCGAGGAAGCGGAGATGCGCGCGGTGGCCCTGTCCCGGCGGCACCAGGAATGGGAGGCCCGGCTGGAGGGCGCGACGCAGGCGCGCTCCGAGGCCGAGTCCCAGGCCGAGGAGCTGGAGCGGGCGCGCGTGGACGCGGAGACGCGCGCGGTGACGGCGGAGCGGTTGCGCGTCGAGATGGAGTCCCGGGTGGAGCGCGCGGAGAAGGCGCGTGCCGCGCTGCAGGCCCGCGCCGCCGAGGAGAAGCAGGCCCGGGGTGAAGCGGAGGCCCGGGCCGAGTCCGCCGAGCGTGCCCGGGACGAGGCCCTGGCCCGGGTGGAGGCGGGACTCCACGCGCGCGAGGCCTGGTCGCGCGAGTCCGCCGAGCTGTCCGAGCGGCTCGCCCGGCTGGAGGAGTCCCTGGCCGAGCGCGCCACCCAGCTCGACGAGGCCCGGGCGGAGGCGGAGCGGCTGGAGGGGGCGCTGTCGGAGGCGCACGAGGCCCGTGAGCGGCTCGCCCGGGAGGTGGAGCGGCTGGAGCAGGCGGGGGCCCAGTCCGGGGAGCAGCTCGCCCGCCTCCAGGCGGAAGCCGAGGCCGCGGAGGCCCGAGCCGCGCGGCGCTCATCACCTTCGAGGAGCCCGGGGGCTCCCTGGTGGACATCCCCCGGGCGGGCAGCGTCAACCGGGAGGGCCTCGCCTCGCTCCTCACGCGGCTCCAGTCGGCGCGGCTCCAGGCCCGCTTCGAGCTCAAGGGGACCGGGGCGCTGCGCGTGTTGTGGTTGAAGGACGGGCGGCTGGTGGGCGCCCTGTCCTCCGCGCCCGACGAGTCGCTCATCGATCGGGCCCGGGCCGACGCGCTCATCGACGCGCGCCAGGAGAACGAGCTGCGGCTGGTGCGCGGCTCCTCCACCGGCGCGCTCATCGACACCATGCGCGCGCGCGGCCACCTGCTGGAGAACGAGGTCGTCCCGCTCGTGCAGCGCTACACCGAGCAGGTGGCCCTGGACGCGTTCGGCGAGGCTCCTCGCTCTACCGGCTCGTCGAGGAGCCACCGCCGCACGAGGTGGCGCTCGCCGCCTCCACCCGCCCCCTGCTCCACCTCCTGGCCGAGGCGCTGCGCGATCACGTCTCCGCGGAGTCCTTCCTGTCGGCCGCCGGAGGGCTGCGCGCCGGGGTCTTCCGCGGCGAGTCCGTGCCGGAGGCGTTCGGCCTGTCCGCGCGCGAGCTGCGGCTGCTGTCGGAGGTGGACGGGGAGCAGACGCTCGAGCAGCTCCTCCTGGGCGCGGGCCTGCCCCAGGACACCGCGTTCAAGCTGCTCGCGCTCCTGCACCTGCTGGGGCTCATCGTCTTGAAGCCCGCCGTCGCGGTGTCCGGCCAGGACGCTCCGGGCGAGCTGGAGGTGCGCCGGCTGGAGTCCAAGTTCGAGGAGATCCAGGACGCGGACTACTTCTCGGTGCTGGGGCTGGCGCGCACCGCGGGGAGCGAGGACGTCAAGCGCGCCCATGCGCTGCTGTCCGCCGAGTTCCACCCCCTGCGCTTCGCGGGGCATCCGGATCCGGTGCTCCAGCACCGGGCGCAGCAGATCTCCAACACCCTGAGCGAGGCGGCGCGGGCGCTCGCGGATGATCGGCTGCGCGAGGAGTACGCCCGGAGCCTGCTGGACTGAGGCCCGGCCGAGGGGAGGAGGCGTCCGTCCAGGGCCAACGTCCCGGGGGCGGAGCTCCCCAGCCTGGGTTGCCCGTCCGCCCGGGTTGGGATTATGAGAAGCGGATGGTCCGAGAAATCCTCATCTGGCCCGATCCCGTCCTGAAGCAGAAGGCCCGGCCGGTGGCCCGCGTGGACGACACCGTGCGCACGCTGATCCGGGACATGTTCGAGACGATGTACGCCGCCCAGGGCGTGGGGCTCGCCGCGCCGCAGGTGGGCGTGTTGCAGCGGGTCATCGTCCTGGACACGCGTCCGAGCCAGCCCGAGTCCCAGCCGGTGGCGATGATCAACCCGGAGCTCATCGCGCTGGAGGGCAAGGCCACCTACCACGAGAGCTGTCTGTCCATCCCCGGCGAGTCCGAGGACGTGGAGCGCGCGGCGGTGGTGACGGTGCGCTACCTCGACGAGGAGGGCCATGAGCAGACGCGCGTGTGCGATGGGCTGCTGGCGATCGCCGTGCAGCACGAGACGGACCACCTCAATGGCACCGTCTACGTGGACCACGTCTCCTCGCTCAAGCGTGAGTTCATCCGCAAGCGGATGAAGCGCGTGAAGGCGTCGCGCGAGACCCGGCCGTCGGCTTAAGGCGCCACGCCCTTCTTGGGGCAGAGCTCGGCCACGGGACAGCGCTCGCACGCGGGCGAGCGCGCGAAGCACGTCCTGCGCCCATGCCATACGAGGAGCTGGTGGCCCTTCATCCACCGCTCCGAGGGCAGCAGCGCCTGCAGGTCCATCTCCACCTTGTCGGGATCCACGTGACGGGTGAACCCGAGCCGGAACGCCAGCCGCTTCACGTGGGTGTCCACGGGAAAGGCGTCATCGCCGCCCAGGTGGATGCACACCACGCCGGCCGTCTTGCGGCCCACGCCGGGCAGCGTCTCCAGGACGGCGCGCGAGCGCGGCACCTCGCCCCCGTGTTCCGCCACCAGCGCCCGGGCCGCCGCGACGAGGTTCTTCGCCTTGGCGCGGTACAGGCCGCACGACTGGATGAAGGGCTCCACCTCTTCCACGCTCGCGCGCGCGGAGGCGGCCGCGTCCGGGAAGCGCTGGAAGAGGGCGGGGGTGACCGGGTTCACCCGCTTGTCCGTGCACTGGGCGGACAGGATGACGGCCACCAACAATTCCCACGGAGTGCGATAGTCCAGCTCGATGCGCACGTCCGGCATGGCGCGCTCCAGCCGCTCCAATACCTCGATCGCCCGCAGGCGCTTGGACTGCGAAGATTCGCGTGCCACGCGCACGGCTGTACGTCAGAGCGACCTGTGCCGTAAAGAAGTTTCCACTACCTCTCAGGACACCCTCTCAGGACATTCATGAAGCCCATCGACTTCCGCTCGGACACCGTGACGAAGCCCACCGCCGCCATGCGCCGTGCCATGGCCGAGGCCGACGTCGGGGATGACATCTACGGCGAGGACCCCACGGTGCGCCGGTTGGAGGAGCGCATCGCCGAGGTGCTGGGCCTGCCCGCCGCGCTCTACGTGCCCTCGGGCACCCAGGCCAATCAGATCGCCATGGGGCTGCACTGCCGCCAGGGCGACGAGGTGATCGCCGAGGCCAACAGCCACATCTTCCACTACGAGAGCGGCGCGCTGTCGGGGCTGTGGGGCGTGCAGCCGTCGCCGCTGGCCGGGTCCGAGGGGCTCGTGACCGCCGAGCAGGTGACGGCGGCGGTGCGCACGGACTTCGTCGGTCCGCGCTCGCGGCTGTTGTCGCTGGAGAACACGCACAACCGCAGTGGCGGCCGGGTGTGGCCGCTCGCGCTCTTCCGGAGCGTGGTGGAGGCGGGGCGCAAGGCGGGGCTGGCGGTGCACCTGGACGGCGCGCGCCTCTTCAACGCCGCGGTGGCCACGGGCATGCCGGCCTCCGCCTGGGCCTCGCTCACCGACACCACGGCGGTGTGCTTCTCCAAGGGCCTGGGCGCGCCAGTGGGCTCGGCCATCCTGGGCTCGCGGGAGTTCATCGAGGAGGCGCGGCGGCTGCGCAAGCGGCTGGGCGGGGCCATGCGCCAGGTGGGCATCCTCGCCGCCGGAGCGCTGTACGGGCTGGAGCACCACGTGGAGCGGCTCGCCGAGGACCATGTCCACGCGCGCCGGCTCGCGGCGGGGCTGGCGGAACTGCCGGGGGTGAAGGTGGTGCCGGGCCGGTGGAGACGAACATGGTGGTCGCCGAGTTCCCCCTCCCCGTGCGCGAGATGCTCGGCAAGCTGGCGTCCCATGGCGTGCTCGCCGGCTCCACGGGCACGGGGCCTCACACGGTGCGGCTGGTGACCCACCTGGATGTGTCGTCCGCGGACATCGACGAGGGCCTCGCGCGCATCCGCCGGGCGCTGGCTGGCTGATTTCCACGGCGTTGGTAGACTGGGGTCCCTTGCGTCGTCTGGCCCCTTTGCTGCTGCTCGTCGCATCGGCGTGCGCCCACCCGGGCGCGCGCGAGAAGATGAGCTTCGATGAGCTGTACTCGGATCCCGCGCCCTATCCCTCGGGCCCGGACCCGGGAGAGGTGTCTGCTCGCCAGGACGCGCGCTCCCGCGGTGGGGCCGCTGTCTCGAGGCAGGCGCCCGAGTCCCCCGAACTGCGCGCCGCGTTGGCCTCCTTCGTCGAGCAGGCGCGCGCCGCGCGCACCCGGGTGTCGCAGGGCAGCGCCATGCCGGACGCCCAGGTCATCAACTGGCGGCGGATGAACGGCTTCCTGGATGACTTCCTGCGCCGCCCCGCGCGCATGACGTCCTCGTTGGACGTGGTGCGCACCCGCACGTCGCTGGAGGCCGAGCTGGAGCTGGACGCGCGCGCCTACGGCGACATCCCCGCGGAGCTGGCCGACGCGGTGCTCGCTCGGATGGATGCGCTCGCGATGCGCATGGCCGAGCTGCGCCGCCCCTCCACCCGCGCCGCGCCGAAGCGGCTCTCGCTGAGCTGGCCGGTGGAGCCCGTCGTCGTCACCAGCGTCTTCGGCAGCCGGCTGCACCCCATCCTCGGCACGGAGCGGGACCACCAGGGGGTGGATCTCGCGGCCAGGGCGGGCCAGCTCGTGACCGCCGCGGCCCAGGGCGTGGTGTTGCGCGCCGGGTGGAATGGCGGACACGGCAACGGGGTCATCGTCCAGCACGATGGCAACGTCACCACCCGCTACAGCCACCTGTCGCGGCTGCTGGTGGTGCCCGGGGACGTGGTGGAGGCGGGGGACGTGCTGGGCGCGGCGGGCAGGACGGGCATGGCCACCGGGGTGCACGTGCACTTCGAGCTGTGGCGTGACGGCGAGCCGAGCGATCCGCTCGACGTGATGGGCCCCACCGAGTCGGGGGATCTGCCCTCCTTCGTCCTCCACGAGTCGCTTCCGGACTCCCGGAAACGACAGGGGCGCCGTCCTCTCGGACGACGCCCTCTCTGAGGCCGGAGCGCGCTCGCGGGCCCCGCGGACCGCGACGAGGCTACAACGAGTTCTTCAGTTCCTTGGCGGGCCGGAAGCCCACCGTCTTCGACGCCTTGAGCTTCATCATCTCGTTGGTCTGCGGGTTGCGGATCTTCCGCGCCTTGCGAGAGCGAACCGACCAGGTGCCGAAGCCCGGGTAGCTGAAGCGCTGGTCCTTCTTCACCGCCTTGCCGATGTTGGCGAAGACGATGTCGAGAATCTCCGCCGCCGACTTCTTCGTCAGCCGCGACTGCGCCGCCACCACCTCCACGAGCTCTGCCTTGGTCATCCGCTCCTCCACCCACGTTGGTCTGCGAAAGCCCGAGGTTGGTAACAAATCGCTCTTTTGTCTGTCAACGCTGACAGGCGTTGCGCGCCGGAAGATCGGCCCCACGCCGAGGATGTGAGGAATTTGACGGACCTTGCTCCTCCTCTAGAAGAGCGAGGGGTTGACTCGGTGGGTGCGGCCTCCGGCGCGGGAATTCCAGGCGGAGCCGGGTGGATGTGATCGATTGAGAGGGTTTTCCTTTGTCATTTCGATCACTTGCGCGGCTTGTCTGATCCAACGAGCGCCGGAAGCTGGCAGGCCGTAGTCTGGGCAGCCCATGCCCCGCCTTCCTTGGATGATCGCCTGCCTGGTGTTCTCGGCCTGTCACTCCCATGCCGCCCGGAGTCCTCCGGCTGTCCTGGTGGAGGTGTGGGTGGACGGCGCCTGGCCGGTGGACGGCGATGGCTCCCGGACCCGGCCGTTCCAGGCGCTGGGACAGGTGCTCGCTCGGGAGGCCGGCACTCCACTCCGTGTGCACCGGCACCGGGACGCTACCCGGGGCCCCTCGTGCTGCCGGCCGGGTGGGAGCTGGTGGGTGAGGGGGAAGGGGCCGTGGTGTACGCGGAGGGGGCGGAGACGGTGGTGCGGGCTCCTGGTGGGGCGCGGCTGCGCGGGGTGGTGATCGAGGGGGGCGGGTGGGGCCTGGAGGCGGGGGGCGCGGTGCGGGTGGAGGCGGTGCGCTTCACGGGTCAGGGGATGGGGGCCCTGTGGATGGGGGGCGGGCGAGCTGACGGTGGAAGGGGGGCGGTTCGAGGCCGGGGGCCCGGAGGCGGTGGGCCTGCGGGTGGAGGGCGCGGGCGCGCGGCTCCACGAGCCTCGTTCAGCGGTGCCTTCCGCCGGGCGGTGGAGACCCGGGACGCGCGCGTGGAACTGGAGTCGGTGCGCGTGGGCGCGGCGCGCACGGCGCTGCACCAGTCCCGGGGCGAGGCGCGGCTCGCGCGCGTGACGGTGGAGCACGGCCCCGACGTGGGGCTCTTCGCGCAGCACGGCACGCTGCGGCTCGAGGACGTCACCGTCACCGGCCACGAGTACGGCCTGCAAACCCGGGAGGCCACGCTGGAGGCGCGTGGCTTCACCTCGGTGCGCTCGGTGCGCGCGGGCGTGGCGTTGCTCGGCACCACGGGGATGATGGAGGACACGCGGGTGGTGGGCAGCGGCGACTTCGGAGCGGTGTCGTTGCTGGGCTCGGACATGCTGCTGCGAGGCCTCCACGTGGAGGGCGCGGAGTCCTACGGCGTCTCGGCCACGCGCGGGCGGCTGCGGCTGGATCGGGCCCTGCTCACCGGGCTGACGTCGCGCGAGGGGGACGCTGGCGACGGGCTGCACCTGCGTGACGTGGAGGTGGAGGCGCGCGGGCTCGTCGTGCGCGACGTGGCGGGCGCGGGGGTGTTGGCGGCCCAGGGTGCCCGGGTGGTGCTGCGCGAGTCCTCGTTGACGTCATGCCGGACCGCGGGGGTGTGGGGCGAGACGCTGGCCCGGGTGACGGCCGGGGGCCTCGAGGTGCGGGGCTCCGGTGGGCCCGCGCTCGTGGCCCTGGAGAACGGGGTGCTGCGCGTGGAGGACCTCACGGCCGCGGACAACGCCGGGGGACTCGTGGCGGCCGACTGCGCGGGCGAGACCCGGGTCACCCTGGGCCGCGTGAAGGGCCAGGACACCGTGGGGCCGGGGGCTCCGTGCGTGACGGGCCCGTCACGCTGAGCGGACGGAGCCGTCCGGGGCCTCCTCCGGCACGCTCAGGTGCGTGGCGTGGGAGATGAGCCAGGCGCGCGTCTCGTAGTGGACCTCGTGGGCCACGCCCGTGCCGAAGAGCAGGTCGCCGTGCCCGTAGTCCATCTTGTCGCCGCGCTCGGCGCCGAAGATGTAGAGCTGTTTGTCGGAGCAGCCGAGCAGCTCGTACTGGGCGCGCAGGTTGTTCGGAGGGGCCAGCCGATCCTGGCTTCCGCCCATCACCAGCACCGGCAGCGTCAGCTTCGCCAACCCCGCGCGCCAGTCCACGCTCCCGTCGAACGAGCGGAACGCGTCATGGTCGATCCAATCCTGGAACTGACGCAGCACGTTGCGGCTCATCGACGCCATCATGTTGGCGTACACCTTGCGCTGGATGGCCGGGGGGATGTGCTTGGGGTTGATGATGAGGTCGGACAGGGGGAGGGTGAGGTAGCCGAGGAAGGGCGCCATCGTGCGGCTCAACCACTCGTTGCGGAAGCCCCGCGGCCACGCGGCCCGGTTGCCCAGGTGGATGAGCCGGCGGATGAGCTTGTCGGGGGGAAGAACACCGGGGAGCCGAGCGCGAGCAGGCCCGCGAGCTTGTGGGCGTGGGAGCCCTGCGCCACCGCGTAGCCGACCGGGCCTCCCAGCGAGTGGCCCACCCAGAAGGCCCGCCGGGCGCCCGTCCGGGCGAGCGCCGGTCGATGAGCGCCGGTCCATCCTGGGCGACGAGGTCATCCACGGTGGCGTCCGGCCAGCGCTTTCCCGGGGGCGGGCGCCGCGAACCCCCGATGCCCCGCCACTCCACGATGAAGCAGTCGAAGCCCTCCTCGGCGAGGACGTGCGAGAGGGAGTAGGGGGGCTCGAAGTCGAAGGTGTAGCGGTTGGCGGCCAGCCCATGGCACAGCAGGACGGGCTCCTCGAAGCGCCGGGTGGGAGCCCGGCGCAGGTATACGCTGAGCTCCCAGCCGTCCTGGCACCGGATTTTAAGCAACTCGGGCGGGGGGACACGCGGGCGGTACCACCAGCGCACGAGCAGTATCCAGAGGACGTTGAGCGCCCCCAGGACGAGTACGCCTGCCACCACCCATGGGACCCACCGCGCCACGTCCATTGTTCCTCCATTCGAGTCCGGGCAAATAAAACCTTGCTATGGTCCGTTCTCGCTCGGCTTTCACCACAACGGCCAGTGGCCGACACCGCGGAGGCGGGAAAGAACAGATGAGTCCTCGCAAGTTGATGTTCGTGCTGCCGAATCTGTTCACGGTCACCTCCATCCTCTGTGGCTTCTACGCCCTGACCCTGTGCGCGGGCGAGGCGGCTCCGGCGCAGCTGAACCAGGCGGCCCTGGCCATCCTCTTCGCCATGTTCTTCGATGGGTGCGATGGCCGGGTGGCCCGCCTCACGCGGACCCAGAGCGACTTCGGCATGCAGCTCGACAGCCTCGCGGATGTCGTCTCCTTCGGCGCCGCCCCGGGCCTGCTCGTCTACAAGTGGGCCCTGGAGCCCCTGGGCTTCGTGGGCCTGCTGCTCGCCTTCAGCTTCACCGCCTGCGGCGCCCTGCGGCTCGCGCGCTTCAACGTCCTCGCCATGCGCAGCCCCCAGGGCGGCGGCGGCAACTTCTTCGTCGGCCTGCCCATCCCGCTCGCCGCCAGCGTGCTCGTCTCGATGATCATCGCCCACTACGCCGCCACGGGGGGCGAGCCCCTCGATGACTCGGCCCGGGGGCCGGTGGTGGCGGGCACGCTCATGCTGTCGCTGCTGATGGTGTCCACTGTCCGCTACCGGACCTTCAAGGACCTGCGCCTGTCGCCCCGCTCCGCCCTGGTGCTCGCCCTGGTGCTCGCCAGCGGCGTCGTCATCGGCACGCGCTTCCACCCGGCCTATGTGCTGGTGGCCTACTCCTTCGCCTACCTCGGTTTCGGCCTGCTCGAGTCGGCCTTCCTCGTGCGCCACCGGCTCGTGGCCCGCAAGGCGGGGCGCGGCGCGGCCCCGGCCATGGTGCTCCTGGACGAGGCGGAGGAGGACGAGGACGACGAGGACGACGGCCAGCGGATGGCGTAGTCGCTCCGCGCGCGGGGCGGCTAGGATGCCCGGCCCATGCGCGTCGAGCTGCTGTGCACCGGGGACGAGCTCGTCACCGGACTGACGACCGACACCAACAGTCCCTACCTGGAGGCGCGGCTCTTCGAGCTGGGCGTCAAGGTGGGCCGGGTGGTGCTGGTGGGCGATGTTCGCGAGGACATCACCCGGGGACTCCAGGAGGCCGCGTCCCGGGCGGACGTGGTCATCGTCTCCGGAGGGCTGGGACCCACGGCGGATGATTTCACCGCCGAGTGCGCCGCGGCGGCCGCGGGCGTGCCCCTGGTCGAGGACGCGGGCACCCTGCGCTTCCTGCGCGAGCGCGCCGAGAAGCGGGGCCGGGAGCTGACATCCAACGTGGCGCGCATGGCGCTCGTGCCCCGGGGCGCGGAGGTGGTGCCCAACCCCGTGGGCGCCGCGCCGCTGTTCATCGTCCGGCTGGGCGGCTGCCGCCTCTTCTTCCTGCCCGGGGTGCCGCGCGAGTACCGGGCCCTGGTGGACGGCGTGGTGGTGCCGCGCGTGCGCGAGGAGCTGGAGCGGCGGCCCGAGCGCACCGGCGCGCCTTCCGCCTGTTGCGCACGGTGGGCCTGCCCGAGTCGGTGCTCGACGCGCGCGTGGCGCCGCTGGCCCGGGCGCACCCGCGCGTGGTGTTCGGCTTTCGCACCCATGCGCCGGAGAACCAGCTCAAGCTGATGGCGGAAGCGCCCTCCCAGGCCGAGGCGGACGCCGCCCTGGCCGCGGCCGAGGCGGCGGCGCGCGCGGAGCTGGGCCGCTCGGTGTACGGGGCGGACGCGGACACCTACCCCGGCGTGGTGGCGAGGCTCCTGACGGAGGCGCGCGCCACGCTGGCGATCGCCGGAGCTGCACCGGGGGCCTCATCGCCTCGCAGCTCACCGCGGTGCCCGGCGCGAGCGGCTTCCTCATGGGCAGCGCGGTCGTCTACACCGAGCGGATGAAGACGGCCTGGGCGGGAGTGCCCCCCGACATGCTGGAGCGTCACGGGGCCGTGTCGCGTCCGGTGGCGGTGGCCCTGGCCGAGGGCATTCGCGCCTCGTGCCAGACGACCTATGGCCTGTCGGTGACGGGCTTCGCGGGGCCCACGGGGGGCACGCCCGAGGATCCGGTGGGCACCGTCTACTGCGCGCTCGCGGTGGACGGCGGGCCCACGCGCTGCGAGCGCTTCTCGCTCTCCGGGGATCGCGAGCTCATCCGCCTCTTCGCCGCCTCCCACGCGCTCGAGCTGCTGCGCGAGCACCTGCTGACCTCGGCCTCCTCGCCATGAGCCGCTCCAAGTCCAAACGCGTCAAGCCTTCCGCCAATCCTTCCAAGGGCCCGTCCCGGGAGCCGGCTCCTTCCGCGCCGCCTCCCGCCGAGCCTCCCGCGCGCGGTGCCTCCCCGAGCGGTGCTCCCACCGGAGTGCCGCTTCGCCCGAGCCTTCGCTCCGGAGTGGTTCTCCGCCGGAGCGGCCTTCCCGGCCCGTGGTCCCGGTGTCCGCGGGGGAGCAGGGGAGCGGGGTGGTGGGGGCGGCGGTGCGCACGTGGCTCGCGGCGTACCGGGTGGAGGTGGTGCTCTTCCTGGTGAGCTTCGCGGTGCTGGCCAGCTTCAGCTCGCAGCGCTTCCTGCGCCAGAGCGAGGCGCCCCACTTCGTGTACCAGGCGAAGGCGTGGCTGGAGGGCCGGTTGGATCTGGATCCCGAGGTCCTGCCCAACCTGGAGGACTGGGCGTGCGTGCGCGAGGTGGCGGGCGCGAAGGTGCGGTGTGAGGGACCGCCGCGGCCGACGGATCGCTGGTACGTGAGCTTCCCGTCGTTTCCCGCGGTGGTGATGCTGCCCTTCGTGGCGATCAACGGCTACCAGTTCAACGACACCTCGTTCGGCGTCTTCACGGGGGCGTTGGCGGTGGCGCTCTTCTACGCGCTCTTGCGCTTCCTCACGAAGGAGGGGGAGACGCCGCGCACGTGGGCGCCCAACGCGGTGCTGGCGCTGACGCTGGGCTTCGGCACGCTCTTCTTCTACGCGGCCATTCGCGGCGAGGTGTGGTTCAGCGCGGAGGTGATGGGCGTGGCCTTCACCTGCCTCTACGCGCGCAACGCCATCCGGGCGCACCGGCCGCTGCTCGCCGGGCTCTTCTTCTCCATGGCGACGCTCACGCGCACGCCGCTGCTCTTCACCGGGCTGTTCTTCGTGCTGGAGGCGGTGTGTCCGGGGCCGGATCGGCTCTCGCAGCTCAAGGAGTTGGGGACGAGGTGGAAGTCCGTGGCGAACACGCTGGGGTGGTTCGTCCTGGGGGCCGCGCCGCTCGGACTGCTGGCGGCGGCCTACAACTTCCACCGCTTCGGCAGCCTGACCGAGTTCGGCCACCGCTTCCTCTACAACAACCGGGTGAACGTGGACATCGACCGGCTGGGCCTGTTCAACGTGGCCTATCTGTCGCGCAACCTGGAGGCGGCCTTCCTCAAGCTGCCGGGCTTGTCGGGCTCCCCGCCGCGGCTCACGTATGACCCTCACGGGCTGACGCTGCTGCTCACGTTGCCGCTGCTCGTCTTCCTGCTGATGCCCAAGAGGACGCCGCGCCTGCACTGGCCGGTGTGGCTCACCGTGGCCGTCACCGCGCTGCCCGGCCTGTTCTACCAGAACACCGGCTACATGCAGTTCGGCTTCCGCTTCAGCATCGACTACACGCCCTACCTGCTGCTGCTCTTCGCGCTGGGCGGCTGGCCCCTGCGCCACCGGGCCGTGGTGGCCGCGCTGGTGCTCGGCGGGCTGGTGAACTTCTGGGGCGCGGTGGCCTTCCGGGGCTACACCGAGCTTGTCCGGAACTGGTAGGGCCGGCCTGCCTCCAGGCTTGACCGGCCGCCATCGGGCGAGCACATCTCAGGGCGTGAGCGACACGCCTCCGACCCCACCTCCCGCCTCCGGGCCCCCCTCGGGCAAGCGCTGGCATACCCGCGAGGACAGCGGCATCCGCCTGGATGCCCGGTTGCGCTGGTGGCACGACGACGAGCCCATCCAGCACCCGCGCATCATCGAGCTCTTCAACAGCTCCCTGCACCTGGACGACACGGGCCGCTACCAGCTCCAGATTGGCAACGACTGGTGCTACGTCCAGGTGGAGGACGCGGCCTACGAGGTGCGCACCGTGGACGTCACCCCGGACGAGCGCGTCTCCGTGCGCCTGAGCGACCGCACCGCCGAGGCCCTGGAGCCCTCGAGCCTCGGGGTGGGCGCCGAGGGCGTGTTGGAGTGCCGGTGAAGGGTGGCCGGGCCCGGGCTCGCTTCTCCGGGATGCCCAGTACCAGTTGGGCGAGTTGATGGAGCAGGACGCCCAGGGCCGGCTCTTCCTGCGCGCGGGCCAGCGTCTGCTCGCGCTGCCCGCGTCACTCGAGCTGCCCGACGCCTAGGCCTGCGCCGTGGGAGCCTCCGCCTCGGTGCTCGCGGTGGCGGGCGCCGCGGTGGGGATCATGCTCGCCAGCTCCCGGGCGAGGGACTCCAGCGCGTCCGGGTGCTCGCGCAGCCACTCGGTGGCCCGGTCGCGGCCCTGGCCGATGCGCTCGCCGCGCAGGCTGAAGTGGCTGCCCGCCTTGTCCACCAGTCCCGTCTGCACCCCCAGGTCCAGCACCTCGCCCGCGCGGTGGATGCCCAGGCCGTAGAGCACGTCGAACTCCGCTTCCTGGAAGGGCGGGGCGACCTTGTTCTTCACCACCTTCACCTTCGCCCGCGTCCCCACCACGCTCTCGCCGTCCTTGAGGTTGCCCGTGCGGCGGATCTCCAGGCGCACCGACGAGTAGAACTTCAGCGCGTTGCCTCCCGTGGTCGTCTCCGGGTTGCCGAACACCACGCCGATCTTCATGCGAATCTGATTGATGAAGATGATGCAGCAGCCCGAGCGGCTCACCGCGCCGGTGAGCTTGCGCAGCGCCGGCTCATCAGCCGCGCCTGCACGCCCATGTGCGCATCCCCCATCTCCCCCTCGATCTCCGCGCGCGGCACCAGCGCCGCCACCGAGTCCACCACGATGAGATCCACCGCGCCCGAGCGCACGAGCTGCTCGGTGATCTCCAGCGCCTGCTCGCCGGTGTCTGGCTGGGAGATGAGCAGCTCCTCCACGCGCACGCCCAGCTTGCGCGCGTAGTTGACGTCCAGCGCGTGCTCCGCGTCGATGAAGGCCGCCACGCCGCCCTGGGCTGCACCTGGGCGATGGCGTGCAGCGTGAGCGTCGTCTTGCCCGAGGACTCGTTGCCGAACAGCTCCACCACGCGTCCGCGCGGGTAGCCCCCCACCCCGAGCGCCCGATCCAACCCCACCGAGCCCGAGGGAATCACCGCCACCTTCTGCTCGCGCGCCTCGCCCCCCAGCGGCATCACCGCCCCCTTGCCGAACTGCTTCTCGATCGCCGCCACCGCCGCCGCCACCGCCTTCAACTTCTCCGTCAGCTTGTTCATCCGTCGCTCCTCGCCGCCCGTCACCGGGGCCCCGCCGTGCTCCGGAAGGGAGCTCGGGGGACGAGAGGCTCATGAGCAAGCGGTGTGCCGTGCGCGGTCACCCGGGAGCACCTGACCTCGGGCGTCTCGTCCGGCCCGAGGCGTCCCACCCGGTGGAGGGGAGGGTCAGGAGTCCTCGGGTCGGGGCCAGGGGCCGGGGAACTCCTGGCGGGACGGGGTCCTCCCTGGAGGTTGGCGTGCAACCAGCCGCGGCGATCCATCTGCCGGCAGTCGATGGCCGGTGCATGTCCATGTCCTCGATGCGCTCGTGTCCCTCGAGGTCCGCCCGGGAGCGCGCCAGCTTGAGGATGCGATCATGGGCGCGCGCGGACAGGCCGAACTGGCGCACGGCCCGCTCGAGCATCCGCTCGGCCCGGGGCGCGGGTTTGCAGTAGCGGTGCAGCAGCCGCGATGGCATCTGGGCGTTGCAGTGCACGCCGGGCTCCTCGCGGAAGCGGGCCCGCTGGCGCTCGCGCGCGGCCTCCACGCGCTCGCGGTAGTAGGTGCTCGGGGGCTCCTCGTCGCCGGGGCGGGCGATGTGGCGGTACTCCACGGGGCGCGTCTGCAGGGTGATGTCGATCCGGTCGAGCAGCGGTCCGCTCACCCGCGAGTGGTAGTCATGCACCCGGTACTCCGGGCACGAGCAGGTGCGGCCGGGGACGTTGAAGTAGCCGCACGGGCAGGGGTTCATCGCCGCCACCAGCATCACCCGGCAGGGGTAGGTGACATGCTGGGTGGCGCGCGCCAGATGGATGGAGCCTTCCTCCAGGGGTTGGCGCAGCACCTCCAACACGTTCTTGCGGAACTCGGGCAGCTCGTCGAGGAAGAGCACGCCGTGGTGCGCGAGGGACAGTTCGCCGGGCCGGGTGGCGGGGCCGCCGCCCACGAGGCCCGCGTCGGAGATGGTGTGGTGGGGGGCGCGAAAGGGCCGCTCGCGCATGAGCGAGGGCGTGTCCCCCAGCAGTCCGAGCACGGAGTAGATCTTCGTCACCTCCAGCGCCTCGTCGAACCCCATGGTGGGGAGGATGCCGGGCAGCCGCCGCGCGAGCATCGTCTTGCCCGAGCCGGGTGGGCCGCAGAACAAGACGTTGTGGCCTCCGGCGGCGGCGAGTTCCAGCGCCGTCTTCAGGTCGGCCTGCCCGCGCACCTCGGACATGTCCAGGGGGTGCTGGGCGCGGACGTCCACGCGGGGGCGGGAGGTGCTCGCGGGTGAAGGGCGCGAGGGGCTTGTCGCCGATCAGGTGCTCCACGGCCTCGCGCAGGTGGCGGATGGCCACCACGTGCAGCCCCTGCACGAGCGAGGCTCGGCCGCGTTCGCCTCGGGCACCATCACGCCCTGGTAGCCCCCATCCCGGGCCGCCACCGCCAGTGGCAACACTCCCTTGATGGGCTTCACCCCGCCATCCAACGACAGTTCTCCGCCGAAGAGGTAGTGCGACAGGGGCTCCTCGGGCATGAGCTTCGCCGCCGCGAGCACCCCCAGCGCGATGGGCAGCTCGAACGCGGCGCCTTCCTTGCGGATGTCCGCGGGCGCCAGGTTCACCGTGATGCGCTTGGAGGGCAGCTCGAAGCCGCAGTTCTTCAGCGCGGAGACCACCCGCACCTTGGACTCGCGCACCGCGCCCTCCGGCAGCCCCACGACGGAGAAGTACGGCAGCCCCAGGGCCATATCCACCTCACACTCCACCACCACCGCGTCGATTCCCATCAACGCGCCCGACCGCACCCGCGCCAGCATGTCCCGTCCTCGTCAAGAGTCCGGGGGGCGGGGAGCAAGGGCGTACCGGCGCGGACCCTCGGGTCGGGCCCGCCCTCCCCCGTGTCCTCGCGATGAGACGGCTGTCCAGGCAGGGATCGTCGCGGAAGTCCAGGAGTTTCGCCCCTGGGGAATCTTACGAAAGGACGGGAGTTCAGCTAACCTCCGGCCGCATGGAACACACCGCCCCGGCCCCACACTCGGACTCCGCGTCTCATCCCCTTCACATCCGCCGCGCTGATCTCAAACGCAACGCGCGGATGAAGTTCACGTTCGGCCTCTTCCGCTTCTGTCTCTACGGAATGGTGGGCCTGTCCTCGGAGATCTTCTTCTACAACCTGGTGCGCGTCGCGCAGCACATCCCGGTGCTGGAGATGCTCTTCCGCTTCCAGTGGCGGGTGGATGATCGCCTGGGGCTCAACGTCATCTGGCAGACGCCCGTGTCGACGGCCTACGGCCAGTGCTCGCTGTGGATGTTCCTCATCTACGGGGTGGCCTGCTTCTTCTTCATCGAGGCCATCTACCGGCGCACCTTCCGCCAGCCCACGCTCTTGCGCGCGGTGCTCTACGGCCACGCCATCCTCTTCTTCGAGGGCTTCAGTGGCGTGGTCCTGGAGAAGCTGACGGGCTATCGCATCTGGTACTACGCGGACGCGGGAGCCATCATGTGGGAGATGACGTCGCTCTACATCCTGCCCATCTGGATGGTGACGGGGCTCATCGCCGAGTGGATCTACAGGGAGTTGATGGATCCGGACCTGGTGGCGGCCTTGGAGTCCCCGTTGCCGGCCACGCCCGAGGAGACCGAGGCGTCGCTCCAGTTGATGCAGTAGGTGCAGGCGTGGCCGTCGTAGCCGGTGAGCTCGATGCGCAGGTGCTCCACGCCGGCGGTGCGCAGGCCCGCGTGGATGATGCCCGCGGTGAACGAGGGGAGGGAGCCGACCTCGTTCATCCACAGCTCGAACTTGCAGGGCCCCAGCTCCTTGAGACGTGACTCGGTGTAGTTGTTGCCCGAGCGGAAGTGCTGGGTGGCGCGCATGAGGGCGCGCCGCGGCCCCAGCACGCGCAAGAGCGACAGCACCGCGCGGCCCAGCATCGTCTCGCGATAGCCGTCCATATAGGCCTCGCCGAGCTTGAAGGCGCTCTCCTCCAGGGGAAGCTGGGGATAGAGCTCCTCCGCCACGATGCGCAGGAACGTCATCCAGGAGGCGAAGGGGTACGCCGGGCGGAGCTTCTGCTCGACGTCCAGCCCCGCCTGGCGCAGGCGCTCCCGGCAGGCGGGGGACAGACGCCCGTGGAGGGCGCGCACGAAAACCGCCTCGATGGTCTGCTCGAAAACCAGGAGCTCGTCGGCCATGAAAATCTCAGACTCTAGCCGACGAGCCCGGGCGTGGGAACCGCGTCAAGGTGACTCAGGGAGTAGGGGTGGGAGCGGGCGCGGCGGGCGCCTCGCCGGGGGCTCCGCCGGCCGGAGCGGCGGCGGGGATGTCCTCGGTGGCCATGCCGAGCACGAAGGCGCCGGCCTGCTTGGCGCCGTCGAAGGCGGCCACGAGCTTGCCGTAGTTGGCCTTGTCATCCGCCACGAAGAAGACGATGCGGTCCTCCTTCTTCTTGGCGCCGAGCATGCGCTTGAGCTTGGTGACGTAGTCGGCCTCGGTCACGGGCTCGGTGTTGATGGTGTAGGCCCCCGAGGGGTCCACCTTGACGATGAGCTGGGTGTCGGGCGTGTCGTCCGGAGGCGGGGGACTTCCTCGGTCTCCGGGATGCGCACCTCGATGTCCTTCTCGAGCAGCGGCGTGAGCACCATGAAGATGATGAGCAGCACCAGCACCACGTCCACCAGGGGCGTGACGTTGATTTCCGAGTTGGGAGGGGTGCTGGGCTTGACGAACTGGCGGCGGGCGGACATGGCTAGTTCTTCTGCTCCTCGACGCCGAGAAAGATCTTCTTGGCCTTGGCCTTGCGCGTGATCTCCATCACCTGGCGGATGTCACCCACGGTCAGGGTGTTGTCGCCCTTGAGGAGGATCTTCTTGTTGGGCAGGTAGGCGAGGGTGTCCCGGAGCTTGGACTCCAGCGCCGCCGCGTCGTACTCGTCCTGCTCCACGAACGTCTTCTTGTCCGCGGTGACGGAGAGGATGATGGGGTCGGGATCCTCGCCACTCTTCTTCTCCTCCTCGACCTTGCTGGCCTTGGGGAGGGTGACGGACTTGCCACGCTGGAGCATGGGCGTGACGACCATGAAGATGATGAGCAGCACCAGCACCACGTCCACCAGGGGCGTGACGTTGATCTCGCTCTTGGGCCCCCCTTGAGGGCCTCCTGCTGACATACCCATGCGTGCACCTGCTGCTTGGAAGAGGGAAAGCTCCGGCCCGGGGGAGCTCCGGACTCACGGAGCCCCGCCGAGGAGGCGGGCCGGGGGCTTTCGTGGGGGGACCTAGCCCTGCGCGGTGTGCGAGCCACCGAAGTGGCGCGCCACCACGTCGAGGAACTCGTTGGAGGACTCGGAGATGTCCACCGAGCGCGAGTCCACCCAACCGGACAGGAAGTTGTAGGCGATCACGGCGGGGATGGCCACGAGCAGACCGAAGGCGGTGGTGATGAGCGCCTCGGAGATACCGGCGGAGATGGTGCCCAGACCGCCCGCGCCCGCGGTGGCCATCTGCTGGAAGGCGTTCACGATACCCATCGTGGTGCCGAGCAGACCGACGAACGGGGCCGTGGAGCCCACGGTGGCCAGCACGCCCAGGCCGCGCTTGAGGCTCTGCACCTCACGCTGCGCCCGGCGCTCGAGCGCGCGCGCCACCGACTCCACCGCCACGTCCTTGTTGGACGGGCTGATGCGGTAGGCCGTCAGGCCCGAGTTGATCACGCGACCCAGGTGACCCACGTCCTTGCCGAGGTTGGCACCCGCGGCCTGGGCCGGTCTCCCTTGGCGAGGATGGCGCCCATCTTCGCCGCGAAATCGCGCGAGTCCTTGCGCGTCTTGCGGAAGACGATGATGCGCTCGGCCATCACGACCAGGGACGAGATGGACATGAAGGCGAGGGTGAAGATGATGAAGCGGGCGAAGAGGCCCGTGGACTGCCAGATGTGGGTAAGGGAGAAATCCATGGTGGGGGGAAGCGCTCCTCCTCGAGCGCAGTTGGATACGGCGTGATGACTGGAGAGTCGCGGCGCTGGCTCAGCGCGGCATGCTCAGGCGGATGTTGAAGGTGTAGTCGACCTGGACGGGCCGGCCCTGGAACGTCACCGGCTTGTAGCGCTGGGCATACAGCGAGTCCAAAACGGCCTGCTCCATGTGCGGCAGCGGCTTGATGATGCGGCAGCGCTCGACCTTGCCCTCGGTGGTGATGACGCACTTGACGATCATGAGACCCTGGACATGGGCCTCGAGGGCCTCGCGGGTGTACTGGGGCTGAGGACCCGACAACTTCTCGGGGCGGGTCATTCCCGCGCCGAAGGGCAACACGTCCGTGCCGGTGCCTCCCACCGGCCACCGAGCACGCCACCCACCACACCGCCGATCACTCCGCCGACGACGCCTCCCGCCACACCGCCTTCAACTCCGCCCTCGACTTCTTCCTCGCTCGCCTCTTCCTCCTCGGCGGCCGGCTCCGGCTCCACCTCGGGCGGCTTCTCCTGGGGGATTTCCTTGGGCTGGACGATGGTGTCCGGCTTCTTCACCGTGGGCTTCTTGGTGGGGGTCTTCTTCGAAGCCGGGGGCGGGGGAGGAGGAGGGGGCGGCGCCGCGGCCACCGGAGGGGCCATGGCCTGCTTGAACGTCACCTCGACTTCCTTCTCTTCCTCTTTCGGCGGCCGCATCGACAACCACGCGATTCCGCCCACCAGCGCGACGTGCAGCACCACCGAGACGACGGCACCCACTCCGAATCGGGACTTGGGCCCTTGCCCTCGGTCAAGGACAGAGTCGAACATGCGGTAACGCTCCTGAACTCGGGTGGACACCCACCACATCCCGCCCGGATCGCAAAAGGCGCGCTACCATACAAAAATCGCGGACGGGTGCAAGTGACCCCACCTGGGGAAAGACCACCTGTGTGATCGGGCAATGCCCCAGGCATCAGCAAAAATCAACGTCGTGTTGACAACAAGGTCACCTCAGATATTTTGCCCGACGCTTTTTGCTGCACCGTAGCCCACCTTGGAGGGGTTCCCAGCATGCAAGTCAGACGGATGCTCCGGGCGACTGGAGCGGTCGTAGTTGCGGGCTTGTCGTACGGCACCGCGGCCTACGCCGACAGCGTCATCATCGGAAGTGTTGTCAATGCTGACAACAAGAAGCCCGTAGCGGACGTCGTGGTCACGGCCACCTCTCCCAATCTTCAAGGCGAGCAGGTCGTCGTTACTGACGCGCAGGGCCAATACCGTATTCCCCAGCTTCCGCCCGGCGTCTACACGCTGCGCTTCGACAAGGAGTCGTTCCGGCCGTTCTCACGCTCGGAAGTGCAGCTGCGGCTGGATCGCACCATCCGGGTGAACGTGGAGCTGCTGCCCGAGGGCTTCACCGAGGAGATCGTCCTCACGGGCACGCCGCCCACCATCGACGTCGGCTCGACGAGCACGGGCGTCAACGTGGATCAGGACTTCATCAAGCGCATCGCGGTGAACCGTCCGGGTGGCAAGGGCGGCGGCGCGCGCTCCTTCGAGAGCCTGGCCGAGCTGGCCCCGGGCGCGCAGAGCGACTCGTACGGCGTGTCCATCAACGGCACCACCTCGCCCGAGAACGGCTACGTGGTGGACGGCCTGTCGACGAACGATCCCGCCTTCGGCGTCAACGCCAGCCCCCTGAGCGTGGAGTTCGTGCAGGACGTGAACATCATCACCGGCGGTTACATGCCGGAGTACGGCCGCTCCACGGGCGGTGTGATCAACGCGGTGACGAAGTCGGGCTCCAACGAGTTCCACGGCTCCATCTACGGCACCGTCACCCCGGGCTTCGCCGAGGGTCCGCGCACCCCGGTGCGCCAGGCCGCCTCGGTCATCGCCGGTCAGAACGCGCTGAACTTCCTGGGTGACGTGGGTGCCACCCTGGGTGGTCCCATCCTCAAGGACAAGCTGTGGTTCTTCGCCGGTGTGGCTCCGTCCTACACCAGCTACACCCACACCCGTACCCTCAACCGCCTGCTGATCGAGCGGGACGCGAGCGGCGCTCCGGTGCTGGACGCGAAGGGAAATCCGACCGTCCTGACGGATGAGGAGACCGGCTTCGAGAGGACCGAGCTCATCCCGAACTCGACGAGCCAGTACGGCGTCCGGGCCCAGTCGGTGCAGTACCTCGGCAAGCTGACGTACCTGCTCAACCAGGACCACAACATCTCCGTGTCGATCGCCGGCACGCCGAGTTCGTCCGGTGGCCGCGGCGTGTTCGCGATCGATCAGCAGTCGGGCGCGCTGCAGGAGCGGTTCAACGCGAAGCCGGGCAGCTCGGCGCTCGCCAACATGCAGGAGCTGTCGAGCACCACCTCGGCGGCCCTCAAGTACGCGGGTGCCTTCAACGACAAGAACGTCCTGGTGGACGCCAACTTCGGCTGGTTCCACCAGACGTCCGCCAGCCTGCCCGCGGATGGCTCGCGGCCGGGTGACACGACGGGTGACGCGGGCCTCGCGCTGGTGTGGTACCGCCAGCCCCGCTCCATCGCCTTCTACGAGCCGGAGATCCCGAACATCGCGGCGCTGTGCGACGACGGGAAGAATGGAACGGTCGCCTGCCCCGCCAGCAACCCGTCCAGCAACTACTACTCGGGCGGTCCCGGTCTCATCAAGGACGCCCTGTTGGACCGCGTGCAGGGCAACGCCAAGGTCACCTACCTGCTCAAGGCCCTGGGCAGCCACGTGTTCAAGGCGGGCGTCGACATCGAGCGGCTCAACTACAACAACGTCCGGGCCTACACGGGTGGCGTGTACCTGCGCGAGGGCACGAGCAACACGCTGTGGCAGGACTACCGCCGCTACGGCTACCTGTCGGGTCCGGATGCCTCGACGAACCAGGCCATCCAGACGGCCAACTCCGCCAGCACCACCGCGGGTGGTTTCATCCAGGACAGCTGGACGATCGCCAACCGCGTGACGCTCAACGTGGGTGTGCGCTACGACTCCCAGTGGCTGTACGGCAACGGCGGCCAGGATCTGGCCTTCGTGCTCGGCAATCAGATCTCCCCGCGCCTGGGTGTGATCGTCGACCCGATGGCCAACGGCCGCATGAAGGTGTACGCGAACTTCGCGCGCTACTACGAGCAGGTGCCCATCAACCTGCTCGACCGTGGCTTCCCCACCGAGCAGCGCTACGTCGCCTACCACAAGGCCAGCGGGTGCGATGCGGCCAACCTCGACACGCCCGAGGGCCAGCGCGCGTGCCGGCCAAGAGCAACCTGGCGCAGATCAACTCGTACAGCGACCTGAACCCCAGCTTCAGCTTCCTGGGCGGCAAGGCCGACGCGACGCCGGTGGACCCCAACATCCAGCCACAGTCCTCGGACGAACTCCTCTTCGGCGCCGAGTACGAAGTGCTGGCCAACACCCGCCTGGGCGCCACCTATACCCATCGCAACATGAACTCGGTCATCGAGGACATGAGCCGCGATGGTGGCAACACGTACTTCCTCGGCAACCCGGGCTCCGGCTTCACCAAGGGAGAGTTCCCGAGGGCCACGCGTGACTACGACGCGGTGTCGGTGTTCCTCACCCGCAACTTCACGGATGGCTGGCTGGCGCAGGCGAGCTACACGTGGTCGCGTCTGTACGGCAACTACGCCGGTCTGTTCCGTCCGGAGAACGATCAGCTCGATCCGAACACCAACTCGGACTTCGACCTGGTCGAGCTGTTGGAGAACCGCACGGGCCTGCTGCCCTACGACCGCACCCACTCCGTCAAGCTCTTCGGCGCCAAGGAGTTCAACTTCACCAACAACCTGACGGGCAGCCTCGGTCTGTCGTACCGCGGCAACTCGGGCACGCCCATCAGCTACCTCGGCGGTCACCCCGACTACGGCACGAGCGAGGCGTTCATCCTCCCCCGTGGCACCGCGGGCCGTACGCCCTGGGTTCACAACATCGATGGCAACATCGGCGTGAACTACCGCGTGACCCGGACCAACGTGCTGTCGCTCAGCCTGGACGTGTTCAACATCTTCAACTTCCAGCAATACACGCAGGTGGATCAGATCTACGCCAACGAGGACGTGCTGCCCATCGCGGGCGGCAAGATCGAGGGCGAGCTGACCCCGGACAAGGTGACGACGTACGATGGCACCCCGCTGCCGGCGGACAAGGTGAACAAGAACTTCAAGCAGGCGACCGTCTACCAGACTCCGCGGCAGATCCGCCTGGGTCTCAAGTACACCTTCTGAGAACGCTACCCGATGGGATCACGAGACATGAGCAAGCGTATTACGACCGCGGTAGCCATCCTGGGTCTGGCCGGTGTCTTCTCCGGATGCGACTTCAAGCAGCCGTCCGCTGGCTGCCGGTGCAGGACGCCACGTATGCCAACTGGCAGGCGGGGTACTTCCTGAACCCCGCGGATGTCGGCAAGTCGTGCAGCAACCTCAAGGGTGAGGCGATCGGCGTCTTCAAGTACATCGATCCCTGCCCGGACAAGAACGCCGAGTGCCCGACGCAGGGCCGGGCGGTTCAGCCCACGCGCCGGCGATCCGACCGGCGGGTGCGGCGTCCCTCGTGTCCTTCCTGGACAAGGACGAGACCGAGCACCTCCGGGTCGCGGACCCCAAGGAGGCCACCAGCCTGTCGGCCACCCTGGCGGACGAGCCGAACGAGCAGGGCCTGTGTGGCGCGGAGGGCTTCACTCCGGTCAAGATCGATGCGCGGGCGGTCTCCGTCGCCGTGGACAACGCGGAGGAAGACCTCCCCGCGGAGTCGGTGTCCTACGCGTATGAGGACGTGAAGGTCTACTCGGCGCCCTCGGCTCCGGGCACCCAGTTGAGCGCGAAGGTCCGGTACTCGACGGGCACCAGCGGCGAGTCGTGCGAGTACACGATGCTCGCCCTGTGGCCTCAGGTGCCCTGCAGCGTGGATGCATTCAAGAACCAGACACCCGAGAACGCGGCTTCTCGTTGCGCCGAGGGCTCGGGCCTCAACCCGGACTTCGACGCGGTGTGCATCGCCGACATCGGCCCGCCGCTCGTGAAGCGGGACGACGACGGCAACGTCATCTCCGTCACGCCCCGTGGCGGATGCGTGCCCAACCCCGAGAAGGGCGTTCCGGCCTTCAAGGTGATTCAGTAACCGGCTCCTCGCTGGTGCCCGGCCCGTTGCTCGCCGGGTGGAAGTGAATCGCGGCCCTGGTCGCCTCTCCCCTGGGAGTGGCGCGCCAGGGCCGCGGTGTTATGGAGGTCCGTGGTCTCACGGTTGCCCAGGAAGGTGCATGGAGCGTCGGTACTCACTCGTTGAACGCGCCCAGGCCCTGCTCGCCGACGAGCAGGGGACGCTCTACAAGGACGCCCCCTACCGGGTCGCGCTCTGCTACCCCAGCCCCTACCACGTGGGCATGAGCTCGCTCGGCTACCAGGCCATCTACGGCGAGGTGCATGCCCATGCCGGGGTGACGGCCGAGCGGGCCTTCCTGCCCGACGACGTGGAGGAGTACCGGCGCACGCGCACGCCGCTCTTCACGCTGGAGACCCAGTCCCCCGTCTCCGAGTTCCCCCTGCTGGCCTTCTCGGTGGCGTACGAGCTGGAGCTCACGGGGCTCTTCTCCATGCTGGAGCTGGCCCGCATCCCCCTGCTCAAGGAGGAGCGCACCGAGCGCCACCCCCTCATCGTCGCGGGCGGCCCGCTCACCTTCTCCAATCCGGATCCGCTCGAGCCCTTCGTGGACGTGCTCGTGCAGGGCGAGGCGGAGGATCTCATCCACGTGCTCCTGGACGCGGCGCCGTCCATGGACAAGGACTCGCTGCTCACCCACCTGGCCGGTATCCCCGGCTTCCGGGTGCCGGGACGCGGCGGGGCGCGCTACCACGTCGCCAAGAGCACCGACGCGCGGCTGCCCGCGCGCTCGGCCATCATCACCCCCCACACGGAGCTGCGCTCGATGTTCCTCATCGAGCCGGAGCGGGGTTGCTCGCGCGGGTGCCACTACTGCGTCATGCGGCGCACCACCAACGGCGGCATGCGCACCGTGCCCCCCGAGCGCGTGCTCTCGCTCATCCCCGAGCACGCCCGGCGCGTGGGCACGGTGGGCGCGGCGGTGACGGATCACCCCCGCATCGTCGAGCTGCTGCGCACCCTGGTGGACGCCGGACGCGAGGTGGGCGTCTCCTCGCTGCGCGCGGACCGGCTCACCCAGGAGCTGGTGGATCAACTGCGGCGCGGCGGCGCCACCAACCTCACCGTGGCCGCGGATGGCGCCTCGCAGCGCATGCGCGACCCGGTGGACCGCAAGCACTCCGAGGAGCAGATCGTCCGCGCGGCGAACTTCGCCAAGACGGCCGGCATGCGCCAGCTCAAGGTGTACAACGTCGTGGGCCTGCCCCTGGAGGAGGACGCGGACGTGGACGAGCTGGCCCGCTTCACCACGGAGCTGTCGCGCATCATGCCGGTGGCCCTGGGCGTGGCGCCCTTCGTGGCCAAGCGCAACACCCCCTGGATGGCGCCCCCTTCGCCGGCATCCGCGAGGTGGAGTCCCGGCTGGAGCGGCTGCGGCGGGGCCTCAAGGGACGGGCGGAAGTGCGGCCCACCTCGGCCCGGTGGGCCTGGGTGGAGTACATGCTCGCCCAGTGTGGCCCCGAGGCGGGTCTGGCCGCCATGGACGCGTGGAAGGCCGGAGGGAGCTTCGCGGCCTTCAAGCGCGCCTTCCAGGAGCGCGGCTGCCGGCCCTATCTGGCCCGCCGCGTGGAGGATGGTCGGCGCAAGGCCACCACCGCCCGTCGTGGACGGGGTGGCTCCGACCGCCGCTTGACGGTTGGCGCGTGCCGCCCTTGCCCCCCGCCTGCCGCTGTCTGTTAGAAGGCCGGACGCGCCGCTCCCAGGCGCCAGGAGGCTTGCAGCCGCAGTGAGCACGGATCGGGTGGACAAGGCGTGGCAGCGCAAGGGACTGAAGGATTACTCGACGGAGGCCATCATCGGCACGCTCGGTCACTACGGTGTCCAGGTGCAGGAGGCGGACTTCCGTCAGCTGGCCGAGAAGAAGTACCCCTCGGGCATCGCCCAGGAGTGGTTGGCGTCGTGGAAGGGCACGGGCCAGTTCGCCCCCTTCCCGTTCGCCGCCGCGGGTGAGTTGTGGCGGCGCTGGTTGTCCGACCGGCTCGCCCCCTACGAGCTCTCCGAGAGCCTCGCCCAGCTCATGGGCGCGCTCGGGGCGCTGCTTCAGGGCGGTGGTAACCCGGGCGCCGTGGCTCCCGTCTTCGAGCGCATGAACGCGGTGCGCCAGCGCGTGCCCGTCAACGACAAGGGCGAGCCCGAGCCGGGCTTCATGCAGGAGGCCCTCCGGGTGTTCGACGAGCGCGCCGCCCGCGCGTTCGACGACCTGGCCGAGATGCTCGCCAAGGCGGGCCATGGCGAGGCGGCCGACTCCTTCGCGGACCTGGAGGAGTTCCTCCTGCCGGATCGCCGGGGCGTGTCCAAGCCCATCATCCGCGCCGCCCGGGGCGAGCGCGACGCGGCGCTCGAGGACTTGCAGAAGGTGGCCGCGGAGGGCTCGCGCACGCCGCTCTCGCGCGTGCTCGCCGTGGATGCCCTGCTGCACCTGGGCGCCAACGACAAGGTGGCCGCCGTGGGCCGTCCGCTCCTCGAGGAGGCCGAGCGCATCCAGGACTGGCACATGGCCCTGGACGTCACCGCCCGCCTGGAGCACGCCTACAAGCAGCTCGGTGACCGGACGGCGCTCGCGGCGCTCGCCCAGGACCGCGCCCGCATCGAGAAGGCGCACGACGAGGCCCACCCGAACCACAAGCGCCAGCACCAGCACCAGCACTGAGCCGGTGTCTGGCCGTGCCCCTCCCGCCCTCGCGCGCGGGAGGGGAGTCTCTCAGTAGGGCACGTCTTCCTCGGGCCGCTCGGGCGCGGGGAGCGGGGCCTCGGCCACCGCCGTGTCGGGGGCGGGCTCTTCCCGCGCGGCGCCCCGGCGGGGCAGGGGAATGTGCTTCACCCCGGGCACCGCCTCCTGCACGTCCTTCACCGGCACCACCGCGCCCACCGTCGTGTAGCGGATGGCGCCCGTCTGCGTGAAGGTGTGCCGCAGCTCGTACCCCTTCGCCCTCGGCAGGAACCACTCGCGCACCGCCTTGAGCGGCAGCACGTGCAGCTCGTTCTGCACGAGGAACACGTACACCATGAGGTCCGCGCCGCTGTAGAGGAAGCAGCCCGGCGTGTCCCGCTCCAGGTTGGACACCAGCTCGAAGAAGTAGCGCTTGCGGCGGGGCTGCCGGTCGCCCTTCACCTCGATGCCGCGCACCTCGCCCGAGGGCAGCTCCCAGAGAAGGTCCACGCCCCGGTGCTGGAAGCGGGGGTCGTCCTGCACGTCATGCACGCGCGAGCCGGGCTCGGCCGATTGCAACCACGTCCGGGCGTGTTGCACGGCCCGATCGGCCGCGCCCATCACGCCCCTCATGCTGAAGCCGCGTGCCATCAGCGGCGCAGCTCGACACCGGTGGCCACCAGCTGCACCTCGCGCGGCTTGCCGTCGGCGCCCCGGGGGACGATGGCGCCCTCGGCCTCGTAGTGGCTGGCCATCGCCTCGCTCAGCTCGGACACCTTCACCACGCCCTCCACGCGCGCCTGCGAGCCCGCCGAGTCCACCGGCACGAAGAAGCCATAGTCCTTGAACGTCACCCGCACCCCGGCGCCCTTGTCGCCAGTGGCCAGCTCCATCCAGCAGCCCTTCTTCTGGCAGGCCTTGCGCACCGGCCCTCCACCCGCACCGTCTTGCCGTCGTGGGGCTGGGGCTTGGCCAGCAGATCGGCCAGCTTCACCGCCGGGGCGCCCTTGAGGGCCTCTCCGCGCGTCAGCGTCCAGCCGGCGTTGGGCTTCGCGTCGGCGGAGGCCTCCTTCGGGTGGGGACAGTCCTCCTGGACGGCGAGCTTCGCGGCGGGCTTCTGCCCGGCGGCCGGGTTGCCGGCGAGCGCCACGAGGGGAAGAGCGAACAGCGTCACCAGGGTCGCGCGGAAGGTCTTCATCCCTCACCGATAGCCCGAAGCCTTTGGGCGGGCAAGATGCCCACCTTCCCGAGTACACTGCCGGACGTGAAGCTCCTCCTGCCCAAGCCCAACCGCACCTTCGGGGCGAGCGACGTGCTCGGCCTGTTGGGGCTCGTCGGTCTGCTCGTCGCCCGCTACATCCCCGTGGCGAAGCTCATCCCCTTCTGGGGGTGCGCCTTCCGCGAGACGACCGGCTGGCCCTGTCTGGGCTGCGGGCTCACGCGCGTGGCGGATCGCGTCGCCCACTTCCAGTTCGCCCTCGCCGGCAGGCCAACCCCCTGGGCACGGTGGCCGCCTTCTTCTTCGCCCTCATGGTCGTGGTGACGCTGCTGCACCTCGTCTTCGCCATGCCCGTGCCCGAGCTCCAGCTCTCCCCCCGGGAGTGGCACTGGGTGCGCATCGTCGGCGTCCTCGTCGTCCTCCTCAACTACGCCTGGGTGGTGGTGGTGACGAGGTTCCCCCACCTGCTCGCCTAGGGCCCCACCGTGCACTCCTCCGCGCTCCTGCTGCTGGGCTACCCGGCTGGCTCCATCCCCTTCGGGGTGTTGCTCACCCGCTGGGTGCGGGGCGTGGACGTGCGCCAGAGCGGCAGCGGCAACATCGGCGCCACCAACGTCACCCGCGTGGCCGGCAAGAAGCTGGGCGCGGTGGTGCTCGTGCTGGATGCGCTCAAGGGCGCGCTCGCCGTGGGCCTCGCCCTGTGGCTCGTGCCCGGGGAGCCCCGCGTGCATGCCGCGGTGGGACTCGCGGCCTTCCTCGGCCACGTCTACCCGGTGTGGCTCAAGCTCCAGGGCGGCAAGGGCGTGGCCACCGCGCTCGGCGTGCTCGCGGTGCTCGTGCCCCTGGCGGCGCTGTCCGCGGCGTTCGTGTACGCGGGCCTCGTGGCCGCCTGGCGCGTGAGCTCCGTGGGCTCGCTGGCCGGCGGCGTCACGGCCGTCGTCGTCGCCGCCCTCACCGCCTCCTCGCTCGAGTACGCCGGGCTCTCAGCCCTGCTCTTCGTCCTCATCCTCTGGACGCACCGGGGCAACATCCACCGGCTGCTGCGGCGCTCCGAGCGGCGCTTCTGAGCGCCTCTCCGAGTCCCGCATGGGGGGCCGCGTGTAGAAGGCCGGGTAGCCGAGCAGCGTGCACTCGATGGGGCCGTTCCACAGCTCCCGGCGGGAACTCGGGCGGACGTGGAAGGCGCTCTCGAAGGCCGGGTTTCCCGAGAGCACGAACAGCCGCCAGCCCTTCTGCGCCCGGAGGCTGTCGCCCAGCTTGAAGTAGAAGCTCTTCATCCCCTTCTGTCCCCCCGAGCCCAGGCGGTCTCCATAGGGCGGGTTGGTGAGCAGCAGGCCCGGAGGCTCGGGCAGGGCGGGCAGCTTCGTCGCGTCGCCCTCCTCGAGGCGGATCTCCTCCGAGAGCCGCGCCGCCTTCACGTTGCGCCGCGCCGCTTCCAGCGCCTCGGGATCCTTGTCGAAGCCGAGCAGCGGCACGGTCACCTTGCGCTCATTGCGGCGGGCATCCGCGCGCAGGTCCTCGAGCAGCTCGCGCGCGGGCGCCCAGGTGCGGCCACTTCTCCACGGCGAAGTCCCGGGCGATGCCGGGTGCGCGCCGGCGGGCGATGAGGCCCCCCTCGATGAGGATCGTCCCCGAGCCGCACATGGGGTCCACCAGGGCCTCCTCGCCGGTGTAGCCCGCGGCGCGCAGGAGGGCCGCCGCGAGCGTCTCCTTCATGGGGGCCGCGGTGGGGCGCACGCGGTAGCCCCGGCGGTGCAGGGGCTCGCCGCACAGGTCCAACGAGAGCGACAGCTTCTCGCGCACCAGGTGGGCCACCACGCGCACGTCCGGATTCTTCGGGTCCACGTCCGGCCGCGAGCCGCGCTTGTCGCGCATCCGGTCCACCACCGCGTCCTTCACCTTGAGCGCCACGAAGCCCGTGTGGCTGTGCTCGCTGTCCTTGAGCGTGGCCTCCACCGCGAAGGTCACCTCCGGCGTGAGGTGCTCCTCCCAGGGCACGCTGGCCACGGCGTCGTACAGGCCGTCCGCGCCCCGGGCCTCGAACTCCCCGAGCGGGTAGAGCACGCGCATGGCGATGCGCGACCAGAGGCAGACCTTGAGGGCCTCGTCGAGCGAGGCCAGGAAGCGCACGCCTCCCCGGTCCTGCCGGATGCGGCGCGCGCCGAGTTCCTTGAGTTCGTCGGCGAGGAGTTCCTCGGTACCGCGGGCCGTGGTGGCGAAGAGGGCGAGACGTTCAGCCATTCACCCGCCTTACCAAGCCGCCCCTCGCTTCACCACCTCATCCACACGGAAAGGCGGGGCGGCGCTCCGCTGCTCAGGCCTGGACGGGCAGGCCAGGGGACTCGGCCCGGCGCTCCTCGGGACGCACGAGCAGGACGTAGACGAGCAGGGCGGCGAGCGCGAAGCCCGCCATGACTCCCGTGACGGCGAGGGCGCTGCGTCCATCGAAGAACCAGGCCACGAGCGCGCTGGCGAGCGCGCCCCCGAGCATCCGCAGCCCGCTGAGCACCGCGGAGGCCACGCCGGCGATCCTCGCCATGGGCTGGAGCGCCCCGTGCGTGGCGTTGGGCGCGATGAGCCCGATGCTGAAGTGGCACACGAAGAACACGGGCATGAGCGTGCCCAGGCGGGCGAGTCCGGCCAGGGTCATGAGCACGAGCACCAGGGCGCCGGTGACGCACAGGGCCATGCCCGCCTTCAGCAGCGTGGCGGCGGGCACGCCCCGGGCGCTCAGCCGCCCGTTGGTGAACGCGCCCGTCATCGACGCCACGGCCGTGATCGCGAAGCACAAGCCGTAGACGGAGGGGGAGACGCCCAGCACGTCCATCAACACCAGGGACGAGCCGGAGATGTAGGCGAAGGCGCAGCCGAACGACAGGGCGTTGATGATGGAGTAGCCGATGCTGCGCCGGTGACGGAGGGCCTGTCCGTAGTCGCGCACGAGCCCCTTCACCGACAGGGTCGCCCCCGCGTCCCGGCGCATGGATTCCTCCAGGCCGAGTCCCGAGGCCAGCAGGAGCACCACCCCGCCCGCGGCCAGCGTGGCGTAGATGAAGCGCCAGTGGGCCACCGTCAGCACCCAGGCGCCGATCGTGGGAGCCACCATGGGCGCGATGCCCATCACCAGGGTGACGTAGGACAGCCGGGCCCGCGCGGTGGCGCCCTCGAACAAGTCACGGATGATGGCGAGCACCAGCACCGTGCCGGCTCCCGCGCCCGCTCCCTGGATGAAGCGCCGGGCCAAGAGGATCGGCAGGGACTGGGAGAGGGCGCAGCCCACGCCAGCCACCACGAACACCGTGCAGCCAATCAGCAGCAACGGCCGCCGTCCGTAGCGGTCCGACAGGGGTCCGTAGACGAGCGGCGCCAGGGCGAACCCCAGCATGAAGAGACTCAGCGACAGCGAGGCCCCGGCCGACGTCGTCCCGAGGGACTGGGCCATGGCCGGCAGCGCCGGCAGTCCCATGTCGATGGAGAACGGCGGCAGCATGCTGAGCGCGCCCAGCAGCAGGGTGAAGGCGAAGGAACCGGGCCGGATTCGCAAGGGCGTCCTCAAGGGGGTGTATCGCAATGCGGTACAGTGTATTGTTGGGCGGTACATAACTAGAAGCCCAGGGAGCGGGTGTCAATCCAAAGGCCCGAGGAGCGCATGACGGAGAAGGACGAGGTGGAGCGAGAGGAGGGAGGACGGCGGGGGAGAGCATCCAGGTGATCGCCCGGGCCGCGGCCATCCTCCGGGCGCTCGCCGGCCAGGCGGAGGGGCTGAGCCTGGGGCAGATCGCCAAGCGGGTGGAGCTGCCCCGGTCGACGGTGCAGCGCATCGTCGGCGCGCTGGCGGCGGAGCAGCTGGTGACGGTGGGCCGGACGGGCGAGGGCGTGCGGCTGGGGCCGACCCTGACGCTGCTGGCCGCCGCCGCCCAGACGGATCTGCCCTCCGTGGCGCAGCCGCACATCGAGGCGCTCACGCGGCGCGTGCACGAGACGGTCAACTTGTCCGTGTTCCAGGGCAACCAGGCCGTGTGCGTGGCGGTCAGTCAGTCGGAACGGGAGCTGAGCGTGCGCTCCTCCCTGGGCAGCTCCTTTCCGCTGTACAGCACCGCCCATGGCAAGGCGCTGCTCGCGGAGATGTCGGACGAGGACGTCACCCGGCTCGTCGGCTCCCGCCTCGAGCCGCTGACGGCGAAGACGGTCCGCTCCCTGCCCCAACTGCTGGCGCACCTGCGTGAAGTGCGCGAGCGGGGAATGGCCTTCGATCTCGGTGAGCGCTCGGAGGACATCTGTGCCCTCGGGGTCACGCTGCGGCTGGCGACCGGGCCCCGCTATGCCCTGTCGATACCGGTGCCCTCCCAGCGCTTCGAGGCGCAGCTCCCCGTGCTGCGTGAGGAACTGCTGCGCTGCCGGGAGGACATCGAGGCCGCGGCGGGAGTGGCCCTGCGTCCCGCCACGTCGTTCGTCGGCAAGCCGGGGTAGGTGGGGGCCTCAGGCGCCCGCCATCTCGCCCAGGTTGCGGATGAGCACCTCGCGCGGCTTGGCCCCGTCCGCCGGGCCCACCACACCATCGCGCTCCATGCGCTCGATCATTCGCGCCGAGCGGTTGTAGCCGATGCGCATCTTGCGCTGGAGCATGGAGATGGACACGGCCTTCATCTCGCTCACCGTGGCCAGCGCCTGATCGTACAGCTCGTCGGACAGGTCGTCCTCCTCGCCGCCACCGCCCTCGCCGTCCTCGTCGCGCGGCTTGAGGATGGACTCGTCGTAGACGGGCTTGCCCTGGGCCTTGAGGTGGTCCACCGCCCCCTTGATTTCATTCTCGGAGACGAAGGCGCCGTGCACGCGCTGCAGGTGCGCGCTCGTGGGCGGCATGATGAGCATGTCGCCCATGCCCAGCAGGGCCTCGGCGCCCACCGTGCCCAGAATGGTCATCGAGTCCGGCTTGGAGCGCAGCATGAAGCTGATGCGCGTGGGGAAGTTGGCCTTGATGATGCCCGTGACGACGTCCGTGGACGGACGCTGCGTGGCCACCATCAGGTGGATGCCGGCCGCGCGCGCCATCTGCGCCAGGCGCGCCACGTACGTCTCCACCTCGCGGCTGGCCACCATCATCAGGTCCGCCAGTTCGTCGATGATGACCACGATGTAGGGCAGCTTCTTCCACTCCTTCTTCTCCTCCTCGGGAGTGGAGGACTCGCCCGCGGCCTCGAGCGCGGCGTCCACCGCGTCGTCCATGCCGTCGTCGTCCTCGTCCTCGGCGCTCTGCTGCTCGGGCGCTTCCTCGGACTCGGGCAGGGCCTCGCGCACTTCCTCGTCGTCGTCGAAGCGGGGCGCGGCGACGCCCGGACCCGTGCTCGCGGTGGAGGCGGGCTCCTCGATGATGGCGTCCTCGGGCGTGGCCACGTCCACCACGAGTACCTTCTTGGGCTTCTTGGGCGCGGCGGCGGCCTTGCGCGGGGCGGCCTCGGTGGAGCGCGAGGCGCGCTCGGCCTCGGTCGTCTCCACGAGCTTGTTGAAGCCGGCGATGTTGCGCACGCCCGCCTCGGACAGCATCTGGTAGCGCCGCTCCATCTCCTCCACGGCCCAGCGCAGCGCGAGCGCCGCCTTCTTGGGATCCGTCACCACGGGCAGCAGCAGGTGGGGGATGCCCTCGTAGACGGACAACTCGAGCATCTTCGGGTCCACCATGATGAAGCGCACCTCCTCGGGCGTGGACTTGAGGAGGATGCTCATGATCATCGAGTTGACGGCCACGGACTTACCCGAGCCGGTGGTACCCGCGATGAGCAGGTGGGGCGCCTTGGCCGGTCGAAGACGTACGGCATGCCCTCGATGTCCTTGCCCACGCACATGGTGAGCTTGCTGCTGGCCTTCTGGAACACGTCCTGCTCGGCGATCTCCTTGAGGTAGACGGTCTCGCGGTCGCGGTTGGGCACCTCGATGCCGACCACGCCCTTGCCGGGGATGGGGGCGACGATGCGCACGCGCATGGCCTCCATGGCCATGGCCAGGTCGTCCTGGAGCGCGGCGATCTTGCTCACCTTGATGCCGGGGCCCGGGAGGAACTCGTACATGGTGACCACGGGGCCGGGACGGATCTCCACCACCTCGCCGGTGATGCCGAAGTCGGCGAGCTTGGCGCGCAGCTTCTCCGCGGTGGTGAGGAACGCGTCCTTGTCGAGCGCCGAGCGCTCCTTCTTCTCGATGGCGAGCACGTCCAGGGGCGGCAGCGAGAAGCTGGTGCGTCCGCCCACGAACTGGAACTCGTGCTCCTTCTTCTTCACCACGGCGGTGGGCTTGGGCGGGGCCTTGGGCTCCACGATGAGCGGGGTGCGCGCCGCCTGGGAGGCGGGCGAGGCGGGCACGATCGCCGCGGGCGAGGCGAGCGCCAGGGCGGACGCGGCGGGCGACGGGGCCGGAGCCTCGGCCTCGGGGGCCTCGAGTGCCTCCGCGGTCGGGCCGGTGACGATGTTGGGTGCCTTGCCCCGCTTGCCCTTGGCGGCGTCCGCGGGAGGCGGCTGGGGCGCGGCGGGAGTGACGGGCACGGCGTTGGCGGCCCCCGAGGGGGACAGGAAGGACGCCCACACCGGATCCGCGCCGGGCGCGGGCGGCGGCGGCGGTGGGAGCCGTCGGGGCGGTGACGATGTTGGGGACGTGGGCGGGGGCGTCGGCGGCCTTGGCGCGCGCGTCGCGGGCGGCGTCCTTGGCCTCCTTGGCGGTCTTCTTCGCGAGCGCCAGACGCTCCTTCTCCTCCTGACGCGCCAGACGCAGGGCCTCCTCGGCCATGAGCTCCGCCTCGGCGGCCTCGGCCTCGGCGACGAGCTGTTCGGCCTCCTCCAGCTCGGCCTCCTCCTGCTCGATCTGCGCGAGGAAGGCGGCCTCCTCCTCATCCTCCTGGGCGGCGCGCTCCTTGCGCTCCTTGTAGGCCTCCTTCTGCTGCTCCCAGAAGGCGAGGGCGGCGGCCTCCACCCGCTGGCCGAGCGCGCACGCCCCGCTCCACGCGAGCGAGCACAGCTTGAGGAAGGTGTACTGGGTGCCCACGATGAGGGCGGCGGCGCACACGGTGGTGACCAGGATGATGGTGCCCACGGTGGAGAAGAGGCCCACCAGCATTCCCCCGAGCGTGGCGCCGATGAAGCCGCCGGGCGGATGGGCCTGGCCGGGCTGGTTGCCGATGAAGAGCTGGGCGAGCACCGCGCCGCTCAGGGTGAGCAGCACGAGCGCCACCATCTGGGGCCAGCGGCGCCGCTCGCGGTTGCCCACGAAGACGATCATCGCGGCGTAGAGCCCACACAGGGGCAGCAGATACGCCCAGAAGCCGAGCAGGCCGCGCAGGTTGTCGGCGATGAGGTGGCCGATGGGGCCCACCGCGTTCTGGTAGTTCGCTCCCCGGCGGTCCTTCGCGTTGAAGGTGGCCACCGACACCAGTGACAGCACCGAGACCGCCATCAGGAACAGGCCGACGAGGGCCTTGCGGCCGGGACCCGCCTCGCCGCCGCCACCCCCCGCTTCGCCTTCTTTTCCGCGAGCGCCTTGCGGCGCGTGGCGATCTCCTGCCGCGAAAGGACGGTCTTTTCCCCTCTGGCCTTCCGTTCCGCCATGACTTTGCTCACACTCTCCGTAGCTGCCTGTAGCAGCCGACGGCCGGAGTGTAGGGAGGGCAGGGGGCGGTCAATTTTCCGGCGGTCCATCCACTGGTGCTCCGGCGTGACTACTTTGGAGCACCGGGATGGGGCGGAGCATGTATCTTGCGCCCCCGCTGCGTATTCTCACCCCAGGAGTCCTGGATCATGGCCCACACGGACAAGCCCTCCACCAACGAAGACGATTACTTCGCGCGCGAGGAAATCGAGCAGAAGCGCAAGCTGGCCCACGAGCAGTCCCAGGCCCTGGCCGCCCAGCAGCGCGAGGAACTCAAGAAGCTGCACCACATGAAGTGCCCCAAGTGCGGCATGGATCTGCACGCGCTCACCAAGGGCGACGTGGAGATCGACACGTGCTTCAACTGCCACGGCGTCTTCCTGGACGCGGGCGAGCTGGAGCGGCTGCAGGAGAACCTGGCGCAGGAGAAGAACGGCCGGTGGATGGGCGCCGTCCTCAACCTCTTCAAGAACAAGTAGTTGCGCGCGGGAGCGTCCGGTCCATGAAGCTCTCTGTCGAACAGGTCCGCCATGTGGCCACCCTCGCCCGCCTCTCCCTGTCTCCGGGGGAGGAGGAGCGCTATGCCGAGCAGCTCTCCGCCGTGCTCGACGCGGTGGCCCAGTTGCAGGAGCTGGACGTGAGCGGAGTGGAGCCCACGTCCCATGCCACGCTCGCCGCCTCGCTGTTGCGCGAGGACGAGCCGCGGCCCTCGCTGCCTCCGGACCGGGCGCTGGCCAACGCGCCTGCCCGGGGAGGCACCAGCTTCGCCGTCCCGAAGATCCTGGAGTGACGCCATGTCGTTGACCGACCTCACCCTCCTGGAGCTGGCGGCGAAGCTGGCCTCGGGCGAGACCAGTTCCGTGGAAGCGACGCGGGCGTGCCGGCGCGCATCGCGCAGGTGGATGGGAAGGTGAAGGCCTTCCTGCGGCTGGACGAGCACGGGGCCCTGGCGGCCGCCGAGGCCAGTGACGCGCGCCGCGCCACGGGCGCTCGGCTGGGGCCGCTGGATGGCGTGCCGGTGGCCGTCAAGGACATCTTCCTCACCGAGGGGGTGGAGACCACGTGCGCCTCGCGCGTGCTCCAGGGCTTCGTGCCCCCCTATGACGCCACGGCGGTGCGGCTGCTCAAGCAGGCCGGCATGCCGGTGGTGGGCAAGCTCAACCAGGACGAGTTCGCCATGGGCTCGTCCAACGAGTCGAGTGCCTATGGCGCGTGCCACAACCCGTGGGATTTGACGCGCACGCCGGGAGGCTCCTCGGGAGGCTCGGCGGCGGCGCTGGCGGCGCGCGAGGTGTTCGGCACGCTGGGCACGGACACGGGTGGTTCCATCCGCCAGCCGGCGGCGCTCACCAACACCGTGGGCCTCAAGCCCACCTACGGGCGCGTGTCGCGCTACGGCGTCATCGCCTACGCCTCGTCCCTGGACGCGCCCGGCCCCATGGCCCGCACGGTGGGGGACGTGGCCGCGCTGCTGCAGGTGCTGGCGCGGCATGATCCGCTCGACTCCACGTCGGCGCCGGTGGACGTGCCGGACTACTCCGCGGACCTGGAGCACGGGGTGTCGGGGCTGCGCCTGGGCGTGCCGCGCGAGTACTTCGTCGAGGGCATGGATCCGGAGGTGGAGGCGTCGGTGCGCGCGGCGCTCGAGACCTACGAGAAGCTGGGCGCCACGCTGGTGGACGTGTCGCTGCCGCACACGAAATACGCGCTGGCCACCTACTACCTGCTGGCCCCGGCGGAGGCGTCGAGCAACCTGGCGCGCTACGACGGCGTGCGCTACGGCTTCCGGGCGCGCGAGGGCCGGGGGCTCAAGGAGATGTACGGCCAGACGCGCGAGCAGGGCTTCGGCGCCGAGGTGAAGCGCCGCATCATGCTGGGCACCTACGCGCTGTCGGCGGGTTACTACGACGCCTACTACGTGCGAGCCCAGAAGGTGCGCACGCTCATTCGCGAGGACTTCTCGCGGGCCTTCACGCAGGTGGACGCGCTGGTGACGCCCACCTCGCCCGTGCCGGCGTTCAAGCTGGGCGAGAAGGTGGATGACCCGCTGTCCATGTACCTCATGGACGTGTGCACGCTGCCGTGCAACCTGGCGGGGCTGCCCGGGCTGTCCCTGCCGTGCGGCTTCACGAAGGCGGGCCTGCCGGTGGGATTGCAGCTCATGGGTCGGCCGTTCGACGAGGCGAAGCTGCTGCGCATCGGCCGGGCCTTCGAGCGCGAGCATGACTTCACGCGCCGCCTGGCGCCTGTTTGAGAACCCTTGTCGGAGACGCCATGTCCCTGAGCGATTTCCAGCCGGTCATCGGGCTCGAGGTCCATGCCCAGCTTCTGACGCACACGAAGATCTTCTGCGGCTGCTCCACCTCGTTCGGTGCGGCGCCCAACCACCACACCTGCCCCGTGTGCCTGGGGCTGCCCGGGGTGCTGCCGGTGCTCAACACGCGCGTGGTGGAGTTCGCCATCCGCACGGGCCTGGCGCTCGGGTGCACGGTGAAGAAGACGAGCGTGTGGAGCCGGAAGAACTACTTCTACCCGGACCTGCCCAAGGGTTATCAGATCACCCAGTTCGATCAGCCCATCTGCGAGTGGGGCCAGCTCTCCATCGACACGCCCGAGGGCGAGAAGCTCATCCGCGTGCGCCGCATCCACATGGAGGAGGACGCGGGCAAGAGCGTGCACGACGCCTCGGCGAGCGAGAGCCTGGTGGACCTCAACCGCGCGGGTGTGCCGCTGCTGGAGATCGTCAGCGAGCCGGACCTGCGCAGCGCGGACGAGGCGGTGGACTACCTCAAGGCGCTGCGCGACGTGCTGGTGTACCTGGGCGTGAACGACGGCAACATGGAGGAGGGCTCGTTCCGCTGCGACGCCAACGTGTCGGTGATGCGCAAGGGCGCCACCGTGTATGGCCAGCGCGTGGAGCTCAAGAACATCAACTCGTTCCGCTTCGTGAAGCAGGCCATCGAGTACGAGATCTCCCGGCAGGTGGACCTGCTCGAGACGGGCGGGAAGATCGATCAGGAGACGCGGCTGTACGACCCGAACCGGGGCGAGACGCGCTCGATGCGCTCGAAGGAGGAGGCGCACGACTACCGCTACTTCCCCGAGCCGGATCTGCCGCCCCTGCACGTGACGGACGCGCAGCTCGAGGCGGCGGCCCAGGCGCTGCCGGAGCTGCCGCGGGCGAAGGTGTCGCGCTTCATGAGCCAGTACGGCCTGCCCGCGTACGACGCGAAGATCCTCTGCGCCGAGCGCCCGCTCGCGGACTACTTCGAGGCGGTGGCGCAGCACTTCAAGGACTACAAGCGGCTGTCGAACTGGTTCCTCGGCGAGCTGCTGCGGCTGCTCAAGGACGAGGGCGGCACCGTCACCACGCTGCGCTTCTCGACGGTGCAGTTCTCCAACCTGCTCACGGCGGTGGAGAAGGGGACCATCTCGGCGAACGCGGGCAAGGACGTGTTCGGCGAGATGTTCCGCACGGGCAGGGAGCCCGAGGCCATCATCGCGGACAAGGGGCTCGCGCAGGTGAGCGACACGGGCGCCATCGAGGCCGTGGTGGACGACATCCTCGCGAAGAACGCGGGCGAGGTGGAGAAGTACCGGGCGGGCAAGAAGCAGATCTACGGCTTCTTCGTGGGGCAGGTGATGAAGGCCATGAAGGGCAAGGGCAACCCCGCCCTGGTGAACGACCTGCTCAAGAAGAAGCTGGGCGAGTAATCCAGCGGGGGGTGTTGAGAAGCGGACGGGGGGAGCCCATTCCGAGCCGGACGGTCTTTTCTTCACAAGCTGGATAAACGTGAATATCGGGGATGAGCACTTTTACCCTCGAGAATTCGATCGTTCGGAAGATCTGGGGTGACGCCGACGTCATCCTGCTCCTCTTCGCGGGAGCCGCGGCGGAGTACTCGTTGCATCGCTCCGTGGATTGGCTGGCCTTCACGGGCGCCATCCTGAAGGATCCGATCGGGCGCATCTTCGCGACGGTGGCGTTCGCCCAGGACATCGCCTTCAGCAGCGTCCAGAAGTCCAACGCGAAGCTGGCGCAGATCAACGCCATCCACAAGGCGGTCGAGCGCAAGCGGGGCATGTCCATGCCGGACTGGGCCCACCGGGACGTCCTGTACCTCGTGCTGGACTATTCGGAGCGGGCCTTCACCCTGGTCCACCGGCCACTCACCGCCGAGGAGCAGGAGGGCATCTACCAATACACCCGGAGGATCGGCGAGGGGCTGGGGATGCGCGGCCTGCCCGCGAACTATCCGGAGTGGCGGCGGCACCGCAACGCGATCATCTCCGAGAACTTGGTGTACAGCGATTACACCCGGGAGTTGATGAAGTCGTTCCGGAGGGATCTGGGTCCGTGGCGCTTCCAGCTGCTCCTGCAGGCCCAGGGCCTCATCACGCCCGAGCCCGTGCGGAACCTGCTCGGTCTGAATCCGCTTCCGGGGCTGAACCAGGCGCTCCAGTTCTACCGGTTCCTGGTGGCGAGCGGCCTGCGGGGCATCATCCAGAAGACGCTCATCCCCCCGGATCATCTGTCGACCGTCCAGTCGCTCGACCTGTCGAGGGTGGCCTGAGTCCAGGGCCTCGCCACGCCGCGGTGGACCGCTCGCCGAGCGGGGAGCCGGACGGGGCACGATGAGGGGCTGTCCGCGTACCTATCCTTGAGGGGTGGTTCGTTTCTCAAGGAGACGCTCATGGATCTCACCCCCGACTGGCACAAGAAGACTCCCCGGGAAGCCGTTCCCGTTCCCCTCGCGGTGAGCGAGAGCCGCAAGGGCCTCTGGGACAAGAGCGCGGCGGCGGGCATCCCCGCCATGCCCCTGTTCGGCGTGTTGCCCCTGCGCCGGCTCATCCCGCAGGACATCCACTCGCTGCTGGACTACCAGGGCGCGCTGAGCGTGCTGGGCGCGGGGTTGTTGTCCCGTTGCGCCGTGGCCCGCGCTGCCGGCGTGGTGTTGGGGTGTGCGGGCCTGGGCGTGTCGCTGCTCACCGACTACCGGCTGAGCCTGCGCAAGCTCATCCCCATCGAGGTCCACGAGTGCATCGACCACGTGTGGAGCCTGAAGGTCATCGCCGCGCCCTTCCTCCTGGGCTACTCGCGCCGGAGCCGGTGGACCACGGTGGTGAACGTCGTGGTGGGGGCGAGCACCATCCTCGGCTCGCTCTTCACGGACTACCGGGCGCAGCGGGGCGTGCAGTGGGGCAAGGGGCACGTGACGGACCTCGGCCCCGTGGGCGGGTGAGGCTGGGGCTACTTGAGCATGCCGTTCTCCCGCAGCCGCTGCTGGAGGAAGGCGTCGGCGGTGATGGAGGGCTCGCCCGGCCTGTCTGGGGTGACGGTGCTCGGCAGCGGCGCGAGCACGCACTCCGGATAGGGGTGGACGAAGAAGGGCATGGAGTAGCGCGTGTTGTCCTCGGCGGGCGAGGGCGGGTTGACCACGCGGTGGGTGGTGGCGGGGATGACGCCGTTGGTGATGCGGCTGAGCATGTCGCCCGAGTCCACGACGATCTGCCCGCGCAGCGTGTCCACGGGGATCCACTCGCCATCGCGGGTGAGGATCTCCAGGCCCGAGGCGGTGCCCTCACACAAGAGGGTGATGAGGTTGATGTCCTCGTGCTCGGCGGCGCGCACCGCGCCCGGGACGAACCGGTCCTTGAGGGGCGGGTAGTGGATGACGCGCAGCACGGAGGTGCCGTCCTGGGCCATGTCGCTGAAGGTGGTGCGCTCGATGCCGAAGGACTCGGCGATGGCTTGCAGCATCACCGCCGCCGCCTCGTCGAGCGCGCGGTAGAGGGCGAGCGTGTTGTCGCGGAAGGAGGACACCTCCTCGGGCCAGATGTTGTGGGCGGCGAGCGCGGGACTGCGCGGGTGGCCCGGGGGCAAGTCCCTGCCCACGTGCCAGAACTCCTTGAGGTCGCCCACGGTGCGGTTCTTCGCGTGCTCGCGGCCGAAGGGCGTGTAGCCGCGCTGTCCGCCGAACTCGGGCACGTGGTAGCGCTGCTTGACGGCCTCGGGCTGGCGGAAGAACGCCTCCACGTCCGCGTAGGTGCGCCGGATGAGCCCGTCGTCGATGCCGTGGCCCTCGACGGAGACGAACCCGAACTCCCGGAGGGCCTCTCCGAAGACCCGGACGAAGCGGGCGCGCTGCTCGGGAGTGCCGGAGCGGTAATGGGACAGGTTGACGAGGGGGATGCGGCGGGCGGAACGAGACATGGCACGCGCACTCTACGCGACTCGGCGGGGAGGGCGTGATCCCCGGGCGGCCCTAGAAGATGGCGGCCTCGCAGGCGTTGCTCGGGGCCCGGTCGTCGCAGCGCGTGATGCGCTCGAGGAAGGCGTCCTTCTCGTCCGCCTGGCAGGCGTCCAGCCGCTGGTAGCACTCCACCTGCTCGTCGAGCTGGTCCAGGTCCTCGGCGTCGCACGCGGCCCGGTGTTGCTCGCAGTGCTCCGGATCGAAGGCGGGCAGGGGAGACTGGGCCATGCAGGGCTGGGCCTTGTGCTCCACGGCGGCGTAGGCCGCGGCGAGCTCCTGACAGGTGGAACCCCGGCATCCACCGAGCAGCGCCAGTGCCAGGAGGCGCGGCCAGAGGGACATGCTCATGGGGGGAGTCCTGGGGTGGGGTGAGAGGTGGTGTTCTATCCTACCCGAGCCCGACTCCCAGCGCGGTGAGGTATTCGGATGCCTTCGAGTCAGGTCAGGTGCATGCAAAAACGCATGGCGGGTATGTGGGGCTGACTATTGCTTCAAACGGTTTTTACGGTAAAAAGAGAAAAATCTGCTGCTCATGAAAATAAACAGGAGCCTGTATGCAGGGACTTAAGCGACAGCGGCCATCTTCAAGACCTCCGCGAGACAAGTTCAACCAGCAGGAGATGGCGCAGCAGCAATTGGCGCAGCAGCAGCAATTGGCGCAGCAGCAGATGATGGCGCAGCAGCAATTGGCGCAACAGCAGATGATGGCGCAGCAGCAGCAGATGATGGCGCAGCAGCAGATGATGGCGTACCAGACGCAGGTGCCGTACCAGACACAGGTGGCGTACCCGCCGCCGAATGTGTACATGGTTCCAGTCAATCCACAGCCTGTTTTTGTTCCGCAGCAGCAGGTATATGCGCAGCCGCAGCAAAGCACTTCGCGCCGACGCTCCAGCTCCACGGCCAACCGAGCGGCGTACCAGCCGCCGCCGCCGCCGGTATATCCGCAGCAGCCGCAGCAAAGCACTTCGCGCCGACGCTCCAGCTCCACGGCCAACCGAGCGGCGTACCAGCCACCGCCGCCGCCGCCGGTATATCCGCAGCAGGCGCAACCCACTTCGCGCGGACGCTCTGGCACCGTGTCCGGCGGTTATGGGCGCTCGGCCTCGGTGAGCAGACCAGACATGGGGGATGAGGCGCAGAGGGGGAGGACGATGCTGAGGGCGAAAGGGGCGAGAGACCCCTCGAACCAACCCCTGACCTCGCCAACAACAAGCGGTCTCGCTCGAGCTCGTTGTTCAGAGCACTCACGGGCAGGGGGGATGCGGAGGAGAGGGGGAGGTCGAAGTTCAGGGGGAGTACGTCGAGAGCCCCCTCGATGTCACGCGCCAACACCTCGGACAGCCAGCCGCAGGCCCCGAAGCGCTCGAGTTCGCTGTCCAGAATGATGGCGGTGATGGGGCTTGGGAATAAGGACAAGCAGGCGGAGGGGGAGAAGAGAACGTATCAGCCGCCTCAGCAGGGTTACGGTTACGCCTCCGTCCCGATGCCACCCGTGAGGCCGATGACCAGCCAACCGCTGCGGCAGACACCCCAGCAGACCCCAGTGGTCTCAGCCACTCCCTCGAGGGCTCGGCGGGCCTCCGTCTCCGCTCAGCCGGCCGCCGCCACTCCCCAGACAACCGCCACGACCTCTCGCGGGGGCGCGAGCGGGTCCGTCAAGGCGAGCTTGCCCGCGGAGGTGCGCAAGTTGGCGGCCAAATCCAATACCCTGTGGAAGGACCTGTCCAAATTGGAAAAAGAGGGGTGGTCTATCGAGTATGGGCCCCACGTCTCGGGCAACTATACCGCGGAGGCGGAACGTAAGGTGTACCTCAGGAATTATCCTGACTCACACTTCCGAGACTCCAACGCCAGGCTTCACTTCGAGACCAGCTTGTTGGCTCATGAGGTGAGCCACGCGCTGGATGCCATGCAGGGGAAGCGGCAGAAATGGCCTCATGTGCCTTTGGTCGGGGTCGGCCAGGGGCAGAGGTCCAATGATTTTGTCCAGGTTAACTATGACAATGCGATGCGCAGAGAAGCCGACGCGGTCATCAAACAAATCCAGACACGGTCCGAGATCCTGAGGAGCGGGGGGCCGGACATTGGTGTCCCAGGAAAGCAGGGGAGCCAGTATCAGGCAATCATGGATACATCCAGCGGCGTGGACGATGCGCGAGAAAAGATCGCGAAGCTCTACGCCAATGAGACGCCCTCCATCGGCAACGTGGCGACCTACCGTGAGTACTACTACAGCCATTACGCGAAGCAGTGGAACGACTATGCGGCCAAATGGGCCCCTCGTGTTTGACAAGGGCACGAGCATGGTTGCCGCGACCCATGGAGGCTCCTGAGCTCATCATGACGACCGCCTCGAATATCCTCGCACTGGTTTCCAATCTGGCCGAGCGCCGTCCCTTCCAACCCGAGGAGGTGTCCCGGGTGCTGGGGCTCCCGCTTCGGCCCGAGCCCGCGATGTCGAACGACTACTTCACCATCTATTCCGGGCTCGCGAACGGCACGCAGGCGCCTTTCCAGGAGGTTGAGCTGCGGGTGCCGACCGACAAGGCCAGCCGGAAGGATGGACTGCTGCTGTGCAGGGTCGAGCCGACGGTGCGGGTGACGCGGGACGAGGTGCAGCGCCGCTTCGGAGCGTCCCCCGAACTGGCCTTTCCCTCTCCCCGCGAGCCCCCGGACTCGCCGGTGTACCGGTCTACTCCCGGCCCTGGGGCAGCCTGCGTTTCGGCTTCTCGAATGACGACGCGCCGTCCCTGGTCTCCGTGATCCTCGACGCCGACAGGTAGGCCTCCGCCTCGCGGTGAGCCTGCTCGCCTGAGCACCCCCCGTCCCTGACTGGGGGGTGGAATCCGGCCCCTCCCTGGCTTTCAGAGGGGCCCTGAAGGGCCCCTGCATGTAGGATGGGGCCCCATGGCTTCCAGGGGGACAGGGCGGAGGTCAGTGGGGGGGTCGGTTCTGTTCGCTGATCCCGCTATCCGCCTTGACTCCCCTGGGTATCTCCCGTAGATCGGGCGACCTTTGGCATGAAGGACGGGTTTTTCGGTCGTCCGGAATGCTCGCCGGTCTTATACGGGTTGAATCAACCCGGACAACCAGGGGTTCGACGATGTACGCAGTCATTCGCACGGGCGGCAAGCAGTACCGCGTGGCCGAGGGCGATGTGCTCCGGATCGAGAAGGTCTCGGGGGACGTTGGCGCCGAGGTGACCTTCAACGACGTCCTGTTGCTCGGTGGGTCCGACAGCCCGAAGGTGGGGCAGCCGACCGTGTCGGGCGCGAAGGTGCTGGGCAAGATCCTCGCCCAGGACAAGCACCGCAAGGTGCTGCACTTCCGCAAGGAGAAGGAGGGCTGGACGCGCCGTCGCGGCCACCGTCAGCCCTACACCGAGGTCAAGGTCACCTCCATCTCCGGCTAGTCCGAACCCACATCCCGGAGCGCCTCGGGGCGCGCCGGCAGCCACAGGAATCAGTGTCATGGCACATAAAAAGGGACAGGGTTCTTCCCGCAACGGTCGCGACTCCAATCCGCAGTACCGCGGAGTGAAGGTGTACGCGGGCGAGACGGTGAGCGCGGGCAGCATCCTCGTGCGTCAGCTCGGTACGGTCATCCACCCGGGCGCCAACGTGAAGCTGGGGCGTGACTACACGCTCTTCGCCACGGTGGACGGGGTCGTGAAGTACGAGCGTCAGGGGCGGGACCGCAAGAAGGTCTCCGTCTATCCGGCCCAGGCGAGCGCCTGAGTTCAGGCGTCGTCTGAAGTGGGGGCCCGCGGTTGACGGGTCTCCTGGCTGCCTCGCGAGCGGGTCGCTCCCGGTCCATGCGCCTCTGGGTGCTGGACGTGGAGGCGGCCCGTTCCGCGTTTCGAGGGTCTGGGATGAAATTCGTAGATGAAGTCCGCATCCAGGTGAAGGCCGGGGACGGAGGTCACGGTGCCGTGGCCTTCCGCCGGGAGAAGTACATCGACCGTGGTGGCCCCAACGGCGGCGACGGGGGCAATGGCGGCTCGGTCATCTTCCAGGCCGATCCCCAGCTCACCACGCTGCTGGACTACCGGTATCAGCAGCACCACCGGGCCAAGAGCGGCGAAGGCGGCATGGGCAACGACTGCAACGGCCGCTCGGCGGAGGACCTGGTCCTCCGGGTGCCCGTGGGCACGCTCATCCGGGACGACACCACCGACGAGGTGCTGGCGGACCTCAACGACCCGGGCCAGAAGGTCGTGGTGTGCAAGGGCGGCCGGGGTGGCCTGGGCAACATGAACTTCGCCACCTCCACGCGGCAGACGCCGCGCTTCGCCCAGGACGGCACGCCGGGCGAGGAGCGCACGCTGCGCCTGGAGCTCAAGCTGCTGGCGGACGTGGGGCTGTTGGGCTTTCCCAACGCGGGCAAGAGCACGCTCATCTCCATCGTGAGCCGGGCCCGCCCGAAGATCGCCAACTATCCGTTCACCACGCTCGTGCCCAACCTGGGTCTGGTCCAGTACAAGGACGGCCTGTCCTTCGTGATGGCGGACATCCCCGGTCTCATCGAGGGGGCCAGCGAGGGCGTGGGTCTGGGGCACCAGTTCCTGCGGCACGTGGAGCGCTGCAAGGTGCTCATCCACCTGCTGGACATGGGCACGGAGACCGAGGATCGGGATCCGCTGCGCGACTTCGACACGCTCAACACGGAGCTGCGCAAGTACAGCGAGGAGCTCGCGCACAAGCCCCAGGTGGTGGCGCTCAACAAGCTGGATCTGCCGCACGCGCTGGAGCGTCAGGAGCCGGTGACGCGCGAGCTGCGACGGCGCGGCATCGCCGTGTTCCCCATCTCGTGCGCCACGGGCCTGGGCATGCAGCCGCTGCTGGACGCGGTGGCCGAGGTGCTCTTCACCGGCCGCACGGACAAGCTGCATGTGGAGCCGCCGCCGACGCCTCGGGCGGAGAAGAAGGCCAGTGCGAAGGTCGCCAGGAAGGCCCCGGTCCGCGAGGTGCCCGTGAAGAAGGCCGCCGCGAAGGCCACGAAGACGGCCTCCGCCAAGAAGGCACCCGTGAAGAAGGCGGCGGCGAAGAAGGCTCCCGCCAAGAAGGCGCCCGCGAAGAAGGCTCCGGCCAAGAAGGCGCCCGTGAAGAAGGCGGCGGCGAAGAAGGCTCCCGCCAAGAAGGGCGCCGTGAAGAAGGCGGCGGCGAAGAAGACTCCGGCCCGGAAGACGGCGGCGCGGACGGTTCGGAGCGCGGCGGGCAAGGCGTCTGGCGCGGCTCGTCGCCGGAGGGCTTGAGACGATGGGCGGCGGAGGTCCTCGTTACGAGAAGCTCGACAGGGCGCCGATCGATCCGGAGTCGCTCCTGCTCGACGTGCGCAAGGAGAAGATCGACAAGGTCATCTCCCAGCGCACGCGCACCTTCACCATCGTGTTGGATCGGCTGGAGGACAGCTTCAACATGGCGGCGGTGATGCGCACCTGCGAGGCCAATGGCCTCCAGGAGGTGCACGTCATCGTCAACCCGGCGGCCCCCTTCATGCCCAACTCGCGGGTGGCCCAGGGCTGCGACAAGTGGCTCGACGTGAAGATCTACCGGGACTTCGCCTCGTGCCGCGCGGCCCTCAAGGCGCGGGGCTTCTCCCTGTACGCGTCCGCCATCCGCGAGGACGCCACCAGCCTGTACACCCTGCGCTTCGACTCGAAGATCGCGCTCATCTTCGGCAACGAGCGCGACGGCGTGAGCCCGGAGGTGCTGGCGGGCTCGGATGGGACGTTCTGGATTCCCATGCGCGGCTTCAGCCAGAGCCTCAACATCTCCGCGGCGGCGTCGGCGTGCGTCACCCGGGCGATCTCCTGGCGCGAGGAGCACCTCGGACGTGTGGGCGATCTGACGGAAGGCGAGGCGCAGGAGCTGCGCGAGCGCTTCTATGTGCTCGCCGTGAAACAACGGAAGAAGATCTTCAAGAAGGCGCCTCCGTCCTCGCCTTGAATGCCCGTCCGGGGCGACCCGTCGACAGGAACAGATGCATCCCCTGGGCGTTTCCGCCCACCCAAGGAGAGAGCTTCGACCATGCACCTGCAGACGCTGCTCATGACGCTGCTCGCCGCCCCGGCCACTCCGTCGGCCACGGCCCCCGCCCCCAAGGCGGCCGTCCAGGCGCCCGCCCAGCAGGCGGCCGCTCCCGCCGCTGCGCCCAAGGTACCCGAGAAGAAGGCGATGACTCCCGAGGTGAAGGACCTGGTGGAGCGGATGCAGGCCTTCTACGAGAAGACGCAGGACTTCTCGTCCGACTTCAAGCAGGACTACAAGTACAAGGCCCTGCGGCGCACCCAGTCCTCGTCGGGCACGGTCATCTACAAGAAGCCCGGCCTGATGCGGTGGGAGTACGAGAAGCCCTCCAAGCGCACCTTCGTGCTCGCGGGCGAGAAGGTGTACGCGCACGACCCCGAGGCCCAGACGTTGAGCGTGGGCCGGATCGACACGAGCCAGCTGTCCGCCTCGGTGACGTTCCTCTTCGGCAAGGGACGGCTCGCGGACGAGTTCACCATCACCAAGGGCGAGTGCAAGGACTGCAAGGGCACGCTGCTGGTGTTGGACCCGGCCAAGACGGAGCCGCGCTTCCGCCAGGTGCGCCTGGAGGTGGATCCGAAGACGGCGCAGGTGCTCAAGAGCACCGTGGTGGATCCGGACGGCAGCGAGAACGCCATCGCCTTCCTCAACCTGAAGACGAACGTGGGCATCGACGAGGCGCGCTTCAAGATCAACCCCCCGAGGGCACGCGCATCGACGATCTCTCCAAGATGATGCCCAAGTAGCCCACCATGGCACGCGCACGTCTCGCGGCTCTGTCGCTGCTGCTCGCCGGCTGTCACCAAGCCGCTCGGCCCGTCGCCACCGAGACGCCGGGTACCCTGGTGGGCCAGACGTTGCCCCTGCTGCCCTCGCCCCACCTGCGGCTGGTGGTGGAGGGCCACTTGAATGGCCGCGCGGTGCCGGTGGTGCTGGACGTGGCCCGCGCGCTCTCCGCGGTGTCCTCGGGGTGCTGGGATGAGAAGCGGCCCGTGCCCCCGGTCACCGGCATGGCGCGCGTGCCGGATGTCTACGCCGGCCTCGGAGGCATCCGCGACTGGCCCCTGGTGCGCGTCTCGGGGCTGCGCGTGGGCGGCGTCCTGCTGGGTCCTCGCGGCATGGGCCTCACCGGGGAACAGTCCTGCGCGGTGACGCTCGGGGCGGATGTGCTGGCGCCCTATGCCTTCACGGTGGATCCCCTGCGCCGGGAGGTGTCCTTCGAGAAGACCCGTCCCCGTGATGCCTGGCTGGCCGAGGCCGCCTCCGTTGGACCCGAGTCGGCCGAGGAGGTGCAGGTGCTCGAGCTGACCCGCGAGCCCGTGGGGGACTGGCCGCTGCTGGCGGCGCGGGTGACGCAGGGCGAGTCCGTCCTCACGGGGCCCTTCGTGTTGGGCACGCGCGAGCCCTTCTCTCGGCTCGCCCTGGGGCCCGCGGAGGCGCAGGGGCTGCACGGCCTGGAGACCACGGCCGGATTGCCCCCGAGGGCCTTCCTGGTGGACGCGGTGGAGGTGTCCTCGGGCGTGGGCGTGGCGCCGCTGGTGGTGGAGGCCGGAGTGGGGGTGGAAGAACCCGACGACGCTGGGCCGCCTGGGCGCGGACGTGTGGGGCCGCTTCCGCGCCACGGTGGACGTGCAGGGCAGCACGCTGGTGCTGCGGCGGCCCCGCGTGGTGACTGTCGAGGGCCGTCAGCGCTGCGCGCGTCCGGGGCCGCGGCCGCGCCGGAGGAGCCTCGCGAGGAGGCGTGTTTCGCGCTGCACGTGCGGCGGGGCGCGGGAGAGCGCATGGCCGTCACGGGGGCGGTGTTCCGGGATCTCCCCGGCGGCGGGCGGGTGCACCTGGAGCCGCTGGGCGAGGACAGCAAGCCCCTGTCCCTGGAGTGTCAGGTGGGGTTCTCGTTCTCGCCCACCAGCCGGGGCGTGACGACGCAGCACCTGGTGCCATGGCCGAAGCTGGTGCAGTCGATGCCCGAGTGCGCGGAGGCCCTGCGGTCCGTGCGCGGTTACGCCCTGGCGCTCTTCGAGGAAGGGCCGCTCGCCGAGTGCCCCAACGCGTGCGTCTTCGTGCACCAGCCGAGCACCCGACGCACCGTGTGTGAGTGCCAGCCCACGCCCCTGGGTGACGGGGCCGTGGTGCCCCAGCGGAGCAACACCCCCAGGCCGCCGACGAAGAAGGAGCGCGAGCTGGAGCCCGAGGATCCCCACTGACGCCGCCTCGAGGGGCGGCGCCGGGTCTCACTCGGGACGGTTAGCGCGGAGCCGCCGCCACCGGCAGCGGGAAGGACTCGCGGGGCTTGAGCACCCGGTCCTTGGGGTTGGGCCGCTCGACCACCTTGCCCACCAGGTCGTAGTCGTGCGCCTCGGTGATCTCCAGGGTGACGAACTCGCCCGGGTAGGCCAGGCCGTCGTTGATGTACACCTGCCCGTCGATCTCCGGGGCCTGACCCTCGTGGCGGCCCACCAGCAGGTGCTCGGACTCCTCGCTGGGGCCCTCCACCAGCACTTCGATGCGCTGGCCCACGAGCTTCTTGTTCTGCTCGCGGTTGATGCGCTTCTGGATGGCCATCACCTCGCGCCAGCGCCGCTCGATGGTCTGCTTGGGCACCTTGTCCGCGTAGTCGTACGCCGCGGTGCCTTCCTCGTCCGAGTACTGGAACACGCCCAGCCGCTCGAAGCGCTGCTCCTTCACGAACTCCTTGAGCAGCTCGAAGTCCTCTTCCGTCTCGCCCGGCAGGCCGACGATCATCGAGGTGCGCATCACCAGCCCGGGCACCCGGGCGCGCAGCTTGGTGAGCAGCTCCTTGAGGAACTTCGAGTCCCGGCCACGCTTCATCGACAGGAGCAGCTTGTCGCTCGCGTGCTGCAGCGGCATGTCCAGGTAGCGGGCGATCTTCTTCTCCGTGGCCATCAACTCGATGAGCTCGTCGGTGAAGACGCGCGGGTAGGCGTAGTGCAGGCGGATCCACTTCACGTCCACCTTCACCAGCTCGCGCAGCAGGTCGTGCAGCTTGGGGCGGCCCGGCAGATCGTGCCCGTAGGCCGTCAGGTCCTGCGCCACGAGGTTGAGCTCCTGCACGCCCGAGTCCGCGAGCTTGCGGGCCTCGGCGACCACGTCCTCGATGGTGCGCGAGCGCTGGCCGCCGCGCAGCGTGGGGATGATGCAGAAGGCACACGCGTTGTCGCAGCCCTCGGAGATCTTCAGATAGGCCGTGTACGACGGCATCGAGTTCTCACGCGGCGTCTGCGCGTTGTGGATGTAGTCCGGGTCCGGAATCACCTGACGGGGGCTGGCCTCGGCGGCGAGCAGGTCGCCGATCTGCGCGTAGGCGCTGGTGCCGAGGAAGTGGTCCACCTCGGGCATCTCCTTGGAGAGCTCGGCGCCGTAGCGCTGCGACAGACAGCCGGTGACCACGAGTGTGCTGCACGCCCCCGTCTTCTTCAGCTCGGCCATCTCCAGGATGGAGTCCACGGACTCCTGCTTGGCCGGGCCGATGAAGGCGCAGGTGTTGACGACGATGACCTCGGCGGCGGCGGGATCCTGCACCAGCGAATACCCCCGCTGCTTGAGGGTGCCGAGCATCACCTCGGAGTCCACCCGGTTCTTCGGGCAGCCGAGGGTCATCATGTAGAGATTCTTGTTTCCAGAAGGGGCGTGCACGGGACTCCTACCGCATTCCAAGTTCGGTCCGCTCGAAGTGGTCCTCACTCCAGGCGAAGTTGACGGTCGGGCCGTTCGAGTAGCTGATGCTCAACGAGCCCGTTTCATCCATTTCCAGGGACGTGGTGCGTCCCAGGGCGCAGGTGGCGGCCGGCCACTCGAGCACCCGCTGCGCCGTCTTTCCCTTCACCGGGTAGACCCCCAGGCGCAACTCCTTCTCCGAGTCACAGGTGCCTCCGGCGTAGGGGTTCACCCCCGAGAGCACCAGCACGAGGGGCTTGCCCCCGGGCAGGGTGAGCGTCTCCGGGATATTCACCCCGGCCTCGCTCGCCTTGAACGGCCGGGGGGCGACGAGGGATTCCAGCGAATCGGGCGTCAGGGGGGCGTCTGCCTCCACCCAGGACGGGTAGTGGAGCACGCCGTAGCCGAGCCACCCTCCCGCGCGGCCTTCCAGCCCCGTCACGCCCTCGGGCGGCTTGAGCTTGAGGCCCTTGCGGAATTCCTCCGGCAGCCGGAGCACCTCGCCCACCATGCCGCCACCCTTGCAGTTGGTGACGGCGGGGGGCTGGGCGCCGGTGTCCACGTCGTCGTAGGTGAGGCACAGGTCGAGGTTGAGCGGGTCCACGGCGGGGATGCGCGGCAGGGCCCGGGCGGGGATGGCCACCTCGAAGACGAGCCGGTCGTCCTGGCGCTGCACGCCCACGTCCACCAGCTTCTGGGCGAACGCGGAGGTGCCGCTGTCGGGCGGCGAGGCGCGCTTGCCGTCGAAGGCGAAGCGGAAGACCCGGCCGCTCGCGGTGGCGCCCGCGTCCGGGAAGAAGAGGGTGAGGGTGAGCACATCCCCGGACTGGGGCTGATCATCCGTGACCTCCACGCCCACGTAGAGCGTCTCCTTGCGCCAGCCCACGCGCGCGGTGAACGACGCGCTCGCCTCCGGGGTCGCCGGGGACTTGAGGGTGAGCGTGGCGGGGAGGTCCTTGAGGCTGCCGTCCAGCTTGGGCTCGCGTCCGAGCGCGGGCACCGCCTTCACCGGCGCGGCTTGGGCTCGGAGGACTCCTGGGCGGCGGCGGCCAGGGGGCACAGCGCCGCGAGTATGGCGGACACGAGAAGGGGGCGCATGGCGTCAGTCCCGGAAATTGGTGAACTGCATGTCCAGCTTCAGCCGATCCGCTTCCCGGCGGAACAGGGCGATGGCCTCCTGGAGGTCATCCTTGTTCTTGCCCGTCACCCGGAGCTGATCCGCCTGGATGGAGCCCTGCACCTTCATCTTGGAGTCCTTGAGCAGCTTCACCAGCTCCTTGGACTTCTCCACGGGGATGCCCTGCTGCAGCTTGATGAGCTGCTTGCAGTTGGACAGGCCCGTCTTCTCGATGGGCTCGTACTCCAACGCCAGCAGGGAGATGCCGCGCTTGGCGAGCTTGGCCAGGAGCACTTCCTTGGCCGTCTGCACCCGGTCCTCGGTGTTGGCCTTCACCGTGAGCGACGTCTTGTCGGGGGCCAGCACGATGTCCGCCTGGGCGCCCTGGAAGTCGTAGCGCGTGGTGATTTCCTTCTTGGCCTGGTTGACCGCGTTGTCGAGCTCGGCGAGATCGATTTTGGAGACGACGTCGAAGGATGGCATGGCTGGGGCCGCTTATCACACCTTGAGGACCATCGGCACCACCACCGGCCGCTTGGTGCTGTGGAGCCGGAAGGCCCGCCGCACCGCCTTCACCAGCTCCTCCCTCACCCGGGCGTCGTCCCCTCTCAGCTCCCGCGACATCTCCAGGAAGAAGCCCCGGGCGTCCTCCGCCACCCGCGCCAGCAGCACCTGCTCGTCCAGGTTGAGCCCCTGCGACGTGAGTTGGGGGCCCGTCAGCACGTTGAGGCTCGCCCGCTCGATGACGAGCGCCGCCACGATGATGCCCGTCTCGGCCAGCCGGGTGCGCTCCTGGAGGACCTCCGGCGTCACCTGCCCCTGGCCGAAGCGATCCCGGTAGATGCGCCCGGTGGGCACACTGCCGGCGAAGTGCCCCCGGCCCTCCTCGAACGCGAGCAGGTCCCCATCCTGCGCCAGCAGGAGCTGCTCGGGCGCGAGCCCACACTCCCTCGCCGTGGTCAGATGTCGGTGCAGGTGGTGGTACTCCCCATGGATGGGGACGAAGTTCCTCGGGCGCACCAGCTCCAGCACACGCCGCTGCTGGGGCTGGCTCGCGTGGCCGGACACGTGCACCCCCGGCTCCAGGTCCGGATAGACGACGCGGGCGCCGCGCCACAGGAGCTGATCGATGAGCCCGGACACGGCGCGCTCGTTGCCGGGGATGGCACGGGCGCTCAGGACGACGAGGTCTTCGGGGCCCAGGCGCAGGGGGCCATCGCCCGCGGCGAGCTGGGACAGGCCCGCGCGGGGCTCGGCCTGGGAGCCGGTGGCGAGCACCAGGGTGCGCTCGGGGGGCAGCACGGCGGCGTGCTCGAGCGGGACGAAGAGCGAGTCGGTGACGCCGGGCAGGTAGCCCAGCTCGCGCGCCATCTCGATGTTGCGCAGCATGCTGCGGCCGAGCGGAACCACGCTGCGCTCGAGCTTCCGGGCGAGCTCCAGCACATGCCGCACGCGGTGCAGGTTGGAGGCGAACATGCCCACCACGATGCGGCCCTTCACGTCCCGGAAGAGCCGCTCGAAGGTGCGCTCCACGTCGCGCTCGCTGCCCGTCTCGTGGGTGCGCTCGGAGTTGGTGGAGTCGGACAGGAGACAGAGCACGCCCTCGTCTCCCAGCTCGCCCCAGCGCTCCAGGTCCGTGCGCAGGCCGTCGATGGGGTCCGGATCCAACTTGAAGTCCCCGGTGTGGATGACGGGGCCCTCGGGGGTGCGGACGATGTAGCCCACGGCGTCGGGCACGGTGTGGGTGACGCGGCAGGCCTCCACGGTGAAGTGGCTGCCCACGGGGAAGGGATTGCGGGGCTCGATTTCCCGCAGGTCCGCCTCCACGCCCAGCTCGTGGAGCCGGTGGCGCAGCATGCCGAGCGTGAAGCGCGTGGCGTAGACGGGGACCTTCACCTCGTTCAGGAGGAAGGGCAGGGCGCCGATGTGGTCCTCATGGCCGTGGGTGAGCACGATGCCTTTGAGGAGCGAGGCGTTCTTTCGCAGGTGGGTGAAGTCCGGGACGATGACGTCCACGCCCTGGTTGCTCACCGGCGGGAACATCAAGCCACAGTCGATGAGGAGCATCTCCCCGCGGCAGGCGATGACCATCGCGTTGAGGCCGATCTCTCCGAGCCCACCCAGGGGGATGACGTGGAGCATGTTCCCACATCATAAGAGCGGGGGCCGGGCTGGCCGCAGGAATCTGCTCTCCCCCTTGCTCGGGGAACGAGCTTTCCGCGGAGGGGAGGACTTCGAGGGACGGATGCCGTGACGCGCCCCTGGCGCTCCCTGGCGGGACGAAGTAGGCAGGCCGTGGACCGAGGCTCCGAACGGGAGCCCCCGCGAAAGGACCCGCTGTGAGCACGCTCAAGGGCAAGACCCTCTTCATCACCGGCGCGAGCCGGGGCATCGGCCTGGCCATCGCCCTGCGCGCGGCGCGCGATGGCGCCAACGTCGTCGTCGCCGCCAAGACGTCCGAGCCCCACCCCAAGCTGCCCGGCACCATCCACTCGGCCGCCGAGGAGATTCAAAAGGCCGGCGGACAGGCACTCCCCTGATGGTGGACATCCGCTTCGAGGACCAGCTCCAGGCGGCGGTGACGCAGACCGTGGAGCGCTTTGGCGGCATCGACATCCTGGTGAACAACGCCAGCGCCATCAGCCTCACGGGCACGCTCGAGACGCCGATGAAGAAGTTCGACCTGATGTTCGGCGTGAACGTCCGGGGCACCTACGCCACCACCCAGGCGTGTCTGCCCGAGCTGCTCAAGGCGAAGAACCCGCATGTGCTCACGCTCTCGCCGCCGCTCAACATGAAGGCCAAGTGGTTCCAGAACCACGTGGCCTACACCATGGCCAAGTACGGCATGAGCATGTGCGTGCTGGGCATGGCCGAGGAGTTCCGCGACCAGGGCGTGGCCTTCAACGCCCTCTGGCCGCGCACCACCATCGCCACCGCCGCCGTGAACATGCTCGGCGGACAGGGGATGATGGAGGCCAGTCGCACGCCGGAGATCATGGCCGACGCGGCTTACTCCATCCTCACGCGCGACAGCCGCTCGTGCTCCGGCAACTTCTTCCTCGACGAGGACCTGCTGCGCGAGCAGGGGGTGAAGGACTTCGACAAGTACCTCGTCAAGCCGGGCACCCAGCCGCTGCCGGACTTCTTCATCGACTGAGCGGGCGCTCAGGCCGGCTGGGGCAGCGAGCGGCGCGCCTCGTGGGCGAAGAAGTCCACGAAGGCGCGCACCCGCGAGGCGAGCTGCCGTCCCTGGGGGAACACGAGGCCGATGGGCAGCCCTTCTTCCCGCGTCTCCTCCCTCAGCAGGGGCGTCAAGGTGCCCCGCCGCACGTCCCCGTCCACCGTGAACTCCGGCAACCGGGCCACCCCCAATCCCTGGAGCGCGAGCTGGCGCAGTGCCTCGTTGCCGTCCGCGGCATAGGGCCCTCGGGCCACGAGCCGCTTGCCCGAGGGCAGCACCCAGTCTTCATGCAGGTTGCCCCGCAGGTAGCACAGCCGCACGTGCCCGGCGAGCTCCTCCACGCTCCGCGGCGTGCCTCGCTCCCGGAGGTAGGCGGGGGAGGCGCAGAGGATGTGGCGGAATCGGCCGATGTTCCGGCGCGTGAGCCGCTTGTCCTCGCTCACCCCCACCCGGAGCGCCACGTCGAAGCGCTCGGACATCAGGTCCACCATCTTGTCGCTCAGGCTCACCTCCAGGTGCACCTGGGGGTGGACGCGCGCGAAGCTCGACATCCGCGGCAGCAACCAGTCCCGCCCCAGGTCGAGCTGCGCGCTCACCCGCACCAGTCCTCGCGGCTCGTGCGAGCGCGACGCCTGGACACACGCCTCCTCGACGTCCTCGAGCGCGCGTTGGATACGCTGGTAGAACTCCTGCCCCTCGGGGGTCAGCACCAGCCCCCGCGCGCCCCGGACGGCGAGGCGGGTGTTCAACTGCTCCTCGAGCTTCGCCACCCGCTTGCTGAACGCCGAGGGCGTCGTGCCCGCCTCCCGGGCCGCCGCGCTGAAGCTCCCCGCGCGCACGCTGTGGACGAACGCTTGCAGGTCGGACCACGAATCCATGAGCTTTGCCTCCCAGGCACAGGCCCTGTTCCCCGGGGCCCTCTGCCATGTCCGTCCGGCACAGTCTATTCCTCTCCCCTCTTCGAGCGAGGGAAGAACCCAGACATGACACGCGCGTTCGTGACGGGAGTGACGGGGTACATCGGTGGCTCGGTGGCGCGGCGGCTGCGCCAGGGGGGCTACGAGGTGAAGGGGCTCGTGCGGACCCCGGCGGATGGCGAGCGCATCGCCGCCCTGGGGATCGAGCCCGTCGTGGGCCGCCTCGAGGACGCGCCCCTGCTCAGCCGGCTCGCTCGCGAGGCGGAGGTCGTCGTCAACGCGGCCAGCGCCGGGCACCGCGGCGCCGTCGAGGCGCTCGTGGAGGGTCTGCGCGGCACGAACAAGACGCTCGTGCACACCAGTGGCTCCGCCATCGTGGCGGACGTGGGCGAGGGCGAGCCCTCCGAGCACATCTTCGAGGACGACACCCCCTTCACGCCCGTGCCCGCCAAGGCGGCGCGCGTGGCCCTGGATCGCTTCGTGCGGGACTCGGCCCGCGAGGGCATCCGGAGCCCGGTCATCTGCCCATCGATGATCTACGGGCGGGGGCTGGGGGTGAAGCGCGACTCCGCCCAGGTGCCCCGGCTGCTCCAGGAGTCGTTGCGCCGACAGGCGGGGGTGCACCTCGGTCGGGGGCTCAACGTCTGGTCCAACGTCCACATCGAGGATCTGGTGGACCTCTATTCGCTCGCCATCGCCCAGGCGCAGCCGGGGGACTTCTTCTTCGCGGAGTCGGGTGAGGCCCGGTTCGTGGACATCGCCGTGTCGCTCAGCCGCATCCTCGGCTTCGGGGGCCGCACCTTCTCCTGGGCGCTTCCCGAGGCGGTCGCGGCGCTCGGCGAGGACTGGGCCCGGTACATCCTGGCGTCCAACAGCCGCGTGCGCGCCACCCATGCCCGGCGGCTCGGATGGAAGCCGAAGCACACCTCCGTGCTTCGAGAGATCGAGGAGGGGGGCTACCGCGAGGACTTCGCCAGCCACGCGCTCGCGAAGTAGGCGCGGTGGGCGCCTGCGCTCCCGGGCCGCCTGCTAGGGTGCGTCTTCGCCGAGGGACGTCCCGGGAGGGCGCATGTCGTTCGTCTTGTTCTTCTTCAAGGTCTTCGTCTTCAACCTGCTGGTCAGCAAGCTGCTCGGGCTCGCCCTGACGCCCCTGGTGAAGCGGGCCCTCTCCGAACAACCCTCCGTGGGGGCGGGAGCCTCCCAGAAACTCGCGACCCCGGATGTGATCGCGTTCGTGCTGCTGCTCGCCCTGTGCTTCCTCCAGGGGCTCATCGTGGCGGGCGGGCTCGGGTTGTCCCTCCAGTCACACCCCGACGCCCGGCGGCCGCTGTGGTACCTCGTGGGCGCGGGGTCGTTCCTCCCCGTGAGCCTCGCCGCCTATCCCAAGGACGACACGCGCGCCCGGACCGGGCAGGTCCTGGGCTACCTCGGCTCGCTCGCGGGCTACCTCCTCGCCTCGTTCTGGCCCGGGGTGGTCCCCGGAGCGCTCCTGGTCGTGTCGCGGGTGCTCGCCGTGTGAGCCGGGTGCTCAGGCCCGGCCGACCGCGCGACCCCAGGCGGAGTAGAACACGGCGTCCTTCGCCTTCTCGATGCGCACCAGCTCTTGCTTGAGCTTCGTGATGGTCTTGCGATCCACCCGTCCCGCCTTGAGCAACGCGGGCGCGGCGCTCAACAGGACCTTCTCGAAGACCTTCGTGAACCGCTCCCGCTCCTTGGCCTGGCGCGAATCGAAGTGGAAGGATCTGATCTCCGTTTCGACCTTGCGGAAGCCCGCTTCGGTCAGGAGGTTGCCGAGCAATGCACCGACGAAGGGATGCCCGCCGGTCTCCCACTGGTGGTCGTTGAACTCGAACCAGTATTTCAGCAGCGCGGGTGAGTAGGGATTGACGAAGAAGCTCTGGTTGAAGACCTCGCTCACGAAGACAGGTGCGTTCCTCTTCAGCCGGCTCCGGGTTTCCTTCAGGACCTTCAGCGGATCCTTCACGTGCTCCAGGAACCAGCAGATGAACGCACCGTCATAGGCATTGGCCTCGAGGGAGGAGAGATCGGAGGCGTCGGCCTGGAACAGCCGGACGCGCCCCTCCGCGAGTTCTCGCTTGAGGTAATGACGGGCGGCCTCGAGCTGCTCGGGGACGAGGTCCACTCCGTCGATGGTGATCCCGGGGAAACGCTTCAAGAGGATCTTGGTCTGCGCGCCCACGCCGCATCCCACTTCGAGGATCCGGCCCTTGGGCTTGAACTCGACACCCTGACGGACCCACTTGTCGAGATAACGGGCCTGCTCGATCAAGCGCTCCTGCTCGACGGGGTCATAACCGTGGATGTACTCCTGCTTTTTCACGAGGCCTCCCTTGCCCATGAGGGTGGCCCCGCGAGGTTGCCGCCCGCAATCCCCTTCGCGGGCAGTCATCCGCTCCCGAACGTATGCCCGGCTCAGGGCTGGACGGAGTTCGGCTGCGGGTCCGGCTTCTTGACGGGCAAGTAGCATTTGCCCTGGTACTCGGCACTACTGCGCGGACAGGGCGCGGTTTTCGCGAGTTCGTTCCAGCAGCCGCCCCGTATTTCCACCTGCAAGTCGGGAATACACGGAGGCCTGCGCTGCTCCTTGAAGGGAGTTTCCGGCATCGGGTAGGCGATGGTTGGGAGCGAGGAGGGGTTCGGACCGTCGGAGAAAACGATGGCCTCGACAGACGCATCGCCTGTCCCCAGGTGCATGGTGTCCCGAGGCCAGAGAAGGAGCGCGAGTCCCACGGCCAGTGCCAATCCCGCGCCCGCGAGTCCCCAGCGCTTCGCCTTGTGTCGTGAGGAGGTCGGCCGGGGTTCACGCGAGAATCGGGCCCGTATGTCCTCCCGTCCATCGAGCTGCGCCAGGACGCCCGCGAGCCGGATGAAACCCAGGGTCATCTCGTGGAACGTTGGGAGCTTCGCCCCGGCCGAGCGTTTGGGGTGCACGACGAGGGCGTCCGGCCCGGTGAAGCTCGTCGTCTGCGTGCTCCAGGGCGTGGACGTGCGCCAGTCGTCCCCCGTGCCCGGGAGCACGACCAGCGCGGGTTCTCCCGTTTCGACGTGGTGGGCCTCGTAGAGCCGGCCTTCGTCCTCGGGTATCCCCGGGTAACGCTCACCAACTCGATACGGGCCCAGCCGACGTCCCTTCCACTCCGATGCGTCGCTCATGTCTGCGTCTCCTCTCCTGCTCCTCCTACTTCGGATGTAGGACGCCTGTACAGACCCGGAGAGTCAGGAGCGGTGTGCGGACGAGGTGCAAAACGGGACGGTCTTGCATCAAACGGGCAGTGGGCCCATGGCTTCAGCGGGCAGGAGCCGAAGCCGCCCGGTGGCGGGATCCGTCCAGCGCCAGCCCAGCCAGCGCCAAGCTTCAGCTGAGGCATGGAGAATGCGCCCGCTGCGGATATCGAGCGATGCGAACTGCCTCTCTGGAAGAATCTGGCTCGACCAGAGGCACAGATCCGATGCGGCATCCCACACCTTGAGGGAGGCGTCGAAGGAGCCCGACAGGAGGCGCTGGCCGTCTGGACTCCATGCGCATGCGTTGACTCCTTGGGAATGGCCGGAGAGGGTGAGGAGGCAGGAGCCGGAGGCGGCGTCCCATACCTTGAGGGAGGCGTCGAAGGAGCCCGACACGATGCGCTGGCCGTCCGGACTCCATGCGCATGCGTCGACTGGAGCTGAATGGCCAGAGAGGGTGAGAAGGCAGGAGCCGGAAGCGGCGTCCCACACCTTGAGGGAGGTGTTGAAGGAGCCCGACAGGAGGCGCTGGCCGTCCGGACTCCATGCGCATGCGTTGACTCCTTGGGAATGGCCGGAGAGGGTGAGGAGGCAGGAGCCGGAAGCGGCGTCCCACACCTTGAGGGAGTCGTCTTCGGAGCCCGACAGGAGGCGCTGGCCGTCCGGACTCCATGCACATGCGTTGACTGGAGCTGAGTGGCCGGAGAGGGTGAGGAGGCAGGAGCCGGAAGCAGCGTCCCACACCTTGAGGGAGGCGTCGAAGGAGCCCGACAGGAGGCGCTGGCCGTCCGGACTCCATGCGCATGCGTTGACTGGAGCTGAGTGGCCGGAGAGGGTGAGGAGGCAGGAGCCGGAAGCAGCGTCCCACACCTTGAGGGAGTCGTCGCTGGAACCCGACAGGAGGCGCTGGCTGTCCGGACTCCATGCGCATGCGGTGACTGGAGCTAAATGGCCGGAGAGGGTGAGGAGGCAGGAGCCGGAAGCGGCGTCCCACACCTTGAGGGAGGCGTCGAAGGAGCCCGACAGGAGGCGCTGGCCGTCCGGACTCCATGCACATGCGTAGACTGGAGCTGAATAGCCAGAGAGGGTGAGGAGGCAGGAGCCGGAAGCAGCGTCCCACACCTTGAGGGAGTCGTCGCTGGAACCCGACAGGAGGCGCTGGCCGTCCGGACTCCATGTGCAAGTGTTGACTCCTTGGGAATGGCCGGAGAGGGTGAGGAGGCAGGAGCCGGAAGCGGCGTCCCACACCTTGAGGGAGTCGTCTTCGGAGCCCGACAGGAGGCGCTGGCCGTCCGGACTCCATGCACATGCGGTGACTGGAGCTGAGTGGCCAGAGAGGGTGAGGAGGCAGGAGCCGGAAGCAGCGTCCCACACCTTGAGGGAGTCGTCGCTGGAACCCGACAGGAGGCGCTGGCCGTCCGGACTCCATGCGCATGCGTTGACTGGAGCTGAGTGGCCGGAGAGGGTGAGGAGGCAGGAGCCGGAAGCGGCGTCCCACACCTTGAGGGAGTCGTCTTCGGAGCCCGACACGATGCGCTGGCCGTCCGGACTCCATGCGCATCCTGAGTGGCCAGAGAGGGTGAGGAGGCAGGAGCCGGAAGCGGCGTCCCACACCTTGAGGGAGTCGTCGAAGGAGCCCGACAGGAGGCGCTGGCCGTCCGGACTCCATGCACATGCGATAACTGGAGCTGAGTGGCCAGAGAGGGTGAGGAGGCAGGAGCCGGAAGCGGCGTCCCACACCTTGAGGGAGGCGTCGAAGGAGCCCGACAGGAGGCGCTGGCCGTCCGGACTCCATGCACATGCGGTAACTCCTTGGGAATGGCCGGAGAGGGTGAGGAGGCAGGAGCCGGAAGCGGCGTCCCATACCTTGAGGGAGTCGTCGCTGGAACCCGACAGGAGGCGCTGGCTGTCCGGACTCCATGCGCATGCGTTGACTGAATCTGAATGGCCAAGAATGACCGACAGAGTCGAGACTCCCTCCTGGAATGATGGCTTGAGCTGACGTCCATCTATGGACGTCGCGTGGTGTTCCCATCCATCTGCCAATTGGGATCCAGCGAGGCCCACACGGATCCACTGGCAGCCGTCGAGTTGTGTGTCACGTAGATCCGCACCCACCAGCGAGCCCTCCCTCCATTTCAGCCCGCACCAGTCACTTCCTGATGCTTTCAATCGCGGTGCGCTCACGTTCATGAACAAAGCCTGCCGCGCCTGGGAGCCGGTGAAGTTGGCATCCGTGAAGTCCACAAACTCGACCCGGGCCCGATTGAGCCGGGATCCAGAGAAGTCGGCTCCGCGCAGATTCAATGGCTGAGTGGAACTGTGTCCCCGCACGTGCCATCCCTCGAGGTCCGCTTCGGAGATCTTTACCCGCGTGGGCGAGGGCACTGGATATCCCCGCTGCACAGCGCGTAGCCAATAGGCGAACGCGAGCACGGCGGCTCGTGGACGATCGCCTCCCAGTAATGCTTCCAATGCGCGCAAGGCCGTTCCCTGGGGATCAAGGGCCAACAGTTCGCCGAGGAAGTCTAACGTCTCCTGCGAGACCATCGGCAGGTCCCAGCGCTCTAGCCGATCCTCTGTCAGAGCACGCAGTAGGTGGGCTGCCAGGAAGTACTCCTGCAAAGATGTGTGAGCGAAACGAAAGTGCTTTTCGTCCGTGGTGCCGCGCAGCACGAAGGTGGCGGTGCGCAGGTCTTCCTTGAGGACGGTGCGATCCTTGTTTCCGTAGATGGTGGTGAGGGTGGGAGATGCAGTGAGGACGTCATCGAGCCAGGCCTCGAGTCGATCCGCGTCCCATTGCTTACGGTCCTCACGCCAGAGTGCGGCAGCGAGGTCCTCCATGAGTCGGCGTTTGTGGGCAGGATCGATCTGGTGTTTTCCATCATCGCGGCTGAGCCAGGAACGGACGACGAGCTCATATAGCCGGGCGGCGTTCACCTGCTCTCCCCGAGCCCTGAGATCCTCCAGCGCGCCAAGTTGTCCACTGATGAGGTACAGCAGGTAGGGCCGCTGCGCGAGATCCCGGAGATTGTGGATGGATGCAATGACCTCGAAGGCTCGGTTCGCGCTCAGCTCATCACCTAGCAACGACATCAAGTAGGCCCGAATTTGTGGCTCGGTGAAGGGCAGCAAGCAGAGGGCGGGGAAGCGCTGGCGCTCCAGACCCTCGCGATCCTCGCCAACGAGCATCGAGTTCTGATCCCAGACATCACGGAAATAGTGAGCGCGGCAGGAGATGAGGAGCTTACCGCGCCGGATTCCGGGGGATGCTGGGCCCGTGGCATCAGGCAGCGCGGCCCAGAGCGTGCGGATGAACTCACGGGCACGGCCAGGTGGCAGGTGGACGATCTTCTCGTCCAGGCCGTCGAAGATGATGAGGGCACCCTCCTCGCGGATGAGGCGCAGCAGATCCTGGGGGGTGAGGCTGCGGTCGCGCAGCTTCCAACTCCGCTGAATGACGCTGGCGAGCAACTGCTCGATGGTGGGGATGCTGTCCCGGGATTCACCGATGTAGTCGCGCAGGTCTACGTAGATGGGGAGGGGCAATCCTGGCGTGGACTGACGTTCCTCCAACAGAAGGCGGGTGAGCTGCTTGAGGGTGGTGGTCTTGCCGATGCCGTACTCACCCAAGAGAGCGAAGAATGGTGGAGCCTCGGGGTTGGTTGCCCAAGCCCGCAGTTCACTGAGGGCGTCGCTCGCCTGATCTGGGGACGCGGCTTCGTGGCTCGGGCGGTCGAGTCGTTCCAGTTCGCCAAGGTTGATGCGCTGGCCGCGGGTGCGCTGAAAGTGGCGGGTGTCTTCCGGCACCGGGAGTTGGTCGGCGAGGGTGTCAGCGGCGCTGCGCTCCTTCCCGCGAGGCGGAGCGGGTGGACCGGATCCAGGTGAGGGAGCGAAGAATGCATCGAGGCGCTTCTCGATGGCGACGTAGAGCTGTTGGACAAACTCATGCTTCTTGGGGGCGCCTGTCAGCTCACTGAAAAAGCGCGCCTCGATCTGGGCGCTCCGGGAGCGGAAGATCTGCTGTTCTTGCAGTCCCTTGAGATCCTGCCGCTCGAAGGACACAGGGACGACTCCCACGGGTAGGACGGGCTTGATCCTCGGGTCATTCGGCGCTCCCACGAAGTGGGGCAATTCTTGCGCTCCAATGAACTGGCTCGCGAGAAAGGCGGGACTGAGCAGCAGGAGGCCGAAGTGACACTCGTCGATGGCCTTCTGGATGCGCTCCTCCAGCCCTCACCCACGAGGATGTCCTGGTCCGTCCAGGACTGGAGCTCGTATTTCTTGGATGAGGCGAAGCGGATGCGGAGCTGCTTGATGATCGTCTCGAAGTGAGTCCTGTCCTCGTGCGCGTAGGAGACGAAGAGCCGGACGACCCGTTTTCCCTCGGCGAGAGCGGTCCCTGTGGTGGCGATCCCCTTGGAATGGATCAGGGGCTTGCCCTGGATGTCGGCCGTGAGTTGCTGAGAGTAGCGCTCCGCCTGCGCCATGGCGGGATCAGGCCCGGTGAACCAGCAGTGACGCTCCGTGGGGGATTCTTCTTCTTGGTGTCGACCTCGAAGCGCAGTCCGAGATTGGGACGGCCCTCTTCCGTGGCGGCGTCGTTGAGCCGCTTGCGGAAGGAGGTCAGAGCCGTCTGGGCCTTCTGCGTGTCCACGTTCGGGAAGAGCGCCGTGAGGCAGTCCGACAGCCGGATGTCCTCCCGGACGGACAGACCCACCAATGCATCGAGGCGATCCCGGTCGGACTTGCCGAGTTCTTCCCGCCAGGGGCCGACGGCGGCGCGGAGGGCTTCGCCCCACAGCTTCGAGTGAGTCGTCATGAGCCAAGGAAGTACGCCTGTTTCCATGAGGATACAAGAGCATGGATGATGATTTTGACGATTCGTTGATGATTTCGCGCGCGGCCTTCGGGGTGGAACTGGGACCCGGATCGCCCCCTGGCGTCGTCCTTGGAAGCACGAGAAGGAGTGGATGCCGAGGCTGGGGAGCGGGAGGTCGGCTGCGGGGCACCCTCGGATGGATCTTCCCCTCGCGTGATGTGGGGATGACTCGCACCTACTCTCGTCAGACCCATTGGGTTCCATGGCCCTCACCCAACCAAACGAAAGGGGAGAGCAGTGTTCCAGTGGAAACCCGTGCTTCTTTGCTTCCTCGCCGTATCACTCGCGGCTTGTGAGGCCCCCGAGGCCAACACACGTACGAGCAGTGCTGACACGAAACCGTTCTTCATCGATCAGGACGCATCCCCCGAGGACCTGTACTTCGAAGTGGTGCGCCTGCAATCGGCGGGGCTGGTCGATAGCGGCCGCATGAGGGCTCTCCAGGCGAGTCTGGACGAGGTGGATGCCCGGTACGAAGGTTCCGAGGATCATCGCGAGCAACTACGCCAGGTCATCGCCACCACGCTCCGCCGCACCTACGACGAGCTGCGGCGCGGGGAAGACCGGGCCTTGGTGGAGGCGCGTGAGGGCCAAGCCTACGCCCAGAGGCTGCATCAAACGGGCGTGCGCGAAGCTCAGCAGTACGCGGAAGGCTCTCTGTTCGTCGCTGGCATGCTGGGCGTGCCCACCAGCAAGGGAGATGTCCTCCTGATGGTGGCCGTCCCTGTTGGTGGCCATGTCGTGATGAAGATGGCGGGGGTTGCCCTCAAGCATGTTCCCTTCCTCCTGCGCAGGTTCAGGACGGCCGACGAGGTGGTGGCAGGGGCGAAAAAGCTCGGTTTGCGCCCACGCTACGTGTCCACCCGGGAGGAGTTGCGTCAACTCGAAGGTGACGCAGCGGCAAAGGCCCTGGACAACCTCCCTCCGCATGTTGGCGCGGAAGAGGGGCGGAGTGTTGGGAAGGAGAATCGCTGGAACCCCTCTGCCCGAAATGACAATTGTACGGCCTGTGTCGCCTCCGTCATCCGCAACAGCCTGGAGGGGTACTTCAAGTATTCAGCCGATGAAATCGAGCGGCTCTTTGGTTACACCGGCCGTGAGCGTCGTTTCACTCCTCAGGACAGTCTCGATTACCTCGCGCAGGCCACGGGGATGAAGGCCAGCCCACAGCCTGTCTCCATGCTCGACAAGGGCGCCCCTGTGGGCCACTATGCCGTCTTCACCCGCTGGGAGGATGGCAACTACCACCACGTCGTCTACGGCAGAGTTACACTCACAGGCCAGGTCAACATCTTCGATCCGCAGACCATGGAGCACATGACCTACCAGCAGATGTTGAAGAAGCATGGCAAGGCGATGCCGTATCTCCTGGAGGCACGATGAGCAACCAGCGGTTCTTGTGTGAATACTGCGGCTATTCCTCCGACAATCAGGAGCGATGCAGCCACTGTGGACGTGACATCGCCGACCAGTTCACCCATCCCGCTGGGTTCAAGATTCCCCTCCAGGGCAAGCTGCTCATCCGGCTCTCCTCGCCTGTTCATGCCGAGGACATCTGGAAGGAACTGGCCGAACGCTGGGACAGGCTGGAGCAGGAAACCAATCTCGGACTTCTGCCTGGCCAGATGCAGAAGTTCCCGCCTGCCGGGGACACGCTCGAACTCTATGGTTCCGAGTTAGAGGTTCGTCCCGTGCAGGAGGTTCTGAATGGGCGCGGCACCGTCGAGTTCCAGGAACTTCCTCGTGAGCAGATTCCCCACAGGCCGAGGTACGTGCCTCCTCGTCCTCCCACGGTTCCCCGGAACAAGCGTTGAGAGTTGCTCGGATGCTGGAGTCGTCCATGCCCCGTAACTTCGCCGTCTTGCTGCTGTCGCTGATGGCGCTGACCAGTTGCAGCCGCTCCAGTTCCGAGTCCGTTTCGTCCTCTCCCGTGGACTGTCGGGAGGACCTCGACTGTTTCATCGCTCGCGCGTCGGCTTGTCTGCCGACCGCGGTCGTCCATCATGAGCGGCACACCCCGCCAGGATTGACGATTCTCATCACTACCCGTCATGAGTTGATGGGCCGCGTCCAGGGGCGTTGCCATCTTCGCCGGACTCGGCTCGCATTTGACGTGCAAGCCGCACCCACTGGTGGCTCCGAGCAGATTGACAAACTTCAGCCCTCCGAAGAACTCGTCCAACAGGCTCTCGCGAACATTGGGCCCCGTGGGCAGCCTTTGATGCAGTGCCTCTACACCGAGACCCAGACGGCCGAGGTGATGCGTCGACTTCAACAGGGACTGGCCGCCCCCGACGACCTCGAGCCCTGCTATCCCGGGGATGGAAGTTGTGGAGAGGTTCCCTTGCTGGCTCCGGGCTGTGTTCTCGGGGATTGTCTCCTCGGTCGGTGGACCTTTACCTGCGAAGCCAACAGAGGACGGGACATCTACCGCTGCGAAGGAAGTCGGCTTTCAGACGTCAGCCGTGGATGCTGGTCGCGGTGCAACAAGGAGGGGCGTGAGGAGGTGGAGTGTCGCCCGCCTCGCCTCAAGGGCCATCAGGAGGGTAGCAATGCACCGTCCGTCCCCACCCACTGACACAGTTGAACGGGCCTTCGAAGCCGCACGGAGTGGCTGACCTGTCGACCGCAGTCGTCCAGCCCTCGCCCGGGTGCTGACAGAATGGCAGACCGACGCGGCGGGTCCCGGACAGGAGACGCATGGGCCGTGGGTCCTGACACGTGGGACCGGGGGGTTGCCTTACGTGGGCGGCCGGTACTCGGCTTGAAAGGGCTCGGAGATGGCTCACGAGTCCCCCGAACATCCGAAGCTCCAGTGGAAGGCTTTCCTGTTCTTCCTCCCTGAAGAGCACTGAGCGCCCGACGCCTCACCCTCCCATCTCATCCCCTTGGGCCGCGAGGGCCCCGCTCACTCGCGCATGTAGTGGCAGGTGTAGCCACCCGGGTTCTTCACCAGATAGTTCTGGTGGTACTGCTCGGCCGGGGTGAAGTCGCCCGCGGCGGTGATCTCCGTGACGACGGGCCGCTTCCACTTGCCCGAGGCATCGACCCGGGCCCTCACCTTCTCGGCCACTTGGCGCTGCTCGTCCGACAGGTAGAAGATCGCCGAGCGGTACTGCGTGCCCACGTCGTTGCCCTGCCGGTTGAGCGTCGTCGGGTCATGCATGCGGAAGAACCACTTCTCCAGCAGCGCCTCGTACGTCAGCAACTTCGGGTTGAAGACCACCCGCACGGCCTCCGCGTGCCCCGTGCGCCCCGTGTGCACGTCGTCATACGTGGGGCGGGAGAACAGCTTCGCGCCGCCCGTGTAGCCCACCTCCGTCTCGATGACTCCCGGAATCTTGCGCAGCAGATCCTCCATCCCCCAGAAGCACCCGCCGGCCAGATACGCCGTCTCCCTCGTTGCCTCCTCGCTCGTGCCCTTCGTGGGCGCCACCGGTGCCACCGCCTCTCGCGGCGTGCCCGGTGCCGAACCACCGCCCGTGGGCTGCCGGGCCTCCTGGCTCCGCGCGGCGGGTGGCGTCTGGGCGCTGGGGGCACTCGTGCCCGGCGGGGCGCCGTGCGCCTCGGTGCATGCGCTCAACACCCCGAGCAGGGCCAGCATCGCGGGCAACAACCGGCGCGGCACCCCCGGCGAGGCGCGGCGGGCGAGGGGAGGGACGATGGGGTCGGACGACATGGGTTCAGGCCTCCGGACACGCCCGACGTGGGCGCTCTCTCCCTTGTACGCGGGAGCCCTCGGCTCGTTTCAGCCTTCGTTCACGCCTTCGGCGAGGAGACGCCGCTCAAGCGCGTCGCCCAGCCCGTGGAGTTGGGATGGGCCCCAAGGCTGCTCGTGCGCGCTCCGCGTGCTCAATCTGGCGGCTCCAGATAGTTCCCGTCGCAGTCGGTGATGGTGTCCATCGCGTATCCCTCGGGCGGTTCGTTGGCCCCGGCGTTGGCCTTACCCTCGGGGGAGGAGGGGACCGCGTGTGACTCGACTGAACGGCGCTCCTCCGGCCGGGCGCCCTCGCGGGGCGGGTCGGAGCCTGGGGGCGCCGTGGCGCCACGTTCCTTTTCCGACTCTTTCATGTGTGGACCTCCTGCTCGTGCAACTCCTTGAATTTGCCCATGGGGCGACTGGTTCGAGCAGGAGCCCGGACCTGCCCGCTCCCTGTGCACGGGGATGCCCGACGCGCGGCATCGCGGACGCCCTCCGAGCGAGAGGACGAGCCTCGGGTGGAGGGCTCGAGACCCGGGAGGAGGCGGGGATTGGGGGCGGTGCCTAACCTCCACTCATCACGGGGGCCGGTGCGGCCGAGCCACGGGCCCTCCTCAACACGGGGGAATGGTCCATGAAGATGCTGCTTCACGAATTGCACCCGTCCGTCGTCCACGCGCCACTGGCCTTGTTGCCCACCGCGACGGTGGCCGACTTCATCGCGGTGGCGAGCGGGGACCGGGCCTGGGCGAAGGTGGGCCGGCGGCTGTGGGTGGCCGGCACGGTGAGCGCTCTCTTCGCCGGCGTGGCCGGACTGGCCTCCTCGCAAGAGGTGCGGCTCGAGGAGCCCCGCGCGCGGGACATGGTGTTCCTCCACGGCATGGGCAATGCCGTCGTCACCCTGGGCGCGGTGGGCGTGACGCTGTGGCGGTTGAGCCGTCCTCCCTCGCTCACCCAGAGCGTCATCGCGCTGCTCGCCAACTCGGTGGCGCTGTACACCGCGACGCTCGGCGGCAAGATGGTCTACGAGCTGGGCGTGGGCATCAACCCGATGCCGGCGGACGCCGCGTCGGGCACGCTGAAGGGACCGCCGCTGTTGTCGCGCGAGGCGCCCGGAGCGCTCGTGCGCGACGCGCTCCAGGGCGTACGCTGGCTGTTCGGCCGCGCGAGGAGCATCTGGGAGGGCTCCCGCCCGCTGCACTCCGGCGCGAAGGGATTCGGCCGGGGCTATGTGGGGGCCACGGTGCCGGACGAGGCCCTGGTTCCGGACTCCACCGAGCCGCGCTCCGACGCGCCCCGGATGTGAGCCGGGATGGCCAGGCAGCCCCAGGTGGCCGGACTTCCAGAAGGGCTGAGCTACCTGCCCGGCTTCCTCTCCGAGGAGGAAGAGCGGGCCCTGGTGGACGAGCTGTCACGGCTCGACTACCGGGAGATCCACATGCACGGGGTGGTGGCGCGGCGCACCGTGCTGCACTACGGCTGGGACTATGGCTATGAGTCCTGGCGCCTCACGCCCGCGCCCCCGGTGCCCGGCTTCCTCGAGCCGGTGAGGGCGCGCTGTGCCGCCGCGGCGGGGCTCGAACCCGCCGCGCTCGAGGAGCTCCTCATCACGCGCTATCCACCCGGGGCGAGCATTGGCTGGCACCGGGATGCGCCCATGTTCGGCCCCTGCGTCATCGGGGTGTCCCTGCTCGGGCCGGCGCGGATGCGCTTCCGGCGCAAGGTGGGCGACGCCTTCCAGACGGTCGCGCTCGAACTCGAGCCCCGCTCCCTCTACCTCATGGCCGGAGCCTCGCGCACCGAGTGGCAGCACACGCTTTCGCCCGTGAAGACCCTTCGCTACTCGCTGAGCTTCAGGACGGTGAAGCCCGCCTCGGGCCGTACGGCGAGAGGGCCCACGTAGGGCAAGGGCGGCTTTTCGCGAGACTTGTCTTCGGGTCCAATGCTGCGCCGAATGACCAGTACCTAACCTCCCTTCAGCGGTAACCCATACACCGGAGGAGGAGTCATGCGGCATGTGAAGGCTTTGTTCGTGGGTGCGGCGGCGGCTGTGTTGCTCGTGGGGGCGGGGTGCAAGAGTGGTAGCCAGCAGGACCGGCAGGGGACGGGTGGCGCGGGAATGAACCAGGGCGGCTCGTCGACCGGGCAAGGTGGAGGCTCTACTACCCTGGGGGATGATACTGGAACGACTGGCTCGGGCGGCGCGGGCAGCGTGGGCAGCGGCTCCGGAAGCCACCTGGGCACGGGCAGCGGCTCCGGCGGCTCGGGAAGCGACGTGGGCGGCACGGGCAGCGGCTCCGGCGGCTCTGGTACGGGCAGCATGGGCACTGGCTCCCAAGGAGCGGGTGATGACCTGAACGGCACCGGCGCTGGCGGCTCTGGAGCGGGCAGCACGGGCAGCGGCTCCACCTCGGGTTCCGGCTCGGACGACACCAGCCGCTGAGGCCAGGGAATGACGCGCGGACACCCCGCGCGAATGTCGTGGCGAGGTCCCCGGATCCACGAGGAAGGCCGCTTCGTCCCCCCCCAAGAGGTGTCTTTCACATGGGGCCTGGCGTGACCAGGAGAAGGTCCTCGAGGCCACTCGCCTCGGGGGCCTTTCTTTTTCCTCGAGCCCTTGCAAGCGAGCGAGAGCAGCGACGGCAGGGGACAGGGCGGACGAGGAAGATGCGAATCCAACGCTGAGATGAGGGGGCGCGGATGTTATCCTGCGCCGTCGATGGACCCATTCGTGCGGCGCCTCGTGGAGAGGCTCCATGACCCAGCCCAGCCCCTGTCGCGCAACAGGCACTTCCACACGTTCGACACCCCCGAGGGTCGGATGGCGCTGAAGGTGTTCCGCCGGCTCAACAGCATCCACCGGGACATCCTCGCCTGCGTGAAGGAAGGGCGGAGGGCCCGGCTCTTCCGCCACGTCAACGACGAGGGCGAGCACCGCATCGAGCTGCACTTCGAGCGCATCGCCGGACGCCGGGTGTCCCACCTCAAGGCGGCCGAGCTGGAGTTGCTCGCCCGGCTGCCGGGGGTGCGTGATGCCCTCGAGGGAGACCTCTAGGCGGCCCCGGGAGGTCCCGCGCTCATGGTGACCTCCTCCTCTTCCACCCTCCACGTCGTCCGGGGAACCCGCGCGCTGCGCCGCTGGCTCGAGCGGGCCGTCGACCTGCGCGGCCTCGACCTGGACGGCTTTCGCCGCTGGCTCGGCCAGCAACTGTCCCGCTGGGAGGTGGATCCATCCTTCGCTCAGCGCGCCAGGATCCGGGACCTGCGACAGGCCCACCCCGAGCTCCAGGCCCTGGAGCGGACGCTTCGTCAGGCCCTCGCCGCGGATGAAGCCTCTCCCCACGCGGAGCGCCTCTCCCAAATCGAAGAGGAACTCTCCAGGGCGGACAAGGCGATCGCCGGGCTGAGTGACGCGCTGGCACGGATGACCGACGCGGAAAAGCTGTCGGGCTCGCGGCACAAGCTCGCCGCCTTTCAGGCCAGGCGGCGGGCTCTTCTGCGCGAGCAGGCGTCGTTGATCCACGAGAGCCCCGCGCGGCGGGACCTGCTCCGGATCCGCGCGGAGCTGGAGCAGCTTCGCTCACGCCTCGGACTGGAGCGCGCGGAGGCCGAGCTGGCCGAGCTGTCACGCGACCAGGGGCTGCGTTCCGGGCACGCGGGCCAGTCCTTCGAACAGCAGGTCCTCCCACTGACGTGGCGCTTCATCGTGCCCGAGCTGCTGGGACGCGGGGACGCGGCCCGCCTCCGGGTGCTTCGGGGCGTGGGGCTCGGCGCGGCACGGACCGAGCTCGATCAACTGATCATCCGTCAGCCGCGTCGCCCCGGGCAGCCGGTCGAGGTGCTGGGCATGGTCGAGGTGAAGCGCAACCTCAATGATCTGGCCCATGGCTTTCGTCATCGTCAGGAGAACCTGGCCTGGTTCAAGGGCGAGGCCGGACATTACGACCCGGGTCTGTACCGGACCCGCCACTTCCGCTCCGGGCACTTCGATCGGGAGGCCGTGCACGAGCAGGACGGTGAGCGGTTCGTCTTCTCGCGTGACTCCTTCCGGCACTTCCGGCGCGAACCGGGCATCGGCCTGTTCCTGCGCCGCCTGTACTTCATCACCCGGGGGGCACCCTGAGCGGTGTCTCCACCGCGGCGCTGGCGCGCATCCGCCACCGTGTCGCGACGGATGCGCGCTGGCGGCAACGCGGGGATGCCTCTCTGGGCGAGCTGCTGCGCTGGTGCCAATCCTGGCGGAGCCCCTGGAGGCGCCGGACGTGCTCCGGCTGTATGGCTCGATACCCGCGCGAGCGCGTCAGGTATTGGTGCTCGAGCCGCGTTCCGTGAGCTCGGACTCCCGAGAGGTAGTTCAAGTTCTTACATAATTTTCTTGTTTTGACGTTCTAGCGGGTTTCGTGCGATATGCCCCGTGACCGCTGAGCGGTGGCCGCGAACCCGACTGTGCCGTACCCGATGATGGCGGCGGACCGACGTTGACGGCCCTCTCCGAGGGCTCCTCTGCCGCGCGCTTATGAGCCCACCGCCCGACTCCATGCGTTCTCCCGCCGATTCCGCCTCGCTCGATCAGGTTCGCCATCTGGCCCGGCAACTGGACACGTCCATCCAACTGCCCGGAGGCATGCGGGTCGGCTGGGATGCCGTGCTGGGTCTGGTGCCCGTGGTGGGCGACTGGGCGGGTGCGTTGCTCTCCTGTTACATCATCTGGCAGGGAGTGCGCCTGGGGGCCTCGCGCGAGGTGCTGCTGCGCATGGTTGGCAACGTGGGGGTGGAGGCGCTGGTGGGCGCGGTCCCCTTCCTGGGCGATGTCTTCGATGCGGCCTGGAAGGCCAATATTCGCAACGTGCGCCTGCTCGAGAATCATCTGGCGGCTCCCATCGCCACCCGCCGCGCCAGCCGGGGGTGGGTGTTGGGCATCGTGCTGCTGCTGGTGGCGGTGTTGGCCCTGGCGGTGACGCTCGCCGTGCTGGCCGTGCGTGCCCTTGCTTCAATCGGCAGTCAGGGCTGAGTCCACGCCCGTTCTCCTTCTCCAACCCAGTTGTCGAGGAGTGTTCATGCGTAGAACGATGTTGCTGCTGTCGGGGCTGTTGCTCACGTCTTCGCCCGCCCAGGCGGCCATCTCCGCGGTGGTGGTGGGCAACGACACTTCCTCCGTCCAATACCAGTTCCAGTACAGCGGGACTCCGGCCTACCGGCGCGCGTACATCGACGTCGACCGCAATCCCGCGACCGGGTTCGCCCAACAGGGGATCGGGGCGGACTACCTCCTCGAGAACAACTCCCTGTACGCGAACGTCGGCGGCGGGTGGAACTGGCAGCTCATCAAGACGGTGACGTACACGGACTCGGCGGGCACCGTGAAGTGGACGGTCGCGCGAGCGGATATCGGCGAGACGGCGACCCCGAACGACGCGGATGCCGTCTTCCAGGTCGAGGCACCGCTCGAGACGTCCGCCAAATACACCCACGTCTACAGCGGCGGCACGACCCCGGGGACGGGCACGGGCACGACGACCCAGTACACGGCGAGCAGTGCCACCTTCGCCAACCCGGAGCGGGGCTTCTATCACCACATCAACAACTGCAACGAAACCGACTTCGCCGCCTCCACGTTGAGCGCCTTCCGCACCAACGAGAAGATCACCCAGGTCATCTGCATCTTCTACCTGTCGGAGTTCAAGAACAGCCCCATCAGCCAGGCGCAGTTGGATCGCTTCCAGCGGCAGGCGAACACCGTCCGGACCGCGGGGCTCAAGATGATCGTCCGCTTCGCCTACACCTCCTCGGAGTCCGGGGACGATGCGCCCCTGAGCCGCGTCACCGCGCACCTGGATCAACTCGCGCCGTACCTGAGCGCCAACAGTGACGTCATCTCGGTGGTGCAGACGGGACTCGTGGGCGCCTGGGGTGAGTGGTACTACACCCAGAACTTCGGCAACACGGGGAACGTGTCGCAGACGGATTGGAACAACCGCAAGGCCGTGGTGGACAAGCTGCTCAGTGTCCTCCCGGCCTCGCGCATGGTCCAACTGCGCACGCCCAAGTTCAAGCGCACGATGTATGGCACCACGGCGCTCTCCGCCGCGCAGGCCTACAACGGCTCCGCCAACGCTCGCATCGGCCACCACAACGACTGCTTCCTGGCCAGCGCCGACGATTTCGGGACCTACACGAACACGTCCGTCGAGTACCCCTACCTGTCGGCCGAGACCAACTACCTCGCCATGGGCGGAGAGACGTGCGCGCTCAACGCGCCGCGCTCGGATTGCTCCACCGCGTTGAGTGAGATGGCCTCGTTCCACTACTCCTATCTGAACATCGACTACTCGCTGCCGGTCATCAACAGCTGGACCAGCGGCGGGTGCCGGCCCGAGATCGACCGTCGGCTCGGCTACCGGTTCTCGCTCGTGTCCGCCACCTTCCCGGCGACCGCCACCCGGGGCGCGGCCATGTCCCTGGACATCCAGATCAAGAACGAGGGCTGGGCGGCTCCCTTCAACCCCCGGTCGGTCGAACTGGTGCTGCGCAACACCTCGAGCGGCGCCGTCTACCGCCTGCCCCTCTCCGTGGATCCGCGCCGCTGGCTGGCGGGGACGACCACGTCGATCGGCCCGTCCGTCACGATTCCGACGAGCGTGCCCGCCGGTAGCTATGCCGTCCTGCTGAACCTGCCGGATCCGGCGCCCTCCCTGAGCACCCGTCCGGAGTACTCCATCCAGCTGGCCAACCAGAACGTCTGGGAAGCCTCCACCGGCTTCAACAACCTGCAGCGGACGGTGACGGTGCAGTAGGTCCGTGAGGGCTGGCGCCGGTGACGATGGCGCCAGCCCGGGTCTTCAGGGGATGAAGACCGACCGGACGCAGCCGTCTTCCTTCTTCTTGAACATCTCGTAGCCGCGCGGGGCGTCCTCCAGCGGGAACCGGTGCGTCACGAGGTACGAGGGATCCAGTTCCCCTCGTTGCACGTGCTCCAGCAGCCGCGGCACGTACTTCTGTCCGTGCTGCTGCGCGGTGCGCACCGTGAGCCCCTTGTTCATGATGGAGCCGAGCGGGAACTTGTCCATCACCCCGTAGACGCCGAGGATCGACAGCGTTCCGCCCTTGCGGCACGCGAGGATCGCCTGGCGCAGGGCCTCGCCCCGGTCGGTGTGCAGGTGCAGCGCCTGCTTCGCGCGGTCATACGCGTACTCGAGCCCCAGGCCGTGCGCTTCCATCCCCACCGCGTCGATGCACGCATCCGGGCCGCGCCCACCGGTCATCTCCCGGAGCTCCTCGACGACGCTGTCCACCTGCGTGTAGTCGATCGTCTCCGCGCCCGCCTTCTCCCGCGCCAGTTGCAGCCGCTCGGGGAAGCGATCGATCGCGATGACGCGCTCGGCGCCGAGCAGGTACGCGCTCTGCATCGCCATGAGTCCCACGCCGCCCGCGCCCCACACCGCGATGGTGTCCCCGGGGTGGATGTTGCAGAACTCGGCGCCCATGTAGCCCGTGGGCGCCGCGTCGGACAGGAAGAGCACCTGCTCGTCCTTCAGTCCGTCGGGAACGAGGAAGCAGTCATTGTCCGCGTGCGGCACGCGCACGTACTGCGCATGGCCTCCCGCGTAGCCGCCGAACGCATGCGTGTAGCCGTAGATGCCGGCCGTCGGCTGGCCGAACGTGGCCTGCTGGACCTCGGGCTTGGGATTGGTGTTGTCGCACAGCGAGTAGAGATCGTGCTGGCAGTACCAGCAGTTGCCACAGACGATGAAGGACGGGACGACCACCCGGTCTCCCTTCTTCACCTTCTTCACCTCGTGGCCCACCTCCACGACCTCTCCCATGAACTCGTGGCCGATGACGTCGCCCTCGCGCATCGTCGGGATGTACCCGTCGATGAAGTGCAGGTCGGAGCCACACGTCGTGGACATCGTCACCTTGAGGATGACGTCGTGCGGATTGACGATCTCCGGATCCGGGACGCTCTCCACACGCAGATCGTTGATGCCGTTCCAGCAGAGTGCTCGCATGGGTGTCTCTCCTCAGTGGAGGTGGGCGCCCTGGCGGGCGGAAGGGTTGCGCTCGGTCGTCGGGATTTCTCCCGTCTCGGCCAGGCTCTTGAAGCGCCGCAGCGCGCGGTTCACGAGCAGCTCCGGCACGGCGAGCAGCCGCGTCATCACCGCCTCGCCGAGGGCGCCCCCGGAGGTTGGAAGTCCAGGTGGAGCGTGACCTCCGTTCCCCAATCCCCTGGCGCGGGACGGAAGCGCACCAGGCCCTGGTTGGGCAGCAGGGCGCCTTCCACCGATTCCCAGCGCAGCAACTCGCCCGGGCAGTCCTCCACGAGGCGCGTGTCCCACTCGAGATCCTGTCCGAGCGGACCGCTCACCCGCCAGTGCGTGTACTCCGCGCTCGTCGTGGACAGCTCGGCGAAGTGGCTCATGACCCGGGCCAGGGTGCCCGGCTCGCGCCAGAGGCGGTACAGCTCGTCCGCGGGCTTGCCGATGGTGATGGCGTGTTGCACGCTCGGCGTTTGCGTCCGGGCCCCCTCCTCGCGTTGGGTGCGAGGGGTCGAGGCGAGCTGACGGAGCCCGCGAAGGCCCCGATAAAGCAATCCACTGCTGGCGAGCGCCATGACTGTTCCTCCCAATGAACGGCGCTGGAGGCCGAGCGTCAGCAGCGCCCCCCGAGCACCACGGATGCCATCTTCTCGAGTTGTTCCTTGTCGACCCGCGCGGTCAGCCGGGTCGCTTCGTCCTGGACGAGTGCCGCCTTCATGTGCCGCTGCGCTCCTTTCCCGTGGCGGCTCCTTCCGGCACGGCCGGAGGCAAGCGCCTCGGCGGCCATGAGAAGTCCTGCCTCCGTGAGGGAGCGCCCGCACTCAAGGTGGGAGGACCCCCTCTCCGCGACAACCGGGGGGAACTCCTTCGAACAGTCATCGGGGAGGGCCCTCGCTCCGCCGCCTGCTGCCGGGCGCGGGGGGCCAGCTCCCGTCAGAAGCTCGCGTCGAGCTGGAGCCGGGCGAGGTGGCGCGGCTCGCCCGTGGCGCCAAAGATGTAGAAGTAGTCACCCTGCAGCTTGAAGGCGTGCCCGTTGAGATAGACGTTGAAGCCCGCGCCGACCTGCTTGCCCTGGGTCTCGACGAGCTGGATGAACTGCGGGTCGGTGCCCTTCCGGGCGAAGAGCTGCTCCCAGCGCGCGGTCAGCTCCACCTGGGGGCTCACCAACTGGCCGCCCTGCACGAAGTAGCCGTAGCCCGAGCGCGTCACGTCCCGGGTGGGGGTGGTGCCGGTGGTCTGCTCGAGCACGTCCGTGTTGGCCTTTCGCCACAGGCCCTCGGCGAGCAGCGAGAAGCCCCGGTACTTGAACACCACGTCCGCGGCCAGGTGGCTGTAGTTGGCCGTGCCGGCGGTGAATGCCGTTCCGATGGTGCTGTTGCGGCGCGACGTCCGGTGGTTGTAGCCCGCCGCGACCCCCAGGCTCAGGCGGGGCTTCGCCGAGCGCGTCAGGTCCGCTTCCTGGTCGTCATCGAAGGCGCCGAAGGGCCGCAGCGTGAGCCGCAGGACGGTGAGGGGGCCCGGCGCGTATGCCGCGAAGCGGTTGCGCCCGTCGCCTCCGCCAATGAAGAACTGGTAGCCGAGCCACTCGTTCAGGCCGAAGAGGTTGTTGGACGAGAGCATCACGCCCACGTCGCGGTCGAGGTTCAGCTCGCGCACCACCTGCTGCCGGTCCACGAACTGGAGCGCGAACTCGCGGATGGTGCGGGCCCGGTCGAGCGGCACGAAGAACTGACCCACGCGGATGTTCACGTCGCGCCAGCGCGTGTACTCCACGAAGGCGTCGAAGATGGGCGAGGAGCTGCCCGTCTCGAAGTCATTGCCGCCGAAGGCGAGCTGGATGTTGTAGCGCAGCTCGGGCGCCAGCACGTTGCCGCCCACGATGAGGCGCAGCGTGCGCACCTGGAGCTCGTGGGTGTCGCTCCGGTCGAAGTGGAGGAAGGTGTCGCGCAACTGGATGCGTGCTCGGAGCCCGAAGGAGAAGCGGTCCCCCGCCTTCACCACGATGCCGCGACCGGGCTCGGCGGTGATGGTGGTGGTGGGGGGCTCGGCCGCGGGCGCGGCGGGCGCGGGGCCTTCCGGGGAGGGCTGCGTGGGGGCGGAACCGCTCTGGCCCCGGGCGGGGGCCGCCACCGCGAGGAACAACGCCAAAAGCAGACGGAGCGCGCCCGGAGCGCGCGGGGAGACGTGCGAGTGCATGGAGGGCTTTCCTGAAGGTCACCGCTGGCGCGGCGGGGTCTTCCCTCCGCTCGGACGCGCGAGGTCGGCCCGGGCGGGAGGCGTGGCTGGAACGATGAGGGTCAACACCGGAAACGGCAGACGCTCGTCATGGACGTGTCCAATATAACGGACACTTCAGAGGAGGAAGGAAGGTCCGCGTCATCCGTTATAGCGGATGATGGCTCGGCGGTCTTCAGGAATCGAGCAGGGCGCCGGGCGGACGATGCTGGTGGGGCGAGCCTCCAGGCAGGCCGGCCTGTCCCGGGCGCGTGCCAGCCTGCCTCGTCGTCCCCAGCTTCCAGGAAACTCCTCGAATGGATAGGGGGGCGGCATGTCCTCGGAATGGGCACAAGAGGCGGAGCGGCAGGCGAAGGCGATCACCCGGGATCTCATCGAAGTGGGCCGGGTGAAGGGCTTTCGCGTGACGTACCAGAAGAGGGAGGCACGCTTCGCCCTCCGGGCGGGGACGATGACGGCCTACTTCTCCGCCCATACCTATGACACCCCGCGGGGCATGGATTGGCTCCAGCTGCGCATCGACATCCTCATGCATGTGCGGCGCGGGTTGCAGCTCGAGCCGCGGGACGAGTCCGCTCTGGCGCCCTGAGCCTGTCCAGGACCGCCGCCGGGGGCGAGGCTTCAGGAGACCCCTCGGGGCCGCGTGTGCCGAGGCTGGTGACACGGGCGGTGCGTGGTGACCTTCAGGCGTGCCCGGACGCGGGTCCGGCCCAGCGTGGAGGTACGAGCACATGGCTCAGAGTATGGACTCGAAGAAGATGTTGTCGTCTCTTCAAGAGCTGCTGCACATCGACATCGACGCGGTGGTGCTCTACGACGCGGCGCTGCGGATCATCTCCCACCCCATGGCGGAGCAGGCCCTGATGGAGTTCCGCTCCGATCATCTGCGCCACATCCGGGAGATCAACGATTGCATCGAACAGCTCGGTGGGGAGCGGGCGTGCATCGAGGTCAACGCCGAGCAGTGTGATCTCCACGGTTTCACCCCCATCGAGGAGGGAATGCCCCTGGATGCGGTCTTCATGGCCATGGTGGATGGCGAGCAGATCACCAATGAGACCTACGAGCGCATCCTCAAGCAGGAGTGGACGCCGGAGATCCGTTCGCTCATCGATCGCAACTTCGTCGACGAACAGCGCCACCTGCTCTGGGTGCTGAAGGCATCGCGCACGCGGATGTGGGAGCAGGACACGGGGGAACGGCCCGGCGTTTGAGCGCTCCCGTCTGATAACGGATTTCAGTTGAATGTTCCTATATCTCATACCCGCAGTGCCGAAACCAGCCGGCGATATCCTCATGCGTGATGAGGTCCATGGCTCTGGCAATGGCGTCATCGAGCGCCTGTAGGGTACGTGCGCCCATGCCCTTGAGCAGCTCCTTGAGCTTGTTCCAGAGCAGTTCAATGGGATTGAGGTCCGGCGAGTAGGGTGGAAGGAAGAGAACATGGGCACCGGCGGCCCGAATCCGCTCCAGGATGTACGCGGGCTTGTGCGCACCCACGTTGTCCATGACGACGATGTCGCCGGGATTGAGCTTGGGGACGAGCATGTGCTCGACAAATGCTTCGAAGACATCGCCCGTCGTGGCTCCTTCGATGGTCATCAGTGCCCGGATGCCGTCCAGAGCCAAAGCGCCCAGCACGGTGGTGACGGTGCCGCGGTTCCTGGGGACGTATCCCACCACGCGCTCACCCCGTGGAGCACGTCCGTGAGTGCGCGTCATGCTCGTGTGGCAGCCGGTTTCGTCGAGGAAAACGAGCCGTCGCGGGTCGAGCAGGAGCATCAGAAGGAGGAAGACGCGCCGCAGTGCCTGCACTCGCGGGGAACGCTGCTCCGAAGCTACGAGCGACTTTTTGAGTCTCAGTCCCTCGCGTCGCAGCGCCCTCCAGACCGACGAGGAACTGGTATGCACCTCTGTCCGGGCCACCAACGCTTCGAGGTGCTCCTGCACTGTGGCATCGGAGTGTATACGCACCTGGCCCTTGAGCGTCTCCAGCACCTCCCCCTGGAGGGCCGAGAAGTTGCCGCCGCCTCTCGGTCGTGGCTCCAGGCTCCCCGTTTCGTCCTCGAGCTTCAGCCAATGAGAGAGTGTCTTGGCGCTCACACTGAATTCAGCGGCCACCTCCTCCATGGTTCTGCCACCACGCCTGTAGGCCGCAACCGCGCGCTCACGCAAGTCCACCGAATAGGGCCGGGGCATAACTCCTCCTCCAGTCCCAATAGGGCAAGGTTGACCGGAACATTCAACTGAAATCCGTTATGAGTAGTACGCGCCGCACCGCCTCTCCTATTGTGTGTATTGTGTGGCGCCATGACATTTCATCACTCACGGGGAGTTCCTTTCCGTGGTCTGGCGCAGGCCCTGAGTGGCGTGCGGGATCGCGCGCTGTCCGTGACTGGTTTGGTTCTACTGGCACCGGTGCTGTTGGGCGGCTGCGCCACGGGTCATTCAGGGTTGATGGATGTGGCGGGAGGAGGCGGCGGCTTTCCCGGCCTGACGATGGAGGCGCCGCGAGGTGCTTCTCCAGAGCGGTCCGTTCTGTCCTCCAGCCAGGAACTGCTCGCTCGCTTCCTGGCATGCGCTTCGCCCGCGGAGTTCATCGAGCTCCAGCGCGGGGTGGACATGGTCCGGCTGATAGAGGGGCTGGATGACTGGTCCGCTGTGCGGCTCGGCTCCCTGGGTCCTGTTCGTGCGGGGGCCGACGTTCTCAATCGCAAGCGCGCCGCCTTCCTCGTCACCGTCACCAGGGAGTACGGCGCCGCCCGCGCCGAGCTGTTCGCTCTCTTCCTTCTCCACTCGGCCTTCGACGACGACCTGCGGCGAGTCCTCCTCCTGCTGGCTCGGGACAAGCAACTCGGAGACACACTGGGGCGCATGGATGCTGTCCGCGAGGCGTTGCGACATCGGGGACTGAATCTCTCGGACTATCCGGATCGGCCCGAGCGCCTGGGGGACGTGGGCCGGGGTCTGGCGAGCGCCGCCATCGAGGCTCTGTCCACCAGTGAGTTGCGCCGAGGGGCCCTGGCCATGAAGTACGCCACCCAGCGCGGGCAACTGCCTCGGCCCTACCAGGAGATACTCGATGAGGTGGAGCGGGCGGAGATGGAAGCCGCCTTCTCGCCGGGCAACGTGGTGTTGGGTTGCTGGCAAGGACGTCAAGCCGCCCCTCGGATGGACGGGCTATGAGCAGATGCGCGGGCTGTTCGCCCGAGGGCTCGCTTTCGAGCGTTACATGGTGTCCCTGTTGCGTGCCGACGCGAGGCTCCCGAAGCTCCAACGCCGATTCCTCCAGGAGTTCAACCACCCCCGTATCGAGACCTACGTGGGGGTGACGAAGCCGGGTACGCCCGGCATCCGTTTCGCGGATGTGCTCGTCATCGAAGAGCAGGTGTCTGATGGCCAACCGCCTCGCGTGGAGACCTTCAGCTTCAAGAGCCGTGAGCTCGTGCGGCTGGCACCAGAGGAACTGACGGCCCAGATGAAGGTGGATGCGAGTAGCGCCCTGCTGTACTACGGCGAGATGCTGGATGTCCGCCGCCCCTCTCTCAAGCTTCGTGACCGGCCGGTTCAGGTCCAAAGGGTCCGTCTCATCTACGAGGGCGGCGCACTCACGTCCACGAGGCCTGTCGTGTTGCGCAAGGCCATGAACGACGTCCAGGAGAACATCGAGGGGGTGGAGGTGCGGATCGAATGACGCTGTTGACGCTTCGGGAGTTGAACGTCGAGGACAGCCTGATGCTCTCCTTCGAGACTTCCTTCGACGCACAGACCGCCCTCGAACACTCGCTGGAGCCCTTCCTGCAAGCGCTCGAGGAATATGCGGGCGACTGGATGCCGGACCTCGTCAAAGGTAAACGGAGGCGCCGCTACTCCCGTGCTGCTGTCTGCAAGGCCCTGGAAGAGACGCGTGACAGACATGGTTCGATCATCGGTCTCCATCACGCGTCCCCTCCCTCGGCGGCGTTGACGCTCTCCGTCTGGCTCGCACGTGAGCGTCCGAAGCTTTCCGTCGGCCTCCATGTGCGGCCCTTGGCCTTCTTCACCACGGTGGAGCGCTGCCAGTCCCTCGTGGACATGGTTCGCGCCTGGAGCTCTCGTTACCCGGTCCCCTACGCTTCGGCCCACAGCACGGCGGACAGGGAGTTGGCGGACTTTCCCAACTTCGGTCGCGATGACGAGACCACCCGGCGGGACGGGTTCGACAAGATCCATGAGTTGTGCTGGCTCAACATCTTCGGTCCTCGGTTGGTGCAGACCGTCGGCCGTGAACGCATGCTGTCCACGCCCGCTCATCGGGTGGAGGAACTTCCAGGCGGTGCCGTCCTCCTGGTGACGTGGCCTACCGCCGCGGACTTCGCCCGCGAGGAGGCGCGACAGGCCCAGGCCCGAGCGCTCGTTCACCTCCGGCCGGACCTCGACTTCGATACCGTGCTGAGCACCCTGCGAGGGCGCAGCGCCGCGCTCTTCCCGGTAGAACCCCGCTTCCACCCCGATGTGGCGCCGCTCCTCGCCCGCGTGGTGGACGACTTCGCCATCAGTGAGCGTCAGCGACGGGTCGCTGAATTCAACGCGTATCAGCCACCCGAGCCGGAGGAATGGCTCCCCGCCGAATCCGCCCTGCCTCCAGACGTGGAGGACCCGGACCTCGCTCGCGGGCGCTATGCGTCACTCGGCGAGCATCTCGTGGCGCTCATGCACTCGCGGGCACCCTCCGTGCTCGAGGGCACTCCCGAGTCACTCACGGATGTCGACCACCACTTCTGGTCCGAGAACTTCCCGGAGACCTTCGAACAGCGCGACATCGACGAACGGGCCGTACCGGCGGTCGGTGGTTTCCTGGGAGAGGTCATGGTGCGTCACCTCGGCGGGAAATGGATTCCGCGCAAGAAACTCGAGGAGACACAGGTGCTCGTGGGCAACCGCGTCTGGTTTCCCTTCGCCCGGGCTCACCGGTACCTGAGCTCCCGCCAATCGCTATTGGAGCACTCCCTCACGCAACTCTACCGCGTGGCTCAGCGCCATCGTTCCTGACGCTGGACGTGAGGCTCCGCGCGTGGACCGGCGTGTGAGCCTCGCTCCTCGGGGAGGGTCTGGCAGGGCTTCTGCACAGGGGCTCGAGAACCCTTCCTTCCCGAGGTGCCCTCATGCCGCGTCTGGCTTTCATGCTGTGTTTGTTGTTCATCCCGCTCGGGTGTGATGCTTCCCGTCAGGAGTGGCTCGGCCTCTACGAGATGACTGGCACCGCCCACTACAGCATTCCGGGGCTGGGTTACCTGTCCTCACCCGTGTCGGCGACCTGGCGTGTCTCGGAGGGGACGGCCGTGGAACTCCTCCTCTCCAACGTGGCGGGCGGGTGTTCCCTGAGCGCCCACGTCGAGGAGGAGCGGGCCCTGCTCGAGCCCGGAGCCTCGTGTTCCTGGAGCGAGAACGGCGTCCTCTTCACCCTCTCCGCGGTGCACGGCTCGGTCGCGCTCGTGGACGGCCGGGGCCACTTCGAGATGGCGGGCCGCGTGACGGCCACCGCCTGGGGGAATCTCTACCCAGGGGAGTTCTTCCAGAACGCCACGTTGACCCGCGTGGGGCCGTAGCCCCGCGGGTCCGTGTGCCGGGACTACTCCTCCAGGGGCAGCACCCACAGCTCGGCGCCGTGGCCCGGCGTGTAGGCCGTGAAGTAGACGGAGGCGCCCACACGGGTGAAGTCGTGCGGATAGGAGAAGTCCTGCCCGGGGGCGAGGTCCTGGAGCTGCCTCGTTCCCGCCGTCGTTCCGTCGCTCACCCACGGCTCCAGGCCCTGTCCCTCGCCGATGTTGCTGTAGAGGATGCGATCATCCAGGGTGAACAGCTCGCTCTGGAATTCATCCGACAAGCTCAGGGGCCGGGACACCTGCTGCGTCCCGTTCGCCGTTCCATCGGTCATCCAGAGCTGCACGTCCCGGGGCGCGGGTCCCGACGAGGAGATGTTCACGCTGAAGAAGAGCCGGCCGCCCGCCACGGTGGAGGTGCCGATGAGGGCATCCGAATCGGGCTGATCCGAGAAGGCGTTGGGCAGCGTCGCCACGGGCCGCTCCCGCACCGCGCCGGTGTCGTCCACCGTCAGGGAAGACAGGCGCAGGAGGTGATCCGACGGCGCGGTGAGCGTGAGGAAGAGCTGGCTGCCCGGGCCCTCCATCAGGTTGGGGAGGGGGCCGTCCGAGTCCGCCGACAGCTCTCGCACCCGCACCGTGCCCTCGCTCGTGCCGTCCGTGCGCCACAGCTCGCTGCCGTAGGACGGCGTCGAGGTGAGGAAGAACACGGACGTGCCCAGCTTCTGGAGATGGGCGGGGTAGGCGCTGGCGGGGCCGGCCTGGATGTCCTTCACCAGCACCGTGCCCTCGGCCGTGCCGTCGGTCTTCCACAACTCGGTGCCATGCGCCGCGTCCGTGAAGACGAAGAACAGGGTGTTGCCCACGAGCACCTGCGAGAAGCTCAGCGAGGAGTCCGGCCCCATGTCGCGCACGAGCACCGTGCCCGCGTCCGTGCCATCGCTCCTCCACAGCTCGGTGTGGCCGCTGTCCGTGCCGGGGATGTAACGGAAGAAGAGCAGGTGGTCTCCCACGACGGTGAGCTTGTAGGGCGCCGAGTCGCCGCCCGTGCCCGGCGTGAGCTCCTTCACCTGCCGCGTGCCACCGGTGGTGCCATCGGTGACCCAGAGCTCCGGGCCGTGCGCCGCGTCTCCCGCGACGAAGAAGAGCTGGGAGCCCAGGGGCGTCAGTTCCGTCACGAGCTCCGTGCTCGTGTCCGCGAGCGCGGGAAAGTCCTTCACCCGCACGGTGCCCGCTTCGCTCCCATCACTCGCCCACAGGGCGTGAGTGCCGTCCTCGTAGTGGGCCGCGAAGAAGAGCCGTCCCTGGAAGTTCACCAGGCTCGAGGGGCCCGGGTCGGTTCGGGAGGGCCGGTCGGAGGGAGGAAAGACATCCTTGACGAGATGCGCGGTGCCCAGTGTCGGACGGGCCGGTGGAGCGCTCGCGCGGTCGCCTCCTCCTCCGGCGGGCATACCGGCGGGGGGAAGTTCGCTCTCCGGCGGAGGGGTCTCCGAGCCCAGCCCACCACCACATCCCACCATCAGCGAGCAGAGCAGTACCGCGCTACGCCACGCATCCATCCCCACCTCGACTTGTCTGGGTTGAGAGGAAAGGTTGGGCAGGGCGTGGCGATCCGTCCAGTGGTGGTCAGCGAGAAACCCCCCGCCGCATTCCCCTCGTGGAGGGGGTCTTCACTGCTCGTCCTCGGAGGAAGAGACCCCGCTGGGATGCAACGTGGCCTCTTGAACAGATGGGCGCGGGGGCTCGGAGCTCAACTCGCGGTGCTGAGGATCACCGCGGACCGCTTCGGCGATGTCTGTCCTTGGCGGGCCCGCAGCGAGCCGTAGTGACGGCGGAGATAGTCGTGGAGGACGAACTCCTGCTCACGGACCGCGCAATGGGCCATGCGGTTGGTATTCCCGTGCAGCAGACTGCCCGCCAACCCGGCGAGCGGCACTCCCAATCTTCCCGCCTCGGACAGGGCCCGGAGCGCGGTGGTGACGGGCGCCTGCCGCTCTGATCTCCGAGCGAGCACCGCCAGGCCCTGGGCGAGCACCGGCTGTTGGACCCGGCGCGTGACGAGCAGTTGCTCGAGGCCGCGCCGCTCGCGGCGATAGCGCTCGCTCAACTGGTGCTCGGTGGCGCGCTGGATGTGGAGCTCGCGGCCGGAGCCCTCGCGCAGCGTGGTGGCCAGCCGCAGCTTCGCATCCAGGTCCATGCCCAGGTCCGACAAGAGGGAGTCCATGCTGGCCAGCATCAAGCGCCAGCGCGCCTCCACACTCCCGTCGTCCCGGATCAGCTCCAACAACTGGAGGGCCGCCTCGCTGTCCACCTGGAAGAGGCGTTCGCACAGCCTCATGCCCTCCGCGCCCCCGTAGCGCTCCACCTCGCGCTCGTAGGTGTCGAGCTGCACCTTCCACACGAGCCCCTCCCGTCGGGCTCGTGACAGCATGCTCATCAGCTCGTGCTGCACCTCCTGGAGCCGCTCGGGCGCGCCGTGGAAGCGCAGCCGCAGGTGCCAGTCCGGCTCCGCGTGGCGGACGAAGAACCACCCGTCGGCCGCGGAGGAGCCCAGCGCGGCGCGCACGAGCGGCGCCACCAGCCCGGTCAGCAGCCGGTCCGCGGTGGCCGCGCCCGTGTAGATCCTGGCGTCCAACCACTCCGAGCCGGGCAGGAAGCCGCGGGCGGGGTGCTCGGGACGCGGCACCGGCACCTCGTGGAGCCGCCGGGGCTCGGCGGACGCGGGGCGCGTGCGGCCGAAGGGCACCACCACCTCGTGGTGGAAGCGGCCCTCGGGCCCGTGGGCGCACAGCTCCTCGGGCCGGGGGAACAGCTCCACCAGCGTCACCCGGGGCTGGTCCTTGATGCGCTGCACCAGCGTGTCGACGCTCAGCACGTTGTCCAGGTCGATCGGCAGGAGCTGGTCGCCCTCCTCCAGCGCGATGAAGCGGGGCAGGCGGTGTTCGGCCCGGAGCGCCTGGATGGCGGCGAAGCGCTGGGCGCCGGTGAGCGCGCCGAGTCCCTCCAGGGTGTCGGGCCAGAAGTTCCACCGGGCGACGGAGAGCACGAGCCGCCCGTGGGTGACGCGCGGCAGGAAGTGGGCGTGGGCGAGCGCGCCCCAGCTCCATTGCAAGGTGCCGCACTGGTGCTGGGTGGCCAGGGTGCACAGGAACCTGTACAGGCCCAGGCTCCGAGCCCCGTGGTCGTGGTGGGCATTGGTCATCCGGGGGATGACCTCGCGCCCCAGCCGCCGCGAGCGCAGCACGATGCGGCGGCCCTGGAGGGAGATGAGCAGATCGGACGCGTCGAGCTGCTGGTCATCGGGGGCACCGGAGCGGCCCAGGTAGGTGAGCTCATGGCCGCGCAGCACCGGGCGGGTGAGGATGTTGCCGGCCCGGCCCTGGGGCAGGTGGACGAGCTCCGCGTAGATCGCGTCCGGGCGCGACGACTCCTCGGCGCGCAGGTGCGCGCGCACCTTCTGGTGCAGCTGCTCGTCCCCCAGACAGAGGCGGCCCAGGACGTTGGCGCCCGAGGGACCCGCCGCCATGTGCAGGCGGACCTGGAAGCGGCCCCGGGCGAGCGACTCCTCGGACCCGGCCGCCACGGTGGCCATGACCATGAAGGCGTCCGGCAGGGGCGCGCGGGATGGGTTCTCCAGGTGGGCGAGGTCCTCGTCGCTCAACTCCATCACCTGGCTGCCCGTGCGCTGCACGTGCTCGAGCTTGTGCAGCAGCCGGGCCTCGCGTTCGCCGAAGCTGGCGCGTGCTTCCCGGGGAGCGTCCAGCGTCAGCCCCTTGAGCAGGGGAACGGCTCGCGCGCCCGGGGCGCCGGGCGTCATGAAGCCGATGCCGGACTCCTCGTCCAGCACCTCCAACAGGGGCAGCTCCCGGCCCGCGTAGCGCTGGAGGAACGCGTCGCGGAAGGCTCCAGGCCATCCTCCGGGGGCGAGGGGTGGAGGCGGTGCAGCAGCCGCACCCCCTTCTCCAGCTCGCGCAGCACCTCCTTGCCCAGCACGGCCTCGGGGGCGGGCTTGACGAGGTCCACCTGGAAGAGCCGCGGCAGCTCGACGGGGGCGGGCAGCCTCGCCAGCATGCGCGCCACGTCCAGGTAGCGCTCGCTCGACGCGCCAAGCCCCTCCCGGTCCAGGTGCTCCAGGCAGGATTGGACGGCGCCCAGCGTCTCGGTGAGGGACGTGGTGCCGGGGAGCTGGCGCAACTGGGAGATGAGCTCGGGGAGCGCCTCGGGCCCGGTGACCGGGGGTTGCAGCTCGGACACGAGGAGCTGACTGTCGATGAGCTCGTCGACGTAGCCCCTCGCCTCGTCGAGGCTGATGTCGGGGTCCAGCTCCACGAGGAAGCGCGCCAGCTCCTCGGGCCGCGTGCCGTGACGGGCCCGGGCGAGCGCGGCCTCGAGGTACTCGGTCGGCTCGATGGTCATGAGGCGGTAGGCGCGGTGGCGTGCCGTGAGGCGCCGCTCGGCGTAGCGAAGCTGGTTGCTGGCGCGGTAGAGGCTGGTGCTGGAGCGGTGGGGGATGTGGGGGCGCAGCTCGGGCGAGCGGGAGAGCGCCTCCGCGAGCAGGCACGCGTAGTCCATGTCCAGGCGGGTGTGGCGCTGGTAGCGCTCGCGGGGTCCGGTGCGCAGCCGGGTGTGCTCGCCCAGCTCTCCCACGGAGTAGCCCGCGAAGAGGCCGAAGGGCGTGGGCCGGCCGGCCATGCGCGACAGGTAGCGCACGAGGCCGCGCTCCAGCTTCACTCCCCGCGCGCTCTCGGGGGCGCGCTCCCACTGCTCCAGGTGCTCGTGGAAGCCGGGCGAGGCCACGAAGAGCGCCTCACGCACCTCGGGCCGGCGCACCCTCTCCGCCAGGCGCGCGCGCAACGTGGCGCGGTCGCGTTGGAGCGCCGGCTCCAGGGGCTGGCCCGGCGCGAGGCGGGGGCCTCCAGGCCCTGTCCCCAGGTGTCCAGCTCGTCGAAGGGGAGCAGGGGCGTGCGGAGCACGAAGAACCCGGAGGGGGCGAAGGGGAACTCCCGCGACGTGTTCTCGGTCTGTGCGGTTTTCATGGGGAGCGGACCGGATCAAGCGGGGATGGAAGCCATCAACATGCCGTCCCACATCGGGGTGTGGGGCTGGGCGGCGGCGAGCAGGGCGAGCGCGGTGCCGGTGGCGCCGTTGAGCAGGCTCTTGTCGGCGATCCAGCCCATGTCCTCGTTCTTTCCGGTGGGCGAGGACCAGAAGACGAAGCCGGCCACGCCCTCGCCGGGGCGGCGCATGCGCAGCGTGCGGGTGAACCACGCGGTGGCGGTTTCCTTGAACGTGACGTCTCCCGACACCTGGTAGAGCCGGTTGTAGATGTGGCCGAGCCCGGCCGCGCCATGGCAGAGGCCCGCGTCGCACACGCCGGACTGCTCCTCGGGGCGCAGGGCGGCCTCGCGGGCGAGCGCCAGCGCCTCGCGCTCGAGCTGCACGTCCCCGAGCGCCTGCGCGGTGACGGCGAGGCACAGCACGACACCGGGGTCTCCGTCGCACCAGGCCGAGCGGCAGGGCGTCACGTCCACGCCCGGCGCCACGACCGAGGGAAAGCGCGCGCCGGGGCTGTCCGGCAGCGCGTTGGCGAGCAGCCAGCGTGCTCCCGCCTGGGCGAGCTCACGGGCCTTCCTCTCCGCCACGCCCGTGCGGGAGATCAACGCGAGCAGGGCGACGACGGCGGGCACGCCGTGCGCGGCGCCCAGGTTGAAACAGCCCTCGGTGTACCGGCGCGCTGGTGGGGCGGCAGGTGATGGGGAGGCGTCCACCAGGACAGGCCCGCGCCCGCGCGGGTGGAGCGCTCCTCGAGCCGCGCGACGATGGCCTCCAGGCACTGGGCGGCACGGGGGCGCGGCAGGCGCTCCAGCGCGTAGACGCCCAGGCCCACGAGGCCGCGGATGAGATCGTAATCCGCGCTCCACGGCTGCCGCGTGAGGAGGTCGAGCAGCACCTCGTCGATCTCGTCCATGTCCTCGAGTCCGTGGAGGCCGAGGGCGCCGAGCCGCTCGATGGACCAGGCGATTCCGGCGAAGCCCCCGTGGAGCCAGGGCAGCAAGGGTTTTTCCTCGATGGCCAGCGCCGCACGGTGGATGAGCCGCTCCGCGTGGCCGCCGTGGCCGAGCTCGGGCCGGCCCCGCTGCAACTCGGCGAAGAGCAAGGCGCGTCCGGCGAGTCCCCCCGAGAGCGTGGGCCCTTCCCATCCCTGACTGGACTGGAGCACCTCGGCGATCTCATCCACGGTCCGCAGTGCCTGTTCCCGCAGCTCGCCGTCCAGCAGTGTCGTCCAGTTCTTCATGGATTGCCCCCCGTCCCGATGTGTTGGGTGTTCGTGCTCTGGAATACGGCGGTGTCAGCCGTTCTCTCGTCTTTCTCAGGATTAACGGTTCTCTGCCTGGAGGGAAATGCGCTCGGGGGGCAGGTCAGTGTCCCCGTGGCGACATGCCGCCACGAGGGCTGGCGACGAGAGGCTGGGTTCGAGCCGGGCGGGGTGTTCGTGATTCGTCTGGAAGAGGACCTCTCACCGCGCGCAGGGGCCGCAATCCGAGGTGCAATGCGCGGAGTCCGCGCCAATGCCACACGACTCGGTGAATTGGCAGACACCATCGCCACACGTGTAGATCTCCTGTGGGCGGATGCGGGTGGTGATGGCCGCGTAGGTGGTGCCGTCGAGGGTGCAGTGGGTGTAGGAGGGATGGGTGGGATCGGGCGTGCAGCGCGAGGCGCAAGGGCCCACCTGGGTGATGGGCTCGCACGCGTCCTGGCCCGACTCGAGCGCGCAGGCGCGCACGCTGCTCTCCTGGGGCGACAAGAGTTGGTCGTCATTCCCCACGAAGACGCCCTCCTCGGTGAAGAGGTTGCCGAAGAAGCACCCCTCGCGCTGGGAGAAGGTCTGGAGTTCCTCGGCCGAGGTGGCGATGGGTTCGTCGTGCGCGGTGCGGCCCAGGATGGAGATGGGCACGGTGCGCCCGAACTTGTTCACGTGGGCGGCCAGGCACGCGGAGACGAGCTGCTGCTCCGTCACGGTGGCGGGACGGCCGCTGACCCAGTCCGGAGCCAGCCCCAGCGAGCCGCTCCAGACCCGGACCCGGCCCTGGCTGTCCGTGTACGTGCGCGTCTGTCCGGCGGGCGCCGCGCACGCCGTGACGTACTTCATGACGTTGTCGGCCAGGGCCGGATCCTGGTCGTACCAGGAGGAGAAGGCCTCGCTGTTCAAGCCATTGAAGGCCAGCCCGTTGAAGGCCAGCCCGTTGAAGGCCAGCCCGTTGAAGGCCAGCCCGTTGAAGGACTCTCCATTGTCGGACGGGAGCGTCTGGCCCGCGGAGGCGACGGGCTCGAGGGCACCGGAGGTCTCCAGGGGCTCCTGCCGCGGCGGACCGCACGCCACCGCGCCGCAGATCCACAGCACCCCCGCCATCCCCCACTCCCACCTCGAACGGCTCCCCTGGCTTCCAACCGCCTTCATCTCCGACCTCCTGGAAAGTGACGGGAAAAACCGCGTAATCGGAAAATCGGTCGTCTGCCCACTTTTGGTGAGGTCGATGGATCCAAAGTCCGGGGCCAGTGTCGTTCACGGACGGTTTTCACTCCGGGCGAAGCCGGCGGGAAGAGGACTCCGTCCTGCGCGAGACACTTGGGTAGGATGGGGTGGCCGTCAGGGAGGACGGCCGCATGTCCGTACCCAAGCAACAGGCCGCGTCCATGTTCGTCGATTTCGAGCGCGATGCGTGGAGGGCACTGCGCGCGTCGACTCCGCTGCTGCTCGACGCGGCGGAAGTCGAAGGGCTGCGAGGACTGGGCGAGCAGCTGGACTTGAAGGAGGTGGAGGAGGTCTATCTGCCCCTGTCCCGGCTGCTCAACCTGCACGTGGCGGCGGCGCAGGGCCTGTGGACGGCGCAGCAGGCGTTCCTGGGCGGCTTCACCCAGCGGGTGCCGTTCGTCATCGGCATCGCGGGCAGTGTGGCGGTGGGCAAGAGCACCACGGCGCGCATCCTCCAGGCGCTGCTGTCACGCTGGCCGGACCACCCCCACGTGGAGCTCGTCACCACGGACGGCTTCCTCTTCCCCAACCGGGTGCTCACCGAGCGCGGCCTCATGCTGCGCAAGGGCTTCCCGGAGAGCTACGACCGGCGCGCCCTGGTGCGCTTCCTCGCGGAGATCAAATCCGGCCGCGCCGAGGTGAGTGCTCCCGTCTACTCGCACCTCGTCTACGACATCGTCCCCGGCGAGTTCCTGTCCATCCGCCGGCCGGACATCCTCATCCTCGAGGGGCTCAACGTCCTGCAGACGGGGCCCGTGGAGGGGGGAAGCTGCCGCACACCTTCCTGTCGGACTTCTTCGACTTCTCCATCTACGTGGACGCGCACGAGCAGGACATCCGCCGCTGGTACGTGGACCGCTTCCAGCGCCTGCGCGAGACGGCGTTCCGCGACGAGCGCTCCTTCTTCCGGCGCTTCGCCGAGCTCACCGAGGAGCAGGCCACGGCGCGCGCCCTGTCCGTCTGGGCGGAGATCAACGGGCCCAACCTGGCGCAGAACATCGCGCCCACGCGCTCGCGCGCGCGGCTCATCCTGCTCAAGGGCTCGGATCACAAGGTGCGCCGCGTGCGCATGCGCAAGACGTGAGGCGGCACTCCCCCCAGCGGGCGTGCCGCCCCGCGCGCGCCGTCAGCTGCGGTAGTCCGCGTTCTCGCTGATGTACTCGTGGCTGCGGTCCGAGCCGAGCACCGTGCACTCCGCCGCGCCGAGCCCCAGGTCCACGTCGAGCTCCACCGCGCGCTCGTGCGGGGCCACGTCACCGGAGGCTGGAAGGTGAGCCCGTCCGCGGGCGCCACGCTCGCGTAGAGCTCGGCCTCCTTCATGTGCGCCACCAGGGCGCGCTCGGCCTCGTGGTCGAGCCGGAAGGTGCCCTGCTGGAGGATGACGCGTCCGCCCATGCGCAGCGTGCAGCGAGACAGGTCCATCCCCGGGTGGTGGGCGCCCACGTACTTGCCGATGGCCATCACCAGCCGGCCCACGTTGGGATCGTTGCCGTTGACGGCGCACTGGAACAGGGGCGAATTCACCACCGACTTGCCGATGCCGCGCGCCACCGCCTCGTCCGGCGCGCCGTGCACGCGCACGCGCATGACGTGGTGGACGCCCTCGCCGTTGCGCACCGGGTCCTCGGCGAGGTCGGCGCACACGCGCTCGAGCGCGGACTCGAACTGCTCGAGCGACGGGCAGGGCACCGGCGCGAGGAGAGGAGGGCCACGGTGTCCGAGGTGCTGGTGTCGCTGTCCACGCTGATGCAGCCGAACGTCCTGGCGGCCACCGAGCGCAGGGTGGCGCGCAGGGCCTCGCGGGGCACGTCCACGTCGGTGAGCAGGTAGACGAGCATGGTGGCCAGGTTGGGCTCGAGCATCCCCGCCCCCTTGGCGATGCCCACGATGCTGCCCTGGCCCACGGAGGCCCGGCGCACCTTGGGGTAGAGGTCGGTCGTCATGATGCCCTCGGCGGCGGGCATCACCGAGCGCGCGTCGAGCGAGGCCACCGCCGCGGGCACCGCGCCCACCATGGCGTCCACCGGCAGCCGCCACCCGATGACGCCCGTGGAGCAGGGCAGCACCTGCGTGGCGCTCAACCCCAGGCCCCGCGCCACCTCGGCGCACAGCCGCTCGGAGCCTCGACGCCGCCCGGCGCGCACACGTTGCTCACCTTGTTGTTCACCACCACCGCGCCCAGCGTGGGCTCGCGCAGCCGCTCACGGCCCACGAGCACCGGCGCTCCGGGAACGCGTTCGTCGTGAACACCGCCCCGAACGCCGGCGTCGGCTCGTCGAGCACGATGAGCGTGAGGTTCATCTTCGCGGGCTTGTCCACCTCGGCGGGCACGAAGTCGAAGCGCGTCCGACCGACACGGAATCCTCGCGGCAGGGCGGACTGCTCCTCCAGCCAAGTGCGGTGGGCCTCGACGGACGAGAAGGTCAGGTTGGTGCTGGGAATGACGGTACCTCACGGCGAAAGGACTGCCGCTTGGTGCCGCAATCCCCGCCCTGAATCAATCCAACATTCCAGGCCCTGAAGCCCGGCTCTGTAACAATTTCCACCTGTCGCCACGGACGCCCCGCCAAGCCCCTGGAATCACGACGGATGGGGGGTGGCCCGATTCGTGCTCAAAGGGTTGGTGAACACTGAGCGCCTCGCATGAATCCCACTGCCTACACCGTCGAGATCGACCCGTCAGCCTGGAGCCAGTTGGCCCTGCTGCGAGTGGATACCTATCGCCGGGTTCGCGAGGCGCTCATGAACGTCGCCTCCTCGGTGTCGCCCGCAGAGGTGGTCTGCCAGGCGCGCTCTCCGCTGGTGGTCGACGACATGGTGGCGCACTACGACGTGGACCACCTGCGGCGCCGGGTGTTGCTGCGCGAGGTGGCACCCTCCAGCCATCTGTTCTGAGCGGCCGGGGTGGAGCGCGGCCTCAGGGCTGGCCCTCACCCGCGAGGTTCGGAGCGCCGGGCTCGGGCGGGGGCACGAGCTCCTCGCCCTCGATGGGGGCGGGGGTGATGGCGCCGTCGCTCGTGACGACCCAGGAGTTGTAGCGCCGCGCGCTCACGCTCCGCAGCTTGCCGTCCACGTAGCACAGCGTGGTCAGGATGAAGCTGGCCGCCTTGAGGCTGGGGCGGCCGTACTGGAGGCATTCCTGATCTCCGCGCTGCTCCCGCCCGACGGGCGGCCGAGGATGCCGGAGACCTCCTGGGGCGTCATTCCCCGGAGGACCGTGCGCATCCCCTGGTGGGTGTCCACGCGGAAGGGAGTGGCTTCCGGTTGGAAGGTCAAGGCGACGTAGGCGAGCACCGCGAAGAAGACCAGGCCGAGGCCGTAGGTGAGGAGCTGGCGGCGGGTGAGGCGCCGGCTCCGCGTGTCCGTATAGGCACTGAAGAGATCGTCCCCCGACGTGATGCGGACCGTGCTCACTCCCACCTGCTGCTCTGGCTGGCTCACGCTTCTCCACATGCCCCGAGCAGGGGGCGGGATGCAAGGCGCACCACACGCCGGGCGGGCCACCGAGCGCCCTGATTGTCCTCGGGACAGCGTGCGGGCCGCTGTGCTCTCTTGTGCGCCATGCCGCGTCAACTCGTCTACCGCCGTTATGGGGGGTCCCTCCAGGTCTCCATTCCTTCCTTCGAGGTGTTGGTGGAGGCCGTCCACATTCCCGAGACGCAGTGGCTCGCGACGGCGTGTCCCGTCGAGGGGCTCACCTGTGATCGCCGCTTCCTGGAGTACCTGGACACCGACAAGAACGGGCGCATCCGGGTGATGGAGGTGCGGCAGGCCGTGCGGTTCACGGCGGAGCAGCTGCGCTCCTTCCAGGGGGCGGACGCGGGGAGCGACGTGCTGGTGCTGGACATGCTCGCGGACGGGGCGGTGCGGGCCCGGGACGCGGCCGGTCTGCTGCTGGACACCCTGAAGGCGGAGGATCGCACGCGCATCTCGCTCGAGCAGGTGCGCGCGAGTGAGCGGGCGCTGCGCGAGGCGGGGCACAACGGGGATGGCATCGTGGCACCGGCCTTCCTGCCCGCGGCCGTGCAACCCCTGGCCGTGCGGCTCATGGCCTCCTTTCCCGAGGTGAAGAACCGCGCGGGGCAGCCCGGGGTGGAGCTGCCCACGCTCCAGCGCTTCCGCGAGGAGCGGCGGGCGCTGCTCTCCCACCTGGCCGAGCGGGCCGCGGTGCTCGTCTGGGGCGCGCCGAGCGTGGAGCGGGCCCGGCGCATCCAGGAGGTGCGTTCGCTGCTGGACACGTACTTCCTGCAGTGCCGGTTGATCGCGGCCCAGCCCGAGGCCGTCACGAGCCTCAAGCTGGACGGGGGACGGGTACAGGGGGCGCTCGGAGACCTCCAGGCGCTCTCGCGCGTGGTGTCGGAGCTGCCCGTGGCGCCTCCCGAGCCGGGGGGCCTGTTGCGCTGGTCGCGGATGTACCGGGGCCCCGCGTTCGAGAAGCTGGATGCGTTCCGGCGGGACGTGGCGGTGCCGGTGTCCAATGATCAGGCGACGCTGTCGGACGCGTCCTGGCGCGAGATGTCCGCGCGGGCCGACGCCATCCTGGCCTGGCAGGCGCGGCTGGAGGCGAGCCCCTTGCGCGACTGGGCGGACGTGCTGGCGAGCATCTCCGAGTCCGACCTGGACGCCATCGAGGCGAAGTGCCGGGAGGATCTGGCGCGCAAGGACACCCTGGGCGCGGTGGAGGACCTGGAGCGGTTGATCCTCTACCAGCGCTGGTTGCTCACGTTCGCCAACAACTTCATCAGCATGCCGGACCTCTACCAGACGAAGCGGCGCGCGCTGGTGGAGCGCGGCACGCTCATCCTCGGAGGGCGGCGCTACCGACTGTCGGTGCTGGTGAAGGACCGGGCCGCGCACTCCGCGCTGACGAACCAGGGAACGACGTGCACGCTCTACGTGCAGGTGATCGCCCGGGAGGGTGGGGAGAGCTACGAGGTGGCGGTGCCCGTCACGCGCGGGCGCAGCACCGAGCTGTCGGTGGGCAAGCGCGGCGTGTTCTACGACGTGGAGCAGCGCGAGTACGACGCCGTGGTGACGCAGATCGTCCGGCAGCCCGTGTCGTTGTGGGAGGCGATGACGATGCCCTTCGAGCGCATCGGCAAGTTCATCTCCTCGAAGATCGAGGGGATGGCGGCCGCGGGCGAGAAGTCGCTCGATGAGTCCCTGGAGAAGAGCTACACGCACGGCACCGGGGTGGCGACGGCGGCGGTGGCCACTCCGGCCGCGGCGCCCACGGCTCCGGCTCCAGCCCCGGCGGCGGCGCCCGTGGCCGGGCCGGGAGGCTTCCTGGCGGCGACGGGCATCGCGTTCGCGGCGGTGGGCTCCTCGCTGGCGTTCATCGTGTCGCAGGTGCGCTCGCTCACGGTGTTCGACGTGCTCACCGCGCTCATCATCGCCGCCGCCGTGGTGATGCTGCCCTCGGGCCTGCTGGGCTGGCTCAAGCTGCGCAAGCGCAACCGGCGCTGCTGCTGGAGGGCTCGGGCTGGGCGCTCAATGATCGGCTGATGCTCACGCGCGACCCGGCGATGCTCATCACCCGCCGGCCCCGGCTGCCGAAGACAGCCACGGTGGACCGGGCGGACATGTTGCGCTCGGCGCTGGTGACGGTGCACGAGGACGACGAGGACGAGCCGCGCTCGTGGGGCCTGGGCTTCTTCCTCATCCTGGCGGCGCTGGCCGCGCTGCTCTGGCAGTTCCGCGAGCCGATCGCCCGGGAGGCGTGCTCGCGGCAGTGGATGCGCGGCGCCATGTGCGAGTGGGGACGGGCCCCGGGCACGGCACCGGCGACGCCTCCCGCGGCACCGGCGCCTCAAGGGGCGGGGACGCCCTGACTACCAGCCGAGCCACTCGCGCAAGAGGGGGGTCATCTGCTCGGCCGTGCGCTGGTGCGTCTTGCGGCTGGGGTGCCACAGGCAGCCGAGGCCCTCGTCCTCGCGGTTGGCGGGCACCTCGGCGAAGTGCACCCGGGAGTCGCCCTGTTGGCGCAGGGTGTCCACGAGTCCGGAGAGCAGCTCGCGCACGCGAGTGCGCGCCTGGACGTCCTTGGGATGGGTGTCGCTGACGCCGGAGCCGAGGACGCAGACGATGTGGGCCTGGGGGTAGTGGGCGCGGATGTCCGCCACGAGGGCGCGGTAGGCGTCGCGGAAGCGCTCCTCGCCCGGGTTCTCCTTCCAGAAGTCATTGGCGCCGAGCTGGATGACGACCGCGTCGGGAATCCACGAGGAGAAGTCCCACGGAGCGTCGTCGCGGTGGGGCAGGGTGCGCGTGTAGAGCTGGGGCAGGGGAGGCGTGGGATCGTTGCCGTAGTTGACGGTCACGCCCTTGCCGGAGAAGGCGACGAAGGAGCCTCGGCGCCGAGCGCCTGGGCGGCGAGGGCACCCCAGGTGAGCGAGGCGCGTTGGGTCTCCGCGTTGAAGCTGCACTGGGCGTTCTTGCCCTCGATGCCGAAGCCGGTGAGGCCCGAGTCCCCGATGAACTCGATGCGGCGCGGGGGGGCGGGGGGCGCGGGCAGGAGCCGGGCGCCCGGGTCCAGCTCGAGTCCGAGCAGTTGCGTCTCCCCGACAGCGGGCTCGGTCTCCTTCTCCAGCCGCAGCACGTGCTCGCCCCGGGGCAGTCCCTCGGCGAGCCGGTAGAGCAGGGGGCCTTCACCGATATAGAGGTCGCGGAAGGGGGCTCCGTCCACGCTGAAGCGGAAGCGGTTGGGGGCGGCCTCCTCGTACTTGGGCAGATCCAACAGGCGGATGCCGAGCGAGGTGCCGGTGAAGCGCACGGTCAGGGACGAGCCTCCCCAGGCGATGCGGGGGCCGGAGGCATCCCTCCAGTCCACGCGGCCACTGAAGCGCAGCGTGGGGGATTGGGGAGACACCTGGACGGGGCCGCGGCAGCCGGCGAGCAGGGCGAGGGCGATCCACGCGCGGGAGCGGACCCAGGCCAGGGTCTTCCTCCACGCGCCGATGACGGAATTCATGCCCCCATCCTAGACGCCCCCACCGCCCCGAGCGTGTCAACTCGTGGGGGTGGGGCCGCCGAGGGGCGGACGGGAAATCCACGCGGCGATGAAGAGATCCAGCTCGCCGCGCAGCACGTCCTTCACCCGGGGAGTGCCAGCGCCGGTGCGGGGATCCTCGACGCGGGCGCCGCGGCCCAGGTGGTAGCGCCGGGCCTCGTCCGCGGTGCCGCTGCCGCCCTGGCCCCGCACCACCCGCGAGGCGATGTCCTTCATCTCCTCCAACTCGCCCGCGCCCGCGAGCGTCATCACCCGGCCGCTCGTCTCGTCGCGCACCGTCACCTCCGTCTTCACCCGGTTGACGAAGGTGCCCTCGTGCCGCCGCACCTCGCGGCCGTCCACGTCGAGCTGCTCGAGCTCCTGCACGGGGCCGCCCCGGTGCACCCGCACGTAGGCGCGCTGCCGCTTCTCCTCCTCGATGCGCCGGTGCAGGCCCGCCTCGCCCGACAGGTAGCCATAGGCGCCGGGGCCCATGACGCGCACCACCACCCGGAAGGGCTCCTTCGCTTCCGCCACCGCGAGTGCCTCGTAGCCGCGCCGCTCCGCCCAGCCCAGGTACATGGACGCCAGCTCCTGCACCCACGCCGCCTGCCCCTCGCTCGTCTCGCTCGCGCAGATGTCCACCAGGGCCTCGTCTCCCTGGTCCATGTCCCCGGAGGTGCCCAGCACCTCGGCCATCTGCACCTCGCGCGCGACCTCCTCCACCTGCTTGGCCGCCGAGGCGAGCTGGGCCTCGCCCTTGGCCTCGCGCACGAGCCGCCGCGCGAACGTGGAGCGCTCCTCCAACCGATCCAACTCGTTGAGCTGCGCCTCCACCGAGCGGAAGGCCCGGAGCGTCGACGCCGCGCGCAGGGGATCGTCCCAGAGGTTGGGCGCCTGGGTGGCCGCGAGCAGCTCCGCGCGCCGCTCCTCCAGCTGGGGCCGGTTGGCCGAGACGGCGAGCGCGCGCGCCCGTCCCACCAGCCGATCCATCTCGGCGAGCAGGGACTTCTTGTCCAGGCGCCGCTTCACCGCGGACACCGATTTCTCCGTGGGCAGCGCGAGCTGGGCCGTCTCCTCGCGAGGGCGCGGGGCCACCTCGGCCACCGCCACCACCTTGTTGCCCGGCCGCGTCTCCACCCGCACGGGCGTGCCCGGTCGCAACGGCTTGCGGGCGATCTCCACCGCGAGCGCCGCGGTGAGCGTCTTCTCGATTTCCCGCTGCAGGTAGCGCGCGCCGAACTGCGGCGAGTAGCCCCGCTCCACGAGCAGGTCCACCACCCCGGGCGTCACCTCCACGTCCAGGCCGCGCGCCCGGATGCCCTCGCGCTCCAGCACCCGGCCCACCTCGCGCTGGGCGATCTTGCGGATCTCCACCTTGCTGAGCGGCTGAAAGTGGCAGATGGCGTCGAAGCGGTTGAGGAACTCGGGACGGAAGGCGTCGGCGATCCTCCGGTCCACCTCGACGATGAGCTCCTCGGCGCGGCGTGAGCCCACGAAGCCGATGGACGGCTCGCGGTACACCTCGGAGCCCACGTTGGACGTGGCCACGATGACGGTGTTGTTGCAGGAGATGGTTTCCCCCGCGCCGTTGACGAAGGTGCCCTCGTCGAAGAGCTGGAGGAAGCGGTCGTGCACGCTGCGCGCGGCCTTCTCGAACTCGTCGAGCAGCAGCACGGTGAACACCTTGCCCTCGAGCAGGGCCGTCAGCTCGCCGCGCTTGGTCTCGATGGCGGGGGCCCAGGCGGCGCCGAAGGGGACGCTCTCGTCGCCGTCGTTGGGGAAGTCCGCCATGTTCAGCCGCACGAGCCTGTCCGGCGAGCCGAAGAGGTACTCGGCGAGCAGCTTGGCCAGCTGCGTCTTGCCCACGCCCGTGGGGCCGGCGAAGAGGAACACGCCCAGGGGCCGGCGCGGATCATTCAGGCCCGCCTTGAGCAGGGCCACCGAGCGCAGCACGGCCTGCACCGCGTCGGTCTGCCCGAGCAGCCGCTCGCCGAAGAAGCGCTCCGTCTCGTCGAGATCCAACGCCATGGCGTCGTCCACGACGAAGCGGGGCAGGCGCGTGGTGGCGCAGAAGCGGGTGAGGACGTCCTCGGGGCCCACGCGATCCTTGGCGCTGCCCGCGGCCTCGGCGGCCGTCTCCTTGAGCAGCTCGATGGCCTTGCGCGGCAGCCGCTGGGCGAGGAGGAACTTGGAGGCCAGCCGCAGCGCCAGGTCGCACGCCGCCGGATCGATGGGCAGGCGCAGCTCGCGCTCCTGCTCCTCGGCGACGCGGTGGAGGATCCACCGGGCGCGCTCGGTGGGTGGCTCGTGCAGGGGCACCGGTGCAGCCGCTCGGCGAAGGACTCGTCGGCGCGCAGCAGCTCCTGCACGCGCTTGGGCTCGGTCTCGAAGATGAAGCGCGGGGTGCCGGTGCGCAGGGCGCGGAAGGCCACGGGCGCGAGCGGGCCGCCGATGACCGCGGGCAGGTCCCGGATGTAGACGATGGGGCAGGGGTGGCGCTGGAGCCACTCGAGCAGCTCCTCGAACGTCTCGGCCGCCTGGCGCTGGGTGCTGCGCGCCAGGATGTTGGCGACGGACACCTCCACCATGCGCGCCGAGGCGAGCTCCGCGTCCACGCGGCCCTCGACGATGCGGCGCGCGACCTCCTGGACCAGGGCGGACTTGCCCACGCCCGTCTCGCCGGACAGCAGCGGGTGTTTGCCGCCGCGCGCCAGCAGGCCGAGCACCTCCGTCACCGCGCCGTCCAGGCCGTGCGCGGCCGTGAGCCGTCCCTCGCGCGCCAGGGCCGTCAGATCGCGGTCGATGAGCCGCTCGTTGTCCTCGCTCTTTCGGGTGACCATGGTCGTGAACGCCCCCGGGCAGGGCGCGCACTCTAGCCTGCCCGGCGCGCGCGGCGTATGCCTTCTGGCCCCGGCCGTGCGCCAGTGCCTTGAGGCTTCCGCGTTTCGTGTATACGTGCCGCGCGCGCGGTGTTGGATGCCCCTTCATCTGGCGCCTCTGGATGGAGGAGTTGAGCTGTATGAGACCGCCTGGCGTGGTGATTCTCCTGGGGTTGCTCGTATCGGGCTGTGCGTCGGAGTCTTCTGCTCTGGGTCAGGCCCGCTCCAGTTCCAGTGGTCTCGTGGGGATGACCAGCGCCAGCGTGTCCCCGCCAGTCGAACAGCTCCACGGTTTCGTGCTCATCCTCCACGAATCGTCCCCTGGTCACATCACCCACAGGTGGCAGTCCGTCGAGGAGTTCGAGCTCGCGCAGGACAAGCTCCAGACATGCGTGGAGAGGACGGACGCATCGTGCCGGCATCCGCTGCTCGTTATCGCGACTGCCATGCCGAGCTTCTTGCTTGCGTCAAGAATTGCATGCGCACGCCTCTTCCTCCGGGGTTTGGTCACATCCGGGCTCCGGGCCGGGGAATGGGGGCCAAGGAAGTCTACTGCAACGAGCAGTGCCAGCCGGCCTACCTCGATTGCGAGGAGTTGCAGGGACGCCGTCCTCAGGAGCATTCAGCCGTGGATGGGGCGGTGGATTGGCTGAAACGCCATCACGACGTGGTCCTCGCGGGAAGCCTCGTGACGATAGCGGGAGTTGCCTTCATCGTGGCCTTCCCTCCGGGAGCGCTGATTGCCTTGGTGCCACTGACGGCGTTCTCTTCGTCAGAGGCCGTGTGCGAGCCCCGTTTCGCGGCGGTGCAGCCGTGACGATCTTCAAACGTATCCTCGAAGCACAGGAGCGCCTCGGGAAGGCTCATGAGGACGCTCAATCCCCCGAGGAGAAAGAGTCGTTCCGGCTCGCCATCGACGCGCTCTGGTTCATCTGGACGAATGGCCAGACCGATGAGTTCGCGGACTACCGGAAAGATGCCGAGGCGGACGCTCCCGCCAGAGTCATCGCCGCTTTCAACACGCGAGAAGAGGCGGAGGCGTGGCTGAGCGCCAACCCCAAACCCCCCAACTCCGCTTACGTGTTGATCGCGGACGAGTACCACCTCGTCATGTGCTCACGTGAGCGGGGGATTCGCGCACTTGCCCCGCATCCGACCCTCGAGCTCCATCTCGAAGAGCTGATGCGCGGCGGTCTCCCCCGGCGGTGGCGGCATTCGACACGCGAGAAGAGGCGAAAGCCTGGCTCGCCAGCCAGGCCGAGCCGCCAGGGGAGGCCGTCATCCAGATTGGGGGCGAGCACTACCGGCGGTGTACTACCGGAACATCAACTACCGCGCCCTCTTCCCCTTCTCCGGGGTCAAGGGACCCTGAAGGGAAGGGGCTGCGGCTCCAGTGGCTCGGGGCTCAGCTGGAGCAACACGCACGCCGAGTACCAGCGCATGCGAGTGAAACCGGTACGGCCTGAGCGGCGATTTGCTTATCTCGCCTACGCGCTTTTCTCAGGGCTTCCCCTCTCGTGTTGCTTGAAGCCTTCAGCGGGGATTCCCATAGTGGCGCCGTCGTTCAGACACGCTCCGGCCCCTTGGGACGGAGCACCCCCACGGAGGCTGAAAATGAAGAAGGACACGACCAAGAAGCCGTTCTTCGCGCGTCTGCTCGAGGAGCAGGAGTTGGAGCAGGTCACGGGTGGCGTTGCGAACAAGACCCAGAAGTACCCCTCGGACGAGGACGAGGTCGAGGCGTCGTTGATCAAGTCGCCCCCCGACACGACCATGAAGTACCCCTCGGACGGCGACGACGACACGGCGGTCTGAGACCCTTCCGGGGCGGGTCGAGCCCCGGTCTTCCCCATGCCCACCGTTCGCGACACCGTCCTGCTCATCACCCATAGCGGCGACTACTTCACCGTGGATCGCGTCGCGCAGGAGGTGTCGCGGCGGGGGCTGCGTCCCCTTCGCATCAATACGGATGGCTTTCCGTCCCAGTGGGAGCTGTCCTCGCTGCTGGGGCCAGCGCATGAGGACGTGGTGCTGCACACGGAGGCGGGCGAGGTGCACGGCGCCGAGGTGCGTTCGGTGTGGCTGCGCCGGCGCGTTGCTCCCCGGCTCGACGAGACGCTGGAGCCCGCCCGGCGCGAGCTGTATCCGGGAGTCGAGCGCGGCCCTCGCGGGGGCCCTCGACGGACTGACGGGGGCGGGCTGCCGCTTCATCAATCCCCTCGGCGCGGACGAGAAGGCGGGCAACAAGCTGCTGCAACTCCGGCTCGCCCGGGCGCACGGGCTCGAGATTCCACGCACCCTGGTGACCAACGACGCGGAACGGGTGCGCTCGTGGTTCCACGAAGTGGGCGGCCGGGTGGTGGCCAAGATGCTGACGCCGCTGTCCCAGTCCATGAGCGGCGGACAGCCCTTCGTGTACACGACCGCCATCGGCCCCGGGCACCTGGAGGAGCTCGACGGCTTGCGCCTCAGCCCCATGGTGTTCCAGGAGCGCATCGACAAGTCGCACGAGCTGCGTGTCGCCGTGGTGGGTGAGCGGTGCTTCGTGGGGGCCATCGACGCCTCTCGCTCGGTGGAGGGGCAGGTGGACTGGCGGCGCTCCCGCCCGGACGAGTGCTCCTGGGCCCCGGGCCAGTTGCCCGAGGAGGTCGCCCGGCGCCTGGTGCGCCTGGTGGCGGAGCTGGGGCTGGTGTACGGCGCCGCGGATGTCATCGTCACACCCGAGGGCCGCTACGTCTTCCTCGAGGTGAACCCCGGAGGAGTGGGGAATGCTCGAGCGGGAGCTCGGTCTCCCCATCGCCGCGGCCCTCGCCGACGCGCTCGTTTCCGAGGGGAGTGGAGTCGCGCAGTCGTTGTAAGGAGCAGGGATGACCATCCTCATCGTGACGCATTCCAAGGACAACGATGCGCCCGTGTCCGTGGCGCGTGCCCTCGAGTCCCGGGGCGAGCGGGTCTATCGCTTCGACACCGACCTGTTTCCCACCACTGTCCAGCTCTCGCTGGACGAGCGCGGGCGGGGCGGCTGTCCGGGCCCGCGGGAGAGCTGTCCCTGGAGGACGTGACGGCGGTCTGGTACCGCCGCAACTCGACGGGCAGCGCCATTCCCCAAGACCTGGATGCCCAGCTGCGCCGCCCGTCGGTGGAGGAGAGCCGGCGCCTGGTGTTCGGGATGATGAGCGCGCTGGGGGTGTTCCAGCTCGACGCGCTCGAGGTCATCCGGCGCGCGGAGCACAAGCCGCTGCAGCTCAAGCTGGCGAGGGCGCTCGGGATGGAGGTGCCCCGGACGCTGATGACCAACGATCCGGTGGCGGTGCGGGCCTTCGCCGCCGAGTGCCCTGGCGGCGTGGTGACGAAGATGATGGCGTCGTTCGCCGTCTATGACGAGCAGGGCCGGGAGCAGGTGGTCTTCACCACGCCGCTCACCTCGGAGCAGCTCGAGGACCTGGAGGGCCTGGACCTGTGTCCGATGACCTTCCAGGAGCGGCTGGTCAAGGCAGTGGAGCTGCGGGTGACAGTGGTGGGCGAGCGGGTGATGGCGGCGGCCATCGATTCGCAGGCGCTGCCGAGGGCGCGCGAGGACTGGCGGCGTGAGGGCCAGGCGCTCATCGACGCCTGGAAGCCCTACACGCTGCCCGAGCCGCTCCACGCCCAGGTGCTGCGGTTGATGGATGCGCTGGGGCTCAACTACGGCGCGTTCGACTTCATCGTCACGCCCGAGGGCCGGCACGTCTTCCTGGAGGTGAATCCCTCGGGGGAGTTCATGTGGTTGATGAAGCACCCGGGACTGCCCGTCGACGAGGCGCTCGCGGACGTGCTCGGTGGACGCGCGGCGCGGCGGCTCGCGCCGAAGCCGCTCACCGGGGCGTGAGCCTATGGCCGGAGGCGAGGGCTCGGTGCTAGGGTGCCCGCCCCATGGCCAAGTCCCCCTGCCCCGTGTCCCTGTCGCAGTTCCTCGAGAAGGCCGAGCCGCTCAAGGTGACCATCAACGGTCAGGAGATGCTCGCCGAGGTGAAGTCGTTCTCGACCGGCTCCTTCGGCTGGTACATCAACGGCAAGACGACCGTCACCGTCGACGGCAAGCCGGTGTCGGTGCAGATCGGCATGAACATGACCGTGGTGGGCTCGAAGGAAGCGGCGCGCTGAGCCGCGCGGGGCTCAGCTCACCGTAGGCGTCACCGCCACGAGTCCCACCAGGGTGTCGCGGCGCACGCCGTGCTTCACGAAGTCCTGCACCGTGCGCGCGAGCGTGGCGCCGAGCTGGCCGATGAGGGGCAGGTGCTCGCCGCCCTCGCACGTGGCCTGGCCCGGAGTGTCCTCGGCATCCGGGACGAAGCGCTCGTCCCAGCGCACCAGTCCGAAGGTGCCGTCCGCCGCCAGCGCGCCGTGCACCAGGGGCTTGCCCGCCGCGCGCGCGAACGTGCTCAGGAGCAGCCGGCTCTCCTGGTTGTCGAAGCAGTCGACGAGCAGATCCGCGCTCGCGCCCAGCGCCGCCACGTTGTCGCGCGTCATCCGCACGCCGAACGCCTCGGCCTTCACGCCGTACAGGTTGAGCAGTTGCAGCTTGAGCGCCTCCGCCTTGTTCTTGCCCACGGAGGGCTTCACGAAGGCCTGCGCCCGCAGGTTCTTGGACTCCACGCGGTCGAAGTCGATGAAGACGAGCGTGGCCTCGAGGTTGCGGCACAGCACCGCCGCGGTGGAGCCGATGGCCCCCACGCCACAGAAGACGATGCGCATGGGTGGGCCTCCTCACGCCCCGAAGGGCACCTTGGGCCGCAGGTAGATGCGCTCCTCGCCGCCCGGGGCGCGGAACCGGTCCACCACGTAGTGCTGGAAGGAGTCCGTCTGGGCGGGGGCCAGCAGCTCCACCGCGATGCGCCGCACGTCCGCGTCCGTCAGGAGGGTTTCCCGCTCCAGGGGCACGTCCGTGGACAGGCCGTTGTAGGTGATGTTCAGCGTCGTCATGTCCCCGCCTCCCGGGGCCCGGACCGCCGCGAGCGAGGGCGGGGCCGGAGCCATCCGGGCAGGGACGCGCGAGCGGGGCGGATTCCTGACGCTCAGTGATCGCCGTAGCGCTTCTCGCCGGCCTCCACGCGCAGCTTCAGCTTGTTCTGCGCGGGGGGCAGCGGGCAGGTGGCGTAGGGGGAGAAGGCGCAGGGCGGGTTGTAGGCGCGGTTGAAGTCCAGCACCACCCGGCCATCCTTCGTCGGCTGATCCACGTACAGGAAGCGGCCCGCGCCGTACGACTCATCGCGGTTGGTCTGGTCGCCGAAGATGACGAAGAACGGCTCCGAGTCCGATTCGAGGACGGGATCCAACCGGTACTCCTGCCCATTCACCTGGAAGACGAGCGTGCCCGGGGCGTTCATCTCCTCCACCGTGCCGAGCACGTTGGGCACCGAGAGCTTGCGCGGTGTCGTGGCCGGCTCGAAGCGGCCCTCGATGCGCCAGGCGGCGCTCACCGGCCGGTGGGGATGCCGTGGAACTGCTTGCGCGCCGGGGCCTCGGGATCCTTCACGCGCAGCCCCATCTTCTCCCCCCGTGGGATGAGGTAGAAGCGCAGCGTGCCCAGCGAGAGCACGTCCTCGGGGCCCTCGGAGGTGCCCAGGGGGCCTCCCGTGAAGGGCTTGCCTCCGCGGGTGAGGGTGACGCCGGGCTGGAGCGTGAGCGTCACCTGCTTGCCCTTGCGCGTGAAGGTTCCGATGTGCGCGGGCGTGCCCTCGGGGAAGACGAAGTCGTTGTCCGCGGCGGAGCCGAAGCGGTTGTCCCCTTCGTTGAGCCAGTGCAGGCCCACGAGCGACAACCAGCCCTCCTCGGACGTGAGGTTGGCGATGCGCTTCTGGTGCCGGCGCGCGTCTCCGCCTCCAGGGAGGAGGGCGTCTGTGCGGCGGGCTTCGGGTCGGCGGGTTTCGTCATGGCGGGCTTGGAAGGAGGCGCGGCGAGGGCGGGAGCGGCGAACGCGAGTCCCGAGAGGGTGAGCAGGCGGGCGATGCGCATGGCTTCGACGATGGCAAGCCCGGCCGGTCCCGTCCACTCCCGGGGCGGGGTGCCCGGGTTCCGTTCGGTGTGAGACGTCTTGTCAATTCATCCACATCCCGACGTTTCAGCGCATACGCTGCGCCGCCCTATGCGCTTCGACGACATCTCCATCGAATCCACCCGCATCACCTTCTGGGGTCCGCGCACCGCGCTCGAGGTGCGCAGCCCCGTGCCGGGCGTGCTCCGGTTGCGCCACGCTCCCGCGCTCAGCCACTCCGCGCCCGCGCACCGGGAGCTGCTGCCCAAGCAGTCCTGGTCCGTCGTGGAACACACGGAGCTGCCGCTGTCCCTGCGCCGGGAGCAGGAGGGCGCGGTGGCGGTGGTGGTGGGGGAGGGCTTGTCCCTGGAGGTGACGCTCGCCACGGGCGCCTGGCGGCTGCGGGATGGCGCGGGCCGGGAGCTGGGCCGGTGCGAGAGCTTCTCGAGCGAGGTGATGCCGGACTATCCGGTGACCCGCTTCCGCTCGCGGCTGTCCCTGCACACGCCCCCGGACGAGGCCTGGCTGGGCTTCGGTGAGAAGGTGGGCTCGCTGGACAAGCGCGGCATGCACTTCACCTTCTGGAACACGGACGTGGTGCCGCACCACCCGGACACGGATCCGCTCTACCAGTCCATTCCCTTCAGCATCGGCCTGCGCGAGGGCGTGGCCTGGGGCGTCTTCCTCGACGAGTCGTGGCGGATGGAGGCGGACGTGGCGGCCGAGGATCCCTCCCTGCTCTGCTGGGAGTCCTCGGGTCCCGAGCTGGACACCTACCTCATCGCCGGCCCGATGCCCGCGGACGTGGTGCGGCGCTACACCGCGCTCACCGGACGCATGCCGCTGCCTCCGCTCTGGAGTCTCGGCGCGCAGCAGTCGCGCTGGGGCTACGAGAACGCCCGGGAGATCCGCTCCGTCCTCCAGGGCTACCGCGCCCACAAGCTTCCGCTCGATGTCGTCTACCTCGATATCGACTACATGGAGGGCTACAAGGTCTGGACGTGGGATCGCACGCGCTACCCGGACCCCGCGGGGCTCGCGCGCGAGGCGGCCGAGCAGGGCGTGCGCCTGGTCACCATCATCGATCCGGGCGTGAAGCAGGAGCCGGGCTACCGCGTCTATGACGAGGCGCTCGCCAACGACTACCTGGTGCGCAATGACCGGGGCAGCGTGCTCGTGGGCGAGGTGTGGCCCAAGCCCGCCGTGTTCCCGGACTTCTCCCGCGAGGCGGTGCGCGCCTGGTGGGGCCAGCAGCACCGGGCCTTCCTCGACGTGGGCATCTCCGGCTTCTGGAACGACATGAACGAGCCGGCGTGCTTCAAGCTCGTCAATGCGGACGAGACCTTCGGCGTCATCGGCACGCGCTCGGTGGACAAGGCCAGGGTGGAGGGGCCCACGCTGCCCCATGACGCCCGCCACGGAGACAAGCGGCACCTGGAGGTGCACAACGTCTACGCGATCGGCATGGCGCGCGGGGCATACGAGGGGCTGCGTGCGCTCGCCCCCGAGCGGCGGCCCTTCATCCTCACCCGCGCGGGCTCGTCCGGCATCCAGCGCTACGCCGCGGTGTGGTCGGGCGACAACTCGAGCTACTGGGCGCACCTGGAGCTGTCCATCTCCATGCTGCTGGGCCTGGGGCTGTCGGGCGTGTCCTTCGTGGGCTCGGACGTGCCGGGCTTCCTGGGCCGTCCCACCGGGGAATTGCTCGTGCGCTGGACGCAGGCCGGCGTCTTCTACCCGCTCTTCCGCAACCACTCCGCCAAGGGCACCCCGTACAAGGAGCCGTGGCGCTTCGGCGAGCCCTACCTGTCCATCGCCCGGGAGTGGTTCGAGCGGCGCTACCGGCTGATGCCCACGCTCTACTCGCTCATGCACGAGTCCTCGCGGGAAGGTCTGCCCGCGCTGCGGCCGCTCGTCATGTACGCGCCCGGGGACGTCGAGGCGCTGCGCATGGATGACGCCTTCTTCTTCGGGCGGGACTTGCTCGTGGCCCCCGTGGCGCGCCAGGGCCGCACGCACCGGCACGTGTACCTGCCCGAGGGCAGGTGGTTGCCCTTCTTCAACCTCGGCCAGTCGGCGGGGGAAGTCGTCGAGGGCCGCCAGCACGTGCTCGCCGAGGCGCCGCTGGACACGGTGCCCATGTGGCTGCGCGCGGGCGGTGCCATCGCGCTCACCGAGCCCGCGCTGCACACGACCACGGCCAACTGGGCCCACCTCACCGGCACATCCACGCGGCGCCGCGCGTGGAGGCCCGGCTGTACGAGGACGCGGGCGAGGGCTACGGCGCGTCGCGCCTGACACGGCTGACCGGCACCTGGGCCGACGGCCGCTTCGTGCTGGAGCGCGCCACCGAGGGCGAGCTGCCTCCGGCGCGCGAGACGGAGACGCTGTGCGTGTACGCCCTGTCCGAGCCTCGGGAAGTGCTCGGCGCGCGCGAGCACCGCTTCGTGGACGGGGTGCTCCTGGTGGAGGTGGAGGCGGGCTGGACGCGCCTGGAGGTCAAGCTGTAGCCATCCCCGAGCGGGCGCGCAGCTCCGCGGTCCAGGCGGGCTCCTCGGCGCGGAGCCTGTCCTGGCCGTGCTCGCGCACGAGTGTGCCCTCGGGGGCCACCACGGAGAAGCGCACGGGCCGTCCGAGCGCCAGGAGGAGCGCCTCCATCGTCGTCTCGTCCTCGGGGCTGAAGCCCAGGGGGCCAAGGGGATGGCTGTGGGCAATCTCCTCCAACTCCTCGCGCAGCCGCCACACGGCCTCCCAGCGCGCGCGCGAGTCCGGCAGGGACACGGCGCTGTCGGAGGCATCGCTCCACAGCACCTCGCCGTCGCGGCCGATGAGCAGACAGACTTCCCGGTGCCGCATGGTTCACACGTGCCGGGTGATGACCAGCACGTCCTCCTCGATGGCCTCGCGGATGACCGCGGGCAGGCTCTCCAACGTCACGAGCGCGTCCGCTCCCGCCAGGCACAGCCCCGCGTCCACCACCCGCAGGGTGTCCGCCTCCACGATGCTCTGGAAGCGCTCGCCCATGAAGTCGAACGTCACCTCGAGCTGGCCGCCGCTCAGCCCCCTCGAGTCGAGCAGCCACGCTCCCGCCCGGGAGAGCGCCCGCTCCACCCGCGATGCTTCCTCCTCCCGCCCTCGTGCCGGACACGTCCGCTCCTCCCGGGACTCCGGGAGCCGTGCCCGCATCCCGTGGACGGACCGCTCGAACGCCAGCGTGCGCAGCCGGGCCTCGGCCACGGGAGCGCCCTGCTCCGCCACCCCTCGCACCACGCCGCGCACCTCGGCCGGGGCGAAGCGGATGTCGAGCGCGCGAGCCCGCGTCTCCAGCAGCGCGTAGCCGAAGGCCGCCCGCAGCGAGGCGGGCACGCCCTTCACCTCCGTGAGTGTTTCCCGCCGCTCCAGGCGCAGGCGCGCGGTGGACTCGGCCTCGCTCTCGAACTCGGAGGACTCGAACACGAGCCCGCCGTCATGCCAGCGCCGGGCGAGCAGGGGCGCGAAGCGCGGCGGTGTGTCCTCGGGCAGCAGGCGCACGGCTTCGGCCACCGCGCCCTCGTGCACGAGCCGCGTCCCCCAGAGATGGCCTCGCACCCGCGGGAGCCCGTCGAGCCCTTCTGGCCCGGCGGGCTCCCGCGCGGTGGCGGTACGGCCGCGCACCTCGAAGCGATACCAACCCGGTGCGGCGGGCGGGGACACCCGGAGGCGCCTCGAGGGCAGCTCGACGTGGGCGCCGCCGAAGTAGGGCAGCACCACCGACTCCACCTGTCCGAGGAACTTCCGGTAGTCCACGACGACGCCTCCCGTGTGTCACTTCACCTTCACGCCACCTTCTTCAACAGGGGCGTGCGCATCACCCGCTCCACCCAGCCGGACGGGCCGGCGCCGGACGCCGTGGGCGCCTCCAACAGCGCCTTGAGCACGCGGGGCACCTGGTAGGGGTCGGCGAACTGCTCCACCGACACCTCGCTGAAGGGCACCCGGAGCGTGCTCGCGCACGAGCGCACCGTGCTGCCCCGTGCGTTCGCCACGCTCACCATCAGCGCGAGCGCGGCCACGGTGTAGCCGCACTCGAGGAAGGTGCGCGCGAGCTGGTCGCCCGGCTCGCCCGCCTCGTCGCCCACGACGATGACGATGAGCTTCGCCTCCGGCGGCACCCGCATGCCCGCGCGGTGCAGTGCCTGCACACCGGCGGCGTGCGTGGTGCCACCACTCGCCTGGAGTCCCTGGAGCATGTGCTGCACGCCCGTGCGGCTGGCCGCCTTGGGCTTGAGCACCGTGCCCACGGTGTCGAACGAGGCCACGTGCAGCTTGTCCAACGGGAAGCCCGCGAGGATGCGCGTGAGCGCTTCCTTGGACTGCTCGATGGCGCCCTGCATGGAGCCCGACTTGTCGATGAGGAACATCACCCGCACGTCCGTTTCCGCCACCGCCTCGGCCACCGCCGCCCTCGCCGCGTTGTCGCTCGCCTCCTCCAGCTTCGTCTTCAGCTCCTGGCCCCGCACGTTGCGCGCGATGTTCAGCGCCCGTTGATCGCTCGCCGCCCGCACCGCCTCGTCCCAGCGCGCGCGCACGGACGCGTCCCGCATCAGGCCCAGCTCCTCGAGCGTGGGCGTCATCAGCAACAGGTCCTTGTTCGACAGCGACGGCAACAGCGCCGCCAGGATGGCCGGCGTCAGTCCCACGCCCGCCGGCAGTCGGCCCACCACCTCCTTGTAGGAGAGGCGCTCGCGGACGATCCGCTCGCAGATCTCCGCCTCCTCGAGTCCGTCGAAGCGCTCGCGCTTGACGAGCGTGAGGCCGGAGAGTCCCACCGTGCGGTGGCCCTCGGGGGCCTGCTTCTGCTTCCAGCCGAGTGCCTCGAAGAAGGCCTGCGTCTGGGGCTTGTAGCCCGCCTTGCGCGCCAGCCGCTGGAGCGTGGTCTTGTAGCCCGCCTTCACCAGACCCTGGAGCTGACCCGGGTTCTGCTCGCGCGCGCGCAGCCACCGCGTCGCCGCCGTCTTCCACCGGCCGAGCGGCGGCTTGCGGGACGCGGGGTCGCCGAAGCCGGCCTCGCGGTTGAGCTGGGCGATCTCCGGCGTCTCGAGCAGCTCGGCCACGCGCAGCACCGCCTTGGGCGTGAGCATGCGCGTGGACTTGCGCTCGTAGTGCAGCACCATGGCCTCGCCCAGGGCGCGCAGGTCGTCGTCATGGAACGCGATCGAGCCATCCTCCTCGCGCACCGGCTGGCCCGAGTGGCGCTGCACCAGCATCAACGCGCTCGTGGCCACCTGGAGATCCCTCCAGTCCGTCTGGGTGAGCGCGTAGGACGCGAAGTGCGCCATGAGCTCCGTGTTGAGCTGGTAGATGTCCAGCAACTGCCGGTAGAGCTTCACCGCGGCGGGCACGAAGAGGCCGGGCTTGACCGGCGTGCCCTGTCGGGCGATTTCCGTGGAGGTGCCCCGCGCCGGGTACCAGACTCCCCGCAGCTCCAGGCCCGGGCGGTTGTGCCACAGGTGCGCGGAGCCGCCGAGCACGAGGTCCAGCAGCTTCTCCGCCGGGCCACGCTGGGCCTCGGGCAGGGTCTCGGGAGTCGGGTGGTGGATCGTCGTCATGTGCCCCTCCAGCACGAAGGCCGCGGTCCCACCTCCTCGGCGGGCCGGCCGGGCGAAGGGACGCCGGGCCTTTTCCTTCCTGACGGGGAGCGGGAAGCAGGCAGGCGGGCGATACCTGTCCCACAGGACAGACGACCTTCCCATCACCGCTCCTCTACCTTCTTTTTACAGTCCTCGACCGAGGGGATTGACGGTAAACAGCCGGGAATTCGCCGCCGCTTGGAGACCAGACGGTCATCCAGGTGAAGAGCCAGCCCTCCCTGTCTGGGACGGCGGCTCTGCCGGACGAGTGCCATTCGTCGTTCATACGGTGTGACGGTTGGAGAGAGCGCGATGAGCACGGAATCGGCCGGAACAGCCCAGGTGCCGGACCTCACCAATTGTGACAAGGAGCCCATCCACATTCCGGGGGCCATCCAGCCTCATGGCGTGCTGCTGGTCCTGCGCGAGCCCTCGCTGATCATCTGCCAGAGCAGCGAGAACACCGAGGCGCTGCTCGGGTGCGGCGTCCAGGAACTGCTGGGCCGCTCACTGGACTCGCTGCTGCCGGCCTCCCAGGTCGCCAGCACCCGGGCGAGCCTCCTCTCGGATCGGCTCCAGGACAACAACCCCCTCAAGCTCACCTTGAATGGTGGGGGCGGCGAGCGGCTCTTCAATGGCATCGCGCACCGCCACCAGGGCCGGCTCTTCCTCGAACTCGAGCCCGTGGCGGATCCGGAGTCGCTGCCCTTCTCCAGCTTCTATCAGCAGGCGCGCGGCTCCATGTCGCGCCTGCGCGACGCGAAGGATCTACGCGCCCTGTGCGAGGAGGGCGTGCGTGAGGTCCGCCGGCTCACGGGCTTTGATCGGGTCATCATCTACCGCTTCGACTCGGACTGGAACGGCCGGGTGCTCGCCGAGGACCGGCGGGAGACGGCCGATCCGTACATGGGGCTGCACTTCCCCGCCTCGGACATTCCGCGCCAGGCGCGGGAGCTGTACGTGCTCAACCTGATGCGCATCATCGCGGCGGTGGACTACGTGCCCGCGCGCATCGTCTCGCTGCCGGAGGAAGCCGCGCAGGGTCCGCTCGACATGTCCTTCTGCGTGCTGCGCAGCGTGTCGCCCATCCATCTGGAGTACCTGCGCAACATGGGCGCGGGCAGCTCCATGAGCATCTCGCTGCTGCAGGAGGGGCGGCTGTGGGGCCTCATCTCCTGCACGCACATGTCTGGCTCGAAGTACGTGCCCTACGAGGTGCGCACGGCGTGTGAGTTCGTGGGCCAGTTCATGTCCTCGTTCATCTCCAGCAAGGAGGGACACGAGCACTACGATCAGCGCATCCGCACCAAGTCCGTGCAGGGCCGGCTGCTCGAGCGCATGACGCGCGTCGGCGACTTCGCCGCCGAGCTGTGCCAGTCGCCGCCCGAGCTGCTCGAGCTCACCGGGGCCACGGGCGCGGCCGTCTATTTCAACGGCCGCATGACCATCATCGGCAAGGCCCCCGAGGACGAGCAGCTCCAGGGGCTCATCCGCTGGCTGTCGAGCCGGCCCGCGTCCCAGGACGTGTTCGCCACCAATTGCCTGCTGCGGCACTACCCCGAGTCGGAGGACTTCAAGGACGTGGCGGCCGGTCTCATCGCGGCCTCCATGTCGCGCGGCCGCCACAACTACGTGCTGTGGTTCCGCCCGGAGGTGGTGCAGACGGTGGAGTGGGGCGGCAATCCCCACAAGCCGGTGGACATGCAGGACGACCAGCTGCGGCTGCACCCGCGCAAGTCCTTCGCGCTCTGGAAGGAGACGGTGCGCGGCAAGTCGCTGCCCTGGAAGGACTACGAGCTGGAGGCGGCGCGGGAGCTGCGCCGCAGCATCATCGACATCGTGCTGGAGCGCAGCGAGGAGCTGCTCAAGCTCAACACAGAGCTCAAGCGCAGCAACGTGGAGCTGGACTCCTTCGCCTACGCCGCGAGCCACGATCTCAAGGAGCCCCTGCGCGGCATCCACAACTACGCGAGCCTGGTGCTGCGCGAGGACTCCGACTCGTTGCGGCCCTCCAACCGCACGCGCATGGACACGGTGGTGCGGCTCACCCAGCGCATGGAGAGCCTCATCAACTCGCTCCTGCACTACTCGCAGGTGGGCCGCATGGAGCTGTCGCTCCGGGAGACGGACCTCAACGACGTGCTCTCCTCGGTGTTGGAGGTGCTCAAGCCGCGCATCGAGGAGGCGCGCGCCGAGGTGCGTGTCCCCGAGCCGCTGCCGCCCGCGCGCTGTGACCGGGTGCGGATGATGGAGGTCTTCACCAACCTCATCACCAACGCCCTCAAGTACAACGACAAGGAGAAGAAGTGGGTGGAGATCGGGGCGCGGCGCGACCCGGACTTCGGCCCCGTCTACTACGTGCGTGACAACGGCATCGGCATCAAGCCCGAGTACCACGAGGCCATCTTCCGCATCTTCAAGCGGCTGCACGGGCGCGACAAATACGGCGGCGGCACGGGCACGGGGCTGACCATCGTCAAGCGCCTCATCGAGCGGCACAATGGCCGCATCTGGGTGGAGTCCACGGCCGGAGAGGGCACCGCCTTCTTCTTCACCCTGGACAGCGAGAAGGAGCCCGTGTCCGAGCTGCGGCCCTTTGGTGGAGAGAGCGGACGATGAACCGCGACCTGCCCATCCTCGTCGTGGAGGACAACGACGAGGACTTCGACATGCTCCAGATGACCTTCCAGGGCGCGGGCATCCCCAATCCCCTCTACCGTTGTACCGAGGGCGAAGAAGCCCTGGACTTCCTGCACCAGCGGGGCCGCTATGCCGCCGTCAACAGCGCGCCGCGCCCGGGACTCCTCCTGCTGGACCTCAACCTCGCTGGCCTGGATGGCAGGCAGGTACTCGAGCACATGAAGAACGATGGCCGCCTCAAGAGCATCCCGGTGCTCGTGTTCTCCACCTCCGACAATCCCAAGGACGTGCAGAGCGCCTATGCCCATGGCGCCAGCGGCTATCTGCTCAAACCCGTGGATCTGGTGCGGTTTGAGAGAATGATCCGGCTGTTCAAGGAGTTCTGGCTGGACCACATCGTGATGCCGGAAGACGATGGCCGAGAGGTCGCGCACGGATGAATTCCCGTTTGCTGACGGTGCTGCTGGTGGAGGACAGCCCGGAGGATCGGGACGTGTTTCGGACCTACCTGGAGGAGATGGGGGAGTACTCCTACCATTTCCTCGAAGAGGACTCGGCGGAGGCCGCGCTCGCGCTCTGCAAGCGTGAGCAGGTGGATTGCATTCTCCTGGACTACGACCTGCCCGAACTCAGCGGCCCGGCCTTCCTCAAGCGGATCGTGGACGAGGAGGGCCTGTTGCGGCCCCCGGTGGTGATGGTGACCGGGCGAGGCAACGAGCGCATCGCCGTCGAGGCGCTCAAGGAGGAGCCTCGGACTATCTGGTGAAGTCCGAGGTGACACCGGAGAGCCTCTACCGCGCGGTGCGCAATGCCGTGGAGAAGGAGGACATCCGCAAGCGCCTCACCGAGCAGCGCGCCCTGACGGGCATCGCCGAGGCCCGGCTCCAGGCCGCCCTGGAGGTGCTCGAGCGCGGGGACGCCCTGCTCGTGCTCGACAAGGACTTCCGCATCATCCTGGTCAACAGCAACCAGGAGCGCCTCACCGGGCTGCGGCGCGAGGACACGCTGACGCGCTCCCACTGGGACGTCTGGCCAGAGTCCTCCCGGCCCGAGAGCCGGTACTGGTTCGAGTACCACCGCGTCATGCGTGAGCGGGTGACCGCGCACTTCGAGGAGTACTTCGAGCCCCTGGACATGTGGACGGACGTGAGCGTCTACCCGACGCGCGAGGGCGGAATCGCCATCTTCTTCCGGGACGTCAGCGACAGGAAGCGGGCCGAGGAGCGCATCCGGGCCGAGGAGCGGCGGCGCGCGGAGTTCGAGCAGCAGCTCATCGGCATCGTCAGCCATGACTTGCGCAATCCCATCACCGCCATCTCCCTGGGCGTGTCACTGCTCTTGCGCCGGGATGACCTGGACGAGCGCATCCTCAAGACGCTCGTGCGCGTGCACTCCTCGGCCGAGCGCACCATCCGGATGGTGAGGGACTTGCTCGACTTCACGCAGGCGCGGTTGGGCGGGGGCATCGTCGTCAACCGGGAGCTGACCGACCTGCACCCGCTGCTGCGGCTCGTGGTGGAAGAGGTGCAGATGTCCTTTCCCGACCGCGAGGTGCGGGTGGAGATCGACGGGGATGGACTGGGCGCGTGGGACACGGACCGGATGGCGCAGGTCATCACCAACCTGGTCACCAACGCGTTGAAGTACAGCCCGGCGGGCACGCCCGTCACGGTGCGCGCCCGCGGGGACTCCGACGCGGTGTGCCTGGAGGTCCACAACGAGGGGGAGCCCATTCCGCCCCAGGTCCAGGAGCACCTGTTCGAGCCCATGCGGCGCGGGGAGGACCAGACGGACCGGACGAGCCGCAGCATCGGGCTGGGCCTGTTCATCGTGGACCACCTCATCCGCGCCCACGGGGGCACCGTCAGCGTGCGCTCCGTCGCGCCCGAGGGCACCACCTTCGGGGTGCGGCTGCCGCGCAAGGCCATGGCCGCCTCCGCGCGGCGCGCGTAGGCGGGTGCCTTCCCGCTCCGGCTCAGGAGAACGCGCGGACCTCACCGTGCACGGGCAGCAGCGCCACCTGCTTGCCGCCCCGGTGGGGCTCGCGCGCGGGCACCGAGACGATCTCCCACGAGGGCAGCACCACCGCCGTGAGCGAGCGGCCGTGGACGCACCCGGTGTCGATGCCCACCGCGTATTCGGTGACGAGCGGCCGGTCGAACACGGTGTGCCCGAAGATGACGCGCTCGGGGCCTCGCCAGTGGTTCGTCCAGAAGCGGTAGTCCGCGGGCGCCTTGGCGGGCCAGTAGCTCTTGCGCTCCGGGGGCCGGACACACTGGGCATGGAGCAGGTGGTACGGCTCCTGGTCCTCCATGGACTTGCCGGGCAGCACTCCGGCGTGGACGACGGCGGCCTGGTATTCGGGCAGCCGGATGAAGTGGGGCAGGGTGGCGAAGTAGTCGAGGTGCTCGGCGCCGAGCGCCTGCCGGGTCCTGAGATGGTCCGGGAGCAGATCCCCATCCCGCCGGCGGCGCTGCTGCAGGTGCTTCTCCTCGTGGTTGCCGAGGATGCACTCGTGGCGCATGGCCAGCTCGACACACTCGCGGGGCTTGGGTCCCCGGTCGATCAGGTCCCCCGTGAAGATGATTCGATCGCTCGAGGTGGCGCCCACCCGGGCGAGCAGCTCCAGGGCCTCGTCGTAACAGCCGTGGAGGTCTCCGATGACGATGGTGCGGGACGACATATGGATTTCCTTACCGCGAAAAAAGGTGGGCACCCGAGTGGTGAAGCCAGGATGTGGCTGAATCCCGAATTCAGTGCCTGAACCGTCGGCGACACCCGCTCGCGCGGGTGGGTGGAGTCGAACCACCGAGCATGTAGGACCTCACCGGCCGGGTGCCCGTTGTCCGCCCCAGACTCCCCGGGCGGATTTTCCTGACGAGCCACCCCTGTTTTCCGGGGAGAAAGTCCGCCTGGAAAATCACCGTGAAATTCCCGTCAGGAACCCCTGGGGGAGGCCGTCCTCGTGCTGGATGGCCCCCGCCCGCCGCTGTCGCATATCCGGGGGTCGTGTCATCGGGAGGCCGTGTTCGGATGCCGTCGTGCTACCTTGACTCGCCGTTTCACCGAACCCCACCCCGCCCAGGCGGGGGCTCATGCCTCCCGGCGGCGCTTCGAGGAACTTCCGGTGTTCGACGATCTCACGGATGACGAACTCTTCGCCGAGGTGCTCCAACGCCGCGCCATGGGCGGGGGTGGGAGATGCACTCGGCGCGCTCTGCGAGCGCTGGGCCCGGCCGGCCCGCTATGTCGTCTCCAAGATCCAGGCCAGCTACGGCCGGGGCTCTCCGGCGGACGCGGACGAGCTCTACCAGGACGCGGTCGGCAAGTTCCTCGACAAGGGACTGGATCAATTCCGCGGCGTGTCCGAGCAGATGCCCGGACGCAGCGCGTCGCCCAAGACGTTCTTCCTGCGCATCGTCAAGCACGTCGCCATCGACTTCTACCGGCGGCAGCGCGAGGACCGGCACCGGCCGCGGCCGACTCCGAGGACGCCCTCGAGGAGCCGCCCGCCCAGGTGGCGCGCGCGGTGGAGTCCTCGCGGCGGCGCGAGGAGCGCTCCGAGGCCCAGGAGCTCTACTGGCGCGCGTATGAGCGCCTGCAGCGCGAGCATCCCAAGGAAGCCGGTGCGTGGGACCTGTACCACCACCAGGACCTCGAGGACCACGAGGAGTGCGCGCGCCGCCTCAACATCACCGTGGTCAATTCGTACAAGCGCGTCAGCCGTGCACAGGCCTACCTGCGGCTCTATCTGCTCGACCTCCAACAGGAGGGCGGGCGCGAGTGAGCCCCACCGTACCCCAGGAGGGTACCCTCATGGTCGTTGACCCCCTCTCCAGATATCAGGCCCGGCGTGAGCAGCTCTCGCGGGGCGGACTTTCCCAAGGTGACGCGCTCGAGGTGATTGGCGAGCTACTTCGGCGCGGTGAACGGTTGGGAGGAGAGGGAGTCGAGCAGGCACTTCGGGGATTGAGTCGCGGGGACCTCGAGGGGTGGTTGCGCGCACGTGAGCCCGAGGCGCTCCAGCCCGTGTTGTTGCGCGCCGCTCAGGAGGCCGCCGAGGCCGCCCTGGGCGAGGACGTCGACGAGTCGGACGTGTGGCGTGCCTCCGCGCTCGAGGGCCTGACGGCGCGAGACCGGGCCGAGTCCACCCTGCGCGCCATCGCCCGCTGGGAAGCCCTCCACGGTGCGTTACAGGGCGAGCCGGCGGCGCGCTTGAAGGCGCTGCGCGAGGCGCTCGAGCGATTGGACAGCGCGATGAGCCCGAGGGCCCGCTGGTTCATCCCCCTGAATTCCCAGCGCCGGGCGGAGCGCGACCTGCTGGACGCGGCGGAGAGAGCCCAGGCCTGGTGGTTCAGTGCCCGCGCCGAGTGTGACGACTTCCTGGGCGCCCTGAGCCCACGGGGAGACCGGCCCGGTGCCCATGTGCAGGGGTGCCGCGAGTGCCAGGAGGACCGGCGAAGAGCGCTCCGGTGGATGCGCCTCCCAAGCGGCACCTGAGCGCGGATGACCTGTGGCGCTTCGACATGGGCACCCTGTCCGCCGCGGAGCTGCGCTGGGTGGACGGTCACACGGAGAAGTGCCTGGACTGTGCCCAGGCCATCTGGGCCCTGGAGGAGGGAGACGAGGCCATCTCCCAGGCGTCGTCGATGGAGCGTGAGCCCACCGCTCCCGCGGCGCGCACCTCGCGAGCCCCCGCGCCCGCCGCGCGCGGAACCGGTGCCGCGCGCCATGCCGAGCAGCGCGACGTCCTGGAGGAGCGGCGGGAGTTCCGCGTGGTGCTCATCCGCGAGCGTCAGCGGGCCCGGCTCCTGGTGCAACCCCTCGCGGGGCGTGCCGTGACGGCGGCGGTCTTCCTCGCCCCCGGCAAGCCCTCGCTCAAGCCCCAACCCGGCCCGGAAGGTCTTCAGTTCGACCTGGGCACCGCTGGAGGCCGCTCCGCGCACCTGATGGTGCGCGTGGGCAACAACGAGATCTTCGAGCGCGATTTCGCCTTCTGACTACTGGCCCAGGGTCTGCAACTCCCCCGAGGGCACCACCCGCACGCCCAGCTGGGCCTCGCGCGCCAGGGTGACCATCGCCCGCGCGACGGTGCGCGCCTCGATGGGGCGGCTGGAGAGCGGACGCAGCAGCGGCGCCAGGGCCCGGGAGACGGCGGCCGCCGCGCGCTCCCCGGTGCGGCGCTCGGGGCGCTCTCCGAGCAGGAGCGAGGGCTGGAGGATGACGAGTGACTCGAAGCCCACCGACGCGAGCGCCTCTTCCACCTGGCCCTTCACGCGGTTGTAGAAGATGCGCGAGCGGGCATTGGCGCCCAGGGCCGTCACCACGAGGAAGCGCTGGACGCCCGCCGCGCGCGCCGCCTGGGCGAAGGCCAGCACGGCGTCATGGTCCACGGCGCGGAAGGCCTCCTGACTACCGGCCTTCTTGATGGTGGTGCCCAGGCAGCAGAAGGCGTCCTGCGCCGCGGGCAGTGCCTCGCCGCCGAGCCGGGCGAAGTCCACGGTGTGCTGGACGAGCTTCGGGTGTTGCCGGGGCAGCGCCCGTCGGCCGAGGGAGTGCACCTCGCGGTAGCGTGAATCCGCGAGCAGGCTGTCGAGCAGCCAGCCTCCGACCAGGCCGCTGGCTCCGGCCACGAGCGCGGTGCGTGTAGGGGTGTCCATGTCCGGGATGCTCATCACATTCCCCCCGGGGGCGCCAGGGGAGAGCGTCCCGCGAGGTCCTCAGTTGACGGCCGGACTCTCTCCCGAGGCCCACTTCATCCGGGACACCTTGACCACGCCCTGGCAGCGGGCGCACACCACGCCCTCGGCGTCGTACATGCGCGCGGAGGCGAAGACGGTGGTGGAGCCCATGGTGTCGATGGTGGCCTCGGCGCGCAGGAGCCCTCCGCGCAGGGGGCGCTCGAAGTTGATGGAGAGCTGCACGGTGGCGGCGCGGCGGGTGGGATCCCTCAGGGCGGGCGTGCTGCCGATGACGAAGTCGAAGAGGGCCGAGATGACGCCACCATTGACGGCGTCGGAGCCCAGGCCGCCGCGGTGCTCGGGGCGGATCTCGGCGGTGACGACGACCTTCTGGCCGCCGGGGAAGCTCATCCGGGCACCGAAGTGTTTCAGCGTCAGGCTCTGGTTGAACTGTTCGGCGTAGCGATCGAGTTGCTCTTGCGAGGGGTAGGTCTCTGCGTCGGACATGGCGCGACTCTACTGGTAGAAGGAGGGTCATGCCGCGTTCGCCGCGACTCCTCGCCGTGCTGCTGGCCGTTTCGGGATGCTCGGGACTCCAGGACTGTGGGGCTCGCCCGCCCGCTCCGTCCTCCCGGCCCGTGTCCGCGCCGGTGGTGGCCGCTCCGTCCGCCGCCCCGGACGAGGCGGCCCTGGCGGCCGCGGCCCCCTACGCCAAGCGCTGGTGGGTCCTCCTGCATTCCTCGGCCACACCGGGCGAGGGGGGCGAGGCGCTGGAGGCGCTGAAGCGCACGGGCCTGCCCGCGGAGCCGCTTCGCCTGTCCACGACGCCGTTCCGGGATCTGCGTCCGTGCCTGGAGGCGGTGGTGGCCCGGATGTTCACGAGCCGGGCGGAGGCGTTGGATTTCCAGGCGCGGCTGCGCGAGGCGGGGGTGGTGGCGGAGGTGAAGTACGCGGGGCCGCTGCAGGCCGGACGCGGCGTGGCCTGCCGTGCCGGAGAGGAGGCCCAGCGCGCGCTCCTCGAGGGGCCGCGCCGGCGCGAGGCGCCGCGTTTCGTCGAGTCACATGTCGGGCGCACCTTCATGTTGCTGGCCGGGAGTCAGGAGAGCCATGTGCTCGAGCCGATGGACGTGCGCCGGGGCGTCTGGATGGCTCCGGCGCCGGGAGATCCCACCGGGCTGTTCTCCGTGGGGGAGCGGGTGGACGTGTATGGCGCGCGGGGGCTGCTCCAGGGGGGCTGCGCGGTGAAGGGCTTCGCGTGGATCAACCGGGGGGTGCCCGCCTTCGACTACTTCCTGCGCGAGCCGCCGCCCGAGTCGCCGGGCTGTGGCCGGGCCTGGGCCTTCGCGGAGCTGGACTGCGCGGTACCACCGGAGGAGTGGGGCTTCGCGCTGCCCGCGGGGACGCCCGCTCCCGTGTTCTTCACCGCCAGCGAGGCGCCCGCCGAGCTCGTCACCACCCACGAGTCCGCGCTCCGGGGCTCGTCGCGCTTCGCCGAGTCGCGCGCGGAGGCGCTGCTCCAGGCGGAGCGGGTGGGGGAGAAGCTGAAGGTGGAGGTGGGCTCGTTCAGCTACAACTCGGGAGCGTGGCGGGCGCTCTTCTCGGTGGCGCGCCTGCGCGTGGGCGAGGGTCATTCGCTCTGCGGCATGGACTATGACCAGCAGGTCACCCGCGCCGTGGTGATGCAGCCCGGGGCGGCCGCGCGCGTGCTGCCCCTGGACGACCTGTCCGGCGACACGGTGGTGGGCGTGATGGACCTGGAGGGCGACGGGCGCATGGAGTTGCTCCTGCGCGACTCCTGGCCCGCGCCGTGGGTGCGCCTGGTGCGCGAGGATGGCACCGAGGTGGCCGGCGCCGTGGTGGAGCACTGCGACAGCGGGTGTTGAGCCCGCACGGAGCGTCGAGGCTCCCCGACAGGGCGGGCGGGCGCTCCCCTTCGTGGAACGTCCTTCCGAGCGGACGGAAACTCGTTAGAAACAACGTTTCCCCCTAGATATGGCGCTTGCCTTGAACGCCGAAAACGAACTCCTCAAAGACCTGAACGAGCCCCAGAAGGAAGCGGTCCTCCATGGGGATGGACCCCTGCTCGTGCTGTCGGGCGCGGGCAGCGGCAAGACGCGCGTCATCACCCGCCGCGTGGCCCACCTGGTGCGCTTCCGCGACGTCTTCCCCTGGCGCATCCTCGCCGTCACCTTCACCAACAAGGCCGCGCGCGAGATGCGTGAGCGGCTCGTCCAGTTGCTCGGCCCCCAGGCCCACGAGCTGGTGGTGAGCACCTTCCACTCCTCCTCGTCGATGATCCTCCGCCGGGCCCTGAAGGATCCCAAGCTGGTGGACCACAAGGTGGCGGAGTTGATGGGGCTGACGCCCTCGTTCGTCATCTACGACGACGGGGACCAGTTGCAGCTCATCAAGCGCGCCATGCGCGAGGCCCGGGTGGACCCCATCATGCAGCCCCGGGAGATCCTCCACCGCATCGACGGGGAGAAGAACGCGGCGCGCCTGCCCGACCAGATGGTGGTGGACGTGGACGACGCGCGCGGCGTGGTGGTGCAGAAGACCTACCACGTCTACCAGAAGCTCCTGCGCGCGGCGAACGCGGTGGACTTCGGCGACCTGCTGCTCCTGCTCGTGGCGCTCCTGCGCCAGCGCCCGGACGTGTTGGAGCAGTACCAGAAGCGCTTCCGGCACATCCTCGTGGACGAGTTCCAGGACACCAACCCGGTGCAGTACGAGCTGTTGCGCCTGCTCGCTCCACCGGAACGGCGGCCCAACCTGGTGGTGGTGGGCGATGACGACCAGTCCATCTACCGCTGGCGCGGCGCGAGCGTGGACAACATCCTCGACTTCCCGGAGCACTTCCCGGGCGCGCGCGTGGTGAAGCTCGAGCAGAACTACCGCTCGGACCAGAACATCCTCGACGCGGCGCACGCCGTCATCCGGCGCAACTCCCGGCGCATGCCCAAGAAGCTGTGGAGCGACCGGCCCAAGGGCGAGAACCTCACCCTGCTGCTCAACCGCGACGAGCGCGCCGAGGCCCAGGAAGTCGCCCGGCGCATCCACGGGCTGCAGCGCGAGGGCTTCATCAAGTACTCGGGCATGGCGGTCTTCTACCGCACCAACGCGCAGAGCCGCGTGCTCGAGGAGGCCATGCGCCGGCGCGCGTGCCCTACACGCTGGTGAGCGGACGCAGCTTCTACGACCGCGCCGAGGTGCGGGACGCGGCGGCCTACCTGCGCCTGATGGTGAATCCGCGCTCGGACGCGGACCTGCTGCGCATCATCAACACGCCGGCGCGCGGTATCGGCGATACCACGGTGGAGCGGCTGGTGGACTTCGCCAACCACTCCGGGGTGAGTCTGTACGAGGCTCGGCGGCGCCCGAGCGCATCACCGGCCTCAACTCGGCGGCGGTGCGCCGGCTGTCGGGCTTCCACGCCCTGGTGTCGTCGCTGCACGCCTTCGCCCAGGAGTCGCAGGACGCGGCGAGCGCGGTGGACCAGATGCTCAAGGAGACGCACCTGGTGGAGTCGCTGCAGACGGAGGGCAGCGACGAGTCGATGACGCGCGCGGAGAACCTGCGCGAGTTCCTGGGCGCGGCGCAGGAGTTCGATCTCAACCGGGCGGCCGCGGCGGTGGCGGCGTCCACGGTGGGAGAGGGCGACGCGCGGCCCGTGCCGCCGGAGGAGGCGGACCTGGACACGTCCCCGCTCACCGCGGACATCCCCCCGCTCAACGCCTTCCTGGAGCAGATCAGCCTGGTGGGCGACGCGGACGCCGAGGTGGGCGAGGGCCGGGTGGCGCTGATGACGCTGCACGCGGCCAAGGGGCTCGAGTTCGACGCGGTGTTCATCACCGGCATGGAGGACGGGGTGTTCCCGCACTCGCGCGCGCTGCATGGGGGCGAGTCGGAGGATGGCGGGGAGGAGATGGCCGAGGAGCGGCGGCTTTGCTACGTGGGTTTCACCCGCGCGCGCAGGCGGCTGTTCGTGAGCCTGGCGCAGTGCCGCTCGCTCTTCGGCGAGCTGCGCTACAACCCGCCCTCGCGCTTCCTGGCGGAGGTGCCGCAGGAGCTCTTCGGCATCGCCGAGCAGGAGCTGCCCCCGGCGCCCAAGGCGGCGCCCTTCACGAAGAAGAAGCGCGACTGGGCGGACGAGGACGACGGGCCGCGCGTGGACCGGACCTACTCGCAGGCGGCGGACGGGGAGGGGATTGGCGGGGACGTGCGCGGGATGCGCGTGCGCCACGAGCAGTTCGGCATGGGGCGCATCATCTCGGCGGATGGCCAGGGGCCCAACGCCAAGGTGACGGTGGACTTCGGCGGGCAGGTGGGCCTCAAGCGCGTCATCGCCCGCTTCCTCCTGCCGGGGTAGGGCCCCGGCCCCTCGTCGCTCACGTCCCGAGCACGGCCTCCGGCGCCGGCTCGACGGGCGACACGAGCGACTTCTTCTCCCACGCCCGGCTGCGCCAGCGCATCCACATGATGATGCCGCGCGTCCACTCGTCCGCCGCGATGGCGAGCCACACGCCCGCCAGTCCCAGGTGGAGCTGGAAGGTCAGCACGTACCCGAGCGGCAGGCTCATGCACACCATGGAGCCGAAGGCCGCGTACACGGTGAACGTGGCGTCTCCGGCGGCGCGCAGGGCATTGACGAGCACGAGGTTGAAGGAGCGCCCGGACTCCAGCACGATGCTCAGGACGATGACCTGGGAGGCGAGCTGGATGATGTCGCCATTGGCCGTGAACAACCCGAGCAGGGGCTTGCGCAGGAGGATGGCCACGGCGTCCACCAGCACGGTGAGCGCCACGGACCACTTCAAGCTGCTCAGGGCGCGCTGGTAGGCCTCCTGCGCGCGGCTCGCTCCCACCAGCCGTCCAATGAGGATGGACGTGCCGATGCCGATGGCGAGGCTGAACAGGAAGATGTACTGCGAGATGGCCATCGCGTACTGCCGCGACGCCAGCGCCACGGGTCCCAGGAAGGTGACGTAGTACAGGAAGACCGTCTGGCAGACGTGGTACGTCACCTGCTCGATGGCGGCGGGCAGGCCCACCTTGAAGATCTTCCGGATGTACTCGCGCGAGAACGTCACGTAGTCGCGCGCCGCCATCCGCACGTCCATCACCCGGTAGAGCATCCACACGAACACGACGAGCGCGATGGCCCGGCTGAACACGGTGGAGACCGCCGCGCCGGCCACGCCCATGCGCGGCAGGCCCAGGTGGCCGAAGATGAGCGCCCAGTTGCCGAGCACGTGCAGCGCGTTCATCCCCATGGCCACGTACATGGACTCCTTGGTGAAGCCGTACGTGCGCAGCAGGCTGGAGAACACGTTGATGAGGGCCTGGATGAAGATGAAGCCTCCGGCGATGCCCATGTAGGTCCGCGCGTCGGTGAGCACCACGCCCTGCAGGTTCATCCGCCCCAGGATCGCCCCGCCGCCCAGCAGCAGCGCCGCGCTCACCGTGATGCCCAGCAGGAAGTTCAACGTGACGGCGAGCGCGGAGATGCGCGCTGCTTCCTGGCTCCGGCGCGCCCCCAGGTACTGGGCCACGACGATGGAGGCGCCGTTGCTGATGACCTCCATGATGAGGATGCAGACGAAGATGTATTGGTTGACCACGCCGACGGCGGACACCGCATCGTCGGAGACGCCACTGAGCATCAGCGTGTCCGCCGTGCCCATCAGCGTGAACAACAAGAACTCGAGGAAGATGGGCCAGGTCAGCCGCATCAATCCGGGAGCGGAGTGCGCTGACGTGGTATCGGTATGCATGGACGCGTATTTCCTTTGCCGCCCCGGCTCTCTCATGCCCTCGTCGGGCTGTCGAGCGACAAGACCCTGACAGTTAACGGCTGGGGTGAGACAGCGCTCCTCTATCTGCTCGCCTTCCCTTCCTCGTCCCCCCTCACGAGCCGTGCGGCTGACACCTCCACGACACCCCATCCACCCCCACCGGGCGTGCGAGTCAGGCCGTGTGCCATGGGAGCGAGCGGCCAGGAGCCCGTGCCTCGTGTGGGTCCCAACCTCTCGGTGGGCTCTCTCCACGCCGGGGAGCCTACGAGCAGGCGGTAGCGGCACGGCGAGGGCGAAGGCGGAGCGCGAACGGGCGGGAGACGACAAGGTTGAGTGAGGTTTTCCGGACCCCTAGGATGCCCTGCAAGGAAGGAACCCGACATGGCTTCGATTCGAGACGACGAGCTGCCCAGCTCGACTGGCATTCCCTCATCCGCGCGCCGGGTAGACTGGGTCGCGCCCCCGGCGCTTCCCGTCACCGAGGAGCTGCTGCGCGCGCTGCCCAAGACGGACCTGCACTGCCACCTGGACGGCTCGATGCGGCTGCGCACCATCCTCGAACTGGGCGAGCAGCAGAAGGTGCATCTGCCCGCGGACACCGAGGACGGGCTCGCCAAGGCGATCCACATGGGCGAGGTGTGCAAGAACCTCGAGGACTACCTGGTGGCCTTCGACGTGACGCTCTCGGTGCTGCAGACGGCCGAGGCGCTCTACCGCGCCGCCTACGAGCTGGCGGTGGACGCGGCGGCGGAGAACGTGCGCTACCTGGAGGTGCGCTACTCGCCCGCCCTGCACCTGAAGAAGGGCCTGAAGATGACGACGGTCATCGACTCGGTGCTCGAGGGCCTGCGCGTGGCCAAGCGCGAGACGGGCATCAAGTACGGCGTCATCGTCTGCGGCATCCGCCACATCAACCCGCAGACGTCCATGCGGCTGGCCGAGCTGTCGGTGGCGTACAAGAACCGCGGCGTCATCGGCTTCGACCGGCGGGCGCCGAGGCGTCCTTCCCGGCGAAGGATCACAAGGACGCCTTCCAGCTCATCCTGCGCAACAACGTCAACTGCACGGCGCACGCGGGCGAGGCCTTCGGGCCCGAGTCCATCTCCCAGGCCATCCACTACCTGGGGGCGCACCGCATCGGCCACGGCACGCGCCTGCGCGAGGACGGCGACCTGCTCAACTACGTGAATGATCACCGCATCCCGCTGGAGGTGTGCCCCTCCTCCAACGTGCAGACGGGCGCGGTGTCGAGCCTGGACGCGCACCCGCTGAAGTTCTACTTCGACTACGGCCTGCGCGTGACGATCAACACGGACAACCGGCTCATCACCGACACCACGGTCACCAAGGAGCTGTGGCTGGCGCACAAGGAGATCGGCCTGTCGCTGGAGGACCTGACCACCATCATCGTCTCCGGCTTCAAGAGCGCCTTCCTGCCGTCACGCGAGAAGCAGGACTTCCTGCGGCAGGTGAATGATGAGATCACCCGCACGCTGGCGGCCTTCGAGAAGCGGCCCCAGATGGTGAAGCAGCCGGCCTGAGCCGGAGAAAGGACGCGGTCGACATGGAGTTGGAGCTGGGTGGCAAGGTGTTCCTGGTGACGGGGGGCTCGGATGGGCTGGGCGCGGCGGTGGCCCTGCGGCTGGTGAGGGAAGGGGCCCGCGTGGCCATCTGCGCGCGCAACCCCGAGCGCCTGGAGGCCGCGGCCTCGGTGCTGCGCGGCGCGGGGGGCGACGTGCTGGCGGTGGTGGCGGACGTCACCCGGGGCGAGCATGTGGATGCCTTCGTGGACGCGGCGGCGGCGCGCTGGGGCCGGGTGGACGGGCTGGTGAACAACGCGGGGACCGCGGCGGCGCGGCCCTTCTCCGAACTGGACGACGCGGCGTGGGAGGCGGACCTGCAGCTCAAGCTCTTCGCCGCGGCGCGGGCGTCGCGGCGCGCGCTGCCCCACCTGCGCGCGGCCGGGGGAGGAGCCATCGTCAACGTGCTGGCCATCTCGGCCAAGGCGCCGGGGGCCCAGTCGATGCCGTCCTCGGTGTCCCGGGCGGCGGGCATGGCGCTCACCAAGTCCCTGTCCAAGGAGCTGGGGCCCGAGGGCATCCGGGTGAACGCGGTGTTGCCGGGCCTCATCGAGAGTGGCCAGTGGGAGCGCCGCGCGGTCGCCACGAACCAGCCGGTGGAGACGGTCTACTCGCAGCTGTCCAAGGGCTCCGGCATTCCGCTCGGCCGCGTGGGCAAGGCCGAGGAGTTCGCCGACGTGGTGGCCTTCCTGCTCTCGCCGCGCGCGGGCTTCGTGAGCGGGGTGGCGCTCAACGTGGACGGTGGACAGTCCCCCGCCGTGTGAAGTGTGAAGATTCCCTGGCGCTCTTCCCGGCCTCCGGGTGGAATCAGGCGGCGCGGGACCCGTGGGGCTCGCGACCGCTTCATGCACTCACACGAGGGGAACGCACATGGATCCATTTCCTGAGAATCTTCCGGGCGCGCCGGGCCCGGGCTCGAGCGCCGCGGCCCGGGAGCAGGTGAGCACGCCGGCCATCCTGTTGATGGTGACGGCCGGACTGGGCGTGTTGATGGCGTTGATCGGTCTGGCCCAGTCCGTCCTGGGACTGAATCGGATTCCCCCCGAGATGTTCGACGACCCGAACATCGCGCGCTACCGCTCCATCATCGAGACGGCGCAGGGCATCGGGGGCTTCTCCAACGTCATCACCCTGCTGCTCAGTGGCCTGACGTTCTTCGGCGCCCTGAAGATGAAGAACCTGGAGAACTTCGGTCTGTCCATGGCCGCCGCCATCATCGCCATCATTCCGTGCTTCGGGCCGTGCTGCTGCCTCGGCATCCCGGTGGGCATCTGGGCGCTGGTGGTGATCAACAAGCCGGAAGTGAAGTCCGCCTTCCGCGGCTAGGCGCCGCACGCACGACGGCCCGCCCCCACGTGGCGTGGGGGGCGGGCCGGGTGGACACCACGGGAACTCAGGCGACCTTCATGCCCTTGGGGATGACGACCACGCCGCCCGCGGTGACATGGAAGCGGCGACGATCCTCCTCGAGGTCGTAGCCGATGGTGGTCTCCTGGGGGATTTCCACGTTCTTGTCGATGATGGCGCGCCGGATGCGGCAGCGCCGCCCGATGGTGACGTTCTCGAAGAGCAGCGAGTCCTCGATCTCGGAGAACGAGTTGACGCGCACCTTGGGGGAGAGCACCGAGCGCTTCACGTGGCCGCCGGAGATGATGCACCCCTCGCTCACCAGCGAGTCCATGGCGTGGCCCACGCGCTTGTGCTCCTGGTCGGCGAAGACGAACTTGGCCGGCGGGAAGTTGTTGGGCTGGGTGTAGATGGGCCACCGGTCATTGTAGAGGTTGAACACCGGGTTCACCTCCACCAGGTCCATGTTGGACTGGTAGTACGTGTCGATGTTGCCCACGTCCCGCCAGTAGCCGCGCTCCTTCTCCTCCTGGCCGGCGATGACGTTGGTGGCGAAGTCGTACACGTACACCGGCTCGCGCTTGTACAGCTCGCTGATGATGGACTTGCCGAAGTCGTGGGCGCTCGACTCGATGGCCGCGTCGCGCACCACCTCCTGCACCAGCGACTGGGTGGTGAAGAGGTAGTTGCCCATGGACGCCGGGCAGTACTTGTCGTTGCCCGGCATGGGCGGCGGGTTCTTGGGCTTCTCCACGAAGCCGCGCATGCGCCCGTCCGGCCCCACGTCGATGATGCCGAACTCCCGCCCTTCCTCCAGGGGCACGGGGATGGCCGCCACCGTGCAGGCCGCCTTGCGCTCGACGTGGAAGTCGAGCATCTGCCGGCAGTCCATCCGGTAGATGTGGTCCGCGCCGAAGACGAAGATGTGGTCCGGCTCCTCGTCGGTGACGATGTTGAGGTTCTGGTAGATGGCGTCCGCGCTGCCCTTGTACCAGTCCATGCCGGTGCGCATCTGCGCCGGCACCGTCTCCACGTAGTGGTCCAGGAACGCCGACATCCGCCAGGCGCGCGACAGGTGCTTGTTGAGCGAGTCGCTCTTGTACTGGGTGAGGACCTTCATCCGGTAGATGCCGGAGTTGGCGAAGTTGGACAGGACGAAGTCGATGATGCGGTAGCGGCCGCCAAAGGGAACGGCCGGCTTGGCGCGTTCACGGGTCAGGGGTTCGAGCCGGGTTCCGGCGCCCCCCGCGAGGATCATTGCGAGCAATTTCGCCATAGAGCGCGCCAAGTTACCCGGCGGGCAGTACCCCGCAAGTCCCCTCTCCGGGCATCGTTGAATAGCGAAACTGTGCTCTCCCTGGCCGGCGCTCGTGGCTTCCCACGGGGCAGCCGTGCTATGTCTTCCAGGCGATGGCTGGCGACGAAACCCGAGTAACCAAGATCTCCTCGATCAAGGAGCTGGCGAGCACGGTCGATGAGGAATGCTGCATCGTGCAGATTCACGGGCCGGAGCTGGGCAAGAAGTACACGCTCCTGGAGCACGAATTCACCATTGGACGTGAGGAGGGCAACCACATCGTGGTGGACCTCGACAACGTCTCGCGTCGGCATGCGCGCATCATCCGCATGCAGGGGCGCATGTTCGTTCAGGACCTGGGCTCCACCAACGGCACCTACCTGAACGACCAGGAGGTGACGCAGGAGACCCCGCTGCGCAGCGGGGATCTCATCAAGGTGGGGGGCTCCATCTTCAAGTTCCTCACCGGTGACAACGTGGAGCTGCAGTACCACGAGACCATCTACACGCTCACCATCCAGGACGGCCTCACCGGCATCAACAACAAGCGCTACTTCCTGGAGTACCTGGAGCGCGAGATGGGCCGGTGCCACCGCTACGGGCGCCCCCTGACGCTGATGCTCTTCGACATCGATTTCTTCAAGAAAATCAACGATGTCCACGGGCACCGGCGGGCGACTACGTGCTGCGCGAGCTGTCGCAGACGCTCAAGCGGCTGGTGCGCAAGGAGCAGTGCTTCGCGCGCTACGGCGGCGAGGAGTTCGCGGTCGTCATCCCCGAGGACGGCGGCGACAAGGCGCGCATCTTCGCGGAGAAGATCCGCCGCACCGTCGAGGAGAAGCAGTTCGTCTTCGAGAACCAGGAGATTCCCGTCACCGTGTCCCTGGGCGTGGCCGACATGACGCCCGACATGGTGGATCCGCTCCAGTTCATCAAGGTCGCCGACGCCAACCTCTACAAGGCCAAGAAGGCGGGCCGCAACCGCGTGGTCGGCTAGCCTCCCCGGGCTCCCTCCCCGGAAGGCGGGGAGGGTGGGGTGGAAAGACTCAGGTCCCCTCGCGCCGCTCGGCCAGCCGGCCCTTGGTGCCCGGCAGGTGGCCCGGGGCCATGCGCGTGTAGAGGTACTTCACGGTGTCGTGGAGCGTCTCGTGGACGTCGCGGGCGTGGAAGCCCAGCTCGCGCTCGGCCTTGGCGCTGTCCAGCCAGAACCAGTGCTCGCCGATGTCCACCTCCTGGGGATCCAGGGTGGGCTTCGTCCCGCGCCACTTCGCCACCTGCTCGAGCAGCCGGGCGCCCAGCACGTTCACCCGCGGGGGCAGCTTGAGCCGGGGGGCGGGCACGCCGGTGAGGCGCTCGAGGCGTTGGAAGAAGTCCCACATGGACAGGTTCACGCCCATGAGGTGGCGCCCGTACACCTCGCCGCGGGTGAGCGCGCTCACGAAGGCGTCCGCCGGGTCGCGCACGTCCACGAAGGAGATGCCGCCGCCGGGCATGGCGGGAATCTCCCCCTGGAGGAACTTCATCACCGTCCACGTGGACGACAGCCGGTCATCCCCCGGCCCCATGAGGAGGCTGGGGTTGAGCACCACGAGGGGGATGGCGTGCTGGCGGCAGAACTCCAGCGTGAGCTTCTCCTCGTAGATTTTCGACAGGTAGTAGGGCCAGCGGCCCACCACCTCGATGGGGTAGTCGTCCTCCTCGGTGCGCACGCGCTCGTCCTTGGAGACGGCGATGGTGCCCGAGGTGGAGGCGAGGATGACGCGCCCGACGCCCGCCTCGCGCACGTCGTGGAGGAGCATGCGCGTGCTGTCCACGTGCAGCTCGTACATGCGCCGCGCGTCCTTGTCCTGGAAGGAGACGAGCCCCGCCAGGTGGTAGAGCGCCTGCACGCCCTCGAGCGCCCGGCGCACGGCCTCGCGGTCCTTCAAGTCCCCGGGGAGGTACTCCACCTTCTCGAAGCCCGGGCCCTTGGGGCGGGAGCGGCCGATGACGCGCACCTCGTGGCCGGCGGCCACCAGCCGGGGGACGAGGTGCGAGCCCAGGAAGCCCGTGCCTCCGGTGACGAGCAGCTTCACGAGTCACTCCTTTCCGAGGACAGGGCGCGGCGCTGGTCCTCCACCGTCGCCGAGTCGTCGAAGCTGAGCACCCGGCCCGCGGCGAGCGCCCGGATGGCGTCCTCGGCGAGGCGGGTGGCGTAGCGGTAGCTCTCCGAGCGCGACATGCCGTGCGTCTTGGCGCGCAGCATCTCGTGCGTGAGCGCGGGGCCGATGTGGCCCTCCAGCTCGCGCGACTTGGGGAGGATTCGCCCCTTGGGCAGGGCCTCGTAGGCGCCCTTGATGTAGATGGGCAGCACGTCCACGTTGTAGGTGAGCGACAGGTAGCCGAGCGTGGGCTTGAACTCGAGCAGCTCACCCGTCACCGAGCGCGTGCCCTCGGGGAAGATGAGCAGGTTGTAGCCCTGCTGCAGGGCGCTGCCGGCCATGCGCAGCGACTCGCGCAGCGAGCCGTGCCGGTCCATGGGGATGAGGTCCGTGAAGTTCTCGAAGTACGCGCGCTTGAGGGGGGTGTCGAAGAAGTAGTCGCGCGCGGCGATGGTGGTGAGCCGCTGGCCCTGCTCGCCGAGCACCAGCTTGACGAGCCCCATGTCCAGGTGGCTCGTGTGGTTGGCGATGACGAGGAAGTTGCGGTTCTGGGGGATGAAGGGCTTGCCCGTCACCTTCACGTCGAACAGGCCGCCGAAGATGGCCTGCTGGCCGAGCCGCACCACCTGCCGGCCCAGGGTGACGAGGGGCTCGGGGACGGGAATCTCCACCTCCTCGCTCTTCTGGACCTCGCGGGAGATGTCCTTGGCGCGCGTCTCCACGCTCGGCTTGCGGCCGCTGGCGAGCACGAGCTTGCGCAGGTCCTCCACCGTCTGCACGTGCGTGAGATCATTCGCGGAGGGCAGGGGTACCCCCGCCTGCTCCAGGGCCACGGACAGCTCGGTGAGCATGAGCGAGTCCACGCCCAGGTCTCCACTCAGGTGGGCCTCGGGGCGGATGTCGGCGAGGGGCCGGTTCACCACCTCGGCGAGCAGCGGGTAGAGCCAGTCGGCCACGCCGCCGGTGCCCGCGTGCTGCACGCGCTCGCGCGCCTTGTCCCCGGAGGCGACGAGGCGATCCAGCTTCTTGAGCTCCTCCACCACCTGCTTGCGCTTGACCTTGCGCGAGGACGTGCGCGGCAGCTCCACGTCCGTGAAGCGCAGCACCTTCACCCGGCGGTAGAAGGGCATCTCGTGGCCCTTCTTGCGGAAGTGCTCCTCCAGCTCGCGCCGCACCTCCTCGCGGGGACGCTCGAGGTAGTCCGGCACGCACAGGCAGGCGACCTTCTCGCCGCCGGCCTCGTCCGGGAGCCCCACGATGGACAGCTCCTTGATGTGCGGGTGGTCGCCGTACACCTCCTCGAGCTCGTCCGGGTACACGTTCTTCCCGTTGGCGTCGATGATGACGTCCTTCTTGCGACCCACCGGTACAGCCGGCCCTCGGCGTCGATGCGGCCCAGGTCTCCGGTGTAGAGCCAGCCTTCCTTGAGGACGGCGTCGGTGGACTCCTTGTCGCCGAAGTAGCCGGCCATGACGCTCGGGCCGCGGGCGATCACCTCGCCGATGCCCTCGTTGTCCGGCTCGAGGATGCGCAGCTCGATGCCCGGCAGCGCCTTGCCCACCGTGCCCGGCAGGCGCTTGTTGACGTTCGTCTCGGACACCGTGAGCACGGGGGCGGCCTCGGTGAGGCCATAGCCCTCGATGATGTTGAAGCCGAGCTGGTGGAAGGCCTTGTGCACGTCATCTGGCAGCGCCGAGCCGCCGGACACGAGGAACTTGATCTTCCCGCCGAACTTGCGGTGCACGGGCCAGAAGAGCAGCTTGCCCAGGTTGAGGCTGCTGCGGTTGCGCAGCTCGCCGTGGGTGGTCATCAGCGTCTTGATGGCCTGCTCCACCAGGGGCGGGCGGCTGGCCATCTCCTGCGTCACCTTGCGGTGCAGGAGCTGCCAGAGCGCGGGCACGCCGATCATCGCCGACACGCGGCCCGTCTCGAACACCTCGCCGAGTTTGTCCGACGTGAGCTCGTCGATGTACGTCACCTCGGCGCCGCGCGAGAAGGGCGTGAGGAAGCCGGCGGAGAACTCGAAGGTGTGGTGCAGGGGCAGCACGGAGAGCACCCCGTCGCCGACGCCGATGGCGAACGCGCCCGCCAGCTTCGCGATGAGCGAGGCGAAGTTGCGGTGGGTGAGCATCACGCCCTTGGGCGTGCCGGTGGTGCCCGAGGTGAAGATGAGGCTGGCCACGTCGTCCGCGGCGGCCGTGCGGCGCACCGGGCCGATGCTGTCCGGGTACTGCGGATCTCCACTCATCGCCTCGGCGAGGCTGACCACGCGCGTGGACACGCCCGCCTGGGCGAGCAGCTCGGCGAGGTTGGGCATCTCCGCGGCCGTCTCCTCGGAGAGCAGCAGCACCCGGGCCTCGGAGCGGCGGGCGATGTTCACCACCTCGGACTCGTTGAGGCTCGAGTCCACGGGCACCGCGGTGCCGCCCGCGCGGAGAATCCCGAAGTAGGAGATGGGCCACTCGGGCCGGTTCTCCGACAGGAGCATCACACGCTCGTTGCGCTTGACGCCTTCCTTCATGAGGAAGCTGCCCACGCGGTTGGCGTAGCGGTTGACCTCGCCGTAGGTGAAGCGCTCTTCCTTCTCGTTGGCGGCGAAGCGGAAGGCGACGCGGTGGCGCCACGCGTTGACGCTCGCCTCGAGCATCTCCAGCAGGTCGCGGTGGGCGGGGATGACGGTGCGCCGCTTCGTCTCCTCCTCGAGCCCCGGGAACACCCACTTCTCCAGGCCGGGCAGGTGGGTGTCGAGGAAGTAGACGCGCCAGTCGATGGCCTCGGGGGCCCAGGGGATGCGGGCCCGGTCATGCGGCGCCATGTGCGCGTAGACCGAGCGCGTGTTGTCGCAGCGGAAGACGTAGCGGTTGTCGTAGAGGAAGGGCATGAACAGCTCGATGAGCCCCATGAGGCCCTCGCCCTGTTCCTCCACCTCGGTGAGCGCCTCGCGCGCGCGCTCCATGACGGCCTGCACCTTGGGGGCACCCCAGGCGGGCTTCACCTCGTCGATCGCCTGACGCAGCAGGCGCGCGCCCTTGACGAACATGGGGGCGCTGAAGTTCTCGAAGACGAAGCGGCTGGCGGGCATGGGCTCGATGCGCGAGCGCAGCTCGTTCATCAGCGCACTGCCCGTCTCCTTGTTGCGGTAGTAGCGGCGGCGGTAGAGGCCGACGAGCTCGATGGAGCGGCTCGCGTAGAACGGATTCACGTCGCCACTGGACAGGTGGTAGACGCGCCGCTCCTCCACCTTCATGGTGTGCGCGGTGATGCCGATGGTGGCGCCGGCCACGTGGTCCACCGGGATGATGTCCAGGATGGCCTTGTCCCCGGCGGGGATGTTGCGCTGGCCCTTGATGCCGGCGAAGGCGAGCGGCGCCGAGGTGGTGAAGCCCTCGTTCCACCCGGGGAAGGGGAAGTGCTGGGCGGACTCGACGATGGAGGGCCGCACGATGGCGTAGCGCAGGCCGGGGGTGCTGGCCATGACCTGCTCGCCCAGGCTCTTGGTGTACGTGTACGTGTTGGGCCAGCCCCAGTGACGCGCCCGGTCCATGCCCGCGCGCACCAGCTCGCCGGACAGCCACAGCTTGCGCTCGCGGCCCACGGCCAGCCGCAGCGTCTTCTCGTCGGTGGCGTCGCGGCCCTCCTGCTCCAGCCGCTCCAGGGCCTTCTTGCGGAAGAGGGACGTGAGGGTTTTGTCGTCGGCCTGCTCGCGCAGCCGGGCCACGACCTTGTCCGCGTCCGCCAGCTCCTGCTCCAGGCTGAAGTCGCGCCCGTCCAGCTCGTCCTGGCGGGGGAAGTAGCCCACCACGTCCTCGTCCTCGAAGACGAGCCCGCTGCGGTTGCCCGCGACGAAGGCGGTGGACATGTGCACCAGCGGCACCTTCCACTTGAGCGCCAGCTCCACGGTGTTCTTCACGCCGTGGGTGTTGACGTTGAGGCCCACCTCCAGCGAGGGGTTGAAGGACACCAGGCCCGCGCAGTTGATGATGGCGTGCACCTGGCCCACGAGCGCGTCGGCCTGCTCGGGCGTCAGGCCCATGAGCGGATCGGTGATGTCACCGTCGAGCACCTGCACCTTGCGGCGCAGGAACTCGAGCGCGCCCTCGTCGCCGTGCGCGTCGCGCAGCGGCTGGAAGGGCTCACTGGTGGCCACCTTGTCGAAGAAGCGCCGCTCGGCGGACGGGGCGCTGCCCTTGCGCACGAGCACGTAGAGCTTGTCGAGCTGCTCGCCGTAGCGCGACAGGAGCATGGACAGGGTGACCTTGCCCACGAAGCCGGTGGAGCCCGAGAACAGCAGGCGCTTGCCGGTGAAGACCTCGGTGACGTTCAGCTCGGGGGTACTCATGGTGTGGCCCATCCCGGGGGAGGCTTACTTCACGTCGACCATGACGGTGGGGGCGATGCGCAGCAGGCTGATGCTGGCCGAGCGGCCCATGAAGCCGCGCGCCTCCTCGATGGCTTCGGTGAGGGTGTCGGTACGGTCCCAGCCGAGCAGCGCCGGGACGTGGTTGTTCTCCGCGCCCGCGACGATGACCTTGCCCGCGTGCTGGCGACCGTTCTCGCCCCAGTACCACATGTAGAGCGGGTGCACGCCGTGGTAGGCGTTGCCCTTGCGGTACAGGTGCACGTAGCTGGGGTTCTCGGCGAACTCGCGCTCGTACTTCTTCTCGATCTCCACCGCGTCGCGCGTCTCGGGCAGCACGCGGTTGAAGAACTCGATGTAGCTGGGGTGCTGCACCGGATCGAACTCGTCGAAGGCCGGGTGGGTGAGGATGATGACGCCGCCCTTCTTCACCAGCGGCACGCCGCGGTTCAAGTTGAAGAAGTAGCCCAGCCCCATCACCTGCACGAGCAGCGGGTTGAGGATGGAGTTGACGCTGTAGGGCGAGATGAAGGGGATGGGGAAGATGACGATGTCGCTCTGCCCCTGCACCGGCACCACGTACTGCTGCCAGCTCTTCTCCAGGATCTTCTGGTGCGTGGGCTCGGTGGCGCCGGCGAACACGCCCGTCACGTCATAGGGGGCGGGCACGGAGTTGAGGATGGTGCGGGCCGCGGCGCGCGGCACCTTCGACAGCGCGTAGCGCATGGCGTGGAACTTCAGCCGATCGCCCTCGGTGTAGTCCTCCTCGCGCTTGTGGAGGAAGTCGGTGGCGGGGCCGAACATGCGGTTGTTGAGCACCGACTCGATGTGGAAGACCTTGAGGTGCTTGTCGATCGCCTTGCCGATGCGCTCGTTGCGCCGGTACAGCTCGCTCTTCTTGGGCTCCATGTAGCTGTCGGAGCCGCGGATGGTCTGCGGGTTGTGGTGCGCGCGCAGGCTCGCGTAGTTGGCCAGGCCCGTGCCCATGGACTTGTGCCCGCCGTTCATGGGCACGAAGTTCACGTTGACGTAGACGGTGAGGTCGCTCTCGGCCACGCGCCGGTTGACGGCCACCACGTGCGAGCCGCAGGGGCTGCGCTCCAGCTCCGTGATGCCGTCGGGGTCCTCGGCGTCGTGGTTGTAGTAGCGGTCCGGGTAGTAGGCGTCGAAGATCTTCTGGCCCACCATGCGCCGCATCTCGCCCTCCGTCATGCGGCGGTGCAGGGCGTTGGCGATGATGAGGTGGATGTCGTCCACGCCCGAGTCCGCGCACAGCTCCAGCACCACCTCGAGGATGGACTGGCGCACGTCGGGCGTGGCCATGGGCGGCAGCGGCACGGAGATGTCGTCGATGACGCAGGTGAGCCGCATGCCCGGGCGCAGGAGCGCGTGCAGGGGCTCCATGCCCTCGGGGTGGTTGATGGCCCAGCGGATGGCGGCCTTCACGTTGGGCACGCCCGCCAGGGGCGGACGGGGGAAGATGACCCGGGTGCCCACGGGCAGGTCCTCGAGCAGGAAGTTCTCCCCGCTGAAGAGCGCCCGGGGAGGGCTGCCCTTCTCGGTGATGACGACCTGACTTTCCTCGTCGTAGAGCTTCTGGAGCGTCTTGAGGGGGCGCATGGGGGCGGGGGCTTTCGTTACTTGAGGTCCAGGATGGGCCAGTTGTAGGCCCGGGCGATGGAGCGCAGACGCATGTCGGGGTTGACGGCGGTGGGCCGCCCCACCACGGCGAGCATGGCGTAGTCGGAGGCGCTGTCGGAGTAGCCGTGGCACTGGTCGAGCGCCAGGCCCTCGCGGACACAGTAGGAGCGGATGGCGTTGGCCTTGTTCGCCCCTTCGATGATGGGGGGGATGACCTTTCCGGTCGCCTTGCCCCCCACGAACTGCATCTTGTTGGCGATGAGATCGTCGGCGCCCAGGTGGCGCACCAGCGGCCGCATGCTGAAGTCCAGGGCGCCCGTGACGAGCACGATGCGGCAGCCGGCCCGGCGCGCCTGGTCGATGAGGTCGCGCGTCTGCTCGTAGAGGGCGGGCTTGAGCACGTCCTCGAACATGTCCTCGGCGACGGAGATGAGTCGATCCTCGGACAGTCCGGCGTAGTAGCGGTAGAAGAATTCGTTGAACTTCTTGCGGTTCACCGCGTCCATGGCGGCGAACAGGGGGGCACTCGCGGCCGTGGCCAGCGTCCTCCCGGCGATGCCCAGCAGGGAACCCCGGTTCATCGCGTAGTAGGCGTAGACGTGGACGACGTTGGTTTTCACCAACGTCCCGTCGACATCGTAGAAGGCGGCTTTCGCGGGCATGGGCAAGGCGGGCTTCCTGACACCGGAGTCAGGCGTGTGTCAACCGCGCTCCACGTCCCGGAATTCGCCGAATGGACCCCAGAAGCCCCGCGAGGCTCCCTGTCCTGGCGTTCAAGCAGCCTGGTTATCCCACATCCAGCCCGTGCCCCGTGTCGGAGGCCCGAGGCCGCGCCCTCCACGAGGGGTTAGCGCGATGCGGCGAACAGCTCGGAGTGGAGGGCGAACTTGACGGCGTTGAAGTCGTTGTTGTTCAGGGCCGCCAGCTCGCGCGCCCGGGCCATCCAGGTGTCCACGGTGGGGCCATTGGCGTTGTTGCCCAGGGCGAGCCGGTGCGCCTCGTCCAGGGCGCGGCGCAGCTCCGTGTCGGGCAGCGGCGCGGCCACGGCCCGGAGTCGTGAGGGCCTGGGTCCATGGCTTGGGCGCGGGCGTCACGAAGGCCTCCGCCTTCGCCAACACGCTGCGCCGCGCCGGGGCCTCGAAGCCCGTCTGGAGGCGGGACACCCCCGCGCCTGCCCGGGTCACGGTGGGGGTGGGCCGGGCGGTGGGCGTGGCCACGGTCCGTGCGGTTTCACGCACCTGGGCGGTGTGTCCGGATACCGAAGGAGGCTGCTTCTGACCGATTCGCGACATGGCTCTCCCCCAGTTCGCGGCATGTGCCTCGCCGCGCGAACAAGCTCCACGCCATTATCGGGACGGTGCTTTCAACGTTGCTTGGAAAGCGAGAAGGGCTCTCTCGAGCCATGAGCCGGCGAGAAGGGGAGCGCTCCGCCCCCGTCCCACCCGGCTTCGGGGCGGCGCGTCACAGCCAGCCGTGCTGCCTGTACCAGAGGGCACTGCGGCGGATGGTGTCGGCCGGGTCCCGCGTGGCGCGAAAGCCCAGGAGCCGCTCCGCCTTGGCGCTCGAACACGTCCAGGCGGGCGCGAGCAGCTGGCGCGCGAACTTGCGGTTGAGGGGCAGGGGCCGGCCCGTCACCCGCGCCACCCCATCCGCCAGGGTGGCCAGGGTGCTCAGCACGAGGGGGGCACGCTCACGTTCCGGGGCCGGACGCCCAGGGCCTCGGCGGCGAGATCCTGGATGCGCTCCAGGGTGAAGGGGTGAGGGTGGCCCACGAAGAAGGACTGTCCGAGGGCCTCGTCCCGCTCGGCCACCACCTGGAGCAGGTCCACCACGTCATCCACATCCACCAGGGTCAGGGGCCGCTCGCCCCCGCCCAGGCGCAGTCTCAGCCCCCGTGCCACCAGCCGGAAGAGCAGCAGGTTCTCCCGGTCCCGGGGCCCGACTATCCGCGGTGGCCGGACCACCGTCACCGGCAGCCGGTCCGCGTAGGAGAAGGCGATGCGCTCCGCCTCGGCCTTGCTCTCCCCGTAGGCATCCGTGGGGTGGGGAACATCCTCCTCCACCCGGGGGCGCCCGGTGCTGCTCGGCCCCGAGGCCCCCAGCGAGCCCACCAGCACCAACCGGGGCCGGTGCCCCGCGGCCACCAGGGCCTCGCACAACAGCCGGGTCCCCTCGGCGTTGACCCTCAGGAAGTCCTCCCGGGTGGCCGCCCGACGCACGCCCGCCAGATGGAAGACCACCTCCTGGCCCTCCACCGCGCGCGCCAGTCCCGGAGCGTGGATCACGTCTCCTTCCGCTCGGGTGTACTCCACCCCGGCGAGCCCCGAGACGTCGCTGCCCGGGCGCAACAGGCATGTTGCACGGTGACCCCGCTCGACGAGTGCTCGCACCAGCGCCGAGCCCAGAAAACCATTCGCTCCAGTGACGAAGATCCGGCTCATGTTGATGTCATTGCAGAAAACACTCTTCCCTTCCGAGGGAGAAACATTATTTTCTCCCTCGGCCCTCAGAGGGAAGAATGCAGCGGAGGGCTGATTTTCGGCCTCGGGCGTGCTACGAGCCCGTTGGCTCAGGGTGTGAACACGCTGTGCAACGCCCCTGGACACTGGGACCAGGGGAAGGAGATCCGAACAGAATGGCCGCCAAGAAGACCACCACCGCCGCTGCGAAGAAGGCTCCCGCCGCCAAGAAGGCTCCCGCCGCCAAGAAGACGGCCGCCGCCGCTGGGGGCAAGCGCAAGCCCAACGCGGCGTTCATGAAGGAGATGACGCCTTCTCCCGCCCTGGCGGAGATCGTCGGGAGCAAGGCCCTGCCGCGCACCGCCGTCGTCAGCAAGATCTGGGAGTACATCAAGAAGAACAACCTCCAGGATCCGAAGAACAAGCGGCAGATCAACGCCGACGACAAGCTCAAGCCCATCTTCGGCGGCAAGAAGTCCGTCACGATGTTCGAGCTGACGGCGCTGGTGAACAAGAACCTGTCCTGAGCAGCGACGAAGACCGGCTCCACGGGCCGGTCGTTCCCCGGAGGGCCCGCCACCGCGAGGTGGCGGGCCTTCGCGTTGAAGAACCCGCCGGGCGAGCGTTGGATAGCGGGCGGAAGTCGCTCGACGTGGTGGCCAGATGAGTCAGGCGGCCCTACGACTGGGGCCATGCGATTGGATGGAACGACGGTGTCGGGGGGTGACGCCTCCCAACTGGGACTCGATGCGTTGGCGGTGGCGGTGTACACGCGGGTGCGGACGGACCTGCTCGCGCGGGGCACGCCGCTGTCCACCTACCGCGTGCAACTGCACAAGGGCTTCTCCTTCGAGGACGCGCGGCGGATCGTGCCCTACCGGCCCGCCTGGGCGTGTCGGACATCTATTGTTCGCCCTACCTCAAGGCGAGCCCGGGCAGCACGCACGGCTATGACTGCGTGGACCACAAACAGCTCAACCCCGAGGTGGGCTCGCCCGTGCAGCACGAGCCTTCTGCAACACGGTGCGCGAGCATGGGCTCGGGCAGGTGCTGGACGTGGTGCCCAACCACATGGGCATCGAGACCTTCAATCCCCTGTGGTTCGACGTGCTGGAGAACGGCCCCGCGTCCGTGTACGCGCGCTTCTTCGACGTCGACTGGCACCCGGTGAAGGACGAGCTGGCGGGCAAGGTGCTCTTGCCGGTGCTGGGCGACCAATACGGCGTGGTGCTGGAGAAGGGCGAGCTGAAGCTGGGCTTCCGCGACGGGGCCTTCGTCATCCACTACTACGACCGGCTCTTCCCCGTGGCCCCCCGGCAGTACGCGCGCATCCTGGGGCGCGGCCTGGAGGGGCTGGAGGCCCGGTTGGGCCCGGTGGACACGCACCTCATCGAGCTGCACTCCATCCTCACCGCCATCCGCCACCTGCCCGAGCGCACCGAGACACGGCAGGAGCAGATCATCGAGCGCAACCGCGAGAAGGAGGTCATCAAGCGGCGCCTCGCCGCCCTGGCCGCCGCCAGTCCCCAGGTGGCCGCGCACATCGCCGCCAACGTGGAGGCCATCAACGGCAAGCCCGGCGACCCGCGCTCCTTCGACGAGCTGGACGCCATCCTCGAGGGCGGCAGCTACCGGCTGGCCCAGTGGCGCGTGGCGGGGGAGGAGATCAACTACCGTCGCTTCTTCGACATCAACGGCCCGGCGGCCCTCCGGGTGGAGGATCCAGAGGTGTTCGCCGAGGCGCACCAGCTCATCTTCGAGTGGCTGCGCAAGGGGCAGGTGACGGGGTTGCGCATCGATCACCCCGACGGACTCTACGATCCCACCGCCTACTTCCTCGCCCTGCAGGAGCACTACTTCCTGGAGCGGGCGCGGGCGCTCTTCGACGTGGAGCACGCGGCGCGGGCGGAGCAGTGGCCCGAGGTGGAGCGGCGGCTGCGCGAGCGCTGGTGGGCGGAGGCGGGGTCGAACGTGGACTCGCCCTTGCGCAAGGCGCTCTTCGTGGCGGTGGAGAAGATCCAGGGCGGGCGCGAGCGCATCCCCGAGTCCTGGGCGGTGCACGGCACCACGGGCTACCGCTTCGCCAACGCGGTGGGCGGCATCTTCGTGCAGCCCTCCGCCGAGGGGCCGATGACGGACACCTACCACCGCTTCATCGGCGAGGCGCCCGACTTCGAGGGGCTCGTCTACGAGAAGAAGCGCCTCATCATGCACAACTTCATGGCCAGCGAGCTGAACATGCTCGCCCACCGGCTCAACCGCATCTCGGAGCTGAACCGGCGCACGCGCGACTTCACGCTCAACAGCCTGCGGCGCGCGCTCACGGAGTTCATCGCGCTCTTTCCCGTCTACCGCACCTACGTGGACAACGAGCGGTCGGAGCTGGACGAGCGCGACGTGCGCTACATCAAGGACACCCTGCGCCACGCCAAGGCGCGCAACGTCACGCTCAACGTCACCATCTTCGACTTCCTCGGCGACGTGCTCCTGCGGCGCTACCCCGAGCACCTGGGCGAGCACGAGCGCGCGGAGATGCTCGCCTTCGCCATGAAGGTGCAGCAGGTGACGGGTCCGGTGATGGCCAAGGGCCTGGAGGACACCGTCTTCTACGTCTACCAGCGCATGGTCTCGCTCAACGAGGTGGGCGGCGAGCCGGAGAACTTCGGCACCAGCGCCGCCATCTTCCACGAGCGCAACCATGAGCGCGCGGTGCACTGGCCGGCGAGCATGCTCACCTCGAGCACGCACGACACCAAGCGCAGCGAGGACGTGCGCGCGCGCCTCAACGTGCTCTCCGAGCTGCCCGAGGAGTGGCGCCAGCGCGTGGAGCACTGGTCCTCCCTCACGCGCACCCACCGCTCGGAGATGCCCGACGGGCCCGCCCCGTCCCTCAACGACGAGTACCTCTTCTACCAGACGGTGGTGGGCGCCTGGCCCATGGGCGGCTCGCTCTCCGGCAAGGCCCTGGAGGAGTTCCGCGGCCGCATCCGCGACTACATGCTCAAGGCCATCAAGGAGGCCAAGGTCCGCACCTCGTGGACCAACCCGAACAAGGACTACGAGGAGGGCGTGTCGCGCTACGTGGACTGCTGCCTGGACGAGGAGAAGGGGCGCGCCTTCCTCGCGGACCTGCTCGCCTTCAAGCGCCGCATCGAGCGGCCCGGCCAGCACAACGCGCTCGGACAGCTGCTCATGAAGCTCACGTCGCCCGGCGTGGTGGACACCTACCAGGGCTGCGAGCTGTGGGACCTGTCGCTCGTGGATCCGGACAACCGCCGCCCGGTGGACTACGTCCTGCGCGAGCGGATGCTGCGCTCGCTCGAGCAGGAGGCCGAGAAAGGCCGTGCCGAGCTGTGCACCCGCCTGGTGGCGGACATGGAGGATGGCCGCATCAAGCTCTTCGTCCTCACCGAGGGCCTGCGCCTGCGCCAGCGCCGGGCGGAGCTCTTCCGCAAGGGGGGCTATCGGGCACTCTCGCTGACGGGCCCGCGCGCGGACGCGGCGGTGGCCCTCGCCCGCGAGCACGGGGAGTCGGTCGTCATCGCCGTCGCACCGCGTTACACCCTGTCCGCCCTGGAATCCGGGGGGTTGGCGGCGGCCTATGAAGAAACGTCCCTGGAACTCCCCGCCTCCTATGCGAGCATGACGTTCCGGGATGTCTTCACCGGGCAGCAGGTCCGACCGGGACGGCATGGAGAGGGGGCCGTGCTTCCGCTGTCACCTCTGCTGGTGGGCTTCCCGCTCGTTCTGCTCGAGAAGGAGTGATGGATGAAGTGGTCGGAAGTGCTGCCGGGCAAGCCCTACCCCCTGGGCGCGACGTATCAGGGCAACGGAGTCAACTTCGCGGTCTTCAGCGAACACGCCCGCAAGATGGAGGTCTGCCTCTTCGACTCGCGCGATCCGTCGCGCGAGCTGGGGCGCTACTCCCTCCCGGAGCACAACCAGCACGTCTGGCACGGCTTCATCCCCGAGCTGCAGACGGGCACGCTCTACGGCCTGCGTGCCCACGGGCCCTACGAGCCCCGGCGCGGCCTGCGCTTCAACCCGCATAAGCTGCTGGTGGACCCCTATGCCCGTGCCCTGCACGGGCAGGTGGACTTCTCCGCCCCGGTCTACTCCTACCTGCCGGGGGATCCGGAGCAGGACCTCGGCTTCGACATCCGCGACAGCGCCACGGGGATGCCCAAGGCGGTGGTGCTCACCGACGACTTCGACTGGGAGGGGACCGTCCCCCCGCGGTGCCCTGGCACCGCACCCTGCTCTACGAGGCCCACGTCAAGGGGCTCACCCGGCTGCACCCCGCCGTCCCCGAGCACCAGCGCGGCACCTACGCGGGGCTCGCCCACCCGGCGGTGATCGAACACCTGCTGCAACTGGGCGTCACCGCGGTGGAGCTCCTGCCCGTGCATGCCCACGTGGACGAGCCCTTCCTCGTCAACAAGGGCTTCACCAACTATTGGGGCTACAGCACCCTGAACTACTTCGCCCCGGACGCGCGCTTCAGCGGCTCGGGTTCGCGCGGCGGCCGGTGGCCGAGTTCAAGTCCATGGTGAAGGCGCTCCACCGCGCCGGCATCGAGGTCATCCTCGACGTCGTCTACAACCACACCGGCGAGGGCAACCACCTGGGGCCCACCCTGTCCTTCAAGGGCCTGGACAACTCCGCCTACTACCGGCTGAGCGACAAGGAGCCGCGCTACTACCAGGACTTCACCGGCACGGGGAACTCGTGGAACGCCACGCACCCGTACGCGCTCAAGCTCATCATGGACAGCCTGCGCTACTGGGTGCGGGAGATGCACGTGGACGGCTTCCGCTTCGACCTGGCCACCACGCTGGGCCGCGACAGGACGGGCTATGACACCCGCGCCGCCTTCTTCCAGATGGTGCACCAGGATCCGGTGCTCAGCCGGGTGAAGCTCATCGCCGAGCCCTGGGACGTGGGTGACTTCGGCTACCAGGTGGGCAACTTCCCCGTCATCTGGAGCGAGTGGAACGGCAAGTACCGCGACACCATTCGCCGCTACTGGCGGGGCGACGAGCGGCAGGCGGCGGAGATTGGCTGTCGGCTCACGGGCTCCTCGGATCTGTTCGCGCTGGGAGGACGCAAGCCCACCGCGAGCATCAACTTCATCACCGCCCACGACGGCTTCACCCTGCACGACCTCGTCACCTACGAGCAGAAGCACAACGAGGCCAACCTCGAGGACAACCGGGACGGGGGCAACGACAACCACGCGTGGAACTGCGGCGTGGAGGGCGAGACGAGGGATCCGGCCGTCAACGCGCTGCGCGAGCAGCAGAAGCGCAACTTCCTCGCCACGCTCTTTCTGTCCCAGGGCGTGCCCATGCTGGTGGCCGGCGACGAGATGGGCCGCACCCAGCGGGGCAACAACAACGCCTATTGCCAGGACAACCCCCTGTCGTGGGTGGAGTGGCGGCTCACCGAGCCCCAGCGCAAGCTGCTGGACTTCACCCGGCGCATGAGCCGGCTGCGCCGCGAGCAGCCCGTGCTCTCCAAGCGCCGCTTCTTCCGGGGCGCCACGCTCTTCGACAGCGAGCTCAAGGACCTGGCGTGGTTCCGCCCGGACGGCCAGGAGATGAAGAAGGAGGACTGGGAGAAGCCCTTCGCGCGCTCGGTGTGCTTCCTGCTCGGTGGGGATGCCATCGCCACCCCGGATGACTCGGGCCAGCGCATCGTCGGGGACACCCTCCTGGTGCTGATGAACGCCCACCACGAGCCCATCACCTTCCACTTGCCCGCCATCGAGTGGGGTGCGGACTGGGAAGAGGTGGTGGACACGAGCCAGTCGCGCGTCTCGCTCCACCCCCACACCCCCGCGGGGGGAACGCTGGTGGTGGCGGGCCGCTCGCTGCGGGTCCTGCGCCGTCCCGCCGTCGATTAGGCGAGCTACTTCTCGCGGGACACGTGGCAAGGGGGTCGACGGCGCCCCTCCCCCTGATTATAGGGAGGGGTCCATCCCTGGTGGTCGGGTCCAGGAAGGAACCTCTTGAATACGAACGTCGCGCTCTGGGTGGGCTTCAACCTCTTCGTGCTGGCCATGCTCGCCCTGGACCTGGGCGTCTTTCACCGCAAGGAGCACGTGGTCTCGCCCAAGGAGGCGGGCCTGTGGACGGTGGTGTGGATCGTCCTGAGCCTGGGCTTCTGCGGGATCCTGGGGTTCACCGGCTACTGGAACCACGAGCAGTCGCTGCAGTGGGTGACGGCGTACGTGGTCGAGTACGCGTTGTCGGTCGACAACCTCTTCGTCTTCCTCATGGTGTTCGCCTTCTTCCAGGTGCCGCTCGTGGTGCAGCACCGGGTGCTCTTCTGGGGCATCCTCGGGGCGTTCGTCATGCGCGCGGCCCTCATCCTGACGGGCACCGCGCTCGTGATGCGCTTCCACTGGCTGCTCTACCTCTTCGGCGCCTTCCTCATCTTCACGGCGGTGAAGATGGCCTTCTCCAAGGACGAGGACGCCGCGGAGCCGGAGCAGTCGCTGGTGATGCGCCTCGGCCGGCGCTTCCTGCCCGTGGCGCGCCCGCCGGAAGGCGAAAACGATCATGGCAACCGCTTCTTCACCGTGGAGGACGGCCGGCGCAAGGTGACGCCCCTGTTCCTCGTGCTGCTGGTGGTGGAGACGACGGACCTGCTCTTCGCCCTGGACTCCATCCCCGCGGTGCTCGGCATCAGCCAGGACGCGTTCATCGTCTACACGTCCAACGTGTGCGCCATCCTCGGCCTGCGCTCGCTGTTCTTCGTGGTGGCCAGCCTCATGGACAAGTTCCACCTGCTCAAGGTGGGCCGGCCATCATCCTCGGCTTCGTGGGCACGAAGATGGTCATCACCTTCTTCGACATCCACATCTCCATCGGGCTGTCGCTGGGGGTGATTGGCGGGGTGCTGCTGGGCTCCATCCTGGCCTCGCTCATCTGGCCCAAGGCCGCCGAGACCAGCGGTGTTTCCCATCCGTCCGCGGAGCCGGAGCGCGAGGACGCCGGGCTCAAGGGGTGAGCCGTTGGAGCGCCGGGCCCTGGGCACTACCTCCCCGGGTGCCCTCCCCAGCGTGTTTGTCTTGCGTCCGGGGGGCCGGCGAGCCAATGGTGGGGGCATGTCCTCCGTCACCACCGAAGGCATTCGCGTCTCCGTCAAGCCCTCCTATTGGCCGGAACGCAGCTCCCGGACTCCCACCAGTACGCCTTCATGTACACGGTGGAAATCACCAACACCGGCCAGGAGCCGGCCCAGCTGCGCAGCCGTCACTGGGTCATCACCGACGCCAGCGGCAAGGTGGAAGAGGTGCGGGGCGAGGGCGTCGTGGGCAAGCAGCCCCGGCTCGAGCCCGGCGAGCGCTTCGAGTACACGAGCTGGGCGCAGCTGCGCACGCCCTTCGGCTCCATGCGGGGCTCCTACACCCTGGTGCGTCCCGACGGCCGCCAGTTCGAGGCCCGCATCGGTGAGTTCGCCCTCACCCAGCCCCACTCGCTGCACTGAGCTTCCGCCATGCCACTCAAGGGTCTCCTCCTGGTCAACCTGGGCACGCCGGACGCCCCCGAGACGGGCGCCGTGCGCCGCTACCTGCGCGAGTTCCTCAGCGATCCGCGCGTGCTGGACATCCACCCCGTGGGCCGCTCGCTGCTGCTCAACTTCATCATCCTGCCCTTCCGCTCGCCCAAGAGCGCGCACGCCTACCGCACCGTGTGGATGGAGCAGGGCTCGCCCCTGCTGGTGCACTCGCGGGCGCTCGCGGCCGCCGTGGCCGGACGGCTCGCCGACGAGTACGCCGTGGAGCTGGCCATGCGCTATGGCAACCCGTCGCTTCCGGACGCGGTGGCGCGCCTGCGCGCGCGGGGCGTGACGGACTTCACCGTGATGCCGCTCTACCCCCAGGAGGCCCCGTCCTCCTCGGGCTCCACGCTGGCGCGCACCTATGAGGTGCTCGGCCAGGCCTGGGACGTGCCCAACGTGCGCGCCGTGCCCGCCTTCCACAGCCACCCGGCCTTCCTGGACGCCTTCGCCGAGGTGGCCCGCCCCGTCATCTCCAACGCCCGGGCCGAGTACGTCCTCTTCAGCTTCCACGGCGTGCCCGAGCGGCACGTGCGCAAGAGCGATCCCTCGGGCAAGCATTGCCTCGCCTCGGCCGGGTGCTGCGACGCCCTCACGGACGCCAACCGCCACTGCTACCGCGCCCAGTGCTACTCCACGGCGCGAGGGCTCGCCGCGCGGCTGGGGCTGCCCGCGGACGGCTGGAGCGTGTCCTTCCAGTCCCGTCTGGGCCGCACGCCCTGGGTGAGCCCGTACACGGACCTGGTGCTGCCGGAGCTGGCGGCGCGGGGCATCAAGCGGCTGGCGGTGATGTGCCCCGCCTTCGTCGCCGACTGTCTGGAGACCGTGGAGGAGGTGGGGGTGCGCGAGAAGGAGCGCTTCCTCGCCAGCGGCGGGGAGTCGCTCACGCTCGTGCCCTCGCTCAACGCCCACCCGGCCTGGGTGGACGCGGTGGTGCGGCTCGTGCGCGAGTCGGCGGCGGCTACTTCGTCGCCTGCCGTTGCAGCAGCGCCGCCGGTACCGGCTCCACCGGCTTGAGGCTCAGCACGCGCTCGCCCGCCGGCATGCCGGGAAGGGTGAGCCCGTTGGTGCGCGTGGTCATCCGGGCCTCCCAGGAGCGCCACCGGCCCGCCTTCACGAGGAACTCCCCCGGCCCCGCACCCGCACCTCGGCGGACAACTCCGGCGGAGGCTCGGGGGCCTTGGCGGCCTTGCCGCGCGCGTTCTTCTTCACGGACAGGGGCGCGTTCTCGTGCGCGTGGGAGTGCTCGCGCCGCTTGTTCTTGAGCCGGCCCTGCTGGCCGGTGACGCTCTCGAACAGCTCGTACTCGAGCGTCGCCACCTGCTCGCCGTCCGCCAGGGGGTGAGTGAGGTGAGCTTTACCTCGCTCTTGTGCTGGGTGTTCTTCTGCCGGAAGCCCGCGGGCAGGTCGTTCATGTCCACCGGGTCCGTGGCCAGGACCCAGGCGGAGCCCGGGCCCACGGGGTCCACGGGCAGCTCCAGCACCATCACCGCCAGGTTGCGCATCGCCCCGGACAGCCCCTCCAGCACGAAGCCGCGCTCGCTCATCCTTCCCTGTTGCGTCTCCCCGCCTGGAGCCTCCGGGATGAGGGCGAAGGGCAGGGCGCCCGCGGTGGGCGTGCTTCCGCGCAGGAGGAAGAAGGTGGAGTTCTGGGCCACGGGGGCGGCGGAGCTCTCCTCGGAGGCGGTGGACGCGGCGCGCTTGCGGCTCTTCTTGCTGGCGCGGGTCTTCTTCTTGCTCGCGGCCGGAGACGTGGGCGCGGAGGCGGCGCCAGGGGCGGTGGACAGGGTGAGCTGGTAGGCGGTGGGCGCGTCGAGCTTCCAGCGCAGCAGCACCTTGGAGGATCCACCGGCGCTGGCGGCGCGGGGGCCTGGGAGGGCGGGAGCTGGGTGATGGAGCGGGGACGGGTGATGGGCTCGAGCCGGCCCACGGAATCGTCCTTATTGCAGGCGGAGATCAGGCAGAAGGCGGCGAGCAGGCCAACGAGGCGCCGGTTCACGGGGCTGGCTCCTGGGGGAGGGCGGCGAGGGGCTCCGGAAGTGGAGCCCCGCGCACTCTACGGCAGTGGGTCCGGAGCCAGAAATCGGCGGCCAGGGCAGGGGTTCTACTCGCCTGGAGTCCGAGGCGCGGCGGCGCGGCTCAACCGATCCCTCACGGCGAGGCCCAGGCCCTCGGCCCGGGGCAGGCAGGCCACCAGCACGTCATGGCCCTGCTCGTCCGCCTCGCGCAGCCGCGAGTACAGGACGCGTGCCGCCGCGGAGGGCTCGTCCGGGACGTCATGGCGGGGGATGCCGGGGGGGAGCGCGAGGCCGGGCGGGCCGAGCACGCCCACGCGCTGGCCCCGGGAGCGCAGGGACTCCACGCGCGCGACGACCTCCGAGGGCTCGGCGAGGACGACGCCCGCCCGGGGCGCGTAGTGCGAGGCGAGGCTGCCCGAGACGCGCACCGTGGACGAGACGCGCACCGGCACCGGCCGCCCGAGCACGCGCGAAACCTCCTCCACCGCGAGGCCCCCGGGGCGCAGCACCGCGGGCTCCCCCTGGCTGAGGTCGACGATGGTGGACTCCACGCCCACCGTGCACGGGCCGCCGTCGAGCACCAGGTCCACGTCCGCGCCGAGGTCCGCCCGCACGTGCTCCGCCGTGGTGGGGCTCACCCGGCCGAAGCGGTTGGCGCTCGGAGCGGCCACACCTCCGCCGAGGCCTCCAGCACCGCGCGGGCGAGGGGATGGTGGGGGACGCGCAGGGCCACCGTGTCCTGTCCGCCCGTCACCGCGTCCGTGGCGCGGGGGGAGCGGGGCAGCACGAGGGTGAGGGGGCCGGGCCAGAAGGCCTCGGCGAGGCGCCGGGCGTCCTCGGGGACGTGGCGGGCCCAGGAGGAGAGCGCCTGGGCCTCGGCCACGTGGACGATGAGCGGGTGGGTGGCGGGGCGGCCCTTGATGGCGAAGACGCGGCGCACGGCCAGCTCGTCCTCGGCGTTGGCGGCCAGGCCGTAGACGGTTTCCGTTGGCAAGGCGATGACACCGCCGCGCCGCAGCAATTCCACTGCCCGTGTGAGGAGGTCCGAGGTAAGCATTCCTGTCGGGTGCAATCTGGCCTCCGGAGGGGACGATGGGCAAGTCGCAGGTGTTCGAGGCGCGCAGTCAGGTGCCGGTGAGCGCGGAGGAACTCTTCGCCTGGCATGCGCGCGAGGGGGCCTTCCAGCGCCTGACGCCTCCCTGGGAGCCCGTGGAGGTGGTGTCCCAGCAGGGGGAGGGCATCCACGAGGGGACGCGCATCCAGCTGCGGATGAAGGTGGGGCCGGTGTCGCTGCCCTGGACGGCGCGGCACACGCGCTATGTGCCCGGCTCGCTCTTCCAGGACGTGCAGGAGGCGGGGCCCTTCTCGCGCTGGGTGCACACGCACCGGATGTGGAACGAGGCGGGGGGCGGCGCGGTGCTGGAGGACGAGGTGGAGTACGCGCTGCCGGTGGGGGTGCTCGGGAGGGTGGCGGGGGGCGGCTACGCGCGGCACCGGCTGGAGCGGATGTTCGCCTACCGCCACGCGGTGACGCGCGCGGATGTGCGGAGGCACGCGGCGTTCGCGGGACAGCCCCGGCTGACGGTGGCGCTCAGTGGCGCATCGGGACTGGTGGGCAGCGCGCTCAGGCCCTTCCTCACGACGGGGGGCCACCGGGTGAGGCGGCTGGTGCGGGGCCAGCCCGAGGCAGGGGACATCGCCTTCGCGCCCGGGCTCGGGGAGATGGACGTGGCGGCGCTGGAGGGGGTGGACGCGGTGGTGCACCGGCCGGAGCGCCCATCGCCGAGGGGCGGTGGACGCGCGAGCGCAAGGAGCTCATCCGCCGCAGCCGGGTGGAGGGCACGCGGGTGTTGTGCGAGTCGCTCGCGCGGCTGGCGCGTCCCCGCGGGTGCTGGTGAGCGCATCGGCGGTGGGTTTCTACGGCGATCGCGGGGACGAGGAGCTGTCGGAGTCCAGCGCGCCGGGCACGGGCTTTCTCGCCGACGTCACGCGCGAGTGGGAGGCGGCGACGGCGCCGGCGGAGGCGGCGGGCATCCGGGTGGTGCACCTGCGGCTGGGGGTGGTGTTGGGGGCGAGTGGGGGAGCGCTGGCGAAGATGCTGCCGGCCTTCCAGGCGGGAGCCGGAGGGCGCATCGGCTCGGGCCAGCAGTGGATGAGCTGGGTGTCGCTGGAGGACGTGCTCGGGCTGGTGAACTTCGCCCTGTTCACGCCGGAGCTGCGGGGGGCGGTGAACGCGGTGGCGCCCACGCCGGTGCGCCAGGATGAGTTCGCCCGGACGCTGGGGCGGGTGCTGTCGCGGCCGGCGGTGGTTCCGCTGCCCGGGGCCGCCGTGCGCACGCTCTTCGGGGAGATGGGGGAGGCGACGCTGCTGGGGGGCGCGCGTGTCCTGCCACGGGTGGCCGTGCGCCAGGGGTTCTCCTTCCTCCACCCCTTACTGGAGGAGACGCTGCGCTTCACGCTTGGCCAGACGACCGAGGGCCCCCGCTTCCGGCACGGGTGAGTTTGGGTGGCGGGTTCGATTCCTTCGACTCCATGCAGAGCAGCCCGCCACTTTGAGTCAAGTCCACTCCATAACCTCTCTGCTGCCACTAACGGGGTCCTCGCCTCTTCCGGTTCCAGCTTCCTCCTGGATTGAGGGGATTTTCTGCTACACCCGTAACACCTCATCAGAGCATCAGCAGATACGTGCCGGTTGACCCACTCGTTTGAAATTTCATAAGATAAGTTCATGCAGCCCCAGAGGGGGTCTTCAATGTGTATTTGGGATTTTGTCAAAGTCTTCGTGCTGTACGGCGTATTGGCAAGCGGGGCATTGGGCTGTGCAAGCACGAATGGCTTGCGCACTGGGCTGATTGAACGGCTGGTTGACAAACAAAGTGCAGCGAACGCTTTCCAGCCTGAAGTTCGTCTGGATTCGCGGTTCATACGGGCGGACGAGGTTCAATCCTTTATTGCAGACTACCTCTTTGAACGTCACAATCCCGCCGAACACTACACTCTCCAGGTTTCTGTCGCACCATCCGGTCGCTTCCTGGATCCTGCTCAGTACAAAACCCGCCGAGAGGCCTTTCTGCAGGCGGGTGCCGAGATGGAAGCCGAATTCCCGGAGATCGGTCTTCGCGCCCAACGCGAGTTCTTTGGAGCTGGACCGGGGGGGCCTCCTACGGGCTGACTTTCACTACCCGAGATGGCCAATACGACATTCGCATCAATGTGAGTGCTCTTCTGCCCGAAAATGTGACAGATCCGAATCTGGATCTTGAAGCCTTTGCTCGGGACATTGAGGCACGGTACGACTCCCAATTTGGGAAACCTACCTCTGGAGCACGGGGCTGGGCTCCGATGGACTCGAACAAACCCGTGGATGATTCACCATGACGGATTATTTGAGTAAGTTACCGGAACAACAAGTCGCTGGCTGGTATCGCAGATTGGCCGACCGAATCGCTCTTGAAAAGGTTGGTGGGGAGGAGCCGCTGGCTTCGCGCTTCTTGAGGTTCTGGCTTGATAATCGCGACAGTAATGCGGTTTATAGGTTTACGGCACCTGCGCATCTGCAAACCAGTTCTTATGTCACGTCGACGCTCCAGTTTCACCGCGCGGTGTTTCTGACTGAGAAAAAGGCCCGGTTTACTGGCCGCGACTCGTCATGGGCTGGGATCGTGCCGCGTCTGCAAGGGCGTTCTCCTATACGACCTGGGATGTGTCGCGACCGCTCGAGATGAACTACGAGTGTCTCGTGGAGGTGGGTGATGGTTTGTTTGATTTGGTTCGGATTCAGCAGCAAGGAACGGCGGAAGAGCGCGATCTGCTAACCGCATTGCGTGGGTTTCAGCTCGGGAGCCGAGTGACCGTGACGGGAGTTCGGCAGGGCACGAAGGTGCAGATTCAATTTTCAAGTTGGGTGGTCTGGGCGCGGGATCGCTATGACTGGGATTACAGCGAACACTTTACCGTCCCCAATCCCGACTACAAGAGCAAACGGGCCGACGCGGTTCGGCCTGGGGATCAAATGCTGACCGTGTATCACAGAAATGCCGAACGGCTCGAAAAGGCCAATTTGGCTGCGCCCTTCAATGTTTTGACTAACGATTGGCCTGGGAGCGCGTCGTTGAAGGGACCCGCAGTTGTGGATTCTCAGAAACGGTTGGATTGATAGCAGTCGTTGAGCCAGGAGGCATGCGCCGGGGTGAAGAGCACCCGGACACGTGGGTAGTTGTGTCGCAGGAAGGCGCGTGTTTCCCGGGCGATGTGACTGGAGCCATTGCCCCAGATGAGGTGAATGCGTCGCAGTTGCCTGTACTCCCCAATCAACTCGGGGAGCACGGCTCGCAAGCAGGCCGCGTCATTGTGCTCCAGGCACCAACCGCGCATCTGGTCACTGGTGCAGAAGCCCGGGGCCTTCGCGCAGTACCGCTACCGGGAGGACCTCTTCCCCTCGCTGGTATTCCGCCAGGCGTACGACGAGCTGCAGCGGGTGCACGCGGGGAGAGCCGCGGACGTGGAATACCTGCGCATTCTGCACCGGCGGCCTCCACGCTGGAGGCGCAGGTGGAGCAGGTGCTGGCGCGACTGCTGGCCGAGGGCGGACTGCGCGGTGCCGAGCAGGTGAAGGCGCTGGTGGCGCCGGCCCGGCCGGAGGTGCCCGAGCTGGAGCAGCCCGAGGTGGACCTGAGCAGCTATGACGCGCTGCTGGTGGCGCAGCGGGAGGTGGCCTCATGAGCCCCCCTCCACGTCCCTGCGAGCAGCGGCAGGAGCCTCCGACGAGCAGCAGCAAACGCTGGCCATGCTGCTGCGCGCGCTGAAGCTGCCGGCATTCGCAGCCCACCACGAGGAGCTGGCCAGGCGCGCTGGGCAGGAGGGCTGGACGTGCCCGCACTACCTGCGTCAGTTGGTGGAGCTGGAGCTGAGCGAGCGCCGGGGCCGACGAATAGAGCGGCTGCTCAAGGCCTCGGGGCTGTCCACGGACAAGACGCTCGCCACGCTCGAGCAGGAGAAGCTACCCGCCAAGGTGCGCCGCCAACTGCCGGCCCTATGCGAGGGCGGCTTCGTGGAGCGCGCGGAGAACGTGCTGGCCTTCGGACTGCCGGGCCGCGGCAAGACGCACGTGGTGAGTGCCATCGGCCACGAGTTGGTGCAGCGCGGCTACGAGGTGCTCTTCGTGCCGGCGGTGCTGCTGGTGCAGCGACTGCTGGCGGCCAAGAAGAACCTCTTGCTGGAGAAGGAGCTGCGGCGACTGGACGGGTACGACGCGGTCATCCTCGACGACATCGGCTACATCCAGCAGGACAGGGAGGAGATGGAGGTGCTGTTTACCTTCCTGGCCCAGCGCTACGAGCGCAGGAGCGTCCTGATTACGAGCAACCTGGTGTTTTCGCAGTGGGACCGGATCTTCAAGGACGCGATGACGACGGCGGCGGCGATTGACCGGGTGGTGCACCACGCGCTGATTCTGGAGCTCACCGGCGACAGCTACCGCAGCGAGAAGGCCAAGAGCCGGGAGACGGTCGACAAGGCCCCGCGCCAGGCGCCCGGGGACGAGTAACAGCCCGTTCACGGCACAGGAGGTGGCCAACCCAGCGGCTCCGATGGACGTGACGACGACTACGGCGACGACGAAGTGAACGCAGTCAGGGCATCAACCCGATGGGGAAGTGTAATTGTCGCCAAGGGGAAAAAGTAATTGACGCTGGGCACTGGAGGCGTGGTGCCCTGGTGGGCCTGTCTCGGTGCGCGAACACATGGCGCTGACGGTGGCGCGTATGTCTCGTGCTAGCCGGGAGGAGTGTATGGATGCCGTGCTCCGGATGATTCCTGCCCTGGTCGAGGCGGACGCCGAATTCAAGCACCGCGAGGTACTCAGTGACCCGGGCTTCCTGCGCGAGCGCCTCTCCGCGCTTTCCCCGAGGGATTTCGAGAAGGTCTCTAGCGCCTACACCTACTCGGTGACCATGCAGTTGGCTGCCTGGGATAGGGAGTTGGGACGGCATTAGAACTGCTCCCCAGCCACTCGGACTTGGACATCCATCAACAGCGCGTCGCCCTCGACATCGCAAGCTCGTCGCCGAGCAACTGGCTGCGTTGGAAGGCTGGACTCGCACCGCTCCTCCAGGAGCAGGAGCCGGGTCCCCGCCGCACGATGGGATGCCACGGGGACCGCCTGGACGAAGCTCTATCTCAGCGAGGTGGGCGGCTCATACTCGAACGAGATGGACTCGTGAAAGTGTTGATAGAGCCAATGCCCGTTGCGCTTGACCAGGACGAAGGTCGCGCGAGTGGGCTGCACGAGTTCCGCGCTCGCCGGCCTGTTCTCATAGACCCAGGTGTAGTTGCAGAAGGCATACGCCGTGTCTCCCGTCTGGAAGATCTGCAGATTGCTGATGTTGCCGCTCTTGATGATGAGCGTGTCCAGGAAGCTCTGGTAATAGGGGGCCAGGTTGGTGACCCCGACGATGGGCTGGTCCAGCTCCGCCGCGACATACGTCACGCTGCTGGAATTCACGGTGTCCCAGAGATCCAACAACATTTGCATGTCTTCTTGGATGAACCCGTTCGCGTAGTCCTCGATGGCCTGGCGGATGGCCAGTTCGTCGGCCGTCGCCAGCCCCTCAATGGACTGGGTCGTGTTCGTCGCGCGGTAGGGGGCCGACGCGTTGCCGCAGCCGAGGGCCCCCGTCAGGAGGCCGAGCACGATGGAGAGTTGGAGAGTACGCATGATTCCCTCGAAGACGAAATGGCTCACAAGTTGAACAACGATTCCAGGATGGTGCTGCCTTCGCGGTACCCGTTTCAGCGGTGGGATGCGCCTTCTCCTACGTGCGAGAAGAGTGCCAGCACTGCTTCCAGGCTTCAGGGAGGTGCTCTCGCGGTGGAAGCCCTTGGAATCGCTCGATGTGTGAGGCGCGCGACCTCCTTCACGAAGGAGGGTCAATATTCGCTGACGAGTCAAACCCAACCCGGACACACGTGACGAGCACCCACGGGGGTCGAATTCCTCTCGAAATCCTTACGCGGCTTGCAAGGAAGTGTGTTCTCCTGGTCCGTTGCTGTCAATACCACGGAAGGAGGAGGGGCGTGGTGTGGAGGCCGGTCTCGTGGCGGGTTAGGCTCGGGGCATGGCCTCCGTATCGACCCCCAAGAAAGCCTCGGTTAATGGTTGTGGTTCCGTGCTGCTGGGTCTGGTGTTGATCGGTTCCTGCGCGGTGTGCACGGCCCCGGATCCCCGGGCGCCGACGACTCCGCCCCTGCTCCCCCGTGATGCAGGTACAACCCACACCTGCCACACCTGCCCCGGAACCGCCGACGGCCGTCCCAAGCAAGAAGAAGAAGCGGACGGTGAAGGTGAGTCAGCAGGTGGTGCCCACGAAGCACGAGCCCGCGGAGCCCACCCCTGGTCCGACGACGGCGAAGCCGGATGTGGACCTCACGCGAGAGCCCTCTCCGACGTGGGACGCTCCGCCGGAAGAGCCCGCCGCTTCGCCCTCTCGCGGTTGTTGCAAGGTCTGCACTCGCGGGTGTCCATGTGGGGATTCCTGTATCTCGTGTAGCAAGACGTGCCGCCGGGGTCCCGGGTGTGCGTGTTGAAGCGCGAGACCGACTCCACATGCCGAGGTTCCCGACGGGAGGCCGTCCGCCAGCGGTCAGCCGGCCACGTCGACCGCTCCTGGGCCCACCTCGACGACCGCCCGGTAAAACTTTATTTACCAGTTTAGATCGATTTCCATGTTGACACTCGGATTTAGGCGCTCGCAATGTGGGCCCGTCGCCGAGGTCGGCGATAGGGCGCGCGCGGTCGCGTCCATGACGCTCATTGCAGGGGATTGCACCATGCCGAAGTCGAAGCAACTCTCGTCCCGCCTCTGTCCCTCCCGCCGGCCTGGCCGGCGCTCGCCGCCCTCGCCCTGACCGGCATCGCGCCGGCGGCCCATGCCGATTCGATGGTCTACGGCGGCGGCCCGTTCTATTCCGGCGGCACCGCGGTGATGGACGACCTGCGCGGCTCGGGTTTCACCACCGTGATGCTGTGGAGCTTCCACATCGAGGACAACGGCGACCTGGTCTACAACGACATCCCGGTGGTCAAGAACGGCGCCTACATCGGCGACCCGGCCTGGCCGACGCGGCTGGCCACGCTCAAGACCGCGCCGACCTCGGTCAAGCGCATCGAGGTGTCGAGCGGCGCCTGGGGTGTTCCCGATTTCGAGCGCATGGCCCGGCTGGTCAATGGCACCGCCGCCGGCTGTGGCAGCACCCTCGTCTGCGGTACCGGCAGCAACAGCATCCTGTACCGCAACTTCCAGGCGCTGAAGGCCGCCACCGGCGCCGATGCGGTCAACTTCGACGACGAGAGCGCCTACGACCTCGCCTCGACCACCCAGTTCGGACAGATGCTGATCGGCCTGGGCTACAAGATCACCTTCGCGCCCTACACCAATCAGAGCTTCTGGAGGAGCCTCAAGGACAACCTCGGCAGCGCGGTCGACAACATCTACCTGCAGGTGTACGACGGAGGCGCTGGCAACAATCCGGCGAGCTGGAACACCGCGATGGGCATGACCGTCGATCCGGGTCTGTGGTCGCGCCACGGCTCCGGCTGCGGCAGCGGCGACAGTCCGGCCACGGTGCAGAGCAAGATGAGCAACTGGAAGGCCAGCGCTGGCATCGGCGGCGGCTTCATGTGGCTGTATGACGACATCCAGAAGTGCTGGTCGCAGGGCACGACCGCGCAGTACGCGGCGGCGATCAACACCGCGGTCAGCGGCAACACCCCGCCGGTGGCCAATTTCGGCGTCAGCGTGAGCGGGCTGACCGCGACCTTCAGCGACTCCTCCAGCGACAGTGACGGCAGCATCGCCTCGCGCGGCTGGACTTTCGGCGACGGCAGCGGCTCGACCGCGACCAACCCCAGCCGTGTCTACGCCAGCGCCGGCAACTATGACGTCAGCCTGACCGTGACCGACAACGGCGGCGCCAGCCACACCAAGACCCAGACCGTCTCGGTCGGCGCCGGCTACGTCAACCTGGCGCTCAACAAACCGGCGACCGGCTCCACCGCTTGCAACAGCAGCGAAACGCCGGCCAAGGCGGTCAACGGCAGCGTCTCCGGCGGCGGCACCGACAAGTTCTGCTCGTTGACCGCTGCGTCCTGGCTGCAGGTCGATCTCGGCTCGGTGCAGACGGTCCGCAGCTTCACGGTCAAGCATGCCGGCGCGGGCGGAGAGTCGAGCACCTGGAACACCAAGGCCTTCACCATCCAGACCTCCAGCAACGGCACCAGCTGGAGCACCCCGGTGACGGTGACCAACAACACCGCCAACGCCTCGACCCACTCGATCAGCGCCACCTCGGCGCGCTACATCAAGCTCAACGTGACCACCCCGACCCAGAACGGCGACCCGGCGACGCGCATCTACGAATTCGAGGTGCGCTGACCCCGGCGATGGCGTCCACTGATGGAGACAGGTGTTTCCGCACCTGAAGCTGTCAGTGGACGTGTCGGAGAGCGGCTGTGAAGGTGGTCGCGCGGGAGAAGTAGCACCGCCGTGCTGGAGTGAACCCCATGGGTCACTCCGTGTGTTCGTGGTGGCGCCCATGCGCTGGAACGCCGCCACCCGCTCGGACGCATTGCGGCGGATGTTCATGTAGAAGAGCTGGAACTCCACGGGATGGTGGTTGCCCTTGCCCAGCGCGTGGTCGAGCAACCGGCTCATGAAGTCCCGTGGCAGGTCTCCGCCGACGAGGACCTCCAGCTTCCCTTCCTTGCAGTGCGCACCGGTGAGACCGGCATCACCTGGGGTGGGGTTGTTTCGAGGAACACGGCTCCTTCGTTTCGCTCGCGTGGGGCCGGTTCCGTGTCGTGCCGCCGGTCAGGGGATTCACGCAGAGGGCATGGTCCCCCGTGGACGCCGTGTCCGCCGCGGAATCCCGTACCTGGATTCGCTCCGTATAGCCGGCACTGCGTGCGTTCCAGCTGATGAGACACCCGGTCTGCTCGGGTGACGCGCAGAAGGGAATGTCGGGAAGACTCCGCCGGAGCGCACCCTCCGGCATCGGAATCCCAATGAGATACGCGGCGACGAGCTGGTGTCGGAGTGGCGTCCCGCTCACGGCCTCACGCAGGAGTCGTCTGGCATGGACGGTTCCCTGGCTGTGTGCCGCGAGGATGAAGGGTCGTCCGTGATTGTATTCCTCCCGCCAGTAGCGGAACGCCGCGGCGACGTCCTGGTAGGCGAGGTCCATTGCGGCCAGTCCCTCCTCACTCCGCTCGGTGAAGGCGGTCAGATTCGCCTGCCGGTAGCGAGGCGCGTAGATGGCGCAGCACGCGTTGAAGGTGCTTGCTTGAATCAGTGTCGCCACCCGATCGGTCGCCGTGTTGAGGGGGACCTCATCGACAGGGCCATTCCACTCGGCGCCGACATACGTGGTGGGATGGATGTAGAAGACATCCACGGGCGCCTGGGATTGCTCGAGGCCAGGGCTCGACGGGAGCACCGTGTCCGCGAGGTCATGGAGTTCGGGAAGGGCGCTCCAGGCGGAGGGCAGGGTGTAATCGGGCGGCGCGGGGGGATGCGCCTCGTTGAAGGGCGTCCTGGGGGTGATCGACCACAGGAAGATGGACGTGAAGTTCATCACCAGCAGCCCTACCAACAGGGTGCACGCCGAGAGCGTGGCGGCGATGGCATGCCGGAACTTGTTCCGCATCCCGGGACGATAAGGAGGCCGAGCGGAACCTGTCAAAGCCGCCAGCCCCTTCTGCTTGCAACCGACAGCGGTTGGACGTGTTGTGTCTTGCCGTCGCGCCGTCCGGCTGCTAGCCATGAGCCATTCCGTTGGGGTGCCCCTTCCCGGGGGCTGAGAGGCCGGTGCCAACCCATCGAACCTGATCCGGCTAGGACCGGCGTAGGGAACGGAGAGTGGCAAGGGCGCGCGGTCTCTCGGTCGTGGTCCCGAAGCTTCCTCTGAACCCCCGCCGGTTCGAAGAGAGGAAGCGCGATGCGAACGCCCACCACCCCGTACACGATCCTCGGCGCCGGGGTCATGGGCCTGTGCACCGCCGTCGAACTCGCGAGCCGCGGCGCGCGGGTGACGCTGGTCGATCCTCGTCCCGAACCGGGCCCCCATGCCTGTTCCTGGTGGGCGGGCGGGATGCTCGCCCCCTTCTGCGAGGGCGAGACGGCCGAAGAACCGGTGCTCCGGCTCGGCCAGACCGCCGCCGGCTGGTGGGTGGCTCAGGGGGTGGAGGTCGTTCGCCGCGGTACGCTGGTCCTCGCCCTGGGCCGCGACCGGGCCGAGCTCGACCGCTTCGCCGCCCGGACGCGGGAGCACCAGTGGGTGGGCGGTGATGCGCTCGCCGCGCTCGAACCCGATCTCGACGGCCGCTTCCATCGCGGGCTCTTCTTCCCGGCCGAGGCGCACCTGACGCCGCGCGTGGCCCTCTCCACCCTGCGCGCCCGAGCCGCGGCGCTCGGCGTCGCCTTCGCGGAGACCGCGCCCGGGGGCCAGCGCATCGACTGCCGGGGCCTCGCCGCGCGTGACGCGCTCCCTGAACTGCGCGGCGTGAAGGGTGAGATGCTCGTGCTGCGCCTCCCCGACCTTGCCCTCTCGCGCCCCATTCGGCTCCTCCACCCGCGTATCCCGGTCTACCTCGTCCCCCGTGGCGACGGGGTCTACATGCTCGGCGCCACGATGATCGAAAGCGCCGAGCGCGGGCGCGCGAGCGTCCGTTCGGTCCTGGAACTCCTCAGCGCCGCCTATGCGCTGCACCCGGCCTTCGGCGAGGCCGAGATCCTCGAGATCGGCACCGATGCGCGGCCCGCCTTCCCCGACAACGTCCCGCGCCTCATCCGGCGTGACGGCACGCTCTTCCTCAACGGCCTCTACCGCCACGGCTATCTGATGGCGCCGGTGCTGGCGCGGATGGCGGCCGACCACCTTCTGTCCGGCGAACCCGTGGAGCTCCTGCAATGAAGATCACCGTGAACGGCGAAACACGCGAGACGGCGAGCGAGACGCTCGGCGAGCTCCTCCTCGAAATGGGCCATGGCGATGCCAGGGTCGCGACGGCCGTGAACGAGCCTTCGTGCCCGCCGCCGCGCGCAATGGGCTGCGGCTCGCCGCGGGCGACCGGGTGGAGATCGTGACGCCCCGGCAGGGGGCTGAGCCGATGCCCGTCTTCTATGGAGTCGAAGTCGCCTCACCCCTGATGCTCGGCACCGCGCAATACCCCTCGCCCGCCGTTCTGGCCGAGGCCTTTCGCCGTTCGGGCGCGGGCGTCGCCACCGTCTCGGTCCGCCGAGAGGCGGGGGGCGAGCGGGCGGGGCAGGATTTCTGGCGCCTGATCGCGGGGCTCGGTGTGCGGGTGCTCCCCAACACCGCCGGCTGCCACAGCGCCCGCGAGGCGGTCACCACCGCCCAGATGGCGCGCGAGCTCTTCGAGACCGACTGGATCAAGCTCGAGGTGATCGGCAACGCGGACACGCTCCAGCCCGATCCCTTCGGCCTGGTCGAGGCGGCACGGATCCTCGTGGCCGAGGGCTTCAAGGTCTTCCCCTACATGACGGAGGATCTGGTGCTCGCCGACCGTCTCTTGGCGGCGGGCTGCGAGGTGTTGATGCCCTGGGGCGCGCCGATCGGGACGGGGCTGGGGCTGCTCAATCCCTACGGCCTGCGCAGCCTGCGCGCGCACTTCCCGGACGTGCCGATGGTGATCGACGCGGGGCTGGGCCTGCCGAGCCAGGCGGCCGCGGCGATGGAGATGGGCTTCGACGCGGTGCTGCTGAACACCGCCGTCGCCAAGGCGGGCGATCCCGCGGCGATGGCCGAGGGCTTCGCGAAGGCGCTGGAGGCCGGGCGCCTCGCCCGTGGCGCCGACCCGATGCCGCCGCGCGACATGGCCGCCCCCTCCACCCCCGTGATTGGAAAGGCCTTCCTGTGACGCTCGACCGCTTCTACCCGATCTTCGACGACGTGGCCTGGCTGCCCCGGGCGCTCCCCCTGGGCGTGAAGCTCGTCCAGCTCCGCCTCAAGGACCGCGCGCCGGACGACCTGCGCCGCCAGATCGCCGCCGCCCGCGACCTCTGCCGCGAGGCCGGCGCCGTGCTGGTGGTCAACGACCACTGGCGGCTCGCCATCGAGGAGGGTTGCGACTGGCTGCATCTGGGACAGGAGGATCTGGACGGTGCCGACCTGCCCGCCATCCGCCGCGCGGGGCTGCGCCTCGGCATCAGCACGCATGACCCCGCCGAACTCGATCGCGCCCTCTCGCTCGCGCCCGACTACGTCGCGCTGGGGCCGGTCTATCCCACCATGCTCAAGCAGATGAAATGGCACCAGCAGGGGCTGGAGCGGGTGACGGAATGGAAACGCCGGATTGGCGAGCTCCCCCTCGTCGCCATTGGCGGCATGCGCACCGACCGCGCCCCGGGCGTCTTCGCGGCGGGGGCCGACATCGTCTCGGTCGTGACCGACATCACGCTGAACCCCCATCCCGAGGCGCGGATCGCCCAATGGCTCGAGGTGACGCGATGAGCCGCTATGCCCGCCAGACCGCCGTGTTGGGGGAGGGCGCTCAGGAGCGGCTCCGGGCGGCGCGGATCCTCGTCGTGGGGGCGGGGGGCCTTGGCGCGCCGGTGCTGCAATACCTCGTCGGGGCGGGGGTGGGGCACATCCGCCTCGTCGATCCCGACCGGGTGGAGGAGAGCAACCTGCACCGCCAGGCGCTCTTCCGCATGGGCGACCTCGGCCAGCCCAAGGCCGAGGCTTGCGCCCGCCACCTCGCCGGGCTCAACCCGGAGAGCGTGGTGGAGCCCGTGGTGGCCGCTCTGGAGCCCGCCAACGCCTCCAAGCTCATCGAGGGTTGCGAGCTGATCCTCGATTGCGCCGACAGCTTCGCGGTCAGCTACATCCTCTCGGACCTGTGCCTCGCGCGGGGCCTGCCGTTCCTCTCCGCCTCCGTCACGGGGCGCGAGGGCCATGCGGGCGGCTTCTGCGGCGGCGCGCCGAGCCTGCGCGCGGTCTTCCCCGACCTGCCGCAGCGGATGGGAAGCTGTGCCGAAACCGGCGTGCTCGGCCCCGTCGTGGGGGTGATTGGTTCGCTCCAGGCGCAGATGGCGCTGGCGCTGCTGGCGGGGGAGACGGGCGTCCTCGGGCGCCTCATCACCTTTGACGCCGCGACCTTCCGCGCGGGCGGCTTCCGCTTCGACGGGGCGGAGGAGCCCGAGCGTGCGCCGCGCTTCGTCTCCCCTCCGAAATCACGCCAGGAGACCTGACCATCGACTTGCGCGGGGTGGAGGAGGCTCCGCTCATCCACCCCGCCGCGCGGCGCCTGACCGTGGCCCAGGTCGGCCCTGGCATGGACCTGCCCGAACCCGGCCAGCGCGCCGTGCTCGTCTGTCGCTCCGGCCTCCGCGCCTGGAGGGCGGCGGAACGACTCGCCACGCTCTGGCCCGGAGACATCGCCCTCGTCGCCGCGGGCGATCCCTTTGGAGCGCACTCATGAAGCGCTCAGTAGTCCTGGCGGGTGTTGGGGTCGAGATACCCCATGAAGGAGTAGCCGACCCTGTCGTTGTTGACGTAGCCCTTGAGATACTGGGAGCTGTCTCCCGGGGAGGATACGTAGAAGTAGCCCTTGCATCCGGCGCACGTGGGATCGCCATCCTTGAACACGTCCCACTCTCCATTGATGGAATTGGCGTTGCTGGAGGAGATGCGCACCAACTTGAGTTCGAACGTGGCGCCTGTCCCGGTCTTGGGATCGTTACCAGCGACCGTCGTGCGCAGGTTGCCGAATCCGTGCAGCGAGTTCTCCTGCCAGACGAACGTCGCGGCGCTCTTCATCACCGTGTGATTGATTTGCTGGCTCTGGGCGTAGTTGCTCTCGTAGAAGAATTCGAGGGTCGACGCGCGGATGTTGTGGACCGGCAGGATGGTGCTCCAGGCCAGGAGCGGAATCGCCACCGTGACGGCGGCCAGTGCGTTGAAAACACGCGGGGACATGTTGCGCAGCATGGTTTTCCTCGAGGGTGAGATGAGGGCCGGCGAACTCCCACCGGCCGTCACACCCCAAGCACCTGGAATGCCAACGGGTGGACACAGCCAATCCGCTGGATTTCCTGGAGGCCTGCCTGCCTGCTCCCAGTGGAGTGACGAATCTGGCCAGCGGAGTGACCAAATTCGTCAGTGAGGTACGCCGTCCCGCCGTCCGAGGTCGGTTTGATGTTTTCGCGGGCACTCAGGTGCGCGGGAAGGCGCTCGCGTCGGGCAGTCCGCTGCCGGAGGTGTCGACGCCCATCGCGGTGAGAATGCCCGAGAAGATGTCCGCCTCGTTCGACGTCATCTTGCCGGGTTCGGGCGCGCCGGTGCGCGGGTCGAAGCCGTAGGTCAGCGTGGTCTTCGGATCCACGCCTCCCAGCACCGTGTTTCCCCGGACCCTCGGTGAGAGGATCATGAACCCGTTGTTGAGGTCATGCCCCGTGCCGAACATCTCCGTGGCCCCCTCCGTCCGGTTGCGCGTGCGCCCGAACTCGGTCGCCATGTAGATCAGCGAGCGATCCCACATGCTCTCGCCGCTCGAGTCGAAGGGCTCCGACTTGAGCAGCTCGATGAGCTTGTCGATCGTGCCCATCAGGCGCGACCACATGAAGGCCTGGATGGAGCGGTGATCATTGTGGCTGAAGTCGAAGGCCAGCGGCGGGTTGGTGACCTCATACGACGGCGTCACGTACATGTTGAACGACGGGCCCAGTGTCACGGACACCGACACCCGGTGCTTGAGCAGCAGGAACGCCAGCGCCGCCTGCCCCTCCACGGGATCCGTCATGTAGTTCGGGAACACCGCGCGCAGCCGCTCTCCATCGGGGGAGCTCGACAGGCCGTACTCCGAAAGAGGCATCTTCGGAGGCTGGTCGGGCAACACGTTGAGGCGGCTGATCAAATCCGGACCTCCAGCGCGGCCTGTCCCGAGGTGCGCTGCTCGTTCCACAGCTCGAGCGCCGCCGCGTCGTCGAAGGTCTTGCCGAAGACCGACTGGGCATCGAGCGAGTTGCGCACGCTCCGGGCCAGGGCCATCACGTCGCGGGCGGGCGCGTCCTTGATGCCCTTGATGCCATCCAGACCCAGGGGCCAGAGCGAGGGGTTGGCCACCACCTCCCCGTAGCAGTACGCCGGCAGGGAACTGTCGGTGCCGCGCTCGGAGAAGCCTCCGTTGCCCATGTTCACGTTGGGAATGGGGAAGCCCGCGCCGTACTGGAGGGCCACGCACTCCTGCAACGTGCGGCCGAGCCGTGCGCCGTTGCCGGTGAGGCTGCGCTTCTGCGCGATGGCGTGGTTGACCGACGTGCCCACCGAGGTGGCCACCAGCATGGAGTCCTTGTACTTCTTCACGAAGGGCAGCTGGTCCACCTTCACCGGCACGGGGATGTTGCCGAGCTGGGGGCTGTCCACCTTCACGGCACGGAACGGGGAGCCGTCCACCCCCCGCACCTGCGCGTCGGCGAAGGTGTTGAGCTTCGCGGCGTTGCCGCCCGCCGCCGTCGTCTCCGAGGCCCGCACCGCCAGCATGCTGTCGACGATGGAGGCGCCTCCCACGGCGCCCACCACGATGAGGAAGCGGGGCTTGCCGTCCAGGCGCGCCTGACGCACGCCCCCGAACTGCTCGAGTGCCGCTGGGGTATTGAGCCCGTCCCGGCAGCCCGTCAGCAGAGGCCCCATCGCGGAGCCCGCCGCGCACATCGACAACGCCTTCATGATTTCCCGGCGCGAGAGCCGTCCATTGTTACGCAGTGACATGACGTTCCCTTAGAAGAAGATGGATTCGGCGGAGGAGAGGACGGCGAAGCAGGACGCGGTCATCCAGTCACGCCCCGGCGTCTGGCCACCCATGGACTCGAGCTGCGTGGCCAGTCGAGACAGGGTGCCCACCTCGGTCTCCGTGGGGTCTCGCAACAGGGCGCGCTGGTAGAGCGAGGTGATGGCGTCGCGGACCGGCGCGCCTTCCCGATTCGCCAGTCGCCCCCGTGCGTCGAGCTCGAGGCCCTTGAAGAGGACCGCCTCTCCAGGGGTGGCGAGGTCGAGCAAGACGCGCCGGGTACAAGCCGCCAGCGCCATACGGTCGACGACGTTGGGGGTCGTCGCGCCCGTGGTCTTCAGGGGCTCGTAGAGGCCCATGCCATAGGGATCGACACCGCCCAGGGCCACGGGGTGCGCGTACGTGGCGCAGGAGTACTGGCCCAGCTCGTTGCACACCTGCTCCGGTGGCAGGGACAGCGCCGAGGCGAAGTGGGCCGTGAGCTGCTCCGGATTGTTGAAGCGCAGGTTGTCGCGCGAGGAGGGCGCCACGTCACCGGTGCTACCCGTGCCGGCATCGGCGGGCGGCGTCCCGGCATCCGGCCCCGAGGGAGCGGGGGCGGGGCATGCGGAGAGGACACAGGCGGAGGACAGCAGCAACACGCGAAGGAAATCAGGGCGCACCGTAGGCCTCCGTGCGGATCAGGTCATGAAGCATGCGCTGCACGCGGTACTGGTGCGTGCCCTTGAAGCGCTTCCAGGTGGAGACGAACTCGGCGTTCTCCTCGGGGGTGGAGGGTGGCCGACGAGCAGCTTCCAGTAGTCGGTGACGGCGGCGATGGCGAAGGCATCGCTGTTGGCGCCGACCTGCGCCCACTCGGCGAGGGTGTTCACCTTCTGGCCGAAGAGGTAACCGGTCTCCGGCATCTGGGTGATGATGGGCGTGACGTTGGGGAAGCGCTTCTCGATGCGGTTGGGCACGTAGGTGCCCCAGGGCGCATCGGGGTTGATGGGGAAGGACAGGCCCTCGTAGTTGCGGAAGGGGTAGCTGAGCGGATCCAACGTCGCGTGGCAGGCCGCGCAGCCAGGCGAGGTCACACCCGCGTGGTCGTAGTCGCGCGGCTCTCCGGGCACGCTGAAGAGGCCCTCCTGCACGGCGATGTCGAGACCCAGGTACGCCCGGTAGGCCTGGGACGCGGCGTTGCGCGGCAGCGCGCTGAACATCACGAAGTAGAGCAGGCTCCACCGGGAGGTCATGTTGCCCGCGCGGTGCAGCTCATCCATGGCTTGCGTCGGCAGCGAGGGCACTACCGTGTAGCGGGTGGGGTTGCTCTCCCGGCGCACGTAGTACTTCGCCGTGAGCACCTCGCGCGCGTCGTGATCGTCGAGCTGTGCGTAGGTGTAGAGCGCGTAGTCGTCGTAGTAGTCCGCGAGCGCGATGACACCGGGGTCCTCACCCTCCTTGAGCGAGCCCACCGGGCGGATCTTCGGGTGCGCCAGCTTCCACACCTGCCCGTTCTTGCCCCGCCAGAACTCGCTCTGGGTGCACCGGTCCAACTCGGCATCCATCCGGGCGCGCTGGTCACCGGCGCTCAACGCGCTGAACTCCTTGAGTTGCGCGTAGGTGGGTGGCGCGCCGCAGAAGTCGAGTAGCAGGCGCTTGTAGGCGAAGCGCGCGTCGTAATGACACACATCGTACTGGGGATTCTCGCCCGCCGGCAGTGGCCGGTGTCCACGGGCACGCTGTTGGCATCCGCTGGGAAGGTCCCGCGCTGGATCTCCTCGAGGTTGAGCACCCCGTCACCGTCGGCGTCCTCCGTCTCGGCGGCCTCGAGCGCCGAGGGAAGCGCGGCCGCGAAGTCCCCGTCGGACAGGGGACGCGCCGCGCTGGGCACCAGTGGGGTTCCAAGCTGGCCCCGAAGGCGTTTCGCTGGGGTGGCGCGATGTGACAGTAATTGCAGGAGGGCTGCTGTCCGGTGCACGCGGGCGCCGAGGGATAGGTGGTGCAGAACACACCTCCCGCGGGAGGCTTGGCCAACGCTCCCCCCGACAGGAACACGGCGGCTCCCAGAATGAGCCGTCGAAGCACCAGCGCACTCGGAAGCACTGGGCGGAGGCTCCACGCCGGCCGTCGCCTGGTGCTCCGGTCCGCATCATCTGGTTGATTGGACTATCCGTCCCGTCACTCTTCATCGGTTCCATTCCACGCGGCCCCGGCCCTGGCCGCTTCGTTGGAGGCCCCGTTGATTTGTCATTGCCGGAAGGGGAGAACAACCAACAGTCCCCGGCCGGATGGCGGTTACCCGACACGGGGGCGCGGAGTGTTGGAGAAGTCCGCCCACATGGCGAGTCACCCAGCCGATGACTCCTCCGCGCGTTTCGGATGGCTCCTCGCGCCGCTTTATTCTCCGGGCCCGTTGTTCCCGAGGGCCCGTGACCGTGCAGCGGCCAGCCTGCCGAGGCACGCGGGGCCACCCGTTGCCGTCCAGCGAGGAGGGCCCAGTTTGCCCTGGACTCGCGAGGCCTTCGGGCATCGCGGGCCCCACGTGACACCGAGAGGTAGCTGCAACGGAAACGTCACCGTCACGTGACACGTACGCGCAACCACGAGGAGACACACGTCATGGCGAACAGGGACTACGAGACGCGTCGGTATCTGGGAGAAGACCGGGATCGCTGGTCGGGCCGGGAGCGGGACTTCGACGAAGGCTTCCGGGGCAGTGACATGGGGCCACGGCAGGAGCGCGGCCCGTGGCAGGGCAGCCAGGGGTACTCGGGCGGCAACCGCGGGTTCGAGGATTACGGCCGAGGGCTCCGCGAGGACTCCAGCCGCTATTCCCGTGACTTCGGCCCGGGCAATTACAACCAGGGCAATTACAACCAGGGCGATTATAACCAAGGTCACTACAACCCTCCGGGTTACTCCACCTCGCGGGGCAACCTCGGAGGCGGGTACTCCGAGCGCGACCTCGGGTACGACCGGGACCATGGGAATTACGGGGCGCGCGACAGGAACGAGGGCCTCTACGGCCGCCGCGACGTCAACGAGCGCGGCCCGATCGAGCGGCTCGGCGACCGGTTCCGCGAGGGCCTGCGCAAGCTGGGCAAGGCGCCCAAGGCGTACACGCGCTCGGATGACCGCATCCGCGAGGACATCTACGACCGGCTCATGCACGGGTGGGTGAACGCCGAGCACGTGGAGGTGCAGGTGAAGGGCGGCGAAGTCACGCTGACCGGCCTGGTCGAGGAGCGCCGCGACAAGCGCATCATCGAGGACATCATCGAGGATGTCCTCGGCGTGAAGGACGTGCACAACCAGCTCAAGGTGGGCAGTCCCGAGCAATTCAACACGGGGCTCCCCGGCACCTCGGTGACCAAGGTCGCCCGCTCGTAGCGCGGGAGGCATGGCGGGCTCCCCGCGACCGCGCGGGGGGCCGCCGTGTGACTTGCCTTGCCCTGGCGCCCCGCTCGCGTTTCCATCAGTGGATGCGCGCGGGTGACTCCGCGGATTATAGAAGGCCCTCCATTTCAGGAGCCTTGGAGGGACGTCGCGGATGACACCAGGAAACATGCGAGAGAAGGTCTGCCTCATCACGGGTGCCACCTCGGGCATCGGGCTGGAGTCCGCACGGGGGCTCGCGGGCCAGGGGGCCACGGTGGTGCTGGCGGGACGGGACCCGGGCCGCGGTGAGGCCGCGCTCGCGGAGGTCCGCCGCACCGTCCCCGACGCGAAGCTGGAGCTGATGCTCGCGGACCTCACCTCGCTGGCCTCCGTCCGCAAGCTCGCGGAGGACTTCCAGCGCAAGTACTCGCGGCTGGATGTGCTGCTCAACAACGCGGGTCTCATCATCGACCGGCGCAAGGTGACCCCGGACGGCTTCGAGGCCACCTTCGCCACCAACCACCTCGCGCACTTCGTGCTCACCCACCAGCTGTTGGAGCTGCTCAAGGCCAGCGGTGCCTCGCGCGTGGTGAACGTCTCCTCCGAGGGCCACCGCCTGGGCTCGCTCGACTTCCTCGACGACCCGCAGGCCGAGCGGGGCGCCTATAGCGGAATGAAGGTCTACGGCAACTCGAAGCTGGCCAACATCCTCTTCACGCGCGGCCTGAAGCGGCGGCTGGATGGCACGAAGGTGACCACCAACAGCCTGCACCCAGGCGTGGTGCGCACCGGTTTCGGCCTCAACTCCGAGGGCATCCTGAAGCACCTGATGAAGCTGGTCGCGCCCTTCATGCTCTCGGCCGAGGGCGGCGCCCGCACGTCGGTGTACCGGCCTCCTCGCCCGAGGTGGAGGGCGTGAGCGGCAGGTACTTCATCAAGAGCAAGGTGGCCAAGGAGTCCCGGGCCGCCCAGAACGACGACGCCGCCGAGAAGCTGTGGCGGGTGAGCGCCGAGCTGACAGGCGTTGGGAGTTGAATGAGCCTGCCCCATGTCATCGGGGCAGGCCCGGGTGCCATGACGAGCGGAGCGGTATTTCCGCGTCCGCTCGGTGGTGTTACGGCCGCCAGGCGTAGGGCGGCGCGATCGTGACGTCCGTCGGGTTCGAGAGGGACGGGGTGCTCGAGTCGACGAAGCCGGAGTAGGAGCCGCTCGACTTGTTCAGACCCACGCCCCGGTATTCGACATCACCGAAGAGCCATGCCGTGCCCGACACCGCCTGCTGGCCCTCGTAGAAGCCGAGCGGATAGAACGTGGAGGCGACCCTGGCCGAGCCGCTCACGCCGAAGTTGTTCGTCAGCACCGACAGCCCGGTGACGGTGCCGCCGGAGACGTTGCCTGACAGGACCACCGCGTGATCCTCGATGCGGGCCGAGCCGCTCACGGTTCCGCCGAGCACCTGCGCGTAGGGGCCGACGTACACGCTCGCCGGAACGCTGCTGGTGACGCAGCCTCCGCCGTTCGAGTGACGCTTCGTTCCCGTGGGGCAGGCGTCCTGGCTGCCATTCTTGAACCCCTCGGGCCAGGCATTCGCGAGCTGGACCATCCACGGGTAGCGATGGATGGTGTTGTACATCTGATCCCAGACGATCTGCTTCTGCACCGAGGGCGTTCCGACCACGACGAGGAAGAGCGATTCGCCGGGATTGATGCAGAACTCGAGCGTGCTGTCCGCGCCGCGCTGCATGGCGCTATAGCGAGGCGTGGTGATGGCGCTGTCCGTGGCGACGAGCCCCCAGCGCCAATCGGAGTCCGCTCCGCTCTGCGTCACGCCGCGGAAGGTCACGGTCACGCTCGTGGCGCCCGTTTCCGGGTAGAGCCGCACGATGTTGTAGCCCCAGCGCTGCGGCGCCCAGTTGCTCGGCGTCACGAAGCGCCGATTCGTCGCGTAGTTCCCATCCAGCGGTTCGAGCTGGGTCAGCCGCAGGCGCTGCTCCGGCCTCGACTTCGTCGTGATCGCGCCATACCGCGCGCGGTAGGTCGGGCCCTGGTTGCCTCCGCTGGTGGGGGGCGGATCCTTGTAATCCCAGGTCACGTTGTGCATCGCCCACTCGCCGAAGAAGTCGTTCAGCTGGCTGATGTTCCAGCCGCGCGTCTTCATGATTTGCGAGAAGGGATCGTTGCTCGGGCTGCTCGTCCAGATTTCGTTGACCGCGCTGTAGCAGTATTTGTCCTTCAAGAACTCCATGAACTGCCAGTTGCAGTAGCGGTCACGCGTCGAGCCCAGATAGACGTGCGGCGCGTTCACGGACATCTCCGAGCAGTGCACCTCGCCGCGGTACTCGGGGAGCTGGTGCGGCATGAAGTTGGCGTGGCTCTCGAAGATCCAGCCGCAGGTGTTCGACTGGTTGCACGTCATGCCGCCGCTCACGCTCTGCACGGCGTGCATGAACTCGTGCCCGAGCCCCCAGTGATCATTGAGCGCGCCGGGGCCAATCCACATACCCATCCGCGTCGAGGACCAGGCGCCGCCGGAGAGACCCCATCCGGAATGCACGTGGATGCTGGCCTTGGTCTTGTTCGTCAGGTTGCAGAGCGGCTCCTTGAAGTAGATGGGCGAGCCGAAATAGAACTTCCAGATCGTGTTCTCGAGCGTGTCGAGCGCGGACTGGGCCGTGGCGTCGGAGATGGCCTCGTCCGAATAGATGGCGAAGTGCGCGGACTCCTTGATCAGCTTGAAGTTGGTGTGATCCGGATCCGGTCCGCCCGCCTTCCAGGTTCCCGCGGTGCAAGTCGGCGGTGAGGTCGGACAGCTCGTCGCCCAGGCCGTCGTCGTGGTTCCGGGATCACACGCGGTCGCCAGCTGGCTTTCGCCGCTGCCACTGGACTCGCTGCTGCCCGCCGTGTCGCCGCTGTGACATTCGCCGCTGACGCATTCGCTGGGAACGCCCTCTTCCTGCGTCGTGCCTCCGTCCGGCAGACACCCGGTTCCGACCATGCCCATCACGAGCAGCAGGGCAGGGGGACGCAAGCTCCTGTGGATGATCATGCTTTGACTCCTCGTCTGTTTGGCGACTTGGATCCCTGGCGCATCCGGCCAAAGAAGGGCAGTAATGCCTTGGGACGAGGGTATAGCTCATCATAACAGGTAAAAACTGTTTAAAAAGCTTATATCCCGAGTTGAGAAAACGAGAACACACACCTGGAGATGAAGTCCCTACCCCTTCCGGGCGTGCGCTGCGGGAGTGTATCCGCCTGGGACCGTGCGGGAGGCGATGGCGAGCCGGTTCCACGCGTTGATGGTGACCACGGCGAGCGTCAGGTCGGCCAGTTCCCGTTCGGAGAAGTGTGGCTTCACGGCCTCATAGACGGAGTCCGGCACGTGCCCCTCTCCCAGGTTCGTGAGGGACTCGGTCCACGAGAAGGCTGCTCGCTCCCTGTCCGAGTAGTAGGGGCTCTCTTCCCAGGCACTCAGCCCGTACAGGCGCTGCTCCGTCTCTCCGAGCGCGCGTGCGTCCTTCCAGTGCATGTCGATGCAGTAGGCGCAGCCGTTGAGCTGAGAGGCGCGCAGCTTGACGAGGTGGAGCAATCCCTCCTCCAGACCACACTCGCTCAGATACTTCTCGAGGCCCAGCATGGCCCGGTACGCCCCAGGGGCGACAGCCGCGACGTCGATGCGTGCTTTCATGTGCTTCCTCCTGGGAGATTTCTAATGAGGGAGTCCTCCCCGGACGAGAGCCACTTGCTCGTGAAGTCATGGGGCCACCGGCCTGGGGCCGCCAGCCTGTCAGGTGCGGGATTCCCCATGTTATGTGACCCGCCCGCCGAGCCACCCGCCGTGTGCGCCGTTCCCCACTCATGCTCCTCGATCTGACGAACTACGTTCCCCACCTGAGAGAAGAGTTCCCGCTCCTCCCGTTGGAGTCCGCGCCGTGGAACCTCGTGGCGAAGCTGCCCCAGGAACTGCCCCGGCTCCTCCAGCAGCTGGACCTGAAGGAGTACGAAGACCGAGCGGGTGTCTACATCCATCGCTCCGCCCGCGTGGAAGACGGAGCCATCCTCAAGGCACCGGCGCTGATCCACGAAGGCTGCTTCATCGCCGCCCATGCCTACCTGCGTGGCGGCGTCATCCTGGGTCCCCAGGTCACGGTGGGCCCGGGGTGTGAACTCAAGACCAGCATCATCTCGAGCAGGTCCGTGCTCGCCCACTTCAACTTCGTCGGCGACAGCATCATCGGCCGGAATGTCAACCTGGAAGCCGGCGCCGTGGTCGCCAACCACTGGAACGAGCGGACCGACAAGGCCATCCACGTCCGGATCAACGGACAGAGGATCGGCACGGGCCTCACCGGGTTCGGTGCGCTGCTCGGCGATGGGGTGCGCATCGGCGCCAACGCCGTCCTGTCCCCCGGAACCCTGCTCGAACCCGGTGCGGTGGTGGGCCGGCTGCAACTCGTCGAGCAGGATGGGGTGGAGCTGTGGGGCAAGTCGGCGCCACGTGAGTGACGGAGGTTCAGGGCGTGCTTGGCGAGGGTGTGACCGGCGGGGGCGGAAGTCCTCCGGACGCTCCACCGTGAGGGCCTCTCGCACCGAGCGCAGGACCCGCTCATCGCGCAGCATCAACGGGTGGAGGACGACGGGAATGGTGCGCTCCCTCGCTCCGGCGAGTTGGGAGGAGCGAGCGGGGAGGATCATCAGATCGAGCGGCGTCCAGAGGGTGAAGACCTGGACGTCCCCGAAGGGGGATTCATCGGCGGCGAGCCCCCGCAGCAACTCGCTCCCGGGCCGCATGTCCCGTGCCCCGGGGTTGGCTCGCAGCCACCCCATCAGCGTTCCCGCATGGGGGCCGGAGATGGACACGAAGCGGCGCACGTGGTTCCGGCCCTCCAGCCGCTGCAGGTAGTAACGGCTGACGAGCGCCCCCATGCTGAAGGCCACCACGTCGATTCGCGCATGGCCCGTTCGCGCGCGCAAGCCATTGGCCGCCTCGGCCACCTGCTCGGCCAGCACGGAGATGGGTGCCGCCCCGTTGTTGGGCTTCAGCTCGACGCGATGCACGTCCTGGAAGCCGGCCCGCGTCAACCCGTCCGCGAGCGGCGCCAGGGAGCGCGCATCGTCATCGATGCCGTGCACCAGCAGCACGGGCAACCGCTCGCGTGATGCCAGGGTGGCGTGCCTCGACTGGTTCTTCATCGTTCCCCCAGGGAGAGCGCTCAACCTACCGGGGCTCGTCGTTCCCGGCGTGCAACAAGTCCATCCGCGATCGATGACTCCCCGTGATGAGTCAAGGCGAGGGATGAAGCATACCCTCCAGCGGCGGACCCGTTCCTCGGGATGGGAGAACAAACGCCACGGGCGTTGTTGACCCTGTGGGTGTGCTCCTGACCACGGGCGGGGGTCCGATTGAGTGAGATGCGGCAGCGGGCGGCGCGACAATCGATGGAGCGGCTGCTGCGCTTGCAGAAGGTGACGAGCGAGCTGTCCCAGGCACTCACGCCCGAGCAGGTGGCCAGTGTCATCGTCCGGCAGGCGGGGCCAGCCATGGGGGCGTGCGAGGCTTGCATCTATCTGCTCACGGCACCCGGGATGCTGCACCGGTTCAAGCGATGGGAATGCCCGAGGATGCGCTCGAGCGCTGGCGTTGGCTGCTCGTGACCGAGCCCGTCCCCATCGCGCAGGCCGCGCGCACGGAGAAGCCCGTCTGGGTCGAGTCGTTGACGTCCTTCCGCCAGCTCTACCCAGCCCTCCACGACATGCCGCTGAGCCAGAATGGCGCTTGGGCGTTCCTGCCACTGCACCTGGATCGACGGTTGCTGGGAGTGCTGGCGGTTGGTTTGCCGCTGGGGCGGGGCTTCACGGAGGAGGACAAGCACTTCGCCTGTCTCCTCTCCAAGCAATGCGCGCAGGCGTTGGAGCGGGCCCTCCTCTATGCGCGCGAGCGGGAGCTGCGCGAGGAGGCGGAGCGGGCGCGGGCCGAGGCCGAGGAGCACCGCCGTCTGTTGGAATTGGAGCATCGCCGCCTCCAGGCCGTGCTCCAGCAACTGCCTCAAGGCGTCCTCCTCGCCGAAGCCCCGAGTGGCCGGATGGTGATGGCCAATGATCGGGCGCTGCGGCTCGGCAGATACCCCCTCCCCGTGCGGCTCGACTGGAGTCTGAAGGAGTACACGGCCATCCCTGCTTTCCACCCGGACGGGCGACCCTATCTTCCGAGCGAGTGGCCCCTGGTTCGTGCCCTCTCTGGAGCGGTGGTGCGCGGCGATCTCATGGAATTCCGCGACACCGAGGGCTCCACGCTCACGCTCGAGGTGAACGCTGGACCGGTGCGCGACGCGGAGGGCCGGGTGACGGCCGCGGTGGCCGTCCTCGAGGACATCTCCGAGCGGTTGCGGATGGAGCGGGCCCTGCGCGAGGGGGAGTGTGTGTTCCGCCGCATCATGGAGTCCGACATGATGGGGCTGTCCTTCTGTGACCGGGACGGCCTGCTGCTCGAGGCCAATGACACCTTCCTCTCGCTCGTCGGCCATGATCGGGAGGAGGTGCGGCGGGGCCGCCTGCACTGGCGCATGCTGTTGCCTCAGGAGGAGGAATCGATCGCTGGCGAGCTGTGGACGCACGGCGCGTCCCCCCACCTTCGAGCTGGATCTGCTGCGCGGGGATGGAGGCCGGGTGCCGGTGTTGACGGGCTCGGCGTGGGTGGAGGAGCAGGAGCGCGTCCTCACCTTCGTGTTGGATTTGTCGGACCTCAAGCGGGCGGAAGGTGCGCTGCGCTTCCTCGCCACGGCCAGCCGCGTCCTGGGCCAGTCGCTGGAGGTGTCCGATGCCACGCTCCAGGACGTGGCGGGTCTGGCGAGTATCTCGGTGGCCTCGTGGTGTGTCATCGACCGGCCACTCCCGAGGGGTTGCTGCGCAGGGCGGCCGTGGCGCACCGGGAGGAGGGGCGCGAGGAGCGGTTGCGGCGGGGATGGCCGTTGCCCCCGCTGAGTGACTCGGGGGGCCCCTGCTGGACGCGATGCACTCGGGCGAGCCGCTGCTCTTCCAGGACTTCGGCGTGGAGACGTGGCGCTACCTGTCCATGGGCTCCGTGCCCGAGATCGAGGACCTGGCGGAGGAGGCCTGCTCGGTGCTGGTGGTGCCGCTGCGCTCGCACGAGCGCACCTTGGGCCTCGTCACCCTGGGCTCCTGCTCGCGGCGGCGGCGCTACGGCCCCGAGGACATCTCCCTGGGTCAGGAGCTGGCGCACCGCGTGGCGGCGGCGCTGGAGAGCGCGCGGCTCTTCACGGATTCGCAGCGCGCGGTGCGTCTGCGCGACGAGTTCCTCGCGGTGGCCTCGCACGAGCTGAAGACGCCGCTCACGCCGCTGCGGCTGCAACTCCAGGGACTGCGGCGGGTGGTCGGCTCGACGGGGGACGGGTCCGTGGACCCCGAGCGCGTGCTCCGGGCCGCGCGGATCTGCGAGGCCCAGGTGCGCAAGTTGTCGGGGCTGGTGAATGACTTGCTGGATGTCTCCCGGCTGGCACAGGGCCGGCTCCCGCTGCATCTGGAGCAGGTGGACCCGGTGGAGATCACGCGGGATGTGCTCGCGCAGTTCTCGGACGAGGCCGCGCGCGCCGGCTGCGCGGTGGAGCTATGGGCCGGACCCCCCGTGGTGGGCGAGTGGGATAGGGTGCGGCTGGAGCAGGTGGTGATCAACCTGCTGACCAACGCGCTCAAATACGGAGCGGGCCGGCCCGTGCGCGTGCGCGTCTGGGCGGAAGGGGGAGTGGCGCGGCTGTCGGTGCGGGACGAGGGCATCGGCATCGCGCCGGAGCACCGCTCGCGCATCTTCGGCAAGTTCGAGCGCGCCGTGTCCGAACGCCACTATGGCGGGCTGGGCCTGGGGCTCCACATCACGCAGCAGATCGTCCAGGCGTTCGGGGGCTCCATCCAGGTGGAGAGCGAGCCGGGCCGGGGCTCGACCTTCACGGTGGCGCTCCCTCCCGGGATGCATGCCATGCTCGCGCACCCCTGAGTCTGATGACACGCGGCCCAAGGGTTTGTATTGACTGGTTATTTTTGGAATCCAGGATAAGCTCGAATTTAGCTTGAGGCATGGACCTGATCGACGCAGGATGCGGGCCATGAAATCGACGCTCGATGATGGACGTGCAGGCCGTCGTTTGGACACAGCCGCGGTGACGCGTGAAGCTCGTGGTTCATTGCCTTCAGGGGGCGCATGGCGGCGTCCCGGGCTGGGCCGTTTGGCGCCGCTGTTCCTGGCCGCCACGCTCCATTGTGGTGATGGGAAGACGCCCTCCCAGAACGCGGGCGGGGACGACGCCCCAGGCGCGGGCAGCGGCGGCACGGAGGTGCCGCCTCCACCCGATTCCGGCAATGGGGGCGCGGTCCCTGGTCACGAATCGCCGGGGGAAGAGCCCGTCGCGTCGGAGTGCTCGCCCGGCACTTCCGGTAATCCCTTCGTGAACGGTTGGTACGCCGATCCGGACATGAAGATCTACAACGGCGTGTACTGGGTCTATCCGACGTACTCCGCTGCTTATGACCAGCAGACCTATCTGGACGCCTTCTCGTCCACGGATCTCATCCACTGGACGAAGCATTCCAGGGTCCTGGACAAGGCGAACGTGTCCTGGGCCACCCGGGCGATCTGGGCGCCGTCGCCCATCTTCCGCAACAACACCTATTACCTCTACTTCGGGGCCAACGACATCCAGCAGGGTGATGGAAAGGTGGGCGGTATCGGGGTCGCGAAGTCCAACAACCCCGGTGGGCCCTACGTCGACGCGATCGGCCGCCCGCTGATCGGCCAGTTCATCAACGGAGCGCAGCCGATCGATCAAAACATCTTCATCGACGATGACGGCCAGGCGTATCTCTATTATGGCGGCCATGGTCACTGCAATGTCGTCAAGGTCAACAACGACATGATCAGCGTGGACAGCACGTCCTTCAAGGAGATCACGCCGTCGGGCTACGTCGAGGGCGCGCTGATGTTCAAGCGCAACGGGAAGTATTACCTGATGTGGTCCGAGGGCGGATGGACGGGGCCGGACTACCGTGTGTCGTATGCCATTGCCAACTCGCCGCTGGGACCCTTCCCCAAGGTGGGGACGATCCTCAGCCAGAACGCGGCCATCGCCACCGGCTCGGGTCACAACACGGTGGTCAATGTCCCTGGGACGGACGACTGGTACATCTTCTATCACCGCCGTCCGCTCGGAGAGACAGACGGGAATCACCGCGTGCTCTCCTTTGATCGCATGTCCTTCAACGCCGACGGGACGATCAAGCCGGTGGAGATGAGCAGCCAGGACAACTTCTGTGATGGCAACTCGCTGGGCTGGACCACCTACGGCGCGATGTGGTCCGTGTCGAACGGCCGGTATGCCACCCTGCAGGTGCAGGATGCGAGGGCCTTGCTGAACACCAACTTCTCCGCGCTGTCCTATGAGGCCGACATCACGCCGGGTGCCTCCGGAGACGCTGGGTTGATCTTCCGGGTGAGCAGCCCGGGCTCCGGGCTCGACGCCTACAAGGGGTACTATGCCGGCATCTCCGCGGGTGGCGACAAGGTCGTGCTGGGCAAGGCGGGCGGAGGGACCTGGACCGAGCTCGCGAGCGCCGCCGCGACGATCGATCCGAACGTCACCTACCACCTCTCGGTCGTGGCCAACGGCGACCGCATCTCGGTCTATCTGAACCGTTCGTCGGCCCCCATCGTCACGGCCGTCGACTCCACGTATGCCTCGGGCGCGATTGGACTCCGGGCCCATGACAGCGCGGCCGCGTTCGACAACGTGAATGCCACGAAGCCGCCTGGGGTTGTCTTCTACGCGGATGGCGGTTACGGCGGTCTCGGAGTCTCGTTGGGCGCCGGGAGCTACACGTACACGCAGCTCATCGCGGCGGGCGTCCCCAACGACTGGATGAGCTCGCTCCGCGTCCCCGCCGGCTGGACGGTGCAGGTCTATGCGGACGACAACTTCGCCGGAACGATGTGGACGTTCACGGCGGATACGTCGCTGATTCCGGCGGACGCCAACGACAAGATGTCGTCGGTGAAGATCTTCGCGCCGTAGTACTCACGCGCGCGAGTTCCGGACGCGGGCCGGTGCCCGCGTCCGTGACGCCGAGGAGCGACACATGGACCCTCAACCCCGTGTGGGTGTTGGTGCTTCATCCAGAACCCGGACCGGAGACTGCTGCTGGTGCGGCGCCGGCGCATGCCCGAGGCGGACCATTGGGGTCTACCGGGCGGCAAGGTCGACTTCGGCGAGACGCTGCGGGCCGCCGTGGTCCGGGAGATCGCCGAGGAGCTGGGCGTGGAGATCGCCCTCGACGGGCTGCTCTGCCTCGTCGATCAGATCGACGTGGCGGCGGGCACCCACTGGGTGTCGCCGGTCTACCGGGCCCACATCGTCCGGGGCGAGCCGATCAACCGCGAACCGGCGGCCCTGGCCGAGGTGGGTTGGTTCGCGCTGGATGCCCTGCCACAACCCCTGACCCTGTCGACCCGGACGGCGTTGGCTCAGGGGGATGAGTGAGCGGCTACCTGGAGGCCGTGCGGCCCTGGCGGCTCATCGCTGGCAGTAGCTCGGCATGGTGCTCGGCAGTCCGCCCGCGTAGGGAGACGGGACGGTGCCGAAGGGGTGGGCCTGGAAGAACTGCCAGACCGCCGCGCGCGTCCGTGGGGATGGAGTGCCCCCCGGCCGTGGTTGCAAATCATGGCGAATTGGGACTTGGACTTCAGGTCGTTGTAGTAGTTCTGGCTCACCGTCTGGAAGTTGATGACGACCTGATCGGACGAGCCTCCATGGAAGATCATGGCGGCGAACTTGTTCGTCGCATCCTGCGTCGGGATGGTGGAGGTCCTTCCACCCGAGTAGGTCGCCACGCTCGCGATGTAGCCCGAGCGGCGGTAGCTCATGTGCGTGGTGTTCAGGCCACCCGCGCTCATGCCCATGCTGTGGATGCGGCTCACGTTGACGCCGACCTTCTGGATGGCACAGGCCAGGATCTCGTCCGCCACGCGGAAGTCATCGTCACGTGACGTGGAGGAGACATAGAACCAGGGGAAGGTGCCCGCGGCGGGATCGTGCGCCGGCGCCGCGACGATTCCACCCTGGGCCTTGATGGCTTCGATCTGCGTCGTGCCGATGCCCGTGGTGGCCTCCGTCGGCTGGCTGCCCGTGCCGTGCCAGTAGAAGACGAGCGGGCCATCCAATGTCTTGGCCGCGTCCGACATCCAGATGCGGACCGAGCGGGCCGGAACTCCCGCCGGCTGGAAGGTCAGCGTTCCGTCCTTGAACTCGGGACAGGGGCCGGTGGGCTTGGGAATGAAGGTGGGAGAAGGCTGGGCCAGACTGGCGCTCGTGCCCACCAGCGTCTCGGAGGCGCTGTCCTCCGCGCCACTCCACGGGCCTCCTTCTTCACCTCCACATGCGGAAACGGTCACGACGAGCGCGGTGGCGAGAACTCTCTTCATGGGAGACGACCTCCGGGTGAGGCAGCGATCAATGGGAAGACATCATTTGAGCACCTCTCGTCCCGGATAGAAAGCAAAACGCTATAGACGTAAAAATCGTGTAATACCGGCGCGCCCATGACGTAACGCGTCCGTGATGAGGGAATGCTTCGGGTCGTGCCATCGCCGAGGCTTCACATACAGTTGCCGGGATTGCCGAAGTCGGGCACACACGGCGCCGAACAGCCGCGCGAAGGACACGCGCAGGTTCCGCTCGGTGAGGGGCTGCTGCCGTACGCGGACTTCGAAGCGCACGAACTGCAAGGGGGCGAGGGTGGCCTCGACCTCTCCGTAGAAGGGCCGGGTCAGGCTCAGGTCGCGCACGGCCTGGTCGACCCAGGCCGTGCCGTCGTGGACTTGCAGGGCGAGCTGGACCTCTCCCGTGGCGGTGTCGGCGGCATCCAGCTCCAACTGGACGGAGCCGCGCACGAGGCCGGGCTGGATGTGGCTGAAGTAGTCCTCGAGGGACCCGACGACCTGCTGGCCCGAGCCCCTGCCGATGGTCTGCTCCGAGGCGGGCAGCGCATGCTCGACGCTCCACGTGGTGGAATGCGCGGCCTGGAGGCCCTGGACCCGGGTGGCACGGGCGGCGTCGGAGGACAGCTCGGCGCCACAGCCGGACAGCAGGAGGGAGCACAGCGAGAAGACGAGACGGGAGTTCATGGGATGGATTCCTGTGGGGTTCGGGTCTGGAGCGGACTCCGACCGCGGCGGCGCTTGTTGACGGAACCCCTCGGAAAATCCTGACACCTTCCCTCGGACACGCTTCCTCGGCTCAGCTCCGCCCCAGCAGCTCGAACGCCTGACTCGCCCCCATCGCCAGGGAGACGGCACGCTCGCCGAGTTCCTCGGGAAGCTCGGGGTCCGTGAGGTTGATGCGGACGAGCCGGGCATCGGGGTGGTGGTGGACCAGGTGCTCCATCCGCCAGCGCACCACCGAGGGCGTGTTGAAGCCCGCCCCCACCTCGATGACGAGCAGCCGCCGCGCCGCGCCATCGCGCATCCATTGCCGGAAGCGCCGCGCCTGCTCGACATAGGGCTCCTCCAGGAAGGACGCGTCCAGGCGCACGTTCATGAAGACGTCCCCTTCACACCGGGGGCAGCGGGGGAGGGCGTCCGGATCGGTCACCTGCTGGGTGACTGGATCCATCGCCGCGAGACACCGCTCGATGAAGGGCCGCGTGGGCCAGGTCTCGCGCGTGCAGGCTCTCCGGCATTGCATGCGCGCGTAGTCCCCTTGCGGCGTGAAGAGCCGCGCCTCGTCGAAGCCATTGCGAGGGAACAGCATGTCGACATTGGACGTGAGGACGAACGTGTCCTTGTCCTTCACGAGGTGCCGGAGTGCCCGGTAGGCGTGGCGCACGTCCTCCCCGAAGCGCACGTGCTTCACGTGCGTCGACCAGAAGCCCCAGTGCTGCGCGGGGGTGAGGCCCTCGTGGCCAATGAACTGGTATTGGGCGCGAAAGCCCAGGCGGACGAAGGCGGGGAACAGCCGGGCGAACGTCGCCGTGTCTCCGTAGTCGATGCCCGCCGCGGCCGACATGCCCGCCCCCGCCCCGATGAGAACCCGTTCGCTCTCCGCGAGCCAGCGCCGCGCCAGCTCCACCGCTTTCTCGTGCTCCATGATCCGTGTTCCTTCATGCGTGTGCATCGAGGGCTCCCCTCTGGAGGGCCGAGGAATACGCCTCGCGGTCCTCGTCACCGAAGACGTTGAACAGCACCAGCTCGAGCGCGCCGGGGTGCTCGCGCAGCCACGTTCCCACCGTGCGCAGCGCCACCCGGGCGGCGGGCTCCTTGGGAAAGCCAAAGACACCCGTGGAGATGGCGCACAGCGCGACCGAGCGCACGCCCTGCAGCCGCGTGGCCACGTCCAGACAGGCGCGATAGCAGGCGGCGAGCGCCTCCTCGTGCTCCGGGTGCAAGGCGCCACGCACGATGGGCCCCACCGTGTGCAGCACATAGCGGGCGGGCAGATCGTAGGCCCGGGTCGCCTTCGCGTGGCCCGTGGGCTCGGGCGTCCCCTGGGCGCTCATGATGCGGGCACAGTCCTCGCGCAGCCTGGGGCCGGCCGCCGCGTGGATGGCGTTGTCGATGCACGCGTGGAAGGGACGGAAGCACCCGAGCATCTGGGCGTTCGCGGCGTTGACGATGGCATCCGCCGCGAGGGTGGTGATGTCCCCCCGCCACACGGCGCAGTGGGCGGCCGCCGTGCCCGGGGCGTCGCCGAGACGTGGCAGGCGGAGGGGGTCCACCTCGGGGCGCATCCGCCGTTCCGCCTGGAGGAGCCGGTCCATGGCCGGTGGAAGTCCTCCTGAAGTTCCTGGGGGCCGCGAACCGTGAGGAGCGCGCGCAGCCGGCCCGCTCATCCGCCTCCAGCCGGGTGCCCGCGCCCAACTCCTCCCGCAACCGTTGCTCGGTGCCGTCCTCCTGGAGGTACTCGCGCAGACGCCGTGACAAGGCCGGGCGTTCCTCTTCCGAGGCCGGGGTGGAGGGGTGAATGGGGTGTCGAGGGAGACGAGCCCTCGGTACGCATCGAGCGGCAACACTGGGGCGGGAGAGGACATGGGTCACCACGAACAGGAGCGGGGAGGGCGCCCGGGATACGCGCGGCCCCTCCCTTGGGACTGCCTGGCGGTTAGAACTTGCCGTTCTGGTTCTTCCACTGGTCGCGCGCCGGGACGGTCTCGATGGTGTCCCAGTGCTCGGCGATCTTGCCGTTCTCGACGCGGAACAAGTCATAGAACGACGAGGGCTTGCCTCGAAGCTGCCCTCGCTCGCCACCAGCACGAAGTTGCCCTCGCCGAGCACCTTGTGGACCCGGTCGTACTTCATGCTGACGCCTGCCTTGGCCATGGCCTGGAGCGCCTGTCCCAAACCGGAGAGGCCGTCCGCGATCCGTGGGTTGTGCTGGAGGTAGCTGTCTCCGTTGAAGTAGCCCGCGAGCTTCTCCATCCGGCCGTTGACGAGGATGTCGTCCACGAAGCCCGCCACGAGCTTCTTGTTGGCCTCGGTCTTGTCGAGGTCGTTGGCCCGGGTGGGGCCGTCGAGCATCGTGTGGCCGCTCGGGTTGGGGCTGGCTGGCTTCTCCTGGAGGTTGTCCCAGTGCTCCACGATCTTCCCGTTCTCGAAGCGGAAGATGTCGAAACCAATCTTGGGTCCGAAGAAGTCGTAGTCGGTGTGGGCGAAGACGAGATCGCCGTCCTGGAACACCCGCGTGGTGTTCACCCGGGCCGAGTCCTTGGGGAGTGCCCGCAGGAGCGCGCCGAAGCCGGCGAGGCCGTCCGCGGCCCCCAGGTTGTGCTGGATATATTTGTCCGGGTTGATGACGGCGACGGGCGCCCCCTCCCCGGTTTCGATCGCCTTGAGGAGGTCGACCACCTGCTGCTTCTGATTCTGCTGCGTGCTGCTGGTCAAGGTCGTGCTTTCGGTGCGTTGGGCGGGGATGGATGAGGCGCAGGCGCTGAGCGAGACCGCCGCGGTGAGCGCCGCCAGGGCGACGGGGGGGTCCTGCTCGACTTCTTGTTCGGAGGGGTCATGGGCATTCCTGGGGTCTGCAGGGTTGAATTGGAACTGAAGTGGTTACAAATGAGGGCAAAAAAAGGAGGCTCGCGGCCCGCTCTAGCGGGAGAGCGTGCCTATCTCCTTGACGAGGTCCGCGACGGTCGTGCGCTCGAGGTCCTTTTCCAGCGCGAGTTGTGCCTCCTCGAAGTGTCCGGACAGCGCGGACTGGATGGTGCTCCCCACGGGACAGCGGGGATTCGGGGTGTTGCTGTGGAGGGGGAAGAGCGTGCCACCTTCCACCGCGCGGTAGATGTCCCTCAGGGTGATTCCCCTGGGCGGCCGCGCGAGCTGCCAGCCACCTCCCGCGCCGACCTGGGCGGTGACCAGCCGGGCGTCACGCAGGAGCGCCAGCAACCGCCGGATGACGACCGGGTTGGTATTCACGCTCCCGGCGATGTACTCCGACGTCATCTGCTCCCCGCCACCGTGGGCGAGCAGCGTCAGGATGTGGATGGCGACGGTGAATCGGCTGCTGGTGTTCATCGGTGGGCTCGAACTGTAACCAACATAGTTCCCCTTCATGTCCGTGTCAATGCGGAGCCTGGGCCGACGAGGCCAGCGATGGGAACCCGCCAACCAGGGAAAACACAATGAAGCTTTGATTCATGTAAATCGTTCTTGGTTTGTCATAAGTTGAGAGTCAGGCATGGATGCTCGGGATGGAATCCCGTGTGCCCCTCCTTTGGAGGGTGGCCCATGCCAACCAAGAGCGTTCCCATGAGCCACAGATCCCAACTTTTTTATCCGTGCCGCTGCTCGCGGCCCTCCTCGTGACGGCCTGGAGTCCCCCGGCCCAGGCCGGCGCCCACTCCTACTGGCTCGCCATGCAGGAGGAGTTCGGCGCCAGGCGGGGCTTCACCCTGGTGTTGAAGGCACAATCCGAGACGGAGCCGCTGACGCTCGGCAACACCCAGCTCCAGTTCGGTGTCGCCCAGGGCACCGCCTGGAGGTACCCCAGCGTCACGCCCACGGGGGTGGCAGCTCGACCGGGACTACGCCGTGAAGGCGATCATCAGCCCGACGGGCTCGGAGCTGTGGGTGAATGGCCAGCGGCTCCTCCAGTCGGCCGGCGGCTATCTGCCCTCGGCCGACCTCGAGGCGGTGCGGGCGGGCTTCGTCTATGACACCAACACCGGCACGCCCGACTACATGGTCCGCCAGACCGCGCTCCGGTTGTCCTCGAGCAGTGGCAAGCAGGCCACGGCGACGCTGCCCGCGCTGAGCGCGGTCCCTCCCGAGGTCTACCTGTTCGAGCCCCACACTCCCGTCTGGCTGCCTTGGGAGACGGCCGCTGGCGAGACGGTGACGATCGAGACGACCTTCCGGTTCATCCGCCGTCCGCCGCTGACCGAGGTCGCGCCGTTCGTGGATCCGTGGGGCCAGAGCATCCATGCGCAGTGGACGGGGAAGATCTCCAGCGATCAGCAGATCCGCGACGCCGCCACCCAGGAGGCGCAGCAGTACCAGACCTGGGGCGCGCCCACCGGTTATGACGCGTACGGTGGCTACACGCTCGGCTGGAAGGAGACCGGTACCGGCTACTACCGCGTGGTGCGCCGCGATGGGTACTGGTGGCTCATCACCCCGGTGGGGACGCCGTGCTTCTACTTCGGCCTGGACAGCGCCCCCGGCACGTTCGAGGGCACCCGCGCGACGGGACGCGAGTACCTCTTCTCGTGGCTTCCCGAGAAGAGCGGCACGTATGGCGGCGCCTGGGCCAGCAACATGTTCCGCTTCGGGGTGGCGAACCTGATCCGCAAGTACGACGCCTCCACGTGGAGCACCAAGGCCCGGGACAACACCGTCACCCGGATGAAGTACTGGGGGTTCTCCGGCGTGGGCAAGTGGTCGGGCGACATCCAGCGGTCCGTGCCCCGGGTGCAGGTGCTCAAGCGCGACGGCGTGCCGACGCTCGGCAACGGCGCGAATGCGAGCGAGGGCCACCCCGACATCTTCGACCCGGCCGTCCGCACGACGTTCCGCGACAAGCTCGCGGCGGCCATCACTCCGGCCTCCGAGCCCGAGTTCCTCATCGGTTGGTCGCTCGGTAACGAGCACGACGAGATCATCCTCACGGGGGAGATCTCCACGATCCTCGCCAAGGGCGCGACCGTCCCGGCCAAGCTCGCGCTGGTGGATCACGCGATCGACCGCATCTACGGCGGCGACCGGCGCGCATGGGCACGGCCTGGAAGGTCACGGGCAGCCCGCTGACGCGGCAGTCCTTCTACGCCGCCCCGGCCGCGCAACCGCCCGCGGCCGACATCGAGACGCTGCGCCGCTTCTTCGCGGAGGAGTACTACAAGTTCATCTACACCACCGTGAAGGCGCTGGATCCCAACCACCTCTACATGGGCTTCTGGATCGTCTTCAACTGGTGGGAGAACGAAGAGGACTGGCGGATCATGACCCGCTACGTCGATGTCATCGGCTTCGACCGGTACGCCTTCACCTACGACAACGCGCAGGTGCAGCGCCTGTTCGGAGAGGCGGACAAGCCGGCGATCCTGGGCGAGTTCTCCTTCCCCCAGCATTACTCCTCGGCCCGTGGGTTCGGCTCGACCACCGGCTCGGCCACGGACGAGGCCCATGCCGCCGCGCTGTACGAGAAGTGGACCGAGGCGGCGGCGCGTGACCCGTACCTCATCGGGCAGATGTGGTTCCAGTACCGCGACCAGCACATCACCGGGCGCGATGACACGGCCAAGAACCAGCTCGTCCTCGGCGAGAGCCTCGCGTTCGGGTTGGTGGACATCGCCGACCGTCCGAAGTGGCCACTGGTGACCGCCATCCGCCGCGCCAACCTCAAGGCGGCGGCCCAGCGGCTCGAGGCCCGTGACGTCCTCCAGGCGGAGAGCGCGGCGAAGTTCGGCGCCGTCACCGCCTCGGCCCTCGGCGGCTACACCGGCACGGGCTACGTCGACTTCGTCGGCGCATCGGGTGACTACGTGGAATGGACCGTCAATGCGCCCACCGCGGGCACCTACCGGCTGGTGTTCCGCTACTCCAACGGCGGCGGCGCCGATCGGCCGCTCGAGCTGCGCGTGGACAATGTGGCCGTGAGCACCCTGCCGTTCCCGCAGACGGCCGCCTGGACGACCTGGACCACGCAGTCCCACACGCTGACGCTCGGTGCCGGCACCCACAAGGTCCGCCTCACCGCGACGGGCGCGAGCGGAGGCAACATCGACTACCTCCAGCTCACCCATACGGGCACTCCGTAGTGTGACCGGGGCGGTGCCCCTGCTTGGGTGGCAGGGGCGCCGCCGAGTGGAAACAGGCGCGTCTTCAACGGCCAACGCGAGGACGGCGGCTTCCGGTAGGGTGGGGGCCGCTCATCCGTCGAGGAGGTCGTGTTGAAGCGTGTGTTGCTGGTGGTGGTGCTGGGACTGGTCGCGGGTGGAGGGTGCAAGAAGTCCTCGGTCCCCGCCGCGCCCGCGGACATGGTGCGCACCTCTCCGGACGGCATGTTCTCCCCGGACGGACGGGGCGTCGTGACCGGGGGCGAGGTGGAGGTGGCCGGTCTGATCAAGGCGGTCCAAGAGGACGGCGGACGCCTCGTGGTCACCTTCGCGTCGAAGCAGCCCACCCGGTTCGTCCTCTGCCGGGTGGAGGCGGGGCAGGCGGCCGCTGCCGGGAATCTGACCGCGGGGCAGCTCGTGGCCATGCACGGCCTCGCGCGGGGCCAGTCGGGCGGCAATCCCGTGCTCGAGCCGTGCCGGGTGGTCTGGGCCGGGCCTCCTCCCGGGTCGAAGCCCGCGGACGGCCGGGACGTCTCGCGCGCGGCCCGCTCCTGGAGATGTGCAGGGTGCCCCTGCTCGTCGACGGGTTGCGACGTGGAGGCCGGACACTGCCGGATGGCAAGCCCATGACCGAAGCGGCTTTCCGCCAACAGGAGCCCGCCCGGGCCGAGCGGCTCGACGCCGCCGAGAAGAAGGCCCGTGCGGAGCTGGCTTCCGGGGGATTGACCGCTCTGTCCTGCGATCATCCGCTCCTGCACGTCCTCCAGCGGTGCGAGACGGCCTCCGGGCCGGACTCACCCGGCGTGGAGTGCGACGCCCCCTATGTGCGGGAGATCCTCGCCCTGCTGACTCCCTGAGGGGAGGGGCTCACGCTCCCTCGAAGTGGACCTGGGCGATGCCCATCACGTGCTCGACGGCCAGCAGGTGCCGGGCCACGTTCTGGATGAGGCCCGCCGATTCGGGATCCACCATGGCCTCGCGCAACTGCGCGGGCGTCAGGCCAAAGGCGACGGCCGAGCCCTCGAGCACCTCGAAGGCCTTGCCGGGAGGCAGTTGCAGCCCATCGCGCGCGGCCACGGCCTTGAGGGCCAGGGAAACGCGCAGGCGCCGCTCCACCTCCGAGCGCGTGGCCGGATCCTTCATCCACACGTCGAGCGCTTCCTGCTTCTCCGCGGGCGAGAAGTCCTTCTGTTCGAGCGCCTGTCCCTCGACCGCCTGCCAGCGGCGGCGGATCTCCTCGTCCACCAGGGACGTGGGGAGTTCCACCTCGGTGCGCGAGGCGAGCAGGTCCAACACGAGGTTCTGCGCCTCCAGCCACAGCACGTCGGACTGCTCGTCGAGCAGCTCGTTGGCGAGGGCGTCCATCACCTCCTCGTGCGTGGACCCCCGGCCCAATCGCCGCAGGAACTCGTCCGAGTCGGTGTCGGGCACCCGCACCTCGCGCGCGGCCCGGATGTCCACGAGGAAGCTCGCCGTGATGCCACGTAGCGACTCCACCGGGTAGTCGTCGGGCAGCACGATGTCGAACTTCACGCTGTCGCCCACGGCCGCGCCCTCGAGCGCCTCCGCGAAGCCGGGGAGTGTCTGCTGGGGGGCCAGCTCCATCCAGAAGCCGGTGCGGATGCTGAAGGGCAGCAGTTGGCCGTTGGCGTAGGCGAGCGTGTCGAGCTGGACGTCATCGCCCATCGCCACCTCCTCGCCCGGCCGCCGGTCGCGGCTCTCGGCCAGCGAGCGCGCCAGTTCGTGGAAGCGGCGCAGCAGATCCTCCTCGGAGAGCGGCGGCGGCGCGGGGACCGTGACCTCGAGGCTCTCCGTGGAGGGCGCCTTCACCTCGGGCAGCGCCACCTGGGCCCTCCCCAGGTTGGGGACCTGGGGGAAATGCCTCGTGAGATGGAGCACCGGCGAGGGGGGCGACGTGGGGACCCCCGCACCGCCGGGCGTCTTCTTCTGTGCCACCGGAACTCCTCCTGGCAGGTAGGTGCCACGGCCGTGGTCCCAGACTGGGTCGAAGCGCGTGCGTTTCACGATGCCTACCAGAAAAGCACTCTGGTGACAGTGCGTGCTAGCCGAAGAGTCCGCCGACGAAGCTGGACACCGTGGACACCGCGGCGCCCACCTGGCTGACCACGGGGATGTTGGTGGCGGCGGCCACCGAGCCGACGGCGGTGATGACGCTCGTCACCTTCTTGGTGGTGCTGGCCTTCGGATCCTTCACGGTGGAGTAGGCGCTCGCCACGTCGAGGGCGGCGATGGCGACGTTGGCGCCCGGGACGAAGCGGCCCGCGGCCTTCGCCACGGGACCCGCGGCGGCGCGAACCCCGGCCTGGACCGCGGCCTTGCCGGCGGCCTCGGCGCCTTCGCGCGCCAGCGTCTTGCCCGCCGCGCGGGTCGCCGCGCCCATGGTGTTGGCGATGGAGGAGCCCTGGGCCGCCTTCTTCACCGCCTCCTGCACACCACGGCGCGCCACGCCCTCGGTGGCACCCTGGAAGGCGTGCCCGGCCGCGGTGGTGGCCGCCGCGCGCACCGCCTTGCCCGTCGCGTTGGGGGCCGCGGTGCGGAAGGCCTGGGAGGCCGCGCGGTAGGCGCCGCCGAACTTCTGCACGTCGCGGGTGAGCTCCAGCCCGCCCTTGACGGTGTTGATGGCCGTCTTGCCCGCGGTGGCCACCGAGCCGATCGCCTTGTCACGCTGCTCGGCCGAGCCGGAGCGCAGGGCGTCGCGCACGTCCTTGATGGCCGTGCCCACCGGCCGGGCAGCTTCACGGCGTTGGTCACCGTGCCCACCGCGCCGCTCAGCTTCTTGGCCACGCCCAGCTTGTTGAGCGTGTCCTTGGGATTGGTGGCCTTCTCCGCCGCCTTGCTCCAGTTGTTCCTCACGGTCGCCTTGAAGCCATCCCGCTTCACGGCGCGTGCGTTGTCGAACACGTCCTTCTTCACCGTGCGCAGCTTCTGGTACCCGTCGAAGGCCGACTTCGCGGTCTCCGCGGCCTTGGCCGGGTTCTTCACGAGTGCGGTCGTCTTCTTCGCCACGGTGTGGGCGGCGCTCGATACCCCCCGCTTGACTCCATCGATCAGGCTCACGGCGAATCCCCTTCAAATTCCTTGGAAAGGCAGTGCTGGATTATCGGAAGCCGAGAGGAAAGGTTTCCTGAGGGGTCCTCTTCTTCCGCGCTGGATGACGCGGCGGGTCAAGCCTGGGGCGGGAAGCGTGAACCTTGAACGGAGCGGCTCGCTCCACACGAGGGAACGGGGCCTCGTCGGGTGGGAGGTTCCCTCCTAGCTGGCCCACATCGCGGATGTGTAGGGTCCCGTCTCCCAATGAACAAAAGGGGGTTGGGATGAAGCTCGTGTCGAGCAGTGCCATCGTGACGGGAGCGGGACAGGGAATCGGGTTGGCGATCGCCGCGCATCTCATGCGCAACGGAGCCAATGTCCTCCTCTTCGGCCGTACCCGGGAGAAGGTGGAGGCCGCCGCCGAGGAGCTCAATCGGACGATGGAGGGGCGCGTGCGGGCCGTGCCCTTCGCGGGAGACGTGGTCCAGGCCGCGGACGTGTCCCGGGCGATCGAGACGGCCACGCGGGAGTTCGGCCTGCCGGGCATCCTGGTGAACAACGCCGGGACGGGCGCCCTCTCCCATCATCGACATGCCGGAGGAGCAATTCGATCAGATCCTCGCCATCAACCTCAAGGGGCCCTTCCTCTTCACCAAGGCCCTGGGGCGGGCGCTCGTGGACGCGAAGCAGCCCGGCTCCATCGTCAACATCTCGTCGTTGAACCAGACGAACGTGACGGATGGGCTCGCCCACTACTGCGCCTCCAAGGCGGGGCTCGCGAACTTCACGAAGGTCACGGCCTCGGAGCTGGGCCGCTACGGCATCCGGGCCAACATCGTCGCGCCGGGGCTCATCCGCACGCCCCTGTCCGAGGGGGCTGGTCTGCAGACGGATGCCATGATGAGGGCGTTCCTCGAGCATACGCCGCTGGGCAAGCCGCTCGGTGAGCCGGAAGACGTGGCGAAGGTGGTGTCGTTCCTGTGCAGTGATCTCGCCTCGTGGGTCACCGGAGAGACCATCGCCGTCGACGGGGGCAATCACGTCCGCGGCATCCACAGCTACCTGGACACGCTGGGCATCACCCGCCCCAAGGTGGACTGAGGCGCGTTCTCCCGTCCGCCCACGGTCTCACGAGCCTCGAGCTCTTCGACACCTGGGCGGAGGGCGGAGTCCTTTGACACCTGGGCGGAGACCTGCCTGGAGTGTCATATGCTGCCGATTCGGACGATGTGGACAGGGGTACTGGTGGCCTCGCTGGCCGCGGCTCGGGCGGAGGGCTCGTCCCTGGCGCCCCCACCCGAGTCCACCCAGGAGCCCGCCGAGGAGTTGACGCCCACGCCCCTCCGCCGCGCACGGGCTGGGGGATCCAGGGCCTGCCGCTCATCAACTACAACAGCGACGAGGGCCTGGGCTATGGCGCGCGGCTGTTGGTGGTGGACTCGGGCGACGGCACGATCCGGCCCTACCGCTACGCCTTCATCGCGCAGTTCTTCCAGACGACGGTGGGGGTGGCCATCCACCGCCTCGCCCTGGATGCCCCCCGCTTCCTGGACTCGCCCTGGCGGGTGGTCCTCGACGTGGCGCTGCTCAACGATCGCTTCTCGCCGTATTACGGCCCGCCGGAGGACACGCACTACGTGCCCTCCTTCAACACCTGCGACGACCGCGACGCGCTGAAGTCCGACCCCAACGTCTGTCCGGGCAACCCGGACTTCCGAGGCGCGCGCTACTACTCCTTCGATCAACGCACCTTCCCGAGCGTCATGCTCAACGTGCGCCGCCCGCTCGACGGGCCCTGGCAGGTGGCGGTCGGCTACCGTTTCCGGCTCACCGAGCTGCGCACCCGCTATGCCGTGGATGACCTGGGGCAGACCCGGGACTCGCTCCTGGAAGAGGACGTGCGGGCGGGACGCATCTCCGGACTGACGGCCGACCACCTGGGGGGTGAGCCGCTTTCGCACGGCGGAGGTGACGGCGAGCCTGCTGTTGGACCTGCGCGACAACGAGCCGGCGCCCGTGCGAGGCATGTTCCACGAGCTCGCGGTGCGCGGGGCCGCGAGCGTGACGGGGAGCGCCTTCAACTACTTCGGGGTCACGGCCAACCTGCGCTTCTACCACCCGCTGGGCACGGACCGGCTGGTGGCCGCCTTGCGGCTCTTCGCGGACGTGATGGGGGGCGATGTCCCCTTTCCGCAGCTCACGTCCTTCGGCGGCGTGGAGTGGCGCGAGACCATGAGCGGCATCGGCGGCGTGAGCACCGCGCGCGGCATCCTCAAGAACCGGCTGCGCGGACAGGTGAAGGCGCTGGCCAACGGGGAGCTGCGCTGGAAGTTCCTCTCGGTGGCACCGGGCAATCAGCACCTGGACTTCACCCTGCTGGCCTTCATGGACGTGGGCCGGCGTGGGCGGACACGGCCTCCCTGGAGGCTCGGGTCCCGCGCTACACGGGTGGCGGCGGCCTGCGCATCGCGTGGGAGGACAACTTCATCGTCCGGCTCGACTATGGCGTGAGCCCCCAGGATGGCACCACGGGCTTCTACCTGGACTTCAATCACGTTTTCTGAAGGGGAGGGTGGTGATGAGGACCCTGGCGAGGATCGGCCTTGGCGCCGGTGGCGCACTGGTGTTGTTGGTCGCGGTGATTGCTGTCCGCACGGTGATGCTCGAGGCCCCCACCGTGGCGGTCCTCGAGGGGGGCTCGCCGGCCGGGGTCGTCGTGGTGGATGTGAACGCGGCCGCCCAGCGCTTGTCCCAGGCCATCCGCTTCCGCACCATCAGCCACCAGGACAAGGCCGAGGATGAGCCCGCCGAGTGGGAGCGGTTGCATGCCCGGCTCCAGAGCGCCTATCCCGCCGCGCATGCCGCCATGACGCGCGAGGTGCTCTCCGGCCATACGCTCCTCTATACCTGGAAGGGCTCGGATCCCTCGCTGGCCCCCATCGTCCTCATGGCCCACCAGGACGTGGTGCCGGTGACCCCCGGCACCGAGAAGGACTGGCGCCATCCGCCCTTCGACGGCGTGGTCGCCGACGGCGCGGTCTGGGGCCGCGGGGCCATCGACGACAAGGGCTCGTTGATCACCCTGTTCGAGGGCGCCGAGCTGCTCGCCGCCCAGGGCTTCACGCCTCGCCGCACGGTGCTCATCGCCTCCACCCACGACGAGGAGGCACGCGGCGAGGGCGCCCCGCGGTGGCGGAGTGGATGAAGGCGCGCGGGCTCCAGGCCGAGTTCGTGCTCGACGAGGGCATGGCGGTGATCTCGGACAATCCGGTCACCGGGGGCGCTGTCGCCCTGATTGGCATCGCCGAGAAGGGTTATGGGACGTTGAACGTCGTGGCCCGGGCACCGGGAGGTCACTCGTCCTCTCCGCCCAAGGACTCCGGTGCCGCCGTGCTGTTGTCCAGGGCCGTCGTCGCGATCGCCGAGCACCCCTTCCCCCTGGAGTTCAAGGGGCCCGGGGCGGCCATGCTGGAGACGCTCGCGCCCGAGGGGCCCTGGACGCTGCGCATGGCCGTGGCCAACCGTTGGTTGTTCGAGCCGCTCATCCTCCAGCAGGTCGCGGCCACCCCCGCGGGCGCGGCCCTGCTGCACACCACCATCGCGCCCACGATGTTGAGGGGCAGCCCCAAGGAGAACGTGCTGCCGCAGGACGCCACGGCGTGGATCAACTACCGCATCGCGCCCGGTGACACCTCGGAGATGGTCCTGGCCCACACCCGCGCCGCCGTCGGTGAGCTGCCCGTCGAGATCTCCTGGACGAGGACCCCGGATGAGCCCACCCCCATCTCCTCCACGCGCTCGCGGGGGTGGAACGTGCTGGCCGCGATCGCCGGGGAGCTGAGCCGGGCGCCCGTGTCTCCCGGGCTGGTCACCGCGGCGACCGACAGCCGACGCATGCAGTCGGTGGCCACGGACGTCTACCGCTTCCAACCCATGACCTTCTCGCTCGCCAACATCCAGATGATTCATGGGACGAACGAGCACATGACGCTCGAGAACCTGGAGTTCGCCGTGCGGTTCTACGCGCGCGTGATCGCCACCGCGGCCCGCTGAGGAGGTGGGCGTGCGTGGCGGGTTTGGAATGTTTAGCTGGCCCGCGCGCCGCGCTGGTCTACAACGCACGCACCATGAATCGAACCCTCTTCCTCTCCGCCTGTGTCCTCGCCACGAGCCTCGCCTGCACGGACTCGCGCCGCGCCCCCACGCCGCCCGCGCAACCTCCCATCGATGCCGTGAAGACCGACGCGGCGCCCGTGGATGCCGGAGTCAGCGACGCGGCGAGCCCCGATGCGGGACTCGCGGACGCGGGGAGCCCCGCGCCCACCGGAAACGGCGGCACCACCTGCTCGGCCCAGGGACTGAGCCCCACGCCTTCCCCCGCGAACCCGCCCCTGCCTCCGGCGGTGGACTCCATGCGCCGCCGCATCGTCGCCGCGGCGGTGGCCTGTGACTACGCGGCGCTCGCCGCGCTCGGGGACGAGCAGGGCAAGAGCCTGCGCTTCTCCTTCGGTGCCGACGAGGACGTGGCCCGTTTCTGGCGCCAGGCGGAGCAGGAGCGCGGTGAACCGGTGCTCGCCCGGATGGTGAAGCTCTTGAGCCTGCCCTACACGAAGCAGGACGCGCTCTACATCTGGCCCACGGCGTTCCGTGAGAACGCCACCGCCCAGGACTTCGAGGCCCTCAAGGGGATCTACCCGGATGCGCAGCTCAAGGCGATGCAGCGGGATGGCAGCTACCTCGGCCTGCGCGTCGGCATCTCCGGTGATGGAGACTGGCAGCTGGCCGTCAGCGGAGACTGACGGCCCCTCCCGTCGGACTACTTCATGCGAACGGAGACGGAGTTGGTGGCGGAGGACCGGTGAGGTAGCCCTTCTGGAACTCGCTCTCGCGGCCCCCGGTGACGGCGTACTCGTCGGACACCGGATAGCCCAGGGTGCTCTTCTCCCAGCCGAGCGCCGCCCACTTCTCGCGGATGAGGCCACGCACCTCGTGGGCCCCCGTCGTCGGCGTCCAGTAGATGCTGCCCCGCTCGAAGTGGTTGTAGCGGCCCACCGTGTCCGGCGTGGTCATCTCGTCCGTGGTCGGGTAGCCCAGGGGGCTCTTCTCCCAGCCGAGCGCCGCCCACTTCTCCCGGATGAGATGGTGCACCTCGTGGGCGCCGGTCTCCGGGGTCCAGTAGATGCTGCCCTGCTCGAAGTGGTTGTAGCGGCCCACCGTGTCCGGCGTGGTCATCTCGTTGGTGATGGGGTAGCCCAGGACGCTGCGCTCCCAGCCCAACTGCTCCCACTTGACGCGGATGAGGCCGTGCACCGCCCAGGCCCCCGTCGCCTGGGTCCAGTAGATGCTGCCGTTCTGGAAGTGGTTGTAGCGGCCGCGCCCGTCCGGCGTCGTCAGCTCGCTCGTCACGCACCCCCGAGCACGCCCCCGGCTCCGCCCAGCGAGTTGTAGCGCTCCAGGATGGCTCCTCCCACCGAGCACGTCCCGCAGTGGGCGTTGGCCCGGTTGAGGTAGTCCGCCCAGGGCCAGTTGGCGCCGGGATCGGTGCGGTTGTACGGCTGCAACTGGCCGTGGCCCACCACGTGGTAGCGATCCTCGGAATCCCGTGGTCACGCGTCATGTCGCACAGCAGCCGGGCCGAGGCGTCGATCTGTGCCGCCGGCCACGTCGTCTGCGCCGCATATCCTCCGTGCTCGATGCCGATGGTGAAGTCGTTGGAGCTCTTCCCGTTCAGCGCGCACTCCATGTTGCTGTTGTTGGAGCATTGATAGGTGGCGCCGATGTGCCGGGCCCGGCTTGCATCCCGCACGAGCTGGCTGATCTCTCCTCCGTCCTCCCGCACCACGTAGTGCGCGCTCACCTCCGAGGTGCTGTTGGTCAGCCAGCTCCAGCACCCCGCGTAGCTGCTCTCACAGGTGTGGATGACGACCATGCGCGGAGCCATGGGCCGGGCGTTGAAGTTGGGCGAGGGCTCCACACGGCCGCCGCGTAGTCCGGAGCGGCGAGCGCCTGCTCTTTCCGCCCCAGCTCCTGCTCGGCCAGGCCCTGTCCACTCGCGGCCCACTCCGCCGAGAGCGTGCCCAGCCCCAGGCGGCCACCCGGAAGACCTCGCCGTGGACGAAGCCGCGACGGCCCTCCTCGCTCTCGATGCCGGACAGCGCGCCCACCGCCGGGGCCCAGTTCTCCGCCCGCGTCCGGTCGAGCTGGAGCGCATCCGCGCGGTGCGACAGCAGGGCCGCCGCCGCCCGGACGTGGGCGCGCACGTCGGTCCGGGCCTGCTCCGCCGTGACGCCCGCCAGCTTCGCTCCCTCCGCGAGCAGCGCGTCCGAGAGCGCCATCATTCCGTGGACGGCTGGGCGCCCCTCGAACTCCTCGGCCCCCTCCACCATCTGGTAGCGCGTCTGCACGAACGCGAGGGACTTGAGCAGCGCTGGCGGGACAGCGAACTCCTGGCCCGCCTCCCGGAAGAGTCCATCGAAGGAGGCATCCTCTCGCGCGGACACCTCCGTCCCCTTCACGTCCACCGCCACGGAGGGGGTCTCGGACTCCTCCCGCGGCTCGTTCGTGCCGCACGCCTGCGTCATGGCCAGCGAGGCGGCGAGCACGACGATTCCCGGCTTGTTCTTCATCGGTTCCTCCCTACGTCGTCACACGGATGGGGTGGGCAGCCCCTCGCCTGATGGATCTCAGGCGGGGATGGCCCCAACAGGAGGAGACGACGAGCCGGGCCGCGTCCCAGGAATCGTCAGGGGGTGCTACTTCACGCGCATGGAGACGGAGTTGGTGGCGGAGGACCGGTGAGGAAGCCCTTCTGGAACTCGCTCTCGCGGCCCCCGGTGACGGCGTACTCGTCGGACACCGGATAGCCCACGGGGCTCTTCTCCCAGCCGAGCGACGACCACTTGTCGCGGATGAGGCCGCGCACCTCGTGGGCCCCCGTCGTCGGCGTCCAGTAGATGCTGCCGTTCTGGAAGTGGTTGTAGCGGCCCACCGTGTCCGGCGTGGTCATCTCGTCCGTGGTCGGGTAGCCCAGGGGACTCTTCTCCCAGCCGAGCGCCGCCCACTTCTCCCGGATGAGATGGTGCACCTCGTGGGCGCCGGTCTCCGGGGTCCAGTAGATGCTGCCCTGCTCGAAGTGGTTGTAGCGGCCCACCATGTCCGGCGTGGTCATCTCGTCGGTGATGGGGTAGCCCAGGACGCTGCGCTCCCAGCCCAGCTGCTCCCACTTGACGCGGATGGAGCCCATCACCACGCGAGCTCCCGTGGCCGGGGTCCAGTAGATGCTGCCCCGCTCGAAGTGGTTGTAGCGGCCCACGGTGTCCGGTGTCGCGAGTTCCCCGGCCGGCACGCGCCCAGCAACGCGGGTCCATTCACCGCGTCGTACTTCGCCTTGATCTCCCCCTGGAGTACGCACCCGGAGCCCCAGTTGTACTCGCTTCGATAGCGGGTGAAGACCGCCGTCACGAGCGAGGAGCCACCCACCGTGGTCTTCCCGCATTGCGAGGCATATGCGCCCACCCAGGGCGTGTACGTGTAGAGCGCGGCGGTGGCCTTGGTGGCGGGGGTCACCGTGCAGGGGTCCAGCGTCTGCTTGGTGACTCCGACCTTCCATCCGCTGACCGTGGGCCTGCCCGCGTCCAGGTCCTTCAAGTAGTTGCGGATCTTCGCGGCGCCGCACTCCACCTGGTTGCCAAAGCCCGCGTAGCTCGTGTTGCAGCCACCACTGTCCGGACAGCCGCAGCCGGTGGCCTTGCTCAGGTTGGTCGAGGTTCCGCTCTGGATGAGGCCGGACTCGATCTGGATCCGCGCCAGCATGTAGAGCGGGCTGATGCCATGCACCCGGGAGCGATCGACGATGAGGGTGGCGGCCGTCTGGTTTCCCCACGCGGGATCCCTGTAACCGGCCGGTAGGAGCCCTTCTGCTGGAGGAACTGCTGCACCTGCGTGGAGGTGATCGTGCTTCCCCAGTCAGGTCGGCGTCCTCCATCAACCGATGCATGTCGTAGGTCGCGGCCAGATCGAGCAGGACCTCGCCGGTCAGCTCATCCACGGGACGCGATTCGTCGTCGGGACCACCGCAACCGAAGGCGGTCAGGGTGCACAGCAGCATGAATCGGTGGGTCAGGCGCATGCGTCTTCTCGGGGTAGGGGCCCATCGAGCAGAGCCCACCCAGGAGAGAGGCTGGGCCGGACCGCGTCCCAGGAATCGACGCGAAATGAACGGTTGCCCTTAGAACCTGTTTCGATAGGACCGCGAAGTCGCGGGGCTTTACATGCGGGGTGCAGCCGTAGTCCGCGGTACGAGGGCGGCGAAGCATGCAGTAAACTCGAAATATTGTAGTTCGAGTGTCCCCCATGCGCGCATCGAGCACTCCGCGTGCTGCCCCGCAGGGGCATCCGACTACGGGGAAGAGTGCACCCGGTACACTGGTCCCAGTAGACTGCTGCGCGGCGCGGACTTCGCACGCCTGTTGCTGAGACCTCTCTTCCTGTCTTCCTGGAGCCGACGCGTGCTGACTCTCTCTCGAAGCCAGCTGAAGGTTTTTGAAGGACAGGCGACGAATCGCCACCATCAGGAGCTTCTCTCCACTTGAGCAAGCATTTCCCGGGCCATGTCTCGTACCTGGGCGAATCCGGCTCTCGCGGTTCATTCGCCACGGTCTTGGGCTGGCCAGACGGCATGGCTTTGACACCGAGCGCGACCAGTGTCTTTACATCGATCTGTCCTTCATGCTGGGTATTGGGTTTGATTCCGACCCCCAGTTGGAGTGGGCTCAGGAGATTATGGAGGAGCCGAACCTGGTCGACCCCCGCAGTCGCATGGACGATCTCTGGGATCAAGCGCTGTGCTACATGGAGCGGGTACTCGGTCCCAGGGCGGCTTTCCCCGCCATGGCCTGGCGAGCTGCGCAGAGGCAGCGATTGGCGCGCGCTCCCTGCCTCACGGTGGTCGGACAGGACCGTCTCTTGGCTCAGTTCCATGATATCTGGCCGGAGAAGGCTTGCTACGTGGGGGCCAAGGCACTCTGCGGCATGGCGGCCCAAGCTCAGGAGGCAGCCATCCGCTACGGAATCCTCCATGATACGGAGCAGGTGGAGTTTTGCATCCTGTCCTTTCTCTTCGGACACCGCTTCTATGAGGATCCCCTCATCCATGGGTGGATGAGATCTTGACCGATGGGCGGGCCTGGGAGCGGGAGAGGAAGCTCGGCCGACTGTTGGACGCTTTCGACGAATACTTTGCCGTCGTGCTCGGTTGAAGGAGGACAGACCATGGCTGATCCCACGAGGCCGAACAAGGCGGATGCAGGCCGCGATCAATTGGCGGGCTCTCCCGTCCAGGAATGCTCTAGCAAGCACTGGGTGGAACTCGATCACAGGACAGAATACAAAGATGACCACGGCCGGTGGAGCCCGCGGCGGGGACACCCTATCGAGTGACGTTTGGCGACGGCAGTTGCGTGGACGGCACGCTGGATCAAAATGGTTTCGCGCGCTTCGATGGGATTTCCGAAGGCACCGTCCATGTGGAGTATGAGCCAGACATCGATGAGAAGGTCGCGCAACTGAAGCAACAACTTCAACAGGGGTTGAATGAGATTCTCACGGTCGAACGTGAGGAGTACCGCCGCATCGAGGAACAACTCGAGAAGGCCCTGACCTTTGGCCTGAATTTTCCCGGGAGTAACAGCATCGCCAAGGGGAGCATGTACACGGGGGCGTTCCTCAAAGGACTTTGGAACGGAGCCACGGGTATTCTGGAGTTCGCCTGGGATGTCATCAAGGGCACCGGTCAGGTTCTCTATGAGGTGGGCCTGAGGATCAATCCCATCACCGCTCCCGAAAAGTTCAAGGAGGACCTCCAGGCGCTGAAAGCCGCCTATACGCAACTCGAGCTCTTTCTCGATGAGGACCTCGAGGCCTATGTCATCCTCATGACCGAGCCCGAAACCTATGGCATGTTCAAGAAGTTCGGGGCAGAGCTCGTATCTGCCCAGCACTACTTGGAAATGACCGAAGGCGGAGGTGAGTTGGTCCTCGATATCGCCCTGGCCATCATCACCGGCGGAGCTGGAGCCGCGTCCAACACACGCCATCTGGGCAAAATCAAGAAGCTGAAGGGAGTCGTCGACGAGCTGGTTGACTCCCTCAAGCGCATGAAGCGCCGCAAAAAGAAGCAGCAGGACAAACCCGACAGGAGGCTCATCACCCGGGTTGAGCTCCATCAAGTGCCTTGCTTCTGCCCGTATAGCGAAGTTTACGACAAGCTCTCTCCCGAAGAGAAAAAGGCCTATCTCAAGGAGTACAGTCAGCAACTCCAGCGCCAAGAAGACGCCATCAATAATATGACGGTGGAGAAGTACCGTGAAGCAAGGGCCGACTTCGAGGATGCCAAGAAAAAGGAGTAACACGCCCTCCTTCCGCGGCCCGGGAACAACGTAGTTTCAGAAGGAAGTTCAAAAAGAAGCTCCGAGACAGCATCACCATGGATATACGGGAAAAGAATCCCGAGATGGGTGCCCGAGCGGCGAAAGCGGAGGCAGGCAGGCGTGCCGACGAAGCCATGGCGAACCTGGATGCATTACATGAGCCGGATGGCGAGGCGGGTGGGTGGAACAAGTCCGAGCTAAAGAACATGGGCAATAGCAGCGTGAACCGCGCCATTGGCGCGAGTTGGAACCAAAGGACCGCTTGTCCAAGATGGACGAGAATGCCGCGCATTACACCCAAGCTGGTCAGGGGAAGGCGAAAATGAATGTCAAGCTGAAAGTGTGTCGATCGAAAGGGTCCTGCCCGTGAGAGATGAGGATTTCGAGATATTTGTAGAGAATTTTGGCGAGGCCACCCATCGCGAAGCCGTGCCTGAGCTGAGCTTCGAGAAGTTCCGTGGGGTCCTTCCCCAGCAGTTATTGAGTTATTGGAAGGAGGAAGGTTGGTGCGGATATGCCAAGGGGTTGGTCTGGACGGTGAACCCCGAGAAGTACAGCGGACTGGTCAAGCTCTGGCTGGCGGACACCCCGTATGAGAAGCTTGATGCATTCCATGTGATAGCACGCTCGGCTTTTGGCGATCTGTACGCCTGGGGAGAGCGGACCAACAGGTACGTCGTGATCGGGTGTCCTGAGAATGCATTGATTGTCATGGACAAGGAGTTTCGAAAGGTCCAGAAAAACCAGACCGGCCATTCGCGTGTTCTTCTCTTCTTTCGATAGAGAGGATTTCGATCTGGAGGATGAGACGGACAAGTGGCTGTTCAAGCGGGCGTTGAAGAATCTTGGCCCTCTGGGGCCGAATGATGTCTATGGATTTGAACCGGCCCTGGTGATCGGTGGTCCAAGACGATTGGAGAATCTTGGCAAGCTCGATCTCTTTGTCCATCTGGCCATCTTGCGGCAGTTCGCCGCCCCCGTGATTCCCTTCGCGGGAGTCGATCCAGGCCCTTCGGTCTGAGCGCCGGGCCAAAGCTCGGGCAGGGGCCCTTTTTCTCCAGCAGGCGCGGCACCCGGTGACGCACCACCCCGCACCGCCTGACGGCCCTGGACTGCGATGGCGCCCAGCAAGGAACTGGGCGCGTCGTGAAGGCCACCCGCGTGGTGGAGCGCCGCCACCAGCGCGGCACTCCACCCATGAAGGGTTACCCTTCTTGATTGCCAGGAGGGATTTCTTCTTCGAGAGAAAGTAGAAAAATCATCCTTCACCATTTAACCCGTTTTTTATGAACCGGACCTCTTCATCGTGAACGGGTTGGCCCCAGCCAGCCCCTCCAGGGTGAGGGCGTCCATGTTTCGAAGTCTCGTCTCCGTCCAGAAGGTGATCGCGGGCACGCTGGCGTTTTCCCTCGGCTGCGGAGTGGGCCCCAGCCCCGGCATGGAGGAAGAAATCGGGTCGGCCACCGAGTCCACCCAGGGGTTGGGTGCAACGGAGCGCGCGCTGGCCTCAGACCGGGCGTATCAGTGGCTCAAGGCGCAGCAGGATCTGACGAACGGGAGCGCCCTGAGCGGTCTCGTCGACAGCTTCGATGACTGGTGGAACGCCACCGAGCGCAAGCAGATCGTCTACACCTATGATCAGGCCGTGGCCGCCATCGCCTTCATGGCGAAGGGCGACCGCGTGCGCGCCGAGAAGGTGCTCGACAAGCTCGTCGCCATCCAGGATCCGGATGGCTCGTGGATCAACTCCTACTGGTGGAACGGCTACGGCGAGGAGATCCGCAAGCACGTGGGCCCGGTGGCCTGGGTCACCATGGCCTTCATGACCCACGAGAAGCTCTACGGCTCCACCACCTACCGGACCCCCGCCCGGAAGGCGTTGGAATGGATGCTCACGTTCAAGAAGCCCAACGGTGCCATCTCCGGCGGACGCACCACCTGGGACATCCAGGGCGTCTGGACGGACGAGGTCTGGAGCTCCACCGAGCACAACGAGGACGTCTACAACCTCTACCGCTACTACGCGGGCAAGTTCTCCGACCGCGCCACGGCGTACAACGACGCCGCCCAGGGCGTGAAGCAGTTCCTCGACAACGTGATGTGGAACAACACCACGAAGCGCTTCTACGGCGGGTGGAAGAACAACACCGGCCTGCTGGACGCGAACGTGCCCCTGGACGTCAATCCCTGGGGCGTCCTCGCGCTCGGCTTGTCGGGCACCCGGGACTACAAGGCCTCGCTCGCCTCCGTCGACAATGCCCGGGGCGTTGGCACCGTCGCGGATCCCCGGTACGTGCACTCCCTGCCGTACGAGAACACCACCATCACCGCCTACGACTTCGACTGGCAGTACGACTGCGCCGCGGCCACGGATCAGAACGGCAACTACAACGGCGACCGGTGCGCGGACATCTGGTTCGAGGGCTCGGCCTTCATGTCGGTCGCCCACTACATGAATGGCAACACGGCCAAGGCCGACTCCATCATCGACGAAATCATCAAGAAGCAGGGCACGAGCGGCTCGCTGCTCGGCGGCGTCCCCTACTCCCTCAAGGGCACCAGCAACAACTACTGGCGCATGGCCCAGGAGAACTGCGTGTCGAGCACCGGCTGGCTCATCCTCGCCATCCACCGCTTCAATCCCTTCACCGGCTCCGTGGTGAATGGCGGCGGCGGGAACACGACCGACACCCAGGCTCCCTCCGCGCCGTCCTCCCTGAAGGTCTCGTCCACGACGAGCAGCAGCGTGACCCTGTCCTGGACGGGGTCCACGGACAACGTCGGCGTCGCGAGCTACGACGTCTATCAGGGCTCGACACTGGTCGGCTCCAGCTCGGCCACCACCTTCACCGTGAGCGGCCTGTCGGCCAGCACCACGTATTCCTTCTCCATCAAGGCGCGCGACGCCGCCGGCAACACCTCCACGGCGAGCAACACCGTCAGCGCCACCACCAGCGCCTCGGGCACCGGCGACGGCCACACGACGGCCGACTACACCGCCAACGTCACCCGGACCTCCAGCACCCAGGCCAGAATCTCCTTCAAGCCCACCACCTCCGCCCTCTACGTGGACGTGCACTACACGCTCAATGGCGGCGGCCAGCAGAACTTCCGGATGGCGCTCGCCAACGGAACCTGGACGCAGGACGTGGCGGGACTGAGCACTGGGAGCCGGCTCGAGTACTGGTTCACCTACGAGAAGTCCGGCCCTCAGTACGACTCGCCCCACTACACCTATACGCACTGAGCCGAGGAGCGCGGCTCACTCCAAGGAGGAGAGGGGGCGGGGGAACTGCCTTCCTGTCCGCGCTCGGCGATGGCCTGGGGCACGCCGCCAAGTCCGCCGATCTCCCGGTGGAGTTGGATGACGGTGTCGCGGACCTGACGCAGCAGGGCGTCGCGGTCCGCCTTGCCGAGCCCCTTGGTGTCGATGGGCTGGCCCACCTTCACGCGGATGTCGTGCCTGCGCAGCCAGATGCCGCCGCGGGGCAGCACCTGCAGGGCGCCCTCGATGGCGATGGGGACGATGGGCACCTGGGCCTCGATGGCGAGCACGAAGGGGCCCTTCTTGAAGGGGTGGATGAGCCCGTCACTCGAGCGGGTGCCCTCGGGGAAGGCCAGGATGGACTTGCCCGCGCGGATGCGCTCGCCGGCGAGCGCCGGCTCCTCACCGCTTCGCGATGGTTGGAGCGGTTGATGAAGATCATCCCCGTCATCGTCATGTACCAACCGAGGAAGGGCACGTACTTGAGGACGTGCTTGGCGATGAAGCGCAGGTTCACCGGCAGCGCCGCGAACGCGCAGGGGATGTCCATCGCCGACTGGTGGTTCATGATGAAGATGTGGGGCTTGCTCCAGTCGATGTCGGGCAGCGGCTCCACGAACATCCGCGAGCCGGTGATGCGCCAGTGCAGGGGGGCCCAGAAGCGCCGCGCGATCATCAGGGGCACGTTGCCATCGAGGGTCAGGAGCGCCCCCACTCCGGAGACGATGATCCAGAAGGCACCCCACGCAGCCAGGAGGAGGGCCTGGAGCACGTTGAGCAGAGGGTAGAGGAGCTTCATGGACGGACATCTCCCGGCATGGTGGTGCCTTTCCGGGAATGGCCCTCTATCACGCTCCAGGGGCGGCGGGAGGAGGCTCCCCTGTGCCGGGGCAGCCTCCCGGCCCGCCCGGGCTCAGACGCGGACCGAACGCACGAACGGCAGCTCGCGTACGCGGGTGCCGGTGAGCGCGAAGATGGCGTTGGCGAGCGCGGGGGCCACGGAGGGCACCCCCGGCTCTCCGATGCCGCCCGGCGCGCCCTCGCTAGGGAGCACGTCGACGTGGATGCGCCGGGGCGTCTCCGCGATGCGCACCAGATGGTAGTCGCCCCGAGATGGTGCCACAGCGGAGCGCACGTGGCTTTCGCGAGTGAGACGTATCCAGCGGTGCTCCGTGGCGCGGCCCACTCCCAAGCGGCGAGCCAGCTCCTCGTATGTCCCCCTCGCCTCGTTTCCCGCTCCAACATCAGCCGGCAGTGACGCCCGCGTGACGGCCAGAACAGCGCCTCGCCATGAGCGCGGTCACGCCGCCGTCACCGCGGTGTGGCACTGAAGCGCTCCGCTTGGGGATCACTGGTATTCAGAATCCATCCATGGCGGATCAGAGGATAACAAATGTCGCGAGTCTCCCATTCTTGGCTGTCGTTTGCCTTCACCTGCTCGATCTCCCTCCTTGTCCTCACCACTGGCTGTGGCGGCCCGGTTGAAGATGCTTCGTATACGCAGGAGACCAGGGCGCTGGAGGCACAGTCTGAGACCTCAACGACTGCAGACTGCATCTGCACCGGTGGTTATGACGTAAACAATATGCCCATCGATCCCGCCACCACTTACTGTGGCATGGTTGTGTGTGGGTCGACCCACTTCAAGTATGAATGTACGCCCGGTGGGTGGGCCCACATCAACGGGAGCAGCTGCTGATTTCTAACTGAGTCGCTCCCCGCTCTCGAGTCAATGGGTTCTTCCACGCAGGTTGCGCACGGCTGCGTGTCCATGATGAGCGCGAAGGACTGCCCCTCGCGCGAAGGTGATCGGGGGCCCCGCTTCCACCACGGGGGCTCCCCGGCCGCCACCGCGTCCCGACTCAGACGCGGACCGAACGCACGAACGGCAGCTCGCGTACGCGGGTGCCGGTGAGCGCGAAGATGGCGTTGGCGAGCGCGGGGGCCACGGGGGGCACTCCCGGCTCTCCGACGCCGCCCGGCGCGCCCTCGCTGGGAATCACGTCGACGTGGATGCGCCGGGGCGTCTCCGCGATGCGCACCAGGCGGTAGTCGCGGAAGTTGCTCTGCTCGGTGGCGCCGTCCTTCATGGTGATGGCGCCATAGAGCCCCAGGCTCATGCCGAAGACGACGGCGCCCTCGAACTGCGCGCGCACGCGCTCCGCGTTGATGATGGTGCCCGCGTCCGCGACGATCCACGCCTCGTCCACGCGGATGCGCTCGTCCGCGTCCTTCACCACGGACATCACCACCGCCACGTAGGACAGGAAGCTGCGGTGCGCCGCGAGCCCCAGCGCGCGCCCCTCCTTCTTCCGCGAGTCCCAGCGCGACAGCTCCGTCACGCGCTCGATGACGCGGCGCATGCGCCCGGTGTCGATCGGGTGCTCCTCCAGGGACTGGCCGTGGTTGGGCACCTTCTCCACGCCCAGCTCCCTGGGCGTCACGATGCGCGGCGGGCCGATGAGCTCGAGCCGCATGTCACGGGGATCCGTGCCGCGCGCGTGGGCGATCTCGTCGATGAAGCTCTGCACGGAGAACGCGTGGTAGATGTTGGCGACCGAGCGCAGCCAGCCGATGCGGGTGTGCGCGCGGGCCTCGCAGTTCTCCATGCGCACGTGGGGAATGGCGAGCGGCAGATCCAGGATGCCCTGGTTGAGCTCGTTGTCACCCGCGAACGTGGCGCCCGAGAAGATGGAGCCGATGGGCGGGAACGCGATGCGGTGGTGCCGGCCTGGACCTTGCCCGAGTCGTCGAGCGCGGCCGTCAGCCGCTGCGCGCACGTCGAGTGGTAGTAGTCGTGGCGCACGTCATCCTCGCGCGTCCACTGCATGCGCACGGGGGCACCCACGGCGCGCGCCACCAGGGCGGCCTCCGCCACGTAGTCCGGCTTGGACTTGCGGCCGAAGCCACCGCCCAGCAGCGTCACGTGGATGGTGACCGGCTCTCGTCGACGCCGAGCGCCCGCGCCACCTCGGTGCGGGCCGCCTGGGGATTCTGGGTCGCCGCCCAGACCTCGCACCGGCCGCCCTCCACCCGGGCGACCGCCGCGGGTGGCTCCATGGGCGCATGGGCCGGTGCGGCGTGTGGTAGTCGGCCTCGAGCTTGCGCTTCGCGCCCGCGAGCGTCGCGCCGGCATCGCCCACGTTGCGCACGACCTTGCCCGAGGAGCCGATGGCCTTCGTCAACTCCCGCCGGTACGCCTCCGAGTCGTAGCCCGCGTTGTCGCCGTGCTCCCACGTCACCTCGAGCGCCGCGCGCCCGCGCATCGCCGCCCAGGTGTTCTCCGCCACGACGGCGATGCCTCCGAGCGGCTGGAAGGCGAAGGGCAGCTTGGGCGCGGGCAGCTCCACCACCTGCTTGACGCCCGGCACGGCGAGGGTGCGCGTCGCGTCGTAGCGGGCAACCCGGCCACCGGCCACGGGAGGCCGGACCACCATCGCGGTGAGCATGCCGGGCAGCACCACGTCCGCGCCGAACTGGGCCTTGCCGGTGACGATGTCCGGCCCGTCGAGCAGCGGCAGCTCCTTGCCCAGGTGGCGCAGCTCGGAGCGGGGCCGCAGCGTGACGTCCTTCCTCACGGGCACCGGGAGCTTCGCGGCGTCGTTCGCCAGCTCTCCGAAGCCGATGGAGCGCTTGCTGGCCGGGTGGAACACGGCATGGTCCTGGGCCACGCAGGTGGTCGCGGGCACGCCCCAGCGCCGGGCCGCCACGGTGATGAGCATGGTGCGCGCCGTGGCGCCCACGTAGCGCAGGTCCGTGAAGATCTTGCGCACGCTGCTCGAGCCGTCGGTGTTCTGATCTCCGTAGGCCTTGTCCCCATCGCCCTGGATGACCTTCACCCGGGCCATGTCGGCGCCGAGCTCGTCCGCGATGAGCACGGGCAGGAGCTGCGCACGCCCTGGCCCATCTCCGAGCGGTGGCACACCATCGTCACCACGCCATCGGGCGCCACGTGCACGTAGACGTTGGGGCGGAAGCCCTGCTCGGGCAGGGGCGGGTAGGTCGTGGGCATCGCGGCGGCCCGCGCGTTCGTGGGCAGCAGCTCGAGCGCCAGACCGGCGGCGACGAGTCCCACTCCTCGAGGAAGGACCGGCGCGACAGGCGGATGGGGTTGTCGTCCAGCGCGTGCTCACTCATGGGGAAGACCCGCCGCCTTCTTGATGGCGCAGCGAATGCGCGTGTACGTGCCACACCGGCACAGGTTGCCGCTCATCGACTGATCGATCTCCTTGTCGCTGGGCTGGGGCTTCTTCGCGAGCAGGGCCGCCGCGGTCATGATCTGCCCGGACTGACAGAAGCCGCACTGGGGCACGGCGAGCTCCACCCACGCCTTCTGCAGGGGGTGCGAGCCATCGGCGGACAGGCCCTCGATGGTGGTGACGTGGCGTCCCGCGGCGCGGCTCACCGGGGTGACGCACGCGCACGGCCTCGCCGTCCAGGTGCACCACGCACGCGCCGCACAGCGCCCGGCCACAGCCGTACTTGGTGCCCGTCAGGCCGAGCACGTCCCGCAGGGCCCAGAGCAGCGGCATCTCCGGGTCGACCTCGAGCTCGCGCTCGGTTCCGTTCAACTTCAGGTGGATGCTCATGGCCGTGCCTCCTCGTCCGGACACTCGGCGCCATCCTTCGCCCACGCGGCGATCAGGGCCCCGAACTGTTCTTGCGTCCCGGGCGCGGGAACCCGATCCCACCCCGGCTTCCACCCCCACCCGACCAGCTCGTCGTGCGCGGAGTGCTCGATGATCTGCTCGAGGCTCTTGTCGCCGTTGCGCTGGCGATCCTTGAGCTGCTCGCACAGCGCGCGGGGCGTGACTCCCACCCAGGCCATCGAGCGCGGCGCGAGGTGCCACTTGGGGGCGCCCGGCACCCGCGCGTGCGCGAGGTTCTTGTCCTGATGGCAGGAGGTGCACTCGAGGCCCGGCACGCCCTGATCCTGGGCGCCGCGGAAGACGGGCGGATCATGCGCGAGCCCGTGCTCGCCCTGCGCGGGTGTGTCTCCGGCCGGGTGGCAGTTGGTGCAGCGCGGATGGAGCATCACGCGGCTGGCCTCCAGGAAGAGGGCCCGCGAGCGCTCCGGACGAGAGGTGATGCGCGCGAACATGTCCGGCGTGCGCAACTGCTGCGCCGTCACGGGGGGAAGCTGCGTGGCGGGGCTCGCGTTCACGCCGCCGCGGCCTGAACTACACGCCAGCGCGAGCACGGCGCACAGGGCTCCCGCTCCCAGGGAAGCGGTGAGGATGCCCGGGCGATGCATCATGGAGACCTCCAGGCGGGGTGGGGGAGGACCCCGAGCCAGAGCGAGCCATTGTGCGCCCGGAGCCGTTTCGCCCCAAACCAGATGTTGTGAATGGGCCTTGAAGGGCTCCTTCACAATGCCCGGTGGAGACCCGCGGCGGGACTTCAGACCGCCGGTTTCACGGTGGCGAGCATGCGCCGCACCTCGCGCAACAGGGCGTCGGGCAGGCACGGCTTGGTGACGTACGAATCGCAGCCCGCGTCCTGGGCCTCGCGCGAGTGCCCATCCAGCGCGTGCCCGGTAAGCGCCACCACGGGGATGGCCTTGGTGCGCGCGTCGCCCTTGAGCCGGCGCGTGGCCTCCCAGCCATCCATCACCGGCAGGGACAGATCCATGAGGATGACGGCGGGCCGGAACTCCATGGCCTTCTCCACCGCCTCCAGCCCGTTGCGCGCCTCGATGACCCGAAAGCCGGAGAACTCCAGGTACTCGGCGTACATCTCCCGGGCATCCTGGTAGTCATCCACGATGAGGATGAGCGGCGCGGACTCGTTGCCCATGGTCTCGGTCATGACCGCCTCGCGAGGCGGGGCAGGTGCAGGGTGAACGTCGAGCCCTGGCCCACGGCGCTCTCCAGGCTCACGCGCCCGTCGAGCATCGCGGCCAGCCGGCGGCAGATGGACAGGCCCAGCCCCGTTCCCCCGTAGGCCCGCGTGGGCGAGTTGTCCACCTGCTGGAAGTCCTCCCAGATGCGATCCTGATGGGCTGGGTCGATACCGATGCCGGTGTCCACCACGGCGATGTGGAACGCGGCGGTGGCGACCTCGTAGCGGGCCTTCACCTGGATGCTCCCCTCGTGGGTGAACTTCAGGGCGTTGGACAGCAGGTTGACGACGATCTGCTTCACCTTCTGCCGATCGCTGTGCACCATGGGCAGGTTGGGCTCCACCTGGGTGCTCACCGCCAGCTTCGAGCGGGCGATGATGGGATCCAACTCCGCGGTGACTTCCTGGAGCAGCTCGGGCAGGCGGAACTCGGACAGGTGCAGCGGCATCCTTCCCGCCTCGATGCGGGTGATGTCGAGGATCTCGTTGATGATCTCCAAGAGGTGGCGCCCGTTGGAGTCGATGCGGCTGAGGCTGCGGCGCTGCGGTGGGGGCAGCTCGCCGTTGACGCCCTGCAGCAGCATGTTGGTGTAGCCGAGGATGGCGTTGAGCGGCGTGCGCAGCTCGTGGCTCATGTTGGCGAGGAACTGGGACTTGGCGGCGCTCGCCTGCTCGAGCTGGATGGCCGGCGGCGCAAGAGCTCGTTCTGCGTGGCCAGCTCCTCGGTGGCGGCGTTGACCCGGGCGGCCAGCTCACTGGAGGCGGCCTCGAGCCGGGTGAGCTGCCGGCCCTTGTACAGGCGCGTGAGGTGCGAGCCCAGGTGGCCCGCGAGCCAGCTCACGTCCGGGGACAGCTCCGACGAGGCGGGCGTGACCAGCAGCAAGCCCGGCGGAGGGATGCCGGGGGCCGCCCTGCCGAGCGACAGCGAGAAGAGCCCCCGGCGCAGCGGCGACAACTCCGGGGAGAGCTGGCTCGGAGCGATCCACCGGGGCTCGGACCATTGGAGGGCTTCCACCAGCGGGTGCTTCGTCTCGTGCAGCGCGAGCACGACGCTCTCCACGCCGGGCATCCCATAGGAGGCCAGGGGCACGAGGAATCGGATTCGTCGGGTGCCAGACACAACACCTGCTCCACTTGCGCGTGGTGCACGAGCCAGGACACGGCGGCTTCGGCACACGCCCGGGCGTCATCGCACCCGAGCAGCAGTTCCGAGAAGGCCAGTCGGGCCTCGGAGCTGGGCGCGGGGTGGGTTGGCAGTGCGGCAATGGATGGCAAGACGTAACGCTCCGGTGTCCGTGGGGTTCAGAGGTCTCGGGTGCGGATCATGGAGTCGAGTGACTCCATGGTAGTGTGTCCCCTCCACGCTCCGGCCAACGCCCGGCGGGCCCGGTTGTTGGGTCTTATACAAAAAAGGCTTCAATGCAGGACAGGCAGGCAGGCGAGCCTGCCCGCTCGTTCCCCTACCAGCCATCGGCCGAGTCCCTAGCCTTGGAAGATGGTCGATGAGCGCGAGCATCAATCCTTGTGGACGGTGTCGGCCCCGGCGCGGCGGTATCCCCCGCTGCCGGGGGACCTCGAGGTCGACGTGGTGGTGGTGGGGGGCGGCATCGCGGGGCTCACCACGGCCTGGCTGCTCAAGCAGGAGGGCAAGCGGGTCGCCGTGGTGGAGATGCACCGCATCCTGACGGGGCAGACGGGGCAGACGACGGCGCACCTCACGGAGCTGCTGGACGTCTCCTATGACACGCTGGCGTCGGACTTCGGGGAGAAGGGGCGCGGCTGGCGGCCGAGTCCGTGCGTGCCTCCATCGAGAAGATCTCCAGCCTGGTGGAGCGGCTGGGCATCGCGTGTGATTTCCAGCGGCTGCCCGGCTACCGCTACGCGGAGACGGAGGACGAGGCGCGGCAGCTCGAGCACGAGGCTCGGCGGCCCGGCGGGCGGGCTTGCTGTGCTCGCTGACCCGGGACGTGCCGCTGCCCTATCCGGTGACGCTGGCGCTGCGGGTGGAGGACCAGGCGCAGTTCCACCCCCGCGCCTACCTCCAGGCGCTCGCGGAGCGGATCGTCGGGGAGGGCAGCCACGTCTTCGAGGAGACGCAGGTCACCGACATCCAGGAGGGGCGCCCTGCCGGGTGCGGACCACGCGGGGGGAGCTCACCTGCCAGGAGGTGGTGGAGGCGACGACCACCCCCTCAACCGTGTCCTGCTGCACACCAAGCTCATGCCCTACCGCTCCTATGCGCTGGCGGCGCGGCTCGAGGCCCCCCTGGCGCCGGGGCTCTATTACGACAGCAAGGACCCCTATCATTATATCCGCACCCAGCGCGTGGACGGCGCGGACTACGTCATCGTCGGGGGCGAGGACCACAAGGTGGGCGCCGAGGAGGACACGGCCCGCCGCTACACGGCCCTGGAGGAGTACCTGCGGGAGCACTTTCCGGCGTCGCGGGTGGAGTACCGCTGGTCGGGCCAGGTCATCGAGCCGGTGGACGGGCTGGCGTACATCGGCCGCAACAGCGGCTCGCGCCACGTGTGGGTGGCCACGGGCTTTTCGGGGACGGGGATGACGTTCGGGACGCTGGCGGGGATGATCCTCTCGGATTCGATCCTCGGCCGGGACAACCGCTACGCCTCGCTCTATGACGCCACGCGGGTGAAGCCGGTAGCGGGGGCCAAGGACTTCGTCCACGAGAACGCGGAGGTGGCGTTCCACTTCGTGGCGGACCGGCTGGCGAGGCCGGACACGCACGACCTGTCCGACGTGCCGCCCGGCGAGGGCCGCATCGTGGAGGTGGAGGGCCGCAAGGTGGCCGTCTACCGGGAGACGTCCGGTGGCGTCCACGCGCTCAGCCCGGTGTGCACCCACCTGGGGTGTCATGTGCACTGGAACAACGCCGAGCGCTCGTGGGACTGCCCGTGCCATGGCGGCCGCTACAGCCCGACGGGCGAGGTGCTCAACGGCCCTCCGGTGAAGGGGCTCGCGTCGAAGAAGATCCGCTGAAGCGCGGGGGGCGCGTGGCACGATGGGCCCATGCCCTCCGCCTCTTCCCGCGCCGCTCCCGCGAGCGACGTCGTGCCCTCGCCCGACAGCCTGCTGCCCGAGGGCTTCACGCCAGCCGCCCGCCGTGCCCTGGCCAAGGCGGACCCCCTCCTCGGCGCGTTGATGAAGCAGGTGGGGCCGTTGCGGCTGGAGGTGGAGGCGTTGCGGAATCCCTTCGTGGCGCTGGCGCGCTCCATCGCCTACCAGCAGCTCACGGGCAAGGCGGCGGCCACCATCTTCGGCCGGGTGTGCGAGCGCGTGGGCCAGGGCGCGCGCTTCACGCCGGAGGCGGTGCTGGCCGTGCCGGTGGAGGACCTGCGCGCGGCGGGGCTGTCCGGGGCGAAGGCGGCGGCGATGAGGGACCCGGCGCTCAAGGCCCGGGAAGGGGAGGTGCCCACGCTGGCGAGGGCCCGGCGCATGAGCGATGCCGCGCTGGTGGAGCACCTGACGAAGGTGCGGGGCATCGGCCAGTGGACGGTGGAGATGATGCTCATCTTCCGGCTGGGCCGGCCGGACGTGCTGCCGGTGGATGACTACGGGGTGCGCAAGGGCTTCATGCGCACCTATGGGCTGGCGGAGATGCCCCGGGCCCGGGAGCTGCTGGCCCATGGGGAGCGCTGGAGGCCGTGGCGTTCGGTGGCGAGCTGGTACATGTGGCGGGCGCTCGAACTGCCGAAGACCCCGGCCCCCTGAGGCGCGCGGCGCCTAGCCCTGACGGCGGCGCAGGCGCGTCAGCGTGGCCGCCGCGAGCGCGAAGACGAGCATGGGCGAGCCGCCCGTGGCCGAGCAGCCCCCTGGTCGACCGTCACGTCCAGCGTCGCGGTCGAGCTGCGGTCTCCCGTGTAGTTGTAGTCCCCGTTGGCCGAGTTGCCCGCCGCGAAGATCTTCACGGTGCCGCTGGCGGGGGCGACCAGGGAGAAGTCGAAGCGCAGCTCGTCATTGGTGAAGGCCTTGAGCCCGTTGTGGGTGATCTCCTTGCCGATCTTCTGGCTCCCCTCGCCCGCCTGGAGGACCGCCGCCGCGTTGTCCACGGCGATGTTCATGCCGCCCACTCGCGGCGCCGCCCTTGATGATGAGCGTGTACTGGCCCGTGGCGTTGGGCTCGAGCGTCGCGGGTCCGGAGATTTCCACCGTGGGTGCGGTGCCGCCCGAGTGGCAGGTGTTGCACGTCGAGCCGTCCTTGCCCGATTGGCCGGTGATGCCCGAGCTGTTGGCGAGGGCCGACGTCGAGAACAGGCAAGCGGAGATCACACCCAGGGTACCGAGAGAAGCGCGCATTCAACCTCCAAGAGGGGACTGTGCAGATGGAGACTCCGCTTCGTAGCCCGGTTCGCGCCTCCGGGGAATGTCACGATTCAGCGATGGGTCGAATCTCCGGAGGGTGGGGCGCGGCGGGAGGTTGACGGGCGGGTGGGATGTCGTTCCATCCCAGGGGAGTGTCACTCGAAGAACGAGTGTTCCCGGCGGGCTCGTACCAAGCGTCCGGTAGTGTTCCCGCGCGCGACCTGGCGCGGATGGGCGGTGCGGCATCTGGTGCAGTGTCCCGGTGGGGGGCACGGATGAGACTGGAGACACTCAAGGCCCGGGTCCGCGAGGCGGGAGGACCCGAGCTGCTCGAGCGGTTGGAGTGGCTCGATGCGCGGGGGACCCGGCCACCCACTGCGCCCCGACTGGTCGGCAGGCCGGACGCGAGGCGGCGCCCGGACTTCGACGTGGTGCTCGCGGGCGGGGGACTGTCGCTCCTGTACGCGCCCGTACTGGCTGGCCTCGGCCTGAAGGTCGGCGTGTTCGACCGGGCCCGGGCGGCGGCGGTGCATCGCGAGTGGAACATCAGCGGCTCGGAGCTGGCGCCTCTCACGGCCAGTGGCCTCTTCACGCCGCCGGAGGTCGAGTCCCTCATCGTCGCCCGCTACGAGCGTGGCGTGTGCCGCTGGCACGGTGGAGGCGAGTACCCGGTGCGGGGCGTGCTCGATCACGCCATCGACGCGGGCCGCTTCCTCTCCGAGGTCCGTCGTCGCGCCGAGCTGCGGGGCGTGTCCTTCCACGATGGCCACACCCTGGTGGGCCTGCGCGAGGGCCCCACTGCGTGCGCCTGCTGTTCGAGCGCGCCGGGGGCGGGTGGAGCGACGTGACGGCCCGCGTGGTGCTCGATGCGCGGGGCTCTTCCAGCCCCCATGCGACCGCGGATCTGATCTGCCCCACGGTGGGCGGGGTGCTCTCCGGGTTGAAGCAGGGCAGTGCTCCGGACGAGGTGGATCCCCGGGTGGGCGACATCCTGGTGACGACCGAGGGCGTGGACGGGGGGCGCCAGTACATCTGGGAAGGGTTTCCCGGGCGCGCGGGCGAGACCACGGTCTACCTCTTCTATTACGCGCGGGCGCGCCGGAGCCGGGAACATGGGCTCCTGCCGCTCTATGGGCGGTTCTTCGAGCGGCTCGGCCGCTACAAGCGGGGCGAGCCGCGCCTGCTCCGGCCGACGTTCGGCTACATCCCGGGCTGGTCCCGGCTGACTCCCGCCCCGAGGGCGCCGGAGCGTCGGGTGGTGCTGGTGGGGGACGCGGCCGCGCGCCACTCGCCCCTCACCTATTGTGGCTTCGGTGGGATGATGCGCTCGTTCCTCCCCGGCTCCCGGGCGCTCGCGGAGGCGCTCGCGCGGGAGCGCTTTCCTCCCGGCCCCATCGTCCATGACACCCCCCTGCATTCCGTGACGGGGCTGCTGGCGCTCTCCATGGCCATGCCCTCGGGTGCTCCGGAGCGCCGCGACGAGGTGAATCGATTGCTGGATACGGCCTTCGCCGTCCTCCACGCGCTGGGCAACGAGTCCTACGCGGCCCTGCTCAAGGATCAAATGGAGGGGTACGACTTCGCGCGGTTGCTCGGGGGGATCGCGCGGCGGCGGCCCCAGGTGTTCCGGGAGCTGCGCACGCTCGCGCATACCGGTCCGTTCGCGCTCGCCCGCTGGCTGGAGGGGTTCTCCCGCCTGCTGCTCAACCCAGTCCTCGCACCCTGATGGGAGGTGGGCTCCATGCGCCTGCCGTTCGAGTGGTCGAAGCTCTCTGTTCCCCGGTTGTCTCCCGAGAAGCTCCCGCCCGGGCGCCTGGCGCTCCAGCCACGCGCCCCCGGGGGCGCCACCGCGGCGGTGGTGGGCGGAGGGCTCGCGGGCCGGCGGCCGCCACGGTGCTCGCCGAGCGCGGTGTCTCCGTCACGGTCATCGAGCGGGAGCCGTACCTGGGAGGCCGGGTGGGTGGTTGGCGGGAGCGGTTGGCGGAGGGCGAGCCGTTCGACATGGAGCGCGGCTTCCATGCCTTCTTCCGGCAGTACTACAACCTGCGTGCGTTGTTGCGCCGGGTGGATCCCCGCGGAGAGCGCCTGCTCAAGCTGGACGACTATCCCCTGCTGGGACCGGAGGGGCGCCGGGAGTCCTTCTCCGGCCTTCCCGCGCGGCCTCCCTTCAACCTGGTGGGGCTCGTGGCCCGCACGCCATCGCTGCGGCTCAAGGACCTGCTCCACCTCGAGACGCGCTCGGGCCTGGCGATGCTCACGTTCGACATGGAGCGCACGTACGCCCGGTTCGATCACCGCACCGCGCGTGAGTTCCTGGACTCGCTCCGCTTCCCGCCGCATGCCCGGCGCATGCTGTTCAATGTCTTCGCGCACTCCTTCTTCAACCCGGAAGAAGAGATGTCGGCGGCCGAGCTGCTGATGATGTTCCACTTCTACTTCATGGGGAATCCGGAGGGCCTCGTCTTCGACGTGCTCACGCAGCCCTTCTCGCTGGCGCTGTGGCATCCGCTGCGCCGCTACCTGGAGTCGCTGCGGGTGGGCTTCCGGCTGTCCCAGTCGGTCACCGCGGTGGAGCCCCGGGTGGATGGGAAGTTCCGGTTGCAGGTGGAGGGGGAGCAGCCGCTCGATGCGGACGCGGTGGTGCTCGCCACGCCGGTGCCCGCGCTCCAGCGGATCGTGGCCCGGTCACCGGAGCTGCTGGATCGCGCGTGGCGCGCGCGGGTGGAGGGGCTGGCGTTGACGTCGCCGTTCGCGGTGTGGCGGCTGTGGTTGGATCGCCCATCGCGGCCCGGGCGTGCGCCGTTCGCGGGGACGACGGGGGTGGGGATGATCGACAACATCTCGCTCTACCACCTGTTCGAGAGCGAGAGCCGGGACTGGGCGGCGCGCACGGGGGCGCGGTGGTGGAGCTGCATGCCTACGGTCTGCCCCGAGGGGTGGACGAGGCGGAGATCCGCAGGGACTTGTTGGCCGGCCTGCACGAGTTCTACCCGGAGTTCCGCGACGCGCGGGTGCTGGAGGAGCGCTTGCTGTGGCGTCAGGACTGTCCGGCGTTCGCGCCGGGCTCCTTCGCCTCGCGGCCGGGGCCGGAGACGCCCTCGTCCCGGGTGGCGCTGGCGGGGGACTTCACGCGTCTGCCCATTCCCACGGCGTTGATGGAGCGGGCGGCCACCTCGGGTTTCCTGGCGGCCAATCACCTGCTCGCGGGCTGGGACGTCCAGGGCGAGGACATCTGGTCCGTTCCGCGGCGGGGCCTGCTGGCCGGGGTGCCGCTGCTGGACTGAGGGGCGGGAGGCGCCTGCCCCCTCACTGGGAGCAGGCGCGGGTTCACCGGGGTTCAGGGATAGGTGATGGACGTCACGTATCCGGCCGTGCTCGGGCTACACGCTTTCGGGTACGTGTAGGCGCTGCTCGTGTATGACTTCTTGAACGTCTGGGACTGCTTGCCGGACTGCCGCACCGTGATGGTGTAGGCGACGGGGTCTTCGGGGCTGGGTGAGGGAGTGAAGCCCGAGGTCTCGAGGCAGATGTGGTAGGTGCCCGTGGGCGGAGTCTTGCCCGCTTCCCAGAAGATGTTCTCCGGTCCCTGGTCCGAGGAGTCCTGATCCTTCTGGCCACCGTTCGTGCCGTCCGGGCTCATGTCTTCGTCCGAGATCAGCTTGCCACCGGGAGTGGTGACCATCAGGTTCGCATCACCCGTGCGGCTCCACGTCGCGCTGATCTGGAGGCTGCCACCGCCGCCCACACAGCTCGAATTCACACAGGACTGGCCCTCGCCGCAGGCCTTGTCGCAGCCTCCGCAGTGGGCCGCATCAGAGGTCGTATTCACACAAGCGTTTCCACAGGCCGTCCTGGGGGCCTCGCAGGTGCAGGTGTAGCTGCCCGGGGTGTTGGTGCACGTCTGCGTGGAGGCACAGGTCGTCGGCTCGACGCACTCGTTGATGTCCGTGCACGTGGTGCCATCACCCGTGTAGCCCGCCTCGCAGGCACAGGTGAATCCACCCGCCGTGTTGGTGCAGGTGGCATTGGCATCGCAGGTGTCCGTGTTGCTGGCGCACTCGTCGACGTCGGTGCACGTGGTGCCATCGCCCGTGTAGCCCGCCTCGCAGGCACAGGTGAATCCACCCGCCGTGTTGGTGCAGGTGGCATTGGCACCGCAGGTGGCCGTGCCACCGGCGCACTCGTCGACGTCGGTGCACGTGGTGCCATTGCCCGTGTAGCCGGGCTTGCAGGTGCAGACGGCGCTTCCGGACGTCTCGGTACAGAGGGCATTGGCATCGCACTTCACCGAGCCGTCGGCACATGAACCCGTCTGCCGGGTACAGCGGCTCGGCGCACCCGTGCATTGCCATCCCTGCTCCACCGGCAGGCCCCGTCACACCCATCGCCCCCGGCGTGCTGGCCATCGTCGCAGGTCTCCTGCTGCTGGACGACGCCGTCGCCACATCCGCCAGAGGAAGGATTTTCACCGGTGGTGGGACCACACCCGGCCGCTCCCAACACGAGCCCGAGAACACAGACGAAACGCCGCACTGCATCAGTCATGGGTATCGCTCCTTGAGTTCGCGCATCCTGCAAGCGACCTGCCCCGCTGTCTGCTCTCTTGATGCCGAATTCCACGAGGCACCCCGGACGTTTCGGGGGTGGGTCCGGTGGAGGGCGAGGCGCACTCGCCTCGCACGCTAGACTCTCCATGCGATGGACGGCCAGTGATGGCCGGGTCCCGCGCGAGGCGGGAGGAGACAACGGCATGAAATCCAGACGTAGTACGTGGATGGCGCTTTGGGTGGTGGCCGCGGGGAGCGCTTGTGGCACCACGGAGTCCCTGGAGCCGGAGCCCGTCAAGGGCGTGAGGAACCTGGCCGAGCACTGCGAGGTGCCGCCCCCCTTCACGGGCAACTTCGAGCCCGAGCTTCAGTGGGCGTGGACGGGCGGCGCGGTGCTGCCCGATCACAAGCAGGTGATGATGACCCCGGCGGTGGTGGACGTGAACGGAGATGGCACTCCGGACATCGTCTTCAGCTCCTTCGCTGGCGGCAACTACAGCGCGGACGGCGTGTTGCGCGCCATCAGTGGGGATGACGGCCATGCCCTGTGGACGGTGACGGACGCCTCGGCGCGGGTGAAGCCGGGCGCCAGCATCACGGCGGGTGACCTCGATGGTGATGGGCAGGTGGAGATCTGCGGCATCCCCGAGAACGGGCGCGGCATCATCTGCTTCGAGCACGACGGCACCTTCAAGTTCCGCTCGGCCGAGGCCGCGTACGACTACAACGAGTGGGGTGGCCCCTCGCTGGCGGACCTGGATGGTGATGGCTCCGTGGAGATCCTCGATGGCAACCGCGTCTACAGCCACACCGGGCAGTTGCTGTGGGTGGGCGGCGATTCCATGGGCGGTGCGCACTCCACTGGCCCCGTGTCCTTCGCGGTGGACCTCGACCAGGATGGCAAGCTCGAGGTGATCAACGGCCGCTCGGTCTACAACTTCGACGGCACCTTGCGGTGCAACAACCCGAACGTGCCGCACGGCTTCGCGGGCGTGGCCAACTTCGACGCCGACGCGGCGGGGGAGATCGTCGTGGCGGGCCGCGGCAAGGTGAGCCTGCTCGATGACGACTGCTCGCTGCTGTGGACCCGGGACGTGTATGTGACGGGCCACTCCGCGGCTGGCCACGGTGGTCCGCCCACGATCGCGGACTTCGATGGCGACGGCCAGCTCGAGATCGGCTTGCCCGGCGATTGGAACTACACCGTCTATGGCTCCGACGGCACCGTGAAGTGGTCCAGCTCCATCCAGGACTACAGCTCGGGCCGCACCGCTTCCACCACGTTCGACTTCGAGGACGATGGTCGGCTCGAGGTCGTCTACGCGGACGAGGCGTACCTGCGCATCTTCGATGGCGCCACGGGCGAGGTGCGCTGGCAGACGCGCAACAGCTCGGGCACCACGCACGAGTACCCGCTCGTCGTGGACGTGGATGGGGACAACGCCGCGGAGATCATCGTGGTGTCCAACAACCACGCCTATCCGGGCCAGAACGGCATCCGCGTGTTCCACGACCGCAAGGAAGGCTGGGCCAACACCCGGCGCGTCTGGAACCAGCACGCGTACTCGATCACCAACGTCAACAACGGCGGCGCCATCCCGGTGCACGCGGCTCCCCACTGGCTCCACCCGAAGCTCAACGTCTTCCGCGCCAACGTCGCCAACTACCTGGGAGAGGGCCCCAGCCCCTACGCCGCCCCGGACCTCGCGGCCTCCCGCGTGTCCGCCACGTGTGATGGAGAGGGCCTGCTCGTGCTCGGCGCGAGCGTGAGCAACCAGGGCGAGGCCCCCGTGGGGGCGGGCGTGAAGGTGGCCTTCTACAAGGGCAGTCCCGCCTCGGGTGGCACGCTGCTCGGCGTGACGGCCGTCGCGGAGCCCCTGCCCGTGGGAGGCAGCGCCACCGCCACGCTCCAGGTGGCCTCCTCCTTCTCGGGCACCGCCGAGGTGTGGGCCGTGGTGGACGATGACGGCACGGGCCAGGGGAGCACCTCCGAGTGCCTCGAGGACAACAACGGCGCCTCCGCTCCGGCGGAGCTGTCGTGCGAGGTGACCCCGGTCAACAAGCCGCCAGTGGCCCTGTGCCGCGACGTCACCGTCGACGCCGACGCGTCCTGCCTCGGTGGCGCCAGTGTGAACGGTGGCAGCTATGACCCGGACAACGGGCCGTCGCCGCTCGCCGTGACTGAGGTGCCCTCCGCGTCCTTCGGCCTGGGCACCCACCCGGTGACCCTGACGGCGTCGGATGGCGAGGCGAGCGACCAGTGCGTGGGCCACGTCACCGTGGTGGACACCACGAAGCCCGCGGTGGGCTGCCCCGACTCGCAGGTGCTCGACACGTGCTCGCTGGCGGGGGCCTCCGCCTCCTTCGAGCTCTCCGCCACCGACAATTGCGGCTCGCCCGCCGTCACCTGCTCGTATGACTCGGGTGCCACCTTCCCGGTGGGCGAGACGTCCGTCACCTGCTCCGCGAAGGATGCCTCGGGCAACAGCGCGTCGTGTGGCTTCAAGGTGCGGGTGCGTGGGGACACGACGCCGCCCGTGCTGCACTGCCCCACGGCGCCCGTGGTGGTGGAGAGCTGCGCGGGAAGTGCCCCGGCCTCCTTCGAGGTCTCCGCCACGGACAACTGCGGCCCCGTGCCCGTCACGTGCTCTCGGGCCTCCGGCTCCTCGTTCCCGGCGGGCAATACCTCCGTGTCCTGCTCGGCGACGGACGCCTGGGGCAACTCGGCCTCGTGTCTCTTCTCCGTCCAGGTGCGCGGCGCGGGCTCGTCCACGCCGCCCACTCCGGGCGCGGATCGGGGCCTCGAGCTGTGGTCGCCCAACCACAAGTACGAGTCCCTGCCCGTCTCGCTGTCGGAGTGCGCCGCCCCGGCGAAGGATGCGTGCGGCGGCTCACTGCCGCTGGAGCAGTACGGGCGCATCCTGCGCATCACCTCGGACGAGGTGGAGGACGCCAACGGCAATGGAGATGGCCGCACGTGCGACGACATGATCATCGACGGCCCCACGTCCATGCGGCTGCGCTCCGAGCGCGAGGGCACGGGGGATGGTCGCGTCTACACCGTGACGTACGTGGTCGCCGCCCCCGGCGGGGTGTCCACGCAGGGCACCTGCCACGTCTACGTGCCGCACGATCAGTCCGGCCGGGGCGCGGTGGACAGCGGGGTGAAGTTCTGTGTCGGCGAGGGCTGTCCGCCGGGCACCGCGGAGCACAGCCCCCTGTGCAAGTGAGCCGGTGAGGCGCTGAAACGCACGAGGGCCCGGGGCCGGATTCAGCCGGTGCCCGGGCCCTCTTTTTCGTGCCTCATTCCGCCCGGGGACCACGCCGGGCGCTCCCGCTCAGCTCTGGGGCACCGACCAGCTTCCGTCCACGCCAGGGGCGTGTCCGGGTGGAGGGAGGTGAGCGTATAGGTGCAGTGCCTGGCGCCGCTCGGATCCGGGCTCCGGATGGTGACCAGCGGGGACAGGCGCGAGCCGCGCTCCGTTCCGGCGTACTGCACTTCGTACTCCTTGCTGCTGGTGCTGGTGGTGACGCTCTCGCCGCGCTCGGTCCTGCGCGTCGTGGTGCACTCGGTCTCGAGCCTCACGCGCCGGGCGCCCTTGCTTCCCACCTGCGGCACCTTGAGCTCGGCGCGCATCATGTACTCACCCGGGGGTAGCTCATCCGCGCTGGCGCCGAGGTACTCCTGGCACTCACGGCCCTGGCCCTTGCAGATACCGATGCTCTGCTCGTTCCAGGGCTGCACGCCCGCGCGCACGTCCGAGAGGAGAGGACCCACCAGACTCTGCTCGAAGGACGTCAGCCCCGCGGAGGCACTGGCCGTCGGAGTCTGATTGGCGCACTGCTGGGTGCTCACCGTATTGCCTTCGCCAGCGCAGGCGAGGAGTGCCCCCGAGACCACCACTCCCATGAATGTCCGCATGTTCTTCTCCTGTCACCCGAGGCGGGCCTGGGCCCGCGCGAGTGGTGGCTTTGTAGCGGAGGCGGTGAGGACTGACTTCCACGAGCCCGCCAACAGGTTGAGCGGGTGCGCCAGCCTTTGATTCCGCCTTCCGCTCGGCCTTGGAGAAGCTCGCGGCTCAGGGCACGGGCGTCAGCTCCGGCGGCATCGGGACCCGCCGCGTCCCGGGGCCGTTGGGCGTCGAGGCGCTGTTGTTCGTCACCCGCCGCATCTTCGAGCGGATGAGGGGGAGATCCTTGCGCAGGGCGGACACGAACGCGGAAGGGGCGGTGGGCTCCACGTAGAAGGCGACCGTGGCCCCCGTCGCGTCCGTGACATAGGCGCCGAAGTCCTGCAGGGCCTGGGCGACCATCTTGCCTTGCGGCGAGAGGCCCAGCGCGTTGATGTCCACCGAGGGCGGGATGGCGAAGTAGCTCCCCATGGGCACGTGGCCCTTGTAGGTCGTCTCGCTGCCCCAGTCCTGCTCGGTGGCGGGCCACACGTAGCCCTTCGCCGTGCCGTATCTGTTCGCGTCGTAGCCGCTGGCGCCCCCGCTGTAATAGAGCTGGACGCGATCGACGGCCACGGCCAGGGCGTGTTGGATCTTCCCCGTGTACTTCGGATGGGTGGAATCGGTCTCCCAGCCGCGGATGAGCCCGCCAATCGCCGAGCCGCCATAGGCTCGCACGCCATTCGCCGGCCCGATGCCGCTGCCGTGGAGGTCGATCTCGTGGTGCCGCCCGGCCCGGTAGGCCGTGGTGGATTGCCGCGTCACGTTCCAGGCTTCCTCGATGGTCGTGCGCGCTGGCTGGATGACATGCATGTGTTTGTCGCTGCCATTGGCGATGATGGCCGTCGCGGGAATGTAATAGGACCCGCTGCGCGAGGAGTCGTTGTAGTCCGTCACCTTGGCCCAGGGGTCGCTCGTGGAGGCGAAGGTGATGGGGTGGGAGTAGACATCCCAGTTGGCCCAGGTGTTGATGGTCATGCCATTGATGCTCGTGGCGATGAAGTCCCGGGTGGCGGGATCCGTCGTGTCCGCGTACGTCGCCCCGGTGCCGATGGGCAGGTTCCAGACGGAGTTCGAGCGGAAGGGTTGCAGTGTGGCGTCGCGTGTGCCGGCCGTGGCCTCGCCGGCGGTGCCGCCCCCGTCCGACTCGATGGGCGCTTCCGGCTCGTCCGGAGCCGTGCCGTCACATGCCGACTCCAGGGTCAGCAGCGGCAGCAGCACGGAGAGGGGGGCGAGCCTTCGCGAGCGCTGGGTGGGTCGTGAAACCAGAATCATCTTCTCTCCTCGAGTCCGTTCGATACGTGAATTCACAGTTAATCCGTGAATACCATGAAATGGAGAAGTCTGGTTTCCATCGCCTGTTGCATGCGTCCCGTCACCTCCGCCGGGTCATGATGGCAGGGGGACCTCCAGGCCCTCGGAATCGCCGGGCAGGTCAGGGAGGGGTAGAGCTGACTTTGTGGGGCCCTCGGCATGTTCCACAGGTGATGTGGCATGGGGGTGCTTCGTCACCACGGAAGGAAGAAGGAGCCCATGACGATGGCGGACAGGCATGGACGTGACGCGGGGTGGGAGGCTTCCGTTCCCTCCTTTCCCAAACTGCTTGTCCAGGTGGGCGCGAGCCTGCGTGCCACGCTGATCGTCGACAGCCTGGGGCGGATCCTGCGGATGGACCACTTGCTGGCTTCCCTGGCCGGGTGGGGGGATGGGGCCGGGTTCGAGGGACGGGCCTTCGACGAGGTGCTCCACCGCCTCCCTGGCTGACCCAGGCCCTCCACACGGCGCTCACTGGAAGGGAGGCGGTCTGCGAGGGCGGTGAGCCGGAGCAGCGGCTGAGGGCCCTGGTGCTTCCCGTCTTCGATGACGGCGGCCTCTGCCTGGGGGCATGCGTCCGCTTGAGCGCATGCGAGCCCGAGCGCGCCGAGTCGGGCCAGGCCCGGGACAAGCTCGAGCAGATGGTCTCGTTGCTGAGCGCCACGTTCGACTCCATCACGGATGCCGTGCTCGTGGTGAGCAGCAACCGGCGGCTCATCACCTTCAACAAGCGGTTCCAGCGGTTATGGGGGCTCCCCGATGAGCTGCTGCGAGGGGATCCGGACAACAAGAAGTCCCTCGCGTTCGCGGTGGCCCAGGTCAAGGAGCCGGAGCGCTTCACCGCGCGGATCCTCGAGATGTATGAGGCTCCCGAGAAGGAGGGCGTCGACATCGTCGAGCTGCGCGACGGGCGCATCCTCGAGCGCACCACGCTGCCCCAATGGATGGGCGGCACCATCATTGGACGCGTCTGGAGCTACCGCGACATCACGGCGGAGCGCCGGGCCCGGTTGGAGCAAGAGCGGGCGTTGGCGGCCGAGCAGCATGCCCGCGAGCAGATGGAGGAGTCGTTGGCCCTGCTCGACACCTTCCTGAACAACGCGCCCATCGGGCTGGGCTTCGTCGACCGTGAGCTGCGCTTCATCCGGCTCAACGACGCGCTGGCCGCGCTCCACGGCAAGAGCCGGCACGAGGAGGTGGGCCGGGCTCTCCACGAGCTGTCTCCCCGGGTGGCGGCCACCGTCGAGCCCCTGCTGCGCCAGGTCCTGGACACCGGCGAGCCCATCATCGGCTTCGACACGGCGCTCGAGGTGCCACCCACCCCGGGCCAGTTGCGGCACTGGCGCGTCAGCTACTACCCCGTGCGGACGACGAGCGGAAAGCTGATGGGCGTTGGCGCCGTGGTCGTCGAGTTGACGGCGGAGCGCCACGCCCAGGTGGAGCGGGAGCGGCTGCTGCGCGAGGCACACGAGGCCATCCAGATCCGCGATGACTTCCTCAGCATCGCCTCGCACGAGCTGAAGACGCCCCTCACGCCCCTCAAGCTCCACCTGCGGCTGCTCGAGCAGCGGTGCGCTTCCAGTCAGCCCTTGTCGCCCCAGCTCGCGCGGAAGGCACTCGCCCAGGTGGACCGGCTCTCGGGGGTGATTTCCGACATGCTGGACTCCTCGCGCATCCAGGTGGGGCGGCTGGAGCTGGAGCGCGAGCCCCTGTCGCTCCAGGAACTCGTCCGCGGTGTCGTGGCGGACTTCCGCCCGCACTGTCCCGAGCACCCGCTGGAGTACGAGGAGTGTGCGCGGCGGCTCGTCGTCCGGGGCGACAAGGGCCGGCTCGCGCAGGTGCTGGCGAACCTGCTGGAGAACGCCCGCAAGTACAGCCCCCTGAAGGGACCGATCCGCGTCACGCTCGCCCAGCGCGGAGCGGAGGCGCTCGTCTCCGTCGCGGATCGCGGAATCGGCATCCCGGTGGATCAACAGGCCCACCTCTTCGAGCGCTTCTTCCGGGCCCGCAACGCCCCCATCTCTGGCTTTGGCGGGTTGGGGCTCGGGCTCTACATCTGCCGGCACGTCGTCGAGCGTCACGGGGGCCACATCTGGGTGGAGAGCGAGCCGGGCCACGGCTCCACCTTCCGCTTCACCCTCCCGGTGGAGGACGGAGAGGTGTCGGCGGGTGGTAGAGTTGGAAGCTCATGAGCGGCCTCTTGCGCACCCTCCGTCGGAACCATTTGAGGCGCCGGCCATTTCCTCCCGAATGGCTCGGCCACCTGGAGCGACATGTCTCCTTCTTCCGGGAACTCGCGCCGGAGCCGCGCCAGCGCTTCCTGGAGCTGCTCAAGCTCTTCGCCTGGGAGAAGGAGTTCATCGGGGCCGGGGGCTTCACCATCACCGACGAGGTGCGGGTGGTGGTGTCCGCCACGGCCGTGCGCCTGGTGCTCTATCTGGACTTCTCCTATTACGACCGGCTGCGCGAGGTCATCGTCTATCCGGATGCCTTCAGGATTCCGGATCGCACGGGAGTGGTGTTGGGCGAGGCGAAGAACTGGGGCAGCGTCATCCTGTCCTGGCGCTCGGTGCTGGCGGGGTTGCGCGACCCGCATGATGGCCACTCCACGGCCACGCACGAGTTCGCCCATGTGCTGGACCGGGTGGATGGGGCGTTCGACGGTACGCCGGAGTTGCGCCGGTACTCGCACTACGCGGCCTGGGCCTCGGTGATGGGCGAGCACTTCCACAAGCTGCGCGAGGGCCGGCGCCTGGAGCGGCAGGTGCTGGATGACTACGGCGGGGTGAACGAGGCCGAGTTCTTCGCCGTGGCCACCGAGTCCTTCTTCGAGAAACCGCGACAGATGAAGGAGAAGACGCCGGACCTCTACGAGGAGCTCAAGCGCTTCTACGGGTGGGATCCGGCTATTGGGCGCTGAGGAGGCCACCACGCGCGTGGTGGCCAGCCTCGGAGCGGCTGGGCGGCTGGGCTTCGATTTCACCACCCCGAGGCCCCTCCCGAGGGGGAGCCAGCCGAGAGGGCCCAGGGTCCAGCGTGTGCCCGCCCCGAATCAACAAGGGGCATGCCGCATCAGATGAAACGAAGCCCATGACACGAGGACCCGCCATGAAGAGCCCCATCCTCCAGACCCTGCCCCTTGGCTCGCCCCCCTGGGTGACCGCGGATCCGTTCCTGTTCTGCGTGCACCATGACGATCACTACCCCGCCGGCAACGAGCACCTGGGACCGGAGGCTCGCTCGACGGCCGCAACCTGGGCCAGGACTTCGAGGGGAAAGATGGCTGGCGCATGTACCACGGTGAGCAGGTGCCGGGCTTCCCCGGGCACCCACACCGCGGTTTCGAGACGGTGACGCTGGTGCGCAACGGGCTTATCGACCACTCGGACTCGCTCGGCGCCACCGCGCGCTTCGGCCACGGCGACGTGCAGTGGCTGACCGCGGGCGCGGGCATCGTGCACTCGGAGATGTTCCCGCTCGTGAAGAAGGGCGAGCCCAACCCCACCGAGTTGTTCCAGATCTGGCTGAACCTCCCGGCCGAGGACAAGCACGCGCCGCCCCACTTCTCGATGCTCTGGAGCCAGGACATCCCCCGTCTCACGTTCACCGATGCGGCGGGCCGGCGCACCGAGGTGACGGTCGCCGCGGGGGAACTCGAGGGCCGGCGCGCCGCCGCCTCCACCCCGCTCGTGGGCCTCGCGTCCGGACACCGACGTGGCCATCTGGACCGTGCGCCTCGAGCCCGGCGCGACGTGGACGCTCCCTCCCGCGAAGAACCCGCGCGCCCAGCGTACGCTGTACTTCTTCGAGGGCGACGCGCTGAAGGTCGCGGACCATGTCGTCCGTGAGCACCAGATATTGGCCGTGCAGAGCGATGTCGCGTTGCGGCTCGAGGCGGTGGGCGGAGCGGTCGAGGTGCTGATGTTGCAGGGGCGTCCCATCGGGCAGCCCGTCGTGCAGTACGGCCCCTTCGTGATGAACACCCGCGCGGAGATCCAGCAGGCGTTCAACGACTACCAGCGCACGCGCTTTGGTGGCTGGCCGTTCGGCAAGGACGACCCGGTGCACGCGCGCGAGGAGGGCCGCTTCGCGCGGCACGCGGACGGCCGCATCGAGCGCCCGGCTCGCTGAGGCCACCCGGCACCGGGAGGTGGCCTTCTATGCGCCGCGGCGGGGGGCGGGTCCGTCACGCGGAGGGTGGCCACCACCGGCCGTGGTCGGACTGGATGCGGTCGGGCCGCTCCCGGCTCAAGGTCCGGTCCACGAGGTGGTCATTGAAGTAGTGGACGTACTCCACCTCGCCCAGCCGTTTGGGATTGAGCCGGCTGAACTCCTGGGAGACGTAGATTTGATCCAGGGTGTCGTAATAGCCATTGTAGATGTGGCTGTAGCTGACATCCCGCCGGGTGTTCTGCCGCGCCTGGATGTCGAAGGCGTTGTAGAGCAGCACGTCCCAGATGGCCTGCTTCTCGTCATGGGGCAGGTGATGGACGGGCGGCGTGCCCGAGACGATCACCGTCGTCACGGACAAGGCGGAGTCGTTCAGGTCTCCGAGCAGGACCACGGGCCGTTGGGTCCCCTCCATCAGCTTGAGCAGGATGCAGCGCAGGGCGTAGGCCTCGGCGGAGCGGACCATGAGGGAGCGCGCGCTGCCCAGGGCGATGTTCTTGGCGTCCGACTCCGTTCCCTCGTCCAGCAACGGGCGCTTGGACTTGAGATGCGCGACGAGCACGGAGAGCTCCAGGCCCTCCGGCAGTTTCAGGTCGGCCTGCAACACCGGTCGGGAGAACGACTTGATGGGGTCGGGAATCCCGGAGACGGTGAGTGTGAAGCCGTCTGGAAAATCGTGGTGCGTGATGGTCCGGACGACGTCCAGTGAGGTGGCGAGCCCTACCTGGGGGCTCTTCTGCTCCTGGGTCGCGAGCATCACATGGAGGGGGGCACTCCGGGATTTCCCGCCTGGACGGCGTCCTTCAGCGCATCCAGATGCCACACCTCCTGGAAGCCGACGATCTCGGCATCCATCCTCCGCAACTGGCCGCCAATCCAGGCGATCTTCTCCGCGTACTCCTCCTTGCTGAACGGCCTGTCGTTCGGATAGGTCACCTGCCCCGGCAGGGCGAGGTTGAGCACGTTGAACGTCCCTACCTTGAAGCGCGACATGGGTGTCTCCTGAATTCGAATCTCGGTGCGCGGGCGGCGCCCCGTCCCCCCGGAGATGACCTCCGCTCCGTGCGAGTGTACGGTTTTTCCCGCGGCGATGCATGGGATGGCCAGGGCCTCCTGGGTAGTGGACGGTCTCGGCTATGAAGTGTCGGCTATGAAGTGTCCGACACATTTCGGGGGTGAGCGGGTGAAGACAGAGCGCAATGGGCCGGACTCGAACCCGAGGGCACCCCGAACGTTCGGAATGTGGCTGATCATCACCTACAAGTTCGTGAAGGCCTGCGTGATGATCGGGCTGGCGATCTGGTTCACGGCCGATCCGGAGGCCGCCTGGTCGTTCGGGCAACACGTCGCGCACGAGCTCTTCGAGGCGCGGCCCTTCCTGGTGCGGCTCGGCGAGTGGATCCACAGCCACCTGACGGAGCGGGTGATCGAACGCAGCGCCCTGGTGGCCTGGCTGGATGGGATCACCACGGGCCTCGAGGGCTTCCTGCTCCTGCTGGGGAAGCCCTGGGGGGAGTGGCTCGTCACGATCGGCCTGTCCTTGTTCCTGCCCTTCGAGGTCTATGAGGTGATCCACAAGCCGGGAGTGGGCAGGGCGATCGTGCTGCTCCTCAACACGGCGATCGTCGTGTACCGGTGTACGCGCGGCTCCTGCCGGCCCACCGCGCGCGCTCGGGACAGGCGCCTCCGGCCGGGTAGGGGGCTGGTCCTCCTCCTCGCGACGTCACCTGTCGAGGAAGCGGCGCTCCCAGCGCAAGGTCTCCTCTCCGTCGAGGGGATATTGAGTGCGAGGCTCCTGGTAGAGCCAGGGCTCCAGTGCGTTTGCCCACTCACGGTAGAGGGGCAGGTCCCGGCCCTGCTCGGTGTCACCTGCTTCGGGCCAGGAGCCCAGGGTGACGACAGCCCGGTTGCCGGGCATCTCTTGAACGCGGACCTCCTGAGAAGAGAAGCGGGAGCGCAGGCCGGTGACTCCTCCTAGTTCGTCGAGGACGGGGGCGCCCAGGAAGTTGATCCACGCGGGACCTCGGATGCGTGTGCCGATGTTCCAGGACACATGCATCAGATCAGTGTCGTCCAGTCCTGGGTGGCGAAAGCGCAGGAACGAAAGTTCTCTCGGAATGCCGACGTGGTTGAAGGCGAGGCCTGCGTGGCCAGAGCAGAAGGGCAGGGGTTCCGCGAGTTCCCACATGAGTTCTCGCACGTGCTCCAGTCCCTTTTCTTCCAGGTACTCGGTGGGGAGCCAGAAGGACACTGCACTGACGGCGTTTCGCTCCACGCTGTCCGGTAGCTTGCCGCAATACTCGACTTCGTAGCCGCGGGCTGAATCCGGACTCTCATACCATTCGAATACGAGGTCGCCGGGAGCGCGCTCATCTCTCAGCTCACGTAAGGTCTTTTCCCGCGCCGAGTCATCCAATTCCCACCAGTCGCCGTTGTAATCGGGCGACCATGAGAGTGTGCCTGGCCCGACGGCTCGTAGGTAGGTTTTCATCGAGCTTGCCACTTTAGAGGAAATCTCTTCATGCGGATGATTCATGTAGAGACAGATGCGGATGCCCTCGCGAATCAGTAGTCCGCCATTCCATGCGGGGTGGCGTATTCGTGGATAGTGCTCGTTCATCTCGAGTTGAGGGCTCGAACGTGGGAGAGGGACCTTCGCGTCGTCCGGGATCATGACGAACAAAGCACCTCCCTGGAACAGGATTTTTGCCGGAGCGTTGCACATTGCCCCTTGGGATTCACACTAGTACAGTGCTCGGCCGCTTCGACCGAGGTCCTTTCTGGGCGGCGTTTCCAGCGGGATTATTGCCCGCTCACGGAGCAGGAGGTTGTATGCCGGTGGCACGGTTCGCATCTCGAATACGGGTTGGCGCTCGTTGGCTGCCTGATGGGGCCATGCTGCTGCTGACGGGACTGTTGCTGGCCTCGGGTTGTGCCACGGGGGCTTTCGGTCTGCCGGAGCATGTTCCTTCACTCCAGGCCCAGTCTTGTGTGTTCAGCCCTGGGTGCATGGCTCCGGCAGCCAGCGGTGAAATCCTCGCCCCCTCAGCGCCAGTGGTCGTGAGGGCGACTCAGGCAGTGCGAGGATTGCTCACGCTCAAGGACTTCTTGGACGAGGCGGAGGTGGCGCGGGTGGAGGCCGTGCTCGTGCAGTGCGCGAGGGATGCGGACTTCGAGGTCAATGAACGCGAGTACGGTCAGGGCAAGTTCCCGGATGATCGAGAATGCGATCGAGTGGTGGGCCAGGAGGGCAAGAAGAACATCACCCGGGCCATGCAACTGGGGAGCTTGAAGCATGACTTGGCATTCGCCTGCGTCGAGAGGGAACTTGGCCGGGGCTTCTCGGACCATATTACTCGCGAGCCACGCTACGGCCGAAATCCTTCCACTGGAACATATACCCTGACGGAAGAGCGATTTGAGTCTCTCGTGCCAGACATTGTCATTCACCTTGTCCAGAACGCCAACCGGATTCAGTTGCTATACGATTTCTACTTCCCTTGTACCTCTCTCAAGAAGAGCAATCCCCTGGGGAGAAACAGGCGAACCCTCCAGGAGAAGCTGGACAAGTACGACTCGCTTCCTGGAGAGCCGCCTCGTGCGCTCGTGACCCCCCAACTGGGAATCAGCCGATGAGCAGCGCATATCCTCGAGTTCGTCACCATGAGCAGGGGCCAGACGGTGATGTGCTCGTGCTGAGAGAGGTCCTCCGGCTGGTGTTGCACCTGCCGTTCAATCATCATGCGCTCGCGCTTCCCGTCCAGCGCGCTCTCGATATGTATCTGGACGCGGTTGGGGCGGAGCCCGAGATCTTCTCGGAGTACTCCTGGGGTACGAATCCGCTGCTTTTCACGAGGACAGTTGGCCGAACATCCGCCAGATGCTCTCCACCTCGGACGAGGAGTATTTCCTCGATGACGAGGCAGATGAGCAACTCCGCTTGATGCAGATAAAGAACCAGTGTGACCGGATGGTGGAATTGTCGAGCGAGGAGCGCGGCGTCACTGGTTACGGCTTCTTCTACTGGGCGCGTCTGTCGTGGCGCGTGACTCCGAAGAACCGGTGAGTCTGGTGAGCTTTTCCTGGCCCACGGAGTACCTGGAGTCCCGTGGCTCCGGGCGCATGCGGGAAGAGATGATGGCATTGGCCGAACTGCTGCCCTATGCATCGGGCCACGCGGGGCTCGCCTTCTCCTCTCCCAACCTCTGGGGGCCCTCCATGAAGGACATCCATGAGGAGGCGCTGCGCTACCCGGGCCTGGACGTGACGCACGGCCAGCGGGAACTGGGCACGCGCATTGACGGCGTGCACTGGCTCAATTTCCTGGGCCCGGAGGTGTTGTCCCAGGTGGGTGGTACCGAGGCGCTCCGCTCCCGGCTGCATTCCCCTTCCACCACCGTGCAATCGCTCGAGGACGGGCGAGTCCTGGTGTCGCTGGGCCCCGGGCCCGAGGCGGGTGATCTGCGCCGAGGCGACACGCTGCCCGCCTACCGCGAACTGGCGCGAGTGCTCGAGCCCTGGCTCTTTCCTTTCCCGGAGCACATGTCCTGGCGGGACTGCCCTCCCGATAGGGCTCGCCACTGGTGGCGCCGCTTTCTCGACGAGTGACGCTTGCTGGAGCCTCTTCACGCGCAGGGGCCATTCACGGTTTTGCGGACTGTGGCGGGCGGCCCCGGTCCTTCGAGACGGGCATGTAGCACTTGCCCTGGTATTCGGCATGGACGGCGATGCAGGGAGGGCGCCGCGCGAGTTCTACCCAGCATCCTCCGTTGATTTCAACCTCACCCAGATCTGGTCTACAGGGTGCTTTCGCCTGATTACGGAAAGGCTCGTAGGGCAGGGGATAGGCGATGGGCGTTGTAGAGGGCTCATCTGTTTTGGCCAGAATTGGCGCATTGAGCTGTGAGGGCTTCTTTCCTGCCTCATCCCAAGAAGCGAGTTGCGATTGCCCCGAACCACCCACCCCATGGAGCCAGACACCCAGCGCGAGCACCGCGGCACTCGCTGTGGCGCACGCGGCCCACCGTCCCCAGGGGCGCACGATCCCCCGCGCGATGTGGGCCTGTACCTGGGGGCTGCCCTCCACACGCGTGAGGGCGGCGGTCATCTGCACGAAAACGTTCGTCAGCTCTGACACCTGCGCCGAACCGGGCGACCTCACCACCATCAATGACATGGAGGACGTGGCTGGCCGGCAATAGACCCGCAGCTTCCAGGCTCCTTCGGGTCGCCAGTCCACGCCCGTTCCCGGTAGCAGCGTCAGGGCCGCCCTGCCTGTCCACCCGTGCCGCGCTTCGTAGAGGCGGCCCAGCTCTGGACCCACCTCCTCGTAGCTCTTGCCGAGCAGGAACGGCCCCTCCTCACTTACCTTCCCTCGCTCTTCATCCGCCATGTGACGCCCCTTGCTGGACTGTACCTACACGGCAGCGGATTTGACCGCTCAAGTCAAGTCGAGTGAGAGGTCTTGTTGGGTTCAGTGTGTGCCTTCCCGGGGACGCCGAGCCTGGGTGTTGCGGTTTTCGGGGCTCATGGATTGCCGGACCCTGGGTCCCACGGACGTGGTCTGGGTCACACGGTTCGGTCGGCGTCAGGGCGGGGGGATTGAAGACGTCTCTCGGCGCGAATTCCTGACGAGGAGCAACACGATGGGATGGGCGACCGATGCGGTCAGTGCGTTGACGAGGGGCGAAGAGGTCACGGTCCGGCCGCGAGGCGGCTCCATGCGAGGACGGATCGAGGATGGGCAGCCGGTGACGTTGGGTCCAGTGGACCCCGCCCTGGTGGATGCTGGCGACGTGGTACTGGTCCGATGGAGAGGGGGCTTCCTCCTGCATCTGGTGAAGCAGGCCACCGTGGACCGGTTGCTCATAGGCAACAACGTGGGCAAGGTGAACGGTTGGGCGAGCCGCCGGGCTGTCGTCGGGCGCGTGGTGCGGGTCCATCCCCTGAGAAGGTGATGCCCGGCAGTCGTTCATCCGCGGCCGAGCTCGAACGTGCACACGTAGCAGGTCTTGCGATAGCCCGGCACGGGGTAGCCAAATTCTCGCTCCCGTGCGGCTCTTCGCGAGCGATGCAATGTCCCGCACGCGCATGCCCCAGCGTCTCCTCAGGAAGTACACGTCCTGCTGGCAATGCGCGCAGTGCCGGACATCGGTGCTGGCGGTGCTCGGTGGCGCATTGCACGTTGCCCCTCCGGGTGCACGCTTGTACAGTGCCCGGCCTCATGAAGTCAGAGAAGGAAGAAGGGGCTTTCACCGGGTCCCGGCGCAAGCCCTGGGCGGGACCTCGCGGACTCGATGCCGTCCTCCAGGGATGGCGCGAGAACAACCAGATCTGGCCCGACATCGTCCTGGACGAGGTGACCCCGGCCCGGCCCGGCGCCCATGCGCCCATCCCCGAGGGCGTCGCCCCCCAGGTGCGCGAGGCCCTGCGCCGCCGCGGCATCGAGCGGCTCTTCTCCCACCGTGCCCAGGCGTACGAGCTGGCCCACTCGGGCAAGAACCTCGTCATCGCCACGCCCACCGCCTCGGGCAAGAGCCTCTGCTACAACCTGCCCCTGCTGGACCGCTTCGCGCGCGAGCCCCAGGCCCGCGCCCTCTACCTCTTCCCCACCAAGGCGCTCTCGCGCGACCAGGAAGAGTCCCTGCGCGTCTTCATGCGCGAGGCGGGCCTGGAGCACGGCGCCATCACCTTCGACGGGGACACCCCGGCGGATGCCCGGCGCGCCGCCCGCGAGCGCAGCGGCGTGCTGCTCACCAACCCGGACATGCTGCACACCGGCATCCTCCCGCACCACGCGAGCTGGGCCCGCCTCTTCTCCAACCTGCGCTACGTCGTCATCGACGAGCTGCACACCTACCGGGGCGTCTTCGGCTCGCACCGGCCAACGTGCTGCGCCGCCTGCAACGCGTGGCGGCCTTCCATGGCTCCTCGCCCACCTTCATCCTGGCCTCGGCCACCATCGGCAACCCCAAGGCCCACGCCGAGCGGATGCTGGGCCGCGAGGTGGCGCTCATCTCCGAGAGCGGCGCCCCCGCCGGCGAGCGCCGCGTCATGGTCTACAACCCCCCGTGGTCAACGCCGAGCTGGGTATCCGCGCCAGCTACCTCAAGAGCGCCGTGCGCCTCACCGCGGACCTCGTGCGCGCCGAGGTGTCCACGCTCCTCTTCGCCCAGTCGCGCAACTCCGTGGAGGTGATGCTCAAGTACCTGCGCGACAAGTTCGTGGCCGAGAAGATGGACCCGAACCTCATCCAGGGCTACCGCGGCGGCTACCTGCCCGGCACGCGCCGCGCCACCGAGGCCGCCCTGCGCGCCGGCGAGGTGCGCTGCGTGGTGGCCACCAACGCGCTGGAGCTCGGCATCGACATCGGCTCGCTGGACGCCGTGGTGTGCGCGGGCTACCCGGGCTCGGTGGCCGCGCTCATGCAGCGCTTCGGCCGCGCGGGCCGCCGGGGCGCGGGCAGCCTCGCGCTCCTGGTCACCTCCAGCGCTCCGTTGGATCAATACCTCGCCTCGGATCCCCGCTTCCTCACCGGCGCCCCGGTGGAGCACGCGCGCATCGATCCGGACAACGTGGAGATCCTCGTGCAGCACCTCAAGTGCGCCGCCTTCGAGCTGCCCTTCGCCGAGGGCGACACCTTCGGGGACGTGCCGGCCGAGTCCGTCACGGACGCGCTCGGCTACCTGTCCCAGCACGAGGTGGTGCACCTCGCCCGGCCCCGAGGGCCGCAAGATGTTCCACTGGTCCTCGGACGCGTACCCGGCCAACCACGTGTCGCTGCGCAGCGTGGGCTGGGACAACGTGGTCATCATCGAGCTGGGCACGGACCGCACGCTCGCGGAGATGGACTTCCGCTCGGCGCACACCATGTTGCACGAGCAGGCCATCTACCAGCACGAGGCCGAGCAGTATCAGGTCGAGCGCTTCGACTACGACAACCACAAGGCCTACGTGCGCAAGGTGGCGCCGGACTACTTCACCGACGCGATGACGTACGTGCGCGTCAACGTCATCCAGGAGGACCAGGGCGCCCCCATGGGCCCCACGCTCCAGGCGGGCATGGGCGAGGTGAGCGTCATCGAGAAGGTGGTGGGCTACAAGAAGATCAAGTTCCACACCCACGAGAACGTGGGCTACGGCGAGGTGGCCCTGCCGGAGATGCAGATGCACACCACCTCGCTCTGGCTCACCGTGCCCGAGACCGTGGTGCGCTCGTTCGGCGCGCCGCGCCCCGCCGTCATCGACGCGCTCCGGGGCATCGCCACCGCGCTGCGCACCGTGGCGTGCGTGGGGCTGATGATCGACCCGAGGGATCTGGGCAAGACGCTCGGGAGCAAGGACGACGCGGACGGGCCGCCGCGTAAGGACGGCGGCGTGGGCTTTGATCCGACCATCTTCCTCTACGACAACATCCCCGGTGGCGTGGGTCTGGCGGCGCGGCTGTTCGATCAGCGCGAGGAGCTGCTGCGGCGCGCGAGACGGCTCCTGGAGGGGTGTGCGTGCGAGGAGGGTTGCCCCGCGTGCATCGGCCCGGCGGCGGGCTCCTTCCCAGGCAGTGCTCCGGTGGACGAGCATCCGCGCAAGCGGCTCGCGCTGGAGATCCTCTCGGCGCTCGGCGTCGTGGCCCTGCAATAGACGAGGTGCACCGTGGACTTGAAGCGCAAGCTGGCGCGGCTCGGCGGCGTGGGTCCCGGGGGCAAGCCGGGCGCGTCCGCGACTCCGGCTCCGGCCGCTCCCGTGGCTTCCACTCCGCCCCCGCCGTGGAGCCCGAGGCGCCCTCGGCGGAGCAGGCCGCCCGCGTGGCCATGTTGCGCCGGATGCTCGGAGAGCTGACCGAACGTCACGGGACGGCGCTCCGCCGGGGTCCTCCACAGCCTCCTCCGGGTCCGCTCCCCGCCGAGCCCCGGACGACGCCGCATGGGGTCATCCACGTCGCCGAGCGCCTGCTGCCTCCGGAGCACCACCATGGAAGCGCGCCGCTCGCGGAGGCGCTGGACGCGGAGGCCGCGCTGGTGGCGAGCCTCGCGTTGCAGCCGGGCCTCGCGGGCGTGGACTTCCAGCGCATGCTCTTCCTGGACACGGAGACGACGGGCCTCGCGGGCGGCACGGGCACGGTGCCTTTCCTGGTGGGCCTCGCCCGGTTCGAGGGCCGCTCGCTGCGCGTGCACCAGCTCTTCCTGCGCCGGTTGGGTGAGGAGGCTCCGCTCCTGCGGGAGCTGGCCGCGCGCATGGCCCAGGCCTCGTGCCTCGTGACGTTCAACGGCAAGAGCTTCGACTGGCCGCTCCTGCGCACCCGCTTCGTGCTCAACCGCGTGCCCGTCCCCGCCGAGCTGCCGCACCTGGATTTGCTGCACTGCGCTCGCCGCGTCTTCAAGCACCGGGGCAGCGGGACGCGGCTGGTGCACCTGGAGGAGCAGGTGCTCGGTTTCCACCGCGTGGGCGACGTGGACGGGGCGCTCATCCCCGAGCTGTACTTCCGCTTCCTGCGCGGCGCCGAGGGCTCGGCCCTGACGCCCGTGCTGGAGCACAACGTGAATGACCTCCTCTTGCTGGCGGCCCTGCTGGGCTTGCTGGCACGGCGCTTCCGCGCGAGCGGCGCGGAAGGGGAGGACCCGAGGGACATGCTGGGCTTCGCGGGCGTGGCGCTCCGGGCCAGAGACCCCGAGCGGGCGCTCGCCTTCGCCCAGGCCGCGGCGGCGGGAGACTCGGGCGCGGTGCGGGCCGAGGCGCTCGCGCTCGCCTCTCGGTTGTCGCGCCGGGGCGGAGATGTCCGCACGGCGGTGGCCAACCTGCAGCGGGCGCTCGCGTCGGCCCGGAAGGAGCAGACGGCGCCGCTCCACCTGTCGCTGGCCAAGTTGTACGAGCACGGGCTCAAGGATCTGCCGCGCGCGCTCCATCACGCCCGGCTTTGCACGCCCGCGGAGAGCGGCGAGACCCTGCGCCGCCGAGTCGAGCGCCTGGAGCGCAAGCTGTCCAAGGCGACGCGCGCGTCCACCCTGGACCTGGGCGAGCCGCTCTGAGCTAGGCCCGCCAGGGCACGAGCACCCGGGGCGGCTCCCGCTCCGTCCTCGCCAGTTGCGTGAGCATGTCATCCACGCGCGTGAGCCAGTGCAGCAGGCGGAAGGGGCTGGCGGTGCCCCGGCGGGCGGCCTCCTCGGGCGCGAGCCGGTGCCGGGCCTCCTGGATGAGCGTGGACGCGGGCTCGACGCGGGGCGTCGCCTCCTGGCCCAGCGCGCTCGCCAGCACCCGGGCGTTGTTCGCGAGCCGCTCCGCCGCCTCGCGCAGCAGCTCCCGCGACACGTCGTTCATCTCCATCAGTCCGCGTCCCATCTCCAGGTGTCGCACGGACAGGACGAGCTCGGACACGGTGCGCAGGGTGTGCGTCGCGCGCGGGGTGAAGTGCCGCAGCCCTCCGGTGAGCGGTTGCGCCGCGGTGCGCAGGTCGCGCAGGCGCGCGTCCAGCACCCGCGCGGAGTCGAGCAGCCGGTCCGGGTCGGTCTCCGGGGTGCGCTTCACCACGGCCTCCTCGAGGTACTCGCACACCGCGTCCAGCACCTGCCGGGCGGAGGTCTGGATCTGCGCCGTGGTGCGCTCGGGGAAGAGGATGAGGGCGATGACGGCGCCGATGATCGCGCCAATCACCGTCTCCTCGATGCGCAGCCAGAGCAGCTCCGGGGTGAAGCGGCCGAGCAAGCCATAGAGCACGGACAAGAGCGTGGTGAACCAGAACACCATCCACGCGTAGGAGATTTGAATCAGATAGAAGCCGAAGAAGACGCACACGAAGATGCTCACCAGCTCGACGCCGGCATGGCCACTGACGGCCTTGGCGAGGAACAGTCCGGCGAGCACGCCGAGCACCGTCCCCAGCACCCGCGCCCAGGCGCGCCGCAGCGTGTCCCTCGCGAGCGCGTGCGCGTGAAGATGACGAAGGCGGTGATGACGGCCCAGTACCAGCGCTCGGCGGACACCGCGTAGCCCACCGCCATCGCGATGACGCTCGCCACGGTGACTTGAATCGCTTGGCGCGTGGAGGGATGGAGGCCCGTGCTCGCGAGCGGGCCCGGCGCGGCCTTGCCCGTGGGCGCGCTGGCCTGCTCCGGGACGAGCGCGGGATGCTCGCGGGGAAGCCGCTCGGCGGCCTCGAGCAGATCCGTCAGGGCACGGTGGATGCGCTGGGCGTCCACCGGCCCCGCTCGTCTCCGGCGGCTTCCAGCACCCGGTCGAGGTACGCCCTCATCGTCTGGGCCGCCGCCGGGTCCCGGTCGCGGATGGCCACCCGGGCCGACACCAGGGAATGGCGGAGGTCCGCTCGCGCCTCCGGTGACAACGCGCCCGAGTCGACCACCTGCTGCACGGAGCGGAGCACGCGGTTGGCGGCGAGCTCCAGCTCGAAGAGCCGCTGCCTCAGGTCGGAGTGGTCGCGGGTGACCGTGTCCTCCACCGCGAGCGCCGCGTCACTCAGGCGGTCCGCCTGACGGAGCAGCCGGCGCAACAGGGCACAGGTCATCCGGGGCTGCTCGGGGATGTCCGCGAGCTCCCACAGCACGACATCGATCGTCTTGCGGAAGGCCCGCACGGTGCGCCGCAGGGCGTGGTCGGGGCGTTCCGGGACGAGCACGAAGCGCACCGTGTACGCGATGCCGACGGCGATCATCATGGCCCCCGCGAGCGCGGGCACCTGCGAGAGCTGGGCGTGGAAGAAGAGGGCGTTGAAGAAGGAGAAGAAGCCAATCATCCCGAGCGCCAGTCCCCGGGGGCCGAACCTGCGCACGAAGGTGGAGACGAAGATGGCGACCGCGAAGGTCGCGGCGCCGAGCAGGGGCACCTGGGCGGCGAGCGTGCCCAGGACGGCCGAGCTCAGCGCGGGCACGACGAGGAGCGCGGTGGTGAGGCGCTGCTCCCGGGGTTCCGGGTCCGTGGCGAGCTGCGAGCCCATCATCGCCACCATGGTGCCCACCATGGTGACGGTGGGTGGCTCGCCGAGCAGGCGCGCGAGCTGGGAGAGGATGAGCGCGGCGAGGCCCGCGCCCAGGGCCGCGCGCAGGCCCTTGCGCAGCCGTCCCAGGTCGGGGTCGGAAACCACGAACAGGTCCCACAGGTGCGTGGGATTCAAGCGGTGCTGGAGATGTCGCAAGCCGTTCCTCCGCCGCAAGGGTGCGGATGGAAGGCCGGCTCGTGCACGCCCGTTCTCCTGGCCGCTGGGGCTCCGGGGAGGCGTGAGCCGCTCGGGGGTGTGACGCGCCTCACTCGCTGGTTGTGGACGCCGTCACATCGGGTGCCCCCTTTCTCGTGCACTGTCTCTTCATGAACGGGGGCCGCCGCTGACGCGGCCCGGCATCGCACGGAGGCACGCCATGGTCGAGACACTTCGCGAGCACAAGGACAACGCCGCTCAACTCTTCGCCAGCGGGCAGTGGGAGGCGGCGCTCGCCGAGTATCGGTACATCACCCGGGCCGCGCCGGAGGACCGGCCAGCCGCCAGAAGGTGGCCGAGCTGCTCCAGCGGCTGGGTCGCAAGCAGGAGGCCATCGAGACGTACACGGACGTGGCCAAGGCCTGGGCCCGTCAGGGGTGGCTGCTGCGCGCCATCGCCTTGTGCAAGCTCGTCCTCCAGCTCGAGCCGGGCCATGGCCCCACCCAGCGGTTGCTGGCGGACTTCCACGCGGGCCACGCTCAGCCCCAGCCCCGGCTGACGCCCGTGCCCGTGGTGTCCGCCCCCTTCCACGAGTCGCACGAGGCGGGCGACGAGGTGCTCCCGCGCATCCCGCTCTTCTCGAAGCTGAGCCCGGAGGCGTTCCTGGCGGTGGTGGAGCAGCTGAAGCTCAAGCCCTTCGAGCCGGGGTCCGCCATCATCAAGGAGGGCGAGGAGGGCCAGTCCTTGTTCGCCGTCGTGGAAGGGCGCGTGGACGTGGTGCGGCAGGGGGATGGTGGGCAGAACCGCAAGGTGGCCCGCCTGGGCGAGGGCGACTTCTTCGGGGAGATGGCCTTGTTGTCGGACGCTCCGCGGCTGGCGAGCGTGGTGGCCGCCACGCGCACCGTGGTGTTCGAGCTGACGCGGGAGCAGGTGGAGCGGCTCGCCGAGCTGCACCCCTCGGTGGCGCACATGCTGCGGTCCTTCCACCGGTGCGGCTGCTGGCCAACATCCTGCGGGGCAACCCGCTGCTGTTCTCCCTCACGCCGCTGCAGCGCGAGGCCATGACGAAGGCCGTCCAGTTCCACGCGGTGCCGGCCGGCCAGAGCCTGCTCGTTCAGGGACAGCCCGGTGACGCCCTCTACCTGCTGCTCCGGGGCCAGTGCCGCGTGGTGCACCGCCTCCCGGATGGTCACGAGAACCCGCACCCGTCGCTGCACGAGGGCGACATGTTCGGCGAGCTCTCCGTGCTGCTCGGCCTGCCCGCCACCGCCTCGGTGATCGCCGACACCCCCTGCACGCTGTTGCGGCTGGCGCGCGCGGACGTGGAGCGGCTCATCGTGATGAACACCGGGCTGCGCGAGGCGCTCTTCCGCCTGAGCTCCGAGCGCCTCCAGCGCACCGCCCAGCTCGTGTCCGGCTACGAGCTGTCCGGGGCCTGAGCCATCCGAGATAGGTCCTGTCGGGGATGGTCTCGCTGCTCGCTCGTTGCGGCAGGCTCAGCCCACCTTCTGCCCGACGGAGTTGACAGGGCCGCACTCCGCCATGGAGGGTGTCCCAACCTCCTTTCCGGGCAGTGAGCGGAGGGAGCTATCTTCTCGGGCGGTTGTCGTTTCAAGGGGTACTCCGCATGGCGAAGGACTACGCAATCGTCGTCCGGAAGCGCCCTGTTGGAGACAACCTCGGCACAATCCTGCTGGCCCTGGTGCCCTGGGGCGGGAGTTACGCCGGGCGAGCGAGGGACTCGTCGCGGCGGACCTCCGGCCAGCAACAGTCGGCCTCATCCTTTAGGGCGCGCACGTTCGAGCACCTGGTCGAGTCGAGCCTCGGCTCCGGAGCAGCGGCGCCGAGGCAGTCAAGCACCAGCACGGGGCCAGTGGTTTCGGCACTTAGCCGGTGGGAGTTGGCGGGGGCAAGGGCGGGGACATTCGCCGGCCCCATGGGGCTAGAGGTTTCCAGGCCCTCCTGCTCGCGAGCTGTCTCGTGGCCAGCATGAGCGCGGCTGGCGCGGAGTTGAGACGAATGAGGGTGACGCTCTCGGCCGAAGCGCATTCGCGAGCCGAAGCCCGCAGCCCCCATTTGGAGGACATCCCGCCAGCGTGGCTGGAGGACGAGCCGTCCGAGACCGAGCGGGAGGACACGCTCGAGGACGAGGCCGGCGCGCAGGCCGTCCTCTCGCCCGTCCTCGCTCCGGGCAGCGTAGTGGGGCGCTTCTATTTCGCCGACGGTTCCAGCGTCCAGGTACGCACCTTGCTGCTGCTCACCGAGGAGACGTCCCTGGAGCGTGCGGAGCTGCGCGTGCGCAACGCTCCCCGTGGAAGCCCACGCGTCATCATCCCCGGGAGGACGGGCGCTGGCGGGGCTACAGCGCTGAATTCAACACCGTTGCCGGCGCTCCCGAGCCACTCGAGCACCCCGAGGGCAATGCCTACTGGTACTACCCTGGCACGCTCCTCATTCGACCGGGGGACTGGCGGCCGGGGTTGGGAGCCGGTGCGGGCGAGTTGGCGACCTTGCGACGAGAGATGCTCCAGACAGCCCTCGCCACGGCGACACCGCAAGCGCCCCAGCCCCTTGTCTCCCTCGAGCACGACGTGCTCGCCCTCCTCACCTCGGACGAGCGACTGGGCCTCTTCAACACCATCCTCACAGGCCCTGTGCTTACCTCCGACATGAAGGAGGAGGCCGTGCACCTGCTAGCGCGTGTGTTGCTGTCCACGCCTGACCGGGAGTTTCCTCCTGGAGCGCAAACTCACTTCGAGTGGGGCGCTGGAGAAGCTGCTCGGCAGCAACGCGCCGGACAGCAAGGTGTTGCTGGGACAGGCCTTCACCCAGAAGGCACTTGCCTCGTTTCCCCTCGTGCTGGACCTCCTCGAGTCCCTGCCCACCTTCCACCTGGGGCGTGAGGGCGAGAGGACATACCTGCTCAACGTCCCCTCTGGGCTGGTGTCCACGATGTTGGTGGCGCCGGAAGCGTGGGAGGAGCAGGAGTTCGCCTAGGAGCCGAACCCGCTCTGCCCGGAGAAGCCGTGGGGCCCTCCAAGCGCATGGCCCTGTACTTCCAGCCGGTGCGGCAGGAATTCCAGGCCCGCTACCTGTCCTCGGTGGACGAGGCGCCGCGCAGCAGGCTCTGCACCCACTGGAATGGGTGCGGGTGGAAGTGCATGGGCCACAGCCGCGCACGCACCTGATGACGGCCATGGAGTTGGCCCTGCTCGCTTCCACGCCGGACAAGTCACTGGTGTGGTCGGCAGTGAGCCGCATCAGCGAGATGCACATGGTGTACGGCGCCGTTTCCGCCCTGACGAAGGCATCTCTGTTGACAGGAGTGCCAGCCACAGCCGCGCGAGGCGGCACGCTGGCGGCGGCACGCGGAGCGGCGGTGCGCCTCTTCGTGGGCCGCATCTCGCTGGTGGCGACTCTCGCGGTGGTGGACACGTACCGGGACGAACTGTCGCAGACGCCAGCGGGACGGGACTTTCTCGCGGTACATGACGCGGCCATGGTGGCGCTGGCCGGTAGGGACATCTACAAGCTCGCCACCTCGGGCATAGGACGTGAGCTGGTACGCCGGGGAGGGCTGGCGTTGAGCGCGGCTGGCGCCCGAGCCTCGTCCGGACTGCGCGCGTCGGTGGAGTCCGTCCAGGCCCTGGTGAAAACGCTGGAGCGGACGCTCGTCGAGGGCAAGGCCGTTGCGACACCGGACGGCCTGCGGTTCTCCTTCCTGGCGGCGCTGAAGCCTTCAAGCAGGCTTTCTTCGCCATACGAGGGGAAATGGCCGCCGCAAGGGCCCTTGGGGGTATCCGCCGCGCGGGGCTCGTGGCCAAGGAAGCCGTGAAGGCGCTGGAGGCGCTGAAGCAGTTGGCGGCGGAGAGCCAAGAAATGGCAAGCGCCTACAGCGCGGTGGCGCGGCGTGCGGCGGCCCTGCCGGCCGACAAGGCCCAGGCCTACCCGGCCGCAGTGGAAAACATGCGTGCCGCGACCCGCAGTGCGGCGAAGCCGGCGCTCGCGGAATTACTGAGGCGCTCGGGGGCTCCGAGCCTGAGGGACCCGCTTGCATTCCTGAAGGAGGCCGCGTGGCTCGTCAGTCACCCGGAAATGGAAGTCGAGGCAGCGATTGAGCTGGCGAGGAAGGCGCGCAGAGGCAGCATGGACCTGGGTTGGTTGCGCTCGATGGGGCTGAATCTTGAGTACCTCAACTTCATGGGCAGGAACGAGAAGACGGCGTGGAAACTGTTCCAACAGGCGGCAGCGGAGCCGTGGAACCTGGCGGTGCAGCGGCGGGCGCGCGAGCAACTCCGAGGAATCGCGGTGGAGATGCTGACAGAGCGCAACGCTCAAAAGCTTTTCCCGGGCTTTCGAGTGACCGGGCGTCAAGTGCCATTGGAAGAGGGGCATATCATCGACAACGTGCTTACGGCGGTGATGGGGCCACGGCTCCAACATGGGGTAGAAGTAAAGGGCTGGAACAAAGACAGGTGGCGCATGGCGCTCAACGCATGGGATGCCAAACAGGGTGCGCAGGCGATCAATGAACAGCAGGCCGCACTAGCACATCAACTACAGCACCTGCTCGAACAACTCGCCGATGCGGCGAAGGCCCCCGAGGGAAGCCCTTCCTCGTCATCACCGACAAGCTAAGTGGGCCGACCAAGGAGAAGCTGGCAGAATTCCTACGCAGAAACGTGCGAGGCACACAGATTATTGAGGTAGAGGAAGCCCAAATACTGGGGCAGACGAAGCAGTTGCGCGCAGCGCTCAAGCTACCGGAGGACTTGCCTGGAGGTGCACCATGAGCCGGTGGCCTCTCTGGGCGGTCCTGGCTTCAGGTGAGCCGGCATGGTTGGAGAACCGTGCCTACGATGCATTGGGTCTTGAAAAAGGCGAGGAGGACGAAGAAGGGCCGCCGTTCGAGATGAGCTTGGGAAGTGGCCGCTACCACGCCATCGTGGGGACAAACCCCATTGACGTAGGCGCCGAGATTCAGATCGCCAAGGAACTATCGCTCGGTTGTGATGAGCCTGTGTACTCGATTGAGCGCGCCAACGATCCTTGGACCGTCATGTCGTGGCAAAAGGGCACACCGGATGTCCTGGAGAACGATCCAGAATCTCTGGCGAAGTCTCTCGGTTGCCCGCTTCCAGGAGACGCGAAATCGTCCAGCCGAGCAGCGATGAGTTCCCTGCGGAAGGTCGCGATGGTGGAAGGAGTCGGGGCACAAGAGGCGACTCGGGTTCTGGAGGAGGATACTGGCGAGTCGCTCACTCCAGGGCGCTATCGCCTTGAGGACACGCCGCAAGGGTTGCTTATTGCCAGCGGAACAGGCGACATGGGGTACGCAGACATCACTGTGTCGGAACGGATTCCCAATGCGACCGTATACGCGGTTGTCGCATCGCCAGACCTGGACGAGTTTTTTGTCACCGTGAGGAGAGGGGGCGAGGGGGTAGAAGAGTTCGCCCAGCCACCCGATGACTTTCCGCGTCTGCGAGTTGCTAGCGACATCAAGGGTGAGCGCTCGCCGGAGCGGATTCTCGCCGCGCTGGGCATTCCAGCCGAGTGGTTCCGGAATGAATGAATGACGGGTGTCCTGGAGGCCGCACCCAGGTATGGGCGCGCCCTTCGGCGCCCGCCTGCCCTGAGGAGTCCACCGGGCCAAGCTATCCGAGCAAGCGAATCCCGCTCAGGGCTCGAAGCGCATGACGTCGCGCACCTGCCGGAGGGCGGCCCCCGTGGGCACGAGGCGCATGAGGGTGTCGCGCAGGAAGCGCACCGCGGTGTTCTCGAGCTGGGCGAGGCGTCCGAGCTGGAAGGAGCGGGACACGAACTGGTTGGCGCGCGGGAGCCGGCGGCGCTCGTACCCGGCGAGCGCGAGGGTGGGCTCGGGCTCCCGGGCCAGGCAGCGGGCGAGCACCACGGCGTCCTCGACGGCCTGACAGCCGCCCTGTCCCATGTTGGGCGTCATGGGGTGGGCGGCGTCTCCCAGCAGGGTCACCCGGCCCTGGCTCCAGCGCACGAGCGGCACCCGGTCATGGATGTCGGTGCGGAAGATGTTCTCCTCGGACGTGGCGTCGAGGATGGCGGCGATGGGCGCGTGCCAGCCGCCGAAGCACTGACGCAGGGCCTCGCGGGCGCGGCCGGGTTCATCCCGGACTCCCGCGGGGGCGTTCCGGGTGGCGTACCAGTACACCTCGCCGTGCCCCACGGGGACGATGCCGAAGCGGGCGCCGGGCCCCCAGCTCTCGCTGGCGCTGGTGGGGTGGGCCTGGGGCGGCAGCGTCGTCATGCCCCGCCAGCTCGTGTAGCCCGAGTAGCGCGTGGCATCTCCCCACAGCTCCTGGCGCACCACGGAGTGGAGCCCGTCCGCGCCCACCAGCAGGTCTCCCGTGGCGGTGGTTCCGTCCGACAAGCGCACCGTCACGCGCTCGCCATCGTCGTGGAAGCCCGTCACCGCGCGCCCCGTGCGCACCGGCCCTCCTCGAGCCCGGAGAGCAGGACCGCTTGCAGGCGGGAGCGGCGGATGGCGATGGCCGACTCGCCCAGCTCCCGTGAGAGCTGCTCGAGGTCGACGCGGGTGAGCACCCCGCCGGAGCCGGTGCACGTGGCCAGGGAGGTGAGGGGCTGACCCTCCTGCCTCACGGCCTCCGCCAGGCCGATGGCGCGCAGCGCCTTCATGGCGTTCATCTGCACGGTGATGCCCGCGCCCACCGGACGCAGGACCTCGGCGCGCTCGAAGACGGTGGAGGCGATGCCCACCGGCGCAGGGCTCGGGCCAGGGTGAGCCCCCCGATGCCACCTCCCGCGATGAGCACGTGGCGGGAGGGGCGGCTCGTGGGGGTGGGGGAGTCGGACATGGGGCGGCTCCGGATGGGGGGCTCTCAGCCCCGCGGGAGGATCAGGGCTTCCAGCCGGTCCACGGCCTTCTCCAGGACGTCCTGGGAGGGGCCGAAGGACAGGCGCACGTAGTTGCGGAAGCGCGAGGGGCGGGCGCGGCGCTTGCCGGGGTTCACGTCGAAGAACTCCCCCGGCACGGCGATGATCTTCTGCTCCAGCGCGGCGCGGAAGAAGCCCATGCCGTCATTGAGGGGCGCGGGCAGGCCGGACACGTTGCCCCAGATGTAGAAGGTGCCATCGGGCGCGCGGTCCGTGCGGATGCCCAGGCGCTCCAGGCGCGAGTAGAAGCGGTCGCGCTTGTCACGGAAGTGGCGGTGGATGGCGAGCGTCTCCTTCACCACGAGCTCCTCGTCGAGCAGGGGGATGGCGGCGCGCTGCAGGGGCCGGCTGCCGCCACCGTCGAGGAAGCTGCCCGCGCTGGACACCGCCTCGATGACCGGCGGGGCCCCACGGTCCACGTCATGCGCCAGCCCGGGTAGCGCCAGTTCTTGGTGAGGCCGTCGAAGAGCACGACGGGATCGCGGTTCACGTCCTCCACGTAGCGCGCGGCGCTCTCGATGGGGAGCTGACCCGGGCGGCCCGTCCAGACGTAGTGCGAGTAGAACTCGTCGATGAGCAGCGTGCACTCCAGCTCCCGGGCGACGCCCACCCAGCGCGCCAGCTCCTCGCCCTGCACGAGCTTGCCCGTGGGGTTGCACGGGTTGGAGAAGAGCAGGGCGGACAGGCCTCGGCCCTGCACCTCGCGGCGCAGGTCCTCGTGGGTGAAGGCATAGCCGCGCTCGCCCTCCAGGAGGATGGGGATGGAGGTGAAGGCCTTGAAGACGTCCAGCAGCTCCTCGTAGGCGGTGTAGTCGGGCAGGAAGTGGCCGAGGTTGACGGAGCCGAGGCTCGCGGCGGCGCGGGTGAGCGCGGTGCGTCCTCCGCCGGAGAGCGCGACGTTCTCCGCGCTGTACTGGCTCGGCAGGCCGCGCCGGTAGAGGCGGTTGTAGAGCGAGGCGATCGTCTCGCGCACCTCCCACAGCCCGGCCACCGGGGCGTACTCCAGATCGTTCACGTCCACCGAGACCGGCCCACGCGCGCGGGCGCTCCAGGCAGCTCATCCGTTTCGGGCTGGCCCTGGCCGAGGTTGCACCAGTCGGGGTCACCCCCTTGTAGCCCCGGCGCATGGCCTCGGTGGTGACATAGATGACGCCCGTGCGTGGCACGGTGCGGAACGCGGGAAAGGAGTCTTCGCTCACCCGCCGCACGCTAGCGGAGGACGGCACGCGCTTTCATCTGAATGATTCAGGGCGCGAAGAGCCGCAGCAGGGTGTTCGTCTTGGGGTAAGGCACGTGGTTCATGTGGGGGAGGATGCGCATCAGCGCGAGCCCCTGGATGGTGGCCAACCACATCCACGCGAGCTCGGACGCGGGCGTGCGCACCACCTGGCCCGCTTCCTGGCCCGCCTCGATGAGCGCCACGAGTTGCTGGAAGAACTGCGAGCTGTAGCGCTCCAGGGCCTGTCCGACGGGGCCGGGCACGCTCTCGCTCGCGTGCGCCTGCACGAGGATGAGCGGGAAGGACGGCTCGCGCTGGACGCCGTCCAGCACCCGGGCGCACAGCCATTGCAACTGCTCCCACGGGGAGCCGGCCCTCTGGCGCGCGTCGACGACGAGCTGGATTCCCTGTTGCACCGCCTCCTCGACGAGCGCGGCGAACACGGACTCCTTGTCCGGGAAGTAGTGGTAGACGAGCCCGTAGCTGATGCCCGCCGCGGCGGCCGGGTCCGTCATCTTGCTCGCCGCGAGCCCCTTGCGCGCGAACACCCGCCGGGCCGCTTCCAGCAGGGCACGCCGTCGCTCCTCCTTCAACCGCTGGTTCTGTTCTTCCGTGCGAGGCATGGGGGCCCAGGCAACCTATCATGGCTGTACCCGGAGGTGCCGGAACGGCATGCTCCCGCGCCATGCCTCACCCCGACCGTACGCTCTATCAATTCCCCATCTCCCATTTCTGCGAGAAGACCCGCTGGAACCTCGACGCCAAGGCCCTCCCCTATGGCGTTCGCAACCTGCTGCCCGGTACGCACACGCGGGTGACGAAGCGGCTGACGGAGGGGCGCGTCCGCTCCGTTCCCGTCCTGGTGGACCGGGGCACTCCCCTGGGTGACTCCACCGACATCGCCTTGCACCTGGAGCGCGCCTACCCGTCCGCGCCCCGGCTGATCCCCGCCGAGGGGCCCGAGCGCGAGCGCGTCCTGGAGCTGGAGGCCTACTACGACGAGACGGCCGGCGTGCACGTGCGGCGCTGGGTCTACGCGAAGCTCCTGGAGGACGAGTCGGCGGTGAAGTCCGTGCTCTTCGGGGCCTTTCCGCTCCCGGTGCGGCTGATCGGACACGCGATGTTTCCCCTCGTGAAGAAGAACATCCAGCGCCACTACGTCCAGTCACCCGAGCAGGTGGAGGCGTCGTGGGGGAAGCTGCTGGAGGGCATCGAGCGGCTGGAGCGGGAGATTCAGGGAGACCCCGCGCGCTACCTGGTGGGGGACCGTCTGTCGATCGCGGACATCACCGCGGCGGCGCTCTATTCCCCGTTGATGGGCCCCGAGGGCTCTCCGTACGCGCCCCAGCGCGGCGAGCGCGCACCGCGTCAACTCGAGCGCGTACGTGAGGAGCTCCTGGCGCGTCCCGCGGGACAGTGGTTCGTGCGGCGCTACCGGGAGGATCGGCAGCGCCCGGCCCGGGGTTTTCCCCGGGCGCCGACGCTCCCCGAACGTGAGGGGCGCTCGGGGCGGATGGGAATTTCCCGCCGCCTTCGGGGTTGGCGGCCCGGGTTTTTTCACCAACCCCAACCCCGCGAGATTCCATGAACCGCATGAAGTTCCTCCGTCACGCCTGGGCCCCGGGTACGCTCGGCGCCTGCCTCCTGCTGGGATGCGCGGCGAGCACCCGCTCCACCGCCCCGGCGGAGTCTTCCTCCGCCGCCCCGGCGGAGGCCACGAGCCCCGCCCTGTCGCTCGGTGTCGAGACGAAGCACTTCGACCCCAGCGTGCGTCCCCAGGATGACTTCTTCCGCTACGTGAATGGCACGTGGCTGAAGACGGCCAAGATTCCGGCGGACAAGGGCCGTTACGGCTCGTTCATCGAGCTGCGCGACAAGAGCGAGGAGGCGCTGCGCACCCTCATCGAGGAGTCCGCCGCCGTACAGTCTCCGGCGTCCGGCTCCGACACCCAGAAGGTGGCGGACTTCTACAAGAGCTTCATGGACACCGAGCGCATCCAGTCGCTCGGCATCGAGCCGCTGCGGGCGGACCTGCAGCGCATCGCCGCGCTCAAGGACAAGAAGGAGCTGCCGGAGCTGTTCGCCGCGCTCGGGCGCATGGGCGTGCAGACGCCGTTTGGCGGCTTCGTGGGGCAGGACGCCAAGAACGCCGAGCGCTACATCCTCTACGTCAACCAGAGCGGGCTGGGCCTGCCGGATCGTGACTACTACAGCAAGCCCGAGCCGCGCTTCGTCGAGACGCGCGCCGCGTACCTCACCTACATCGAGACGATGATGCGTCTGGCGGGGGAGAAGGATCCCGCGGGCGCGGCGAAGACGATCCTCGCGCTGGAGACCGCGCTGGCGGAGCAGCACTGGGATCGCGTGCGCAACCGTGACCGCGAGGCCACGTACAACCTCAAGAGCGTGGCGGAGCTGGACGCGCTCACGCCGGGGTTCGCGTGGACGAGCTACCTCAAGGCCGCGGGGACCGAGAAGTCGCCCGCCGTCATCGTGCGCCAGCCGGACTACTTCCAGGCCATGGCGAAGATGCTCCAGGCCACGCCCCTGCCCACGCTCAAGCAGTACCTCACCTTCAAGGTGGTGAGCGGGTACGCGCCCCTGCTCAGCACGCCCTTCGAGCAGGCCCACTTCGCCTTCCACGGCAAGACGCTCCAGGGCCTGGAGGAGGACAGGCCTCGCTGGAAGCGCGGGGTGGAGTCCGTGGACCGGGCGCTGGGCGAGGTGCTCGGCCGGATCTACGTGGAGCGCTACTTCACGCCCGAGAGCAAGGCGCGCATGCAGAAGCTGGTGGACAACCTGCGCGTCTCCTTCAAGCAGGGGATTGACCAGCTCGACTGGATGAGCCCGGAGACCAAGGCCCAGGCCCAGCAGAAGCTGGAGAAGTTCAACGTGAAGATCGGCTACCCGGAGAAGTGGCGGGACTACTCCGCGCTCACCGTGCGGGCGGACGATCTGGTGGGCAACGTGAAGCGCTCGAGCGAGGTCGAGTACAACCGCAACGTGGAGAAGCTCGGCAAGCCCATTGATCGGCTGGAGTGGGGCATGACGCCGCAGACGGTGAATGCCTACTACAACTCCTCGATGAACGAGATCGTCTTCCCGGCGGCCATCCTCCAGCCTCCGTTCTTCGATCCCAAGGCGGATGACGCCACCAACTACGGCGCCATCGGCGGCGTCATCGGGCACGAGATCAGCCACGGCTTCGACGACCAGGGCAGTCGCTCGGATGGCGATGGCAACCTGCGCGACTGGTGGACCGCCGAGGACAAGGCCGCCTTCCAGCAGCGCACCGGCCAGCTCGCCGACCAGTACTCCAGCTTCAGCCCCCTCCAGGGGATGAACGTCAATGGCAAGCTCACCCTGGGTGAGAACATCGGCGACCTGAGTGGACTGACCGTGGCCTACAAGGCCTACAAGCTGTCGCTCGGGGGCAAGGAGGCTCCGGTCATCGAGGGCTTCACTGGCGACCAGCGCTTCTTCCTCGGCTGGGCCCAGGTGTGGCGCACGGCCAACCGCGAGGATGCGCTGCGTCAGCAACTCCTCACGGATCCGCACTCGCCGGGCGAGTACCGGGTCAATGGCGTGGTGCGCAACATGCCCGAGTTCTACTCCGCCTTCGGCGTGAAGGAGGGCGATGGCGCCTTCCTGCCGACGGACAAGCGGGTGAAGATCTGGTGAGTCGCGCCTGAAGCGCGCGGGCCTGGGAGCGTCGGAAATACGCTCCCGGGCTGGTAGGTTCGCGCGCCATGCGAACCCCTCTTGTTTCCGCCGTCGCGTGTGCCTTCTGGCTCACGCACTGCAGTCATGCTCCGGAGTCGCGGGAGGTGCCTGCCCCCAGTGCGCCGTCTCCCTCCGTCGCCACGCCCGCCAGCGCGCCCAAGGGGCTGAGCTATCCGGCCGCGCGCAAGGACGACGTGGTCGACGACTACCACGGCACGAAGGTGGCGGATCCCTACCGCTGGCTGGAGAACCCGGACTCGCCCGAGTCCCGCCAGTGGATCGAGGCGGAGAACCAGCTCACCTTCGGCTATCTGGAGAAGATTCCCCTGCGCGCGCGGCTCAAGCAGCGCATGACGGAGCTGTGGGACTACGAGCGCTTCTCCGTCCCCTGGAAGCAGGGCAGCCGCTACTTCTTCTTCCGCAACGACGGCCTGCAGAACCAATCCGTGCTCTACACGGCGGACTCGCTCTCGGCCGAGCCCCGGGTGCTGTTGGATCCCAACACGCTGTCCGCGGATGGCACGGTGGCGCTCGCGGGGCAGGACATCACCGACGACGGCAACTTGATGGCCTATGGCGTGGCCACCGCCGGCAGCGATTGGAAGGAACTGCGCGTGCGCGACGTGCGCACGGGCAAGGATCTGCCGGACATCATCAAGTGGGTGAAGTTCTCGGACGCCTCGTGGACCCGGGACGGCAAGGGCTTCTTCTACAGCCGCTATGACGAGCCCAAGACGAGCGAGGCGCTCAGCGGCGCCAACTACTACCAGAAACTCTACTTCCACCAGCTCGGCACGCCGCAGAGCCAGGACACGCTCGTCTACGAGCGCAAGGATCAGAAGGAGTGGGGTTTTGGTGGCCACGTCACCGACGACGGGCGCTACCTGATCATCAACGTCTCGCGGGGCACCGAGCAGAAGAACCTGGTGTTCTACAAGGACCTGAAGGATCCCAAGGCCCAGGTCGTCGAGCTGCTGCGCGACTGGGACGCGGACTACGACTACATCGCCAACGACGGCACGCTGTTCTGGTTCAAGACGGATCTGGACGCGCCCCGTGGCCGCGTGGTCGCCATTGATCTGCGCAAGCCGGAGCGCAAGGACTGGAAGGAGATCATCCCCCAGGGCGAGGAGACGATCGCCTCGGTGGACATGGTCAACGAGCTCTTCCTGCTCAACGTGATGAAGGACGCGCACTCGGTGGTGCGGCGGGTGTCGCGTGACGGCAAGCCCCAGGGCGAGCTCGCGCTGCCGGGTCTGGGCAGCGTGTCGGGCCTCAACGGCAAGCGTCAGGACACGGAGACGTTCTACTCGTACTCCAGCTACACCACGCCGCCCACCGTGTACCGCTACGACGTGAAGTCGGGCCAGAGCACGGTGTTCAAGGCGCCCCAGGTGAAGTTCGATCCGTCGCAGTACGAGACGGAGCAGGTCTTCTTCCAGAGCAAGGACGGCACCCGCGTGCCCATCTTCCTCAGCCACAAGAAGGGGATGAAGTGGGACGGGACCACGCCCACGCTGCTGTATGGCTATGGCGGCTTCAACGTCCCCCTGACGCCGGGCTTCAGCGTGGCCAACCTGGTGTGGATGGAGCAGGGGGGCCTCTACGCCGTGGTCAACCTGCGCGGCGGCGGCGAGTACGGCCGGGAGTGGCACGAGGCCGGCACCAAGCTGCGCAAGCAGAACGTCTTCGACGACTTCATCGGCGCGGCCGAGTACCTCATCGCCCAGAAGTACACCTCCACGCCCCGCCCGGCCATCACCGGCCGCTCCAACGGTGGACTGCTCATTGGCGCGGCGGTGACGCAGCGGCCGGACCTCTTCGGCGTGGCGCTGCCCGGCGTGGGCGTGCTCGACATGCTGCGCTTCCACAAGTTCACCATCGGCTGGGCGTGGACGAGCGACTACGGCTCCGCGGAGAACCCGGAGGAGTTCAAGGCGCTCCATGCCTACTCGCCGCTGCACCGGTGAAGCCCGGCACGCGCTACCCCGCCATGCTCGTGCACACCGCGGACCACGACGACCGCGTGGTGCCCGGCCACAGCTTCAAGTTCACGGCGGCCGCCCAGGCGGCGCAGGCCGGTGAGGCCCCGGTGCTCATCCGCATCGAGACCAAGGCGGGCCACGGCGCGGGCAAGCCCACGGGGAAGATCATCGAGGAGTACAGCGACCTCTGGGCCTTCTCGTTGGACCAGATGGGCGTGGGCCGTACCGAGTCCGTCGCGGGCACGCAGTCTCCCTGACGCAGGAGCGGTGAGGGAGCGGGCAGGCGGGTGTATTCCCGCGTGCCTGCTTCCGTGTTGCCTCGCTCACGGGGACGAGCAGATGACTCGACCCAGGAGCGTTCCCGGTGTCAGCTCTCGAGCGAGGCGCGCAGGAACCACGCGTGCTTCTCGAACTCGGTGATGATGCCGGTGAAGAGGTCCACGGTGTCCGTGTCCTGGTGCTGCTCGGCGGCCTTGCGGCTGTCGCGCAATCCGACGAGGTAGCCTTCAATCCGCTCGGCCAGGAGCTTCACGTGCTCCAGGTCCTTCGTCGTCTCCTGCGGGTAGTCCGCCAGCCGGCTCGTCTTGGCCACGTAGCGGCTGGTGCCGTAGGCCTTGCCGCCCAGCGTCACGGCGCGCTCGGCCACCGAGTCGTTGTGGTTGGCCAGGCTCACCGCGAACGTCTCGAAGAGCGGATGGAGCGCCGCGAACTGCGGGCCCTTGATGTTCCAGTGCGCGACCTTGATCTGGCTGTGCAGATCCAGTCCGTCGGCCAGACGCGCGTTGAGCTGCTCGACGAGGGCGGCACGGGACTGCTCGGGAAGGGGGCTCGGGCTGCGATACATGTGGAGATCCTTTCTGAAGATTCGTGGAATTGGATGCGCGATGGGGAAAGAAGCGCCCCCCGGTGGTGACACCGGAGGGCGCTTCTGGAAACCCGCGCGATGGGGAAGTGCCTTCTTTACGACTCGAGACCGACCGCCGCCGCGTGGATGACCGAGGCGATGCGGACGGCATCGTTCACCTGATCCTCGGAGATGCCACCCTCGACGACGACCTTCTCGTGCGACTGCACGCACATCTCACAGCCGTTGATGGCGCTCACCGCGAGGCAGACGAGCTCGAAGTCCACCTTGTTGGTGAGCACCTGCCCCAGACGGTTCATCCGCAGACCGGGCCGCTTGGTGGAGTAGGACTCCTTGCCCACCATGTGACGGAACCGGTAGTAGATGTTGTTCATCCCCATCAGCGAGGCCGCCGCGCGGGAGTCCTCGATGACGGGCTCGGCCTGCTCGCCGAGGGCCTGGTGGGCCTCGTGGAGGATGGCCTTCTTGAGCAGCTCGTTGCGCGAGGCGTAGGCGCACGCCACGGCCACGCCCCAGCGCTGCGTGGGGGTGAGGCTGTTGTTCTCCAGCACGGACTGGAGATTGAGGCGGGTGTCCTTGTGGGCCTCCGCCAGCTCACCGCGAACGACTTCGAGCGACGCCATGGTGCCTTACCCCACCTTCGCCAGCTTGGAGGTGAGGGTCTCCTCGCCCTTCTGCCAGTTGCAGGGGCACAGCTCGTCCGTCTGGAACGCGTCCAGCGTGCGGAGCACCTCGCTCACGTTACGGCCCACCGACAGGTCGTTCACCGACACGTGCCGGATGATGCCCTCGGGGTCCGCGATGAAGGTGGCGCGCAGGGCCACGCCCTCGTCCTTGTGCAGCACGCCCAGCGCCGCGCTCAGCTCGCGCTTGATGTCCGCCAGCATCGGGAAGGGCAGACCCTTGAGGTCCGGGTGGTGCGTGCGCCACGCGTGGTGCACGTACTCGCTGTCCGTGCTCACGCCGAGGACCTGCGCGTTGCGATCCTGGAAGTCCTTCTCGCGCTTGCCGAACTCCGCGATCTCCGTCGGGCAGATGAAGGTGAAGTCCTTGGGCCAGAAGAACAGCACCGTCCACTTGCCCTTGTAGGAGTTCTGGTTGATGTCCTTGAACTCCTTGCCCTTCTCCAGGCTCACCACGGCCTTCAGGTTGAACGCGGGAATCTTGTCGCCAACAGTCAGCATGTGTTTCGACTCCTTGGATGGGGGCCTGCTTGCTCCCAGGCCCGGGTGGTGAAGTTCGTGTACCCTCAAAGCAGCCGCCGTGCCAGAACACGTCCTTCGTGATTCCAGGGGGTTACTTCTCCCCCATGTTCCAGTCGGTGCCGCCGGGCCGGTGCATACCGAAATAACGGTGTCCGGCGCCACTGACATTTCGGTGCCGCCCCGGTTATCTACGTAGACGTATGGCGGATGACATCGTTGCGGTGACGCGTGCGGATTGGCGCGGGGAAGCCCGGGACCTGATCGAGCTGGCGACCTCGGAGCGGCCCGTGGCGGAGCTGCTGCGCCGGGGGCTGGAGTGGCTCACCCGGGTGGTGCGCTTCGATCTCGCCACGCTCTTCTTGCTGCGAGAAGGAAAGCTGGTGGCGGTGGTGGCCCGGGGCCCCCTGGCGAGCGAGCAGGTGCGCCGGCACGAGCTGCGGTTGGCGGACTTCCCCTCGCTGCGCCAGGCGCTGGAGACGCGGCGGGCGCGGGCCTTCACGGACGAGGACCACTCGCACGGGGACGGCGACCCCTTCGACGGGGTGTTGGACCTGCCGCCCGGCCATTCGTGCATGGTGGTGCCCCTGTGCGCGGCGGAGCGCTGCTACGGACTGCTGACGTTGGATAGAACCGAGTGCGAGACGTATCCGCAGTCGGTGGTGGACCGGTGGAGGTGTACGGGCAGATGCTGGCCACGTCGCTGCAGGAGGTCGAACAGAAGAGCACGCTCGAGCGGCTGCACCAGCGCGAGCACGAGCACGCGCGGCTGCTGGAGTCGCAGCTGGGCGGGGACGAGGTGGGGGTGCTGGAGACGTCGCGCAGCCCGGCGGTGCGCGAGCTGGCGATGCGGGCGCGGCAGGTGGCGGAGACGGACACGCCGGTGCTGCTGCTGGGCGAGACGGGCACGGGCAAGGAGCGGCTGGCGCGGGCGGTGCACCGCTGGAGCACCCGGGCGGAGGCGCCCTTCGTGACGCTCAACTGCGCGGCCATTCCCGAGGGGCTCCTGGAGAGCGAGCTGTTCGGTCACGTGAAGGGCGCCTTCACCGGGGCCACGAAGGACCGGGCCGGGCGCTTCCAGATGGCGCACGGGGGCACGCTCTTCCTCGACGAGGTGGGGGAGATGCCCGTGGAGCTGCAGGCCAAGCTCCTGCGCGCCCTGCAGGAGAAGACCTTCGAGCCGGTGGGCAGTGACAGGACGGTACGCGCCGACGTGCGCATCCTCGCCGCCACGCACGTGGACCTGCGCCAGGCCATCTCCCAGCGGCGCTTCCGCGAGGACCTCTACTACCGGCTGAGCGTCTTCCCGCTGCGGCTGCCGCCGTTGCGCGAGCGGCTGGAGGACCTGCCGCTCCTGTGTGCCTTCCTCCTGGAGGAGCAGGCCCGGAGGACGGCGCGGCGGGGGATGAAGGTGACGGTGGAGGGGCTCGCGCGCCTGGCGGCCTATGACTGGCCGGGCAACATCCGCGAGCTGGCCAATGCCCTGGAGCGCGCCACCATCCTCTCGCGCAAGCGGGAGCTGGGCGCCGAGTCCTTCGACCTGCCCGCGCGGACGCCCGAGCCGAAGCGCCCTCCCGAGCCCGCTCCCGTCGCGGAGTCCGGGGAGGAGGGCTCCGTGGCGACGCTGGAGGAGGTGCAGCGCCAGCACATCCTGCGCGTGCTCGCCCGCACGCAGGGCCGGATCTACGGCCCGGGGGGCGCCGCGGCGCTGTTGGGTCTCAAACCCTCCACGCTGCAAAGTCGCATGAAGAAGCTGGGCATCACGCGTCTTGAGCAATACGTGGCCACCCCGCCGTCCCCTCCGGGAAATAGCTCGGGAGGCGGAGCGTTGGCCCCGTACGCCGCTGTCCTGGAGGAATGAGGAATCATGAGCGATCCGATGCCGCCGCCCTCGTCTTTCGGCCCTCCCCGGGCGCATCGAGGAAGCCCCCGTCCTCGCGTGCGCCGCTGATCGTGGTGCTCCTGGGCGTCGTGGTGGCGCTGGCCATCGTGGGGTACTCCTGGTGGAAGGGCCGTCAGGCGCCGGCCGCCGCGCCCGAGCCCGCCCCGCTCCCCCCGTGGCCACGGCGCCGGATGCCTCGATTGACGACGTGCCCCGCCACTGCCGCCCCTGGCGGAGAGCGATGCCCGCGTGCGCGAGCTGGTGGGCCTGCTGTCCCCCCTGCCCGAGCTGCACAAGTGGCTGTCCTCCACCGAGGACCGGTGCGCCGTTTCTCCTCGGCCGTGTCCAACATCGCCGAGGGCCAGAGCCCCCGCTCCGCGCTGTCCTTCATGGCCCCCGTGGGGGACTTCCAGGTGAGCCGGCGCGAGCACCGCCTCTTCATCGCTCCCGAGAGCTTCGCCCGCTACGATGGCGTGACGCGAGTGTTCACCTCGCTCGACACGTCCACCAGCGCCATCACCTACAAGGCGCTCCGGCCCCTCATCCAGGGGTCCTACCTGGAGATCAGCCGCCCCGGGCAGCGCTTCGATCAGACGCTCTCCAACGCCATCCAGCGGATGCTGGACACCCCCGTGCCCGAGGGCGACGTGGAGGTGGTGGACGCGCCGGGCGGGGTGAACTTCAACTATGCCTCCGAGCAGCTCGAGGGGCTCAGCGCCGCGCAGAAGCACCTGGTGCGCATGGGGCCCACCAACGCCCGGGCCATCCAGGCCAAGCTGCGCGAGCTGCGCGACGCGCTCGCCCTGCCGCCGCCCGAGGCCTCCCCGTGAGGGGGCGCGCCGGGCCGCCGGCGCGCTCAAAGGCTCCGGGGGCCAGCACGACGATGCTGAAGGCCACCAGCGGCTTGTCCCCCTTGTTGCGGTAGGTGTGCTTCTGGTCTCCCCGGAAGACGAGCACGTCGCGCGCCTCGAGCGTCCACACGGAGCCGACCGTCACCAGCTCCAGGGTGCCGCTCTCGCAGGTGAGGTACTCCCGCGTGCCGGGCGTGTGCGGCACGCCCACGAGCACGCCCTCGCCGGGAAAGTCCATCCGCTCGATGATGAGGCCCGGCAGGCTGTCCGGCAGCACCCGCTCAATCCGCACGTTGCCCTTGGTGCGCGAGGAGAGCTCGCCCGCTTGACGAGCCGGGCCTCCTGCCGGGGGGCGCCGAGCAGCTCCTCCACCGAGGTCTGCAACGACGACGCGACGCGCAACAGGACCGACAGGGTCGGATTTCCACTGCCCGACTCCAGGTGGGTCCACGTCGCGCGCGGCACGCCCGCCAGCCGGCGATCTGCTGCTGGCTCAGGCCGCGCGCGTCGCGCAGGGCGCGCAGGTTGCGCGCCAGGTTCTCGGAGGTGCGCTCCATGGCCATGGCTGCCTCTCCCGTCCGGCTCTCCCGTGACATCCCCGCGGCCTCTTCCCCGTCCATCCGCGCCATCGCATTGGCGACCGGACAATTTATTGACCAGGCCGCTGACATACGGACCGCATGCCGGTAGAGCAAGGGGCAGCTTCAGCCTACCCACGACGAAAGGACGTCCCCATGCCGTTCACCCTGCCCGAACTGCCCTACAACAAGGATGCACTCGCCCCCCACATCAGCGCGGAGACGCTGGAGTACCACCACGGCAAGCACCACAACGCCTACGTGACGAACCTGAACAAGCTGCTCGAGGGCAAGCCCGAGGCCAACCAGTCGCTCGAGCAGGTCATCCTCAGCAGCGACGGGGGCGTCTTCAACAACGCCGCCCAGGTGTGGAACCACACCTTCTACTGGCACTGCATGAAGCCCAACGGCGGCGGCAAGCCGACGGGCGACCTCGCGGACGCCATCAACCGCGACTTCGGCTCGTATGAGAACTTCCGCGAGCAGTTCTCCAACGCCGCCGCCACGCAGTTCGGCTCGGGCTGGGCCGGCTGGTGCTCGACAAGGACAAGCTGGCCATCACCAAGACGGGCAACGCGGACCTGCCCATGAAGCACGGCCAGAAGGCGCTGTTGACCATCGACGTGTGGGAGCACGCCTACTACATCGACTACCGGAACGCGCGCCCGAAGTACATCGACACGTTCCTCAACAGCCTGGTCAACTGGGACTTCGTCACCCAGAACCTCAAGACGCGCTGAGCGAGGCGCTCGTGGTGTCAGGCGTCCGGCGCGTCGGTGGCGCCGGGCGCGTGGCGCGGGAGGGTGAGCGAGAAGGTCGTGCCCTCCTCCGCCGAGGAGCGGACTTCCACCTCGCCCTGGTGCGCCCGGACGAACTCCCGGACGATGTAGAGCCCCAGCCCCACGCCGCCCCCCGAGGCCCGGCGTGCGCCGCGGTCTCCACTCCGGAAGGGCTCGAAGAGGTGGGGCAGCAGGGCCGCGTCGATGGGCTTGCCCTGGTTGTTCACCTCCAGCCGCTGCTCTCCGGCGGCATCCCAGAGCTGGAGGGTGATGGGGCGGGACTCGTCGCCGTGCTCGAGCGCGTTGCCCACCAGGTTGGAGAAGACCTGCGCCAGACGGTCCTCGTCCCAGTGGCCCAGGGTGTCGCCCTCCACGGTGAGCTGGATGTCGCGCCACGGGTAGATGGCCGTGAATTCGTCCAGCACCCGGCGGCACACCTGTTCCAGGTCCACGGCACGGCGCTTCACCGGGAGGGCCCGTTCGCGCGCCCGGACGCTGTCGAGCATCTGGCGCGTCAGCCGGGTCATGCGCCGGGTGCTTTCCTCGATGCGCGAGAGGGTGGTGTGCTGCGTCGGGGTGAGGTTGGGGGCCTGCGCCAGCATCTGCGAGGACAGCCGGATGGCGGACAGCGGGCTGCCCAGATCATGGCTGACGATGCCGAGCACGCGCTCGACGAGCCGCTCCTCCCGGGCCGACTCCTCCTCGCGCCGCTTGTGCTCGCTCATGTCCATCATCGCGCCGATGAGCCGCTCGGGCCGCCCCTCGGGGCTCCGGTCGATGTAGCCCCGCTCCAGCACCCACGCGTAGGTGCCGTCCGCCCGCCGGAAGCGGTACTCGTTCGACCAGTGCTCCTCCCGGCCCTCCATCACGGCGTGCAGGGCGCGCAGCACCCGGGGCTGATCGTCCGGGTGGATGCGCTCCCGCCACCAGCCCGGTGACACGCCGCACGCCTCGGGCGCCTCGCCGAACACCTCTCCGTGCACCGTGCTCCAGGTCATCTCGCCGCTGCCCAGGTGCCAGTCCCACAGCACCTCCCGGGTGGCGCGCGCCACCAGCCGGTAGCGGGCCTCGCTCTCCTGGAGCGCCCGCTCCAGGTGCTTGCGCTCGGTGATGTCCCGGGAGATGCCGAACAACCCGGTGACGGCTCCCGTCTTCTCGTCCCGGAGCACCCCCTTGGTGGACAGCCACACCCGCTCGCCCGCGACATCCTCGTCCTCGTACGTCAGCGGCCGCGGCGCGGCGAGCACCTCTTGATCATGCGCCCGCGTGGCACTCGCGTCCTCGGGCAGGAAGATGTCCTGGTCATCATGGCCGATGATGTCCGCCGGCGAGGCGCCCATCGCGCTCGCTCCCACGGGGTTGATGAGCGTGTAGCGGCCGTCGAGATCCTTGGCGAAGATGGCGTCCGGGACGCAGTGGATGACCCGCTGGAACAGCTCCCGATCGCGCCGCAGCGACTCCAGCTCCCGCCGCTCGGCGGTGATGTCGCGGATCCACAGCATCAGGTGCCCGGCGCGCTGGGCCGCGTCGATGTGCAAGACGACCCGCGCCTCGCCCTCGCCATGGGTCAGCTCGGTGGAAAGGTTTCCCTGGCCCCCGAGCCTGTCCTCCCAGCGCAGCAGCTCGCGCACCAAGGGCTCCTGCTCGTCCTGCTCGAGGATGTCCCGCAGGCGCAGACCCGGAAACAGGTGCGCGCCCGGCACCAGGCGCCGGGTGGCGGGATTGGCCTGGATCCACAGGGCATCCTGAAGGGGCGTCTGGGAGTTCAGCGCCAGTCGCAGCAGCACCAGGCCGTCAGGCGCGAGCGACCAGAAGGCGCTCGTCACCGCCTCGATGCTCTCCACTCCCCCCACTGCAATGGCTCGCATGGAAAGACCCTAGCGTGCCCCTTCCGCCGGCTTGAATCGGCCCCGGGTCTGACCTCAGTGTTCTAGGTGAAACCAGTTTTCCGAGGAAGACGTTCACCGGCCCGGAGCGGGCGGTGCCATGTAGAACTGGAAGCGGGTCACGGGCCGGTAGCCCATGCGGCGGTAGACGGGCAGTCCCGCGGGGGTGGCGTGCAGCACCGTGCGCTCCAGGCCCCAGGCGCGGTGGGCCTCGGTGAGCGCGTGGCGGATGACGGCCTCGGCGCAGCCGAGCTGCCGGTGGGGGGAGGGTGGCGACCATCGAGATGTAGGCGACGTCGTCCGCGCGCATCACGGCCGTGCAGCTGGCGGCCTGCTCGAGGCGGTAGCCGACGAAGCCCAGGTTGTCGCCGGAGAACATCGCCGGGACATCGAACACCGGCGTCCGGTGGCCAGCGCCACGTCGTAGCTCAGGGAGTTGAGGTCGGCGAGGTCTCCGCGCACGCGCGCGTCACTCGCCGCGCGCAGCTCCATGCGGGGTAGGGGACGGGCGGGGGGAGCAGCCGCTCGGCGACCATGCCGGTGGCCACCACGCTGGGCATGAGGCCCAGGGGCGCGAACAGGGACGCCGCGCGCGCGCAGGGCGGGCGGAACCCAGTCCTCGCACAGCGCGAGCATCCAGCCCTGTCCCCGGGGGGTGAAGTAGCGGGCGGCGGCGGTGGCGGCCTGGCGCAGGGCCGCCTCCGTGTCCACCGGCGCGGGCAGGAAGGCCGCGTTGAGCATGGCCCAGGGCACGTTGCTCGCCGCGATGCTCACCCCGGGCCGCTCGAGCACCTCGCCGGTGGGACTGCCCCGGGCGAAGAAGCGCCGGCGTCTTGGAAGCGGGTGTTGGACTCGTGGATTTCTTCTGCGGACATGGGGGCTCAGCGCGAGCCCGCATTATTGGAACCCCGCTCTCCAAAGGCCAGCGTCGTGAGCGAGCCCGAGTCATAGAGGAACTGGTAGGCCGCCGCGCTGCCCAGCACCCGCTTGACGTACAGGCGCGTCTCCTCCACGGGGATCTGCTCCACCCACTCGTCCAGCTCGGCGTCGGGGAAGCGGGAGATCCACCGGTCCACCGCGCCCGGGCCCGCGTTGTAGCTGGCCACCGCGTACGCCAGGTTGCCGGAGAAGCGCCGCTGGAGGCCGCCGAGGTACGCCGAGCCGAGGCGGATGTTGTGGTGTGGCTCAAGCAGGGCGTCGGGCGTGGCCAGTGTCAAGCGCAGCTCGCGCGCCACGATGGAGGCCGTGGCGGGCATGAGCTGGGCGAGCCCGAGCGCGCCCGTGGACGAGCGCGCCTTGGGATTGAAGGCGCTCTCCTCGCGCATGAGCGCCTGCATCAGGTCCGGGTTCACCCTCGCCGAGCGGCAGTGGCGCACCACCAGCTCGCGGAAGGGCTGGGGGTAGGCCGCCGAGTAGATGAGGCGCGTCTCGGCCTCGGTGGGCGCGGAGAGTCCCTCGCGCCGGAAGGCCCAGGCGATGGGGCGCGCGTGGCGCTCGTTGCCCGAGGTGCGCAGCAGGTGGAACAGCAGGCGGATGGACTCCTCGTCGCGGCCCTTGCGGTCCACGGCCAGCAGCTCCGCGGCCGCCTCGCGGTGTCCGAGCCGCAGCATCTCCAGGCCGGTGACGAAGTGCGCGTCCTTCATGAGGGCGCCGGCCTCCAGGGGCCACACCTCGGCGGGGCTCGTGGGCTGACGCAGCCGCGCGACGATGGAGTTCGCGCGCTCGGGGGCCTCGTGCGCCGGGCGCGAGCGCGCCAGCAGGCCGTACCACGTGGCCGCGCCCTCGGCGGACACCCGCTCCAGCAGCGCGTGCGCTTCCACCGCGCGGCCCAGGCCGGGCAGCAGGCGCGCGCGCCAGTAGCGGGCTCGCTGCACCGACTCGTGCGTGGAGCCCGTGCCCTGCAGGGCCTCGATGCGCGTGAGGGCCTCGAGCGCCGCCTCGTTCTTGCCCTCGGCGCGGTACATCCAGAAGCGCTGGAAGAGGGCCTCGGCGGCGAAGTTGCCCTCCGGGTAGTTGGCGATGAGCTGATCCAGGTAGCTCACCGCGGCGGCCTTCTCCCCGCGCTCCTGTGCCTTGCCCGCCGCGTAGAAGAGGGCGTCATCGGCGTAGGGGTGCTGGGGGTAGTCGCGCGCGAGCTGGAGGTAGGTGTTGATGGAGCTGTCCGGCTCCACCACCGACTCCGAGTAGCCCAGCACGTAGAGGGCTCGGGGCCGCAGCGCCGCGTCCTGGCACTGCTCGGTGACGGGCCGCAGCACGCGGATGGCCTGGGAGTGCTTGCGCTCCTTGCGCAGGGCGGTGCCGTAGGCGAAGTGCGCGCGGCAGGCCAGCTCGTCGGGCAGCTCCAGCTTCGGCAGCAGCTTGCCGAGCGTGTCCATGGCCTCGCGGTTCTGGTGCAGCGACAAGAGCGTCTCGGCGCGCGCCACCTTCCACTTGGGCACGTAGGGCAGGTCGCGCAGGCCCTTCACCGCCTCGGTGGCCTCCTGGGAGAAGGGGTGCAGCGCCCACACCGCCGGTGCGCCCGGTGCTCGCCGTTGTAGTCGGCCTGGTAGCGCGCCAGCCGGGCGATGGTGAGCCACGCGGCGGACTGATCCGGGTCTCCCGGCCGGGGCGTGTCCGTCTGGACGATGGGGGTGAGGGCCGCCACGGCCGCGGCGTAGTCGCGCTTGCGCTTCTCGAGCAGCGACGCCATGCCGAAGCGCGCGGCGGTGTAGCGCCGCGCGCCGGGCTTCACGGACTCGTAGTGGGCGATGGCCTCCGTCCACTTGCGCTGCTTCTCGTACGCCCGCGCCGCCTCGAAGTGGCAGTAGTCGCTCATCGCGGGCCAGTCCTGGGCGAGTCCCGCGAGCTCCTCGGCCGCCACGGCCCACTGTCCCTGGCCGAACGCGCTCATCGCCCGGAGGTAGCGCACGGGGGCCGTGGGCGCCTCCTTGTCCAGCAGTTGCCGGGCGACGCGGTAGCGGCGCTGGTCGTACGCGCTCTTGGCCTGGGCGAGCACGCCGTCGGCGAAATAGGAGGTGAGGCTCGTGCCGTCGAGCTTGTGCACCCACTTGCGCTCACCCGGAGCCACCGGTTCCGCCGGGCCGAGGGTGAACTCGGGGGGCGCTTCCTCGTCCTCGCTGTCGAGCGAGGAGTTGAGCTGGGGTTTGGCCGAGGCGCTCTCGGCGAGGTTGGAGATGTCCGCGCCGCCGGGCGCCGGGGGCGGGGTGAGCGCGGCGGGTGCTTCCGCCCACACGGGAGTCACCCAGAGCGCGGCAACCAGCGACCATTGCTTCCATCCGAGCGTCGTGTCTTGCAGTCGCACACCATTCCCCTGGTCGAGGCCCGAGCCGTCAGTGAGGGCCTGGAAATAGGAACGGCGGGGAAGGCTGGGGAGTGAGGGAGCGTGCGTCTTCTCAAGCGGGCGTTGTCCGGTGCACGGCACACATTCGCTCCATGGGCGTGGCGGGCGGATTCACACGGGGTGCGATGTTGTCTCGTGAACCCGACTGGGGCCGCTCATGTCATAGGGTAGGGCGCCATGCCCATCACCCAACTGGAGGTCGCCGGCTATCGCTCGGTGCGCAAGCTCGTGCTCCCCGTGGGGCCGCTCACCGTCATCGTGGGGCCCAATGGCAGCGGCAAGACGAACCTCTACCGCGCGCTCCACCTGCTGTCCGAGGCCGCCGAGGGCCGGCTGGCGCGGGCGCTCGCGGAGGAGGGCGGGGTGCCCAGCGTGTTGTGGGCGGGCGCGCGCGAGCGGGGCCCTCGCTGCTGACGGTGGGCGTCAGCTGGGGGAGCTGGAGTACCAGCTGACCCTCGGCGCGGTGCCGCCCCAGGTGGACGAGAATGGCGAGCCCCTGAGCCTCTTCAACCTGGATCCCGAGGTGAAGGAGGAGCACCTGTGGGTGCTGGAGGGCCGGCGGCGCGGGGTGCTGTTGGAGCGCAAGGAGCGCACGGCCTTCCTGCGGGACGCGGATGGCGAGCGCGTCACCTACCCGGTGCGGCTGTGGGCGGGCGAGTCGGTGCTGTCGCAGCTCGCCGAGCCCCACCGCTTTCCGCGCCGGCCGAGGTGCAGGGCGTGCTGAGGGCGTGGCGCTTCTACCACCACTTCCGCACGGACCTGGAGGCGCCCCAGCGCTCGCCCCAGATGGGCGTGCGCACGCCCGTGCTCGCCCATGACGGGAGGGATCTCGCCGCCGCGCTGCAGACCATCCTCGAGGTGGGAGACGCCGGGGGCCTGGAGCGCGCCGTCTCCGATGCCTTTCCGGGCGCGCGCCTGGAAGTCCAGGCTCCCCGGGGGCGCTTCAGCCTGCTCTTGCACCAGCCGGGGTTGAAGCGGCCCTGTCCGCGCGCGAACTGTCGGATGGCACGCTGCGCTACCTGTGCCTGCTCGCGGCGCTGATGAGCCCGCGGCCCCCGGCCTTCCTCGCGCTGAACGAGCCGGAGACGAGCCTCCATCCGGACCTGCTCGAGCCCCTGGCGGCGCTCATCGTGAACGCCTCGCGCGACAGCCGGTGTGGGTGACGACCCATGCGGAGCCGCTGGCCCGGGCCCTGGCGCGGCGGGCGCGGGTGGAGCCCCTCCGGCTGACGAAGGAGGGGGGCCACCCGGGTGGTGGATCCGGAGATGTCCGAGGACTGACACAGCGCGTGCAACCCCGGGGAAAGGGTGCACCTTGAAGGGCGTCATGAGTCCACGTGCCACCGTTCCCCCTGATGACTTCCTTCTCCTCGTGGGCGTGCTTCCCGAGCCCCTGCAGGACGCGGTGCGGGAGTTGCCGCCCGGCGAGGTGCTCGAGGTGGTGATGGACCTGGGGCGCCCGCCCGAGGCGCGGCTCGTCGGGGGAGTGGCCGGCTGTCCGAGGCCCCCGTCACCCGCAAGGAGCTGGAGCAGGTGATCGCCCAGGTGGGCAGCGTGGGCGAGGACAACCGGGCCGGCATCGAGCGCACGCTCCACCGCGTCTCCGCCATCCGCAACCGGCGGGGCAAGGTGGTGGGCCTCACGCTGCGCGTGGGCCGCGCCATCTTCGGCACCATCGACATGCTCAAGGATCTCATCGCCTCGGGGCAGAACATCCTGCTGCTCGGCCGGCCCGGGGTGGGCAAGACGACGAAGCTGCGCGAGGTGGCGCGCGTGCTCGCCGATGACCTGGGCAAGCGCGTCATGGTGGTGGACACCTCCAACGAGATTGGCGGCGATGGCGACATTCCCCACCCGGGCATCGGCGGCGCGCGCCGCATGCAGGTGTCGCGGCCGGATCGCCAGCACGACGTGATGATCGAGGCGGTGGAGAACCACATGCCCGAGGCCATCATCGTCGACGAGATTGGCACCTCGGCCGAGGCCGCCGCCGCGCGCACCATCGCCGAGCGCGGCGTGCAACTGGTGGCGACGGCCCACGGCAACACCCTGGAGAACACGGTGCTCAACCCCACGCTGTCCGACCTCGTCGGCGGCGTGCACACCGTCACGCTCAGCGACGAGGAGGCCCGGCGCCGCCACACGCAGAAGACGATCACCGAGCGCAAGGGGCCGCCCACCTTCGACGTGGTGGTGGAGATGGTGAGCCGCGACGAGGTGCGGGTGCACCGCGATACCGCCGAGTCCGTGGACCGGCTGCTGGCCGGCGAGGTCCCCGGAGGCGAGCAGCGCCAGCTCGTCGGGGGACAGGTGGAGGTGAAGCCCGCCTCCCCGGTGGACGGCCCCCGGCCGGCCCGGGGTGCCCCGTCGCCAGCCCGGCCGCCCGCTCCGCCGATCCGTCCGCTCACCGCTCCGTCCCGGCTCGCCTCGGGCAAGGCCCGGCCCGCCGCGCCAGAGGCCCCGGCCCTCGAGTCCTCCTCGCCGGAGGAGCCAGGGCGCAGACAGCCGGGACTGCGTCAGGGCACCACGCGCCTGTACGCGCACGCGGTGAGCCGTGATCTGCTCGAGCGGGTGCTGCGCGACATCGCGGTGGACGCGAAGGTCATCGGCCGCCTGGAGAGCGCGGACCTCATCCTCACGCTGCGCTCGCGCGCCAATGATCCGAAGCTGCGCAAGCTCGCGGGCAAGGCGGGGGTGCCGGTGCTGGCCATCAAGCGCAACAGCGCCTCGGAGATGCGGCGGGTGCTGCGCGACGCGTTCCTCCTGGCCGAGGGGGAGAACGAGGAGCGCATTCGCGAGGCGGTGCTGGAGGCCGAGGAGGCCATCCAGCGCGTCTTGAGGGACTCGGTGGAGGTGCCGCTGACCCCGAGACCGCCGCGGCTGCGCAAGCTCCAGCACCGGCTCGTGTCGCGCTACCACCTGGAGGCGGTCAGCCACGGCAGCGAGCCCCAGCGCCACCTCGTCATCTACCCGCTCGGCGCGCTGGTGGACGCGCCGCGCGAGTCGGAGTTCGAGGACGAGGCGGACGACGACGGGGCCGAGCAGCCCGTGACGAACTGAGCGGGGCGCGAGCGCTCAGGGCGCGTTCGCGTCCCCCACGCCCTTGAAGGGGTTGAACGTGTACGTGGTGGAGAAGCGCGAGGCGGGGCTGAAGTAGATCGCCGCGAGCTTCGCCGGATCCGTGGCGATCTCCCCCGCGCGACGGCGCCGTCATTGCCGTCGTCCCAGCCCCAGGGCGCGTTCGCCGAGTTGGTTCCGCACTGGCCCGCCACGTAGCCGCAGCCCCCGCTGGTGTCGCCGCGGAACGTGCCATCGGAGGCGAAGAGCTCGGACAGGGAGCGGCGCGTCCACAACCCCTCGGAGCCGTAGATGTCGAGCAGCTTGTAGCGCACGTCCGAGTCGCTGGCCGACGAGGGCTCCTCGGCGGTGGTCAGCGAGGGGTAGTACTTCACGCCATCGCCGTTGATGTCGTATTGCGGCCGGCCTTGAGCCCGTGGCCCTTGGCCTCCTGCGCGGTGATGGGGTGCTGCACGCCCTCGAAGTCCGCGGTGGACAGCTTGCCGTCGATGGACTCCGCGCCCGAGGTGAGCGGACTGCCGTCCGGGGTGTACGAGAAGAAGTCCTTGTGCGCCACGGTCACCGCGCCCACGAGCGAGCCGTACTCCGTGCCATTGCGCTCCACGATGAGCAGCACGCCCTCGCCGTCGTTCTCGTGCTCCGTGTCGAAGATGGAGTCGAACCAGTCGCGCGGGTGGAAGAACGTATAGACGATGTACCAGTGCGAGCTCGTCTCCACGACGGACTGATAGGCATAGGCGGGGAGCGCCCTGGACGCGGCGTTGTCCCAGTTGTTCGTCCCGCTCCAGTCCCCGTCGAAGTCGACCCGGGTGATGTAGTCGGCCTTGCCGCTGATTCCATGCGAGCCCGTCACGTCCACGTCCTGGTAGTGGATGGGGGCCCAGCGCTTGGCGAGCGCGGCGCGGAACGCGGCCGAACCCGCGTTGCCCGCGAGCGCCCCCCGGGTCTCACCGAGCGCTTCTCCTTCCGACGGGCTCGCGCCGCAGGCGGACAGCAACATCACGGCGGCGGGGAGGACGGCGCGGGCGGCGAATCCACGACGAGGGCGGCGAATGGAAAACATAAGGGGTTCTTCCTTTCTCGCGCCGCACTAAAAGCTCGCCGGGCTGGTGGGGTAAACTACTTTTCTGGGTTTCACCCGGTTTTTCCCGCGCGATGCGCAACCGCCAAGAAGCGGCCCTCACGACGACCGCCGCCCGCGACGCTTCGCGGACGGCGGAGGCGCACCGTTGCGTGGGGGGTGCTTACATCGGACCCGCGCACTTGGCGGTGTGAACGCCCGCGGGGCACCAGAAGTTGCGGATGTTCAGGCCGTCCTTGGTGCCGGTGCGCGAGGTGCAGGCGTTGGGGGTCCAGTTGGCCTCACGCAGGGTGATGCGGTTGGGGTTGGGGGCGGTGTCCACATCCGAGACGAAGGCGGCGTGCCCGTACACGTGCGACGTGGGGATCATCGCCACACAACCCACGTGGGCGTGGTTGCTGTTGATCACCGCGACCTTGTCGCTCCAATAGGTCAACCCATACGGGAGGTTGGGCGCCCGGCACCGGGCGAACAACACACAGTTGTCGCAGTAGTCCGTACAGGCCGCGGACTCCACGGTGGCGGTTTCCTCCGAGACCTGGGGAGCCACGTCCTCCATCTCCATCTCGGTGCCGCCACATCCGGTGGTGGCGAGCGTGAGGGCGAGCAGGGACAACGAGAGGAGCCGCGTGGGGGACGAGATCATGGTGGAGGGTTCTCCGTGGACGGGTGGGTGCGGACGCTGCGGACCGGGCACCTCCATCCGGAGGCGCCCTCATGAAAAAGGACAGCCCGGACTTCCGTCCGTCCCAGGAAAAAGAATTAAAGCGGGAATATTGCTGGCCCGAGTCGTCCTGGGGTAGTCAGGGGTGTGCCCGGTCCCATCCAGGGGCACGGGTACACCCTGCGGGATGGACACCGGGTGCCGTGCCGTCCGTCGCCCCGTCGATCGCGCAGAGAATTGGAAGGCTCCGCGGATGACTCCAGACATGAAGAACAATCGGGTCGTGCACCCGCTCGTGATGCTCGTCGTGTGCCTCCTCGCGTTGCTCCCGCGGGAGGGGCGGGCCGAGGGGCGCGAGGTTGCCGGCCTCGCCCCGAGCTTCAAGGTGCTGGCCTTCTACAATGGCACCTGGGACGCGGCCCACATCGACTTCGTCAGGGAGGCCAACCTCTGGTTCCCTCAGCTCGCCGCGCAGAACGGCTTCTCCTATACGGCCACCAACAACTGGAATCAGCTCAACGCCACCACGCTGGCCCAGTACCAGGTCGTGATGTTCCTGGATGACCTGCCGCAGACCGCGGCCCAGCGTTCCGCGTTCCAGCAGTACATGCAGGCAGGGGGCGCCTGGATGGGATTCCACGTCAGTGCCTTCACCACCTCCCCGGCGGACTGGAGCTGGTACCACCATCAGTTCCTCGGCTCGGGCTCGTTCCAGTCGAACACCTGGGGCCCCACCACCGCCGTGCTGAAGGTGGAGAACCGGACGCACGCGTCGACCGTGAACCTCCCGGCGACCTTCACCTCGGCGGTGAGCGAGTGGTACAGCTGGAGCAACAACCTGCGCGCCAACGCGGACATCCAGGTGCTCGCCTCGGTCGACCCCGTGAGCTTTCCGCTCGGCACCGACCCGAACCAGTCCTGGTACAGCGGCGACTACCCCATCCTGTGGACGAACAAGAAGTACAAGATGCTGTACGCGAACTTCGGCCACAACGCGATGAACTACTCGAACAACACGCCGCTGTCGTCGACGTTCGCCAGTGCGATCCAGAATCGGTTCATCCTCGATGGGCTGAAGTGGCTGGGGGGAGCGGAGGGACGCCGCCCCTCCTCCGGGTCCGATCTCTCCGACGGCCTGGTATTCGGTGGTGGGCCTGGGCGCCGGCAAGTGCGTGGACGCGAGGTCCGCCGCCTCGGTGAATGGCACCGTCATCCAGCAATACACCTGCAATGGCACCCAGGCGCAGCACTTCCAATTCCAGCCGACCAGTGGCGATTGGGTGCGCATCAACAGCCGCCTCAACAGTGCCCAGACGCTCGACGTGACGGATGTGTCCACGGCCGATGGCGCGCCGATCCAGCTCTGGGTCTACAGCAATGGAAACAACCAGCAGTGGCAGCCGGTGGCGGAGGCCGGTGGTTCCTACCACTTCGTCAACCGCCACAGCGGCAAGTGCCTCACCGCCACGGGCTCCGCTGACAGCACCCAGTTGGTGCAATACACCTGCAACGGCAGCCCCTCGCAGTCGTTCTCCCTGACCCAGCAGCCGTAAGAGGGGCCGCCGTCCCCGCCCCGTGAGACTGGAGGGCGGGGCGCTTCTGTCCTCAGCGACCGCGCGGAGGCGGGCGCCGCGCCGCCGCGGGAGTGCTCTGTCGCGGGAGGATGCTGGTGCGCACCACGGGATCTCCCGGCTCGAGCAGGGTGCCCTCTCCGCCCACCATCGCCGGCGGTTCGGAGCCGGTGAAGTAGAGGTCGGTGTTGGGGGCCTTCACCACGAGGGAGGCGAGGCCGATCTCCGGGTGGATGATGACGTGCTCGGCGGAGATGGCGCGTCCGCCGAGGGTGATGTTCCGGGTGCCTTCGCGCGAGAGCGTCACCGTGACCTGGCGGGGCTTGGGTGTGGCGGCGAGGGCCTGGAGCTTCACGTCCTCGCCCTGGCGCAGGCGCGGCATCAGGTTCTTCGCGGCCAGGACGAAGCCCACGCCGGCGAAGGTGCGGCCCGGTTCCACCTTCAACTTCTCGTTGTAGCGGCGCGTCTTGCCGTCCTTGACGAGGGTGCCCGTGGCGCGCCCGGTGCCGAAGTCGATGTCGAACTGCCGCGTCGCCGTGCCGCCCTTGAGCTCCCGCCACCGCCAGCGCTCCTGGGCGAGCTCCGGCTTCTGGGCGAAGATGGCGAGCTCCTCGATGCGCCGTCCGTCGTTGTAGTCGTACGTGAGCAGGACGTGGAGCCGATCCCCCTCGGTCCACTGGGTAAGCATCCCCTTGCCCAGGTCCTGGCCCGCGGGGGTACTCACCGACAGCTCGCGGGTGTCATTCTTCTCCGGATAGCGCTGTTCCAGCGCCCAGGCCGGAGCGGCGAGCCCGCACAGCAGTCCCATGCCGAGCAGCAGTCTTCCACGCAATGAACGAGAGGTCTGAGCCATGCTCGGGAAGATGAGGAGCACGCGGCCTTTCGGGGAGCACGGCGCGAGGCACTCCAGCGGCTCCCTTCCCGCCCGGGCTCCAGGCGAGCGTGCACGGCGCGACCCTGACCGGGAATAGAGGGCGATCCTCCTGTTCCACCCTTGGGGGTCCATTAATTTTAATTATTGCGTATTAATCAGCCATAAATCAGATTCATCCATGTCATGGATCTGCTCTACGCGCGCGCACAGATGGGCCTGTCCCTCGCCTTCCACATCCTCTTCGCGGCCGCGGGCATCGCCCTGCCGCTGTTGATGGTGCTCAGTGACTTGAAGGCGCGGCGGACGAGGGATGCGGACTACACGGCGCTGAGCGTGAAGCTGGCGAAGGGGACGGCCATCCTGTTCGCGGTGGGGGCGGTGAGCGGCACGGTGCTGTCGTTCGAGCTGGGGCTGTTGTGGCCCGGCTTCATGGGCACCTGGGGCGAGGTCATCGGCCTGCCGTTCGCGCTGGAGGGGACGGCCTTCTTCACCGAGGCGGTGTTCCTGGGCATCTACCTGTACGGACGCGACCGCATCTCCCCGGGGCTGCACCTCTTCTCGGGGGTGATGGTGGCGCTGAGCGGAGCGGCGAGCGCCTTCTTCGTCACGCTCGTGAACACCTTCATGAACGATCCGGTGGGCTTCACGCTCACGGCCACGGGGCCGGTGGACGTGGACCCGGTGGCGGCGATGTTCAGCCCGGGCTGGGTGCACCAGACGACCCACACGCTCGTCGCGTGCTACCGGGCGAGTGCCTTCGCCATGGTGGGCATCCACGCGCTCGTGTTGTTGCGCCATCCGGGCCTGGGCTTCCACCGCAAGGCGCTGTCGGTGGCGCTGCCGCTGGCGTGTCTGTCCGCCCTGGTGCAGCCGCTCGTGGGCCACCAGTCCGCCGAGCACGTGGCGCGGGCGCAGCCGGTGAAGCTCGCGGCGGCGGAGGCGCTCTTCGAGACGCAGCGGGGCGCGCCCTGAGCGTGGGCGGCCTGCCGGACGTGGAGACGGGCACCCTGCGCTACGCGCTCGAGCTGCCCCGGGGCCTGTCGCTCCTGGCGTTCAGCGATCCCAACGCCGAGGTGAAGGGGCTGGAGGAGTTCCCCGGGACGAGTGGCCGCCGGTGACCAAGGTGCACCGGCCTTCCAGGTGATGGTGGGGGCGGGGGGCGCCATGGCGCTGCTGGCGCTGGTGACGCTCGTGCTGCGCTGGCGCCAGGGGGCGTGGCCGGAGGGGCGGCGGATGCTGGGGGCGTGGCTGGTGTGCGGGCCGCTCGGGGCGGTGGCGATGGAGGCGGGGTGGCTCGTCACCGAGTGGGGCCGCCAGCCGTGGATCCTCCGGGGGTGATGCGCACGGCGGACGCGGTGACGCCGGTGGGCGCGCTGGCGGTGCCCTTCTGGACGTTCACGCTCGTCTACCTCTTCCTGGGTGTCATGGTGGTGTTCCTGCTGGTGCGGCAGGTGGCGGGCACGGTGCCGCACGGGCGGGAGCCGCACGAGGTGGCCCATGCCCACTGAACTGCTGTTGGGAGGCGTGTTGGTGGCCGCCCTCGTCCTCTACGCGCTCTTCGGGGGCGCGGACTTCGGGGGCGGGGTGTGGGACTTGCTGGCCTCGGGGCCGCGCCGGGCGAGGCAGCGGGAGTTGATCGCCCGGGCGCTCGGGCCGGTGTGGGAGGTGAACCATGTCTGGCTCATCCTCGCCGTCGTCATCCTCTTCTCGGCGTTTCCCCGGGCCTTCGCGGCGCTGTCGGTGGCGCTGCACGTGCCGTTGACGCTGCTGCTGCTGGGCATCGTGTTCCGCGGCACGGCCTTCACCTTCCGCACCTACGACGCGCGGGCGGACCGGGTGCAGCGCCGCTGGGGCTCGTCTTCAGCGGGGCGAGCGTGCTGTCGCCGGCGCTGCTCGGGCTGTGCGTAGGGGGCATGGCGGGGGGTGAGCTGGGAGGAGGGGCGCGCGGCCTGTTCTCCGGGTGGCTGTCGCCCTTCGCGCTGGCGGTGGGGGTGTTCGCGTTGTGCCTGTTCGCCTTCCTGGCGGCGGTGTACCTCACGGCGGAGACGAACGAGCCCGCGCTCCAGGCGGACTTCCGGCGCCGGGCGTTGGGGGCGGGGGTGGCGGTGTTCGTGGCGGCGCTCGGGGTGCTGGTGCTCGCGCGGGGGGGAGCGCCCCGGGTGTGGGTGGGGCTGACGACCTCGTCCTATGCGCTGGTGCTGCACGCGGCGACGGCCGTGGTGGCGGTGCTCGCCTTCGGGCTGCTGCTCACCCGGCGCTTCGCGTGGGCGCGCGTGGCGGCCGCGGCGCAGGTGGGCCTCATCGTCGCCGGGTGGGCGGCCTCGCAGTACCCGTACCTCGTGGTGCCGGACCTCACCCTCCAGTCGGCGGCGGCGTCGCCCGTGGCCCAGCGTGTCCTGCTGATGGCGCTCGCGGTGGGCGCCGCGCTCATCTTCCCCTCGTTGCTGTTGCTGTTCCGGGTCTTCCGCGCGCCTCCCAGGACGTCCTGACGAGCGGCCACCCCTCCGAGCCCCCGCTTTTCATCGTTCCTTTCCATGCCCAGCTTGGAGCCAGGGAAAGGTCAGGAGATGGGCACGGAGCGACCGAGACGCAGGGCGCCGGGCTGGGCGAAGGCGCGCATCTACACGGTGGGCCATTCCACGCGCTCGGCGGAGGAGTTGGTGGAGCTGCTCCAGGCGCATGGCATCCAGACGCTCGTGGACATCCGCACGGTGCCCCGCTCGCGGACGAATCCCCAGTTCAACCGGGACACGCTGCCCCGGACGCTCGCGCGGGCGGACATCCGGTACGTGCACCGGCGAGACTCGGAGGACTGCGGCGCGCGCGGCCAGACTCACCCAACGGCGCGTGGCGCAACGCGAGTTTCCGCGGCTACGCCGACTACATGCTGACGGACGAATTCACGCGGGGGCTCGAGGAGCTGCGGGAACTGACTCCGGACGGGCCGCTGGCGCTCATGTGCGCCGAGGCGGTGCGCTGGCGGTGTCACCGCTCGCTCGTGGCGGACGCGCTGTTCGCCCGGGGCGTGGAGGTGCGGCACATCACCAGCCGCACCCGCGCCGAGCCGCACAAGCTCACCCCCTTCGCGCGACTGCACGGCAGACAGGTGCTCTATCCCGAGGACCGTACTTCGCCTGCGGACCTGTCCGCGCCGAGTGCATCGGGGTGAGGAGCGAGGCTGGGCCAGTCCGTAGCCGTGGACGGGAACGTTCTTGCCATCCTCCTCGTCCGTGGTTCGTTCGTGGGGCTCATGCTGCCCTCGGTCCGCACCGGCTGTTCCCGATTCATCCTCCTGCTTCTGAGCTGCGCGCTGCTCGGCTCGTGCGTGGCCCATCCCCGGCACACGGGCTTCTCCGGTGGGGCCTTGCGCTTCGACTCGGCGACGGTGGGTCGCATGCGCCATGCCGCGGCGCTGAAGAGAGCGGCGGGCGTAGTGGTCTCCACCGTGGCCACGGTCTCGACGATTGGCCTCCTGGCTCCCGAGGTCCTCGGGTTTTTCCAGAACGATGAGGAGGAACTCTCTCGGTTGGAGGTAGCCCTCCTGGCGTGTGTCCAGCGAGCGGAGCGGGACATCAACGCCGAGCGCTTTGGCTACGGCGCCCCAACCGCCGAGGACTGCAAGGCGGTGGTGGGGGTGGACCGGTGCGGCAGGCCCATCTACCAGTCCATGGAGTTGGGTAACCTGAAGCACGCCCGAGCCCTCGCCTGTATGCAAGACATCCTGAAAGAACTCTGGCCCGGCCCCGTCAGCATCGAGCAGCGGTACCGTTTCTATCGCAATGCCAAGGTCCTCGAGACGGTCAGCCGTGAGCAGGAGAAGCGCCTTCTCGATGAGAATTGTGCCGAAGAGCTCCGGGGCACCATCAAGCCCGATGTCGTCCTCCACGCGGACCGCCATCTTCTTCGAGCCATACTGATCCTGGACCTCAAGTTTCCTTGCCCCGCGGGGAGAGAGCCCAAGTGGACGCAATATGGAGACACGAGCGTCTATGCCGGTTCCAATCAGCGAGAAATCTATGGGGACGCCTTCGGTGGAAAGGCACTGATGCTGTCTCCGAAGGGAATCTTCAGATGAGCGAGCGCTACCCTGTGGTGCAAGTGCGTGGAGTATATGGGCATCTCACTGTCCGAGATGGTCTCGTTCTATGTTTCTTCGTGCGGCGCAGGTACCCGGAGATTGCTCAAGCGGTCTGGCTTGCTCTGCAAACCTATCTGCGTGCCATCCCTTCTGGTTCTCTGGGTTGGTATGTGGATCAGCAGGGAGACATGCAGTTGCTGGATGAGCAGGGCTGGATGTATATCAATGAAAAAATCCTGAATCGTCCCAGGAACCATGCCTGTCACGTCGAATTGTTGCAATTCGATATTGGGGTAGAGGGCTACAACTTCGAGTATGACGGCTACCAGCTTGACTCCCAGCTCCTCAATGATGAGAAAGCGGCCTGCGCCATCGCCTTCTCTCTGCCCACGGAGTATCTCTTGGACCACGGCGCGGACAAGGTCCGTGCCCTGGCCCTCGAACTGTCCCGCGACCTGCCGTTCAGCTTTGGCTACGCCAGCTTGGCCTTCGTTGCCCCTAGCGGGCAGTGGTATTCGGTTCGCAGGGAGTTGTTGCCCCTCCTCGAGCGCTACCGGGGTTTTGACCTCTACCACCTCGGCACGACCAGCCGAGTTATCGGCACCGGTGCCCGCGGTGCCTATTGGCTCACCTTCCTGGGCGAGCCCCTGCTGAGCCAACTCGGCGGCCTGGAGGTACTGCGCCGCGAGCTTGCCTTCCCCGAGGTCTCCTTCGAGCCCCTGGATGGCGAGCGCCTGTTGCTCACCCTGGGCGAGTGGCCCAGCCCCATGGATATCCGCGAGCGCATCAGCCGGCCCCACTTCAGGGCCCTCGCCCAACTCCTGGAGCCCTACTTTCCCGAGGAGAAGATTGGCCTCACCTCGCTGTTGGAAAACCGCAACATGGCCCGTTGGCTCCGCCGCTTTTGCCTGTGAGCCGAGTCCTCCCTGAGCGGGTGCACCGCCATGCGACTTCTGCTTCGCGCGTGTGCACCGCGCATGGTTTGTTGGCAGTCCATATGCTGCCTTCGGTCCGCGCCGGCTGTTCCCGGTTCATCCTCCTGCTGCTGAGCTGCGCGCTGCTCGGCTCGTGCGCGGCCGGTCCTCGGCACGCTGGCTTCTCCGGCGGGTCCTTGCGCTTCGACTCGGAGACGGCAGGCCGCATGCGCCATGCCGCGGCGCTGAAGAGAGCGGCGGGGGCAGTGGTCTCCACCGTTGCCGTGGCCTCGACGATTGGCCTGCTGGCACCCGAGGTCCTCGGGTTTTTCCAGAACGATGAGGAGGAGCTCAGCAGGTTGGAGACAGCCCTCCTGGCGTGTGTTCAGCGAGCGGAGCGGGATATCAACGCCGAGCGTTTCGGTTTGGGCACCCCGACCGCTGTGGACTGCAATGCGGTGGTGGGGGTGGACCGGTGCGGCAGGCCCATCTACCAGTCCATGGAGTTGGGCAACCTGAAGCACGCCCGAGCCCTCGCCTGTATGCAAGACATCTTGAAAGAACTCTGGCCCGGCCCCGTCAGCATCGAGCAGCGGTACCGTTTCTATCGCCATGCCAAGGTCCTCGAGACGGTCAGCAGAGAGCAGGAGAAGCGCCTTCTCTATGCGGACTGTGCCGAAGAACTACGGGGCACTATCAAGCCCGATGTCGTCCTCCACGCGGACCGCCATCTTCTCCGGGCCATACTCATTTTGGATCTCAAGTTCCCTTGCTCTGGAATCGGGAAGCCCAAGTGGACGGAATATGGTGACAAGAGCGCCTATGCCGGTTCGAGTCAGGGTCGAATCTACGAGGAAGCGTTGGGCGGAAAAGCCTTGATATTATCTCCAAAGGGGGTTTTCGAATGAGCGAGCGCTACCCTGTGGTGCAAGTGCGTGGAATAGATGGGCAACTCACCGTTCGAGACGGTCTCATCCTGTGCTTCTTCATGCGGCGCAAGCACAAGGAGATCGCTCAGAAAGTCTGGCATTCGCTACAGATCTACTTGCGTTCCATTCCCACCGAAGCATTGGCTTGGTACGTATCTCCAGAGGGAGATACGCTACTGTTGAATGAACAGGGCTGGATGCATATCCGCGAGAAGATTCTGGATCGCCCTTGGGCTCAGGCTTGCCACGTTGAATTGTTGCAGCTGGAGTCTGGAGCGGGAGGCTACAATTTCGAATATGATGGCTACGAAATTGATCCTCTGTGTGACTATGACGAGAAGGCGGCCTGCGCCATCTCCTTCTCTCTGCCCACGGAATATCTTCTGGAGCACGGCGCGGACAAGGTCCGAGAATTGGCCCTCGAACTATCTCGCGATCTGCCCTTCAGCTTCGGCTACGCCAGTCTGGCCTTCGTTGCCCCTAGCGGGCAGTGGTATTCGGTTCGCAGGAGTTGTTGCCCTCCTCGAGCGCTACCGGGGTTTCGACCTCTACCACCTCGGCACGACCAGCAGGGTTATCGGCACCGGTGCCCGCGGTGCCTATTGGCTCACCTTCCTGGGCGAGCCCCTGCTGAGCCAACTCGGCGGCCTGGAAGTGCTGCGTCGCGAACTGGCCTTCCCCGAGGTCTCCTTCGAGTCCCTGGATGGCGAGCGCCTGTTGCTCACCCTGGGCGAGTGGCCCAGCCCCATGGATATCCGCGAGCGCATCAGCCGGCCCCACTTCAGGGCCCTCGCTCGTCTCCTCGAGCCCTACTTCCCCGAGGAGAAGATTGGCCTGACCTCGCTGTTGGAAAACCGCAACATGGCCCGTTGGCTCCGCCGCTTCCTTCTGTGAGCCGAGTCCTGCCTGAGCGGGTGCACCGCCATGCGACTTCTTCTTCGCGCGTGTGCACCGCGCATGGTTTGTTGGCAGTCCATATGCTGCCTTCGGTCCGCGCCGGCTGTTACCGGTCCATCCTCCTGCTGCTGAGCTGCGCGCTGCTCGGCTCGTGCACGGCTCATCCTCGGCACACGGGCTTCTCCGGTGGGGCCTTGCGCTTCGACTCGGAGACGGCAGGCCGCATGCGCCATGCCGCGGAGCTGAAGAGAGCGGCGGGTGTAGTGGTCTCCACCGTTGCCGTGGCCTCGACGATTGGCCTGCTGGCACCCGAGGTCCTCGGGTTTTTCCAGAACGATGAGGAGGAACTCTCTCGGTTGGAGACAGCCCTCCTGGCGTGTGTCCAGCGAGCGGAGCGGGACATCAATGCCGAGCGCTTTGGCTACGGCGCCCCAACCGCCGAGGACTGCAAGGCGGTGGTGGGGGTGGACCGGTGCGGCAGGCCCATCTACCAGTCCATGGAGTTGGGTAACCTGAAGCACGCCCGAGCCCTCGCCTGTATGCAAGACATCCTGAAAGAACTCTGGCCCGGCCCCGTCAGCATCGAGCAGCGGTACCGTTTCTATCGCAATGCCAAGGTCCTCGAGACGATCAGCCGTGAGCAGGAGAAGCGCCTTCTCGATGCGGACTGTGCCGAAGAACTCCGGGGCACCATCAAGCCCGATGTCGTCCTCCACGCGGACCGCCATCTTCTTCGGGCCATCCTGGTCCTGGACCTCAAGTTTCCTTGTCCCGGGGACAGAGAGCCCAGGTGGACAAAGTACGGTGACAAGAGTCCCTATGATGGTTTCAATCAGGGTCAAATCTATCAGGATGCGTTGGGCGGAAAAGCCTTGATGCTGTCTCCAACGGGGATCTTCGAATGAGCGAGCGCTACCCTGTGGTGCAAGTGCGTGGAATAGGTGGGCAACTCACTGTCCGAGATGGTCTCATTCTGTGCTTCTTCGTGCGGCGCAGGTACCCGGAGATCGCTCAATCGGTCTGGCTTGCTCTGCAAACCTATCTGCGTGCCATCCCTTCTGGTTCTCTGGGCTGGTATGTGGATCAACAGGGAGACATGCAGTCGCTGGATGAGCAGGGCTGGATGCATATTCGCGAAAAAATCCTGAATCGCCCGCTTGCTCATGCCTGTCTCGTCGAGTTGTTGCAGTACGAGTCTGGAGTGGGGGGCTATAACTTCGAGTATGCCGGCTACCAGCTTGACTCTCAGGTCCTCAATGACGAGAAAGCGGCCTGCGCTATCTCCTTCTCTCTGCCCACGGAATACCTCCTGGAGCACGGCCCGGACAAGGTCCGAGCCCTGGCCCTCGAGCTGTCTCGCGACCTCCCCTTCAGCTTCGGCTACGCCAGTCTGGCCTTCGTTGCCCCCTGCGGTCAGTGGTATTCGGTTCGCAGGGAGTTGTTGCCCTCCTCGAGCGTTACCGGGGGTTTGACCTCTACAGCCTCGGCACGACCAGCCGAGTGATTGGCACTGGTGCCCGCGGTGCCTATTGGCTCACCTTCCTGGGCGAGCCCCTGCTGAGCCAACTCGGTGGCTTGGAGGTGCTGCGCCGCGAGCTTGCCTTTCCCGAGGTTTCCTTCGAGTCCCTGGAAGGCGAGCGACTGCTGCTCACCTTGGGCGAGTGGCCCAGCCCCATGGATATCCGCGAGCACATCGTCCGACCCCACTTCAGGGCTCTCGCTCGTCTCCTCGAGCCCTACTTCCCCGAGGAGAAGATTGGTCTGACCTCGCTGTTGGAAAACCGCAACATGGCCCGTTGGCTCCGCCGCTTCTGCCTGTGAGTGTCCGTCCAGTCCTTCGCAGGAGATTTCTCCGAGATGCTTACTTTCATTCCCATACGATGGCTCGCGCTCCTGCTTTTTCTGATAACCGCTTGTGCCTCTTCGGCGCCGGATGTGCGCGAGGACGACGAGTCGCCTGGTAGTATCAATTCTTGGGCGAAGGCCCAAGTGGAGCCGACCTGTGTCGTGCCTCTCTGTGACGGGGACTCATGCACTCTTTGGCGCTGTCGGGATTTGGTGGAAGTCGACGTGTCCCCTCCCGTGGTGCTGGCACGTGGTACCACAGTGGGCCTTCGCCTCCCCAGGTGAGCAACCCTCAGCGCTGGTGGGGCCATCCGCTCGCTGTACCCTCCTCCGCGGCTCCCATCTTCGAAATCCCCTGGCACAATTGGAAGCTCCGCGACCAACTCGCGCGGCAGAAGCACCCTCTCCGATGCATGCTTCCTCCCGAGCCGCTCGAAAAGCACCACATCTTTCCTCAGCAGCAAAAACTGGCCAGATGGTTCAAGCTGAAGCAAATCGACATTCATGTCTTCACCATTCTTCTTCCCAGGAGCTTCCACCAACGATTGCACAGTGGCGGTCCCGCGGGAGGTCAGTGGAATGATGCCCGGCGACAGTTTCAGCAGAGCAACGAAGACGCCACCTCGGATGAGTTCTGGCGGTTCGCATTCGAACTCATGTACCTGTTTCGAGTGAATGGTTCGTTCATGCCCTACTCCTGTCAGGACTAAGCCGAGGGGCACACGTATGAAGTATTTCAGAGTCGAGGAGGACAAATCCTCGCGCTACACGGGCGATGTTGACGGCGCGCACAAATGGGGGCTTCCAGGCATCTTCTGTTGCCCTGTCTGTCAGGCCACCTGGAGCGGTGGCTCCAAGTCATATTCCTCGGTGGATTTGACTTCAGTCTCCCAGATGGCTGACTTCGAAGAAGCTCGAGCCGAGCCCATCGAGGAGTACGAAAGACTGAGTGAGATGGTACGCCCGCTCCTTCCTTCTGGTGCCATTGTGGAGCCGGGTTCGTCCTTTGGTCCGCTCGTGGGAAAGGCACGGGGTTCCTTCGGGTCGTTCGTCACGCCGGTTCCCTGGTGTTTGCTGGTTCGGCGCGAGGCATTGGAGAAACTCCAGGCCGAGGGTCTACGCGGTCTCAAGGGATGCCCAACCCAATTGCGCTTTCGCCAGCGTGTCTCGCCGGAGTTGCTGGAACTGGAACTCCTCCCCGTGGGCCGGCTCCACCCGGATTGTCTGCCCCCGGAGCGCAAACCGCCCTGCGCTCGCTGTGGCCGCCGTGGTATTCGCCTGCCCGAAACCCTCTTGCTGGACGCCGCGACCCTTCCCCGCGAGCTGGACGTCTTCCGGCTGGAGGACTTCTCCACCGTCATCCTCTGCACCGAACGGTTTGCCAATGCCTGTCTGCGCCTGGAACTCGACGGTGTGACCTTTCATCCCCTGCCCGCGAAGTGAACCAGGATGTACGCGGCGGATGCCTGTGATGGTCTGGCGCCCGGCTCATTTCCCAGGGGCGCGCGCCGCCAGGACCGAGGGGATGAACTCCTCGCGCACGGCCCGAGCCAGCAACTCTGGCGGCAGCAGCCCCTGGTGGACGAGGAAGGTGTTGAAGGCCGGCGATCGAACTTCGTCCCGAGCGCGAGCTCCGTCTCGGCGCGCAGCTCCAGCAGCCGCGTGTACCCGTGGAAGTAGCTGCCCGCCTGTCCCGGAGAGCGGGACGTGTAGCGGTCAATCTCCTGCCGGGCCAGGGGCACGGACAGTCCCACCTGCTCGGTGAGGATGCGCAGGGCCTCCTCGGATGAAATCTGTCCCAGGTTGAGCATGGGATCGAGCATGGCGCGGGCCGCGCGCAGCAGGCGGAACTGCAGGGCGATGAACTGGCCGTCGAGGGGCTCGTACGGGAGCATCTCCGCCTCGGCGTAGAGCGCCCAGCCCTCGACGTTGACGGAGTTGAAGGCGAACAGGCTTCGCGCGAGCGACACGCCCCGTTCCATCATGGCGGCGAACTGGAGCTCATGTCCCGGGCGGCCCTCGTGGGCGGAGAGGCTCCAGGCCGCCGCCCCGAAGGAGAAGTCGTCCGAGGGCCCGTCCTGGCCGCCTGCCTTCGAACTGCCCAGGGACAGCACGAACTGGCCCGGCTTCCCGCTCCCGCCCACGAAGTCGGGCAGCTGCATGTAGGGGGCGGGGTGCGCGGCGCCCTCGGCCTCCGAGGCCATGCGCATCACCACCGGCCGCGAGGGCAACTCCACCACCCGGTGCCCGGTGATCGACTTCTCCAACTCGCCCAGCACCTCGCGGTAGTGCCCCTGGAGCTTCTCCCGGCCCAACTGCTCCTTCTTCAACGCGCGCAGCACACCCAGCGTGTCCGTGGCCGGCAACCGCCGGGCCTTCGCCACGAGCGGCGCCAGGGCCGCCAGCTGCGCGCGCAGCTCCACGAATGCCACCTGCGCGCGGCGCACCAGCTGCTCGGGCGGCAGGTCGATGCCCATCTGCCTCAGCTTGAAGGCATACAGCTCGGGTGGCAGGCGGACGTCCTCGCGCGCCCGGGGCAGCACCACCTCGCGCCGCCAGCGCGTCCTCCTCCACCTGCTTCTCGAGCGCCGCCAGGGCGGGCTCGGCGCCCTCGAGCTTGTACTCCGCGAACAGCTCCCGGATGCCCCGCACGTAGGTGGGGGCCTCGCGCATCGCCTGCTCCAGCGCGGGCTTCACCGGTCCGAGCCGGCCGGACTGGGCGAGCCCTTCCTCGAAGCGCGCCCGGGCCGGTGCGTCAACGGGGTGCTGCCCGGTTCCAGCCCCACGTAGCGCCGCAAGCGGGGCAGGGCATGGGCACGGCGCTCGGGGGGCACGTCCTCCTGGAGCAGCTCGCGCAGACCGAGGAACATCACCTGGGGGGCGTCCACCCACTGCAACAGGTAGCGCTCCTGGAGCGTGGAGTCCTGGAGGGCCTCCTCCACGGCGTCCACGAGGATGCGCAGATCCTGGCGGACGTTCGGATCCTTCTCCGCCTCGAGCCGCTGCTCCAGGGTGGCCTTCGCCTGGGCCATGGCGGCGCGCTTGCGCCCGGCCACTCCGGGGCCCAGGTCCATCACCTGCTCGTCCCGCCCGGTCATGCCGAGCGCCGAGGCGTCCTCGGGGTCGAAGCGCGCCAGGAGCTCCAACAGCACCTGGGCATGGGCGTCACTGCGCGCCACCCACTCGGGCTTGCCCGCCTGGGGCCGTGCCAGGGCCGTGGAGGCCATGAGGCAGAGCACGAGTCCCGCGATTCTCCGTGAATCCATGTCGTCTCCCGCCGAGCGTGAACCCGGGTGCGTCCTGTCCTGACGCGTCAAGCGGTGGAGCCATTGCATGGGACGTCGCTCTTGCGAGTCTCGCCGTGTCGCGAACATCATCCCGGCCCATGCCCGCTCCTTCCTATGTCCACGGTATCGGCACGACTCCGTTGCTCGGTGAGACCATCGGCCAGAACCTGCGCCGCACCGTCGAGCGCTGGGGTGACCGCGAGGCGCTCGTCGTCCTGTCCCAGGGCTATCGGGCCACGTGGCGCGAGTTCTGGGAGCAGACCACCCGGGTGGCGCGGGGCCTGCTCGCGCTCGGGGTGCGCAAGGGGGACCGGGTGGGGCTGTGGTCCCCCAACCGCTTCGAGTGGGTGGTGACCCAGTACGCGGTGGCGCGCGTGGGCGCCATCCTCGTGAACCTCAACCCGGCGTACAAGACGGCGGAGCTGGAGTACGCGCTCAACCAGTCCGGCACCGAGGTGCTGTTGTTCGCCCGGGGGTTCCGCCAGACGAACTACCGGCAGATCCTGGACGAGGTGCGGCCCCGCTGCCCGGTCCTGCGCCTCTCGTTGATGCTGGACAGTGACTGGGAGGCGCTGTGCGCGGGCGGCGAGGAGGTGAGCGAGGCCACGCTCGCCGAGCGCGAGGCGTCACTCCAGTTCGACGATCCCATCAACATCCAGTACACGTCCGGCACCACGGGGTTTCCCAAGGGGCCACGCTCAGCCACCACAGCGTGCTCAACAATGGCTTCTTCGTGGGCGAGACGCTGCGGCTCGGGCCCGAGGACCGGGTGTGCGTGCCCGTGCCCTTCTACCACTGCTTCGGCATGGTCATGGGCAACCGGCCTGCTCGTCCCACGGCTCGACGCTGGTGATTCCGGGCGAGGCGTTCGAGCCGCTCGCGGTGATGCGGGCGGTGGGGGCCGAGCGCTGCACGGCGCTCTATGGCGTGCCCACCATGTTCATCGCCGAGCTGGATCATCCGCGCTTTGGCGAGTTCGACTTCTCCTCGCTGCGCACCGGCATCATGGCCGGCTCGCCGTGCCCCATCGAGGTGATGAAGCAGGTGCGGTCGCGCATGAACATGCGCGAGGTCACCATCTGCTACGGCATGACGGAGACCTCGCCCGTGTCCACGCAGAGCGCGGTGGATGATCCGCTCGACAAGCGCGTCACCACGGTGGGCCGGGTGCACCCGCATGTGGAGGTGAAGGTCGTCGATCCGGCGACGGGCGCGGTGGTGCCGCGCGGCTCGCCCGGGGAGCTGTGCACGCGCGGCTACAGCGTGATGCTCGGCTACTGGAACAACCCCGAGGCTACCCGTCAGGCCATCGACGAGGCCGGCTGGATGCACACCGGCGACCTGGCCACCCTGGACGAGGAGGGCTACGTGAAGATCGTCGGCCGCATCAAGGATCTCATCATCCGCGGCGGCGAGAACGTGTACCCTCGCGAGGTGGAGGAGTTCCTCCATACCCATCCGGTCATCAGCGAGGCCCAGGTCATCGGCGTGCCCAGCGAGAAGTACGGCGAGGAGGTCATGGCCTGGGTGAAGCTCAAGCCGGGCTCCACCGCCACCCACGAGGAGCTCACCCGCTACTGCACGGGCCGCATCTCCACCTTCAAGATTCCCCGCTATTGGAAGATCGTGGAGGAGTTCCCGATGACCGTGACGGGAAAGGTGCAGAAATTCCGGATGCGAGAAGTTTCGGTGGTGGAGTTGGGTCTGGAGGCGGTCGCTTCCATCCGCACGGCGTGACGCGCGAGCGGAATCTGCACTCTAATGCGGGCCCCCCACGTGCCCAGGAGCCTCACCGGTGCACCCTTCGTCCTCCTCTGATCCCGGAATGGAGCAACTCCTGGCGTTGGCCCATCCCACGGATACCTGCCGGGGCATGTTCTTCAACGGCCTGCTGGATGCCGCGCGCTCCCTGGGCGGCGAGCCGCTGCGGGCCCGCTGCTTCGCGGTCATGGGTGAGCGCAAGTTCGTGGACTTCTTCAGCTACCCCATCACGGACTTCCTGCGCTCCATCTTCCTCGTCGCGGAAGAGCTCGGCCCGATGCATGGGGGCACCGAGGCCGTCCTGCGCCTGCTCGGGCGGCGCGCGACGACGGACTTCGCCCAGTCCACCGTGGGCAAGACGTTGCTCGCGCTCGCCGGCAATGACCCCGGGCGGGTGCTCGCCGCCGTCCCCAATGGGTGCCGGGCCTCGCTGAGCTACGGCGAGCGCTCGGTGGAAGTGCTGGGAGAAGGGCACGCCCGGTTCCTGGCGCGCGGGGACTTGCTGCCCCGGCCCTACAACGAGGGGATGGTCGCCGCCGCGGTCGAGCTCTCCTCGGCTCGCGACGTCCGGGTGTGGGGCGAGCGCCGGGGCGTGCTCGACGTCGATTATGAGGTGCGCTGGTCGTGAGGGGCTCGTTATGGGGAGCGCCCGTCTGGCCGCTCTCCGTGTCGAGCCGTGTCGGGCTGGCCCCGGAGGGCGCTGGGCAACCCCGGAATACCTCCGGTTCGCGACATAATCCGCGCCTTCCACCCGTTGCGAGGGGATGAGGCGCGAAGCAGACGGAGAAACGAGGACGCGATGGGTGTGAAGTTGCTGCTGGCGGGCTGGTACGGACAGGAAGACGCGCTCTTGGGTCCCGAGGCGCCCCGTCCCTGGTTGCGGCGCGTGGAGGCCTGGTTTCGCGAGGCCGCGGGAGACGAGCTGGAAGGGGCGCGGGTGGTGGACAGCGTGCAGGGCCCCATTCTCCTGATGCGGTTGCATCCGGCCGCGGACGACGTGGCCATCGTGGCCGCCGGACAAGGGCGGGTGGTGGTCTCGGCCAACACCTCCATGGCGGGGCCCGGCTATCACCGCTACCTGTGCGATCTGCTGCATGCCCTGGGCGATGCGCTCCAGGTGGACTGGGCGGACTCGGCCATCACCACCGCGGGCGTGGGAGATCCCACGGGTTACTTCCATACGGGGGACGCGAGCGGTATCGCCCCGCGCATGCTGGCCTGGCTCGGGGAGATGGCGGGCCGGGTGTTGGACTTCCGCAGGCAGGGCCACTCGGGGGCCATGTTGTCGCTGCGCGCCGGGCATGGCTTCGAGCACCCCGGGGCCGTGCTCACGCCCCTGGGGCCTCGCGACGAGGCGTGGCTGCGGGCCGTCCAGGAGGAGCCCTCGCGGGGCCAGGACATCTTCCCCTGGTGGGAGCCCGGCCGCGGCGCGGCGGAGAAGCTGGGCCGCGCGCTCAGCCGCATCTGGACGGAGATGGTGTGGCGTCCGCCGCTGCTCGAGGAGGAGCGCCAGCTCTTCCGCGACGTGGCCCGGTGGCTGGAGCAGGCGTGGCGGGAGGACCCGTCCCTGTCCTATCCCTGGCGCGAGTGGCAGCAGGTGCTGGGCTACCTGGGCAAGGGCGGGACGCTGGCCGAGGAGGTGTCCCGGCGCGCGTCGGCCGCTCCCTCGGGTCCGCTCATCGGCTACCGGCGTGGCTCGGTGCAGGTGACGCTGCCGCAGGGGTGGGAGATTCGCATCCCTGGCTCGCTGGCCGAGCAGCGCCCGGCGGACGGCAGTTGGGTGGCGAGGATCACCGCCGCAGCGTGCGCTTCCTGCCATTGCAGGACGTGGAGGGCATCGCCCCGGGGCCCGAGCAGGAGCTGCCCTATGAGTTCCAGCACCGGGGCGAGCGGGTGAAGGGCCGGGCCACGCTGCGGAGCGAGTCGGGGGAGTACAGGCTCACGGCGCTGTGCGAGGCCGGGGAGCACCGGGCCCTGTGTGTCGTCAGCTTCGATGACCCCGAGGAGCAGGAGTGGGCGCTGGGCACCGGCGCTCGTTGGATCACGCCGTCGCGGCGTGAGTCACGTCTCCGGGGGCACCGTGGCCAGCTCGGGGTACTTCGCCTCGACGGCCAGCGGGCCCTCGCGCCGCTTGAGCTCGAGGGCGGCCTTCTGGAAGGCGCGCTCGCTGGCGGAGCGGGGGGTCGTCTCATCGAGGGCTGGGGCGCGCTCGCGTGCGGCACCACGGTGGGGAAGGCCCGGAGGGTGGGCACGTCCGACAGGGCCTCGGCCACGCTGCGGATGCCCTGGGCGCGGCGGTGGTTGACCGAGGCCGAGTAGTCCTCGGGCCCCGCGCCGAACTTCTCGGCGAACAACTGCAAGAGCGAGGTGTGATCCAGCGAGCCGTGGAAGGCCCGGCCCGGCCGGACCCAGGGCGAGACGAGGAGCCCGGGGACGCGGGGGCCCGTGGTGGTGAAGGGCTCGGCGTAGTGCGCTCCCGCGGCGATGGGCTGCTCGATGGGCAGGGGAGGCACGTGATCGAAGAAGCCGCCGTGCTCGTCGTAGGTGATGATGAGCAGCGTGCGGGCCCACTGCTCGGGGTCGCGCGTGAGCGCCGTGTACAGCCGGTGCAGCAGCAGCTCGCCCTGGCTGACGAGCGCGAGCGGGTGGTTGCAGTTGGCGGGCTCGTCCGTCCAGGCGATGTCGTAGTAGCGCGGCTCGATGAAGAGCACCTCGGGAGCGGAGTTCGGGGGCTCCTCGCGCAGGTCGTGCGCGAGCGAGTCGAAGGGGCGGTACTTCGAGCCCAAGAGCTCCGTGAAGCGGCCGAACAGCAGGAAGAAGGGCGGGCCGTCGTAGTAGACGCGCCAGCGCACGTGGTGGCGGTCCAACCAGTCGAAGACATGGTCCCGGTGGGGCAGCAGGCGGGACTCGGTGCGATCGATGAGGGTGTCGCCCGTGAAGGCCATGCAGCGGTTGGGCTGGGTGTCCGCCGGCAGGGGGTGAACCAGCGGTCGCAGACGCAGTACTCGCGGGCGAGGAAGGAGGACATCCAGGCCCCCCGCGAGTCGAAGTAGCCCATGGGCGGCGAGTGCTGGGCCCGGTGCTGCGTATGGGTGACGTAGGCGTCGACGAAGCCCGACATGCGGAACCTGCCGCTCGCGCTCCGGGCCAGTTGCCGGGCCACGAGCTCGCGCTCATGGGGAGGATCCCGGATGACCGCCGCCTCGTCCTCGATGAGGAAGGGGCGGTGGACGCGGTTCTCGAAGACGTTGGCGTAGCGCGGATTGACGTCCGGCTCGCGCAAGCCGTCCACGTCCGGGTGGAGGTTCTCCAGCGACAGATGCCCGAGCAGATGGTCGAACGACCGGTTCTCCAGCATCAGCAGGACGATTCTCTGGATTCCGTCGAGCGCGGCCATGGCGTCACCTCGGGCAGGAGAGTTGGAACTGGAGCAGCAGCCGTCCGTCCACGGCTTCGAGCGCGTCCTCGCAGCGCTCGCCCTCGTCGAGCGGCAGCCGCAGCCGCCAGCGGCCCAGGGCCGGTTGGCCCTCGAAGGCGGAGGAGCGGGCGGCCTCGCCCAGCGTCGCGGAGGTCCCCGCCTTGTCCATCACGAGGGTGCGTGCGTTGAGGTTGCGCACCTCGCCGAGGGTCACCTGGGGCGACAGGTTGCCCTCCTCGAGGGTCAAGGAGGTTTCCAGCACCCGCTCCTCGGCGCGGCACGTGAAGGGGCTCGGCTGGCCACTGTCGACGACGCCGTACTCCACGGGGCGGGGAGGCGTGAGCACCTCGCTCTCGGTGAGCGCCGTCTTGGAGCCCCGTGAGACTTCCAACCGGAAGCGCGTGGACTCCCGCACCGGGAGTGTCTGGGTACCCGAGCGCGCCCGGTCCCCCAGGCCGGAGAGCGCGGGGATGGCCTCGAGCCAGACCGAGCCGTTCGTGTCCCAGCTCAGCGTCACCGCGTCTCCCGGGCAGACGATGGAGGGCGTGGCGGTGAAGCGGAGGATCTGCGGTTTGGGACAGCCGGCGAGCCCAGCCGCCAGTGAGACGAGACCCATCGTCCATGCCCATCGCATGCGCGCACCTCTCTTGCGGAAGAGTCTTCCATGCCCCCCATCCGGGAAGACAGCCCTCGGGGCCCGAGGGGGCGTAGAGTGGACAGCACGATGCCGGATGCGTCCACGCTCGCCGAATGGGGATTGCCGGGGCTGTTCCTCGTGGCGGTGGTGGCCGGCTCGGTGCTTCCCGCTCCGTCCGAGGCGGTGCTGGCCGCCCTCATCTATGGAGGAGTGCGCCCGGAGTGGGCCGTGACGGTGGCCACCGCCGGCAACGTGCTCGGCGCGCTCTCCGTCTATGCGCTGGGCCGCTGGGGCGCACGCGGCGAGGGCGGGGGCGTGGTGGGGCGATGGCTCCAGCGCCGGAGCGCCCGGGAGGGTCCCCGCCTGCTCCGGGCCCGGGAGCGCCGGCCACCTGGGGGGCGCCCGTGCTCCTGCTCGCCTGGCTGCCCGTCGTGGGAGACGTCTTCGTGCTCGCCGCGGGCCTCGTGGGGGTACGTCCCGGGCCCTTCGTCGCCTTCGTTTCACTTGGAAAGGGGCTGCGCTACCTCGGAGTCGCACTCTCTGTTCTCGCGGCGAGTCACACTGGAATTTCACAATGAGGCTGCGAGACGGCGGAGGGGACGATGGACTAAAAGTGCTCCCGTCCCTCACCGCCCGCGTCCTCCGCGGGCAGGAAGCACGCGATGCCACTGCGCTCCTCCCTCCCGACGCCCGCCCGTGCGGGCCGCTGGTTGCTCTGTTCCCTGCTGTCCGTGTCACTCGCCGCGTGTGGGCAGGGAAGCGCCCCCAGGCGAAGGAGGCTCGAGAGCTGTCCTCCCAGCGCGACGTGCTGGGCGAGGCGCGGATCCGGTTGATGGCCGCCAACATCACGAGCGGCAACGCCCAGAGCTATGACCCGGGCCACGGCACGCGCATCTTCCAGGGCACGAAGCCCGACGTGGTGATGATCCAGGAGTTCAACTACGGCGACAACTCCGCCGCCGCCATCCGCTCCTTCGTCGACACCACCTTCGGCTCGAGTTTCCATGTCTACCGCGAGACCGGCGCGCAGATCCCCAACGGGGTCATCAGCCGCTATCCCATCATCGCCGCGGGCGAGTGGACGGACACCCAGGTGGGCAACCGCGACTTCGCCTGGGCGCGCATCGACATCCCCGGCCCCAAGGATCTCTGGGTGGTGAGCGTGCACCTGCTCACCCGCGACAGCACCACGCGCAACACCGAGGCGACCAACCTCGTCAAGTACATCCAGGCGAACGTGCCCGCGGGGGACTTCCTCGCCATTGGCGGTGACTTCAACTCCGACAACCGGTCCGAGCCGCTCTTCGGCACCTTCTCCTCGGTGGTGTCCACCGCGAGCCCCTACCCGGCGGACAAGAATGGCAACGTCAACACCAATGCCAGCCGCGGCAAGCCGTATGACCACGTGCTGGTGAGCAACAACCTGCGCGCCTACCAGACGGCCACCGTCATCGGCGCCAGCTCCTTCGGCGCGGGCCTCGTCGTGGACACGCGCGTCTACTCGCCCCTCGAGGAGATCGCTCCCGCGCAGAGCGGTGACAGCGGCGCCACCAACATGCAGCACATGGCCATCATCAAGGACTTCCTCGTGCCGTCGGATGACCCCACGACCCCGGTTCCCACGGGCCGCGTGACGGTGGTGGTTCCCAACGGAGGCGAGGCTGGAGCGCGGGCAGCACCCACTCCATCACCTGGACGGCGAGCGAGAGCACCCACGTGAAGCTCGAGTACACGACGGATGGGAGCACCTGGAACGTCATCGCCGACAGCATCCCCGCCACCGATGGCGGCTACACCTGGCAGGTGCCGGCGTCGGCGACCACGACGGCGCGCGTGCGCGTGAGTGACGCCTCCGAGGCGGCCGTCGCCGACACGAGCGATGCCGACTTCGCGATCACCAGCGCCCCGTCCCAGGATCCGCGCGCCGCCATCACCCAGGAGACCGAGGCCAACAACTCCGCGGCGACCGCCAGCGGCCGGGTGGGGGCGGACAAGAACGTGAGCGGCGCCTTGTCCAGCAGCTCGGACGTGGACTGGTTCGCCTTCAACGTGACCACGGCGGGTAGCGTCAAGGTGATGCTGAGCATGCCCGGCGCGCAGGACCTGGACTGGTACGTGTACTCCGCGTCGGACCTGCTCTTCTCCGCGGCCTCCAGCGCCACCATGAGCAACCCCGAGGTGGGGACCTTCTCCGCCAACGCCCCGGGCATCTACTACGTGAAGGTGGTGGGCTACGCGGGCGCGACGGGGGCCTACACGCTCACCGTGAGCGGCGCGGGCGTGCAGCCGTAGTCCCTTTCCCGCACGCACGAGGGCTCCCGGGCGACGAGCGTCGCGTCCGGGAGCCCGCGCGAGCGGCCTCAGTGGGAGCGCGCGTCCTCGGGCCCCTGGTGGGAGTGGGCCTCGGAGCCTCCACTCCTCGCCCTCGGCCAGGGTGGGCGCGTTGCTCGTGGGGGGCGTGGGCGGTGCTCCGGGCCGATCATTGGGCCGGCCGTAGTCGCGCTCGTAGATGCGCACCACGGAGAGGAAGAAGGCCAGGATGAGCGGCCCGAGCAACAGGCCGATGGCACCGAAGACGGCGAGCCTCCGAGCAGCGAGAAGAAGACCAGGGCGCCGTGCATGTTCATGCCGCGCTTGGCCAGCAGTGGCTTGACGACGTTGTCGGACAGGCCCACCACGAAGATGCCCCAGGCGGCCAGGAAGATGGCCATGGCGGGATGGCCCGTGGCGAGCAGCAGCAGGGCGGCGATGACGCACACCATGGCGGCGCCGACGGCCGGAATGAGGGCGAAGAAGAACGACACCGCCGCGAAGAAGACGGGCACCGGCACCCCGGTGATGAGGAAGCCCACCAGTGCTATCGTCGCTTGCACCCCCGCGGTGAGCAGGGTGGAAGTCAGGACCGAGCGGGTGACGCCGCGGAACTCGGTGAGCAGCTCCGTCGTCTGCCCGCGCCGCAGCGGCGACACGCTCTCCACCCACGCGACGAGCCGCTCGCCATCCACGAGCAGGAAGTAGAGCGCGATGAGCATCATCGCCACCTGGATCGCCACGCTCCCGGTGGCCATCACCACGCCACCCACGGTCTGGGCGGCCGCGGCTCCCTGGGTCGACACGTGTTCCTGGACGATCTGCCACACGCTGGCGCTCTCCGCCTGGAAGCGGTCGAGCATGCGCGCGGCGGGCTCCCGCAGGGCCTGGGGCACATAGGTCAGCAGTCCCTCCAGGCCCCGCTGGTTGATCACCCCGGTGATGAAGTTCACCCCCTTGATGACCTCGGAGACGATGAAGGCGGTGAGGGCGGCGATGGGCGAGAGCAGCGCCAGGATGATGCCCACCACGATGGCGCCCGCGGCGAGCCCCCGCCGGCCCCGGAAGCGCCGCGTCAGCCAGTTCTGCAGGCCATTGAAGGCACCCGCCAGCACCGCGGCCAGGAAGAAGGCTTCGAAGAAGGGGCGCGCGATGAGCCCCACCAGGGCGATGGATAGCAGGATGAGCCCGATGAAGACGCGGCGGGCTCCTTGTTCGGTGGCCATGACGGCACAATGCGAATGGTCCTCGCCGCGCGGTAGGGGCGGGTGTCATCCCACGGCTCGTTGTGTCTGGTTGCCCAGCGGGCTTCCACTCTCCGTCCTTCCTCGAACCGGTGGCTGGAACGTTCACCTCCGGTCATTCATGACGGGAGGCGCGAAGGGGGTTGCGCCCGCGCGCCGTAGTAGGCTCGCCCCTCCCGGCCCTGCCCGGCGGGGATCTCCAGGAGGCCCATGGAACGCCTGCGCTTCTTCTTGAACGACCGCCCCATCGAGGAGACGGGGATCGCGCCCACCACCACGCTGTTGCGCTACCTGCGCGACCGGGTGCACCTCACGGGCACCAAGGAGGGCTGTGCCGAGGGGGATTGTGGTGCCTGCTCGGTGGCCGTCCTGGAGCAGGATGGCCAGGGGGCGCCCACGCTGCGCGCGGTGAACGCGTGCCTGCTGCTGCTGCCCATGGTGCAGGGCAAGCGCGTCTACACGGTGGAGGCCCTGCGCGAGGGCGGCAAGTACCACGTCGTCCAGGAGACGCTGGCGCGCACGCTGGGCTCGCAGTGCGGCTACTGCACGCCGGGCATCGCCATGTCGATGCTGGAGGCCTGTCACCGCCGCGACCTGGACGAGCCCTGGAAGCTGGACGCGCAGATGTGCGGCAACCTCTGCCGGTGCACCGGCTACCGGCCCATCCGGGAGGCCGTGCGCGAGGTGGCGGGCCTGCGCCCCGGGGATCGCTTCGCCCGGGCACTCGCCGAGACACAGTCCGAGCCCATGGCGCTGGCGTACGAGGCGGGTGTCCAGCGCTTCTTCACCCCGGACTCGCTGGAGGCGCTCTGGGACGTGCTGGAGAAGCACCCCACGGCGCGCTTCGTGGTGGGGGGGACGGACCTGTCGCTGGAGGTGACCAAGCGTTACGTCGAGCCGCCACTCCTGGTGTCACTGGAGGCCGTGCCCGAACTGCGCGTGCTGGAGCCGCGCGGCGGGGGGCACCGGCTGGGCGCCACGGTGCGGCTGACGGACGTGGAGGACTACGCGCGCGCGGTGAGCCCGCCCCTGGAGCGCATGCTGCGCTACTTCGGCTCGCGGCAGATCAAGAACCGCGCGACGGTGGGGGGCAACCTGTGCACCGCCTCGCCCATTGGGGACCTGGCGCCGGTGCTGCTCGCGCTCGGGGCCGAGGTGGTGCTGCGCTCGCGCGCGGGGGAGCGGCGGCTGCCCTTGGAGGACTTCTTCGTGGGTTACCGGCGCACGGCGCTCGCGGCGGGCGAGGTGCTCGCGTGCGTGGACGTGCCGGCGCAGCCCGAGGGGGCGCGCTCCCTGGCGTACAAGGTGTCCAAGCGGCGCGAGGCGGACATCAGCAGCGTGTCCGCGGGCTTCCGGGTGGTGGTGGACGGGGAGGGGAAGGTGGCCGAGGCGCGGCTGGCCTATGGCGGCATGGCGGCCACGCCCGCGCGCGCCCGGCGCACCGAGGCCGCGTTGGTGGGCCAGCCCTGGACGGAGGCCAGCGTGGAGCAGGCGCTGCCCCGACTGCGGGAGGACTTCCAGCCGCTGTCGGATCATCGCGGCTCGGCGTGGTATCGCGCGCAGCTCGCCGAGAACCTCCTGCGCGGCTTCTTCCATGAAACGCTCTCCACGCCGCTGCCCCGGCTCGCGGAGCGTCACTCGGCCACGGTGCAGGTGAGGTGACCCGGATGAGCTCTCTTCCTTCGTCTTCCCCCGATTTCGCCTCCACCCCCGAGGGCGTGCCGGCCCCCTCGCCCCTGCATGCCCCGGCCCCGCACGAGAGCGGCCTGCGCCACACGAGCGGAGAGGCGCTCTACGTGGACGACATGCCGGAGCCGCGCGGCCTGTTGACGGGGCACCTCGTCACCTCGCCCCACGCGCATGCGCGCCTGCTGCGGGTGGACGCCACGAAGGCGCGGGCCCTGCCGGGCGTGATCGCGGTGCTCGTGGCGGGTGACATTCCCGGTCACAACCAGGTGGGCCCCGTCATCCAGGACGAGCCGCTGATGGCCGACGGCGAGGTACACTTCGTCGGACAGACGGTGGCGCTGGTGCTGGCGGAGGGGGCGAGCGTCGCCCGCCGGGCCGCCGCGCTGGTGGAGGTGGAGTACGAGCCGCTGCCCGCGCTGCTCTCGGTGAAGGCGGCGGTGGAGGCGGGGGCCTTCCTGTCCGAGCCGCACGTCATCCGCCGGGGGGCGCCCGAGGACGCGCTCGCCGCCGCGCCGGTGCGACTGTCCGGCGAGTGCATGACGGGAGCGCAGGATCACTTCTACCTGGAGACGCAGGTGTCGCTGGCGGTGCCGGGCGAGGACGGCGCGGTGCACGTGTGGTGCTCCACCCAGCACCCCACCGAGGTGCAGACGCTGGTGGCGGAGGTGCTCGGCACGGGGCGGCACCAGGTGGTGGTGGAGGTGCCGCGCATGGGCGGGGGCTTTGGCGGCAAGGAGACGCAGGCGGCGCCCTTCGCGTGCCTGGCGGCCCTGGGCGCGCGGGCCACGGGACGGCCGGTGAAGGTGTGGCTCAACCGGGACGAGGACATGGCGCGCACCGGCAAGCGCCACCCGTTCTGGAGCCACTATGACGCGGGCTTCGATGAGACGGGGCGGCTGCTCGCGCTCAAGGTGGAGCTCGTCTCGGATGGTGGATGGAGCACGGACCTGTCGCGGGCGATCCTCGATCGGGCGCTCTTCCACCTGGACAACGCGTACTTCGTTCCGGCGCTCGAGTTCACCGGGCGGGTGGCGCGCACGAACCTGCCCTCCAACACGGCCTTCCGCGGCTTCGGTGGGCCCCAGGGCATGTTCGTGATGGAGGAGGTGCTCAACCACGCCGCCGAGCGGCTCGGGTTGGATCCCGCCAGGGTGCGCGAGCGCAACTACTACGGCGAGGCTCCGCACGACCTCACCCCATACGGCCAGGCGGTGGTGGGCAACCGCCTGCCGCGGCTGCACTCGGAGCTCATGGCCTCCAGCGACTACGCCCAGCGCCGCGCGGAGATCGAGGCCTTCAATGCCGCCTCGCGCTGGACGAAGCGGGGCATCGGTTTCCAGCCGGTGAAGTTCGGCATCTCCTTCACCACGGGCTTCCTCAATCAGGCCGGGGCGCTGGTGTCGGTGTTCACGGATGGCAGCGTGCAGCTCAACCATGGCGGCACGGAGATGGGGCAGGGGTTGCACACGAAGATGCGGGCCGTGTGCGCGCACGAGCTGGGCGTGCTCCCCGAGCGCGTCCGGGTGATGCACACCGCCACGGACAAGGTGCCCAACACCTCCGCGACGGCGGCCTCGAGTGGCTCGGACCTCAATGGCCGGGCGGTGAAGCAGGCGTGCGAGGTGATTCGAGAGCGGCTGCGCCCGGTGGCCGCGCGGTTGTTGAAGCTCGAGTCGCTCGGGGACCGGGCGGCGATCGCGTTCTCCGGAGGCCGGTGTTCCACGCCGCGCGTCCCCTGCGCACGGTGCGCTTCGCCGAGGTGGTCCATGCCGCCTACCTGGATCGCGTCTCCTTGTCGGCCACGGGGTACTACGCCACGCCGGACATCACGTATGACCGCTCGACGGGGCGCGGCAAGCCCTTCCACTACTATGCCTTTGGCGCCGCGGTGGTGGAGGTGGAGGTGAGTGGCCTCACCGGCGAGCACCGGGTGCGCCGCGTGGACGTGTTGCAGGACGTGGGCACCTCGCTCGTGCCGAGCATCGACCGGGGCCGGTGGAGGGCGGCTTCATCCAGGGCCTGGGCTGGCTCACGAGCGAGGAGGTGCTCTTCGACGCGAAGGGGCGGCTCGTCACGCACTCGCCGGACACGTACAAGATTCCGGCGGTGGGGGACGCGCCCGAGGACTTCCGCGTCCACCTGCTGGAGCGCGCGCCCCAGGACAACACGATTCACGGCAGCAAGGCGGTGGGGGAGCCTCCTTCATGCTGGCCCTGGGGGCGGTGACGGCGCTGCGCCAGGCCATCGCCGCCTTCGGCCCACCACGCACCCCGGTGTCGCTCGCCTCGCCCGCCACGCCCGAGGCCATCCTCCGCGCGGTGGCAACCGCGCGGGCGGCCAGTTAGGACAGGGGCTCTCTCCACCCCCCGAGGAGCCCATGTCGTCCAGACACCTTGTCGATCCCGAGTTGTTGCCCGTGTTGGATATGTTTCCGGCGCTGACGCTGACGCGCGAGGCGCTGCCCCAGCAGCGGGCGATGGGGGCCCAGTCGTTGTTCGCGGCGCCCAAGGTGGTGGTTCCCGAGGTGGAGACCGTCGAGCGCCGCATTCCGGGTCCGGCGGGAGCGCCCGAGGTTCGTGTCCTCGTGTACAAGCCCCGTGCGGCGGGGGAGCGGCGGCCCGCGCTGCTGCACATCCATGGGGGCGGCTACATCCTGGGCTCGCCCGACATGTCGGATGCGCGCAACGTGCTGCTCGCGAAGCAGCTCGATTGCGTCATCGTCTCGGTGGACTACCGCCCGGCGCCCGAGACTCCCTTCCCGGGCCCGGTCGAGGACTGTTACGCCGCGCTCAAGTGGCTGCATGCGAATGCGGACGGGCTGGGCGTGGACACGCGGAGGATCGCCATTGGCGGCGAGAGCGCGGGCGGAGGGCTCGCCGCGGCGCTGGGGCTGCTCGCGCGCGACCGGGGAGACATCCCCATCCTCTTCCAGTGGCTCCTCTGCCCCATGCTGGATGACCGGACGGTGGTCCGGGACACGTCTCCCCTGGTGGGCGAGTTCGTGTGGACGCGGGCCTCGAATCGCTTCGGCTGGACGAGCCTGCTCGGCCGCGAGCCGGGAGGCGAGGGCATCTCGCCCTACGCCGCGCCCGCCCGGGCCGAGAGCCTCGCGGGCCTGCCGCCCACCTTCCTCAACGTGGGCTCGTTGGATCTCTTCCTCGAGGAGGACATCGAGTACGCGCGCCGGCTGGCGAGCGCGGGGGTGCCTGTTGAGTTGCACGTGTACCCGGGTGGTTTCCATGGCTTCGAGATGGTCGGCCAGAGCCGGCTGGGGAAGCAGTCGCAGCACGACTCCACCGAGGCGCTGCGGCGCGCGTTGTCGCGCGCCTGACGGACGAAGCTAGGCCCCGAACGCGCCGCGCAGGGGCGTGAGGGCCTGGAGCCACCCGCTTCGGCCCTCCTCGCGTGCTTGCCTCTCCTGGGGCAGGCCGCGGCCCAGCATGTCGAAGAGCGCATACACGCCCCGCACGGCGCGCGAGGCTCGTGGAGGAGCGCCTCGCGCGCGCTCGCGCTCAGGGTGAGCTGGTCCAACGTGTCGAGCAGGTGCGCGCGGTAGGCCTCGCCGTCCAGGTGGGTGGCGTGGCGCAGGAAGACCGTCCCCGCCGAGCCCCGCAGCCCGAGCGCCCGGGCAACGCCGCCGCCCGTCTGTCCCTGGCCGGGCAGGGCCGTCGCGTAGAGCGCCCAGGCATGCGCGGCGAGCAACTCCGGCGCCTCGTCGCACAGCAGCCCCAGCCGCTCCAGGGTGGGGGCCGCGTCCTGGCGGTGCGCGCTCGCGTACCAGCTCGGGCCCAGCAGGGCGCTCAGGTCGTCCTGCAGCAGCTCGTTGCACCACAGCTCGGGCAGGCACAGCGGGCCCACCACCGGGTGCTGGCGGTGCCACATGAGGGCCCACTCCAGCTCCGCGTAGATGGCCTGGAGGCAGGACAGCCAGCGCACATAGGCGCCACGCTCCAGCGTTCCACGCGCGAGCCTCCGGGCGAACGCCGTCCCCGCCACCGCGCGCAGCTCCTCGGCGGTGGCCCGCCGCAGCAACTCCGTCAGCGGGCTCATTGCTTCCACTCGCTGGAGGGAGTCATCGGCGCGGCCTCCTTCTCCGCCATGCCCGACAGCGCGCGCAGCGCATCGCCGATGGTGTGCCACGTCGCATGCAGCGTGTCCGCGTCCAGGCGGATCGTCATCGGCCCGAGGCTCAAGTGGATGTGCCCGCACGAGCAGCGCGCCACTTCCGCGCTGGGTCCACGGGCCAGGAGGGTGCGGCAGCAGGTGGGCGGGGGCATGGGGTTCTCCTCGGCGTTCGCCGTTGTTGATTCTGATTATTAATTTCAAAATCAAGATGCACCGGAACGGGGGTGGAGTCAATGGCCCGCGCGCGGGAGTGTGAACGGGGCTTCTCCCCGGAGGGGCGGGCGTGTCAGGTTGTGCTCATGTTGCTGACCGCTCCGCTGACCACGCCCCGGCTGTTGCTGCGCGAGTTCGAGGAAGAGGACTGGCGCGCCACCCACCCCTACGAGTCCGACCCCGAGGTGGTGCGCTACCAGTCCCATGCCGTGCGCACGCCGGAGGAGAGCCGGGACTACATTCGCCGCGTGAGGGCCCTGGCGCGGGAGACGCCCCGGCGGGTGTATGACCTGGCGGTGGTGACGCGCGAGGGAGGGCGGCTCATCGGGCGCTGTGGCATGCGCATCACCGATGTCGAGCAGCGTGAGGGCACGCTCTGGTACATCCTCCACCGCTCCGAGTGGGGCCGGGGCTACATCACCGAGGCGGCCGAGGCGCTGCTGGACTTCGCCTTCGGCCCACTGGGCCTGCACCGGATGTTCGGGGACTGCGATCCGCGCAATCCCGGCTCCTTCCGGGTGATGGAGAAGCTGGGCATGCGCCGCGAGGCGCACTTCCGGGAGAACGCCTTCATCAAGGGCGAGTGGTGTGACTCGCTCATCTACGCGGTGCTGGAGCATGAGTGGCGGGCCCGGGCGGCGGCCCGCGTGGGCGGGTAGCGGCACGGGAAGAGAGGAGCGCGCGCATGGCGAGGAAGCCGAAGGTGCCCCGGTGGTTGGAGGCCGCGCGCCGGCGTCAGGCGCCGGTGCCGGAGGGGGAGCGCGCGGAGTGGTTGGCCCGGGCATTGGGTCGGGCGGGGGTGTTGCCCCGGGTGGAGGCGGAGCGGGCCATTCGCGAGGGGCGGGTGGAGGTGAACGGGCGGGTGGAGCGGGATCCGTTCGCGCCAGTGCATGCGCGCAGTGAGGTCCGGCTGGAGGGGCGGCCGTGCGGGCTGGGAGCGTGGACGCGGGTGTTGATGTTCCACAAGCCCGCGGGCGTGGTGGTGCACGGCAGCGATCCCGAGGGCGTGGGGACCGTCTTCGAGCGGCTGCGGGACGTGCTCCCACCGGAGCTGCGGGGCTACGAGTGGTACGCGGTGGGGCGGTTGGACCGGGACACCACGGGCCTGCTGCTCTTCACCAACGAGGAGCGGTTGGTGGCGCACGCGACGTCCCCGGAGACGCACCTGTCCAAGCGCTACGTGGCGGGGGTGGAGGGCCTGCCCTCGGAGGCCGCGCTCCAGAGACTGCGCGAGGGGCTCGTGCTCGACGACGGTCCGACGCGGCCGGCCGAGGCGCGGTTGCGTGCTCCGGGTGCGTGGAGCTGGTGCTCACGGAGGGCCGGCACCATCAGGTGAAGCGGATGCTCGCGGCGGTGGGGCATCCGGTGCGCGAGCTGCACCGCGAGGCGGTGGGTCAGGTATCCCTGAACGTGCAGGCGGGAGGCTGGCGCGAGCTGTCGGAGTCCGAGGTAGCGGAGGGGCTCGGTTTCGCGCCGGGGAGCGCGAGCAGCTCGGACACGGTCACGAAGCGGTAGCCCTGGGCGCGGAGCTTCTCCAGCAGGAGGTCCAGGGCCTGGAGGGTGCCCGGCTTGTCGCGTCCCCCATCGTGGAACAGGAGGATGGAGCCGGGCCGGACGGAGGCCATGACGCGGGAGGTGAGCAGCGCCACGTCCTGGGTCTCATCGTCCCGGGGCACCACGTCGAAGAGGATGTCCTTGCGGTCACCTTGGGCGAGCAGCCATGGCAGGACGAGCAGCTTCTTGCCATAGGGGGGCCGGAAGAGGATGTCGCCCTGGACACCCACCGCGCGCAGCAGGGCGTCCGTCTTGTCGATCTCCCGCCGCACGTAGGAGGGCGACTTGAAGATGAGCCGGTGGTGCGAATACGAGTGGTTGCCCAGCTCATGTCCCTCGGCGAGGGCCCGGGCCGCGAGCTCCGGGTGGCGTTCGAGGTTCTGTCCCACCAGGAAGAAGGTGGCCTTCGCGCCGTGCCGTTCGAGGATGTCGAGGACGGCCTCCGTCTGACCGGGCTTCGGCCCATCATCGAAGGTCAGCGCCACGACGCGCTCCGAGGTGTCCACGCGGGCATGGAGTTCGCCGAACACCTGGAATGTCCACGAGCGTGAAAGCTGCCACGCACTCGCCAGGAGGACCAGCACGCCCAGTGGTATCGCTATCACCCAGCGCATCCATCGTTTTCGCGTCATGGGTCCGCTCCCGTTGCAGGAGTCGCGCCGCGACACGCTCCGCGTGAACGCCTTGCCCCCTGTCTCCGCATGGCCACACCCGCTGGGAAGCCCTGGGGCCTCGCGAGTCAGGCCAGCCACACCACCACCGGTGTCCAACCCGTGAGCCAATACATGGAAAACCAGAGCGCGGGAGGCGTGGCGGGCGGGGTTTTGACTCCCTGCGCCATCCTTGCGTGGGATTGTTTTTACTTCTACGTTTGCCCCCGCGTTGGCTTGCCCTGGCTGGCGGGGAACCCCCTTCCCTCGCATCCGCGGAAGCCGCGCGCCCCCGACACACTGGAGCTGGACATGCAACGGTTGTTCTCGCGGCAGAAGCGTCTTTCTCTCGCCGCCCTGCTTCTATTGCCACTCGCGGCCTGTAACCCCGATCCCACTCCGGGGCCCGACGACGCGGGGACCACCCCTCCCCTCCTACCGAGACCGACGCGGGCACCGACGCCGGTACCCCCGATGACTGGCCGGCCATCCAGAGCGCGATCCCCAAGGACACCGAGCTCGAGAAGCGGATCGACACCCTGCTCTCCAAGATGTCGCTCGAGGAGAAGGTCGGGCAGATCACCCAGGTGGAGATTTCCAACGTCACCCCGGACGAGGTGAAGCAGTACCACCTCGGCTCCGTGCTCAACGGCGGTGGCGCATGGCCCAACGGCAAGAAGGGCTCCACGGTGGCGGAGTGGAACGCGCTGGCCGATCAGCTCTGGGCGGCCTCGGTGGATCCGGCCAACGGCCAACGCATCCCCATCATCTGGGGCGTGGACGCGGTGCACGGGCACAACAACGTGAAGGGCGCCACCCTCTTCCCGCACAACATCGGCCTGGGCGCCGCGAACGATCCCGAGCTGGTGAAGCGCATTGGCGAGGTGACGGCGCGTGAAGTGGCGCAGACGGGTCTGGACTGGGCCTTCGGGCCGACGGTCGCCGTCGTGCGCGATGACCGCTGGGGCCGCACCTACGAGGGCTACTCCGAGGACCCCGCCATCGTCGAGGCCTTCGCCGGGAAGATCGTCGAGGGGCTCCAGGGCCAGCTCGGCAAGGACGCGAAGGCGAACGAGAAGGTGATCGCCTCGGTCAAGCACTTCCTGGGCGACGGCGCCACGAACGAGGGCAAGGATCAGGGCGTCACCCGGTTGACGGAGAAGCAGCTGCGCGACATCCACGGCCGTGGCTACTTCACGGCGCTCGCGGCCGGTTCGCAGACGGTCATGGCCTCGTTCAACAGCTGGCAGGACGCGGCCCAGGGCGAGACCGCCAAGGCCTACAAGATGCATGGCAACAAGTACCTGCTCACGGACGTGCTGAAGACCAAGATGGGCTTCGACGGCTTCGTCATCTCCGACTGGAACGGCATCGGTCAGATCAACCGGAACAACAGCGACTCGCCCCGGGATTGCACCAACGGGGACTGTCCGCAGGCCATCAACGCCGGCGTCGACATGGTGATGGTGCCCTACCGCACCGATTGGAAGCCCTTCATCACCAACACGATCGCCTCCGTGAAGAATGGGGAGATTTCCCAGGCGCGCCTGGATGACGCGGTCCGCCGCATCCTGCGCGTGAAGCTGCGCTTGGGCCTCTTCGAGAAGCCCAAGCCCTCGGAGCGCAACGCCTCGCACGAGATTGGCACCGCGGAGAACCGGGCCGTGGCCCGGGAGGCGGTGCGCAAGTCGCTGGTGCTCCTCAAGAACAACGGCGGCACCTTGCCGCTGGCTCGCTCGGCCAAGGTGCTCGTGGCGGGCAAGAGCGCCAACAGCCTGTCGAACCAGTCCGGCGGTTGGTCCCTCACCGGCAGGGCACGGACAACACCAACGCCGACTTCGGCGGTGGAACCACCCTGTGGCAGGCCATCCAGAAGATCGCCCCCAACGCGAAGCTGGACACCAGCGCGGATGGCGCCCAGGCGGACTCGAGCTACGACGTCGCCGTGGTCGTGATTGGCGAGACGCCCTACGCCGAGGGCAATGGCGACATCGGCAAGACCAAGACGCTGGAGCTCGCCCGGCTGCGCTCGGAGGACTACACGCTGCTGCAGAGCCTCAAGGCCAAGGGCGTGAAGAAGATCGTCACGGTGCTCTTCTCCGGCCGTCCGCTCTACACCAACAAGGAGCTCAACGTGTCCGACGCCTTCGTCGCCGCGTGGCTGCCCGGCACCGAGGGAGAGGGTCTGACGGACGTGCTGTTCCGCAAGGACGATGGCTCCATCGACCACGACTTCCACGGCAAGCTCTCCTTCTCGTGGCCCAAGGCGCCCTGCCAGGTGTCGATCAACAAGGGGGATGCGAACTACGATCCGCTCTTCGCCTATGGCTATGGCCTGACGTACGCCAAGGCCCAGGAGCTGAGCGCGTTCGAGGAGAAGACCCAGATCAACGGCTGCGGCGTGGATCCGGGAGACGGGAGTACCACCAACCTCCCGCTGACCCTCTTCGAGCGCGGCAACCAGGATGACTGGGTGATGCGCATCGGCGCGCCGTCCAACTGGGGCGGCATCGACGTGCGGCAGGGCACGAGCAACACCACGAGCCCGGCCCCCAATGAGATCAGCGTCACCCCGGTGGACGATCAGGGCGGGCTCCAGTGGGCCGCGGTCAACGTCAAGTTCAGCGGCACGGGGCAGGTGTACATGCAGAACAAGAACGGCAACGAGGGCCGCAACCTCCAGCCCTACCTGAACTCCAAGGGTTCGCTCGTCTTCGCGGTGAAGGTGAACACGGCGCCGAGCGCCCAGGTGAACCTGTCCACGCACTGCATCTACCCGTGCCAGGGGGAGATCCAGATCACCGAGACCCTCAAGGGCCGGCGGGCAAGGGGTGGAGCGAGCTGGCGGTTCCGCTCCAGTGCTTCGCGGACAAGGGGCTGGACTTTGGCATCGTGAACTCGCCCTTCCTGCTCTACACCTCGGACACGCTGGACGTGACGCTCGCCAGCATCCGTTGGGAGCCGAACCGGGCGGGCAACGTGAGCTGCACGGGCACGCCTCCCGTTCCGCCCATCGCCATCACCGATGACAAGGCCGCCTACGTCAACGGCGTGTCCGACACCGCGCTCTTCGCCACGCCCAACGGGTGGACGAGTGGGACGACGGGGACGTTGACGGTGAATCCCGCGTACGACATCGGCGGGGGCGAGACGGTCATCGACGTGGTGATGAAGGGCCTCAAGGAGGGTGGCGGCAACGGTGGCATCGCCTTCGGGGTCAAGGCGCCGAACTTGCTGGACGTGTCGGCCATCGCCGCGACGGGCGGCGTGGAGTTCGAGGTGCGGGTGCTCGACTACGGCAAGACCACCCAGGACTTCTGGGTGAAGAGTGTCTGCGACCGCAAGCCGGACTCCTGCGCGACGGGTGACCTGAAGAACCTGGTGGGACACCCGGAGGTGGGGACGTGGACGACGGTGAAGATGCCGTTCTCCAACTCGGCCTACCCGGCCTCCTGGGACAACACCAAGGTCAGCTCGGTCTTCGAGATGCTGCCCGCCTGGGGTGACCAGGGCGGCGACATCCACTTCCAGGTGCGCAACGTCCGCATCAAGAAGCAGCTCCAGTAGCCCTCACGGGTGATCGCGGGCCGGCCGGCGCGTCATTGCGGCGCCCGGCCGGCTCGCGGCTCTTGTTCCTGTCAGGAGCGGTGCCGTTCGGCGACGCGGTAGAGCTGGGTGAGAGAAGTCCAACAGCGACTGGCACGAGCGCATGTAGCGCGAGGCCCGGACGAAGGGCAGCCAGACGCGTCCGCCCACGAGCACCTGGGTTTCCTCGAGCTTCTGACGTGGAATCCACTGGCCGCCCAGATGGCGTACGAGCACCTCGCCCAGGTAGGCGCCAATGGCGGGCACCGCACGCGCGTCGATGTGTTCCCGCTCGAAGACCCGCGGAAACTCCTCTTGCCAGAAGTGGGAGTCCACGTCCGTGAGGGACTCGGGCGAACTGTCGAAGACGGAGGGCACCTTCGAGTGCAGCAGCGCCACGAGGAGTTCGGCGAGATAGCTGTAATGCGCGCGGGCTTGCTCTGGGTCGTCTACATCCGGAGGAAGGGCGGATTCAGAGGGGAGCCATTCGTCGGGCTCGGGCGGTTGGTACGTGTTGAATTCGGCGATCTTCCGCTGGCGCTCGTGAAGGGCGACGCTGTCCACCACGCGAGAGAGGAGCGGGGCCACATCCGGGTGGAAGCGAGGCTCCACGGGGGCGAGCGCGGCGCTGCGCTCGCGCAGGGTGCGCAGCACCGTGTCGAAGTCCAGGTCCGGCCGGAGGTGGACATGCGCGCGGGCCTGGGCCTCACGAGCCTCGTCACTGGCGAAGTCCGCGGCGGTGGGCCAGAGCACCAGGAGGACGGAGCCATTGGGCAACTCCTCTACCCGGTGCGCCGGGGTGGAGAGCATGCGCTCGCGACCGACAGCTTCCACCAGCTTCGGACCGAAGACATTGAGCCAGGACACCTCGTAGATTTTGTCGAACCCGTCTCGAATGGAGGTCTGCATCTCGCGTCCAAAGTTCGGAGCGCCAGACAATTGGTTGTCAGCCAGACCATGAGCCAAGGCATGGGAAATCAGATAGCGCGAGGCCCAGGTTCGTACCAATTCCACGAGCTGGCGACACCGCTCCTCGTCCGCGAAGAAGGAGAGCGGTTCCACCTTGATCAAGATGTCAATTTGGGGAGGGATTGTTGGAAAGTAGAGTCTGAGCGTCATGCTCAACGCGGGCCATTTCGTGCGATAGAACCCGATGGTTGTCCCTCTTTCGTGGCGTTGCTCCTCCAGGGCCTTCCAGATGGCGGCGCGGGCATACTTGCGTCGTCTTTTGCCCTCGATGACGTCCGGCATCCAACTGTCCGCGTACTTCTCGAGCATTTGGAATAGGGGTTCCAATTCGCTCGCTAGTGCCGCCTGTGTGTCGAAGGCACCGTCGAAGGTGAGCAAGAGGCTGTCCTCCGCCTTCAAGTCTTCAAATTCCAATACCTTCATTGGAACAGTACCTCTACTCCTGGAAGTGCGTTCTTGGTTACGCTCACTGCCCTTTTCACCTCGTTGGTGTCCTTGGGCATGAGGCGTCCGCCCTCGTAGATGAGGCGAACCTTTGAGACAGGTACCTTGCTTCCCTCGCGGAGAAGAAGCTGAAGGGAGTCGCGGCGGATGTCCAGAGTCTCTCCGTATTTCTTTAGAGCTTCCCTCGCGTCTTCCATGATCTGTGCTTCGAGCGCCATACCTTTCAGCCCCGAGAGATTGCGGCTCTTGAAGCTCAACGTCTCGACACGAGGTGGCTGATTGGAGAGGTCGCCCGTTTCAATGACGAGTACATCCGCGAAGCGCAGGCCGGTGCCTGGTTTCATCACGCCGACGTACCTCTCGATACGGGGGTGGTCGAAGTCCCCGAGGAAACGGCGCTGGGCCCGAGGCAGTCTCGCATCGGCTTGCAGTACCTCCACCATGAGGCGCTCGAAGGCCAGTCCCCGGTTGAACCACCCCCGCATGGACTCGTAGGGCTCCCAGCGCAGCGGCCCTTTGGTTGCCGTACCCCGCCGGATTTCCCCCAGACGCTTCTCGTAGTAGGCGACGTACTCGGGCCAGCGTGGGTTGCCCTTGGCTCCGGGCGGCGGCGCTTCCATGTAGGGACGTTGCTGCTCCAGCACCGCGACGTCCTTGGGCAGGCGTGGGCCCGTGGCCTCCAACTCCACCAGGGCCAGCCGGGCTTCCAGTACCTCGCGGGTGAGGCCCACTCCTCGTCCACCAGCGAGGCGAGGCTCTCGGGGTGCCCCGTACCGCCGACTCGCCTCGGCGAGGAGCCCGTGGCCTCGGCCCTGGCCTTGGACATCACTGCCTGGGCCCTGGCCACATCCCCCTGGGCCTCGCGCAGCGCCAGCGCGGCGTCCATGCCTCCCACGGCCACGAAGCGGCCCGCCTCGCGGCTGGCTCGAATGTCCCGGGCCAGCGCACGCAGTCCGTCCACCCCCAGCCGTGCATTCCACTGCCGCACCACCTCCTGGAGGGCCGGCAGGCGCGGCTCGGGCAGGGTGCGCAGGCCCTTGCCCCCGGCGTACAGCGCTCCCACCAGCAGCGCCGGGGCCAGCTCGCGCGTGGCCTGCTCGTACTGGCCCTGGGACAAGGAGGTGAGGCCCTGGGTGGTGCCGACGCCCAGGTAATAGAAGCCCAGGGGCACGCCGAAGGTGAGCGAGTCGAAGCTGCCCAGCACCACGCGGCCCGGGGCGAAGTGCTGCCAGGCCAGGGCGAGCTCCACCTCGTGCAGGGCCCGGCGGTAGGGGAGGCAACTGCTCGCGCCGGGCGCTCATCTCCAGGTAACGCTGGCCTTCAATGGCCTGGCTGGTGGCGAGGGCATCCCGAGCGGCGCGGCCCAGTCCCTGCAGCACGTCACCGGCCCGCTCGCCGCGCTCGGGGAAGGCCGAGAGCGGAAGGCCGCGCCGTTTCAACTCCTCGCGCACGGTGGGCATGAGGCCCAAGGTCTGGCCCAACAGCTTGTCGCGGGCCAACAGGCGCAACAGCGCGTCCAGCTCGTCGTCGTGCGTGGAGTGCAGCACGTAGAGGGCGAACACCTCGGCATAGGCGAGGCCATAGCGCTCGGTGACGGCGAGGAGGAAGGCAGCGCGCTTGCGCTGGAGGATGCCGACGGCGTCCTCGCGCACGGGGCCGAGGGCACCCAGGCGCACGGCGCTCCAGTCATCCAGGGCCTCCAGCAGGCGGGGCATGTCCACCCGCTGCTGCAGGGCCACGTACTCGGCGGGTGAGGTGCATGCGAAGAAGGGGGCGAGTTGTTGCTCCGCCCCGCTGAAGGAAAGGGTCGCTCCACCACACGCGTGCGTGCACCCCTGGCGAGCGGAGTGCTGGTGGCACACCCGGTCAGGAGCAGGAGTCCCGCCGTGAGCAGGAGCGCCAGGCCCCTGCGTGTCATGACCAAAGGGCGAGCGGGCAGGGGGCGTGTCATGCGGCCCCGGACATAGCACCGTCCGGTGGACCGCTGGCACTCTCACGGCTCGTCGATGGAGGCACTCCTCACGCCGGGAAGCGCGCCGCGCAGTCCCTCGAGCAACTGGAAACCATCCATCCGCTCGGGGAGGGCAAGCTCGAAGACGGCGGTGCCTTCCCGCGACGCTGGCACCTGCTCGAGCGAGAGCATGCGTGCGTCGGGGTGCATGGCCCGCAGCGGGGGCAGGGCGGCTCCCAGGTCCTCCACGCTCAGCGACAGCTTGACCCACTGGGGGCGGCGCTGTGCCGTCAGGTCCAACGCGACGAGGACGGCGCCGAGAAACCCCGTGGCGCAGAGGGCCACCCGGAAGGCGCCGAGGCCACAGGACATGCCCACGCCGATGAGCACGAACATGACGGCCGCGTCGCGCGTGTCCTTGATGCCCGAGCGGAAGCGGATGAAGCCGCCGAGCCCCACCAGTCCGAAGGCGCGCGACATGCTGTCCCCAATCACCGTCGTCATCACCGCGCCGGCCACGGCGATGAGCAATTGGGTATGCGCGGTCTCCTGGGGCATCACGGGGGCGGACGGCATCCACCGGCGCCAGGGCCGGTATGCCAGGAGCGCGCCGAGCACCAGGGCGAGGCTGAAGCGCAGCAGGGCCTCGGGGATGAACAGCTCGTGGGGATCCGACACGTCCGTGCGCGTCAGCACTTCAAGCGGTGGCATGACGCCGCTCCTGTCCAGGGTGTGCCGCCACCCGCGCCGCCTGCCGCAACAGGGCGAAATCCCGGGGATGGTCCGTGAGCAGCCGGGAGATGAGCTCCTGTCCCCGAGCGCTCGAGGCCAGGGGCCCCATGCTCTTCACCGTGGCCGCGGGCCACGTATCGGCCAGCGCCGGCGCAGCCGCCATGCCGTGGCTCCGTCCATGCCCTCGAAGGACTCCAGGGCCTCCTCGCAGGAGACGCCGAAGGACTCGCGCAGGGCCCAGGCCCGAGGGTTGTTCAGCCCCCGCAGGGACTCGAGGACGAGCCGCGAGGCCCGCCCCGCGTGCTGTTCGCGCAAGGCCCACGCCCGCTCGCTGTCGAGTCCCTCCAGGGTGCGCAGCACGGCATCTGGCGCCACCTCCCATGCCCGTTCCCGCCAATCCCAGGCGGGTGCGTCATCCACGCCCCGGATGGACCGGCAGGCGATGCGCGCCACCTTCTCCTGGCCGAGCGCCACCTGACCTCCCCGCTGGGACAGCCAGCGCTCGCGCAGCACCCAGGCCCGCGCGTCACCGAGCCCCGTGAGCGAGGTGACCACGGGCTCGGAAACCTCCCGTGGAGGCGCTCGCGCATCGCCCACGCCTGTTGCGAGCCGAGCCCATCCAGGGAGGCGGCGACGGCCTCGGGTGCCCGCTGTTCCCACCGCTCCCGGAGCGCCCATGCCTGGGAGGACTCCGCGGCCAGCGCCTTGAGCGAGCCGAGCACCTGCATGGGCGCGGCTTGCTCCAGGCGGGCCCGCAGGTCCCACGCGCTCGTGTCGGTGAGGCCGGCGAGGCCATGGGCGATGAGCTCGGGGCAGCGCGCGGCGAGCCGCTCACGGCGCTCGTCGATGTCCGCGCCTTCCAGGCCCGAGAGGAACCGGGCGGCCAGTCCTGGCTCTTCCTCCATCCACCGATCCACCCGTTCGAGGAATCGCGCCCGGGCCTCATCGGCGGAGCGGGGAGGAGTCGTGACGCCGGGCGAGGAGCAGGGGGTACCCGGTTCGCCCCCGCGCACCATTCGCAGCACCTCCTGGGTGAGCTGGGTGACGAGCGCCTCGAGTGTCACGTCGGTGTTCTCGATGAGGGTCCACTGCTCGGGCGACTCCGCGGCGAGCGCCCGGTAGCCGGCGCGCAGCCGGGTCTGCATGCCCGCTCCGGCGAGTCCCTTGCGTGAGGAGGGTGCCCCCGTGTCGGGCGCGAGCAGCTTCGAGATGCGGCGGCGGGCGCGCGCGATGGCCGGGTCCACGTCGATGAGGAAGACGCGCTCGGGCCGCAGTCCCCGGGTGCAGGCGTCCACGACGGGGCGCACCACGTGCTCGGGCAGACCCCGTCCCCACCGGGCGAGCACCTCGGCGGTGTAGAGGAAGCGGTCGGCGATGACGACCTCGTACTCGGCGAGCGCCGGGCGCGTCACCTCTTCCAGCAACTGGGTCTCGCGGGCGGAGTAGAGGAGCAGCTCCGCCATGGGGGTGAGCGCGAGGTGGAGGGATTCTTGGTGAAGAGCCGCAGTCCCTCGGACACGGGCGAGGCCAGCTTGCCGTCCTCGCGCACGTGCCGCACGCGCAGCCCCGCCTGACGCAGCTCCCGCGCCACGCGGTTGGACAGCGTCGTCTTGCCGGAGCCATCGATTCCCTCGAATACGATCAGCATCAGAACACCACCTCCAACTGCAGCAGCAGGGCCTTCCGGGTGACGAGGTCATCGTCCAGCACGCTGAGCAGGGCCGGGACGGCGGCCTGGGCCACGCGGCGTTCGACCTGCGCCTGCAGCCGCCAGCGCCGCCACTGTCCGACGTTGATGCCTCCCACCCCTTCTCCCAGCAGATCGTTCCGCGTCTTCAGATCCGGCTCGAGCACCGAGAGCATGGCGAAGGGCTCCACGTACCGGGCGCCCTTGGAGACGCCTCCGAAGCGCACCGCCGTCAGGGCGCGCCCGGTGAGCATCCTTCCCTGGGCGCCCGACAGGACGGACGAACGTCCCACCAGCACCTCGGCCCAGGAGCGCCACTCGCCCCAGCCGAAGGGCAGCGCGTGCTTCAAGTCGAGTCCGGCCGTCCAGTTGGCCGCCACGCCGCTCGGGCTCGTGCCCAGGAGCTCCGCCCGCGCGGAGCCGCCCAGCTCGAGTGACTCCAGCACCTGCCACGTCGCCCGGGCCATGGGCACGAGGCCGAGTCCCTGCTGGAGGCTGGCCCGCTCCGGGTCGTTCTGGAACACGCCCGCGCGCACCCGCACCACCCGCTCGCAGCCCGTGCACTGCCATTCCAACTGCGCGCCGACGCGGCGGCCGGTGAGGTTGAGCGTGTCCTCGGACAACACCTCGCGCAGCAGGCCCCGGCGCACCACGGGCAGCCTCGCGGTGGACTCCAGCTCCACGAGTGACAGGGGCACCTTGAACTGGCCCACCCGGACGGCGAGCCCGTCGACGAGCTTCAGCGAGGCATAGGCGTCCTTGAGTCCGTCCGTGACGTCGAACTCCACCACGGCCTTCAGGCGCTTCTTCCATTGATAGGTGAATTCCAGACGCGCGGAGGGAATGGACAGGATGCCCTTGAGCACCTTGTCCTCCTTGGCGCTGATGGCTTCTCGCGCGCGCAGCCAGCCACCGAGCTCCACCGAGCCGAAGGCGGAGGGCAGCACGAGGCCCGCCCCGGTGTTGCCGCCGGGCGGAGGGCTGGTGTCGGACGGGCCCTGTTGTTGATCCGAATCCTGGGCCCGGGCGGAGGACACCAGCAGCAGCGTGGCGAGGACGAGCCACCGCGCGGGAGGAGAGGCTGACTTCATGGCAGGTCCATCTCCGTGTCCAGGCGCCAGCGCATGCCTTGTTCGAACTTCGAGTCCCGGGTCTCGAAAACCTCCAGGTTCCGCAGACAGTCGCGCAGCCACGGGGGACTGTTCGCCCGCCACTTCACCTCCAGCAGGATGGCGGGGGCGTGACGGATGAGCCGCTCGGGCATGGCGGGCGCTCCCAGGCCGGTGGGCCGGGGCGGAAAGGCGAACACGAGATCCTCGTCCACGGTGAAGCGCACGCCGCCGTCGGCGTTCGCGTGGGTGCCGCGTCGGTACCAGGCCGTCACCCAGGGGCGCACGGGGCCATGGGGACTGTCGCGCAGCAGCCGGGCCGCCGCGCTGTCCTCGTCGAGGGACCCGCCCGCGAGCAGGGCCACCGCTTCGCCCGGGGACACGGGGATGCGGACCTTGGTGCGCCGCTGACCCGTGTTGGTCTTCATCTCCAGGTAGCGCGTACCGGTGAGCACGGGGGGCTCGGACAGGGAGGCGCTCGCCGCGTACTCCCGGAGCCGCAGCCGCTGCGTATGCCCATGGCGGCACGAGTCCAGGAAGCGCAAGTCCTCGGTGTCGAAGTAGGTCGTCCGCGTGAAGGCGAAGGGCTGGCGGGCGTCGTACACACAGGGTTGGGTCCAGGAGCGGGTGGCCCGCATGAAGTCCTCCAGCGCCGTGCGGGAGGGCAGGAAGCGCCGCTCATGGTCCTGCTGCGACGCGAGGAGAGGAGGCGAGGGGGGACTCATGTGGGCCACCGCGCTCATGGCTGGGCTCCCAGGGCCGCATTGACCTCACCCTGGCGCCGGGCGGCGAAGCTCAGCAGCCCATTGGTGCCACTGAACGCGTCGATGAACGCCTGGGGCGAGCTCAGGAAGGTGTAGCCCGGCTGCTCGGCGTTCTCACCCACCACCCAGGGGGTGATGAGTTCATGCGCCGCGCGCAGGCGGGCCTGGAACGGCTCCGGCGCCATCACTCCGTTCGCGGCCTCCAGCGCGTACCGCGTGTAGTCGGCCTTGTAGGTGGGGTCGTCGAGCAGGTAGCGGATGAGCGGCCGGTGGCGTCGGTGGTGTCGTACGTCAGGGACGTGGACCGGCCCATGCCCTCGCCCATGGAGCGATCATGGTCCCAGGTAATCCAATGCAGCCGTCCGTTCTCCCGGGAGTGGGCGTAGAGATAGTAGTTGTGGGACATGGCGCCGTAGGCGTCCCAGTTCTGGACCACGGTGTTGACCGCGAGCCACTTGAGGAAGCCCTGCACGTCCAGCTTCTGCTCGAGGCGGGCGCGCCAGGCGGCCGCGTCGCTCCGGTCGGAATGGAGGGCGTTGATGGCTTCCTGCACGGGAGTCCAGCCAATCTCCTCGTTGGCCTGGATGTCGAAGGACGCCTCGTCGAAGGTGCCCCAGCGGGCGCCGGTGCCATCGGCCTCGTAGAGCGCGCCCTTGTGTTCCCCGAAGTAGCCGTCGAGCAGCGAGTTGTTGTCGATGTCCTCGTCGAGCGTATAGAGGCCCCAGTACTGGGTGCCCTCGCCATGGTCCACGTACAGGGCGACGAAGGCGGTGCGGGGCGCGGGCACACCGGACTCGCGGAAGAGGTCCGAGGCGATCTTGTCGCGCATGAGCGACGCGTCGGCCGCGCCATTGCCCAGCGACAGCGTCTTGAAGCCGTAGAAGCGCTGATCCTGTGTCTCGGGATGCTCATCCTCGAACTTGTCGAAGCTCAGCCGCAGCGGCAGCTTGGACACACCGCTGCGCCAGGTCTGCGACAGCGAGGAATTGCCCTTCATGCGCACGCCGATGTACGGCCAGGTCTTGCCCTCGAACTTGAAGGTCGCGGGCACGTAGACGGGCGTGTTGGGGAGGATGTCCCCGCCACCCCCCGGCGGAGCACCCCCGCCACCGGACCGCGGCCTGCAGAGGAGCTGCGCGCCGCCCGGACCCTGCGCGCAGGTACTGGTGAAGGTGTTTCCCTGGAAGGTGGCGGTGCAGGCGTCTCCCACGGCCTTGTCCACGCACGGCTCGGTGAGCTCCACGGGGATCTGCCCGCCTCCCGGGCCGCCACCACCACCTCCTCCTCCAGGGCCGCCCATGCCGCCACCCGCGCCGAACTCGCCGGCCATGGCGGTCATGTCGTCCTGCATCGTCTGCCAGTCCGCGGGGGCGATGATGAGGTCGAACCTCTTCACCTGCTCCTGGGGAAAGACGACGGCATAGGCGGGAGCGGCGTTCTTGCCGTGAGACTCCTCGCTCCATCCCTCGATGGTCTCGGTGCCTCCTCCACACGCGGAGGTGAAGGCGAAGACGACGGTGGCGAGTGCTCCAAGGCGCGGACTTCGGTGCATGAGGGTCCTCTCGGAAGGAAACGGGGGTTCCTTCGCCAGGGCGGGGTGGTGGGCCGACCGTGGCGTTGCGAGTGGGCACCCTGGAGCGTGCCAGTGACCCCTTCTTTACGCGTTTGTGACGAAATATTTTCGAAATGGGGGATTGACGCCCGCCGGATGAGCCTGCTCGAGGACTCTCATGGCGCCATGGGAGTGACGGTGTTGGACGCCCAGAGCGGGCTGCCCGCCGAGTCGTAGATCACGAGGTTTCCATCGTTCTGCAGATAGAACATGGCGCCCCCCTGGCCAGCGGTGCGGGTCTGCCACAGGAGCTGACCGGCTGAATCGTATTCAACGAGGTTTCCATCCTGTTGGAACAACACTTCCGCCGCCGTGCTTCCTACCGTGCCCGTGGAGAAGAGGGGCGTGGAGCCATGGTACAAAACCAGGTTGCCATCGTTCTGCAACGTCAGTGAGAAACGGCCATCGCAAGACACCAGGCTCTGTCCTCTCGACAAGCCCTGGCCTGGGGACAGGGCTCCGCATTCAGTGGGCGGTTGCACCGGGGGCAGCGGCGTGGAGGGCGTGGCGGTGAAGAGGCCGAGGTCGACTGCATTGGCGATGGCCGCCAGGCCAGCGACGTTCGGGTGCAGGTGGTCTCCGGTGTCGAATGCCGGCAAGAACCGGGTGGGGTTGGCCGGGTCATGCGTGGCCGTGTCCTGGTCGATCACCGCGTCGCAGCCACTCGCCGCGCCGCGCACGAAGCTGTTGAACTGCTGGCGGGCCTGCTCCTGGCTGGACGTCCATCCCGTGGTGCCTTCATATGGCGTCAGCGTCGAGCAGAAGAACTTGATCTGGTTCTGATGGGCTTTGGCGATGAGGCGCTTGAGCACATCGATGAGCTGCGTGGCCGTCGGCTGCGGCGACGCCATCAGATCATTGATGGGATCGTCGGAATAGATGACCCAACGGACGCCCGGTTGAGCCAGCACGTCGGAGTCGAACCGGTGCTCGGCGCTCAACCCGGCACCATCGGCCAGACTGCGGTTGCCGCTGATGCCTTGATTGAGAACGCCGACTTGAATGCCTTGTTGCAGCAGGCGTTTCGCCAGGATGTTGGGCCAGCGGTCATTGCCATTGAAATTACTGCCCACGCCATCGGTGATCGACGCGCCCAGGGTGACCACGCTGCCCAACGCCTGGGGGTTCTGCACGTCCAGGTTGGCGAGGAAGTAGTAGCTGCCGGTGGTACTCACGTTGCTCAGATTCACGCTGCTTCCCACATCGCCAGGGGCGATGTAGTTGGTCTGCTGGCCCGTCTGGTGTGTCGTGGCCGGGCCCGTCGCACTGGGCAGGTACATGCTGATGGCCACATCTCCAAACGCTGGCACCTGGAACTGGATCGGATCACTGGTCAGCCTGGCCCCGACCGGGATCGTGATTTGCGTGCTCCCACCGAAGGTGATGGCACGATCGGTCCCGGACACGATCGACGACCCATTGCCCCGTAGCGCGATGCGCACGTTGGAGATCCGCAATGGCTGCGAGCCGAACTGGTTGGACACTTCCACGCGCACGACCGACCCGCCAATGCTGGTGCGCACGATCTGGCGCAGTGTCTGCGCATTGAAGGTGTCACCGCTTGCCTGTGGAGATGCGGCCCAGGTTCCCACCCACCCGTCGATCACCGCCGCTTTTCCGTGTCCAACGGCCTGTCCACTGTGTACGGCACAGGCCATCAACAGCGTGGTCTTGGCGAAATGGCGGAACCAAGAGGGAAAATGATTCTTGCTCATTCTGTTCTCCATTTATCAACGGCTGAATAAAGGGTCGGCCGAGACGGCCTCCTGCCTCTGTACCCCATGAGGAGTAATGACAACAGAACCAACTCCTGCCTCTCAGTGGATGAGAATTCCTCCGGGCCCGGCCTCATCCACGAGAATGAGAGGCATGGTGTGGGAATCTGATTGACTTCCCGGTTCATTTATTGGGGAATTCAAGTAAAACCAGTTGAATCAGGAGTCGCGGAATGCGAAACAGCGCGCCGTGGTGGGTGAGCAGGTTGTTGGCGGTCTGGCTCGGAGTCTTGTTGGGGGTTGGCTGTGGGCAGCCGGCGGGTGGCGTTTCCGAAGAGCCGGAGGTGCTGGACTCTTCCCTGCTGGGCTCCTGGGCGCGAGCCCGCGTCGCCGCGGGAGTGGATCATTCCCTGGTCGTGCGTCTGGATGGAACGGTCTGGGCGGCGGGTGACAATTCGGACGGCCAATTGGGGGATGGGACCACGGTCTCTCGCCACGTGCCGGTGCGAGTACGCGGGTTGCGAGGAGCGGTGGCCGTGGCCGCCGGCACCGGCCATTCATTGGCACTGCGTCATGACGGCAGCGTGTGGGCCTGGGGTAACAATGCCTTTGGCCAGTTGGGAGATGGAACCTCGGACAGCCACTCCGAGCCGGTGCGAGTGCACGGGCTGAGCGGAGTGGTGGCCGTCTCCGCGGGCGAGGGCCATTCACTGGCACTGCGCCGTGACGGCAGCGTGTGGGCCTGGGGCGACAATGCCTTGGGCCAATTGGGAGATGGAACCTCGGACGGTCACTCCGAGCCGGTGCGGGTGCCAGGACTGAACGGAGTGGTGGCCGTGTCCGCGGGTGACAACCACTCGCTGGCGCTGCGCTCCGATGGCACCCTGTGGGCCTGGGGTGACAACAACTCCGACCAACTGGGTGGGGCCCCTGCAGAGCAAAACTATTCCGTGCCCTGGCGGTTGGAAGACCTGAGTGAGGTGGTGGCCGTGGCCGCGGGTGGTAATCACTCCCTGGCGGTGCGCGCCGACGGCACCGTGTGGGCCTGGGGCGACAACTTCGCCGGCCAGTTGGGAGACGGAAACATCCTGACCACCCGCTGGCTGCCGAAGCAGGTCCAGGGCTTGAGCGGGGTGGTGGCCGCGTCCGCGGGCTGGGCCCACTCGATGGTGGCGCTCGCCGACGGCAGCGTGTGGGCCTGGGGCAACAACACCTCCGGTCAGCTGGGCAATGGCATCTCGGTGGGATACGGCGCCCTGCCGGAGCAGGTGCAAGGCCTGCGCGGGGTGATGGCCGTGGCGGCGGGCGGTCTCTACTCGCTGGCGCTGCGCTACGACGGTTCCCTCTGGGCCTGGGGCTCCAACGACCATGGCCAGCGGGGTGATGGTTCCACGGTCTATCTCTCCTCGTCGGAGCGGGTACGCGGGCTGAGCGGGGTGGTGGCCATGGCCGCGGGCTCGGCCCACTCCCTGGCGGTGCGCGCCGACGGCACCCTGTGGGCCTGGGGGGCCAACTACTACGGCCAGCTCGGGGATGGGACTCTGAAGGATCACAATACTCCGAAGCGGGTGCCGGGGCTGAGCGGGGTGGTGGCCGTGGCCGCGGGAGATGGTCACTCGATCGCGCTGTGCGCCGACGGCACCGTGTGGACCTGGGGCTACAACCATGACGGTCAGCTGGCGCATGGCTCCACGAACGACAGCCCCGTGCCGCTGCATGTGCGAGAGCTGAGCGGGGTGGTGGCCGTGGCCGCGGGCTCGCTGCACTCGCTGGCGGTGCTCTCCGATGGCTCCGTGTGGGCCTGGGGTTACAACAGACAGGGTCAGCTGGGGGATGGCGGCCAGCGCAGCAGCGTCGAGCCGGTGCGGGTACAGGGGCTGAGTGGAGTGGCGGCCGTGTCCGCTGGCCTCAACCACTCGCTGGCGAGGGGCACCGATGGCAGCGTGTGGGCCTGGGGCGGCAACTCCTTCGGCCAGCTGGGAGAGGGCACCACGAGCAACGCCCTGGTTCCGGTGCGGGTGCCGGGGTTGAGCGGGGTGGAGACGGTGTCCGCTGGCTTCAACCACTCGCTGGCGAGGGCCTCCGATGGCAGCCTGTGGGCCTGGGGCGGCAACTACACCGGTCAACTGGGAGATGGGACCACGAGCAACAGCTCCGTGCCGGTACGGGTGCGGGGGCTGAGCGGAGTGACGGCCGTGTCCGCTGGCCTCAACCACTCGCTGGCGGTGAGCACCGACGGTTCCGTGTGGGCCTGGGGCATCAACTCCTTTGGCCAGTTGGGGGAAGGGACCACGAACACCAGTCTCGCGCCGGTAAAGGTGCGGGGGCTGAGTGGGATGGAGACGGTGGCCGCTGGTTCTCTCCACTCGCTGTCCGTGGGCTCCGATGGCTCCATGTGGTCCTGGGGGAGCAACCACCACGGCCAGCTGGGCCATGGGCTTCCCGGAAGAGCACCCACCCCCGTTCGCTCCCTGCTGTATTGAGCGGTGGTGGCCGGTTTCCAGGTGTGGTGAAGGTGCTCCCCTGGAGGAGTCCAGGGGGGAGACGTCCGTGGATTCGCTTGACCCCCTATCTTCCGACCGATAGGTAAGGCCCCGCCCGACGAACCGAGGAGGCGCGGCGGGATGAGTCGGTCTGGAGGGGAGCGGCTGTTTGGCCGCCGGGGGCCGTGGGTTCGTGGCCTTCCCGCCTGACCGCGAGCATCCGCGTGGCCGCTACGCCTAGGCTTGGTTCACCACCCTTGTCCGTTGCCCAGGTCCTGGCCCGTCCAGGAACGCTCCATGCACTCCGATCGAAACCGGACTCCCTTCTTCTCCTCCCTCGCTCTCGTCACCATCCTGGGAGTTGGGGCCTGCAAGCCCCCTGAAGCGCCCCCTCCGGCCGCTCCCCCGGCCGTGGAGGTGGGCACGGTCACGGTGCGGCCCGCGACCATTCCGGTGCTCGATGAGCTGCCGGGGCGCATCGCTCCGACACGGGTCGCCGAGGTGCGTCCGCGCGTGTCCGGCATCATCGTCGAGCGCGTCTTCCGGCAGGGCGGCAGCGTGAAGGCGGGGGACGTGCTCTTCAAGATCGACTCCTCGCTGTTCGAGGTCGAGCGCGCGAGCGCCAGGGCCGTGCTGGTCAAGGCCGAGGCCACGGCCGCCGAGGCGCGCCAGCAGGGAGAGCGGGGTGAGAAGCTCATGGCCAGCGGCGTCATCACCCAGGAGCAGCACGAGGCGCTCCGGGCGGCGCTCCAGCGGGCCGAGGCCGATGTCGCCGTGGCCCGGGCGGCGGTGCGCCGCGCGGAAATCAATCTGGAGTACACGACGATCCGCGCGCCCATCAGCGGGAGGATCGGCCGGGCCCTGGTGACGGAAGGCGCCCTGGTGAGCCAGGGAGATCCCACGGCGCTCGCGGTCATCCAGCAGCTCGATCCCATCTACGCGGACTTCACCCAGCCCGCGATGGAACTCCATCGTCTGCGCCAGGCGTTCAAGGACGGGCGGATCCAGGGCGTCACTTCCGAGCAGGCCAATGTCCGGCTGGTGCTCGACGATGGCTCCCTCTACTCGAAGCCGGGCAAGCTGCTCTTCTCGGACGTGACGGTGGATCCCGGCAGTGGCCAGTTGACGCTGCGGGGCGAGTTCCCCAATCCGGACGCCGAGCTTCTTCCGGGCATGTACGTGCGGGGACAGGTGGAGCAGGGCTCCCTGAGCGAGGCGCTCGCCGTGCCCCAGCAGGCCATCCAGCGGGACAACGCGGGCAAGTCCCAGGTCTTCGTGATCGCGGCCAATGGCACCGCCGAGGTGCGCCCGGTGCGCACCTCCCGCGTCTACCAGAACCATGCGGTGATCCAGGAGGGCCTCAAGGCGGGCGATCAGGTCATCGTCGAGGGCTTCCAGAAGATCGCCGCGGGCGCACCGGTCAAGCCGGTGGCCTGGACCGCGCCCGGCACCGACGTCACTCCTCCCAGAATCGATAGGGCCCACCGCCATGCCTCGTTTCTTCATCGACAGGCCCATCTTCGCCTGGGTCATCGCGCTGTTCATCATCATGGCGGGCCTGCTCGCCATCCCCAACCTGCCGGTGGCGCAGTACCCCAACGTGGCGCCGCCGCAGATCACCATCTCGACCTTCTATCCGGGCGCGTCTCCCGAGGATCTCTACCAGAGCGTCACGCGCATCATCGAGGAGGAGCTCAACGGCACGAAGTCGTTGCTCTACTTCGAGTCGAGCAGTGACGCGACGGGGGCGATCTCCATCACCGCGACGTTCGCGCCGGGGACGGATCCCGCCCTGGCCGCCGTCGATCTCCAGAACCGGGTCAAGCGGGTGGAGCCGAGACTGCCACTGGCCGTGTCGCAGCAGGGCTTGCAGATCGAGGAAGCGGGCAGTGGCTTCCTCCTGATGGTGACGTTGCGGTCCACCGACGGCTCCGTGGACGAGATCGGCCTCGGGGATTACCTCTCGCGCAACGTGCTCAATGAGTTGCGGCGCATTCCGGGCGTGGGCCGCGCGCAGCTCTTCTCCTTCGAGCGCGCCATGCGCATCTGGGTGGATCCGAACAAGTTGCTGGGGTTGGGCCTGACCTCCCAGGACGTGACGAACGCCATCCGCTCGCAGAACGCCCAGGTGGCGGCGGGCTCGCTCGGCTCGCAACCCGGACCGGCCACCCAGCAGGTCGCCGCGACCGTGCTGGTGAAGGGCCAGTTGACCTCGCCGGAGGAGTTCGGAGCGATCGTGCTGCGCGCGAACGCGGATGGCTCCTCCGTGCGCCTGCGGGACGTGGCCCGCGTGGAGCTGGGTGGACAGAGCTATGCCATCTCCTCGCGGCTCAATGGCCAGCCGAGCGCGGCCATCGGTGTCCAGTTGTCCCCCACGGGCAATGCGCTCGCCACCTCGACGGCGATCCGCGCGAAGCTGCAGGAGCTGTCCCGGTTCTTCCCCAAGGGCGTCGAGTACGACATTCCCTATGACACGGCTCCGTTCGTGGGCGTGTCGATCAAGAAGGTCCTCCAGACGCTCGTCGAGGCGGTGCTCCTGGTCTTCCTGGTGATGTTCCTGTTCCTCCAGAACATCCGCTACACGATCATTCCCACGATCATCGTCCCCATCGCCCTGCTCGGCACCTGCGCGGTGATGTTCGCGGTGGGCTTCTCCATCAACGTGCTGACCATGTTCGCCATGGTGCTCGCGATCGGCATCCTCGTGGACGACGCCATCGTGGTGATCGAGAACGTGGAGCGCATCATGAGCGAGGAGGGCCTGTCTCCGCGCGAGGCCACGCAGAAGGCCATGCAGCAGATCACCGGGGCCGTCATCGGCATCACGCTCGTGCTCAGTGCCGTCTTCGTGCCCATGGCCTTCTTTCCCGGCTCGGTCGGCGTCATCTACAAGCAGTTCTCGCTGACGATGGTGGTGTCCATCCTGTTCTCGGCGCTGCTCGCGCTGTCGCTGACGCCGGCGCTCTGCGCGACCTTCCTGAAACCCGTCGCCCGGGGACACGCGCACGCGCGCACGGGGTTCTTCGGCTGGTTCAACCGGGGCTTCGAGCGCACGTCCCACGTCTATCGTGGACTGGTGGGCCGCACCCTGCATCGCGCGGGCCGGTTCATGCTCGTCTACGTCGCGGTGTTCGCGGCGCTCGGCTGGCTGTTCGTCCAGCTCCCCTCGTCCTTCATCCCGGGCGAGGACCAGGGCTTCATCATCCTCGGGGTGCAGGCGCCGCCGGAGGCCACGGCCAACCGGACGTTGGACGTGGTGGTGCAGATGGAGAAGACGCTGCTGGCCGAGCCGGGCGTGGACGGGGTCCTGGCCATCATGGGCTTCAGCTTCTTCGGCCAGGGGCAGAACGCGGCCTTGAGCTTCGCGACGCTCAAGCCCTGGGAGCAGCGGGGCGCCGAGGACAGCGCGGAGGCCATCGCCTGGCGGATGAACGGGGCGCTGTCGGCGGTGCGGGATGCGTTCATCTTCGCGCTCTCTCCTCCGCCCATCGAGGGCCTGGGAACGTCGGGCGGCTTCTCCTTCCGCCTGGAGGACCGGGGAGGCATGGGTCAGGAGGCGCTCGCCGCCGCGAGGGACCAGCTCCTGGCGGCCGCCGCCCAGAGTCCCGTCCTCTCCGGGGTGATGTTCGAGGGTCTGGCGAACGCGCCACAGGTGGAATTGCGCATCGATCGCGAGAAGGCCAGCGCGCTCGGGCTCACGTTCGGGGAGATCAACGAAACCCTCTCCACCAACCTCGGCTCGGCCTACTCCAATGACTTTCCCAACGCGGGCCGGATGCAGCGGGTGATCGTCCAGGCGGAGGGAAGCCGGCGCATGCAGCCGGAGGATCTCCTCGCGCTCAACGTGCGCAATCGCCAGGGCACCTCGGTGCCCCTGTCCGCCTTCGCCACGGTGGACTGGCGGGTGGGCGCCACCCAGGTCATCGGCTACAACGGCTATCCCTCGGCCCGTATCAGCGGCAACGCGGCTCCCGGCCATTCGAGTGGTGAGGCCCTCCAGGAAATGGAGCGCCTGGCGAGCCAGCTGCCGCGGGGGTTCGGCTTCGACTGGAGCGGGCAATCCCTTCAGGAACTCCAGTCGGGCTCGCAGGCTCCGTTCCTGATTGGCCTGTCCATGCTCTTCGTGTTCCTGTGCCTGGCCGCCCTCTATGAGAGCTGGTCCATTCCCGTGGCCGTGATGCTCGTCGTGCCCCTGGGCGTGCTCGGCTCGGTGTTGGCGGTCATGTTCCGGGGAATGAGCAACGACGTCTATTTCAAGGTCGGCCTCATCACCATCATTGGCTTGTCGGCCAAGAACGCCATCCTCATCATCGAGTTCGCCAAGGAGCTCCGGGCGCAGGGCAGGTCCATCACGGACGCGGCGCTCGAGGCCGCGCAGCTGCGCTTCCGTCCCATCCTCATGACCTCGCTCGCCTTCACGCTGGGCGTGGTCCCGCTCGCCATCGCGAACGGGCCCGGCGCCGCCAGCCAGCGCGCCATTGGCACGGGGGTGCTCGGGGGGATGCTGTCCGCCACGGTGCTCGCGGTCCTCTTCGTGCCCATCTTCTACGTCTTCATCATGCGGCTGCTCAACCAGCGGGCCGTGGAGATCGAAACGTTACGATTGCCAGACGCCACGGATTGAACGGGCGGCGGCCCCCCGCCCGTGGGTTTTTCACGTTTATTTTGTGTAGTGAGCGACGGCGCACTCCGGGTATGGACTGTCTCCTCGCGCATGCTTCCCGAGGGCGGGTTTCCCGCCCGACGGGTTCATGACCCGGTACATCCGCGGAATCGTGTCACCTGATGACATTCGAGGCGGTTGGGATTCGAGGGCTCCGCGTCCTCTCCCAACCTGCGCCGTCACCCCGTGACGGACCGAGCCTTTTTACACCTTGTGTGTCTTCACGCCAACGCTCGCGCGTGTCGCGTTGCGTCATGTTTTTCACGTTTCGCGGGGCTGGCAAGTGTTATAAAACTTTACTTGCTCGTTTTACTTTTCTTCTCGTCTTTCGAGGGACGGGGAAGGGTTCGAGGACATGACTCAGAGGAGTAGGGGTTCGTCCTGGAAGCAGTTCGTGGTGGGAACTGGCTTCTGGGCGGTGGGCGTGATCGCGGGCGTGGGCTGCGCCGTGGCGACCAGCGATGACACCACGGACTCTGCCGAGGCAGGGGTTGAGGCGTCGTTGGAGTCCACGGGTTCCAAGACGCTCACCATTGCAGGGCAAACGTTCGGCCTGACGTGGGAGGATGACTTTGGCGGTGACCTGAACAAGGGCCAGCCCAAGTCCTATCTCAACACGCAGTACTGGACGAAGGAGAACCTGGGCGTCAACTTCGAGCAGCAGGCCTATACGAACCGGGAATGTCCCAACAATCCCAACAACTGGAACTACTGTGTCGAGAACGGCAAGCTGACGCTGCTGGCGCGCAAGGAGCCGTTGGACTGCGTGGTGTGGAAGCAGTGTACCACCACCAGCGAGTGCGGCACCAACGGCACGTGCGCGGCCACCGGTTACTGCGTGTATGACCAGAACCGCAACGGCGTCTACGATCACGAGGAGTGCGCGCCGTTCAACGGCACGGCCAACGCGCCGGTCAACGGGACGCAGTACTCCTCGGGCCGCATCAAGAGCGACGAGAAGGTCGAGTATCGCTACGGCTACATCGAGTTCCGCGCGCATGCCCTTCGCGGACCTGCCCGCCGGGGCCACGCCGCCCAACGGCATGTGGCCCGCCATCTGGATGCTCGGCGCCAACGGGACCATCACCAATGGTGGCCGTGATGACAGCGCGGGCTGGCCCATGAATGGCGAGATCGACATCATGGAGTACACGCAGATCAAGGAGAACAAGGCCCTCTACCCGAACAACGAGGCCATGGGCTACAACGTGCTGTGGCGCGAGATTCCCGAGGCGGGCGAGCTGGCGGCCAACCCCGGTGGATGGGAGCCCAACGCGTGCAGCTCCTGGCCGAACAACGGCGACGCGAAGTGCGACGGGGACGTGGGCGGCGCCCGGGCCACCTGGAATGGCAAGACGATCGACTACCACCAGTGGCACACCTGGGGCTTCCTGTGGGACGAGAACGGGTTCAAGATCTACATCGACAACCTGCCGCAGAACGGCGGCCAGCCGGTGGGCACCTTCACCATTGGTGACGGCGCGACCGAGTTCCGTCAGCCGATGTACCTCATCCTCAACAACGCGGTGGGTGGTGAGCTGGGCTGCCTCGGGTTCAAGGATCGCGCCTGCACCTCCAGCGCGCAGTGCGCCAATGGCGCGGCGTGCGTGAGCGGCAAGTGCCAGGAGACGGCCAGCTCGTGCATCAACATCGACTGGGCGGCCCATGGTGACAAGGCCAAGCTCGAGGTGGACTACATCCGCTGGTACCACCGCGGCTCTGGCTATCCGCAGGCCGCCCGGGCCGCGTGCCAGGACAGCGACAACAACGGCGTGCCGGACAACCTCATCCGCAACTGCGGCTTCAACGAGGACTTCACCTATCACCGCAGCGATCTGTTCTTCGACGGTGGCGCGGGTCTCACCGAGGTCATCAACGAGGGTGGCTCGCACGGCTTCGTGCAGTGGGTGCGCGTGGACAACGGCGGTTGGGCGACCCACAGCGTGCAGGTGCGGCAGGAGGGCTTCCAGCTCCAGGCCGGTACCTCCTACAAGTGGAAGGTGGACCTGAAGTCGAACGCGGCGCGCACGCTGCCCGTGAAGATCGTCCAGGCGCATGATCCGTGGACGGTCGTCTCCTCCTTCAACTGCAACGTGGGCACCGGGTGGACCACCTGCACCGGGCCGAACTTCACCCCGTCCGCCACGGACACCTACAAGTTCGAGATCTCCATGGGTGGCTCCGCCTACACCGGCGCGCAGCTCTACCTGGACGACATGTACATCGGCACCACGGCCAACGCCTGCCAGCCGGACTGCACGGGCAAGCTGTGTGGCAGCGACGGCTGCGGTGGCACCTGCGGCGCGTGCCGCACCGGTAGCACCTGCGGCAGCTGGGGCCAGTGCGTGGCCGGCACCAGCACCTGCACGCCCTCGTGCTCGGGCAAGGTGTGTGGCAGCGATGGTTGCGGCGGCACCTGCGGCACCTGCGGCTCGGGTCAGACGTGCAGCAGCACGGGCCAGTGCACCAGCACCTGCACGCCCTCGTGCTCGGGCAAGGTGTGTGGCAGCGATGGTTGCGGCGGCACCTGCGGCACCTGCGGCTCGGGCCAGACGTGCGGCAGCACGGGCCAGTGCTCCGGTGGCACCACGCCTCGCCGCCTGGAGGCGGAGAGCGCCACGCTGACGGGCTGCTTCGCCGAGGCCGGTGGTGACAGCGGTGGCAAGGTCGTCGCCTTCGAGGGCAACGACACCATCTGCTGGAGCAACGTGAGCATGTCGGGCATCACCTCCGCGACGGCCCACGTGGGCGCGCCGTACTCCGGTGGCCAGGCGCAGCTGAAGTTCAACGGCACGGTCATTGGCACGTTCACGATGACCACGGCGTCCGGTGGCTGGAGCAGCCCGAGCCTGACCAACCTCACCACCTCGGTGGCCACCAGCGGCACGGGCACGCTGTGCCTCGCGGGTCTGACCCATCCGAACGGGTGGATCTTCTCGGTCGACTACCTCGACCTGAAATAGGCCCTGAAGTGATCAGGACCCCTCCCGGTGGTGTTCGCCGGGAGGGGTCCTTCGTTTATTCCGTCTGTCGTCGTCTGGTTGTCGCTGTCGAGCCGTGGCTGTCTGGTTGTCGCTGTCTGGCTGTCGCTGTCTGACATTCATCCCTCGCGGTTCCCTTCCCCCATGAATCTTCTCAATCCCTTCCTCCACGGCGCGCGCGGCGCCTGGTCACGGTGGGCGTCTGCCTGCGCGAGCCCGGTGCTCGCGGGCATGACGGCCGCCCGGCCCTCGCCGCGCACGCTCAAACCAATACCAACCTCGCCCGAGGCAAGCCCGTCACGGTGTCGTCGACGGATGGCGTGTTCTCGGGCTCCTCCGCGGTCGACGGTGATCCAGGCACCCGCTGGAGCAGTGGTTTCACCGACAATGAATGGATTTCCATCGACCTCGGGTCGACCGTGTCCATTGGCCGCGTGGTCCTCAACTGGGAGACGGCCTACGGCAAGAACTACACGCTCGAGTCCTCCACCGACGGGGCGAACTGGACGGCGCTGAAGACCGTCACCAACGGGGACGGAGGCATCGACGATTGGACGGTGTCCGGCTCGGGCCGCTATGTCCGCATGCGCGGTCAGCTCCGGGCCATCGGCTACGGGTACTCGCTGTGGGAGTTCGAGGTGTATGGCTCGGGCGGCACGTCGACGAGCACGGACCTCGCGCGCGGCCGTTCCGCCACGGCCACGAGCATCGAGAACAACGATCCCAACCTGGGGCCGAGCTTCGCCTTCGACGGCAACGCCAACACGCGTTGGTCGTCCGCCGCCGGGGTGGACCCCCAGTCGATCCGCGTCGACCTGGGCTCGTCCCAGCAGGTGGGCCGGGTGGTGCTCAACTGGGAAGGCGCCTATGCCAAGACGTACACCATCGATGGCTCCAACGACGATGCCAACTGGCAGACGCTGGCCACCATCACCGATGGGGCCGTGGGCATCCGGGAGATCCCCGTGTCCGGCACGTACCGCTACGTGCGCATGCGCGGCACCTCGCGCGGGACGGGCTATGGCTATTCGCTCTATTCCTTCGAGGTCTACCAGTCCGGTGGCACCACGCCGCCGCCGACACAGACGACCAACCAGACCGTCAAGCTGGTCTTCCCCGACCTGGCCTACGCGAAGGTGAGCATCTCGCCCACGCCGCTGGCCGTGTCACCCGTTCCGGAAGAGGGTCTCGCGACGCCCTCCGTGCGCAACCCGGCGAAGGTGGTCACCTACCTGTGCACGTTCCCGCCCAACACCACGGTGACGATGTCCAAGAACCAGTTCTCGCCCACCCAGCCCAACACCGACATCCGTCTGGTGGTCACGGACTCCACGGGCACGACCAAGCGCGCGCAGACCGTCTCCGCGCTCGCGGTGCAGGACGCGGTGTGGCAGGTGGAGATCTACAGCACGGGCTCCACGGACCCGGGCACGCCCACCGGCCCCATCATCCCCGACCCGTACGTGAAGGTGGCTCCTCCGGCGACGACTGGTTCGTTCGCGGTGACCGCGCCCGCCAACGGCGCGATGATCACCAACACCCGCCGCCCCACGTTCCAGTGGGCCGCCGTCACCGGCGCCACGAATTACAAGCTCTTCGTCAACATCACCCGGAATGACTACGACTGGATGGCGTCCGGAGACCTCATCAACCGCTTCACCGAGGTGGGCTCCACCACGGGCACCTCGCTCACCCTCAACCAGGACCTGGTCGATCGCTGGACCTACAAGTGGTACGTCGTCGCCACGCTCGCGAGTGGGGCCACCAGCCGCTCGGACCTGCGCACCTTCAGCGTCTACCTCCCCGTGGTCGAGACCGTGGCGGATGGCGTGTCGCTCATCAACGGGATGCGCGACATGAACAAGAACGGCGTCATCGATCCGTACGAGGACTGGCACAACCCCATCGCCACGCGCGTCAACGATCTGATGAGCCGGATGACGCGGCACCAGAAGGTGATGCAGCTGTTCTTCAATGCCAAGGAGTACCCCGACGCGGGCTTCACCATGGGTCCCCTGGCGCCGGAGGACATCGTCGCCTTCCAGAAGGCCTCGGCGGCCACGCCCCTGGGCATCCCCTACATCGACGCGGGTGACTCCATCCACGGCTTCAAGACGAGCTGGCCCACCCAGCCCGGTCTGGTGGCCACGCGCGACCCGCAGCTCGCGTATGAGATGGGTGACATCCAGCGGCGCGAGCAGCTCGCCGTGGGCAGCCGCGGCACCCTGTCGCCTCTGGCCGAGGTGGGCACGAAGATCCTCTACCCGCGCATCCAGGAGGGCAGTGGTGAGGACGCGGACGTGGCGGCCGGTTTCGCGCGCGCTCTCATCGCCGGTCTGCAGGGCGGCCCCGAGGTGAATCCCCACTCCATCTGGGTCACCACCAAGCACTGGCCGAGCCAGGGCGCCGGTGGCGAGGGCGGCATCACCTACGACGGCACCACCATCCACTACCACATGCGTCCGTGGCACGCGGCCCTCGAGGCCGGCACCAGCGGCATCATGCCCGGCTATGCCGGCAGCAAGCTCCTGGCCCCGGGCCAGTGGGGCGCGGGCGACAGCCCCGGCATCATCAACTACCTGCGCCAGAACATGGGCTACACCGGTGTCATCTGCACGGACTGGCTGCCCGCGGGCGATCCCTGGGTCCGCTCGCTCATGGCCGGCTCCGACGTGATGGGCGGCGCCGACCCCGGGCAGATGGGTGACTTCGAGAGCCGCGTCACCGATGCCCGCGTCGAGGAGTCCGCCCGCCGGGTGATCGAGCTGAAGTTCCGGCTCGGTCTGTTCGAGGATCCCTATCGCAAGGGGCTCGCGGGGACCGCGGATTGGCACACGGCCGACAACAAGAAGGCGGCCCGCCTGGCCGCCCAGGAGTCGATGACCCTGCTCAAGAACGACGGGGCCCTGCCGCTGCGCATGGGCGCGGGTTCCTCGATCGTCATCGCCGGTCCGCGCGCCGACGATCCGTCCTGCATGGTCACCTGGCGCTCGGACTTCCACAACACGGACTTCGGCGCCCTGACCATCTACCAGGCCATCAAGCAGCGCGCCGAGGCGGCCGGCATCACGGTGTACAAGGACGCGGCGCCCGCGGGCGTCACGCCCAGCGCGGCCATCGTGGCGGTGGGCGAGAGCTACTTCACGCACGGCACCGCATGGGACAAGGAGAAGCCCTACATCCCGGGTGACCCGGCCGGCCCCGCGCACACCGCCTTCTCCAAGCCGGAAGAGCCTCGTGACCACTACGGCATCATCACCAGCTTCAAGTCGAAGAACATCCCGACGATCACGGTGATGGTCCTGCCGCGGCCCTACATCCTCACCAACGTGGCGCCGCAGAGCAACGCGCTGGTGGCCATCTACCGGCCCGGAGATCTGGGCGGCCCGGCGCTGGCGGACGTGCTGTTCGGCGACGTGCTGCCCCGCGGCAAGCTGCCGTGGGATCTGCCGCGCTCGATGGATCAGATCGGCACCGACGTGGAGACCGACCAGAAGGAGCGGTGGGATCTTCCGTTCGACCTCGGGGCCACCGAGGCCGAGCGCACCGCCATCCGTGACCGGATCGCCAAGGGCCTGTCCGTGCAGCCCATCTATGGCAATCCGTTCTACCGCTATGGCGATGGCATCCAGGGCTTCGGTCTGACGGACTCCACGCCGCCCACGGCGTTCACCCTCCAGACGCCGGCGAATGGCACCACCATCACCGGCACGCGGCCCGCGTTCTCGTGGACGGCGAGCAGCGATCCGCAGACGGGCATCCAGTACTACGAGGTCGTCATCGACGGTCAGGCCGTGCTGGGGGGCAGGACGAAGGCCACCTCCGCCGCGCTCGAGGGGCTCAAGCTCGCCAATGGCCAGCACTCCTGGTACGTGCGGGCCGTCAACTGGGCCAATGGGGTGACCACGTCGGCCACGTCCACGTTCACCCTCAATGACACCACGCCGCCCGCGGCCTTCTCCGCGCTCCTTCCGGCGGCGGGCTCGGCGGTTCCCGGCACCTCCACGCGCTTCATCTGGGAGCGCACGAGCGACGTGGGCGCGGGCGTCGCCCAGTACGTCCTCAACGTGGACGGCACGGACCGCACCCCGGTCATCACGGCCGGTGCCTACACGGCCACGACCGTCAACCTGGCGCGCGGAAAGAATGTCACCGCCACCTCCAACGAGTTCGGCAGCGCCAACGACGCGGTGGATGGCAATACCACCACGCGCTGGTCCAGCCGGGCGGACACCGCCAGCCCGAACACCGAGTCGATCACCATCGATCTCGGCGCCGTCCATTCCATCAAGCGCGTGGTGCTCAACTGGGAGGCCGCGTACGGCACGAAGTACGTGGTGGAGGCCTCGCTCGATGGCACCACCTGGACGCCGCTGTACACGGAGAACGCCGGCAATGGTGGCATCGATGACCTCACCAACCTGAGTGGGGTGGGCCAGTACGTGCGGATGCGGGGTGTGCAGCGCGCGACGGCGTATGGCTACTCGCTGTGGGAGTTCGAGGTGTATGGCCTGGCCACGCACGAGACCACGCTGACCGGGCTGGCGGCCGGAAGCCACACCGGCGCGTGCGCGCCGTGGATGGCGCCAACAACAGCACGCAGTCCAACGGCCCCATCTCGTTCACGAAGTAGTCCCGCCGACGTCCCGAGCGGGTTGAAGACAGGGGGCGGCCTCGCGAGGGGCCGCCCCTCCTGCTTTCGGGGGAGCCTCAGCTCCCCGTCTTCTCCCGCAGCTCCCGGCGGAGGATCTTCCCCACGTTGGTCTTGGGCAGCTCGGCGCGGAACTCGATGACCTTGGGCCGCTTGTAGCCGGTGAGTTGCTGGCGGCAGTAGTCGAGCAGCTGCGCCTCGGTGAGGGATGGGTCCTTCTTCACCACGAAGAGTTTGACGGTTTCGCCGGAGTGCTCGTCGGGCACGCCCACGGCGGCCACCTCCAACACGCCCGGGTGCATGGCGACCACGCCCTCCACCTCGTTGGGATAGACGTTGAAGCCCGACACGAGGATCATGTCCTTCTTGCGATCCACGATGCGGGTGTGCCCGCGCTCGTCCATGATGCCGATGTCACCGGACTTGAAGAAGCCGTCGGGCAGCATGACCTTGGCCGTCTCGTCCGGACGGTTCCAGTAGCCCGCCATCACCTGGGGGCCGCGGATGCAGATCTCCCCCGGCTGGCCGAGCGGCACGTCCTTTCCCTCGTCATCGCGGATGGCGATCTCCGTGGAGGGCAGGGGAAGACCGATGGTGCCGGAGTACTCCGTGGCGGTGGGCGGGTTGCTGGTGGCCACCGGGGAGGTCTCGGACAAGCCATAACCCTCGATGATGGGAACGCGGGTGGTGGCGAACCACTTCTCCGCCGTGGCCCGCTGCACGGCCATGCCGCCTCCGTTGGCGACCCGCAGGTGGGAGAAGTCGAGCCCGGCGAAGTCGGGGTGGTGCACCAGCGCGTTGTAGAGGGTGTTGACGGCCGGCAGGATGTGGAAGGGCTGCTGGGACAGCGTCTTGATGAAGTCTGGAATGTCGCGCGGGTTGGGGATGAGGATGTTCATCGAGCCCATGCGGATGCCCATCAGCCCGCAGACGGTGAGCGCGAAGATGTGGTAGAGCGGCAGCGCGCAGACGATGTTGAGGGCCTCGGACGGATTGCCTTTCATCGCGGGCTGGAGCCGGCTTCCACCTGCAACAGATTGGCGATGACATTGCGGTGCAGCAGCGTGGCACCCTTGCTCACGCCCGTGGTGCCACCCGTGTATTGTAGGAAGGCGACGTCGTCGCGCGACGTCGTCACCGGCACGAGCGAGAGGGGCTTGCCCTCGGCCAGCATCTGGTTGAACGTGATGGCCCGGGGCAGGTGCCGGGCGGGCACCAGCTTCTTCACCTTGCGCACCACGAGGTTGACGAGGGCGCCCTTCACGCCGCCCATCAGGTCGCCCATCGAGGCGACCACCACGTGCTGGACGGACGTGCGCTCCAGGACTTGTTGGAGCGTGATCGCGAAGTTCTCCAGGATGAAGATGGCCTGGGCTCCACTGTCCTTGAGCTGGTATTCCAGCTCGCGCGGCGTGTAGAGCGGGTTGACGTTCACCACCGTGTAGCCCGCGCGCAGGATGGCGGCGATGCAGATCGGGTACTGCAACACGTTGGGCATCATGATGGCGACGGTCGCGCCACGGGTGAGCCCCGGGATTGCAGCCACGCGCCCACCCGCTGCGACAGGACATCCAGCTCCCGGTAGGTGATGGACTTGCCCATGCACTTGAAGGCCGGGCGAGCGGCGAACTTGCGGAAGGACTCTTCCAACAGGTGGGTCAGCGAGGGGTACTGCTTGTCATCGATCTCGGCCGGAACCCCGGGCGGGTAGTGCTTGAGCCAGAGCTTCTCCATTCGCGTGTCTCCTCGCCCTTCGAAGGTGATGGGACTGGAATGGTAGTGGATCCCCAGGCCACCACCTCAAGCGCCGAGTTCACGGTGCGTGTGGATGTGGACCCATGTGGACACGGCGCGGGGCGTCAGGACGGCGGGAGGAGCCCGAGCACGGCGAGCAGGGTGAGGGTGAGGCTCACCGTGCTCTCCCCGGCGATGAGGCCCGCGGCCAGGGGCACGGTGGCGACGAGCGCGAAGGCGGGCCGTGCGCGGGCGAGGAGGGCCGCGGCGAGCGAGCCCAGGAACATGGACAGGGCGGTGGAGGGGGGAGCACGAAGGCGATGCCGAGGCCGATGGCCGAGGGGACGAAGGGGCGCAGGCGCTCGGGGGCGTGTTGCTCGAGCAGCGCCAGGAGGATGCCGCTCACCCCTCCGGCGAGCGCGCCCCAGCGGGAGGCGGGGGCCAGGGCATCGAGGCCCGCGGCGAGCACCCGGGCCACCCCCTCCACGAAGGTTCCGCCGGGAGCGGGGAAGTGCTCCTCGGAGAGGACGGAGGTGTCCGGCACGAGGAGCAGGAAGGCGGGGACGATGACGGCCGAGCCGACGAGACAGCCCCAGAGCTGGGCGAGGACGGTCTGCCGGGGGGTCGCGCCGAGCAGCGAGCCGGCCTTGACGTCGGTGAGCAGGTCCGCGCTGGTGGCGGCGGTGGAGCCGGAGAGGCTGGCGGCGATGGCGTTGGCCAGGGCGTTGCCGGGCATGACGACGCAGAAGGCGAGCTGGGCGAGCTGTCCCAGGGCTCCCGAGGGGGTGACGTCCGTCTCCCCGGTCACCCGGCACGCCGCCACGGCGAGCGGGAAGGAGATCAGCACGCCGAACAGCCCCAGGTGGGGGGAATGCCGAAGACCCCATCCCCCAGCACCACCGTCCCCAGCGAGAGCAGCGCGAGGCCGGCGAGCCACCAGCCCCGTGGCACCTGTCCCGGGCCCGCTCCGGTCTCCGGGTCCGCTCCGGCCCGGACGAGCGAGGAGAACGCGCGGCGCAGGACGTCCCGCCGTGACAGCAGGTGGGTGAAGGCGGCGCTCGTCACCAGCGCGGTGCCGGGCCACATGCTCCACTCGAGCGCGTGGTTGAAGTCGGGTTGGGGCAGGGTGCCTCGAACGTGGAGCCAGGGGACGAGCACGCCGAAGCAGGCGACGGCGCCGAGCAGGAGCGAGGCGGCGATGCGCGGGCCCACCAGCGCACCGACTCCGGGGGAGAGCAGGCCGAGGTCGAGGGAGAAGGAGAGCGAGGCCAGCGGCACTCCCTGGAGGGCGCCTGGAAGGGGCAGCGAGGTGGGGAGCCGCTTCAGTCCGTCCCGGAGGAACGTGAGCAGGCCGGCCACCAGGGCCGCCCCCCGAGCGCCCGGGTTCCCTGGCGCGCGGAGACGTCTCCTTGCTGGAGCATCCGCGCCGCCGAGGCCGCGGCCAGTCCGGAGGGGAAGGGGAGGCGTTCGCGGTGGAGGAAGGCGTGCTGGAGCGGGACGGCGAAGAGGACTCCGAGCGCGGAGATGAGCAGCGTCCAACAGAAGAGCGCCCAGCCCGGAGGGTGGTGGCCGGAGAGCATCAGCCACGCCACGTTGGCGGAGATGAGGGTGCCTCCCGTGGAGTAGCCCGCCGAGGAGGCCGTGGACTGCATGGCGCTCGTCTCCAGCAGGGACAGCCCGGGGCGCGAGCGGGTGCGCCACGGCCGGCCAGCGCCTGGTAGACGCCGAGCCCCAGCACGCAGGCGATGATCGTCACCGGAAAGGCCAGCCCCGTCTTCAGTCCGACGTAGAGGTTGGTGAGGCTGAGCCCCGCGCCCAGGAGTCCGCCGAGCGCCAATGCGCGGGGGGTGAGTGCCCGGCCGGACGCGGCGGCGCCGGGTGGGGATCGCTCCGCTCCTCTCGCATGGGCGGCAGACTACTCCGGCCCGCGGAGCAACTCCAAGGCACGAGGGCCGTGCCGTTGGCTCAGGCCAGCTTCTCCCACCCGCTCAGGGGCAGCTCCAGGGTGAAGCACGCGCCATGGCCCTTGCCCTGGCTTTCACAGCGCAGCCGGCCCTTCATCGCCTCGGCGGCCAGCGCGCTGGAGTGAAGACCGAAGCCATGGCCTTCCTTCTTGGTGGTGAAGCCGTGGGAGAACAGCTGCGTCAGGTGCTCCGGGGCGATGCCCACCCCATTGTCTTCCACCTCGATGCGCAGCCATTCCTCGCCCTCGCGCCGCACGCGCAGCGACAACCGCTTGTCCTCGCGTCCGCTCTCCACCAGGGCATGCCGCGCGTTGCCCAGGAGATTCACGAGGATCTGCAGCAGCCGGTGCCGGTCCAGCGGCAGCGGTGCCACCTCGGCGTACTCGCGTTGGATGCGGATGCCCAGACGCTCGAAGGCGTCCAGGTGCAGGCGCACCGCGTTGTCGAGCAGCTCGGGCACCGTGACCAGCTCCACCCGGCCCACGACGCGGGCGTTCTCCTGCTGCAGGCTCACCACCTCGCGGATGTGCTCCACGTTGCGCAGCAACTCCTTCATCTCCGTGAGCAGCTCCTCCTGCTCCCGCACCAGGTGCCGGGACACCGTGGACAGGTACTTCGAAGCTGGCGCCCCCGGGTGTCCTCCGTCAGGAAGGTGGGCAGGTTCGTCTCGTGCTCGGCCAGCAGCTCCGAGGCACGCAGCAGGGACGTGGTGCGCGAGCCTTGCAGCCGCTCGAGCATGAGCGAGGCGGAGACGTTGACGCTGTTGAACATGTTGCCCACGTTGTGCAGCACGCCCGTGGCCATCTCCGCCATGCCCGCCTGGCGTGACACCTCCATCAACCCCCGGTGCAACTCCCCCAGCTTCGCCTCGGCCTCCTTGCGCTCCGTGATGTCCCGTCCGAAGAGCGTCACCCCCACGGGCCGGTCCCCCCTCCCCACAGCGGGTGGAGCGCCACATCGAGCACCCAGGTGCGGTGGGGGCCCCGCCTGACCCACTCGAAGCGGACGCTCTCTCCGCGCAGGGCGCGCCGCAGGCTGTTGCGCCATTGCTCCTGCACCACGGGGTCGCTGCGCTGATCCAACTCGGTCCCCGGGCGCAGCTCCTTGCCGTACATCTCCTGGAACATCTTCCGCGCCACGCTGTTGGTCGTGATGATTCGCCCTTGTGCGTCGAGCGAGCACACCGGATCCGTCGTGCTCTCCAACAGGCTGTGCAGCTTGCGCTCGCTGTCGCGCACCGTGGCGGAGGCCTCGTCCCGCGCGATGCCGAACAGCGAGCTCAACCCCCAGCCGAGCAGCAGGATGAGGGAGTCGAGCATTCCGGCGATCCACGCCTGGGTGTTGGCGAAGAGCGGCTCCCGGCTCCCGAACCCCGACAGGTAGAGGGGGAGGAGGATCCCCGAGTTGAGACAGAAGAACCCCGTGAAGACGAGCCCCGCCTTCACTCCCAGCAGGTAGACCGCCAACAGGGGGATGAGCAGGCTGGCCGCATGCGAGGCGACGATCTGACGGGGCATCAAGAACGTCGTCAGCATGTACCCGGCCAGCATGGTCGCGCAGACGAGGATCGCCCCGCACCGCAGCGCGCCTCCCGCTCTCAGGTACACCAGGATCAACGCGAAGCCGATCGCGGCGCTCGTGCCGATCCTCACCAACGGCGCGCCCCCGTTCACCCCCAGGGCGGAGGTGATCGCGAGCACCAGGGACATGGCCGCCAGCAGGCTCGTACTCCCCAGCAGGACCCGGTAGCGGCCAAGCTCACCAGGCGTCAGGTGGTGCCGGTTCCTGGGCAACAGGGCGTCCAAACGCCCAAGCAACCACGTCCACCGCCCTGCGCTCATCGACAACCTCTCCGCTCGAGCAAGAACCCAGGTCGCGTGGTCGCAAACCCCCGAGTGAGCGGCGGCCCTGAGACGCCCGCAGCAGCGCCATGGCTACCACGCGCCGAAAGTCATGAGCAACCCATTGGAGCCACGTTTGAGCGGATTTGTTCAACCTCATCGCGCGCGGAAGAACTCCAGACAACCAGTGAAAACATCATCATCCAGGAGTCTGGTGACGAGTGTGTGAACACCGATTTCTCGATTTGACATCGTTTCCGCGACCCTGGCCCACGCGGGGAGTGACAGTCCGCGCGCGGGAGGCGAAGGGCGCTTCTCCGGCCCGCCGGGGGGTGGACGGGGCGCTTCCGGGTGACTCACGGCGTCACGCGTCCACGTTCCCTGGAAGTATCCAGGTGGGCTGTGTCCCGCGCGCGGTGAGGGGCGAGTGCTGTGAGGACGACGCGGGCGTGTCCTGCTAGAAGGCGGCGGCGACCGGCCCGGCTCTCCGTCACCTGGAAACCGGGCTCCCTGCCCGTCGCGGTGTCTTCCGACAAGGACCCCCCTGACATGTCCGAACAAATCAAAGACTACAAGGCCAGAGCGCAGCACCGGTGTCCCAGATGACGCTGGAGGAGAAAGCCCTGCTCATGTCTGGCAATGGCGCGTGGACGACCCACAAGGTCGAACGCCTGGGAATTCCTTCCATCTTCATGGCGGACGGCCCGCATGGGCTCCGGAAGGCATTGGGGCCCAATACGGCGGACAGCGTCCCCGCGACCTGCTTTCCCACCGCGTCCGCCCTGGCCTCGAGCTGGAACACGGAGCTGCTCGCGGAGATTGGCGCCGCCCTGGCGCGCGAGGCGCAGGCCAACGACGTCCAGCTCTTGCTGGGTCCGGGCAACAACATGAAGCGCTCTCCCTGGGCGGGCGCAACTTCGAGTACTTCTCCGAGGACCCCTTCCTCGCCGGCCACCCGGCGGCCGCGTACATCAAGGGGTTGCAGGACCAGGGGTGGGAAGCACCCTGAAGCACTTCGCGGTGAACAATCAGGAACACGAGCGGATGGTGAGCAGCTCCATCGTGGACGAGCGCACCCTGCACGAAATCTACCTGCCCGCCTTCGAGATCGCCGTCACCCAGGCCCAGCCCTGAGCGATCATGTGCTCCTACAACAAGATCAACGGCGTCTATGCCTCCGAGAACCACCTGCTGCTCGAGGACATCCTCCGGGACGCGTGGGGCTTCCAGGGGTACGTGGTGTCCGACTGGGGCGCCGTCCATGATCGCGTGAAGGGCATCATGGCCGGGTTGAACCTGGAGATGCCCGGCAGCGGCGACGTGAACCGCAAGAAGATCATCGAGGCCGTCAAGGCGGGCCAGCTGCCGGAGTCCCGCCTGGACCAGGTGGTGGCCGGACTGCTCGCCGTGGTCCTCAAGGCCACGGCGAGCCGCCGCGGCGGGGTCCGCTTCGACGTGGACGAGCACCATGCCCTGGCGCGGCGGGCGGCGGGCGAGAGCATCATCCTCCTGAAGAACGAGGACGACCTGCTGCCGCTGGAGACCGGAGGAAAGAAGAAGATCGCCGTGATTGGCGCGTTCGCCAAGGACCCCCGCTACCAGGGCGCTGGAAGCTCGCAGGTCAATCCCACCCGCATCTCCAACGCCTATGCCGAGCTGGCGGCGCTGCTCGGCGGTGAGGAGCGCCTGTCCTACGCGAGCGGCTATGACCTCGAGGGCGTCACCACCGCGCAGCTGCTCGAGGAGGCGCGGCAGCAGGCGAAGAGCGCGGACCTGGCCATCGTCTTCGCCGGTCTGCCGGACAGCCACGAGTCCGAGGGCTTCGATCGCTCCACCCTGGACATCCCCGAGGGCCACAACCGGTTGATCGACGCGGTCAGCCGGTGCAGCCCAACACGGTGGTGGTGTTGATGAATGGCTCGGCCATCACCATGCCGTGGGTGGGCCGGGTGAAGGCCATCCTGGAGGGCTGGCTGACGGGACAGGCGGGCGGTGGCGCCATCGCCGACATCCTGACCGGCAAGGTCAACCCCTCGGCGAAGCTGGCGGAGACCTTCCCGCTGCGGGTGGAGGACACGCCGACCTTCACCGAGTTCCCCGGCCTCAATCAGCAGGCCCGCTACGGCGAGGGCGTCTTCATCGGCTACCGCTACTACGACAAGAAGAACATCACGCCGCTGTTCCCGTTTGGTTTCGGTCTGAGCTACACGACCTTCGCCTACTCGGAGCTGAGCTTCAGCGCGCCGTCCATCCATGAAACCGAGAGCCTGACCGTGGAGCTGAAGGTCAAGAACACGGGGAAGGTGGCTGGAAAGGAAATCGTCCAGCTCTACGTCCGCGAGGACAAGCCGGTGGTCAGCCGTCCGGACAAGGAGCTCAAGGCCTTCACCAAGGTGGCGCTCGAGCCCGGCGAGGAGAAGACGGTGCGCTTCACGCTGAGCCGGCGTGACTTCGCCTACTACAACACCACCCTCCACCGCTGGTCCGTCAACCCGGGCCGCTTCGACATCCTGGTGGGTGGCTCGTCCCGAACCTGCCCCTGCGCAAGCACGTCCAGGTGGAGGTGGCCCAGCAGGAGATCCCCTCGCTGTCACGCCACTCCCTGGTGAAGGAGTTCAAGGACCACCCCAAGGGCAAGGAGTTCTACCCCCAGCTGGTGGGCGTCATCATGGGCGGGACGACCGAGGAGCCCGGCGGCGTCAAGCGCACGCCCGAGGAGGAGCGCGCCCGGAAGAAGGCGGAGATGTCGACGCTGGTGTTCGCCCACGACATGCCCGTCTACAAGCTGGTGCTCTTCTCCGAGGGCAGGTTCTCCGAGCAGACGCTCAACGACATCCTGGCGCGGGTGCAGTAGCCGCGAGCGCCCCGGTGCCGTGAAGGCGGCGGGGCGCATCCACCCGGGAGTGGATGCGCCCGCTTCGCCGCCCGAGGTGGTTGTTACTTGGGCTTGATCTCCGTCAGGACGAGGAGGTTCTCCGGGATGGAGTTGGGCGTGAGCTTCGCGTAGGGGTTGTCCTTGTTCGGGAAACCCGTGAAGCGGCGCGTGCTGTACTCACCCCAGGACGGGCCGGGGAAGAGCGGGATGACGGGCGCGTTCTCCACGAAGAGCACCTGGAGCTGATCGGAGATCTTCTTCTGCTCCGCGGGATCGCTCGTGGCCTCGAAGGCCTTGAGCAGGGCATCCGCGTCCTTGTTGCCGAAGCGGTGCCAGTTGCGCGCCGCGACCGTGCCCACGGGCTGCACCGTCTCGGTGCCGAGGAAGTCCCGGTAGACGTAGTACGGATTGGGCTCGTCGGAGGACCAGCCCATGGACAGATCGAACTCACCCTTCTGGATGCGCTCGAACCAGGGGCTGAAGTCGTAGGTCTTCAGGGTCGCGTCGATGCCCACCTGCTTGAGGTTCTGCGCGATGATCTGCGCGGCGCGCACCCAGTCGGACCAGCCCGTCACCACGTTGACGTCGTAGCGCAGGGGCTTCTTGTCCGGTCCCACGCGAATGCCATCCTCGCCGCGCTTGTAGCCCGCCTCGTCGAGCAGGGCGCCGGCCTTGGCGGCGTCGAACTTCACCCAGTCACCAGACTCCACGGCCTTGGCGTTGCGCCAGCTGTCGTGGGTCTCGCTGAGGGCGGTGGCGTCCGAGGGCCGCGTGTAGTTGTACATGGCGACCTTGACGATCTGCTCGCGGTCGATCGCCATGCTGATGGCCTTGCGCACGCGCACGTCGTTGAAGGGCTTCTTCGTGGTGTTGGTGTAGAGAATCACCGTGTTGCCCACGAGCGGGAACCAGTAGTGATTGTTCTCCTTGTCCTTGCTCACGTAGAGCCGCTCGATGTCCGGCACGAAGTTGCCCGCGTAGTCCACCTCGCCATTGAGCAGCGCGAGGTTGGCCTGGTCGTTGCCGGGGTAGGCCGGGAAGCGCAGGGCCTGGACGTAGGGCTTGCCCTGCTGCCAGTAGTTCGGGTTGCGGCCGAGCTCCCAGACCTGGTTCTGGAAGACCTTGATCTCCGTGAAGGGGCCCGTGGCCACGGGGTTCTCGTTCTTGTAGGAGACCGGGTCGGCGACGTCCTTCCACTTGTGCTCGGGGACGATCGGCTGCTGCGCGATGTAGAGCAGGCCGGGCACGAAGACGCGGCTGAAGGTGAACTCCACCGTGGCGTCATCCTTGGCCTGCACGCCCTCGAGGAACGCCCAGACGGCCGACAGATCCAGCGCCTTGTGCTTCTTGAGCAGCTCGAAGGTGAAGGCCACGTCCTTGGCGGTGAACGGCTGGCCGTCCGACCACTTCACGCCCGGACGCATGGAGAAGGTGAGCGTCTTGTTGCCCTCGCCCCACGTGTACTTCTCGGCGAGCCACGGCACGTAGTCCGCCTTGAGCACGTTGAAGATAAGCATCGGCTCGTAGATGCCCGCGCGCGTGGGCCAGCGCGAGCTGCTGCTGGCCAGCAGGGGATTGAAGTTGCGGATCCAGGAGGTCTGCGCCTCCTGCGCGATGGTGACGGCCGTGGCCTTCGCCGCCGCGGGAGCCGTCGCGGTGGCCTCCGGCGTGCTCCTCCTGCTGCTTGCTCTTCGAACAGCCCGCCAGTCCCCCCAAGGAGACAAGACCCATGCACATCACGACTAGCCGGCGTTGCATCCACTGGTTGTTCATCTAGAGGCGCTCCTGGATTCCAGTTGAGGAGTAGGACCCGCTTCGGGTTGCTCGAAACGAGGAAGGTAGTGCGCGCACCTACCCGGGCCGTGGCTTAGCATGGTTCTTCACCTCCTCCACCTCCAGAGTCATTCGTCCTCGCGGAGAGTCTCGACGCATCGCGGCGAACGACGCGCCGCGTCGAGCTTGCTCTTCGCGCCTCATTGGAATGGAACAAAGTCATTCACTCTCATCACGAGAGAAATGACGGATGAGAGGGTATTGGCGCGGGGCGGGCCCCAGGGTCCTGGGAGCGTGTCAGGCTTTTGAGTCTGTTCCCAGCTCTCCGAGCACCTGGGCGAGCTGCGCGAGGGGGAGCACGAAGTCCACGGGCCCCCGGGCGAGGGCCGCGGCGGGCATGACGGGCATGTGCGCGGTCTCGGGTGCCTGCACCAGCGTGACGCCCCCCGCCGCGCGCACCGCCGCGAGCCTCGTGCCCCATCCTCGTTGGCGCCGGTGAGGATGACGGCCGCGAGCCGGGCGCCGTAGATGTACGCCGCCGATTCGAACAGCACGTCGATGGAGGGGCGCGAGTAGTGGACGGGCTCGTCCACCGAGAGCGACAGCGAGGGCCCCGTGTCCACCAGCAGGTGGTAGTCCGGGGGCGCGAAGTAGACCGTCCCGGGCCTCACCGGCTCCTTGTCCTGGGCCTCCCTCACCGGCAGGGGACACCGGGGCGCGAAGATGTCCACGAGCAGGCTGGGCCGCTCGGGTGGAATGTGCAGGACGATCAACAGGGCGGGCCGGAAGGTCCGCGGCAGCAGGGGCAGGAGGAAGGACAGCGCTTCCACGCCTCCCGCGGACACGCCCAGCACCACGGCGGAGACGCGGCCCCGGAACGCCTCGGGTCTGAGTCCGTTGGTGCTGAGGATGTCCGTGCCGTTCACGAAAGGCCCTGCCTCTTCTGGGCGAGCCACTCGTCCGGCACGAGTGGGGTGAAGGACTGCCCGTGTGCTCGAAAGTGTAGCGGCTTCCGGGGCCGAGCAAGCCCCGGGGCCCAGCCCATCACGGAACGGGCCGATGCCTCGCGTTCCCGGCTCACGGTGGAAGCGGAGTGTTTGTTTCTGGGCGTCGCGCCGTGCTTCCAGACGACACCTCCCAGCCCGCGCTCGATGGCGCGGGCCGGGAGGCAACGGTGGGACCTCAGGGGGCGATGTAGAGCCACCCGCCGAGCAGGGTGTTGTTGTCCACGCGCAGCTCGGGGTTCATCTGGTTCACGTTCACCGCGGCGCCCACGTAGGCCGTGCCCTGCGTGTCCGGGTTGCTCGACGGCGGGGGCATGGCATTGCCGGTGACGGACACGGTCTCGCACCAGCCGGGCTGGAGAAGACCCGTCTGGGCCTCCCCCACGATGACATCCTCGGAAGGCGCGGACGGCGAGGAGGGACGGAGGGTGGTGTCCGTGGACAGGAGCACGCTCACCCGGGTGCTCGCGGCCAGGGTGCCCTGGTTGCAGACGTTCACCCGGGTGGCGAGGCTCTGTCCGCTCCGGACGAACACGGGGCTCTCCACCGAGGTGATGACGAAGTCCGCGTCATGGCCCACGCCCAGCACGTAGCCCGGGTGGGCGTTGTTGTCCGTGCGCAGCTCGTCGGGGACGTAGCGTGGATCCACCATGGCGCCCAGGTGGAAGGCGCGCGCGTCGGGCGTGCTCGTGGGCGAGGGATAGGCGTTGCCGGTGATGGACACCGTGGCGCACTGGCCAGGAGCCGTGGGAGGTACCGGGACATCACCCACGAGGGTGTCTTCGGGAGGGGCCGAAGACGTGGGGAGGCGGAGGTTCTCGTCCTCGGACAGCACCAGGAGCATGCGGCTGTCGGAGGGGCGGGTGCCCTGGTTGCAGACAGTGACCTGGGCGGTGAAGGGCTGGCCGGGCTCCACGCTGGCGGGACCCGTCACCGAGCTGATGACGAAGTCCGGCGCGTTCCCCACGCCCAGCAGATAGCCCGGGTGGGTGTTGTTGTCCGTGCGCAGCTCGTCCGGGGCGGCGTACGGGTCCACCATGGCGCCCAGGTGGAAGGCCCGGGTTTCGGGCGAGCTCATCGGCGGGGGATAGATGTTGCTGGCGGTGATGGTCACCGTGGCGCACTGGTTGGGGGCCAGCGGAGGCACCTGCGTGTTGCCCACGAGCTGATCCTCGGGAGGCGCGGAGGGCGAGGGGAGGCGGAGGTGCTCGTCCTCGGACAGCGCGAGCAACACGCGGGTGCCCTCGCTCCGGGTGCCCTGGTTGCAGACGGTGACCTGGGCGGTGAGCGGCTGGCCGAAGTCCACGCTGGCGGGGCCCTTCACCGAGCTGATGACGAAGTCCGGCGCATACCCCACGCCCAGCACGTAGCCCGGGTGGGTGTTGTTGTCCGTGCGCAGCTCATTGGGGAAGTAGTTCGGGTCCACCACGGCGCCCAGGTGGAAGGCCCGCACGTCGGGTGGGCTCATGGGCGGCGGATAGATGCCGCTGGAGGCGATGGACACCGTGGTGCACTGGCCGGGAGCCAGCGGAGGCACCTGCGCGTCACCCACGATCTGATCCTCGGGAGGCCCGGAGGGCGAGGGGGGCGGATGTTCTCGTCCTGGGACAGCACGAGGAACACGCGGCTGTGATCGAGGCGGGTGCCCTGGTTGCAGACGGTGACCTGGGCGGTGAGCGGCTGGCCGAAGTCCACGCTGGCGGGGCCCTTCACCGCGCTGATGACGAAGTCCGCGTCATGGCCCAGGCCCAGCAGGTAGCCCGGGTGGGTGTTGTTGTCCGTGCGCAGCTCATCGGGGAAGTAGCGCGGGTCCACCATGGCACCCAGGTGGAAGGCGCGCGTGTCGGGCGTGCTCGGGGGCGGGGATAGATGCTGCTGGCGCCAATGGAGAGCGTCGAGCACTGGCCGGGAGCGAGCGGAGGCGCCAGCGAGTCACCCACCACCTGATCCTCGGGAGGCGCGGAGGGCGAGGGAGGTGGAGGTGCTCGTCCTCGGACAGCAGGAGGAACACGCGGGGGTTCGCGCTCCGGGTGCCCTGGTTGCAGACGGTGACCTGGGCGGTGAGCGGCTGGCCGAAGTCCACGCTGGGGGGACCTTCACCGAGGTGATGACGAAGTCCGGCGCGTTCCCCAGGCCCAGCACGTAGCCCGGGTGGGTGTTGTTGTCCGTGCGCAGCTCGGAGGGATCGTTCGGGTTCAGCATGGCGCCCAGGTGGAAGGCCCGCGTGTCGGGCGAGGCCATGGGCGGGGGATAGACGCCGCTGGAGGCGATGGACACCGTGGAGCATTGGCCGGGAGAGAGCGGAGGCACCGACGTGCCACCCACGAAGACGTCCTCGGCAGGCGCGGAGGGCGAGGGGGCGCGGAAGTGCTCGTCCTCGGACAGCACGAGGGCCACGGAGGTGTCTCGGGTGCGGGTGCCCTGGTTGCAGACGGTGACCTGGGCGGTGAGCGGCTGGCCGGACTCCACGCTGGCGGGGCCCTTCACCGAGGTGATGACGAAGTCTGGCGCATACCCCACGCCCAGCACGTAGCCCGGGTGGGTGTTGTTGTCCTTGCGCAGCTCGGAGGGGTAGTTCGGGTCCAGCACGGCGCCCAGATGGAAGGCGCGCGGGTCGGGTGTGTTCGGGGGCGGGGGGTAGATGTTGCCGGAGATGGACACCGTGGAGCACTGGCCGGGGGCGAGCGGAGGCACCGGTGCATCACCCACGGGCAGATCCTCGGGAGGCGCGGAGGACGAGGGGAGGCGGATGTTCTCGTCCTCGGACAGCACGAGGAACACGTGGTTGTCGGAGGTGCGAGTGCCCTGGTTGCAGACGGTGACCCGGGCGGTGAGCCGCTGGCCGGACTCCACGCTGGCGGGACCCGTCACCGAGGTGATGACGAAGTCCGGCGCATACCCCACGCCCAGCACGTAGCCCGGGTGGGTGTTGTTGTCCGTGCGCAGCTCATTGGGGAAGTAGTTCGGGTCCACCACCGCGCCCAGGTGGAAGGCCCGCACGTCGGGCGTGCTCGGGGGCGGGGGGTAGATGTTGCCGGAGATGGACACGGTGGTGCACTGGCCGGGAGCGAGCGGAGGCACCGGCGCGTCACCCACGACCTGATCCTCGGGAGGAACGGAGGGGGAGGGAGGCGGAGGTGCTCGTCCTCGGACAGGAGGAGGGCCGGCGGCTGTCGTAGGTCCGGGTGCCCTGGTTGCAGACGGTGACCTGGGCGGTGAGCCGCTGGCCGGGCTCCACGCTGGTGGGGCCCTTCACCGAGGTGATGATGAAGTCCGGTGCGTTCCCCACGCCCAGCACGTAGCCCGGGTGGGCGTTGTCCTCGACGAACTCGGGGATGGATTGGGCCGGGTCCACCACGGCGCCCAGGTGGAAGGCGCGCACGTTGGGCGTGTTCGTGGGCGGGGGATAGATGTCGCCGGAGATGGACACCGTGGCGCACTGGCCGGGAGCGAGCCAGGGTACCGGCGCCTCACCCACGACGCTGTCCTTGGCGGGAGCGGAGGGCGAGGGGAGGCGGATGTCCGCGTCCTCGGACAGGAGCAAGGCCACCTGGGTGCTCTCGCTCCGGGTGCCGTGGTTGCAGACGGTGACCCGGGCGGTGAGCCGCTGGCCGGGCTCCACGCTGGCGGGACCCGTCACCGAGGTGACGACGAAGTCCGCCAGGAAGCCGATCCCCACCGGCGCGCTGAAGCGCGTGTTGTTGCCCGGGTTCTCATCCCCGAGTGGATCGAGGCGTGCTCCCACATACCAGACACCGTTCGTGGGCACCTGGGCGGACACCCGCGTCGTCTGCCGTGAGCACTGCCCGGGAGCCAGATAGGGCAGGTAGAGCTGTCCCCTGGGGAGGTCCGTCTGCGCGGAGAAGACGGTGTCGGCGGAGAGGAACAACTCCGTCTGCGTGGAGCCTCCCTGTCCTCCTTGGTTGCACACCGTGGCCGTGACCTCGAAGAGGTCCCCCGGCAACACGCTGGAGGGACCGCTCAACTCCGTCACCACGAAATCGGGTCCGGTGACCAGTGGGCTCGCGGCCTCACTCGCGCCCGCCGCGGAAGGCTCCGGCGTCTGGCATCCCAGGAGGGCCATCAAGGAGAGGGCTCCCAGGCTCGCTTTCATCCTGCGTTCATCCATTGGTGTTCGCTCTTTCGACAGCATGGGGTAGTGCGGCTTCGGGCAGGGGCCGAGCCGCGCAGCGCCCGGGGGTGCGCGAACACAGAATATTCCGTTTTGGGTTGAAAATCCTGAGTTCTTGGAATCCAGGTCCATTCCTCGTGGGGAAGGGGCTCGCCCTGGTCCGGGAGGCAGGCTCGCGCCCGCGCGGGTCAGGCGCGGCTTCCGACGAAGAGCCTCCGGTCGTCGACCTGAGCGAGGCACCGTGAGCCACTCGCGGAGAACGCGCGCGGCTCGAGGCCCGCCGCGTCGAAGAGGGGGCGCTGCTCTTCGTGCGCGTGTCGAGCACGACGAGCGCCGTCCTCTCGCCGCCGCGTGCGCGCTCCTCGACGGCCACGACCGCGTCCGGTCCGGCCCAGAGCATCGGCAGATCATACGTCGAGTAGAGGTTGTCGACCGTGGGGGGACGCGCATCGCCTCGCGCGCCCACTGCCGGAAATCCTCCGGACGCTCCTTCCGCTCGCCGCCGTCGAGCGTCACGAGGGTTTTCACTCCGTCGCGCTCGGCGCGGACTCCGAGTACGTCACCCGCGAAGTACAGGTCCGTGAAGCCGAACGTCAGGTGCTCGTCGCTGTGGAGCGCCTCGTGCACCTCTCCCGTGTCGACGTCGATGAGGACGATGACGGCGGCATCGTCCTGCCCGTAGCCCTGGGAGTACTCGTGGACGAACCCCGGGGTGACGAGCGCGAGGGCGACCCGTCGCTGGGTGGTGGCGATCGCCGTGCAGAGCCCTGGCAGCTCGAAGACCTCCCGGCCTTCGATGGCGACGGCCGATTTCCCTCTCCGCCACCAGGCCGTGATGAGGCGCTCGCCCGCGAATGCACCGAGGGCCCGCGGCGTCGGCTCCGTGTCGACGCGCTCGAAGCCGCGGTAGGCCGCATCGGTGTTCGCCCGCGCGCCGACGAGGGCTCGCGCGAGGACGTCGACCAGGCGTCGCCGCTGATGTGGGCTGCTCTCCTCGAACTCGGCGATGCCGACGCCTCGCGCGACGTGGAGGATCAGCTCGGCACCATGATTGGAGCCGATGGACAGCAACTCCGTCTCGACGCCGACGCGGCGCGTGCGCTCGCTCGGGGGCGCGCGCACGCAGAACGAGGACAGCGGTACGCCGGGCTCGAGTGTGACCGGGACCTCGAGCCAGCTCGCGACCTTGCGGACGAACGCGGCCCCCACCGCCGCATCGGCCGCTTCGATGCTGCTTTCATTCACCCAGATGCCGTCGTCGAGTACGTAGCGTGTGCCGAGCGGGTGCTCTTCCACCGTGAGTTTCAGCCGGAGCGGCGGCCGCTTGTCGAGCGCGGGACGCACGAAGGACAACACGCGTGCGGACGGCACTTTACGACCCTCGATGAGCGTGAGCGAGACGTCCATCCATCGTTTGTGGGCGAGCTGTTCGAGCAGCTCGTCGAAGCCGTCGGAGAGGTATTGCTCGAGCGCCTCGTGGACGGAGTGTGGCACCCCGTCGCTCTCGATCCTGGGCTGGACGCGCTCCTCGTCGAGGTCGATGCCGTGGAAGGTCAGGCCTTCCATCGTGTATCCCGACAGCACGACTTCACCCGTTGGCCTGGCCTCCGCGACGAGCATCGCCGTGCCGTCATAGAGAGACACGTGCAGGGCCTCGCAGCGGAGCACGCGCGCGAGGACGCCGAGCCGATGCTCGCCCGATGTCCCCGGCTCGGCGAGCAGCTCGAGCGGAGCGGTCTTGACGACGGACCAGCCGCCTCGGCCGGCCCCGAGCGCGAGGGCCCACCGGTCGGAGGTCGCGCCGGTCCCGTATTGCATCCTGTCCCATTTCTCGCGCTTGCGCCGCACGTAGGGCGCCGCCACGAGACCTTCCGCCAGGCAGAGGTCGCCAATGACGCGCTCGAGCGCGTCGAGATCTTCAGTCCGGAAGAACGTCACCTGTCCCCAGTCACCCATGGGGCACGCCTTCTACCGCCGTCGCATATCCTTTGGCACCTTGGGTCGCTACCCATCAGACCGAGCCTCGCTCCGTCGAGTCCTGACGTCCGAGGTCGGCTCCTGGAGTCACCCCGACAGGTGCTCCGCTCGTGACGGATGCGGCGGCTACGCTTCGCCCCTCACACGGGGAGAACAGCGTGGCGGACATCGCGGACGGCGAGCAGGTCGAGGTGAAGGGGTCGGGCAAGAATCCGTACATCTTGAAGAACACCGGTGGCGTGTACTCGTGCACCTGTCCGGCCTGGCGCAACCAGTCGGTGGGCATCGAGCGCCGGACCTGCAAGCACCTGCGCAAGGTGCGCGGTGACGAGGCCGAGAACACCCGGTTGGGCACCCTCGCGGCCTCGGCGCCCGTTCCCGTCAGGGAGGACGATTCGGAGGGCTCCGGCGCCAAGGCCCCGCCCCTGCTGCTCGCGCACCCGTGGGAGAACGACGTCGAGCTGACGGGCTGGTGGATGAGCGAGAAGCTCGATGGGGTGCGCGCGTACTGGGACGGCAAGCAGTTCCTGTCGCGCCAGGGCAACCCCTTCCTCGCCCCCGAGTGGTTCACCGCGAAGCTGCCCGACTTCCCGCTCGACGGGGAGTTGTTCGGCGGACAGCGCAAGTTCCAGCACACGGTGAGCATCGTGCGGCGGCAGGACCGGGGCGAGGGGTGGAAGTCCCTGTCCTTCGTCATCTTCGACGCCCCGGGCGTGGACGCGCCCTTCGAGGAGCGGCTCGCGCGCTGCCAGCGATTCGTCGAGGAGATGGCTCCCCCGTATGCCCGGTGGTTGCCGCACGAGCCCTGTCGGGACGTGGCGCACCTGCGCGCGGAGCTGGCCCGGGTGGAGGGCCTCGGGGGCGAGGGCCTGATGCTGCGCCAGCCGGGCTCGCGCTATGAGGCGGGGCGCTCGCCCACGCTGCTCAAGGTGAAGAGCTTCAAGGACGATGAGGCGCGCGTGGTGGGCCACGTGGCCGGAGCCGGTCGGCACAAGGGCCGCATGGGCGCGCTGGAGGTGGAACTGCGCGACGGCACCCGCTTCTCCGTGGGCACGGGCTTCTCGGACCAGGAGCGCCGCCAGCCGCCCGACGTGGGCACCATCATCACCTTCCGCTACCAGGAGCTTACCGATGGCGGCGTGCCCCGCTTCCCCTCGTACGTGGGCGTGCGCCTCGACGCCGAGCCCTTCCCGCCCGCGACCCGGCGCTGAAGCTCAGCCGGCGTCGATACTCCAGAGGAGACTGAATGCGTTCTGCTACGATACCCCTCTCAGGTCTGCTGGTGGCTTTCTTCGTCTCGGGCTGTTCGGGGGAGCCTTGCTCGCCAGACGCTTCGGAGCTTGACGCCGGGGGGCGTGGGACCATCACCCCGCTGGATGCAGGCAGTATCACCATCACCCACGGCTCACAGCTCACCGTCTCGGACGTCGGCCCGGCAGGAATTGGCATCTCCTCCTTCACGAACGTCTCTGGCGGAACCTTCACCGGGACAGCGCTGAGCGGCTGGGGTGCTCTCGCGCGCACCGTTGGCGCCGGGGGTGAGACCATCGACGGCTTCACCTTCCCGCAGGGCACCGTCGTCCTCCAGGGCGCGAACGTCACTTCGCTCATCACCGTCAACTCCGGATGGCTGGTGCTGCGAGGCTGCAAGGGCAGTCTCCTCCTCAACCATCCGTCCGGAAACGGAGGCGGCGCCGCGGCGCTGTACAGCCAACTGGGCTCGTTCAACGCGGCGGGGGCGAAGGACGGCCGGCAGCCCGCCAGGACGATTTGCCACCGCTGCTACTTCCCGAATAGCGGGTTGGAGAACGTCTATTCCAATAACGTCACCATCACCGAATCGTGGATCGCCGTGGCGCCCGGTCTCTCTGGCGATCATGTGGATGGCATCCAGACCTGGGGTGGCCAGTCGGCTTTGAACTTCTCTCGCAATCGCTTGCAGTGGACCGGCACCTGGAACAGCACGCAGTCCGGGTTGATTGCGATGTATTCCGACGGCTCGCAGAGCGGGTCCAACGGCTATGACCGGGTCACCGTGCAGGACAATTACTTCGTGATTGGGTCGGGCGGCGGAATCGGTCTGCACGCGCCGATGGGGGTGCCGACCACGAACATGGTCGTGACTGGAAACCGCTGGGCGTGGAGCTCTGACTTCGACGACCCGGACTACACGCCGGCCATCTACAGAGGCTCCGGGACGGCGAACTACAAGACCGGTGGGAACGTCTGGTCGAACAATCGCTGGGCGGACGGTCCCTACGCGAACCAGTTCCTGCGGCCCGACAACAGCACCGGCATGACGGATTACTGATGGCGCAGGTCAGGCCGCGGGAGTATCCACTTTGCACCTGTCTGGAAGGCCGCCTCCTCAACCATCAACTTGAACGCCGAACTGTTTGAACCGTGCGAGTGCCTCGTCAGGATCCACGAGCGTTTCAGGGAGATGCAGTCCGCCACCGGCGGCGGGCCGACCGTCCAACCCCAGGACGCGCTCGATGGCGACCAACACCCCCAGGGCCGTGAGATGCGCGTTGCCAAAGGGGCCGGACACCACCGTCCGACGACTGGCCCGCTGACCGTCGCTCAGGATCCCCTCGATGTCGATGTAGAGGTCATGGGAGGCCGGCGTCCGGCGCGAGTGCCGAGGGACTCGCCTTGCAGGAAGTCGAAGCGGACGTTCGCCGCGCCGGTGATCGCCGCGAGGCTCGGCACGTCGAGTACGGACATCGGAACACCCTGTACGACGCTCTCATCCGAGAGACGAACGGGTCTCGCGTGCCGCGTGGCGTCAACCCAGGCCCAGTTCCCGGCTTCACGTAGCAGCGCCCGGCCGACGAAGTGCTCGGCATCGCCAGCGGTCATCGGGCCAATCGGATCACGAGCGTCGAAGAGCCCCGCCATCTGGATGGAGTCGACACGGCTGAACACTTCGGCTGCCTTCCTCGCGACGAGGGTCAGCACGCCCGCCTGCCAGTGGCCTAGCAGAACGATGGGGCGTTTCGGAGGCGTTCGCAATGCCGCGAAGGTGATGGGTGTGATGTCCTCGACCAACTTCGTGATGCCAATGTGGGCGATGCCCTGCGCGAGAGCGGCGTGGATGAGACTGTCGCCCGGGTCCTGCATGGCCGCGACGATGAGGTCGATGGGCCCCACCTCGCGCAGTCCCCGCGCGGAATCCGCCACATCGAGATGGGCCGTTGTGGCACCGCCCAACTCCTGGGCGAGCGTTGCTCCCTTCTCGGGATTCCGCCCCGCGAGGATGATTTCGACGTCCTTGCTGACCTTCCTGACGTGCCGCGCGATGGTGCTGCCCACGAGCCCGTAACCGCCCGCGATGAGAATTCGTGACTTCATGACGACCCCTGTTTCTCGATGTTACCAGAAGTAGGTTACCAGTAGTAATATGGAGGGTGGGTATCCAAGTCAAGCGAACCTCTGCGATGACTCGGGAAGCCAGCGAACGAGAGGAGCATGCATTGGCCACGGCGAAACGAATGGCGAAGGAGCAGCGAAGGCGCCAACTGCTGGAGACCGCGTCCGAGATCGTCCGGAGCGAGGGAACCGAAGCGCTGACGCTCGGCTACCTGGCCGAGCGTGCGGGCGTGACCAAGCCGATCGCCTATGAGCATTTCGGCACACGAGCCGGACTGCTCATCGCCCTGTATCGAGACTATGACGAGCGACAGACCCTGGCGATGCGGGCCGCCCTGGAGGCCAATGGACGGACGCTCGAGGACGTCGCGGAGATTGTCAGCGCCGCCTACATCGATTGCGTCCTGACCGCCGGACCCGAGTTCGGAGCCATCTCCGCGGCCCTCTCGGCCACTGAAGAAATGGAGGACTTCCGGCAGTCCTTGCGAGACTCCTATGTCGCCGAGTACCGCAAGGCGTTCGCGCGCTTCATGCAGCTTCCCCGCCAGGAGGGCGGTGCTGATGGAGGGCCTCCTCGGTGCCTCGGAAGCCCTGGCGCAAGCCGCCGCCTCGGGGCGGACGTCGCGAGAGCAGGCCATCGCCGCCCTCTCGCGCATCATGCTCGGGGCGCTCAGCGCTCCGGACCGGCCGTGACTCCTCTCGTGTCAGGGCCGCGCGTTGGCGATGCCGAGGTACTCGCCGAGCCGAAGCTCGACCTCGATGCCTTTCTCGGCGAACTGCCTGCCAAGCCGCGCGAAGCCCGCCTGGAAGCCCGGTCCAGCCAGCGAGCTCTTGTACTCCGCATAGGCCGTGGCGAAATCAGCGTCCGGAGGCAGTGACGCCCGGTTGACTTGAGCCTTGGCGGCAGCCACGACGGCCTTGTCGAAGGAAGCGACGCGGGTCGCCAGCCTTTCCACGAATTGATCGAGCTCGGTGTCGGGCAAGGTTCGCGTGACCCAGCCGTATCGCTCGGCGAGCTCGGCATCGTAGTCCTGGCTGGTGACGATCGCCTCGAGGCCTCGGTCACGCCCGATGAGGCGTGGCAGACGTTCGCTGCCACCCCCTGGCAGGATGCCGGTGCCGACTTCCGGCTGCCCGAAGATGGCGTGCTCGCGGCTCGCGTAGCGCAAGTCGCACGCCAGGGCGAGTTCGTTGCCCCCTCCGCGCGTTCGTCCGCGGATCTTCGCGATGCTCAAGAAGGGCGCCTTCGAAAGGCGAATGACCAGGTCGACCCACATGGGGACAGGGTCTGGGCCGGGTAGGACCGGAAACTTGTCGGCTTGCCGAAGCTCGAAGTGATTGAAGAAGAATCCGTTGACGCTGCTCGTGAAGATGACAACCTGAACTCGAACGTCATTCTCGAGTTCCTGGAGGATCTCGTGCAGTCGTGTCACGGTCTCCGGCACGATCACATTCACGGGCGGATTCGCGAAGGTGATGGTGGCGATCTTCGGCGTTGGTTTTTCGAGGATGATGGTGCTTTTCTCGCTCATGTCGTGCTCCTGAGATAGCGGTCTGGCTAGCGGCCGAGGAAGCGGTTCACGTCAGCGGCGAACTCTTGCGGATACTGGAACAAGAATGCGTGCCCGGCGTCCGGGTAGATTCGCAGCTGCGCATTCGGAAGATGCCCGGCCATCAGGTAGGAGTTCGCCGTTGGTACCATGATGTCGTTGTCTCCGTTGGCGACCAGCGTCGGCTGCTTGATCGCCGCGAGGCGCGAGAGCTTCGACGCGTCCGGGATACCCCAAGTCGAGATCGCGGTGATATGCGCGTTGGCGGTCTCCATGGTGACCGGGACGTCTCGATTGCTCTGACGCAGGCGGAGGCGTTGGATGAACTCGCGGCCCTTCGCGCGACTCGACTCCGACTTCTCGAAGAAGATGGTCAGCATCGCCTCCGCGTCGATCGTCTCGCGGAGCGCGATCTCGAGCACTTCTGGCACGTACATGTGCATGCCCTCGCCGCCCTGGGGCCCGTTCCGGCGAGAACTGGGCGGCGTACTTGATGAGGCCTCATCAAGGCGAACTCCTGGGCGACGAAGCCACCGAGCGAAAAGCCCAGGAGGTCGAAGCGCGCGAGCTTGAGCGCATCGACGAAGGCGATTGCGCCATGGGCCATCTCGGCGACCGTGTCAGGCGTCTTGCCGCTGGAGCCGGCGACGCCGACGTTGTCCATCAGGATGACCTCCCGCTCGGCGGCGAGCGCATCGACGAGCGCCGGGTCCCAGTTGTCGAGATTGGCGCGATAGTGAACGAAGCACACGAGAGGCGTCGCCGCGCCGTCGGTCTTGCCGAAGCGCCGATAGGCATACTTCACGCCGTTGGTCGCTTCAATGGTCAGGTTCGGAGCCGTCAGTTGCCCGTCTTTCGTCGTCATATGTCGTGCCCTTTCAGTCCGTGCATGGATGTCGCGACGGAGTGCCGGATGTTCATGCGCTCCTTTTTGCAGGGACCGAGGCGCTTCGGCCAGTGGCGGTAACGACAATGTTCGGTCTATACTTGCCACATGTTCGTGCACATGGTTCTCGAGGGTGTGGGCGATAGCTCGCTCGGCGTGGGGCTCGACGTCGTCGGCACGGCGGCGGAGCTCCTCGACGCCGGGCTCGCGCCGTTTCCTCCTGGGATGAGGGGGCTGCGTCAGCGTGTGGTGTCGCTCGACGGCCGGCCGGTGCGTTCCGCCGCCGGGCGGACGGTGGCGGTGGACGGCGCGTTCAGCCTTCGCGGGCTCGGCAAGGGGGATGTCGTCGTGTTGCCGGGGATGTTCGCGGCCAATGGGCGAACCGTCGCGAAGTTGTTGGCCCGAGAGGACATTCAACGCGCCGCGGACCTCCTCGCCAAGGCAGCTGCGAAGGGCGTGATGATCGCCGCGTCGTGCTCGGCCACGTTCGTGCTCGCCGCGTCGGGGCTCCTCGAGGGGCGGACCGCGACGACAACGTGGTGGCTCGCCCCGCAGTTCGCTCGGCTGTTTCCCAGGGTGTCGCTCTCGGCCGAGCGCATGGTGGTGGACGCCGGGGAAATCCTCACCGCCGGCTCCGCGCTGGCTCACGCGGATCTCATGCTCGCGCTCGTCGCACGGCTGGCGGGGCCTTCCGTGGCGCATCTCGTGACGCGCTACCTCGTCCTCGACGAGCGGCACTCCCAGGCCCGCTATATGGTGATGGAGCATCTGCGCGTGTCCGACCCTGGGGTGCGAGCAGTCGAACGTTTCATCGCGCAGAATATCGGCCGTCAGCTGTCTCTCGACGAGCTCGCCCGCGTGGCCGCGGTGTCTCCGCGGACGCTCGCTCGCCGGGTCCACGAGAACCTCGGAGTGACGCCTCACGAGCTCGTGCAACGCATCCGCGTGAGTCGCGCGGCACATCTTCTCGAGACGACGCACGCATCGGTCGACGAAATCGCCGAGCAGGTGGGCTACGCCGACGCCGCGGCTTTCCGCCGCGTCTTTCGTCGATTCGCCGGTGAGTCGCCTCGCCGACGACGTGGGCCGGCTGCCTGAGCTACTCGAATCGGCGGCAACGGATCAGGCCCAACCGCGACCCACCTTTGGCTCGAGGCGGCGTGCACGTCTACGGCTGCGGAGAAGGCCGAAGCACGCCGCGGAACCGCGGGTCACTCGGAGACTTCACATACCGCCCGGGAGTCGTCCCCACGAGCCGCCGGAAGTGCCGCGTCAGCTGCGCCTGGTCGTAGAAGCCGACCAATGGCGCGAGCTCGGAGGGCCTCACGCCGCGGGTGAGCAACTCCTTCGCACGGGCGACGCGGAGATGCGTGAGGTACGCGTGTGGAGGCATTCCTACCTGCGCGCGGAAGGCTCGGCACAGATGGAACTTGTCGAAGTCCACGTGGGTCGCGAGCTCCTCCAGGGTGAGCGGCTCCTCGAGCCGCTCGCGGATGAACGCCAGCGCGCGTCGCACGGGGCGCGAGTGGTCCGACCGCACGTCGCGGGTCGCCACCAGCGCCTGGAGGGCCTCCGCGAGCGCCACCTCCAGCGTGAAGCGGTCCTCGCCGGAACAGGCCACGTCGAGCAGCCGATGGAAGGGCGCGGCCCGTGGGTCGCCGGGCTCGAACTGCGGCGTCACCACGGCCTCTCCTCGCGAACGACCCGGGCCACTTCGTCCGTCGGCAAGGTGACGACGGTGAAGACCGTGGGCCCGCGATGCAACAGGTGGCGCACCACGTCGCCCGGCTGCTTCAGGAGGATGCACCCGGGCACCGAGCGCCGGACGCGCCCGTTGCCCCACCACTCGGTGTCGCCCTCGTCGATGCGCCCGATTCCCCAGTGCTCCTTGAGGCCGGTGTGCAGCGATGTGGTCGTGCCGCGCGCCACGCGCAGACCTGGAAGCGGAACGGGAAGCTCGGTGAAGCTCTCCATCGGCTCAGTGTAGCGTGGCGAAGGCTCGAGCGCTTGGCGCTTCTTGGCGCGGCGTCCGTGCCAAGAAACGCCAAGCACCGGGTGCCCGCGCGAGCGTAGATACGAGCCATGCCCGAAAAACTGAAAATCGCTTTGGGTTGTATGGGGATGTCTGGTGTGTACGGCAAGACGGACGACGCGAAGAGCATCGCCGTCATCCACGCCGCCATCGAGCATGGCATCACCTTTCTCGACACCGGTGACTTCTACGCCGCCGGACACAATGAGCTGCTCATTGGCAAGGCCATCGCTGGCCGCCGGGACGAGGTCCAGCTCTCCGTGAAGTTCGGCGCGATGCGTGGGCCCGACGGTGCCTTCATGGGGGTCGACACACGGCCTGTCGCGGTGAAGAACTTCCTGACCTACTCGCTGACGCGGCTCGGCACCGACCACGTCGACGTCTATCGCCCAGGGCGCCTGGACCCCGCGGTGCCCATCGAGGACACCGTCGGCGCCATCGCGGACCTGGTGAAGGCCGGCTACGTCCGGAAGATCGGCCTGTCCGAGGTAGGCCCGGAGACCATCCGCCGCGCGGCGAAGGTGCATCCGATCGCCGACCTGCAGATTGAGTACTCCATCGCCAGCCGCGACCCCGAGGACGCCATCTTCCCGGTCCTGCATGAGCTGGGCATCGGCGCGACGCTCTACGGCGTGTTGTCACGCGGCCTGCTCTCGGCGAGCCCGATCAAACCGGGAGACGCGCGCGCCCACATGCCACGTTTCAGTGGGGACAACGCCGCGGCGAACGCCGGCTGGTCGCGGGGCTGCAGGAGCTCGCGAAGAAGTGGAGCATGTCGCCCGGGCAACTGGCCATCGGGTACGTGCTCGGCAAGGAGCCGAAGTTCACACCGACGCTGGGCATGCGGACCCTGGAGCAGCTCGATGAGGCGCTCGCCGCGAAGCCGTTGACCGCGGACCAGATTGCCCAGGTCGAGAAGGTGGCACCGCGCGGCGCCATCGCGGGCACGCGGTACCCGGCCGCGCAGATGGCCTACCTCGACAGCGAGAAGCACTAGCCAGGGCGCGGCGCCCAGGACGGAGTGTGCGGGAGAACCCGAGCGCCGTGAGCAGGCGCTCGAAGTCCTCCGCCCACACGACCTGGCGGCTCATGGGGTCTGCTCGTCTTCGATGAACGCGGTGATCAGGCCGTGGGGTGCGTTGTCGCCGAAGAGGAGCTCGTGGAGTTGGGTGCCTTCGGTGGCGGCTTTGGTGCCGCGGGGGAACATGGCCTGCTCGTACTCGGTGAGGGCGACTTCGACGTCGTCGGGGTGCGCGGCGAGGGCCTTGCCGAGTTCGGCGCCGTCGTACATGGCCAGGTTGGCGCCTTCACCGTTCGGGGCCGAGAGGTGCGCGGCGTCTCCGAGCAGGGTCACCCCCGGCACCCGCTCCCACCGGTGCCCGATCGGCAGCTCATAGAGGTGACGCAGGACCGGCGCGGTGTCACTGTCGGTGATCAGCGCGGTGAGTTCCGGCGCCCAGCCGTCGAACTCCCGCGCGATCCGCGCGGCGGCCGCGGCGGCATCGGTGAAATCGATGGCGGCGAACCATTCCCGGGGCCTGGTGAGTGCCACGTAGGTGTGCAGGGTACTGCCCCTCTCCCGGTGAGCCTGGATCCCCTTTCCCGGCGCGAGCGCCATCATCGACCCGCCGCCGACCGCCTTGGCGGGTGCCGGGTGCCGGGTGTCGCTGTCGAACAGCCAGGTCTCGACGAATGACCTGCCGACGTACTCGGGTGCGGCGTCGGAGAGCAGCGGCCGGACCCGTGACCAGGCACCGTCCGCGCCGACCAGCAGGCTCGTGACGACGGTGGTGCCGTTGGCGAAGGTCACCTCGTGGCGGCCCTCGCCGAGAGTACGGACACCGCTGACCTTGTGGCCCCACCGGATGGTGCCGGCCGGGAGCGAGTCGAGCAGCATCTGTCGCAGCTCGCCGCGCTGCACCTCGGGGCGTCCACCCGTGCCGTCGTCGGCTTTGTCGAACAGGACGGTCCCGTCCCGCTCGAGGATCCGCATCGCCTGGCGGCCCTCCAGGATGAGGCGGCGGAATTCGTCCATCAGGCCTGCCGCCTGCAAAGCCAGTTGGCCGTTGTAGTCGTGGATGTCGAGCATCCCGCCCTGCGCGCGCGCCGTCGGTGAGGCTCCGCCTCGTAGACCGTGGACGGGATGCCGTGGACGTGTAGGACGCGGGCCAGGGTGAGGCCGCCGAGGCCGGCGCCGATGATCGTGACGGGAGTGTGCATGGTGATTCCTTTACGGGCGGATTCGGGTGAAGGATGCGGACGTGCGTCCTCGACGTCCAAGACATTGATTGCAACAAACCAGGACCCATAAGGTCTGAATCATGGAACTCCGTCACCTGCGCTATTTCATCGCCGTGGCCGAGGCCGAGCACTTCGGCCGTGCGGCGCAGCAGCTTCACGTCTCGCAGTCGCCCCTGAGCCGGCAGATCGCTCAGCTCGAAGAGGAGATCGGCGTGGAGCTCTTCGTGCCCTCCGGGCGTGGTGTGAAGCTGTCCGCCGCGGGCAAGAGCTTCCTCGAAGGTGCGCGCGCGACACTCGCGCGCGCGGCCGTGGCCATCGAGGATGCCAAGGCAGCAGCGGAGGGCCGCACGGGCCGGGTCGTGGTCGGATTCGAGGGCGGATTCGCCTACACGGGCCTCTTGCCGAAGGTCGTTTCCATCTTTCGCGCGCGCCACCCGCGTGCGGAGGTTCGCCTTCAGCCGCTGGTGAACGACGCGCAGATCTCCGCGCTCCGCGATGGCCGCATCTCACTGGGCTATGGCTTCGACGCACCCGAGGAAGACCCGCTCATCCGCTCGCGCGTGTTGTTTCGCGATCGCATCGGCGTGGTGCTGCCAAAGGAACACCGGCTCGCGTCGCGGCGAAGTCTCAAGATGGCCGACCTGCGCGATGAGCGTTTCATCTTGGGGCCGAGGCAAGCGAACCCGCGGCTCTACGATGATCTGCTCGCGGCATTTCGCGCACGTAGACAGCCACTCACTCTCGTCCACGATGAGGCGGATGGCGAGGCGCAGCTCACGCTCGTCGCGAGCGGCGAGGGCCTGACCTTCTTCGCGGAGAGCACGGCGGCGATCGTGCGAATTGGCGCGGTGCTGAAGCGGATTCGCGATCTCGACGTGGAGTTCCTCGGGCGAGTGGTGTGGCGGGCATCGGACGAGAAGGATCCGCTCGTCCGGTCGTTTCTCGAGATCACCGCCTCCGTGCACGCGGGCCGGTGACGAGGTTCCTGCTTGGGGGAGCGTGGGAACCCCGAGACGAGTCCTTTCAGCCGAACGGCTTCTTGTCAGCGACTGATGGCGTGAGGTCCGCGGCTCGCGAACCATCTCGCCGCGGCTCGGGTGACTTCCTCGGGACTGGGAGTCGTATCGCTCGCCCATGCAACGAACCCATCGGGACGCACGAGCAGCGCGCTCAGTCCAAGGCGCTCCTTGGCATCGCTCGGCACATACCTGACACGGTCGCCCCAACGGCCATCCAGCGCTTGGAGCGATGCCTGCCGGCCGAAGTCCAACAGCAAGCCGTTTCCCTCTCGGAGCAGTGTGCCCAGCCTCGTTCCGTCCTCGAGCTCGAAGTCCGGGCAGCTGCGGCCCACCAACGGGTGTTCCTCGCCGAGGTCGTAGCGGAGGGACACTCCCCAGAGACGTTCAGCGAAGTAGGTCGCGCCGTCGCGCGTATCGAGCAGGTCGCGGAGGATGGAGTTGAGCGCGCGGGAATGTGGGTTGGGTCGCATCACCGCGACCTGGGCCCGCGTCCAATCGAGGATGCGCGCCCCGACCGGATGCCGCTCGGCGGTGTAGCTGTCGAGCAGGCCATCGGGGGCATCGCCTCGGATGGTCGCGGCGAGCTTCCACCCGAGGTTCATTGCGTCTCCAAGTCCGAGGTTCAAGCCCTGTCCGCCGAGCGGTGAATGAATGTGCGCGGCGTCGCCCGCCAACAGCACCCGTCCCTTGCGGTAGGTCGTGGCTTGCCGCGAGCGGTCGGTCCATGTCGAGGCGACGTGCAACGCCTTGAGGGTCACGTCCGTGCAGGACACGCGCCGTAAGACCGCTTGCACGTGCTCACACGTGAGCGGTTGGGCGCGATGGAATGCGCCGCCGTCGAAGTCGGCGATCGCGATCGCCCCTGGCTGCCACTGGGTGTACATACCGGTCGGCGTGTAATGACGGCCCAGGCGGAGCTTCTCCGGGTCGGCGATTTCGACCTGGACCGAATAGCCCGTGAACTCAGGCTCGGTACCGACGAACTCGAAGCCCCCTTGCTTGCGTACGGTGCTGCGGCCGCCGTCGCAACCCACGAGCCAACGCGCGCGAAAGCGTTGCTCGCCGGCACGGACGGTGAGTTCATCGTTCGAAGACTCGAAGCCTTCGACACCATGGCCGCGCTGAATCTCCACTCCGAGGGAGAGCGCGTGCGCGGCGAGGACGCGCTCGAGGTGCTCCATTTCGCTCCCCAGTTGAGTGTCGGCCGGGCCCGGGAGTCGGTACGTCCACCGCGACGAATCGATGTTGCTGTAGTCGAACTGGATGCCCGCGAAGTGGCCGGCCGGCCCGTGGCGCCGTGAGCTGGACGCCATCGAGCCAGGTCTCGGTTGGCCGGGGGCACTCTCGTCGGCACGACGTGGCGACGCGATTCGTTCCAGCAGTCCGCGCCGGTAGAAGGCTTCGATGCTGGGGCCCCAGAGTCCTCGCATTCCAAACGGGAGCCGCTTCAGGGGTGAGTGCGGATCCTCCGATTGTTCGAGCACCAGCACGGAGAGCTTCGCGAGCCGCAGCTCGCAGGCCAGGAACAGGCCGACCGGGCCGGCCCCTGCGATGATCACGTCGTGGACCACGGTGTCCTCCCTGGTATACCGTCGTCCTTCACGTTACGCTCCGGTTTCCGTCGAGGCCCATCGCGAACCATGTTGCAATCCGGCCGGTGTTGTCGAGGTTCGGCCACGCGGGCGTGGTGCCGATGCACCGCCATCGCGAAGCGCAGCTCGTCGTCAGCCTGCGCGGCACCGCGACCATCGGCACGGGCGATCAGGACTGGACGGTAACGCCGCGCTCGATGTTGTGGCTCGCCAGTGACACGCCGCATCGCGTACACACCACGGCCGATCATCACTGGCTCGTGCTGTCATTCCCGCCCGAGTTCGTCGCGCGCGCCACGGGATGGGTCGAAGTCTCCGGGTTCGTGCACGACCTCGTCGAGCGCATCGGCCACGCGCCGGATCCGGAGCGCCGCGCTCGCCTCACGGCCGTCCTCGTCGACGAGCTTGTCGAGCCGGTTCCGGTCAACGCGCGACTGCGCCGTGTGACCGAGCTCGTCACGCTGCATCCGGCCACGAGTGTGGCCGCGCTCGCACGCGCGGTCGGCATGTCCGAGCGCACGTTCCGTCGCTGGTTCCGCGCCGATGTCGGCACGAGCTTCACGCGCTGGCACCAGCAACGCGTCGTCTATCGCGCGATCGAGCAACTCGACCGCGGCGACAGCGTGAAGTGCGTCGCGGCCGACCTCGGCTACACGAGCACGAGCGCGTTCATCGCGATGTTCAAGCGCGTCATGAACGTTTCGCCGCGGCGCTATCTGCGTTCCCGCTAGCGCCTGCGCGAACTCTCCGCGGTATAATCATTGTCGATGCCTATTCTCACTAAACCTCGCGATCCCAGGTTCATTACCGTTCGTCGTGGCGGCACCTTGAGCGATGCAAGAATGCCAATGGCAGCGTGAGCAGCTTCCAGACGAAATCCGGGAGCTTGTGCTTGACGACCAGCGGCTGCGCAATCATGTGTGTTGGTTTGTGTTCGATTGCTGACCGGCATGGGATGATACCCTTGCGTATTCACTATTCTCCGATGGAAGTTTTCGCGTGACACCGTCGTGTTTCCCTACGTTCGACTCCACAGGTGGGGAACACGCGCTCTCCCGCCCGGGTGAGCCAGGAGGTATAAGAGTGCTTCTTCAATCCAAGGAGCCTCGAATGCGCATGCATTGGTGTGTCGTCCTGCTGGTTCCGTTGGTCGGGTGCGTCTCGCAGAAGGCGTTCGACTCGAAGTCGAAGGAGGCGCTCACCCTCAAGCAGCAGTACGACGAGCAACAGGAGCAGATGAAGGCCCTGGAGCAGCAGCTTGGCGAGAGCCGCAAGGAGAACGCGGAGCTGGAGTCCTCGCTTTCCAACAGTGACGCCGAGCGCCGGGCGCTGCGCAAGCGCGTGGACGAACTGTCGGAGCTCAACCAGGAACTGTCCCGCAGCACCGAGAAGCTCGCCGCGGCGAAGGAGGCGCTCGAGAAGAAGTCCAGCGAGTACGAGAACCTCGCCAAGAGCCTCAAGGAGGAAATCAAGACCGGGAAGATCGAGCTGTCCGAGCTGAAGGGCCGGATGGTGGTGAAGATGAAGGACAAGATCCTCTTCTCCTCCGGCAGCACGAAGCTCAACAAGGAGGGCCAGGATGCGCTGGAGAAGGTGGCGCAGGCACTCAAGGACGTGCAGGGGAAGATCATCCGGGTCGAGGGCCACACGGACAACGTTCCGGTGCCGACGGACGCGAAGACGGAGTTCGACTCGAACTGGGAGCTGTCCACCACGCGCGCGCTCGTGGTCGTGAAGCTGCTGCAGGAGCAGGGTGTGCCGCCCACGATGCTCTCCGCGTTGGGCTATGGCGAATACCAGCCCATGGCCTCCAACCAGACGGCGGAGGGCCGGAGCCTGAACCGGCGCATCGAGATCGTTCTCGCGCCGGCCGAGCAAGCTCCGTCCGCGGTGGTGGCTGCCTCGGTGAAGAAGGCCCCGGCGCCGGCTGCGGCTCCCGCGGTGAAGCCGGCCTCCGGCACCAAACCCGCCGCGAAGAAGAAGTAGCCGAACGCGGACTCCTACGAACAGGCTGCGTGGCTTTGGGCGGGCTGAGCCGGTGCGTCGCCGGAAAGCCTGCCCAGGCCGAGCACTCTTACTTCCTTCTCTCTCGTGAACGCGCACGCTTGCGCAGGAACTGGACCAGGGCCTTGAGTTTGAGCGGAATCTGCGCGCGGCTCGGGTAGTACAGGTAGAAGCCCGCGAAGGGGGGCAGAAGTCCTCGAGGACGGGAAGGAGCTCGCCCCGCTGGATGTAGGGACGGAGGGTGTCTTCCATTCCAATCGTGAGGCCAGCCCCGTCGCACGCCAGACGCAGCATCAGGTGTTTCTCGTTCGTATTCACGCGGGCATCGATGGCGAGTTCGAAGTCCTTCCCCTTTTCCGTGAACTCCCAGTGGTAAGGCGCACCGTTCGCCATCCGCCACCCGATGCAAGCGTGTGCGTGGAGTTCCCTCGGGTGTCGTGGTTTGCCGTGGGCCGCGAAGTAGCCCGGTGAGCCAACCACCAGTTGCCGCTGCTCACCGGAGATGCTGATGGCGACCATGTCCTTGTCGATGACTTCGCCGAGCCGGACTCCAGCGTCGAAGCCTTGCTGAACGATGTCCGAAGGGCTGTCATCGACGAGGATGTCGAGCTTGATGTCCGGATACTCCGCCAGGAACTCCGCGAGCGTCCTTTCGGAGAGGAAATCCTCCGCGATCGACGTCACGTTCAGGCGGAGTGTTCCCGAGGGCCGGCTCCGCAGCTCGTTCAGGGATTCGAGTGTCGCGCGCATGTCGGCGAACGCCGGCTTCAGGCCCTGGTAGAGATGCTTGCCTGCTTCGGTGAGGCCCACGCTCCGGGTCGTTCGCTGCAGCAGCCGGACGCCGAGCCGCTCCTCCACCTGGAGGATTGTCTGGCTCACCGCCGATCTCGTCACTCCGAGTTCCTCCGCCGCGGCCTTGAAGCTCCGCTTCTCCGCGACGGACAGAAACGCCTCCAGTCCTCCGAGTTCATCTCTCATTGGTTGGCCACTCTAACCAACCCGTCAAAGCGGTAGTGTCCTCGTCGCGGCCGGGTCAGTGCAGGTGGAACAGCCTCTGGACGTTGGCGCCGAGGATGAGGTCGCGCTCGGCCTCGGACACGGGGAGCAGGCGGATCTTCTCGAGCTCCATCCCCGGGTGGGACATGGGGAACTCGGAGCCGAAGACAATCTTGCTCGCGCCTGTCTTCTTCACCGTCTCCTGCAGGTGCATGAAGGTGCCCAGGGACGTCTCCAGGAAGAGGTTGTCGAGGCTCGCGGCCGCGTCCACCACGTCCATGTCCGCCTGGGGCCCGCCCATGTGCTCCAGGAGGAAGCACGTCCTGGGGAAGCGCCGGGCGAGCTGGATGAAGTCTCCTGGGGTCACCCCCGGCCGGAATCCGGTGTGGGCGACGAGCGGAATGTCCCGCTCGCCACAGAGCGACGCGAGCGCCGCCGGCCCTCGTCCAGGAACGAGAACGGGTGGACGAGGGGGCTCACGAGCAGGCCCCGGAAGCCCCGGGACACCCATTCCTCCAGAGCCTCCGGGGCGTGCGGCTGGCGTGGGTCCAGGCACGCCACGGCGGCCAGCCCGGGATGGGCGAGCACGGCTTGCTGGATGTAGTCATTGCAGGGAATGGGGTCGGCCTGGCGCCTGCCGGAGGTGAACTCGTTCATCCGGCGGACATCCACCATGCCCCCTGGACAGACGAGGCCCTGCTTGATGCCGCTGCGATCCAACTGCGAGAGGTAGTGCTCCACCGAACCATAGGGCTTGGGGCACAGATGCGCGTGTGCGTCGATGATCATGCCGCGACTCCTTTCCGGGGTGGGACCGCCCTCACTCGCGCACGACGCGCAGGGCCTTGACGCCCGTGCGGGGCAGGTGCTCGACGAACTCGAACTCCAGGGGCAGGCGCGTGAAGAACTCCATCCTGCTGGCCAGCGTGTTGCCCAGCTCCTGGGAGGGCCGCACTCCGGTGGCGGGCTCGCACCGGACCTTGATGCGGGCGGTGTCCGAGGCGGGCACGACGAAGTGGAACCAGTTGCCCACCTCGGGCATGCGCATGAGGAATTCCTCCAGGAAGATGGGCGACACGCTCTGGCCCCGGTACTGGAGTTGCTCGAAGGTCCGGCCGCGCACGCGGAAGCGGCTCGCCGTGGCGCCGCAGGTGCACGCGCCCTCCTCGAACACTCCCAGGTCCCCGGTACGAAAGCGCAGCAGGGGACTGTCGTGGCGCAGCAGCGCCGTCACGACGAGCTCTCCCACCGAGCCCGGGGGCAGGGGCTTCCGGTGTCGGGGGCCACCACCTCGAGCAGGGTGTGGCCCTGGGTCAGGTGGTAGCCCTGGCGGGCCTCGCACTCCACGCCCATCATTCCGCCCTCCAGTGAGCCATAGAGGAAGAAGGCATCGCAGCCCCAGAGCGTCTCCACGCGCCGCCGGAAGGTGGGAGAGCAGCCCTCGCCGGTGAGCCACATCCTCCGGGGGGCCATCGACGGCAGGGAGAGGCCTTGTCTGGCCGCCTCCTCCGCCAGGGCGATGGCCCACGACGGACTGGTGATGACGATGCTGGGACGAAGGTCCCGGAAGACCTTGAGGGTCTTCGCGGGCGTGGAGTACGCGCCGCCCTTTCCGGCGGCGATCACCGTGGCCCGGCAGTTCTCGGCGAACTCCCGGTGCATGGCCAACCCCGAGGTGCTCATCTCATAGGGCAACGCATTGAGACACACGTCTCCCGTGGTGACCGGGAGCAGCGAGGGATAGTGGGCGGACAGGTGATATCGCAGATCCATCCGGCTCTGGGTGCTGTAGATCTCCTCGCCGCCGCTCGTGCCCGTGGAGACCTGGATGATCATGAGGTCCCGGCGCTCGCAGGTGAGCAGCCGCCAGGGGTGTCCACGCAGTTCCTCCTTGGTCAGGAAGGGCAGGCGCGGGAGATCCTCCAGGCCTCGGATACTTCCAGGGCGGACGCCCGCCCGCTCCAGCTTCTCCCGGTAGAAGGGCGAGGCCTCCTGCGCCCGGGTAGCCACGGCTCGCAGGGCCGCGGACCGATAGTCTTTCAAGGTCTCGGGTTGCATCCGATCTGCTCGCTTCAACTCCGCAGCGTGGCGGGAGATGACCGTGGCAAGTCTCGTGGTATCCATGCCTCACAAAGTGTGGACGGCACGGACATGGATCAAGGACCCCGGACATCGTCTGGAGCCCAGACATACGAGCCCGACAATGGCTGTCGTCCAGGGAAGCGCTGCTTGGGGATGTCTGGGTCATGAGGGGCAGACATCCGCCGGGAGCCGCCCGTCAGTGCTCGATCTCGGCGCGCATAAGCGGCGTTGGGGCAATGCCGGGGGCAGCAGTGGGGCGCTTCATTCGTAACTGCCCGCCGGACCTCGTCGTGACGAGAGCGGCAGAGGCGTGGGGCCTCGAAGGCCACAATATTGACAACGCTGTCTGGTTTCACCTACTTTGCCCAGAGCATCAACCGGACAGGAGTTGTACGATGATCAAGCGTTTCCTTGCATGTGTTGTCACGCTCTCCGCTGTTGTCACGGGCTGCGGCGGAGTCGAAGCCGATCCCGAGCCATCCTCCACTCACCATGAGGAGGCGCTCCCGACGTGTGCCTCCGTGGATGGACACGGATGCTCGCCCTACAACAACCCCGAGAAGTTCTGCGTCTATAGCGATGGCGTCACGGGTGAATGTTGGTGCCAGGAGCCCATCAACCGCTGGGGCTGCGCGCGTGTGACTCAGTAGACGTGACGCAGGTCAGGATGTGATTCCAAGGACGACGGGGAGCCTGTTCCGGCATCCACACCGCCAGCGTGGATTACACGGAACCGCGGAGCCTGATCGGACACGGGCTCCCAGTCCTTCGTCCCAGCTCATTGGAGGACGACGCCGTAGGGGACGGTCGCGCCCTCGCTCCGCTCGAGGAGGTGTGCGTAGGCCGCGATGCGGGCGAAGTGCTGGCGGTACAGCCGTCACCCCGAAAATACAAACGAAGAGCGCGAGGACGGTCGTGACCAGGGTCGCCAGCGCCAGAGCAACTGCCTTCGGGCGGAGCTTGCCCATCTCGAGCTCGATCTCGGCGACGCTGAACGGGGGACGGAACCACCCGCGGCGAGGCGGCTCGAGCTGTTCCTTGCTCCGGCGCGAGCCCCGCGCGCGGGAGTGACGACGGCCTCGCGTCCCGCTACGTCGCGGCGCTCCGGGACTCTCCCGTCGGGAGGAAGACCTGGAAGATGGTTCCCTTCCCCAGCTCGCTCTGGACGGCGATGCGCCCGCCCAACTCGTTGACGATGCCGTGGCAGATGGACAGGCCCAGCCCGGTGCCCACCCTCCGGCTTGGTGGTGAAGAAGGCCTTGAAGAGCTTGTCCAGGTTCTCTGGTGAAATGCCCTCCCCGGTGTCCCGCACCGCCACCACCACCTGCCCCTCCTCGTACCGGGTGGACAGGTGGATCTCGTTCCCCTCGATGTCCCCGTGGGCGATGGCCTGCGCGGCGTTGATGAGCAGGTTGAGGAAGAGCTGCCCGAGCCGCGACTCGTTGGCGTGCACCGGCGGCACCCGGCCGTAGTCCTTCACCAGCCGCGCTCGGTGGCGGATCTCGCTCCAGGCCATGTTCCCGCACAGATCGAGCACCGCCTGCACGTCCACCGGCCCGCGCCGCTCGTCGCTGGCGCGCGAGAAGGTCCTCAGGTCCTTCACGATCTCCACCACGCGCTGGCTGCCGGAGAGCGCCTCCTTCAGCGCCTCCCGGGCCTCCAGTCCCCGCTCATCCGCGAGCCCCTCGCCCGAGTCGGCCATCGCGGACAGCTCGTCGTCCACGAAGCGCAGGTTGCTCAGCATGTACGACAAGGGGTTGTTGATCTCATGGGCCACGCCGGCGGCGACCGTCCCCAGCGAGGCCATGCGCTCGGAGTTCAGCAGCTTCTCCTGCACCTGCCGGCGCTCGGTGATGTCGCGGGCAATGGACACCGTGGCTGGTTGTCCGTCGAAGAGCAGCGAGAGCGTCACCACCTCGCTCAGGACCCGCCGGCCCGCCCGGTGCCGGAACAGCACCTCGCGGGGTGCGCGGATGCTGGAGAGCTCGGTGAAGGCGGCCTCGCTTCCGGGCTGCACGAACTCCGCGATGGACCGGCCCCGCAGCGCCTCTCCGGACGCATGGCCCAGCAGGCCCGCGGCGGTGGAGTTGGCGAACAGCACCGTGCCCTCCCGGTGGATGAAGATGGCATCCGGGGTGCGCTCGATGAGGGTGCGGAAGTTCTCCGACAGGCGCCGCTGCTCCTCCTCGGCCTGGCGCCGCCGCCGCTCGCTGCGCACTCCCTGGAGGATGGCGCAGCACGTGGCCAGCAGGGGCTGGAGGAAGGCGATGACCCCGTCGTCATAGCCCCCGGGACGGTTCGCGATGCCCACCATCCCCACCAACTCCGTGGCCGAGTGGAAGGGCAGGCCCAGGAAGCCGCGCAGCGGCGGGTGGCCCTCGGGCAGCCCTCCCCGGCGCGAGTCCGTGGCCGGAGCGTTGGAGACCACCGGCTTGCCGGTCGTCATCACCGCCCCGAAGAGCGACTGGAGGTTGGTGAACTCCATCCCCTTGGGCGCCTGGCGGTCGTAGAACTCCCGCAGCTCCCTCGTCCAGGCGATGTTCGTGATGGCGTGGGTGCGCAGGAAGGGCGTGCCCTCGGGCGTGTGCAGCACCTCGCCGATGAAGCCGTATTCGCTGCCCGTCAGCTTCAACAGCACCGACAGCAGCTTGTCGAAGAGCCGCGGCACCTCGTGGCCCTGGATGTACTCCGTCTGCACCTCCGTGAGCGCCTGCAGCAGCAGGTTGCTGGCTCGCAACTCACTCGCCGGGTCTCCCTTCCCGGCACCACCGGGGTGATTGGGCCACTCCATCCGTCCACTCACCTGCTCCCTCTCGTCCGCGGCAACTCGGAGAGGTTCACGCTCGCCATGGCCTTGAACATAGTCCCTTGGCCGCCGGGCCTCAAATCGCCAAAAAAAGGGCCTGCTCGATAGCAGGCCCTTCTTTCCCAGTGCCCCCCGCGCCCTATACGGACGCTCTCGTGCTCTCCGGGTGCACCAGCCTCTTGCCTTCCGACGTCTTGGGCTTCCTGGACCTCGGGCCGTTGAGGACGCGGCCGATGAGCGTGTAGCGCACCAGATACTCGTAGTTGGGGAGCAGATGATGGTGTCAAAGGATTCGTTTGACCCGCCCTCTTGCGATTCGTCTGACACCTTCTCCGCCTTCTCCGGAGCAAATCCTTTGCTACCTGGGAGCCATCCATCAGGGGGCATCACCCAGGGGGTTCAAATGAAGCTGGCCGGAGCAGTGGTGCTGTTGGTGTTCCTCACCGGATGCGCGACGACCCAGAGAACGGATGGCCCTGGAACAGGAGGCTCTGGCCCTTCACCCGCACCGGGGGCCAAACCCGCCGTGAAGAAGGAACTGCCTTGGTTGAACGTGCCGGGCGGACGGATGAAGACGACCCTCTTCTACGGCCCCTGGCAGTGTCGCCGGGAGTTCATGAACGGGTGCCAGAGGGAGTGCGCCAGCGAGGGCTACAGGCTCATGGGCTGCATGTGGCTGGCCGATTTCAAGTTCGACTGGGAGGGACGCCTCGTTGCCTTGCCCGTTCCCGGCAAGGGCGGGAGCCGTTACGGCATTTATCACTGCTGCTGCGACTACCCCTCATTGACTCCTGCGACCAAGGAAGCCGAGCGTAAGAAGTGGGACAACATCCGGAAATCCTTCCGGAAGGATTGGGGTGAACGGTTCGGTCAGTGGCCCCTGCAAAAGGGCAAGGCGTTTCCAGGGCACCACATCCGGGATCTTCAGCATGGCGGTGACCCGGTCGACCCCAACAACATCATTCCCGCTCAGCCAGATGTTCACGAGGTATTCAACGAGCAGTACCCCGCATGTTACGACGGCAAGGCGCCCTGGAATACAGTGGGTCCCAACCTGCCCTACACGGACAACTGATGATGGCCACGCCCATGAGTCGCTTGCTCGAAGAGGTCTCCCGCGACCACTTCCCGTATCCCCCCGCCACGCCCGAGGAGATCGAAGAGTTCGAGCGGAGGGTAGGCTGGAAGTTGGACCAGGACCTGCGGGCCTTCTACCTGCACTGCAATGGCGCCGAGTTGATTGAGCGGCTACCCGACTCGCCCTACCAGATACTTCCCCTCTCGGAGATCGCCCGAGCGCGGGTGGCCATCTTCGGGAAGAGAAACGACGATGACGGGCACGGACCCGCCTCGGTGTACACCCTCTGTGACGTGCAGGACGGCAACTACGTGCTGGTGGACGTGAGCCGCGAGGAGAATGGTCTCTACCCTCTCTTCGACGGCGACCATGAGGCGTGGCCAGACTCGGCCTATTGCAAGCAGGTCGCCAGTTCGTTCTCTGAATTCTTGGAGCAGGTTCTGCGCACCCGGCGCGGCCTCTACTGGCTGAGGGAATGAGACTGTGGCCATGCCCATGAGCCGCCTGCTGGAAGAAGTCTCCCGCGAGCACTTCCCGTATCCGCCAGCCATGCCCGAGGAGGTCGAGGAGTTCGAGCAGCGGGTGGGGTGGAAGTTCTGCACGCCTTCTACCTGCACTGCAACGGGGCGGAGTTGATTGAGCGGTTGCCGGACACTCCCTACCGCATCCTCCCATTGTCTCAGGTCGTCCGGGCGCGGATGGCTATCTTCGGGAAGAAGAACGACGCGGATGGCTATCTTCGGGAAGAAGAACGACGATGATGCGCATGGCCCTGCATCAATGTGGGCCCTCTGCGACGTCCAGGACGGCAACTACGTGCTGGTGGACGTGGCCCATCAGGAGAACGACCGCTACTCCCTGACGGACGGCTATCACGAGGCATGGCCCAACCCGAAATACTGCGGGCCAGTCGCCAGCTCGTTTTCGGAGTTCCTGGAGCAGGTGCTGTGCACCCGGCGTGGCCTCTACTGGCTGGGGGAATGAGATCTCTCGGGCCTTCCTCCATGGGGTATGTCTACCGGATAGTCCTGCTCTCCACGCGGTCGCATCAATCCCATCAGGCTTAACACCCTTACTGTGCCCCTGAGGGCGATGCCGTGTGGACCGGCCGCATTCGAGATGTCGCAGAGAACATGGGTTAGGACTTCAATGCTTGGCAGGAGGCGCCTCGCAAGCTCGACAGCGAAATCATCTTCGTTGTGCAAGTAGGTCCGAGTGAATTCGTCGATAGCCTGGTCCACCTCTGCGATGGGAATTACCTGCTCATCATCGAGAGTCGCGACCCTTTTTTCGGACTTGGGATGGCCATTCTTGCTGGCTACGTAATCACGCCGCGCTGGATGCTCGAGAGTTATGCCTCAACAGTTCGAAGGAACTCCGTGCCCAGTCCTTTGTCTCGTGCCTCGTACCAGCGGGCCGCATCCGCCATGTCGGCCTGCGCGGGCTCGCGGACCCGCAGTGCACGGCTTACAGCGACTCGAGAATGCGCGCCTTGATCACGTCCCAGGACTCGACTCCTCAGGGTCCGCATCCAACTCGGCCAGCCGTCTCTCGAGTTCGGCGAGCTGCTCCGGCGCGGTCTCCACCTGCTCGGCAGGGGCAGCCTCGCCGTCCCACAGCTCCTCAACCCGCTGGGTGCGCTCGCCATGCTCGGGTGCTGCAACGACCGCTCAAGCTTTTCTTTTGCCCACGGGCAGGGGAGGGCAAGAAAAGGGCGTCAGACTTGCGCCTGACGCCCTGTTTCAGCTCCCCGACGTGGACTCGAACCACGGACCTAGTGATTAACAGTCACCCGCTCTACCGGCTGAGCTATCGGGGAATATGTCCGCTGCGTGGTGGCCCGCGTGGGCCGCCGCGACAACGAGGTGCTTTCTAGAGAACGGAGTCTCTCCTGTCAACAACCTGTTTCGACCCACTCGCACGACTTCGCTCGATTCCCTGGTTGGCCCTCGAAGGACTCGCCTCCCTCGTCACCACCTCCCTCTCCCTGGTCCTCTCGGGCCAGCCCGTGGAACGCGTCCTCGACCGTACCCTCCGCGCCCATCGCCACCTCTCCCGGGACCAGCGCCGGTCCTTGCCGAGGCCCTCTTCAACGTCTCCCTGTGGCGGCGCCGGCTCGGCTTCCACCTCGGTACCCCGGAGGACGCCCCCGGCTCCTCCCTCCTCTACGCCTTCCTGCACCTGCTCGCGGGCCTTCCGTCCGATGTGGCCGCCCGGCTCGCCGAGGTCGGCACGCCGCCCCCGCCCCTCGTCCCGGACGTGCCCCCGTCCCTCGCCCTGCGCTGCTCCCTCCCCGACTGGCTCGCCGACCACTTCGCCCGGGAGTGGGGCCCCGCCGCCGAGGACTTCTGCTCCCACCTCAATGTCCCCGGCCCCATCACCCTCCGGGTCAACCGCCTGCGCACCGACCGCGACTCCCTCCAGTCCCGGCTGCGCGCCGAGGGCGTCGAGACCCGGCCCGGTCTCCTCAGCCCCCTGGCGCTCCACGTCGTCGGCCCCCGGCCCAACCTCTATGGACTCGCCTCCCTGCGCGAGGGCCTCTTCGAGGTGCAGGACGAGGGCAGTCAGCTCCTGGGGCTGCTCGTCGAGCCCCGCCCCGGCGAGACCGTGCTCGACCTGTGCGCGGGGGCGGGGGGCAAGACGCTCCAGCTCGGCGCCGCCATGGAGAACCAGGGAAGACTGCTGGCGTATGACCCGGATGCCGGACGGCTCGACCGCCTCCTGCAGCGCTGTGCCCGGGCGGGCCTCTCCAACGTCCACCTGCTGCGCGCTCCCCCCGAGGGGCTGCTCGTGGACCGGGTATTGGTGGATGCCCCGTGCTCGGAGCTGGGCCCCCTGCGGCGTGGGCCGGACCTGCGCTTCCGTCTCGCTCCCTCCTCCCTGTGCGAGCTGCCCCGGGTCCAGCGGGAGATCCTCTCCCGGGCCCGCCCGCTCGTGCGCCCGGGGGGCCGCCTCGTCTACGCCACCTGTACCGTCAACCGCGCGGAGAACGAGGACCGGTGCGCGGATTCCTGCGAGACGCCCCCGAGTTCCGGCTCGTGTCGGCGGAGGGCTCCGGTGCACTGCCCGGCTCGTGCGCCCGGGACGGCTTCTGGGTCTGCGCGCCGCACCTGCACGGCTGCGATGCCTTCTTCGCGGCCGTACTGGAGCGGACGGAGGGGTAGGCAGGGGAGCAGGGGGAGGTTGTCGTCTGGACAGCCCCTGTTCGAAGCACGGGCGCATCGTGTCCCGGGTGGTATGAAGCGCCTGTGCGTTGGCTCAAACCCCTTCCCCTGCGTCCTCGCGACACCATCCAGATCGTCGCTCCCGCCGGCCCCTTCGACGTCCCGGCCTTCGAGAAGGGTCTGGAGGTACTCGGGCAGCGCTACGCGCCCGCCTACCGGCCGGATCTCTATGACGCGTGGCGCTACCTCGCCGGGAGCGATGCCCGCCGCGCCGAGGAGCTGTCCGGGGCGCTCTCCGACACCTCGGCCCGCGCCATCTTCTGTGCCCGGGGCGGCTACGGCTCCATGCGCCTGTTGCCGTCGCTGTCCCTGTCAGTCAAGGACCTCGCCCCCTCCGCCCTGGTGGGCTTCTCCGACATGACGTCCCTGCACGCGGTGCTCCAGGCCTCGGGGCGCGTCTCCATCCACGGGCCCGTCGTCACCCACCTGGGGATCCAGCCCTCCGCTGTCCAGGACTACCTCTTCGGTCTCCTCGAGTCCCCCGAGCCTCCGCCGCCCCTCCGGGGCACGAGCTTCTATGTGCCGGGCGTCGTCGAGGGGCCGCTGCTCGGAGGCAACCTCTCCGTCTTCTCGCGGCTGCTGGGCACGCCCTACCTGCCGCCGCTCGATGGCGCCATCCTCCTGCTCGAGGACGTGGGCGAGAAGCCCTACCGGCTCGACCGGATGTGGACGCACTTGCGGCTCGCGGGCGTCTTCGAGCGCGTGCGCGGCATCGTGCTCGGCCAGTTCACCGACTGCGAGAACAAGGACGCGCCCTACAGCTCCGCGGATGTCCTGCGCTCGCTCGCCGAGGAGACGGGCCTGCCGTGCGCGGCGGGCTTCCCCATCGGCCACGACACGCCCAACTATCCCGTCGCCCTGGGCACCCACGTGCGCTTGGATGCCGGCGCCGCCCTCCTCACCTTCCTCGAGGGCGCGGTCCAGGCATGAGTTCCCATCCCATCGCCCAGCTCCAGCAGGTGCTCGACGAGGCCGTCACGCTCGGCATCTTCCCGTCCGCCCAGGCCGTGGTGTTGCACCGGGGCGTCCAGGTCTTCGGCGGGGTGGCGGGGCCCGTCACCGGCGACACGCGCTTCGATCTCGCGTCCCTCACCAAGGTGCTCGGCACCACGGCGCTCTTCCTGCGCCTGTGGACCGAGGGCAAGGTGGGCCCCGAGACGCCCGTGGCGCGCTTCTTCCCTGGCTCGCCCGTGGGGGACGCTGGCGCCACCGTGGCGGACCTGCTCTACCACCGCTCGGGGATGCCCCCCTTCGTGCCCTTCTTCGCCGAGGCGCTCACCTCCACCCCCGAGCTGTTGGACCCCGCCTGTCCCTCCGCCACGCGCGCCCGGGTCCGGGACGAGGTCATCCAGGCCGCCGCGCGCACGCCGCTCGCGGCCCCGTGGCGCACCCGCACCGCCTACAGCGACGTGGGCTTCATCCTCCTCGGGGAGATCCTCGCCAGGGTGGGGGAGCGCCGCTGGACATCCTCTTCTCGCGCCATGTCGCCGGGCCACTCGGGCTCGGCGCGCGCTACCAGCGGCTCACGGACTTCCCCACCGATGGCCTCGTGGCACCCACGGGCGCCACCCGTCCACGCGAGCCCGCTCCCGGTCAGGAGACGATGTGGGGCGAGCTCCCGTCCCGGCCCGCCGTCCTCGGCGAGGTGGATGACGACAACGCCTGGGTGATGGACGGCGTGAGCGGCCATGCGGGCCTCTTCGGCACCGCGGTGGACGTGGCGCGCTTCGGCCAGGCCATCCTCGCCGGGTGCGCGGGGGACGCGGCGATCGCCCCCGGGCCGCTGTGGTTCCGCGCGCTGGCCACGGATCCGCTCCTGCCGGGCAGCACGCGCTCCATGGGCTTCGACTCCCCCTCCGAGGGCCTGTCCAGCGCGGGCCACTTCATCGGTGACACGCCTCCGGGCGCGGTGGGCCACCTGGGCTTCACCGGCACCAGCCTCTGGGTGGACCTGCGCCGCTCGCTCGTGGTGGCGCTCGTCACCAACCGCGTGGCGCATGGCCGCAAGGAAGTGCGCATCCGCGACTTCCGCCCCATCTTTCATGACCTCGTCGTGGATTCCCTCGGGCTCGACGACCTCACCCCGAAAGCACATGGCTGACGACAACGGCAACGTCCTCGACACCCTCTCTCCCGGCGCGGTGCGCCGCATCCACCTCATCGGCGTGGCCGGTACGGGCATGGGCTCGTTCGCGGGCATGCTCAAGGCCGCGGGCTACGACGTCACCGGCAGCGACGAGAACGTCTACCCGCCCATGAGCGACATGTTGCGCGCCTGGGGCATCCAGGCGCTCACGCCCTACAAGCCGGAGAACCTCGACGTGGCCCGGCCTGACCTGGTCATCGTCGGCAACGTCATCCGCCGGGTGAATCCCGAGGCCACCGCCGTGCGCGAGCGCCGCCTGCCGCAGATGAGCTTCCCGGCCGCGCTGGGCTCGCTCTTCCTGGAGCACGCGCACTCGGTGGTGGTGGCGGGCACCCACGGCAAGACGACCACGTCCTCGCTGATGGCCCACGTCCTGGTGGAGGCGGGGAGGGATCCGTCCTTCCTCGTGGGCGGCGTCACCCAGAACTACGCGGGCAACTACCGGGTGGGCAAGGGCGCGCACTTCGTCGTCGAGGGCGACGAGTACGACACCGTCTACTGGGACAAGGGCTCCAAGTTCCTGCACTACCGGCCCAAGACGGCCATCCTCACCAGCGTGGAGTTCGACCACGCGGACATCTTCCGGGACCTGCCGCACTACGAGTCCACCTTCGACAAGTTCGTCCGGCTCATCCCCAAGGATGGCCGGCTGGTGGTGTGCGCCGCGTACCCCAACGCGGTGAAGCTCGCGCGGGCGTGCCCGGGTGAGGTCATCACCTATGTGGCGCGCGAGGGCGCCGAGGCCGACTACACCCCGCGCAACGTGCGCTTCGGCCCCGAGGGGGCGCGCTTCGAGGTGGTGGAGCGCGGGAGTGTGCTGGGCACGGCGCTGGTGACGCTCTCCGGCATGCACAACGTGGAGAACACGCTGAGCGTCATCGCCGCGGCGCGTGGGCTGGGCCTGTCGTTCGAGGAGATCTGCCGGGGGCTCGCCAGCTTCCAGGGCGTGAAGCGGCGCCAGGAGGTGCGCGCGGAGGTGGGCGGTATCCTCGTGGTGGACGACTTCGCGCACCACCCCACGGCGGTGCGCGAGACGATCGCCGCCATCCGCCACCGCTACCCGGAGCGCCGGTTGTGGGCCATCTTCGAGCCCCGCTCCAACACGAGCCGCCGCAACATCCACCAGGAGGACTACGCCCACGCCTTCACCGGCGCGGCGCGCGCGAGCCTCAAGGTGCCCGAGCGCCATGACAAGGTGCCCACGGACCAGGAGCTGAACGTGCCCCGCGTCATCGAGGCGCTCGTGGCCCAGGGCATCGCCGCCGACTCCACGGTGGACGTGCCCTCGCTCGTGGAGCGCGTGGCGCGCGAGTCCCAGCCCGGCGACGTGTTGCTCGTCATGAGCAATGGCGCCTTCGGGGGCTTCATCGACAAGCTGCTCGCGGCGCTGCGCGCCCGGATGGGAGAGGGCTAGGCCATGCGTTCCATTCCACTCCTGCTGGCCTCGCTCGCCCTGTCCGGTTGTGTCTCCGCGATGCCGCCGCTCACCGAGTCCGCGCTGCGCACCTCCCGCGCGGGCCTGGGTGGGGGCGAGCCGTTGGAGTTCACCGTCAAGCGCCATCCCGGGGGAGAGCCCTATTCGCTCTCCGAGGATCGGGGGAGCGTGGTGCTCATCGACGTGTGGGCGACCTGGTGCGAGCCCTGCCGCGACGCGCTTCCCCTGTACCAGGAACTGGCGAAGCACTATGGCGCGCGGGGCCTGAAGGTCTACGCGCTCAACGTGGACGAGGACGTGCGCGCCGTGCCGCCCTTCCTGGAGGAGACGAAGGTGGCGCTGCCCGTGCTGCTCGACGCGCAGGCGGCGGTGGCGGACAAGGTGCTGCGGGTGCGCGGCCTGCCGACCATGGTGCTGGTCGATCGCAAGGGGCACGTGCGCTACATGCACGAGGGCTTCGCCGAGGAGTACCTCATGAAGTACCAGAACGAGATCGAGGAGTTGCTGTCGGAGCGGTGAACCCGGAGTCCCCCGTGAGGAGCAGTCCCCATGTCCGATGAGTCTCCGGCCACGTTGCGCCGTATCGCCGAGGAAGGTGCCCGTCTGGCGGGCCGCCTGCTCGCCGAGCGTTTCCACGGCGAGCGCACCATCGAATACAAGGGGGGCATCGATCTGGTCACCGACGCGGACCGCGCGGCGGAGGCGGCGGTGCTCGGCTTCATCCGCCAGCACTACCCCCACCACTCCATATTGGCCGAGGAGAGCGGCGCCTCGCGGGGCTCGGGCATCCGGTGGATCGTGGATCCGCTGGATGGCACCACCAACTACGCGCACCAGGTGCCGCACTTCTGCGTGAGCGTGGGGGTGGAGGGGCCGGACGGGCTGCTCGCGGGCGCCATCTACGATCCGATGCTCGAGGAGCTCTTCTCCGCGGCGCGGGGGCAGGGGGCGGCGCTCAACGGACGCCCCTTGAAGGTGTCCGGGTGCACGGAGTTCTCGCGCGCCCTGCTGTGCACGGGCTTTCCCTATGACGTGCACCACAAGCCCGAGGGTCCGCTGGGGATGTTGCGGCGCTTCATCGTCCGGGCGCAGGGCATGCGGCGCACGGGCAGCGCCGCGTTGGATCTGGCGTACGTGGCGGCGGGGCGCTTCGACGGCTACTTCGAGTTCGGCCTCAAGCCCTGGGACGAGGCGGCGGGAGCGCTGCTGGTGGCGGAGGCGGGTGGGGTGATGGTGCGCATCGACGGAGAGCCGTACCGGGTGGGCCAAGGGGACGTGCTCGCGTGCGCGCCGGGCCTGGCTCCGCAGTTCATCGCCGAGAGCAAGGGCCTGCTCGGGGACATCGGCTGGAGCCCCCGCGCGCTTCACCCCTGACGGGCGGACAGCCGGGCATTGGCCTCGCGCACCCGGGCCGACAGGATGCGCGCGATGTTGAGGACGACGAAGGTGAAGCCGTCGCGGTGCTGCTGCCGGAAGGTGGCCGGTGCTCGGTGGTGAGCCGCAACAGCTCCGTGTCCGTGCGCGCCCGCACGGTGGCGGAGCGGTCCTCGAGATCGATGAGGCTCATCTCCCCGAAGAAGCCCGGCGCGCCGAGCACCGTGAGGGGCCGGGACACGCCGCCACCATCCTTGCGCGTCAGCTCCACCTCTCCCCGGGCGATGAGGTAGAGGCAGTCTCCGCGCTCGCCCTCCTCGAAGATCAGCTCTCCGGCGGAGTAGCGCCGTTGCTCGGACAGCTCGGCCAGGTGGGCGAGTTCCGCGCTGGAGAGCATCTCGAACAACGGCGATGACGACACGACGGCCAGCTTCTCCATGTCTCCCGTCCCCCCGGGACTCAGATGGCTGGCCCGGAGTCTACTCCGTGCGCACCCCTCCGATGGCGAGGACCACCTGGGCCTCGCCCCCGGGTTGGGCGGGAAACACCTAGCCGCCCTTCTTGAGCTCCGTGAGCACCAGCTTGGCCACGGCCTTGAGCGTGTCGAACACGCCCACGCCCGTGGGGGCCACCGCCCGGTACTCGGGGATGTTGCGCGCGTTGAGCGTCTTGTGCATCTCCTCCATCGAGACCGCGTTGGGCAGGTCCCGCTTGTTGTACTGCATGACGGAGGGGATCTTGTTCAGGTCGTAGCCCTGCTCGGCCAGGTTGATGCGCAGGTTCTCCAACGATTCCATGTTGGCTTCCATGCGCTCGACCTGGCTGTCGGCCACGAACACCACGCCGTCCACGCCCTTGAGGATGAGCTTGCGGCTGGCGTCGTAGAAGACCTGACCGGGCACCGTGTACAGGTGGAAGCGCGTCTTGAAGCCGCGGATCTCCCCGAGCGACAACGGCAGGAAGTCGAAGAAGAGCGTGCGGTCCGTCTCCGTGGAGAGCGAGATGAGCTTGCCCTTCGTCTCCGCGGCGGTCTTGTTGTAGATGTACTGCAGGTTCGTCGTCTTCCCGCACAACCCGGGACCGTAGTAGACGATCTTGCAGTTGATTTCGCGAGACGAGTAGTTGATGAAGGACATGGCTTCTCGGATTACTCGCTGAAGAGGTTGTCGATATCGTCGTCGGAAATCTCGGCGAACGGAGAGCCGACCCCGGGACCATCGGTCTTCTTCACGAGGCTCTCGAAGATCTTGGTCAGTTCGTCGCTGGCCTTCTTGATGCGCAAGCGCACCAGGCCGAGACTCGTGCGGTTGTCGAAGATGACGACCAGGACCACGCGGCTGCCCACGATGGTCATGTAGAGCGAGTCCTTGGCCCCCTCGTGGAACTGATGGGGGAACTCGTTCTCGCCAATCAGCTTGGCCGGCCGCCCATCGCCGCCACGTTACCGGCCGTCAGCGAGGCCAGCGACGTGGTGTCGATGTTCTGGGTCTGCCCCGCGGAAGAGATGAGCTGACCGTTCTTGTCGACGAGGAACACCACCTTCGCGTTCGCGTCCTTGGTCAGCCGGTCGCAAACCGCGTTGATCTTGGTGAACTCCTCTTCGTACATCACCAATTGCGTGCCCATGGGCGTTTACGCTCCTACGCGTCTCGCTCGACCTGTGCTGCGGCGGCCCCTGCCGGTTTCCGGAGTGAATTTCGGAGGTTAGGTGCGGTGCTCCCGACCCGGGGAGCTTTAGCAAAGCCCCTGCCACCCCGCAAGAAGCCGCCACCTTCTGTGCGGAGGGGTCCGCGCATCGGGCGCCCGTGCGCGTGCAGGGGGAGGGGAAGGCCGTCATCGGGAGGGGAGCATCATCCATGCGAAGGGGATTTCAAAATTCCGGACGAGTCCACCCATTACCGGGGAATTCATCCGGTATCCACTATACTGCGCCCATCGGGGTCCGCTCGAACTTCGAACGCGTCTCACGTCCCTCCTTTTGCGCTCGGCGGGGGGCGGGTTCCAGGCCAGGCGGCCCCCCGTGTGCGAAGGCGAACACGCCCCGCTTGCCCATGACGCCAACCCCTCCTCCCCCGGCGGACCCCACCGCTCCGGGCCCATGGATACGCCAGGCCTTCGGGCCGTACATGCTCCGGCGCAAGCTGGCCGAGGGTGGAATGGCGGAGATCTTCCTCGCCCGGCGCTCGGACGGACAGGACGGGGCGCGCGAGGTCGTCATCAAGCGGATCCGCCAGGCGCTGGTGGGCCAGCCGGACTTCCTGGAGATGCTGCGCCAGGAGGGCCGCCTGGCGACACAACTGGTCCACCCCCACCTGGTGCGCGTGTACGAGCAGGGGAGCGTGGAGGGCCGGGCCTACCTCTGCATGGAGTGGCTCGCCGGCGAGGACTTCTCCACCCTGGTGCGCCTGGCGAGCCAGCGGCGGGAGTTCATGCCGGTGCACCTGGTGCTGCGGGTGCTCGCCGACGCGGCGCGCGGGCTGCACCACGCGCACGACTTCGTCGACGCCTCGGGCCAGCCGCTGAACATCGTCCACCGCGACGTGTCACCCTCCAATCTGTACGTGACGTTCGAGGGGCAGGTGAAGGTGCTGGACTTCGGCGTCGCCCAGGCGGGAGGGGCCGCCACGCGCCCGGGAGAGATGAAGGGCAAGGTCATCTACATGGCGCCCGAGCAGGCCCTGGGCGGCGCGGTGGACCGGCGCGCGGATGTCTTCTCGCTGGGGGTGTGTCTCTACGAGGCCCTCACCCATGTGCGGCCCTTCGCCCGGGAGCGGGACGCGGCGGTGCTGGACGCGCTGCGCGAGGGGGACTTCCCGCGGCCGCGCGCCCTGCGGCCCGAGCTGTCCCCGGAGCTGGAGGCGGTGGTGCTCAAGGCGATGGCCCCCGCGCCCGCGCGCCGCCATGGCTCCGCCGCCGAGTTCGCCGACGCGCTCGAGCGGCTGCTGTCGCGTGAATACCCTCCGGCGACCCCCACCCACCTCGCCGCGTACCTGCGCACGAGCGTGGGCGAGGAGCGCTACCGGGAGAAGACGTTCGTCCCGCCGTTCGACCCGTCCGGCAAGGGGGGCGGCTCCAAGGTGGTACGCTCTCCGATGGTCACGGGCGCCGCGCGACGGAGGTCCAGGCCGCCTGGCGGGTGGCTGCCGTGGGCCGCCGGGGCGCTGGCGCTGGGCCTGGTGGGCGGGGGGGTCGTGCTCTTCTCGCGCCGGGCCCCCGCCCCGGTGCTTCCCCCCGTGCAGGAGTCGCCCTCCCTGGCTCAGGTGGAGGGCGGTGCTCCGAAGCCCGAGTCCCTCGCGGACGCGGGGACCCAGCCGCCTCTCGCGGAGCCCACCGACAAGCAGACGCCCGGGACACGGCAGGCGGGGCGGGGCTCCTCCCGGCAAGCGTCCGTGCCCGGCAAGGGCAAGGTGCCCGCCTCGTTGGAGGTCGCGGACATCCAGCGCGTGGTGACTCGCAACCGGGCGAGCTACCTGTCCTGCTTCGAGCGGCACAAGGAGGACCTGCGCGCGGACGAGGGCGAGGTGCGGATGCGCTTCACCATCCAGCCCTCGGGCCGGGCGGAGACGAGCACCCAGGGGGCGCTGGCGGAGCGTCCGCTGGGCAAGTGCCTGGAGCAGAAGTTGAACCGGTTGCGCTTTCCCGCGCACCGCGGCGACGCGGTGACGGTGGTGCTGCCCCTGGGCTATCGCGTCACGCGCTAGCCCGTTCCGGTTCGCTAGAGATCGCGCCGGGCGCTGAGGGCCTTGGCGAGCGTGGCCTGGTCGGCGTACTCAAGGTCTCCCCCCATGGGAAGACCCTGGGCGATGCGGCTCACGCGGATGCCCGCGGGCTTGAGCAGACGCGTGAGGTAGAGCGCCGTGGCCTCGCCCTCCACGTCGGGGTTGGTGGCGAGGATGATCTCCTCCACCCGCCCGTCCCCGAGCCGCTCGAGCAGCTCCTTGATGCGCAGCTGCTCGGGCCCCACGCCGTCCAGTGGCGAGAGCACGCCGTGCAGCACGTGGTAGCGCCCCTTGAACTCGCGCGTGCGCTCCAGGGCCATCAGGTCCGCGAAGGACTCCACCACGCACACGACACGGTCATCGCGCCGCTGGTCCTGGCAGAAGCCGCACAGGTGCGCGTCGGTGAGGGAGAAGCACCGGCCACACAGGTGCACCTTCTCCTTCACCTCGCGGATGGCCTGCGACAGGTCCATGGCGTACTCGCCCGGAGCGCGCAGGATGTGGAAGGCGAGGCGCTGGGCGGTCTTCTCCCCGATGCCGGGGAGCTTCGCGAGCTGGGCGACCAGGCGGTTGAGAGGATCAGGCGTCATTCGATCTCACGTAACACCGGGGATCTTCACTCCGCCCGAGATCTTGCCCAACTCCCGCTGCATCTTCTCGCGGCTGCTCGCCAGGGCAGCGTTGACGGCGGCGGTCACCATGTCCTCGAGCAGGCCCAGGTCGTTCGGGTCCACCAGGGACTTGTCGATCTTGATGCTGCGCACTTCCTGCACGCAGTTGGCCACCACCTTGACCCGGCCGTCGCCGGCCTGCGCCTCGACGGTCTCCTCGGCCAACTCCTTCTTGCGCTGCTCGATCTTCTCCGTGAGCTTGTTGGCCTGACGGATGAAGTAGTTCAGGTCGATGCCGGGCATGTGCTTCCTCTTGGGGCATGCGAGCGGGCAGGACACGCGCCCGCTCGGGGTGAATCGGAGCGCGCACCCTAGCGTCGGTCGAGCGCGTTGTCAGGGGCTCTCGTCAGGAGACTCGCTCGTCGGGGCAGCCACCGGACGCACGGGCAGGTCGTAGACCTGGATGTGTTCGATCTCCCCGCCGAGCAGCTTGAGGGTGGCCCGCACCGCGGGATGGGCGCGCACCCGGCCCTCGGTGCTCTTCTCGTACGCGGCCCGCTCGGAGGCATCCTGCTCGGCGATGCTGATGAGTCCCGCGCCCGTGCCCGGGCCGTTGTCCCCCTCCACCGCCTTGTCGCCCTCCGCGCAGTCCTGCACCACGAGCTTCGTGGGGCGGCCGAAGTGCTCGGAGAGGGCCTTCTCGACGATGCCGCGCCCGCTGCCCGAGACCGTGGCCTTGTGGAAGCCATCCTTGGGCGGGTAGGCGATGGCCACCTCTCCCTCGCGGATCCACAGGAGACGGCCACAGGCGAGCGACTTGGCGTGCCGGCCCGACGCTTGACGCATGGTGTCCACGGCCGCGCGCCACCGGTCCTGGAGCGGACGCCGGGGATTGTCGCGGCCGGAGGCGGTCATCATGGGCGCGGCGGCGGCCCCGCGGGGCGCGCGTGATGGACGTCGAAGGGCCGGACGGACTCGGGCTCGGGCGGAGGGGGCTCCTCCGGGAGGCACTCGCCGGACGCGCAGCCATCGGCCGGACCCTCCTCGGGAAAGTAGCGCTCGTCCTCGACGGGAGGCGGCTCCGGCGCGGCGACGGGTGCCCTCGGGGGAGGACGCACGTTCGTCACGCGCACCACGGGCTGTGCGGGCGCGGGGCTCTCCGGAGGCATGTCCCGAGCGATCGCGGCCGGGCGCGGGGGCTCGGCCACGGGAGGAGGGCGGGGGGCGGGCGTGGGCGCGCGCTCAGTGGGCGCGAAAGTTGGCCGAGCTGGAGCGACCTCCGGACGCTCCAGGGGCTACCTTGTGGCCGTCCTCGGCGCCCAGGCCGGCGGCGAGACGATCCACGCGCGCGAGCAGGTCCGGGATGGAGCCAGCGGGCGAGAGCTGGATGGCCTTGAGCAGGGCCATCTCCAGCGCGAGCCGGGGCTGGGCCGCGCGCGACACGTCCCACACGCACCCGTGCACGATGTCGAAGAGGCGGGAGATCTGCGCCGCGTCCGCGTCCTTGGCGAGCGCGCTGAGCGCGGTGCGCTCGGTCTCGGCGAGCTCCGTGGGGGCCTCGCCCAGCGTCTTGGCCACGAAGAGGTGGCGCAGCTGCAGGGCGAGCTCCTCGGTGAGCCGCTTGAGATCCGTGCCGCGGTTGAAGACCTCCTCCACGCGCTCGAGCACGCGTTTGGCGTCCTTGCGCACCAGGGCCTCGGCGAAGTCCTGCACCACCGTGCGATCGATGGCGCCCAGGGCATCGGCCACGGCCTCGTCGCTGGGGTTGGCGCCACAGGCGGAGAAGATCTGATCCAGCAGGCTGAGCGAGTCGCGCATGCCGCCCTCGGACTGGCGCACCACCATGGAGAGCGCCCGCTCGGAGATGGCGACCTTCTCCTGCTCGCAGATGTACTTGAGCCGCTCGAGCATCACCTTGGCGGGGATGCGCCGGAAGTTGTGGCGCTGGCAGCGCGAGAGGATGGTGTCCGGGAGCTTGTGCGCCTCGGTGGTCGCGAAGATGAACTTCACGTGGCCGGGCGGCTCCTCCAGCGTCTTGAGGAGCGCGTTGAACGCCGCCCCCGAGAGCATGTGGACCTCGTCGATGATGTAGATCTTGTGCCGGTCGCGCTGCGGCAGGTACTTGGCGTTCTCGCGGATCTCCCGGACGTTCTCCACGCCGTTGTTCGAGGCACCGTCGATCTCCGCCACGTCCACCGAGGTCCCCGCGGCGATCTCCCGACAGGCCTGGCAGGTGTCACAGGGGTTGGCGGTGGGACCCTTCTCACAGTTGAGGGCCTTGGCGAGCAGACGGGCGGCGGTCGTCTTGCCCACGCCTCGCGGTCCGCAGAACAGATAGGCGTGCGCCACCCGGTCCATCTTGATGGCGTTGGCGACGGTGCGGACCACGTGCTCCTGGCCGGTCATGTCGTCGAAAGTCTGCGGGCGCCATTTACGGGCGAGAACGAGGTAGCTCATGGGGGTAGGTGAATCTAACCATGGCCTCCTCGCCAACGCACGTCTTCCGCGCGCCCCACTCGACTTTTCAGGTCACTTCCCGGAAAGGGGGGAGACCACTCCGGGAGTCGGGCCCTTCACGCGGGGTCGGGGACGTCGCCCGCCTTGCGCTCGCCCGGGAGGCCAGGGAGAGTCACGCCGAGCCTCCCGATGACCGTTCCCGCGCCGCTGCCCCCACTTCCCGCCTCCCCTGAACCCGTGTCCGGCGAGACTCCTCGCCAGGGGGGCATGCCAGCGTGGGGTCCATGGGTAGGGGCGGGCGTGGCGCTGTTGCCCGCGGTGCTCGCGGTGGCGCAGCTCGGGCGCATCCACCCGGACGAGGTGTACCAGTTGCTGGAGCCGGCCTGGTTCCGGGCCCACGGGTATGGCGTCCTGGCGTGGGAGTGGCGCGTGGGCCTGCGCAACTGGGCCGCGCCCCTCGTGGCCTCGGGGCTCCTGCGCCTCGCCTCGGTGCTGGGCCTCACGCACCCGGTGGCCTACCGGGCCCTGCTCGCCGTCCCCCAGGCCGCCCTGCACGGGTGGATGTTGTGGGCCGCGTACCGCTTCGCCGAGCGGCGTGTCGGAGCTCGAGGCGGACTGCTCGCGATGCTCGCCGTGGGCCTCTATGGCCCGGTGCTCGTCTTCGCGGGCCGCACGCTGGGCGAGTCGCTCTCCGCCGCCTTCCTGGTGGTGGCCATGGAGGCCCTGGACCGTCCGGAGCGCTCCGCGCGCGCGGGCCTCGTGGGCGGAGCGGCGCTGGGACTGGCGGTGGTGGTGCGCTACGGCTCGGCGGTGATGGTGCTGATGGCACTCCTCTGGCTGGTGGGAGCCCGGCGATGGCGGACCCTCGCCTGGACCTGCCTCGCGGGAGGTGTCGTCGCCGTGGGGTTGGGGGTGCTCGACCAGGTGACGTGGGGCCGGCCCTTCCACTCGTTCCTCGCCTACGTCGACTTCAACGTCCTCTCGGGCCGGGCGGCTCGACAGTTCGGTGCCTCGCCTCCCTCGTACTACCTGGGGCCCTGGCTGCGCGGCCTGCCCGGGTGGATCTGGCTGGTGGCCCCCCTGACCTGGGCGGCCCGGCGCCAGCGGCCCTCCCTGTCCCTGCCGGGGCTGTGCGCGGTGGGGTACTTCGCCGCGCTCCTCTCCACCGCCCACAAGGAGGAGCGCTTCCTCTACCCGGGGCTGTTGCTGCTCGTGCTGGCCGCCGCCCCGGTGGCCGCGGGCTTCGTGGTGTCCCGCGAGAGGGTGGGCTGGCGGGTGGTGGGGGGCGCGCTGCTCCTGCTCACCGCGGTGGTGCCGGGCTTCTTCCTCCTCTCGGAGGACCTGCGCGGAGACCAGTTCCGCGCCATCGTCTCGGCCACCCGGGACGAGGACACCCGGGGCCTGCTCATCGTCAACGAGGGGCTGTGGGGCGCCGGGGGCTTCTTCTACATCGGCAAGAACATCCCCTGGATGACGTGCGACTGGCCCCAGGACGGGAACTTCCAGCGGGCCATGCGGGACGCGCGCTTCAACCGCGCCGTCACCTTCGAGGGCCGGGCGCTCGCCGAGCTCCAGGCAGCGGGCTTCCAGGTGGTGGGGCGGGTGGGGCGCGAGACGATGCTCACGCGGCCCTGAGGGGGCGGCGGAGCGGGCGGCCAAAAAAGAAGGAGCCGAACTCCCTGGGCAGGGGGCTCGGCTCCTTCACAAGAACGGCCGGGACACACGCGGAGGTGCGCTACCGTTGCTTCCTTCCGGACCTGGCGGGATTCACGTCCCCACGTTGTCCCGACCACAAGCTCTTCAGCTACAACAACAACGGAGAGGGTGGGATTCGAACCCACGATACCCTTTCAGATATACACGCGTTCCAGGCGTGCGCCTTCAACCGCTCGGCCACCTCTCCATGAGACTGCTGCGGAGAGCGTAGGATTCGAACCTACGATACCGTTCCCGGTATGCCTGATTTCGAGTCAGGTGCCTTCGACCACTCGGCCAGCTCTCCAATATTCACTTGTCGCGTTTCTTCGCGCGCAACCGCTCGAAGAAGTCCTTCAAAACCTGGCGGCTCTCGTCCGCCATGATGCCACTCGTGACCTGGAGCCGGTGATTGTGCCGGGGCTCCTCGGCCAGGTTGTAGAGCGAGCCGACAGCGCCCGCCTTGGGATCCGAGGTTCCGAAAACCAACCGGGTGACCCGGGATTGAACCAGCGCTCCCGCGCACATCGCGCAGGGTTCCAACGTCACGTACAGGGTGACACCGGACAGCCGCCAGGCGTTCAAGGCCTTGGCCGCCGCGTCCATCGCGAAGATTTCCGCGTGCGCCAGGGGGTTGCGGTCGATTTCGCGCCGGTTGAAGCCCGTACCGATGACCTTGCCATCGTGGACCGCGACCGCGCCGACAGGGACTTCCCCAAGTCCAGCGGCTTCCCGCGCGAGCGCGAGCGCCTGCTGCATGAAAGCTTCGTCCAGACTCATGGGGGGAAGAGGACCGAGGAAAGGTGGCGCTCCCTGGAGGATTCGAACCTCCGGCCTTCGGATTCGTAGTCCGACGCTCTATCCAGCTGAGCTAAGGGAGCTTGCCGTTTCCTTCGTACCGCTTCCTACAACCACTGCCGACCTACCACAACAACTTTTTCCGCCTGCTTCTACAACCTTTTGATGAGTGGCGGAGAGAGAGGGATTCGAACCCTCGATACCCTTTCGAGTATGCAGGTTTAGCAAACCTGTGCCTTCAGCCTCTCGGCCATCTCTCCAGTGTGCCAGACCTGTCAAAGAACCACGGACAACAAAACGGAGGAGGTAGGATTCGAACCTACGGGAAGCTTTCGCCACCTGCGGTTTTCAAGACCGCTGCCTTCAGCCGCTCGGCCACTCCTCCACTTCGTGGAGCCGCGCGACCCACCGAACTGCGTGGGTCGCCCTTCTACAACATCCGACGCCCATTGCAACAACGTCTTTTCACAAGGGACGCAGTTCCTTGAGGCCGCCCATGTACGGCACCAGCACCTCGGGGATGACGACGGTGCCGTCCTCGCGCTGATAGTTCTCCAGGATGGCGATGCTCGTGCGCCCCACGGCCAGGCCGCTTCCATTGAGCGTGTGGACGAGCTGGGGCTTGTCCCCCTTCTGGGCGCGGAAGCGGATCTTCGCCCGGCGCGCCTGGAAGTCGCCGCAGTCCGAGCAGGAGGAGATCTCCCGGTACGCTCCTGGCCGGGCAGCCAGACCTCGATGTCGTACGTCTTCCGGGAGGCGAAGCCCATGTCGCCGGTGCACAGCAGCATCACCCGGTGGTGCAGGCCGAGGCGCCGCAGGATGTCGCACGCGTCGTCCGTCATCTTCTCGAGCTCGTCGAGGCTCGTCTCCGGCGAGGCGAACTTCACCATCTCCACCTTGTGGAACTGGTGCTGGCGGATGAGGCCCCGGGTGTCGCGGCCCGCCGCGCCCGCCTCGGCGCGGAAGCACGGGCTGAAGGCGCAGTAGCGCAGGGGCAGCGCCTCGCCCTCGAGGATTTCATCCGCGTGGTAGTTGGTGACGGGCACTTCCGCGGTGGGAATCAGGAAGCGCTCGGGCTCGCCCGCCGTCTTGAAGGCGTCGTCCTCGAACTTGGGCAGCTGGCCGGTGCCCATCATCGTCTCGCGCAGCACGAGGTAGGGCGGCAGGAGCTCGACGTAGCCCTTCTGGGTGTGCACGTCGATCATGAAGGAGACGAGCGCGCGCTCCAGCCGCGCGAGCGCTCCCTTGTAGAAGGTGAAGCGCGAGCCGGACACCTTCGCGGCGCGCTCGAAGTCCAGCATCCCGAGCTTCTCGCCCAGCTCGAAGTGCTGCTTGGGCGTGAAGGGCAGCTGGGGCTTGTCCCCCCAGATGCGCACCTGCACGTTCTGCTCGGCGCTCGCCCCCTCGGGCACGGACTCGTGCGGGATGTTGGGGATGAGCAGCAGGATGCGGCTGAGCTCCTCCTCCACCTCCTTGAGCCGCGCCTCCTTCTCCTTGATGTTCTGCGACACGGCGCGCATCTCGCCGCGCAGGGACTCCAGCGCCGCCGGATCCTCCTTGGCCTTGCGCTTCATCTCCTCGTTGGCGGCGTTGCGGCGCGCGGAGAGCGACTCCATGGCCACGTAGAGCTCGCGCCGCTCCGACACGAGACTCTTGAAGGGGCCGAGGTCCAGGCTGCCGCCCCGGGATTGCAGCCGGGCGACCACCGCATCGAAGTTCTGCGCGACGTTCTTGAGATCCAGCATGGCGGCGGTTTGTAGTCACCCCACGCCCACCGGGCAAGGCAGGAAGCGCCCGGGCGCCCGGAATAGGACGCCCGGGGGCCCCCGGAACTACTCGAGGAAGGTGATCTCGTCCTCGATCTCCTTGCGATCCTGCGCGTCGGGCTTGCGCGAGAGGTACTCGCGGAAGGATTTGACGGCGTCCTTCTTCTTGCCCTTCTCCTTGTAGGCGTAGCCCAGGTGGTACCAGCCGTCGGCGTTGTCCGGCGCGACGGTGATGGCCTTGGTGTACCAGTCGATGGCCTTGCCGTACTGGTTCTGCTCGCCCCAGGCCCGGCCCAGCTTGTAGTAGAGGCCGGTGAGGCTCGGGTCCGTCTTGAGGGCCTGCTCGTAGGAGCGGACGGCGTCCCGCCAGTGCATGGCGGTGAAGTGCGCGTCTCCCATGGAGGCCATGGCCTGGCTGTTCTTGGGGTTCACCTTGAGCGCCGCCTGGAAGGCCTTGAGGGCGTCGTCCACCTCGCTGCGATCCAGATGGGCATGGCCCAGGGCCTCGTAGGCGTCGAGCCGCTTGGGATCCAGCTCGACGGTCTTCTTCCACGCCTCAATGGCCTCTCCGGGCTGCTTGGCGTCACGGTAGAGCACGCCGAGGGCGAAGTGGTAGTCGGCCCGCTTGGAGGCGCGCTCCACGGCGGTCTTCATGTTCTCGATGGCCGGGCCGAACTCGCCGCGCTGGGCCTTCACCTGCGCGAGGTAGAAGTTCGCCTCGGCGTTGGAGGGCTCGAGCTTGAGCGCCTGCGTCAGGTTGGCCTCGGCCTCCTTGAAGCTCGCGTTGGCCTCGTCTTCCTTCTGGGCACTCCGGGCGGTGACGCCCTTCTCGAGGTTGATGGCGCCCAGGTTGATGGCGAGGCCCGCGTCGCGCGGATCCTGCTTCTTGGCCTGATCCAGCTCGGTGAGGGCCTCGTTCAGCTTGCCCTGGCGCCACATCACCATGCCGCGCTGCAGCCGTCCGCCGGGGAGCGCGTACGGCTGCAACTCCATCGCCTTGTCGATCTCCTGCTGGGCCTTGTCCAGATCGTCGGCGAGCAGCGCCATGCGCGACAGCCCCAGGTGGGCCTCGGCCGACTGGGCGTCGAAGCCCACGGCGCGCTCGAACTCCTCCAGGGCCCGCGCGGTGTCCCCCTCGGCGAGCGCCAGCTCGCCCAGGCCCACGTGCACCACGGCGGTCTCCGGCGCCTTGCCGGCGGCCTCCGTGAAGTCCGCCTTGGCCTGTTCCGCGTGGCGCAGGCGCAGGTGGAGCCGGCCGCGCGCCACCTGGGCCTCGACGAGCTGGGGGTTGGCCTTGAGGGCGCGCGTGTAGTGCTCCTCGGCGGTGTTGTTGACGCCTTCGGCCTCGGTGATGCGGCCCAGGAGGTACTCGAGGTGGGCGTTGTCCGGGAAGCGCTGGAGCGCCTCGGTCGCCTGCGTCTTCGCCTCCTCCATCTTGCCGAGCGTCACCAGGAGCGAGGCGTAGCCATCCACCGCCTCGAGGTTCTCCGGATCGGCCTTGGCCGCCGTCTCGAAGAAGGGCAGGGCCTCCTCGAACTTGCGCTGGGCCTGGAGCACGTAGCCCAGGTAGCGCTTGCCCAGGCGGGACTCGGGATCCTTCTCCACGGCGATGCGCAGCTCCTGCTCGGCCTCCGGAATCTTGGCGAGCTGGAAGAGGGCGATGCCCTTGAGGGTGCGGGCGCGCGACAGCTCCGAGGCGCCCATGCCCGCCCCGAGCTTCTCGTCGAGCGCGCGCTCGGCGGCCTCCAGGCCCTTCTGGGGCGCCTGCTTGCGCAGCAGCAGCTCCACCGAGGCCAGCTCCACCGCGGAGATGATGTGCTCGGGGTCCGCCTTGAGCGCGGCCTCGTAGGCCTTGGCCGCCTCGTCCGCCTTGGCTTCCTCCTGGTAGAGGTTGCCCAGGGCATGCTGGGCCTTGGCCAGCTCGGGCTGGCGCTCCACGACCTGCTGGAGCGTCGCGATGGCGTCCTCGTTGCGCTTCTTGGCCGCCTGGGCCTCGGCGAGCAGGAGCGCCACCTCCACGTCGCCCTTGTTGGCGTTGCCCAGGTGCGCGAGCGCCGCGTCCGGATCGCGCTGGCTGAGCGCCGCGCCCGCCCGGTACTTGAGGTACTCGGGGTGCATCTCGCCCATCAGCTCCAGGTTGCCCTGCTCCTCCTCGGACTGGCAGCGCGACAGCTCACCGCTGTTGGCGGCCGAGTAGCGGCGCTGCAGGTAGAAGATGGACTGGCACCAGAGCGCGCGGACCTCGGGGTACTCCTTGTCCGCGAGCACCCGGGCGGTGGCCTCGCGCGCCTGCGTGTAGCCCTGGAGCGAGTCCTGCAACAGCGCCTTGCGCGCGGCCTCCACGTCCGCGTAGCCCTCGGCCCCGGGCTTGATCTGCGCGGGGAAGAACTTCTTGATGCCGAAGACGCCATAGCGCGTGGCGCCGAAGCTCAGTCCCGTGAGGACGACCACCGCTCCGGCCGCGACGGAGATGACCAGCGGCAGCTTCTTCTTCAGCTTGCCGAGGATGATCTCCGCGCGCGAGGTGCTGTCCACCACGGAGACCTGGGCCATGCGGCCGCCATAGAGCTGATTGATGCGCTCCATGTTGGCGGCGCTGCTGGCGCCCGCGGCCGGAGCGGCCTTGGCGCCGGACTCGGTGGCGGGCGCCGCGGCGGCCGCGGCCGGAGGCGCCGCCGGGCCCTCCATCAGCTTCGCGATGGCCGTGGCGAACAGCGGCACCGTCCCGATGGGTGACCAGCCCTCTCCATCCGCGGAGACCTCCTCGTTGCCGAGCAGCTGGCCATCCTCGAGCATCTTGACGATCACGCCCTCCTCGAACGGGCCGAAGACCTTGCCCGAGCGGCGGCGCACCTGGAAGCGCCGGCCTGGGGCCGGGCCTTGTTGGCGCTGCCCTTGGCCGCGTCGTCGATGAAGCTGAGCATCTCCAGGCCATCGGCCGAGCCCGTGGTGGGCGGGGGCGGCAGCGGCGCGGAGAGGTCCACCTCGAGATCATCCCCGCCCGCCGGGGGCGGCGCGGAGGGATCGAACTCGAGCGCGTCCGGGATGGACGCGGGCGCCGCCATCGGAGGCTCCGAGAAGTCGAGGCCCACGTCCATCGAGGCGGGCCCGGAGGCCATCGGCGCGGAGTAGTCCATGGCGGCCGCGGGAGGCGGCAGGGCGAAGGGGTCCTCCTCCTCGACGACGGCGGCGGCGTAGGGCTCCTCGGCTGGCGGAGGCGGCAGGGCGAAGGGATCCTCCTCGACCGGGCCGGCGGCGTAGGGATCCGCGGCCGGCGGGGGCGGCAGGGCGAAGGGATCCTCCTCGACCGGACCGGCGGCGTACGGGTCCGCGGCCGGCGGGGGCGGCAGGGCGAACGCGTCGTCGGCGCTCGCGGAGGCGAACCCGTCGTCGGCGGCGGGAGGCGGCGGCAGGGCGAACTCATCCGCTCCGGGCGCGTTCCCGGAGTACGCGCCGAACCCGTCATCGGCGGCGGCGTACGGATCGGCCGCGGGAGGCGGCAGGGCGACGGGATCCTGGGCGTAGGGATCCTGAGCGTACGCGTACGGCTCTCCGGAGGAAGCCGGAGGCGGCAGGGCGACGGCGTCCTGGGCGTAGGGATCCTGGGCATACGCGTACGGATCCCCGGAGGAAGCCGGGGGCGGCAGGGCGACGGCGTCCTGGGCGTAGGGATCCTGGGCGTAGCCGAAGTCAGAGGCCCCGGGCAGGGGCACGGCGCCGCCCGAGGCGTACGCCGAGGAAGGCTCGGACGTGCTGTCGTCGAAGCCACTCGGGGTGGGGGCCGGCAGCGGGACGGCGGCGGGCGCGGGCGGCTGGTTGTCCCGGTAGGCGGCGGAGGGCAGGGGCATGGCCACTACGCGCGTGGTCTCCGGGTAGTCCTGCCGGGCGTAGTCGTTGGGGGCCGAGGCCGCGCGCGACGGGGGCGCGGTGGGGGCGGGCAACGGGACGGCCGCGGGGGCGCTGGGTCCAGGCAGCGGGATGGCGGCGGGAGTGGGCGGACGCGGCTCCTCGGCCTTGATGGGGAAGGTGTTCTGGCACCGCGCGCACTTGAGCTTGGCGCCACCCGGTGGGATCCGCTTGTCATCGATGTTGTAGTTCGTCTGGCAAGACGGGCACGAGACTTTCATGGGTTTCCTTCAGCGGGGGCCCTCGGACCTGAGCAGCCGGACTCACGCAGCGCCAGCAGGTTACCAGAGGCGTTTTCCAGGCGGCAAAGAACGCGACGTCGGGCGGGTGGCGGAGGGGCAGGCGGGCAGAGGACCCCTTGATGTGGCGTGGGAGGGTGCTAGACCCCTGTTTTCCATGCAACCCATCGTCATCCTGGGCGGGGGCCTCGCGGGGCTCTCGGCCGCGCACTTCCTGCAACATCCCTGGATCCTCGTGGAGAAGTCCGAGCGCGTCGGTGGGCTCATCAAGACCGAGGTGCTCGAGGGGTGTCTCTTCGATGCCACCGGCCACTGGTTGCACCTGAGGGATCCGGAGATCAAGCAACTGGTGAACACCCGCTGGATGCCGGATCAGCTCGTGTCCATCCAGCGCAAGGCGGGCATCTTCTCGCGCGGGGTGTTCACCCGCTTTCCCTACCGGTGAACACCCACGGGCTGCCACCCGAGGTGGTGGCGGAGAACCTCGTGGGTTACGTGGAGGCCATCTACGGGGAGAAGGGCCGGGAGCTGCGCGAGCGCGAGCCGCGCGACTTCGCCGAGTTCATCCTGCGCTACATGGGGGAGGGGTTCGCCCGGAACTTCATGTTCCCCTACAACAAGAAGCTGTGGACGGTGGACCCCTCGGAGATGTCCGCCGCCTGGGTGGGGCGCTTCGTGCCCCGGCCCACCCTCAAGGAAGTCGTGGACGGGGCACTGGGCGTGGGCAGCGACGCGCTCGGCTACAACGCCTCCTTCCTCTACCCGCGCGAGGGCGGCATCGAGAGCCTCGCCCGCGCCATGCTCGCCCACCTGCGCGGTGGCGAGGTGCGCGTCGGCATCGAGCCCACCGCCATCGACTGGAAGGCCCGGGTCGTCACCCTGTCGGACGGGCGCACGCTCGGCTACTCGCAGCTCATCTCCTCCATCTCCCTGCCGGGGCTCGTCCGGCTGCTCGACAAGGGTGGGGCGCGCGTGCCCGACGAGGTGCTGGCCGCCGCGGGCCGGCTGCGCGCCACCACGGTCACCTACGTGTGCGTGGCCGCTCGGGGGAAGAACCGCCAGCCCTGGCATTGGATCTACCTGCCCGAGCCCGAGTTCCACGCGTACCGCATCGGCTCGCCCTCGGCGGTGTACGCGCCCCTGGCCCCCGCGGACACCGCCACCTTCTCCGTGGAGTACAGCCACCACGGCGAGCTGTCCCTGGAGCGCGCCGAGGCGCTCGCGGTGGAGGACCGGTGCGCTCGCGGATGGTGGCCTCGGCGGACGAGCTGCTCTTCACCCGCGCCCGGGAAATCCCCCACGCCTACGTCATCTACGACGAGGCCTATGGGCCGGCCAAGGCGGAGATCCTCCGCTTCCTGGAGCACGCGGGCATCCTCCCCGCCGGGCGCTACGGCCAGTGGGAGTACTCCTCCATGGAGGACGCCATCCTCGCCGGAAGGTCCTGTGCCCGGCGCATCAATGGTTGACGGTGGTTGGCGGTCGACGGACCCCCAGGGGCGTGCTACGTCGCTCGCCCGGTCATGGCCCCGTACCTCTCCATCGTCATCCCCGTCTACAACGAGGCATCCATCGTCGCCTCCGCCGCGGCGGAGCTCATGCAGGGCCTGGATGCGCGCGGTTGGGACTACGAAATCATCTTCGCGGAGAATGGCTCGCGCGATGCCACGCCGCGCATCCTCCAGGACATGTGCGAGCAGAACCCGCGGCTGCGCTGGTTCCACTCGGAGCGGCCCAACTACGGCGTGGCGCTCAAGGCGGGCATCCAGCAGGCGCGTGGCACCTACGTCTTCTGCGACGAGATCGATCTGTGCGACCTGAGCTTCTATGACACCGCCCTGCCCCTGCTGGAGAAGGGGGGCGTGGACATGGTGGTGGGCTCCAAGGCCGCCAAGGGCGCGAGCGACGAGCGGCCCCTGGTGCGCCGGCTCGCCACGCGGGTGCACAACGGATTGTTGCGCGTGGTGCTCGACTTCCAGGGCACGGACACCCATGGCCTGAAGGCCTTCCGGCGCGAGGCGCTCCTGCCCGTGGTGGCCCAGTGCGTGGTGGACATGGACGTGTTCGCCAGCGAGTTCGTCATCCGCGCCTGGCGCCAGGGGCTGCGCGTGGTGGAGATCCCCATCAAGCTGCACGAGAAACGCCAGCCCTCCATCCACCTCTTCAAGCGCGTGCCCAACGTGCTCAAGAACGTGGGCAAGCTCGTCTACGTCATCCGCATCCGCGGCACCTGACGCCCCGAGCATCCCCGAAGTCCCCAGGAGACACGCGCCATGGCGCCGCGGCTCGCATCCATCTCCGTCGATCTGGACTCCCTGCCGCACTACTGCCGCATCCACGGACTGCCCGAGTCGCTGCTGGACGCGCGCGCCCGGAGGCTCGTCTACACCACGGCGGTGCCCCGGTTGCTCGAGCTGCTCGCCCAGGTGGGCGTGCCCGGAACGCTCTTCGCCATTGGCGAGGACGTGGCGGGGGACGCGCTGGCCGCCGGGGTGTTGCGCGAGGCGCGCGCGGCGGGCGTGGAGGTGGCCAGTCACAGCTACTCGCATGACTACGCGCTCACGCGCCGCTCGCCCGACGTCATCCGCGAGGACCTGCGGCGCGCGGACGAGGTGCTCGAGGCGGTCACGGGCGTGCGTCCGGAGGGCTTTCGCGCCCCGGGCTACACGCTCAACGCGGCCCTGTACGCGGCGATGGTGGAGCGGGGCTACCGCTATGGCTCCTCGGCGTTTCCCGCCACCCCGTACTACGCGGCGAAGGCGGCGGTGATGGGGGCGCTGGCGGTGCTGCGGCGTCCCTCGCGGGCGGTGCTGGACTCGCCCCGGGTGTTGCTCGCGCCGCGCACGCCCTACTGGCCGGAGCCGGCGCGGCCCTACACGCGAGGCGCGGGCGCGGTGCTGGAGTTGCCGATGACGGTGGTGCCCGGCGTGCGCCTGCCCTTCATCGGCACCTTCGTCACCACGCTGCCCCTGCTGGCCGTCGAGGCCGCCTACCGGGCCTGTCAGGAGGACGTCTTCTTCAACCTGGAGCTGCACGCGGTGGACGTGCTGGACGCGGACGATGGCATTCCGCCCGAGCTCGTGCGCCAGCAGCGGGATCTGCGCGTGCCCGCCTCGCGCAAGCTGGAGCGGCTGCGCACGATCTTCCAGTGGCTCCGGGCCGACCGCGACGTGGTGACGCTGCGGGACGCGGCCCTCCAGCTCGCCCCCACCGTGTAGCCGCGCCGGACGTCCTCAGGGCACGGGCGTGGCCACCGGGTTGCCCGGGGCCTTGTTCCCGGGGGTGCCCTCGCGTGCCCGCTCCAGCAGCGCGCGCAGCTCGGCGCGGCTCGGCTCGGGGGACAGCGTCAGGGCGCGTTCGAGCAGCGGGAGGGCCTCGGCGCCGCGCTTCATGCGCACCAGCAGCTCGCCCAGGTGGGTGAGCGAGGCCGCGATCGCGGGGTGTCCGGGCCGCAGTGCCTTCTGCTGGATGGCCAGCGCGCGCTCGTAATGCGCCCGGGCCTCGGCATGGCGGCCCATGTCCGCGAACACCGGCCCAGCTCGTCGAGGGACTGGGCCACGTCCGGATGGTCGATGCCCAGGGCCTTCTCGCGCAGGGCGAGCGCGTGCTCGAGGTGGGTGCGTGCCTCGGCGTAGCGGTGGAGTTTCCGGAGGACTCCCCCAGGTTGGTCAGGGGCGTGGCCGGTCGGGGTGCTCGGGGCCCAGCAGCTTCTGCCGGAGGGCGAGCGCACTCTCCTGCATCACGAGCGCCTCGGAGTACCGCCCGAGTTGGGTGAGTGCCACACCGAGGTTGGTGAGGGAGGAGGCGACGTCGGGGTGCTCGAGCCCCAGGGTCTTCTTGCGGATGGCCAGGGCGTGCTCGTACATGTCCCGGGCTTCTTCATGGCGGCCGAGCTCCGAGAGCACCGTGCCGAGGTTGCTGTAGGACTGCGCGACGAACGGGTGGTCCTTGCCAAGGGTCTTGCGGCGCAGCTGCAACGCATGGTCGTACGAGGCGCGCGCCTCCTCGTACTGGCCCAGCTCCGCGAGCACGATGCCGAGGTTGTTGTACGAGGCGGCCACCAGGGGGTGCTCGGGTCCCAGCGCCTTCTGACGAAGGGTGAGCGCGTGCTCGTGCTTGCGCCGGGCCTCCTCGAACTGGCCCATGCGCTGGTAGGTGACGGCCTGGGTGTTGAGCGCATCCGCCCGCGCCTCGTCGTCATCCGCGCACTCCACGGCGGACTCCAGCGCCAGCATCAGGCCCATGGCCTCCGGGTAGCGTCCCTGCCTCCAGCCCACCTGCTTCACGAGCATGGTCCACGCCTCGGCCACCAGCTTGAGATCCTTGCTCTTCGCGGCGAGGGGAATGGCCGGCGCGCCAGGGCCTCGGCGTCCGCGTACTTGCCGACGGACTCCTTCAGCCTGGCGACCTGGTGATAGGCCTGTGCCTGGAGGTGCGGGTAGTCCACCTGCTCCACCTCCCGTAGCCACTCGGCTCCGGATTCCAGCGCCTCGCCGTACTGGCCCGCCAGCCTCAGCGTCTCCAGCCGCTCCATCTGTGTCTGCAACGCCTCCACCCGGGCCCGCAGCGCGGGTTCCTCGGGCGGCGGTACGGCCGCCGACATCGCCTTGCTATCCGTGCAGATCTCCAGGGGAGACAGGGAGCGCGCGGCGGTCTCGGCCTGGGCCAGATGCTCCGCGTCCATGTCACGCGTGAGCACCTCCGTCGTGAGGACGCGCAACTGTTCGCGCCTGCGCTCCATGCATTCCGTTCCCCGCGCCACCCAGGCGGGTGGGGGTTGCTCGGCTCCCTTGCCGCATACCTCGCCGCGCAGCTTCACCCACTGGGCGGAGTAGCCATCGAGCAGCTTCGACACGCGCGTGAAGCTCTCCTGGGCATACGGCAGGTGGGTGTTCAGGATGGCCTGCCGCACCCGCCAGCGCATACCAAGGTCCCAGACGCCATGGAGTCGGCGCTCCATGCGCGCGCATTGGGACTGCGGCTCCGTGCGCATGAGCACTCCGCCGACGATCAGCGCCGACAGGGTCGACATCAGGGCGGCCACGAGCACCACGCGCCTGCGCAGCCGGCGCCGCACCTCGGGATCGTCCTCCAGCTCCGCGACGAGGGCCCGCATGGACTCGGGACGTTGCGTGGGGTCGGCCCGCAGGCCCTGCATCAAGGGGCGCTCCACCCACGTGGGCACCGGCGAGTTCATGGGCGGCGGCCGCGCGCGGCCCTCGCGCTGGTTCTGGATGGACTCGGCCTGGGTGGCGCCCGTGAAGGGGTGCTGTCCGTAGAGCGCCTCGTAGAGGGCCACGCAGAAGGCGAACACGTCACTGCGGGCATCGGCCGCCTCGCCGCGCAGCAACTCGGGCGCCATGTAGCGGGGCGTGCCCAGCAGCGTGCCCTGCATCGTGAGGGAGCTGTCCAGGGCGCCCGGAGGCAGGGAGAGATCCCGGGGCGTCTCGGGCGTGGGGGAGGCCGAGGCGCGCGCCGGCCGAAGTCCGTCACCCGGGCCCGCTCGTCCCGGCCCACCAGGACGTTCTCGGGTTTGAAGTCGCGGTGGACGAGCCCCGCCTCGTGCGCGGCCGCCAGTCCGTGTCCGGCGCCCAGGTACACCGCGAGGATGTCGCGCCAGGAGCGCGGGGCCTGCTCGCACCAGCGCCGCAGCGTCTGCCCCTCCACTCGCTCCATGGCGATGAAGATGGCGCCGTCCTCGATGGTTCCGACGTCGTAGACGGCCACCACGTTGGGGTGGGAGAGGCGGGCCATGGCCTGGGCCTCGCGCACCATGCGGGCCTCGAGGTCCTCCTGGGGGTGGATGGCGTCCGTCCCGCGGCGCAGCAGCTTGAGGGCCACGCACCGGTCCAACCGCGCGTCGTACGCGGAGACCACCACGCCCATGCTCCCGCGGCCGAGCACCTGGAGCACGGTGTAGCGGTTGGCGAGAATCTGTCCGGCCACCACGGGCAGGGGCTCCATGGGGGGCGAGGCGGGAGGCGGGGCCAGCCGGGGATTCAGGTCGATGACGTCCCGGATGACGGTCCGGACGAAGGTGGCGTCTTCCTCGAACGCGCCCGTGCCCGCATCACCGCCCCCCGCGGTGGAGCCTCGTCACTCATGTGCCTGTCTCCCTTCGGCGCCGCGCCGTGATGGGCAGGCACTCATATCCTGGATGGGCGGCGCGTCGACAGGGGACGTTCCTGGGGATGCCCAGGAAGCGGGCGGGCGGGGAGGCCCGAACGACCCCGCCCGCCCCGGGTCGAGGCGGGTGGGCCGGGTGTCTCCCGTGGAGGCTCCGGGCTCAGTCGCCGATGAAGCCCTTCAGGGTGTCGATCTGCCGCTGGTGGCTCTGCAACACGGGCGCGGTCCTGCCGAGCAGCAGCGCCAGGGACGTGTCGCCGCGGTAGTCATCCAGGCCCTCCGCGACGAGCTTCTTGCCGCGCTCCTGATCCTCGTTCACCTGATCCAGGAAGGCCTGGTCGAAGTCGGCGCCGCCGAGGCTCGCCAGTTCGTCGCGCCGCTCGACGAACGCGCGCACCTGCTTGTCGACCTTCTTGTCGTAGGCCTTCACGCCCTTGTGCGCGCCCTTCTCCGCGCCTTCCCAGCCGGCGCCGCCCGTGGCCGTGTCCTGCGTGTTCAGATCCACCAGGGCCAGCGAGAAGGCCCGGCCCTCGGCCAGCGCGCGCAGATCGTTCAAGTGGTTCTCATGGTCCCGGATGAGCAGCTGGGCGAAGCGCCGCACCTCGGGATGGGACGAGCGCTCCACGGCCAGCCGGCCCAGGGCGATCTGCTCCTGGTCCAGGAGGGCGAGCTGGTCGGCGAAGCGGACCTTCTCGGCGAAGGCCTGGCCCACCTTCTCCCCTTGGGTCCGGGCGTACTTCGCCTCGTCGTGGGCACATCCCGCGCCCATTCCCAACGCCAGCACCAGCCCCACGCCGCACAGCATCCGACTCGTTCGCATGCGCTTCTCCTTGGTTGGAGGACCAGGAAAAGCTGGGGCGGGGGGCCGGGGCGAGCAAGCACCGGAGCGGGCGGGGGAGCGGGCCCCTGTCTCGTTCCGAGGGACAGGGGGGCGGCATGGGGGCGGCGCCGGCCCGGACCCGTCGTCACCCGTTCACACGGACGACGCGTGCGACGTCTTCCCCTCCCGGTGCGGAAGGCGATGGTGTAGACACCCCTTCATGCTCGAGCAGCTCGGCGACAAGGTGAAGCAGGGGCTCCGGGAGTGGACGGAGCGCATGGTGGGCCCGGAGCGCAAGGGGCGCTTGAAGGAACTGGCGCGCGGCGACCACGAGTACGGGGTGGATCCCTTCGGATTCAACCTCGACTACAGCCTGTCGGCGCTCGCGCCGCTCGTGTGGCTCTACCGCCACTACCACCGGGTGGAGGTGTCCGGCATCGAGCGGCTGCCCAAGGGCCGCGTGCTGCTCGTGTCCAACCACTCCGGCCAGCTGCCCATGGATGGCGCCATGATTGGCGTGTCCCTGCTGCTGGAGGCGGACCCCCGCGCCACGTGCGCAGCATGGTGGAGAAGTGGGTGCCCACGCTGCCCTATGTCTCCACGTTCATGGCCCGGGTGGGGCAGATCGTCGGCACGCCCGAGAACTGCCGCCGCCTGCTGGAGGCCGAGGAGGCCATCCTCGTCTTCCCCGAGGGCACGCGCGGCCTGGGCAAGCTGTGGCCCCAGCGCTACCAGTTGCAGGAGTTCGGCCTGGGCTTCATGCGCCCGGCGCTGGAGACCAACACGCCCATCGTCCCCGTCGCCGTGGTGGGCGCAGAGGAGCAGGCCCCCGCCCTGATGGACTTGAAGCCCGTGGCCCGGCTGCTCGGCTTCCCCTCCTTCCCCGTCACCGTCACCGGCCTGCCCTTGCCGCTGCCCACCAAGTACCGCATCTACTTCGGTGAGCCGCTGCGCTTCACCGGCCGCGCGGACGACGAGGACAGCGAGCTGGACAAGAAGGTCCGCACCGTGAAGACCGCCATCCAGACCATGCTCAACCAGGGACTCAAGGACCGCCAGGGCGTCTTCTGGTAGGCCGCCCGGCCCCACGCGCCATGAATCAGGATCCTTCCAAGAGACCGGCCGTCGTCGTCACCGGCATCAGCGGCAACCTGGGCCGGACGCTCGCCAAGTTGCTGCACAAGCACGAGCGCATCATCGGCATCGATCGGCGCCCCTTCGCGGGCCGGCCGAAGGACGTCGAGATGCACCAGTTGGACCTGCGCAAGAAGAAGGCGGAGGACGTCTTCCGCAAGAACGAGATCCGCGCGGTCATCCACATGGGCATCATGCACGACCCGCGCATGAGCGAGGAGGAACACCACTCCTTCAACGTGGTGGGCACCACGCGGCTGCTCGAGTACTGCGCCAAGTACGGCGTGCCCAAGGTGGTGGTGCTCTCCTCGGCCAACGTCTACGGCCCGAGCCCGGACAACTCCAACTTCCTCACCGAGGACGCGCCGCTCATGGCGGCCAGTCGTTTCTCGGGGGTGCGCGACCTCATCGAGGTGGACATGCTCGCGCACAGCTTCTTCTGGAAGCACCCCCACATCCAGACCGTCATCCTGCGGCCGGTGCATATCGTCGGCCCCACCATCAAGAACGCGCCGAGCAACTACCTGCGGCTGCGCCACCCGTGGGTGATGGCGGGGTTCGATCCGATGGTGCAGCTCATCCACGTGGAGGACGTGGCGCGCGCCATGGTGGAGGCCGCCCTGCGCCCCGAGCCCAAGGGCGTCTACAACGTGGTGGGCCCGGGCGAGGTGCCCCTGTCCTCCATCCACCGCGAGCTGCGGCGCGAGCCCATCCCCGTGCCACACCGGTGGCCCGTCCCCTGCTCGGGGTGCTCTTCAAGTACCGGCTGGCCAACTTCCCCCCGCCCGAGCTGGACCACATCCAGTTCCTGTGCAACGTGGACGGCGCCCGCTGGCGCCAGGACGTGAGCTGGCAGCCCCAGCACTCCATGCGCGAGACCATCCGCTCCGTCCTCGGGGAGTAGGCGCCGCCCCCTGACATGTCCGTCAGGGGCTTCACCCTCCGCCCCCTTGGAAAAGCGACACGGATGTCAGGCGCCTGTGTTTTCCGTGACTCAGCCGGTCCTCGCTGTCCCGCCCAACCCCTTGAATTTCCAGCAGGGAGGCGCGGACAGGGGCATGGCACCCCGATTGCTCTAGCACCAGGACAAGAAACGCGGTGAGGGCGGGCCCCGAATGCCCCTCACGTCGCGAACCTGGTGAGGAAGTTCCATGGGGGAACTTCCGACGCCCACCGCCTCGGCCGGCCCCGGGACGGTGGGCGTTTTTTTTGCCCGCGCTCAGGGCAGCGCGCCGTCGAAGGGGCCTCCCGTCTGCTTCTCCAGCAGCCACTTGCCCTCCCGGTAGACGAACTCCGAGGTGACCTGCTCTTCCTTTACCGACACCGAGGGCAGGCGCATCCAGCGCAGGCGGCTGGTGACGCGCGCCCGCTCTCCTTCCTCCAGCAGCTCCACGCCCTCGATTTCGTAGTCGGTGACGTCCAGGTCCTTCTCGTCGTTGTTTTCCCGGAGGGCCTTCTCGAAGTCCTTCTGGCGCTCGGGCACGACGTACCGGCTGGCGTACCGGTAGTCCTTCCAGCGCACCCGCTGGTGGAAGGCCTCCACCGTGGGGTTCAGGGTCTCGAGGTCGATCTTCTTCTTCGTGTGGGCGCATCCCCCACCCAGGCAGAGCGCGAGGAGCACGGCAAGCAGGCGATTCACCCGAAGGACGCTAGCACCCAATGTCGGGGGGCGAAACGCACGGGGGCGCGGTGATATGGTCCGCCACCGCATGGCCAAATCGTTGGTGGAGCGGTACGAGCAACTCCTCGCCCAGGATCCCACGTCGTCGGTCTTCGTGGAGCTGGCCAAGGCATTGATCGCCAAGGGCGAGCATGCGCGGGCCATTACCGTTTGCGAGCAGGGAATCTCCCATCATCCGCAGTCGGTGACGGGGCGCGTGTTGTGGGGCAAGGCCCTCATCTTGATGGGGCGCCCCGCGGAGGCGATGGCGCAGTTCGATCAGGCAGTGACGATCGACAAGGAAAACCCGCACGCCTACAACCTCATCTCCGAGGTGTTGTTGCAGCGGGGCCTGTACCGCTCGGCACTGCCCATCCTGCGCAAGGCGCTCGCGCTGCAGCCCAACGACGCCCGCGTGCGCGGGTGGATGGAGCAGGCCCAGGCGGCGCTCGCCGGCGGTCCCGCCCCGGCCTTCGGGGACCTGGGGGCCCTGGACGTTCCGGCGGAGGAGCCCGCCGCCGAGGAACCCGCCGCCGCCACGGACACGGCCTCCGAGGAGAAGACCGAGCTCGTCGCGGTCGCCGACGCGTCCGCGCCCGCCGCCGAGGCGCAGGCGGCCCCCGCGCCGGAGGTGCCGTTGCTGGAGCTGGCGGCCGATGACGAGGCGAGTGCCCCCCAGCCCGTGTCTCCGCCCCCGCCTCCGGTGGAGGCCTTCGTCACGACCCTTGAGGTGCAGCTTCCCTTCGACGAGGAGGCACCGCTCGTCGCGGACGAGGAGCCACCGGCCATCGCGGGGGAAGCGGCTCCGAGCGGTGACGCGGACGAGGCGCCCGCCGTGGAGGCCGCCGCCGTCGAGGAAGAAGGCGGATTGCTCGCGGACCTGCCCCCGCTGGCGCCGCCCCCGCTCAAGCCCTCGGAGTCAGAGCCCGAGGCCGCGGCCCCCACCGAGGAGCCGGCTCCCGTCGGCGCGCGCTCGGGTGACACGGGCGCGCGGCGGGGTCTGCTCGAGGGACTGCCCGAGGTGGCCGCGGTCAAGTCCCGCGTGCCCGCGCCGGCCGCGGCTCCGGCGCCCAAGACCGCCGTCCCGGACATGGCGACCCAGGTCGCCGCCTACGAGAAGGAGCTGCGCGCGAAGCTGCTGCCCCAGGTCTCCGGCCCGTGGATCTCCGCGCGCGCGCTCAAGGTGATCGCGGCGGTGGGCGTGGTGGTGCTGGCGTGCGGCGTGTTGCTCGTCGTCCGGGCCAAGCAGGGAGGCCAGGCGCTCATCGCCGCGTTGGATCGCACCGCGCTCCTGCTGCAGAAGGACACGGAGGGCTCGCGCCGGGACGCGCTCAAGCTGCTGTCCCAGGTGACCTCGCTGGAGTCGGACAACACCCGCGCCTGGGCCCTGTCGGCCGAGGCGCATGCGCTGCGCTATGCCGAGAACGGCGATGCCCAGGAGCGCGCCGAGGCGCTCGCCGCGATCGATCGTCCCGGCGTGCGCGCCGATCAGCCGGCGCTCGCCCTCGTCGTGGACGCGCTGGTGGCGGATGCGAAGAGCCGGGACTCCGCCAACCGGGCCCTGCTGGGCGCCAGCGTGCAGAGCTCGGAGCTCGAGGCCCTGGCCGCCGAGGCGCTGCTGGCGCGTGGCCAGTCGAAGGAAGCGCTGGAGCGCCTCTCGCGCTCGCTCAAGCTGTCGCCCCGCAACGTGCGCGCCCTGGTGACGCTCGGTGAGTACTACCGGGACGCGGAGGATCCGGTGAATGCCCTGCGCCTGTTCTCCGCCGCCACGAAGCTCGCCCCGGAGCACCCCGTGGCGCGGCTGGGCGTCGCGGAGAGCCAGCTCGTGCTCGGCCAGGATCTGGAGCAGGCGCTGGCGGATGTGCAGGCGCTGGCCGACGACGGGACGGTGCCGGCCTCCGAGAAGGATCGCCTGCGGCTGGTGCGCGGCCGGTTGATGACGGAGCGTGGCAAGGCCCGGGACGCGCGGACACTGCTCGCCGAGGGCTCCCAGGGGCCGCTCGCGCGCGACCTGCTGGTGGCGCTGGGCGAGGCGAACCGGGCGTCCGGGGACATGGTCGCGGCGCAGAGCTCCTTCGAGCAGGCCCTGAAGCTGTCGCCCGACAACGAGGCCGCGAAGGTGGGCCTGGGCCGGACGCTGCTGGACCGGGACCGTGAGCGCGAGGTGCTCACCCGGGTGGAGGGCGAGGGCCGTCACGTGGCGCTGGTGCGGGCCGCGGCGTACACGAAGCTGGGCGACTGGAAGCGCGCCCGCCTGGAGCTGGCGCACACGCGCGTGGAGTCGCGCTATCCCGCCGAGGCCATCGTCTACATGGCCCGCGCGGATGCCGCCGAGGGAGAGCGAGACCGGGCGCAGGTGGCGCTGGAGAAGACGCTCGCGGCGGCGAAGCGCGAGCGCGCCGGGGTGCGCACGGCGCTGGCGTTGATGCAGTGGCAGGACAAAGCCCCGGACAAGGCGGGGGCCCTGTTGGAGACGGCCATGGCGGAGGACGCGCGCAACTACGAGGCCGCGTGCGCGCTGGGCCGGCTGCGCCTGTCCCAGGGTCTGCCGGACGTGGCGCTCAAGCCGTTGAATCAGGCGCTGGAGCGCAATGCCGCCCACGGCGAGGCGCGCGAGGCGCTCGGCCGTTCGCTGCTGTTGCTGGGCAAGCCCTCCGAGGCGCTCCAGCAGTTCGACACGTGGCGGCTCGACAACCCGGAGGCCGCGGGGGCCCACAAGGGCGCCGCGATGGCGCTCTACCACACGGGGAAGACGAAGGACGCCGAGGCCTCCTCGGCGCGCGCGGTGAAGCTGGCGTCGGGCGATCCGGAGGCCCACCGCGTGCGCGCGGACATCCTCTTCTCCCTGGGCGACACCAAGGGCGGCTTCGGCGCCCTGGAGAGCGCCAACAAGCTGGACAGCAAGGCGCCGGAGACCTTCTGCGCCATCGCCTCCGCCTTCCTGCGCCAGGGCCTGGAGGACAACGCCGACAAGGCCTTCGAGGCGGCGCGGCGCGAGGGGCCCGACACCGTGTGTGGCCAGATTGGCGAGCACTGGGTGAAGGACTCGGGAGGGCGCACGGCGGCCAAGGCGCTGCAGGAAATCACCAAGAAGGCGCTCACGCCCTGGGACAAGGCGTTCGCCCAGTCGGCCATGGCGCGGGTGCTGCTGTCCGCCGGCGCCACCAAGGAGGCGCGCGAGGCGGCGAACGAAGCGGTGCGGCTGGAGCCCTTCTCCGGACGTGCCCACCTCGTCCTGGGCCGGTGGCGCTCAAGCAGCGCGAGGAGGCCGTGGCGCTCCAGGAGCTGTCCCGCGCGGTGGAGCTGGAGCCCGCGGATGGTCCGGCGTGGCTGTCCCTGGGTGATGCGCTCGCGCGTCAATCCGCGGAGACGCCGCGCGCCATCCAGGCCTATCAGACGTTCTTGAAGCTCGCGTCGGCTTCACCCGAGGCGGGTCGGGTGCGCAAGGCCCTTCCGGTCCTCGTGCGCCGCGCCAAGACGGGAGGCCGTTAGGTGGCCACCTCGTCGACTCCTCCGCCGCTGCCGCTCATGCGCATCATGAGTGGCAACGCCTTCCTGCTGTCCATCCTCTACCTGCTGGTGGGGATCGGGGTGGAAGCGGCGCGGCGGCTGAGGCCCTCGGCTTTCGTCATGCGGCTGTCCCTGTCGCTCGACTCGCTGCCGGCCCGGGTGCTGGAGCAGGTGGGGCTGATGGAGCCGCTGCGCGAGGCCTACTTCGCTGGCCGCATCACCGAGGCCGTGCTGCGGCTCGTCTTCAGCACCACCACCGTCGGCATCATCTTCCTGCTCGCCGTGGGCGTGGGGCTGTTCATGGGGACGCTGCGCGGCTTCCTGCTGCGCCAGGCCGCCCGGCGCTAAGCCCCCGGTCTGGTTCACGTCCGCGTCGGAGTGGGCCGTGACGCCCTCAGCGCATCCCCTCCAGGAAGGGCATCGTCTGCCGCTTGCACACCGCGTCACACTCGGGGAAGTACCGCAGGAAGCGGGCCAGCTCGCGGCAGCGGGGCTCGAGGGCGGGGTTGGGCTCCTTCACGCAGAGGGCCTGGAAGCCCTGCGTCGTCTTGGTGAAGACCTCCGCTCGCTCCTGGGGCCGCATCGCCGTGATGGCCCGCTGCTCGGCCGACGACGACCACATCATCATCACCAGGAGCAGGGTCATCAGCAGGATGATCCCGAGGGTGACGCGCTGCCGAGGCCATGTCGGAGCCCGTCCATTCGATGCTTCGGAAGGCCTGGGCGGGCGCATGAGAAGTATCCTGGTTGAAGGCATGCGCGAGTCCCTCCTGAAGGGCGGCAACGCCCTTCCATGAGATGAACCTGTGTCCCGCCTGCCGGAGGTGCCTTCTCCAGTCCGAGCTGTCTGGACGGTCGGGGCACGAGGGGCGGCTCCCGCGTCCTCGCGCCGCCTGCCCCCTGACCGCCGGGCTCCCGGGCTCACCCGCCGAGCGCCACCGCGATGGCCTCTTCCTGGGGCTCGACGAGCGACTTCTTCTCCCAGGCGCGGCTCCTCCAGCGGAACCAGAAGATCGTGCCGCGCGTCCACTCGTCCGCCGCGATGGCCAGCCAGATGCCGGGCAGTCCCAACTGGAGCTTGAAGACGAGCAGATAGCCCAGCGGCAGGCTCATGCAGACCATGGAGACGAAGGCCATGTAGACGCAGAACTGCGCGTCCCCGGCGGCGCGCAGGGCGTTGACCAGGACGAGGTTGCAGGAGCGTCCGGACTCCAGCAACAGGCTCAGCAGGAGCACCCGCGCGGTGAGCTGGAGGATGTCCACGTTGGTCGTGAACAAGCCCACTACCGGCTGGCGCAGCAGGATGACGAGCAGGTCCACCAGGACGGTGATGGTCACGGCCCACTTCAAGCTCTCCAGGGCGCGCCGGTAGGCCGCGTCGGGCTGGTGGGCCCCCACCATCCGCCCCACCAGGATGGACGTCCCCATGCCAATCGCCAGGCTGAACAGGAAGATGTACTGGGAGACGGCCATGGCGTACTGCCGGGACGCGATGGCCGTGGGTCCGAGGAACGTGACGTAGTAGAGGAACACCGTCTGGCAGGACTGGTAGGTGAGCTGCTCGATGCCGGCGGGCACGCCCACCTTGAGGATCTTCCGGCCGTACTCGCGCGAGAACGTCACGTAGTCGCGCGCCACCATCCGCACGTCCATCACCCGGTAGAGCATCCACACGAAGACGACGAGCGCGGTGGCCCGGCTCACCCCGGTGGACACCGCCGCCCCCGTCACCCCCCACGCCGGCAGTCCGAAGTGGCCGAAGATGAGCGCGTAGTTGCACACCACGTGCAGCACGTTCATGCCCAGCGACACGTACATGGATTGCCGCGTGAAGCCGTAGGTGCGGATGAGGGCGGAGACGACGTTGATGAGGGCCTGCAGGAAGATGAAGCCGCCCGCGATGCGGATGTAGTCCCGCGCGTGGGCCAGCACCGGGCCCTGCAGGTTCATGTGGGCCAGGATGAAGTCGCCGAGCGACAGCAGCACCGCGCTCACCACGAGCCCGAGCATCAGGTTCATGGTGATGGCCAGGGCGGCGATGCGGGCGGCCTCGGCGCTCCTGCGCGCCCCGAGGTACTGCGCCACGACGATGGAGGCGCCGTGGCTGACGACGTTCATGATGAGGATGCACAGGGCGATGTACTGATTGACCACGCCCACCGCGGAGACGGCGTCGTCCGAGACGCCGCTGAGCATGAGCGTGTCCGACGTGCCCATCAGCATGAACAGCATCAGTTCCAGGAAGATGGGCCAGGTCAGGCGGAACAGTCCCAGCGCGGGGGCCGGCGGGGCTTCCGTTCGAGGCGGTGCATCCATGTCCCGGCATGTCGCACGCCTCGCGGGGGCTGTCGAGCGTCGGCCGGACGCCCGCTCAGCGGCTGACGAGACGGCATGCCGCTGATGCGGCAATTTTCCGTTGTGGCTCCTGGGCCAATCCAAGACAGCGGACGTCCCAGGGGGCTGAGCAAAAGACAACAAAAGCAGCGCGGGCGGCGGGGACGTGTCGTCGCCCGGGGTGGGGATAAACGGGATTAAACCCGAAAAAATGAGCGAACCGCTCAATACGGATTGTCGTGACCATGTCTGGCACGGCGAGGCGGACACTCGTGTGCCGTCTCGTGGCCCTCGAAAAATCCAGCTCTCAAGGAGAATCTGACTATGTGGCGACAGGGACTGCGTGGTTTTGCGAAGACTTTCTTGTCCGCGGTGGCGGTGGCCTCGATGGGACTTGCCGCGCAAGACGCGGCCGCGGCGTGTCGAGGCGGCTGGGCCGAGGGCACGGCCTACAACGTGGGTGACGGGGTGACCTACAACGGCGGCAAGTACTCGGCGCTCGTTTCGCATACCGCCTGCGTGGGTTGCGGCTGGAACCCCGTCGCGGCCCCGTCGCTGTGGAAGACGGGCGGCGATTGCGGCACGACCACCCCGCCGCCCACGGATCCCCTCCCACGGGCTCGGGCATCGCCGCCATCCTGAGCGAGTCCACGTTCAACTCGATGTTCCCCGGCCGCAACGGCTTCTACACCTACTCGGCCCTGGTGGCCGCGGCCAACACCTTCCCCGGGTTCGCCACCTCGGGTGACACCACCGCGCGCAAGCGCGAGGTGGCCGCCTTCCTCGCCAACATCGCCCACGAGACCGGCGGCCTCGTGTACATCGAGGAGATCAACAAGAGCGTCATGTGCGACACCAGCTGGGGCCCTCCGGGCTGCGGCTGCGCGGCGGGCAAGATGTACTACGGCCGTGGCCCCATCCAGCTGTCGTGGAACGGCAACTACTGCGCCGCGGGCAACGCGCTCGGCGTGGACCTCAAGAACGACCCCGACCGGGTCGCGCGCGACGCCACCATCGCCTGGCGCACCGGCCTCTGGTTCTGGATGACCCAGGCGGGCGCGGGCTCCCGGCCGGCGCATGACTCCATCGTCAACGGCTACGGCTTCGGCCAGACCATCATGAGCATCAACGGCGCCCTCGAGTGCTATGGCCGCAACCCCGCCCAGGTGCAGAGCCGCGTGAACAGCTACCTGAACTTCGCGAGCAAGCTCGGCGTGGACCCCGGCGGCAACACCGGCTGCTGAGCCACCCGGCGCGAGGGGCGGAACCCGGGGGTTCGGGTTCCGCTCCTCCACTTCAATGAGTGACTGATTGAGTTACTGCGGGGGCCGTGCCTTGCGCACGCTCTCGCGCGCTTCCAGGCGGTCCACCCAGGCCTTCACGTGGGGGAAGGGCTCCAGCTCCAGTCCCATGGGGCCGCGCAGCATCAGGGTGGAGACGAGCGAGAAGTCCGCGATCGTGAGGGTGGCGCAGAGGTACTCGCGCCGCGTGAGCACTCCCTCCAGGATACCGAGGTCCCGGCGGATCTTCTCCAGGCCGGCCGCGTACTTCGCCTCGTCCTTCTCGCGGCCGAACATCTTCGCGTAGACGGTCTCCATCAGCACCTCGGTGGCGGACGGCCCCAGGGTGGTGGCCTGCCACTGCAGCCACTGCTGCACCTGGGCGATGCCCCGGGCGTCCATGGGCATCAGTCCACTGTCGGGCTTCAGGGCCGCCGGTAACAGAGGATGGCGTTGGACTCCCAGACACAGAAGCCGTCGTCGTCCTCCAGGACGGGCACCTTGCCGTTGGGGTTCTTGGCGAGGAACGCGGGCGACTTGTGCTCGCCGCTCATCATGTCCAGGGAGACCAGGGTGACGGGCAGGCCGAGCTCGTGCACGACGGCGAGCACCTTGTAGGCGGCGGTGGAAAGCGGTGGGGCGTACAGCTTCATGGGGGTGGACTCCTGGGTCGGGGGTGAAACGGGGCGCACCCTAGCGGAAGTGCGAATTTGATTTGCCACCTCGAGAGGTCGGCTCATGGCCCATGACTCCGGGGGAGGGCGCTCCCCGCGTCAGGAGGCGGGCGAGGAGTGCGCGTAGAGCCACTTGTAGAGCAGCTTCGTCAGGCGCGGCATGAGCACCCACGTCAGCATCGCCACGGGCAGGGCCGTCGACAGCGACACCTTCACCAGGTAGGGCAGTTGCGTGGGGATGACGAGTCCCAGCAGCAGGGCCTGGGGAAGCAGCGCGAGCCGGTCACCAGCGCCATCTTCCACCTGGGGGGCGGCAGCTGGGGCGAGGGCCGTCCCGGAATGGTGAACCACGTCTCCAGGCCGCTCTGGACGAGGGCCTGTCCCGGAGCGGTGGCGTGCGTGTCTCCCCGGCTCAGCAACTCCACCGTCTCCGGCGACGCGCGCCACCGCTCGAGCTCCGCCTGGCTCGCGAAGCGCAAGAGGATGAAGTAGTCGTCCTCTCCCGCCATGAACACACTCGAGCCCTGATGGTGGGGGAGCGGGCCGCCGCCGCCATCAGCTCCTTGACCCACAGGGAGAAGGCGTGCCGGGCGCCGGGCTTGACGCGTCTCTCCATCACGATCTTCACGGGCTCCCCGTCACCCTCGCGGACCATCACCTCGTTCATGCGTCTCTCCTTCACGTGCGGCCCGTCGGATGACGAAGCAGTCACAGCCGCCGTTCCATAACCCAAAAGGGCCGGCCGCGTGGGGACGAGGATGGTTGGCCGGACGGAGAGTCCATGTACTTCTCACTGGACTGTGAACACCTTCTCCAAGCAGCTTGAGGGAGTTCAACGGGAGCAGGTGAATTCCCGATGACAGTCAGGAGGAAGTCATGCGTCTCATGATGAAGCAGGGGTGGCTCGCCCTCGGAGTGGTCCTCTCTCTCGGCACGCCATTTCCGGGGCTCGCCGCCGATGTGAAGACACCCGAGAAGAAGCTCGATGCGCCGATGGGTCTTTCGCTCTCCGTCAAGCAGATCGGTCCGGTCACCCAGGTCACCGATCTACAGATCATCTGTGTGTTGAAGCATGAGCCCGCGGGTGACCAGTACATCGAGGCGATGCAGGACTTCAATGACAAGCAAGGCGGATTGCTCTCGTCGCTGCGCGAGCGGGGCGAGTTCGTGGGGGAGTTGGGCGAGACCTTCCTCTACACGCCGCCGCCGCGTTCCATCACGCCGAAGCGGGTGCTGCTGATTGGCATGGGTGAGGCCAAGGACGTGTCGTTGGACAAGCTGCGTCTGGTGGGACGGATCGCGCTGCGCGAGGCCGTGCGCCTGGGGGCGAAGAATGTCTCGTTCGCGCCCACGCTGCGCGATCAGGGCAGCACCCTCATCGACGTGGGCGAGGGAGACGCCGCCGTGGTGGAGCAGATGCTGTTGGCCTATGACACGGAAAAGCGATTGCAGCAGCAGGGCCTGGCGCCCAAATTCAACCTCTCGTCCTGGGTCATCGAGGCGGGTCCAAAGTATTTCGAGGGGGTCACCACTCACGTGGAGCAAGCCGTCAAGGCCGCCAACGAACAGATCAAGCAGCGCGTGGACAAGCCGTACGTGAACGCGGCCCCGGCCCCCGCGCGGTAGCCGAAGGTCACCTCGTCGCCCTTGCCTCCAGGGGGAGAGCGGGGCGGCGGGGAGTGGTCGGGTACGCCGGAGGCGCCTTCGCCATTTCCACGAGGCCCCGGGTACCCGCGGTCTCCTCGGCGAGGCCACCCCGGGCCTGCCTCGGATCGATCCAACTTCCAGTGTTCCCCCTCGTACTGGCGGCGTGTCCCATACTGGACCATCGTCTGGTACGAAGGGGTCACCCGCTCGGTTGCTTCACCCGGATTCAATTACAAACCAGGAAAGCCAGACGAAAATCCCGTCCTCTCAAGCGCCTCCCGGGTCGGCTCCACCCCAGCCGACGTGGTTTGACCCGGACTTCCCACCGGGCGAGAAGCCTGTCACGCTTGTCTACCAAGCTTGGCCACACAGCCCCTGGCGGCGTGGACCCGGAGAGGAGTTCGGCATGTCTGAGTATTCAGGAATTCATGGCATGTGGAGCGAGAACGAGGGCACCCGGGTCCGAGCGGCGTGGACGCCCCGGCGGCGACCGGCTCCCCTCGATGCTTGCTCGGCCTTCCGGGCCGCCTATCGCCGGTTGCGGCACCTGGCCGAGAGTGTCCAGGGGCCGGCGGTGCTCGGGGTGGCGGTGGACGGCCGCGGGTACGTGGTCGAGGCGGTGATTGTCGAGCCGGGTCACTCGTTGATCATCGGCCGGCACACCGGCTGCGGGCTCCGGCTCCCGTCCGACACCGTCTCGTTGCGCCAGCTCGCGTTGTACGCGCAGTCCGGCGCTCCGGGCGCCGCGCCGGACATCCGGCTGTGGGACCTCAACACCGAGCAGCTCTTCCTCACCGAGGACGGCGAGCCCAACGCGGCGGTCATCGCCCAGGGCCTGCTCTACGCCGCGGTGGAGGAGTACGCGCTCCTGTTCCTCCCCACCCGTGGGCCCTCCACCTGGTCCTGGCCGGAGCGGGCGGAGGAGGCCTGGGAGGCGCTCCCGCCACGCCACTTCATCGATCAGCGGGCCCCGTCTTCCGACCGCCGCCGGCACTCGCGCTACCTCCGGCTGGACGGCCAGGAGTACCACACGAACGTTACCCGGCTGGGTCCGCTGATGCTCCTGAGCGGGCACGAGCGGCCCGAGGCCGCGTGGGGCTCGCTGCGGCTGGTGGGCGCGGAGCGGGAGGAGGAGCACCACATCTCCCTGGCGCGCCTGGAGCAGGGCGTGCTGCTGGGCCGCTACGAGCGCTGCGGCGTCGTGCTGGCGCAGGAGTGCCTGGGCCTCTCACGCGTGCACCTGCTCCTGGTCCGCATGGGCGGGGAGGTGCTGGCCATCGACACCGCCAGCACCAACGGGACCTGGCGCGGTCCCGTCGAGATCCAGACGACCGTGCTGGAGGACTCGGACAGCCTCGAGCTGGGAGAGTCCCTCGTCCTCCACTGGCGCCGCCTGCCCCGGCGCTCCAGCACCTTGGGTTGACGCTCGAGGGAGCTTGCCCGGCCTCTGGGTGGTTCAGTCCCAGGGCGGAGGTCACTGCCAGGGGTTAGACTCCGCCAATGAACTTCAGCCCATCCAGCCGGCCGTCTGTCGTCGTGGCGGAGCTCGGGCCCACGAATACGGGGAAGACCCACCGCGCCATCGAGCGCATGCTCGAGCACGACTCGGGCATCATCGGTCTCCCGCTTCGTCTGCTCGCTCGAGAGGTCTACGACCGGGTGACCGCTCGAGTGGGCGAGGGGCGGGTCGCGCTGATGACGGGCGAAGAGAAGCGCCTGCCCCCACGCCCGGACTACTGGATCTGCACCGTCGAGGCGATGCCGCTGGATCGGCCGGTCGACTTCCTCGCCGTGGACGAAATCCAGCTCGCCGCCCACCGTGAGCGGGGGCACGTCTTCACGGATCGGCTGCTCCATGCGCGCGGGCTCCGGGAGACCTGGTTCCTCGGCGCGGACACGATGCGGCCCATGGTCCAGGCGCTCATCCCCCAGGCCTCGGTGAAGCGCGCCACCCGCCTGTCCCAGCTTCGCTACTCCGGGCGCCACTCCCTCAAGAGCCTTCCTCCGCGCTCGGCGGTGGTCGCGTTCTCCGCGGACCGCGTGTACGAGCTCGCCGAGTCGCTGCGCCGCCTCCGGGGCGGGGTCGCCGTGGTGCTGGGCGCGCTCTCCCCGAGGACGCGCAATGCCCAGGTGGCGATGTACCAGGCGGGCGAGGTGCAGTACCTCGTGGCCACCGATGCCATCGGCATGGGCCTCAACCTCGACCTCAACCACGTGTCCTTCGCGGCGCTCTCCAAGTACGACGGCGCCGAGCAGCGAGACCTCTTCCCGGACGAGCTGGCCCAGATCGCGGGCCGCGCGGGGCGGCACCTGAATGACGGGAGCTTCGGGATGCTGAACACGCTGCCCGAGCTGCCGCAGCGGGTGGTCTCGGCCATCGAGTCCCACCGGTTCCCCGCGGTCCGCAGTCTCATCTGGCGCAATTCCTCGCTCGATTTCTCGAGCCCGGAGTCCCTGCTCGATTCGTTGTCGCGAGCCCCTCGCCACGCCGCCTTCATCCGCGTGGAGCGCGCGGACGACTTCGATGCGCTCAAGGAGCTCTCGCACGTTCCCGCCATTCGCGAGGTGGCCACCGACCGGGCCTCGGTCGACCTGCTGTGGCAGGTCTGCCAGATTCCGGACTTCCGCAAGGGGCTCTTCGGTCAGCACGTCGCGCTGCTGCGGGAGACCTTCCTTCAGCTCTCCGAGGGGGACGGGAAGCTGGAACAGGCCCGGCTGTCCCGGCAGGTCTCTCCGCTCGACGACGTGTCCGGAGACATCCACACCCTGATGGACCGGCTGGCCGCCATCCGCATCTGGACGTACATCAGCCATCGCTCGAGCTGGCTCCACGACGCGGAGCACTGGCAGGAGCGCACCCGCCGCATCGAGGATGCCTTGGGCGATGCCCTGCATGAGCGGCTCGTGGAGCGCTTCGTGCAGCGGGCCGCGCGCCGGAGCGCACGCCGCTTCGTGAGGGCCGCCGCGCCCCCCGCCGCCGGGTCGGACAGCCCCTTCGCCAGGTTGGGGCAGCTGCTGGGGGAGGTGCCGGGCACGGACGGCGCGGTGACCGAGGAGCAGTTCGTCCAGCGGGTGGTCGACGCGACGCATGAAGACTTCCAGGTGGACGCGTCCGGGAGCATCTCGTTCGATGAGCAGCCCCTGGCCCGTCTGGTGCGTGGCAAGGATCGGCGCTCGCCGCAGATCGCGCTCGCGGAGCCGGAGGTCTGGACCGGAGGCGCGCGGCGGCAGCTCGAGCGCCGGCTGGTGGCGCTGGCGCGGGATCTCGTCACCGAGGCCATGGGGGCTTTCCCGCCGAGTCCCTCGCCGGCGGGGATCGCTCCGCGGAGACGCGGGGCCTCGCCTACCGGCTGGCCGAGGGGCTCGGAGTGACTTCCCTGGGGGAGGCGCACGAGCAGTGGCGGCTGCTGGACGAGGAGTCCCGCGAGCGCTTGAAGACGCTGGGTGTGCGCGAGGGCCAGCGCTACCTCTACGTCGCCGGGGCGCTCACCCCATGCGCTCGCGCGGCGCTGCATGCTGACGGCGCTGTTCCAGCAGGCGCCTTCCCCAAGGGTGTTCCGCGAGAACCCGCTCTTGGGATCGCGGAGCTGGGCGGCCAGAGCGCGCGAGCCTTCGGTTACGAGATGCTCGGGAGCGTGGCGTTGCGGATCGACGTCGTCGAGCGGCTCAGCGAGGCGCTGCGCCACCCGCAGGGGGCCCGGCAGGCACACACGCTCCTGCAGGAGCTGCGGCTGGAGAACGGTGTCCGCGTGCGGGTGCTGCGAGAGCTCGGAGGCCGGTCCGGGGGCGCTCCGGTGAAGCGGCGGCGGCGACGGCGGGGCGGCAAGAGTGGCGCGCATGGGCCACCGGCTCACGCGGGCGCGCACCCGCAGCCGCGCAGAAGCCGGGCCGGGGAGGGGAGTGTCCAAGGGGCGGGACCCAAGCCCGAGTGAAGGGGCGTGGCATTGTCCCCAAGGGCTACGAGCGAGCCACGAGCAGCCATGCCGGAGCCCACCAGTAGGAGTACAGCAACACGCGGTCGACTCGCGCGAAGCCAGCCTCGTGGAGCAGTTGCTCCCAGTGGGCGATCGGTTGCTCGAAGTTGGTGCGGGTCATGCCGCGATCCGCGTAGCCGAACAGCACCGGCATCAAGAAGCCCTGGGCGACCGTGTCGAAGTCCACTCCAGCGTACTCCGTCAGTCCCTCGCCGTAGCGGGCGAGCACATGCCTCACGGTCTCGGGACTCAGCGGCTCGTCCATTCGCGGAGGGTCGAACTCGGCGATCAGCAGCACGTCGCACCGTGCGCGGAGCCAGTTCAGCAACGCGGGCCTGTCGGGTGGCGCGAGGGACTGCAGGCTGAAGGTGGCCTGCGCCACTTCCCAGCGGCGCGGCCGCGTGCGGGGTTCCGCCGCGAACTCCTGCAAGCTTCCGGCGAAGGCGTCGAACTCCACGCTCCGTGTGGTGAGTTCCTGGGTGGTGCGCGCGAGCAGTGCGGCCGAGGGCTCCACCAGGGTCACCCGCCGGACCGCTGGCGTCAGGGCGGGCAGCAGCGCCATCCCGTCGCCCACGCCGATGTCGAGAAGCTCGAAGGGCTCGCTGGGGTAGCAACGGGCCAGCGCCGCGCTTGTCTCCCGGTACAGCGGTACGTTGCCACCGCCTCGGATGAAGGCGGCGAAACCTTCCGCCGACACGTAGACGTTGCGCTTGCCCTCGCGGACCACCCGGGCGAGGTAGGCCGCCGCCGCACGGGGCAGCGGCGCTTCCGGAGCGGCCCGCGCCGCGCCCTCCGCGAAGGCAGCGGCCTCGGCGTAGTGCTCATCGGCGAAAGCCAGCAGGGCCGGTAGAGGAGACCCTCTGGATGGGACGTCGCGGCGCGAGCAGCGGCCTCGAGGCCCCCGGTGCGGTAGTGATTCCAGATGTGGAGAACGTCATCGCTCATGAGTTCCATTCCTCTTGATCCCGGCGGAGCGAGCCTACCTGAGAGGAGGAGTCAGTTAATGCCCTCCGCGCGGATTGTCCATGGGCATGGATGGTCATGGCAGGGATGCGGGCTGTTTCGCGGGTGTGCGCACCTTTAGCATTGGCTCCTCTCATGCAGAACGCAGGAGCACCATGAACAAGCCCGAATTTTTCGTCACCCCCGGCTATGGGGTCCGCCAGCTCGATGGAATGCATTACTCCCAGGCGCTGAAGATTGGCAATCGCGTCGAGACCTCGGGTCAGGGAGGTTGGAGCGACGACTGGGAATTCCCCGAGTCGCTCACCGAGGAGATCGCCCAGGCGTTTCGCAACGTGGGTCGCACGCTGGCGACCGCGGGGGCGGGCTGGGAGCACGTGGTGCACGTGAACTCGTATCACCTCGGTTTTCCGCCCGAGGTCAATGAGACCATGGTCAAGCTGTTTCGCCACTACATGCCCAATCACGCGCCCATCTGGACCTCGCTCGGCGTCGCGGCGCTGGGCGATCCCAAGATGCGGGTCGAGATCCGCGTGACGGCCATCGTGCCCTGACGCGAGCTTGCCCGCGCCGCCGCGCTACGGGTCGACCGCGGGCGCCGTGTCGCCGAAGGTCTGCCTGACCCAGTCGACGAAGACCTTCAACCGGGCATGCTGATGCCGGTTGGGCGGATAGATGACATGGAGCGGCAGCGGCGGGCGCGACCAGTCTTCCAGCAACGGCACCAGTTCACCCGAGTCCAGGTAGGGCTGGACACAGCGCCGCAGGTGCTGGCCGATGCCCAGTCCCGCCAGCATCAGCGCGAGCAGGCCGTTGCCTTCGTTGGTCGAGAACTCGGCGGCGATGATGTCGTGGCGTTCGGCGCCTTTCTCGAAGATCAACGGATCGGCCTTGCCGGTGGCGGCGAAGAAGTAACCGGCCCGCAGGTGGTGGCGTTCGAGCTCACGAGGCGTGGCCGGCGTGCCCATGCGTTGCAGATAGGCGGGCGAGGCGCAGGTGACGTACCGCAGCTCGGTGAGTGTGCGCCCGACCATGGTCAAATCGCCCAGCTTGCCGGCGCGCAGCGCGCAGTCCACCCCTTCGCCCACGATATTGACCGTGCGGTCGCTGATGCCCAGCGCGATCGTGATGTCGGGATACTCACGGTGAAAGTCAGCCAGGGCGGGGATCAGCAGCGTGGTGGCGAAGGTGGCCGGCGCATCGACGCGCAGGTGGCCGCTGGGCTTGAGCTTCCTGCCGCGCACCGCGTGGTCCATGGCGTCGAGCTCGGCGATCAGGCGCTCGGCGCGGCGGTAGTACTCCAGTCCGTCCGAGGTGACGGCGAGCGCGCGGGTGGTGCGATGCATCAGCTTGATGCCGAGATGCTTCTCGAGATCGGTGACCAGCTTGCTGATCGTCGAGCGCGGCTGGGCCAGTTGGTCGGCCGCGCGGCTGAACGAGCCGGTCTCGACGACGCGCACGAAGGCGCGCATGGCCAGGAGTTGGTTCACGGGCGCGATCCGCCGAGGGGAAACATCCCGGCAGATTATCCATGCGCGCGCACGAGCGGGTGGGCTTCCATGCACGGACGAGGGGGCGCTGGTGCCGTGGGACTGGAGAGGGTCCTACGAGGGCCGCTGGAGCAGCACGTACAGCGCCCAGAGGATGCTCGGGCCGAACATGAAGCCGAGCACCCACCAGCCGACGCGCTGGCGGCGGTGGTGCCAGTGCTGGCCCGGAACGGCGCTCTTGCGCTCCTGACAATCCCCGCACAGCGGGGGCGAGCCCTGGACGTCACAGCGCGCGCACAGGAAGGTGTCACACCCCGTACACACGGCCGTGGAGACCTCGCCATGCACGGGACAGGGAGGGGGTGCCTCCTCCTCCACGCCGGCGGCGAGCGCGGCGGCCCGCTCCCGCGGCGTTTCCACCTCGGACTCGAGCAGGGCGCGTGCCCGCTCGAGGTCCTTCCAGGCCACCAGCACTCGCACCTCGATGATGGCGCCGCCCATCGCGGGGCCGAGCATCCCACTGTGATGCTCGCCCTGGACGACGCAGGCGATGCCATCCGCGTCGAGCAGGGAGCGCAGCGCCGAGCCTCGACGGCATCGGCACAGGTGGTGAGCAGACAGAGATCCGACTCCGATGCCGACGTGTGCATGGGAATCCCAGGGCAAGAGGCATGGTCCACGGCCCGTGCCCCCCGCGTGGGAATGTCCCGCCCTCGGGACCAGGTCAGAGCGCGTCCGCTGTCACTCTCGCAACAGCGGGGACGGACGAGGAAATCCCGCCCGCGGTCGGCGCCTGCCCATCGGACAACGCCGTCACCATGTGGCCGGAGCGGTCCACGTCCAGGGGCGCCGTGTCGCTCGAGCGCTGGGGGGCGGGCGTGAAGCCACCCGCCACCCGCACACCGTGGTTTCTTCTTTTCGGGCCACGTCCGCCGACCTGGTGGGATGATGGGGCTCCCGCTGGTCACGCCGTGCTCTCATGAAACACAAGCTCGTCGACTACTTCCGCCGCATCTCTCCTCTGTCGGACGAGGAAGCCCAGGCCATCCTGGACAGCATGGTGGTGAAGACCTGTCCGAAAGGCACGCACCTGCTCATGGCGGGCCAGGTCTGCACCGAGGCCTACTTCGTCCTCCAGGGCTGCGTCCGCCAGTACTACGTCGTCGACGGTGAAGAGCGGAGCAACGGGTTCTTCACCGAGGACGAATGGGTCCTCTCGATTCACAGCATGATGAACCAGACCCCGGCGGCTCACTTCCTGGTCTGCGCGGAAGACACCACGGTGGTGGCGGGCACCGGGCAACGCGAGGGGGACCTGTATCGACGCTTCCTCGCTTCGAGAGCATCTCCCGGATGGTGATGCAGAAGGTCCTGGCGGAACAGCAGGAGCGGTTCGCTTCCTATCTCACCGATACCCCGGAGCAGCGCTACCTCAAGCTCTCGAAGACGCGGCCGGACATCCTCCAGCGGATTCCCCAGTACCAGCTGGCCAGCTACATCGGCGTGAAGCCCGAGTCGCTGAGCCGGATCCGAAAACGGATCGCCACGCGAGGCAAGCCGGCTACGCCGCGACGGAAGGCGTGACCGTCCGGAACCCCTTGGCGATGAGCCAGCCGCCGAGCGACAGCTCGAACAGGCCCCCAGGTCCGGAGAAGAGGACGCCCCACGGTAGCCCGAAGAGCTCGAGCACGGCCCCCAGCGCCAGAAGCCCATAGCCCACCGCGCCCACCAGCGGGAGCAACGAGGGAAGCAGCCGGGAGCGGTACAGTGACAGGCAGAACGCCACGCTGCCGGCCCCCAGGATGATCATCGCGAGCTGGTACGCCCAGAAATTCCCCTTCGAGAGGAGTTTGAACAGGGTCACCAGCTCCGGCGTCGTCTGCCCCTGCGCGGAGTCTCCGAGCTGGAGGATGCACAGAAGGAACACCACTCCAACGATGAGGATCAGCGCCTCCATGACCCGCGTGCAGACGTACGCGACGGCGATGCTCGGGCTCCGCTCGCGGAGTATCGGAAAGAACAGCACGCCAATCCCGACGACGGTGATGGAGTTCAACAGGAGCAGCAGCGCGCCCCCGACGAACGGCGTCCTCTGAGCGGCCACCAAGGCCGGTGCTCCGGCGCCTGCAGGACGGAGGTGACGAGCGCGGTGCCGAGGCCATAGGCGAAGAACGGAAGGAGGAAGAGAATTCCCAGGGAGCGGGAGTGAAGGCGGGTGGTGTTCATCGCGAGGACTCCAGAACGTTCAGTGACGTTGTGGCCTCGAGAGTAGGTGGGGGGCACCCTCGCCCGCATTGACGAGGGTTAATAACATGGGGGCACCTACCCCAACCGATGCAACTCTCCGGTGTTGCCGTCCAGGCGGACCCTGTCGCCCGTTCTGAAACGCTTCGTGGCGCCCGGCAGGTTCACCACCGCTGGGAGTCCATACTCCCGCGCCACCACCGCCCCATGTGAGAGCGGGCTGCCGATCTCCGTGGCCAACCCCGCCGCCCGGCAGAAATACGGCGCCCAGCCCACGTCCGTGTACGGCACGATGAGGATTTCTCCCTCTCGCATCTCCACCGCTTCCTCGGGCGTCCGCGCCACTCGCGCGAGTCCCACCACCAGACCGCGGCTCACCGGTGTCCCGCGCATCACCGCCTCGGCGTCTCCCGCTTCGCCTTCGGGCGCGAGGGGCACGGGCTTGCCCACCATGACGCGCGGGAACTCCAGCGCCATCTTTTGTGGATGCAGCCTGCGCCGGTGCAGCGCGCGGCGAACCAGCGCCCGGTCCTCGCCGCTCAGCAGTCGGCCCAGCTCTTCGTGGGTGACGAAGAACACCAGCTCCTCGTCGGGCAACCGCCCCAGCTTCACCAACTGGCGGGCGATCTCCAGGTAGCCGTACCGGAGCTGCCGGGTGTGCCGCACGCTCAGCGATTTGGAGCGCTCGCGGAGCACCACGGCCTCCCGCGCCCTGGGCAGCAGCCACCCGAGGAACGCGCGAGCCCCGAAGGACAGCCGCGCGAGCACCTCCTTCGCTCCGTCCTCCTTGCGCGCCGCCGAGGCCGTGCGCGGCACGCTCGCCGCGCGCTGGAGGTTGAGCACCAGCGGCCGCGGGTCCTCCCGCCAGTCCCGCGTGTGCAGCTCCATCTCGCGGATGCAGCGGTGCCCATGGTCGCGCAGGTAGTGGGCGAACGCGGTGCGAATGGGCTCGGGTGCTTGCTCGCGCAGCCGGGCCAGCGCCTCGTCCTGTCCCAGGGCGACGAACCGCGCCGACGCCTCGGCGTCCGCCCAGAGCGCCGCCACCACCTTGTCCATCGCCTCCGCCATCCCCAGGGAACTCGTCGAGACGTGAGCGTTCGTGGACCCGGTGCTCGAGTGGGCCAGCAGCGCCGCCGCATCCGCGTTGTGTTGCGCCTCGGGCCGCTTCCCACCACTGAGCACCCGGAGGATGAGGGAGAGCATCGCGCTGGAGAGCGTCGAGGTGTGGATGTGGATCGCGAAGGCTCGCGGACGACCTCCACCGCCTCGTCGATCCACCGGTACACGGTGGCCATGTCCTGGCCGGGGCTCCAGCGGAAGTCGGCCGTGCGGTGCGTGAAGGCGTCCAGCCGCTCGCGAGCCTGGAACAGCAGCCGGACGTACCTCACGGTATTCAAGAGCCTCTGGTGGAAAGGCGCGTTCGGATCCAGCTCCACGTCCGGCAGCACGCGCCCGGCGAGCGTGTGGTCCAGCTCCTCCTTGCTCATCCCCAGCACCTGCGTGCTTGGCAAGTACATGGTGTTCATGTTGATGAACTGGTGGCCGTAGAAGTCGAGCACCAGCGGCCGCCCCTCGAACAGGGCGGGGGGCACGCCGCAGCGGACGTACAGCTCGTTCATGATCGAGTCGAGCCGCCGACCCAACACGCTCGAGGTCAGTGGTGTCGCCGCCCCGGGCATCACCTCGCTGATGTTGTAGGTGGTGAGGACGCAGTTCGGGTGGGGCAGCGTCGAGTCCAGCTCGTTGAGATCCGGCGCGTCCAGGGTGGTGATGGGCCGGGCCTGGAGCCAGTACAGCGAGCCATCGGAGGCGATGGCCCACTCCATGTCCACCGGGTACCCGAGCTTCGCCTCGGCCGCGAGCGCGTCGGACAGCAGGGTCTGGAGCATGGCGGCGTCGATGGCGGGGGTCGGGCCCTGTACCTGGGACTCCAGCACCTTCCCGTCGCGGGAGAGGACGAACTGGTCCGCGGTGCGCTGGCCGGAGACGAGCGCCTCGCCCAGGCCGGCCACGGCGTTCACCACGACCCGATCCCGGACGCCGTTGACGGGATCCACGGTGAAGAGCACGCCCGCGGCGCGGGCGTCCACCATGCGCTGCACCACCACGGACATGCGGGCTTCGCCCGAGGCGCTCAATCCGTCGCAGTAGGCGTCCGCTCGGTCGCCGTGCGCGGACCGCAGGCAGCGCTCGACCGCCTCGCGCACGGCCTGAGTGCCCCGTACGTCCAGCACCGTCTCGTACTGTCCCGCGAAGGACGTCTCCGCGCCGTCCTCACCGAGCGCCGACGAGCGCACCGCCAGGGCGGTATCGCCCAGCTTCGCGCATGCCTCCTCCAAGTCCTCGGGCAGCTGCCCCGGCGTGGCCCCGACGATGACGTAGCCCTCCGGTACCCGCAGCCCCATCCGGATGAGCTTGGCCGGCCAGCGGCCTTCCCGCCCACCTCGTCACCCTCGCTCCGCTCCAGCGGAATCAACCTCGGTCCCTGCGTGCTCATGCCTGTCCCTTTCCTGAGACGACGTTGCCTTCCTCCGGCTCCTCGTTGGTGCGCCGCAGCGGGATGTCCTGGAGGAAGAAGCCCATGACGGTGGCGGTGGCGAGGACGCCGGTGGCCACCAGGAAGACGTGCGCCACCGCGGGCGCGATGCCTTCATCGAGGCGCCTCGCCATCAGCGCGCCGAAGAGCGCCACACCCAGGGTTCCCGCCAGATTGCGCGCGAACGATGGCAGGGACACGCTCACCCCCAGGTGGCGCTGCTCCACCGCGTTCTGTGCCGCCAGCGACAGCGTGGGCAGCGTCAGCCCGTACCCGAAGCCAACGAGCGCCAGCGCCGCCATGATGAACGAGGGCGTCGTCGAGGGGCTCAACCGCGAGAGCGCGAACGTGCCCGCCGTCGACAGCGCCAGTCCACAGACGGAGAGCCAGCGGTACACGCCGGTGCGCGACACCCACTGCCCACCGATGATGCTGCCCACCACGAGCACCAGCATCATCGGCATCATCACCAGCCCGGCGGCCGAGGCGCTCGAGCGCAGCACGCCCTGCATGAACAGTGGGATGAAGACTCCGCCCACATACAGCGCCGGCCCCGAGATGAACGCCATGGCGATGCAGAGGGAGAAGACGGGTCGGCGGAAGAGCGCGAGCGGCACGATGGGCTCCCTGGCCCGACGCTCGACGAGCACGAAGACCCCCAGCATCAGCACCCCCACGAGCAGTGGGAGCAGCCGGATGGACGGCACGGCCAGCGCCGCGCCCCCTCGCGGGCCGGGACCGCCAGCATCAGCGGGACGATGCCTCCGATCAGTGTCAGTGCCCCCAGCCAGTCCAGGGGACGCCCCTGGCGGCGTTCCGTGGCGGGCAGCCGGGTGAGCACTCCGATCGCGACGAGCCCCAGCGGCAGGTTGATGAGGAAGATGCCGCGCCAACTCCAGTGGTCGGCCACCACACCGCCGAGGATCGGGCCCACCACGCTCGCCAGCGCGTAGACGCCGCCGAGCAGGCCCGTGTAGCGGCCGCGCTCGGATGGGGGGAACAGGTCACCCACGAGCGCCGAGGTGGTGGCGGAGATGCACCCGCCGCCCAGGCCCTGGAGCGCGCGCGCGAGCACCAGCATCTCCATGCTGCGCGCGAGCCCTCCCAGGGTGGAGGCGGCGAGGAACAGGGAGATGCCCGCCAGCATCATCACCTTGCGCCCCAGCAGATCCCCCAGCTTGCCCCCGATGGGGACGGCGATGGTGTACGCGAGCATGAACGCGGTGAAGACCCAGGAGTACATGTCGAGTCCGGCCGGGTCCGCCACGATGCGGGGGAGCGCCGTCCCGACGATGGTCTGGTCCATCGCAGAGAGGAACAGCGTGAGCATCATGGCCAGGAGAATGGCCTTGCGGCCCTGCGGAGCAGTCGGGGGCTTGGGCGGTGACACGCGAGGGGGGTTCCTTGGTCTGGGGCGCTCGGTGACTAGAAGCCCCGAGCAGGCGGCGGAGGCGTCGCGGCCCGGTGGACAAGGGGTCCCAGCCACCGGCCCCCGGTGTGAGCACGTTCATCTGGAGGGACTCGACGCTCGTCGCGGAGAACAGCGTCCGCGCGGCATCGAGGCGCGCGGTGCGCTCGGCGTCTCGCGGGCGCGTCGCTTCCTGGGGCTCGGAAGGGCCGGGGATGTACACATCCGTTTACTTACAATGGTCACGGATTTGTGTCCAGGGTGTGACATCCGTGTGAACTGCCGAGTGCGACGTGAGGTGGGCCTGGGGGTGGGAGGGGAGCCCACAGAGCCTTCGCGGGCAGGGCTCCGGGGGTGAAGCTGCCGGGGCTGCGGCATGGGGCGCTGATCGGGCTTCCGTGAGCGAGCTGGACTTGCCGCGCTCGGCAGTGGATGACCTCGAGGGACACCGGCACCTGCGCGCTCCCTACGGGTTCTGTCAGGAGGGTGTGCGGAAAAAAACCGGACCAAGTTCAGACATTACGCAAATTTGTCGGGAAGACTTGCGGTGATTCCCATCTTTCGAATGAGCAACGAGCGGCGCTGATGAGTGGTTTCAAAAAGGACGACGAAAAGAGAAAGCAGCCGTTCACGGCCTTTTCCAGTTCGCCTTTGAAGCCGTCGTGATCGAGCCAGCCGAGCCGCGCTCGCCGCCATCGAGACTCCCGGCACCGTCACGCTCCCGTCCCGCTCCGATTGACTCCGCTGCGCCGTGCTTTGCTGCCCGGTGGGCTCCTCCCCGCTTCGTCCAGACGGGGCGCGGCGAGCTATTACGTGGAACCTCGTGAGGCTTGCCCGAGGCGGAGGCACCAGCGACGCCAGATGACGGAGGCGCGTACGCCCGGTGAAGAAGAGGTGCGCGGTGCCGTCCGGCAGCGGGCGCTATCTGTCTTGTGCTGGGTTGGTTGCAGGGAACCATTATATCTTGGGCCTGCTTACCTCTTTTCAACACCCTCCAACGTGCTCACACGAGGAACCGCTCCTCGCCGTCCAGTGTTGGAGTCTCCTGATACCCCTCATGCGGTTCAAAATGTCCACCATGTCCTGGCGCATGGTCTTTGTCTTCTGCCTCCTATCGCTGCGGCCCCTCCAGGCGGTGGCCCAGGAGGCGCGTCCTGCTGGAAAGTCCGTGCTCCTGCTCATTCCCGAGGATACGGCACTGCCCGCCATGGCGACGCTCGTCGCCAGTCTCCGCTCCTCCTTGTGGGAGGCCCAGGACGGCCCGATCACTCTGGATGTCGAGAGCCTGGATCTGGGCTGGGCCCGCGGGCCTGCCTACACACACGCCCTGCACACCTGGTATCTGGCCAAGTACCGGGAGCGTCGGCCGGATGCCCTCATCGCCTTCCGCTCCGACGCCGTCCAACTGGCCCTGCGGCTGCGCCGGGATCTGTGGCCGGATATCCCGATGATCGTCCTCTCCGAGGACGAGCGGCCCTGGGAGCAGCAGCCCCGCCCGGAGCGGGTAGCGGGCCTCTGGCTGCATTATGACATGCGGGCCACCGCGGAGCTGGCCCTGCGGCTGCTGCCCAGCACACGGAGGCTGGCGTTCATCAACGGCTCCAGTCCCTGGGAGCGCGCTCAGCAGGAGCGGATGGTGCGAGAGCTGCAACCGCTGCTGGCACAGCGGGGACTGGAGTTCATCGACCTGAGCAACCTGCCGCTGGCCGAGCTGCTCGAGCGCGCGAGGACCCTGCCGGACGACACCGCTGTTCTCACCTTCACCTTCATGACCGATCCCAGCGGGAGACCTTCGTGGGGCGCGAGGTCGCACGCATGTTGCTCTCCGCCAGCAACCGGCCCTGCTTCGCCCTCCACGACACCGTCCTGGGTCTGGGGTTCGTCGGCGGAGCGCTCGTCAGCTACGAGGCCGTGGGCCAACAGCTGGGCATGCTCACCTCCCGCGTCTTGCGCGGAGAGCAGGAGGACTTCCTCGCGCCCCTGAAGCCGGCACCCGTGGACGCGCGGGCGGTCGATGCCCGCGCGCTGCGGCGCTGGGGCATCCCCCGCGATCGGGTGCCTCCCGGGGTGCGGCTCGCCTTCGACGAGCCCACGCTCTGGGAGCGCTACCGCTGGTGGGTCCTGGGGGGCCTGACGATCAGCGGCCTGCAGGCGCTGGTGGCCGGGGGGCTCGTGGTGGAGCGCCGCCGCCGCATGCGTGCCCAGGCCGAGCTCCTCGAGCGCCAACGTCTGGAGAAGCTCGCGGAGATGGAGGCGCGTCGAACCCTGGATCAACTGGCCCACGTGAGCCGGGTGGCCGCCCTGGGCGAGCTGGCCGCCTCACTGGCTCATGAGCTCAACCAGCCCCTGGCCGCCATCCTCAGCAACGCCCAGGCCGCGCGCCGCCTGCTCAATGCCACGCCCGCGCAACTGGACGAGGTGCGCGAGGCCCTCGGGGACATCATCTCCGACGACAAGCGCGCGGGCGAAGTCATTCACCGCATGCGCGCGCTGCTCAGGCGAGGGGAGCCCCGGCAGGAGCTCCACTCGCTCAATGAGCTGGTGCGCGAGGTGGCGCGCCTGCTGGCCAACGACATGCACCTGCGCGGCGCGACCCTGCAACTGGCGCTGGCCCCATCGCTGCCCGCCATCCAGGGGGACGGAATCCAACTCCAACAGGTGGTGCTCAACCTGCTCATCAACGCCCTGGATGCCATGGCCGAGGTCCCCGCGGGCCAGCGCCAGCTGCAGGTTCGCACCGCCTCGCCGGTCCGGGGCGCGTGGAGCTGAGCGTGCAGGACTCCGGAGGAGGGATCGAGCCGTCGCGGCTGGCCCTCATCTTCGAGCCCTTCTACTCCACCAAGGAGAACGGGCTGGGCATGGGGCTGTCCATCAGCCGCTCCATCGTCGAGGCGCACGGCGGCCGCATGCAAGCCGAGAGCCCTCCGGGGCAGGGGGCTTTGCTACGGTTCGTGCTTCCCGCGGCTCACACGGAGTCCTCGCCATGACACAACCCCCCGCCACCATCTTCCTCGTGGACGACGATGAGTCCGTGCTGCGGGGGCTGGGGCGGCTGCTGCGGGCCGCCGGCTATGCCACGAGGCCCTTCGCCTCGCCCTCCGAGTTCCTCGCGCAGCTGTCCGGGGACACGCCGGGCTGCGCCGTGCTGGACCTGCGGATGCCGGGGCTGAACGGGCTGGAGCTGCAGCGGGCCATGGAGTCCAAGAATTGCCACCTGCCTGTCATCTTCATCTCCGGCCACGGGGATGTGCCGGCCAGCGTCAGGGCCATGAAGGCCGGCGCCGTGGACTTCCTCCTGAAGCCCTTTGATGAGCAACAACTGCTGGGAGCCATCTCCGAGGCCTTGCTCAAGGACGCGGCGGTCCGCGCGGGCCGCGCCGAGACCGCCGCGCTGCAGGCCCGTCATGCCGTCCTCACTCCCCGCGAGCGCGAGGTCTGTGCGCTGGTGGCCCAGGGGCTGACCAACAAGGAGGTCGCCCAGCGGCTGGGCACCACCGAGAAGACCATCAAGGTGCACCGCGCCCGCGTCATCCAGAAGCTGGACGTGGACTCGGTGGCGGAGCTGGTGCGGTTCGTGGACCGGCTGGGCCCGGGCTGAGCCCGCGCGGTGGCGGTGTAAGTACTCTGTCCAATATCCATGACCTGTTCTCGCTGGGCACGCGAAACAACCTCGCCGAGTCGGAGAAGGTGTCAGACGATTCGTGTGCGCCAGGAAAAGCCTGGGTGAGGAGGAAGCGATGTAGGAGCGGAAACTTCACGAAGGGACCCTGCGGGTTCAAACCCCGCCCGGCAAAGGGTAAGTCCTCGCCCGAGCCCGTCGTGACGAGAAGGCCGTGAGGTGAGCATGTCCGCCTACGCCAAGCGAGGAGGACAAGATGGACAAGAAAGAGTGGGCAGAGCAGTTCAGGCAGCAGGTGCTGGCGAGAGGAGGAGTGGGGCCGCGAGCGCGCTACACGCCGGAGCAGAGACAGCAAGCGGTGGAGTATGTGAGAGAGAGGCAGCAGCAGGGCGCGAGCGTGGAGGAGGTGGCCGGGCAGTTGGGGATGAGTAGCTGGACGCTCAGCCGCTGGAGCAGCGCGGAGCGGCGGGAGAGGAGGGAGCCGGAGAGAGTGGGACTGGTACCAGTGGAGGTGAAAGCGGAGCGGGCCGTGGCGAGGGAGGGAGGGCTGGTGGTGCACGGGCCCGGAGGAGTGAGGGTGGAGGGGCTGAGCGTGGAGGACGCGGTGAGGTTGCTGCGAGGGCTGCTGTGATTGGCTCCACGCGCCGGCTCGCGGTGTACGCCTACGGGCAGCCGTGCGACATGCGCAAGAGTCACGACGCGCTGAGCGGGCTGGTGACGCGGGCGCTGGGCCGGGACTTCCTCTCGGGCGACGTCTTCCTCTTCGTGGGACGGGACAGGAAGAGGGCCAAGGCGCTCTTCTGGGACGGCACGGGGCTGTGCCTGTACGCCAAGCGGCTGGAGAAGGGACGCTTCGCGCCGTTGTGGCAGGGCACCAGCGGCGAGCAGCCGCTTCAGCTGACGGTGTCGGAGCTGGCCCTGTTCCTGGAGGGCAGCGAGCTGGTGGGACGAGCGCCGCTGTCGCCGGCGCCGTACACGCTGGCGCCGCTCTTCCAGCCACGGGCCGAGGGCGCGGTGACTTCGTGAGTCATGCGGCGCGGACTACTTGCGCGGGAGGGTGCTGGCATGGCACTACCGGCGCATGAGCTTCCAGTTGGAGACAGAGAAAGACATGGAGCGGCTGCGCCAGGCGGCTCTCCTGCTGGAGGCGGAAAACAGACGACTGGTGGCGCGCGTGGTGGAGCTCACGCGCAAGCTGATGAGCGCCCAGGGCCAGGACGCCGAGGAGTTGCAGCTGCGCTTGCAGGAGGTGGAGCGACAGCTGGCGCAGCGCACCGCCGAGCTGTTCGGCCCCTCCAGCGAGAAGCGTCCCCGTCCCACACCGGACGAGAGGGAGAAGCTCGAGGAGGCCACGCCCCGGCCAGGCCATGGCCCGCGCCCCCAGCCCACGCTACCGACGCTGGAGGTGGTGCACGCGCTGGACGAGCCGGACAAGCAGTGCCCCCGGTGCGGTGGGGCGCTGGCGCCAATGGTGGGGTGCCAGGAGGAGGCCGAGGAGGTGGATGTGGTGCAGCGGCGCTTCGTCCTCAAGCGCCACAAGCGGCAGAAGTACCGCTGCGGCTGCGGCGGGTGCGTGGAGACGGCGCTGGGCCCGCCCAAGCTCCAGGCCGGCGGGCGCTACTCGGTGGACTTCGCCGTGGAAGTGGCCGTGGCCAAATACCTCGACCACCTGCCCCTGGAGCGGCAGGTGCGAGTCATGGAGCGCGAGGGGCTGGTGGTGGACAGCCAGACACTCTGGGACCAGATAGAAGCCCTGGCGCGGCTGCTCTCGCCCGCCCACGAGGCGCTGCACGAGGCGCTGCTCACGCGCGAGATTCTGGGCGGAGATGAGACGCGCTGGCCGCTGCTGGGCAGCAAGAGCCAGACACGTTGGCACGCCTGGGCGCTGTGCGCGCCGGACGCCGTGGTGTACCGGATACAGGAGGGCCGGGACGTGGAGGCCGCACGCCACCTGCTGCGGGACTTTGGGGGAATCCTCATGGTGGATGGGCTGAGCACCTACGAGAGCGTCGCCGCGGACTCGGGTGGGAAGCTGACCCTGGTGAACTGTTGGATGCACGCGCGTCGCAAGTACGTGGAGTGCGCGGAGCCTTCCCCCAGGCCGAAGAGGCCCTGGAGATGATTGCCGGGCTGTACGCGGTGGAGCGTGAGTACAAGCAGGGGCCGGAGGACCTGGAGCGCCTGCTGGAACTGCGACAGCTCAAGAGCCGTCCCCTCCTCGAGCGGCTGCGACAGTGGGCATGCGAGCAGCGCGCATTGCCTCAGTCGGCGCTGGGCCAGGCAATCAAATACATGAGCAACCGGTGGACGGGACTGACGCGGTTTGTGTCGGACCCGCGCGTCCCCCTGGACAACGGCGCCACCGAGCGCGCCATGCGGGGGCCGGCGGTGGGCCGCAAGAACCACTACGGCAGCCGGAGCCGGCGCGGCACCGAGGTGGCCGCCCTCTTCTACAGCCTGCTGGAGACGGCGAAGCTGAGCGGGGTGGACCCCAAGCGCTACCTGCGTGAGGCCGCGCTGGCGGCTCTGCGGGGGGCGCCGATTCCCCTACCCAACCAGCTCGAGCAGTCCGGGGCGAACTGACGCGCCACTCCTGCTGGCAGCATGTCTTGAGAGGACCGGGCGCCGCGGTGGCTGTCGCTCCGCAGTGAGTGACCCCTCATGCCCTGCGCTCGTCGTCAAGCTCCTCGACCACGGGGCTCGGCGAGCATTTACGGCGAGCACACAATGTTCGAGAGCGTCACTGAACTGGGGCAGGCTCACAGGATGTTCCCCTACTTCAGGCGGACCTTGTGTCGCTCCGCAGTGGCGTTGGGCCGTCCCATGAAGGTGTCGAGAAGGCGTTCCTCCACCCCCACCTCTTCCCAAACAGAGGCGCGCTCAAGTCCGATGCACTCTTGCGGTTCCGCACTTCTCTCATTGCCGGCGGTGTCGAAGATCAAGCAGTCGCGGAAGTTCCCCCGGTCCTGCATGAACTGAACGATGGGTTGAGAAAACTGCTCTTCCAGTTTCCTCCATCCGATGACTTCCCACCCCCTCTCGTCCATATGGCGGACAGCAATCTTGAAGAGGATGGGCATGGAGGCAATCCGGTCCAGGTCTGAATCCGGAGTGTCGGTCCTATAAGAACCTGTTTCGGTAGGAGCCGACGTTACCGGGCCAAGCAGCGTACGAGCGACCCGTAGTCGGACCGGAAACAGGGACCAAGCGCGACCAGGATGGCCCGAACAGGAAGTTGGGACGCAAGGGTCCATGAGCCTCCAGATAGTGGGAGGCTGCTGGCCGAGTGCACCTGCCCCGCCCCTTGCTCCCAACCTATGGGGGGAGCAGGTCGTGGAACCAGGTGATGATGCCCAATGCCGGTGGAGCATCGCCGTGTACGTGTCCTCACGCCTTTCCCAACGCACCAGCAGACGACGGAACTTGTTGAATCCACCCGTGGGTGCGCTCCACCACCCAGCGCCGTGCCTTCTTGCCGCCCTCCAGCGGCTTGTCCGGCTCGCCACGCTGACGCAAGTGCAGGGTGAAGCCGTACTCTTGGGCCAGGGCTCGTACCTCGTCGTAGTCATAGCCCTTGTCCAAGCACAGCCCCTGTCGCGGTGCGTGCGCGCTGGGAGAGGGGCGCTCCACGGGCATGGACTGGAGTGTGGAGCGCATCAGCTTGTGGTCATTGACGTTGGCGCCAGCCACGGCCAGGCCCAGGGGAGTGCCGCGCCCATCGGTCAGCAGGCTCTTCTTGGTGCCCTTCTTGGCCCTGTCCGTCGGGTTGGGACCCGTCTTCTCTCCTCCCAACGGCGCCTTGCCCATGGCCCCATCCATCGCCAACCACTCCCAGTCGATTCCAGCCAGCGCCTCATGGGCCAGCAACCCCTGGCGCCAGAACTCCAGGAACACCCCCGCCTCCAGCCACTCCCGGAAGCGCCGGTAGGCTGACGAGGGCCCGCAGATGCCCGTGGCCTTCAACGCGCGCCATTGCATCCCCGTGCGCAGCACCAGAACAATGCCCTCCATGGCTCGCCGGTCGGGCGTGCGCGGGTTGTGGCACCCCAGCGGATGAGCGGGCCTCGGGGGCAGAAGCGGCTCCATCTTCGCCCACAACTCGTCCGGTAGACGCCAGCCATCCTCTTGCTTCACAAGCCCCATGGCTTCGGTTTCACCTCCCATTAGGGAGAACTCCCGAAGTCACCTCTTCCTTCCTACTTCCGCAGTCGCCCAGCGCCCACACACTCCGCTCCTGCCACGCTCCTTCCCTGGGCGGGCAGGCTCCTACCGAAACAGGCTCTAATCGTAATAGGCATCATGCGGCCTGTTCAGCATCCGGCCGTAGCCAAAGGAGCCGTCTGCGAGGGGAATTCTCAAGAACGACCCGGACTTGTAGAGGCGCGGCATCTGCTTGTATCCCGTGTAAGGGTGAAGAGAGCCCCACAACTCCGTGGCGGCTTCGTCAAACCGTCGACCTCGCGGATTGTCTTTCGCCACGCCGCGTACAGCATTCTCGGTGCGATAGGGCTCTCCGGTGTCGGAGCGGGTGCCTCCCAGGGCGTCAATCAACTGCTGCTCTCTCCCGCGAATCCTCCAATACGCGACGTCATCCTATCTCTGGCCATGGTCAATGGCGCTCCCAACATCGAACCTATCCACTTTCGCTTGTCTCGTGGTGTGACCGCGTAGGACGCGCGCGTCTAGACTTACGGGTCCACGGCTTGTGCGGGGCTATCGCCGCTGCGGTCCTTGGAGACGGGCATATAGCACTTGCCCTTGTACTCGGCCCGGTTCGCGTAGCACGGCGGCTTCTGGTTCATGTCCATCCAGCATCCGCCATTGATCTCCTCTTCACCGAGCGTCGTCTGGCAGGGCGGAACCGCCTGCTTTTTGTACGGCTTCGCGGGTAGGGGATACGCGATGCCGGTCGCTTCCGGTTCAACCGCGTTGATGAAGTCAGGCTCCTGTGCGAAGGTTTCAGCTCTTGCGTCAGGTGACTGGCTCGTCGTGTCCTCGGGAGTGCGTACCGCCTGGAGGCCGTAGATGCAGGCGCTCAGGGCGATCACCACAAGTCCCGCGAAGGCCCACCCCGTTACGTTCCTCGGCAGCAGGAGACGAGCCATCCACCCGGGCTTTCGCGCCTCGGGCTTCGAGGTGAGGTGGGCTTGGAGCCGGGAATGGTCCTCCACGCGCGAGAAGGCGCTGGTGATCAGCACGAACATGTTTACCAGTGTCGAGACTTCTCCCTCCTCGGGCGCCTTCTCCACCAGCAGTTTCACGGTGGCCGAATCGCGCTTGCACGACAGGCTCACCCGCCAGTCGTCCTGGAAACTCCAGTCCACGCGCTCGTCTGACGTCAACACCAGCCCCGGTGCGCCCGTATCGGGGTGGTGCGCATCGTGGAGGCATCCCAGACCCGGTTCCATCCCCGGGTAGCTCCCGCCCATCTTCCAGTCCTTCTCGTCTGACACTCGCGCCTTCTCCTTCAATCACTCCGCGTGGTGGCCCGGAGTACGTCCTCGCGACGCTCGCGCATCGTGGCACGGGAGTCAACCTTCAAGGTAGATGCGAGCAGGATGCCTCCATTGGTTCGACGAGCCCGAAGAAGGTGTCAGACGATTTGTAGGAGACGAGAGGTTGGAACGAGTCCTTTGACTCCTTCCCCGGAAGGGGGACGCCTGCTCGCCGTTGCCTACATGGCGCTGATCACGATCTGTCCGCGCGCGCGCCTGCTCACCATGTGCGCCACGGCCGGCCGGCGTGCGCGAGCGGATAGGTCCTGTCGATCACGACCTTCACGGCGCCCGATTGAATCAGCGCGCCGATGTCCTCGAGGTTCTTGCGTGACGGGACGAATTGAATCGGGCGCCACTGCCTGGACTTGAAGAGCGCCCCGAACGCCATGCCGGGCAGCGTTCCCAGCCACTTGTGGGTGCCGATGCTGTTGGGCAGCAACATCCCATTCGCGGTGAGGACGCGCGCCGAGACCGACGCAGGGTGGTTCATCACGTTGTCCATCACCACGTCGTAGCGCGCGTTCTGCTCCGGGTAGCTCGTCCGCGTGTAGTCGATGACGTGGGAGACCCCGAGCGAACGCACCAGTTCGACGTTCCTCGTGCTGCACACGCCCGTGACCCTGGCACCCAAGGCCCTGGCGATCTGCACGGCGAACGTCCCCAGGCCACCGGAGGCCCCGTTGACGAGCACCTGCTGCCCCGCGCGGACGCGAGCGACATCGCGCATGGCCACCAGTGCCGTCACGCCCGACATCACCGCCCCGGCGGCTTGCTCGAAGCTGAGCTGCGCCGGCTTGTGCGCCAGTTGTGTCGCCGGGACCACGGTGTATTCGCAGAAGGTCCCGGGAGCGCCGCGCTTGTAACCTCCCGTCCACACCGAGCCGGACACGGCGTCGCCGGGTGCGAAGCCGGTCACGTGGGCGCCCACCGCTTCCACGACGCCAGCGACGTCCGAGCCGCGGACCGGCGACCTGGGCGCACGCAGGCCGGACACCAGGCGCAGCGCGTAGGGAACTCCGAGGATGTCGGCGTGCAAAAATGTGCGCATGGACTGGGACGACCTTCGCTACGTGCTGGCGATCCACCGGGAGAAGACGTTGTCCGGCGCCGCCGCCACCCTCGGGGTTTCCCGGACCACCGTCGGGCGGCGCCTGAAGGAGGCCGAGGATCGGCTGGGCGTCCGGCTCTTCGACCGCACCGAAGAAGGCTTCGCGGCCACGGCCGCCGGCGACGAGCTGGCCGAGACCGCGGCGCGGCTGGAGGCGGAGGTCCACGTGACCGAGGGGCGGCTTCTGGGCCGTGACGCCGAGCTGCGCGGCCGACTGCGGGTCTCGACGGTGGACTTCCTGTTCGCGGGTTTTCCCGAGGTGTTTTCCAGCTTCATCCAGCGCTATCCGGGGGTGGAGGTGACCCTCGGCGTGACCAATGCGCAGGTGCCGCTCATTCGCCGCGAGGCCGATGTGGCGCTGCGTCTGGGCAACAATCCGGCGGAGGGCTCGGTGGGCCGCCGCGTCGGTCGAATGCAGTTCGAGGCCTACGCCGCGCGTTCACTCGTCGAGCGGCTGGGCTCTGGTGCCACCCTCGCGGATTTTCCGTGGCTGCATTCGGACGAGCGCTCCGATGGGCGTTGGCTCGATGACTGGTTGGCCCGGAACGCGCCGGGAGCCAAGGTGTCGCTGCGTTCCGACGACTTCGTGGTCCGCCGGCGCGTGCTCTCCGCCGGCATGGGCGTCACCTTCCTGGCGTGCTTCGACGGCGATGCCGATCCAGGGCTGGTGCACGTGGGAGCGCGCCTCTCCGAAGAGGCGCGCGATCTCTGGGTGCTGACGTTGCCCGAGCTTCGCAACAACAGGCGGATTCGTGCCTTCATGGACCACGTCTACGACGCCTTCAAACCTCATCAGCGCACACTCGAGGGGAGCGCATAGGCCGCGGACCCACGGACAAGCCGTGCCTACGTGCAGACGCTCAAGGCGGCCCTTCAGGACCGCATCCTTCTGTAGCCACCGGCCATGCGGGGCGTGCCGCCTCTCTCGATCAAGGAACTGGCGGGCCACCGCAGCCTCCGCACCACGATGCGCTACATGCACCTGGGGGAGGGGGAGAAGCACCGCGCCATCCAGATGCTGGAGGAGGGGCGGGATACGTCTCCAATCTGGAGACATTCTGGAGACGAGCCGAAGCCTGAAAACACCGAGGCCGGAAACCCCTGATGGCTCAGCGGCTTCCGGCCTCGGCTTTGTGTCCCCGACGGGATTCGAACCCGTGGAGGAGGGGTGCCCCAAACCCGCGACGGCACACGTCTTTCGCTGAATCGCGAGTGAATCCGGGCGTTTCGAGTCCACAAGGCATTCCTCGCCAGTCCCACCTGACGTCTGGAGTCCCCTCCAGTTTTGGAGACATTTTGGAGACGGAAACTAGGGCGCACGGTGCTTTAGGGAAGTTCGTGGGGTCCCCCTAGAACTGCCTGTCAGGCGACCGGCGCTCCTCCTTCTGGCCTCTCCTTCTCATCCGCTCATAGGAGCCGATGTGGGGATCCGATAGCTGGGGGGAGATGGGGCGATAGTAGGAGGGGGGATGAGGCGATAGTAGGAGGGGGGATGGGGCGATAGTAGGAGGGGGGATGGGGCGATAGTAGGAGGGGGGATGAGGCGATAGTAGGAGGGGGGATGGGGCGATAGTAGGAGGGGGGATGAGGCGATAGTAGGAGGGGGGATGGGGCGATAGTAGGAGGGCGATAGTGGCATTTGAGGCCCAAGTGGTGCAAAATCGCCCGATCCGCTATTGACGATAGAGCGGCAAGTCTGTAGCGTTCAAGGCATGGTACAAGGCTCTTTGTCCGACATAGACGCGCTCCTTGCGGAGCTGCGCAAGACTCGCGATAAGCTCAACGCCGATATTGCGGCGCTGGAGCGGACGCGGGCGCTACTCTCGGGCAAATCTCCAGGAGGATCTCCGCAGAGAGTGCCCCTCAAGAGGTTCATAACGCAGGAGGGTGCGCCTCCGTCCGGGAAGAAGACGCTAGTGTACTCTCCTGTCCGAGGCGGACCTGTCCCGCCTGCCCCGCCCCTTCTTCTTCGTCCACCGGAGGGAGTGCGTGGCAATCCGTCGCACTCAAGTTGCTTAGGATCGGAATCCGCACAGCACGGCAGAGATCTTTGATGCAGTGGAAGCGTCACCGGCCGGCAAAGATGTGGGGTATGCCGCTGTAGCAAGTTGGCTTCTTCGCGCCTACCACACCGGGGTCTTGGAAAAGCATGGGCGTGGCAGGTACCGCCTGCGTAGTCGCATGGTCATTAAGGACATTAAGGACGAGCAGGTTTCCAACGACGAAGGCGCCTCCGAGGAGGACGAGGGGCCGACCGAGGAGTCCTCCGAGGATGAGGAGTCCTCCGAGGATGAGGAGTCCTCCGAGGATGAGGAGTCCTCCGAGGATGAGGAGTCCTCCGAGGATGAGGAGTCCTCGGACAACGACGGAGAAGACGAGGTCTCGGACGAACTCGAGGAGTCGGAGGAGCCTTAGCGCCCTCACCAAATCCGATACATTCTCACTCAAAGAATAAGCCGAGGCCCAAGGTTTCAAAAAACTTCAGCCTGGCCCTCGGGATGTGCCCCTGGAGTCCAGGCTGATAAGGGAGGGCTCTGGGTTGCCCAAGAGCCGTTTCTCGTTGGCGCGAGTAATGGTCATTGTGCGGCCTGGGGTGCCTGCCGTCAACCGGGCGATGAGCCCTTGTCGAAGGAGCAGGTATGCGCAGGAACTGTGGCTGTTGTCGCAGGTGCCGCAGAGGGTGGTTCGGCGACGTCGTGTCGGTCGCGAACTTGGTCATCAATTTCATCCGGTGGTGGGGGGACCTGTAGTCCACCGCCGCAGTACGCGCCCAGTCACCGCAGAGCGGGTGGCTGGGCGCTGTCTTTCCACGTGGGATGTGGTGCCGCAGGCCCGAAGAAGGTGTCAGACGATTTGTAGGAGACGAGAGGTCGGAACGAGTCCACGAGTCCTTTGACACCTTCCTAGAGCTTCCATCGAGGGAGCTGGAGCGGTCCCGTGACGCCGTTGAAGGTGCCGTGATCATGTTCCGCTTGGATTCCATCTCTCCCGACCTGGCCGAGAGCTTCAGGCACGCGACACCCGCGCACCGGCGCAAGGCCACGCTGGTTGCCTGTACGCTTGTCGCCTCGCGGGTTGGTCTTGAAGGTGAAGAGGTCGTCGCCGCACTCGAGCACCTCCGCCAGGGTGGGGAGGTGGAGCGCGAGCTGCTCCGGAAGCTCGAGAGCCTCGCTGCCCGGCTCGATGACGAGTACCTCCGCCTGGATGAGGAAGACGATGAAGCAAAGAGGCCGGAGGTGCTCCGTCTCTTCTCGAAGGCTCGCGCAGCTTCTGCTCTCGGGTTCGCCCTCTCCGAGGACCCCGGACAGCTCCACGAGGCGCTCTACGAGGCGCTTGCGGCAGTGGACGATGCCTCCGAAGTCATCCCGCTGGTGGCGGAGGCGCTCCAGCGCTGACCAAAGCTTGCGTCAGGAGCGTGAACTCCGCGAGCCCTTGCGGACGCGGGGTGGAGTGGGGGCCACGGGGATGGGCTCGTGGCCCGCGGCGCGCGCCATCAGGCAGATCTCCACCACCTTGACGCCGAAGCGCTCCCAGCGGCTCTCCCCCGTGCCCTTCACCGCGAGAAACGCCTCGCGCTCGATGGGCAGCGCCGCGGCGAGCCCCCGCAGCGTCTCGTCGTTGAAGATGATGAAGGGCGGTACCTGCAAGTCTTTCGCGAGCTCCTTGCGCCAGCGCCGCAGCTCCGTGGCGGCCAGCTCGCTGTAGCCCTCGGGCCGGCCCGGTGCGAGTGTCGGCGTGGCCCGGGGCGCGGTGGACGAGCGCGCCATCCCCTCCAGCCGCTGCAGCCGGCTGCCCGCGCACCGGTCACAGTTGCCGCACGTGGCGTCCACGTCCTGCTGCCCGAAATAGTTGAGGATGAAGGCGCGGCGGCAGCGCTTGGTGTACGCGTAGTCCGTCATCTGCTTGAGGTGCATCAGCGAGCGCCGCTCCTGCTCGCGCACCTTGCTCAGGTCCACCCCCAGCTCGCGAAAGGGCACCTGCTCCAGCGCGCGGATGGTCCGCCCGGAGAAGGGCCGGCGCACCTTCACCGCCCCCGCGCGCTCCAACAGCTTGAGCGCGTGCTGGATGTCCTCCGAGGACAGGCCCGTGCGCCGCGCGAGGATGGGCAGTTGCGTGGTGGCCGAGCGCCCCACGGGAAACGTCTCCAGGAACGAGGCGAGCAGCCGCCGCGCGTCTGGCGCATGCGGCTGGGTCGTGGGTGCCTTGTCCGTGAGCGTAATGCCGTACTCGCCCTCGCCCCGGCTGCCGCGCTCCACCTTCCCCTCGCGCTCGAGGATGCGCAGCGCGGCGGAGATCTCGAACTCGCTCGCCCCCGTCTGCGCCGCCAGCACGTGCTGGCCCTTGTCGTACTCGGGCACCTCGCGCAGCACGTTCCACAAATCCGAGATGACGGCCTCCGAGGGGTGGTTGCCCTGGATGAGCCGCTCCTGCGTGTACACGTCCGCGTGGTTGAAGAGCAGCGCGGCGAAGGCGGGGCCCCGGTCCCGGCCCGCTCGGCCAATCTCCTGGTAGTACGCCTCCACCGCCTTGGGGATGTTCGCGTGCGCCACGAAGCGGATGTCCGGCTTGTCGATGCCCATGCCGAAGGCGTTGGTGGCCACCGCCACCGCGTCCTTGCCGGACATGAACTCGTCCTGCGCCCGGCGCCGCGCGTCGTCGTCCATGCCCGCGTGGTAGAGGATGGCGTTCACCCCCCGCTCGCACAGCGCCGAGTGCGTGTTCTCCGCCGACTTGCGCGTGGAGCAGTAGATGATGCCGCTGCCCCCCAGCTTCGCCAGCCCCGCGCACGCCCGGCGCTTGTCCTCGTCCCCGCCGACGTCGAACACCTCCAGGAAGAGGTTGGGCCGGTCGAAGCCCTCGGCGAACACCTGCGGGTCCTTCATCAACAACGAGCGCACGATGTCGTCACGCACCTCCGGCGTGGCCGTGGCCGTGAGCGCCACCGTGCGCGGCGGCCGCAGGCGCTTGCGCACCTGACCCAGCTGCGCGTAGTCCGGCCGGAAGTCATGGCCCCACTGCGAGATGCAGTGCGCCTCGTCCACCGCCAGCAGGTCCACACCCACCTGGGCCAGCGCGTCCAGGAAGCTCGGGCTGCGAAAGCGCTCGGGCGCCACGTAGACGAGCTTGTACTCGCCCGCGCGCAGGCGCCGGATACGGTCGGCGCGATCCATGTCCGACAGCGACGAGTTGATGAACGTGGCGGAGATGCCTCGAGCGGTGAGCTGCTCCACCTGATCCTTCATCAGCGCGATGAGCGGGGAGATGACGAGCGTCACCCCGGGCAGCAGCATCGCCGGGAGCTGGTAGCACAGGCTCTTGCCCGCCCCCGTGGGCATCACCACCACCGTGTTGCGCCCGCTGAGCACGGAGCTGATGACCTGCGCCTGCCCCGGGCGGAACTCGGCCAGCCCGAAATGGCGGACCAATCCCTCCTGGGCTTGCTCGAAATGGGGCAGGTCCACCGGCATCCGTCGCATCTTCAATATTCCTTCCGCCCCGTCAACGACTCAGGGGCTCCTGAGTCCAGGTCCAGCCCGTCAGGTACTCTGACGGCCAGACGGGCCCGCCACTCGGCCACCTCCCGCGCGAGCCGGGCTCCCAACTCCACGTCCTCGAGGCCCTCGCGCACCACGTCTCCTTCCCGCACGTCCCGGGGCAGCGTGGCGCGCGGCACCACCCGCGCCTCGCCGCCCCCCACCGGGACGACTTGCGCCACCTCGTCCTCCAACACCTCCACCTGGACCGCCCCTTCCGGCGAGCCACACGCCACTCCACTCAGCACTCCCATGAGCCTCATCCACGCTCTCCCGCCATGCCCCATGACGTCTTCTCCCCGCCCACCCGGGGCAGCTCCCCCCGCTCCACCAGCGAGGTGTAGCTCCCATCCCCGATCACCACGTGGTCCAACACCTTGATGCCCAGCACCCGGCCCGCCTCGATGAGCTGGGCGGTGAGGCTCAGGTCCTGCCCGGAGGGCTCCGGGTCTCCCGAGGGATGGTTGTGCGCCAGCACGATGGCCGTGGCGCGCGAGGTGATGGCCGCGGCGAACACCTCGCGCGGGTCCACCATGCACGCGTTGATGGTGCCCTCGGCCACCCGGGCGTCCAGCAGCAGCACGTTGCGCGCGTTGAAGCACAGCACGTGGAAGACCTCGCGCCGCAACGCGCTCAGGTGCGGCGCCAGGTATGTGGAGATCTCCCTCGGGGTGCGCAGGCGCGGCCGACGCTCGGAGGCGCGCTGCGCCCGGCGTCCCCACTCCAGCGCCGCCAGCACCTGGGCCGTGCGCGTCGCGCCCATTCCGGGCCGCGCGCTCAACTCCCGCGGCTCCTGCTGCACCAGCGCCTTGAGCCCCCCTTCGTGGCGAGCAGCGTCTCGGCCAGCGCTCGCATGCGCGCTCCCCTCCCAACAACACGCCCAGGAGTTCCGGGTCGGTGAGGGCCGCCGCCCCCAACCGGAAGAGACGCTCCCGGGAATCATCCACCTCCCCGGGCCCCCTCACCGACCCCTCCCCCACGGAGCCCTCCCGCCCCACCGCCTCCAACACCGCCCGCCGTTCCATCCCGCCCTCCTCCGCGTGCCGGGTGTTGAGCAACGCGCGTGCCGGAGGCCGCTCCAGCGGAGGGGAGGCGGGCCGCCGTCTCGTCTTCGCTCGAGTGGCTCGTCTCCGGGATGGAGGAGGAGGCACGGGGCTCGAAACCCCTGCTCGCCTCGCGCATCCGTCGCGGGTCCTATCTTCTCGAGACCCGGCCGCCCCTGGCGCGCCGTGCAGGAGCACTTCTTCCATGTCGAAACTCTTCGAGCCCATCACCTTGCGTGGAGTCCAGGCCCGCAACCGCACCGTGGTCTCGCCCATGTGCCAGTACTCGGCGGTGGACGGAGTCGCGAGCGACTACCACCTCACCCACCTGGGCCGCTTCGCGCTGGGCGGGTTTGGCATCGTGTTCGTGGAGGCCACGGGCGTCTCGCCCGAGGGCCGCATCACCCACGGCGACGTGGGCCTGTGGAACGACGAGCAGGAGGCGGCGCTCGCCCGTATCGCGGCCCTGCTCAAGGCCCAGGGCGCGGTGCCCGCGATCCAGCTCGCCCACGCGGGGCGCAAGGCCTCGGCGCAGCGCCCCTGGCAGGGGGATGGTCCCCTGAGCCAGGCCGACGTGGCGGCGCGCGGGGAGAAGGAAGGCCCCTGGCGGACGGTGGCGCCCAGTGCGCTGCCCCACGCGGAGGGCTGGCACGTCCCCGAGGCCTTGACGGAGGAGGGGCTCGAGCGGCTGCGCGGGGCCCGGCGCTCCGCCGCGCAGCGGGCCCTGCGGGCGGGCTTCGACATCGTCGAGCTGCACTTCGCGCACGGCTACCTGCTCAACGAGTTCCTCTCGCCCATCTCCAACCAGCGCACGGACCGCTACGGCGGCAGCCGGGAGAACCGGATGCGCTTCCCGCTCGAGCTCGTGGAGATCGTCCGCGCGGTGTGGCCCCAGGACAAGCCCGTCTTCGTCCGGGTGTCCGCGATCGATGGCGTGGAGGGAGGTTGGACGCTTGAGGACACGGTGGCCTTCGCCCGGGAGCTCAAGGCCCGGGGGTCGACGTGCTCGACTGCTCGTCGGCGGGGATCGCCAACCGCTACAACGGCCCGGTGGGCCCGGGCTACCGGTGGGCCACGCCGAGCGCGTGCGCAAGGAGACGGGTCTGGCCACCATGGCGGTGGGCGCCATCACCGAGCCGGCGCAGGCGGAGGCGATCGTGGCGGAGGGCAGGGCGGATCTCGTGGCGGTGGCCCGCGAGGCGCTCGCCGATTCCCAGTGGGCCCAGCGGGCCCGGCGCGCGCTGGGGGCGGATCCGCTCGACTTCACGGATTGGCCCGTCCAGTCGGGCTTCTGGTTGAAGAACCGGGAGCGCTCGCGCCTCAAGCACCAGCGCTAGCCCTCCTCCTGGGGGGCCATATCGGCCTCGTCCCCGTCAGGGCATACTGACGGGGACATGTGCCGGTCTCCCGGCACGCCGGGAGGATGTCCTGACATGAGACGAGGCGCTTGGGGCTGGCTGTTGCTGCTCGTGGTGGTGTCGGGGTGTACGTCGCGCTTCGTGGACTTCGCCCCCGACGAGGAGGCCATCTACGCGCAGCCCATCGACGAGGTGTGGCCCCAGGTGCGTGCGTACTTCCGGGCCAACGGGTTCGCCTTCCGGGAGGTGCCGGGCGGGGCCTCGCTGGAGACGGAGTGGCGCGAGGAGTTCGCGGGCTCGCGGGTGTCGGCCTACTGGCACCGCTATCTGGTCACCGCGCGGCCCGAGGGGCCCCACCGTTGCAAGCTCGTCATCACCCGCGAATCGCGCAGCGTCAACAAGGCCCTGAAGGCGCCGGGCAGCGAGCTGCTCTGGGTCGTGGACGGGCGGACCAATGACAACCCCTCGGGCATTGGCAGCCCCATGGCCGCCATGCTGGCGCAGCAGCAGTCGGATGAGGCCGTCGTGCTCGTGGGCGAGTCCCAGCAGAGCGCGCGCGACCTCGTCCTGGAGTGGAAGATCTTCCGGAAGATCTCCCCGCTGGTTGCTCGCGAGAAGAAGACGTCCAGTGACAGCCCCGACGTGGAGGTGATGAAGGACGCGATGGTGGAGTGTGGCGTCCCCATCCTCGGACTGGGCCGGCTGGCGCGGGCCGGCCACGTGGTGCTGCTGGGCGAGGTGCATGGCACGCGGGAGGTGCCCCACTTCGTCGCCCAGAGCGCGTGCCGGTGGCCACCCAGGGCATCCCCGTGACGGTGGGGGTGGAGGTGCCCGCCGGCAACCAGGCGCGGCTGGAGACGTTCCTCGCCAGCGAGGGAGGGGAGGAGGACTGGCGGAAGTTGATGGAGAGCTCCTTCTGGCGCAGCCCCTACCCGGATGGCCGCAACAGCGAGGCCGTGGCCTACCTCCTCGAGGCCCTGCGCAAGCTGCGCGCCCAGGGGATGGACGTGCGTCTCTTCGCTTATGACCACCCCCTCTGGAGGGCGAGGCGCGCGAGGAGGCCATGGCCCGGACGGTGCTGGAGGTGGCCGCCGCGTCACCCGGGCGGGCGCTGCTGGTGGTGAGTGGCAACCTGCACCCGCGCCGGGTCCAGGGCCTGCCCTGGAACCGGGACTACCAGCCCATGGGGCTGCGCGTCGCGCGGGAGCGGCGTGACGTGTACTCGCTGGACGTGGCCTACAAGAGCGGCACGGCGTGGATCTGCGCCGTGGGGCCGGAGCAGAAGCTGGACTGCGGCGTGAAGCCCGCCCGGGGCCAGGACAATGGAGACCGCTACTTCGTCCAGCTCTTCGGGGGCCTCAATGCCCAGGGCTACCACGGCATCTTCTATGTGGGCGAGGTCTCCGCCTCGAAGCCGGCCGTGTTCCAGGGAACGGAGCCGGCGGGGGACGCGCGCGCCACCTCGTCGGGCAGGTAACCACTCCCGGGCGCGGGCCCCGCGTTTCCCCTGGCGGGACCCAGCCGGGGCGCTAGCCTGGAGGGGATGACCGCTTCCGCTACCGACGCCGCCGCCCAGGATCTGCTGGCCTTCATCGATGCCTCGCCCACGCCCTACCACGCCGTGGCCGAGGCGAGCCGCCGCCTCACCGCCCAGGGCTACCGTGCCCTGGACGAGCGCGAGCCCTGGGACTTGAAGCCCGGTGACAAGTTCTTCGTCACCCGGGGTGATACCAGCATCGCCGCCTTCCACCTGGGCCACACGCCCGTGGATCGCGCGGGCTTCCGCCTCGTGGGCGCCCACACCGACTCGCCCAACCTGCGCGTCAAGCCCCAGCCCCAGGCGGGACGCGCCGGCTACCACCAGCTCGGCGTGGAGGTGTATGGCGGCGTGCTCTTCAGCACGTGGATGGACCGGGACTTGTCGCTCGCCGGCCGCGTGGTGACGGCCCGGGACGGCAAGCTCGCGCACCACCTGGTGGACTTCCGCCGTCCGCTCTTGCGCATCCCCAACCTCGCCATCCACCTCAACCGCTCCGTCAACACCGACGGCCTCAAGCTCAACGCCCAGGAGCACCGGTGCCGGTGCTCGCCCTGGAGCGCTCGGGGGCGGTGGACTTGAAGGCCCTGCTCGTCGAGGAGCTGGCGCGCCACTCCGTCCAGGCCAGCGCGGGGGACATCCTCGGCTATGACTTGTGCCTCTACGACACGCAGCCCTCTACCCGCTCGGGCGCGTTCGGCGAGTTCCTCCATGCGCCGCGCCTGGACAACCTGGCCAGCAGCCACGCGGGCCTGTCCGCGCTGCTCGCCCTGGAGTCGCCGGGGGCGGCCACCCGGGGCGTCGTCCTCTATGATCACGAGGAGTGCGGCAGCGTGAGCGCCCAGGGCGCCGCGTCCCCCTTCTTGAAGGAGCTGCTCGAGCGGATGACTCACGCGCACTCGGATGGCCGGCGGGACGCGTTCCACCGCGCCATGCGCCACTCCTTCCTGGTGTCGGCGGACATGGCGCACGCGGTGCATCCCAACTACGCGTCCATGCACGAGCCCAAGCACCAGCCGCTCCTGGGCGGGGGGCCCGTCATCAAGTCCAACGTCAACCAGTCCTACGCCACCGACGGCGAGACGTGGGCGTGGTTCGCGCTGTGCTGCCGGGAGGCGGGCGTGGTGCCGCAGAACTTCGTCACGCGCACGGACCTGGGCTGTGGCAGCACCATTGGCCCCATCTCCGCGGGCGAGCTGGGCATCCGCACCGTGGACGTGGGCAGCCCCATGCTCTCCATGCACTCCATCCGCGAGATGGCCGCCGCGGCGGACGTGGCGGCGATGATCTCCGTGCTGCGCCAGCACTACTCGCGCTGAGCCCGGGGCTTGGGGCTCAGTCGGCGTTGAGGCTCAGGTCCTCGGGATCCAACAGGGTGATGACGCCGTCCTCGTAGGTGAGCAGCCCCTCGCGCGCGTAGAAGCGCAGCCACCGGTTGGTGCTCTCGCGCGTGAGGCCGCACAGGTTGGCCAGCTCGCTCTGGGTCAACCGGGAGATGGCCACCCCTGGGCGCCGGGCTTGCCCCGGCTCTGGGCCAGATCCAACAGCACGCGCGCCAGCCGGGCCCGCGCATCCAGGAAGTTCGCGTCGTGCACCGCCCGGGTGACACGCCGCACCAACTGGCTCAGCTCGGCCAGCAGCCGGGGCATCACCTGGGGCCGCTCCTGGAGGAACTGCCGGAAGGCCTCTCGTTGGAGACTCAACAGCTCCGTGTCCTTGCGCGCCACGGCATCCGTGGAGCGGGGGGCGTCGTCGAGCAGTGCCAGCTCCCCGAAGGCATCCCCCCGGCCCAGCAGCGCCAGGGAGACCTCCTTGCCGTCCGCCGCGCTCAGGCGGATGGTCACCTCGCCGTCGTGGATGATGTACAGGTCCGTGCCCATGTCCCCCCGATGGAAGAGGACCTCCCCGGCGCTCAGCCGTCGGGGCCGCAGCCGGGCCGAGAGCTGCTCCAGGTCTCCCGGCTCCAGGGAGGAAAAGAGGGAACCTTCGAGAGGAGTTCCGTGTAGGACATAGAGGTGCGTGGTCCGGAGTGTGGGCGTGAGCCGGATTCGTCCACCCGGTGAGTTCATCTTGCCTGGAGCGGGTGGAGCAGACCAGGGGGTAGGCGGCGCTTGTCGGGTGGGGAGCAGCCCGGTGATAAGCTTCCGCGCTCATCATGCAGCTCATCGTGAATCCAGGACTGCTGGACGAGCGGGTCGTCGACCTGCCGGAGGGCGCCACCACCATTGGCCGTACACAGGAGAGCTCCCTGTGTGTACTGCACATGAGCCTGTCGCGGCGGCACGCGCGGCTCGAGCGCCAGGGGACGCGGGTCCTGCTGACGGACCTGGACAGCAAGAACGGGACGTTGGTGGACGAGGTGCGCCTGGAGAAGTTCACGCCTCGTGAGCTCAAGGAGGGCGAGTCCTTCCGGTGTGGCGAGGTGCGCTTCACGCTGGTGGCCCCGGTGGGGAGCGTGCCGCTGGCGCCCACGCAGGTGCAACCGCTGCACACCCAGTTCTCTCCCGCGGCCATGGACGAGCTGCTGGAGCGCTCCCCCGAGTCCTCCTCGGGCTCGGCGCTCCGGGTCAAGCGCGCGTCGCACGAGAGCCGGGCCAACGAGAAGCTCCAGGTGTTGCTCAAGGTGAGCCAGCTGCTGTCCTCGCCCGGGCAGATCGAGACGCTGCTCGAGCGCATCCTGGACCTGGTCTTCCAGATCATGGACGTGGACCGGGTGGCCATCCTGCTGGTGGATCCGGCCACGGGCCTGCTGCGGCCGCGGGTGGCGCGGGTGTCCACGGGCGAGGCGCCCGCGGGGGCGTTCTACAGCCAGCGCATCGTCGACTACGTGCGCACCCACAGCGTGGCGGCGCTCTTCTCGGACGCGTGGATGGATCCCCGGCTCAACGACGCCGCCTCGGTGGTGTTGCAGTCCATCCGCGCGTCCATGTGCGCCCCGCTCAAGCCCCGCGACGAGGTGCTGGGCGTGTTGTACGTGGACAACCTGTCGCGCGCCGACGGCTTCAGCCAGGAGGATCTCGAGTTCCTCACCGCCTTCGCCAACCAGGCCGCCATCGCGCTGGACAACTCGCTCTTGGCGCAGAAGCTGGCGGAAGAGGCCGTGATGCGCAACGCCTACGCGCGCTTCTTTCCCCCGCCACGCTCAAGAAGCTGGGCATGGCCCGGGGCGGCCCCCTGGAGACGATCGAGACCGAGGTGACGGTGCTCTTCTCGGACATCAGCGGCTTCACCGCGCTCTCCTCGCGGCTCGAGCCCCGGCAGGTGGTGGATCTGCTCAACGACTACTTCCCGGTGATGGCGGAGATCGTCTTCCGGCACGAGGGGACGCTGGAGAAGTACATCGGCGACGCGCTGATGGCGGTGTGGGGCGCGCCCTTCGCGCACCCGGATGACGCGACGCGGGCGGTGCGCGCGGCCGTGGAGATGCAGCGGGCGCTGGCGGGACTGAACGCGCGCTGGCGCGAGCGGGGCTGGCCCGAGTTGAGCATCCACGTGGGGCTGAACACGGGCCGGGTGGCGGCGGGCAACATCGGCTCCGAGCAGTACCTGCAGTACGCCACCATCGGCGACGCCACCAACGTCGCCAGCCGGGTGTGCTCCGTGGCCGTCGAGGGGCAGGTCGTCATGAGCCAGGCGACCTTCGAGCGCTGGCTCGAGCGCGACTGGAATGTCACCCCCCTGCCTCCCACCCCCGTGAAGGGCAAGCAGGAGCCCCTCACGCTCTACCGGGTGGAGTGGAACGCCTCGCCGCCCGAGTGGACCTGAGGGGCTTCACCCCGCGGTGGTGAGCACCTCGCGGGTGATCTCCAGCAGCGTGCGCGCGTTGAAGGGCTTCTCCACCCGGCGGTTGGGCACCCGCTCCAGGAAGGCCTTGGCCTGCAGGGTGAAGGCGCCTCCGGTGAGGAAGATGACCCGCCCGGTGAGCTCCGGCCGCAGCCGGTGCAGCGCCGCGTGGAAGTCCATCCCGTTCATCCGCGGCATCATCAAGTCACACAGGATGAGATCGAAGCGCTCGCCGGCCTCCAGCCGGGGCAGCACCTCGGCCGCCAGCGTGGTGAACACCACGTCGTGGTGCGGCCGCAGAATCCGCTCGAGCGCCGAGCACAACAGGGGCTCGTCGTCGATGACCAGCACGCGGCCCCGCGGCCCTCCGCTGTACTCCGCGACGGGCTCGAGCAGCGCGGGCACGATGGGCTCGCGCGAGGAGGGCATCAGCACCTGGAAGGTGGTGCCCCGGCCCAGGTCGCTGAACACGTGCAGCTCCCCGCCCATCGCGGTGATGAGGTTGTGGCAGATGGACAGGCCCAGGCCCGTGCCCACGCCGGGCGGCTTGGTGGTGAAGAAGGGATCGAAGATGCGGCCCATCAGCTCCGGGGCGATGCCCGCTCCGGTGTCGGCGATCTCCACCGCCACCTGGCCGCTCGCGTCCAGGCGCGTGGTGACGCGGATCTCGTGCTGCTCCGCGTCCCCGTCCGAGGGCAGCGACTGCACGGCGTTGACCAGCAGGTTGAGGAACACCTGGCCCAGGCGTGACTCGTTGCCATGGATCGGGGGCACGTCCTCCCCGTAGTTCTTCACCAGCTTCGCCCGGTGGCGGATCTCCGCGGCCGCCAGGTTGAGCGTGGAGTCGAGCACCTTGCGCACGTTCACCGCGTGGAACTGCTCGGCGGTCGACTCGCGCGAGAACGTCTTGAGATCGCCCACGATGGTCTGCACCCGCTCGGCCCCATGCAGCGCCTCGCCGAGCGCCGTGCTCACGGGCTGGAGCACCCCGGGCGCTCCCCGCGCGAGCTGCCGCGACAGCTCGCCATGGGCATAGCCGAGGTTGGCCAGCACGTACGCCAGCGGGTTGTTGATTTCATGCGCCACGCCGGCCGCCAGCGTGCCCACCGACGCCATGCGGTCGGAGAGCTGCAGCCGCGCCTGCATCAGCTTGCGCTCGGTGACGTCCGGGAAGAGCGTCACGATGTGCGGCGTGCCCGCGTACTCGGCGATGCCCACGTAGACGAGCACGTCGCGCAGCTCCCCGCTCTTGGTGCGCACGCGCGACTCCACCCCGCGCACCATGCCCTGCTCGCGCATGCGCGCCGCCAGCCGCTCCTGCTCGATGGGCGACTCCCACAAGTCCAGATCTCTCGCCGTGCGCCAGAGCATCTCCTCGCGCGAGTAGCCGAACAGCCGCGTGAAGGCCTCGTTCACCTCGACGAAGGCATTGCCCTCGCGCGTGGTGATGCAGGTGGCCAGGGGCTCTCGCGCAGCAGCACCGCGCACAGCCCATCCAGCTCGAAGTTCTCCGGCAGGGGCGCGGGCCGCTCGGCCGGCGGCGCTCGGCCAGTTGCAGCCGGAGCATCGCCGCCGTCTCGTCCAGGGGCAGCAAGAGGAAGTCGTCCACCCCGGCGTCGATCATCGACGCGAGCCCCTCGAGCTGCTCGGGGCGGGCCACCAGCACGATGGCGGCCTGGGCTCCATTGGGAGAGGCGCGGAGCGCGCGCACCAGCACGATGCGGTCTCCCTCGTCATCCATCCCCATGAGCACCAGGGGGAAGGGGGAGTGGCGGAAGGCGGTGATGGCGGCTTCGTCGTCACTTCGCCGGGTGGGCGTCATCCCGAGCTGGCGCACCAGCAACTCCACGGACGACAGATCGATGCTCGCGGATGGAACCAGCAGGGCCCTCATGCGATCCTTCTCGAGGGGGGTGACGTCCTCGGGGACGGCGCGTTGGCTGCGCGCGCCTTCCGTCCTATCACGAGCGGGAATCCGCCTGGAGAGGGGTCGAGCGGGCGTGCCTCCGGACGTTGCCGCGGCGCGTCGGCTCCGGAGGGCCCCACAGGGAGTTGCTTCCGGGAGGGGGCATTCGGGGAGCGCGCTGTTGAAATGCTTGAGGATTCTCGGGCACTTAGCCCCGCTACTCCCAGAGCCCGCGACGACCAGGCGACAATGTCTGTCCTGTTGCTATTCCCATGCCCTGGGACTTGAACGACGCTCGACGCGGCCCCTGCGATTCGTGGCCCATGCCCGAGCGCCCAGCCACGAGCAGGTCACGACTCCGGGGGAGGCGTGTCGAGGCCCCTCAACTGCTCCTCGGCCATCCGGCGGTACTGCGGCACGAACTCCACGGTGAGCACGTCGCGCATCTGCTGGCGGGCACCTTCGATGTCACCCGAGTCCCGGAGGCTCGTCATCCGGTACATCGAAGTCAAGAATCGGCGCTTGCTCTCCCGGAAGAATGCTCCGTTGAAGTCCCCTTTCTTTTGACACCTTCCTCGTAGCAGGGGACGAACCTGCGCGCGTTCCTCTATGAGGACCCGCATCACAGTAGAGGAGATGAAGCGGCCAGGCGGCCAAGTCCGGGAGTGCCGGGCGGCGGCTTCGATTCCCGCCGCTTCCTATCGAACGAGGGCTGTGGGCCGGGCTGGTGGAGACACGGTGCAGTTGCCTGGGGCACACGCCGGCCCAGTGGCCTGCCCAGGGGGAGACAGCAGGGGCGTGGGCGTCTTTGGCCGCGTGACTGCTTGAGGCTCAAACTCCGTCTCGGTGTACCTTTGGGCGGAGAACGCGGTGCACCCCTTCACGCGCGTGGGTGGATGAGCGGCAGGGAGCTGGGTTTGCTCTCGGACAGCCTCGGCGTGCTATCATTCTGGCCTCTTGACTGCGGACACGGCTCCTCAGGGAGCGCCAAAGAGGTGGTTGAAGGTTCTGGCACTGGTCGCGCTGGGCGCGGGTCTGGCCGGGGTTTGCGTCCTGCCCCCCTTCCGTTCCATGAGGGAGCACGACGAGCGGCTGGAGCGCATCGAGCAAGCGCTGATGCACCTACCGCTTCCAGCAGGGTTGGAGCAGCTTGGGGTGTACTCCCGCGTCGGTCTGCTCTCGGGAAACGGTAACCATTGTGACTATCTTTCAGCCATGGCACTCCGAGGAGCCGCGGAGCGGTCCGTCCTGGAAGAGTTCTACCGCCAGCACACGGTGTCTTCACCAGACGGATATCCACTCGAGATCCGGATTGGGGCCGGCGGGCTCCAGCCAGCACCCGGGTATGATGATGATTTGCTGGCTGACAGCTGGATGGACGCGTTTCGAATGGAAGGGCAGCAGGTGAGGGTCGTGTACGTGTTCGATGGCGGGCTGAACCCAGACGGGGACCCACGCTGCCATTGACACAGGGGTCGAGCCAGGAATTCTTGGAAGTAGAGGGGGGCCTTCATGGACAAAAAAAAGCCAACTCGTAAGTTGGCCACGGGCAATCAGGCGGCCAGTTCCAAGCCCACGCTTTTGCCGCCTGCGGCGCCTGCGGTAGGTCCCGTGTCAGCAGCCTGCGCGGGTCATCGAACGGAACCGACACTCGCTCAAGAAGCCACGGGCAAGGCCATCTTGAAGGCTCCAGGGGTTTCTGTGGAGGCCATGGATGCGGACGAGTTCTTCAACAGGTGGGGGAGGGCCGCGCGGGTCAAGTGGTATTGCTCCAAACTCTGCGCATATCAGGAACAGTTGTTCGAGAGCTCGCGCCGGAACAACGTCCCCGCGCAACTCATCGCAGCCTGCGTCCTGAACGAGATGGCGGACATCAAGGTCACGGATGTATGGCAGGAGAAGCTGGGGGCGATTGAGGGTTCCCTCGGTCCTGCCCAGATGCAGGTCCGTACCGCGGTCCGGTTCGGTCATGTCGATGCTCCTCGAGACGTTCTCGAGAGAAATGCCGAAGCCAACAGCATGGAACAAGCACCCATCCCGGGTGATGTCTATATGCCGCCGCCGCCCAAGGGTATTGTCCTACGCTCTTATGTGAGCAAACGTTTGAAGATCATGCAGGTGGGGATCGAAGGGGCCGCGCGGGAGCTTGCGAGGCTGTTGACCCTGATGGCTGAAAACAAGACGAAATCCTGGCAGCAGCAGCATGCATTCAATGCTCCGGCGCCTCGGATGGCGCCTCATCCCGAGGTCTATTTCCAGAAGAATAGCATCCGGGGACTCGACGACCACCAACGGTTCGAGCAGTTGTGTGAGGCGGTCATTGCCGCGTACAACTCTCCAGACATCGTCGTTGCGATGAATCCCGGCAAATCGATTCTGGCCACCGGAACCAGTAGCTCGGGCCCATATGTCGATGCCCGCAACCATGGTGCCAACGGTGCAACGATTGGAGAGGAGCTCTTTCTCGAAGGGCTGTTCGCGCCGCGACGCTGACGGAGCACGTCGCCAACACCTCCCCATGCTTACGTTGAAAGTTGGCCTCAGGGCGCGGAGGCGGGCGCTGCCTGCGCACCTCGCTTCTTGGCAATGAGGTCCTTCCAGAGCCCCAGATACTTCTTGCGGTACTTCGGGTCCTCCTCGGTCCCGAGGAGCGCCAGGGACTGCTGTTTCAGCTGCGGCCCGCTGGTGATTGTTGCCCTCGCGCAGGAGCGTCAACAGTAGGTGGCCTACGCCGCGAGGCACGGGGACGAGGCGGCCTCCGCCCGCGGCTTCAGGAGCACGAGCCGCGTGGCTTCCCGGGCCCTCACCCGGAGCGGCTGGCCGACCTCCAGGAGCGTCGAGTCCCGCTGCGTCACCACCAACCCCGCGTGCTCGAAGTCCAGCGCGGTGAGGACCCGGGCCACTCCCTGCTGCGCGCCGCGCTGGCCGCCATCGAGCAGCCCCGTACCATCACGCTCCCGACCTGCTCCGACTGAGTCTCGACACCGGAGTGGCCATCCGCTTGAAGGAAGACAGCAGGGGATTCTCCTGGGGAGGGAACAGCGGGGGTCGTTGATGACGTCAGGGAGCTCCGGCCTCGCGGAACAGGGAGCTCCCGCTCCACCTTGAATTTCACTGGCTTGTCATCGAGGCGCGAGCCCTTGGGCGCGTCACCCACCTGCAGCTTCGCGCCCTTGACGTTGGGACGGTCCTCCACGTCCACCAGCAGGCCTCGCGAGAGCTCCTCCTGGGTGAAGCGCCGGTCCTCGAACCTCACCAGCACGACGTGGTGGAAGTCCGGGCTGCCAGACAACTCGTGCACGAGGAAGGTGGCGCCGGGCGAGCCAAAGACCCGGTAGAGCAGCCGCGGCACCGTGGCGCTGTTGGGCACGAGCTGGCTGTGCCAGGGGACGGCCTTCACCTGGACCTCCACGTCCTTCCACTCCGGGCTGGCCGCACCCGGCTTGGAGATGGAGACCTTGAAGCTCTTGCGCGTGCCCTCGCGCACGGCGGAGAGCTCGAACGGCTCCGCCGCCTCGAGGAGGTAGCTGTCCGAGGAGAAGGTGGGCTTGCGCTTCTTCCAGGCGGGATGGACCAGCTTCGCGGAGATGACCATCTGCTCGGTGTCCGGCGGGGTGAGGGTGGCCAGTGGCCACAGGAACGCCGCCTCCGGGGTTCCAATCACCAGCATGGCGGGGGGCCCGGCGGGGATGGCGAGCGCACCTCGGCGGCCGGCTGGGGCGGGACCTCGAACCGCTGCGAGGCGGGAGGAGTGGGGGCCTGGGCCAACTCGAGGTGATAGGCGGGGGGAATGTCGGCGTACATGATCAGGTCCAAGAGGGCACGGGAGGACGGCGAGGGCTGGAGCACGCGCCCCAGCCCAGGTGGGAACGGCGGGGTGGCTCAGAGGACCTTCTTGCGGACCGGCCAGTAGGTGCGGCCGTCGGCGGCCCAGCGCAGCGAACCATCGGCGTTGCGCACGAACGGGATGTTCACATCCTGGGCATTGAGGCCGCAGCGCAGTTCCTGGAACACGCGGGCCGAGCCATCGGCGTTCCAGCCGTGGAAGATCATCGTGTGGCCGCTGCTGCCGTTGTGGGTGGTGATGGCGTCACCCATCTGCATGTCCCAGTGGCCCACGCGTTGGGTCTGCGACGTGTCGTTGAAGATGGTGTTGGTGTTCCAGCCCGGCGCGCCGACGCCCCACGCCCAGGACACCAGGCCCGAGCAGTCAGAGCGGTATGGATTCCACTGCGTGGTGTTCGCGGCCCCGTGCGGTTGCAGGTGTAGCCACAGAAGCTGTCCCACTGCCCGTTGGGCACCTGGCAGTACAGCATGCCCACGGTGGTCCACTGCCAGGCGCGGTAGTCCACGTCACCCCGGGTCAGCCCCTGGGGAATGGAGGCGATCGCCTCCGCGGTGGGCGGCGCGTAGTCACCATCCGGCAGGTCCATGTCCGCACCACCACAGCCAAACAAAGACAGCGACGTCAAGGCCAGCAGGCCCGCGTTCCTCATGAGCATGATTCTCTCGCCTGGTTTTGCTCTTCGGGTGAAGAGCGTCTTCGAGTCAGACAGCAGGAGTCGACGGCTCGGACAGCGGGACGTTCGTGTTTCCCAGGGGGGCCCGCATCGGACCTCGGAGGGGTGAACCCAGTTCATCCCGGCGCCCACCAGAAGAACGGAGACAGGGGATTTTCGTCCCATTTCTCCGCATTCCCCAAGTCCCGGTGAAAAAGCGCGGTCCGGATGAGACGAAAGTCCAGGGAGTCCGTCGTCTCCGGCCCAAGGGGTGCCTCGGGTGGGCGCGTCAGTCCGCCATCAGTTGGTGCAGGCTGACGTCGAGCTGGCTCTGGACGAGACGCAGCAGGCTGTTGAGCTCGTCGGGAGTCAACGCCAGCCGCGTGGTCAGCTCCTCGCGGATGAGCGCCATCAGCCGCTCCCGGGCGCGGACGATCCACCGCGCCGCCGTGGAGCGGGACGTCTGGTACGTGGCCCCCACCGAGTCCACGGACAGCCCGTGCACGTGGTGCAGCCGCAGCAGGTTGCGCTCCTGGCTGTCCAGCCGCGCCAGCGCGGAGCGGAAGGCCACGCGGAAGTCCTCCTGGTGCCGCTGCCGGATGAAGGCCAGCTCGGGGTCCACGCCGATGCTCTCCGCCAGCGCCACCGGCGCCTGCTCCAGTGGTACTTCCCGGGGCGAGGCCCGCTGCTGGTCGATGAGCAGCCGCAGCGCCACCGCCCGCACCCACTGCGCCAGCGGACCTCGGCCGGAGTAGGAGGCCAGCTTCGCTGGCGCACCGCCCTCCGGGACGAGCAGCCGCTGGCGCAGCAACTGCCGCAGCTCATCCACCCGGGCGGGCGGCTCGCGCGGCAGCCACGTCCCCACCTGGGACAGCAGCCGTGCGTCGAGTGCCTCCATGGCCCGCGCGTCACCTCGCATGCAGGCGAAGGCGAGGAAGGTGTCCCCCGCGCGCAGGACCGCGAGCACCTCGTGGGCCTCGCCGGAGGAGGGCAGCCTCCGCGCCACATGCGACAGGAAGCCGCTGACATCCATGTGCACCTCCGGCCGGCCCCGCGCGCCTCCCGCACCAGGCCCTCGAGCGCCGCCTCCAGGCCGGAATGCGCCCGCAGCGCCGGGACGAGCGCCGGTGGCGCATGGGAGAGGAAGGACTCGAGCTGCTCGGACGGCATGCGTACCTCCTCCACGGCGGCCTACCTTCGAGACACCTCACGGACGGCCAGCCAATTGCGTACCTCACGCGATCGTGACGCATGGGTGGAGCCGTCACCCTGATAGGCGGCCTGGGCTTCACGAGCCAGGGCCAGGGCCCGTTTCCGCTCCCCACGCGAGGACCAGAGGACACGGGCGAGCGCGAAGCGCACCCGGGCCACGTCGGCCGGGGCCAGCTCCAGCCGGGTGGAGAGCGCCACGGCCCGCTCCAGCAACTCGCGCGCCTCCTGGACCTGGCCCGCCTCCACCAGCGCGAGGCCCAGCAGGCCGAGCGTCTGCACCACACGGGGGTGCTCCTCCCAGCGCCTTCTCGCGCACCGCCAGGGCCCTTCGCAGGTAGACGAGTGCCCGGTGCACCCGGTGCTGGCGCAGCTCCACGTGTCCCAGGTTGTGCAGCGCGCTGGCCACCTTGGGATGCTCCGGGCCGAGCGCCGCCTCCCATAGCTCGCGCGCCGCCTCGAAGTGGGCGCGGGCCTCGTCCAGGTGGCCCGCGTCGAGCGCCACCGAGCCCAGGTTGTTGCGTGACAGGGCCACGTCCGGGTGCCGGGGGCCCAGCCGCGCCTCCTGGAGGGCGAGCGCCTCGCGGTAGGCGGCCTCCGCCTGCCTCAACTGCCCCAGGTCCGCCCGCGCGTTGCCCAGGCTGAGCAGCACGGCCGCCGCGCGCAACTGCTGGCCGTCCGCTCCACGCAGCATGCTCAGGGCCCGCTCGTAATGGGGCAGCGCCTCTTGTAGCCGGCCCTGCCCGGCCAACGCGTCGCCCAGGTTCACCCGCAGCATGCTGGTGTTGGGGTGGGCCTGCCCGAAGTGCCGCTCGCCCAGGGTCAGCGCCTCCTCATGGAGGGACACCGCCTCGGCCACCTTTCCCTGGAGCCGCAGCGCGGTGGCCACGTTGTTGAGCTGCACCGCGCGCAACGGGTGGTTGAGCCCATACACGGCTTCCACCAGTCCCAGGGCGCGCGAGTAGTGCCCGGCCGCCTCGGCGTAGCGCCCCATCCCGTTGAGGGCCAGACCCATGCAGGAGAGGGGGTCGGTGAGGGACACGTCTTGCGGTCCGCGCACCCGTTCCAGCAGGGCCTGGGCCTGCTCGCAGTCGGTGAGTGCCCGCGCGAACTCGCCCTGCCGGTGGCTCAAGCTGGCGCGGAAGCGGTACATCTCCGCCGCCACCTCCGGAGCGCCCTCGGGCCCCAGCCGCGCCAGGGCGGCCTCCGCCATGCGCGCGGTGCGCTGGGCCTCCGCCACCAGGCCCAGTCCCTGTCCCTCGATATTGAGGAGGCGGTTCCAGGCGCGCGCGGCCGTCTCGTCGTCGTGCCCGGCCTCCGCCACGCGCACGGCCTCCTCCAGCACCTCGCGCCCCACGGTGTAGCGCCCGGCGCTGTCCTGCACCTCGCCCAACCGGAGGAGCGCGCGCGCCAGCGTGGGCCGATGCCCCAGTGCGCGCAGCTCCGTCACCATCTCCTCCAGCCGGGGCAGCTCGCGCGTGCGCGAGCCGGCCGCGAACCGCATGTGCAGCCCGTCCAGCTCCTGGCGCAACGCCGCCACCCGTGCCCGGGCCGCGGGATCCTGCGGCAGCGGATCCACGCGGGCGAGCACGGCCCGGTCCTCGCACGCGGAGAGCGAGAGCAACTGCCGCGCCGTCTCGGGTGCCCGCGAGAGTGCCTCCCGCTCCCCTTCCTCCAGCAGCACCACCAGGGAGTGGAGCGCCTCGCGCCTGCCCTCCAGGCACGCGGTGCGCAGGTCCATCAGCCGCTCGGACTGGGTCCGCCGCACGTGCGTGTCCTCGCAGGACTGCCGCTGCTGTGCCACCAGGGCCTCGGCATATGCGTCCAGGGCTCGCGCGGTGGAATGGAAGGCCTCGTCGGGGGCGGGCAGTCCGCTCTGGAGGAAGCGCTGCTCCAGCCGGGTGCGGTGCGCCGCGTCCCAGGTGCCCACCAGCCGGGCCTCCAAGCCGGTGCACACCCGCGCGGCCTGTCCTCGCGCCAGGATGAAGCCCGTGGCGGTGCTGGCCACCACGCCCACCGCCAGCGTCGCCGCCGCCCAGCGCCAGCGTCGCGCGTGCAGGGCGGAGTCGAGCCGTGTCAGCAGTGCGTTCAGGGAAGAGTGGCGCCCGGAGGGCTCCTCGGCCAGTCCGCGCAGCACGGCCCGCCGCACGGCTCCGGGGACGCCCGTGCCGCGCGCGGCTGGCCCCGCCTCCGCTCCGGCACGCGTCCGTGCCGGGCCAACCTTGGAGGGCCGATGGCCGAAGAGCGCCTCGTGCAGCGCCACGCAGAAGCTGTACTGGTCGCTGCTCGCGTCCGCGTGCTCGCCCCGCCATTGCTCCGGGGACATATAGGCGGGTGTCCCCAGCCTGACTCCGACGCTGTCACCCCGGCTGGGGGGAGCCTCCGTGGGCAGGACGTCTCCAACGGGCGGGCCGAGGGGCGCCCCGGCGGCGGGGTCCGCCCGGGCGAGGCCGAAGTCGGTGACGCGTACCTGTCCGTCGTCTCCCAGCAGCACGTTGTCCGGCTTGAAGTCGCGGTGCACCAACCCCACCGCATGCGCGGCGGCCAGCCCCCGGCCCGCCTGGAGGAAGCATGCCAGCACCTCACGCCAGGGCCGGGGTGTCTCCTCCAGCCAGCCGCGCAGCGTCCGCCCCCGCACCAGCTCCATGGCGAGGAAGACGGTGTCCCGGTCCGTGCCCACGTCGTGCACCGTGACGACATTCGGGTGCGACAGCCGCGCCAGCGCCTGGGCCTCACGCACCAGCCGCCCCCGTGCTCGCGCGTTCGCGAGCGCCCCGGGCTTGAGCAGCTTGAGCGCCACCTGCCGGTCCAGGTCCGGATCATACGCGGCGAAGACCACTCCCATGCCGCCCTCGCCCACGCGGCGCAGCAGCACGTAGCGGCCCACGTGCTCTCCCGGCTGGGGCGCCTCACCGGGCCCGGCCGATGCCGGGCGCTCGCTGTCCTTCACGGGGGGAGGTCTGTCCACTTCCAGGCCCGCCACCACCGCGCAGCAGGCCGCGCACCCGTCCAGATGGGCCTCCAGCCTTGCCCTGGCCTCCGCGGACAGGAGCCCCCGTGTGCCCTCCACCAGCTCGTTCTCGTCGGGGCAGGCAGACATGTGTGGTACCGGTCATCCAGAGAAAAACCGGAAACAATATTCCACGGAAATTCCGCGAGAAAAAGAGATGGGCCGGTGACGGCCGGCTGGACGCGCGCGGCGGCGCGTCCGCTCCAGGTGCGCGCGCGGGAGGTTGTCGCGGAGGGGTCACTCGCCGGGGTGTTCGCTGTAAATTTACATGTATGTCCAACCCAAAAAGAGCGCGCCCCCCACCGGGCCCCGTGTCTACACGGAAACAATCGAGGAAGGTCATGGGCGGGTAGAGACGCGACGGTGCTGGGTGACGTCGAGAGTCGAGGAGTACGCACGCCATGGGGAGTGGAAAGGATTGGGGAGCTTCGTCCCCGCGGACGATGCCGCGCGGATAGCCCCAGTGGTGCGCACGCATTGGGCAGTGAAGAATGACTTGCACTGGAGTAGCGATGATTCCCCCGCGCCCAGCCCCGAGCCGGTCACGACTCCGGAGGCGGATTGTCGAGGCCCCTGAGCTGCTCCTCGGCCATCCGGCGGTACTGAGGCACGATCTCCACGGCCAGCACGTCACGCATCTGTTGGCGGGCACCTTCGATGTCACCCGAGTCCCGGAGGCTCGTCATCGCGCCAACCCGGACTACCACCCGGCGGGCGCCTCCCTCACGGGCACCCTCGGCCCCCTCTACCTGGGCGCGGAGGTGTTTGGCTGGGGCCGGGTGGACGTGGACGGACGCCTCGCGGCGCAGTTCGCCCACCGCAACCTGGAAGTGGCCCTGAGTGGGCTGGCGCTGGGGCTGGGCCAACCGGGGGCACGCCACCTGTACTCGGGCGGTGCGCTGGCGCTTCGGCCACAAGCTGTATGCGTTGGCCGAGGGCGGTACCCTGCTGTACCCGAATGCGGACTGTGCCTTGCGCCCGGGTGCCTACGCCTCCCTGGGACTAGGAGTGGACAATGCGCGCTGAGGCCCGAGCGCACAGATGGGCCGCGCTGCTGGTGGCCGTGCTGCTCTCCACCAGCTGCGTCACGCTGGCGCCGGTCAGGGCGGCAGCACCGCCGAGGGCCCGCGCTCCCTCTCCACGTGGCGAGAGACAGGGGCCGATATGCCCCCGCTCGAGACGCCCGCCCCTCTGGCTCTCCCAGAGGCGAGCGAGCACGCATTCTCTGGCAAGCCGGGCGAACAGGAGAGGCTGCACCGCCGCCGCGGCGCCCGTGGGCTGGGCCCGGACGCCGCGTTGGCACTACATGAGGCCGGGGGAGATGTGGCCAGGGCTCGGCCGCTCATGTCCAGGGCGAAGCCCGGGGCGACGGGCTCCCAGCCCCTGAAGGCTGGCGCGGAGACCGGTGCCGGGGAGGCCGCACGCCCCTCCGCGACGAAGGCCGGTGCTACGGGGCGCCTGGGCACACTGGCCTCGCTCGTGGACGAGGGAGTCGGCCACACGCCGGCAGTGGTGGAGGCGAAGCTCGCGGCCGCGGAGCTCGAGGCCACGGGCCCGCGTCTTCCCAAGGATGTGGGCGTGCTGGAGAAGCACCGCCCCTCCCTCGACACTCCGCCGCCCGAGGCCCTGGGCAACCCGCGCTGGCGCGAGTACGTCGACTACTACGAGAAGCGCCAGAGGGAGGTGGAGAAGGGCACGGCCGCCGAGGGCCCCTCAAGTGGGAGCCCTACGAGCGGATGCGCGCGTGGTTTGCCCGGGGGATGGCCTTCGAGGCCGACATGGTGAAGCTGCTGCGAGAGGACGCGACGAGGCTCGGGCCCAGCGCCGCTTCCTCCGGGACTTCGACAAGCCCCGCGTTGAAGTGCAGGTGGGCGTGAGGAAGCCGGGCCCCGGCCTGCGCTACGCGGATGTGCTCGTCATCGAAGAGGGCGAGCTCGGCGGGCGGCCACGGCGCGTGGAGACGTTCAGCTTCAAGAGCCGTGACCTCTCGGGATTGGGGAGAGACGCTTTGACGGCGCAGATGATTGAGGACGCGAGGGAGGCTCTGTCCAAGTACGGCGAGAGGCTGGACATCCGCCGGGACTCCCTCCAGCGCCTTCTCCCAGAAGGCAGCGAGGTGCCCGTCCAGCGGGTTCGCCTTATCTATGAAGGGGGCGCGCTCACGCCCACGAATCCAGACTACTTGAAAGCAGCCGTGATCGAAACCAAGAGAAAGGTTCTGGGAGTGGAGGTGATGTTCCAATGAAGGTGCTAGAGTTTTACGGCGTGAAGCCGGAGGACAGCCTCCTACTAATCTTCAACGGTGCATTCAATCCACAAGCGGCACTCGAAAGCGAGCTGGAGCCCTTCCTCAACGCGCTTGAGAAGTACGCCGACGGGTGGATGCCGAATGTTGTCAACGGCAAGCGGCAACGCAAATACGCTCGCGCCGCCACTTGGAAGGCGCTGGAAGAGCGGCGCGATGGGGACAGCACGGCCCTTGGTCTCTATCGGACGAAGTGGCCCGCGCTGGACGGTCGGCTTTCGCTGTGGCTCCCACCGCAGTCGCCTGAACTGGACCTCACCATCAACGTGAAGCCGCTCTCCTTCTTCGCGGAAGCGGATCGCTGCCGCCATTTCGTGGAGATGGTGCGCGCCTGGGCCTCCCGCTACCCCGTCATTCATGCTTGGGCACACAGCAGTGATGACGCGGTGTTGGCAGGCTCTCCCAATTTCGGCCGCGATGACGAGACATTGTTCAGAGACGGTTTCGACAGAATCTACGAGGTGTGCTGGCTCAACGTCTTCGGCCCCAAGCTGGTGGAAACCGTGGGCCGCGAGCGCATGCTGTCCACGCCGGCTCACCAGGTGGAGGAACTGTCTAATGGCTGCGTCCTCCTGGTGACGTGGCCCACCGTGGCGGATTTCGCCAGCAAGGAAGCCCGGCTCGCGCAGGCCCGCGCTCACGCCCATCTCCGGCCGGACCTCGACTTCGACACCGTGCTGCGCGCCTTGCATGGGCGCAGTGTCATGCTCGCTCCCGTGGAGCCCCGCTTTCACCCGGACATGGCCACACTCCTCTCGCGCGTGGTGGACCGCGTCGCCAGTCACGAGCGCCAGCGGAGAATTGCCGGACTCAACGCGTGGCAACCACCCGAGCCTGAGGAGTGGCTGCCCGCTGACGCGGCCCTGCCCTCGGATGTGGAGAATCCAGCGCGCGCTCTTCAGCAGTACAGCCTCCATGCTGAGCAGTTGGTGGCGCTACTGCACTCGGAGGTACCCTCCGTCTTCGCGGCGACGCCCGAGTCGCTTACAGATGCCGACTTCTATTTCTGGCGTGAGGAATTCCCGAAGAGCCGCCTGCGGGAAGCCATCGACGAGCACGCGGTGCCCGCTATTGGCGCGTACCTGGGCGAAGTGCTGGTGCGCAACCTGGGTGGCAGGTGGATTCCGCGCAAGAAACTCGAGGAGGCACAGGTGCTCGTGGGAAACCGTGTTTGGCTCCCCTTTGTCAGGGCACGCCACTACATGCGCTCGCGCGAATCGTTGCTGGACTACTCTCTCACCCAGCTCTACCGCGTGGCCGAGCGGTACCGGGGTTGAAGAGGAACTGAATCAGTGCGGTGCGCTCGTCTCAGCGCAGCATCCGCACCGTAAGCCGCCGGTCCAACCCAGGGTGTCGGCCACCGAGGAGCATGGCACGGTGGCCGCGTGATGGACGGCGCGTCGACAAGCCTATCTCTGCTGAGCCTGTTGCTGGGCCCACGCCTCGGGGAGGAGCTCCGCGAGGCGGAGGCGGGGAAGCGGGTGCCGCCGAGCTTGGGCAGCACGTCGCGGAAGTAGGCCCACGGGTCCATGCCCAGCCGGTAGCAGCTGAGCACGATCTCGTCGGGGCAGGCAGACATGTGTGGTACCGGTCATCCAGAGAAAACCGGAAACAATATTCCACGGAAATTCCGCGAGAAAAAGAGATGGGCCGGTGACGGCCGGCTGGACGCGCGCGGCGGCGCGTCCGCTCCAGGTGCGCGCGCGGGAGGTTGTCGCGGATGGGTCACTCGCCGGAATGACTTGCACTGGAGTCTGGATGTCGCCTTCCGTGAGCCCCGCTACTTTCAAGCGATGATTCCCCGCGCCCAGCCCCGAGCCGGTCACGACTCCGGGGGCGGATTGTCGAGGCCCCTGAGCTGCTCCTCGGCCATCCGGCGGTACTGAGGCACGATCTCCACGGCCAGCACGTCACGCATCTGCTGGCGGGCACCTTCGAGGTCACCCGAGTCCCGGAGACTCGTCATCCGGTACATCGAATTCAAGAATCGGCGCTCGCTCTTCCGGAAGCGAGAGAGAATCATCCTCATCAGGGCTTCGGCGCCGTCCGGACTCTTCAGTGATTCTTCCGTCTCGGCCTCGCGGATGGCCGCCGTGGGGGCGGTCTGGCGTAGAAGGTCGCGTAGGTCGTCGGTGAGTTCCAGGGCATGACCCCGCTGGATGCGTTGCTCGAGGGCCGCGAGCTGTTGCCGGTCGTGTAGGTTCGGATTGAGCCGCCCGGTTGCGAACACGTTCGCAAGCCCGGTCAATTCGTTGAGCAGGATTTCGGCATGCTCCCGGTAGAGGGGGACAACCTCCACGGCGAGCACGTCACGGATGACGTGCAATGCTCCGTTGAAGTCCCCTTCGCTTGAAGCTCCTCCACCCGGTCTTCAGCCTTGCCGATTCGATACGATCCATCCCGGATGCGTTGGCGAATCTCCCTGAGCAGAGTCGTTGCGGTGGGCAGACCGCGCAGAGCATCTTGCGCGTCCTGCGCGCTGATGGCCACCTCTCGGGCGCTCTTGAGCAACAGGGCCCGGGTATCATCCGAAAGCTCCAGCGGCTCGCTACGTTCCAGTACCCTCTGAGCCAAATCCCAAATGCGGTCCCAGTTGATTTCGTCGGACACGGCTTCTCACCTTACTCGCGGGGTTTGCACATCTCTTCGGGCCATTTATGCTGCCCTTCGCAACGGCGTAGGCAGTCGTCGCATTTGCCCGTCCATCTACGATCCTGGCACCTGTTGTACTTGCGAATGCAATCCTGTCTCCACTGGGGCAACGAAGCGTTGTTGGAGTAGTCGTCAGCATCGGCACGCGCAGCCCGGAGCACCTGATCAACCTCGGAGCGCGTGGCTCCACAAGCGCCTACCGGGTCTTGAGGGTGCTTCTTGATGCAACAGGTCATTGTTGAGTCGCCGGGGCGACAGTCCATCGTGGCCGCTTGCGCCAGACGTGTGGGGTGCTTCGACGTGCAGTGCGTCCCACCGGAACAGGTGGAGTGCGTCCTGCTCGCCGCGCAACCGGATATGAGCATCCCCCACAGCAGGGCCCCCATAACGAAGAGGCAGAAAACCAAGTTTTTCATGCTATCCAGCCTGGAGCGGTGGGCTTTCAGGTCTCCATGACGGGCCAAGGCTCGGGGGCCTGGACGTTCGTTCGGGTTATCGGATAGGTTGGCTCGCTGTATGCGGAATTTCTTACCTCCCTGGTCTGCCCTGTCTCTCGTGCTGGTGGCGTCCGTAGCCATGGCCAGGGAACGCATCCCCTCGGTCCGGAGCGTCTACGTCCGGAACAGCGAGTGGGAGACGGCCGATCAGTTGTTCGTGACTCGTGACGTGACGACCGTTCTCCGGTTCCAGCAGCCATGCACCGAGGCCGGAACCAAGATGCTGGGCTGGGAAGGTCGTTTTGAGCCCGTGCAGTGTGCCGGTAAACGGGTGCTTATCGAGCCAATCCAAAAGCTTGAGCCCGAGGATCGGTTTCCCTTGGTGGTGAGGCTCGCGGATGGAACCGAAGTTCCCTTTACCGTTTCCGGGTCAAGTTGGAAGGAGGGAGAGTGGCCTGATCAACAAGTAAACGTGTTCTTGGCGCCGGACGACCCGGATGCACTTCGTAAGCAGTTGGAGGAATCCAAGGCGAGAGAGCATGAGCTCTGGGAGCAACTCCGGGCTGAGAGCTTTACGGGGTCGTCCGAAAACCACACCCTCGCGGCGCTCCTCACGCAAGGCGCGGTGAGGTTCACGCCATTCGTGACCCGTAAAGCCTGGATCTTCAAGAATGAGGATTCAAACATCCAAGCTACCGTTCTTACCGACGGCAAGGAAAAAGTGGCGGTTCTGTTTCGTGTGACAAACAGAGACCCCTCCACGCCTTGGCGATTGATGGACGCTCGCCTGTTTGTACTGCCACCAGGGTTCCAGCCCCCATTGTTCGTCGGCGAAGGAAGGCGGTTTGCCCTACGAACGGACAAAAAGGTGATTCCTCCAGGTGAAACCGGATTTGTCGCCGTGGTCACGGATAGGAGCGCTTTTGATTCGCGACAGGGTCCCAGCAAGCTTACCCTGGGAATTTTTCGCCACGACGGAATGCTGGCGGCGCATGTGACGCTGGATCGTAGTCTCTTCAAAAAGTAAGAGGGTTTGCTCATGCGTTCGGCCAGAGCACTGATTTGCCCCTCTCTCCTCTTGTTTCTCGCGGCCACGGGTTGCCCGACGGTGGGCGTGCCCCTGCGCCCGGATGGCAGCCCCGGACCAGAGAAGTGCTCGGAGGAGGCCCTCAAGGCGATGCGAATTCTTCGGTTGCGTCCGGGGGACTCGGCTTTCGTTGAACTCGATGTGAACCAGACCGACACCAGCCCCATCACCCTGTACGACGGGCCTGTCGAGAGCATGCTGAACGAACCTCTCGGACCCCTTGAAGCACCGACACGGTTATACGGACGGGTCTGGACAGGTGGCGCGCAGGTCGTCGTCCGATATTACGAGGCAAGGCCGCCACATGGCGACACGATCCCGATTTGCGCGGTGGCAAGGCTCGCGCACGGCCAGCTGAAGAAACTGCCCGAATCGAAACCGGGAATGGCGGTGCTCGAATTCTCGTCGTCAGGCGTGTTCGTCGTGGACTCGTTCCGTTGAATCGTCCCTCCGGGACACCTCGCCTGAATGACCCGGTAGCCGGTCCCTCCCACCCAGAGGGACCTCATTGCAGATAGGCCTTGGGCGCCGCCCGGTAGGCCAGGGCGGACTGGGCCTGGAGCCAGCGGCCGATGACACCCAGCAGGCCGTCGAGCGTGTCGCGCAGGGCCCAGGCGCACGCGTCCGCGCCCTGCGACCGCGCGCACCGCTCCAACCCCTGGCGCAGGGCGTCCTGGATGCCGGGGCAGTCGGAGCGCTCGCGGATGAGGCGCTCGGCGGTGTGGGCATACAGGCGGTAGCAGCCGGCCGCGTCTCCTCGGTTGTAGAGGGGGGCGCCGAGCTGGATGGCCCGCAGGAGGGTATAGGCCACCTCCTCCAGCACGTCCGGGGCGCACCCCTCCAGCAGGGACAGGGAGTGGGTGGGAATCTGCCGCTGGCGCGAGGCCGCGGGCCGGGCGAGGCCGAGAGTGGACAGGGGCAGGGCGTCCGTGCGCTCCAGCAGCGGCAGCACGTAGCGCGAGGGGATGACGATGGTGACGGGCCGCCCATCCGCGAAGGCGCAGGTGGCCACGCCAATCCACGCGCCCGTGCCATCCAGCACCGGGCTGCCCGAGACGTCCTCGGGCAGGATGGCCTCCAGTTCGAGGAAGGTGAAACTTTCGTCGAGGACCTGCTCCGAGCGCACCCGGGTCTCCAGGAGGAAGGGGGGAATGCCCGGGGCGGGGTGGAGGATGAAGACGGGGTCTCCCTCCACGGGGAGCTGCCCCCCGACTCGAGCCGCAGGGCGGGCACGTTGCTCACGGGGAGCTGGAGCACGGCCAGGTCATGCTTCTCGTCGAAGGCGATGACCTGATCCACCTGGAGCAGGCGCCCGTCGGCGAGCAGCGCGGAGATGTCCTCGCAGCCGGCCACCATGTGGAGGTTGGTGACGAGTTGACCTCCGGGGTGGCCACGAAACCGACTCCCCGCCGGTTCGGCATGTCCAGGGTGATGATCGCGGAAGTGGCGGCGTCCCGGACGGCGGACAGGCCGGTGTCGACGGCGGGCATGGGGCATCCTCCTGGCTACACCATGGCCACGCCCGCGGGATGGGGCAGAGCGCGGCTGTCGGGTGGCTTGACGAGGGCCGGCCTGCCGAGCGTTCGGGAAGCATCCCGTGCGCGTCAGCGCTCGTGGGGAATGAGGGACAGCCGCGTGGGGCCGCGCACGACGAGCGAGCTGTTCCACTGGGTGGGCTGGGTGCCCGCGGTCAGGCGGGTGAAGCGGGAGAGCAGCGCCTCCAGGGCCAGCCGTGCCTCCAGCCGTGCGAGTTGGGAGCCGACGCAGAAGTGGATGCCATGACCGAAGGGCAGGTTGCTCGAGGGGCGGTTCATGTCGAAGCGGTCCGGATCCGGGTGCTGGGCCTCGTCGCGGTTGGCCGAGCCCATCAGCATCAGCAGCCGCGTGCCCTTGGGCAGCCGCACCCCGCTCAGCTCCGTCTCCTCGCTCGTCAGCCGCATCACGCCATGCGCGGGCGTCTCGTGGCGCAGCACCTCGTCGATGAAGCGCGGCAGGAGCGAGGGCTGCGCGCGCAACTGCTGCATCAGCTCCGGTTGGAGCTGCATCCTCAGGGCCGAGTGGCTCAGCAGGTGGATCGTCGTCTCCATGCCGCCCACGAGCAGCAGGAACATGAAGCCGAGCAGGTCCGTGTCCGACAGGCTCTCGCCCTCGACGCGCGCGCAGCAGATCGCTGATGAGATCATCCCCGGGGTTGCGCCGGCGCTCGGCCAGCACCTGCTCGAAATGGCCCCGGGCCTCGTTCACCGTGGCGCGCACGGCCTCCTGGCGCTCGGTGTCCGCCGGGCCGACGCCGGTGAACTGGCCGAGCCATTCCACCCAGTGCAGCAGGCGCGGCTGTACGTCGGGGGACAGCCCGAGCAGCTCGCCGATCACGTACATGGGCATGAGCACCGAGAAGTGCTCCACGAAGTTCACCTCCCGCCCTTCGGGCAGCGCCTGGACGATGCGCTGGGCGAACTCCCGCACGCGCGGTTCGATGCGGGTGACGACCTGGGTGCCGAACGCCCGGTTGATGAGCGCGCGCCGCTGCGTGTGCTGCGGGGGATCCATCACGAGCGCCGAGTCGGCCAGCGGGTAGTTGGAGATCCACGGTGGGCGGTAGGCCTGGCGGAAGCCCTGCGAGGAGAAGAGCTGCGGGTTCTTGAAGATGTACATCACGTCGTCCAGCCGCGAGACGGCCCAGATTCCGCCGGGATCCACCGGCTCACCGGGGCGTTGCGGCGCAGCTCCGCGTAGGCGGGGTACGGATTGGCGCGGGTCTCGGGAGCCAGCAGGTTGATGCGTCCACTCATGGGAGCCTCACGGGAGAGGTGGATGAAGGCGGCATGCTATCGGCTTTCGCGGGTGGGTGGTGGGCGGGCGGCCGGGCCGAGCCCCATGTCAGAGATTCTTTTGGCGGACCCGACTTCCGCCGTTAAACACCGCTTCTCTCATGCACAAGACACACCTCGTCGGCGCCCGCACGCACAACCTTCAATCGCTCTCGGTGGATCTCGCGGAAGGTGAGCTGGTGTGTCTCACGGGAGTGTCGGGTTCCGGGAAATCCAGCCCGGCGCTCGACACCCTGTACGCCGAGGGGCAGCGCCGCTTCGTCGAGAGCTTCAGCCCCTATGCCCGGCAGTTCCTCGAGCGGCTGGAGCGGCCCCCGATGGACACCCTGGAGCCCGTGGCCGCCGGAGTGGCGGTGGATCGGCGCGCGCCGGTGAAGAGCTCGCGCTCCACCGTGGCCACGCTCGCCGACGTGGAGGCGTACCTGTCGGCGCTCTTCACCCGTGAGGCGATGCCGGTGTGCTCCGAGTGTGGGGTGGAGGCGGTGCGCACCGACGCGCGCGTGGCCGCCCAGGCCGCCCTCGCCGCCGAGCCGGATGCCCCGGCGGTGCTGACCTTCCCGGTGCGCATCGCGGACACCGCGGACTTCATCGGCGCGCGGGCCCGGCTGCTCAAGGACGGCTTCCACCGGCTGATGGTGCGCGGCGAGGTGAAGGAGCTGGAGTCGCTCAAGCCGGGCGAGGCCACGGATTCGGCGGGCGTGGCGTACGTGGTGGTGGATCGGGTGAAGCTCGCGTCGGGGCAGCTCGGGCGGGTGACGGCGGCGCTGGAGTCCGCGTGGGCCCAGTCCCAGGGCGAGGCGGTGGCCTTCACGCCGGCGGGGCCGCGGCGCATCCGCCGGGGCCTCGTGTGTCCCAAGTGCGCGCGCGAGTTCGAGCCGGCCCGGCCCGGCCTCTTCAGCTACCAGTCGCCCACGGGTGCGTGCCCCACGTGCCGGGGCTTCGGCCGCACCATCGGCATCGACTGGGACAAGGTCATCCCCAATCCGAACCTGAGCCTCGCCAAGGGCGCCATCCGCCCCTGGTCGGGCAAGACGTCCGAGTGGGAGCGCAAGATGCTGGGGGCCTACGCGCGCCAGCACCGCATCCCCATGGACGTGTCCTGGGGCCAGCTCACGCCCGAGCAGCGCGAGCGGGTGCTGCAGGGCGAGGGCGACTACGACGGCGGGCGCGTGTACCCGGGCGTGCGCGCGTGGTTCCGGTGGATGGAGAGCCGCACGTACAAGATGCACGTGCGCGTGCTGCTCTCGCGCTACCGCGCCTACACGTTGTGCGAGAGCTGCAAGGGCGCGCGCCTCAACGAGGCCGCCCTGGCGTGGCGCGTGGGCGGGTTGGACCTGGCGGCGTGGCATGGGCTGGAGCTGGCCGACGCGCGCACGCGCCTGGAGTCGCTGCGCACCCAGACGGGCCAGGGCGAGCTGGTGCGCCGCGAGCTGGCGGGCCGCCTGGGTTACCTCGCACGGGTGGGGTTGGGCTACCTGACCCTGGACCGGCCTGCGCGCACGTTGTCCGGAGGCGAGGCGCAGCGCGTGTCCCTCACGGCGGCGCTGGGCACCTCGCTCACCGGCGCGCTCTTCGTGCTGGACGAGCCCACGGTGGGTTTGCACCCCGCGGACGTGGGGCCGCTCACGGGCGCCATGGCCGAGCTGGCCACCCGGGGCAACATCGCCCTGGTCATCGAGCATGATCCGCTCGTCATCCGCTCCGCGCACCGGGTGCTGGAGCTGGGGCCGGGGGCGGGCAAGCACGGCGGACGGCTGTGCTTCGATGGCTCGCCCCAGGCGCTGGCCAGACGCGAGGACCTGCCCACGGGCCGGCTGCTGGCGGGCACCGGGGACGTGAAGCGCGAGCCGCGCGCGCGCACCGGCGAGCTGCGGGTGCGCAACGCCCGGGCCCACAACCTCCAGGGCGTCTCGGTGAGCGTGCCGCTCGGCGTGCTGTGCGCCATCACCGGCCCCAGCGGCTCGGGCAAGAGCACGCTGATGGACGAGGTGCTCTACCGGCACCGGCGCGTGCCCTGGGCGAGAAGGACGCCGAGGTGCCCGGCGAGGCGGATGCCGTGGACGGGCTGGAGGCCATCGAGCGCATCACCTTCGTGGACCAGTCGCCGCTCGGACGCACCTCGCGCGGCAACGCCGCCACGTACACCAAGGCGTGGGACCGGTTGCGCGATCGCTTCGCCTCGGAGCCCGAGGCCGAGGCCCGGGGCCTCACTCCGGCGCACTTCTCCTTCAACGTGGACAAGGGCCGCTGCGAGGCGTGCTCGGGCGAGGGCTACGAGACGGTGGAGATGCAGTTCCTCGCCGACGTGTCGCTCCTGTGCCCGGTGTGCCGGGGCCGCCGCTTCAAGGAGGAGGTGCTGGCCATCCGCCACCAGGGGTGGTCCGTGGCGGACGTGCTGGAGGCGACCGTGGACGAGGTGCTCCAGCGCTTCGAGGGCGACAAGGTGCTCGCGCGCACGCTCGGGCCCGTGTCCCGGTTGGGGCTCGGGTACCTGAAGCTCGGCCAGCCCCTGTCCACCCTGTCCGGTGGTGAGGCGCAGCGCTTGAAGCTCGCGCGTGCCCTCTCCAGCGAGGCCAGCGGCTCGCTCTTCCTCATCGACGAGCCGAGCGCGGGCCTGCACGACGCCGACGTGCGCCAGGTGCTCGCCGCGCTGCACGAACTGGTGGACGAGGGCGCGAGCGTCCTGGTGGTGGACCATGATCTCGTGGTCATGCGGGGCGCGGATTGGATCATCGACCTGGGGCCGGGCGGAGGCCGTCACGGCGGACTGCTGGTGGCCGAGGGCACACCGGAGCAGGTGGCCCGCGGCAAGGGCCTCACCGCGGCGGCGCTGCGCGGGGAGCTGGGCGCGGCGGCGGTGCCGGTCAAGCGGGGCAAGGATGCGGCGAAGGCCCCCGCGGCCATCGAGGTGGAGCACGCGCGCGAGCACAACCTCCAGGACGTGTCCTGCCGCATCCCGCTGGGGAAGATGACGGTGGTGACGGGGCCGAGCGGCTCGGGAAAGAGCTCGCTCGTGTTCGACGTGGTGTTCGCCGAGGGCCAGCGGCGCTTCATGGAGACGCTCACGCCCTACGCGCGCCAGTTCCTGCCCAGCATGCCGCGCCCGGACGTGGAGCGCATTGGCGGCATTCCGCCCTCCGTGGCGCTCGAGCAGCGCACCTCGCGCGCGGGCTCCACGAGCACCGTGGCCACCGTCACCGAGGTGGCGCACTACCTGCGCCTGCTGTTCGCCAAGCTGGGCCTGCCGCACTGCCCGAACGACGGCGAGCCCATCGCCGCCACCACCGCCGAGGCGCTCTACGCGCAGGTGCTCGCCATGAAGGGGGAGGGCACGGTGCTCGCCCCCGCCGTGCGCGCGCGCAAGGGCACCTACCTGGACGTCTTCACCGCCGCGGCTCGCGCGGGCATCGAGAAGGCCTTCGCGGACGGCAAGGAAGTCTCCACCGATCAGCCGCCCCAGCTCGTCAAGACGCGCGAGCACGACATCGATCTGGTGATGTACCAGGGGCGCCCGGCGAAGCTGCCGCGCGAGGTGTTCGACAAGGCGCTCACCTGGGGCAAGGGGGCGCTGAAGGTGCGCACCGCCGGAGCGCGCGAGACGCTGCTGTCCAGCGAGCGCACCTGCCCCGTGTGTGGCTTCTCCGTGCCGGAGATGGATCCGCGCTGGTTCTCCTTCAACACGAAGCAGGGCCGGTGCGAGGCGTGTGAGGGCACGGGCGTGCAGGGAGGCCCGGAGGCGCAGGCCGAGGGCAAGACGGAGCCGTGCCGCACGTGCGAGGGCTCGCGGCTGGAGCCGGTGCCGCGCGCGGTGCGGTTGGAGGGCTCGCGCTACCACGAGGTGGTGCAGCAGTCCGTCACCGCCGCGCTGGGGCAGGTGCGCGAGTGGAAGTTCCGCGGGGATCAGGCGTTGCTGGGCGAGCCTTCTCGCCAGGAGTTGTTGCGGCGCCTGGACTTCCTGGAGCGCGTGGGCCTGGGCTACCTGTCGTTGGATCGCAACGCGGCCACGCTCTCGGGCGGGGAGATGCAGCGGCTGCGGCTGTCGGCGCAGTTGGGCGCGGGCCTCACCGGGGCGATGTACGTGCTGGACGAGCCGACCATCGGCCTGCACCCGCGCGACACGCACCGGTTGTTGAGCAACCTGCGCTCGCTCGTGCAGACCGGCTCCACGGTGCTGGTGGTGGAGCACGACACGGACACCATCCGCGCGGCGGACCACCTCATCGAGCTGGGGCCCACGGGCGGCCGGGGCGGTGGGCGCATCCTCGCGGAGGGCCCGCCGGAGCAGGTGCTGCAGAACGAGGAGGCCCCCACGGCCCGGGCGTTGCGCGAGCCCGCGGTGCTGGCGGCGGTGCCTCGGGGCGAGCCCGAGCGGTGGATCGAGCTCAAGGGAGCGACGGCCCACAACCTCAAGGGCGTGGACCTGCGCATTCCGGTGGGACGGCTCACCGTGGTATCGGGCGTGTCGGGCTCGGGCAAGAGCACGCTGGTGCGTCAGGTGTTGTACCCGGCGCTGCGCGAGAAGCTCGGGCTGGTGACGGCGCGTCCGGGGGCCTTCAAGTCCCTGTCGGGCGTGGAGGCCATCCGCCGGGTGATGGCGGTGGACCAGTCGCCCATCGGACGCACGCCGCGCTCGGTGCCGGCCACCTTCCTGGGCCTGTGGGACGAGCTGCGCCGGGCCTTCGCCGCCACGCCGGAGGCGAAGGTGCGCGGCTTCGGGCCCACGCGCTTCTCGTTCAACTCGACTTCCGGTGGGCGGTGCACGGCGTGCGAGGGGCAGGGGGCCATCTCCCACGAGATGTCCTTCCTGCCGGACGTCGTCACCCCGTGCGAGGTGTGCGGCGGCGCGCGTTTCGACGCGGCGACGCTGGAGGTGCGCTACCACGGGCTCACCATTGGAGACGCGCTGCGCCTGTCCGCGGACGAGGCGAAGGACGTCTTCCATGCCCTGCCCAAGGTGGCGGCGCCGCTCACGTGCCTGTCGGACCTGGGGGTGGGCTACCTGCAACTGGGCCAGGGCTCCAACACGCTGTCGGGCGGTGAGGCGCAGCGGTTGAAGCTGGCGGCGGAGCTCACGGCGAGCACGCGGCACGAGCCCACGCTGTACGTGCTGGACGAGCCCACCACGGGCCTGCACCTGGGGGACGTGTCGAAGCTCATCGCCTTCCTGCACCGGCTGGTGGACCGGGGCGACACGCTGGTGGTCATCGAGCACCACCCGAGCGTCATCGCGTCGGCGGACTTCGTGGTGGAGCTGGGGCCGGAGGGGGGCGAGGCGGGAGGAACGCGGGTGGCGGAGGGAACGCCGCGCGAGGTGTCCCGGCTGAAGACGGCCACGGGCAAGGTGCTGCGCTCGGTGTTCTCCGCGGACGAGCCCTCGCGCAAGGCCGCGCGAGGCCGGTAGGGGACACCGGGGAGGCGCTGCTCGCGGCTACTGGGGGAGCGCGCGCAGCTCGTCCAGCCGGCGCCGCGCGCTCCCGGCGAGCAGGGAGTCCGGATGCGCGGTGAGGAACTCCTCCAGGGCCCGGGCTTCGCGCTGGGTGTCCCCGAGGGCTCGCCAGGACTCGGCCACGCCCTGCTGGGCCTCCTCGCTCAGCATGCCGCGGGGCTTCGCGCGCAGTGCCTGCTGGTACTGGCGCAGGGCGCCTTTGGCGTCTCCCAGGTGCTCCAGCCGCAGCCCGCCGGAGGCCACCTGGGCCACGTACGCCGACGTCGTCCCCGGCGAGGACTGGATGACGCGCAGGTAGAGCGCCTCCGCCTCCCGCCACTGTCCCGCGGCCCGGCGTTCATTGGCCCGGCGCAGCAGATCCTCTGGCTCCACGGCGACGGGCGCGGGCGCGGTGCGCGCAACTGGAGGCGCCGGGGGCTCCGCCACCACTTCCTCGGAGGGCGCTGCTTCGGGGACTGGCTCGGCGGCGATGGGCGCGGCGGGCGGGAGCTCCACCTGCACCGGGGCCGCCACCTCGGGGGCCCCGGCCTTGGGGGCGTGAGGCGCCCACAACCCGTAGCTCGTGGCTGCCGCCGCGCCCATCACCGCCAGGCACGTGCTCGTGACCAGCACACCCTTCCAGGGGAGTTTCCTCGGAGGCGTGGGCGCGGGGGCGGCGGGGAGCGCGGCCGCCAGGGCTCCCTGGATGAGGTCAGCGGAGCGTTGGCGGGAAATCCGCCGGGCGGGCCCGACGCTTTCGTCCAGGGGACCGAGCAGCTCGAAGCGCTCGTCCACGTCATGGATTCCCTGGCTCATTCCTCACCCCCGTTCGTACCCGATTCCCGCGCGTAGAGCGCCCGGAGATTGGCCCGTCCCAGCCGTAGGCGGCTGCGCACCGTCTCGAAGGGAATGCCCAACTCCTCGGTCATCTCCGGCACGCTCATCTCCAGGACGTAATGCAGCACCAGGGCATGGCGCTGCTCGTCGGAGAGTCCATCCATCAGCCGTACCATGTCCCGGCGGAACACGTAATCGTCTGGGAGTGCCTCCTCGGAGACCACCGTGAGCTCCATGGGCTCGGCCTCCGGTTCGGTCTCCGCGTCGCGCACCTTCCGCATCGCGGCGAAGGTGGTCCGGGCAACCACCCGGTCCGACCAGGATTTGAAGGAGCCCTCGCGGCGCCAGGTCGGCAGGCCGCGCAGGATGGCGATCAAGGCCTCCTGGGCAATGTCATCCACGTCATGATCTCCGCGCACCAGGTAGCGCACGAGGTTGCGCACCCGGGGCAACAAGTCCGTCAACAAGGACTCGGCCGCGTCGCGCCGCCCCTCGATGACCGCTTGGATGCGGCTTTCCTCGGAGGGGAGCGCCTCCTGGCGTCCCCGCGTTGTCGCCCTCATTGCCCTCATTGTCGGGATGGAGGGGGAAGGGAAGATTTCGGGTCACGAGCGGTCAATGCGTCCCCAGGAGCATGGCGAGGCCGAACCGGGGCTGTGCTCGCCAGAGTGAGTTGCGAAGGATGAACGTCCCCTGTTGCAGGTAGCCAAGGGTGGGCACCGTCGTCAGTACGTCCAGGGCGAGGCTGGCCTCCAGCGCCACGGGCCCTCCGCGCCAGCGGGCCGCGAGCGTGGGCGCCCCATAGAGAGAGGGAGTGAGCCGGAGAGGGGATGCCTGGACGCCGGGTGCCAGGGCCACCGTGTCGCGCAGGTGGCCCGCGAACCCCACTTCGAGTCCGGCCCCGAGCCGGAAGTGCTCCGTGGACACCACGGTGGCATCCACCCCCGCGCCCAGGGCATGCCTCGACAAGGAGACCCGGGTGTACTCATCGCTCAGCGGGGTGGGGAGGCTCGCCAACAGCAGCACTCGCGCGCGCAGTCGTGCCCCTTCCCATCCCACCCCGAGCTGAGCGCCGTGCTGTCCGAGCGGACCGTCTCCCACGAGCGTGCCCTGCCATCCCACGCTCACGCCCCAACCCTCCCGGGCAGGGGCCGTGCTGGAAACGGGAGCAGGCGCGGGAGGTGGAGGGGAGGGCTCGAGGGCGGGGGCTCGGGGACTTCCTCCACCACGTCGCCCACGGGGTTGCCGGCCACCAGGGCCTTCAACGCGGAGCGGACGATCAAGGCCGCGGCTTCGGCCGCCGCGGAGCGGCCTTGCGCCGGTGGGTTTCCACCTGGACTCGCCGCACGAGCAGCCGCCGGGTGGCGGGTTCCGCGACGTGGACGAAGATCGCCTCGGGCTCGTGGTGGAACCAGATGACCACGCGGAAGGGCCCCTGCTCGGCCAGCGACACGGCGGTGCGCCATTGCTCCGTGGCCTCGGTGCTCGGCGCGGGCCCGGGGTTCACCCGCAGGACGACGGGCAGATCACTCAGCTGTCCCTGGAGTCGCTCCGCCAGTTCCGTGTCTTCCGGAGAGGAGGCGCGGAGCACCGCGGTCCAGGGCTCCTCCTGGGCGGCGCTGACCGTGCCCCACCCCACGAGGACACACACAACGAGGAGTCGGGTCATGCACGGGACAGGGGCTCTCACGCTCGGTCCGTGACCGTAACATGTAGACGAGGAACTCCGGATAGACCCCATACCCGGGGTGCGTTTTCCTGGGACGGGAAGGGGATGGGTGACCCGAAATCCAGGTGGGGCGACTCCATCGCCCTGGAGACCTTCTCGGGAGTGATGCATGCGCTGGACCCACGGACTCGTTCTGCTCGCCGTCACGGGGGCCTGCTCCGTGGAGGACACCGTGGCGATCCTGCCTGGGAGCGATCGGGCCGGGTATTGCGCCTCGGGGGCGCCGACCCGGCTGGTGGAGGATGGCGCGACGGGGCGGGAGATCTGCGGCGGACTCCTGGCGTCCCGGGTGTTCACCCGGGCGTTGTGCGCCTGTGGGGAGCTGGTGGTCAGTGCGCCCTCGGCGCTGGACGCCTTCCAGGGTTCCCTGGGGCCTGGGAGTTCGGGGGGAGCCGGGGCGTCCGTGGGCGCCAATGGTGGAGTGCAGTTGACGTCGGAGTTGAAGGTGAGTGGCTCGCTCCAGGCGGGAGACACGGGCATCGCCCTGGGCGCCGGGCTCCTGTCCATCCAGGGAGAGCTGCGCGACGCGGGCCGGCTTCAAGGGGCCAGCTCCACGGTGCGGGTGGGCGGGGATGCGTGGGTCGCGGGGGATGTCGAGCTCCAGGAGCTGACGGTGGGGGGCGTCCTGTCGCAGCCCGTGGAGCGGCGCCTCACCGTGGCGCAGCCGCCACCGCGCGTGCGGCGTGAGCCGGTGGGCCCGTTCGCGCCGCCCTGCTCCTGCGACGCCCCCGAGGACGTGGGCGCCTATGTGAAGAACCACGTGGCGGCCCATCACAACGCCGACATCGGGCTGGCGGTGGACGCGTTGGCGGACTTCTCCGGGGACGCGGCCCTGGAGCTGCCGTGCGGGCGCTTCTACCTGACGCGGATTCACGGGGCGGGCGCGCTTCTGCTTCGCGTGACGGGGCGGGCGGCGCTGCTCGTGGACGGAGACGTGGACGTGGGCGGGCTCGACGTCCAGCTGGACGAGGGGGCGGAGTTGGATCTCCTCGTCGCGGGCGGAGTGTCCGCGCGCGGGCCCGTGCGGATGGGCTCGCCCGGGTTCCCCTCGCGCCTGCGGGTCTACGTGGCGGGCGCCTTCGATCTCGACGCCGGGGATCCGTGGAACACCCTGCCCGAGTCCAGCGAGCTGGCGGGCAACTTCTATCTTCCCCGCGCCCCGCTGGACCTGAGCCGGCGCGTGGAACTGTCCGGCGCGGTGTTCGCCCGGCGCGTGGCGGCCTCGGCGGGCCTGTTCATCCACTACGATCTGGACGTGCTGGGGTTGGGCGACCGCTGTGCCGATTAGGTGGGGCACTCACCCCGTGGCGCGCGTGGTCTCGCCGATGCGCTCGGCGGCCCGCTGCACGGTGGGCCAGAAGTGCTCGGCCATGCGCAGATAGCCCGTGTCGGACGGGTGGAAGCCGTCGGCGGAGAAGTAGTCGGAGCTGCCGGGCAGCTCCACGCGGCTGGGGCCGTGGAGGTCCACGCCGAGGAGCCCATGACGGGCCACCACGCGCTCCACCGCCGCGTTGAACTCGCCGATGCGCCGCGCGATGAGGGGCAGGGGAAGGAAGTTCGCCGCCAGCCGGGCCACGGGGGCCAGGGACATGTCCGGCAGGTTGGAGACGATCACCGCCGCGCCCGTGGACACGAGTCCCTTGGCGAGCGAGTCGAAGTGGGACTCGAACTGCTCGGGCGTCACGCCGCGCCACAGGTCATTGATGCCCACCCCGAGCGTCACGAGATGGGGGGAAGAGCGCAGCGCCCGCGGCAGTTGGCCGGACAGCACGGTGGCGCTGGTGGCGCCGCTCACGGCCAGGTTGAGCAGACCCACACCGGTGCGGGTGCGGCGCAGCCGTTGGAAGAGGTGCTCCACGTAGCCGCCCTGGCGCGCGCCCACACCCACGCCGGAAGAATCACCCAGGGCCACATATCTCAGGGAGAGTGCGCTCATGTGCCTTCTTCCATAGCGCGCGCTCGCGCCCTTCGCAGGGCCGTCTGGGTGCCGCCCTGACGCCTCCTCGCTCCAGGGGCGTGCGTCCGCTCACTGCCTCCAGCGCATCCGGGCATGCCGCCCGTCGCGGTCCGGCTTCATCAGGTTCGCCTCCTTGCGTCCGCCGTGCCGGGCGAGCGAGATGGCGAGCTGGGCCCGCTTCTGTGGGGGCAGATCCTTGGCGAGCGCCTGGTACAGGTCGCGCTCCAGCGCGGTGAGCTGTGCCTTCGCCTCGAACACCCGTTGCACCGCTTGATCCACCTGGGACTGCGCGGCGGCATCTCCCTTGGCGGCCTTCCGCAGGAGCTGCGCGGAGGCGCGGACCTGCTCGAGCAGGGGGCGCCGGCGCTCGTCGAACTGGCGCATCGTGTCCGCCATCTTCAACGTCTGGGCCTCGTTGAGCTCCAGCTCCTCGGCGAGGCTCAACATCCGCATCATCCGCGAGCGCTTCTCCACGCGCTCCGAGGCATCCGGGGCATCGGGCGGAGCGGCCCACGTCATGAGGGGCAGCAGCAGCAGGGGAAGGACCAGCAGGCGAAGGGCTTCATCACAGCGACTCTCCAAGGGAGGGGGAAGACAGGAACTCCTCGGCCTCGACGTCCCAGGAACTGGAGGACTCCGGGAGGTCCTCCAGGTCCACGTCCGTCAGGTCGAGCGCGTCGGACAGCGGATCCGCCAGCGCCCATTGCTCCAACGCGAGGACATCCTCCTGGGTGGAGGACGCGGCCACGGGGGAGGGGGAGGGGGCGTCCGGGGCGACACCCCGGGCCTCAGCAGGAGCAGGAGCACGGCGGCCGCCGCCATCAGGGCGCCGGTGGTGCGCAGGTGGGTGGCCCGCCGGACCTGGTCCCGGCGCCAGCGGCTCACCGTGGTCTGCGGGAGGACTTCCAGCACGGCCTGCTCCCGGGGCGAGGGGGTGGGCAGCGCGGCGAGGCCCAGGGTGTCCTGGAGTGCGGTCAGCTCGCGGCGGCAGGCGGCGCAGGTGTCCAGGTGCGCGCGCACCCGTGTCTCCTCGTGGGGCTCCAGGGCGCCCGTGGCGAACAGGGTCAACGACTCAGCCATGTCCTGACACGCGCTCATGGGCGCTCCTCCTCGGACGTCTCGGCCATGTGCTCCCGGAGGCGCTTCACGGCGTGATGGAAATTCACCTTCGCGTTCGTTTCGGTGATGCCGAGCGACTCGGCGATGTCACGGAAGCCCAGTCCCGCGTCCACCCGGAGCGTCAGCACCTCGCGTTGGCGGCGGGGCAGGGTGAGCACCGCCGCGCGCACGGCCCGCTCCCGCTCGGCCCGCTCCAGGGACTCCTGGGCGGACTCCCCGAGGGCCTCGGTGTCGGGGACCTCCACGGCCCGCGGCCAGCGCCGCCCCTGGCGGGCGTGGTTCTTCGCCAGGTTGAGCGCGATGCGGATGAGCCACGCCCGGAAGGGCATGGGCCCCGACAGCCAGCGGGAGAAGACCCGGTTCGAGGCTCCAGGGCGCGCAGGAAGGCTTGCTGGGCGGGTCCGCCGCGTCCTCGGGGCTCGAGGCGTAGCGGCGCATGAGCGAGAACACCAGGGCCCGGTGCCGATCCACCAGGGTGCCGAAGGCCGCCTCGTCACCGGCCAGGAAGGCGCGGCAGAGCGCCTCGTCACTGGGCTCGGTGGCGGCTCGCGCCAGTCGCAAGGGTGTCTCCAGGGCCTTCACGCCTCGATCAACACCGGAGCCGGCGAAAGGTTAAAGCGGTCGTTTTCCCGGGGGCCGAAGTCCATGGGCGCGAGTTGTGTCACCCTACTTGAAAGGTAACCAAAGAGGCCGTACCATGCAGGTCATCCCGTTGCGAGGAGAAGACCGATGGCGGAGACGATGGGTGATGCGCTGGGACTCCAGATTCTGCGGGCCGTGCAGGAGCTGGGCACGCGGATGGAGCGGGTGGAGGTGCAGGTCAGCCACCTGAGCACGCGGGTGGATGCGTTGACCGAGCGGGTGGACCGGCTGGAGGCGCGGATGGACCGGCTGGAGGCGCGGATGGACCGGCTGGAGGCGCAGGTCAATCATCTGAGCACTCGGGTGGATGCGTTGACCGCGCGGGTGGACCGGGTGGAGGCGCAGGTCAACCACCTGAACACGCGGATGGATGGTCTGTCCGCTCGGATGGACAAGCAGGAGAAGTGGATGGATCGGCTGAGCGCCGAGTTCGTCGTCTTCCGCGAGGATGTACGGGGCGACCTCCGTCAGTGGCGCACGGAGCTGCAGGAGGACCATCGCCGCCTGAAGAAGCGCGTGGATGTCACCTCCTCGACGGTGGTCCTGATGGCGTCGGTGCTACGAGGTCCAACGGAGTTCAGCGTGGAACTGGAAGCGCACTTGAGCGAACTCCACGCGGGCTGAACGCCGCCCCGGGGTTTTTTGCCCGGTGGGAACAGCGGTGCTCGGGTCGGTTGCCGTGAACTTCACCCTACGTCACAATGCGTCCCTTTCATCGGGAAGGACGTCATGGCAACCGAGAGCGGGGTCGCGCGCATCAAGGGCAGCGTTCTGATTTCGCGCCTCAACCTGCTGGCGAGACAACCTGGAACCAAACGCCTCGAGGTCCTCCAGAGGTTGTCTCCAGCGGACCGCAAGGTCCTCGAAGGCGTCATCCTGCCCATCGGCTGGTATCCCATGGAGCTGAACCTCCGGTTGGACGGGGCCATCGCCGCGGTGCTCTCGCCGAGGGATCGCACCAAGGCCTTCGTCGACATGGGCTGGGCCTCGGCCGAGGAGAACCTGAAGGGACCCCACCACGTGTTCCTCCGCCAGGGGGATCCGCACTTCCTGCTCAGCCACGCGCAGGAAATCTACCGCCTCTACTACGCGGTGGGCTTGCGCTCGTACGAGAAGACCGGCCCGCACACCGGCGTGCTGCGCACCCTGGGCGCCGAGAGCGTCACCGAGGCGGATTGCCTCACCATCATCGGCTGGTTCCAGCGCGCCATCGAGTTGAGCGGGGGCCGCGACGTGCGTGTCGAGCACACGAAGTGCCGCGCCCGTGGTAACGACTGCTGCGAGTATGTCTGCTCCTGGGCGCTCTGACGCGGCCCTCCCCCTTCCGAGTCCCTCGTGCCCCTTGCTCCCGCGGCCCCCCTGACCCCTGACTTCCTCGCGCGGCTCGCCCAGGCGCTCGGGGTCACTCGGGTGGCGCGGGTGACGGGGCTGGATCGGGCGGGCGTGGAAGTCGCCACCGCGGTGCGGCCCGGGGCTATGTGCTCCAGGTGTGCAACGGCAAGGGCCTGGACTTCCCGGCCGCCTCGGCGGGCGCCCTCCTGGAGACCGCCGAGCTGTGGGCCGCGGAGACGGTGCGGCCGGAACGGCTCCTCTGGGGCACGTCCCGAGGCTGGGAAGCGCGCGGACGCGCCGCCTGGGGCGCCGACGCGCTCGGCACCCGGGGCGGCGTGGTGGTTTCCCGGCTGTGGGGCCCGGAGGTGCGCTGTGCCTGGCTCGAGGCGGCGGATGCGCGCTCCGGAGCGCCCGTGCTCGTCCCCGCCCAGGGCGTGTACTGCCCTCCCACGGGCGCGCCGGCGCTCGGCCCGGTGAGCGTGCAGTGGACGAGCAATGGCTCGGGCGCCCATCCCGAGCGGCCCCGGGCCCTGCTGCACGCGCTGTTGGAGGCGACGGAGCGGGATCAACTCGCGCGCCTGCTGCCGGAGGGGTGGACGGAGGAGGTGCTCGGCACCCGGCTGCTGCGCCCCGCGGGCCTCGCCCGGAGCGCCCCCGGACGGCCGCGCTCGCCGAGCGCCTGGGCGAGCGGGGCTTCGACGTGCACCTCTTCGATCTCTCGCCGGGCGCGCGCACCCCGGGCGCGGTGGGCCTGCCCGTGGGCGGAGCGCTGCTCGTGGATCGCGACCAGGGCCCGGTGCCGCTGGCGGCGGGTTACGCCTGTGCGCTCACGCGGGACCAGGCCCTGCTCGGCGCGCTGCTGGAGGCGGCGCAGTCGCGCCTGACCGACATCCACGGCGCGCGCGAGGACGTGGACGAGGGGGATCGCGACGCCTCCCTGGCGCTCGCCTCCGCGTGTGCCGCGGCGCGCCCCCGGCGCGACGTGGAGTCCATGCCCGAGCCCGCGGCGAAGGTGGACTCGCCCGAGGAGGCCGTGGGCGAGGTGCTGGCGCGGCTCGCGGGGGCGGGCTTGTCCCGGGCGGCCGTCATCGACCTGGAGGCCCCTCTCCCCGGACTCCACGTGGTGCGCGTGGTGGTGCCGGGCCTGCGCGTGTCGGAGTTGTTGTGAAACGGCGTCCCGCCTCCTCCCGTCCCGATGATCTCCTCGTCTTCCTGGGCCCCTCGCTGCCGGAGGCGCAGGCGCTGGCGCTGGTGCCCTGCCGGGTGTTGCCGCCCGCGCGCCAGGGAGACCTCTGGCGGGCCCTGTCCTTGAGGCCGCGGGCCATCGCGCTCGTGGATGGGGTCTTCGAGGCCCAGCCCTCGGTGTGGCACCACGAGGTGCTGGCCGCGCTGGACGCGGGGGTGGCGGTGTTCGGGGGCGCCAGCATGGGGGCCCTGCGCGCCGCGGAGCTCGCGCCTCACGGCATGGTGGGCGTGGGCGCCATCTTCGAGGCCTACCAGCGGGGCGAGCTGGTGGATGACGCCGAGGTGGCGCTGCTCCACGCCGACGCCGAGCATGAGTACCGGGCGCTGTCGGTGCCGCTCGTCAACGTGCGGCACGTGGCCCGGCTCGCCCAGGACGCGGGAGTGCTCTCCGCCGCCGAGTCCCGGGCCCTGGTGGATGCCGCCGCGGCGCTCTTCTACCAGGACCGCACCGGCCCCGCGTCCTCCAGGCCGTGGGCGAGGCGTGGTCCGCCCCTACCCTGGGGAAGTGGCGGACGTGGGCGGCCGGGGGCCTCGCGGATCTCAAGCGCGAGGATGCCCGGGCCTGCCTCCAGGCCGCCGCGGCGTTCGTCGCCTCCGGGGCCCGTCCGCCCTCGCGCGAGGGGGTGTCCCGGCCACCGCCCTCGTCGTACGTGCGCCGCCGCCGGCTCGTGGAGGGCCTGTGCGAGACGGAGGCGGGGCTGGTGTCCTCGGAGGACGTGCTGGAGGAGCTGCGCGCCGGGCCCGGGGCCCAGGTGCTGGCGCGCGAGGCCTGCGGCGGGCGTTGCTCGCGGGGTGGGCCCGGAGCCTGGGCCTGACGCCCACGCCCGAGGAGGGGGCCCGGGCCGAGTCGGAGCGGTGGGCCCACCTGGGCGTGGCGCCCCCGGAGCGCGCGGCCTGGCTGGCGGCGTGCGGCCTGGACGCGCACGAGTTCCGGCGGTTGTGCGAGGAGCGGGCCCTGGAGGGGCTCGTGCTGGAGCACGCCGCGCGGCTGTTGCCGGATGGGCCCTCGTGGGACGAGGCGCTCGCGTCCGAGGCCCGGCTGGAGGGGCGGTGGGCGGAGGTGGCGACGCGGCTCACGGCGCCCAGGCGGCGTCCGCGCAAGCGGTGAGCCCCGGGACGGGGCGGCTGGGGTAGGGTGCGCGCCGGATGAATCCTCATGACGAGAGCGAGTCCTTCCGCTGCGTGCGGGCCGATGCGCGCGAGCCCGAGGGCTACCGGCGCGTGCTGGGCGAGGCCAGGGCGTCCTTCCTGCACACGGATCCGCCGTATTGCCTGCTCACGCGGCGGCGCAAGGGCGGGGACCTGAGAGACCCGCGGGCGAACAAGAAGATCGACCGAGACCCCATCGTCCGCTTCGAGACGGTGCGCGACTACCGCGCCTTCACCGAGGCGTGGATGACGCGCGCGGTGGCGCACCTCACCCCGGATGCTCCGCTCGCCATCTGGACGAACCTGCTGGGCAAGGAGCCCATCCTCGCGGTGGCGCGCTCGCTGGGGTATGGCCACCTGCGCGGCGAGTTCGTCTGGGGCAAGCGCACCACGGACAAGAACGCCAACGAGCAGCTGCTGCGCGTCTACGAGGTGGCGCTCGTGCTCGCGCGCACGCCGGCGCCCGTGCTGGCCCCCGGGGACGCGCCCACCGTCTGGGCGGTGGTGGGCGGCTACGACGATGACGGCGAGCCCAGCGCTGGGGTGGCCATCCCCACCACAAGCCCTTTTCCGTGGTGGAGCCCCTGGTGCGCACCTGGAGCCGACCCGGGGACTGGGTGTTGGATCCGTTCGCGGGCAGCGGCTCGATGCCGGCGGCGGCGCTGCGGCTGGGCCGCAAGGCGGCGTGCCTGGAGGTGGTGCCCGAGTGGGCCGAGCGCGTGGCCGGGCGTCTGCGCGAGACGGCGGCCCCCTCCTCCCAGTAGTGTGCCGCGCCGGTTCCCCGCCCCCGGGGCGCCCCTTCTTCCCAGCGACACACGCGAGGACTCCGGATGAAGCAGCACCAGAAGATGCTCCTGGGCATCGTGATTGGCACGGTGGCGGGAATCGCCGCCAACCTCCTCGTGGGCGGAGCACCGTGGTTGGACTGGGTGGTGACGAACATCACCTCGCTGGTGGGCCAGCTCTTCCTGCGCCTGCTGCTGATGCTGGTGGTGCCGCTGCTCTTCGCCGCGCTGGTGACGGGCGTGTGCGAGCTGGACCTGCGCTCCATCGGCCGGCTGGGCGTGCGCACGCTGGGCTATACCGTGGTCGTCTCCGGCATCGCCGTGCTCATCGGGTTGTTCCTCGTCAACACGCTCAAGCCCGGCACCCGGCTGAGCGAGGAGGCCATCGCCGCGCTCGTGCAGAAGGGCTCCGTGGTGAAGGCGGCCCCCGCGCCGAGCGCGGACTCGGTGCCCGGGCTCATCCTCTCCATGGTGCCCACCAACCCGATCAAGGCCGCGGCGGAGGGGGACATGATCGCCCTCATCGTCTTCTCGCTCATCTCCGGCGTGGGTCTCATGGTGACGGACAGCCCGGGCGCCCGGCACCTCAAGGAGACCATCCAGGGGCTCTATGACGTGCTGATGACGCTCATCGATGGGGTGCTGCGGCTGGCGCCCATCGGCGTGGGGGCGCTGCTCTTCAGCGTCACGGCGCGCCTGGGCTTCGGCATCCTGGTGCAGGTGGCGTCCTTCGTGGGCGTGGTGCTGCTGGCGCTCGGGCTGCACATGTTCGTCGTGTACTCGCTGTCCGTGCGCTTCCTGGGCGGACGCAACCCCATCGCCTTCTTCCGCGACTGCCGCCTGGCCATCGTCACCGCCTTCTCCACCGCGTCCTCCAGCGCCACGCTGCCCACCGCCCTCAAGGTGGCCGAGGAGAACCTCAAGCTGCCGCGCAACGTGTCGCGCTTCGTGCTCACCGCCGGCTCGGCGATGAACCAGAACGGCACCGCGCTCTTCGAGGGCGTCACGGTGCTCTTCCTCGCGCAGGTGTTCGGCGTGGAACTGAGCCTGGCCAACCAGGCCGTGGTGATGTTCATCTGCGTGCTGGCGGGCATCGGCACCGCGGGCGTGCCGGCCGGCTCCATCCCCGTCATCGCGATGATCCTCGGCATGTTCAAGATTCCCCCCGAGGGGCTCGGCCTCATCCTCGGCGTGGACCGCTTCCTGGACATGTGCCGCACCACGCTCAACGTGACGGGGGACCTGGCCGCCGCCGTCTACGTGGCCCGGGGCGAGCCGGCGCCGGAAAACCAGACGACCCCGGCGCCGACCGGGCCGGAATCGTCCGCTTCTTGAGCATCCGGAGGCGTGTGGGGTTGCCTTGGGCCGGGCTCTGTCCCATACCCCCTCATTCCTCTTGGCAGGACAGCTCAAGGAGCAGCCGCACATGAAGGTGTCCAAGGACTGCGTGGTCTCGTTGGAGTACCGGTTGCACCTCGGCGATGGCAAGGTCGTCGATGAGAGCGAGCCCGGCCAACCCCTGGCCTATATGCACGGACGGGGGCAGATCGTCCCGGGTCTGGAAGGGCAGTTGGAGGGCCTGTCCGCCGGCGACGCGAAGAAGGTCGTGGTGGTGCCCGCCCAGGGCTATGGCGAGCATGATCCGCGCGGACTCCAGGAAGTGCCGCGCAGCATGTTCCCCCGGATGCGCCGCTCCAGCCGGGCCTGAGCATCTCCGCCCAGACGGCCGAGGGCGACGTCATCCCCATCACCGTGCGCGAGGTGAAGGGGGACTCGGTGGTGGTGGACCTCAACCACCCGCTGGCGGGCAAGACGCTCCACTTCGACGTGACGGTGCGTGAAGTGCGTCCGGCCACCACCGAGGAGCTCGAGCACGGCCACGCCCACGGGCCTGGCGGCGCGCACTGAGCCAGCGGCCGCCCCGGGGGGCGGGCGATCCCATTCGTCGGGTCGGAGGTGTTCCGCTATCCTTTCACCTCCACATGACTTCTCCCGTCTCGCCCTCGCCCCAGCAGCTCCGCCTCCAGCCCGAGCCTCCTCCTTCATTGGAGAAGGACTCCACTCCGGTGGATCCCGAGCGCCACTGGCTCGAGAACGTCTACCAGGGGGGCGTGCGTCAGCTCACCGTGCGAGCCGTCATCGCGGGGATGCTGATTGGCGCGGTGATGTGCCTGTCCAACCTCTACGTCATCCTCAAGACGGGCTGGAGCCTGGGTGTCACCCTCACCGCGTGCATCCTCGCCTTCGCGACGTTCGGCGCGCTGCGGGGCGTGGGGCTGCTCAAGCAGGACTTCACCACGCTGGAGAACAACGCCATGGGCTCGGTGGCGTCGGCGGCGGGGTACATGACGGGGGGCGGCAACATGGCGGCCGTGCCCGCGCTGTTGATGCTCACCGGCGCGCTGCCGCCCACGGGGTGGTTGGTGGCGTGGTTCGCCGTCGTCTCCGCGCTGGGCGTCTTCGCCGCCATTCCCATCAAGCGCCAGCTCATCAACATCGAGCAGCTTCCCTTTCCCACCGGCACCGCCACCGCCCAGACGCTCCAGGCGCTGCACGGGCATGACGAGCGCTCGCGGGGCAAGGCGCGCTCGCTGGGCCTCGCGGGCCTCATCGGCGCCGTCATCGCCTTCTGGCGCGACGCCAAGGCCTCGTGGCTCGTGTGGAACCTGCCCGCGAAGTTCAGCCTGCCCTTCACCATTGGCGGCAAGCCCGCGGGGGCGTGGACGCTGTCGCTCGACCTGAGCCTGCTGCTCGTGGGCGCCGGCGCGCTGGTGAGCTTCAAGACGGGCTGGTCCATGCTGCTCGGGGCGCTGCTCACCTACGGCGTCCTCGCTCCGGAGATGGTCAGCCGCGGCATCATCCCCGAGGTGACCTACAAGGCCATCAACGGCTGGGCGCTATGGACGGGGGCCTCGGTGCTCGTGTCCTCGGGCCTGCTGTCCTTCGCCTTCCAGTGGCGCAGCGTGGCCAAATCCTTCAAGGCGCTCGCGGGCCTGTTCGGCCGCAAGCAGGACGCCGAGGCGGATCCGCTCGCCGACATCGAGTGTCCTCCCGCGTGGTTCCCCCTGGGCTTCCTGGTGCTCGGCCCGGTGGTGGTGGCGCTGATGGCCTACCTCTTCCAGATTCCCTGGTGGGCGGGCGTGGTGGCGCTGCCGCTGTCGGTGGTGATGGGCGTCATCGCCTCGCGCGTCACGGGCGAGACGGACACCACGCCCACCAAGGCGCTCGGGCCGGTGACGCAGTTGCTCTATGGCGCCCTGCTGCCCGGCAACCTCACCGCCAACGTGATGAGCGCCAACGCCACGGGCGGCGTGGGACTGCACTCGGCGGACCTGCTCACGGACCTCAAGTCGGGCTGGCTGCTCGGCGCCAACCCGCGCCAGCAATTCATCGCGCAGCTCTTCGGCGTGGTGGCGGGGGCGGCGGTGGTGGTGCCCGCGTTCAACCTGCTCGTGCCGGACGCGTCCGTGCTCGGCACCGAGGAGTTCCCCGCGCCCTCGTCCCTGGTGTGGGCGGGCGTGTCGAAGATGCTCATGAGCGGGGTGCGAGCGCTGCCGGAGTCCGCGCGCATCGGGGCCGTGTGTGGACTGAGCCTGGGCGTGGCGCTGGTGCTGCTGGAGCGCTGGGCGCCGAAGAAGGCCAAACCCTTCATCCCCTCGGCGTCCGGGGTGGGGCTGTCCATCGTCATCCCCGGGGCCAGCTCCATCAGCTTCTTCATCGGCGCGGCCATCGCCGAGGTGCTGCGCCGCAAGAAGGCGAAGCTGGCGGACGCCCTGGTGCTCCCAGTCAGCTCGGGCTTCATCGCCGGAGAGAGCCTCATGGGCATCGCCGTGGCGATGCTCAAGGCCTTCGGCGTGATGCCCAAGTAGGCGCCGCGTCCCGGGGCGGTTGCGGTAGGCTCCGCCCCCATGACTTCGGATCCCGTCACGCTCGTCGCCGCGCTCCGCAACGTCCTCGAGGACACGGTGCGCGACTTCTCGTCGATGCCCTTCTTCGTCAGGCCCATGGTGCGCGGTGGCTTCGAGCGCCGCACCGGACAGAGCCTGGAGGCGTGGCAGAAGCTCGCCTCGGCGCTCGTCTCCCAGGTGAAGCCGGACACCACGCCCGCCCGCGTGCGCGAGAGCCATCCGCGGCTGCGCGAGCACCTGGAGCAGCTCGCGGAGAACTACCGCACGGCCCCCGAGCGCGCCGCCAAGGGGATGGGCATGCTGGCGGGACTCCAGCGCGTCCAGGAGACGTCCCAGCGCCGCGAGGAGGCCGTCCGCGCCCTCATCTCCTGGCTCGGATAGCGCTCCCCGCGAGACGCCGCGCGCCTACGTGCGGAACGGTCCGGTCACCTCGAAGGTGATGCCGCCGCCGTTGGTGCCGGAGGTGCCGCGCTGCGAGCTGAAATACAGCCGCTTGCCATCCGGGCTGAACGCGGGGCCGGTGATCTCCGAGCTGTTGTGGCCCACGAGCTGGAGCAGCGGCGCCACGACGCGCTCCGGGGTGATGATGCAGATCTGCAAGTCACCCCCGTCCTCGGCCACGAAGATGTCGCCCGAGGAGGACACGGTGACGTTGTCCACGCCGGTGAGGGGCGAGTTCGGATAGAGGTTGTCGTCGTAGATGATCTCCAGCCGCGAGGAGGCCGGGGTGTAGGCCCAGACGCGGTTGTCGCCCTTGGTGGTGAAGTAGACGGTACCGCGGTCGTACCAGCAGCCCTCGCCGCCGTTGAAGACGGTGGTGCGCGAGGCATTGGACTGCTGCGAGGCGGGCTTGCTGGCGGACACGGGCTCCCACGTCACGGTGGCGCCGGTCAGCGGATCCCCCGACACGCGAGCGGCCTCGAGCGTGCCCGCGTCGAGCGAGGGATAGGCGGACGGGGTGAAGCGGTAGAAGCGGCCGCTGGTGCTGTCCTCGGTGAGGTAGAGCCGGTAGTCATCCGAGTCCACCGCGACGGCCTCGTGGGAGAAGGTGCCGAGCGCGGGGCGCACCACGCCCTGCGAGGCCTTCGTGGGATCGCATTCCCAGACGCGGCCGCCGGAGTACTCCTCGCAGGACAGCCAGGTGCCCCAGGGGGTGCGGCCCCCGGCGCAGTTGGAGGTGGTGTTGGAGAGGATGCGGTAGGCGCCGGTGATGGCGCCGCCCCCATCGAAGCGGATGGCCGAGACACCGCCGGTGCCCAGGGTCTTCTCGGAGTTGGAGGTGTAGATCCACCCGCCGCCCGACACGGGGAAGCAGGCGCCACCGTCCGGCGCCCCGTGCCAGGTGTAGCCGGTGTTGGCCACCTTGGCGCCGGAGCGCGCGATGATGCGCGAGGAGAAGCCCGCGGGCAGCCGCACGCCATTGGCATCGGCGGAGCCGGACATGGCGCCATAGGGGCTGGTGCCGGGTTTGGCGGGAGCGGCATAAGCCTGGCGCCAGAAGGACGGACCCAGGGCGAGCGCCGTTCCGCCAACCGCGGAGAGCTGCAGGAAGTTGCGACGATTGAGTGTCATGTGAGCCTCCGGTGCGACGAGCGCGCGCACCTTCACACGCGTTCACGGGAGGCCCGGGTCAACTCTCCGTCAGCAGCAGTTGACGGATGTGTGACGGGTGTCAGGGTGCCGGGGGCGGCGGTGCGCTGTGGTCGCAGTGCAACAGCGACGGCGGATCGAAACAGGTGAGTTGCTCATGGTCGAGCCGGCACACGCCCGTGGGCGTGCTGGCGCACCGCACCTCCGTGCGCGTGGACTTGCAGTCATAGCCACAGCCCACCGCCTCGGAGGCGGCGAGGCAGCGGGGCTCGGGGGTGTCGGCGCCATTCTCATGGATGACGCTCTCCGGCGGATCCCAGCAGACGAGGCGCTCGAAGTGGGTGGTGCACACGCCATGGGGCGTGTTGTTGCAGGCCACCTCGCCATTGGCCACCCGGCAGTTGTAGCCGCAGGCCACCTTGCCCCGGATCTCCTTGCACTCGGGCTTCGTGCCCGACTTGTCCGGGTGGGCGATGGCGACCCGCGGCGGATCCCAGCAATGGATGTTGCCCGCCAACAGCTGACACACCCCATAGGGCGTCCTGGCACAGGCGGCGTGCGAGCCACTGGTCTTGCACTGATATCCGCACACGGTCCGCCCCTGCGAGGACACGCATTGGGGCGGAGGGGGCCGAGGCGCGGGCGGCGTGGGCTGGGACTCCCCGGGGACGGGGGCGGACGCCAACCAGACGAGGGCAAGCAGGGAGAGCATGGTGCGCCGCCGACGAAAACGCCGGAGGTTTATTCACCCTCCCGATGTCGGGGCGCCCGGATGACTGAGCTGGCGCAACAGCTCCGCGTGTTCGGGATGGCGTGCCGCCAACTCCTCGCCGCGGGGCATCTCCCAGTCCGCGAAGTCGAAGCCCGGGGACACCGTGCAGCCGCACAGCGTGTACTCCCCTTGGGGCAGGGCCGCCTGGAGCACCCCGGCCGGGACGAGCACCTGCGGCCTCTCCCCGCGTGCGACATCCCGGCCCAGCGTCACCGTCTCCAACCGGCCCTGGGCTTCATCGAGCAGGTACATCGTCAGCGGGTGGCCGTCGTAGAAGTGCCACTGCTCGGCCCAGCTCACCCGGTGCCGGGCGGAGAACGTGCCGCGCGGCAGCAGGTAGTAGATGGCCGTGCCCACCGAGCGCGTGCCTCGCGGCGTCTCCATCGTCATCGCCGAGCGCCACGTCTCCCGGAAGAAGCCTCCCTCCGGATGGGGCGCGAGTCCCAGGGTCCTCACCAATTCGTCGACCATGCGGCCACTGTAGGACGATCCGCCTCGCGTCGAGGCAAGGAACTTCATCAACGCCGCGAGCCGCGCGGCTTCACGGCCCTCCAGGTTGTCGCGCGCGAGCGCTCGCTCCACCGCCGCCAGCAATTCCTCCGTGCTGAACGGCTTGGGCAGGAAGTCCATCGCCCCCGCCTTCATCGCCCGCGCCACCGTCAGCATGTCCCCATGCGCGCTGATGAAGACGATGGGCTGCGTCCACCCCGCCCGACGCAGTTCCTGTTGCAACTCGAACCCGTTGAGCTCCGGCATGCGCAGGTCCATCACCACGCACCCAGGTCCCCGCCAGGGTTCACGCTCGAGCATCTTGCGTGGCTGGGCGAAGCCCTCCACCTCATACCCCAGCACCCGGAACATACGCTCGAGACTGCGCAGCACCGAGGGGTCATCGTCCACGACGAACACCCTGGGGCGCTCGTGGCTCATGTCAGAGCGTATCGGCGACGGGGGTGCGCTCCTTGCCGTCGTTGTATTGGGGGCTGTCGGAGGCCTTCACGTTCGTGGTTCCATCGAACTCGATGCGAACCTCGCACGTGCCCTTCTTGCGGTACTCCATCCCGGTGATCGAGGAGTGGGTGGAGAACTCGCCGTTGACATTGTGCTCGAGGGGAGCGCTCCTCGAGACCTTCCCCAGGAACGCGGCCACGGTGAGTGCGTTCGCGTCGTGATTCACGCAGGTGACGTCATAGCGCCACTTGGTATTGGAATACGCGGAGATGATGTAGCCCGAGTTGACATCGCCCGTACTCATGGCGTGCGCCATGGCCGCCTCGAGAACATCGTCGGCCGTCGACATGTTCAGCGCGATGAACGCGCCGTTGTTGCGTTGACGGCCCGAGGGCGCGGGGACCACGGGAGCCGCTCTTTCCCTGGCCTCCGCCTCTTTCCGTGCCGCGTAGTCGCCGGTGTTTTGGTGTCGGAGCTCATGGGGCCACCGGTGTTCGTGGTTCCATGTCTATAGCGGCTCGCTCCCGCGATGACATGTGAGCGATTCGCTGAATTGACAAATGAAAGGGATTGTGCGTCTTGCCGGGCCGAGGGATTCGGGGGCCCTGACGTCTCAGGGCTCCTGGTCCAGCCGCACGGGGCCCTCGAACCGGTGGGAGGGAGGGTACAGCGGAAGAGGGCGCCCCCTCCCTGCGGCGCTCGGCCTGGAGCCGGCCCTGATGCGCCTCGAGGATGGAGCGGCTGATGGACAGGCCCATGCCCAGCCCCTCGCGCTTGGTGGTGAAGAAGGGCTCGAAGAGGCGCGCGAGCACCTCCTCGGTCAGCCCCACCCCGGTGTCCTCCACCACCAGCTCCACCGGCCCTCGCGCTGTTGGGTGCGCACCCACACCCGCCGCTGTCCGACGGGGCTCTGGCTCACCGCGTCCAGGGCGTTGGTGGCCGGTTGAGCACCACCTGCTGCAACTGCACACCGTCTCCGTGGACGGGCAGGGGGGAGTCGGACAGTTGGAGGGTGAGCTCGGCTCCGCGCGATTGGGCATCGGCGCCCACCGGGCGCAGCACCTCGCGCACCAGCACGTTGACGTCATGGGGGCCGTGCCGCGCCTCTCCCTTCTTGAGCAGGGCCCGCATGTGGCGGATGACCGCTCCGGCCCGCTTGTCGTCGGAGACGATGTCCTGGAGCGTCTCGAGCACCAGGGGCAGATCCACGGGGGTGCGCCGCAGCAATGTCTGTGCTGTCTCGGCGTTGGTGAGGATGGCGGCCAGGGGCTGGTTCAGCTCGTGGGCGATGGAAACCCCCAGCTCTCCCACGGCGGCCACCCGCTCCAGGTGCGCCCGTTCGTCGCGAGCCTGGCGTGCCTCCAACTCGGCGCGCCTGCGGGGGGTGACGTCCATCAGCGTCACGACGGCTCCGCCCTCGGGCAACTCCAGCTGCCGGGCGCGCAGCTCGAACCAGGTGTGGGGGGTGAGTCCTCGGGACTCCACCACGCCTTCGGGGGCACGCTCGAGAGCACCTCCTGGAGCAGCCTCACCGCTCCCGCCATCTCGGGGGGCCCGCGCGTGCCGCCTCGCGGAAGGACTCCAGATAGGAGGTGCCAGGGTCCCGGAGTTTGTCCGCGGGCAGTCCTCCCAGTTGCTCGGCTCGTTCCGGGGCGGGTTGGCCCGCAGCACCCTGCCGTTCTTGTCGAGGATGGCCACGGAGCCCGGGAGCGAGTCCAGTACCGCCGAGTTGAGCCGCTGCGCTCTCCGGCGCTGTGCGCGCTCCAGCAGCAGCACGGCGATGAGCACCGCCTGCAACACGCCCGCCACGAGGATCGCCGTCACCTGCCAGCGGTAGCGCTCCCAGAGGCCGGGTTCGTGAAAGCGCACCTCGCCGCCGGGAGGCAACCGGCTGGTGGGAATGTGCCAGCGCTTGAGTTCCCTTTCGTCGAAGGCGGCCAGATTGGACTCCACGGAGCCGGGGGGCAGGCTCGAGGCCGGTTCACCCGCGAGGAGCCGCAGGGTGCGCCGCGCCATCTCCTGACCCAGCAGCTCGTAGTCCAACAACATCCCCCCGACGATTCCGCTGCCCAGCATGGTCTCGTGGATGCTGAAGATGGGCGGGCTGCCGTCGGCATGCAGTTGCCGCGACACGTCGCGAGTGATGCAACTGCGACCTGTCGCGTCCTGCATGAAGCCCACCAGGATGACCACGCTGTGCTCGGGCAGGGTACGCACCCGCTGCCGCAACTCCTCCAACGTCAGGTCCATGAGTCCGATGAACTCGCGCCCTGGCGCGGCGGCGCGGACCTCGCGCGAGAGATAGGACCGGGCACTCACCTCGCGCGGGCTGGAGCCGAGGACGAGGGCGACATGCCGCGTGTCCGGGAGCAGCCGCAGGGCCACCTGGACGGTGCCCGTCACGTCGAAATCGGCCCAGTTGGCTCGCAGATACGGGCCCTGGTTCAGCATGGACGCCAGGAAGTCGTCGTTGAGGATGGAGAGCAACGGCACCTGGGGCCAGATCTCCTGCTGCAGATAGACGAGCAGGGGGGTGGCATCCGCGAAGGAGACGATGGCATCGGGTTGTTGCTCGCGGTACTTGACGAGATAGAGGTCGCGCAGCGCGCGCTCGTACTCGGCGCCGCCGGACCAGGCCATGTCCAGGTACTCGATATCGACGGTGACGGGCCCCTTCCATTCGGCCAGCACCGTCTGCCGGAAGGTCCGGGTGAAGTCCGCGATGGCCGGCACCGTGGCGTCCTCGGGGACGAAGAGCAGCACCCGTTTCTCCCGCTCGGCGGCCGCGAGAGGTGTCGCCATCAGCCACACGAGCAGGAAACCGAGCAGGCGCATATCAGTTGGGGTTCACGATAGGGGACGTGCCGCCTGTCCGCCAGACAGGGGACCTGTCCCGAAGCCCGCTCCTTCGCCCGCGCCGTGCTCGACTTCACTCGGGTGAAGCGAACTCACCCTCGGAGTTCGTGCACGAGCCAATCCCGCACGCGCGTGAAGACGGGCTCGGCGGCCTCGTTGAGCACGTGCCCGGCTCCCGGGATGAGCTCCAGCTCCTTGTGCCCCCGGGCCCGCTCGTGGATGGACTGCGAGCAGCGCGGCGGGAGCACCGTGTCCGACGTGCCGTGCACGAGCAGCAACGAGCGCGGATGCAGCTCCGGCACCGGCTCCGTCCCGTAGCTCTGGGGCGCCAGCCCCACCACCGTCTTCACCCAGGGAGAGCGCACCCCGGCCCGGATCATCACCGCCCCACCAAAGGAGTGTCCCACCAGGGCGAGGCGCTCGAGCCCTCGCTCCACCAGGAAGTCCACTCCCGCGAGCACGTCCTGCACCGACTCCGTCAGGTCGGTCGGGTGGCGATACTTCAACCGCAGCGTGGACAGGCCCTGCTTCAGCAACGCCTCGCCCAGCCGCGGGTACAGCCGGAGGGCCGGCGTATCGAAGCCACCGCCCACGCCTCCCGCCAGCAACACCCCCGCCTTCGCTCCGGGGGCGTCGTACAACAACACGTCCACCGGCCCCCGCTTCGTCGGCAGTGTGAAGGGCCCTGGTTCCAGACTCGCCTGGCCTCCTGGCGTCTCGATGTCCGGCATTTCCGTCCGCGCTCCTTATCCCATGCCTCTGTTCAGGGTGGGCATGCGCGGACAGGGTCCGCATCTTCCCTCCATGGAGGAAGTCCCCTTGATGACCCACGCCCGCCCGGCCTTCTGGTTCCGCCTCGTTCTGCTCAACGCGCTCCTGCTGAGCGTCTCCACCGGCTGTGAGCGCCACCAGCGCGAGCCGACCCTGCTTCCACCCCCGCCGTGGGCCGGCGCCCGCTCCGGCACCGGATGCCCCCCGGCCCGTGCAGCAGGGGGCCCAGCCAGCCAGACCCCTCCCGCAAGAGGAGCAGGCCACGGGCGGCTCCGGGCAACTGGTCTCCGTCGCGGACCTCGTGGAGGCCGTGAAGGGCGCCGTGGTCAACGTGGACGTCCGGGTGCGGGCGCCTGGGCCCCAGGCTCAAGGGGATCTGCTCGAGCGCTTCTTCGGCATGCCGGGACTCCCCGGGAGGGCGGCCCCGCGCCGCGCGAGCGCGTCCAGCAGGGGGAAGGTTCGGGTTTCCTCATCGATCCGAACGGGCTCATCCTCACCAACAACCACGTGGTGGAGAACGCCTTCTCCATCCGCGTGCGGCTCGACGATGGCCGCGAGTTCGAGGCGAAGGTGCTCGGGAGGATCCCCTCACCGACCTGGCGTTGATCAAGCTCCAGGGCAACGTGAAGGAGCTGCCCTTCGTCCGGCTCGGCGACTCGGACGCGGTGCGCGTGGGCGATCCCGTGGTGGCCATCGGCAACCCGTTCGGGCTCACCTCCAGCGTCAGCTCCGGCATCCTCTCGGCCCGGGCGCGTGACATCCAGGCGGGCCCCTACGACAACTTCCTGCAGACGGATGCCGCCATCAATCCGGGCAACTCGGGGGGCCGCTCTTCAACGCCCGGGGCGAGGTCATCGGCATCAACACCGCCATCGTCGGGGTGGGCACCGGCATCGGCTTCGCCGTGCCCTCCAACATGGCCCAGGCGCTGCTGCCCCAGCTCCAGAAGGGGAAGATCCGCCGCGGCTGGCTGGGCGTGTCGGTGCAGGATCTCACGCCCGAGCTGGCCCGGGCCCTGAAGGTGCCGCAGGACAAGGGCGCCATCGTCACCGACGTGCAGGACAACACGCCCTCGGCCAGGGCTGGCCTCCAGCAGGACGACATCCTCACCGCCGTGAATGGCGAGCCCGTGCAATCCGCGCACGCCCTCACGCGTGACATCGGCTTCCGCTCGCCGGACGAGACCGTGACGCTCACCCTCTACCGCGCGGGCCAGCAGCGCGAGGTGAAGGTGAAGCTCGCCGAGCGGCCGGACATCGAGGGCTTCTCCACCGAGCCCTCCGGTGACGAGCGCGAGGAGTCCGGCCGCCGGTTGGGCATGCGCCTGCAGGACGTGGATCCGCGCCTCGTGCCGGGCGCGACCCGGGGCGCGCTGATCATCGAGGTGGAGCCCGGCTCACCCGCGGAGCGGGCCGGACTCCAGCCGGGCATGGTCATCGTCGAGGCCGGTGGCCGGCCGGTGAACACCCCACGGGAGTTCGCCCAGGCGGTGCGCGGACAGTCCACGGGCTCGGTGCTGCTCCTGCGCATCCAACTGGGCCAGAGCCGGCTGCTGCGTGCCCTGACGATTCCCGAGGAGCGGTGACCGGCCGCGGAGGGCTTTGCCTCACGGCACCGTGAAGACCAGGTCGTCGCGGTCGTCGTACTCCCCGCTGCTGCAAACCCGCGCGGCGCTGTTGGCGCCGTCGGGGCCGGCGTGGCGGAAGTTGGCGCGAATGGCCTGCACGCCGCCCACGGGCAGGGTGTACGTGGCGGAGAGGGTGGTGAGGCCGGTGCGGCTCGGGCTGTACGTGCCGATGAGCTGCCACGAGGGGGCCGTGGCGCTCGCCGAGTAGTACAGGTCCAGCTTGTCCTCCGTGGTGGAGTAGGCGTACACGGTCGCCTCGATCTTCACCGTCTTGCCCGGGAAGAGGATCGTCCCATCCAGGGTGCTCACCTGGAGCCGGTCGAGTGACTCATCCGCGTGGTAGGTGCCCGAGGCGCCATCCGCGCAGCCCTTGCGCAGCGTGTTGGGCTGGTTCAGCTCGGGGCCCACGCCCCCGCGGCCCTCGAGCAGCGTGCCCGAGTCGCAGCCCGAGCCCACCTGCGAACACGCCGGCGTCCAGTACGTCGCATCGAAGGCGGCGGTCTGGAGCGTGCCGGGCTCGACACCGACGGGGGGCGGGGTGTTGCCCTCGGTGGCGCCCTTGGCCAGCTCGGCCATGAACGAGGCGCCCAGCTTCGCGAACTTCACCGAGTTCTCCGCCGTGTCTCCCAGGAACGTCAGGGTGTCCTGCGCGCCGTGGATGACCGGGTTCATCGTGCTCAGCGAGGCCTCGAAGGGCATCGCGGCCGGGTAGCCCGCGTTGGTCCACGAGGCATGGTCCGAGCAGCCATAGCCACACATGATGTTGGCGACGGTCCGCTCCGGCTGGTACGTGGCGATGAGGTCGCGCACGTGCGTGTTGAGGGTCGCGTTCGTCCTGTCCAGCACGAGGCCGAAGTCGAAGGTGTTGCCCTGGTAGTTGGTCATGTCCAACTGCAACACGCCCACCACGTTCACCCCGTTGGCCTTGAACGAGTTGGCGATGGCCCTGGAGCCGAGCAGTCCCGCCTCCTCGCCCGCGTACGCCATGAACTTCACGGTGCGCGCCGGCTTGTAGCCCTCGAGCACCGCCACGCGCAGCACCTCGGTGATGGAGGCCACGCCCGACGCGTCGTCATCCGCGCCCGGTGCCGTGCCCGTCGTGGGGTTGCTCAGGTTGATGGAGTCCAGGTGCCCACCGAGCACCACCACCTCGTCGGGCAGCGTGGTGCCCCGGAGGGTGGCGATGACGGAGGACTGCTGGAAGGGGTGCGCGAAGAGCTCCACCGTGATGTCCGGGCGCCCGGCGGTGAGCTTCTTCCACTCGTTCTCGAGCCGGTGGACGCGTCCGCGCCGTTCTGCACGTTGTAGTAGCGGTTGGTCCAGTGGGTGGACAGCGCTTGGATGGTGCCGCGCAGCTCCGACTCCCGCACCTCGTCCATCAGCGCCCGCACCGAGGGGGCGTTGTTGAGGGTGTAGTGGAGGAGCGAGGCCACGGGCCGGGGCGCGTTGTCGGCCTCCACCGCCGCGAAGGCTCGCCCTGGGTGTCATGGGCGATGAAGCCCGCGCACCGGTGGAGCTCGTCGTGCATCGCCAGCGCCAGTTGCTCCACCTGGGACTCGCGCACGCGCAGCACCGCCACGCCGCCCTTCTGGTACGTGGGCTCCGCCAGCGTCAGGCCCCTGGCCTGGAAGGCACCACGTACCGGCTCCAGCGCGTCCGTGCCGAGGGTGATCCACACGTCCTTCTCTCGCGGGGCCGCCGCCCACGCGGGCGTGGCGCACGCGAGCCATACGGCGACAGAACTCCAAGTGCTCGGCTTCATGTGGGCTTCTCCTCGGCGGGTGTTGGAGCAGGAGGCGTGGAGTGATGACTGGAACGTGGCAGCAAGGCTCGCGGGATTGAAGTTCCTTTCTACTCCCGACCTGGGGGGCGCGTGTCTCCAAGGGCGTCACGGGAACCGCGAAGTCCTCCAACGGTGGCGAGTTCCAGGTGAACGTCACCCTGTGATCGTGTGAGAGTCCAGCACCCCGCGCGTGCGGTCCTTCGCGCGCGGCGTGGGTTTTCTGGAGACTCGGATGCGGATCAACCTGACGAGCGTGCTGGTGGATGATCAGGCCAAGGCCCTGAAGTTCTACACGGAGGTCCTGGGCTTCGTGACGAAGGTGGACGTGCCGATGGGCGGCGAGCACCGGTGGCTGACCGTCGTTTCGCCCCAGGCTCCGGAGGGCACCCAACTCCTGCTCGAGCCGATGGGCTTTCCCCCGCCAGGGTCTACCAGAAGGCGCTGTTCGACGCGGGGATTCCCCTGACGTCGTTCGCCGTCGACGACTGCCAGGCGGAGTACGCGCGGATGTCGAAGCTGGGCGTGGTGTTCCGTGGCGAGCCGAAGAAGATGGGGCCGGTCACCGCCGTGTCCTTCGAGGACACGTGCGGCAACCTCATCATGATGGTCCAGGGCTGAGTTCGCGCATCAACCCACCGAGGGCTCCACGGTGCTCCGGGGGGCCGGCGCATGGGCTGTGCCCGTCCGTAGGTGAGCGAGCGCCACAGCCACTCGGCCGGGCCGAAGCGGAAGCGAGACAGCCACCACTGGCTGACGGGCACCTGGAGCGCGAAGAGGGTGAGCGTGAGCGCCACGCAGCGCGACGGTGTCATCTGGCCGACGAGGCCCAATCCCCAGCCGTCATAGACGCACAGGCTCACCACGGTCTGCAGCAGGTAGTTCGTGAGCGCCATGCGGCCCACCGGTGCGAGCACCTCCTGCACCTTCCACCACTGCTCGTGCTGGGAGAGCAGGGCGAAGGCGGCCACGTACACCGCGGCCAGACCCAGGAAGCCCAACTCCTGGAGGGTGGGCAGGGCGAACATCCAGTGGTCCTTCGCCGGATCCACGAGCCCCACGATGCGCAGGCGCTGCACCACCACCCATGCGCCGTTGCCCAGCACGCCCACCACTCCACCCCAGACGAGCATCCGGCGGTGCCGGGTCCGGTGGCGCTCCACGTCCTGGAGCAACAGGTGCCGCCCCGCGAGCAGGCCCAGCAGGAAGCGGCCCAGGGTGACGCCCATCCAGAGCAGCCGTTTGAGCTGAGGGAGCACGAAGACGGCGTATTGCGCGTTCGCCGCCTGGGCCAGCTGGAAGGAACCGCTGGAGAGTCCCTCCAGGAAGCGTGTCCGCGCCTGGGCCTCTTGCGCTTCGCTGGTCTTCGCGGCCTCGGCCGCCGCCTGGGCGCCGGACATCAGGAGGGGCACGAAGTGCTGGAGGGCGGAGACGAGCAGCGGCACCCCTGCGATCAGCACCAGCGCCCAGGTGAGCACCGTCCGATCCGAGCTCCGGCGGAAGAGCAGCAGCGCGAAGCCCACCAGGGCGTAGGTGGAGAGCACGTCACCCACCCAGAGCGCGAACATGTGCGTCACGCCGATGCCCAGCAGCACCAGCAGCCGCCGCGAGTACAGGGGGACGATGGGGATGCCCCGGGCCTCGGCGCGCGTGAGCTGGATGGAGAAGCCCAGCCCGAAGAGGAAGGAGAAGAGGACGACGAACTTCTGGTTGACGAAGAAGTAGTAGAGCGCGGTGACGACGGCCTCGAGCGGAGACGCCGACAGCGCCTGGGTCTGCTCGCGTGTCAGGAGGGCACGGCCGCTGAACCAGGAGAAGCTGTTGGAGACGAAGACGCCGCACAGCGCGAAGCCGCGCAACACGTCCAGGAGGAGCACTCGCTCGGAGACGTCCACCGGGCGGGCGTGGGCTCCGGAGAGCGGTGGGGGAGGAGGGGGCTCGGACATGCGCCCAACAGAGGCCCGAGTGCCTCCTCCGTCAATCCAACCCTCCCCGTCGTACGGGGGGGCGACCGTCCACCACACGACGGCCTTGTCGTTGCACCCCGTGGGGGTCATGCGGAACTCTTTCCTTATGAACACCCGCGGCCCACCCGACTCCGAGTCCACCGAACCCAACGACCCGTCCGTGGAGGCGGCCTTCCAGGCGGCTCCCGCGGAGATGGTGGCGGAGATCCTGGATGGGGTGCTGTACCTCAGCCCGCGTCCGGCCCGTCCTCACGCCAACGTGGCGTCGAACCTGGGGGGCCTCCTCATCGCGCCCTTCAAGTTCGGCAGGGGCGGGCCAGGGGGATGGGTCATCCTCGATGAGCCGGAGCTGCATCTCGGCCCGCGCCCGGACAAGCTCGTGCCGGACATGGCCGGGTGGACGCGCGAGCGACTGCCGCGTGCCGTCGGTGGAGACGATGCTCCGGCGCACTACGACCTGGCGCCGGATTGGGCGTGCGAGATTCTCTCCGAGCGCACGCGCGGCCGGGACAAGGGCGCGAAGATGCGCATCTACGCCCGGGAAGGAGTGCGGCACCTGTGGCTGGTGGAGCCGCTGGCCCGCACATTGGACATCTACCGGCTGACGGAGGGCCAGTGGGTGCTCGCTCAGTCCTTCTCGGGAGAGGCGCGGGTGAGGGCCGAGCCGTTCGAGGCCATCGAGTTCGAACTGCCGCTGCTCTGGTCCGAGTAAGTCAATGGTCCCGACGTTGCACCGTGAGAGGGCCATGCGAAACTCTTCCCTCATGGACACCCGTCGCCCTCCCGAGTCCGAGTCCACCGAACCCAACGACCCGTCCGTGGAGGCGGCCTTCCAGGCGGCTCCCGCGGAGATGGTGGCGGAGATCCTGGACGGGGTGCTGTACCTCAGTCCGCGTCCGGCCCGTCCTCACGCCAACGTGGCGTCGAACCTGGGCATCCTCATCGGAGGGCCCTTCAAGTTTGGCAGGGGAGGGCCGGGGGATGGGTCATCCTCTACGAGCCGGAGCTGCATCTCGGCCCGCGCCCGGACAAGCTCGTGCCGGACCTGGCCGGGTGGACGCGCGAGCGTCTGCCGCGTGCCGTCGGTGGCGCCGATGCTCCGGCGCACTACGGCCTGGCGCCGGACTGGGCGTGCGAGATTCTTTCCGACCGCACGCGCAGCCGGGACAAGGGGGCGAAGATGCGCATCTACGGCCGGGAAGGGGTGAGGCACCTGTGGCTGGTGGAGCCGCTGGCCCGCACGCTGGACATCTACCGGCTGACGGAGGGCCAGTGGGTGCTCGCTCAGTCCTTCTCGGGAGAGGCGCGGGTGAGGGCCGAGCCGTTCGAGGCCATCGAGTTCGAACTGCCTCTCCTGTGGTCCGAGTGAGGTGCCCTCGTCTGGCGGTCTCCGGGCTGGCATGCTGGGGGCATCCATGACCGAAGTTCCGCGGCCTTCAGATACCGCCCTCCGGGTGGCCCAGTTCGTCCCCCGCACCGAGGCGGAGGGCCCCGGTCACCGCTTCGCCCTCTGGCTCCAGGGCTGCCCGCTGCGCTGCCCGGGGTGCTGCAACCCGGAGATGTTCGCTCCCGATCGCGGCCCCCTCGTCACCGTCGAGGAACTCGCCCGGCGCATCCTCTCCACCCCGGACATCGAGGGCTTCAGCCTCCTCGGGGGCGAGCCCTTCGCCCAGCCCGGCCCCGCCGCCGCCCTGTGCGAGCGCCTGCGCGAGGCCGGTCTCTCCATCATGATCTTCAGCGGCTACACCCTCGCCGAGCTGCGCGCCCAGGCGAATCCAGAGGTGGAGCGGCTCCTCGCCACCGCCGACCTGCTCGTCGACGGCCGCTTCGAGAAGGACCAGCCGGACACGCGCCGCCGATGGATTGGCTCGCGCAACCAGGTCCTGCACTTCCTCACCTCCCGCTACTCTCCGGACGATCCCCGGTTCTCCGCTCCCAACACCGCCGAGATCCACTTCGTGGACGGCAAGCTCGTGATCAACGGCTGGCCCGAGCTCGCCAACCGGTTGCGGCCATGATGTCCGTCTCCCCGAGCGAACACACCCTCCTGTCCCTCGCCCGCGCCATCGTGGGCTCGGGGCAGTACGCCTCCGTCGAGGACCTCCTCCTCACCCGCCGCGACGTTCCCCGAAGCTCGGCCCCCGCGCGCTCCAGGTGCTGCGCGACCTGCTCGCCAAGGGCATCGTCCTCGCCCTCGTCCGGCGCGGAGGTTGGCGGCGGCGGCGTTACCTCCACGAGGGACAGGCCGTGGAGGGCCGGCTCTGGCAACGGCACGCCGCCCCCTCTCTGCACTTCTCGTCCGCCTGCGTGCGGACCCTCCAGTGGCTCACCTCCCAGCCCCTCGGACGGCTCGACTGCGAGCCGCTCGAGGTGGTGGCGCCCCTCACGCTCGCCGACGAGCTTTTCCTCTACCTGTGCTGTCACCTCGTGGCGGGCACGCCCTGTGGGCCTTCCGTGGGCGCCCAGCCCCTCTTCCGGCACTCGGCGCTCTGCCGGCTCGGCTTTCCCGAGCTGCTCGGCGCGCCTCCGCCGGGCTTCGACGCCTCGGCCTTCACGCCGCTGCTCGCGCACGAGGGCCTCGTGCTCGAGGCCTTGCAGGCGGACCTCGCCCGCCGCTGGCTCCGTCTCGAGGAGTCCAAGCGCCGTGTCTCCGAGCCCGCGGACATGGTGGCGCTCGGCTCGGCTCAGGAGGCGGTGCTTTCCGCCTTCCTGGATGCGCTCGAGGCCGCCCGGCGGAGGGAGCTCGCTGGCTTCCTGCTGGAGGCGGGCAGGGGACTGGTGGAACGCCCCGCCACACACTGGGTGGAAGGACTCTCCCCACTCGCCTCGCTGCGGGCTCGTGCCGAGGCTCCCGGGCCGCAGGGGCCGGCTCCGGAGTCTCGTCCGTCTCGCCCGCTGGGACGCCGAGCACCGCGCCGTGCGCTTCTTCGACGATGACTATGACGCGGCCCAGCTCCTGCTCTCCCAATGGAGCGCGTTCGGCGAGGCCGGCTTCCGGCTCGCGGCGGAGCGGGAGCGGGCCCTCGCTTCCCTTGGCCCCATCGAAGCGGTTTCCAGCTAGCCTCCATTCTCCATGAGTCGCGCCTACCGCATCTCCGTCTCCGAGTCCCTCAACCGCGTGGTGCGGGCCGAGGATGGTGTCTGCTCCAAGCTCGAGCTGTTGCCCATCCTCTCCCAGGAAGAGCTGGGGGGACTGCTCGCCGAGGAGCTGGCGCGCCGCGGCTTCACCCGCGAGGGTCCCGTCGCCCTGCGCACCGAGGCCGATGGTGTCCGGCTGGCCATCGACGTGCAGACCGGGGACGTGAGCGTCACGCTCGCCGACGAGCGGGCCGTGGAGCTCGAGGCCACGGCGCAGCGCCGCTACGCCCGGGAGGATGAGAAGGTCCAGGCCGAGGAGCAGGCCCGGGAACAGGCCCGCGCGCGGCTGGAGGACCGGGCCACCATCGCCCGGGAGTCCCTGCGCGAGGACCTCACCCGCCGCCTGGAGTCCCGGCTGCGCGACCTGAAGCAGGAACTGGACGCGGTCGCCAACAAGGTGACGGCCGAGGCCCTCAAGGTCCGGGCACGGCAGCTCGGCACGGTGGAGGAGATCAGCGAGGATCCCGCCACCGGCTCGCTCACCATCAAGGTGCGTCTGTGAGTGCCCGCATCCCCGAGCAGGAGCTGCCCGTCGAGCTGTCCCCCTTCGCGGCGGTGGAGGCGGCCTATCCCACCGAGCTGGGCCGCGTGTGCGAGGCGCTGCAGCGGGGCCTGCCCGTCATGGTCGAGGCCGACAAGGAGCTGACGCCCTTCTTCTACAAGTGCCTGCGCGATCGGCTCAAGCGCGAGGGCAAGCAGTTCCTCTACCTGGATGGCCGCGCCGCCCAGGAGCCTCCTCCGGGCATGCCGGCGCCGAGCCTCATGTCCACGCTCATCGCCCAGTTGCGCGATGCGGTGCGCGGCGCCGTGCGCGAGCGCATCGTGGTGCTGCCCCACCTGGATCTGCTCACCACCAGCAGCGGAGGGCTCACCACCGAGGCGCGCGAGGTCATCCCCCTGCTCTACGAGAACCCGGAGATGGTGTGGGTGGGCTTCAAGGATCCCTCCTTCCCGCTGCCGCGCGTCATCGAGAACCTCTTCCCCCACCGCGAGAGCATCCTGGGCGTGAGCCGCGAGCGGCTGCGCTACCTCATCACCCAACGCGAGAGCCGGAAGTTCGGCCGGGGGCTCCAGCCCTACGCGCTCTACAAGCACGTGTCCGGAGTGAACGCCGTCCGCCTGCGGCGCCTGCTCGGGGCCATCACCGGCGAGGACTACCCCGCGGACGCGCGCCCCGCGTACGCGCAGCTGCGCAACGCCACCCTGTCCGGTTCGCTCAGCGTGCCGGACCTGGACCTGCACGGAGCCATTGGCGGCTACGCCAAGGTGAAGGAGCGGCTCCAGCGCGAGCTGCTGGACGTGCTGTCCCACAAGGAGGCGCTCGGGGACGCCGAGCAGGTCAAGCAGGTGGAGTCGCTGCTGCCGCGCGGGATGATCTTCTGGGGCCCTCCCGGCACGGGCAAGACGCTCTTCGCCAAGGCGATGGCCTCGGCGCTCGGCGCGGCCGTCACCGTGGTGAGCGGCCCCGAGCTCAAGAGCCGCTGGGTGGGCGAGAGCGAGGAGAACCTCCGGCAGATCTTCGTGCGCGCCCGCCGGCCGCCCCCAGCATCATCATCTTCGACGAGCTGGACTCGTTCGCCTCGGCGCGCGGCACGTACACGGGCTCGGGGGTGGAGCACTCCATGGTGAACCAGCTCCTCACGGAGATGGACGGCTTTCGCAAGGAGGAGCTCGTCTTCGTGGTGGGCACCACCAACTTCGTCGAGTCGCTGGATCCCGCGCTCCTGCGCCCCGGCCGCTTCGAGTTCCAGCTGTGCATTCCCTATCCCAACAGCACGGACCGACGCGCCATCCTCTCCATCTATGACCGCAAGCTCGGCCTGGGTCTGTCCGAGCGGGCCATGGAGTACGCCGTCAAGCGCACGGGGGATCTGGTGGAGGGCACCGGCTCGCGCTACTCCGGCGATCACCTCCAGGCCTTGTGCCGCGCACTGGCGCGACGGCGGCTGCGCGAGGGCCACCTGGGGCCTACCGAGCCGCTCGACGTGGAGCGCGCCCTCTCCGAGTACCTCGATCGGCCCGAGCTCACCGCCGCCGAGGAGAAGGTGGTGGCCACCCACGAGGCCGGCCACGCCCTCTGCGCGCTGCACTGTCCCCACGCTCCGGCCATCGATCGCATCTCCATCCGGGGGGACCTCGCCGGCTCGCTCGGCTTCGTGCAGTACGCGGACCGGGCCCACCGCTACGTCGTCACCCGGGGCCAGCTGCTCGACAACCTCTGCGTGCTCTTCGGTGGCCGCGAGGCCGAGGCGCTCCTCCTGGATGACATCTCCATCGGCAGCGCGCAGGACCTGGAGCAGGCCACGGAGATCGCCCGCGCGCTCGTGCAGGAGTTCGGCATGGGCGAGGGCGACGCGCTCGCGGTGCAGCGCTTCGCCCCCCACGACCCGCGAGAGCCCTCGCTCCCGTTCTCCAATGCCACGCTCGAGCAGCTCGACGCCCAGGTGCGGCACCTGCTCGATTCCCAGCGGAAGCGGGCCCGGGACATCCTCCAACGCGAGCGCGACCGCCTCCTCGTGCTGCGCGACCTGTTGCTCGAGCGCAAGGTGCTCGACCGCGAGCCTTCGCCCACCTGATGCCCTCCGCGGCGCCCAAGGAGCCCCCTCGTGGCTAGCCTCACCCTCCGTCTGCAGATCGATCCCACCACGGGCAAGAAGGACATCCTCGTCAAGTACGAGAGCGATGCCGACGCCCTGCCCATGGAGCACGAGGAGGAGCATCGCCGCCTGGTGGACAAGCTCATCGCGGGCGGCGCGCTGAAGCGCTCCGAGGTGGGGCGCATCATCGTCGAGCGCGAGACGCCCGCGAGCACCAGTGGCGAGCAATCCCCGGCGTCCGAGGACGTCTCCGGACGCGTCGCGCGGAAGGCCTGATGCCCACGCTCGTCTTCCCCACCGAGGAAGTCCTGCGGCTCGCGCTGACCTCGGGCCTCGTTCCCACCGAGGTCCAGGTGGCTCGGGCGCGCGTCCAGCGCACCGGGACGGGAGGCCTTCTCGTCACGCCCGAGGCGCCCCCGGCCCGCTCGTGGGTGAAGGCGCTCGGGGAGCTCGGCATCCGCCTCGACGAGCAAGCCCCAGGAGACGGCGCGGCCGTGAGCTGCTGGGCGGAGCTGCTCCCGGTCCGGCGGATGCCCGAGCTGGACGTGCCCACCGGTCCGGTGCTCTTCCTGGCCGCGCACGAGCGCGAGCTGCTGCCCCTGGCCGGAGAGCTGCTGCGGCTCGGGTGTGACAGACAGGAGCTGTGCCTCGCCGGAAGTGGCTCCGAGCGCCGGGCGCTCCTGCGGGCCGTGGCTCCGCCGTACTTCACCCTCACGCGCGCCATCGATCGCATCGCGGGACTGCGGGCCTTCGCTCCCGTCACCGCCGGTCCGCATGGGGTGTGGATGGAACTGGGCCATACCCACCCGCTGGCCCGCGCGCTCCGAGCGCCTCCGGGGACGTTGTTGTTGCTCCCGGGGGAGGGGAGCTGGATGTCCGCGCCGGACGGGCCCTGGCTGGACCTGTACCAGCTCGTGGACCTGTCGCTGCCCCGGCCCGCGGAGGACTGGGTGCCTCGCCCCGTCCCCGGACGCCTCTCGGTGCCCCTGCGGCTCCGCCGGCCGCGCGCGTGGAGCCCGCCAGCCTCTGGGTGCTGCGCGAGAACGCCGTGGCCCAGGTCGAGTCCCTCGTGCACTCGCTGCCGGAGGCGCTGCTCGCGCAGCTGCGCTTCGCCGTCTCGGGCCCTCCCGAGGCACCCCACGTCGTCCTCCGCGCCCGGCCGGGGCGGGAGAAGCCTCCGGAGCTCGGACTGTCCGGGACGGCCTACGCTCCCTTGCCCCAGCTTGCCACCCTCTACCTTCCCTGCGACGCGCTGCTGGAGCCGCCCCTGCGCGGGGATCGGCTGCGCGCCCTGCTCACGCCCGACGCGGACACCGTCACCGGCTGCACCCCACGGGGCAGGGGGCCTTCCGCGCCGAGCGCCTCCCGGAGCGCGCCTTCCAGCCGCTCGACGAGTGGGTGGAGTACGTCCTCGATACCGGGGCCGTGGCGCTCGAGCCCTGGGTGCGTGGCGCCACGTTCGACTTCGCGGCCTTCGAGGCCACGGACACCGGGCCGCGTGAAGAGTCCTCGCCGCCGGCGAAGGAGGAGGAGCCCGAGCGTCGCTCCTCCCGCCGCCGCGCCACCGCGCCCGCCTCCGAGCCCATCGCCGCGCCACGGATTCCCCGGGTGGAGGCGCCACGGCCTCCGCCCAGGCGTCTGGCGCCCCTCACGCCCGCGCGGACGAGCGAGCTCGAGCGGGAACTCACCACGCGGGAGAAGGACTTCCTCGCGCTGGAGTCCCCGGCGGACGCGCCCGAGCGCCTGCCCTCATGGGTGCGCATGGCGGAGCTCAACGGCCTGCTCGGGCGCGAGCGCGACGCGAGCCTGTGTTGGACCCGCGCCCTCTGGGAGACCTCGGGCGCCGAGGCGGCGTCCCTCGCGGCGCGCTGGGCGGAGTCCATGCCGGAGGGACCCTCGCCCGCCGAGCGGCTGGCCCTCGCCGCGCCCTCCGACGCGGACGTCCGCGCCCTCGTGAGTCACGTGCTGCGGGTGTTCCATGGCTCCGGCGAGCCGCTCGACATTCCCGCGGTGCAGCGCTGGCTGGATCGGCATGACGGAGCGCTCGACGTGCGCTCGCTCTGGCTCACCCGCGCCGCGCTGGCCCGGCTCGCCGGGGGCGATGCGCTCGGGCTGGCCCAGGCCGGAGACCGTGTCCTCGCCCTGCTGCACCGGGGCCTTTCCCGGGCGCGGGACGTGCCCACCTTCCTGCGCGCGAGCGTGGACGCGGCCCATGCCTTCCAGCTGCGCGCCCAGCTCGACGCGCTGCTCGACCGCTTCGAGCGCACGCCCCGCCACCGCTCCGCCCTCGAGGCCCCCGTCGCCCTCACCCAGGCCTATGTGCGCTTCGTCTTCGCCTGGGGGCTCGCGCGGCTCGGGCACGCGGACCGGGCGCGGGAGCTGGTGGCGAGCGCCACTTCCGGCCTGGAGGGGAAGGACCCGGTGCATGGCTTCCTCGGCCGGGCCTATGCGGCGCGGGTGGCGCAGGCGCTCGAGGGACTGCCCTCCGAGACACCGCTTCCCCACGAGCTGGCCACCGAGCTCCATGCCCTGGGCAGCTTCCACCGGTACAAGGTGGACCGGCTCCGGCAGTGCTCCACGATTCTCGAGCCGAGCGCGCGGTTGGATCCGGCGCGCTCCTTCGGACGGGGCGAGCGGGATCCGCGAGGCGAGGAGTTCGCCCTCCTGCGCGAGGAGAAGGACGTGGAGCGGCTCGCCGCGGCGGTGGAACAGCTCGCCGCCCGGGCGCTCTCCCTCCTCACGCCGGTCCCCGAGCGCCAGCGGCTGTTGGAAGGTCTGCTCGACACCCTGCCGCGGCTGCCTCCGGCCCGCGCCCTGCCGCTGTTGACCCGGCTCGTGCCCTCGCTGGAGGGCCTGCCCGACGAGGCCCACGCCCTGCTCCTGGGGGATGCCCTCACGGTGGCGGGACACTTCGGCCGGGAGGATCACGTCAAGGCGCTGGTGGCACGGCTGCGCGCCCTGTTGGTGGGGCTCCCTCCCGGGGCCGAGGCCTGGGGCCATGGCATTCTCGGCGCCTCCTTGCGCGACCTGCGCCGCCTGGGATTGATCCGCGAGGCCACCGGGCTGCTCGAACCGGGCCAGCAGCTCCTCGCCCGCCCGGAGAAGGTGCCCCTGTCCACCCAGCTCGGCATCGCCGCCGGGCTCGCGCTGCTCGGACACCTGCCGGAGGCCAGCGCCGTGTTCGAGCGCGCCTTCACCACCCTGACGAACTTCCAGGGGCCCCTGCCCGAGCGGCTCACCCTGGCGCGAGGGCTCGCGGGGGCGCTGTCCCAGGCCCCGGTGGACGTGGCCCTGCCGGCGCTGGCGCGGCTGTCCGAGCAGCTCCCCGGGGTGACGGACAGCTACAACACCAACAGCCACTTCTGCCTGTCCGTGGTGGAGTTCGCGGATGCGCTGGTGTTGGGGCACGTGGGGGTGGGGCAGGGGTCGGGTGAGCGCACCCGGCGTTGGCTGGACGAGGACGAATTCCTGGTGCGGCGCCGCATCCACCGGGAGCTGGAGGAGCATCCATGAGCGTTCCCACCCGGGAGCCCGCGGACGGCCGGACCGCCGTCGATCCCATCACCGAGCTGTCCCACGAGGCGCTCTCGCGCGAGTCCCAGGCGTTGCGCGAGCGCATCAACCGCTTCCGGCTCTCGCTGGGGCGGCACTTCGTGGGCAAGCAGACGCTGGTGGACCTGATGACGGTGGCGGCGGTGGCGCAGGAGCCGCTGCTGCTGGTGGGTCCGCCGGGCACGGCCAAGTCCGAGCTGGTGCTCAAGTTCAAGGACGCCCTGCGCATCGGGGACGAGGACTACTTCGAGTACCTGCTCACGCGCTTCACCGAGCCCTCGGAGGTGCTGGGCCCCATCGACATCAACCTCTTGCGGCAGGGCCGCTACATGCGGCGCGAGCGGGGCAAGCTGCCCACGGCTCGGCTCGTCTTCCTGGACGAGGTGTTCAAGGCCAGCTCGGCCATCCTCAACGCGCTGCTCACGGTCATCAACGAGCGCAAGTTCTACCAGGACGGCGCGCCCCAGCCGGTGCGCCTCAAGGTGCTCTTCGCCGCCACCAACGAGCTGCCCGAGCACGCGGAGCTGGGGGCGCTCAAGGATCGCTTCTGCCTGAAGGCGGCGTGCCGCCCGGTGCAGGAGCGCTACTTCCTCGAGCTCATCGACTCGGGCCTGGAGTCGCAGACCCAGCGCGAGCTGAACCAGAAGCCCTGGGCGGAGGGCCACGCCACGCTGGAGGACTTCCTCAAGGCGCACCGCTACCTGACGCTGGTGATGAGCCGGCGCGAGCTGGGGCCGGAGGGGCGCGAGCTGCGCGACCGGGAGCTGTTCTTCCGGGACGAGCTGCTGCGCGAGTTCCGCCGCGTGGTGCAGACGCTCACCCGCGAGGACGGCGTCTTCATCAGTGATCGCAAGCTGGTGAAGCTCTACCGGCTGTTGCGCACGCGGGCGTGGATCTTCCATGGGGGCGCCGTCGAGCGGGAGGACCTGGTGCTGCTCTCCTTCCTGGGAGAGACGCGCGAGGAGATCGACCTGCTGGAGGAGAAGGTGCCGCGGCTGCTCGGGCTGACATGACGACGGCGCCACGCGGACCCGAGGAGGCGGAGCGGTGGCTGTGCGCGGGGCTGTGCCTCGCGCGGCTGGAGGGCACGTCCCCCGAGGCCGTGGCGCAAGCGGTGCCCTGGCTGTTGGCGACCCACGCCGAGCTCCCGGCGCTGCCTCCCGTGGGGGTGGTGGTGGACCTCGGGAGACTGGCCCTGGGCGCGCCGCTCGAGTCCTCGCGGCCGGTGCCAGACACCGTGCCTTCCTGCGGGCGGCGGTGCGTGCCTATGAGGACCAGCTGCTCGCGCGGCTGGCCGCCGAGCCGCACCTGGAGGCGGTGGTGAACGCGCTGGCCCGCATGCCGGTGGAGCTCCGTCCTCGCGGCGTGGCCTTCCTGGTGGCCCGGGTGCTCACGCGGCTCGGGTTCACGGGGGGCACGGCGGTGAATCCCGGGCTCGCGCGGCGGGTGCTCGAACATCCCCCCGCCGAGCTGCTCCGGACGGGCCACGCGGCGCTGCGCGAGCGGGGCGCGGAGGTGGAGCGGCTGGTCGAGGCCTACGAGGCCCTGGGCGGGGCGGCCCGGCGGGCGCGGGCGCTGTTGGGCGACGCGGAGGTGTTCACCCTGGAGAACCTGGAGCGGCTCCAGGGGCGGGCGCGGCGGCTGGCGCTGGAGCAGGCGGTGGAGGCGGCGGAGGCGCTCTCCGATGCCCTGCCCAGGCGGGCGCGGTCCCGCAAGCCCGCCTCGGGCCAGACGCCCTCGCACCTGGAGGATGACGCGGCGTTTCCCCAGGAGGCTTCTCCTCGGTGTCCAACGTGGGGAGCCTGGAGAACCTGGTCACCTCGGAGCTCGTCTACATGGAGGACGACGCGGGGCTGGACTTGTTCGACATGCGCTACGTGGAGGGCGAGCTGCTCTACTACACGCGGGACGAGAGCCTCGTGGTGCGGCGGCGGCGGCGGGTGACGTTCGCGCTGCTGCCGGGGCTGACGGAGGCTCGTGTCAAGGACGCGGGGCTGCGCTGGCAGCGGGGCGTGCTGGTGCTGGGGCTGGTGCTGAGCCCGGTGCGGCGGCTCTCGGTGTGGCTGGGGGAGGAGGAGCTGCGCTTCCGGGTGGTGGTGGTGGGCGAGGGGCTGGAGGCGGAGCGGGGCCTGTGTGAGCTGCTGCTGCGCGAGTGGCTCGCGCGAGGTAACGCCGAGGTCACGGTGGCGGACCGCGTGGAGACGGTCCTCACCCAGGCCGTGGAGGACGCGAAGCGGGCCCGAACGGACGTGCTCCTCCTGGGGGGCCGGGAGGTGCCTCCCGCTCCATCCCAGGTGGGCCTGTCGCTGCTCGACGTCTCCCAGCCGGTGCCACGGCTCTCGCCCGCCTCGTCGCCCGAGCCGCCCGGCGAGGAGCTCTGGGCCACATGGCGTGGAGTGACGCTTGAGCTTGCGCGAGCGCTCCTCTAGCGTCGCCGGGCCAAGGGGAACCACATGCCGCTTTACGAGTTCAAGGAGGGTAGCTCCAGCAAGTTCTGGGAGATCACCCTCTCGGGCAACAGCTTCACCACGCGTTGGGGGAAGATCGGCACGAAGGGCCAGGAGAAGACGCAGAACTTCTCCAACGCCGTCGAGGCGAAGCGCGAGCACGACAAGCTCATCGCCGAGAAGACGAAGAAGGGCTACGAGCTGGCCGAGGGGCAGGATGCACCCGCGGAGGACGGCGAGGGCGACGACTCGTCGAACCTGGCCAAACGCAACCCGGAGCTCGAGGCGGCCATCGAGAAGGACCCGGACAACGTGGAGGGCTACCTCGTCTATGGCGACTGGCTGCAGAGCCAGGGAGACCCGCGCGGCGAGCTGATCGCCCTGCAGTGCGCGGCGCATCAGGCCTCGGGCGAGGAGGCCACGAATCTCAAGCGTCAGGCGTCGGCGCTGGTGCGCAAGTACAAGAAGTACCTGCTGGGCGCGCTGGCGGACAAGGCGGACAACGAGGTGGACGTGGGGTGGCGCTTCGGCTTCATCCAGAGCGCCCGCTTGGCCCGGGGGGACTTCGACTCGGAGTTCGATGCCGCCGACGCGGTGAAGCACCTGCTGGCGCTGCCCTCGGCCCGCTTCCTGCGCGAGCTCACCTTCGGCATGGCGGATTTCGAGGAGAACAGCTACAGCGAGGCCATCGAGGCCCTGAAGGGGACGACATGCCCCACGCTGGAGACGCTCTTCATCGGCGACTTCGAGTATCCGGATGAGACGGAGATCTCCTGGACGCACCTGCAAGACATCTCGCCGGTGTACAAGGCCTTCCCCCGCCTGCGCTCGCTGAAGGTGCGTGGAGGCGAGCTGGAGATGGGCGAGGTGAACCTGCCGGAGCTGCGTGAGTTCACCGTGGAGACGGGTGGGTTGCCGCTGGCGGCGGTCAAGTCCATCGTGAAGGCGAACTGGCCGAAGCTGGAGCGGCTGGAGGTATGGTTCGGCTCGGAGAACTACGGCGCGGGAGGCGGCGTGGACGACATCCAGCCCCTGCTCGAGGGCAAGGGCGTGCCGGCGCTCAAGCACCTGGGGCTGCGCAACGCGGAGTTCACCAACGAGCTGTGCAAGGCGCTGCCGCGGGCGAAGATCCTCCCCCAGCTCGAGTCGCTGGACTTGTCGATGGGCACGATGACGAAGGAGGGCGCGGAGGCGCTGGTGGCGAACGCGGCGGCCTTCAAGCACCTCAAGCGCCTGGACGTGACGGAGAACCTCTTGTCGGACGAGGCCCAGAAGCAGGTGGCGAAGCTGGGCGAGTACGTGGCGCACGGCAACCAGCGTGACGACTACGACGAGGACGACGACTACCGCTACGTGGCGGTGGGCGAGTAGCGGGAGTCCCGGGTGGGCGCGCCGCCGTTCCTGCTCATCGGCAATCCGGAGAACCGGCGCGTCACCCTCTTCCAGGCGGCCCTGGCCGCCCGGGGCCTTCCTCCCGCGCACGTGGTGCCCTGGCTCGAGCTGCTGCGCGAGCCGGCCGTGCTCGCGGACCTGCCGGACACCGAGTGGCTCGTGCGCATCGACTCCGCGGGCGAGAGCTCCGAGGTGGAGAAGGCGCTGCTGAAGCGGGGCCACGAGGACGCGCGGGCGCTCGGGTGCGCCGTGCTCACGCCCGAGCAGCTCGACGCCCTTCCCGAGGACCGTGGGCGCATCCTCTGCCCGAGGCAGTACCACCTGGGCTTCCTGCGGACCCTGAGCCAGTTGGAGTCCATCTTCGCCGAGCACCCCCGCTGGCGGGTGCTCTCCTCGCCCGCGAGCATCGCGGAGCTCTTCGACAAGCGCCTCACCTCGCGCAAGTACGCGGCGCGGGGCATCCCGGTGCCGCCGTCGCTCGAGGGCATCACGGACGTGGAGTCGCTGCGCACGCGGATGCGGGAGGAGGGCTGGCGCGAGGCGTTCGTGAAGCTCTCGTGCGGCTCCTCTGCGTCGTGCCTGGGCATCTTCCGGCTGGAGCGCTCGGACGAGTCCCTGTTCACCACCCTCGAGCAGACGGACACCGGCTGGTACAACTCCCTCAAGGTGCGCCGCCTCCGGGAGCCCCGGCGGGTGGAGGCGGCCCTGGAGTTCCTCCTGCGCGAGGGCTCGCAGGTGGAGCGGGCCCTGCCCAAGGCGCGGCTGCGCGGGGAGTTCTTCGACTGCCGGGTGCTGGTGGTACGGGGCGAGCCGGCCTTCACCGTCATCCGTCAGAGCCGCCACCCCATCACCAACCTGCACCTGGGGGGCAAGCGCGGTGACATGGACGCCTTCCTCGCGGCGGTGCCTCCGCGCGAGCTGGAGGCGGCGATGGAGACGTGCCGCCAGGTGGCCCGGGCCCATGACTGCCTGCACGTGGGCATCGATCTCATGTACGAGGCGTACTTCCAGGGCCACGCGGTCCTGGAGGCCAATGCCTTCGGAGATCTGCTGCCCAACCTGCGGCGCGACGGGCTCTCCGTCTACGAGTGGGAGATCCGCGAGGCGCTGCGCTGAGCCCGCCAGAGGGGCTCCACTGGCACGCGCTCGAGGATGCCCGAGCCGAACACCCGATCCAGCTCCAGGTAGTCCAGGTGCACGTAGCCGATATGGCACCCGCATGTCTCCTTGGCGCAGGGTCGCGGGCGCAGCACCTGCTCGAAGCCGGGCTCGTAGATGTTGCCGAGGAACTCGCGCACGAAGTGGCACCGGCGCGCCGAGCCCGCGCCGTCCACGGAGATGACGCTCTCCCCGGTGCGGCATGCCTTGCCGAGGCTCGGGTGGTGGGTGTTGTTGAGGGAGAAGAGCGGATCCACCCGGGAGAAGCGCTCCACGTCCTCGGGGGTGTAGTGCTCCTCCTTGCCGTCCTTGACGGCGTTGATCCACAGATACGCGTCGGAGGGCAGCTCGCGGCGCAGGGCCTCGGCCTCCTCGGCGAAGCGGCGGAAGCCCACCATGCCCGCGCTGTAGCGCACGCCCAGGGCGCTCAGCCGCTCGCACTGCGCCACGAAGCGTCGCCGCTTCATCCACTCGGGGTGGAAGGTGGCCCAGATGCCGAGCTTCTCCGGCTGGCAGCGCTCCACCCACTCCAGCGTGCAGGACAGGTTGGTCTGGATGGCGGCCCGTTCGACGTGGGGCATCCGCGTGAGACGCACCAGGGCCTCCTGGTACCAGGGGCGGATGAGGCCCTCGCCCCACGGGGTGAAGAACACCGACACGGGGTAGGGGCGGGATTCGATCCAGTCGACGAAGCGCTCGACGCCCGCGCGATCCTCGGCCAGCTCCGCGTCGTCCTGCTTCCACTTGCCGAAGGGGCAGTACTCGCAGCCGAAGTTGCAGCTCGACAGCGGACCCCGGTAGAGCACGGTGAGTCTCATCGCCACGAGTACCCCTCCATCAATGCGCGCACCGGCTCGGAGTGCAGCCATGGGCCGAGGAGATCCGAGCGCTCCACGCCCGCGTCCGTGAGGCGCAGCGCCTCCGGGGTGCGCCGCGCGAGGCCATGGGTTTCCAGCTCGGCCAGCTCCGGGAAGTCCGCGAGCGCCTCGGTGCCGAAGCGCTGGCGGTAGGCGGCGAACTCCACGCCCTCGGCGAGCAGGGACAGGATCATGTGGCGCCGGCGCTGCTCCGCCTCGTCGAGGACGAAGCCATAGCCCACCTCGCCGAAGGAGGCTCGGTGCGCTCGCTGTAGGCGGCGATGATGGAGCGCACCTCGCGTGAGCCCACGGCGTACTCGGACGAGTAGTGCATGCGCTCGGTGTACGAGCGCGCCCCGCACCCGAGCCCCACCATTCCATCCTCCTGGCAGCGGTACACGGGTCCGTCCACGGCGGGGGCGTGGCGGGCGCGGAACATGCGCATGGACACCTGGGTGTAGCCCTCGGAGCGCAGGAAGTCGCGACCGGCGCGGTAGAGGGCGAGCCGCTGGTCATCCCAGGCCCGCGCCTTCTTGCCGAGGAAGGTGAGGGGCCGGACATAGAGGGGATAGAGGTAGAGCTCCTCGGGGGCGAAGCGGAGGGCGGCGCGCAGCGAGGCGAGCCATGTCTCCTCGGTCTGGGCCTCCATGCCGTAGATGAGATCGATGTTGAGCGTGGGGAAACCCGCCGAGCGCAGCAGATCGAGCGTGGACTCCACCTGGGCCGTCTTCTGGGGCCGCTTCACCGAGGCCACCTCGGACTCGAGGAAGCTCTGCACGCCGATGCTCACCCGGTCCACGCCGCGCGAGCGCAGGGCGGCCACCTTGGCGGCGTCCACCGTCTCGGGGGAGACCTCCACGGAGACGGGGAGGCGGTGCGGGTCGGCGCCCATGACCTGCTCGGCGAGATCGAAGACGGAGTGCAGCCCGGCCACGTCGAGCAGGGTGGGGGTGCCTCCGCCCACGGCGATGCGCGCGAAGGTGGTGGGCCCGAGCGCCTCCTTCACCCGGCGAGCCTCCCGGGCCAGCGCCTGGAGATAGCCCTGGACGACGTCCTCCTTGGGACCGGCGGCGGTGAAGAGGTTGCAGAAGCCGCAGCGCATCTCGCAGAAGGGGACGTGCAGGTAGAGGAAGAGGGCGTCACGCCGTTCCCGGGCCCAGACGGACTCCAGCGAGGGCGCGGGCGTGAGGGGCCGGTAGGCCGTCTTGTGCGGATAGCCATAGAGGTACGCCACGTAGGGCGATCCTCCGAGCATCGTCTCCAGGCGCGTCATGACTCGGGCTCTCCCGGCAGCGGAAACTCCGCGTAGGGGACCGTCCATACCACCGGGTGGCCGATCCGGTGACCGGAGTAGCCATCTTCCCCGTACGCCGTGCCGTGGTCCGAGCAGACGATGCAGAAGGAGGGCCCCCGGCGGCGCAGGGCGGCGAAGAGGGGAGGCAGTTGGCTGTCCACGTAGGAGAGCGCCGCCGCGTGTGAGTCGCGCGAGTCCCTGGTGGCGCCCGGCAGGTAGAAATAGTTGGGCTGGTGCAGGGCGGAGACGTTGAGGAAGAGGAACACCCGGCGTTCGCGCGGCAGGGAGTCGAGCAGCCGCACGGCGAGGCGGACCTGGTGCTCGGTGGAGCGGGGATCTCCACGCCCAGTTCGGGGCTCCAGTGGCTCTCGGCGAAGAGGCCGGGGAGGACGCTGCCCAGGGGGTTGAGCTTGTTGAAGAAGCCCACGCCGCCGATGCAGACGGTGTGGTAGCCGCGCCCGGCGAGGCCGGAGACGATGTCCGGCGCATCGAAGACGCAGGTGCCCGGGTCGGTGGTCTCGCTGCCCTGGAAGCGGGCGGCGAAGAGACGGGAGTGGCGGCCGGGCTCGGCGGGGGTGGGCAGGAAGCCGGCGAAGAAGGCGTGGTGGGCGGCGTAGGTGAAGCTGGCGGGCGAGTGCCGCCGCTCCCAGCGTCCGCCGGGGAGGAGGGCCGCGAGGTGGGGCGTCCTGCCCTGGGCGAGCGTCTCCTCGGCCACGTCGAGGCGCAGGGTGTCGAGGGTGAGCAAGAGCAGGTCGTGGGTGCCGACCAGGGCGTTCATGTCCCTCACTAGAGCACCTGGAGGAGCTCTTCGACACGGTCCACGGTGAGGGTGGGGGAGGCAGCCCGTTGGGCCAGTCGCGCCCGCCGGAAACCCAGCAGGAGGCCATTCCCACATGGGTCGCCCCGGCGATGTCGCGCACCGGATCATCCCCGACGTGGAGCGCCTCCGCTGGAGCGCAGCCGACGTGCGCGAGCGCCGCGGTGAAGATGCGCGGGTCCGGCTTGCTCGCGCCCACCTCGCCGGAGAGGAAGAGATCGGGCAGCACGTCCTCGAGCCCCGCGCGCGCGAGCTTGGCGCGCTGCATGCGCGAGGAGCCGTTGGACACGACGACCACCGTGAAGCGGGCCTTCACCCACTCCACGAGCGAGCGGATGCCGGGCTGGGGCTGGACGAAGGAGGGCAGCCGGTGGACGAAGTCCTCCCCGAGTGCCTCGGCGGAGAGGGACAGGCCCGGGAAGGCGAGGGTGACCTGGCGGAAGAAGAGGGTTCGTTCGGTGTGGCCCCTCGCATCGAGCGCGTGCAGGGTGGCCACGTCCTCCTCCCGGCGCTCCGGGGGGAAGGCGGCCGGGTAGCGGGAGAGGAGGTCCTCGAGGTAGCGCGCGAAGGCACCGGCACGGTCGATGAGGGTGTCATCGAGATCGAAAAAGACGGCGCGGGGCCGCATCAGTGAAGCTCCTCCCGTCAGGGGGGGCCCAGGATACGCCGCGCTTCGTGGTTCCGGCCAGTGCGTCACGAATCAACGCCGTGCACCCACCATCCCGGTGAACCCGATGTGGCGGAGCGGTCGTCTCCGCACACCTGTGTCCGGGCCGGGTATTGTTTGTTCCGGCAGGAATTGAGAAAAGTGAATGAGTTGAAGAAGTCGACCAGACAATTGAGGGATTGCTCCCTATCGCACAATTTTTCACGTCCCCGGTTCACAGCGAGGCCGGATTGCAGGACAAGCATCTTCTCTCCCCGTGAAGGGGAGCGCTCCCCGGGCCTCGAACGATATGAACTCGAACATTCTCGCCAGGAACAACGTCAAGCTCATGGGCCAGGGGTCGCGCCCGATGTTGTTCGCCCATGGTTTCGGTTGCGACCAGAACATGTGGCGCTTCGTGGCCCCGGCCTTCGCGGAGGACTACCGGCTCGTCCTGTTCGACTACGTCGGCTCGGGCCGCTCGGATCTCCGGGCCTACAACCCCGAGCGCTACTCCAACCTGAACGGCTACGCGCAGGACATCCTCGACATCTGCGCGGCGCTCGACCTGAAGGACGTCGTCCTTGTCGGTCACTCGGTCAGCGCGATGATCTCCCTGCTGGCCGCCGTCAAGGAGCCCCAGCGCTTCCACCGCCTCGTCTTCGTGAGCCCTTCGCCCCGCTACGTCAACGAGGCGCCCGACTACGTGGGTGGTTTCGAGCGCAAGGATCTCGAGGAGCTCCTGGACACGATGGATAGGAATTACATCGGCTGGGCGAGCCTCCTGGCGCCCCTCGTCATGAGGAACCCGGACCGGCCGGAGCTCACCGCGGAGCTCAACGAGAGCTTCTGCTCCACGGATCCCATCATCGCCCGGCGGTTCGCGGAGGTGACGTTCTTCGCGGACAACCGGCGGGACCTGCCCAAGCTGAAGGTTCCCTCGCTCATCCTCCAGTGTTCGGAGGATCTGCTCGCGCCCGTCTCGGTGGGCGAATACCTCCACCGCCACCTGCCCCAGAGCACCCTGCGCATCATGCGGGCGACGGGGCACTGTCCCCACATGAGTGATCCGGAGGAGACCACCGGACTCATCAAGGAGTACCTGTGCTCGGCGTGAAGCCCATGCCCACCTTTCCCATGGAGGAGCTGCTGCGCTGCGCGCCGTGCGGCCTCTTCTCGTACGACGGCGAGGGCACGCTCGTGGCCGTCAACGACACGTTGCTGGACCTGCTGGGTTATACCCGCGACGAGCTGCTGGGCCGTCCCATGACGACGCTCCTGCCGCTCGCGGGCCGCATGTTCTGCGAGACCCACGTCTTCCCGCTGCTGCGCATGCAGGGCAGGGCGGACGAGATCCAGCTCCCGCTGCGCTCCAAGGGCGGCGAGTCCATTCCCGTGCTCCTCAACGCCGTCCGCAAGGAGCATGAGGACGGTGTCCTCCACCACTGCGCGTTCATGTCGGTGCGCGAGCGCGGCAAGTACGAGGGCGAGCTGCTGAAGTCCAAGCGGATGGCGGAAGAGGCCCTGCGGAGCAACGATGCGCTCAACCAGTGCCCGCCAGGCCGTGGAGACGCACGCCCGGGATCTCGACCAGAAGCTCAGCCAGCTCGAGCAGCGCAACCAGGATCTCACCCGCGTGAGCACCGCCCTGGCGCAAGATCTGCGGCAGCCCGCCCGGCAGCTCGCCATGTTCGCCTGTCTCTTCACCCGGGATGACCGGGAGGGGCTGTCGGTGACGGGCCAGCATTCGCTCGATCGCATCAAGACCGTCAGCGTGAAGATGGAGCAGCTGGTGATGGGGCTGCATCAGTTCATGGCGCTGGACGCGCTCGACGAGCCGCTCGAGGACGTGGATCTGCTCGAGATCCTGGGCAGTGCCCGGCACCGGGTGCTGGAGCTGGGCGGGCTCCCCACGTTGTCGCTGCGGTGCGAGCCCCTTCCCGTCGTCCAGGGGCGGCGGCGTCAGTTGATGCTGCTCTTCTTCCACCTGCTCGACAACGCGGCCAAGTTCCGCAAACCCCGTGGGGAGTCGCGGCTCGACATCGGGTGTCAGCTCATCGAGCACAACAGCTTCCGGTCCATCAAGGACAGGTATCACTACACCGACTTCGCGCGGATCACCTTCTCGGACAATGGGATTGGCTTCGATCCCCTCTACCGCTCGCATGTGTTCGAGGTGCTCCGGAAGCTGAACCCAGACACTCCCGGGATAGGTGTGGGGCTCGCCATCTGCCGCAAGGTGGTGGAGAACCACAATGGCTCCATCTCGGTCGAGTCGGAGCCGGGCCGCGGCACCCAGTTCACGATCCTCCTGCCCTTGAAGCAACAGACCAGTTGGCAGGGCGAGTGACGGTTCGCCCTGGGAGACGCTCGAGCTGTTCTGTCTGCGAGACCTCGTGCTCCTCCGAAGGAGGGCCGAGTATCCACCGTGTGGATACCACGTATAGCACCGGCGATTCGCATGATGCGGTTCACGGGGGCATATCCGGGAGGTTCTCTTCTCGAGGAGGAGCAGCGCATGACCGGATACACCGAGAGACTCGCCCTCGCCCGTTGCTTCCACACCGCCCTCATCTCCCGCGACTGGGAGGGATTGCGCGCCCTGCTGTGCGACGATGTGGCCTGGGTGCTGCCCGGGGACAATGCCATCTCCGGCTGGATCGAGGGCGCGGAGGCCGTGGTGGCGCATGTTCGCAAGATCGCCTCCTATGGTGTGAAGTTCGAGCTCGAGCATTTACTGGTGAGCCGCACGGACGTCGCCCTGTCGCTCCACAACACGGCGGAGCGTGACGGTGTGCGGCTCGACGAGCACCGGCGACCGTCTGCCGTGTCCGGGACGGAAAGATCGCCTCGATCGAGACCTTCCTGTCCGACGTGGAGGGCATGAACGCCTTCTTCGTCGAACCGTCCACGGCGAAGTTTGGAACTGGGCGGTCCCGGGACTCACGGGCCTGGTGATGGCGTGTGCGGCGGGAGAGGAGGCGGGAGGCCCCGCGAGGCCCGGAGCGGCGCGCCCAGCAGGGGGTCGGAGGTGGACGAGAAGCTCGCCTGGATCCTCTTGGACGATCCGTTCGTGCTGGGAACGGAAGTCCTGCCCGTGCGAGGGCGTAGGGAAGCACGGGTAGACCGGGTCCTACGACGCCTCGAGCGGGGATAGCCTCGCCTATGCGAAGGACAGGCGTACACGAGCACCACCGGCGCAACGCTCCCGGGTGCCATCCTTCGGCTGGCGCTCTGCGTCTGGCGAGCCTCGCGCTGACAGGGCCCCTGACGTAGAATCATGCTTCCACTCGACACAGGAGGAATGGCACATGAAGATGTCCTGGATTCGTGGCATGGGTCTGCTCGTCGCAACGCTGGGTCTGGCCGCATGTGGTGGGCCCATCGAGGAGGACTCCGTGACGGACGTGGCGTCGACCGAGCAGGCCCTCCGGATGTGCGATTCGCAGGGCCGGTGCGCCGCCAATGAGGTTTGCGTCGGTGGCCCCGGTGGCACCTGTTACCCTTGCAACCGGTACCCGCAGTACTGCGACCTCGCCAGGTAATTCTTCTTCGTCGTTTCGGAGGAGTGGGGACCCGGTGAGGCCATTGCTTGGCGTCATCTGGGTTCCGCCCCCCGTCAGCCCCTCAGCGGCAGCACGTACGCCTCGAGCGACACCGTGGGGTAGCGGAGATCTCCCTCGGGCGCGCGCACGTAACCACGCGCCATGTACATGCGTGCGACGCCCACCACGCCCTGGCGCACGTGCAGGCACACGGCCTTCACGCCCCACGCGCGCGCCTGCGCTTCCGCGGCGTCCAGCAGCGGCGCCCCGAGCCCCTGGCCGTGCACGCTGGGCGCGGTGGCCGGTGGCGCAGGTCGGCTGCGTCCTGCATCCAGGCCTCGCTGCCGGGCGCGCCGGGCGGAAAGAGCGACACCGTGCCCACCACCTGGCCGTCCAGCTCCGCCACCCACACGCTCGCCACCTCGCGCTTCCGCGCCACGGCGCGCAGGTCGCGCTTGCGCTCCTCGGTGTAGACCACCTCGGGCATCTTCTTCGCGTACTGCGTCGTGTACGCCTCGATCAACAGTTCGCCGATCGCCGCGTCGTCCTCGGGGCGCGCGTCGCGCACCCGCACCCGCTCCTTCGTTCCTGGGCTCATGAGCGCGCCCTCTACCACGCGTCTGTCCTGCGCTGGAAACTCCCACCTCCACCTCCCTGGGAGGCGGTGCTCGACTACTCGAAGCAGTTCGCCGTGGGCACGCCCCAGTCGGTGGGCCTGGACGAGGGCGGCAACCTCTGGCTCCTGGACGGCGAGCACGGCGCCGCCAACCCCGTGCCTCAATCGTCGTCATCCCACGCCTGGGCTTCCTTTTCCGCCTCCTCTTCATCCCTGGCCTGCGCACTGGCCGCCGCGGCGACAACCGGAGTCACCGGGGCCGTGGAGAACAACGCGGAGGCCGGGAAGTGGATGTCCGCGTAGAAGCGCTCGCCGCGGATATGGCGCCCACGAAGGACCGAAGGACCGAAGGACCGAAGGCTTACCCCTTCTCCACGGCATGGGTCGGAACAACGACCATGAAGTCTGGCGAGACAGACTCGGATCTGCTGTTTTTCGGGCGCACATAGAGCAGGCTCGCTTGCATGGGCTCACCGGGCTGGGGCTCGGTGCGCTGCGTGATGCGCATCTCAGCGAGAACACCGGGACCCTCCTGCAGGAGGACCGCGCCATCCGGAAGGCGGATACGGGGAGCGTTGGGGACACTGAGCCTCAACGCCAGCCAGGCCATCGCGAACTCGCGGTCCGCGTCCTCCCAGAAGGACGGGGCGTACTCGAGCAGACTGGCGTCCCAGCTCCGCAAGTTGCCGTTCAGCAGGTGCGCCCTGTGAGCCTCCCAACGCGGAGCCGCATCGCTGGCGGCGTAGATGCCCTCGTTGTCGAAGAGGTTGCCGAAGAAGCGGCCTTCCTTGTGAGAGAAGGTCGTGAACTCAGAGGGCGTGTAGGCGCTCCCTCACCTGCCCCTTCCCGGTCATACCTCCAGGCCCGTTCTGGGATTGCCATGCGGCGGGTTCGATTCCCGCCGCTTCCACTAGAAGTTACCCGCCGCTGTGAGCCGCGCCCTCTCCTGTCGAGGGGGCGCGGTTTGCTTTGGGGACCAAATCGTGCTCCCTGGGGTCCAAATTCGGACCAAAACGGAGCGCACGACGTGGGCGACAACAGGGTGTGGACGGGGAAGTGGAAGGGGGGGCGGACGTTCAACGGGAAGGATGGCCGTCCGGTGTTCGTGCTGCGGAAGATGGTTCAGGGGCGGGCCTATACGGTCCACCTGGACGCCCGCAGCGAGACGGAAGCGGAAGCCGAGCTGGCCCTCTTCATGCGCGACCCCGAGGGTTACAGCACCAAGCGGGATGCACGGCAGCAGCAGCAGGAATCCGCCGTTTACCTCAACGCAGAGACCGTGGGCCGCTTCCTCGACTCCATGAGGCAGGCGAAGACCACCGAGCGATACGTGGGCAACGTCGGCTTCTACTTGGCCACGTGGGCCGAAGCTCTCTCGGGGAGGGACCTACGCACCGTCACCCTCCAGGAACTGCAGCGGGAGTTGGCCCGGCACAAGACGGCCAGGAAGAACCGCATTACGGCAATCAAGTCGTTTGCTGCTTGGTTGAGGGAGCAAGGGGTCCTCTCCCTGGCCGAAGACCCCACCGTCTCCCTCAAGGTGCCCGTGACCCGTCCCGAGAAGGCCGTGCGGGAGAAGGGTTACAGCATCGAGACCACCGAGCGGCTCTATCGGGCCATCAGCGGATGGGAGTTCACCAACTTCGGGCAGGAGGAAACGCGGCGCACGACGGACGTGCAGTGTGTGCGCGACGTGCTGTGCATCCATGCAAAGACGGGGATGCACGGCACGGAGATAGAGCGGCTGGCGAAGGGTGAGGGCAAGGTGGCCGTGTTCGGGGACCAAGGCGAGATCGCCGCGACGATTACCTTCATTCACAAGAGCGGGAACGTTCACCGTCAGAGTATCGACCGCCAGACTTTGGCGGCTGTGCAGCGGCTACAGGCGCGAGGGGCCGCGCCGGTTGATAGCCATATCCGCCGGGTTGTGGCTCGCGCCTGTGAAACCCTTGGAATCGAGCCGGTTCATTTCGGGGAGTACCGGCACAGCTTCGTTACCTGGGCCTCGGAGTGCGGCCAGGAAGTGAGGCCCAAGGCGGGAGGGCTCCCACTGGCCGCGATTGCCGCCGTGGTCGGCCATCACTCGGCAAACACAACGAAACGCTTTTACGACAACGTGAAGGTGCCCCCGATGATCAAGATTCCGATCAAGCTGGAGCACCCCGACGATCCGGCACTGCTGCCCGTGTGGCGAGCGCAGTTCAGGCTCGTCGAATCAGCTTGAGGATTTCATCCCTCTCCAGACGCAGCGGTCCGCATAATAACTTTTAATATCGGGAATTGAAACATGGATCGGGTTTCATTTAGGCGGTACCAAGCCTCGTCGGGCCGAGGAACCGGCAACGAGAAAGTCGTCTGCCTATTGCTTACTAGCCCCTCCGATGTCCTCTTGAAGCAGCAGAATTTCGTGCTTGCTGGGCTCCAAGCGGCTGGTGTCTCATCATCCATCGGCCTCTACTTCTACCGGTTCGCGAATCAGCCCAATCCGTTCATAAAGATTGGCGAATGTACGCGGCAGGAAGGGATAGCGGTACGCTTTCAGCGTGGCTGGCACGGCACTGAGAAGTATGGAGACACGTACCTGAAGAAGAAGACGAAGGCGGGCCCGTACGTCGATAGCAAATTTGCGCTATGCATACGGAGGATCTCCAAGAGCAACCCGGCGTACTTCGTCTTCTATGAACACGCGACCCTACAGTCGCACCCCAAGATCGACGAGATATTCGCATATCGGATGCACAAGCGCCTCTTCAAGCGCGATACCGCAAGTCCAGAGAGAATGAACGGCAACCCGCTACTTGCGCGTCGGTTGGTGTGGCATGAGTCAGCTTTTGCCGAGGTTGTCAGGTGCAAGTTTCCTGACGGCGTGCCCTACCCCGTACCCTACCCGCAACTTGCCGGTGGCTAAGAATTAACAACGAGTGCCTACGAGCCGGGCGTGGCGAGCCCGACGTCTCCCGCGCAGCATGCGATGCATCCCGGTGTGGCTCTTGCCTGTATGCTCGGCTTGGCACCCGAGGCTCCGGCACTGCCGCCCATGCGGCGAGCACAGATCAGGCTCGTCGAATCAGCTTGAGGATTTCATCCCGATCCCCCGCCCAGCGTTGCGCTGGGCGGGCGCCGCTTGAGCTTGGGCGCTGGCTCGCGGTCAATGCCGTCCATGAGGGCTTCGAGGCTGGGCAGGTAGATCATGGCCACCTTCCCAAGCTTCGGGGCACGGCGGAGCGCGCCACTCCTCAAAAGCTCGAAGATGCGCGAGCGCCCGCAGCCGAGCATGGCCTGCGCGGCTTCAATGGAAATGGCCCGCGCCGCTTGAGCGGGAGCCGTGTTGCTGCTCCGGTGCTCAATCTCGCGCACGGACTCGCGCAGGCCCCGCAGCTCGTCGCAGATGGCCCGCAGAAGTTCGGACTCGCCGCCAGCGTCAGTGCGGGCCGGTAGCGAAGCCCCAGCCCGTGGAGCACCTTGCGCACCCGCAGAGGTGCATCCGCAGCAATCACAGGCGCACGCCCGAACTCCAACCGTAGAGGGATTCCCCTCCGAACAAACGTCGCTCTCCGCCATACCCGCCACCCGTCCCAAACAACCCAACCAAGCAACCAGACAACCCACCTAAACCGACGGGGACAGAGGTGACACAGCCCGGCGGGACGTGTCCAGGCCGCCAGCAGAAGACCGCCAATGACTGGCCACCGCCCAGCCGGGCAGACATGGGGGGCCACCACGGCGCCACCACCCAGGGCCACCGCGCCCACCACAACACCACCACCGGAGCCACTACGGAGGGCTCAGCGGGGCCACCACGGCGCCACCACCCAGGGCCACCAGAACGCCACCACCAGGAGGGCCACCACGCGCCACCCCCGCGCCGCTGTGGCGAAGCTCCAGGCAGGCCGCCCAAAGGTTCACACGCCGCGCCCCGGTGGGCGCTACCACGCCCGAGGCCCGGGCTGTGGCTGTGGCCGCGCTACTGGTTCGTTCCACCGGCCCGAGGCTCGGTTGCCGTCCTGCTGGCCTGCACTGGCCCGAGTTTCGGCTGCCGTGCCTGTGTGCCTGCTCACCATGCCCGAGGCGCTGCCGTGATTACCGCCGCACCCACACGGGCTCACGACATGCGAGCGTCCCAATCCAACACGCCCGCTCCAGGTTGCGACTTTCATAGAGGGGGCCCACCTGCAAAGGCGTGACTTTTCCCGATTTGCTCACCTCTACAGCCCAACCTCTTTAGGTGAGTAACTCAGTATCCATACCTAATTGGTTGGTTGGGTCTTCCCATCGCTGGAGTGCTGTGTTACCTACGCGGGCACATCACGAGCTGACCACTCACCCTATCCGCTTTGGAGTATTGGAAGCCTTCAAGCAGGAATCTTGACCATGCCCAGGTCTCCCGACATCCAAGAGCCCGACGCCCGACTCGTTTTCGACTCGGGAGGCTTTCGCTATGAGCTTTATCGTACCCTTGTGAAGCATAGGGATTATGACACGCTGTTGGTCGTATGGCGGCATCCTGTCGGCGGTGGCCCGCGAGCTCAAGTTCTCCTCAAGCCTTTAGATGCGCCCCACGAGCGCGACAGACACGCGCGAGCACGGGAGGAAGTAAACCTCGCTATGTTCCTGCGCCATCCCAACATTGCCGAGGTGTACGGGTTGGCCACGCGCGAGGGGGTGGATTACGTCGTCAGTGAGCATATGCGAGGCTGCTATCTCCTCACCATCATGGATGCGGCGATGATCGCAGGGCGCAAATTGTCGCCTGCCTTTGCGGTGTCTGTCGCGGCTGACGTGGCGGACGCGCTCGATTACGCGCACGGACGCGAGGACGACACAGGCCGGAAGCTTCACATCATCCACCGGGCCGTGGGGCCGCTGAGAATTCGCCTGAGTTTCAATGGCCGTGTCAAGCTCACCAATTTTGGCAGTGCCTATTCGGAACTAAGACACCGCCTGCCTACTCCTCTCGGTGTCCTTCGTGGCGATCCGGCTTACATTGCCCCAGAAGCCCTGCGCGCCGCAGTCTCATCGAGAGACAAACTCATTCGCTCCGTTGCCGACTCATCAAGCGATCCCCTCACTGCAAAGGAAATCGACGGGAGGGCAGACGTTTTTCTCTCGGTCTCGTGTTGCTCGAAATGCTTACGGGCGAGTACCCACTAGATCCCCTCGAAACTCTCGCGCCCCGGCTCCCCTCACGATTTCCTCCCAATATCGTTTCCGAGAGGCCGACGTGGATAAGCCTTGAGGTGCTAGCCAATCGCGTTTTGCGCTTTGGCCCCGCAGAGGTGGAGCGTGCCGCTTCTGAATTGCCCACACGTCTGCAAGCCATCCTCACGCGGGCCCTACAGCCCAACCCCGCAGAGCGTTTCGAGTCTGCCTCCGAGATGCGCAATCAACTCCGCCTTTTTCTGCTCAACTTGCCGGAACCCTATGCCGTCATCGAGAGAGCATCCGAATTGAAAGCGGTACTCCAGGAAGCGTCGCGCCGCTGGTCGTCGTCGTCCATGGAGCTTATCGAGCGAGGTGTCTTGCCCCTGCGTCCGGACATGATGGACGGCAACCCTTCGGAGTGAGGCGCCCTATGTCCGCCCAAGTAGAGGCAGAGCCAAAGTTGTCTGTGCGGATTGGCGCCGCTGCGAGGGAAGCGCGCAAGCGGGCCAAGTTGACACAGGAAGACGTGGCCGAGCGTCTTGGATTTGCTCCCGAAGTTTACGGGCGCATGGAACGAGGCGTCACTATGCCCAGCGTTCCAACATTGAAGAAGATTTGCCAAGCTCTCGGGGTTACAGCTAGCAGCCTGTTAGCGGTTGAGACGATGAAGCCGCCAGCGCGTTCAGCGTCACGACAGGCCAAACAGGAAGACTCGCCGGAGATCCGGAGGTTGTTGCGCCGGTTGCGGACGCTGAGCAAACCACAGCTTGACGCAATCCGGATCGTGGCAAATCTCATGCGGCCAGAGAGCGTGAAACGTGGCTCTCGCAGGCCCAATCACCGCAAGTCGAAATCTGCTAAACCTGCCCCGCATGGAAAGTGACCTGCTACAGAAGACGATTGGCGAGGTGGCACGTGCCGCACGGGAAGGGCTCGGGCTCACTCAGGCCCAAGTGGCGCGCCAAGTCGGGCTCACTCCGCCCGTATATGGCCGCGTAGAGCGCGGCGGAATGATGCCTTCCGTTCCCGTGCTTCGGGCGATTGCCGTCGCGCTGGGCGTCCCAACGGATGCGCTGCTTGACGTGTCCAACTCGGAAGTCCCCACCACACACAAGGACCTGTCGCCCGAGACTCGGAAGGTTGTGGGCCTGCTGCGAACGTGGCCCGAGAAGAAGGTGGAGGTGGCGGGCGACGTGCTGCGGGCAATGGATGCCCTGACGGTGCCCGACGCGACTTCGGATCGCTAGGCGCTGCGGGCTCTCGGTCGCCCGCACGTCTGCCGCGCTTCGCCCATGCTTCCTATCCCGGCGCCCCAAGGTGAGCCGGAATGCTGGCCTTGAGCCCCGGCACGTCTACCGGAGTCCCCGAGGCCCACGGGTTCTGCTACACTCCGCGACTTCGGAGGTAGCGCGTTCTTGGTCTCAGTGTTCAGGCATCCCGAACCGGGCGATGTGGTCGGGGACTATCGCCTTTTGAAGAAGTTGGGGGATGGCAGCTTCGGCCTGGTCTTCAAGGCCGAGCGCGCGGGCGCTTCTTCGCCGTGAAGTTTCTGCACGATGTTGCTTTGAGCGTGAGGGCTCGCCGGGAGATTGCCATTCTCGCGGAGATGGACCACCCGTGCGTCGTTCGCTTTCATGGCTTCGACCGCTGGCCCGTCCCCGTCATCGGAACGCCCTACATCGTCATGGACTTCGTGGATGGGTTGACGCTGGAGGACCACGCCAGCGAGCACAACCCGTCGGCGCGAAAAGCTGCCCGCTTCATATTTCAGATTGGGCTGACTCTCGGGGAGGTCCATCAGCGGAGCGTATTTCACCGCGACTTGAAGCCGCCCAATATTGTCATCACGGGCAAAGGAGAGGTGCCCGTCTTGATAGACTTTGGTGTCGGCTGGCACGTCGGGGCGCCGGTGGCCACCGATGAAGGCTCATTGCCCGGCACCTTGGAGTTTCAAGCCCCGGATGCCTTCCTGCGAATCGGGCGTTATGAGTGTCGACCGAGTGATGAGCTGTGGGCGCTGGGGGTGTGTTTATATTGGTTGTTGACGGACATTCTCCCTTTCGGGGACAGGCAGGATGAAGGTTTAATTGATCGCATCCTTCACCTGAAGCCTGTTCCGCCCCATGTTCTCAATCCGCGCGTGCCTGCGGTGCTGTCGGGCGTTTGTATGAAGATGTTGGAGAAGAGGCCCGAGGACCGTTATGGAAGCGTGGTTGAATTCTGTGATGCGCTGAATACGGCACTTGCTGATGCCGAGCTTGATGCAAGCTGGGACGTGCCGCTGTTTGACCCGGACGCATCCGGCGCCCGGAAAGTCCCGTCATGGGTGGACGAGTCCGACTTTCTGCGCTGGCTTCGACGGTGGATAGAAGAGAGCCCCCGGCGTGCAAGGAAGCCAGCACGGGAGGTTGCCGCCGCTGTGAACCCGGAAGAGCAGGGCGTAAAGCCCGAGGTTCAGCAGGTTGCAGCCGCCCGCGAGCTGGGAGCGGTTGCCGTGGCCGCTGCTCTCGCAGTCTTCGATCCCGTAGGCCCTCCGGTTGCCGCTCCTCCTTTCGCTCAACCCTCCCGCGTCCAGCGTGGGGCACCTGCCCGGCCCCGGGTGCCCGCATGGCACATGGGCTCTATCGTGGGGCGCTTGCTATGGCGGCCCGCCGTGGTGCTGGTGGCGGGGGTTGCGGCGGTGTCTCTCGTGGTGGGGGCCGTGGGCTTTGCTCGGAGGACAGCCCCCGGCACCGAAGGAAACGCCCTCTACCATGACCAACAACCCCACGCCCCTACCCATGCCGTCCCCTCATGAGGACAGGACGGGGGAAACCGGGCGTGTCCGCGAAGTGGCGCGGCCCGGCAACCCGCCGGAAGCTACAAAAGGCGCGGCGCCCATTGAGGCCACCACCCCCGCGCTCAAGGCTACCGCCATGTTTCGCAAGCCAGACACGACGAAAAAAGAAACGTCCAAGCTCCAGCCCGAAGGCGCGGAGATGGGCTCTCCCTTGAAGAACGCCGCTGCCGCTGCCGTTGCCGCCTGTGCGCTGCTGGATGGCGGTTGTACGGGCAGCACGGCCCAGGTGCGCCCCACGCCCGCGCCCATTGAATGCCCCGCCGGGTGGCAGGAGACTCACGACAGGTTCCGCTTCGGACGTGGGAACGTCGTGCTGCAAGGTTATGAGGGTGAGAACACGGAGCGGGCAACCGTGCGAGAGGGACCCGTTACCGTGTCGGTAACCGAACTCGGAAAACTACCCGAGGGGACCTTGCTCTCCGGGACATTGCAGCTTGGGGAAAACCGCGTCTTCGGCACCTTCACCCGGGCGCAGATTCCAGGCGGGGAAACCTACCCTGTCTGTCTGGTTATTGGCCTGGAGGACCCGGAGGGCAGGTATCCCGGCCCGGATTGTCCTCGGGGGTTGGGAACTTGTCCCACGAGAGAAAGCACGCCCGGCAACGTGAAGGTGCCGACCCGCTTGAGGTGCACCGGATGGGCACGTTCTAGGACGTGCCGCCCGGCAGGATTGGCGAGGTGTGCGGTTGGGTGCCGCCGAGCCTTTGATTTGAACAGGGGCCCGCCAGTTACCGGGCGGGGCCCCGCCTACATTGTCGAGGTTGAATCCCCGTGCTGCCTTCGTCTCCTGGCGTTCTCCTGGCGCTCGCCCTCATCACTGGCGCCGCACAGGCCGCCGAGCCGCCCCCGTTTCTGGCTGCGCTGCTACGTCCCGCATTGACTTGGCGGCGGACTCCACGGCACAGGCGTCCGAGGTGTGCGTGAGCCCGGACGAGACGACAACGTTTGTTTTTGACTCCCGCATTGCTGCGGGGGCTGTGGAGTTTCAGCCAGAGGGCCGCCTCACGGATTGGGCCCAAGGCAAAGAGGGCCTGAGCCTCCACGTCATTCCCAAGGGGGATTTTCTGCCAGGGGAGAGTACGGGTAACGGTGCACTTCGCGGATGGTGCGGCCCCGGCAAGTGCAACCTTCTGGCTGGTGGGTCATGCGGCCAGGGGAACACGGCGCGTAGAGGTGTTCCGCGAACCACGCCCAGCGGGCGCGCTCAAGAGGGAGGCTGCCGAGGCGCGGGCCGAAGCGCGCCAGTGCCAGGAGGACAAGGCGCGTCTTCTGGCCGAGCGCAAAGAGCCCGGCGGGCTCATGGGGGCCGCATGGCTGGAGCGTGGAGGAAAGGTTCAGTCAAAAAGCATTTGGCTGGACGTGAAGCAGCACCCGGCAAACGCACTCAGGACAGAGGACGCCCGAAGCTACAGCCACCCGGGAAGCGTGGCGATACGGCTTCGACTCGCAAACGCTGGAGCCGAGCCCTGGACGGTAGCGGGGGCGGTGTTGAAGGACTCGACGGGCGCGGAGGTGGAGCTTTCTGCGTGGCAAGAGTCGGCCATTGCTCCCGGTGCCCGTGGCTTTGTCGTGGTGGGTGCTGAGCGGGAGCCGGGGCAAGTCGGCTGCCCCTGCACCCTCAAGCTGTGGGAAGCACAAGGGCCCCGCACCGTCACTCTCGGGAACGTCACGTTCCCGCCTGTGGAGCAAGGCCCGGCGCGCGAGTAGTGCCGCTGCCCCATCCGGCCAGAGCGATAATCTACCTGCCCTATTGTTCGTATCCAGCAGAACGGAGTGGTGATGTTAAAGTCTGGGCCTAGTTGGGCCTGTGTTTGTACGCCATAGCAACCAGTTCATTGCGGACTTGATCTCAATATTGGGATACAAATAGCCTCAATCTTAGACACCGCTCTCTTGATTTCATTTCCTATTTCATCATTCGCGTCATCATATCCCCGTCCGATGATTCTCATGAATTCTTTACGAGTTTTGTCATCCATATCCTGTCCCTGTCGCCGTGCATCGTAGTCCTCTATCAGTATGTCTGTCGCCGATGCCACACGGTTGTATGAGGTCACAATTATAGCGAAGGGCTCAAGCGCCTCGGGGCCAAACAGGGCGGCAAATCTATGTTTGCGTGCATTCAGCTCAGTGAAGAATGTTATGTTCTTTGCCAGTCGCTCAAACGGCGCGTATAGGTAATTCTTGTAGCTCGTTTCGGTCTCTGTTTCATCCTCTGAGCGCTCTCTTGTCAGACCTTCGCTCGAAGTTGAAAAGGGCTGTCGAGCTGATTGGAATAACTCCTTGGCTTTATAGAAATCCGCGAGGACCTGTTCAGCCAATTCGGTTCGACGTTTCCAGTCCGCAAACGCCTGATCCAGTCGGATCTTTCTTTCCGAGAGTTCACGGTCAAATTCAAACTTTCTCACTGCCAATTGCGCATCGGCCGTTGATTTTTGTTCTGCCAGCCTGCGGTCGAATTCAAATTTCCTTTCAGATGCCTGAGTGTCAGACTCAAGTTTTCTTTCCGCTAGCTCACGGTCGAACTTAAACTTTCTTTCAGTCAGATCGATGTCAAACTTGACTTTGTTGTCCGCCAGTGTTTTTTCGTGATCGAGTCTATCTTTTGCTATTGTTGATGTTGTGCGCCTGTTTACGTATGCAATTGCAAGTGCGACCACCGCTGAAACCAATGCAGGGATAACAAAACGCCAAGAGATCTCTTCAAGGGTCATAAGTATTGGTAATGCTAAATCGCGCTCTCGGTGCGCGTCAGACCAAGAAACGGCGCGCCTTCGCCGGAGTCGTACTGTAGCTGTACTGGCCGGTACTGCGGTAGGTGTTGGAAGCGGCGACGTTGGCGAAGGTGCGAAGGAACTCCGCCCGAGTCATCTCGTAGGTGCCATCCGGCGTTTCGATGCGGAACGACTGGTCATCGGCCAGTCCCTCAATCACTTCGGCCCTGAAGAGGAGGCGGGTGGCTCTGTAGCTGTTGGCGCGAAGCGCTGCGACTCGACGGGGCTGCGTCGGCCCGCGAGCCGGCATCGGGGGGACAGCCTGCGGCGCGGGCGCGGCGGGCCGTGGCGCGTCTCCGTGGGCCTGCGCGTCGCAGGTGCGGATCACCTCAATAATCTCGGGGATCTCCCCCAGCCCGGCCCACACCTTAGGAACTGCAAAGTGGTTAGAGGGCGAGAGGAGCCGCCGCAATTGCTCCTTCAGAGTGTCGAGCGGGACCGCCTCCAACGGGGTGCGCGTTCGCAGCCCCACGCCATCCACGTGCGCCAGCTTCCATCCCGCCTTGTAGAAAGCCTCGAACCGCCCCAATCTCGTGAACTCCACAGGGATCCCGCCATTCGCTGCGAGGGCGGCGACCTCCGCAAGGGTGGGGCAGTTACCCTCCAGTGCCAGGGTGAACGCCCAGACGGCGGGGCTGTTGTCACACGGGACAAGTGTGCGGCCTGATGTGCCCAGCGTCAATTACTTTTTCCCCTTGGCGACAATTACACTTCCCCATCGGGTTGATGCCCTGACTGCGTTCACTTCGTCGTCGCCGTAGTCGTCGTCACGTCCATCGGAGCCGCTGGGTTGGCCACCTCCTGTGCCGTGAACGGGCTGTTACTCGTCCCCGGGCGCCTGGCGCGGGCCTTGTCGACCGTCTCCCGGCTCTTGGCCTTCTCGCTGCGGTAGCTGTCGCCGGTGAGCTCCAGAATCAGCGCGTGGTGCACCACCCGGTCAATCGCCGCCGCCGTCGTCATCGCGTCCTTGAAGATCCGGTCCCACTGCGAAAACACCGGGTTGCTCGTAATCAGGACGCTCCTGCGCTCGTAGCGCTGGGCCAGGAAGGTAAACAGCACCTCCATCTCCTCCCTGTCCTGCTGGATGTAGCCGATGTCGTCGAGGATGACCGCGTCGTACCCGTCCAGTCGCCGCAGCTCCTTCTCCAGCAAGAGGTTCTTCTTGGCCGCCAGCAGTCGCTGCACCAGCAGCACCGCCGGCACGAAGAGCACCTCGTAGCCGCGCTGCACCAACTCGTGGCCGATGGCACTCACCACGTGCGTCTTGCCGCGGCCCGGCAGTCCGAAGGCCAGCACGTTCTCCGCGCGCTCCACGAAGCCGCCCTCGCATAGGGCCGGCAGCTGGCGGCGCACCTTGGCGGGTAGCTTCTCCTGCTCGAGCGTGGCGAGCGTCTTGTCCGTGGACAGCCCCGAGGCCTTGAGCAGCCGTTCTATTCGTCGGCCCCGGCGCTCGCTCAGCTCCAGCTCCACCAACTGACGCAGGTAGTGCGGGCACGTCCAGCCCTCCTGCCCAGCGCGCCCGGCCAGCTCCTCGTGGTGGGCTGCGAATGCCGGCAGCTTCAGCGCGCGCAGCAGCATGGCCAGCGTTTGCTGCTGCTCGTCGGAGGCTCCTGCCGCTGCTCGCAGGGACGTGGAGGGGGGCTCATGAGGCCACCTCCCGCTGCGCCACCAGCAGCGCGTCATAGCTGCTCAGGTCCACCTCGGGCTGCTCCAGCTCGGGCACCTCCGGCCGGGCCGGCGCCACCAGCGCCTTCACCTGCTCGGCACCGCGCAGTCCGCCCTCGGCCAGCAGTCGCGCCAGCACCTGCTCCACCTGCGCCTCCAGCGTGGAGGCCGCCGGTGCAGAATGCGCAGGTATTCCACGTCCGCGGCTCTCCCCGCGTGCACCCGCTGCAGCTCGTCGTACGCCTGGCGGAATACCAGCGAGGGGAAGAGGTCCTCCCGGTAGCGGTACTGCGCGAAGGCCCCGGGCTTCTGCACCAGTGACCAGATGATGTGCCGGTAGTTGATGCGGTGTCCGTTGCGGCCCACCAGCCTGTCCACCACCAGCTGCGGTTTTCCCGCGTGCAGCACCTCCAGCTTGTCGTCGTACACGCGCACCCGCACGCGCTGACCCACCAGCCGCGAGGGCACCGAGTACGTGTTGTGCTGCACCCGGATGGTGCTCCACGCCGTGACGACTACCTCCAGCTCGCTGTACTCCACCAGCCGCTGCACCGACAGCGCCCTCATCGCCGCCAGCTCCTCCTCCACCTTCGCGCCGCGCAGCCGGTTGGCTTTCTCCAGCACGCCCTGCACCCAGCTCTCGTACTCCACGGCGCTCTGGAAGTCCCGACTGCCGCGCATCAGCAGGTGCTGCAACAGCCGACGTTTGAGCGCGCCGTTGAGCGCCTCCACGTCTCCGTTCTGCTCCTTCTTCCCCACTTCAATCGTGCGCGGCTCCATGCCCAGGTGCTTCATGAGCACCTGGTACTCGGCGTTGAATCCCCGCTTGCCGTTGCGCAAGTCATGCGTGGCGCTCGTGGAGTTGTCCGTCTGGTGGTAGCGCGGCACCTTCCCCAGCCGGAAGACGGCCGCCTGCACTCCGCGCTTGATGGCCGCCATGGACTCCGAGTGGCACACCGTCGCCCATTCCCAGTTGGAGTACGGCAGCACCGGGTGACACAGCAGGTGCGCGAAGGGCTGGCCTCCCACCGTCACCTCCAGCTCGTTGGCCCAGGTGAAGTCCGTCTGCATCGCCTCCCCGGGCCGATGCTCCTGGGCGAAGAACACCTGCTTCTCCGGCCCCTGCTGCGCTCGCCACTGGCGCACTCGCCGCTGCAACGTGCGCAGCTGCCCCGGCTTGTAGCGTCCCGGCTCCCGAGCGCACAGCTCCTCGAAGAGCGTCTTGGCCTCCAGTTCCGGCGCCTCCTTCAGCCGCTCGGCCAGTCCCTCCCACTGCTCCTCGAAGGGGTCCTCCTCGTCCTCCAGGTGCGCTCCTGCTCGAGCTCCGAGGGGAACTTCCCCTCCTTCACGTACTTGCGTGCCGTCTTGCGGTCCATGCCCGCCCGGGCCGCCGCCAGCCCCAAGCCTCCGTGCTTCGCCATCTCTTCCATCAGCTTCCTCACCTGGGCATCCGTCGTCCTCACCCGCCCATCCGAACCTCGGAAGTCACCGGGTTCCTACCGACGGCTGCCGTCACTCAGGATGGGGAGGTGTAATTGTCGTTGCTGGGGAGGTGTAGTTGTCGCTGAGCAGCCTGATGGGTGCGTCGGGGCCGGACCCCGGCGCGCGGCGTCCTTTCGAACGAAGAGCGGGAGGGCGGGGGTATGGATCCACTCGTGGAGCAGCGCGTCCCACGCGTGCGCCACCTCCGGCTGTACGCGCGGACGTAGCGGGCTCGCTGCCCAAGCGGACGCGAAGGCGAGGAGGGGTTCGCGGAGTTCGGTGGGAAGCCGGGGCGGGCAGGTGGGGAGCATGCGCTTTGTATCTCCACGTATCTGGGTGCTGGCGGCTTGCTTCACGCAGCCGCAGAGGTCGGACAGCTCTAGCGGACAGGAGTTTGGCTAGGTTCTGCCCATCACTGGAAGGCACCAACTCCCGGCAGGGCGCCTAGTCGCCTATGGAGGGAGCTAGGGCCCGGCAGTTCGGGCGCAGCGACCAAGTATGCGGCAGTAGGACAGGGAGTCGGTGCCAGTAGACTTCCTTGTGGCTGGACACTTGCCGCTCTCGTCCGGCAAGGGGTCCAAGGGGACCAAAAAAGGACCAAACCGAACGGACTCGCCTGGACTCGCCTGGACAAATGGCCGCCCCATTTTCAGAGGGAAAACGGGGGTGGGCCTCTGGTCCTGAGGGAGGGCAGCTCCGCCTTTAGCGGCTTCGCTTCCCGCCGCCTCCACTGTTTTACGCCGTGGAGGGCTGGCTCGCCCCGGATATTCGTGTCGTCAGGGCAGGCGGGTGGACTCCAGAACACGCCTGTCTTGACTCACTCCACCCACTCTTGATTGAAAGACCGTGGCCATGCGTGTGCATGCGTGTAGCGCCCTGATGCTCCTTCTCGTCGCGTGCGCTAGCGCGCCCGCCGCGCCGTCCATGCCACGGCCTCACACCTTCGTCCCGACTCCTCCCCGAGGTCCGAGCATCCGGCTCGTGTCCGCGCCGATGGAGCCGGTAAAGCAAAGGTCACGGATTGGAAAGGCGGACCTGGACCAGGCCCGAGCGCTGCTTTCTCGGGCGCGCAATGACTTGGAGCCGCGTCAATGGGAGGTGTTGGATCGCAAGCTCACCGCGGCGGAACGGGCCTTCGAGCGCTTCTCCAGCGCCGCGAAGACGAGCGGGCAAGCCGCCGAGGTGGTGAGGGGCGCGGAGGGTATTGCTCAGGCGAGTCGCGCCAGGACGTTCGCCGGGGCGCTCTCCCGAGTGGGCCCGGTGCTCGTGGGCCTCGTCCTTCTCTGGCCCTCCAGCACCGCCTCAGCGGAGAGCGACCGCCGCCCAGAGTGGGTCGACGCTCAATGGGAGTTCGAGGCCCGGCTACGGGACGTCTCGGAGGCTTCGCGGCAACTCATGGTGGAACTCGGGGCCCAGCCTCGTGCTGCGAAAGCAGCGGCCCGGGAACCCTCACCGCAGAAGCAGCCCGCGTCCGCCCTCACGGAGGAAGACGACCCGAGATGCAAGCCCATCCCATTGCCGCGCCACCTTGGCGGGCATGACCCGCACAACAAGTGCGCGGACAAGATGCCGAACAACAGCTTCCCCGGTGGGGATGTGTACGTGAATGGGAAGAACTTCGACGCGCTGCAACTCGCCACGCGCACGCTGTGGGAGGTCAAGACGGATGGCTTTGAAAAGCAACCCCCTCGCTCTCGGGCGTTCTTCGTCAGGATGAAGCTGCCGGAAATACAGCGGGAGCGAGAACTCGCCAAGGTCTGCAGATACAACTTTGCAGTCGGTGTGCGCAGCGAAGCACACAAGGAAGCTCTGTTGAAGGCGGATAATACTCTTGATGTGGTTGTCATGCATTGGTGTTGAAATGTCAGTCAATCAGAATTCACTCGCCCTCGGCGTCTACGCGCCCGCGCTCATTGGCGACGACAGCCGCCCTCTCGCAATCACCCATGGTCTGGAACATGCCCTCCCCGGTTTGTACTTGGGATGGACGATGACCGAGGCAGAAGGACTCGTCCCATTGCAGCAGCGAGATGAGTGGATCAAGAAAACGAGAATGGCAGACAAGGGGCTCCCGTTCCTCTGCAACGATGATGAGAACCATGGAGTGACGCTTACCGGCTGGGAGATACCGGCGGGGCAGTGCCCGAGCAATCAGCCGCAGCTAAAGGTCTCCGTGAGCCTGCCACTGGACAAGGTTGTTATTGCTGCTGGAAGAGCCATTTTAGTGGGAGTAGCAGAGGGCGCACGCGCGTTGTGGGGTCATATGACGCCGGACCGCGTGATGCTGGACATCGCGGACCAAACAGGCCCGAAAATGCATGGGCCCGAAAAGCCGCCTCGGGGACTGCCTGCACTCAAGTTCCCAGAGAAAATCCCTGCGCCCGAGATTCCACAATACTTGGGGTGGCTGAACTACTGGTCTGCCGCTGCCGCACAGGCCATCGGGTTCCCGGAGCCTGCCCGCGACGCGGAGTTGCTCTCGCGCTCACGGCGCACCGCGACGGGCGGGTGGGTTGTGCAACTCACGGATGCGCCGCTCGACCTGGACAACCCCTCGCATCTAGACGCGCTCAAGCGGGCCTATGAGCGCTTCCCGGAGATCGGCGGACGCGCGGCCCCGTGAAGCCTGTACCGCTCGCGGGGAGTCGCTGTTGGCGCCCCGCAGTCCCGTTCACTCCCGGAAAGTTTCAGGGCAGCCTGCTCGAGCCTCTACGTACGCGCTCCACTTCCGCCTTGAATGAGAGGGTATTGAAATGGGGCAGTCAGGCGAGCTGACAGCTGGCCGTGTGCGTGGAGGGAGATGATGGGGTAGCCCCTGGCCCGAAGGCGACGGGCTCCGCCATGTTGCGTCTGTCCTGCGCTGGAAACTCCCACCTCCACCTCCCTGGGCGCGCTGGCGCCGCGTGCAGACCCTCTCGCGCGCGGAAAGGGAGGGCGGGATGCGAGAGGGCGCGTGGGGGCTGTTGCTGGGCGCGTGGCTGTGCGCCTGCGGTGAGGGGGACGGCGGCGGTGGGGGCGCGCTGCCGGTGGACAGCCCGGGGCCCTGGAGCCAGGAGGCGGTGCTCGACTACTCGAAGCAGTTCGCCGTGGGCACGCCCCAGTCGGTGGGCCTGGACGCGGGCGGCAACCTCTGGCTCCTGGACGGCGCGCGCGTGGGCGTGCTGCGCCCCGGGGACAGCCAGCCTACTTGGACCTCCGGTGTGGGCCAGGCGGGCAGGGGCTTCCGCTCCAGCGTGGTGTGTGGCGGCGCCGCGGGGCGCGCCTACGTGGGCTACCTCGCCGAGGAGCTCGCGCGGCCACGCCGCGACGACCTGGACGATCCCGTCTTCCTCGAGGGCGACCTGGACGTGGTGCGTCTGCGGCCGGACGGCGGCGTGGAACTGGAGCAGCACCTGGTCATCCGCAACACGAATGACCCGCACTACGACGAGGACCGCTCGGTGCTCACCTGCGTGCGCGTGGCGCGCGGGCCCTTCCGCGGCGAGCTCTACCTGGGCACCAACCACGGCGTCACGCGCGTGCGCGGGCTCGACTACAACGCGCACCGCCACCCCGTCTTCAAGAACGCGAGCGGCTCCTTGCGCATCGGGTACACGTACGCGGTGGGGCTCGCACAGGACGGCGACGTGCTGGTGGGCAACGAGTGGAAGGTGGGCATCGTCACTCCGCCCGCCGCGCTCGGCGACTGGGACGACCTCGCGAAGGTGCCCTGGAAGCTGGACACCTACGTGGAGGCGCTGGGGAGCCAGGAGGACATGGACCTGTGGCGTGGCTTCGTGCAGACGAAGGACGGCGCCTACTGGCTGGGCAGCGCGAAGTACGGCGTCTGGCGGCTCACTCCTCTCCGCGCGCCTACGAGCGGCTCGAGGGCCTGCCCACCCAGCGCATCCGAGCACTCGCCGCCACTCCGGACGGCGCGCTGCTGGTGGGCACCGAGGACCGCGGCCTGTGGCGTCGCGCGCCGGACGGTACGCTCGCGCGCGTGGAGGGCGTCGCGGGTGAGCGCGTGCTGCAACTGGTGGTGGACGACGGCTTGCGTCCCGCGATGGTGCTCGCGCTCACCGAGCAGGGGCTCACGGTGCTGCGCGTGAGGTAGGAAGCACCACCGTGAACCTCGAGCCCTCTCCCGGGGTGCTCTCCACTCTCTCGAATCATTGAACAATCCCCCCGGACATCGTCTCGGGGCTCCGGCCAGAGGCCGTTGCGCACTTCCGACATTGAAAGCCAGGGGTTTTGGCTAAGCTCCTGTCTTTCTCGTCGGGGGCCAGCATGCACCTGGTGCGGATGCTTTGGAGAATGGGAGTCATCCTGGTCGCGGGCCTGTCGTTCACGGCCGCGGCCCTCACGGACTCCGAGCTCACGGGGACCGTGCTCGCCACCGGGACGAAGCAGCCGCTCCCGGACGTGGTCGTGACCGCGACCTCGGAGGCCCTGGAGGGCGAGCGGGTCGTGGTGACGGATGCCCAGGGCCAGTTCCGCATTCCCGCCCTGCCGCCGGGTGTCTACCTCCTGCGGTTCGACAAGGAGTCTTTCGAGCCGTTCTGGCACACGGAGATTGACCTGCGCCCGGAGCAGACCGTCCAGGTCAACGCGGAGTTGTCTGGCGGAGACGCCAGGGAGATCGTGCTCCCGTACGTCGGGTCACCCACCCTCGATGTGTCCTCGGCCACCACGGGCCAGGCTGTCGAGTGGGGTTCCATCCAGCACCTCGCGGTGAGCCCGCCGTCGGCGAGCGGCGCGTCGCGTTCCTTCGGGTCCCTCGCCGGGCTCGTCCCGGGCACGCAGCCCGAAGGGGGCGGCTTCTCCATCCATGGGGCTCCCCTGGGAGAACGGGTACGTGGTGGACGGCCTCTCCACCCAGGATCTGGCGTTCGGTGCCAACGCCAGCCCCCTGAGCGTCGAGTTCCTCCAGGACTTCGAGGTCATCACCGGCGGCTACATGCCTCAGTACGGCCGCGCCATGGGAGGCGTCCTCCAGGCGCGGACCCGGTCCGGCTCCAACGAGTTCCACGGCTCGCTCTTCAGCAACTGGGTGCCGGGTTTCCTGGAGGGGCTCCGCACGCCCGTTTCCGATCTGAACTCGATCGTCTCCGGGCGCAGCGCGCTCCAGCACGAGGGCGACGTCGGTGCCACCCTGGGCGGCCCGCTCGTGAAGGACAAGCTGTGGTTCTTCGCCGGTGTGGCTCCCGCGCTCTCCCGTTACGAGTACACGCGCGCCTTCACCAGGTTCGGCACGAACACACCGATTCCTGGCTCCTCGCGCATGTACCTCCTCGAGGATCGCCGCCTCCAGGCGATGGGCAAGCTCACGTATCTGTTCAATCAGGACCACCAGGTGACGCTGTCGGTCATCACCACGCCGGGCCGCTCAGGGATAGAGGAGGTGCCGGGCGCACCCACGGGGGTCGAGGGTCCCGTCGCGATCTTGAGAGGGCCCGAAGACAACAACTTCACGACGACCCAACTCCAGTATGCCGGTGTGTTCCTGAACAAGAGACTGCGGGTCGATGCCCGGTTGGGTGGGTCCCTGCAGACGACCGACATCCAGCCCGTTTCGGAGGGCGCCACCGTCGACCGCGAGGTCATGGAGCGCTACCAGGCCAGCGCCCAGGCCACCTGGCTGCTGCAACTCGCTGGCACTCACGTGCTCAGGTGGGGAGTGGACGGGGAGTTCGACAGGGTTTCGTCGTTGCCGGGTGGAGGGGCGGTCATCATTCGGAGTGACAGGGCCACGGGTTTCCTCCAGGACAGCACGCTGTCTCCGGAAGAGCGCTACACCAACAACCTCCTCGGTGGCTTCGTGCAGGACAGTTGGACGCTGTCCAACCGCGTGACGGTGAACGCGGGCGTCCGCTACGACACGCAGTGGCTGTACCGGAAACCGCAGCGGCCGTACCAGACGGATGACGCGCTGACCTTCGCGCTCCGCGACCAGCTCTCACCGCGTATCGGCCTGGTCGTGGAGCCGCTGGCCCAGGGCGGGATGAAGCTCTTCGCCCACTATGCGAAGTACCGTGGCCAGTTGCCGCTCGGCCTGATGGGGGTGGCCTTCCCATCAGGCGCACGGGATCTGATGCCGGTCGACCCTCCCTCCTCCCGCCCTCGTCCACCGAGCTCGTCGCGGGCGCCGAGTACGAGGTGCTCTCCGACACCCGGCTGAGCGCCTACTACACCCACCGCCGCCTGGACTCGGCCATCGAGGTAATGAGCCTCGACGAGGCATCCTCGGTCTTCCTGGGCAACCCGGGACTGGGGCTCGCCAGCCACTTGCCGAAGGCGGAGCGCACCTACGATGGAGTGACGCTGGTGCTCAGCCGCACCTTCCGCGATGGCTGGCTGGCCCAAGCCAGCTACACCTGGTCGCGCCTGTATGGCAATTATATCGGCCTCGTCAGGGAGCACGGGACGATCTTCCCGTCCGACTTCGCTTTCGGCCCCCGGAGAAGAACCGGACAGGTCTTCTGCCTTATGATCGCCCGCACACCCTCAAGCTCTTCGGCGCCAGGGTGTTCCACCTCACCCGTGAAGTGTCCGCCAGCCTTGGCCTGTCCTATCTCGGCCGCTCGGGCACTCCCATCAACTACCTGGGCGCGCACCCGGCTTACGGGCCGGACTGGGTCTTCATCCTGCCGCGCGGCTCATCCGGGGAGCGTACCCCATGGGTCCACGACATCGACTCCAACGTGGGGGTGAACTGCCGCCTCGGTGGGGACAATGTGGTGTCTTTCACCTTGGACGTGTTCAACCTCTTCAATTTCCAACGAGCAACGCGGGTGGATGAGCTCTACGCCAATCAGCACGTGTTGCCGCTCGAGACGCCGGTGGCCGGGAAGTTCGTCACTCCAGGCATGATCAAGACGGTCAGGGGCGAGCCACTCACCCAGGACGAGGTCAACCGGAACTTCAAGCGGCCCTTGGCGTACCAGGCGCCCCGGCAGGTGCGCCTCGGCCTCCGCTACACCTTCTGACATCTCCCCCTGCGCAGCCAGAAGAGGTCACCATTCATGTCCACCATGCCGAGCGAGAGCCGCCTGTCGTACTTCAAGCCGTGGGATGCTGTCTTCACCCTCCTTCTCCTGGGGGTGCACGGCGCCGCCCGGTACGCCGTGAGCGTGCTCGACATGCGGGGCGTGCTCTGGTTCTGGGTCGCATACGAGTGCATGCTCCTCTTCACCCATCTGCCTTTCCCGTTCGCCAACACGCTGTACCGCGCCGCGGGCTGGCTCTACGACAACGTGAATCCCACGCTGTACTGGGGCCTGGAGACCGCCTCGGCTGTCTTTGCCTTCGCCACCGTTGGGGCCCCGTTCTTCGTCCTGCTCAATGCCCTCACCCATGGCCTGTTCCTGGTCAAGGCCTACCAGCACGGTGCTCTTCGTAGCAGCCGGTTCTACAGCCCGCCCCACAAGACACCCCGCATCAACGCGATCATCACCTTCGACAACATCTGTCACCTCACCTGCCTCTGGTTCTACCTGTACTTCGCCCTGCGCGACGCGACCACCGCCACTGGCGTGGGGCTCGGCCTGCTGGCGGGGGTGGGCCTGCTCACGGCCTGGTACCACCGGGGCGAGCTCCGGCTGGGGCACTTCTTCAACTACCTGAGGCTGGGACTGGGCCCCAGCCCCAAGGCCTGAAGGGCACCACGTAGAGCGGTACGGACGAGGACGGAGCGACACACCGGCCCAGTCTTCTTCACGAAACCGGCTCTATCGAGGGTGCCGGTATGGCTCTACCTTCCTTCTCACATGGTTCGCCGCCATTCCGTCCGACGGCGACAGCGGAGCTTTGCTCCACGAAGGAGAAGAAGAGATGAGCAGCATCCCCGGCTATACGCATGGCACCTCGTCCGTTGCGCGTTCACCTGTGTCCCTTTCCGACTTCGAAAAGATGAAGGCCAGCGTCCTGTTTGGCGAAGAGGACGTGAAGTACCTCCGCATGTCGCACGACATCGTGAAGGGGCACGTCGAGGCGATCCTCGACGTCTGGTACGGGTTTGTTGGGAGTCAGCCGCATCTGCTCGCCTCGTTCAGTGGAAAGAAGGACGGCAAGCCCCTTGGTGACTACCTTGGCCTCGTCCGCAAGCGCTTCGGCCAGTGGATTCTCGATACGTCGAGTGCCCAGTACGACCAGGCCTGGCTCGACTACCAGCACGAAATTGGCCTGCGCCACCATCGGGTGAAGAAGAACAAGACCGACGGAGCCCCCTCGACGGATGTCGTGCCCTTTCGGGACCTGTTCGCGCTCATCTTCCCGGTGACCTTCACCCTGCGCCCCTTCCTGGCGAAGCAGGGCCATTCCGCGGAGGACGTCGAGAAGATGTCGGCGGCGTGGCTCAAGTCCTGCCTGTTGCAGGTGACGCTCTGGGCCCACCCCTACGTCAAGGACGGGGACTTCTAATGACGTCGCGCCCCGCGCCCGAGTGGCAGACGACCGCCTGGCTCAACACGCCTCAGCCGCTCACTCTCGAGCGACTCCGCGGCAAGGTCGTCCTCCTTCACGCATTCCAAATGCTCTGCCCTGGATGTGTCGCCCGAGGCATTCCGCAGGCACAGCGCGTCGCTGAAGTCTTCGCGGGCGCGCCGCTCGTCGTGGTCGGGCTGCACACGGTCTTCGAGCACCACGAGGCCATGAAGCTCGAGTCCCTTCGGGCGTTCCTCCACGAATACCGGGTGAAGTTCCCGGTGGGCGTGGATGCACCGGGCGAAGCCGGCGATCCCATCCCGCGGACAATGAGCGCGTACGCGATGCGGGGGACGCCGACGACGGTGTTGATCGACGCGCAGGGACGTCTTCGCCGGCAGGTCTTCGGTGTTCATGACGACCTGTGGCTGGGTGCCGAGCTGCAGTCCCTGCTGCTCGAGGCCCATCCGGGCCCGGCGTTCGAGGTGCGGCGGTCTACAACCCAGGTGCTTCCCGCCGCTGCGTGTGACGACAGCGGCTGCACTGCGCCCTCGGATGCCGCGCCGGACTGACACGGCCTGTTGTCGTCGAGCATCCCGGCCTCCAGCTCCCGGCCACCCTCCTCGCCGCGAGCAGGACCCTTGCGGCGAGGGGGGTGATTCACGAGATGCTCAGGAGGCCGGGGCGTATAGGTGGGAAGGGGGCCGTGTGGAGGGAGAGAGCTGGATCAGAGGGGACGAGGAGGGCAGCTGACGGGTGCCACGAGGGCTGTGTGCCGGGCGGGTGGAGACGCGAAGCAGCCGCATGGGGCACACGCTGGCCCAGGTGGCCCTCCAGAGGGAGGCCGCAGGGGCATGGGCGTCTGGGGCAGCGTGACGGCTCGAGGCGAGCCCATGACGCTCGATTCCTTTGTGCAGGGCAGCACGGGCTCCAACTCCGAGGTCTTCCAGCCCGTCCTCGACGAGATGGTGCGCACGCTCAAGCCGCGCTGAGCCCTCGCGGGCCCCAGTCCACCAGAATGGACGGACATGGGTGCTCCCGAGCCAGGGTCGAACAACAGGTCCACGTTCGGTTCTGTATCCGCGAGGAGCAGGTGCTAAAAGAAGTGGGAAGCGAGAAATGAGCCCGGGTAGCGGAGACGGGTCGAGCGGAGCACCACGATGCTATTGAAGAGTCTCACCTTCGAGGACAAGCGAACTGGATGGAGGCTGGAGAGCCTGCGCCTGGATCGCTTCAACCTCCTCGTGGGCGCCTCGGGAGTGGGCAAGACGCGAATCCTACGGGCGATCCGTTCGGTCGCATATATCGGACTTGATCTTCCCGACTGGCATACCTCACCAGGAGCCCGCTTCGACGTTCATTGCGAACATGCGGGGCAAGACTACAGGTGGCAGTTCGACAGTGCAGCCCGCTTTCTCGCACCAGGGGATGACGAAGGGAGTGCCGCGCCGCCAGTGGGCAGCAAATCTGTTGTTCTTCAAGAGAGCCTGCACAGCAACATGGAAGGACTGCTCGTCCAGCGTGATCAAGACCGTTTCTTGTTCAAGAACAAGGAACTGCCCATGCTTAATCGCTCCGCGAGCGCGCTTCAACTCCTGGATGAGCCATCCATTGTACAGCTGCGCCGCGCATTTGGATCTTACATCCTTGGAGCGCTAGAGGCGCAAGGTGCAGTATATGCCATTGTCAATCCTGAACGACTTGTAAGGATATTCGGTTCGCCCGAATTGTTGATCGGTCTTGGCGGTCTACCTCCCGTAGCCAAAGCTTTCGTATTGCAGGAAGGATATGTTGATGAGTTCAAAAAGCTCAAACAACTCTTCATCGACATATTCCCCACTATCGAAGATGTGGCCGTGGACCGCCAGGAGTCGGGAGTATTGAAGGGCTCGCAGAGGGAGCGCCTTTCATTCAAGCTCAAGGAGCGAGGCGTTCCTTCCTGGATCGACGGCAGTGACATTTCCTCCGGAATGGTGCGCACGCTCAACCACCTCGTGGACCTGATGCTTGCCCCCGCGGGGACAGTGGTGCTGATCGACGAGTTCGAGAACAGCCTCGGTGTGAACTGCATGGGCCCGCTGACCGATTTCATCCTGTCGCGCGCCAATGACCTGCAGTTCATCATCACCAGCCACCACCCCTACATCATCAACAACATCCCCAAGAGCTACTGGAAGCTCGTGCGCCGCAAGGGGAGCACCGTGCGCGTCACGCCTGCTTCGGAGATTCCTGCGTTGCAGGGTCCCTCCGCCCAGGACGATTTCATCCGGCTCATCAACTCGCCTGAGTTCGAGGAGGGGATGGCATGAGGCTCTACTTCCTCGTCGAGGGTCGGCGCACCGAGAAGAAGCTCTACAAGGCTTGGCTGGGTCACTGCTTCCCACAGCTCCGCGAAGTCGCCCAATCCGCGGACCTCGCCGCGGATTCCTTCTTCATCCTCGCCGGTATGGGCTACCCCTCCTACCTCCAGCGCATCCCCGGTGCACTCGAGGACTCGGCCCGGCAAGGCGTTGACCATCTCTTCATCTGTATCGACGCCGAGGAGCGCTCCTACGGCGAACGGCGGCAGGAAGTGCTCGGCATCCTGGAGAGCGCCACCGAGGTACTACAGCGCCAGGGCCTTCGGTATCGGGGCCAAGTCCACGTCATCGTCGCGGATTGCTGCATCGAGAGTTGGTTGCTGGGACACCGCAAGCTCATCCCCCGACAACCCGCAGACACCGCACTCGCTGAACTCAAACGTTTCTACGACGTCTCCCAGGATGACCCGGAACGGATGGGCTGCCCCTCGCGCCATCCGCTCGAAAGGGCGAGGTTCCACTACGAGTACCTTCGCCAAGTCTTCTGGCATCACGGACAGGCGTACTCGAAGGAGCGACCGGGCATCGCCACGGAAGCCAACTACCTCGCGGCCCTCCGCGACCGGTGTCTCGAACCGGCTCATACGCCAGCGCATCTCACGAGCTTCCGTTTGCTCTGGGACACGTGGAGCGCCCTGGGTGGCCGCTACGACGTAGAGGCTGGAATGTCAGCCTCCTGAAGCGCTCGCGGGCCCCCGTGTCCTGGTCGCCGAATTCAAGCACCGCGAGATGTTCGGCGACCCGGGCTTCCTGCGTGAGCGCCTCGCTGCGCTTCGCCCGGAGGACTTCGAGGATGTCTCCAGCGCCTACAAATACGCGGTGACCATGCAGTTGGCTGCCTGGGACAGGGAGTGGGGCGGCATTGGCCGCGCTCTTTCCGGGGGCTCAGCGCCAGTAGAGGTTGAAGTTCACCACCACGGGCCCGATCGACTCGACGAGGAGGATGCCGGGCCGGTGGCGGTAGCCGATGCCGAAGCGCACGTGGCCCGTCTTGCCGAAGAGGTGATCGCGCGCGAGCATCACGCTCCAGGAGGAGATGCCGTCCAGCGCGAGCGTGCCCTCCAGCGGCCGGTTGTCGATGGCGCTCTGGGAGCGCGCGTGCTGGATGTTGAGCAGGGGGGCCTTCGCGGTGAGCAGGAAGGCGCCGCGCGAGTCGTGACGCGCCAGCGTGGTCTCCACGTGCAGCGCGTTGCTATCGGTCGCCGTCTCGGCGAAGGCGAAGGCGAAGCGATGGTAGCCCGCCCCCAGGTGGAGGTTCAGGTTGTCCGCGAGGGGCACCGTGCCGCGCACGGCCACGGGAATGGAGAGCACGTTGGCATCGACGAGCCGGCCGATGGCCAGCCAGTACGCTCCGCCCTCCACGGACACGCGCAGCTCCGGCCGATCCAACACCTGCACCTTGGCGGACAGGTTGAGCAGGGTGAGGAGATAGGGCGCCACCGGGCTGGAGAGCTGAACGCGCGGCAGGATGCCCATCCCGAGCTGGCCGAAGAAGAGATCGATCTGGGACTCCCCGGCTCGAGCACGTCCGCGCTCACGTCCAGCAGGGCGTTGCGTGGGGTGGCGGCGAGCGCGGGCGAGCACAAGAGCAGCAGGGCGAGTGCGAGGCCTTCACGGTTCCCCTCCGAAGGTGAAGAGCGCGCCGATGCCCACGGAGACATCCACCCGTTGGGCGGCCCATACCAGATCCATGCCGGTGCGCAGGGTGAGGGGCTCGAGGTGGATGTCCACCGCGGCGCCACCGGAGAGGCCAATCCGCGCGGCGGTGGTGGACACGTGCGTGCCACCGCCGCCGAGCGAGGAGTGGGACACGGTGAGGGCCGGGCCGGCGGCGAGCACGAAGTCCGTGGTGCGCACGGGCAGGTGCAACTCCGGACGCACGCTGAAGCGGTGGTAGCGCGTGACGACCCGGGCCACGGTGCCCTCGGAGGACCAGGCGAAGCGGTAGTCGCCGGACAGGGCCAGGTAGCGGCTCAGATCGAACACGACGCGCGGGCCTCCGCTGAGCAGCCCCGTGCGATGACCCGGGGCCTCCTGACGCAGCAGCAGCGCCACGTCCACGCCCGCGCGAAGGGGAACGGCACCGGCCTGTCCGGCCAGCAGCACCCCGCCGAGCAAGAACCAGCGGCTCATGGCGCCACCTCGCAGGAGGTGAGGGTGGACGTCAGGGGCTTCATCCGCTTCAGGAGGACGGCGCACGCGGCCTCGCGCTCCTCGGCGCTCAGGTGGGTCACCAGCGCGTTGGGGAAGGAGGCGAGGGTGAAGGTGTCCTTCTCGAACTTCAGCTCCCGCAAACTGGCGAGCGTGGCCGTGAGCAGCCGCGAGCGGCCCTCGGGCGAGATGCGGCCCTGGGCATCCTTGGGCCACAGCTCGTAGACGGCCCGGGCCAGGAGCGAGCCGTGGGCATGGGGCTCGAAGCCCTCTCCAGGACGGCCTCTTCCCGCCTCGTCGGGGTGTAGTCGCGCGGCTCGGCCATGTCGCGGTCGGCGTCGACGGTGGCGAGCACGTAGTCCGGGTCTCCCGTGACGATCAGCCCGAACAGATCCGCCACGCCCTCGTGCATGGCGGAGAGGTCGCGGCGGGTGGTGTCCCAGGACGAGTCCCCCTCGCCGGGCAGGGTCTCCAGGTCGCCGAACAGCTCCTGGTGGATGACGGCGTGCCCGAACTCGTGCGCCACCACGCCCTCGTTGAGCATCATGGGCAGGCCATCGAGCAGGAAGGAGGGGACGATCAGGAAGCACGGCCCCACGGAGGAGTAGGCCGCGTTGTCGGTGAGCTCCGCACGGCCATCTCCGGTGAGGAGGTTGTCCAGGCGGGGGTAGTAGAGGACGTCCAGGCGGCGCCGGGGCACGTGGCCGTGGGCGCGCAGCAGCGTGGCCGTGCGATCCATGCTCCGGTACAGGCTGAGGGCATACAGGGAGTGCATGTCTCCCGGGACGACGGTGCCGTCCGCCTCGCGGGTGTACTCCAGCGCGAAGGGTGAGCCGCGCTCGTAGCTGGAGGTCTTCAACTCGGAGCCCCGCGGAAGTCGACGTCGCGGCCGCGCAGTTCCCGCAACGACTCCAGGTTCTCCACCGGGTGCCGGCCGAGCGCGTACTGGCCCGTGGCCTCGTCGCGCGCGAAGACGTATGCCATCACCGTCCCGGAGGCATCCTCCGGGGCACAGCCCTGCATCCCGAGGCCCAGGAGCACCGGGCCGAGCAGGCCTCGCCACCTTCTCCGGGCACGGAGGGTCTCAACGCCATTCGTGTTCTTCATGAGGAGGGGCTCGGTGGATATCATTTCCCTCGTGACTGGGAAATGACCGGCGCCCCCGGAGCCGGGCGGAACTCAGACCGCCGTCCAGCCTCCATCGATGTCGAGCACCACGCCGGTGGCGTAGGCATTCGTCGCCAGGAAGAAGGCGGCATCCGCCATTTCGCGCGCCGTCGCCGTGCGCTTCATGGGGATGCGCTCCATGAGGCTGGACATGAACGCGTCGATCTTCTCGGGGGGCACCTGCCAGTCGATGTCGGTGCCACGTGTCAGTCCGGGAGACAGGACGTTCACCCGGATGCCCTTGGGGGCCAGCTCGACCGCGAGTGAACGCCCCATGGCGTTGACCGCGCCGCACAGGGCCGCGCCTCCGGAGTAGTTCACCAGGGCCGCATGCCCCGCCACGCCCGAGCACAGCACGATGGTGCTGCCCGGGGGCATCTTCGGGACGGCGTGATGACAGGCGGAGAGCTGGCCGAAGAAGCGCGCGTCGAACAGGTCACGCCATGACTTGCGCGGTACCTGCTCCACCGGTCCGAACACCGCGCCTCCGGCGCACGTCACCAGCAGATCGATCCGGGGCACGGCGTCGATCAGCCGCTCGACCTGGGCCTCGTCGGCGACGTCCGTCACCACGCCGCGTGCGGCCCGGCCAATCCTTTCCACCGCATTGTCCAGCCGCTGCTGGCTCCGCCCGGCGAGCACTACCTGTGCTCCCTCCCGCGCGTAGCGCTCCGCGATGGCGAAACCAATACCCGAGCCGCCGCCCGTGATGAGAGCGGTCTTCCCTTCCAATGAGCCCATAATCCTCTCCATCTGGTGTAAGTAGTGGGAGTATTCAAAACATATCATGAACAAGAGCAAGACACCACGTCCTGGCCGCGCGGACCGAACTCCAGACGCGGTGTTCCAGACGCGGTGTCAGGAATGACGGAGGAACGCGGGGTGCCCCCACAGAGGGGGGAATCCGCGAGCCGGGACGATTTCCAAGCAGGAGGAGTTTTCCTCTCACCATGGCCGGGGCCCCCGGGTCCGGGAGGCCCCGCGTTCACGAGAGGGGAATCTTGAGGGTGGCCGTGGCGCCCTTGCCGGGGCCCTCGCTCTCCAGGCTGATGCTTCCCCCGAGGATGCGCGCCTCCAGCGCGCTGGAGTGCAGGCCCAGCCCATGCCCACCAGCGCGTGTGGTGAAGCCCTGGCCGAAGAGCCGGCCGCGGAGTTCCGGCGGGATGCCCATGCCGTTGTCGACAACCTGGATGCGCGCGGTGTTGCCCTCCGTGTCCAGCCGCACGCGCAGGTGGCGCTGCGGCTCGGGCATGGGGTTCATGGCGTGTTTGGCGTTGCTGATGAGGTTGATGAGGATCTGCAACACCTTGTGTTTGTCCAGACAGACCTTGGGGACGGGGGAGAGCTCCTTGGTGACGGTGATGCCGTGGCGCTGGAGCGAGGCCCGCTGGAGGCTCAGGGCATCCTCCACGAGCCGCCCGAGGTCGCACTCCTCGGTGACGAGGGTGCTGTGGGCGTAGGTCTGCTGGACCTGGACGATGGCCCGGATGTGCTCGATGTGCTTGTCCATGGCGGCCATGCCCTCCTGGAGCGAGGAGCGCTCGCGCAGCAGTTCCTCGGAGAGCGCGGACAGGTAGCCGGGGAGCTGCGCGCCGCGGGCATCCCGGGCGAAGAAGCCCGGCAGGTCGCCGTGGTGCTCGTCGAGCAGTTGGGTGACCTGCTTGAGCCGTCCCAGGCGCGAGGCGTTCATCGTCTCGCGCACCATCTGGAGATTGATGACGGCGCTGGTGAGGACGTTGCCCACGTTGTGCAGCACGTTGGCGGCGATCTCCGCCATGCCCGCCGCGCGCGCGGCGTCCACCGGCGCACCTGGGTGCGCTTGAGCTCGCGCGTGCGCTCCTCCACGTGCTTCTCCAGCTCGTCGTTGGAGCGGCGCAGGGCGGCCTCGGCGTTCTGCACGTCGGCGTACAGCCGCGCGTTCTCGATGGAGATGGCGGCCTGGGAGGCCGGTGGCCGAGCAGCGCGATGCGGCCCGGGGTGAAGGCATTGGTGGCCAGGGTGTTCTCCAGGTACAGCACCCCGCGGAACTCCTCCCGGCGCAGCAGTGGCAGGCAGAGCACGGAGCGGGCATGGCTCTGCTCGAGCCAGGTGTCGGACGAGAAGGAATGGGGCTGGGAGGCGTCACCGATGAGCACGTGCTCGCGCGTGCGCTTGACGTAGGAGATGACGGTCCACGGCAGGTAGGACTCGGTGCCTCCGGTGGTGGGCTGTCCGGAGACGGTGCCCGAGAGCGCCGCGAGCGCGAGCTTGCCGCCTTGCGGCAGCAGCAGGGCGCCGCGCTGGGCCCCGGCGTTCTCCATGGCGATGCGCAACAGCGAGGCCACCAGCCGCTCGAGGACGATCTCCTCGGAGATGGCCTGCTGGGCCTTCACCAGGGTGAGCGCGTCGATCTGCGTCGAGCTGGTGTCCGTGAGGTTCGGCGCGCCGGCCTCGGGCGTGGCCAGGAAGGGCCATTCCGAGTCCAGTTGCTGCACCTTGCCCCGCGCCCCCCAGCGCAGCCAGGCCTCGCGGGCCTTGCGCGCATAGGCCTCGGTGAGGGTGGGGATGCGCTGCTCGCGCCAGAAGCGCGCGGCCAGCTCGTAGGCGAGGGCGGCCCGCTGGAGGAAGCCGTGCTCGCGCGCGGACTGGACGGCGTGCTCGTAGGCCTGGAGCGCCTCGTCCCGCTGGCCCGTGAGCCGGGCGAGCTCCGCGGCGACGAGCCGCTCGGGGGCGAGGAAGGTCGAGGGGCAGTGGTGGGCCCACTCCGCCAGTCGTTGCTGGTGCCGCCGTATCTCCACGAGCGCCTGTTGCCGCTTCTCGGGGGTCATCCTCGCGCAGCAGGCGGCCAGGGCCAGGGCGCGGAAGAGGTGCAGGTCCATCAGCTGGATGTGACCGAGCGAGGACCAGCTCAGCTCCTCGCTCTTGTTGGCGCACTCGAGGGCCTCCTGGTACGCGCCGCTCAGGTAGCGCGATTGCGCCTTGATGAGCCAGTACCAGCAGCGCATGGTGCTCATGCGTTGCGGCGTCAACCCGGCCTCGAAGGTCTCCTCGTCGAAGTCCTCGCCATTCATCGTGCCGAACGAGGCCGTGAGGCCGCGCAGCTGCTGCACATGGCGCTGGGTGAAGTGGATGATGTCGCCCGAGTCCAGGAAGTCGGCTCCCCGGGTGAAGTGCAGGTTCGCCACCGACTCCCGGTAGACCTCCTCCAGGTCGTGCCCCAGCAGGAAGCGGTCGGTGACGATGTGGTTGCAGCAGTAGCCGGCGACCTGACTGTCACTGCTCTGGAGCGCCTGTTGGAAGGCCTCGCGCACGAGCCCCAGCGCGATGGACAGGGGCTGGGTCCAGTAGCTGATGATCTCCAGGCCGTAGAGCGCCTTGGCCCGCAGGGCGGTGAACCCCCGGCTCTCGGCGAGAGCACACGCGAGCTGGCCGAAGGCGAGGCTCTCCGGGTAGCGCTTGAAGGCGGAGCCGAGCACCAGTCCGTACCAGGAGTAGCCGTGCACGGAGGCGGCCGTGTTGCCATGACGGAGGCTGAGCGCGACCATCCGGCTGAGGTGGAGGATGAGCAGGTTGGTGTCCGTGACGAACGCGGGCGCATACATGGCGCCCAGGAGGCTCATCACCGCCTCCATGTCCGGATCGGTCATGGGCGGCAGCGTGACGAGGCTCTCGATGGAGCGGTCTCCCAACAGGGCCCACACCTCCGCGTTGGCGGCCTCCACCTCCTCCCAGGTGGGGTGCGGGGACATGGGCATGCCCACCAGGGCCAGTCCTTCCAGCAGACAGGTCACGGCGGTCTGGATGTCGCCCATGCCGATGAGGATGTCTGTCTTCAGGCAGTACACCGCCGCGATGTCCGCGCGGGTACGGGCGCGGCCCAGGAATCCATCCACCAGTTGGAGGGCGTCGGCGGCGTTGCCGCTCAGGAACTTGCAGCTGGCGTGCTCCAAGCGCAGCTTGAAGGCGAGCACGGGCTCCGTCTCCCAGGGATCTCCTGGGAGGAGCTGGAAGGCCTGGGTGAAGTAGGTGATGGCCGAGCGCAGCGCGATCGAGGCCTTGGCCCGCCGGCCCGCCTCGGCGTTCAGGTGAGCCACGCGCAGGCGCTCCGCGTCGTCGTGGAGCAGCCCCGCTCCGGCGTTGAGCTGGCTCACGACATCGAAGAGCTTCTCCGGCAGGGCCTCCGGGGGCAGGTTCGCCAGCAGCATGCGGCCGATCCGCAGGTGGACCAGATTGCGCTCCTGCTCCTCGATGAGGGCATAGGCGGCCTGCTGGATGCGGTCATGGCTGAACCGGGCTTGATCCGCGCTGGTGCGCACCAGCAGGTTCTCCTGGAAGGCGGGCTCCAGGTTCCGCTCCAACTCGGCGGCCTCCATGTCGCCGCGGAGCGCGCTCAGCATCTGGAGCGGGAAGGAGTTGCCCACGCAGGCGGCCAGCCGCAGCAGGTGCTGGGTGCCGGCGGGGAACTGACGCAGCTTGCCCACCATGAAGTCGACGACGTTGTCCGAGTAGCCCCGGGCCCGGACTCCGTCCTCGTCCCACCGCCAGGTGCCGTCGAGGGCGTGCACCAGGAGTCCGTCCTGGTGGAGCGTCAGCAGGAACTGCAGCAGGAAGAAGGGGTTGCCTCCGGTCTTCTCCAGGGCCAGGGCCGAGAGCGGAGCGATGAGCCCCTCGTTCGCGCCGGGCATCGCGTCCGTGACGAGCTGCCGCACCTCCTCGAGCCCCAGGGGTTCGAGCTGGACGTCCCGCGTGCGCGCGCCGGCCGTGCGCATCTCCTCGAGAGCGCGCGCCAGGGGGTGGCAGGGGCCCACCTCGTTGTCGCGGTAGGCGCCGATGAGCAGGATGGGCGGCGTGTCCGCGTGGGTGAGCAGGTGATGGAGGAGCTGGAGGCTGGCGGGATCGGCCCACTGCAGGTCATCCAGGAAGAGGACGAGCGGGTGCTCCGAGGTGGCGAAGAGGCCGAGGAACTGGCGGAACACGCGGTTGAAGCGGTGTTGGGCCTCGGAGGGAGGCAGCTCCGGGACGTGGGGTTGCTTGCCCGCGACGAGCTCGAGCTGGGGCACCACGTCCACGAGCACCTGCCCCTGTCCCTCCCAGGCCTCCTGGAGGCGCCCGCGCCAGGACGCCAGGGACTCGTCGGTGCCCGCGAGCAGTTGCTGCGTCAGCCCGCGGATGGCCTGCGCCAGGGTGGAGTAGGGGCTGGCCTGCTGGAACTGCTCGAACTTGCCGCGCAGGAAGAAGCTGCGGTGGCGCACCACGGGCTTGTGCAGCTCGTGCACCACCGCGGACTTGCCGCTGCCGGAATAGCCCCGCACCAGGATGAGCTCGGGCTGTCCGCTCCGGGCGACGCGCTCGAAGCCCTGGAGCAGCGCGGTGGCGTGGGCGTCGCGCCCATAGAGGCGTTGGGGGAGCTGGAAGCGGGTGGGGAAGTCGTACATCCCCGGGGGAAGTCCTCGTGCTGGCCCCGCAGCAGGTTGTCCCGGCAGCGCTCCAGGTCCGCCTTCAGCCCGTCGGCGCTCTGGTAGCGCTCCTCGGCCACCTTGGCCAGCAGCTTGAGCACGATGGCGGACAGCACGGGAGGAATGTCCGCGACGCGCTCGGTGAGCGGCTGGGGCTCCACCGCCATGTGGACGTGGAACCACTCGAGCGCGTCGCGCCCATGGAAGGGGCGCATGCCCGTGAGCAGCTCGTAGAGGGTGACGCCCAGCGAGTAGAAGTCGGTGCGGTAGTCCACCGAGCGGTTCATCCGCCCGGTCTGCTCGGGCGACATGTAGGCCAGGGTTCCCTCGACGAGCGTGGTCGGCGCCGCGTCCACGTGCTCGATCATCTGGAGGGTGGCGGTGCCGAAGTCGATGAGGCGCGCCTCCCCCGAGGGCGTGAGGATGATGTTGGAGGGCTTGATGTCCTTGTGGATGACGCCGCGGCGATGGATCTCCGCCAGGGTGGTCGTCAGGGAGATGGCCATGTCCAGCACGCCGCGCACGGGGAAGGGCTTGCCCGTGAGCGCGGACAGCACCTCTCCTTCCACCTCCTCCAACAACAGACTCGGCCGATCCTGGAGTTGCTCGCAGGCATGGGCCCGGAGCACGCCCCGCACGTCGCGGATGCGCTGGAGGATGTTGAACTCGCGGCGATAGCGCTCGCTCTCACGCGGTCCGACGGCGGCCACGGGCGTCTTGACGATGAGGGGCAGGCCATCCTCGTCCCGCAGGGCGTGGAAGAGCAGGTTGGTCCCGGTGGCCTTGAGGGCCCCTCGGAGCGTGTAGCCTGGGATGGAGAGCATTGTCGGGGGACTCCGTGTCTCTGGAGGAGCTCAGTCCCGGCTCGCGGGACGCAAGGTGGGGGGCGCTCGCGCGAGGACGTCGCGTCTGAAGCCGGAGCCCCGTCGCGCCGACACTGCATCGCTTCCCTGGCCCGTCTGGGCGTTTCATGGGCTCCCCCTCTTCTGTCCTGCATCTTACAGGAGCGGGAAGTGGGAACGGTCCACATAGCCGCCCAGTGTTTGTCACTGCTACCGGGAGAGCAAAGCCAGATGGGGGAGGACTTCGACGGGCGCGCGCGACACGCGGATGCGCGTGGGGCGGCGGCTGGGAGGCGAGGGGGAGGAGCAGTGGGCTGTCTGGTGCACGCCTCTCCAGGCGACCCTCTGACACGTCCGCTCGGCTGAGTGGACGTGCTTGATGTTCAGCGGCGGCCGAGGAAGTCCATCTTGCCGATGTCCAACCCGTTGTGACGCAGGATGGCGTACGCCGTGGTGAGGTGGAAATAGAAGTTGGGCAGCGCGAAGGTGAGCAGGAAGGGCTGCCCCTGAAGCCGCATCTCCTGGGTGCGCATTTTAATGATGACGGTGCGCTCCTCGCTGCCGTCGATCTGCTCCGCGTTCAGGCTTTTCAGGAAGTCGATTGTCTTGGTGATGCGCGCCTGCCAGTCGGCGAAGGTCGTCTCCGTATCGGGCTGCTGGGTGGGCTCCATCCCCGCCAACTGGGTGGCACAGTACTTCGCGGACTCACAGGTCATCCGCAGTTGGAAGGACAGGGGAAGCATGTCGGGCGCCAGCCGGGCATTGATGAGGACGCTCGGCTCGATCTTCTTCGTCTCGGCATAGGAGGCGGCCTTGCCGAGGATCTCCGACAGGTTGTTCAGCATGTGGATGAAAACGGGGACGGACGCCTGGTACATGGACAGGGACATGGTGCTTGCTCCTATTGGGGCGGGGAGGGTCTCCCGGCCCGGGAGATAAGTGGGCCACGGCCTGGACTGTCAACGAAGGCGGCCAGAAGCACCGCGTAGCTCACGTTCCGAACGCATGGGTGAGCCGGGCGATCGCCGCCGGGAGCGCCCGGATCCTCAGGTTCCGGCCGTTCTCGTCGAAGGACTCGGTGAGCACCCGGGCGTGTTCGTACACCTCGCCGATGCGTCCCTGGCGCGCGTAGGGAATCACCGAGGTCCGCCTCGATCATGGAGCGCTCGAAGAACTCCACGATGCCCTGGCGCAGCGCCGCGACGTCGTCGGGCGAGTGCGCCGAGACGACGCGTGCCTCGGGGTGCTCCTGGAGCAGGGCCTCGCGAGCCTCGGCGGAGAGCCGGTCCGCCTTGTTGAACAACAGCAGGCTCGGCACGCTCTGCGCTCCAATCTCGCGGAGCACGGAGCGGGTGACCTCGAGCTGGGCCGGCCGGTGGGGTCGGAGGCATCCACCACGTAGAGCAGCAGCGAGGCTCCAGCGCCTCGTCGAGCGTGGAGCGGAAGGAGGCCACGAGATCGTGCGGCAGCTTCTGGATGAAGCCCACGGTGTCCGAGACGAGGATCCTCGGCCGGGTCTCCGGTTTCAGCGCCCGCACCGTGGTGTCGAGCGTGGCGAAGAGCTGGTCGGCCACCAGGACCTCGCTGCCCGTCAGGGCGCGCATGAGCGAGGACTTGCCCGCGTTGGTGTAGCCCACCAGCGCCACCCGGAGCTGGTCCCTCCGGGCGTAGCGCCGGTTGTCCTGGTCCTGCTGGATGGACGCGAGCCCCGCGCGCAACTCGGCGAGCCGGTCGCGGATCCTGCGGCGATCGAGTTCCATCGCCGAATCACCCGAGCCCCGGCCTTGCTGGCGCTCGCGGCTTCCCGTCGACTCGCGCATGCGCGGGGCGAGGTAGTTGAGCCGGGCGATCTCCACCTGCATCCGCGCCTCACGGCTGCGCGCGTGACGGTGGAAGATGTCCACGATGACGCCGGTGCGGTCGAGCACCTGGGCGCCGGTGGCCCGCTCGAGGTTGCTCAACTGGCTGGGCGTCAGCTCATGGTCGACGACCACCACGGTGGGCCTCGCCCCGGCACGCTCCTCCCCGGCTTCCTCGCCTTCGTCGGCCTCCTCGCCTTCGTCTGGCTCGTCGACCTCGTCGGCTTCGGTTTCCGGTGGCGCCTCGGGAGCGGCCTCCGCCGCCGCCTCTTCCGCCTCCTCCGTTTCGGCTTCCCAGCGCTCGCGCGCCTTCGACTTGCGCGCGCGCGCTCCCGAGGGCACGGTGCCGTGGCCTCCGGTGAGCCGGGCCAGCTCCTCGAGCTTTCCGGTTCCGAGGACCGTTCCCGCCGCGATGCCGTCGCGGCGTTGGCTCACGGTCGCGACGACCTCGTAGCCGAGGGTGTGCACCAGCCGGCCGAGCTCGGCGAGGTCGGCGGCGTGTTCGGTGTCCGAGACTTGGGGGAGCTGGACGCCCACCAACACGGCGAGTGGGCGCTCCGGAGGGGATTGAGACATGCTTCCCTCCTACCACGGAGCTTGGACGATGTAGCGTCGCGCCCATGAGCGTGGACTGGTTGAAGCAGCTCGCGGCCGTGCTGCCGCCCGAGGGACTCGTCACCGACGCCGATGTGCTCGAGGCCCACCGGAGGGATCAAGCCGATTGGGCCCCCGCGGGCGTGGCGCGTGCCCTCGTCCGCCCCGCGTCGACGGCCGAGGTGCAGGCGGTGCTCCGGGTGGCGTCGGCCCACCGCGTTCCGGTGGTCGCCCGGGGCGCGGGCTCGGGCCTGTCGGGTGGTGCCAACGCCGTGGACGGGTGCCTCGTCCTCTCACTCACGCGGATGAATCGCATCCTGGAGCTGGACCGCAAGAGCCTGTTCGCCGTCGTCCAGCCCGGTGTCCTCAATGGCGCGCTCAAGGCGGCCGCGGCGGAAGTGGGGCTGTGGTACGCGCCGGACCCGGCGAGCTGGGAGTTCTCCACCCTGGGCGGCAACCTCGCCACCAACGCGGGGGGCCTGTGCTGCGTGAAGTACGGCGTGACGGGAGACGCCGTGCTCGGGCTGGAGGTGGTGCTCGCGGATGGCTCCGTCGTGCGCACCGGGGGCCGCACGGTGAAGAACGTGGCGGGCTACGATCTCACCCGCCTGTTCGTCGGCTCCGAGGGCACGCTCGGCATCATCACCGAGGCCACGCTGCGGCTGCGCCCCCGTCCTCCCAAGGCCACGACCCTGGTGGCCTCGTTCCCCACGCTCGTCGCGGCGGGCGCGGCCGTCATCGACATCGTGGCGGACACCCGGCCCTCGCTCCTGGAGTTGATGGACCGCGCCACCGTGCGCGCCGTGGAGGCCCACATGCCGCTGGGGTTGGACGTGGACGCGGCGGCGTTGCTCCTGGCGCGCTCGGACGCGGGGGGAGAGCAGGGCGTGGCGGAGTGCGCGCGCATGGCCGCCGTGTGCGAGGCCGCCGGCGCCACCTTCGTCATCCAGTCCTCCGACGAGGCCGAGGGCGAGTCCCTGCTCGCCGCGCGCCGCTTCGCCTTCCTCGCCCTGGAGAAACAGGGCACGACGCTGCTGGATGACGTCTGTGTGCCCGTGTCGCGCCCGGCGGAGCTGCTCGCGGCGGTCGAGCGCATCGCCGCGGAGCGCCGGGTCATCATCGGCACGTTCGGCCACGCGGGGGATGGCAACATGCACCCCACGCTCGTCTTCGACCGGAACGACGCGGACGAGGTGGCGCGAGCCCAGGCGGCGTTCGACGACATCCTCGGCGCCGTGCTCGAGCTGGGGGGCACCATCACCGGTGAGCACGGGGTGGGCCTGCTCAAGCGTCCCTTCCTCGCCCGGCAGCTCGGCGCCGAGACCACGCGGCTCCATCACACGCTCAAGGCCGCGATGGATCCGCTCGGCATCCTCAACCCCGGCAAGCTCCTCTGACGAGGGTGGCCGGGGGAGGGAGTGCTTCAGCTGCGCAGGCCCGGGGCCTCGTGGCCGGTGCGCGCCACGTACTCGGTGTAGCCGCCGCCGTACAGGTGGGGACCCTCGGGCGTCAGCTCCAGCACCCGGTTGGACAGCGCCCCGAGGAAGTGCCGATCGTGGCTCACGAAGAGCATGGTGCCCTCGTAGTTGGCGAGCGCTTGGATCAGCATCTGCTTGGTGGCCATGTCCAGGTGGTTGGTGGGCTCGTCCAGCACCAGGAAGTTGGGCGGATCGTAGAGCATCTGCGCCAGCACCAGCCGGGCCTTCTCTCCACCGGAGAGCACGCGGCACTTCTTCTCGATCTCCTCTCCGGAGAAGCCGAAGCACCCGGCGAGCGCGCGCAGCGAGCCCTGGGACGCGCGGGGGAACTTGTCCACCAGCGAGTCGAACACGGTCAGCTCGGGCTTGAGGATCTCCATGGCGTGCTGGGCGAAGTAGGCCATCTTCACGCTGCCCCCCAGCGTCACCGCGCCGTCGTCCGGCTTGGAGTCCCCGGCGATGAGCTTGAGCAGGGTGGACTTGCCCGCGCCGTTGACGCCCATGACGCACCAGCGCTCGCCGCGGCGCACCAGGAAGTCCAGGCCGTTGTAGATGCGGCGCTTGCCGTAGCCCTTCACCACGCGCTCCAGCTTCGCCACGTCGTCACCCGAGCGCGGCGGCGCCTGGAAGTCGAACAGCAGCGTCTGGCGGCGCTTGGGCGGCTCCACCTTCTCGATCTTCTCCAGCTTCTTCACCCGGCTCTGCACCTGGGCGGCGTGCGAGGCGCGCGCCTTGAAGCGCTCGATGAACTTCAGCTCCTTGGCGAGCATCGCCTGCTGGCGATCGAACTGCGCCTGCTGCTGCTTCTCGTTCTGCGCGCGCTGCTGCTCGTAGAAGTCGTAGTTGCCCGAGTACGTGGTCAGCTCGCCGCCGTCGATCTCGACGATCTTCGTCACGATGCGGTTCATGAACTCGCGGTCGTGGCTCGTCATCAGCAGGGCGCCCTCGAAGTTCTTGAGGAAGCTCTCCAGCCAGATGAGCGACTCGATGTCCAGGTGGTTGCTCGGCTCGTCGAGCAGCATCACGTCCGGGCGCATGAGCAGGATGCGGGCGAGCGCCACGCGCATCTTCCAACCGCCCGACAGCGCGCCCACGTCGCCGTCCATCATCTCCTCGCTGAAGCCCAGGCCCGCGAGGATCTCCCGCGCCTTGCCCTCCAGCGCGTAGCCGCCCAGCTCCTCGTAGCGGCCCTGCACGACGCCAAAGCGCTCCACGAGCTTGTCCATCTCGTCCATGCGCTCGGGGTCCGCCATGGCCGCCTCCAGCGCCTTGAGCTCCGTGGCGATCTCCGACACCGGCCCCGCGCCGTCCATCACCGCGGCCACCGCGCTCTGGCCGGACATCTCGCCCACGTCCTGGTCGAAGTAGCCGATGGTGACGCCCCGGTCGACGGACACCGGCCCTCGTCCGGGTGCTCGCGCTGGACGACCATGCGGAAGAGGGTGGACTTGCCCGCGCCGTTGGGGCCCACCAGGCCCACCTTCTCGCCCTTGTTGAGCTGAGCGGAGGCCTCCACGAAGAGAATCTGCTGGCCGTGCTGCTTGCCGATGTTGTCGAGACGAATCATGAGACCTCGGGGAGGGGCGAAGAAGCCCTCCTCATCTGCTCCCGCCCCTCTCCCAGACCCGGAGGGGTTTCGTCCAGAGGTTATCAGGGGGTCTGGCCCTTCCCGGTGGGGCCCAGGCCACCGGGCCCGGAATTTCCCCACACGGGAGCCCGCGATGACGCGGGTGAGATGCCCTCAACACCCGAGAAGGCGGAGTACTCCCCCCGGACAAGGCCCCTCCCTCCGCGCACGGCCAGGGGGCCGGGCCTGGATTCGCCGGGTTGCTCCCCGTCCCAGGCTGCTGTTCGGGTACGCTCCCTCCCTGTCCGGCCCGAAGCGCTCACCGAAGTCTTCAAAGGGGGCAGTGTGCGAGGGAAGTGTCTGGCGGTGGTGTTGGTCTTCGTGGGCTGTCAGCGCTCGCCCGAGCCCGTGGCCCCGGCGGACGTGATCGAGCTGTCGCTCGATGGCGGCCCGGAGGCAGCGCCCGCCTCCCCGCACGCGGCGGAGGGGAAGGACACTCCCGGCATGGCGGAGGAAAAGCCCGAGCTGTCGTGGACCGCCCTTTCCGCGGATGGGCGCGCGGAGGTGCGGCAGACGCGGTTGGGTGGGGGCAAGGACTCGCGGTGCACGACCCGCTCGACGCTCTCCACTCCGTTCGAGCGGACCGAGGTGATGTGGAAGTGGGACACCTGTGTGGCGACCCGGGAGCAACTCAAGTTCGTCTCCCCGGATGGCCAGCGCCTGATCGTGCTCGATTCCCTGCCCGGGCTCGTCGGACAGGACTGGCGGGGGTTGGAGCTGGTCACGCTCTATGAGCAGGGGCTGCGCCTGAAGTTCCTCCGGGCGGGGACCGCCGTGCTCGCTCCGGAGGTCCGGCGCGAGCCGTTCTCCGGCCTCGCCTGGGTGAAGGGGACGGCGGGCCTGCCGGGAACGCCTCCGAGCTACACCGACGACGGGGGGGCGATCGCGTTCGAGACCGTGGATGGGAAGACGTTCCGGTTGGGCTTCGACGGCGCCGGGTTTCCTCCCCGGCCGAGGAGGCGCGCGCCTTCGTGGCCGAGGACGGCCTGTACCGGTACACGGATGAGCGGGGGACGACGCGGGTCGTGAACTCGGTGGACGACATCCCCGAACGCTACCGCTTCCGGGCCACGAGGGTGCGGGGCGAGGTCACCGTGAAGCCCGCCTCCAAGCCCCAGGCCCCCGCGAAGGCGGCGAAGGAGGAACTCCCGCCCGAGCTCGCGAAGGAACTCCCGGGGCTTCCCCCCAGCTCGTGCCGCCATCGAAGCTCATCAACGAAGCGAAGGAGACGGTGGAGAAGGTCCAGGAGATTCGACGAGAACAGGATCGCGTCCTGGAGACCTTGCACTGACGTGTTCCGCGGCTACGGCCGCCCGATGGCGCTGTACCAGAAGCCGAAGGAGCGCGGCTCCTGGGGCTCCCAGATGTTGCGGCCATCGAGGAGCACGGGGGCTCGCATGAGGCCCTTGAGGCGAGCGAAGTCTGGCTGCCGGTAGTCCTGCCAATCGGTGACGAGCACGGCGGCGTCGGCGCCCTCGGCGGCCTCGTACATGTCCTGGCAATACGTGATGCGGTCGCCGAGCTGCGCGCGCACGTTGTCCATGGCCACCGGATCATGCGCGCGCACCCGGGCGCCCGCCTCGAGCAGATCGTGGATGAGCACGAGCGCGGGGGACTCGCGGATGTCGTCCGTCTTGGGCTTGAAGGCGAGTCCCCACACCGCCACCGTCCGGCCCTTGAGCGCGCCGTCCAGGTGGCGGCGGAGCTTCTCGAACAGCAGCCGCTTCTGCCGGTGGTTCACGGACTCGACCGCGCGCACCACCTCGAGCTCGTGCCCCACGCCCTTGGCGATGTGCTGCAGGGCCGCGATGTCCTTGGGGAAGCACGAGCCACCGAAGCCCGCGCCCGGGTAGAGGAACTTGGGTCCCACGCGGGGATCCGCGCCCACCGCCTTGCGCACCTGCTCGATGTCCGCGCCCAGCTTCTCGCTGAGCACGGCCAGGTCGTTCATGAACGAGATGCGCGTGGCGAGCATGGCGTTGGCCGCGTACTTGGTCAGCTCGGCCGAGCGCGCGTCCATCGTGTGGATGCCCTCGCTCGAGCTCACCAGCGGGGTGTACAGCTCGCGCAGCACCTCGAGCGCCCGCGCGCTGTTCGAGCCGAGCACCACGCGGTCGGGCTTCATGAAGTCGTGGATCGCCGCCCCCTCCTTGAGGAACTCGGGGTTCGACGCGACGCCGAAGAGCTGGTCGGTGTAGCGGCCGATGATCTGCTCGATGCGATCGGCGGTGCCCACCGGCACGGTGCTCTTGGTGACCACCACCTTGAAGCCGTTCATGTTCTGGCCAATCGTCTCGGCGACGGCGAAGACGGCGGACAGGTTGGCGGAGCCATCCGCCTGGGGCGGCGTGCCCACGGCGATGATGACGACCTCGGCGGCGCGGATCGCGGCGGCGATGTTCGTCGAGAAGGTCAGGCGCCCGGCCTTGACGTTGGTGGTGATGAGGGTGTCGAGCCCCGGCTCGTAGATGGGAACCTCGCCGCGCTCGAGGCGCGCGATCTTGGCCGCGTCCACGTCGACGCAAGCGACGTCATTGCCGACGTCGGCGAACCCCACGCCGGCCACGAGACCGACATAACCCGTTCCAATGACTGCGAGTTTCATATGACTTCCTTTGCTGCCGAGCGCGTGGCGGCTTCCCGTCCGCGCGTGGGGTTGAAGAGACGGAAGAGGCGCTACTCGCTCGCGAGCGGAGGCTCGGGACGGTTCGTCTTGCGCAGGGGAATCTCCCGGGTGAACACGGCGAGCAGCAGCGCGAACAGGCCCACGAGCAGCGACCAGCTGAAGACGTGGGTCACGCCCTGGACGAACGAGGCGCGGACCGCGCGCTCTCCGGCGTGGACGGCCTCGAGCATCCGTGCTTCCTCCTGCTCGAGGGCCGCCTGGTCGGCGCCGGGCTCGCGCCGGAGGGCGTCATACCGGGCATGCACCTCGGCCGTGAGGCCCCCACCCGCCGGGCCCTGGTCCTGGCTGGCACCCTCCTGCGTGCCGCCGCCCTTGCGGATGCGCTCCGTGTCGAACCAGGCATCGAACCGCTGCCGCAGGGCCGCGGGGACCTGCTCACGCACGGGCCGGAGCGAGTCCGTGAGCGAATGCGTCACCGAGGCGGTGAGGATGAGGCCGAAGACGGCGCTGCCCATGGCCTGCCCGAGCTGCTGGAAGAACTGCCGCCCGGCCGTGGCGGTGCCCACCTGGTGGGGCGCCACGGCGTTCTGGACGGACAGGGTGAGCATCGGCTGCAGGGGGCCCATGCCGCAGCCGAAGATGAAGGTGCACACGCCAATGTCCCAGAGGGTGCTCTCCGCCGTGAGCCGGCTGAGCAGGAACAGGCTCAGGCTCATCAACACGAAGCCGCTCACGATGACCACCTTGTAGCGTCCCGTGCGGCTCACCCAGCGCGCCGTCACGATCGACGTCGGCACCACGGCGGCGGTGAGTGGAATCATCGCGATGCCCGCCTCCCTCGCCGTGGCCCCCAATCCATTGACGGCGAGGATCGACAGGAAGAGCAGGGCGGAGAAGAACGCCGCGCCGTTGCACACCGACGCCGGGCTCACCATCGAGAACACGCGGTTGTGGAACAGCGTGAACGGGATGATGGCATGCGGGGTGCGTCGCTCCACGAGGATGAACAGCACGAGCCCCACGAGCGAGAGGGCGAGCATCCCGAGCACCCCGGGCGACAGCCACGCCGCGAGCGGCCGATCCCCCGGAGCGTGAGCAGGAAGGGCACCGTCGCGACGATGAGCAGCAGGGCGCCGAGCCAGTCCACCTTGCTGGCCACGCCGCTGTGCAGGCGCGGCATCTTGCTCACGATGAACGCGACCGCGATGGCGCCCAGCGGCAGGTTGATGAAGAACACCCAGCGCCAGCCCACCGTATCCGTGAGCGTGCCCCCGAGCAGCGGGCCGACGATGCTGGACACGGCGAACACCGTGCCGAAGATGCCCTGGTAACGGGCCCGCTCGGAGGGAACGAACAGGTCCGCCGGGACGGCGAAGGCGGTGGAGGTGATGGCCGCCGCCCCCATGCCCTGGATGCCCCGGTACACCACCAGCTCGAGCATGGAGCCCGCCGGGCCGCACAACACCGAGCCCACGAGGAAGATGGCGATGCCCGCGAGGATGATGGTCTTCCGGCCGAGGCTGTCCGAGAGCTTGCCGTAGATGGGTATCAGGGTGGTGCTGGCGAGCAGGTAGGACGTCGAGGTCCACGCGAAGAACTCCATGCCCTGGAGCTCGGAGACGATGCGCGGCAGGGCCGTGGTGACGATCGTTTGATCGAGCGCGGCCAGGAACAGGGCCAGCATCACGCCGGCCAGGACGAGCGCCTTGGTGCGGGGAGTGAGTGTGCTCGCGTAGTCGATGCGCTCGCCGGGCATCGTCGCGGAGGGAATGGCGGTCAGGGTGCTCATGGGTGCTTGTATCCAGGGGCAGCACTAGGCCGCGGAGGCGCGGGCCTTGACGTCCACCTTGCCCTCGAAGGCGATCTTCTCGAGCGCCTGCGCGGCGACCTGCTCGCTCTTGAGCTGCTTGATGTCCGCGGAGATCTTCTTCATGCGGTTGCGAATGCCCTCGTCCGCCAGGAGCTTCTGGAGTTCGGCGCGGATCGCCTCGGGCGTCGCCTTGTCCAGGGGCAGGTAGCGCCCGAGCCCCGCGCGCTCCACCAGTTGCGCGTTCAACGGCTGGTCGCCGAACAGGGGGATGACCAGCATGGGCAACCCATAGGTCAGGGCGCGCCCCACCGTGCCCCAGCCACCGTGGGTGACGAGCGCCTGGGCCTGGGGGAACACGTCGTCGTGGGGGACGTAGCGCTCGATGCGGATGTGGGAACCGAGCCCGGAGGGGATGTCCTGGGCGCCCGCGGACGTGGCGAGCACGGGGACGTTCATGGGCGCGACGGCCTCCAGCACGCGCCGGAACAGGCCCTTGTCCCCGGGGGTCGTCGTCGTGCTGATGACCACCGTGCCGGGCGCCACGCGCGGCGCCTCCCTCGGCTGCTGGCCCTTGGCGGGCACGTTGAACGTCGTCGGCCCGACGAAGAGCTGACGGTCGCGCAGCGGGATGTCCTCGGCCAGGCCCTGGTGGCTCATGATGATGTGGAGCCGGGGGAGATCATCCCCTGGATCATCTCCGCCGTCCGGCCCTTGTAGGGGGGCAGGCCGAGCTTCTCCCGGGGCTCACGCAGGGAGAACAACTGGCCGAGCAACCCGTGCGCCAGCGCGGGGATCCGGTTGACGTGCCGCAGCTTCGGCAACACGCTGAACATCAGTGGCAGCTCGTCCCGGGTGAGGGTGGTGCCCATGTTTCCGGCGCTCACGAAGGGGATGCCGGCGCGCTCCGCGGCCCAGGCCGCGCCCACCTCGAAGAAGTCGTAGACCACGCAGTCCACCTGCTCCCGCCGCAGGACGGGCTCGAGCTCCATCGCGAGCTGGACGTTGTTCGCCAGGATGAGGCGGCGGACGTGCGCGAAGCCGAACGGAATCGTCGGCATCCAGGCCGGCGCGCTGGTGTGCGGGAAGAGCGTCCCGAGGTCCTGGAGATCAATCATGTGCTCGTAGGGCAGGTGCTCGGCTCCAGCGGCCTTCACCTCGGCCGCCATGTTGGCCTTCGCCTTGAACAGCACCCGGTGGCCCCGGGAGGTGAGCTGCTGCGCCAGGTCGAGGACACGCAGGAAATGTCCCGGCGCGATCGTGCTCGTCAGCAGGAATGTCGCGGACTTGCGGGAAGCATCAGTCGTCGAGGTCATGGCTCGTTCCGTCTTGGAATCAGGGGGAGGGAGGAATCGCGCGTTGTGCGCGATAAACCGCAACTTCCAGTTGCGATGGATATAGAGTCCCCGCCGGTGCATCGCAACAGGAAGTTGCGATGTTCCAATCTCTTGGAAACCAGGGTTGCTGGAGGTGGAGCGGTGTGGTGCAGTGGTCGCCGAGTGAGCGGTCAAGTGGGAGCAAAACGAAAAGCTTGCAAGAAGCGAATGCTCGTGCGCGGAGAGCCCGTGGTGCGAGGCATCCTCGAGGCCACGCTCGAGGAGCTTGCCTCCGTCGGCTACGGGGCGCTGCGGATCGAGGACGTGGCCGCGCGCGCCGGGGTCAACAAGACCACCATCTACCGGCGCTGGCCGACGAAGCAGGAGTTGGTGGCGGCGGCGCTCCGGTCGGTCACCGCCGAGCGGATCACCCCGCCGAACACGGGCTCGCTCCGGGGAGATCTGCTCGAGACCGGGCGCCACATGGCCGAGGTCATGGGTTCAGCGGAAGGCCGGGCGCTCCGGCGCATCCTCATCGCGGAGGAGCGCAACCCGGAGTTCACGGACATTGCCCATCAGCTGCGTGAATCGATGGATGCCTTGCCGCTGCCCGTCATCGAGGCCGCGAGGGCCCGGGGCGAGTTCGCGCCGGGCTTCGACGGTACGTTGCTCTTCAAGACCCTCGCGGGGGCGCTCCAGCATCGGCTCTTCATGGAGCGCCAGGACGTCGACGAGGGCTTTCTCGTCCAGATGGTCGACCTGCTCCTCCTGGGCGCCATGGCACCCGACCGGAGGAAGTGAGGGACGCGCCCGGGACGAGGGGGAGGGGCGGACGCGGGCGACTCCCGCGTCCGCTCGACGGATGCGGTCAGCGCCCGAGCTGCACGTTCTCGAGGACTCCGAGCGCGTCGGGGACGAGCGGGGCCACCGAGTAGTAGGCGCTGACGAGATAGGAGGTAATCGCCTTGTCATTGACCTCCATGCGCCGGGCGGAGAGGCCGGGTTGGATCTCGTCCGGGATGCCGGTCTGGTGCAGGCCGACGACGCCTTGATCGTCCGCTCCCGTGCGCATCACGATGATGGAGCTGGTGCGCTCCTTGGTGATGGGAATCTTGTCGCAGGGCAGGAGGGGAACACCGCGCCAGCCGATGACCGGTCTGCCCTGCACCTCGACGCATGTCGGGTAGATGCCGCGACGGTTGCACTCCTGGCTGAACGCGGCGATGGTGCGCGGGTGGGCCAGGAGGTAGCGAGACTTCCTGCGCCGGCTGATCAGCTCGTCCAGATCGTCCGGAGTGGGAGGCCCGCTGCGGGGATTGATGCGCTGCTTGAGGTCGGCGTTGTGCAGCAGCCCGAACTCCCGGTTGTTGATCATCTCGTATTCCTGCCGCTCGCGGATGGCCTCGACGGTCAACCGGAGCTGTTCCGCCACCTGGTTCATCGGATCGTTGAACAGATCCGACACGCGGGTATGCACCCGGAGGATGGTCTGGGCCACGCTCAGCTCGTACTCGCGGGGCTTGATCTCGTAGTCGACGAACGTCTGGGGAAGCGTCGGCTCGCCGTGGTGGCCCGCGGACAGCTCGATGGCGGCCTGTCCCTGCTTGTCCTGGGGCTTCCTCAAGCGCGCCTTGTAGCGCTCGACGTGCGCGTGCAGCGCGGGGGACTGCATGATCACCCCCTCGAACAGCCGCTGCGGCAGCATCATCACGATGCAGGAGGTGAGCGCCTTGACCGTGAAGGGCCACCGGTCGTTCGACTCCACCACGGCCTGATCCCCGAAGTGGTCGCCGTCGGCCAGTGAATCGAGGATGACCTGATCGCCATACTTGCCCGTGCCCAGCTTGTGGGCCTTGCCATGGGCGAGCAGGATCACATGCTCGGCGGGCTGGCCCGCCTGGACGATGAGCTCACCGGCCTTGAACTCCTTCTGGACGAACTGGTTCGCCAGGGCCCTCAGCACCAGGTTGTCGACGTCCTCGAAGCCGCGCAGCAGCGGCAGTTTGTTCAGCTCCTGGGGATGGAGCTCCACCTTGGCGCCGATGTTGCTGAATTCGAGGCGGTCATCACTCGCCGTATAGGTCAACCGGCGGTTGACGCGATACACGCCGGACACCTCGACCCAGGGCAATATCCGCAGCAGCCACCGGGGAGTGATTTCCTCCATCTGTGGCTGTGACTTGGTCGTCGTCGTCAACTGGCGGGCAGCGGCCGTCGCCAGACTCAACTGATGCTGTTCCGTACCGCCACCGCCCGCCGGATTCGTCGTATTCGCCATGAGGTGTCCCTTGGATCGTGTCTGAGCTGTGGATGAGTCGCCTACTCGTGGGCTCGGCCGAGCTCGACGCTCTCCAGGATGCCCAGCGCGTCGGGGACCAGCACGGCCGCGGAGAAGTAGGTGCTGACGAGATAGGAGATGATCGCCTTCTCGTTGATGCCCATGAACCGGACATTGAAGCTGGGCTCGATCTCGTCCGGGATGCCCGCCTGATGCAGGCCGACGACGCCCTGGTTCTTCTCACCCGCGCGCATCAGGAGGATGGAGCTGGTCCGCGTCTCGCTGATGGGGATCTTGTTGCTCGTGAAGATGGGGATGCCGCGCCAGGCGGGAACCATGTTGCCGCCCACGTCGATGCTGGTCGGGTAGATGCCCCGGCGGCTGCACTCCTGACCGAACGCGGCGACGGCACGCGGGTGGGCCAGGAAGAACGAGGGCTCCTTCCAGACCGTCGCGAGCAGCTCGTCCATGTCGTCGGGCGTCGGAGGCCCGCCGCGGGTGTGGATGCGCTGCTTGAGATCGGCGTTGTGCAGCAGTCCGAAATCACGGTTGTTGATGAGCTCGTGTTCCTTGCGCTCCTTGAGCGCCTCGACGGTCAGACGCAACTGCTGCTCGGTCTGGTTCATCGGGTCGTTGAACAGGTCGGCGACACGGGTATGGATCTGGAGCACGGTCTGGGCCACGCTCAGCTCGTACTCGCGGGGATGGGTCTCGTAGTCGACGAACGTCCCGGGCAGCGTCGGCTCGCCGTGGTGGCCCGCGGCCAGCTCGATGGCGGCCTCGCCCGTCCTGTCCGTCTTCTTCTTCCTCAGGGCCTTGAAGCCCTCGACGTGCTTCTGGAGCGACGGAGACAGGGCGAGCACCGACTCGAAGTCGGACTGCTTGAGGATCAGCACCGTGCAGGCGGTGACGGCCCTGGTCGTGAACTGCCAGTAGTCCTGCGACTCCAGCAGCACCTCGTAGCTGTAGTGGTCGCCGTCCGCCAGCGTCTCGAGCACGGTGTCATCGCCGTACTTGCCCTTGCCGATCTTGTTCACCTTGCCGTGGGCGATGAGGCAGATGGAGTCGGCCTCCTTGCCGGCCTCGGTGATGACCTCACCGGGCTTGAACTCCTTCTGCTCGAAGCGGTTGGCCAGGGCGGTCAACACCTCGTTGTCCTCGAAGCCGCGCAGCAAGGGCAGCTCCTGGAGCTCCTGGGGAATGACCTGGACCTTCGCGCCCGTGCTGACGAAGGTCACCCGGCCGTCGCCCACGGTGTAGCTCATGCGGCGGTTGAGGCGGAACGTGCCGCCCGACACCTGCACCCACGGCAGCAGCTTGAGCAGCCACCGGGACGAAATCCCCTGCATCTGCGGGGTGGACTTGGTCGTCGTCGTCAGCTGGCGAGCAGCGATCGTCGCGAGGCTCAGCTGCTGCTTCTCTTCCCCATCACCGGGCTTCACAGGATTCGTCATGGCCTACTCTTTCCTCTCGAGCTGAAGAACAGCGTTCTTTTCACGTGTGTCGACGGCGGCCCAGGTGCCTCCGAACAGCGAGGCGATGCGCGCGGCGGACGTCCCCAAGCCGGAGGGGCGAAGGGAGGTCTGACCGGGCTTCCGGGTGTTGCGCAATTCGGATTCCTTGTAGCGGTCCACGGCCTGATGCCAACGGAGCACGCCGGCCATGTACTGCTGCATTCTCTTGACGTAGCCGCGCAGCTTCTCCCGGGCGCTCGCGTCCAGGCCGAAGTTGTCGGCGAGGGCCGGCAATTCCATGGCGACGGTGTGCTCGAACTGCTGCATCCGGGCCGTCATCAGCTTGTTGACGACCTCGACGGCTCCCGCCTTGTCGAGGTCGAGGAAGCGCTGGATGACGAGCACGCCGTTGTTGAGCTCGCCCTCGAACTCGAGCTCCTTCTGATAGGAGAAGATGTCGTTGGTCAGACAGGCGTAGTCGGCGACCGAGTTCTCGAGTCCCCGTATCGGCCGGGAGTAGAACACCTCGCGGGGGAGCTCGTCGCCCAGGGACAGCCGGGAGAGGTTCATGGTGAGATCCGCGCCAAACGTCTTCCGGCGCATCTCCACGTAGTCGACCGGATCCGGGATGCGGTTCTGCGTCTGATTGGCGAGTTCCCACAGCCAGCTCCCGGTCATGTCCTGGAGGGCCTGGCGCAAGAGATTCCGCGCGTTCGGGGTCATGAGGCCGGCCGTCCGTGCCCACAGGTCGGCCAGACCTCGCTCCACCGGGTTGGTGGGAACCGTGGTCAGGGTGGAGGGGTCATCCGGCATGAAGCGCCTTCAACCGGGCGTTGAAGAGCTTCGCGCCGACCATGTCGCGGGTGTTGCCGAAGAGCGCCGGGAAGTAGTCGTCGGCGTAGGTTCCCCAGACGAGCCAGCCCGCTGTCAGGTTGAGCTCGGATTCGGAGGCCGCCGGATGGATCAGCGCCCCGCAGAGGGCCACGTCCGCGACATCGAACTTGTGATCATCCCAGATGTAGACACCGGGAAGGCCGGGCAGGGAATCCAGCATCCCCATCCGGCGAGCCCACGCCTTGGAGTCTCTCCGCGCGGCATCCAGGTGGGCGTTCACGCTCGTCGTGTACGGCATGTAGAAGGGGGGCAGCGTCACCGGACCCACGGGCTTGTAGGGCACGTGGGTGAAGCTCTTGAACCGTCCCAAGCCCAGGGTGCCGGGCAGCCTCGCCAGCCGTGCCGCCGAGGTCCCCAGGCCCGTCGGGCCGAGCGGAAAGGCCCCCGCCGCCGAACTCTCGCCGCCACGGTTCATGTAGCGGCTCGAGCGCATGTGCCACTCGTGGCCGCCGGACTGCCAGTCCTGGAGTCCCCGGATGTAGAGGAGCACGCTGGTCCGCTCGTCCGGGGTCAGGGCGTACTCCTCGAACAGGGAGGGCAGCTCCGTCACGGCGGTGTTCTCGAACTGCTGGAGCCGGGACGTCAGGATGTCATTGGTCAGGTTGGCGGCGCGCTGTGTATCGACGTCGAGAAAGCGCTCCATCACCAGGACGCAATTGGACAGCTCTCCTTCCTCGAGGATCTCCCGCTCGTAGGAGAAGAGATCGTTGCGCAGGTGCACGCCATCCGCGAACGTGTCCTTGAGCACGCGCATGGGCCGGGTGTCCGCGATCCGGGCGGGGACCTCGACGAAGACGGCGTGCTCGACGAGGTCCGCCGACCAGGGCGCGCCCCACCTTGCGGCGCATCTCGATGTATTCAATGGGGTTGGCGACGCGGTGCTCGCTGATGTTGGACAGCTCCCACGTCGACTCCTCGAGCAGGGCCTTGGTGCTCTCGAAGAAGCGCTTGCGCCATTCCGGGGATTTGGTGGGGACCGTCCGGTTCCAGAGGTCCAGCAGACCCCGCTCCACCGCGTTGGTCGGCTCCGGCGGGGCCACGGAGAGGTCCACCTGCATGAACAGGGGCAGCCGGTCGAGGTATTTCTTCGCACCCGCCTGATCCTGGGGGCGTTTGTAGACCTCGAGGAAGTGATCGTCGAAGAAGAAAACCCAGACATACCAATCCGTGATCAGATCGAGCTCTGGCCCTGGCGCTTCCGGGTGGGTATACGCGCAGAGCAGGGCGTAGTCATGGGCGTCGAACTTCGCCTCGGTCCAGATCTCCGGTTTGGCCTCTTCCTTGGGAGGATCCAGGATGCCCATCGCTCGTGCCCAGGCCTTGGAATGGGTCCGGGCTCCCTCGAGGTTGGGATTCAGGCGTGCCGGCCAGGGGACATAGAACGCGGGCAGCTCAAAGGGTTGTTTCGTGTGTTTTTCAGCCATGTGCTGCCCCCAATTTGACGTTCAAGCAATGTAAGGTGGGAGTCACGAGGCCACAAATTCCTGAACTCCGATTTGATTTTTCGAGATGACGTGGGTGCGGTGTCGGCACGAGCCGCATGAACAGCAATGGCCGTGCCGAGATACGCTTTGTCTCCAGGAGGTGCCGGTGGCGTGTCAGGTGTCCCGCGGAGGGAGCGTGGCGCCGGGCTGACATGTCCGCTGGCGTGTCAACCGACACGTTGGTCGGCATCGGCTCTTCATGGCGCGCCGGGAGAGCGACGGGGGTAGGGCAGGGGACTTTGTCGGAGCCAGCCCGCCGCCATCAGGTAGGATGCTCCCCGCCGGGTCTCGAGACCCGCGAACCCAGGAGGCGGCATGAAGAAGATGGTGAAGAGCGCATCTCTCGTCGTGACCATGTTGATGGCGGCCAGCGTGGGCGCCGTGGCTTCGACGTGGACGTCCCAGGACTCCGAGTTTGTCTCGGGGTACTGCACCGTGGATTGTTCGCAGTGCTCGAGTACCCTGGACTGCACGCGCCGGGGCGCGGGGTCGTGCGCGCCGGTCAGGGCCTGCTTCAATCCCTCCCAGCAGTAACTGGGAGGGCAGGGGCCAGGGAGCGCGGCGGCAGGGGCTCCCTGGCGACCCTCAGACGGCCGTGGCGCCGCCGTCCACCGGCAGTGCGATGCCCGTGGTGAAGCCCGCCGTATCACTGCACAGGTAGAGCACCGCCGCGGCGATCTCCTCCACCTTGCCCACCCGGCCGATCGGATGCACGGCCTTGGCGTACTCGGCCTTGCGCGGCTCGGCCTCGATGGCGCGGCGATACATGTCGGTGTCGATCACCGCCGGGCAGACCGCGTTGATGCGCACGTTCTTCTTCGCGTACTCGACCGCCGCGGATTTGGTCAGACCGATCACCGCGTGCTTGGACGCGGAGTAGATGCCCATCTTCGGCGCCGCGCCCAGGCCCGCGATGGAGGCCGTATTGACGATCGCGCCGCCACCCTGGGCGAGCATCAGGGGGATCTCGTACTTCATGCACAGCCAGACGCCCTTGACGTTCACGCCCATGATGGCGTCGAACTCGGTCTCCTGGGCATCGGCCAGCTTGGTCTTCTCGATGTCGATGCCGGCGTTGTTGAACGCGTAGTCCAGACGCCCGTAAGCGGCCTGGATGCCCTCGATGAGCGCGCGGACCTCGGCATCCCGGGTGACGTCGCAGCGGATGAAGCGGGCCTCGCCGCCAGCCGCGCGGATCTGCTCGACGGTGCCCTCGCCGCCGGCCGCGTCGACATCGGAGACCACCACCTTGAGGCCCTCTCGGGCGAAGGCCAGGGCCGTGGCGCGGCCGATGCCGGCGGCCGCGCCGGTGACCAGGGCGACCTGGCCGGAAAGTGAACGACTCATACGAGACTCCTCATGGATTGAGCAACGGATGCGCGCGCACTCTATCCCGCGCCGCGCGGCGGCGAAGCTCGATCCAGGAGGGGACCTCATGACCGTGGGTGGCCTCTGGGTGGACCCGCGCTGATTGCCCGAGCGGGAAGCGGCTCCGCCGTCCACCACCCGGGCGGGCGGCGGGCCGTTCCCACTCGTGCCGAGGCTCGCGAGGGTGGGCGCCACAACCCCACGCTCCCCAGCTCAACCCGCCCCGTTCTCACGGCCATCTCCGCACCCCACACCGCATCCCGTGTCTCTCGTGGCGAGTCTCATCCGGATGGACGGGGCTCGGGCGCGTTGTGACGATTTCCGGTGCGATTCCTTCAAGAGCCGCCGGTCTCGTCACACTTCGGAACTGACTCCTCCCTCTCTGACGCGGCCCCCCGGGCCGCACCCCGCTGGCCTTGAAGGAGGAGCACCATGCAAGCCGTATCCGGACACGCCCAGCCCGAAACACCCGTCGAGCCCCTCACGCCCAACGACTTCGAGTTGGAGGGTTGGGACGCGTCCGTCCATTTCTCGACGACCAGCATCACCGGGGAGCCTCGGTTCGACTACCAGGACTGCCGCCGGAAGGTGAACGTGGGGGGAGAGGACATCCGTCAGGTGGAGACGGAGTTCGGCACTCTGGTGACCGTGACACTCGAGACGGATGCCGACGCGGGCGAGCTCCTCTTCACGGTGCTGATTCCGAGGACCCGCATCGATGGTCCGGAGCGCAGGGTGCTGGTCGAGACGCAGGGCTTGCTCACCCGCGTCCGTCATCCGCGAGGCCCCGCCGTCGATGTCCAGCTCCAGACGTACAGCACCCTCTCGCTGCGCGGCTGGGCGATCTCCTTCGATTTCTGAGCGGGGATGCGCTCGTCATGCATTCCTCCGTGGGTGATAAGAACGGGTCCGCCTCGAAGTCACGGCATCCACCTGCCCCGGGAGACAGGACGTGCGCATTGGCATCGACCTCGGAGGAACCAAGATCGAGGCCCTCGCCCTCGCCGACGACGGGCGCGAGCTGGGGCGCCACCGCGTGTCCACGCCGCGTGACGATTACGAGGGAATCCTCCAGACCATCGCCGGGCTGTGCGCGCGCCTGGAGCAGCAGACGGGCCAGCGAGGCAGCGTGGGCGTGGGCATTCCGGGCACCCTCTCCTCGCGCACGGGGCGGGTGAAGAACGCCAACTCGGTGTGGTTGAACGGGCGCCCCTGGACCAGGACCTCGCCCGGGTGCTGGGCCGTCCCGTCCGGTTGGCCAATGACGCCAACTGTCTGGCGGTGTCCGAGGCGAGCGACGGGGCCGCCTCCGGTCAGGCGGTGGTATTCGCCGTCATCCTGGGCACGGGGACGGGGGCGGGTGTGGCGCTCGGCGGGCGCCCTCACGAGGGCCGCAATGGCGTGGGCGGCGAGTGGGGCCACAACCCGCTGCCCTGGGCGACGGCGGAGGAGACTCCCGGCCCGGAGTGCTACTGCGGCAAGCGGGGCTGCCTCGAGACGTGGGTGTCCGGCACGGGCTTCGAGAATGACTTCGCGCGGCTCACGGGGACCCGCCTCCGGGGGCCGGACATCGCCGCGCGCGCCGAGGCCGGTGAGCCCGCCGCGCTCACCACGCTCGAGCGCTACGCGGACCGGCTGGCGCGCGGCCTCGCCCACGTCATCGATATCCTGGACCCGGACGTCATCGTGCTCGGCGGGGGCATGTCCAACGTCGCCGCCCTGTACCGGCTGGTACCGGAGCAGTTGCCCCGCTGGGTTTTCGGTGGAGAGGTCGACACGCCCCTGCGCCCCGCACTGCACGGCGACTCGAGCGGTGTGCGGGGCGCCGCCTGGCTGTGGCGGCCCGGGGAGGCGGGGGATGCGGCCGGGTAGAGGGGACCCTTACGAGGCGAAACAGCCCGCCGCACCCCGTCTGGACAGGGCGGGCATCAGCCGCCAAGCATCGAGGCAAGGCACAGAGTCGTCAGCGAGTTGGGCTGCGGCACGGCTCAAGGGGCGCTGAGCCCTCCGCCCTTCCGCTCCGCCAGTCCCCGTTGCTTTCCCACTATGAGCCACAGTACGGTGGCAGCTCACTCTCCGGGGGGGCAGCCGTGCTGAAGGTGCGTGCGAGCCAGCGGGCCGCGATGTCCAGTGCGATGGATGCCCGGCGGGCCAGGGAACTCGCTGACGCCATCCATCCCGAGCTGCGAGCCCATGCTCCTGACGTCATGAAGGTCTACGCCGAGGACCGTGCGTACGGCACCGTTCTTGACACCATTACCCAGTGCTACGCGCGCGGCATTCGTGACGAGGATCAAATCCTGAATCTCTGCTATATCCGCTTCATCATCAACGCGGATGTCTTCACGAACGAGTCCTTCGCATACATCCTGAACAACGGCCTCCTGCATCCCTATGCGAAGGCCCGTCATCTGATCCTGTCTTTCTTCGCCATCAACGCGCTGAGCGCGGGAGCCTGACATGGGAACACTCGTAGCTGGCACACCCCTGCTGGCTGGTGGCCCTCCCGGGTGGTTGGCGTATGGGGCGCTGGCCGTGGGCACGGTGGTGGTGGGCGGTGTCATCTACATGAGTCAGTCCCGGAGCGAGGAACAGTCCCGGGCCACCGGCAGGACCACGGCCCGGACCGCGGACTGCATCCCCTGCCGACAGTGGACCGTCAGGACGCATGCTCAGGGGAAGGATGTCGGGGGACCTCGGGCTCGACTGTCGGAGCCCCCCTGTAACGCTCTCTGTCCCTATCCCCGCGCTGACCGGCGCGGCCAATGCCCATACTACTTATGCCCTGCTGGACAACACCCAGCAAAGGGTCCGGGAGGAGGCATTCGCCCGGGCGCTGAAGTGGTTGCGGGAACGCCCCGCCAACGGCGGATTCCGGGGCCAGAAGTCCTTTGAGGTGAGTGGCGTCAGAGGAGGCATCCGTTTCGATATCGACTCCTTCGGGCCGTCCAACAACTTCGTCACCTGAGGGGCCATGAACCTTGAGCAGCTACGGAATCATCCGTCTTTTCCTTCCTGGCCTTCAAGCAGAACGACCTGGAGTTCCTGCTGCTGGAGATGTTCTGGGCCGAGTTCTTCCGAGACTGCCTCGAGAAGCCCGTGGACGCACGGGACTGGGAGCCGCTGTTCCCCGCCGAACGGGATGGCGTGCCGATCCTCGTCGTCGCCAATGCCAGCCGCAACCGGGCCGTGCGCATCCACCTGCGGATCAACGAGGACGGCAAGCCCCTCTATCCCGCGGGCAGTCCGGAGATACCGGCGAATACTTCCTCCCCTGGACCTGTGGCTCGACGAGGTTCGCGACGCCACGGGCACCACGGCATACCCAGCTGTGGTCATCTCCACGGACATGTCATCGTCCGCGCTGGACATGACGCGGCAGGTGCTGTCGCAGTTCTGTCGGGAAGACGAACCCGCAGGGCCCACCCAGGCCTGGATTGACAGGTATTACGAGGAACTGTCGGAGCGCGGCTACCATTGGAAGTGAGCTGTCACGTTTCCATCCGGGAATTCGACGCCTTGGACCGCGAGGATGTCCGGCACGTCCTGCGTGAGGCATGGGCCCAGTGCTACGCGGGACTGAGTGTGCTCGAGTCGATGTACATGCTGCTCGAGGACGACTCACTCACCTTTCTCCTCCCAAAGGCGGGTGAAACGGCCCTGATGGCCTGTGTCGACGGCAAACCGGCGGGAGTCCTGGTGACCCGGCGTGTGCGGGGGGTGGACTGCATCCTGGCGTTGTACATCCACCCGAAGTTCCAGCGACAGGGGCTTGGCAGGGCACTGCTTTCCCACGCCATCTCGAAGGACTCAGATCTGGCCATCATGGAGGCCCATCTCTTGGAGGCGAGCACGAATGCCCTCTCCTTTTATGGTGCCCTGGGGTTCGTGGAGGCCAGCCGGCGGCGCATGGTGCTCCCCGCCGTAGGGTCCGTCGGTGTTGTCGTTATGCGGCTGACGCGGGCAGGGCTTATCTCGACGCTTTGAACCGTAGCACCCCGCTCTTCTCCCCCTCCGCCAAAGGGCAGTGGTGCAGGCAACAATAGTGGTGGGGATGGTTGCGGCGGTCATGGGGTCTCCAAGTGAGGTGCTGGCTGGTGCCGGAGCAGTTGCCTCGCTGGGTCTTCGGTGGAGAGGTCGACACGCCCCTGCGCCCCGCGCTGCACGGCGACTCGAGCGGCGTGCGCGGCGCTGCCTGGCTGTGGCGGCCCGGTGAGGCGGCTGGCTCGTAGGTCTCGCCCCGGGTGGTGCAAGAGGAATCTAGCGCTCGCATGAGCGCTTGCTGGGTATGCACGTGTGGAACAAGGGCAGCACCCGCCAGACCATTCAAAAGCAAATTGAGAGTAGACGGCGCGCTCGAAGGTCATGCATACTGAGAGTGCCGTCGATGTGACAATTCGTGTGTGCTGAATAAAGGAACTGGTGGCGCATGACTCTCAAGGGTTTTCTCGCGGGCAGTGTTGGCGCGGTCGTTCTCCTCGGGTCGCAGCTTTCGTATGCTTGGCCTGTGGATGCGGTTCAGCGCGGGTGGGTCGACCGCATTGATCCGAATACCTTCCCTGGTCCCATTGCCGGGCCCACGCAGACGCTAGGCTTTCTTGGATGGGCATGCGTCCGTCCTGGTCTGCCCGACTATGGCGTGCCTGCGACGAGCGTCGCCATCTATTACGCGACGAGCCTCTATGGTCCCCGTACCAGGTTGTCCGTTCTAGAGGGTGGTCCTGGTGGACCCTTGCCTCGTTATGATGTCTATAACGCTGGCGCTTGCGCAAACTACAACAGTGGCTTCTCGGTATGGGTCGTGAAGCCCGTGCCCGGCCAAGCGTACTACTTCGTCCACTTCCTGGGGCCGTATGGGGAGATCCAACTGGAAGGTGTGTCCTACTTCTGAGCCAAGATGGCCGGGTGGGGCTGTGAGATCGCCCCACCTCTGGGATGAGCCTGTTCTGGCTCGTGGGCAGCACTCGAGCGGTCCATTTTTGAATGGAGACCGGCGCCTTCGGGGAGCAGTCCTCCGTTCAAGGTCTTCGACCGCTACAGTCACCAGACCTCGTTTCGCGAGGAACAAGGAGGCGGCAAATGGGCAATGGTGGCGCCGGATCCAAGGGCAGTGGTGGCGGCAACAACAGTGGTGGGGGTGGAAGCGGCGGCGGCGGCGGCAGTGGTGGATCCAAGGGAGGTGCCGGCTGGCCGAGCACGACAGGCAATCCCTCGGGCGGAGGCCGGGACAACGCGCCTCCCAAGAAGTAGGCGCCGTGGATGATTCTGTGTTGCGCCTGTTCGTGGTGTGGATGCAGGCGCGATGCCTACGGTGAGTCCGGAGGAAACTTCTTCATCAACTCCTCCGGCAGGGGTGTGCGGAGGAATCGCAATCCCTGCCCTTTTCGCTCGGGGATGACCCGAAAGCCCAGGCCAGCGATGCTGACGCGGTCGCCTTCCCGGGCCTCACCACTGGCAAGCCGGTGTCTGCTTCTTCCCGCGTCGTGAATGTCCGCGAGACTTTGATGTAGTCGATGGCGGGAGTGTAGAACGAGCGGAAGAACTCCCGGTAATCATCGAGCTTTTGAGTCTCGCGAACGTAGAAGAGGGCGACCGCGGCGATTCGAATCGCTTCGTCCTCGGGCGAGCCCTCTTGGTACTTTTCGTTCACGCCACGTAGACGCTCGAGAACGGCGTCAACGTCGAAGTTGGGATTGTAGTTCATGGGGACATGACCTTTCGTGTCATCTCTCCTTGATGACACGGTCCTACATCCGAGGTTACTTCCGTCCTGCTCTCGTAGTATAGGGTCGCGTCCTGGCAGTCGGACCAACGCGGAGGTGCGAGGGTGTCCACGAACCCTGGTGCGGAGAGGCTGTTCCCGGACGCATTGCCACCGGGGACGCAGGTGGGTCGCTGGCGCGTGGTGGAGCAGTTGGGCGTGGGGGGCCAGGGCGCCGTCTACCGCGTGGAGGACATCGACCATCCCGGTGACTTCTACGCGCTCAAGCTCGCGCTGTATGCCCGCGACGGGCGGGCCGAGCGCGAGGTGGCACTGATGATGACCCGGGCGGCGCATCCCCATGTGGTGCGGTTCCATGGCTGTGCCCGCTGGCCTCACCCTCGTAAGGGCTGGCTGGGCTTCGTCATGGATTGGGTGCCCGGCCTTGCCCTGGACGTGTGGGCGGAGAAGGACGGCACCACCTTCCGGCAACTCGCCACCGCGGGCGCCACGATGGCTCGCACCCTGGGCGAGCTGCATGACCGGGGAGTTCTTCACCGGGACCTCAAGCCCGAGCACATCCTCATTCGGGAGTCGGATGGGCAACCAGTGCTGCTCGACTTCGGCGTGGCCTGGTTCGAGGGCGCGGCTCCCCTCACCACCGGCCCCTGCCTCCGGCCACCCTGTTCCAGCTCAGCCCGGAGGCGGTGAGCTTCCTGTGGCGCAGCTCCGAGCGTCCCGGAACGCACTATGCCTTTCAACCCACGGATGATCTGTATGCCCTGGGCATCTGTCTTTACCGCGCCACCACCGGGCATTACCCCTTCTCCGAGTGGTTGCCGTTGGACATGTTGCAGTTGGCCATCGTCCACGTGCAGCCTCTGGCGCCCGCGCTCGTCAATCCCCGGGTGCCTCGGTCGCTGAGTGATGTGATTGTGCGGCTGTTGGCGAAAGACCCAGCGGAGCGCTATCCGAGTGGCGCGGCGCTCCATGCGGCGCTGATCGCGGCACTCTCCAGTGAGGATGCGGCGTGGGACGCGAGCATCTTCGAGTGGGAAGAAGTGCCGCCGACCCAGGAGGGGAGCACCCCGGAGCGCCACCTCCTCCGGCCCCCGAGACCCAAGCCCTCCTGGACTGCTCCGCCTCCCGCTCCCGTGCAGGTGGAGCGACAGGGTCACGGGTTCAGGAGTCTCGTGCTCGCCACGGTGGTGCTGCTGCTCCTGCTACCCATGGCGCGCGTTTCGCCGGTCGCGCCGGGTGTCCCTGCTCCCGATGCGGAGTGGGCCACGGACGTGCGGATCGACCCGGAGCCGTCCCGGTTCGAGCAGGCTCCCCTTCCCGCGAGAAATCAGAAGCTGGCCCCCTGTACGGAGGGACTTGAAGTGGAATTGTCCGGCGCGTGCTGGCTTTCGCTTAGGCAACGGCCCCCAGAATGCCCACGGCAGACCGTCACGTACAAAGGCCAATGCCTGTTGCCAGTAGCCAAATCCCCCGCCCTGTTCCGACCAGCGTGGATGGAGGGGTGCCCGAAGTCCGGTGAGACAGCGATAGCGTGGCGGGCTCAGCTGCCCGCGACCATGTCCTGCAACTCCTGCCAGCGGCCGTAGAGGCGATCCACCTCGGCCGCCGTCGTCTCCAGCTCCTTCTGCACCCCGGCCGCCTTCGTCGCGCTCGAGTAGACGGCCGGGTCCAAGAGCTGTGCCTCCAGCTCGCTCTTGCGCGTCTCGGCCGCCTCGATGGCCGCCTCCATCCCGTCCAGCTCGCGCTGCTCCTTGTACGAGAGCTTCCCCGGCTTGCGCGCCTGCTTCGGCTCCGCCGCCGCGACGGGCTCGGACTTCTTCGCGGCGGGGGCGGGCGCCGCGGCGGCTAGCTTCGCCTGCTGCTGCTCCTTGAGCCGCCGGTACATCCCGAAGTTGCCCTCGTAGCGCGTCACCTTCCCCTCCCCCTCGAAGGCGAGGATGGAGGTGGCCACCTTGTCGAGGAAGTACCGGTCGTGCGTCACCAGCAGCACGCTGCCGGTGAAGTTGAGCAGCAGCCCCTCGAGGATGTTGAGCGTGACGATGTCCAGGTCGTTCGTCGGCTCGTCCAACACCAGCACGTTGGCGCCTTCCAGGAACAGCCGCGCGAGCAAGAGCCGGTTGCGCTCGCCTCCCGACAGCGCCTTCACCTTCATGCGCTGCATGGGCACCGGGAAGAGCAGATCGTCCAGGTAGTCGCGCAGCGCCACGCGCTGGTCTCCCAGCTCCACCCAGTCATCCCCACGCGGCGAGGCCGCCTCGTACACCGTCTGCTCGGGATCCAACGAGGCGCGCGTCTGATCGTAGTACGCCACCTTCGTGTTCTTCCCGATCACCACCTTGCCCGCGTCCGGCGGCAGCTCGCCGAGCAGCACCCGGAGGAAGGTCGTCTTGCCCACGCCGTTGGGCCCCACCAGCCCCACGCGCTCGCCGCGCTGCAGGAGCAGGTTCACGCCCCGCAGCACGTTGCGCTCGCCGTAGGACTTCTTCACGTCCTCGGCCTCGATGACGGTGTGCCCGAGCCGCGGCGCCGCCATCACCTGCAGGCCCGCCACCTTGGGCCGCTGGAAGCCCTTCTCCTCCATCAGCTTGCGCGCCCGCTCGATGCGCGCCTTGCTCTTGGTGCGCCGTGCCTCGGGGCCCTTGCGCAACCACGCCACTTCCTGGGCGATCCACCGCTCGCGCTTGTGCTGCGCCGGCCCGCCTGCTCCTGCGCCACCAGCTTCTGCTCCACGTACGCTTCGTAGTTGCCCGGGTACGAGATGAGGCCCGCGCCGGGTTGGATCTCCACGATGCGATCCACCAGCCCGTCGAGGAAGTAGCGGTCGTGCGTCACCAGCAGCAGCGCGCCGGGCAGCTTGTCCAGCTCGTCCTCGAGCCAGTCCACGGTGTCCGCGTCCAGGTGGTTGGTGGGCTCGTCCAGCATCAGCAGGTCCGGCCGCGTGAGCAGCGCCCGGGCGATGGCCACGCGCTTGCGCAGGCCGCCGGACAGCTCCGCCACCGGTCGATCCCAATCCTTCACGCCGAGCCGGTCCAACAGCGTCTTGGCGTGGTGCTCCGTGTCCCAGCCGCCCAGCTGCTCGATGCGGTCGGACACCTGGGCGAGCTGCTCCATGAGCTTCTCGTGCGCCTCGGCGGGCGCGGACTCCAGGCGCCGGGTGAGCTCTGCCTGGGTGGCCAGGGCCTCCTTCAGCGGCCCCTGCGCCACGCTCAGCTCCGAGGCCACCGTGGCGCCCGGGGCGAACTCGGGCTCCTGCGGCAGGTAGGTGACGCGCGAGCCGCGGCGCAGCTGCAACTCGCCCGCGTCCGCGCGCGCCGCCCCCGCCAATATCTTCATCAGCGAGGACTTGCCGGAGCCGTTCACCCCGATGAGGCCCACCCGCTCACCCTCCTCGATGGTGAAGGTCAGCCCCTCGAAGACGGTACGGCTGCCGAAGGACAGTTGGACGTCGGCGGCGCGGAGCAGGGTCACGGGTGTCTCGGGTGCAGAGGGGTTCTCGTCGCGGGTGCTTCTACAACCACTTGGAGGGGCGTGGCCGCTGAGAAGTGGCGGAGGGCGCGGCGGGAGTCACCGGGCGCTGCTCCGGCTGGGCCTGCTGGGGCCGGTCGTTGCGAGCCTGGAGACGCGTCTCCTGGCTCCGGCCACCGCCGCCTCCACCGCCTCGTCCACCCCGACGGCCACCGCGGCCGCCGCCATTGCGGTTGTCCGGGCCGCGCTCACCCCGGGGCGGGTTGTTGGGACGCGAGCCGCCTCCGGACGACACGGGCCGGGCCTGCTGGCGGGGAGGGGAGTCGCGACGGGGCGGACGCTCGTCCGACTCGGGCGGGGACACCAGGGCGGAGCGGTGCACCCCGGCCTCCACCACCGGCACGCGCCGGCGGATGGTGCGCTCGATGTCCTTGAGGTACGCGCGCTCCTCGGTGTCGCAGAAGGACAGGGCGATGCCGGCGGCGCCCGCGCGGCCCGTGCGGCCGATGCGGTGCACGTACGTCTCCGGGATGTTGGGCAGGTCGAAGTTGATGACGTGCGAAATCCCGTCGATGTCGATGCCCCGCGCGGCGATGTCCGTGGCCACCAGCACCCGGCACGCGCCGGACTTGAAGGCCGCCAGCGCCCGCTCGCGCGCGTTCTGGCTCTTGTTGCCGTGGATGGGCTCGGCGCCGATGCCCGCGGACTCCAGGTGCCGCGCGACGCGGTTGGCGCCGTGCTTGGTGCGCGTGAAGACGAGCGCGCTGAATCCCCTGGTCGCTGTTGAGCAGGTGCACGAGAAGGCCGCGCTTCTGCTCCTTCTCCACGAAGTACAGCCGCTGATCGATGGTCTCCGCCGTGGTGGACACGGGGGCCACCTCCACGCGCACGGGCTTGACCAGGATGCTGTTGGCCAGGCCCTGGATCTCCGGGGGCATGGTGGCCGAGAAGAACAGCGTCTGGCGGGGCCGGGGCAGCGCGGCGATGACGCGCTTGACGTCGTGGATGAAGCCCATGTCGAGCATCCGGTCCGCCTCGTCGAGGACGAACACCTCGAGCGCCTTGTAGGACACGAAGCCCTGGTTCATCAGATCCAACAAGCGGCCGGGGGTGGCCACGAGGATGTCCACGCCCTGGCGGAGCGTCTGCTCCTGGGCGTTCTGGCCCACGCCGCCGAAGATGACGGCGGAGGTGAGGCCGGTGTAGCGGCCGTAGGCGCGCACGCTGTCGCCAATCTGCGCGGCGAGCTCCCGCGTGGGGCTGAGCACGAGCGCGCGGATGGGACGGCCCCGCGCGGGCGGAGGGGGCGGCCCACGGAGAGCCGCTGGAGGATGGGCAGGGTGAACGCCGCCGTCTTGCCCGTGCCCGTCTGCGCGCAGCCGAGGACGTCCTTGCCCTCGAGCACGTGGGGGATGGCTTGCTGCTGGATGGGGGTGGGCGTGCTGTAGCCCTCTTCCTTCACGGCGCGCAGCAGGGGTTCGGCGAGCTTCAGATCTTCAAAAGTCATGGATTCTCGAGAGTGGGGGAAAGGTCCCCGGTGGGTCCGGGCGGAACCGGCGGAGCACCCGCCGGACCCGGGAAAAAACAAGAAGGCGCCTCCGGGGAGGCGCCTTCCTTCAACAGCCTGGGATGTCAGGCCATGGCGCGCGGAGTATTACTTGCGCGCGGCCTGCTCGGCCGCCAGCTTTTCCTTGTACGCGGCCATGAGGGCCTCGGCCTCGTTGCAGGGCACCGGCGTGTACTTGGAGAACTCCATGGTGAACTCGCCCTTGCCCTGGGTGGCGGAGCGCAGGTCCGTGGAGTAGCCGAACATGGTGTTCAGCGGCACCTCGGCCACCACCGTCACGTAACCCTCGGCCGTACCGGACTCGAGGATGGTGCCACGGCGCTGGTTGATCTGACCGACCACCGAGCCCTGGAAGTCCTCGGGGGCCTGCACTTCCACCTTCATCATCGGCTCGAGGATGATGGGCTTGGCGGCCGCGTAACCCTCGCGGAAGCCCATGATGGCGGCGGTCTTGAACGCCATTTCGGACGAGTCCACCGCGTGGAAGGCACCGTCGTTGATGACGACGCGGATGCCCACGACGGGGAAGCCGATGAGCGAGCCCTTCTTCACGGCCTCGGCGAAGCCCTTGTCGCACGCGGGGATGAACTCGCGGGGGATGGAGCCGCCCACGATGTCATCCACGAACTCGTACTGCTGCACCGCGTCGGAGGGCAGGGGCTCGACGTAGCCGCACACGCGCGCGAACTGACCCGAACCACCGGTCTGCTTCTTGTGCGTGTAGGCGAACTCGCCCTTCTGGGAGATGGTCTCGCGGTAGGCCACCTGGGGCTTACCGGCCACCACCTCGCAGTTGTACTCGCGCTTCATGCGCTCGATGTAGATCTCCAGGTGCAGCTCACCCATGCCGCGGATGATGGTCTGACCGGACTCCTCGTCGCGGTTCACGCGGAAGGTGGGGTCTTCCTTGGTGAAGCGGTTGAGGGCCTTGGAGAAGTTGGCCTGGGCGTCGCGGTTCTTCGGGGAGACCGCGAGCGAGATGACCGCGTCGGGCACGAACATGGACGTCATCGTGTACTGCACGGTGCCGTCGGTGAACGTGTCGCCCGAGGCGCACTCCACGCCGAACAGGGCGATGATGTCACCGGCCTGTCCTTCGTTGATGTCGTTCATCTCGTTGGAGTGCATGCGCACGATGCGCGGGACCTTGACCTTCTTCTGGTTGGCCTGGTTGACGATGAAGTCACCCTTGCTCACCTTGCCCTGGTAGACGCGCATGTAGGTCAGCTGACCGTAGCGGCCATCTTCCAGCTTGAACGCCAGGCCCACGAAGGGCTTGTCCGGGGTGGACTCGAGGACGACCTTCGCCTCGTTGTTCTTCTGGTCCAGCGCCTCGTTGGTGACCTCGGAGGGGTTGGGCAGGAAGGAGCAGATGGCGTTGAGCAAGAGCTGCACGCCCTTGTTCTTGTACGCCGAGCCGCACATGACCGGCGTCATCTTGAGCCCGATGGTGGCGCGGCGCACCGCGGCCATGATCTGCTCGTTGCTGATGGCGCTGTCGGACAGGAAGAGCTCACCGAGCGCGTCGTCGACCTCGGCGACCTTCTCGATCATCTCCTGGCGGTCGGCCTTGGCCTGCTCGAGCAGCTCGGCGGGGATCTCCTCCTCGCGGATGTTCTCGCCCGACTCACCGTCGAAGTAGAACGCCTTCATCTGGATGAGGTCGACGAGGCCCTGGAAGCGGTCCTCGGCGCCGATGGGCAGCTGCAGACGCACCGGGTGGTGGTTGAGCTTCTCCTTCAGCTGGGCGGCCACGCGCTGATAGTTGGCGCCGGCGCGGTCCATCTTGTTGACGAACGCGATGCGCGGAACCTTGTAGCGCTTCATCTGCCGGTCCACCGTGATGGACTGGGACTGCACGCCGGACACCGAGCAGAGCACCAGGATGGCGCCGTCGAGCACACGCAGGGCGCGCTCCACCTCGATGGTGAAGTCGACGTGTCCCGGGGTGTCGATCAGGTTGATGTTGTACTCGCCCCACATGGCGTAGGTGGCGGCGGACTGGATCGTGATGCCCTTCTCACGCTCCAGGTCCATCGAGTCCATCTTCGCGCCCACGCCGTCCTTGCCACGAACCTCGTGAATCTCGTGGATGCGGCCCGTGTAGAAGAGGATGCGCTCGGAGAGCGTCGTCTTGCCCGAGTCGATGTGGGCGGAGATACCGATGTTGCGAACCTTTTCGATGGGAACTTGGGAGGCCACGTGAGTCGGTCCTTCTTCTGTGCTGATTGAAAGTCCAGCGGGAACAGGGCAGGGGGCGCCCTTACTTCCCGAAGCTTTGAGTTTCCAGCCAATTCGGCATGGAGCCGGGCAGCCGTCTACTCCCTCTCGGGCCCGAGGGGAAGCCCCCCAGGGTGGGGAGCTGCTGGAGGCGGGATGCCTACATCGGGGGGTGTAACGGCCCGGTGACGGGAAAACTTCGCTCTCCCCACTCGGGCGCCCGGGGCCGTCCAGGGCACGGGCGGGGAGGCGGGGGCCGGTGTCCTACCCCGGGGCGTCGGGAGGCGGGTAGCGCAGGCCCTCGGCGACCTCGGCGTCGGTGAGCAGCCGGAAGCCGCTCTCGGCCACGTCCAGCTCCACCCCCACGGCCTCGCGGTGAAGGGCCCGCACGGGCAGTCCCACCGCGCCGAGCATCCGCTTGACCTGGTGGTTGCGGCCCTCGGTGACGGTCACCTCCACCGTGTGCGCGTCGCGCAGCCGCACCGTCGCCGGGCGCACCGGCCCATCCTCCAGCTTCAGGCCCTGGCGCAGGGGCTCCACCTTCTCCTCGTCCGCCTCGCTGAAGACGGTGGCCACGTAGCGCTTGGGCAGGCGGGTGTCGGGGGACGTCACGTGCGCCACGAGCTTCTCGTCATTGGTGAAGAGCAGGAGGCCCGTGGTGCCCCGGTCCAGCCGCCCCACCGCGTGCCAGGTGAAGCGGGCCAGCTCCGGCGGCAGTTGGGGCAGGAGCACCTCGTAGACGGTGCCCACGCGGTGCTGGCCCACGGTGGAGGTGAGCAGCTCCGCGGGCTTGTGGAAGGCGAGCACCCGGGTGGGCGCCGCCGTGGGCAGGGCCGCGCCGTCCACGCGCACCGTGGCCCCGGGAGGCACGGGGGCCAGGGGCTGTTTGACGACCCGGCCGTTCACCGTCACCCGGCCCGCCTGGATGGCCTCCTGGGCTCGTCCTGGGGCATCACCCCCGCGCGGGCGATGGCCCGGGAGAGCCAGTCCGGCTTGGCCTTGCCCTCCCAGCGCCCCGGGTTGGCGTTCTTGGCGAGCGACGGTGCGGTGCGGCGGGGCGGGGGCTTTCGGGACATGGCGAGCGGGCCACTGTAGCGGTGGTGCCTCGGTGCCGCGAGGACTACTCCTCGTCGAAGTCCTCGCCCTCGGCCGAGCCCGGCGTGGGGCCCGGCTCGCCCTGGGGGACCTTGCGCTCCTCGCCGTCGAGTCCCTCCGCGGACTGAGGCGTGTGCGGATGATAGCCCCACGAGGCCGCGTCCTTCCTGGGGGCGTTCTCCGAGGCGTCCTGGGGTCCGTTCCTCACGGCCCTTCGTTCATCGGGCTGGTGACTCATGGTTCGCTCCTTTCCGCGATGGAATGTCCCCTCAATGTAGGGACGCGGGCGGAAGCGGGGGCCACGCCGGGCGGAGCGCTCCAGGCGGGCACCTCTCGCCGGAGGGTGGGGGAGGGGGCCTCACGGCGGACGCCCGGCCGCCTGGGCTAACGCAACCGCTTGGCCAGGGTGTGCAGGGCGGCGAGCCACAGCCGCGCCTCCTTATGGGTGAGGCGGGAGCGGCGCAGAGGGGCGAACAGCTCGCGCAGGGCGGGGCGGCCCCGGGTGTGCGCGTCCACGAGGAACCCTCCGGAGACGAGCGCCGCCTCCAGGGCGGACTCCACCTGGGTCAGCTCGGTGTCCGTGGCCGCCACGGGCAGGGGCGCGGGCGGGGGCGGCGCGGCCGCGAGCGTGGCCATGCGGATTTCATAGGCGTAGAGCAGCACCGCCTGGGCGAGGTTGATGGAGGGCTGCTCGGGCGCGGTGGGCACGGCGGACAGGTCGTGGCAGCGCTCGACCTCGGCGTTGGTGAGGCCACTGCGCTCGTCCCCGAAGACGAGCGCCACGGGGCCCTGGGCGGCGCGTCGCACCAGCTCCTCGCCCACGGCGCGCGGGGACAGGCGCCGCTTGCCCTCCACCTTGCGCGAGCTGGTGCCCACCACCCACACGCAGTCCGCCACCGCCGCGTCGAGCGAGTCCGCCCGGCCCGAGCCCTCCAGCACGTCCTCGGCGTGCACGGCGAGCCGGCGCGCGGGGGCGAGGTCCTCCGCCTCGGGGTTCACCCACGTCCACTCGGAGAGGCCGCAGTTCTTCAGGCCCGCGCGGCGGCCCCCAGGTTCTCCGCGTTGCGCGGGCGCATCAACACCAGCCGGATGGGCAGGGACATGGGCCGCGCACCTTAACGCGCTTCAGGCGGGACGGGCCCGGTGGTGCGCCTCCTCCGCGCGCTGGATCTGGGCGCGGGGCTTGTCCCCAGGCCCTTCGGAGGGCCGCGCGCTCCTTGGAGCAGGGGCCCTCCGCGCGGTGGGCCGTGGGCTGCCTCCGGGCTCAATCGAGGAACCGGCGTTGCCATCGCCGGAGCTGCTCTCGCGAAAGTCCGAACCAACCGGGTTGTTCCTCATGCAGATGGGGTTCCAGTTCTCGTGCCAGGAGGTGACACGCCCGCGCCGTGCCCATTTCCGGCCATTCTCCCAACGACACCAGCACCTTCCCCGCGCCCAACTCCTCGATGGAGATGTCGGGATGCTCCAGCCGGGTTCGAAGGTGCTCGCTTCCACCGAGCTGTTCGAGCAGGGGCTGTCCGTAGAAGTTCAGCCAGTAGGCGCCCTTCACCTTCGACCCCAGGGACATGGAGATGTCCACGTGGGGGATGTCCATTCCTGGGTAGTCCATACAGTGTTCCCGGATGAACCGGGTGACGAAGTCCGCTTCCACGAGGTAGTTGAAGGCGAAGCTGGCGTAACCCGAATCGACGGGGAGTTCACGAGCGAGCGCCTTGGCCAGTTCCTTTACGTGGGAGGGCCCGTGTGCTTCCAGGTACTCCGTGGGAAGCCAGAATGAGACCTTGCTCACGAATCCCGGGAGGTTGATGTCGTTGCGCTCCCTGCCGAGGTATTCGAAGCGAAAACCTCCTGCTTCATTGGGCTGCTCTTGCAATTGGATGAGGCAGCCCGTGGAGGCACTCAATTCCTTGAGGACGCGAACCCAGTGCTTGTCGTCCAGGGCTTGGAGGGCTCCTGCCCAGCCCTTGTGTTCCACCGGGTCGACGTCTCCGCCCATGTTCACGTACCAGCCGAGCTGCCCAGGCTTTATCGCGTCGAGGTAGAGGTCCAGGGCCGCCGTGATGGCCCGTGACAGTTCCTCATGGGGACGCTTCATGAAGAAGCAGAGCAGGAGACCCTCGCGCAGCACACATTGCCCATGGGGCCGTAGTCTGCCGGAGGCGCGGATAGCGGGTTCTCACCATGTCGAACTCCGGATGATGCCCCATCCAGGTGCCACGCGTGCGGCGGGTTTGCCGAGTACTTTGCCATACATCTCACCCTGAGATCTTCCCTGGTAGGGGTGTCCGCTGGGGTATCGACTCCAAGAGGGCGGATTGTCCTCCGGGCAGGGGAATTTGAAATCGTAAACCGCCCACGGTCGCAGCGGATCTCTCGAATGAATGACGACGTCGGGTTCGAGTGTGCCGATCAGGTCGTTTCCTTTCCCTCGCTGCATCAGACGGTCGATTTCTTCCTTGTTCACGAGGCTCTTTTGTCCCGTTGAGGGATCGTAGCGATAGCGTCGCTCCAGGCTGAAGAAGCCTGGAATTCGTTGCCCGAGGTGTTTCTCCACGCACGCTCGTGCGATGCGGTGCTTTTCAAGCCCCCATCGCATGGCTTGGGTGACAGTGCTTCCGTCGGGTTTCTTCTCTATCTCCTTGTCGCATTCTTCTTTGCGGGTTTTTCTTCCGCCCAGATAAAGGCGGTTGATTTCGTCTTCCGCCAGACGTGCGCATTTCATCAGTATGTCTTCGATTTCGGGCTGCGCGGCCTGGAATGTGTCTACATCGTTGAGAGTCAGGGTGAGGGTAGCCACCACTGCGGCCTTGTGGCCAACAGGTTTATTGGCCATACTCTCTCGTCCATCGCAAATCTCTGGCCGGGTGGGATTGTTCTTCACGCAGCAGTTGTGCGTGGTGTCCGCGGGAGTGCAGTCGGGGCTATTCCCCATGTCGAGGCACGCCCCCAGAGCCAGACTCGCGAACATCATGGCGCATGCGGTGGCGTGACGAGCGGCATGGCGGTTGCCCGAGAGTGGTGGGCTGTCCTGTTCTGACATGAAGAGATATTACTTCATGGCTCATTCGGGGTGATGGTTGATGTCGCCTGATGGTCCTGTTTCCCACTAATGTGCGTTGGACCATGCATCGACAGAGAGGGAAGCGCTTGCGGGCAGTGGACGGACGGCTCCTTTCGGGCATGGGGAGCAGGCCATGACGAGGCGGGCCGTGCTGCCGGTTCTCGCCGTGGGTCTGATGGTCTTTCCGCTTCTCCTGGTCCTCTTTCTCTGGAGCCGTGCTCCCGGTGAACGCGTGGTCGAGGGGTGGCGCTTCGTTCCGTTCTTGTCCCCCACCGAGCTTCGCGAGCGCCCCACGCTCCACCAGCCTTGTCAGGCAGATGCGCAGTGCGACTCTCCTCTCGTCTGTTTTCATGACCCGGCCATTCAACAAGGGCGATGCATGGGGAGCGGTTGCCGTTCGGACGCGGAGTGCTCGCCCTATGGCGCCTGTCGCTCTCTTCCCCTTCGCGGACAAAGGATCGCCGTTCGCCTCTGTGTGGCCGAGGGTTCTCGCCAGGAGGGTGAGCCGTGCCTGCGCCTCCCGTCACCCTCCTTGATGGCCTGGGCTTGTGGCCCGGGGCTCGTGTGTGGGGTCCGGTTGGTGCGGCCGACGGTGCGAGCCGGAGACGGAGGGGACATGTCCGGAGGGCTTTTTCTGTGCCCGTGGCGACCCCGAAGGGCCCGTATGCCAGCCCTCCTGCGAGCGCCATGCCTGCCCCGAGGGGCAGCGATGCCTGCGCCGGGAGGGTGGCGTCTCGGTCTGTGTGGCGATGGGGGGACGCGACTGTGAGCGAGACCCCTGTTCCCCAGGTGAAGTCTGTGTGACGGAGACGCTCATGCGCCGGGTCGGGCAGGCCTGGAGTCGCTGCGCCCAGCCTTGTGGTCAGGCCGAGGGGGCCTCGTCCTGCGCGGAAGACGAACTCTGCCACGAGGGTCTGTGCCGCCTGCGCTGCTCCTTCGACAGGCCCTATCCCTGCATGGCCCAGTTCTGTGTGAGCACCGACAGCGAAGGCCATGGGATCTGTTTGTCCTCGCCGGAGTCGTGGCATTCGGACACCGGCTGGCCGCGTCATTGACCGCCACCCGGGGGTCCTCCTAGGGTTGCCCACGGGTCTCACCCGTCCAGCCTGGTCCCCGGATGCGTCCGTGGCTCACTGGCCACCGTGTGGGCGCTCGGCCGCGCTGGGGACGCGCTCGGGCCCTGGCTCTTCCCTCCCACTCCTCTCAACTCCCCCCACGTGGCCCCCCTGGCATGCCGCGTGAATCACTCGCCGCACCCCTCTCGGAGAAACCATGAATCCGCAGTCCGTCCCCAAGCCTCTTCCACCCCGCGCCACCAGGTCGCGCTGGTTGCTGGCGGCGCTGCTCGTGAGCACGCTCTCCGCCTGCAAGAAGGACGAGCCCCAGGCCCCGCCTCCTTCCACGACGAGCCCCACTCCCGGCCCGGCCTCCCCGTCCAGCCCCGCGCCCACCGCGCAGTCCCTCCTGCCCACCCTCTATGAGCTCGGCCCCCAGGGCATGCTGCCGCGCGAGGTGGTGATCGAATTCCCCCGCGCCGTGCGGCCCGAGGACCAGGAAGTCCGCAAGGGCACCGTCGTCTCCATCGAGCCCAGCGTGCCGGGCCTGCTCGGCTTCAAGGGCCCCTCCACGCTCGTCTTCACCCCCCAGAAGCCGCTCGCCTTCAACACCTCCTATACCGTCTCCCTCGACGCGCTGGAGCTGCAGGACGGCACCGTCATCAAGCCCCCCGCCTCCGGGAAGTGGAGCCGCACCTTCACCACGCCCGCCTTCGCCTTCCTGCGCCTGGCGCCCCGGCAGGTGGATGCGCGCAAGGGCAAGGTGGAGGTGGACCTCGTCTTCTCCGGCCCCGTGGACGTGGCCAACGTGCGCCGCCTCGCCTCCTTCTCCGTGGACGGCAAGGCCCTGTCCGACGTGAAGCTGCGCTCCCAGCCCAACAACCCCCATACCGTCACCGCCACCCTCGGCGGCACGAGCCTGCGCCCCGGCGCCGAGGTGGGCTTCTCCCTCAAGGCGGGCCTGTTGCCCTCGGGCTCCAAGAGCGCTCCCGCCGCCGCCGGCTCCGGCTCGTTCACGCTGCACGTGGGCAAGCGCCTGGACATCACCAACGCCTATGTCCAGGAGGGCACCACCGGGCACTACATCGAGGTGCGCTGCCGCGAGCGCGCCGGCGATGACGCGCCCAGCGAGGAGGAGGGCGAGGAGGAGTACTACTACTACGGCAACACGGGCGACCGTTGCAGCCTCGACGAGGACTCGGCCGCGGACACCGTCCACTTCAGCCCGCCCGTGGCCTTCTCCGTGTCGCCCTCGCGCTGGGGCTTCCGCATCCTCGGCGACTTCAAGCGCGGTACCTACGCGATGACGATCGACGCGGGCGCCACCTCGAACGCGGGCGGCACGCTGCTGTCCACCTACGAGAAGTCCTTCTCCATCTCCGCGCGCAGCGCCCAGTTGAGCTTCGGCTCCACCGGCCGCTACCTGCCGCGCTCCGCCCGGCGCAACCTCCCCCTCAACCACCTCAACCTGGACGCGGTGGAGCTCGTGGTGCGCCACGTCCCCCAGGAGAACCTCCTCTTCTGGATGAGCGATGACGAGCGCGAGGCCGCCAACGAGCGCACCTCCAACATCATCGCGCGCAAGTCGCTGCCCGTGCAGGGCCCCCAGGACACCCTGGCCACCACCTGGCTGGACGTGGGCTCGCTCGTGCCCGCCAACACCCACGGGCTCGTGGAGATCACCGCCTCGGGCGGCGCCAAGTCGGCCGCCTCCCGCATCCTCCTCACGGACCTGAGCCTCGTGGCCAAGCGCGGCCTGGCTCCCAAGGGCTCCAACGCCAAGGAGGAAGTGTGGGCGTGGGCGCTCGGCATGGAGAACACCGAGCCGCTGTCGGGCGTCGAGGTGTCGCTCGTGAAGAAGAGCGGCCGGTCGTGGCCCGCTGCACCACCGGAGGCGCGGAGGGCTGCAAGCTCCCGGTGCCGGTGGACACCCTGGACACCGCCGAGCCCTTCGCCCTGTTCGCGCGCAAGGGCGAGGAGTTCACCTACCTCAAGTACAGCGAGCTCCAGACGGACATCGCCAACTCGGACGTGCAGGGCGAGCCGTACCGCGCTCAGCAGCCCTACCGCGCCGCGCTGTACTCGGACCGGGGTGTGTACCGTCCGGGGGACACCGCCCACGTCGTCGCGGTGCTGCGCAACCAGGAGGACGTGGCGCCCCAGGCGGGTGTGCCCGTGGAGCTCAAGGTGGTGGATCCGCGCGAGCGCGACTTGCGCAAGCTGACGCTCAAGACGAACGAGGCGGGCCTGGTGTCGCTGGACGTGCCCTTCGAGGCCTACCAGGACACGGGCGCCTACCGCGTGGTGCTCAGCGTGGGCGACAAGCAGGTGGCCACCTACGGCCTCAACGTGGAGGAGTTCGTCCCCGAGCGCATGAAGGTGACGGCCCAGGCGGACAAGCCCGGGTACGTGCAGGGCCAGGAGGTGCCGGTGACGGTGCGGGCCGCCTACCTCTTCGGGGGCTCGGCCGAGGGCAGCCCCGTGGAGGTGACGTGCCGTCTGGAGCCGTCCGTCTTCCGCCCCAAGGAGAACGGCCAGTACGCCTATGGCGTGTGGCGCCCGGAGGAGTCCGAGGCCAAGGGCAGCGTGCTCGGGCAGGTGAAGGGAGAGCTGGATGACAAGGGGCAGGTGCTCGTGCGCTGCCCGGCGCAGCAGTCCGCGGGCGGCTTCAAGGGTCCCGCGCAGCTCGTGGCCCTGGCGAGCGTCTTCGAGGCCGGCAGTGGCCGCTCCACGGTGGGCTCGGCCAGCGTGCCCGTGCACCCCGAGGCCTACTACGTGGGCCTCCAGGCCAACGTGCAGAAGGTGCGCGCCGGCCAGCCCTTCACCGTCACCGGCGTGGTGGTGGATTGGCAGGGCGCGCCGTATGGCCAGCAGATCAAGCCGCTCGAGGTGGAGTACCTGCGGCTGGACGAGGAGTACGGCTACTTCTACGACGAGAATTCGGGCGAGGAGCGCTACCAGCGCCACCTGCGCGCCGTGCGCGAGGGCCGCGCCACCGTGAAGCCCGAGGGCGGCAAGTTCACCTTCCAGGTGACGCCCTCCACGGACTCCGCGGGTTACGTGGTGCGGGTGCGCTCCGGCGCCGCGCAGACGGATCTCCAGTTGGAGGGGCAGGGCCGCTACGCCTGGTGGGGCGGGGCCTCGCGGGTGGATCAGACGCCGCGCCCGGCTCGTCCCACCTCGCTCGCGCTGGAGCTGCCCGCCGCCGCCAAGGTGGGCGAGGCGCTCGCCGTGAAGGTGAAGGTGCCCTACCGGGGCCGCATCCTCTTCACCGCCGAGACCGACGGCGTGCAGGCCGCCGAGTGGAAGGCCGTGGAGCCGGGCGAGACGACGTGGAGCTTCACGCCCTCGGCCTTCGCGCCCAACGTGTACATCAGCGCCTTCCTGGTGAAGGACCCCCATCTGGAGTCCGCCCAGGCCTTCATGCCGGATCGCGCCTTCGGTGTGGCCAGCGTGAAGGTGACGCCGGTGGACTACACCCAGGCCGTCACCCTGAAGGTCCCCGGCGAGGTGCGCTCCAACGACTCCCTGCCGGTGGAGCTGGAGCTGGGCGCGGTGGAGCCGAACACCTTCGCCACCGTGGCGGTGGTGGACGAGGGCATCCTCTCGCTCACGCGCTTCGAGAGCCCGGATCCCATCACCGAGCTGTTCAAGAAGCGCGCCCTGGGCGTGCAGACGTACGAGACGCTCGGGTGGACGTTGCTCATTCCTCCCGCGGGCGCCAGCCGCTCCACGGGTGGTGACGGCGACGGAGGTGCCTCGGGCCGGGTGCAGCCCGTCAAGCCCGTGGCCCTGTGGAGTGGCGTGCTGCCGGTGCCGGCCTCCGGCAAGCTGCGCGTCCCCTTCCAGTTGCCCCAGTACCGCGGCGCGGTGCGCGTCATGGTGGTGACGAGCGGCCCCAAGCGCATCGGCCACGCCAGCCAGCAGGTGCTCGTGCGCGATCCGCTCGTGCTCCAGACCACGCTGCCGCGCTTCCTCAGCCAGGGCGACGAGATTCAAATCCCCGTCTTCGTCACCAACCTGTCCGGCAAGGCGCAGGACGTGAAGGTGTCCCTGTCCGCGGAGAACCTCCCGGTGCCCGGCATGGCCATGCCCGCTGGCGCGCAGGCTCGCCCCTGCAACTGCTCGGCAAGAGCGAGGGCCGGATGCGGCTGGAGAACGGCAAGGCGGGGACGTTCGTCTTCCAGGGCAAGGCGGTGCAGGCGGTGGGCGCCGCGCGCCTCAAGGTGACGGCCGAGGGCGGGGGGCATACCTCGTTCGAGCAGCTCGACGTGCCCTTGCTCCCCTCGGGTCCGCGCGAGCGCAAGGTGCAGCGCATTGAACTGGCGGCGGGCACGTTGGACCGGCGCCCCTGCTCCAGGGCTGGCTGCCCACGAGCGAGCGCTCCTCGTTCTGGGTGACCACCAACCCCTACGCCCAGTCCTTCCAGCACCTGTCCTACCTCGTGCAGTACCCCTACGGCTGCATCGAGCAGACGACGTCCTCCACCCGGCCGCTGCTCTATGTCTCCGAGTTCGTCGACAGCGTGGATCCGACGCTCACGGCCAACGCCAAGGTGGAGGACATGGTGCTCTCGGGCATCCGGCGCGTCTTCTCCATGCAGACGTCCTCGGGCGGCTTCGCCTACTGGCCGGGCTCCTCCGAGCCTGTCGCCTGGGGCACGGCCTACGCCACGCACATGCTGCTGGACGCGCAGAAGCGCAAGTACGAGGTGCCGCAGGACCGGCTCGATGACGCGATCAAGTGGATGACGGAAGCCGCCAAGCACCCCGAGCGGCTCAACCACTACGGCTACGACGACGGCTCGGAGGCCTACGTGCAATACGTGCTGGCGCTCGCGGGCAAGGGCCAGAAGGCGCGCGTGCAGAAGCTCATCGACGAGCTGGGCAGCCGGAAGTTCTACAGCCCCAACCAGCGCGCCGAGCAGGACTACCTCCTCAAGGCCGCGCTGTACCTGGCCGGAGACCGCCGCTACGAGAAGGACCTGCGCAACCCGGACGTGTCGGCCCTGAGCGAGGAGCGGTGGAACTCCTGGTCCTTCTACTCGGACCGGCGCCGGCGCGGCCTCATGCTGAGCACGTTCCAGGACTTGTTCGGCAATGACGCCGCCGGCGAGCCGCTCGCGCAGCGCGTGGCCGAGGCGCTCCAGCACGAGCGCAGCGAGTACTACACCACGCAGGAGCTGGTCTGGGGCATCACCGGCCTGGGCAAGCGCGTGGCGGGCGCGGCCTCCTCGTTCTCACCGCCGGTGCTCACCGCGGAGGGCAAGGAGCTGGCGCCCCAGGTGGGCACGAAGCAGCGCGCGAGCGACCGGACGTGGGCGCTGGTGCGCGCGAGCGAGCGCAAGGGCCTCACGCTCAAGGTCCCGGAGAAGAGCCAGGGCAAGTTGTACCGGTGCTCGCCAGCGACGGCGTGCGCGCGGACGGCGTGTACCGCACCGGGGGCCAGGGGCTGTCGCTCACGCGCCAGTACCGCAACCTCGAGGGCGACGTGCTCGACGTGAAGGGCGGCCAGATGAAGCTGGCGGACCTCGTCTACGTGGAGGTGATCATCAAGAACAACTCGGGCGAGCGCATCCAGAACATCGCCCTGGTGGACCGGCTGCCCGCGGGCTGGGAGATCGAGAACGCGCGGCTGGGACGGGGAGGCTCGGTGGAGTGGGCCTCCGCGGACAACCAGTGGGCCGCGGACTACGTGAACCTCCGGGATGACCGCGTGGAGGTGTTCGGCGCCCTGAACGCGGGCGAGTCGAAGACGGTGGTGTACGCGGTGCGCGCCGTGACGTCCGGCGCGTTCACGCTGCCCCCGTGGAGGCGGAGGCGATGTACGACCCCCGCATCTGGGCGCGCGAGGCGGGTGGCTCGGTGCGCATCTCCGGACCCTGGGCGGACTTCCTGCTCTGATGGCTCCGCGTCCCTCCAGGAAGAGGGCCCTCCAGGGGGCCCTCGCCGTGCTGTCCCTCCTGCTCACCGCGCTCGCCGCGGCGTGGTGGGTGCCGCTGCCCGAGCGCCTCCTCGAGCGGCACTCGGTGGTGGTGGAGTACCGGGACGGCACGGTGGCGCACGTCTTCCTGGCGCCGGACCAGCGCTGGCGGGTCCCCACCGTGTTGGAGGAGGTGGACCCGGCCTATGTCCAGGCCCTGCTGGCGCTGGAGGACAAGCGCTTCGCGTGGCACCCCGGGGTGGATCCCCTGGCGGTGGTGCGCGCGGCGCTGACGAACGTGCTCCGGGGGCGGCGGGTGTCCGGCGCCTCCACGTTGACCCTGCAACTGGTGCGGGTGCTCGAGCCCCGGCCGCGCACCTTCACGTCCAAGCTCGTCGAGTCCCTGCGCGCCGCCCAGCTCGAGCTGCGGCTGTCCAAGCGGGAGATCCTCTCGGCCTATCTCCAGTTCGTGCCCTATGGGCGCAACATGGAAGGGGTGGAGGCGGCGGCGCTGGCGTACTTCGGCCACCGGGCCACTCATTTGAGCGCGGCGGAGATGGCCACGCTCCTGGCGGTGCCTCAGAACCCCAACCGGCGTTTCCCCTCTCCGGCGAACGTGGCGCGGCTCCAGGCGGCGCGGGACTCGGTGGCGAGCCGGTTGCTCGACGCCGGGGCGCTGCCGCTCGGGCCGCCCGAGGCGCGGGTGACGCCCGAGGCCGTGCTGGCGGAGGTGCGCGCCACGCCCCTGCCGTCGCGGCTCATGCCCTTCCCCGGGAGGCGCCCCATGCGGCGGCGTGGTTGCGCGCCCAGCGGCCGGGGCAGCTCGTGCTGCGCACGACGTTGGACGCGGGCTCGCAGCGGTTGACGGAGCGGGTGATGCGCGAGGCCGCTCCCGGCTTGCGTGCCCAGGCCATCCACAACGGCGCGGCGGTGGTGGTGGACCGGGAGCGCGCCGAGGTGGTCGCCCTGGTGGGCAGCCTCGACTTCTTCGACACCGCGCATGGCGGACAGATTCCGGGCTTCGCGACGGCGCGCTCGCCCGGCTCGGCGCTCAAGCCCTTCATCTATGCCCTGGCCATCGACGAGGGGCTGGCCGGGCCCGAGCAGCGCGTGGCCGACATCCCGGCCGCGTATGGCACCTACGCGCCGCGCAACTTCGATGGGAAGTTCCAGGGGCTCGTGCGGCTGGAGAGCGCGCTGTCGCAGTCGCTCAACCTGCCCTTCGTGAAGTTGTTGCAGCAGCTCGGGGTGGAGCGCTTCCTCGGCACGCTGCGGCTCGCGGGCGTGACGAGTTTGAATCCGGAGCCGGGGCATTACGGCCTGTCCGCGTCGGTGGGCGGCATCGAGCTCACGCCCCTGGAGGTGGCGGGCCTCTATCTGGCACTCGCCGAGAACGGGCGGGCACGGCCCCTGCGGGTGCTGGCGGAGGACGCGCCCGGGGAGGCCCAGGAGCTCTTCTCGCGCGGGGCGGCGTGGCTCACCCGGCGCGCGTTGTCCTTGAAGGATCGGCCGGACTTCCCGGCGCGGCGCCAGCTCACGGGGTTGCCGTCCCAGGTGCACTGGAAGACGGGGACGAGCTTCGGCCACCGTGACGCGTGGGCGGCCGGCTCCGGGCCCCGGCACACCGCGGTGGTGTGGACGGGCAACTTCGACAACTCGCCCAGCGTGCACCTGGTGGGGGCGGAGACGTCGGGGCCCCTGCTGTTCGACATCCTCGAGGGGCTCGCGCCCCGGGGCCGCACCGAGGATCCCGACCGGCGGTGCCCCCGGATCTCACCCAGGTGGAGGTCTGCGCCCGGTCGGGCCACCTGCCCACCGAGGCCTGTACCCAGCGCAAGCTCGTGTACGCCGAGCGCAGCCACGTGCCCACGGCGGTCTGTCCCTATCACCAGCAGGTGGAGGTGGAGGTGGCCACGGGGCTGGCGGTGAGTCCCGCGTGCCGGGCCGGGCGGCGCACGGAGATGCGGGTGTTCCTCTCCTGGCCGGCGAGCGTCCGGCGGTGGCTCGACGAGCAGCACCGGCTGTTGCCCCAGCCTCCCGCCTTCGCGCCCGGGTGCGAGCCCGGCGGCGCGCGGCGGGCTCCGCAGATCATCTCGCCCGGAGCGGGGCAGGTGACGCTGTTGATTCCCGGCCTCCCGGCGGATCAACAGGAGGTGCCGCTGGAGGCCGAGTCCGAGGAGGACCGCGAGCTGGCGTGGTTCGTGGACGGGGAGTTCCTGGCCTCGGCGCGAGCGGACGAGCGGGTGTGGTGGGCGCCCTCCGAGGGGACGCATGAGATCGTCGTTTCGGATGATCGGGGGCTCACTGCCCGACGGATCCTGAAGGTGCGCGAGCGGCGATAGGCCCGCGACTGGCGACTCCCAGACGTTCCGCTCCAGTTCGCCGGAGGTTTCCAGTGGGGAGGCTTTAGTTTGGCGGCATGAGACTCCGCTCACTTCCTCCCCTCGTGGTTGGGGGAATTCTCGCGGTGACGACGGCCGCGTCCGCCTGTCCGGATTGCCCCACCAGCCGGTTGGTGCGGCGCGCGATTGTCGAGGTCGGGTTCGTGGACGCGCTGATGATGGTGTGCGTGCCCTTCCTGCTCATCGGCTTTCTCAGCGCGCTCCTGTACCGCGTGGGCTTGACGGGACGGCAAGGAGAAGACCATGGCGGGTGAGGCACGGCATCAAGGAGCGCTCCTCTCGGCGGGCGTGTTGCTCGGCACCGGGATGGGGGGCTTCGTGGACGGAATCCTCCTGCACCAGATTCTCCAGTGGCACCACATGCTCTCGTCGCGGCTGCCGCCCACGGAGCTGGTGCCGATGAAGATCAACATGTTCTGGGACGGGCTGTTCCACGCCTTCACCTGGCTGACGACGGTGATTGGCCTGGCCCTGTTGTGGCGCGCGGGCCAGCGCCCCGAGGTGCCCTGGTCGACGCGCACCTTCGTGGGCTCGCTGTCCATCGGCTGGGGCTTGTTCAACGTGGTGGAGGGGCTCATCGACCATCAGCTCCTCGGCATCCACCACGTGCACCCCGGAGAGGGACAGTTGGCCTGGGACATGGGCTTCCTGCTCTTCGGGGCCCTGCTCATCGTGGGAGGCGGCGCGCTCGTGCGCGCGGGCCGTGCGGATACACTGCCGAGAGGCGTCGTCCCGCCCGTGCTTTGAGGCACGGAAGGCCCTCGCCGGAATCCTCGCGGTTGAGGCCCGGACCGCAGGCGGAACCCTGACTGGTCTGCGTGCAGCTCACTCTGTCGAATCGAAACGGGCGAGGGCGAGCGCGAATGCCGAGTAGCCTCCTACGAATCGTCTCCTACGAATCGTCTGACACCTTCTCCGGCGGAGGGCATTCCCGTCATGCCCTCACCTCGACGACCGGGCCTTGGTGAGCGCGTCGTTGAAGTTCTTGTAGAAGACATCGTACTGGCCCCGGGCCTCGGCGAAGCGCTGCGGCTTGACCCGTTCGACCAGGATCTCTTTGGCGTCGGGGGAGGTCTGGAGCAGGCGCATCGTCTCCTCCAGATAGTCCTTGAGCGGCATGGCCATGGGATCGCGGGCCCGGTGCGCGCCCGTCAGTTCCGTCTGGACGTAGGGCGGAACGATTTCAATGACTCGCACCGCCGTGTCGCGCAACTGGTAGCGCAGCGACTGCGTGTACGAATGGATGGCCGCCTTGGTCGCGCAGTAGGTGGGGTTGAGCGACAGGGGCGTGAAGGCCGGCCGGATGAGACCGTGAGAATGGCGGCATGCGGCTGCTCGAGCAGGCCCGGCAGCAGCGCGGCCGTCAGGCGGATGGGCCCCAGCAGATTGATGGCGATCGTCTCCTCCGCGATGGCGGTGTCGGTCTGGCGCAAGTCCTCCGTCTTCATGATGCCGGCGCTGTGCACCACGACGTTCAGCGCGGGGAAACGTGTCGTGACCTCCTTCGTGAAGGCCTGGATGCTCTGGGCGCTCCCGGTGTCCAGCGTGAGGTATTCCATTCCGGGGTTGGCCTTCACCGTCTCGGCGAGCACGCCCTCGCGCCGGCCGGCGATGATGACCTTGTTGCCAAGCTTCTGAAAGGCCTCGGCGAGCCCCCGACCGATACCTGAACCGCCGCCAGTGATGAGGATGGTGTTTCCCGTGGTCTGCATGGCATCTCCTCGCGGAACCCGTTCCGCTTCGTTGTCGTGGCGCTGTTATGTGCGGTGGCCACACTTCGATCCAATCGATATGATGCATGCCGGACATACACGGAATTTATGAGAAGAACCTGGACCTCAAGTGCCGGGGAGACCCGGGCTGCGAAGCGTAGACAGCGAGTATGTGGGCCGCGTGATTGAGCCTCGAAAGAATTGAATCGTCGCGAGAGCCGACGCCGTACGAGTAGCGGAAGGCAGCAGCCCAGGGCCGAAACAGGCCTGGTCCTGGGGCCTCGTCGGGGTCTGATAACGGATTTCAGTTGAATGTTCCCATTTGCCATATCAAGCCCTGGTCGTGCACAGATGGCGGAGTCATCTCTACCGAGCGAAACTGAGGGAAGGCTCTGCTGAGAGAATGCCGAGCAGGGCGGATTGTATGTTTTGACCGGAACATTCAACTGAAATCCGTTATGAGAGCGGGGCACGCACACAAGCGGGTCCACCAGGAACCTGGGAGGTGCTGACGACTCCACGTCGAGAGGCCGGAGGGCAACCGGAAGAAAGCCCAGGCCCGAGGGAGATGGGCGCCCGACTCCCGCGGGAGCGAAAGACGGGTGGCGGTGGTACTGCGCCGACGAAGGCAACGAAGCCGGGCGGGAAGGTCGTCAGGGAGTCGGAGTGCCTCGTAGTACCGATGAAGCGGGGGAACGCAGCGAGCGGACCCCGTGGAGGGAAGGGGGCACCGGAACATGGAACCGGGGGAGGGAAAGACGGAGGGGACACCGAGCCCTACAACCGTCTCAACACAACGTCCTCGGAGAGTGCTCGCGGCGAAACCATGAGCCGAGGAGCCGGATGCGGGAATTCTGCACGTCCGGATCTGTGGGGGGCCGGGGTGGGCAACTGCCCCGGCCTACCCGACAACGTGGGACCCAAGCCAGAACGAGACGGGGCGTGGACGGTGGAACCCACCCGCTTCAAATCGCCGCTCACTCACTCACGGAAGGTCGCGTCGCTCCGATCCGTGCTCGTGGAAAGCCCATTCAAGTAGAGCAGACCCTCGCGGTGACGCAGGAAGTAGCCCGGGAAGTTGAAGGACTCGAAGGAGATGAGCGCGCTGTTGGCCTGTCCCGCCCGTCTCCACCAGGTCGCATCCGCCTTGAACAGGCTGGAGCCATCATCGAGGTCCAGCCACACCTCGCCGTTGCGATGCCGCAGGAAGTAGCCCGGGAAGTTGGTGGACTCCAGCGACAAGGCCGAGGCGTTCGCCAGTCCGGGGAGGACCCTCCACTCCGCGTCCTCCGCCGGGAAGATGATGTGATCGATGCGTCCTCGCGCCTTACGATGCCGTAGGAAGGAGCCCTGGAGCAGGGACTCGAAGCGGGAGAAGGCGCGGACCGACAGGTTGTCGAACCTCGCCTGCGACTGGTAGGTCCGCACGCCGATGGCACCGGACACATAGGAGCCATCCGTCACCGAGAGCTTGGGGGTCGCGAGGTCGTCGACATAGACCTCGAGCAAGGAGCCCACGGCCACGACGCGCAGGTGCCGGGACGTGCCCGTCATGGACGGCAGGGCCGCGACCGCGAGCTGCGTCCACGCGCCACTGTTGGCCTTGCCCAGGAGCACCTGGTCGCCAGCGATGCCCACGTAGTAGCCCTGATAGGAATCCACCCCCGTGGTCGGACGGCTGGCGCGGAACAGCAGCCCGGGGTTGCCGGACGGGCCGGGAGTGATGTCGGCGTCGTACGTGAAGTTGGAGAACAGGGAGCCGGACGCGAGCGCCTTGGCGCCCGCATCGGCCCCGACGGCGAGCTGTCCATTGACGACGGACCAGGCTCCTCCATAGGCCTGCCAGCCGGTGGCGTTGCCATCGTTGAAGTCATCCGCGAAGGGGCTCTCCCAGCGAGCGGTCTTGGAAATGAAGGGCGCCAGGAAGCGGGCGATCTTCAGGTGGCCACTGTTGGAGGGGTGCACGGTGTCGGAGTAATCCGAGGTGCCCACCGTCACCCAGCCCTCCGTGTCCACGTAGTACAGCTTCTTGTCCCCCGCGGCGACCCGGGCGCTCACCGCCGCCTGGGTGGGCGCGACCTTGAAGCCACCAAAGGTGCGCAGCACGAAGATGAAGGCATTGGGATTACGGGCCCGGACGTTCTGGAGGAACGTGATGTACGTGCTCTGGAACGCGGCATCGGAGACCCCGAAGTGCTGGTCATTGGTACCGAGATTGATCACCACCGCGTCGGGCTGGTACTGGCTGAAGTTCCAGTCGAGAGGACGGGTATTCCACCGTCTGGAGTTTGAAGTATTGCCGGTTCATCCCGATGCCCCCCTTACAGGAGGAGACATCCTGCAAGCAGATGCCGGAATAGGCGACGCGGGTGTGGTCCGCGTTGAGGAACTCGCCCACCAGCCAGGCGTAGTCACTCAACGCGCCCTGGCTCAATGCGCAGCACCCCGCGGTGATGGAGTCTCCGATGAACTCGAGCCGCTTCGCGCGGGGGACGGGCGCCAGGGTGCTCGCGCCGCTGTCGAGCACCGGCCCTGGAACTGAATGAGATCCTGCTCCCGGCTGGCGACCCGCAGGGTGTGGCGTCCCGAGGCCAACGCGGTGGGCGTCAGGTTGATCGTCCCGGTGGCACCGGGGTAGCTGGCTTCGGCGCCACCGTCGATGCTGACATAGACGTGGGCGGCCGCGGCCAGCCGCAGCTTCACCGTCGTGCCGGTGAAGTCGACTCGGAAGTAGGCTCCCGACCAGTTGCTGCGATAGACGCTCGCGTTGCCTTTGTCCCAACGTCCGACATACACGATGTTCGGATCGCTCGGGGAGCCATCCCCCGTGGCCGCGCTCGCCATGGGAAGGAGCCCGGGGAGCAGACTCAAGAAGAGCAACAGCCACGGCACGGGAATGGGCGAAAGGCGCCGGGTTCTCGAAGTGGGGGGCATGCGTGCTTCCTAGCGACCGGCCAGCCTGACTTTCGCTCAATGCGTTTCCGCCTGCCGCCGGGGCAGGTCGGACGTCACGTTATACACCGACCAGGCCAGCTGAGGAGCAAAGTGTTTGATATTATAAGTCGCTTTTATGTGACGGCGATCTTGGAACGCGCGACATGGCTTCGGAACCGAGCCGGTCGCCGCGCGAGGCGCGTCAATGCGCGATCGGCACCCACCCAGGTGGCGCAAGCCATTTCATCCCCGCGCGTCAGCTTGCGATGCGGAACCGGGTTTCGATCGTATCAGTTCGCCGTACCCCTCATGACGCTGGGATGACGTTGACTCAAGCAGTCCGCCGAAATGAAGGCACGGCAGGGGTGGAGTGCTGGGAGGGGTTGAGGCGGACAGGAGCAACCGGTGTCCAGTCTCGGTGTCGCCGCGCCAGCGCGAGGGGTGACGTCGACCCCGACATCGCCGACATCATCCCCGGCCCCCAGCCGCCGCTGGAACATTGGAACTCCATTGATTTCTGTTATTTCATGAATTACACTCTTCACCTGTACTCTTGTCGGACGCGCTGGAGTTCCCAGTCGCGGCAACAAGGAGAAGCGATGAAGAGCACCTCTGGACGTACTCAGCGGGCGGCGCGTGCCGCCCTCCTCCCTGCGTTGTTCCCCATGCTGTGGCTGGGGTCGGCTTGTGGCGAGCCGCCCCTGGACGACACGCGGGAGGAGCCCGTGGTGACCCAGGAGCGGGGCGCCTCGGATGCCAACCTGTATGACTCGTTCACCCGGGCCAACCACGACTCCCGCCTGTACAGCCTCGAGCAGGGCGTGCACGCGTGGACCCCGAATCCCTATTGGGGCAGCGCCTGGGGCATCATGTCGGGCCGAGCGTACCTGTCCAAGGACGACGGCACCTGGATGGACCACTACGCCACGGTGCCCGGCAGCGCGAACGTCCGGGTGATGGTGACGCTGGCCGCGCTGGGCGAGTTCTCCGGCCTCACCTTCCGCCACGTCGACCGCGGCAACTGCTGGAAGCTGGCGACGGACCTCGGCGCGCGGAAGTACTTCCTCACGAAGTACGTGGGCTCCACGCAGTACTTCCCGCTGCAGATTGAGCAGGCGCCCGTCGCGGGGACGTGCTCGAGGTGCGCGCGTCCGGCACCCGCATCGACGTGTACATCAACGGTGTGCACAAGGGCGGCGTCAACGACGACTCGCACCAGTACGCCACCCGCGTCGGCCTGCTCGCGAGCCAGGACAACCTCGCGCGCTTCGACGAGTTCAAGGTCTACACGCAGGGCACGCGTGACGCCACGCTGCAGCCCTTCACCTCGAACTCGGTGTGGAATCTGCCCATCGGCCAGGAAGCGGAGTACGCGAGCACCACGGACCCGGCGACGCGCGACTTCCTCGCCACCTGGTTCGACAACCGGACCATCACCGCCTGGGCCAACTGGAACGAGTACTCGCACCCCATCAGCTTCGCGTCCAACACCGACCCGTGGGCGACGGTGTCGGACTTCAACGACTCGTCGCGCAACGGCACCTACAACGTGCCCGCCACCGCGACCATCGCCAACGGCAGTGACAAGCACATGCACGTGGTCAACCCCTCGCGGACGTACATCGACGAGGCCTGGGCCACCACGCGCCAGTCGACCACGGCGTACACCGTGGGGCGCCACCACAAGATTGATCTCTACGGCAGCGGCCTGGGCCCGCAGAACGGCGTGCGCGCCTACGGCGGCGCCGCGGTGGGCGGCCTCATCCGCGCGTGGGAGACGACGCCCACGCACCCGAAGTACACGGGGAAGATTCAGCACGCCATCGCCCTGGCCGTGGACCGCGCGCAGCTCTATTACAGCGGCGGGTCCAGCGGCTACGACTCCAAGGGCTACGGCACCGCGAAGGGCTACGTCTGGCCCGCCACCGAGCAGGACTGGAACAGCGAGTGGAACTACAAGGGCAACGTCCCCATGGGGGCGTACTTCGCCATTCCGCCCTCCGTGGACATCAACGCGCAGGGGCTGACGGCGGACGGGAAGATGGTGGCGCAGGCGCTCCAGGACCACGGCGCCTACGTGACGGACGCGACAGTGGGAGCGGTGACCTTCTACGTGGAGCCGACGGCGCCCTCGACCTTCGCGGCCAACCTCCGCAAGGACGCGGCGAAGCTGCGCTCGCTGCTGCGGCGGGTGACGAACAACAGCGCCGCCACGCCCAACGGCCCCGGCGCGCGCCGCGTGCCCATGCTGCCCGACCGGCGACGCCCCAGCCCTAGTACTACCCGGTCACTTCTCCAGGGGCGCTGCGGCTCTCCGAGGGGACGCCCTCCTCGGAGGGGGTTCGAAGTGACCGAGTCGTACTAAGCCAGCGCGAACTCCACCGCGGCCTGGGCGTGCAGGGCTGTGGTGTCCAGCAGGGGCAGCGGACTGTGTTGCTGCTGGATCAGCAGCGAGATCTCCGTGCAGCCCAGCACGATGGCCTCGCAGCCTTCCTGCTGCAACCGGGCGATCGCCCGCTGGTAGAAGTCACGGGACGATTCCCGGGCAATGCCCTGGCACAGCTCGTCATAGATCACGCGATGCACCTCTGCACGGGTCGGGGCGTCGGGGATCTGAACCTGCAGGCCATGGTCCTGCATGAGCTTGTCCTTGAGGAAAGCCTGTTCCATCGTGAAGGCCGTGGCCAGCAGGCCCAGCTTGCGGTATCCGCGCTGTTGCGCCGCCTGGCCGACCGGGGCCGCGATGTGGAGGAACGGGAAGTGGCGTGGCCTCGGTGATGGCATCGGCCAGTTTGTGCATGGTGTTCGTGCACAGCACGATGGCGTCGGCCCCCGCGGCGTGAAGCCGGCGCGCGCTGTCGGCCAGCAGGGCGCCGGCATCGTCCCAGCGGCCGTCGTGCTGCGCCTCGGCGATGGGGCCGAAGTCCACGCTGTGGATGAGCAGTGGTGCCGAGCGCAGCGGCCCCAGCCGGGTGCGCACCTCCTGGTTCATCAGGCGGTAGTACGTGGCGGTGGATTCCCAGCTCATGCCACCGATCAGTCCCATGGTTCTCACATCGATGTCCTGTCGTTGAAATGCTGCCATCATTCCGTCCGTGGAATCCATTGTCTATCACGGAATTTCAGCCACCCCGCCAGCTGCCACCTTCGCGGTGGCGCCGCGCGGCACGGGGGCAAGTTGCCGCCGTCGGGGCCGACCCGGTCTCGTGACACCCGAGACCCGGAGCCGGCGGTGCCGGTTGCCTCCGTACGCGACGCCTGCCGCGACACCCATTCCCACACGTTGCCGTGCAGGTCGTGCGGCCCCAATGCCCTGGGGTGGCCTGCCCGCCGCGCCCCTCACTTCTTCGAGGGGATCATTCCGGGGGGAAGGTGCTCGGGTCCGAGGGATTGACGCCCGACTTGAGGAGCGCCTGGATGTGCTCGCTGTTGGCCTCGCAGAGGGGGGTGCCCGTCGAGGAGCGGACGATGAAGGTCTTCCAGGCCAGCAGCGCTCCATCCGGCATCTTCTGGGTTTGCAGCACGAAGTCTCCTGTTGGTCGGGTGCCGCCACCTTGTCGTCGGTGTTGCGCGTGTCGCGTGCGCCGCGCGTGTTGTAGAGCGCCTGGGTGCGCAGGATGTCGTCGTTGAGCGAGTCCTCGAAGTAGAGCTGGGAGGTCACGCTCTGACGCCCGCGACCTGGATGGTGAAATGGATGTGCACGGTCCGGGTCGGGTACCAGCCCGGAAAGCAGGTATCGAAATCCACCCGGCCCTCGGCGTTGGTCCTTTGCACGCCCCGGAACCAATGCGCGGCGCGAGCCTTCTCGTCATCCGCATTGCAGAGCGCGTGCTGATCGTCGCCCGAATACGTCCCCTCGGGCCCGGCATGCCAGATGTCCACGCTGGCCCCCTCGACGGGCTGACAGCGCTCATCCAGGACCCGGAACGCGAGCCGCACGGGCAGCCCCGGGTGCCCCTCGCTGATGTCCTGGCGCACCTGGGTGTTCCCATGGCAGGGGCCCACGATCTGCGCGCACGTCAGCTTGCACGCCGCGCTTGATTGGGAGGTGAAGGGATTGGGGTAGCTGCGAGCCCCGGTCATCGCGGCGGTGCCTCCTGTGGCCCAGCCCCTGCCCACTGGCTTCACGGAGGGCTTCGCCCAGGCCAGGAAACGGGGAAGCGGAACCGCCACCACCGCCAGACCCATCGCGCCGAGGAGTCCCCGGCGTGTCATGCTCTTCGTCTTCGTGCTCATTGGAAGCCTCTGGAGTTCAGGTGTCGTTCAGCTCGCCGCGGCGCGCTCGATGTCGGGTTCGATCCGGGCCAGGAATCCGTCCATCGTCTCCTTGCCCAGGTCGACCACCTTCGCGCCCCCGCCCGCGACCACCGTCACGTCGGTAATGCCAATCACGTTCAGGATCAGGCGCAGGTAGCGCGTTGCGATGTCGCGATCCCGGATGGGCGACCTTCGGTATACACGCCGCCCGAGGCGAGCAGGACCGTCGCCTTCTTGCCCGTGACGAGGCCCTGCCCGTCGTAGCCCAGCGTCAATCCCTTGCGCACGATGTGATCCACCCACGCCTTCAGGGCGGCCGGCACGTTGTAATTATAGACGGGCGTGGCGATGACGAGGTGGTCGGCGGCGAGCAACTCCGCGACGAGCGCGTCCGACAGTCGAAGCACGTCCTTCATCGCGGGCGAGTGCTGCTCGGGCGGCGTGAAATAGGCCTGGAGCCAGGGCGCGGTGACGAACGGGAGTTCGGTCTCCATGAGATCCCGCTCGACCACTTCGCCGCCGGGATGTGAGGCGCGCCATTCGGCGACGAAGCGGCGGGTCATGTGACGTGAAATCGAATGATCGCCACGCGGACTGGTTTCAATGACGAGAAGCCTGGGCATCGGAGGTCTCCTGGAGAGAGGACGGGGGTTGCTTGAATGACACCAAGCTACGCGCCATCTCTCCCTTGCGGGAGTGATGAAATCATGATGATGTCCATCGGCGTGGATGATGGATCATGCTGAGCAACCTCACCCTGGATCAACTGCGCGTCCTCGTGACGATCGCCGACACGGGCAGCTTTTCCGCGGCCGGCCGTGAACTCAGACGTGCGCAATCGGCGATCAGCCGTGCCGTGGCGACGCTCGAGAACCTGCAGGGAGTCCTGCTCTTCGACCGGAGCGGTCACCGGCCACGGCTGACCGAAATCGGGCGCGTACTCGTCGAGCAGGCACGTCTGGTGTTGGCGAGCGCGACCCGGTTCGAGGCGGTGGCGGCGAGCACGCGCGCGGGCTGGAGCCCGAGCTCGCGCTCGCGATCGATCCCTGGTGCCGACGGCGCCGCTGATCGACAGCATTCGCGCGCTCAGCGGCACCTTTCCCGATCTCCCCGTCAGCTTCTCCACCGAGGGGCTCGGAGGCGCGGTGCGACGCCTGCGAAACGGTTCGGCCGCGCTGGGAATCTGCCTGCTCCTGCCCACCATCCCCGAGGACATCGCCGCCTCCCCGCTGCTGCGTATTGGATTGCAGGCCGTGGTGGCGCCCACGCATCCGCTCGCCACGCTCGGACGACCGGTGACGCGGGAGACCTGGAGCCCCATGTCCAGCTCGTCCTGTCGGACCCGATGGATGCCGGTGGCGCGAACTACGGACTCTTGAGCTCCAGGCTCTGGCGCTTCGTGGACCTCGGGCGGCGTCTGGACTTCCTGCTGGCTGGCTTTGGCTGGTGCCGGATGCCCGAGCACCTCGTCGCTGGCCCCATCGCCGCGGGGCACCGGTGCCGCTCCAGCTCGACGACGATTCGACTCCAGCCGGAGGGCTGACCATCTACGCGGCCCACCGACGCGACCGCGTGCTGGGGGTCGCCGGCCGGTGGTTGCTCGACGAGCTGAAGCGCCGTTTGTCTTCGGATTCAGGCCCGGGGCTCTTCCTCGGCGCCGGCCGCCAGACCTCCCAGGGGGTCGACAGGGCCTCGGCGGCGTCCCGGGTGGCGCCCACGACGAGGAAGGTGCCGCGCAAGCCCTCCACGAGCTGATGGCCCGCCCGGGGCACGGCGAGCGGAGGCCCCGGCGCCCACGTGCCGCGCTCCGGGTGCCACAGCTCCTGGGCCTCGTCGCGCGAGGCGGTCAGAGGTGACTCCGTCCGCCACGTGCGGCGGTCCCGGGACGCACGCCGCCCGAGGTGGCCACCAGACCGTAGTCCTGGAGCCAGAGTTCCCTGAGGGGGAGGCATCAGGGAGTGGGCGTCTTTGGCAGCGTGACGACTCGAGGCTCAACACCCCGAGTGCTTGGGGTGGCCCCTGTGCTGCGGCTCCAGCCTCGTCGCTGCCTCAGGGGGCTCTCTGGCCTTTTCCGGCTTCGGCTCCGCCCCCGCTTCTTTTCGACGACCGACGAAGCCGCCCCCTCAACGCTGAGATGCGAGGTGCGCTTCGAGCCGCGCGAGGGTCTGGGTTCCGCCCTCGAGTGCGTACTTCGCCGCCTGCTCGCGAGCCTCGACGGTCGGCAAGGTGTGCTGGAGCGTGACACGCGTCTTGCCGCCTTCGTCCTTGAAGGTGACGACGGCTTTGAACAGCACCTCCCCTTCCTTCGAGCCGTGGTCCCACTCGAGCCGCTCGTCGGGGACCACCTTCGTGTAGAGGATGTGGTTCGGGAAGTCGGTGCCGTCGGGACCGTGCATCGTGAAGCGCCACGCGCCGCCGGGCCGCACGTCCTTGCTGTAGGTCGTCGTCCGAAACCCGTTCGGCCCCCACCAGTTCGAGATCATCTTCGCGTCCGTGAACGCCTGAAAGACCAGCGCGCGTGGCGCGTTGATCAGCCGGGTCACTTCGAGCTGCCGCTTCGCGAGCTCATTCAGATCGAGCGCTGCATTCATGTCTTCTCCTGCTCGGGCCTTCTTCGGGGGTGCCACCTTGCGGGTGCGTTTCGGACGCGGCTGCCCCTGCAGGTCAGCGAGGTAGTCCTCGAGCCTGTCGAAGCTGCCCTCCCAGAATTGTCGGTAGTGCTCGAGCCAGTCGTTGGCGGTCTTCAGCGGCGCTGGCTCCAGACGACACGGTCTCCACTGAGCTGCGCGGCTCCGCGTGATCAGCCCGGCGCGCTCGAGCACCTTGAGGTGCTTCGTCACTGCCGGGAGGCTCATCTCGAATGGCTGAGCGAGCTCGGTGACGGAGGTCTCGCCCTTCGCCAGCCGAGCGAGGATCGCCCGCCGAGTGGGGTCTGCAAGGGCCGCGAAGGTGGCGCTAAGGGGATCGATCATTTTCGAGCAACTAACCGATTGGTTAACTAACCATTTGGTTAAACTCTGTCAAGCACTCGGACAATTGTGTCCTCGACGGGATTCGAACCCGTGGAGGATGGGTGCCCCAAACCGGCGACGGCACACGCCTTTCGCTGAGTCGTCCGCTCCTAGCGCAGCGCCGCGAGGGCCGCGTCGACCTTCGCCACCGTCACCGACACGGGCGTCGTCACCTCCGGAGCGAAGATGGCCTTCCCCGCGTCCTTGCCGGGGTTCGCCACCGCACGCGCCAGCCGTGCCTGGGCCGCGCGGGGGTAGCTGGTGGGCGCAAGGCGCCGCGCTCGCCTCCTTCATGCTGTACTTGAGTGAGCCTGCCCCACGTGACCGGGGCAAGCCCAGCGGCATCGACACGAGGCGCCACGCGGAAGGGCGCATGGCGGGGATGCTGCCGCCGTCCGGGTGGCCGAGGCCACCCCACCTGGACCTGGGGCCGCGAGGGGCCCGGGCCTGTCCCTCAGGGCGTATAGAGATGGGCCGTCGCGCCCCCGGACGAGGAGGAGCCGTAGGCGAAACCCCCGACGACCAGGACCTTGCCGTTGGGCAGCAAGGTCGCGGCGCTCTCCGAGGTACTCGTCGGTCCCGGGAGTCCCGTGGAACTCCAGGTCTTCGACACTGGATCGTAGATCTCCGCCTCCGCGATGCTGGAGAGGCCCGCGGTGAACAGGACCTTGCCGTTGAGCATCAGCGTCGCCGTGTGTTTGACGTGAACCCACCACGCCGATGCGTTGCCCGGCGGGCTCCAGGTGTTCGAGCTCGGGTCGTAGAAGAGGAAGAGCCCCTGACCCATCATGAGCACTGTGCCATCGAGGAGCACTGTCATCGTTTGCCCTTCGATCGCATACATCGGGAGGGGGCCTGTCTCACTCCAGGAGTTGGCGACCGGGTCATACACCTCGGCCTTGCCATAGCCACTCCCGAAGCCCCCATAGACGAGAACCCCGCCATTGGGCATCAGCGTCGCCGTGTGTCCGCGGTGACCGAAGATCATCGGAGCCACGGCGCTCCAGGTCCCCGTGGCCGGGTCATACACCTCGCATTCACTCACGGTCTCGTCGCTAATTCCCCCGGAGATGAGGACCTCGCCGTTGGGCAGCAACGTCGCCGCGTGATCCTCGTGCTGCTTGGCCAATGAGCCCGTGAAGCTCCAGGTGCCCGTGGCCGGGTCATAAAGCTCCGCCGAGGCGTAAGGAGATTCTCCCGCCCCTCCGACGACAAGGACCTTGCCGCCGGGCAGCAGCGTCGCCGTGTGGTTGGAACGCTCCTTGTTCATAGAACCCGTGGGGCTCCAGGCGCCCGTGGCCGGGTCATACAGCTCCGCCGAAGCGTACGTACCTGAGGAGTCCCCAGCCACCCCTCCGGCGACGAGGACCTTGCCATTGGGCAGCAGCGTCAGCGTATGCGCGGCGCGCGGCACGGACATGGGCGCCGTCAACGTCCACCCCGAGGGCTCACACGCGGGAAGCCCCGTCACGGAGAAGCCCTTCGTGACGGACAGGCCATGGGAGTTGGTCACCGTCGCGGTGAGGGTCACCGCGGCCCCGGCACACGCGGGCGCCGTCCAGACGACCGTACTGGTGGAACCGGTGGTCGCCGGTGTTCCCACCGTCCCCAGACTCGACGTCCAGGAGACGCCCGGTGCCGGGTCCTCACTGTCGCTGAACACCACCCGGAAGGACAGGGATTGGCCCGGCTTGGCCGTCGCGCTCGACTGGTAGGAGCTGACGAGCACGGGCGGCAGGTGCGCGGTCGTGCCCGGGGAGACACACAAGGCGAGGGTGCCGCTGGTGGAGCCGCCACGGCCATCCGCGACCGCCACGCTCACCTGGCAGTTGTTGCAGGCGCCCGCGGGCAGCGCGGAGGGCGTGAAGGTCGCGGTGGCGGAGCTGGCGCCCGTGAAGATGCCCGGACACGTGGCACTCCACTGGTAGATGAGCGAGTCCCCATCCGCGTCGGAAGCCGAGGCGGAGAGGGTCGTCTGCTCGCCCACGTCCAGCAGGGACCGGGAGGAGGTCAGGCCCATCACCTGGGGCGAGCTGTTGAAGCCGATGTCGAGGTCCGCCGCTCCCGCCCTCCGAGACACTCACCGTGAAGCTCACGGACAGGGCGGCACCTCTCGAATCGCTCACGGTCAACGCGAGCTGCACGGGGCCCGGGACTGACGGCGCCGTCCACGTCGTATGGGCCTGCGTGGGGGCCGCGATGCTCCCCGAGGGAGCCTCCCACTCGAAGGACAGGGTGTCACCCGGGTTGGGGTCATGCGCGGTGGCCGTCAGCGTCACCTGACCACCGGGGGCCACCACCGTCGGCGTGACCACCAGCGAGTCGATGATGGGGGCCTCGTTGAGGAAGGGCGGCGGGGCAGTGATCTCCTGGAGGATGAGGGTGACGAGCCCGGTCACCCCCGCCACCACGGTGACGTTCTCCGCCTTCCCCTCGTAACGCAGGGTGTCCGTCGCATCGAAGGCCTTGGCCAGGAAGGTGCGGTGCTCGCCCGCGGCGATGTCGCCGATGACGCCGCCCCACACCCCGTCCGTCGAGACCAGCTCGGTGGTGAAGGCGTCCATATCCGCCGCGGACACGGTGACGGTGACGCGGGTGATGCCGCTCGCGGCCAGCTTCGTGCGGGCGGAGACGGCCAACGTCATCGAGCCCTTGGCGGTGACCGGAGGTGGAGGAGACGAATCGCTGCAGCCAGCGAGCAACGCCAGCAGCAGCGAGGAGAGGAAGAGGACTTTCAGTGCGTTCATGCGGTTGGGGGACGCCTTGTTCCAGAGGATTGATTTCACTCTGGGTAGAGGCACCCTAGGAGCTTGTCGGCGAATCAGCCAGCGGTGCGGTAGCGCATAGCAGGCGCCATATGGCGCCACAGGCGCAGAGGTACTGGGGGAGGTGTGCCGAGCCCGGTCGCCCGCCTCGCGGCGACCTCGCCGCTACGCGGCCTGCGCGGCAAGGCTGGGAAGTTCCCAGCCCTGCTTCCGCAGCTTCTTGAGGTTGTGGACGGCGCATGCCAGCGAGAATTCCCTCGCACCTTGGTGAGGCCTCGCAGCGAGAAGCGTGGCAGCACTCCGTTCTTCACCTGTCCAATCACCGGCTCGGCCGTCACCTTGCGCCGTGCGTAGGCCTTGCGCCCCCGCTTCGTCGAGAGCTTGCGCGTCATCCGCTCCTTGAAGCTCAGGCCCTCCGGCGAGCGCCCTCGCGGACCGGCGGCGCCTCCTCCCCATGCTTGCTGCGCCCGGTGGCGATGAAGCACTGCACGCCCTTGTCCTCTACCTTCTCAATGTCTTCCTGGCACAGGTAGCCCGAATCCGCGCTCAGCTGCTCGGGCACCAGCCCCGTGTTGGTCTCCACCTGCTCCACCATGGGCGACAGCTGGCGTGCATCGCTGGCGTTCTGCCCCACCTGCTGTGCCACTATCAGTTGCGTGTCCGCGTCCACCGCCACCTGCGCGTTGTAGGACTGCTGGAAGCCGCCGTCGCGCGGCATGATTCGCGAGTCGCCGTCGGTGAAGTTGCGCTGTGCCTTGTCCGAGGGCCTGGCCTCCTCGGGGTCTTCTCCCTGGCCTCGGCCTTCTGCCGGGCCTCCTTCTCCAACTCTTCCTTGGCCCTGCGAATCTTCTCCCGGCGCCTGACCTTGTCCACCGCCAGTCCGAGCTTCTTCTCCGCCTCCAGCTCACGCGCCGCCTGCCGCAGGCGCTCGGCGCGCTTGTTGGGGTCTTCATCTCCTCGGGCAACTCATCCCCGCGCCGCCCCTTGCCGTAGCGCCTGTCCTCCTCGGCATCCCGCGCCGCGGCCTCCTCCAGGAGCCTGCCAATCTGCTCGTCCAGCTTCTTCATGGACTCCTCCATGCGTCCGTAGCTCATGGCCTTGTGCTTGCTGGCGTTGGCCTTCACCTTCGTGCCGTCCACCGCCGGTGCCCCAGCTTCTTGAGCCCCGCGCCGCGCGCCAGCCTCAACGTGTCCACGAAGAGCGCTCGGAAAGCCTCCAGGTGCCTCACCCGGAAGCTGCACACCGTGTCATGGTCCGGCCTCTCGCCTCCCGTCAGGTAGCGAAAGGCAATGTCCGTCTCGCACCGCCTCTCAATCTCCCGGCTGCTCGTAATGCCCCGCGCGTACGCGTACATGAGTAGCAGCGTCATCATCACCGGGTGGTAGGCGGCTGCCCGCGCTCCTGGGTGTACGCCTTCAGAATGGGGCTGAAGTCGAGCGCCTTGCGCACGTCCACGAAGAAGCACGCCGGTGCCCCTCGCCCAGCACCTCCCGCGCGTACTGCGGCAGCAACTGCCCCTGCTCCGGTGTCCACTCCCGGAAGGGCCTCGGCGAGGCGTAGCGGGCGGAGCCCTTCGCTTGCTCCTCCCTCCGGCTTCTCGCTGGCGGCTACTTCCAACAGGGCGACCTGCTCCGGCTTCTTCGTCGAGGGCGTGCTCACCCTTCACCTTCAACCAGAACTCGCCTCCCCTCTGAAGGACCACCTGGGGCGTCACCCCTCTGGTCCACCCTCTACGGTGGGTTTTTCCGACACGCTCCTAGCACTGAAGCGCACGCTCCGCCCCTGACGAATCGTGTGGGCACCCGCGCGCCCAGCGGAAAGCACCGAGGCCGGAAACCGCTGGGATTCCAGCAGCTTCCGGCCCCAGTTTCAGTGTCCCCGACGGGATTCGAACCCGTGTTGGCGTATAGGAGGGATGGGGGCCGTGTGGAGGGGGAGGGAGGGTGCAGAGAGGCCGAGGAGGGCCGGTGAGGGGCGCCCCCGGGCTGTGTGCGCCAGCCGGTGCGCAGAGCGTGCAGCCTGCTGGAGGCACACGTCGGCCCAAGCGGCCCCTCCTGCTGGAAGGAGGTAGCAGGGGAGTGGGCTGGTGGGGCAGCGCGACGGCTTGGGCTCAACACCACGCCCGCAGCGGTGGCCCCCGCGCCGGGGCCAGCTGAGCAGGCCACGAGGGCAGCCCCGCGCGAACGAGGTCATCGCGGGACTTCGCGAGGGTTGGCTCGAGCTGATCGTCGGAGGCGTCTTCCCACTCGCGCAGGCGGAGCAGGCACATCGGGCGCTCGAGAGCCGAACGTCGACAGGGAAGCTGCTGTTGGCGGTGGCTGAGCAGTCGTCGCGGTAGGCGGCTTACGAATCGTCCGACACCCTTTCCGACACCCTTTCCGCTTGGGGCGTCGGGCGGTGGCCCCTGGCGAACGTCGTCATTCGCTATCGTCCTTGAGTGGCTGGCCTTTCGTTGCCTTGACTCGGTAGAGCTTTTCCCTGGTGAAGGGAGGGTTCTGCATGGGATCGAGAACAAAAAGGGAATCTGGTCCCCGGGTTGAACGCACTCATCGTTTGTTCTAACTCCGAGACCGTCGTGACAGGATTCGTATTGATCGCGGTCACCACCATCCCAGGGATCAGCCCTGCTTTGACTGCGGGCGACCCGGCCACGAGACACGTGAGCAGCATCCCTTCGTTCGGGACCTGCCTCGGATTTCCGTACGCGTCTCTCTCGACCGCGGTGTAGGGGATGAAGCGGGCGCCACAGATCCCGATGCTCGGCCGCTGGCGGAGTGGGCGCTCCAGCTCAACAGGAACAGAGACCTCTCGTTGAACGGACACGCTCTTCGTCTCTTGCCACTCCTTCTTCTGCTCAATCTCGGAGGAGGCGTTCACGACGCGCCTGAAGTTGTTGGCCTTCTTGTCATTTGAATTCATCGAGCGGACGCCGTTCGCGACGAACCCGGCGAAATCCCCCGCGTTGAGGGCAGCGGCAGCGGCGACTGCATCGACTTCTTGCAGCTCATTCTCCTTGCTGATCGCTTCGGCGTAGTCCTGGTGTGCCTTCGCCAAGTCTAGGGCTCCCGCACTCCTGGCAGTAGCGGCAGCGGCGAGGTGGCGATCGATGACCTCCTGCTTGGACACCTCGGGAAAGAAGTCGGCCTCGAATCGTTTCACCATGTCCTCGTCGGCATCCACCATCACGATGCGCGTGGACTTCATCTCGTCGATCTTCTGCTCTGTCCGCAGCGAGGAGTTGAGAGAGGTCGTCATCTTGGTGCGACGAGAGCCGATATGGAAGACCTGGAACCCTGAAGACTTGCTCTTGGTGATCGCACTCTGCGTCTCTTCCAGGAAGTTCGTGACGGCTTGTCGGAAATCGAAGTTCGCCGCCACGGACGAGGTCTTCGAGTCCAGGAAGCGGTACGACACCAGGAGTTCGAAGCCCCCTTCGAGGAGCTTGTTCTTCTGGTACTCGGATGGCGCAACCAGTGTGATGCTCGGAACCCCGGTCGACGATCCGGGCAGGGTTCGCGACGCAATCTCTTCGTTATCGATTGCGAGGCTCACCTTGAGTTGGTTCAAGGAAGCGCTTTGATGTTGATACTCGCCATACTGGTCCGCGAACTTCTTCTGAGCGGCAATCGAATCCGTGTAGACCTTGTAATCGGTCCGGATTGCTTCAATCAGCGCATAATTGACTTGGGCTGGCCCGTAGACGGTCGGCTCATTGTTTGGCTGAGTCCATGGCGGCGGAAGAAAGGATGGGAGTGACTGCCCCTGCAAGGCCGCGGCGATCGCGGGCCTCTGAGCCTCATTCGGCATCGCCACCTCCGAGCGGGCGGTAATGGTCACCGACCCGGCCGCCCGGTCCGGATTCACTCTGGGATCGAATTGCTGACCGTTCGTTCCAAAGAACTTGATGTCGGCCGCGCGCACCTTGAATGTAGGGAGAATGAACAGACGGGCTGGTAGATTGGGTGCCCTGGGCTGAGCGAAGCCCGAGACCCGGTACGACACGTAATCTCCGTATTGATCCGGGTAGAAATAACCCGACACGGAAAAGAACGAGGAGTTGGGCTGAATCTGTGCGTTCGCGGGGGCGGCTACGGTCGCGATAGCCAGGGCCAGAGAGAGAGTTGCACGTTTCGCGCTCATTTCGTTCCCAGTCAGCGGATGTTCGCTGGAGATTAGGCGCCACCGGGATCACCGAGCAACGGGCTCGTGTCGTTTGCGCTTCCAGCCAGAGCAGGGATCGGGCCACAGCCGGGGCGCGGCAGGCGCTTGGCCGGGCTGTGGTTGTTCCGCTGTGTCTTCCACACACTGCCGCGCAGAGGGTCGCTTTAGGCCCTGGCCGCTGTCGCACAACTCATCAATCGTCGAGGGAGCATGAGTTCTTCTTCAGCATCTCCTCGAAGTCGTCATCCTCAAGCGAGCAGAAGGGCTTACCCGGTGACTTGATGAGTCGGAGGATGTCCTTCTCGGCCGGAGGTCTCGTCGCCTTTGGCTTGAGCGCAGCCATGATCTTCTTCGCAACCTCCTCCGGGTTCTTCTGCACGTAGGCTCGGACCTCGTCGGCTGACTTCGCTCGGTTGAGCGGGATGCTCATCTTCACGACGAAAGCCGTACTCGCGCTGGCTCCCGTTCCGGCACCGGCGGCCGCAGTGTATTCGACGAAGAGACCGAACTTCATTGTGATTTCCCACTTGCTGCTGCCCTTGACGATGTCCTGAACATGGCAGGCCTCGCCCTTTACGATGGCCGCTGTCCCTTCGGTGCAGGTCTCGTACGTCACGTCGACGACCGTGACGTCGGCGGCGTGGGTCATGGTGGGTACGAGAAGCAGGATGCTCATGACGACAAGGTGGCGGAACATTTCCATCTCCTGGTAGGCGAGGTCGGGTTCAGCAGATTGTGTGAGGCACGCACGACAAGGGATTTCAGGACTCGGGCACTGGCGCACGCCGCACGAACGCCACCCCACGATCACGCGCACGCACAGGCTCACCAAGCCTAGCAGGAGCGCATCGGGTCGTCGTGTCCCCACGCGTGCTGGTTTTTCGGCACCCCGCCGCGAAGGAGGCGGCGAACGGCCTGGGCAGCGCCTATGAGCGCTTGCTCAGCGTCTACCGTCTGATGGCGCTCGACCCCTGGGCCGAGATGGTCGGGGCGCCGATGGGAAACGAGTTCCTCGAGGCGTGCGAGCGAATTGATCCCGATGGCAGGATAGGGTGTCAAAGAATTCGTGCGACAAGACTTGGCACGACCTGCGGCGGGAAGGAGTAGGGAGGAAAGCTCGTCGAGAAGTCCCCCGCGTCCAGCGAGCCGCCGCCTCTCGGAACGCCGAGACAAAGGCCCGGTACTGCTCGCGCAACTCTTTCAGTGCCTGACGCGTGGAGGCATGCCCCAGAGGCCGCGGGCTGCGCTCGAGGTTCTCGGGCCGGGTATGCGGGTGCTGTGCCTTCACGGCGCTCACCCCCCAGGACTGGCTTGTCCCGTGAGCGAGCCTCGGCTTCCACCTGCTCCACGAGTCCCCGCACCGCACGCTGCCTCTCCTCTTCCTCCAGTCCTTTCCAACACGGCAGGAGCGCCACCTCCAAGCTTGCTCCAGCGTCTTGTCCAGTTGAACCACTGGAACACTCGCCGCGCCGGCCCCTGCAATTGCGGCAGACACGTGAGTCCCGGCCGCTCGGCGCTCCTCTCCACCAGCCTCCCCACCTTCTTGGACAGAAGAGTCCACCGCTCCCTCTTCGGCTCCCAGCTGAGCGCTGCCTCAGGTGCCACGCTCGCCCCCTGCTCACCTGCTTGGGGGAGCGCGAGGTGGGCGTGTCTTACGGCTCGGACGGGGTGGGGGCTTCGGTGGAGCGCGCGAAGTCGAGCAGCAGCCGCCGGTAGCGCTCGGGCTCGGACCGCTGGAGGGTCCCGTGGGCTCCCTCGCGGAAGATCTCCAGCCGGGCATGCGAGGCGATACGAGCGGTGAGGTCCTCGACCTCCTGGAGGCGGGCGTGTCGGTCCCGCGCCCCGGCGAGCAACAGCACGGGCACCGTCGGGGGAATGTCCGCGACATGATCGAGCGGACGGATCCGCTCCGTGGCAACGGGCAGCAGCACGTCCCCGAAGAGCCACATCCCGTGGAACGCCAACCGGTCGAGTCCGGGCCACAGGTAGTGCTCGAGGCGGTTGCCCACGGCGGTGCGCAAATCCCGGTAGGGCGATTCGAGCATGTAGCCCCGGACCCGGGTGCCCACCTCCCGCGCGGAGAAGATGGCGGCGGCCGCTCCGAGCGAGGTGCCGTACACGACCCGGGGATGCGCCGGTGCCTCGCGCTCGAGGAACGCGAGGGCGGCGAGCACATCCTGGCGTGCGCTCCAGCCGAAGTCGTTCACCTCACCCCCGGAGTCCCCGTGGGCGCGCAGGCTGAGCGCCAGGACGCAGGCGCCTTGTCCCGCGAACAGCTCGAGCAGGGGACGCAGCGAGGCTCGCGAACCGCCGTTGCCATGGAGCATCAAGACGCAGGGCGAGCCGGCTCTCCCCGCACCAGCCGGCGCCCACCTCGATGCCATCCGCCGCGAGCAACCGGTGTTCCTCGATGACGCCTCGAGCGAGCTTGGGGGCGGGCTCGGGGAAGACGGGATGGGCCCGGCGGGTCAATCGCCGGTCATCAGCGCGCCGCAGCCGGCCCAGACCCCACCCAACAGGGCGAGCACGAGGGCGGCGAGGCGGAACACCCGGAAGCGTTGGTGCGGCCAGGGCATGGTGCCAGAGCGTACCTCGGGCGCTGGGTGGTCACGCCATCGCATTCAGCCCGGCACGCCTTCTCCAGCGCGAGCTGGAGGACGGGGAGCTCCCACTCCGGGTAACCGAAAAAAGAGAGTTCCGTATGAAGAGGTCACTCCACGTGAAGCGGGGAGTGACGGAATCCACCGTCCAGACGACATGAGAGAACACGACATGATGAAGACGCTGAAGATGGGACTGCTGGGGTTGGCGTTGGGGGTGGCGAGCGCGGTTGTCCTTCCCTCGCAGGTGGCCATGGCCGACTCTGGCCCTGCCCCCGGGAATCCGCCGAAGCCCCCCCTCTGTCTGCCAGCTCAGAAAGGCCCTTTGCCTCATCGAGAATGCGGGCAACCCCGCGCGCGGCCTGATCTGCACCGCCCTGTATGGTAATTGTTAGCGACTTGCTCCAGCTCCTCGCGCAGCCGCTCCCTGCCCCGTCTGCTCGAGCAGATGACCGATGCCGTCGAAGCAGCCCGAGCCCGCGCAGTGGAGGTCCACGGCATCCAGTGGGGCGGGTGGACCTCGGTGTGGAACGACGTACCGCGGGCGAGGGGACGGGGAGCTGGAGGTGTAACCGGAAAATGGGGGACTCCGTATCGGTAGGTACTTCCCCGAAAGACGGGGAGCGACGGAAACCACCGTCCCCATTCCACGGGAGCACACGACATGATGAAGACACTGAAGGTGGGATTGCTCGGGCTGGCGCTGGGTGTGGCGAGCGCCTTTGTCCTTCCCTCGCAGGTGGCGATGGCCGGCTCCTCTTCGGGGGGAGCGGGGGGGCCACGAGCTCCACCCAGGGCGGCTCCACCGGCCCCTCTTCGGGGGAGCGGGGGGGCCACGAGCTCCACCCAGAGCGGCTCCACCTGTAACCTCTGCAAGTCGCAGTGCGATCTGAAGAAGCTGCTGTGTGGGAACTCGAATGTGTGTTCTCTCAGTGCGTCGCTCTGCAAGCTCTCCTGCGGGTGTTGAGCAAGCGCCTCAAGAGGGCCGCTGCCCGGTAACCGGAAAATCGCCGGGGCCGTAGCCCACGACACCAACACGCAATTCCCCCTCCGCCCTTATGACAACGCGCTATTTCTGGATCACCAAGGACTACGGGACCGCCGCTGGAAGCTGGCAGTTGGACGAGCCCGTGGATGCAACGGGCGAGGCGTTCGACCGCGCCTTCCAGCTCACGAGCGGAATGCCCGTGCGCGTCGAGGACCCCCTCAAGTGTCCCCTGAAGCGTCCGGGCACACCGCTCGATTTCTCCCTGACGGACACCAGCGACATTCCGGTCGTTCCCGAACGGCTCGCCCGACTCATCGCCCAGTGGGCCCCCGGGGACGTGCAGACCGTCCCGGTGGAGGTCGAGGGACAAACCGAACCCCATTGCATCCTCGTCGCGACCCGGACCGTCGCGTGCATCGACGACGCGAAGTGCAAGAAGGTGGAGTACCGGAAGCCGGAGGCAGGACGCCCGGAGCGGGCTGGCCGGAGGTACAAGCGCGTGGACGGCCTGCGGATCGACCCGGAGAAGGTGGGAGCGGCCCAACTCTTCCGCCCCTCGGGATGGACGGTGGCGCTCATCGTGTCCGAACGCATCCACGCGGCGCTGCTGGACGCGGAGGTGTCGGGCATTCACTTCGAGTGTGTCACGCGGCCCCCCGAGCACGATGTGCGCGAACAGGACCAGAGCGCCCCATGAACATGAAGATCAAGAACGGCCCGCCGCCCCCTCCGCCGTCTTCCGTTCGCGGCCATGAGCGCGTGAGGCAGGGGCCAGCGCCCCTCACCACCCCACGTCAGGAAGGTCCGCGGCGCGAGTCCCCCACGCCCTCTCCGGCGCCGGAGAAGAGCCGGTACGACACGACGCAACCGCGGGGCGGCCCCGCCGTTCCCAGCAAGGCGCCAACGCCGCGAGAGCAGGCGGCGTACACCACCCGGACCTCCAGTCTGGGATACGGCCGGCCCTCGGCCGCGCATCACGCACCCGACAGTGCCCCGCCCCGGGGGGTGGACGATCTGCACGAATCCTTCGCGCACTTGAAGGTGGGCGGCAGTAGCCGTGCGCGAACCACGCAGCCGGGGTGGCGCGTCTCGAGCGCCGCACGGGGTGAAGTCGATGCGGTCCTGCTCAATCAACTTCAGAAGCCCATCTCCGGAGCCACGGTCACCCAGTACATCTCACAGCAGGAGAATCCACAGTTCAGCTCCCTTCCGGGATCCGGAGCGTGCTCGGCCATCACGACGAATTGGTTCGAGGCGGGAATGAACGCCCAGGATTCGAAGCAAGCCTCGGCGGACTTCAACTCCCGGCTCAAGAGCACGGAGCACCTCGTGGATCAGCAGGCGGAGTACCTGCGCAAGCACGGCCATGTGAAGCAATTGTATGACGATCGCTCCGCGGCGGCACAGGACAAGGCCAATGCCGAACAGGAGCTTTTTACGCACAAGGCCGAATACGAAAGGATGGCCCAATGGGCAAGGAATCATGGGCTGCATCCGGACGACCAGCGGTACTACAATCAATTGGAGGCGAGGAAGGGGAGCATTTCAAAAAGCTCCAGGGAGTACAGCGACATCAATCGTGAACAATTGAGCCTGACCAGTACCGCGCTAGACAACGCGCTGTCTCCCCGGCAAAAGAAAGAACTCCAGCGGACCCAGACGGATTTCCTTACCGCCAAGCAAGACGTCATCCACTTCCACAACGAGATCCAGCGGCTCGACCAGGCCATCCCCCAAGCCATCGAGGCCGTGGAGAACCATGAGAACGCTGGCCTGCAAAAGAATTGGACCGAGAAATACAGCATGAGGAACTCCGCCTCCTCTTTGGGAGTAAGGTCACGGAGATGACCGAGCAGCCCGGCTTCTATCGCATCGCGCTGCGGGGCGACGGGAGGAGTCATGCCATGGGCGTTCAGAATCTCGGCAATGGAGAGTTCAAGTTCATGGACCCGAACAGCGGCGAATTCCACCTGCGTGACGAGTTCGCCCTGAAACAGGTCGTGACGCAGAACGCGCGGCGGATGGGCTACGCGAACGACGCCTCCTCGTTCGAGATCCAGCACCTCATCACCTGACCGGCGACGTCCAACAGCCTCAGCGGCCCCGGCCCGCGCTCCCCGTCTCTCAGGTCGTTGCGGGCGGGTGAGCCCCAGATATTGCCTTCGCTGCTGCCTCGTCTGGGGTAGAGTGCGAGCCCGGTGAAACCCAAGTCTCCCCTGGCGCGTACCGCCGATGCACCGGCCACTTCATCCTCCGCCGGAGAATCAGACGAGGACTTGATGGCTCGCTTCTGCCAGGGTGATGCACGGGCCTTCGACGTCCTCTTCCAGCGCTATGCGCGCCCCATCCACGGCTACCGGCGCGGATGACGGGCCGGTGGCCGCGGCCGAGGACCTGTCCCAGCAGACGTTCCTGTCGCTGGTGAAGGCGCGCGGGCGTTTCCAGGAGGGCTCGCGGGTGAAGCCGTGGCTGTACGCCATCGCCACCAACGCGGCGCGCGACTGGCAGCGGCGCAAGCGTCCCGAGGAGCTGACGGACGAGGGAGAGCTGCCCGCCCAGGTCGCCTCGGAGCACGGCGGCCCCGGGACCCGGGCCTGGAGAACGCCGTGCAGCGGGCGCTCGCCCAGTTGCCCGAGGGACAGCGCATCCCCATCGTCCTGCACCGCTTCGAGGGGATGGGCTTCGCGGAGATCGCCGAGTCGATGGGGCTGACGGAGTCGGCGGTGAAGGTCCGTGCCCACCGGGGCTACGCGCGGCTGCGCGAGTTGCTGTCCGCCCTCGAACAGGAGGCGAAGGAATGAGCGCCGAGTGCACGCGCGTGCTGGACGCCCTGGGCCAACCCCTCTCGCCGGAGCTCGCCGCGCATGTGGACGGCTGCGCCGAGTGCCGGGCCCTGCTCGAGGGCTTCGACGCGCTGGAGTCCCTGCCCGTCCCGGGAGCCGCTCGGCCTCCCTCCGACCTGGAGCCCGTGCGGGCCGTCGCCCTGGAAGCGCTGGCGGCACAGCCCAAGGCGACTCCCTGGACGTCCGAGGCCTGGAAGCTCGGGGGCCTGTACGCGGGCATGATGGCGCTCGTGACGCTCGTCTTCGCGGCGAAGGACCTGCTGTGCAACAGGGCGCCGCTCGGGGTGGTGGTGGGGCTGGCCGTCCTCCTGCTGCTGTCCATGGGGAGCGCGCTCTGGGTGGCGCTGGCACCCGCGCGGCGCCTGGGTTGGCTCGGGGTGGGCACCGGCGCGGTGGGCGTGGCGCTGCTGGTCGTGCTGGGCGGCTCGGGGCTCGCCAACCCCCACAGGGGCTTTGTCGAGGGGTGTGTCTCCTGCGTGCGCATGGGGGCGCTCTTCTCGCTCCTGCCCCTCGTCGCCGCCATGGGCATGCTGCGCCGCATGGCCTTCCACGCCGTCCGGGCGGTGGCCGCGGGATTGGCCGCGGGCGCGGTGGGCCTGATCCTCCTGCACGTGCACTGCCCCGATGGGAGCCCCGAGCACCTGGCCGTCTCCCATGTGGGGCCCTGGCTCGTGCTGGGCGCGCTCGCCCCCTGGGTGCGAGCCCGTCTGCGCACCACCCGCCACGCCCCCTGAGTCGCCTCTGCTCGGAGGGCGACGTCGGCTCGAGTCAGGGGGCCGCGAATCCGAGGATCACGCCCGAGGCGATGAGCTCGGCCCGCGTGGCTTCCAGGTCCTCCACCGGGAGGCCCGCCTCCGCGGCGGTCGCGTCGAGTCCCTGCCCCGCGTGAACGGCCTTGATCACGTGCAACTCGAGGGCGCTGGCATTGCCCCGTCGGAAGTTTCCCTCGGGATCGCGCCAGAAGAGGACGAGGCTCGCGCGAGGCTCGGGAGCGTCCGCGCGCGCGGAGGGCTCGGCGTCCATCCATTCCACCAGATCATGGTGGTAGGGCCGCAGGTCCACCGTCGAGGCCAGACAGGGGCGTGGCCCCTCCTGCGCGTGATCCGGAGCGACGAGCACTTCCCACTCCCACCACTCCACGTCCGCCAGCTCTGGCAGCCACTCGGGCAGACCTTTCGCGGGTGCGTAGTGGGTGAGGAACTCCGGAAGGTGGGCACCATTGGCGTTGAGCTCGGCGGCGCGCATGGGGTGGGCGCGGTAATACGCCTCCACGAGTGCGGCCCAGCCCTCCTCTCCCTGGCGATCGCGCACCGCGCGCACGCAGTGCGGGTAGAGCCCCTCGAGCACCTCGAAACGATGGCGTTGGCACATGCGCCCGTAGAGGGCCAGCCGCCGGGCATCCGTGACCCGCGCTTGCTCGGGTACGCCATAGAGGGCCTGGACCGCCTCCCGGTGCGAGCCTCGCCCTGGAGAAAAGGCGTGATGGCGCCGAAGAACTCGCGCAGCTTCATCGTGCGTCCTCCGGCACGCCAAGCGCCGCGTGGGCATGCGCGCGAGCGCGCTCCAGCTCGTCCAGGACTTCGTCTAGCGGGGGGAGGTCCTGGTCCCATTCCACCAGGGTCGGGATGAGTCGTCCGGCCCGCCGCAGCGTGTAGCGGTACAGCTCCCAGACCTCGTCGATGATGGGCCCGATGTGCGTGTCGATGATCAACCCGTCGTCCTGCCGCGTGTGCCCCGCGAGGTGCAGCTGACGCACGCGCTCCAGGGGCATGGCATCGATGAAGGCGCGGGGCGCGAAGCCGTGGTTGACGGCGTTCACATAGACGTTGTTGACGTCGAGCAACAACCCACAGCCCGAGCGCTCCACCACGGAGCGGACGAAGGTCGCGTCGTCGAATTCGCCGCCGGGCATGTGCGCATAATAGGAGATGTTCTCCACGAGCAGCGGCGCGTCCACCCGTTGCTGCGCCTCGCGGATGCGGCTCGCGGTGTGCTCGACGGCCTCTTCACTGAAGGGCAGGGGCAGCAAGTCCTGGAAGTGCACGCCGTTGGCCGATGAGTAGCAGAGGTGATCGCTCCACCACGCGAAGTCCGTCTGCTGGCGAAGTGCCTCGAGGGAGTCGAGCAACGGGGCATCGAGTGGATCCGGGCCTCCCAGCGAAAGACTCACGCTGTGGGACACCAGGGGCCAGCGCTCGGCGCAGGCGTGGAGGATCCGGGCGCGCTCGCCTCCAAACCCCACCCAGTTCTCCGGTGTGACTTCCAGCCAGTCGATTCGTCTGTCCGTTGCGAGCAACTCTCGCGCGTAGGCGCGGCGCAGACCGAGACCAATACCTTGGATGGAGGTGGGCATGAGAGGGGGGTTCCTACGACGGGGACCGCGGTTGCCCGCGGTCCCCTGGAATGAGAACTACTTCATGTCCTTGGTGGTGGCCGCGTCACCCTTGCAGGACTTCTCGCTGCCCTTGGCGGCCGCGTCACCCTTGCAGGAGTGCTCGGTGCCCTTGGCGGCCGCGTCACCCTTACAGGACTTCTCGCTGCCCTTGGCGGCCGCGTCACCCTTGCAGGAGTGCTCGGTGCCCTTGGCGGCCGCGTCACCCTTGCAGGACTTCTCGCTGCCCTTGGTGGTCGCGGCGGGCTTGGCCTTGGGGGCCTCGGCGAGGGCGGGGGAGGCGATGACGAGGGTTCCGAGCACGGCGCCGATCAGCTTCTTGTTCATGGGGATTTCTCCGGGGGAGAGGTGAGTCCCCGTATCTGACGGGCGAGCGGGATTCTCGGTTACAGGCCTCCCTGTTTTTTTTTTCGTGGGCGCTCGTGGTGGGCCCGGCCCCAGCGCGAGCCCCCAGGCCGCGTGGTGTCGAGGCTCAGTTCCCTCTGGCTCCAAGGCCGCGCTACTCTGTTCATCAAAGCCCCTGCTGCCCAGGATTCCACCATGCCAAGCGATCGCATCTCGAGTTCCGGCTCCCCCCACATCCGCACCACCAGTCCCGCGAGTTCCCCGCGTAGCAGCTCCCCGACGCAACAGGCTCCGCAGAATGTTCCCGCTGCGCCTGACCTCTCCGCGCTCTTGAACCTGCCCAGCGTACCCACCACGGGAACGGAGAGCCCGCCACGCGACGCCTTCACTTCACAGCCGAGCGAGGCCCAACTGTTCGCGCGACTGACGGCCCTGCGCGCGCCGACCGCGCACACGCCCACGCGGAGTAACGTCTACTCGACCTCGTCGTCCCCGCGGAACTCCGCGTCCTCCTCGCCAAGGCAGGGAGACGATGACCTGACGGCGCGCCTGGAAAGACTGCGCTCGCCACAGACCTCTTCCCCGCCCTCCACGCAACAGCTCTCGGTGAACGATCTCTGGAAGATCAACGATCAAAAACTTGGAATCCGCTCTGGAGAAAACGCTACCGATGCCCGGAACGCGGCTTACTCGCTCGCGGCTACCCTGCAGCGCGAGCATTTTCTCGGAGGCATGGACGAGTCGGCTCAGGCGCAATGGGCGAACGACCTTCGGGGCTCCATCCGGAAGATGCTGGGCAGCCCCGATGCCGAGGGTCGTCACCTCATCCTCGCCACTCGCGTCGGCAGCGATCCAAACGCCGAGAGCTACAACGCCCCCGGTAATCTGAAGACGTTCCCCAAGGGTCAGGTGACTGGCCAGGCGCTCGCGACGATCCCGCTGGCGGGCAAGAGCGAAGGCGAACTCGTGGACTGGGTCATGAACCAGATCAAGGCGGGCTGAACCCTACGCCCACTGAGTATCCACCCCGGTCCCGCCAGAAAATGAAGGTGTAACCGGAAAATGGGGGACTTCGTATCGGTAGCTACTTCCCCGAAAGACGGGGAGTGACGGAATCCACCGTCCAGACGACATAAGAGAACACGACATGATGAAGACGCTGAAGATGGGACTGCTGGGGTTGGCGTTGGGGGTGGCGAGCGCGGTTGTCCTTCCCTCGCAGGTGGCCATGGCCGGCTCTGGCCCTGCCCCTGGGAATCCGCCGAAGCCTCCCCCTCCGCCTGTCAGCTCAGAAAGGCCCTTTGCCTCATCGAGAATGCGGGCAACCCTCTGGGCGGTGTGATCTGCGCGGCCACGTATGGCAATTGTTAGTGACCCGCTCCAATTCCTCGCGCAGCCGCTCCCTGTCCTGGGAGGTGTGGAGGGCTCCCTCCCAGGCCACCTCGTCTGGAACTGCTGAGTCGGACCTTATCCAGAGATTGCGTACTTCGCCGCCTGCTCGCGAGCTTCGACGGTCGGCAAGGTGTGCTGGAGCGTGACACGCGTCTTGCCGCCCATCGGCTTGGGGGGTTGTGGTCTGGCTGCGGCAGCTCGCCCACAGCTGACGGGCGGATGCCGCCGACCCCTACGCGACCGGCTGCCTCAGGATCGTGCGCAGCTTCGCCGGCTCGACCTTGCGGAAGTCGCTGAGGTAGATCTCGTGGTGCTTACCGGTCATCGTGAGCCCCTCACCCGGGATGAACTCGTGATGCATCTTCTCGAGCACCGGCGCCTCATCGTCGAACGCGCCGACGTGCAACGTCTGTACGCATCGCCCTTCGTCGAGTATCTCGAGACGCACCTTGTCGAGGCTCGCCGGCCGAGCTCCGGCGGCGACCTTGGCGACGGCGGCGTCGAACATCTCGGGCGTGATCCAGTTCGGCACCATGATCATCGCGGTCCAGTCCCACTTGGACTTGTCGCGCGAGGATGTGAACGACGCCATGTCGTCTGACCACCACAGCGCTTCGAGCGGCATCACAACGTAGTCGCGCCCGAGCTGCTGCTTGCTCGCGAATTTGAGTTTGTACGCGACCGGGTATAGCGCGGAGAGCGCGTCGGTGTACTGCTGTGCGGTGTTCGGGTCTCCGTGACCGTCCACCATGAGGTACTGCGTCGGTGGAACGTCGACGATCCGGTAGACACCGCGCTTCGCCTGATAGGAATCGAGCGTCTTCTTGAAATCGATCTTCTGCTCGGACATGTCGGAGCCGCGCGATGCCGACCGCTTGCTCGACGAGGCCGACGAGGTGGAGTTCGATCGCTTCATCGTCGGCCTCGAGTAGACGCCGGTCCCAGGCAGGGAACGATGGGTGTGCACCTCATGAGCAGAGCGCCCACTACCTGGGCAGCCCTGAGTAGTCAGCCGGGCCCGCGAGCTGACCGCCGTCGACGGCGAGCTCCGCACCGGTGACGAAACTGGAGTCGTCGGAAGCGAAGAAGAGCACGGCGCGCGCGATGTCCTCGGGCTCACCGACACGGCCGAGGGCGATGCCGCTGGTGTCGAACACGACGTCGGCGGTCATGGGCGTCCTGGTCTGCCCGGGGTGCACCGCGTTGACGCGGATCCCATATGGGCCGAGTTCCAGCGCCGCGGTCTTCGTGAGTCCGCGGACGCCCCATTTGGAGATGACGTAGCCGGACATCCGCGGGATGCCCTGGAAGCCGCCCACCGAGCCGATGTTGACGATCGAACCCCGCTTGAGCTTCCGCATTCCCGGTGCGACGGCCTGAACACCGTTGAACACACCGATGAGGTTGACGTCCAGCATCCGTTGCATCCGTGCGAGATCCCAGTCCTTCAGTTCGCCAGGGTCGGCGATCCCGGCGTTGTTGACGAGGATGTCGACCGTACCGAAGCGCCGTTCGGCGCCGTCGACCACGGCTGACCAGGACTCCGGCGACCTGACGTCGAGAGTGGCAGCGGTCACCTTCGGGCCGAGTTCGCCGGCGAGCGCCTCGGCGCTCGCGATGTCGACATCGGCCGCGATCACGTTGGCGCCCTCCGCGGCGAGGAGGCGCACAGTGGCCGCGCCCATCCCCTTGCCTCCGCCCGTGACGATGGCAGTTCGCCCTTCTACCCTTCCCATGGTGGTTCCTTTCTGGTAGGTGATATGTCACCTTTCTGTTTATATGATTTATCACCCGTAGCCGCATGTCAAAAGCGCACGGCGTGGTTCGCGCAGCTCGCGAGGCATCGGCGGCCCGTCGCCATCGATGGGGCCCGCGTATCGTGAATCTCGAGGCGCTCATGCGCGTGGGCGCGGCAACAGTGGAGGGCAACCTGAATGAAGGAGCTTGACGAACGTGAGAGACGTGCATGGTCGGGGCTGCTCAGGATGCAGGACGACCTGCGCCGTCACATCAGCCGACAGCTCATGCAGGACAGCGGGCTCTCCTGGGCCGATTTCGCGGTCTTGTTCGGGCTCTTCCAACGACCCGACGGCCGGCTCCGGGTGTTCGAGCTGCGCGATCTGCTGCGCTGGGAGAAAACGCGGCTCATTCATCAGGTGTCGCGAATGGCCACCCGCGGCCTCATCGAGCGGCAGGCCTGCCAGGACGATAACCGCGGGAGCGTGGTCGCTCTCACCGAGGCGGGGCGCGAGATCATCCAGGGCGCGGCCCCGCGCCACCTTCAGGACATCCGGGAGGTGTTCTTCGACGTGCTCAGCCCACGGCAACTGGACGTCTTGGCCGATGTGGCGGAGGCGGTTCTCGACAACATCGACGAGAAGGACGGGCGGGAGTCCGACCTCGAGCAATGACGTCGACGTGCCCCGTCGAGGTGGCGCGCTCACCTTCTTCCCTGGACTCCGCCCGCATGCTGTCCGGCAGGTGCGTCGTGCCCCCGGGTCGGGCGAGCGGAAGAATCATGCGGGACATCCGCGGGTCCTCCTTCCGGGGGCTCCTGCGGACCGGTGGGAGTGAGCGCAGGGGCGCATCCCGGCCCAGGGCGATGAAGGGCGCCCAGTCATGGGGATGGGGCTGGGTCTGACGCAACGCACGCATTGCCTCGCGCAGGGCCGTGGCGCGTCCCTGACCCGCGAGCAGGTTGCGGTAGTAGAGCTCCATGAGCTGCCGGGTAGTGTCGTCATTCACCTTCCACAGGCTCATGACCACTGTCTCGGCTCCCGCCACGATGAAGGCCCGGCGCAGTCCGTACACCCCCTGGCCCCGCTTGACGTCGCCTCGCCCCGTGTCGCAGGCGGACAGGACGACCAGCTCCGTGCCCCAGAGATTGAGGCCCGCCAGTTCCAGGGCCGTCACCAATCCGCTCGCGGGCGCGGACCTGGGCTCGCTGGAGGATTCGAGCGCCGGGGCATGCGCGCCCGCGAGGACGAGGCCGGAGCGCAGCAGCGGGTCGGGGACGAGCGGGACGAGGGCGTTGTCTGCCATTGCACCGAAGTGACCCACGGCGCGGGAGCCCTCGGGCACGGGAGCATCTTCGAGGAAGAAGCCGTGAGTGGCCGGTGCAGCACGCCGGGCGTGGCCAAGTGGAGCAGCCGCTCCTTGGTGGCTTCCGGGCCCAGGAAGAGTTGGGCTCGTGGAATCATACGTTGGATGGCCTCGGCTTCCTGGCGGGTGCCTGGAAGCGGTGTCCAGGGGCGCTCCGCCAGGTCGGCGCGCGCAATGGAAAAGAAACGCTCCAGAGAGGCGGAGCGATCGGCCAGCGCTGGCGCTTCTTCCGAAGAGGCGGGAGTTGCTGGGCGTGGGGCGCTGAAGTCCGGATCGGCGAGAACAACCACCGCGTTGGAGGGGGACTCTTCCCGGGGCGGGGCAGCAGGTCCCTACCGGAGGTGAGGTACGTGAAGTCGAAGGAGTCGATGAGGAACTGGCGGCCATCGTGGAGGGCGGCGAAGGGCACGAGGGCGAGCTGACCATCGGGCGAGAAGTACAGGCGGTGGCTATCGCCCAGCAGTGGGAGCAGGGGCTGGAAGGCGAGTTGAAAGAGCGCCTGCGCGGAGGCTTGGAAGGAAGCGGCCTGGCCCGAGCGTATTGCCCCTCATTCTTGTGGATCTGCGAAAGATTGTAGAGCGCCGTGGCGACGAGGGGATGGTGCTTGCCCAGGGCCGCTTCCCAGATCGAGCGCGCCTTCTCCTCGAGCGGCTCGGCGCGCTCGTAGAATCCCTGGAGCCTGTAGATACTGGCGAGGTTGTTGAGTGTGTGGGCGACCTCCGAATGGTGCTTGCCCAGGGCCTCTTCCCGAATGGCAAGCGCACGCTGGCGCAACGACTCGGCCCGTCCATAGTCACCCCGGGCGATGTAGACGGTGGCGAGGTTGCCGAGGACGAGGGCAACGTGGGGACTGCTCTTACCGAAGGCTGCTTCATTGATGGCAAGCACACGTTCGTGGAGAGATTGGGCCCGCCCATACAGGCCCTGTTCGAAGCAGACGTTGGCGAGGTTTCCGAGCGAGACGGCGACGAGGGGATGGTGCTTGCCCAGGGCGACTTCTCGAAGGGCAATCGCGCGTTCGTGAAGTGGCGCTGCCTGATCATAAGAGCCCTGGCCAAAGTAGACGTTCGCGAGGTTGTTGAGCACAAAGGCGATGTCGGGATGAACCTTCCCGAGCGCCACCTCGAGGACCGCGAGTGCACGCTGAAAGAGTGGCTCGGCACGGCTGTGCAACCCCTGTCGATCATAGAGGATGGCGAGGTTGTTGAGGGGGCGGGCCACGAGGGGATCGTTGGCGCCGAGGAGCGACTCCCGAATCGCGAGCGTCCGTTGGTAGAGGGGCTCGGCCCGAGCGAACAAGCCTTGTTTCTCGTAGAGGATGGCGAGGTTGTTGAGCGTGATGGCGACGTCCAGATGGTTCTTGCCGAGCGCCGCTTCCCGAATCTCGAGCCCGTGCTGAATGAGTTGCTCGGTCCGGGCGAAATCCCCGCGGGATATGCAGAGAGCACCGAGCAACTGCAGGTTCCTGGCGATCTCTGGATGCGTGCCCCCGAGTACGGCCTCCCGGAGCGCGAGAGCATGCTCGGCCCGCGAAATGGCATCAGCGTATTGGCCCGCGTCCTGGAGCTTTCTCGCCTCATCGAAGGCGGTCTGCGCCTCCTTCAGCTGCGCATCCGGTTGTTCTTCTCCGGCCGACGGGCCCGCCGCACAGCAGAGAACGAGAATCGCCATCCACCCGAGTGCCTGTCGCATGTCCAACCCCCTGGATTATGGAGAGAACGAGGCACAGACGCGGACACGGCGTTGGGTGCCGTCAGGTATGCCCACACCGGCGCCTGCCTCCACACCAGGCACAGGTTAAGACATCCACCGCTTTCCGTCCCTCCGACAGCTTCGCGAGAGTCCACTCCCGGCATCCGCTCCTTCTTCGGCTCCTTCCCGCGCGCTGCCTCAGGTGCTACGCTCGCCCCCTCCTCATCTGCTTGGCTGAGATTACGGGCCTCCGCGGGCCCCCTTCAGGGTTGCTCGTCCCGTATCCTATCCTTCAGGGCTGTTTCTCCTGGGGGGCAGCGCCATGTCGAAGAAGCCACCGAAGGCGGCCGGGCAGGTGACGAGGCCGCGGAGAGCGAGGCGCGAGCGGTGCCGACCCGTCGCCGTCCACCTTCGACAGCGTATAGGCGGCTTCGTGCCGGGGGGAGGGAGGCGTGCGCTTCGAGCCGTTGCCGCCGCCCACGCAAGGCGGCCTTGTCCTCCTTGCGTGGGCATTCGTTTGGGGTGAGGTCTTCGCTCCGCGCGGGAATCCCGCTCTGACGTGTCAGTACTGCTTCTGACATCCGCGAGGTCAGGATTGACATGTCTGGGGTTGGGGCGGATGAGCCCTTGTGGCGGTCTGCCCGATTGGGAGGGCATGGAAGAAAGAAAATACTTGAGCCAGTCATTGGCTGCTGTTAGGGCTGTCTTGCCCTCATTCCTGGAGGGCTCCCCCCGCAATCCTTGGCGGAAAACCCGCGTTCAGGAGGACGCTCCGTATGGAAATGCGACAGCTCGTTGGAATGGCTTCACGGTGGATGCCCGGTGTCCTGCTCGTCACCTCGCTGTTGTTGCCGGCCACCGAGGCCCGGGCGGAGTGCTGTGGCGGCTGGCTGGACTGCGTCGTGGGTTCAGACGCCTGTAACATCTTCTGTTGCAACTGTTCCGGGCCCTGCTCCAACTTCGGCGTCTCCTGCTCCAATGGGCCTGTTTCGGTCAGCGGTGTCCTGGGGTACTGCCCAGGGTATGACAACTGTGGCAACTCGGGCTTCTGCGGGCCCGGCTACCAGTGCTGCAACAACAACCAGTCATGCTGCGGCTCGAGCAAGGCGGCGGATGAAGCCGAGGGCGCGCAAGGCACTCCTGTCCAGAAGGCCGTGGAAGCCAGCTTCGCGAAGACATCCACCGAGGCCAATCAGTCGAAGGACTCCACCGATGCCACCCAGCGCTGCCTGGAGCGCTTCAAGTCGATCGACACCGACAAGAATGGCAGCGTATCCCAGGCGGAGTTCCTGGCATGGGCCAAGAAGAACAACCTGCCCCACAGCCGCGCCGAGCTCGACAAGGTCTTCAATGAACTCGACAAGGACAACAGCAAGTCCATCGAGATTGTCGAGTTCGATGCCCAGGCGGCCCAGGACGGCAAGGCGGGGAAGAAGTAGCATGGAGAGACGCTCACGCTCGGCGAGGCCCTCGCGCTCGTGCCCACGATGGGCGTGAGCGCTGTCGCGCGCACGGTGGCGGCCTCGGTGTTGGGAGAGACGGTCGGACAAATTCCCCTCATGGGCTGGCTGATCAAGGGCGCGGCGAGTGGAGGTACCGCCTTCGCCGTAGGCATCACCGCGGTGAATTATTTCGAGAAGAAGTACTCCAAGCGCGAGGCCACCCCGTTCGAGACCGCGTCCCTCAAGGATTGGATGAAGGCCGCCCCATGAAAGGTGTCAAACGACTCGTAGGAGGCGAGGTGTCGGAACGAGTCCTTGGACACCTTTCCCGACACCTTTCCCGGCCACGTGTGATGCCGGGTCGTCGCGTCGCTCGAGCTCTTCGCCACCCTCTCCGGGGCCGCAAGCTCAGGCTCCGTCGGGCGACGGCGAGGACGACCTTCCTTCTAGCGCAGCGCCGCGAGGGCCGCGTCGACCTTCGCCACCGTCACCGACACGGGCGTCGTCACCTCCGGGGCGAAGAGGGCCACGCGGAGCTCCTCGAAAATCCATCGCAGCTCTTGCGCCGCCTCCTGGTCGCGCACGGTGGCGCGCCCGGCGAGGAATGCGTCCCACAGGGGGTGAAGGGCGCGGCCTTGCCTGCGTCCTTGCCGGGGTTGGCCACCGCACGCGACAGCCGTGCCTGGGCCGCGCGGAGGTAGCGCGGGTAGTTCAGCAGGCGCACGAAGGGAATCCACTCGATGAGGTTCGCGGGGAACAGGTGCCCGAGCTGCGAGCGGATGTCCCGCACGGCCGCCGCGCCGCTCGGCCCCTTGGAGGCTGTCTTGAGTGCACCGAGCGTCGTGGCGAGCTCCCTGGAGGTGTCAGCGACGGCGTCCGCCCAGTCCCGGGCCGCACGCTCGATGCGCGGTGAGCCCTCACGGACCAGCGCCTCGAAGGCCGCCTGTGTGCGGGGCAGCGGCGCACCGGGTGCGAGCTTGAACGCATCGTCGACGCTGCGTGCGAGGACGAGCGCCCGGAAGGCGTCGGCCGGCCCCGCGCGGGTGGCGCGCCGTCCAGGGAGGGGAAGGGCGGCGGCATGCGCGCGGCGCTGACGGCCACGTGTCCGCGCGCGGCGAGCATCAGGAGCCGGCGGACGCCCGTGCGCGTGGCCGCGTCGGCGGCGGAGGAGGTCTCGAGCAGCACCAGGTCCACGGCCGCGCCCCGGTCGACGAGCGCGGGGTAGCTGCGGAGCTCGAGCCCGCCGACCCGCCGGGTGACCACGGGGGGCAGCTCGCCGAAGGTCCAGGCCGTCAGTCCCTTGCGCTCCCAGTCCGAAGTCGGTGCCACGCTGCGCAGCGCCGCCCGTGCACGTCCCCCGTACTGCTCGAGCAGCGCGTCGACGTCGCGGCTCCGCGCGAGCTCCTTTCCCCGCTCGTCGAGCACCCGGAGCGTGAGGCGCAGGTAGGGCGCCACGGCATCCGCCCGGAGAGCTTCCTCCGGCACGTCCACGCCGCACAGCCGTGACACCGCACGCGCGAGCGCTGGAATCATCGGCCCGCGGAAGGGCACGAGTTCCTTCTCGAGACGGTCGACCAGGTCCGGCACCGGCCCCAGTTGCTTGCGCTGGGCGCGGGGGAGCTGCTCGAGCAGGGCGGTGAGCTTCTCCCGCTGCCACCCGGGGATGGTCCAGTCGAGCTCACCCGGGACCACCTGGGCGAGCAGCAGCAGCGGCACGCTCAGGGTGATGCCGTCGTCCTCGGCCGAGGGGTCGAAGGTGTACGTCACCGGCACGGACGCGCCGTGCAGGGTGATGGCGTCCGGGTAGTGCGCCGGGGACAGGCCCGGGTCGTCCGCGAGGGCATCCTCCATCGAGAGGACGAGCACGTCGGGGTCGGCCGCCTCGGCCTTGCGGCGCCGGGCCTCGAAGCCCGCCCCGTCCGTCACGTCCTCCGGGAGGCGCTGGTCGAAGAACGTCAGCAGCGCCTCGCTGTCGAGCAGCTCGCTGCGCCGGGCCTTGTCCCGCAGGCGCGCCACGCGCTCGAGCACCTGGCGGTTCTTCTCCTGGAACGCCCCCCGCGTGCGGTACTCGCCGCGCACCAGGGCATGCTCGAGGAACATCAGCCGTGCCCGCTCGGGGTCCATGCTGGCCAGGGAAACGGGGCGCTCCTTGAAGACCTGCAGCCCGAAGAGGGTCGCGTTCTCCTTCACCACGGCGCGCGCGGACTTCTCCGACCAGTGCGGCTCGGAGTAGCTGCGCTTGAGCAGGTGGGGGCCGCCGCCGCGAGCCACTCCGGGTCGAGCTTCGCCACGGTGCGCGCGAACAGCTGGGATGTCTCCACGAGCTCGAACGCCATCACCCAGGCGGGGGGCTTCTTCGCGAGCGCCGACGAGGGGTGAACCATGAAGCGCGTCTGCTTCGCGCCCGTATACTGGCGCTGCTCCGGATTCCACTGGCCGATGCGGGACAGGAGCCCGGTGAGGAGCGCCTGGTGCAGGACGTCCCCGCGCGCCGGGGCGCCCCGGCCCTTGCGCGGCAGGCGCAGCTCGCGGACGGTCTCCTCGAGCTGGCGCTGGACGTCCCGCCACTCGCGCACCCTCAGGAAGGACAGGAAGTTGTCCCGGCACACGCGCCGCAGATGGGACGTCCCCCGGCCCTCGGCCTCGCGCACGAACTCCCACAGCTTGAGCAGCCCCGTGAAGTCCGAGTGCTCGTCACGGAAGCGCCGGTGCGACTCGTCCGCCTTCTGCGCGAGCTCCCGTGGCCGCTCGCGCGGGTCCTGCAGGTTGAGCGCCGCGGCGACGATGAGCACCTCGTCCAGGCACCCGTACTCGGCGCCGGCGAGAATCATCCGCGCGATGCGCGGGTCCACCGGGAAGCGCGCGAGCTGGTGCCCGAGCGGCGTCAAGGTGCGCTCCTTGCCCTCGATGGCCCCGAGTTCCTCGAGCACCCGCCAGCCCTCGGCGATGGCCCTCGGCTGGGGCGGGTCGAGGAAGGGGAAGTCCTCGACGTCACCGAGGCCGAGGGACTTCATCCGCAGGATGACCCCCGCGAGCCCGGTGCGCTTGATTTCCGGGTCGGTGAAGGCGGGACGGGTGGTGAAGCTCACCTCGTCGTAGAGGCGCACGCAGATTCCCTCGCGCACGCGTCCGCAGCGCCCCTTGCGCTGGTCGGCGCTGGCCTGGGAGACCGGCTCGATGTGCAGGCGCGTGGTGCCCGAGCGGGGGTCGTAGCGCGACAGGCGCGCCACCCCCGTGTCCACGACGTACACGATGCCCGGAATGGTGACCGACGTCTCGGCCACGTTGGTGGCGAGGATGACCCGGCGCTGGGGGATGGTGGAGAAGACGCGCGACTGCTCGGCGGCCGACAGGCGCGCATACAGGGGCTGCACCACCGTGCCGCGGAGCTCGCGCGCGTTCAGGGCATTCTCGGCCTCGCGGATTTCCCGCTCCCCTGGGAGGAACACGAGGACGTCGCCGTCCGGGTCGAGCGAGAGCACGTCCGCCACCGCATCGGCGACGGAGTCGGCGAGCTCGGCGTCCTCGGGGGAGGCTCGTAGAGCACGTCCACCGGGAAGGTCCGGCCCTCCACCTGGATGACCGGAGCTCCCCGAAGAACCGCGAGAAGCGCTCGGTCTCGATGGTGGCCGAGCTCACCACCACCTTGAGGTCGGGGCGCCTGGGGAGGATGCGCTTGAGCCACCCGAGCAGGAAGTCGATGGTGAGGCTGCGCTCGTGGGCCTCGTCGAGCACGATCGTGTCGTAGCGGCTCAGGAGCGGGTCGCCGTGAATCTGCGCGAGCAGGACGCCGTCGGTCATGAACTTCACGGCCGTCCGCCGGGACGAGCGGTCCTCGAAGCGAATCTGGTAGCCGACGTCCGTGCCCAGCTCCGTGCCGAGCTCGCGTGCCACGCGCGCCGCCACGCTCGTCGCGGCGATACGCCGGGGCTGGGTGACGCCAATCTGGCGCGGGCGGCCGCGCCCCATGGCGAGCAGGACTTTCGGCAACTGCGTCGTCTTCCCAGAGCCGGTGGCCCCCGCGACGATGACGACCTGATGGGCGGCGATGGCCGCGGTGATGTCCTCCACCCGGCTCGAGATGGGGAGCTCGGGGGGAAGTGCAGGGTGGGCAAGCCGCCGGGGGAGGGGAGGGGTGAGTCGCCGGACATGGCGGCATGGCCTAGCACTGAAGTGCACGCTCCGCCCCTGACGAATCGTGTGGGCACCCGCGCGCCCGGTGTTCCTGGTGGGATTCTCCCTGTACGCCAGGGGCCGAGGAGGGCCGCGGACGGGAGCCCCCGGGTTGTGGAGGCGTGGGGCGCGACCTTGCAGGCCGAGGGCTTCGAGGAGACAAGACGGGCAAGAGCCCGGGGCGGACAGCCCCGGGAGCGCCGGCGGTGAATGGCCACCCCGGCCCGAATGTCAGTGCCGGGCGCGGCGGCGAATCAAGCCCATCGCGCCGAGCAGGCCCAGGCCCCACGCGGAGAGGGCCGGACCGCCGACGCTCGAGCAGCTCACGCCATCGAGTTCCACCGCCGCGGCCCCACCCAGCTCCGCGTTGCCGATGCGGCCCGAGCCGTTCCAGGTCCGCTTGCCCGTCAGATCCGTCAGCTTCGAGGCCCGCGTCCGTCGCGGGCCGGTGACGAGTATCATCCTTCCCCGAGAGGAAGGAACCCGATGGTCAAGCGCGCGCTGCGGGTCAGTCCGAGCGAGTGGCGCGAGACGTTCGGGAGTTGAGGCGGGCGCGCTTCGCCGCCCTGGCCCGGCGCATGCCGCGATGCCTCGCCGGAGGAGTGCGAGGCTCCCTCGGATGGGGGGGGCCGCCGGAGGTGGGGCCGTTCAGAATCCGGCTTCCACTCAGAGGGAGACATCATGAGCAGCTCGAATCGAAAGACCGTCAGCTTCGGGGTTCCTTGGGAAAAGGCGTATGGCTACGTGCAGGCCGTCCGCGTGAACAACACCATCTACGTCTCCGGCCAGCTTTCGCACACGCCGCGGGGCGAGCTCGTCGCTCCGGCGGCGCTGGGCGCGGACGGCAAGCCCGCGGACTTCTCGACCATGGAAGCGCAGATGAAGCGCACCTACGAGAATGCCGAGGTGCTGCTGGCCGAACTGGGCGCGACCCTGGCGGACGTGGTGGAAGAAACGCTGTTCGTGCTCGACGTTCCGTCTGCCTTCGCGGCCAGTTCGAAGGTGCGGCCGCTGGTCTACAAGCAGGCGGTGCCGCAGGTGGCCAGCAATCTGATCGGCGTGTCTGCCTTGGCCTTCCCCGAGCAGCTGATCGAGATTGCATTCAGGGCGGAAGTCCAGGGCTGAGCCCGGCCTCGCGCTCAACGGATGAGTGATTGGACACCGTTGCCACGCTTGTGTCTCTTGACAAGAAGCGGGAACCTCCCCGATGTTGGAGTGGAGGCACTTCGTGGCCCCGACGTCCACCGTGCGCAAGGCGGCCCTCGCCCGGGCCAGAGGAGAGGTCAGGCGGCCTCCTGGAGGCCAGTCCAAGGGGGAACATGGGGGGGTCTCCTCTGTCCGTGTCTGGTTCCTCCCTCCCGTGTGTCCTATCCTGTCTTTTGCTCGGCTGGTCTCCTCGCTCCTGGAGAATCGAAGCGCCGCGAACACGGTTGAGACCTCTTCCACCACGGGGAACCGCGGCATGTTGCTCATTCCTGGCTATTCCCTGCGGGAGGTCATCAAGACCACGGGCAACAACCTGCTCTTCCATGCCGTGAGGAAGGAAGACTCGCTGCCCGTCATCCTCAAGACGCCCTCTGCCTCTGTGCCTGGTCCTGGAGAGATCGAGCGCTACCGCCGCGAGTTCGGAGTCCTCCAGCGCCTCCAGGACATCCGGGGGATTCCCCGGGCCTATGCCTTCGAGTGCGTCCAGGACCGACCCATCCTCCTGTTGGAAGCGGTGCCGGGCTCGCCGCTGTCATCGATCATCGGCCAACCCCTGGGGGTGGAGCGCACCCTGGAGCTGGCCATCTCATTGTGCACCACCCTCGCGGAGATTCACCGGCGGGGGGTCATCCACAAGGACATCAAGCCCTCCAACATCATCGTCACCCCCACGGGTGACACCTGCCTCATCGATTTCGGCATCGCCACGCTCCAACTCGTCGAGCACGTGGACGCGGCGCCCGCCACGCTCATCGAGGGCTCTCTCGCGTACATGTCCCCCGAGCAGACCGGGCGCATGAACCGCACGCTGGACTCCCGCACGGACCTGTACTCGCTCGGGGTTACCCTCTACGAGATGCTGACGGGCGCCCGGCCCTTCCATGGCAATGATGCGCTCGAGTGGTTCCACGCGCACCGGCCGTGTCCCCGCCGGCCCTCGTGGAGCGCGTTCCGGAACTGCCCGCGGTGCTGTCCTCCCTCGTCCTGAAGTTGTTGGCCAAGGAGGCGGAGGAGCGCTACCAGAGCGCCGAGGGGTTGAAGGCGGACCTGTGTCGCTGCCTTGCGGACTGGCGCCGGGGACGGCTCGAGGACTTTCCCCTGGGCGTGGAGGACTACCCGAACCGCTTCCAGCTCCCGCAGCGACTCTACGGGCGACAGGCCCAGCTGGACGCCCTGCACCAGGGCTTCCAGCGCGTCGTGCGGGGCGTCCGTCCCGAGTTGTTCCTGGTCCGGGGCTACTCGGGCATCGGCAAGTCGGCCCTCGTCCACGAGCTCCACAAGCCCGTGGTGCGCCAGCGGGGCTTCTTCCTCCAGGGCAAGTTCGAGCAGTTCCAGCACGACATCCCCTATGCCCCCTTGTCCCATGCCCTCCGTGGATTGACCCAACAGCTCCTGGCGGGGACCGACGAGGAGCTGAAGCAGTGGCGCGAGCGTCTGACGACGGCCTGCGCGGGCCAGGGGCAGCTCCTCGTGGACCTGGTGCCCCAACTCGGGCTCGTCATCGGGCCGCAGCCGCGTGTTCCGGAGCTGCCCCCGTCCGAGTCCCAGCGGCGCTTCCTCCAGGTCTTCCGCCAGTTTCTCGGCGTGTTCGCCACGCCCGAGCACCCCCTCGTCCTGTTCCTGGATGATCTGCAGTGGGCGGATCCCGCGAGCCTGCGGCTGCTGCTCGAGTTGTTCATCCATCCCCAGCCCTCGTCGATGCTGCTCATTGGCACCTATCGGGACAACGAGGCGGGCCTCGCGCATCCCCTGACGCAGGTGTTGGAGGAGCTGCGCGTGGCGGGCGCGCGGATGACGTCGCTGCTCCTCGAGCCGCTGGGCGTCGGGGATGTCCACCAACTCCTCTTCGATGCGCTGCCGGGCGTGAACCGGGACGCCCTTCCTCCGCTCGCCGCGCTGGCTCACGAGAAGACGGGAGGCAACCCCTTCTTCCTGCTGCGCTTCCTGTTGGCGCTCCACCAGGATGGCCTTCTGGCGCGCACTCCCCTGGGCACCTGGCATTGGGACGTGGAGGCGGTCCGGGCCCGGGGCTACTCGGACAACGTCGTCGATTTCATGGTGGGCAAGTTGCGCGAGCTGGCCACGTCGACCCAGCATCTGCTCGCGCTGGCCGCGTGCCTGGGCACCTCCTTCTCGCTCGAGTTGCTCGGCCTCGTGTCCCGGATGGACCTCGACGCGGTCCGGGAAGGGCTCGAGCCGGCCCTGAGAGAGGGCCTGGTGACGAGCACGGGGGAGCTACCCCATCGCTTCCTCCATGACCGCATCCAGCAGGCGGCCTACGCCCTCATGTCCAAGCAGGAGCGGGAGGCCATCCATCTGGAGATTGGCCGCCTGCTGTCGGGGGATCTTCCTCCCGAGTCGCTCGGGGAGCGGCTCTTCGACGTGGTGGGCCAGTTCAATGCCGGACTCGAGCTGCTGCGCGAGCCCGAGGAGCGCCAGCGCGTCGTGCGGCTGAACGCCGAGGCGGGCCGCAAGGCGCAGGCGTCGAGCGCGCACGCCTCGGCCATCACCTACTTCGCCACCGCCATCGCGCTGCTGCCGGGCGACCCCTGGGAGACGGCGCCCGCGCTGACCTTCGAGCTGAGTCTGGCCCAGGCCTGCAGCGAGCTCATGCGCAACCATGTCGACGCGGCCCGCCAGAGGGTGGACGAGCTGTGCGACCGGGCCCGGACGAAGGCGCAGTGGGCCGCCGTCTACGACTTGAAGAGCGTGCTGCTCACCATGTCGGGCGACACCGCCGGCTCCTGCGCGTGCCTGCTGGAGTGCCTGGCGCGGATGGGCATGCCCCTGCCCGCCCATCCCACCAGGGAGGAGGCCGTGGCGGCCCATGAGCAGGTCTGGGCGCTGTTGGATGGCCGCCCCGTCGCGAGCCTCATCGACCTGCCGCTCATGACGGACGAGGACATGCGGGCGGTGATGAAGGTGCTCGCCGCCCTGACCGAGCCCTCGTTCTTCGTCGACGCCAACCTCACCATCCTCCACCTCAGCCGGATGGTGACGCTCAGCCTCCAGTACGGCACCACCCTGGAAAGCGCGCATGGGTATGCCATGTATGGCATGGGGTTGGGGCTCTACTTCCACAGCTACGTGGAGGGCCATGCCTTCTCGAGGCTGGGGCTGGATGTCGTGGATCGCCATGGTTATGACTCCAAGCGGGCCACCGTCCTCTTCTGCCTGGAGCACAGCAGTTGCTGGATCGAGCCCTACACCCGGGGCCTGGAGATCATCCGCGAGACCTTCCATCAGGCCGTCCAGGACTTCAATTCCAGCATGGCGTGCTTCTGCGGCAACCACATCATGGCCTTGCGCCCGGCGTTGGGGCACGACCTGGAGGCCGTCCAGCAGGAGAATCTCACGCACGTGGACTTCGCCCGCGAGGCGAACTTTCCGGACATGCTCGACACGGAGCTGCTCACCGGGCGCTTCGTGCGGCAGTTGCGCGGGCTCACCCCCTCGTTCGGGACCCTGGATGACGAGGGACTCCGGGAAGCGGACTTCGAGGCCCGGCTGACCCCCAACCGCATCAGCTCGCTGCGCTTCCTCTATTGGTCGCTCAAGATGCAGGCGCGCTTCATGGGCGGTGCCTACGAGGAGGCGCGCGAGGCGGGCGAGCAGGCCCAGGCGCTCTACTGGGCCGCGGCCAGCACCGTCTACCGCAGGGACTTCCAGGTGATGCGTGCCCTGACCCTGGCGGCGTGTGTCCCTGGCGCGGCGCCCGAGCTGCGCCCCTCGCTGCTCGAAGAGCTCCGCCAACACCTTGGTTTCATCGAGACGTGGGCCCGTATCTGTCCCGACGACATACGCGCCTTCGAGCGGATGGTCTCCGCGGAGCTGGCCCGCGTCACGGGACGGTTGGACGAGGCCCTCCATGCCTATGACGCCGCGATCCAGTCCGCGCGCCAATATGGCCACCTGCATCACCTCGCGCTGGCCTGTGAGCTGGCGGCGAACTACTGGCGGGCCCGCGAGGTTCCCAGCATCGCGGAGGCCTATGAGGACAAGGCGCACGACGCCTATTGCCGCTGGGGTGCCCTGGGCAAGGCGCGTCACCTGGCACGGCACTCTCGTCCGGACGCCCAGCCCTCGGCGGAGGAGAGCGTCTCCGATACGACGTCGGTGCGGATCGACGTGCTCACGCTGGTGAAGGCCCAGCAGGCCATCTCCCGGGAGATCGTCCTCGAGCAGCTGGCCAGCACCTTGCTGCACGTGGCGATCGAGAACGCGGGGGCCCAGCATGGCGCCCTGCTGATGCCGGAAGGCGAGGGGCTCTCCGTCATGGCGCTCGACCTGGGCGGGGCCCAGGGGGAGGTGCCTCCCGACGCGAACACGCGACTGCCCTGGTCCCTGCTCGCCTATGTCCGGCGCACCCAGGAGCACGTGCTCATCCGGGATGCCTCCGCGCCTCATCCCTTCTCCTCGGATCCCTGGTTCGAGCAGCTCATCGCCCGCTCCGTGCTCTGCCTGCCCCTGGTGCGTCAGGGAGAGCTGCGCGGCGTGCTCTACCTGGAGAACAATCTCGCCACGGATGCCTTCACCCCGCTCCGGCTCTCGCTGCTGGAGCACCGGCCTCCCAGGCCACCATCTCCATCGAGAACGCGCGGTTGTACGCGAACCTCCAACGCGCCGAGAGCGCCCTGCGCGTCGCCAATGACGACCTGGAGAAGCGCGTGGAGGAGCGCACACGGGAGCTGCGGCGGGCCCAGGCCGTGCTGGTGGAGACGGCACGCTCGGCGGGCATGGCGGAAGTGGCCACCAACGTGCTCCACAACGTGGGCAACGTGCTCACCAGCACCGTCATCAACATGGACATGATGCGGCAGACCTTGCAGCTCTCACGCATGGGACGGCTCAAGCAGGTGACGACCCTGCTCGGCGAGCACCGCGGGGATCTGGTCGGCTTCCTCACCGGCTCGCCGCGGGGCCAGCAGCTCACCGATTATCTCTTCGTGCTCGCGGATGAACTGGTGCGCGAGCAGTCCTCGCTCAAGGACTGCGTGGGTATACTGGCCATGCACATCGATCACATCCGCGCCATCGTGCAGATCCAGCAGGTCCATGGGACCAGCACGCTCGTCATCGAGGACTGCGAACTGCGCCAGCTCGTGGAGGACGCCTTGAGTCTTCAGATGTCGGCCCTCACGCGACACGGCATCCAGGTCTCCCGGCGGTTGGACTCCCACCCGTCGTGAAGGTGGACAGGCACAAGGTGCTGCAGATCCTCGTCAACCTCATCAGCAACGCGAAGAACGCGATGCGCGGGCTACCCGAGGGCCGGGCCCACCTCCAGGTGCGGTTGATCTCCGAGGCGAACAGCGTGCGTATCCAGGTGGAGGACAACGGCGTGGGCATCGCGCCGGAGAACCGCGATCGGCTGTTCTGCCAGGGCTTCTCCGGCTTCGAGGGAGGACACGGCCTGGGTTTGCACTCGAGCGCCCTGGCGGCGGAGCAGCTCGGAGGCTCGCTCTCCCTGGAGAGCGATGGGCCCGGCAAGGGAGCCACGGCCACACTGGTGCTTCCCCTCACGCCCGCTCCAGCCTGAGCGGGGGTTGCGCGTCCGGCGAGCCGCTCAGGTGTCTACTGGGTCACCCTGGCGGTGCTCTCGGCGGTACGCGCCTGGAGCGACTCCACCCCAGCGCTTGAAGGCCCGGTTGAACGATGCCTCGCTCTGGTAGCCGATGGCCGTTGCGACCTCGCTCAAGGACGAATCGCTCTCCCGCAGGAACTGCGCGGCCTTCGTCATCCTCCACCGCGCGAGGTACTCCAGCGGAGGCTCTCCCACGAGCTCGCTGAAGCGCGCGGCGAAGCTGGAGCGCGAGAGAGCCACGGCCGTCGCGAGGCTCTCGACGGTCCAGGGCTCGGCATGCCGCTCGTGGATGAGCGAGAGGGCCTTGTGAATCTGGGGATCCGCGAGCGCGCACAACCCGCGCTCCTTGCACTGGCCTCCCGCGATGTGCGTCCGGAGGGCCTGCACGAGCAGGATGTCCGCGAGCCGGCTCATGACGACGGTCGCGCCCGGACTGGACGAGGCACTCTCCGTGATGAGCAGTTGAACGATCGCCGCCAGCGAGGGGGATGTCTGGGGATCATCCGCGGTGACGTGGATGAGGCGGGGAAGCCCCTCGAACAGCGGCGTGCGGGACGCGCCCCCGAGCCGGAAGGAACCCGCGACCAGCGTCGTCCGGGCCCCGTTTCCCCCGAATCGGATGGGCCCGATCCCACGGGCCCGCTGGCATTCACCCTGCCCGAGCAGGTGCAGGGGACTGTCTTCCGCGTCCCGGAGCGTGTGCCCTCCGCCGTGCGGAAACAGGACCAGGTCACCCGCCGACAGGGTGATGGCCCCCTCGAGCCACTCCGCCTCCAGGCGGGCACTTCCCCGCGCGATGACGACGATGTGCGCGCCCGGGCTCTCCGGGAACCGGACCCCCAGGGGGCTCTCAGCTCGAAGCGGCCATGCATCAGGGTCGTCAGGCGCATCGAGTCCAACACATCCGCGAGGACGTCGGTTACCTGCTCGTCCCGTGAGTCTGGACGATCGGTCAATTCTTTTGGACTGGATGCCATGGCACGTCCATACCGACCCGGGCATTTTCTGACCATGGCAAATCACTCACAGCTCTTCTCCCCCTTTCGCCTGGGCCGCCTCGAACTGAAGAACCGCATGGTGATGGCGCCCATGACGCGCAGCCGGGCGCTCGTCGACGGCAACGTGCCCAACCCCCTGGCGGTGACCTATTACGTGCAGCGTGCCTCCGCGGGGCTCCTCATCACCGAGGCGACCCAGGTCAGCACGCAGGGCGTGGGGTACATCCGCACGCCCGGCATCCACTCGTCCGAGCAGGTGGCGGGATGGAAGAAGGTCACGGACGCCGTGCATGCGGCGGGCGGCGTCATCTACGCCCAGTTGTGGCACGTGGGGCGCATGTCGCACCCGGACTTCCATGACGGCCAGCTGCCCGTGGCGCCCTCGGCCATCCCCGTGGAGGGAGGACAGGTCTTCACGTTCAAGGGCAGGACGCCCATGGTGACGCCGCGGGCACTCGAGACGCACGAGCTTCCCGGCATCGTCGAGCAGTTCCGGCGCGCGGCCGAGAACGCCAAGGCGGCGGGCTTCGACGGCGTCGAGCTGCACGGCAGCAACGGCTACCTGCTGGACCAGTTCCTGCGCGACAGCTCCAACCAGCGCACGGACGCGTACGGCGGCAGCATCGAGAACCGGGCGCGCTTGCCACTGGAGGTGGCGCGGGCGGTGGTGGGCGTCTGGGGCGCGGAGCGGGTGGGCTATCGGCTCTCGCCCCAAGCCTTCCCCTACGGGGGCATGTGGGACTCCACTCCGGTCGAGACGTTCACCCAGATGGCTCGCGAGCTGGGCCGGTTGGGGCTCGGCTACCTGCACGTGACCGAGGCCGTGTCGGGCAATGCGGTGCCGGGCCCGGAGCAGCGCATCTCCCCGCTGCTGCGCAGGGCCTTCCCGGGCGCGTTCATCGTCAACGGCGGCTACGACGCCCAGACGGGAGAGGCGGCACTGGCGCGGGGCGAGGCGGATCTCGTCTCCTACGGCGTGCCCTTCCTCGCCAATCCGGACCTGGTGGAGCGCTACCAGCACGGAGCCCCGCTCAACACGCCGGACTCCGCCACCTTCTTCACCGGCGAGGAGAAGGGCTTCACCGACTACCCGGCGCTGCGCTGACTGCGGGGGGAACCGCGAGGCCGCCCATACAACGTTGCATCTTGAGTTGTATGGACAGGCCTCGCGGGCGCTCTCCGTGAGCGCTGACGCGGTGGACGAGTGGGAGGCCCCGCGGGTGACCAGATGAGTCGAGCCGCTACCGTTGGCAGTTCGTGAACGTATTGCCGTACGGCGCGCCGCACGAGGAGCTATTGCCGGTGGACCTCGCATAGTAGCCGCTCGGACAACGCGTTCCACAGACGTTGAGGGATGAACCCTCGATGGTGTTGCACGTGGTGGACCTATCGCCGTACGACGCGCCGCACGAGGAGTTACTGCCGGTGGCGCTCGCATAATAGCCGCTCGGACAACCCGTTCCACAGACGTTGAGGGATGAACCCTCGATGGTGTTGCACGTGGTGGACCTATCGCCGTACGACGCGCCGCACGAGGAGTTACTGCCGGTGGCCCTCGCATAATAGCCGCTCGGACAGCCCGTTCCACAGACGTTGAGGGATGAACCCTCGATGGTGTTGCACGTGGTGGACCTATCGCCGTACGACGCGCCGCACGAGGAGTTACTGCCGGTGGCCCTCGCATAATAGCCGCTCGGACAACCCGTTCCACAGACGTTGAGGGATGAACCCTCGATGGTGTTGCACGTGGTGGACCTATCGCCGTACGACGCGCCGCACGAGAGGCTATTGCCGGTGCCCTTCGCATAGTAGCCGCTCGGACAGCCCGTTCCACATGCGATGAGGGATGGACCCTCGATGGTGTTGCACGTGGTGGACCTATTGCCGTACGACGCGCCGCACGAGAAGCTAGTGTTGGTGGCGCTCGCATAGTAGCCGCTCGGACAGCCCGTTCCGCACGGATAGATGGTGAGCGCGCTTTCATCTGTCCCAACCGCTTCCTTACTGACTGGTCCCATCTCAGCCGATCCACAGCCCACGGCAACCATCAGCAAAAGACAAGCGACTCCATTCAATACGGCAATCTGGACATTCTTTATCATGAATTCTCCATGGCAAAATAAGACAAGGTCATGGTCCCATGACCTTTACGACACTGACGGTCCTATCACGGAGAGTAAAGCTTGTCTTGTTTTTGGATTCACCGGAAAGGCCCGGAAAGGTATCAAAGAACTCGTTCCGGCCATCTCCCCCCACGAATCGTCTGACACCACGCTGGGCCTGGTAATGGGCGTGTCGAGCGTCCGACCCGGCAGCACCCCGATGTCCAGCGCGAACACCGTGACGCCGTTCCATGTCCGGCTCTTCACCGGGAAATCACGTTTGTAACGGTGTCAATCGTGCGGAGGGGCCTCACTGGGGCCGCGGCTTCCACCACTTCTCACGCGGTAGCGGTGGCCCCACCTCGGTGCCAATCGAGAAGCCGGGGCCTCGCAGCTCCACCTCGCCATTCATGTACCGGCCCAGTTCCTCCTGGTAGTCGTCGAGCAGCTTCTGCATCGCGAGCTCGCCGCGCTGCTGGGGTTGCTGCGATTGCATGCGCCGCTCCAGCTCACCGCCAATCCGCACGAGCACCCGGTTGAGTCCCTCCTGGTCGCGGATCTCCGAGTCGCGTACCACGCCCATGCGGATGTCCCCCACCGCGAGGATGGTGCGGATCTCCGGCTCGCCCCCGTCCTGGGACTCGTAGCGATCCGCCCGGGTGTCCGGCATGTCCGCCGGCGGCGGCGGGAGCAGGACCTCCTCGTCCTCGGAAGGCGGGCTGCTCGCGGGAGGCGGCGCGGGCGGAGAGGCCGGCGTGGACGGTGGAGGCGAGGCGGGTCGGGGCGGCGGCGTGGTGGACGGGACTGGCGTCTGGGCCATGGGCGCGGAGGGACGCACGGCCCCCTCTTGCTCCCGGCTTCCCTCTGGCGGAGGCGCGGAAGCGCTCCACCGCACGCCAATCCAGATGCCCAGGGCCAGCACGAGCAGCGCCGCTGCCCCCATCCACAATCCGCGTTGCACTCGCATGATGATCACAGGCCTTTACGCCGTTGTAGCTCCTCGTCAATGACCTGGCGGAAGGTCTCGAAGGGGAAGGCGCCCGGCAGCAGCCGCCCGTTGACGAAGACCGCCGGCGTACCGCTCGGGCCGGCGAGGCTGACACCGTACGCGCTCTCCTCGCGGATCTCCGCCTGGAACCGGCCCGAGTCCAGCGCCTCGCGGAAGCGCGCGAGGTCCAGACCCAGCCCGGCCGCGTACTGCTCGAACGTGGAGCGGCGCAGGACGAAGGGCCGGCTGAAGATGCGATCGTGCATCTCCCAGAAGCGTCCCTGCTCTCCCGCCGCCCGCGCCGCCTCGTGCGCGATCATCGCGCCCGGGTGGAGCTCCATGTTGGGGGCGTCCTTCCAGACGATGCGGACCTTGTCCCCGTAGTGCGAGCGCACCCGGGCGAGCGTCTTCTCCAGCCGCGCGCAGTACGGGCACTGGAAGTCGGAGAACGTGACGATGGTGATGGGCGCGTCCTGGGGGCCGCGCACGGGCGAGTCCCCCACGTCGACCGCGTAGAGGCCCGTGGGCAGCGCGGGAATCTCCCCACCGGGGGCCGAACTCCTGGCCCTGGGCGGTGAGGGTCTCGTACAGCTTCGTGGCCGGCACGCCCTGCTTCACGAGCCGCTGGGTCGCCTGGAGTTCCTGCTGGATGCGCTCGCGCAGCACCTCCGCCGTCAGGGCGACGTTGGGCTGGCTGCGTCCTCCCCCCGTACTCCAGGCGCCGGCCGTTGATGAACAGGGTGGGCAGGTTGCCGATGGCCAGCTCCTCGGAGAGCTCCAGATCGCGCGCCACCTGCTCCGAGTACGTCCGCTCCTCGAGCGCCGTGTGGAAGGCCGCGAGGTCCAGACCCAGCTGCCGCGCGTGCTCCTCCAGCTTGGGTTGCTCGAAGTCCGGGTCCGCGAAGAGCTTGTCGTGCATCTGCCAGAACTTGCCCTGCTTGCCGGCGGCCAGCGCCGCCTCGGAGGCCAGGAGCGCGCCGAGGTGGTCCACCACCGGGCGGAACTTCCACACCACGCGCACGTCCCGGGGCGCGCTGGCCACGGCGGTGTCGAGCGCCGCCTCGAAGGAGCCACAGCGCGTGCATTCGAAGTCGGACCACAGGACGATCGTCACCCTGGCGTCCGCGGGGCCTTTGCTCGGCGACTCACCCACGGGGACCTTGTAGACGGGGTCCGGATCGGAGAGCGACACGTTGGGGACCGGGGCGGGCTCGGGGGGAGCGCTGCTCGTGGCCGGGAGGTTCTCGGGGAGGGCGGTGCTCGTGGCCGGAGGGTTCTCGGTGGCCGCGTCCCGGCCGGCGATGCGCTGGTAGAGCGCCTTGGGCTCCACACCGCTGTCGAGCACGCTGCGCGCCACCGCCTTCTCCTCGTCGATGAGCTTCTGCAGGACGTCGGTGGGCACGAGGCCTCGCACGGGCCGGCCATTCACGTAGAAGACCGGGGCGCCGCGTGCCTGGAGCTTGCCAGCGAGCAGCGAGTCGTCGTCCACCTTCTGGCGAGCCCGCTCGGTGTCGAGCGCGTCGCGAAAGCGTGGCAGCTCCAGCCCCAGTTCCTGGGCATAGCGCTCGAGCGAGGCGCGATCCAGCGCGTCCTGGTGGGCGAAGAGGATGTCGTGGTAGCGCCAGAACTGGCCCTGCTCGGCGGCGGCGACCGAGGCTTCCGCGGCGAGCTGGGACTGGGGATAGAGCGGCAGCGGGTTGAAGCGGTACTGGATGCGCAGCGCGTCCCCGTTGGCGAGCTTCAGCTCGCGCAGCCGCTCGGCCGCGCGCGCGCAGTAGGGGGATTGGAAGTCACAGAAGACGAGCAGCGTCACCTGGGCGGTGGCGGGTCCGCGCAGCGGCAGGCCACTGAGCGGAACCCAGGTGCGCTCCACGGCGGGCAACACGAGAGGACGAGGTGCGCGCTCCTTGCAACCGAGCGCCGGGACGAGGGTGAGCAGCACGAGTCCAACCCACGACGTGACCCGGGTCACGACACCTGCAAGCGAAGCACGACGCATATACCCTCTCATGGGTCCGCGATGAACCGGCCCTTCTCAGTACACGAAGGTAGCGGAGGCCTGTCCGTAGCCGTAGTCGAAGTCGCCCTTGCCGCGGCACGCACCGTCGCCGTGCGAGATGCCGAGCGCCGTCAGGAGGCCATCCGTGCCCTCGAAACGGTTGCAGCAGGACTGATCCCACACGGTCGCGGTCACGGTGCGGCCGTTGGCCGTCACCTTCGCGGACTGGCCGCAGGTCATGCGCTGGGCGGAGTCACGGGCGAAGGCCAGCTTGCTGTCGCTGCACCCGTAGCCGCAGGCGCCCGTGGCCGAGTTGCCGTTGGCGCACTTGAGCCACGCACACGCCCCCTCGTAGTAGAGCGTCTTGGTAACGGAGGCCATGGCGTGCACGTAGCCGCCCTCCTCACCGGGGTTGGGCAGACTTTCACCGTCCGCCATCTCCGCGTCACCGCACGCCGTCATCCCAAAAGACAGCGCCGCCACCATCAGTCCCGCGAGGGTCCGCATCTTCATGACGTCTTCTCCGTGTTCGAGGGGTAGACGAGCCGGACCGTGAAGAAGCCACGCGTTCAAAAAAGAACAGGCCGGCGCGTCCGGCCCGTCATAGACGAGGTCTTCTCGGATTTCAAGAAATACCCGTCCATCTTGAGCCGCCACTGTCGGTTTGTCATCGTCGCGCACGGCGCAGCGGACTTCATCTCGGAGGGAGACCGGGCTCACGGCTTCACGGATTGCGGCACGGGGTCCTGCTTGCGCACGGGTGGGCAGTGACAGGTGCGCCACAATGGCGCGCACGGCCTTCTCCACGTCCGCACCTCTCTTGAGTCGCTCCTGCACACTCCACGGAGTCTTTCCTCCCATGAAGGGATTCGTCATCCTCAGAGGGCAGGACGTTCACCGAGAGAGCAGTCTAGTAAATTTTACCTGTAATTGCTGAATGACGAGGAATCCGCGTATTGTACGTGGGCTGGGGCCTCGTTCCGGACGTGTCCCACGCATGACGCATCGCCCAAACCCCGCCTGTCTCGGAGTCACATCCATGTTCCAGTTCTCCACGCGCCTGATCTCCCGCTCCCTGCTCACCGTCTCCATTGCCCTCGCGGGATGTGGTGGCACCGAGATGGACGACGCGGAGCAAGTGTCCGACGCCCAGCAGGAGGACATCGGCCAGGTTGAGTCCGCGGCTTGTGGCCACTGCGACAACTGCGTGCTGCACGCGCGGTGTCTGGCACCCCGTCTGCCCTACGGACTCACCTCCTGGAGCGACAAGGTTGCCGTCATCAACAGCAGCACCGCCCACGCGGGCTGCGTGGCGATGATCCTCCTCCAACTCGTACGGCCACGTGGCCTACGTGTCGAAGGTGAGCGGCAGCACCATCTATCTGAACGAGGCGAACTGGAAGGCCGGCGCCTGCTCCACTCGCTCCGGCACCAAGGCTGGCCTGAACATCCGCGGCTTCTGGTGCCCCTGAGCGTCCACACGACCTGCGCGAGCGCCTCGACGCGCTCCGCCCGGATGACTTCGAGGACATCTCCAGCCTACCGCTTCACGGTGAATGAACAGCTGTTCGCTTGGGACTGGGCGCTGGGACGGCAGTAAGCGCCGCCGCGCCCGGCGTCAGCTGGCCACGGGCAGGGTGAAGAAGAAGGTGAGCTTGCCCCGATGACGTGGGCAGGCTCACTCTCGCGCATCACCCGCCTGGGCAAGGGCTAAGCGCCTGGGTCTGAATCCGGAGACCTTCTCCTGAGGCGTGGTCGCCTCCTGTCTACGGCTGACCGGGCAGGCTCAGCCTCGGGGCCGGGGCGGAGGCGGCGCCCGCCTGGAGGCGCACCGTGGGCTTCTCCTCGCCCCGCGCGATGCTCAGCGCCGCCCGGGGCATTTCCGACGAGACCGCCGCGGGCGTGAAGCCCGGGGCGGGCGCGATCTGGAGCAGGTAGTCCTCGGTCTCGCCGAAGCCGTACACGCCGCACGAGGAGACGCTCTCCGGGGACGTCACCGTGGAGCCATCGTAGAGGGCGGTGATGAAGCGCACGCGCTTGGTTCCCGGCAGGATCGTCGTCGGGATGCTGAAGGTGATGGTGTACAGGACATCGCTGGAGACGGACGGCGCGTCGATGAGGAGCTCGCCCGCGTCGGCGAAGTCATTGTCCCCATTCCAATCCACGTACATCTTGAACAGCTTCTCGTAGTTGGCCTCGCCGCAGGAGCCGAACTGGATGTCGATTTTCCGGAGCGCGGTGATGCGCCCCGGTGGCGGCGCACAATCCGACGATGTTCGAAATGATGCAAAAAATCGGGAGCCGGGACGGCATCTTCGTGGTGACGGGCACGGCGGCACGGGCCGGCCATCATCCTGTCCTTCGTGCTGACGGGCGTATCGGCGGGAATCCCCGCGGTTGAGGCCCGCACAGCGCCTGAAGTAGGGTCGCGAGGATGATTTTTGATAAATCATTCTTTCCCCTGACGCTGCTGGCGGCACTCGGCTGCGGGCTGATGGCGGGTCTCTTCTTCACCTTCTCGACCTTCGTCATGAAAGCCCTGTCGGGCCTGCCCCCGGGGAGGGGATGGCCGCGATGCAGGCGATCAACGCCGCCATCCTGAATCCCCTGTTCTTCTCGGTCTTCTTCGGAACCGCGGCGGTATGTCTTTGGGCCGTCGGGGCCTCGCTCATGCGCTGGCATCACGAGGGCTCCGCCTGCCGGCTCGCGGGGGGCGCGCTCTACCTGGTGGGCGGCTTGCTCGTGACGGCCGTGTTCAACGTGCCGATGAATGAAAAGCTGGCGGTGACCTCTCCCGCCAGTCCGGAGGCCGCCGCCCTCTGGTCCAGCTATCTGACGAGCTGGACGGCGTGGAACCACGTGAGGACCGTGGCGTCGCTCGCGGCCGCGGCCTTGCTGACCCTCGCCCTGGCCTGAGCAGGGGTTGAACCGGGCCGCGAGCGGGAACCGTCGGGCGCCTCAGCGCGTCTTCCAGGCTCCGTCCGTGGCGCGCTGGTTCACCTTGCCGTCCGGGAGCTTGCCGTAGAAGAGCGCGTCCTTGAGACCCGACACGGACTGGCCATCGAAGAGGCCGAGTTCTCCCTCGGGCGAGAAGGTGAGTCCCAGCTCGGCGGCGGTCAGCCGCACGGTCTCCCGGGGGCCAGGGTCCTCGCCGCGAGCACGGTGCCCACGGGTCTGCCGGCCTGCTCGCGAGGAGCCGCCGTGGGCTCGGCCTGGAGCAGGGCGGGGATGTTCCGCCGCAGGTTCGTGGTCAGCACCCATCCGCCCACGTTCACGGGCGTGGTGCCGCGGTTGCGCAGCTCCACCCAGCCGGCCTTCGCGTCCAACGCCTCCAGCACCACGCCGGGCTTTTGGGCCTTCATGCGCGCGAGTTCCTTCAGGATGAACTCGTGTCGCAGCCGGACGAACTCCTTGATGAACTCATCGCCCTCCTCGAACTTGGCGTGGTCCATGTAGGGATCCAGGGCCATGTACGGCGCGATGACCTCGTGCAACTGGTCGATGTAGGGCCCCAGCACTTCCATCGTGAACAGCTCGCGCAGGGCCTTGTCCAGGCGGGCCTCCAGGCGCGCGCGCAGCTCGGGGTTCATCACGATCCGGGTGGCCGGTTGGAGAAGACGGGCAGGTAGCCCGGGTGGATGCCCTTGCGATCGCGGTAGCGATTGGCCACCTCGGGGTTGCCCAGGGTGAAGGAGTAGAGCGGCTGAGCGTAGATGGGCACCGGTCCGGGCCCCGCGCCATCTGGTACCACCAGCGCGCGTCCACGTTGTTGAGATCCCACGCGGCGTAGACCCAGCGCTTCGTCACATGGTCGTGGATGAAGTAGCTCTCCGAGTCCTCGATGTAGTTGTTGGCCATCAGCGCGTCCATGACCATGGAGCGCACGTAGCCTTCCAGATCCATGGCGCGCGCGAGTGCCTGGGGCAGCTCGGGCTCGGGGGTGCGGTTGATGATGGCGAGCACCTCGTCCAGGGCCTCGTCACCTTCCTTCTTCTCGTTGGTCTTCTTCTGCCAGTCGCCCTGGTAGGGCACCTTCCAGGAGCGCAGCTTGAACTCGGTGTCCTTCCAGCCGGCGCGGTAGATGGAGGCGTCCTTGTCCGGGAAGTCATGGGCGCTCAGGAAGGACTTGTTGATCTGCTCGATGTCCAGGAAGACGCCCTCGGCCTTTCCGTTGAGGCTCAGCCGGACGAACTTCACCCTCGCGGCGGGCACCCGCATGGCGGCCAGCAGATCGAAGGCGATCTTCTCCGCCAGCATCGACGCGTCCGAGTAGCCGGCCACGAGGTTGAGCGAGGTACGTCCCTCGAAGGGCGAGTCCTTCTCGAAGCTCACGTTCCAGCTCTTCTTGGGGAAGTCGCGCGCGGAGGCGCCGCGCAGGCGGGCCTTCACCGGGTAGTCGATGCCCTCGTAGCGGAAGATGGCGTCCTGCTCGGGCGTGTCCTTGTCCGCGTAGAACTTCTCCATCACGCCGGGTGGGAAGATGAACTCGTACGCCTGCACGCTCTTCTGCACGGCGGGCAGGACGAAGGGGCGCTGTTCGTCGGGGACGGGCGGAGGTTTGTCCGTCGACGGAGGCGGTTGCTCCGAGGGGGCGTGGGAGGGGGTTGCTCACTCGATGGCGGAGTGCCCGGTGGGGGCGGGGGAGATGGGATGAAAGGGGAACCTCCCACCACGGACGGTGGCTCGCTCCCGGGGTTGCACGCGAGCAGGGCGGAGAGGGTGACCAGGCAAAGAGGACGCGCGGTTTTCATGAACGCGTCGCTTGAGCAAGACGGATGCCGTGGGTGTTGAAGGCTCGCACCGTCCAATTCCAGACGTTGCGGAGCCGGACATGGGAAAAGGCCTTGTCCGAGGAGAAATGATTTTCTCCCACAGGGCTCTGTCCTTCTTGTCCAGGGGTCAGCGGCAGCCCGCGGCCGAAGGGGGAGCCGGTAGGTGATGCGCTGGAACCAACCGCGCTCACGCCACTGCTCCTTGCGGATTTCCACCGCGTGGGTCAGGTCCCGCTCGAAGCTGGTGGCGAGCGAGTGGGCCAGGGGCCCGTCCTCGACGACGAGGGCGCCTTCCTCGAGCAGGGCGCTCGCATGGGCCTGGAGGTTGGTGGAGCCCACGGCCACGAGGTGGTCGTCCACGAGCACGGTGCGCGACTCCAGGGGGGCGCGCCGGTACTCCCACAGGCGCACCCCGTTCTCCAGCAGCCGCTCATAGGAGGAGCGCTGCGCGGCGAGCACGCTGGCGGAGGTGTTCGCGCCCTCGAGTCCGGGGACGAGGATGCGCACGTCCACGCCGCTCTTGGCCTTGTGGATGAGCGTGTCCACGGTGGCGGGGGTGGGCACGAAGCACGCGTTGGTGAGCCACAGGCGGTGCTGGGCGGAGGCGAGCAGCACCTGCACCATGCGCTCGGAGTGGCTCAGCGAGGGCGAGCCGGTGCTCGCGATGAAGCCGGCGCGCGCTCGCCCTGGGAGTCGAGTGGAGGAAAGGCGGACTCGGGCAGCAGCCCGCCGCCGGCCTCGAGCCAGTCCCGGGCGAAGGACTGCTGCAACTGGCGCACGGCGGGGCCCTCGACGTGGACATAGGTGTCGCGGATGTCGCCGCGAGGGGCCACGGCGCCGAAGCCGCCGGTGAGGCCGCCGCGGCCGTCCCGGATGACGAGCTGCCGGTGGTTGCGCGCCTCCAGCCGCGAGTCGGCGAACACCACCTCCTGGCCGATGAAGGGCCGGAAGGCGCGCACGTCGCAGCCCGCGCGCACCAGCTCCGGCTCCACCTGGTCCTTGAAGGCCGGGCTCTGGAGGGGGTCCACGAGGACGCGGCACACCACGTCCGGCCGGCGCGCGGCGAGCGCCTGGACGAGCCGCCGCGAGGCGTCGCCGGGCTCCCACCGCGACAGCAGGAGGTGGATGGACTCGCGCGCCTCGCGGAGCTCCTCCTCCAGGGTGTCGAGGATGCGCTCGTCCTGGACGAGCTCCACCCCATGGCCGGGCCGCAGGCCGATGCCCACGGACTGGTAGAGGGCGAGGGACAGCTCGGGCCCCGAGCTGGGCACGGGGTCGCGGACGCGGAGCTGCTCCGGGAAGTCACGACGGACGCACGCCGTGCCGCACCACAGGCAGGCGATCAGGAGACGCGAGAGGGCATTCACGCGGCCCAAGCTAGGCATCCCGTGTGGGGCTGCGCAGGGGTGGAGGGGAGTCGGGCGAGCGTTGGGGGCCACGCTGGGTATGACCCGCGGACGCACCCATCTCTACCTTCGAGGGGCAGCGCCTACCCACTGCTGCTGGAGGCACGATGGAATCCTGGAACCAGAGTTCAACCGATGCCGTGCGCATGCACGTGCCGGGAGAGGTGAACCGTCGCATCGACGCCGAGGTGGAGCGGTGCGTGCGGCACATGGCGGAGCAGACGGACCACTCGGTCATCAGCCGCTACCTGGAGGGGCTGGAGAAGGAGTGGGACCTGAACCGGGTGGTGATGGTGGCCGCGTCGGCGGTGTCGCTGCTGGGGTGCGTGGTGCCGCCGCGCGGCGGGGCCTGGCGGCTGGTGGGCGCGGTGGCGTCGGGGCTGCTTCTGCAGCAGGGGGTGTTTGGCTTCGGTCCCCTGTCGCTGCTCGCGCGCCGGCTGGGGGTGCGCACCCGGAGGGAGATCGACCTGGAGAAGTTCGCCCTCAAGGCGCTCCGGGGAGACTTCATGCGGATTCCGCACGAGGGTGGCCCCCTGGCTCGGGCGAACGCCGCGCTGGTGGCCGCCCAGTCCGACTGAGCGCTCCGGGCTAGCGTACGCCTCCGCGCATGGCGTTGAGGCTCACCGGCGGCGCGGGGCCCTGTCTCGCCGGCTTCGCGCCGCCGCGCTGCTTGAACATGTAGCCCTCGAGTCCGGCCATTCCGATGGAGAACTGCGTCACCCACTTGGTGTCCGGCCGGCCCGCTTTGGCCTTGGTGTCGAACGGGTAGGCGAAGTGCAGGCGCAGGAGGATGGGGCCCAGGCCCACGTTGATGCCCACGGCGGCGTCGACCACGCGGCGGTCGAACATGTCGTGCAGCGAGCCGCCCACGCCACCCACGTCGAAGCCCGCCACGCCCATGATGCTGTTGAGGAAGGCGATGCGGATGATGGCGTCGAGCGGCACGCGCAGCTCCAGCGTGGAATAGAGGTAGTGCTGGCCGAGCAGCCAGGCCGTGTCGCCGAAGGGCACGCCGCGCAGGGTGTCGAAGCTGGAGAGGTAGTAGGAGCGGGCGAAGCGTCCGCCGAAGCTCGTGCCCGCGCCGCCGCGCAACATGACGTGGGTGCTGCCCAGGGGGATGGGGAAGTAGCGCTCGGCGTCCAGGCGCACGTTGCCGAAGAACTCGCCGTGGAAGGGCTGCACGCCGGCGGTGACTTCCGTCAGGAACGAGGTGCCCGAGGTGGCCACGCCCGTGTAGTGGTAGTGCAGGGTGTTGTAGCCGAAGGCGCCGGACACCTCCGTCTGGAAGCGCATGCCGGGTTGGTTCTGCTTCCACTGGGTATAGAGGTCCCCCACGCCGTTGAGCTCCTGCAGGTTGAGGATGAAGGCGGTGGAGGGATCGAGGAAGTACGAGGCGCCGCCGATGTTGAGGTTGGCCTCGAGGAAGGTGAAGGTGCTCAGCGGGTAGCGCGCCGGCCCGTGGCGCCGAAGAAGCGCTCGCCGGAGATGAGGTAGCCCAGGGGAATCTGCCCCTGGGAGGCCTGCACGAGCGAGCGGTCCACGCGGAAGCGCAGCGACTGGAAGAGGCCGCCGCCCCAGGTGGTGCGCCGCGACTGATCGACGTAGAGCAGGATGCCATCGGTCAGATCGAAGGAGCCGTACACGGCCACCTGCAGGAGCAGGGCGTGGTTGCGCAGCCGGTCCATGGCCGAGGCGGCCACCTGGCCGTAGAAGCCGCCGCTGCCGCCGCCCGCGAAGCCGAGGATGGGCCCCAGGTCGATGTTCTTCCAGGCGAAGGGGTTGTAGCGCTCGGCGCCCTCGAGTGAGCGCTGGGGCAGGGGGCTGGGCGGGGTGGTGCGGTCCTGCGAGCCCGCGGGCACCGCGATGCTCAAGAGCTGCTGGGCGCGCATCAGGGCGGGTTTGCGCTCTCCGGACAGGTAGAAGAGCGTCCACAGGTTGCCGTCCGGCGCGGGGCTGGGCTCGAAGAGGCCGGTGGCCACGTCGGTGCGGCGCACGATGGAACCCCCGCCGGTGTACTCGTGCAGGTCCGAGTGGCTCTGGTCATACGCCACGAAGAACAGGCGGCCGTTGGGCAGCACGGTGGGGTCCGCGTGGTCGCGCGCCTCGGTGGTGAGCCGCTCCGGCGCATCGCCGTTCTCGGGCTTCACCCGGAAGAGGTTGTAGTAGCCGTGCGAGGTGGCGTCCGAGGTGTAGACGATGCCCGCCGCGCCCCAGGTGAGGCTGCGCTCGGCGTAGACGTCATGGGTGAGCTGCCGGGGCTTCGCGTCGGGGCCCTGGTCGAGCGGCAGCACGTACACGTCGCGCGTGCCGCGCTCGTTCAGGCCGATGAAGGCCAGCTGCTTGCCATCCGGCGAGAAGGCCGGGGAGTAGGCGGCGATGAGGCCGTGGCGCTCGAGCGGCCGGCCACGCGCTCGCCCAGGTCGAAGTCCACCTCGTAGGGGGCTTCCTTGTACAACCCGGTGGGGTTGTTGATGTAGGCATTGCGGGTGGCCGGGGGCGCTCTGCCCTCGCGGTGGGTGGCGGCCTTGATGGAGTGCGTGTAGCGCTGGATGTAGAGGATGTCGCGCGCGAGCGCCTCGGCCACGAAGGCGATCCGGTCATCGGAGAGGGCGAAGTTGCGGCCGAAGACGGGGTGGAGTGACTCGTAGCCCGGCACGCCATCGCCCTGCACCTTGCGGGTGTCCTCGGGGGCGCGGGGGTCCACGAGGATGAGCTGGCTCTCGCCCGTCTCCGGGATGACGCTGCGGTAGATGAGGACGCGCCCATCCGGCCGGCTGTTGAGCGCGGTGACGATGCCCTGGCGCTCGCGCAGCAGCTCCACCCCGGGCGTGTTCTGTTCGGACTTGAGGTAGGCGCGGTAGGAGCGATGCTTGAGCCAGTCCTCGAAGCGCGCGGCGATCGTCTGGGGCGCGTCCCCGGTGAGTAGCTCCAGGAGTCCGTCGAACTCCAGGTGCGGCACCTTGTCCGTGCCGGAGACGAGCTTGGGCGAGTTGTCGAGCACCTTCTGGATGAAGCCCTCGCCGTAGGTGTCCTCGAGGAACTGGCAGCGCGCCGCCCACCTTGTAGATCCACAGGAAGCCGTAGGGCCCGGGGACCAGAAGTCGAGGAAGGCGTAGCCGCGCGCCGGTCCGGGTTGACGAGCAGGTCGCGCACCATCATCTCGCCCTCGGGGTCCAGGCCGCCCTTGGCGTAGAACTCGGCGAGGCCCTCGATGAACCACAGGGGCATGCCGTTGAGCGGATCCCCTCCGACCTTCTCCCGGTCCGCCAGGAAGCGGACCTTCTGGATGGTGAACTGGTGGGCCATCTCGTGGGAGCTGATCTCCCCGAACTGCCGGTGGTCTCCCAGATAGGGCAGGGTCAGCTCCAGGTTGCCCTGGGTGCTGGTGACCCCCAGCGTGCCCTCGGAGACGGGGGTGATGTTGGTCTGGAGGAACTCCTGGTAGGAGCTGTAGAGGATGTAGGGGAAGGTCTGGGTGGGGACGAACTTGAAGCGGCCAACGAGGTAGCGGTAGGCGTCCTCGAGCTGGGGCGCGGCGTACTGGGCCACCTCGCGCTCGTTCTCGTAGAAGTAGAAGCGCACGCCGCCGCTCTTGTCCCCGAGGGACTGGGCATAGGAGCCGGCGTCCGCGGTGCCGCCATCCGCGCTCGGCAGGAAGATGGGCACGGAGAGCGGGCCCGGGTCGAGGCGGGTTCCCCCATCCTCGGTGGACGCGCCCGCGGTGCCGGGGTCGCCGGAGCGGGTGGACTCGGCTGCCTCGGGAAGGGGCTCCTGGGCGGAGTTGCCCGCCGGGTTGTCGCCGGTCTGGGTCCTGGGGACGGTGGGCGCGGTGGGCAGGGGACCGCCCGGGGCGCCGGGGGCCTGCTGGTGGGCCCGGTGGGCCGCAGGGGGAGCCACCCCTTCGGAGTTGGGCCCGACGAGGATGTCCAGGTGCTTCCAATCGAACTCGTAGGTGTGGACGGGCGAGCGGTACGCCCGGCGCGGGATGACGTAGACCTGGGAGAGCGCCGCCTCGGGGAGGAGCACGCAGAGCAGGGCGGCGATGAGGATGCGTCGATTCAAGGGGGCGACCTCCCGGGTGGGGAGAGACGGGGACGGAGGCAAGGTAGCAACCTATCCCATGGAGACGAGTGGCCAGCCGAGCGCTTCCGCGCGACTGCTCAGCGTCTTACGTCCCAGGCGGGGGCGGGGCTTTTGTCCGAGCGTGCGCCCGGTATGGAGAAGTCCATGAAACGTTTACTGGTGGCCATGGCGGGGGCCCTGTTCCCCGTGTGGATGGGCTGCGCCAATACGGAGTCGCCGGAGGCCGTGGGGTGCGCGTCCGAGGATTTCGACCGCTCGGCGTGCGATATCCCGGCGGTGAGCGCCGTCAAGGCCGAGGGCATCTGGCAGGCGAACGTGACGCTGGATGGGCTGGACACGCCCGGTTCGCTGCGTCTGCTGCCCGAGGGCCCGTTGCTCTTCAACAGCCCGCTCAAGGATCGCCCCGCGGAGGGCGGCCCGTTCTTCCTGTCGAGCGAGTACACGGATTCGGCCGTGCCGATGCGGCTGGCGTTCTCCGCCTGCCGGGCGCCGGAGGCCACGCGCGTGACGGGCGAGTTCCGCCGGTGCGCGTATGGCTCGGCCAACCTCAAGGGCACCTTCGAGGCGGTGCGGGTGCAGCGGGGGGCGGGTGAGGAGGAGTCCTCGGGGGTGGAGCTGGTGGCGGAGGTGCCCCTGCCGCGGGGCGCGGTGGCGTCGGATGTCTTCGTGTCGGGGGGCTACGCCTACGTGACGGCGTATGCGGACGGCCTCTTCGTCTTCGATGTGAAGAACCCGTCGGCGCCCCAGAAGGTCGCCGAGGTGACGCCCACGAAGGACGTCTGGCGGCGGGCGTGGGTGAAGGGCCAGACGCTCTACATCTCGAGCGCCACCCAGGGTCTGCTCGTCTACGACGTCAGCAACCCGGCGCTGCCCAAGCGCCTGTCGGCGCAGCCGGGGACCGCGCTCGATGCCTGGGGGCTGTACGAGGACCAGGATCGGCTCTACGTGATGGCTCCGTCCCCCAATGCCGAGGTCCTCATCTTCGACCTTCACCAGGATGCGACCAAGCCCCTGCTGATGAAGCGCTACTTCGTGGAGGACAGCCGGCTGGACCGGGGCGAGCTTCCGGTCGAGGGCGTGGTGACGGGCAACCGGCTCTACATGGGTCACTGGCGGTATGGGTTCGCGGTGGCGGACGTGTCCAACCCGAACGCCCCGGCCACCCTGGGGCGCTTCCAGTACGACAAGGCCACCAGCCGTCCGGTGGCGGTCGGCCTCTTCGAGGGGCAGACCATCGCCTTCGAGGCCAGTGAGGGCTGGGACTCCCGGGTACGGGCCCTGAACGTGACGGATCCCCAGCACATCACCCAGGTGGGACAATTCCAGACGCGACCCCAGTCCACTGTGAGTGCGATGACGCTGGTGGGGACGCGGCTGTATGTGGCCTATGCTCAGGACGGGCTGCGCATCCTGGATGTGTCCAGCCCCAGTACACCGAGGCAGCAAGCCTACTACAATACGTGGCGGGAGTCGGATCCAGGCCGGGGACGGGCGTTCGTCGATGGGTTGAGTGCGGTGCGGGTACCGGGAGACGGCTACCTCTATGCCGCGGAAACGTCACGTGGGTTGCTCGTCCTGCGGGAGCAGTGAGTGAGGCACATGAGCCAGACCGTATTGAAGTCGTGTGAGCGGTGCCAGTCTCTTCCCCAGAAGCAGGAACTGGAGGGATGGGGCCGTCTCTTCCTCTGGCTCCCGCTGGGCCACAGCTACGGCAAACTGGTGCGCGTGCTGGGCGATTCCGGCCGGGATTTCCAACCGCTGCCGCAAGAGCAGTGCGTGACGGTGCGCCTGGAGGGCGCGCAGCTGGGGACGTTCGCGGCGGACGTGCTGGGCGCGTTGACGGACGAGGAGTCGCGCGCCACGCGTGTGCTCTTCGTGCAGGGCGACGCGGAGCCGGGCCTGCGGGACTTTCCGCGGGTGGGCTCGCTGCCGCAACTGGTCACCATGGCGCGCTCGGGGTGGCTGGTGGACATGCTGGCCGAGAAGCGCATCACCAGCCACTACCAGCCCATCGTGGACGCCAAGGACACGCGGCGGGTGTACGCCTACGAGGCGCTGATGCGCGGCTTCGAGCCGGATGGGGCGCTGGTGTTCCCGGGCAAGATGCTGACGCTGGCGCGCGACGCGGATCTGCTCTTCCAGCTGGACCGGCGGCGCGCCTGTCGGCGGTGCGCGAGGCGTCCCGGCTGGGGCTCAAGGCGCCGCTGTTCATCAACTTCACGCCCACGGCCATCTACGATCCGGAGTTCTGCCTGCGCTCGACGGTGGCGGCCATCAACGAGCTGGGCATCTCGCCGAGCGACGTGGTGTTCGAGATCATCGAGTCGGACCACACGCCCAACGCCAACCACCTCAAGTCGCTCATCGCCTACTACCGGCGCACGGGCTTCCGGGTGGCGCTGGATGACCTGGGGGCGGGCTACTCGTCGCTCAACCTCATCCACCAGCTGCGTCCGGACATCATGAAGCTGGACATGGAGCTCATCCGGGGCATCCACCAGGATCCCTACAAGGCCTCCATCACGCGCAAGCTGCTGGAGCTCGCGCAGCAGCTCGGCATCCTCACGGTGGCCGAGGGCATCGAGACGCCCGAGGAGCTGCGCTGGGTGCGCGCGCACGGGGTGGACTTCGTGCAGGGCTACCTCATCGCCAGGCCGGCCAGCCCGCCCGTGTCCATCACCCCCCACTTCGGGGATTGAGTCAGGGCTCGAGCGCGGGCGGCCGCGTCTGGTCGAGGTTCATCCTCCAGGCCGAGCGCAGCTCGTCGCTGGCGAAGAAGAGCTGGAGTCGCGCCGCGTCGGGATTGCGTTGCGCGACGGAGTCCTCGAGCGTGCCGAGCCGCTGGAGCACGTTCTGGATGAGCCGGGCGCTCGCCCCGGCCGATGTCCGCGGTGCCAGCGAGGGCGTCGGACAGCTCGCGCTGGGCGGAGACGACGGCCGGACCGATGGGCTCTTCCCCCGTCTCGAGGAGTCGATCCAGGGCGGCGAGCCACTCCTGGGCCCGTGCCAAGCTCCGCAGGCTCTCCTGCCGCAGGAGCTCGGCCTGCTGCCGCGCCGCCTGTTCATCGGCGCGCTCCTGCTCGAGCGTGTCCAGGCGGGCCTGGGTCCGCTGGGCGCGCTCCTCGTTCTGGACCTGGAGCAGCTCCATCTGCGCGCGCAGCTCGTCCAGTTGGGCGGCCTGCACGGCGCTCGTGGCTTCCGCCTCGGTGGGGGCGGGGAGGGCGCCGTCTGGCCGAGCAGCCAGGAGAGGGAGAGGGTGATCAATCCGTTCATGGCGTTGAACCTGTTCATTCCTGGACGGGTGGGAACGAAAGGGACGGGGAGCCCCCGCGCCGTGGCCTCCCGGTCGGGCGGCCAGGCGGGAGCGGGAGACGCTCGCGGCGTCCGTGGGCACCGCGAGCGTCGTTCACGGGCGCTCCACTAGTAGGTCTTGTCACCCGAGTGATCGGCACCGCCGGTGCCGTGGAGGCCCGGGTTCATGCCCGGGTTGAGGTCCTGGTTGCCGGTCTGGTGACGGGGCGAGCTGTCCAGGCCCTGGTTGATGCCGGGGTCGACCTCCAGGCCGCTGCCGCCCATGCCGGTGTCGAGCGAGATGCTCTTGGCGACGTTGCTGTCCTTCTCCACGGTGAAGCTGGTGCGCACCTGCTGGCCTTCCTTGAGGTCCTTGATGCGCTTGACGGAGGTGTCCTGGAACTGGGTCTGCTTGTTGACCTTCACGGCGATGACGCCGTTCTCGGTGCGCAGCTTCAGTTCATCCCCGCTGCTCTTGAGCACCGTGCCGGAGATCTGCTTCTCGCCGAGCATCTGGTTGGCGGAGGTGCCCGCCTGCTGCTGTCCCTGGTGTTGCTTGGGTTGCGGAGCCTGCTGGGCGCCCGCGCCACCGTAGGCGTCCTGTCCCATCGGCTGGCTGCTCTGGGTCTGCGTGTGCTCCTTGTGCTGCTTGTCTCCTCCGGCGAGGGCGGCCCCCGAGCCGAGCAGCGCCACGGTCGCGAACAGACCCACGATCTTCTTCGTCATGACATCCCTCCTGGTTGATGGCGGTGGCCGTGCCCCCCATGGACGTGCCCGCCGCCACGAAAAGCTAGGTGCGCCCGGCGCCGAGGACACCGTGCCCCGGGGCCGTGGCCCCGCCCGAGCGCTCGGCGGGCGTCCCAACGCGGAGCGCCACGCCGCTCGGAGGGCAGGCGGCTTGAAGTGGAGGGGACTTTTCCCCTACCGTCGGGGCTTCGATCGCGCCGGCCTGGAGCTGGCCCCGACAGGAGTCCCCGTCCCGCATGCCTCCGCCTCCCAAGCAGTCGCCCGCGCCCGTCGCCGAGCCCCTGCCCACGCCGTCCTTTCCGGCCATCGAGGCCTTCATCGAGACCGCCTCCGCCGAGGAGGTGCGCTCGCTCTTCTCTCCGCTGAAGAACGAGCTGGCCAACCTCAAGGGCCCCAAGGCCGAGCACGCCAAGAAGGTCCAGGCGGCCATCTCCCGCACCGAGGAACTGCTGGCCGTGCTGCTGGACACCCGCGAGCAACTGGTGGCGGAGTCACGCGCCAAGGGCCGGAAGTAACTCGGTTTTCTTAGGAAATGACACGTGGGGGGACCGACCCCACGCAACTGTACGGGCGGATCGGCGATAATCAGGGAAAGGGAGCGCCGGACCCGGTGTTCGAGCCCGGCTCCCAAGTCCTTGGTCGTTCCACCATCTGGAGAGGAACCATGAAGATCGACAGCAACCTGAACATGCCGCGGATGTCCACCAACCTGACCACGGCGCGCGTGACGCCGGACACGAGCTTCGCCGCTCGCGTTCAGTCGGGAGTGGGCACGGCCGCCAACGCGGTGGCGGGCGGCGTGGGCGTGGTGGCCAACATGGTGCCCGGTGGCTCCGTGGTGTCCGCGGCGGTCTCCTCGCTCACCACCTTCGGCAACAGCAGCGGCTCGGGCTCGGCGCCCTACTACGGCGCGGCGCTCGGCTCGGGGGCCACCTCCCTGAACACCACGGTGGGCGCTGGCGGCGGCGTGGCGGCCGGCGGTGGGGCCGGCGGTCTGGCCGGGATTGGCAACCCCGTGGCCAACATCAGCATCGGTGCTGGCAACCAGGTGACCGTTCCCACCGGCGGCAGCGGCGTGGGCACCGAGTTCAACGGCGAGATGTCCAGCATGTTCACCGAGCAGAAGAAGCTCCTGGGCATGCAGGTGGCCATGCAGCGTGAGAATCAGGTGTTCAGCACCATTTCCAACGTGCTCAAGACGCGGCACGATTCGGCCAAGAACTCCATCGGCAACATCAAGTAGTTCGCGGCCGTGCTCGGCCGCGGGGTTCCAGTGCCCGGGAGATCTCCTTCCGGGCCAGGAAAGGACGCACACGTCACATGGCGGAGACTTCGGAGATCTCGGGCAGCCTCATTCCGCTCGCCGGGCGCGAGGCGATGATCCTCCTCGAGGCGGGCTATCTCTGGCTCGACATGGGCCAGTTCGACAAGGCGCGTGAGGTCTTCGCCGGCGCGGTGGTGTTGATGCCCCGCAGCGAGGTGCCCCAGCTCGCCATGGGCTCGCTGGAGTTCGCCCAGGGACGGCATGACAAGGCCCTGCAGGCCTATCGTGCCGCCCAGCGGCTCGCCCCCAGTCGGCGCTGCCGCGTGCCCACGTGGGCGAGGCCCTGTTGTTCATGGGCAAGGTGCCGGAGGCCGTCAAGGAGTTGAAGGCCGCCATGGAGTTGGAACCCGAGGGAGACGGGGCGCGTCTGGCCCAGAGCCTCCTCGAAGCCAAGGAAGCGGGGGCCCTGCCGCCGCCCTCGGCCAGGCGCTAGTCTGCGCGGATAGGAGGAGATGCCGATGTCGGTCGGTGGAGTCGGACGCGGGGGCAGTCGAGGACGAACCGGGAGCACCGGGAGTACCGGGAGCGCCAAGGGCGCCGTGGGCAAGGCGCCCGCGGGCAAGGCCGGAGGTGCTTCCTTCGGGGGTCAGGTGGACCGCACCGCGGGGCTCGTGGGCCCCTCGGGCATGGTGGGCTCCAGCAACGTGCAGGCACCCATGGCCCTGGATCCGCTCAGCTCCCAGGCGCTCGCCATCTCCAAGCAGCTCAAGAACGGGAACTTCAAGAGCAAGGAGGAGGCGACGCGCAAGCTCGTCGCCGAGGTGCTCAAGGAGAAGCTCAACATGAAGTCATCGGCCCTGACGACCAAGATCGCGGATGCCCTGCAGGATGACCCCCGTCTGAATCAGGCCCTCGAGCGGTTGTGGTCGAAGGCCGAGTGAGCCGCGCTCTTGGGTCTCGGTGAAGACAAGAAGGTCCTGCTGGAGAAGTACGGCCCCTACGTCCGGTCGTTGGCCTCGACCGTGCGCAAGCAGTTCTCCGCCCAGCTCGAACTGGATGAGCTCCTCGCCTATGGCCAGATCGGCCTGCTCGAGGCGGCGGACCGTTTTGACCCCAAGATGGGGGCCAACTTCCTCACATTTGCCCACTATCGCATCAAGGGCGCCATCTACGACGGCCTCCGGAAGATGGGAGTGCTCAAGGGCGGTGACGCGCGCGGCGCCTACATGGGCGAGCGCGCCACGGCCTATTTGGGAAATCTCTCGGATCGTGAGCAGGGAGGAGGCAACCGCGGAGGGTCCATCGACGATGATGTCATGGAGATTTCCAACGCGGTGGCGGGGCTGGCGATGGTGTTCGCCACCAGCCTCGAGGGCTCGGACGCCCTGGGCTTCACGGACGAGTCCCTGCCGGTGGACCAGCGGTTGGAGCTGGAGCAGCAGCGGGTGAGGGTGAGGGCGGCCATCGAGAAGTTGCCGGAGAAGGAGCGCCGGCTGCTTCAGGGCTACTACTTCCAGGGCAAGACGCTGGAAGAGGCGGGCGCGGAGATTGGGCAGTCGAAGAGCTGGGCGTCGCGGCTGCATGCGCGCGCCATCGAGCGGCTCAAGGAGCTTTTGAACGAGGAGGAACCTTCCTCCCCCGAGGATTCAAGGAGGCAGTCACATGGCGGGTCCAATGGCCGGCGTGTCGGCGGCGCAGATCGCCCAGCAGAAGTCCCAAGATCAGGGCGCGCAACAGGTCAATAAGCAGGGCGCCTCGAAGTTCGACGCGGCCCTGGCCAACAAGACGCAGGGCGCCGAGCAGGTGCAGGGCGTGCAGGCGGCCCAGTCCACCCAGCGCGCCGACCAGGTGCGTCAGGCCGAGGCCATCGACAAGACGAACAAGGCGGCGTTCAACAAGGCCAACCCCGCTGGCCAGGAGCCCGCCACCGCCAAGGGTGCCCAGGCCGTGGACGCCAAGCCCGAGACGAGCAAGGCCAGCGCGATGATCTCCCACGTGGTGAGCGAGCTGGAGCGCGGCCAGGTCAACATGGAGAAGCTCATCCAGTCGGGCGCGTCCGGGAAGACCTTCTCCAATGCGGAGCTGCTGTCGCTCCAGGCCGGCATGTACAAGTACACGCAGGAGCTGGATCTGACGAGCAAGGTGGTCGAGAAGGCCACGAGCGGTCTGAAGGACACGCTCAAGACCCAGGTCTAGCAGGCAACCGGACTACCGGTCGCTGTCTTCCGAGGGCGTCTCCTCTAGCGAGGGGGCGCCCTCGGGCGTTGCGGGTCTTTCCAGAGCAGCCCTTGTTGGAAGCACGCCGCCCCATCTAAGCTACGCGCCGCCCATGACGCTCCGACCGTACGCGCTCGCGGCCCTCCTCGTTCTCGTGCTGGGGACTGGCTGCACCATCGATCTGCAACACGAACTGACCGAACAGGACGCCAACGAAATCTACGTCCTGCTCAGCAAGAACGGCATCGCCGCCACCAAGCTGAAGGAAGAAGGCGGCAACGAGCTGCGCTTCCGGATCCAGGTGCCCAAGGCGGACGCGGCCCAGGCGGCCGAGCTGTTGCGCGCGTACTCGCTGCCTCGCCCGATGGAGGCGGGGCTCAACCACTTCGCCAAGGGCGGCATGGTGCCCACCGCCACCGAGGAGCGCGCCATGATGCTCAAGTCGCTCGGTGGCGAGGTCTCCAACGCCCTCAATCAAATCGACGGCGTGCTGGAGGCCCGGGTCATCGTGATGATTCCGGAGAACAACGATCTCACCCAGCCGGAGAACAAGCCGCTGCCCTCGGCGTCGGTGTTCATCAAGTACCGGCCGGGCCCCAAGAACGAGCCGCCCATCAAGCGCGAGGACATCCAGCAGTTCGTCTCCACGTCGGTGCCGGAGCTCAAGCCCACGGCGGTGACGGTGCTGCTCACGCCGGCCATTCCTCCCGACGCGGAAGTGGGCCCGGAGAGCCGGCTGCAGGACGTGATGGGCATGCGCATGACGGCCTCCAGCTTGAGCCAGTTCCGGATGATGGCGGCGGTGGCCGTGCTGCTCATCCTGGCCTCCATCGGTCTGGCGGCCGGCCGCTCATCCGCGGAAGCGGGGGCGCCGCGGCGGCACGGGCCCGCGCGAAGCGGGATTGATGCGAGTCCCCCGCGTGGTTCGTCTGCGACGTCTCTCTCGAGTGGGGTGACCGTTGGACCAGTTCTTCACCTCGCTGAGCAAGCGACAGCTGATGATGCTCCTGACCGCCATCACCTTCGGCGGTCAGGAGGGCGTCGCCGCGCTCGAGCATCTGCCCGAGGACGAGGCGGAGCTGCTGGTGCATCGCGCCCAGGGCATCCTCCAGATTCCGCGCGACAAGCGCATTCCGCTGCTGGTCCAGGAGATCAAGCGGCTGGTGAAGGATCGGCGCGGGCAGATGTGGAGCGCGGATCCCGAGCGGCTGGCGGCGCTGCTCAAGCGCGAGCGCGCCGCGCTGGTGGAGGTGATGCTGCGCGCGCTGCCGGGGCCGCTCGCCGAGGCGGTGCGCTCGTACCTGCCCAACACGCGCCGGGTGAAGCTCACGCGCGAGGTGCGGCCTCAGATCCTCGACATCGTGCGCTGGAAGCTGGAGGAGCGGCTCGCCCGGGATGCCTCGGCGCACGTGCCCTTCAAGTTCACCGACGTGCTGATGCTCCAGGCGCGTGAGCTGCTCTCGGTGTGTGATCGCCTCGGGGCGCGGGTGCTGGGCCCGGCCCTGGCGGGGGTGCCGGAGGCGGAGCGGGAGGCGGCCTTCACGCAGCTTCCGCCCCACCTGCGCCAGCTCGCCGTGCGCGCCGTGACGGCCAATGCGCCCCGTCGGCTCCCCGAGGAAGAGGCCCACGCGCAGCTCGCGCAGTACGGGGGCATGGAGAACCCGGCCGCGGCCATCCGGGGCGCCGGGGTGCACCGGCTGGCGCGCGCGAGCGTGGCCCAGTCCGCCGAGTTCGCCGCCCGCCTGGTGGAGAAGCACCGCGGGGAGTTCGGGCAGATCCTCGCGAAGTGGGTGCGCGAGGAGCGCGCCAAGCCGACGAGCCGCGGGGATGGCGGCCGCACCGACATCGTCACCGACCTGGAGCGGCTCGCGGCCCGAGGGCTCATCGATCGGCCCGTCCGGCTGAGCCCGCCCCGTCCGCCGGCCCTCGGTCCCCCGCCCGCGATCAAGGGGGCCCCGGTGCCGCGCCGCTCTTCCGTGGCCGTGCCCGCGCCCGCGCTCACGTCCGGGGGCCAGCGCAGGGATCCCATCGCCGAGCGCGAGGCGCGCCGGGCGGGCGCCGCCAGCCTCAGCTACGCGGACCGGCAGAAGGCGCTCGTCGCGCCCGAGCCCGCGCGCGTGAGCCGGGGCTCGCCCCTGCCCCGGGGGACGCGGGACGGAGTGCAGCGGGCCGTGGAGCCAGGGGGCGTCACGCAGCCGCCCCGCCGCTCCCGGGTCAACGAACAGCCGGCCGTCTCCGTCTCGGACGCGGAGGGCTCGCGCATCTTCCGCTCCCCGCTGGCGCGTACGCAGAGCCGGGGCCTCGTGCAGCCCCCCGCGCCCCGGGACGCCGCCGAGCGCCCTCCCCGGGTGGTGGGCACCAATCCGGGGGTCCGGCGCGAGGACACCCAGTCCGGGAGGGGCGAGCGACCTCGGCCGCAGGGCGCGAGTGGGCGTGGACCTCGGGGCGGAACGCGCTAGCATCCCCGCGACAAGGAGCTTTCCATGGCAGTTGGCAAGGTGATCAAGGGCGATTCGGGGTCGGAGCCATTGCCCGGTGGGGATCGGCCCTCGCTGCGCGCGCCGCGTCCCGGCGTGATGAACGCCGAGGTCTTCGAGGCCCGGCAGTCGGCCCAGGCCATCCTCGAGGAGGCGCAGCGGGAGAAGGAGCGCATCCTCGCGGAGGCCCAGCGCGAGCGCGAGGACGTGATCGCCAAGGCGCGCGAGCAGGGCCGCCAGGAGGGCCTGTCCCAGGTCACCGAGCTGATGGTGCGCGCGAAGATGCATGCCGGGGAGCTGCTCGTCCAGCAGGAGCGGGACGTCGTGGCGCTGGCGTGCAAGATCGCCGAGAAGATCATCGGCCGGGACGTGGAGAGGGATCCCTCGTTGCTGGCGGACATCTGCGCCAAGGCCATCGAGGAGCTGCGCAACGCGCGGGCGGTGGTGCTCCGGGTGAACCCCAAGTCGGCGGCGGTGCTGCGCGCGCAAGGCGGAGCTGATGGAGCTCATCGGCCGGGCGGTGGACGTGGCCATCCGCGAGGATCCGGACGTGGCGCCCGTGGGCTGCATCGTGCAGACGGAGTTCGGCACGGTGGACGCGCAGCTGCCCACCCAGTTCGAGATGCTCCAGAACGTGCTGTTTCCGGATCTGGGCAAGAAGGAAGGGCCCGCGTAAGCCATGGCCATCGATCTCTCGCATTACTTCTCCCTCATCAAGGAAACGCCGCTGTACCGGGTGCGCGGCCGCGTCACCGAGCTGACGGGCCTGGTCGTCAAGGCGAGCGTGCCCGGCGTGCGCGTGGGCGAGGTGGTCGTCATCAAGGGGCACGGGGGCCGCGCCTCGGTGAAGGCCGAGGTGGTGGGCTTCCAGGGCGACGAGGTGATGCTCATGCCCCTGGGCGAACTGCAGGGCATCGGCCCGTCCAGCGAGGTCATCCCCACGGGCCGGCCGCTGACCATCAAGTGCGGTTACGAGCTGCTCGGCCGCGTGCTCAACGGCATTGGCGAGCCCATGGACGGCACGCCCCTGCCGCAAGGCATGGCGGACTGGTCGGTGGACCGGGACTGTCCGGACCCCTTCACGCGCCAGCGCATCGAGCGGCCCCTGCCCCTGGGCGTGCGCTGCATCGACGGGCTGCTCACGGTGGGCGAGGGCCAGCGCGTGGGACTCTTCGCCGGCTCGGGCGTGGGCAAGTCCACGCTCATGGGACAGATCGCGCGCAACACCAAGGCGGACCTGTGCGTGGTGGCGCTCATCGGCGAGCGTGGCCGCGAGGTGCGCGAGTTCATCGAGGACGCCATGGGCGAGGAGGGCATGAAGCGCTCCGTGCTGGTGTGCGCCACCTCGGACCAGCCCAGCCTCGTGCGTCTGCGCGCCGCCTACGTGGCCACGGCCATCGCCGAGTTCTTCCGCGAGCGCGGCGGCAACGTGCTCTTCATGCTCGACACGGTGACGCGTCTGGCGCGTGCCCAGCGTGAGATCGGCCTCGCCATCGGCGAGCCCCCGGCGCGCCAGGGCTATCCGCCGAGCGTCTTCTCCATGCTGCCGCGCATCCTCGAGCGCACGGGCAACTCCGAGAAGGGCAAGTGCACCGCCATCTACACCTGTCTCGTGGCCGGTGGTGACATGGAAGACCCCATCGCCGACGAGGTCCGCGGTATTCTCGACGGCCACTACATCCTCAACCGTGCCCTGGGCGAGCGTAACCAGTGGCCCGCCATGGACGTGCTCGTCAGCCTCTCGCGTGTGATGAGCGGCATCGTCTCCAAGGAGCACAAGAAGGCGGCGGGCAAGCTGCGCGAGACGCTCTCCACCTACGAGAAGCAGCGCGACCTCATCCTCCTGGGCGCCTACCAGTACGGCACGGATCCGCGCACCGACTACGCCATCGACAAGTACGACGCGATCATCGACTTCCTCAAACAGGACACCCACTCCAACAGTCCTTTCGAGGTGACGGTGCAGCAGCTCATCGAGCTCTTCGCGGAGTAACGCGCGCGCGCCGTTTGGAGATAGGATGCGGGCACCATGCCCCCCTATCGATTGCAGACCTTGATCGAGATGCGCGAGCGCGCGAAGGAGGAGGCCGAGCAGGCCTTCTCCGCCGCCGTCAAGGCCCTGGCGAAGGAGAAGCAAGAGCTGCAGCGTCTCGAGGAGGAGCTCGTGACGCGCAAGGCCATGCGCAAGCAGAAGGTCCAGGAGTACCTCCAGCAGGTGATGGCCAAGGGCGTCACCGGCATTGGCGGCTTCAACCAGATGAACCGCTACGAGGAGCGCCTCAAGGACGAGGAGGCGCAGCTCGCCCTGGAAGTCGAGCGCCAGAAGGACGCCGTCATCTCCGCCGAGAAGCTCGTGGAGCAGAAGCGCCGGGAGATGGCCGAGGCGGCCAAGGAGCTCAAGGCCATCGAGAAGCACAAGGAGAACTGGAAGAAGCAACTCAAGGAAGAGCGCGACAAGAAGGAGGAAATGAACCAGGAGGAGATCGGGAACACCTTGTTCATGATGCGCCAGCGAAAGTAGACTCGGGCCCCCCAGGTGGTGAAGCGATGAGCCGAGTCGAAGACGATCGTCAGGCGGAGAGAGCCGCCGAGCTGCGGGCCCAGGAGAAGCGCCTCCAGGAGGCGAAGGCCAAGCAGCGTCAGGAAGGCGCCTCCGCTTTCTCCAAGCTCGTGGGGCAGCAGAAGGACGCCCAGAGCGCTCAGCAGAAGGCCACCCAGACCCCTCCCCAATCCCTGGGCAAGTCCGTCCTCGCCCGCCTCCAGGAGGGCAAGGGCGGCGACGTGCGCGGCCTGCAGCGCCAGACGGGCAGGGCCGAGGCGGACTCCGTCGCCGAGGGGCGCCAGAAGGACTTGTCTCAGGGGGCGCAGGAGACCCAGGCCCGGCAGGGCGATCAGGGCGTGCTGCACTCGCGCGTCGAGTCGCGCTCGGCGGACACCCGCACGGCCGACGAGCTCCTGCGCAAGCGCGGCGAGGAGTCCGAGCAGAGCAACGAGACCGCGGCCGCGGGGGCCCAGACGAGCCGGAGCAAGGGCGCGCTCAAGACGGACGCGGACGGCGGTGGCAAGGGTGGGGGCGAGGACGGCAAGGACAAGAAGGACGGGGAGCTGGCGGCGGGCTTCCGCTTCAACCCGGCGCTGATGGCGCCCGTGCCCGTGGCGCAACCCAAGCCCAACACGGGCTCGGATCGGCTGCGCGCCATCGCCAATGAAATCGCCCAGAAGATCGTCGAGCGGGTGCGCGTGGGCACCAACGCCGCGGGCAACGCGGAGTTCCAGATCGAGCTGCGCGGCGACGTGCTCAGTGGTCTGTCCATCAAGCTCAGCGCGAAGAACGGGAAGATCCACGCCGTCTTCAGCGGCAAGGACCGGGACGTGCTCAAGATGCTCGAGGGGCAGCGTGAGGGCCTGAAGAACGCCCTGGCCAGCCGCGGGCTCACTCTCGAGGACATGAGGGTCGAGGCGAAGACATGAGCCTCGATACGGATGACGGGCCGGGTGAGGAGCGCACGATGGTGGTCGATGCGCGCAAGCTCAAGCCCCGCTCATCGAAACCCTGGAAGCCCCACGTCTTCCCCCGTCTGGAGAAGGTCTCCCTCACGGAGACCCGGCTGCTCGAGCGGCTCACCCGGCTCAAGCCCAGGGCCGAGGCCGTCGAGGCGCTGGGCGCGCGCTTCAAGGCCATCTTCGACACCCAGGTCGGCTTCGGCCTGGAGTCGTCGCGGGTGCTCGGCTCGGGCGAGCTGCGTCGCCTGCTCGCCGAGCCCACCTTCCTGTGCTTCCTGGTGCCCGGCGGGCATCACGGCCGCGCGGTGCTGGAGGTCGAGCTGTCGCTGGCGCACGCGGCGGTGGATCTGCTCCTGGGCGGCGCCGGCGAGACCGTGGGCCTGCGGCCCCTGACGGACATCGAGGAGGGCGTGGCGAGCTTCGTCGTGCTCGAGGCGATCCGCGCCCTGATGCCGGGGACGGAGCCCCAGCAGGGCCGGCTGCGGCTGGAGGGCACGGCGCGCGGGGTGGACGAGGCGGTGTCGCGGCTGAGCGAGGAGGCCCAGGTGGCGGTGCTCCAACTGCGCGCCCGGCTCGGCACGCAGGAGGGCATGGTGCGCCTGTTCCTGCCCGCGAGCGTGTTGGAGCGCCTCACGCCGGAGCCCTCGCCCGAGCAGCGGCGCTCGCTCTTGCGCATGGACATGGAGGCCCACTTGAGCCGCCTGTCCTCGGTGCGCACCTGGCTGCGCGCGGAGATCGGCCTGGCGGAGATCAGCCACCACGACCTGGCGAGCCTCCGGGTGAAGGACGTGGTGCTGGTGGACGAGTTCTCGGCCCGGCCGGACCAGGGCGCGGAGGGCACGGCGCGGCTGTTCCTGGGCCTCGGCCGCCGGGGCTTCCTGGCCTCGGAGGTCTTCGTCGAGGACGGCCAGTACCGGCGCGAATCACCGAGGTGGTGCTCACCGAGCCGTCTCATCTGGAGCGGCGGGGCCCTCCGAGTCGGACGAGGCCGCGGCGGAGGCCCTGAGCGGCGCGGATGAGGCCAGCGGGGAGGGGGAGGAGTACACCAACCCCGAGTCGGAAAACCCCACGGCGGAGAGTGGAGAGATGGAAGACCAGATGGATGCAGGCGACCTGCTGGGTGACATCCCGTTGCAGATTTGCGTGGAGCTCGCCCGGGTGCCGGTGACGGCGGATGACGTGGTGTCGCTGCGGGCGGGCCGGTCGTCGAGCTGCACCGCGCGCCGGGCGAGCCCGTGGACCTGTCGGTGAACGGCAAGGTGGTGGCGCGGGGTGAACTGGTGGAGATCGAGGGCCAGCTGGGTGTGCGCATCCTCTCGCTCGCCGGCTGAGGCCCCGCTCCCAGGCAGGCAGGCGAGGGGGACGGGCAGGGGGGCCCGTGGCGGTCTCCCGTGCAATGAACTAGCCTCGCGGCCCACCATGGCCGTCTCATCCGTTTTCTCCGCGCGTCATGTCCTGGCGCTCTGCGCCTGCCTGTGGCTGGCACCGCCGGCCCGGGCCGAGGAGCCCGCTCCCGTTCCCGCCGCCGCCGCCGAGCTCGCGCCCCCGCCGTCCGGTGCGCCCGCTCCCGCGGAGGGCGCCGCGCCGTCGGCTCCGGTCGAGGTGCCGCCCGAGGCGGATCTGACGTCCGGCGTGGAGGCGCCCACCGAGAGCCTCGGGTGGATGCTCATGCGCACCCTGGTGGTGTTCGGCGGGGTGATGGCCCTCATCTACCTCACGCTCAACGTGGGCCTGCGCAAGCTGATGGGCTTGCAGGGCGTGCCCGTGGGGCAGCAGTCGGTGGTGTCGGTGGTGGAGCGCGTGGCGTTGGATCAGCGCCGCACCCTCTTCGTGGTGAAGGCCGCGGGCGAGTACCTGCTGGTGGGCGGTGGCGAGAATGGTCTGCAGCTGCTCTCGAAGCTCGACACCGGGGCGGTGGAGAACATCCGCTCCACGCCGCCTCCGTCCAACGTGATGCCGCTGTCCCCCTTCCTCAAGAAGCTCATCGCCCGTCGCGACGCCACTCCGCCGGGTTCCACCCCTCCGAGCGTCCCCCGTCCGCCGGACGCCGCCTGAAGAGCCGACCCGTGAGAGTCATGCCCAGCGTTCGCCTCCCTGTCCCACGTCTCAAACCCTGGCTGTTCGCCCTGGTCTTCGCGTTGGAGCCCGTCCTCGCCTTCGCCGCCGGCGCGGCGGCTCGGGCCCGGACTCGGCCGTGGCCGTCGAGTCGGTCAACCCCGAGTCCTTCGCCTCGCGGCCGCTCGTGCTCATGCTGGCGCTGGCCGCGCTGTCGCTCGTCCCCTTCGTGTTGATGATGGTGACGAGCTTCGTGAAGATCTCCGTGGTGCTGTCCATCGTGCGCCGGCGCTGGGCACCCAGCAGATTCCGCCCACCCAGGTCATCACCGGCCTGGCCATCATCCTCACCATCTACATCATGGCGCCGGTGGGTCAGGCCATGTACCGGGCGGCCGAGGTGGACATCATGGCCAAGGGGCCCAGCCTGCTGTCCTCGGAGTCGGTGGGCACCCTGCTGGAGGCGGCCAACAAGGCCAAGGAGCCCCTGCGCGCCTTCCTCAACAAGAAGATCACCGCCAAGGATCGCTCGCTCTTCTTCAACCTGGCCCGGCTGCGCGCCACCGAGGAGGACCGCGCGGCCCTCACCGAGCGGGACTTCATGATCATCATCCCCGCCTTCGTGGTGTCCGAGCTCAAGCAGGCCTTTCAAATCGGCTTCCTGCTCTTCGTGCCCTTCCTGGCGGTGGACATGGTGGTGGCCAACATCCTCCAGGCGCTGGGCATGAACCAGTTGTCGCCCACCACCGTCTCCATGCCCTTCAAGCTGCTCCTCTTCGTGGTCGTCGACGGCTGGTACCTCATCGCCAAGGGCCTCGTCGTCGGCTACCTGTGAGACGCCCATGAATCAGCTCACGAGCATCGTCCAGCAGGGCCTCACCCTGGTCATCATGGTGTCGCTGCCCCCGGTGTTGATGGCCCTGATGGTGGGTCTGATCATCGCCGTCTTCCAGGCCACCACGCAGATTCAAGAGCAGACGCTCTCGTTCGCGCCCAAGCTCATCACCGTGTTCCTGCTGCTCGCGCTGATGGGCCCGTGGATGGGCAGCCAGTTCGCGCGCTTCACCACCCTCATCTTCGAGCAGTTCCCCGTCCTCATCCGATGAACGTCTCCGAGGTCATCGCCCGGCTGACCGAGCAGGCCAACTTCTCGCTCGCCATCTTCACGATGGGCCTGCTGATGTGCCGGATCATGCCGGTGCTGGTGCTCTCGCCGTTGCTCGGCGAGGAACAGGTGCCTCCGGAGATCAAGATGGGCGTGGGCATCACGCTCTCCGCGGTGATGTTCCCCCTGGTGCGCCACCGCATCGGGGCGCTGCCCACCAGCTCGCTGCCCTACATCGCGCTGCTGCTCAAGGAGATCTTCATCGGGGTGTCGCTCTCGCTCATCGTCAGCAAGGTGTTCGAGGCGGCGCGCGTGGCGGGCAACCTCGCCGACTCCATGGCGGGCACCAACAGCGCGCAGCTCCAGGCGCCGCTGGTCAACGACAAGGTGACGCTGCTGGCCAACCTCAAGGGGCAGCTCTCGGTGGTGATGTTCTTCACCCTCAATGGCCACCACCTGATCATCCAGGCCATCGCCGAGAGCCTGGAGATCGTCCCGTTGGACCGCTTCCCGCGCTTCAGCTCGGGCTCGTGGCCCTTCTTCGAGCTGTTCATCCGCTCCTTCGCGGACATCCTCACCATCGCCATGGCGCTGGCGGCGCCCACCCTGCTCACGGCCTTCGTGACGGACGTGGCGCTGGGCGCCATCAACCGCATGGCGTCCCAGGTGCAGGTGTCCTTCCTCGCCCAGTCGCTCAAGCCCCTGGCCACGGTCGTCGTCACCTCCATCGCCTTGAGCCTCATCATGGGCCGCATGCAGCAGGAGTTCGTCCACATGCTCGCCATGCTTCGCGACGCGCTGCGCCTGCTCGGTTGAGCCGGGGAAACGCTCCATGTCCGACGAGAAAACAGAAGAGCCCTCACAAAAGAAGCTCGATGACGCCCGGAAGAAGGGCCAGGTCTGGAAGAGCAAGGACCTGACGGGCGTGGCCGGACTGGTGGTGGGCCTGGGCGTCGTCAAGGGCGTCTGGTCCATGTTCGAGCAGAAGATCACCGAGCTCTTCCACTTCAGCTTCGATCACATCTCCCACCCGGAGGACCTCCAGCAGGCGACCTACCAGCTCGCCAGCCTGGCGCTGCAATCCATCTTGCTGGTGTCCCTGCCGGTGGTGTGCGCGGTGGCCATCATGGGCGGCCTGCTGGACTTCCTCCAGGTGGGCTCGCTCTTCACGATTGATCCGCTCATTCCCAAGCCGGAGAAGCTCAATCCCATCGAGGGCGCCAAGAACCTCATCTCCAAGAAGACCATCGTCGAGATCATCAAGAACGTCTTGAAGATGACGGTGGCCGGCTACGTGACGTACGGGGCGCTCAAGGGCGCCATGCCCATGATGATGGAGTCGGTGCGCCGCGACGTGCACACGACGCTGTTCATCATGGGCGAGCTCATCTTCATCGTCGCCACGCGCGTCGTCATGGTGTTCTTCCTCTTCTCCATCTTCGACGTCTGGTGGCAGCGCAAGGCGTACATGAAGGACCAGATGATGTCGAAGGAGGACGTGAAGAAGGAATACAAGGAGAGCGAGGGCGATCCGCACCAGAAGGCGCACCGCAAGCAGGTGGCGCACGAGATGCTGGAGGAGGCGCAGATGCACGCGGTGCAGAGCGCGGACGTCATCGTCACCAACCCGGACCACGTCGCCGTGGCGCTCAAGTACGACAAGGACAAGGACACCGCGCCGCGGGTGATCGTCAAGGGGATGGATTCCAGGGCCGAGCGCATCAAGGCGCTCGCGCGCGAGCGGGACGTGCCCACGCTGCGCAACGTGCCCCTGGCGCATGCGCTGCTGCGCGTGGATGTGGGCGAGGAAATCCCCGAGCAGCTCTATGATGCCGTCGCCGAGGTGCTCAACTTCGTCTACGGCCTGAAGAACGACACGCCCGCGGCGCGGGCCTGAGAGGCACTCCCATGAACGACGATGTCGAGATGGCGATCGCGCTCCAGTACGACAAGGACAAGGACGCGGCGCCGCGCGTGGTGGCCAAGGGGCTGCGTCTCAAGGCGGAGAAGATCCGGGAGATCGCCCGCCAGAACAACATCCCCCTCATGAAGAACGTGGCGCTCGCCAACGCGCTCTACCGGGTGGACGTGGGCCAGGAAGTGCCCGAGGAGCTCTACGACGCGGTCGCGGAGATCCTCAACTTCGTCTACGAGTTGCAGCGCGCCGGGCAGGCAGGCGGCAAGCGCTGAGGGGTAGGGGCTGGACGGCACCGCCCCTCCTGGAGTGAAATCCGCCCCCGCCATGGCCAAAATCAACAACCAACCCCCCGAGCGCCACTCTGGCCCTGGGGGGGACCCCGCGCGGTTCGCGAGAAGCTGGTCGAGCCCTCGCAGTTCGACCGCAAGAAGCGCAAGGCTGGCAACCCGAAGAATCCAGCGCTCGCCTCGGCGGCCCTGCTGGACTTCATCGGTCCGGCGCACTCCTCGGAGGAACTGCGGCTGCCCACGCCTCCCCAGCCCCGGGGCCATGACGCGGACCTCGAGGGCTTCTCGGACCGGCCGTTCCTGGGCAGCGTGGCGGGCCGCGCGGACACCGAGCAGCGGCAGTTGCTCGAGCGCAGCCTGTCGCTCATCAACACGACCCCCGAGCGCCTGGAGCGCCTCAAGGGCCTGTTGCAGCGCGAGGCGCAGATGCTCTCGCTCGTGAGCCAGGTGCACGCCGACATCCAGGACATCCAGCGCCGCATGCGCGAGGAGCAGCAGGAAGAGGGGTACTAGGCGATGGCCACCGCACAGCGCGTGAACAACAACCAGGACGAGGCGAAGCTCGCCGCTCAGCTCCAGCGGTGGGCCGAGGGCAAGGCGACGCTGCGCGACGTGCGCGGCTACACCGACGAGGAGCTCTACGCCATCGCCAAGACGGCCTACGTCTTCTTCTACCAGGGCCGCATCGCCGAGGCGCGTACCCTCTTCCAGGGGCTCTACGCCGTCAACCCGGCGGACGGCTACTTCGCCAAGGCGCTCGGGGTGGTGGAGATGGCCGCGGGCAACGCGCAGGGTGCCCTGGCCGCCTACGACGTCGCCCTCAAGCTGGATGGCCGCGACGCCCAGGCCTACGTGGGCCGCGCCGAGGTCCGCCTGTCGCTCGGGCAGCGCTCCCAGGCGGTGGAGGATCTGCGCCGCGTCGCCTCCCTGCTCCCCGAGCAGGAGCCCCTGGCCCAGAAGGCCGCCGCGATCCTCAGCGGACTGCTCCAGCGCTGAGTGGCCCGAATATTGCGGTGTGGGAAGTAAATTCCCGGGCGGCACGCTTGATCGGTTAGTTCATTTCTTCCTAGTATGACCCCTGACTTCCCCAGGAAGTCTCATTCCCCCTTGAAGAGGCCTGTTCATGGCGAAAGGCAAGTCGAAGTCAGAGTACGCGGTCCCGGTCGAGCCGCCCGAACTGGTGGCGAAGCGGGATCGGCTTCTGGCTGCGCTCGAGAAGCAGGCCAGTACGGCCAAGGGGACGGCGCAACCCGTGATGCGCAAGATGTACGAGCTGCTCGCCAACACCAAGGTGGGCGCGCCGTTCAGCATGAACCTCTACGTGGACGTGAAGAACGCCTTCGTGCGCTTCATGAAGGATCCCGTCCTTCCGCCTCCGCCCATCATCATGGAGTGCGTGGAGTTCATGCAGGAGCGGCTCGTCACGGTGGGCTTCTCCGGGCAGATGGAGTGGCCCGAGGGGGCGCCGCCGGTGCCCGCGGCCTTCTCCAAGGTGAACCTCGCCGAGGGCGTTCCCACGAAGTCGGCCGGGGCTGCCAAGTCGGCCCCCGCGCCCAAGCGGGCCCGGGGGGCCCAGGATGGTTTCGAGAGCCCCCCTCGCCGGGCGCCCGTCGTCGCCCAGCTGGACGGGCATGTCCCCGAGCCCATCACGCCCAAGACCGAGACCCAGCAGCTCGATTCCTTCAAGACGTGGATCCAGAGCCCTGATCTCGGAAAAACGAAGGGTTAGCCCTCCCCCAAGAGTGCCCGGTGGCCCCGGGAAAAGCCGGAGGAAATCAGCAGGAAACTCCGGAGCGCATGGGCCGATAATCAGTTTGTAGGCAGTTTGCTTCGCCCCCCGATTTGGCCCCGCCAGAGGGCCTGAGGAGAACACCATGGGTTCCTTGATGGGTATTGTTGGCAACGCGCAGGGTGGTATCGGTGGTCTGTCCGCGGCGCAGAACTCGATGCTCGCGAACGCCCCCGCCGAGATGAAGCCCTTCCTCGAGGCCCAGATGAAGATGCAGAAGGAGCAGGAACTTCTCCAGCTCATCACCCAGATGATGAAGCAGATGCACGAGATGGCGATGTCCGTCATCAAGAACATCGGCGGGTAGTCTCTTCTCCATCAAGCGAGCTTCTAGAACCGGCCTCGTATGGCCCTCCCGTCAGGGAGGCCCCATACGGGGCCGGTTCTTTTTTCGTGCCTGGGGTCCGTGCCGGCTTCTTCCGGTGGTGCCGTCCTCGCTCTCCCTGGAGCCCGGAAAATGGGTGGGGAAAATCAGCAGGAAACTCCGGAGCGCCTGGGCCGATAATCAATTTGTAAGCTGTTTGTTTCCCCCGATTTCGGCCCCGCCAGAGGGCCTGAGGAGAACACCATGGGTTCCTTGATGGGTATTGTCGGCAACGCGCAGGGTGGTATCGGTGGTCTGTCCGCGGCGCAGAACTCGATGCTCGCGAACGCCCCCGCCGAGATGAAGCCCTTCCTCGAGGCCCAGATGAAGATGCAGAAGGAGCAGGAACTTCTCCAGCTCATCACCCAGATGATGAAGCAGATGCACGAGATGGCGATGTCCGTCATCAAGAACATCGGCGGGTAGTCGCTCCTCCAGCAAGCGTTCGTTCGGAACCGGCCTCGTATGGCTCTCCCCTCGGGGGGAATCCATACGGGGCCGGTTTCGTTTCGTTTCCCCTATGGCCGTCGTGGGGGGCCTCCGTCGGGTCTTCGTTCCCAAGGGGGCCCGGTGGTTTCCGAAACTTTTGGAAATCACATTTAAATGCACCGGAAACCTCAGGCCTCAGATTCCGATAATCTGTTTGTAGGGTCGCTGTTTGTCCCCCCATCAAACAACTCAGCCCCCAGCGGGCTGGAGGAAAAACTCCATGTCTTCCATCAAGGACATCGTCGGCGGTGGTCGTATGACGGCTCTGCCCCAGCAGCAGAATGTGTTGTCCGCAGCGCAGGCGCTGCAGACGGCCCAGGGGTTGCTCAATGAGCTGAGCTCGCAGCTGGCCGGCGTCGGCCAGGGTACGACCACCACGACGACGACCACCACCACGACCACCACGACCACGAGCACCACCTCGACGGGTGGGGTGGGAGCTCCGGGCTCGACGGATCAGCTCTTCCCCCCAACCGCTCGATCATGGACATCTTCAACGCGGTCGTGGGGACCTCGGGTCCGTGCACGCCGGCCCGTCCTTCGCCGACCGACTCGAGCCACCCCTCGGGCAGCCTGAAGACGAGCCCCGACGGCGTCATCACCACCCCCGGTGGCTACAAGATCGAGGCGACGAGCAAGCACGAGTGGAAGATCACCGGTCCGGACGGCAAGTCCACGCGCGTGTGGGGTGACCCGCACGTCGACGAGGGTGACGGCGGCAAGTGGGACTTCAAGCGCGACAGCACCTTCGTGCTCGGCGATGGCACCCGCATCAACGTGTCCACCGTGCCCGCGGACAACAACATGACCGTGACCGGCGGCCTGGAGATCATCTCCGGCAACGATCGGGTGAAGGTCACGGACATCGACAAGGGCAAGGGCAAGGTCGGCAACGTGACCCAGGACGGCTACGCGCACGCCAACAGCTTCGGCGGCAAGGACGTGTTCGTCATGGGCAAGGAGACCGACGACTGGTCCTTCCAGGGCAAGGAGGTCATCGGCAGCAACAACGGCGGTGAGTCCTTCAAGCTCGGCAACGAGCTCAAGCCCGGCACCGCCACCGCCAATGGCAACACCGGCATCGTGCCGCCCAACAATAGCAACACCGGCATCGTGCCGCCGAAGGCTGGCAACACCTACTTCGACAAGCTCAGCAACCTCTTCGGCCAGCTGTCGCGCGTGTTCGACACGCTCAGCAAGCTCACCAAGCAGCTGCAGAACCGCAACCCGTTCGAGTCGCAGCGCCCGACCCCCGCCCGCTGCCGTGGCTGCAGAACCGCCAGAACCAGCTGCAGACCAGCTTCCAGGACATCGGCCGCATGATGGATCGCATGATGGCCCTGGAGCAGCTCCGCCAGAGCATCAGCCAGTTCCGGCCGCGTTACTAATTCGAACGTCCTCACGCTAGACTCGCAAGGCGGGAAAGTCCTCGAGGCTTCTCCCGCCTTCTTTTTCTCCCCATCTTCTCCCCATGGGTACTTCCATGACCAATTCCCAGCAGAAGCCCGCGTCCAAAACGCTCGCCATTCCCGCGGAGGCGGGGGAGCGACTCGTCCTGGGAGAGATTTCCCCGGCGGAGTTCCTCGGCATTCCCCGCGAGCGCCTCTATGAGATCGCCACCCGTGGCCACGAGCTGCTCGTCACGGGCAAGCTCAAGGAGGCCCTGGAGATCTTCAAGGGGCTCGTGGCGGCCTCGCCCCATGACAGCGTCTTCCACTGCAACCGGCGGCGGTCTACGTCCAGCTCGAGCAGATCCCCGAGGCCATGGAGGAGTACACCCGGGCGATCGAGCTCAACATTGGCAACGTGGATGCGCTGGTGGGGCGCAGCGAGCTGTTCCTGCGCGAGAACCGCGTCGTCGAGGCGCTCCAGGACATCAAGTCCGTGCTGAAGTACGACCCCGAGGGCAAGCGCGAGAACACCAAGCGCGCGCGCATCACCCTGGCGTCGCTGCAGAGCGCGGCCGAGGCCGCTTCCAAGTCGTAGCCGTCCCGTTCGCCTGGAGGAGGGGGCGCTCTCCCGCTCCCTCTTCCCGGGTGCTCTCGGGGCTCCGTCGGGGCTACTGGCGCCGGTAGACCGTCGCGAGCGCCGTGCCCCAGTCCGTGCGCATCACCTTCATCTTCACGAAGGCGAACGCCGGGGACTTGATGGTCTGCCCCGCCAGGACGACCCGCGCGCCGGGGCGCAGGTCCTCGAGCTTGTGGGTGAGCTGCTCCATCGTCTCCTGCGGGTAGCACGTGCCGTGCGCGAACAGCACGTCGGCGGCCGACAGGTCCTGCTCGAGGAAGTCCCCGTCGATGAACTCGATGCGCTGCTGGGCGTACTCGGCGGGCAGCTGGGGCCGCACCTCGGCGTCATAGCGGGCGAGCACCTTTCGCGCCGCGTCTCCCAGTCCCGGCAGCAGCTCGATGCCCACCACCCGGCTGAAGGGGAAGGTGAGTGCCGCCAGGAGGGTGGCCTTGCCCGTTCCCGAGCCCAGATCGATGAAGACCTCCCCGGGCCTGGGCGCGGCCTCGTTGAGCACCTCGTGGAAGGCCAGGGGGACCACCTCGCCATAGGTGGTTCCCGCCTCCTGCAGGCCCGTGCGTTCCTTCTCGTGCCGGGCGATGTCGTAGCCGGAGAAGCCTGAGTAGAGCTGCTCGAAGATCTCCTGGGCGCGCGCGATGTCCATGTGCGCCATCCTAGACCGACGGGCCGGCGCGTCGAGGAGGCTTCCGCCCGTTCGCGCGGGCGTAGTATGGTCCTGGCCGCCTGTCTCACCGGACTCCACCCACATGGCGAACTCCGACTCCCCGAAGCCCGACCTGCTCGTGAATGCCATGCAGGCCTTCCTTCTGTACGAACAGGGGCGGTACGACGAGGCCCGTGTCCTCTTCGAGGAACTGGCGGAGAAGGATGCGTCGGAGGGGTATTACCGCACGGCGCTCGGGGCCATCTGCCTGGCGATGGATGGTTTCGACAAGGCGCTGGAGTATTTCAACCAGGCGCTGCAGCTCAACCCCGAGGACACGGCCGCGCTCATCAACCGCGGCGAGGTGCACCTGCGGCTGGGCAACACGTTGGAGGCGGCGCGCGACTTCTCGCGCGTGGTGGAGCTGGATCCCGACAACCAGGACCCTCTCACCGAGCGGGCGCGGGTGCTGGCCGACGCGGCGTGGCAGAGCGCGGAAGATGCCCAGCGGGACCTGGGAGAGGTCCAGGAAGGGTAGGGCGGCCCCGCTTCACGCTCGTCCGCTCCGGGACGGGCCGAGCATGACGAGCCCCTGGTGGGGGGGAGGCTTGGGAAAGAGACGGGGTCTCGCTAGTATCGCGGGCCGCATGTCCGCCCAGAGCAACGGCTTTCTCTCCAAATACTCCGACATCGTCCTCGCGGTCGTGGTGGTGGCCATCATCGGGATGCTCATCGTCCCGCTGCCCACGCTGCTGCTGGACGTGCTGCTCACCCTGAACATCAGCATCTCCGTGGTGCTGTTGCTCATCTCCCTCTACGTGCCGCAGGCGCTGCGGCTGTCGGTGTTCCCGACGCTGTTGCTCATCACCACGATGTTCCGGCTGGCGCTCACCGTCTCCACGACGCGCCTCATCCTCTTGACGGGTGACCCGGGAGAAGTGGTCGAGGCGTTCGGCCACTTCGTGGTCCAGGGCAACATGGTCGTGGGTCTGGTCATCTTCGTCATCCTCGTCATCGTGAACTTCATCGTCATCTCCAAGGGCAGCGAGCGCGTGGCGGAAGTGGCCGCGCGCTTCACCCTGGACGCGATGCCCGGCAAGCAGATGTCCATCGACGCGGACATGCGCGCGGGTTCCATCGACCAGGAGGAGGGCAAGCGCAAGCGCCGCGACCTGGAGCGCGAGAGCCAGTTGTTCGGCGCCATGGACGGCGCGATGAAGTTCGTCAAGGGCGACGCCATCGCGAGCATCATCATCACCGTCATCAACATCGTGGGCGGCCTCGTCATCGGCGTGATGCAGAAGAACATGGACGTGGCGAGCGCGGCGGCCAAGTACACGCTGCTCACCATTGGTGACGGTCTGGTCGGAATGATTCCCGCCATCCTCATCTCCACCTGCGCCGGTATCATCGTGACGCGCGTGGGCGGCGACGAGGAGGGCCAGCACCTCGGCCATGACGTGGGCAGCCAGCTCACCGCCTACCCCAAGGCCATCGCCATCGCCGCCGCCATGCTCTGCGTGCTCGGCTTCATCCCGGGTCTGCCCAAGATTCCCTTCTTCATCCTCGGTGGGCTCGCCGGCTACGCCTCCTGGAACATGCTGAAGAAGGAGAAGGCGGTGGCGGCGGGCGAGGACACCGGCGGCATGGCGCTCGCGGGAGAGGCGGCCGCGGGAGAGACGCCGGCCGCCGTGGAGCCCGCGCCCAAGGAGCCCATCAACCCGGACTCCGAGCTCTTCATCCCCGTCGTCACCCCCATCGTGCTGGAGGTGTCCGACGCGCTGGTGCCCTACGTGGACTCGCGCCAGGACAACGGCAAGTTCCTCTTCGAGCTCATCCCCTTCATGCGCGATGGTCTCTTCGTGGAACTGGGTGTGCGCTTCCCCGGCGTGCGCGCCCGCGGCAACCCGAACCTGTCGCCCGGCGCCTACCAGATTCAAATCAACGAAGTCCCCGTGGTGACGGGACAGGCCACCATCGGCCACGTGCTCGTCAATGACACGGTGGAGCGCCTCAAGCTCATGAGCATCCAGGGCTTCGAGGCGATCAACCCCGCCACCCGTCAGCCGGCGGCGTGGGTGCCCGAGGAGCACAAGGAGACGCTGGAGGCCGCGGGGCTCACCACCTGGGACGTGCCCGGCTACATCATCCTCCACCCGGCGGCCATCCTGCGCCGCCGGCGCGCGAGTTCATCGGCGTGCAGGAAACGCAGTCCATGTTGGATCAGCTCGAGAAGGCCTTCCCCGCCATCGTCAAGGAGGTGGTGCCCAAGGTCATCAACGTGCTCAAGCTCACCGACATCCTCGCCCGGCTCGTGGAGGAGGAGATCTCCGTGCGCGACATGCGCAGCATCCTCCAGTCGCTCGCCGAGTTCGGTCAGGTGGAAGCCGACAACGTCATGCTCACCGAGCACGTGCGCGCGAGCCTGCGGCGCTACGTGTCCCACAAGTTCGCGCGCGGCACCGGCACCCTCGTGGTCTACCTGTTGGATCCGCAGATCGAGGAGGCCATCCGCAACTCCATCAAGCGCACCTCCGCGGGCACCCACCGGCCCTGGAGCCGGACATCGCCCAGGAAATCGTCCAGGCCGTCAAGGCCGAGTGCGGACACCTGCCGCCCAGCGCCCAGCGTCCCATCATCCTCACGGCGATGGACATCCGGCGCTACGTGCGCAAGCTGCTCGAGTACGAATTCAACCCGCCCTTCTCCGTCGTCAGCTTCCAGGAGCTGTCCCCGGACCTCAACATCCAGCCGGTGGCCCGTATCTCCACGCGCTGAGCATTCCCGGCGGGGGCCCGCCTCGCGCGAGGCGAGCCCCTGTCCCGGCGACCGCGCCCGGCGCTGGCCCCGGGCGCGACGTCAGGCGGCCATCAGGACGATCAGCACGCCCAGCGCCACCACGCCGAACAGGCCCAACACCATCACCGGGATGTAGCGCTTCATGCCCTGCTCGGGCGGAGCGCTCTCCTCCATGGCGGCCTGCTCCTCGGCGGCTTCCTCCTCGGGCTCCGAGGACTCCTCTTCCTCGGGCTTCTCCTCCGCCTCGGGCTCCGAGGACTCCTCTTCCTCGGGCTTCTCCTCCTCCGCGGCCGCTTCCGGCTCCTCGGCGGCCGGCTCGGGCTCGGGCTCCGGAGGCGGCTCCTCCTTCTTCTCCACGACGGGGGCGCGCTTGCGCGGCGCGGGCAGGGCCGGCGTCTCGCTGGTGGACTCTCCCGAGCCCGTGGGCACGTCCGCCAGGAGCGGCTCGGGCTGCTCCTCGGGCGCCTCGGACTGGCAGACGTAGACGAAGCGGACGCCCCCCACCTCCAGCTCGTCCCCGTCGCGCAGCAGCTTGCGCGACACGCGCTTGCGGTTGATCTTGATGCCGTTGCGGCTGCCCAGGTCCTCCACGTGCGTGCCGGACCAGTCGCGCCGCACCTTCACGTGCCGGCGGGAGATGAGATCGTCGCGGAAGATGATGTCCGCCGAGTCGTCCCGGCCGATGACGAACTCCTTCGCGTCGGCGATCTCCAGGCGCTCGCCCGCGCGTGGGCCGTTCATCACGCGCAGGTAGCGCTCCTCGCCGCCCGCGAGGCCCCGCATCACGTCCTTCACCATGTTGCGGGCGACGAAGGACGTCTTCTGCGAGTCCACGTCGTGCGGCAGCTCCGTCACCTTGTCGAAGCGCACGTCGAACTGGGCGATGGCGATGACGTCGCCATTGCGCAACAGCCGCTTCTCGCCCTTGGGCAGCGGCTTGCCATTGACCTGGGTGCCGAAGGCGCTGCCGAGATCCTCCAGGAAGAAGAGGTTGCCCTCCTGGGTGATGCGGGCGTGGTTGCGCGACACGGCCTGCTGAGCCAACACCACCGGCAGGACTTGTCCCGTCCCAGGGTGATGACGGGCTCGTCGAGGACGTGCTCGGTGGGCTTGCCACCGGCTTCACTGCTCTGCTTGACCGTAAGCCTGACACTCATCGCAGCGGGGGACGGGAAGGGCGAGGATGGGGAGCGCGGAGGCTAGTAGGACTGCGCGCTGAGGAACTTCTCGCACGTCTGCATCTCGGCGGGAAACTCGTCCAGCGCCCCATACTTGAGGAAGTTCTTGCAGGCAATCTCCGCCGACTGGCGCTTCTGGCCCTCGGAGTAGAGCTGGAACAGGCCGTAGTGACAGGGAGCGAACTTGCCGTCCAGCTTCAGACAGTCCTTGTAGGCGCGCTCCTCCTCGGAGAGCAGCCCCTGGCTCTTGTACTTGCGCGCGAGCTCGAAGAGCGCACCCGGCGTGTTCTCCGCCCGCTGCGTGTCCCGGAACTCCTTGAGGGCCGAGTCCGTCAGGGCCGCCTTGCGCTGGGCGATGCTCAGGTTGTTGAGGCACTGCGAGTGCTCGTTGTTGAGCGCCACGCAGCTGCCGAAGGACTGCCGGGCCTCCTCGAAGCGGCTGAGCTCCATGAGGACGGCGCCCAGGTCGTTCCACCAGTCCGGATTGAGACTGGGGGCGAGCTGCACCGCCATGCCCAGCTCCTCCACGGCCTTGGTCTTGTCGTCCATCTGGTAGTAGACGAGCCCGAGGTCGTGGTGCACCTGGGCCACGTTGTTATCCACCGCCAGCAGGGTGAGGAAGACCTTCTCCGCCTTCTCCAGCTTCTTCATGTTGAGGAAGGTGAGCCCCAGGTTGTAGCGGGCCTCGATGTAGTCCGGGTTCACCTTGAGCGCGCGCTGGAAGCTGTCGTGCGCCTTCCCGTAGTCGCCCGCGTCCAGGTAGATCTTCCCCAGGTTCATGTGCGCGGAGGCCTGGTCCTGGTTGTAGCGGATGGCCTTGATGAACCACTCCTTGGCCTGCTTCTTGTTCTCCATGCACATGGCGATGAGGCCCTTGTTGGTCCACAGGTCCGCGTACTGGGGCGCGAACTCGAGGCCCAGGTCGCAATAGACCTCCGCCTGCTTGCAGTTGCCCTTGTCGAGCTCCTTCACGCACAGCTCGTTGTTGACGAGCGCGCGGTCCGACGGCGGCGGGGTGTTGATGCACCCGGAGACGAGGAACAGCGGCAGGGCGAGCATGGGGCGGAGAGAACGCATGGCGGCGGGAGTGTAGGAGACGCGCCCCCAGGGGATCAACGTCCACTCCCCGATGACGCGAACCTCGCGGATTCATGGGTGGGGCGGAGAGGGGGGACGCTACAGTACGCGCCCATGCGCTCGCTTCTCCTCTCCCTCGCCCTGCTGGCCGCCCTCTTCGCCGCGGCCCCCGCCCACGCCCAGTTCGCCAACCGCAGCCTGGGCCTGTCGGCGGGCTACATGAACTTCAACAACACGCAGAGTCTCTCCGAGACCTTCTTCATCGGCTTCGACGCCAGCCTCTACATCGAGAGCGGCTTCGAGGTGGTGTCCCTCACCAAGCTCACCTTCCCCTACGATCCCATCAGCGATCAGCGCGTGGTGGGCATCGCTCCGTCACTGGGCGTGCGCTACCTCTTCCTGGAGGAGTCCATCCGCCCCTACCTCGGCGCGGACCTGAGCTACCTGCACGTCTTCAAGCCGGCGGGAGACTCCAACTACGTCGGCCTGGGGCCCAACGCGGGCCTGGACTTCTTCGTCGCCGACTCCATCAGCCTGGGCGTTCGGGCCCAGTACAACTTCTACCTGGCGCTCAACGAGCGGGTGCAGACCTCGCTCATCCTCTCCGGGGGCACGGCCGTCCACTTCTAGGCGGCCACCGGGCGCCCTCGCACCGGGGGGTCCCTCCCGAGGCGGGCAGCAGGGCCGCGGCGACCAGCAGGGTCCACTTCTCGTCCGAGAGGTGGGCCGGCTTCTCCATGGCCAGCAACTCCTGGAGTTTCGCGCCGAGCACGGAGAAGAGCCGCAGGCGCGCTTCCATGCTCAGCTCCTCGCGCCGCAGCACCGCCGAGAGCACCGCTTCACGCGCCTCGGTGCCCAGGCGCTTCACCCGCGAGACGAACAGCGGATCCGCCAGGAGCCCCTGGCCCGCCGGGACGCCGATGGCCGAGGGCAGCTTGAGCCGGCGCTCACGCACCACCAGGGTGCCCGCCAGCATGTCCCCCAGCCTTTGGTGCGAGCCGGACAGCAGCGCCGTCACGCCCCCCACCAGGTAGAACAGGGGCAGCCGGTCCACGGGCCGCGCCAGATTGCGCAGCGCGGCATGGTGGAAGCCGATGCGCACCCCGCTGCGCTGGATGACGCGCAGGCCCAGGAGCTTCTTGCCCACCGTCTGCCCGCTCCAGACCGACTCCAGGGTGATGCCGTAGCCCCAGTCCACCAGGAAGTAGAGGACGATGCCCAGGGCGCTGGCGAAGCCGGGGAACGCCGCCATCCCCAGGCTCAATCCCACCAGCAGCACGCTCGTGCCCACCATCACCAGCACCGCGTCCACCAGCCACGCGAGGAAGCGCGAGTAGAGGCCCGCGAGCGTGAAGCGGAACTCCACGTACTCGGGCGTGAGCACGGTATGGATGCCGTCGAGGAGGGGAGCGGGCGCGTCCGTCACGCCCGCGAGGCTACCCCACGCGCTAGGAGCTTGTCGGCGAATCAGCCAGCGGTGCGGTAGCGCATAGCAGGCGCCATATGGCGCCACAGGCGCAGAGGTACTGGGGGAGGTGTGCCGAGCCCGGTCGCCCGCCTCGCGGCGACCTCGCCGCTACGCGGCCTGCGCGGCAAGGCTGGGAAGTTCCCAGCCCTGCTTCCGCAGCTTCTTGAGGTTGTGGACGGCGCATGCCAGCGAGAATTCCCCTCGCACCTTGGTGAGGCCTCGCAGCGAGAAGCGTGGCAGCACTCCGTTCTTCACCTGTCCAATCACCGGCTCGGCCGTCACCTTGCGCCGTGCGTAGGCCTTGCGCCCCCGCTTCGTCGAGAGCTTGCGCGTCATCCGCTCCTTGAAGCTCAGGCCCTCCGGCGAGCGCCCTCGCGGGACCGGCGGCGCCTCCTCCCCATGCTTGCTGCGCCCGGTGGCGATGAAGCACTGCACGCCCTTGTCCTCTACCTTCTCAATGTCTTCCTGGCACAGGTAGCCCGAATCCGCGCTCAGCTGCTCGGGCACCAGCCCCGTGTTGGTCTCCACCTGCTCCACCATGGGCGACAGCTGGCGTGCATCGCTGGCGTTCTGCCCCACCTGCTGTGCCACTATCAGTTGCGTGTCCGCGTCCACCGCCACCTGCGCGTTGTAGGACTGCTGGAAGCCGCCGTCGCGCGGCATGATTCGCGAGTCGCCGTCGGTGAAGTTGCGCTGTGCCTTGTCCGAGGGCCTGGCCTCCTCGGGGTCTTCTCCTTGGCCTCGGCCTTCTGCCGGGCCTCCTTCTCCAACTCTTCCTTGGCCCTGCGAATCTTCTCCCGGCGCCTGACCTTGTCCACCGCCAGTCCGAGCTTCTTCTCCGCCTCCAGCTCACGCGCCGCCTGCCGCAGGCGCTCGGCGCGCTTGTTGGGGTCTCTCATCTCCTCGGGCAACTCATCCCCGCGCCGCCCCTTGCCGTAGCGCCTGTCCTCCTCGGCATCCCGCGCCGCGGCCTCCTCCAGGAGCCTGCCAATCTGCTCGTCCAGCTTCTTCATGGACTCCTCCATGCGTCCGTAGCTCATGGCCTTGTGCTTGCTGGCGTTGGCCTTCACCTTCGTGCCGTCCACCGCCGGTGCCCCAGCTTGAGCCCCGCGCCGCGCGCCAGCCTCAACGTGTCCACGAAGAGCGCTCGGAAAGCCTCCAGGTGCCTCACCCGGAAGCTGCACACCGTGTCATGGTCCGGCCTCTCGCCTCCCGTCAGGTAGCGAAAGGCAATGTCCGTCTCGCACCGCCTCTCAATCTCCCGGCTGCTCGTAATGCCCCGCGCGTACGCGTACATGAGTAGCAGCGTCATCATCACCGGGTGGTAGGGCGGCTGCCCGCGCTCCTGGGTGTACGCCTTCAGAATGGGGCTGAAGTCGAGCGCCTTGCGCACGTCCACGAAGAAGCACGCCGGTGCCCCTCGCCCAGCACCTCCCGCGCGTACTGCGGCAGCAACTGCCCCTGCTCCGGTGTCCACTCCCGGAAGGGCCTCGGCGAGGCGTAGCGGGCGGAGCCCTTCGCTTGCTCCTCCCTCTCCGGCTTCTCGCTGGCGGCTACTTCCAACAGGGCGACCTGCTCCGGCTTCTTCGTCGAGGGCGTGCTCACCCTTCACCTTCAACCAGAACTCGCCTCCTCTGAAGGACCACCTGGGGCGTCACCCCTCTGGTCCACCCTCTACGGTGGGTTTTTCCGACACGCTCCTAGGGAGCCTGGAACTGCGCCTTGCCGTCGAAGGTCTTGTTGTCGCCCACCCCGGGCAGGGTGTCCTCCAGCGTCTGGCCGCCCAGCGCCGTCACCCGCAGCTTGACCTCGCCCGAGCCCAGGCCCTTGGCGTCCACGAAGTAGTTGTAGCTCTCGCGGGGCAGCGACACCCAGGCGCCGTTCTTCCAGGCCTCGAGCTTCGTCACGGGCAACAGGTGGTTGCGCACCTGGATGGCCGTCCACCAGGGGTTGCTGCCGTCCTTGAAGTGGTAGCGGATGGGACCCGGCGTGTTGCACGTCACCATGCGCCAGCGCACCGGCACCCGGCCATCCACCGGGTTGGCGATCTTCGCGAACGCCGAGCGGCTGAGATCCAGGTGCCCCTTGTCGGGGCAGTCCGGGCACGAGTCCACGATGCGCACGCGCAGGGTGCCCAGCGGTCCCTCCACCTCCGCGCACGCTCCGCACATCGCGCTCTTCTGGTACTGGCCGATGTTGATCGCCGCCAAGTCCAGGTCGCCCGGGCTCGCGTCGAAGCTGCAATTGCCCGCGCCCGTCGCGTCATAGAAGGTGATGAGTCCATTCTGGTACTCGCCCAGGGGGAGGATCGGGCCGCCGGAGCTCGTGTCGCCACAACCCGCCAACAGCCACAACAGGGGGGCCGCGATCCAACGACCAGCAACGAGTTTCTCGGTGCGCATGACGGACATCCTCCAAGGGAGTGGAGAGCGAGCGGGCATTCTACGTTCACGGTGCACTCCGGTGGCGTGGAATGTACTCGCGGAGGGGGTCTGCTAGGCTCCAGCGATGGAGGCCCCTCCCATGTCCTCTCCTGAGACCCGCCGAGGCGTCTCGCTGTTCACGCGCCTGTTCCTCCTCATCCTCGTGTGCGCGCTGCCTCCGCTCGTGGGGCTGGGCTGGAAGATGATGGACACCAACGCGCTGGCCTTGGAGGAACTCGTGCGCCACCTGCATCGCTCCCTCGTGGGGCACGTGCAGCGCTCCGTACGCGGCTCGCTGGCGCGCGTCGAGCAGGAACTCGAGGGACTCGGACAGCTGCTCTTCGCGCCCGGCCTGGGGGACGATGCCATGCGCTTCGCCCTCGTCGGCTCGCGCGTGGCCGCCCTGGACGATATCGATTTCGTCACGCTCTACGCCCCCAATGGCCAGAGCGTGACCACGGTGAAGGCGGAAGAGGTGCCCGCTCCGCACATCGCTTCCCGCCTGGATGCCTCCCTGCTCGACGCGCTCTCCTCCCGGGAGCACCGGTGGTTCGCGACGTGAGCACCGGAGCGCGGGGCGGACCCGTGCTCGAGGTGTTCTTCCCCATCTTTCGCGACGGCAACCTGCGCGCCATCCTCGGTACCCAGGTGAAGCTCGGCGAGCTGTGCGCGTTGATGGGCGAGCTGGGCGAGCGCTTCCTCGGCTCGCGCGAGAACGTCTTTGTCGTGGATCGGCGGCGGCGGCTCGTGCTCCACGCCGACCCCGCCCGCGTGGCGGCCCGCGAGGACTTCTCCCAACACGGCCTCTTCACGGCGCTCAGCGGCGACGCCTCCTTCTCCACGGACATGGCCGCCATCTCCGACTTCCAGCTCGAGGGCCAGGAGATGCTCGGCTCGCTGGAGGTCCTGTCCGAACATGGCTGGGCGGTGGTGGTGCAGCAGCCCCAGTCCGTGGCCTATGCGTCGCTGACGGAGATGCGCCGCTCCATCCTCGCCGCGCTCGCGCTCGCGGCCCTGGTGGCCCTGGGGGCCGGTCTGCTCGGAGCCCGGCAGCTCACCCGGCCCCTGCGCGATCTCGTCGCGGCGACCCGGGCCCTCGCCGAGCGCGCCTTCCGCGGCGTGGGCGAGCGCGTCACCCGGCGCTCGGACGAGGTGGGCACCCTGGGCCGGGCCTTCGAGGACATGGCTCACACGCTCGCCTCCAAGGAGCGCGAGCTGCTCTCCCAGACCCAGCGCGCGCCGCCCTCAGTCGCTACCTGTCTCCGGACGTGGTGGAGCTGGTCGTCTCCCACCCCGAGCGCCTGCGGCTCGGAGGCGAGCGCCGCGAGGTCACCATCCTCTTCGCGGACGTGGTGGGCTTCACCCACCTGTCCGAGACCCAGCCCCCGGAGGTCATCGTCGCGCTGCTCAACGAGCTGTTCACCTTCGCCACGGAGATCATCCAGCGGCGCGGGGGCATCATCGACAAGTTCATCGGCGACTGCATCATGGCCGTCTGGGGCACGCCCCAGTCCCACGACGACGATGCCCAGCGCGCGGTGCTCGCGGCCGAGGATCTGCGCCGCTGGCTCGACGTGGGCAACCGGCGCTGGCGCGAGCGCTGGGGCATCGAGATCCAACTCGCCATGGGCGTGCACACCGGCTTCGCCGTGGCCGGCAACGTGGGCAGTGACAAGCGCATGGACTACACCGTCATCGGCGACACGGTGAACGTGGCCGCGCGGCTGGAGTCCATGGCCCAGCCCGGGCAGATCCTCGTGAGCGAGGCCACGCGCGAGCGGATCGGCGACGACTGCGTGGAGCTGGTGCCCGTGGGCGAGCGCCGGCTGCATGGCCGCTCCGCCGCCACGCGCACCTATGAGGTGCCAGTGAGGCTCGTCCCGGGACAGGTGATCGCCGGGCGCTTCCAGATCGTCCGCGCGCTGGGCGAGGGCGGCATGGGCGTGGTCCACGAGGCGGAGCAGCTCGGCCTCGGCCGGCTCGTGGCCCTCAAGGTGATGCACCCGCATATCGCCAGCACTCCGGGCTTCGTGGAGCGCTTCCATCGCGAGGCCCAGGTGCTCGCCCGGCTGCGCCACCCGGGCTCGGTGGAGGTGTATGACTTCGGGGCCGACGAGGAGCTGCTCTTCATCGCCATGGCGCTCGTGTCCGGCGAGTCCCTGGAGGCCGTGCTCCAGCGCGAGGGCGTGCTGTCCGTGCCCCGCGCCGTGGGCCTCGCCGTCCAGGTGCTGGAGGTGCTGGGGGCCGCCCACGCGCTCGGCATCATCCACCGGGATCTCAAACCCGCGAACCTCTTCCTGGAGCCCCACCCGGAGGGCGAGCGCGTGAAGGTGCTCGACTTCGGCCTCGCCACGCTGAGTGAGTCCTGGCACACGCATCACCCAGGCGGGCACCGCCGTGGGCACTCCGGCTTTATGTCCCCGGAGCAGATGCGGGGCGGGCTCGTGGACGGGCGGAGCGATCTCTACGCGCTGGGGTGTGTCCTCCACGAGCTGCTCACGGGCTCGCCTCCCTTTCCGTGGGGCCCTCGGTGGAAGTGTCCGCCGCGCACCTCTACAGGCCCGTGCCCTCGTTGCGCGAGGCCCGGCCCGATCTGTCGTTCCCGGCGCGTCTGGAGTCCGCCGTGATGCGGGCGATGGAGAAGCTGCCCACGGCGCGTCCGGTGGACGCCGCGGCCATGCGCGAGGAGTTGCTCGCCGTGCTCGCCGAGCCGGTATCGGGTGCTGCTCCCGCGCGACGGGGCGAGGGAAAGAAGACGGGGCGGCCCACGCCGCGCGAAGTGGCTCCGCCGGGGCCCGTGGTGGGAAGCTTGCCCGTGGCCGTGCTGTCCGAGCGGACCGACGCCGGTGCGCGTCTGGTGGAGTCGCTCACCACGTGCGGCTTCCAGGCGCGCTTCGCCGAGGCGGACGAATCCCTGCTCGGCTTTGGCGCGCTGCTCGTCATCGCAGAGGGGCGCGCGTCGCTCGCGCGGGCGAGGGAATTGGCCGCGCGCCCGGATGTTCCGCCTGTCCTGGTGTGTGGTCCCGCGGAGGACTGGGAGCTGGTGACAGGCGCACTGGAGGGGGGCGTGTTCGACTTCATCCCCCTTCCGCCCGACCCGAGGGATCTGACCCGGAAGGTATCTCGTGCCCAGAAACTCAAACGTCAGGGTTTTCTGCCTCCTCCTCTTCCTGGTGCTGGGCCCGCCGGACGTGGCCCGGGCCCAACAGGCCGATGACGACGTGTACGTGGTCCAGCCGGGAGACACCTGTGCCAGCGTGGGCCGCAGGTTCTTCGGTGACGCCTCCGCGGGCTCCGCGAAGCTGCACGCGCTCAACGCCATGGGGCCGCCGCCGCACACGCTGAAGCCGGGCACGCGGCTGCGCATCAAGGGAGATCCGGACGCCCGGCTCACCTTCGTCAAGCCCGAGGTCAACTCCAAGCGCGCCGGCAAGCCCGACTGGCTCCAGGCCAATACCGGCCAGGGCCTGTGGCGCCTGGACTCCGTGAACACGCTGCGCTCGGCTGGCGCGGAGGTGACCTTCCGCGATCTCACCCGGCTGCAGATGAACGAGAACGCCCTCGTCGTCATCTACGGCCAGGAGACCCAGGCGCCGGACAAGGTGAAGAAGTCCGGTGCCGTGGAACTGCTCCAGGGCGAGCTGAACGTGTCGCTGGCGGAGCTGCGCGGCGAGCCGCTGGGCGTGAAGATGCCGGCGGCCTCCGTGGACTCGCGCTCGAGGGATTTGATTGTCGGCGTGGACGCGCAGCAGATGACGCGGCTGTCCGTCTTCGATGGCCAGGCCGAGGTGGCCGCCCAGGGCCAGCGCGTGCAGGTGCCTCGGGATCATGGGACGCGGGTGGAGAAGGGCAAGGTGCCCGAGAAGCCCCGCCCGCTGCCCGAGGCGCCGGAGTGGGTGGGCGGCGTGCGCTCGGTGCGGCTGTTGCTGGATGGCGCGGGCGTGGACGAGACGCTGCCGTGGGCGCCCGTGCCGCGCGCGGCGTCCTACCGGGTGGAGCTCGCGCGGGACGAGCGTTTCAATGATCGGCTGCACACGGAGACGGTCCCCGCCGGGCCGGAGCCGTTGAAGTCCGTGGTGCCCGCGCTGGCGCCCGGCGAGTACTTCGCGCGGGTGCGCGCCGTGGATGCCGCGGGCCTGTTGGGCCGGGCCTCCGCCGTGCGCCGGGTCGAGGTGCTCCGGGTGAAGACGCAGCGCGCAACCCTCGGGCCCCAGGGGCTCCAGGGCACCTCTCCCCTCGAGTTCTCCGTGGACGGCGCCGAGTCCCTGGACGCGCGGCTCGATGGCGCCCCCGTGGCGCTGCCCCTGCGCGTGGAGGCCCCGGGCGCGCACACGCTGGAGCTGCGGCCCCGCGGCCTGCCCGACGCGCCTCCAGAGCGGTTGACGCTCACCGTGTCGCCTCCGAAGGCGACCCTGGCGCTCGAGCCCCTGGGGGATGCGTTCCAGGCGCGTCTGCGCGTGTTCGACGAGCAGGGCCAACCCGTGGAGCTCGACCCCACGGCGCTGACGCTGCGCGGTCTGGAGGGCACCTGGGTGGATGCCCTGTCACGTCAGACGGATGGCTCGTGGCTGGCGCTCGTGGTTCCCTCCGAGCGGGATGGACGGCTCGTCTCGGTGGAGGCCCTCTGGGGTGACACGCCCCTCGCGCGGCTCCAGACCGAGGTTCCGGCTCCCGTCGCTCCCCTCCGCCGCCTCCTCCTCCGTCCAGTGGCCCCGAGGTGGCGCTCACGTCCCTGTTGGGCGCTCCCGCGGGTGGGCGGCGCGACGCCGTGGCCCTGCCCACCGCCTTCCTGCCGCGCTCCCTGCTCGTCGAGTTGCGCGCTCAGACCGGTGCGGCCTCCTCGGGCCTGGACGTCGTGGGCGGGCGCGCCGCGCTCTCCGTGGAGGGACGGCTGGGTGAGCGCGTGGCCCTGGGCGCGGCGCTGGCGGCGAGTCCCGAGGCGTTCTCGCGCGAGCTGTCCGCCGCCCTGTCGGGCCGGGTCCTGCTGTCGGATCTGCCCACCTTGCGCGTGCTGCTCTCCTTCGAGGGTCTGTTCGCGGGCTCGGCGTTCGCCGGAGAGGCGCGTGGCGCGTGGTTGCGGCCGGCGTTGATCGCGGGAGGACAGTGGGAGCGCTGGGCCGGTCCACGAGCCAGGGGTACGCCCTGCGGCCCGGGAGGACGCGAGCGACCTGGGAGAGCGCGTACCAGGGATGGTTCCTGCCCCTGCCGACCCTGGCGCTCGGGGCCGAGCTGAACGCCCTGGTGGACGCCACGCTCGAGGCTCCGGGTCCTCATGCCTACGCGGCCGGGGTGGGGGCCCGTTGGAAGTGGAACGGACTCGAAGTGGGCGCCTCGGTGCGCCGGGGCTTCGGTCCGGAGGGAGCGAGTGTCTGGGGCACCTGGGAGGGCAGGTGACGCTCGGCTGGTCGGGCCTGCCCCGCCGCTGCCGCAGTAGCGGGGCCGGGCTTAAGATTCTCTTCAGCTGCGAGCCCTACGGTTCCTGGATGCAACGGGGTGCTTCTTCTTCCAAGCCCCGTTGGAGACACGACATGAACCGTTTGAAGTTCGCGGTGGTGATGAGCTCGGCCGTGGGCCTGGGCGTACCCGGCTGTCACGAGGACGAGACGCCGACGGACCCCCAGCCCGTGGATTGCTCGGGTGCCACGAGCCACTCCGAGAAGGTCGTCTGCGCGGCCAACGCCTTCATGGCCACGTTGTCGGACTCCGAGCGCGAGGCCCTTCTCTACGATTGGAGTGATTCGGCCGCCAAGACCGTGTGGTCGAACCTTCCCGGCGTGACGCGCAATGGTCTGTCGCTCGGCGACCTGGATGAGGACAGCCGCGCGGCGGCGCTCGCGGTCGCCGAACAGGTGATGAGCCCCGAGGGTTACGAGGAGATGCAGGCCATCCTCGCGGCGGACGACTACCTCGGGACCCAGGGCGGCGGAGGCGGTGGTGGGGGAGGGCCCCCGACGGCGGTGGTGGTCCTCCTCCGGGCGGAGGTTTTCCGGGAGGTGGTGGCGGTGGTGGCTACTCCTCGGCCAACTACTCCATCGCCTTCATTGGAACGCCGTCCGTGACGGGCGACTGGATGCTGCAACTGGGCGGTCACCACCGGCCGTCAACGTGACGTATCGCAACGGCACCGCGAGCCCGACTCCCAACTTCATCGGCGTCGAGCCGCAGACGTGGACGAGCGGTGGCATCACCTACTCCCCGCTGACGGACGAGCGCATCGCGGTGTTCGGCATCTTCGACTCCTTCTCCGAGGCACAGAAGTCCTCCGCCCGGATCACCAACAATGGGCAGCCCGTGGTGTACGGGGACGTCACGGTCGGCCCGGACAACGGAAGTGGCGTGTACCCGACGGACTATCCGACGGGGACGGACCGCGTGGGCGTCCTCGTCTCGAGCCTCTCGGCGGAGCAGCAGGCGCTCGTGACGGCCGCCATCTCGGCCTGGGTGAAGGACTACAGCCCGGACATCTCCGAGGCCCTGCTGGCCGAATACACCTCGGCCGCCGCGTACGCCGACACCTACGTGGCCTGGGCGGGTGACCAGCTCGACCCGAACGTGAATGGCTCCTACGTGCGCATCGATGGTCCCCGGGTGTGGATCGAGTTCGCCTGCCAGTCGGGTGTGGTCTTCCGCGACCAGATCCACTTCCACACCATCCTGCGCGACAAGACGATGGATTACGGCCACGGCCTCTGAGCTTCCCCATGAACCGGACCCTTCCTCCGTGGGCGCTGCTCCTGGCGCTCGTCCTCGTGGGTGTGGCCGCTCCCGTGGCCGCCCATCCCCTGCGCTCGACCGCCGTCCTGCTCGATCCGCGAGAGTCGTCGGTCGAGGGCGAGGTGCAACTGCCGTTGGATCAACTGGAGCTCACCCTCCGGCGCGGCCTGCTCGAGGACACCTCGACCCTGGTGGCGCGCAGGGGCGAAGAGCTCACGCGCTACCTGGGGGAGCACCGGCGGTGCTGGCTCCGGATGGCCGGGCGTTCCGCGTGGACCTCCGCTCGCCGGAGGTGCGCTGGATCGACGGCTCCGAGTTCCTCGTGGTGCGGCTCTCCATGAGCTCGCCCCCCGGCGCGACGGCCCGTGCGCTCACCCTGCGCTACGACGCCATCCTCCACCGGGTCGTCACGCACACGGTCTTCGTCTACGTCCGCAGTGACTTCGAGGGCGGCGTCTTCTCCGCGCATCCCGAGCTGCTCGGGGTGCTGCGGTATCGAAGCACGAGCCTGGAGATGGATCGCTCGGACGGCTCGTGGTGGCGGGGCTTCCGGTCCGTGTTCCTCCTGGGGACGCGGCACATCGCCGAGGGCACCGATCACCTGCTCTTCCTGCTGGTCCTCCTGCTCGCCGCGCCCCTGATTGGAACCCGGGGGCGGTGGGCTCCGTCGCCCTCCACGGCCACGGCGTGAAACAGGTCATCAAGGTGGTGAGCGCCTTCACGCTCGGCCATTCCCTGACCCTGGCGGCGGGGGCCCTGGGCGTCCTCCAGGTGCCCCAGGCGCCCGTGGAGATCCTCATCGCCGTGTCGATCTTCGTGTCGGCCGTCCACGCGCTGCGCCCCCTGTTCTCCGGACGCGAGCCGCTCATCGCCGTGGTGTTCGGGCTCGTGCATGGGCTCGCGTTCTCGACGGTGCTCGCGGAGTTTGGGCTCGACGCCCGGGCGCTCGTGTTGAGCGTGCTGGCCTTCAACCTGGGCATCGAGGCCATGCAGCTCGCGGTGGTCGCGGTGACCCTGCCCTGGCTGCTCGTGTTGAGCCGCTCTCCCGTGCATGCGCTCGTGAGGGGGGCGGGCGCGTGCTTCGCGGGAGTGGCCGCGGTGGGGTGGATCGCCGAGCGCGCGTTCGCCCTCCAGACGCCCCTCGTCCCCTTCGTGGAGGCCGTCGCCGGGCACGCGCTCCTCGGGGTCGCGCTCCTGGCGGGCCTGTCGCTCGCCGTCGTGGGCGCGACCCGGCTTCGTGCTCGCCGGGCCGGGCGTGTCCTCTCCGCCACCGTGGTGGGCTCGGCGCCGGGGGGACTGGGCTAGAGTGACCGGGCATGATGGGCCTGGGGGTGGACAATGCGCGCTGACTCATCAAGGGCGAGGGGGACAGGGCTTCTGCTCTCCCTGGCCCTCCTGTCCAACGCTTGTGTGTCGCTGACGCCTCGACCCGGCCCGGGGCGGAGCCTTCGCTACACCCCCCACGACGTCACGAGGCCCTCGGTGGCCGGAGGGGTGGGCGAGGAGTCGCCGCTCGTTCTCGACTCCCAGCCGATCTCCCCTCCTGGGCCTGAGGCGCCAGAGCGGCTGCACCGTCGCCGCGGTTCCCGGGAAGCCGTGATGGCGGCGGGCCCTGGCGGCGCCGACGCGACGGTGTGGCAGGGCGCCCTCGCGGCCCACCCGGCCTTTCGCAAGGGCGTGGGCGAGGTGTCCGGCCTCACCCGTCGCCTCTCCCGCGAACTCCCCCGGCTCAGGGCCAGCAACCTCGGCATCGCTGGCGCGGGCAACGGCATCTTCGTCCGCTACGTGGACCAGGGCGAAGCCTGGTTACGGTGGATTGACGCCGAGCTTGCCGCCGCCACGGAGCTTGCCGCCGAGGCGGCGGAGGTGGAGGACCCGGACATGCAGCTCGCCCTGCTGCGCCGGCGGGCCCACGGCTGGAGGCCGCCATGATGGGCTCCATGCTGCTGGCCGTGTGGTTTGACTTCCTCAACCTCACTGATGTCGCGCTCTCCAGACGCCTCTACGACGTGGAGACGCTCTTCATGAAGATGGACGGCTGGCGGAAGATGCTGGAGCCCTCCATGACTGCTCGCGTCCGAGGACCCAGCGCAGGTGGAGGCAGTGGCGGAGGACATGCCTGCCCTGGTAGGCCACCTCACGGAAGAGTTCTCCGCACTTCTCGAGGCCATACACAAGGGGGCGAAAGTCCTCGAGACGGCGCTGGTATTGAAGGAGTCCATCGAGGCGCTCACCAGCCTGTCGGTGCTGAAGTTCACGTTGCTCGCGCTGCGCGCGGCTACTCCCGCCGTGCTCGGCGCGGGCCTCATGGTGGGCCCCAACGGGGTGATGATGGGGACGCGGATGGTGGTGTCCGCCGAGTGGGTGGAGATGGTGCGCCAGTTGGTGCGAGCGGGCGTCCTCTCCGTGCCCGCCGTCAGCGCCGCCGTGCGGATTCAGGCTGGCCACGTGATGATGGCACAGGGCCACGGCGACCTCCCTCGGGGCGTGCGCGACGCGCTTGGCGATGCGCCCGAGGTACGTGCCATGCGTGTGACGGGCAAGACGGGCGCCGGCATGGCCGAGCCCCCGCGTCATCACGTCATGCCGAAGGAGTTCCGCGAGTGGTTCGAGAAGCGTGGCTTCACGGGCAAGATGAGAATCGACTGGTTCTGCGTCACGCTTCAGCAACCGCACCACCGGGCGATTCACGGCGGTGGAAACTGGAAGCTGGGGCGCAAGTGGCCCGGCGAATGGAACCGGATGATCATGAAGGCGCTGCGGGACGCGGAGGTTGAAGCTGGCCAGATGTTGACGCGGAATGTGATCCTGGAGATCGTCGCGGAGCGTATGAGGTTCTATGACATCCCGATGAACTTCGCCCGTTGTCGAGGGAAATGAGCGATGACCGACGGACGTTCCTGGGAGGGAAACTGGAAAGTGCGCCTGTACGAGCGGGTCCACGAGCGGGGCTACGACTCGCTCACCGCCTTCGCCGAGGCGCGCCCGACCACATCGCTGGTGGCGCTGGCCGAGGAACTTGGCCCGGACGATATCGCGGGCGTGCAGGTGTTCAGCGCACTGCTGGCCGAAGCGGAGCGGCGCAAGCAGGTCACGCGCCTTGTGCGCGGCCAGCTCGTGCGAGAACTGTGGGCGTGTCTTCCAAATGGCTGGCCGGTCGTTATGGATGATGTCAACCGGCTCAAGGTCGCCAAGGCAATCGGATTGTGGAGTTCCTTGACCCCAACAACCCATGAAGAACGCGTCGAGCAGGCCAGGGCAGCGCTCCGTGCCACGCCACCACCACCCGGTTGGCTCCCTCGCGGGCCCGACGACGAGTTACTGCTCACGCTCCTGCCCGACGAAGAAGCCTGAACTTCACGCCTGGAGAGGACCATGAGCGAGGGCCGTTCCTGGGAGGGGAACTGGAAGGTGCGCTTGTTCGAGCGGGTCCGCGAGCGAGGTTACGACTCGCTCACCGCCTTCGCCGAGGCGCGCCCCGTTGCCTCGCTGGTGGCGCTGGCCGAGGAGCTTGGCCCGGACGACATCGCGGGAGTGCAGGTGCTGAGCGGTTTGCTTGCCGAGGCGGAGCGAAGCCGCCGAGTCACGCGCTTGATACGCGGCCAACTCGTGCGCGAGCTGGCCGAAGCAGTCCCCAACGGCTGGCCGGCCGTGCTCGACGACGCAAACCGTTTCGACGTCGCCCATGCACTTGCCCGTTGGGGAACCTTCACTCCAGAGCCTCATAAGGAGCGCGTAAGACGAATCGGTGATGCACTCCTCGCCACGCCACCACCACCCGGTTGGCTCCCGCGCGGACCTGACGACGAGCTCCTGCTCACGCTCCTGCCCGACGAAGAAGCCTGAACTTCACGCCTGGAGAGGACCATGAGCGAGGAGCGTTCCTGGGAGGGCAACTGGAAGGCCCGCTTGTATGAGCGGATCCGCGAGCGGGGTTACGACTCGGTCACTGCCTTCGCGAACGCCCACCCCACTGCCTCCTTGGTGGAGCTGGCCGACGAGCTGGGCCCCGACGACATCGCGGGGGTGCAGGTGCTGAGCGGATTGCTCGCCGAGGCGGAGCAGCGCAAGCAGGTCACTCGCTTCGTGCGTGATGTGCTCGTGCGCATGTTGTCCCAGAGTCTTCCCGATGGGTGGCCGACCGTGCTGGACGATGCCAACCGCTTCAAGGTTGCCAAGGCAATTGGTCGCTGGTTCGCGTACACCCCAGAAACCCACAAGGAGCGCGTCGACAGGGCTGGTGATGCACTCCTCGCCTCGCCACCACCACCCGGTTGGCGCCCGCGCGGGCCGGACGACGAGCTGCTGCTCACGCTCCTACCCGACGAAACAGTCTAGCCCCAAGGGTGGACCGCCTCTTGTCCTGACTCTGTCTGAAAACTTGTCGGACACTCCACTAGAGTGACCGGGCATGGAGATGCCCGAGTTCATCGAGGCGCGCCGGCCGCGCTGGCAGCAACTGGAGTCCCTGCTCGACAAGGCCGAGGGCAAGGGCTGCGCGCCCTGGAGCTCGAGGAGGCCCGCTCCCTGGGGCGGCTCTACCGGGCCGTCTCGAGCGACCTGCTGTGGGTGCGCGCGCGCAGCGGCGCCGCCGACGTGAGCGAGTACCTCAATGATCTGGTGGGCCGGGCCTACGCGCTCACCTATCCGGGCGAGCGGCCGAGGTTCGCGGACGTGTGGAACTTCGTCGCCCGGGGTTTCCGCCCTGCTGCGCCAGGAGTGGCGCATGTACGCGGCGTCGGTGCTGCTGTTCCTCGCGGGCCTGGGCTTCGGCTACCTGGGCATGCTGGTGGACCCGGACGCCGCGCCCTACCTCGTCCCCGCCGAGCACCTGAGCCTGGACCCGCTCCAGCGCGCCCGGGACGAGGCCGCGGGGCAGGGGGCGAGCGTGGGCGAGCAGGCCCAGTTCACCACCTTCCTCTTCACCCACAACATCCAGGTGGCCTTCCTCGCCTTCGCGCTGGGCATCACCGCGGGCGTGGGCACGGGCCTCATGCTCTTCAGCAACGGGCTGATGCTGGGCGCGCTCGCGCAGGTGTACACCGCCAAGGGCATGGCGGGCTGGTTCTGGGCGTGGATCCTCCCGCACGGCATTCCGGAGATCACCGCCATCTGCATCGCGGGCGCGGCGGGCCTCGTCATCGCCCGGGGACAGGTGGCGCCGAGAGGACTGCCTCGCGGCGTGGCGCTGCGGCAGGAGGCGGTGCGCGCGGTGCGGCTGCTCTTCGGCACGCTCGCGCTCTTCGTGCTCGCGGGCTTCATCGAGGGCACCATCTCTCAAATCCACCCGCCCAAGCTCTCGGTGGCCTTCAAGGTGTCCTTCGCCCTGATGGTGGGCCTGGGCGTCTACGCCTACCTCGGCTCGGATTGGATGCGCGGGGCGGGCCGCACGCGGGACGGGGCGGAGGACGGGCATGCCCGGTGATCCTCGCGGACTCATCAAGGGCGAGGGGGACAGGGCTGCTGCTCGCCCTGGTCCTCCTGTCCAACGCCTGTGTGTCGCTGCCGCTCGTCCTTGACTCCCAGCCGACGTCTCCTCTTGGGCCCGAGGCGCCGGAGTGGCCGCACCGTCGACGTGGCTCCCGGGAAGCCGTGATGGCGGCGGGCCCTGGCGGCGCCGACGCGACGGTGTGGCAGGGCGCCCTCGCGGCCCACCCGGCCTTTCGCAAGGGCGTGGGCGAGGTGTCCGGCATCACCCGCCGCCTCTCCCGCGAACTCCCCAGGCTCAGGGCCAGCAGCCTCGGCATCGCTGGCGCGGGCAACGGCATCTTTGTCCGCTACGTGGACCAGGGCGAAGCCCGGTTACGGTGGATTGACGCCGAGCTTGCCGCCGCCACGGAGCTCGCCGCCGAGGCGGCGGAGGTGGAGGACCCGGACATGCAGCTCGCCCTGCTGCGCCTGGCGGGCCCACGGCTGGAGGCCGCCATGATGGGCTCCATGCTGCTGGCCGTGTGGTTTGACTTCCTCAACCTCACTGATGTCGCGCTCTCCCGACGCCTCTACGACGTGGAGACGCTCTTCATGAAGATGGACGGCTGGCGGAAGATGCTGGAGCCCTCCATGACTGCTCTCGCGTCCGAGGACCCAGCGCAGGTGGAGGCCGTGGCGGAGGACATGCCCGCCCTGGTAGACCACCTCACGGAAGAGTTCTCCGCACTCCTCGATGCCATACACAAGGGGCGAAAGTCCTCGAGACGGCGCTGGTGTTGAAGGAGTCCATTGAGGCGCTCACCAGCCTGTCGGTGCTGAAGTTCACGTTGCCCGCGCTGCGCGCGGCTACTCCGCCGTGCTCGGCGCGGGCCTCATGGTGGGCCCCAACGGGGTGATGATGGGGACGCGGATGGTGGTGTCCGCCGAGTGGGTGGAGATGGTGCGCCAGTTGGTGCGAGCGGGCGTCCTCTCCGTGCCCGCCGTCAGCGCCGCGGTGCGGATTCAGGCTGGCCACGTGATGATGGCACAGGGCCACGGCGACCTCCCTCGGGGCGTGCGCGACGCGCTTGGCGATGCGCCCGAGGTGCGGGCCATGCGTGTGACGGGCAAGACGGGCGCTGGCATGGCCGAGCCCCCGCGTCATCACGTCATGCCGAAGGAGTTCCGCGAGTGGTTCGAGAAGCGCGGCTTCACGGGCAAGATGAGAATCGACTGGTTCTGCGTCACGCTTCAGCAGGCACATCACCAGGCGATTCACGGTGGTGGAAACTGGAAGCTGGGGCGTACATGGCCCGGTGAATGGAACCGGATGACCATGGAGGCGTTGTTCGGGGCCGAGGCCAAGGCTGGCCGGATGTTGACGCGAAACACGATCCTGGAGATCGTCGCGAAGCAAATGAAGAGGTACAGAATCCCAATGAACTTTATCCGCTGTGGTGGGGGATGAGCGACGGACGTGCTTGGGAGGGCAACGTTAGAGCGCGGCTGTATGAGCGAGTCCGCGAGCGAGGTTACGATTCGCTCACTGCCTTCGCCGAGGCACGCCCCACCTCTTCGTTGGTGGAACTGGCGGACGAGCTTGGCCCTGATGACATCGCAGCAGTGCAAGTGTTCAGCGGGTTGGTGGCCGAGGCGGAGCGAAGCCGCAAAGTCACACGTTTGGTGCGCGGGCAACTCGTGCGCGAACTTGCTGAGGAACTCCCCAACGGTTGGCCAGCCGTGCTCGACGATGCAAACCGCCTCAAGGTTGCCATGGCGCTCGGCACGTGGTTTGCTTACACTCCTGAAACCCATAAGGAGCGCGTTGACAAGGCTGGCGATTCACTCCTCGCCACTCCGCTTCCTCCTGGATGGCTCCCGCGTGGGCCCGACGACGAGCTGCTGCTCACGCTCCTGCCCGACGAAACAGTCTAGCGCGCTCTTCGTGCTCGGATTGGATGCGCGGGGCGGGCCGCGCGCGGGACGGGGCGGCTACTCCGCCCAGGTGAGCACTTCCAGCATGCGGACGAACCCGCGGTCCGCGCTGACCACCGCCACCACGAACCCGGCGGACTCGCCCGGGCCTCCACGGCCCTCGCTGCGCCAGTCCGCGACGTAGATGCGGTTGCCCGTGTTGTGGATCCGCGCGAGCCGTGCCAGCGCGCCATTCACCTCGGCCGCGCTCGGCGTGCCGTAGGCCGTCCTCGCCTGGAGCCGCGCGGTGAGCTCCTCGACGTTGACGGGCTCGAAGTGGGTCTGCCTGTCGTAGGAGCCGCCGAACACCCACGTGTACACGTTCGTCAGCGTCACCTGGTTGGCCACCCCCGCGCCCTCGGGAATGGAGCCCTCCTTGATGCGCGAGCTGCTGGCGAGCGGCCCGCTGGCGCCGAACACCTGGGCCGGCGTGCCCGAGACCGGGTCCAGGCTCAGGGGGGCCTCGTAGTCCGCCGCGTCGTTCAGCTCGTGGAAGTCGAAGAGGTACTTCTTCGCCGCCGCCTCCAGGCCGGTGAGGAACGTGGGGCTGGACACCTTGGTGGCCGGTAGCTCGCCTCCCGCGCGTCCACTTCCCCGTCCACGATGAAGGCGTCGAGCGCCGTGATGAGCTCCTGGCGCAGCACCGTCGCTCCCCCGGGGCTGCTGGCGGTGCGCGCGCTGGCCACCCGGGACTCGAAGAGCGGCTTGGACGTCGCGAGGTCCGCCTTCGCGGCCGGGGCGGCCAGCAGCGCCAGTCCACCGAGCAGGGAGGAGAGGAGGGACGCGCTCTTCATGGGATGACCTCGCACCGGCCCCGGGGAGCCTTTCAGGAGATGAGCGGGTCCTCTCTTATCTTCTTGTTTGTCAGGATCAACGTAAAATTCTTGTTTCATTGCTTTTACCCGCTTTCCGAACCAGGCGCGGGCGTGAGGCAATGTCCGACCTACAACACCCCGCGCGCCTTGATGTCGAGGTAGCGGTTGACGGCGGCGAGGCTCAGCTCGTCGGGCCGCACGTCGAGCATGTGCACGCCGCCGGCGCTCACCTTGGCCTTGAGGGCCTCGCGGTCCGAGAGCAGCTCACTGGCCACGGCCTGCTGATAGGCCTGCTCGGGGCCGGCGGGAGGGGTGCGCAGCAGCGCGGTGAGCGCGGTGTCGCGCACGGACAGACACAGGGGGACGTGCCGCCGGGCCAGCCGGTGCAGGGGCGCCACCAGGGTGGAGGCCTGCTCCTCGTCGAGGAAGTCCGTGAACACGCACAGGAGGCTGCGCCGGTTCAGGCGCACGTTGAGCTCCTTGAAGAGCGCCGGGTAGTCCACGTAGGTGAGGCTCGGCGTGGTGGCGTAGAGCGTGTCCAATATCTTCCGGTACTGGAGGCGGCCCGCCGCCGGGGGAGGTAGGCCTTCACGCCATCGGCGAACACGGCGAGCCCCACCCGGTCTCCGTTGCGCACCGCCACGAAGGCCAGGAAGAGCGCCGCGTTGACGGCGTGGTCCAGCTTGGTGAGCCCGTCCACCTGCGCCGCCATGGAGCGGCCCGCGTCCACGCAGATGAGCAGGGATTGTGAGCGCTCGGACTCCATCACCCGCGTGACGGGCCGGGTGCGCCGGGCCGTGGCCTTCCAGTCCACCTCGCGCACCGAGTCGCCCTGGGCATAGTCGCGCAGGCGCGCGAACTCGCTGCCCCGGCCATCCCGGCGCAACTGCCGCAGGCCCAGGTTCACCAGGTCCAACGCCGCGCCCGAGAGCAACAGCCGGCTGGCGCCGCGCATGTCCGGGAACACCGCCACGTCCTGGGCCGCGGGGACACGGCGCTCGTGCAGCAGCAGGCCCAGGGGCCCGCGCACCCGCACGTGCATGTCCCCGAAGCCGAACCGCCCCCGCTTCGCCGGCGTCACCCGGTACACCCAGCGCGTCTGGCTGTCCGCGGGCAGCCGCAGCGGCGCCTCCTCCGGCTCGGCGGTGAAGGACTCGGGCACGTCGTCGCGCACCCGCACCTCCACGTCTCGGGGGCCCCGGTGCACCAGGAGCAGCTCCACCTTGTTGGGCGCGCCCACCGACAGGCGGGGAGGCAGCTGCCGGCTCACCTCCAGCCGCACCCGCCGCGCCAGGAGGAAGTCCAGGGCGGCGAGCGCGAGCGCGAGCGTGTCCAGGGCCAGCACCGCGCCGCCCAGGCCGGGGAAGAACCCCGCGGCCATCATCGGCACGGCGAGCAGGCACAGCAGCACCCACAGGCGCCCGGTGGGAATCACCGGGGACCTCGACGGAGCGCACCACCTCGCGCAGCACGTCCGCGGGCGTGGCCCCGTCCAGCTCCGCGTCCGGCGACAACAACAGGCGGTGCTTGAGCACCGGCTCCGCGAGGAAGCGCACGTCCTCGGGGGTGACGAAGCCCCGGCCGCGCAGCGCCGCCAGCGCCTTGGACGCGAGCAGCAGGTGCACGCCGGCGCGAGGCCCCGCGCCCAGGCGGATGCGGCTGGAGGAGCGCGTGGCCGCCACGAGCTGGCGCACGTAGGCGATGACCGCCGGCTCCACGGTGACGGTGTTGAGCGCCTGCCGCGCCTCGAGGATGCCCTCCTTCGTCACCGCCGCGCCCACGCCCGCGCGCTCCAGGTCTCCCGAGTCGAAGCCCCGGTGCACCGCGGCGAGGATGGCGTCCTCCTCCTCGGGCGCCGGGTAGCCCACGTCGATCTTCAACAGGAAGCGGTCGAGCTGGGCCTCGGGCAGGGGGTAGGTGCCCTCGGACTCCACCGGGTTCTGCGTGGCGAAGACGGAGAAGAGCGGCGAGAGCGCCGGTGGCGGCCCTCGAGCGACACGCCGCGCTCCTGCATGGCCTCGAGCAGGGCGGACTGCGTCTTGGCCGGAGCGCGGTTGATTTCATCCGCCAGCAGCAGGTCCGTGAAGATGGGGCCGCGCACCAGGGTGAAGGCCCGGCTCTTCAAGTCGAAGATGCTGGTGCCCAGGATGTCCGCGGGCATCAGGTCCGGGGTGAACTGAATCCGCTTGAAGTCCGCGCTGATGGAGCGCGCGAGCGCCTTGGCCATGAGCGTCTTGGCCACGCCGGGCACGCCCTCGAGCAGCACGTGGCCACCGGCGACGAGGCCCACGAGCATCAACTCGAGCGGCTCGTCCTGTCCGACGACGGCCTTGCGCACCTCGGTGAGCACGCCCTCGCGGATGGCGTGGGCGGCGGCCACGGCGGTGGAGGAGGCGGCGGTGGGGACGGAGGCAAAGGGGGGCGAAGTCATGGCTCCTCGGGTGTCTGGGCGGGGGGCGCGGCGGGGCGCGGCCCGGAAGAAGGCAGGCGTTGGCGCAGGGCGGCGGCGCGCGTGGCCGGTGCAACAGCTCACTCTCGCTGCTCACGTTCGCGGCCTTGTGGACGACTTCGCGCAGGCCCCGGGCGAGCTCCACCTGGCCGTGCGCGGTGAGGCTCTCGGCCACGGCCTGGGCGGGCGCGTGGGCGGGCAGGCCGGCGTGCCCGGCCAGCTCCTGGATGAGGCCCCGGCTCAGCAGGCCCGCGGCGAAGGCATGGTGGTGGCCCTCGCGGTACAGGCGGCTCATGGCGAAGAGCGCGTCCGTGGTGCCCACGCGCTGGGACTCGGGCGGAGGACGGGGCCGGCCGAAGCGCTGGAGCGCCAGGGCCCACAGGCTCAGGCCGAGCAACAGCTGCGCCACCGCGAAGTGCAGGCCGTAGCGGCGCGCGAAGTCCACCACCGAGCGCTCGTTGGTGAAGCCATGGTGGTGCTCGTCGAAGGCGTAGGGGCCGGGGCCCAGCGCCTCCAGGGCGCTCAGCCAGAACCGGGCGTTGTCCGCGCGTGCGAGGGCCTGGTTCATCGCCAGCTCCGGCGCCCCCACCACCAGCACCTTGCCCGTCCCGTACGGCACGACCGCCGCCACCGTCATGCCCAGCGGCTCGTCCTCGAGCACGGGGATGGCGCCCTCGGCGGACAGCGTCAGGTAGGCCTGGACGCGCGCCTCCACGCGCTCCACGCCCAGGGTGTAGGGACTGGAGAGCGGGGGCACCAGCGTGCGCATGGGCAGGGACGTGTCCGCCTTGGTGAGCGACACCCCGAGCGCGTCGAGCAGCGGGTTCTCCTTCGAGCCCCAGGGCACGAGCACGAGCGAGTGGCCGGAGCGCACGTACTCGAGCAGCTTCTCCGTCTCGTCGTCGCTCAGCTCGGGCACGTGCAGCCGGTTGAAGCCGTGGCGGGGGACTTTCTCGTCCTCCAGGTCCGAGCCTCGGTCGGCGGCGAGCGCCGTCTGGTCCGGATCCTCCTCGTGGGCGCCCTCCACCTCCACGGCGAGCAGCACGAGCGTGCCCGGCTCGGAGATGATGAGCAGATCCGCGGTGCGGCGCGTGACGGGCAGGCCGCTCTCCTGGGCGAGGAGGAAGAGTCCCCGGGCCCCATCCGGCTGGGCGCGCCGGTGGAGAGCGTATCGGCGAAGCCGCCCCGGGCCGCGCCTCGCACGAGCCGGCGCCGAGCACCGCGGTCAGCAGCAGGCAGCCCACCACCAGCAGGGGGAAGCGGTCACGCACGGGCGGGCTCCGCGACGGCGGGCGTGGAGAGCATCGGGGCACACAGCGCCCGGAAGTCGCGGTAGCCCCGCTCGCCCACGGGCAGGTTGCCGTACCAGGCGAAGTCGAAGCGCAGCGTCAGCTCGCGCAAGGGTGGCACCCACTCGCTCCGGCCGCGGAACTGGCGCAGGTAGTCCCAGTTGCTCAGGCGGGGGTCATAGTGGATGGCGCCCTGGTGGTGCAGGCGCGAGAGCAGGGCGAGGTACAGGCCGCGCACCGCCTCGCGGTACTCGCCCCGGGCGGCGAGCTCGTCGGCGAGGTGGGCCCATCCCTCGGGGGCGCGCGACAGGGCGTTCATCGGATCCGCCGCGAGCGTCGCCGCGCTCTGGCTGCTCACCTCGAGCCGCGCGCCTTCGTCCGCCCGGCCCCGGGCGTTGAACGCGCGCCACAGCACCACCGCGAGCACGCCCAGCGCCGCGGTGACGAGGAGCACCACCAGCGCGTTCGCCACCGCCTCGCCTCCCAGGCCCAGGGTGTCGGAGCGGGGAGGGGCGGGTCCGGCCGGCGGCGGAAGAGATCCTCGAGCGTCTTCGCGAGCCACTTGACGAAGCGCTCCCAGAGGCCGCCGGGCACGGTGTCGTCGGCGGGCGCCTCCTCCTGCTCGGCCCGGGGGCGGGCTCCTGGAACTCGGGCCGCGCGAGGATGTCCCGGGCACGGGTCCGGGCGCTCGCGGCATCCGCCCGCTGCCGCTCCAGCTCCGTGGTGCTCGCCGCCAGGGCGAGTCCCTCGTCGAGCCGCTCCAGCGCGGCACAGTCCTCGTTCTCCTCCAGCTCCGCTTCCACGGAGCGCACCAGCCGCGCCACCTTCCTCGCCTCCGCCGGGCCGAGCGAGGTGAGCGTGTTCCGCCACTCCTCGAGCACGGCCTCGTCCCACTCGCACGCTCCGGCCAGTGTCTCCACGCGCGGCACCAGGTCGTCCGGGGAGGTGGAGACCCGAAGGGTTGGGCCTGGGCGGTGGGAGCCAGGAGGTTCATTCCCAGGAGCACGAGGAGCCCGAGCGCCGACTTGCGGACCGGGAGCTGCTGCACCGCGGCGAGCAGGTCCAACCCCTCCTGGCGCACCCGGCCGTCTATCAGCAGCAGCGAGGCGGTGGCGGCGCGCAGGGGCTCGAAGAGGGTGAAGGTCACGGCGACGAGGAAGACGTCCCAGGACGGGTTGTCGAGGGAGGCGAAGCGCTCGGCGAAGGTGAGATCGATGCCGAGCAGCTTGCGGCCCACGTAGAACAGGGCGTTGGCCGCGATGTGCAGGTTGAGCAGGACGAGCCCCTGCACGAGCATCAGCAGGCGCACGCCGATGGCGGTGATCTTCGCGGGCCCCAGCAGCCTCGCGCACTGACCATACAGGTCCAGCGGACTGCCCCGGCCCTGAAGGGTGGCCGCGTAGCCCACGATGTGGGCGGACAGGAACATGTAGGCGAGCCCCAGGGTGAAGCCGAGTGTCACGGTGTTGAAGACGAGCAGGTAGGCCACCGCGCACAGCAGGCTGGGAGCGCGGGCCAGGGCGGCGCGCAGGGAGTCCCGGGCGGTGGGTGTCTCGGGGCCCGGGCCGAGCAGCAGCTGCTGGACATGGTGGCAGGCGGCGCCCTGGAAGAGGCCCCGGGCGAGCCAGGCCAGGGTGAAGAGCAGGGCGGGGAGGGCGAGTGGGCGGCGGTGGGACACCGCGTCGGTGAGGTGGAGGAGCGCGGCGGTGACGAGCACGCCGCCGGGGAGGGTGAGGGCCCAGAGCCCCGAGCCGCGCACGCACAGGCGCAGGGCGGCGTCCATCAGGGCCACGGCGCCACGGGGGCGCAGCTCGAGCGCGGAGACGGCCATGGCTAGAGCCCCGCTGCCGGGCGGGCGACCAGGAGGACGCCGCCATACACCACGGCGCCCGCCAGCAGGGCGAGCAGCACGTTGCCCACGCTCCACTCCCGGCGCTCGGCGGACACCGCCAGGGCACGGGTGCGCTGGTCCAGGCAGGACGCGCACCGGTTGATGCCCTCGAACTGCGTGGTGCACTCCCGGCAGATGACGCGGCGGCATTCCACGCAGATGCCCAGTCCGGTGCGCTCTGGATGATAGTGGCAGCGGCCCGAGCCCTGAATCATGGGGCGCAGCCTACGCAATCCCAGCGGCCCGAGGCCAGCACGGAGCAGCAGTCCGGACAGCGGCTGGACAGGGACGCATGATATGGATTGACCCGCACGCTCCTCATGGAAAACGACAAGACTGTTCCCTCACCTCCAGGGTTGGCTCCCGCGGTCCTTCCCGCGGGGTGGATGGTCGCCGACCGCTTCGTCATCCAGGACCTCGCGGGCAGTGGTGGCATGGGGTTCGTCTACCGGGCGTTGGATCAACTCACCGGCCGGCAGGTGGCCCTCAAGTTGTTGCTGGTGGGCGCCTCGACGGACGCGGCGATGCGCTTCAACCGCGAGGCCCAGCTGCTCGAGGGTCTGACCCATCCGGCCATCGTCGCCCACGTGGCGCATGGCACGCTCGCGGAAGGCCCGCCCTACCGGCGATGGAGTGGCTCGAGGGAGAGGAACTCTCGCACCGCCTGCATCGCGGGCCGTTGAGCCCCACGGAGAGCCCGGCGATGGTGCGCCGGGCCACCGAGGGCCTCGCCGTGGCCCACCGCCGGGGCGTGGTCCACCGCGACATCAAGCCCTCCAACCTCTTCCTGCGCGCGGGCCGCCCCGAGGACGTGGTGCTGCTGGACTTTGGCCTCGCGCGCTACGCCGCGCCCTCGCTGGAGGCCGTCACCGTGGCCGGCACGGTGGTGGGCACTCCGGGCTACATGGCGCCCGAGCAGGCCTCGAGCCAGGACGAGATCCCCCCGCGGCGGACATCTTCTCGCTGGGGTGCGTGTTCTACGAGTGCCTCACGGGCCAGCCGCCCTTCTCGGCGCCGCACTTCGCCGCCGTGCTGGCGAAGATCCTCTTCGCCGACCCCGTGCCCCTGCGCAGGCTGCGACCGGACCTGCCGTCGGAACTGCGCGGGCTGGTGGACCGGATGCTGGCCAAGGATCTCGCGCGCCGGCCCGCCGATGCCGACCAGCTCTTGCGCCTGCTGGCGGAGATGGACTCCGGGCCCCGCACGCTGTCCTCCGCGACGCTCCCGGTCCCTCCGGCATGGCGGGCGCCGAGCAGAAGCTCTTCAGCGTGCTGCTGGTGTCGACCCAGACGCCCGGCCCGGAGGGGGCGACCCAGGTGCTCAAACCGGGCGCGGCGCCCCGGGATGCCCTGCGCGCGGCGCTCAAGAACTCGGGGGCGCAGGTGGAGCTGCTGGCGGACGGCTCGCTGGTGGCCACGGTGATGCCCGAGCGGGGCACCGCCACGGATCAGGCGGCGGTGGCGGCCCGCTCCGCGCTGTCCTTCAAGGAGCACTGGCCCGAGGCTCGGTGGTGCTCGTCACCGGCGTGGGGCAGCTCAACGAGCGCCTGCCGGTGGGCAACGCCATGGATCGCGCCGGCGAGCTGCTGCGCCACGTGGGCAGGGCGCAGGGCTCCGGCCCGGTGGTGATGGACGAGACCACCGCGGGGCTGCTGGGCCCGGGCTTCCAGCTCTCGCGCGTGGAGCAGGGCGGCATGTTCCTGCTGCAGGGCGAGCAGCTCGGCGTGGACGAGTCCCGGCTGTTGTTGGGCAAGCCCACGCCGTGCGTGGGCCGGGATCAGGAGCTGTCCCTGCTGGAGTTCACCTTCAAGGGCAGCGCGGAGGAGTCCACCGCGAAGGCGGTGCTGGTGACGGCGCCCGCGGGCATGGGCAAGTCCCGGTTGCGCCATGAGTTCCTGCGCCGCGTGGAGCGCGACGCGCCGCGGACCCTGGTGCTGCTGGGGCGCGGGGATCCGATGAGCGCGAGCGTGGCCTCCGGCCTGCTCGGGCAGGTGTTCCGGCGGCTGTGCGGCATCGTGGAGGGCGAGCCCCTGCAGGTGAAGCGCGAGCGGTTGCGCGAGCGCATCTCGCGGCACCTGCCGCGGGAGCAGGCCGAGGGGACGGTGGAGTTCATCGGCGAGCTGTGCGCCGTGCCCATGGTCGACGAGGAGGATGATCCGCTGCTGCGCGCCGCACGCAATGATCCGCGGCTGATGAGCACCCAGGTGGAGCGGGCGCTGGTGGTCTTCCTCGAGGCGGAGTGTGCCCACCACCCGGTGTTGCTGGTGCTGGAGGATCTGCACTGGAGCGACGCGCTGACGGTGCGGCGGGTGGACGCGCTCTTGAGGGACCTGGCCGAGCAGCCCTTCGGGGTGCTGGCCCTGGCGCGGCCCGAGGTGAAGGACTTGTTTCCCTTCCCCTGGACGCGGCGCTTCCAGGAGGTGCCGCTGCAGGGCCTGAGCCGCAAGGCGAGCGGGCGGCTCGTCCGGGAGGTGCTGGGGCCCCAGGTGGAGGAGAGCGTGGTGCGCTGGGCGGTGGAGATGGCCGACGGCAACGCGCTCTTCCTGGAGGAGCTCATCCGCGTGGCGTCCGAGGGGCGGGGCACGGAGGCGCCGGAGACGGTGCTGGCGGTGCTCCAGGCGCGCCTGATGCGGATGGAGTCCGGCGTGCGTCAGGTGCTGCTGGCGGCCAGCATCTTCGGCCGCGACTTCTGGTCGGGAGGCGTGAGCGAGCTGTTGGGAGACCAGGCCGCCAAGGCGCTGCTGGAGGGGCACCTGCGCGCCCTCATGGACCAGGAGGTCATCGAGCCGCGCTCCGACAGCTTCCTGCCGACGGAGACGAGCTACCGCTTCCGCCACGCGCTCCTCCAGGAAGCGGCCTATGGCCTGTTGTCCGACGTCTACCGTCCGGAAGGCCACCGGCTGGCGGCGGCCTGGCTGGAGCGGATGGGCGGGGTGGATCCGCTGGTGCTCGCCACGCACCATCAACGGGGTGGGCAACCCGAGCGCGCGGTGCACTACTTCTCCCTGGCGGCCGAGCGGCTCTTCGCCCTGTACGATCTGCCGGGGACGATGCGGTGCGTGGTGGAGGCGCTGGCGTGCGGCGTGGAGGGGAGCGCTCCGTCCACCTGCGCGCGCTCCAGGCGGTGGTGGCGTTCTGGATGGACGACTTGGTGCGCTCGCTGTCGCTCGGTGCCGCGGTGTTGGACGAGCTGGAGCCCGGCAGCCGGCTGTGGTGCTGGTTGGTGGGCGGACAGATCCTGGGGGGCGCCTACATGGGCATGGACGCGGAGAAGGCGGCCCGGTTGAACGCCAGCCTGTGGAACACCACGCCCTGCCGGACGCCGTGGACGCCCACCACTGGGCCCTGGCGTGTCTGGGCCTGTCGCTCGTCTACTCGGGGGCGCGGTGGGAGCTGGAAGCGTGGCTCGAGCGGATGCGGGGCATGGCCAAGGAGGGGGTGGCGCGGGCCTGGACGCGCTACATGGATGGCTTCTTCCACTACTTCTGCGCCGCGGCCCTGGACGGCCTTCGTGCTGGCCGAGGAAGGCACGCGTTTGTTCCGCAAGCTCGGCATGGAGCGCGACGCGCTCATCGTGCAGACCTGCGTGTCCCTGGCACTGGGGGCCGCGGGCGACATGCCCGGCGCCCTGGAGCGCATGCGCGAGGTGCTGGCCACGGGACGGCGGTTGGAGGAGCACCTCGTGGTGGGCTCGGCCCTGGCGTACCGGTGCGTGCTGCTGGCCGGCAGCGCGGATCCCGAGCACCGCCGGGAAGCCCATGTGCTGGCGCGAGAGGGGGTGGACGACGGCCCGGCCACGTTCCGCCAGGGCGTGTCGCACGCGGTGCTGGCGAAGACCTGGAGCGATCCGGAGACGCTGGCGGAGGCCGAGGCGCACGCGCGAAAGGCGTGCACGCTGCTGACGCCCTTCCAGGCCGACGTGGTCTTCGCGCGGGGTGTGCTCAGCACCGTGTTGCTCGCCCGGGGCGACGTGGCGCGGGCGCGGGAGGAGGCGGTGCTCGGGGTGCGCGAGCTGGAGCGCAACCAGGGCCAGGGCGTCTACGCGGTCGCCATGTACCGGCGCTGGCGGAGGCGTGTCTGCGCGGGGAGACCGGGCACAGGCCGAGTCCTCGCTGCGCCAGGCCCTGGAGTGCGTACGGGCCCGGGCCGAGGACATCCCCGAGCCCGCCCACCGCGCGCGCTTCCTGCGCGAGGTGCCCGAGAACGTCCGGGTGGTGGCGCTGGCCCGGGAGTGCTGGGGAGACGCCAGCGTGGAGGGGCTCGCGTGAGGGCTACTTCACCGGGAAGAAGCCCGCGTCGGTGACGAGCCGCTGCCCCTCGGGGGACAGGACGTAGTCGATGAAGGAGCGCGTGAGCCCGGTGGGCTCCGGGGCAGCTCGAAGTAGAGTTCCCTCGACAGGGGGTAGGCGCCGGACTGGAGGGTGGCGGGGGTGGGGGGCACCGCCTCGTCGTGCTCGCCCACGCGCACCTTCAATTCCTTGACGCCCCGGGCGTAGGCGACGCCGCCATAACCAATGCCATCCGGCTCGAGCGAGACGGCGTTCACCACGGCCGCGGTGCCCGGCAGCGTCTGGGCGCGCTCGGTGAAGTCCTGGCCCTTGAGCACCGCGTCCTTGACGAAGACATAGGTGCCCGAGGAGCTCTCGCGCGAGTAGACGATGATGGGGGCATCCGCGCCGCCCACGTCCTTCCAGTTGCGCGTGTCCCCCAGGTAGATGGCCTGGAGCTGGGCGAGCGAGAGGCTGTCCACGGGGTTGCGCTCATGGACATAGAAGGTGATGCCGTCGCGGGCCACGGCCAGCTCCACGGGGCCGCGAGGCCAGCGCCGCCGCGCCTGTTGTTTCTCGGCGTCCTGCATGCTCCGGCTGGACATGGCGATGTCGGTGGTGCCGTTGATGAGCGCGGCGATGCCCGTGCCCGAGCCGCCCCCCGTCACCTGGATGCTCGCCCCGGGGTGCTCCTTCATGTACTGCTCGGCCCAGCGCTGTCCGAGCACGACGAGGGTATCCGAGCCCTTCACGGTGACGGTGCCCAGGGAGCCGGGAGCGGGGGCGCTCGCCTCCTCGCCAGAGCGCGTGGGGCGCCTGCATCCGCCGAGCAGGGCGAGCAGCACGAGCGGGAGGAGCAGCGGGTGGCGGGGGGACCATCTCATGGCCCCGAGGATACACGCGAGTCCGCCTCCGCCATCCGTCGGGCAAAGGACGTCACGTTCGTGACGCGGATGTGACCGGGGTTGGGGGAAGCGTGGCGGGTCCGCTACAACCGCGGCATCCGAGGACGGCAAGGAGCGGACGCCATGGACTTGATTGGACAGCTTTCTCAGCAGTTGGGTGTGGATTCGAATCAGGCGCAGGGGCTGGCGGGCTCGCTGCTCAAGCTGGTGCAGGGCACGGTGAAGGAGAAGATCAGCCCCGAGGCGGCGGACCAGATGGGCCAGTCGATCCCCGAGATGCAGGCCGGCAGCAGCAGGCGCAACCCCAGCCCGAGGCGGGTGGGGGGCTGATGGGGGCGCTGGGCGGACTGCTCGGGGGCCGGCGCAGGGCTCATCCGGCGGCGGCCTGATGGGGGCGCTGGGCGGCGCGGTGGGACATGCGGGAGAGATCGCGGGCATCGTGTCGTTGCTCCAGCGCTTCAACCTCGACGCGGGCAAGGCGGCGCTGGTGGCGCCCCTGCTGCTCGACTTCCTCAAGTCCCGGTTGGATCCCAAGCTCGTGAGCGGCATCCTCACGGTGATGCCCGTGCTGACGCAGCTCACGGGGGGCAACAAGCCGCCGGAAGGCGGGGGGACGCCGGGGGGCGGGGGTCTGGGGGGCCTGTTGGGAGGCCTGCTGCGCTGAGCCCGGGGAGCGTGCGCGAGGGTTGACCCCGTGCCCTCCCCGCGTCACCTTGCCCGCCCACATGAGCACGCCTGACGGAGAGCTGTCCCCCGAGGAGCAGGCCATCATCGCGGAGGAGGAGGCGGTCCTGCGCCGCGTCCTCGCCGCGGTGGAGGGCGCGCGGCTGCGCAGTGGCCATCGCAAGCAGGAGACGGAGGATCTCATCACCCGGCTCCAGGAACTGCGCGACGACGCGGCCACGGCGGCCGTGGCGGACCTGCCGCACCTGTTCTTCCAGATGGATCAGACGCGGGCGCTGCTCGAGCGTCAGGAGACGGCGCGGCTGCCGGAGCTCGGCGCTCCGTACTTCGCCCACCTGCGGGTGGCCGGGACGACGGGGGACCGGGACTACCTGCTGGGCCGCACGAGCTTCGCGGATGTTTCCGCGGACGTGCGCATCATCGACTGGCGCTTCGCTCCGGTGGCGCGCGTCTTCTACCTGTATGGGGAAGGCGATTCGTACGAGGAGTGGTTCGGCGAGCGGCTGTCCGAGGGGACGGTGAAGGTGCGCCGCCCGGTGGTCATCGAGCGGGGGATTCTCAGCCGCGTGCAGATTGGCACGCGCGTGCTGGTGCGGGGCCCCGGGGGCGTGTGGCGGCGGTTGGGGACGGGGTGGGGCTCGCAGCTCGAGGGGGGCACGGGGACGGCGGTGCGGCCGGGCCAGCTCGGGGTGGGGCGGGGGACGGAGCGGCGCGAGGGGGCCCTGGACGTGACGGCCCTGCTGGACGCCGAGCAGTTCGAGGCGGTGAACGTGGCGGCGGACCAGCCCCTGCTGGTGCTGGGCAGCGCGGGCAGTGGAAAGACGACGGTGGCGCTGCACCGGCTGGCGAAGATCGCCTTCGACGAGGCGGAGCGCTACCCCGAGTCGCGCATGAAGGTCATCGTCCCCGAGGAGGGACTCGCCCGGCTCTCCCGGCGGCTGCTCGCGCCGCTGGGCCTGGGCAAGGTGTCCGTCGAGACGCTGGACTCGTGGGCCGCGCTGACCGCGCGCGTGGCGTTCGGCGCCAAGGCGCTCAAGCCCTGGGAGGACACCCCGCCGCTCGTCGCGAAGCTCAAGCGCCACCCGGCCCTGCGCCGCGCGCTCGCGGCCCGGCTGGGCGTGCTGTCTTCGTCCGCCACGGCCCTGCCGCGCCTGCGCAAGCGGCTCGCGGAGCTCTTCACGGACCGGCGCTTCCTGGAGGGGGTCGTCGCCCATTCGGGGGGAGATCTGCCGAGCACCGCCGTGGACGAGACGGTGCGGCACACGATGCTGCAGATCGCCACGCCCATCGCCCACGAGCTGGAGGGCGTGGATCCCGACCGGCTCCAGACGTTGGATGGCAAGTCCCTGGAGAGCGACACGCCGGACGAGCTGGCGGGCACGGTGGACGTGGAGGATCTGCCGCTGTTGCTGTTCCTCCGGGCGCAGGCGGGCAACCTGGGCGCGGTGGGGCGGCTGGTGCACGTGGTGCTGGATGAGACCGAGGACTTCTCGCTCGTGGAGCTGTTCGTGGTGGGACGGCTGCTGGGGGAGGCGCGCAGCTGCACGCTGGCGGGCGACGAGATGCAGCAGACCTCGACGAGCTTCGCGGGGTGGCCGGCGGTGCTCACGGAGCTGGGCATGCAGGAGGCGGCCACCTGCCGGTTGCAGGTGTCCTACCGGTGCCCGGCGCCCATCACCGCGCTCGCGCGTCAGGTGTTGGGCACGCGGGCCCCGGGCGAGCCGCCCGCGGCGGGCCGGGAGGGGGCGCCCGTGGGGCTGCACCACTTCCCGGACGAGGCCCAGGCATACCTGTTCATCGGCGAGGCGCTTCGGGACCTGCTGGAGCGCGAGCCCCAGGCCTCCGTCGCCGTCATCGCCAGTGGCCGCGAGCAGGCCCGGGCCTTCCATCGTGTCATCTCGGACATGTCCTGGGCACGCCTGGTGCTGGAGGGAGACTTCTCCTTCGAGCCGGGGGTGGACGTGACGGACGTGGACAACGTGAAGGGCCTCGAGTTCGACTACGTCGTCATTCCAGACGCCACCGCCCAGGCCTATCCGGCCCATGACGAGGCACGCCGCCGTCTGCACATCGCGATCACTCGGGCCTCCCACCAACTGTGGTTGGTTTCGGCGGGCGTGCGCTCCCCCCTGCTCGCGGGCGTCTAGCGCCGCCTCCGGCACGGGGGTCCGTCGGAATCGATATGACGAGATGTATCGATTCGTGACAGGATGCCACCCCCATGATGGAGACCCGCCCACAGCTGTTGTCTCGGCTGGCCAGATGTCGGCGGGAGCAGGTGGTTCCTGGGTTGTTCTTGGAGTCGGTGCTCGCCTCGGCCGGGGCCTATGGGCCGGAGGTGGTCGAACGGGCTCGCCGGCACGTGGCCGAGGATGGGCAACTGCTGGAGAACTACCGCTACCCGGTGAAGGCCATGCTGGAGATGCTCGATGTCATCGGGCAGGCGGGGCAGGCGCGGGGAGTCCCCTATGGCGAGGCCCTCTTCCAGAGTGGGTGGACCGCGGGGTCCTCGTATGTGCGCAGCTCGGTGGGCCGGGTGCGCGCCATGGTGTCCACGCTGTCGGGCATGCATCGGGCCCTGGAAGGCATTCCCAACGCGGCCGCGCAGGCGGTCAACTTCGGCGAGCACTCCTACCGCCGGGTCACCCCTGGCTCCGGGAACTGCGCTTCATTCAGGATTTGATTGGCCCGGCCTGGAACACGGGCATGGTGCTGGCCAGCGTGAGGACCGCCTTCGCGCTGGAGCAGGGCCAGTTGAAGTACGAGATCAGCGTGACGGATGAGGACGCCAGCAGCTTTCTCGTGCGTCTGGACTGGTAGGCGCGCGGGGCGCGCCTGGGGGCGCGCCGGAGTCACCCGAGGGGACTCCGGGCGCCGGGCACGCTCAGTTGTTCTCGGAGAACGTGTCGCGGATGCGCTCGATGGACTTCTGCGCCATTTCCATGATGCTCTTCTCCACGTGCTTGTACATGAGCGTCTGGGCCATCAGGTGCGTCTTGGCCTTGGCGGCGATCTCCTCCTCGGTCGCGTTCGGATTGGCCTTGATGAACTCGTTCATCTTCTGCTCGACCTTCCGGTAGACCGCGCTCTGGCTCTCCTTGCTCTGGATGGAGCCGACCTGGAGCGCGTAGGCCTTGGCGCTGGCCTCATCCAGGCCGTACTTCTGCAGGCCCTTGGTGACCTCCTCCACGGAGGACTTTCCGGTGAGGTTCAAGTGCACCTCGCTCGGCGTGGTGGGGGCCGCGCTGGTGGCGCGAGTGTTGCCGTTGATGGGAGCGGTCATGACGCACCTGTCGGAATAGGTTGGGTACAGCGTTGAGGGGATTATCTCCCAACCTTTGGGAAAAGTTGCGCGGGGGGTGCTGATTCACCCCACTTTCCCCCTCCCGCGAGGTGCCGCCGGGCCCCGGGCGCAGGGCTGGAGGGAACAATCCCCCGTGATTCCAGGGGTTGCGCCTTCGCCCGGGTCGCCTGCCCGGTGGACGGGCACGCGTGGCGCTCCCTGTCGGCGTGTGGACGGGACCGCCGGCGCGGGCGCCCCTGGGGAAGGGGGTCGCCGAGCCCTCCGGGCCCCGAGCCCCTCCGCCTTCGTCCGCGCGGTCCCGCCATCCCCGGACTCTTCGCTCAACCGTCCCTCGTGGCCTTCCGCCGGAGTCCCGGTGTTCCTCGCCAATCCCTGTCAACATGGCGTGCCCGGTGAGAGCTTGATTCCCTTGTATGGGATTGACGAGGGGTTCGGGAATTCCCACGGACGAGGATCCCTCGGCGTATGCCGCGAGCGGGTGGAGGCCGGGAAATCCGACGCGGCCAGGGCGGAGCTTTCGCGTGACAAGGTTTTCCATCCCAGACACCCGCAAAGATTAGCGGGGTCGGCTTGACGACAGTTGGGGAGGGCCGTTATTGGTTTGTGAGAGAGATTGAACGGTTCGAAAGGAACCCCACCATGAATGCCATCTCGGATCGGCCGTCACGCTCCCTGCCCACGGGGAGGGTCGCGGTGACCAGCCCCTACTCGGGCTACTCGCTGTCGGCTCCAGGTGAAATCCAGGTGGTCCTTCCCGAGCAGGGAGGACGGCGCCTGGGACCGGCGACCCTGCTGAGTCCCGCGTCGGTCTGGGCCCGGTCCGAGACGCGCATGGAGTCCTGGCCGTCCGATGGCGCGCTGCGGGTGTGTCTGGAGACGGGCTCGGCCACGCTCGGGCCCTTGTCGGGGGAGTTGCACTGGCAGCGGGCCGGAGGCGAGGACGCCATGCTGGGGATCCGGCTCGTGGACGTCTCGCCGGCGCAGGGGCGGGCCCTCCTGACGATGATGGAGGAGCGGCTGCGGCACGGGAGCGCCCTGCCCGAGGCGTCTCCGCTGCCCGTGCAGGAGGAGATCTCCGACGCCGGGCGCATCGCGACCCTCCTCGGGATGATCGCCGCGGTGAACAACAAGGCCGTGCTGCGCGAGCCCGGCCGGATGGTGCGCCCGGTGCTGGAGCGGATGGACGCGGAGCGCGGCCTGTTGTTCTGGCGTTGCGCCGAGCCGCTCGCGCGCTGGGGCGAGCCCCCGTGTGAGGTGGAAGTGGTGGGGTACAACTCCGCCTACCGGATGCGCCGGCGCCCCCGCTGGGCGGGGCGAGCAGTGGGTGACCCCGCTGCCCGAGCGGCTGTGGCGGGTGCGTCACCGCTGGCACCGCCGCGTGCCGGCGCCCGCGGGGCTGCGCGTGCGCTTCGCCCATCCGCTCTGGACGGAGCTCGGGTGGCTCGAGCGCGAGGCCGTGGATCTCTCCTACTCTGGCCTGGGGCTGCTCAGCGGCGCCGAGGATCTGCTCTTCCCCGGGCTCTTCCTGCCGCTGGAGCTGGAGACGGCGCGGGGCGAGCGCATCGACCTGCGCTGCGAGGTGCGCCACGTCTCCTTCTCCCAGACGGATGGCCGGCGGCTGTGTGGACTCGAGGTCCGGCCGAACACCGAGCGCGACAGCCTGCGGTGGATGAAGCTCGTCTCCCAGTCGCTCTGTCCCTCCACGCGCACCAGCGAGGACTGGCTCGAGCCCTTGTGGGAGCTGTACGCCGCCTCGGGCTACTTCAACCTGGCGGGCAAGACGTCCGAGCACTTCGAGGCGCTGCGCCGCGACTTCATGGACATGAATACCCGCGCCGCGCGGCTTCCCCACCTGTCCTGTCAGACGGTGTGGCCCTCGGAGCGGGGGTGGAGGCGTCCATCTCCTCGCTCAAGATGTACCAGTCCTCCTGGATGCTGCACCAACTGGGCCGCCGGCCCGGCAAGCCCGTCCATGTCCCGGAGACGCCGGGACAGACGCTGCGCGACGTCTACCAGCGCACGGTGGAGCACTCCCAGGGCGACCCGGAGTTCCGCTGGTTGTTCAGCTACGCCGAGTCGACCGTGCCCTGGGTGCGCCGCACGCACGTGCGCTTCGCCGAGCGGATGGCGCAGAGCGGGCAGTCCTTGGTGATGAACGTGCGGCTGATGGACGTGGAGTGCTCGGAGCCGAGCGGCCTGCCCGTGGGCGAGCTGGAGATCGCCCCCGCGTCCATGGGGGAGAAGCTCCTGCTGGCGCGGGAGATCGCCCGCACGCGGCCCGCCTGCTACGCCGAGGCGTTGGATCTGACCCGGGAGCGCCTGGAGATGCGGGGCGCGTCGCGCACCTGGTGGGAGGCGGGGCTGCAGCGCGAGCGGCGCATCCTCGTGGCCCGGCGCCACGGCCTGCCGCTCGCGGCCCTGGTGCTCGAGCTGGGGCAGCCCGGCGCCAACCTCTTCCGCCTGCTCGACTCGGCCCGCCTCTTTCCCCTGTCGCCCGAGGGGAAGGAGGCCTACGTGGCGCTGCTGGACGAGGCGCGCGGCTGGTTCGCCCTGCGCGAGCGCACCTCCTTCGTCTACCTGTGCGAGGACGACGGCGCGTACGCCTCCGCCGCCCGCCTGCACGATGATCCGTCCACCCGGCCCGTGCTGTGGATCATCTCCGCCTCGCTCGTTCCCGAATTCCTGGAGCACATCCAGGAGCAGTCCGCGGGTCGTCCCCGCTCAACCCCTCACGTCGTGCCCTGAAGGAGTGCCATCATGATGGAACTGCTGAAGAAGCTGTACGAGCCCCACGCCGTGAAGGCCCGCGCCCGTCTGGATACCGATCCCGCCCTGTGCCGGCTGCTCTCGCCCTCCATCGAGCCGAGGGTCCTGGAGCGCTTCCTCATCGAGTGGATGGCGCGCGCGGTGTACATGACCGAGCCGGTGGACGGGTGGATCCGCCGCACGGGCCAGCGCTGCATCGAGCAGGGGCTGGAGAAGATTGGCAACGCGCTCATCATCCACGCCAAGAGCGAGACGGGCCACCACCTGATGACGCTCGAGGACACCCACGCCCTCATCAAGCATTGGAATGCCCACCAGCCGCCGCCCGCGTTGACGGTGGAGGAGCTGCTCGCCCAGCCCCCCACCGACGCCATGAAGGCCTACCGCCAGCTGCATGACGAGACCATCGAGGGCGACTTCCCCGTGGGGCAGATCGCCATCGAGCGCGAGGTGGGCTACCTCGCCGTCTACTTCGGGCCCCGCCTGATGAAGCAGGTGGACAGCGTGCTGGGCACCGAGGTCTCCTCGCTGCTCTCCTTCATGGCCGAGCACGTGGCGGTGGACGTGGGCCATACCCTGCTCAACGAGAAGCTGCTGGAGGAGGCCATCTCCCGCTCGCCCGAGCATGCTCGCCTCTACGCCGAGGCGGGCGCTCGGGCGCTCAATGCCTACATCCGCTTCCTGGGCGATTGTCTGCGCATCGCGGAGAACCAGCCCTCTCCGCTGCGCTCGGTGGCTTGAGGCCGCCGCAATGCCTGCCTCCTCGCCCAGCTCCCGGGCGTGGCACGGCGTGTTGATTGGGATACAAAGATAGGGGATGTTCCGGCCCGTCTCATTCACCCGTGATTCACGGGTGTCTGGGCTGGAGTCAAAGTCATACACGCGGCTACATCCGCTCTCGTTGATCGGGTCGGTTCCCGATTGGAACGACGAGAGCCCCGCGTTCGAAAGCCAGACTGTTCATCCCCCCACCGGCCGTGTGTCGCGGTCCGGTGTCACCCCCTGTCTGTTCTATCCCCCCGGAGAGCCTCATTTTGAAGAAGACCCTCCTGCTGGTTGAAGCCCTGTTCGTCCTCGCTGGTGTTGGTTGCGGACTTCCCGATGAACAAGGGGAAGCCGACGAGTTCTTCCAGACGATGGACGCCACGGCGGATGCGCTGAGCGCGCCGAACTGCACCCCGCTCTCCGCGGCCTCGGTCCTGGCCTCCGGCAATGATGGAAACGGTCCGCGGAACACCCTGGACGACCAGCTGGGGACGCGCTGGAGCAACCAGGGCGCGGGCTCGTGGATCGACTACGACCTGGGCTCGACGCGCACCGTGTCCGGTGCGGCGATCGCCCGGCACCAGGGCAACCTGCGCACCAACACCTTCTCGATGTCCGTGTCCCTGGACGGGATGAGCTACACGACCGTCTACTCGGGCACGAGCTCGGGCAAGACGACGGCGGCGGAGACCTACACGTTCTCCCCCCGGTCCGCGCGCCGGCTGCGCATCACCTTCAAGGGCAACTCCCAGAACGACTGGGCGAGCATCGCCGAGGCCCGGGTGTGTGGCGCGGCCACCGAGTCGGCCAGCGCCAGCGGCGTGGTGTGGCGGGGTGACTTCGACACGGGCGACCGCACCCAGTGGACCCGGACGCAGATGGTCAGCTCGGACCGGCTGCAGGTGGTGTCCTCACCCGCGCGCCAGGGCAGCTACGCCATCAAGGTGACGGTGAAGCAGGGAGACAACCCCATCAGCGCGAGCGGCAACCGCAACGAGCTGGTGAAGATGACGAACGAGAAGGAAGGCGACGAGTACTACTACCGGTGGAGCACGATGTTCGCCTCGGACTTCCCGAGCGCCAAGACGTGGCAGCTCTTCACCCAGTGGCACCAGAGCGGTGACAGCGGCTCGCCCCCGGTGGAGTTCTACGTCAACGGAGAGACCATCTACCTGCGCCTGCAGGGCAGCACCGTGGTGTGGAGCACCCCGCTGGTGCGCGGGCAGTGGCAGGACTTCATCTTCCACGTGAAGTGGTCGTCCAAGTCGAGCACGGGCTTCGTGGAGCTCTACCGCAATGGCAAGCTCGAGCTGCCCAAGCGCTACATCGCGACGATGTACTCGGGGCAGACGAACTACTTGAAGGTCGGCCTGTACCGCAACAGCTCCATCGCGCCGACGGGCGTGGTGTACCACGACGGCTGGGTGCAGGGCCGGAGCCTGCAGGACGTGCAGTAAGGCCCCGGCCCCGGGTGGCTCAGGCCTTGGGCCCGAGCCGCTCGCGCAGGGAGCCATCCCCCAGCGCCTTGATGGTGTCGTCGTGGCCGCCGATGAGCACGCCGCGCACGTAGACCTGGGGGAAGGTGGGCCAGCCGCTCCACATCTTGATGGCGAGCCGCTCCTTCCACTTGGCGAAGTAGCTGCCGTACTCGAGGTACTCGAAGGCGATGCCCGCTTCGGTGAGGGCCTGGCGCACCTTCTTGACGAAGGGGTTCTGCGCCATGCCCACCACCACCACGGGCTCGCGCTCCACGGTGGTGCGGACCTGATCGACGATGTCCCGGTGGAAGCCGGCCATCGCCTCGGCCACGGCGGGAGCGCGTTTGTCGTCGGAGAGAAGGGGACGGGGAGTAGTCATGGGACGCGCACCTTAAGCGGGTCCTTCCCCGGACGTCGAGTGAAGCAATCCCCACCCGGTGAACTGGGCTCGAGCCACGAAAACGGCTCGGGCCCATTGTTTTTTCCGCGGTTGACGCGGTGCGGCTCCCGCTCCCGGCCCTCTACCAGGAAACGCCTGTTCGCCAGTTAAGCTGGAAATGTTGGAATTCATGAGAAAATCGTGAAGATTCCAATGAGACCCAGCGGGACGAGGAGGCTCGAGTGGCCTTGAACTTCAAGAGACGGATGGGAAGCCGTGGGTGGCTGAAGAGCGGAGTAGGGGGCTTGTTGTGGGCGGCCCTGGCCTGTACGCCCGCGGGCGACCCGCCGCTGGCACCGGATGCGACTCCAGCCGAGGAGGTGGGGGCGAGCACGCTCCCGCTGAGACTCAACGCGCAAGGGATCACGGCGGGCAGCTACACGCAGGTGTATGTCGCGACGAACGCGAACGATGGCAATCCAGCGACCTACTGGGAGGGCGCCGCCAACGCCTATCCCAACTGGATCCGGGTCGATCTGGGCAGCGCGAACAGCGTCAACCAGGTGGTCTTGAAGCTACCGACGACCTGGGGCGCCAGAACGCAGACCCTGTCCGTCCTGAAGAGCACCGACGACGTCACCTATACGCAGGTGCTCGCTCCCGCCACCTATACGTTCAGCCCGAGCGCCAATACGGTCACCTTGAGCTTCACGGCGACCAGCGCGAGGTACGTGAAGCTGAACTTCACGGCCAACTCGGGCGCCACGGGCGGTCAGCTCTCCGAGTTCGAGGTCCATGGCTCCGCTCCCACGACGACTCCTCGCTCCGCGCTCGGCCAGCTGGCGGCCTCGAGCTACGACAGCCAGTCGGGCACGCAGTTGGAGGCGAGCAGTGAAGGGGGACAGAATGTCGCCTTCATCGACGAGGGCGACTACCTCGCGTTCAACAACCTGGACTTCGGCGGCGGCGCGAACACCTTCGAGGCCCGTGTCGCCAGCGCCGGGGCCGGGGGCAATATCGAGGTCCGGCTCGACAGCCTGACGGGAACGCTCGCGGGGACCTGCTCGGTCCCGGCCACGGGCGGCTGGCAGACTTGGATCACCCGGTCCTGTGCCATCAATGGCGTGAGCGGCGTGCACGACCTGTACCTGAAGTTCACCGGGACGGGGACGGGCGGCCTCTTCAACGTGAGCTGGTTCAAGTTCTCGACGGCGGCGGCGGGTGACGGCAACGACGTGGTCGGCAAGCTGTTCGCGGGATATCAGGGCTGGTTCAACGCGGCCGGGGATGGCTCTCCGAACAACGGGTGGATCCACTGGTCGAAGAACAGCAGCGCGCCGACGCCCAACTCCAACGTCAACTTCGAGATCTACCCGGACCTCCGGGAGTACACGAAGCTGTATCCGACCAATCTGGGGAACCTGGCCAATGGACAGCCCGCCCGGCTCTTCTCTTCCTATGATCCGGAGACGGTCAACAAGCACTTCGAGTGGATGCGGACCTACAACATCGATGGCGCCGCCCTGCAGCGGTTCGGCGCCGACGAGAACGATGCACCGAACGGCTGGAAGACCAACCGCGACAGCGTGGCGGTGAAGGTGAAGAACGCGGCGGAGGCCTACGGCAGGAAGTTCTATGTCATGTACGACATCACGGGCATGAACCCCACCAACTGGGTGGCCGCGGTCAAGCGTGACTGGACGGCCCAGGTGGTCAATGCCATGCATCTGAACTCGTCTTCCGCCTACGCGAGGCAGAACGGCAAGCCGGTCGTCTGCATCTGGGGAATCGGTTTCACCGATCGGCCCGGCACGGCCGCCGAGGCCATGGACCTCATCAACTGGTTCAAGGGCCAGGGCATGTATGTCATCGGAGGCGTCCCCACCTACTGGCGGACGGGCACGAACGACTCGAGGGCGGGGTTCGAGAACGTCTACAGGTCCCTGGACATGATCTCCCCGTGGTTCGTGGGCCGCTTCGGGGGGCTCGACGGCGCGGACCACTACATGGCGAACCAGTGGCAGCCAGACTTCAACTACACGCAGCAGTATGGAATCGCCTACCGGGCGGTCATCTGGCCGGGGTTCTCCTGGGCGAACCTGAACGCGGGGCCGCGCAATCAGATCCCCCGGCTTCACGGCGACTTCATGTGGCGGCAGGCCTACGATCTCAAGCGCGTGGGGATCTCGACCGGCTACGTGGCCATGTTCGACGAGTACGACGAGGGCACGGCCATCGCCAAGGGGGCGGAGAACAGCTCGATGCTTCCCACCAGCCAGTACTTCCTGAGCCTGGACGCGGATGGGGTCGCCGTATCCTCGGACTTCTATCTGCGGCTGGCGGGTGACATCAACCGGTTGTTCAAGGGACAGATTCCCCTGACGGCCGACCATCCCACGAGCCATCAATAAGGAGGCTGTGCAGCAGGACCGGGTGGAAGGGCCCTCTCCGGACACCTCAGTGGAAGCGGCGGGTTCGCTTCCCGCCGCTTTCAATAGGGGTTGCCCGCCGCCTTGCGTCGAACCCACTCCTAACGAGGAGACGCGGCTCGCCTTGGGGACCAAATCGATTCTTGTCGGACCAGATTCGGACCAAATCTGGAGGCGTATAGGAGGGATGCGGCGGTGTTGAGGGAGAGGCCTGGTGCAGAGGGGCCGAGGAGGGCTGCTGACGGGTGCCACGAGGCTGTGCGCCGGGCCGGTGGAGACGGACGGGGGCCGCCCGAGCAGTGCGCCAGGCGGTGGAGAATCCGCGCAGCCCCTTGGGGTACACGCCGGCCCTGGCCGTGCTCCCAGCAGGTGCGCGGCAGGGGCCTGGCTCTCTTGGCTGTCTGTGTCAATGACGGCAAGCAGACAGTTCGGCCACGGTCGATTGCAAGTGCCAAGGGCGGGCGGGGAGTCAGGGGCCGGGTTCGAGGTGCGCTGGCCGCTGCTACATGTGGGCTTGCTCCCCCACGGATTCGAATCGCGTCGGGGACACCGAAACTGTGGGGGTCGGCCGAGTTGTGCGCCCGGCCGGCGGAGAGGCCACGCAGCCCCCTTGGGGCACACGCCTGCCCAGGCCTCCCTCCCAGCAGGGGCGCGATAGGGGCCCTGGACCTCTTGGCTGATCAGTTGGTGCCGTTGCCGACCTGGGTTTCCGGATCGAAGGTGAACACGCGGCAGGAGGCCGTGCCGTCCAGCCGCGTGGTCGCGACCGTCATCATCAGGCTGGTCTTCCAGCGTCCCTCGTTGAGGATGATCCACGTGCGGCCGGTGCCGGAATGGCTGGCTTGAGTGTGCGCCAAGGGCTACCACGGCCTCGACGCGCTCGCGGTGAAGCTCAAGGAGTCTCCGGCTCCCGAGGTCAAGCCGCTCAGTTCCACGGCCGGCTCGAACTGAAGCAGGGCGGGGAAGACGGGGTTCACATCCCGTCTCCCCGTCCAGTGGATGCTCACCGGCAATCTTGAAGGTAGAAAGCCGCTGGTCGCCAGGGTCCAACCTTCCGTCGTTGTTGGAGTCGAGCAGCATGATGAATTCGTTGCCGAAAGCATCGGCGAAGAACGGACCCACATTGCATACCGCCCTCAAGTCGGCATCCGATGATTGGGCTGCCTTGGCGCAGCTATCGCGCGTCGGATCATCATCCGCCTCGGTTGCCTTGTCATCGTCCAGGGCTTGGGCTTCTTTCCAAGCCGAGGGCTGAGGCGCGGCCGGGTCGACGCGGTTGTTGAACAGTACTGCGGGCTGGCGCCACAGAGCAGCGAACAAGGTGCCGTCGCCATCCGAGCGGGCCCCCACTCGGATATCAGACAGGCCGATGCGCTTCTGAGTGACAGGCCCTCCCAGGTGATTGACAGGCACCGCCACGTCGGTCAACGCAACACTGGCGTTGGTGTTGCCCTTCGCCACCTCTTGCAGTCGCTTTGTGCTGACCACGTAAAGATTGTAGTCGGCATCAGGATTCACGCCGCGCGCCAGGACATAGGCGGCACCCAGCTCCTCGGCCTTGGCGTCGCTGAAGGGACGACCGCTGTCGTCCAGGGCGGCGGTGCGGGGCATAGTTTGGTCGGGGATCACGATATCAATGCCACCAATGCCATTGGCGAAGTCCCCCTTGCCCCGAATGAACTTGCCGTCCCTATCCCGGTCCAGGACCAACGTATAGGCGCCGGGCTTGGGCAGGTCGAGCAGCAGCGGATCGATGCTGCCATCTGGTTTGACAGTCACCGGCGTCGGCGAGCCACGCGCATCCTGTAATGGCACTGTCCGTCCGCCACGCAGGATGGCGGTGAGCAGGTTCGGGTGCATGAAGAACAACTGGGCCTGGACCGGCGTCTTGGTTTGAGGCTGGCCCGAGATTTCTATTTTCATCTTCTTGGTGAGGCCGCCCGGATTGACCTGGGTGACCACCGCCTTGATGAGCGGCGGTTTGCTGGCGGGGCCGATCTGCCCCAACTGGGTCCATACCGGGTAATGGTCCGAGACGCGGCGGCCGTCCAGCGTCGCGTTGGCGCCCACATAATCGACGCCCCAGTTCAGCAAAGTCGCCTGGGTGCCGCCATTCAGTACCACACGGTCATAGGCGCAGGCCGCATTGACTGCCATGTTGGTCCTGGTGCCACGGGGCACCACCCAGGTCCAGCCATTGCCGACGGTCAGCACATTGCCCTCGTCGACTTGGGACAGATAGGCGCAATCGGCGTTGAAGTCGCCCAGCAGCACCACGTTGGCGGCTGGCACTACATTGCGTTCCAGCAGTCTCAACTCGGTGAACACCGAACGGTTTCGAGCTGGCGCCGGCGCCACCCCTGCGGGCGCTGGATACCGGCCCCGGCAGCATAGGCCGGCTTGGTGTGGATGTCATAGACCGTGAAATCAAAGAAAGTGCCATCGGGCTTGGTATAGCGGAAGGTGGCGCGCAGCGGCGGACGCATCCACAGAGCAACGGCATTGTACTGGTTGCCGTCCAACGACGTTGCTTGCTGGCCGACGAAATCGACTTGACCTTGCAGGGTCAGCGGCAACGTGGTGTTCCAACACACGCCATAGCGCTCCTGGCGCCCGGCCCAGCCGCTTGGCTGCGAGATGGTTTGACAGTTGTAATTGGCCAGCAGGGCGCGTTGGGCCAGGGCGTTGGTCAGAGAGCCGCCACCGTTCAACACCTCTTGCACGAAGACGATGTCGTAACGGCTGATGATTGAGGCCATCCGATCGAGCAGATTGTTCCTTACACCGCCGACGATGCCTGATTTGTGGTCGCCGAAATTCAGCAGGTTCCAGCTGGCCACGTCCACATGCCATTGGGCCTGGGCTGGCGTCGACACCAGCCCGAGCAGCAGGATGACTCCTGCCGCCTTGGCTAGAGATTGGATTTTCATTGCATTCCCCATTCAAGGTGGAGCCGGCGGGCTTGCCGGGCCAGAAGGGGGACGCCCCAGGGTGGAGGCTTGTGAAGACGGATGTGGGGCACTGCAGAGGTACCGCTGGGATGCGCAAGACAAGTGGCGCGCCGCTGCTGGCGCCGTCTCCAAAAGGTCTCCAAGACAGGAGGCGACTCCAGGCGTCAACTACCCTGACACAGGGGGTACCCCGGCGCTCTCCTGGGGCCGGGGTTGCTGGAGCGAAACGGGGTGCCGTGGCGCGCACGGAACTGCCCCAATTCATGTTCGCCCCCATGCTGCACGTCTGTCGCAGGAGCCTGCGGAACGAGATGGACAGGACGGGACGACCCGGGACGCGGCGGGATATCGACTCCCAAGCATTCCGGGCGGTTACGAGGTAAGGGCGCGAATCTGTTGGGGTATTCGCACCGCCCGGCGCGGGTTCGATTCCCGCCGCTTCCAGACATGCTGAACAAGGGGCCGGGGAAGAAGTGGTACGCGTGGACGGTGGCCTGTGCGGACGCCGTGTACCACCGGGTTCTGCCCAGTCGCTCCGGGGCCACCGCGAAGCGGGTACCCGGTGAGTACGCGGGCGTCGTCATGGTGGATGGCTACGCCGCCTACCAGACGGCGACGAAGTCCGGTGCGGATGGGCCGGCCTCCTGCTCGCTGGTGTTTTGCTGGGCCCACGTGCGACGCAAATTCGTGGAGGCCGAGAAGGTGGCCCCCGTGTGCGCCGAGGTGCTGGCTCTCATGGGCCAGATGTATGCCATTGAGGCCGACCTGCCCGACCCGTACGCGCTCAGGGGCGAGCAACAGACGGCGGCGCTCGCTCAGCGGCTCGCGGTGCGACAAGAGAAGTCCGCCCCGCTGGTGGCTGCAATCCGCCAGTGGGCACTCGCTCAGCGCTCGCTGCCGGGCAGCGCTCTGCGCAAGGCGCTCGAGTACATGCTGGAGCTGTGGAGCGGGCTGACCGTCTTCCTCTGCAACCCGTGGGTGCCGCTGGTCAACAACCTGGTGGAGCGGCAGCCGCGCGACAGGGGCCGCGAGAACCACTACGGCTCCAAGTCGCTGCGCGGCACCGAGGTGGCGGCCCTCTTCTACTCGCTGATTGAGACGGCCCGCCTACGCGGTGAGGACCCGGGGCGCTACTTGCTGCGTGCCGCGCTCGCCGCCATCGAGAATCCCGGCACCGTCACGCTCCCGTCCAGCTCCGACTGACGTCTCCGCGCTCTGCCTCGATGCCCGACGGCTCATCCTCGCCTTATCCAGACGGGGCGCGGCGAGCTGTTACACAAGACCGGGGCAGGCTCACTCCCGGACTGTCTTGCTCCCAGAGAGGGCCTCGCGCTGGTGAAAGCGAAAGCAGGCCTACAGGACCCCGCCGACAATCCCGGAGATGGAATCGGTCGCCACCCAGGGCGGCGACTCCTTACGCGCCCCCGCGTAACTGGGCATCTTCCAGCCCGGGGTCACCGGCGCCGTCCAGTTGTCCGGAGCCAGGAAAATGGTGGTCCCCCGCTTCTCGCTGTAGGGGCACAGGCCATACGTCGAGATGTTCCACTTGGTCGCCTGGTGGGTCGCGAAGTCGGCCGCGTGCCACCCCGACATCCCGCCCATGGTGACCCCGGGCCATCCCTCAAGCTGGAAGAACGTGTTGTAATCGCTGCCCACCACCTTGTTGGCCGTCGTATCAATGAGGAACGAGGCGACGATGGGGCAGATGCCGGGCGCCTCGTCCGCGGCGATCTTCGGATAACCATAGGCGGTAAACAGCGCAACAAGGCTTGTATAATGAGAGTGTCCTGCCGCCGGCACCTTGTTGGCGGCCAGCACTTTATCATTATCTTTATGGAAGGCCGCGTAGAAGTCGGCCACCTTGCCATGGCCCAGATCCTTGGCATTGTGAAGGACCACGAAGTGGGCACCCGCCAGGAAGAGCGTGACAAACTCCTTCAGGCCCACATCATTGCCAAGGGCGTACTTCTTGTACTGTTGAACCTTGTAGACGGGCGACTCGTACTCCGTTCCCTTCTTCGTGTGCTTGTAGGTTCCGGTCAGGTGGAGAGCGGGCACAAACATGCTGAGGCCTGACAGTTGAGCCTTCAGGAACGTCGCCAGTGCATTGTCGCTGGGCGCATGGTGACTGTTGCTGGGGTTCTTGAGAAGATTGAAGAACGTGTCCTGAATGTGTTGCATGGATCCATCAGCGTCGTTGAACCACCGGAACGCGGGTTCCCCTTCGGATCGAACGTCTTGACCTCGGCAGGAGTCTTTCGGACCGTCGCGCTGAACAGGTCGTTCACATACGCCTTCATGTTGGACAGGTCTGCACTCAACGTAACAGCCATGACACGTTCTTTCTGGTTGCTGTGCAACCACCTGAGCGGTCTTCAGGAGTCCACGCTCCAAATAAAGGCATCAGGCATCAGAGGTGTTCCTCCGCCCAGGATGTCCGCTGGAGTTTCCGTGCGAAGCCCGGTGCTGCGCAACGTCCCCGGAAGTGCCGCGCCGCCTCAAGGGAGGCGACACCCGGTAGACGGCGCGTCGAGCCATTTGTGAATGCGCAGCGGGCTCGCGCCGCGCTGGTACCCGGGCGCGAACTCCATCTATATGCAGGGCGTCTTCCCGCGGATACTCTCCTCGGGAAGTGGGGCTGCCGGGACCGTCAGTCCGGCAGGGGCGCTCGACTTCGCCGGGCGCTCGCAGCTTGCACGCCTGCCCGACAATCGAGGCGGCCAGTTCGTGGAGGAGGTCCTGCTTGGATGAGCGGTTCGACCTCCCGCTGAAGCCCACGCGCGCCCCTTGCAGTCCTCGATGATTTTCCATCCACGGATGATGCCAGCCTGGCTCGGACCTTGAGCCGCAGCACCTCGTCGCCCGCCCGGGCTCGCGACTCTTGAGGTGAGCCTCGGAGCCAGCCTGGGACTTCGGGAGCGGAACGGCGTGGGGAGTGCGGCCCCCGTTCACAAGAGATGGCATCCGGGAGTCTAGGGCTACGAGCGCATCAATTGAGCAGGTTCTGCCTCATCGGGAATCCCATCAGCGCTCATTCCCATTCACTCTCATGGAATAGAAATGGACCAGGATTTTCACTATTACGGGACGTTCTACGCGGCCCGTGTCGCGGGGTTCAGCAAGGACGATGCGAGCCTCATCGGCAAGTGCGCCAACTACATCGACTTCCTCAGCGAGGAAAACTATGCTGGGTACTGGCAGCTCGTGAAGGAGACTGCGAAAAGCTCGAGCTACAACAACGTCGCGAGGCTCGAGTACCCGCGTTACACATTCCAGCAGGGGTTGTTTAGTACCACCACGGGGCCTGAGGATGGTCTGTGGGCCTCGTTTCACTTCCCACCGGGTAACTATGAGGCCCCCCAAAGGCCCCCTCGGTGAGCGACATTCATGGCTCCGAGGTTGCGAAGGTGCTCGGCTCCCACGTGATTCGTGAGACGCCCAACGTCCCTGATACCAGCAAGGCCAAGCTCCTCAACCGACCGCTGAGCCCACTCTCTCTCGTTGCTACAGGACGCCATCAGCCTCGCGACCAGGCCCGCTCGACGGAAGAAGATCCTCGCTCATGCCCTTGGCAATAGCGTACTCGCTCCCAACGGGAACCCTTCTGACACCCTCCTCAATCGGTTCAATCTCATCCTGCTTGGCGTGCGCGCCCACGTCATCGCCGATACCTGGGCGCACCAGGACTTCGCCCCCATCGACCACGCCATGAATACCTATTATGGCGTGGACAATGGCAGTTCTTTCGGGGCAACCGCGCATATCAGGTACACGGACGGTCGTGGCACGGAGGTGAAGGAGTTGCTCCAGCCTCTTCCTGCAATGGTTGGTCTAACACCCAAGAATCTGGAGGCCGCGCCGTCCGGGACTTCGTACCTGGGTCACGCATGGATGGGTCACTTCCCGGACTTCAGCTTCGTTAAGTGGAAGTACCGTCCCGCTTGGCGCATGGCCTCGGACCCGGCGATTGAACGCGACAACCCGGCGCAGTACAAGAACGCATTCCTGGAGCTCTGCAGCCTCTTCAAGAAGGCCCAATCGGGCACGCTCGACCCCAACGACAGCAACGTGAAGGTCGCGCTCGCCGCCGCCGCCACGGCCATCAGTTCTGGGTGCGACCTTTCAAAGATCAAGAACGGCCGGAAGCACTCCGAAGAGCAGTGGCTCGCGTACCTGAAGGATGTGCAGTACGGCAGCGATCGACTCGGTGTGCCCCAAGACATTATTGATTGTGACAAGGAGCCCGACCAGCCTGCCGCCGTCCTGAGCGGTTGCTTTGGAACGCCCTCCTTTCCCTTGAGCCTGAGCCGCTACGGGACATTCACCGTGGGTGTTACGAGTGACCTCTATCTGTTCCAGATCGCCGTGGACTACCACTTCCAGTTCGTCAAGAACTACCTGAAGACACACGACATCATGACCTTCAAGAGCAGTTGGTCGCAGCAAGACGGCCCACTGGCTTCCTCGGGCATCGAGGAACTCTTCAAGGAATGAGTTGCTCGGCGCGGGGGTTGTCCCGTGAGCGCGCGTCGGCCAGAGGTATGCTGCTCTGAGCCGCCGCGCCGCGTGGCCCTCCGGTGGACAGCGGTCGGAGTCCCGCTTGCGGCGCATTGCAAACCGGTCCATTCTCTTCACCGCGGGTGACCACATCGCCCCGGTGCTGCTGGACAACATCCCGGAACAGTCACCGCCCTACAGATTCATTTTTCACCGGCGGGCAGAACGGCTGCAGCCTGCTGCTCCTGTGGAGCGCCACGGTTGGCTGCGTCGCGGCGTTCCATTACCCGAATTCCGACGGCAAGGCGCAGGCCTATCCCACTGCTCGCGCAGGTGGGGCGCAGCGCCAGCGATATCCTCCTCACCATTGACTACGCCTGTTACGGCGACGAGGAGAACGTGAATGGAGCCAGCTTCTTCTGGCACAACGGAACCGAGTGGGTAGGTGTAACTCAATCTTGGGTGCAGGGCGCGCCGGATCTGCCAATTCGTCACGCGGCGCCATTCTGAACTCGAAAAAGGCGATTGGCCGTATCACGTAAGGTCCTGGTGCCGTCATTCCCTGTTGCCGCCCTTGCGACGGATGCGGTCGTCTGCCACCTTCGGCGGCCTTCGGCCGGCTCACCACGCGGCAATCAGGTCCCGGGCGCCCATCCATTTCTCTGAAATCCAGACGCGGCTAGCGCGCGCTGCCCGCCGGGGCCCCGAGGCGCTGTTCATAGGCCTCCAGCGTCCGCCGCCAAGCGGGCCGTGCCTCACAGCGCTCGCGGTAGGCGGAGACCCGAGGGAAGCCCAGCACCACGCGGACGCACGCTCAAGGACTTGAGCTTCAAGGAGCGGATGAAGCTCAAGCTACTGACGAAGCGAGGCCGTACGGCCTATGCCCGACGCTAGGTACTCCTGACCCATTCGCCGACAAGCTCCTGGGGACTCCAAAGCCCATGAGGAGGCCCTCGTTTGGATGGGGTTCAAGGGATGGTGACGTCCACGACGCGGTAGGCCGAGAAGTAGATCCAATAGACGCCGTTGCGCTTGGAGAGGTCTGGGGCCCAGAGGTGGCAGTAGTCGTAGCAGTGGTCAACTGGGGATGGGACCACGACCAGCAGTCGCACGCCGGTGCGGGTGAAAGGGTTGAGCGGGGTGGTGGCTGTGTCGGCGGGCTTCATCCCTCACTGGCGCTGCGCACCGACGGCACTGTGTGGGCCTGGGGCGACAACGCTGCCGACCAGCTCGGCAATCAACCCCCTGCGAACGTCACCACTGCCGTTCGCTCCCTGCTGAATTGAGTGGGGGACAGGGGAGGACCTTCTACTGAGGCAGAGGAAAGCCGCGGGAACCCAAGAGCCGTGCGCCACGCCGACGCGCCCACAAGCCCCGGAAGGTGTCGTTCACAACAACAACGTGCCGCGCGTCCTGGCCTGAACCCCTGGTGCCAGACACGACATGCAACGGACAGATTTCGAAGCCCTCATCCGGCGTCGCCGGACCGCCAATCTCGGCGCCATCGTATTTGGAGCGGGCCCCACCACGTACCTGCTCGGCCTGATCCTCGGGCTCTCCAACGAGAAGATGTGGCTGCTGCTGGGCATGCAGCTGCTGGTGGCCCTGGTCCCCTACCGACTGGTGCTCGCCCTGCCCCTGCAACGCCGGCTCATGCGTCTGGCCTTCGAGCACCATCCTGGAGAGCCTCCAGGCCACCGGCTCGCCCGCCTCCTCGAGCTGCCCCAGCGCCTGCACCTGCTTCACCTGGGACTGCTCACCCTCATCCATGGGGTGGCCTGCCTCGGATACTGTCTGTACTTCGACCGCGCTCCGTGGATGGCGCTGCCCTGCTTCGCCGTGCAGGAGTTGCTGACGGCCTTCATGCTCCTGTTCCACCAGCACCAAGTGGAACAGGCCCTCCTCCCGCATGTGGTGGAGGAACTCCACCGTGCGCCCAGGGCCCGGATTCCCCGCCGCGCCCTGCTGTGGCGCCGACTGAGCTGGCAGCTGCCCTATACCCTGGGCCTCACCCTCGCCTGTGCCCTGGTGGTGCCCTGCATCGTCGTCTGGCGCGGGGGAAGCGATGCTGTGGACGGGCTGACCGACGAGCTGGCCAGCCACGGCGTTCCCCATGCCGCGGAACTCCTACAGCGGCAGCTCGAGTGGCTTCGTGGCGAGAGTGCTCCGGTGCTGGGGATGGGACTCTTCCTCGGAGGGCTCGGGCTCTTGTCCACCTGGGGGATTGCCCGGCGGATCGGCCAGGGGGCGCGGCAACTGCAGCACTCGCTCGTACAGGCCGCGGCCGGTAACCACCAACCGCCGGAGTGGTTCTCCACCGACGAGGTGGGGCGGCTGACCACCGCCACCACCCGGGCCCTGTTGCGTCTGATGGGACTGGCCCGGCGGCTGCGCGGGTCGGCCCGGCAGCTCGAGCACTCCGCGGAGGAACTAGGTGCGCTCCAGACGCAGCAGCTCGAGGCCTTGAAACGCCGGTAGCCGCGCTCGAACGGGCCCGGAAGCTGGCCCACGCGCTCCAGAGGGAATCCGAGACGTCGGCGCGCGAGGCGGAGGCGCTCATCGGGCTGGCCAGCCGGGCAGAGGCCACGCATCAGTCCGGACGCGCCGCCATCCAGCAGGGCATCGACAGCCTCTCGGAGTTGCACGCCGAGGCCGAGAAACTGGCCACCCGTCTGCACAGCCTGCAGCGCTCGGCCGGGCGCCTCTCGCGACTCACCGGCCTGGTCCGGGATCTGGCCAACCAGTCCCGCCTGATGGCGCTCAATGCCTCCGTCGAAGTGGCGAACGCTGGGGCCGAGGGCACGGACTTCTCCCGAGTGGCTTCCCAGGCACGCGCCCTCGCCGAGCATTCCCTGCGCTCCACTCACCAGGTGCAGACCCACCTCGAGCGCATGCTCGGCGCTCTCCATGAGGCCGTGGCGACCACACGACAAGGCGCCATGAGCGCGGCCAGAGGGGAGCAACAGGTCCATGCCTCGGGCGAGGCACTGTGGCAACTGGCCGCCGCGGCGGAAGAGAGCGCCAGGGCGGTCCGGCAGATCGTCCAGGTGCTCGGCCGGCAGAACGGAGACATCTCCCGGCTCACCCACGCCGTCTCCCATCTGACACACGCGGCGGCCGAGACCCTGCGCCAGCTCGAGACAACCGCGAGCGTCATCCGCCGGGTGGATGAGGTCGCCCGCCGGGTGCACGCCACGGTCGAGGAGAAGAATCAGGCGGAGCAGGACGGCTCGCGAATGCCAGGGGGCCCGCAGTCCCCGCGGCTGATGCGCGCCCTGATACTGGAGCAGCACCTCACGTTATGGATCTGGCTGGTACCGGGTGCGTGTCTGGCCCGGGGCGTGCTGGGACTCGAACCGCGGGAGGCCTGGGACGTGGCGCTGAAGGTGGTGGTTCCGCTCTGCCTCGTGTCTGGCGTGCTGGTGCCGCTGCTGACGGGCAGGTGGTGGGTGGCCTGGGCCCTGAATCCGCCCCCGGGACCAGCCCGGAGCAGCGGCTGCGGCGCATCCTGGAGCTCCCCCGGCGTCAGGGGATCATCCAGACGCTGACGCTCGCTGGGATGGGACTGGTGGCCTCTATCACCTGCGGGATGCGGTACGAGCGCGGTCCCCTGACTACCCTGACCTGCGCCGCGTTGCTGATGCTGCTGGCGGCGCTCGCCAGCGTGCCGCCGATGCTGCGCCTGGAGGACAGGATCCGCCCACTGGCCCTGGAATTGTTCCATCGACATCCCGAGGTGGAGCTCCCCTGGCGCTGGCCCTTCTGGCGCTCGCTGAGCTGGTACCTGCCCTATTTGATGGGACTGACGGTTCTCTGTGTCCTGTCGGCGGTGGCGGCCCTGCTCTGGCGCATGGGAGACGAAGCGGCCCGGCGGCTGGTGGAGGAGCTGGCGCATCAGGGATGGCGGCTGGAGCAGGTGGTGTACCCCAGGCAGGGGGCACTGGGCGTGGAGTTGGCCTGGGCACTGGTCCTGCCGGGCATGCTGCTGCTGTTGCATGCCTTTCGCATCGCCCGGGCGATGGCACGCCAGATGGCGCAAGGCACCCGGGAACTCGAGGCCTCGTTGGCGAGCATCGCGGAGGGCACGTCGCGCCTGCCCCGATGGGTCTCCACCGACGAGTTGGGAAGTCTTTCCCTGGCGATGACCGCCATCTTCCATCAATTGTGGACGCTGGCCCGGGAGGTGGAGGAGGCCAATGGCCAGCTCGACGAGGCCGCCTGGGAGCTGGAAGCCTCGCAGCAGCAGCAGGCGCACGGCCTTGCGAGGCAGTCGGACCCGGTGAACGAAGCCCTGGCAACGGTGAGCGAGGTGGAGCAGACCTCGACGCTGGCGGCGCACCGGGCCTCGAGGGTGCTGGCCACGGCTGAACGTGGCGAGGGCTTTCGCCGCGCCGGAGAAGAAGCCCTGGCCCAGGCGCTGCACGGCATGGAAGCCCTGAGGGCGCATGTGACGAACATGGCCGAGCGGCTCGGGACCCTCGAGGAGCACGCCCGCCAGATTGGCGCCATCACGACCCTGCTGCACGAACTCGCGCGGGAATGCGACACCGTGGCGCTCAACGCCTCCATCCAGGCGGTGCGGGCCGGAGAGCGGGGCCTCGTCTTCGTGGTCATCGCCCGTGAGCTGCGCGCGCTAGCGGAGCGCTCCAGCCAGACCACCCGGGAGGCGGATCCGTTGTTGAAGGATTTCACGCGCTCGGTGCGGGAGATGGTCGTTTCGATGCGGGAGCGGGCCGGGGGGCTGCGGGTGGGCCTGGAGCAGGCGCACCGCTCGGCGGAGCAACTGCGCCAGCTTTCCAGGCTGGTGGAGGAGTACCGCGCCGCCGCCGGGCGAATCGCGGAAGCCATCCGCGAGCAGAACCTGGACATCGCCGAGGTCTCCCGGGAGATGGTCAAAGTGGCGAAGACGGCGGAAGAGCTGACGAAGGAGTTGGAGGTCTCGGCCCGTCTCACCGCCAGCGTGGGACGCATGGAGGAGCCGTCCCCGGTGGGCTCGCGCTAGCTTCAAATCACACGCAGCAGGCAGGCCGCATGATTGGACCGGGTCGGTCCCAGGGCGGCTGCCCCCAGCGAAGGCACCGGCACGATGAAGCCGGGTGGCAGGCCCACGGGTAGGAAGGGATTCACCTCGCAATACCAATAATCGCTGGTATGGCCTTCCATCGTGGTGGGCCCCACGGCGTAGGCGAAGGCGCGCCCGATGGTGGCCGTCTCCACCTTGGCTGGAGGCACATTGAAGCCGCCGCCGATGTAACAAATGGCGGGAGCGAGGGGATGTTTCCCCAGCATGCGCAGCATGTGAGCGATCCGCAGCCGCACCCGGGCCCGGACGGAGGGATGGGTGGAGCGATTGCGCAGGAAACCCACGGCGAGCTTGACCAGTCCATTGGTGATGATCACGTACACCAACCCAGGCTGGCCAGGGGATGCCCTGGCGGGCAGGATGTTGGCCCAACCGGCTTGGGCGGAATGGTCGGCGAGGGGTCATGGAAGAGGGTGTCGCGCTTTCCGCTCGCATCGAGCAGGATCCGCCCTGCTGCACATGGCACCCAGGGCGGCCGTACGGCGATGGAAATGTATTCCTGGGCCGCCAGCCGGGTTCTTCTTCCGCAGGCCACGGTATAGAGCGATGGGGGAAACGTGGCGGGCAGTGCCATCAGACTGGTGGACAGCCCCGCGAGGATGTCCGGCGCGGTGGTGTGGTTCACGATCCCGGTGAATCCCGCCACGTCAATCAGGTATCCTGGCTGCAGGCTCGTCTGGATATCCCGGAACGACTCGTGGAAGGCTGCGTTGCGGACGGCGTTCGCGCCACCGAAACCCGCCATGTTCTGATGAAGGAGAAAGCTGGGCATGAGGAGGAGACGACGTCCTCCTCCATCTGTGATCCACGAGCAGCTCTGAAGCAGGCGGCTGGACCTGGGCATCCTCTGTGCGCTGGAACGGATGAGCCACTCTGGACCGCGGGACGCCCCAGCACCAGTAAACGCGCATCGGTCTGAAACACCCAACGGGAGGTATTCACACCTGATGCAAGGCGCCGTCTCTTCCCCTGTTCATTTCAGTCGTTCAACATAGGACTCACCATGCTCTGGCTGTACAGTATCGATTCCTGGCTGTTGTGCCTGATTGGAGTTGGCTTCACCCTGGCCCTGGGCCTGATCGGGATGCTGCTCACTCGCCGCTGGGTTCATGAGCATTGGAGCCGATCCAAGGACGTGGTCGGCTTCTACCTGTCCGCGACGGGCGTCATCTACGCGGTACTGCTCGCCACGATCGCGGTGGCCGCGTGGCAGAACTACACACAACTGGAGCTGGGAGTCAGCCAGGAGGCCAACCCGGTGGGCAATGTCTACCATGACCTGGAAGGCTACCCGGAGCCAGCGCGTTCCCAGATGCGCCAGGTGCTGCTCGAGTATACCGTTGCGGTCATCTCCCGGGATTGGCCGCAGATGCGCAACAACCTTCCCGTTGACGGGAGCACTGGCGCCGCCGACAAGCTCATCGGCGCTTGGGCCCGCTTCAGGCCCGCCAATAGCGCCGAGGTCATCCTCCACACGGAGACGTTCTCCGTGCTCAATCACATTCTGGGTTTGCGCCGCCAACGCATCCAGTCCGCGGATATCAGCCTGCTCCCCGTTCTGTGGGTGGTGGTGCTGCTCGGGGGCTTCATCAACATCGCGTTGACCTGGCTCGTCACGACCGACGACGTGCGCCTCAACATCCTGCTCACCGGAGGTTATTGCGTCAGCGTGGGCCTGATGATCTTCCTCATCGTCGCCTTGGATCATCCGTTCTGGGGAGATGTGAGTGTGGGGCCGGGGGCCTTCGAATTCGTCCGCAGCACCATGGAACGTCCACCGCGGGTTGCGTTCTAAAAGGAGCAGCCTCATGTCCAAGGCGACACGATGGGTGATGGGCGCATGGCTGTTCCTCGGGTGCGGCACGACCCCGTCGACACAGCTCCGCATCGATCCGGGGCCGGCGAGGCGCTCCGAGGCCACCGAACCCGACAGCTTGTTGCTCCCGGGCTTCGAGTTGGATTCATCCCTGGTGACGCGGGGTGCCTATGAGGCCTGCGTGCTGTCGGGAGTCTGCGAGACCGTGTTCACGAGTGGTGGGCCCCCTCAGGGGCCGGAGCATCCAATGACGGACATCACGTGGGAACAGGCGAACCGGTACTGCGCCTGGCAGGGCAAGCGGCTGCCCACGTCGCGTGAGATGGAGCGGGTACGCGAAGTCCACCCCCAAGCGCTGCAACTCGACCGGGACGAGTGGGTGGACGGATGGTACACCTACTACGGCCGGGACTTCCTGCCGCGGGTCACATCCAACGGCCTCATCGCCAACACGAGGCTCGTCCACGGCGCGCGGTACTACGGAGGGCCTTCGAGGGGACTCCCACGGATTGGTTTCCGCTGCTCGAGGTGGCTGCTCTCCCCGGCAGGGTGACTCCAGGCTCCAAGGTCCCGACCGAGGAGGACGCCCTCCGCGCTGGAGCACACCCGCCCACCTCGGGGTGACCACCTGTCTCGGGCTGGGTGCCCCTGCCGGTGACAGAGCGGCTCGCCCTCTGGGCGGTCGATGAACCAGCAATGACGCGATCGAGGGCTCATTCGAGGTCCCTCCCGGCTGAGAATCGCCTGGTTGTTCGCTCATGCGCGGCGAGCAACGCGTCGCGCTGCTCCCTCGAATCATCGAGCAACCACCGGCCCGGTGTCAATGGGAAAATTCCCCATCCCAGGCAAGGGGACGTGCCCTCTTGATGCTGTCAACTCAGCGGCACTCAGGCTCGCTTGATCTCGTCGATTTCACAACATCACGTCCATCTTGGTCTTGGCCCGGGAACTTGCCCTTTCTGGAGCCATTTTTGCCTACCTCTCCTTCCCACAAGCAGTTCTGGGAAATTTGGCAGTCATATCAACGCCCGCTTCACCAGCAGAGCCTGCGCCTCACTCGGGGCAATCAAGACGAGGCTCGGGAACTCTTGAGCGCCGCCATGCTGCGGGCCGCGCAGAAGTTTCCCCAACACTCCAAGAACATCAAGAACATGAAGGCCTGGCTACACCAGCTCCTTCACAACATCTGCATGGATGCCATGAAGGAGCGGCGGCACATCGCGCCCAAGCCCCTTGATTCGGACGAAGAGTGGGAGGAGGAGTTCCCCTCTCATGAGGAGCAATCCTCGCCCGAGGAGTTGTTCATGCGGCACGAGAGTGTTCGTGGGATGTGGCAGCAGGTGCAGGAACTCCCAGAAACATTGAGGGCCCCCCTCGTCATGCGTTTTTGCGAGGACCTGTCCTACCAGGAAATCGCCGCGCGCCTCAAGTTGACCCACTGCAATACCCGGAAGCGGATCCAGCTCGCTTGCGAGCGCATGCGCCGTACGCTCGTCGAGGAGTCATGACTTTTCTGGCCGTCGATTCACAACATTCCACCCAGCACCGTCTTCAGCTGGGACAGAAGAAGCAGGAGCCGGACCGCTCGCCGCGGGGGCGGCCAAGGGTCCCACTGTCTTGATGGAAGCAACAGGACTTCAAAGAACTCAGAAGAGAGAAGGGTAGGAACAAGAAGCAATGGCCGGTTCAATTGGTCTTCACCATCTCGTCGAGGCAATTGCCAGTTCGGTCATCGAAGCGCAGGACGAACTCGAGCAGTACCAGCTCGCTTCCTTGCGGAGATATTTCGATGAAGACAGACGTCCCAAGCATGTCTCCATGCTGGTGCCGTCCCTGTCTCACGGGGATGACAAGGACATCAACATCCGGGTTCCCTGGCTGGCGCTCATCAGACCCAATCAGCTCGCTATCAAGGACATCCAGATCGACATGGAAGTGGGGCTGTTGGAGTTCGACCCCCATGCGGTCAGGCCGCCCGGAGAATCCCAGGACTCCGTCGAACTTCCGTCCCTGGAGGGGAGCGGCACGCTTCAGGTCGACGTGGCTTCGCTGCCGCGGAATGACAAGCGCAACAGCGCGAAGATTGTCCTTCGTGTCGAAGGGCATGAACCGAGTGATGGACTGGCCCGGATGGTCCACGAACTCGTAAAACGAATCCGGGCTGAGGAGTAACACATGGCTGAGAAGATGGCTGACAATTTCAAGGGACTTCCGATGGGGGACCTCATCGGAGGGCCGCTGATGGCGGCATGCGACGCCCAGGTGCGCATGGCGAACGCCACGGCGGATTTCATCAAGGTGGTGGGATTCAAGCCGCCCACCAAGAAGGGAGAAGACTACAGTGGTGGCGTCCGGACCGCGACGTTCAAGTTCACCAGTGCCCACGGGAGGGGCCCCCAACAAGGATGGCTCCGCCCCCACCGAGGACGTGACGCTGGATGTGCCGCTGCTGGCCCTCGTCAAGGTCCCCTCGCTCGCCATCAAGACGGTGGACGTCACCTTCGACATGGAGGTGAAGAGCGCGGAGACCTCCAAGGAGTCCGACGACAAGTCGGTCTCGGGGAGCCTCGAGGTCTCGGGTGGCTGGGGGCCGGTCAAGGGCAAGCTGAGCGTCTCGGGGTCCGTCGCGTCGCACAAGGAGAACACCCGGTCGACCGACCAGTCGGCGAAGTACCACGTCGCGGTCCATGCCTCCGACGATGGAATGCCGGAAGGACTGGCGCGCGTGCTGGACATCATGAACTCCGCCATCGCGCCGAAGAGCATCGCCGCGAGCAGCGCGAGCAGCGCAAACGACGCGGGCAGCACGGGCAGCGCAAACGACGCGAGCAGCGCGGGCACCGGAGCCGCCGCGGCCTCGACCCCTTAGTCCACGACGGATGAGCAGCAACACGATGACTTGAGCCGCCCATGTTCGACCTGACTGACGTTGGTTACGTGCACCGAATCGTTGTTGGCAGCATCAATCCCGAGCAACTCACGCGGGAAAACGAGATCCGGGCATCCACCGAATTGTTGAACCGGTGCTTGTCTGACTCACCCAAGGGCCGCATCGTCGGAATCGAGAAGACTTTCAGCCTTCTCAACATCGGCGAGCACCAGGTGGTGTTGCAGGCGATGATCTACCACGTGGGCTTCTCCCGCAGGCCGTTCTGGCTCGAGCCATCCACGGAAGGGCGGTCCTGACCCACAGGCTGCCCCGCGCTCCGAGCGGGCGCGGGGCAGCCAGAGTGTGTGAGAATGGACCGCACGAGCACGCAATTCCTGGAGAGGCACATGCCTACCCACTCATTTGATTCCTTCTTGAAGACCCTCCAGAGCGCGGTGGGCCACGCGCAGCGCGGCGACCCAACGGCATCGGCTCATGTTGGAGCGCATGGCCGAGACCGGAGAGGAGGGGACGACGAGAGCCCAGAGTTGGAGGGTTCACCTCCCGGCCATGTCGCCGGGCGACCCAGGCTCCGAGCCCCTGACGCTGCCACTGCTCAGCCTGCGGCGTCTGGTCCAGCCGCAAGTCACTGGTTTTACCTTCGAGGTCGATGTTGAAATCGAAACGGGGCGCGGGCACTACCCTGGCGGCCTCAGGAGAGTGAGCCTGCTCATCCACAAGCACCTACGGAGCCCACGTGAGTTGCGCCGGTTGCGCATCACCCTGGCGGGACCCCAACCAGGAGGGGGCGAGGCATTGCTCGATGGCACGCCGCTGAAGCGGCTCGACGCATGGCCTGGGAATGACGTCGTGGAGCCTCCGCGCTCCTTTTTTCGCCGCCTCCTCGGATTCATCTTCCCGTTCTTCCTGCTCCGCCTTGGGGTTCTCCGCCTCCGTCTTTCGGAAGAAGATGCCAAGCGCCTGAGGGACATCTTCCCTGAACGTTCGAATTAGTCTGGAGCGTTCTCAACCTGTCTCACCGAGCTGTCGTCCACCTGCTTCATCACAAGGAGAAAGAGAAAATGCACCCGTTCAAGCTGTTCAACAGTTTCCTGGGGCGGAGTCTCCGTGCCAACGCCAGGCTGGCGCTGGCCATGGGCTCCGCACTCGGCCTGTTCGCCCTGCCAGCCTGGGCTGATGATGCCAATTGCATCGTCGGAAACTGGGAGGGGATCCTCAAGGAGAAGGACAACGGCCAGCCCCGCATCATCCCCATGTTCCTGGACATCACTTCCCTGGAGAAGGACACGGACAAGGCCCGCTCGGGCGTCATCCGCTTCCAGCCTCCGCGTGCCTGCCGGCTGTCGCTCTCGTACTCGGGGGAGATCGATAATCAATATTACCTGACGATGGGTGAGCCCAATGGTGGCCTGTGCGCCAGGCTCCTGGATGTCCAGCTCCGTCTCCAGTGTGTAGGGGCGACGGAGCTCAAGGTGCGGTACGAGTACCAGGATGCCAACAACGCCACGAAGGTCGAGGAACTCACGCTGATCAAGCGGAAGCAGTCTCCAGTTCCGAAGAGCAAGAGCCCCTAGAACACCGAATGGTTTGATGATACCGGAGCACGTTGGGCGCGAGTGGGAGCCGACTCGAGGTGCCGCTGCCAGGATTCGATATTCTGGAGGATGGCGGCACGGCGCAGGTCGAAGATGTTCTTGCGCACACCGCGGTAGCGGGCTCGGCGTCCTTGTCGGCGTGACAAATGCGCCAGCCGGTGTTCCACCTTCACTCGCTTTCTCAGCCGCGCTCTCCCCGTCGGCGACTTCACCAGCTTGCGCAAGCGCTGCTGGAGCGCCTCATCCTTGGCGATGCGGACCATCCGACCGCGTCCGGCCTCTGCCTTCGTACATTCGGTTCGCAGGGGGCAGGGGTCGCACCCCCTCGCGTCGAATTCAACGACAGTCTCTAGCTCGAAGGGCAACTCCTGGCCTCCCGGGCATGCGATGGTGCGACTGCGCATATCCAGCTTGAATGCGGACTTGGGCAGCATGTCCCCGTTTCGCGCTGCCCAGGGCTTGCAGAGCACTTCGCCTCTCTGCTCCTGGACAGCGCCCACCATCGGGCTGTTGATATACCCCCGGTCGATATACAACTCGCTCACACCCATTCCCTGCTGCTTCATGTCTTTCTGGAGCGCCGGAGTCGCCTCCGCCTCGGGTCGGTTGGCTGGAGTGACGGTGCAGGCCACTATCAGGTCCATCTCCACCTCCGTGGCGATGTGCTGCTTGAATCCATTGAAGCGCTTGCTCTGGCTCTTGCGCCCGTGACGCATTTCGCTGTCTTCCACCGACACGCGCCTGTCAGGTGCTACCGCCTGGCGGATGCGTATCCCTCCTCCGTCCGGGTCGGGCTCCAAGTCCTGCCTTCGCAGTTGCTCGAGCGTTTGAATGTGCCCACGCAGCGGCTGCCGCTTGAGTGACTCGGGGAGCTCCCTCCTGAGCCACTTCATCAGACAATCCAGTTGCCGCAGCAGGACGCTCAACGCCCGTTTCTTCTGCTCGGCTTCGTTCCAGTCCACGTCCAGCGCCTTCTTCACGCTCGACTCCAACAGCAGGGGGATGCCCGCCTCTCGACACACCCTCTCCTTGGGCCAGTGCAGCAAACTCGCGGTGCAGGCCACCACTTTTCGCGCGGCGTGGCCCAGGAGGTTGAACGTGTCCTCGACGCGCCCCGCCCCCTCTATCGGCCGGGAGTCGATGGCCACGCGCAGCGAGGACTTCAACGCTCGCCATCCGAAGTCCCGCTGGCTCATGGCCACCTCGACGCTTCTCTCCAGCAGGCGCCCGTCCATGTGCGTGCGGATGAGTCGCTGGCGGAAGTCGAACAAGGCTCCTTGGGAGAACGCCGCCTCTGTCTTGCCCAGGCAATCCAACACCATCTGCACTCGCAGGTCGAAGACGGTCAACTCCACCATGGTGGCGTCCGAAGCGCCCAGGTAGCCCTGAATCAGCGTGGCCATGGCCATGAGCGCCGGCGGCAGGGGCTCCTTTCCCGCCCCCGTCTGGCGATACATGCTCGCCAACTCCTCCTGGAAGGCCTCGTCGAAGAGCTCGTGACGATGTCGGCGCAGGAACGCGAAGAGCTTTCCGCAGCGCATCATCCTCTCGATGATGCGCTCCTCTTGCTCGCTCAACTCCTGCTTCGGCCTCCACTTCACTATCTCCACAGTCACCTCGCTCCGCTCCACTGCGGAAGTAAGGTGCCCACTCGGACCCCTCTCTGTCGAGCCCCAGGCTAAACCCTCGGAATCTTTAGGGGTTCAATCCATTCGGTGTTCTAGCCGCGCTCCAGGGGCATCTCATGGCAGCACACTACCGCCGGGTCCAGAAGCAGGATCCGGCGGTAGTTCGTTTTGAAGCTGGCGCATTACCGCCAACTTGCCCTGATTCACAAACAATCCAGTCTCAGGTCACCAAATCACGATCCGCCGTGGCGGGTTTTCATCTTCCGTGAAGGAGTCCTCATTGATTACATCGCAAGTGATTCGTTTCCTGGTGGAGTCCGAAAGCAAGAAGCTCAAGGATGCCGACACCATCGCTCGACACCTTCAGGCGGCAGCCACGAAGTTCGAGATCAACACCAAGCGCCGCGTCGCGCACTTCCTCGCGCAGCTCGCGCACGAATCCGGCTTCCGCCCCGTGGAAGAGAACCTGAACTATAGCGCCGAGGGCTTGTGCAAGGTCTGGCCCAAGCGATTCACCCAGGAGTTCGCTGTCGAGTGCGCGAGGAAGCCCGAGCGGATCGCCGACATCGTGTACCAGGGGCGTCTCGGGAATACCGAGCCAGGGGACGGTTTCAAGTACCGTGGTCGCGGCTTCATCCAGATCACAGGCCGCGACAACTACGCGAAGTACAGCCTTCAGATCGGGCACGACATCCTCAACAATCCAGAACTCGCCCTCCAGTACGAGGTGAGCGCACTCATTGCCGCCGCGTTCTGGCGCGAGAACCGCTGCAACCAACTCGCCGACGAGGGGGAGTTCCATGGTCAAGGCAATCACCCTCAAGGTGAACGGCGGCGTTCACGGCCTCTCCGAGCGAGACCAGTACTTCTTGAAGGCGCAGGAAATCCTCGAGTGATTGCACGATTGCGAGTTCCGCGATGAGTACACCCCTGCGAAGTTCCCCCCAGCCGCTCCTTTCCATTCAGTCCCAGCTCCTTCGGGAATGCACCGAGATGACGGAGTACTGCCTGAGTACCGGGCGTGGCGTTCCCCCTTCGTTGCTCCAGAGCATCCAATCCGCCATGGCAGTCTTGGAGCAGCATCCGGAGGCCCCACATGTGCTCGATTCGGAGGAGCTGAAAAGGCTCGCAACAGCCCACAATCAGCTACTGCGGCTGGTCGCGCCAGCCACGCCGCAGGCCTTGGAATTGTTGTCGCAGGGCTCCAACTCTCGGCTCAGCTTCCTGGGGCCGTTTCCATTCATCCAGCGGATGATGCTGGCCGCCATCTCCTGCTCGTTGCTGTTCATCTTTTTCAGTCTCAGCGAGGACATCAACAATTCAGGCAATGGGGACATCCTCAACAGCAGTGGCCTCCCTCTGCTCATCAATGAAGTATTCTTCATGGCGGCAGCTGGAATGGGGGCCTCGTTCGCGGCGCTTTTCGATGCCAGCCGGTACATCGCCGATCGCTGCTTCGAACCGCGGTTCGAGGTGACCTACTGGATCAAATTCTTTCTCGGGCTGATCGCGGGGCTCATCCTGGTGACGCTGCTTCCCGTGGATGCCAATGCCGGCAATGGATTCGCCCGCCCCACGCTGGCCATGCTGGGAGGCTTCTCCGCCTCGGCGGTGTACCGCATCTTGACCCGGATGGTTGACACCGTGGAGTCCCTGGTGCGTGGCGACAACAGGGAACTCCTCGCTCGCAAGGAAGGCGTGGCGAAGGCGCTTGCCACAGAGGAGATCGCGCAGAACCGGGTGAAGCTCGTGGCGGGCCTCGTCTCGCTCCAGCAGCAACTGGCTGGAGCGGATCATGAGCAGGTGCAGCGCCAGCTCGACCGCTTCGTTGGCTCACTTGTTTCGGGTTTGGAGAGCGGCGAGCCCTGGTCCCTACCACAGGCCGGCGGCGTGGGGACGCAGAAGCCTTCCAACGAGGAGACGCCTCCTGCGACTCCTCCGCAGCCTGCGTAAGGCGAGGTGCCTGTCTCATCTTGAAGGCCCTCGGCCGAAAAAAAGCTCCATCTCCGAGAGAAACGGAGACGGGGCGAGTGGCCCAGGCTGGAACCGAGCCCCTGCGTATCTCGACGGGACACCTAGCTCAAGGGCTACATCCAGGGGCCGCTCGCTGAACTCCAAAGCCCCCGAACCGCTTGGCTACCTCTCGCCCCCAGTCCGGGGTGTTCCGGTGGTTGAGGACCTCGCAGGGCAGGGTGGATGCCTCGGCGTGGCTCAGGTATCAGGGGCCCAAATCGTCGGTGTGTGGTTCTACTGGGGATGCATCACGACGACCTCGCTCACGTTGTTCCCATAGACAGACATGCCCCGGTTCGCCCGGTAGTTGAAGATGGCGCCATTGCGCACGATGCCCACGTCACTGCCCTTGGACTCCACGCCGTAGTCCCAGCCCTTCTTCGTCTGGAACACCACCGAGCCCTCGGGAATCTGCCCGTTGGCGGCGGCCGCGAGATACGCCTCTCCGGAGAGGACGTGCGCCTGCACGTTCCCGTAGGGGCTGTTGATGGTCTGCACCGTCGACTCGGGGATGTTCACGGACTTCCAGTGCCCGCTCTGGAGCATCTGGACCATCATGCCGCGCGGGTTGTTGCCGTCATCGCCCGTGCCGGCAGGCAGCCCCTTCAGTCCCGCGCGCTGGAGGTTGGCGCGCGTGGTCTTCACACACGTGTGGGGATCGCCCCCTTTAAGGTTCAGCGCGTTGATGGCGTCGAGCCCGGGGTTGCGCTGCGTGCCGCCATTGTTCACGAACTGCTTCCGGGGACCGGCCACGGACGCGGTGTCGAAGCCGCTGCGGGTCAACTTCTCCCGAACGACGTCCGCCCTCCTCGCGGCGACCTGCCTGGACAACGCCAGGGCCTTCTCCTTGACCAGGGCCTTGTCCTTGGCCTGCACCTTGTCCTTGGCCGGAGACTTGTCCTTCGCCTGCGACTTCTCCTGGGAGATCTTGCTCCCTGACCCGCTGCTGGACGACTCGGACGACCCACGGGAGGAGGAGGAAGAAGAGCCGCGGCTGGAGCTACTGGAACCGCTGGAGCTGCTGGTGGAACCGACGCTCATGGGCGTGACCTCGGCATGGCTTCGGGCTCTCCAACTCCTGCACCCCCGAAGGTTTCGTATTTCCAATTGTCGATAATCGTCGGCGGAAGTTTCCCGCCCCCCAAGAGGTCCCGCGCTTTCTTGTAATCGCCCGGAATCACGGGGGTCCTTCCTCATGCGGCCTGGGAAGGACGTGCCGGTCCTCCAGGAAGCGCACGACGCGGGCGTTGACGTGCTCGGGCTTCTCGCCGGACAACAGGTGGCCGGCATGGGGGACGAGCTCGGCCTGGAGGTGGGGGATGAGTTGCCGCGCACGCTCCACCAGGGCCGGGCCGTTGGTGATGACCTCCTTGTCGCCCACCAGCAGCAGCGTGGGCACGAGCAGCCCCCGGAGCTCCCCCTCCGGGAAGGGACCCGGCCGCGCCCCCAGCCGCGAGCGGAAATGCCTCATCCCCGCCGCGAACAGCTCCGAGGATTCCCGAGGCGCGGTGTTGCCCGGGGCGCACATCCACCGCTCGGACCACTCGAAGACGGGGCGGTACGGGAAGAGCATGCATGGGATGGCGTGGAGGATGAACTGAATCCCCACCTCCACGAAGCAGCCCGCGGGCGCGATCAGCACCACCGCCTTCACGCGCGCGGGCACCTTCAGCGCGAAGTTGAGGCTCAGCCAGCCGCCCAGCGACTGCCCACCCACCACGGACGACTCCACCTTCAGCCCATCCATCACCTCCCCGAGCCAGGCGGCGCAATCGTCACGACTCTTCATCGGCTGCCCCACCTCGCTCCAACCGAAGTCCCCCGGCACCTCGGGCATGTAGACCCGATGTGTCCGGGCGAGCGCGGCGATGTTGGGGGCCCACATGGTCGAGGACCCCGTCATCCCGTGCAGCAGGAAGAAGGCAGGCGCCTCGCGAGGCCCGCTCACGAGCACGTGCGTCCGCCCGAAACGCGTGGGCACGAAGAGCCTCTCCACGGGGACGGGCCAGCGCTCCAGGGCCCTGTCGTAGACGGTCGTGAACGCGCTCTGCCCCGCCAGCGTCTTGAATGAGGGATTCATCATGGTGGGTACCTTTGCGCACGGATGATGGTCGAGCGTAAGAGGGCAAGCAACTCCGCCAGGAGCGGGGGCGGGGAGCGCACATTCGCGGTACGCGACGCATGGAGGATGGGATGCTGGTGAATTTCGCTTTGTTCGAAGGGGTCACCCAACTGGACCTGACCGGGCCGTATGAGGTGCTGGCGCGGGCACCAGGTTTTCAATGCGAGTTGGTGGCGAAGCAGTCCAGTCCGGTTCGCTCGGATCGCGGCCTCCTGCTGGTGCCGACCCGGACCATCGCCGAGGCAGCGCCTTGCGAGCTTCTGGTCGTTCCCGGAGGTCCAGGGACCGATGCCGCATTGGGTGATCCGCAGTGGGTGGACTTCATCCGCTCCCAGGCGGCTCAGGCCCGCTGGGTCTTTGGCATCTGCACGGGAGCGTTGCTGCTTGGCGCCGCGGGCCTGCTGAAGGGCAGGAAGGCCTCCAGTCATTGGCTCGCGCGCGACTTGCTCGCACATTTCGGCGCCACACCGGTGAACGATCGTACGACCGTCGATGGCAAATACTTTACGTCCGGAGGGGTGACAGCCGGGATCGACATGGCGTTGCGTGTCGTGGCCAGCGTGCTGGATCAGGAGGCCGCCGAGCAGATCCAGTTGCAGATTGAGTATGCGCCCGAGCCGCCTTTCGTTGGTGGAACGCCATTCACGGCGCGCCCCGAGATCATCGACCGCTGCACCAGGGCGGGTGCCGAACGACGCTCCGTCCGGGAAGCTGCCGTGCGGGAAGCGGCGTCACGGCTCGCCGGCGACTGAGATGCAGAGCTTGCCGATGACCTCACCCCCCAGGACTTGATGAGCTTGGCGGAGACCGGCCGGGCTGCTCCGAGACCTCCGCGGAGCCTTCCGGCACTTCGCCTTCGCCGCAGCCCACATCGAACAACAGTCATCAGGTGGTGACTCGATTCATCACCTCGCGAAGCCCTTCTCGGGCGCCTCCGGGCTCCGCTCCTGGGCCAGCTGCTCCCAAACCCTTGATTTTACACGGGAGCGCACCCGGCGCGAGGGGCGGTAGGGCTTGGCACCGTAGGTGCAATAGCCCTGTTCATCACGAGAGCGCACGGCTCTCACAACTCGAGAATCCACCATGGATAGACGCATCGGCTCCTCCTCCTCCCGCCCCGCCTACTCCTCCTACTCCTCCTCGAGCAGCAGGTCGCACCACTCGAGCGATCCCTACTACAGCAGCGGCTCGCACCACTCGAGCGACCCCTACTACAGCAGCGGCACGCACTCCTCGAGCGACCCCTACTACAGCAGCGGCACGCACTCCTCGAGCGACCCCTACTACAGCAGCGGCACGCACTCCTCGAGCGACCCCTACTACAGCAGCGGCACGCACTCCTCCTCCTATTCCAGCTCGTCCTACGGTGGCGGTGGCGGTGGCGGCAGCGGCGGCTACCAGTACTCGCCCTCCTACACGCCCCCCTCGAGCCATGAGCGGCGCGACCACATCAGGATGCAGGCCGAGCAAAAACCGAGCTTCTACGGCAAGCTCGTGCGTCCGGTGAATGATGGCCTGCAAAGGGGCGGATACGGTATCAGCCCGTCGTCGTACCACAGCGTCCAGCAGAACCTGGACGGGGTGCATGGCGGCTCGCGGTCCCAGAGCGAGGCCCACTTCCGTGAGGCGGTTGGCTTCGGGCGGGACGCCACGCATAGCTACTCGCGAGGAGACTACGGGCAAGCGGGAATGGAGGCGCTTGGCTCGGCGGTCAACACCGTCGGCGGCTTCGGCACGGCGTGGCCCGCCGGCTCCGAGAAGCTCTACCGCCAGACGACTCCCGAGAAGAAGGGCTATGGGGACTGGTGAGCGCAGTGCCCACGGCAATAGATGATTCGTGGTGAACGGAGTGCCCAGGTATGGGGAGAGGAACGTCCTCCCCTTGCCTGGGCTCCGGCCGTTTCATATGCAATATCACCGACTTCGCCACGCACGAGCAGGCCCGGCTGGCTCTCTTCGAGTACATCCTTGCGGCCTTACCGCAGAAGTTGGCATCTCAACCCTACTGTCCACGTAACCGGGCAAGCTCACCCTTGAGGGGGACTCCTCGTCACTGCTTCGTGAACGTCAAGTCATCGAGATTGAACGCGTCACCAAAACGCAGCTGGAGGATGTGCTTGCCAGCCACCAGGTTCACCTGCGTGCTCACCGTCGTATAGGTCTGCCACTCTCCGGTGTTCGGCACGGCGAGGGTACCCACCTTCTTTCCGTCGAACAGGATGCGCAACGAGCTGCCATTGGCTGTCTGCGTCGCGACTCGTGCGGACACGGTATACGTGCCGCTCGTCGCCACGTTCACCGTGTACTCCACCCACTCCGAGGTGCTCAGCCAACCGACGTGGAATCCTCCGCTGGGAATCGCGCCGACGTCGACGCCTTCGTTCGGCCGGTACGCGCCGCCTTCGTTCTGCGGACTGCCATCGCTGTACGCGACGCCTTGTCCACCGTTGTCGTAGTCCTCCGCCTGGATCTTTCCTGGAATCGCCAGGGGCGTGGCGAACCGCGGCGTGCCGTGCTGCTTCGTCTGCTGGACCAGTTGGATCGTGCCGTCGTTGTTGTAATACAGCTTGTCGACGCTGACCGAGCGAAGCCAGTCATTCCCCGACAGCATGCTCGTGTGATAGAAGGCATACCACTGTCCCTTGTACTCCACGATCGAGCCGTGATTCGTGTAGCTGTCGGTGGAGTCGATGTAGATGCCACGATACGTCCACGGACCGAGCGGGCTCGTGCTCGTGGCGTAGCGCATGCGGTTGTGGTCGCCATTCTGGTCGTAGTTGTCCGAGTACGACAGGTAGTAGAGCCCGTTGCGCTTGTGCACCCACGAGGCCTCGTGGAAGTCGACCAGGCCCTGCATGGTCTGCATCTGGCCGTCGATTTCCATCATGTTGGCCTTGAGCTTGCCCCCTTGGCGATGCCTCCCCCACCGTAATACAGATACGCCTGTCCATCGTCATCGACGAACACCGCGGGATCGATCAGCGACTCGAGTCCCTGGATGTAGCCCTGCACGGTGAAGTTCGCGGCGGGCTGCGTGCTCGTCGCCACGCCGATCTTCCAGGTGTTGTTCCAGTCCGTCCCGCTGGGGTGGGGGAAGTAGAAATAATAGAGGCCGTTCTTGTAGGCCACATCGGGTGCCCACATGAAGCCGCCCTCCGGCCTTCCCCAGGGCACGTTGGAGGCGCGCAGGATCTCGCCGTGATCGACCCAGTTGACCATGTCGTTGGTCGAGTAGACATGGTACTCGTCCATGAGGTCGGCTCCGCGCGGCGGGGCGATGTCGTGCGATGGATAGACATAGAGCCGTCCGTCGGCCCAGACGTGTGCCGAGGGATCGGCGGTGTAGATGTTGCGGAAGATCGGGTTTCGTGGGTCGCCGACGGTTTGCGCGGTCGCCGAGGACGCGGCGAGCGACACGCCGACGATCACCAGCGATAGCATGCAACGCTTGGACATGGATGGCTCCTGGGGTGAGGGGAGCATGCTTGCTCCCGTGGGGTCGAGACCCGGAATTCCGGGTCAAACAGGACCTCAATGATAATCCAGGTCCTGTCGGATGTCATTCATGACGAGCCGCTCTGGCGGAAAGCTACCGCCGGACGGAACGGTCGATTTCTGCGGGTATCGATTCCCCGCCCCTCTTTGTTTTATGAGGCCGGGCATGACGACGATCCCCCTGCGAATGACGACCCCCCAGGCTCCGGCCGAGACGCCCACGCCCCCGCGAGCCACGGCCCACCCAGCCCTCTGGCCCCAGGCGCGCAGCCCCGAGGCCCTGACCGACGCCCAGACCGAGGCGCGCATCGAGTCGCTGCTGGCCCGGCTCAGCCTCGAGGAGAAGGTGGGCCAGGTGATCCAGGCCGACATCGGCTCGATCAAGGCGGAGGATCTGCGGACCTATCCACTGGGTTCCATCCTCGCGGGCGGCAACTCCGGCCCGAACAACGACGATCGCGCCCCCGCCGCCGAGTGGCTGAAGCTCTCTCGTGACTTCCGCGCGATCTCGCTCGAGGAGCGTCCGGGCCACACACCCATCCCCGTCATCTTCGGCGTGGATGCCGTGCACGGGAACAACAACATCCCCGGTGCCACCATCTTTCCGCACAACATCGCGCTGGGCGCGATGCGGGATCCGGAGCTGATCCGTCGCATCGGCGAGGTCACCGCGCTGGAGAGCGCCGTCACCGGCATCGACTGGACCTTCGGTCCCACGCTGGCCGTGCCTCGCGATGACCGCTGGGGCCGCACCTACGAGGGCTATTCCGAGGACCCCGAGCTGGTGGCGAGCTATGCGGGCCCGATGACGCTGGGGCTCCAGGGCGAACTCCGTCCAGGTCAGCCGCTGGCACAGGGCCGAATCGCCGGCTCGGCCAAGCACTTCCTCGCCGACGGCGGCACCACGGGAGGCAAGGACCAGGGCGACGCGGAGATCAGCGAGGAGGAGCTCGTGCGTCTCCACGCCGCGGGCTATCCCCCGACCATCAACGCCGGCATCCTGTCGGTGATGGCCTCCTTCTCCAGCTGGAATGGGGTCAAGCACACTGGCAACAAGACGCTGCTGACGGACGTGCTCAAGGGCCGGATGGGCTTCGACGGCTTCGTCGTGGGTGACTGGAACGCCCACGGCCAGCTGCCCGGCGCCACCAACGAGAACAGCCCGCAGGCGATCATCGCCGGGCTCGACATGTACATGGCCCCCGACAGCTGGAAGGGGCTGTTCCACAACACGCTCGCCCAGGTGCGCGCCGGAGAGATCCCCCTGGCGCGCCTGGAGGATGCCGTGCGCCGCATCCTCCGCGCCAAGTTCAAGGCCGGCCTGTTCAACCCGGAGCGCCCGCTGGAGGGCCGGCTCGAGCTGCTCGGCGCCCCCGAGCACCGGGCCGTCGCTCGCGAGGCCGTGGCCGAGTCGCTCGTCCTGTTGAAGAACGAGGGCGTGCTGCCCATCAAGTCGACCGCCCGCGTCCTCGTGGCGGGAGATGCCGCCGACGACATCGGCAAGCAGTGCGGAGGCTGGACCCTGAGCTGGCAGGGCACGGGCAACACGAACAGTGACTTCCCGAACGCGCATTCCATCTACGCGGGCATCCGCGACGCGGTGGCGGCCGGTGGAGGCAGCGCCGAGTTGAGCGTGGACGGCTCGTTCACGAAGAAGCCAGATGTGGCCATCGTGGTCTTCGGCGAGAACCCCTACGCCGAGTTCCAGGGAGACATCGCCACGGTCGAGTACCAGCCGGGAAACAAGACGGACCTGGCCCTGCTCGGGAAGCTCAAGGCCCAGGGCATCCCCGTGGTGTCCGTGTTCCTGTCGGGACGGCCGCTGTGGGTGAACCCGGAGATCAACGCCTCGGAGGCCTTCGTGGCCGCGTGGCTGCCCGGCACCCAGGGCGAGGGCGTGGCGGATGTGCTGATTGGCGACGCGAACGGCAAGCCCCGGCGCGACTTCACCGGCAAGCTGTCCTTCTCCTGGCCCCGCAAGGCCCTGCAGGCGTCGGTGAACCGGGGCGACGCGAACTATGATCCGCAGTTCCCCTATGGGTATGGCCTCTCCTACGCCCAACCCGCCCGGGTGGAGCTGCTGTCGGAGGATCCGGGACCGACGGTGGCCGCCACCAGCACGGCGCTGTTCTTCGGCTCGGGCAAGGTGGCCGAGCCCTGGTCGCTGGTGCTGTCGGACACGGGCGGCTCGAGCCCCGCGTTGAAGGCCAACGGGGACAGCCCCCAGCGCGTGCTCTCGGTGCGGGTGGTGGATGCGGGAGCCCAGGAGAATGGCCGCACCCTGAGCTGGTCGGGGACACAGCAGGCCACCGTGGCCATCACCGGTCCGGCCGTGGATCTCAGCCGTCAGACCACGGGAGACATGGCGGTCGCCCTCCGCTACCGCCTCGACCGCGCACCGACGGCACCGGTGAAGCTGACGCTGACGGGTGGCGAGCGTCCGGTCTCGCTCGACATCACGCGGCTGCTGACGACCCTGGGCTCCGCGACGCAGTGGCGCATGCTCAAGGTGAAGCTCAGCAGCTTCCGCGACGCGGGCGCGAACATGTCGTCGGTGACGTCTCCGCTCGCCCTGACGACTTCGGGGGCGCTGACCCTGACCGTCACCGACCTGTGCCTGGCCACCAACGACGGCGACGCGGTCAGTCCCTGAGCCGTCCAGTCACGGGAACCGGGGAGGGGCGCGCGACCCGCCGGGCGCGCGCCTTCTCCGCTAGGGGCAGTTCACCGGCTGCACGGTGTAGCGGATGGGGTTGGTCAGTCCCGGTGCGGTGATGGTTACCGCATAGGTGTGGCCCGCCTGTGTGGTCCAGCCCTGTGGGTTGAAGCGGATGGCGTAGGAGGAGCCGTAGTTGGCGAGCAACTGCGTCACGGTGACCGGAGCGGGCTGCCCGTTGTCCGTGACGGTGACCTGCGCGCTCGCGAGGTTGGCGCTGGACGCGTAGGTCTGGACGGACCACCCGGTGACATCGACCGAGGTCTTCCCCGGGATGTGGATGGCTCCGAGGGGGACGGGGCCCGGCGGGGGCCGGGCGGTCCAGGCGCGGTTGGCACTCCCGCTGCCGCCGATGACCCAGTGGCAGGAGCCTCCTGACGTTCCTCCAATGCCCACGGACCCGAGCTGATTGGAGAGGAACCAGCGGCGATGGCCGAGCGTGGTCGCGTTGCCGGAGTCCGACATGTACAGGTCGATGCAGCCCACGGCCCGGCCCGAGCAGATGTTGCTCTTGCCAGCGGCCTCCGCGCCACCGGAGGTGTAGCAGCTCCAGCTGGAGGGAGGGCTGTGATTCAGGGTGTTGTTGGCGTCCATCATGAGCGCGCACTCCTGGGCCTTCTGATTGCGCACCGCATCGGTGGTCACCGCGGGCAGCTCGGCGAGGAAGCGGTAGAGGTTGATGAGCCGCAGCGAGTTGGCGCGAGCGCTCGCCCCCAGGTCTCCCGCGATGCAGCCGTTCACGGCTCCGCTCCAGGTGCCCTCGGAGAGGTCCGCGCGGTCACACTTCCAGCGCAGACACACCTGGGTGGCGCGATCGCCGGTGATGTTCGAGCAGGAAGGGGGGAGCCCGCGTCCGGAGTCTCCGAGCCCGGCCCCGCGTCCAGAAGCTCCGAGCCCGGCCCCGCGTCCAGAAGCTCCGAGCCCGGCCCCACATTTCCGGGCGCGTTGACTCCGCCGGCCAACTCGTCGCCTTCTCGGACTTCCCCCACGCAGGCGGAGGCCTGAATTGCGGTGGCGGCGACGAGGCACAACATCCGGAACGGTCTCATTCTTGGGTGGCGCATGGGGTCAGGATATTCGATCTAGAAGCAGCCCCCAACCCCACGAAATGGCCACCGCTCGCGCGCATACTCGGCCCCCCGGCCGCCTCCGACTTACTGTGGGCAGGCGTCGAGCACGCAGCCGCGCCACTGCCGATTACAAATGGTCTGGCTTTGGCCAGAGGCGATACACTCCAGACGCACGTCCTCGCAATAAACGCCGCCCGAGCAGACGATCAGATCGTCCATCGCCGCGGTGGACCCGAACGCCGCGGTGGCCCCGAAAGAGAAACCGAACGCGGCCAGAGACACGGTGAGCAGCTTGATCTTCACTCGAACTCTCCTTTTCGATGGCGGGCTCAGCGCCAACATCATTGACGCTCCTCGCGGAGCCGGACCACGTTACGCGTTGAGGTCGCCGCGGTCCAGGACCTCCTGGCCGCCGTACCGTGGGGCCCTCACCGTCCATTCCTCTTGGGCTATGAGGAAGGGCACATGCCGCGCGTCTCGAGCCACCGCAGGAACCTCGCCGGGTTCTCCACATGGAACGACGCGGAGGCCGCGGCCTGCTTCCGCCCTCTCAGGATCTGTACGGTCGGTATTCCCAGTGTGTTCCCGGCTTCTATCTCCGAATGGGGGTTGTCTCCCAGAACGACGACCTCCCCTGGTCTCAATTGATAGGTTTCGAGGAGCTCCCGGAAGATCGCCTGCTTCCCTCTGCGCTCGGGTTCATCGAGGGCATCGACCATGATGCGGTCGAAGTAATGAGCAATCCCAAGGCACTCGATCTTGCTCTCTTGCAGGCGCCGGAATCCCGTCGTGACGAGGAGGCGCAACCCGGGAACCTGTTCGATGATTTGAATATCAGGGTAGGGCTTCAGCTCGCAGCTCAAGCGGAATTCCGCGAACAGACGTCCGAGCCTGACCAGGACTTCCGCTGAGAGACCATGGAGCCCGGCGATCTCGTCGAGAGGACGATCCCATAACTGATCCATGATGTCGGCGATCCGCGCGGCCTTCAATTCCCCGCTACCCTCGAGCGCTTCCCGCAGCGCGGTGAGCAGCGGTCTGGCCGCTTCTTCGGGAACGCTCCGCGCCGGAAACAGCGTATCGTCCAGGTCATAGAGCACTGCTTTCAACATGGGGTCGGTTCCGGCGGAGCGGGTGTCAGAGGACTCGATCCCCGACACCCCCCTCGAGCGAGCTGGAAGGACGCAAGCGCGGGACTACTTGGCCTGCGAGCACCCATTCAAATCCACATCGCTGTACACGCCCTTGTCGAGCATATAGGCTTCAATGAACTCATAGTGACGGTTCACGATCCGGTCGATATACAATTCGAGCCCTTCGGAGGGCGTCCCCTTGACACCCAGGGCCACGACTTCGAAAGAGAAGTCACCGGTTTGTGGACTGTTCACCACGGAAACCAGCCCATAGGTGAAGTGACAACCCCCCACGAGGTCCGCCCCTGCCACGCGCACACGCGTGCCATCCGGACACTCCGCGGGCATGTATCCCGCCGCGAGCAAATCCGTCAGGTTGACCGCGTAGGCATTCTCCTGCGCCAGGATGGACTGCTGCTTCTCGACCATCGCTTTCAACTCACGAATGGCTTCGCATTCGAGGCTCCCGCTGTTGACCGATGGGTCCTCCGCCAGCGCGGGGAGCGCCCACGAGAAGGACAGACCGACGGCCACGGAGAGCGAGCGCATTGCACGACGTCGCATGGATTTCCTCCTTTTTGTTCTCGAGGGTATTACTGCCATCCTCGCGACGCTGCCATCCCCCAATCCCGCGAGGTAGCCCTCCCCCAATCGAGGGAGAAATCAGGGCGGTAGCAGCGGCTGTCGCATCAGGGAAGGGCGAGGTTCTCCACGGTGATGGAGCGCGGTCCCTCTTCGCTCAGCGTCAGGGTGAGACCCTCGAGCGGGGTTCCCGCCGCGGCCCTTGCCTCGACGAAGACGGAACCAACCGATCCGGGGAGAATGGCTTGTGAGGGGCCAAATTGGATGCCTTCCAGCGGTACCCCTTCGTTCGCCACCAACAGCGCTTTCACCACTCTCCACGGTTCAGTCCCGGTGTTCTGGACGGAGATCCGCACGGCCACGCTGTGGAACGAGCGGAAGAGCACCCCATCCGACATGGACAGGGAACTCTCCGTGCTCCTGGCCTTGTCGGCACCGAACACCTTCTCGCGGAGCTCGTCGAAACCCAGTTCTCCGTTGAGGAAGAGCCTCAGCAGCCCTCCATGCGCCTTCAATTGTCCATGAAGGGATTGGTTCTCCTCGTCCAGACGTTGACTCCTCGCTCGTTCCTCCTCGAGTTCCTGCCAGAGCGATGCCCGGGAGCGCTGGTCATGGAACACATCGATCTGATGGGTCACCTGTCCCGGGTGGGCCACCAGCATGAAGGTCACGCCTTGCTCGGGAGGGTCCTTCTCGAAGTGCACTCGGAGCCGCAACCGCTCGCCCGGAGCCAGATCCGGTGGAGGAATGAAGCTGATACTGCTTCGTCCCCGAAGCACACTGCCGAAGCGGACTTCCTCTTCCAGGTCGACCGAGGCTGGCTGGTCGAAGACGAATCCCGTCAGACTGCCGCGGTGGATGCAGATCTCCGGCACCTGCGCGGCGGACTGTCGTGACAGATCCATGCGCTGCCTGTCCGGACAAGAACGTGGGGGGCTCGATGTCGCCTCGGGAGCCGCGTGTCGCAGCGCCAGCGAGAGAAACAGATACAGGGAGGAGGGGTGCATGGAAGGCGGAACTCCGACATGCCATCAGTATGCGAAGCGATTCACGGTCTCCACATACTGCAAGGCGGTGATGACGGCCTTTCCCGGCCGGCTTCCAGGTCGCATCGGAACCCCCGCCTGTCGTATTCCGCCGCCAGACGAATGCAGACCGGCAGGCTCTCACCCGTGTGAAGGATGATTCGGGTGAAGTAGCCGTGGACCCGGTCGCCTTCGAAGAACAATTCTCCGTAGAGCTTCGTCAGCGGCGGGATTTCCTGCCATTGCGAGGCAATCACCGCGGTGGTGTAGGGTCCTTCCTGAACGGTGATGGTCGTGTCACCCGTGATGATGCGATCGAGCGGGATCATGGAGATCCGACTCCAGTCACGCCGTTCGAAGCCGAAGCGCTTGAGCGTCTCCTGATGGCCCGGGGGGCACTCGGGGGAGGGGCGGGGACGGGGGGCGGCGCGCTCGCGCACCCCGCGCTCACACACGCGGCGGAGACCAGGGTGGATTTGATCAGGGAACGGCCCGGACGGGATTTGCGCATCGGTTCATCCTCGCGGTGTGTCGCGTTGGGGGGCGCGGGCGGTGGTGACTCCAGAAGTTCCGCGCGTGGACCAACTTCGGCCGTCTTCGAGGTGTCTGCCAATTCCTGGCGGAACCCAGCCTCGTGTGGCGGGAGGGGCACGGGCAACCCAGGGCGTGGGGTTATGGCCCTTGTCTCCGAGGGAGACGGCTGGGGGCCCGGCAGGAGGACCAGCGCCGCGAACAGGCTCAGGAGCAGGGCTCGGCTCCACCCGGGCGTGGCCTGGGGCACGGGCGCCGCCAGGGGGCGGGGGGCTCGGAGACCGGTCGCACCGGCTCCTCGGCGAAGAGTGGCACCCTCCAGGTGTCGTCGGCCTGGGCGAGGGCTTCGTCCACGGCGCGTGCGAGCGCCTGGGCGTTGGCGTACCGGGCCTCGGGGGCCTTCTCCAGCATGCGCAGGCACAACTCCCCCAGGGCCCGGGGGACGCGGGGATTGCGCACGTGGGGCGGCTCCGGCGTGTGCTCGAGGATGGTGCGCGTCAGGGGGCCGTGCCGGTCTCCGAAGGGCAGGGTGCGCGTGAGCAGGGCATAGAGGGTGACTCCCAGGGCCCACCAATCATCCGCGGGCTGGGCGTCATAGCGCTCTCCTTCCCACTCCCGGGCGAAGCGCACGATCTCCGGGCTGCGGTACTCGGGCGTGCCCGGCGGCAGCCGCATCGTCAGGCGCGGCGCCCCCTCGTACCGGGCCGAGCCGAAGTCCACCAGCACCGGCCGCCCATCCTCCCGGCGCATGAGGATGTTGGCCTCCTTCACGTCCCGGTGCACCACCCCCGCCGCATGCACCTGCCCCAGGGCCTCCACCACGGGACGCAGCACCTGCCGCGTCAGTTGCTCCGCGGTACACCGGCTCTCCCGCGCCCAGACGTCCAGCGCCGGGCCGTCCACCCACTCCAGGGCGAGCACCAGGAAGCGCGGCTTGTCCTCGGGCCACTGGCCATAGCCGAGCAGTCCCACCACCGAGGTGTGCCGCACCTGGCGCAGCGCATCCACCTCGCGCTCGCCCCACATCCCCATGGGCACCAGCTTGAGGGCGAAGCGTCTGCCTCCGCGCTCGGCCCGGTACACGCTGCCCGAGCTGCCCGTGGCCAGACACTCCTGGAGGGTGAACCCCGCCACCTGGGTGCCCGGAGCGGGCTCGTTCCCCCTCCTCCCACCCCCACCCTGTTCGCCGCGTTCGTCGGACATCCCACCTGACCTCCGAGGGCCGCGGAGGCTACCAGTGAGATGATCACATTCCCTGGACCCATCAGGTAGGCGCTCGCGGGGCCGACCCCATCGGAGCGCTCGTCCCCGCCTGGAGGAGGCTACCCGCCGGCCCCACGCTCCACGGCCTCGAGATGCCCCAGGAGCGCCGCCGCGAGCGAGGGCACGAGGACGCGGGGCAGCGCGTGGCCCATGCCCTCGAGGGTCACGAGGGTCGAGTGGGGCAGGTTCGCCGCCAGGTGCCGCGCGTTGGGCGCCGGATTGATGGGATCCTCCGGGGTGACGATGACGAGCGTGGGCACGGTGACGTGGGCCAGCTCCGCGCCGCGCTCCAGGCCGGTGGTGCTGGCGCGCGCGTGGGCGCCCGGGTTGTCGTGTCGGCCCGCGTGGCGGATGATGCGGCGCTCGAGCGCCCGGTACTCCTCCGCGTCGAAGGGCAGCACCCGCCCGTGGAGCCTCCGCCAGTTCTCCACCCGCCAGTCGAGCTCCGCCTCCAGGTCGCGCGGCTCGAACATGTGGCTCCAGAACTCGAGCAGTCCCCCGTCGATGGGGACAGGTGCCGTGCCGTCCGCGGGCGCGGGCGCGCCACCGAGGGCGGGGATGCCGAAGACGGTCGCGCTGAGCAGCCGCCGGGGGTGATCGAGCAGCAGCAGTTGCACGAGCAGGCCACCCAGCGACATGCCCACGACGTGCGCGCGGGAGATGCCGAGCGCATCGAGCACGGCCACGGCGTCCTCGGCCAGCCGGGTGATGGGATAGGGCTTCGTGTCGAAGGCCCAGGTGGAGGCCCCGGTGTCCCGGTGATCATAGCGGATGACCCGGTGCCGCTTGGACAGCAGCGCCATGAGCTCGTCCGGCCAGGCCAGTCCCGAGGCATTGGCTCCCATGATGAGCAGGATGGCGGGAGCGTCTTCCGGTCCCCAGGTCTCGACCCAGAGAGAGACACCATCGGCGACTTCGACGAAGCGTTGCATGTGGCGCTTCCTCCTGTTTCCGAGACACCAAGGGCCCGCCCCCCGTCAGGTGATGACGTGAAGCGGGCCCTCGGGCCGACGCGCTCCGCCCCGGGGGGCGGAGGCGGCTCAATGACTCACGACGCTCACAGCTCCTCGAGGAACTCGTCGTTGTAGGTGTAGCGGCTGAGCCGCTTGACGAGCGCCTCCATGGCCTCCACGGGCTTCACCGCGAAGAGCATCTGGCGCATCTTCTTCACCTTCTCGTATTCCTTGTGGCCGAAGAGCTTCTCTTCCTTGCGCGTGCCCGACTGGCCGATGTTGACCGCCGGGAAGATGCGCTTCTCCGCGAGGAACCGGTCCAGGGTGACTTCCGAGTTACCCGTGCCCTTGAACTCCTCGAAGATGACCTCGTCCATGCGGCTGCCGGTGTCGATGAGCGCCGTGCCCACGATGGTCAGGCTGCCCGCCTCCTCGGTGGCGCGCGCCGCGCCGAAGATGCGCTTGGGGCGCTCCAGCGCGCGGCTGTCCACGCCGCCCGACAGCGTGCGTCCCGAGTTGTCCACTTCCTTGTTGTAGGCGCGCGCCAGCCGGGTGATGGAGTCCAGGAGGATCATCACGTCCTTGCCTCCCTCCACCAGGCGCCGCGCCCGCTCCAGCGCCAGCTCGGCGATCTTCAGGTGATCGCCCGTGGGCCGGTCCGAGCTGGACGCCAGCACCTCGGCCTTGATGTTGCGGCGCATGTCCGTCACCTCCTCGGGGCGCTCGTCGATGAGCAGCACCATGAGGTGGATCTCCGGATGGTTGGCCACCACCGCCTGGGCGATGCGCTGCAGCATGATGGTCTTGCCCGTCTTGGGCGGCGCCACGATGAGCGCGCGCTGCCCCTTGCCGATGGGCGAGACCGGGTCCAACACCCGCGTCACCATCTCCCGATGGCCGTTCTCCAGCTTGATGCGCTCGGAGGGATCCACGGACGTGAGGTCGGCGAAGTGCGGCAGGCGGCTCATCAGATCCAACGGACGGCCATCCGCCTGCTCCACGCGCTGGATGATGCCCTTGTTGCCCTTCATCTGGGCGAAGGCATTGAGGTACTGCCCCGGGCGCAAGCGCAGCTTCTGCACCAGGTTCTTGGGGATCTCCGCGTCATCCGGAGAGGGCAACAGGTTGCGCTTGAGCTGGCGCAGGTAGGCGTTGGGCCCCTTGGCCTCGGTGTCGAGCACCCCTTCCACCGGGGCGAGCGAGGGCTGGGCGGCCACCGGCGAGGCCGCTGCTGCCGCTGCTCCCCGTGGTGCTGCTGCGGGGCATGCTGGGGCGCCTGCTGTCCGTGGTGCTGCTGGGCCTGCTGCTGCTGCGCCAGGCGCTGCTGGTACTGCTGCAGCTCCTGCGGCGTGAGGAACACCTGCTGGGGCTGGCCGTCCGGACCGGCCACCATGCGGTAGGCCTGTCCTTCGGGGGTGAAGAGCACCTGGGCTCCCCGGCGGCGGCGGCGACGGCGGCGGCGGCGGCCTCCCGGTCCGGGCGCGGCGGGCTGTCCAGACGAGGCCGAGCCCTCGCCATCATCGGGTCCCTCGTCGCCCTCGTCATCACCGTCATCCACGTCCTGCGCGTCGGCGCGGGCGGCCATGGGGGAGGGGAGCTCGGAGGGATCGCGGTTATCGGTTTCGCTCATGGTCTACTGGGGTGAGGCGCGTTCCTTGAGGGAGGAGTCCCCGGCGGAAGCCCTCGAGGTGCAGCGGGCTGTGGGACAGGAGCCCACCGCGGGATCCTCGGGGACGACCTCGCGCGTCTGGCGCGAACCACCCGATGACCGAACCGCTGGCTCCTGGAGCGTCCCGGCGGCCTGGGCCTACCGGGAAGCGCGAGGTGATACTACCAAAGGACACACCGGAAGCCGGGAGAATTTCGTCTTCCGGTGTCGTCCTGTCGACGTCAGCGCACGCTGAGGGTGTAGGGCTGGACCGCCTTGAGTCCGGGTTCCAGCATCCACGGGGACTCCAGGCCGGCCTCTCGCAGGAACGCCTGCACGGTGGGCGGGAGGAGGGGCTCGGGGGCGGGCCACAACGCGGCGCTCACACCGGGCTCGCCCCCCAGCGAGGAGAAGAAGCCCCGCGCTTCCCCCATCACCTTGAGGTCCACCTCCTCGTCGGTGGGAATTCCGGCCCGCTTGCGCGCCGCCTCCACCGCTTCCCTCAGGCCCCCCAACTGGTCCACCAGGCCCCGTTCGTGCGCCGCCACGCCCGTCCACACCCGCCCCCGGGCGATGGCATCCACCCGGGCCTTGTCCAGTTTGCGGGACAGCGACACCTGGGTGATGAAGTCGTCATAGGCCGAGTCCACCCAGGTCTGCATGGCCTTGCGCTCCGGCTCCGTCCAGGGCCTCCACAGGTTCACCAGGTCCGGCATGGGGGCGCGGCCGATGGTCTCCGTGCTCACGCCGAGCTTGTCGCCCAGCAGGCCGCGCAGCGCGGGCTTGAGGAAGAAGACGCCGATGCTGCCCGTCAGCGTGGTGGGCAGGGCCCACACCTCGTCCGCGCCCATGGCCGCGTAGTAGCCCCCCGAGGCCGCCACGTCGCCCATGGAGGCGATGACGGGCTTGTGCTTCCTGGCCTCGAGCACGGCGCGGTACATCAGGTCCGAGGCCAGCACCTCGCCCCCTCCCGAGTCCACGCGCACGACGATGGCCGCCACGGACGGATCGTGCTGGGCGCGCTCCAGGGCGAGCACCACCGTCTCCGCGCCCACGGACAGCTCGCCGCCCAACGGCGACTGGCGGCTCTTGCCCCCGACGATGGTGCCGAGCACCGGCACCACCGCGATGCGGCGCCTCGGGCTCCAGCGCTCGTCCCGCTCGTCGCGCGGCGAGTAGCGGGCGTCATAGTGGGCGCCGGGCACCAGCGCCTCGAACCGCGTGTCGAACTCCTCGGGCGTCAGCACCCCATCCACCAGCCCCAGCTCCTTGGCCCGATTCGCGGTGAGGATGCCCTCGCTCCACGCCTCCCGGAGGCGCTCGGGCGTCAGGCGGCGCGCCTTCGTCACCCACTCCACGTCGTGGGCCGTCTGCGTGTCCAGGAACCCCTCGAGCGTCTCGCGCTGCGCGGGGCTCAGGTCGCGCCGGGTGAGCTGCTCGGGCGCCGTCTTGTAGTCGCCCACCCGCGCCACGTCCCAGCTCACCCCCAGCTTCTCCATCGTCCCGCCCAGGTACGTCACCTGGGCCGACAGGCCGTTGACGAGCAGCGAGGAGGCGGACAGGGCATACACCTCGTCCGCGGCCGCGCCCACGAAGTAGGCCCGGTCATCCACCTGGTACAGCACCGCCATCACCCGCTTGCCCGCCGCGCGCAGCCGGAGGATGGCCTGGTGCAACTCGTCCGCCTTGCCCCAGTCCACGCCGGGCAGGTCCGCCACCTTGAGCACCACGCCCCGCAGCCGCTCGTCCCGCGTGGCCCCGTCGAGCCAGTGCATCAGCTCCAGGTAGGGATCGCTCCCCGCGCCGCCGAGCAGCGCGCCGAGCCCACCGCGCGCCACCAGCCGATCATCCAGGTCCAACAGCGCCACCGTGCCCCCGCCGAGCCGCGGCGCCGGGTACTTCTGTCCCGACAGGCGCACCGCCACCACGTGGTCCGCTCCGCCGCTCGTGGCACCACCAGCCGCGTAGGTGAGGCCCCAGTGCGCGCTGTCCAGGGTGGCCGAGAGCTGCAGGGCCAGCGGGCCCGCCGGGCCCAGCCCATGGGACACGCCCGCCCCCAGGCTCACGCCCGGAATCACCGTGGCGCGCGCCGTATAGGAGAGCTGTCCCGTGCTCCAGTGCCCCTCGGCCGCCGCGTAGTCCACGCCCAGCGTCACGCGCTCGCCCAGGGGACGCACCCCCACGGCGAGGTTGTAGACGCGCGGGAGGAGGAAGCCGCCCTGCCGGGGCGCGTTCACGTCCCGCACCACCGCGCCCACGGACACGTGGCGCGAGGGGCGCAGCGTGAGGCCGAGATCGAAGCCGGACAGTTGGGAGAGCGCGGCGTCCGCCGAGGAGATGTCGTGGTAGCCCACCCCGAGCGACAGCGCCCCCGCGCCGAGCGCCAGGCCGAAGGACGTCTTGCGGTAGTCGGGCAGCCCCCGGCCCCGCATCCACTCGAGGCTGAAGCCCGCTCCCAGGCCCCTTCCGATCGAGGTGCCCAGGAAGAGCCCATCCGCCACCTGGTCTGACGCGAGGTTGCGCTCGTGCAGCCAGGTGAGCTGTCCCGGTCCCACCAGGCGCAGGCTGGCGGGGTTGAGGGCCAGCGCCGTGGCCTCGTCCACCAGCGCGGCGGACGTGGGCGGCAGCGTCACCCCGCGGGGTGGCACGGCGGGCTGGAGGATGAGCCCCGTCTGGGCGAGCACGAGGCTGGGACACAGCAGCGACAAGGCGGAGAGGGCTCGCATGGCCCTCGGACTCTAGGAGGCGCGGGGGCCCACACAAGCGCCTTGGCTCACCAATCTTCGGTACCGTTCACTCCGTCCAGCGGATCTCCCCCTTGGACTTCTTCTCCTGGGCGCGCCGCTTGCCGCCGCGATCCTCGCGGTTCCACTCGTCCATGCCGTGGGAGTTCTCCAGCGGATCCGACGACTTCACCACCTTCTCCGCGCCCCCGTCGGAGTTGTTCATCAGGTGATTGACGATGCGCGACAGCTCCGACTTGAGCTGGCCGAACTCATCGCCCTGCAGCACCACGCGCCGCACGCCGAGCCGCTTGCCGCTGCTCGTCTCGTACAGCCCCAGCACCAGCTCGGTGGCGCCGTTCTCCTTCATGTCGCGCAGCGTGCCCACCAGGGCCCGCTCCAGTCCGAGCGCCTTGCCGAGCGAGGACACCGCCGGGCTGGCGCCCTTGTCCGCGCGCATCACCTCCGTGGCCACCGTGTCCATCCGGGCGTCGAAGGCCTTGTACTCCTCGGTGGGCTGCAGCTCGGTGTTCGCCTCGACGTCGTCCGGGCCCACCTCCAGCACCTGCCCGGCCACGCGGAAGCCCGGGCGCTCCAGGCGCAGCAGGTGCTTGCCCACCGCGAGCGTGGGCACCGTCATCGGCGTATAGCCCTGGAACTGGTTGTCGATGAAGACGCGCGCCCCGGCCGGCCGCGACTTCACCGTCGCCGTGCCGCGCAGCGCCGCGTTGATGCCCGCGGCCACCTGCAGCTTCAGCGCGATGAACTCCCGGTTGAAGCGCTTGGTGTTCAGCTCGAAGGTGGGGTGCAGCGACAGCAGATCCAACAGCGCGAGCTTCGCCTCCTCCACGTCGCCGCGCTGGTGCATCACCGCGGCGTAGAGCGCGATGGCGTCGCACAGGGGGGTGCACGAGGCCGTCATCGCCGCGGCGGCCGCCTGCAACTCCTTGAGCGTGGCGCGCAGCTTGCGCTCGGCGTCCTCGTAGTCCTTCTTCTCGAAGGCGGCGAGGCTCTCCTGATAGCCCTGCTGGCCCCGCTTGAGCGAGGCCTCCGCCTCTCCATCCCGTGGCAGGCCCAGGAACTGCTCGGACTTGCTCACGGTGAAGCCCTGGAACTGTCCCAGGGCCTCGTTCATGTAGCTCTCCATCTTCGGGCCACCCGCCTCGGCGACGGAGTCCATCGGAACGAGGATGGAGGTGATGCGCCGGGGCGCGCTGGGAGGGGCCGCCAGGGCGAGGGAGGGAAGCAGCAGGAGCGCCAGGATCTTCATGCGATGTACCTCTGAGAACGGGCGCTACCAGCCCGCGCCGAAATTGCCCAACCGCGCCCCGAGGGGCTTGCTTCCCTGATTGGCCAGCAGGATGCCAGCGGTGGTGGCCACGGCCACTCCGCCCACCGCCGCCCAGAACCAGGGCTTCTTCACCACCGCCACCACCTCGGGCGGGATCGTCAGCCCCCTGGAGAACCTGCCGGTGACGAAGTCATTCACCTGGCTCACCACGCGTTGCTGCTCGGTGGCGGAAGCGGGGTTCCACTTCACGCCGCGCAGGCGGTTCTTGCCCTGCAGGTCCCAGGCATCCAGCGTGGCGCTCGGGGCGCCCGGCCCCGTGTGCTCCACCCGGGCGAGCACCACATAGCGCGCGCCAATCTTCTGGCCCAGGGCGACGACCTCCGCGGGCGGCGCCCCGGCCGGAGGGGTGTCGAGCGTCTTGGACGTGGCCACCTGGGTGGCCTGCTCCCGGAACTCGCCCAGGCCGGGCACGGGCGTGAGCGTGGGGCGCACCTCCGCGCGCTGTCCCGAGGCCACCTCCTGGAAGGAGCCGAAGGGCAGGTGGCCGGGGAGGGTGATGACCACCTGGTGCGGGCCTGGCGGCAGCTCCACGTCCTTGAGCGGCGTGGTGCCCAGGGACTCGCCGTGCACCGTCACCTGCGCGCCCTGGGGCACGGAGTCGATGGCGAGCGTGCCCCGGGGCGCACTGGCCAGGGCCGTCTTCGCGGCGGTGAAGGCGTCGTCCACGTCCTGGCCGAACAGCTCGGACTCGGGCTTGACGTTGGGCTCGGCGAGCAGCGCCCGGGTGAAGAACGTCTGGGCACCGGCCGTGTCCCCATCGAGCAGGCGCGAGGCCCCCAGGAAGATGAAGACGCGCGCCAGGCGCTCCGGCTTCGTGTCCACCGGCAGCCGCTGGTAGTAGGAGGCCAGCGTGGTGAACTTCTTCGCCGCGCCCTCGGGATCCAGGTTGTCGTAGAGCCCCTTGCCCTCGTTGTAGAGGACGTCGCCGCGCTCGAGCGACAGGGGCGGGGGCGCGGGAAAACGCTCCACGGGCTTCAACAGGAAGACGTTGGCCTGTCCGACGAGCGCCTCGTTCAGCGCGCCCTCGAGCCGGGAGGCGTCGAGGGACTCGGCGGCGGTGGCGGGCACGGCCAGCACCACGGTCCTGCCGGCCCACGGCGTGGAGGGCAGCTCCGGCAGGGCGGGGGGCGCGGGGGGCGGCAGGGGCTGGGGCAGCGGCTCCTCGACGGGCGGAGGAGGCTGGACCGGGGCCGCGGCCGGCTTCTTCTTCTTGGCCGCGGCCACGAGCGTGCCGGGGCCGGGGGAAGCCTGGGGGGCACTGGGGATCGCGCCGAGCAGCAGCGCGAGCGACAGGGAGAGAGGGGTCTTCAATCGCACGGGGCGCGATGCTAGCCGAGCCGGGGGCCCGGGCACCATGGCCCCGGCGGGGGCGCCCTTTGGGGCTCCTTTGGGGGGGCGCCCGTCCGCCCGCGCTAGACGTCCAGCTCCTCGACCTCGTTGGCGCTCTCCATGATGAACTTGAAGCGCGCGCTGACGTCGCGGCCCATCAAGTCGTTGATGACCTGATCGGTCAGCAGCGGGTTGTCGATCGTCACCCGCAGGCTCTGGCGGTTCTTCGGATCGAGCGTGGTCTCCTTCAGCTCGTCCGGCGTCATCTCGCCCAGACCCTTGAAGCGCATGACGCTGGGCTTGGCGTTGCCCTTGGTCTTCTCGCGGATGATGCGGTCGCGGTGCTCCTCGTCCAGCGCCCAGTACGTCTCCTTGCCGATGTCCACCCGGAACAGGGGCGGCTGGGCGAGGAAGACGTGCCCGCCCTCGATGAGCGGGCGCAGGTGGCGGTAGAAGAAGGTGAGCAGCAGCGTGGCGATGTGGTGGCCGTCGCTGTCGGCGTCCATGAGCAGGAAGACGCGGCCGTAGCGCAGCTTGGTGATGTCGAAGTCGTTGCCGATGCCGCACCCCAGGGCGCTGACGATGTCCGTGAGCTCCCGGTTGCCCACCACCTTGTCGGTGGAGGCCTGCTCGGAGTTGAGCACCTTGCCGCGCAGCGGCAGCACCGCCTGCGTCCGGCGGTCCCGCCCCTGCTTGGCGCTCCCACCTGCGGAGTCACCTTCCACGAGGAACAGCTCGCTGTTGCCCGGCTCCGTGGCGGAGCAGTCCGCGAGCTTGCCCGGCAGGTTGAGCCGGTGGCTGACGGCCGTCTTGCGGCTGATGGCCTGTGACGCGGCGCGGCTGGCCTCGCGGGCGCGGGCGGCGAGCACGATGCGTGCCACCACCGCCTCGGCGATGGACTTGTTGTCGTTGAGCCACTTCTCCAGCGCGGGCCGGATGACGCCATCCACCTGGGCCGAGGTCTCGGGGTTGTTGAGCCGCCCCTTGGTCTGCCCCTGGAACTGCGGCTCCACCACGTAGGTGGACAGGATGCACGTCATGCCCTCGCGGATGTCCTCCGCGGTGAGCGTGACGCCCTTGAAGGTCAGGTCGTGCGTCTCGATGTAGTTGCGCACCGCCTTCACCACCGCGCTGCGCAGACCCGCCTCGTGCGTGCCGCCCAGGGGCGTGGGGATGCCGTTGACGTACGAGCGGATGTGCTCGTCCGTGGCCTCCGTCCACACCAGCGCCGCCTCCAGGCGCACCCCGTTGTCACGCGAGTGGTAGAAGTACGCCGTGCTGCCCGAGGGCACCACGGGCTTGCCGCGCTCGGCCACCACCTTGGTGAGGTACTCGGCGATGCCGCCGTCGTGCTTGAACTCCTCCTTCACGGCGGGCGTGGCCGTCTCGTCCTTCCAGACGACCGTCATGCCCTTGTGCAGGTAGCTCTTGGCCTCGAGCCGCTCGCGGATGAGCGCCGCGTCGAACTTGAGCTTCTCGCCGAAGATCTCCGGATCCGGCTCGAACGTCGTGGACGTGCCGGTGCCGCGCGCGCTGCCGTCCACCTTGAGGGGACTGGTGGGCTTGCCCTTGCTGTACGTCTGCACGTGGCGCTTGCCGTCGCGCTTGATCTCCACCACGAGCTTGCGCGCCAGCGCGTTCACCACCGAGCTGCCCACGCCGTGCAGACCGCCCGAGTGGATGTAGTTGCCCTGCTCGAACTTGCCGCCCGCGTGCAGCGTGGTGAGGATGACCTCCACCGCGGGCTTCTTGTGCTTGGGCATGATGTCGATGGGGATGCCGCGCCCATCGTCCACCACGGTGATCGTCCGGCCATCCTTGTGCAGCACCACCTCCACGGTGGACGCGTAGCCGTTGATGACCTCGTCCACCGAGTTGTCGAGGATCTCCCAGAGCAGGTGGTGATAGCCCGTGGAGTCGGTGCCGCCGATGTACATCGCGGGGCGCTTGCGCACCGGCTCCAGGCCCTCGAGGACCTGGATGTCCGCGCCCGTATAGGTCGTCTTCTTGTTGCTCGTCGCCATGACTCTCCCCGACTAATGCTTACTTGGGCTCCGGCAGCGGGACGAACAGAGGCGCACGCTGCACCTCCTTCACCGCGTCCTTGCGCGACATCTCGTGGCCCTTGCCGCCTCGGCCCGTCACTTCCTGTCGGCCCGGGGTGAGCACGAGCTTGCGGCCCTTCTGGGTCTCGTAGCCAATCCCCGCGTCCTTGTTGCCCGGGGGCGCCACGACGAAGTCCACCACCCGGTCTCCCGACTCCACCTTGATGACGCTCACGCCCTTGCCCGGCCCGGCCAGCTCGTTGATCTCCGCCACCTTGCACACGAGCACGCTCGTGCGCTCGGTGAGCACGCCCACCAGATCCTTGTCCTCCACCGGCTGCACGCCGACGATTTCATCGCCCTCGCCCGTCTTGGCGTAGCGGCGGCCGGCGCGCGTGGACACCTCCAGATGCGGGGCGAGCGGGAAGCGCATGCCCTGACCCAGCTTGGTGACGCCCAGCAGCTTCTCCGGACGCCACAGCCGGCTGTCGAGCGACAGCGCGCCCACCACGCGCTCGCCGTCGTCGAACTTGAACAGCTTCTGCACCGGATCTCCGTAGCCCGTGGAGGCCGGCACGTCGTTGAAGCGCGTGACGTAGGCGGTGCCGAAGTTGGTGAACAGCACCAGGTTGGCCTTGAGGCTGCCGGCCAGCACCGCCATCACCGCGTCGCCCTCGCGCAGGCGCGTGGCGGACGGGTCCTTCACCTCGCGCATGCGCTTGATCCACCCGTCCCGGGTGAGGACGACGTGGGCGTCCTCGTCGGCGATGAGCGCCTCGGCGTCGAACACCATCTCCTCGGCGCCGCCGCGGCTCACCTTGGTGCGGCGCTTGCCCGAGGCGTACGCGCCCTTCACCTCGGCGAGCTCGTCCTTCACCGTGCCCCACAGCCGCGTGTTGCTCTTGAGCAGCGCCTCCAGGTTCTTGATCTGCGCGCGCTTCTCCTTGAGCTCGTTCTGCACCACGAGGATCTCCAGGCGCGCGAGCTTGTAGAGCTTCATCTCCAGGATGGCGTCGACCTGGACCTCGTCGATCTTGAAGCGCGCCATGAGCTTCTTGGCCGCGTCCTGCTTGCCCTCGGACTGGCGGATGATGCGGATCATCTCGTCCAGGGCGTCGTAGACCTTCTCGAAGCCCTCGAGGATGTGCACGCGCTTCTTCAGCTCGTCGAGCTGGTACTGCAGCCGCCGCTTGACGACCTCGAGCCGGAAGTCGAGGAAGTACTGGAGGATCTCCTTGAGCCCCAGCCGCCGGGGCGTGCCCACGTCCGGGTTCTCCGGGTTGGGCACGAGGCAGGTGAGGTTGACGTTGAAGTTCGTCTGCAGCGGGGTGTTCTTGTAGAGGTAGGCCATCACCAGCTCGTGGCTGGCCTCCTTCTTGAGCTCCAGGACGATGCGCACGTCCTTGGTGGACTCGTCGCGCACGTCCACCACGAGCGGCAGCTTCCGGTCGCGGACGATCTCCCCCATCTTCGCCACGAGCGTGGACTTGTTCACCGCGTAGGGGATGGAGGTGATGATGATCTGCTGGCCCCCACGCTTCATCTCCTCCAGGGTGTACTCGCCGCGCAGGCGCACGCTGCCCTGGCCCGTCTCGTAGATGTCCTGCAGCTCCTTCTGGGAGTTGAGGATTTCGCCGCCGGTGGGGAAGTCCGGCCCCTTGACCCACTTGAGCAGCTGCTTGGTGGTGAGGGTGTTGTCATCCACGAGCGCCATGAGCGCGTCGCACAGCTCGCCCAGGTGGTGGGGCGGGATGTTGGTGGCCATGCCCACGGCGATGCCCGTGGTGCCATTCATCAGCAGGTGCGGCACGCGCGCGGGCAGCACGATGGGCTCGGTGCGGGTGCCGTCGTAGTTGGGACGGAAGTCGACCGTCTTCTGCCCCAGCTCGTTGAGCAGCTCGCCGGAGAGCTTCTCCAGGCGGCACTCGGTGTAGCGGTAGGCCGCGGCGGCGTCGCCATCGAGCGAGCCGAAGTTGCCGTGGCCGTCCACGAGCGGGTAGCGCAGGGAGAAGTCCTGCGCCATGCGCACGAGCGCCTCGTAGATGGAGGCGTCGCCGTGCGGGTGGTAGGGGCCCATGATGGCGCCGACGACCTGCGCGCACTTCTTGTACTTGGCGTCGTGCGACAGGTTCAGGTCGTTCCACATGCCGTACAGGATGCGGCGCTGCACGGGCTTGAGGCCGTCACGCACGTCGGGCAGGGCGCGCGAGGTGATGACGGACAAGGCGTAGTTGAGGTAGCGGCGACGCGCCTCGTCGGCGAGCGCGGCGGGCATGGAGCCATCGCCCCCACTGCCTCCCGAGCCCGCGGCGGTTCCGTTTCCGCCGCCGCCCGAGGCTCCCTGCTTCTTGCGCGTCTTGTTGTCCGCTGCTGTTGCGAGCGTGCTCATGTGTTCAGGCCAGGACTGGTGGTATCCCTCTAGAACGCGGGGCGCGGCTCACGCACTCCGGGTGCCGGGACAGGTGAAGATGAGCCGGCGGGACTACCACGGCCCATCATGAAAAGGAACAAATTCGAGGGGTTGCGAAGCCTCGGGGGTGGGTTTTCTATACGTCCGTTCAGTGTTCGGGGCCACGAAAAGCCACGGGGAACGGCTCACTGGGTCATCTCATGGGACTGGCCTGCCTGGGTAGGGGCCGGGGTTTCTCGCCGGACCGGTTCGCCCAGGCAGGCGGCCCTCGAAGGGGAGGGCCCACCTCGATCCGGCGACCATGGGCGGATACTGCACCGGGGGGCTGACATGACCCGTGGAGTTCGCCTGCCCGCTTGGGTGTTCGGGCCGCCGGGACGAGGGGGGCCGTGCTACCTGGGCTCGGCTTGGGGCTCGGGCGAGACGCGCGTGCCGCCCTGGGGCGCCTTGCCCCAGCTTCCGCGGCGGAAGATCATCACCTTGCCCTGGCTCGAGCCACCGGCCATGCCGGCGAGCGAGGCCTGGACCGCCTTGTCGCCGGGGGGATGGTAGACGATGCGGGCCTTGCGGCCCGTGGGCAGGTCGCCGCTCGCGTCGATGAGCAGGAAGACCGTGCTGCCCTCGACGTGGATGCGGTCGGGATCCTTGCGGTGATCGAGCTCGGCGATGAGCTCCCCCTCGTCCACGGTCTTCGCCTCGTTCGACAACCGCCGCACCTTCACGCGCAGGTAGCTGTCCCCGCTCGCGCCGGACAGGTCCCTCGCACCCTGGATGATGATGGCCAGGTCCGCGCCGTTCTCGGCCTGCTTGCCCTCGAGCTTCAGGCCGGAGCTGGCCGTGGCATCCGTATCGATCAGCAAGGTGGAGTTGGCGCAGCGCGTGCCGCACTCCGCGCCGAAGGGGGCTTGTTGAAGGTCAACCGCAGCGCGAAGTCGTTGCCCTGGGGGCCCACGACGGCCTCGGTGATCACGGGGCGCTCATCCCCCGGCAGGGGCGTGTGGCGGAAGGTCACGCGGTCCTTGGCCCCAGCGCTCATGGAGAACAGGGCGAGGGCCAGGGTCGGCAGCATTCGTCTCAAGGGATGACCTCCTCGGGGTCGTCACGGGGGGCACATTCAAATGCGAACGGGTGTTGCGTCTCAAGCGCGACCTCCCGCCTTCATGTGGGGCATAACCGCGAGCCGGACACCAGGAGGATGCCAATGCACGCGCTGTACACGCGCCAGTTGAAGCTCGGAGCCATGGACAACTTCGTCTACCTCGTGGGGCCGAAGGACTCCGACGAGGTGTTGGTGGTGGACGCGGCCTGGGACGTGCCCGCCATCGAGAAGGCCCTCGAGGAAGACGGCAAGCGCCTGGTGGGCGCCTTCGTGTCGCACTGCCACGGCGACCACACCAACGGCCTGCCGGAGCTGCTCTCGCGCCATGACGTGCCGGTGTACGCCCAGCGCGAGGAGGTGGACTTCTCCGCGGACCTGCGCGGCCTGGTGCCGGGCGCGCTGCGGCCGTTGGAGCCCGGCGCGGAGCTGGTCGTCGGGGGAGGACCTTCCAGGCGCTCCACACCCCGGGGCATACGCCGGGCTCGCACTGCCTGCTCGCCCAGGACGCGCTGGTGTCCGGGGATACCGTCTTCATCAACGGCTGCGGCCGGTGTGACTTCCGCGGCGGAGATCCCGAGGCCATGTATCGCTCGCTCTCCCAGGTGCTCGCCAAGGTGCCGGACACCACCCGGCTGCTGCCCGGGCACGACTATGCGAACGTGCCGGTGGCCTCCCTTGGCGAGGTGCGTCAGCACAACCCCTACTTCGCCTTCTCCGACGTGGCCTCCTTCGTGGCCTACCGGATGCGCCCCCGGAAGTGAGCCAGGGGGCCGTTCGCGCCCCTCTGGGCGCGGGCCGAAACGATCGCCAGCGGGCGGAAGAAGCGATAGGGAAGGGGCCCCATGAAGAAGGCGCTCCTGTTCCTATCGCTCCTGTCCGCTCCGGCCCTGGCTGGAGAGGGCAAGTGGACCCCCCAGCAGGTTCTTCAACTCGACGCGGCCGCGCTCAAGAAGCAGGGGCTCCAGCTCCCGCCCCAGAAGCTGTGGGATCCCAAGCGGGGCACCGGCCTGCTGGCGGGCACGGTGAACGTGGGCGGGTGCTCGGGGGCCTTCATCTCCGAGGCCGGTCTGGTCATCACCAACCACCACTGCGCCTTCTCCATCATCCAGGAGCACAGCACCCCCCAGCGAGATCTGCTCACCCAGGGTTTCCTGGCCCGGACGCGCGAGGAGGAGCTGCCGGGCAAGGGCGCGCGCATCCAGGTGCCCCGGGCCTTCACGGACGTGACGAAGCAGATGCTCGAGGCGGTGCCCGCCGGGGCGGATGATCTCGCGCGGCAGAAGGCGCTGGAGCGCAAGGAGAAGGAGCTGGTCGCCGAGTGCGAGAAGCGCCCCGCCACGCGCTGCAAGGTGGCCCGCTTCGAGGGCGGACTGCAATTCACCCTGCTCGACTCGGTGGAGCTGGCGGACGTGCGCCTGGTGTACGCGCCCCCGCGCTCGGTGGGTGAGTACGGCGGCGAGGAGGACAACTGGATGTGGCCGCGCCACACCGGGGACTTCTCCATCCTGCGCGCCTATGTGGCCCCGGATGGCTCGGCGGCCCAGTTCAGCGCCCAGAACGTGCCCTACAAGGCGGAGTTCTTCTTCCCGCTGGCCCCCGAGGGCGTGAAGCCCGACGACTTCGTGATGGTGCTGGGCTACCCGGGCATCACCTTCCGCGCCATGCTCGCCGACGAGATGGCCGATCGCCAGTCGCGCTACTACCCGCGCGTCATCGACGTGTACGGCGAGCTCATCCGCATCCTCGAGGAGCAGGGCGAGAAGGAGCCCGCGGGGAAGATCGCCGTGGCCTCCAACCTCAAGAGCCTCCACAACCGCTACAAGAACGCGGGGGGACAGCTCGCGGGGCTCAAGCGGGGCCACCTCGTGGAGAAGCAGCGCGAGGCCGAGGCGGCGGTGGTGGAGTGGGCGCGCCCGCGCAAGGAGTGGGCCGCGGCGCTCCAGGCGCGCTCGGAGCTGCTCGCCCTGCGCGACGAGGACGCGAAGACCTTCGAGCGCAACTTCCTGCTCGACGCCTTCCGGGGCGCGACCAAGGGTCCGAGCCTCGCGGCGCTGCTGGTGCGCATGGCGCAGGAGCGGGTGAAGCCGGACCTCGAGCGCGACCCAGAGTTCATGGAGCGCGAGCTGCCCCGGCAGAAGGACCGGCTGGAGCGCGAGCAGAAGAACTTCTTCCCTCCGGCGGACAAGCGCGTGGTGCTCGCGCTGGTGCGGCGGGCGCAGGCGCTGGGCGCGGGCGAGCGCATCGCGGCGATCGACAAGGCCTTCGGCCGCGCGTTCTCGGAGAAGGACGTGTCCGCGAAGATTGATGCCCTGTACGCGGGCTCGAAGGTGATGGACCTGGCCGAGCGGCAGAAGATGGCGGGCGAGAGCGAGGCCCAGCTCCGGGCGCGCAAGGATCCCCTGCTGGAGCTGGGCTTCGACCCGGCGGCCGAGTGGGTGGCGTTGGATGACCTGCGCGACCGGCGCGAGGGCTCGGGCGTGCGGCTGCTGCCCCAGTGGCGCCAGGCGGTGCTGGCCCACGCGGGCAAGCCGGTGGCTCCGGACGCCAATGGCACGCTCCGGGTGACGTTCGCCAAGGTGAAGGGCTATGCGCCGCGCGACGGCGCCTTCTACCTGCCGCAGACCACGCTCGCGGGCGTCCTGGAGAAGAACACCGGCGAGGAGCCCTTCAACGCTCCCGCGAAGGTCGTGGCGGCGGCCGAGGCCCGCAAGTACGGCCCGTGGCTGGATGCCCGGCTCAAGGACGTGCCGGTGAACTTCCTGGCGGACGCGGACACCACCGGAGGCAACTCGGGCAGCCCCACCGTCAACGGCAAGGGCCAGCTCGTGGGTGTGAACTTCGACCGCGTGTGGGAGAACGTGTCCAATGACTTCGGCTATAATCCCGACGTGGCGCGCAACGTGAACGTGGACGTGCGCTACGTGCTGTGGCTGTTGGATCAAGTCGAGGACGCGGACGCCCTGTTGCGCGAGTTGGGCGTGCGCAAGGGCGCCCAGGCGCAGGAGCGTCGCTGATATGTCGGATGGCACCGGGAGCGTCTTGCCCCCCTTCCGGTCTTCGGACCGGGGGAGAAGGTGTGCGGCAACTGCAAGCTGTGGGCGGCGCACTCGGTGGATCATCGCGGCTGGGTGGGCGTGTGCCGGTTGCAGTCCGAGCGCGGGCTGTTTCCGCCCTCGGCGCCCGTGTGCAACAAGTTCCTGCCGCGCGGCGTGGCCACCCAGACGGCCGTCGCGGAGACGGCCCGGCGCCAGCGCGCGGTGCGCAACGTGGCGCCGGTGGTACGCCGGCGCGAGCACTCGCCGGACGAAGTGGTGGACCTGGAAGGGCTGGAGTTGAACATGACGCGCGCGGAGTTGATGGAGCTGATCCGGGAAGCGGTGGGCGAGGGCGGCGATGCCCCTCTGGCCAACAAGTGGGAAGGCGGCACCCTGCGGCTCGTCCCCGGCAAGGCGGACCTGCAGGGCCGCGACATCCCCATCGACACCTTCTTCCACAAGATCGTCATGGTGCGCGACAAGCTCCGGGTGATGGAGCAGAAGCTCAACTCCCACCCGAAGCTGTCGGACGCCGAGAAGGTGGAGCTGCAGGGCCACATCACCCGCATCTACGGCTCGCTCACGAGCTTCAACCTCCTCTTCCGCGACAAGGACGATCAGTTCGTCGGGGCGAAGTCGGAGGACTGAGTCTCCTCCGCCTTGCCTCCTCGCTTCAGAGCTTCTGGCCGCGCGCTTCCAGCTCGGCCTGGGCCCGCTGGCGGCCCCGGTGCAGGGCGCTCTTCACCGTGCCCTCGGGGATGTGCAGCAGGGTGGCGATCTCCGGGTAGCTGTAGCCACGCATCTCCCGCAGCCACAGCACCTGGCGCTGCTGCTCGCTCACGTGACGCAGCGCCTGCTCGAAGTGGCGCTGCATCTCGGTGCCCACCGCGCTCGCCTCGGGCGACACGGCTTCCTCGGGCTCGTGCTTCAGCCGCTCGCGGCGCCGCCGGGCTCGCAGCCAGTTGATGCTGCTGTTCACCATCACCCGGTGCAGCCACGTGCTCGACGACGCGCGCCCATCGAAGCCGCTGGGACGCTGCGCCAGGCGTGTGAAGACATCCTGGACCACGTCTTCCGCGTCATCCGCATCCCCCACGATGCGGCGAGCGATAGCCAGGGCCCGTGTACGGTACTGTCGGTACAACTCGGTGAATGACGGAAAAGGGAGGACCGCTACATCCATGGTGTTGCCTCCTCGGCACCCTCATCGAGTGCCTGGAGGTTGCAACGGATGGGCCGGTAAAAGGATCTAAACGCCTTTTCCGCGACAGTTCAGAATAGAGTTCTCTCCCCTTCAGGGGAAGGAAATCCGTGCTAACTGGAATTTTCTACGGTTCCGGGTCTTCTTCCTGGCGGGTGAGGCCCCACTCCTTGAGGCGCTTGAAGAGGGTGGAGCGGGCCACTCCGAGCTCACGCGCCACGCGCTCGCGGTTGTTGTTGTAGCGGCGCAGGGCGGCCTCGACGATCTGCCGCTCCAGCTTGAGCAGCATCTGCTCGAGCGTCATGCCGGGAGGCAGCTCGGGCACGGCGACGCCCGTCTCGCGATTCACCTCCTGATCGAAGGTGATGTCGCTCGGCTCGATGTTGGCGCCCTTGCGCAGCAACAGGCCCCGGTGCACCACGTTGCGCAGCTCGCGGATGTTGCCCGGCCGGGCATGCTGCTGGAGCCGCTCGATGGTGGCCGGGGCCAGGCGCACCGTCTGTCCCCGGGGCGAGTACATGCGCAGGAAGTGCTCGGCCAGGGCGAGGATGTCGCCTTTCCGGCTGCGCAGGGGGCAGGTGCAGGGGCACCACGCACAGGCGGTAGTAGAGGTCCTCGCGGAAGCGGCCGTCGCGCGAGGCCGACAGCAGATCCCGGTTGGTGGCGGCCACCACGCGCACGTCCACGTTGACGGGGCGGCTGGCGCCCACGCGCTTGATCTCCCCGCTCTCCAGCGCGCGCAAGAGCTTGGCCTGCAGGTCCAACGGCAGCTCGCCAATCTCGTCCAGGAAGAGGGTGCCGCCGTCGGCCTCCTCGAAGGCGCCCTTGCGCGCGTTGGTGGCGCCGGTGAACGAGCCCTTCTCGTGGCCGAACAGCTCGCTTTCGATCAGCTCCTTGGAGATGGCCGCGCAGTTGACGGGGATGAAGGCCTTGTCGGCGCGCTGGGAGCAGTCGTGGAGGGCTCGGGCCACCAGCTCCTTGCCGGTGCCGGACTCGCCGAGGATGGCCACCGCGGCGGACGAGGGAGCCACCCGTTGGATGAGCTCCACGAGCTGCCGCACGGACGCGTCGTTGCCGATGAGGCCGTGGAAGGCCTGCTCGCGGCGCGCCGGGGTGACGGGCTCGAGCGTGAGCTCCGTCTGTCCCAGCCGCAGCGTGGTGGGCAGGCCCACCTGCACCTCGAAGACACGCACCGGGCCCAGCCAGGTGCCATTGGTGGAGTTGGTATCCACCACCTGGAAGTGGCCGTCCCGGCGCACCACCTTGAGGTGGCGGCCGGAGATGAAGGAGTCCTGCACCACCAGGTCACACGAGGGATCCTTGCCCACGGTGAAGCTGTCGCCCTGGAGCTTGTGGATGGTCTCGTTGGCGCCCTGCTTGATGCGCACCTGGGCGGGCTGCCAGCGCGACACGGAGTCCTTGGATTGGATCTCCGTGCGCGAGCCCACCTCGGTGGGCCCCTCGGACTCGCCACTGCCGTGGAGCCGGAACACGGCGCGCCACTGGCCGAGCGAGATGTCCGCCCCATCCACCAACTCTCCCTGGGTCACCGAGGTGTCACCCACCTGGGTCCCCTTGCCCGACAAGTCCTGCAGGGTGCACCGCGTCCCATCGAAGACGAGCGCCACCTGCTGGCGGCTCACCTCCGGATCGGGAATGACGACATCACTCTTGTCGCCACGGCCGAGCACCATGCGCTCGCGTCCCAGTCCAACCCGCAAAACCTCCTCGCCCCGACGAAAGAACACCAACTCCGGCATGGCCGTCCTCGCTGACAGATCGAGCGCTCCTCCTATCCCGTGAAGGAGGGGGCTCGCAACTGGAGAAGACCATTTTGAGGTAGACCCGAGCAGGCCGACTTCAAGAGTCATTTTCCGGGGCGGAGCGGCCCTCGCTACGCGGACTCCGCGGCCATGGATGCACGAGGCGCGCCGCGACCGATGCGCAGAACGAGCAGGGCGGCGGCCATGCAGATGGCGCCGGCGACCACCCAGGCGGGCGTGTACGTCGCCAGGTTCGTGCGAATCACGCCGGCGCTCAGGGCTCCCGCTCCGGCGCCTACCTGATGCGCGGCGACGATCCAGCCGAAAGCGATGGGTCCGTCCGTGGACCCCAGGGTCTGCGTCGTGAGACGGACGGTCGGCGGCACCGTGGCGATCCAATCCAGGCCATAGAAGACGGCGAACACGGGAAGCCCCAGGAACGACATCCCGAACGCCGCGGGCAGGTAGAGCAGCGCGAGTCCTCTCAAGCCGTAGTACCAGAAGAGCAGCCACCGGTTGTCATAGCGGTCCGACAGCCAGCCGCTCGTGGTCGTGCCCACGAGATCGAAGATGCCCATCACCGCCAGCAGTCCGGCGGCGCGCACCTCGGGAATCCCGTGGTCCATGCACGCGGGCACCAGGTGCGTCCCCACGAGTCCGTTCGTCGTCGCCCCACAGATGAAGAAGCTCCCCGCGAGCAGCCAGAAGTCACGGCTCCTGGAGGCGCGGCCCAGGGTGGCGAGCGCGTTCACCAGGGGGTTGGTGGTGGGGGCCACCGGCTCCTCCTCGCCGGGCCGCGCGCCGTAGGGCCGCAGTCCCACCTCCGAGGGGCGGTCCCGGACGACGAGCGCGACGAGCGGCACCACCAGCGCGACGACGGCGGCGATGCCGAGCGAGACGACGCGCCAGCCATGGCGCTCGACCATGGCCGCGAGGATGGGCAGGAAGATGAGCTGGCCCGTCGCCGTGCTGGCGGTGAGCAGCCCCATGACGAGTCCGCGACGGGCCACGAACCACCGGTGCACCACCGTCGCGCCGAGCACCATGGCGGTCGTCCCCGTCCCCAGCCCCACGAGCACTCCCCAGAACGCGAAGAGCTGCCACGGCGTCTTCATGAGGTTCGTCAGCGCCACTCCCACCGCGATGATGACGAGCGAGACGAGCATCGTCCGGCGGATGCCAAAGCGCTGCATGATCGCGGCGGCGAAGGGCCCCACGAGCCCGTAGAGCACGAGGTTGAGGGACACCGCCCCGGAGACGAGCGTCCGGCTCCAGCCGAACTCCCGCTCGAGCGGGACGATGAACACGCTCGGGGTCGCGCGCACTCCGGCCGCGCACAGCAGGACGACGAACACGGCGGCGGCTACCACCCAGGCATGGTGCAACTTGCGCGGATTCATGATCATTCCTCCTCGAGGCGCGCATCGCGGCGCGTCCTCTCCTTCCACATGAAACGGCTGGCACGAGTGGTTACACTCCGGTGTGGAGCGCCGACATGCCCCCCGACGAAGAGTTCACCCAGACCCCGTGTAACTGCCTGTCGCTGCGGCAGGCGTCTCGTCACGTCACCCAGTTCTACGATCAGGCGCTCGCGCCCAGTGGCGTTCGCACGACGCAGTACTCGATCCTCAACCGCGTGTTCACGCAGGGCCCGAGGACGGTGAAGCAGCTCGCGGAACAGCTCTTCATGGATCCCTCGACGCTCACGCACAACCTCCGGCCACTGCTCAAGGAGGGGCTCGTCGAGCTCCAGGTGGGCACGGATCGCCGCATGCGTGTCATTGCCCTGACGGCTCGAGGCAAGGCCGTGCGTGAGCGGGCCCGGGTGCTCTGGCTTCGGGCCCAGGCCCGGTTCGAGCAGGAGTTCGGCGACATGCGGGCCGCCGCCTTGCGCGAGATGATGTCCGCCGTCGTCCGCACTCCCCTGGGAGACGGGGGGACACCACCGGGAAGGCCGCTGGGAAACGCCGCCGGTAGGCCAGCTCCTGGCGGGTGGAGCGCGGTGGTCATTCAGGCGCTTGCTCGACGTACGCCAGGAAGGACGCGACATGCTCCGCCCACAGCTCCGGGTGGGCTTGCGTGAAGTGTCCGAACGAGTGCTCATGACCCTCCTGGATGACGAAGCGGCCCCGTTTCACGCGGGGCATCAAGCGCTCCAGGGTGTGCAGCGCCACGGGATTGAACTCGTCATCCGAGAAATTCAGCGCGAGGACCTTGGCCTGGATTGCGCCGAGCGCGGGTTCCGGGTCGTAGTCCGCCGAGGACTCGAGGGCGTACAGGATGTCATTGGCATCCATCCGGGCGGCCTGGGTGATGGACTCACGAAGGAAGGCGTCGGCCGCGGCACCATCCGGAATCGTGGCCTGCAGGTGCGGCACTCCATCCAGGAGCATGCGGAAGACCGGGAACGCTTCCCGCCAGCCGCTCGGCGGTGCCGCGTAGTCGCCGCCCTTCCAGTCGGGATCGTCGCGAATCCGATGCGTGACGAAGCGGCGCCACAGCAGGTTGCGGCCGGAGATCCGTGTCGGGAGCGCCACGATGGGCATCAAGGCCCCGACGGCCTCGGGGTACAGCTCACTCCAGAGCCAGGCGTTCATGCCGCCCATGGAGACGCCGATGATCGCGTGAAGCCTGGGGATGCCGAGGGTCTCCGTGACGACCCGGTGCTGAAGGTCCACCATGTCCCGATAGCCGTAGGCGGGGAACCGGGCTCGCGCGCCGTCACTCGGCTTGCTCGAGCGCCCGTGCCCGATGCTGTCGGGGAAGATCAGGAAGTACTTCGTCGCATCGAGCGGCTTGCCGGGAGCGAACAGCGCATCGACGAAGGGCTTGCCACGCAACACCTCGCCGCTCGAACCGGTCCAATGCAGGAGCAGCACCGCGTTCGTTACCCGGCCCGCCGCATCACGTCGTGGCGTCCCCGCGGTGGCGTAGTGGATACGCACCTCCGGCATCACCGTCCCATCGCTGAACCGGTAGCAGGTGAACGTCGCGTCTCCCTCCTGCGTCGCGAGCTCCGCGACCGCGCTGAACGGGGCCGCCGTGGAGGGACCCTCCCCGGGGGCCGCCCCCAATAGACGGCTGGAGGCACACCCCGCGAGGAGAACGAGAAGAGGGAGCGAGACGGAGAGCGGATGCATGCCCGCTCATACTAACTGCATATGCAGGTATTTCAACCCGATGAACGAACGCCCCTCCCCGAGCCATGAGGGCTCGGGTGGGGCGCTGGGGGCGATGGACTTGTCGGGGTGGGGCGGGCACCGCGAGGCGTCGAGTACCTCGGCGGAGCACCTCGGCGGCCTCGGGGACGAGGCGAGCGCCGACCGGGAACTTCGTGGGCGGCGCGCCTAGCGCTGCACGCGGGCGGGGCCGAAGGTGGGCCGGTTGAGGAAGCCCGACAGGTGCGCCACGCGGAACTTCGGGTTGCTCTTGTCCGCGGGCAGGATGGTCAGGCCCGCGCCGATGAGCCCCAGCCGCTTGACGAACTCCGGCTCGGCGCCGAGCTTGATCTCCATGTCGGGCTGGCTCACGTCCAGCCGCTGGCCGAGCTTCAGCGTCCCCGAGCCCTGGACCTCCAGGTCCTCGCTCTTGGTCTGGAGGGCCTCCACGGTGCCCAGGCCCTTCTCGATGCGGATGCGCGCGTCGAGGTCGCCCAGGGCGATGCGCGGCAGGTCCATGGGCGTGGGCGTGCCGTACATGGGCACGGTGACGTTGCCGCCCTGGATGATGAGCCCGCGCGAGTCCAGCGACAGCTGGCCGTTGGCCTGGCTCAGGTCCGGCTGTCCCCGGGTCTTGGGCAGGGTGAGGTCGAGCGAGCCATTGAGCTTGCCCACCAGATCCAAGCCGCTGAAGCCCTTGAGGTTGCCGCCCGAGGGATCCAGATCCGACAGCTTCACCGCCACCTTCATGTCGCCCAGCCCGCCCACGCTGCCGCTGGCGCTGCCACCCAGCAGGCTGGCGCGGAAGGCGACGCCGGGAGGAAACAGCGCCGGGCGCACCGCCACCGAGTCGATGGTCAGCGGCTCGCCGAGCTCCTCGGGGCCGGGCAGCATGGCCGAGTTGCTCGCCAGCATGTCCTGCAACTCGGGCGTCATGCCGTGGGGCACCTTGCTCAGGCGCACCTGGGTGGCCGTCAGCCCGAAGAGCCCGGGCCGCAGCGAGCCGATGCGCAGCGCATACCCCGCGTCCGCCGCCGCGCCCACGGCGCGCGCGCGCAAGGTGTCATAGGGGAAGGTGATCAGCAGGCACAGCACGAAGGCCACGAGCGAGAACGCCCCATAGCCCAGCACCAGCTTCCAGCGTGCGATCTTGGTCTCGGTTGCCATGGTTATTGCGGCTTCAGCTTGTAGGTGGCGACGGTCGTCCACGCCGTCAGGTTTTCATTGGCGTCGTGGGGCTCCAGGCGCAGGTTCTTCACCTTCACCACGCCCGGCCCGCGCTCCACCGCCGTCAGGAAGTCATGCAGCTTCTGGATGTCCACGTCGGTGAACGTCAGCTCCACCGAGCTCTCGACGATCTGCCCGTCGCCCAGCGCCACGTCGTTCTTGGGCGTCATGTTCGGCACGGTCAGTCCCGCGAGCGTGGCCTTCTCCTCCACGTAGCTCATCAGGCGCACGTCACCGCCGGAGAGCTGCTGCTCCATGGCCTGGCGCTCCTGGGCGGCTTCGCGGTAGCTGGCCGCGAGCACCTGCACCTCGCGCAGCTTCTCCATCTTCTGATCCGTGCGCTTGCGGTAGCCGTTGGCCGTGTTGGAGAAGGAGATGAAGATGACGAAGAGCACGAAGGCCGCCACCGCGCCGCCCGTGGCCATCACCATGCGGCGCTCGCGGGTGCTCAGCCGCTCGAACCAGACGCGGGCGTCGTTGAGGAGTGTCTTGAGCTGTTCCATGTCCTAGCCCTCTCTCGCCTGGAGCTGCTCGGCGCACTGCACCTGGATGTCCAGGCGGAAGGAGACCTTGTTGCCCTCGCGGGTCTTCTCCACCTTGCCCTCCTTCACTTCCTTGAAGCAGCGGTGGCCCCGGAGCGCGGCGGCGATGGTGTCGATCTGCTTGGAGCTGTCCGTCACGCCGCGCACGCTGATGCGCTCCAGGTCGATGTCGATGCGGTCGAACGTCACCGCCACGTCCGCCGGCACCCGCTGCGTCAGCTCCGCCAGCAGGTTCACCGCCGACAGCTTCGGCAGCGCCGCGGCGGGGCTCTCCACGCCCTTGAGCCGGTTGAGCGCGATGTCGTAGTTCTTCTCGCACGTGCCGAGGATGCGCTGGGTGACGTCACACAGCACCTTGTCCACCTGCGCCTCGCGCCGCGCCAGCACCGAGTTGCGCACCACGCCGCTGGCGATGAGCAGCAGCAGCAGGGTGACGCCAAACGAGGCCAGCAGGCCCATCTTGTCCTTGAGGTAGTCGTAGTCGCCCTTGAAGGCGAACTCACCCCGGCGCAGGTTGAAGCGCGGGGCCTTGGCGCCCGTGGCCTGGCCCCGCAGCGCGAGCGAGTAGGCCTGCGCCGCCAGCGGTTGGTCCCCGGCGGGCACGGCGGCCGCGGCCTCCTGCGGCAGCGTCACCACCTTCGCGGGGATGCCCAGATCCCGCGTCAACTGCTCGGCGATCCCCGGCATGCGCGCGGTGCCACCGCACACGAGCACCGCCGTCACCTGCCGGCGCGTGCGCGCGGTGAAGGACTTGAAGGACGGACGCAGCTCGCGCAGCACCGGCTGCAGGCCGCGCACGAACGCCGCCGCGGCCCGCTCCCCGTCCGGCCCCTGCGCCTGGGCCGCGCTCGCCAGCGCCCCGTGCGTCTCCTTCCAGTGGTGGGCCTCCTGCAGCGGCGTCTGGAACTCGGCGGCCAGCGCGCGGCTGAGGTTCAACCCGCCTCCGGAGAAGGTGCGCGCGAACTCCACGCCCATCCCGGGCCGGCCAATGGCCAGCGTGGTGCGCTCGTGGCCGATGTCCACGATGGCCACCGTCTCCTCGTCCACGCCCTGCTGCAGGAGCATGTTCTGGTAGGTGATGCCCGGGTGCGTCACCACCCGCGGATCCACCCCCACCTCGTTGAGCAGCCCCATGAGCGTGGCCAGCTCCTCGCGGCGCACCACGCCCACCAGCAGCTCGCTCCCCTTGTCCTTCACCTGCGTGGCGATCTGGTAGTCGTAGATGGCGTCGCCCAGATCGAACGGAATCTGGCTCTCCACCTCGAAGGGGATGGTGGCCTCGATCCGCTTGGGATCGGTGAAGGGCAGGGAGAGCTGGTGCGTGGCCAGGGTGGGGCCGGGCAGCGCCACCACCACCTGGTCGGGGTGGCTCAGCTCCTGGTGCTCGAGCAGCGCGCGCAGCGCCTGGCGCAGCGTCTCCTGCCGGTCACCCTCCGCGGCGCGGCGCACCTCGACGAAGGCGCTTCACGGCCCCGGCGCCCCGTGTGCTCGTATCCAACAGCAGCCCCTTGACCGCGTGGCTGCCCAGGTCCAGACCCAGAATCCGGGCCATGTCTATTCCTCTCTCCAGTAGACGAGCTTGCCCAGCCCGTCGTCGAGCCGGATGACGGCGGTCAGGGTCTTCTGGACCGAACCCGCCTCACCCACGGACTTGATGGTGAACGTCGTCGTCTTGTCACTCAGGAAGCGGTTGCCCGCCACGTTCGCCTTGATGTTCGGATTGACGGCGATACCCGCGGCCTCGATGGCGGTCACGAAGTCCGCCACGCCCATGCCGAAGAAGCTGAAGGCCCGCGCCGCGCGGATGCGCGAGATGAGCTCCTGCACGAACACCGGATCCTTCAAGCGGGGATCCGGCCGCGCCGGGTCCGCCGCCGACAGGATGGCCATGTGCATCATCAGCGGATCATCCGTGTTGACGTTGGGCTTGGCGTTCATGTCCGGGTACACCGTGAGCCGATCCCGGAACGCGGCCATGAAGCGGTCGTTCACGCCATGCACCCGGTACAGCTCATCCAGGCTGTCGAAGCGCGAGTTCTTCGGCTCGTAGCGCGGCTCGTAGCGGCTGTAGGGCGAGCCCTCGTCGGAGAAGCCATCGGTGAAGGGGCCCGCGGCCGACACGAGATCCAACGCGGACTGCGTCTTGTTGTCGTCCATCCAGTCGCGGATGGCGATGACCACGTCCTGCGGATTGACGCGCACGCCGTTGGCGTCCTCGCGCGAGAACAGGAACTCGAAGCGCTTGTCGCTGAGCATGTCCAGCAGGCGCATCGCGGTGGGCAGGGCATCACCCTGGCCCGCGTTGAGGCGCAAGAGGTTGAGCTTCTCCTCCTCGTCCTGGATGGTGGACAGGAAGCAGCCGCTGAAGCTGCCGAAGGAGCGCCGCGCGCCCGTCACGGCCAGCTCGGCGGCGCCTTCCGCTCCTCCTCGTCCTCGTGGAGCTTGGGGGCGGGGGCCTCCGCTTCCTCCTCGGCGCCCTCGCCGCCACCGGCCACCATGCCCTTGAGCATGTGGCAGTCCACGCGCGCCAGCTTCCACAGCTGGATGTTGAGCGAGGACGCGGGCTGCTGCCCTCCGGGCGCGGCGCCTCCTCCGGTGAGGCTGCCGAGGATGCTGCCGATGTTGGGGATGGGCGTCTGGTCCACCTGCTTCTGGAAGCGCAGCAGCAGCCGCGACAGCGCCACGCCCGAGCGGGCCATGTACAGCGCCTGCACCTCGTCGCGCTGGTTGGTGGCCAGCTGCAGGTCCACGCGCGTGTTGTAGGCGAACTCCGTGGCCACCACGGTGAGCAGGGTGATGGACACCACCGCGATGATGAGCGCCACGCCCCGCTCCCGTCGCTGGGCGCGGGCGGAGCGGCGGGCTCCCGTCGGCTCGGCGTTGCTGTTCTGGGGGCTCGTCATCGTCAGAACCTGGGGAGTTCCGTGTTGAGCATCACACGGGTCTGGGTGGTGTAGCGGACTTCCTTGCCGTTCTCGTCGAGCGCCACCAGGGTGATGCGCACGCGCGTGGGGAGGATGGACTTCTTCTCCGTGCGCCGGGTGTCCCACTCGTCCTCCCACTCCTTGCGCTCCGAGTCCCAATATTCGAACTCCACCTTCTTGGCCCCCTCGAAGAGCACGTCCGTGGTGCCGCCGCGATCCATCCGGTCCCCGATGTTCGGGTTCTCCCGCCGCATCAAGTCCATGCGGCCATTGGCCCCGCGCTCCGTGGACGTCTGCAGCGAGTACTCCACCACGGCCTGGTCCGACTCCTTGGCGTCCGTGTACAGCCGCTGGTGCGCGAAGGTGGTGAAGGTCAGCGAGTCCGACTCGCCGATGAAGTTGGTGGGCCGGTCGTTCTGGTCCCGGAAGCGCGAGCCGTCGTAGCGGTCGCTCACGAATGCCGAGCCGATCTCCCGCGCCATGCGGTTCATCGCCGCGCGCAGCATGCGGTAGTGGTCCGCTTCCGTCTCCACCACTTCCTTGGCGTGGAAGCCCGTCTGGAAGGCCATGCTCACCATCGCGCCCATCAGCGCGGTGATGGCCACGGCGATCATGATCTCCAGCAGCGTGAAGCCCCGTCGGGAAGCCCTTCTCATCGCGTCCTCCCTGCAACTGGCCACCCGGCACGATTCCTCCCGTGCCGGCTGTCCGCCCCGGCCACCCGAGCGCGAGAGGAAGTCGGTGCGCCGCATGAGCGGCTGGCCGTTGGCCGGGTTGATCATCTGCCCGTTGGGGCCGGGGGCCGCGTTCTGCACGATGAAGCCCGTGGCCGGGTCCACCCACTGCTCGGACATCCCGGCCGGCTGCGTGCCGTTGTTGGGCTGGAAGCCGCCATTGCGGTCCGAGCCCGGCCCCAGCGACACCATGTGCGTGACGAGGTCCAGGCTCTCCACCTGCGTGCCCTCGCGCCAGTACACCGTGAGGTGCAGCTCGCGCACCGTCTGGGTGATCTGCTGCACCATCTGCGTGAACATGGGCTGGGCCATGCCCATCGCCGCGCCCGCCATGGGGTTGGCCGTCGTCTGGGAGCTGCTCGCGCCGTCCTTGCCCGTGCCCCCGCCGCCGAACATGGAGGCCGGGCCGCCCAGGTCGCCGCCCTCGCCGATGGGCAGGTTGAAGATGGCGCCGATGAGCTGCTCGGGCGACACCCCATCCGTCTGCGGGGCGATGATCTTCGCCCGCCACTTGAAGCCCTCCCACCCCTCCGCGGAGAAGTCGCCTGACTCCTCCTGGTCATCGTTGGAGAAGCCCTCGTCGTAGAGCTTCTGCTCCAGGTCCGTCATCTTCGAGCGGGCCAGGAGCGTCGCCACGGTGAGCTTCTTGGCGTAGGCGTGGTTGGCCACCGCGCCGGAGTTGATGTCGAAGATGGCCATGAGCGCGAGCGCCAGGATGGCGAGCGCCACCACCGTCTCCAACAGGGTGAAGCCACGCGTGCGTCTCATGACCGGGGAACCTCCAGCGCCTCGCCCACGATGTTGACCTTGCCCGTCAGCGGCGAGATGGCGAGCGTCCACACGTTCTCTCCCTGGCGCACGTACACCTGGGCCTTCTCCGTGAAGCCCTGGGGAAAGAAGTAGAGGTAGGCCGGGCCCTTGTCCGCGGGCTCGCGCTGGTGGCGCGTCCACACGGACACGTTCACCCCCGCGGGCAACTGCCGGGGAGAAATCTCCTCGCCGGTGAACTCGGAGAAGCGCGCGGCGTTCTCCACCCGGTCCTGCTCCTGGGCCATCAGCTCGTCCAGGCCGGGCTCGTCGTCGTCGCCCCGGGTGAAGTTGCGGCGCGGATCCTTCCGGGACCGGCCCTTCTTCGCGTCCTCGCGGGCGGTGTCGTCCTCGCGCAGCAGCGTGTCGCGGTCGCGCGCGGTGGTCACGTTGCCCGCGGCGCACTCGGCGCGGTAGCGCGTCACGCCTTCCTCGCTCTTCGGATCCGCCAGCTCGAAGACGAGCCGGCACGTCTTGCCGGTGAGCGCGGCGGTGTCGTACAGCGAGCGGATGACGCCGGCCAGCTCGCTCGCGGACGCCTTGGCCTTGGCGCCGGTGATGGCGCCCACGGACACGGTGACGGCGGCGAAGAGCACCGCGGCGATCCCCAGCGCGATGGACATCTCGATGAGCGTCAGCCCGCGCTCGCGGGTCCGGCGCACGGCCCGCGCGGTGTTCATCGCGCTCCCTCCTGCGCGGCCTGCTGTTGCTGCTCGGTGCCCACCATGGCGTTGTTGAGCACTCCGCCACTGATGAGGTCCGCCGCGTCCCCGCTCCCGCCCGCCACCCCGTCCGAGCCATAGGAGATGATGTAGCCGTTGCCCTTCTCGCTCATCCGGTACTGGTACGCATTGCCCCAGGGATCCTGGGGAATCTCCTTGAGGAGCCCCACCTGCAAGAGCGGATAGAAGTTCTCCGCCTGCGAGGGGAAGCGCCCGGTGATGCGGTGGAAGGACTTGAAGTAGCCCTCCAGCCCGCGGATCTCCGCGCGCGCCTGACGCTGCAGGGGGCTGAGCGTCTTGTCGAAGGTGAGGCTGGCGATGCCGAAGGCCCCCGCCGAGGCCACGACGATGACGCCCGCGACGATGAGCCGCCCCGTGCGCGTCGGGCGTGCGGCGGCCGGCTCGGCGATGCGCGGGGTAGAGGTGGCGTGCTCGGTGGTCATGGGCGTCTTGTCCTTGCTACTTCTGGGCCGTGGTGTCGCGCGAGGAGATGTCCGCGTCGGACCCCTCTCCGCCCTGGGTGCCGTCGGCGCCGTAGGAGATGAGGACGGGCTTGCCACCCTCGTTCATGTACACGTACTCGTGGCCCCACGGATCCAGGGGAATCTTGTCCAGGTTCTGCGTCTCCACGAGGGCGCGCAGGCCGGTGCCCGTGTCGGGGTACTTGCCCTTCTTCGTGTAGTAGAGCTTGAGCGCGCTCTGGATGTTCTTGATGTCCAGCCGGGCCGTGTCCTGCTTGGCCTCCTCGAGCTTGGGAATCACGGACACACCCACCGCGGCCATGATGAGCCCGAGGATGGTGATCACCACCATGATCTCGATGAGGGTCATGCCGCGGCGGCGGCGCTGCTGCTGTCGCTTCGTCTTCGTGTCGCTCATGTCCATCCTCTCGTGACTTTTCGGCAATTGCCCCGGGGGGTTCAACGCCGTGTTCCTGTCAAAATGTCCTGGGTCCGGCTGCCGGCGTCCGGCGGGCCGGCCTTGGAGGGAGCGGCATACAACGAGGCCCCCACCGTGAGCAGCGCCGCCGTGAGGGCGAGCAGCGCCGCGAGCGTGACGCGCTGGATCCACCGGTCGAGCGTGTCGTTCATCGCGAGAACCTCCGTCACCGGATGGCCGAGTTCACCTGGAGAATCGGCATCAGGACCGAGAAGGCCACGAATGCAATCATCACGCCCATGAACACCGTGAGCAGGGGCTCGAGCATGGAGGTGAGGGCGCCGATGCGCACGTTGACCTGGTTCTCGTAGTTGTCCGCGACGGACAACAACATGTCCTCGAGCTGGCCGGATTTCTCGCCAATCGCCACCATGTGGTAGACGAGCGGCGGGAACTCGCCCGAGCGCTTGAGGGGCGTGGCGATGCTCTCGCCCTCGCGGATGGCGTCGCGCGCCTTCTCCACCACGTCGGCCAGCACCGAGTTGGTGATGACCGCCTTGGTGATGTCCATGGCGGTGAGCAGGGGCACGCCGCTCTTGAGCAGGGTGGCGAGCGTGCGGGCGAAGCGGGAGATGGCCAGCAGCCGCAGCAGCCCCCCGAAGATGGGGGCCTTGAGGGCGTAGCGGTCCCACACCGGCTTGCCCTTGGGGCTGCGGAAGTAGGACGTCAGGCCGAAGATGATGGCGAAGAGGGCGGGGAAGATGATGAACCACCAGTTCTGCAGCATGTTGCTCGTCCAGATGAGCAGGCGCGTGGTCCAGGGCAGGGTGGCCTTCATGGTGGTGAAGATCTTGGTCACCTTGGGGATGACCACCACCATGAGCAGCGTGAGGATGCCCACGCCCACCAGCACCATGATGGCCGGGTAGGTCATGGTGCCGACGATCTTCTGCTGCAGCTTGGACTGGCTCTCGGTGAAGTCGGCCAGGCGCATGAGCACCTTGTCGAGCGCGCCCGAGTGCTCGCCGGCGCGAATCATGTTCACGTAGAGCGAGCCGAACACCTTCTGGTGCACCGCGAGCGCGTCGGCGAGCGAGGAGCCCTCGTTCACCCGGCTCTTCACCTCGGAGAGGATGATCTTGAACCGCTCCTTCTCCACCTGGTCCACCAGCGCGGTGAGCGCCTCCACCAGGGTGACGCCCGCGCCCAGCAGCGTGGCGAGCTGGCGCGTGGTGATGGCGATGTCGTCCGTGCTGATGCGACCGCGCGCCATCTTGCCGAAGTTCACCTCGCGGTCGGCCTGGGCCGCGTTGGCGCCCTTGCGCACCGCGGCCCGGTTGCCGTCGGCCTGGCCGATGACCTCGGTGAGGAACTTGTTCTCCTTGCGCAGCTGCGAGCGCAGGGTCTTGGCGGAGTCCGCTTCCAACATCCCGCGGATGGATTTTCCGGCCGAATCCAGGGCCTTGTACTCGAAGACTGGCATGGTGGCTCACTCGGTGGGGCCGCGCCCCACGGGGGCCGCGGCGAGTCCCTTAGAGATCCTCTTGGGTGATGCTCAGCACCTCGGCGATCGTCGTCTCGCCCAGGGCGATCTTCCGCGCGCCGTCATCCAGCAGCGTGTGCATGCCCTGGCTCATGGCGGCCTTCTTGATGGTGGAGGAGTCCACGTTCTTCAGGGCGAGCTGGCGCACGGTGTCGTCCACGATGAGCAGCTCGTAGATGCCCGTGCGGCCGCGGTAGCCGTTCTGGCTGCAGGACGTGCACCCGGCGGCCTTGTAGATCTTCTCCACCCCGTGGCGCTCCTTGAGCGTCGCGCGGCTGAGGCCAATCTCGCGCAGCTCCTCGTCGGTGGGCGTGTACTGCACGCGGCAGTCCGGGCACACGCGGCGCACCAGGCGCTGGGCGAGCACGCCGGTGAGCGAGGAGGCCACGAGGAAGGGCTCCACGCCCATGTCCACCAGACGGGTGATGGCGCTCGGCGAGTCGTTGGTGTGCACCGTGGAGAACACCAGGTGGCCCGTGAGCGATGCCTGGATGGCGATTTCCGCCGTCTCCTTGTCGCGGATCTCGCCCACCATGATGACGTCCGGGTCCTGACGCAGGAAGGAGCGCAGCCCCTGGGCGAACGTCAGGCCGATCTTCGGGCTGATGGCCATCTGGCCAATGCCCTTGAGCTGGTACTCGACCGGGTCCTCGACGGTGAGGATGTTGAGGTCCGGGGTGTTGATGCGCGAGAGCGCCCCGTAGAGCGTGGTCGTCTTGCCGCTACCGGTGGGGCCCGTCACCAGGACGATGCCGTGCGGGCGCCGGATGAGGTGCTCCATCTGATCGAGCATGCTCTTGGCCATGCCCAGCTCGGTCAGATCCAACAGCGTGGTGTTCTTGTCGAGCAGACGCATGACGATGCGCTCGCCATACGTGGTGGGGATGGTGGACAGACGGATGTCGATGTCGCGGCCGGCCATCTTGATGCGGATGCGGCCGTCCTGCGGCAGGCGCTTCTCCGCGATGTTCAGCTGCCCCATGACCTTCACGCGGCTGACGATGGCGCTCTGGTAGCGCTTGGGCGGCTTGATGATCTCCTGCAGCACGCCGTCCACCCGGAAGCGCACCATGAGCTCGCGCTCCATGGGCTCGATGTGGATGTCGCTCGCCCGCTCCTTGGCGGCGCGGAAGAGCACCGAGTTGACGAGCCGGATGACCGGCGCCTCGTCACCCTCCACGTCGATGAGGTCCTTGACCTCGTCGATCTCCTGGGCGATCGAGTCCAGGTCCTGCGCCTCCAGCTCGCCCACGAGCTGCTCGGCCTCGTTGGTGGCGCGGTCATAGACGCTGTTGATGGCGTCCACGATGGTGGAGGCGAGCGCGATGCGCGGCAGCACGTCCTGGCCGAGCAGCATGCGCGCGTGATCCAACACCGTGGTGTCCAGGGGATCCGCCACCGCGAGCGCCACGGCCCCGTCCTCCACGGACAGGGGCAGGATGCGCGCCTGCTTGGCGAAGTTGATGGGCACGCGCTTGATGAGCTCCGGATCAATCTCCTCGATGAAGATGCGCGCCGGTAGGGCAGATCCAACTGGAGCCCGAGCGCCTTGGCCACGTCCTCCTCGCTCAGGGCCTTGAGGCCCACGAGGATCTCCCCAGCCGGCCGCCCTTGTCGGCCTGGAGCTGCAGCGCCTCCTGGAGCTTGTCCTCCGTGAGGCCGCTGGTGCGGCGGAGGATCTCCCCGAGGGGCCGGCCGCACAGGGTGGCGGGGCCGTGGGCGATGACCTGGGTGGCGTCCTGGGCGGCGGAGAGGGGGGCGTCAGCGAGCAGGCTCATGGATTACTCCTGGTTTCCGGTGTCCGGCTGGATGCGCAGCCGCTCCGGATCCTCCGGAGGAGGGGCGGACGGGTGCTGGACCTCGGGGGTCTCCGTTGCCGCCGGAGTTTGCAAACCCCCGGCGCCCGGCGAGACTTCCCCGGGGCCACCGTGGACCCCGCCGGGGCGGGAGTGGCGCCGGGCGAGGGAGCGGGCGCGCCGTTGGCGGGCCGCAGGATGCGCTCGCCGGCCATGCCGGGACCACCGTTCTCCGCCTTCTGCTCCTCGGTGAGCACCGTGCGGCGCATGCGGCCCAGGGGTCCGGTCTTGCGGTCGAAGTCCACGGGCACGTCGTAGCCGGCCACCTGGCCGTAGAACTGCTCCACGAACTGCTGCCGCTCCTGCATCTTGCGCTCGAAGATGCGCCGGAAGTCCGACTGCTCGCGGATGATGTAGGGCGTGAGGAAGAGCAGGAGGTTCGTCTTGGTCTTGCTCTTGTTGGTGGACCGGAACAGGTGGCCCAGCAGGGGCACGTCCCCGAGGATGGGCACCTTGGCGACGGTCTCGATGGTGCGCTCCTGCATGATGCCGCCGATGACCACCGTCTCCTGATCCCTGGCCACCACCGTCGTCTTCGCGCTGCGCTTGGACGTCGTGGGGCCGAGCACCGCGTCCGTCGAGGCGATCTCCTCCGTCTGCTCGGTGATGGCCATGCGGATGAAGTCGCTCTCGTTGATCTGCGGCTTGATGGTGAGCTTGAGCTCCACGTTCTGACGGGTGATGGGGGCGTAGAGGCTGCTCAGACCGCCGAGCGAGCCGAGCAGGGAGTTGACCGGGTTGTTGGTGCCGGTGGCGGTGCCGGTGGTGCCCAGCGACGAGGGCGAGAAGCCGGACTGGAAGGGCACGTTCTGGCCCACGGTGATCTCCGCCTCCTCGTTGTCGCTGGTGAGCAGGTGGGGCGTGGAGAGCACGTTGACGTCCGAGCTCTGCTGGAACGCGTGCAGCACGATGCCGAAGGCGGGGATGTCGATGCCCAGCGCCTTGAGCTCGGGGATGACGGGGCCCTGGAGGCCCGCGAGGAAGCCGCCGAAGCTGGCCAGGTTGGCGAGCGAGAAGGAGGGAGGCAGGCCGCTGGTGCTGTACTTGGTGCCCACCGGGCCCGAGCCCGTGCCCAGCGGCGTGCCCACCTGGTAGCCGCTGTGCACGTTCAACCCGAAGTCCTGCTTGCGGTCCAGGTTGACCTCCATGATGACCGCCTCGACGAACACCTGGCGCCGGGGCTTGTCCAGCTCGCGGATGACGCGCACGAGGCTGCGGTAGTCGCTCTGGCTGGCGATGATGACGAGCGAGTTGGTGCCCTTGTCCGCGGAGATCTTCACCTCGCCGGAGAAGAGCTCGGCGGCGCCGCCCGAGCCCGGCTGACGGGGCATGCCCGGCACTCCGGGAACGGGAACGGGCGAGCGCGGCCGGTTGCCGGTGCCCTGGGAGAGTGTCTGCAGGGTGCTGGCGAGCTCCTCCGAGTTGGCGTTCTCCAGCGGGTAGACGTTGATGCGCTCGGTGCCGGCGGTGGGGATGTCCAGCTCGCGCACCAGGCTCTGGATGCGCTCGAAGGCCGCGGGGCTGGCCACGACGATGAGCTTGTTGGTGCGCTCATCCGGAATCATCTGCGAGAACGTCACCGGGCCATTGGCCGTGTCGCCGCCCGGACCGCTCGGGGGCATCGTCTCGCCCATGGAGCCTCCCGGTGGGGTCATCACCGCCGGGGCGCCGCGCGGGGTGCGGCCCTGGGGCATGCCCTGGTTGGGGTTGCCGCCCTTCTGCTCGAAGAGCTTCTGCACCGTGGCGGCGATGTCCTGGGCGGTGGCGTACTGCACCTGGATGATGCGCACCTCGTCGCTGGCCGAGCGCGTGTCGAGCTGCTCGATGATGCGCTCGAGGCGGCGCACGTTGGAGCCCACGTCGTTGATGATGACGATGTCCGGCGGGTACGGGATGGTGTCGCCGTCCTTGGACACCAGCTGCTGGAGCACGCCGCGCAGCGGCTCCACTTCCACGTTCTTGATGCGGAACAGCTTGGTGATCATCTGCTCATTGGTCGTGTACGCGCCCTCGTCGTCCATGAGCGTGGGGATGGGGTTCTGCTTGGCGGCGCGCTTGTCCACGATCTTCAGGAAGCGCCCGTGCTGGTAGACGGCCAGGCCGTTGGCGTCGAGCGCCGCGAGGAACGCCGCGTAGAACTGGTCCGCGTCCACCTCCACGCGCCCGTTCTCCGGGCCGAGGATGGAGATCTTCCCGCGCACGTTCTCCGGGAGGATGAAGGTGCGGCACGTGGCGTCCGACACCGTCTGCACCAGCTTCTCGATGTCCACCTTGTCGAAGTAGATGTTGTAGCGGGCGCGGCGGCGCACCTCCTCGCACGTGGGCGTGGGCCGCACGGTCGTGCCATTCCCCTCGGGGTTGGTGCCCTGCGGGGTGATCTGCCGATCGGCGGGCGAAGTGGGGCGCTGGGCCAGGACGGGCGAGGCCATCGCCAGGGACAGCAGGAGCAACCAGGACGGAAGCGTCTTCATGGAAGGGCGGGGTACGGCGGGGGTTAGCGAATGGTGTAGTTCTTGCGGACGCTCGAGCCGTTGCGCTCCAGCTCGATTTCGATCCGCGAGGCTTCCTTCAGCTTGGTGTAGACCTCGAGGGCCTTCTCCGGGCTGTTGAGTTCGAAGCCGTTGATGCGCTTGATGACGTCGCCGTTCTGGACGCCAATCTTCGAGTAGATGGAGTCGGGGCGGATGGAGAAGAGCTTGAAGCCCTGCGCCTGGCCGTCCTTGAAGGCCGGCACGATGCGCGCCTGCATGGCCACGTCGTTGAGGTTGGCCAGCGTGCGATCGATCTCCGTGCGGGGAATCTCGTAGTCGTTCTCGCCGGTGGCGCGGATGCCGTTGCCGAGGCCGGCGTTGGGCGGCGCCTGCACGGGCGTGCTGTTGGGCAGCGGCGGCGGCGTGTACGCGGCCACGGCGCCATCTCCCGGCTGGTTGTCGATGTACTCCTTGCGCCCGTTGTTGAGGACGATGACGCGCAGCCGCTCGATGTCGATGACCTGGGCGCTGCTGCCCTCGATGGTGTCGCCCACCATATAGGTGAAGGAGCGCTGGTTGTTCATGTCCTGGATGGACGCCACGCTCCACAGCTTGTCGCTGGCCACCAGCGTGCCCAGCAGCTTCACCCGCAGGCTGCTCTTGACGGGCGCGGCGTTGGGATCCACCTCGAGCGGGGTGGGCTCGGCCACCACGGGAGGCGGCTCGGGAATCTTCACGCCCGTCAGCTCCGACATGCGCCGGATGTCCAGCGAGGCCAGCGTCTCGGTGGGCCGGGCCTTCTGCCGTGCCGCCACCTCACCCGAGGGCAGGGGCATCAGGGCCGACTCGACGAACAGGTTCACCGTCTTCGCCGCCAGCAGCGCGACGAGCAGGATGAACACCGGGTTCACCGTCCAGAAGTACTTGCGGAAGAAGAGTTCCATCACACGTCCAGGAAAGGCCTGCCCGGTATTGAGCAAGTGGGGTGCCATCCACATCGGGGAGCGGGCAACCCGAGCCTTACAGCCAAGGCCTTGAAATCATTCCGGAATAACTCGTCCGGCTGACACGGGCGGTCTCGGCTTCCGGGGCGTGAGACAAAATGTCAACGCGGCGGGAGGAGGCCTGACGCCCTGTCATTCGTCCGGGAGCGGGCCGGGACCGTCGCCGGTGGGGGGGCTCCGGAGGCCTCGCGCTCCAGCTTGCGGTAGATGGTGCGCGCGGCGATGCCCAGCAGGCGGGCGGCGAGGGTCTTGTCGCCCTTGGTGTGCCGCAGGGTTTCATGGATGACGCGGCGCTCGATCTCCTCCATGGGAGTGCCGATGGGGATGACGAGTTGTCCGGCGGAGCCCACGGGGCCCTTGCGCACCGTCTCCGGCAGATCGCCCACCTCGAGGATGTCGCCGCGGGCGAGCACCACGGCGCGCTCCACCGCGTGCTCCAGCTCGCGCACGTTGCCCGGCCGGGCGTAGTTCTCCAGGGCGGAGAGGGCGTCGGGGGAGAAGCCCTTGAGGACCTTGCCGTTCTTGCTCGCGAAGCGGCGCAGGAAGGCGTCGGCGAGCAGGGGGATGTCCTCGCGGCGCGAGGCGAGCGCCGGCACGCGCACCTCCACCACGTGCAGGCGGTAGTAGAGGTCCTCGCGGAAGCGCCCCTCGGCCACCTCGCGCACCAGGTCCTTGTTGGTGGCGGCGACAATCCGCACGTCCACCCGCACCGTCTGCGTGCCGCCCAGGCGCTCGAGCTCTCCTTCCTGGAGCACGCGCAAGAGCTTCACCTGGGCGCTCAAGGGCATCTCCCCCACCTCGTCGAGGAAGAGGGTGCCCCCGTGGGCGCGCTCGAAGCGGCCCTCGCGGCGGCTCACCGCGCCGGTGAAGGCGCCGCGCTCCACGCCGAACAGCTCCGCCTCGAGGATGCTCTCGGGCAGGGCGCCGCAGTTGATGGCGACGAAGGGGCCCTTGGCGCGCTGGGACTGCTCGTGGAGCGCCCGCGCCGCCAGCTCCTTGCCGGTACCGGACTCGCCCAGCAGGAGCACGGTGGCGGTGGAGGGGGCCGCCTGGCGCAGGGTGTCCATCATCGCCCGGAAGGCGGGGGACTGGCCCACCATGGCGCGTCCGCCCGGGCCGCTCATCTCCGCGAGCTTCGCCTTGAGGACGCGGTTCTCCGCCGCCAGGTCGTGCTTCTCCAGCGCCTTCTGCACCGCCTTCACCAGGGCATGGCGCTTGAGCGGCTTGGTGATGAAGTCGTAGGCGCCGTCCTTCATGGCGGCCACCGCCGTCTCCACCGTGCCGTAGGCCGTCATCAACACCACCTCCACGTCCGGGCGGATGGTGCGCGCGGCCTTGAGCAGCTCCTGCCCGTCCATGCCGGGCATCATCAGGTCCGTCACCATGACGCTCACCTCGGGCCGCCGCAGCCGCTCGAGCGCCTCGGCGCCCTGGCTGGCGGTGAGCGTCTCCAGGCCCTCGCGCTGGAAGATGCGCGCGACGGAGTCCAGGTTGGCCCGGTCGTCATCGACGATCAGAACGGTGGGGGCGGCGGGAGTCGTCATGGTGGGCGCGGCCTTGCAATCCTCATTCCGTTTCCTCCCCCAAGAGGGGTCCGCTCATGCGGCCGAGGTCTTCGCGGTTGACCTTGTCCAGGTTGAACTTGCGGGCGCTGGAGATCATCCGGGTGAGGGTGGGGTCGAACTCGACGGGGCCCTCCTTCTTGAAGCGCAGGAAGTTGATGCGCGCCACGACGAAGTTCTTGAGGTAGGGGCTCTGCAGGCCGCGCGTCTTGAGGGCGTCCACCACGCCGGCCACGGTGTCGTCCAGCTCCAGCAGCCGGTCCGCGCGCGCCTCGCGCACCGCGAGCGCCTCGGCCATGGGGAGGGGGAGGAAGGCCTCGGCGCGCTTGACGAAGGGGTGGTAGGCGCCGCCGGAGAAGCGCGGCCGTTTCTCGTACGCGGCCCCGAGCGTGAGGAAGGCGGGCTCCTCGAAGAGGTGGGCGAAGTCCGCCTCGCGCCCGGCGCGCGCGCCGGTGAGGCCCCGGTGCATGCGGATGACCTCCAGGGAGCGCTCCTTGAGGTTGTGCGCCTTCTCCGTGTTGAGGGCGAGGATCTGATAGGCCACGTCCTCCTCGGGCAGCACCAGGGCCATGATGGCCTTGCCCCCCAGGAGCTTCGAGGCCTGGAGTCGGTGGTTGCCGTTGGGCGTCCAGTACCGGCCCTCCTTGCGGATGGCGATGATGGGATCCAGGAACCTGTCCAACCGCTCCATCGCCGAGGCGAGCCGCTTGACGTGGGGCTCGGACACGTCGCGCTGGTAGGGGGTGGGCTCCACCTTGTCGATCGGCAGGGCGGCGAACACCACGGTGTGCGCCCCGAGCGGATCCCGGTAGAGGCCGACCACCTGGCCGCCGTCGGCGAGGATGCCCTGCACCAGCTCCGTCTCGGGGGCGTGTGCCTCGCTCACCACCTCGGCGGGCGACAGGCCCTTGGACGCGGGCTCGGCCTTCTTGCGGCGGGGCCGGCGGGTCGTGGTGGACGCACTGGCTGCCTTCTTGCGCGGCGACTTCGCGGCCATGGAATGCCCCTCGAGCGGAAAACCCGCGGCATGCTTCCGCATCGCGCGCGGGGAGTCATTCCCTGGTTTGTCCACTCGGGCGTCCCGGTGCCATGACGAGGTGCGTCAAGCCGGGAGGGTGGGGGTCTTCTCCACGCTGGGGGGGCGGGCGCGGCGGGAGTAAGATGCGCGCCGCCATGCCTCCCAACCGTCGCGACCCTTCTCGCCATCCGTCCACCACCTCCGCCCGGGCCCGGCCTCCCGTCGAGGAGAACGAGGAGGTGGAGGATCAGGAGGGGGACGCGCCGCCTTCCGATGACGAGGGCTCCTACGACGAGGAGCAGTCCTTCCAGGAGGAGGACGACAATCCGGACGCCACGCGGGCCGGGCCGCCCCTGACGCTGGAGATCATCGAGGGGCCGGATCGGGGCCGGCGCAAGCGCTTCCAGGGCGTGCGCATGGTGATTGGCCGGGGCGTGGACTGCGAGCTGACGCTCGGGGACCAGTCCGTGTCGCGCCGCCACGTGGAGCTGGTGTACGGCGGCGAGTCCGGGGTGATGCTGCGCGACCCGGTCAGCGGCAACGGCACCCGGGTGAACGACGAGCGCGTGGAGGAGGTGCGCCTCAACCACGACGACGTCATCACCATTGGCCGCACCAGCATCCGCTTCGTCGACGAGCTGGAGCGCATCCGGCGCAAGCGGCAGGAGGAAGAGGAGGCCGAGCGCAAGGAGAAGGAGGAGGCCGAGCGCCGCGCGCAGGAGGAGGAGGAGGCCCGGAAGAAGGCCGAGGAGGAGGAGGAAGCCGCTCGGAAGAAGGCCGAGGAGGAGGCGGCCGCGGCGGCGGCGGCGGACGCGGAGGCCAAGGAGAAGGAGGCCGCCAAGGCGCTCCCCCGAAGCCGCCCCCGCGTGATCCCTTGCGGCTGATGGTCGCGGGCGTGCTCGTGCTGGTGCTCGCGTTCGTCGGTGGCGGGGTGCTCTTCCTCAAGCGCGGCTCCTCGGAGCCCGCCCCCTCACGCAGAAGCAGATTCGCGCCCAGACCCTGTTGCAGGAGGCGCGCAACTCCTTCCGGCGCGGTGACTACGCGGAGGCGGTGGACCTGGCCGAGCAGGCCGACGCGCTCGCTCCGGGCATGGACGCGGAGAACTTCCTGGCGGCCGCGCGCAAGGAGCTGTCCATCGTGAAGGCCTTCGACGAGGTGCGCGCGCTCATGGGCGCCTTCGAGTTCGCCAAGGCGCGCGAGCTGCTCACGTCGACGCCCCCTGGCACCGCGGCGAAGACCGCGGAGGCGCGGGTGAAGCTCGAGGACGAGCTGGCCAAGGCCGAGCTCGCCTATCAGGTGAAGCAGGTGGAGGCCGCGCTGGAGGCCCGGGACGTGAGCACGGCGCACATGCTCATCTCCCGGCTGCCCACGGATCGCCAGCCGCCCTACCGGCCCGGGTGGCGGAGCTGGAGTCGGTGCTCGCCCAGGAAGCCGCGGACGCGGAGCTCCAGGAGAACAACCGCCGGGCCGCCGCCGCCCGGCAGGCCAAGGCCCAGCGCGAGGCGTTCGTCCTCGCCGCCTTCAGCCCCGTGCAGCAGCGCTTCGACGCGGGGGACTACGCGCGCGCGGTGCTCGAGTGTGATCGGGTCATCGAGCAGCACGCGGCCGACAAGGAGATCCGCGAGCGGGCCCGGCTGCTCAAGAAGCTCATCCCCCAGTTCGAGCGCGTCTACCAGGACGCCCAGCGCAAGGTGAGCTCCAACGCGCTGGAGTCCGCGGCGCGCCCCCTGCGCTCGGCGGCGGACCTCTACCGGCAGATCGGCTTCAAGGGCGCCGTGGGCGAGACGATCCGCGGCCAGCTCGTGCAGTCCTCCGTGGTCGCGGGCAAGGCGGCCCTGGCGCGCAAGGATCTGCCCGGCGCGGCCGGGTTCTTCCAGGAGGCCATGCGCCTCGACCCGGAGGATCCCCGGGCCCGGGAGGGACAGGCGGCCCTGCAGTCGCGGCTGGAGGACGTCTACCGGCAGGCCTACATGCAGCGGGATCGGGATCCCGAGCGCTCCATGGAGACGTTCCGGATGATCTCCGAGCTGGCCGCCGAGGGCTCGGTGCTGAAGATCCAGGCCCAGGAGCAACTTCAGGCGACGGCCCCGTAGTCAGGTGCGCTAGGGTCGCGCGCCAGCACGGAGGAGCCAGATGAACGAGTCATCGTTGCGGGAACTGGGGTGGGATCTGCTGGAGGATCGGCAGTTCGAGCGGGCACTGGCGGTGTTCGCCGAGTCGGTGCGCCGGGTGCCCGCGGACCACCGCTCGCGGATGATGGCGGCGCGCTGTCTGTCGGAGCTGGGCGAGCGCGAGCGCGCCGTCACCGTGTACCACGCGTGCGCCGAGGGCCTGTTGCGGCGCGACTACCTGCTGTCCGCCATGGCGGCGTGCAAGCTGGGACTGGAGCTGGCGCCCCAGGAGCGGCGTCTGCGCGACACGCTGGTGCGGCTGCATGCACGCGCCTCGCGCAGCGCGGCCGGGCGCGCCTCGGTGCCGCCGCCGCTGCCGCCCGAGACGCTCTATGACGGCAAGGTGGAGACGGACCTGATGGGCATGGTGGGCGAGGAGCTGAGCGACCGCGCCATCGAGGTGCTCGCCGCGCCGGACCCCGGCGGCAGCGCCAACCCCGGAGACCGGCCCCCTGCCGCTCTTCGCCGAACTGGACCTGGAGGCCTTCATCGATCTGGTCACGCGCATGGGCTACCGCTCCATCAAGGCCGACGAGGTGGTGAGCGCCGAGAACGACAGCCCGGACCGGCTGTACGTCCTCGTCGCCGGCAAGGCGGAGGTGACGCGGCAGGTGGGCGAGGAGGCCCGGACGCTGGGCTTCCTCGGGGGCGGCTCCATCTTCGGCGAGCTGTCGCTGCTCACCGGCGCCCCCTCCACGGCCACCGTGACGGCCGTGGTGGACCTGGAGGTCTTCGAGGTGCGCCGCGAGCACCTCAACGCGGTGGCCAAGAGCCACCCCTCGGTGCCGCAGGTGCTGGCGCAGTTCGCGCACAAGCGCATGGAGCGCAACCTCATCGCCACCTCGCCCCTGTTCCAGCCCATGCCCGAGTCCGAGCGCGCCGCGCTCCTGCAGCGCTTCGACTTCCGCGCGCTGCCCCCCGGGGAGAAGGTGCTGGTGGAGGGCGAGCACTCCCCGGGCCTCTTCCTCGTGCTGGCCGGCGAGCTGGTGGTGCAGAAGGAGGACCCCGCGGGAGGCACCGTGCGCCTGGGCGTGCTGCGCGAGGGCGAGGTGGCCGGGGAGATCTCCCTGCTCACGGGCCTGCGCGCCACGGCCACCGTGGTGGCCGCGCGCAAGACGGCCGCCGCCTTCCTCGCGCGCGCGGCCTTCCATGAGCTGGTGAAGAAGTACCCCCACATCCAGAAGTACCTCGAGCAGCTGTCCGACCGCCGGCTCAAGCAGATCGGCGAGGCGCTTCGGCCCGCGGAGATCCTCGACGCGGACGAGCTGCTGGAAGTGGAAGCCCCGGGCACCGGGAGCGTGTGATGACGTTGTCCCGAGGGCAGGTGTTGGGGGTGGTGCTGGCGCTCCTCGCCGCGGGTGTGGTGCTCGCCCTCTGGCCCCAGCGGGAGCCGGGGGTGAAGGACGCCATCACCCGGCGGGTGCTCCAGATGAGCGACGCCGCCGAGCGCAAGGACATGGCCGACCTGATGGACGGCGTGGCCGAGTCCTTCCGCTCGGAGCAGGGCTGGGACAAGCAGCAGCTCAAGGGCGTGTTGCTCGGGCAGGTGCTGCGCGGCCAGTGGGTGCGCGTCTTCGTGAAGGACCTGCACGTGACGGAGGTGTCTCCGAGCCAGGGCGACGTGCAGGTGAAGCTCATCTTCGGCCGCTCGGAGGCGGACACGCTGGAGAACCTGGCGCGCGACAGCGTGCTGAGCGCCTACCTCATCGATGCCCGCTTCGACAAGCAGGCGGATGGGGTGTGGCGCGTGGTGAGCGCGAAGCACCGGGGCCTGAGTCCCGGCGAGCTGTTCTAGAGCCCGCCCACCGGCGCAGCAGCGCGTCCGTCTCGGTCCTCCAGGTGCGCGCCATGGTGGCCTGGCCCGAGTCCGTCAGGCGCCGCTCCACGTCCGCCGCCTTGCGCTGGAGCGCCTCCGGGGCCGCGCCCTGCTGGTGCGCGCGGCTCAGGCCCACGTAGTAGTGCTGGCAGCCCTGGGCGAACTCTCCCTGGGTGAAGAGCAGGCGGCCCATGGCCTCGTAGGCCTCGGGCAGCGCGCCCATTCCATTCTCCGGCGTCAGCTCCGCGAGCAGGGGCCGGGCGCTCTCCGCGTCCCCGCGCGACAGCAGCAGCGCCGCCTTGGCGTACTGGGCGCGCGCCCGGCCCACGCCCTTGATCGCCAGGGCCCGATCATACGCCTCCAGCGCGGCGTCCCCGCGGGCCAGCGCCTCCATCACCTCGCCCCGCGCGAGCCAGTAGCGCTCGTCCCGCTCCAGCGCGCCCACCTGCTGGCCCTCGCCAGCGGGCACCCGCACGTCGCGGAAGACGGCCGCGTAAGCGTCCAGCAGCTTCAGCGCGCCCTCGCCGTCGCGCGCTTCCCGGAGCACCCGGGCCCCCTCGAGGTAGAGCAGGGGCGCGGTGCGTCGCCGCTCCACCGCCGCGAGGAAGGCCTCGCGCGCTCCCGCGTCCCCCCGCCGCGCCAGCGCCCGCGCGCGCAGGAACAGGGCCTGGTACTCGTCCGGTGACGCGGCGAGCGCCTCCGCCGCGGCCTTGAGGGCCTCGTCGGGCCGCTCCTCCGCCAGCGCCAGCGCCGCGCGCACGCTCAGGGCCCGCGCCTTCAGGGGAGGCGAGAGCTCCGCCTCGCGCGAGAGCACGTCCGCCACCGTCTTCCGGGCCTCCTCCTGGCCCGTGCCCTGGTAGAGCCGGGCGAGCGCCAGCGACAGGCGCGCGCGCAGGTGTCCGGGGGAGGCGAGCGTGGCCTTCTTGAAGGCCTCGGCGGCCTGGGCGGCCAGTCCCTCGTCGAGCAGGGCCTCCCCGTGGGCCTGGGCATAGCGCGGCTCCCTCCACGCCGCCTCGCTCGCCCGGGCGAGAGCCTGCCGCGCCTCGGCGAGCCGGCCCCGGGTGAGCAGCACCTGCGCCTCGGCCAGGGCCAGCTTCGGGTTCTTCGCGCCCTGGGCCTGGAGCTCCTCCAGGTACTTCCCGGCCTCTTCCGCCTTCCCCTCGGCGAGCAGCAGCCGCGCGTGGGTGCCGTAGCGCTCGCCCGAGCGCGAGTCCAACGCCTCGGCGCGGGCCTGGTGCTCGCGCGCCCGGGCCTGGGCCTCCGGCTGCTGGTGCTCCAGCCACAGGCGCGTGTTCACGTCGGCCGCCAGCGCCTGGGCATCCTTCACCTGATCGTCCAGGAGGAACAGGGCGTCCAGCTCCACCAGGGCCTGGCGCAGGTCCGCCGGGTTGTCGCGCACGGACAGGGCGCGTGCCGCCTTCAGCCGCGTGTTCACTTCCCGGCGCACCGTGCCCTGGTGCACGAGGTACGCCACCGCCCCGGCGAACAGCAGCGCCACCAGTCCCACCTGCAGGAGCGCGACCCGGAAGCCCTGTCGCCCGCGCCCTCCCCTCGGTCCACCAGGGGTTGCATTCGACGTGGCCATGGGCTCGCCTCCGAGGTTTTGAATGGTTTCAGATGGTGGGGGGTGTCACGATGGGTCGCTCGGAGATAGGCACGCTCCCTCGTGGCGGCAACGGGGGGCGGGGTGAGGACTTCCATGGCGCTCTATACCCAACTCGACGCGGCGGCCCTCCAACGGCTGGTGGACGCCTATGCGCTGGGCACCGTGCGGGAATTGACGGGCATTCCCCAGGGCTCCATCAACAGCAACTTCCGCCCGGTGACGAGCGCGGGCCGCTACTTCGTGCGCCACACCACGGTGCGCTCCGCGGATGACTTGAACTTCGAGGCGGGACTGCTGGCGTTGCTCAACGCGTCACACTTCCCCTCGCCCCGGCTCGTCTCCACCCGCGACGGCGCGCCCTTCCTGGAGCTGCAGGGCGGACGCGTGGTCGTCTTCGCGTGGCTCGAGGGCGAGGAGCTCACGCGCGAGCGGCTCACCCCCGAGCACCTGGAGGCGCTGGGCGTGGAGCTGGGCAAGCTGCACCGCGTCGGGGCGTCCTACCTGGGCGTGCGCGCCAACCCCTACGGCCCGGAGGTGGTGCGCGGCTGGTTGAAGGGACTCGAGCAGCACCCCGACGCGGAGCTGTCCGCCATCGCCCGGGAGCTGCACGGCCACCTCGCCCGCGCCGAGTCCCTGCGCGGGGGAATGGAGCCGCGCGGCGTCATCCACGCCGACATCTTCCTCGACAACGTGAAGTGGCTGGGGGACCGGGTGAGCGCCCTCTTCGACTTCGAGATGGCGTGCCAGGACGCGCTGACGCTGGACGTGGCCATCACCCTCAACGCGTGGTGCTTCGACTCGGGCCGCTACCGCCCGGAGCTGTGCCAGGGCCTGTTGCGCGGCTACCAGGTGCAGCGCACGCTCCTGCCCGCCGAGCGCGAGAGCCTCTTCGGCCACGCCCTCTTCGGCGCGGTGCGCTACACCGCGAGCCGCATCCGCGACTTCCACCTGTCCGGCCTGCCGCCTGACAAATTGGCACCCAAGGACTTCCGCACCTATCTGGCCCGGGCGCGCGCCCTGCACCAGATGGGGCCCGAGGGCCTGCGCGCGCTCGTGGGCGTGTGAGCGCGCGCCGCTCTCCGGCTCAGATGCCGGAGACGATGCGCCACTCGCCGTTCTCGCGCTGGAACACCATCTGCTCCAGCTCCGAGTCGCGCTGGGGCCGCTCCATGAGCCCCGGCGCGCGCCAGCTCGCGTTCCAGTAGTAGATGACCGTGGCCCACCCGTCGCGCTTCACGTCCACCCGGCGCACGTCCATCTCCAGGCGGGGCGCGTCCACCCGGGCGAGCAGCGCCGGCAGCGTCTGGGCGAGGTTCTCGGCCGTCAAGTCATCCAGGGGATCCTCCGTGCCGGCGTTGTCCCGGAAGTTCGGTGAGACGAGCGCCTGGATGGCCTTGGCGTCGCGTGCCTCGACGGCCACGCGGTAGCGCTCCATCACCTTGAGAATGGCGCGGGTGTCCTGGGTGTCGTTGATCTGCGTGCCTGGGATGTAGCGGGGGCCACAGGCCGAGAGCACCAGCAGAACAGTGACGAACAACGGGCGGACGTTCATGGGGATAGGGTCTCCGTGAAGGGGCACAACCGCGCACGAGGAGGTGCATTCCCCGTGCCGCGCTGGGGGCGTCTAGCGGAAAGCATCGCGGGGCACCAGGGGGCCGCCATAGAGGCGCTCCTCGAAGTCACAGCGCTCGGCCCACTCGGTGACGAGGGCGCGCAGGGCGGGGCCCTCGTCGGGCAGCGTTCCCACGGCGTGGCGCACGGCGCCGCAGTCCCCGGCGAGGTAGGCCGCCTGCACCTGGAGCCGGCGGGCCTCGCGGCGGATGGCGGCGGGGGCCTCGCCCTCGACGGTGCGCGACAGGTGGGGCAGGGCGGCGACGGGCGCTCCCGCCTGGAGCAGGCGCCGGCCCAGCAGGTAGTGGACGTAGATGTCCTGGGGGGCCACCTGCAGGGCGGAGGCGAGCCGCAACAGGCGCAGCTCCTCGGCCTCGTCCTGGAAGTAGGCCTGGAGGGTGGAGCGCACGGGCGAGTCCAGCGCGGCGAGCTTCACCTGGGCCGTGCGCGTCACCTCCGGGCTGGGGGCGAGCGTGAGCACGTGCTCGAGGAAGCCCCGCGCGGTGTCGAGCTGGCCGCGCCGCGACTCCACGTCGGCCTGGGCGAGTGCCACCTCGGCCTTCAGGGCGGGCTGCTCCTTCACCTGCTCGGCCACCTGGGCGAGCACCTGGGCGGCCTCGTCGGGGCGCTCGAGACGATCCAGGGCGAGCGCCTGGCCCAGGCGGAAGGAGGGCTCCTGGGGCTGGAGGAGGGCGGCGCGCTCGTAGGCGGCGAGCGCGCGGGGGGGATCGGCCGCGAGCAGCTCGCGCGCCTCGTCCTGCAGGCGCGCCACCTCGCGGGCGCACGAGCGGGTGAAGAGGCTGCCGGTGCGAAAGCGCTGGAAGGCGCGGTTCACCGTGGCCTCGTCGAGCGGCAGCGCGTCCAGGTGCCGCTCCCACTCGGTGGCGAGCGCGTCGAGCGGCCGGCCGTAGGTGGCCTCGAAGTCGGCGTGGGCGTAGAGCTGGCGCAGCTTGTCCGGGCCGTGGGTGTCGGCGAGGTAGCGCAGGAAGGAGCCCACCAGGGTGTACGCGCGCGGGAGCGGATTGGTAGAAGCCCTCGGGGCCCACGAGCTTGCGGATGTCCGGGGCGAGCTTCTGCCGGCGCATGCCCGCGGCCCACTCGTCGAGCGTGAGATCTCCCTGCACGGGGTTGTCCGCGGCCACCGCCATGCCCTCGATGACGCCCATGAGGGGCCAGACACCCAGCCGGGTGGTGACGCGGAAGGGCCCGCTGCCCGAGGGGGCCGCCATGACGTGCGCCAGCTCGTGCTTGAGCGTGGGGTGGGGGTAGTCCCGGCCGTTGATGTGCAGCTCCTGGCGCCAGGGCTTGGCGAACTGGGTGCGGCCGGCGCCCACCAGCCGCTGCTTCTCGTCGTCGGTGGAGTAGAGCCACACGCGGATGCGGCCCTCGGGCACGCGGCCGAGGAAGCGCGCGAGCTGGGCGTAGCGGAACTCCAAGTCCCTCGCGCGCCGGTCCACGTCCTCGCGGCGCAGGGCACGCGGGTAGATGAACTCGAAGTGCTCCGTCTCGCGCACGCCCCCCAGCCGCTCGCGCAGCGTGGCGTCCGACATGCGCAGGCCGAGGTCCGTCGCATGCGCCTCGATGAGGACCACCGGGCCGAGCGTCAGGCCGAGCAGCAGGAGGGGCCCGACGCGGGGGCGGGGGCGGCCGAGCCGGGCCTGGACGGGGTCCAACAGCAGCTCGGTGAGGGCGTGGACGGCGAAGATGAGCAGCAGCGTCTCCGCGCGGAACCACAGCAGGGCGGAGGACAGGGTGAGCGTCTCGTCATAGAGCGGCCCAGGCAGGTGGCCCAGGAAGGCGTTGAAGGCGTAGACCTGGGGCCCGAGGACGATGGGCCAGACGGTGACGCACAGCGACACGAGGAGGATGCCGACGTAGAGCCACCCGGCCCGGCCCGCGCGCCGGGTGGCGAAGCCGCAGAAGACGCCCACGACGGAGGCGAGCCCCGCGGAGGGCAGGGTGAGCAGGGGGTAGAAGCCCACCAGGGCGAAGGGATCGCACCGGGTGCCGAGCCACGCGTAGAGGGTGGCGGCGAGGAAGGGCGGCACCAGCACGGCCAGGTTGACGAGCAGTGCGGGTGCGAGCGCTCTCCAGGCGAGCCGCATGGACGCGCCCGGACGCGGGGGCGCGGCGGCCTCTGGGCTGGCCGCCTGAGCGGCGAGCAGGCGGCGCTCCTGGTGGACGGAGGCGATGCCGAGGCCACCGCCGAGCAGCCCCACGCCGATGGACAGGGCGAGGCCCAGCTCGAGGCCGGGCACCCCGAAGAGGGGCAGCAGCACGAGGGCCGAGCCGCCGAGCGCGAGAATCCCGGCGGGGACCCATCCCGAGGGGCGCCGCAGGAGGTTCGTGGCACGGATGAGGACTTGGCGCATGACCTTCTCCTATACTCCGCCGGGCATGGCCGAACAGAAGACAGGTGCCGAAAGCCGCCAATTCGCTCGCGCGCCCATCGAGCTGAAGGTGGACTACAAGAAGCTCAACTCGTTCTTCGCCGACTACACGAAGAACATCTCCAAGGGAGGCACCTTCATCAAGACGAAGAAGCCGCTGCCCATCGGCACGCGCTTCCTGTTCAAGCTGACCGTGCCCCAGCGCGACGGGCCCTTCGAGCTGCTCGGCGAGGTGGTCTGGAGCCAGGGCGAGGCGGAGGAGCCCGGCATGGGCATCCGCTTCATCTACAACGACGAGCGCCAGCGCTCCGAGTTCGAGGGCGTGGTGGAGCGGCTGATGGCGGACAGCCTCGGCACGCAGCTCACCGAGAAGCTGCTCAACAAGCAGCTGCACATGGAATGAGCCGGGGATGAACCGGCGCCACGGGGCGTGGGGACTCTGGGCCCTGGTGGGGCTGACGTGCTATCGGCCCGCCGAGGCCCGGGACCGGTGGAGCGCCAGGAGGTGGCGCCCCCCACGGCCCGGAAGGTGATGCATCAGAAGGTGAAGCATCAGGATGGGGAGGATGACGTGGGGCCCACGTTGCCGCGGGCGCGGGTGTTGCTCGAGGATGTGTCTGGTGGCGTGCACGCGGTGGACGTGGAGGTGGCGGCGACGCCCGACACGCGCTCGCGCGGCCTGATGTGGCGCAAGGAGCTGCCCGCGGGGCAGGGCATGCTCTTCATCTTCCCGGACGAGGAGGTGCAGCGCTTCTGGATGCGCAACACGCTCATCCCCCTGGACATGATCTTCATCAACTCCGCGGGGCGCGTGGTGGGCATCATCGAGAACGCCGCGCCGCGCTCGCTCGTCCAGCGCTTCGTGAGCGAGCCGGGCCGCTACGTGCTGGAGGTCCCCGGCGGGTGGAGCCACGAGGTGGGCCTCGCGCGTGGGGGCCACGTGCGCTTCGAGGGCGTGGAGCACATCCCCGTCATTCCCTGAGCCTTCGTGTGGCGGGCATGACACACGCATGTCGCGTGAGCGCCACACGCCGTTTGTAGCGTCCGTCCCCCTCGGAGCCGCCCCCTGGGCTGGTGCTCCGAAGCGAGGACACGATGCGATTTGGGCAATCGAAGTGGGAGCGCCGCGCCGGGCGCTGGGTATGTGCGTCGGTGACCGTGCTCGCGCTCTCCGCGTGCAGCGGTGGCACGGGGCCGCAGGGTCCCCAGGGCGAGCCGGGTGCTCCGGGCGCACCGGGAACGCCGGGCGACAGGGGGAGCCGGGAAGCGGCAAGTCGCTCGCTTTCGCGCCGATCAACGCCGCGAGCACGGTGGCCGAGAAGCGCGCCGTCTACGCCAGCTCGAAGGCGAGCGTGAATGGCCGGGAGATTCCCATCGGCTACGAGACGGTGCTGCGCAGCGGCCAGGACCTGGGCGGCCAGCTCTTCGGACGCATGGTCCAGAAGGACGGCAAGCCGGTGAAGAACACGGACGGCTCGGACTTCATCTCTCCGTCCAATGACTTCTCGTCGATCCTGCAGGCGGGCAACCGCCTCTTCGAGGTCACCCACTTCGAGACCACGCCCGCGGCGATGTACCTCTCCGAGCTGCGCCAGTCGCCGGACGGCAAGCTCTCGGCGCTGAGCACGCGGCCCATCGACTTCTCGGGAGTGGATGGCCTGTGGACGCCCTGCGCGGGCAGCGTGTCGCCGTGGGGCACGCACCTGGGCAGCGAGGAGTATCCGCCGGACGCGCGCGCCACCGAGAAGGCGGAAGCGGCGGGAACGGTGAGCGGCCTCAGCGCGTCCGAGCGCTCGATGCTGCGCTACTGGGGGCTGGAGCCTCCACGGCCACCGTGGCTCAGGTCAAGGCCGTCTATTCGCCCTACCGCTACGGCTACGTGGTCGAGGTCGCGGTCGACGGCTCGGGGACGACGAAGGTCACCAAGCACTACGCGGCGGGCCGGCGCGCGCTCGAGCTCGCCTATGTGATGCCGGACCGCAAGACGGTGTACCTGACCGACGACGGCACCAACGACGCCTTCTACATGTTCGTGGCGGCGCGGCCCGGGGATCTGTCCGAGGGCAAGCTCTACGCGGCGCGGTGGTTCCAGACGAGCGCCGCGGGCCAGGGCGCGGGCCGGGCGGATCTCTACTGGCTGCCCCTGGGCCCCAGCGCGACGGACGCGCAGGTCAAGGCGCTGATCGACGCGGGCATCCACTTCTCCGACATCTTCGAGGTCGAGACCCAGGCGGCCGATGGGACGTGCCCCAGCGCGAGCCAGGGGTTCCGCGCCGTCAACACCGAGACGGGCCGCGAGTGCCTGCGGCTCAAGGCGGGCCAGGAAGTGGCGGCCTCGCGCCTGGAGAGCCGCCGGTACGCGGCCTACGTCGGGGGCACCACCGAGTTCCGCAAGACCGAGGGGCTCGCGTACAACCCCGCCACCCATCGGCTCTACGTGGCCTTCAGCGAGGTGAACAACGGGATGACCCATGCGCATGTGTCGCGCGACCTGGGCGGTCCCAACCACGTGCAGCTCGCCCAGAACGACTGCGGCGCGGTCTACGAGCTGGTCGTCTCGCCCAACTCGGAGGTGGGCAGTGACTATGTCGCCGAGTCCGCCTCGGCGCTGGTGGAGGGGCGTGGCTGAAGGCGCCGGGCGCCAGCCTCTACCCGAGCAACAGCCCTTATTACGACCCCACCTTCACGCTGCCGGACAGCAACGGCGTCGCTCAGCCGGCGACCGGGAACGTGTGCGGCATCAACGGCATCGCCAACCCGGACAACCTGAGCTTCGTCAACGGGTACGACACGCTGCTCATCGGCGAGGACGCGACCGAGGGCCACCAGAACGACGTGGTGTGGGCCTACAACGTCGTCACCCGCCAGCTCACGCGCATCTTCTCCACGCCCTACGGCTCGGAGACGACGGGCGTCTACTTCTACCCGGACATCAACGGCCACGCGTACATCAAGGCCCAGATCCAGCACCCGTATGGCGAGTCCGACACGGACAAGCTGGGCGCGGACAAGGACGTGGCGAAGTCGTACACCGGGTACATCGGTCCGTTCCCGGCGATGAACTGAAGCTCGAGTCATGACACCGCCGCGGGGCCGGGTCCGGGAGTGAGCCCGGGCGGGCTCCGCGGCGTTCGTAGGTGAAGGCAGGACATGGATCGCCGAAGAGTGACGAGCGTGGTGCTGGTGCTGGGATTGTCCGCGGCGGGAGGTGTCGCCGCGTGGCGCTCGACGTGGCCGCCTCCGCCCGCGCCGGACCCCTTTCGCCAGGTGGGCGAGGCCCTCACGGTGGTCTTGCCAGCGGCTCTCGAGACGGAGGCTCCCCGGCTCTCCAACCCCTCGGCGTACCTGCCCGCGCAGTGCTACGCGGACACCCGGAGTACGGAGGGGGGAAGGACGCGCAACGGCTGCTTCGCGTGCCATCAGACGCCGCGGGCGCCGAACTATGTCGAGGACGCGGAGCTCCAGACGGTGCTCACCGTGTCCCGGCACGCGGAGGACAACCGCTGGACGAACGTGCTCCAGCCGCCGCGGCCCGTCGAGTGGTCCGAGGCCGAGGTGCTGGCCTGGGTGCGCACGAGCAACTACGTGGACGCGAGTGGCGGGCTGAGGCTGGCGTCGGCGCTGGCGAAGCCGCCGGCCGCGTGGGACGCGAATGGAGATGGCCGATGGCCGGTGGGAGGGCTACACGCCGGACTGCTGGTTCCAGACGGACGGGGAGGGGTTCGATCATTCCCCGGACGGGGCGATGACGGGGTGGAGGGCGTTCGCCTACGCGCCGTTCCCGGGCATGTTCTGGCCCACCAACGGCAGCGCGGGGGACGTGTTCATCCGGCTGCCCGAGGCGTTCCGGCGCGACGCGGCGGGGCGGGAGAGCAAGGAGATCTATCGCCTCAACCTCGCCATCCTGGAGGCGTTCATCCGGCGGGAGGATGTGCCGGTGCCGGCCACGGACGAGCGGGAGTTGGGCGTGGATCTCGATGGGGATGGGGTACTGGGGACGGCGAGGCGCGTGGCCTTCGTGTGGCCGCCGAGGCCGGGGCGCGCGTTCGGGTACGTGGGGCAGGCGGCGGGGCTGGACGCGGCGCGAGAGGGCTGGCCCGCGGAGGGGCTCTACCCGCGAGGCACCGAGTTCCTCCACAGCCTGCGCTACCTCGATGTGGAGGGGGTCGGGTGCGCATGGCCGCGCGGATGAAGGAGCTGCGCTACATGCGCAAGACGCGCTGGCGCACGTACAGCGAGCTGCAACTGGCGGCCGAGGCCGAGGCTCGCGAGAAGATGAAGCACCCGGACGTGCTCAAGAAGGTGCACGCGGACGTGGAGCGCGGGGGGGCACGGGCACGGGCTGGGTGATGCAGGGGTTCATCGAGGCGGTGGACGGCGAGCTGCGGCCCCAGAACGTCGAGGAGACCACCGCCTGCATCGGGTGTCATGGCGGGGTGGGGGCGACGACGGACAGCACGTTCAGCTTCGCGCGCAAGTACGCGCCGGGCACGGCCGTGCAGGAGGGCTGGTACCACTGGGGCACGCGGGGGCTGAAGGGCCTGCCGGAGCCCCGGCGCGCCGATGGCCGGGGTGAATACGCGCACTGGCTGGAGCAGGTGGGCGGAGGCGACGACTACGGGAGCAACGACGAGGTGCAGGCGCGCTTCTTCCGGGGCGACGGGACGCTCCGGCCCGACGCGGTGAAGGCGCTGACGCGGGACATCTCGACGCTGCTCGTGCCCTCGCCCGGACGGGCGCTGCGGTTGGACAGGGCGTACCTGGGGCTGGTGAAGGCGCAGCGCTTCGAGCACGGCCGGGACGTGGTGGTGGGCGCGGCGCCCCACGTGAGGACGCGGCTGGAGCAGGACGGGGAGACGGGCCTCGAGGAGGCCGTTCTTCCGGCGTGGGTGCGGCCGGAGAAGACCGCCTCGCATTGAGGACCACCGGGAGCGGGGCGGGGCCCTACGTCTTGTCGCGCGAGATGGGCCCGACCTTGGCCTTGGTGACCCGGAGGTAGTCCGCGGGCGCGAGGAGGATCTGCGTGCCGCGAATGCCCGCGGAGATGGAGATGGTGTCGAACAGCTCGACGGTCTCGTCCACGAACACGGGGTAGTCCTTCTTGGCGCCGATGGCCGTGCAGCCGCCGCGCACGTAGCCCGTGAGCGGCTGGAGCTCCTTGAGTGGCACGGTGTCCACCTTCCGGTCGCCGCTCAGCCGCGCGAGCGCCTTGAGATCCAACTCCCCGTTGCCCGGCACCACGGCCATGAGGACGCCGGTGCGGTCGCCCCGGGCCACCAGCGTCTTGAAGAGCTGCTCCGGCGGCATCCCCACCTTGGCGGCCACGGACTCGGCGGACAGGTCCTCCAGGTCGACCTCGTAGTCGCGCAGCGTGTAGGCGATGCCGAGCGAATCGAGGATGCGGGCCGCGTTGGTCTTCATGAGTTCCTCTCAAGCCCCCATGGCCGGCGGGCGGCCTGGATGCGGGCGAGCGCCTCCTCGGGGGTGGCGCCCACGGCGGACAGGTGACCCATCTTGCGGCCCGCGCGCGCCTCGCGCTTGCCATACAGGTGCAGCCGCACGCCGGGCATGGCGAGCACGGCCTCGAAGCGGGGCCCGCCCTCGCGCAACCACAAGTCCCCGAGCAGGTTGACGATGGCCGCGGGGCGCACCACCTCCACCGAGCCCAGGGGCAGGTTGCACACCGCGCGCACCGCCTGCTCGAACTGGCTGGTGAGGCACGCCACCTCGGTGGCGTGGAAGCTGTTGTGGGGGCGCGGCGCCAGCTCGTTCACCAGGAGCCGGCCGTCCTTGAGCAGGAAGAGCTCCACCACCAACAACCCCTCGACCGCGAGCGCCGTGGCCATGGCGCGTCCCAGCTCCACCGCCTGGGCGCTCACCTCGGGGGGAATCTGTCCCGGCAGCAGGGACCAGTCGAGGATGCGCTCCTCGTGGTGGTTGTAGGCGGGCGGGTACACCACCACCTCGCCCCGGGGCGAGCGCGCCACCAGCACGGACAGCTCCGCCTCCAGGTCCAGCGCGGCCTCCACCACCACGGGCCGCTGGCCCAGCTCCCGCCAGGCCTGGGGGCCCTCGGCGCTGGACTTCACCGGGTACTGGCCGCGCCCGTCGTAGCCGCCCTCGCACGCCTTGACGAAGCAGCGGCCGCCGAGGGCCTCCACCGTCGAGGTCAGCTCGGCCTCGCTGTTCGCCTGTTTCCAGGGGCCCTGGGGAAACCCACCCTGGGCGAGCCACGCGCGCTGCCGGCCCCGGTTCTGCACCACCTCCAGGACGTGGGCGCCCGGACGCATGGGCGCGTGCTGGGCCACGGCGTGGAGGGTGGCGAGGGGAATCTTCTCGATCTCCAGCGTCACCACGTCGCTGGCGCGCGCGAGCCGCCGGGCCTCGTCGACGTTGCCGAAGTCGGCGGTGTAGCACTGGTCCACCACGAAGCGCGCCGAGCACGCGGGATCCGGATCCAGTGACTGCACCTGATAGCCGAGCGTGCGCGCGGACAGCGCCATCATCCGGCCGAGCTGCCCACCGCCGAGGATGCCGATCGTGCCGCCGGGAAGAACGGTGGGCGTGCTCATGCGAGCTCCCGGTCCTGGAGGACCTCGTTGGTGCGGGCCTGGCGCCGGGCGGCGAGCCGCGGGCGCAGCTCGGGGTACTTGAGCGACAGGATGGCGGCGGCGTACAGGGCGGCGTTGACGGCGCCCGGCTTGCCGATGGCCATGGTGCCCACGGGCACGCCCTTGGGCATCTGCACGATGGACATGAGCGCGTCGAAGCCGTTGAGCACGGTGGCGGGGATGGGGATGCCCAGCACGGGCAGCAGCGTCTTGCTGGCCACCATGCCGGGCAGGTGCGCCGCGCCTCCGGCCGCCGCGATGATGACCGACAGGCCCCGCGACTCGGCCGTCTCGGCGTACTGAATCATCCAATCCGGCGTGCGGTGGGCGGACACCACCCGGACCTCATGCGGAATGGCCAGTTCCTTGAGGACGTCGATTCCCGGGCGCAGATGCTCCAGGTCGCTCTTGCCGCCCATGATGACGCCTACCCACGGTGTGTCCGCGCTCAAGCGCTTGCCTCCTGATGCGCCCTCCGGGTGAGTCCCGCGAGGGGGGAAGCACTCGGAGATAGGGTGGGGGGCTGGCGTCGGTCAACACGGAAAATCGAGCACGGGCGCTCCGGGGCCCGGCGGGAGTCCGGCCCGGAGCCCGGGGGGTTCATCAGTAGGTGGAGCCCAGGCGCCCGAAGCTCTTCAGGCTCTTGCTCTTCGAGCGCTTGACGGCCGCGTCCACGTCCGAGGCGTCCTCGGCCTGCTGGTAGTCCCGGAGCAGCTCCCGCTGTTCGGCCAGGTCCGCCGCCACCGCCGAGGGGCTGGCCACCTCGCCCGCCTGTTCGAAGAGCGCCTGGTTGCGCGCCACGTAGCTCTTGGCTTCCTCCTTGCGCCCCTCGTGCAGGGCCTCGGCGGCCAGCGTCAGGTTCTTCGCGCTCAGGGCCCGGGTGGCGTACACGATGGCTTCCTTGTCCCGCCGCGCGTGGACCTCCTCCAGCCGTGGCGTCACCCGCGCGCCCAGGCTCGCCCCGTGGATCGTCGGCCCGTCGTCGTTGAGCAGGTCCCGGAAGGACAGGGCCAGCTCGGTCACGTGGACCGGGCTGTCCTCCCGTGCGTCCTCCACGATGAGCCGCGCCACCACCCGCTCCGTCTGTCCCGAGGAGAAGTCGGGCAGCCGCACCGTCACGCGGCGTCCTTCCTGCTGGAAGCGGTAGCCCAGCATCTCTTCCAGGCGCACCCCCTGGGGCAGGGTGAAGGACAGCGCCACGTCGCGCGCCACGCTGGTGGAGGCCTGCTTCAAATCCTTCTGGAAGAGGGTGCCGAGCTGGGCCGCGTCCTCGAGGAAGCCGTAGGCGCCCGCGCCCAGCTCGGCGAAGCCCTGCATCAAGTCCTCGTTGAAGTCCGTGCCCACGCCGATGGCGCTCACGGTGATGCCCCCGGTGCGGATGTCCCGGACGAGCGTCGACAGCTGCTCGTCCTCGGTGAGTCCCTCGGTGGGCTGGCCGTCACTCAGGAGGATGATGCGCTCGACACAGCCCGTGCACCTGGAGGCGCGCACCTGCGCGCGGCCCTCCTGGAGCCCCGCGGAGATGTTGGTGCCGCCATCGTCCCAGATGTCATCGATGAACTGGAGCATCCGCTCGCGGTTGGCGGGGGTGGCGGGCAGTCCTCCCAGGCCGCGCACGTCCGAGCCATAGTGGACGATGGCCAGCCAGTCATCCTCGCGCAGCAGGCTCACGAGTTGGCGCGCCGCCTGCCGGGCCTGTTGCAGCTTGTAGCCGCGCATGGACGTGGAGCGGTCGATGACCAGCGCCAGGTTCACCGGTAGCCGACGGGCGCCCGGCACCTCGCTGCCGGTGATGTCCACCGTGGCGAAGAGCTCCGAGGTCCCCGGGGGGATGTAGGGATGGGACAGCCGGGCCGTCATCTTCAGCGCGCCCGACGTCTCCGCCAGGGGCGGGGGTTGAGCGGCCCGTGGGGGCGCACCGCGCTGGCCCCATGGGAGTCCTCCGGAGGCGACGGGAACGGGGAGGGGGCAGGCCCAGCACCAGGGCGGTGAGGGCGAGCACACCCGCCAGGGAGACGAAGACGGCCGTCTTGTTCATGAGGAGGGGCTCCAGCGGGAGGACGAGGGGCCCGGCTGCTCACGTACGGCGCGGCGAAAAGGTCTGGAGCCCCCCTCGCGCGCCGTTGAAGTCGTCAGCTTCCCGCCGTGCCCACGCCCTTGGAGGCGCAGAAGTTCGGCGACTCGTTCCGGCCGAAGAGCCGCTCGAACTCCGCGGGATCGGTCCTCTTCAGGTTGTCCAACGCCACCTGATCGAGCAGCAGCGGACGGCATCCCAGGGTCGCCTTGACGTCCTCGGCCGTGTCCGGATGGGTCACCGCGCAGGCCGTGGTGTTCTCCAGGTTGCACGCCTTGCTGCAGTAGCCCATCACCTGGATGGCGTCGTTCTCGCCCGACGTCTGGATCTCGGTGCCCGCGGTACGCACGCACACCAGCTCCTCGCAATCCACCGCGCCGAAGGAGATGAAGTCCTGGTTGAACAGGATGTCACTCGGGGTGACGGGGATGGACCCCAGTCCCGTTGAATCGTTCGGATCCTTCTTCACCAGCCGGCAGCGCTTCCCAGTGTCGGCAGGGACCTCGCACCCGCCGCACAGTAGGGCGGCACCCATCAGAAGAAGAGCCAGACGCGCAGACATCGACGTGCACCTCACCAGAATCAAAAGAGTTGAAGCGTGAGGGGCTACCGTAGCACAGCGCCCCGGACTGCCAACCGTGTCGCATGCGCGGGGGAGAATCACCGCCTGCCTGCCCTGGACATTGACCTTGCAAGAATACCGAGGGGGCAGACATGGGCCGGGGAAAGCGTTTTGATCGGTTGATGGCTCACGATTGTGGCGCATAGGATGCGGACTCGTAGCCGCCTCCGATGCTGGATCCGCATCGGTCGGCGGGAAGACGCCCCAATGACACGGAGCTCCCGGAAGTGAATCGCCTCCAGGCCGCCCTGCTCGCGTTGTTCCTCGCGCCCGCAGTACCGGCACTCGCACAGAACCAGGAAGAGGGGCTCGGACTCGATCTGAGCGGTGATCCCCAGAAGCCCCAGCAGGAAGAGACCGAAGCCACCGCGGAGCCGCCTGCGGAGGAGCCTCCATTGCCCTCGTCTGTCGCCGAGGCTCCACCGGCCGAGCCGCTCACGCCGGCCGAGCGCGACGTCACGCTCGACGATCGCGTGAAGAGCGTGCAGCGCAAGGTGTACCTGAAGAAGAACCGCTTCGAGCTGGCGCCCTTCGTCACCCTGTCGGTGAACGACCCGTACTACACCAAGCTGGGCACGGCGGTGCGTGGGGCCTACTACCGGCGGACACGCTGGCGATCGCCGGGCGTTTCTCGGTCATGCAGGTGCTGCCCGAGGATGACGTGCGCATCGCCAAGTCCACCTTCCAGAGCCGCATCTTCTACTCGGTGCCGCAGTGGACCGCCATGGGCGACGTGGAGTGGAGCCCGCTCTACGGCAAGGTGGCCTTCCTCAACGACATCCTCCACTTCGACGCCTACCTCGTGGGCGGCCTGGGCGTGGTGAACACCGAAGCGGCGACGGACTACAAGGTCGGCCCGCTGCCCGCCGCCGATCTCGGCATCGGCATGCGCTTCGTGGCCCGGGACTTCTTCGCGGTGAACGTGGCGCTCATCAACACGACCTACGTGGACAGGCCCAACTTCACCAGCAAGGGCGCCACCCAGAATCTCATGACCCTCAACGCCGGTATCTCCATCTTCTTCCCCCTCAAGTCGACTGGACGGGACGCCGAATGAAGACCGCCCACCGTCTGCTGATCGCCCTGGCCCTCGTGCCCGGGCTCGCGCTGGCCCAGGCTCCCGCCGCGCCGGCGACTCCGGCCGCGCCCGCCCCGGCTCCCGCCGCCAAGCCCGCTCCCGCCAAACCGGCCACCCCGCCCAACAGCCCCGCCGTGACCGGCTCGGCCGAGCAGGAAGCCGGTGACGTGTCGGAAGTGGACAAGGATCGGCTCGGGCCCCTGCGCGAGCGCGTGGTGCCCGTCTCCGGCCACCTCTTCCTCAAGAAGGGCCGCCTGGAGCTGAGCCCCTCGGCGACCCTCTCCATCAAGGACGCCTTCTATTCGAAGTACATCTTCGGCGGCGTGCTCACCTACCACTTCACGGAGACGCTGGGCCTGAGCCTGCGCGCTGGCTACTCCCTGCCCACGGTGGCCTCGGCCGCGCAGATCTGCACCTTCGAGACGACGGGCGGCACCACCACTCGCGGCTGCCGTCAGCCCACCTTCCAGGACCTGGACGACAAGGCGCCGGGGAAGATCCTGCTGACGGGCGGGCTCGACGTGCAGTGGGCGCCCATCTACGGGAAGATGTCGCTCTTGTCCGAGCAGTTCCTGCACTTCGACCTGTACGGCATCGCGGGCGCCGCCGCGATTCAGTACCGCGCGCCCGGCGCGACGACGCTGACCGCGGGCGGCAACGTCGGCGTGGGCATGCGCTTCTTCGTCAACCGCTGGATGACGGTGCGCACCGAGTTCCGTGACCTCATCTACGTGGAGAAGGCCCTCAACCCTGCCACCACGCTGCGCAACCAGCTGCTGTTCGAGCTGGGTGTGTCCTTCTTCTTCCCCAACGCCCCCCTGAATCATGAAACGTCTGCTCAAGCCCTTCTGCCTCTCCCTCCTCGGGCTCACGCTGACGTGGGCCCAGCCCTCGCCCGCGCAGAGCTTCGAGGGCCTGGACATCTCCCAGCCCAAGAAGAAGAAGAAGTCCTCGCGCAAGCCCCGCGGCGGCAAGAAGTCCGGCGCCACCCAGGCTCCGGCCTCGGACGACTCGGACTCGGATGACGCGGCGGACTCCTCGGCGGCCACGGACTCCTCGCCGGCTCCGGCGGCTCCCGCGGCTCCTCCGGCCGGGGGCGCCCCCGCCCAGCCTCCCGCCATGGGGTTGGACCTCACGGCGGACACGCCGCCTCCCACCCAGACCGCGCCCACCATGTCCTTCGACGCGGTGGACGTGTCCGGCAAGAGCGGAGACCGTCAGCGCCTGGATGTCGCCGTGTCGCTCTTCAAGAACGACGAGTACGACAAGGCGGCGATGAGCGCCTTCGAGATGATCCAGGACCCGAAGCTCGCCGGCCTCCACATGGAGGCGCGCTACGTGCTGGCCAAGGCCCTCTACCGCATGGGCCTGTACCACTCGTCGCTCGGTGAGTTCTCGAAGATCCTCGCCGTGGGTCCGGAGACGAAGTTCTTCCGCACCAGCCTCGAGTGGCTCTTCTTCATCAGCCGCAAGACGAAGAACGAGTCCGTCATCCTGGATGAGCTCGCGCGCCACGCCAACCAGGAGTTCCCCGATCGCTTCCGCAGCGAGTTCCACTACCTCCTGGCCCGCTACCACTTCGTGCGCGGCAAGGCGCTCGACGATGTGGGCCGCAAGGAGGACGCGGACAAGAGCTTCAACGAGGTCAAGCGCCTCGTGCTGCTCATCCCCAAGACGGACGTCTTCTACCCGCGCGCCAAGTACCTCGAGGGCCGGCCTTCTTCCGCTTCGGCAACAAGGCCGCCACCGCGTCCGCGCGCCGCACGGACCTCAACACCCTGGGCGCCATCGACTCCATGAAGGAAGTGGTGCGCGTCACGCGCAACACCGCCGGCCTGGACGCGGAGCAGGTGTCGGCGAACCAGAAGCTGCGCGAGCTGGCGTTCATGCAGCTGGGCCGCACGCACTACGGCATGCAGCAGAACCGCTACGCCCTGTTCTATTTCAACAAGGTGGAGCGCGGCACCACGCAGTGGCTCGAGTCCATGTTCGAGTCCAGCTGGGCCAACTACCGCGTGGGTCAGTACGAGCAGGCGCTCGGCAACCTCATCACGCTCTCCTCGCCCTTCTTCCGCGAGGAGTACTTCCCGGAAGCGATGATCCTCAAGGCGGTCATCTATTACGAGAACTGCCGCTACCGCGAGTCGAGCCTCATCCTCCAGGACTTCGAGCGCACCTACCTGCCCGTGCATGATCAGCTGGAGCTCATCACCAAGAAGCAGCTGGACGCGAGCGAGTCCTACGGCGTGCTCGCCGACGTGCAGAAGAAGAACAAGGAAGGCCAGGAGAAGGGCGAGACGGACGTCATCCTCGAGCGCATCCTGCGCCGGCCCTCACCGACCAGGATCTCAAGAAGACGAACGACTCCATCCTCGAGCTGGAGGGGGAGATGGACCTCTTCTCGGAGAAGGGCGACACCTTCCGCTACTCCGAGCTGACCAAGCAGCTGCTCGAGGGCCTCAAGGTGCAGCGCACCGCGCTCATCGAGAAGGCCGGCATCATGGCCAAGGGCAAGCTGGAGACGGAGCTCTCCGCGCTCAAGCAGCTGCTCGCCAACGGTCTGCGCATCAAGTTCGAGACCGTCACCAAGGAGAAGGAGTTCCTGGAGGAGCAGCTCAAGGCGGGCGGCCGGTCTCCATCGTCAAGAAGTACAGGTACTCGGTGGCCGTGGCGGATGATCAGCTCTACTGGCCGTATGAGGGCGAGTACTGGCGCGACGAGCTGGGCACCTACCAGTACACGATGACCAAGGGCTGCGTGCAGCGCGACACGGCCAACCGGAACATCCAGCAGGCCAGCGGCGGCAACTGAGTCCGTTTCCCCGGACGGGGCCTCCCACCGGGGGGCTTCTCGCCGGGTGAGACTCGCTTCCGGGGGTTGGATCCAGGTGGATCCAACCCCCCATCGTTTTTCCCAAACCAGTAGGATGGGCCCCATGGCCATGAAGCCCGTCACCATTGCCTTCGACGTGATGGGGAGCGACCACGGTCCGGCCGAAGTCATCCGGGGTGCCGCGCAGCTCTCGCTGGAGTCCCCTCACATCCACGCGCTGCTGGTGGGAGACCGAGCCGTCATCGACGACGTGCTGGCGACCACCCGGCACAGCGGCGAGCGCATCTCCGTGCAGCATGCCTCGGCGTTCATCGCCATGGACGACAAGCCGGGCGAGGCCCTGGCGCGCAAGACGGACGCCTCGGTGTCCGTGGCGGCGCGGCTGGTGGCCGAGGGCGAGGCGGATGCGCTGGTGTCCGCGGGCAACACGGGCGCGTGCGTGCTCGCGTGCGCGCGCCACTTCCAGCTCCTGCCGGGCGTGCGGCGCGCGGCGCTCGCGGCGGTGTACCCCACGCGCATGCGCCACGGCGGCAAGGAGGACCCGTTCTCGCTCATCCTCGACGTGGGGGCCACGGTGGAGGCCACCGCGGATGACCTGGTGACGTTCGCGGTGATGGGGGCGGCCTACGCGCGCATCATCTCGCGCAACGAGCTGCCCAAGGTGGCGCTCCTGTCCAATGGCACCGAGTCCACCAAGGGGCCGCGCCACGTGGTGGAGGCGCACGCGAGGATTTCCGGGCTGCCGGGCATGAAGTTCCTCGGCAACGTGGAGGGCGTGGACATTCCCAAGGGCACCGCGGACGTGGTGGTGACGGACGGCTTCGTGGGCAACGTGTGCCTGAAGATGCTCGAGGGCGTGCACGAGACGGTGTTCGAGCTGGCCCAGTACGCGCACAAGGAGAGCCTGCGCTGGCGCGCGGGGCTCGCCATGCTGGCCGGTGGCATCCAGCGCATCAAGGACATCACCGACTGGGAACAGTACGGAGGGGCTCCGGTGCTCGGCTTCGATCGCATCTTCATCAAGGCCCATGGCCGCTCGCACGCGCGCGCCATCGCCAACGCGGGGAAGATCGCCGCCAAGGCGGCCGCCAACGAGCTGGGCAAGTCCATCCAACAGGGCCGGCGCGGTGAGCCTCCCGGACCGCATCGATCCCCGGCCCCCGCGGCGCATCTACCGCTGGGATCTGGACAAGACCTATCTGCAGACGGAGTTCGACTCCATCCGGGACATCCTGCGCACGGCCTTCCAGAAGGCCCACGAGAAGCAGGCCGTGCCGGGCGCGTCCGCGCTCATCCGCGAGCTGGCGGCCAATGGCGACTCGCGCCTGTGCATCGTCTCCGGCAGCCCGCGGCAGATGCGCTCGGTGCTCGAGGAGAAGCTCAAGCTGGACGGGGTGGTGTGGGACGAGTTCGTCCTCAAGGACAACGTGGGCAACCTCATGCGCGGGCGCTTCCGGGCGCTGCGCGGGCAGGTGGGCTACAAGCTGCCCGCCATCCTCGAGAGCCGCGCGCTCGCGCCCCTGGAGGCCGAGGAGGTGCTCTTCGGGGATGACGCCGAGGCGGATGCCTTCATCTACTCGCTCTACGCGGACATGGTCGCCGGGCGCGTGGACGAGCGGGTGCTCACGCAGATCCTCTCCCAGGCGGCGGTGTACCCGGACGAGGTCGAGCGGGTGCACGCGGCGTGGAAGAAGATCTCCGTGGCGGATCCCGTGCGGCGCATCTTCATCCACCTGGACCGGCTCACCCCGCCCGCGCACTTCGCGGACTATGGCCCGCGCGTGGTGCCCATCTTCAACTACTTCCAGGCCGCGCTGGTGCTCCTGGCGGATGGCCACCTCACCGCGCCCCAGGTCATCAAGGTCGCCGTGGAGATGGTGCAGACGGCGGGGCACAACATCATCACCCTGTCCAACTCGTTCCAGGACTTGCTGCGCCGGGGCCTGCCCCTGCAGCAGGCGGCGGCGGCGCTGGTGCAGGCGCTCGAGGGGCCCAACGCGCTGCTCCAGGCGCTGCGGCCCATGCCGGACATCATCTCGGCCTTCACCAAGCGGCTCGCCGCGCTGGGCACCGAGCCCGCGCCGCCGCCCGCGCGCGCGGTGGACTACCGGCCATGCTCCACCACGCCCTGCCGCGCACCCACAAGACGCGCAAGCCCCCACCGGCATGAAGGCGCTCGTCACTGGCGCCCATGGCACCGTGGGCTCGCGGCTGTGTGACTTCCTGCAACGCCAGGGCGTGGAGGTGGTGCGCTGGGATCGCGCCCGCGTCCCGGTGGACGACTACTGGGCCATGGAGCACTTCGTGCGCTCGGTGGCGCCCGACGTGCTCTTCCACCGGCGGCGGCCTCGAGTCCCTCCCAGCGTCCGGACGACTCCTGGCGCGTCAACTACGAGTGGACGAGCGAGCTGGCGTGGATCTGCCGGCAGGTGGGCGTGCGCTTCGTCTTCACCAGCTCGGTGATGGTGTTCTCGGACGGGGCGCGCGGGCCCTTCACGCCGGACTCGGTGCCGGATGCGACCGAGGGCTACGGCAACGAGAAGCGGCTCGCCGAGGCGCGCGTCTTCCACCAGTACCCCGAGGCGCGCGTGGCGCGGCTGGGCTGGCAGATGGACTTCGGCTTCTCGGGCAACCAGATGGGGGCGTGGCTGGAGACGCGCGCGCGCGAGCAGGGGCGGGTGGAGGCGAGCACCCGTTGGTACCCGGCATGTTCCTTCCTGGACGACACCGTGCGGGCGTTGTTGGCGCTCGCGTGGGTGGAGCCGGGGCTCTACCTGTTGGATGCGAACGAGCGCTGGACCTTCCATGAGATCGCCTCCGCCCTGAGCGCCTGGCATTCAGGCCGGTGGCGGGTGGAGCACTGGTGAACACTTCGTGTTCGATCAGCGGATGATCGACGACCGGATCCGTCTGCCCTCGCTCAAGACGCGACTGCCGGATCTGCCTTGAAGGGAACGCGGTGGCCGGTGGCGGTCCGCCGGTGAGCACAATCGCCGGGGAGCTGTATGCAAGCGGGTTGTTGCTCCCTACCTTGCCTCGTGGAGGGTGTTTCCCGCCCTGGAGTCCTCCATCCGGGGCCGCACGTTCGGGGTGGGCCCTCCCGTGCACTCGAGGAGTGAGCCCATGCCGGCGTGAAGTCCACCGTTCCCCCGCTGCTTCCCTTGTTCCTGCTGGCCTGTGGGGAGAATCCCCCGGCCGCGGAGCGTCCCCCGCCACCCAGACCGCCGCGCTGGACTCGGCCGCGAGCCAGGGCTGTCTCTTCCGCGTCTCGTCCCGGCTGAAGCCGGGCCGCATGCCGCCCCAGAAGCAGATCGTCGTCACCCGGGAGGACGGGGGGATGCGCGTGGGGCAACGGCAGCGTGGTGCTCGGCACCACGTACGATGACTCCTCGCTGTCACTCGCGGCCAATGACCTGGGGGTCGCGGTCGGCTTCACCTTCAAGTCCTCGCCGAGCGGCTCCGCCGCGGTCTCCGTCCAGCTCCGCCACCTGGATCCCCAGTCGCTCGGGGTGCTGCGCGCCACGAGCCTCGGCGCGCTGAACCCGACCCAGACCGGCAATGTCCACGACGTGGAGCTCTCCCTCGGCCGGGATGGCACCACCCTGGAGGTGCGCGGCTCCAAGACGGGCGCCATTCCGGGCGAGGTGGGCTCGGGCGGCAACTACGTCGCCCTCTTCCCGGACTTCTTCACGAGCACCCAGGCGCCCACCATCACCGCCGAGGAGGGGTGAGCGGGGCGGCCTACTCCGCCCAGGTCTGCACCTCGACGAAGCGCACGTAGCGCCGGTCCGAGCTCACGGCGGCCACCACGAAGCCCCCCAGGTCTCCGGGGGCTCCGCGGCCGTACTCGTTCTTCCAGCTCGCCGGTAGATGCGCTGGCTGTTCTTGTGGATCTCCCGGATGTAGGCCACAGCCTGCTCGATCTCCCGTGGCGTGGCGTACGTGTCGATCAGGCGCTGGGACAGGGCCTCGCGCAGCCGCACCTCGGTGATGGGCTCGAACGCCCCCATGCCGGTGATCTCGAAGGACGAGGCGTAGGTGGTGCGCAGGGTGAGCTGATTGGCCACGCCGCCCGTGCCGTAGGGGATGAAGCCCTCGAGCACGTGGGCGCGGTGGATGAAGAGGCTGCCCGCGCCGAACGCCTCCTCGGGCGTCTTCTTCGCGGGGTAGGCCCCCAGTGACGCGGGCGTGGTGGCCGCGTCGTTCAGCTCCATGAACTGGGTGAAATACCTCTGGGCGTCCACCGTGAAGCCGGTGAAGAAGGCCGGGTGGCTCGACTGGTGGAGCAGATAGGCACGCTCGGGAGCGTCCACCGTGCCATCGTCGTGGGAGATGAATTGACCGAGCGCGCCCTGGAGCTCCTCGCGCTCGACGCTCGCGCCGCCTGCTCCGCCCGGGGCCCGCGCGGCGGTCAGGGCCGCTTCGAACAGGGACTGGGAGCGCTCCAGCCCGGCGAGGGCCGAGGGGGCGGAGAGAAGGGCGAGGGTCCCGAGAAGGGATTTCAGGGTCATGGACTTCATGCGTGGCTCCCGGAGAGGGCTGGACGGCCGCCTGGTTGGAAGGCCGAGCCTCTACCAACCCCGGGTCACAATCCGATGACGCCCGTGGCTGGATTCAGCCGCGTGAGGGGGCGGGGCGTAGAACTCCGGATGCAGGAAGGGAATCAGCGCGCACGCCACGGGGCCCCGCCACATCTCGGTGCGGGTGAAGAGGCCGTTGGTGAGGATGCCCACCGCGCCCAGGCCGCGCTTGCTCCCCGTGCGCCCGGAAACCTCGTCCATCACCGGCCCCAGCTCCTCTCCCTTCAGCGCGCGGGCGGCGATGGCCGGGGGAGGGGAAGCGCACGCCCCAGGTGAAGTTCTCCCGGCCGTCCGCCGCCACCACGGCCACGCCATTGATGAGGCTCAGGTCCGTATCCACGCCCCCCTCGAGTCCCAGGCCGAGCTCCGCGCCGGGCACGGCACCCAGGGCCGCCCGGGCGCGGTTGCGCGCGCCCTCCGCGGTCTCCGCGGTGCCGATGGGCTGTTCGCGCACGCCGCTGGGCACGTCCACTCCGACCACGGTGCAGCCGGGAAACGCCTGTTCACACACGGCCCTCACGGCCTCGGTCTTGGCGGGATTCGTCGAGCCGACCGCGATGCGCCTGGACATGAGTCAGTTCCTCCCCGAGGGCTCGCGCCGACGGTCGCTGGAATTCATTCCCGCCCGCGGGTCGCCACGGCGCTCCCCGGCTGCCCTCCTGGACGGCTCCTCCACGCATACGGCCCGTGCGCTGGCCAGAAGATTCTTCGGGGTCCGGGTGTTATGGAGGGCATCCTGGCTGTCCGCCGGCTCCCGCACGAGGCGTGGGGGTGTGGCTCCCCGCTGCTTCGGCGAGAGGTGGACGGGGGTGGTGCCCACCCGGCTTGTTGCCCCCGTCAACAATGTCTCCATGTGCTACTCCCTCCCGGGGAGGATGCGGTATAGGTCGTCCCCTTAGATTCGCCCCCCTTGGGGCGTCAACCGCGAGATGACGCGAGACTTCACTGACACACCGCCCGCCGGTGACCCGATGCTCCAGCCCGTGCCCGATGACGCGCGCGAGGCTGTGGCCTTCGAGGCCGGGTCCAAGGACCCCCTCGAGGAGCTTCCGGTTCCCGAGCCCGAGGAGGTTTCCTTCCCCATGCCCGCCTTCACGGCGCCATCCGTCGAGGACACGATCCCGGACACGGATTTCCTTCCCGAACCCCAGCCCTCCGGCAGGCCCGCGGAGATCGACCCGGACAAGCTGGATCCGGATGCCCTCAAGGTCATCCACCGCCTGCACTCCCATGGCCATGAGGCCTACCTCGTGGGGGGCTGCGTGCGCGACCTGTCGCTGGGCCGCACGCCCAAGGACTTCGACATCGCCACGAGCGCCCACCCGGGTGAGGTGCGCGCCATCTTCCGCAACTGCCGGCTCATCGGCCGCCGCTTCCGGCTCGCCCACATCTACTTCAAGGGCGGGAAGATCATCGAGGTCTCCACCTTCCGCGCCAACCCCACCGAGCTCGTCGACTCTCCCGTCGACAACGGCAACGGCGAGGAGGAGGGCAGCGAGGTCGAGGAGTCGCAGAACCCGGATCTGCTCATCACCCACGACAACGTCTTCGGCACCGCCGAGCAGGACGCGCGCCGCCGCGACTTCACCATCAACGGCCTCTTCTACGACGTCGTCGAGGGACGCATCATCGACTACGTGCGCGGCCGGCGGGATCTGGACGAGCACTACATCCGCACCATCGGCGACCCGGAGATCCGCATGCGCGAGGATCCGGTGCGCATCCTGCGCGCCGTGCGCTTCGCCTCCAAGCTGGGCCTGGACATCGAGTCGCGCACCTACGCCGCCATGGAGGGGGCCGTCGAGGATCTCCCCGCTGTGCCCCGGCGCGCCTGCTCGAGGAGACCTTCCGCCTCATCCGCGGTGGCGTGGCGGCGCCCAGCCTGCGCCTGCTCGATGCGCTGGACGCGCTGAAGATCCTCCTGCCGCCCGTGGCCGCCTACTTCAAGGAGCAGGGCCGCCGCGGCCAGGAGACCTTCTACGCCTACGCCGAGGCGCTCGACCGGCGCGTGGCCTCCGGGGAGCTCCTGGACGACGCCATCCTGCTCGCCGCGCTGCTGGTGCCCATCGCCCAGGCCTCGCCCGTCGTGGAGAGCCTGGACGCCGCGGGCCGTCCCTCGGTGTCCCAGGCCATCGAGGATCTGCTGGCCGAGTTCGTCCAGACGGCGCGGCTGCCCCGCCGCATCGCCGAGCGCTGCCGCCTGCTGCTCATCGCCCAGCGCACGCTGTCGGGGGAGCGGCGCAAGAAGACGGGGGCGTTCCGCCGCCATCCGCTCTTCGCCGACGCGCTCATCGTCTTCGAGATCTCCGTCGAGGCCACGGGCCGCCACCGCGACGCGCTCGAGGCGTGGAGGCGCGGGGACGTGCCTTCCTCCCGCCCGTCCACCGAGGGCTCCGCCGCCGAGGGGACGCGCCCCAGCGCCGCCGCCGGCGCCGCCGGGGGTGCTCGCAACAAGCCCGGGGCGACGGAGGGCGCCTCCACCGCCCCGGCGGCCGCGGGCGCTTCCGAGTCCACGGCCAAGGAGGCTTCGGACGATGCCTCGGACGAGTCCCTGGACGATGCCTCGGGCGACGAGGAGTCGGACGACACGTTCGACGCCGGTGACTCGGACGACGACTCCGGCGAGGACGCGGAGGGCGCCTCCGACGAGGGGTGAGCCGTCGCGGACGTCTCAGTTGGGACGCTTGGGCTTCTTGGGGCGCTCGGGATCGGCCTCGGCGCTCCCGGCGACGTCCGCGGTCGTCACCGCCTTGGAGCCGAAGCGCTCGGCGATGCGATCCAACGCCGCGTTGAGCTTGTCGCTGCGCTTGGGGGCCTCGGGCTCGGAGAACAGCCCGAGCTGCCGCGGCTCGGCGCCACCGCCCAGCTCCTGCATGGAGACGCCGGTCAGCCGCACCGGCTTGTCCTCGTGGGCCTTCTCCAGCAGCTCCCGGGCCACGCGGTAGAGCGTCTGTCCATCATCCGTGGGGGAGGGCAGGGTGGTCCTCCGGGTGATGAGGGTGAAGTCCGCGAACTTCACCTTGAGCTGCACCACCCGGCCCTTCACTCCCGCGCGCCGCATGCGGCGGCCCACCCGGAGCGCCTGCGAGTGGATGTAGGGACTCAGGGCGTCCAGGCCCGTCATGTCCTCGTCGAAGGTGTCCTCGGCGCCCACGCTCTTGGCCTCGCGATCGGGCACCACCTCGCGCGGATCAATGCCTTGCGCGAGCTCCCACAGGTGACGTCCGGCCGAGCCGAACCGGGCCTCCATCCACGCCACGTCCCGCCGGGCCACGTCGCCGATCGTCTCCAGCCCCGCGCGCTTGAGGCCCTCCTCCGTCTTGGGCCCCACGCCCCACAACCGGCCCACGGGTAGCGCCGCGAGGAACGCCACCGTCTCCTCCGCGCGCACCTCGCGCTGGCCGTTGGGCTTGGCCACGTCCGAGGCGATCTTCGCCACGAACTTCACCGCGGCGATCCCCGCCGAGGACGGCAGGCCCGTCTCCGCGGCGATCTCCTTGCGGATGCGCCGCGCGATGTCCGCCGGCGAGCCGAACAACCCCACCGACGCCGTCACGTCCAGGAAGGCCTCGTCCAGGGACAGCGGCTCGATGAGGGGGGTGTAGCGCTCGAAGATGGAGAACACCTGCTCGCTCGCCTCGCTGTACGCGTGGAAGCGGGGCTTCACCACGATGGCGTGGGGCGCCATCTTCATGGCACGCGCCATGGGCAGGGCGCTGCGCACGCCGTACTTGCGCACCTCGTAGGAGGCGGCCACCACCACGCCCCGCCGCGCGTCGCCCCCGACGATGAGGGGCTTGCCGCGCAGCTCGGGACGATCCCGCTGCTCCACCGACGCATAGAAGGCGTCCATGTCCACGTGGATGATGGCTCGCATGGGTGGGCTCACTCTACGCGCTCCCTCCGACATGCCTCACGCGCCGGGCGGCACGGAGAGGGAGTGCTTCTCCAGCACGGCGCGCAGCTCCGGGGGCAGGGGACTTTCCACGCGCACGGGCTCGTGCGTCACCGGGTGCGTGAGCTCGAGCGCGCGGGCGTGCAGGAAGAAGCGGCCGAGCCCCGGCTCCTCGCGGCCCTCGTACAGCGCGTCGCCCACGATGGGGGCGCCCACCGCGGCCAGGTGGGCGCGCACCGGTGCAGCACGCCCGTGGAGATGCGCACCTCCACGAAGCTGTACTCGCCCTCGCGCGCCAGCACGCGGAACTCCGAGTGCGCCTCGCGCGCCCCCTCGCCGCCCTCCACCGCGGGCTCCACCCGGTCCGGGTGCCGCGGATGGTGGCGCAGGGGCAGCTCGATTTCCCCCTCGTCCGCCAGGGGCCCCGTCACCAGCGCCCAGTAGCGCTTGTCCACCGCGCGCCCGCCGAACGCCTCGCGCACCGCCGCCCACGCCTCGCGCGTGCGCGCCGCCACCATCACCCCGGACGTCTCGATGTCCAGCCGGTGGCACAGCCCGCCCTCGCGCTCGTCCTCCGAGGCCCCGGCGCACTCGGGGTGGCGCCCCACCAGGGCGTTGGCCAGCGTGCCCGTCTCGCCCGGCTGCAAGGGGTGGGACGGGGTGCCCGCGGGCTTGTCCAGGAAGACGAGCGCCTCGTCCTCGTGCAGCACCACCAGCGGCGCTCCCGGCTCCGGCACCACCTCGCGCCGCTCCTCGGGGACCACCACGCCGATGCGCTGGCCCGCCGTGACGAGGAGCCCCTTCTTCGCCGTGCGGCCGTCCACCTTCACCGCGCCCGCGTCGAAGAGCTTCTTGAGCCTCGCGCGTGACAGCCCCAGGGCCTCTCCGATGAAGAGGTCCACCCGCTGCCCGGCCTTGTCCGCCTCCACCACCAGCGTGTGCGTCGTCGCGCTCGCGTTCACTCGGAGAGTGCCTCGTAGACTTCCTCCGCCGTCTGGAACCGGTCATCCGGTTCCTTGCGGAGCAGTCGATGCGCCACCCGCGCCAGTTGGGGATCCGCCCGGGGGTTGAGGGCCAAGAGGGGAGGGGCTCGGTTTCCAGCACCTTGTGCCACAAGTCCACCGGGGACTTCGCGTCAAAGGGGCCGGCCGGTCAGCAGCTCGTACAGGACGACGCCCAGGCTGTAGAGGTCCGTGCGCCCATCCAGCGGCTCGTCCAGTATCTGCTCCGGCGCCATGTAGCGCAGCGTGCCCACCGGGCGGCCCTCCAGCGTCATCCCCGCGTCATCCGCGAGGAACTTCGCCAGGCCGAAGTCCATCAGCCGCACCTGCCGGTCCTCGTCCACCATGATGTTGGAGGGCTTCAGGTCGCGGTGCACCAGCCCATGCGCGTGGATGTACGCGAGCGCCTCGCACACCTGGAGCAGCGAGTCCTTGAGCCGGCCCATCCGCTCCGGCCGGTTGAGCTCCTCCAGCCGCAGCACCGCCTCGCGCGTCTCCGGAGGGGCATGGGGCCTCACCCGGTCCTCCGGCGGCTCGAAGTCCAGCGGATCCAGGTCGTCCGAGTCCGAGTCCAGCCAGGGCTCCACCGGCGCGCGCGACACCCGCCCCGGTGCTTCCGTGGAGCCCGAGCGCACGACGCCGCACTCCTCGCTGGGGGACTCCTCGGCGAAGGCCGACAGATCGAACTTCATCACTCCGGACGGCTCGGACCCGTCTTCCAGGGACTCGTCCTCGGAGCGCTCCAGTCTCGCCTTTGCACGCACGGGCGGGACACGGGGGCCTCTGACTTCAAGGCGAGGTAGTCGCGCAGGGTGAGCCCCTCGATGAGCTCCATGACGAGGTAGGGCGAGCTCTGGAACATGCCCGTGTCGTAGACCTTCACCACGTTGGGGTGGGAGAGGTCCGTGAGGGTCTCGAACTCGCGCAGCAGCCGACGTGCCGCGCGGGAGTCCCGGGTGGGACCTCCCGACAGCACCTTGAGGGCGACCGGCTCGCTGGTCTGTCCATCGAGGGCCCGGTAGACGGTTCCGACTCCCCCACTTCCGAGTGTCTCGAGGACACGGTACCCGCCGATGACCTTGGGAAGCATCAGGCGGAAGATCCTAGAGACTCCGTCGCGCCGGGGTCAAACCACCTCGGATGCACTCGGCTCCTCGCGGGTGCCCATGGCTCTGCCGGGGCCCTGTTGGAATACAAAGAGGGATTTCCGGGAACACGGCCCGCTTCCGGGCCGTGTTCCGGTGCCCGTGGCTCAGCGGTTGAGTTGGTAGACTTCCATCACGCCGCGCCCGGGCTGGCTGGCGTCCGGCCGGAGCCAGCCCACCACCGGGGTTCCCGACTTCTCCACCTGCAACTGGAGGGGCCAGGGGAGGACGTCTCGCCGGAGACGGGTTGATTCAGCTCTCCCACGCGCATCCACGCCGAGCCATTCCAGCGCCACACCTCGGCCTTGCCGGGCATGCTCCAGGCGAGCACGGGCTGCTCGGTGTTGTCCAGGGCGAGCACGGGCACCACCGAGGTGACGTCCACCGTGGAGGGAATGGGAATGGGCGTGCCCACGGTCGTCCAGGTGTTGCCTTTCAGGCGGCGCACATGGATGGCACCCGGCTCGTTCCAGGCCACGATGGGCTCGCCGTTGGACTGCAGCACCAGGGAGGGTTGCCGGGCAGGGCCTCGCGCGCCTGCAATGGCCACTCACTCCATTCATAGGAGTAATCCTGGCGGCGGATGACCATGAGTCGGTAGCCGTTGTCCACGCGCTCGCTCCACGCCAGCGCGAGGGAATCCTGGGTCGTGTTCGTCTCCATCGCCGGGTGGCGTCCCAGGAGGGCCGTGCCTTGCGAGTAGGTATTGAAGAACGAGGTGTCCTCGGTCGGCCCCCGCCAGTAGATCATCAGGCCCCCGAAGCCGGGAGCCGTCTTCGACCCCGCGAGCCGGGCGAGCCTCGCGGTTCCGTTTTTCGACAGGCGGAGCGCCGCCCGGTCGATCAAGGGGAATGGACCTTCGGGATTGGGTCCGACGGTGAACTGCCTCGTCCAGGTATCCCCCTGGTGGCTCCACACGGAGACCGACGAGCTGTTCGCGTCCCGGCTGATCCAGCCGACGGTGGGAATGCCGGACTCGTCCAACGCGATGTCCGCCCCGACGTCGCGCAGGTCATTGGCGAGGAAGGGCGTGGCGGGGATCGGCTTCCAGCCCTGCCCATCCCAGTACCGCACGATCACGGAGGAGGAGGACGCACGCCAGGAGACGAGCGGACGGCCCTTGCTGTCCAGGCGCAAGGTGGGCCCCTGGGCCGAGAGGAGGGGGTGCCTTCCTTCTGCAGGTTTCCCGTCACCTCGCCCAGGGGGATGAAGACGGGCACCTGCAGGCCACGCCGACTCGACGTTCCCCGAGAGGAAGGAATTGCCCGCGGGATCCTCGGCCCGGCCCATCAGCGAGGCGGCGATGGTCTGGGGCGGCGTGATGTTCATCGAGTGGGCTGGGAAGAAGAGCGTCTTGCGATCCTCGGATAGCCCCGAGGGGGAGAGCAGTTGTGTTCCCCCGCCGCTCGCGTTCAGGCGCAGGGTCAGGGTGCCGAGCGCCGAGGTGGTCAGTGGCTCGGAGAACTTGAGCGCGATGGGCGCCGCCTTCACCGGCACCTGGGTTTCGCCACGCGCGGGGAAGGTGGTGAGGAGCAGTGGCGCCGTGCGGTCCACGATCACCGTGCGCGATGCGCTCTCGTAGACCTGCTCGCCGATCCACGCCCGGGCCCTCAGCGTGTACGTTCCCTCGGGCCAGCCGGTCGTGTCCCAGCGGTAGCTGGCGTCCCCGATCGTGGCCAGCCAGCCGTCATTCACGTAGAGGTCCACCCGGTCCGGAGCGCCCCCTGCCACGCTCAGGGCAATGCCCAGATCGCCCCGGGTCTCGGTCCGTTCGGCCGGTGAGAGGAATTCCACCTCCAATTCGTCTCCGCCACAGCCCTGGACCAGCGCGGCCGCGAGACCTACTCCCAGCATCCACCGTCTCGGTTGACCCAGCATGTTTGTTCTCTCCTGATGTTCGGCGAAACGTCGGGTTTCTTCACCCTGGGTCTGACGGTCCCGCCCCGCGACCGCGCGCGTTCCCTCGCGACGCCGACACAAGGCATGCCCCGTGTGAAGCCAGGCGGTACTTCTCTACCTCGAGATCAGGAGCGTTTGAAATTTGATTCGTGACACACGGATCGTGTGTCTTTCATGCAAATCCAGACATCATGGCGGGTAAATCCAGCGAGCCCCGTGGACGCTTGCGTCCACTGTGGCGGCCGCGGAACGTGAGTCGAAAGACTCGTGGCGGGCCAAAGAGACAGAATCCAGGGGGCCCGGGAGTTCCCCGAGATGGCCGTGGACGATTCCGTCCACGCTCCGGTTCATCACCCTCTATGCGCTTTTCTTCTCCGCGCGGGCCTTGCGCGCACGGCGAAGCTCCTCCTGCGTCATGCGCGGCCACTTCTCCGGGTACTTGAACGCGTAGAACAGGAAGTCATCCGGACTCTTCTCCCCCGGGGCGGTCTTGAATATCTGGTTGTTGATGCAGACCAGGGCGCTGTCACCGCCTTGCGAAACGAATTTAGGGGTGGAGCGGTCTTTGTCGCTCTGGGCTTTCGGGCTGTAGAAGTAGACCACGTCGCCCATGTTTCCCGCCTGTCGCATGAAGATGGGTGTCACCACGTCGATGATGGCCTTCACCTTGTCGCGATCCTTCATCTGAGAGTGGGCGGGCGCCCTGATGCACCGGATGGCCTCCTGGTAGATGGTCTTCTGGTAGGCATCGAAGCCCGTGTTCTGGATGACCTCGGCCGCCGAGAGGCAGTTCTTCCAGGCTTCGAATTTGCGTCCCACCCGATTCATGATCGTGTGGGCGACACCTGCCCAGGACGTCGGGCTCTGGCCGATGGCCTCACCACAGATCGTGGCGACGAAGATCTCGAACTCCTCCCGCCGATCCGCGGGGACGACGGGCATGGGCGAGTAGAGCGCCTCGATGTGGCCCGAGGGGGTGACGGAGTTGGAGGTGCAGACCCCCGAGGCGAAGACGCGTGAGACGAACGCGCCGGAATCGAAGGGAGCGAAGCCGGCGGAGGCGTTGTGGCCCTCGCGCGCCGCGTAGTCCGCGAGAGCCCAGACGGGCACGTTCTTGTCCGTCCCGTGAGGCAGGGGCGTCAGGACCACGAACACCTCCAGGCCCTTGACCTTCTTGAGCGCCTGCACGTCCTCGCGCGGCAGGGCCTTCAAGTCGAAGAGCGTGAGCTGGAACTTGTTCTGGTGGCTCGTGACCGTCAGGTTCTCCAGCGGAGCCAGCCGTGCCTGGATGTCATCCGGGGAGCACGTCGCCAGGAAGAGGAACTCCTCGTTCCGGGGCGCGCGGGAGTGGTCGCCCGCGTTGGACAGGCGCTCGGAGAGCAGCTCCAGGAAGAAGCCCTCCAGGTAGTCGCCCAGCTCCGCGATCCGTGGCGTGTCGGCCTCCGTGTACAGGGCATAGGGCGTGAGCTGGAGGTCCAGCGCCACGTTCTCGTGGAAGCCCTCGAACGCGCCCTGGATGGCCAGTTCGCCGTTGTTCAGCGACACCGTGAAGTCCGTCAACCGGGGCCTGTCCACCGCGAGCGCGGGGCGGGGGAGCGGCCGGAGCTGTTCCAACGGCGCGGCCGGTTTCTGGGCGCCCTTGTCCTTCTTCTCCGGAGCGGGCGGAGGGGGGCGCGTGAGCGTGAGCTGATACTGGAACGCCAGCTTCGGCGTCGACTCGACTCCGCCCGTCGCCAGCAGGTGGTCCTCGTTCCACTCGCCCTCCGCATCGCCCGGCGTGGAGGCGAACCCCACCTTCCACCGCAAGCGCGCGGCCGCCGCGGAATCCCCGACCACCCACTCCATCCGGACCCTCGCCTGCTCATCGGGCTCCAGCCCCTCGGGCGGCGTGGGATGGATGTCCACCGTCGCCTGGAGCCCCCTGAAGCGCTCGCAGAAGTCCGGCTCGAGCTGGATGACGGATCCGACGTGCGTCCCGAGCAGGCCGATCGCGCTGAAGCGGATGTCCGCCTTCAACGCGTAGGCGATGCCCTTGGGGTCCGAGGGGGGACCTCGACGGCCTCATTGCCGAAGAGGGACGGCTCGATCCGGTAGCCCATGCGCCCCGTGCCAATGAGGCCGAGCTCCAGGATGGAGACACGCAGCGGCCGGTGCCCCGTGGCATCCTTTTCCAGGACCTGGAAGTCCTTCCCCTTGGGAACGAGCAAGGTCTCGCGTGGATGGGAGGCCCGCTTGTCGGCGAGGCTGTCCCCCTGGATGATCCATTCGAGCCGGCACGGTATCGGCTCGATCACGTTCCTGCATTCTCCGCCTATCTGGACGGGCCAGTCGTTCAAGTCTCGCGGCGCGGGCTGCTCCTGGCGCTTGGGCGTGAGCTCGATGCGAGGCGCCGCCCGGATCCGCACGACCCCGTCGTAGCCCAGCGGAAGGTGGCAGGTCGTGGAGGGCTGCTCGCTCCCGGGTGTGTTCTCGGTCGGTGCCATGTGGGGTTCCTTTCCTGGGCGCGGATCAACTCTCGAGCGTGAACGGGGCGCTGCACGGCTTCATGTCGGTCTGGCGCACGGGCCTCGGCTTCTTGCTCTTGGCGTCGAGCGGGCGCCGGACCGAGAACTGGTACTGGATGCCGGGAACCAGCGCCTGGACCTCGAGGGTCGCGACGAAGTCGCCGTTTGGATCACAACCCCCGCGTGGACTGCTCGGATGCGGCGTGGCGTACCGGATGTTCTCCGGCTTCGGCTTCGGGGTGCTGTGGTCGGGAGCTTTGTCCTTCGAGTCGAAGTCGATGACGAGCTCGAATTCTCGGGCGACCGCCCAGCCGGCGGCGTCCTTCGTGCCGGGCACCGGCACCTCGACGCCCTCGGCATGGCCGCGGACCTCCACCACCTCGCCCTTGCGCTCCACCTTCAGGCCGCCCTCCCATCGGGGCGTGAAGTCATACTTTCCTTCCGCCTGCAGGCTCTTGAGGTCGGCTCCCGGATCGAGCGAGACGAGCTCCAGCTTGAATTGATGGACCCCCTCGAGGCTCGCTGCCTTGCTTCCGGCGGGATAGGGCACGCGCGCCGAGACGAGCCAGTCCGCCACGCCCTCTCCGCTCCGGACCGCGAGCTTCTTGGGTTTCAACGCGGCGAAGTTCTTGAGGACCTCCCACTTCTGGCTTCCCGGGAGGAGGCGGGAGAAGCGGGCGGTGAACTTGTTGAGATCCTCGGGCGTTCCGGACACGCACGCGGAGATCTCCAGCTCGCACGCTTCCCTCCTGGGAACGGGCTTGAAGGCGAGCACGGCACGCGTCTGGGGATCCATCGGGCGAAAGCCCACCTTCCGGTACAGCCCCGGCCGGGGTGGGAGATGCGCAGGCTGTCGGACGCCTGCGCCTTCAACTCCTCGAAGCGCGCCCGCGTGATGGAACCATCGCCCTCGCCCGTGGTCTCCCCGCCAAAGGGGTACAGCAGGGGGAGCCCGCTCAGGGCGGTGAAGTCGAACCAATAGAAGCGCTCGGAGCCGGGCGGGAGCGCTCCCCGGGCGAGCAGGTCGAAGAGCCGGCCGGGGTGGAAGGAGACGGACAACCAGTTCTTTCGTCCGGGGTGCGCGGTGAGGCGCAGGAGCCGCTTGTCCGCGGGGTCCGCCACATCCACGTCGAAGGTACCCGCCTCCGCGGCGGCCACGCGCACCCGGTCCGCCACGCCCTTGCCCTCGACGTTGAGGATGCACGCGAGGCTCCGGTTTCAATGCGCACGAGCGGAGGCAGCTTCTTGTTCTGGGCGGCGACCTGACCGAGCGCCGCCACGAGCATGACGTGCAGGCGCGGGGACTGGCCCGCGCGGCAGGCGCTCTCGTACGCCGAGTAGGCGAGGGCGCCGAGCTTGGACTTCGTCGTCGTGGGCTTGTTCTTGAGGATGAACTCGCACGTCTCGTCGAAGAGCCACAGGGCCTGCTGCCGTGGATCCTCGCAGCGGGCGGACGCGAAGCGGACGTCGAGGGTCGTCTTCTTGCCCTTCGTGACCAACTTCTCCACCTGCGCGTTCTGCTCCGCGAGGGCGGCCCGGTGCTTGTCCGGCTTGCCATCGAGCTGGAGGGTGCAGGACAGACCGTCCTCCTTGATCGTCAGCAACTCGAAGGGGAGTTTCTTCTCCTTGAGCAGGGCGAGCCCCTTCACGAGCCCCCAGCCCACGCGGATGTCCATGGCCGCCAGGCAGTCGTTGAAGGAGACGCGGTCCTTGATGAGGAAGAGCGTCTTCTTCTGTTTCGTGACGACCTTGTTGCCTTCCTCCGTCAGGCCGACGATGAAGTCCTTGTTGGCCTCATCCCGCTTGAACATCTTGTCATCGAGCTGCGGCTCCTCGCTGGGCTGCACGGGACGCGCGGTGAAGGGAATCATCGCCTCGGTCTGTGGCGTGCCGGGGCCCTGGGGCGTCTCGCTGAGCCGCAACGAGATGAAGCCCGGCAGCTCGATCGGTGCGGGCTCCTCGAAGGGGAAGAACCAGCGCCAGCTTCCATCCGCCAGCCGGACGGGCTGCTCGATGACGATGGGATCCTCTCCATCCAACTCGCCCATGAGCTTCGGGCGGGGAATGGAGAACTTCGTCTGGAGAAGCTCGGACGAGTGCCTGGGCGACAGGGTCTTGGGGGGCGTCGAGGTATCGGTGAGCTCCAGGGTCCAATCGCCCCAGAAGGACAGCGGGAGGGGTTGCACGATGTTTCCCCCGGGGGCGAACTGCCGGCCCGAGGCGATCGGGAGGGTCTTCGCCCCCTGCCGGGCGAGGAGCGTGACCCGGTTCTCCTTGTCGTAGCCGTAGTCCTCGTCGATGACGGTCACCAGGATGCTTTCACCCATGTGCCGCTCGCCCGCCTTCTTCACGCCACCGAAGTAGAGCGGACTCGGGTCTTCCTTGCGGAAGCCCGGTACGGGCCAGTTGTCGCGCACGACGGCCTTCTTCTGCTTGTCGAGCACATTGAGCAGCCAGACGGAAGTGACCGGGTGGAGGTTCTCGAGCAGGTGGCTCGGCGCGAGCGGGCCCGAGTCGGAGAAGAGGGGCGTGCTGGCCTTCTCCTCGCCCTCGATGATCCGGGGGATGTGGGCTTCCTTCTCCGGATCGCACCACGCGACCTGCGACACATCCTCTTCCTTCGGATGCTGCTGGCCCTGCTCCTCGAGCGCGGCGATCAACTTCTTGAGGACAGTCCTGGCGTTCTCGGGGACCCACTCGTTCTTCTGGATGAGACGGACGTTGCGCCAGCGCCGGGTGATGCCCTCGACGAACATCCGGCCGTCGGCGCCCGGCAGGGACATGGTCTGGTCGATGACGAAGCCGCTCGCCGCCTTGAGGCGCATCCGCTCGGCGAGCGCGGGCACCATCAACGAGAACGAGAGCACTCCGTTCTTGGCCTCGCCGAGTTTCTTCGCGTCGATCTTGAGGCTCGCGGGTTTGCAACCGGCGCTGCTCCCCGCGAAGGGGCCGCAATCACAGCCCTTGAGGGGGCGCGGCATGGGCTTCCAATCGTCCCCGTGCGCCCGCTCGAAGAGCAACTCGAGTTCGTAGCTGCCACCGGAGACCATGCTGTTCTGGGCGGGAGGGGGCAGGTAGACGGTTTCGACCTCGAGCGTCAGCGGGTAGTTGAAGCGGTGGCAGGATTCCCAGTCGGGGCCTTGGCCTGGGGGGCGAAGGAGGTGTTCTGGTCGAGGAAGTTCGCGACGGCGGGGCCGTAGCCGAAACCGTCGTCATCGGACTGGCTGGACTGGGCGAAGTAATGGTGGGTCGCCTTGTTGAAGTCCGCCTGATCCTCCGGGGGAGGGTCGTCGTGAGGTGGTTCTTGATCTCATCGAGTTCCAGGAAGTTGTCCTGGGTGTCCTCCTTGAGTTCGACGAACCGGGGCTTGCCGCCATTCTTGGTGTCGAGCTTCTCCGCCAGCTCGACGAGCAGCTTGATGCCATTGTCGGGGGCGTCTTCCGGGCTGAACACCTGGAAGTGCATGAACCCCGCGTCGAGCTTCATCTCCTTGCTCTTGCGGGCGGACTCCGGGGCATTGCGCTCGTCCTCGAAGTCCTTGAGATGTCCATGGAGGATCGCGCTGTGGCCGGGCAGCGGGCGCAGGAAGCCGAGGACCTCTCCGGCCTCCACGGGGAAGAAGGGCTCCGCGAAGGTGATGACCTGACCCTTTTCGAGCGCGACCAGCGCGGCCTTGAGATTGGCCGGGGGCGCCTTGTAGAGCCAGTGGACCTGGCCCTCGTTGTCACGGACGGTGATGTCCTCGAGCGAGAGTTGTCGACGAGCACCTTGCAGACCCGCTTCGGGCCGCCGGGCTTGGGGGGCTCCTGGTCGGAGGGGGAACCGGCTCCTGGGCCCAGCGCAGCGTGCCGGGCTCGGCCCCCTGGCCGGAGATGTTGACCCAGGCTCCGAAGCGCCGCTTGTACAGCTCGCGGAACCAGGGGACCCGGCTGAAGTAGTTGTCCAGCATCGAGGGCTTCTGGCTCGGCTTGTCCGCGACGCCGGGCGGAAAGACGGGGGAGCTCAGATGCATGTAGAGCGAGTAGAACGTGCCCCGGCGGGGCCGGCCTGTGAATCGGAGGGCATCTCCTCGAGTTCGTGGCGGACGAGGACGAACCCCGGCCAGTTGCCGAAGGACTCGAGGACGCCGTCCTGGAGGCACGGGGCCTTGTCCCCGGGAAGGCGGGCGGCCACGACGTAACCGGGGGCGGCGGCATTGACGGGGGCGAGCTTCTGCTCCGCGGGCGGGAAGAAATGGACACCGCCGTGGAGGTTGCGCTGGAGGCCGAGCACGTAATAGCCGCCGATGCCGGTGTCGAGCGACTCGTTGTTGTAGTAGCCCTGCCAGGGGCTGGTGGAGACGGTGTTTCCCCGCAAGGGAAAGCTGTACCTGGGCCGGTTGAAGCTGCTGTCGACCACTTCGGGCGGAGCGTTGGTGCGCGTTTCCCGGTAGCAATAGTGCCCACGGGGGCGTTGCGAGTGATCCAAGAACAGATTGTAACTGGAACCGATGGTTTCTGGGTTCTTTTCGAAGAAGACCTTGGCACGAACCAGATTGAAGGAGGCAAATCCTAGCATCTTTGTCCTGTCGTTACTCAAGCCCGAACGCATTCTGAACAATACGTGCGTAGGACCGATCTTGGCTCCCAAATCCAAGGTTCCCCTGGAATTAGGCGCGGGAAGCCTGTTCTTGAGGGCGAGGTCGTATTTGGACGATGGGTCGGCCGTCACAAGCCAAAGCTGTTCTTCCGAACCTACTCTGAGGATGCAATATCCAGAGATGACGATGATATGAAGAGGATTGCCGTGCTTCGAGTTCCTTGACGCAAGGCCCGTGTAGATGACGACCGGGTTGTTGGCCCGCAGGCACTCGATGATATGGGCGAACGCCTCACGGAGCCGAGCCTCACTGCCTTTTATTGAGTCGGCGGTGTGACGTAAGCTGTCAGGGAGCAGGTTTCCTTTGAGCGCGTCTGTTGAGCTTGGTGCTTGGTAGCGAAGAATACCCCCAATGCCAGTTGGGCGAACGCCCTTCGAGGGAAAGATGAGGTTGCGTGGAAGTGGGACTTCTCCATTCGGGTCGACGCATTGACCCACCACTTCGTAATCCCCCTCCGGATACGTTGTCCATCCTTTCTTGGGTAAGGACTCGTCCGCGGGTACTCCAAAAAGCACGCTCGCCTGTCGGATATCGGAGGTCAAGTGCGCATTCTGGATCCCCCGCTCGCGAATGCGTGATGTACCTTTGTCGTTGGTCTCCTCCTCGGATGAGTTGAAAGTAGTTGTAGACCATGGACGCCGAGGTTCGCCCGCACCAGTCTGATTTTTCAGAGTCCAGGATCCTTTGGCCAAGAAGTGGAACCTTGATGACATGCCACTCTTTGGCCGGGCGCTTGATCTCCTCTGGGAATTCATACTGGTCAACGGGGAAGACGCGAAGGATGGTTTTGGACGTGCTGTCCTTCTCTATGATGTTGCCGTCGGCTGTATAGCCGTCCTTGTCTTCCCTGAGAAAGAACTCCTGCTGGATGCCCATGATTCGTTCTCGGATTTTATTGGTCGGCTTCGTTGCAGTGCCAGTATCTGACCTTGTTGGGTTTTCCCTTGCTCGTGGAGTAGATGCCCTCGGATGCGGTGGACGGTTCAGTCTTCCAATGGGAGATCCCAGGATCGGTCGTCGGCCAAAGGAGCGTCAACGAGGCCCAGCACTCCTCCCTGGTGCACAACTGCATGGTGTAGGTAGAATCGTTTTTTGAGATGCTTTTGATTCTTTCGACTTTGGGAGGATAGTCACCTGCGGGCAGATCTCCATGTTGGAGGCTGGCGCGCCGGTGAATATCAACTTGCAGGACGTTTCCAACGATGGCCCCACAATTTACACGGATGAACCGCTCGCCATTTTCCTCTTGCAGTTGGTACCAGACAGGGGAGCGAACGAAACAGTTGGTAGTCCTCATGGGAGAGCGTTGGCATGTTCGCGGACTCCTCGTAGATGGTGGAATATTTGTTTTCGTCCGGATTCGGGATACGCGCCCCTTTTGCAAGCAAGCCTTGAGCGTGTCGGAAACGGTGGAGCTGCTTCGTGACTCGATGATGATGTTGAACTCATCGTCCCCGGGATCGAACCGGCCCTTGGCTCTTGCTTTCATGTACCCGGTGTAGACGACCAGATTGCCTTCCCGGAACATGGCGCTCACGAAGCGGTCGTCCCGGATGCGGAGTTGATGCCAATCGTACTCAATCTTCTCCAGCTCATCGGTCAGGCATTGCTCGTGTGTCCTTGAGTCCTGCATGCCGCGAGGATTACACAAGACGAGGAAGGACTCGTGGAGGCCGCCCTTTCTCTTGTCCTTGGCGAGCTGCTCGAAGTTGACGTCGAAGAAGAGCTGGGTGAGCAGTTGCGATGCCTGCTCGTTCTGGGGATCCAACGTGGCCGCGCGCGCCGCGGCGTCCAGGCGCTCCTTGGTGCTCTTGGCCGCGTCCTGGGCCTGTGCCAGCAGCGCCTCCAGGTTGGGCTTGTCCGCCCCCACGAGCTTCTCCAGCGTGAAGCCCTCCGCCTCGCCGCACTTCAGGCGCACCCACCCCTTCTTCTGCGCGCCCTCCAGCTTCTGGCACTCCGTGCCGATGAGGACCTTCTTCACCACCTCCCCATCCGTGCTCTCGCCGCCGCGCAGGTTCACCTCCGAGCCCTGGATGTAGACGGGCCCGGCTTCCTGTGCCTGGCCCTGCGTCCCCCAAATCACTCCCAGGCACAGCGCCCAGCTCCGCAGGTGAAACCCACTGGTCCTCTTCCGCATGAATCCTTCCCTCGGGAATGTAGGGTGGGGTGGGCCCGTGTCCGCACCATCCGGTGTGGCGCCGTTTCGTCCACCCTTCCGACGCTCCTCACGAGGGGGAAGCCTGCGCGAAGCGCCAGAGTGGGGTCAAGGACGGCTCCGGCCGCGCCACATTCATGCGCTGGCTGCTCCTCCTCCCGGTGCTACGCGGCGAAGCGCGGGGACTCTTCCCGCACCTCCTCCGGCTTCAGGAGGACGAGCCGCGTGTTCTCCCGGGCCTCCACCTGGAGCGGCCGCCGGGCCTCCAGGAGCGTGGAGCCGCGCTGGGACACCCTCAGCCCCTCGTGCTCGAACTCCACCGCGCCCGACAACACGAAGAGCTGGGCGCCCTCCTCGAGCTCATGCACCTCGCCCGGCGCCAGCTCGTGGTGCTCTCCGTGCTGGAACAGGTCGAGCCGGTCCTTGCGTCCGAGGAATCCGTAGCGCTCGAACCCTCGCACCAGGTCATCGAAGCGCCGCTCGGCGAACGTCTTCCACATCCCCTCGCGCAGGCGCTCATCCCCCTGGAGCAGGGGCAGCAGCGCCGAGCGGGGAATGCGCACCACCGTCGAGGTCGTCGCCGTGCGGATGGAGGCCGAGCGGCGCTCTCCCGTGAGCAGGGCGCTCTCCCCGAACACGGTGCCGCCGCCGAGCTCGTCCACGAGCACCTCGCCCTGCGCCGTGGGGGCCAGCACGTAGGCCGCGCCGCGCTCGAGCAGGTACAGCTCGTCGCTGGCGTTGCCCGCCTGGAAGACGTACTGGCCCGCGGGCAGCACGTGACGCTCCGCGCGCGCGGCGAGGTGGCGCAGGGTGGGCTCGTCGAGGTGGGCGAGGAAGGGCACGCGGCGCAACGATTGAACCATCTGGGTGGAGCGCAGGCGGGCCCCCAGCCACGTGCGCTGCACCCGGGCCGCGAGCTTCTCCAGGGGCTGGCGCAGCCGCTGTTCCAGCCGCGACCGGGCGACGCTCAGCAGGTTGCTCGGGGTGATGGGCACCACCGTCACCAGTCCGTGCCCCTGGCCGTATCCCGGGTTGGCTTCGAGGAAGTAGCGCGCCGCGGGTTTGTCACAGTGCTTCCAGTACTCCCTCTCCATCTCCGACTCGCGCGTGCGCCAGCCGACGCGGCGGATCAGCGGCCGGGCGGGATCCACCATCTCCTGGCCGAACTCCGAGGCCAGTGAGGACATGAGGGACAGGATCTCCGGTGGTGTCTCCTGCTCGCGCCGCGGCCACACCTCGCCGAAGTACTTGGTGAGCAGCGAGTAGCTGGACGGGTGCACCAACGAGCCCAGGTAGAACACACGCCGGCCCGGATGCTCCAGCATGTAGCGCCCCAGCCGCCCCATGATGAAGCGCGCGTTGACGTTGCCCCCCCGGTAGGCGCGCAGCGAGCCCGCCTCCGCGCGGAACACGGCCAGGGGTTCTCCGCCGAGCTGCTTCTCGAAGAGGTGCACGGCGCAGTAGCCGACGATGGCGCCCGCCTCGTTCTTGTGGACGAGGATCCACGTGTGCTCGGCCTTGGACTCGACGACGTAGCGGGCGAAGGCTCCCGGTCCACCCCGTCGAAGATCTGCTGGTGGACGGCGTAGAGGTCGTCGGTGAGCTGGCGGCGCTCCTCGGCGGGCAGGGAGTGGGGGCGGATGGCGTCGGTGCTCGTGATGCGGGACATGGTGGCCTCCATCAGGGATGCCGTTTCGTGGGGAGGGTGGCTGGGCCCTGACACGAAGCACTCTGCGCCGACGGCGGCGGGCGGGCTGTGATGGCGCCAACATCCCGCGAGTGAGTTCCGTCACAGGGCGCGAGGGCCGCGTGCGCTGCGTGGGGGACGCTCTGCTAGGGTGCCCGGCCCGACCGAAAGAGAGGTTGCCTTGGCCCCCCGCGCTCCGTTCCCTCTATCCACCCCTCGAGCCCTACAACACCGGCCGCCTGCGCGTGTCCGCCCTCCATGAGATCTACTTCGAGGAGAGCGGCAACCCGAAGGGCAAGCCGGTGATCTTCGTTCACGGCGGGCCGGGCGGGGGCTCGGATCCCAAGCAGCGGCGCTTCTTCGATCCCTCGGCGTACCGCATCATCCTCTTCGACCAGCGCGGCTGCGGCCGGAGCACGCCCCACGCGAGCGTGGAGGAGAACACCACCGGCACCTCGTGGAGGACATGGAGGCGCTGCGCCGCCACCTGGGCATCGAGCGGTGGCTCGTCTTCGGGGGCTCGTGGGGGAGCACGCTCGCGCTGGCCTATTCCCAGAAGCACCCGGAGCGCGTCACGGAGCTGGTGCTGCGCGGCATCTTCCTCTTGCGCGAGCAGGAGATCCGCTGGTTCTACCAGCACGGCGCGCACACCTTCTTCCCGGATGCGTGGGAGGACTTCCTCGCGCCCATTCCTCCCGAGGAGCGCGGAGACCGGTCCAGGCCTACCACCGGCGCCTGATGGGGGAGGATGCCCGGGTGCGCCAGGAGGCGGCGCGGGCCTGGAGCGTCTGGGAGGCCCGGACGAGCAACCTCGTGCCCAACCCGGATCTCATCGCGCTCTTCGGCCAGGACGCGTACTCACTCGCGTTCGCGCGCATCGAGTGCCACTACTTCGTCCACCGCGCCTTCCTGCGCCATGACACCCAGCTCCTGGACGACGTGCCGCGCATCCGCCACATCCCGGGCGTCATCGTCCAGGGCCGCTACGACATCCCCTGTCCCATCGAGAGCGCCTGGGCCCTGCACAAGGCCTGGCCCGAGGCGGAGCTGAAGATCATCCCGGACGCGGGGCACTCGGCGTACGAGCCGGGCATCACCCACGCGCTCGTCGAGGCCACGGATCGGTTCCGCTCCTAGCCCTGCATCTGTCCCTGGGGCGGGAAGCCGTGCTGCTCCCGGCCCTCGTTGCCCTCGTAGACCATGGTCGACTTGAACAGCTCGTAGCGGCCGTCGGCGGCGAGCGGCGCCACGCGCTCGCGCAGGGTGGCCATCTCCTGCTTCGTCATCGGCTTGAAGCCGCGCGCGATGGCCGGGTTCTGCTGGAGGACCTCGAGCGAGTCCATGCCGCTGATGGTGACGGCCACCGGCAGGCTCATGGCGTAGCGCAGGGCTTCCTGCACCGTCACCACGCCCTTCTTCACGGGCTCGGCGTTGCCCGACAGGCTCTTCATGCCCAGGGGAGCCATCTTGCGCCGGAGGACCTCGGGGAGCACCCGCTGCTCGAAGCTGCGGAAGGAGCCGTCGAAGACGTTGAGCGGCATCTGCACCGCGTCGAACGGGTAGCCGTGCTTCAGCATCTCCAGGTGCAGGTCCGGGTGCTTGTGCCCGGTGAAGCCCACGAAGCGCACCTTGCCCTGCTTCTTGGCCAGCGTGAGCGCCTCCACCACGCCGTCCTTCTTGAAGTGCAGCTCGGGATCGTTCGGGTAGACGACCTCGTGGATCTGCCAGAGGTCCAGGTGGTCCGTCCGCAGCCGCCGCAGCGAGTCCTCCAGTTGCTTCATGGCCACGTCCTTGCCGCGGCCATGCGTGCACACCTTGGTCATCAGGAACGCCTTGTCCCGGCGATCCTCGAGGGCCTTGCCCATGATCTCCTCGGAGCGGCCCTTGTGGTAGTCCCAGGCGTTGTCCATGAAGTTGATGCCCGCGTCGAGCGCCTCCTGGATGATGCGGATGCCGACCTGCTCGTCCTGGGGCTTGCCGATGTGGAAGCCGCCCACGCCAATGGCCGAGACCTTCACGCCGGTCTTGCCCAACGGCCGCATGGGAATGGCATCCGGGCTGGCGGCCGCGCTGCCCTGGGCGTTCGTGCCCTCGGCCGCCTCGGCCTCCTGTGTCCCCAGGCTCGCCGTGACGGCGGCCATTCCGGCCAGTTGCAAGAACTTCCTGCGTGACGAGTCCATGCGCTCCCCTCCGTGGTGAACGGGGAAAGCTCGCATGCCGTGGCCCCGCCCGGCGGCTCCCGGACGCCCCGGTGTCCAGATGTCGACCTGACGCGTCCATCCCACCCGTTTCACCCACCGTGCTCCTCGCCGCCGGGCTGGATTCCGGCTGGGTGGAAAAGAGGGGTGCTTCGGGAAACCCGCCTGGGGAGGAAGGGACCGTTCCCGTTGACGGGACGACCGCTCGGGGGGATTGGACGACCACTCCCGCACGCGCCCGTGGACGCGGCCCGGTGGGATCTCTATCTTGCGCACCCTCATGGAACGCCCTGCCTCACCCCCTTCTCTGACAGCCCTCGAGCGACTCGTGCAGGAGCGCCCTCTGCCGCGCCATGTGGGTATCATCATGGATGGCAACGGCCGGTGGGCGGAGATGCGTGGCCTGCCGCGAATGGAGGGCCACCGCGAGGGCTCCACCAGCGTGCGCGAGGTGACCCGCTGTGCCCGCCGCGTGGGGCTCAAGGCCCTCACCCTTTACGCCTTCTCCTCCCAGAACTGGGCCCGCCCGGCCGAGGAGGTGGCCGCGCTGATGGACCTGCTGCGCGAGTACCTCGAGAGCGAGCGGGAGGAGATCCTGCAGAACGGCATCCGCCTCAACGCCATTGGCGAGGTGGACAAGCTGCCGCGCTTCGTGAAGGAGCCGTTGGACCGGCTGCGCGCGGAGTCGGCGAAGAACACGGGCATGGTGCTCACGCTGGCGCTCTCCTATGGAGGGCGCGAGGAGCTGCTGCAGGCGGCGCGCCGGATGGCCGAGGCCGCCAGCCGGGGCGAGCTCTTGCCCGAGAACCTGGACAGCGAGACCTTCGAGTCCTATCTCTGGACGCACGATCTGCCCGCGGTGGATCTCGTGGTGCGCACCAGTGGCGAGCAGCGCATGTCCAACTTCCTCCTCTGGCAGATGGCGTACGCGGAGCTGTGTTTCAGCGACGTGCTGTGGCCGGACTTCCGGACCGAGGCCTTCCTGCGGTGTCTGGCTCAGTTCCAGCAGCGCGAGCGGCGCTTCGGTCTCACCTCCGCGCAAGTCAAGCGAGAGGACTCGCAGCGGGCCAAGGCGTGAACGAGAAGAACAAGAATCTCGTCGTCCGGTTGGTGTCGGCGCTGTCGCTGCTGCCGGTCGTCGTCTTCCTGCTCTACATGGGTGGCCTGTACAGCGCGCTGCTGTTGGGCGTGGCCTCGGCCATCTGTGTCAGCGAGTACTACCTCATCACCCAGAAGGAGCTGTCGCTCGCGGCGTGGGTGGGCATCGTGCTCGCCGGGGCGCTGCCCTTCCTGGCCCTGCGCCATCCCGAGCGCACGGGCGAGGGGGCCTTCTGGGTCACGGCCTTCTTCCTCATCTTCGCCTTCACCTTCCACCTCATCCGGGGCCCCTTGCAGGAGGCGCCCACGCGGGTGGCCCACCCGGTGACGGGCTTCCTGTACGGCTCGGTGGGGCTGACGGCCATGTGTGCCCTGCGCCAGATGCCGGAAGGGCTGATGTGGGTCATCGCGGCGCTCGTCATCACCTGGGCCAATGACACCGTCGCCTACTTCGCCGGGCGGTTCCTGGGCCGCCACAAGCTCTACCCGGCGGTGAGCCCCAACAAGACGTGGGAGGGCTTCGCGGGCGGTCTGGTGGGCTCGGTGGTCGGCATGTTCATCACCCGGGCCGGCTTCTTCCCGCTGCTCACGGTGACGGACTGTGTGTTCCTGGGCATTTGCGGCGGCATCCTCGGGCCCATTGGCGACCTGTGCGAGTCCATGCTCAAGCGCGCCTATGGGGTGAAGGACTCGGGCCGCGCCATGCCGGGGCATGGCGGCATCCTGGATCGCATCGACGCGCTCGTGTTCAACGCGCCCCTGGTCTTCGTCTACGTCACCTTCCTGCGTGGAGTTCTGCCGTAGCATCGAATGTCCGCTCGCCTGGTGGCCGGGCCTCGAAGCGGATTGTCGTGCCGGGGGCCCACGGTTACTGTTGGGCCCATGTTTCAAGATACCGCCCTGTTCATCCTGCTGCTCGGCGTGCTCGTCACCGTCCACGAGCTGGGCCACTTCCTGGTGGCCAAGGCCTGTGGGGTGAAGGTCATCCGCTTCTCCATCGGCTTCGGGCCCAAGCTGTTCGCGTTCACCAAGGGGGAGACGGAGTACCAGGTGGCGCTCCTGCCCCTGGGCGGCTACGTGAAGATGGCCGGCGACGCGCCCCACGAGGAGCTGGCGCCCGAGGACGCCGATCGGGGCTTCCTCAACGCTCCACCGTGGAAGCGCGCGCTCATCGTGGTGGCCGGGCCGGTGTTCAACCTCGTCTTCCCCATCCTCATCTACTTCTTCGTGTTCGTGGGCGCGCACGAGGCCACCTCCACCCGCGTGGGCTTCGTGGATCCGGCCATGCCCGCGGCCGTCGCCGGCATCCGCCCGGGTGACCGCATCACCGCGGTGGAGGGCGAGCCGGTGCGCACCTTCGAGGACCTGCGCGAGGCCTTCGTCGGCCGCTTCGATCGTCCCGTGCCCGTCACCATCGAGCGCGACGGCCAGTCGACGACGCTCAGCGTGACGCCGCGCAAGATCGTCGAGTCCAACGCCGTCGATTCGGTGGAGCGGGGCCAGATTGGCATCCAACCCATCCGCAAGCCCGCGGTGCTGGGCGTGCCCGCGGGCTCGGTCGCCGCCCAGGCGGGATTCAAGAGCTTCGACCGCGTCCTGTCCGTCAACGGGGTGAACATCCCGGACGAGGCGGCGCTCCATGAGCAGCTGGCGAAGCTGCAGGGGCCGCTCGAGGTCACCGTGCAGCGCGCGCGGCCGGTGGAGGTGGGCGCGGTGTCGGGCGGCGTGCCCACCCTCGCCACGGTGAAGCTGGAGCGGCAGCCGGGTGGGGATGGCTTCTCCGCCCTGGGGGCCGAGCCCTCGGACATGTACGTGTCCTCCGTGTTCCCCGGCAGCGTGGCGGAGAAGGCCGGCCTGCGCGCGGGGGACCGGCTGGAGAGCTTCAACGGCGAGCCGCTGCGCTCCTTCAACGTCCTGGCCGGAGAGCTGAGCACCCTCAAGGACAAGCCCTTCACGCTCTCCTGGCGCTCGGCCCAGGACGGGCAGGTGCACACCCAGCAGCTCGCCCAGGCGATGCGCACCAGCACGGACGAGATGGGCCAGGAGTCCTCACGGCTGGAGCTGGGCGTGCGCCCCTGGCTGCCCTCCTCGGCGGAGCTGTTGCCGGTGGACACGGTGGTGGTGACGCTCGGTGTGGGCGAGGCGCTGCGCGAGGCCGTCGTCGTGGTGCCGAAGATCGTCGGTCAGATGGTGAAGGTCATCGGCGGGCTCGTCAGCGGCCGGTGTCCACCAAGACGCTCGGCGGCCCGGTGATGATGTACCAGCTGGCCTCCAAGAGCGCGGAGCAGGGCTGGGACAGCTTCCTGCACCTCATGGCCATCATCTCCATCAACCTCGGGGTGATGAACCTGCTGCCCATTCCCATCCTCGACGGCTTCCACCTGCTGTCGGCGTTCTGGGAGGCCATCCGCCGCCGCCCCATTCCGGTGCGCGTGCGCGAGATGGCCAACGTGGTCGGCCTCATCCTGCTCGTGGCGCTCATGGGCATGGCCTTCTTCAACGACATCACCCGGTAGGGAGGTGGGAATGCAGCAGGTGGGAATGCGGCGGTTGTTCGTGGGAGTGAGCGTGGGGTTGGGGCTGCTGTCGGGTTGCGCCGCGCGGGCCACCCGGGGTGACGAGGACACGGCGGAGCGCGCTTCCGCCACGCGGGGCTACCTGGAGGAGGGACTCGCCTCCTACTACGCCGATCGCTACAACGGCCGGGCCACCGCCAGCGGTGAGAAGCTGGATCCGAAGAAGTACACCGCCGCCCACCCGAGGCTGCCCTTCGGCACGTGCCTCAAGGTGGTGAACATGGAGAACAACCGCTCGGTGGAGGTGCGCGTCAACGACCGGGGCCCCTACGTGAAGGGCCGGGTGGTGGACGTGTCGTTCGTCGCGGCGAAGAAGCTGGATCTCCTGGACAAGGGGCTCGCCCGGGTGCGGCTCTACCGCTGCGCGACCCGCACCTCGCGGCTCGACGTGCAGCTCGACGTGCCCAACGAGTCGCGGGCGGGGTAGAAGCCCTCCCCATGTTCCTCGCGCTCGACAGCTCCACCCTCACGTTGTCCCTGGCCCTGGTGGAGCGGGAGGGCGGGGGCTGCGCGTCCTCGAGCACCTGGTGGTGGCGCCGCCGCGCAAGCAGAGCGAGGCGCTCCCCGGTGTCGTGGGGGAAGTGCTCGCCCGGCACGGGGTGACGCTCGGCGCGCTGGAGGGGCTGGTGATTGGCCTCGGGCCGGGCTCCTTCACGGGGTTGCGAATCGGCCTGTCGTGCGTGAAGGGGCTCGCGTACGCGGCGCGGCTCAAGGTGGCCGGGGCCTCGTCGCTCGCGGCCGTGGCGCTGGAGGGGCCCGAGGGGCCGCCGCTCTTCGCCCTCGCGGTGGCGCGCAAGGACGACCTCTACCTGGGGCCCTACCGGCGCACGGGCCTGGGCGTGGAGGCCCTGGGCCCCGAGGAGGCCATGAGTCCCGAGGAGGTCGCCCAGCGCATGGCCGCCGAGCCCGAGGCGCTCGCCCTGGGGCCCGCGCTGCCCGAGTACCGCGCGGCCCTGGAGCGCCTGGGCGTGGCCCCGTCGCGGCTGCTCGAGGCGCCCACGTTCCCCTCGGCGGTGGCGCTCGCGCACCTGGCGCGGCTGCCCGAGGCTCAGTCGCTGGAGGCGCTCTTCGCGCTGGAGCCGCACTACGTGCGTGCCTCCGCGCCCGAGCTCAACCCCAAGTTCCCTCCGCTGCCCGGGCCCGCGCCCACCGCGCGCCTCAAGGAAGACTGAGTCAGGGGCCGGCGACCCCGAAGGTATCGTCGGACATGAAGCTCAGGGTGATGCGCGCGCCGCCTCCGCCAATGGTTTGCGTGGCGTCCGGCCCGAAGTCATAGGAGCGCTGCGACAGGGGCAGCTCCAGCCCCAGCGCCAGGTGCTGGGACAGCCGGACGCGCCCGTCGAGGGTGACGTAGGTGATGGACTCGAAGCCGTCCCGGGGCTCGGCGTACACGCCCGTCACCCACCAGTGCCGGGCGCGCATCCGCAACATCCCCAGGCCCCGGCGCACGAGCGTCGCCTCCAGGATGCCCTCCGCGCCCGGGCCCACGTGGTAGTCGCGTACGAGCAGCGACTCGAGGCCGAGACTGCCCGCCGCGGCGAACCCCAGGCCGCCCAGGATGGCGCTGCCCTGCAGGAACACCTCCTGGCCGAGCCTCGCCTGCACCGTCGTCCCCAGGCCCAGGCCACGGACGACACCCGGACGATGTTGTTCGCGCCGAAGTCATAGAGGCCGAACAGGCCCCACAGGCCCTTCACCGGGCTCGTCAGGCCCCCGTACTGCCCGCCCAGGAGCAGTCCCCGGATGTGGAGGTTGGCCATGATGACGCCGGGAAAGGTCAGCCCCGCGCTCGCGTCGAAGTAGGAGAAGGGGTAGCGGTAGCGCCACGTGGGATCGCCCAGGGCCCCGTAGGTGAGCTCCGCCGCCAGCGACACCTGCGGCCCCGCCTCGAGCAGCAGCCGGGGCGTGGTGGCCGTCCGGTCCTCCAGCCGTGTCATCAGGCTCACGCCCGGGGTGAGGACGAAGGAGAGCGGCGGCGCCGAGTCGATGTCGCCCGAGGAGATCTCTGGGCCGAGCAGCCAGTCGTTGAGCGTCGCCCCCGGACTGAGGAGCAGTCCGGTGAGCCGGCGCAGGGGGCTCACCCGGCCGCCCCCTCGGGAATCACGGCGCGGTAGGTGCGGTAGAGCACCTCGCCCAGGAACATGCCGCCGAGCGTGGTGGTGATTTGATCATTGATGGCCGGAGCCTCGTTCTCCGCGAAGTACTCCCAGCCCAGGCTGGCGACGAAGTTGTAGAGGCCCGCGCGCCAGAAGGGCATCCCGGAGGAGCGCGCGAAGTTGTAGATGAGCGAGCCGTGGTAGGGGTGGCCGAACTGGTTGGTGATGAACTGGTCCACGTCGAAGGTCCACCCGTGGGTGCCATCGAAGTGCCCGCGCGTCGTCTCCCAGGAGATGAAGGCGAAGGGCTCGCGGGTGATGAGGTTGTGGAAGGAGAACAGGCCGATGTTGAACGCCGCGGCCTCGAACGCCGGGACGAGGTAGCTGCGGCGCAGCGGCGCATCCGCGGGAGGCTGTTCTCTGGTGGGCTGCTCAAGGGCGGGCTGGGCCTTCCCGGTCTCGGGCAGGGCGGCCGGGGGGGCCTCGGCGGCATGTCCGAGCGCCCCCCACGTCACCAGCAGGGCCGCCATCAGCGCGCGCCCTCTCACGGCCACGTCCCTCCCAGGGCCACGCCGCCTCCGCCCGGGAGCAGCAGGGGCGCGGCGGAGACCGCGCGCGGGGGGGAGAGTCCCAGTTCCACATCGCCGCCGCGATCCCCACGGTGCACACCCCGACGAGCGCCAGGCCGATGCCGCCCAGTCGGGTCTGCTGGCGCTTCCAGCGCTCCACCTGGACTTCCGCGGGGCTCACGGGCAGCGAGGCCACGCCGCCCTCCTGGACGTTGGCGACCAGCCAGACGAGCGTGCCGGTGAGGGTCAGGCCCGCCCCGATGCCGGCCACCAGGGGGGCTCGGGAGTGCATGGGCGCGCGCGGTGGGGAGTCGGTGGTGGGGGGCTCGGCCGGAGCGGCGGGGGTGGCACCCAGGAGGGTCGCGCTCAACAGGAGGGAAAGCATGCTCGGGTCGCCAGAGGGAGAAGGAACGGCGCGGCCCTCGTACCACCCCCCCGTGGGGGACCGCTCGCGGAAGGGGCGCTCGCATCCATGAGTCGACGTTTGCCGGGGAGGCCCCGGCGCCCGCGGAGGGGCGGGGTGACATCCGGCGGGGGCGAGGCGAGAAGCGGGACCCACCGGCTGGGGCTTGGGGTAAAGGGGGCGCCATGAACGAGAACCTGCGAATCGCCGTGGTGGGCGCCACGGGCGTGGTGGGCCGGGAAGTGGTCTCCACGCTCTTCGACCGGGAGGTGTCCGCCGAGCAGCTCTCCCTGCTGGCCTCGGAGCGCTCCGCGGGCGAGGAGCTGGACTACGGCGAGGAGACGCTGGAGGTGGAGAAGGTCTCGGCCGACTCCTTCCGGGGCATGGGGCTGGTGCTCCTGGCCACGCCGGCGGAGGCTCGCGCTCGCTCGCGCACCAGGCGCAGGCGGCGGGGGCGTGGGTGGTGGACGTGAGCTCCGCCTTCCGGGCCGAGGGCGCCGTGCCGCTGGTGCTCCCCGGCTTCAACTCCGAGCTGCTGGAGGCGAACTTCAAGGGCCGGCTGGTGGCGCTGCCCTCGGCGGTGACGACCGCGCTGGCGTGCATCCTCGAGCCGCTGCGCCAGGCGTTCGGCGTGGCCCAGGTGCAGGTGACGGCGATGATGGGGGTGTCCTCGGCGGGCAACGCGGGCGTGCGCGAGCTGGAGCAGCAGACGGCGGCGCTCCTGTCCGGGCGCGACCCCGAGGCGCACACCTTCCCCCAGCGCGTGGGCTTCAACCTGGTGCCCCAGGTGCGCCCCTTCCTCGCCAACTCGCCGTGGACGGAGGAGGAGGCGGGCTGGACGCTGGAGTGCGCGCGCCTCTTCGCGCCCCGGGGCGAGGTGCCCGTGGTGGCCGGCACCGCCGTGCAGGTGCCCACCTTCCACGGCCATGGCCTCAGCCTCCAGGTGCGCCTGAAGAAGCCCGCGCCGGTGGACCGGGCCCGTGCCGCGCTCAAGGGCTCGCCCGCCCTCAAGGTGCTCGACTCCCCGGGGAGAAGGTCTACCCCATGCCCAGCCTCGTCACCGCGGACCCCACCGTCCATGTGGGCCGCCTGCGCTCCTTCCCCCAGGCCCCCGAGTGGCTCACCCTCTTCGCCACCGTGGACAACGCCGGCCGGGGCGCCGCCCTCAACCTCGTGGAGGCCGGCCTGCGCCCGGCCGCGCGTCCCGCCTGACAATTTGGCAATGTCCTTTCGGCCGTCCCTGCCCATTTGACGTCGGGTGGAGGGCCCCGCTCCGGGTGCCGGAGGGGGTGGGGGCGGGATTCCTCCTGGCCCCTGGCTTGCTAACCTCTTCCGCACCCATGCGTACCTTCCTCCTCACGACCGCGTTGCTTCTGTCCACCGCGGCTTCGGCTCAGGTGAAGTTCACGTTCGGCACCGCCAACAGCGAGTCACTGAGCTTTGGCAAGAACGACTGTGCGAATCCCGTGACCGTCACCTGGACGCGCAACCTCCAGCCCTGCGACAGGCTCACCCTCTGGATCTCGACGACGGGCTCGTGTCAGGGGTCCGGGGCCGACACCACGAAGGGGATCTCCCGCTGGACGAGATCTCCCTGTCGACCTTCCAGGCGACGACCCAGGGCACCTTCAACCTCGAGCGCTCGCGGCTGCCCTTCGGCACGTCGGCATGTGGCAGTCTCAATGAGGAGAAGACGTTCACGCTGTGCGGCGCCACCAAGCAGATCGAATACAACATCTGCGGCTCCACGGTGGTGAACGCCACGTCGGCGAAGATCATCTACGACGGCAAGCCGCCCGCCGCGCCCTCGCTCTCCGCGACGAGCGGGATGGACAGCGCCACGAGCATCACCGTGAATGCCCCGTCGGATGCCACGCGTGGGGTGGTGAGGATCCTGCTCAACGGAGAGGAGTTCCAGAAGGTCGAGTGGTCGCAGGCCAAGGGGGCCCTCCTGGTGGAGAACCTGGAGAATGACGTCACCTACGAGGCCGATGCCACCGTCTTCGATGCCGCGGGCAATGAGAGCGAGCGGAGCTCGCCCGTGCAGGTCATCCCCACCAAGACGTATGGCTTCATGGAGCATTATGGCGATTCGGGTGGGCAGGAGGTGGGTTGTGGGGCCACGGGTGGTGGGGTCGCGGGCGGCGCGGTGCTGGCCGTCCTGGGTTTCTGGTTGTTCTCAAGGAGAAATCGTTCATGGCTCGAGCAGTAGCCCTCGGTGTCGCGGTGCTCCTCACCGCGCTCCCCGGCCAGGCCCAGGTGTATTCTTCCGACGCGCCCACCGAATCGCCTCGTGGGGGAGCCGTGGAGTTGCGGCTCGGCAGCTACCGCCCGCAGATCGACGCGGAGGAAGGGGTGAGCGGCAGTCCCTTCACGGCCATCTATGGTGAGGGGCGCTGGTGGCTCTTCGAATTGGAGTTGCAACGCTTCTTCTACCAGGGCATCGGCACGGCGGGGCTGAGCCTGTCGGCGGGCTACTCGGAGAAGTTCGGCTACGCGCTGACCAAGGACAAACAAACCCCGAGCTCGGAGCGGACGAGCTTCCACGTGGTGCCCCTGCACCTGCGGGGCGTCTACCGGTTCGACTACCCGGCGTTCCAGTGGGGCTTCCCGTTGGTTCCCTACGTCAAGCCGGGGCTCGTCTTCGTCCCGTGGTGGGCCACCAAGGGCGGCAAGCTCGACGAGGCGCCCGCGACGGAGGGGACGGATGGCGGCGAGGGCACGCCCGCGCGCAAGGGCCGCGGCGTCCGGTTCGGCTGGGAAGTGGCCGTGGGTCTCTCCTTCATGCTCGACGTGCTGGAGCCGCGCTTCGCGCGCGACTTCGACTCGGACCTGGGCATCAACCACAGCTATATCTTCGCCGAATACACGTACTCGAAAGTGAACAGCTTTGGTCAGCCGGGTTTGAACTTGTCGGACTCCTACTGGATGTTCGGTCTGGCACTGGATTACTAGGCCCTACATGACACTCCCACCGTGCTCCTCCGTTCGGGCCCTGATGGCGGTTCTCGTGGTGGCCGTGGCGCTGTCGGGTCCTGGTTGCCACCGGGCGGTGAAGCCCGAGGCCGGAGGGGATCGCACGGTGGAGGCCGGAGTGCCGGTGGGCTTCGGCGCCAACGGCCAGGACGCCCCCGTGGTGTCCTGGGACTTCGGTGACGGCTCTCCGGTCCAGCACGGCCCGCGGGTGGCCCACGCCTTCGAGCGTCCGGGCACCTACGCGGTGCGGGCGCTGGACAAGGACGCGGTGCTGGCGAGCGCCACGCTGACGGTGGTGTCCCGGCCCGTGCTGCGTGCCATCCCGGACGACGCGGAGGTGGCCCTCTTCTTTCCCCAACTGCGCGGCAACGTGGACCCGTTGATGGGCTTCATGTCGCAGCTGGTGGGCGAGTCCCAGGTGCTGCAGACGCTGGACTCGGTTCCCCTGCTGGCGCTGGTGCTGCGCGACGTGACGGGAGGGCAGGCGCGCATCGTGGATCCGGACGAGGGCCTGGGCTTCTTCTCCCTGCCGCGCTTCGAGGGCTCCGTGGTGCTGCTGGGCGTGGCGGACACCCAGGCCGCGGTGGACGCGGTGGTGAAGGAGGTGCAGTCGCGGGGCGCCCGGGTGCTGCGGCGCGAGCCCCAGGGCACCGTCTTCCTGCGGCGGGACAATGGCATGGCGATGGTTGTTTTTCCGGATCGCGGCTACCTGTACGTCGTGGTGCCGGACGCGCCGGAGTCGGAGTCCGAGCAGGAGGAGGGCACTCCGCAGCAGGTGTTGGCGGAGGTGGGCGATGACGGCCTCGCGGCGGTGGAGGAGGTGCGCGCGCGCATCCAGGGCGCGAGCGGCTCGGGACTGTCCGAGCAGCCGTTGCTCACGTCGCTGCGCGCGAAGGTGGGCGCGGGCCACGTGCACGTGTTCGCCCGCCCCGAGGGCGATGACGCCTCCGCGAGCATCCAGGGCTTGTGGGCGGCGCTGACGTTCCAGGACACCCGGGCGGACCTGGAGGGCTGGGTGGTGTCGGACAAGTCGCTCTTCCAGGGGGGCACGGCGCCGGGCTCGGAGCTGCTGGCCCGGGCGCCCCTGGGGCCCATCGCCGCGCTGACGGTGTCCCTGCCTCCCGAGACGCTGGCGAAGCTCGTCTTCGGGACGCCCGGCTCGGAGCGCCGCGCGCGGACGGAGCAGCGCATGGCGAGCCAGGGGCTCGACGCGGCCGGCGTGCAGGGGATGATGGGCGCGCTGCGCGGAGATCTGTCGTTGCTGGCCTACCTGGACGCGCCGGCCTTCTACCGCAACCTGCTCAGGGGCGAGCGGGGTCCGGAGCCGCGCGGCAGCGTGTTGTTCCAGGCGGGGCTCGTGCGCTCCGAGCCGGTGCTGGAGTGGCTCACCGGGGTGCTCAAGTCGCGCGGGCAGCCCTTCGAGGTGCTCAAGGACAAGGGCGCCACGCGCCTGCGCACGCGAGTGTTCGAGCAGCCGGTGGACGTCACCCTCACGGCGGATCGGCTGACGCTGCGCGGGGGCGAGTCGCTGGAGGCGCGCGCGCAGGGCGGGGTGGGGGAGGAGCTGCGCCAGCGCTTCGGGGCCCAGGGCTTCGAGCCGGGCCACCTGTCGGCCATGGTGGACATGGGCCGGGTGCGCTCGGAATTGGATTCACCTCGGGAGGTGCCCGGCGTGCCGCCGCAGCAGCTCCCGGTGGCGCGTGCCCTGGTGGGCACGTTGATCGATCAACTGCCGCCCGTCGAGAGCCTCTTCCTCGACTTCGCGCCCGAGCAGGGGGGCGGCCGTTTCCGCATGAGCACCGTGTTGCGCTCGCGCTGAGGTTGCCGCCGTGTCCAGCTCGCTCACCATTCTCTATTTCGCCGCGGCGCGGAGCGCGCGGGACTCGCGCGTGAGTCGCTGGAGGTGCCCGCGGGCGCGCGGGTGGGGGAGGTGCTGAGCCTGCTGGCCACGCGCCACCCCGGGCTCGCGCCGCTGCTGCCCCACCTGCGGGTGGCGGTGAACCAGGAGTTCTCCACGTCGGAGACCGAGGTGCCCCCGGGCGCCGAGGTGGCGTTGATTCCCCCGGTGGCGGGGGGCTCCGGTGGGCTGTTCCGGGTGGTGGACCGGCCGCTGCGCCTGGAGGAAGTGGTGGAGGCGGTGGCCAGCGAGGCGCTGGGCGGGCTCGTCACCTTCTCGGGGGCGGTGCGCAACCAGACGAAGGGCCGGCGCGTGGTGCGGCTGGAGTACGAGGCCTATCCGCCCATGGCGGAGAAGAAGCTGGCGGAGATTGGCGCCGAGGTGGCCGAGCGGTTCAACGGCACGCGGCTGGCTATTGTCCACCGGGTGGGAACGCTGCATCCGGGCGAGCTGGCGGTGGTGATCGCCGCCGCGGCGCCGCACCGCAAGGAGGCGTTCCTCGGGTGCGAGCACGCGATTGAACGGCTCAAGCAGGACGTGCCCATCTGGAAGAAGGAATTCTTCGAGGATGGCGAGGTGTGGGTGGGCCTGGGGCCCTGACGAGGGCGACGGTTGAACCTTGGTCCCCGACGGGAAACCGTGAGTATCTTCCGCGCCGGAGGCCACATGGGGTTCGAACTCGAGGTCGATAACTACCGCGCCCTGCGCAGGATTCGCTGGAAGGCGGATGGCGTCTGCGCGCTCGTCGGCCCAAACGGTAGCGGCAAGACGACCCTACTGAGTGTGCTGGACTTCCTGCGGTCCGCAGCGGTGGATGGCTTCGGAAAAGCGCTCAACGCACACGGCGGTGCTTTCCTCTTTCGTCACCGGCAGGCAACCGCTGACGAGCCTGTCCGGTTCGCGCTCACTGCCAGAGGCGTGCGGTGGGAGGCAGAACCAGCCACGAGTGGGCTCGGTGTCGTTTTGCCCGTGCCCCAACGTCTCATCGTTGGTGACAAAGTCGTAGCGGAACAGCGAGCCGGTGAGGCGGATTTTCAAGTACTCGAGGAGAACAAGGCTGCCAGTGAGTTGGGGTTCCTCGCCGCTGTAGCGGCATCGCTCCCTGATGAAATGGGCACGGCTTACCCTCTTGGGGCCATTCTGGCCTCCTCCGTGCTCTACAGCTTCGATGCCTTCTGGCAATTGAAGAAGGAGGGCTCAAGAGATGGCACTGACGTCTGGCTCAACCCGGACGGGCGCAATGCTTTCACCGTGTTGCGTAACTGGATCGCGGGAAAGAGAGAGCATCGGCCTCGCTGGGAGTGGGTGCGAAGCGGCCTGAGGGAGTGCTTTCCCGACCTGTTCGATGATCTCGACTTCGCGGTCGCCGGCCAGACTGTTGCCGCCCAGTTCTATGGCCCTCGAGGTGGCGAACCAACACCGATGCACCTCGCTCCCAACGGACTCCTCATGGCGCTGCTGGTTCTCTGCGCGGTCGCATCGGGGGACGACCGGGACACCATCTGCATCGATGAACCGGAGAATGGTCTCCATCCGTATGCGATACAGCGGCTCATCTCGCTCATGCGAGAGCGCGCCGAGATACATGGGTTGACCATTCTGCTCGCCACGCACTCTCCGACTTTGCTGAACGAGTTCAACGACCAGCCAGACCACGTCTTCATCATGGAGCCGGGGCATGAGACTCTCCCCGTGAGGCTCGACCAGCACCAGAATCCGGAGTGGCTCCGGAACTTCGCGCTCGGCGACCTCTACATGAATCAGACGATCGCACCCCAGGTGCAGCCGAAGACATGAGCCGGGTGCAACTCGTCGTGACCGGGGAGATGGAACGGGTCGCGCTCGCGGTATCGCTGCGCCACTCCTTCCCAGCGCATCAGTTGGACTTCCTTCAGACGCAGAAGGTGCAGGATTTCACGTCGAACAGGTTGGGACCTCACCCGGGACGCGTACCGGGGCAGAAGACGCGCGCCCAGGAGATGGCGCAAGCGATTGTGTCGGCACTTGAGCCAGGCAGATATCCTGATGCTATTCCAGATATGGTGCTGGCCGTTGACGATCTTGAATTGGTCAACGTGGACCAACCGCACGTCGTGACTGAGTACCTTGCGCGTGAAATCGAACTGACGATCAAAGATCGAAAACTCTCTCTGGCCAGCGAAACGCGCGTGCGCGAGCGCCTTCGCAGCCGCGCCTCGTTCCACCTCTTCGTGCCCATGCCCGAGGCCTACTTCTACGCGGAGCCCGCCGCACTCAAGCGCGCTGGAGCAAAGGCGGCGAGTCGATTCGACGTGGCCCAGCACGATACGGAAGCCTTCGAGGTGGACGACTCCGATTACCGTCAATGGCTCCAGAAACAAAAGCCCAACGCGGTCGAGCCCCACCGGCATCCCAAGCAATACCTCCGGTACCTGTGCGATCCGAACGCGAGTATCGAGCGGGCCTATCGTGAGACCAAGGAAGGGGCGCTGGCCCTGGCGAAGCTTGCCCGGTCGAAGGTGACGGCTCGGCAGGAGCGTGAGAACTACGCCCGGGCGCTGCTCGAGGACTTCGCCGAGGGCATCGGCGCGAACTGGCAGTCACCCGGCCCCGTCGCACCCCTCACCGCCCGGCGGAGCGGAGGGCTCCTGCGGAATCTCGCGCCGGCAGTGCCGCCGACGGCGGTCGTTCCCGGCCAGTCACCCTGAAAGAGGGTTCCCTCTATCCCTCGCCGAGGGACACGGCGTCGTGACGGACGACGCGGAAGCCCTCCGCCTCGGTGGGCGGCACGTAGTACCTCGCCGCCTCGTGGTGGAGCGCCTCGCTCACCTCGAACCAGAACAGCCCCTCGGGCCGCTCGGCATTGCGCCGGCGCAGCCGCTCGAGGCACAGCGCCTCCGGCGCATCCATCACGTGGAGCACGTGGTCGGCCCCCATGGACTCGAAGATGCCGCGCACCCAGGCGCGGTCGCGCGGCGTGTTCCCGGCGAAGTCGAGCACCAGGGAGGTGCCCACGCGCAGCAGGTCACGCAGGTGCGGCCCCATCAACCATCGGCAGCGCGTGGAGTGGCGCACGTAGTCGCGCAGCGTCTTCACCTCACCCCCCAACAGGGCGATCCACTGGTCCTCGCAGATGTGCGCCGCGGGCAGCTCGAGCGCGAGCCTACGTGCGAGCGTCGTCTTGCCCGAGCCCACCTTTCCCGCGATGAAGTGCAGCACGGGACGCCCGGCGCTCATCGTCAGTGGACGCCGAAGCTGCCGGGCAGCGTCGTCCTCACGCCGGCGTCGGGCAGGGTGTTCGGGGCGAGGGGGCGCGCCGGGGTGTCCACCCCGAGCCGCTTGCGCTCGGCCTGCTCCTTCTCGCGCGCGGCGGCGAGGGCGCGGGCGTTGGACTCCGCCATGTGCTCGGGCGAGTGCCCCGCGAGGATCAACCCCACCGGGATGCTGAGCAGCAGGGCGAGCAGCATCCCGAGCAAGCCCAGGTCACGCGCGCTCAGTCCACCCGCGCGCTTGCCCGCCACCGAGGGGGCGAGCAGCAGCGACAGGTCTCCCTGGGACAGGCGCACCCGGTCCTCCGCGGTGAGCTCCACCCAGGCACTGGCCCCGGAGCGGCGCAGCTCCGTGTCGGGCACCGGCTGGAAGGCCTCGCCTCGTCGGCTGCGCTCGACGCGCGAGGTGGGCGGCACGAAGACGCGATAGCCCTCCGGGGTGCGCTCGGCGATGAGGAAGGGCTCCTCCGGCAGGGTGAAGCCGTACAGGGGCAGGGCCACCGTTTCATCCGGCGCGGCGAGCACGCGCGTCTGCTCGGGGCCGAAGTTCCAGGCCTCATTCCGGGTGGTTCCCCAATACAGCTCGCAGAACAGGCCGTCGTGGCTCGCCTTGGTCTTCATGGCGCGGAGGAGCATAGACGGCCCTTGTCTCCGTGGCTCCATGCCATTGGTGCGATTCCTCCCCGCGAGGCCCCTCCTGGTTGCTCGGAGGACGAGCCCCGGTATGCGCGCATGGACGCGCTCATCCAGACGCTGTCGGGAAGGGGCGAGGCCGTCTTCGACATCCAGCCTGCCGTGGCACCTCACCCGCCGGCGCTACGACCTGGGGCAGTTCCAGCTCCTAGCGTGAGTGTTGCTCCCGCTCGCCCGGCAGGGGCCGCTCCACGCGCTCGCGCAGGGCGCCGGCCTCGAAGGGCTTGTCGATGCTCTCCACCGAGGCTCCGCGAGGAAGGCCCGTGCCCGGTCGGTGAAGGCCCCGCCCGTCATGAAGATGACGCGTGGCAGGTACTCGGGCCGCCGCCGCGCGAGCGCCGCGTGCAGGTCCATGCCCGTCATGTCCCCCATCATCAGGTCGCAGAACACCCGGTCGTAGCCTGAATCCCCGCACAACAGCTCGAGCGCCTCGCGCCCGCTGTGCACCACCTTCACCTCGTGGTGGCGCCCGAGCACGCGCACCATCATCGTGCCGATGGCGGGCTCGTCGTCGACGATGAGCACGCGCCGGCGCGAGGGCGCTGGTGCTTCACCACCGGAGGGGCCCGTTCCGGGGCCGAGCCCTCGTCGATGACGGGCAGGACGAGCTGGAAGGAACTCCCGCGTCCGGGCTCGCTCTGGACCTTCAGCTCGCCGCCCATGCTCCGGATGATATCCAGGCTGATGGGCAGTCCCAGGCCGGTGCCCTCGCCGGGGAGCTTGGTGGTGAAGAAGGGCTCGAAGATGCGCGCCAGCACCTCCGCGCTCATTCCCTTGCCCGTGTCGCGCACCTCGATCACCACCTGGGGGCCCTCCATCCGGGTCCCCACGGTGATGGCGTGGCGGGTCGCGTCTCCCTCGGGGATGGCCTGGGCGGCGTTGATCAACAGGTTGAGGAGCACCTGGCCCAGCTTGGACTCGTTGCCCGGCACGCGTGGCACGGGCACGACGTGGCGCACCACCTGGGCCCGATGGCGGATGTGCGGCATGGCCATGGACAGGCTGAGCTCCAGGGCCGCGCCCACGTCCACCGGCTCCGTGCGGGTGTCGCTCTCGCGCGCCAGGGTCCGCAGCTCCCTCACGACGGCGCGGATGCGCTCGGCGCCCTTGCGCGCGTCTTCCAGGGCCCGGGTCGTCTCGCGCAGCCGCTCGGCCGAGGAGGGGGCAGCTCACGCGCCAGCGCGCCGAGCTGCTCCAACGCCACGTGCAGGTTGCCGGTGACGAAGGCCAGCGGGTTGTTGATTTCGTGCCCCACGCCCGTCGCGAGCTGGCCCGCCACCATGAGCCCGCCGGAGCGCACCAGCTTCTCCTGGGCCACCATGAGCCGCCCGGCCTGCTCCCGCGCCAGGGCCTCCGCTTCCCGGCGGCCCGACTGCTCCTGCTCGAGCCGCGCCTCGTGCTCCCGCGCGTCCCGCACGAGCGCGGTGACGTCCTGGAAGCGCACGAGGACGCCGTCCAGCAAGGGGGTGATCGTGCCGCGCAACCAGCAGCCGGCCTCATGCAGTTCGCTCCGCGCGGCCCGCCGCGTCTCCACCACCTGGCGCAAGAGGGCGAACTGGCTCCGCAGCGCCTCGGGGGCGGCCTCGCTCAGTCGCCGCCCGACGATGAGCCCCGGACAGACGCGCTTCAGGACGTCGGCGTCGTTGGAGAAGATGAACTCGAAGTCGACGAGGGCCTGGGCCTCGTCGCGCACGGCGCCCAGGGCCACGCAGCCCTCCGGGTTGCCCTGCTCCAGCTCCACCAGGGCGCGCAACAGCGTCGCCCTTCCCAGCGCCAGTTGCCCGTCGTCACCCCCTCGCCTCAAGGCCGGCATCCCCTCTTCATCCCCATTCCCTCCCCACCCTGGACCCCGGAGTCCATCAAACCGCTCCCTGGGTATTCGCATCCGGTACCAATTCCATGACTTCGTGATTTTTCACGAAAAGGAAGGCGAGCGCGAGAGTTGGTGAGTGGAGGGCCACGCGGGGAAGGCGGCCCGCCTGGAGCGAGGACTCAGGGAGGAGCGCTCTCCGCCTCGGTCTTGGTGCGAGCGTCCTTCGGGGAGTCGGCGGCGGCGGTTCCGGAAGGATCCGGTGGACGGGTGGGGGAGTCGTCCACGTGGGAGGTGGTGCCGGGCCTGGGGCCAGCTCCGTTCTTCTCCCAGAGGAAGAGGGGGCTGTCACCCGGCTCGCGCGCGTCGAGTCCCCGCTGGGCACGGCCCACGCGCTGGCGGAGATCCGCGAGCGACACCGTCAGCACCAGACCCAGCAGGGCGATGAAGCCCACCGCGTGCACCAGTGTCTCCACCCGCGCGGGCACCTTGCGGCCGCTGATCGACTCGATGAGCACGAACACGATGCGTCCCCCATCCAACGAGGGCAGGGGCAGCAGGTGGAAGAAGGCGAGGGCCATGGAGAGGTTGACCATCACCCGCAGGAAGGCGCCCAGGCCGCTGCCCGCCGCCCCCGAGGACTGCTTCACCACGCCCAGCGGGTTGGCCAGGGCGATGCCCTGGGTGCCGCGCAGCAGCCGGTCCCCCATCCGCGCGCCCTCGAGCACGAGGTTGCCCGTGTGCGCCAGTGCCTGCAGCAGGGCCTGGCCGGGCGCGTGCGCGCGGTACACGTACTGCTGGCTCACGCCAATGCGTCCCACGCCCCGCTCGTCCGGCCGGGGCCGCACCACCACCTCGCGCTCCTCACCCTGACGCTCGACGCCCAGGCGCAGCTCGCGTCCGGGCCGCCGCGCGATGAGCTCCACGAAGCCACTCCAGCTCTCCAGCGGCTCGCCATCCACGCTCACCAGCCGGTCGCCGGGCAGCAGTTGGGCGCGCGCCGCCTCGGAGCCAGGGGTGATGGTGCCCACCGTGAGCGGCACCACGACGTGCGTGCCGGTGGTGTAGAGCGCGAAGAGGACCCCGAGCGCGAAGAGCGCGTTGGCCAGCGGCCCCCCGAGCAGCACGAGCAGCCGCTTCCAGGGGCGCTGCGCCGGAAAGCTCGTGGAGTCCGTGGGCTCCAGGCCCGGGGCGTGGGGGTTCATCCCGTGGATGCGCACCGAGCCGCCCAGCGGCACCGCGCCCAGCGCGTACTCCGTGCCCCGCCACCGCCAGGAGAGCACGGGCGGACCGAAGCCGAGCGTGTACCGCTCCACCCGCAGGCCCAACAGCCGGGCGGCCACGAGGTGACCCAGTTCATGCAGCGCCACGAGCAGGCCGAGCGCGAGGAGCAGGGGAAGGTAGTGCATCGAGGGGGCTCGGGGCTCAGAGCTTGCGGCGCTGGCCGGTGCGCTTGTAGGTCAGGTAGTCGGCGAGGAGGGGGTTCCTGTACGAGGCCATGGGGCGACATTCTAACCCCTGGCCTCCCCATTGCACCGCGCATGTGGGCTCGCGCTGCGTTAGCCTGCTCGCCGTGGCCGCGCTCCCTCTGCTTCGTTGGTTCCTTCCGTGCACCCTGGCCCTCTGGCTGGGGGCTGGCTGTACCCGCGCCAACCTCCAGAACGAGGATCGCTACGAATTCACCACCACGGAGCTCATCCGGGATGACTGTGGCCTGCTCTCCTCGGAGGAGTCGCTCTGGGACGGCAAGCTGAAGATCGACGGCGATGTCGTGCGCATGGAATCGGACTGGCGGGGCCTGCAGCTCATCGGCTTCGTGCTTCCCCGTGGCGAGTTCAGCGATGACGCCTTCGTGCTCGATGGCAGCGAGTCCAGTGCGGCCATCACCCTGCGGGGCAAGCAGTGCCTCGTGGAGCAGGTGTGGATGCACCTGGAGGGCACGACGCAGTGCGCCACGCGTTTCGATGGCGTGCTGAGCGTGCGCATCGAGCCGCGGGTGGAGCAGCCCGAGTGCGCCTGCCAGCTCTGGGTGAAGTACCGGGCAATCCAAGGCGCTGGGTGCCAGTAGGAAAGCTCTGCTTGAGACTCCGGACGCGAGCCCTCTAGAAAGGGGGTATCCCGACAGCTCACACCGGAGGATCTCATGGCTGAAACACCGCGTCCGAACCCGCAGGCATTGGAATCAGTCCTCGTGGAGAACCGGCTCTTCCCGCCTCCGGAGGACTTCTCACGCCGCGCGCACATCGGCAGCATGGAGGACTACCGCCGGTTGTGGGACGAGGCGGAGAAGAATCCCGAGGCGTACTGGGGCGCGCGGGCGCGCGAGGAGCTGTACTGGAAGGAGCCCTTCCAGACGGTGCTCGAGTGGAAGCCGCCGCATGCGCGCTGGTTCGTCGAGGGGCGCACCAACCTCGCGTACAACTGCCTGGATCGGCACCTGCCGGCGCTCAAGGACAAGACGGCCATCCTCTTCGAGGGCGAGCCGGGAGATCGGCGCAAGGTGACGTACGGGGAGCTGTCGCGGCAGGTGAACCAGCTCGCCAACGGCCTGCGCGCGCTGGGCGTGAAGAAGGGGGACCGGGTGGGCATCTACCTGCCCATGGTGCCCGAGGCGGCGGTGGCGATGCTCGCGTGCGCGCGCGTGGGCGCGGTGCACTCGGTGGTGTTCGGCGGCTTCTCGGCCGAGGCGCTGCTCGAGCGCATGAACGACGCGGGGGCGCGGGTGCTGCTCACCGCGGATGGTGGCTGGCGCAAGGGCGCGGTGGTGCCGCTGCTGGACAACGTGCGCAAGGCGATTCCGCAGATGAAGAACCTGGAGCACGTGGTGGTGCTCCAGCGCACCACGCAGGGCGCGCTGCGCCTGGAGGGCAAGGAGCAGTCCTGGAGCGAGCTGACGCAGAAGCAGTCGGACGTCTGCGAGCCGGAGTGGGTGGAGAGCGAGCACCCGCTGTTCATCCTCTACACCTCGGGCAGCACGGGCAAGCCCAAGGGCGTGCTGCACACGACGGGCGGCTACGCGGTGTTCGCCTCGCTGTCCTCGCGCTGGGTGTTCGACTTCAAGAAGGAGGACGTCTACTGGTGCACCGCCGACATCGGCTGGGTGACGGGCCACAGCTACGTCGTCTACGGCCCGCTGATGAATGGCGTCACCTCGGTCATCTACGAAGGCGCGCTCACGCACCCGGGCGCGGACCGCACGTGGGAGCTCATCGCCCGCGAGAAGATCTCCATCCTCTACACGGCGCCCACGGCCATCCGCGCCTTCATGCGCCTGGGGGATGACATCCCGCGCAAGCACGACATGTCCTCGCTGCGGCTGCTCGGCTCGGTGGGCGAGCCCATCAACCCGGAAGCGTGGATGTGGTACCGCGACGTGATTGGCGGCGGGCGCTGCCCGGTGGTGGACACGTGGTGGCAGACGGAGACGGGCGGCATCATGCTCTCGCCGCTGCCGGGCGCGACGCCCACCAAGCCCGGAAGCGCCACGCTGCCCCTGCCCGGCATCCACACGGAGGTGCTCGACAAGCAGGGCAAGCCGGTGGGGGCGAACCAGGGTGGCCAGCTCTTCATCACCCGGCCGTGGCCGTCGATGCTGCGCACGGTGTATGGCGACCCCCAGCGCTACGTGAACACGTACTTCAGCGAGCTGCCCGGCATGTACTTCACCGGCGACGGCGCGCGGCGGGACGACGACGGCTACTTCTGGCTGATGGGCCGCGTGGATGACGTGGTGAACGTGGCGGGCCACCGCCTGGGCACCGCCGAGGTGGAGAGCGCGCTCGTGGCCCACAAGTCCGTGGCCGAGGCGGCGGTGGTGGGCCGTCCGGACGACTTGAAGGGCACGGCGTTGGTGGCCTTCATCACGCTCAAGAAGGGCGTGGGCCACTCGCCGGAGCTCAAGAAGGAACTGGCCTCGCACGTGGGCAAGGAGATTGGCGCCATCGCCCGGCCGGATGAGATCCGCTTCGCGGAAGGGCTGCCCAAGACGCGCTCGGGGAAGATCATGCGCCGGCTGTTGCGTGACGTGGCCAGCGGCAAGCAGACCACGGGCGACACCACGACGCTCGAGGACCTCAACGTCCTCGCGACGCTGCGCAGCGACGAGGAGTAGCGCTTCCGCCCTCGCGCGAGAGGGCCGCGCCCGACTCGAGACCACGAGTCCGAGTCGGGCGGCGGCTCACCGCTCGACGCTCACGGCACCTGCTCGAACGACCACTGAGCGAGATGGACTTCACCACCTGGATGTTGGTCTTGGGGTCGGGGCTGCCGTTGTTCACGTCCAGGCCCATGCTGGAGCCAACGTTCGCACCGATTTTCGACACCTCACGCATTTTTCCACTCCATGCGGAATAATGCCGATATCAAGGAAATAATTAAATAGTGGGATAAAAGGTTAATCGAGAAAAAGCTGGTATTGGAGCGGTGTTTCAATTCTTAATTGTCTTCCATGAGCGAGACTGAGCTGACGCGTCGTGGATTCCCGCGGTCCTCCGGCCCGGGTGTGATGAACAAGAGAATCGCGAACATGCTCCTGCGAGGTCTGTGGGGAGGCGGGCTGATGTCTCTCGGGTTGCTCGCATCCGAGGCCAGCGCAGCTCCCTCGGATTACGTGAACACGCTGCGCGGGAGCAACTCCGAGTATGAGGGTTACTCCCGAGGCGCCACGTTCCCGGCCACGGCGGTTCCCTTCGGCTTCAATTTCTGGACGCCGATGACCGACGCGAGCAAGAACAACTGGATTTATCAATACAACCAGAACGCCATCCAGGCCTTCACCATCAGTCACATGCCGAGCCCCTGGATGGGGGATCGCCAGACCTTCCAGTTCCTGCCGCAATCGGGCGCGGTGGTCGTGGACCGGGCCTCGCGTGCCGCGGCCTTCAGCCATGCGAACGAGACCGCCAGGGCCCATTACTACAGCGTGAAGTTCAACAATGGGATCCAGACGGAGATCGCCCCGACGGATCACGCGGCGGCCCTGCGGTTCACGTTCCCCGGCACCAGTTCCTACCTGCTGTTCGATAGCATCGGTCCCGAGAAGGGGACGGTGGACGCCTCCATCTCCTTCGACAACGCGGCGGGGACCATCTCCGGCTACACCGACCACTCGAGCTGGTCGGCCCATGCGCCGCGAATGTACTTCTATGCGAAGTTCAGCAAGCCCATCGCGGAGTCGGCGAGGGTCTCGGGACAGCGCCAGCTCACCTCGTGGGTCCGCTTCAACACCGTGGCGGGCGAGAAGGTGGGCCTGACCTTCGCGACCTCGTTCATCAGCGTGGCGCAGGCCCAGGCCAACCTGGCGCAGGAGATTGGCTCGAAGAGCTTCGACGTCGTCAAGCTGGAAGCCCAGTCCGCCTGGGACTCCATGCTCGGCAAGATCGAGGTGGAAGGAGCGTCGGAGGATCAGAAAACCATTCTGTACTCCAACCTGTACCGGGCGTTCCTCTACCCCAACTCCGCCTGGGAGAACGTGAATGGCACGCCCAGCTATGCCACCCCCTATGTGGGCGGCCACCCGGTGAAGACGGGCAAGGTGTATGTCAACAACGGCTTCTGGGACACGTACCGGACCACCTGGCCGCTGTACTCGCTGCTCATCCCGACCAGGGCGGGGGAGATGATCGACGGGTTCGTCGCTGGCTACAGGGATGGCGGGTGGATTACCCGCTGGTCGGCGCCGGCCTATGCCAACAGCATGGTTGGCACCAGCTCCGACGCGCTCATCGCCGATGCCTACCTGAAAGGCGTGCGCAACTTCGACGTCTCGGCGGCGTATGACTCGATGATGCGCAACGCCATGACCTACAGCAGCGGCTCGGACCGGGGCCGCAAGGGCATGAGCCGCTCCCTCTTCATGGGCTACATGCCGCAGGACATCACGGGCAGCGAGTTCGATTCCGGCGAGGACCGCCAGTCGACCTCCTGGTCGCTGGAGAGCTACCTCAATGACTTCGCCATCTCCCAGATGGCTCGGGCCCTGGGCAGGACCAACGAGGCGCAGTACCTGCTCAACCGCTCATTGAACTACGTCAACCTCTTCTCTTCCTCGGTCGGCTTCTTCCGGGCCAGGAAGGCGGATGGCTCGTGGTTCGTCTCGGATGCGAACTTCAAGCCGAATACGTGGGGCTGTGGGTTCACCGAGGGCAATGCCGGCATTACAGCACGCTCGTGCCCCATGATGGTCAGGGGTTGGCCAACCTCTACGGGGGAAAGAGCGCCCTGGCCAACAAGCTCGATGCCTTGTTCGATGGCTCGCGGGATTATGATCTGTCCTGCATCGGGCTCATCCACGAGATCCGGGAGGCCTATGACGTCAACATGGGGCAGTACGCCCACTCCAACCAGCCCGGGCACCATACCCTCTACATGTACAGCTACGCGGGCACGCCGTGGCGGATTCAACAGCGCGTGCGCGCCATCCTCAACAATCTCTACAAGTCCGGTATCGGCAATGGCGACGGCTACCTGGGGGACGAGGACAATGGCGAGATGTCCGCGTGGTATCTCTTCAGCGCGATGGGCTTCTACCCGGTCAGCGTCGGCCGGCCCGAATACGCGATCGGCGCGCCCTTCTTCTCCAAGATGACGGTTCACCTGGAGAACGGCCGGAACATCGTCATCAACGCCCCCAACGTCAGCGACACGAACAAGTACATCCAGGGCCTCGCCGTCAATGGGCAGCCCTATTCCCGCAGCTTCCTGCCCCATTCGATTCTCGCCAACGGCGCCACCCTGGACTTCACCATGGGCTCCTCCCCAACGACCTGGGGCTCGGGCGACATCAACGCGCCCACCTCCCTGACGTCGGGCTCCAACATCGCCCAACCGCTGGCCGACGTGGCGAAGGGCGGAATCGCCTCCGCGAGCCTGGACAACCCGGGCAGCGGGGAAGGCATCGGGAGCGCCTTCGACGACGACTCGCGGACCAAGTGGTTCGCCCCCCAGTCCACTTCCTGGTTCCGCTACCAGCTCCCCCAGGGCAAGACGGTCAAGATGTACACGTTGACGTCCGCCAATGACTTCCCGGATCGAGATCCCAGGAGCTGGACGCTCCAGGCCTCCCATGATGGCAACACCTGGGTCACCCTGGACACGCAGACCGGGCAGACCTTCGCCTGGCGCTATCAGACGCGCATGTTCCTCCTCGGCAACAACAACACCGCCTACACCCACTACCGGATGCAGATCAACGAGGTGAATGGCAGCACTCACACTCAATTGGCGGAGTTCGAGTTGCTCGGCAAATAGCCCACGTTGGAGGAGGGAAGCGAGGAAGAGGAATGATGAGCGAGCCCCCGGACGTGTTGGCGGTGGAGGTGTCGCGGCGCTGCCGTGAGAAGGGCGTGCGCCTGGTGCTGGTGGAGGCGTGTACGGGCGGCCTCGTGTGTGCGCGGCTGACGGAGGTGCCGGGTGCGTCGTCGGTGGTGGAGCGCGGGTTCATTCCATACTCGAACGAATCCAAGGTGGAGCAGTTGGGTGTGCCGCTGGAGTTGCTCCAGGTGCATGGCTCGGTGAGCGCGGAGGCGGTGGAGGCGCTGGCCCACGCCGCGCTGGAGCATTCTCGCGCGGACTGGGCGGTGGCGGAGACGGGCATCGCGGGGCCGACGGGAGGCACGTCGAGCAAGCCGGTGGGGCTGGCCTTCCTCGCGGTGGTGCGCCGGGGAGAGCGGGCCGCGGTGGAGCGCCATGTCTTCACGGGAAACCGGAGCGCGGTGCGCCGTGCCATCGCGGACCGCGCGATGGCACTGCTGCTCGCGCGGCTGGAGTCCGAATCGTGAGTGTGTGTGGCTCACCCGTCAAGGCTTGACGGGGTGGCTGAAATACAGTTCCGAGGCGATGGTCTGAATCTGGATCTTGCCATTTTCGACCACGAAGGTGTCGCTGCCGAAGAACGCGTTTTCATTCTTCGGCGTATAGCGCCAGGTGAGGTAGATGATGCGGCCATTGATGGTGGGTTGATCCAACTGGTTCTGGCCGGTGCTGAAGATCTGGAACAACTGACTGAAGGCCCGGGCGATGCCTGCTTTGCCGCGGATGACCTGATTGTTGAGAATCAGGACGGAGCTGTCGGTGTAGTCCGACGTGATGGCGGCGACGTCCTGGTCCGCCCAGGCCTTGATATGGTGTTGCCAGACTTCTTGGGTGCTCGGGGTGGCGGCCAGCGCCGGAGCACTCAGGGTCAACGCGGCGAGGAAGCTGAAAAGAGTGGTTTTGAAGGACGTGGCCATCGTGTTTCTCCATGAAGCGGGTTCGGGGAACGAGGCGGGATTTAACACGTGACCCTCGCGTCCATGGGATGGCTTGCCTTCAGTGCTCTTTTGATTCTGATTCAAAAGTGCCCCTGAGCAGGCGCATGAAGCTCGCGATCTTCCGCTGGGTCTCTTTTTCGTCCGTGGCCAGGTTCTGCTCGAGGGTGAGGCCCGAGAAGAACGTCAGCACCAGATCGGCCAGTTCCTGGGCGTCGCCCGAGGGCCGAGCGGCCTCGAGGTTGCGCGCCAGGGCCGAGTGGAGATGGCGCCGGTTCTCGCGAATCAGTGTCTCGACCGCGGGGGGCAGCACCGCCACCTCGCGCAGCGAGTTGACCAACAGGCAGCCGGGCGAGCCGTACGCGCAGCGCAACCCCAGGGCGAGGAAGCGTTCGACGTTGTCCAGGCCCAGGGGTTGGGCGGAGAGGAGCACATCCGTCTGGGCCTGCTCGAGGTAGAACTTCAAGCTCTCGGTGTACAGGTCGTCCTTGCCTTGGAACTCGGAATAGAGCCCCGACTTGTTGACGCCCGTCGCACGCTCGAGGTCCTGAAGGCTCGTGTCGGCGTAGCCCTTCTTCCAGAACACGCCGATGGCTTTTCTCAGGACACCTTCCCGGTTGAACCCCTTGGGTCGAGCCATGTTCCACTCACTTTCGTTGGGCGAGGACGGCCCGTCCGACCTTCAGCTCCCGGGCGACGTTCGTCACGCGCTGCCCGAGGAACTCGGCGGTCCTCAAGTCGGCCGGCGGCGGCGCGACGTCCGAGGATTGATCGAGGTTGGATTGGGCCGCCACGCCCAGAGTGTACGCATCCCGGTTGAGCACGTCCTCGTTGGTGAAGGAGCGGTTGTTGCCGTAGGGCAGGCCCAGGTTCACCCAGTGCATGTGGTGCTGGGCCGCGAACGTCATGAGTTGAATCAGGGAGTTCTGCTTGTCGCCACCCCGGGAGCCGCCATTGGTGAAGCCCGCGGCCACCTTGTTGGCCCAGCGCTTCTGCGCGTACTGCAGGTGGGAGGTCGCATCCATGAAGCCCTTGAACTGAGCCGACAGGCTGCCCATGTACGTGGGCGCGCCCATGATGATGGCATCGGCGGAATCCAGCACGTCCCAGTGCTTCGGCGCATCCTCGGCCCAGAGGAGCTGAACCTCCGTGTTGGGCTCCTTCGCGGCACCGGCCGCGACCGCCTCGGCCACCTTCGTCGTGTGGCCACCCCGACCGCTGTGATAGACGACCACCACTCGAACGGTCTCGGACATATCGGACATGGGAGTTCCTCTTCTCTCGGATGCGCGCCGTGGCGCCGCGGAGCGCGAGTGCGGCGGGGCTCGTCATTTGAACCGATCGGTTCGATACGCGAGGGCTTTTTCGTTTCACGCCCATTTCGAGCGGGACGTGGAGGGGACGGGGAGGAGCAGGGTCGCGGTGGTGCCGCGACCCGGACCCTCGCTGTCCAGGGAGAGACGGCCGCCCATGAGTTGTGCGGCGAGGGCACTGGAGTGCAGGCCGATTCCATGGCCGTGGGGGCGGGTGGTGAAGCCCTGGGTGAAGAGGTGCGGGCGGATGTCCGGGGCGAGGCCCACTCCGGTGTCCATTACCTGCATCCGCACCCAGCCGCCCTCCTGGGACAGGCGGAGGGTGAGGCGCGGGGCGGGTTGGGGGAGGGCTTCCAGGGCCGGCGGGCATTGTTCAGCAGGTTGAGCAGGATGGTGAGCACCTTGTGCTTGTCTATCTTCACCGGGGCAAGGGCTTGGACTTCCCGGGAGACGGTGACCTGGGCCTGAAGCAGGGAGCCGTGTTGAAGACGCAGGGCCTCCTCCATCAACTCGCCCAGGTCACACTCTTCCCACAGCAGGGTGGAGGTGGCATGGGCCTGTTGCCCCTCCACGATGGAGCGCACCCGTGACACCTGCGAGTCCATGGTGTCCAGACTCGTGGCGAGAGACGCCTGCTCCTGTTCCAGTTCCCCGGCCAGTTGGAGGAAGTAGTCCACCAACTGGTGGCCGCGCGTCCCGCGTGAGGAAGTCGGCCGGTGGGTGCGGTTGTCCTCCAGGAGGGTGGCGGCCTGCCGGAGGCGGCCCAGGCGGGAGGTGGCGAGCGTGTCGCGCATCAGCGCGGTGTCCACGACGATGCTGGTGAGGGCGTTGCCCACGTCATGGAGCACATTGGAGGCGATTTCCGCCATGCCCGTCCGGCGGGCGGTTTCCACCAACTGGGCCTGGGCCCGCTTCAACTCGTGGGTGCGCTGTTGGACGCGCGCCTCCAGCTCCTCATTGGCCTGGCGCAGGGCGGCTTCGGCCTTCTGCACGTCCGAGTAGAGCCGGGCATTCTCGATGGAGATGGAGGCCTGGGAGGCGAGATGCTCCAGGAGCGAGAGCCGGGCGGGGGAGAAGGCCTCCTGGGTCAGGGAGTTCTCCAGGTAGAGCAGGCCGAAGAAGGCTTCCTTGCGGCGCAAGGGCAGACAAAGGATGGAGCGGGCGGAAGACGAGGAGAAGTAGGTGTCGGAGGAGAAGGGGTGGGGACGAGAGGTGTCGTCGAGCAGGACGTGCTCTTGGGTGCGGCGCACGTATGCGAGCAGGGACAGGGGCAGGGAGTCGGCGGAGAGGCTCCCGCTGTCGGAGGGGGAGGCGGACTGGCGCGCGACCAGCTGGAGCGAGTCGTCCTGGAGAAGGAAGAGGGCGGCGCGCTGGGCACCGGCGCTCTCCAGGGTGACTCGCAGGAGGGTGGCCACCAGGGGCTCGAGGAGGATTTCGCTGGAGATGGCCTGTTGGGCCTTGATGACGGCGAGTGAATCGACGTGCTGGGGGCCCGTCCCCTGGTCCGTGGTGGTGTCCTGGGCGGAGGCGGGCGCGGAGTGGAGTTGCGGCCACAGCTCCTCCAACTGGCGGACTTTTCCGTGGGCGCCCCATTGGAAGTAGGCCTCGCGGGCCGGCGGATGTAGCTGGTCGCGAGGGAGGGCAAGCCCAGGCCCTTGCAAAAACGGGCGGCCAGCTCACTGGCGAGACCCACATGGTGGGGCGCGCCGTGTTCGCGAGCGGCGAGCAGGGCGGCCTCGTAGGCACGCAGGGCCTCCTCGGTGTTGCCGGAGAGCCGGGCCTGCTCGGCGGCCACCATCCTCTCGGCGGCGAGGAAGTTCGCCGGGCACCCGCTGGCCCAGGCCGCGAGCTGTTGACGGTGCTTGTCGATCTCGACGAGGAACTCCCGCTGTTCGGCGGGGGACGCGGTCCGGTGGCAGGCGGCCAGTGTCAGCGCCCCATACAGGTGATGGTTGAACCGCATGGGATCGCCCGGCGCTCTGGAGGCCGTTTGCGAGACCTGCGTGCGGGCCGGCGGGCCTGCTCGTAGTCCCCACACATGAAGCGCGACTGCATCTTGATGTGGAGGAACAGAGTATGGAATTGAGGCGAGCCACTCCTCAGGAGCTGTGCTTCGACGCTCGCCTCCTCGAACCCATCCCCATCGACCGAGGAGAACGAGGGCGTGAGCCCTCGCAGTTGCTGCACCAGCCGCAGGGTATAGCGGGCCAGTTGGGCGAATAGGGGATGGCTGGACTTGCGGACGAACTCGTCGAAGGCCTTCGACTCCTGGTGGAGCTCGGAAAGCTCACGACCCTCGAGCAGGAGGTTTCGGACGAGGGAGAAGCAACAAGCGCAGGCCCCGGAGCGTCTCCCCTCAGGAGCGATTCTCGAAAGGCGGCGAGGATGATCTCCCGGACCTGGGAGAAGGGGATGGACAGACTCTGGATGGTCGCGGAGTAGTTCAGCACCCGGATCTTGTGAGGGGAGTGTGGGGAGCGCTCGTTCAGGAGGAGGGCGAGCTTGCCCAGGACTCGGGCTTCACCGTATTTCTGGCGACTGGAGCCATACCAGGTGGAGCAGAGGACATAACTGTTCGCGGAAGCTTCCGTGTTGCCGTGGCGGATGCTCAGGATCGCCGACTGGAGGGCGGCCAGGGCGGACAGCCTGACATTGGCGAACAGGGCCGAGGCGCTCAAGGCCGACAAGACATCGATGCTCGCCGCCAGCTCGGGATCCGTCAGCGAGGGCCGTGAGAGGAGCTCCTCGAGGGCATGCCGTTGCAGCAACAGTTCCAGCTCCTCCTCGGCCTGGCGGAGCTCTTCCTCGGAAGGGGTGGGCGACAGGGGCATTCCAAATTTCCGCAGGCATTCCAGGAGGGTGTTGACCGCGCCTTGGGAGTTCCCGGTCAGGCCGTGGAGGCGGCCCCGGAGAATGTGGGCGGCGGCCATGTCGGAGCGCGTACGGGCCTGGCGCAACAACTCCTCCGCCAGGAGGACGGCCTTGTCGGAATGGCCGCTCATCGATTCGCTGGTGAGCTGCGCCGAGCGCAATTTGAAGGTCAAGGCATGGTCGGTTTCCCAGGGGTCGCCGGGCAGCAGGGAGATGGCCAGGGTGAAATAGCCCGCGGCCGAATGGTGGGCCGAGGCGGCCCTGGCCCGAAACCCACCCGTGCGTTGAGGTGCGCCGGTGCGTGCGCTCCGCCTCGTCCCCCATCAGGTCCACGCCCGCGTTGAGCTGGCCCACGACATCGAAGAGGCGCTCGTCGAGTTCCTCCGGAGACAGGTCGCTCAGCCATTGGCGGCCGATGCGCAGGTGCACGCTCTTGCGCTCCTCGGCCGGGAGGAGCGCATGGGCGGCTTGTTGGATGTGGTCGTGGAGGAAGCGCGGGGGGTGGGGCGCCGTGCATTCCACCAGTCCCTCCCGCAGGGCTGGCTCCAGGCCTTCCTCCACCTGGGAGATGTCCCTCCGGGTCAGGCGGGCCAGCAGGGAGAGCGGGAAGGAGCTGCCCACACAGGCGGCCAGCTGCAGCAGGTGTTGCGTGTCCTCGGGCAGATGGCGCAGCCGGCCCACCATGAAGTCCACCACGTTGTCCGAGTAGCCACGCGCCTTCACGCCCGCTTCGTCCCAGCGCCAGCCCCCTCGGGCGCACGTGTCACCAGCTCCTCCTGGTGGAGCGTGCGCAACAGTTGCAACAGGAAGAAGGGATTGCCCGCGGTCTTTTCCCAGACGAGGGCACACAGTGGCTCCACGACGTCCGGACTGGCACCCGGGAGGGCCTCCGCCACCAGTTGGCGCGTCTGCTCGAGCGACAAGGCTCCCAGGTGGATGTCCCCGAGCCGTGCCCCCGCCTCGCGCGCCTGGGCGAGCGTCGACAGGAGGGGGTGCGCGGGGCCCACCTCGTTGTCCCGGTAGGCGCCCACCAACAGCAGGGGCGGCGTGTCTGGATGGGACGCGAGGTATCGCAACAGCTCGAGGCTGGCGAGGTCCGCCCACTGCAAGTCGTCCAGGAAGAGCACCAGGGGGCGCTCGCTCGTGGCGAAGACGCTCAGCAGACGTTGGACGAGACGATGGACGCGGTGGGGCGCGGCCTCGGGTGGCAGTTCCGCCACGGCGGGCTGTTTGCCCAGGACGAGTTCCCATTGCGGCACCAGGCTCAACAGCACCTGTCCTTGCCCTTCCAGGGCTTGCGACAGGCGGTGGCGCCGGTGGCGAGCTCCTCGTCGCTGCCGGCCAGCAGGTGCTGGAGGAGGCCGCGGAGGGCCTGGACCAGGGGCGTGTAGGGCACGTCCCGCTGGAACTGGTCGAACTTGCCGTGAAGGAAGAAGCCGCGGCGCCGCAACACGGGCTTGTGCAACTCATGCACGACGGCGGACTTGCCAATGCCCGAGTAGCCGCGGACCGATACCCACTCGAGCCGGCCCTCCCGTGCCACGCGCTCGAAGGCCTCGAGCAGGGTCTCCACCTCGCTCTGCCGGCCATACAACCGCTGGGGCAGCAGGAAGCGCGCGGGCACGTCCCGCTCCCCCAGGGGAAAGTCTTCCTCTCCACGCTGGAGGCGCTCCAGATCGAAGCGCAAGCCCTCCGCCGCCTGGTAACGCTCCTCGGCCTGCTTGGACAAGAGCTTCATCACCAGGGCGGAGAGGAGGGGCGGCACCCCGGGCACCACCTGGTGCGGGGGAGGAGGCGTCTGGGCCGGTGGGCGTGAAACCACTCCAACAAGTCCCTGCCCTCGAAGGGCAGACGTCCGGTGAGCATCTGGTAGAAGGTGACGCCCAGGGAGTAGAGGTCGGTGCGGTAGTCCAGCGTCCGGTTCATCCGTCCTGTCTGCTCTGGAGACATGTACGCCGGAGTTCCCTGCACGAGGGGCGCGGGAGACGCCTCCACATGCTCCATCCGCTGGAGGGTGGAAATGCCGAAGTCGATGAGCCAGGGCTGGCCGGAGTCGGACAGGAGGATGTTGGCCGGTTTGATGTCCTTGTGGATGACGCCCCGACGGTGGACCTCGGCCAGGGTGGAGCACAGGCCGAGGGCGATGGGGAGGAAGCGCTCGGGAGCAAGGGGCTGACCCAGATGCTCGGAGAGCGGGGTGCCGCCCTCGTGGGCGAGGATGAGGACCGGACGCTCCTGGTGCATCTCACAGGCGTGGACCTGGATGATTCCAGGGGTCCCGCGCAGCCGTTGGAGGAGCGTGTACTCGTGCTGGAGGATCGCTCGTTCCCGGGCTCCTGGAAAGTCGGAGCGGGGCGTCTTGAGGATGACGGCCTGGCGGTCCACCTCTCTCAGTGCACGGTAGAGGAGATGGGAGGACGTGGATTGCAGGAGTCCGAGGAGCGTATAGCCAGGGCAATGAAACATGTGGATGCACCAGGAATGGCCCATGCCGTGCTTGAACCAGCGCGTGGCCTCAGTGGCTTCCCATAACCCGCCAGCAGGAGGTTTCCCCCTTGATGCGCCAATCGGGCATTGACCGCGCTCCTCGGGTGTGACCGTGGCGCATTTGTTCGACGTAGCTCGAACCGGAGCGTGAGCGCCGCGCCCTGCCTTGCGGCCCGTTTGGCGAAGGAGTAGTCGCGCCTCCTCACGGAGGAGGCACCATGCGAATCATCGTTATTGGCGCAACGGGCACCATCGGCCGGGAGGTCGTGCGGGCACTGTCCGGACGGCACGAGGTCATCGAGGTGGCCCGGAAGGGTGGGAAGTACCAGGCGGACATCACCTCGAAGGAGTCGCTGGAGCGGCTCTTCAAGGCGGTGGCCCCGTTCGACGCACTCGTCTCCGCGACGGGGTCGGCGGCCTTCAAGCCGCTCAGCGCGCTGAGCGACGAGGACTTCCAGATGAGTTTGTCCAACAAGTTGATGGGGCAGGTGAACGTGGTGAGGCTGGGGCTCGCGCACGTGCGAGACGGCGGCTCCATCACCCTCACCACCGGAGTGCTCGCCCACGAGCCCATGCCGGGCACGTCCGCCATCAGCCCGGTGAACGGGGCGCTCGAGAGCTTCACCCGCGCGGTGGCGCTCGAGATGCCTCGGGGCATCCGCATCAACGTGGTGAGCCCGCCGTGGGTGGATGAGACCTTGAAGGCCTTCAACATGAAAGGCATTGCCGGCATGCCCGCGGAGCAGGTCGCCCGGGCCTACGTGCGGAGCATCGAGGGGAGTGACACCGGCCAGGTCATCGACGCGCGGAAGTTCGCTGGATAGGGGCCTGACGGTCCACCGTGCAGGGGGGCGTGTCCGCCCCGGGTTGGGTGCCGGAACGAGGATGACTTTCTGTTCTTCGCCTTGCGCTAAGTGAACAGCCCGAGTTGTCGCTCATGTGGCGTCGGCAAGACGCCGATGATCACCCATGGATTGGGGGCAACGAAGTGGAACTGTTGGGTTGTCCCAAGGAGGAAGTGCAGGTCGGTCTTCAGAAATGCATCGAAGTACTTCTGCCGAACCTTGGCGAGGGCCTTTGGTTCATCGCCATCTACCGAACGCAAGCAGTTCCAGTATAGAGCACCTGCTTCCCAGTCGAGCACCTGCAGCCCACTGCCCTTCCCTGTGGAATCCTCGAAGCGGTACGAAAAGCTGTACGGAAGCTTGGGGATCACTTGGAATGTTTTGCGCCAGTTGTTGTCAGCGAATAGGTCGAACTGTTTTGTCAGTTCACGCATCTCCCGGAGCTTGTTCAGGTCCCACTCGCGTGCTTCCTGTTCCCAAACGAAGTCGATGACCTTGGTGGGCTTGAAAACAGCAAGGGAAATTTGGTTCGCTTTGGCGCCCGCGATGAGTTCATCGAGCCGGTCGTAGACGCGTGCCGTTTTCAACAAGATGCGACGCCGTTCGCGCCAGTTATCTGCCGTGTTGATGTGCCCAACCGGTTGCAGTTCGTTCTCATCGAGCGGTCGAAACGTTTCCGGCCGAGGGTCCGACGAATTGCGAACGAGGCGGCACTCGATCCAGTCGAATTTTTTGTACTGCTCCGCCTCGTCGAGACGCCGGAAAGGCACCGGGTAGATACGTACCCACGAGCCGTCTTCGCGCACGCCAGCCGTGCACACGGTTTCGCCGTACTTCCGCGATAGAGTCGGGTACGTCTTCACAGTGATGAGAACGCGCTCTTTGTTCACTCCCCCCCTTTCAAAGGTGATTTGCAATAAAATCCTTCCCGAAACGTGCCTCAAGAGCCTCCGAAACGCAGTGGCGATGGCATTGATGCGGTAGATGCTCGTAGCAAGTGAGCGCGATACGCTCACCTCCGCGAGCCCAGCCCCGAATTCTGTTTAGCGTCTCGGTCTGCTTCGGCAGCCAAATGCGCTCATACTCTTCGAAGAGCGAGTCGTAGTCTTCTTGGGAGTTAAGGTGCTGACGCTGCTCGGACGCGATGCCAAGCTCGGGTAAGTGCTCGTAGCGAATACCTACACTCTCGCATCCCCGCGAGAGTGTGCTTTTGGAGAAGCCATATTTGCGGCTGATGGGGTTTCGACGCACGTCGCAAAGGAACGTGACTCCTGCTCGGAGTAGGACGTTGAGATAGCTCTCCAGGGTATGTCCTTCGTACCCAATGGTCTGTACGGCCGGTCCATGGGCAGGCGGTCGCGCGGACTCGATTCGAGCTAGAGCCTCACCATTACCCTTGAGGACTCGCTCCGCAATTTCGCTGCGCGTTGCAAAATAGGGGAAGCGGCGGTAGGTGTCGGCGACTAGGTCATCACCTCGGAGCGTGCGATAGCGTCTCGTAAAATCAGCTAATTGCATGTCCGGCGTAAGCCCGATGGCGCGTCGACCTTTGTCGGTTAGTTGCCAGCGATGCTCGTCATCGACGAGGAACTCATGCTCGATGAGCTTGCGTCGATCCGCGTATGAGGTGAACGAGAACGCCCCGAGCTTGTACGGGACGAAGTCATACGGCTTTCCTGACGCGGGCTCCTCACAGTACAGAAAGAGCAGCTTTTGGAAGTCGAGTTTCCCAACTGAGCCTCCGAGTGCATCGAGGAGGAGCAAAAGCTGCCGCTGGCGTGCAAAGAGAGCGGGGGACGTCCTCGTTGCTCGGCGTGCTGGCGCCACCGTCATTTCGTGGTCCTCGCGGTACTCTTGCGTACGAGCTTCGCCCCCATCTCAGTCTCGTTCGCTCCGTTGGCTCGAACCCAGTCGTCCACTTCCGACAGTTTGAACTTCCAGAGCTTGCCAATCTTGTGTGCGGGCAAGCCCTTTGCCTCAATCCAACGGTACACGGAGTCCTTCGTGACGCCGAGGTGCGCGGCAACATCCTCGACGGACACCCACGGCTCAGCGATGGACCCTGTCCGTACCTGTGCGACAACTTGCATGCACTCAGACCTACCAGTGTCATAGTCTCCATGCAATACGCAAAGAGAGTCGGTCAGAGTCGGTAACCATCGGTCATGGCGGCGGCAGCAGGGCATGTGTCAGGTCAGGGCATGTGTCCAGGGCATGTGTCAAAGAACTCGTTTCGGTACATCGCGCTCTCGCCCCTCTGCGCGGCTGACACCCTTCTCGGGTTTTCGCGATGATGCGCCGACAGCAGATCAGGGATGGACGGAGGTAGGCTGCGGGTCCGGCTTCTTGACCGCCACGTAGCACCTCCCCTGGTACTCAGCTGTTCCCCGCGGGCAGGGAGCATCACTTCGATGGGGCATCCAGCAACCGCCCCGGATCTCCACTTCCAGATCCGGCATGCAGGGCGGCCTGGCCTGCTCCTTCAAGGGTTTCTCTGGCATCGGATAGGCGATGGCTGGCGAAGAGAGGCCCGGTCGATTCATGAGGACGGGAGTCTCGTCGGGTGAGTCGCGCAACTCTGGAGGCGTGGACGTGCGCGGCCAAAGAAGGAGAACAAGTCCTATCGCCACGGCTACTCCCGTACTCGCGAGTCCCCAGCGCGTCGCCCGGTTTCGGGAACGGATGGGCCGGGGCTCGCGCATGAGATGAGCCCGCACATCCTCCCGCTCATCGAGTTGCGCCAGGGAGCCCGCCGGTGGATGTAGCCCAGGGTCAGCTCGTGGAACCTCGGCTGCTTCGTCCCGACCATGCGCTTGGGGTGAAGCACCAGGGCTTCCGGACTGGCGAAGTAGGTGGTCTCCGCGCTCCAGGGCGTGGATGTGCGCCAATCGTCGCCGACGCCCGGCACCAAGACCAGCGCGGGCTCGCCCGTTTCCACATGGTGCGCTGCATGGAGTCGGCCCTCATCCTCCGGAATGTTCGGGAACCGCTCACCGACCAGATACGGGCCCAAACGACGTCCCTTCCAATCTGGCGTGTCGCTCATGTTCGTGCCTCCTGTACTCTCTCCTTCCTACTCGCGATGTAGGGGGGCTGTATAGACCCAAGGAGTCATGGCCGGTTTTTCAGTCTCTGGCGGAAGGCTCCGTGTCGAACCACGGGTAGACCGTGGGCAGCACCAGCAGCGTGAGCAGCGTGGCGCTGAGCAGTCCGCCAATGACGACGGTGGCCAGCGGCTTCTGCAACTCGGCGCCCGCGCCGGTCGCGAACGCCATGGGCAGGAAGCCCAGCGAGGCCACCAACGCCGTGGTGAGCACCGGCCGCAGTCGCACCCGGGCCGCTTCCTGGATCGCCTCGCGCGGCGGCAGGCCCTCCTCGCGCAACCGGCGGATGGCCGCCACGAGCACGAGCCCGTTGAGCACCGCCACGCCGAACAGCGCGATGAAGCCCACCGCCGCCGAGATGGACAGCGGCATGCCACGCACCCCCAGGGCCAGCAGCCCGCCCGTGACGGCGAAGGGAATGTTGAGCGAGATGAGCAGCGCCGGGCGCACCGCGTTGAACGTCGTGTACAGCAGCGTGAAGACGAGCATCAAGGTGAGCGGCACCACCAGCACGAGCCGGCTCGTCGCGGACTCCAGGTTCTTGAACTGTCCTCCCCACTCCAGCCAGTAGCCGGGCGGCAGCTTCACCTCGCGGCCCACTACCTCCTGGGCCTCGTTCATGAAGCTCCCCAGATCCCTCCCTCGCACGTTGGCCTCGATGGAGATCCGCCGCTGCATGTTCTCCCGGCTCACCTGCGCGGGGCCTTCCTCCACCACCACTCGCGCCAACTGCGACAGGGGAATGAGCTGCCCGGAGTCACCCGCCACCGGAAGGCTCTCCAGTTGCTCCACGTGCTGGCGGGCCGAGGCGGCGAAGCGCACCTGCAAGGCATACCTCCGCTGACCCTCCAGCACCGTGCCCACCTCCTTGCCCCCGAGCGTCTCGATGGTGTCGAGCACCTGGCGGACGTTGATGCCGTGACGCGCGAGCGCCTGCCTGTCGATTTGAACCCGCGCCACCGGCAGGCCCGCCACCTGCTCGGCCTTCACGTCGGCGGCACCCCGCACCCGGGACAACGCCTGTGCGAGCCGGTTTCCCGTCCGCTCCAACTCCTCCATGTCCTCGCCGTACAGCTTGAGCACCACGTCCGAGCGGGCCCCGGACAGCAGCTCGCTCACGCGCAGCTCGATGGGCTGTGAATAGGAGAAGACATTGCCGGGCACCTCCCTGCTCAGTGTCCGCTGCATCGCGGCGATGAGGCCCTCGCGCGTGTCCGCCGTCGTCCACTCCTCGTGGGGCTTGAGCATCACGTAGATGTCGCTGATCTCCACCCCCATCGGGTCCGTGGCGATCTCCGCGCGCCCCGTGCGTGAGACGACGGTGGTGACCTCGGGGAAGCGCTTGAGCACCGTCTCGATGAGGCCCGTCTGCCGCTCGGACTCCTCCAGCGACACCGAGGGCACCCGCCACGCCTGGAGCGCCAGCGCGCCCTCGTCCAGCCGGGGAATGAACTCCGTGCCCAGCAGCGGCACCAGCGCGAGGCTCAACGCCAGCACGCCCACGGCGATCGCCACCACCTTCTGGCGCCGTGCCAGGCACCAGGCGAGTGCCGGCTCGTACATGCGACGCGCCGCGTGCACGATCGCGCTCTCCCGCTCCTCCATGTCGCGTTGCAGGAAGACGGAGGCGAGCGCGGGCACCAGCGTGAGCGACAGCACGAAGGCCCCGCCAGGGCGCACAGCACGGTGATGGCCATGGGCCGGAACATCTTCCCCTCCACCCCGCTCAGCGTGAGGATGGGCAGGTACACCACGCCGATGATCACCTCGCCGAAGGCCGCCGCGCCGCGGATCTCCACCGTCGAGCGGTGCACCACCTCGTCCCGCTCCTCCCGGGTGAGGGGCCGGCCCAGCTCCCGGTGGCGTTGCGCCGGTGCCGCACGGCGTTCTCGGTGATGATGAGCGCTCCATCCACGATGAGCCCGAAGTCGATGGCCCCCAGGCTCATCAGGTTGCCCGAGATGCCGAGCTGGCGCATGCCGATGAACGCGCACAGCATGCACAGGGGAATGGCGCTCGCCACGAGCAGGCCCGCCCGCAGGTTCCTCAACATGAGCAGCAGCACCACGATGACGAGCAGCCCTCCCTCGAGGAGGTTGCGCGCCACCGTGTGGAGCGTCTTGCGCACCAGATCCGTGCGGTCATAGAAGGTATCGATCTCGATGCCCGGCGGCAGGGTGGGGCGGATGGCCTCCACGGCCTGCTTCACGCGGTCCACCACCTCGCGCGAGTTCTCCCCCAGCCGCATCATCACGATGCCGGTGACGGCCTCTCCCCGCCCGTCCCGGGTGACGGCTCCCTGCCGCACCTGGGGGGCGAAGCGCACCTCGGCCACGTCCCGCACGAGCACCGGCGTCCCCTGCGGTGACGTGGTGAGCACGATGTCCCCGATGTCCTCGAGCGACTCGATGAGTCCCTCGCCCCGGATGAGCACCTGCTCGGCTCCCCGCGAGATGGAGGCGCCTCCGGCGTTGGCGTTGTTCTCCTCCAGCGCCTGGAAGACGCGCTGCAAGGACAGGCCATACGCCACGAGCTTCGCCGGATCGAGCTGCACTTCGTACGTCTTGAGTTCTCCGCCAAAGGCATTGACCTCGACGACGCCCGGCACCGAGCGCAGCCGGGGGAGATCTGCCACTCCAGGATGCTCCGCAGCTCCATGGAGGAGACCCCCTCGCCCCTCACCTCGAACTGGTAGATCTCCCCCAGTCCCGAGGAGAGCGGCCCCAGCTCCGGCGTGCCATGGCCCTGGGGGATGTTCTCGCGCGCGGACACGAGCCGCTCCTGGACGAGCTGGCGCGCGAAGTAGATGTCCACGCCGTCCTGGAAGACGACGGTGACGACGGACAGGCCGAAGCGCGAGAGCGAGCGCACCTCCTGCGTGTCGGGCAGTCCGCCCATGGCGGTCTCGACGGGCAGGGTGATGAACTTCTCCACCTCCACCGGCCCCAGGCCCGGCGACGAGGTGAGGATCTGCACCTGCACGTTGGTGACATCCGGTACGGCGTCGATGGGGAGCCGGCGCAGCGCGTCCAGTCCGAAGCCGATGAGCAGCACCGCCAGCAGGAAGACGAGGAAGCGGTTGCGCAGGGAAAAGGCGATGAGTGAGTCGAACATGGTGCCCTCGCCTCCCTAGTGGGAATGACCCTCGCCCATGCTCTCGCGCGAGAGCTCGGACTTGAGGATGAAGGCCCCCTGGGTGACGACGCTCGTGCCCGGCTCGACGCCGGAGACGAGCTCCACCTCCGTTCCGGAGCCGCGGCCCGTGCGCACCTCCACCGCCTTGAAGGCCCCGGGCCCCTCCGGGACGAAGACGACCTGCCGGGTCCCCAGCTTCTGCACCGCCTCGCGCGGCACGACGAGCCGCGGGGGGGCGGCGGGATCTCCGGATCCGTGGCGATCTCCGCCTGGGCGAACATGCCGGGCTTGAGCGCTCCGTCCTGGTTGTCCACCCCCACCCGCACCGGCACCGTGCGCGTCTTCTCGTGGATGATGTCCCCCACGTACTCCACCCGTCCCTGGAAGCGCCGGCCCGGCAGCGCCGCGACCGTGATGTCCACGCGCTGCCCCGTCTTCACCTCGGACACCCGTACCTCGGTCACGTCCAGCAGCACCCACAACGTGGAGAGATCCCCCACGGTGAAGAGCGTCGTGGTGGCCTCCACCGCCGGCCCACGGTGCCGGTGATCTCCACCACCGTGCCGTCCAGCGGGCTGAGGGCCGCCAGGCGCGTGCTGTAGTGCTCGTTGCCGCGCAGGGAGGCGATCTCCGCGTCGGACAGGCCCAGCGCATGCAACCGTCCATCCACCGCGTTGCGCTCGGCCTGCGCCGTCACGAACGTGCTCTCCGCCTCGCGCATCTCCCGCTCGCTGGTGATGCCCTTGTCGAGCAGCTCCTTCTCGCGGCGGTAGTTGTCCTCGGCCACCCGGGCCTTCGTCGCCGCCGACAGGTAGTCCGCCCGCGCCCGCCCCAGCTCCGGGCTCTCCAGGTACGCCAGCACCGGCCCTTCTTCACCCGCTGCCCCAGGTTCACCTCGATGCTCGACAGCCGCCCCGGCACCCGCGCGGCCACCTGTGCCACGCCCCGCTGCGTGAAGGACACCCGCGCCGGCGCGGTGAGCCCCACCGACAAGGGCTTGCTCTGGACCTCCCGCGTTTGAATCCGCGCCGAGCGCATCGCCTCGGGCGTGAGCCGCACCTCCTGCTCGCCGTGCTCCTCCCCGGCGGAGTGCTCCTCTCCGGCGTGCGCCGTGCCCTCCTCGGGCGGGTGGCCTCCCGAGGGCTTCGAGCAGCCCGTCCCGAGCCACATCAGGAGCACGCCCAACAGTGTGCGCGCCTTCATGGCTGGCCTCCGAGCGCGCTCTGGAGCTGGGCCTCGGCGATGAGCAGCTCCGCGAGCGCATCGATGGAGCCGCGCCGGGCGTCGAGCGCGTCCCGGCGGATGACGAGCAGTTGGAAGAAGTCCACCTTGCCCGCCCGGTACGCCTCGTTGACGAGCGCGAGGTTCTGCTGGAGCGCCTCCAGCACGTCCGCGCCATACACGGCCATCGCGGCGCGCGCGTTCTGGTAGCGCTCCAGGGCCAGGGCCACCTCCGAGCGCACCATCCGCTCCGTGGCCTCGAGCTCGGCCTGGGCCCGTATCCGCCGCGCGGCGCCGAGGCCCTGGGCCTCCTGGTTGCGGTTGAAGAGCGGCAGCTCGATGCCCAGCGTCCCCTGGACGATGTGGGCGTCTTCCTCGCGCGAGTAGCTGGCGCCCAGGCGCGGGGCGGGCAGCGCCTCGCGCGAGGCGAGCGTCACCTCGGCGCGCGCCGCGTCCAGCTCGGCGCGCGCGGCCTTCACCTCTGCCCGTCGCGCCAGCGCCCGCTCCACCAGGGCCTCGAGCGGGGGCGGCTCGGCGTCATCCGGCTTCCAGTCTTCCGACAGGCGCGGGGTCTCGGTGGGCTCCAGCCCCAGCAGCAGGCGCAGCTCCGCGAGCGCCGGGCTCCGGCGCCGTACCGAGAGCACGCGCTCGTGCGCGGCCCGGCCCATCTCCACCCGCGCGGTATTCACCTCGATGCGCGAGGCGGCTCCCGCCGTCAGCCGCTCCTCGGCGGCCCGCAGCGCTTGTTCCGCGAGCAGCCGGCCCTCGTCATCCAGGCGCAACTCCTGCTCGGCCGCCAGCAGCCGGGCGAAGGCGCCGCGCACCTCGGCGGCCAGGGTGACGCGGAGCGCCTGGAGCCGTGCCTCGCTCGCGGCGAGCTGGGCCGCCGCCGTATCCCGACGGGCGCCCCGCTGGCCGAGCAGCTCGAGCCGCTGGCTCACGCCCAGCGAGACATCGAGGCTCGGGTCGGCGCGCTCCCCGGCTTGTCTCCACCGGGGCCCCACGGCGCCCTGCAGTTGGGGATTCTCCTGGGCGAGGAGCGAGGCGCCTTCCAGCCGGGCCCGGGCACTGGCCGCCTCGGCCCGGGCGGAGATGAGGCGGGGACTGCGTTCGAGGGCGATCGCCACCGACTCCTCCACGGTCAACGGGTGGGGCGCGGGAGCGGACTGGAGGAACAGACAAAACGTCAGGGACAGGGGAGAAAGCACGGTGGCACCAGCGAGGCCAGGAGAGGGAAACCCAACGGCGGGAAACCTCCACGGGAAGACGGGTGCGCGCGGACCAGGGGTCCGGCACCTCTTCCCGGGGAGGACGATTCCTCCGGGGCCTCGGTTCGCCTCGACGTGCGCTTCAGCTCAACGGACGAGTGACTCGAAGCCCGGGGCTCACGCGCGGATGGGGGGCCTCAAGAGCCGCACACCGGGCCGCTCGGCCACGGCCTCGTGCACGAAGGGCGTGCGGGGCGATTCCCGGACGTCGAGCACCGCCGGGCCGGGCATTGCCGTGGGCAGCAGGGACTGGCTCGCGCAGCACCGGCAGTGGTGCTCGGTGGGGCCGCAGCCGTGCTCGTCGCCCGACCGCGGGTCCGCCTGGAGCGGCTCCAGGTGCGCCACATGGCCGGACGCCGCGTAGTCGGCGACCAACTCCAGCGCCTCGCCAAAGGCGGGCACCAGGCCGTTGATCAGCGCGAGCACGAGGAGCAGACGCAGCACACCCATGGACGTAGCGCATGTGACGCTCCGTCGCAACCTCCTCCCGTGCCCGACTGTGTCCGGCCCGTCAGTGGGGCCGGACACCCGTGGGGCATGCGCTGTCGTGTTCAGCGCTGTTTCAGGTGGGTGATGCCCGCGTCGAGCAGCGCGGCCACGCCCCGCCGCACGACGTGAACCACCTTGTGCCGATGGGGCGTGCCCGGCTGGGTGTAGTGGGTGCTCACCTTGTGGTGCAGCTCCGTGGCGCCCCAGATGAGCACCAGGTCCGCCCATTCCAGATCGCCCTGGGCCTGGGTGCCCGTGCGCCGCTCGGTGCCATCCACCACGCGCAGCTCCAGCTGGCCGCCGAGCTTGTCCTTCAGCTCCTCGCGCACCGCGGGCGAGCCACCCACCACCACCACCCGGCGCACCGCGTGCTGGAGACACGTTTGGAGGAAAGCCACCTCGGCCCGGTGGTTGTTCGAGCCGCCACAGTGCTCGCAGTGGCTTCGGGGTTCCACCGGCAGGGGCTCCCGGCCACTGGCCCGTGCCGACTGCTGGCACTCCGCGGCGGTGCACACGCGGTAGAAGCGCTCGAGAAGGAGCTGCTCGGCCCGGGGCAGCTTGGGTTCACTCAGGCGCGTCTTGCCTGGGCGGGTGAGGCCCGCCTCCTCCAGAATCGCCCGGGCCCGGCTCCGGGACGTCGCCGAGGTGATGCCCCGCTCGGCGAACCAACCGTCGATGTCTCGGTCCGCGCTCATATGGGATCTGGTCCTGGGAAGAGTTCGCCTTGAGGGGAGGGAGGCACGGGCAGGCCGAGGGCCTCCCGCACGGGCGCGAAGCTGCGGCGGTGGATGGGCAGCACGCCCCGCTCGCGGATGACCTGGACGTGCGAGGCCGTGGGGTAGCCCTTGTGCTCGGCGAGCCCATAGCCCGGATAGAGCGTGTCCAGCTCCCGCATGGTCCGGTCGCGCGTCGTCTTCGCCAGCACCGACGCCGCCGCGATGCTCAGCGACAGGGCATCGCCCTTGACGATGCCGCGCTGGGGCAGCGTGCACTCGGGGATGGTGAAGGCGTCCAGCAGGACGAACGAGGGCTGGATGCCCAGGCCCTGGAGCGCCCGGTGCATCGCGAGCAGGCTCGCCCGGCGGATGTTGAGCCGATCGATCTCCTCGGGCTCCGCCTGACCCACGGCCCACGCCACCGCGCCCTGCTTGATGGCCTCCGCCATCTCATCCCGGCGTGACTCGTCGGCGATCTTCTTCGAGTCATCCAGCCCCTCGAGCTTCCAGCCCCGCGGGAGGATGGCCGCCGCGGCGACCACGGGTCCGGCGAGCGGGCCCCGGCCGGCCTCGTCCACGCCCGCGACGTGCAGATGGCCCTGCTCCCACAGCTCCGTCTCGAAGCGCAGGAGGTGGCGCAGCCGCTGGCCTTCCGAGCGGTTCTTCCCCTGCTGCTGGCGCAGACGGCGGGCGAGCGCGCGGGCGCCCTGGCGGGTGTCCGCCTCCAGGGCTTCCAGCAGCCCGTGGGGAATGGAACGGGACTGGGTGACGAACCGCTCGGTCAACTCCGCCACGGAACAACACAGGAGATCTTGCACGCTCGACATGACTCCGAACCTAGCGAGTCACGCGGTCCGGAACAAATGTCGTTGGAGGAACCGGCCCCCCGAGGGCTCAGGGGCGTACGTGCAACTGGACCGAGCTGGGCTCGGGGTAGCAATGGCACTCATCGCACGTCCACGTCACCTCGGCCGAGTCGCTGGGCCGGGTGCCCGCGAGGGCCGTCAGCCGCACCCGGCCCGGGCCGATGTCCTCGTTCACCGCCGTGGTCACGCCCCGCTCACTCGTGGTGCTGATGACGGAGTGGCCCGTGTCCGTGTGGGTGGCCGTGACGACGGCTCCGCTCACCGGGCCCCCAGGCTGTCCACCACCTCCACGCGCAGCGTGACGAGCTCCTCGGTACAGGGGTCTCTCTCGGGGTTGGGTACCCGCAGTCCCCCGTCGCAGGCGCAGAGGTGCGCGAGGCCCAGAACCATCCACATGGCACGTGCTCGGTGCATGGACAGGGAGTGCGCACGCGCGGGGCCGGGCGCAAGCGGACCTGTCAGGAGGTGGGCGGAAGTCGGACCCGGGCGAAGCGCGAGGCGTCCGTGTCCGGGTAGCGCTCGACAATGTAGCGATAGACCTCGAGGGCCCGCCCCGGCTCCTGCATGCGCTCGCCGAGCACGCGCGCCAGGAGCACGAGGGCGCGGGGGGCGAGCGGATCCTCCGGAGCGGAGTCCGCGGCGGCCTCCAGCGCGCGCACCGCGAGGGCATGCTCCTGCTGGCTCGCCGCCGCCTGTCCGACAAAGAGGTGCACCGCGGGGGGAGGGCGGCGCGGGGCAGGAAGTGGAGCTCGGCGTAGAGCGCGAGGGCGCGGGGGATGTCCCGGGTGCTGACGGCCTGGGTCAGCTCCTGGATGCGCAGCTCGGGGGGCGGGGCACTCTCCGCCGTGGGCAGGCCCAGGCCCTCCACGCGCAGGGTGGTGCTCGGGGCCGCGCCGGGCAGCACGGGTGTGAGGTACTCGGACGGCGCCCCGTACCCGAGGGCATCTCCCCGGGTGTAGAGCAGCAGCCCGAGCACGTGCGCCATCAACAAGGGCACGGGCAGCTCGACGAGCTCGGCGAGCCAGCGCGTCAGCAGCCCCAGGTCCAGGGCGCGCACGCTCGCGCCGAGGGCGGACGTCACCAGCCCCGCGAGCCCCAGGACGAACAGGACGCCCAGCGTGGTGAGGTAGTCGCGCCCGAGGCGCAGCATGGCGCGCACGCCGCGCACGGGGTCGAGCATCTCCAGGAAGGGGGCGCCGATGGCTCCCTGGATGAGGCCCATGGGGAGGTAGACGAGGCCGGCCAGTCCCAGCACCCACACGATGGCGTCCCCGCGCAGTTGCTCCCAGGGCAGGGCGTGGAAGGTGCCCGTCGCGTAGAACATGGGATCGTTGAAGAGGCGCACGATGTACGCGTGCGCGTCCCAGCCGCTGAAGGAGACGAGATAGACGCCGAAGGGGAGCCACACGGCGCTGGTGGCGACGAGGCCGCGCAGGGACGGCAGGAGCCAGTCGGAGATGAGATCGTTGTACTCGGGCAGGGGGAAGTCGGTCTCGCCCCGGGCGCTCGCCCGGAGGACGGCGAAGAAGCAGCCCCAGAAGACGCCGTACAGCAGGACCGCCGGGGCCAGCCGCGCGAGGATGAACGACGCCCGGGTGAGGAAGGTGAGGAGCGTGAGGATCGTCCCGATGGCCAGGAGCATGGCCAGGGTGTGTTGGTTGAACAGGTAGCGCACCGAGGTGCGCATCCGCTCCTCGAGCGGCTGTTGCCGCGAGCGGTGGACGAGCAGTGTCTCTGCCCGCTCTCCGCAGGCGCGGCAGGCGATCAGATCCACGGTGGAGACGCGCCGGGCCTCGACGCACTCCGGGCAGAGGAAGGCGGCACACCCCACGCAGCGCCAGCCGGCGGTGGCGGTGGGGTGGCGGTTGCAGCGGGCGGGCGGCGGGGGTGGCATGAGCGGGCTCCCGGGCGGAATCCTATGCCAACCCCAGGGGGTCAATACACGTAGGGGGCGCGTTTGGCCTGGTCCGTCTTTCCATAGCGCTGGTGCAGCAGGCGGAAGGCGGTCGTGGCCTCCTTCGTATTCTGCCCCCCACAACCCCGCTTGCTCGCGCGCACCACGCGGTAGAGCGCCACGGGCGAGCGCGGATCCTCCGGATGCGCCCGGGCCCACTCCACCGCCACCCGGCCGAACCAGGACACCGCGTTGCCAGCCTCCACCAGTTGCTTCCACTCGGCGAGCGCGGCCCTGCGCTCCTCCTCGGGGACGAAGGCGAGCGGGGAGGACGCCTGCTTCGGCATCACCGGCGCGCACCACCAGTTGCGCTGGTAGGACACGTCCACCGTCAGGTTGAGTTTCGGGTCCGTGGACCAGTCGCGATCATCGCCCGGCTCGAGGAAGGGCGACAGCACGGGCAGGCCCATCACGAGCACCTGGGCGTCGAAGCGACGGTCCTCGGGCGTGGGCCGGCCCACGATGCGCAGCAACTCCTCCCGGGCGGTGGGTTCCGTCTCCGCCAGGGCCCGGGCGGCCGCCTGCAACGTCTCGTCGTCCCCCACCACCGTGGCCTTGGTGAACGCCGCCCACCCCACCTGCCGCCGCAAGCCCGGGGGCAGCGCGTTGCCTCGTGCCAGCTCCAGCATGCGCCGCGCGGTGAGCACCGGACCCAGCACGGCGTGGGCGTCGGTGTCGAAGTAGATCGGCCGCTTGCCGGGAGGCTCGGGGGTGGCGTCGCTGTACCCGATGTCATAGCCACTCAGGCCCGCCGTCCGCCGGGCCAGGTTGCGGAAGGCTTCGTCCCAGCTCGTCGCGAGCAGCAGCCGCTCCCCCGCAGGAGGTTGTCCGTGGACACCTGGTCCGCCGTCATCTCCGGCGTGATTTGGGCGAGCCGCTGGCGTGCCTCGTCCGCGCGGCCCAGCTCCCGCAGCAGGTGCCCGGAGTAGTAGGCCACCGTCACGCCCGCGGGCGAGCTGGCCGGGACCTTGCCCGCGTCCTCCAGGAGCGCCTCCAGACCGGGAGCGCCGGGCCAGGCCTTCATCAACGCGGTGACGAGCCAGGGCAGGCGCGACGTCTTCTTCCACCGCGCGAGCGCCGCCTCGTAGTTCTTGTCCGGACCCTTCTCCGGGGGGCGTATCCGTATTCCTTCCAGGTCATCCGCAGCCACGCCTCCAGGTCGGCGGCGTCGCCCTTGAGCCCCGGACAGGTCTTCTCGGACGAGAAGAGATGCGTGAAGTCGATCAACTCCGCCTCGAGCGCCGTGCCCGTGCCCTTCTCCAGGACGCGCGAGTACAGCTCGCACCGCCGCTGCTCGGGAGCGAGCCGGAAGCGGATGATGCCGAGCAGCCGGCGCGCGGGCGCGTGGGCCTCGCGTTGTTTGGGATTGGCCAGCACCGTGCCGAGCAGCTTCTCCGCCTCGAGGAACGGCGCCTGGACGGCGGGGTCCTGCACGGGGGCGCTGGCTTCATCGCCCTGCCTCGCGAACAAGCCCTGGCGCACGAGGGCGCGGGCGGCGAGGTAGTGGCCCATGTTCTGGTAGGGAGAGTCCGGCGATGCGGCGATGGCCTGGAAGGCCTGGGAGGCGGCGGGGAAGTCCTCGCAGTAGAACAGGCGCGCGGCCTCCTGGTACGCGCGCTCGGCGGCCCGGCGGGAGCGCTCCGTCGGAGTCAGTCCCTCGTCCAGGCCTTCCTCCCTGTCCGGTAGCGGGGCGCAGGCGCCGAAGACGACGTCCTGGGCGCGGAGCCACTCGCCCAGCAATGCCGGGCGCTTCTTCCACAGCCGCGCGAGGGTCCGGGCCGTCTCCGCGGCGTGCCGCAAGGCATCCTCGTTGATGCGCGCGTATGAGGCGTTGCTCAGCGACAACTACACCTCCCCAGCAACGACAATTACACCTCCCCATCCTGAGTGACGGCAGCCGTCGGTAGGAACCCGGTGACTTCCGAGGTTCGGATGGGCGGGTGAGGACGACGGATGCCCAGGTGAGGAAGCTGATGGAAGAGATGGCGAAGCACGGAGGCTTGGGGCTGGCGGCGGCCCGGGCGGGCATGGACCGCAAGACGGCACGCAAGTACGTGAAGGAGGGGAAGTTCCCCTCGGAGCTCGAGCAGGAGCGCACCTGGAGGACGAGGAGGACCCCTTCGAGGAGCAGTGGGAGGGACTGGCCGAGCGGCTGAAGGAGGCGCCGGAACTGGAGGCCAAGACGCTCTTCGAGGAGCTGTGCGCTCGGGAGCCGGGACGCTACAAGCCGGGGCAGCTGCGCACGTTGCAGCGGCGAGTGCGCCAGTGGCGAGCGCAGCAGGGGCCGGAGAAGCAGGTGTTCTTCGCCCAGGAGCATCGGCCCGGGGAGGCGATGCAGACGGACTTCACCTGGGCCAACGAGCTGGAGGTGACGGTGGGAGGCCAGCCCTTCGCGCACCTGCTGTGTCACCCGGTGCTGCCGTACTCCAACTGGGAATGGGCGACGGTGTGCCACTCGGAGTCCATGGCGGCCATCAAGCGCGGAGTGCAGGCGGCCGTCTTCCGGCTGGGGAAGGTGCCGCGCTACCACCAGACGGACAACTCCACGAGCGCCACGCATGACTTGCGCAACGGCAAGCGGGGATTCAACGCCGAGTACCAGGTGCTCATGAAGCACCTGGGCATGGAGCCGCGCACGATTGAAGTGGGGAAGAAGGAGCAGAACGGAGACGTGGAGGCGCTCAACGGCGCGCTCAAACGTCGGCTGTTGCAGCACCTGCTGATGCGCGGCAGTCGGGACTTCCAGAGCGCCGTGGAGTACGAGAGCTGGGTGCAGGGCGTGCTGGAGAAAGCCAACCGGCTGCGCGGCGCGAAGGTGGAGGAGGAGCTGGCGGCGATGAGGGCGCTGTCGGTGCAGCGGCTGGTGGAGTACAGCGAGCTGGAGGTAGTCGTCACGGCGTGGAGCACCATCCGGGTGCAGCACAACACGTACTCGGTGCCCTCGCGGCTGGTGGGTCAGCGCGTGCGGGTGCGCGTGTACGACGACAAGCTGGAGGTGCTGCACGCGGGAAAACCGCAGCTGGTGGTGGACAGGCTGGTGGGCCGCAACGGACACCGCATCAACTACCGGCACATCATCTGGTCACTGGTGCAGAAGCCCGGGGCCTTCGCGCAGTACCGCTACCGGGAGGACCTCTTCCCCTCGCTGGTATTCCGCCAGGCGTACGACGAGCTGCAGCGGGTGCACGCGGGGAGAGCCGCGGACGTGGAATACCTGCGCATTCTGCACCGGCGGCCTCCACGCTGGAGGCGCAGGTGGAGCAGGTGCTGGCGCGACTGCTGGCCGAGGGCGGACTGCGCGGTGCCGAGCAGGTGAAGGCGCTGGTGGCGCCGGCCCGGCCGGAGGTGCCCGAGCTGGAGCAGCCCGAGGTGGACCTGAGCAGCTATGACGCGCTGCTGGTGGCGCAGCGGGAGGTGGCCTCATGAGCCCCCCTCCACGTCCCTGCGAGCAGCGGCAGGAGCCTCCGACGAGCAGCAGCAAACGCTGGCCATGCTGCTGCGCGCGCTGAAGCTGCCGGCATTCGCAGCCCACCACGAGGAGCTGGCCGGGCGCGCTGGGCAGGAGGGCTGGACGTGCCCGCACTACCTGCGTCAGTTGGTGGAGCTGGAGCTGAGCGAGCGCCGGGGCCGACGAATAGAACGGCTGCTCAAGGCCTCGGGGCTGTCCACGGACAAGACACTCGCCACGCTCGAGCAGGAGAAGCTGCCGGCCAAGGTGCGCCGCCAGCTCCCGGCCCTGTGCGAGGGCGGCTTCGTGGAGCGCGCGGAGAACGTGCTGGCCTTCGGACTGCCGGGCCGCGGCAAGACGCACGTGGTGAGTGCCATCGGCCACGAGTTGGTGCAGCGCGGCTACGAGGTGCTCTTCGTGCCGGCGGTGCTGCTGGTGCAGCGACTGCTGGCGGCCAAGAAGAACCTCTTGCTGGAGAAGGAGCTGCGGCGACTGGACGGGTACGACGCGGTCATCCTCGACGACATCGGCTACATCCAGCAGGACAGGGAGGAGATGGAGGTGCTGTTTACCTTCCTGGCCCAGCGCTACGAGCGCAGGAGCGTCCTGATTACGAGCAACCTGGTGTTTTCGCAGTGGGACCGGATCTTCAAGGACGCGATGACGACGGCGGCGGCGATTGACCGGGTGGTGCACCACGCGCTGATTCTGGAGCTCACCGGCGACAGCTACCGCAGCGAGAAGGCCAAGAGCCGGGAGACGGTCGACAAGGCCCCGCGCCGGGCGCCCGGGGACGAGTAACAGCCCGTTCACGGCACAGGAGGTGGCCAACCCAGCGGCTCCGATGGACGTGACGACGACTACGGCGACGACGAAGTGAACGCAGTCAGGGCATCAACCCGATGGGGAAGTGTAATTGTCGCCAAGGGGAAAAAGTAATTGACGCTGGGCAAGGCGTAGTCCCGCTCCTCCTCCGCCTGTACATCCGGCGTCGAGGGCGTCTCCTGGGGAAGCTCCGCGCGGGCCTGTCGCCACGCCCGCAGCGCCAGACTCTCGGAGTTCTCGGCCTGACTCCATGCCTCCTTGTCACCCTGCTCGCGGGACCAGCCCTCCAGCAGGGCCTGTTGCTCTCGAGGGGTGGTGGGCACGCCGATCATCGTCCGGTACGCGTAGGCCGGTACATGGCGCGGTACGTCGGCTGGAGGATACCGAGGCGTCCCTCCGCATAGGTGGAGAAGGGCCGGTCGGGGTGGGTGGAGTGGACGAAGAGGGGATCGGTGTACCAGGGGCCACAGGCGTCCGCGCGACCGGGAAGGGCGAGGAGCGCCGCCCCGAGCAGGACGGAGAGGAAGGTCTTCATGGGTTGAGTTTCGAGTGGGCTTCCGTGAACGCGGTGGCGGTCCATGGACGCGGGTTGAAGAGGTAGACGGTGGAGGCGCTCGCGGGAGGTGCCCGCCATTCGTCGAGCGCGAGCCCCACGCTGCGAGCGCAGGGAGGCGCGAAGCCGTGCTGGGCGCGCTCGTAATGCCGGGCGTCCTCGGGCCCCATGCGGAAGAGTTGGGGCACCACCTCGTCCACGGGCGCGCGGGCGAGCCAGCTTCCGGGGCCGCACCAGGAGGCGAGGGCGGTGATGGACAGCGACAGGCTCGGGGGCATCCGGCCGCGCAGCTCCCCGAGCAGGGTGAGGTAGGCCTCGGTCTCGGACTCACGCGCGTCGAAGTCGAGCTGCAGCGCCGCCGCCTTCACTCCCTGGGCGATGGTGATGAGCCGCTCGATGAGCCGTTGACGAAGCTCCGGCGCCACATGGGCCAGTGAGCCGCCCTGACGCATCTCGATGCGCACCGTGGCCCGGGGGCGCAGGCCCGGGGGCAGGTAGAGCGGCTGGCGGCGGGGGCGGACGGAGAACCCGGCTTCCGTGAGGTCCACCGTCGCGGCGAGGAAGGAGACCTCGGCCTGTTGGGGATTCAGGAATCGGAGGTTCTCCGGACGCTCCCAGGCCCACAGGATGACGCGCGGGCCTTCAGCGGAGGCTCCTGGAGCGGCGAGCGCGCCGAGCAGAGCCATGAGCACCGGCCATCGTCCCCACCGTGGTTGTCTGCCCTCGTGCCGTGTCCGCCGTGTCATGCCCGCCCTGCCATCCGTGTCCCCGCGACCACGGTCTCGGGGAGGGGAGGGGTTCTCGCCGTGGCGGCACCACGGATAGCAAGTTCCAGACCGGGCGACGTCCGAGTTACCGCTCCCAGAGCGTGGCGAGCTTCAACGGGAGCACCGTGAAGGGCTCGGCGTGCACGGTGGCGCCTCCGCTCCAGAGTCCTCGTGGGCTCCAGCGCCGGTGCTCCAGCCGGTAGACCTCCAGGGAGCGTTGGAGGGGATCCAGCAGCCACAGATGGCTCACGCCCTCGCGGCCATAGGCCTTCATCTTCTTCTCCCGATCCAGCACCGCCGTGGAGGGCGAGAGCACCTCGCAGACCCAGTCGGGGGCCAGGGTGAAGGCCGCCGTGTGGGGCATCTCCGGCATGCGTTCCCGGCGCCAGCCCGCGAGGTCCGGTACCAGGGCGTCGTTCCCCAGGTGCAGTTCAGGCTTGTGGATGATGACCCACCCTCCGGGGCCCTCCTCTCCCAGGTCGAAGGGTCCTCCCAGCAGCATTCCGAGCCGGGAGGCCGCTCTGGCTTGGATCGGGGCTGGGCGGGGACTCTCGTACAACTCTCCATCGACGATCTCCCCCACACGGTTGGGAGGGACGACCTCCAGGTCCGCGAAGGTGGCCTCGCGCTTCGACCCGTTCATGGCGGCCACCCATGGCCGTTGCTCAAGTCTTGACCCATGAAATCATCATAAGGACGACCTCAAGAGTCAGCAAGAAGAACCCAACATCTCAAGTCACCCGCTGGGGGCTTGGGTACACGGCCCGCTACCCCGGCTCCTCCCACAGCGTGCCGAGCCACGCCTGGTAGGCGGCCTTCTGCGCGTCGGTGGGCTTGTCCATGCGCGCGAGCCACACGGCATCTGCGGGCTTCTGGCCGAGCACCACGGGCACCTCCGCCCGCTTGTCCCGGCGGAATACCACCGCCCGCGTACAGCCTCTCCTCCCAGGCGGGCGAGCCCTCCAGCACTACGCTCCGTGAGGGCTCTACCCTTGAGTGTCACTTCAGTTGTGTTTATGTAACCGTCTGAAAATATTGGATATTTACCTGTGTCCCGAAGACGGAGTGGCGGAGGTTGTTCTGTCGCTCTAATGACGGAGCCCCTCTTTGATGGGGGAGACAGAGGCCCGTGGTAGGTTGCCGCCTGATGAACCCGACCTGTACAAAATCGTCCCTCACTCCGTGGCTCTGCACGTCAGCTGGAGCCGTCAGGATGTGGACAGCAGGGGACCGAGGTGTCCGGGTTCCGGTTCAATGGCCGTTTCGAGCCTGCGGGATGAGCCATGCGTAATGAAGACGAATTTCCAATCGAGGAAATTAGCGTTCCTCCTGAGGATCGTTACGACGAACAGTTAGGCTCAAAGCCAAAATTCTGGTTCGACAAGAAGACAAGGCTGTTCAAGCGTGGACGAGAGAATGAGGACTGGTCGGAAAGAGTGGCCGCAGTACTTGCAGGTCATCTAGGGCTTCCTCACGCCGAGGTCGAGCTTGCAAGTTGTGACGGACAACCCGGCATCATCTCCCGTTCCTTCTTGCAGAAGGGTGACCGTTTGGTTCATGGCAACGAACTTCTGTTCGAGCTCGATACAAGCTACCCGATGGCGGGCCGTTTTCATATCTCTCAACATACCGTCGAGGCCGTGGCAACCGCCTTCGAGCGGTTTCATGTTGAGATTTGGAGCGAATGTCCGGAGGGTCTGCCCCAATCCTTCGATGGGATGGATCTTTTTCTTGGATACTTGCTGTTCGATGCTTGGATCGGGAACAGCGATCGGCACCATGAAAATTGGGCTGTCGTTCAACGTGGTGAGAAGCGATTGCTTTCACCCACCTATGACCATGGTAGTTCCATGGGAAGGAACGAGCCTGAGAAAAGGGCGAAGTTGCGTCTTGAAGGTAATGATCCTCGGGTTACTGTCGGTATCTATGCCGCGAAATGCACTTCCGCGCTCTTCAATCCGTTGAATCCCGCGCGACCTATGAAAACGGTGGATGCCTTTTTTCATGCGGCAACGCAGCGACCTGCCGCGCGAGACTACTGGTTGTCTCGATTGGGTACAACTGATGGCGCCTTCATTTACAGAGCACTCCATCAGGTGCCGGCCAGTTTGATCTCGGCGACTCATCGAGATTTCGCATACGAAGTCATCATGTTCAATCGCGCTCGCCTGTTGGATGCGTGGTCGAGGAATGGCAATGATTGATCAGACTCCCGTCATCTATCTTGCGTGGCAGGACTCATTGCACTCAAGGCGCTGGTTCGTCGTTGGACGTCTGCGTCGTCTGCCCGATGGCCTGTACGAATTTATCTATACGAGAGGGTACGAAGAGGCCCGGCGAAGCGCCAGCATGCAGCCGATTCTGGGCTTCATGGAGCCAGAACGGCGCTATCTTTCCGATAAATTATTCCCGCTGTTCCAAAATCGACTGATGTCGTCAAATCGTGAGGAGTACGCGGCTTACATTGAACGACTGGGCTTGAGGCGGGACCCTGAATCGCCTCCAGAACCACTTCAAATCCTCGCCCGAAGTGGAGGCCGCCGAGCCACCGATTCTTTCGAAGTATTCCCTGCTCCATTGAGGTATCGGACGGAGAAGGGTGTCCAGAGCTATCTTGTTAGATTTTTCGTGCATGGCATTCGGTACGTTCCGTTTGACTCGCAGTTGCGAGCCAGTAAATGCGAATTGGACGAACGCTTGCTTCTGCTCTCGGATTGGCAGAATGAGTTCGATGTGAATTCAATGATGCTTCGTACTGAAAACGACAACCATTTGCTGGGTTGGGTGCCTCGTTACTATTGTGCCGATATTTCTGGTCTGAGAGAGCGAAGGTCGTCCATTGATGTCAGGGTGGAGCGAGTCAATCCATTGTCGTCGCCAACTCAACAGCGTCTGCTCTGTCAGCTGACTGCTCCCTGGCCAGATGACTTTCGTGCCTTTTCCTCTCCAGAATACGAGCCTCTCGTTGATTCCGATTATGAGGCGAATGTTTCTGGACCCACATCGATGTGAAAGAAGCTCTGGTCCATCTTGACTTGTGTTCTGAGGTGACTACCCCGGCTCCTCCCACAGCGTGCCGAGCCACGCCCGGTAGGCGGCCTTCTGCGCGTCCGTGGGCTTGTCCATGCGCGCGAGCCACACGGCGTCCGCGGGCTTCTGGCCGAGCACCACGGGCACCTCCACCAGCTTGTCCCGGCGGAACACCGTGACGCGCACCGTGTCCCCGGGGGACTTGTCCTCGCAGCGCGTGAGCAGCGCGCCCGTGTCCACGCGCCAGCCGTCGAGCGCCACCAGCTCGTCGTCCACGTACAGCCCCGCCTCCTGCGCGGGCGAGCCCTCCAGCACCGCGGAGAAGGTGGCGCCTCCCTTGGGCACCACCCCCAGCCACCCCTTGGGCCGGCCCTCACCCTTGGTGCGCGGCGGCGGGGTGCCACCCCGGTCGTTGGTGGACTCGCGCGGGCGCATCCGCACCTCCAGGCCCACGTGGGCGAAGGGCGACAGGTCCAGCTCCTCGGTGCTGCGCAACGCCCGGTCGAAGAAGGCCGACAGGCTCTGTCCCGCCACCTCCTCGGCCGCCGCCTCCACGCCGTCCTCGGGCACGCCGGAGCCGTCTCCGTAGCGCTTCCACAACAGCCGCATCAGGTCATCCAGGCCCCGTGCGTTGCCCGTGAGGCGGCGCAGCTCCAGGTCCAACAACACCGCCACCACCTCGCCCTTGAGGTAGTAGGAGATGGCGCTGTTGGGGGAGTGCTCGTCCGGACGGTAGTGCTTCACCCAGCACACGAGCGAGGACTCGGCCAGCGTCTGCACCTTGCGGCCCGGCGTGGCCTGGAGCGCCGAGAGCGTCTCGCCCAGGCGCGTGAGGTAGCGGCTCGCGCTCATCAGCCCCGCGCGCAGCACGAAGAGGTTGTCGTAGTACGAGGTGACGCCCTCGAAGGCCCACAGGAGCGAGGTGTAGTTCTCCTGCGAGTAGTCGAAGGGCACGAGCGCCCGGGGCTTCACCCGCTTGACGTTCCACAGGTGGAAGTACTCGTGCGCCGCGAGCGTGAGGAAGTCTTCCCAGCCTCGCGCGCTCTGCAGGCCCACGCGCGGAAAGAGCAGCGCCGTGGACGCGCCGTGCTCCAAGCCCCCCGCCCCTTGTCCGTGAGGTAGACGAGGAACAGGTAGCGCCGGTGGGGCAGCCCGCCGAACAGCCGCGCCTGGGCCTCGCACACGCGCTGGAGATCCGTGCACATCCGCGAGGCATCCGGCACCGCGTCCCCCACACCACCACCTCGTGCGGCACGCCCGCGGCGGTGAAGGTGAGCGGCGTGTGGGGCCCCACCTCGAAGGGGCTGTCCACCAGCTCGTCGTAGTCGCTCGCGACGAAGGCTCGCCCCGGCGCTCCAGCGCGGTGAAGGTCCGCCAGCCCTCGGGGGCCTCCACGGTGACGTGGTGCTCCAGGCCGCGCGTGGCCTCGGTGTAGAGGAAGAGCGAGGCCCCGTTGAAGTAGCCGTGGCTGCCGTCCAGGTGGCTGGTGCGCACCGTCAGCTCGTGGGCGTAGACGCGATAGCGCAGCGTCACCGCCCGGCCCGTGGACTCCACGCGCCGGTGCGCTTGTCCACGCGCTGCACCGCGAGGGGCTCGCCCCGGGGCCCGTGGCGCTCACGTCCTGGAGCTGGCGCGAGAACTCGCGCACCGGTAGCTGCCGGGCGTCCACACCGGCAGCACCGCGGCGAGCGGCTCCGGCGCCGCGGGGAAGGTGGCCTCCACCTCGAAGAGGTGCGCGTGCGGACGGAGCATCGAGACGCGATAGTGGACCGCTTCCGGCATGGCCTTCCTCCAGGGACTGCGCCCGGATGAGGTTACTTCGCGCGCACGAGGATGGCCCCGAAGAATCCATCCGTGCCGTGCAGGTGCGGGGCGAGCCGCAGGTAGGGGCCCTTGCTCACCTTCGCCCCCAGCTCCGCTCCCAGTTCCTCGGACACCGGACGCACCGTGTAGTCCGGGTGCCGCGCGAGGAAGTCCTCCACCACGGCCTCGTTCTCCTCGGGCAGCACGCTGCACGTGCCGTAGATGAGCCGTCCGCCGGGCTTCACCAACTGGGAGAAGCGCTCGAGCAGCCGCTTCTGCCGCGCCACGTGCTCCTCCAGCATCTCGGGGGTGAGGCGGTAGCGCGCGTCCGGCTTGCGGCGCAGGGTGCCCGTGCCGCTGCAGGGCGCGTCCACCAGCACCCGGTCCGCCTTGCCCTTCAGGGGCGCGAGCGCCGTGTCCACCTCGGGGCCGTCCACGGGGATGAGCTGGGTGCGCACGTTGTGCACGCCCGCCCGGCGTGTGCGCTTGCGCAGGTCCTCCATGCGCCCCTCCTCGACGTCCAGCGCGTACAGGTCGCCCCGGTTCTTCATCTGCACCGCGAGCTGGAGCGTCTTGCCGCCCGCGCCCGCGCACGCGTCCACCACCTTGGTGGGCGGCGCGTCCACGAGCATGCCCAACAGCTGGCTGCCCTCGTCCTGCAGCTCGAAGGCGCCGTCGCGGAACGACTCGAGCGAGAAGGCATTGGTGCGCGTGTCGAGGATGAGGCCGAGCGGTGACAGCGGGGTGGGCTGGGTGCTCACGCCTTCCTTCTCGAGCAGCTGGCGCACCCGCTCGCGGTCGCCCTTGAGGCCATTGACGCGGGCGGTGAGCGGCGCGCGCTCGTTCATCGCCTCGGCGGCGCGCTCGGCGTCCGGGCCGAACGCCTCGCGGAAGCGCACCGCGAGGAAGTCCGGCAGCGAGGCGGCGATGGGGAAGCGCTTGTCGGGGGGCAGCGCCTCCAACGTCCGGGCGGCCTTCGCGAGCCCGGACAGCGCGCCCGCGCCCAGGCCGGACTGCACCGCCGAGCGCTCCACCTCTTCCAGGGACTCGCCATGCAGCACGCGCGAGGCGGCCGGGCGCAGCACGTCCTGCCGCGTGCGATCCAGGCGGGCGAAGCCCGGGTAGGCGTGCTCGAGGAGGAAGTCCACGGTGCGCTGGCGGCGAAGCAGGGCGTACACCCGCTCGGCCACGGCGCGGCGCTCGTTGGAGTAGAGGTTCTTCTTGTGGCGCAGGGTGTAGTCCAGGGCCCGGTCCGCCATGCGGCCCTCGTGGCGGGTGAAGCCATAGGCTTCCAGGCACGCCTGGAGGACGAGATCCTCGCGCACGGGGCGGATCCCGCGAACGCCCTCGGAGGTGGCGGACGGCTCACGGCGGGACTGGGGGGCCCGGGGGGACGGGCGGGGGTTCTTCTTCATGAAAGGCTCCGGAGGCCCGGGGTGGGCGGGCGCGCGCTGTCGGCACGCAGGCGCATCGCATCCCGGGCGCTCGATGACAAGGGCGGAGACAGGGGCGGAGGCGCTCCGGGGGGGCTTCCCGGGCGCCGAGGGGGGCCGCCCCCGCCTTCCCGGTCAGCGCCGGCGGCGGCGCAGGGCGCTGGCGAGCACCCACATCCCGGCCGGCAACAGCGTCATCGCCGGGGTGGCCGAGCAGCCCGGGACGGTCTCGGCCGGGTCGTTCGGGTCTCCCAGGTCCGGCACCACCCCGGGGGGACTGGGTGCTTCCCCCGATGGGCGGCTGGCCCGGCGAGGGCGTCGGGGTCGTCGTGGGGGGCGTGCCCGGGGTGGGCGTGGGCCACGGGGTGGGGGACGTGGGCTCGGGCGGTAGGTTCTTGGTGAGGGTGAAGCTGTCCATCACCTTGCCCGAGGGGGTGAGCATCTGGGCGGTGAGCGTCCCGTCCTCGACCCGCACGTCCAGGTAGCCGTGGTCCGAGTTGTTGCGCAGCACGGACCAGGACGGCTTGCTCGCCATGCTGAGCTCGCGCAGCTTCGCGCCGCCGCTGCCCACCACGAGGTAGACGGGGTCCGTGGCGCCCGAGGGGGCCACCTCGTTGCCGCGCATGGGGTGGGTGCGCTCGTAGTCGTGGTCATGCCCGGTGAGCACCGAGGTCCACCCCGTACTTCTCGAAGAGGGGGAGAACTCCCGGCGCATCTTCAACTGCGAGCCGTGCTCCCCGCTGCTCCAGGGCGGGTGGTGGAAGAAGACGATCTTCCAGGGGGCGGTGCTGGCGGCCAGGTCCTCCTCCACCCACTTCTTCTGCGCCTCGAAGGTGCAGCGGTCGGCCGAGGACAGGCCGAGGGCGCAGTTGGAGTCGATCGCCACGAAGTGCACGAAGCCCCAGTCGAAGGAGTAGTAGTACTCGCCGCCGCTCCGACTGGTGGGCAGGTAGAGGTTGTCGAAGTAGGGCTGGCCCTTGTTGGTCTCGTACTCGTGGTTGCCCGGGACGGCGAAGAAGGGCACCTGCGCGAGCAGGGGGGCCATGGGCTCGAAGAGGTTGTGCTGGAACTCGGCCTCGGTGCCCATCTCGTAGGCGTTGTCCCCGAGCGCCAGGAAGAGCTGCGGCTCGCGGCCGAGCATGGCCCGGGCCACGTCGCGCTGATCCTGGTTGTTCGAGCCGAAGTCACCCACGGCGGTGAAGTGCACGTCGCGGGTGCCGGGCACGGGCGCGGTGGAGAACGTCACCGGGCTGGTGCGCGAGCCACAGGCGTCCACGACATAGGTGTACTCGGTGCCGGGCTCCAGGCCGTTCAGCTCCACGGCCTGCCGCGTCTGGGCGGTGGGCGCGGTGACGGACAGATCCATGCTTCCGTGCGTGCCATAGCGCACGGTGGCGGCGCACGCCGCGTCCAGCCGGAAGGCCACCGTGGCGGTGTCCGGTCCCACCCGCTGCAGGTAGGGCTCGCGCGTCAGTTTCGCGGCGCTCGCACCGCTCGCGGTGAGGGTGAGTGCCATGGTCATCGCGCCGAGCGCGAGGGCGTACAGTCGGTGCATGAGGCCTCCTGTCCGGGCCATCCGGACTCGGAGGTGAACCGTCCACCACCCCACATCCATTCAGGGGCAAGCCCCGAGCCCCCCAGCGCCCGCTCGCCCGGCCGTGGGCCGTGGAGCGCTCGAGCGGATGCCCGCCCCGAGTCCCCCGCCGGGAGGCTCAGCTCACGCTCTCGGCGCTGTAGCGGGCGACGCGGCCCGAGCGCAGCGCCTCCCGGTAGATGAGGAGGAAGAAGACGCAGGCGAGCAGCAGGCAGAGCAGGGCGAGCCCCACGCCCACCAGCAGCGCCGTGCCGGAGAAGGGGCCACCGGTGGCGATCGCCCGCATGCCCTCGAAGACGTACGAGGGCGGGAAGAGCAGCGAGAGGCGCTGCATCCACTCCGGCAGCGTGGCGCGGGGATAGAAGACGCACGCGAAGGGCGACACCATGGCGGGGATGGGCCAGATGAGCCACTCGGCGGCGGGCCCGAGCCGCAGCACCACGGCGCTGCCGAAGACGCCCAGCGCGATGCCGTACAGGAAGAGCACGAGCAGGAAGGGCAGCAGCAGCACGCCGTAGGTGAACAGCGACAGGCCGAACGCCGCGCCCGCCACGGAGACCATGACGACCAGGCCGATGCTGCTCGTCGCGATGCTCGAGAGCACCAGGCCACCGATGTACTCGGAGGTCGACAGCGGGGTGGCGAAGAGGTTGAGGAAGTTGCGCGACCAGACGTCCTCGAAGAACGCCATCGTCACGCCCTGCATGGCGCGGGTGAGGAAGTTCCAGAGCAGCACCGTGCCCAAGAGCGAGGTGACGAAGTCCAGGCCGGAGGCGGTGACGGTGTTGAGGTAGCGCGTGATGAAGCCCCACAGGACGACGTCGATGGCCACCCAGATGAAGAGCGGGAGGATGCGCGCGGGGCTGCCCCTCAGCAGGTAGAACTGGCGCAGCACGATGGCGGTGACACGGGAGGCATTCATGACGGCTCCCCTCGCGCCACGGTGATGAACAGCTCCTCGAGCGTGGCCTTGCCGTACTGGCCGGGCAGGGCCCGGGGGTCTCCCTGGAGGATGATCCTCCCGCGCGAGACGATGAGCACCCGGTCGCACACCTCCTCGACCTCGTACATGTTGTGGGACGTCCACAGCACGCCGCCCTGGCCCTGGGTGGCGAAGTCCCGGATGCGGGCGCGGATGTCTCGCGCCGTCATGGGATCCAACGACGCGGTCGGCTCGTCGAGCAGCAGCAGGGTGGGGTGGTTGATGAGGGCCTTGGCCAGGGTCACCCGCGTCTGCTCTCCCGAGGAGAGCACCCCGCAGCGCACGTCACGGAAGCGCGTGAGCTCCAGCTGGGTGAGGAGCTGCTCGATGCGCTCGGACAGCTGCTTCACGCCATAGAGCAGGCCGAAGGTGCGCAGGTTCTGCTGGACGGTGAGGTTGCCGGGCAGGGGCGCGTAGATGGCGGCGAAGTTCGTGTGCGCGAGCGCCCGGGTGCGGTGCCGCGCGAGATCCACTCCCTCGATGTGGATGGAGCCCGAGCTCGGCTCGAGCAGCCCGAGCACCATGTTGATGGTGGTCGTCTTGCCCGCGCCGTTGCTGCCGAGCAGCCCGACGATCTCATGGCGGCCCACGTCGAAGGAGAGCCCGTCGACGGCGACGGTGGCGCCGTACTGCTTGCGCAGCTCCACGACGGACAGGACCTTCGCGGGGACGGCGGATTCCGGAGGAGGGGACGTCTTCACGGAGTCTGCTCTACGCCCGAACGTGCCCCGGGGATAGCGGGGATGTTCAACGCACGACCCTCCCCTTCCCGAGACGAGGGAAGGGGAGGGCCGGAACTCAACTGCTCAGTTCACCCGGCGGCGGCGCGCCAGGGCGAGCAGCCCCAGGCCGAGCAGACCCAGGGGGGCCTCGGCGCCGGTGGAGCAGCCACACTTCGGCGGCTCCGGCTGGGGCTGGGGCTCGGGGTCCGGGTTGGGCTGAGGGTCCGGGTTGGGCTGAGGGTCCGGGTTGGGCTGCGGCTTGGGGGTGACGGTGACGGAGACGAAGGCGGGCTCGCTGCTGAGCGAGCCATCCTTGACCACGAGGCTGAAGCGCAGCGTGGTCTGGGTCTCCACGTCCGGAGCGGTGAAGGACGGGGTGGCGGTGTCCGCGCCGGTGAGGGTCACGGGCGTGCCCTCCACCTGGGTCCAGGTGTAGCTCAGCGCATCGCCATCCGGGTCGGAGCTGGCGGTGCCGTTGAACTGCGCCTGGGCGCCTTCCTCGACGGTGAGCGCGTCACCGGCGTGGGCGGTGGGCGCGCGGTTGACGTTGCGCACCGTGACGTCCACGGAGGAGCGGGTCGTCGTCTGGCCGTCGCTCACCAGCAACAGGAAGGTGAGCGTCTCGTCGAGGGTGACTTCCGGCGCGGTGAAGGTGGCCTGGGGCGTGAGGGCGTTGGACAGGGCCACGGGAGTGCCGGACTGCTGCACCCAGGCGTAGGTGAGCTTGTCCCCATCCGCGTCACTGGCCGAGCCCATGAGGGTGTAGCTGGAGCGCTCGTCCACGACACCCGCGATGCCCGCGTTGACCGTGGGCGCGCGGTTCACGTTCGTCACCGTCACCGTCACCGTGTCGGTGGCCGTGCTGCTCTTGTTGGTGACGGACAGCTTGAACACCAGGTTGGTGTTGGCGGTCACCTCGGGAGCGGTGAAGGACGGCGTGAGCGTGTTCGCACCGGTGAGCGTCACCGTGGGGCCGGACGTCTGCGTCCACGTGTAGGTGAGCGAGCCGCCGTTGGGGTCCCTCGCGCTGCCCTGGAGCGTCAGCTTCGTGCGCTCCTCCACCTGCAGGTCCGGACCCGCGGAGATGACGGGAGCCTGGGGGCTCACGCACACATTGTCATCCTCGCTCACGGTGGTGAAGGGCGTGTTGGTGATGCCGCTGAACTCCAGATCGTCCACCCGCCAGCCGTCCGCTCCGGTGTTGATGTCCGAGCCGACGCGGAAGCGCAGCCGCACCGTCTTGCCCGCGTACGCCGTGCCGAGATCCAGCGTGGCGGGGATGAGGGCGGGGAAGCCCGCGCTCTTGCCGGAGATGGCTTTACGGCCATCGAGCGGATTGAGGTTGTCCTCCGCGCTCTCGAGCGTCGCGTTGTACAGGGACTGGCCGACGTCCACCCACGTCTGTCCATCATCCTCGCTCAGTTCGATGACGGCGCCGTCGTAGTAGATGTCCTTGGGGTTGGTGCTGGAGGCGGGGTACCACTCGAAGTTCCAGGCCTGCTTGAACTTGAGGACGAAGGGCTCGGTGGCGCTCACCAGGAGAGGCGGGGTGGTGAGGCGCATGTCGCTCGGCCCGTCCTCGTTCACCGCGTAGAAGAGGTTGTTGGTGACCGTGGGGTACTGGAAGACTTCCCAGTCCACGTTGTCCAGGCGGTCATCATGCGTGAAGGTCCAGGGCGGGTTGCTGGACTGCACGTCCTCGAGCCGCTGGGACTCGGGCTCCTCGTCGTAGTTGGCCATCACGGTCAGGGTGCCGGTGCGATCGCCCGGCCGCTTGAGCTGTCCCTGGTGCGTGGTGACGACGAAGCTCAGCCACTGGCGCGTCGACGCGCCCTGGAGCGACACCGGGACGGTCACCTCCGCCTCCTGCTGCACGTCCAGGGCCGGCACCTGGACACGGCCGCCGTTGCCCAGCGTCACGCCGAAGGTGGGCGAGGTCACGGTGGCGGTCGTCACCTCGGTGCGGGTGGGACCCAGGTTGCGCACCTTGATGCGCAGCAGGCCCATCTCGCCGTTGTCGAGGATGGCGTCCCCGTCGCACGCCTGGGTGGGGGCATCCACGGAGATGGAGACGACCGCGACGTCCGCGGTCGTGTCGTAGCTCTCCACGACTCCGACATGGTCCACGGAGACGCGGTCCGGCGCCTTGGCTCCCACGCCCGCGCCACGCCGGGCGAAGGCGCTCCAGAAGCGCTGTCCATCCGCGGCATCCGAGGCGTAGGCCGCCGCGATGAGCGCGTCACGCGCCTCGAGGAAGGTGGGCATCGCGGGCGTGAGCTTGTAGCCGTTGACCGGTACTGCTTCATGCGGTCCTGCGCTTCCTGGAAGGGATGGGCGCGCAGCAGCGACACGTAGCAGTCCCACAGCATCGTGGCCCAGATCTCTCCCGAGTTGTGGTACTCCGCGTTGGTGGAGAAGGGGGTGATGGGCGCCGAGGTGGGCAGGGTCTCCGCGTTGGAGATGTGCTTGAAGGTGAGCGCGTTCTTGCTCATGTCCGCCGAGTAGGTCACGCGCCGGATGCCGAAGAAGGTGCTGTCGTCGGACATGCCGCCGCGCGTGGCGTACTCGGCCGCGGCATAGGCCCCGCTCCAGTTGGCGTTGGAGGGACGTTGATGTCCTCCGGGCGCGTCATCATCAGCAGGGCGGTGAAGTCCGCCCAGCCCTCGCCCATGGACCTGCCCTGGTTGTTGGTCAGGCCGGACCCGTTCCAGATGAGGCGGTTGCTGATGTAGTGGCCCCACTCGTGCGCCACGATGCCGTTGTCGATCGTTCCGTCCGGATCGAGGAACCGGACGCTGTAGAGCCGCGCGGTGAGCCCGGGGAGCGCGGCCTTGATCTCCTGGCCCACGGTGCGCGTGACGATCTGGGTGGGAATGGTGATGCTCGCATCCTTGCTGCCGGACGACTGGACGACGTCCGCGGTGTTCACCCAGAGGACGCCGATGGCGCCGGCGTTCTGCGCGTTCTTGATCTGCTGGGGGATGGTGCAGGAGGCGCTGGTGCTGCGGTCGACGAGGGCGATCTTCCCGGCCACCTCGGCGGCGTTGGTCAGGGGAGCGCAGGCCTTGGTGTCGGACGGGGTGCCGCTGGCCGTGAGCACGACCTCCGCGCTCAGGTTGTACTCCTGCGGGCCGGCGGCGACGGTGCCCACCGGGTAGTTGCGCGTGCTGCCCCCGGGGACGCTCGTCTCCAGGTGCGTGTCGAGGTTGTCGAAGATGTACATCTGCATGCGCGGGGACGCACCGTCCGCCGGCGTCGACATGTTCGCGTTGTTGCGCCCGCTGTAGTCCTGCGCCTGGGCTTGGATGGGGTCACCGCCCAGGCCGCCGCGGCCGAAGTTGTCCTGCTGGGCGTTGCCCGAGGCTCGTCGAAGCCCGCGTCGTAGAACCAGTCGTGCAGCCAGTTGTTCACGAAGAACAGCTGCGTGGTGGCCGCCTGGATCTGCTCCGCGTTGGCATAGGGCTGGATGCTCAGGTCCATGGTCCGGTCGAACACGCCCGGAGCCGTCACCGTGGCACGCAGGTCACCCTGGCTGAAGCCGTCCGGCGCGACGAGGTCCGCGTAGGCATCCACGTTGTTGCCCTGGGTCTGCGTGGCGCCGTCCGCCAGCCAGGGATCGTTCTTGCTGAAGGGCGCGTTGCGCAGGGTGACGAGCGAGGGGGCCACGAACGCCGGCGGGGCGAAGGTGTAGGGCTTGCCCGTGGGGTGGGGCGTGGCGACGCCGCCCGCGGGTCCATCCAGCGGGATATAGGGCGGCGTGGTCTCGGCCCAGACGCGGTAGCTGAAGTCCGCGTGCGCCGTGAGGTTGTTGCGCATGAGCAGCCGGCCATCGGCCGCGGACACGACGTAGGCGTAGTAGTCCGAATCGGAGCTCTCCGCAGGGGCCGTGTTGAGCTCCAGGTAGTAGGCGGGCACGAGCCCCTTGGGCATGGGGAAGAAGACGCGCACGGCGCGCGCGGGGATGACGAGGCCCTCGGCCAGCGGACGCGCGTAGGAGGCGAGCTGGTAGTGGGTGTAGGCGTCGTTGTCCCGCGCGCGGAGGTTGGCCCGCGTGAGCAGGCTGCCATCCAGGGAGGCGCCGGTCAGGTCGCGATAGGCCAGGGCGATGGCCTGGGGAGCCGTCAACTGGTAGCGCAGGCTCGAGACCCGGGCGGCGGACGTGGTCGCGGACGCGTACGGGGACAGGTTGCCGCTGAGGGCCACCACCTCGTTGTTCGCGTCGAGGATGACCTTGAGGCCCTGGCGGAACACCTCCACGCCGTCCACCTTCTGGGCGAAGGTGACGACCGACACGCCGCGCGCGTCACGGCTGACGGAGGTGACGTTCGCACCGGCCTCGGTGAGCGACTTGTGGCCGTAGAGCGACAGGTACTCCGCGAGTTGCTCGCCAGCGGCCTGCTCGGGCTTCATGCCCGCCAGTTGCGTGCGCAGTGACCGGGCCTCGGACTTCTTGTTCGCCCAGACGAAGGTGGGCAGGTCGCGCTGCGCGTCCCGGTGGGCAACGCGTGCGCCCAGCGTCTTTCCCAGCCGTAGGCTCGTGCCCGGTGAGGGCGCGGCTCGCAGCGAGGAGGAGGGGGCGTCTTGCAGCACTTCGTAGTTCGGCAGGTCCCGCGCCGTGGCGCCCGTGCTCGCGAGCGCCAGTGCCAGACCCGACCACTTGAAAACCAACCTTGTCACTTCGGGGGCTCCTTCCCATGGTCGACGCACCGTGGCCACCGTTCCACCACGTCCCCGGGAGGCACCCGCTCCAGACCTCGGAGCGACGACGGTTCTCCTCTCAGCGGTAAAGTGTCGACTGGTTGAATCTTAGAGCCAACCCCCTGTATCGCCTAACGCGTGGGTTCGGGTCGCTTACACCGCGCAATTCCTGTCAAAAGAGAAGAGGCGGAAGGAGCCGGAGAACGAGCCGTTTTGAGCACCGGTGGGCATCCCCCACGTAGGGCCCTCCCCTTCCCGGAAGGAGGGAAGGGGAGGGCCGGAACTTCTCAGTTCACCCGGCGGCGGCGCGCCAGGGCGAGCAGCCCCAGGCCGATGAGGCCCAGGGGGGCCTCGGCGCCAGTGGAGCAGCCACACTTCGGCGGCTGGGGCTGGGGCTGGGGCTCGGGATCGGTCCCCGGCTTGGGGTTGACGGTGACGGAGACGAAGGCGGGCGCACTGTCGAGCGAGCCATCCTTGACCACGAGGCTGAAGCGCAGCGTGGTCTGGGCGTTCACGTCCGGAGCGGTGAAGGACGGGGTGGCGGTGTCCGCGCCGGTGAGGGTCACGGGCGTGCCCTCCACCTGGGTCCAGGTGTAGCTCAGCACATCGCCATCGGGGTCCGTGCTGAGGCCGCCGTTGAGCTGGGCGTGGGCACCTTCCTCGACGGTGAGCGCGTCACCGGCGTGGGCGGTGGGCGCGCGGTTCACGTTCTTCACCGTCACCGTCACCGTGTCGGTGACCGTGTGGCTGCCGTTGGAGACGGACAGCTTGAACACCAGGTCGGTGTCGGCGGTCACCTCGGGGGCGGCGAAGGAGGGCGTGAGGGTGTCGGCCCCGGTGAGCGTCACCTCCGGGCCGGATTCCCGCGTCCACGCGTAGGTGAGGGGATTGTCTTCCGGATCCGTGGCGGTGCCGTGGAGCGTCGAGCCGGTGCGCTCCGCCACCGTCACGTCCTCGCCCGCGGTGATGACGGGAGGAGGCGGCTTCACGCACACCCCATCTTCCGCCTTGATGGTGGTGAAGGGGGTGTTGGTGATGCCGCTGAACTTCAGGTCGTCCAGAATCCAGCCGGTTGCCGCGGTGTTGAGGTCCGCGCCGATGCGGAAGCGCAGCCGCACCGTCTTGCCCGCGTAGGCCGTCCCGAGGTCCAGCGTGGAGGCGATGAGGGCGGGGTAGCCCGTGCTCTTGCCCACGAAGGCCTTGCGGCCATCGAGCGGATTGACGTTGTCGGCGGCGCTGACGAGCGTGCCGTTGTAGAGGGACTCGCCCACGTCCTTCCACGTCTGTCCATCATCCTCGCTCAGCTCGATGACGGCCCCGTCGTAGTTCTTGCCGGCGCTCGCCTCGAAGTCCCAGGCCTGCTTGAACGCGAGGACGAAGGGCTCGGAGGTGCCCACCTCGAGGGGCGGGGTGATGAGGTTCATGTCACTCGGCGCATCCGTGTTCTTCCCGAAGAAGACGTGCTCGGAGGCCGTGGGGTGCGCGAGGATCTCCCAGTCCACGTCGCTCAGGTCGCTGTCGTGCTCCCTGGTCCAGGGAAGGGTGCGCGATTCCACGTCCTCCATGGCCGCGGAGCCGGGCTGCTCGTCGTAGTTGACGATCACGCTCAGGCTGCCCTTGCGGTTGTCCGGCTGGGTCTGGCCCTCCTGGTGTGTGGTGACGGTGAAGCCCACCGCCTGGTGCGTCGCCGCGCCCTGGAGCGACACCGGGACGGTCACCTCCACCACCCCGGCCTCCTGGATGAGCGGGACCTGCACCTGCCCGCCATTGCCCAGCGTCACGTGGGGGCTGTCCGTGGTCACGACGAGCTGGGTGTGCTCGGTCTGGTCCGGACCCACGTTGTGCACCTTGATGCGCAGCAGGCCCGTCTCGCCATTGTCGAGGATGCCGTCCCGATCACACGACTTCGTCGGCAGCTCCAGGGAGAACGAGTCGAGCGCGATCAGATCGTAGCTCTCCACGAGTCCGGAGTGGGTGGTGGAGCCGCGGTCGGGCGCCACCGCCCCTCCACCGGCGCCACGCCGGGCGAAGGCCTGCCAGAAGCGGTGTCCGTCCTTCTTGTCCCCGGCGAAGGCGGCCGCGATGAGCGCGTCACGCGCCTCCAGGAAGGTGGGCCTCGCGGGCGTGAGCTTGTAGCCGTTGACCGGTACTGCTTCATGCGCTGTTGCGCCTCGGCGAAGGGGTGGGCGCGCAGCAGCGTCACGTAGCAGTCCCACAGCAGGGTGGCCCAGATCTCACCGGCGTTGTGGTACTCCGCGTTGTTGAAGGAGTTGGGGACGATGGGCGCCGTGGTGGGCAGTGGCTGCCCGTCGGAGATGTGCCGGAAGGTGAGCGCGTTCTTGGCCATGTCCGCCGAGTAGGTCACCCGCCGGATGCCGAAGAAGGTGCTGTCCTGGGAGGCGCCGGGACCGCGCGTGGCGTACTCGGCCGTGGAGTAGGCGCCGTTCCAGTTGGCGTTGGCGGGGACGTTGATGTCCTCCGGGCGGGAGATCATCAAAAGGGCGGTGAAGTCCGCCCAGCCCTCGCCCATGGACCGGCCCTGGTTGTTGGTCAGACCGGAGGCGTTCCAGATGAGGCGGTTGCTGATGTAGTGGCCCCACTCGTGCGCCACGATGCCGTTGTCGATCGTTCCATCCAGGTCGAGCCGGTAATCGCGGAAGAGCCGCGCGGTGAGCCCGGGAAGCGCGCCCTTGAGCACCTTGCCCGTGGCGAGCGGGACGTTCATGGAGGGGATGGTGATCGCCGGATCGGTGATGTTGAAGCGGAAGATCTGCTCCGTGGGGTTCACGAAGATGGCGCCCACGGCGCCAGCATTCTGCACGTTGAGCATCTGCTGGTTGATGGTGCAGGTGCTGCTGCGGTCGAAGAGGGCGATCTTCCCGGCCACCTCCGCCGCGTTGGTCAGCGCGGTGCACGCGTCCGTCTTGGGCGGGTTCGTGTCTCCACTGGCCGAGAGCACCACCTCGCGGCTCACGTTGTAGCCCGGCGGGCCGAAGTCGGAGAACCCCGCGGAGTACAGGCCCGCGATGCTCGTGGGCGTGAGCACCTCCAGGTACTGGCGGGAGCCGTCGAAGATGTACATCTGCATGCGAGGCGACGCGCCGTCCGCCGGCGTCAACATGTTCGCATTGTTGCGGCTGAGGTAGTCCTGCGCCTCGGCGCGGATGGCGTCGTTGCCCTTGCCCCCGCGGCCGTAGTTGTCCTGCTGGGCGTTGCCCGCGGCCTCGTCGAAGCCCACGTCGTAGAACCAATCGTGCAGCCAGTTGTTCATGTAGAACAGCTGCGTGGTGGCCGCCTGGATCTGCTCCGCGTTGGCGTAGGGCTGGAGGCTGAAGTCGATGGTCCGGTCGAACACGCCCGGGGCCGTCACCGTGGCGCGGTAGTCCCCGGTGCCAAAGCCGTCCGGTGCCTTGAGGTCCGCGTACGCGTCCACGTTGTTGCCCTGGGTCTGCGTGGCGCCGGCCGCCAGCCAGGGATCGTTCTTGCTGAAGGGCGCGTTCTGCAGGGTGACGAGTGAGGGGGCCACGAATGGCGGGGGGGCGAAGGTCTTGGGCGTGCCCGTGGGGTGCGGCGTGTGGACGCCCCCCGCGGGCCCATCCAGCGGGATATAGGGTGGCGTGGTCTCCGCCCAGACGCGGTAGCTGAAGTCCGCGTGCGCCTCGAGGTTGTTGCGCATGAGCAGCCGACCATCGGCCGCGGACACGACGTAGGCGTAGTAGTCCGAGTCGGTGCTCTCCTCCGGGGCCGTGTTGAGCTCCAGGTAGTAGGCGGGCACCAGCCCGGTGGGCATGGGGAAGAACACGCGTTTGGCGCGAGCGGGGATGACGAGGCCCTCGGCCAGCGGACGCGCGTAGGAGGCGAGCTGGTAGTGGGTGTACTCGTCATCGTCCTGTGCGCGGACATTCATCCGCGTGAGCAGGCTGTCATCCAGGGTGGCGCCGGTCAGGTCCCGGTAGGCCAGGGAGATGGCCTCGGAGGCCGTCAACTGGTAGCGCAGGCTCGCCGCCTGTTTGGCGGACGTACGGGTGGAGGCGTGCGGGGACAGATTGCCGCTGAGGGCCACCACCTCGTTGTTCGCGTCGAGGAGCACCTTGAGCCCCTGGCGGAACACCTCCACGCCATCCTGCTGCTGGGCGATGGTGACGACCGACACGCCACGCGCGTCACGGCTGACGGAGGTCACGCTCGCGCCCGCCTCGGTGAGCGACTCGTGGCCGTACAGCGACAGGTACTCCCCGAGCTGCTCGCGGAGGGCCTGCTCGGGCGTCATGCGCGCCAGTGACGTGCGCGGCGCCAGGGTCGTGGACGTGTTGGGATTCGCCCAGACGAAGGTGGGCAGGCCGCGCTGCGCGTCCTGGTGGGCGACGCGTGCGTCCGGTGTCTTTTCCTTTGCAGGCTCGTGCCCCGGGAGGGCGAGGACTTCAGCGCGGGGGGGCGTCTTGCAGCACTTCGTAGTTCGGCAGGTCCCGCGCCGTGGCGCCCGTGCTCGTGAGCGCCAACGCCAGACTCGACCACTTGAAGAACAACCTTGTCACTTCGGGGGCTCCTTCCCATGGGCGACACACCATGGCCACCGTTCCACCACGTCCCGGGAGGCACCCGCTCCAGATTCGGAGCGACGACGGTTCTCCTCCCAGCGGTAAAGTGTCGACGGGGTGAATTCTAGAGCCAATCCCCTTGTATTGCCTAATGGGTGGGTTCGGGTCGCTTACACCGCGCAATTCCTGTCAAAAGAGAAGAGACGGAAGGGCCGGGAAGCGAGCGGTTTTGAGCCTCGGTTCGACCGGCGACGGCGCGCCAGGGCGAGCAGTGCCGGGCCCATCATCCCCAGGGAGCCTCGGCGCCGCTGGAGCAGCCACAGCGCGGCGGCTCCGGGTTTGGGGTGGGTGCGCGGTTCGCGTCCGTCGCGGTCACGGTGACCGTGTCGGTGACGGTGTCGCTGCCATTGGAGACGGACAGCTCGAACACCAGGGCGGTGGGGGCGCTCACCTCGGGGGCGACGAAGGAGGGCGTGAGCGTGTCTGCCTCCGAGAGCGTCACCTCCGGGCCAGACAACTGCGTCCACGTGGAGGTGAGGGGGCGGTCGTCCGCGTCCGTGGCGCGGCCGTGGAGCGTCAGGCGCGTGCGCTCCTCCACTGTCACGTCTTCTCCTGCCGTGATGACGAGAGGCGGCACGCACACGTGATCCTCCTCCTTGATGGCGGTGAAGGGTGTGTTGCCGAGGCCACTGAACTCCAGGTCATCCAGCAGCCAGCCGTTGGCCCCGGTGTTCTGGTTCGAGCCGACGCGCAAGCGCAGTCGCACCGTCTTGCCCGCGTAGGCCGTCCCGAGGTCCAGCCTCGAGGTGATGAAGGCGGGGAAGTTCGTGCTCTGGCCCACGAAGGCCCTGCGGCCATCGAGCGGGTTGAGGTTGCCCTCGTAGCTGGCGAGTGTGCCGTTGTAGAGGGACTCGCCCACGTCCTTCCACGTCCGTCCATCGTCCTCGCTCAGCTCGATGACGGCGCCGTCGTGGTTCAGGCCGACGCCCACGTCGAAGTCCCATGCCTGCTTGAACTCGAGGACGAGGGGCTCGGTGGTGCTCACCTGGAGGGTTGGAGAGGTGAGGCGCATGTCGCTCGGCCCATTCACGTCCCTCGCGTGGAAGACGTGGTTGCCGCTGGCCGTGGGGTACTCCAGGGGGGTCCAGTTCACGTTGCCGCCGTGGTCGTCATTCGTGGCGGTCCAGGGCGGGTTGCTCGACTCCACGTCCTCGGTGGCCGAGGAGGCGGGCTGCTCGTCGTAGTTGGCCCCCACGCGCCAGGTGACCTCGCGGTGGCCCGGCGTGGTGACGGTGAAGCTCAGTTGCTGGCGCCCCGTCGCGCCCTGGAGCGACACGGGGAGGGTGACCTCCGTCTCCTCCAACCTGTCCAGGGCGGGCACCTGCACCGGCCGCCATGGCCCAGCGTCACGCCCGGGCTGGAGGAGGTGACGGTGACGACGGTCTGCTCGGTGCGGAGGGCATCCAGGTTGCGCAGCTCGATGCGCAGCAGGCCCGTCTCGCCGTTGTCGAGGATGTTGTCCCGGTCACACGTCCCGGACACGGCCTCCACGGAGAGGGAGACGACCGTCACGTCCGCCGTCACGGCGTAGCTCTCCACGACGCCGGCATGGTCCCAGGAGGTGCGGTCCGGCGCCACCGCGCCCACGCCCGCGCCACGCCGGGCGAAGGCTCCCAGAAGCGGCGTCCATCCTCGGCGGAGGCGGCGGAGGCCGCCGCGATGAGCGCGTCTCGTGCTTCCAGGTAGGTGGGCGTGGCGGGCGTCAGCTTGTAGCCGTTGACCGGTACTGCTTCATGCGCCGTTGGGCCTCGGCGAAGGGGTAGGTGCGCAGCAGCGACACGTAGCAGTCCCACAGCATCGTGGCCCAGATCTCTCCCGAGTTGTGGACCTCCGCGTTGGTGGAGAAGGGCGTGGTGGAGGCCGAGGTGGGCAGCGGCTCTCCGTTGGCGATATGCCGGAAGGTGAGCGCGTTCCTGGTCATGTCCGCCGAGTAGGTCACGCGCCGGAGGCCGAAGAAGGTGCTGTCCTCGGACATGCCGCCCCGCGTGGCGTACCCGGCCACGGCGTAGGCGCCATTCCAGTGGGCGTTGGCGGGGACGTGGATGTCCTCCGCGCGCGTCATCATCAGCAGGGCGGTGAAGTCCGCCCAGCCCTCGCCCAGGGACTTGCCCTGGTTGTTGGTCAGGCCGGACGCGTTCCAGACGAGGCGGTTGCTGATGTAGTGGCCCCACTCGTGCGCCGCGATGCTGTTGTCGAGCGTGCCATCCAGCTCGGGGACCAGGACGCGGTGGAGCTTCGTGGTGAGCTCGGGGAGCGTGGCCCGGAGCCTGTCGCCATCCGCCTGCGTGATGTACAGCGAGGGCAGGGTGATGTCCGGAGCGATATCCGCGGCTTCCAAGGCGCCGGACGTGTTGTTCGCGATGATGACGCCCACGGCTCCGGCGCTCTGTGCGTTGCGGATCTTCTGCACGAAGGTGCAGCCGCCGCGGTCGATGAAGGCGATCTTCCCGGCCATCTCCGCGGCGTTGGTCAGCGCTTCGCAAGCCGTGGTGGTCGAGTCGCCGCTGGCCGCGAGCACGACCTGGCCGCTCAGGTCGAACGACTGCGGGCCGAAGTTGGCATTGCCCACCGCGTATTTGCCCGCGATGCTCGCGGGCGCGGTCACCTCCAGGTACTGGTCATCCAATGTCTCCTCGGGGCCGTCGAAGATGAACATCTGCATGATCGGGGACGCACCGTCCGCCGGCGTCGACATGTTCCCGTTGTTGCGGCCGTCGTAGTCCTGGGCCTCGGCATGGAGGGGGTCCTGTTGCAGGCCGCCGCGGCCGAAGTTGTCCTGCTGGGCGTTGCCCGAGGCTCGTCGAAGCCCACGTCGTAGAACCAGTCGTGCAGCCAGTTGTTCACGTAGAACAGCTGAGTGGTGGCCGCCTGGATCTGCCCCGTGTTGGCATAGGGCTGGAGGCTGAAATCAGTGCTCCGGTCGAACACGCCCGGGGCCGTCACCGTGGCACGCAGGTCACCCTGGCTGAAGCCATCCGGATAGACGAGGTCCGCGTAGGCGTCCACGTTGTTGCCCACGGTCTGCGTGGCGCCGTCCGGCAGCCAGGGATCGTTCCGGCTGAAGGGCGCGTTGCTCAGGGTGACGAGTGAGGGGGCCACGTATGGCGGAGCGGCGAAGGTGCCGGGCTGGCCCGTGGGGTGCGGCGTGGCGACCCCACCGGAGGGCCCATCCAGCGGGATATAGGGAGGCGCGGTCTCGGCCCAGACGCGGTATTTGAAGTCCGCATGCGCCGTGAGGTTGTTGCGCATGAGCAGCCGGCCATCGGCCGCGGACACCACGTAGGCGTAGTAGTCCGACTCCCGGCTGTCGGCCGGGGCCGTGTGGAGCTCCAGGTAGTAGGCGGGCACGAGCCCCCTGGCCATGGGGAAGAACACGGGCCCGGCGCGCGCGGGGATGACGAGGCCCTCGGCCAGCGGACGCGCATAGGGGGCGAGCTGGTAGTGGATGTACGGGTCGTTGTCGTCCGCGCGGACGCTCGCCCGCGTGAGCAGGTTGCCCTCCAGCGCGGCGCCGGTCAGGTCGCGGTAGGCCAGGGAGATGGCCTGGGGGGCCGTCAACTGGTGGCGCAGGCTCGAGGCCCGGGCGGCGGACGTGGTCGCGGAGACATGGGGGGACAGGTTGCCGCTGAGGGCCACCACCTCGTTGTTCGCGTCGAGGAGCACCTTGAGGCCCTGGCGGAACACCTCCACGCCGTCCACCTGCTGGGCGAAGGTGACGACCGTGACGTCGCGCGAGTCACGGCTGACGGAGGTGACGTTCGCGCCCGCCTCGGTGAGCGACTCGTGGCCATACAGGGACAGGTACTCGCCGAGCTGCTCGCGCGCGGCCTGCTCGGGCTTCATGTTCGCCAGCCGCGCGCGCGACGACGGGGCCTCGGACTTCTTGTTCGCCCAGACGAAGGTGGGCAGGTCGCGCTGCGCGTCCCGGTGGGCGACGCGTGCGTCCGTTGTCTCCGGTCGCAGTGGCTTGTTCGCGCGCGGTGAGGGCGGGGTGTCTTGCGGCACTTCGTAGTTCGGCAGGTCTCGCGCCGTGGCACCCGTGCTCGCGAGTGCGAGTGCCAGACTCGACCACTTGAAAACCAACCGTGTCACTTCGGGGGCTCCTTCCCACGGGCGCGCACCGCCTGGAGCCAACCCGCCTGTGAGAGAGCCTACCCCCCTGTTGGTTTCACCCGCAAAATGGCGGGGACGCCTCCCCGGAGGGAGGGCGTCCCGAGGAGCCGGAGCGACTCAGGGCTTCTTGATGTCGAAGGAGACGAGCTCCTCGAGCCGCTCGCCGTCCTCCTTGACCTTGCCGATGCCGGGCACGAGCCAGTAGGTGCGGTCATCGTCCGGCTTCACCTTGTCACCGCGCTTGCGCTCCAGGCGGATGGCGTTGGTGAAGGTGCCGGCGGGGGTGGTGACGGTCTCGTTCACGCCCACCACGCGCCAGACGTACGTCTTGTCCTTGTCCTCCAGGGTGCCATCGTTGGCGCGCGTCAGCTCGCGGATGTCCGAGGTGTAGCTCCAGTCCAGGGCCCGCGGCTTGGAGAGCGCCTTGACGGTGGCGGGATTCCAGGTCGTCACCTGCGACACCTTGCCCTGCTTGCGGTCCTCCTCGCGCAGGCGCACCACCGTCCCGTCCAGCTCGAGCTGCCAGGACATCTCCTCCTTGTTGGGCTGGGTGCTGAGCACGGCGATGGCCTTCATGGTCGTCTCGGGCACCACCTGCTCGCCCAGCACCTCCACGCGCTTCTCGAAGGTGCCCTTGGAGGGATCCTGGATGCGGTACGTCCAGGTGGAGCCCTGGGTGAGGGGCCACAGGGTGGTGAGGGCTGGCTGTCCGTCCTCGCCCCCGCTGCCGGCCGGGATGTCCGGCAGCGTCACCGTTCCATCCGGATTCGTCACGGCGGGCTTGTCGCCCTGCCCGGGGAGACTGCCGCCCTCGCCACAGCCCACCCAGCAGCCCGCCGCCACCAGTACCGCCCAGCCCCAACGCTTCATGCCCGATCCTCCTGGCCGCCCTTGCGGGCGGGCAATTCCATCCACCTGAGTCCACGCACGGGGCCGCCCGCGGCGCCACTCAGCGTGGACGCGAGCGCTCCCGGCTCCTTCTCCTCGACTTCCAATTCCAACCGGCGCCCGTCGAAGTCCAGGGCGCAGCCGCGCACCAGCACGTTGCGCCCGTGCAACGTCTTGCGCAGGAACTCCTCGGCGCGCACCAGATCGTCCGCCTGCGCCGACACGAGCATCCGCTGCCGGGGGCCGTCGGCCTCCTTCTTCTCGAAGAACTCCAGCACCCACAGCAGCAGGCCGACGAACACGGTGCCCACCCCGGCGAGCCCCAGGCTGCCGTGGCCGCAGGCCATGCCCAGGCCAATCACCAGGAACAGGATGGCGGCATCGCGCGGATCCTTCAGCCCCGAGCGGAAGCGCACGAAGCCGCCCAGGCCCACCAGTCCAAAGGCCTTGGCCATGCTGTTGCCGATGACGGCGGTGATGACGGCCGCCGCCGTGCACAGGAGGATCTGCGCCTGCACCATGTCCGCCTTGGGCAGGGCGCGGCCGGAGAGCAGTCTCCACGGCCGCAGGGACAACACCGTGCCCAGGAGCACCGCCGCCACCAGTCGTGGCACCATCATGCCCGCGTCCTTGAGGGAGATGCTGGACGCCACGTCCTGGGTGATATCCGTGAGGAACGGCTCCATGGTGGTGCTTTCTCCGCTCTAGAGCGTGGGCTGGGTGTGGTCGACGTCGTGAGCGCGCGGTATGGCGCGCTCCTGCGGCGGGGTGGCCGTGTGGGCGGCGGCGACGAGGGCATAGGCCTTGTGCAGCACCGGCAGCCGGGCCCCGGTCTGCTCCAGGGCCTGGATGACGAGGGCCTCGGCGCGCTCCGTCAGGGGCAGGCCCTGCAGCGAGGAGAGCACCGTGGCCGGCCAGCGCTTCACGTGCTCCTCGCGCAAGCGCCAGGCGCGCGCGTCGTCCATTCCGTCCACCGAGTCCAGGGCCTCCTTGGTGAGGGGCGCGCCCTTCTCGCGCAGGGCCCACGCCTCGGGCGTGTCGAGTCCGGTGAGCGAGCGCAGCACGACCTTGCGGGCCTTGTCCTGGAGCGCCTCGCGCAGCTCGCGCGCGAAGGGGGTGTCCAGGCCCGTGGTGCTGCGCAGCACCGCCGGGCGGTTGTGGCCGAGCAGGCTCTCGCGCAGGGCGTCCGCCCGGGCCGAGGCGAGCCCCGCGAGGCTGCGCGCCACGTCGCCGTACAAGCCCCGCTTCACGCCCAGCTCCCGCACGCCCCAGGCCGTCTCGTCGTCCAGCCCGGCCGGGCCGCACAGCACGTCCGCCGGGTGGCCCTCGCCCAGGGCGCGCTCGCGCAGGGACCAGGCCGAGGGAGAGCCGTCGCGCTTGAGGCCGGAGAGCACTTCCGCGGGCGCCTGCTCATAGAGGCGCTCGCGCAGCGCCCTGGCCTGGGGCGACGGCTGGGGGCCGATGCTCGCGGCCACGTCGCGCGGCACCACCTCCGCCAGCAGCTCGCGCAGCGCCCACGCCGGCTCGTCGTCCAGGCCGTTGAGGCTGCGCACCGTGAGGCCCGGGAAGCGCTCCACGAAGCCCAGGCGCCGCTGGTGCGCGCCGTAGCCGGGCAGGCCCCCCAGCAGCCACACCGCGAGCTGCGGCTCGCGCACCTCCAGCCCATCCATCACCCGGAAGAAGTGCTCCTCCACCTCGTCGAGCGAGCTTGGCACCGGGGCCGACGCGGGGGCTCGGGGGCCGGCGCCGGGCGGGGGACGGAAGCTCCCGGCCCTCCAGTCGCGCCACCACCGCGTCCACCGGGCGTTGCTCCAGCACGTGCAGGGGCAAGTCGTTGTTCTCGATGACGAGCCAGCGCGAGGGCTCCTGGCGCGCCATCTCCCGGAAGGCTCGCGCATGCGCACGGCGAGCCCCGCGCCGGCCGGCCCTTGCGGCTGTCGTTGTCCAGGGCGCGCTCACCCTTGCTCTTGCCCAGGCGCTTGCGCAGCCGCGCCAGCTCCGGCTCCACGTCCACGAGGATGACCAGGTCCGGCCACAGGCCCCGCGAGGCCAGCTCGCACGGGGCCCGGAGCGACTCGAGCTCGAGGCCGCGTCCGCCGCCGGTGAGCGCCAGCTGCGAGTAGAGGTAGCGGTCGCTGATGCACACCTCGCCGCGCGCGAGTGCCGGGGCGATGACCTCCTCGAGCTGCTGCGCGTCGCGGGCGAGGTTGAGGAAGAACTCGGTGCGCGGAGACATCTCCAACAGGGAGGCGTCACGCGTGAGCTCGCGGATGCGGCGGGCCACGGGCGAGCGCAGCTCACCGCCCTCGCGCGCGTGCGCCACCTTGTAGCCCAGGCGGCTCAGCCTCGCCGCGAGGAGGTTGGACAGGGTCGTCTTTCCGCTGCCGTCGATGCCTTCGAAGTCGATGAACACGGTTGCTCAGCCCTCCGCGATGCCGTCCGCGACGAATTCGTGGACCCTCGCCATTCCCTCGGCGAACTTGCTGTACGCCGGTTTGCACCCGGGGTTGAGCGCCGCCAGCCACTCGGGCAGCTCCGCTCCCAGGTGCTTCACCTCCACCACCACGCGTCCGTCCATCGCGAGCGGCGCTCCCAGCCGCTCCGCGCTCAACGACGTCTGGCCGAGCGCAAGTTGTGTCGTCACCCGGTGAAAGCCAATCTCCCTGTCCACCGTCACGCGCCAGGACTGGGAGAACTGGTACACGTGGCGCTGGTAGGTCACCGCGAGCACCGGCATCAGGCTGCCCCCGGCGATGAGCGGCAAGAGACCCGCCCCGCCGCGCATCACCCGCCCGAAGCTCGCGCGCGGCACCCACACCCGGCGCTTCTGGGTGACGCCGTTGCGCTCGCGCTTGACCTCGAGCACCACGCGCTCCTCGCCCGGCGTGGCCCCCAGGTCCGGCGCGTACTCCTTGGTGCGCACCTTGAGACAATCCATGGGGGTGTGCAGCGAGCGCAGCGTGAGCGGATGGCCCGGCTTGTCGAAGTAGACGGAGGTGATGCGCGTGGGCTCGGGCGGTGGAGCGTCCAGCATGCCCGCCAGACGCGCGCACAGGGCGGGCGCGTCCTCGCGGTGCAGGATGAGCTTGAACTCCCGGCGCAGTTTGGTGACTTCCCCTTCAGCGAACTGGATCATGGTGCGCTCTCGCGTGTCGTCGAAGCGGGTGGCCAGCTGGAGTGAGTATTCGATGCCCGCGAGCTCATCCCCGGGGCGCAGCGCGTGCTCGGCCTGGAACTGGGCCTTGAAGTGCCGCGAGTAGAGGAGGTTGAGGCCGCCCACGAGCGCGTAGCCGCGCGCCTTCAACGGACCGGTGAGCTGCAGCAGCTCCGCGCCCGCCACCGGCTGCAGCGCCCAGCCGTCCAGACCCAGGGGCAGCAGGAAGCTGGCCAGTCCCATCTGCCCCATGAAGGGCCCCACGGCGAGCCGTCCGGTGACGTACTCGCCCGACAGCTCCAGTCCGCCCAGCCGCAGCGACGCGTCCGCCGCCACGGCGTGGTGGCGCGTGCCGTCGAAGACCTCGGTCAGGTAGGTGCTCGTGCCGATGGTGAGCGCCTTGAAGGGGCGCACGCTCACGCGCAGCGCCGCGTCCTCGCCCAGGCGCGTGCCCGAGGCGTCCTTGGCTCCCTCGAAGACGCCGCCCGATATCCGCAGCTTCCACGCCTCCTTGAGGTTCACCTCGCCCATGAGCCCCATGCGCCGGCCGCCCAGCTTGTGGGTGTCCTCGAGGTAGTCGGCCACGAGGCCGCGGTTCATCACCGGCAAGTCCCAGCGCGACTCCAGCTCGCGCTCCAGGAAGGGCGCCTTGAACTGGCCGCCGTAGAGCCGCAGTTGCTTGGAGCCGTTGGCCACGCGCACGAAGGCGTCCTTGAGCATCGACTTGGAGGAGAGGTCCGCGGTCACCTCGGCCTCCACGTACGGCAGCGAGGCCGCCAGTCCCACGCGCGCGGACGGCAGGGACAGCGAGCGCGTGTACTGCTCACGCTCGTCCGCGCTCATCCGCGCGAACACCCGCCCGAAGGGCCTCACCTGGAAGCCCCCGTCCTCTTCCTTGCGCAGGCCCTCGCCGCCCTCGGACACCGGCTGTCGCGCGGGCACCTCGGGGGTGGTGGCGGGGGGTCGAGCGGTTCGATCTTCTCGATGGGCTCCTGCGCCCAACCCCGTGCTCCCATCAGGAGGAGCGTGGCCATGAGTGCCCGACGCCCCCCCGTGCTCCATTTCCCCCTGCCCATGTCCGCGCCTCCCCAACCCGATCCCGCACGGGCAGGTGCAACAGGGGTGCCCGCCAGTGAAGTCGTCCGGGGACGACACTCGCCTCGTTCCGCCGTCCAAAAGCCGTCGGGACAAGGGGGGAGGGAGGCCGCGAGGGCGTCGCGGGCGCCCCCTTTCCAGGGAGGGGCGTCTGTCGAAATTACGGCCCCGGTTGTCGAAATTACGGTTCGTTGTTCGGCGCGGGCGGCTCGGGCGCCGCATGGATCTGCGGCGGGGGCGCCTGCCCAGCATCGGCCCCGGGGAGGGCGGCGCTGGAGGCTCGGCCCGCTCCGTGCGCAGCAGGCCCCGCACCGTGTACCCCAGCAGCGCCAGCAGCCCCACGCCCAGCAGCCCCCAGCCCACCGTGCGCGACACGGGCGAGTCGCTCACCTCGAAGGGGGCGTGGAGCGCCTTGGTGCGTGTCGTCCGGAAACCCACATCGAGCACATGGGGGCCGGTGGACTCGGGGACGAAGGTGGCTTCCCAGTGGCGCTCGCCGCGTTTGACGGTGACGCTCTGGCCGTGGGTGGCGCCGGCCTGGCGCAGGGTGAGGACGAGGGGCCCGGTGAAGGGGGCGCCCTCGAAGCTGCCCACGTCGAGGCTGACGTGGAGCGGCTGGCCCTCGCGGGGAGGCACGGGGCGGAGGCTGCCTTGGAGCCGCTCCTCGGTGTCCGACCAGGAGAGCTCCCAGGCCTCCTCATGGGGGGTGACCTGGACGGCGTCCCGGCGCTCCCGGCTGTCGTCGCCGGGGTGGGCGAGGGCGGAGGAGGCGAGCCACAGGCTCGTCATGAGGGGGAACAGGCGGTTTCCAACGGGTCGTCTTTGCCTCATCCCATGGGGTCGCCTAAGATGAACCGCCCTGAACTCTCTCACTTCGCGCTTGCTCCCCCGGCGAGCTACCCGGGATGAACCCTCAACTCTTTGGGAAATACCAGCTCATCAAGAAGCTCGCCACTGGCGGCATGGCCGAGGTGTGGCTCGCGCGCCAGCGGGGCATCGAGGGGTTCGCCAAGAACGTGGTGGTCAAGCGCATCCTGCCGCACCTGGCGGAGGACGCGGAATTCGTCGAGATGTTCCGCAACGAAGCGCTCATCGCCGCCAAGTTCAACCACCCCAACATCGCCCAGGTGTACGAGTTCGGGGAGGCCAACGGCACCTACTTCATCGCCATGGAGTACATCCACGGCGAGGACCTGGGGCGGGTGCTGCGCAAGGCGTACAACGCGGGCGGGTGGATCGCCCAGCCGCTGGCCATCCGCATCGTGGCCGCGGCGTGCGAGGGCCTGTACTACGCGCACACGCGCACGGACGACTCGGGCCGGCCGCTGAAGGTGGTGCACCGCGACATCTCGCCGCAGAACATCCTCATCAGCTTCGACGGCTCGGTGAAGCTGGTGGACTTCGGCATCGCCAAGGCGGCGGACCGGGCGTCCATGACGAAGTCGGGCGCCATCAAGGGCAAGTTCGCGTACATGGCGCCCGAGCAGGCCGCGGGCAAGCCGCTGGACAGCCGCGCGGACATCTTCGCCATCGGGCTGGTGCTCTACGAGATGCTCACCAGCAACCGCCCGCTCAAGCGCGACATGGAGCTGGCCACGCTCCAGGCGGCGCTCGAGTGCAACATCCTGCCGCCCTCCCAGGTGGCGGACGTGCCGGCGGAGCTGGACGGAGTGGTGATGCGGGCGCTGGCCAAGGCCGCGGACGATCGCTACCGCGACGCGCGCCAGCTCCAGCTCGCCCTGGAGGAGTTCCTCGTCAGCCAGCGCTGGGTGGCCGGCTCGGTGCAGATCTCCGAGCTGATGGAGGCCCTGTTCGCGGACCGGCTGGAAGAGGAGCGGCGCAGCGGCAACCCGGAGCCGCGCGGCGAGGAGTCCGCGACGGCGGCGCCCGCGGCGCCCGAGTTCCCGGAGCCGTCCGCTCCGCCCCCGCGCAGCACGTCCCGCACGATGCAGCGGGCCTCCGCCTCGGCACCTCCTCCCTCGCCCGAGATGGACTGGGAAGCCCCTCCGGGCGAGATGCAGCCGCCGGCGCGGCGCACCTCCATGCGCACGCCCGCGAGCAAGCGCCCGGAGTCGAGCGCGCTCCCGGTGACGGCCGAGCCGGAGGCCGAGGAGTGGGAGGCCCCACCCTCCACGGAGGTGGCGTCGCGCCGCCGCCCCTCGGAGTCCATCCGCCGGTCCGTGCCGAGCTCCGCGTCCATGGCGCGCGTGTCCGGCCGCCAGGAAGCCCCCCGGGGCACGCCCGCGGAGATGCCGAGCGCGCGGCGTCCCAACTCCGAGGTCGCCATTCCCCGGCGCTCGGGCAGCCGCCCCGGGGAGTCGCCCGTGGAGCCAGAGGTCCGGCGCTCCTCGCCCGCGGCCCTGGCCATCCCCCCGCGCGTGCGCACGCCTCCCGAGGAGGAGGATCCCGAGCGCACCATGCTTCCGCCTCCCGAGCCGGAGCCGGTTCGGCGTCGCACCGGCTCGCAGCCGGCGACCGTGGCCCCGGCCGAGCCCGCCGTCCGTCGGCGCACGGGCACCCGCCCGGAGATGGCCGAGCCGGCTCCCGTGCGCCGTCGCACGTCCTCCGTGCCCACGGCGCGCGCGGTGGTGGACGACGAGGACAGCGTTCCCGAGGCCAAGGCCGAGGTGACGGCTCCCGAGCGCTCGCGGCGGGGCCTGCCCCTGCCGAAGCTGCTGGGAGGCGTCGCGGTGGTGGCGCTGGTGGGCGTGGGGCTCGTCTTCCACAAACCGCTGCTGGAGATGCTCGGCAGCACGGCCATGGACGGCCAGGGCATCTACATCTCGCTGGAGACGAACATCCCCGTCGAGGTCTCCGTGCGGCACAACGCGCGCTGCGGCAGCTCCTCGCCCATCACCTCCCTGGGCAGCACGCCCCTGCGGGATGCGTCGGGGGCTCACCTGCAGGACACGCTCATCCTGGAGAACAAGCAGCTCGGCATCTCCAAGCAGCTCGAGGTCCCCTTCGGCGAGCCCAACGAGCACAAGCAACTGCCTCCCGTGGAGTTCAAGACGGGCAAGGTCCGGCTCAAGCTCATGCCCGCGAAGGTGTCGGGGGTGGAGATCTTCCGGGATGGGCAGAAGCTCGGCCTCTACAGCCCGGGCCTGGGGTTGGATCTGGTGGAGGGCGATCACCACCTCATCCTGCAGGGGCCCTCGCTCAAGGAGCCGGTGCAGGTGGACGTGACGGTGCGGGGTCACGAGACCGTGGACCAGCCGGTGGACGTGAGGGAGTACCTGCAGCAGTAGGGCCCCGTCAGTAGCGGGGCAGGCTCGGGTCCACCGTGCGCGAGTAGAGATCGATTCCCCCGCGCAGCGACACCGCGTCCAGGCCGTGCGCCCTCAGGTAGGCGGTGCCATCCAGGCTGCGCACGCCGTGGTGGCAGTAGACGACGATGGGCCGGCCGCGGAAGGCCTCCCACTCCTCGGCGCGCTCGTCCAGTTCCGGCAGGGGGATGAGCACCGAGTGGGGCAGCGCCACGTGGGCGTGCTCCTCGGGAAAGCGCACGTCGAGCAGCACGGGGTGGGACTCGGGGGCCCCGCGAGCCGGGCGGCGAGGGTGGTGGGATCGATTTCCGGGATGGGCATGGGGGCTGTTCCTGTCAGGCGGACGAGGCGCAGAAGCGTTCGTAGTCGATGAGCTCCACCTTGGCGCCGGGCGCGCACACGGGGCAGCGTGGATCCCTGCGCAGCTTGAGCTCCTGGAACCGGGTGCCGAGCGCGTCGAAGGTGAGCAGGCGCCCCACGAGCGGCTCCCCCACGCCGAGCAACAGCTTGAGGGCCTCGTTGGCCTGCATGAGGCCGATGATGCCGGGCAGCACGCCGAGCACGCCGGCCTCGGCGCAGGAGGGGGCGAGCTCGGAGGCGGCGGGGTGGGGTAGAGGCAGCGGTAGCAGGGGCCCTGGCCGGGGACGAACGTGGTGACCGGCCCTCGAAGCGGAAGATGGAGCCGTGGAGGTTGGGCAGCCCGAGCAGGACGCAGGCGTCGTTGAGCAGGTAGCGCGTGGGGAAGTTGTCTCCGCCGTCGAGCACCAGATCGAAGCCCTCGAGGATGCGCAGGGCGTTGTCGGAGGTGAGGCGCTCACGGAAGGGCACCACCTTCACGTCGGGGTTGAGCGCCTCGAGGGCCACGCGGGCGCTTTCCACCTTGGGCTGGCCGGCGCGCTCGTGGGTGTGGAGCACCTGGCGCTGCAGGTTGCTCAGGTCCACCACGTCCGCGTCGACGAGGCCCAGCGTGCCCACGCCGGCGGCGGCCGGTAGAGCGCGGCGGGCGAGCCCAGGCCGCCCGCGCCGAGCAGCAGCACCTTGGCGCCGAGCAGCTTCGCCTGGCCCTCCTCGCCCACCTCCGGGAGGATGAGGTGGCGGCGGTAGCGCTCCTTCTGGGCGGGGGTGAGCACGAGGGGCTTTTCCACCGGCAGGTGGGCGTCGCTCCAGCGGCTGTAGCCCCCGGCGAGCGAGGCCACGCGGGTGTAGCCCAGGTGTTGCAGCGTGGCGGCCGCCAGCGCCGAGCGGGTGCCGCCGGCGCAGTAGAGGATGAGCTCCTCGTCGCGCGCGGCCTTCTCCTCGATGCGCAGCTCCAGGAAGCCCCGGGGGATGTGGAGCGCGCCGGGAAGCCGTCCTCCGGCGTACTCGTCGCCCTCGCGCACGTCGATGAGCTTCACGGGCGCGCGCGCCTCCAGCAGGCGCTTGACGTCCTCGATGGAGACCTCGCGGATCTCCTTCTTGGTGGCGGACAACAATTCACGGAAGGTGGGGGCCATCGGACCCCCATATAACCCGCGCCCACCGGGATTTTCCTTCCAGAAGCCGTGGGGGCCCGTGGGTATCCCACCTCACCTCGGGAGTGGGAATCGCCCTCCAGCGGACACGCGGCGTGCATCAGGGCAGGGGATTGGCCGCCCGGAAGCCGGGGGTTGGATGGCAATCCGGGGACTGGCGTTATAAGGCGCCTGTAAGGAGACCAACCGACATGGACACCACGACGACCCCCGCTCAAACGACCCCCTCCGCCCAGCCCGCGCCCACGGTGCGGCTCACCGAGGCAGCCGTGGCCCAGGTGAAGAAGGTCATCCAGGACCAGGGCTTCCAGGGCTACCTCTTCTCCATCCGGGTGGTGCCGGCGGGCTGCAGCGGCCTGGGCTACGACTTGAACATGGTGCGCGAGGCCAAGCCCCACGACATCCTCTGGGAGCAGGATGGCGTGAAGCTCACCACCGACGCGCTGAGCAGCCAGTACCTGTCGGGCACGGAGATCGACTTCGTCTCCTCCGTCACCGGCGCGGGCTTCAAGTTCAACAACCCGAACGCGAAGTCCTCCTGCGGCTGCGGCACCTCGTTCTCCACCTGAGACGCCGTCAACGCGAAAGGGACGCGCCGGTGCCAGAGGCTGGCCGGTGCGTCCCTCTCGGTGAGAACGGGAAGAGGGGCGCGAGGTCGCTCCCCTCTTCCAGCAGCAGGGTCTAGCGGTTGGTGTAGAGGGCGTTGATCAGCTCACCATTGTTGGTGTCGCCGGACAGCTCCCAGAAGAACGCGCCGCCGAGGCCCTGGTTCTTCTTGTAGGTCATCTTGCTGGCGATCGTGCTCGTCGTGTCGTAGCTCCACCACTGACCGCCGCAGTAGGCGTACGCCGTGCCAGCCACGGTGCCAGTCGGGGGGCACTTGGTGATGAGCACCTTGTAGTCCTCGATGCCCGGCTCATACGTCCCCGGCGCGGCCCCCGTGGCCGTCTGGTTCAGACCGCCGTTGGTGTTCGGCACGCCGGTCCACCCGCGACCGTAGAACCCAATGCCAATCAGCAGCTTGTTCGCCGGCACGCCCTTGCTCTTGAACAGCTGGATGGCGGCGTCGGTGTAGAACTTGTCCTGGCCGTTGCTCGTCGGCATGCCCGACCAGGCCGTCAGCGCCGAGTGGGGAGCCGTCGGACCCTGCGCGTTGAAAGCGCCGAAGAAGTCGTAGGTCATCACGTTGTACCAGTTGACGTACTGCGCCGCGGCGGCGTAGTTGGCCGCGTTGATGGGCCCGGCGCCCGCGGGCACCGCCGCGGTGACCAGGGCGGAGGAACCGAACCGCGCGCGGAGGGCCGACATCAGCCGCACGTACGCATCCGGCCCGCTCGTGTCGCAGCTGAGGCCGCAGGCGTTCGGGTACTCCCAGTCGATGTCGATACCATCGAACACGTCCGCCCACCGCGGATCCTTGACGAGGTTGTAGCAGGACTCGGCGAAGGCCGCCGGGTTGGCCGCCGCCTGCCCGAAGCCGCCCGACCAGGTCCAGCCACCGAACGAGAAGAGCACCTTGATGTTCGGGTAGAGCTTCTTGAGCTTGCGCAGCTGGTTGAAGCTGCCGCGCAGCGCGCCCGTGTCCCAGGTGTCGGCCACGCCGTCGACGCTCTCCGCGGCGGAGTAGGCGCGGTCATAGTCGGCGTAGGTGTCACCCAGCACGCACTGGCCGTTGGTGACGTTGCCGAAGGCGTAGTTGATGTGGGTCAGCTTGCTCGCCGAGCCGCTCGTGACGATGTTCTTGACGTGGTAGTTGCGGCCGTAGACGCCCCACTGGGCGAAGTAGCCGAGAATGATGGAGCCGCCACCGCCGGTGTTCGCGCTGGTGGTGACATTCAGGCCCGCGCTCCTGGCGGACGTCGCGAACTCGTTCCGTGCGGCCACGGAGAACGAGTAGGCGGTGGAGGCGCTCAGGCCCCCGACGGTGTAGCTCGTGGAGGTGCCATTCGTCTGGGCCACGCGGGTGCTGCCGTTGTAGACGTCATAGCCCACGATCGAGCAGTTGGTGCCGGCGTTGGGCGCGGTCCACGACAGGCTGACCGACGACGCGTCCTTCGAGGGCGAGCTCAGACCCGACGGAACACCCGGCGACACCGCGCAGTTACCGCCCGACGCGCTCGTGGTGACCGAGAGGGTGCTGGAGGCCGCCGAGACGTTGCCCGCGGCGTCCTTGGCCTTGACGGAGAACGAGTAGGCGGTGGAGGCGCTCAGGCCCCCGACGGTGTAGGACGTGCTGGTGGAGCTGCCGGCGAGCGAGCCGTCGCGGTAGACGTCATAGCCCGTCACACCGACGTTATCGCTCGAGGCGCTCCAGCTCAGCGCGACGGAGGTGGAGGTCTTCGACGGCGACGTCAGGTTGGCCGGTGCGGTGGGCGCCTGCGTGTCGCCCCCGCCACCGCTGCTCGGCTCCCAGAGGGCCGGGACGTTCGGTGGCTCCCAGCCCGTCAGCGAGGTGTGGGCCTGGATGCACTTGTAGGTCGTACCGCCGTAGGTCACCAGTGCGCCCACCGAATAGCTGGTGTTGGGCGCCCACGCGGCGGCCAGCGCGGAGATGCCGGCGCGGTTGAGCGAAGTCTCGGTGGGCTGGGAAAGATCCGGCGCCCCGGTGCAGGCCGCCAGGGTGGCGAGCAACGCGATTCCTGACGTGAACCTTCTGAGTTTTGAAGCGGTGTTCAGCATGTGAGTGACACTCCTATTCAAGAACTGAAGCGCCCACTGCTCGACCGCCACCGGAGGCGCGAGTCCTCCCAAGGATTGGCGGCGGTCGGTGACCGCCCTTCGGGCGCGGAGGGGCGGTGTGGCGGACTTCGGGGTGATGCGCGGTCTGTCGCGCGCCACCTGGCGCGCTGGGGGGGACGATGCTCAGGTGGTATTAGATTGGACTGCTCTCCTTGTACCTTCTAGCATCGAAACTTCCACCGAAAAGTTGCTGATTCTGGGAAATAACCGCCAGCAGGGTTTTCGTCGCAACCGAAAACCCTAGTTAAAACATAGGACTAACAGCGCTCACCCCGCTTTCCGCCCCACCCGGATTCGAGCCCGCCCATGGTATTTAACTGGTATTATTGCGAGCATACCTCCCCCCTTTCCTCACTCCTTGATTCCGTAGCTGTTGAATTATTGAAGTGAGTCAATACCAGTTCACGGAGCGACGCAGTTCCGACCCCGATGCTCGCTCTGCTGGTGTTGGCGGCGCTCGTCTCCAGCGCCGCATCAGGGGAGGGCGGGCCCTGTCGTGGTCCGCGGCCCGGGAAGCTACTGGCGCGTCCCCTTGGGGTGTCCGCCCTTGACGTCCGAATCCCCGTAGGTCCAGCTGGCATTCAGCCCGATGCCCCATCCGGAGGCGCTGTCACTGGTGAGCGGGCAGCTGTTCAGGTAGCCGCCGTAGAAAGCCCCCGCGCCCGACTTGTTCGCGCCCCAGGGGCCGCTACTGCCCGCCGTGTTCGTGCTCTGGATGAGCGTCTGGGTGTAGCCGCTCCGGTTGCAGCGCGTCGTCGTTGTCGTGCTTGTCATTCGAGGTCACGTTGCAACGATAGCCATGGTAGGGCATTTCACAGGTGAGCGAGGGGTTCACGTCCCGCTTGTAGTCGTACTCGAGGCCCGGGTGGAAGAAGACGAGGGTGTTGTCCACCGTCCAGCCGTGCGCGTCGTCATCATTGGTCCGCCGGGCATATTGCTTGTGATGCGAGCCCATGCAGCCACTGATTCCACAGCCGTCCCGGTTGTTCGCGAACTGGGGATGGGCTCCGGTGAAGTCCAGGTTGCTGGCATGCACGGTATAGCCGTCGTCCCGGGCCTTCACATACCAGACATAGGCGACGGTCGGATCGGCCGGATCCACGCGGATCACCACGATGTTTCCCTCGGCGTCCCCACAGTGATCGGACGAGCCAGCGACCTGGTTGCCCCACAGGTATGAGTGCAGCATCTGGAAGGTCCAGGCCTGGGTGATGCAATCCGTGGGCATGCCCGAGCAGGAGCTGATCGTCCGCACCTCCATGTCGTAGACCGCCTTCGGATTGCACAGCCGCCAGCCACCGAGACAGTCATTGGCGCTGAAGTTCTCGTCCCTGGTGACGTAGTACGGATGAAACGCCCGGGCCAACACCTGGTGCAGGTTGGGGTCGTCGCGGTGGGCGATCAGGTCCACGTTGAACTGGATCTTCCTGGCGTTGTAGTAGGTGCTCGAAACCGAGGAGATGCAGTAGCCGGCATGGCAGTAGCCGACGTCGTTGTTGCTTCCATCGGCCGTCAATCCCCGGGCCTTGCTCGCCAGCGTGGGAGGTGGAACGCCCTCGCCCTGATCGGCGGGCGGGACGTAGGCCGCGAGCGCGGACGTCCCCGCCAGTGATGACAGAAGCAGGCTCGCGACCCACAGCCCCGTGATTCCCACCTCGCGTTGCGGTGACAGACTCATCGTATGGACCTCCTCGGCGTGAACTCCGGCGACCTCGCCATGGTACTCGCCTCGAGAAGACCAGGAGGAGCTCCAGCTCGCGCTCGAACCGGGTCAGGTAGCGGTGACGTCCTGGAAGCTCCGGCCCTGCCCACGCTTGGGGGAGGCAGGCTGCTCGCCATCCCAGACCATGACTCCAGGCGGAATGGCTACCCTGGAGGAGCGCGTCTCGGGAGTGGAGCACCTTGCGCAGGAACTCGCGCGTGCGCGGCTGGGACGGGGTGGTGAAGATGACGTCGGGAGGGCCCTGCTCGATGACTCGCCCCGCCTCCATCATCACCACCCGGTGGCCCACCTCGCGCGCGAAGGTCATCTCGTGGGTGACGACCAGCATGGTCATCCCCTCGCGAGCCAGGTCATGCATCACCTGGAGCACGTCGTCGGCGAGTTCGGGATCCAGCGCGGACGTGGCCTCGTCGAAGAGCATCACCTCCGGCTCCATGGCCAGGGCTCGCGCGATGGCCACCCGTTGCTGCTGGCCGCCCGACAGCCGCGCCGGGTACTCGTCCTTCTTGTCCAGCAGCCCCGTTCGCCCCAGCAGGCGCAGGGCGAGCGCCTCCGCCTGCTGCCGCGACAGTCCCTTCACCCGAATGGGCGCCTCGATGACATTGCCCAGCACCGTCAGGTGGGGAAAGAGATTGAGCCGCTGGAAGACCATGCCCATGCGCGCCCGCTGCTGGTTCACCTCGGCCTCGGGACGCGGCAGCAGGCGCCCCTCCTCCTCGTGCGCTCCCACCAGCTCCCCGCGCAACCAGACCCGCCCCGCCGTGGGTGGCTCGAGGTGGTTGAGACAGCGCAGCAGCGTGGACTTGCCGCAGCCGCTCGGCCCGATGACGACCACCACCTCGCCCGGCGCCACCTCCAGGTCGATCCCCCTCAACACCTCCGCTCCACCGAAGGACTTGCGCAATCCCTCCACCCTCAGCGCCGGTTCACTCATGCGCCACGCGCCTCCAGCCGCCTCTCCAGACGCCTCGCCAGCACCGACAGCGTCAGGACGATGAGCAGGTAGCCCAGTGCCGCCCAGGCGTACACCTCCGGACGCAGATAGGTCCCGGCGATTTGCTTCGTCTCGTACAGCAGCTCGGGCAGGGCGATGACCATCACGAGCGAGGTGTCCTTCGAGAGCGCCGCCAGCTCGTTGACGACCGGAGGCAACAGCCGCCGGAACGTCTGTGGGAGGATGATGCGGCGCATGGCCAGCTCGTAGCTCATCCCGAGTGCCCGCGCGGCTTCCATCTGCCCCTTGTCGATGGACTCGATGCCAGCACGGAAGATCTCCGCGAGGTAGGCCGCCGCGTTCAGCGAGAGCGCGACGATGCCCGCGGTCATCGCTCCGAGTCTCACGTCGATCATCAGCGGCAGGGCGAAGAAGATGAACAAAATCTGCAGCAGCAGGGGAGTGCCGCGAAAGAGGGAGATGTAGACGCGGGCGGCGCCTCGGAGCCCCTCATGCGGGAGAGGTGGGCCAGCGACACGAGCAGTCCCAGGGCAATGCCGAGCAGGCCGCTGCCGAGTGTGAGCTGGAGGGTGATGCTCAGTCCCTTGAAGACACGAGGGAGCGCCACCGCGCGCGAGAAATCCCAGAAGCCCTGGGGGGAGGTGACAACTGGCCCAGCTCACCGCCGAACCAGTGCTCGGAGAGCCGGCGCAGCTCGCCGTCGCGCCTCGACTCCTCGAGCGCGGCGGAGATGGCGGCCGTCAGCTCCGGGTGCCGCTTGTCGATGGCGATGCCGATGGGCTCCGGTTGCATGGCCTGTCCGGTGACGGAGAAGGTGTCATCGCGCAGGGCGAAGTAGCGGCCCACGGCCTCGTCCGTGACGAGGACCTCGGCCTGCCGGGATTTCAGCGCGGCGAAGGCCTCCACCATTCCGGGAAACGGCTTGATGTCGCGCGGGATGATGCCCTGGCCCTGGAGTTTCTCCAGCCAGCGGTGCGAGGTGGTGTTGACCTGGACGGCGACCACCCGGCCCGAGAGCTCCTCCTGCGTGCGCACCGACACGCCCCGCCGGCAGACGAAGACCTGGGACATGCGCGCGTATTCGACGAAGTCGGCCTGCTGCTGGCGCTCCGGGGTGATGTTCATCGTGGAGATGATCACGTCGTAGCGGCCGGAGTTGAGGCCGGCGAGGATGCCGTCCCAGTCCATGACGATGATCTCGGCGGTGACCCCCAGGCGCCGGGCGAGGGCCTGGGCGAGGTCGACGTCGAAGCCCACGGGCTTGCCCTCCTGGAGGAACTCCATGGGAGGGTAGGTGGCGTCGAGGGCCACCCGCAGCACGCCCGAGTCGCGCAGCCGCGCTGGAGTCGGAACGGTGGCGGATGCGGAGCAGGGCAGGGCCACCGCCAGCAGCAGCAGCACTGCCCCGAGCGAGGGGCGCTTCACCCACCGAGGATCTTCACGGGCGGCGTGCCGCGCCATGGGCGTACGGGCCGACGCCTCCGTGTGATTCCCGACCCCGACGGGGACCCGGGGCCGGGTGGGAGGGGTTGGGCTACTTGCCCTTGGAGCTCTTCACCGTCCAGAGGGAGGGGCGCGGCGCGCCGTTCCCCAGCAGCGCCTGCGCCGCGGGCAGGAAGGGGTGCTGCGCGGGAAGGTTGTCGACGAGAAGGCGTGCCAGCTCCCGTGCCTTCTCCTTCTGCTTGTCCTTGGCGTAGGAGATGGCCAGGTTCAACACGGGCTCGGGCTCCTGGGGCGCGCAGTCGTGCGCCTGCTCCAGCGCCTTGATGGCACGGGACAACGCGTCCGGGCCTTTCTGGCGCAAGAGGAACAGGGCCAGGTTGTTGTGGGCCACCCAGTCCTTGGGATCCAGCGCCAGCGCCTCCTCGTAGGCGCGCAGGGCCCCGGCGAAGTCCGGCGACTTCTGTCGCTCGCACGCCTCGGCCTCCAGCAGCTTGAGCCACACGGTGGCGCGCATGCCCCGCTTGTACGCCGCGTTCATCAACTCGAGCGCCTCGCGGGTACGCAGACCCTTCACCATCTCCGAGGCCTGCTCGAAGACGGCCCGTTGCTCTCGCGCCTCCGGGGTGTCCTTCGCGGACGGCGCCGAGGTGAGGGACTGGAGCGCGTCACGCAGCAGCTTGGAGTTGGGCACTTGCTTCAGACCCAGCTCCAGCACGCGCCGGGCCGAGCGCCGCTTGCCCCGTCCCGATGCCGGGTAGGCCACGGCATGGTAGCCCCGCTCGTCCTTGGGGTTGAGCCGCAGGCCCCGGATGAAGTGGTATCCCGCCTCCACCTGGTTGCCGTACAACATGTAGGCCCGTCCCAGCTCGTAGCGGATGTCGGGGTGCGTGGGGGCGAGCTGCATGGCGTCATCGAGCGCGGCGCATGCCTTGAGCGGCTCGCCCAGGGCGCACAGCGCGATGCCCAGGCCATACAACGCCTCGACCCGGGGCGTGGGCGTCTCGACGAGTGGGCGGTAGAACTCCCACGCCTTGTTCCATTGCTGGCGCCGCATGGCCAGGGTCGCGCGCGCCAGGAGCACTTCCGGATCGTTGCTCTTGCCCGAGGGGTCCGCCCGCGTCAGCAGTTGCTCGGCCTTCTCGTTCTCTCCAGAAGACACGGCCACCCGGGCGAGCGCGATGAGGGCTTCGGTATCTCCTGGCTTCTGGGCCAGACGCTTCGTGGCCTGCTCCGAGGCCTCCTTGAAACGGCCCGCCGCCAGCAATTGATTGAGGGACTCCATGATGTGTCTTCTCCTCGCGGATCGATCGACCGGCGCCAGGCACCGGGAGCCAAACCCATACTTGAGAAACTCGAGAACAGAGGCCTTCGCGGAGGCGCCGAGCGGGCCCGCCCCCACGAAGCGCTTCCTCAGCGGTAGTAGCCCTCGTGGCGGTCGTAGCCCCCGTCACCCCCGTAGGAGCGGCGCCTCTCACCACGATCGTCGACCCAGTACAGCTTCGTTCCGTGGTTGTCGCGGAAGCGGCGCGCATGTCCCCCGACTTCGGAGTCGCGGTGCCTGTCGTGCACGTTCAGGCTGTCGACGTCCTCGCCGTAGCGTACCCGTCCGTGGTACTGCACCTCGACGTAATCCCCATGGGGATCCGCGGGGCTGGAGGGGCGCCTGCCCATCACGTTGTCGAAGGTGTGGTTGGTGGTTCTGTAGAGCACGTGGTCGTTGTGATGGCGCGTCCCCAGGTCATCTCTCCGGTTGGCACGCGCCGAGTCGAAATAGCTATACGTGGCCCGGTCGTGGGTTTCCGGCCTGACTCTCAGGTGGGCGTCGCCCGCGAAGGGCGCCACGCCATGGGGACTGTTGGTCATGTTGAGCGCGCCGTACGAGGGGTGGGCGTAGGCCGGAACCCCGCGGTAGTGGTTGTCGTACAGCGAGTTCTCGACGGTCTGGCGTTGGGCCGGCCAGCTGCGCCCCGCTGATGTTCGTCTCGAACATGTTGCGGTGGTAGTCGTCATCGGCCATCGCCTCCATCACCGAGGTGCCGTCGTCCAGCCGCGCCGAGGGGTTGAAGTTGATGGTGCTATGCGTCTCGGCCATCCGCCTCCGGCCCGCATCCACCTCCGCCCTGGAATACCCACGACTTTCCCCGCGCGCGTACAGCGCCTCGGTGTGTCGGCCTGACTGAGACGCGGCGTTCTCCTCGGCCTCCTCGAGGAACTGCCGCTGGTGCGTACTCGTCGGCCTGCCCATCGAGTAGTGATGATCTCGCTGGGTGAACATGTTGGGGCGTGGATAGCGGTCAATGGGCATGGTCGGGACTCCATCTCGATGCTGATGACACGATTCATTCTAAACCCTGCTCCACCTCATTCCAAGCCGCTCTGACGAGAAAATTATTTTTTCCAGGAATTGGGATTTTCTCGGGAACTGGGATGGCAGGAGGCCAGAGCCTCCTTATCGACGCCCGGTCAGCGCGGCGGTCACGACCAGGACGCCGAAGATGGCCGCGTTGAACTTGGGCTGCCAGTACTCCATGAAGAGGACCGCGATGGCGAGCCACCCGGCGGCGGCGACCACCGACACCGTCACGACGGGGAGCTCCTCGAGCATGTCCAACGCGCGCCATGCGAGCCATAGCCCGAGCAGACCGAACACGAACTGTCCGAGCGCGAACGCTGAGTGAAGGCCGTAGTAGAGGGTCGTCTCGGTGCTGGGGGCGTGCTTGCCACGTAGGTGCTGGGACACGACGTCGACGACGAAGTGCATCACTCCGGTGAAGGTCAGCCAGCCGTATGCCGCGTAGACGATGTACTTGTGCATGTCGTGCCCTGTGGGATTTCCGCGAATGCGCTCATTGAAAGGTGACGCGGGCGAGCGCCTCGGACACGCGCCAGAGGCGTTCGGCGGCCGCTCTGTCTTCCGCTCGCGGAGGAACCTTCGCCAGCGCGGGAAAGCCACGCATTTCGTTCATCTTGTCGGGGCCGTAGTAGGCGCCGGCCCTCGCCTCGGGCGAGGTCGCGGCGAAGAGCGTGGGGAGCGCACCCTGCGACGCGGGCTGGAACATGAACCACAGGAGCGTCCGTGCCATGCCGGCGGCACTCCAGCGCCCGGGAGCGTTGTGCAGCAGGTCGGTGCGCGAGATGCCGGGGTGCGCGGCGATGCTGGAGACGCCCCACCCATTCGCCTCGCTGCGCCGCTGCAGCTCGAAGGCGAAGAGCAGGCAGGCGAGCTTCGACTGACCATAGGCCCGCATCGACTGGTAGCTGCGCGTCGCGTGCAGATCGTCGAAGTCGATCGCACCCGCCCGCGCGGCGACGCTCGACAGCGTGACGACGCGCGCGTTCGTCCCCTTGCGCAGCAGCGGCATGAGGTGGGCCGTCAGGGCGAAGTGGCCGAGATAGTTGGTGCCGAACTGCAGCTCGAAGCCATCCGAGGTTGTCTCCCGCCTCGGCGGGGTCATCACGGCGGCGTTGTTGATCAACAGATCGAGGCTCCCGCGCTGCCCCTTCAGCCGCGCGGCGAAGTCGGCGACGGACTCGAGGCTGGCGAGATCGACCTGCTCGAACCGGACATTCGCGGAGGGGACTTCGGCTCGGATTCTCGCGACGGCATCCGCGCCTTTCCGCTGATTGCGGCCCGCGATGATGATCTCACCGCCTGTCCGTGCGAGTTCGAGGGCGTCCTCGAGTCCGAGACCTCCGGTACCGGTGATGACGGCCGAACGGCCCTTCTGCGAAGGAATGTTGGAAGTTGTCCACTGGGTCATGCGCCGTGGTGTAACGATTCACGCGGGTGTCGGTAAAGCGCGAGACCGCCGACACACTGTCTGGTAAGTCGAGACAATGAGCCTTGATCTCGACGCCCTCAGGATCTTCGTCCGGGTGGCGGAGCTGCGCAGCTTCACGCAGGCCGCGCTCCAGCTCGGTATGCCCAAGGCACGCGCGTCCGCGCACGTGCAGAAGCTCGAAGCCGAGCTTGGAACGCAGCTCCTCCAGCGCTCGACCCGCGTCGTGCGCCCCACACCCGAGGGAGAACAACTCCTGAAGCGTGCCCACGGTCTTCTCGCGGAGGCGGAGGAAATCGCGGCGCTCTTTCATGCGAGCCGTGCGTTGCGTGGACGGGTGCGCGTGGAACTCCCGGTCCTCATCGCGCGCGAGTTCGTCATTCCCCGGGTGCCCGAGCTGCTCGCGCGCCATCCGCAGCTCCAGTTGGACATCCGCGCGAGCGACCGACTCGTGGCGGCGGTGCGCGAGGGGTTCGATCTCGTGCTGCGCGTGGGGCCGGTCAACGAACCGGGGCTCGTGGGGCGCCGCATCGGCGAGGCGTCGATGATGAACTGCGCGAGCCCCTCGTACCTGCGCCAGCATGGAACTCCGCGCACGCTGGACGATCTGCGCGACCACTTCGTCGTCCACTACGCCACCGACCCGGTCCCGGTCTTCGAGTATCTCGACGGCGAGACGTACAAGGAGCTCCCGATGCGCAGCATGGTGACCGTCGACAACTTCGACGTGTATGAGGCGGCGTGCATCGCGGGCCTGGGCATCGTGCAGGTGCCGCGATCCGGGCTGGAGCGGCACGCGAACAAGCTCGTCGAGATTCTGCCGGAGTTCATCGCACGACCGGTGCCCATCACGCTGCTGCACACGCACGGGCGCTCGGTGCCGCGTCGCGTGCGCGCCGTGATGACCTGGCTGATGGAGTCGCTGTCGCCCACCGTCGGTGAACTCGTGCGAGCTCGGTGAGATTACGGCTGGGCCGAGGGAACGTCTGGTGTACAGACCGTGGGGCCACCCGGAGGGCCCGTGCACTTGAATCCCTCGTCACACTCCGCGCGGCCATCGGGTGAACATCGCGCGAGGCATCGGTTGTCTTCACAGACACTTCCCTCGGGGCACGGAGGCGTTCCCTTGAGGCCACAGGTCTGGGTGCACTGCATCCACACCTCACGCGCGGGTTGGGAGTAGGCACTCACCGAGCAGTGCTGGCCGGGACCACAGGGCTCGGATCGACAGTTCCTTCCGTGGACCTTCGCGCAGATGGAGCGCTTTCCTCCCACGCCAATACACCTCTGCCCCTCGGGGCAGGCGCGTCCCTCGCAGGTGGGCTGGCACGCCGCGCCCTCGCGGGCTTCTTCACAAAAGAAGCCCTCGGGGCAGGTGGAGGGGTTGTCTGGCTCGCAAGGACGGCCACACCGGGTATGGCAGAGCAGCCCCCGCTCACAGCCCAGCTCCGGATCTCGCGTCCAGGAAGAGCACAGCTCTCCTTCCTGCCTTCGGCCTACCACCGAGCAGACCCGGATTCCCTCCTGCCGGTCGCGCACGGGGTATGTCTGGCAGGAGGAGCCCTCCGGACAGTGGTTGTCCGTGACGCAGCGGCTGTCCACGCAGTAGCTGGACTCCAGCGTCGAGGTGGAGAAGCAGCGCAGCCGGGGATCGCAATCGCCGTGGGTGCGGCACCCGCGGCCATAGGTCAGGGTACTTTCCCGCTCCGCGGGCGGGAGCATGGGAATGAGCGCGAGCGTGGATGTTCTTGATGCGCGCGAGGAATAGCTTCCGGGCAGCGAAGAGAAAAGCCACAGCAGAGGCAGTGGCAGGAGCATGCCACCGAGGACCGCGAGCCGGTCCGGATACCTCCGTCTCTCAACATGCTAGGGCCCACACTCGGGAAGGCAGGCGTCTGGCTTGTCCCAATCCTCGTCGTCACTGCATTCCTTCGCCCATTCGTTCTGGGAGAAAATGCAATAGGGAGGGCGTTGCCGCTCTCTCCACGCGGCCTCGACGTCTTTTGCCAACGCCCTGTCGATACGGCCACCCTTCCGCCACGTTTCCGGACAGGCCGTGCATAGGGCGAGCAGCAGTAACAGGGACATCAGCGGCCGGCGTATCATCGCGAACCCCCCTCGGGACTATGACTCTAGGAGCTTGTCGGCGAATCGGCCAGGAGGACGGTGGCGCGTAGCAGGCACCGGGTGGCGCACCAGCAGCGGAGGTGACGGTATCCCCTGGTGCACTGCGCCGGGCGGGCAGCCCCGCCTGCTACGCGGGCTGCGCTACCAGGGCGGGCAACTCCCAGCCCTGCCGGTACAGCTTCTTGAGGTTGTGCACCGCGCACGCCAAGGAGAATTCTCCGCGCACCTTGGGCAGGCCCCGCAGCGAGAAGCGCGGCAGCGTCCCGTTCTTCACCTGGCCGATGACGGGCTCGGCCGTCACCTTGCGCCGCGCGTACGCCTTGCGTCCCCGCTTCGTCAGCAGCTTGCGCTTCATCCGCTCCTTGAAGCTCAGGCCCTTGGGCGGGCGTCCGCGCGGTGCCGCTGGCGCCTCGTGTCCGTGCTTGGAGCGGCCGGTGGCGACAAAGCACTGCACGCCCTGGGCCTCCACCTGCTCAATGTCCTCCTGGCACAGGTAGCCCGAGTCCGCGCTCAGCTCCACGGGCAACAGCCCCGTGTTGCCCCGCACCTGCTCCACCATCGGCTCGAGCTGACGTGCATCGTTGCCGCTCTGCCCCACCTCTTGCGCCACTATCAACTGCGTGTCCGCGTCCACCGCCACCTGCGCGTTGTAGGACTGCTGGAAGCTGCCTGCCCGGGGCATGATTCTGGAGTCCGGGTCGGTGAAGTTGCGCTGCGCCTTCTCGCTGGGTTTGGCCTCCTCGGGCTTGTCCTCGCCCTTGGCCTCCGCCTTCTGCCGGGCCTCCTTCTCCAACTCTTCCTTGGCCTGGCGAATCTTCTGCCGGCGCCTGCTCTTGTCCACCGCCAGCGCCAGCTTCTTGTCCGCCTCCAACTCACGCGCCGCCTGCCGCAGGCGCTCGGCGCGCTTGTTGGGGTCCTTCATCTCCTCGGGCAACTCATCCCCGCGCCGCCCCTTGCCAAAGCGCCTGTCCTCCTCGGCATCCCGCGCCGCGGCCTCCTCCAGGAGCTTGCCAATCTGCTCGTCCAGCTTCTTCATGGACTCCTCCATGCGTCCGTAGCTCATGGCCTTGTGCTTGCTGGCGTTGGCCTTCACCTTCGTGCCGTCCACCGCCGGTGCCCCAGCTTCTTGAGCCCCGAGCCGCGCGCCAGCCTCAACGTGTCCACGAAGAGCGCTCGGAAGGCTTCCAGGTGCCGCACCCGGAAGGCACACACCGTGTCATGGTCCGGCCTCTCGCCTCCCGTCAGGTAGCGAAAGGCAATGTCCGTCTCGCACCGCCTCTCAATCTCCCGGCTGCTCGTAATGCCCCGCGCGTACGCGTACATGAGTAGCAGCGTCATCATCACCGGGTGGTAGGGCGGCTGCCCGCGCTCCTGGGTGTACGCCTTCAGAATGGGGCTGAAGTCGAGCGCCTTGCGCAGCTCGACGAAGAAGCACGCCGGTGCCCCTCTCCCAGCACCTCCCGCGCGTACTGCGGCAGCAACTGCCCCTGCTCCGGTGTCCACTCCCGGAAGGGCCTCGGCGAGGCGTAGCGGGCGGAGCCCTTCGCTTGCTCCTCCCTCTCCGGCTTCTCGCTGGCGGCTACTTCCAACAGGGCGGCTTGCTCCGGCTTCTTCGTCGAGGGCGTGCTCACCCTCCACCTTCAACCAGAACTCGCCTCCCCCCTGAAGGACCACCTGGGGCGTCACCCCTCTGGTCCACCCTCTACGGTGGGTTTCTCCGACACGCTCCTAGGCGGAATGGGGGCCCAGTGTAAGGGGGAGGGCTGGCGCAAAGGGGTTGAGAAGGGCCGCTGGAGGGTGAAGCGCGGGCTGTGCGCCGGGCCGGATCAGAGGCCGTGCCGCGCCTCTGGGCACACGCCGGCCCAATCGGCCCACCCAGGCGGCATGCAGGGGCGTGAGCTTCCAGGTTACTGTGGGTGCTTGGGGCTCAACACCACGCGCGCTGGGGTGGCCCCTGCGCTGGGGCCACCCGCGCAGGCCGCGAGGGCAATGTCATGTGCTCCAGGATGGCGCGCACCCCACCGGGGGTCGTCATCAACGCGTACCACCAGCCACGCGGACCAGGGCGTGAAGCGCGAGCCGGGCGCGAGCCGTTTCGACACGCGCTTCCGGGCGGGCTGAGCCGAAAACTCCCCTCTCCTTTCGGGAGAGGGATGGGGTGAGGGGATCTCGCGTACTCGGATTGCGAGAACCCTCGCCCCCTTGGTTCAGGTCTGTTTGACGAAGCTGATCTTCAGCCGCATCCCGAGGGCTGCGGCAATCTTGTAAAGCAGATCAAGTCGCGGCAGTACCTTGCCGCTTTCGATACGAGCGATGGCGGGCTGTTGCGTGCCAATGCGCGCAGCGAGTTCCGCCTGACTGAGGTTCTGCTGTTCACGCAGTTCGCGCAGCTTTCGTGCTAGCGCGAGCTGATCGAGCTCCTCCTTCAGGAGCGCGTCGAATTCAGGGTCCCTGGCTTTCCTGCGCTCGATGAGCGCATCCAGGGTGCCCCCCACATAGGGGTTGGGCTCTTTCGCAGGCATTGCAATCGTGGTGCGGCTGTCGAATCCCCATCAGGGGCGACGAGATGAAGCGGCGGCGATAACCTTCCTCATCCTGGAGATGGCTAGGTCCACGTCCGGCTTGCGAGCCTTCTGGCTCTGCTTCTTGCAGGCGTGGAGAAGGACCAGGGTGGGGCCAGTATCGAGTACGTAGAAGAGGCGATGTCGGCCGAGTTTCAGCTCCCAGAGCTTGTCTCGGAGGGCGCGAGTCTGGATGAGGGGTTCATCCAATCCGTAAAGTTCGATGGCGCTGAGTGCTTTGATGATGGGCAGCGCTTCGTGACGGTCGAGGGCATCGAGATACGCCTCGACGGGCATGTGACCACTAGGGGTTCTGTAAAACCTTACTTTCATGAGGGGATGTCTGGGTGGGCGGATGGGTCGTAGGTTTCTTGGGGTTCATGTCGGTTCTCCCTGTTCTGTGCTGCCGCGCGTCGCGTCGATGGCCAGGACCTCTGTGTCCGGGGCTGTTTCGCAACCCCTTGCTTTCGCGGGCTGTTTCGCAGCCCGTTCGACTGCTGGGATTGTTTCGCAGCCCCAGGCGACTTTGGGACTGTTTCGCAGCCCCTGGCGCGGTCAATATAACAGATGTGTTATGGAGGGCAAGCCGGCGCCGCACCTGTTGATGGGGAGACTTTCCAGGAGAGGCCAGGGTGCACATGTAGGTGCGAGGCTCCTCCGTCACGGGCTATCGTGAGTTCATCGAGGGCCGGTGGAGTTCCGGTTGCCGGACCACTCCCGTCCCGTCCTCGATGTCACAGGGGGGCACCATGTCATCACGCGGGGTCATCATCATCGGAGGGGGGATTGGCGGGCTGTGTGCCGCCATCGCCCTCCGTCAGGTCGGCCATGAGGTCGCGGTGTACGAGTGGGCCGAGGCCTACCGGCCGCTCGGCGCCGGGCTGTCGCTCTGGTCGAACGCGATGCGGGCCTTCGAGGCGCTGGGGCTGGCCCAGAAGGTGGCTGGCGCGGGGGCCTCGTGGCGAGAGACGGTAATGCATCGTTGGGATGGCAAGGTGCTCTCCCGCCTGTCCGTGGAGACGCTGTGCCGGGAGGTGGGTCAGCCGACGGTGGGGTTGCTTCGCGCGGAGCTTCAGCAGGTGTTGCGGCGGGAACTCGGGCCGGGCGTGGTGCACCTGGGCGCCGCGTGTACGGGCTTTCACGCCGATGGAGACGGGGTCCGCGTCGCCTTCGCTGATGGCAGGGAGGTGAAGGGTGATTGTCTCATCGGCGCGGACGGACTGCGCTCGGTTGTCCGCCAGCAGTTGTTCCCGGAGGTGAGGCCGCGGTACGGCGGCCGGACTTCCTGGCGCGGGATCGTGGACGTCGCCTCCGAGGTGATTCCAGCGGGGAGCCAGTTCGAGCTCTACGGTCCGGGTGCCCGCTTCGGCATCTGTCACCTTGGCCGGAGCCCGGAGGGCACGTGGCGGATGTACTGGTTCCTGCTGGTCCCCGCGCCCGAGGGCAGGCAGGACGCGGCGGACGGCCACCAGGAGGCGGTGCTGAGCCACGTCCGGGGATGGATGGAGCCCGTCGAATCGCTGGTCCGTGCCACGCCGGAGTCCAACATCCTCCGCACCGACATCCACTACCTGGAACCGCTGCCGCGCTGGGGCGAGGGCCCGGTCACGCTGTTGGGTGACTCGGCCCACGCCATGGTGACCGACATGGCTCAGGGGGCGTGCCAGGCCATCGAGGACGCCCTGGTGCTAGCGAAGCTGCTGCGCGAGGACTCCGACCGGATCCGGGCGCTGCGGAGCTACGAGGCGCGACGCCGGCCTCGCACGGCACGCATCGCCGAGCTGAGCCTGCGGGCAGGGTCCATCCGGTACCTCCGCAACCCGGTGGCGCGGTGGGGGAGGAGCTGCTGATGCAGGTCCTCCCGCCCTCCGTGGCGCTCAACCAGCTCCGTCGCGTGGTGGGCTACGACTTCCTGCGCGCGTAGGAGGAAGATCGTCGCTACTACGGGTGCAGCCGAGGCCCCGAGGACAGTGGGCGTGCAGCACGCTGCTCGGCCCAGTACCTCAGGGCCGAGGCGCTGGACGCGCTTGGTGCGCCTGCTCATCGAGCGCGTCGTGGTGACGGGAGCGCACGTTACCATCGAGCACGCGGTCCTCCTCTCCGGCCGCTTTTGTCGTTTGCGGAAAAACGATGCCATCCCCTCATGGCTCATTCCCCGCGAGGCCGGGCGGGGATTCGCCGCCCGCGCCGCTTAGAGCGCGATCACGATCTTGCCGAAGAGTTCGGGCGAGGCTTGTGCCCGGTACGCGTCCCGGGCGTCCTCGAACCGGAACGTGCGGGCGATGGGCGGCCGGATCCGGTGCTGGTCGATCACCCGCGACAGCTCGTCGTACATCTTCGTGCTGCCCACGGCGATACCTCGCAGGGTGGCGCTCTTGAACAGCACCTGCGTCGCGACGGACGGAGCGTCTTCCAGGGACATCAACCCCACGAGCGCCACTTCTCCCCCCGGACGGATGGCCGTCAGTGACTGCGGCAGGGAGGACGTTCCATTCACGTCGATCACCTTGTCGACTCCGCCGGTGCGCTCGAAGATGGCCCGTCCCCAGTCCGGGGTGTCCCGGTAGTTGACGCCCTCGTGGGCTCCCAGGGAGATCATCCGGCGCAGCTTGTCGTCCTGACTGGAGGTCGCGAACACCCGGGCACCCGCCGCGCGTGCCAGGAGCAGGGCGAAGAGGGACACGCCGCCACTTCCCAGCACCAGCACCGGCTGTCCGGCCCGAGGGGCCTGCCGCCGTGGAGGGCGTTCCAGGCGGTCACCGCGGCGCAGGGCAGGGTGGACGTCTCGGCGAAGTCCAGGCTCTCGGGAGCCCGCGCGAGCCGGCTGGCGGGCAGGACGACACACTCGGCCAGCATCCCGTCCGTGTCGTGTCCGCCCAGGCCGAAGTCGACCTCGGTGGGCTGCGCATCGTGCCAGTTCTTGAAGAAGTACGGTGTCACCCGGTCGCCCACGCGCCACGTCTCCACACCAGGGCCCACCGCGTCGACCTCACCGGCTCCATCCGACACGGGGACGAGGTCCCGCTCCAACAGTCGCATCCCCGGGAAGCCCTGGAGCACGAGCCGGTCCCGGTAGTTGAGGGACACCGCGCGCACGCGGATGCGGACCTCACCCGGACCGGGAACCGGCATCGGCACGTCCTCGATCACGAGCCCCTCCACCGTCGTGGCGCCCGCCTTCAATGTCCAGCGACGCATCAGACGCCCCCTGGACGGTCATCCCGCCGAAGATGCTCCGATTCACGGCGGCCTCGAAGATGGGATGGGGAGCGGCGGGTGCGAGCGCGCTCACCTCATCCAGGGCGCGCAGGTGCTCCTCCGACAGGCGCAGACTCAATGAGGCGAGGTTGTCCTGCAATTGCTCGCGCCGGCTCGCGCCGAGGATGAGCGAGGACACACCCGGCTTCGCCAACGCCCAGGCGAGCGCGACCTGGGCCATGGGGCGTCCGACCTCGCCGGCCACGCCGCGCAGCACGTCGAGCACCCGCCAGTTGTGCTCGGTGAACTTCGAGTTCCCGAAGGGATTGGGCCCGGTGAGCCGCCCCTCGCCCGAGGCGCCCCGGGGCTCGCGCTGGTATTTGCCCGCGAGGAAGCCCGCGGCCAGGGGACTCCACGGGGTGATGCCCAGACCGCATTCACGCGCGGCGGGCACATGCTCCCGCTCGATGGAGCGCTCGGTGAGCGAATACTCCAACTGGAGGGCGATGGGCCCCGGCAGGGCGTGCGCCCGCGCCAGCGTGGCGGCCTTCGCGGCGTACCAGGCGGGCACGTTGGAGAAGCCGAAGTAGCGGAGCTTCCCGGCGCGCACGAGATCGCCGAGCGACTGGAGCACCTCCTCCACCGGCGTGACGGTGTCCCACGCGTGCAGCCAGTACAGGTCCACGGAGTCGACGCGCAGCCGGCGGAGCGAGCCTTCAACGCGCGCTGGATGTTCTTGCGCCCGTTGCCTCCGGCGTTGGGATTGCCGGCGCTGGAGTTGAAGGTGAACTTGGTGGCCAGGACGAGCCGGTCGCGCAGGGAGCGCTCGGCGATGTACGCGCCGACCAGTTCCTCGCTGCGTCCTCCCGCGTAGACGTCGGCGGTGTCGATGAAGTTGCCTCCCGCCTCCACGTAGTCGTCGAAGGTGGCGCGGGAGATGTCGTCGGACGAGCCCCATCTCGGGGTGCCAAAGGTCATGGTGCCCAGGCAGAGCGGGCCGACGATCAATCCAGAATGGCCGAGAGGCCGGAAGGCGGTGGGGTTCATGCCGCGCAACATGGCGTGTGCCTGGGCCGTCGAGTAGATAGCCAGGTCGGCATGAGGCTGTGAGGTGCATGCAGCAATGAAGCGCAACGAGATGAACGATCTGGCGGCGTTCGTGGCCGTCGCCGAGGAGAAGAGCTTCACGCGCGCGGCGGCGACGCTGGGCATGTCCCCCTCGGCCTTGAGTCATGCGATGCGGGCCCTGGAGGGCCGTCTGGGCTTCCGGTTGCTGACACGAACGACTCGCAGTGTGTCGACCACCGAGGCGGGAGAGCGTCTGCTCCTGACGCTGCGGCCGGCGTTCGAGTCCATCCAGTCGGAGCTGACGGCGCTGGGCGCGATGCGGGACAAGCCCGCGGGCACCGTGCGCCTCACCACGTTCCGCTATGCCGCGACCCGCGTGCTCTGGCCCATCCTGCCCCGGTTCCTGGAGGCCCATCCGGACATCCGCTTCGAACTGACGCTCGATGATGGCCTGACCGACATCGTCGTCAGCCGGTACGACGCGGGCATCCGGTTCGGCGGTGCTCTGGAGAAGGACATGATCGCCATCCGGGTGAGCCCGGACGTGCGGATCGCGGTCGTGGGCTCCGCGGCCTACTTCGCCCGGCATCCCAGGCCCACCACCCCCAAGGAACTCGCCGGACATCGCTGCATCTCCTACCGGATGACGACCCTGGGCGGCTTGTACCCCTGGACCTTCGAGCGGGACGGTCACTCCCTTCAATGGAAGCCCGATGGAGCGCTCGTCTTCAATGACGACGACATGATCCTGACGGCCGCCCTGATGGGCCAGGGGCTCGCGTATGTCCTCGAGGACGTGGCCGCCGAGCACCTCGCCCGGGGTGATTTGATCCGCGTCCTGGAGGCGTGGTGCCCGGTATGGCCCGGCTGCCATCTCTACTACCCGAGCCGTCGCCAGCTCCCGCCCGCCCTGGCCGCGCTGATCGAGGCCCTGCGCCTGGCGTCGGCCCCGGAGCGGCCGTCCCGGACACGGAAGCGGACCCGGTCGGGGGATTGAATCCGTCCCCCATTTCCTCGTGCTGCCGGAGGCGCTACTCCGCTACGGCAGGCCGGTGCACAGCCGCTGGCTGGCGTTGTTGGTGACGGCGCACAGATGCTGGAGGGCCGGGTAGACGTAGATGCTGCCCTCGGCGTAGCAGCCCGTCTCGCTGCACGTGTTCACCACGTTGCAGCTGCCGTTCTCGACGTAGTCCCACTCGCGACCACTCACGAGGATTCCCGCCACCGTATAGTCGTTCGTCTCATACACGGCCGAGCCCGAGTTGCCACCGAAGGTGTCCGTGGTGGCATTGAAGCGATACGTCCCGTCCTCTCCGGGATCGGTCACCGAGCCGCCTGCCACTGCCAATGACGGCCACGTTCTGGCCGAGGCTCAGCGCGGTGGTGCTCTTGCGATTCGAAACGAGGGACTCGCGCGGGAACGGGGGACTTGGGCATGAAAGCACCTCTCCACCAGCACGGGCCAGGGCTCAGAACCCCCTGTGTCAGGGGCGTTGACGCCTGGAGTCACCTCCAGGAAGAGCGGTCGGTGACCCGTCCACCCTGGGCCTTTTGTATTTCCGGGAGCCTCGCACTCCTCACTGCCCGAGCGACGAGGGCGGCGGCTTCGCGCTGAACGAGGGCAGGTAACACTCCCCCTGGTACTCGAAGAGAGTCTCCGGGCACGGGGCCTTGAGCTTGTGAGGTGCCCAGCAGGCGCCAACGAGCTCGACCTCGGTGTAGCGAGTGCAGGGCGGGCGTTTCTGTCCCTTGAAGGGCTCTTTCGGCAGAGGCCGGACGAGCACGAATGGCTCCTCGGAGGTGGTATCCGCGAGCCACGCATCGAAGTCCCACGTCCCGGCGGCCGTGGGCACCCCGTGGCCCGTGGGTGCTGGCGGGGCATTCGGGGGTTGGGACATGGGGGCCAGCCGTCCCAGCGCGAAGAGCAGGGCGCCCACCGTGGCGGCGCTCACCACGCCCCACCCCAGGCGCCACCGGCGGCGCGGCTCGTGGGTGTCGGCGACGGCGCGGGCCATGCGCCGCACTTCCTCGAGCACCTCCTCCAACGTGAGCAGCAACGACTCCGCCGATTGCCTGTCCTGGGCCCTGGCCCAGTCGGTGTGCTCCACTTCCATGGCGGAGTAGCTCCGCGAGGCCCAGGAGCCGAAGAGCACCCGCCAGTCCTTGCGCGGTGCCGCGTCCTCCTCGGCGGAGTGCTTGCGCACCAGGGCCGTGGCCCCGCTCGTCTCGTGCGTGGCCGGTAGAGCTCCACCGGCTGTCATGGGACTGCTGCACCTGCTCCCGAATCAGGTACGGCCCCAACCGCTCCGGTTCCTCCCTGCTCGCCCCGGGCTTCTTCTCCTCGTCCATGCGTGCTCCTCCTCCTTGGCCTCCGCTCATGCGGATAGCCATGAGAGCGTGCTCGCATGGACCGCGCCCGACTTCCAGGAGGTACTCGGTTCGTCAGGTGGAGGCCTACTCCGTAAGTCCTCGCCCGGGCCCGTCGTGACGAGAAGGCCGTGAGGTGAGCATGTCCGCCTACGCCAAGCGAGGAGGACAAGATGGACAAGAAAGAGTGGGCAGAGCAGTTCAGGCAGCAGGTGCTGGCGAGAGGAGGAGTGGGGCCGCGAGCGCGCTACACGCCGGAGCAGAGACAGCAAGCGGTGGAGTATGTGAGAGAGAGGCAGCAGCAGGGCGCGAGCGTGGAGGAGGTGGCCGGCAGTTGGGGATGAGTAGCTGGACGCTCAGCCGTTGGAGCAGCGCGGAGCGGCGGGTGAGGCGGGAGCCGGAGCGAGCGGGACTGGTGCCGGTGGAGGTGAAACCGGAGCGCGCGGGGGAGCGGGCGGGAGCGCTGGTGGTGCACGGGCCCGGAGGAGTGAGGGTGGAGGGACTGTCGCTGGAGGACGCGGTGGCGCTGCTACGAGGGCTGCTGTGATTGGCTCCACGCGACGGCTCGCGGTGTACGCCTACGGGCAGCCGTGCGACATGCGCAAGAGCTACGACGCGCTGAGTGGGCTGGTGACACGGGCACTGGGCCGGGACTTCCTGTCGGGCGACGTCTTCCTCTTCGTGGGACGGGACAGGAAGAGGGCCAAGGCGCTCTTCTGGGACGGCACCGGGCTGTGCCTGTACGCCAAGCGGTTGGAGAAGGGACGCTTCGCGCCGTTGTGGCGGAGCGCCAGGGGCGAGCAGCCGTTTCAGCTGACGGTGTCGGAGCTGGCCCTGTTCCTGGAGGGCAGCGAGCTGGTGGGACGAGCGCCGCTGTCGCCGGCGCCGTACACGCTGGCGCCGCTCTTCCAGCCACGGGCCGAGGGCGCGGTGACTTCGTGAGTCATGCGGCGCGGACTACTTGCGCGGGAGGGTGCTGGCATGGCACTACCGGCGCATGAGCTTCCAGTTGGAGACAGAGAAAGACATGGAGCGGCTGCGCCAGGCGGCTCTCCTGCTGGAGGCGGAAAACAGACGACTGGTGGCGCGCGTGGTGGAGCTCACGCGCAAGCTGATGAGCGCCCAGGGCCAGGACGCCGAGGAGTTGCAGCTGCGCTTGCAGGAGGTGGAGCGACAGCTGGCGCAGCGCACCGCCGAGCTGTTCGGCCCCTCCAGCGAGAAGCGTCCCCGTCCCACACCGGACGAGAGGGAGAAGCTCGAGGAGGCCACGCCCCGGCCGGGCCATGGCCCGCGCCCCCAGCCCACGCTACCGACGCTGGAGGTGGTGCACGCGCTGGACGAGCCGGACAAGCAGTGCCCCCGGTGCGGTGGGGCGCTGGCGCCAATGGTGGGGTGCCAGGAGGAGGCCGAGGAGGTGGATGTGGTGCAGCGGCGCTTCGTCCTCAAGCGCCACAAGCGGCAGAAGTACCGCTGCGGCTGCGGCGGGTGCGTGGAGACGGCGCTGGGCCCGCCCAAGCTCCAGGCCGGCGGGCGCTACTCGGTGGACTTCGCCGTGGAAGTGGCCGTGGCCAAATACCTCGACCACCTGCCCCTGGAGCGGCAGGTGCGAGTCATGGAGCGCGAGGGGCTGGTGGTGGACAGCCAGACACTCTGGGACCAGATAGAAGCCCTGGCGCGGCTGCTCTCGCCCGCCCACGAGGCGCTGCACGAGGCGCTGCTCACGCGCGAGATTCTGGGCGGAGATGAGACGCGCTGGCCGCTGCTGGGCAGCAAGAGCCAGACACGTTGGCACGCCTGGGCGCTGTGCGCGCCGGACGCCGTGGTGTACCGGATACAGGAGGGCCGGGACGTGGAGGCCGCACGCCACCTGCTGCGGGACTTTGGGGGAATCCTCATGGTGGATGGGCTGAGCACCTACGAGAGCGTCGCCGCGGACTCGGGTGGGAAGCTGACCCTGGTGAACTGTTGGATGCACGCGCGTCGCAAGTACGTGGAGTGCGCGGAGCCTTCCCCCAGGCCGAAGAGGCCCTGGAGATGATTGCCGGGCTGTACGCGGTGGAGCGTGAGTACAAGCAGGGGCCGGAGGACCTGGAGCGCCTGCTGGAACTGCGACAGCACAAGAGCCGTCCCCTCCTCGAGCGGCTGCGACAGTGGGCATGCGAGCAGCGCGCATTGCCTCAGTCGGCGCTGGGCCAGGCAATCAAATACATGAGCAACCGGTGGACGGGACTGACGCGGTTTGTGTCGGACCCGCGCGTCCCCCTGGACAACGGCGCCACCGAGCGCGCCATGCGGGGGCCGGCGGTGGGCCGCAAGAACCACTACGGCAGCCGGAGCCGGCGCGGCACCGAGGTGGCCGCCCTCTTCTACAGCCTGCTGGAGACGGCGAAGCTGTGCGGGGTGGACCCCAAGCGCTACCTGCGTGAGGCCGCGCTGGCGGCTCTGCGGGGGGAGCCGATTCCCCTACCCAACCAGCTCGAGCAGTCCGGGGCGAACTGACGCGCCACTCCTGCTGGCAGCATGTCTTGAGAGGACCGGGCGCCGCGGTGGCTGTCGCTCCGCAGTGAGTGACCCCTCATGCCCTGCGCTCGTCGTCAAGCTCCTCGACCACGGGGCTCGGCGAGCATTTACGGTTCAAGGGACTCGTTCGACACCTCGTCTCCTACAAATCGTCTGACACCCTTCCTGGGCTCGCGGTGGAGATGGCGCGCAGAGGGCTTGGAGCGCGTCTGGTTCTCCTCACGTTGGCGGTTTTTCGGAAGGCACGAGGGCCTCTTCCCTGTACAATATCGCCCTCATGGCACTCAGCAGAGCCGAAGCATGAAGGCCTCACCCTTGTTGCTGCTCGGACTGTGTCTGGGGGTATCCGCATGCAAGAAGGAGCCGGAAAAGCCTCCCCTCGTCACGGAGAATGAAGGCAAGTCCGACGAGATCGAATCCATGCCACTCACGATCCATGGTGCCAACTACACCGACCTGTACATCGAGGACTTCAGTGTGGATTCGGTCGGAGGAGGCAATATCTTTGTCAGCTCCCCGGATTCTGGTGGTGGCAAGAGCGCGTGCTGCTTGAGATGGTTCCCAGGAGTGCGCTTGCCTTTTCCGGTGGAAATCGAGTGGACGCGAGACAGGAAACGCTGGTGTAAAAGGAAGTGATGATCACCGGGCCCGTGCCCGCCCACCCGCAGCATATCGTCGTCGAGTTCTTCCAGGATGGACGCATCGAAGTGGAACTCACGGAAGACTTTCCGGAGGTGAAGCTCCGGCTTGAGCGATTCAGCCGCATTGAGCGCAAGAAGTCAGGCAACTCCGTTTTGGATGAGCAGATCGCCGGTGCCGCGACGGCATCTAGTCATTGGCGCCTGGGCTCCACCTGTTGGCGGATTATCGGAAGGAACGGAGATCTTCTCCCGGTACAACGTCGCCCCAGCGCATTTCAGACCCTGGTGCCACGATGCCTTCCCTCGATAATCAAAAGACCGAAGTCGTGCCCCGTGTGAAGGACCTCAAGATCCAGCGGCCTGCCCTGGAACCAGGTCTTCGTGTTTCCTTCTTTTTCGATGGGACGGGGAACAATCTGAAGGCAGACCTGCCCACCGACGAACACAGCAACGTGGCCCGGTTGTACCGGGCATACCGCGAGGACGCATCGCAAGACTCGATCTGCTATTACATCCCTGGCCTGGGGACATACTTTCAGGATGTGAACGATCCCGGCAATGAGATGCGGGGAAATGGGGGCGGCTACAGGGGGAAGATCGCCTTCAAAGGGCGATGAAGCAGTTGGAGTCCTGTCTGGCGAGAAATCGTGGACAGCAGACCATCTCTCCTCTGTCCGCCTGTACTTCATGGGGTTGTTCGACACCGTGGCCTCGGTGGGCGTACCCATGGGAATGAACAACGCGGGTGCCCTGTTGAATGGCATTGGAAGCACGCATCTGACGATGGCCCACCGGAGCCACAACGAACTGGGAAATCTCGCCTTCGGGCGCGCATCTGGCGCGGATCCGGCCCCGGGCCAATTCACCGGGCACATGGAGTGGGCCAGCGACCTCCGTATCCCCGAGATGGTGGAAGACTGTCTCCACATGGTGGCCGCCCATGAGCTCCGCAACTCCTTCCCCGTGGACAGCGTCGCGCAGGGTGCTGTCTATCCGTCCAATTGCCGAGAGATGGTCTATCCGGGCGCCCACTCGGATGTTGGTGGCGGCTACCGCGCGGGTGAAGGGGCCCGGAGCCGAAGCACGGGCGCTCTCCTGAGCATGATTCCCCTGCGCGTGATGCGCGCCCAGGCCATCCAAGCGGGCGTGCCGTTGGATGACTCCCTCAATCCCCAGGACTTCGCCGAGGACGCCGCGAGCAAGGAGTCCTTCGACCTGCTCCACCAGCGCTTCATCCGCTATATGGACATCGTGGGCTGGGGCGGTGACTCCCTGGGAAAAGTGATCCTGGCCCATATGGAGCGCTACTTCCAGTGGCGCTTCCACAAGATCGCCCGCGACAAGAAGGACCGGGAGGCCAAGCGGCCGACGAAGGACGAGGCACTCTTGCGCCAGTTCCAGGGTGGGTGGTCCTCCGAAAAGAAGGCGCTGACGCAGCAGTTGGAGTCCCTGCGTGACAGGTACTTCGCCCAGGCGCAGCGCACCAGCACTCTCAAGAACGCGCTCAATGCGAAGAGCAACCAGGAGACCATCCGCATGGAGACGGCGCTGTTGGAGAAAAGCGCGAGCCAGTATTTCTCGCTCAAGGCGCGGATGGACACCCTGCCGGGCCTGGATGACTCGTTCCTGGAGAATGTGAGGCTCTACGACACCCAGCTCCGGTTGGATTGTTGGAAGCTCCAGCAGTTGTGCTGGAAAAAGGGGCGCGCGAACCTACGCCCCCATTACCAGCGGTTGCTCAACGCCTACGAGGCGCAGGAGGGAGGACGCGGACTGAGTGACATGACCCTCGTCCAGTTCTTCGACACCTACGTTCACGACTCCCTGGCGGGCTTCGCCATGGATGCGACCCTGCCGTCCGATCCCCGGGTCATCTTCACCGGTGGCAACGCCAAGCTGCCCTACTCCATGAGCCAGCCGCTCGGGCCGGGCTTCTCGCGCTCGGCACTTGGCTGAATCACTACGCTGTTCCTTCACTCCACCGTGCGCCTCGTGGAGGGGGCGACCCACCATGTCCCGAGGGCGAGCGGCCCCGTCAGGGCACCGGCACGAACCGGTAGAGAGCGCTCTCCATGTCGGACGTCAGGTAGATGGTCCCCGAGCGGCCCACGGCGACCCCCGTGGGGATGTAGCCCGGCGGCAGGCCCTCGCTCTCGGGCAGACCGATGCGCAGGTTGCGCGCGAGCACGGTGGAGCGCCCCGTGGCCGGATCGATGCGCACCAGCTGCTTGCGGCCCACCTCGGCGACGATCAGCCCACCGTCCGGATGCCGGGCGATGCCCTCGGGGGCCTTGAGGCCCTTGGCCACCGTGCGCCGCGCGCCGTCCGACAGGCGCACCCGAGTCACCTGCCCCGAGCGCACCTCGGTGACGTACACCCCCGGCTCCTCCGCCTCCGTGTCGGCCACGAGCCCCACCGGCCCCTTCAGCCCCTCGGCGAGCACCGTGGTCCCCGCGGGCTCGGCGCCGTCCACCTTCACGAGCCGGCCCGTGGCGGCCTCGGCGACGAGCAGCGTGCCATCGGGCAGCTCGAGCGCGCCCTGGACGCCATTCGTGTTGGGAATGGTCCGCAGGATGTCTCCCGTGGCGCGATCCAGCACCTGCACGCTGGCCAGATAGGCACTGCTGAGCACCACGTGCTTCGCGCCCAGGCTCACGTTCATCGGGAAGGTCATCCGGGTGGAGAGGGCTCGGGTCGTCTGGGTAATCCTTCCATCACGCCCGCCCACCCGGCGGAAGGCATACACATCCGCCACATACAGCTGCTCGTCCTCATCCTCCGGCGCGACGGCGATGCCGGAAGGCACGCTCAAGCGCGCCTCGACGAGCTGCCGGACGGAGCCATCGGCGGGATTCACCACGCGGATGTCATTGTCCACCATGTTGGACACGTACACCCGGTCATCGGGGCCCACCGCCAGGTTGTCGAGCCCGGTGGGCAGCTTCGCGACGACCTGCTTGTCTCCCGTGGCCACCCGGACGCGGACCAGCTCGCCCTTCGCCGAGTCGACCACGAAGAGGTTCTCACGGCTGGCGTCGAAGTTCACGGCGACCGGCATCGCGAAGCCCTCCGCCACGGTCTCGATGCTGCCCGTGTCCACGTCCACCCGGGCGATCTGTCCCTTGAGCAGGATCGGGCCGTAGAGCTTGTCGTCCGGGCCGAACTCGAAGCCATTGAGGAAGCCGGGCTTGGAGATGACCTGGCGAGGAGGCTTCTTCCCGTTCGGATCCATTTCCCACAGCGCATCGGCCCGGCCGAGCTGGGTGACGTAGAACCGGCCATCGCGGCGGAAGGCGAGCGAGTTGAGGCCCGGCAGCTCCTTGGCGATGGCGCGCGTCTTTCCATCCGGAGTGCGCTTCATCAGCTTGCCGGAGAAATAGCCGGTCCAGTAGATGGAGCCATCGGGCCCCAGGGCCACGTCATCCGCGCCCCCCAGCGGAGGCCCCACCAGGGTGGACACCGCGCCACTGCTCAGGTCGATGGAGTGGACCGTCTGGCCGAGCAGGTTGCTGGCCAGCAGGTGTCCCTTGCCATCGAGCGCCATTCCATGGACGCCCTGGAAGGGAGAGCCGGCCACCACCACCTCCTGGCGATAGGCGGGTGGAGGCGCGGCCAGGGACAGGCTGCTCCCCAGCAACAGGGAGGCGATCAGGGACTTGTAGGCGAGGCGATGCATGTGGGGTCTCCGGGTGGGGCTCGAAAGGGAATGAGCTGGCTGTCTTACGTTCGGGCGAGGCGGTGGCGTGAAGCGGGAGCGCGCTGTCTCGTCTCGGCGGCGGGCGGTGCTTTCACGAGGCGGAGCAGCACCTCGAGGGGCAGTGGGGGCGCGTGTTCATCCAGGGCCCTGCTGATCGCCAGCCCCTGGATGAGGGCCATCATCGCGCGTGCGATATCCATGGGAGCGCCGGAGGCGACGTCTCCCGTGCGCTGCCCCTCCGCGATGAGCCCCGCGACCTGCTCGTGGCACTGCCGTTTGTAGCGGGCCAGCGCGTCGCGCACCGCACGGGGGGCCTCGTCCTCGGTGAGCGCGCGCACGATGAGCAACAGCGTCTCGGGCTCCTCGTGCACGCTCTGGATCATCCGCGTGCACACCCTCTCGAGCCGTTCCCACGGCGTGCCCGGTGTGCGCTGCACGTCCGCGAAGAATGTCTCCCAGGCCTGGAGCGCGTCCTCGATCGCCGCGGCGAACAGCGTCTCCTTGTGAGGGAAGTAGTGGTAGACGAGCCCGTAGCTGATGCCCATCTCGGCGGCGATCTCGCCAATCTTGGTGGCCGCCAGCCCCTTGCGCGCGAACACACGGCGGGCCACGCCCAGCAGCGCCTGCCGACGCTCTCCCTTGAGCTGCTCGAACTGCTCCGCCGTACGAGGCATGGGCCGCTCCTTTGTTTCTTTGATTGATTTTTTTATCAACCAAACGGTTCCGGAGCAAGGGTCGAGTGCGCCTGAAGGAGGAGGCGCGCGTTACACCGCGCTGAATTCGGGCCGGTAGCGGACGATGCCGGGCCGGGTGCCGAGGAAGCCCTCGCGCAGCTCCAGGGCCATGAAGGCCTCGTCCGGGCACTCCACCTCCCACTGCAGCCCGAAGCGGCTCGCGCGCGCGAAGCCGAAGCGGGGGTAGTAGTCGGGGTGCCCGAGCACCACGATGGCGCCGTGCCCGGCCTCCCGAAGCCGGTCGATTCCGGCACGGATGAGCTTCGAGCCAACGCCGTGCCGCTGGTGGTCCGGAAGCACGGCCATGGGTCCCAGGCCCACGGCGGCGTCCTGGCCGCCGCCCCTGTCGAGCTCGACGGGGGAGAAGAGGATGTGCCCGACAATCTGCTCGCCCACTTGAGCGACGAGTGACAGCGTGACACCCCCCGCGCGGCGAAGCGCCTCGACGAGCCCGGCCTCCGCGTCTCGCCCGAAGGCGAGCGCGTTCACGTTCCGTAGGGCCTCGGCCTCATCGGGCTGCTCCGGTCTCACGAGAACTTCGTTGCGCATGGAGCTCCAAGTAGATCAGGTTCATGTCGTCAGGTGAGCCGAAATCTTCGTCCCGGCGAATCACGTCCATCCATGCCTTGCGTGGACTGGTGATGTTGCTGCTGCTGGTGGAGCACGCGCGCGAGTTCTTCTGCCTGCACGCGCAGGTGGCGGATCCCATGGCGCTGTCCGTCATCCCTCCCGCGCTGGTCCTCACGCGGTTCACCGCCCACCTGTGCGCGCCGGTGTTCGTGCTGCTCACGGGGCTGGCCACCTCGCTCTATGCCGTCAAGCACGGGGGGCGGGGGGGCGGCCTCCGCCTTCCTCCTCAAGCGGGGCTTGTTCCTCGTCCTGCTCGAGGTGACGCTCGTGAACTTCGCGTGGACCTTCGAGCTGCCGCCGCGAGTCGTCATCTACCTCCAGGTCATCTGGGCCATCGGGTTGAGCATGATGGTGTTGGCGGGTCTGCTGTGGCTGCCCCGTCCCGTGCTTGTCACCGTGGCGCTGGCCATCATGCTCGGCCACAACCTGCTCTCGCCCCTCGCCTTCGCACCGGGCGAACCGGGCCATGCGCTCTGGGCCATCCTCCATGATCGGGGTTGGTTGGACCTGCCCTGTGGCCTGCGGGTGCGCACCTCGTATCCCGTCCTGCCGTGGGTGGGCGTCATCGCCGCCGGGTATGCGCTGGGCGGACTGTTCCGGCCAGGGGTTGCCCCGGACGTGCGCCAACGGTGGCTCATGCGTCTGGCCGGTGCGGCGCTGGCGGGCTTCGGGCTCTTGCGCGCCCTCAACGGGTACGGCGAGCCCGTGCCCTGGCGGATGGGACCCGAGGCGCTCGGCGCCGTGCTGTCGTTCTTCAACCTCACCTTGGAGCCTCGCTGATGTGAGAGACGGGAGGGTTTGTCGCACATGGGCGCATTCAAGGCGTGGATGCCTGAGCGGTGGGTAGGCCGGTGGGGCAGTGACAGGTGTCCACTGGACTTGGGGTTCGCCGCGCGGAGTGCGGCTGTACATCGGGAGCAAGTCATACGGAACAGCCCGGCTGTCGGGATGAACCGGTGGCGAATCGAACGAAGGAGCCGCCGATGTACAAGTCGAGGAAGATGACCCAGCGGGACGCCGCACGCATCCAGTCCCACGCCGATCGGACCGGAAAGAACGCGGACTTCAAGCGTAAAGCTCAATCCGTGGCCGATCGACGCGCCGTGAAACAAGGGGGGAGGCAGGCGGGCCAGACGGACAAGAAGTAGCAACTTCAAGGGGGGCGGCGCCCGGCCGCCCCTTTGCCCCAGGGGAGTCCCTCATGAGTAAGGACTGGATTCAGTATCCGGCTGGGGTCGGAGTCGACTATCCCACGAGCGGTCAGCTCGTCGGGTTCGCCGCGGGTTTCCTCCGGCTCAAGGGTTATCTTCGGGACGGCTGGGAGGGCGCCAGCTACAAGACGGCGCAGCGTTATTTCGAAGGCAAGCGCATCGCACAAGAAAACATCGACAAGATTCTCGACACGCTCATCTCGGCTGTCGTTCCGGAGGGCGCGGGCGGAGTGGACACTCACGATGCACGGGCGTGGGCGCGGCAGTTTCTCGGAAACGCCGCGCGACAATGGGACGTGCTGGTGGGCAGTATGTTCGGCGGCGGATTTCCTATCATCGAGCGACGTCTCGCGCCCATTCCGTTCCTGCGACTGTTCGTCCTCGATGCGGCGATTCGCTGGGCCAGCTACCAGCTGTTGGTCACTCGCGGAAAGGGCGAACCGGAGTTCCGGCCGGCATGGCTTCAATCCGACGGCTTGCGCCAGGTCATGGACAGGTACCGCCGAGCCCCGGAAGGTGAAATGTTGAGCCTGGCGACTTGCGCGATGAGCACGAAGGTCTCGGACAACTCGCTGGAGGCATGGCGGCACGGTACCCAATTCCCGACCAACGAGAACCTCCACTTCCTGGCGGCGCCACTTGCGAAGCACGCACGGCGTCCAGTGGGCGAGGTCGAGTTTCAGTTGCGGGTAGCTGTGGGGGTGGGCGCGTTTCGACGATTCCTCACCGAATTGTGTGGCGAGCACATCGTCGTTGACCTGGCGGAGACGTTTTCGAAGGTCGCTCGTTATACGTATCATTGGTTGCAACGCCTCCCGATTCCCGAAAACATCTTCGTGCCCGTCATGCATGAGATCATTGCCTACGGCGCGCGTGCCACGATCCGTGACCAGCTCTCGCGGCACCTTGCCGATTGCGGCAAACGCCATGCGGAAGTCCAAGCGGATTTCCTCGCTCTGCCCGGTCGGTGGGACGGCCGCCTGAATTATTGGGCGAAAATGATGACCGCATTCAGTCCGGCAGGAGGGTTCCTCAACCACCTCCCCCATCTCTCAGACGAGGAGAAGCAGCGCCTGCGGCCGGGAATCGAGGAAAGGGTGCTGCGGATGCGGCACTTCGATGAGGAAGAAGCCGCTCATCCCCACCTCTACGAGGCCCCCGAGGACGCGAATACTCGGGCCAAGCGCGAACTCATTCAGGGCAACCGCGCGCGATCATGGGGTAACCCCGAGAAGGCTGTCGAGCACCTGCGGCGAGCGACCCGGCACGACCCGCTCAACGCCGCCTATCACTATGACCTGGGTTGCTATCTCGGGGAGTTGGTCTCGGCAGGTAGACTCGAACTCCTCGATGAGGCGATTTCCGAGTGCCGGATGGCGGCACGGCTCGACTCGAGCTGGAACTCCCCCTCACCGAGGTAGCCATCATCCTCTCGAACGTCGGCAGGCTGGATGATGCCCTGGCGGCGTTCGACGAGGCCGAGCCCGTGGCGAAGGGCTGGGCACATTTCCACTTCACCCGCGGCAACACGCTCATGTGGATGACTCGATACGAGGCGGCTGCCGCGGCTTTCCGTCGGACACTCGAGCTCAAGCCGCAGCACCTCGACGCCAGGATCAACCTCGCCGTCGCGCTCACCCTGCTCGGCCGGCACAAAGAAGTGGAGAAGTTGGCTCCGGAGATCGCCCATCACGGAGGGCCACGTTGCGACAGGCCCGAACAGTGGTTGGAATTCTTCCCAAGGATGTCTGCGCTGGCCATGAAGCTCCGTCAGGGCGTGGCTCCCATGTCCAGGGGGCTCACCGCCCCTCCAGGCCCGGGTTCTACTCGCCTCGCGGCACCGCGCGTTGGCAGAAACGAGACGTGCCCTTGCGGAAGCGGGAAGAAGTTCAAGCACTGCTGCGGCTCGGCTTCGCGGTGAGACAGGGGCCCTCTTCGGCCTCCTGTGGGCCATGCGCCGTGCTTGCTGGCGCTGGCCATGGCGTTCCGAGCAGGGCGGCCTCCAGGTCACCGTGGAGGCCGCTTCCCGCCTGAAGACGCCGGCTGGACCTAGAAGACGTAACCCAGGCTCAGGTTGGGCCGGAAGCCCCAGGTCGCGTCTTCCCGTCCCTCCGCCAGGGCCGAGGAATCGCCTCCCAGGAAGGGGTGGTTGCGCCCGGCGATGAGCTCGATGAAGGCGTGGACGGGGCCCGCCGCGACATGGCAGCCGGTGACGTTCTGTTGTGAGGCGACGAACCCCTGCTCCAGCTTCGGCATGATGGCGTAGTCATTGTAGACGACCACCGAGTTGATGAGCCCGCGTGACGGCAGCCGGTGTAGCTGATGTTCGCGATGAACATGTGGGCCCGGCTGGCCACTTTGTAGGCCGACTCGAACGCGCCCATGACGACGTACCGGCGATCCTGCTCGGGGGCCCGGCCGGATTGAACGCATAGGACAGGGCCTGGAACTGGAGCCCCAGGGGGCCATACTGGCCATGGACGTGCGCCGCCGCGGCCCAGCGCCAGCCCGTGCCATTCGTCTGGGTGTTGTAGATGCCACCGACCATCCCGGACAGGCCAATCTCCGTCTGGAAGGACTCGGCGTGCCGGAAGGTATAGGCCGGGCGCACGTTGCCCTGGTCCGTCTCCCGATCCGTCCGCTCGCCCACGCCACTGACTTCCGTGTCGTTCGAGCGCACCAGATCGAAGCCATAGCGCGCGCTGTCGATGCTCCGGCCGAAGAAGCTCCCCTCGTCGGACTTGTAGAAGGCCAGTTGCACGTCCAGGGCGCCCGCCTTGAACAGGGCCTTCACCCCCAGGTCACTGTCATCCTCCAGCCCGATGTAGAACGCCAGGTTGTCGAACCAGTTGTTGGCGGGAACGGGCAGGATGCCAAACGGTGCCTGCATGAGACCCGCCTGGATGTCCAGTGAGTCCGAAGCCTTGTAGCCGAGGTAGCCGTACCTCAAGTAGGCATAGTTGGAGTGGAAGTGGAAATCCGCCTTCAGGCTCAAGTTCTTGTACTGAGCTCGGGGACGGAGGGCGAGGATGTCGAAGATGATGTTTCCCACCCGGTTGTTCGGGTGCTCCGGCGCCAACCAGCTCCTGTAGGCATAGTTGAAGCGCACCACGCCCCCCATCTCGAAGGAGGGGACATCACTCTGGAGCTGGGGCGGCGGCGGCTTGGCGGCTTCTCCGCTCTCCTTGTTGGGCGGGGGCGCCTCGGTCTCGCCGACCGACGTGGGGGGACCCCCGTCTGGGCTCCCGCGCTGCTTCCCAGCAACAAGGCCGACAACACCGCCCGCCGACCCCACCTCGTCCACCGCGAAGAGGAAGGGGCTCTCGACACGAATGTCATTGAAAGGCTCTCTCACCTGGCGGGAAGTGAGATGGTTGGGTTTGCAGGTCGAAACATCTTCCCGTGGTTCCAGGCGCGCCGCTTCCTAGGCGAACCCCCCGTGGCCCGTCAATGAATCCGTGATTTGAGTCTCTTCTTGCTTTTCTCGCTAGGAGGCCATGCGCCGGGCTTCCTGGCGCTGGCCAAGGGTCTCGAGCAGGACGGCCTCCAGGTCGTCGGCGACGTCCTGCCAGGAACGGCCGTGCTGACGGGCGAGTTCCTCCGCGTCCCAGGTGGTGGACAGTGTTTCGTCCATCCCGGCGGCGAGCGCGGCGGCATCGTGCGTCGGGATGAGGCGGCCGCTGGAGTTGTCCATCAGCTCCGGGATGCCGCCGACATACGTGGCCACGACGGGACGTCCCGACGCGAGCGCCTCGATGACGACGTTGGGACAGCCCTCCTTGTAACTCGGCAGCGTGACGAGATCGGCCGCCGCCATCCAGAGGGCGACCCGGTCGGTGGGGCAGGGCGGGATGAAGTGGACGAAGTCCTCGGCCCCGTGCTTCGCGACGAGCTCGGTGAGGGCGGGTTTGTCGGAGCCATCCCCGACGAGGTAGCAGTGCAGCCGGGGGCGCTTCGCGCGGAGCCGCGCGGTGGCCTCGATGAGCTCGGCAAGGCCCTTGCGCAGGTCGAAGCGGCCCACGTAGACGACGGCCTGGGTCTCGGGCGCGAGCTGCAGGACGGCACGGGCCTGCTGCCGGTCTCGCGGGTGGAAGACGGTGGTGTCGCAGCCATTGATGATGGCGGTGGAGCGGGCGGGGCTCGCGCCGAGCCGCCGGGCGGTGATCAGCAGGTCCGCGCTGACGGTGGTGGTGCGGGTGGCCTCGCGCAACGCCTGGCGCGTGTGGTGCGCGACGAGGCGGCCGCTGATGCGGTTGAGATCCGAGCCGATGGCGGTGGTGACGACGGGCACGCCGAGCTCCTGGCCGATGCGGACGGCGGCGTAGCCATCGGGATAGATGACGTAGCTCAGGATGAGATCGGGGCGGAAGGCGCGCACGTGCGGGAGCAGCTCGCGGGCGATGCTGGAGCCGTTGAACGCGCGGGAGATGAGCGGGAGCGCGGTGTAGGGAATGTAATGGGTACGCACGCCGGCGGGTTGCCAGGAGGGATCGAGTGCGCCGTGGGTCCGCGTCCTGGGCGTGAGGCGCCGGGGATAGCGCGACTCGGGATAGAAGACCTCCAGGTCGTGCTTCCTCGCGAGCAGACGGACGGTCTGGTAGGCGGAGTGGCCGGCCCAGGGTTGCGCGGAGGTGGGGAAGTACTGGGTGACGACGGCGATCCTCATGCGCGCTCCTGCGAGAAGGATTGGAGGAGGGAGGCGTAGCGGCGGGTGAGCGGCTTGCGGTGGTAGGCCGCCACGGCCTCGGACCTCGGCCGATGGGGGACGAGGCCCTCGGGAGTGACGCGGTTCACGGCCTCGATGAGGAGCTGACGGAGGGCGGCGGGATCGTTGATGCTGGCCCATTCGCCGGCGCCGGTTTCGTCGAGCAGGCGGCGCACCTCGCCCTCCGGGTGGACGGCGGCGATGATGGGTTTGCCCGCGCCGAGGTAGTCGTAGAACTTGGCCGAGACGTTGATGGGATCCTGCGTGATGAGCAGGGCGTAGTGGGAGGCGGCGAGCTGCCGGTGGGCCTCGGACATGGGCAGGAAGCCGACGAGCTCGACGGTGGGCGCGAGGGCCGCGAGGGCCGGCGGTAGGCGGGTGTCTCGACGTGGCCGATGAAGCGGATGCGCAGCCTGTCGCGCACGTCGGCGGGGAGCCCGGCGACGGCCTCGAGGAGCGTGCGCGGATCCGTGGTGCCGTAGACGGAGCCCATATAGGTGAGGGTGACCTTGTCGACCCGCTGGGGCTCGGTGTGGGGCCGCGGCGACGGGGTGTCGTCGTAGCCGTTGGGAACGGTGAGGAACTTGGTCGAGGGTTGCCGCGGGTAGCGCTTGCGCAGCTCGTCGGCGGCGTTGCGGGTGACGGCGACCACGGCGGTGGCGGCGCTGACGGCCTCGGACTCGGTCTGCCGCGCGATGCGGCGGGCGCGCTCGTTGTTGTTGAAGGAGACGAGCTCCAGGGTGGTGGTGAGCCACTCATCGCGGAAGTCGAGGACGATGGGCAGCGCCGGGAAGGCCTTGCGCAGGCGGGCGGCGAGCTTGACGCTGGAGAAGGGCGGGACGGTGATGATGACGGCGTCGATCTTCCGCGAGCGGATGATGCGCCGGGCCGCGGGATAGGCGAAGGGCAGCCAGCCAATCTGCGGATCGGGCAGCAGCAGGTTGGCGATGAGGCCCTGGAGCCGATTCATCAGCCCGGGTCTGCCCGCGGGAGCCAGGGCGGAGGAGGACGTCGGTGCCTTGCCGCGGGTGAGCAGCTTCTTGATGCCCTTGCGCAGGGTGAAGGGCAGGTCGAGCGTCCAGGTGCGGTGGACGGTCACGTCGGAGGGCACCTGCTGGAGCAGGGCCGGTCGCGGCCCACGGCGGGCGCGTTGCGAGCGGTGAGGACGTCGACGCGGATGCCTTCGGAGGGGAGGTACTTGGCGAGCGACAGGGCTCGCAGGACGCCGACTCCACCGACGGGCGGAAAGGAAAATGTGATGAGGAGGACGTTCACGCCAGAGATCCTTTGGATGTGAGCTCGAGGTGTGGTGACGGGCGCTGTCGGCGAGGTCAGGGGCCGAGTGTGGGTTCGGCGTGGCCGACAGGGTGGAGAGCGCGATGAAGATTGTGCACGTGGTCTACAACATGGAGATGGGCGGCGCGGAGATGCTGGTGGCGCAGCTGTGCCGGACGCAGCGCGGCAACGGGCACCAGGTCGAGGTGTGCGCGTATGACAAGCTGGGCGCGCTGGGGAAGGTGCTGCGCGAGGAGGGCTTCACGGTCCACGTGATGGGCGAGGCGCCCGTTCCCAGGACGATGCTGCGCTACTTGAAGCTGTTCCGCCAGCTGCGGCCCGATGTGGTGCATTGCCACAATCCCGCGCCGACGCTGCAGGCGGCGATGGGCGCGCGGCTCGCCGGAGTGCGATGTGTGCTGGCGACGCGTCACAGCCTGGTGTCCCCGCCGTATGACCGCGCGGGCGAGGTCAAGTTCAGCGCGTGGTCCTGGTTGTGGTTGGACTGGGTGGCGGGCATCTGCGAGGTGACGTGCGAGAATCTGCGCTCCGCTCCCTTGGCGCGGCGCGAGAAGGTTGTCCGTGTTTACAACGGTACGTCCGCGATCGAGCGGATTCCAGTGGAACGCGTGGAGGACGAGTTCCGTCTGTTGTTTGTGGGACGTCTGGCGAAGATCAAGGATTTGGGAACGCTGATCCGCGCGGCGGCCCTGGCGGCGCAGCGGGTTCCTCGGCTGCGGCTCGATGTGGTGGGTGATGGTCCGGTGCGCGGCGAGCTCGAGGCGCTGGCTCGAGAACTCGGCGTGACGGAGCGGATTCGCTTCCACGGACAGCAGCTGGAGACCGCGCGATTCTTCAGTGGGGCGGATGTGTTCGCGATGTCGTCGGTGTCCGAGGGCCTGCCCATGTCGCTGCTGCAAGCGATGAGCCTGGGCCTGCCCGCCGTGCTGACGGACGTGGGCGGGATGCGCGAGGTGATGGACCTCTCCAAGAGCGGGCTGCTGGCCCCGGTGGGCGATTCCGCCGCCATGGCCGAGGCCATCGTGCGGCTGGCCAACGATGCGTCGCTGCGAGCGGAGTTCAGCCGGCGCGCGGTGGCGACGTACCAGGCCGAGTTCACGCTGGAGCGGATGGACGCTGAATACATGCGGCTGTACCGGACGGCTGGCAACCGCGCCTGATGTCTGCCCAATCATCGTTCGCGGCTTTCAAGACACGTCATGCCCACACATTTCCGTGCGGGCGAGAGACATCGCTTCCCGATGAGGCCGCGCTGATGACATGGATTGTTCCGCTGGCTCGGCCTGAATGAGGCGAACCGGTCCTCGCGGCCTGACTGTGCCGTCAAGGACCGGCTCCCCATCCCCGTTCCCACACACCTCGAGCCGTCTGTACCGCCCCAACCCGCCCAACCCCGTACCGCCCCAACCCGCCCAACCCCGTACCGCCCCGACCTGCCCCGTACTTCGCGTCGCCCCCTGGCGACCACGGGAAGGGTATTAGCATTCGTCGTGCCGAGTCCCCGCGCTGCCCGGCAGTCCTTTGATTTCAGCGGGATAGGAGCAGCGGAGGGTTCGACTCCAGGACAGTTGCAGGGTCATCCTGTAAAAAACGCCCCCGGGATCGTTCCAGTTCTTCTGGAAGGAGTTATCGCACCATCACGTAGCCCTGCACCTCGGTCTCGCGCTGCTCCCGGAGCGGGTCCGGGTTCAGGGAGTACTGGATGTAGTCCCACACGCCGTGGCCGTCCCCATAGTCGAGCGACCGGGCTTCGATGGCGTACAGGCCCGCCTCGAGCGTGTCGCGGGGGGCGACTCCTTCGGGGAGCTGGAAGGGGGTGAAGGAGGTGGTGGACGCGGGGGCCCACACGTCCCAGAAGATGAACTTGCCCCCGGTCCGGGAGAAGTTCATGAAGGCCAGCTTCACGAATCGGGCGGTGGAGTCGGCGCTCCAGTGGAAGGCGAAGCCGTCGCGTGAAGCGGTCCCCACGGCGTTCCGTGTGCCCAGGACGGGTGAGGAGAGGTGCACCGGCGCGAGCAGTGTGACGGCCACGGGGGAGGTCGTTCCCACGCGCAGGGTCGCCTCCGAGAATCCCGCGGGCAGCGTGTCTTCATCGCCCGCTCCCACGCCGACCATCAACTGGGTGGTGTCGAATGGCGCCGTCCGCGCGATGGCGGGCAGGGATACGGGGGTGTTCCCGTTGTCCCCGTGCTGAAGAGCTCCTGGGTGCCCTCGGAGTAGGAGAGAAAGGCATTCACCGAGGTTCCGTAGGGCTCCAGGCCCGTCACCGTGACGCCGAGCGACTGGTCCACGGGGTGGTCGAGGGCGATGTCCTGGCCGGTGACGGCCTGCCCACCCCCCACGGCGACGTCCCGCTTCATGCCCACACGCAGGACCTCGTGGTCACTGGACCGGGTCTCGGAGGCGAAGAGGGAGAGCCGGCCGGGTGTGGCGCCCCAGATCTCGAGGCTGAAGGTGCCAGGGGGCGGGGGGGCCGTGGGAGTCCGGCCGGTGAACGCCTCGCTCACCACCTGGGTTCTCACGGTGCCAGCCCCGCTCGCGCCCGTCACCTTGCCGGTGACCTGGGCCTGCTTCGTCTCGAGCTCCGTCGAGAACGGTTCGTTGTAGCCATAGGGCAGCTCCAACTCCGGCTCGTCCACCGCGAGCAGGGTGTGGAGCACCGAGCCTCCGGTGCTCTGCACCTCCACGACGGTGACGTCCTGGGCTCCCACGAGGGCGGGGTCCTCGAAGCGGGCCGTGCCCTGGTCATCCAGGGGCTGGCGGAAACGGCTTCCGTCTCCGAGCAGGACGTACACGCTCGGGTAGCGCGTGCGCCAATCCGCGCGGTCTGCATGGTGGGTGTGGACGGTCAGACTTCCCCGGAGCTTGGTGGTGGGGGCGGGTGGGGCTTTCTCTTCGCATGCGGCGTGCAGCAGGGCGAGCAAGGGGAGGAGTCGGCGCATCGTGGGTTCCTGGGAAGCGGATGGACGGCATCCGGATGACCCCAGGCGTTGACGGTTCGCCCGCCGATTGGATCCCCGGGGCCTCGCTTCGGCGGCGGAGGGCCCCGGCGGCTACAGCGCGCCAGGGGAGTTCGGTGGGCTGCGCGAGGCCCGTTACGGCGTTCCGGTGTCGCGGCTTCCCTGACCGACCGGCGCGAGCGATCCTGGGCCGCATGGACCTTCATCCCATCGCGGGCGTCGTCTGGTACGCCATCGGGCGCTTCTACGAGGCGCAGGATGGCCAGCAGTTGGACCTGGGGTACTTCGCGCACCTTGGTGGCCTCGGGCCGCTCTTCAACGGCCCTCCAGGCGAGGCCACCGCCTTCTTCACCTTCCGCGCCGAGCCCTTTCGCGTCCAGACGCTCCAGAATGGGGACCTGTCGGTGTCGTTGGATGCCACCGGAGTCTTCACGCTGTATCTCAACCGCGAGCCGTGCGGAGACTTCGCGGACCCGGACACCTTCTCGCGGGGGGAGCCCATCGCCATGTTCGAACGGTTCTCCACCGCGGTGGGCACCACGGTGGGACCGCTCGCGAGCAACCTCTTCTCGGCGGCCCTGCGCTCCAGCCGTGACTTCGTGTTCGGAGGCAGGACCTGGAACCTGGCGCGGCTCGTGCCCGAGGGCATCACCCAGCTGGGCACGGCCAGCACCACCGCGCTGCCCCCTCCGCACGGCTACAAGACGGTCCGGGCCTTCGTGGGCTCGGCGATGGCGCTCGGAGCGCGGCGGGGGTGAAGACCAGCTTCAACAGCCTCAAGTCGCAGCTCACCGCTGGGCTCCCGGCTGGAATGGACCGGCCGGGAGCTGGACCCGGCACCTCGTCCGCACCGGCGCGATTCACGTATCGTCGCCACCTCATGTCCACACGAGCCGAGCCCTCGCCCATCGTCTGGGATTGCCCCGTACCGGCGTGAGGTGCTCCCGGGTGGCCGCGTGGGAGCGCTTCATCCGGCCGGCTGGGGTGCGAGTTCCTGGTCCTCATCCCCCTGGGACTGCCAGGAAATGAGTGGCAGGGAGAAGGTGAAGGTCGTGCCCCGGCCACGGGGTGGTGCCAGTTCCAACTTCCCTCCCTGGAGCTCGGCGAGCTGGCGGGAAATATAGAGGCCCAGTCCAAGCCCCGGTGAATCCTGCCCCACTTCCCTCAAGCGGCCGAAAGGCGTGAAGAGCTGGGCGCGTCGTTCCTCGGGGATCCCTGGCCCCTGGTCGCTGACCCCCACGCGAGCGGTTCCCTCCTTCACCTCGAGACGGACCTCGACGGGCGCTCCTTCGAGTGAGTACTTGATGGCGTTCTCCAGGAGATTCGAGAGCACCTGTACGACACGGAGGGTGTCCGCCTCGACGTAGGCGGGCGCTGGAGGCAGCCGAAGACTGAAATGCCGGGTGGGCGCATGGGCACGGAAGTCCGCCACCACATCGGCCACGATCGTCCTCAGGTCGATGTGCGTGGGCCTCATGATGATTTGATCGTGCTCGAGGCGGGAGACCTCGAGCAGATCCTCGACCAGGACGGCGAGCCGACGGGCCAGGCGGAGCATCCGGTTGAGCAGCTCGCCTCCGCACGCCTCCCCGGTCCGCCGGGCCCCTTGTTGGAGCAGCAGCAGCAGGGAGGTGAGGGGGGTGCGAAGCTCATGGGACGCGATGCCGAGGAACTGCGCCTTCGCCCGAGCCGCTGCCTCCGCCTCCTCCTTCGCCGCGCGGAGCGCTTGCTCGATCCTCACCCGCTCCGTGACATCGCGCGCGATGATGACCAGATACTGGCGCTGGCCGAACGTATCCTGACGAATGGAGAGCTCGAGCACCCGCTTCTCGCCCTCCCGCTGGAGCGACAGCAACCCGGGGCCCGGCCTGGGTTCACGCGTGCTCGGGTGGACGCACGCCTCGAGGATGCGCCACTCGCTCGAGGCGAAGTAGGACTCGAGCGGCCGGCAGAGCTGCGCGGTGTTGGAGACTCCGAGCAGCCACAGCCCCTTCCGGTTGGCGTCCAGGACGCGGAGGCCGGGCAGCTCCGTGACGATGATGGCCTCGTGAATCGCATCGAGCAGGGTCCGGAAGCGGGCAAGCTCCGTGATGCGCTCCTGGAGCGCGCCGTAGTAGCTCTTGCGGATCGAGCGCTCACCGAGCCCGACGATGGCGTCTCTCAGGGACTCCCAGGACACAGGCCCTTCGGGTGTTTCATCAAAAGGCTTGTTCATACAGCACCTCCACGTCGCGGAGCGTCAGGCGACGTGGGTTCGTGGCCATGCAGGGGTCCGAGAGGGCATGCCGGGCGAGCAGGGGAATGTCGGAGCGGGAGATTCCCTTGTCCCGCAGTTTCATCTCGAGGCCCACGTCATGCTTGAGCTGCTGGAGCGCGGAGACGAGGGCCTCCTTGCGCTTGCCCGGTGCGAGCCGGGCGGGTTCGAGCCCCAGCCTCTTCGCGATCAGATCGAAGCGCTCGGGCGCCGCCTCGTAGTTGAAGGCCACCACGTGGTCGACGAGGAGGGTGTTCGCCTCGCCGTGAGGATTGTCGATGAGCCCGCCCAGGGCATGGGCCATGGCGTGAACGGCGCCGAGTGAGGTGTTCGAGAAGGCGAGCCCGGCCTCGAGGCTGCCGTCCATCAACTGCTGGCGAGCGGCCTCGTTGAGGGGGTCTTCCATGGCGGCCGGCAGGTTGTTCCAGATGAGCGAGATCGCCGCGAGCGCATACACATCCGTGAGGAGCGAATGGGCATTCGAGACGAAGGCCTCGATCCCGTGCACGAAGGCATCCATGCCACAGCAGGAGATGAGCGAGGGAGTGAGCGTCCTCGTGGTGTCGTAGTCAACGAGCGAGATGTCGGGGACGAGCGCCTTGCTGATGATGGAGACCTTCAGATGGCGCACGGTGTCCGTGATGATCGCGAACTGGGAGACATCCGCCGAGCTTCCCGCGGTCGTCGGGACGCAGATGAGGGGAGGGATGGGCCTGACGATCCGATCCACGCCCTCGAACGTGAGGATGTGCTCCTTGTTGGCCAGGACGATGCCAATCCCCTTCGCGCAATCCATGGGGCTCCCGCCCCCGACCGCCACGATGGCGTCACAGTGCTCCTGCAGGTAGACCTGGACGCCCTGATGGACCTCCTCGGCCCGAGGGTTGGAGCTCACGCCCACGAAGAGGTGGTAGCGCACTCCCTCGCTCTCCAGCGATGCGAGGACCTCCCGAAGCCAGCCAGCCAGGACGACTCCGGGGTCGGACACGATGAGCACCCGGGTCGCTCCGAGGTTGTGCGCATAGCGGCCCACCAGAGACCTCGACCCCGTGCCGTAGACGATCTCGGGCGCGACGAACTTTCGGAGTTCTGTTTTCGTTGTCGTCATGGCTCACTGACTGGGCGTCCGGCCTTCGGGCAAGCGACCTTCTTCAATAAAGGTAGAGTCGGTGGTTGTCGCTGGGTAGGACCTGTCAGGGAGGCGAGTGGACCCAAGAAAGAGCGATGCGCGGCCGCGCCCTGGGTCCGGACGGGAGTCTGCTCGCCTCCTGGAAGAAGTGCACACGTTGCAGGGAGCGTGAAGTCACCTCGAGGTGGGAGAGCATGGAAACTCGAAAGCTGGGAAAGCAGGGGCTGACTGTCTCGGCCATGGGCCTGGGCTGCATGGGCATGTCCGATTTCTACGCCGGGCGGGATGACGCGGAGTCGGAGGCCACGCTGCTGCACGCGCTGGAGCGGGGCATCACCTTCTTCGACACCGCCGATGCCTATGGCCCGGGGCGCAACGAGGAACTGGTGGAGCGTGTGCTGGGCCCGCACCGCGCGAAGGTGGTGCTGGCCACGAAGTTCGGCATCGTCCGGGATCCGAGGGGAGAACTTCCAGCGCAACCTGAAGCTGGTGGAGCACATCGAGCAGCTCGCCCAGCGCAAGAAGTGCTCGGCGGCGCAGCTCGCACTCGCCTGGGTCCTCGCCCAGGGCAAGGATCTCGTTCCCATCCCGGGCACCAAGCGGCGCAAGTACCTGGACGACAACCTGGGGGCGCTGGACGTCACGCTCACCCCGGGGGACCTCGCCGACATCGAGGCCATCGCGCCTCGCAACGTCGCCGCGGGGGACCGCTACCCGGCCGCCATGCAACAACTGCTGCAGTCTTCGGGGGGCCCCTACGCCCCAGGCCCGCTGATTCAGCTCCGCTCCCGGAGGGCGCTAGAGTGCTCCCATGCGACTCCTCGCGCCCAGGGCGCTCCCGGTGCTGGCTCTGCTGATCCTTCTTTGCGGCTGCTGGAGTGAGCCCACCGACGTCGTGGCGGTGCGCTCCTCCGCGCCGCTGCTGGCCGACAACTCGGAGGGCGCCACGGTCGTTCGTGAGGCCACCTTCGGAGAGCCCCTGAAGGCCTCGCGCCCACGCTTCGGCTCGGGAGCGTTCTTGCGGCTCGAGTCCGCCCCCGGCTGCGAGCGGTGCTTCATCCGGGCCACCGACGTGGAGCCCTCGCCGCTGAAGGGAACGCCGATGTGGGTGGCCCAGGCCTCGCTCGATGTGACCCGCGGTGAAGGACAGTTCCTGGAGTCGCTGCCCTTCGACACGCAAGTCGTGGCCCTCCTCGAGGCGCCCTGGCTGCCCGCGGACAAGGCCGCGCTCCTTCGTGACGGGCGTCCCTTCGCCTTCGTCGCCCGCGCGGGCCTGTCGCCCGCGAAGCCGGACGCCGGGAGCGTGCTCACCCAGGTGTACCAGTCGCTGGGGGCGGTGGACTTCGTGAATGCTCGCCGCTGGCTCAGCATCGGAGCGGCCCTCCAGGGCAAGCAGGCGCCCGCGGCGGGTGGCTCGTCCGCCCTGGACGCCCTGCGCTACTGGCTCGATGTGCACACCGAGGACCCGCGTCTGGTGGGGCCCGAGGGCACGCCGCCACCGGGAGGCGCGGGCGTGCCGCTGCTGCGCTCCACCGAGCCTCCGGCGGGGGCCGGGCCGGCGTTCGTGTCCACCGCGCTCGCGACGCTGCATGCACGCGGCTCGTCCGGGAGCGCGGCCCTGGGCGGCCTCGCGGCGGGCACGCCCGTGCGCGTCCTCTCGCTCCAGGGGGAATGGGCCCAGGTGGCCGTGGAGCGTGGCGTGCGGGTGGAATCGGGCAGTGACGTGACGCTGGACTGGAACGACCTGCCAGCGCTCGGGGACGCGCCGCCCGTGGGGGAGGGCGCGGCGGACGCGGGGGGAGTGGCCTCCGGCGACGCGGGTGAGCCCGACGCCGCCTCGTCTCCCATCGCCGAGACGGACCTGGATGCCGGTGTCGCCCCCGCCTCCCAGGCACGGGGCCCCGAGGAGGCCACGGGCTTCATCGAGCGGACGCTGCTGACGACCACGCCGCCAGACGCGGCGGCGCTGGCGGCCGAGGCCCGAAGTCCCGGCGTGCCGCACGAGCGGGCCGCGGCTCTGCTCGCCACCGCCTGGGCCCTCTCTCCCGAGGACGGCGCGCTGGGCAAGGACCTGCTGGCCCATGCCGTCGCGCTGCGGGAGCCCCGGCTGACGGTGGAGACGGCCGCCGCGCTCCGGGACCTGGAGGGGCCCGCCGTCACGTTCGAGGTGCAGTTGCTGGCCGGGTGCCAGGGGGACTTCCGCAAGGCACGCCTCGTGACGGGCGGGGCCTTCGCCAAGGAGCCGCGCACCGGCGCGCTGTGCGTGCATCAGGTCGAGCTCCCGCGGATGCCTGGGTCCTGCTGGGGGACAAGGCCGAGCGCGATTACGCTCGCGAGGTGGCCGCCCAGGAGCGCCTCCTGCGCCCGTTGAAGACGCCGCGCCTCAGGTTGGTGATCCGCAACCACCGTGGGGCCGCGCTGGCGCCACCCGGGGGGCTGTACGTGGCCCGTACGCCGGGCCCCTTCCACATCGTGGGCAGCACCGTCGAATGGGCGGTGGAGCCATATTCGTCGGGGCCCACGCCGGAGCCGCGGCTGGTGCGCGTCCCGCTCGGGCCGCTGCGTCCCTCGTCGACGACGGTGGTCTGGATTGCCCTGGACACGTTCGCGCCCCAGAGCTTCGGGGTCACGATGGGTGGCGCACCGGACGCCGAGCGGCGGCTTCGCAAGGGGCGGGAGAGCCTCGACAGGAGTGTCTACCACCGGGAACTCTCCGCCCCCACCACCTGGTCCGAGGATGTCGAGGGAGCACGCTGGACCGTCGTGATGAAGCAGCAGCAGCATCAGATCTGCGGGGAGTGACTGGCCCACCGCGAATCAGGATCGCTTCACGCTCCAGGGTCCACTTCGCGGAGCCGCCCCTGTCGGATGTCATTGATGCCTTCCAAAGGAGATGGAGCATGACCCCCAGCAGTCCCACGAAAATAGCGGTGATCGGTACTGGCCTCATGGGTAGCGCACTGGCGCGAGCCTTCGCGGCGGCGGGTCACGACGTCGCGGTCTGGAATAGGACTTCGAGCAAAGCCAAGGCCGTGGGGGGTGGCACTACCGCGGTGGAGGAGCTGCGCGAGGCCGTATCGGGCCGGGAGCTTGTCGTCGTCTCCTTGTCCAATTACGCCGCCCGGTTCGAGCTGTTCTCCTCGAAGGGCGTCGCCTCGGCACTTGCCGGAAAGACCCTCGTCCAGCTCACCAGTGGCTCACCCGCGGACGCTCGCGCGGGTCTGGAGTGGGCGAAGGCAAACGGCGTGGACTACCTGGACGCCGCGATCCTCGCCTACCCGGGTTTCGTCGCCACCGAGTACGCGACGGTCTTCTACGCCGGGTCGCGCTCGGTCTTCGACCGGCACCTCGACACCCTCCAGGCGATAGCCAAGAAGTCTGTCTACGTCGACGAGAAGATCGGTTCCGCCGCGACACTCGACTGCGCGATTCTCGAGGCCTACTACGGGAGCTCCCTGGCCTTCCTCCACGCCGCGGCCATGTGCAAGGCCGAAGGACTCGATCCGAAAACCTTCTTCTCCCACAAGGAGTCCTTCCTCGGCTTGGTTTCCGTCACCGCCGACGCCGCGCGGGGCATGATCGAAAACAACGACTTTTCCGGCGACCAGTGCAGTCTCAACACCCACGTCGCGGCAATCGAGCACATCGTCCGGCTGAGCCAGGACGCCCGTATCAGCGCGCGCTTCCCGAAAGAGTTGCTCGACAACTACAAGCGAGCCATCAGCGAGGGGTGGGGGAGCGAGGAGTTGCCAGCGGTGTTCCGCACCCTCACGCGGGATTGACTCCGGGCGCCTCGTCGCGTTGGCGCCGCAGCAGCGAGAGCGCGTTGGGCACGGCCGCGAAGCTCGCCGTGTTGTCGAAGATGCACCAGGTGCGCCGGCCCGCTCGCTGGTGCGCCGACAGCTCGCGGGCGAGCGTGTCCAGGTACGGCTCGGAGTACTCCGAATGATAGATTCTGGGCGAGCCGTGCAGCCGGTAGTACGCGACCTCGCCCCGCACGGGCACCTCGGGCACTACCTGGGGATCGGCGCGCACCACCCCCACGCGCGCGTCCGCGAGCAGCCGCTGGGCCTCCTCCGAGGACCAGGTCTCGTGGCGTGGCTCGCACACCACATCCCCCGCGTGCGCGCGCGCAGCACCTCGAAGAAGGCCCCGGCCACCGCTGGCTCGAAGCGCAGGCTCGGCGGCAGTTGCACCAGGAGGCAGCCCAGCTTCTCGTCCAGGTGGCCCACCTCCTCGAGGAAGCGCGCGAGCGGCTCCTCCACGTCGCATAGCCGGCGCTCGTGGGTGATGACCTTCGGCACCTTCACCGAGAAGCGGAAGGTGGCGGGCACGCTGTCGCGCCAGCGCGCGTAGGTGGCCGGCCGGTGCGGGCGGTAGAAGGACGAGTTGAGCTCCACCGCGGGGAGTACCTGGGCGTAGCGCTCCAGGTGGCTGCCCCCGGCGGGGAAGAACCCCGCGACGGCGCGCGCGAGGCTCCATCCGGCACAGCCGATGAGGCAGGTGGGACCTTCCATCACTCCAGAAGGTGCCCACGGCGCCGCGCGGAGGGAAGTCTCCTAGTTGGACGCGGGCGGAGCCTGCGCCCGGAGGTACTTGTCGAGGAAGGCGAGCGTGGCCGAGTAGGCGCGCAGCTCGTTCTTCTTCTTGGCGAAGCCGTGGCCCTCGTCGGGGAAGACGATGTACTCGACGGGCACGCCGTTCTTCCTCACCGCCTGCACGATCTCGTCGCTCTCCGGCTGGATGACGCGCGGATCATTCTTGCCCTGCAGCACGAGCAGTGGGCGCTGGATCTTCTCCGCGTGGAACAGGGGCGAGATCGCGCGCAGCTTCTCCGCGTCCACCTTCGGATCACCGATCTCCTGGTAGAGCGCCTGACGGAAGCTCGCCCAGTACGGCGGCACGCTCTCCAGCGTGCGCAGCCAGTTGGACACGCCGAAGATGTCCACGCCCACGTTGAACACGTCCGGCTGGAAGGCGAGCGCCGCGAGGGTCATGTACCCGCCGTAGCTGCCGCCGATGATGCCGATGTGCTCGGCGTCCACGTACGGCAACGACTGCAGGTACTTCTTCGCCGCCACGCAGTCCCAGAGCGGCTCCTTGCCGTGCTTGCCATCATCGGCGGTGAAGAAGCTCTTCCCGTAGCCGCTGGAGCCCCGGTTGTTGATGCCCAGCACCACGTAGCCGTGGTTGACGAGGTACTGCATGAAGGCGCTGTAGCCCTTGCGCGTCTGGCCACCCGGCCCGCCGTGCACCCACACCAGCGCGGGCGCCTTCGCCTGGGCGCTGGCCTGGTGGGGCTTGAAGAGGAGGTTGGGGATCTGCATCCCATCGAAGCTCGGGAAGCGCACGACCTCGGCGTCCACCAGGTCCTCGGGATCGATCTGCTTGGAGAGCGTGTCGGTGAGCCGCGTGGTCTTCCCGCTCGTGAAGTCGTGCACGTAGAGGTTGGATGGGCTGCGGTCGCTGGAGGCGTAGAAGGCCATCCGCTGCTCGCTGGGAGAAATCACCACCGAGGTCACGTCGCCCTCGGGCAGGGAGGGCAGCGCCACGGGCTGGTTCGTCTTCGCGTCGTACAGCTTGATGACGGTGCGCGCGTCCTGGTCGATGGCGGTGATGCGGTACTTCCCGCGCTTGGAGAAGACCGTGTACATCACGTCCCAGTCCGCCCTCTCCACGTCCTCGATCGCGCCGGTGGCGAGCACATAGCGCGCCACGCGGGTGAACTCACCGCCGTCATTGGTGAGGAAGTAGAGCGCGTGGCTCCCCGGGTCGAAGGAGGACACCGTGTAGCTGGCCACGCCCTGGTGCGGGCTCAGGTGCTTCGTCTGCTTCGTCTCGGTGTTGTAGAGGTGGATGTCGCTGTCGGAGGTGGTGTTCGACTTGTTCAGGCCCACCCACTTGCCGTCCGCGGACACGTCCCCGATCTCGAAGCCCTGGGTGTTCTCGTACACGCGGGTGCGCGCGTAGCTCTTCGCGTCGTAGCGGTAGAGGTCGAAGAAGCGCGGGTCGCGCTCGTTGGTCGTCACGTAGAAGGCGCTGTCGTCACCGCTCCAGTGGACGAAGTTGGCCTTGAGCTTCTTGCCCGGCGTGAGATCCCTCTCCTTGCCGTCGAGCCCACGCACGTAGAGGTGGTTGTTCTCGTTGCCGCCCTGGTCGCGTGTGTAGAGCATCCGCGCGTCCCCGGGAAACCGGGCGACGGCGTAGGTGCTGTCCGTCCGCGAGTGGGTGAGCGCCGTGGGCCGGCCGCCGCCGTGGGCTGGGCGTAGACGTTGAAGACGCCGGTCTCGTTGGAGGAGAGCAGCACGTGCTGCTCGTCCGGGCTGAACGAGGCGTCCTCCACGCGGGTGGTCGCCATGAACTGCTCGATGGAGTACTGGCGGCTGGGACGCTGGGTCGCCCGCGCGCGCGGCTCCTGCTGCGCCGCGAGCGTGAGCGCGGGCAGGAGCAGCGCGACGAGACCAAGGGGAACGGGACGCTTCAGGGGGTCGTTCTGGAGGGAGCGGCGCATGGTGCTGTTATACGCGCTGCTCCCACCCCTATTTCCCGGGAACCCGCCACGGGGCGGGCCAGAACGGCCCTCAGGACTGTGGCGCTCCGCGCGGGCGCAACAGCTTGCCCAATCTCTCCGGTTTGGTGAGCACGATCGCGTTGCCCACCAGGGCCAGCAGCACGCCCAGCAGCGCCCGCGGCGTCCAGACGAAGCCCTCGAACACCGTGGACAACCCGAGCGCGATCATGGGGAAGAGCACGGTGGCGTAGGCGGCGCGCTCCGCTCCGATACGCCCCAGCAGGGTGAGGTAGCTGCCGAAGGCCACCACCGAGCCGAACAGGGCGAGGTAGAGGAGCGAGCCCATGTAGCGCGGGGAGAAGTCGAAGCGCAGCTCCACGCCCTGGACGAGGGCGAAGAGCGTCAGCAACAGCGCCCCGTAGGCCATGCCGTAGGCGGTGCTGGACTGGGTGGGCAGCCCCGCCGCGCTGTTGCGGGCCGAGGCCATGTTGCCGAGCGAGAACAGCAGGGTCCCCATCAGCGAGAGGGCGATTCCCCGGCCGGAGTTGCTGTCCAGGTTGAAGCGAGCCAGCTCGGGCCAGAACACCAGCAGGATGCCCGCCAGCCCGCATGCCGCGCCCACCAGCACCGACGAGGCGACCTTGCGGCGGAAGAACAGCATCCCGTTGACGATGTTCAGCAACAGGGACATGGAGAAGATGACGGCCACCAGCCCCGAGGTGAGGTAGGCCGACGCCATGTAGAAGCACAGGAAGTTGGTGGAGAACATCAGCGCCCCCACCAGGGCCATGAAGAAGTGGTCCTTGGGCTTGAAGCGCAGCGGCAGGCCCCGGGACAACACCCAGGCGAACATCAGCACCGCCGCCAGCGAGAAGCGGTAGATGATCGACGCCGCCGGGTGTACCCCGCCGAGCTGCATCTTGATGGCCAGCCGGTGGAGCCCCAGATGAGCACGGTCACCGTGTAGAGCAGGGCATTCGTCATGGGAGCCGTCCCTCGATGCGGTCTTGAATGAGCCGGGCCAGACGTTGGATGCCCTCCTCGATCCGCGCCGGTGCGAGATAGCTGCACGAGAGCCGCAGGGCTCGCTCGCCACCTCCCTCGATATAGAAGTAGCGCATGGGTGTCCAGAGAACACCGTAGCGCCTGGCGGAGCGCTCCAGCAGGGCGTCATCCACCTCGAAGGGAAGCTGGACGACGAGGAAGAAGCCCCCCTGGGGATGGTTCCAGCTCACTCCCCGCGCCCAGGCCGCGTCACGGGGAAACGCCCGCTCCAGTGCCCGCAGCGCGGTCTCCATGTTCTCACGGTAGAAGCGGATGGCCTGCTGGTTGGCGGCCAGCAGGGTGCAGTCATTCTCCAGCAGCAACCCCCCGGCGAGCGCCTGGGAGATGGGAGAGGTGTTCACCGTGATCATGCTCTTCACCTTGGACAGCTCGTCGGCGAGGAGCGTGCGCTGGCCGGCTTCGTCGATGACGGGCTGATCCGCGAGGGTGTAGCCCACGCGGGCCCCGGGGAAGCCGGACTTGGCGAAGGAGCCGAAGTAGATGACCCGCTTGTCCTTGTCCAACGCCTTGAGGGTGGGCTTCCGCTCGCGCTCGCGGGAGAAGAGCCCGTAGGGGTTGTCCTCGAGCAACAGGAAGTCCTCCCGGGCCGCGGCCTCCAGCAGCCGGTGGCGCAGGTCCAGGGAGAAGCTGTTGCCCGAGGGGTTGGAGAAGTCCGGGATGACGTAGAGGGCGCGGGGCCGCTTGCCCTCCGCCCGCGCCGCCCGCACCTTGCGCTCCAGGTCTTCCAGGTCCAGCCCCTCCGGCCCCTCCTCCACGGGGATGAGCTCGATGTCCAGCAGCCGCGCGGCCCCGACGATGCCGATGTAGCAGGGCGAGCTCACCAGCAGCACGTCGCGCGGGGTGGCGCACAGGGCTCGCAGGGTGATGAACATCCCCTCCTGGCAGCCCACGGTGACCACCACCGATTGGGGATCCACCCGCATCCCCTCGTCCTTCTCCAACATCCGGACGATCAGCTCCTGGATGTGGCCGTTGGTGCGCCCGTACTGGAACAGGCGCGTGCGGACCTGGGCCTCGGTGAAGCCCTGCTGATTCTCGAGGTACTGGACGTAGGTCTGGAGCTGGGTCGCCGGGCGTCCGCTCTCGTAGAAGCCCTCATAGGTCCTCCCCGGGGCGAAGGAGATGGCCTCCGGGAAGCGGAGCGTCACCTCGTTGAGGAAGTTCATCACTTCCAGGGAGGAATGAGAGAGGGCCGGGTGCAGTGAGTCTTTGCGGAGCATGGGGATGCGAGCCTGGGTGCCGGGGGATGCGTGCTTTAGATGCGGCCTTCCCACAAGACAGGGCAGATCTCGGGGTCCGAATAGTCCGGGTGACCCTCGGGCGTCTTGCGGCACAGGACGTCGTGGTTGTAGGCGAGCAGCTCTCCCGTGGAGAGGTGATAGGGACGGTACTGGTTCTTCCGGTCCTGGTAGTGCAGGGAGAAGGCGCGCCGGGGCCTGGAGCTCAGGTTGGGTCCGCTGCCGTGGTACGTCAGGCAGTGGTGGAAGCTGACCTGTCCCTTCTTGAAACGCATGGGCACCTTGCGCACCACGGCGTTGTTCACCTGGGCGTTGCGCTCCAGCATCTGCTCCAGTTCGTTCTTGTCCCGGTGCAGGAAGTGCTTGGTGGTGGTGTCGTTGTCTCCCACTTCCTTCCAGGTGTGGCTGCCGTCCACCATGACGATGGTGCCCATCTCCTCGTCACAGTCGTGGAGGGGAAGGAAGGCGGTGAGCATGTCGTTCGAGGTGCAGGTCTTCCAGTAGTGCCGGTCGAAGTGCCAGGGCACCACGGTCGCGTCGCCCTTCAGGTTGGTGGGCTTGTACATCAGGGCGCTGTTGAAGAGGCGGAGCTGATCCGTGCCGCTCAGCCGCGCGGCGATGGCTCCGAGCACGGGCTTGGCGAGAATGTTCGCCATCACCGTGCTCTCGTAGAAGACGTAGTCGTTGTTGCGCGTGGTGTCCCCGTGGGCGGGCTCCCAGTAGGCGATGCGGGGAGGACGGACCGGCAGCTTCCGGTCGCGATGGCCCGCGTAGTAGCGATCCTGCTCGGCCGCCAGGGTGTCGATCTCCTCGTCGGAGAAGACCCGGCGGGAGAGATACCAGCCGTGCTCGCGGTAGAAGGCTACTTCCTCGTCGGTGGGCAGGAGGGCTTTGTCGGCGTCGCTCAGTGAGAACATGGTGGAGTCGATGGGGGTGATGGGGCACCGACGCTTCTTCGGTGCCAGGGATGGGGAGGGGTTGTCCGGCCCGCTCAGCGGGCGTGGATGAGGGAAGAGTCGATCTGATCGAGGGAGGGACGTCCGGCCAGGGCCATGGCCAGCTCGAGTTCGTCGCGCAACAGGGAGAGCACGTGCCCGACGCCCTCGGGGCCGGCCGCCGCCAACCCCCAGAGCACGGGTCGCCCCACGAGGACGGCGCGCGCCCCCAGGGCCAGGGCCTTGAGCACATCGGTGCCACGGCGCACGCCACCGTCCATCAGCACCTCGCAGCGGCCGGCGACCGCGCGGACGATCTCGGGCAGGGCCTCGAGCGCGGGGAGCACCCCGTCGAGCTGCCGGCCCCCGTGGTTGGAGACGATGAGCCCCTCGATGCCCAGCGAGGCGGCACGGGCCGCGTCCTCGCCCGTCATCACGCCCTTGAGCACCAGCGGGAGCCGGGTGAGCGAGCGCAGCCGGGCGAGCGACTCCCAGGTGAGGCTCGCATCAATGGTTTCCCGGGCATGGGTGGCCACGGCGGAGGCCCCGGGTTGCGCGCGTGGAGGGCGGCGACGATCTCCTCGCCAAAGTTCTCCGCCCGCACGTGCGCCGGCAGGCTGAAGCCGTTGCGCACGTCCCGCTCGCGCCGGCCCAGCCGGGGCGTATCCACCGTCAGCACCAGCGCCCGGTACCCGGCGGCCTCGGCGCGGCGGACCAGGGCCTCGGTGACCTCCCGGCGGCGGAAGCAGTACACCTGGAGCCACAACGGGCCCTGAGCCGCCTGTGCGACCTCCTCGAGCTTCCGGCTGGAGAAGGTGCTCACCACCGTCAACGCCCCCACCGCTCCCGCCGCGCTCGCGGTGGCCACCTCGCCATCGGGATGCGCCAGGCGGTGGTAGGCCATGGGCGCCACGCCCACCGGAAGGGAGACGGGAGTGCCCAGCAGCCGGGTGGACAAGTCGCACTTGTCCACGTCCACCAGCACCCGCGGCCGGAAGAAGACGCGCTCGAAGGCGGCCCGGTTGGCGCGCAGCGTCTGCTCCTCTCCACTGCCTCCCTGGAAGTACTCCCAGTGCGCGGGCTCCATCTTCTCCCGGGCCAGGGCCTCGTAATCTCCTACACAGACAGGCCGCATGCTCACTGCCTCGCCTGCTCGCGTTCCACCGCCTCGTACAGCGCGCGAATGTTGGCCCCGCCGAAGCCCCGCGCCTGCTTGCGCTGGATGAGTTCGAAGAAGAGCGTCTTGCGGCTCACGCTGGGCCGGGTGAAGGTCTGCAACAGATAGCCCCAGGGGTCCCGATCCGCGAGGATGCGCAGCGAGCGCAGGACGGAGGGATCCTCGTCCAGCTTGCCCACCCGCTGCTCCAGCACGTCGTAGTAGGCATCCGGTGTCTCCAGGAACTCGACCTGCTGGGCCCGCAGCCGCCTGATGGACGCGGCCATGTCCTCGGTGAGGAAGGCCACGTGCTGGACACCCGGTCCGCGATGGAGCGCGAGGAACTCGGAGATCTGACTGGAGTCATTGCGGTGCTTCGGCTCCATCATGACGAAGCAGATGTTCCCCGAAGCATCCTGCACCACCTTGGAGTTCATCCCGCTGCGCTCGGTCTCCACGTCCTCGTGGTGCGAGTTGTGCAACCCGAACACCCGCTCGTAGAAGCCGATGGTCTCATTCAACGTGTCCGCCTCCAGGCAGATGGCCACGTGGTCCACCCGCACGAAGGCATCCACCGCCGACGACGGGGAGGCTCGACCCGCTGGTACAGGCCGGGGATGAAGTCTTCCTCCGGCAGTTCGCGCTGGACGAAGGAGTGGACGACGTCCCCCATGCCCGCGACGGTGGCGCGGATGAGCCGGCCATGGGGACCCTCGATGCTCACCGGCTCCATCACCGGACGCGCGCCGCGGGCGACCGCCTCCCGGAAGGCTCCCACCGCGTCGGGGGTGCGCAGGGCAATGTCCTTGAGCCCATCCCCATGGAGCTTGACGTATTCCGCCACCGCGTCGTCCGGCGTCAGCGCCGAGGTGAGCAGCAGCCGCGTCTTTCCCTGTGCGAGCAGCAGCGAGCGCCGGTCCTGCATTCCCGTCTCTGGTCCTGCTTGCGCCACCAGTCGGAAACCAAAGGCTGTGCAATAGAAGTACGCCGCCAGCCGGGCATCCCCCACATACATCTCAAGGTAGTCGAAGCCGTCCCAGAACATCTTTCAATCCTTGTGCTCAACCAGGAATATTGGATTTCACCCTTTTAACAAAAGGGGCTGGAAGCGCCAGGGAAAACGTTTTCCGATTCTGCAAAGTTTCGTTTCAATAATGAAATTCTTGAACCCGAAGAAAAGCTGCTTCAGCAGGTGTGTTTCCTTGGGTGTAGGTGCTTCAACTCTATACGTCTCCTCCCACCAACATGCGTGGGCGGGGGATTCGTGAGGATGGGCATGATTGGCAAATCAGTTTCCATTCGCGGCGCCCCACCTACTTCAGCAGCCGGTAGCGGCCCGGGGACACGCCCGTCCAACGCCGGAACGAGCGGCTGAAGCTGCTCACGTCCGAGAAGCCCAGCCGGAAGGCCACGTCCGCCAGCTCGAGGCCCTCGTCGCCCACGAGCGAGCGCGCCTTCTCCGCGCGGATCCGGTCCAGCAACTCCTGGTAGGACAGGCCCTCTTCCTCCAGCCGACGCTGGAGCGTGCGCTTGCTCATGTGCAGCCGCGCGGCGATGTCCTCCGCGCTCGCTCCGGACCCGAGCGCCTCCTCGATGCGCGAGGCCACGGTGGCGGTGAAATCCCTCGCCGGGGCCCGCGCGCTCATGGCCGTGTCGGCGAGGTGCTCGGCCGTCGCGAGCAGGCGCGGGTCCGCCGTGGTCAGCCGGGCTTCCAGCCACGTCCCGTCGAGCAGCAGTCCATTCCCGGCGCGACCGAAGGACACCTCCTCCGTCCCGAAGAAGCGATGCAGGGGCTCCACGAGCCTCGGCCGCGCGTGGAGGAACCACACCGCGCGGGGCACCACCTGGAGCCCCGTCAACAGGCGCGCATGCGTGAGCACCGAGGCCAGCGCGTACTCGTGGACGTGCCGGGTGAGTCCCCGGGGATGTCCGTCCACGTGACAGGTGAGCGCCACCTCCTGTCCGCGCTCCTCCAACCCGAAGACGAGCCGCTCGTTCTCCAGCGGGGCGTAGCGCACCACCCGCAGCAGCGCCTCGCGCACCGTGGGGCTCGCGCGCATCGCCAGCTCACCCAAGCCGTAGCGGCGCGGTTCCAGTTCCACCGGCAGCCGCAGCGCGAGGAAGGGATCATCCAGCTCTCCCGCGGCTGCCTCCAGCAACTGGCCGAAGTCCCCGGCGGTGACGAGTGCGTCCGCGTGCTCCTCCACGCCGGCCGGGAAACCAAAGCGGCGCACGAGCAGGCCCGCGTCCCCGCCGCGCGAGCGCACCAGCCGGAGAAGCGTCGGCACCAGCCCGGATCGGAAGGGCGTCTCTTTGCGCGCGCGAGCCACGGAGCACGGATTATGGCACGCTCGGTCATGCTTCCCGGCACCCGCGGTCATACCGGCGCCTGGAGCCGCCCCGTACATTGGTGCGCGTCACTTCACCGGGAGGACGAACGTTGAGGACGCAGATTCGGAACAAGGCGGGGATGGAGCTCTTCAGCCATGACGGGGACCTGCGCGAGGCCCTGGAGGCCGCGGGCGAGGCGGGCGTCGAGCTCACCCAGGCCATGCTCGACGGGGCGGACCTCTCCGGCGCGAACCTGGAGGACCTGGACCTCCGGCAGGCGAGCCTGCGCGGTGCCAACCTGCGCAGCGCCAACCTGGCGGACATCGACCTGTCCGGTGCCAACCTCCACGAGGCCGACCTGCGCGGCGCGAACCTGGAGCACGCCGAGATGCACGAGGTCGTCCTCGCCGACGCCAACCTCGAGGGCTGCAACCTGGAGGACGCCCGGCTCATCGGCGCCAACCTCGTGGGCCTCAACGCCCAGGGGTCGAACCTCGAGGGCGTGGACTTCTCGCGTGCCAACCTGGAGGGCGCCAACCTCGAGGGCTGCAACCTGGAGGACGCACGGCTGAGCGAGGCCAACCTGTCCCGCGTGAACCTCCAGCGCGCCAACCTGGAGGGTGTCGAGCTCGATGGCGCGAACCTGACGCACGCGGACCTCCGCTCCGCCAACGTCGAGAGGGCGGACCTGCGCGACGCCATCCTCGAGGACGCCAACTTCCGGGGTGCCAATCTCGAGCGGGTCCAGTTCGATCGGGCGAACCTGACGAATGCCTGCTTCGACAAGGCCAACCTCGAGCGCTCGAGCTTCGCGGCCGCGACGCTCACCGGCGCCACCTTCCACCGCGCGAACCTCGAGCGGGTGAAGGGCCTGACGATGCCGCCCCCTTCCGAGTAGGTCCATCCAGGTGTCCTGGGCTCGCCATTGAGTGTCCATCGACTCGCGCGGTTGCCGGGCATGTCCGCTCAGGGCGTCGTTGGGAGCCCCTCGTCCGTGGGTGGGTTCATCAGCTCGAGGAGCACCTCGGCATCGGGCACCAGCTCCAAGCCCAGCTTCAGGAGCCGGTCCGCCGAGCGGGTCTTGCCGCGCCGCGACAGTTGCTCCACCAGGAAGCGCCACGCGCGCGCGTCCCGCTTGTCCAGACGCAAGCAGGTGACGAACTGGCGCGCGGCCGGCCGGGCTCGGCCCAGGGCCATCCACGTGCGACCCAGCTCGAAGTGGTAGGCGAGCACCAGCGGCTCGAGCGCCACGGCGCGCTCCAGCGGCTCGCGAGCCGCTTCGCTCTTGTTCAACCGGTTGAGCGCGCATCCCAGACCATAGAGGGCCTCGGAGCGGCTGGGGGACTGGGTGGCGAGGAACTGGTAGATGACCCGGGCCCGTTCCCACTCCTGGCGTTGCAGCGCCAGGGCGGCGCGCACCAGCGCCACTTCTTCCCGTGCGCCCCGGGCGGAGGCGAGCTGGAGCATCGACTCGGCCCGGGCCTGATCGCCCGCCAGCAACGCCACCTTGGCCAGGGTGAGGAAGGCCTCGGCATTGTTGATGTCCTTGCCCAGACGTTGCCTCGCCGGGTCCTCTGCTTGTCTCACCTGGCCTGTTGCCAACAACTCACCGAGGGATGCCGTCACGTTTCCTGTATTCACGCGCTCATGATGGGAGTGGGGGAAGGTCAAACATAGTGCATTCCGCGCCTCCGAGAGGCGTGGTCCTGGGGCCGAGCGACACTGTTTTGTGTTGCGTTTCAATGATGGCACGAGGAGTTCACTCCCGCGCTCGCGGCCGATGGCTGTGATGGCAGCTATCTAAGGAAAGCGCCCATGGCCACCATCAAGCATCGAGCCCCTCGTCCCATGGCTCAGATCCTGCCGCACGGTCAGTCCTCCAAGACTTCCGCGGCTTCCCATCCACAGTCTCCCCCCGCCCCCGCGGGGCACGCGCTGCGTCGCGCGAAGGACTCGGCGTCACCGGAGCTCGCCAAACCCCCTCCCGAGCCCCCGGGCCCCGGGCAGCTCAAGCGTGCCGCGGCGCTGGAGGGGCCGCCCCCGCCCAGGGTCCGGCCTCCGGACAAGGCGAGCGCCGCCTTGTTGGGCGCCCTCGCTCCGCAGCCGCTGCACGTGGGTCAGGGGCATGCCGACGTGGGGACCGTGGGGGACTTCCGGCTGGACAAGCTGGAGGATCGTCCCGCGGCCGACAAGAAGGACAACCTCCTTGGCACCAAGGTCGAGAACAAGCGCGAGCACGCGTACAAGAAGCTGGAGTTCAAGAGCGTCAACGGCACCGCCAGCAACAACCTGGCGACGGTGGGCCAGTCCAAGATGAAGGGCGCCTACTTCAAGGACCGCGAGAAGGGCCACTTCGAGGCCCAGGGCAAGGCGGAGCTCGGGGCGACCGCGGCCACGGTGAAGTACGAGAACACGCACATGGGCCGCCTGGGCACCACCCGGACCAAGGCGTCCGTCGAGGTGGGAGCCACCCTGACGGGCGAGGGCGCGCTGAAGGCGTCCCGGAAGGAGCCCGGGGTGGGGTTGCACGCCAAGGGCGAGGCGCTCGTGGGCGTGAAGGCCGAGGCCAAGGTCGAGCACGCGTTCAACAAGCACGCCAGCGTGGGGGCCGAGGGCAGTGTCACGGCGGGCACCTACGCCAGCGGAACGGCGACGGCCGTCTTCGACAAGGACAGCCGCACCGCCATGGTGAAGGTGGCGGGCATCGGGTTGGCGGGCGCGCAGGAGGTCGGCCATGGAGAGGTGAAGATGGGGCCGGTGCGCATGTCCGGCGGCGCCGGAGCCATCCAGGGCCTCTACGGGGGCGCCTCCTTCGCGGGCGGTATGAACAATGGGCGACTCGGGTTCACCGCGGACGTGGGGGCGTCCCTGGGGGTGGGCCTGCGCGCCCGGGTGGGCGCCAACGTGAACATGAACCCCCTCTTCGATGCCGCCCATGGCTTCGGTGACAAGATGAAGCGGGGCCCGCGCCCGTCGTCCCACCCGTCTCTCGCGACGGCCTAGTACTACAGTCGGACCTCGCCTCTGGGCCATGGGTGTTGTGGCTCCTTACCCAGCAAGGAAGCACAACATGCCTGCCTCGACCCTGGTGGGACTCCAAAAGCGGGTCTATCCTTGGACCATCAGGATGACCATCCAGGTGACCATGAAACCACTCCACATCTCAGAGGACATCCTGCCCATCGCCGATTTCAAGGCTCGTGCCTCCGAAGTGGTGCGCCGGTTGAAAGAGCATCGCCGTCCGGTGGTCATCACCCAGAGTGGCAAGCCCGCCGCCGTGCTCCTCTCTCCCGAGGAGTTCGATAGGCTCACCCATCGTGCCCGATTCCTCGAAGCGGTCGGTGAAGGACTCGCCGATGCGGAGGCGGGCCGCACGGTCTCCGATGAGGCGCTTGGCATGCTGCTGGACGACGAGTTCGGCAAGCTCAAGCCGTGAGCCGGAAAGCACGTGTCCGGTGGACCCACCGCTCCATCTCGGATCTGCGCGCCATCGGACGTTATATCGCGGAGGATGATCCAGGTGCCGCCCGGCAATGGGTCGAACGCCTGCGACGGCGAGTACACGACGCCGCCACCACGCCCAGGGCTGGGCGCCGCGTGCCGGAAATCGAGAGGGAAGACATCCGAGAGGTGCTCCTCCGCTCCTATCGCATCGTGTACCGCGTGGGCCGTGGCGGTATCGAAGTCCTGACGATCTTCGAGGGGCATCGGCTCCTTCCACGAGGCGCCATTCCGGAAGAGGGCGAGGACTGACCGCAGTCGGTTCAGGCCCTCAGTTCCGCCGCGGTGAGACGCCAGCCCTCGTTGCCCGAGGGCGGCTCCACCCAGAGCGGCAGCGCGTTGGGGGTGCGGATGTTCGCTTCCAGCCCCGCCGCCGGCGCACGGCGCGCCAGAGGGCTCCATGCGCCACGATCAGCACCGGGCCGGGATGGATGGTGGCACGGTTGATGGCCTTCACGGCGCGCTCGCGCAGCGCGGCGAAGCTCTCGGCGCCCTCGGGGGTGGCGATGCCGGCGATCCAGTCGTCGAACCAGCCAGACATCTTCTGCCCCTCCCTCACGCCGAAGGCGCATTCCTGGAGTTCGGGATCGAAGTTCACCGGCAGGTCCAGCCGCGCCGCCACGATCTCCGCCGTCACCCGCGCGCGGCCGAGGGTGCTGGAATGGATGGAGCGGATGCCTTGTCCCACCAGCGCCTCCGCTGCCCGCCTCGCCTGGGCGAGACCGACTTCGTTCAGCGGAATGTCCACCTGCCCCTGGGAGAGCAGGCGGGCGTTCCAGTCCGTCTCTCCGTGGCGGAGAAACCAGAAGGGGATGGGGTTCAGGTCGGTCATGTCGGTGGCGAGGGGAAGGAGGAAGGACGAGCCGCCCGGCCGTCGGCCGCACGGGCGACCGAGGGCGCGTCAGCCCGCGATGCCGGGCTTGATGACCTTCTGCCAGGCGAAGCTCGTGGGCTTGCGCGCGAGCCGCTCCTGACGCCGCTGCTCGGCCTCGCGCAGCGCGGCGTGCTCCTCTTCCGTCTCCAGCTTCAGCGCGGGCACCGGCACGCGCTTGCCCTCCGGGGTGATGGCCACGAAGGTGAGCAGGGCGCTCGTGGTCAGGTGCTTGTCGCCCGTGAGCGGGTTCTCCGCCGTCACCGTGACGCCCACCTCCATGGAGGTGCGGAAGGTGGCGATGACTCGCGCGTGCAGCGTCACCGTCCAGCCCACCTTGATGGAGGCGTGGAAGTGCAGGTCATCCATGGAGGCGGTGACCACCATCTGCCGGCAGTGGCGCTGGGCGGAGATGGCACCGCAGATGTCGATCCACTCCATCACCCGGCCTCCGAACGCGGCGTTGGCCGGGTTGGCGTCCGAGGGGAGGATCATCTGCGTCATCACCACTTCGGAGTCGCGGGGGCTCTTGGGGGACAACTCGGGCACGGGCGTACGACCTCTCAGGCGAGGAAGGTGGAGATCCGGTCGAGGAACTCCTCGCGTCCCCGGCCGGTGCGGATGTCTTGCGTGGACACGTCGAGCACCAGGCAGTCCATGCCATACTTCTTCTTCAGCACCTCGGGGAAGGTGGCGTAGTAGCCGTTGAGCCCGCGCAGGAAGGCCTTCTGGATGCCCTTCTCCTCCTCGCGGCCCCGCTCGCGGATGCGGCCGAGCAGCACCTCCACCTCGGCCACGTCGAAGCAGATGACCCGGTCGGGTTGCACGATGCCGCGCGTGAGGCGCTGGAAGTACTCGAAGTAGAGATCCAGCTCCGCGTTCGTCAGGTGCCCGAGCCCATGCAGGTACTTGGCGAAGATCTCCGGATCCTCGTAGATCGTGCGGTCCTGCACGCAGCTCTTCTTCACCGAGTGGATGAGCTCGTGGTGCTCGACGCGCCGGAGGAGGAACTCGAGCTGGAGGGTGAAGGACCACCGCCCCATGTTGGCGTAGTAGTCCTTGAGGAAGCGGTTGTCGATGACGGGCTCGTCGAACAGCTCGAAGCCGAAGGACTGGCTGATGAGCTTGGCGGCCGTCGTCTTTCCCGCGCCGATGTTGCCCGCCAGGGCCACGAAGCGGCGGGCCCGGGGCACGCGCACGCGGCGCACGGTATTGCGCGCGGGCGTCTCGGGAGCGGGCGGCGGGGTGGACCCGGCGGCCAGGGCGGACCGCGGGGCCAGGGCGGGTTCGGCCGGAGCCTGGGAGACGCGCTTGCGGGAAGGAGGGCGGGGCATGGACACTCCAGGGCTTAACGCGGCTTGGGGGACTCGTCCAAGACTCGGCGGAGCAGATCCGGCCGGTCCGTCATGATGCCGCCCACGCCCTCGGCGACGAGCTGGCGCATCTCCCCCGGGTCATCCACCGTCCACACGTTGATCCACTTGCCGTGGGCCCTCGCCGCGTTCAGCAGCAGGTCGTCCACCGGGCGCACCTCGCCGAAGTACAGGGGCATGTCGAGCACGCGGTAGCGCGGATCCTCCGGAATGGGCTCGCCCATGCGCACCGCGAGGACGAAGGCGGTCAGCGCGTCGCGGGGGTAGAAGTGACAGGCCTCCGGCAGCACCCGCGCGAGGCGCTCGCCCACCGGATCCAACTCGCTGCCCACGCACACGCGCCCGAGCGCCCGCTCCTCGCGCAGCAGGGCGGCGAAGGACTCCTCCACCCCCGGCACGTCCGGTTTCACCTCGATGTTCAGGCGCAGGTCCGGAAAGGCGCGCAGCACCTCGCGCAGGGAGGGCAGGCGCACGCCCTGGCCCCGGAAGGGGTGGGTGAGCCCTCCGTCCGGGCTGAAGTGGAAGCCGGCGTCCAGGCGCTGGAGCTCGGCCAGGGTATGGGCGGCCACCTCCCCGGCGCCGTCGGTGCACCGCTCCAGGGTGGCGTCGTGGGCCACCACCAGCTCTCCATCCCGCGTCAGGTGGACGTCCGTCTCCAGCATCTGGGTGCGGTGGCGCTCCAGGGCCGGGCGGAAGGCCGCGAGGGTGTTCTCCGGCGCGAGCCGGCACCCCCGGTGGGAGATGTGCAGGGTGGGCGACAGGCCCTGGAAGAAGGCATGGGGGGCGGGGGACATGGGCTCCCATGTTAGAGGCCCCGAGGCTGGCTCGCGCGCTTCATGATGGGGTCCCCAGGGGAGGGGGTGGAGAAGTAGCCGGAGGGGCGCCGGGTCTGCTATCCCCGCTCCCGTTCGCGTGACCCCCCCTCCAAGGGTGGGGTTGATTTTGGATAAGCTCGGCGCGAGTTCGCGCTCCTCACCCCGGTCCGCCTTGGGGGCTGCCATTCCCGAGAAATCTCCCCAGACTGCCACCCCCTTCGGCAAGTACCTCCTGGTCAAGCGGCTCGCGACGGGCGGCATGGCGGAGCTCTTCCTCGCCCAGGAACCGCCCAGCCCGGAGCTGCTGGTCATCAAGCGCATCCTCCCGTACCTCACGGAGGAGCCCGAGTTCGTCCAGATGTTCCTGGACGAGGCGCGCATCGCCGCCCAGCTCCACCACCCGAACATCGTCCAGGTGTTCGGGCTGGGCCGCATCAACGAGAGCATCTTCATCGCGATGGAGTACGTGGAGGGCGTGGACCTGCGGCGCATCCTCGCCGAGGAGACGCGCTTCTCCGCCGCCGTGCCCTACGCCGTGGCCGCGCGCATCTGCGCCCAGGTGGCCGCGGGCCTGGAGCACGCCCACAACTCCAAGGGCGTGGATGGCCGTCCCCTCGGCCTCATCCACCGGGACGTCAGCCCCCAGAACGTCATGGTGGCCTACAACGGCCAGGTGAAGCTCGTGGACTTCGGCATCGCCAAGGCCGAGGCCTTCGCCGAGCGCAGCAAGCCGGGCGTCATCAAGGGCAAGTTCCTCTACCTGTCGCCCGAGCAGGTCATGCAGGAGAAGTTGGATCACCGCTCGGACATCTTCGCGCTGGGGGTGATGCTCTATGAGATCACCACCGGGCGCTCCCCTTTCCCGGGCCAACACCGAGGGCATTCTCTTCGCCATCCGCTCGGAGCACCCGTCCCCGCCCCACCTGCTGCGCGACGGCTACCCGCAGGAGCTGTCGCGCATCGTCATGAAGTGCCTCGCCAAGGACCGCACCCAGCGCTACCAGCGCGCGGCCCACGTGCAGGCGGACCTCGAGGCCCTGCTCGCCTCCGGGGTGATGAAGCAGAGCCAGGACGTGGCGGCCTACGTCGCGCGCCTGCTCGGCGCGGAGGAGGAGCGCACGCAGCTGCACGTGCCCATCACCGGCGGCCGCAAGGACGTGGCCTCCCTGCCGCCGGTGGTTCCCGTGCTGCCTCCTCCCCCGGGGCTCGTCGCCCGGCCCAGCCTGCGCACCCACGCGCAGGGCCAGCCGCCCGCGGTGGATCCCGAGGGCGAGGAGCCCCGCACGGAGATGGCCCGTCCGCACGAGATGCTCGCCGCCGCGGCCCTGGGCGCGGACGAAGCCGAGCCCACCGCCGTGGGTCCCCAGCGGGGGGTCGCGCCGAGCAGACGAGTCCCCTGGGCCGTGCCCTGCGCCGCTTCAACGAGAAGGCCGAGGAGGAGGACCCGGATGATGAGTCCACGACCCATGAGCGGCTGGGTCGCCTCGCCTCGGGCCGGCGCTCCGCCGTCGCGACGCGCAAGCCCACGCCCTCCGTGGCCTCGTTGGATCGCCGCCGGGGGCCTCCGGTGCGGGAGGAGGACGAGGACCTCGGCGAGGAAGAGTCCTCCGTCGCGTCGTCCCTCTCCGTGGCCACGCTGAACGAGCGAGGCCCCTCGCGTGCCGTGTCCGCCTTCAGCCATGGCGAGTCCACGTCCGAGAACACCTCCGAGGTGTCGGGCACGCACAGCCTGCCGCTGCGTCAGGTGGAGCCAGACGACGACACGGACGATGAGCTGGATGACGACGCTTCCACCACGGCTGGCGGAGACCTGGGCTCCTACACGCAGCCGTTGCCCGCGGCCTCGACGGGGCGTCGGCGTCAGATGATCCTGGCGGTGTTGCTCATGGCGGTGCTGGGGCTGGGGGTCGCGGTCGCGGCACTGGTGGATCACCTCCACCATGTCCGCCTCGCGCCAGGCGGCCTCGCTCGAAGCGGAGACGCCCCCACCGCAGACGCCGGCGGATCCCTCCGGGGCGCCGGAGTCCGGCACGGGTCGCGCCATGGCCGACGCTCCGAACCCAGAGCGGGGAAGCTCGTCTGCTCCCTCCCCGGGGTCTCAGCCCGACGTGTCAGGTAGCTCGGAAGATGGCCAGGCAGGCAGGGGAGCGCCCGGCTCCCGGGTTCCTCTCCGAACGCTCTGGAGGGGGAGCAGAACCTTCAGAATCCCACCTCGGCGGCGGGGGTGCGCGTGCAGTTCAAGGCCCCGGCCCGGACGCAGATGTGGGTGGGAACCGCCAGCGTGAAACCCAATGGTTTCCTCTCGGTGCTGCCGGGCACTCTCCAGGTGGAGTTCCGTTGCCCGAACCAGTCCGGAGCCCCGAAAATCAAGAATTTCCAGGTACCGGCGGAGCCCACGAAGCCGGTCGTCTTCAAGCTGGACAAGCAGGACTGCGCCCCCGGAGCCGCCGTTAGGGGAGGGAACAGGGGGCTATATGCGCCCCCACCCCGTCCTGCGGACAAGTGGGCGAGGGTACGCGGGAGTGGCTATAAGCCGTTGGAATTCCAGGGGTTTTGCCTTCCTCATCGCGTTTACACATGTCAGCCGGGTCCCTAGAATCGGCCGGTCTATGGCGCGTGCGAAGAAGAAGAATCTGGCGAAGAAGCGGAGCTCGCCGGCGGGGCGTATCGCCCGCGAGCACTCCGTCGCCCCCGAGCCCAATCGGTTGGTGAAGGTGTGGCGGCGTGTGCTCGAGCGTCGGCTGCGTACCCGGCTCAAGGCTCCGGTGGCGGTGGAGGTCCACGACAACACGCACACGATGCTCACGTTCCAGCGCGACCGGGCGTTGTGGCGCGTGCGGTTGCACCACATGTTCCTGGCGGCGCCGGATGAGATCATCCAGGCGCTCGCCGACTACGTGCGTCACGGGGACGCGGAGGCGAGCGCGGGGTTGGACAAGTTCATCGAGCGCAACAAGGCGTACATCCGCCGGGTCTCTCCCGCGCAGATGCGCAAGCGGCTGCGGTTGGATCCCGTCGGGCAGCATCACGACCTGGCGCGCATCTTCGAGCGGCTGAACGAGCGCTACTTCCGTGGCCGCATCGACGCGGCCATCACCTACGGGCCGGCGCCGCGCGTCACCCGGCCGCGCAAGAGCATCAAGATGGGCTCCTACTCGGCCGACTCGCGCGTCATCCGCATCCACCCGGCGTTGGATCAGCCCGTGGTGCCGCGCTACTTCGTGGAGTGGATCGTCTTCCACGAGATGCTCCACCACGTGTACCGCACCCGCCGGGGCGAGGACGGTCGGCGCTGCATCCACCCGCCCGAGTTCCTCGAGCACGAGCGGCGCTTCCACGACTTCTCGCGGGCGCAGGCCTGGGAGTTGGAGAACCTGGATCTGCTGCTGCACGCGCGGGTGTCGGCCTGAGCGCGGGGCCTCCCCGGGTGCTCAGGGGAGGATGATGCCGCCGAAGCTGCGCCGCTCTCCAGGCGGTGCGCCGGGCGGCGAGGGGGGCGCGGATCGAGGGCTCCCGGGGCTCTCTCCCCGCTCCCCGGAAGGCGATGACGTGGACTCCCTGCGGCGGGCGAGCGTGACGAGCAGGGCCTTCTCGTAGAGGCGCTCGGCGAAACGCGAGGACGTGTCGGGTGGGCCGTGCGCGAGCCGCCGGGCCTCGGCGCGGGCCAGCCGGGCGGGGCGCTCCTGGCCGAGCCGCTCGAAGTGCAGTCCCATCTCCCACAAGCGGCTCGCGAAGACCTGGCGCAGCCGCGGAGCGGAGAAGAAGGCGCGGGCCTGGGCATGCGCGGCCTGGATGAGCTCCGCGTTGCGCTGCGCGGGCGTGAGGGCCAGGGGGCTCGTGCGCAGCTCCGCCACCGTGTGGGCCGGGCGCTCCAATTCGGGCAGGGGTGGCAGCCAGCCGCGCATCTCCTCCTCGTCGTGGAGCGCGTGGGCCTCGGCCGCGAGCCGCTCGTCCTCGGGCTCGAGGGGTGGAATCTCCAGGGGCTTCTCCAGGGGCTTCACCTCCAGGTGACGCAGCACGGCGTCGAGTCCCGGGGGAAACGGGGTGCCCGTGCTCACGTTGAGGCCCGCGGCATGGGCCAGCCGCTCGCGCGCCTCGGCCTGGGGCAGCTCCACGGCCGTCTGGGCGCCCGGGGCCGTGGCCTGCTTCACCGCCCGGCGGTAGTCGCCGCGGCTCATGTCGTTCACCTGCAACCGCGTCACGCCGTGCTCGTCCGAGTAGAGGACCTGGATGGCCTCGAGTCCCCCGCCACGCAGCGGACGGGCGAGCTCGAGCACACGCTCGCCGGTGCCGTCGATGCTGGTGAGCAGCGCGGGGAAGGACTCGGGCGCGGACGCGCTGGAGCGGACGGGCTCGGCGGGAGCGGGGCGCGCGGGCGGGGCGAGCGTCACCCCGCGGGAGCGCAACTGGTAGAGGGCCTTCTTGGCGGCCTTGGCGAGGGGCTTGTGGGCCGAGCCGGCCAGGGCCTCGGCGAGCGCGGGCTGGCCCGCCTGGACCGAGCCCTCGAGCAGGGCGAGCGCGAGCGGCTCCGGAAGGGCCTCGACGAGCGCGGGGGGAGCGGACGCGGGCTCGGCGGCGAACGGGCGGGCGCGCTCGACGGCATCCGAGGGGAAGCCGGACAGCGGAGTGCCCGCGCGCAGGGCGTCCAGCAACACCCGGGGGCTGGCCTGGGGATTCGGGGTGGGCATGGCCTTCACATGTAATGCCGCCCGGCGCGGGGGGTGAGTCCGGGAGCGGCCCATGCGTGCCCGGGGCGACCACTGGCCCACACTTGCCGGGCGGGGCCCTCAGCGGCGGCGCACCAGCCAGCTCTCCCCGGCGTGGGCGGCCACGCTCAGCTCGTTCTGGAGGCGGGCGCCGAAGACGCGCGAGGGGGCGCGCCCCGGATGAGGAAGTGGTCGTACGCGGCGCCCTGCGTGGCGTAGTCGAAGTCCTGGGGCCGCCACTCCGAGGGGAAGGTGGGCGGGGGCGTGCCGCGGTAGCGCAGCGGGGAATGGGGGGTGAGGGCGAAGCTGAAGTTGGTGCCCCCGCCGCGGGCCCCGGCGAGCGTGGCGGCGCCGTGGAGGAAGACGGGGTGGCGCACCACGCGCGAGCTGGCGTCGAAGATGAGGCCCATGACGCGGGGCCTGGGCGCGGTGGACTGCACGAGCACGTCCCACTCGGAGGCCTCGTGGGAGAAGGCACGAAAGCCCTGGCCGAGCACGAGGGCGAGGGGCAGGGCGCACGCGGCGCTGGCCGGGCGCAGCACGCGCTGGAGCGGGGGCGGGGTGACGGGCAGGCTCGCGAGCGCGAGCAGGGCGGCGAGCTGCGCGTAGCGGGTGTTGAGGTAGTAGGTGTAGCCGCGGATGTCGAAGGGCAGCAGGAAGTAGAGGCCGAGCGCGAGCAGGACGAGCCCGGGCATGCGCAGGCGGGCGATGGGGCCCTCGGGGCTGGGGGCGGGACGCACGAGGCCCAACACCAGGGCGCACGCACCCACCGCGCCCACCGCGTACAGGGGCCAGCGGTCCGAGCCGTCGCGCAGGAGGTTGGCGAGCACCTCGAGGAGCTCGGCGCGGTTCTGCGCGAAGCTCTTCCAGGCGAGGTTCTGGGGCGAGAGCATGGGGCCCCAGGCCTTCCAGGGCGCGCCGGTCTCCACCTCGGAGGGCTGGCCCAGCCGCAGCACCACCCAGGACAGGAAGAGCGCCACGCCCGGCACGACGCCCAGGAGCGCGGGCACGCGGGGGCGCAGCCGCGCGGACGGGCCGTGGGCTCCCACGTCCTCGGGGACGGGGGTGGTGAGGAGCAACCAGGGCAGGGCGAGCGCGAGGAAGGCGAAGACCTGCACGTGGAAGAGCAGCACGGTGGCGAGGCAGAGCGCGAGTCCAGCGGCCCAGGCGCGGCGCTGGTGGGTCCGGGTGAGGGCGCGCACGAAGAGGCCGCAGCACACGAGGGCGAGTGGGAGGGCTGCCGGGTAGTTGATGAAGCCCCAGCCGAAGTTGTCGCCATAGGCCAGCGGCAGGGCCAGCAGCGCGGGCCGGTGGGCCGGCCGAGTCCGCGCAGCAGGAAGGCCAGCGACAGGGGCAGCCCCACGACGTACGCGGAGAGGAAGAGCCGGTTGGCGGTGTCCAGGGGCACCAGCCAGTTCAGCAGGCTCACGGCGTGGTAGTAGCCGAGGTAGGGCGTCAGCTCGTGCCGCGCGGCGAAGAGCTGGGGGTAGAGCGTGGTGGGATCCTCCAGCCGGTGCAGGGCGGAGATGAGGTGCAGGTGCTGGGGAAGATCCACCATGGGCAGGTGGGTGGACACCCAGAGGGGCAGCGCCCCAGCACGAGGGCGGCGGCGGAGACGAGGCGAGCGGTTCGCGCGGACACGGAGGAGCGGGACTGTACGTGGCGCCCTCCCTCGCGGCGAGCACTCCATCGGTTTGGACAGGGGTGGAGCCGCTGGGCTATAGCCTGGAGTTTAGGGACGCGCGGCTACCCCGGGAGGTCTGAGGACATGATGCGCATCGCGTTGGTGGTGGTGTGGGGGGGAGTGATGTTCGCGGCGGGTGAGGCGGGGGCGTGCGAGGCACACGCCGCCAAGGCCCGGGCCACGGCGCCCGTGAGCGCGGACTCACGGCGGGAGGACACCGCGCCGGACGCGGCCGCCGGGAAGAAGGACGGCGTGGGCGAGCCGCATGCCGCGAAGTGTCAATGCAGCAGCGCGGCGGACTGCACCTGCAAGAAGGGCTCGTGTGAGTGCGCCCGTTGCAAGCCCCGCCGCCGGGCGGTCCCCGCGGAGGCCGAGGCCGCCGCGATGCGCGAGGCGCGCCGGGAGGCCGGGGCGGGAGTCGGAGTCTAGCCCCGAGCGGGTGCCACCCCGGCGAGACGTGCTCCGCTCAGGAGCCGCTGTCCTCGGTGGACACGAGCACGGGCCAGCCGCGCGCCATGGCCTCGCGGAAGAAGCTGGCCAGCGCGTAGCGGGCGCTGTTCACCGTGCCGAGGAACGGATCGATGAGCGACTCCTCGCCCACGCTGCGCGCGGGGTTGAGCTCCACCGGACCGCCGCAGCGCTCGCAGCGGATGGACACGGAGCGCGCCAGCGCGAGGGGCACCGCGTAGCGCGCGCCGCACTCGCCACAGTTCCACACGAGCGCCCGTTCTCCGGCCTCGCGCTTCGCCAGCGACTCCAGCTCGTCCGCCAGCCGCAGCATCGCGGGAAGGTCCTGCGGCGGCTGGGCGAACACCGCCGAGGGGCCCTGGCCGGGTCCGGGACTGCCCAGGGTGGGCTGCCGGTCCCCCTGCAGCAGGGAGCGCAGCCGATCCTTGGCTTTCACGTCACGGAACTCGGCGCTCGCCAGCGCCCGCTCCACCGCCTCCTGAAGCGGGGGCAGCTCCGGCTCGAGCCGTTCGTCCGAGGGGAGGGATTGAGGATGAGCCACCATCCGGTGGCCAGGGATTGCGACGAATCGAAAACCCATGATGGCTCCAAGTCGCACCATGTCGCCTCCGGTGCAAGGCACGAATACGGCACCTTGACGGATTTGCCTCCCCCTTGACGCACGGCGCGGCGCGTCAATGGCTCACAGTGACCATTCCAGCATCCGCCGCAGGGGCGTGAGCGCGGCGGTTTGTAGCTCCGCGGGCAGTGTCAGCTCCGGCGTCCCATCGCGCATGCACTGGTAGAGCTTCTCCAGCGTGTTGAGCCGCATGTAGGGACATTCATTGCAGGAACAATCATTGTCCGGAGGAGCGGGGATGAAGAGCTTGTCCGGGGCGCCGCGCTTCATCTGGTGGAGGATGCCGGCCTCGGTCACGACGATGAACTCGCGCTTGGGGCTCTTGAGGACGTAGTCCAGCAGCCCCTTGGTGGAGCCGATGAAGTCGGCGTGCCGCAGCACGGCCTCCTCGCATTCCGGGTGGGCCACCACCTCGGCCTCCGGGTGCTGGACCTTGAGCTGCACCGGGCGCTTCTCGCTGAAGATCTCGTGCACGATGCAGCTGCCCGGCCAGAGCACCATGTCGCGGCCGGTCTGTTTCATGACGTAGCGGCCCAGGTGTTGATCCGGCGCGAAGAGGATCTGCCGGTCGCGCGGCACCTGGTTGACGATCTTCACCGCGTTGGAGGACGTACAGATGACGTCGCTCATCGCCTTCACCGCGGCGGAGCTGTTCACGTAGCTCACCACGAAGTGCTCCGGGTGCTTCTCCTTGAAGGCCCGGAAGGCGGCCGGCGGGCAACGATCCGACAGCGAACAGCCCGCCTTGAGGTCCGGCAGGAGCACCCGACGTGTCGGGTTGAGTATCTTCGCCGTCTCCGCCATGAAGTGCACACCACAGAAGACGATGACGTCCGCCTGCGTCTTCGCCGCGGCCTGGGCGAGCGCCGGCTGTCCCCGACGAAGTCGGCCACGTCCTGGATTTCGCTCTCCTGGTAGTAGTGCGCGAGGATGACGGCGTTGTGCCGCCGCTTCAGTTCCTGGATTTCCCGCTCGAGGTCCACGTCGGCGCCCATCTGGTCTCCTGGCCGTTCATTTAACCGGAGCGCTCACGCCGCACCAGGAGCGAGCACCCCCAGTGAAACCGGCGAACGCCCCGGTGTCCTCCTGGAGGGGAGGCATCCGGACGAGCGCTCCCGGGAAGCAGGGGATTCGCTGTCGCGGACACTTGACGCCAACCCTTCCAGGAACCGCTAAGATATTCCCGAACCCGTGCCGAGGCTGGTTCGCCGACGCCCGGGGTGTCCTTCACCCTGCATCCTGACGTTTGGAAGAGGCCTTCGCGTGTCGCGAGCAATTGGGGGACGAGTGGCACGGGGCTGTGAGCCGCGCCTGGAAGAGCAACCGACCCGAACCAGGGCTGGTTGAACGGCGTGCGTGCCGCGGAGGGGTCCATGAGTGTCCCAATTCGAGACGTGCTGGTGGTTCACCCCAACGCGGGCAGGCGGGCGGCGCTCGCCTCGGCGCTCCCCTGGCATCGGGTGGTCACCGTGGAGTCGAAGCTGGAGGCGGCCGACCAGATGGCCAACGCGGCCCCCTCGCTCATCATCGCCCCTCCGGATGACGCGCGGTTGTTCCTGCGCCGGTGGCCCACTCGGCCCCCAATGCCCTGCGCGTCTTCGTCTGCTCCAAGTCGGACCCCGTGGGGCTGGCGGAGTTGATGCGCAGCGCCGCCGAGGGCCATGTCTTCAGCGTCCTGGACGAGGGGCTCTCGGGGCCGGAGCTGGGTCGCACGCTCTCGCACCTGCTGCAGCACTACGGCTCGGCCAACCTCGCCCTGCCTTCCGCCTCCTACACCGTGCACTTCCTCATGGATGAGCGGCCCTACGTGGCGCGGTGTCTGCAGATCGGCAACTTCGGCGCGAGCCTGCTGCTGTCCGGCGACCACACCCTCCGCGTTTCCCCCCAACGCGGCGCTCGAGGTGCTGCGCATCGAGCGCGCGGGGCACCTGGTCTTCCAGACGCCGTGGGCGCACGTGCAGCGGGCGCAGCAGGTCCAGGATCCCTTCGGCATCCACTTACAGCTGGACCTCTCCTGGGCGACGGCCACCTACCCACCGCCCCCGTGCCGGGCGTCACCATGGAGGAGCCGGCCGAGGTGGCGGCCACGCTGCGCAAGGCCCTGCGGCGCGAGGCCGTCATGTGGTTGCAGCGCGCCAACGACTCCTCGATCCAGCTCTGCCTGGAGTCGCCCTCCATGAAGGCGGTGGAGGGTGGGGGCGTGCTCGAGGGCCATTCCTCCGGACTGCTGGAGGCCCTGATCGGCGACGAGCTGGATCTGTTCTTCGAGATGGGGGGACAGAGCTACTCGGGGGTGTGCGTCCTGTTGGCCCGCTCGGCGGATGGGGGGATGACGGTGGGCCTGCCGCGCTCGCTCGTCATCCGCAACTGGCGCAGCCTGCCGCGCTTCAAGCCCGTGCCCGGCCAGCGCTTCCTGCTCTCCTTCGCGGCCCCCGTCACCGGCCAGCTCACCACCCGCCCCGTCGAGGACCTGAGCGTGGGCGGGCTGTCCTTCTCCTTCGATGCCTCCAACGAGATCATCCCCGCGGGCTCGAGGATCGACGCCACCCTGCTGCTGCCCGATGGCCACTCCGCCGACTGCCAGCTCGAGGTGCGCTCCATCCAGGCGCTGGCCACCGACAGCCGCGAGAGCTCGAGTCTGCGGCCCTTCCGCGCCGGGGCGCGCCTGTCCGGGCTGACCCAGGACGTCCGCGACATCATCCTCCAGGCCTTCATGGCCGCGCGGTGTCAGTACGTCGCCGAGGGCGCGGACGTTCCCTTCGACAAGCTGTGGCAGCTCATGGAGGAGGCCCGCTACCGCTTCCACCCGGACTACCCCTTCAGCGCCGGACCCCCGCCCGCCGTGCTCGGGGACACCCACCACAAGGTGTACTCCACGGGGGACCTGGGCCGCAGCCTCGTCTACGCCAGTGACAAGGGCCTGCAGGGGCAGATCGCCGCGCTGCGCATCCACTCGCGCACCTGGCTCGTGCAGCACCTGGCCGTGCGGCCCGGGGTGCGGCGCAACGAACAGGTCTCCTACGAGCTGAGCAACCTCGCCGTGGAGCTGGGCGAGGTGCAGCAGGACATCGAGTTCGTCCGCTACTCCTGGCGCAAGGACAACCGCTGGCCGAGCCGCCGCATCGGCTGGCTCGCGCGGGCGCTGGAGACCCCGGGCCTGAGCTTCCTGCGCCACTTCGCCTACATGCGCCTGCCGCTCAACCAGGAGCCGCCCACGCTCGGCCGGACGCTGCCCCGGGTGCGCGAGGGGGTGCGCACCGACTTCGTGTGGATCGAGCTGCACCTGCGCGATCGCGGCCAACTGGTGCGCGTGCTGAGCGAGGATCTGCTCACGGACGAGGTGGACCTGCGCGCGCTGCGCGAGCGCTACAAGGCGCACGGCCTGCACCGCAACCGCCGCGTCTTCGTCGTGGATGGGGAGTTTGGCCCCCTGGCCGTGGCCCTGAGCGAGGAGAGCACCCCGGGACTCAACCTCCTGGAGAAGACCAACGCCTTCTGGCTGCTGGTGCCCCGTCGCGACCATCCCCGGGCGCGCGAGGCCGTCCTGGCGCTCGTGCAGCGCTGCGTGGAACATGCCCGCGAGCGCGGCCGGCCCTCCGCCATTGGCCTGGTGGACGAGGAGGACATCGAGCTGCTCGGCGAGGCGGGCTTCGAGAACCTGGGGCGTTTTTCCGAGTGGATCTTCCACCGGTCCATGATCCGCCGAGTCTGTGAGCTGTGGCGCTCCGTGTTCGAGCGGCTCAGTGGGGCCCCCGCCCCCGACTGGTCGGGAGAGGAGTCCGGCGAGTGAGCTACATCTTGGAGTCCAATGACGAGACGCGTCGGCTGCTTGTCCAGGAGCGCACGGGCAACGCGCGCGAGGCGCTGCTGCTCACGGGGTTGCGGGAGGGTGCGCGCGTGCTCGACGCGGGCTGCGGCCCGGGGGGCATCACGGAGCTCATCGCCCAGCTCGTGGGGCCCTCGGGTCAGGTGACCGGCATCGACATGAGCGAGGAGCGGCTGGCGCAGGCGCGGCGGCTCAACCAGCACCACGCGCACCTGCGCTTCCTCTCGGCGGACGTGCGCCGCACGGGCCTGCCGGACCACGCGTTCGACTACACGTGGAGCCAGTTCGTGCTGCAGCACGTGCCCGAGCGCTGGGAGGCCCTCGGGGAGCTCATCCGGGTGACGCGCCCGGGGGGCAAGGTGGTCATCTCCGAGTTCGATGGCTTCGGTCTGGGCAACTGGCCCTTTCCCGAGGACCTGCGCGAGTGGTGCCTGCGGCTCACCGACGCGCTGATGCGCGTGGCCCACATGGACGTCTTCGTGGGCCGCAAGGTCTTCCATGAGATGCGCCGCCAGGGGCTCACCCAGGTGCGCGTCCACGTCTTGCCGCAGTTCGTCATCGCCGGGGCGGCCGACTCCTTCCATCAAATGGACTGGGAAACCCGGTTTTCCTCGATGGAACCGCTGGTGGCTCCCCTGCTCGGTGGTCTGGAGGACTACCGGAGGATGAGCCAGCGCTACCTTCAGTTACTGGCGGACCCCGACGCGTTAAAGTACTCGATCCTATTGGTCACAGAAGGAACGAGGCCTTGAACGAGAGTGAAGTGGTGCGCGGGGACAGAGCTCATCCGGACAACGCTCCGGAGGTGAGCGTACGGACCACGTCCACGCTGTTGCTCTATTTCGAGCGGCGCTATGGCGCCGCCCGGCTCGCCGACGTCTTCCGCCGCCATTCGTTCAGCTTGTCGCTGGAATACCTTCGCACGGCCACCAACTTCATCTCGCTGCCGTTCCTCGAGAAGTTGGCCGACGTGCTGGTGGCGGAGTCGGGTGACGCGCAGTTCATGCGCAAGGCGGGCCTGTTCATGGCCGGCCCCGAGACGCTCGGGTTCGCCTACTACATGGTGCGCGCCTTCGGCTCGCTGGAGATCTGCTTCCGCAAGACGGTGGAGCTCAACTCGAGCTTCAACCGGGTGGGGCAGTTCGAGATCGAGGAACTGGCGCGCGAGCGGCTGGTGCTCAGCTACCGCAGCAGCACGCGCGAGCGGCACCGGCACATCTGCGAGCTGCGCATGGGCCAGTTCGCCTCCTTCCCCACCATCTGGGGCCTGCCCCCCGCGGAGGTGACGGAGAGCCAGTGCCACGTGCTGGGCGCGGACGCGTGCCGCTACCACCTGCGCTGGACGGATCCGCTGCCCATGTGGGGCCGCTACATCGGCCTGCTGCTGGGCGCGGTGAGTGGCGTGGGCTCGAGCATCCTCGGCCTGGGGCATCCGGCCTTCTCCGTGACGGCGCTGTCGCTCGCGGGCGTGTCGCTGGGCAGTTGGTTGGACTTGCGGCGGGAGATGCGCCGCAAGGACGAGGCGCTCAACGAGCAGACCCACGGCATGATGGGCTCGCTCGAGGAGCTGCAGCAGCGCTACGACGAGATGTTCCGCATCAACGTCGCCCTCGAGGACCGGGTGGCCGCGCGCACGCGCGAGCTCACCGAGTCCAACGCGCGGCTGGGGGAGGCGCTCGCCAAGCAGAAAGAGCTGGACCGGCTCAAGAGCGAGTTCTTCGACAACGTGAGCCACGAGCTGAGGACCCCCTCACGCTCATCCTCCTCACGCTCGACTCCCTGCTGCAGCGCGGCCCCGAGGTGTTCGCGCCGCCCGTGCGCCAGCACCTGGAGACGATGAACCGCAGCGCCTCGCGCCTGTTGCGGCTCATCAACAACCTGTTGGACCTGACCAAGCTGGAGGCGGGCAAGACGAAGCTGCGCCACGAGCCGCTGGAGATCGAGAGCTTCCTGTCCTCGCTGCTGGTGCCCTTCGAGGTGCTGGCGGACAAGAAGGGCGTGGCGCTGGAGCTGGAGGGCCACGCGCCCACGCCGGTGCAGGTGGACGTGGCGCGCCTGGAGAGCGTCTTCCAGAACCTCATCTCCAACGCCCTCAAGTTCACCCTGCAGGGCCGGGTGACGGTGCGCCTGCACGAGGACGACACGTGGGTGCACGTGGAGGTCATCGACACGGGCGTGGGCATCGCCACGCAGGACCTGTCGGTCATCTTCGACCGCTTCGCCCAGGCGGACTCCTCGGGCACGCGGCGTTTTGGCGGCACGGGCATCGGCCTGGCGTTGGTGAAGGAGACGCTGGAGCTGCACAAGGGCGGCATCGACGTGTCGAGCGAGCCGGGCAAGGGGTCCAACTTCCACGTGCGGCTGCGCAAGGGCCCGGCGCCCGTGCGCGAGGCCGAGCCCGAGCTGCCGCCCGAGCCGGTGCTGCTGCGTCCCCTGGGGCGCTCGCTGGACGCGGCCTCGCTGATCGAGCCCGAGGGCACCCCCGTGGTGACCGCCGTGGAGGCCCTGCCCGTGCTCCCGCCGGAGGTCGAGGCCGGCCCGGACGCGCCGCGCGTGCTGCTGGTGGAGGACGAGCCGGAGATCCGCTCCTTCCTGCGCCGGTGCTCAAGCCCTACTACCGGCTGCTGGAGGCGAGCAACGGCGAGGAGGGCCTGAGCCTCGCGCAGAAGGAGCGGCCGGATCTCATCGTCTCGGACGTGATGATGCCGGTGATGTCGGGCCTGCAGATGCTGGCGGCCCTGCGCGCCTCGCCGGAGACGGTGGACACGCCCCTCATCCTGCTCACCGCGCGCCAGGAGGTGGAGGCCAAGGTCGAGGGCCTCACCATGGGCGCCAACGACTACCTGGCCAAGCCCTTCTCGCCCCGGGAGATGCTCGCGCGCATCGAGGCGCAGCTGCGCCTGCGCGACGCGGCGGTGCGCGCGGCGGAGAACGAGCGCCTGGCGGCCACGGGTCTGCTCACCTCGGGCTTCGCCCACGAGGTGCGCAACCCCCTCAACGGCTTGATGAACGCGTTGTTGCCCCTGCGCGAGAGCCTCACCGGCACCACGCCGGACATCGGCATGGCCGTGGGCATGTTGGAGCTCATCGAGGAGTGCGGCCAGCGCATCCGCCACCTCGCCGAGGGGCTCTTGTCCTTCGTGCGCACCGGCACCAAGGCCATGGCGGTGGACCTGGGCGCCTCGCTGGACGCCAGCGTGCAGGCGCTCTCCTGGCGGCTGTCGCCGGACCTCAAGGTGGAGCGCGACTACCAGTGCGCCGAGCCGGTGTGGAGCGATCCGGGCTCGCTCAACCAGGTGTGGGTGAACCTGCTGGACAACGCGGTGCGCGCCGTGGCCAAGGAAGACGGCCGGGTGCGGGTGGTCACCGCGCGCGAGGGCAGTGACGCCGTGGTGTCCATCATCGACAACGGGGTGGGCATCAAGCCGGAGAACCTGGATCGCGTCTTCCAGCCCTTCTTCTCCACCCGCGACGCGGGCGAGGGCACGGGCCTGGGCCTGGCGCTCTGCCAGCGCATCGTCCTGCAGCAGGGCGGGCGCATCCGCATCTTCAGCGAGTACGGCAAGGGCACGCGCGTGGAGGTGCGGCTGCCCCTGGAGGCAGATCCGGATCGGCTCCTGCCGCCCCTGCTCTCCGATGGCCGGGTGCGTCAGCACCACTGGAATACGTAGAGCGGCCGGACGGGGGAGGGTGGTCTGACAGGGGGAAGCGCTTCTGGTAGAAGCAGGGGCCTTTTCCCCTTCCCCCTACCCGCGAGGACATCCGCGCATGGCACACAGTCCGGCCCCCACCACCGGCCGAGGTCACCCCAAGGGCCTCTACCTGCTGTTCACCACCGAGATGTGGGAGCGCATGAGCTATTACGGCATGCGCGCCCTGCTGGTGCTCTACATGGTGGGCGCCACCAGCAACGGCGGCTTTGGCTGGAGCCAGTCCAGGGCGCTGGAGATCTTCGGCCTGTACACGGGCCCGGTGTACGCCACGCCGGTCATCGGCGGCTTCCTCGCGGACCGCTACCTGGGCCAGCGGCTGTCGGTGACGCTCGGTGGCATCCTGATGATGTTCGGCCAGTTCGTCCTGGCGATGCCGGGCAACAGCGAGGCCCTTTTCTTCTCGGGCCTGGGCCTGCTGGTGGTGGGCAACGGCTTCTTCAAGCCCAACATCTCCACCATGGTGGGCGGCCTGTACGCGCCCGGTGACTCGCGCCGGGATGGCGCCTTCACCATCTTCTACATCGGCATCAACGTGGGCGCGTTCCTGGCCTCGTTCGTGTGCGGCACGCTGGGCGAGAAGTACGGCTGGCCCTGGGGCTTCGGCTCGGCGGGCGTGGGCATGGGGCTGGGAGTCCTCGTCTTCCTGCTGCTGGGCAACCGCTTCCTGGGTGACGTGGGCAAGCGCCCCACCCGGGTGGTGCGCCAGGAGGGCAAGCCCGCGGAGCCCGCGGCGGCCCTCACCCGCGAAGAGGTGGATCGTATCGTGGTCATCCTCGTGCTCGCGCTCTTCGTCGTCTTCTTCTGGGCGGCGTTCGAGCAGGCCGGCGGCCTGATGAACCTCTACACGGACGCCAAGGTGGACCGTCACCTGTTCGGCTGGGAGGTGCCCACCACCTGGTTCCAGGCCATCAATCCCATCTTCATCATCGGACTCGGTCCGATCTTCGCCGAGCTGTGGACGAACCTGGGCCGGCGCGGCCGGGATCCCTCCATCCCCGCGAAGATGGCCCTGGGCCTGTTGCTGCTCTCCTTTGGCTTCGTCTTCATGCTCGGTGCCTCCAAGCAGAGCGCGGCCGAGGGCAAGGCGGCGATGATGTGGGTGGTGGCGGCCTACTTCTTCCACACCGCGGGCGAGCTGTGCCTGTCGCCGGTGGGGCTCTCCATGGTGACGAAGCTGGCGCCCACCCGCTTCGCCTCGGCGCTCATGGGCGTGTGGTTCATCGCCAACGCGGTGGCCAACTACCTGGCGGGGCTCATCGGCGGCAAGGCGGAGAAGCTGGGCGACTTCGAGCTCTTCCTGGCCATCACCGCCTTCACCGCCGTGGCCGGCGTGGTGCTCCTGGCCGTGTCGCCCGTGCTCAAGCGGATGATGCACGGCGCGGACGAGATTCGCCCGACCGCGCCGGCGGGCTCGACGCAGGGGGCGCGCACTCCGCCCCCGCGGCCTGAGCGGGCGCTACAGCGCCTTCGAGCTGTCCGCGAGGGAGGGCGGGGGCTGCGCGCGGTCCGGGATGCTGCCCCCCACCTCCTGCTGGTAGTAGTCGCGCACCTGGTAGTGGCGGGCCATGAAGGCCATGGCCCCGGCGGCCAGCAGCGCGAGCCCTCCGTAGAAGAAGAACTGGCCCGCGCCGCTGAAGACGTTGAGCGCGGAGGCGATGGCCACCGCCACGTTGGCGAGCGTGGTGGTGAGCAGCCACAGGCTCTGGATGATGCCCTTCATCTCGCGCGGCGCCTGGGTGTAGGCGAACTCGAGCCCCGTGGTGGACACGAGGATCTCCGACAGCGTGAGGACGATGTAGGGCAGGAGCTGCCAGGAGATGTTGAGCACGGTGCCTCGCTCCATCACCACCTGGAAGTAGCCCGCGATGGCGTAGGAGAACGCTCCCACCGCGAGCCCGAGCGGCATGCGGCGCAAGGGGGTGAGCTCCCAGCCCGCGCGCTGGAAGGCCGGGTACACCACGCCCACCAGCAGGGGGATGAGGATCATCACCAGGGCGGGGTTGATGAACTGCATCTGGCTGGGCTGGAAGGTGATGGGGCCCACCTGGGGATCCATGGCGCGCGCCTGGATGACCCAGGTGGAGCCTTCTGGTCGAAGAGCATCCAGAAGAAGGGGATGGTGGGCAGCAGCAGTCCGCTGATGCGCAGCACGGCCTTGGCGCCCTCCACGGCCTCGGCGGGGTGCTCGCGCGTGGCGCCGTCGAGCCAGTGGCTCCCCTGGCCCCGGTGGCGCAGCGCGGAGCCGACGACCTTGAGGAAGGAGTGGGGGTTGGGCCCGGTGGGAGGCACCACCACGTAGTGCTTGCGGCCGCCCCAGAAGATGAGCGTGGCCACGAACATCAACACGCCCGGGATGCCGAACGCCACCGCGGGCCCCAGGTGCTTGAGCGTCAGGGGGATGGTCAGCGAGGCGAAGAAGGAGCCGAAGTTGATGGTCCAGTAGAAGATGGCGAAGACCTTCTTCACCGGTGCTTGCTGTCCGCGGTGAACTGGTCGCCCACCATGGCGCTCACGCACGGCTTGATGCCGCCGCTGCCCAGGGAGATGAGCACCAGGCCCGTGTAGAAGCCCGCGGCGTTGTTCTCGAAGATCGCCAGGCACGCGTGGCCCAGGCAGTACACCAGGCTCAACCAGAGGATGACCTTGTACTTGCCGAACCAGCGATCCGCGAGGTAGCCGCCCAAGAGCGGGCAGAAGTACACACCCGCCATGAACAGGTGCATCAGGCTCTTGGCTTGAGCCGAGCGCGCGCCCTCGTCGGGCACGGCGTTGCGCAGCAGGTAGTCGATGAGGAACACCGTGAGGATGTTCCGCATCCCGTAGAAGCTGAAGCGCTCACAGGCCTCGTTGCCGATGATGTAGGGAATCTGAGGCGGGAATCGGTCCGAGGACGGAGCGCTGGGCGTGCGGGCCATGGGCGGGGAGTGCCTTGCCAGTAGGGGGTCCAACCTCCCTGCCTACTCCACCGCCCACCCCGGCACAACCCGGGCTCAGGGCGCCAACGACAGTCCGACGAAGGGCCCCGCGAACAGGTCGCGGTTGACGATGCCGTCCACCAGTCCCTGATCGCTCAGGTAGGTGGCGCGGTAGCCCGCCCGCAGTTTCAAGAGGCTTCCCAGGTCCACCCCCACGCCGGCGTCCCCGCTGACCTGGATGTACGGCAGCGGCGTCCAGTGGGCACTGGCCTCCAGCTTGAGGGGTCCCGCGACTTTCAGGCGGGCGCTCGTTCCCAGGCCTGGTCCAATCATGGTGATGTCCGGCGCGAACGCCGCGTCCAGGCCTCCGGTCAACCGCCACTTCACCCGCTCATTGTTGACCAGCAGGACGCTCGGCCCGAGCGAGAACAGGGAGATGGAGTCACGGCCCATGCCGCCGTTCTCCGGGGCCGGTTGAACAGATCGAGCCTCGTCCCGAAGCCGAACCGCTGCCCGTCCACCTGCAGCCCCAGCCCCACCGAGTAGCCCTCCCTCACGACGCCCGTGTCCACCCTCAGGTCCAACGCGGCGGGCGGGGTGGTCACGTCCTGCACACCCGGAGGAGGCGGCGGCGGACGCAGGCGACGCCACGTCAGGTCATACCCATAGTACCGGCCGTAGCTCGGCACGCCGGCGCCCAGGAAGGGCCACGCCCAGGCGGGGTCGAAGTAGTAGTAGCTGCCCCAGGGATAGCCGTAATATCCGTAATACCCGCGCGGGTAGTAGCCGTAGTGGGGCCGTCCACCCCAGTGGTCCCCCCCACCGCCAGGCCGGGAGGGGCTTCCTCCCCGGGAGAAGAAGACGGCGGAGGGGTCGAGCGCTTGCCGAAGCGCGCCTCGGCCTCACCCGAGCCGAGTCCGATGGCCGCCACGGTTAGAACCAGTCCTACTTGTTTCCACATGGTCCCACTCCGATAACGAGGGCCCCGTGCGACGCGGCCCCCCTCTTGACATGAAGATAATAAGCGCGCCGCTGGCACGCTCGGACCGAGCCCCTCTCGGAGAGCGGACAGAAGACCCGCGGAGGGCTCGACGTTTCGCCCCGGAATTTATTCACGGATTTTTTCGTGGGGCCGCCTGGGACTCGGGCGGGGGGCGGGACGACACCCGGAGGCCGGGCCGAGGCGGCCTCACGGTGCGCGTGTGGCTGGGTTTGCCGCGTCATCCCAATCCCACTGCCGTCGGGCCTCGGCGTATGTGTTTCCGGCCTCCCCGATGCGTGGGTGCTCGGATTGGATGCCAATCCACGACTGTCAGGGATAAATGGAATCCACATCCACCAAGGGATGAGAGGTTTCAATCCTGGTGAAGGACCGCGTGGGGTCGGTGGACCCGCGCGAAAGCCTGCTCGGGAGTTGTGATGTTGAATCCCGAGCAGCAGAGCCACACGCCCGGAAACTCCGCGTCCGCTCACCTTGACCCACGAGAGATCGTGCGCCACAGTCACCACGGCGATACGGCTGTTCCCGCTCGAGCGTCCATGGGGCTCGCGCGTTCCTCTCGCGATTCAATTGAGCGCGTTTTTCCATCATCGATATGTCTAACTTGAAGGCACGACTCGAGCAATTCGGGTCCAGGCCCGCACTCGTCTTTCGCGGATCAACCATAAGTTATGCCGGGCTGTGTGAACGCGCCAACGCGTTCACGACGTTGCTGACGACGCAAGGGATCGCTCCGGGCGAGTGCGTGGCGCTTCGCGGGGATTTCTCCCCCAACACGGTGGCCCTCCTGATCGCGCTCGCCGACAACGGCTGCATCGCCGTTCCCCTCGGCGGATCGGCACACGCGCAGCACGCCTCGTGGTTCGAGATCGCCCAGGTCACCCGCCTCTTCGACTTCAACGAGGACGACACGTGGAGCCTGAGCCAGGTGCCGTGGCGGGGCGAGGCGAATCCTCTCTTGTCTCGACTGCGCTCCGACGCACGCGCGGGCATCGTCTTCTTCTCCTCTGGCACGAGCGGGACGCCCAAGGCGATGTTGCACGCGGTCGACCGGATGCTCGAGCGCTTCGCGCGACCGCGCGAGCCCCGCCGCACGTTGAGCTTCCTGCTGCTCGATCACGCCGGTGGCATCAACACGTTGTTCGGCATCCTGACCGGCGGCGGAACGTTGATCTCTCCCGAGGGCCGCTCTCCGGATGCGATCTGCGCGCTGATTCAAGAGCACCGCGTCGAACTGCTGCCGGCGACGCCCACGTTCCTCAATCTCATGCTGCTCGCCGAGGCGCCCCAGCGCTACGATCTCTCGTCGCTCAAGCTGATCACCTACGGCACCGAGCCCATGCCCGCGTCGACGCTCCAGGCGGTGCACCGTGCCCTGCCGGGCGTGCGCATCAAGCAGACCTACGGCCTCAGCGAACTCGGCGTGCTCGCCACGCGCTCCGAGTCCGATGACTCGCTTTGGATCCAGCTCGGCGGCGAGGGGTACGAGACGAAGATCGAAGGGGGCACGCTGCGTGTCCGCACGAAGATGGCGATGCTCGGCTACCTCAACGCGCCCTCGCCGTTCGACGCCGAGGGGTGGATGGATACGGGCGACGCGGTCGAGGTGCGCGGTGACTACGTGCGCGTCCTCGGCCGGCAGTCCGAGCTCATCAACGTCGGCGGCCAGAAGGTCTTTCCCCAGGAGGTGGAGAACGTCCTCCTCGGCGTGCCCAACGTCAAGGACGTGCTCGTGCAGGGGAGGGCGAGCCCCGTCGTCGGACAGGTCGTCGTGGCGACGGTGCAGCTCGCCCGGCCCGAGCCCGCTGACGAGGTCCGCAAGCGGGTGCGCGAGTTCTGCAAGGGCAGACTGGATGCCTTCAAGATCCCCGCGGTCGTGACGGTCACGGAGAGTGCGCTCTCCAATGAGCGCATGAAGAAGGCGCGCACCAGGGCGGACCATGTCTGAGAAAACCCTCGTCATCGTGAGTGGTGGAAGCCGTGGTCTGGGCGAGCACTGGTGCGAGCCCTGCTCGCGGACGGCCACCCGGTCGCGACCTTCAGCCGTGGCAAGACGCCCTTCATCGACGGCTGCCTGGCCGAACATCCGGACCGCTTCTACTGGGAGGAGTGTGACATCACCGACGCGCCGAGGCTGGATCGCTTCGTCGCCGAGTGCTCGCGCCGGTTCGGCCCGGTCGGCACGCTGATCAACAACGCGGCGTTCGCCACCGATGGGCTGTTTCTCTTCACGAAGAGAAACGACATGCACAAGGCCCTCGCGGTGAACGTGGAAGCGGTCATGAACCTGACGCAGACGTGTCTGTCCGGCATGGTTCGCGCGCGCAAGGGCATCATCATCAACGTCTCCTCCGTCTCCGCCGTGCGGGGCATCAAGGGCGTGGCGGCGTATGGGGCGACCAAGGCCGCCGTGGATGGCTTCACGCGCGGGCTCGCGCGAGAGGTCGGCTCGCAAGGCATTCGCGTCAACTCGGTCGCGCTCGGCTATTTCGAGAGCGCGATGAGCACGGCGCTGCTCGATTCGGATCAGGTCAAGAAAATCGTCGAACGCACGCCGCTCAAGCGCGTCGGCCACATCGAGGAGATGGTCGGCGTGATTCGTTTCCTGATGTCCCCGGCGGCCGGGTTCATCACCGGGCAGACGCTCCTGGTCGATGGAGGACTGACATGCTGAAGATCAAAGACGCGGTCTGCAAGGTCATCAATGACGTGCTCGCGGAGGACGGACGGAAGCTCGAGGCGACCGCCGACGAGACGAAGCTGTCCACGCTCGGACTCGACTCCATGTCCATGGCGCGGGTGATCGTCACCCTGGATGACGAATGCAAGGTGGCCCCGTTCACCCAGGGCGGGGTCGACGTGACGAGCATCCGCACGCTCGGCGATCTCTACCGGGCCTACTCCCTCTCGCCCACCGAGGCGGCCAAGGACTCGACGCCCGTGGAGGCGGACGTGGTGCTCGCCGCGGACATCGTTCCGTCCCCCTCCGGGCCACGGGTTCGAAGGACATCCTCCTCACGGGCGCCACGGGCTTCCTGGGCAGCCACCTGCTCGATGAACTTCTCGATCAGACAGACGCGGTGATCCACTGTCTCGTCCGCGCCGAGGACGCCAACGCGGCCCTCACCCGCGTGGCCAAGAGCATGGAGCGCCGCGGTCTGCCCCTGGGTGGCCGCCTGCGCCGCGTCCGCGCCATCGTGGGGGATGTCTCGCAGCCGCGCTTCGGACTCTCCGCGAAGGAGTACGAGGAGCTCGCGTCGCGCGTCGGGGTCGTCCACCACTGCGCGGCGTGGATCAACTTCCTCTTCCCCTACATGACCCTCAAGCCGTCGAACGTCATCGGCACCGAGGAAGCACTCCGCTTCGCGTGCGTGGGCCGCACCAAGGAGTTCCACTACATCTCGACGCTCGGCGTCTTCTGCGGGCTGCAACACGCGAGGGCCACGGTGAATGAGTCGACGCCGGTGGGCCCCTGCGGGCCGATGGCGCTCGGCTACGAGGAGAGCAAGTGGGTGGCGGAGCAGCTCGTCGTCGAGGCGCGCGGCCGTGGCCTGCCCGTCACCCTCTACCGCACGCCCTTCCTCACGGGACACTCCGCCACCGGGGCGTGGGAAGCCACGGACCTGTACCGCCTGATGCTCGAGGGGTGCATCCAATTGGGCGCCGCGCCGGACTGGGACCACGAGATGGCCGCCGTCCCCGTCGACTGCGTGAGCCGGGGCATCATCCGCCTGTCGCTCCAGGCGTCGTCCCTCGGGAAGGTCTTCCACATGAGCCACCCCGCGCCGATCACCTGGAACTACTTCGTGAAGCAGCTCGACTCCCACGGCTATCCCCTGCGCCTGGTTCCCGTCGCGGAGTGGCTGCGGATGCTGCTCGGCGCGATCGATCGGCGGGAGCCCAACGCGCTCGCCCCCGTCCGCCCGCTCTTCACGCCCAACGCCGAGGACGGAAAGACGATCCTCGACCGCCTGGCGCGCGACCGCGTGGCGATCCTCGGCTGCGAGCAGACCCAGGTGGATTTGAAGGCCCACGGCGTGGGCTGTCCCGCCTTCACGCCGGAGCTGCTGGTGCGCTACGCGGCGCGGGCGGTGGGTGAGCCGACGCGCCGCGCCAGCGCGGGCTAGGCTGCGGGGGACGCCACCTCGGGGGGCCGCTGGCCCACGCGGTGGCGTCGCTTCTTCGTCAGCACGTACTTGAGGTAGCGCCCGGTGTAGCTCTCCTTCACCTCGGCCACCTGCTCCGGCGTGCCCGTGGCGAGCAGCTGTCCTCCTGCCGCTCCCCCTCGGGGCCCATGTCGATCACCCAGTCCGCGCTCTTGATGACGTCCAGGCAGTGCTCGATGACGAGCACCGTGTTGCCCGCCTCCACCAGCCGGTTGAGCACCTGCAACAGCTTGCGGATGTCCTCGAAGTGCAGGCCCGTGGTGGGCTCGTCGAGGATGTAGAGCGTGCGGCCGGTGGCCACGCGCGCCAGCTCCCGCGCCAGCTTGATGCGCTGGGCCTCGCCGCCCGACAGCGTGGGCGAGCTCTGCCCCAGCCGGATGTAGCCCAGGCCCACGTCCTCCAGCGTCTGGAGCACGCGCATGATGTCCCGGTGCGCGGCGAACAGTTGCATCGCCTCGCGCACGCTCATGTCGAGCACCTCGGCGATGTTCTTGCCCTTGTAGCGCACCCGGAGCGTGGCCTCGTTGAAGCGCTTGCCGCCGCACACCTCGCACGGCACGTACACGTCCGCGAGGAAGTGCATCTCCACCAGCTTCACGCCATCTCCCTCGCACGCCTCGCAGCGCCCGCCCTTGATGTTGAAGGAGAAGCGCCCGGCGGTGTAGCCGAACGTGCGCGCCTCGGGCGTCAGGGCGAACACCTCGCGGATGCTGTCGAAGAGCTTCGTGTACGTCGCCGGGTTGCTGCGCGGCGTGCGCCCGATGGGCCGCTGGTCGATGTCGATGACCTTGTCCAGGTTCTCCAGCCCCAGCACCGCCTTGTGCTTGCCCGGCACCTCCCGGCTCTCGTAGAGCGCGCGCGCCGCGGCGGGGTAGAGGATTTCATTGATGAGCGTGGACTTGCCCGCGCCGGACACGCCCGTGACGGCCACGAACAGGCCCAGGGGGATGTCCACCGTCACGTCCTTGAGGTTGTTTTCCCGGGCGCCCTGGATGGTCACCTTGTTCTTGCCCGGAGCGCGGCGCTGGGCGGGCACCTCGATCTCCTTGCGGCCGGAGAGGTACGCGCCGGTGAGGCTCTTCTCGTTGTCCATCACCTCGGCGGGAGTGCCCGCGGCCACCACCTGGCCGCCCAGCTCGCCCGCGCCGGGGCCGAAGTCCACCAGGTAGTCCGCCTCCTCCATCGTCTCCTCGTCGTGCTCCACCACGACGACGGAGTTGCCCAGGTCGCGCAGGCGCTTGAGCGTGCCGAGCAGCTTGCCGTTGTCGCGCTGGTGCAGGCCGATGGACGGCTCGTCGAGGATGTAGATGACGCCCGTGAGCTCGCTGCCCATCTGCGAGGCGAGCCGGATGCGCTGGCTCTCGCCGCCGGACAGCGTGGACGCGGTGCGATCCAACGTCAGGTAGTTCAGGCCCACGTCCTCGAGGAAGCCCAGGCGGCTGCGGATCTCCTTGAGCAGCTCGGTGGCGATCTTCCGCTCCGTCTCCGTGAGCTTCAGCTCCTTGAGCCAGCGCAGCGAGTCCCCGATGGTCAGCCGGCTGAGGTCCACGAGCGAGCGGCCATGCACCTTCACCGCCCGGCTCTCCGGCTTGAGGCGCGCGCCGTCACACGTGGGGCAGGGCTTGTCGCTGAAGAACTTCTGGTAGTAGGCGCGCGCGGCCTCGGAGGTGGTCGTCTTGAAGCTGCGCATCAGCTTGTTGACGAGCCCCTCCCACTCCATCTCGTAGTTGCCGCCATCGCCCCACTTCACGTTGAAGCTCTTGCCGTCCACGCCGTACATCAGGATCTTCTTCGCCTTGGCGGGCAGCTTCGCGTAGGGCGTGTCCAGATCGATTCCGAAGGCGCTGGCGAGGCTGTCCACGAAGTCCGCCGTCCAGCCCTCGCCCCGGTTCATGCTGTTGGCCCACGGCTCCACCGCGCCCTCGCGGATGGTGCGCGAGCCGTCCGGGACGATGCGCTCCGGGTCCATCTCCGCCTTGGTGCCCAGGCCGTTGCAGTCCGGGCACATGCCCAGCGGGTTGTTGAAGGAGAACGAGGAGGGCGTCAGCTCGCCGAAGGACAGGCCGCAGGCGTGGCACGCGTTGAGCTCGCTCATGACGCGGTCGCTCGCGGGGTCTCCCGTCTCGTTGGTGAGGATGAGCAGGCCCTTGCCCTCGCGCAGCGCCGTCTCCACCGAGTCCGTCAGCCGCTGCTTGCCCTCGGGCTTGATGGTGACCCGGTCGATGACGAGCGCGATGTCGTGCTTGGACTTCTTGTCCAGCTCGATCTTCTCCTCCAGGCTCTTCACCTTGCCGTCGATGCGCGCGCGGGAGAAGCCGCGCTTGAGCGCCTCGGTGAGGATGTCCTTGTGCTCGCCCTTGCGGTTGCTCACCACGGGAGCGAGCACCATGGCCTTGGTGCCCGCGGGCGAGCCCATGAGCGTGTCGACGATCTGCTGGGCGCTCTGCTTGCCCACGCGCTGGCCGCAGCTGGGGCAGTGCTGCACGCCCACCGAGGCGTAGAGCACGCGCAGGTAGTCATGTACCTCGGTGACGGTGCCCACGGTGGAGCGGGGGTTGTTGCTGGCCGCCTTCTGCTCGATGGAGATGGTGGGCGACAGGCCGCGGATGGTGTCGTACCGGGGCTTCTCCATCTGCCCGAGGAACTGCCGGGCATAGGCCGACAGGCTCTCCACGTAGCGCCGCTGCCCCTCGGCGTAGAGGGTGTCGAACGCGAGCGAACTCTTCCCGGAGCCGGAGACGCCGGTGAACACCACCAACTTCTTCTTGGGGATGTCCAGGGAGATGTTCTTGAGGTTGTGCTCCTTGGCTCCACGGATGGAGAGGGTGTCGGGCTCGGACATAGGGGCGCGGTCTAGCACTGAAAGGGCGCGCAGTGGGGGGATTGTGGGCGCGCACGGGGTGGGATGGTCCTCAACGGTTCGTGTTTCAACCCGAATCCAAGGGTCCGCCAGAAGGCAGGGCAGGCGGACGGGCCAGCGCTCCACCCTCGTCCGGTGGGACGGGGAATCCCTGGCCGTCGGCTTCATGGGAACCCTCCCGTTTCTACGGGTTGGACGGCGGGCACTCCGGCAATCTTTTCTGGCCGGGAGTCCTCGCGGGTCCGGGCGTCTTCCCTCGGCGGGCAATTCCCTTCCCTGGAGTGCCCCGGCTCGTCATCCCCGAGGGCAATGTTTTGCCCAGGGGCCTCGGGGTTGCAGAGGGCCGCCCCGTCTGGGGGAGGCCGTGATGCTCGGAAGACGTGGGAGCTGTCTGGCGACGTGTCTGTTCGCCGTACTGGTCGCGGGTTGTGAGCGTCCTTCGTCTCAACGCGCCTCCTCCCACCTGGGCCTCACTCCCGGGAAGCTGGAGTTCGGGCTGTCGGCGGTGGGCATCACCCGGACGAAGACGGTGCGGCTGTCCAACCAGGGCCGGGCACCGCTCCGGGTGCGCGGGGTCTCGGCCACGCTGCCCGACGTGCGGGTGGAGCCCTTCGAGCCCTTCGAGCTGCCCTCGGGCGGTGAGCGCGAGGTGGAGGTGCGCTTCACGCCGGAGGGGGAGGGCACGGTGGAAGGCCGGCTGGAGGTGCTCACCGACGCGGACAACGTGGGACGCGAAGGGGTGGCCGTGCTCGGCGTGGGGGGCCAGGGCGTGAAGGCGTCGTTGGAGGTGCTGGTGCGCACGCTCGACTTCGGCGACGTGGAGACGGGCCACCTGGAGGTGCGCGAGCTCGTGGTGCGCAATGCCTCGCTGGTGGACAGCCCGGTGCGCCTGTCCCTCTCCGGCCTGGACGCGGACGCGTTCGGCTCGGACGCGGTGGGGGCGCCGTTCTCGCTCCAGCCGGGAGCGCAGCGGCGGTTGTCGCTGTCCTTCCTCCCCGAGCGGCTGGGCGCGGCCGAGGCCGAGGCGCACGTGGGCGTGGAGTGCTTCGGGTGCGAGCCCTCCGTCGTGAAGTTGTCGGGCACGGGCATCGCCTCGCGGTTGGAGGTGACGCCGCTGCGGGTGGACTTCGGCCGCGTGGCGGTGGGCTCCACCGCGGAGGAGCGCGTCACCGTGCGCAACCTGGGCAGCGAGCCCCTGGCGTATGGCGGGGTGAGGTTGCTCGAGGGCTCCGGGGGGACTTCCACCGGTGAGCGCGCCCACGCTTCCCGGCGAGGTGCTGGCCCCGGGCGCCCGGGTGGAGGTGCGCGTGTCCTTCTCGCCCACCACCCGCGGGGCGGCGCCCTCGGCGCTCCTGGAGGTGGACGCGCGGCCCCTGGGCTCCACCCGCCCGGGACCCAAGGTGTCAATCGTGGGAGAGGGCGGCTCGGGGTGCGTGGAGCTCCAGCCTCGCCTGCTCGCCTTCGGCGCGGTGCCCGAGGGCATGAGCGCCACCCGCGACGTGCGGGTCATCAACCGCTGCCGCGAGGACGTGCTGGTGGGCGAGCAGAAGATCTCCCCGGGCAAGGGTGGCTATTTCCTGCTCGCCCAGGCGCCCGCGAGCCTGCCCGTTCCCGCGGGCCAGTCCCTCGTGCTGCCCATTACCTTCATGCCGCGCGCGGGGGCGGGGGCGGGTGAGGCGGAGCTGTCGGTGAAGCTGCTCGAGGGCCGCGGCACCTCCACCGAGAAGGTGCGGCTGGTGGGCGAGGGCCGGGTGTTCCCTCCTGCCAGTACGCGCTCGCCCCGGAGGAGGTGGCGTTCGGCCGGTGCCGCCAGGCTCGAGGTGACGCTCGGCGTGGGGCTGACCAACGTGGGTCTCACGGAGTGCTTCGTGGCGGGAATGCGGCTCGCGGAGGGCTCGGACGCGGCCTTCTCCGGGGAGCCCGTGCCGCCCCACGTCCTCGCGCCCGGGGAGCGCGCCCTGTTGCGCGTGCGCTTCGCGCCGGAGTCGGCCGAGGTGTTCTCGGGCCCGGCGGAGGCCTGGGTCCATCACCCCTCCCGGGGTCACGTGCGGGTGCCGCTCCGGGGCGAGGGCGCGCGCGGGTGCTTCTCCGTCCAGCCGACGCAATTGGACTTCGGCGCGCTGCGGCTGTCGTGTGGCCCGAGGGAGCGCGAGGTGGTGCTCCACAACGACTGCGCCGGGCCCACCCGGCTCGTGGGCCTGGGGCTGGAGGGTGATGCGTCCGACTTCCAGGTGACGGGAGGGCCCTCGGTTCCGGGGGAGCTCGCCCCGGGCAGCCGCACCCCGCTCAAGGTGAAGTACGCGCCCCGGGGCGACGGGGAGGACCTCGCCGCGCTCCGGTTCGAGCTGGCCACGGGCGCGCCCGTCCCGGTGGGCCTGGGAGGGCGGGGCCTGCTCCGGGACGAGCAGACCGACATGTTCACCCAGAGCGCGCGCAACGCGGTGGACGTGCTGTTCGTGGTGGACAACTCGGTCTCGATGATGGACGAGCAGCGCGGCCTGGGGCAGAACTTCGCGGCCTTCCTCTCGCACGCGGCCGCCTCGGACGTGGACTACCACATCGCCGTCACCACCACGGGCCTGACGCGCTCGCTGGAGATGGGGGCCTTGTGTCCGGGCGGGGCCGACGGCGGGGAGTACGGACGCTTCTTCCCGGTGGACGGCGCCTCGCCCCGCATCATCACCCCCGCCACGCCGCAGGCGGGCTCCGTCTTCGCGCACAACACGCACGTGGGCGTGTGCCACTGGAACGAGCAGGGCCTGGAGGCCATGTACCGCGCCCTGTCGGAGCCCCTCGTCCACGCGGTGGATGATCCCACCACGCCGCTGCCCCGGGATGGCAACGCGGGCTTCCTGCGCGAGCACGCCCGGCTGGCCATCATCGCCGTCACGGACGAGGAGGACTTCTCCCCCCGGGACGTGGGCTTCTACGAGACGTTCCTCCTGGGCCTCAAGGGCAACGACCGCTCCCAGGTCGTCTTCTCCGCCATCGCCGGACCGGAGGACCTGGACTCCTGCCCGCGCGCCAGCAGTACGGGCAGCCGCTACCTCGCGCTGGCCCGGGCCACGGGGGGCGTGGTGGAGAGCATCTGCACGCCCAACTGGTCCGAGTCCCTGGCGCGCCTGTCGGAGAGCACTTTCGAGGCCCAGCGCTCCTTTCCGCTCAGCGAGTCGCCCTCGGACGCCGCGAAGCTCCGGGTCCGCGTGGGCGGCGTGGCGGTGTCCGAGGGCTGGACGTATGACACCCGCTCGCGGGCCGTGGTCTTCTCCCAGGCGCCCGCGCCCGGCGCGACCGTGGAGATCACCTACCCGGTGGGTTGCCAGGGGCCGTCCCGATGAGTCCCTGGGCGGGACCCCCGGGGGCGTGCGTCACTTGCGCTGATTTTGACACAAGGCCTGGGGATGGATCTCGACAGGGCGCGGACGGCCGGGCAGGGTGATGGGCACGATGGCTCCGGACTCACTCCTGGTGGTTGGCGTGGGAGACATCCATGGTCGCTTCCACCGGGTGGAGGCATGGCTCGACGCGCTCGAGGAGGCGCGCCGTCGTCCCGTGGACTTGGTGCTGGCGGTGGGCGACGTGGAGGCCTTCCGGCTCGCGGATGATCACCGGCGCAAGGCCGCCAAGCGCGGCATGCCCGCGGAGTTCGCCGCGTACGCGGATGGGGTGCGCGCGATGAAGCGGCCCCTGTACTTCATCGGCGGCAACAACGAGGACTTCGAGGCGCTGCACGACGAGCCCGAGGGCTTCTCGCTCGCGCCCAACGTGCACTACCTGGGGCGCGCCGGGCTCAAGGAGCTGCTCGGCCTGCGGGTGGGCTACCTGTCGGGCATCCACGCGCCGCGCTTCTACGAGCAGCCGTTGAAGCGGCCGCGCTCGCTCGACACGGCGAAGCAGGCGGGCTACTTCCGCGCGCCCGAGGTGGAGCGGGTGATGGCGCTGCGCGACATGGACGTGCTGCTCGTGCACGAGTGGCCCCGGGGCCTGCCCCAGCGGGCCCAGGAGCGGGAGACGCCACCGCCGGGCCGCACGCTGCCCTCGTACTGGATTGGCAACCCCATCACCCGGCGGCTGGTGGAGACGGTGCATCCGCGCTGGGTGTTGTGTGGCCACTCGCACCGGGCCTTCGCGGTGTCCCTGGGCGGGGGCCGCGCCCCCACGCGCGTGGCCTGTCTGGATCAGGCGGCCGGCCCGAGGAGTCGGTGTTCTGGATGGAGTTCCAGGGCCGCGAGGTGGTGTGCGCCGGGTGGGGTGCCTCGGGCCGGTGTCGTGGCGGGCGGGGCAGCCCTGGGGGCTGGGCTCGCTGCCCACGCCCACCGAGCCGCCCCCCTGGGCACCATGGGCTAGGGACCGTGAAGGATGGTGCCACCGGCTCCGACGATCCAGACGTCGTTGGGCCCCGTTCCCGAGACACCATACAGATCCTTCGTCGTCGGCGAGGCCACATCCGTCCAGCGATCGCCGTCCCAGTGGACGATCACCCCACCCGCGCCGACGGCCCAGATGTCCCTCGAGCTGCTCCCCCAGACTCCGTGGAAGAAGGGATAGGGGGGCCGCTGCTCCAGGGTGCGGCCGGAGGTGGACTGCCACCGCATGAGCACTCCCGAGGAGCCGACACCGAAGGCCTCGTTGGCGGAGGGAGCCCAGACGCTTTGGAGGGCCGTCGTGGTGGGGAGGGTCAACTGCTCCCAGTCGGTGCCCTTCCACCGCATGATCATGCTGTCCTGGGCGGCGAAGGCCGTGCCGTCCGCGAGCATGAAGACGTCCGACACCGTGGAGTTGGAATCGGGAGCGCCCGTGGCGAATTTCGTCCACTGCGCGCCGTCCCAGACGAGCGTGTAGCGCTGAGCCCCCTCCTGACCGACCGCCATGGCGCTCCGAGCGGACGTCGAGGAGACGCCCGTGAGCTGGGCTGCCGTTGGGGAGGTGCCGTACAGCGACCAGGTGCCGTCCTTCAGGGACAGCAAAGTGCCGCCTTCGCCCACCGCCCAGCCTCCGCCCTCGGCGAGCGTCACCGCGTGGAGATCCAAGGACGTCGGCGCTCCGGCGGCGCTCCACTGGCCGCCATTCCACTGCAACACGGTGCCACGCAATCCCACGGCGTATGCCTGCAGGGGCGTCACGGCGGCCACATCCCGCAGCGTCGCGGTGGTCGTGCTCGGCACGAGCTGGAACCCTATCGACGAACCCCCGTCACCCGTGCCCGCGTCGTCCACTCCTGCGTCAACCCCGGGGCCCGCATCGGGCAGCCCCGGATCGCCCTCCGGCGCGCAGGTGCCTTGCTGGCACGTGGAGCCCGATTCACAGGCGACGCACGCCGCGCCGAACGAGCCACAGGCTGAATCCTGGACACCGCGAAGGCAGACGCCCTGCGCGTTGACACAACCCTCGCACCCCCGCGGGTAGCATGCCGCGGCCATGCCCACGCACAAGCCCAGGACGAGGGCCATGAAACCTTCTCGGAATGTCGACATCCACGCAACCTCGGTACCCAGGTCCCGGCCGACCAACGTCATCAAACTAGCTCCAAGGTTACCGAGTCGTATAGGGCCCGAGGCCCGGCGCCCGCTCAGCGCAGCTTGCGGCGCAGGTGGTTGAGCAGATCGATGCGGGTGATGAGCCCGATGAACTCGTCTCCCATCATGACGATGGGCACGAAGCCCTTGTCCAGGTAGGTGAGCAGCTCGGGCACCGGGGTGCGCACGTCCACGGTCTGCAGGCGCGTGGACATGAAGTCGCGCACCGGCAGGCGCAGGCGCGTCTCGTCATTGACGGCCGCCAGCAGCAGGTCCGACTCGTCGATCATCCCCACCACCTTGCCCCCGTCGAGCACCGGGAGCTGGGACACGTCGTAGAGCTTCATGCGCCCGTAGGCGATGAGCAGCGTGTCGGTGGGGGCCAGGGTGACGACGGCCCGGTCCGCGTAGCGGCGGGTGATGACGTCGCGCAAGTCCCCGTGGGCCGCGCGCGGCAGGAAGCCCTGGTCGGCCATCCAGAAGTCGTTGAACATCTTGGACAGGTACTTGTTGCCGCTGTCGCACACGAAGGTGCACACGCGCTTGGGGCTGGTCTGCTCGCGGCAGTAGCGCAGCGCGGCGGCGATGAGCGTGCCCGAGGAGGAGCCCGCGAGGATGCCCGCCTTCTTGAGCAACTGCCGCGCCGTATCGAGGCTCTCCGCGTCGGGGATGGTGTAGGCCTTCTTCACCCGGGACAGGTCCGCGTTGGGCGGCAGGAAGTCCTCGCCAATGCCCTCGACGACCCACGAGCCCGCCTTGCCCATGCTGCCCGTCTTCACGTAGTCGGCGAGCACCGAGCCCTGGGGGTCGGCGAGCACCATCTCGCACTCGGGGATGGCCTTGGCGAAGTAGCGCGACAGGCCCGCGAGCGTGCCGCCCGAGCCCACGCCGCACACCATGGCATCCAGGCGGTGCTCGAGCTGGGCGGCGATCTCCGGGCCGGTGGTGGTCTCGTGGGCGAGCGGGTTGGCGGGGTTGGCGAACTGGTTGACGTAGAAGCCGCCCGTCTCGCGCGCGATGCGCTCGGCCATGTCCTGGTAGTACTCGGGGTGGCCCTTGTCCACGTCCGAGCGCGTCATGATGATCTCCGCCCCGAGCGCCTTGAGGTGGAGCACCTTCTCCTGGCTCATCTTGTCCGGGATGACGAGCGTGAGGCGGTAGCCCTTCTGGGCGGAGACGAGCGCCGGGCCCAGGCCGGTGTTGCCCGCGGTGGCCTCGACGATGTGCTTCTGGTTGGGACCGAGCTGGCCCGCCTCCTCGGCGGCGGAGATCATGGACAGGCCGATGCGGTCCTTGATGGAGCCGCCCGGGTTCTGGCTCTCGAGCTTGAGGAAGAGCTCACACGGACCCGTGTCCAGCTGGGTCACCTTCACCATGGGGGTGTTGCCGATGAGGCTGAGGACGTCGTGGCGGAGAGGGGCGAAGCGCATGGCCGTGCAGAGTACACGCGGTCGTCTCCCGAGTGCATGACGACTTCTCTTCCTCACCCGGGCCCGTCAGCTCCCTGACGGACCCGTCCTGGACTTCGAGCGGCGCCGTTTCACCGCCGGACAGCTCGCTTGACGGCCCAACTTTCCGCGCTCGAGTGGCTCGTCACCGTCGAGCCGCCTCCCCAGGCCGTGCCCTGGCCCACGCTCGACTTCGACGCACTGCTCTCCCGGGGGGTCGGGGTAGCAACGACGCGAACGGAGGAGCGGTATAGGTCACGTCTCAGTGACTACCTCGGCTCGTGAGGTCCCGTCACGCGCTCGAACGACACCCCCAAGTTCCCAACGCGTTCGAGTGCGTTCTTGATGTCCTCCGACACGATGAACGCGGTCTTGAACTTCTTCAGCCGGAAGACCTGCGCGCCCTCGGTCCTCGCGGGGTCAATCCGCAAGCCATAGATCCAACGGTACTCCCCTGGATATTCAGGGGAGGGGTCGTCCTCGTCATAGTGCTGCACCTCCCGGCACCCTGCCTCATCTATGCAATCAACCACCTTGGTTGCGTTGACGACGAAGTACCGTTCGGACTCCCCCTCTATCGACACCGGAAAGAGCTGCACTTCGTTGGGAGCCAGGACCCTGAAGACGTTCGCGACTACTTCGCTGCCGATGGGAGTTTCCTCTACCCCCGCGAACACGAACATGCGCCTCGTGCCAGGATGTGAAATCTGGGCCTTGATGGCTCCAGGGTCTGGAAGGACGCGACCATCCGTGAACATCCAAGGCTCGTCGAACGCCTCACCCGAATCCCGTGTCGGCGTCTCGATCAGCCATCGTGGCATGTTTCCAAGTCTTACCCAGTAGAAATGACGCTCCACCCTATCCCTCCACCTTCACAATGAAGCTCCGCAAATCGGAGCCCGGCGTCAGTAGCTCGTTGGCTATATTTGCAAGCTCCTTCATCAAACTGGCCCGGCAGGTCTCCGTCGTTCGGCAGCGCGCAACAGAACGTTCAAGGCGCTGAAGAACCTCTGCGTGGTAGCGCTCGGGGTGAGGCCCCTCGTGCCCCTTGAGCCGCACCTTGTTCGCGGCATCTTCGAGCGTCATCCCGGCCTTCTTGAAAATCTTCTCGCACTGTGGCGTCCAAGGCCCACCCGTAGTAGCCGAAACCAGGTTCTTGTTGGTGCAGATATGGTGGACCGGGCCCTCGACGTCACCCGGCATACCGTTCGAGTACATCGCGACGGCGGCGGTCGCTCCCGGAGCCAGTGCCACATCGAGCACGCCAGCGGCAGGCAACGAGATTGAGCCCACCCCACCATTCAGTGCCGCCACGAGCTGGAATCCTCCTTCGGCTCGCGCGCGGATGGCGGCCTGGGAGAAGCCGGGAAGCTTGGGGCCCTGGGCCGCCATCGCGCTCTTGCCGCCAAGCGCCGCCGTGACGAGCAACACCAGGATGCGCGTGCCGTTCGTTCCCAACACCCGTCCGAACCGGTGCCCGATGTCCTGCAACTCGATGATGTTCGTCGCCTTCCCGGACTCTTCCCACAGCCGGACGAACCCTCGGCCCATCTCCCAGACGGGAATCACACCGAGGTAGGCCACCAGGGCCGCTGTCAACGCCACCGCGATGGCCTTGGTGACGGGCTCGGGCAGCGTCATCGTGAGCAGCACGGTCAACGCGGCCGAGGTCAACATCGCCTTGAGCGCTACCGGGTTGAGCATCTTGCCGACCTCCACCTCGACGCGCTCCCAGACGGTATCGAGCGCGAAGGACAGGGCCATCAGCGTCCGGTCCTTCCGCCCGAACGACAACCCCGTCCCCCCTACCAGGGTCAAGCAGTCGTCCGCGTCGGGGCAGATGCGCGCGTACAACGACTCGGGGAACTCGCCGCCCCCGAATCAGCGAGGCCCCTCGAGGAAGCAAGGAGAGTCCTGGAGCGCACCCATCCCCGCTGGTCCGCCTCCTCTGACTCGCGGAACGCAATGTCCATCCGCATGTCGAGGACGAGCTGCGTGAGGCCCGCCTTGAACTCGGCCTCGCGCACCTCGACCGGTTCGACCTCGACCGACTCGTGGGCGACTCGCTGACCGTTTCCAACGTCGATATGGACAACACGGGTGGTCGCACACCCCGCCGCCAGCAGCAGACCCATCAATCCGACGAATCTCACAGAGCCCCCATATGAGAAATCTCGGTGAAAATGGATTCAGCATCGTAGCTGTGGGGGCTGACTGCTTCAAGAGCCCGACGGAAACCGTTTCTTCGTTGTTGTTCAATACGCTCGCGCTGCTCGACATGGCGGCTCCCAGGGGAAAGTGACTTCTCCCATGACGAGGAGTTCTGAGTCTGAGCCTGACCTGGTAAGCGCCGTTGGGCTCGGTCCGGCATGGCCGCGCGCGGGACACGCGGTAGTCTCCCGAGAGCATGACGACTTCTCTCCTCGACATTTTCCTCACCCGGGCTCGTCAGCTCCCCGATGGGCCCGTCCTGGACTTCGAGCGGCGCCGTTTCACCGCCGGGCAGCTCGCCAACGACGTGACGGCCTTTGCCCGCGCCTTGAGGGCGCAGGGGCTCGCCCCCGGAGACCGGGTGGCGCTCTTCCTGGAGAACAGCCCGGCCTTCGTCATTTCCTACCTGGGCACCTGGTACGCCGGGGGCGTCGTCGTCCTCGTGAACACCCAGTACCGCCAGGTGGAGCTGGGCCACATCCTCGCCGACTCGGAGGCCCGGGCCTGTGTCACCGGGGCCGCGGGCGCCGCCGAGCTCGCTCCCTTGAAGGCTCAACTTCCCGCGCTCGAGTGGCTCGTCACCGTCGAGCCGCCTCCCCAGGCCGTGCCCTGGCCCACGCTCGACTTCGACGCGCTGCTCGCCCGGGGGGCCGCCTCCTCCGCCGCGCTGTCGCTTCCCTCGGGCGAGCAGCTCGCCGTGCTCGGCTACACCTCGGGCACCACCGGCCGCTCCAAGGGCGCGATGATGCTGCACCGTAACCTGCTCGCCAACGTGCGCGCCGTCACCGAGGCCTGGCGCTGGACGCGGGAGGATCGGCTGCTGCTCGCCCTGCCGCTCTTCCACACCCACGGCCTCATGGTGGGACTGCATGGCACGCTCTACTCCGGCGGCACGGTGGACCTGCGGCGCCGCTTCGACGCGGCCGAGGCGCTCACGTCGTTGAGCCAGGACACCTCCCTGACGATGTTCTTCGGCGTGCCCACCATGTACGGCCGGCTGCTCGAGGAGTCGCGCCGCACCGGCGTGCGCCCCCGGGCCCTGCGCCTGCTCGTGTCGGGCTCGGCGCCGCTGAGCGCCCAGCTCTTCCAGGAGGTGGCGGAGGCGTTCGGCCAGCGCATCCTCGAGCGCTACGGCATGACGGAGACCATCATGAACACCACCAACCCCTACGAGGGCGAGCGGCGCCCGGGCACGGTGGGCATGCCGTACCCGGGCCAGGAGGCGCGCGTGGTGGACGTGCGCACTCGCCAGCCGCTGCCGCCGGGAGAGACGGGGGAGATCGAGGTGCGTGGCCCCCACGTCTTCGCGGGCTACTGGCGGCGTCCGGACGCCACCGCCGAGTCCTTCGATCCCGAGGGGTGGTTCCGCACGGGGGACCTGGGCGAGTGCGACGCGGATGGCTACTTCCGCATCACCGGCCGGGCGCGCGAGCTCATCATCAGCGGCGGTTTCAACGTCTATCCCCGCGAGGTGGAGGAGGTGCTCGCCCAGCATCCCGCCGTGGCGGAGGTGGCGGTGCTGGGCCTGCCGGATCCGGACTTCGGCGAGCAGGTGGTGGCCGTCGTCGTCCCCGCTGCCGGCCAGGGCGCCGAGCCCTCGGCGCTGGTGGAGTTCTGCAAGGAGCGGCTCGCCAGCTTCAAGAAGCCCCGCCGGGTCGTCTTCGTGGAGGCCCTGCCGCGCAACGCGCTCGGCAAGGTGCAGAAGCACGTGCTGCGCGAGCGGCTCCTCGGCGCGGGGTAGGGCGCGGCTTGAGGCAGCCGCGAAAGCGGAGCCGAACTCCAGCGGGTGAAGGTCAGACTTCCTCGTCGGGCAGGAGAGTGAGCAGCAGTTCGTCGTCGGGGCCGAGCGGGCGCCACCCGGGCGGTGGTGGTGTCGCCCGGAGCACCGCCCTGGCTTGCCTGACTCGCTCTTCATGGCTTTCTGGGGTGAACGCAGTCCACGAGCCGAGCGCCTTTGCAACCTTGAAACGGTTTGCGTCATCCATCACGGTCGGCCAGCCCTCGGGGAGGCTCTCGTACAGTTCACGCACGAATTGGCCGCGCACCAAGCGGGTGAGTTCATGGCGTCGTTCCGCTTCGGCCACCAGCCCTTGGAACACCTGCACTCCGGCAATGTCGTCCTTGCCAAGTTCCTTGGCCAGTGCCACCAACGAGGCAGTGGGGCGTGCCTCGGCGAACGCGGTGAGTGAATCGTAGCCGCGCTCGCGGACCCGCGCGTACAGGCGCGCCACCCAGTTGCCCTGAAAAGGATGTCCGTCGCTCATGGCCCTATCCAGGGTTGAAGTTCAGACTTCCTCGTCGGGCAGGAGCGTGAGCAGCAGTTCGTCGTCGGGGCCGAGCGGGCGCCACCCGGGCGGTGGTGGCGTGGCGCGCAGAGCTGCGCGGGCCTGCCTGACACGCTCCTTATGCGTTTCTGGGGTGTCGGCAGTCCACGTGCCGAGCGCCAGGGCAATCTCTCCACGGCTTGTGTCGTCCAGCACGGTCGGCCAGCCGTCAGGGAGGCTCTCTGCAAGTTCGCGCACGAGAACATCGCGCACCAAGCGGGTGACCCGATGGCTTCGCTCCGCCTCGGCAAGTAACCCTCTCAATACCTGCACCCCGGCGATGTCGTCCGGACCAAGCTCCTCGGCCAGCAAATACAGAGGAACGGCGGGGCGCGCTTCGGCAAAGGCGGTCAACGAGTCGTAACCGCGCTCGCGGACCCGCTCATACAGGCGGGCCACCCAGTTGCCCTCCCAGGAACGTCCGTCGGTCATCGCCTTCCCCAAGGAGTGAAGTTCATTGGGAGGTCGTAGAACTTCATACGCTTCGCGACGAGCTTCAAGATCTCGTTCCGAGTCAACATCCGGCCAGCTTCGGCCTCGGCATCGAGCAGCGCTTCCATGCGCATCCGATTCCATCTGAAGCACCCGCCTCAGAAGGGCGAGAAGACCTGCGTGGGCTTCTTCTTCTCGGGCGCGGTGTCCTCGCGCTCGAGGGTGATGGGCCCGAAGGTGCTCTTGCTGAAGAGGTTCAGGAGGCTGCGCAGTGATCGCTGGATCGCCGTCCCCTCGCACGCGAGGCTCTCGGCGAGCTGGGCGGATTCCCAGTCGAGCCGGTCATGGACGAGCTGGAGCTCCTCCGGGGATTGGGCGGACAGGAAGGAGATGGCCGACCACCAGACGCGCTCGCGGTAGTACTTGATGCCGAGCTCCCCGAGCACCTCGTCCAGGTCGCCCACCAGCGCGCCCATCAGTTGCAGCTCACCGCCATAGTCGCGCGTGAGCACGCTTTCCACCTGGGGGATGGTGTTGACGAGGATGTTGTTGACCTGATCGTGGTCGAACTTGCGCCGCGGCAGCAGCAGGTGATCCCTCCCGTCATCGTGCTCCTCGAGGTTGAGATAGATGCCGTAGGCGAGGTCGTAATTGATGTGGGCGTTGATGCCGAGCAGCATGTCCTGGAAGACCGAGGTCTCATTCGAGGCCGCCAGGCGGTGCGCCATCTTCCAGGCCCGCTCGCCGCCACGCTCCTGGGTGCTCAGGGATTGGAAGTAGAGCAGGGAGAACTTCCCGGCCAGCTTATCGACCCACTGGGGATCGAAGAAGATGCGTTTGTCATAGCGGCCGCGTTGGTGGACGGCCTGCCAGACGGCGGTGGTGATGAGGTAGTAGGCGCGCAGGAAGATGGCGCGCTGATCATTCTCGCGGTGGAAGTAGTCGAGCGCCGAGCGCATGGCGTCGAGGGAGTCTTCGATGTTGCTGGGCCGGTACGCCTTGAGCTCTGCGAGGGTCGCCATGAGTGCCAGACCTCCGGGAAAGGCGTCATCCTATGTTCCCGGGCTCCGCCGGTCGAACCACTTCCACGCGGCCCTGACTGCCATTGACCCGCACCCGATCGCCCGTGCGCAGGCGCATCGTCGCGTTGCCACAGCCCACCACCGCGGGGATGCCCAGCTCCCGGGCGACGATCGCCGCGTGGGACAGGGGCGCGCCCACGTCGGTCACGACCGCGGCGGCGCGCGGGAACAGCGGCGCCCAGCCGACGTTGGTCACGGTCGTCACGAGGACTTCCCCGGCCTGGAAGGTGTCTCCCTCCTCGGGGGAGGCCAGCAGCCGCACCGGGCCCTCGACGATGCCGGCCGCTCCGGGGAAGCCGGTGATCGCCTCCTGAGCGGGGGCGCTGTCCCCGCGCGCATCGAACACATCGCCCCGCCGCCGGGGATCGGCCGCCCATTGGAAGGGATCGAAGCGACCGCGAATCAACGTCGGGTAGACCGGCAGGGCCGAGTACCGGGCATGCGTGGCCCGGCGGGCCGGGACGAACGCGAGTGCCGTGGCGTCGCCGCGCAGCAGGGCGAGGATCTCCTCGTGGTACAGGAAGAAGAGGGCGTCCCCCTGGCCCGTCAACGTCCCCGCCCGCAGGACGAACGCGCGCAGCACCCAGAAGGCACGAATCACCTCCGAGCGCGCCGCCTCCCGCGCGTGGGCCTCCTTGGCGGCCAGGTCCAGCAGTCCGCGTATCTTCGCGACCCGGCGCGGATGGTTTCGTTGGAAGCGTTCCCAGGCGGCGTCCCGCGCCTCCTTCTGACGCGCGAGCAGCGTGTCCACGTCCACGGGGGCCTCGCGCGCCTGGGCGAGCTGCCGGTCGATCCACTCCGGATCCTCGGCCGGGCGGGGGAGTGAGACCTCGAACTCGTGTGGACCCCGGTGTCCGTAGCGCCGGGCATAGGTCTCGCGGTCGAGCTCCCCCCGGCTCAATCGGGCGAGTGCCACGAGGGGGGCGAGGCTCGCCAGGGGATTCGCGCCGCTGCTCAGCCCCGACAACAGCGCGGTGGCATCGGCGTCTCCCACCCACTCGCGCAGCGTGCGCCGCAGCCCGTGGGTGGCTCTTCCACTCCGTCGGCTCCCCGCTTCCAGCATCTGGGAGCACTTCTGGTGGTAGGGGAACAGCTCCTGGTCCCACAGCGCGCCCAGTTCCGAGGCGCTGGACGTGGCCTGGATCCGGGCGTGGAGCGCCTCGCAGCGCTCGGGGGCCGAGGAGACGAACGCGGCCAGTCTGGATTTGTTGGCCCGCACGCGCTTGCGGAGGCGTACCGCGGCGGGGATGAGCTTGCGGATGAGGCTCCAGCGCGAGAGCGGCAGCAGGGGGATCTCCATGCCCTCGGGAAGCCGTCCGAAGGCCTCCTCGGCGGTTTCGGCGAAGCGCTGGCGGCTCACGCCGAACGCCTGGCCGAGGGTCGCCGCGAGGCTCAGGTTCATGTAGGCGCGGCCACCGAGATTGCCCAGGGGCGGATCGTTGCCCAGGAAGAGCAGGGGCAGGGTCTCGGCGATGAAGAGGCGGAGGAAGGACCACGTACAGGGCGTCATCACGTCGGGGACCGCCTCGCCGAGGTTCGTGCTCGTCCACAGGTAGTCGCCCGTGAGGCTGTCATTCCACTCGCCTGTCGCGGGATCATGGCCGCGCAGGGTGGTGATGGGCCGGGCCTGCAGCAGCATGAGCCGGCCCCGGGAGATCGCCCACTCGATGTCCTGCGGTGAGCCCAACTCCTCCTCGAGCCGCAGGGCGAGCCGCCGGAACTTCCGGGCGTGGGCGCGCAGCTCCGGGGGGCCGGAGTACGTGCCCTTCAGCCGGTCGAGGGTGAAGGACGACGGCGTCACCTCGCCCGCGACCAGGCGCTCGCCGAGCCCGCTCACGAAGTTGCCCACCAGCGCCGAGCGGTTGCCCGTCACCGGGTCGGCGGTGAAGAGCACTCCCGAGGTATCCGCCGCCACCAGGTGCTGGATGACGACCGCGACCTCCTGCCCGGTGGCGAGTCCCTGGGCCTGGCTGTACGCCGCGACGCGGTCCGCATGGCGGGAGCGGCGCACGGTCTCGATGGCGCGCCGCACGGCGTCATCGTCCCGCACGTCCAGGACCGTCTCGAAGCCTCCGGCGAAGGAGGCCCGCTCCGAGTCCTCGCCGAGGGCCGACGAGCGGACCGCGAGCGCGCGATCGGGCTGGCCCGCCCGCAGCCTCGTGAGCGCGGTGACGACCTCGTCCCAGGACGCGGGCCGGAGCGCGTCTCCCTCGAAGGCGCTCGTCAGGACGATGAAGCCCGGGGGCACGGGATGGCCCGCCTGGTGGAGCCGCGCGAGCACGCGCCCCTTCCCACCCGCCTGGGGGCCCGCTCGGCGGTGAGATCCTCGAAGAAGCAGACCGTGATCGTCATATCAAATGATGTAAAACGGGTTTATTCTCCGATTCAAGAAACCATTGCGAGAAAAGACACCATGCGTCAAAGAAGCCACTGGATATCCCTGTCAGGTCTCACCCTCATGGCGCTCGTTGGCTGCGGGAACGCGGAGGAGGGGAGCCACGCGTTGCCGATGGGAGGAGAGGCGTCGGCCTTGGCGGACGGCGTCTGCTCCGGCGTCACCTGTGGTGGACACGGTGTCTGCCAGGACCAGGCGGGGAGCGCGATATGTGTCTGTGATGAGGGCTTCACGGGGACGTCCTGTTCCACGCGCGGCGGGAACTTCTACGCGCGCTCATTGCTCGTCTCGGGCATGGCCGATCCCGACGTCTACAAGGAGCATGACGATCTCTTCTTCCTCACCGGCACGGGGAATGGGGCATCGGTGCCCATCTACGAGACCAATGATCTCTCGAGCTTCCGCCTCAAGCTGAGCTACAGCCCGTCCGCGGCCGATCCGGTCTACGACTACTGCATGATCTGGGCGCCGGACCTCAACAAGGCCAACGGCGTCTACACCCTGAACTTCTCCGCCCAGCGCGTCCCCAATGGAGCGGCCTGTCCGGCCTCGGGTCAGGACGTGACGACCTTCACGGCCACGGCGCCCGACCTGAACCTGCGCTTCGGAGTGCCCCAGCCCATCAACCCGAACACGACGTACCCGCGCACCCAGGTTCCGGCCTCCTGCGTGGCGGAGGGATGCAACCGGACCATCCGCATCGACTCGGCCACCTACAACGATCCCTCGGGCCGCTGGTTCTTCTATGTGTGGTTCGACCGGGGCAACAACATCTCCTCGTTCAACACCTCCGCCCCCGGCGTCGTCTACAACCACGCGGGCCCCGCGCTCTACTCGCTGCCCGCCGAGGAGGAGACCATCAACGAGGCCCCGGAGATCTTCAAGCGCAACGGCCTCTACTACCTGCTCCTGAGCACGGGTTGGTTCAACAGCCAGTACTCCATGCGCTACATCGTGGGGGACTCGCTCCCCAGCTCACCCGGGCGCGCGCCCTGCGCCGGCTCTCCATGCCGATGCGCAACGCCGCCGGGGCGCTCATCCAGACCCACGGCCACAACACCGTGGTCGATCGGCGGGGCGAGTACTTCAACATCTTCCACGTCGGTGCCTTCCAGCCCGCGGGGACCTTCACCTCGCGCAGCACCTACAAGCAGCGCCCGGCCTTCAAGGCGGATGGCTCCCTGGCCTCGCTCAACCAGGTCAACGTCCGGTGGACGCGCCTGGCCGGGTACAGCTACTCGCTCGATCTCGTGCTGCGCGATGGGACGGTGGTCGGCCCCTGCCTCGACGTGAACCAGCTCGGGACCTCGAACAAGGTGACCTTCAATGGCGTGTGCCCGAGCGCCGGCAGCCGCATGGTGAACAAGGGGGACATCGCCGCCTTCCGGCTCTACTACTCGAACAACGGCGTCTGGGGCGCCAACGTCCAGACGGCCTATGACGGCGGCGCCGACGACGTCTTCCTGGAGCCGCCCGGCGGGACGACTCCGTTCGTGGACCTGAGCTGGAGCGAGGAGGAGACCGGCGCCCAGTACTCCATCGACGTGCAGCGGCGGGACACGGGGGCCTGGATTGGCCCCTGCATCGACGTGAACTCCGTCAACCGCTCCCTCGCCTGGAGCTACACCGGGCGTTGCACCTCGCCGGGCGTCGACGTGGCCCCGTCCAACATCAGCGCCTTCCGCGTCTGCTCGGCGGTGGGCGGCGATTGGTCCCGTGCGCGGTGCGGCTCCACGGCCTATGACGGCAAGCGCATGGACGCGTCCGTCGTGATTCCCTGAGCGGGCGTCAGGCCCAGAGGCTCTGCTCGAGCGAGGCGAGCAGGGACGCGGCGACCTCGGGGGTGGGCATGCCCGCCTCGGTGACGAGGTCGGCGTCGGGCGGCGTGGCCACCTCCACGCGCAGGGCCGCCACGGCCGCCCGGCGGGCCTCGCGCAGGGCGGTGCGCTCGGACTCGGACAGCCGGGCGTGGGCCCAGCGGTCGATGGCCCAGGACAGCTCGGCATGCCGGGTTTCGTCCTCGGCGATGCGCGCCAGGGCGCCGCGCACCTGCTCGTCGCGCGCGTGCAGCGCCCGGTGGTGGGCCACGAGCGCTCCGTACGTCTCGCGCGTGCAGCCCTCCACGGCGTTGTCCAGCGCCACCTCGAAGAGGGAGCGGAGCGGCAGCGCCTCCACCTCGGGCCTGGGGGGCGTGGCGCCGAAGCGGTGGGCCAGCCGCGTGCTGAGCTGCGTGTGCATCACTTCCTCCAGCGCGCTCGCCAGCGCCGCGTCCTGGAGGGACTCGTCCGCGCCGTGCAGGGCGAGCTCCTCGCGCAGGCGCAGGAAGGCCTGGATGGACGCGGCCTCCAGGTGGGCGGCGGCCGCGAAGTGACGCCCCAGGGCCTCGGCGCAGGCCACGCCGTCCGCGGCGCGCAGCCCGTGGGGCCGCCGTCCGATGGCGCAGCCGGGGTTGCCCCGCTCGATGATCTCGCTGCTCTCCTCTTCACGTCCCCGGAGGGGACACGCTCAAGATGTGGCGTGTCATGTTGCTGCCGGCCCCGCAGGAGTGGCCCTGGGTGGTGATGACATGGAAGCCGCCGTCGGCATCGGCCCGCACCGCGCCTCGCGATGGATTGTCACAGCGCAGGTTGTAGCCCTGGGCGAAGGCGAGCAGGGCGGCCTCCTGGGCCGTGTCGATGGTGCCCAGGAAGTCGCGCAGACCGTCCAGCGTGTCGATGGCCTTCACGTCGTCACCCCGCGTCGTCGCGAGGAAGTAGTTGGTGCAGGCGTCAATGCCGCAGCTGCGCAGGAAGCCGTTCTTGGTGGTGAGGGCGTCCAGCGCGGATTGACACGCCGCGGGCTGGGAGGCGGTCGCGCAGGCGGTGCCCGAGGAACCCCGCGCGTTCGGGCTCGTGATGGGTTCTTCCGTCGGGTAGAAGTAGGTGTGGAAGTCGCGCAGCTGCACGAAATCGGGTGGCACCGCGGGATTCAGTCCGGTCACCGTGAGGTAGCCATTCTCGCAGGCGGGCGAGGAGTAACCCGTCAGGTCGACGACGCCGCAGCCCGCGAGGACCAGCGGGGAGGCGAGCGAGGCGCGGAGGGTACGAGCGAAGAGGTGGCGCAGCCGGAGGGGTTCCATGGAGGACTCCTGGGTGAAGGGGCGGGGGCTTCCTGAGCAATGCGGATGCCAGGAGGCGCACGACCCGTGTCCCGAGGGGAATGGCGCTGCGCTCACCTTGGTGGGCTGGGCTCGGAATTCCGAGGGGCCCTGAACGCGATGTCCGGTCTTCGCCTCCTGGACATTTCAGGGGGGTTGGCCGCCACGACATCACTGTCCGATTACCCTCGGATTTCGAAGAGCAACGTCAAACGCGGTTATCGCTTCCTCGATGGCCGCGAACGGTTGAGTGCCTCTTCGTCGCTGATACGGCGAAACACATTGATCAGTTTCACCGTGCTGGAAATCGATAGGGTTTAGAACTGCCCCGACAACATCACGCCACCGGGGTTGCCCGACATCCGCATCGACATGCCCGATTGTGGTGCCGAGCCACCACTGCCACTGGCGGCGCGGCCGTGCAGCAGCAGGGGGACACCCACGCCGAAGGCGGTGCCCGCCGCGGCGCCCACCAGCACGTCCGTGAGGTAGTGCTTGTCCGCTCCCATGCGCATCAGCCCCACCGACGCCGCCGCGGGCACGCCCACCGCCCAGATGAGCCAGTTGTTGCGGTAGCCGCGCATCCCGGACACCGTGCCCGCCGCCGCCACCAGCGAGAACGCCAGGCTCGTGTGGCCGCTGTAGAAGGACAGGTTGTTGTCGTTCGGGTTGTGGCCGAGGGCCTTCTGGTCCTCCGGCAGCACGTGCACGAAGGGCCGCTCGCGGCCCACGGCGAACTTCACCACCTGATTGGCCAGCGCCGCCACCGCCGCCGTCTCCACGATCGTCATCGCATCCTCCGCGTAGTCCCGCGCCGACGCTCCGCTCCCGGACGCCACCGGTACTGCGCGCCCAGCACCCCCACCGGCAGCACGCCGAAGCCGGCCACGTTGCTCCAGGTGTCCCACGTCTTGCGTCCCGCCTCCGTCTTCCCCGCCGGGCCCCGGCCCCAGCGGTCCACCCCATTGAGGGTGTCCTGGCCGTCCGCGGAGCGGTCGCACCACCGGCAGGTGTTCGGGGCGAGCTGGTTCTTGAGGAAGGCCTCGCTGGTGATCCACAGCGCGCCACTCACGCCCGTGATGAGCCCGTCCCGGGTCCAGTTGACGTCGAGCGCCCGCACCGTGGGTGCGTCCGCCGCCCGGCGCGCCCCTGGAAGCGCGGCGTCCGGAACGGGAGAGGAGGCAACCAGGGAAGCGAGTGCTAGAAAACAGAGGGCAGAGGGCATGGCGGCGAGCATAAATGCGCCCCCCTCATCGTTCTAGACTCCACTCCCCCTCGTATGTCCGACCCCCGTCGCCCCCTCCAGGTCTTCCCCGATGCCGCACGCCGTCAAGCCGCCCTGCGCGCGGCCCGGCGGGACTCGGGAGTCGTGCGCGGGGACCTCTTCCTCGACTGGGCGGGGTTCCTCGACGCGCTCGGCGGCGTGCGCGAGCTGGGCCGGCGCCCGTGTCCGCCCCTCGCGGCGCGCACCGTGGTGGCCTCGCTCGCGCAGGGCCTGGGCCCCACGCCCCTGGGCGACTTCGTCCATGAGCCCGCCTTCGCCCGCGCCGCGCTCGAGGTGCTGTTGGATCTCAAGGCCGGGCGGCTGTCCCCTCGAGAGCTGCAGGACGCGCTGGAGGTGCTTCCCCCGAGCGGCGCGACCGCGTCCGGACGATCGCCCTGCTGCACCATGCCTACGAGCGGAAGATGGCGGAGCTGGGCCTCGCCGATCGTGAGGACGGCGTGCGAGGGGCCCGCGAGGCGCTGGAGCGCGGCGTCTGGCCCGAGGCCTGGGCCGACGTGGGGGAGATCGTGCTGCGCGGTGTCTATGACGTCCGGCCCTCGACGCTGGAGCTGCTGCTGGCCCTGGCGGCGGCGTGTGAGTCGCGCCGGGTGGGCCTGCGCGTGGAGACGCCGGTGGGTGGCTCTCCCGTGGCGGACGCGGCCCTGGCGGCCCTCTTCCGCGCCTTCGAGAACCGCGGCGAGGTGCTCTCCCACGTGGACCTCTTCAAGGCGGACGTCACCTTCGAGTCCCGTCCGATGGGCGAGCTGGGCCGTCATCTCTTCTCCCCGGGCCCCCAAGGACGCGCTCGTGGGCGCGGTGGAGGGCCTGAGCCTGTGGAGCGCGGCGACGGCGCGGGACGAGGCCCGGCTCATCGCCCGGGACGTGCGCCGCCTCGTGTCGGAGGGCGTGCCTCCGGGACACATCGCCGTGGCCTGGCGCGACCTGAGCCACGAGGCGCATTGGGTGGCCGAGGCCCTGGGCGAGCTGGACGTTCCCGTGCGCCTGCCCTGGGGCGAGCCGCTCGCGCTGACCGGGCCCGTGCGGCTGGCGTTGGATCTCCCCCTGCTGGTGGAGGATGGCTTCCCCGCCGAGCGCGTGGCGGACGTGCTCTCCAGCCGCTATGCGCCCCGGCTCTCGGCGGGCGCGCCCGAGGCCCCCGCGACGCTCCTGTCGCTCGCGGCCGTGCGCGATGATCGGCTGGGCGCCTCGCGTGGCAAGGGCGCGTATGACGTCCGCCTGGACGCCCTGGCGAGGCGGTTGACGCCGCTTCCGGAGCAGGTGCGCCCCAAGGACGAGCGCCGCGCCCACGAGGTCCGGGTGCTGCGCGAGCGGTGTCTCATGTTGATCGAGGCCTGCCGCCTCATCCCGGAGCAGGGCCGCGCCTCGGAGCTGCTCACGGCGTGGTGGCAGGTGGTGCGGCGCCTGGGATTGTTGGACTCGGAGGGCACGCCGGAGACGCCCGCGGAGGAGGGGCTGGGCGCGCTCGCGGTGGAGGCCCGAGCCCGGGACGACGCGGCGCGCAGGGCGCTCGTGGCGCGTGTGCGCGAGCTGGAGCGGATGCTCGCGGTGGTGGGCGGAGGCCCCCGGTTGCGCCGGCGCACCTTCGGCCGTTGGCTCGCGGACGCGATGCGCGACGTGCACCTGCCACCCCGGGGCTCGGCGGTGGGCGCCGTGGAGGTGCTGGAGGTGGGCGAGCTGGAGGGCCGCACCTTCGCGCATGTCTTCCTCGGCGGGCTGGCCGAGGGCCGCTTCCGGGCCACGAGGTGCCCAACCCGTTGCTCGGAGACTCCGAGCGCCATGCGCTCAACAAGCACCTGGGCCGCGACGTCTTCCGCCTCACCGGTGGCGAGTTCGAGGACCGCGCGCCCTGGCGGCTCACCGAGGACCGGCTCCTGTTCGCCAGCGTCCTGGTGGCCGCCGAGCACACGGTGAGTCTGTCCTTCTCGGTAGCGGGTCCGGGCGGGCAGGAGCAGGCGCCGTCCTCGTTCCTGGAGGAGGTGCGGCGCCTGACGGGAGCCACGTGGCCGCTGCGCTCGCTGCCGGCCATCGTGCCGCTGGACGAGGTGCTCACTCCGGCGGAGCTGCGCCAGCGCGTGGTGCTGGAGTCGCTCGCGATGGAGCGGCTGCGCGTCTCGGAGCCGGATCCCGCCCGCGCGGTGCTGCGCGAGCGCTTCTCGCACACGCCCTGGTTCCAGGCGGCCCGGGAGATGATGCAGGTGGAGATCGAGCGCCTGCATTTCTTCGGGGAGGAGTCCAGGACGCGGGTCGCTACACCGGCGCCGTGGGGGCTCCGGACCTGGGCGAGTCGATCCGCGAGGCGTTCCGCTTCGATGCCGAGCGGCCCCTGTCCGCCTCGTCGATCGCGCGCTTCAGCAACTGTGGCTTCCAGGGCTTCCTGGCGTATGGGCTCAAGGTGCCCGAGCCGGAGCGGCCCGGGGAGGAGTTCGACAGCCGGGGGCAGGGCGTCTTCTGGCACCGGGTGCTGGAGGAGTTCTTCAAGCGGCTCAAGGAGCGCGAGCTGCTCGGGCGGGGGTTCAACGAGCTGCCGGAGGCGCTGCTGGACGCGGTGCTCGACGAGGTGCAGGAGCACTTCGAGAGACATCACTACGTGGGCCATCCCGCGCTGTGGCGCCGGCGCGCGAGCGGGCGAAGAACATGGTGCGCCGCGTGCTCCTGGACGATCGGCGCGGTCTGCCCTTCGAGCGGCTGGAGCCCTCGGGCTTCGAGCTGCGCTTCGGACCGAAGAATCCGGCGGAGGGCTGGAGCGCGGTCACCCTCCAGCTCGGCGAGGACGTCATCCACTTCGAGGGAACCATCGATCGCCTGGACAAGGCCGGGGGCGAGGTGGGCGTCATCGACTACAAGTCCGGCCACCTGTCGCGCTCGGAGCTGCGCAACAAGCTGCTGGACGCCTCGGACTTCCAGCTCCCGTTGTACCTGTACGCGGCGCGGGCCAGTGGGCACCAGGGCACGCGGCACGCCGCCCGGTTCTCGTTGAAGACGGGCAAGGCGATCCTCCTGTCGGAGGTGCTCGCGGACAAGAAGCAGGAGCTGTCGTTGGATCTGGACGAGCTGCTGTCCACCGAGCCCGACGTGCGCCAGCGGCTGGCGGCGGAGCAGAAGCCCAACCTGGCCAACGCGGTGGAGTCGCTGGTGCGCCGGGTGAGGGCGGGACAGTTCGCCATGCGGCCCAAGGACTGCGGACGCTGTGGCTACCAGGCCGTCTGCCGCATCACCGAGCGGCGGATCGTGGGCGAGGAGGGGCCCATGAGTGACGCGCTGGCGTTGGCGTTGGAGCGGAACCTCGCGCTGCTCGCGGGCGCGGGAGCGGGCAAGACGTACAGCCTGGTGACGATGACGTTGCACCTGCTGGCCGGGGCCCGCGAGGGCTTCAAGCCCTTGAGGCCCTCGCGTCTGGGCATGGTGACGTTCACCGACAAGGCCGCCGCGGAGATGCGCGCCCGCGTCCGCGCGCGCCTGGATGTGCTCGTCCAGGAGGAGCCCAAGGTCTCGCAGGAGCCCGAGCTGCGCGCCTCGCTCGAGCGCCTGGGGCTGCCTTTCCCCTCGCGCGACACGTGGCGCTCGCTGCGCGAGGAGCTGGGCCTGGCCTCGATTGGCACCTTCCACTCGATGTGCGGGCAGATCCTGCGCCGCGCGCCTCCGGGCTCGGGAGTGGATGCCTCCTTCGACGTGCTCGACGAGCTGGAGGCGCGCTCGCTCGTGCTGGACGTGTGCGAGCGCGTGGTGCTGGACGCACTGGAGTCCGGTGACACGCTCGTGCGTGAGCTGTGCGCGGAGATGACCTTCTCGGGCTCGGACTTCACCGAGGGCTTGGTGTCCTCGCTGGCGGAGCTCTACGGGAAGTTGCGCGAGGAGGGATTGCCCGCGGCCCGGGCGCGCGTGTCCGACCCCGGCGAGGCCCGGGAGTCCTTCGACGCGCTCGTCGAGAAGTGCCGTGGGCTGTGCGGCACCGTGAGCGAGCATGACGCCAAGGGCGAGTGGCGGGGGCTGCGCGAGAAGCTCGAGCGTGCGCTCACGGGGCTGACCCCGGAGAATGTCTTCGCGCCCGAGCGGCTGCCCGCGCTCAAGGCGGCCTTCAACGAGGATGGCCGTGACGTGCGCCGGCTCAAGAAGGAGCCCGGCAACTCGATGAAGGAGCTGTACTGGTCCCTCTTTGGCAAGAGCGACGGCACGGTGTTGACGCTGGAGGACGTCGCCGCGGCGTGCCGCACGGTGCCCTTCGAGAGCACGTTCCGCGCGCTGCTCGAGCAGGTGGAGACGCGTCACGCGGAGGAACTCTCCCGGCGCAACGCCCTGGACTTCACCTCCCTGCTGGTGAAGACGCGGGACCTGTTGAGGGACTTGCCCGACTTCCGCCGGCAGATGCAGGAGCGCTTCGGGGCGCTGATGGTGGACGAGTTCCAGGACACCAACCGCTTGCAGTTGGAGCTGGTGCTGCTCCTGGCCGAGAAGCGCGAGGAGGGTCCGCGGGCGGTGACACCCGAGGACGATCTGGTGGCCGCGCTGCCCCTGGAGCCCGCCTTCCTGTGCGTGGTGGGAGATCGCAAGCAATCCATCTACGAGTTCCGCGGCGCGGACGTGTCCGTGTTCGAGGTGCTGGCGCGGAAGATCGAGCAGGAGGGGGGCGTGCGCGACTTCCTCCAGCACAACCGGCGCTCGGTGCCGCCGCTGCTCGACTTCTTCAACCAGGCGTTCGCGGGCGTGCTGGTGCCGGGCGAGGAGGGGCGCGTCCCTACGAGGTGGTGTATTCGCCCGAGGGGGATGATCTGCTCGCGGTGCGTCCGGCCCCCGTGGCCGCGCCGGTGGTGGAGCGGCTGCTCGTGGAGGACGAGAGCCTCACCACCTCGGGCGAGCTGCGCCTGGAGGAGGCGGACGCGCTGGCCGGGCGGTTGAAGCTCCTGCTGGCCCCGGGCGCTCCGCCGCTCATCGCGGTGAGCAAGGAGGGCACGGAGGTGCGTCCCCTGCGCGGGGGCGATGTGGCCATGCTCTTCCGGACCTTCAATCACCTGGAGGTGTACCGGCAGGCGCTCATCCGCCACGGCATTCCCCACCGCGTGCTGCGCGGCCGGGGCTTCTATGGCGCGCAGGAGGTGCTGGATCTGGCCTCGCTGCTGTCGCTGCTCGCGGACTCCGAGGACACGCTGGCCTTCGCGGCGGTGTTGCGCTCTCCCCTGGTGGGGCTGTCGGACGCCTCGCTCTTCCGCCGGCCGGGCCCGAGGGCTTGTCCCTGCCCGCCGTGGAGAAGGCGGGCGCCTCGCTCCTCGAGGCTCTTCCGGAGGGGGAACGCGCGCGGCTCGAGCGCTTCCTCTCGGCGCTGCCCATGCTGCGGCGCGAGCGGGATCGGCTCGGCGTGCGGGCCCTGCTCCTGGCCACGCTGGAGCTGACGGGCTTTCGCGAGGCGCTGGCGGCCACGCCCTACGCGGAGCAGGCGAGCGCCAACGTGGAGAAGCTGCTCGCGCTGGCGGGCCGGCGCGACGAGCGGGGCACGGGCGGCTGCGTGACGTTCGCGCGCGAGCTGCAGCGCCTCGTTCATGAGGAGCCCACCGAGGCCCAGGCGGAGCTGCTCGAGGCGGGAGACCCGCGCGCGGTGCAACTGCTCACCATCCACCGCGCCAAGGGGTTGGAGTGGCCGGTGGTGGTGGTGCCCGCCCTCGGTGGCTCGCGGCGCTCCAATAGTGGAGGCCGGGTGCTCTTCGAGCGCGCACGAGGCTCGCCCTGCGGCCCTGGCTGCCGCCGGAGCTGCTCGACCGCGTGGACACGAAGTTCCGCTCGCCCCGCTTCGACGCGGTGAAGGCGGAGATCAAGCGCCGGGAGACGGCCGAGTACCGGCGCCTGCTGTACGTCGCGCTCACGCGTGCCCAGGATCGGCTCCTGCTGTCGGGCGGCGAGGAGCGCAACGCCGCGGACTCGTGGTGGTGTCTGCTCGGCGCGCGGCTCGATGAGGATTCCCGGCTGCGGGGCCCGGTCGAGGATCTGGACGCGAGGACGCTGCCGGAGCCGCCCGAGGTGGACCTCTCCGAGGACGTGGACGAGGCCGAGCAGGAGGCCCGGGTCGAGACGGCGTGGCAGCGGGTGCACGCGCGCCGGGACGCCGCCGTTCCGGAGTCCGTGACGGTGGAGGCGGGCGCGGTGCAGGACTTCATCGCCTGTCCACGCCGCTACCACTACGTGCACCGGCTCGGCCTGCGCGCCGATGGAGTCGCCTGGGAAGCGCCGCCCCGGCAGTCCGCGCTCTACGTCGAGCGGGACTCCTGGGGCGCACCGGCTCCGAGCATTCCGGATCGGGTGCTGGCGCTCGTGCGGCGGGTGGATTTCCGCCTGGCGGGTACGCCCGCTCCGGAGCGGCGCTCGCGCCTGGAAGCCTTGGCCCGGGAGGTGGGCTGGGCGGTGGAGGAGGAGGGCGTGGAGGCGGCGCTCGCCATCCTGGCGCGCTTCCTGGACACCGCGTGTGCCCAGGAACTGGCGGCCGTCCCGGAGCGCGGGTGCACCGCGCATTGCCCTTCGTCCTGGATCTGCCGGGAGTGGCGCCCACGGCCCTGGAGGGGGAGTTGGACCTGCTGTGGGAGACCCCGGAGGGGGAGGCCCGGGGCGTGGTGTTCCTACCGGGCGGTAGGTCTCCCCGGGGACTCGAGGCGCATGCGGACTTCCTGGCGGCCGTGGCCCTGGCGGCCCGGCGACTGGTCCGTGAAGACGTCCCCCTGCGGGTCGGAGCTGTCTTCCTGGGCGGGGACGTGTTGGAGCCAGAGTTCTCCCCGGAAGAAGCAGACCTACAGCTTCCCGCCGAGCGCTTGAGGGACGCGGCCCGTGCCCTGGCCGAGGCGGATGTCCGAGGGCGCTGGCCCGGGCGCGACGTCCCGGTGTGCACGGGGCTGGCCTGTGGCTACATCGCCCACTGCCACCCGGATGCCCCGGCGAGATCCAACTCGGTGACGGACCGCGCGGAAGCATGCTAAGCGGCCGCAACTATGCCGAACGTCGTCGTCATTGGTGCGCAGTGGGGAGATGAGGGCAAGGGCAAGGTCGTGGACCTGCTCACGGAGCATGCCCAGGTGGTGGTGCGCTTCCAGGGAGGCAACAACGCGGGCCATACCCTGGTGGTGGGTGGCCAGAAGACGGTGTTGCATCTCATTCCCTCGGGCATCCTCCATCAGGGGAAGACCTGCGTCATTGGCAATGGCGTGGTGTTGGATCCCGCCGTCCTGGTGAAGGAGATCGACACCCTCAAGGAGCGTGGCTTCCTCAAGGATGACTCGCACCTGCTCATCTCGGACAACGCCCACGTCATCTTCCCCTGGCACAAGCTGCTGGATTCGACCCGGGAGAAGGCGCGGGGCGAGAGCGCCATCGGCACGACGGGGCGTGGCATCGGCCCGGCCTACGAGGACAAGGTGGCGCGCCGCGGCATCCGCGTGAGGGATCTGCTCAACCCGGAGCGGCTGCGCAAGCGCATCGACGAGCGGCTGCCCGGCATCCGCGAGGAGCTGCGCGAGCTGTGCGCCGCCGCCAGCGAGACGCCTCCCGAACTGGACGCCAACAAGGTGCAGGCGGACTTCACCGCGCTGGGCGAGCGGCTGCGGCCCTACGTGAGCGACGTGTCGCTCTACCTCGCGGGCGGGTGCAGCGCGGGGCGCGCATCCTCTTCGAGGGCGCCCAGGGCACGCTGCTGGACGTGGACCATGGCACCTATCCCTTCGTCACCAGCTCCAACTGCGTGGCGGGCAATGCCGCGGTGGGCTCGGGCCTGGGCCCCACGGCGATTGACCGGGTGATGGGCATCAGCAAGGCGTACACCACGCGCGTGGGCGGCGGTCCGTTCCCCACGGAGCTCACGGACGAGCAGGGGGACAGGCTGCGCAAGGTGGGTGACGAGTTCGGCGCCACCACGGGCCGTCCGCGCCGCTGCGGCTGGCTCGACGGCGTGGTGCTGCGCTACGCGGCGCGCGTCAACGGCCTGTATGGCCTGGCCATCACCAAGCTGGACGTGCTCTCCGGCATGAAGTCGCTGCAGATCTGCAACGCCTACGAGCTGGACGGCAAGCGCATCACCGAGCTGCCCGGGGACTACGAGGACCGGCGCGCGTCAAGCCCCTCTACGAGACGCTGCCGGGCTGGGACGACAAGCTCGCCGGGGTGCGCACCTTCGACGAGTTGCCCGAGAACGCCAAGCGCTACGTGCGCCGCGTGGAGGAGATCTGCGGCGTGCCCGTCACCTGCATCTCCGTGGGCGCCGACCGCGGCGAGACCGTGCTGCTGCAAAACCCCTTCCGGAGCTGAAACCCCGCTTTCAAGGCAAAACACCGGACAATCGGGGAGTCCCGGAAGTCATGTAGTGGACTCCCCCGACCAGAGGGCAGGGGAGCCGGTGGCGCGTGTCAGGGGGGCACCTTAATTTCAGGTGCATGGACCGGGGCGACTCGAAGGCAGGAAGGCAAGTATTCCGCCCACACGCCGTGCTCGCGGCCGTCATGGGCGCCGCGACGCTGCTCTGGCTGGGGGTGTTGCTCTACCTCCTGCGCTTCGACGGCGTGCCGGTACAGACGTTCCTGTCCGCGCTCTTCTTCGTCCTCTTCTTCGCGGTGTCGGTGACCTACTACGGGCGCACCCGCATCGTCGTGGACGCGGGCGGCATCACGTACCGGGGCATGGTGCGCACCCGCCGGTTCTCCTTCTCGGACATCCGCAAGGTGGATGTGCTGCCCGGTCCGGTCACCGTGTACGCGGTGCGCGGCAGCCGGGGACTCGTGCACTTCACCAGCCTCTTCTCGCACCATCAGCGCCTGGCACGGCTGCTCATCGAGCGGGCCGGTCTCTCGCCACTGCACGCCTGAGCCTCAGCCCGCCAGGACGTAGCTGGCCAGCAGCCCCACCAGGGCCAGCCCCGCGCCCAGGACGAGCAGTCCCACGTCCCAGCGTCCCCGCGCGCGCACGGGCGCGCGTTCCGGCTGCTCGCACGCACTCTCCGGTTCGGGGGCGGGGGCGGGGGCGGGTACGGCTTGCTCCTCGGGAGGCGGCTCCGCGAGGGCTCGGCCGCCGGGGCCTGGAAGCGCAGCAGGGTCCGTCCCAGCTCGATGATGTCTCCCTCCTGGAGCGCCTGGGGGGCCTCCACGCGCTTCCCATTGAGATAGACGCCGTTGGGGCTGTCCTGGTCCTCCAGGAGGAAGGCGCCCTCCTGCTGGCGGATGCACGCATGGCGGCGGGACACGGCGATGTCCCTCAAGCGCACGGCCACTTCCAGGCTCCGCCCCAACTCCGTCCGGACCTCCGCGAGCGCGAAGCAGCGGCCCACGTCCGCGCCGGTGAGGCACTGGAGGGACGCGGCGCGCGAGACCAGGGGCGCCTCCGTGTCCCCCAACAAGTGCTTGAGCACGGCCACCGTGCCCACCTGCCGCTCGGTGTCCTCGCCGGGCGCCAGCAGCTTCAGGCTCATGCCTTCGGGCAGGCCCACCTCCTCGCCGGGTAGCACCAACCGCGCCACCTCCGGGGGCACCATCACCCCCGCCACGGTGAAGGTGCGGCGGGCCTCCACCATCAGCCGGGGACCCTCGATGCGCAGCGTCAGCAGTCCGGGTGGTAGTCCTTCGAGGCGGACGTGATCGTCCTCGCCGCCTCCCAGCAGGTGCACCCCCTCGGGAAGCTCGAAGGAGGTCGGGGTGCCCAGGTGTTCGAATTCGAAGTGCATGGCGTGGGAGGCGGAAGGGAGCTCGTCTGCCCCGGGGACTACTTCGCGATCCGCGTGAGCGAGTTGTTCCGGACGAAGGTGCCCGGGAAGGACTGCCCATTGGCCGAGTACGTCAGTGTCCCGGAGGTATCGAGTTGGATGCTCGAACCCGTGAGCACCGCGGTCCCGCCGGTGAAGGTCAGCGAGAGTGAGACGCCCTCCAGCTCACCGGTACACGTCACCCCCGCTCTGAGCGTCGCTACGTTTCCCTCGACCTCCGCGGGCAGGGCGCACGTGCCGCTCGCGTCGACGATGACGATGTCCGAATCGATCCCTTCCGAGACTCGGTACGACACCTTTCCGGGAATGGTCGTGCTTCCTCTTCCAGGGAAGGACACGGTCAACGAGTCCGGCCCGGTGTAGCTGCCGTGGAACTGCTGACCCGCGGGGCCACAACCCAGGGCGAACGTGGCGAGCGGCAGGGAAAGCCAGAGCATCGAGCGCTTCATGTGACGACTCCTCGGTGAGGGGGCGCGGCCCCTGGGGAAGGGCACGCGACGGGGTGGATGCCGGGGCCGCCTTTGCAGGACTCCTGCCAGTCCTCACCTGCGCCGCGAGGACTCCCCAAGCCCCTGCGATTCAAGGACATGGCCGCGTGACGACGGACTCGCCGCGGTCTTCCCCATCCACTGCATGGGATGCCCCATCATCCACGCCATGGACGGATGCGCTGGGACTAGGATGGGCGCCCCCGATGCGTCCCGCCCTCCGCCTGCTGCCGCTGCTGCTGCTCTCGTTGCTCTCCGCCTGCCGTGACGAACAGGCCGGCCCCAAGCCTCGCGTGAAAGCCTTGCCGCCCCCCGCCCGGCTGCGCGTTCTGGACGCGGCTCCGGCGGACCTGACCTACCGCGCGGGCACCACGTTCGCGGGGGGCTCGGTGCGCTACCTCGGCACGCGCGTGTCTCCCGCGGTGGCCGCGCCCGGCCAGCCCGTGCAGCTCGCGCACTACTTCGAGGCCCTGCGCGCCCCGCCCCAGGGGTGGGAGTTCTTCGTGCACGTGGTGGACCCCGGCTCCGGGCAGATGCTGATCAACGCGGACCATGGCTTCGCGGGTGGAGTGGGGCCCCTGGGCAGCTGGCCCGTGGGCAAGGTGGTGGAGGACGTGCACACGGTGACCATGCCGTCCATTCCGGGCCGGGTCGTGCTCGGCTTCTGGCGGGGCGAGGAGCGCCGGCCGTGGACGATCCGCGGGCTCACGCGGGAGACAACCGGATGTTCGGTCCGGAGTTGGGCGGTGCTCTGCCGCCCCTGCCCGAGTACACCATGCACCGTGCCGCCCGGCCGCCGGTGCTCGATGGAGAGCTCGACGACGAGGCGTGGAAGGCGGCCACGCCGGTGGTGCTGCGGGGCAGCTTCGATGGCCGTGCCGTGTCCCCGCGCACCGAGGCCCGGCTGACCTACGACGACCAGCACCTGTATGTCGCCTTCGACGTGGAGGATCCGGATGTCTGGGGCACGTTCCGCGAGCAGGACGAGCCGCTCTACACCCAGGAGGTGGTGGAGGTGTTCCTCGACGCCAACGCGGACGGGCGGACGTACAACGAGTTGCAGGTGTCGCCGCACAACGTGCACTTCGATGCCTACTTCCCCGCGCGCCGTCAGGGCATGGACTTGAGCTGGGACTCGGGCATGACGAGCGCGGTGAAGGTCCGGGGCACGCTCGACGAGGCGTCCGATCGGGACGAGGGCTGGCGGGTGGAGATGAAGATTCCCTTGGCCCGCCTGGCCGAGGTGCCCCACCTGCCTCCGAACAAGGGGGACCGGTGGCGCTTCAACCTGTACCGGTTGGAGCACCCGGAGCGGCGGGGAGAACAAGGGCAGTCCTTTTCTCCGCTCTTCGTGGGGGACTTCCACGCGCTGCCGCGCTTCGGCTGGCTGATCTTCGACTAGGTATTTCCGAACAGCGGTCCGCTGGGGTTCATCCCCGCGACAGCCGATCCACATTCTTCAGGAGCGTGGGGACACGGTAGGGCCCATGCATCGTGCGGACGTGTTCAGCCGCCACGGTTGGCTCCATCCCCACGGCGGTGACGTAGAGGGGTCGAGTAGCGCCGCCTCGCGGCACCGGCACCGCGAAGCCCGAGCCCTTGAACGTGGTCTTGGCCACGCCCACCACCGGCACGCGGCGACCGAGCGCCTCGTACAGGTGCGCGCCCAGCCCTTCTCGGCCGAGGAGCCCAGCCAGACGTAGCCGTCGATGATCACCGTCGCCAGGGGCTGGTCAACTTGGGAGAGCAGGGCGAGCAACACCGGCAACTCACGCTCGTAGAACTGTCCCGGCTGGTACTCGGCCGCCGCCGGCAGGTGAACCAGGCGCTGCTCCGTGGAGACGGCGGTGGCCCAGTCGGCGAAGAGCAGCAAGGCTCCCCGCGCCTCGTGCTCCTGGTAGTGGACGTCGACGCACGCGAGCAAGGCGATGGCTATGCGTGCGGGGAGATCTCCCAATGCGCGTCCGCCATGGAGCGCTCGGTCGGGTCTCCGAGGAAGCGCAGGAAGCCGTTGAGCTCCAGGGTGTCGATGAGCTCCTCGGCCTCCAGTTGGGAGAAGCCCTTCGTGGTCACGAGCAGGTCGCGCATGAACGCCTTGCCGCGCAGGTAGCCCACGGGCTCGCCCGGAGGAGCATGTGCTTGAGATCGGCGGTGAGCTGACGCAGGTCAGTGTCTTCGGAGATCATCGCCTCAAGGCTGGTGATGAGAGAGCGCGGGTGCAACCACATCCTCGTTCCTCGTCGAGGCGGGCAGGAAGGGGTTCAAGCGCACGTCGTGTCCGTCACTCTCCAGGGTGATGGCGCCGTGAAGATCGGTGCGCAGACACTCCGTTCCCAGGGCCCGATAACGCTCCTCCACCTCCGGGTGCGGAAAGCCGAAGCGGTTGCGGCGGCCCACGCAGAAGATGGCGAAGCGCGGACGCAGCCGAGCAAGCAAGCCCTCGGTGGAGGAGGTGCGCGAACCATGGTGGGGCGCCTTGAGCACCGTCACCGGTCCGAGCGCTCCCTCCGCGAGCAGGGCCTCTTCGCCCGCCTCCTCCACGTCGCCCGGGAGCAGCACGGTGACGTCGCCATGGCGCACGAGCAGCACCACGCTCGTGTCGTTCTGGCCCTCGAGCAGCAGGCGATCCTCCGGCGGTCCAAGCACCTCCAGCGTGGCTTCCCCGAGGAGGTACGGGGCATGGCCCCGCTGCACTTCCTCGACGTGGGCTCCCGCCGCGGCGGAGATGAGCTGCCGGGACAGGGGGCCGTCCGCGCTGTCCGCGGGCAGCCACAGCCGCTCGGTGGGCACCTGTCGCAGCGCGGAGATGAGTCCGAGCGCGTGATCCGGGTGGGGATGGGAGAGCACGGCCAGGTCCAACCGCTCGATGCTGGAGGCGCGCAGGAAGGGGACGACGACGCGCACCCTGGATCCGCGCCGCCGGGCACACCGCCTCCATCGAGCAGCGCGTGGTGTCCCGCGGAGCTGAGCACCATCGCGTCTCCCTGACCCACGGAGAGGAAGGTGATGCGCAGGCCCGGCTCGGGAAGGACGCGGGGCAGCAGCAGGGCGAGCACCAGGCTCGCGGGCACGAGGAGTCCTCCGAGGCGCCAACGCCGCTCGCCCAGGGCCCAGCACGCGAGCCCCACGCCATAGAGCAGCGAGGCGGCGGTGCCGAACGAGGGCAGCTCCACCGTGGCCAGGGGCACGTGGGCGAAGAAGCGGGTGAGCCAGAGCAGCACCTGCGAGGCCCAGGCGCCGCCCCACAGCAGCGGGGTGGCGAGCACGGGCGCCGCGACGAAGAGGGCCGCGCCGCCCGCGGCGAAGCCGGTGAGCAGGCCGCACAGCGGCAGACAGACGATGTTGGAGACGAGCCCCGCGAGGCTCGCGCGGCCGAACGTCCCGGCCACCAGGGGAAGACTCGCCACGGTGACGGCGGCGCTCGCGCAGAACGTCTCCAGCACCGTCTCCCTCGTGCTCGCCAGCAGGCGCCGCAGCCGGTGCGGCTCGCGGGGATCGGGCGGTGGCAGGGGAACGGCCTCGCGCAGCGCGGGGGTGAGCAGCAGCAGGCTGAAGACGGCGAGGAAGGACAGTTGCAGCGAGAGATCGGCGACGCTCGAGGGCGTCCAGACGACGAGCAGCGCGGCGGCGGCGGCGAGGCTGTTGAGCCCATCGGCCCGGCGCCAGAGCGACAGCCCCAGCAGGACGACGGTGGCCATCACCGCCGAGCGCACCGCGGGGGGTTGGTTGCCGGTGAAGACGACATAGGCCCAGACGAAGGGAATGGCGGCGGGGGCCGCGAGCCGCCGCGCATCCACCCGCCGTGCGGCGGGCAGGGCCGCGCTCGCGCGCACGAACAAGCCCCGCAGCAGGGCGAGCGTCATGAGCGCGAGCGCCGCCACGTGCAGCCCGCTCACGCTCAACACATGCGCGAGCCCGCTGCGCGAGAAGTCCTCCTCCAAGGCGTCATCGAGCGCGGCGCGCTGTCCGGCCGCGAGGGTGAGGAAGAGGGTGGCCGCCTCGGGCGACGGCGCCACGGCGTGCACCGCCCGGGCGAGCCCCTCCTGGAGCCGGACCAGCGCCTCGCGCCAGCGCGGAGCGGGGGACAGCACGAGCAGCCGCGCGGGCTCGAAGCCCCCGGTGAAGGCCATCCCCTGTCGCCACCGTTTCGCGGAGAAGTCCTTTTCTCCAGGATTCGCCGCGGGCTCGAGCGGCTTCAGTTTGGCTTCCAGGCGCAGGCGCTGTCCCGGCAGGAGCGGGGAAATCGCGCCTCTCGCGGAAAGGAGGGCGCGGAAGCGGGCCGGAGTGTCCGCCCGGGGCCCTACGCGCACGACGGCCAGCAGCAGGCGCGTGGAGTCCTCGGTGGCCTCCACGCGCTCCACCTCTCCCTCCAGGACCGCGCGTCCTCCTTCCCTCAGCCCGGGAGGCACGTCCGCCCCGGCCTCCAGGGACGCCAGCCCCGCGCCCGTGAGCGCCAGGGCTCCGAGCACGCCCAGGTGGGCACCGGGCAGGCGGGCGAGCGCCAGCGCCCCCACCGCCACGGTCGACGCCACCAGTAATTGGAATGCTCCCTCGCCCGCGCTCGTTCGTATCCACAGACCCGCGCCGAGCATGAGGCTCACGGCGGGAAAGAACAGCGGACGTACGGTCAGATCTCGCCACGACGAACGGCCCATCACCCACCCCCCACCCACTCCGTCCAGTCAGGGTGTAGCACTCTACCCAAGAGGACACCCACGCAAAGCGGCGCAGGCTAGTCCGGGAAAACCCGCCGGGTCAAGACGCCAAAGTTGCTGGAGGGGTTGGATTGTGGTACGAGTGGGACGTTTTCCGAGGCCGGGTGTCGAGACCAAGCCATCCTAGAGGAGGCGGTAACGAGTGCAGACGAGCTTCAAGACCGGCGATAAGGCTGTGTACCCCGGGCAGGGTGTGGGCGAGGTGATGGGCATCGAGCACACCGAAGTCGCCGGGCAGCGTCAGTCCTTCTACGTGTTGCGTATCCTGGAAAATGGGATGCGCATCATGATCCCAATCAACAAGGTGGGCTCGGTCGGCCTCCGGGAAATCATCAGCGAGGAAGACGTCAAGCAAGTCTATTCCATCCTGAAGGAGAAGGACATCTCGGTCGACTCCACGACGTGGAACCGTCGCTACCGGGAGTACATGGAGAAGATCAAGACCGGCTCCGTGTTCGAGATCGCCGAGGTGCTGCGCGACCTGTACCTGCTCAAGGGGGACAAGGATCTGTCCTTCGGTGAGCGCAAGATGCTGGACACGGCGCGCTCGCTGCTCATCAAGGAACTGTCGCTCGCCAAGGACTGCTCCGAGGACGAGATCGAGTCGGACCTGAAGAAGATCTTCAACATCGCCTGAGCCTCCTCGGGTGGACGTTGAAAACCCCGGCTCCCCTTCACGGGGGACCGGGGTTTTTCCTTGGCCCCACCGGGCGGCTTACGGGCCCTGGAGCCGCGCTGGGCCTGGGTCAGCGCCGGGCGGATGCGCGGCGCGTATGCTCCCCATCCCTGGGCGATCTGCCGATCGAGGGCATGCGCCTCGGTGAAGTGGCGGACGGCGGCCGGGGCGTCCTGGGCTTCCATGGCGGCCTGGCCCGCCTTCCACGCCTGCTGAAAGCGCTCCATCAGCAAGGCCAGGTTCTCCACGTGCTCGCGCCGGGCGAGGCTCAGGGCCGCCTCGACGTGTCCCGACTCGTATTGAGCGAGGACCTCCGCCTCCGCGTCGGGATTCGGGGCCGCGTGGAGCTCGGACGGCGGTGGCTTCGGGGCGGCCTTGCCGGAGCCCTCCTTCACGGCGCGGCTGGTGTCCCGTCCCGGACGGGCGGTGGGAGCGGCGGGCGGGGCCTCCTCGTCGAGCGGGGCACGAGCGGTGGACGGCGCGGCCTCGGGGCTTGGGGAAGGGGCTTCCGCGGCCATCTCCACCTCGATGTCCGGCTCCCGGGCGCGCAACGGCTCGGATTTCTCCACCTGCGGCTCCTCGCGCAGCAACCGGACCGCCGAGAGCGTGAGGAACACGGCCACCGGGCCGCTCGACGCGGCGGCGAGCAGCACGAGGCGCTGGGCGCTCAGGCCCACCCGGAGGGGCGAGGAGCGCCGTCCGTCGGCGCCGCGGCGCGAGGGCATGGGCCCCGGCCCTCTCACGCGCAGCAGCGCGTTGCCCAGGGCGATCTCATCCCCCGAGCGCAGCTCGCGCTCGCCCGTGAGCCGCACGCGGTTGACGTAGGTGCCGTTCTGGCTGCCCACGTCCTTGAGCAGCAGCCGGTTGCCCAGGCGGGTGAGCTGCGCGTGACGCCGGCTGATGGAGGGGTGCTGCAGCCGCAGGTCGGACGAGGAGGCGCGGCCCAACATGAACACGCCCTGCTTGATGGGGACGAGCTGACCCGTTCCGGGACCGCGCTCGACATAGAGGCAGGCGCGCTCGTGGCTGGGATCCTCGTACTCGCCGGAGGTGAAGCGGGTGGGGAACTCGCGGTCCCGCTCCTGGCGGGAGCTGCCCGCCGCGTGCCGGCGCGAACGGCGCGGGCCCATGGGAAACTGGGGCACGCGCTGGGGTCGCGGATCATCGGCCTGCAGGGGCGCCACTTCGTCATCATCGAAGGGCAGGTCCACATCATCCGCGGGCGCCGTGGTCTCTCCCCCTCCGCCACGGAGGGCGGAGCGGAGCGGGGTGGGCGCTTGGGATTCGGAGGACTCATGGGGGTGCTTCTCCCAGGATTCGATGGCCGGGCGAGACGGGGGTCTCCCAGCCCAGCAGGATAGTCTTTTTCGGCCGGGAAGGGGGAGCGAGGGCCCATCTATGTTGACTGAGTAGTCGGGCCGTTGTGAAAGTCCCGTCTTTCCGACTGCGCTTCGGAATCGGCAATCGGAACTCGAGAATCGACCGTTCAGGAGGTTCGTGCACGTGGCCGCCGCATCCATCCGCCTTTTCAACACGATGACGATGCAGAAGGAGACGCTGGTGCCCGTGGTCCCGGGCAAGCTGGGCGTCTATGTGTGGCCCGACGGTCTACAGCTACGTCCACATCGGCAACGCCCGCACGTTCACGTCGTTCGATGTCGTGGTGCGTTATCTGCGCCACCGCGGCTTCGACGTGACGTACGTGCGCAACTACACCGACGTGGACGACAAGATCATCAAGGCCGCCCAGGAGACGGGCGAGGCCCCGGTGGCGCTGGCGGCGCGGTTCGTGGAGGCGTTCCGCGAGGATGCCCGGGCGCTGCACCTGATGGAGCCGGACGTCTCGCCCAAGGTGAGCGATCACATTCCGGAGATCCTGCGCATCATCGGGAAGCTGGTGGACAAGGGCGTGGCGTACGCCTCCCAGGGCGACGTGTACTTCTCCGTGCGGCGCTACCCCGACTACGCGAAGCTGTCCAAGCGCGACGTGGATGAGCTGTGCGTGGGCGAGCGCGTCCAGCCCGGTGAGCAGAAGCAAGAGCCGCTGGACTTCGCCCTGTGGAAGGCCGCCAAGCCGGGCGAGCCGTCCTGGGACAGCCCCTGGGGCCCGGGCCGGCCCGGGTGGCACATCGAGTGCTCGGCCATGAGCGAGCGCTACCTGGGCGAGACCTTCGACATCCACGGCGGTGGGTTGGATCTCATCTTCCCTCACCACGAGAACGAGCTCGCCCAGAGCGAGGCCGCGAGCGGCCACACCCTGGCGCGCTACTGGATGCACTGCGGCTTCCTCGATCTCGAGGGGGCGAAGATGTCCAAGTCGCTCGGCAACGTGGTGCGCCTGCGCGAGGCCCTGGAGCGGGTGGACGCCGAGGCGCTGCGCTTCTTCTTCCTCTCCACGCACTACCGCCACCCGCTGGCCTTCTCGGACAAGGGCCGGCGGACGCCGAGCTGCGCATGGAGTACTTCTACGAGACCCTGCGCAAGGTGGACGAGCGCGTGGGTGGCAAGGAGTTCGCTCCGGGCCCGCTGCACGGCGACGCCGCGCGCTTCATGGCGGACTTCGAGGCCCAGATGGATGACGACTTCAACTCGGCGGGCGCGCTGGGGGTGCTCTCGGGCCTGTTCGCGATGATGAACGAGCTGGTGGACAAGCCGCCGGTCAAGGACAAGGCACTGGTGGGCCGCACCCTGCGGGCGTTGCGCGAGGACGTGCGCAAGGTGTCGGGCATCCTCGGCCTGTTCGAGGAGGAGTCGGCGTCCTGGCTGCTGCGGCGCCGGGATCGGGCCGTGAAGGAGCGGGGGCTCGACGTGGCGCGGGTGGAGCAGTTGATGGCCGCGCGCGCGGAGGCCCGCAAGGCCAAGGACTTCGCCGAGGCGGACCGGCTGCGCGGCGAGCTGAAGTCCCTGGGCGTGGAGATCATGGACACCGCCGCGGGCACCCTGTGGAAGGTGGCCGCGCCCGCGTAGGGCTGCCTCCTTCGCGGGTGTCCATCTGCCCGTGAGCGACGAGCCCTTGGGGCTCGTCGCTCGCGATGACGCATTGCTTCCACTTCTACCTCGACAGAAGCGGATTTTCCGCGTTTATCAAATTCAAGAAAAAGCTAGGATTGGACGCCTGCTCACTCACCGGGAGTCCATCCATGCGCTCGAGGCCGCGGTCCATTTTCATGACGATGATGTGGGGAGTCGCGCTCGCGGGAGGCTCCGCGTTCGCGGAGAGCCCCCAGCCGCCCGACGCGGCGTCTTCGCGGGTGGCCCTTGCGGCGAGTGCCAGCACCTCGCGCTGGACGGAGGAGCTCGCCACTGGCGAGGGCACGGGTGAGCTCGTGCGTACCTCGGAGGGGTTGCTCTTCGAGCCCTATGCCGTCATGCGCAGAGCCGAGGGATTGAGCCGACTCATCGGCCTCTACACCTTTCCGGCCCGTCGGCTGGAGCAGCCCGTGGACACGATCCGGCCGCTGCTCCAGGCGAGCGCGTCCCCGGAGATGGGCGTCGAGGTGGATGTCCGGGTGCGTACGCCCGATGGGGCCTGGAGCGAGTGGCGCACCGCCAGCGCGGGAGAGGCCGCGCGCCTGCCTCGCGCCGGCACGGAGGTGCAGGTGAGGCTCGCGCTCCTCGCGGACGAGCACGGCCGTGGTCCCGTGGTGCGGGAGGTGCGGTTGGAGGGCTCGCTGGAGGGAGACCCGTCGCGGGAGGAGTTCCAATCCCTGGCGGCGCTGAGCTACCGCATCTTCGCCACGCGCGAGGGCCGGTGGGGGGCACGACCGCCAATGGCCATGTCATCAAATCCAATGATCGCTTCGTGGCGCTGCCGTCGCGCCGGGCGCTCGCGTCCAATGGCGGCTCCGAGTACCAGGTGAAGGTGTGCTACCCGAAGACGGGCAAGTGCACGACCACCTCCGTCTGGGACGTGGGGCCCTGGAACACGAAGGATGACTATTGGAATCCCTCGAGTGTCCGCGAGATGTGGAAGACCCTGCCGCAAGGCAAGCCCGAGGCCCAGGCCGCCTATGAGGACGGCTTCAACGGTGGGTTGGATCAGTTCGGGCGCCGTCCGGCCAACCCCGCGGGCATCGACATCGCCGACGGGGCGTTCTGGACGGACCTGGGGATGAGCAACAACGACTGGGTCGACGTGACGTACCTGTGGACGTCGGGAGGCACCACCCCCACGGGCACTGGTCATCGACAGCAACAACGCCAACAACGACAGCACCCGGGGCTACATCCAGCTCGCGGGCACCAGCTGGGCCTCGTCCACGAACGTGGCGGGCTACTACGGCTCGAACTACCTCGCCTCGCCCACCGCGGCCGTCTCCGAGCCGGCGACGTTCTGGTTCTACCTGCCCACGGCGGCCACCCGGACGATCGACGCCTGGTGGACCGCGGCGAGTGACCGTTCGACGACCGCGCCCTTCATCATCTGGGACGCCAATGGCACCCAGCTGGCCACCGTGAAGGTGAACCAGCAGGCCAATGGCAGCAGGTGGAACACCCTGGGCACGTGGAGCTTTCCCGCGGGCTGGAACAAGGTGCAGTTGAGCCGCTGGACCACGGCGGGCGCCTACGTCATCGCCGACGCGATCCAGGTGCGATAGCGGCCTTCCCGCGCGGCACCGCCTACTTCGCGGTGAAGGTGGTGTCGTTGCGGTAGAGCAGGGTCTTCGACCAGTCGGGCAGGAAGATCAACGTGTCGACCCGGTAGGTCCCCGCCGCGAGCGACGTCGGAATCGTGAACGCCGTGGTGTACGCGCGCGTCTGCCCGGCGGTGAAGGCCTGGGCCGTGTAGCTCTTCTCCGACACCAGCGCCGTCGTGGCGGCATTGCGGATCTCGTACTTCACCACCGGGCTCCTGGCCGTGGACGAGGTGACCGAGCCGGCGACCTGGAAGCTGGTGCCCCGCGTGACGGTCGTGGGGTTCACCGTGGCCTTGGTGGTCGAGACGGCCTCGGTCGGCTCCGGCTCGGTGGGCGTTTCCACGTAGTAGCTCTTGAACAGCGCCGCCGAGTTCGGAAACTCGGTCTGGAAGTCGTGGCCGCTCCGGCTGTCCACGTCGGAGAGCTGGTGATGGCCGTCCGCGGCCTGACAGTCGAAGTACGAGTGGTAGCCGACGTTGTTCGCCGGATTGAAGATGAACTCGAGCATCTGCTCGACGTAGTAGGTGTTGTCCCCGCCGCCCTGGGTGGCCGCGTCGTTCACGCCCCACTCGGGAACGGACAACGGCTTGCCGTGCGCTTGCGCGAAGGAGCGGAACTTGCTCAACGCTGGAGCGAACTGCGCGTTCCAGACCGACTGCCAGCGGCTCAGCGCGCACGAGCCCGTGCAGCCCGCGGGAATCGGATAGGCCCCGTTCCAGCCCTGGTCATACAAGTCGAACCCGATGTAATCCACATACGCATCCCCCGGGTAGGTGGCGGTCAGGTCGCTGGCCGGGATGTCGTAGTTGGGATTCCAGTCGAACTTGAAACCAGCCGTCGGTTGGGCGGCGCGCATGGCCGTCACGATCTTGCGGAAGCAGGCGGCGAAGTTGGCCTGCTGTCCATTGCCGGAGTACCACGGCATCCAACTGCCGCTGAACTCCCAGCCCAGACGGATGATGGTGTTCTGGAGCTTGTAGGAGACCAGGTTGTTCGCCAGCGTCTTGAACCGGTAGTCGTAGGTGCCCTGCGCGCACTGGGCCAGCGAGCCCTGCCCACTCGGGAACATGGCGACCGAGTAGTTCAGGCGCCGGCCCGGCTTCGCGTTCACCCACGTGCTCCAGGAACCGAGCTGCCAGGAGGGGTTCTCGATGTTGCCCCAGCTGTCCTTCGCCTGATGGCCCTGGCCCATGGTGAGCTCATGGCCGAGCCAGGTTGAATAGGCGTTGACGGCCTCGGGATTCGAGTAGACCTCACCCCGGTACACACCCGTCAGGGGCTCCGCGGCCGCACTCGCGCCCCAGCCCAGCACGGACATGGCGGCGAGGGAGGCGGCGAGCATGAGTCCGACGGTTCTTGCACCAATCTTCAAGGAGATTCTCCAATTTTACGGTTCTGGGAGGATTGTCGGCTTTGACCGCGAAAGGTTGCTGGTTCGCGCCACGTCATGTGGCGGACGGGCGCTCTCTTGACGGCGCTTTACCCGGAGTGCTCCCGCTGTTGACAATCCGTTCCATTCACTGCTGCTGTGGGATGGGTCGGACGTGTCATTCCGAGAAGGAACGTATTTAGAAATGAAGACCGTCATCCTCGCCCTTGTCGCCCTGTCTTTCGCCCTGCCTTCGACGGCCTCCGACCAGAAGGCGTATCCCAACGCCAGACAGAGCTATCCCTTCGTGGTGAAGATCCGCGACTTCTACGGGGCGGAAGGGTTCGGCTTCGACTACTATCTGGACACCTCGAAGCTCGTGGTCGTCTTGTGGGACGACCTGGGAAGCCCCGGAAGGAAATCCTCTCGAAGTCGCTGACGAAGGCCGAGGCCAGGGAGTGGGCGAGCTATCTCGAACGTCTGCCCATGGGGCAACTGAAGGAGGCGTATGTCAATTCCGGCGTCGACGACGGCTTGCAGCAGACGTTTACCTTCAAGTCGGGCGGAAGGGAGAAGACGGTGGATGTCCGGAACACTCGAGTCGAGGAGCTCGAGAAGCTCTGCCGGAAGCTGAATCTCCTGATACCCGACAAGCACCTGCGGCTGCGAGTCAGTGACGGGTGAGGAGCGCGAACCCGAGGGCCTCGACCGGCACGCGCCGCAGCAGCGAGGCGAAGGGGAGGGTGCATGGTCCGACAGCACGACGACCCCGGTGTCCGTCTCCACCGAGAAGCCCAGGAAGCCCGAATAGCCGCCCATCGCCGAGGAGCGCCACACGAGGGGCCTGCCCCGCACCCGTGACACGTTCCATCCGAGCCCCACCCGCTTGCCCCAGGTCTTCACGCGCGGGGTGTGCGCCAGCCGCGCGGCATGGGTGAGTCCGACCTGCCAATGTCCCAGGTTCGCGTCGAGGAAGCGCAGCAGGTCGGGCACCGTCGAGTAGAGCGCTCCCGCGCCGGGAAGTGCCGACCAGGCCCAGGCGGGCACCGGCTCGCCCCGGGCGGTGTGGCCGCGAAGCACGCGCGGCTCCTGGGTCTCGGAGGGACGGGCGGTGGTGTCCCCCAGCTTCAGCGGTGTGCACAGCCAGTCGCGCACCGCGTGCGCGTAGTTGAGCTTCAAGCGGCGCGAGAGCGCATGGCCGAGCACTCCCATGCCGAGCAGGGACTCGGCGTACCTTCGCGGCGGCGGACGCGGGGGGTGGTAGCCGCGCAGGAAGTCCCCGAAGAGCGTCGCGTTGTAGTGGCCGTAGGGGTCTGCCGGGTTCCACGTGCCCGTCCACAGGTTCGGCGGATCGTACGGCATGCCCGAGGTATGCGTCGCCAGTTGCTCGAGCGTGATGCGGCCGGCGGCCTCGTCCGGCAGGAGCGAGCGGGGAATCAACTCCTGGAGCGGTGTGTCGAGCCTCGCCTCGCCCCGGTCCACCAACAGCGCCAGGAGGGTGCCGGTGAAGACCTGGGTGAGCGCGCCCAGGGCGTACAGGGACTCCTCGGTGGGGGGCTCCCCCTGGCCACGCAGCATCCGCACGTGGTGCTCGCCCCGGTGCGTGATGCCCACGCACAGCGCGGCCGAGGGATACGCGCCCACGTAGCGCCGGGTGGCGAGGAGCACGGCGTCAGCGGGTGAGCCAGGGGTGTCACGAAGATTCATGGGGCCGGGGTCGACGCGCTCACGCGCATGGGATTGTCGGGCGGACGAATATCTCATTCGTTGGAATGACGGCGAGTGCTCCGTCCAGGGGCGGAGTCTTTCGCGCCGGGGGAGGGGATGTTGTATGTCCGTTGCCCGCGGGCCCGAGCTCACGCAGTTTCCCCGGGAGGCTCCTTGGAGACACGCACGACCAGTGTCCTGCTCGTCGATGATGATCCCGCCAACCTCGCCACCCTGGAAGCCGTCCTCGAGCCGCTCGGTCAGCGGCTGGTGATGGCGGACTCCGGACGCGAAGCGCTCCGGTGCGTGCTCGAGGACGACTTCGCCGTCATCCTCCTGGACGTGCGCCTGGGGGACATGAGCGGCCTCGAGGTGATGGAGATGCTGCGCGAGCGCGAGCGCAACCGGCGCACCCCCATCCTGCTCATGACGGCGGCGGACATCGCGGTGCCGGAGCTGCTGGAAGGCTACGCCCACGGCGCCGTGGACTACCTCAGCAAGCCCCTCATTCCCCAGGTGCTGCGCGCCAAGGTGGCCACCTTCGTGGAGCTCCAGCTCGCGCGCGAGCAGGTCCGCCGTCAGCAGGAGGCCCAACGCGTCCTCGAGCGCAGGCAGTGGGAGGCCGAACAGAGCGGCCGGTTGCACGCGCTGCTTCTCCAGGCCCCGGTGGCCGTCGCCATCACCCGTGGGCCCGACTTCATCCTCGAGTTCGCCAATGCCTTCTACGAGAAGGTCATGGGCCGCCCCGTGGAGCTCGGTCAACCGCTGCTCACGCTGCTCCCCGAGCTCGAGGCCCAGCCCGGGCTCCTCGAGAGCCTGCGGCGCGTGCTGGAGACGGGCGAGCCCTTCTTCGGCAATGAGTTCCCCGTCACCCTCAACCGGGGAGAAGGGGGCGCGCCGGAGGAGGCCTATTTCGATTTCATCTATCAGGCCGCCCGCGATCCGACCGGCCTCATCACGGGTGTCATCTCCATCTCCGTGGAGGTGACCGGCCATGTCCGGGCACGGCGCCGCTCGGAGCGCCTCGCCGAGGAGCTGCACTCGCGCACGGAGGCGCTGCGCGAGAGCGAGGAGCGGTTGCGGCTGGCGGTGGAGTCCACGGCGCTCGGCACCTGGGACCTCAACCCCCTCACCCAGGTGTTGAGCTGGGACGCACGCTGCAAGGCGCTGGTCGGGGTGCCACCGGAGACCCAGCCCGACCTCGAGTTGTTCTACGACAAGGTGCACCCCGAGGACCGCGAGCGCATGTTGGCCGCGATGCGGCGTGCCATGGATCCCGTGGGCGGCGGCCTGTACGACATCGAGTACCGCCATGCCGAGCAGCGGGGGGACACGGAGTGGTGGATGCGCGCCACGGGCCGGGTGCACTTCGTCCAGGGCCGCGCGGTGCGCTTCACGGGCACGGTGCAGGACATCTCCGAGCGCAAGCGCGCGGAGCGCGAGCGCGGCCGGTTGCTGGACGAGGCGCGCCAGCGGGCCGAGCAACTCCGGGGGCTCACCGAGGCGTCGCTGGCCATCAACGCCGTGGAGGGCATCACGCCGGCGCTGTCGCTCATCGCAGAGCGGGCGCGGGTTCTCGGGGGCGCCCAGCGCTGCTCGGTCAGCCTGACGGACGGCCACGAGGGCGTGGAGTCCATCACCGCCCTGTCGCTCGCGGCTCCTTCCCTGGCCCGGCGCGGCGACGAGTCCTGGAGCGAGGAGACCGGTCTGGCCGCCCGGGTCCGTGGCTCGAACCAACCCCTGCGGCTGACCCAGGAGGAGCTGCGGGCCCTTTCGCCGCTCGCACCCCCGCGCGGCTGGCTCGCCGTGCCCCTGGTGGGCCGCGATGGCGCCAACCTCGGCCTGCTCCAGTTGTCCGACAAGGAGCGCGGCGACTTCACCGCCGAGGACGAGGCCATCATCATGCAGCTCGCCCAGATGGCGAGCGTCGCCGTGGAGAAGCTCCGCCTGTACGAGCTCGCCCGCACCCAGCGCCGCAACCTGTTCGCGGCGCTGATGCAGATGCCCGAGCCCCTGGCGGTCCTGCGGGGCCCGGACTTCCGCTTCGAGATGGCCAATCTCACCTTCTCGCGCGCCGTGGGCCAGCGGCCCTGGAGGGCCGCCCCATTCGCGAGGCGATGCCCGAGCTGGAGGGACAGGGCCTCTTCGAGACCCTGGAGCGCGTGTACCACCAGGGCGAGGCCGTGCTGCGCAAGGAGGTGGCGCTGCGCTGGCGGCGGTCGCCGGAGACCTTCCTCCGTGAAGGCATCTTCAACCTCGCCCTCCAGCCCCTGCGCGATGGGGAGGGCCGGGTGGAGGGCATCATCGCCGTGGCCTTCGCGGTCACCGAACAGGTGCTCTCCCGGCGGGAGATCGAGGCGCTCGCCCAACAGCTCAGCCTGAGCGAGCAGCGGTTGATCACCCTCGCGGTCGACCTGGAGGACCGGGTGCGCGAGCGCACCGCCCAGCTCCAGGCCGTCAACCAGGAGCTGGAGTCCTTCAGCTACTCGGTCTCGCATGACCTGCGTGCCCCGCTGCGCCACATCATCGGCTTCGCCCAGCTCCTGGAGCGGCGCGCCGGCCCCGTGCTGGACGAGGTGTCACGAGGTCACCTCAAGACGATCACCACCGCCGCGCGCGATGGCGGCACGCTCATCGATGATCTGCTCGAGTTCTCCCGGATGGGCCGCGCCGAGCTGCGCCAGTCGCGCGTGGACCTGGGAGCGCTGGTGCGCGAGGTGCTCCGCGGCCTCGAGCCCGACATGAAGGGGCGGAGCCTGGAGTGGCGGATCGGGGAGCTGCCCGCGGTCAAGGCCGATCCGGTGCTCGTGCGCCAGGTGCTGCGCAACCTCCTGGCCAATGCCTTGAAGTACACCCGGCCCCGGGCGCATGCGCTCATCGAGGTGGGGGCCCGCGAGGAGCAGGGCGAGGTGGAGGTGTGGGTGCGCGACAATGGGGTGGGCTTCGACATGCGCTACGCGGACAAGCTCTTCGGCGTCTTCCAGCGCTTGCACACCGTCGAACAGTTCGAGGGAACGGGGATCGGATTGGCCAACGTGCGGCGCATCATCTCCCGGCATGGGGGTCGTACCTGGGCGGAAGGCGCCGTGGATCAGGGGGCCACCTTCCACTTCACCCTTCCCCGGGCCGCTTCCTGATAAGACGGACTCCTCCGTGAGCGAACTCGAGAGAACCTTCCTGGTGGATGCTCCCCCCTCCAGGCCCCTGTCGCTCCTCCTGCTGGAGGACAGCGCGCTGGATGCGCAGCTCATCTCCGCGCGCTTCGAGGAGGCGGGAATTCCCGTGCGGCTGGAGCGCGTGGACAACCGGGCCGGGTTCACCCAGGCGCTCGCGGGGTGCCCCTTCGATCTCATCCTCTCCGACTACAACGTCCCGGGCTTCGATGGTCTGGCCGCGCTGAGCGCCGCCCGGAGCGCCTGTCCGGACACGCCCTTCGTCTTCGTCTCCGGCGCGCTGGGCGAGGAGCGGGCCATCGAGCTGCTCAAGCGCGGGGCGACGGACTACGTCCTCAAGGACCGGTTGGACAGGCTCGTGCCGTGCGTGGCACGGGCCCTGCGCGAGGCGGAAGGGGAGCTGCGGCGCAAGCGCGCCGAGGAGGCCCTGCGCAAGTCCGAGGAGCGCTACGCGCTGGCCATCCGGGCGACCTTCGATACCATCTGGGATTGGGATCTGGAGACGGACTTCCTGCACTGGAACGACACGCTCCAGCAGGTGTTCGGCTACACCCCGGAGCAGCTCGGCTCCCATCCCGACCACTGGGCCGAGCGCGTCCACCCCGAGGAGCGCGAGCGGGTGGTCCAGGGCCTTCGCGGCGCCATCGGCTCGAGCGCGGAGCACTGGATGGCGGAGTACCGGTTCCTGTGCGCGGACGGCGCCTGGCGCCACGTGCTGGATCGCGGCTACATCGTCCGGGAGCCCGGCGGAAGGCCCGTGCGCATGGTGGGCGCCATGCAGGACATCTCCGAGCGCAAGCGCACCGAGGAGGAGCGGCAGCGGTTGCTCCAGGAGGCCCACCGCCGGACCGAGTTCGAGCAGCAGCTCATGGGCATCGTCAGTCATGATCTGCGCAACCCCTTGAGCGCCATCCTCATGGCCGGCACGCTGCTCTTGCGCCACCAGGACACCCAGCCCTGGCAGTCCAGGATCGTCTCCCGCATCATGTCCTCGGCGGAGCGCGCCCACCGGATGATCCGGGATCTGCTCGATTTCACCCAGGCGCGCCTGGGCGGGGTCTCCCCGTGAGCCCCGCGCCGTTGGATCTCCACGAGCTCGCGGCCCAGGTGGTGGAGGAGGCCCGCACGGCCCACCCGGGGCGCGAGCTGCTGCTGCTGCGCATCGGCGATGGTCAGGGGCGCTGGGACGCGGATCGCATCGCGCAGGTGCTCTCCAACATCCTCGGCAACGCCCTGCGCCATGGCCTGGAGGGCACCCCGGTGCGCGTCGAGACGGAGGGGCTGGAGGCGCAGGTGCTCATGCGGGTGCACAACCAGGGCGCGCCCATCCCCCGGACCTGCTGCCGCACCTCTTCGAGCCCCTCACGCGCGGCGGCACGCGGCCGGGCACTCCGACCGGAGCATCGGCCTCGGGTTGTACATCGTGCGGCAGATCGTCCTGGCGCACGGGGGCGGTGGAGGTTCACTCCACGGCCGGCGAGGGCACCACGTTCACGGTCCGCCTGCCCCGGCTCGCCGACGCGCGGCCGGCTTCCACCGACGAGGCACGTTCGACATGACGCGGATCTCCCTGCTCGGGCCTGGGACGTTCTCCGAGGAGTCCGCCCGCCACTTCCTCGGGGCGGTGCCCCACGAGCTGCTTCCCTGCACGCTCATCGCCGAGGTCTTCCAGGCGGTCGTGTCGGGCCGGGCCGACCTCGGGGTCATCCCCATCGAGAACACCCTGGAGGGCTCGGTCAGCCAGCACCTGGACTGGCTGGTGCACGAGGTGGATCTGCCCATCCAGGCCGAGTGGGTGTACCCCATCACCATGAACCTCATCGGCCGGGGGGAGGGCGATTCCCGGGCCCGGCTGGCGCTCGTGCGCGAGGTGCTCTCGCACCCGGTGGCGCTCGGGCAGTGCCGCGAGTTCCTGCGCACCCGCCTGCCCCATGCCCGGGTGGTGCCGGTGAGCTCCACGGCGGAGGGCGCGCGCCGGTGCGCGAGCGCGCGTCGGAACAGGGCCTCGCCGCCATCGGCAGCGCCGCGTCCGCGACCCTGTATGGGTTGGACATCCTGGCGGCGCACATCGAGGACCACCCCGACAACGCCACGCGCTTCGTGCTCGTGGGTCCCCGGCCCGTGTCGCTCGCGCGGCCGGGACGCCCGAAGACGAGCCTGCTCATCACCCTGCCCGCGGACTTCCCCGGGGCGCTCCATCAGGTGTTGTCCGTGTTCGCCCGCCAGCAGGTCAACCTCGTGCGGATCGAGTCCCGGCCCACTCGCAAGCGCCTGGGCAACTACTTCTTCTTCATCGATGTCGATGCCGCCCTGTCCACCGAGCCCCTCTCCACCGCCCTCTCCGAGATAGAATCGCTGGGTTGTTCGGTCCGGGTGCTCGGTTCGTACCCCAGTCACGGAGTGTAGGCCGCCATGTCCGATGTCGTGGATCTGCAGCAACTGCGTGTCGCCATCGAGCAGGTGGACGAGGATCTCCTCGACGCCCTGCGCCGCCGCATGGATCTGGCCGAGGAGATCGCCCGATCCAAGCTCGCCACCGCGTCGCCCATCCGGGATCAACGGCGCGAGGATCTGCTCCTGCAACGCATCCGGGCCGCGGCGCTGGCGCGCAAGCTGGACGCGCATGAGGTGGAGCGGCTCTACCGCTTCATCATGGAGATGTCCGTCGCCCGGCAACACGCCTGGGTGACGGGGTTGGACACCATCCCGCTGCGCGTGGCCTACCCCGGCATCGAGGGCTCCTACAGCCACCAGATGGCGCACAAGCGCTACGCGGGCCGCTCCGGGGGCGTGCTCCTGTCTGGCTTCGACACGCCCCGCGAGGCGGTGGACGCCCTGCGCCAGGGCAAGGTGGATCTGGCCCTGTTGCCCATCGAGAACACCACCGCGGGGGCCATGTACGACACGTACGACGCGATCGCGGAGGAGGGCGTCACGCTCATCGCGGAGCTGGTGGACGAGGTGCACCACCGGCTGCTGGGCCAGCACGGCGCGAAGCTCTCGGCGCTGCACACCGTGCGCTCCCATCCCCAGGCGCTCGTTCAATGCGAGTCCTTCCTGCGCGAGCGCCTGCCCCATGTGCGGGTGCTGCCGGAGCTGGACACGGGCCTCGCGGCGCAGCGGGTGCGCGAGTCCAATGATCCGGGGCTCGCGGCGATCGCGAGCGACTCGGCGGCGCAGCGCTTCGGGCTGGAGGTGCTGGAGCGCGACCTGCAGGGCGCCAAGGGAGACTTCACCCGCTTCGTCGAGGTGGCGCGCGAGGCTCGCCCCTGCCCGCGGAGGTGCCCTGCAAGACGTCCCTGGTGATGGTGCTGGAGAACAAGCCCGGCACGCTCGGCAAGGCCCTGCTGGTGCTCGCCGAGCGCGGGGTGAACCGGCCAAGCTGGAGTCGCGCCCCCTGCCGGGCTCGCCCTGGGCCTACCGCTTCTTCCTGGACCTGGAGGGCCATGCCGCCTCCGCTCCCCTGGAGGCGGTGCTGCGCGATCTCCAGCCCTATACCCAGTCCATGCGCCTGCTCGGCACCTACCCGCGCGTGGACCTCCAGCCGGGGTGAGCCTTCCGGGGGACGGGCGGTCAGGTCCACCTGCCGTCAGCCCTCGACGCGGACCACCGCGTCCGGGTCGCCTTCCGGTGCGCCGGTTTGTCAGGAGAGCGCGCGGGTGCTGACAGGCTGTCGGGCCACTCGACGTGGGCATGCTCCGCGTCTGTATGCCACGCTGGGCCAGTGCGTTCGTGCTCGAACAGTCCCTGGCTCCTCGTGCTCTCGCTCGTATGGGGAGGTCGTGTTGGGGCGGACGAGTCCCCTCCGCGCGCCCTGGCGTGCACGGCGAAGTGGTACCCGGTGGAGCCAGTGAAGATGGAAGGCACGTGGCACTACAAGCTCGGCGGGGCCACGTACCCCTGGGATGACGGGAAGACGAAGTCCTTCGCGCAGATGCTGGAGTCCCCGGACCTGGAGGACACCTTCTCCATTCCCTATGTCCCCGGGCCCATCCAACCGGTGACGCGCGAGAACGAGGACCCCGGACGCATCCGCTTCGATCCGCTCTTCCACGCGGCCTACGGAGACTCCGAGGCGAAGGTGGACGTGGTGGGCATCGACTTCCTGGGGCAGAAGCTGAAGGTGCACCGCGCGGTGGCGCCGGCCTTCACGCGCGTGGCGAAGCGGCTCGACGCGGTGTTGAAGCGGGAGCCGTCGCTGCGGCCGTACCTGCGCGGCCTGGGCGGCACCTTCGTGTGGCGGAAGATCGCCCATACCCAGCGACAGAGCGCGCACTCCTATGGCGTGTCGATCGACGTGAACGTGAAGCGCTCGCACTATTGGGAATGGGCGAAGCCGAAGGAGCCCGTGCGCTGGGCCAACCAGATTCCCCAGGTGCTCGTGGACGCCTTCGAGGCCGAGGGCTTCATCTGGGGCGGGCGCTGGTATCACTACGACACGATGCACTTCGAATACCGGCCGGAGTTGTTGGATCCTACGTGCCGATGAGCGGAAGATGTTGGATTGCGAGGGGGCTCGAATGAGATGGATGGACCGGTGGCTGGGGCGCGTGTTCGTGCTCCTGGTGGCAACGATTGTCTTCACGGGGGCGGCGCCACGGGGCCAGGCGGCGCGGGAGGCGGAACTCACGTCATTGCTCCGCCGCCTCGCGGCGCAGGGGGAGGATGCGTCCGATTCCGAGGAGTGGCGCGGCTTGGAACTGCCGGGTCCGAACGACGTCATCCTGGGAAAGGGCGCCAGGACGCTCGGGGCCGCCGCGGCTCGGCTCCAGAATGCCTACGCCCTGACACCCGAGGCCGCCCGGCACTTCCTGGCCGCGCGGCTCTGGCTCGTTCCACCGGGTGAGTCGTGGGACTCGCTGTCCAAGGAGCAGGCCCTCCGCGCGCTGGAGGCCCACCGGGCGGCATTGCTCGAGGCGCCGGGGCATCCCGCGCTCGTTGCCTCCCTGATCGACAATGTGTCTGAGCTCCTCAACGCTCCCGGGTATGCGCAAGCCGTGGCCGAGGCACTCGACACGGCGCCCGAGCCAGCGCAGCTGGCGCTCCGATTGGCCCGGTTCCACCATTACACTGGTCCTCCGAGTTCGCCGCGTACGCGGTGAGCCGCGAGCCCGAGATGCTGCCCCAGGCCCTGGACATCTTCGGACTGGACTCGAACCAGGGGAGGGCGACGCAATTCTACCTCGCGGCACGGCGCGCACTCACCGCGAGCCAGCAGGCCCCCTTCCCGCGGGAACTCGCGGAGCGCCCGGTCCGCAACCTCCTCACGCAGTCACAGCCAGCACTGGCATTGAAGGTCGTGGAGGCGTTTCCGGCCGACGCCCGTCAGGCGCTGCTCGCGAAGGATGAGGGGGCCCTGTCGGCGGAACAGCGGCTGGCGCGGGACGAGCTGGGCCTGGGCATCGCCGTGACGTTGTTGGCCGCGGGCCGGGAAGCCGAGGCGCGTCTCTGGTACGAGGCGGTGAAGGCTCGGCCGGTGGTGGCTCCCGAGGAGCGTGATGAGAAGCGGTTCGCCAAGCGCGCGAAGTCCCAGCGCGAATGTGCTGACTTCCTCTTCACGTGGAAGCCCGGAGCTGATTCCTTCGAGATGCTCCTCTTGCACGTGGATGACGTGTTCGGGACGGCGGGAGCCATTCTTTCCGCGCGAGCGCTGGCTGAGCGCTTCCCGGGACACGCGCGTAACAAGTTGCAATGGGAGTTGCGGAACGATGACCGTTCCGTGGTCAAGGAGCTGTTGCTCCTCCCGGCCGACCGCTTGCGCTTCCTCTCCGACGCGCGGGCGGAGATGGAGGCGGGGTTCCAGGAAGAGCGATCCCGGCTCGAGCAGGCACTCGCCCAGCTCCCGCCGCCCCCCGAGCCGCGAGGCACGGTCGCACCGGACCCGATGGCCGCGCGCATCTCGGCCCACCGGCCACTCCGCCCTCCTGGTCTTCAGCGAGAAGGAGTTCCCGAAGACACGCGGGAACACCACCTGGAAGCCCATGAAGACACTGGAGTTGCCGGATGGCTTCCGGCTCGTGCGGGCCGAGCGCTCGAACCAGAAGGTCATCGCGGTGGCGCTGTCGCAGCGGTTGGATCCGGTGGGCGAGCTGTCGGGTGGAGGGTACTGGGTGTTGCTGTCGGAGGACGGAGGCCAACACTGGGAGGCGCCGCTCTACACCGGTCTGCGGCAGTACCAGCCGTACGAGTTGGAGAAGTCGTCACCCGTGCCCCTGCTGGACGGGCAGGTGTTGCGCCTCGCCGCCTCGGTGCGACAGCTCGATGAGAAGTCCGTCACCTTCCCGCCCATCGATCTCGAGGTGAAGCGTGAAGTGAAGAACCGGATGCTGGAGGCGCCGCTCGCCGCGCTCCGCCAGGACACCGATGGCGATGGCCTCACGGACCTCGTGGAGGACCGGTTGCTACTCGACGCGAAGGCCGCCGATACGGACGGAGATGGCGTGCCCGATGGCAACGACACGCTGCCGCAGGTGCCCGCGGTCTCGTCGGCGCCGCCAGCGGACGTGCGGGCCGAGCTCGTGTCCGCGCTGCTCTTCGAGCTGGCCGGGAAGAAGGATGTCCCACCGGGCCTGGTGACCGGAGTTGCCACGGGGGAGGCACAGGCGGATCCCTCCGGCTGCCCCAATTCCAGGCGCCCACCTCGCTCGAGGATCTCTCCTTCCTGTCGCTGGACCGGTCGGAACTCCGGGGCGTCCACGCTCCGGGCACGACCGTGACCTTCAGCGACGCGGAGCTTCAACGTGCCCGGGAACGCTTCGGCATGTTCTTCCCGCTGGACATCGAGATCCACGTGAACCTCGCGGGGGATCGGGCGCTCCTCGTCTGGAACGAGCGGTGGCGTGGGGGGTCCTTCCTGGCGCGCCGCGACAACGGGCGCTGGGTGCTCGAATCGCGCGGGAACTGGGTGACCTGAGCAGGCGTGCGCCCCTGGCGGTTGTCCGCTCCGGAGCGCACGAGGAACGCGTGCTCCGCCACCGGGCATGGTAGGGCTTCGGGCATGAAGCGATTGCCGTTGCTCCTCGCCCCCCTGGTGCTCCTCGCCTCCGCCGCTGGGGCCCAGTCCACGCCCCCCGCGGAGAAGGCCGCGGCCCGGTCCCTGGAGGATTCCCGGCTGCGCGCCCATATCGACTTCCTGGCCTCGGATCTGCTCGAGGGCCGGGGGCCGGGCACGCGAGGCGATGCCCTGGCCCAGCTCTACATCGAGACGCAGTTCAAGTTGCTCGGGCTCGAGCCCGTGCCCGCGGGGCAGGGCTACCTCCAGCCCTTCGAACTGGTGGGCATGACGGGACATCCCGAGACGATGGCCTTCACCGGCCCCTCGGAGACGCTGCGGCTCCAGTCCGGCGAGGACTTCATCGCCCAAGCCGGGCAGCCGTCCGAGCACATCGAGTTGAAGGACTCGGAGCTGGTCTTCGTGGGCTACGGCATCCAGGCGCCGGAGTTCGACTGGGACGACTTCAAGGGCGTGGACGTGCGGGGCAAGACGCTGCTCATCCTGAACAACGATCCCGAGGATGACCCCTCGCTCTTCGGAGGCAGGACGCGGCTGCGCTACGGCCGGTGGGACTACAAGTACGAGCAGGCGGCGAAGGTGGGCGCGGCGGGGGCGATCCTCCTGCACACGACGCCGAGCGCGGGCTACCCCTGGCAGGTGGTGCGCACGTCCTGGTCGGGCGAGCAGTTCGAGCTGCCCTCGGGAGATGTCCCACGCCTGCAGGTGAAGGGCTGGACGACGGAGGAGGCCACGCGCCGGGTGCTGCGCCTGACGGGCAAGGACCTGGACGCGCTGCGCGCGGCGGCCCAGAAGCGCGACTTCCAGCCCGTGCCGCTGGGTGTGAAGGTGTCCACGCGCTTCGCGAATCAGGTGCACCGCCGTCCCACGGCGAACGTGCTGGGCCTGCTGCCCGGGAGTGATCCGGTGCTGTCCAAGGAGGTGGTGCTCTACACGGCGCACCATGATCACCTGGGCATCAAGCAGGACGCGAAGCCGGGCGAGGACGCCATCTACAACGGGGCGGTGGACAACGCGTCCGGCGTGGCGGCGATGCTGGAGGTGGCGCGGGCCTTCACCTCGCTGCCCAAGCGCCCCGCGCGCTCCATCCTCTTCGCCGCGGTGGCCGCCGAGGAGCAGGGCCTGTTGGGCTCGCGCTACCTCGCCGAGCACCTGCCGGTGCCGCCCGGGCGCGTGGCGGCCAACCTCAACATCGACGGGCTCAACATCCACGGGCGCACCCGGGACGTGACGGTCATCGGCCTGGGCAAGTCCTCGCTGGACAAGCCCCTCATCGCGCTGGCGCGGGAGCAGGGCCGGGTGGTGAAGCCGGACCAGTTGCCGGACCGGGGCTTCTTCTATCGCTCGGACCAGTTCAACTTCGCGAAGCTGGGAATTCCCGCCGCCTATTTCAGCAGTGGCCTGGACTTCATCGGCCGCCCGGCGGGCTGGGGGCGGGAGCGCCGGGAGAAGTGGGAGGCCGTGCACTACCATCAGCCCTCGGACGAGGTGGGCCCGGAATGGGACCTGTCCGGCGCGCTGGAGGACGTGCGCTTGTTCGTCCTGCTGGGAGCCCATGTCGCCCGCACCCGCGAGCCTCCGCGCTGGAATCCGGGCGACGAATTCGAGGCGCCCCGCCGCCGGGCGCTCGAGACCCTGGACTCCAGGGGAGCGAGATAACGAACGCTTCTTGTTCATCCCTACGGCACCCACGTACTCCGGGTGTTAAGGCTTACAGCCATGCCTGAATTCCAGATCGTCAGCGACTACAAGCCCCAGGGCGATCAACCGCGCGCCATCGGTGAGCTCACCGAGGGGATTCTGCGGGGAGATCGCTACCAGACGCTGCTGGGCGTCACCGGCTCGGGCAAGACCTTCACCATGGCGAACCTGATCGCCAACGTGAAGCGCCCCACGCTGCTCATCGCGCACAACAAGCTGCTCGCTGCCCAGCTCTACGGGGAATACAAGGCGCTCTTCCCCCACAACGCCGTCGAGTACTTCGTCTCGTACTTCGACTACTACCAGCCCGAGGCGTACATCCCCACCTCGGACACCTTCATCGAGAAGGACTCGTCGGTGAACGACGAGATCGAGCGCATGCGCCACTCGGCCACGCACTCGCTGCGCACGCGCGACGACGTGCTCATCGTGGCGAGCGTGTCGTGCATCTACGGCCTCGGCACGGCGCGCTCGTACGTGGACCGGCGGTGACGGTGAACGTGGGCGCGGAGCTGGGCCGCGACACCTTCATCCGCCGGCTGGTGGAGAGCCAGTACGAGCGCAATGATCTCGACTTCCACCGCGGGACGTTCCGGGCCCGGGGCGACACGGTGGAGGTGTTCCCCGCCTACGAGGAGGAGCGCGCGGTGCGCGTGAGCTTCTTCGGCGACGAGGTGGAGAAGATCACCGAGTTCGATCCGCTGCGCGGCGTGACGCTGGGCGCGCTGGACAAGGTCGTCATCTTCCCCGCGAGCCACTACGTCACCGAGGCGGATACGCGCAAGAACGCGCTGCAGACCATCCGCGACGAGCTGGGTGAGCGGCTCCAGGAGTTCCAGCGCGAGGGCAAGCTGCTCGAGGCGCAGCGGCTGGAGCAGCGCACGATGTACGACCTCGAGATGATCGAGCAGATCGGGTACTGCAACGGCATCGAGAACTACTCGCGGCACTTCTCGGGGCGGCGGACCGGAGAGCCACCGCCGTGTCTCATCGACTACTTCCCGCGCAACATGCTGGTGCTCATCGACGAGAGCCACCAGACGGTGCCGCAGATTGGCGCCATGTACCGTGGGGATCGGGCTCGCAAGGAGACGCTGGTGGCGCACGGCTTCCGCCTGCCCAGCGCCCTGGACAACCGTCCGCTCAAGTTCACCGAGTTCGAGGAGATGGTGCAGCAGGCCGTCTTCGTGTCGGCGACGCCGGCCGAGTACGAGCTGCAGAAGTCCAAGGGCGTGGTGGTGGAGCAGATCATCCGCCCCACGGGCCTGACGGATCCCGAGGTGGAGGTGCGCCCGGCGCGCAACCAGGTGGATGACGTGCTGGAGGAGGTGCGCCAGCGCGTGGCGAAGAACGAGCGCGTGCTGGTGACCACGCTCACCAAGCGCATGGCGGAGGACCTGACCGAGTACCTCACCGAGGTGGGCGTCAAGGTTCGCTACCTGCACTCGGACATCGGCGCCATCGAGCGCACGGCGATCATCCGCGACCTGCGCAAGGGCGAGTTCGACGTGCTGGTGGGCATCAACCTGCTGCGCGAGGGGCTCGACATCCCGGAGGTGTCGCTGGTGGCCATCTTCGACGCGGACAAGGAAGGCTTCCTGCGCAGCCACGTGTCGCTCATCCAGACCATTGGCCGCGCGGCGCGCAACCTGAATGGCCACGTCATCATGTACGCGGATGCCGTGACGGACTCGATGCGCGTCGCCATCGAGGAGACCAACCGCCGCCGCGAGGTGCAGCGCGCCTACAACACCGAGCACGGCATCACCCCCAAGGCGGTCAAGAGCAACATCCTCGACCTGTCCGAGCACCTCTACGACGGCGACCCCACGGCGCTGCCCATGGCGGCCGACTCGGCCAACGACGTGCTCGAGCCGAAGGAGATCAAGAACCTCATCGCGCAGACGACCAAGGACATGCAGCACTACGCGGACGAGATGGAGTTCGAGAAGGCCGCGGCGATGCGCGACCGGTTGCTGATCCTCAAGGACATGGACCTGGGCCTCAAGGCGCCGAGCCGCGCGCTGCTCAACGCTCCGGCGAAGGCGGACGACGAGCCCAAGGCGGGCACGCCGGGAGGTCGCAAGGGGAAGGGTTACAAGCGCGCGAGTGGCTCCTCCCGGGGGAAGGGTGGGGGACCGCCGCACGGCAAGACGGGAATCGGCCCGAGGAAGAGCCGCTAGTCACCCATGGACGCGAAGCTCGAAGCCAAGCTGGAAGCGCTGCCCACCGAGCCCGGCGTGTACCTGATGAAGGACCGCCGGGGCGAAGTCATCTACGTGGGCAAGGCCATCAACCTGCGCAACCGGGTGCGCTCCTACTTCACCCGCACCGGGGACGCGCGCGCCTTCGTGTCCCTGCTGGACAAGTTCCTCGGGGACCTGGAGACGGTGATCGTTCACAACGAGAAGGAAGCCCTCCTCCTCGAGAACGAGCTCATCAAGAAGCACAAGCCGCGCTTCAACGTCCTGCTCAAGGACGACAAGCAGTACATCTCCCTGCGGTTGGACAGGAAACAGGCCTATCCACGGCTGGAGGTGGTACGGCGCTACGAGAAGGACGGCGCGCGCTACTTCGGCCCGTACTCCAGCGCGAGCGCCATCCGCGAGACGCTGCGCGTCATCAACCGCTTCTTCCACCTGCGCACGTGCACGGACCACGTACTGGCCAACCGCAAGCGCCCCTGCCTGTTGCACCAGATTGGCCGGTGTCCGGCACCGTGCGTCTACCCTGTACCGGAGGACGAGTACCGCAAGAGCGTGGACGAGGTGATGCTCTTCCTGGAAGGCAAGGCGGGAGAGCTGGTGGACGGGCTGCGCGCGCGCATGAAGCAGGCCTCGGCGGAGCTCAAGTTCGAGGAGGCCGCGCGCATCCGCGACCAGTTGCGCGCCATCGAGCGCAGCCTCGAGCGGCAGAAGGTGGCCACCACCGACTTCAAGGATCAGGACGTCTTCTCCTTCCACCGGGAGGGCGACCGTCTGCTGGTCTACGTTCTCTACGTGCGGCAGGGGCGGCTCAACGGCGGCCGGGCGTTTCCCCTGGGCAGCCAGGAGTTCCCCGACGAGGAGCTGCTGCCCTCCTTCGTGAACCTCTATTACGACCAGGGCAACTTCGTGCCCGAGGAGGTGCTGCTGCCGCTGGACGTGGAGGAGCGCGAGGGCCTGGAGGCGCTGCTGACCGAGCGCAAGGGCGACCGGGTGCGGGTGATGGTGCCCAAGCGCGGCGAGAAGCGTGACCTGGTGGAGATGGCGCAGAAGAACGCCGAGCAGGCCGTGCTCGAGCGCCGCCGCACCAAGGACGAGACGGAGAACGTGCTGCGCCGGCTCCAGGAGCGGCTGGGGCTGCGCCGTCTGCCTCGCCGCATGGAGTGTTTCGATATCTCACACTTCCAGGGCGCGAGCATCGTGGCCTCCCAGGTGGCCGCCACGGATGGGGAGATCGACAAGTCGCGCTACCGGCGCTACCGCATCAAGACGCTGGAGAAGCAGGACGACTTCGCGAGCATGCACGAGGTCATCACCCGCCGGCTCAAGCGGGGCCAGGAGGAGGAGGACCTGCCGGACCTGCTGGTCATCGACGGAGGCAAGGGACAGCTCGCCAGCGCGCTCGCCGCCGCGAAGGACCTGGGCGTGGAGGGGGTGGACATCATCTCGCTGGCCAAGAGCCGGGACCTGGAGGTGCATGACCGCGACGAGGAGAGCGCCCAGAGCCCCGAGCGCGTCTTCCTTCCCCACCGCAAGGATCCCATCGTCCTGCGGCAGAACTCGGCGGAGCTGTACCTGCTCACGCGGCTGCGCGATGAGGCCCACCGCTTCGCGATTACCTTTCAACAGAAGAGCATGCGCCGGGGCAATTTCCGCTCGGCGCTGGACGATATTCCGGGCGTGGGCGCGGCGCGCAAGAAGCTCCTGCTGCGCCACTTCGGCTCGCTCAAGCGCGTGCGTGAGTCGACCATCGAGGAGCTGGCCGAGGTGCTCGGGCCCACCGTGGCCGAGCGCGTTCACGCGGCGCTCCATGGCCATCAGGACGAGGACGAGGCCGACCCCATTCGCGAGGCGTCCCTGGCGGATGCGGATGAATTGATCGACGAAAAGTCAGAAGAAGGCTCGCCACCCGGCTCGCCGTGATTAATTTCCGGTTTAACGCGGGGCTGATGAGGCCGCTGCATCCGCGAAGTTCTTGGGGTTTTTCATTGCGACCGGGCTCGGCGCTGATTTATAGCGGAAAGGTCCAGTCGAGACGTCTTCAAGGGGCGAGGGACCTAATTATGAGGCTCTATCCGAAGGTGATCCCAATCATCTCCCGGGAGGTCGTCCAGAGGCTGATGCAGGACGGCGATGTCGAGGTGGAGCAGATGCGCGTCGCCGACGCCGAGATGGATCTGTCCGCCATCATGCGCGAGTACCGGCGAACGAGGAGCGGGTGAATCAGGCCACGCGCGAGGCCCTGGAGCGCCGGGGCTACGACTACTCCAAGTTCAATCAGGTCAAGCGTGAGATGGCCGACGTCCGCGGCTTCAAGATGGGCGACGAGGGCATCGAATACGTCATCAACCAGATGATCGAATTCCTGCTCATCAGCCGCAACGTGGAAGAGGTCTACGCCGCCGATAACGTGCTGCGGCAGAAGATCCACGCGGTGATGAAGAAGCACCTGGACGTGGACGAGGAGATCGACCGCGAGGCCCGCTCCCGCCTGCGCCACCTGCAGGAAGGCACGAGCGCCTTCGACATCGAGTACAACAAGACGGTGGAGCAGATCCGCCGGGCGCGGGGTCTCATCTAGCCGCAGAGGAGGCAGGCGCAGCGGGCCCCTCGTTTTTCGGCCCCCAGCCTCCATCCGCTGCCTCCGCTGCTTACCCTCTTTCAGAGGAGGCAGCGTCGATGGTCGGAATCTTCTCCCCCTTCATGGTCGCCGGGTTGCTCACCGCCAGCCCGGCCGGCTTCACCTTCGATGGTCCCGAGGTCACCGCTCGCACGGTGGGGAACGTCGGCTACTTCACTCAAGGTCCCACGCCCTTCGCCGACCTTTTCGAGCGGGGAGCGGGCTCGGTGCAGTTCTCCGTGCGCGAACGCATCGCGGACCCGCGCGCCACCTACGGGGACGCCGGGCGCCTGGAGGCCACCTTCACCCTCGGGGCCACCACGTACCGGGTGGAGTTGGATCAACCGGGCTTTCCTCCCACCCCGGGCACCGGCCCCCAGCCTCCGCCTCCCGCCCAGCCCATCTCCGGCGGGGTGGTGGTGAACCAGGAGCTGCATGGAGGGGCGGCGCTCGGCTCCCCCACCATGTCCCGGGTGCGTGCGGCCGCGGCGCTCTGGGGAGTGGGGCGATTGTGGCGCAATGGCCAGTTGATCACCGACAAGGCCATCATCCACGCCGCCGCCCTGTCGCACGGCGCCCATGCGGACGATGACACCTTCCGGGTGCTCCCGGTGGCGCGCGAGGGAGACACGGAGCTGAGCGTGCTGGTGTGGAACCTGCCCCTCCAACTCGAGCCCCGCGGCTTCATCCAGTTCGACTTCGATGACGTGGCCATCGCCGTGAATGGGCTCGAGGTGCCCGCGCTCGCGGCCGTGCCCTCCGCCGGGGCGTTCGTCGGAGTCTCTCCGCCGAGCACGCCGGTTCCAGGCGGTGTGTTCCTCGGGGGCACGGCCACCGCCAATGCGTCCTCCCCGACGTCGCCCTCCTCGCAGCAGGGAACGGGAGGCTCGGGTCTGGCGAACGCGGGACAGGGAACGACGGGCTCGGGCACGGTACAGACCGCGACCTCACCCTTGGCGGGCACGGGCCAGACGGGTGCGTCGCCCCTGGCGAGCACGGGCCAGCCCGGTGTCACGCCCCTGGTGAACACGGGGCAGAACGGAGCCACGCCCCTGGCGAACGTGGGACAGACGGGGACCTCCGCGTTGGATCGGCAGCGCCTCGGGCCAGAGGTCTTCGATCGGACCACGGAGCGGGTGGCGACCGCCACCTCCAACGCGCTGCCGACCGATGTGGCGGCGAGCACCACGAGCTCGGCGAACATCTCCGACACCTTCCAGACTCCGGAGCGGGTGGCGATCTCCACCCAACCCGCGGGGGGGACCGGTGTCATCTCGCCCCCCACGGTGCCCAACGGCTTCATGAATGATCAGCGGGTGAGTCTCTCCGACAACCGGCCTCCGCCCACGCTCAACAGCTTCGTTCCGCTCTCTCCGACCGCGTCGGCCACGCCGTCCGCCGTGTCCACCCAGGGCTCGTTCTCCGTCGTCCCGTTGGTGCCTGGGGTGGCGGGACCGGAGTTCGCCTTCGGGGGCAATCGCGTGTCGACCGACGTGGTGGCGACGCCGGGCCCGCTGACTTCTCGTGCGGTGGCGGTGCCCCTCGTGGCCACGCCGCAGCCGCTCAACGGCCAGCCGCCGGCGCCCCTGATCGCCACACCGCGGCCGCTCAACGGAACGGCCGCGGTGCCGCTCATCGCCACGCCGCCTCCCCTCAACACGCAGCCCCTGTCCGTCGGGGCGGCCGGTGGCGCCGTGGTGCCCGGAAGTGCCGTGGTGCCCGGTGCCGCCGCGGCGCCCGCCGTGGGCGGCTCGGGGCGGTGAGGTTCCGGCCCGGCTCCACTCGAGGGAGCCGGGCGAAAAATTGACCCCTCGCTACGGACCTGTAGCTTGATGGGCATGACGACACCCGCTCTCGCCCGTGGTGCCGCTCCCGCGAAGCTGCGCCGCGTGGGGGCGGATCCGCTCCGCCAGTCCATGCTGTACCTGGCCCACCTGCTGCCCGAGCGGGCCGATGTCACCGTGATGATGGACTTCCTGGAGGACGATCTGCGCGAGGGACTCGACGCGCTGAGCGACGTCGAGGAGCACTTCGCGGAGCTGCTCGCGGCGCTCCGGCCAGAGGCCGTCTGTCCGAGGGGTTGATCGAAGCGGGGGATGATCTGCTCGTGCAGGAGCGGCTGGAGCTGCTGGTGGACGTGGTGATGCGCCTGCGCCGCCGGCTGTCGCAGGCGGCGGGGCTGATGCGTCAGACGCCTACCACTTGAGGGCTTCCTTGCCCTGGGACTGGCGCGCCTGTTCACCCGGACGGGAGAACGAGGTGAGCGTGGCACGCACGGCGCCCAGGTCGATGCTGCCCACGGCCGCGAGCGGCAGGCGGCGCGCGTCGTCGGAGATCCACACGTGCACCTCGCGCGACTGCGAGGGCTTGTCCAGGCGCACCGCGGTGCCCGACAGGTGCCAGGCCTCGAACTCGCCCAGGGGCATGGACACGTGCTCGCGCTTGAGCACGGTGCCCGCCATGCGCCACATGCGGCGCACCCCGTAGACGTCGAAGCAGACGGGCAGGCCTTCCTTGAGCGGCAACTGGCGCAGCATGTAGATGGCGCCGGCCACGTCCAGGCCATCGTGCTCGTAGGTGAGGTCGTTGCGGCCCTTCTTGCCCTTGAGCGTGTAGTCCACGCTGACGCTGCGCCGATTGGGATGGAAGGCGACTTCCACCGTGCGCCGCACCTCGTTCTCCAGGGCGTCCTCGGTGTAGCGCGAGCTGCGCAGCGTCTTGGGGTGCAGGTAGCTCACGGCGGTGGCATCCACCCGGCGCACCTTGGAGAAGAAGGAGTTGGTCTGCACCTTGATCTGCACGGGCAGCACGCCGTCCTGCTTCTTCTGCACCTGCATGGTCATCTTCCCGGCGGTGGCACCCATGGCGTCGAGGTCGAAGTCGAGCAGCTCGCCGGGAGCGAACGCCATGGGGCTGCGCGGCTGGGGCAGGACCTGGGCGCAGCGCGGCACGGAGACCGGAGCCGCGGGGGCTGCCGTCACCGGTTGGGCCTTGTGTTCCTCGGGCCCATCGGTGTCCGGAATCTGGGCCCAGGCCGCGGAGGAGAAGCACAGCAGCAGGGGGGCGAGGGCGCTACGCATGGGGTTCATCCTTGCTTCTCCAGGTGAGGGGGCTCCAACGTCACTTCGGACGGACGCCCGAACGCTTCGCTTCTTCAGTCGCGTTCCAGCGCTGGCGCAAGCGCGCCGTCATCTCGCGGCGCACCTGCTCCCATCGGCCGCCATTCAACTCCACCTCGTACCCCGAGCGGGTGAGCCGTCGAGCGGCTTCGCGGGCGAAGGCGCGCTCCCCCAGCGACTCCAGGAGCTGGAGGTACTCGTAGTCCTCCAGCCCATCGCGCAGGTGCTTGAGGCGCAGGGACACCACCGGCTGGTGGCGGGAGAGGCCCGTGTGCGCCGGGGTGCCCGGGTAGAAGAAGGTGCCGTCGCCGTTGCCGCCGAACTCGAACACGTCCTTCCAGGGATCCTTCGTGTTGTAGGCGAAGACGGTGTCGAAATAGAGCTCGCCGTCCACGCCGGACAGGAAGGCCAGCGGCCCCATGGCGCGGTTGAGCGGGGCGGGGTGATCCACCATGTACGAGGCCCAGCCGCTGTAGGCCTTCTCCGTGGCGGAGTCCTTCGCGGGGCCTCCCGTGCAGCCGTGCGAGTTGCAGCTCTGGTACCACCACACCTTCACGTGGGGCGCGAGCTTGCCGCGCAGGGTTTGCAACGGGACGACGTTGCGGCACGTCTGGGGGCCGGGGCGGGGGAAGAAGCAGTTGAGGGTGGGAGCGAGGATGTCCGCCGAGCCGCGCAGGGCGTCGTCCAGGGGCGAGGTGACGAGCACCGGCACGTCCTTGCCGGCCGTGCGCACGCGCAGGGCCTGGGCGCGCACGAGCGGCACGTCCTCGGGCTTGGGTTCGTCCTTGGCATAGAAGAAGAGCTGGGCGGGCCAGCCCTTGTCCCTGGCGTGCTCGGCGAAGGCCCGGTAGTACGCGGCCTTCTGCTCGTCGGTGCGAGCGGCCTTCGAGTCGCGCACGTCCACGGTGGTGAAGCGGGCGCCCGAGGGCAGTGCCGAGCCGTCGAGGAAGGGTCCCACCTCGGCGTCATAGGCGCGGAAGTCCAGCACCGCGCGGCCCTCCTCGAAGCGCACCGGCGGGGGCTCCATGCTCATGCCATGGGCGCTGACGCGGTGGGCGAGCAGCGCCGTCACGTAGTCGCGCAGCAGCGTCTGGGCCTCGGGCGACTCGGGCTCGAGTCCATGGCCCTTGGCGATGCTGTAGAGCGAGATGCCGAAGCTGTTGGGCAACGAGGACGTGGTGGGCAGGACGAAGGGTTGCACCTCGGCGGTGAAGGGCACGCTCGCCGCGGGCGCGCCTTCCATGTCCAGCTTCAGCGCGCCCTGGTAGGTGCCGGGCCGCTGGGACTTGGGCGCGCACAGTTCCACGTAGAGCACCAGGGGCGCCTGGGTGTCCTTCCGGGGCGCCTCCACCGGAACGAGCGGGTCCGGCCACGCGCCCGTGCCTCCCTGGGAGTTGGAGGGCGTCTTCACCTCCAGGAAGTCCTCGCGCCACACCGAGGCCCCGAGGGGCGTGCCCGGTCCCCGCAGCGCGAGCGGCGCCACCTGGACGCGCGAGACGCCGGGCGGCAGCACCACCTGGGCCCCCTCGCACTCTCCGCGCGCGAGGCTCAACCGGGCTTCCTTCTCACCCGGGAGGGACACGCCCGGCCGCACCTTCTCCAGGGCCGACACCACCCGCGGCGCGGGCGCCACGGTCATCATCCCGGCCAACCACCAACCCACCATCCCCACTGCCGCCATGTCACCCCTCGGTTCGCGGCCGCCGGCGTGCCGCGCTAGATGCCGTTCTTGGCCGTCACCGCCGGCGCTGGCGTGACGACCTTGCCCTGCTTGTAGTCCTGCAGTTCCGCCACCACGGCGCCCAGGGCGAGCTCCGCCTCGATGCGCACGGGCAGGTGCCGCGCGTCCGCCGTCAGCCAGGCCACCATGTCGCGCTTGGAGGCCAGGTTGCCGGAGAACTCGGTGTACACGCGCAGCCGCAACACCTCCTGGCGCCCCTGCGCCGTGGTGAGCGTTTCCTTCGCTTCCACCTTCGCCTTCATCACGAAGTTCTTCGAGCCGGTGAAGACGGGATAGGCGTACTCCTTGCCCACCTCCAGCACGCGGTTGCGCAGCGCGAAGGTCGCCCCCGTCACGTCGAGCGCGCCCTCGAGCACCTCGAGGTTCTTCTCCGTGGGGGACTCGCCCTCCTTTTGCCTCACCACCTGGGCGCTTTTGCCATCGTCGCTCAGCTTCACGCGCACGCGGCGGCGCTTGTGGTTCTGGTCCTCGTGCATGTCCGAGCCCAGCACCCGCTGCGAGTTGAAGTCCCAGTAGGAGACGTACTTGTCCTTGACGGGCCACACGCCCGCCACCGCGTCCGACTTCGCCAGCGACACGATGGGCCACACGTCCTTGCCCCACTGCCGCATGGGCGCTCCCACCGTCACCTGCGCCGAGCCCGCCGTCATCCCAAGGTAGTGCACCCGGTAACTCGCTTGTTCACCGGGGCCGAACGCGGACTCGCCCGTCGTCCCCTGGGCCAACGCCCCTCCCGCCCCGAGGAGGCTCAACAGCACGCCGCTGAACACTCCCTTGAACTGCTGATGCATCGATGGCTCCTGGCTCGGTAACCCCGACACCGGCCAGTGGGCAGGTGCGGAAGGTAGGTAGCGGCATCCTGGCATGGCAACGCCTCGTCACCAGACCGCCCACCGGCTGATTCCTCGTGGACGAATCGCCGGAGCCACCATTCAATCCCGGATTGGTCCGCTCGTGTACGTCCCGCGCGGAGAGTGTGAGTTCCTGGCGGCACAGCTTCCGGCCAGCCGGGCCTCGCCCTCCGCCCGCCCATTTCCCGAGGCGTGCCGCTCGGGCTCGCCGGGCTGCTAACGTCGCCCGGCTGGCCCAGGAGGGACGCGATGCCGCTGGACTACTACGACGACGACGAGGACAAGGGCTCCGCGGGCAAGGGCGCCCGGAAGGACTTCGACTGCCCGGAGTGCTCCGCCAACAACCCGCTCGATGACGCGCTCAAGGACGGGCACGAAGTGATGTGCAACTACTGCGGCTGCTCCTTCCTGGTGAAGGCCACGGACGACGGCCGCTTCAAGTTCCGGGAAATCTGAGCCCCCGGGGGCCTCACGCGCGCTCGCCGAAGAGGGCGGTCCCCACCCGGACCAGGGTGGCTCCCTCCTCGATGGCGAGTTCGTAGTCATGGGTGGTCCCCATGGACAGGCCCGGCAGCCCGTGGCGTCGCGCCAGCTCCCTCAGGGCGCGGAAGTAGCCGCGCGCCACCTGCTCGTCGTCGGTGGGGGGCGGCAGCGACATGAGGCCGTCGATCCTCAGTCCGGGCAGGGCGCGCACCGTCTTCAGGAAGGACTCCACCTGCTCGGGCGCGAGGCCACTCTTGCTGGCTTCCCCGCCCACGTTCACCTCCACATGGCAGGGCAGGGGCGCCTCCAGCCGGCGCCGCGACAGCTCCTCGGCCACTTCCAGCCGCTCCAGCGCGTGGTAGGCGTGCGCCGCCTTCGCCACGTACTTCACCTTGTTCGTCTGCAAGGGACCGATGGCGTGCCAGCGCAGCTCCTTCAGGTCCGCCAGCTCCGCGGCCTTGTCCCGCAGCTCCTGGGCGTAGTTCTCCCCGAAGTCGCGCTGCCCCGCCGCGTACGCCTCGCGGATGAGCGCCGCCGGCTTGAGCTTGGACACGGCCACCAGGGTGACGGACTCGGGTGGCCGGCCCACCCGCGCACACGCCGCCGCCATCCGCTCCCGTACCTCCGTCAGACGCTCCGCGATGCCACTCATGACGCACTCCAAGGAAGGACCACGCCCGCCCGGGCGAGCAACTCGAGGGTCTCGCCCAACGGCAGGCCGATCACGTTGGTGGGGCTCCCCTCCACCGCCGCCACGAGGAAGCCCCCCTTGCCCTGCATGGCGTAGCTGCCCGCCTTGTCCAGCGGCTCCCCCGTCCCCGCATACCAGGCGATTTCACCCGCACTCAGGGTGCGGAAGGTAACGCGGGTACGCACCAGGGTGGAATGATTGTCGCCGGGGCCCGCGAGCGCTACGCCGGTATAGACCTCGTGGGTCCTGCCCGACAGCCGACCCAACATGTCTCGTGCCTCGTCGGCATCCCGGGGCTTGCCGAGCAGTGCCTCCCCGAGCGACACGGTGGTATCCGCCGCCAGCACCCAGGCGTCCGGATTCCGGAGCGCCACCACGCGGGCCTTCTCCCGCGCCAGCCGCAGCACGTAGGCGCCGGCGGGCTCCCCCGGTTGGGGCGTCTCGTCGATGTCCGCCGCGGAGACCTCGAAGGTGAGACCGAGCTGGCCGAGCAGCTCGCGCCGCCGCGGCGAGGCGGACGCGAGAACGAGCCGGGTTTGACCCACTGGTGTGTGCATGTTACGGCTCGCCTCTAGCAGAACTGCGCCCTGGAGTGGATCTGGATGAACTCCGCGGAACTCCTCGCGGCCATGACGCGTACGGTGGAGCAACTGGCCGCCTACAACGACATCGCCAAGGCGCTCACCTCGACGCTCGAGCTGCGCGAGGTGCTCAACCTGATGATGGAGAAGATCCGCGGCCTGTTGCGTCCACGCAACTGGTCCCTGCTCCTGCAGGACGAGCGCACCGGCAAGCTGTACTTCGAGATCGCCGTGGGCGAGGGCGCCGAGGTGCTCAAGGGCCTGCAGCTCGCGCCGGGCGAGGGCATCGCCGGCACGGCGTTCGCCACGGGGACGGCCCGGTTGGTGGAGGACGTGTCGCATGACCCGGCCTTCGCCTCGCGCTTCGATGCCGCGTCCACCTTCCGCACCCGCTCCATCGTCGCCGTGCCGCTCATCGCGCGCGGCCAGGTGCTCGGTGTCATCGAGCTGGTCAACGGCGTCATCGACAGGCCCTTCACCCAGGAGGACCTGATGGCGCTCACCGCGATCGCCGACTTCGCGGCCATCGCCATCGAGAACGCGCGCAACTTCCGCCGGGTGCAGGAGCTCACCATCAAGGACGAGCACACGGGCGTCTACAACGCCCGGCACCTGCGTGCCCAGCTCGAGCACGAGGTGCGGCGCTCCCAGCGCTTCCACCACCCGGTGTCGCTCATCTTCCTGGATCTGGATCGCTTCAAGTCCATCAACGACGCCCACGGACACCTGGTGGGCAGCGCCGTGCTGCGCGAGGTGGGCGAGCTGCTCATGTCCTGCTGCCGGCAGCTCGACTACGTCTTCCGCTATGGCGGCGACGAGTTCGCCCTGCTGCTCGTGGAGACGAGCACGGATGGGGCGGTGACGACCGCCACGCGCATCCGCGATGCCTTCCGCAAGCAGGTGTTCCAGCAGGCGGCGGAGCTGGAGCTCCGGGTGACGGCGAGTCTCGGGGTGGCCACCTACCCGGAGCACGCCCTGTCCGCGGTGGACCTCGTCCGGGCGGCGGACTTCGCCATGTACGCCGCCAAGGCCCGGGGCCGCGATGACATCTGCGTCGCCGTGCCCCAGGGCGAGCGGCCGGAGTCCATGCGGGGCAAGAAATGAAACAGGGGGCGCTCCCCGGACCGGGAGACGCCCCCTGGGGTGGCGAGCCACGGGGCCCGCCGGGGTCTCAGCTGCCGGCCACCTGATCGAGCGCGGCGGGGTTGGTCTCCACCTTGCCGCTCTTCTTCAGCGCCTTGATGAAGGAGTCGGCCACCTCGTACTGCTTGGCCTGCTGGGCCTGCTGGCGCAGCTCGTCGCGCTTCTCGGCGAACTTCGCGTCATCCGGCAGCTGGCGCTCGGTCACCTGGGCCACGACGAAACCGTCGCCCACGGGGTAGACCTGATCGAGCGCGCTCGGCCCCTGGGTGGCGAACACCGCGGTGAGCAGCTCCGGCGCCGGGCCAAGGTGGGGCACGTTGGGGCTGGCGGCGTTGAAGGTGTCCGTCTGCACCGCCTCCGGACGCGTCTCCTGCTCGAAGCGCAGGAGCGCCGGCTGGCCCTCCTTCTCCGGGGGGAACAGGGCGGTGAGCGTCTGGCCGCCCTTCACCGCGGCGAGCGCCTTGTCGGCCTCGGCCCGGGCGAGCTCCTTGGCCTTGTCCTTCTTGTAGAGGGTGGTGGCGATCTCGTCCTGCACCTCCTCGAGCTTCTTGTCCTGCGCCGGCTTCTTCTCCTCCACCTTCACCAGGTGGATGCCGTACTTCGTCTCGATGGGCTGGGTGAGCTTGCCGGGCTCGAGCGCGAAGGCGGCGTTGGCGAGCGCGGGCTCCCAGTTGCCCCGCTCCACCCAGCCGAGATCTCCCCGCTGGCCTTGGTGCCCGGATCCTCGCTGCTCGTGCTCGCCACCTCGGCGAAGTCCTTGCCGCCCTCGAGCTCCTGGCGCAGCGCCTGGGCGCGCGCGAGCACCTGGGCCTTCTGTTCCGGCGTGGCGTCCGGGGCGAGCTTGAGGAGGATCTGCCGCGCGTGGACGCGCTCGGGCTGCTGGTACACGAAGCGGTTGGCCTCGTAGTACTCCTTGATGGCCTTCTCCTGCGCCTGCTTGTAGGCGGTCAGCTCCGCCGGGGTGGGGGCGGGGACCTTGTCGGCGTACATGGAGGGCAGGAAGCGGGCGAACACGACGCGTGCCTGGTTGCCCTCCTTGGCGAAGCGCGTGCGCACCTCGTCATCGGAGACGACCACGCCGGACTGCACCACGCCCAAGAGCTTCTGCGCCGACAGACGCTTGCGCAGGTCCTCCTCGTAGTCCGCGGGCGACTGACGGAAGTAGTCGCGCAGCACCTGCTGGTAGGTGGCGTAGTCGAACTGGCCGTCCTTCTGGAAGTCCGGGCTGCGATGCAGGATGCGCAGCAGCTCCTCGTCCGAGGCGCGCAGGCCCTGGCGCGCGGCGGCCTGGGCGAGCAGCTCCGTGTTCACCAACCGGTCCAGCACCGTCTGGGGCAGACCGAACTGCCGGGCGACCGCCTCGGTGATCGGCTGGCCCTGCTGACGCAGGTACTGCAACTGTCCGGCATACTCGCGGCGGAACTCGTTGAGGGGGATTTCCTTGCCGTTGACCACCGCCGCGGCCGCGGGGGCTCCCGAGCGATTCACGTCGCTGAACCCGTTGCTCCCCGGACCGAACTGCACGGTGAACACCACCGCGATCGCGATGATGAAGAGGAGCGAGAAGACCTTTCGGAGATCCAAGGAGTCCATGATGCCTTGACCGTTTCCGTGCCTTGAAACGCGCCGATCAGCTCTTCCCGTGGAAGGTTTCGCGGCGCGCGTGTGTTGGGTGCCCGGTTCGGATGGTGGACGTTGTGACGCCCCCCACCGTGAAGACCTTGACTGCCTAGAGCAACACCCCGGAAAATGCAAGCGATTCAGAGTAGTTAGCGAGCTCCCCCGACCCATCCGCCGCTCCCCCTCTCCACACGGACCTCCACGAAGTGCTGTCGCTTCTCAAGCGCTACCGGACCTTGCTGATCGTGAGTGCCCTCCTGCTCTACCCGTTCGGAGCCTTCCTGACGACGGGGGGCCGACGCGGGCGGGAGCCCAATGTCGTGGACCGGCTCGTCATTGGGCTGACCGCCCCCGTGCAGCGGGGGCTGGTGGGGCTCATCGACGGGGTGAAGGCCGTGGTGTTCGGCTACATCGACCTGCGCGAGGTGCGTCAGGAGAACGAGCAGCTGCGCGCGGAGAACCTCCAGTTGAGGGCGAGCGTGCACGCGCTGGGCGAGACGCGGATGGAGAACGAGCGGCTGCGCGGGCTGCTCTCCTACGCGGAGGCGTCGCCCGGGCCGGACATCCCCGCGCGGGTCATCGGGGTGAACCCGGTGGCCAAGCTGCTGTCGGTGCGCATCAACCGGGGCGAGTCGGACGGGGTGTTCCGCGGCATGTCGGTGGTGACGCCGGATGGCATCGTGGGCCAGGTGGTGCGCACGACGGGGGGTTGGGCGGACGTGGCGCTGGTGACGGACGCGCAGAGCCGGGTGGCCGCGCAGGTGCAGCGCTCGCGGGCGCGAGGCACGGCGGCGGGAGCCGGCAAGGGGCCGCTGCAATTGGAGAACATGTTGCGCATCGAGGACGTCCAGGAGGGCGACCTCATCATCACCTCGGGCACGGATGGCGTGTACCCGCCCGGGCTGGTGGTGGGGAAGGTGACGCACCTGGAGAAGACGGAGCACGGCATGTTCCTGGGCGGTGACATCGTGCCCGCGGTGGACACCACGCGGCTGGAAGAGGTGCTCGTGCGCGGCAATCCCTTTGGTGCTAGCGCGCAGGGTGGGGCGGGCGAGGGGGCGGACGATGAAGTTCCTCGTCACCGTGGCCCTCGCGCTGCTCCTGCTCACCCTGGAGTCGGTGCTGGTGCAGCAGCTCGGCCTGGCCATCAGCCGCATCGACGTGACGGTGGTGCTGGTGGCCTTCCTGGCGCTGCGCGCGAGTCTGCTCGAGGGCGCCTTCTCCTCCTTCGCCGTGGGCTACCTGTTGGACCTGATGAGTGGCCAGCCCACCGGGCTCTTCACCTTCCTGGCCGTCTTCACCTTCCTGGCGGGCAAGCTCGTGGTGCGCCTGACGGACGTGCGCAGCCGCGCGGCCTTCGTCCTCTTCGCCATGGGCGCGGACCTGGGCCATGGCGCCCTGGTGAGCTTCTTCACCTGGCTGACCACCAAGGACGGCTCGGCCTCGGCGCTGCTGCCGGGCCTGCCGCTGCAGGTGACGCTCACCGGCGTGGCGGCCGCGCTGCTCTATCCGCTGCTGCGCCGCTTCGAGGTGTCGCAGGATCGCTCTTCTTCCGCGGGGTTGCTGCGTTGACGCCTTCCACTCTGTCCGAGACGACTCCCGGACGCGACCTCAGGCATCGCTTCCTCTGGCTGGGTCTGGCCATGGTGGCGGGCCTGACGATGCTCGCCATCCAGCTCTACCGGCTGCAGATCACCCAGGGCGAGGAGTACGCCGCCAAGAGCGTGGCCAACTTCGTCAAGGAAGTGCGGCTGCGCGCCGATCGCGGCCTCATCATGGACCGGCGCGGCACCATCCTCGTGGACAGCCGCCCCTCCTTCGACGCCTTCGTCACCCCGGCCTTCTGCGCCCAGTGCTCCGAGGAGGTGCTGCCCCGCCTGGGAGCGCTGCTCGGGTGGGATGACGCCACTCGCAAGCGCATGGACGATCAGATACGCGTGGCGCGCCGCGCGGCGCCCTTCCTGCCGCTGCCCGTGCGCGTGGACCTCACGCGCGACGAGTACGATCGCATCAACGCCCGGCGCGACATCCTCGACGGCGTGGAAGTGGTGCCCGTGCCCCACCGCTACTACCGCACCGGCAGCGTGCTCTCGCACGTGCTCGGGTACATGAATGAAATCAACCCGGACGAGCTCGAGCGCCTGAACACGGAAGGGGGCCACTACGCCCTGGGCGACTACATCGGGCGGCGCGGCCTGGAGCGCGCCTTCGAGTCCACGCTGATTGGCACCGACGGCGTGCGCAAGGAGGTCGTCAACGCGCGGGGCCGGGTGCTCGAGGAGTTCAACGACAAGCTGGGCGAGGAGTCGGTGGTGCCGTCGCGGCCGGGCAACAACCTGGTGTTGTCGCTCGACATGCGCTTGCAGGAGGAGGCCGAGCGCGCGTTTCCGGGCTCGGCGGGCGCGCTGGTGGTGGTGGACGTGAAGACGGGCTTCATCCGCGCGCTGGTGTCGCGTCCGGGCTTCGATCCCAACCTGCTCACCGGCCGCATCACCCCCGCGCAGATGGCGGCGCTGTCGAGGGATCCGCTCCAGCCGATGGTCAACCGCGTCTCCGCCAACCACTTCAGCCCCGGCTCCACCTTCAAGGTCATCTCCACCCTGGCCGCCTACAAGTCGGGCCTGTTCCGGCCGGAGTCGGTGGTGAACTGCACGGGCAGCTACCGGCTGGGCGCGCGTGCCGGCGCTGCCACAAGGACAGCGGCCACGGGCCGGTCAACGGCAAGACGGCGTTGCAGTACTCGTGCGACTGGTGGTTCTACAAGGTGGCCGACACCATCGGGTTGGATCCCATCGCGGACATGGGCAAGGCCCTGGGCATGGGCGCCCCCACGGGCATCGGCGTGCTCGCCGAGGTGCCGGGGATCATGCCGTCCAGCGAGTACCACGACAAGGTGTCCCCCGGGGGCTACACCAAGGGCATGGCGCTCAACAGCGTCATGGGCCAGGGCGACGTGAACGCCACGCCGCTGCAGGTGGCCATGATGTACGCGGCCATCGCCAATGGCGGCACCCTGCTCAAGCCGCAGCTCGTCGAGCGCGTGGAGGGTCTGGACGGCGGGGTGCTCGAGAAGTTCGATCCCCAGGTGGTGCGCACGGTGGAGATCCCCGAGGCGCACCGCAAGGCGGTGATGGAGGCGCTCGTGTCGGTGGTGCAGGAGCCGGGCGGCACGGCCTTCCGCTCGTGGCTGCCGTACCGCGAGCGGCTCGCGGGCATCACGGTGGCGGGCAAGACGGGCAGCGCCCAGGTGGCGGCGATCGGCGCGATTCGTCTCAAGGAACACCAGATGGACTTCTTCCAGCGCGACCACGCGTGGTTCGCGGGGCTCGCGCCCGCCAATGATCCGGAGATCGCCGTGGTGGTGCTCAACGAGCACGGAGGCCACGGTGGCGTGGACGCCGCGCCCGCCGGCATGGCGGTCATCACCGGTACTTCGAGCTGAAGAAGGAAGACGCGGCCCATCCGCCGCCGCGCCAGAGCACCCCCTATGTGCCGGGGATGCCCACCGCGCCGGCCCAGGACGGCGCGGCGCTCACCCGGGGCGCGCCCCCGGCCACCGGTGGGACGGGAGGCTCGGATGCAGTTGCGGATTGAGCGGCGCATGCTGCCCCACGTGCCGTGGGGTCTCATCCTGAGCGTGCTCGCGTTGATGGGGCTGGGTATCTTCAACCTCGGCCTCGGCCTCGCGCTCGCAGCCTCGCCGGTGTGGACGAGCCAGGCGGTGTACGCGGGCGTCAGCATGCTGGCCGCGCTCATCGTGTGCCTGGTGGACTACCGCGTCATCAAGAACCTGGCGCTGCCCATCTACGTGCTCAACATCGCGGCGCTGCTCGCGCTGCGCGTCATCGGCCACAAGGCCAAGGGCGCCGAGAGCTGGTTCGTGATCGGCCCCATCCGCATCCAGCCCGCCGAGTTCATGAAGATTGGCGTGCTGTTGATGCTCGCCAAGGTCTACCACGACGACTTCAAGCCCGGAGACGGCTCCTATGGCCTCAAGCGCCTGGTGAAGCCGCTGCTGGTCGTCATGGTGCCCACCGCGCTGGTGCTGGTGCAGCCGGACCTGGGCACCGCGCTGATGATCCTCCTGTCCTCGGCGACGGTCATCCTGTTCGGCAAGGTGCGCTGGTACCTGGTGGCGGTGCTGCTGGTGGGCTTCTTCGCCGTCGCGGGCATCATCTGGAACGACTACGTGCGGGACGTGCCCGAGCCGCGCACCACGGTCGTGCGCCACCTGCTCAAGGCGCACCAGAGCAAGCGCATCTCCGGGTGGTTGGATCCCGAGTCGGACCTGCGCGGCAGCGGCTACCACGCGGCCCAGTCGAAGATCGCCGTGGGCTCCGGAGGGCTGCACGGCAAGGGGTGGAAGGAGGGGACCCAGACGGGCCTGTCCTTCCTGCCCGAGCAGCACACGGACTTCATCTTCTCCGTGTGGGCCGAGGAGCACGGCTTCGTCAAATGCGTGATGTTGCTGGTGCTCTACGGCTTCCTGTTCATCTTCGGGCTGGGCGTGGGGTTCACCGCGAGAGATCGCTTCGGCGCCTTCGTGGCCGTGGGCGTCGTGTCGATGATCTTCTGGCAGGTGTTCGAGAACATCGGCATGGTCATCGGGCTGTTGCCGGTGACGGGCATCACCCTGCCGCTGCTCAGCTACGGCGGCTCCTCGCTGGTGAGCGTCATGCTGTGCATCGGGCTGCTGGTGAACGTCAGCATGCGCCGCCACATGTTCTGAGCTACAGCACGCGGCCGGTGAGGATGAGCGTGGCCACGGTGAAGTAGATGACGACGCCGGTGACGTCCACCAGCGTGGCCACGAAGGGCGCGGACGCGGTGGCGGGATCCAACCCGAGCCGCCGCAAGAGGAAGGGCAGCATCGAGCCGCACAGCGTGCCGAACGTCACCACGCCCACCACGCTCAGGCCCACCGCCGCGCCCACCCAGGCGAAGTGCGGCCCGTAGAGCAACTCGCGCTCGGGCCAGACGAGGATGCGCAGGAAGCCCAATGCCCCGAGGAAGAGGCCCAGCGCCACGCCACTGGTGATTTCCCGCACGGCGACCTTCCACCAGTCCTGGAGCTCCACGTCGCGCACCGCCAGCGCGCGGATGATGAGCGAGGTGGCCTGGGAGCCCGAGTTGCCGCCCGAGGAGATGATGAGCGGCACGAAGGTGCCGAGGAACACCGCCTGGGCGATGGCGTCCTGGTAGTGCGCCATGGCGGTGGCGGTGAACATCTGCCCCACGAAGAGCACCGTCAGCCACCCCACGCGCTTCTGCAACATGCCCGCGATGCCGATGTCCAGGTAGGGCGCCTCCAGGGCCTCCATACCGCCGATGCGCTGGATGTCCTCGGTGGCCTCCTCCTCGGCCGCGTCCAGCACGTCGTCCACCGTGATGATGCCCACCAGCACGCCCCGCGAGTCCGTCACCGGCAGCGCCACCCGGTCGTACTTCTCGAACAGGCTGATGAACTCCTCGCGATCCGCCGTGGCCGGGATGCTCACGAGCTGCCGATCATGGATGTCCGTCACGGGCGTGGACGGCTCCGCGAGCACCAGCGACGCGAGCCGCACGTCGTCCAGGAGCCGGCCCTTCTCGTCCACGATGTAGAGCACCGCCAGCGTCTCGCGGCCCTGCCCGTGGGTGCGCACGTACTGGAGTGCCTCCCCCGCGGTGAGGTTGCCCGGCAGCGTGAGGTACTCGGGCGTCATGTAGCGCCCGGCGCTCTTCTCCGGATAGCCCAGCAGGGTGCGCGCCAGCTTGAGCTGCTCGGGCGACAGCGAGGTGAGGATCCGCTTGGTCACCTCCGCCGGCAGCTCCTCCAACAGGCGCGTGCGATCATCCGGCGCCATCTCGTCGAGCAGGTTCTTGAGCTGCTCGCGGCCCAGCGTGTCGACGATCTCCGTCTGCTGCGAGGGCGGCAGGTACTCGAACACCAGCGCCGCCGAGTCCCGCGGCAACAGCCGGAAGAGGATGCCGCTCTCGTCGGCGGGGAGATCCTCGATCACCTCGGCCATGTCCGCCGGATCCATGTCCGAGAACGCATCGCGCAACGCGTTCCAGTCCTTGGCGGCGATGAGCGCGTCGAACTCGGGCTTCAGGAGGTTTCCCAACATCGCAAGACTCCACGCGCGGACGAGGTGGCGCATGGTGTATGAATCCCGGCGCCGGGGGTATGCAAATCTGTCCGGTTCCCCCAGGAGGTAGAAGATGGAGCGCAAGGGCTCGCGAAAGAAGGTTCCCGACCAGGCGGTGGTCCCCGAGCGACCGGCGGCCGCCCCGCCGCCCCCCGCGGTCCGGCCCGAGCCGCCGCGCGCGGTGGTGCCTCCCGGTCCGAGCCCCGCGCGCAGCCCCTCGGGCGTGCCGCGTCCCCGCTACCCCCCGCGCGTCCCGCGTCTCCCTTCCGCTTCTCGTCGAATCCCGTCACCACCCGCATCCCCGCCGCTCCCATCATCGGGGTGGGGAGCGAGGAGGAGGTGGAGCACCGGCGCTTTCCCCGCGCGCAGCTCGCCACGAGCTTCGAGTTGTGGATCGACGAGCAGGGAGAGCGGCGCTTCACGGCCACCCTGCGCTCGGTGAACGTGAGCGTGGGGGGAGCCTTCCTGGAGAGCACCTTCTTCCTGCCCCTGTCCACGGAGCTCCGGGTGCGCTTCTCCCTGGCGCCCGGGGCCGTGCCCGTGGAGGCCCGGGCCCGGGTGGTCCGCGAGCACCGGCCGATGGGAGACGAGACGCCCTCCGGCTTCGGCATCCACTTCGAGGAGTTCTACGGCCAGACGGAGGTGGCGCTGGCGCGGCTCTTCCTGGACCTGCGGCTGCGCGCGTTCGCGGAGGAGTACCTCGCCTCGCCCCGGGCGCGCGGGCTGTCCGACGGACTGGAGCGGGTGGTGGACGCACTCGCCGCGTGGGAGCTGCTCAAGGCCCACACGTCCACGGACCTGTGGCGGGGCGAGTGAGCCGCCCGCGCGGAGCCCCCAGGGCAAGCCCAGGGGATGCTCCGCGCGGAGGACCGCGGCAACTACAGGGCCTTCTTCACGGCCTCTTCGATCTTCGACCGGGGCACGGAGCCGACGATCTGATCCACCACCTTGCCGCCCTTGAAGACGAGCAGGGTGGGGATGGAGCGGATGCCGTACTGCTGGGGGGTGTCCTGGTTCTGGTCGATGTCGATCTTCGCCACCTTGAGCTGGCCCTTGTACTGGGTGGCCAGTGCATCGATGGTGGGCGCGATGGCGCGGCACGGGGCGCACCACGTGGCCCAGAAATCCACCAGCACGGGCTGGGTGGAATCCAGCACTTCCTTCTTGAAATCTCCGTCTCCAACCGTCAACACGTCAGCGCCTGCCATGGTGTCTCCTCTCACTCGTGGGCCGCTTCAGCTGGCGCGTCCTCTAATACGCGCCTACCGGCCTGCAAGCCTGGGACCTCGCCGGATCCGTTGCCTGCCTACGTAGATGCGGATGGGGCTCGGACGTCGCACCGCATCTCCCCCCGTGTGGTAGTTGGCACTTCGGCCTGGGGCCGGGCGGTGTAGAATGGGACCTTCATGAAGCTCTTCCTTCCCCAGACCCAGCTCGAGGAGTGGGCGCTGGAAGACAAAGCGGACGTCAAGGACGGGGTCCTGGTGGTGACGGGTGAGACGGGCGTGTACCCGGTGGTGCCCGCCGTCCACATCGTCCAGTTGGTCACGGGCGAGGACACCAACCGCACTGGTGTCCAAGGTGAAGACGGAGGAGCAGCTTGAGTCCCTGGGGGCCGAGCAGATGGCCGACTCCGTGTTGCTCGGAGAGACGGCATATGAGGTGGTCCCCGGTTATGTGGCCGAGGTGCCATCCCCCTCGGATGCTTCCTCGGAGGACAGCAAGGCAGGCTCGGAGACGGACCTGCTCGCCGCGTTTCTTTTGAACAAGATGGGCTGACGCGCTCAGTCCAGTGGGTTGTTAGCCGCCATGAACCACGCGTTGGTCTCACTCGCCTGCCACGCCTATGTCGTCGCGGCGCTCGTCTATCTGGTGTACCTCGTCCGGCAATGGGAAGCGCTGGCGACCACGGGCCGCGTGCTCGTGGGCACCGGCCCGGTCCTGCACGGCGTGGCGCTCTTCGGGCTCTTCGGTGCCCAGGGCGGCCGTCCGGTGGGAATGGCCCAGGGCTTCTCCACCTTCGCCTTCCTGCTGCTGGCCATCTTCCTGGTGGTGGATGTGCGCTACCGGCGGCCGGTGATGGGGGCCTTCATCACCCCCCTGGCGGTGGCGGTGCTCCTGCCGGGGCTGTTGCTGGATGGGGGCACGCCCCTGCCGGCGCACGTGCAGCGGCCCCTGTTGCCCGTGCACATCACCATCGCCCTGTTGGGCGTGGCCGCCTCGGCGGTGGCCGCGGGCGTGGCGGGCATGTACCTCATCATGGAGCGGCAGGTGAAGGGCAAGCGCTTCGGCCTGCTCTTCGCGCGCCTGCCCTCGCTCGAGTTCCTCGACACCCTCAACCGCCAGCTCGTGGTGGTGGGCTTCATCGCGCTGTCGGTGACGCTGGTGACCGGGGCCTTCTTCTCCAGCGCGGCGCCGGGCTTCGTCTGGTCCTGGCAGTCCAAGCAGATCGCCACCCTGGTGGCCTGGGTCGTCTTCGCCGCGCTCGTCAGCGCGCGCTCCTTCGGGGGCTGGCGGGGCCGGCGCGTCGCGCTGCTCACCATGACGGGGTTTGGTTTGTTGCTGCTGTGTTTCCTGTCGTCGTACGACTTCACGCACGTGGGTGGAGGCTGGCGCTAGCTATGGAGTTCCTGTGCATGGGTGTGTCGCACCGGACGGCTCCGCTGTCCGTGCGGGAGCGGCTCGCGCTGCCCGAGTCCCAGCAGGTGGAGTTGTTGCGGCGCCTGGCCCAGGCGCCCCACGAGGCGATGCTCGTGTCCACGTGCAACCGGGTGGAGCTGTACATGGCCTCGCCGGACGTGGCCCAGGCCCGCGAGGGCGCGCTGCGCGAGCTGCTGGCGCTCGGCGGCCCCGAGGCGATGGAGCACCTCTACGAGCACCGGGGCGAGGACTCGCTGGTGCACCTCTTCCGGGTGTCGGCCAGCCTGGACTCCATGGTGCTCGGCGAGGCGCAGATCCTCGGTCAGGTGAAGGACGCGTTCGAGCGGGGACAGGGCTCGGGGACGGTGCGCGGCGAGCTGACGCGGGTGTGCGCCGCGGCGTTCGGCTGCGCCAAGCGCGTGCGCACCGAGACGGCCATCGGCCGCTCCGCCACCTCCATGGCCAGTGCCGCCGTGGCGCTCGCGAGCAAGGTGTTCGACGGGCTGCGCGACAAGACGGTGTTGCTGGTGGGCGCCGGGGAGATGTCGGAGCTGGCCGCGCGCCACCTCAAGCAGGCCGGGGCCACGCGGATGCTGGTGACCAACCGCACCTTCTCTCGCGCCGAGGCGCTCGCGGCGGAGGTGGGTGCCACCGCGCGGCCCTTCGAGGAGCTGCTGTCGCTGCTCGCCTCGGCGGACGTGGTGGTGTGCAGCACCGCCTCGCCCGTGCCCCTCTTCACCCAGGAGAACGTGGCCTCGGTGGGCAAGGCGCGCCGCTTCCGCCCGCTCTTCATGGTGGACCTGGCCGTGCCGCGCGACATCGCCCCCGAGGTGGGCTCGCTGGACTGGGTGCACGCCTACGACCTGGACGACATCCAGAAATTCGTGGCGGACAACGCCGCCGCCCGCGCCGAGGAGGCGCAGAAGGCGGGGGTGCTCGTGGCCCAGGAGGTGGCCCGCTTCGTGCGCGAGCGCGCCGTGCGCCAGGGGGTGCCGGTGCTCGCCCAGCTGCGGCAGCGCGGCGAGGCGATCGCCCGCGCCGAGGTGGAGCGCACGCTCGCCACGCTCGGTGACAGCCTCAACGACAAGCAGCGCAAGAGCGTGGAGGCCATGGCGCGCGCCATCGTCAACAAGCTGCTGCACGAGCCCACCGCGCGGCTGCGCGCCGTGGGGCCCGAGCACGAGGGCAACCGGCTGGCGGGCGCCGCCGCCGAGCTCTTCGGGCTCGAGGGCTCGCCCAACGCACCGGACGCCTCCATTCCCAACGTGGTGGCCACGGGAGGCAAGGGATGAAGTCCATCCGCATCGCCACCCGGCAGAGTCCGCTGGCGCTCTGGCAGGCCCGTCACGTGGGCGCGCTGCTTACCCGGCTCCATCCCGAGCTGCAGGTCTCCTTCGTGGAGATGACCACCGCGGGCGACCGCTTCCTCGCCGCGCCCCTGTCCACCGTGGGTGGCAAGGGGCTGTTCGTGAAGGAGATCGAGCAGTGCCTGCTCGATGGCCGCGCGGACCTGGCCGTGCACAGCCTCAAGGACATGACGTCCGTGCTGCCCCCGGGCCTGCTGCTCGCGGCGCTCCCCACGCGCGAGGATCCCCGCGACGCGCTCTGCGGCCCTCCCGGCTTGTCGTTGGACGGGCTGCCCAGGGGCGCACGCGTGGGCACGTCCTCGCTGCGGCGCAGCTGCATCCTGCGCGCGCGGCGGCCGGACCTGGAGATCGTCAGCCTGCGCGGCAACGTGCAGACACGGCTGGCGCGCATGCGCGAGCTGCAACTGCATGGCGCGGTGCTCGCCTACGCGGGCCTCAAGCGTCTGGGGATGGAGGCGGAGATCGCCGAGGTGCTGCCCACCAGCGTGAGCCTGCCGGCGGTGGGGCAGGGCGTGCTCGCCATCCAGTGCCGCACGGAAGACGCCGCGGTGCGCGGCCTGCTCGCTCCGCTGGAGGACGCCACCACGCGCGTGGCGGTGACGGCCGAGCGCGCCCTCATGGCCCGTCTGGAAGGCGGCTGCACCGTCCCACTCGCGGGACATGCCACCGTGCAGGGCCAGACCGTCCACTTGCGTGGACTGGTGGGGCGGCCGGATGGCACGAAGGTGGTGATGGGCGAGCGCAGTGGCCCGGTGGAGGCGGCGCTCGCGGTGGGCGACGCGCTCGCGGAGGAACTGTTGTCGCGTGGCGCGGCGGACATCCTGCGTGATTTTGGTCGCCTCGCTTCCGCGCGGGAGTCCTAGAGTCGCGCCCGTGGACAGGCGACTCGAAGGTATCCGCGTTCTGGTGACGCGCCCCCGTGACCGCGCGGAGGAGCTGTGCTTCCTCCTCGAGGACGAGGGCGCGCAAGTGCTGCACGTGCCGTTGCTGGAGCTGGTGCCTCCGGAGGACGCGCGCCCGCTGATGGCGGCCGCGGAGTCCATCCAGCGCTACAAGTGGGTGGTGTTCGCCAGCGCCTCGGCGGTGGACGCGTTGATGGAGGCGCTGCGCGAGGCGGGCACGACGCAACTGCTGTCACCCGTGCGCTTCGCCGTGGTGGGGCCGCGCACCGCGCGCGCCGTGGAGGGCTACGGGCTGAGGGTGGCCGCCGAGTCTCCCAGCGGCACGGGCGAGGGGCTCGCCGAGGTGATGCGCCCCGCGCTCGGCCCCGAGGACGAAGTGCTGCTGCCCGCGGCGGAGGAGGGGCGGCGCGAGCTGGAGGACGCCTTGCGCGAGCACGGCGCGCGGGTGACGCGGGTGACGGCCTACCGCGCCCGGCCCACGGTGCTGCCCGACGAGACGCGGGCGCTGCTCGAGTCCTCGCCGCCCGACGTGGCCCTCTTCGCCTCGCCCCGGACGGCGGAGGCCTTCCTGGAGGATGCGGGCCGCGAGCGGCTCGGCGCGGCCCGGCTGGTGGCCATTGGCCCCACCACCGCGGCGGCGCTGTCCCAACTGGGCCTCGCGGTGGCCGCCGTGGCCGAGCGCCCCACCCCCGAGGCGCTCGTGGAGGCGACCGTCCGGGCGGTTCGCGGATAGACTGCTCTTCCGCTCCCGGGTGTGGTTGCCTGGGAGCCGCCGTGAACGCGCCGGGATTGCCTGGCTCACTGGCCGTGTTGCTCGTGGCCGCAAGGAGATGCTTTTGCCCGCGCCCGTGACCCCGTCCGCTCCCCCTTCGTCCCGGAGCAGAAACGACTTCTCGCTGTCCTTCGTGCTCGACGCGCTCGTCACCCAGCGGGTGCTCACCGCCGAGCAGGGGCAGAACATCCTCGCGCGCGAGCAGGCCGCCCGGGCCCGGGTCCTCAAGAACCAGGGCGTCGCGGCCAAGGACTCGACGCGCTACGACGTGTCTCCCGTGGAGATCGTCGCCGCCTTCCAGGTGCCGCTGGCGGAGGGCCGCGGCGTACTCGACGAGGACCGGGTCACGGAGATCGCCGCGCGCGCCGCCGGCATCCCCTACAAGAAGGTGGATCCGCTCAAGCTGGACATGGCGCTGGCCACTCGCACCGTCTCGCGGCCCTTCGCGCAGAAGAACGTGCTGCTGCCGCTCGAGCGCGGCCAGGACGGCCGGCTGGTGGTGGCGGTGGCCAACCCCTTCGATCAGGAGCTCTTCGAGAGCATCCACGTGCTCACCGGCATGCCCATCGATCCGGTGCTCGCCTCCAAGGGCGACATCCTCCGGGCCATCGCGGACATCTACGGCTTCAAGCGCACGCTGGCCAAGGCGGCGGATGACTTCAGCGCCAACCCGGGCAACTCCCCGCAGGTGGGCAACTTCGAGCAGCTCGTCACGCTCAGTGGCCGCCAGGAGCTGGACGCCGCGGACCAGCCCGTGGTGCAGGCGGTGGACTACCTGCTGCGCTACGCCTTCGACAACCGCGCCTCGGACATCCACATCGAGCCCAAGCGCACCACCTCGCTCGTGCGCCTGCGCATCGACGGCGTGCTGCACCCCGTCTACACCCTGCCCGCGGGCGTGCACCCGCCCATCGTGTCGCGCGTGAAGATGCTCTCGCGCATGGACATCTCCGAGAAGCGCAAGCCCCAGGACGGCCGCATCAAGACGGAGAAGGACGGGCGCGAGGTGGAGTTGCGCGTGTCCTGTCTCGCCCACCGCCTTCGGCGAGAAGGTCGTCATCCGTGTGTTCGATCCGGAGACGCTGGTGCAGGACATCGCCCAGCTCGGCTTCGATCAGCAGGAGAAGGTCGTCTTCGAGTCGTGGATCGATCAGCCCCACGGCATCATCCTCGTCACCGGCCCCACCGGCAGCGGCAAGACGACCACGCTCTACTCGGCGCTCAAGGCCGTGGCGGGGCCGGACGTGAACGTCACCACCATCGAGGATCCCATCGAAATGGTGTGGGACGGCTTCAACCAGGTGCAGGTGCAGCCCAAGGTGGGGCTCGACTTCGCCAACGCCCTGCGCAGCATCCTGCGCCAGGACCCGGACGTCATCATGGTGGGCGAAATCCGCGACGAGGAGACGGCGGAGAACGCCGTGCAGGCCGCGCTCACGGGCCACCTGGTGCTCTCCACGCTGCACACCAACGACGCCATCGGCTCGGTGGCCCGGCTCAAGGACCTGGGCGTGCCGCCCTTCCTGCTCGCCCAGAGCCTCATCGGCATGATGGCCCAGCGCCTGCTGCGGCGCGTGTGCCCGCACTGCGCCCAGCAGACGTCGCTCACCCAGGACGAGCTGGCCATGCTGGGCACCCCCATCCCCCTGCTGCCCAACGGGGTGCGCATCGTCAAGGGCGTGGGGTGCGTGCGCTGCCGGGGCACCGGCTACTGGGGCCGCACGGGCGCCTTCGAGATCGTCAACATGAACAACGAGCTGCGCGAGTTCATCTCCCGCGGCGCCAACCACACGCAGATCCTGGACGCCGCGCGTCGGGCGGGCACTCGCACCCTGCGCGAGGCCGCCGTGCGAAAGCTCGCCATGGGTCTTACTTCCTTCGACGAGGTGGTGCGCATGACGTCCCTGAGTTGAGCCGGGTCGCTGGGAAAATCCCGGCGGCCTCCCGGTTCCACTCGGGGTGCGCGAAGATGGGTACTCGAGGAGCACGGCGGTAAGGAGATACGGGATGACGCGACAGGACCTGGTGGGTGGCGGCACGGACGAGGCACTGCTTGGCGGTGCGGAGGCGGAGCGGACAGGCACTCGAGGGCCCGCGGAGGGAATCGGGTATTTCGCCCGCTTCGGCGTCACCGAGACGCTCATCCGCGAAACGCTCGCCGCGGCGCTGTCGCGCGGTGGGGACTACAGCGACTTGTTCTTCCAGCACCGTGTCTCCACCTCCATGTCACTCGAGGACGGCGCGGTGAACCGGGCGTTCACCACTGTGGAGCTCGGCGTCGGGGTTCGCGTCGTCAAGGGAGACCAGACGGGCTACGCCTACACCGAGGAGCTGTCCCTGGAGGCGATGCGCAGCGCCGCGCGCACGGCGGCGGCGATCGCGGATGGGCCCTCGCGCGCCGGCCCCCAGCACTTCCACGTCTTCAAGGACCTGCCCCGGCGCTACGTGCTCCAGGCCGGCTGGGACGCCGTGCGCCCCGAGCAGAAGCTGCCCATCCTCGAGGGGCTCAACTCGGCGGCCTTCCAGGCGGATGGCCGCGTGGCCAAGGTGAGCCTGTCCTTCTCGGATGAGCATGGCGCGGTGCTCGTGGCCGACAGCACCGGGCGCATCGTCGAGGACGTGCAGCCGATGACGAGCCTCTACCTGTCGTGCGTCGCCGAGCAGAACGGCAAGCGCGAGCAGAACGCGTATGGCGTCGCCGGTCGCGCGGGGCTGGACTTCTACTCGCGCGACAGGCTGGACCGGATCGTCCGCGAGGCGGTGGCGCGCACCACCATCCTGTTCGACTCCGTGCAGCCGCCGGCCGGGGAGATGCCGGTGGTGCTCGCCGCGGGCTCTTCGGGCATCCTCCTGCACGAGGCCATCGGCCACGGCATGGAGGCCGACTTCAACCGCAAGGGCACGTCCATCTACGCGGACAAGCTCAACAAGCCCATCGCCCACCCCTTCGTGAACATCGTCGACGACGGCACGAACGAGCACGCGCGCGGCGCCATCAACGTGGACGACGAGGGCAACGTGCCGGGCAAGACGATGCTCGTGGAGAATGGCGTGCTCACCACCTTCCTCCACGACTCCATCTCCGCGCGCCACTACAAGGTGAAGCCCACGGGCAACGGCCGGCGCGAGAGCTACCGCCACGCCCCCCTGCCGCGCATGCGCTCCACGTACATGCTGCCGGGGCCCCACACGCCCGAGGAGATCATCGCCTCGGTGAAGAAGGGGATTTATTGCTCCAACTTCACCAACGGCCAGGTGAACATCGGCGCCGGCGACTTCACCTTCTACGTGAAGAACGGCTACCTCATCGAGGACGGCAAGCTCACGCGCCCCATCAAGGACGTGAACATCATCGGCAACGGGCCCAAGGTCCTGGAGAAGGTGGACATGGTCGCCAATGATCTCGTCATCGACGAGGGCGGCTGGACGTGCGGCAAGGATGGCCAGGGCGTGCCCGTGTCCCAGGGCATCCCCACCGTCCGGGTCGCGTCCATCACCGTGGGCGGGCGCAACGCGTGAAAGAGGCCGGCATGAGCACGACGAACAGCACGAGTCTGGAAGAGACGGCGCGGCGGGCAGTGGACTCGGCTCGCCGGCACGGGGCCAACGAGGCTCGGCCACCGCGGGCCGCATGCGGGAGCTGGAAGTGCAGTGGCGCGATGGTCGCGTGGAGAAGGTCTCCGAGGCGACCACCCGCGGCCTGTCGCTCCAGCTCTTCGTCGACGGGCGCTACTCCGCCGTCTCCACGAGCGACCTGCGCCCCGAGGCGCTCGAGCGCTTCATCTCCGACTCCATCGCGATGACGCGGGTCCTCACCGCGGACGCGTACCGCCGCCTTCCCGAGCCCGAGTTCTACGCGGGGCGCGCCAGCCTGGATTTGATGATCGAGGATCCGCGCCAGGCGCGGCTCTCCGCCGAGGAGCGCCAGCGCTTCGCCCGGGAACTGGAGGAGGGTGCGCGCTCGGCGGATGGCAAGGGCGCCATCCTCTCGGTGACCACGGGCTTCGGCGACCTGTCCCGCGAGATGTTCCGCGTCACCTCCAATGGCTTCGAGGGAGGCTCGCGCTCCACGCAGTTCGCCGCCTCCGCGGAGGTGAGCGTGCAGGATCCGGATGGTCGCCGCCCGGAAGAGGGGGACTCCGGCTTCGCGCGCTTCTTCGAGGACCTGCCCTCGGCGAGCGCCCTGGGCCGCCGTGCCGGAGAGCGGGCCCTGGGCCGCGTCGGCGCGCAGAAGGGCGCGTCGGCGGTGCTGCCGATGGCCGTCGACAACAAGGCCGCGGGCCGGCTCGTGTCGATGCTGCTCTCGTCGATGGTGGGCGCGGCCATCCAGCAGAAGCGCTCGTTCCTCGATGGGAAGCTGGGCCAGCAGGTGGGCAGCTCGCTGCTGTCGCTCTCCGACGAACCGCACCTGAAGCGGGGACTCGGCTCGCGCCTGTTCGACGGCGAGGGCATCACCTCCCGCCCGATGGCGCTGTTCGAGGAGGGCGTGCTGCGCACCTACTTCATCGACAGCTACTACGCCCGCAAGCTCCAGACGCGTCCGACCACGGGCGGCCCCTCCAACCTCTCCTGGAAGCTGGGGACGAAGGATCGGGCGGGGCTGCTGGCGGACCTGGGCGAGGGCATCCTCGTGACGGGCTTCCTCGGGGGCAACTCGAGCGCCCTCACCGGTGACTTCTCGCTCGGCGTCCAGGGCTTCCGCGTGCGCGGAGGGCAGCTCGCCGAGCCCATCAGCGAGATGAACATCTCCGGCAACCAGTTGGACTTGTGGAAGCGGCTGGTGGCCGTGGGGGACGATCCCTACCGCTACAGCACCTCGCGCACGCCCACGCTCGTCTTCGAGGGCGTGCAGTTCGCGGGCACGTAGCCGTCAGCCGCCGGGCCCTCACGCGGGCTCGATGAAGTTCAACCGGTAGCCGTCGGGATCCGCGAGGACGATTTCCCGCGTGTGCCACGGCTGCCGGGTGGGGCCATCCACGCTCACCCCGAGTGCCTGGGCGCGCGCGGCCACCTCCTCCACGCCCAGGGCGCCCACCCGGATGCCAATCAGCACGCCCGCGCCCCGGCGGCCCTCCACGGGCAGCGCCGCGGGCGCCTTGACCAGGTACACCTCGGCCTGGTTCTCCCAGCGCAGCTGGAGGAAGGGCGGATCCGAGCGCAGCCGCTTGAAGCCGAGGGCCTCGTAGAAGGCCGCGGAGCGCTCGACATCCGAGACGAGCAGCTTCACGAAGGACGACAGCAGGGTTTCAGTCTCCATGCGCGCCGTCTGTATCACGCGCGGCGCGCCGGAGGTCCGCCGGGTCAGCGCTTGGCGCAGTAGCCGAAGTTCGTGCTCGCCCCCGCGGACAGTTGATTGTTCCAGGACTCACCCGTGAACGTGACCACGCTGCCGGACGCGGAGGCGTAGGAGCTCCAGGCGCTCGTCAGGGTGCCCACGATCGTGATGGAGACCTTCCAGGTGACCGTGGTCGTCCCCTTGTTCGTCAGCTTGACGTTGTTGCAGTAGCCGGTGCCCCAGTCGCTCTGGACGGTCTGGGTGATCTGCAGGCCGCTCGCGGGAGGGGGCGTGCCCGCGTCGGTGCCCGTGCCGCCGTCGGGGGGACGCGTGCCACCGTCCGTGGTGCCCGTGCCACCGTCCGTGGTGCCCGTGCCGCCGTCGGGGGGACGCGTGCCACCGTCCGTGGTGCCCGTGCCGCCGTCCGTGGTGCCCGTGCCGCCGTCCGTGGTGCCCGTGCCTCCGTCGGGCGGGCGCGTGCCGCCATCCGTGGTGCCCGTGCCGCCGTCCGTGGACGAGGGGGGCGGCTGCTGCGAGATGTCCGCGCCCCAGCGCTGGGTGAAGCGGGGCAACTGGGTCACGGAGACGATCAGCTCCGGAATGCTCAGGTTGTTCTGGAGGAAGCGCCCGGTGAGCTGGCTGGCGGCGCAGGTGTTCTCCTCGCCCGCCACGCCGTAGGCGAAGCGCAGCCACTGCAGGGAGAAGCAGTCCGCCACGTCCGGGCTGCTCGCGAGCTTCACCTGGAGCCCATCCACGCCCACGAAGGTGCCCTGGGTCGACTTGGAGGCCAGCACCTCGCCGCTCGCGTCCACCAGGGAGCCGTTGGCCATCTTCGGCTTGTAGCGGCCCACGCTGTCGAACTGCTCGAAGCCGAAGCCGATGGGATCCATCAACTGGTGGCACGTCGAGCAGGCCGCGTTGCGCGAGTGCTCCTGGAAGCGCTCCCGGTTCGTCTGCTGCGTGCCCGTGTCACCCAGCTCGAGATCCAACCCCGGCGGCGCGGGCGGCAGCGGCTGGCACAACAGGCGCTCGCGCACGAGCTTGCCGCGGCGCACGGGAGAGGCGGCCTGCGGCGTGGCCTGCGCGGCGAGGATGCCACCATGGGTGAGCAGTCCGCCGCGGCCCGTGCCCTTGAGCGACCACATGTTCGCCCCGCTGGGCGAGGTCGTCCCGCCCACGGGGATGTTCAGTCCATAGAACGTCGCCAGCGTGCTCGAGGCGAACGTGTAGTCCGCGGAGAACAGCTCGGAGAGCTGGCCGCTGCCCTGGCGCACGATGTGATCGAACAGCTCCAGCGTCTCCGTCTTCATCGCCTTGCGCAGCTCGGGGCTGAAGTTGGCGAGGACGAGGGGATCCTTCTGCACCTGATCCACCCGCTCCAGCTCCATCCACTGGCTCATGAAGTGGTCGAGCAGCGGGCGGCTCCGGGGCGAGGTGAGCATCCGGCGCGCCTCGGCGGCGATCTGCTCCGGCGTGTGCAGCTGGCCCTGCTTCGCCTTGGCGAAGAGCGCCGCGTCCGGCATCGAGCCCCAGAAGAGGTACGACAGCTCCGAGGCCACCTCGTAGTCGGTGAGCACGTACCGCCCGCCGCCCTGATGCACGCCCAGCTCGGAGCGGTAGAGGAAGTTGGGCGACAGGAGCATGGCGGTCGCCACGGCCTTGATGCCCTCGAGGTAGCCCTCCTCCGCCGACACCTTCGTGTAGAGCGCCTGGTAGCGCGTGCGCTCCGTCTCCGTCAGCGGGCCCCGGAAGGCGCGCGCGCCGAAGTCCTGGATGAACTGGAGCGCGCAGGCCGCGCTCGCCGAGCACGAGACGTGCCGGGGCAGCTTCTCCACGACGGCCAGGGCGGCCTGCTCCGAGGCGCTGAGGAGCTTGTCGGTGAGCAGCTGGCCCACGGTCCGGGCCGCCGCGGCGTTGTCGAAGCCGTTGGCCACTTCCTCCGCGGGCAGGGCCTGACCCCACGTGGAGGGCTCGTCCAGGTAGAGCAGATCCGTGAGGGTGTTGTCGTACTCGAAGCGCGTGAGCATGCGCAGCTGCCGCCGGGCGGTGGGATCGAGCTCATCCGCCGCGCAGGCCTCCTGCGTGGGAGGCGGGGTGTCGCACGAGCCGGGCACGCCCTGGGCACGCTGGGTGAAGCGCTGGAAGTCCGCGTAGAGCGCGCTGTCGGGGCTCACCAGCTTGCCGCCGCCATGGCCCAGCGGATGCTGGCCCGAGGGCTTGAGCAGCAGCAGCGAGGTGCCGTCGTACCACAGGCGCGCCACCGCCCGCACCGTGTCGAGGTTGTTCTCCTCCGCGCCGGGCTCTCCCTCGGGAGTGAGCACCAGACGCGTGCCCGCCGCGACTCCTCCGGCGTTGTGGCAGGTGATGCACTGCGAGGACATCACCGGCTCCCACAGCCGGGTGCGGAAGAACTCCGCGTCATCCGGACAGCCGGCCGGAGCCGTCGGATCCTCTCCTCCCGGCTGGGGCGGAAACTGCTCGGAGGGCCCCCCCGTGGAGGGGAGCTCGTCTCCGGGCGCGGCCGGAGGGGCCACCCCGCAGGCGAGGGAAGAGGCAAGGGTGCCAAGGGCAACGAGGTGCCGGAAGGTCAGCACGGGTCCACCTGCGGGGGAAGGGGGAGGAGCGGGAGAGGGGAGGCGGGGAATCAGACGAGCCCGGAGAGCGGGCCGGTGGAGCGCGAGGCGTCGCCGAAGGTGTCGAGCGTGAGGCCCATGCCCTGACACACCGAGGTGAGCAGCTTCTGGTGCGGCGTGCTGGTGTAGCGCAGGTATCGCCCGAAGCGGAACGGCGTCCCCGTGCCCCCGGCGAGGATGAAGGGCACCGAGCGGCAGGTGTGCAGGCGGCTGTCGCCGAGCTCCTTGGCCCAGAGCACCAGGGTGGAGTCGAGCATCGTGCCCCCCGTGGTGCTCGAGAGATCCGGGCGCGCCTGGAGCGCGTCGAGCAGATAGGCGAACTGCTCGGCGAACCAGCGCTCGCACTTGACGAAGCTCGCCACGCCCGCCGTGTTCGAGTCCACCTTGTGCGACAGCTCGTGGTGGGCTTCCGAGGCACCCGCCCAGGTGAAGACCTGGGGCGCGATGGTGTGGGCCCACTGCAGGGACGCCACGCGCGTCATGCCGCAGGCGAGCGCGTTCACCAGCAGGTCCATCTGCATCTTCCCCACCAGGGGGAAGTTGGCGTTGGCCTTGGCATCGATGACGCCGGGGGACTGGCCGGGCGTGCACGCGGTGGTGCTGGCCGCGGCCAGGGCCTGCTCCGTCTGGCGCAGGGCCTGGATGTGCTGCTCGAGCTTGAGCTTGTCCTCCGTGCCCGCCTCCGTGGACAGGGCCGAGAGATCGGTGCGCGCCACGTCCAGCATGCTCTTGCGGCGGCGCAGCAGCCGCTCGGCCGCGGTCGAGGTGTCCCCGAGCGCTCCGAAGAGGCGCTGGTAGGCATTGAGCGGCACGTCCTCGGGGGACACGAAGACGCCCGGCGCGGAGTAGGACATGCGCGTGGATTTCGAGGCGCCCCAGAGACTCGTCTGGACGCCGAACTCCAGCGACTTGAAGCGCGAGGCCTGGCCCAGCTTGCTCGCGACGTACTGGTCGATGGACATGCCCGCGGTGGTGCTGCTCGCCGTGCCACTGCCGGTGAGCATGTGCGTCATGCCCGGATCGTGGTTGTCCGCCCCCACGAAATCGAGCCCATCACAGACGAGCAGCTTGCTTTTCAGCCGGTTGAGGGGCTCGAGCATGCTGCCCGCGGCGAACGTGAAGCTCGTCTCCGTGCCCGTGGGCCGCCAATGCTTGTGCACCGTGCCATTGGGCGTGAAGAAGACGATCAGCCTCTTGGCCGTGGTGGGCGTTGCCGCCTGGGCCTCGCCATTGAGCAGCCGCACCAGGGGTGACGCCAGCAGGGTGGCGCCAATACCCGCGGTGAATTGTCTTCGCCCAAGTCGCTTCATCGCACCGACTCCCATCCCGTCACTGCGTGGTTCCAGCCCGCGAGTCTTCCAGGCCGAGTCCGGGGTCAATCCCTCTCCGGGAATCCGGGTCGGACGAGAAGGCGTTGACTCCCCTCTAGTCAGGCCTTCCTCTTATTGTTCTTTAATAAAATCTGGCGGGTCTGTCCATGAGTCATCGCAGACATTCCCGGAGTGAGCGAGGACCCAGGTAGGAAAGACAACTCCCACTGACCACTTGGTAAAACCATACAAATCCAGCCACGCCGGATAAATCCTGCTCAGCCGTCCAAGGCATCCAACCGCGAGAGCATCGCGGGCACATCGCCGCGCGGCACTTCGTGACAGGAGTGAAAACCCGAGGCCCGGTCCGTGGCGATGATGGGGATGCCCCTGGCCGACGCGAGCGCCAGCTCCGCCGGGTAGCTCTCGCACCAGGACAGGGCCAGCACGGCGTCCACCCCGAGAAGGGAGCGCTGCGTGTGCGCCGTCACCCGGGTGAGCCGGGGATGGTCGAGCCCCCGGAGGTCCGTGCCTTCCGTGGGCCGTACCCACAGCCGCCATCGAGGACGTGCCTCGAGGATCGCCAGGGCCTCGCGCAGTCCGCTCCGGGCCAGGGCGGGACCGGCGAGCAGGGCCACCCGCTCCGCTCCTCCCGAGGCCCTGGGCGCTGGGGACTCGGACGCCTCGGGAACGCGCAACTCGCGCAGTCGCTCCCGCGCGCAGCCGCTGGCCACCGGTGCTCGCGCAGGAACCCGCCGCGCACCCAGATTTCGTCCGCGAGGACGCGCTCCGCTTCCTGCCGGGCCACGTCCGCCGCGCGCGCCCGGTGGTTGCGCAGGAAGGCCTCTTCCGGGTGGTGACTCGCCGCCTCGTCCAGGTCGGCGTGCAGTTGCCTCAGTGAGGGAAGATCCTCCACCAGCACACAGCGCGCCCCCCGGCGGCGGGCCACCGCGAAGAGCTCGCGTGCGCACAAGGAGGGAGCGATCACCATCTCCACCCCTGCCGGGAGCAGGGGTGCCACGGCGCGCGCCACCCACTCGCGCAGCAGGAAGCGGGACGAGAACGTCGCCGCCGCCGAGCGTCCGCTCCACCTCAGCCCCGCCTCCACCGCCCACCACCCCGGCAGCCCCCACACCCGGTGAGGCGTGGCCTCCGGGACCGTCCGCCTCCGCCACGCCGCGCGGAGCCGCGAGGGCAGCGCGCCCCACTGCTCGGGGCCTTCCGGCAGGGACCACGGCGCGAGCACCTGCGCCGGAGGGCCCTCGCCCAGCAGGGAGGACAGCCGCGGCAACCACGGCGCGGGCTCCGGCGCGATGACGAGCCTCACGGGCGCGGCTCCGGGCGCACGGGCACCTCGACGCGCGCGTGGCACGCCGTCTCTCCACAGGTGAGGCAGGTGCGCCCGCGCTCCTCGGGATTGAGCAGCCGGCGCCGGTTCTCGGCCACGGGGCCCTCCTCCAGGACACGTCCGGTGGACAGCTCCTCCACCCGCCGGAGGATCCGATTGGAGCGCACCCACCCCTCGGGGGTTTCCACGAGGGAGTCGTCCTCGGACCAGAGCCGGGAGCGAGTCCGGGGCGCGGCGTCTCCGTGGAGCGTGAGCCGCAGGGAGTCCCCCACGACGCGGGCCCCGAGCCGCACCGGTCCCTCGCGCGGCGCCACCACCAGGTCCACGTAGGGCCGGCCACCGTGGCGTCCATTCCCCACAAGGCGCCCTCCAGGGGCGGGACGGCCTCCATCGTGTGGCCGGAGCGCTCCAGCACCCGCCAGCCCTGACGCGCCGTCAGCTCGAAGAGGGCATTGGCCAACAGGCAGATGCCTCCACCGATGGAGGGGGTGAGACACCCGCCCCGGAGCGACAGCCCATGGCGGTAGCCCGCGTGCTCCGAGAGCCGGCCGAGGATGCGCCAGAAGGAGAGGGGCCGCTCGGGAGCCACCCACAGCCCATCGAAGGCGGGCGCCGCGAGCCGCAGGTTGTGCTGCTTGCCGGCTTCCAGCACGGGGTCCGCTTCGGGATCCACGCGCGCCATGTCCACGCGGTGCGAGGCCAGCAGCACCGTCAGGCCTCGGGTGGGCGCCAGCTCGGGGCGGGGCCATCGCTCGGGCGTGGCCGCCCAGCGCACCAGCCGCTCCGACTGGAGCACGAGCTGCTTGGTGCGCCGCCACAGCAACTCGGGCGGGGAGAGTTCCACGAGACGGGACGCGGTGCGCGGGGCCATATCCACCCCGCATGATGCAACAACCCGGTCCCTTTCAGGCACCCTCCCCGGGAACTCAGGGCACCTCGGCGCCCTGCGCGGCGCTCCACACGGAGAACCAGTCCTGGGTGTCCAGGTTCAACGAGAGCGCGCGCACGGCCGAGGTGATGCGCCCGGTGTCGTTGGTGCCCAGCACGGGGATGATGCGCGCGGGGTGCCGCAAGAGCCACGCGTAGAGGATCTGCTCGGGCAGTGCCTCGTGCTTCTGGCCCAGGCTCGCGAGCACCTCGCGCACCCGCGTCTCGGCGGGCCCCTCACCCGTCAGCAGCCGTCCCCCGGCGAGCGGGGACCACGCCATGGGACTGATGCGCTGGCGCAGACATTGATCGAGCGTTCCATCCAGGAAGGGCTCGGGCCGCAGCGGGTGGAGCTCCACCTGGTTCGTCACCAGCGGGAAGGGGAGCCAGCTGGAGAGCATGTCGAACTGGGCGGGCGTGAAGTTGGACACCCCCAGGTGGCGCACCTTGCCCTGGGCCCGCAGTGTCTGGAGGGCCTCGGCCACCTCCGAGGGATCCAACAAGGGGCTGGGCCGGTGCAGCAGCAGCACGTCCAGGTAGTCCGTGGCGAGCTGGCGCAGTGACTGCTCCACGGACGCGATGATGTGCTGGCGGGAGTAGTCGTAGTGCTTGAGCCAGTGGGCGGGCCGCGCGGGATTCACCAGCATGATGCCGCACTTGGTCACCAGCTCCATGCGCTGCCGCAGTCCGGGCTGGGCCCGGAGCGCGGCGCCGAACGCCTCCTCGCATTGGTAACCGCCGTAGATGTCGGCATGGTCGAAGGTGGTGATGCCACGGTCCAGGCACGTCTGGATCTTCTCCAGCACCCGTTGGACGCCAGCGCCCTGGGGATCCTGGAACAGGCGCCACACGCCATAGACGAGCCGGGAAACCTCGGGCCCCTGGGGGGCCATGGTCACGCGAGAGAGGAGGGTCATCCGGTCTCCTTACAGGTACACGTTGAACAGCAGGCCCGTGGTGCCGAAGGGGATGTGGAAGTTCTGTCCGCCCCCGTCGATGCGCAGCGCGAGGCCCAGCGAGCCCGCCACGCTCACCCGGGGGACGAAGTAGTACTCGACGCCGAAGCCGCCCTGGATGCCGAAGCCGATCGCCTGCCCGTAGTCGAGCTGGAGGCCGCCCTCGATGAAGGGGCGCAGGTTGCCGCCGAGCAGGTGGTGGCGCACGCCCGCGCCGACGGAGAACCCCACACCGAAGGCCGGCGTGAGGGCCACGTCGAGCCCCAGGTTGAAGCGCAGGGAGTCCGCCGGGGTCAGGTGGAGGAAGCCGCCCACCGTGGGCAGGCCGCTGACGCCGAGCACCACGCCCTTGGCGCCGGCCACCGCGGCGGTGCCATCACCCGCGCTCGTGTCCGAGGCATTCGACTGGGTGGGCGCGGGCGTTGGCGCGGGCGCGGCCTTCGGCGCGACGACGGGCGTCGGAGCAGGGGCGGGCGCTGGCGCGGGAGCAGGCTCTGGCGCGGGGGCGGGCGCCGGAGCGGCAACGGGTGCCGGAGCAGGGGCGGCCTTCGGCGCGGGCGCGGCCTTCGACGCGGCGGGTGTCTTCGGCGCCGCGGCGGCGGGGAGCACCGGCAGCAGAAGGCAGGCGATGGAGGAGAGCAGGGCGGAGCGCATGGTGTGGCACCTCGGAAGAGGGAAGAAATCGGGGCGCCCTTATAGCGGTCCGTGCCCTGATTCGGTGCCTGGTGGTGCGCCTCTCCGTCGAGGGGAATGCCAGGAAAGGGAGTGAGTGGAGTTTTCTGTCCTTCCTGAAAAAAGGATTGTGGAGCTTTCACCGATGTTGGAGAACCGCGCGCGGAGGATGTAGCCATGGGTAAGAGAGCGGGGGCGAAACGGGACGAGGCGGCCGTGGGCCGGTTCGTCGAGCGCTTCGCCCTGGCGCTGTCGGACGACGGGTTTCCCCGCATGCCCGCCCGGGTGTTCGTGGGGTTGCTGGTGTCGGATCAGGAGACGCGGACGGCGGCGGAGCTGGCCCAGCAACTCCGGGTGAGTGCCGCGGCCATCTCCGGCGCCGTGCGCTATCTGGTGCAGGTGGGCATGGTGACGCGCGAGCGCGAGCCGGGGCAACGCAGCGACCACTACCGGGTCTCCTCCAACGCCTGGTACGAGGCGCTCGCCCGGCGCGACCAGATGTTGCTGCGCTTCGAGCAGGGGCTGCGCGAGGGCATCGACGCGGTGGGCGCGGAGAGCGTGGCCGGGCTCCGGCTGGAGGAGTCGCGGCAGTTCTTCGACTTCGTCCGGGGAGAGATGCCGCGCCTGCTGGCGCAATGGCGCGAGCTGCGCGTCACGAAGGGCCGGGGCTGAGCGCTGCCTCCCCGGCCTCGTGGCCCTCGTTCAACCCGCCTGGGCGGGCCGCGCCTGCCGCTCGTGCCACGCGGCGAGCACCTCGCGCTCCCGCTCCGGAGAGAGGCCGCCGCGCTTGCGCAGTTTCTCCTGCTGATCCGGAGTCAGCCCCCGGAACCAGGTCAGGGTGTCGCGCGCGGTGTCCACGACGGGGCGGAACTTCAGCCCTCGCGCCACGGCCCGGGCGTTGCTGACTGGCCGACGCCCGCAGAGTCCCCGGTGGAGGGAACCCAGACGGGCAGGTCGCTCCAGCCGCTCACCTTCTGCTGCTCCAGGAAGGCGGCATCGGCCCAGGTGAAGGTGGCATCGGACTGACTGGCCTGCTTGCACGCCTCCAGCAACTCCCGGACGGTGAGCGGCCGGGTGGGGCCGGTGGCGTTGAAGACGCCGAAGTCGCGGTTGTCGAGCGCGTGCAGGGTCCACTCGGCCAGATCCCTCACGTCGATGAACTGCACCGGATCCGAGCCGTCTCCGGGCGCGAGCACCTCGCCGCCCCGTGCCACGCGCTCGGGCCAGTAGGTGAAGCGCTGGGTGGGATCCTCCGGGCCGACGATGAGGCCCGGGCGGATGTTGGTGGTGCGCCCGGGGAAGGCCGCCTCCGCCTCCTGCTCGCAGAGCGCCTTGAGCGCGCCGTAGTTCTCCTCGCCGATGGTCTCGTTGGCGGGGTCGCTCGTGGTGGCCACGGGCGCGGTCTCGTCCAGGCCCGGCCGGGTCATGTCCTTGTAGACGGAGATGCTGGAGATGAAGACGTACTGGCCCACGTGGGGCGCCAGGAGCTGGGCCGAGGCGCGCACCGGGCGGGGCACGTAGCCGGAGGTGTCGATGACGGCATCCCACGTGCGGCCCTCGAGCGCCTTGAGGCCCTCGCCCTTGTTGGGGTCGCGATCCCCCTGGAGCTTCTCCACGTCGGGGAAGAGCTGGGGCCGCGTCTTGCCGCGGTTGAAGAGGGTGACGGTGTGGCCGCGCGCGCGCCGCCTCCACGAGCTGGGGGCCCAGGAAGGCCGTGCCGCCGAGGATGAGGATGCGCTTGCCTCCCCCTTGGGCGGCGTGGACGTCCGGGGGGTGGTGGCACAGCCCGCGGCCCAGAGCGAGCCGAACGCGGCGGCTCCCTGCAACAGCCCTCTACGAGACAGCTTCATGGGAACGACCTCCTCTTGAGGAAATCCGAAGGAAAGAGACGAAGCGTGGCGGGCTCAGCGGGCCGCGTCGGTGGACGCGCTCCACACGGGCTCCGCCGGGGGCAGGTGGGCGCGCGAGTAGCGGGCGAGCCAGACGGACACGGTGAGCCACAGACACGCGACGGGCACCGCCGACAGCGCGAGCCCCGTGGGCCCGAGCCCCAGCACGTCGAGGCCGCGGTACAGCCAGGAGCTCACCGTGTCGCTGCCGCGGTACACCACGGTGTCGATGAAGCCCTTGGACTTGTACTTCGTCTCGCGGTCCACGCCGGTGAAGAGGATCTCGCGTCCGGGGCGCTCGAGGGCGTAATGCGAGGCATTGCGCAAGGCCTTGAACGAGATGAGCATGCCCATGCCGGGCAGCAGCGCCAGTCCGGCGAAGCCGAGCGCGGTGAGGAGGGGCGCCACCGCCAGGGCCGCGCCCAGCCCGAAGCGGTGGATGAGCCGGCCGGTGACGCCCAGTTGCAGCACGAGCGTGAGCACCTGCACCCAGAAGTCGATGTTCGCGAACGCGGCCGCGCGCGCGTTGGCGCCGGAGGCCCCTCGGTCCACGATGTGGACCTGCTGGTAGTAGAGGAAGGTGGAGGTGGCGGCGTAGAGGAGCATCTGCAGCGCCAGGCCTCGCAGCAGGGGGGAGGAGAACAGCAGCCGCAAGCCGGCGAAGACGCCTCCGCCCACGGGCGCCTCGGCGGTGCTGGCGCGGGAGGGGGCGAGGGCCTCCTGCCGGGACAGCCGCCGCACACACCGAGCGCTGGCCTCCAGCAGCACCGCGGTGATGAGCATCAGGTTCGTGGCGCCCACGGGCTCGGCCAGGAGCTTGACGAGGAAGGGGCCCACCAGCATGCCCGTGGTGCCTCCCGCGGCGATGAAGCCGAACAAGCGCCGGCCCTGCTCGTTGACGAACAGGTCCGCCATGAAGGTCCAGAACACGGAGACGACGAAGAGGTTGTAGACGCTGACCCAGACGAAGAAGGCACGCGCCACCACGTCCCTGTCCACGCCCAGCTTCAGCACGCCGAAGAAGATCAGCAGGTGGAGCAGGAAGAAGCGGTAGACGAGCGGGAGGACCCGCCGCCGGGGCCAGCGCGACACGAGGGCGGAGAAGACGGGCACCGCCACGAGCATCACGAGGAAGGTCACCGTGAAGAGCCACGGCACTCCCTGGACGCCCTTGGCCGTCGCCATCTCGTCCCGGAGGGGCTTGAGGATGGCGTAGCCGCACATCAGCGTGAAGAAATAGAAGAAGGACACGAGGACCGGGCCGATCTCTTCGTCCTTCACGTTCACGAATCGCTTGAGCATGGCCCCCACGCCGCTGGGTAGGCGTGCGAGCCCAACCTCTCGTGGGTGGGGATATTCCCAGGGAGGCGGGTCGAGGGTTCACGGGGGCCCGCGTGTTGTCGTCTTCATGACGCGGGCGGCCGTCCGGGCGGGACACGGGGAAATCGACCGCCCTGGCGTCCGGGCGAGGTACGACAGTATTCCGGGGGAGCCGTACGGCTCCGCGTCACGGTCTTGGTTCAGGGAGTGGTGCATGCGTTCGAGCAGTCAGTCCTCGGTCACGGACATCGAGGTCATCGAGGATTTCTCGGCCACGGCGAGGTGTGATGAGGGTTTTCTGCGCGTGCGGAGGCTGCGGTGTCAGAACCGGCGCGCGGACGGGACGGCGTCCAAGGTGTACCGGGTGGACGTGGTGGACCGGCCCCGGTTGGACGCGGTGGCGGTGCTGGTGTACCGGCGGGGCGAGTCGGGGCTGGAGGTGCTCACGCGGATGAACCTGCGGCCGGCGGCGTACTTCCGGCGCGGCAAGGACATGACGGTGCCGGACGGGGCCAGCTACCTGCGGGTGGAGGAGATCGTCGCGGGCCTGTTGGAGCTCGAGGACAAGGGCGAGGCGGGACTGCGGCACCGGGCGGCCGAGGAGGTGCGGGAGGAGGCGGGCTATGACGTGCGGCCGGAGGAGGTGCGGCTGCTCGGGGCGGGCTTCTTCGTGGCGCCGGGCATCCTGTCGGAGAAGGTGTTTCCGGCGGCGGTGGACGTGACGGGCCGGGAGGCCGGCGTGCCCAAGGGGGACGGCTCGCCCCTGGAGGAAGGCACCGAGGTGCGGTGGCGGCCCATCCGCGAGCTGCTCGCGATGTGCCGGAGCGGGGAGGTGCCGGACGCGAAGACGGAGCTGTGCCTCCTGCGGCTGCTCGCCGAGCAGGAGTGATTCACTCGGGGCGCGAGTGGCGATGGGGCACCAAGGCGGGTAGGGTGCCCGGCGCCATGCATGACGCCGCCCCCTCGTCCTCGTCGCCTCGGCCGGAGTACTCGCGGGCCTTCCGCCTGCGCCGCGCCCAGAACTGGCTCACCCTCGGCACCATGTACGCGGCCATGTACATGGGCCGCTACAACTTCTCCTTCGCCAACGCCACGTTGTCGGGGCAGTACGGGTGGAGCAAGACGCAGGTGGGCGCCATCATCAGCGCGGCCACCTTCATCTATGGCGTCTCGGCCATCTTCAACGGCCCCCTGGCGGACCGGATCGGCGGGCGCAAGGCCATGCTGGTGGGCGCCGCGGGCGGCACGGTGTTCAACCTGGCCTTCGGCCTGGGCGCCTATCTGGGCTTCCTCGGCACGGGGCCGCTGCTGCTCGGCTACCTGGCCACGGTCTGGTCGCTGAACATGTACTTCCAGTCCTACTCCGCCCTGGCGCTCATCAAGGTGAACTCGGGCTGGTTCCACATCGGCGAGCGCGGCGTGTTCTCCGCCATCTTCGGCTCGATGATCCAGGGAGGCCGGGCGCTCATCTACTTCATCGGGCCCCTGCTGGTGGCGACGCTGCCCTGGCCCTTCGTGTTCTTCGTGCCCGCGGCGGTGATGACGCTGCTCGGGTTCTTGACGTTCCTGTGGGTGCGCGACTCGCCGGACGAGGCGGGCCTGCCGGCGCTGGACACGGCGGATGCCTCCAGCGGGTACACCGGCCAGGTGGACTTCAAGTACGTGGCGCGCGTGGTGTTCACCAACCCCGTCACCCTCACCATCGCGGCGGCCGAGTTCTGCACGGGCTTCGTGCGTCATGGCTTCGAGCAGTGGTTTCCGCGCTACATGCTGGAGGCGCAGAAGCTGCCGCTCAACAGCCCCATCTTCCAGAAGGGCGCCACGGGCGTGGTGCTCGCGGGCATCGCGGGCGCGTTCGCCGCGGGCTTCATGTCCGACCTGCTCTTCAAGGCGCGCCGGCCTCCCGTGGCCTTCATCGGCTACGCGCTGCAGGTGGTGTGCATGGCCATCATCTGGAAGGCCCCCAGCCTCGAGCTGGTGATCGCCGCCTTCGTGGTGAACTCCTTCTCCATCAGCATCGTGCACTCCATGCTCTCGGGCACCTCCTCCATGGACTTCGGGGGACGCAAGGCCGCGGCCACCGCGGCCGGCATGTTCGACGGCATGCAGTACGTGGGCGGCTCGGTGGTGGGCGTGGGCATGGGCTCGCTGTTGGATCACTTCGGCTGGGGCGCCTGGGGCCCGAGCATGATCGGCTTCTCCCTCGTGGGCGGCCTGCTCATGCTCACCCTCTGGAATGCCCGTCCCAAGGCGCATGGCGGCGCCGACGCGTCCCCGGTGGCCCCGGCGGCTCCTCCCACCGCGGCCGACGCCTCCCAGGTCAGCTCCGGGCCTTGATGTAGGTGCCAGGGCCGGGCCCTTGGGAGCCCAAGGAGGTGGGGGCGCGTCCCGGGGGGGTGGAGGGTGACCTTGTCCCCCGGGGCCTCTGTCGTGTGACGGTTTCGTGACCTAGACTGGAGGTGTGTCGCCGACACCCTCGCCCCTGTTGCAGAACCGGTTGGAAGTCCACGACCGCAAGCAGTTCGAACTCAAGCTCGAGTATCAGCCCTCCGGAGCGGATGACGAGACGCGCTACGTCGTCGAGACGTACCTCTTCCTGCCTTCGAGTCTGAACATCGACGCGGAGACGTATCCGCGCGCGAGCTTCTACGGGGACATCCACAACTACGTGCGCTTCAAGACGCCGGTGATGAGCCTCGAGGAGGTGTTGTTCTCGGGGCGCTCACCGCTGATGCGGCTGGAGGCGGCGCTGCGCACGGGGCTGATGGGGGAGAGGATCTCGTCTATCAGGCGAAGCTGTTGTCCTGTGTGTTCCGGGGCGCGCTGCGGCGCTTCGCGCGGGACGTGGAGGAGCACTGCGAGAGCCTGGGCCGGGCGGTGGCCGAGGGGGGATGCGCGCGGCTGGAGGGCGACGCGAGGGCGACGCGCGCGAGCGTGCGGCAGATCCTGGAGCGCTTTCGCACGTGGGTGCGCGCGGTCAACCAGCATGGGTTGAACGAGAAGACGCGCGCCTCGCTGCGCCTGGTGGACGAGTACCTGAGCCTCACGGTGGAGCAGTTCTTCCGCAAGGCCGTGGCGGACATGGCCGAGCAGCCCCGCGCGGGCTTCTCCTTCGAGCTGCGCAAGGAGCTGATGGACGAGGTGGTGCGCGAGGAGAAGTACCGCCGTGACAACCAGCTGCGCTCGGTCATCAGCCCCACGGGGGACAACGAGGAGTACCTGCACCGCTTCGGCTTCCTGAAGAAGTTCTGCATGAACATCCTCTTCCTGTCGGCGCGAAGGGATCAGAAGCGCCAGGGGTGGGAGGAGGTGCTGTTCGCGCTGGCGGCGGGGGTGGCCATGGCGTTCGCCTCGGCGGTGGCCATCTGGGCGCAGGGCCGCTACACGCAGGCGAGCCTCAACTTCTTCCTCATCATGATCGTGGGCTACATGATGAAGGATCGCATCAAGGAGGGGATGCGCCGCATCTTCAGCCAGGTGGCGGCGCGGCACCTCTATGATCGCACGGCGCGCATCGTGGAGCCGGTGACGGGGCGGTGCCTGGGCTCGTGCCAGGAGAAGGTGGACTACTGGCGTGCGGCGCGGGTGCCGGAGGAGGTGGCCGCGCTGCGCTCGCGCGATGATCTCATCACCGCGTCCCAGGGGGAGCTGTCCGAGACGGTGCTGCGCTACCAGAAGCAGGTGGTGCTGGACGTGGACCTGCTGCCGCGCACCGAGCAGGGGGTGGAGGGCATCACCGACATCATCCGCATCAACGTGGGGCGCTTCCTGCACGACATGGACGAGCCGGAGTACGCGCTGGAGTACGTGGACCTGGAGGACTTCTCGGTGGGGCGGGTGCGCGGCGCCAAGAGCTACCAGGTGGACCGGCCTTCCGCTTCATCGTCCAGGAGGCGGGGCAGGAGCGGGTGTCGCTGCACCTGGTGCGGTTGGTGCTGGACCGCAACGGCATCAAGCGGATGTTGCGTCTGTACCCCGAGCAGCAGCCCCCCGGCCCGAGCCGGTGCGCTCGGCGGCCTGATCCGTTGAATTCCCCTCCCCCGGGGGCCCGGTGCCCTGTAGAAGGGGAGCATGGCTTCGGATCTCAGGACCCGGGTGCGCGAGGGCTGGCAGCAGACCCTGCGCGGCATCCTGGAGCGTGCGCGTGCAATGGGCCCCCAGGCGGTGGTTGCCTTCGACCTGGACTCCACCCTCTTCGACAACCGGCCCCGACAGGCCCACATCCTGCGCGAGTACGGGCTGGCCAGATCGCACGAGAAGCTCAGCCAGTGCGCACCCCACCACTGGGACAGCGGCTTCGACATGCAGGGCGCCATGCGCGCCTGCGGCCTGTCCGAGCAGGAGGTGGAGGATCACTACCCCCTGGTGCGCGCCTTCTGGCTGGAGCGCTTCTTCACCAGTGACTACTGCCTGCACGACGAGGTCATCCAGGGCGCCGCCGCCTTCACCCATGCCGTGGCGGACGCGGGCGCGCACCTCGTCTACGTGACGGGCCGCGACGAGTCCATGCGCGCGGGCACCGAGGCCTGCATGCGTCAGCGGGGCCTGCCCGTGCCCGGCGAGGGCCGCGTCCACCTGCTGATGAAGCCGAACGCGAGCGACAACGATGACGCCTTCAAGCGCCAGGCCCATGCCCGGCTGGCCCAGTGGGGCACGCTCGTCGCCGCCTTCGACAACGAGCCCACCCACGCCAATGACTACCTGCGCCGCTTCCCCCAGGCCCAGGTCATTCACCTGGCGACGGATCATTCCGGTAGGCCCGTGACGCTCCTGGAAGAGATTGTTTCCGTGCCGCACTTTTCACACGAATCTTGACGCGGCGCGGCTAGACGAAAGCCCTTCGCAGTCCCCCTGCCGCGCGCTATGCAGGCGCCTTGGCGTTTTTCGCCGCTCCGGAAGCGGAGCGGTCTTCAACTGTACGGAGGAGTGGCGGTGGCCAGCCCTTACTCGAAGGACCTGCTGTTGACGATGTACCGGAAGATGTACCTCATGCGCCGCTTCGAGGAGCGCACCCAGCAGCAGTACGGTCTGGGGAAGATCGCCGGCTTCTGCCACCTGTACATCGGGCAGGAAGCGGTGGCGATCGGTGTCAACGAGGCGATCCGTCCGGATGACTACATGCTCTCGGGCTACCGCGATCACGCGCAGCCGCTGGCGCGTGGCTCGCACCCGGGAATGATCATGGCGGAGCTGTTCGGCCGCACGGGTGGCTACAGCAAGGGCAAGGGCGGCTCGATGCACATCTTCGACATCGAGCACCACTTCTACGGGGGCTACGGCATCGTGGGTGGGCAGATTCCGCTCGCCGCGGGCATGGCCTTCGCCAGCCGCTACCGCAACGAGGACCGCATCACCGTGTGCTACTTCGGTGACGCCGCGGCCAACCAGGGCGCCTTCCACGAGACGTTCAACATGGCGGTCAAGTGGAAGCTGCCCGTGCTCTACATCTGCGAGAACAACCGCTACGGCATGGGCACGGCCATCAGCCGCGTGTCGGCCGAGCCGGAGATCCACAAGCGCGGCGCCGCCTACAACATGCGCCACGAGGCCGTGGACGGCATGGACGCGCTGAAGATGTACGAGGCGGTGAAGGACGCGGCGGCCTACATCCGCGCGGGCAACGGCCCGGTGCTCATGGAGGCCAACACCTACCGCTTCCGCGGCCACTCGGTGGTGGACCCCGCCACCTACCGCACCAAGGACGAGGTGGAGGAGGAGCGCAAGAACGACCCCATCCCGCGCCTCATGCACTACATCCTCAAGCACAAGCTGGCCAAGGAGTCGGAGTTCGAGGCCATCGAGAACGAGGTGAAGGCGCAGGTGGACGAAGCGGTGAAGTTCGCCGACGAGTCGCCCGAGCCGGACCTCGCCGAGCTGTGGCGCGACACCATCGTGGAGGAGGGCGAGGAGGACGTGCGCCCCCGCGAGCGCGTGTTGGGCGTGAAGGTGGACAAGTGGCCCTCGTACCCGTCGGGCAAGGAACTCAAGGTGACTTGGGACCTGGAGCCGCGGGCACAGGCGGACAAGGCCGACAAGGCCGCGGGGCTGAAGGGTTAGTACTCCATTCCACTGACTGACGATTTTCGCATTCGGAGCCAAAGATGGCCGAGTTGATGTATCGCGAGGCGCTGAACCAGGCGCTCGCCGAGGAGATGGAGCGCGACGCCCAGGTCTTCCTGATTGGCGAGGAAGTGGGCCGCTATCAGGGCGCCTTCAAGGTGTCGCAGGGTCTGTTGGACAAGTTCGGGAGCGCGCGCATCATCGACGCGCCCATCTCCGAGCTGGGTTTCACGGGTCTGGGAGTCGGCGCGGCCATGGTGGGCCTGCGTCCGGTGGTGGAGATGATGACGTGGAACTTCGCCATCCTGGCGATGGACCAGATCGTCAACAACGCCGCCAAGCTGCGCCACATGTCGGGCGGCCAGCTGCGCTGCCCCATTGTCTTCCGCGGCCCCGGCGGCGCGGGTGGCCGTCTGTCCAGCCAGCACAGCCAGGCGCTCGAGTCCACCTACGCCCACTTCCCGGGCCTCAAGGTGATCGCCCCCGCCACTCCGGCGGACGCCAAGGGCATGCTCAAGGCGGCCATCCGGGATGACAACCCCGTGGTCATGTTCGAGGGCGAGCGCCTCTACGCGCTCAAGGGCGAGGTGCCCGAGGGCGAGCACATCGTCCCGCTCGGCAAGGCGGACGTGAAGCGCGAGGGCAAGGACGTCACGATCATCACCTGGTCGCGCATGTACTACTTCTGCGAGGAGGCCGCGAAGCAGCTCGAGGCCGAGGGCATCTCCGCGGAGATCCTCGACCTGCGCACGCTGCGTCCCCTGGACGAGGAGGCCATCCTCGCCTCCGTGCGCAAGACGAACCGCGCCGTCATCGTGGAAGAGGGCTGGCCGCTGGCCGGCGTGGGCGCGCAGGTGGTGGACATCATCCAGTCCAAGGCGTTCGACGAGCTGGATGCGCCCGTGGTGCGCGTGACCGGTCTCGATGTGAACATGTCCTATGCGGCGAACCTCGAGAACGCGATCCAGCCGGACGCGCCGAAGATCATCGCCGCCGTGAAGAAGGTCCTCTACCGAGAGGGAGCCTGAGACGCATGGCCACGCCCATCCAGATGCCTTCCCTCTCTCCGACGATGAAGGAGGGAAAGATCGTCAAGTGGCTCAAGAAGGAGGGGGACAAGATCTCCTCCGGCGAAGCCATCGCCGAGTGCGAGACCGACAAGTCGAACCTCGAGATTGAGGCCTACGACGATGGTTACCTGCTGAAGATCCTCGTGCCCGAGGGGGAGATGGCCACCGTGGGTGCGCCCATCGCCATGCTCGGCGCCAAGGGGGAGAAGGCCGACGCGGGTGGGGGCTCCAAGCCCGCCGCTCCCGCCGCCGCGCCCAAGGCCGAGGCCCCCAAGCCCGCCGCCGCCCAGCCCGAGGCGAAGAAGCCCGAGGCCGCCCCGGCCGCCGCCTCCGGTGGCGACGGCATCGCCATCGCCATGCCCTCGATGTCCCCGACGATGACCGAGGGGAAGATCGTCAAGTGGCTCAAGAAGGAGGGGGACAAGATCTCCTCCGGCCAGGCGATCGCCGAGGTGGAGACGGACAAGTCGAACCTCGAGGTCGAGGCGTACGACGACGGCGTGCTCGCACGCATCGTGGTGCGTGAGGGCGAGATGGCCAAGGTGGGTGCGCCCATCGCGTACCTGGCCGGCAAGGGTGGGGCGAAGCCGGCTCCGGCCGCGGCCCCCGCCGCTCCCGCCGCCAAGGCTCCTGCCTCCACTCCCGCCGCGGCGGCTCCGGCGCCCAAGCCGAGCGCTCCCGCCGCCGCTTCCGGGGGCCGGCTGCGCGCCAGCCCGCTGGCGAAGAAGATGGCTCAGGAGAAGGGCCTGGATCTGTCGCAGATCCAGGGCTCGGGTCCCGCGGGCCGCATCGTGAAGCGCGACATCGAGGCGGCCTCCACGCAGGCCGCCGCTCCCGCCGCGCGCAAGGCGCCCGCCGCCGCTGCTGCGGCCCAGGCCACGGGACCCCGTCCCGAGCCGAAGTCGGTGCCCTCTCCACCATGCGCAAGGTCATCAGCCAGCGCATGGCCGAGGTGAAGCCCGGGGTGCCCCACTTCTACCTGTCGGTGGACGTGGAGATGGACGCCGCGCTGAAGATCCGCGAGGAGGCCAAGGCCCTGGAGTCCAAGGTCTCGGTCAACGACATCATCGTGAAGGCGTCGGCCATGGCGCTGCGCCGCTACCCGAAGATGAACGTGTCGCTGCAGGGCGACGCGATCCTCCACTTCGAGACGGTGGATGTCGGCATCGCGGTGGCCATCGAGGACGGCCTCATCACTCCGATCATCCGCGACGCGGACAAGAAGGGGCTGAGCGCCATCTCCGCCGAGGCGCGTGACCTGGCCGAGCGCGCCCGCAAGCGCGCCCTCAAGCCGGCGGAGTACACGGGTGGCTCGCTCACGGTGAGCAACCTGGGCATGTACGGCATCGACTCGTTCATCGCCGTCATCAACCCGCCCCAGGCGGCCATCCTCGCGGTGGGCTCCGTGTCGGACAAGGTCGTCGTGCGCGACGGGCAGATGGTGATCCGCAAGGTGATGACGGTATCGCTCTCGGGCGACCACCGCGCCATCGACGGGGCCATCGGCGCCGAGTACCTGCGCGAGCTCAAGGCGCTGCTCGAGCACCCGATGCGGCTGCTGTTCTAGTTGGCGCCGTCCTGGCGGGCCGCCCACGAAGGCGGCCCGCCCGGAGCGCTCGGTCTCCGCCGCTACTCCCGGGTGGAGGCGGCCGATTCGTCCATTTCGTGCTCGAGTTGACGCTGAGCGTCAGTGACGTCGGCCTGCTCCGCCCGCTTCGTTCCCGTGGGCAGATCCTCTTCCCGCTCCTCGGAGCGACCCTGGATGCCGGGCCAGGGCTCGGGGCGCGTGGCCTGCACGTGCTCGATCTTCTCCGTGTACCCCGTGCTCTTCTTCTTCGTCATCTCGTCCTCCTGGTATGTGGTCGGAGTGCCCTCATAGGGTGGGGACGGGTGCCGAGAGGGCCAATGGGCAGGTGGATGCCCGATCGCCGCTCCCCTGGCTGCTGGGGCGGCACACAGGATGGATGAAAATGAAACAAATCCATGGAGGGCCTGGGGTGGATGATCCGGCCGGGCTGGTGGAGGCCCTTTCCCAGGCCCTGCGGGGCGCCGTCTTCCCCCTGTCCCGGTCGCAACTGGTGTGGCTGGCCCGGGAGAACGATGCCGCGGCGTCCCTGCTGACGCGTTTGAGCGGCTTGCCAGAGGGAGTGTTCGCGTCCTCGGGGGACGTGGAGCGCGCCTTGGGCGTTCAGGCGGCTGAAGGCACGCCCGCCACCGTGCCTCCTGCGCCCAGTGCCAACCCGCGCTGAAGCGTTCCACGGTGCATGCGCTCCGACGGTTGTCGAACGGACTTGCCGCGGCGTGAGGCCGAGGGAGCGTGAAACACGGCCCATCGGGTTTTGTGCGTGACGTGGTATCTCTTGGGGGTGGGCGCAGTGGTGGGATGGGTGGGAGCGTGCTGGTCGACCTGGCCCGGAGAGGAACTCCATGAATCCGTCTGACCTCCCCGCCGTCCTCTACGTCGACGACGACGCACTCAACCTGCGGGTGTTCGAGGCGAACTTCGGCCAGAAGTTCCGCATCTTCCGCTGCTCGACTCCCGCCGAGGCGCTGACGTTGTTGGAGCAGAAGCGCAACGAGATTGGCGTCATCCTGTCGGATCAACGCATGCCGGGGATGACGGGCGTGGAGCTGCTCGAGCGCGCGCGCTCGCTGGCGCCGGACGCCAAGCGCATGCTCGTCACGGCCTACTCGGACATGCAGGCGGTGATCGACGCGGTGAACCGCGGCCAGGTGAGCCGTTACTTCGTCAAGCCGTGGGATCGCGCCGAGGTGCTGGCCGCGCTCGAGGACGGGTTGAAGATCGCCCGGCTGGAGCTGCGCGTGCGCGAGGTGGAAGGGCGCATGATGAAGGCCGAGCGTCTGGCCACGCTGGGCCAGGTGACGGCGGGCATCGCGCACGAGCTGATGGGCCCGGTGGGCTACCTGTCGCAGAACGTGGCGTCGCTGCGCAGGGATCTGGAGTGCGTGGTGCAGTACGCCTCCAAGCACCTGGCGTCGGATCCCGCGCCGGACGTGGCCAGCGTGCTCGAGGATCTTCCCTCGCTGTTGCAGGACCGGCCTCGGGAGCGGATCACCTGCGCGGGGTGGCGCTGGGCTTGAGGGCGCAGGCGCGCGGCGATGACATGGAGGCCTCGGCGGACGTGGCCGAGGTGGTGTCGTTCGCGGTGAAGCTGGCGCGCGCCGAGGTGCGCGACCGCGCCCGCATCACCACCATGGGCGAGCCGGTGAAGGTGACGTTCGGGCCGGTGAAGCTGTGCCGGTGCTGCTCAACCTCATCGTCAACGCCGCGCAGGCCATGGAGGGCACGGGCCGGCCGGGCCGCATCGAGGTGCGTTGGTCCTCGCGCGAGCAGGACGTGGTGCTCACCGTGGCGGACAACGGGTGCGGCATCCCCCAGGAGCTTCAGGAGAAGGTCTTCCAGCCCCTGTTCACCACCAAGCCGGTGGGCATCGGCACGGGGCTCGGCCTGTCCATCTGCAAGGAGCTGGTGGCGCAGTTCGGGGGCACGGTGCGGCTGTCCTCGAAGCAGGGGACGGGCACGGAAGTCGAGCTCACCCTCCGGCGAGGCCCGCTCCCCTGAGTCCGAAGGCGTTGTGCAGCATCCGCCAGACGCGCAGGAGCGCCTCCTGCTCGCTCTGGAGGATGTGCTCCACCAGCACCTCGCGCCGCGGAGGCGTCTTCTCCTCGTCCCCGGCGCGCCACACCACCACCAGCGCGTAGCGCCCGTCCGGGCGCTCCACCACCTCCACCGCCGTCACCTCGTCGAAGGGCACCCACTGGGCGCGCGTGGCCCCGGGGCCCAGCGCAGCCGCTCCAGCCGCAGCCGCTCGGAGCGGAAGTGCAGCACGAAGCGGCGCCGGCCGAGCCGTCCCTCCAGCCAGAGCGCGAGCCCCACCAGGGCGGCCGCCAGGAAGCCCGGCACCCAGAACAGGCCCAGGCCCCCGTCCACCCACGCGCCCACCAGCACGAGCAGTGTCAGGGGCACCGCCATGCCCAGGCAGACGGTGGGCAGCAGGCGCTTCCAGTACGAGGGGACGCGGGACTCCCCGAGCAGACGGCCGGGCTCGTAGCGCAGCCAGACGTCGCCCAGTCGACGCGGAGCGGGGTTGTCCTCCAAGGCATCCGTGAAGCTCGCCACCGCCCCAACATAACCCCCCTGGTGGCCACGCTCGAAGTCCGTCGCGAGCTGTGCGATTCTCGAAGGCATGGACCTCCCCTTCGAGACCGATGAGCGCAGTGGAGGTGAGGGGGTGGGGGCACCCTCGCCTCGACCGTGCTGGTGGTGGACGACGAGCCCGTGGTGCGGGATGTGTGCGCGCGGCTGCTGTCGCGTGAGCCGGATTTGGTGGTGACCCTGGCCGAGGACGCGGAGCAGGCGCTGTTGCTGCTCGACTCCCAGCGCTTCGACGTGCTCATCACCGACAAGAACCTGCCGGGCATGGGCGGCGTGGAGCTCATCGCCGAGGCGCGCGCGCGTCAGCCCTCGCTGGAGGCGGTGATGATCACCGGCTACTCCAGCTCCGAGTCGGTGATCGCCGCCTTCGCCGCGGGCGCCAGTGACTACATCCTCAAGCCCTTCGAGGATCTGCGCCCGGTGCGCGCCAAGGTGCGCGCCGCGCTGGAGCGCCGGGCGGGACGGGTGAAGGGCCGGGAGCAGGCGCGGCGGGTGGCCCGGGAGGCCGCCGAGCTGCTGCAGGCGGGCGAGCAGGCCTCCCCCCAGGCGCGTGAGCAGATGGAGAACCAACTGCGCGCGTACGAGCTCGCCAGCCGGATGTCACCGGGGGGCCAGGTGGCGGTGGTGGGCAGCCCCGAGGCCCTGCGGACCCTGTTGGAGGAGGGCCTGGAAGCGGTGGCGCTGCCGCCGGACTCCCCCGCGCTCCTGGGCGCCGCCGTGGTGGTGCTGGAGACGGGCGCGCCGGACTGGTGGGACATCGCCGAGCGCCTCCAGACGGCCTCGCCGGACGTGGTGTTGCTCGCCGGCCCCCATGCGGACCTGGCGGATCTCCTGGACGCCATCACCCTGCGCCTGGAGTTGGTGGGCTTCGGCTCCTCGTCGCCGCGGGCGCTGCCGGAGCGGGTGCGCATGTTGCTCATGCGCCGCAACCTGCAGCGCGCCCAGACGAACCGGCCTCGGCCCTGATGGCCTTCCGGGAGAGCCTCGCGCGGGGCGGTACCTAGGACGAAGGGGAGGGGAGGGCGGGCCCGCAAAGCGAAACGCCCGCTTCTCCGAAGAGAGAAGCGGGCGCTTCAGTGACCCTGCCGGGATTCGAACCCGAGTTTGAGCCGTGAGAGGGCTCCGTCCTAACCACTAGACGACAGGGCCGGAAAGCAGAACCCCCACCTTCCCAAGAAGGTGGGGGCCTTTTCTACGAGTGACCCTGCCGGGATTCGAACCCGAGTTTGAGCCGTGAGAGGGCTCCGTCCTAACCACTAGACGACAGGGCCGGTAGACAACCGGGTACTACGAGCTGGGGAACTAGGATTCGAACCTAGATAAGCAGAGTCAGAGTCTGCTGTCCTGCCGTTAGACGATTCCCCAAGAACCGCTCAACTGCCCACTCCGTACCGCAACCACCCCGCTGATTCAACTGCTTTTTCGAACCACCGGGCTACCGCGACTTCTTCCCCGACTTCGGCTCTGCTTTCTTCGCCGGCTTGCTGCTCGCCGGAGCCGACTTCAGAGGTACCACATACACCCGAACTTCGTCATTTGCTTCGTAGATATTCAACCCCTCGAAGTTCTTTCCCGAGGGATTGGTGATGTGGACCGCCTTGACGCCCGGCTGGTTGACGATGACCCGCCGGGGATAGGAACTCACGGGATAGACGATCTTGTAGTACTCGAGCGTCTTCTCGTAGTCCCCCGGAGCCCGGTACCTGTTCTCGCCCACCTTCTGGGCGCCGTCAGGCAACTGAGCCCCGCTCACCACCTCCGCCACCGCCACCGCCGCCCAGAGCGCCACCACCACCGCCCCGAGCGGGCGCGCCTTATAGAAAAGGCCCTTCCGGCTGTCAAGCACTCGTGTCATCGGCGGGGAACAATAGGGCCCTGGCGCGGAGGTGTCCACTCCAACCTGGGGCCCTGGCGTCTCTCGCCTCCTAGCCGATGCGGGCGAGCGCCGCGTCCAGGCGGTGCAGGGACTCCTCGCGCCCCAGCAACTCGAGCGTCTCGCCGATGCCCGGGCTCACGGTGCCGCCCGTCACGGCCACGCGCACCGGCTGGGCGACCTTGCCCATGCCCACCGCGGCCTGCTCGCTCACCTTCTTCACCACCTCGTCCAGCGCGGCGGCGTTCCACTGGGCGAGCGCGGCGGCCTGCTCGCGCACCTGGACGAGCAGGGGCTTGGACTCGGCGGTGAGGTGCTTGGCCGCGGCCTTCTCCTCCAGCGTCACGCCGTGCTGGAAGTACTTGAGCGCCATGTCGGCCATCTCCTGCTGCGTCTTGGCGCGCTCGCGGAAGGCCATCACCACGCGCTCCAGCCGGGGGTCTCCCGCCTTGATCTGCACGCCCTTGGCCACCAGGAAGTCCGCGAGCGTCGAGGCCACCACCGCGGGGGCGAGCAGCTTGAGCCACTGCTGGTTGAGCCACAAGAGCTTCTCCGGGTTCCACACCCCGGACGTGGTGCCCACGTGATCGAAGTCGAACCACTCGACCATCTGCTCGCGCGAGATGACCTCGTCGTTGCCGTGGCTCCAGCCCAGGCGCACGACGAAGTTGAGCAGCGCCTCGGGCAGGATGCCGTTGCGCTTGTGCAGCATGACGTCCGCCTCGGGGTGCTTGCGCTTGGACAGCTTCTCGCGGTCCGGCCCGAGGATGAGCGGGAAGTGGGCGAACTCGGGCGGCTTCCAGCCGAGCGCCTGGTAGAGCATGAGCTGCGGGAAGGTGGAGTTGACGTGCTCCTGCCCGCGCCCCACCAGGGTGATGTCCATGGTGTGGTCGTCGATGACGCAGCCGTAGTTGTAGAGCGGGATGCCGTCGGCGCGCAGCATCACCCAGTCATCCAGGTCCGAGTACGCCTTGGTGATGGGTCCGAGCGCCTTGTCGTTGAAGGTCACCTCGCCCTCCTGCGACGGCATCTTGAAGCGGATGACGGCGGAGCGGCCCTCGGGCACGTCCTTGCGGTCGCGGCAGGTGCCCTCGTACTTGTAGGTTCCCGGCTTGCCCGTGGCCTTCTCGACGGCGGCGCGGCGCGCGTCGATCTCCTCGCGGGTGCAGTAGCAGCGGTACGCCTTGCCCTCGGCGATGAGCTGGTCCGCGTACTGCTTGTACAGCTCCAGCCGCTGGGTCTGGAAGTAGGGGGCGGCGGGCCCTTCCTTGCCGGGGCCCTCGTCCCAGTCGATGCCCAGCCAGGTGAGGCCGTCGAGGATGGCCTTGACGGACTCGGGGGTGGAGCGCTCCTGGTCGGTGTCCTCGATGCGCAGGATGAACACGCCACCGTGGCGCTTCGCGTAGAGGTAGTTGAACAGGGCGGTACGGGCGCCCCCGATGTGCAGGTAGCCGGTCGGGGACGGAGCGAATCGGACGCGAGGTGCGGAGGCCATAGTCGGAGGGGGCGGATAGCAGGAGCGGTCTCGTGTGGTCAACGAAGCGGCCGCTTCCCGGTCCCGCGAGCACCCGCCATGCATTAAACTGCCCGGCACCGAGGCCCATTCATGACCCGTTCCAGCGCGTTGCGCGTCCTGCTGTCCGCCGTTGTCCTGCTCTGCCTGCCCGCGAGCGCCACCACCATGCTCCGGGTGGACCTGCCCGAGCTGTCGCACTCGGCGGATGTCATCGTCCACGGCACGGTGCGCCGCATGGAGAGCCGGTGGAGTGGCGATCGCCGCCTCATCGTCACGGACGTGGAGATCCAGGTGACCGAGGCCCTCAAGGGGCAGGCGGGCGGCACGGTGCTCGTCACCCAGCGCGGGGGGCGGGTAGGCGACATCGGCCAGAAGGTGAGTGGCCTCGCCACCTTCTCCCCGAACGAGGAGGTGGTGGTGTTCCTCGAGCGCCGCGGGTCCGCCTTCCATGTGTCGGGCATGGCGCAGGGCAAGTACAAGGTCCTGCGCGCGGAGGGCGACACGCGCGCCATGGCGGTGCCCGAGTCCACCGGGGAGGCGCTCCTGCTGGACGCCACGACGCACCAGCCCGTCACCTCCTCGCGCCAGGCCCTGCCGCTCTCGGAGCTCAAGGCCTCCATCCGCGCGGCGCTCCAGCAGCCGGCCCCGGTGCGCTCGCAGGAGAAGCGGCCATGACGGTCTCCGCCCTGCTCCTCTCGCTCACCCTGGCGCAGAGCAGCCCCTATGTCCGCAGCCATGTGGACAAGGACGACTCGAGCACCCAGTGCCTCTTCTGGACGACGCCCACCATCACCTGGAACCTGAGCAGCGTGGGCAACCCCGAGAGCGGGGACGAGCAGAAGCAGCGCGAGTTCGCGGCCATCCGCGCCTCCTTCCAGAGCTGGCAGCGCATCTTCGAGGACTGCGGCAACCTGAGCTTCTCCGAGGGGCCGATGCTCGACGAGCGCCGGTGGGGTACGTGCAGAAGGAGGAGAACCACAACCTCGTCCTCTTCCGCTCTCGGCGCTGCCAGGAAGTGGTGCCCGCCACCGACGCGTGCTGGGCCGAGCAGACGTGCGGCAACCTCCGCGACTGCTGGGACAGCACGGGCAGCACCATCGCCCTCACGCTCACCACGTATGACGAGCGCTCCGGCATCATCTACGACTCGGACATCGAGTTGAACGCGAGTGGCTTCGTCTTCACCACCGTGTCCAGTCCGCCCTGCGCCCAGCCCATCGGCAGCAAGACGCCCAACTGCGTGGCCACCGACGTGCAGAACACCATGACCCACGAGCTCGGTCACCTCATCGGCCTGGACCACACCTGGTTGAGCTCCTCCGTCATGTACCCCCAGGCGCCCTCGGGGGAGGTCTCCAAGCGCGTCATCGATTCGGGCTCGCGCGACTTCGTGTGCCGCACCTATCCCAAGGGTCTTCCCAGCCAGAGCTGCCTCACGCCCGCGCTCGACGCGTCGTCTCCGCGTGACACCGCCTTCGTCCTGGGCAGGCAGGCCTCGGGGTGTTCCACCACGGGCGGCGCGCCGTGGCTCTCCGCGCTGGCGGCGCTGACCTGCTCGGGTGGCGGCGCCGGGGAGCGCGCTCATGACGCGCCCGCTCGTGGTGATGGCGTCCGCGGCGCTCTGTCTCGCCGCGCCTCGCGCCGGGGCGCAGCTGTACCACCGGACCCTGGCGGAGGGCCGTCCCTTCTGTGTCTTCTGGCCCGGGCGCGAGTACGTCTACCGCCTGGACGCGGCGGGCAGCACCCGCACCCCGGGGGACTCCGAGTTCGCGGCCATCGAGGCTCGGTGGAGTCCTGGCGCGCGGTGTCCTCCACCTGCAGCGACTACACCTTCCGCCGGGGGCCCGACATCGAGCACCCCTTCGTGGGCTATGACGAGAAATCCGACGTCAACGAGAACGTCATCACCTTCCGCGAGCAGGACTGCAACGACGTGGTTCCTCCGGGAGACCGCTGCATCCAGGACAAGACCTGCGGCAACCTCTACTCCTGCTGGGGGCACGGCGGGGGCATCCTCGGGCTGACCACCACCACCTATGGCCTGGGCTCCGGCAAGATCTTCGACGCGGACATCGAGCTCAACGCGGCCCCGGCGGGCAGGGGGTTTCTCTTCACCACCGTGGACTCGCCGCCCTGTGACGGCAGCCAGACCTCCGGGTGTGTCTCCGCCGACGTGCAGAACACGGTGACCCACGAGCTCGGCCACGTGGTCGGGCTGGACCACGTTCCCGAACAGCCGGGTTCCACCATGGAGCCCTCCGCGTTCCCCGGAGAGACGAACAAGCGCATCATCGACGTGGGCAGCATCGCGGGCTTCTGCGATGCCTACCCCGGGGACTCCCGCCCACCCAGTGCGGCGAGAACCCGGAGCTCGGCCGCCGCTTCCAGGCGGTTTCCCACGTCCCCTGGTCCGGGTGCGCGGCGGCGCCGGCGCCCTGCTGCCCGCGGCGGCGCTGCTCGGCGCGTGGGGACTCCGTCGGCGGCGCGGGCGCACGCACGGCCCGTGAGCCCCGGTCGCGGCCCGAGAACCCCGGCCGCGGCGCGCCGACGTGCCTTCCTCAGCGGTCGCGGGGAGGCACCAGCCGGATGACGAAGGGGTAGTCCACCGCCGTCGGACGGCCGTCGATCACCATGGGCTTGTAGAGGCGCGCCTGCAGCGACTGCACCACCGCCTCGTTCATGTGCGGCAGGCCCTTGATGACGCGGCAGTTCTCCACGCTGCCCTTGGGCGTGATGACGCACTTGACGATCATCACGCCCGACACGCGCGCCGCACGCGCCTCGCGCGAGAACACGATCTCCTTGCCCTGGAGCTCCACCGGACGGGGCATGCCCTCCTGGAAGGGCACGGGGCCGTCGGCCTTGCGCGACTCCACCGCCGGGGCCACCGCCACCACGGGCACGGCCACCGCCGCCGTGCTCTTGGCCTCCGAGGGAGGAGGCGGCTCGGCCTCCAACAGCACCGGCGCGGACATCGAGCCCACGGCCGTCGCCGGCGCGGCGCCGCTCGAGGCCATGGCCCGTTCCACCCGGCTGGACGAACCGCCCCGGCTGGCCGTGCGCACCCGCTGCATCTTCTGGGAGAACACCACCTCGCCCGAGCCGCCGGTGAGGACCGTCTCCGGGTGGTAGCCGTCCAGCGTGAAGGTGAACTCGGCGGTGAAGGTGTCCTGGCCCTTGTCCTTGGGAATCTCCAGCAGCAGCGGCGTCGTGCCGCGCTCCTCTCCCTTGTAGAAGACGTGCGCCCCCGTGGGCTGGCTCATCAGCCGGAAGCGCACCACCGCGTCCGTCGCGGGCTCGGCGGCGGGGACGGCCTGGGGCGCCGCGGCGACCACCGGCTCGCTCCGGGGCGCCGACGCCGACCCGAAGAGGCTCGAGGACAGCACCAGCCCTCCCGTCAGGAGCACCGCGATGCCTCCGCCCACCAGCCCTCCGATGAGCAGCGTGCGCCGGCGCGCCTTCTGGATGTCGGGCGGCACTTCCACGCTGATGTCCACCGCGAGCGTGTCTCCGCTCGAGTGCGTGTCCGCGGAGAGGCCCGCGAAGAGTGGCGTCTTGTGCGGCCCGGTGGTGCTCTGTCCACTCGGGTGCTTGAAGATGCCGCTGTGGCCGCCCGCCTCCATGCTGGCCGTGCGCAGGGCCTCCAGCAGCTCGTCCATCGTCTGGTAGCGGCGCGCCGGATCCTTCTCCATGCAGCGGCGCACCACCGCCTCGATGCTCATGGGCACGGAGATGTCCGGCCGCACGGAGCTGAACGCGGGGGGCAGCTCCTTGTGGTGGGCGAAGATGAGCTCGATGTGATCCTTGGAGACGAACGGCGGCCGGCCCACCAGCATCTGGTAGAGCACCACGCCGAGCGAATACACGTCGCTGCGCACGTCGGCTTCGTTGCGCGCCTGCTCGGGCGCCATGTACGCCGGGGAGCCCAGGAAGGTGCCGCTCTGGGTGATCTCCGGATTGGGCGCGCTCTCCGACACGGCGATGGACTTCACCAGTCCGAAGTCCAACACCTTGACGTGGTCCTGGTCGGCCTCGTTGAGCAGCATGATGTTGGCCGGCTTGAGGTCGCGGTGGACGATGCCCTGGTTGTGGGCCTCGCGCAGCGAGCGGCAGATCTGCTGGGTGATGCTCAGCGCGCGCGCCCAGGCGATGGGTCCCGACTCCGCTATCGCCTGACCGAGGGTGCGGCCCTCGATGTACTCCATGGCGATGTAGTAGATGCCGTCGTCCGTCTGTCCGTAATCAATCACCGTCACCGTGTTGGGGTGGCGGAGCTTGGAGGAGAGCGAGGCCTCGCGCAGGAAGCGCTTCTGGAAGCCCGGATCCTTGCTCGTGGGGAAGTGGGGGTTGAGCACCTTGAGCGCCACCACCCGGTCCAGGGGCGTCTGCTTGGCGCGATAGACCCGGCCCATGCCTCCCACACCCAGCGGCTCGAGGATGCTGAAGCGGCCGTTGAGCGTTCGCCCGATGAGGGGATCCGTCCCCGTATCACCTGGACCCTGTGAGTCGCCGGTCACCATAATTTCGTCGTGCTCCCCCATCCCGCGGCCGGGTGGGAACCATTCTTCCAGGAAGTGGAGTCAAGCCATGAAACCACAACTCCCGGAAACACGCGACTTGGGAGCGGGTGCTTGCTCGGCTCCCATCCTCGGAGTGCTCGCCGAGGGACCAGGGGGCGAGCGGGATGCGCGGCCCGCATTGACGGGTTCGGCGTGATCGGACTACCGTTCCATCCCTCCCCCCGCGCGGACTCGTTCAGGCGGGCCCGCCATGGTCGACTTTCCTCCAATGACGGCTGATGCCCAGGCGAGACGTGCGTCGGTCCAGAAGCGCTTGCTGGTGCTGGAGGAGGAGATCGTCCGGCTGCGGCGAGAGCTGAGCACGCTGGGCGTGGACCAGCGTCTGCCGGGGCTCTACCTCACCGTGGAGGTGGCGGGCTCCACCGCCCTGTTGCCCGTGGAGGCCGTCCTGGAGGTGGTGCGGCTGGTGGCCATCGAGCCCCTGCCGGCGGCCCTGCCCCATGTGCGCGGCACCATGCTCTACCGGGGCACACCCGCGGTGGTGGTGGACCCGGCGGCGATGCTGGGCGTGCCGCGGGAGCCGGACCTGGACGCGCACCTGGTCATCTGCGGCGGCCCGCGCATGGTGGCCGTGCTGGTGGACCGGGTGCGCGACCTCGTCGAGTCGCCCGTGCTGGTGGAGGGCTCGCTCGAGGAGGGCGTGCCCACCGCGTGGGACAGGACGGGGCTGATGGCGGGCCTGTGCCGCACGCCCGAGGGCATCCGTCCGCTGCTGCGCGCCTCGGCCATCCTGAACGTTCCGGAGGGCGCGTGAAGGAGCCGGGGAAGGTGGAACGGCTCGATGACGCGGCGCTCGGAGGTCTGGAGTCCGTCCTGCGCGCCGAGTGCGGCATGGTGCTGGCCCCCAGCGTGCGCCGCTCGCTGGGCACCGCCCTCACGCGCGCGGCCGAGGCCCAGGGCCTGCCGCCACTCGACTTCCTCCACCGGCTGCTGGCGCGCGACACCGGGGCGGTGGAGTCCTTCATCGGCTACGCGGTCATCGGCGAGACGTACTTCTTCCGCCACCCCGAGCAGCTGCGCGAACTGGCGCGCGTGGCCTCCGTGCACGTCGGGCCCTTCCTCGTCTGGAGCGCCGGGTGCGCCAGCGGCGAGGAGCCCTACAGCATCGCCATGGCCCTGTTGACCGCGGGCCTGTTGCCCGAGCACATCCGCGTGGTGGGCACGGACGTGTCCGGCCGCGCCCTGGACAAGGCCCGGCAGGGTGTCTACTCGCCCTGGTCCGTGCGGCGCATGGAGCTGGCGCTGGAGCGGCGCTACCTCACCCTCAGGCCCGACTCCGTCACCGTGCCGACCGAGGTGCGTGCCCGCGTGGAGTTCCGGCGGCACAACCTGGTGACGGATCCTCCCCCTGTCCGGGGCCCAGGCCATCTTCTGCCGCAACGTCCTCATCTACTTCCCCCCGAGACCATCCGCACCGTGCTCAAGCGGCTGGTCGCGGCGCTCGCTCCGGGGGGCTGGCTCTTCCTCGCGCCCGCCGAGCTGCCCTTCACCCGGGGGCTGGGGCTGGAGGAGCAGATGGTCGAGGGGCTGCCCGTGCTGCGCAAGCCCCTGCCGGGGCCGCTCCCGGTGCCCCCCGCCGAGCCCACCCCCCCGCGGGGGCAGTCCCGGACGCCCGGCGCACCGCTCCAGATGGTGCCGGTGGTCCACGCCCCGCCCGCCGTCGCGTCCCTGGCCGCCTCCCTGCCCGAGACGCTCGCGCCCGCGGCCCCCTCGGGCCCCCTGGTGCGCGACACCCTGGAGCAGGCGCGGGCCGCGGCGCGCGCCGGACACTTCGAGCAGGCCGAGGCCTTCGCCCGCCTGGCGGCGCGCGAGCTGTCGCCCGAGGCCTACCTGCTGCTGGCCATGGTCGCCGAGCAGCGAGGAGACGTGCGCGAGGCCGTGGCCTGCGTGCGCAAGGCGCTCTATCTGGAGCCGCAACTGGCCATCGGGCATGCCATGCTCGTGGCGTTGTATGGACAGCTGGGTCAGGCCGATGAGGCGGAGCGGGCGCGGCGCAACGCGCTCCGGGCGCTGGAAGGCCTGGATGACGAACTCGTGCTGCGCGGAGTCGAGGAGATGACGGTGGGTGGGTTGCGGCGCGCGCTCGTGCCAGGAGTGAAGATGGGAAAGTCGGGTGCGCGATGAGCGCCGCTCGTTGTTCTGGGGAGGTCCCATGGATGGCAATGGCATGAGACCACTGACGATCCAGCGGCTGGACATGCGGCGGCTCAGTCTGCGCACGCGGATCGTGGCCATCACCGCGGTGTCGGGCGCGCTGGTCATCGCCCTGCTCGTGGCGGTCTTCTCGCTGCAGATGCGCAAGGCACTCAAGGCGGAGTTCGCCAAGCGCGCCGCGGCGGCGAGCCATTCGCTGGCCAATCACCTGTCGTCCGCGCGGGACCCGGAGTCGCTGCGGCAGGCCGCGGCCGCCGCGCTGCGCCACCCCCTCGACCCCGACATCGCCTATGTGGTGGTGCGCGGCCCCGGGGGCGACATGCTCGCCCACACCGCGGTGGAGCGCCCGGTGAGCCCGGCCCTGCTGCCGCCGGTGGCCCTGAGCACGGCGCCCCGTGAGCTGTACGTGGGAGGCCGGCCCGTGCTGGAGACCTTCGAGCCCATCGTCTCCGCGTGGCCCGGCGCCCCGCCGGACGCCATCGAGCGGGTGGGCTCGGTGCAGGTGGGCCTGGAGTTGAGCGTGCTGGACAAGGCCGTGTCGAGCATGGTCGTGAACGTGCTCGGCCTGGGAGTGCTGACGCTCGCCGGTTGTCTGGTGGTGGTGTCCGTGCTCTGCCGCATGCTCATCATCCCGCTCGAGCGCCTGGCGCGCGCGGCGGCCGGACTCGCCGCGGGCGACCTGCGCCAGCAGATCGAATCCAGCGGCATCGACGAGGTGGGCGACCCGGCGCGCAGCTTCGCCACCATGGCGGAGATGCTCACCAACCTGCTCAAGGACCTGCGCAGCGCCGCGGCGGACATGGAGCGCGAGGCCACCAACGTGCTCGCCACCTCCTCGCAGCAGTCCGCCATGGCCAACGAGCAGGCGTCCGCCATCCACGAGACGGGCGCCACCGTGGCGGAGATCGCCCAGACGTCCCGGCAGGCCACGTCCTTCGCCGACACCGTCATCACGGGCGCCAGCCGCTCGGACTCGCTCAGCGCCGAGGGCCAGAAGGTCGTCGACGAGAGCGTGGCCGCCATGGAGAAGCTCAGCGAGCAGGTCAAGGCCATCGCCCTGGCCATCACCGACCTCAACGAGCAGACGCTGCAGATCGGCGACATCATCACCACGGTGAAGGACGTGGCCGAGCAGTCCAACCTGCTCGCGCTCAACGCCTCCATCGAGGCGGCCAAGGCGGGTGACCAGGGCCGCGGCTTCGCGGTGGTCGCCATGGAGATGCGCACGCTGGCCGAGCAGTCGAAGATGGCCGCCAACCAGGTGCGCGCCCTGCTCGGCGAGGTGCAGAAGGGCACCCGCGCCGCGGTGATGGCCACCGAGGAGGGCAGCCGCCGCGCCCTGGCCGCCATGGAGCTCGCCCAGAGCGCCGGCGCCGCCATCAAGGGCCTGTCCGACCTCATCCGCGACTCGTCGTCGGCCGCCCGGCAGATCGCCGGCAACACGCGCCAGCAGACCATCGGCGTCGAGCAGATCGCCGTCGCCATGAACGAATTGACCATTGCCATGCAGGACAACGTGGAGGGGACCAAACGCATCGAGCAGGTGGCGGGCAATCTCTCCAACCTGTCCAGACGCTTCTCCGACCTCGTCGGGAAGTACCAACTATGACCGGGGGGTTGCTCGTGGAGGACGTGGAAGAATGAAGGTGCTTATCGTCGAGGACACGAAGACCATCACCAACCTCATCCAGGTCTACCTGATGGGGTGGGGGCTGGAGTTCTTCGAAGCGGGAAATGGCGTCCAGGGGCTCGCCCGCGCCCGGGAGGTGAAGCCGGATCTGATCATCTCCGACGTGCAGATGCCGGAGATGGATGGGTTCGCGCTGTGCGCGGCGGTGAGGGCGGATCCCATCCTCTTCTCCACGCCCTTCGTGATGCTCACGTCGCTCAAGGACGACGCGAGCCGGCAGCGGGGCCGGCTCGTGGGCGCGAGCGCCTTTCTCAACAAGCCCGTGGCGGTGGATGACCTGCGCGAGAAGGTGCGCAGCATCCTGAAGCTGCCCGCCAGCAAGTACTGAGAGGCGTCATGGTCGGCGACGAGTCACGCGGGAAGATCGACTACACGGCGCTGCGCCGCAAGCTGGACGAGGCGCAGGCGGTGCTCGAGGGGGCCCAGGTGCTCAGTCCGGAGCGCCGCCGTGAGGTGCTCGCCGAGCGCGCGCGCATCCTGGCCGAGTCACGCCAGGAGGAGCGCCGCGAGACGGTCTCGGTGCTCGCCTTCCGGGTGGGAGGCGAGCGCTACGCCGTGCCCATCGACGCGGTGGACCACGTGCTGGAGGCCCGGGGTCTGTGTCCCCTGCCGGGGGCGCCACGCCACGTGCTCGGCGCGCTGTTGTCGCGCTCGCGCGTGGTGCCGGTGCTGGACTTGCGGCAGGTGCTGGGTCTGGAAGGTGGCGGCATGTCGGACCTGGCGCGCGTGGTGGTGGTGGAAGTGGCCGAGGAGTTCTTCGGGATGGCGGTGGAGGAGGTGGATGGACGGCAGGAATTGCCCCGCGTGGACCTGTCCCAGCCGCCGCCGGGTCCCTTCACCGGCTCACGCGCAACCGGTTGATGGTGCTGGATCTCGTGCAACTGAGCGATCCGTCCGTGGCGGGCCGGGGATAGGACGAAGGACGCATGGACCCCCGGGTACTGCGCAGTCTCTGGCCCATCTTCGCCGCGGAAACACGCGAGCAGCTGCAGACCATCGGCACGGCGGTGCTCGGGCTGGAGCAGGGCACCGCCGAACAGGCCGCCGAGCAGCTCACCGCCCTCAAGCGCGAGGTGCACAGCCTCAAGGGGTCCGCGGCCAGCCTGGGCCTGTCGGACATCGAGCAGTTGGTGCACGCCATCGAGGATGGGCTCGCGCGCTGCTCTCCGGGCCACGTGCCGCCGCCGGGCCTGGTGGACTCCACCCTGCGCAGCCTGTCGGCCATCGAGGCGGCGCTCAACCGGGGTGACGCGGGCGAGCCGCCCACCATCGAGGGGCTCGCTGGGCTGCTGGCGGGGCTCGGCCGGGGTGGCTTCGTGCCGCCCACGGAGACGAAGACACGGGTGTCCGCGCACTTCCGGCGCGACGGACTGCAGACACTCGAGAAGCTGGAGTCGGCGCTGGGCCGGTTGTGCTCGCCCGGGCTGGAGGATCGCCCTGGCGCCGTCTGGGAGGCGGTGGGGCTCGCCGAGCTGCTCAAGGCCGCGGCCAACACCGCCGGCATCACCGCCGTGGAGTCCCTGGCGAGCTCCATCCGCGCTGGCTTCGCGCGCATGGAGGAGGCGGGAGTCGGCGCCAGCGTGGCGGCCTCGGACATCGCCGGGGCGTTGGTGCAGCTGCGCGGCTCGCTGGAGGCGCTCGCGGAGGAGACGGCCCCCGAGCCCGCCTCGGCCCCGGTGGAGCCCGAGGTGACGGCGCGCTCGGCGGCCGGCCGGCGCCAGCCGGACATGGATCGGGCGGTGCGCGTGTCGGTGCGCACGCTCGACTCGCTGGCCCTGCAGGTGGAGCAGCTCGCGGCGGGCCGTGCCCAGCAGTTGCGCCGCGCGGAGGCCCACCGCGAGCTGATGGAGCAGACCAACCACGCCCTGCTGCAACTGGAGCGCGCGGCCCAGCAGCTCGCGCTGTCCGGCAACGGGGGTGGGGCGCTGGAGTCGCTGCGCGCCGGCGTGGGTCAGGTGCGCGGGGTGCAGAAGCGCCTGTTGCAGCTCTCCAAGGACACGCACCGCGAGGGCGAGCAGCTCGCGCTCGTGGCCCAGGTGGTGCGCGACGACTTGAGGGATCTGCGCATGGTGCCCGCGTCGCAGATGCTCGAGCCGCTCAAGCGCACGGTGCGCGAGCTGGCCGCGCGGCTGGGCAAGGACGTGGAGCTGATTCTCGCCGGTGGGGACGTGCGCATCGACCGGCGCATCGTGGACGTGCTCAAGGATCCGCTCCAGCACCTGGTGCGCAACGCCCTGGACCACGGCCTGGAGTCCACCTCCGATCGCGTGGCCGCGGGCAAGTCCCCCGAGGCATGCTGTCCGTCCGGGTGGAGCCGCGGGGCACGCGCCTGGCGGTGGTGGTGGAGGACGACGGCGCGGGCCTGTCCCCGGAGAACGTGCGTGCCACGGCGGTGCGGCGCGGGCTGCTCGGCGAGGCCGAGGCCGCCAAGCTCACCGACATGCAGGCCGCGAGGCTCATCTTCGAGCCGGGCTTCTCCACGCGCGAGCAGGTGACGGAGACGTCGGGCCGGGGCGTGGGTCTGGACGTGGTGCAGAGCACGGCCACGCGGCTGCAGGGCGCGGTGGACGTCTCCTTCGTCCCGGGCGAGGGCACGCGCTTCACCATCGATCTGCCCCTCATCCTCGCGGGCGCGCTGGGGCTCCTGGTGCGCGCCGGCACGGCGGTGGTGGCCATTCCCTCGGACGCGGTGGAGCGCGTGCTGCGGCTGATGCCCGGGGACGTGGGCACGGTGGCCGGCCACGTGGTGGCGCGCGTGGAGGACGAGCAGTTGCCCTTCCACGCGCTCTCCTCGTCCATCCACATGCCGCGGCTGCCCCTGGCCATCGAGTCCGGCAAGCCGCAGACGGCGATGGTGCTGGCGCTCGGCGGTGTGCGCGCGGTGTTCGCCATCGACGCGGTGGTGGGCCAGCAGGAGATTGTCGTGCGTTCGCTGGGCCCGCACCTGCGCGGCGTGGCGCATCTGGCCGGAGCGGCCGTGCTGGACGACGGCAGCGTGGTGCCCGTGCTCAACGCGCCCGAGTTGTTGCGCGTCGCCGCCGCGCCCGTGGTGCTGCGCGCCGCCACCGAGACGCGCCGCCCGCACATCCTCGTGTGCGACGACGCGCTCACCACGCGCTTCGCCATCAAGTCGCTGCTGGAGATCGCCGGCTACTCGGTGGTGACGGCCGGTGACGGACAGGAGGCGCTGGGCATCCTCGAGCGCACGCCCTGCCAGCTCGTGGTGAGTGACTGGCAGATGCCCCGACTGGACGGCATCGGGCTCACCCGGCGCATCCGCGCCCACCCCAAGCTGTCCAACATCCCCGTCATCCTGTGCACCTCCCTGGACAGTCCCCAGGAGCGTGCCGCCGGCCTGGAGGCGGGCGCGGACGGCTACCTCGTCAAGCGCGAGGTGGAGCGTGGCAAGCTGTTGGATTTGGTGCGCCAGCTCCTGCCCACGAGCGTGTAGACAGGCGGGAACACGTGGTCCTCCTCGGTGGGGGGTAGTCGCGCGCGGCTACCGGATTGAAATGAAAAAACACAACCCGCGGCACGGCCACCTGGCCGAGGTCTGGGGCGATACGGTCGATCTGCGGCACCTGGCGTGGTCCATCGGGATCGGACTCGTCGTCAGTCTGGCCTGCTTCCTTCTGGCCAGCCATCTGCTGACGGACCGGGTCGGCAGTGCCGCGCTCGCACGTGCCTACGCGATGCTGGCGGGTCTGGCCGGCTGCGTTCTGTCCGGCGTCATCTGCGGCGCACTGTTCCCTCCCAAGCGTGAGGTGGTGGAGGGAGGGGAGGCCGATCCATCGTGGCGCCAGGAGGTGCTGAACGAGCTTGCCGCGCAGTCCGGCGGACTTGGCTCGGTCGCCGAGCTGCCCCCCGCGGTGGTGGATGAGATGAAGGCGCTGCACATCTACGAGCTGTTCGCGAATGCCCCGCCGGCACGAGCCGAGGCGCCGGGGATTCCCCAGGCCGTACCTCCGGCGAAGGAGGAGCGATAGTGCAAGCGGACTTCCTGAATCAGCTCCTGGTCGCCGCGGGCATGGGGCTGCTCGGCGCGGTGGTGTTCGCCGCCATCGGTTTGATCTCCGGGACCGACGAGACGACGACGCTCGCACCGCCGACCCTGCTGGTCGCGTTGCTGGGCGTGCCACCCGCGGGCGTCTTCACCTTCTTCCTCGCCGGGGCGGTCGCCAAGCACATGACGCACGCGGTCCCCACCGCGCTGCTCGGCATTCCCGGCGACACCACCGCCATTCCCCTGCTGCAGGACGCCAACATCCTGCGCAACCTCGGGGTGCCGCACATCGCGCTGCGCAAGATGGTGTCCGGAGGAATCGTCGCCGCCTTCGTGGCGGTGCCGCTGGCGGTGTTGTTCGCCGTCCTGCTCGCGCCCTTCGGGGACACCATCTCGAAGTCGGCGCCGTGGATCTTCGTGACGGCCGCGGTGCTGATCGCCTACCTGTCTGGTGGCCGCTGGGCGTCCGTGGTCACGCTGGTGCCCTTCGTGCTCGTCATCGTGGCGCTGCAGGCGTTCACGGCCAGCCGTGGCGTCAAGCTCAGCGTGAGCTACTTCCTCGGGATCGCCATCGGCCCGCTGGTGGCGGACCTGTTCTCGGTGCTCTCCCCGCTCGAGGGTCCGCGCATGCGACGCGACCGCGTCCGGACGTTCTCGCTGGCTCCGGATGTGAAGAGTTGGTCGGGTTATTTTCCCAACCCCTTCAAGGTGCTCGATGCCACCCAGACCCGGTGGACGCTCGCTGCCGCGGCGGTGTCGAGCGCCACGTTCGTGTTCAGCCCGGTGGCGATGACGGTGGTGATGGGCGAGGCCGTGGGCTCGCGCATCAAGCATGCCTATCATCGGCTGACCACCGTGCTGGCCGCGCGCAACGGGGTGACCGAGGCCACCTATATCGCGGAAGTGCTGATTCCGCTGATCGCCTTCGGTCTGCCCTTGAGTCCAGTGGCGGCCGGTCCGGCGGCGCCGCTGTTCAACGCGCCTCCGCGATTCACGGTGGATGCCGCCACCGGGCAGACGAACAATCTGCACGACCTGCTCACCCACTGGGAGTTTCTGGGCTACGGCATGCTGTCCGTGGTGCTGGCGGCGCTGGTGTCCTATCCGTTCGCCATGAACCATGCGCGGCGCGCGGCGCTGTTCGTCTCGCGCAAGGTGAGCCACGAGGCCATCATCGCCACCTTCGTCGGCCTGATCATCGTCATCAGTGTCTGGGAAGGCCAGGTCCTGGGGCTGCTGGTGATCCTGACGATGGGACTGCTCGGCGGGTTGTTGTCACGCACCCTCGGGTTCAACACGGGCGTGCAGTTCATGGGCTACTACACCGCGGTGCTCACCGTGCCCGCGTTGCTCAAGCTGTTCTCGTGAGGTGACGGGCTGGACGACGGTGGCGTGGTGCCCGTGCTCAACACGCGGGTCCGCCGCGTGTTCGTCGTCACGCTTGGCCATTCCATGTTCACCCGGCTCGGCTCCGCCGCCACTTCCGCGGGGAGAGGTCCAGTCCTTCCGCCTGAGCGGCCGTTGTGCATCTAATGCTCTCAAGCGATTCATGCGTTCGATACCATGGCGTCTGGGGACGCATGGTTCTGTCAGGCAGCGCAGGAGCCAGTTTCCATGCAGCCATCATCTCGCCCTCGCTTCTCGCTGGCCCGCTCGACGCTCATCAAGATGGGCATGCGCATTGCGATCATCATCGCGCTGACCACCATCTTCAGCTACCTCCACATCTTGCATACCCTGCGCACCGAAACGCTCTTCCGATTGCACAGCGTCGTCCTCGAGCGCGTGCAGCGCGAACAGCCCATCTTCGTGCTCGCCCAGGACAACCACGCCCTCCTCAAACAGGTCTTCGAGGAGCGGGTCCGCTCTCGGCGCCAGGAGGATCCCCGCGCTGCGTTCGACCGGCTATTCGTCCAGCTACCAGACGGGTCGACCCGCAGTCGCCTCGAGGGTTTCGATGGCACCCGAATGCCCTGCCTCTTCATCCCAAAGGACTTGAACATCGACGCGCGGTTGCAGCGCTCGCTCCTGGCCGCCTACGAAGTGCTCTCTCAGTACGGTCCCGCCTTCCACGTGCGCTTCAAGAACACGTACATCTCGTTTCCCGGCGGCGCGATCGTTCGCTACTGGCCAGACCAGCCCGCCTGGTGCCATGAGGCCACGTCCACGTTCAACGTCAACGAGTTCGAGTTCTACGTCCTCAGCACGCCCGAGAAGGATCCGCTCCGCCAGACCGTCTGGACCGGCATCATTGCCGACCCCGTCGCCCACACGTGGTCCGTCTCCGCCTCCACGCCCGTCGATCTGGACGGCCAGCACACCGCGACCCTCACCCACGATATTCTCATCGAGGAGTTACTCACTCGTACCATCAACGATCACCTGCCAAGCACATACAACATGCTCTTGCGTGATAATGGTGAGCTGCTCGCCCACCCCGCGATGAAGATGAACACCGGCGCGTCGGGCACCTCGCTCACCGGGTTCAACCCCGCACCGTTCCAGGACCGTGCGAACTCCATCTTGGAGACCATCCGGCGCTCGCCCGAGCAGAGCCTCAAGAGCCTCCCCAAGACCAGTGAGTACGCCGCCATGGCCCGGATCAAGGGGCCTGGGTGGATCTTCGTGACGATCCTTCCCGAGCAGGCCGTCTCCTCGCCCGCCCTGCGCGTGGCGCGCATCAGCCTTGTGCTAGGTGTGCTGTCACTGCTCCTGGAGCTCGGCATCATGTACTGGGTGCTCAAGCAGCAGATCACCCGCCCTTTGCTGTCCTTTACCCGGGCCACCGACCGGTCGCGGCCGGTGACTTCAATGTTTCATTGAAGTCCTCGCGTGATGACGAGCTGGGGCGGCTGGCCCATGGTTTCGAGCTGATGGCCCAGGAGGTCCAGCAACGCGAAGCGGCCCTCCGTCAAGCCAACGAAGAATTGGAGAGCCGCATCCAGGAGCGGACCCAGGAACTGCAAAAGAAGAATCTCAAGTTGGAGGGGGCACTGGCTCAGCTCGAGGAGGCTCAGGCGTTGTTGGTGGAGAAGGAGAAACTGGCCTCGCTGGGAGCCCTGGTGGCAGGCATTGCCCATGAGATCAAGAACCCGCTCAACTTCGTGAACAACTTCGCCCAGCTCTCCATGGGCCTCGTGGAGGAGCTTCGCGAGGAACTGAAGGCGCATAAATCGGGCTGTTCCGCATCCCGCCCGCCGGAACTGGACGATCTGCTCGCACTGCTGCAGCAGAACGTCAGCAAGATCGACGAGCACGGCAAGCGGGCCGACAGCATCTTGCGCGACATGCAGATGCACTCGCGCTCAGCAGCCAGTGCGCGCAAGCCCACGGACCTGAACGCGCTGTTGGAGGAGCACCTGGGGCTGGTCTCCGGGAGCATGCAGATCACGAGCCCGGGCCTGCAAGTGGCCATTCGCAAGGAACTGGATCCCTCCTTGGGCAGGGTAGACTTGGTGCCGCAGGACTTCGGGCGGGCCCTCCTGAACATCCTCAACAACAGCTTGTATGCCGTGGCCGAGAAGAAGAAGAACGTGGGGGAAGGCTTTACCCCGGAGGTGACCGTGAGCAGCCGAAGGGCGGGCCCTCATGTGGAGATCCGGATCCGGGACAACGGCACCGGCATCCCACAGAAGATTCACGACAAGATCTTCAACCCCTTCTTCACCACCAAGCCGACAGGCTCGGGAACGGGACTCGGGCTGTCCATCACCTATGACATCGTGGTCCGGCAGCACCAGGGGATGCTGCGGATCGATTCCATCGAGGGTCAATACACCGAATGTCTCATCGTCATCCAACAGCCGACGGTGAGCGCCTGATGCACGGGAGGTGTCCACCGGAGGTGTCCCCACCGGAGGTGTCAAAGGACTCGCTTCGGCTCGAGCCAACTCGGTGGGCTCGCTCCTGAACCAGGACAGGCCCACGTCCTCTCTCGGACCAGGTTTTTCGCACGGGGCGCGATCCAATTTTCCTGGAATTATTCAATAGTCCAGGAAAGAGGTTTTGCTTCGGGGGAGACCCATGCGGTTCCTGGTGACGTTGTTCGCGGCGGCACTCGTGCTCGCTTCGTGTGCGCCCACGGCCGAAGAACGCCCGACGAGCGAGGCTGAAGCCTCGCGCAAGCCGGAGACGACCCGGGTCTTCGTGGCGGGCAGCCGGTTGTTGAAGACCGAGAAGGCCGTGCACGGCCGCTACATCGTCGTCCTCGACGACAAGGTCGTGGCCCGGGCCCAGGTGGCCTGGCTCTCCGCGCTTCATGGGGCGAGCGTGAAGCACGTGTACTCGCGCGCCCTCCAGGGCTTCGCCGTGACGATGTCCGAGGCCGCCGCGCTGAAGCTGAGCAACGATCCGCGCGTGCGCTATGTGGAGGAGGACTCCAGGCTCTCCCTCATGGGCACGCAGTCGAACGCGGCCTGGGGACTCGACCGCATCGATCAGCGGGAACGGCCACTGGATGGGGCGTACCACCCGGACCAGACCGGCAGCGGAGTCCACGCCTACGTCATCGACTCGGGCATCCGCTTCTCCCACTCCGAGTTCGGTGGGCGAGCGGTCCCTGGCTTCACCGCCTACGCGGACGGCAACGGCTCCAACGACTGCGACGGCCACGGCACGCACATCGCGGGAATCATCGGTGGGGCGACGTATGGGGTGGCCAAGGGGGTGACCCTGCACTCCGTACGCGTGATGGACTGTGAGAACGTGGGCTACGTGTCCGATCTGATCGCGGGCATCGACTGGGTGACGGCCCACCACGAGAAGCCAGCGGTGGCCAACATCAGCCTGTCCACCTCCGCGACGACGTCGCTGGACGACGCGGTCACCCGCTCCATCAACGCTGGAGTCACCTATGCGGTCTCGGCGGGCAAGGTGGGCTCGCTGAACTCGTGCCTGTTGTCTCCTGGCCGGACACCCGCCGCGCTGACGGTCGGGGCGTCCGACTCCAATGACTCCGTGGCCTCCATCTCCAACGTCGGCGGCTGCGTGGACCTCTACGCGCCGGGCGTCGGCATCACCTCGGCCTGGGGCACCAGCGATACCAGCACCCAGATGCTCGATGGCACCTCGATGGCGGCCGCGCATGTGGCGGGGGTGGCGGCGCTCTACCTGGAAGCTCATCCCCAGGCCACGCCCGCTGAAGTCTCCACCGAGCTCATCACCCGCGCCACGCCCGATGTGATGTACCCGGGTTCCTCCGACCCGACGTATCGGCTCCTGTATGCCCTCGGCAACGGGCCGGACCAGACTCCGCCGCAAGTCCTTCTCACCGCGCCCGCCGCCGGTGCGACGGTGAGCGGCACGGTGCACCTGTCCGCCACCGCGACGGATGAATCGGGCATCGCCAAGGTCGAGTTCTTCCTCGGCAACCGACTGATCGGTTCGGATGCCACCGCGCCCTATGAGCTGGCGTGGAACAGCCTCACCACCCTCAACGGTCCGGTGGTGCTCTCCGCCCGGGCCTATGATCTCCACTACAATCAGGGGGCGAGCACCCCGGTCGAGGTGACGCTCGCCAACGCCGGGGAGGCGCTGTTCGAGCCCGCGATGGGAGTGCCTGTCTGCACGGCCGTGGGCGGCAGGTGCGACTCGGGACGGCTCCTGGAGGGACGGGCGAACTCCGGCCCCGAGCTCCACGCGCCCAACACCCTGGGCGGCCTCTGCCCGGACGGGCAGGGGGGCACGTACCTCGAGACCCCCTCGTTGCAGCGGCTCCTCGTCTTCCCGAGCGATGGCACCACCTTCCAGGCGGGCAAGGAGGTGACGATCCAGGCCACGATCTTCGTGAAGAAGAGCGCCTACTACGCGACCTACGAGCACCTGGAGCTCCTCGTCGCGGCCGACGCGAGCAACCCCGTCTGGACCCACATCGCGACCCTGTGGGCGGAGGATGGTCTCCAGGTCTTCTCGGCCGGTACCTGCTCCCCCTGGGGGGCATGCAGGTCATCCGGGGCGTGCTCACCGAGGATATGAGCTCTTCGGCCAAGACCTGTGTCCGGTATGGCTGGAGCACGGACCATGACGATCTGGTCTTCGCGGTGGGCCAGGATCCGGATCCCACGCCGCCCGCCGTGGCCATCACCTCTCCAGGGGAAGGCGCCACGGTGGACAGCGTGGTCCCCATCAGGATCGAGGCGAGTGACAACTTCGGCGTGCAGCGCGTGGAGTTGTACGCGGGCTCGACCCTGCTCACGACGGACACCCAGGCTCCCTACACGTGGAGCTGGGCGACCCGGACGCTGCCCAACGGTCCCTATACCCTCACCGCGCTCGCCCACGACGTGGCCGGCAACGTCGCACAGAGCACCGTGAACGTGCTCGTGGACAACGACTTCACCCCACCGTCCGAGCCCGTCATCACCTCGCCCGCAGCCGGGGCCACCGTGAGCGGCACCGTGTCCATCGAGGTGGCCGCCAGCGATGACCGGCAGGTAACCAAGGTGGAGTTCTTCGTGGATGGCACGCTCGTCGGTACCGACACGACGGCGCCTTTCGCTCTCGCCTGGGACTCGGTGGGCGTGTTCAACGGTGGCCACACGTTGAGCGTCAAATCCCATGACGGAGCGGGCCAGTCGGCGGCGAGCGTGCCCATCACCGTGGTGGCGAGCAACGCGGGCAACGCGCGCTATGATCCGTTCTTGAAGGCTCCCCGATGCGACGGCGTGGCGGCGCGCTGCGACACCCGTGGTCTGGTCCAGGGACGGGGACAGTTCTTCGGTCCCGAGCTCAATACACCCAACACCCTGGATGGCTGCCTCGACGGCACTCGCACCGAAACGCAAGCCGAGTCGGTCTCCCGGATCCGGGTGATCCGCCAGGACGGCACGGCCCTGGCCGCGGGCAAGCGGGTCCGGATCGAGGTCGACGTGGTGGTCGCCAATACCCAGTCCCTGCCCTACGACAGACTGGATCTGTACTCGACGGCGGATGCGACCCAGCCCTCGTGGAATTACATCACCACGGTCTGGCCCACGACGGTGGGCGCGCAGACGCTGTCCGCGGAGTACGTTCTGCCCGCGGGCGGCTTGCAGGCCGTGCGCGCGGCCTTCAACCTGGTGATCGGCCCCGGAGCCTGCGCCGAGGACCCGAGAGAGCCTCGTTCAACGACCGGGACGATCTGGTCTTTCCGGTCGCCCAGGAGACGGACTCCATTCCTCCCCAGGCCACGCTCACCGCGCCCGCCCCGGGCGCGACGCTGACGGGCAACGTCACGCTGTCGGCCACGGCGAGCGACGACTTCGGCGTGGTGGCCGTGGACTTCCATGACGGGCAGACCTTGATTGGAACGGATGCCTCGGAACCCTTCGGCGTGGTGTGGGACACCCGGAGCGTCGCCAATGGCAGCCACACGTTGACGGCCCGGGCGCGAGATCTGGCTGGACACGTGGTGGCCTCGCCACCGGTGACGGTGACGACGAACAACGACTTCACGGCGCCGGGGGTCTCCATCACCGCGCCAGCCCCGGGCGTCCGGGTGAGCGGGTCCGTGCTCATCTCCGCGAACGCCACGGACAATCTGGGCGTCAGCCGGGTCGAGTTCTTCGTGGATGGGGTGTTGCTGGCGAGCGACACGACGGCGCCCTTCGCCGTGGACTGGGACAGCAACGCGTGGGCGAGCGGGAGCCACACGCTGACCGCCAGGGCCCATGACAGGGTGGACAACGTGGGGACGAGCGCCGAGGTCGCGGTGACCACGAACCCGTCTGGCGGCGCCGTGTACGATGCCGCGCTCCGTGTGCCGAAGTGCGCCACGCCCAACAACGTCTGCGACACCACGCTGCTCGTGAGCGGACGGTCCTCCTTGGAGACCAATGGGCCCAACACGATCAATGGGGCTTGTTCAGACGGAGCGGGAAACAGCGGCGCCGGGCATCACATCCAGCGGCTCAAGGTGTCCGAGATCAATGGAGCGCTCTTCGCACAGAGCCGGCGCGTCCGGATCGAGGTCCATGTCGACGCCCTCAGCACCTCCACGGATGCGCTCGACCTGTTCTCCGCGAGCGATGCCAACAACCCCTCGTGGACGTACCTGACCACGTTGCGGCCGAGCGCGACGGGGCCCCAGGTGCTCTCGGCGGAGTATGTGCTGCCCTCGGGCTTCCTGCAGGCGGTGCGCGCCCAGTTCCGCTCGGGCGGCTCCAGCGGTTCGGCGTGCAGCGGTGGCACTCTGGACGACCATGACGATCTGGCCTTCGCGGTGGATGTGGACCCGGTGGTGTCACTCACCGCTCCCACCCACAACGCGCGGGCGCGGGGCTCGGTCATGGTGACCGCGACGGCCTCCAGCGCTCAGCCCGTGGAGAGGGTCGAGTTCTACGCGGACGGGGCGCTGCTCGGCACCGACACCAGCGCGCCCTATGAGGTGAGCTGGGACAGCACCGCCGTGGCGGACGGGGCCCACATGCTCATCGCCAGGGCCTACGACATCGGGGGGCACGTTGGAACCTCGCCCGCGGTCGGGGTGAACGTCGACAACACCTCGCCGGACGTGGCCCTCACTTCTCCCACGCAGGGGATGTTCCTCCAGACCCGAGCCCTGCTCGAGGCCACCGCCAGTGACGCCGGAGGGGTGGTGATGGTCGAGTTCTACGTGGATGGGTCGCTGATCGGAGCCGACAGCAGCGCGCCCTACACGGTGGACTGGTTCGCCATGACCGTGGGGGAGGGGGCCCACACGCTCACGGTGAAGGCCCATGACCGGGCCGGCAATGTCCGCACCTCCGCCGGGGTAGGGGTGACAGTCGACAACACCGCGCCGACGACGGCCCTTGCCACTCCCGCGGAGAATGCTCGGCTCCGGGGCACCGTCCTGGTCAGCGCCACCGCCAGCGACACCGTGGAGGTCGCGAGGGTCGAGTTCTACGCGGGTGGGACGCTGCTCGGGACGGTCACCACGGCACCGTATGGGGTGAGCTGGGACACGACGACCGTGGCCGATGGCAGTGCCGTCACGCTCACCACGCAACGTGGGTATCACCCAGGTCGTGTTCTATGACGGAGGCACCGTCATCGGCACGGACACCACGGCGCCCTACAGCGTGAGCTGGAGTCTGCTGCTCGTCTCGAAGGGGATGCACACCTTGACGGCCAGGGCCCATGACGCGGCGGGCAACGTCACCACGTCGGCGCCCATCTCCGTCAAGGTGAACTGACCTGCTCAGGCCCGGGGAATCCGTACGAGGAAGGTCGTCCCTGCTTCCTTCGAGGACTCCACCTCGACGTGGCCTCCGTGCGCCATGACGACGTGTTTGACGATGAAGAGCCCCAGACCAATGCTCCGGCTTCTCCTCTCCTTGGCGCAAGCCCCTCGCTGCATGGGCTCGAAGAGCCGCGAACGCAGCTCGGGCGGGATGGGCTCGCCCATGTTGTGGATGGAGAGCACCGGATCGCCGCTGCTTCCTCGTACCTCCACCCGCACCGGCGTATCCGGGGGGCTGTAGGCCAGCGCGTTACACAGCAGGTTGGAGAGAACCTGGGCCAGCCGGTCTCCATCCCACCAGCCCCAGCCTTCTCCCTCGAGGTTCAACTCCACCGTCCTGTCCGGATGCGCCAGCCGCACCTCCTCCACCGCCTGGTGGGCCAGTTCGTGGAGGTTCACCCGCCTGCGGTCGATGGGAATGTGGCCCAACCGGGCCTGCGTGAAGTCGAGCAGGTCTCGAATCATCCGGCTGGCGCGCTCGGCGACGGAGTGGATGCGGACGACGGCCGTCGTCGTCTTCTCGTCCAGCTCACGGCGTAGCAGCACCTCCGTGGAGAGGCGGATGGCGTTGAGGGGGTTTTTCAGGTCGTGGGACACGATGCCGACGAGCTGCTGCGCGAAGTCCGCACGCTGCCGCTCCTCCTCCCGCTGGCGCGCGAACCGGGTCACATCCCAGCTGAGGATCAACACGGAACCCACCGGCCGCGTGCGTCGCGCTCGGGAACGAAGCGCGTCTGATAACAACGTTCTCCTTGAGAATTCTGGACGGGGACGACCATCGTCACGTCCTCGCCCGCGAATGCCCTGTCGAGTGCCGCCTCCCAGAGTGTCACCAATTCGGAAGGCATTCCCAGCTCATGAGCGGTTCGACCCAGCACGTCCTCGGGGCCACGGCCTATGGCATGGCAGGCGGCTGGGTTGGCATAGATGAACCGGTGCCGCGGGTCGACGCGCGAAACGATGTCCGGGCTGTTCTCGGTGAGGCGGCGGTAGCTTTCCTCGCTCTCGCGCAGCGCCGCCTCCGTCAGGGCCTGCCGACGGTAGCCCGCCCAGGCCGTGCCACCGACGAGGGCCAGGGTGACGCATACCGAGAAGATGAAGAGCCGTAACTCGTGTCCGCGGTGTTGCGCCTGCGCCGTCAGCGCCGTCAGAAGGTGCTGCTCCTCCTGGTTCACCTCCTGGAGAACGCGGCGGACCTCGTCCATGGTTCTCTTTCCCAGGTCCGTGCGAACGATGGCCAGGGCCGCTGCCTCGCCCCCCGCCTGCTGCCGGAGTTGGATGGTGCGCGCGAGCTCCTCCATCTTCGTTTCGACCAGGGGCTCCAGCTTCTCGAGCCGCTGCTGTTGGGCGGGGCTGTAGGCGGCGAGCCGTCGCACCTCCGCGAGGACTTCCTGGTACCTTCCCAGTGCCTGCTGGTAGGGGGCGAGATAGGACTCATTGCCCGTGACGAGAAAGCCTCGCTGGCCTGTTTCGGCATCCACGAGGATGCTCTGGAGGCGCTCCGTCGCGAGTTGAATCTCGTGGGTATGCTTCACCCAGGCTTCGGCCTCGATGAGGCTTCGCCAGGAACGGTTGGAGGCCCAGAGGAGGAGTGCGAGGAGCAGGCTGGCGACGAGGGCCAGCCCGGCCGGCTGAAGCGGCAACTGACGTCTCATCGAACGATTCCCCCAAGGGCGCCGACGCGAGAAGCACGAGGTGTTGGCACCGCCATTCGTCATCAGCACCCCACTCATGCCCCCTGGTATCGACAACCAACACCCGCTTGGAGCGCTCGTATTCTGAGGTGCTGGATGGGAGGCGGGCGAATCCTCGCCCGTGCCCTCAGGCCGCGACGGGATTCTTGGCGCGCTCGTAGTGGCCGGACAGGATGTCCAGATAGTTGCCGTGTTCCACCCACTCCAGCAGGTGCATCAGCCGCCAGGCGATGAAGGGGTGGCTCTGGTTCATCGTGAGGAGCATCGCCAGCAGGCCGTCGAACCAGCTCGACTCCTCCTGCTTCGCGAGCATGCGCGCCTGCTGCACGAAGGGCGCCAGCCTCATCTTCGTGCGCTGGCGGGTGCCGGGCCGGTGGCCTCCCGCCAGCTTCATCAGCACGCCCAGGGAGGCGCTCAGGTCACGGCCGGCGAGCAGCCCCGCGCGGTCCGCGGTCAACTCGGAGCAGCGCATCCACTTGTAGAGCGCCTTCTGCAACGGGAAGCTCAGCCACTGTCCCACGGTGCCCAAGAGGCCACTGCTCCCCGCCAGCACCAGGGCCACCATCCGGTACAGGCCGTGCTCCGCGTGCAGATGGCCCAGCTCATGTCCCAGCACGGACTTCACCTCGGTGTCGTCCAGGTGATCGAGCAGGCCCGCGTACACGATGACGGCGGGCTCCTCCGTGCCGAAGGTGGCCGCGTTGGCATGGGGGGATTGGGAGAGGAACAGCGTCGGCTGACTGGGGAAGTCCAGGCCATGGCGAGCGCCCTCGAGGAGCTTCACCAGCTCCGGGAATTGTTCTTCTCCGCACATGATGGTGGACGACAGGCACTCCAGCCGCAGGCTGCGCTCGCCCAGGTTGGACATCAGCCAGCGCATCAAGGCGGGGAAGCCCGGCAGCGCCTTGAGCGCCGCCAGCGTCGAGCGATCCAACGAGTGCTCATAGGCACTCGAGCTGATGCGGGTGAGCGGTTCCTCGGGGGTGAGGAACAACGCCTGTCCGCACGCCCCGCATTCGCAGCGCGAGGGCTCGAGCACGGCCTTGGGCACCTGGACACGGTTGCGCCGTCCGCAGTGACGGCACGTGAGCAACTTGACGGGGACATCCTTCTTGTCTGGCCAGAGGGCCGCCGCCAGCTCGGCATGGGACTCGTGCTTCATGACTTCCTCCCGCCGGAGGCGCGCCGCGTGGGCTTTTCCGCCGCCGCTTCACGCACCGTGGCATCCACCACGTCGTCTTCGTTCTCCGCGGACGGTTGGCCGGTGAGTTCGCGGCGCGTCCTGAGGTCCTGGATGCAGCGATCTCCGACGCGGGAGGTGAGGACCTTGTTCATCGACGAGCCCACCGCGATGCCCACCAGGGGCAGGGCACGCACCAGGCTCTTGGAGAGTTGGAGGAGCGCGATCCTGGTCATCACGCTCAGCAACATCTTGGAGACCTCGCGCGGGGCATACTTCCAGATGGCGATGCCCTCGACCTGGGCCATGTCCAGGAAGGCGTTGCGACCGCTCTTGGCGTCGTAGGTCCCCACCGAGGCGAGGAGGATGGCCAGCTGCCGCTCCTCCTCCTTCCGGATGTCGAAGCCGTGGAGGTGGCTGAGCACCAACGCCATCTCCACCTCGTACTTGAGGAGAAAGCCCATGTCCGCGAGTGTTCCGCCGAGGACCGCGGCCAGACTGCCCACCCCCGGAATCAGGGCGGGCGCCGCGGCCAGTCCCCCGGAGATGGCGGCACGGGTGGAGAAGTAGCCCACCACCGCGGCCGAGGCGGCCTCACGCGTTTCGGCCTCGCTCGCGAGCTTCTTCTTGCGCGCCTGTCCCAGGTACTCCTCGGCCAGCGCGATCAGGCTGTCCGTGTCGGAGATGATGCGTTCGACGGCCGAGAGGAGCTTCTGCCCCTGGCTTTGATCCTCTGCCTCTTTCATGGATTTCCCCCCCTTGAGGTGGAACGACATCGTGGGATGGTGCCGAGGCGGATACTACTCCGCGCCAGCCATGGAGCGAGCGCGTGGGTTGTTTCAGGTAGGCAGGGGAGCGGGCTTCGGGCCCGGTCCCTTCTCCAGTTGACGGGGAATGCGCACCCTGTTGCCGTCAGGAGGCTCGGTGGAAGAGCAGATCGCCCTGTGGATCGCAGGTTTCTCGTATCCCGCCGTCTTCCTGCTGCTCGTGCTGTGTGGGGTGGGAGCGCCCCTGAGCGAGGAGTTGGTCGTCCTCACCGGTGGGCTGGTGGTCGCGCGCAGCGGCGCGAGCTTCCCATCATGGTGCTCGCCGCCTACCTGGGCATTCTCGCCGGAGACAGCGCGCTGTACCGGATCGGCTACGCGCTCGGCCCTCGGGTCTTCACCCATCCGAGGTTGGCCAGGATGTTGCCGCCCGCCCGCGTCACGCTCCTGCAGGAGATGTACATGAAGCGCGGGCCGGTGGCGGTGTGGCTCGCGCGCTTCCTGCCGGGACTGCGTGCTCCGGCCTATCTGCTCGCGGGCGCCACGCGGCTGCCCTACCGCCAGTTCGTGCTGGCCGATGGTTCCGCCGCCTGGATTCCGGCCCTGGGCATGACCTGGCTGGGTGTGCGCTTCGGTCCCCGGGTGCTCGCGGACGTGCAGGGCGGGCTGCGCTGGCTGCTCGCGCTGGTGCTCGCCGTGGGCGTGGCCGTGCTCGTGCGCCGCTGGTGGAAGCAGCGCGTCGCGCTCCGGGCCTCGCGCATCCTCGGTGTTCCCGAGAGCGAGGTCTGAGCCTCCGCCCTCACTCCGGCGGGCGTGGCAGCAGGACGGTCAGCTCGAGCCCCGTGTCCTCCTGCGCCACCGAGACCTGACCCTCCGCCCGGCGCGCGAGCCGCTCCAGCGAGGCCTGGGCGCGGGGAAGGGGAGGGCGGACGACCTGGGCCTGGACGCGCAGCCGCCACTGCTGTGCCCCCTCCGGCAGCTCCACCCGCATCACCGTCTCCGAGGCGCCCGCGCCCGTCAGCAGCCGCTCCAGGGCCCGCACCATCAACCCCAGGGTCATCCGGGGAGCCCGCACGCGCATGGGCTCCTCGGGCAGCTCCAGCCGAGCGGCGCACGGCCGTCCGGGACCGAAGGCCGCGCTCAACAGGGGGCGTCCGTCCACCGCGGGAGGGCCCTCGCCCCGCTGCCGCCGCTGGAGCCGGGTGTTGAGATCTCCCGCCGATTGGCGCATGCGCTCCAGGTAGCGCTTCATGGGCGGGCTGAGCTCTCCGGCCATGCCCTTCATCATCATCTCCACGTAGCCCTGGAGCACCAGCAGGGGCGTCCTCAGGTCATGGGCCGCCCGGGACCGGGCGCGCTCGCGCGCGGCGAGCTGCTCCACGAGCCGCAGCCGCTCCTGGCGCAGCCTCTTCTGCTCGGTCCGGGCCGCCTCCTCGCGCGCCAGGGACGCCAGCAGCGCGTCACCCAGCACCGTGAGCCGCGTGAGGTGTTGGCGCAGGAGTGGATCCCGGCAGGGCTCGCCGAGCACCAGCACCGCGCGCCCCTCGTGGAAGCTCTGCCAGGGAAGGGCCTGGGCCGGCCCTGGAGGCTCCTGGCCGTGCAGCGCGAGCCGAAGCTCCTGTTCATGCAAGGCGGCCCCGCTCGTCCCCGTGAGGCCAACGGCCGCCTCCACGAGGGCGTTCAAGCCCGCTCTCGCGCCGTGGTGCAGTGCCTGCTCGGCGATCGCCGACAGCAGCCGCTCCACCCCGGAGGCGCCCACGCCCCTGCCCACCTCTTGCCCGCTCCAAGCACCATCCAGCACATCCAGAGGAATGGGCATGGCGCGGGGTGGACGCAATGCTCCTTCTTCAGGGAACTCGGGGGGCCAGGGAATGAAAACCTTTCCACCCCCGTGGGTTCCCACCTCCCACCTTTTTACCGGCCTCCGGGGGACGTCCTGGCCCCGGAGTGGCTCCTCTCCTCGGAAAAACGCGTGGCAGACCAATTGCTAATGGATGCGTCCGGCAAGGAACGGAGCGCGATGAGCACCCTGAGCTACTACTCGACGATCGCAAGGCTGGCACCCGCTGGGCTCGCCCGAGGCATGGCGCGCCGGGTCCACGGGGTGGCGCGGCAGGCGCTCTACAAGAAGCGCGAGCGGCTCGACGAGCGGGGCCTGCTGGCGGCCTTCGGCGTGGGCTCGGCGGAGGCGCTGGCCGACCAGGCGTTGGTGGTGGGGGCAGGGGGCGCCTGGTGTGACGTGGCGCGGCGGGCCTCCGTGCTCGAGGCGCTCGAGGGCATTCCGGGGGCGGCGGAGCGGGCGCTGGCGCGGGCCCGGGCCGCGCTCCGGGGCGAGTTCGACGTCTTCGGCACGCACGTGTGCTTTGGCGAGGGCCAGCCGGTGGACTGGTCCCTGGACGTGGGCAGCGGCTACCGCTACCCGGTGGTGCCGGTGGAGCGCTTGAAGCTGGCGCGGCCGGGCGTGGATCCCAAGTACCCGTGGGAGCTGGGGCGGCTGGATTGCCTCGTGGCGCTCGGCCAGGGCTATTGGGTGGAGCGCGAGGAGTCGGCGCGCCGTGCCTTCGCGCGCGGCTTCGTGGCGCGCACGCTGGACTTCCTCCAGGCCAACCCCGTGGGCGAGGGCGTGCACTGGACGTGTGCCATGGAGGTGGCGCTGCGCGGGGCGAACCTGGCGCAGGCGCTGTGGATGTTCGCGGATGCGCCCGAGGCGCGCCGGCCAGAGTTCCTCGTGCCGGTGTTGCAGGCGCTCGCCGAGCACTCCGCCTGGGTGGAGACGCACCTGGAGGATGGGGGCGCGGTGCCCAACAACCACCTCGTCTCCAACTACGTGGGTCTGCTCGTGGTGGGGCTGCTCTTTCCCCGCCTGCCGGACGCGCCGAGGCAGGTGGCGCTCGCGGTGGCGGGGCTGCGCACCCAGGTGGAGGCGCAGGTGCACCCGGACGGCAGTGCCTTCGAGGGCTCCGTGCCGTACCACCGCCTGTCGGTGGAGCTCTTCACCCTGGCCTTCGTGGTGGCGCGCTCCCAGGGCGTGGAGCTGGGCGGGGTGTACACGCGGCGCCTGCGCGGCATGTTCGCGGCCTCGCGCGCGTGGTGCTCCGAGCGCGGTCTCGCGCCGCAGATCGGCGACAACGACTCGGGCCGCGTCTTCCCCTTCCGGGAGCGCGAGCCCCGCGAGCAGGGCTATCTCGTGCCGCTGGGGGCCGCCCTCCTGGGCGATGCGTCCCTGACCGACGGAGACTATCCGGACGAGGCGGCGTGGCTGCTCGGGCAGCCGGGGTTGGCGCTCTTCCAGGCCCTTCCGGCCGCTCCGCCCGTGGGCTCCATGGGGTTCGACGCGGGCGGCTTCCACGTGCTGCGCGGCGCGGGCGCGGTGGTGACGGTGAGCGCGGGGGCCCAGGGCCAGGGCGGGGTGGGTGGGCACAGCCACAACGACAAGCTCTCCTTCGAGCTGCACCTGGGCGGGCGCCCCGTCATCGTGGATCCCGGCACGGGGACGTATACGCGGGATCCCTCGGTGCGCAATGCCATGCGCTCCACGGCCGCGCACAACACGCCGCAGGTGGATGGCATGGAGCAGGCGCCGCTGGAGGCGCACCGCCTGTTCGCGCTGCCCGAGGCGGCGCGGGCGCGCGTCGAGGTGTTCCAGACGGGCTCCGGGTTGGATCGCCTCATCGCGCGGCATGATGGCTACCGCCTCCTGTCCTCGCCCGTGGGCGTGGAGCGCACGTTCGTGCTCGACAAGCGCGAGCGCGCGCTGGGCGTCAGTGATTCTTTCGTCGGGGTGGGGCTTCACGAAGTGGTGAGCCGGATCCACCTTCCGGACCGCGAGGCGAGATTGCGAGAGCCCACGGCCGGAGAGCTGGCGCGGGCGCTGCGAGTGCCCCAGGCCCCGCGGACTTTCGAACCGCTCGCGGTGGAGCTGGGGCCAGAAGGCTCTCCCGTGGCGGTGGTGCTCTTCGAGCGGGGTGTGAGCCCGCGGCTGGAGACGTCCCGGTACTCACCGGGCTACGGGCTCCTCGAGGAGTCGCGGGTGGTGGTGTTCGGAGCGCGGTTGTCGCCTCCGGCGTGGCTGCGGTGGGTGGTTGTTTTCGGGTGATGGTCTTGGATGGGCATGACGGGAAGACCCGCATGCCCTCAGGTGGAGGGTGAGAAGATGCGCGTTATGGTGAGCCCGTTGCTGACTCGGATCCGTCGGCGTGAGGCGAAGGTGGGCGTGGTGGGAATGGGCTACGTGGGTCTCCCGCTGGGCATGGCCTTCGCGGAAGCGGGGTTCCCGGTGACGGGGCTGGATGTGGACACCCGCAAGGTGGAGAGCATCGGCAAGGGTGAGAGCTACATCAAGCACATCAAGAGCGAGCCCCTCAAGGAGCTGACCCAGGCGGGCAAGCTCACGGCCACCACGGACTTCGCCAAGGCGAAGGAGCTCGACTGCATCATCATCTGCGTGCCCACGCCGCTCACCGCGTCGCGTGAGCCGGACATGAGCTACATCATCAAGACGGGCGAGGCGCTCGCTCCGCACGTGCGCGAGGGCCAGCTCTTCATCCTCGAGTCCACCACGTACCCGGGCACCACGGACGAGGTGCTCAAGCCGCTGCTCGAGAAGGGTGGCCTCAAGGCGGGCGTGGACTTCCACCTGGCCTTCAGCCCCGAGCGCGAGGATCCGGGCAACAAGAACTTCAACACCAAGACGATTCCGAAGATCGTCGGTGGGCACACGCCCGCGTGCCTCGAGGTGGCCCAGGCGCTCTACTCGAGCGCCCTCAAGGACACGGTGCCCGTGTCGAGCACCCGCGTGGCGGAGCTGGCCAAGCTGCTGGAGAACATCTTCCGCTGCGTGAACATCGCCATGGTCAACGAGATGAAGATGCTCTGCGACCGCATGAACATCGACGTGTGGGAGGTCATCCAGGCCGCCAGCACCAAGCCCTTCGGCTTCATGCCCTTCACGCCGGGCCTGGGCCTGGGCGGGCACTGCATCCCCATCGATCCCTTCTACCTCACGTGGAAGGCGCGCGAGTTCGAGTTCCACACCAAGTTCATCGAGCTGGCCGGCGAGGTGAACCAGCAGATGCCCTACTATGTGGTGCAGCGCACCATGGAGGCGCTCAACAAGGTCAAGAAGACGCTCAACGGCTCCAAGGTGCTCTGCATCGGCGCGGCGTACAAGAAGGACATCGACGACATGCGCGAGAGCCCCAGCCTGCGCGTCATCACCCTGCTCAAGGGCACGGGCGCCGAGGTGGACTACCACGATCCGTACGTGCCCAAACTGGAGGAGGGCCACGGCTTCAACTTCAACATGAAGTCCGTGCCGCTCACCCCGGAGACGCTCGCCGGTTATGACGCGGTGGTCATCCTCACCGACCACTCGAACATCGACTACGCCGAGGTGGTCAAGCACTCCGGCGTCGTCGTCGACACGCGCAACGCCTGCAAGAACGTGGGCCCCGGGCGTGAGAAGGTGACCAAGGCCTAGTGGACCCAGGCCTGGTTTGACGCGAGCGGATGGCGCGGGGCGCCGTCCGGCCGCGTGGACGGCCCCGTCGTGACGCCTCGAGAGGGGCGTCGTGGCGGGGCCTGTTTCTCTTGGGCGTGGCGGATGACTTGAGGAGTCACGTGCGTGCGTGCTTGACTGCGCCGTCCCAGTCCAGCGGAGGCACATCATGGCTCGCGGCAGTCCCACTCCCGGCGTCGAGGTCCAGGGTCCTATCGTCCAGGCCTTGATCTCCTCCGTGGAGATCGTGCGCCCCGAGGTGCTGCGCATCCTGGCCTCGCATGGGATTTCGGCCTCCTCGCCCCGGCCGAGCTACCCCCTGCCGGAGATCCTCCGGTGTCTGGATGACATCCAGGAGCGGGTGGGCCGCGTCACCGTGCGCGCCATCGGCCAGCATGTTCCCCGGCACACGGCTTTTCCGCCCCACATCACCAGCTTCGCGATAGCCCTGTTCCTGATGAACGCGGGCTACCGCGCCAACCACCAGGGCGCGCAAGCCATCGGCGGCTACCACCACGAGCCCGTGGACGGGCAGTCCTCGCGCATGCGGTGTGACAATCCCTATCCCTGCGACTTCAACCAGGGCGTGCTGGAGGGCCTCTACGCGCGCTTCACGGGCCGGGGCACGCTGCGGCTGCGCATCGATCACGAGTCCGAGGACTGCCGCGCCCGTGGTGCCACCGCCTGTATCTACCGCCTCAAGTGGTGAGCGTGCCCGGTAGCGCCGTGTGTGTGTCGTTTCGTGGATGGATTGAGCGTGCTCACGACACGCTGGAGCGGTCGTCCATGCCGTGAAGTCGTTCAATCCCGTATGGTTCTTCGTGGATGCCCTTCCGCGAAGTCATCGATGCAGGGGGATTGGAATGTCGCGAGCCACTCCGCTTCTACTGGCGATGCTACTGCTCGGCATGGGATGCAGACCGGGGGCTCGGGGTGAACCGGGGCCACCGGGGGAGCGGGGGCCCATGGGGCCGGTGGGGGAACGAGGACCCATGGGGCCACAGGGCAGCGCAGGCCCGCGGGGCGGGGCGGGGGAACAAGGACCCATGGGGCCCGTGGGCCCCGCCGGGCCTCCCGGCTCCTCCGCGCCGTTCGTCCCCATCCGCACGATGCTCGTCTACACGAATCAAATGAAGGACCTGGAGCCCTCGGAAGTGCCCAAGCTCCTCAGGACCGTGGGCACCTTCACCAAGGAACTCGCGGACACCGTGATCGAGCTCACCTGGCAGTCGCACATCCGGACGGAGGGAGATGGCGGCTACTGCAGCTTCGACGTCCGGATCGACGGCGCTTCGATGCCCGTGCCGTCCGGCCTGTGGCTCGGTGCGACCCTCCACGATACGAATGATGCGCCGGTGAATCTGTACCTGGAGTTCCCTGGCCTCGCACCCGGCGCGCACGAGGTGACGCTCTGGACTCGTGGCGTGAATGGCGCCACGGCCTGCATCGACAACCCCGGGAGCTTCCTGAGAACGGTCCACGTCGTCGAGACGTACTAGGTCCGCGTGCCTCCGCCGCCCTTGACGGCGGACCGCTCCGTCCTGTATTTGAGAATGATACTGATTCTCAATTTCAACTTGGCGGGACGCGCCGGGTGAGGAGGAGCGGACGTGGCACGATGACGCTCCCGGGGGGCGTCAGGAGTCCTGGGGCGCGCCGGTGTCCGGCGAGGCGTAGTACGCGAGCACCTCCCGGACGTGCTCGGGCCGCGTGTACGCGTCGCCGCGAGGCCGCTCGATGAGCGCCTGGATGACGGCGGCGACCTCCTCGGCGCGCTGGGCCCCGGGAATGGCGCGCGAGTCGGGCCCGCCTCCGAGCGCGTTGTCGCCGAAGTCGGTGGCCACCGGGCCCGGGAGCACGGCGGACACGTGGATGCCGGGGAAGCGCTCGCGCACCTCCTGCCGCAGGTTGGCCGTGAGCGCGTTGAGGGCATGCTTGGCGGCGTTGTAGGCGGAGCGCTCGGCCACGTGGGGCACGCGCCCGAGCATGGACGAGACGTTGATGAGGTGCCCCGTGCCGCGCTCCTGGAAGTGCGGCAGCACCGCCTGCATGCCGTAGAGCGCCGACTTGACGTTGACGCGCATCATCTCGTCGAAGTCCTCGTCGGTGAGCGCGGAGACGGGCCGGGTGATGCCGCGCCCGGCGTTGTTGATCCACACGTCCACATGTCCGAAGCGGGCGAGCGCCGCGTCCAGCACCCGCCGCACGTCCTCGCGCCGGGTGACGTCCGCGGGCACGGCCAGTGCCTCGGAGCCCGAGCGAGCAGCCACACGCCGCAGCTCGGACTCCGCCGCGCGGCGAGCACCAGCCGGGCGCCCCGTGCTCCCAGCGCCTGGGCCAGGGCGGCGCCGATGCCCGCGCTCGCGCCGGTGATGACCACCACCTTGCCTTCCACGAAAGACTCCTTTCCGGAGCACGTCGCCTCTCCGGTCCATACCGGCGGGTCCTCTATCGCCTCGACCCCCCAGGGAGCCAGTCGGGATAGAGTCGCGGTGTGAAAACCCGAACCTCATCCGCACTCGCGCTGCTCGCCAGCTCCGTCTTCCTCACCGCCGCCACGCCCGCGCCGGACGCGCGCGTGTCCCTGCTGGACGCGATGGAAGAGGAGCTTCAGCGCAACCAGCGCCAGCTCAAGCTGCAGAACCACGAGCCGCCGTACTTCATCAGCTACCAGCTCAAGGACACGGAGCAGACGAGCCTCGTCGCCCGCTACGGCTCGCTCTTCCAGGACAACACCGCGCGCTACCGCCGGATGTACGTGGACACGCGCGTGGGCTCGTACGAGTTCGATAACTCGGGCCCCGAGGAATACACGTACTTCGTCGGAGGCGGACGCGGCACGAGCTACATCGTCAACAAGGAAGGGCCGCTGGACGACTCGTCGCTGGCGCTGCGCACCGCGCTGTGGCTCGCCACGGACGAGAAGTACAAGGCCTCGCTCTCGCAGCTGCTCAAGAAGAAGGGGGAGAACGTCTACACGGTGGAGGACCCGAAGCAGCCGCCGTCCTTCTCCAAGGAGAAGCCGGTGCGCTCCATCCAGCCGCCGGTGGCCTTCCCGTTCGATCATGCTCGCTGGGCGCGCGTGGCGCGCGAGCTGTCGGCGCGCTTCAAGGAGCACCCGGAGATCTTCGACTCGGAGGTGCGGGTGACGGCGGACAAGGTGGGCCGCTACTTCGTGTCCTCGGAGGGCAGCCGCATCCTCTCCGAGGAGGTGATGTATGGCGTGCACGTGACGGCGGTGACGCGCGCCGATGACGGGCAGCTGCTGGACGACTCGCGCAACTACTACGCGCCCACGGAGGCGGGGCTGCCGGACGAGAAGACGCTGGAGGCGGCGGCCACGCGCATCGTCGAGGAGCTCAAGGCCCTGCGCAAGGCGCCGGTCATCGACCCCTACACGGGGCCGGCGATCCTCGCGGCCGAGGCGGCGGGGGTGCTCTTCCACGAGGCGGTGGGGCACCGGCTGGAGGGAGACCGGCAGGATGGGGAGGGGGAGGGCAAGACGTTCCGGGGCCAGGTGGGCCGGCAGGTGCTGCCCACGTTCCTGAGCATCGTGGATGACCCGACGGTGCGCGCGCTCAAGGGCGAGCCCCTCAACGGCTTCTACGAGTACGACGAGGAGGGGGTGAAGGGGCAGCGCACGGTGCTGGTGGAGAAGGGCGTGCTGCGCAACTACCTGCTGTCGCGCCGGCCGGTGGAGGGCTTCCTGCAGTCCAACGGACACGGCCGCAGCCAGGGGACGGCCAAGCCCGTGGCGCGCATGGCCAACCTCATCGTCGACTCCACGAAGCAACTGGATGACGGGGAGCTCAAGAAGCAGCTCATCGCGGAGGCGAAGCGGCAGGGCAAGCCGTATGGCCTCATCATCCGGGACATCACCGGGGGCAACACCAACACGTCCAGCTATGGCTACCAGGCGTTCAAGGGCGTGCCGCGCATGGTGTTCCGGGTGGATGTGAAGACGGGCGAGGAGACGCTGGTGCGGGGGGTGGAGATCGTGGGCACGCCGTTGTCGGCGGTCAATCGCATCATGGCGACGGGCCGCAAGCAGGGGGTGTTCAACGGCTTCTGTGGCGCGGAGAGCGGCAACGTGCCGGTGTCGACGGTGGCGCCGGCCATGCTGCTGCAGGAGATCGAGCTTCAGCGGGCCGAGGAGGGCAAGGATCGGCCGCCGCTCCTGCCGAGCCCCGCGCACGGCGGAGGCCCCACGAGCGGCGCGGCGAAGTAGGACGGCGGGGGGACAGGTTCAAATCCTGTCTCCCCGACCACCTGACCTTGCAGGAAAGTTGCCCGTTTCCGCCCTCTACACAGCTTGGATCTTGCGTCTTCCTTATGTCACAGAGCAACGCCGCCGAGATCTCCATGTGCCATGCGTGCGGCGTGGCACATGCCCCGAAGAGCTATTACCACCGCGGATCGGCGAGTGCGTCGGAGATGCCGCGGAGGGCGCCAGCCAATTACGCGTCCATGGGTCCAAATCGCGTTGACCAGACACACTCGTACGGCAGCCGCTGGGTGAGCGCGGGCGAGCCCACTCAGTCGCCCTGTGCACGCGACGGCTGCGGCAACGTTGAAGGCAACATCAAGATCTTCATGGACGAGTGGGCGGGATTGGATGGCGTCAACGAATGCAGCGAGATCAAGTGCGCCAAATGTGGCTGGTTCACGCTGTACAGCTGGAGGGATGAGTTCTAGGCTTTGTTGGCTGGCTGTGGCGGCTTGAGCATCGACACCACGCGCTCCCCCAAGCAGCGAAGACTCCAGCGCCAGCGCGTCCCGTCTCTGCTCGGCCTGGGCGAGCCGCGGCGGGCTACGGGATCGGAGTGGTCACGGTCTCGAAAGTGGCCCTGAAGCGAGGCAGCGACATCTCGACGGTTTCGCCATGGGTGCCCAGAAGCGGGTACTGGGTGCCTCCGTGCGGATTGCGCACCTCCACCATGTACTCGTTCCTGCTCCGGGAGTACCGGGTGCCCACCACGGTGTAGGCGTGCCGGGGTTCAATCCCTGACTTCATTCCCTGGGTGCGATCGAAGTTGGACCCGGCGAGCACCGCGACGCCCGGAGTGTTTGCCTTGTCGAGGTGATGGAGCAGCTCCCCGTCCGACATGTTCTGGATGGGCAGGTAATCCGCGCGCCGCCCCGTGAAGGCATGCATGGCGCCGATGCCCGTTCCTCCCTCGATGCCCATATACCCCGCGGTCTGTCGCTCGCTCGTGTCCCTGTTCCTCCGGACGGACTCCCGGGCGTCGTGAAGCTTGACGTAGCCCTGCTCAGCCACCTGGGGCCAGAGGACCTTTTTGCCTCGAGACCTGTGGAAGTCGGGCTCCATGTCCGTGGGGAGGTGGTCGTCCACATGGACTCGCACGGGATGCAAGGTCTCGGGGTCGTGAAGATTGACATGGTACCGGCCGGGCGCCGCTTCCTGCACCATGTTCCTGATGGCGTTGGGGTCGCTGGCCACACCCGCCAGCGATGCCATCATGTGGCAGTTGCCCAGGTTGCCCTGCCTGACATGCTTGGGCTCGGGGCCGCGACGCCCATACAGCGAGTAGTCCTGGACCTGCGCGTAGGGGCTCTCTCCGTAGGCGTTCCACTTGGGATGGGCGTCGTAGCTGGTCAGCCGTTGACGGTCCTCCGGGCGGTAGTCGGCGTACTGGTCGTCGTACTCGACCTCATGAGTGGAGTGCGCGGGGCTGGCGTAGGACGCCCGGGGGGAGACTCCGCGCCGCTGACGTGCGAGGGCGAACGGCTCGAGGATCTCGAGTAGCGGTGGGCCGAGGACGGATAGGCCGAACTGCTTCCATACTTGAAAGGGTCCACAGGAGAACTCACGGGAGAGGGGAGAGGCCCTGTCCATGAGCAAGGGGGATGCCAACCTGTCCCGCCGGGCGGAGTGGGGGGCTTCCCTCGGAGACTGCTCGGAAGGTGCCCCTCGCACCCCTCTCCTCCTGGTGACTGCGGTTACGGGGTGGTGACGACAGTCATCACCTGCGTGCGCTCCGTCTACTTGCCCCCTCCCAGGGGACGCTTCAGCGGCAGCACGTCGAACGGAAGGCTGAGGACCGCCTTGAAGTCCTGAACCTTGTCCGGCAGGGCGCGCAGCGTCTCCTGCTGAGCCCCCGCTCGGCGACGATGAAGACGACGGACTCTCCCTTGTAGTTGCCCGCGGCCACGCGCGCGATCCCCTTCATTCCGGTCAGGAGCCGTTGGGCCTCGGACACCGCGCCCGTGAGCGCCGCCGAGACCTGCGGGTGGTTGGCGCCGTACTCGCTCAAGAACGTTCCCACGGCCTTGCCCGCGCTGAGCAAGGTCCGGGCATCCGGCGGTCGGGATGACGAGCGCGGGGGCGCGGAGCTCGCCACGGAGGGGGGCGTGGGGCTTTTCAGAGGGGCGGCTTGTCCGAGCCGATCCGCTCCGGCGGTTCTGAGCGGGGCGGCGGAGGTGGTGGGCGCGGCGGAGGTGGTGGGCGCGGCGGAGGTGGTGGGCGCGGAGCTGCTCGGGGGAGTCGCCTCTCCGGTCGGCTTCCTGAAAATGGACCCGTAGACGTTGCGCTTGGGGTCGTCCTTCGCTGCTTTCTGCATCTCGGCGGCGAGCCGCTGATCCTGGGTGCGCTGCGGGTTTCCCCCGTTGGCCTGCTCGCCCTCCAGGGCAGGCTTCTTGGCCGAGTGGAGCACGGCCTGATCGTCCATCCGCGGCAGCCCGGTGCTGGCGGAAGGGGAGGTGGCAGTGCCCTCCGTGGGCTTCGCGGGAGTGCCCAGCGCTGCTTTCTGCGCCTCGAGGGCGGGCTGCTTGCGCGTCTGGGGCGTGTTCGGCCCCGGGATGAAGGCCTCGACGCCGCCCTTGCCCCCGTGTGACGCATCTCCCTCGGCGTTCGACTTGAACTCCTGGCGATCCTGCCGGTACTCCTTGAGCTTGATCAGGGCCTCGTCGCCCGCGTCCCTCCTGTCCTCGCCCTCGAGAGGCCGCTCGTCCCCCTCGAGTTCGGCCTCTTCCATGTGCTGGGTGGCGTCGGTCTTGGAGGCCTTTCCCGCCGGAGCACGGCCCCGGGCCCTATCCGTGCGTTGCGGACCTTTCGACGAGCCGGGCGTGCGGGGGGGCCAGGAGGGGGACGGTTTGTTTTGATCACAGTACGTGCTATTTATCAGACCCCCATGAGTGGAAGCTACGGAGTTAGCGAGTTCGATTACGGCCAGTGTCCCTGCAACGGGAATTACGAGCACCGGCTGATCGAGGTGGATGTGGTCGTGGAGCAGCGCAACGTGGTGCTCACGAACATTCCGCAAGGGGAGTGCCCCTGTGTGGCTCTCAGGTCTACAAGATGCAGATCATGGAGCGCATCGAGACCTTGATGGCGACCGCGGAGCGCTCCTGAGGGTGCATGGGTGGGCCGTGCCGAGCGGCCGAGCAGGCTTCAGCCCACCGTGACACTCGCTGTTTCTTGGAGGCCGAGACGGCGCGGTTCTCATCTTCTGTGATGGGATTGAGGCCCCCCCGCTGCCGTCTGGATTGTCATACACTGATTCTCACTGTCTGAGCATGGGTCACCGCCTCATGGGTTTCCAATGGGGATCGGTGAGGACGACGGAGACGCCCGTGTCGGCGTACCGCCCCGTCTGCGTCATCTGGTTGAGATGGCCGGGATCGTCGTGGTTTCGACCCGTGGCGGGATCCATGACGGTGCCATCCGGGCGCTCCAGGACGTAGCGCAACCGGTTGGGGATGGGCTCGGGCCCGGTCGGGTGGGTGATGAAGACGACCGCGCGGAGCCTGCGTTGGTGGGGGCCGAGTGGCTCTTCGGGTCCGTCCTGGAGGTGAATCCTCAGGGCCCGCAGCTCCTCCATGATTCCGTCGCCAAACATCGCGACCAGGCTCGAGTTGATGGGGGGAACCACATGCAGGTGACCATCCAATTCCAACCGGCGCGCCGCGTCGATGAGCCCAGTAGGGAATGACTCCGCTTCCGCCTGGAGGTCCCGATCAGGGGGGACCCGATTGACGCACTGAAACAAGAAACGCTCGGCTTGTCCGGGCACGGTGTCGAGCGGACAGCCATTCCAGAGTTCGGTACGTCCCAACTCCATCGCGGCACAGAGCAGACCCGTCGCGCCACAGGAATGGGTGAACTCCTCTTGTTTGGCGATGCCGAGGCGATAGGCCGAAGGGGACCCGGGCCCAGAAGGACCGCGCGACGCTGGACTCCGCCCGCCGTCATAGAACGAACCTCCATGGCGAGGCCGCAGCGGGACATACGCTCTGGGTGGAGGCTGGAGCTTGACGGGGTCCTTCTTGGGCCGCTCGCTGTACCTGTCGCGGAACCGCAAGGGGCGTGGAGGGGGGCGGGGGTGGAGCGCCCCTGGGAGGGCCAGGAGGAGCCTGGGGGCCTGGAGGGGGATGATGGACAGCCGGGGCCGGGTTGGGCCTGGGCCCCGCGCTCGGTGGATTCTTGGAGGATGAGAATTCGGAGTGGCTCGTGACGTCTGGTCGGCGTTGGGGGGGAGGCTGGCCAGGGTGGTTCGAGGGGTCGGCGGGAGGAGGAGGCGAGCGCCCGTCTTTGTCGGAAATGGGAAGTCCTCCTTTCTGGAGCGACCATAGCGTGGATCGCGACCCGGGGAGACGCGGGTGAGGCAACCCGGGGCCAGTCTCGGCGATAATGGAGGAGGGACCTGTCCTCCGTGAAGGGAGGTGAGGTGTTCCCCAGGAGACGCCATGTCCACCATCACCGGTCCAACCGGTCCCCGCGTGCCCACCCCCAGACGCCGTCCACGGCACGGCAGGTCTCGGGGACGAGTTTCCTCTCGCGCGTGCAGGCGAGCACCAGCGGCGCGGCGGCCCTGTCGAAGTCAGGCAATGCGCCCTCGTCTCCGGCCGTGACATCGTCTCGACGGCCGTCTCCGCCGCTCAGCAGACGATGAAGCCCGGTTCCGCTCAGGGGACGGGGAGCGCCGCGGAGGCGGATCCCGCGCTCGAGCAGCAGCGCGCCCTCCAGGAGATGTCGCGCGCGTTTCTGATGGGCAGCATCCAGTCCACCTTCGCGGGAGTCGCCCAGGCGGGCTCCATCCGTCCCGATCTGGAGGACTGAGGGGGGCCGGAGCGCCCACGGGGCCGCGGCCCCGCGGGGGCTACCTCAGCTCGAGCATCTGGGAGTGCAGGAAGAACTTGACGGTGTCGAGGTTGTTGCCGTGCTGGCCCGCCAGCTTGCGCGCCTCGGCCATCCAGGCATTGAGATGGGGCCCGTTGGCGGCCGCCTTGAAGACGACCTGATGCGCGTCGTCCAGGGCCTGGCGCAGCTCCGTATCGGACGGAGGAGGGGGCCTGGCGCCAGGGGCGGGGAGCGGCTTGCCGCGCAGCAGGCCATGCAGGGCGAACTTGACGGCGTTGAAGTCGTTCTTGAGCTGGCCCGCCAGCTCGCCCGCCTGGGCCATCCAGGTGTCGACCCGGGTGCCGCTGGCGCTCTTGCCGAAGACGAGCGTGTGCGCCTCGTCCAGCGCCTGGCGCAACTTGTCCTTGGACAGCGGCGCGGGCGTCTCGCCGGCGGGCGGGGGGAGCATGCCAATCATCAAGGCGTGCAGGGCGAGCTGGATGACCTTGAAGTTGTTCTGGTGCTGGCCCGCCAGTCCTTGCGCCTGCGCCATCAAGTCGCTGGCGCTGGTGCCGCTGGCGCTCTGGCCGAAGACGAGCCGGTGCGCATCGTCCACGGCCCGGCGCAGATTCGTGTTGGACATGGGCGCGGGCGCGCTCGACTTGACCGTGGCCATCTTGCCGAACAGCTGGTTCTGCATGGACTGCCGGGCGTGGTTGTTCACGGCGGAGGAGAGGATCTCCATGCTCATCCCCGAGGACAAGCCGCCCGGGGACATCGCGCCGTTGAGAATATGGGATTGCAAGGCCATCTGGGCGTAGGAGTTGCCGCCACTGGTCTTGTTGTGTGTGATTTTCTGGCCCGTCTGCTCGGAGAGTATCTCGGCGTGCAGGGTGTATTTGATGTCGTTGAGGTCGTTGCCCTCGCTCGCGAGTTGCTTCGCCCGGGCCATCAGGGCCTCGGCCTTGGGTCCACTGGCCTTGCCGCCGTGGACGAGCGCGTACGCCTCGTCCAGGGCCGTGCGCAAGCCCGAGTCACCCTGCGTGTGGTTGGCCGAGCCGGAGGGAGCCGACGCGCCCTGGGTCTTGGCGAACATCTCGGAGTGCAGGGCGTATTTGACGGCGTCGAAGTCGTTGCCGTGCTCGCTCGCGAGCTGACGCGCCCGCGCCATCCAGTCGTCCACCTGGGAGCCACTGGCCTTGCCCCCGTGGATGAGATCGTGCGCCGCGTCCAGGGCCTGCCGCAACTCGTCATCGCCCATCGCGCTGGCCTGGGCCGAGGCGTGTCCTGGCGGAGGGGGCGTGACGAAGTTCTTCGCTTTCGCCGAGGCATTGCGTCGCACCGGGGCGCCGAAGTTGCTCTGGAAGCGGGCCTCCCCTCCGGCCTTGCGCGGCTGCGCGGCGGCTGGAGGGGTGGGATGCGCGGTCTGGGGCGTGGCGGTGGGCGCCGCCTCGCGCGCCTTCGTCTCCTGCCCTGATACCGAAGGTGGTTTCTGACCGATGCGCATCATAGGGGGCTCGCGACAGTCTAACGGTTGAACGGCCTCCTCGTCCAACGGGCTTGTACGGCACGGTTCCTTCATTCTCAAGGGCTGGCACTGCTGTATGCCTCGGGGTACTCACGACTCCTTTCACTGGAGGGCCCATGGGGCACACCGCCGACTACGACTCCCTCGCCGAGGAGTACCAGCAATCCAAGCTGATTCCCTTTCGTCTCGAGCTCGAGCACTACAGCCTGTTCGAGCAGTTGGGTGAGCTGCGAGGCAAACGGGTGTTGGACCTGGGCTGTGGTGAGGGCTTCTACAGCCGGCAGATGAAGCGGCGGGGCGCGGCCATCGTTCATGGAGTGGACGTGTCCCCGGCGATGATCGAACTGGCGCGCGGGGCCGAGCGCCGCGAGCCGCTCGGGTGTACCTACGCGGTGGGCGATGTGGCCGGGCTCGAGCGCCTGGGTGACTTCGACCGTGTGGTGGGCTGTTACCTGCTCAATCAGGCGCGCACCCGCGGGCAGCTCCTGGACTTCTGCCGGGCCATCCACCGCAACCTCGCGCCGGGCGGGCGTTTCGTGGGCATCGCCGACAACCCTCGCGGTGACCCGAGGCACTACGCGCACTACCGTCCCTACGGCCTCACCAAGCAGGCCGCCTCTCCTCGCACCGAGGGCAGCCTCATCACCCTGACCTTCTTCAACCCGGACGGCACGAGCTTCCAGCTCACCAATGTCTACCTGAGCCCTGAATCCTATGAGTGGGCCTTCCGCGAGGCGGGCTTCTCCTCCTTCGAGTGGGTGCCCGTGAGGGCTCGTCCCAGTCGTGACCCCGCGACCGCCGACTACTGGCGGCGGTTCGTGGAGATGGAGCCGCTGGTGCTCCTGGAGGCCCGCTCGGACGGGTAGGCCCTCCGGAGGCGCGGCCGGCGTCTAGAAATAGACCTGGACGCGGTTGAAGAAGACGAACTCGGCGGGCCGCGAGCCGCCCTCCGCCGCGCCACCGGTGAACGCGGTGCGCTCCCCCGTGAAGGTGATGCGGGTGTTGCCGCTCAGGTACCAGTGGGCGCCAAAGCCCCAGGACTGGGCACCATTCGCCGAGCGGGCCGGGTCCGCGAAGATCGGGAAGGCGTTGGGGTCGATGCTCAGCCCGGAGTAGCGGCCCACGAGCTCCACGGCGCCCCAGTGGCCCGCGGCGGGGTTCAGCGCGTGCTCGGGCTTGAGTCCCTCGTAGGAGGCCTTGCCCCCGAACAGCACGTACGAGGCGGAGAGCTGCCAGGCGGTGTTGGTCAACCGGGCCTCCTCGCCGCCACGCCGCACGTCCTGCGTGGAGGAGACGTACTCGGCCATCACCCCGAGCGGTCCCGTGAAGTAGTAGGCCTGGGGGGAGAACCGGTAGTGCCGGCCGCTGGCGAGCACCGTGACGTCCGCGGTCGCGCCCGAGAGGTAGGTGAAGAAGGTCTGCTGTCCTTCCGCGCGCAGCGTCGGCTCCTGGGTCGCGCCCAGCGTGCCGTACTCGCTGCCCACGGTGCCGGAGATGCCCAGGCCCAGTCCCTCGAGCAGCTTGAGCCCCGACTTGCGGAAGGGGTGCGAGAAGAGACGGCCCTCCAGCTCCACGTTGTCATCGACGTTGAGATCCGCCGCGCCCCCGTCGGGCGAGCCGTTGAACGCGCCCACCGCGTAGCTCAACACCCCCGGCGATGTCGCCGGAGAACTGGATGCCCACTTCCCGGTTGGGCACCGGGCTGGTGGGCAGGGTGAACTCGGGGAACATCAGCGCCGTGGTGGGCTGCAGGCGCTCGAGGCCCACGGGAGCCTTGAACTTGCCCACGCGGATCCGGAACTCCCGCGCCGGGTGGATGTCCACGTAGCCGTCCTGGACGGGCTGGGCGTTGGGCGCCAGGTCCAGCAGGAAGCGGACGTCGACCAGCCCCGCCACGGTGGCGTCGAAGGCGGGCTGGAAGCGGCGCAGCAGGAAGGTGTTGTTGCCGTTGCGCTCCTTGCCCTCGGCGAAGTAGCGCGCGTCCGCCTGGAGCACACCGCGCACCTTGAGCTGGTATTGCTTGTCCGCGCTGGAGATCGAGAAGCCCTCCGGCCCGGCGTTGATGACGGGCACTGGCGCGGCCGGGACTGGCGCGGCCGCGGGAGGGGGCGCCGCCGTCGTGGCCGGGTTGATGGCGGGATCTCGCGGCGTATCGTCCTTGGGGGGATCCGCCTGGGGCTGGGACGCGGGGCCCTGCTGGGCCGCGGCGCCGCCCGCCAGCGTCAGGCAGGACAGGGTCAGGAGGACACGAGGAAGGGTTTGACGACGGAAGAGGCCAGAGAACCGCGCCCTGCGAATCGAATCGTTCAAGCGGACACCATCATTCGGAAACCGACCCGTACGGTGGAGGCGTTCGTGACGCATCCGTGACGTGTCGATTCCCTGGAGGGGGGAAAACAGGTCGGAGACGGAACGAGCCCGCCGCGGGTTCCCGTGTATCCGGAAGGAAGGGGCGCAGGGGGTTCGACGTGGACAGCGGCGGCTCCAGGCGGAAGGCGGACGGCCTTGCTTCGCAGCCGGAACAGGTCCATGTCAAAGGGGAGTAGAATGGGCCAGGAGAGCCACCAGGATGAAGCACACCCAGAAAACAGACATCGCCATCATCGGGACCGGATTCGCGGGACTGGCAATGGCCATTCGCCTCAAGCAGGCGGGCCTCGACTCGTTCACCCTCTACGAGCAGGCCGAGGGGATCGGCGGCACCTGGCGTGACAACTCGTACCCGGGCGCCGCGTGCGACGTCCCGTCCCACCTGTACTCGTTCTCCTTCGAGCCCAACCCCGGTGGACCCGCCACTTCGCCCCCCAGGCGGAGATCCTCGACTACCTCGAGCACTGCACGGACAAGTACGGGCTGCGGCCGCACATCCGCTTCAACTCGCCGGTGCGCTCGGCCCGCTTCGACGAGGACGCCTCGGAGTGGGTCCTCACGATCGGCGAGGGAGAAGAGGTCCGGGCCCACCTCGTCATCTCCGGCTGTGGCTCGCTGAGTCGTCCCTCCTCCCCGCGATACCGGGCCTGGCGGACTTCCAGGGCAAGCTCTTCCACTCGGCGCGGTGGGACCATGGCCATGCGCTCGAGGGCAAGACGGTGGCCCTCATCGGCACGGGCGCGTCGGCCATCCAGATCGTCCCGCGAATCGCCCCGCGCGTGAAGCAGCTCCACCTCTTCCAGCGCACCCCTCCGTGGGTGCTCCCCAAGGAGGACAGGCTCCTCGGTCCTCGGGAGCGCACGCTCTACGAGGCCCTGCCCGCCATGCAGTGGCTCCACCGGCAGGCCATCTACTGGAAGTACGAGGGTCGGCTGCCCCTCTTCGTCTCGAAGATCCCCCTCGTCAGGTTCTTCGAGCGGCGGGCGCTCCGGTGGCTCGAGCGGAGCATTCCCGACCCCGGGCTGCGGGCGAAGCTCACCCCGAACTACGCCATGGGCTGCAAGCGCGTCCTCCTGTCGGACGACTACTACCCCGCCTTGCTCCGGCCCAACGTGGAGCTGGTGACCGAGCCCATCCAGACGGTCACCCGCGACGGCCTGCTCACGGTGGATGGAAAGGCGCGCCCCGTGGACACCCTCATCCTCGCCACGGGATTCCAGGCCGCCGAGGCCGTCTCCCCGTTCCCCATCCAGGGACGGGGCGGGCTGCGGCTGGAGGAGGCGTGGCGCACGAGCGCCGAGGCCTACCTCGGGACGACCGTGGCGGGCGTGCCCAACTTCTTCTTCCTCGTGGGTCCGAACACCCTCCTGGGGCACAACTCGATGGTCTTCATGATCGAGTCCCAGGTCCAATACGTCCTGGACTGCATCCAGACCCTGCGGCGCGGAGGCTTCGAGACCCTCGAGGTGCGTGAGAGCGCCCAGGCGCGCTTCAACCAGCGGCTGCTCGAGCGGCTGGGCCGCACGGTGTGGAGCACGGGCGGGTGCGCGAGCTGGTACAGGACGCGCACCGGCAAGAACACGACGCTGTGGCCGGGGTCCACCGTGGAGTTCCGGTGGCGCACCCGCCAGCTCGAGCCAGGCGACTACCACCTGGAGAAGTGACCGGTCAGTCCTCCTCGGAGGTGCCGTGGGATTTGAGCTTGCCCAGGTAGAGTGTCACTCCGATGAGGACGATGCCCAGCGCGAGATAGAGCAGGTCGAGTGCCCGGTCGATGCGCAGCAGCAGGGCCCGCTGGAAGAACTCGATGACGAGCACCAACAGGAGCAGCTTGGCGATGCGCTCCTTGAGATCCTCCAACCCGCCCATGTGGAGCAGGCGGGGGGCGAGGGGCGATTGCCGCGCTTCATCCAGCTTGCTGATGAAGAACTCGTACAAGCCCAGCGAGAAGATGAGGAGGATGGCGGTGATGACGTAGCCATCCACGGATTTGACGATCAGGGTGAGGGCCTTGGCGCGCACCTCGTAGCGGCTGGCCCAGAGGACCGTCTCGAAGGCTCTTTCCAGCTTCTTCATCCGGGCTCACGTTCCTCGTGCCGCTGCCCGCCTGGGGCCCTTCGGAATCTGGCGAGAAGCAGGGGCGGGGACCATGGCCGTGGAGGGCTGTCCCGTGAGGGACGGCCGACACCGCGATCGTCCCGGAGGGAGCCCCTTGGGGGAGGCGACCCGGTCGGTGGTTGGGATTGGGCGTGCTCAACAGTCGTGCCCCCCGAGTGTGCGGAACGATGCCGTGCACGCGTGTATCGCCCCGTCGGGTGACAACCCTCGAGGCGCTCTGGCTCTACAGCGGTTGTTCCCTGGCTCCCTTCATGAGGCCAGGGGAAAAGGACGGTCGGGACATGTTCCAAGAAGAGTCTTTCGAGAGCCGGAGCAGGGGGCGCTTCCCGCGCGATTCTCCGTGCTGTGCCTGCTGCTGGGAGCCCTGCTGGGCGCGGGGTGCGACCCGCCTTCGTTCCCGGGTTCGCCCAATGGCCCTGGAGATGGGCAGCCGCCTCTTCCCGGAGACGGCTCCGGGCCGAGAGGCTGTGCGGGGCAGTCCATGGGGGCGGCTCCCGCGACCCTGGAGGGACTCGGCTCTCGCGGCCCGTATGGATTCGCCACGCGGACCCGGTCTTCGTGGACAACTCACGCCCGACGCACCCCAACCGCAGCTTCCCGGGGGCGCCGCAGCGGACGCTGCCAACGCGCATCTACTACCCCGTGTGTCCTCCAGACACGAGCGCCTCGCCGCCCTCCGGTGAGCGCATCCCCGTGGCGGGAGGGGGGCCCTTCCCACTGCTGGCGTACGCGCATGGTCTCACCAGTCTCGGGGATACGGCCCAGCACGTCACCGAGCACCTGGCGACGCATGGCTACATCATCGTCGCGCCGCTGTTCCCACTCAGCGTCGGGACCGCGCCGGGCGGGCCGACGTTCGAGGATACCGCCAACCAACCGGCGGACCCGGCCTTCGTGATGCGCCAGGTCGCCCAGCTCACGGGCGCGAACGCGGACCTCGGCGGGGCGGTGGATACGCGGCGCCGGGCACTGCTCGGCTTCTCCCTGGGCGGGATGACGGTGCTCATCGGTACCTATCACCCCGTCCTGGCGCTCGACGGCATCCAGTCCTCGGTGGTCCAGGCTCCCGCCATCACGTGCATCCTCGGGCCGGCCTTCTTCGCGCGCCCCCTGCCCACGCTCATCATCTCCGGTACCGCGGACGAGCTCATCCCCATCTCCGCGCCGGAGCGGATCTTTCCCTGGCACCCGCCCCGGTGATTCTGGTGGAGCTCCTGGGGGGACCCACTCCGGCTTCATGAATCGGGAGGTGCCCTTCGTGCAGAACACCGACACCATGGAGTGTCAGGCGTTGCTGGATTCCGGGGCCACGGGAGACCAGGACGCCCTGCACAGCCGGTTCGCCGATGAGCTGCGGCGCGGCGCCGGCCCGGGCGTGCTCGTGCCGGGCGGCTGCACACCCCGTGTAGCCAGCGCTTCACCCAGACCATGGGGGCGACCCGGCAGTTGCGACTCGTCCGGGCGGCGACGCTGGCGCACTTCGAGGCCACGCTGCGCAACCGCTGGGATGCGATGTGGTTCCTGTCGGAGCAACTCGGCGAGGAGCCGGACGCGGATGTCTTCGTGAAGAAGTGAGCCGAGCGTGAGCCGGTCGGCGCGGGCCGCTCAGTTCTCGCCGACCGCGTTTTCGATGCGGTGCCAGGGCCCGTACCTGGTGACGCTGGCTCGCACCGTGCGGCTTTGGGTCCAGGGGGGTCCATGGGGAGGAGGGTCCACGTCGTCCTGTTGCCGCTCACCTGCCGGGAGGTGGTCCCCCTCACGAGGTTCTCGCGCTCGTCCGTGGACAACCAAAAGCCCTCCTCGGTGGACAGGCGGAGGGTGAAGCCCTGGGGGGCCGGCGGCACGTCCTGCCGTCTGCCGAGACGGCCTGTATTCCGGATGGAACGGAGCAGGAATTGTCCCTCCACCCGTTGGACCGTGAGGATTTCCTCCGCCAGGAACGACGACGTGGTGGTCTTGTGGAGGGTGAGTACGTCACCCTCGATGCCGATGATCTCGTACTGGTGCAGGTTGTGCAGGTTGTCCCAGTACAGCCAGCGCTCGCCCACCGCGACGCGCTTGGGAGCCCAGGCCAGCCACAGCCCCAACTGCCCCTCGCGGATGACGCCGATCAGGAAGTCTTCCGAGTAGACGAAGAGGAGTGCTCCCGGCTGTGGGGCGGGGCGGAGCTGATAGGCGATGCCCTCCACGGTCACCTGACTGCTGGGGTGGGCGTAGGCGCTGGTATTCGCCCACATCACGGGCAAGGAGGAGTCCTCCGAGTGATTTCCAGGATTGATGAACCCGCCCTGCTCGGGGGTGGGGGGCGAGAAGGCCTCGAACGAGAGAACGATCCTCTCGCCCTCATGAGAGGTGAAGCGCAGCCGCATGGTGGGTAGACCGTTGCGCTTTCCCTCCTCGTACTGCATGGGCCGGTAGAGCGTCCGCCGGTTGATCAACACCGCGGCGCGCTCCCGCGCCGTCTCCTCGTCGTTGATGAAGTCGATCTGAACGCCATCGAGCTGCGTGATGATGGCTCGAAGCAGGGAGGCCGCCCGGTCCGCCGCGTCACCATCACCTCGATGGCCTCGTAGACGGGGTGATTGGCGAGCACGGCGATCACCTGGACCTCGTGGCGATCGAAGGTGATGAGGAATGGCTGGACAATGCTTTCCGGGTGCATCGGGCCCGGGGGCCGGGGCGGGGCGGCGGGCGCGTTGGCCCCGACCAGCAGAAAGGTGACCAACGCGACGAACGCGAATCTGTCTCGATAGAACCGCATGACGGCTTTCCTCCTCCGCTGGCGTTCGCCAGACAGAGGGGCCAATATGCGGTCCTGCTCCTACATGGTGAAGCAACCCCACGGATGCAGGGCATGACTGCTCAAGAGACGTTTTCGGGCCCAGAACAGAGGGACGCTCCAGGGGGGAGAGAGTCCTCCCAACGGCGGTGCACGAGCATCGGAGCGTTGCTCACCCTTCGACACACCACCCACGGACCCTTGCCCTGATGCGTTGGCCTCGCGAGCGCCAGGTCGCGGCGAGGGGCTCGTGCGCTCCACCCTTCCTCTGCCCGCAATGCCTCCCAGGCGGGTGCTGTTGCCCCCTTCAGAAGGGGCTGCGTCGATGGAGGAGCAAATACAGGGGGGCCGGGTGGAGTCTTCCGGGCAGGACGACGGCTCCGGGACGGAAGATGCGCCGCGGGAGTTCCAGCGGATCCTCCGCCGTGAGAGCCGACTGGAAGCGCTGCGCCGTACGGCCCTGATGGACTCTCCCGCCGAGGAGGCATTCGACCGGCTGTCGCGGCTGGCGACCCGGGTGCTCGATGCCCCCGTGGGGCTCGTTTCCCTCGTGGATGGCAAGCGCCAGTTCTTCAAGAGCTGCGTGGGCCTGCCCCCTCCCTGGTGCGACCTGCGCCAGACGCCCCTGACCCACTCCTTCTGCATGCACGTGGTGGCCACCGGAAAGCCCCTCGTCGTCCAGGACGCGCGCCTGCACCCCGTGCTCCGCGACAACCTCGCCGTCGATCAGCTCGGCGTGGTGGCCTACCTCGGCATGCCCCTCATCGCCTCCAAGGGCGAGACGCTCGGCACCCTGTGTGTCATCGATACCCGGCCGCGCGTCTGGACGGAGGAGGACCTGTACGTCCTCAAGGAGCTGTCCGTCTCGGTGATGAAGGAGATCGAGCTGCGCGCCGTGCGGGACCTGGAGGCGCGGGCCCAGGCGGCGCGAGTGGCTGGTGCCGAGGCGGAGGCGGCGCGCCAGCGCTTCGCCCTGCTGGCCGAGCTGAGCGCCGTGCTCGCCGAGGGGTTCGATCTCCAGGCGGTGCTCGCCCGGGCCGTGCGCCTGGTCGTCCCCCTGGTGGCGGATGGCTGTTCGGTGGCGTTGCTCGAGGCACAGGGCCGGCTGCGCTGGTTGGCGGTGGCGCATGCGGATCCGCGCGAGGAGGCACGGCTGCGCGACCTGCCCGAGCCGTCCGCCCTGCTCACCCCCGAACGCATGGATGCACATCCGGTCGCGGGCCATGTCCGCATCACCGGGCCCGGTGGCGCCTCGCTCCGGCTGCCGTTGACGAGTCACAGCCGGGTGCTCGGCGCCGTGACCTTCTCCCTGGGACCCGGGCGCCCCCTGGGAGAGATCGAGGTGTCGCTGGCCGAGGATGTGGCGCGCCGCATGGCGCTGGCGGTGGAGAACGCCCGGCTCTACGCGGAGTCCCGCGAGGCGACGCTGCTGCGGGACAAGTTCCTCTCCATCGCCTCGCACGAGCTGCGCACGCCCCTGACGGCGCTGGGGTTGCAAGCGCGGATGTTGCTGCGCGACGCGAGCCATCCGGAACGGCCGCTCGCGTCGGAGGTGGTCGCGCGCAAGGCGCGGGTCATCACCCGGCAGGTGGAGCGGTTGGGCCATCTGGTGGATGAGCTGTTGGACATCTCCCGGATCGCCCAGGGGCACCTGTCCTTCCCGCTCGAGGACGTGGAAATGGCCGAGGTGGTGCGCGACGTGGCGGTGAGCTTCCGCGAGGAGCTGGAGAGCCCGGGCATCCGGCTGGTGCTCTCCGGGGTGGACGCTCCCGTGGTGGGGCGGTGGAACCGATTGCGGATGGAGCAGGTGGTCGTCAACCTGCTGACCAATGCCATCAAGTATGGGCGGGGCCGGCCCATCGCGCTGGAGCTGAAGGCGGACGAGGCGCACGCCTGGCTCACCGTGCGCGACGAGGGCATCGGCATCGCGCAGGGAGACCAGGAGCGCATCTTCGAGCGCTTCGAGCGCGCCGTCTCCGAGCAGAACTACAGTGGTTTCGGGCTGGGCCTGTGGATCGTCCGGGAGATCGTCCACAGGCTGGGGGGCACCATCTCCGTGAACAGCACGCCCGGCGTCGGCTCGGCCTTCACGGTGGAGCTGCCCCGCGGCTCCTCACGGCTGACCGGCCCCCTCCTGCACTGAGGGCCGGGTCTATGCGCCTCTGTCGGTATCCGCGTCACAGCTCGACGAAGGTCCCATCCAGCCGGGTGAAGGCGAATCCCTGGAAGACCGACTCGGGGTAGGTGGGGCGCTCCTCCTGGAGGAAGCGGATGGTCACATCCTCGCCCAGACGGAAGCCGGCGAGATCGTCGGCCCGGTAGTGGATGCCGTACGCATCCCGCCCCATCGCGGTGTTATGGGCGAGCTTGTTGAGTTCCCCGGCCACGGTGAGTGGAGGACCGTCCACACCGGGCACGTAGGGCTCGAGCGCCGTGCCATCGCGGTTGGGTTTGACGGGGTTGGGGATGACGAAGTCCTCCTTGAACCAGGCCTTGAGGAGGGCGGAGCGGGAGCCCGCGGTGTAGCCGTGTCCTCCCGGGTGGGCGGGATCCGTGGGCGAGCCGATGGGCATCATGACGGGCAGCAGGAACGAGCCCTGGCCATCGTTCAATCCCCGCCGCTTGTTGACCAGCTCGTTGTAGGCCTGGATGCGATCGAGCACGGGCGAATCCAGCAGCTCCGGGTGGATGGGGTAGTCCGCGGCCCCTCTGCGGCGGTTGTGGACTCGCCCGCCAAAGGCATCCGGCCGCAGGTAGCGGTGGATGAACCACTTGCCATAGAAGCCGTGGTGGCTGAGCCGGGTGAGGCAGCCCAGCAGCGTGAGCAGGTGGGACGGTCCGAAGCTGGCGAATCCGGCCTGCGTCCTGCTCGACTTGTAGGGGTTGCGGTCGCTCAGGGCCTCATTGCCCAGGCTCAGGAGGATGAGGGCCGCCCGGAGATAGGGCGTGTAGTGCAGGTCCACGCCGGCGTTCTGGCCCACGGAGCGCAGATCGTGGATGTACCGGGGCACGGGATCCATGCGCGGAGGGGTGATGGTCGTCCCCGCGGGGAAGCCGCGCTGTGCCGCCAGCCACTCGTCATACGACGTCATGAAGTCGATGCCCTCTCCGGTGGTCACGGGCAGCGGGACCTGGAGCCGGGGCTCGATGGGGATGCCATCGTACGTCCAGGGCCGCAGCAGGAACTGGGAGACCATGGGCCCCTCCAGGACTCCGGGGCTGTCCATGCGGAAGATCGTCTGCAGGGTGAGGGGCTTGGGGCCCAGGTAGCCGGAGTAGCGCTTGAGATCCTCGATGGCCGCGGCGATGGTGGGATCGCTGGCGTAGTCGGTGAAGGGGATGTCGCGGCAGAGCGCCATCCAATACAGCTCCGCCACTTGTGCGGCCGCCTCGGGACTGGCCAGGGCGGGAGGCGTGTCCAGACGCACGGCGGCCGCATCCGGTCCCACCAGATCGTACGTCAGGCCGCCCAGGGGGTTGGTCAGTTGCAGCCGGCCGCCGAGGGGAGGGCCTCGAAGTCCTCGAAGCGGCCAGTGGCGAGTGCGCGCAGCATCGCGTCGTAGGCACTGGGGTCCACTTCGCCCAGTTCATTGTGGGGCAGGCCCTTGGAGTAGTTGCCAATGCGATGGGGGTAGCGCTCTTCATCCCCGTTGGTCCGCTTGGGGAAGATGCCCCGCTTGAACTCGTTGAAGGCGGCTTGCTGGCGCAGTTGGTATGAACGGATGCGCCGGGCCTGGGCCCTGCGCGTGTCCGGGCGTGTGGGGTCCTCGAGCAGATCGAAGGAGGAGTCGCTCACCGGAGGGGTGCTCGCCGCCAGGGCGGCCATCGCCGTGCCTCCCAGCCCGCCCAGGAAGCCACGGCGGCTGGTCAGTGCCCTCGGGTTCATCTCCTCGGGTGTGGCCTGGGCGTGGCCCGCCGCTGACTCCGGCGGCGGAGAATCCTCGTGTTGCTTCTTCATGTGTGTCCCCCCACTTCCGCGACTCGCTTCACACGAGCCTCGCCCCCCACCTCAACCACTCATCCACCAAGGCCGTCAATTTCACCTCCCGGGCCCGGTTGATTCGCTGACGCTCATGAATGACAACTGTTGGCTCGTCGCCCACGAGGATGTCTTTCGTCAAACCGCGCCCGGTTCGCCCAGTGCCAGCCGGTGTGCGAAAGCTTCCCGTTCGCGCCCGGTGTCCACGCCCTCTCGTGCGTGTACCGGGTCCGCCAGGGTGTGGAGGTGGACAGGTCTGAGGACCACCGTGGCCCTGCGGTTTCCCTGGACGACATCGTTGAGCTCGACGACCTGCTCCCGGGCCTCCGGGGCCAGGGTCGGGTAGAGGATGGCCGCGCTCCCCGTGGAGCCCTGGCTCAGCGCGTAGATGGCGAGCTGGTAGAGCATGTCCCGTGGGAGCTGCGTCTCCCACAGGTCGCGGTATTTCGCATCGAGCAGGGTGAGCACCCGTTGCCCCCGCAGGATGGCGAAGTCGGGTCTTGGCATGGGGGCCTGACGCCTCCGGGGATTGTGGGTCGCGGCGTAGGCCATCATCCCCACGAGCCGGAACTCGTCGCGCACGGTGTGCTCGCGCAGGTTCTCTTTCAAGAACCTCGACAGGAGCGCCTGGAAGAAGCGGTTCATGTCGAAGAGGAACCCCGGGAGCTCCACCGCGCGTGAGGACTCCTCCTGGATCGTCCCTCGCGCGTCGAGCAGCACCTGGATGAGGGACAGCGCCGGCCGGTAGGCGGCCGTCATCCGGTCGGTCTCGCGGATGCGCCGCTCCAGGAGCGCCGGATACAGCGCCACCCGCTGAACGCCCGGAAGCAGGGCATCGAGCCGGTGGAGCCGGGTCCTCAGCCCGACGTCGCTCGTGAGCGTCAGGGCCAGCAGGAGCCCGGCACGCAGCACCTGGTTGAGCGGATGATCCTCCAGCCGGGGGTGGTGAGCGCAGCGCAGCGACGTCCGGCCCTCGCCGGCGTGCCGCATCCACCAGCCCAGGTCGATCCTTCCCCGGGGGCTCGCGAGTTCCTCCTCCCGACGCACGTACTCGCGATGCAGGCCCCGGTGGACGAGCTCCCGGGTCTCCGCTTCGAGCTGGTGGATGAGGAGATCCTGGAACGCCAGTCGGGAGGTCTCCTGCTCGAACCCCGGGAAGAGCTCGAGGTCGCGCAGCCCATAGGCGTAGCGCAGCAGCGAGAGGAGCCGTGTGCCCCCCAGCTTGAGGCGGATGATGATGGGCAGGCTCCCGAGCCGGAGGGTTCCGACGTAGGACGTCGCCTCGAGGCGCAAGCCCGTCCTGAGGTCTCGCACCCGGAGCATGCGCTCTCGATCGAGGTACTCGGCCAGCCTGCGCACCTCGGGGTCGTCATCCAGGTGGAGGGGTGCCCCGCGTGAAGCGCCCTCCGGTGGCCAGCTCCGCCATTCCGAGAGCTCGGCGGGGATCATGGCGCGCCGGGCTCCGTGCCGACGTCGTCCTCGTCCTCGGTGAGGGCTCGGGCGCTCGCCTCCGAGGCGATGACCGGTGCCGACGAGCCGATCTCCGGGCTCGGGGCGAGCAGCGCCTGGATCAGGTCCGACTGCCGCTCCGGGTCGAACAGCTCGTGGCACACCCGCTGCTCCTTGCGGCTCACCAGGCTGCTTCCCAGGAGCTTCTCCAGGGCGGCCCAGTCCTCGTAGCAGTACTCCTCCAACAGCGGGATGAGATCCTCCTGCACCACGCGCGAGAACCGGGGGAAGTCGGCGAGGGGCTCTCCGCGCTCCATGAGGTAGGCATGGCCGACCTGGAGGTTGCGTCCGTCGCGCCCGACGTGCTCGCAGATGCGCGCGTTGAGCGCCTTGAGCCAGGGGCCGAGCGGAATGCCCTCCACCATGGCCTTGCCGAGCCGCGTGATGTCCGGCATCAACTCCAGGAAGCCGAACCGGCGCCGCAACGCCGTGTCGAGCAGCGCGATGGAGCGGTCCGCCGTGTTCATCGTGCCCACCAGGTAGACGTTCTCCGGCACCTGGAACGGCGCCCCGCTCATCGGCAGGAGGATGGACTTGCCCCGCTTGCTCTTCTCCATCACCGTGAGCAGCTCGCCCATGATGCGCGGGATGTCGCCCCGGTTGATCTCATCGATGATGAGGTAGAAGCGCAGGTGGGGCCGGCGCCGTGCATCCAGGCACAGCCGTTTGAAGATGCCATCGCGCAGCACGAAGCGCATCGGTCCACCCGAGCCGTCGTCCCGAGGCCGGTAGCCCTCGAGGAACTCCTCATAGCCATAGGAGGGGTGGAAGCAGCACATGCGCACCAGGGGCCCTCTTCCTCCGTCCCCGTCGTGATGACGTCCTGCTGTTCGGCATCGAGGGCCGCGAAGGGCGCCCCGAAGGCGGCGTGCGCGGCGAGCTCCCGCACCGTCTGCTCGGCGAGATGGGTCTTCCCCGTGCCCGGTGGACCATGGAGGATGACCTGTCCCTTGCGCTCCAGCACGGCCTGGATGCGTCCGTGAAGGCCCGCGAGGTGCGGGGTGGGGTAGCCGCCCTGGACGCCGCCGGGCACGGGCCTGGGCCTCGCGAGGGGCGCTGGCGCCGAGGTGCTCAACAGGTGCCTCTCGATGGCGACGATGCTCTCGGACGACTCCACCTCGCGAAGCAGCGTCTGGGCGTCGGCGCCCATGCCCTCGGGGAGCTGAAACGCGCCCAGGGACAACCACTGGACGGGATGGCGGTGAGGGAAGTCCGACGCGGAGACATGGGAATAGCCCCCTTCGACGCGTCCCACGCCCAGCACCTGCTCGCCCCTCGTGGCGAGGACGAAGTCTCCCTCGAGCACCTTCACCACGAAGGAGAAGAGCTGCTTGGACACCGTGCCCTGCCGTGGCGCCAGTCCTCCGTGGCTCCCCAGGAGGACACCCAGGCGTTTCAAGCCTTCCCGATCGGGCGTCGTCTCCGAGAGATCTCCCAGCGCCCGTCCTTCCACCGCGATGCAGTTGCCCTCGCGCATCTGCGGCCAGTGCGCGTTGGGCCCGCCGCCGTCCAACGTGCCGAGGCACCAGTAGCGATGCGGGCCGCCATGGCGCAGCTTGAGCAACCGGGTCGTGGTGTTCATGGGGAGGCCGAGCTCCCTGGCCAGCGCGACGAAACGGCCCGCGCACACGTACCGTCCCTCGCCTCCAGGCGGAATCTGGAGGAGCTTCATCAGGTGGAAGCGCTGATGGTCGGCGTTGTGGTAGTCGTCGAGCTTGTCGGGAAACAGCAGGCTCCAGTACTTGTGGCCCCAGGACAGATCGCACAGCTCGGGCGCCGCGGCCTCGAGCTGTTCCTGGAGCCGGAGGTAGTCCGAGTCACTCCCATTCGAGGGAAGCCGCTCGAGCAGCCTGACACCCAGCAGGAGTTGATCCCGGTGGCGCTGCGCGAGCCGCACCGCCTCGGACTGGGAGAGCTCGCGCTGATTGGTGGGGCTGCCCGTCATCCAGGCACCCGTCTCCTTGCGCCGATAGATGCCGAACTTGAGCGCGCTGCCTCCGGCGATGCTGCCGAAGATGGCCGGGAACTCCTCGTCGTCCTTGAACTCGAGCCAGTACACCAGCCCGTCGCGCCGGCCATGATCGTGCATCAGCGACAACAGCTCGTCCCCGTCCAGCTGGCGCAGCCGCTCGGGCCGAAGCGCTCCCGGAAGAGCGCGTAGAAGCCCTCGAGCTGGGCCCGCGAATGAAGCTTGCCCTCCTCATCGAGCTTGCGCCGGAGTTCCTCCAGCGCATGGCCGAGCCTTTCATCGAGCACGAAGAGTCTCCTTATTCGTACCAGCCGCGCACGCGCACCTCGACGCCCACGTCCGTGCCGACGAGCCGGGTGAACTCGTTCAGGTCGCTGCCACGCGAGTGGTAGGGATAGACGACCTTCGGCTTGAACTCGCGCACCGCGTCCGCCGCCTGGGCGACCGTCATGGTGTAGGGCAGGTTCATCGGAACGAAGGCGACGTCGATGTCGCGCAACTGCCTCATCTCGGGGATGTCCTCCGTGTCGCCCGCGATGTAGACGCGCTCGCCACCCACGGTCAGCACGTAGCCGTTGCCTCGGCCCTTCACGTGGTACTGAAGGCGCTCCGGCGTGAGGTTGTACATGGGGATGGCCTCGACGGCGATGTCCGCCACCGTCAGGGTCCCTCCATTGGCGAGCACCTGCGTGGCACCCCGCAGGCTCTCGGGCAGGGCGTCACGGACCGCCTGGGGCGCGACGATCACCGTGTCGGCCTTCACGAGCGCCGTCAGTGTGTCGGCGCTCAGGTGATCGGCGTGGATATCGGTCACGAAGACGACATCGGGCGAGGGCAGGCCCTCGAAGGGCGCGGCGCCGCCGACCGGGTCGACGTAGACCGTCTTCCCCGCCCAGCTCATCAGGAAGGACGCGTGATTGACCGGGTGGACGATCAGGTCGCCCTGGGACGTGGGGAAGGCATCTCCCGAGAGCGTCGGCTCGGCGGGGGCGGGGGGCACCTCCGGGGAGGACGTGCACGCCGGAAGGGACAGCGACAGCCAGAGGGTCGACAAAGCAAGCAGCCGGGCATTGAGCATGGCCCCGCTGTAGCGGCTGCCCCGCCTCACGGCAAGCGCGGCGGAGCCCCAACCGTTGGTGGGCCGCATGGTGTGCGGGCGGGCTCTGGCGCCCGGGTATATGGGCGTGGTTGTAGTGAGTATGAACTACGACGGACAGGAACCGCGGGCGTCCATGGGAATGGAGAGGACTTCCGTGGAGGAGCTCTCGAGTACTTCCACCCGGACTTTTCCGCGACCCAACTACGAGCCCGCGTCCATCCTGGGCGGCCTCTATGGGGATGGCATCATCGCCCTGAAGGGGGCCTTCGAGCGCGGCTGGGTACAGCAGGTGGGGGAGGACATCGAGCAACTGTTCCAGGAGGCCATCAATCGGCCCGGCGGCGCGCTCGGGCGGGGCCCCAGCCGCTACTATGTGGAGATCCATCCGGAGCGGCTGCGTGGCTTCGTCGACCTCGTCACCCACCCCTGGGTGGTGGCGGTGTGCGAGGCAGTGCTTGGCCCGGAGTACAAGATCGTGGAGCTGGGCTTCGACATTCCCTTCCCTGGCGCCCAGAACCAGCCCTGGCACCGCGACTTCCCGTCCCCGGAGGCGACGGTGAAGGGGCGGCGCCTGAACTCGCTGGCGTTCAACCTCACCACCGTGGATGTCACCGAGGACATGGGCCCCTTCGAGATCGCGCCCGGCACGCAGTGGGACGACTCCCCGGAGTTCGACAAGGGGATGTTCCCGCCCCGCTCGTTCTATCCCCGCTATCTCGAGCGCGCCCAGCGCCGCATGCCGAAGATGGGCGACATCTCGGCACGCTCCGCCCTCACCATCCATCGGGGCACGGCCAACCACTCGGACAAGTCCCGGCCGACCCTCGTCCTTGGCGTGGACGCGCCGGATGGTCGCAATGCGGAGCGGCATGATCTCCAACTCAGCCGGAGCTTCGTCGAGACGTTGCCGGAGTTGGTGCGCCAGCACCTGATCTACCGCGTGGTGGGCGATCTGGAGCCCATCGTGCAGGCCCATACCATCGAGGGATTGGTGAAGCCGGACGACGCCTGAGGGCGTGGGCGGGGTTGACGTTTGCATGACCCGTGACGTTTCGTTACGGTTCGCGCGAGCGTCCCCCTTGCCCCTTGCTTCCCCCCAGCCCCTCCCGCTGCGCTGGCACCTCGTCCGGCTCGTGAGCGGGACGCTTCTGCCCGCGGTCGCCTTCGCCGCGGTCGTGGCCTTCCAACTGGCGCGCGTGGAGCGCGGAGCCATCGAGCGGCGCGCGGTGCAATCGGCCCGCGCGCTCGCGGAGTCCTTCGAGCGCGAGATGTCCGGCTCCATCCAGGCGCTCCAGGCCCTGGCCGAGTCCGACCGGCTCGATCGTGGCGAGCTGGAGTCCTTCCAGGGGGAGAGCGAGCGGGTCCTCCGCACGCAGCCCTCGTGGAGGCACGTGGTGCTGCTCTCGCCAGAAGGGCAGCCGCTGGTGAACACCGCCTATGCGTTTGGCGGCGCGCTCCCGGCTCTCGCCGAGCGGGAGAGCTTCGCGCGCGTCCTCGAGACCCGCCAACCCCTGGTGGGAAGTCTCGCGGTGGGCAAGGGCGCCAGGAAGCAGCTCGCCTTTCCCGTCCGGGTGCCGGTGTTGCGCGAGGGCGTCCTCCGGTACGTGCTCACGGCCGTCATCACGCCGCAGTCGCTCGCCGGCATCGTCGGCAGCCCATCGTCCGACAGCGGGGAGTGGACGCGCGTGCTGGTGGATGAAGCGGGGACGGTGGTGGCCCGCACCCGGGAGCCCGAGCGCTTCGTCGGGAAGACGGCGACGCCCCCTTTTCTCGAGAAGACCCGGGCCGTGTTCGAAGGCCTGTATGCCGACGTGTCGATGGACGGCGAGCGGGTCTATGTGGCGTTCAGCCATTCGAGCCCCTCGGGGTGGACCGCGGCGGTCGTCAGTCCCAGGCGAATGCTGGACGCGCCCGTGTGGGACTCGATGCTCGCCGTCGGGGGCCTGGGGCTCGTGTTCCTGCTGGTGAGCGCGGGCGGCGCCTGGGTCTTCTCCCGGCGGCTCGAGCGCTCCATCTCCGAGCCTCCGCCGCCGCCGCCGCGCTCGCCGAGGGCCACCCTCGCCGCATGGAGCCCTCCAGCGTGCGGGAGCTCGCGCGGCTCGGTGAGGCCCTGGAGCGCTCCAGGCTGTTGCTGCGCGAGCGGGAGGGCGAACGGGACGCCCACCTCGCCAGCGCCGAGGCGGCACGGGCCGAGGCCGTCGCGGCCGCGCGGGCGAAGGACGAGTTCCTCGCCATGCTCGGACACGAGCTGCGCAACCCCTCGCCCCCATCGTGAGTTCGATGGAACTGCTGCGCAGGCGAGGGCTCGCACGCACACCCGAGCACGAGGTCATCTCGCGGCAACTCCGGCACGTCGTCCGGCTCGTGGATGATCTGCTCGACGTGGCGAGGATCACCCGCGGGCAGATGTCGCTGCGCCGCGAACCACTCGAACTCGCGTCCGTGGTCACCCGGGCCGTGGAGGCGGCCTCGCCCCTGATCGAGCAGCGGCGCCATGCCCTGGAGGTCCACGTGCCCTCCTCGGGGCTGCTCGTCCTGGCGGACGCCGATCGACTGACGCAGGTGGTGGCCAACCTCCTCACCAACGCGGCCCGCTACACGCCCGTTGGAGGACACATCCGGCTGCGGGCCCACGGCCACGAGGAGGGCATCGCGCTCGCCGTCGAGGACGATGGACAGGGAATCCCACCGGAGCTGTGCTCGCGAATCTTCGAGCCGTTCGTGCAGGGGCCCCGATCGCTCGACCGGAGCGAGGGAGGACTGGGCATCGGCCTGGCGCTGGTGCGCAGCCTCGTCGAGGCGCATGGGGGGCATGTCGAGCTCCACAGCGATGGACCCGGCCGGGGCAGCACCTTCACGGTCTGGCTGCCGCGACACGTCCAGGCGGAGCTTCCGGTCCTCGAGGACGCGCGGAAGGCGTCTGTTCCCCATGCGGCCGCTCCCGAGCACGCCGTGCGCGTCCTCGTCGTCGACGACAATGTCGATGCCGCCGAGGCACTGGCCGAGTTGCTGGGCCTGAGCGGATACGAGGTGACCGTGGCGCACGATTGGGCGGGTGCGCTGAGCCGGGCCGAGGACTTCCGGCCGGAGATGGCGCTCCTGGATATCGGCTTGCCCGAGGTGGATGGGTACGGGGTCGCCGAGCGCATCCGGGAACGGTTGGGGCCGGCGAGCCCCATCTTCGCCGCGCTCACGGGCTTCGGCCAGGAGACGGACCGCGCACGCAGTGCCGCGGCGGGCTTCCGTCGGCACTTCGTGAAACCCATCGACATCGACGAACTGACCGCGTTCATCGAGTCGCTGCGACCGGCGCGAAGCGGGGCCGCCTGAGCGCTTCCCTCCGCCTCCGCGCGGAGGGTTGGTTGCCCCGCTTCCAGGCGCACGGGATTGCCTCGCGGCTGGAATCCTCATGGAATGCGGCGAGCGACGGAGCCGGTTTCCGCTGCCGTCACCTCTGCCCTGGACACGATGCCGCCCGACAACTTCGAGCAGAAGTCCCCCCGCAGCCTTCCGACCCCCGGTTGCCTGCTTCCCCTTCGAAGCACAATGAGCTCGCGTCGGCTCTGGCCGCGCCCTTCGATCTGGATGCCGCGGGTGTGGGCGCGATGCTTCGCACGCTCCTGGCGTGGCCGGCCCGGATCCCCGAGTCACTCCTCGCCGACAACATGCCGGACCCGTTCGCGCTCCGGCTGACGGCCACGAGTCCGGGGGCGCGCGGACGCAGGGGCTGTGGCTCATCGCGACGTCGAACAACCTGCCCCATGCCTTCCCGCTCTACCGGTGGAACGAGGCGCGGGCGTGCTTCGATGTGGCAGAGAAGGACGGGCGCCACCTGTGCGTGTTTCCCGAGGGGCACCTGCCGGCGTGGTGGAACGGGGGAGAGCCGGTGCCCACCGAGCCGGACCTGCCCGCGGATCTCCTGTTCGCGCGCTGGGCGCCGGAGATCTTCGAGCTCGGAGAGCGGCTGGTGCTCTTCTACACCGCGCGTGACCGTCAGGGCGTGCTGCGCAGTGCCTACGCCACCAGCCGTTGCATCGAGGGCCCCTGGACGGACCATGGGCCGCTGGACGTCAATCCGCGCGTGAAGGAGCTCGTCCCCGACTACCCGGGGGACAACCTGGAGCTGGGCACCATCGACGGGACCCTGGTGCGGTTCGAGGACGCGAGCGGACGCAAGCGCCTGGCGCTGGTGGTCAAGGTGGATGGCAATGCCCTGCGCTGGGTGGATCCGACCACCGGGCAGAAGCGCGTCGCGCCGACCCCGTTGGTCGCGCGCGAGTTCACCTTCGGGGAGGATGGAGCGCTCCGCTTCGTCGGCACGCCCCATGTCATCCTCACGGATGGGCCCCAGCACGGCGGGCTCGTCGAGGGGCAGTTCTTCGTCCGGGAGAACGGGCAGCTCTACGTCATCTACAGCGCGGGCTTCTTCGGCAATCACGAGTACCGCACGTACGTGGGCAAGATCGATGACGTCCTGCACGGCGAGGTCCGCGACGAGCGGCTGTTGATGGACAGCCAGAGCCCGGCGTTGGGTGGCGCGTGGAACGGACCGGGGCACCCCTCGTTGGAGAAGCTGGGCGACGGCCTGTACGCGCTCTACCTCCACGCGTGGCGCAACGGGACCGATTACGTCGCCCACGGCGAGGCGCGAAAGGTGCTGCGCTTCCACCTGTCCTTCCGTGACGAGCACGGCCAGGCGTGTGAGCCGTTCGTCGTCGAGGATCGCCAGGTCTCGCGCGGCGCGCCGCGGACGGTCGAGGCGGCCTGACGCGCTGCTCGGGGGGCGGGAGAAAGTTCATGAGAAAGGCACTCCACGAGGCCAGAATTCGCGGGCCCGGCACGCCCTACGACTGGATGCCGGACAGCCGCGCCCTCAGATGGCCCAGTGGCTCGAGCGCTACGTGAAGAACGCGCCCGCGCCCGTGGCCGGTGGAAAGCCGGAGACGCGGTAGGCGCTCATTCCTCGATGAGTGGCAGCGCCAGGACGAAGAGGGCTCCCTTGCCGAGCTCCGACTGGACCGTCAGCGTGCCACCGTGTGCCTCGGCGATGCTGCGCACGAGGTACAGCCCGAGGCCGAGCCCCTTGGAGCCCGGTCCCTTGGAGAAGCGCTCGAAGAGCCGGGGCATCACCTCCGGGGCGATGCCGGGCCCTTGATCCTTCACCGAGATGAGGGCCCACACTCCGGCCTCGCGCTGCTGGCGGTTGACGTCGATGTTCACCGGGAGGCCGACCGGGGAGTACTTCTGCGCATTGGCCACCAGGTTCGCGAGTGCCTGACGGAGGCGGTCTGGATCCGCTTGCGCCACCAGTTCCTGCATGCCGGTGAGATGGACCTCCTTGCCGGGGGTGCTGGCCACCCGGGCCACCTCCTCGGCGAGCGCCACCAGATCCACTGGGTACTGTTGCAGGGTGAAGAGTCCCTGCTCCAGCCTGCCCACGTCCATGAGGTCCGAGATGAGCTGGCTGAGCGCCTTGAGGGATTGCTCGGCGGCTTCGACATCGCGCAGGTAGGGCAAGGCCTTTTCCCGGGCCGCGCGCCGGTGGATCAGCTCGAGGCGGATCCGCAGGGGCGTCAGGTGGTTGCCCAGGTCGTGCGCCAGGACGGTGATGAGTTCCTCGGCGGCGGTGCGGCGACCTTGCTCCAGGGCGGCCTTGGTCAGTGCTTCGCCGAGCTCGACCCGGTGGGTCACGACGCCCACCCACCGGGCCGCCGATTCGAGAAAGCGCACGTCGTCCGTGCTGAAGAAGTCCGGCGTGAGGGACTGCACGTCGAGCACTCCCCTGGGTTTGTCGCCCACCTCGATGAGGACACCGATGTGTGAGCGGACGCCGAGCCCTTTTTTGATTCCCACCAGCTCGCCGGGATCCTCATCCTGGCGGGGGTGATGCCATGTCTTGCCCGTCTGGAAGACCTCCACGGTCCGCCCTCCGTTGGCAACGGCAAGACGGTCCAACCCCAAGGCCTTTTGTTTCCTGCTCAGAGGGCTGTCACTCGTCCCCACGGCGACGAGGCTGGTGGTGGACGGCTCGAAGAGGAACACGTCGACCTTGTCGGCGCGGGTGAGATCGATGACGCACTCGGCGACCTGACCCATCGCCGACTCCACATCCGTGGGCGTGATCTCCAGCAACTCCTCGAGCGCCTGGAGCATCCGGTCCCGCTGCTCGGGTGTACCTTCTTTCTTCTCGGAGTCCATGCCTCCACGATGGTCACGGCGTGGAAGGTTGCACGATGGACCCGGGACGAAGGCGGGAAGGCCGGATGAGCGCTCCTGCCTGGGAGGGGTTCGGGACCACGAACGGAGGGGCTACTTGCTCGCTGGGTGACGGACCTGCTCCCCGAGCGGCCGGGTGTTGGTCACCTCGCGGACGAGTGAAGGGTCAGGATGCGTCGCTCGGAGGCGGGGAAGGGGAGCGGAGGGCGGAGGCGCGCAGCAGGCGGAGGACGACGGCGCGCAGCTCCTCATTGGTGGCACGGGACTTCACCAGCATGGCGGAGACCGGCGGGCCAACTCTGGTTCGGCCTCGCGCACGGAGAAGAGCACCACCGGGGCGGCGGCGAGCAGTGGCTCCAGGGGCAGCAGTCCCCCCTCGGGCAGGACGTTCTCGGCGATGACCAGTGGGAAGGGCTCGGCGCGGAGCGCGGACTCGGCTTCCGGCAGGCCGCGCGCGGGGACCACGTCCGCCACGTCCCTCAACACGTCCGCCACTACGCGGCGGTTGTCCTCGTCCGCCTCCACGTGCAGCAGGCGAGGACGCCCGGACCCTGGCCCGGGCTCCATGGCCGTCTTCTCCTGGGGCGGCACGGGCGTGTCGCGGGGGTCCGCCGGGGCCCGCCACTCGGGCAGCTCCACCCGGAAGGTGGTGCCAACGCCCTCGCGTGAAACGAAATCCAGCGTGCCTCCCAGCTGCGTCACCAGCGCCCGGGTGATGGAGAGCCCCAGTCCGGTGCCTCCCTTGCGCCGGCTGTCCGAGCCATCCGCCTGGGCGAACTTCTCGAAGATGCGCGCGCGGAAGGACTCGGGGATGCCCGGGCCGTGATCCTCCACGCTCACGCGCAGCCGCGAGCCCACCCGCTCCAGCCGCAGCGTGACGCGCTCGCCGCGGGGGGAGAACTTGAGCGCGTTGGACAACAGGTTGGCCAGCACCTGGAGGAAGCGGTCCCCATCGACGAGCGCTCGGGCGCCGGGTGCCTCCAGCGCCAGCTCCACCCGGGCGTCGCACTCCTCCGCGTAGCCCTGGTGCGCCTCGACGGCCTGGGCGAGCAGCGTGCCCAGCTCCAGGGGCTCGAGCTGGAAGTCCAGCTTGCCCGACTCCATCTTCTCCAGGTCGAGGATGTCGTTGATGAGGCGGATGAGGCGCTCGGTGTTGGTCCGCGCGATGCGCACCATGTCCTGGGCCTGGGGAGGCAGCTCCCGAGGATGCCCCCTTCCAGCAGGCCGAGCGAGCCGCGGATGGAGGTCAGGGGCGTGCGCAGCTCATGGCTGACGGTGGAGACGAACTCGCTCTTCATCAGCTCCACCTGGCGCTGCTCGGCCTCCAGGCGCTTCTGCTCGGTGACGTTGCGCGCCACCCCGTAGAAGATGCCCTCCTCCACGTTGACGGTGGCGTTCCACTGGAGCCAGTGCGGTGCCGTCCTGGCCCCGGCAGCGGTGCTCGAAGCGGGGGAGTGGCTCGCCCGGGCCCCGCGCGCCAACCACTCGGCGGTGGCGGCGCGCTCCTCCTCGTGCACCAGTTCCAGCAGCGGCCTCGCCAACAGCGCCTGCTCGGAGTAGCCGAGCGTGCGGGTCCACGCCTGGCCGAGCTGCCGGAAGGTTCCATCCAGTCCGGCGATGCAGAGCATGTCCACCGACAGCTCGAAGAAGCGCTCCTGCTGGGCCAGCGCGGTGCGTGCCTCCTTCATGGAGAGGGCATTGAGTTCCAGCTCCACCCACGAGGCCATGTCCTCCAACTGCTGGCGCTCCGCCTCGGTGAAGTCGCGCGCCCGGCGGTCGAGGAGACAGAGCGTCCCCACGGGGCTGCCGTCCGAGGCGTGGATGGGATGGCCCGCGTAGAAGCGCACGTGGGGCGTGCCCGTGACGAGCGGGTTGTCGGCGAAGCGCGGATCCTCCAGGGCGTCGCGCACCACGAAGGTGTAGGGGGTGAGGATGGCGTGGCCGCAGAAGGAGATGCCGCGCGCCGTGGAGGGGGTGTCCAGGCCCACCCGCGCCTTGAACCACTGCCGCGACTCGTCCAGCAGCGACACGAGGGAGATGGGAACCTGGAACATCCGCGCCGCCATCCGGACGATGCGGTCGAAGCGCTCCTCGGCCGGGGTGTCCAACAGGCCCAGGCGCAACAGGGCCTGGAGACGCCTGGGTTCATCGAGCGGCAGGAGAGGGGGATCATCCACTCCCAGTCTATCCCGCGCCCCTGGAGCGTGGGGGTCTCCGTCCGCTCGTCCGCCCGGGAAGAGCCGACGAGCCAGGGCCTGGTCGGGGGCCCCCGGCGCATCGGGGAGGCGGACCCGTCATCCGCGCGGCACAGGCCTTACGGTTCAAGGGCAACACGACAGCGCGGAGGCGCCCCATGACACACATCAACCAGGAGATTCCCCGGGAGCAATGGGCGGATTACCTCGCCCGGATCAGCAAGCAGGAACGCGACGAATCGGTGCGCGTCGAGTCCATCAGCTCCGATATGGGAGACCAGCCCCTGTCCGAGAGCCTGCCGCTCATCGATATCATGCTGGAGACCAAGGGCAGTGACGCGGGCGCGGTGCAGATCATCGTGGGCCGCGAGAACGAGGAAATCACCCATCGCATCCTCGAACCGGAGCGCCTCGTCGCCGAGCTGAACGAGACTGGCGGCTTGTTGGAGTGTCTGGAGATCTGTGAGCGCGGAAGTGGCAAGACGCTCATCTTCTTCGAGCGCACCTCCGTCTTCGATGACATGGCGGCCCCGATCTGAACTCCGAGCCGGTGACGCGCCTGGGGCGTGGCTCCAGGCGCGTTGGCTCAGCGGGGCTCGGCCTTCTTGAAGCGCAGCCGCTTGGCCGCCTCGAAGCTCACGCGATCCCGTGGCGGCGTCGTCGCCACCAGCCCCTCGAGCATGCGTTTGGAACTCTGGAAGATTTCCTCGACGGCGACCTCGAAGGCGTCGGCGTTCTGTTTCGACGGCTTGCGAGTGCCGGCGATCTTCCGGACGAACTGCAGCGCCGCCGCGCGGATGTCTTCGTCGGTGGCGGGAGGCGCGAAGTTGAACAGGGGCTTGATGTTCCGGCACATGTCCCAAGACTAGCAGCTCTCGGCCCCCGCTTCCTCGCTCCGGGCTTCAGCCGAGGAAGTGGGCCGGTGACGCAGGAGCTCCTCCGGACGCTCCTCCGGAATGGCATGGCCGCACTCGGCGATGAGGTGTCCGGCCACGTCGTCGGCGATGGGGACGAGCTGGCGATACAACGCCTCGCCGACCACGTTTCCGCCCAGCGCCAGGGTCGGAACCCTCAGGCGGGCCCGCGCGGCCTCCTGGATGAGGGCGGCGTTGCCCTTGAAGGCTCGGTAGGGTCCGAAGCCGCCCCGCAGGCCCTCCACTCCGGAGAAGGCGGCCACGTATTCGTCACGCGCCTCGGGCCGGATGCCCCGTTGCCCGTACGTGTGATGGACGTAGAACCAGTCGAGATAGGCCCCCTCGTTGCCGACCAGGACGCGCTCCGCCAGCTCGGGCACCTCGTGGAAGCCGAACCACCACGGTTTGCCCTGTGCGAGGAAGGACTCCGCGCCCGGCAGGCCCGCGAGGATGGCCTCGCTCAACACCAGCCGACGCACCTTGCCCGGGTGGCGCAACGCCAGCATGAAGGCGACCTCCGTACCGAGATCGTGCGCGACGACGTCGGCGCGGCTCACTCCGAGATGCTCGAGCAGGGCGGCGGCATCGTCGGCCAGGGTGTGCAGGTCATAACCCGTCTGGGGCCGGCTGCTGTGCCCGAAGCCACGCAGGTCCGGGGCGATCACCGTCCGGGTCGCGGCCAGGGTGGGAATGACGCGTGCCCAGGTGAACCAGGTGAACGGCCAGCCATGCAGCAGCAGCAGGGGTTCGCCGCCGTGACCGGCGAGCGTGTAGTGCACCTGGATGCCATTGACCCGCGCGAAGTGGTGCCCGAAACCGGGGGCCTCCAGGGTCTTGAGCGGTCGGGGGAGGGCTTCATGCGTGTCTCCTCGTGGGAAGGCACGCATTAGTCACTTTGGGAAACCTGGTGTAAAGAGGATACCTGGAAGTGTTCTGGTTACCTGGAGGGAACCCTGGTGGCGATGAAGAAGGAGCGCAAGGGAGATGCCTACTCGGCGCGCTGTCCAGCGCGTCTGGTGTTGGATCAGATCGGCGACAAGTGGACCGTGCTGATCCTGGGCGTGCTCGTGAAGCAACCCACGCGCTTCAACGAGTTGAAGCGCCGGCTCCAAGGGGTGTCGCAGAAGATGCTGGGACAGACCCTCAAGAAGCTCGAGCGCAACGGTCTGGTGACCCGGCAGGTCTTCGCCACGGTTCCGGTCTCCGTGGAGTACGCCATCACTCCGCTCGGGCGGACGCTGGCGGGCACGGTGGACGCGCTTCGTCAGTGGGCCGAGCAACACATCGACGAGGTCGCCCGGGCCCAGGAGCGCTTCGACGCGCGTCCTTGAACAGGGACGGGACGGGCATCCGGATGGCCGCTGTGGTGTTGAAGCTCGGGCCGCCACAGCCAGCCAAGAGAGCCAGGCCCCTGCCGCGTCTCGGGCCCGGCTCGGCCATGGGTTGTGAAGACACCTGGAGGTAGCCTTGCAGCAGCACGGCCATGCACAGGAGCGCGGGCGGCTGGGGCTCCTCCCCTGCCCGCTGTCGCGATACATCGCCTCGAGTTCCTCCTGGAATTTCCCGTCGAAAATCTCGTGGCGATGCTCTCTCAGGAACACGAACAGCTTGCGGCTCTTGCCCACCAGCCTCAGCAGTCGCGTCTCCCGCTCGCTGCACTTCACTTCGGGGCTCCAGCGCTCCTTGGCGTTCCTCCTTCACCTCCACGGAACGCAGAGCACGCCATCCCCTCTCTTGTCGATCCGTCCACCCAAAGGGACCGTCCGCCCGATGGACTCCATCGGGCTTTTTAGCCTGATCGGTGCTCTAGCGCTGTAGCGTCAGCAGACCCGGAAGGTATGGCAGACGACCGTAGTCACCACCAGAGTTGGGATTGCGTCCCTGATACAGCAATTGCAGATTGCACGCGTCGACGGTCATGGTCTGGTCGGGGTTGCTGCGGACCAGATCGCCGTGGCTGATGTCATTGGTCCAGGTGGCGCCGCTGTTGGCCTTGCCCGCGAAGGGGTTGCTCTCGCTTGTGGCCTGCGGCGTCCACGATCCGGCAAGACTGGTTGCCGTGAACGAGCGGAAGTATCTGCCGTTGGCGCCGATTGCCTCGACGATCATGAGGTACTGGTTCTGGCCCTGGACCTTGTAGACCTGAACGGCCTCGAACAGGTTGTTCGTAGTGTCGCTCAAGACGATTGTCGACGCCGTACCGAAGCTGGCCGGGAAGTTGCCGATCGGCATACTGGCTCGGTAGATCTTCCCATTGTCCCCGGCGAAGAACAGGTACATGTTCGTGTCGTCGCCGATCAGCGTCGAGTCGATGGGCCCGGTGCTGGAACCGGAGATCGTTCCGGAGAACAGCTCGCGCGGGGACGACCACCCATTCGCGTTGCTGGGGTCGGTCGACGTCCGGTAGATGAAAGCGGTTGCGCCCCACTGGTAGGCCAGTACCCAGATGTTCTTCGGGGCGAAGTAGAAGAGCGTGGGGGCGACGGCGGAAGAGGACATCCCGTTCTGGGGGGCGGTGGCCATGTCAGACCAGTTGGTGAAGAGGCCGAAGTTCATCGAACCCCACGACGTTCCCGTGTCGTGCGTCGTCGCGTAGACGAGATGCTTGCCGTTGTAGACGACGTTGGTGAAGTCCTTGAGCGAGACCCAGCCCGATTTCGGACTCGCGAGAGGTCCCGTCGAAGTCCAACGGTACGTCGAAGGAAGGGCGCACGTCCCGCCCGACGAATTGTTGACGAACGAAGCGTCGTCGATGAAGAAGCTGTCGGTGTCGGCAAGCGTCTCCACATAGATCGTCGCGGATGACAACGTCCCGGTCCAGGACACGGTTGTGGTGCCGGTCAGCTGCGTCCAAGCGGATGCGTTCACCGCGCCCTGCGCCAGGGTGATGTAGTTCGTCGTCCCGTTGGCGGTCAAAGCCAGAGTGACCTTGGCGGTGGGGGCTCCGCTCTGCGTTCGCATCCATACGCTCGTCGTGAAACTGGCGCCATTGGCCAGCAGGGATGTCACACTCTGGCTCGGTCCGTTCCACGAAGCCGTGCGGCCCGTGTACGACAGCGACCGCGTGCCGCCATGGACGACACTCGTGTTCGATGCCGGCGTTCCTGCGCCCATGGCAGACCAACCGGTCGTGCCGCTTTCCATGCCGGCGTTCGTCAGAAGATTCCCACTCGCCGCGATGGCGGGGGCAGCATCAACCGGTACTGCCCCGAGCGAGGCCCGCGTCAGTGCAACGGCCGGAGCCGGCCGGAACGTGAACAGAAGGAGGGACAGCCCCAGCGTCGTAAGGAGGGATGACCTCGATCGCCGCTCTTGATGGGACGCTGGCTCGCCGAGACCTGGAAATGTGAGCGCTAACATTTTAGGGGAACCGATTGCCACGTTCCTTCGACTCATGGGGATCCTCCGGTGGGGTAGGGACGCTCGGGGCGAACATCAGCGCCCGAGTCCCGCCAGTGTGGATCCATGAGGGCTTTCTGTCAAGATTGTAAACCATGATTATTCTGGAAATGCATTATTCTGGAAATACATTATGGCATTCATGTAACCATCCTCGGCTTCGACGTGGAATGGGGGACGCGCGTAGCCCCGACCGCAAACTGCTGTCCGTGCAGCTCGCTGGCATCCTCAACGGCGTGGTGGTGTCCGAGGTCTTCGAGCCACCAGGGCCATTCCTCACGGTGGAGAGCTTCACCCGGTTGGTGCTCGGGTTCATCGCCCAGTCACCTACCGCGCACCCCATGCAAGCGCGGCCTGGGCAGTCGTGTACCTCAAGGGGCTGCGCGGCCTGTCCACCCGCTTGGCTCACTGCTCGGGCGGCCCCTGTCAGCGCTCCTCCTCGGCACCTGCGCTCCAGCCCTCTCCCTCCACATGGCCTCTCTCCCTCCTATACGCATATAGAAAGCGATGTTTTGGATCCAAGGTGGCTCGTCTGGAACAGCGGCGTCCATGGGATGGAACAATGGGGCCGGATCAGGCGGCCTGTTGTGGCAGGACCGGGTGGTAGGGCAACTCCAGGGTGAACGTGGCTCCGCGTCCGAGCCCCTCGCTGTGGACGGTCAGGGAGCCCCCCATCTCCTGGGCGGCCAGGGCACTCGCGTGCAGGCCGAAGCCGTGCCCGTCCGCGCGCGTGGTGAAGCCATGCTGGAAGATGCGGATGAGCATCTCCGGCGCGATTCCCATCCCATTGTCATGGATGCCGATGCGGAAACGGTCGGTGGAGACCTGCTCCAGCTTCACCGTCAGGAGCCGTTCGCCCGGCGCCACCGTGTCCAGGGCGTATTTGGCGTTGCTGACCAGGTTGACGAGGATCATCAGCGTCTTGTGCTTGTCCGTCATCACGGGGGGCAGGGACGCGAGGTCGCGCACCACCTTCACCTGATGACGGGTCAGCCCGGCCGCGTTGATGCGCAGGGCGTCCTCCACCAGCTGCTCCAGGGTGACCTGCTCGTGCAGCCGGGGCGTGCGGGCGTAGTTCTGCTGCACCTTGACGATGTCGCCGATGTGCTCGGTATAGCGGCCCACGTCATCCAGCAGCGAGATGATCTGCTCGCGCTCCTCGTGCAGGTTCTTCCCCAGCTTGTCCAGGAAGGGCATCAGGTGACGTCCTCGCGCGTCTTGCGTGAGGAAGGTGGTGAGGTCGGACTGTCGCTCCTCGAGCATCCGGGCCACCCGGCCCACGTGGTCCACGCGCATCCCAGCCATCCGGTCCTTGGCGAGCTGGGCCGAGGTGTAGACGCTGTTGAGCACGTTGCCCACGTTGTGCAGCACGTTGGTGGCGATCTCCGCCATGCCCGCCCGCCGGGCCGTCTGCAGCCACTGCGTGTGGAGCTCCTTGAGCTCCCGGGTGCGCTCCTCCACCCGCTGCTCCAGGTTCTCATTGCTCTGGCGCAGGGCCTCTTCGCGTCGCTGGACCTCGTCGGCCATGAGTTGGAAGGCGCGGGCCAGTTGCCCCAGCTCATCGTGGCGAGCGGTATCCAGCGCCACCTTGAAGTCGCCGGCCGCCACCTTGTCGGTGGCCTGGGTCAGGTTCTCCAGCGGACGGGAGATCTGCTGTTGGAGCACCCGGTACATGATGATCAGCTCCACCAGCAGCGACAGCAGGCCGAGCAGCAGCACGTAGCGGGCCGCGGCGAAGGCGGGCTGGGTCACCATGCTCTCGGGCAACACCGTGGCGAGGTACCAGCCGGGACCCTTCAGCCGCATCACGGCGATGTACTCGTCGTATTCCGGCAGCTCCAGGAGGGTCTGATCGGGCGCGCGGTTCTTCACCCGCTCGAAGATGTCGTGCAGATGGGCCGCGTTCTCCTTTGAGCCGAGACGATTGGCCGCGGGCTGCTCGGCGGCGTGCGGGATGTTGTAGGGCGTGGTGACTCCCTCCAACTTCAGATCGGGATGCGCGATGAGCTGGCCGTCCTCGCGGAAGATGATGTTGTAGGCACCGGGCAGATGATCGTTGACGGTGCGATGCATGAACTCGTTGAGGAGCACATCGTGGCCGATTGACGCGACATGCTGTCCGTCCACGTCCACCGGCGTCCCGACCGAGGCCATCCATGCGTGGGAGACGTTCTCCAGATAGATGCCCGTCCAGATGGTCTTCCTCTCTGGGTTGTTCTTGGGCTGGGTGAGCGCGTAGTCCTCGTAGTCGGTGATCGAGAAATCCGAGCTGGCCTGCTGTGCCCAGGAGGGCGCCCACGGCCAGAAGCCCACGATCGCCCCCTCCATCAGGTTGATGTAGATCGTGTTGAACCGGACGCTGAGGGCCCGCCCATACCGGTGAGCACGTCATACGCGGCCATGAACCGGGCGCGGAACCCGGCGTCGATGACCACGTGCGGAGCAATGAAGCCCTGCACCTCTCTCGACCCGTCGACGAGCTCGGGTCTGCTGCGGACCGTGCCATCGGGCAACCGCACGAACAGCCGGTCGAAGCGAGCGCTCACGTCTTCCCGCTCGAGCGCCCGGATCCGCTCCTCCAGGGCTTTCTTGAGGAAGGCGTGGTTGTCCTCCGCCAACACGAAGATGGCCTGCTCCCGCGCGCTCCGTTCCGTGACATGCTGCTGTAACTGCGCGAGTGCCTTGGTGCGCAGGGTGTGAAGCATGTGGAGATAGCTGAAGAGCGTGGAGAGGGCGATGATGACTCCGATGCGCCCCCCATCTTCAGGAGCGTCGTTCGGGCCAGCGGGGCTCGGGGGCTGGACGGTAGAGGCATGAGGGCTCGCGAACCTGGCCTCGTCCTGTGGATTCCAAAACACGTCCAGTGAAAGACACGCCAAGCCTGGTTCGATACCTGAACCATACCGTGGAATCTTCCTTCGGGGAGCCTGCGAGGGCTCGAGGGACGCGGTGCTCGGCTGTGACATCAAGCGCTGCCGCGCGCGTAGCGCCAGGAGGCGGTCACGAGCGTGGTGACCACCTCGAGCTCGGCCGGATCCCGCGGCGCGTAGACCATGACGATGTCGCGGGAGACGCTGGGATAACCGGCGAGGGGATGCTTCTCCGCCCAGCCGCTCGCGATCGCCTTGCTGCGCAGCGGTTCCGGCAGGGGCAGGTGGAGGCTGCCGTCCGGACTCGGATGGAGGTGGGCGAACTCCAGGCCCAGCAGGAAGGCCTCTTGCGGACCGTGGGCGTCCTGCTCCTTCAGGTAGAAGCCAATGGTGCCGGGCGGCGCTCGTCCACTCAGAGGGTGTTGAACAGAAGTAGTCAGGCGAGCCGACGGAGCATGAGGTGAATCATGCCGAGGTGGATGAAGGCTTCGGAGGACTCCTCCTTGCGCTCATGGTCCTTGGAAAGGCGCCGGTCCCGATTGAGCCAACCGAAAGTCCGCTCCCCGATCCAACGCTTGGGTTGCACAACGAATCCCCTGGCCTGGTCCGAACGTTTCACCACCTCGACGTCGATGCCGCTCTCCGTGGCCGCTGCCCGCACCTGCTCTCCCGCGTAAGCCCCATCCACCCAGACTTTCTTCAAGGTGGGATACTCCTGTGCGGCCAGCGGGAGCACGGCTTGGGCCGCGGCGTCCCTGTCCTGCACGTCCGCTGTTGTCATCCACGACACCAGGAGAAGTCCCTGTGTGTCCACCAGCAGGTGGCGCTTCCTGCCCTTCACCTTCTTGCCGGCGTCATACCCCTTGGTCTCCGCCTCTTGCACCGTCTTCACACTCTGGCTGTCCAGAATGGCCGCCGTTGGCTCCTCCGGGTGTCCAGCCTTCTGGCGCACCTTGCCCGGTGAGCACGGGGAGGTGCCGGAGGAAGAACCGGGGGAGCGGAACATGAATCACGTCACGGCAGTCACCGCGGGTAACGAGCGCGGCACAGGGGCTGTGTCCAGGACTGTGAGTTGGCAAGGGCGCTCGATATCGAGAGCCATGAACGCACTGCCGCACGCGCGCCCCAGCTTCCTGGTTTGCCGGTGCTACGGTAGAGGTGTCTGCCTACCCCAGTTCAACACCCTCTGAGTGTGCTGGGAATCATCGTGCCAATCCACGAGTACGATTGGGCGGATGAACCAGAGATGAAGGAGTTGATAAACCCCGATGCGCTCCTGACAGTGATCGTACTCTGTTTGCTCGGGTTCCTCACAGCCAGCGCATCCATCATCCTCCTGCGTCGGCTCAAAGGAAGCCAAGTACTTCGATGGGTCGTCATGGGAACAGCGGGCCCGGCGCTGGTGCTGTGCATCTACAGGTTGTTCGAGGTGCTCCCCCTGTACGCGGGGTAGAGGTCAGTCGCCCGGACCCAGGAGCGCTTCAACGCGCGTCCTTGAACAGGGAAGGGACGTGCGTCCGGATGGCCGCTGGCCCGGGTCCGCCTTCTTCACATCCAGCACCCGCTGCCCTCTGCCTCCTCGAGGAGGACGGAGTGAAGATGGAACCCGACAAGGTGGATCTGGTGTTCGAGGGAGGAGGTGTCAAGGGCATCGCCCTGACGGGAGCGGTCGAGTACCTGGAGACGATGGGGCTGAAGCCGCAGAACGTCGTGGGCACCTCGGCTGGAGCCATCGTCGCGGCGCTGGTGGCGGCGGGGTACTCGGCGGGGGACGTGCGCGGCATCATGCAGGGGCTCGACTACCGGCGCTTCCGGGACAGGAGCCGCCTGGATCGGCTCCCCGTGGTGGGCCCCGCGCTGAGCCTGCTCCGGGAGAAGGGCCTCTACGAGGGCGCCTACCTCGAGAGCTGGTTGCGCAAGCTGCTGGCCGACTCGCCTCGCCGGGTGCACACCTTCAAGGACCTGCACTGGGAGGATGAGGAGGGACGGGAGGTCGACCCGAAATACCGCTACAGGCTCCAGGTCGTCGCCACGGATCTCTCCCGGCGCAAGCAGCTCGTCCTGCCGTGGGACATCCGGGACTATGGGAGGGATCCCGAGCAGCTCGACGTGGCCTGGGCGGTGCGGATGAGCATGAGCCTCCCCCTCTTCTTCGAGCCCGTGCGACTCGAGGATGGCCAGGGCAACACGAGCTTCATCGTGGATGGTGGCGTGCTCAGCAACTTCCCCGTCGACATCCTCGATGACGGGAGCGCCCACCCGAGGTGGCCCACGTTCGGACTCAAGCTGGTGGAGCGGACGCGGGCGGATGGCCGGGAAGAGGTGGTGCCGGGCCGTATCCAGGGGCCCTTGTCGCTGCTCGAGGCGGTGATCCGCACCATGCTCGAGGCGCATGACACGCGCTACATCGAGCAGAAGAACTTCGATCGCACCATCGCCATCCCCACCCTGGGCGTGAAGACCACGGACTTTGATCTGCGCGAGGAACAGGTCCATGCGCTGTACCGGCGGGCGCCATGGCCGCCGAGCGCTTCCTCCAGACGTGGGACTTCCAGGCGTGGAGCCACAAGTACCGCCAGTCCGAGCCGCCACGCCAGGAGACCGCGAGCGAGAGCGTCCAGGAGGGCATCACGGCCCGGGCGGCCTCGATGTGAGGGGAGCCCGTCGCCGTGGGAGGGGCGCGTGAGGGCTCTTCCACGAGCGCCTGGCTGGCGGCTTCCCGTTCGCCCCTTGGGAAAAACCCGGTCCCCGGGGGACAATCGCCCGAGCCGCGCCGCGAGCCCATCCCCGCGAGTGCCGCCAAGCAGCCATGGCGAACCTCCCCACGCCCGAGACACTTCCCTCCGCCCACTCACCATCCGAGCCTCGGGAGCAGGCTTCCTCGCCCACCGTGGTCCGCTCCTGGCTCATGGAGCGGCTGGACTCCCTGCTCTCGGAGTCGTTGCGGCGGGCGGAGCCCTCGGAGCTCATCCGCCACCGGATCATGGTCGGCGCCGCCTGCTTCTTCTCGCTGATCAACGGGGTGTTCCTGCTGCGCTCCTTCTCGCAGGGCAACCACCCGTATGCGGCCCTCCTCGCCAGCGTCGGCTACCTGGGGACGTTGGTGCTGGCGCGCAGGGGCCGCACTCCCATCGCGCCCGCGATGGTCCTGCTGGCGACCCTGTCCCTGGGGCTGGTGATCACCACCTTCGTGAGCAGGAAACCCACGGGCGGCGATCACGCCGTGAACATGTTGCTGCCCGTGCTCGCGGTGTACCTGGTGGGGCCACGACTGGGGTTGTCCATCACCCTCGCCCTGTTCGTGGCGCTGGGCCTCATCCACCCGTATTACCGGTCACTGGTGGGCATCGACCCCAGCACCCTCACCCTCAGCGGCCTCTGGTTCAGCCATGTGTTCGCGGGCATCTCCTCCCTGGGGGTATGGGCCCTGAGCTCGTTGCACAGCACCGCGCGTGACGCGGCGCAGGCCACCATCGAGCGCACGGTGCGGGAGCTTCGCGACAGCCAGAGCAAGCTCAACAGCGTCTTCGAGAGCACCGACGACATCGTGGTCTCGATTGATGCACAAGCACGTCTGCTCACCGCGAACTCGGCCGCGAGGTTCATCTACGAGCACCGCGCTGGCATCGTGCTCGAACCGGGGATGCCGCTCTTCCAGCATGAGCCGCCCGAGAGTCGCAAGGCCTGGGATGCCCGGCTCGTCCAGGTGCTCCAGGGCCAGCGCCTGCGCTTCGAGCAGATCTACCAGGACCAGCAGGGCCTGTTGGTGCTGGACACCAGCGTGCATCCCATCGTGGAGGAGGGGGGCCACGTCGTGGGGATGACGATCTTCGGCCGTGATGTCACCGCCCGGAGGCAGGCCGAGGCCCGGCTGGGAGAGATGCACCGCACCCTGGTGGACGTGTCTCGCCAGGCGGGCATGGCCGAGGTCGCCACGGGCGTGCTCCACAACGTGGGCAACACCCTCAACAGCGTCAACATCTCCACCAGCCTCGTCATCGATCAGATCCGCAAGTCCCGGGTGACGAGCCTCGCCCGGGTCGCCCCCCTGCTGCGTGAGCACCGGCCGACATCCCCGCCTTCTTCGCCCGGGATCCCCAGGGCCAGCAGCTCCCGTCCTTCCTCATCGCGCTGTCCGAGCAGCTCCAACAGGAGCGGGAAGCCCTGCTCCGGGAGATGCACTCGCTGGGAGAGAGCGTCGAGCACATCAACTCCATCGTCAGCATGCAGCAGAAGCACGCGCGGGCCGCGGGCGCCGTGGAGCATGTGGCCGTGCCGCAGCTCATCGACGAGGCGTTGCGCCTGCACGCCGTCTCCTTCGATCGTCTGCGCATCCTCGTCGAGTGCGACTACGACGAGGTGCCCCCCATCTTCGTGGACCGGCACAAGCTGTTGCAGATCCTCATCAACCTGGTGAGCAACGCGCGGCACGCGCTGGTGGCGAGTCCGAAGAAGGACAAGCGGTTGGGCATCCACGTGCGGCGCGTGCCCGACACCGGGCAGCTGCACATCGAGGTGACCGACAATGGGGTCGGCATCGCTCCGGAGAACCTGGGGCGCATGTTCTCCCAGGGCTTCACCACGAAGAAGATGGGGCATGGCTTCGGCCTGCACATCAGCGCCCTGGCCGCCGCCGAGATGAAGGGGCGGCTGTCCTGCTCCAGCCCTGGCCTGGAGCAGGGGGCCACCTTCCTCCTCGAGCTGCCGATGCGGACCGAGATCCCCCCGGTCCAGGACGCGGAGCCCTCCTGAGGGGAGCCCGTCCAGCGGTCGGCTGGCTACCTCCCCTCGAGGAGGGTGTCGAAGCGCCCCGTTCCGCGGGGTGGGGGCTCTCCTTCTGGGGGGTGGGATTGTAAACTTTCATTTCCAAGGGCCACCTCCCCCACGGCCCGGAGACACGCGACATGACTGCCCAGGCCGATGCCAACGCTCCCTCTCCCGAGAACCTCCCGCTCCCGCCCGGCAGGATGGGACTGCCGCTGCTCGGCGAGACCTTGGAGTTCCTGCGCTCCAGTGGCGCCTTCGCCGCGCGCCGGCGGCGTCTGTACGGCCCCGTCTTCCGCTCGCACGTGTTGGGCTCGCCCACCGCGTTCCTGCTCGGCCCCGACGCCATCCAGTGGATCTTCGCGGGCGAGGGCAAGTACCTGAAGAACCGCTGGACGCCGGGCGTGCGCCGACTGCTCGGGGCCAACAGTCTGTCGCTGCTCGAGGGCGAGGAGCACCTGGATCGCCGCCGCCTGCTCGCGCCCCACTTCAGCTACGCGACGATGCGCGGGTTCGTGCCCGCCATCGAGTCGCTCGCCACGCGGCACTTCGAGCGCTGGGCGGCGCTCCCGGGGACTTCACCCTGTGGCCCGCCATGCGGGAGCTGGCCTTCGAGATCGCCCTGTCGCTCATCTTCGGCCAGGACAACGTGGACGTGCCGTTCCTGATGCGCCACTTCCAGGCGTGGACGGCGGGGCTCTTCGTCCCGCTGGCGGTGAACCTGCCCTGGACGACGTTCGGACGGGCGCTCGCCGCGAAGAAGGCGATGATCACCTATCTGGACGAGCTCGTCGCCGAGCGGCAGAAGCGGACCGAGCAGCCGCCGGATCTGCTGGGCTCGCTGCTGCGGCACCGCGAGGGGGAGGAGCCCCTGTCGCGAGAGGCCATCGTCGAGGAGCTGCAATTGCTGCTCTTCGCCGGGCACGACACCACCGTCACCGCCACCTGCAACCTCATGCTGCAGCTGGCCCAGCACCCGGACGTGCTCCAGAAGGGTCGCGAGGCGGTGGCGGGCATGGAGGGTCCGCTCACCCTGGATGGCCTGCGGGCGATGCCGTACCTCGTGCAGCTCATCCACGAGGGGATGCGCCTCATTCCGCCCATTGGTGGGGCCTTCCGCGTCACCACGCGGGACGTGGCCTACAACGGCTACCGTATCCCCAAGGGGTGGATGGTGCCCGTGAGCATCCGGACGGCGCACGCGGGCGAGCCCTGGTCGGCCCCGGAGCGCTTCGATCCCGAGCGCTTCAGCTCCGAGCGCAACGAGCAGCGCAAGCCGGGCACGTTCATCCCCTTTGGAGGGGGACCGCGCATCTGCCTGGGGCAGCACTTCGCGATGGTGGAGATGAGCGTGATGCTGGCGCTGCTGCTCAAGCACTACACGTGGGAGCTCGTGCCGGGGCAGGATCTCTCGTACATCATGGTTCCCTTCGCCAAGCCCCGAAGCGGCATCCAGCTGCGGTTGCGCCGGCGGGACTGACCTTGTCCTCCATTTGCGCTCGCTACGGAGCACCCTGGCGCTCCGCCTCCCGGTAGAACCGCGTGAGGGAGTAGTCCAGAAGCGACTGGCGGGAGCGCAAATAATGGTGGGCTCTGACGAAGGGCAGCCAGACGCGGTCTCCGACGAGCACCTGTGCCTCCATGAGCTGCTGACGGGGTATCCAGCGCCCGCCCAGGTTCTGAACCAGCACCTGGCCCAGGTAAGCGCCCACGGCTGGTACTACGTGCTCGTCGAGGACCTCCCGTAGGCGCCTCTTCGGGAGTCATCGCGCCAGAAGTAGAAGTCGACGTCCGTGAGTGACTCGGGTGCCCGCTTGGAAATGGAAGGTACCTCGGTGTGCAGCATGGCCACGAGGTGCTCGGCCTGGAGGCTGTACTGGTCGAGCGTGTGCTTGGGGTTTCCTACGTCCGAAGGCAAGGCCTCGTCGGCGGACAGCCACTCCGTGGGCTCTGGCGGGCGCCATGCGTTGAATTCGGTAATCTTGCGCTGGCGCTCGTGAATGGCGGTGCGGTCCACAACGCGCGAGAGGAGCGGGGCAGGTCCAGAGGAAAGAGGGGAGCCACGGGCGCGAGTGCGGTGCTGCGCTCGAGTAAGGCGCGCAGCACGGTATCGAAGTCCAGATCCGGCCGGAGGTGGACGTGCGCGCGGGCCTGTGCGATCCGCGCCTCCTCGCTGGCGAAGTCCGTGACCGTGGGCCACGTCACCAGGAGAACGGAGCCGTTGGGTAACTCCTCCACCCGCCGGGCTGGCGTGGACAGTACGCGCTCGCGGCCGACAGTCTCCACCAGCTTGGGGCCGAAGACGTTGAGCCAGCACACCTCGTAGACTTTGTCGAACCCGTCTCTTCGCGCGGTCTTCTCGTCACGCCCGAAGTCGGGAGCTCCCGAGAGCTGCTGGTCTGCCAGGCTATGTGCGGATGCATGGGTGGCTGGGTAGCGAGAGGCCCACGCGCGCACCAGCTCCACGAGTTGGTGGGAGCGCTCCGCCTGGGAGAAGAAGGAGAGCGGTTGCACCTCCATCAAGAGCGCCAACGTAGGGGGGAGTGGCGGAAACTTGAGTCTCGGCCACATGCTCAGAGCTGGCCACTTCGTCCGGTGGAGGAAGATGGACGCTCCTCTTCCCTCTCGTTTTTCCTCCAGCGCCTTCCATGTGGCGAGGCGGGAGTACTTGCGTAAGCGCTTGCCGTTGACAACGTCCGGCATCCATCCGTCGGCGTACTGTTCAAGCGCTTCCAACAAGGGCGTCAGCTCGTTCTCTAGTGGAGCCTGCTGTTCGAAGGCCCCTTCAAACTTGAGCAGGAGGCTGTCCTCCGCGTGCGACAACTCGAGCACTTTCATCGGAAGAAGACCTCCACGTCCGGAATCGCGTCCTCGGTTGCATCCACGGCCGCTTTCAATTCATCAATGTTCCTGGGCTTGAGTTCGCCCCCTCGTAGATGAGGCGGACCCGCTGCGCCTTGACGCGACCCTCGAGTCCAGGACGGCGAATGTCGAACGTCTCGCCATATTTCCGCAACGCTTCCCTCGCATCCGCCTTCAGTTGAGCTTCCAATGCGTTGTATTTCAGTCCCGAGAAGTCGCGACTTTTGAAGCTGAACGTCTCCACCCGAGGAGGCTGCCCGGGGAGCGGCCTCTGCTCGATGACGAGCACGTCCGCGAAGCGCAAGTCTGTTGTCGGTTTGCGCACGCCTACGTACGTCTCAACGCGGGGGGCCTCGAAGTCCTGGAGAAAACGGCGCTGTGCTCGGGGAGGGCCGCGTCATCGCGCAGCAGCATCGCCATGTCGCGCTCAAAGGCCGGCCCCGGAGCCACAGCCCCCGCATCTGCTGGTAACCCTCCCACTTGAGAGGCGGCTCCAGCGTCCTGCCCTTCCTCACCTTCGTGCCCTGCCGTAGGTCGGTGAGGCGCTCCCTGCCGTATTCGAGGTACTCACTCCAAATTGGGTGGCTCGTGGCTCCGGCTGGAGGATTCTTCTCCAGGGCCGTGAGTTGCTTCTCCAGCATCGCCACGTCTCCCGACAGGCGCGGGCCCTGGATGTCGAGTTCCAACTCCAGGAGCTTCGTTTCCAGCACTTCCCGGGAGAGGCCCACTGCGTCATCGGCAAGGAAGGCCACGTCGCCTTGCCGTCTCCCGGCCCCACCGCGTGTCCGGGAGGTGCCGGAGCGGTCGGACTTCGTCTCTGACAGCCAGGCCTGCGCCTTCGGCACGTTGCCCCGGGCCTTGTAGAGGGCTGCCGCGCTGGCTTCCCCTCTCTCGGCAACGAGGAGGGCGGCTTCTGGATCGGCCCGGAGGTAGCGCGCCAGCTCCGGAAGGCCTTCACTTCCCAATTGCCCACGGAGGCGCTCCGCTGTGGCCTTCAGTTCCTCCAGGCGCAGTTCCAGGCCCTGGAGCGCCCGCGCCTTGGAGAGGTAGCGAGAGCTCTTGCCACCTGCGTACAGGGCCACCAGGAGAGCCGTCGGCGTCAGCTCGCGAGTGGCCTGCTCGTACTTGCCCTGAGTCAGGGAGTACACGCCGTGCCCGAACCCAGCCGCGAGGTGATAGAAGCCGAGCGGCACACCGAAAGTCAGCTCATCGAGAACGTCGAGCAGCACGTTGCACGGTTCGAGGGCCTTCTTCGCCAGCGCGCGCTCCACCTCGTCGAGCGCATGTATGTAGGGCGGCGGCAACTGCTGTTTCCGCGCGACGTACCCAAACATCGGGCCCGTCTGGAACATGGGCGAGGAGGTCAGGAGTTCTCCGGCCCCCTCCAGAGCACCTCGGCCGCTATCCTCCAAAAAGCGCTCGGGCCGATCCGGGTAGTCCGCGAGGTTGATTCCTCGCCGCCGCAGTTGCTCGCGGGCGGCCGCCATCTGCCCCAGAGTTTGTCCTAGCCGCTTGTCCTCGGAGAGGATGCGAAGCACCTTCTCCAGGTCCTTGTCGAAGGCGGTGTTGATGACGAAGAGGGCGAATCCCTCGGCCTGTGCAACGCCGTACTCCTGGGTGGTGGTGACGAGGAAGGAGGCTCGCTTGTGGTTGAGGATTCCGGCGGCCTCGGGGAGCACGGGCCCACGGGCACCCAGTTGGACAGCACTCCAGTCATCCAATGCCCGCACAAGTCGCGCCATGTCCACGCGGCGCTGCAGAGCGACGAAGGCAGCGGGCGAGGTGCACGAGAAAAATGGAGCGAGGAGTTGCTCGTCAGTGCTCGATGAGAAGGCCGGCCAGCCGGGGGGCGGCGTGTCGCACCCCTCGGAAGTCAGCGGGTTCTGGTGGGCCTCAGCTGTCGCGCTGGCCAACACCACGGGGGCCTGCGTCCCTTCCGGGAGGGCGCTCCCGGCAGCGGCGAGCTGCACGCTTGCCCGGCACAGGCGTGTCCAGGGACCCATGTCGCTCACCGAGCTGAGCGTGGGCCCACACCGCGCCTCCTCCAGGCTGAGCTCCTCGTACGCCGCTGGAGAGCGCGACGAGGTGCTGTTGCGTCCGGCGGAGCACCCGCCCCACAGAACCAGTGCCACGACGGCCACAAGGAGCGCGCCGAGCTTGTCTCGGACAGGGCACCTCGCGGTGAGGCGCACGTGGTTCTTCTCCATGCGAGGTGCCCTTGGAATCACAACCGCCCGGGAAGATAGCTCCTCGCGCTGACTGCTCAGAAAGGAGGCGGGTGTCTTCTCCTGTCCGAGTGCCGTTTTCTCAACTTCCGTCGGACTGAGCGGGGACGAGGGGCCGGCCCCTCGGGAGGAGGGGCCGGAGGAGCATGCGGCCTGGCGGCGCGTCAGAGGACGGCGTCCACGGCGCGGCGCACACGGGCCCAGTCGAAGTTGTCGGCGGGGTCCGTCTTGCGGCCCGGGGCCACGTCGCGGTGGCCGAGGATGTTCTGCTTGGGCACCCGGTACGTGCGGGCCGGTACGGCACGAGCTGCTCCAGGACGCGGTACTGCTCTTCCGTGAAGGGCGTCGTGCCGGAGCCGTCGTTGGTGAGCTCGATGCCGATGGAGCGCAGGTTGACGCTGGGGCTGGTCTCCCCGAACAGCGAGGACACCCCGGCGTGCCAGGCGGCGCGCGAGTCCTGCACCAGTTGGTAGAGCGTCCCTCCGGGCGCCACGAGGTAGTGCGCGCTCACGCGATTGGGGCCGCTGCCCTTGCGCAGCGTGGCCGGTCCACGCTGGCGCGGTTGGTGGCGGTGTGGTGCAGGAGGATGACGTCGATGTCCGTGCCCCGGCGCGGCTCGTGGTTGGGGGGAGGGTTTGGACACCACCTTCGGCTTGTAGACGGGCACCAGGGCCTTGAGGAGCGCCGCGCGCGTACCGGGCCCATAGACGCCGTCCGCGGTGAGCCGCCAGTCGCTCTGGAAGGCCTGGAGCGCGGCCTTCGTCTTCGGCCCGAAGTCCCCATCCGCCCGGGCTGACAGGTACTTGAGCCGCACGAGCACCGTCTGGAGTCGTTGTACCTCGGGTCCTTGTTCGCCCTCACGGAGCTCACCCTCGGGCAGCGACGAGGAGGTCGGAGCGGCGGAGGAGGGGGATATGGCGGTAGCGGTGGTGGACATGGGTTCGATCATATCGAGAAGTCGTTCGACGAGCCGCTGGCTGGCGGCCAACTGTCCAGCCGAGCGCTGAATGACATGCCCGCGAGGGAGGGGTCGCCCGCGTGCATGGCATTGGCCGTCAGTCCATGGGGCTCCCTCTGCTGGACAGAGGCTCCCTATCTTGAATGTGACGACAGGAGGCCCCCGTGGGTCAGGCCCTCGAGAAAGAGGAGTTCACTCCGGAAGAGGTGACACGCTTCTCGGCGCGACTGGAGGAGTCGCTCGAGGCGCTGGAGCGAGTCCTTGCCCGTCCAGGCTTCGGCGTGGGGCCGCGCACGTTGGGTGCCGAACTGGAGGCACACCTCGTGGACCGTGGGGGTCGCGCCCTGAACGTCTGTGGGGAGGTGCTCGCGCGTGCCCGCCACCATCAACTGACGGTGGAGCTGGGCCGGTTCAACGTGGAGATCAACGCGGGGGTGGTACTGCTGGCGGGGAGGCCGTTCCGCGAGTTCGGGGCGGATCTGACGCGCATGCTCGCGCGGTTGCGGCAGGCCGCGGGCGAGGTCGGCGGCCGTGTGGCGCTCGTGGGCGTGCTGCCCACCCTGCGGCTGGAGGAGCTGGTGCCGGGGGTGATCTCTCCCTTGCCGCGCTACCGGGCCCTCCAGCACGGCCTGCGTGGCCACCGCGCGCGCCCCTTCCGGCTGCACATCGAAGGGGAGGAGACGCTCAGCCACGAGCTGGAGTACATCAGCGCGGCGAGCGCCTGCACCTCGATGCAGTACCACCTGAAGGTGGATCCAGCGGACTTCGCGCGAGCGCACAACGCCGCCCAGCTCGCCATCGCCCCGGTGCTCGCGCTCTGCGGCAACTCGCCGCTCTTCCTCGGACGTCGGCTGTGGCACGAGACGCGCATCCCGCTCTACCGCCAGCTCACGGACGGACGCTCGAGCGAGGAGGAAGAGATGGAGCTTCCCTCGCGCACGGGTTTCGGCCACGGCTGGGTGCGACAGGGCGCCCACGAGCTGTTCGCCCAGGGGGTGTCACTCCATCTCCCCATCCTCCCGGTCCTGGGACACGAGGCCCCGCTCGAGGTGGTGGAGCGCGGCGGGGTGCCGAGCCTGAGCGAGCTGCGGATTCACCAGGGCACCCTCTATCCCTGGAACCGCGCGGTGTACGATCCCTCGGACGGTGGCCATGTGCGGGTGGAGATGCGCGCGCTGCCCTCGGGGCCCAGCGTGCCGGACATGCTGGCCAATGGCGCCTTGCTGCTGGGGCTGACCCTGTCGCTGATGGAGGAGGTGGAGGCGCTCGTGTCGCGGATGCCCTTCCGTTGCGCGCGCACGAACTTCTACCGCGCGGCGCGGCAGGGACTGGACGCGCCCCTGTACTGGCCGGGTCGTCCTGGCCAGCCCCTCGCGGTCCAGCCCGTCCGGGAACTCCTGCCCCGCTTGTTGGCGCGGGCGCGGCAGGGGCTCGTGTCGGCGGGGGTGGAGCTGGAGGATGTGGAGCCGCTCTTCGAACTGCTCGCGGGCCGGCTGCGCACGGGCCGCACCGGGGCGCGCTGGCAGCTCGATGCCCTCGCGCGGCTCGAGGCGGACCGGCCCCGGCACGAGGCGCTCACCGCGATGTTCGAGCGCTACCGGCCTACTCCGAGGAAGGCATGCCGGTGCATACCGGCCGGATGTGTGAGGGGCTGGTTTCGTCCACGCCTCCCACCAGTCATCCCGACCCCAAGAGGGGCCTCACAGGCCCTGCTCCTGTAGTCCACGGCTCTCCCTACCGATTCGAGGGAGATGTCCAGGCTGGCCCCCTGGACGGCGGCCCGTGGGCTTCTTCGGCTGGCGCGGGGTGCCGGGGGCGTCCGAGGACGGCGGCTTGGAGGAATTGTTCGAGTTGAGCCCCAGCCGCTCCTTCAGTCGCCGATTCTCCTCCTTCAGTCGCTGATTCTCCTCCCTCAGCTGCTTGTTCTCCTCTTCCAACTGCGCGATGCGCTCCAGCGCCGCCTCCAGCCGTTTCTCCAACTGCGCTATCCGCGCGTCTCGGGGTCCACCTCCGCCATCCGTCGGATACACCACGCCCGCCGTCATCTTGTCCAGCACCACTTCTCTGGTCATGTCTCCCTTGGCCCCTCCTCAACCGAGCCGAGGCTGTGAACGGTTACAATTGACGTTCTTGCACATGGACGAGGCGATTGATTGGATCAAGAATCACAAGGCCGAGGTGGCGATCGGAACTATCGTTATCGTTGCTGGTGTTGCCTTCGTTCTTTCAACGGGCGGTTTTGGCACTTTGATTTTGGCTCCTCTTGCTCTCTGATTTGGATGGGAAATGATATATAACAAAGATTTTGATGTTGATTCTGTCCTCGAGATCCTTCACGCCATAGACGAGAAGTACCAGGAAGGCTCGCCAGAAGACGAAGCGCTTCGCATCGCCGCAGTGGCGTTGTTCTACGTCCGAGAGATCCAGAAGATAAACGATTATCGTGAATTCTTCCGGAAGTTCTATACGCCCGCTGCTGACTACATAGTGCCTTCTCATGAGTTCGCAACAAGAGAGGAGGCAGATGAGTGGCTCGTCAGTGGGAATGCCAACGAGGGTGAACTCGTCAAAATAGCTGGCGAGGGGTTTAGGGTGATTCCGCTGCGAGATGCGAAGGGGTTGAGGTTTCGTCCGACGCCCCTTCCGGAAGAACTAGATAAAATGAATCCTCCCGGCTCCGAGTAGGCACCAGGTCATTCGCCAGCTTCGGAAGCATTATTCAACTGGTGGCCTCGGGCGATGAGCGCACGCAGGCGCTCGGCGACCTCGTCCGCGGAGAGCGCGTCCGTGAAGTGGTCGACGCAGACTCCTTCCGGATCGAGCACGTAGGTGATGGCCGTGTGCGGCACGGCGTAGCCGTCGGGATCCTCGGGATCGTCCCGGCGCCGGGCGAAGACGTGGAAGGCCACCTTGGCCGCTTCGATCCGTTCGCGGCTGCCGGTCAGACCGAGGAACCCCGGCCAGCGCGCGAGGAACGCCTTCATGACCGCCGGGTGATCTCGCTCCGGATCGACCGTGATGTACAGGGGCTGCATTCGCGCGGCGTCGGGGCCGAGCAATCCGAGCACCGTGGAGAGGCGTCCCAGGGCCCGTGGGCAGACGACACGGCAGTGGGTGAAGCCGAAGAACACCAGGGCGTAGGCCCCGCGGAAGGTCTCGTGGGTGACGGGACGCCCGTCGTGATCGACGAGCTCGAACGCTCCACCCACCGGGGGCGCGGAACCAGGCCGGACGGTGCTCATGCCCCACCTCCCGGCCAGGACAGGGTGTAGGTGCTGAGTTCGTTGCGCTCCAGGTGCAGGTCGAGCAGGTGCTCGGTGCGCCGTGCCTCCACGCGCCGCCCCTCATGCACCTGCTGCCCGTCTCCCGTGGCGACCACCTGGCCGTCCCTCTGGAGTTCCCAGCTCCCCCGGTCCCAGATGTTGGCCAGGCGGAGGACGGAATCGCCGGGGCGATCCTCGCGCACGCCGGCCGTGAAGTGCAGTGTCGCTCGCGCGTCATCGTAGTACGCCCGGTGGACCGCGATGGCATCGCCGACGATCGCCAGGTTCGGTTCGGCGAAATGACCCGGCGCCCAGGGCTGCTCGTAGAGCTGGCGCAGTCCGTGCGGCACGTTCAGGCTCGCGTACGCGAAGAGGACATTGCCAGCCAGGGCTCGACGCACGTGTAGTTCCCTTCCGCGTCGCTCACCTCGTCATGGCGCGGGAAGAAGCGGCCACCCTCATACACGGTGGGTCGCATGTGGCGCTCCGCGTGACGCTGTAGCCCCTCGAGCGTCACGGCATCCCCCATCTCGGAGGCCCAGACCGTCAGCCAGCCAAAATCGCAGGTGTCGTTCTCGATGGGGCGTGCGCCGAACGTCCGGGGCTTCGGGGGTCTGATGGTGCGCGTGCCCTCCGGTCCCTCGAGCACGTGCTTGCCAATCACGGAGGCGTAGTACTTCTCCACGAACTCGCCGTTCCAGGTGTTCGCGAGCGAGGCGTACCGGGCATCGCCCCACGGCATCTCGCCCGCGTTGGGCACGGGCGTCCTCGTGTCCGAGGCCGCGTAGAGGTACAGGTGGCCGTTGCTGGCGACAGGCCCGCCGAACTGCTCCCACGCCTGCCGGAAGCCGCGGCTCACCTCGTCCGCGGTGGAGCCGCCCGTCAACAGATCGTGCATCCGGAAGCCGATGATCGCCGGCTGGTTGCAGATCTGGAAGACGCAGTTCGGCTCGCACGCGATCCCCAGGTACCCGTTGCGCACCATCTGCCAGTACAGGTTTTCGTTCAGCGAGAACTGGTCGTATTCGAACTTCCGGTCGAGACCACCGGCTTGCCACCGTCGCCCCAGAATGGGGTGAAGTACTCCAGCGTCAGCGCGCCGGGCGCGGCGTAGCGCGCGTCGTCGAACAGCACGTTGTACATGAGCGCCATCGACTGCACGTAGGCGCTGTACATGATGTTGTCGTGCGCCACCGGATCCCACTGCTCGGGGCGGCCCGCGAGGTGGGGGTTCCAGATGCCGCCGGCCCTGCTCGAGTCGCGCCAGTACATCCAGACCTCGGGCTCGAGGATCTTGGCGACCAACCGCTGAAACGTGGGCCGGAGGGCACCGGGCGCCGCTGGCAGCCGATGGACATGGGTCAGCGCGAGCGCGTAGGCCGCGTAGGCGAGCTGGAAGCGGTAGCCGCCGAAGTCCATCTGATTGGGCGTGCGCCCGGTCATGAATGACCAGTCGTTGCGCTGCCGCCGGGACAGGTTGTCGAAGTGGCGCAGATAGGCCAGTTGCTTCGCATCGAGCCCCGCGACCGCGCTCTTCCGGCGCCGCTCCAGGGCCGACGCCCGCGCCTCTCCGTCGCTCGTCTTCATCCTCTCCTCCGCGTGGGGGCGACCGATTCGCCGCGTGCGGGCCGAGGTATAGCGCGGATGCTCGCCGGACTCGTGTGCCGTGCTCAGCCGCTCCACCGGCCCACGAGCACGCCGAGCAGGAAGGCCACGGCGATGGCGACGGCCCCCCATTCCAGCGGCAATCCCCGGGGGGCAGTGGCCGTGGGGAGGGGGCGGACTCCCGGGACGGCACGGAGTCGTCGGGGATGACCACGCGAACCCGGATGCCGCCCGAGCGCAAGGCCACCTCGAGATCCTCGATGCAGCGCTCGTAGTCCTTCGCGGTCAGATCCAGCGGCGTGCCATGGTGGGCCTCGTAGCGCCTCGCCACGGACTCATAGCCGCGCAACTGGGCCTCTTCCCGGGCGACGTCCACCCAGCCGCAGACGAGGGTGGGTGCCGTGCCGCTCCGGGTGACGAGGAGAGGGGCTGCCGGGCGAGGCGCCCTCCCGCGGTGCTCGGCCCCTCCGGCTCGTCGATGCGCAGGACGCGGAGGTGGGGCGCGCGGCCGTAGCGCTTCTGGGCGAAGCGCTCGCGCAGCCGGTCCGCGAAGAGCGCCGCGTGGGAGGCGAACATCGTCCGGTTCGACTCGCCCGCGGAGGCAGGGGGGAGCGTCTCGGGCTCCTCGTCCTCCACCACGGGCGCGACCCGCGTCTCGTTCGAGCGCGCGCGCCGGGCGTACTCCCGCTCGTCCTCCGCCAGGGAGCCGGCGCGCGTCTCCTCGGACCGTTTCCCGCCTCCCTTGCCCCTGCTGCCATTCGCCATGCGGACTCCTCGTGCAGGGCGGAGGATACCTCCCCGGAGGCGGGACGTCCCCGGGTCCGTCGGCGCTCACGGCCCGGTGTACACGCCGACGGCACCGGGCTTGCTTTGAGTGCCATCGAAGGCGACGAGGATGCGGCGCTGGGGGCCCGAGCGGTCCACCTGGATGTCCTTCACGGGCAACCAGTGGACGAAGCTGGGGAGCACGCTCTCGCCGTAGAGCAGCACCTCACCTCCACGCACGCGGCTCAGGCCCTCGCCCCAACTGGCGCCCGCCCAGACACTCTCGTCGCTCGGGTCCGCGGCCACCGCGGACACCCGGCCCGCTCCATCCACCAGCTCGGTGGACAGGGTGCGCAGCCGCTGCCCGTTCGAGTCCAGCAGCGCCAGGCCCCGGGTGAAGCTGCCCACCCACACGCTCTGGTCTCCCATCACCGCCATGCCCGAGACATTGTCATCCACCCGCTGCTCCCGGGTGGGAATGGTGGGTTCACTCACGGCATCCGGCCACACGTCGAGGCGGTTGGCGCTGTAGGCCCCGCCCTCGGTCTGTACCTGCGCGCTCCAGTAGTTGTAGCCCAGGGTGCCATAGCGGAAGCGGGTGGAGCGGATGGCACCGCCAAACCAGACATCCCCGTTGGGGGTCACGGAGACGCCGTGATACGCGTCGGTGAGCAGCACGATCCCCGTCCTGCTCGCGTTCCAGCCGTTGATGGCCGGATGGACATGCTCCATCACCCCCGCGCAGCCGTAGTTCCAGGTCCCCGGGGCGCACGAATAGCCGGTGAAGTCCGCGTTGCCCCAGGCGAAGCCATGGTTGGCGCCAAACCAGACGCCGCGCGTCTTCGGATCATAGGCGATGCGCAGGATATGACAGAGCTTCTCCCGCCCGCGCGGCTCGGCGGCGACCATGTTGGGCCCCGAGGAGATGTCGTAATGCACCACCTGGATGCCGGAGCCGGAGAGCGTCACGCGATCCGCGTCCCCGCTCTTGTAGATGCTCGCGTCCGGGGTGCGGCCCGAGGAGGGGGCCGCGTCCCATTCGTCCTCGCACGTGGGCATGCCCGCGGCGGGAGCCTTGCCTCCATAGCCGACGAAGGCCACGCCCGCGGGGCCTCCGGCGACCGAGATGACGTTGAGGTACTTCGTCCCCGGAGGGGCGCTCCCATCGAGCATGTAGCCATAGGGGCGCAGGCCGTCCTCCATCGTGAAGCGGCGGAAGCGGGTCTGCCCCTTCTCGAGGACGAACAGTCCGTCCTCTCCGCCCGCCACCCAGAGGTTGCCGCCCGCGTCGGCGCTCACCCCGAGCACACGCGAGGGCAGGCCCTCGGCGCTCCCGTAGAACGTCCAGCCGCCCTGGGTGGGGGCGGTGCCGCCGTCCACCGTCACGACGAGCTGGGGCCTCGACTCCGTGCTGGGCGACTCGCGCGAGTTGAACACGGTGCCGTCCGTCCCCGTGGGACTCAGCGAGAAGCTCACCGTGCTCTTGCCCTGGACAGCGGACGTCACATCCCACTCCACCCAGGAGTTGGCCGCCACCGGTCCGGCGCTGGCCACCCAGGTCTGGTTGCCGGGCCGGGTCTCGTAGGTCACCGAGCCTTCCCGCCACGTCTCATCTGTCGTGTAGACGGCGGGTCCGTTGACCGTGGCATCCGTGGCGTACAGCCGCAGCTTCGCGCCGAGCACGGTGCCCGTCAGGCCCTGGAGCTCGAAGCGGAGGAAGGACTCGTATCGCGGTGAGCCATCCACCTTGAGGACCGAGGAGCCGCCGAAGTTCTGCGTCGCGGCGGGGCCCTCCACCCGGGCATCGGCCACGGGAGCGAGGACCCAGGAGTTCTGCTCGGACTCGGCGGCCAGGGCCGTCTGGCCCGGGGCCGCCGAGCCCTGTCCTCCCCATCCACACACCCCGGCGCCCACGACCCAGACACACACTGCCCCTCTCCAGCTGCGAGACCCTCTGGCCATGTCCTTCTCCCACCTTGGTTGTCGCGTCTTTCGCTGCCCGCGCGGCCGGGGCAGTGCATCCTGGATGCCGTCCGAGGAGAGGGTTTTCGCGAGCCCCCGCGGCTCGAACGGGGAAGGGTGTTTCTCCGCGTGGGAAGACGTGAAGACCTGAGTGCCTTTCCGCCGCCCACGCGGGGAGAACCTGGAGGAGTGCGTCAGACTTTGGCGCCTGACTTCAGAAGCCCAGGGTGCGGATGGCCTTCCGGATGGTGTCCGCGCTGTGCTTCAGGCCCTCGCGCTCGGCCTCGTTCAGGGGCAGCTCCAACACCGCCTCCACGCCGCCGCGGTTGACGATGCTCGGCACGCTCATGCACACATCCTGGATGCCCAGGTAGCCCTCCAGGCGGGAGCTCACCGGGAGGACGCGCTGCTCGTTGTGGAGCAACGCCTCGAGGATCTGCGCCGTGGCCAGACCGATGGCGTAGTTGGTGGCGCCCTTGCCCTGGATGACGTGGTAGGCGGCGTTGCGCACGTTGTCGAAGATGCGCTGGCGGTCCTCGTCCGAGAGTCGCGCGCGCCCGGGAACGGCCCACTGCATCAGGGGCACCCCTCCCACGGAGGCCGAGCTCCACAGGGGGAGCTCCGAGTCCCCATGCTCGCCCGCGATGAAGGCGTGGACGTTCTGCACCGCCACGTTCAGGTGACGTGCCAGCAGGAAGCGGAAGCGCGAGGAGTCCAGCACCGTGCCGCTGCCGAGTACCCGCCCGGTGGGCAGGCCGCTGAGCTTCTGCACCACGTACGTCAACACGTCCACCGGGTTGGTCACCAGCAACAGCAGGGCGTCGGGGGCGACCTTCAGCAACTGGGGCACGAGTGTGCGGCACAGCGCCACGTTCGCCTCCGCCAGCTCCATGCGCGTCTGTCCGGGCTTCTGCTTGGCGCCCGCGGTGATGACGATGACGTCCGCCCCCGCGCACACGCCGATGTCGTCCGAGCCTTCCAGGGTGGCCATGGGGACGAACTGGAGGCCGTGGTTCAGGTCCAGCACCTCCGCGTCCACCTTGGCCCGGTTGACGTCGTAGATGGCGAGGTTCTTGGCGACTCCGCGAATCATGGACGCGTAGGCCACGGTGGCGCCCACCGCGCCCGCTCCGACAATGGCGATCTTGCTCACACGCTCAGTCATAGGCGGCGCAGACAACCACACCGGGTTCCAGGTGGGGAGGCAATTTTTCCGTCGGTCTTCCGGCGAACGCCCGCACTCCGCGGAGGAGCGTCCGCGTATCCTCGGAGCGCTGTCTACACCCCGTGGAGAATGCCTCGGAATGATGCGACGAAGCAGGAAGTCTGTAGGGACGCGGTATGTGTTGACCCTCCTGGCCGTGGGTCTGATGGCTGGTGGATGCAAGGTGACCGAGGAGCCGCCGCCGGAGCCGCAGCCGCAGCCTCAGCCGAACCCCGAACCTCCCGCCCCCTCGTGGTGGATGGGCAGCGCTACTCGTTGACCTGGGAGGAAGACTTCGGTGGGGCGTTGAACGGGGGCCAGCCCAGGTCCTTTCTCAACACGAACTTCTGGACGAAGGAGAACCTGGGCGTCAACAACGAGCAGCAGGCCTACACCAACCGGGAGTGTCCCGACCATCCGAATGACTGGAATTACTGTGTCGAGAACGGCAGGTTGAGTCTGCGTGCGCGGCACGAGTCCCTGGACTGTGTCGTCTGGAAGCAATGCACGGCCGACGCCGAGTGCGGCGAGGGTGGCACCTGTGCGGCGACGAAGTACTGCGTGTACGATCAGAACAAGAACGGCGTGTCCGATCACGAGGAGTGCGCGCCCTTCAACGGCACGGGCAACGCGCCGCACAACGAGACGTCATACACCTCGGGCCGCATCAAGAGCGACGAGAAGGTCGAGTTCCGCTACGGCTACATCGAGTTCCGGGCGCGCATGCCCTTCGCCGAACTGCCCGCGGGCACCACGCCGCCCAATGGGATGTGGCCCGCCATCTGGATGCTCGGGGCCAACAGTGGCATCGAGAAGGGAGGCCGGGAAGACACGGTGGGCTGGCCCATGACTGGGGAGATCGACATCATGGAGTACACCCAGATCAAGGAGAACCCAGTCCTTTATCCCCAGAACGAGGCCATGGGCTTCAACACCCTGTGGCGTGAGTACCCCGAGGCGGGCGAGGGCGCCATGGCGGCGGGGGGCTGGCAGCCCAACGCGTGCAGCTCCTGGCCCAACAACGGAGATGCCAAGTGCGACGGGGACGTGGGCGGGGCGCGCGCGATCTGGGAGGGAAAGACGATCGACTACCACCAGTGGCACACCTGGGGTTTTCTCTGGGACGAGAACGGCTTCAAGATCTACATCGACGCGCTGCCCCAGAACGGGGGGCAGCCGGTGGCCACCTTCAGCACGGGGGACAACGCGACCGAGTTCCGCCAGCCGATGTTCCTCATCCTCAACAACGCGGTGGGTGGGGATCTGGGGTGCTCGGGCTGGTCGGGCCGTGCCTGCACCTCCAGCGCGCAGTGCGCCAATGGCGCGGCGTGTGAGAACGGCATGTGCAAGGAGACGCCGGGGTCATGCATCGACATCGACTGGGCGGCCCATGGAGACAAGGCCCAGTTGGAGGTGGACTACGTGCGTTGGTTCCACCGCGACTCGGGTTACGCGCGGGCCACGGCGGCGCCCTGCCAGGATGGCAACGGCGATGGGACACCCGACAACATCATCCGCAACTGTGGCTTCCAGGAGGACTACACCTACCACCGCACCGATCTCTTCTTCGAGGGGGGCGGCGGTCTGACGGACATCCTCAACGAGGGGGGCTCACGGCTTCGTGCAGTGGGTGCGCGTCGACAACGGGGGAACGCAGCCCTACAGCGTGCAGGTCCGGCAGGAGGGCTTTCCGTTGCAGGCGGGCACGTCCTACCAGTGGAAGGTGGACCTGAAGACGAGCGCGGCCCTCTCCGTGCCCATCAAGATCACCCTGGCGCACGATCCGTGGACGACCGTGGCCTCCTTCTCGTGCGCCGTCGGCACGGAGTGGACGACGTGCGCTCCGCCTCCGTTCACCGTGACGGCCACGGACACCTACAAGTTCGAGATCGATCTGGGCAACGCCGGCGCGAGCAAGACCAACGGTATCCAGGCGTACATCGACAACATGTACCGGCGACCACGGCGAACACCTGTCAGCCCGAGTGCACCGGCAAGCTGTGTGGGGATGATGGCTGTGGTGGCGCGTGTGGCGTGTGCGCGGCGGGGACGACCTGCGGCGATTGGGGTCAGTGCGTCGCGCCGAAGTAGGCACGAGCACTCCTGACGAAGCACCCCGGGCGACCTCCAGCGATGGTCGCCCGGGGTCCAGACGAGCATGACGGGCCGAAGCTCGCCGACCCGCCGGTGAATGACCGGAGGGGCACGTCCGTTCAGACCCTCGTGAGGTTTCGTCTGCTCAAGCTCCCCTGGCTGCTCGGCCGGCGTGCGCCGCTTCGGCGGTGTGCGGACGCGGGCAACCCGAGGAGCCCGCCGCGATGTCCTCCGTGGAGGTGTCGGAGCGGGGCGAACGCGTGGCCCTCCGGGCCGCGGGGCTCGTGGGCACCTCGTTGCGCCGCTACCCCGTGTCGGACGACTGCTCGGGGCTCGTGCGGCTGGCCTACCAGTCGGTGGGGGTGGAGCTGTTGTCGCAGGGCAAGCGTCCTGGCGAGAACGCGGCGAGCGCCATGTACCGGCGCGCCATGCGCACGGGGGCGTTGCACCGCCACACCCCCGAGCCCGGCGACATCGTCTTCTTCCGCGAGACGTATGACCGCAACCGCGATGGTCTGCGCAACGACGGGGTGACGCACGTGGGGGTCATCGAGTCGGTGGCCAGCGACGGCTCCGTCGTCTTCGTGCACCGGGGCGGCAAGGGCGTGGTCCGTGCGCGGATGAACCTGAGCCACCCCGAACGCAAGGGGCCCGGAGGCGAGATCCTCAACGACTACATTCGCAAGGCCGAGGGGAAGCGCGCGCGGCTCACGAGCGAGCTCTTCGCGGGCTACGCGTCGGCCAGCCGCCTGTGAGTTGCATTCCTCCAGGGTGACCCTCGGCCGAGCGCTCGCTGCCCCTCCAACCCTCGCGGGTGGCTTCCGAGGCGACATTGCCGCTCAATATACCGATCGGTATATTGCGGTCATGGATACGCGAGGAGCCATCATCGACCATGCGGTGCGGCTCTTCGCGGAGCGTGGCTATGACGCCATCGGGGTGCAGGAGATCTGCGAGGCCGCGGGCATCACCAAGCCGACGCTCTACCACCACTTTGGAAACAAGCGCGGGCTCTTCGAGGCGCTGATCCAGGAGCGGTGCCAGCCTTTCCTGGAAACGCTGCGCCGCGCGGCGGACTACGCCGGGGATCTGCCACGGTCGCTCCAGCAGGTGACCCTGGCCTATTTCGAGTTCGCCCGGCGCGAGCCGACCCTCTATCGGCTCCTGCTGATGTTCTGGTTCATGCGCCCCTCGGACGAGGCGTTCCAGCGGGTCGCCGAGTTCAATGAGAAGCAGCACCAGCTCCTGGTGGAGATGTTCCGCGAGGCGCAGAAGGGCCACGGCAACTTGAAGGGGCGGCAGCAGGCCCATGCCGCGACGCTGCTCGGGACGCTCAACACCTATATCGTCATGTCCCTCAACGGGCATGTCGAGTTGAACGAGCACCTGGCCCACCGGGCCATGCATCAGTTCTCACACGGTATCTACTCGTAGTCCGCCGTCCAATGACTCATCAACCATCCCTCCGCGTCGCCGCGGGGGACGAGGAGTGTTCCATGCCCGCCTGGGTTCGTGATGCCGTGGTCTACCATCTCTATCCGCTCGGGATGTGCGGAGCGCCCGCGCGCAATGACTTCACCTCGCCCCCGAAGCCCGGCTGGCGCGGCTCCATGACTGGATCGAGCACCTGCGCGGACTGGGGATGAACGCGCTGTACCTGGGGCCCGTCTTCGAGTCGAGCAGCCATGGGTACGACACCGCCGATTACTCGAAGGTGGACCGGCGTCTGGGAACCAACGCCGACCTGAGCCGGCTGGTGGCGGCCATGCGCGCCGCGGGCATCCGGGTCATCCTCGATGGCGTCTTCCACCACGTCGGCCGGGACTTCTGGGCGTTCCGCGACGTGCAGGTGCACGGAGAACGGTCGCGATACCGCGATTGGTTCTCGGGACTCCAGTTCGGAAAGCGCAGCCCCTACGGGGACGCGTTCTCCTATGACGGCTGGAGCGGGCATTACAACCTCGTCAAGCTGAACCTCCAGAACGCCGAGGTCCGCGCGCACCTGTTCGGCGTGGTGGAGCAGTGGATCTCCGAGTTCGGCATCGAAGGGCTCCGGTTGGATGTCGCCGAGGTGATGGATGTCTCCTTCTTGAGGGACCTCGCGGCGTTCTGCCGCCGGCTGAGGCCTGACTTCTGGCTGCTGGGCGAGGCCATCCACGGGGATTACCGCCGCCTGGGCAATCCGGAAACGCTCGATTCCGTCACCAACTACGAGTGTTACAAGGGGCTGTACTCCAGCCTCAATGATCGGAACTATTTCGAGATCGCCTATTCCCTCCAGCGTCAGTTCGGGGAGAACGGGATCTACCGCGACCTGCTGCTCTACAACTTCGTGGACAACCACGACGTGAACCGGATCGCGAGCACCCTGAAGGATCCGGCGCACCTCCTCCCGCTCCACCTGATGCTCTTCACGATTCCGGGCGTTCCCTCCATCTATTACGGCAGCGAGTGGGGCCAGGAGGGGTGAAGCAGGGCGGGGACGATTCCCCCTGCGCCCCGCGCTCGTCTGGCCCGAGGCCCTGCAACGCGCGCCTCGGCCTTCGTTGGTCCGCGAGGTGGCCCGGCTGGCGCGCATCCGCCACCAGACGCGGGCCCTCCGCCAGGGCGCCTACCAACAGCTCTTCGTGGCCCACGAGCAGTTCGCGTTCCTGCGCTGCTTCGAGTCCGAGCGCGTCATCGTGGCGCTCAATGCCGCGGACGCTCCGGCGGCCATGCGCCTCGACACGGGAGCCCCCGAGGGGAGCACGTTCGTGGATCTGCTGGATCCGGGCAGGCGCTTCACGAGCCGTGGCGGAAGACTCGAGATCGAGCAAATCCCGCCTCGGTGGGGGCGGATTCTCGCCTTGTCCTGAAAAGAGCGAATTGGAAACAGCGGATGGCGTACACACGCAAGAGTGTGGCGCCTACGGAGAAGAACCGGACGGGTGGAATGATCTACAAGGGGAGTTCTCCAGACCCCGGGGGGCGCGTCCGATGCAGATGATGAAGAAGCGGCTGGGTGACATCCTGTTGGAGATGGGCGGAGTCGATGGCTTGCAGTTGCAGTCGGCCCTGGCCTACCAGCGCAAGTGGGGCGTTCCGCTGGGGCAGGTGGTGGTGGACCTGCGCTTCTGCTCGGCGGAGCAGGTGCTTCGGGCACTGTCGCGCCAGGCGGGTGTACCCGCGACGGATCTCGACGCGGAGCCGTTGGATCCAACACTGACGAAGCTGGTGCCGAGGCGCCCGGCGGAGCAGCACCGGGTGGTGCCGCTGCGGCTGGAGGGCCCCCGGGATGAGCTGGTGGTGGCCATCGCCGCGCCCGCGAATCTTCATTCGCTGGACGCGGTGCGCAGCGTGACGCGCCGGGCGAGGGTGGTGCCCATGCTGGCCTCGGATTCGGCCATCGCGCGAGCCATCGAGCGGCTCTACCTGGACGGGGCGGGGGCTCCCCGGCGAGCGGAGGTGGAGGCCATTCAACTCCCCGACGCCGAGGAGGACATGACGCTGAGCCGGGACTGCATGGCCTCGCTGATGGAGGACGGGGGGCCGGCCTTCTCGGAGCGCGCCATCCACCTGCCGGACCTGGATCCCCGGCGCGAGGTGCTGGAACTGCCCCTGTTCGAGCCTCTGGAGGTGGAGGAGCTGGCGGAGTTCCTGGCCCTGGGCGAGGTGGTGCTCCCCGAGGCGGTCGAGGATACGAGCGGTGTGCTCATCTATGGCTGGAGCGAGGAGGTGGCGGCCGGGCTGCTGCGCCTGTTGGATGAGGCGGGCTTCCAGGCAAGGGTGGTGGGCGAGGAGCGGCTCCTGTCGGCGAGCGACCATGCGGTAGTGCTCTCGCCGCTGCCGGCGCTGGAAGAGCTGGAGCGGTTGCCCCGCTCCCAGTTGCTGGTCGCGGGCAAGGAGCCGGAGCGGGATGTGATGCGGGCCCAGGCCCTGGGCGCGCGGGGCTTCCTGGCGGCGCCGCTGGACACGGACCTGCTGCTGCGTGCGGTGTCACGGATGGTGAAGGCGGCGGAAGCTCACTCGCGGTTTCACGCGAGCTGTTGAGGGCCAGCGGGAGAGCAGGAGCTGGCGCCCGTCGCCTCGAAGAGCAGGTTGCCTCGCGGGCGGGGACAGCGGGGCCCTCTCGGCACGGGGTTGTTCCTTTGCATTTCGATGGGACACGGCCATAAACTCACCGACCCCCTCCGGTCGTCATCCGTGTCGTGCCACGCGTCTCGATGTTGGGACAGGGTTCACGGAGAACTACGTGAGAAGTCGCCCGCCCCATGAGTCCCCACCCGTCCGAGAACAGGCGAATCCTCGTCGTTGATGACAACGAGGATATCCATGATGACTTCCGCCGCATCCTCGCGCCCCGCGAGGACACCTCCGACCTGGACGAGTTGGAGGCAGCGCTCCTCGGCGGGACGAGCACGGCGACACCCAGGCCGCCGACCTTCGAGCTGACGAGCGCCCACCAGGGCTCCGAGGCACTCGCGAAGGTCCAGAATGCGCTGGCGGACGGCTTTCCCTATGCGCTCGCGTTCATCGACGTCCGGATGCCCCCGGGATGGGATGGGATCGAGACGCTCGCGCGCATCTGGCAGGAGGACCCGAGCCTCCAGGCCGTCATCTGCTCGGCCTACTCGGACTACTCCTGGGAGGCCATGCGTGCCCGCTTCGGCCGGACGGACCGCCTGCTCGTCCTCAAGAAACCGTTCGATCCCGTCGAGGTCCGCCAGATGGCGAGCGCCTTGGTGGACAAGTGGAACCACCTCGCGCGGCCCCCGGCGCCGACGTCCCTGGCCCTCCTCCCTCTTTCCGAGGACGTCGTCCTCCTGCCGCTCCTCGGCCGGTGGATCCAGAGCGGCTGCGACAGGTGCGGGAGGCGCTCGTGATGGGGCTGTCGAGCCGGCGAGCGCGGTTCGCCATTCTCGATGTGACGGGGGTGCCGGGCCTGGGCCCCGAATTCGCCGAGGGACTCATCGGCGCCGCGCGGGCCGTGAGTCTGGCGGGCGCCGAGCTCGTCCTGACCGGAGCGCTGCCCGAGCTCGTGAGGGCCCTGGCGCTTCTCGGGGGCGACCTGGGCGGCATGAGGACACATCCCACGCTGCAAAGTGGCGTCGCCTTCGCCCTGGAGAAGCCCCGATGAGTGTCTCCACGCGCGGCACCCTTCTGCTCCTCGGCCTCGCGGGAATCCTCGCGATCGCTGGGGGTGCCATCCTCGGGTGGCGAACCTCCGTGCCGGAGACCGCCGCCGTCATGGCCGTCGAGCAGCCTCCCTCCCCGAAGGAAGGCACCGGGACCGCCGGCATGACCATCCGGCTCGCCATGTCCGCCGCCTTCGTCTCCGAGTCGGGGATTGGCGTCTACTCGCGGATCGCCGAGTACCTGACGCACAAGACCGGTGTCCAGACCGAGTTCATCAGCGGGCTGGCCTACGGGACCATCAACAGCATGCTCGAGGAGGGAACCGTGCACTGCGGTTTCATCTGCGGCCTGCCGTACGTGATGCTCCGCGACACCCCGCGGCCCGCGGCCCGGCTCATCGCCGCGCCCATCATGAAGGCCGCCCGGTATGGGGGGCAGCCCAAGTATTTCTCGGACCTCATCGTCCGGCAGGACAGCCCCTATCAGTCCATCCACGACCTCGCGGGCAAGACCTACGTCTACAACGATGAGATCTCCAATTCGGGCTACAACGTGCCCCGCTACCGGCTGCTCCAGCTGGGCCTGACGAAGGGGTTCTTCGGCAAGGTGGTCCGGTCCGGCTCCCACGAGGAGTCGATCCGCATGGTCGCCGAAGGTGAGGCGGATGCGAGCTTCGTCGACAGCCTCGTGCTGGATTACGACCGGGAGAAGGGCTTCGGGCACGCCGCGAAGGTCCGGGTCCTCGAGAGCGTGGGCCCGACCGGCATCTGCCCGATCGTCGCCTCGAGCCGGATGTCGGAGGAACTCCGGGAGTCGCTCCAGCGCGCGCTGGTGACGATGCACGAGGACCCGGAAGGGCGGGAGATCCTCGATGAGGCACTGCTCGAGCGCTTCACCCTCGTGGACGACAGCAACTACGACGACATCCGCTCGATGCGGGAAGCCGCGGACAAGGCGGGCTTCACCCACATCCGATGAGCGCCGGAGGGACACGGATGGTGAACCAGACCCGGAGGCTGCTCTGGCCCATCGCGGGGATGGTGACGCTGGGCGTCGTCCTGCAGGTGTTCTCCCTGCTGGCCGTGGTGGGGAGTGACGCGATCGCGGACCAGAGCCGCCAGTACGTCGCGGTCGCGGCCGACCAGCGCACCACCGCCGAGCAGTTCGAGAACGCCACCTACCTCGCCCTCGTCGGACTGGCGACGGCCGACTGGGAGCTGCTGGTGCGGCAGCGGGCCACCGCCCAGGCGCAGGCCGGTCGCTTCGTGGCCGCGAACACGGCGATGCTCCAGGGAGGACAGGCGCGCACCGGTGACGTGATGGTGATGCTGCGGGGCGTCGAGGAGCCGGAGGTCCATGCGGCACTCTCCTCCGTGCGAGCGCTGTGGGAGGAGACGCACGCGGCTCACGTGCGTCTGCTCCGCTCCGACAACCACTCCCTCAAGAACAACCCCGACGTGGAGCGCTTCCGCGCCGTGTCGTCGCGGTTGACCCGGGCACTTGGTGACGTCTCCGTGCTCCTGCAGCGTCGAGCGCTGGTGGAGGAACGTCGACTCGCCGCCGTCCATGGCCTCACCCCGATCGGCCTCTTCCTGCTGATGCTCGGGAGTGCCGCGTTCGTCATCTGGCGCATCCTCTTGCCGTTCGCGGCCTCGACGCAGGAGCTCGCCCGCAGCGAGGTGGCGCTGCGGCTGGCTCGCGACGAGCTCGAGCAGCGGGTGGCCGAGCGCACGCGGGAGCTCGCACAGTCCAACGAGGCCCTGCGCCACGCCCACGACGGGCTGGAGGTCCGCGTCAAGGAGCGTACGCAGGAGCTGAGGGACGCCCAGCGCCGCGCCGTGGAGCTGGCGCGCCAGGCGGGCATGGCCGAGCTCGCCACCAACGTGCTGCACAACGTGGGCAACGTGCTCAACAGCATCAACACCTCGGCCAGCATCCTGGACGAGCGGCTGCGGACGCTCCGCGTGCAACCGCTCGTCAAGGTCGCCGAGCTGCTCGAGTCGCACCGCGCCGACCTCGCGGTCTTCATGACGGAGGACGAGCGCGGACGGCGCCTGCCCGAGTACCTCGTCAAGCTCGGGCAGCACCTGTCCTCCACGCGCGACGAGTTGCTGGAGATGACGGCGGCGCTCCACCGCCATGTCGAGCACATCCGGATGATCGTCGAGCTCCAGCAGAGCTACGCCACGTCCTCGAGCATCGTGGAGGTGACCTCGCTGCAGGAGCTGGTCGAGGACGCGCTGCGCATCAACGCGGCGGCGCTCGGGCGGCACGGCGTCACGGTCGAGCGGCACTTCGCCCCACTGCCGAACGTGATGGTCGACAAGCACAAGCTGCTGCAGATCATCCTGAACCTCATCAGCAACGCCAAGTACGCGGTGAATGACAATCCAGACGGCGAGCGGCGTGTCACGCTGAGGGTCGAGCGTCCCACGGAAGACCGCGTCCAGGTGCAGGTGCGGGACAACGGCATGGGCATCGCGCCGGAGCTGCTCACGAAGATCTTCCAGCATGGGTTCACCACGCGCAAGGACGGACACGGCTTCGGGCTCCACTCGTGTGCGATCGCCGCCCGCGCGCTGGGGGGCTCGCTGGTGGCCCACAGCGATGGTCCCAAGCAGGGCGCGACCTTCACGCTGGAGCTTCCCTACCGGCCCGAGGAGCAGGGCAGCGCATGAGAGAGATGGGGCCACCTGGGGGCCCCATCTCCTATCGCGGCGGCTCCGGGTGGTGCTTCAGTAACGCCAGATCTCCACCGAGGAGGCTCGATCATTCCAGCCCAGGGCGGGCAGATCATCCCGGGTCTGGGGGACATACAGACCCGCGCCGGACCCGTTGTCGTTTTCCCAGAGGTTCGCGCGGTAGTTGCCGATGATCCGGACGGAGGAGGTCAGGTCATTGAACCCCTGGCTTCGCAGCTCGGAGACGGAGCCCGTCAGGTGGCGGAGGTCCCCCAGGTAGCCCGAGTGCTCGTACAGATACACCCCCTGCTGGGGCGCATAACCCCACACCGCGTAGGCGTAGTCTCCCTGCCAGCGCATGTAGTGCGCTCCCCATGGCTCGTAGGCCCAGTTGTCGAAGCCGCCGGGGGCGCAGCTTGACCAGGACACTCCAGGACTGGAACGGGAAGCGCGCCCGGACCCGCTCGGCCAGTTGCACGGCCCGGTTCTCCGCTGAACCACTCAAGCCGCCGAGCTGTCCATCGACGTAGCTCTGCAGCAGGCTCGCGCTGACCGCGCTGTCGCTCGTCAGGGTATTGAAGGCCACGTGGCTGTAGCCGTTGACCCAGTCGGACTTCTGGTACAGCCCGTGGTGCTGCACGGTGTAGCCCCAGTTGTCGGAGCCGGAGGTGCCCGACACGATGACGTGCCAGGACATTCCAGGCAGCGTGTGGTTCAGGAAGGTCCTGGCCTCCAGGACCCGATCCTCGCCTCGTCATCGCCCTCGCTGTGAAAGCCGTAGGCGATGTTGTTGAAGACCGTCCCGAAGTCCCCGCCGATGGCCGCCGCGCTCGAGGCCGGCGGAAGTTGTGGGCGATGATGGCGTCGATCAATCCCGCTCCCGGAAAGTCCATCATCAGCACGCCGGTACGCTGCACGCCGGTGCCCATCAGGTAGTGGAGCGCGTTCTCGTTGACGCTGCCCGCGATGGCGCTGGGCGTTCCCCCGACACCCGCGGCGCTCAGGAAGTTGATGTACAGGGTGTTGGGATCACCGGCGCTCGCCGCCTCGAGGTGCGCGCGCACCAGGTTCCACTTCGTGTCGGTGTTGGTCTCTTCCCACGCGTCCTGCTTGTCGAGGCTGCCCCAGCCGATGCCGTGGTCTCCGCCGTCGAAGTCATCCAGAATGACAATCTTGCCCCGGACCTCGCCGAGCGTGGGGACGTGGGTGCCACGCCAGATGTAGGGACTGTAGGCGGGCTGATCCCGGTACCACTCGAACGTCGCGGCGAAGGAGCGCGTCGTGTTCTCCTCGGTGTGCTCCTTCTTGACGCGCATCAGGAGGGTTTCGGTGGGATTGTCCCGCAGGAACTGCACCGCCGTGCTCAACACCCCATCGAAGTTGGCCATGAGGTGGTACGCGCCGTGGTGGATGGTGAAGCCATTGCCGATGTGGCGGGCACGGATGTCCAGCGCCCGTACGCCCGCGTCGAGCTGGGGCCGGAGCTCCATCCCCTGGGTGAGGATCCAGGCGCGCTCGATGGCGGTCACATACCATTCCGTCTCGTTGGCCATGGTGTCGTGCGTCCCCGGCAGCGAGAGCGCCGCGACGCTGGTGGAGGAGGGAATCCACCTCATCCAGTTGGGATGGCTGGTGGGCACGGAGCCCGAGTCGTTGAAATACCGCCCATGCGCGGCGGCGAAGGGCGTCGGAAGCAGCAACGCCAGGAGGAGGGCCCGTACGAGGCACTGGACACGAGGAACTCGGTGTAACGGCATGGCTGCGTTCTCCACGGTAGAGTGAAGGCCCGGTAGGCCCAGGCGCTCACACGGAGAGTATGACATGACAGGACGCTCGAACCGCATGCACCTGCTGCTGCTGCTCCTGCTTCTCCCCGGGGTCGCGGCCGCCCAGCGGCGTGTCACCGCGCCGGTGGATTTCGCCGTCGGTCCCGCGGCCTTCTTCTTCTTCGGCCCCGTGTTCGAGGATCAACCCCTCCATACCGGGTTGAAGCTCAACGTGGAGGCGGTGCTCGACAAGGAGTGGCTGAAGAAGAATCAAGCCCTCATTCCGCGCCAGTACCGTGCCCAGGCCCTGAAGTCGGGGGAGCTCCGCTTCGCCCCGGCGATCACCGCCCTCATCCCGGACTCCCTCCTCATCTCGCCGAAATACAAGAACACCGGCATCTACGGCGCCACCTGGAAGCCACTGGGGGTGGGGCTCGCGCTCAGCCCCAGTCCCGTGCGCCTCTCCCTCGACGCGGGTCTGCTCCTCACCTACGCCTATCTGTACTCGGACACCCTGGAGAACACCCACTTCCTCCGGCCGGGTCTTCAGCTCGGCGCGGACCTGGAGTTCCAGCTCGGCAAGGGCTTTCTCCTCAGCATCGGCTGGGCCTCGGCCCTCTATGTTCCTCAACGGCTGGGGAGCTTCCTCGAAGTGGGGCCGCTCGAGGACTCCATCTTCCACGTGGGGCAGGCGTATCTGCTGCTTCACTTCCGGGTTCCCGTCTCCACCCGGCTCTGAACCGGCGATCGAGCCCCGCGGCGCTCACGGCGTGGGGGACTCGGCTCCAGGCCGCAGCTCGCCCAGGACGTAGGGGGTGAGATCTTCCCCCGCACGCGGTAGGCGGTCGCCCCCTCCGCCAGCGGTGCCGCCTGGAACACCGCCTGCGCGGGCAGAAGCAGGGGCCGGCGGAAGTCCGACGTCAGGGTCAACGCGGGCGCTTCCGCCACCTGTCCCAGCGCCGCCACGCCGCGGCCCACGGTCCACATGCCGTGGGCAATGGCTCGCGAGAAGCCGAAGGGACGGGCCGTGAGCGCGTGCAGGTGGATGGGATTGAAGTCTCCCGAGGCGAGCGCGTAGCGCCGGCCGGTATCCTCGCGCACCGTCCAGTGCTCGGTGCGGCTGGAGGCGAAGCGAGCCTCCTCCTCCGGATCCGGCGTGAACGGGGACCGAGCGCCCCGCGAGCGCTCCGCCGCGCCCGGCAGCCGACGCAGCATGGTGGTGACGGCGCTCCAGGCGAGCGCTCCGTCTTCCTCCACCCGGGTATGCACCTCCATCTCCCGGCCCTGCCGGACCTCGCGTTGGCCCTCCACCCAGACGTGCACGGAGAGGGTCGCGCCCTCCCGCAGCCGGCGCCACTGCTGGATGCGGTTGCGCACGTGGATCATGCCGAGCAACCGGTAGGGGAACTCGGGGTGGTTGAGCACCGCGAGGTGCAGGGGCGTGACGAGGACCTGGGGATACGTCAGGGGAAGGAAGCCATCCGCCGGAAAACCCGTCACCTCCCGGTAGCGCGTGAGGGCACCGGGGTCCGTGCGGAGGTGTCGCATCCGCGCCTCGAGCCGCGGCACGTCGGCCGGACGCGCGGCACGGGAGGACAGGGCGGCGCGCAGCAATTCCCTGGGCAGGGAGGGAAGGACGTCGAACTCGAGGACGCGCGGAGTCTGGGACATGGGCCGTTCGTGGGGAGAGGCGGGACGCCACGAGGATGCCCCATCTTTCCGTGCAGGAGACCGCTACTTCAACGATGGCGGCCGCTTCGCCGACACGCAGCGGAACAGGGTGGGGTGGCAGGTGACGGCGAAGTCGGGATTGATGCTGAGCTCGGTCTGGCAGACGCTGTCATCCGGCCCGTCCTCCGCGTTCCCGCACTCGACGTCTCCCGGCCACATGGCCCAGACCTCGTACTTCGCGGTGCAGCCGTTCTCGGTGCGCTCGAGGTCCGCCACCAGCTGCGTGCCCGGCACCTGGGCGGTGGCGAGGATCCGGACGTTGCTCCACTGGTAGGAGATGCTCGTGGCGGGCTCCTCGGCGGAGGCGGGTGCGTCCTTGCGCGCGACTGGCATCTCCGTGGCGGAGCAGAAGCCCTCGGAGTCGGATTGCTTCGCCAGCGTGCCGAGCGAGTACGACGGCTGGGAGGAGTCGCGCTCGTTGAGGTCCACGAGCGACTCGGGGTTGATGGACAGCCGCTCGTCACCGGTGCGGCTGGAGAACTTCTGGATGCCGAGCATCTCTCCCGCGAGGACGGGGCAGTGGGTCGGCTCCTTCAGGATATAGACGGCGGACCAGTTCAGGCTCTGCACCGGACATCCGATGGGGGGCTGGGAGGAGTCACAGGCGGACGAGAGCGCCACGGCCCCGGCCAGCCCGAGAATTCGTCGAGTCATGTGTGAGAAACCCTTCCTGACCGAGAGGGCTAGGAGCTTGTCGGCGAATCGGCCAGGAGGACGGTGGCGCGTAGCAGGCACCGGTGGCGCACCAGCAGCGGAGGTGACGGTATCCCCTGGTGCACTGCGCCGGGCGGGCAGCCCCGCCTGCTACGCGGGCTGCGCTACCAGGGCGGGCAACTCCCAGCCCTGCCGGTACAGCTTCTTGAGGTTGTGCACCGCGCACGCCAAGGAGAATTCTCCGCGCACCTTGGGCAGGCCCCGCAGCGAGAAGCGCGGCAGCGTCCCGTTCTTCACCTGGCCGATGACGGGCTCGGCCGTCACCTTGCGCCGCGCGTACGCCTTGCGTCCCCGCTTCGTCAGCAGCTTGCGCGTCATCCGCTCCTTGAAGCTCAGGCCCTTGGGCGGGCGTCCGCGCGGTGCCGCTGGCGCCTCGTGTCCGTGCTTGGAGCGGCCGGTGGCGACAAAGCACTGCACGCCCTGGGCCTCCACCTGCTCAATGTCCTCCTGGCACAGGTAGCCCGAGTCCGCGCTCAGCTCCACGGGCAACAGCCCCGTGTTGCCCCGCACCTGCTCCACCATCGGCTCGAGCTGACGTGCATCGTTGCCGCTCTGCCCCACCTCTTGCGCCACTATCAACTGCGTGTCCGCGTCCACCGCCACCTGCGCGTTGTAGGACTGCTGGAAGGAGCCTGCCCGGGGCATGATTCTGGAGTCCGGGTCGGTGAAGTTGCGCTGCGCCTTCTCGCTGGGTTTGGCCTCCTCGGGCTTGTCCTCGCCCTTGGCCTCCGCCTTCTGCCGGGCCTCCTTCTCCAACTCTTCCTTGGCCTGGCGAATCTTCTGCCGGCGCCTGCTCTTGTCCACCGCCAGCGCCAGCTTCTTGTCCGCCTCCAACTCACGCGCCGCCTGCCGCAGGCGCTCGGCGCGCTTGTTGGGGTCCTTCATCTCCTCGGGCAACTCATCCCCGCGCCGCCCCTTGCCAAAGCGCCTGTCCTCCTCGGCATCCCGCGCCGCGGCCTCCTCCAGGAGCTTGCCAATCTGCTCGTCCAGCTTCTTCATGGACTCCTCCATGCGTCCGTAGCTCATGGCCTTGTGCTTGCTGGCGTTGGCCTTCACCTTCGTGCCGTCCACCGCCAGGTGCCCCAGCTTCTTGAGCCCCGAGCCGCGCGCCAGCCTCAACGTGTCCACGAAGAGCGCTCGGAAGGCTTCCAGGTGCCGCACCCGGAAGGCACACACCGTGTCATGGTCCGGCCTCTCGCCTCCCGTCAGGTAGCGAAAGGCAATGTCCGTCTCGCACCGCCTCTCAATCTCCCGGCTGCTCGTAATGCCCCGCGCGTACGCGTACATGAGTAGCAGCGTCATCATCACCGGGTGGTAGGGCGGCTGCCCGCGCTCCTGGGTGTACGCCTTCAGAATGGGGCTGAAGTCGAGCGCCTTGCGCAGCTCGACGAAGAAGCACGCCAGTGCCCCTCTCCCAGCACCTCCCGCGCGTACTGCGGCAGCAACTGCCCCTGCTCCGGTGTCCACTCCCGGAAGGGCCTCGGCGAGGCGTAGCGGGCGGAGCCCTTCGCTTGCTCCTCCCTCTCCGGCTTCTCGCTGGCGGCTACTTCCAACAGGGCGGCTTGCTCCGGCTTCTTCGTCGAGGGCGTGCTCACCCTCCACCTTCAACCAGAACTCGCCTCCCCCCTGAAGGACCACCTGGGGCGTCACCCCTCTGGTCCACCCTCTACGGTGGGTTTCTCCGACACGCTCCTAGAAGGACAGCCGGGCGCCGAAGCGCATGGAACGCGGAGACTGGTAGGCCGTGGGCTTGCCGAAGTTCTTGTTGAGGCTGGTGGCGTCGATCGGCTCGCCGTCGGGTCCCACCAGCTTCGTCGCCAGATCGGCCTTCTGACCGTTCTCGATGGGGAGCACGGACGAGTACGTGTAGTTCTGGTCGTACGCGACGGGAGCCTGGAAGTTGAAGAGGTTGAAGACATCCACGCTGAACGACGCGGTGAGCTCGCGGGACAGCCGGTAGTTGAGTGCCGGGCGGCCATCGACGCGGTGATTCCAGGGCAGGCGGCCCGCGGCGCCGCGCGGCAGGATGAAGGCCTGTCCCGCGCCGTAGTCCTCATGTGCGCCGAGATAGCTGTAGGGCGTGCCCGAGGACGTCCGGTAGGACGCGCCGAGGTTGAGGCTCAGGTCGGGCCGCAGGGCGAACTCCCGCGCGCCGAAGACCTTGAACTGGTGGGTACGGTCGGCGGGCAGTTGCCCGGAGCGGTTGGGCAGCAGCGAGACGAGGTCGAAGTCGGAGTTGATGTTGGGATCCAACTGGCCGGTGTCCGAGCGGAACAGGCCCTCGTAGTTGCCGCGCAGGGACGACCACGTGTAGCTGGCCTGGGCGAGCCACTGGTCGGCGAAGTTCTTCTGGAAGAAGAGCGTGACGGCGTCGTAGTCGCGCTGGGGCTTGTAGGGGGCGAAGTCGCGGGCGAACCCGAGCCCCGGGTTGCCAATGAAATAGGTGGCCCCGTTGTCCCGGCTCATGTCCTCGATGGCGATGTTGAGGGAACGCCGGGTATAGGTCGCGCCCACGCGCGCGTTGGGCAGCACCTCGTACTCGCCACCCACCACGAACTCGTCGGTGGACGAGGGCTGGATGGAGGGATCCACGATGGTGGTGCCCGCGCCCTCGATTTGCCACAGGCGGTTGGCGTCCAGCGGATCGTTGCGGTCCAGCCGGGCCTCGTCCTTGTTGCAGATGCCCTGCTGCTGCGCCGGCTCCCGAGGATCACACAGGGTGGAGTTCTTGTATGAGCGCACGCCGGGCTCACCCGGGAACGAGCGGTCCACGAGATCCAGCGGGACGTTTTCGTAATAACGGGCGTAGTTGGCGTAGACCTTGGACTTGCCGGACCGGGTGGGGTCGACGATCACTCCCAGGCGCGGAGACCACTGGTTGGCCAGGACCAGGGCCGGTTGCCACCCCCCATGAGGTACTGGGCGTCGTAGCGCACGCCCACGTTGAGCGTGGCCACGTCGAACAGGTTCCAGCTGTCCTGGAGGAAGCCGCCGATGGAATTGGAGGCCGAGACCCGGTGCTGGGACAGCTCGATGTCCACCTGATCCGGAGCGACCAGGTAGCCGAACTGGCGGTAGTCGTAGAAATACGAGCCGTCGTCCGCCTCGATGAGCACGGTCCTGCCGGTCGCGGCGCGCACATGGTCGTAGCGCATGAACTCCAGGTCCAGGCCGGCCTTGATGAGGTGCTGCCCCGCGCCCTGGAGCAGCAGGGTGCCAACGAGCTTGCCCTGGTAGCGATCCAACAGGCTGTCGTCGATACGGCCGGGGCCTCCCGTCAGGTAGCTGCTCACGGGACAGCGCGTGCCTCCGGGGGCCTCGGGCGCGAGACATACGGAGGGATCCGGCAGGGTCTCGAACTCGGTGATGGAGTGCGGAGTGGTGTTGCGCTGCCACGTCGTATTGGCGATGCCCGCGTACCCGACGGTGCTGCCCACGGCGGAGCCATCCGAGGGGAGCAGGGCCCCCTGCTGGTGGTGCCAGCCGAGGGTGGCGTTGAAGAGCAGGCGCTTGTCCAGGAAGGACGAGGACCACTTGAGGCTCGTGTCCAGGGAGTTGGCGATGCGCTGCGTGGCGAGGGCGCTCTGCTGCCCCGAGATGAGCTCCACTTCCGGCAGGCCCGTGCGCTCACTGATGGCGAAGCGGCCCTCGCCGCCCGCGGACGAGGGCGTGCCCGTCACCGTCACGCCGACGTTGTGATCCTGGTCGAGCAGGTAGGTGAGCTTGCCGATGAACTGCAAGTTGCGCTGGTCCGCGAAGTAGTCGCGCTGGGTGCCCGGGATGCGCTCGGTCTGGATGAAACCCCGCTCGTCCACCTGGGGCTTGCCGTTCGCGTCCAGGACCTGGGCGTTGAGGTTGCGCTCCAGTCGATAGCGCGTGAAGGAGGGCGCCACGCCGGCGAAGAACCAGAGCTTGTCCTTGAGGATGGGGCCGCCCACCTCGAAGCCCACGTCCGCCGGGTTCCACGGCGCCGCCCGGCCGGAGACGGTGCCCGCCTCCTGGAGGATTTCCGTGCCGCGGGAGGCCAGCGCGCCCGGGGTGAGGTTGCCGAACACCGAGCCATGGAACTCATTGGAGCCCGACTTCGTCACCGCGTTGACCACGCCGCCCGTCGAGCGGCCGTACTCGGGCAGGTAGCCGCCGCTGATGACGTTCACCTCGCCCATGAACTCCACGCTCAAGGGGGCGCCGTTGATGCCGAAGCCGGGATCGTTCACCGACACGCCGTCGATGATGTACTGGTTCTCCGGAGAGGTGGCGCCGCCGATGGACACACCATAGGTGTCCGCGTTCGCTCCCGGGGCCAGCTCCGCCAGGGCCTCGAAGGAGCGCGAGGCGGCGCCCTTGCCGGTGGGCGAGACGACCGCGATGTTGCGCAGGAAGTCCGCGCTGACGTTCACCCCGGTGGCCGCCGAGCCGATGTCCACGGTGGGCGCCTGGGCCACCACGGCGATTTCCTCTCCAAACGCCTCGGGCAGCAGCTCCACGTTGACGCGGACCGAGTAGTCCAGACGCAGGTTGATGCGCTCTCTCGACAGGGGCTTGTAGGCCTCCTTGTCGAAGCGCAGCGCGTACACCCCGGGCGGAAGCTGGGGAATGCGGTACTGGCCCTGGCCGTCGGTGACGACCGTCTGCTCTCCCTGGAGGTTGGGCGAGGTGGCGGTCACCACCACGTCCACGACGGGCTCGTGCGTGGCCGCGTCCGTCACCGTGCCGAGGATCACCGAGGTTCCCTGGGCCAGGGCACCACTCCCCGCCAGGCCCAGGGCGAGGGCGAGCAGACCGGGGTGCCAGAGGATGCATCTTCTTGTCATGGGGCACCCCGAGCTCATGGCTCATTTCACTTCGGCGCCGTCCTGGTTGGAGTACGCGGAGACGGCCGTGCCCGAGAAGGCCCTGGCCCGGTACACGTACTCGCCCACGGGCACGTCCGTATCCACGAACACGGTCGCGTTGGCGCCCGCCCGTCCGATGATCTCGAACTCCAGGGCCGGTCTCCACCGCGCGCTCGAGGATGAAGCCTTCCTCGTCGTCCGAGTTGTCCTTCCAACGCATGGTCACGTCCGAACCCGAGGCCACGGCGTAGAAGCTGGTCGGTGCGGCCAGCGAGGTGCTGGTCGTGGTCACGGTGATGGCCACGGTGGCGGAGGCGCTGGCGCCGCCCGAGTCCTTCACCGTGAGCGTCGCGGTGTAATTGCCCGGCTGGGCATAGCTGTGGGTCACCGTGGCGCCGCTGCCCTGCTGTCCATCACCGAAGTTCCAGGCATACGAGGTGATCGTTCCGTCGGAATCCGTGGACGTCGAGCCGTTGAAGCTCACCAGCAGCGGGGCCGACCCCGTCGAGGGCGTGGCCGTGATGCGGGCCACGGGCGGCTGATTGGTGCTCGTCTTCACGGGAATGACGAACAGGGTGATGCTCGAAGCCGGCACCGTGGTGCTCAGCCGTCCGCCGGACACGGAGACGTCCGTCAGCCGGGTGATGGTGTTGGTCGACGTGAGCTGCCAGCGTTGGCTGATCGCCCCCGCGTTGAAGCGGGCGAGCTGGAGCGAGATCGCCGCCTTGTCCGTCAGCGCCTTGTTGAGGACCATGACGGTGAGGGCCCCATCGGACGAGCGCTCGGCGGCGAACGCCGACAGCTGATCCGGATTCGGCACGGTGCACGACACGCTCATGTCTCCAAAGGCCGACTTCTTGCCGTCGTAGTTGCGGTACAGCTTCATCGCCTTGAAGGTGGGCGTGCTCTCCGCGGGAGTCTCCCAGCGGATGCCATAGTCCAATCCCTCACGGCCGAAGATGCCGAGCACGTCCGCCTGCGCGATGGCCCCGTTGATGTGGTTTTCCGCGCCCCAGTTGTACTCGGTGATGCCTACCTTCGTGCCGGGATAGTAGCTCTGCACCCAGCCCTTGAGCCGGGGGATGAGCGAGACCTCGTCATTGATCCACGTCTCGTCCACGTAGTTCGGATCCCAGAGCGAGCGCGTGGAGCGGTTGCGCCGCAGCTGCATGGAGGTGGTGACGTTCGTGCTGAACTCGCCGCCCTGCGGGTAGTAGTGCACGGTGAAGATATCCAACAGCCGGCGGCCCGTGGCCTGCTCGTGCCGGCGCAGCTCCCCGAGCCACCACGGCAGATAGTCCACGTTTCCGTGTGCTTCGCGATCGGGGAACTCGGTGTAGTCCTCCCGCTCGTTGGCATACTGCTGGTCAAAGCCGCTGTAGAAGTAGCCGCTCCAGCCCCACTCCTCGGGACCCATCACGAGGGCATTGGGCTCCACGCTCTTGACCATGGAGGCATAGGCGATGTGCTTGTCACGCACCTCCTCGAGGGTCGCGCCGACGGGGTGCACATCGCGGTGGTTGGAGTACCAGAGGCTGGGCTCGTTATCCATGGCGAAGAGGCGGACGCCTCCCTGGGCCGCCGTTCCCCACCGCGTGCGGAGGTGTTGGATCCACTCCGCCTGGAAGTCCGGATCCACGGGCGTGTTGGCGTCGTTGGGATCATTGACCACGAACTCGCCATCCAACAGCCGGATGCCATTGCCCGCGTCGGGGAACCACACGGCGTCGCTCGCCGTCTGCGGGCCGTACTTCAAGATGGAGAAGCTGGCCAGCCGCGAGCGATTGGGACCCAGACGCGCCGCCCAGCCCACCATGGGAATGGTGACGGCCGATTGCGCTCCCGCCGCCCGGGTGCCGGCGATGAACTCATCCACCTCGCCCCCCGGCTCCTCGCTCTCGTGGGCCAGACTCTCGAAATACCAGTCCTGGCCCCGGTTGGAGGCGTTCTGCTCCCAATTGTAACGGGAGGCGGCGTTGCCTCCGTTACGGTTGAGTGGAGAATTGAGCTCGCTCAGTTGCGCCTGGGTGGCATGGGCCACACCATAGATGAAGGGACTGATGCCGCGCCGGTTGGCGCCCGCGTCGATGGTGATGGTCGTCTGGGCGAAGCCGGGAACGGAGAAGAGGACCATCCATCCCGCGAGCCATGGCGTGGAAGGCCTCGCCCCCCGGAGCGTACGGGACAATCCCACCCACACGTCATGGCACCACTGCTGCGCATTCATGGGCACTCCTCTGCCGTGAACGCTTCCATGTGCATGGAGCGCCCGGCGGGTCAGACGTCGGTCTCGAGGGGGAACTGGAAATCCAGGATCACCCAGCTCGGCATTTTTTTACGGAGTCAAATGTACAACGGGGATTGCGGTTTGTCCGCAACGCATCAGACGACAACGCGAGAAACTTATTTTCGGGGGCTGTGTCCGGCTAACAACCAGTATGTCTGAAATCGTGCAGCGTGAATGTTCTCACCACGAGGCCGACCGCGAGTGGAACTCCGACTTCTGTTTTCCCACTTTCATATAGTCCACGCCAGAGGGCAGGAATTGCGCCGCCTGTTCCTCTCATCCAGTCGTCGACGCATTCCCGGCACTGGCGGCGTGGGTTGCAGCACAATCGTATTTTTAATGACAGCGCTCTCCTTCCGCGGTTCATCGTGGGATGACGGGGGCAGGAGTAGGCCGGTGTGCCCCATACGCCCCTGGGAAGAGTCCAGTTGGCGGGTCATTCCCAACCGGAGGTGGGTGGGCGTGGCCCCAGGGGGAAGGAGAACGAGTTTGTCTGGAATTGAGGGCTCGAGCCCCCGCGGAGGGAGGGCCCTGAGCTGGCGGGTGTTTGTGATACACCGGCGGCGCGGTGGGCCGCGCCCGCATGGGAAGGATTGAGCGGCGACACGGTGGATGAGGAGGAAGGGATGAAAGGCATTTGGAGGGCGGTGTGGCTGTCGTTCCTGTTGGGGGCCTGCTCGGAGAAGCCCACGACGCCCGCCGCGCCGGACAAGAGCGCGGCGGCGCTGGCGGCCCCGGACGCGGCCTGCCCGGGCGGGACGGTGAAGGGGTGTGTGGACGCGGCCGCCGAGGCCGAGCGCAAGGGCGAGGCGGCGCGCGCCGTCGAGCTGTACACGCGCGGCTGCGAGGCGGGCGTGGCCCGGGTGTGCAATGTGTTGGGGACGTTCGTCTGGCAGGGGCGCGGCACGAGCGCGGATCCCGCGCGTGCCTATTCCCTCTACATGCGGGCGTGTGAGGGGGCGACGCGGCGGGCTGCTTCAGCGCCGCCATCTGCCACCGCACGGGCGCCTGCGCCGAGAAGAACGACGCCGAGGCCACGAAGCTGTTGCGGCGCGCCTGTGATGGGGGCGACGCCCGCGCCTGCGCCAACCTGGGCGGACGCTGAGGCGCGGGGGGCGGGCGCGCGCTCCCGCTCACGGAGGGGGCGGAGCCTGCTGGGCCTTCTCCTCGGAGCGCGCCTTGATCAGCGCGTCCCGCTCGCGCCGGTTGTTCACCTCGGTCTCGGACACCGCGACGAGCGCCTTCAATCCCTGCTCGAGCTCCTCGCCCCGCCGTGCCTCCAGGTCGGTGAACAGGGACCGGGCCCTGTCCAGCCAGGACAGCTGCCCCTCCTGGCTCCAGCGCAGCAGCACGCCTTCGGCGGTGGGTTGGAAGGTGAAGTCGAGCGTGCTCGTGGAGGGCCGGGGCGCGAGGCGCTCGAAGCGCACGCGGATGAACTCGTAGGGCCGGCTCTCCAGCACGGTCATGCGCCCCTTGCCCGCCTGGGCGTTGCCCGCCCACGTGTAGACGGCGTCGGGGCCCGCGATGGGCCCATCGAAGTGGCGCTTCATGCCCGGATCGACCGCGTCCCAGGGGGACCACAGGCGCCAGCGGTGCAGATCGTTCACCAGGGCGAAGGGAATCTCGGCTGGCGCGGCGATGGGCACGGCGCGCTCGGTCCGGTAGGCCGAGGGCCGGGAGAGCACCAGGGTGGCGAAGCCCACCACCGCGACTCCCAGTGCGAGAGAAATCCGCTTGATCATCCTGTCTCCTGTTCTCCAGAGGGCGGCGCAGGGGATGTGACTGTACACCACCCTTGTTCCAGGCTTTTTTGGGAGAACACCCGAGCCCCATCCGAGTCGCCGCCCATCATGTTCGCCGGTCCGAGTGAAATGCACGCGCGCATCCGCGCGCACGACTGGTCCGCCAGCATCCTGGGGCCGATGGAGACCTGGCCCGAGAGCTTGAAGGCCCTGGTGCGCACGATGCTCTCGTCGCGCTACCCCATGATCCTCACGTGGGGGCCGTCCTTCCTCCAGTTCTACAACGATGCCTACTCGAAGCTGATCGGCGACAAGCACCCGGCGGCGTTGGGGCTCGACATCCGCGTCACCATGGCCGAGGCGTGGGACACGCTCGGGCCGATGATCCACCAGGTGATGGCCACCGGCGTGGCGAACTGGACACCTGCCCTGATGCTCCTGCTGGAGCGCTCGGGCTACCGCGAGGAGTCCTATTTCAGCGTCTCGCATTCCCCCGCCGAGGATGACACGGGGAAGATCGTCGGCATGTTCGCCGTCTGCAGCGAGGTGACCCAGCAGCTGCTCGGGGAGCGGCGGCTGCGGCTCTTGAGGATCTGGCCTCCCGGGCGGCGGTGACCCGGAGCGTCGCGAAGACCTGCGAGGAGGTCGTCACCGCCATCGCCGAGCACTCCCTGGACGTGCCCTTCGCGCTGCTGTACCTGCGCGATCCGGACGGCAAGGGGTTCACCCGCCACGGCGTCATCGGCCTGGAGGAGAACGCGGCGGCGTGTCCGCTCCGGGTGGAGCTCAAGGACGGCGAGCCGGTGTGGCCCCTGGCCCGCGCGGCCGAGGGCGAGACGGTGCTCGTCGAGGACGTGGAGCGCCGCGTCACGCTGACGGGGGGACCGTTCAAGGATCCGGTCCGCGCGGCGGTGGTGATGCCGGTGGCCGCCGCGGGCCAGAGCGCTTCGCTCGGCGTGCTGGTGACGGGCCTCAGCCCCAACCGGGCGCTCGACGAGGGCTACCGCTCCTTCCTCGAGCTGCTGGTGGGCCGGTGTCGGTGGCCCTGCGCAATGCCCGCGCCCACGAGGAGGAGCGTCGGCGCGTGGAGGCCCTGGCGGAGCTCGATCGCGCCAAGACGACCTTCTTCAGCAACATCAGCCATGAGTTCCGCACGCCCCTGACGTTGATGCTGGGGCCCACGCGGATCTGCTCGCCGGGAGCGCGGGCCCGCTGCCCGAGGCGGTCCGCACCGAGCTGGAGGTGCTCCATCGCAACGCGGGGCGGCTGCTGCGGCTCGTCAACACGCTGCTGGACTTCTCCCGGTTGGAGGCGGGGCGGATGGAGTCCAGCTTCGCTCCCGCCGACTTCTCCACGCTCTGCGCGGACCTCGCGGGCACCTTCCGCTCGGCGGTGGAGCGCGCGGGGCTCCAGCTCCTCGTGAGCTGCCCGCCGCTGTCCCAGCCCGTCTATCTGGATGGCGAGCTCTGGGAGAAGGTCGTCCTCAACCTCGTCTCCAACGCCTTCAAGTTCACCCACAAGGGGAGCATCTCGGTCCGCACCTTCGAGCGGGACGGGTGCGCCGTCCTCGAGGTGCGCGACACGGGGACGGGCATCCCGGCCGTGGAGCTGCCACGCCTCTTCGAGCGCTTCCACCGGGTGAAGGACGCGCATGCCCGGACGCATGAGGGCTCGGGCATCGGACTGGCGCTGGTGCACGAGCTGGTGGGGCTTCACGGCGGACGGGTGAGGGTGGATAGCACCGAGGGGCAGGGGTCGACGTTCACCGTCGAGCTGCCCCTGGGCTTCGCGCACCTGCCCGAGGAGCGGGTGCGCGCCACGCGGGTGCTGCCCTCCACCGCGACCGGTGCCGGCCCCTACGTCGAGGAGGCGCTGCGCTGGTCCGTCCAGGAGCTCGCCGAGGCACCGCCCGTCGCGCCCGAGCCGAACCGGCCTCGCGCCCGGGTGCTCCTCGCGGACGACAACGCGGACGTGCGCGACTACATCCACCGGGTGCTGTCCGCCGGGTTCGAGGTGCGGGCGGTGGCGGATGGACAGGCGGCCCTGGAAGTGGCCCTGGCCCACCCGCCCGATCTCGTCATCTCGGACGTGATGATGCCCCGGCTGGATGGGGTGGGGCTCTTGCGTGCCCTGCGTGCCGCTCCCCATACCCGGGAGCTGCCCATCCTCCTGCTGTCGGCCCGCGCCGGGGAGGAGGCCACGCTCGAGGGCCTCGAGTCCGGAGCGGATGACTACCTCGTCAAGCCCTTCTCCGCCCGGGAGTTGCTCACCCGGGTGCGTGCCCACCTCGAGCGCGCGCATGCGCCGGGAGGTGGCCCGGGAACGGGCCCAGGTGGAGCACCTCCTGGAGGCCGTGCGGGCCCGGGACGACTTCCTGTCCGTGGCCTCCCATGAGCTGAAGACACCGCTCACCATCTTCCAGCTCCAGATTGGCGCCATCGAGCGGAGCCTGAACGCGTCCTCCCAGCCCGGTATTGGCGAGCGGCTGGACACGGCGCGCCGCTCCGCGCGCCGGCTGGCCGGGCTCATCGAGACGTTGCTGGACGTGTCGCAGCTCACCACGGGCCGCATGCAACTGTCGCGGGCCCAGGTGGAGCTGGGAGAGCTCGTGCGCGGCGTGGTGCTCGCCCACCAGGGCGAGGCCCGGCGGCAGGGCTGCACGGTGCGGCTCCAGCTCGAGGGCTCCCTGGAGGGCTTCTTCGATCGCGAGCGCATGGAGCAGGTGTTCCACCACCTGCTGTCCAATGCCTTGAAGTTCGGCGCGAGCCACCCCGTGGACGTCACGCTGCGCGAGGAAGGTGGAGGGGTGACGCTCTCGGTCGTGGACCATGGCATTGGCATCCCGGCGGCCGACCGGCAGCGCGTCTTCGAGCGCTTCGAGCGGGCCGTTCCAGCACGCAACTACGGCGGCTTCGGGCTGGGCCTCTGGGTCATTCGCCGGTGGTCGAGGCCCACCATGGGCACATCCGCATCGAGGAGACGCCAGGCGGGGGCGCGACGTTCCACGTCCACGTGCCCCGCCATGGTCCGCTCTCGCCCCCTGGCCCGTCCGCGTCCGAGCTGCCCGGGGACACGGGCCGCGACGTGGTGAACTGACACGCGGAGGGCCGGGGTCCGCGCCCTCCGCCGGGTCCGCCGCCGTCAGCACTCGATGATGTTCACGGCGAGGCCGCCGCGCGCGGTCTCCTTGTACTTGGTCATCATGTCCGCGCCCGTCTGGCGCATCGTGGTGATGACCTTGTCGAGGGAGACCTTGTGCTTGCCATCTCCCTGGAGCGCCAGCCGCGCGGCGTTGATGGCCTTGATGGAGCCCATGGCGTTGCGCTCGATGCAGGGCACCTGGACGAGCCCGCCGATGGGATCGCACGTGAGGCCCAGGTTGTGCTCCATGCCGATCTCCGCCGCGTTCTCCACCTGCTCGGGCGTGCCGCCCATCACCTCGGTGAGCGCCGCGGCCGCCATGGAGCACGCCACGCCGACCTCGCCCTGGCAGCCCACCTCGGCGCCGGAGATGGAGGCGTTGAGCTTGTAGAGCATGCCGATGGCTCCCGCGGCGAGCAGGAAGCGGATGGCCCCCTCGTCGTCCGAGTTCGGCACGAAGCGCCGGTAGTAGTGGAGCACCGCCGGCACGATGCCCGCCGCGCCATTGGTGGGCGCCGTCACCACGCGCCCTCCCGCCGCGTTCTCCTCGTTCACCGCGAGCGCGTAGAGGTTCACCCAGTCCATGGCCATGAGCGGATCCGCGCCGCGCATGTCCCCCTTGAGCTTGCGGTGGATGGCCGCCGCGCGGCGCTTCACCTTGAGCCCGCCCGGCAGCAGGCCCTCGCGCTCGCAGCCGCGCTTGACGCACGCCTGCATGACCTCCCAGATGCGCAACAGGCCCGCGCGCACCTGGGCCTCGGAGCGCAGCGCCTTCTCGTTCTCCAGCATCAACGTGCTGATGCTCAGCCCGTGCTGCTGGCAGAGCGCGAGCAGCTCCGCGCCCGTCTTGAAGGGGTAGGGCAGGCTCGCCTCGCGCACGCTCCCCGAGGGGGCCGCGGTGCCGTCGTCATTCACGACGAAGCCCCCGCCCACCGAATAGTAGGAGCGGGTGATGGACCCGCCGCGCCCCAGCCCCGCGGTGAAGCGCATGCCATTGGGGTGGCGCGGCAGCGACTGCCGCTTGTGGAAGACGATGTCCTCGGAGGGCTTGAACTTCACCGGCTGCTGGCCGAGCAGCTTCAACCGCGCGCCCTCCACCACGCCGGAGATGCGAGCGGGAACGGCGTCGCAGTCGACCTCCTCGGGGCGCTCGCCCTCCAGCCCGAGGATGACCGCGACGTCACTGCCGTGCCCCTTGCCGGTGTGTCCCAACGAGCCGAAGAGCTCCACCTTCACGGAGTCGACTCCGTCCAGTCCTCCGGCCTCCCGCGCGACGGTCTCCACGAACTGTCGGGCCGCACGCATCGGCCCCACGGTGTGGGAACTCGATGGGCCAATACCAATGCTGAACATGTCGAACACACTGAGTGACAAGGAACGCCTCCCGCCCAACGGCTGGCATTCCTATAACCCAAACGGATGGGGCAATGCTGCCCGGGGGTGTTCGACGCATGACGACGCACCGTGTCTGACGGAGCGCGTCACCTCGCCTCGAATTCATTCACGAATGAATCATCCGGAGTTCCCCGTGACGGAGAACCCCAGGCGGGCGGCCGCTGAATCGAGTGACTCAGTGCCCCGAGGCCTGCGAGCCCATCATCTCCTCGGGGAGGATGGGCTCATGGATGGGCAGCTGCCAGCGCTGGCCGTTCGACGGAGCGCTTTGCGCCACGCTGCCCCGCCGGGTCAGTTGGCGCACGCCACAGACCACGAGGGACACCAGCCCCAGGGTCATGGCTCCCGACACGGCGTTGCGGAGGAGGATCGGGCGCATCGCGCGCAATCCCCAGAAGCTCACGGGGAGGACATAGGTGGGAATGGCAAGCAGGCCCGCGAGGGTGAGCACGCGGCGCTGACCAGGCGACAGGTTCGAGAAGGCGGAGAGGTCCATGGTGCTCCACAACGTGGGTTGGGAAGGGGCTCCTGGGAAGGGGCCCCCTGAACGGGATCCGGGTGTTCCAGGGAATGCACTTCCGCCGGGTGGACGAGGGGTTGGCCGCCCGCCTGGGTGGGGGCATCCACGGGGAGAGCCATCCAAAAAACGGATGGCTCATCGTGCCTTTCGTCTGGTGGGCTGATGGCTCGGGGCGCACCTTGCCGCCCATGGACACGTCCCTGGACGCCCCTCGCCGCAACGCCGCGCATGTGTTGATTCCCCTCGGTGCCGCGCTCAGCGTCCTGCCCTTCGTGTCCGCGGGCCTCGCGCTGCTCGCCGGGCTCGGCGTGGCCCTGCTGCTGGGCAATCCCCATGTGGACTTCACCCGGAAGGTGACGCACCCGCTCCTGTCGCTCGCGGTGGTGGGACTGGGCGCCGGCATGGATCTGCGCGAGGTGCTGGCGGTGGGTGCACGGGGTGCGCTCTCCACCGTGGTGAGCATCGGGGTGTGTCTGCTGCTGGGCACGTGGCTGGCGCGCGCGTTGGGTGTCCAGCGCGAGACGGGACTGCTCATCAGCATCGGCACGGCCATCTGCGGGGGCAGCGCCATCGCCGCCGTGGTGCCCGTGCTCCGGCCCCGGGAGCAGGAGGTCTCCGTGGCGCTCGGCACGGTGTTCCTGCTCAACGCCGTGGCGCTCTTCGTCTTTCCCCCGCTGGGACACGCCGTGGGGCTCGACGCCCATCAGTTCGGCCTGTGGAGCGCGCTGGCCATCCACGACACGAGCTCCGTGGTGGGCGCGGCCCTGCGCTATGCCCCCGAGGCCCTGGACGTGGCCGCGCCGGTGAAGCTGGCCCGGGCGCTGTGGATCGTCCCGCTCACCCTGGCGCTGGGCGCGTGGCGCCACCGCCGGGACGGGACGGCGTCCCAGGGACAGCGCGCAAGCCCTGGTTCATCCTCGGCTTCCTCGCCACGGCGGCGCTCGTCACCTGGATTCCCGCCCTGCGTCCCGCGGGGCACGTGCTGGCCGGCCTGTCCCGGCGGGCCCTCGTGCTGACGCTGTTCCTCATTGGCGCCAATCTCACTCGGAGCGCCGTCCAGGCCGTGGGCGTGCGGCCCCTCGCCCAGGGCGTCCTCTTGTGGGTGTGCATGGCCGGCGCGAGCCTCGGCGCCCTCGTGCTGCACCTCATCGGGTGAGGCCGCTTCAGGGGACGTTCAGGAGCGGGGGCACGGCGCGGGCATGGCGCAGGAACCGCCCGGCGACACCCGAGGGCGCATCCACCGGCAGCACCCAGGAGAACGCCCGCTTCACCCGCAGATCGGGCATGGGCAAGGTCCTCAGCCGGCCCGAGGCCAGCTCGTCCTGGATGCTCCAGCGCGAGAGGAAGCCCACGCCCAGTCCCGCCGCCACCGCGCCCTTGATGGCCTCGGTGCTGCCCAGTTGGAGATCCCCCGGCTGGGGTCCCCGGCGCACGCCCGCCTGGCGCAGGGCCCGCTCCAGCACGGCGCGGGAGCCCGAGCCGGACTCGCGCCAGAGCACGGGCACGTCATGGAGCTCCTTCCCGGTGCGCACGCGCATGAGCTCCGCGGGGGCTCGGGCGGCGACCACGGGGATGAGCTCGTCGTCCAGATAGTGCTCCAGGCGGATGCGGGCCGCGCGGGCATGTCCTTCCACCAGCCCCAGCGGCACCCGCTCCTCGCCCACCCAGGCCAGCACCTGCTCGGTGTTGCCCACCTCCAGCCGCACCTGCACGCCCCGGTGGACGCGCAGGAACGAGGCCAGCAAGTCGGGCACCACGTAGCTGGCCAGGGTGGTGCTCGCCGCCAGCGCCAGCTCGCCCCCCACTTCCTCCTCGCCCGCCACCGCCGTCGCGGCTTCCTCCAGCAGGTGGTGCAGCCGCTGCGCGTACTCCAGCAGCACGCGGCCCGCCTCGTTGGGCCGCACGCCCCGCGCGGTGCGCACCAGCAGGGGCCGGCCACACTCGCGCTCGAGCTGGCGCACCTGCGCGGTGACGGCCGGCTGCGACAGGTGCAGCAGCCGCGAGGCCGCCGACACCTGCCCCGTCGTGGCCACCACCCGGAAGGTCTCGAGCCGACGGGGATCCAGACGCGTGAACAGCGGAGCCTCCGTCCTAGCGGCCGTAGCCGCCGCTGCGCACGTCGACGAGCCGGCCATTCTCGAACACCGCCACCTGCATCAGGCGCGAGGGGCCGAAGTTGTACGTCCACTCCTCGATCGTCTTCTGCACGGTGTGCTCCTGGGTGCTGCTCCCCTGCTCGTCGCGGGTGCGCGTCTTCTCCCCCACGGTCTCCGTGCGGCTCTCCTTCGCCATCGGCTCTCCGCACCGCATCAGCACATCCGACTTGGAGGCGCCGTCCGAGGCCAGTTGGTTGCCGCAGCGCAGCGTGGCCGCTTCACTCCGGCCAGGGAGCAGGAGACAGGTGGAGGCGGCAAGGGTCAGCAAGAGGGCGCGCATGGAATGGACTCCGAGGAAAATCGTTCCCGAGGATGCGCCGGACGCCTCCGGGTGAAAAGATATTCATCATCCGCGACGCCCGGGAGGTCCATCCATGACGGCACGGAGCGAGGGCTTGAGGTTGATGGTGTACGACCGCACCTGCGCGGGGCGGTGGGGTCTGCCCGGGCTCACCGCCTCGTGGCGCGTGGGCAGCGTGCTGTACCGCGCCCTGGGCCGGCTCGATGACTGGCGCGGCGTCGCGAGCTGGCCCGAGGCCCTGGACTGGTTGCTCGCCCGTTCGGTGGAGCGGCGCATCGCGGAGATCCAGTACTGGGGCCATGGCACCTGGGGGCGCGCCCTCGTCGATCGCGAGTCGTTGGATGTCCAGGCGCTCGCGCCGCGTCATCCCTGGCGGGCGCGGCTGGAGGCGCTGCGCGAGCGGCTCGTGCCGGGGGGCGAGGCGCTCTGGTGGTTCCGCACCTGTGAGACGTTCGGGACGGCCCGGGGCCATGCCTTCGCGCGGGCGTGGACGCGCTTCTTCGGCTGCCGCGCCGCGGGACACACCTATGTCATCGGTCCCTGGCAGAGCGGCCTGCACTCCCTGGCTCCCGGCGAGGAGCCCTCGTGGCCGGTGAAGGAGGGGCTGCGCCCGGGGGAGGAAGCGGGTGCACGCACCGCGCGCATGTCGGGTCCTCGTGAACCCAACACCATCACCTGTCTGCACGGCCGGTACCGCCGGGCTTCTGACAGGACGGGACGCGGGTCCTTGCCTGGGAGGGGCCCGCTCCGCGACGATGCCGGGCCATGAGCACACGACCGTTTCGTATCCTGGGCCTCCAGCAGGTGGCCATCGGTGGGGCCGACAAGGCGCCCCTGCGCAAGCTCTGGGTGGACCTGTTGGGGCTCGCGCCCCATGGCACCTACCGCAGTGAGCGCGAGAACGTGGACGAGGACATCGTCGTCGCGGGCGCCGGCCCCTTCCGGGTCGAGGTGGACCTGATGCAGCCGGTGGATCCCAATGGCAAGCCGCGCGTGCACGACCCCGCCCTCAACCACCTGGGCCTGTGGGTGGATGATCTGCGCGCGGCCGTGACCTGGCTGGAAGGGCAGGGTGTGCGCTTCGCCCCCGGAGGCATCCGCAAGGGCGCGGCCGGCTTCGACGTGACCTTCATCCATCCCAAGGGCAACGAGCAGTTCCCCCTCGGCGGCGAGGGCGTGCTCATCGAGCTGGTGCAGGCCCCCGTGGAAGTCATCTCCGCGTTCGACACGCTCGCCAGGGGCGCCCTGGGGCATTGAGCCTCGGCGCTCCTCAGGGTGTGAGGCGGCGCAGCTCCGCGCGCAACGACTCGTCGAAGCGCAGGGGCTCGGGGCAGCCCCGGGACTCGCACACGGCCAGGTAGTCGTTGAAGAAGGCGAGCGGGCCGCGCGAGGAATAGCCGCGCAGCCGCTCGGCCCCGAGCGCCTCTTCCAGGGTGCGCGCCATGTGGGCCCCCACCTGGATGAAGAGCTCGTCCCCGCGGGGCTCGTGGGCCGCGAGGATGCGCTCGCGTGCCGCGGCGGGTTCCCGGGCGATGGCGGTCCGATCCAACAGCCGCGTCACCCGCGCGAAGGCGTCCGGGAGTCCCGCTGTCTCGGGGATCGTCCCGGGCCCGTGCGCCGCCCAGTGGTGGTACGCGAGCCCGTAGCCGAAGACCCGGCCCAGGCCCTCGTTCACCAGCGCGTCCACGGAGTCATGCAGGCGGGCGTTCAGCCGATGCTCCTCTCCCTCGAGCAGCCGCGCGATGAGCCCGTACGCGATGCGCTTGAGCAGCGCGGCCTGTCCCTCCACGTTGCTCGTGAGCGCGAGGGCCACGTCCTCCCCGGGCAGGAGCAGCAGCAGCGTCGAGGTCTCCGGCTGCGCTCCCGAGTGGGCCACCACGTAGTGGCCCCGGAGCGGCCAGGTCGCGAAGCCCATGCCGTAGTCGGTGAGCCGCCCGTCCCGCGTGCTCATCGAGCGCTGCATCTCCCCCGTGCTCGCGCGCGACACCAGCCGGTAGTCGAGCAGCGCCTGCCCGAAGCCGAGCAGGTCCTCGATGGACGCGCGCGTGCCACCTCCCGCGAACCGGCCCGACACGTCGACCTTCTTGGACGGCACGAGCCGCCCATCCCGGAGCCGGTAGCCCGCCGCGTGGTGCTCGTCGCGCGTGCGGCGATCATCCAGCGCCGCGTGCACCATGCCCGCGGGGCCGAAGACGTGCGCCTGGAGGTAGTCGCCATAGGACTGGCCCGAGGCGGCCTCGATGGCGGCGCCCAGCAGGTTGTAGGCCCAGGTGCTGTAGAGGAAGCGCGTGCCCGGTTCGGCCTCCAGCTCGTAGCCCGCCACCAGCGCCACCGCCCCCGCCGTGTCGAGCGGCCCGGTGTCCTGGCTCGGGCCGAGGCGGCCGTAGTTCGTCACCCCGCCCAGGTGTCCGAGCAGTTGCCGGGGCGTCACCGGCCAGCGCCGCTCGGGCCAGGCGGGCACCCACGTGCGGATGTCCGCATCCAGCTCGAGCAGGCCCCGCTCCACGAGCTGCATCACCGCCACGGCCGTGAAGGACTTGGTGAGTGACGCCATGCGCCACGTGGTCCTCGGTGTCGCGGGCAGGCCCTGGGCCACGTCCCGCTGGCCATAGGTGCCCACCCAGCGCTGGTCGCCCCGCAGCACCCCCACGGCGAGCCCCGCGTGCGGCTCGCGCTCCAGCTCCGCGCGGACGAACGCGTCGAGCGCCCGCTCCAGCTCCTCGGAAAAGGGCCTCGTGCTGGCCCGGGCTGGCACCATGGGCCGCTCGCACAGGGGCACCCGGGGGGAGGCTCCGGCCGGGAGGCCGAGCAGGAGGAGCAGCAGTGGCAACGCCTTCACCGGACGACTCCACGGGGGGAGCGGATTCCGAGGGGCGCGGGTACTTGGGGCGGCGTTGTCCATTCCACTCGCCCGCGATGATACCCACCCGGGCAAGTCGGACGCTACGGACGCGGGGGCACCCGGTGGAACGACGCCGTATCGCCCTCGAAGCTCGCTCCCAAGAGGAGCGTCCAGGTGGCCTCGCGCACACGGGCTTCCTCGTTGGCGGACGCCGCGCCCATCACCCGCACGCCGATGATCTCGTGGGCTGGTTCAGCAATGCCCTGACATCCGCCAGCAGCGCATCCGGCACCTCGACGCCCTGAGCGTCGCTACGTGCCCGGGCCTCGAAGCGCCGCTGCGAGGGCAGGCGCGCCCCCTGGGCCTGGATGCTGGCGAACAGCACTTCGGCGCGCTGTTGGTACTCGGCCACCGCGGAGCCCAGGAAGCACTGGGGATCCAGGGCCAGGATCAGCTCCCCGTGATAGGGCAAGGCGCCGCTGCCGCCGTCGTGCGCCGAGGACTCCTGACTGGTGAGGTCACCGATGAGTGGACCGGCGAGCAGCTCGATCATGGCCGCCAGGGCCGAGCCCTTGTGGCCGCCGAAGGTCAGCATGGCGCCCTCCTCGAGCACGGTGCGTGCGTCCTGGCTGGGCTCTCCCTGGGCATTCACGCCCCAGCCGTCCGGCAGTGGCTTGCCGGCCCGGCGGTGCAGTTCGAGCTCCCCCGGGCCACGGCGCTGGTGGCGAAGTCGAAGACGAACGGCTCGCGACCGGACCGGGGCCAGCCGAAGGCGATGGGATTGGTCCCGAACAGCGGCCGCCGCCCGCCGGCCGGGGCGACGTAGGCCTGGGTGGGATTGCAGGCCAGGGCCACCAGGCCGCGCTCCGTCAGCGCCTCGATCTCTATCCACAGGGCCGAGAAGTGCACGCAGCGATTGATGGCCAGGGCGGCAAGGCCATTGCGCCGGGCCTTCGCTTCCAACAAGGGCAGGCCGGCGGCGAAGGCCAGCTGCGAGAATCCGCCACGCGCATCCACCTTGACGATGGCCGGCGCCACGTCGTGCACCTCGGGCACCGCGTCTGGCACCACCTTGCCGGCCTTGAGGGTGGCGACGATGCCCAGCAGCCGATAGATGCCGTGGGAGGCGCATTCGTCACGCTGGCCGGCCACCAGGGTCGCGGCGATGGCCCGCAGCTGATCTTCGGTGAAACCGTGGTGGCGCAGCACCGCCTCGGCGAGCTGGCGCAGTTCGTCTAGGGCCATTCGGGCCATGGCAAAGCTCCTTCGTGAAGCCCGGGACTATGCCGCACCTTCGCGGATCATGCCCTCGGCGACGTGAACGTCCCCGCCGAGCGCGACCACCTCGCCGAGCCATCCGGGCCAGGGCACCACCAACGCAAGGTTCAAGCTCGGCGATGTCGAACGAGGGCTTCGGGCCGCTCACTGCCCGAGCGACTGGGGCGGTGGCTTCGCGCTGAAGGCGGGCAAGTAGCACTCTCCCTGGTACTCGTAGAGGACATCCGGGCACGGTGCCTTGAGCTTGTGAGGTGTCCAGCAGGCTCCGATGAGTTCCACCTCGGCGTAGCGGGTGCAGGGAGGAGCTTCTGTCCTTTGAATGGCTCGCGCGGCAGCGGGCGGGCCATCACCGATTCTCCAGCGTCCATGGTGTCCACGAGCGTCCCGTTGGAGAAAGGGTCCGGAGTCCTGGCTGCCGTGGACACCTCGTCGCTCGTTGGAGCGGGCGAGGTGCTCGCCAGGGGCTCCGGGTTGCTCGGCGGTTGGGACACGGAGGCCAGACGCACCAGCGCGAACACCAGGGCACACACCCCAACGGCGCTCGCCAATCTCGGCCCTGGACGCAAGAGGGGGCGAGGCTCGTGGGGCGCGGGGAGGGCGTGAGCCATGCGGTGAACGGCCTCGAGCACTCCCTCGAAGGTGAATACCAGAGACTCCGCTGATTGCTTCTCGGGGGACACGGACCAGGGGGTCTGCTCCACCTGCATGGCGATATAGCGCCCCGAGGCCGAGGAACTGAAGAGCACCCGCCAGTCCTTCAGGGGAACCTTGTCCTCCTCGGCGGGTTTGAGCACCAGGGCCGTGGCTCCACTCGTCTCGTGCGTGGCCAGGTAGAGCGCTCCCCGACTGGCAGCGGACTGATGCATCTGCTCCTCGAGCTGGTACGGCCCCAACTGCTCCAGTTCCTCCTCGCTCGCCTCAAGCTTCTTCCTGTCGTCCACGCGTGCTCCTCTCTGGCCTCCCGGCCTCCTGGAAGACTAGGGCACTTGCTCTCATGGAGCCGGGCCCCTCCTCCAGGAGGTACTCGGTGCTTCCTGGGCGTCCTACTCGCCGGTGCACGCTCGACCTCCGGACGATTACCTTGGGTGGCTGAACTACTGGTCGGCTGCTGTCGCACGGGCCCTCGGCTTCCCAGACCCGGGTCCGCGACGCCGAACTGCTCTCACGAGCGCGGCGTACCACGACGGGCGGGTGGGTTGTCAGGCTTATCACTGCGTGGACAACCCCGCCCACCTGGACACGCTTTCCCCCGTCGAGTCGAGCCAAGGTTTTTAGATGCCACGCGTCTGGTCTGCTCCAGCCATGCGGCCTCCAAGCCTCCGCCCTCTCCACCCGACTATTTCTTCCTACGAAGTTCCAGCGCCCGCTCGACTTGGTCATCCGACATGAATCGCTTCAACTTGTCGAATTTCCAGTCCTCCATCTCGCGGATCTGCTTCTTGTCGGCGTCGGACTTGAGAGTCATCTTCAGTCCCGAGGGGACGGCGTGCTTACTCTTATCGAGCCTCCAAAGGAGCAAGTTGAGCTGCTTAGGGGAGAACGCGCCATCATTTTCGTACGTCCTAAGCAGGTTCTGCAGCGTCTTGGAGAACTCCGCGTCCTCCTTGGTGAGGTCCTCAATCGCGTCCATAACGGCTCGCCTCTCGGCACGTGCGAGCGCCTTACGCCGGTCCCGTTGCAGCACCGATGCTGCGTCCCTCCCAGTGACGACAGTCCCTGTCTCCGGGTCGGTCACCTGGACTCCGAACTTTTCGATGCACTTCGAACCAACCTGGAGCGTGTAGCGGGTGAATCGGTTCCTGATCTCAAACAGGTCGCGGAGCTCCTCGTGGTTAAAAAGCTGGCAGACCTCGGACGCCTCATCTCGCCGCTCCATGTTGCCGGTGTACGCCCACTCCTTGAGCGCGACGTTCACGTCCTTCTGCTCACGACTGAGTGGCTTGATGTTCTCCCACACGCGCTCCAAGTACCGATCCATCATCTCCCCTCTCTGCTACAAATGGTGGCAGGCATCCGGAGTCCAGTGTCAGCCGTGCGCGTGCCACTACCTCGGAACTACCACCAGCCCAGGCGGGTTGGCTCGTTGGTGAAGTAGTCCTCAGCGCAGCAGGAAGAACGCGACCACGGTCCGATGCTCTACTTGAGCTCCTCGATGAGTAGCCGGCTGGGGACGGCTCAAGAGGGTCCGGCGCCGGACCACGCCGAGAGGAGTCAAGGCCCGCCCCTCCCTCCCTTTAGGATAGGGGGCGTGGAGGTGTGCTTGTGCGGCCTCCAAGCCCCTGGACATAGAGACAGTCCGCTCCTAACGACGGAGCCGTTGTAGGGAGGTCTGTGGAGAAAGGGACACCCGATCGTCCGCGTCGTCCCTTTTGTCCACACCCCGCAGCGCCTCCCCAGGCGAGCGGGCCCCTGGAACATGGATTGCTGAGGCATCCCGGGTTTTATCACCCGGGTCCTTGGGACCCCAAAGTTCCCACACATCCAACGTCCATCCAACACTCGTCCTCCCGGACGAGCGCGAGGCACATTCATCATGAAGAGGTTGTTCAATCCGCTGCTGGCCACGTCCGTCATCCTGCTCGCGTCCGCCTGCCAGAAGGTGGAGCGCATCGAAGTGAAGCCGGAGAAGGTGGAGCTGTCCGAGGCGGGCCAGAGCGTCACCCTGGAGCCCCAGGCCCTTACCGGCAAGGGCGAGCCCGTGGACAAGGAGAAGGCGAAGTTCCTGTTCTCCTCCAGCGATGGGCAGCTCGCCACGGTGGACCCCGCCGGCAAGGTGACGGCGGTGAAGAGCGGCTCGGTCACCATCACCACGAAGTCCGGCGAGGTGAGCGCCACGACGCCCGTGGAGATCTCCATCCCCGCGGAGATCGTCGTGACGGGCGCGCCTGTCACCCTCACCGGTCTGGGCTCGGAGACGACGCTCACGGCCGAGGTGAAGGATGACGCGGGCCGGCCCGTGCAGGGGGCGAAGCTGGAGTTCGCGAGCGCCGACGCCAACGTGGTGGCGGTGGAGGGCAACAAGCTGACGGCCAAGGCCGTGGGCACCACGAACGTGACCATCACCTCCGGCGCGCTCAAGCAGACCGCCGAGGTCACCGTGAAGCTGCCCGAGGTGGCATCGGTGGTCTTCGAGACCGTGCCGGCCACGCTCAAGGTGGGCGAGAGCACGCCCGTCGCGGCGATCGCCAAGGGCGGCGATGGTGCCGCCATCCAGGGCGTCTCCTTCACCTACACCACGAGCAACGAGAAGATCTTCACCGTGGACGCGGCCGGCACGGTGCAGCCGGTGAAGCCGGGCTCCGCCACCCTCAAGGCCGAGGGCGGCGGCAAGAGCGCCGAGGTGCAGCTCACCATCAAGAAGAAGTAGACGGCGGGCGAGGGCCCGGGGGCGGCGTGGGGAGCTACTTCGCCGCCACGAACTCGAAGGAGACCTCGGCCTCCTGGCCCTCCTTCACCGTCACCTGGGCCGTCTTCGTCCCCAGCGTCTCGTGCCACGCGCCCAGGGTGTACGTGCCCGGGGGCACGCCCTCGATGCGGAAGGAGCCCTCCTCATCCGAGGTGTTGAAGTACGGGTTCGGGTTCACCACCACCCACGCCGTCATCCACGGGTGGATGTCGCACTTGAGGCGGATGACCTCCGCCTCCGACGGAGGCCGGGCCTCCTTCGTCTTCAGGGGCGGCTGCGTCACGTTGAAGAGCTGCTTGCCGCCGGACGTGCCGCGCACGTTGTGCAGCGTGCTGTCGCTGTTCATCAGCACGATGGGCTGGCCGGCGACGGCGCCCTGGACGCGGGGCTTGTACGTGCAGCGGTTCTGGTCCACCACCACCATCTGGTCCGGCGGCGTCTGGGGCTGGCCGGGCAGCTCGCCCTGCACCCGCACCAGGACGTTGGCCAGCTTGCCCGCCTTCACCTGGACGGGCTGATCCACCAGGTCCATGCCATCGCAGTTGGGATCCGTGCCCGGGGTGATGGGCGCGGGCGCGGGCGGCGTACCCTTGAACGTGACCACTCCCCGGATGGTGCCACCGCCCTTGGGCGCCTGGGCGCTCTCCTCCTGGGGCACGGCCACGTCCTCGGACAGGTGCTGGGCCTTGATGGTGGGGGAGCCGGAGCCTGGGCGGCGGGAGCGGGCGCGGGCGTGGCCTCCTCCTTCTGGCAGGCCATGGTCGCGGAGAGCCCCAGGGTGCCGAGCACCGTCAGGCTCAGTGTACGCAGCTTCATCTTGCTGTCTCCTCACACTCCAGGGCGCGCGAGGAGGACGCGCGCCTGGGTGGAGATGGTCCGGACCCGTCGTAACAGAAACGGACCGGGGGGCCAATCACGGTGGGTGCGACTCCTCCGATGCGGCAGGGGGGCCTCCGAGGGGGCGGGCGTCGGCGGGAGGCCGGGGCGGCGATCGCCCGCCGCGAAATCCCCGCCACTTCACGTAGAGGGTGAAGTCGCGCACGAAGGCGTCCGGTGACAACCCGATGGCGGCCTCGAAGGCCTCCGGGAAGGCCGCTCCCCCTTCATCTCGCGCATCACGCCGCGCACCGCCTCCTCGCCGTAGCGCCGCACGAGGAACGTGAAGGCGTGGTGCGCCACGCCGTACACGAGGTTCGACTCGTCGCGGTAGAGCCCCTCGGGTTTGCGCAGGGGATCCGTCTCGGGATGGCGCTCGAGGTAGCGGGCGAGCTCCTCCAGCGAGCCCCACCGGTACGTCTGCTCCGCCGTGTACGAGGCCATGCCCTCGCGAAACCACAGGGGGATGTGCTTGCGCGACCAGCCGAGGCGATCCGCCGAGAGCTGGTACATCAGGCTGTGGGTGATTTCGTGCACCAGCAGCTCGTTCAACTGGGCCGGCGAGGCCCCGGCGAGGCCCCAGGTGGAGGGCGCCTGGATGAACACCTCGTCATAGCGGCCCCAGGCGCGCAGCCACCCCAGGCCCTCCTGCCGCACGGCGGCTTCCAGGCTCTCGTGATCGGGAAACACCCGCAGGGTGAGGGGCTCGCGCAGCGTCCCCCAGCGCTCCAGCCGGGGCAGGGCCGCGTCCACCGACCGCACCAGCCGGGTCAGCTCCCGCTCGTCCTCGGGGGCGTACTCGATGCGGTAGAGGCCCGTGGGGCTCTCCCAGCTCGACGAGAGCGCCACCTCGCCCGCCGCGAACCGCCGGAAGCTGGCACACCCCGTCAGCGTGAGCAGGAGCCCCAGGAGCCCCAGCACCCAGGCCCCCAGCACTCCCCGTCCGCCTTGCTCGCGCCCCTTCATGCTCCACCCCACCAACGCAGCACCGCGCGGCCCACGTCCGCCACGGTGGCCAGGGACTCCAGTTCGGGCGCTGGCGGTCCGAAGTACAGCACGGGCACCGGGTGCAGGGTGTGTGAACGTGTGGACAAATCTTCCACGTTGCCGTGGTCGCTGCAGACGAGCACGCGGGCGTCGGCCGGGCGGCGGGCGACGACGGCGCGGGCGAAGGCATCGAAGGTGTCCAGGGCGTCGCGCGCGGCGGCGAAGTCCTGGGCATGGCCCGCCTCGTCCGCCGGGTAGTGCTCGAAGAAGGTGAAGTCGGCCTCGTGGGCGATGCGCCAGAAGACCTCGGCGGCCTCGTCGGGCGTGCGCGTGGGCACGTCCAGGTCGCGCGAGCGGGCCCGGTCGCCGGTGATGTCATGGGGGAGGGCGAGTCCCGCGCGGGCGTCATCCAGGGTGCGCAGGGGGACGCCGCCCGCGGCGAAGGCGAGCGTGCTGGCCGAGGCCTTCAAGCGGCGCAGGGCGGCCGGGGTGAGGGTGAACTCGGGGGCGCTGTCCGAGGGGCGCCGGGGCAGCTTCAGGGCATCCAGGTAGGCCACGGGGTAGCAGTTGGCGAAGGTGGCGGTGTGGCCGTGGGCCACCAGGTGTTTGACGAGCGAGTGCCGCGCGAGAAGCTCGCGCAGGGGAGCATCCGGATAGCCGAGGACGTGCCGGCCGATGAGCACGGGGGCGGGCTGCCCGGTGAGGAGGGCCGTCTGATTGGAAGCGGACTGGGGGCGGCCGGCGATGCCGAAGGTGGTGTCCACTGGAAAGCACTGGCCGGCCCCGGGAAGCGAGGGGGCGGGGCATCCTGGAACCAGGAGAGCAGGTGGTCGCGCCCGGAGAGCGGGTTGATGTCCGGGTCGTTTCGTCCAATGCCAACCCCATCGATGAAGAGAACCGCGACGCGCATGGCGGAGAACTGTAAGAGATGGCCATGGCCCTTCACGGTGATTTCTCCAGCTTCCCACTTCCCGAGCTTCTCCAATGGTTGGACAGCTCCCGAAAGACCGGCACGCTCCAACTGCTCTCCTGGGAGGGCGGTGAGCGCTCGCTCTTCCTGCTGTCGGGGCAGGTGTTGGCGATCGCCAACGAGGGGCTCCGGGGCCGGGTGGCCCGGGTGCTCGCCCTGGCGAAGCTGGCGGATGGGGCGGCGGTGCTCTCGGCGCTCAAGGCGCTGCCGGCGGATGGCGAGGGCCTCGAGTCCGTCTTCCAGTCCCACCACGTGGAGCCCAAGCTGGTGCGCGAGCTGGTGCGCGAGGAGATGCTCGGCTCCATGGTGGACCAGACGCGCGGCGGACATGGCGCCTTCCACTGGACGGAGGATCTGGATCGCTCGGGCGAGGAGTGGGCGCCGTGCGAGATGAGCCTGCGCGAGCTGCTCTTCGAGTCGCTGCGTTGGGTGGATGAGCAGGCGGACGTGGACCGGGTGCTGCCGGGGGATGCGCTGACGGTGCGCTCGCTCGTGGCGCCGAGCCCGCGTCAGCCGCTGATGCACCGCATCCTGCTCACCCTGTGCACGGGCGGGCAGAACCTGGGGCGGCTGCGGCTGTCGCTCGGCCTGTCGCGCTCGTCCACCACGCGCCGCGTCTTCGAGATGCTGCGCGCCAAACAGGTGGAGGTGGAGGGCGCGCCGGAGGTGGTGGTGGATCCGGTGACGGACATGCTGGAGAAGGGCGCGGTGCTGGTGCGCGAGCGGCAGTTCGACGCGACGGAGCTGGTGTGCGCGACGCTGCTGGCGAGCGATCCGACGGACCGGCGCGTGCGCGAGTTCGCGCGCATGGCGCACAGCGAGCACGTGGCGTCGCTCTACGCCGCGCTGCCCCCCTTGAGCGTGCCGGTGCTGTCGCCGGACGCGGAGGAGCTGTCGCTGCTCAAGCCCGAGGAGCGGCAGGTGGTGGGCCTCATCAACGGCAACTGGGACGTGTCCACCCTGGTGCTGGCCAGCCCCGCGCGCGAGCTGGAGACGCTCAAGACGCTCGCCAAGCTCATGCGCATGGGCCTCTTGCGCCTGCGCTGAGCGTCCGCCCGGCACTCAGGGCCGGGCGGCCGACTCCACCTGTCGCCACACGCGGAAGACGTTGCCCGAGGCGAGCTTCTCGAGCTCCGCCTCGCCGTAGCCGCGCTCGAGCAGCACCCGGAAGAGGTTGGGGTAGCGCGACACGTCCTCGAGTCCCACGGGCAGCGTGGGGCCCACGCCGTCGAAGTCCGAGCCGAGCCCCACGTGATCGATTCCCACGAGCTTCACCACGTGCTCGATGTGGTCGGCCACGTCCTCGACGCGCGCCCGGGGAAACGGGTGCTCGCGCAGCCAGTTCTCGATGAACGTCTTGACCTCGGGGCTGTCCCGCGTCAGGCCCCGCTGCTGGATGAAGGCCAGGGCCTCCTCGCGCAGCTTCTTCTCATGGTCCTGCGCGGCCTGGAGGAGGAAGCCCGAGCCGAAGCTGATCATCACCACGCCCCCCTTGGCGGCGATGGCGCGGATGAGCTCGTCGCTGAGGTTGCGCTCGAAGCCGGGCGTGAAGTGACGGCACGAGGAGTGGGAGGCGATGACGGGCTGCTGGCTCGTCTCCAGCACCTGGCGGATGGTGGCGTCCGACAGGTGCGCCACGTCCACCATGATGCCCACGCGGTTCATCTCCGCCACCACCTGCTTGCCCAGGGGGCTCAGCCCGTTCCAGCGGTGCGCGCCCTCGGCGTAGGAGGAGTCCCCGAGCAGGTTGTCCGCCGAGTGCGTCAGGGTGATGTAGCGCACGCCGCGCTTCTGGAAGTGGGCGACGTTGGCCACCGAGTCCTCCAGCGCGGAGCCATTCTCGATGCCCATCGCGAAGGAGACCTTTCCCTCGCTCGTGTTGCGGCGTGCCTCGTCCACCGAGCGTGCCAGGGCGAACTTGTCCGGGGCCGCGCGGGCGAGCTTCTCCACCATGTCGATCAGCGAGTCCGCGAGCGCCTTCGAGGCCCCGGCCGTCTTCTGGAGCTCCGCGGGCACGTAGATGGACATGAAGGGCACGTCCAGCCCGCCCTCCACCGCGCGGGGATGGTCGAAGTCACCCCCGGTGGTGCGCTGGGAGATGTCCTCGGTGGGCTCGCCCCCGGGACCCAGCTTCTCCTGGAGCCGGTAGGGCACGTCGATATGGCCATCGACGATGATGAGCCGGTGGGCGAGCTCGCGGCCACGCTCGGCGAAATCCCCGGGCGGGGGCGCTGGCCGCGTGAGGGACTCATGTGAGCAGGACACGGCGGTGAGCAGGACGAGGCCCAGCAGGGGCAGGGGGGTTTTCATGGCCCGGGGCTTAAAACAGCGGACCCACACGCGCCAGCCGGGCTGAATCGAGTCTTCCAACACTCTCCGCGAATGACGCGCGAGGTCGACGAAGGCGGGCTTCTAGGGTCTCGCCCGTTTTTCTGGACAGTCATGTCCAGGAGAAACAACGTCCTGTGTCGTCCATTCCCCCTGCCCTCAGGTGAAGAGCATGAGTAACGCGGTGAACAAGCGTGGTGGAGTGCTGAGCGCCCTTGGATGCGCGCTCGCGCTGAGCGTGTCCGGAACGGCGGAAGCGGGTGTCTACGTCCATCTGTTCGAGTGGAAATGGCCGGACGTGGCCCGCGAATGCGAGACCTTCCTCGGGCCCAAGGGCTACACGGGGGTCCAGGTGTCGCCGCCCAACGAGCACATCACCGGCACTCAGTGGTGGACCCGTTATCAGCCGGTCAGCTACAAGCTGGACTCGCGCGGTGGAAGCCGGGCGCAGTTCATCGACATGGTGCAGCGCTGCAACGCGGCCGGGGTGGCTGTCTACGCCGACCTCGTCATCAACCACACGGCGTCCTACGGGGCCAGTGGTTCCAGCACGGGGGTCGCGGGCACGAAGTGGAGTACGCGCAGCCACCCCATGTACGGCGCCAATGACTATCACAGTCCCATCTGCAGCATCAGCAACTACCAGGATGCCTGGAACGTCCAGAACTGCGATCTGAGCGGCCTGCCGGATCTGAACACGGGCTCCAGCTACGTGCAGCAGACGCTGGCCAACTACATCAACGATCTGACCTCCATTGGCGTGAAGGGGTTCCGGGTCGATGCCGCCAAGCACATGTCGCCGGGAGACATCTCCGGCATCCGCAATCGCATGACTGGCTCGCCCTTCATCTTCCTGGAGGTGATCGATCTGGGCGGTGAGCCGGTCACCGCCAGCCAGTACTTCGGCCTCGGCTCGGTGACCGAGTTCAAGTACAGCGCGAAGATCGGCGAGCAGTTCAAGGTTGGGCAGCTCAAGAACCTGAAGACCTTTGGTGAGAGCTGGGGCTTCATGTCCAGCGGCAAGGCGGTGGTGTTCACCGACAACCACGACAACCAGCGAGGCCACGGGGCGGGCGGCGCCAACATCCTGACCCACAAGGACGGCAGCCTGTACAACCTGGCCAACGTCTTCATGCTGGGCTGGCCGTATGGCTATCCGCAGGTGATGTCCAGCTACTCCTTCACCAACACGGACGCGGGGCCCCGGGCTCGGCCGTGCACAATGGCACGTCCGTGAATTGCTTCGGCGAGTGGCAGTGCGAGCACCGCTGGCGCGAGATCGCCAACATGGTCCGCTTCCGCGCGGTGACCGAGGGCACGGCCGTCTCCAACTGGTGGGACAACGGCAACAACCAGATCGCCTTCGCCCGCACCGGCAAGGGCTTCGTGGTCGTCAACCGCGAGGGGGGCGCCCTCAACCGCTCCTTCGCCACGAGCCTGCCGGCCGGCACCTACTGCAACGTGCTCTCCGGTGAGTTCACCAACGGCACCTGCACGGGCAGCACCGTCACGGTGGACGGCAGCGGCAACGCGACCTTCAACGTGGCGGCCATGGCCTCGGCCGCCATCCACGTGGGCGCCGTCGTCACCGGCGGTGGCAACCCGAACCCGAACCCGGGCAGCGTCACCGTCAACTTCACGTGCAACAACGGGCAGACGTACATGGGCCAGAGCGTCTATGTCGTCGGCAATCTCGGCGCCCTGGGCGCCTGGGCTCCCGCCAGCGCGGTGAAGCTCAACCCGACGAGCTACCCCACCTGGACGGGTGCCATCTCCTCCCGGCGAGCACCGCCATCGAGTGGAAGTGCCTCAAGCGCGAGGAGAGCAACCCGGCCAACGGCGTGCAGTGGCAGTCGGGGGACAACATCAAGTTGACCACGCCGGCCTCGGGCTCGGTGTCCACCACGGGCGGCTTCTAAGCCATCCGGGGTAAGTCTGTTCAGGGGTAGCATCGTCGCTCGTCTAGTAAGAAGGAATGAGCGGCGATGGCCCGGCAGCAGCCAGGGGTGGAGTTGACGCCCTCGGAGCACCGCCGCTGGCGGAAGGCGTCGCGGTTCGAGCCGCGCAGCGGCGTGACGTTGCGTGCCAGCGTGGTGTTGTGGAGTGCCCAGGGGCTGAGCGTCAGCGGTATTGCTCGCGCCCTCGGGGTTGGCCCACGCATGGTGTACAGCTGCCGCGGGCACTGACGCTTGCACCGAGAGGAGGGGCTGGCGGTGGTGGGTGCCCCCCGCCCGGGATGCCCTCCTCGTGTCACGGCCTCCTACCGCGACAATGCAAGGCGTTTTTCTCTGGATTCATGGCTCTTTGTATGAATTGAGTATTTCGATGATGTCTCGGCGTGTCGCTGGAATTGAGTGCAGGATGCGAGTCAGATCCTCCTTGTCCAGGGGATACGCCGCCAGGAGAGCGAGCAGTTCGTCTTTGTCGAGCGGGTAGGCCGTCAAGGGTGCAATCAATCCAGGTTTTTCCATTGGCGCCAGGCTCAGGGCTTTCCCTTCTATGTTGACATAGACTTTGTACCTGGTGAACCCTTCTGGCATGGCTCCGTCATAATAGAGCGTCGTGCCTGCTGGTAGCAGGTAATATTGCTTGGCTTGAGTGTCCGTTGCGATCTTGAGCGGTGTTTCCAGCACGTGAATTTGCCCTCGCTCTTCCATTTGTCCTGTCCTCCAGAAGAAAATCGACAACCCAACGGCAATACCCGTTGCGAAAGCTAGTGATATGGCTGTTGTCCGCTTCAATGCTACCCTCTTTCCTGATTTCAATTACTCTTGCCGCTGTAGGTCTTCGTCTCGTAGGGGGCAGAATCTCCTTTGAGACTGCTGATGTAGTTTTTGAGGTCTGCCGGCATGAACAAACGCTTCGGCCACCCCTCCCACCGAGCCACGAGCTTTTCTCCATTGCCCATGCCATTTCCCACGTTGAAACTGGCCGCGTCACTTGCGAATGCCGGGAAAGCTTGCTTTGCGCCATCGATGGTCAAGGTCGTGCAGTTGCTGTTGAGTGCGTGGTAGGCTGATTTGATTTTGTACTGTTTCATGTATCCTCGATCCTGGGTTGGTTTCGACCCGACAATCAATCCATTGAAGTAATCATTGACGGCCTTCGTCTCGGTCGTGGTTGCTTTGAAGGCGAATCCCGTCGTCGTCCGTCCTGTTGCATTCTCGCCAGCAATGTATTTGGAGAAGTTCGTCCAGACTCGCAAGATACCCTCTCCCTCTGAGTCGAATTTACCCCAAACCTTTCCGTAGCGACCGTAGTCGTATGTCGAATCCGATTCCGGCGTGACCACCCGCAGCGCGGCGTGGCCGTAGGGATGTTCTTCGCCATTTTGCTTGTAGGGGCCTCCAATTAGAACCTCGATCCGAGCAGCGGATTTGACGAACGTGGAACGCTGAGTCGTAGGCGCTTTCTCGGTTTTTTGTTGTTGCTGTTCAGCCATGGGAAGGGCTCTTTTGAGAGGATTCTCTCATAATGGTTCCCATACCGGCCAGAAAACTCCGGGAATGACACCTTGCAGGTGCCGATTCTGACACCCTCGACGCGGGTCCGCCCGTTGGCATCCAATCTACCTTCCCTTATCGAACCATCAGGGAGAGCAAGACGAAATGCTTCGAGCTTCGCGGGAGTGCCATCCTCGTTGAGCAACTCGATCTCGATCCAGGTGAGTTCCAACCAGGGTTCTACTTTTTCCCCTTCCCATACTTCATCACCGATGATGACGTCTGGGCTGCCGTCGATGAGTTTGCCCCCACCACCACAGTGTTGCGTCGCATCCCCCAGACGATGTGCTGCATGCCCGTTGATGACCACTCTGCTGGCACCCGCGACCGCGATCCACGAGTTCGGCCCGCAACAAGCCGCGTGGGTTCCATTGTCTCCCACACGTAGCGCGGGCTGGTAATTGATCAAGACATCTGGAGAACCCGAAATGGCTGGTCCTGTTACGGAATGTGCACACACTGGGCAGCCATGGGCGTCTGCCGGTGCATGGGACCTGTCGCCTAATCGTCCTGCTTCAGGCATGTATTCTCCCCCCTTTGACATGAACACTATGAGTGAATACAGTAGGATGAGTGGAGGAGCGGGAGCAAGGAAGAAGTATGTAGACGGCAGTGAAGGTTCTATGGAATTCGACGGCCGGGTCGGCATCGCTTCCCCCATACCAGCGCAGTTGACGTTGGGGACCATGGAGAGAGAGGGCGCGGGGGCTCTCCTGGTGTTCGCCGACTGTGGGCGGGCGTCCCCCAAAGCGCGTTGCAGCTTCTCGAGCAGGATGCTCACCCAGCAGCGCGAAGCGTTCTGCCCTGCTCCCGTCCGGATGCCGCGCAGGCTGCGCCGCTCGGGACGGTTCCTCCTCGCGCTTCGCACAGACCCTGAACCGACTTACCCCGGATGGCTTGGCCCCCCTGCTTCACGTGACAGGGCTCCCGCGCGGCTCTCGCCCCCTGGATGACGGGCTTGCCGACATATCCTCGATGACCAATAGACAGTGTTTCGCGGCAGGTAGCTTCCAGTTCGCCTGGAGTGCGCCAAGGTTCACTATCGGATGAAGCATTCCCCTGTCCCGAATGCCCCCGTTCACGGCTCGCTGGTTTCTGCTATCTTGATTCAGTAACCGACAAACACACTGTCAAGATGAACTCAGGGGGGAGAGGACGATGGAAGTCATGTCCAATGACATGTTTCTTCAGACGCTCAAGAGGATGATCGGTAACCGCGAATTGAAGTTCGATCTCAGCAGCGCTTTCCTGTTCAATCGGACCACGCTCGGTCAAGAAGAAATTCTCAGTCTGCTGTCCAGGGCGTCGCTGGGCGATGTGAGGGTTCATCGAGATAACGGCAGGACGTCTTTGTATTCCGTTGTCTCGCGCTCGGAAGACCTTGAGATCTTTATCGGCTATCCCTACCCTTCGAGCCGGCTCGAGGTAACAGCTATTGGGCCCCTGGACAATGTGTAGATGAATTGCGGCGTTGCCTGCAACGCCGAGCCGAATGCGGCAGCACCCTCTCCATCAGGTGCGCCGCCGTCGCCTGCGCCCGCTTCCCGTTGCAGGATGGGCACACCTTCACCCGCGGCAGGAGGGAGGGGAAGCGCTACTCGTAGAACTTCAGGCTCCAGCCCGTGTTCCTGTCCGTGCCGCGCGTGTACGTGATGTTGCCCCACCACTGGAAGCTGCCCGAGTACCAGTAGCGCGCGCCCCAGAAGTCGCTCGGGTACTCGTTCTTGTTCACGCCGTGGTAGGCGAGGGGGAACGTGGGGCCCGCGGGTGGGCTCGTGTTGGGGTCGCCGTTGAGCAGCACGAAGGAGTGGTGGCCCACGCCCTTGGCGTACAGCGTCGGATCCCACCCGGCCATGAGGGTGTTGCCCGCGGCGCCGAAGAGGCAGCCGTTGGACTTGTACCAATCCCAGACATAGGTGGGATCTCCCCGGCCTTGAGCCGCAGGTCCGCCAGGCAGTAGTTGGAGCCCCAGCTCCCATTGGCCGAGTACACGATGTGCAACTGGCCGCTCGGATCGATGAGGGGCTCGGGGCCCTCGTTGACGCGGCAGGGCGGATTGATGTCGACCTTCTCCCACGTCTCACGGGGCTGGGAGATGACGTAGCGGGCCCCCGTCACCTGCGTGGGGCTCGACATGCGCGCGAGGAAGAGCGTCTGCTCGCCGTCGGTGTCGCCCACCCAGCCGGACCACACGAAGTACCACTGCCCCTGGTAGACGAAGGCCGTGCCGTCGATGGCCCACTTGTTGTCCGGCAGCGCCAGCGGCGCCGGCGCCGAGTAGCCCGAGTTGGGGCTCTGCGATTGAATGACATACATGCGGTGCGCCGCGCCCGCGCCCGCCGTGAAGTAGATGTAATAGGTGGTGCCGCTCTTGATGAGCTCCGGCGCCCACACCTCGGCCCAGCCATTGGGGTTGCTGAAGACCACCTGGCGCGCGGCACCCGACAGCCCGTCCACCGATGACGCCGTGCGCACGTAGATGCGTCCGCCCTCCACCTCCGCGGAGATGTAGGTGCTGTTCACGCGGATGACCGTCGGGTCCGCGTTGCGGATGGACAGGCGCGCGGCCTGCTCGCTCGTGCCCACCGACTCGTTGACGACGGTGGGGCCGACCTCGGGACCTCCACACGCCAGGAAGGACAGCGCCAGTGCCATACCGGGGAAGATCTTCAACAGCCTCATGGGGGCTCCTCACCGCTCAACGGGAATTCCTCATGTTCTAATTATTCGGGAACTTCCTGTCTATAGGCGGATGGCTGCCTGGGCCGCTTTCTTCTGCTCCAGGCTCTTCGTGCACACCCGGGCCGGGCATGGATAAAGAGGAGGGATGAAGAATCTCTTGAGGACCGTGTTCTCGCTGGGAGTCCTGCTCATCCTCGGCGCGGGCTTCGTGGCCGACATGGGCGTCGCCGCCGCCGCGGACGCGCCGCCCCCGCCTCGCACGAACACCTTGAGGATCGCCGCGGCGGCGGACCTGAAGTTCGCCCTGGACGAAGTGCTGAAGGACTTCCGCGCGAAGCACCCCGACGCCCAGGTGGAGGTCACCTACGGCGCGTCGGGTAACTTCCTCGCGCAGCTCTCCCAGGGCGCGCCCTTCGACGTCTTCCTCTCCGCGGACATGTCCTACCCGCGCAAGCTCGTCGAGCAGGGCCTCGTGGCGGCGGACGGGGTGTTCCCCTACGCCGTGGGCCACCTCGTCCTGTGGGTGCCCCGGGACTCGCCCCTGTCCGTGGAGAAGCTCGGAATGAAGACCCTGCTGGAGCCGGGCGTGCGGCACATCGCCATCGCCAACCCCCAGCACGCCCCCTACGGCCGCGCGGCCGAGGCCGCCTTGAAGAGCCAGGGCCTCCATGACGCCGTCAAGGACAAGCTGGTGCTCGGGGAGAACGTCGCGCAGACGGCCCAGTTCGCGCAGAGCGGCGCCGCGGACGTGGGCATCATCGCGCTGTCGCTCGCGCTCGCCCCGGCCATGAAGGCACAGGGCCGCTACTGGGAAGTCCCCACCAGCGCCTACCCGCGCATGGAGCAGGGCGGGGCCATTCTCCAGAAGGCAAAGGATCCGGAGCTGGCCCGGCGGTTCCGTGACGCGCTGCTCGGCCCCCAGAGCCGGCCGTTGCTCGAGCGCTACGGCTTCACCGCGCCGGGGAAGTGACGGGGCACGTCCCGCCAGCCGTGGCTCACTCCGTGGCGGGCGCGGGCAGGCCGGCGGTGTGCAGCCGGGTGAAGATCTGCATCAGCACGTACAGCGCGAACGCGGCGTCATCCACGCGGTGGTTGCCGCCGCGGGCCCCGAGCGTCTGCAGCTTGAGCAGATCTCCCCCATCCACGTGGAGCAGGTAGGCCTGTGCGCCCAGCGGCCCCTCGCCCGCGAGCGCGAGCCCGCGGCGGGCGGCATCGAGGCAGGCCTGGATGCACGTGCCGTAATCCCCCGAGGCGAACGCGCCCTCCGCGGCCCGGGCGTGGTCGAACAAGTCCGAGGGCGCGAGCGCGCTCGCGGCGCCCAGGGGCCGCTGCCCGGTGAGCCCCGGGGGCGCGGTGGGCGGGACCACCACCTGCGGCGAGGCCCCCACGGCGGGCATGCTCCGCGACGGCATGGCGGGGCGAGGGGCCGCGACCGAGCTGGCCGTGGACGACGCGGGGGCGGACACGGAGGTGCGGCCCACCGGTGCTGGCTGAGCTCGGCTTCCAGTCCTCGCCCCGCGGGCCGGGGCGCTACCTGGACGGGGTTGGCCGAGCGGGGCGGGGGGACGATGCGCTTGGCCCGCAGGTCCTGGATGACGAGCCGGGTGATGCCCTTGAGCACGTCCAGCACGCCCTTGCCGCTGATGGCCTCGGTCTCGAAGTCGGGGACGAGGCGGGGATTGAGCGCCTCGCGCAGCTCCGCCACGGGCAGGGCCGAGGGCAGGTCGCGCTTGTTCCACTGCACCACGAGCGGGAAGCGCTCCAGCCGGATGCCCTGCTCCAGCAGGTTCTCCTGCAGGTTGGCCATGGACTCGCGGTTGGCGTCCATCATCTCCGGCTGCGAGTCCGCCACGAACACCACGCCGTCGGCGCCCTGGAGCACCAGCTTGCGTGTGGCGTTGTAGAAGACCTGGCCGGGCACGGTGTACAGCGCCAGCCGCACCGTGCAGTCGTTCACCCGCTCCACCTTCACGGGCAGGAAGTCGAAGAAGAGCGTCCGGTCTCCTTCGGTGGCGATGGACATCATCTCGCCGCGGTGCGCGGGGCGCACCGTTTCGTAGATCTTGCGCAACGTGCTCGTCTTGCCGGACAGACCCGGTCCATAGAAGACGATCTTCGCCGCTACTTCCCGAGCTACCAGATTCACGCTGCTCACGGTGTCAGCTTTCCTAGAACGACTTGACGCCTCGCGCCAGTTGCCGACGGCACGTTCGCGGGAGTTCCCCACAGATACTCGTTGGCCAGCAGCGCGAAGCACACCGCTTCCTTGGCGCCCTCGGGCAGGCCCAGCACGTCCACCGGGTGCACCGGCAGGGCGCGAGCCGCGCCGTCAGCCGCTCCATCAGCACGGGATTGCGGATGCCGCCGCCGGACACGTACACCGCCTCCAGCGTGAAGCGCGGCAGCAGCCAGGCCTCGTAGGCGCGCGCCGTGGCCTCCACGGTGAACTCCACCGCGGTGGCCATCAAGTCCTGGGGCCGCGTGTCCCGGGCGCGCTCCCACAGCCGAGTCACCAGCGCGTCCCCGAAGCCCTCGCGTCCGGCGCTGCGCGGCGGGGGCAGGGCGAGGAAGGGGTGGGCGAGCAGCTCCTCGAGCAGGTGCGGCACCACATGGCCCCCGCGTGACAGGTGGCCGTCCAGGTCGCACGAGAGCTGGCCGCCGGAGATGCGCCGCGCCAGCCCATCCATCACCATGTTTCCCGGTCCGGTGTCGAAGGCGATGGTGTCCTCCAGCCGCTCGCTCACCACGCTCACGTTGCCGATGCCGCCCAGGTTCTGCAGCGCCCGGGCCACGCCCGGCTTTCGGAACAGGGCCCAGTCCAGGTAGGGCACCAGCGGGGCGCCCTGGCCTCCCGCCGCCACGTCCCGGGTGCGGAAGTCGCTCACCACGGCGATGCCGGTGCGCTCGGCGATGACGGAGGCCTCCCCGAGCTGAAGCGTGGAGGGCGTGTCCGACAGGCTCGAGGGCCAATGGGCCACCGTCTGTCCGTGCGAGCCGATGACGTCCACGTCCTCGGGGCGCAGGCCCGCCCGGGCGATGACCTGCAGCGCCGCCTCGGCGAAGTGCTCGCCCAGGGCGAAGTTCAACTCACACAGCGCGCGGGCGTCCTGGGCGGAGAGCACCCGTTGGGTGAACTCCGGGGAGAAGGGCCGTGAGACGTGGGCGAGCAGGGTGATGTGAACCCGGGGCCCGGTGCCCTCGATGCGGCAGAGCACCGCCTCCACCGCGTCCACACTGGTGCCAGACAGCAGCCCGACACACAGCCGTGCGCGGGAGGTGGGATCCCGAGTCCATGTCCCTCACTGTAAGGCCTGGCTCCCACGCCCGCTGGGCTCATCCGGGGTGAACGACGAAAATCCCTCACTCCGGGAAAGCCTGGGGAGCACGGGTGGACCCTGCCGGGGGACTCGCCCGGAGGCCCTCCGGGTGGTGGCTCAGGGGCGGGCCGAGCGGCCCGTTCCCCCTGGCGCCGCGTGTCCGGGGCCACGCGGAGGCGCTCGTTCGTGCCGCCGGGGGGTGGAGCCCCGGGGCTGCCGGCCGGAGGCGGCCGGGATGTTCCGTCGGGGCGTGTCCTGGCTCGACTCGTCGTCGACTTCGCGCTGGCGCTCCTGATCCTTGCGCCACCGCCGGATGCCGGGGCACTCCGGTGGCTCGTTGACCTGGGGTTCGATCGCGCAGTCGCCGACGTCCACCGCCGAGGGCAGGGGGCGGGAGAGCCGCGAGGCCGGAGCCTCCTGCACGGGTGTGCGTCTGGTGGGGGTTTCCGTCCGGGGGGGCTCGGGGGGCGGGAGGGAGGGGCGTTGCCGGGGAGCGGGTGGCTCCGTGTTGCCCCGGGACGAGGACATGCCGTTGGCGAGCCGGTTGTCCTGGGAGCGGGTTTCGCTCGGCGTCATGGGGCGCTCGGGAGACGCCTGCTCACGCCCTCCACATCCACTCACGTCGTTGGCCTGGAGCGAGGAGGTGCCCCACGTCACCTGGATGCAGTCCCGGGCGAGGGCGCTCACCGAGGTGTTCTTCACCACCGCGCTCATGCCCAGGGAGATGCCCTGGGTGGCCAGCTCGATCCGGGCGCCGTCGATGACCGTGCCCCGGCCTCCGCGCACCCGGACGCCGTACCAGGAGCCCGGACTGCCATGGGAGGTGAACTCCACGGGTTGTGACGGGGTGCCGCGCACCACCAGCGTGCCATCGACGATGAATTCCACGCGCTTGGGGTCCACGCCGGAGCGCAACCCGTCCTCGGGGATGGCGATGATCTGCACGCCGGCTTCCACCGTCAGCTTCGCGGCCCAGGGCACCGTGACGTCCCCGGTGAGCACGTAGGGGCTGAGGTCCTTCTTCCACACCGTGTCCCCGGCGGGCAGCGCGCCCTGCACGTCCATGGCGGACGCCAGGGCGGGCAGCAGCAACAGCAGGGCGGACAGCACGGCGCGCATGACGGAGTGAGCGTAGCTCCCACTCCGACAGATCGTCCAGGTCATCCGACCTGGACGGTTGCTTTCCGGGCGGTGTTCACCCTCGGTGGAGGCTTACCAGCAGGCCTTCGGCCTTCAGGGCGGCCTGCACGTTGGGACGCGCGGCCACGCGCCCCTGGTAGGCCTGGAGCGCCGGGAACTTGCTCAGATCGATGCCCAGGTGCCCGGTCCAGCTGAGCACGGTGAAGAGGTAGGCGTCGGCGACGGTGAACTGCTCGCCGAGGAAGTGGGACTGCTTGGACAGCCGCTCGTTCACCGCGGTCAGGCGCTTGTCGATGTTGCCCTTCACGATCTTCCGGGCGTCCTCGGGGAAGGTGGAGTTGAAGAGCGCGCCGAGGCTCTTGTGCAGCTCGGTGCCGATGAAGTTGAGCGCCTCCTGCAGCTTGTAGCGCTCCAGGGTGCCGTTGGCCGGCGCGAGCTTGGACTGGGGCGCCTTGTCGGCGATGTACTGCACGATGGCCGGGCCCTCGGTGAGGGTGCTGCCGTCATCCAGCTGCAGGGCGGGCACGTAGCCGTTGGGGTTGATGGTGTTGAAGTCCTTGCCGCTCTCGGTCTTCTTGGTGCCCAGGTCGACCTTCTCGATATCGAAGGTCTGGCCCGCCTCGCGCAGGACGATGTGGGGCGACAGCGAGCAAGCACCGGGCGTGTAGTAGAGCTTCATTCGAGGATTTCCTTGGGAAGAGGTTGCCCGGACACGGTGGGCGCGCCTATTTGCCCACTTCCTTTGGCCCTCGCCACGAATTCCGACCGTTCCCGCGCGTGGGTCGTGTACGTGACACCCCGCGTTGCCAGACCGCTGCACCGCCAGGAGGCTGTTCATGGGTTTCATCGGCACGTACCGAGGGCTCGCCGAGGCCTTTCAAGGGGGTCGGGGCCAGGGGCCGATGGACGCCGGGCTCGTCCTGCACGCCCGGCGGTTCCTCTCCACTGCCCAGGTGCCCTGGACACCCACCTCTCCGCTCGAGGGGTTCGTGCCGGGTTCCCTGGAGAGCCAGGTGGACCAGGGGGACGATTGCGAGGAGAACCGGACCTTTCCCTACCGCATCCTGGCGCCCACGGGCCTCGAGCGAGCGGCCCGTGGGGTCATCCTCCTGCACGGCCTCAACGAGAAGAAGTGGGAGAAGTACCTGCCGTGGGCGAAGGCGCTCGCCGAGGGGCTCCGTGCGCCCGTCATCCTCTTTCCCATCGCCTTCCACATGGAGCGCTCCCCGGCGCTCTGGTTCGAGCCCCGGCCCATGCGGCAGCTCAGCCGCGACCGCCAATCCCGCATCCCGGGCCTGGAGCAGTCCTACTTCGCCAATGCCGCCCTGAGCTCCCGTCTCCACGCGCGGCCCGAGCGCTTCCTCTGGGCGGGCCTGCGCACCCTGGAGGACGTCGTGGCGCTCTCCCAGCGCGTGCGCCAGGGCGAGGAGCCGTTGCTGGCGCCGGACGCGCGGCTGGACTTCTTCGGCTACTCCATCGGCGCCTTCCTCTCGGAGCTCCTGCTGCTGTCGGATGCGGACGGACGCTTCTCCGAGTCCCGGGTGGTGAGCTTCTGCGGCGGCTGTGTGCTCTCGCGCCAGGATCCGCTGGCACGGGAGATCCTCGACAGCGCGGCGGCCCAGGCGCTGCGCCACTTCCTTCTCAAGGAGCTGGAGCCGCTCAAGCGGGTGCGGCCCGAGCTGAGCCGGTTGTTCTCGGAGCACCCCGTGGGCCGGGCGTTCGAGCTCATGGTGAGCGAGGAGCACCTGCGCGCCGAGCGGGAAGAGGCCCTGCGGCGGGTGGGCTCGCGCATCCAGGCGATCGCCCTCCAGGAGGACCGGGTGGCGCCGGCGGCTGCCGTGGCGGACACCTTCGCGGGGACGGGCGTGCGGGTGGACATCCTGGCGCCGCCCTACGCCTACGAGCACGTCAACCCGTTCCCCGCCGTGACCGCCCTGGAGGTGGACGTCGAGCGGAGCTTCGCGGACACCTTCGGGCGCGCGGTGGCGTGGTTGGCGCGCTGAGCCGCGCGCTGTCTCAGTAGACGGCGAGCCCCAGAGACCAGGAGCCGACGAAGCCACGGATGTCCGGATTCGAGGAGGGCAACCAGTCCTGGGTCCAGCGGAACGTCAGCCCCAGGCGCGTGGTCAGCTCCAGCTCCGCGAGCGCGCCGAAGGAGATGTAGGGCCGCGTGCCCTCGGTGGTGGGCAGGCCCACGCCCGCGGTGGCGGACCAGGACTGTCCCCCGCCAACGAAGGGGCCCAGGTGCAGCGCCACAGCGACAGGGGATACCACTGCGCCTCCAGGCCGAGGCGCGCGTTGTAGTAGCCGCGCACGGCGTTGTCCTCGAACTGCAGGCGCGTGTCGGCGAGCAGGCCGAACGTCTTCGTGGGGTAGTAGCCGAGCGCGAAGCGGAAGCCCGGGCCTCGCTCGGTCAGACCCCGGGGGAGTGCGAGGCTGTCGTTGCCCGCGCCGAACTGGTACGAGAAGCCCGCGCGGTTGAGGGGCGCGGCCCCGCTCAGCCACATGCCGGCGCCCTCCTCTCCCGAGAGCGTGACCTCGGAGACGGTGCTCAGGTCCGCCGCGGTGAGCTCATCGAGCGCGACGATGCTCTGTCGCCCGTCGCGGTGCCACAGGTGCACGGGGTGGTGCGGGTGCACGGCGATCGAGCCCTCGTAGCGGGCCCCCTCGGTGGCGGCCAGGCCGATGCCCACCGCCACGCCCACGACGACGGCGACCACCAGGAGCTTGTCGACTCCATTGATGTTGCCGAGACCTCCGGAGGAGGAACCGCCGGACGAGGCGCTGCTCGACGCGCCGCCCTCGGGGACCGGCGAGGCGCCGTGGACGCCCCCGCTGGCCGAGGAACCGTGGACATCGGCGGCGGTCGCCACGACCGATGACCGGTAGACGGGAGGCTCGTAGTAGGGCGTGCCGTAGAAATCGAAATAGAGGGACGGCACCCAGTGGCCGTGGTGGGTGACCCCGTAGCCGGGAGGCGGCTCGCCCGGGGGCGGCTCCCAGGCGGGGGCCGGCTCGGATCCTCCGCGGTCGAGAAGCGCTGCACCGCGTAGATGTTGCGTCCGCGCTCCTGCGGAGGCGTCTGGACGATGCGCTCCAGCTCTCCTCGAGACACCTCGTAGTGGTGGCCCAGACAGCCGCTCGTCAGCATCAGCGCGATGAGGGGAACGACACAGGTGGGGGAGCGCCAGGGGCTCGTCCGGCGGGAGTGTTCGCTCGCGGAAGCCTTCCGGGTGTCATGCTTCATGCTGTCTCCTGACGAGCCCACGAGGATGCCATGCCGGGGTCGTCGTCGAACAGACGACACCCGCCCGCTGACGCGATTCACGTGAGTGTTTCTCTCGGGGCGAAGGCGGGCTGTCCCCCTGTCGGTTCAGGCTGCTCGCCGCTTCCCCATCCGGCCCAAGGAATTACCCTTCGGTGGGTCCGGGAGTCGCCACGGTGGGAAGGATTTTTCCCCGAGGTGGGAGCAACCGGGCCCGAAGAGACGCCTGAACGTGGTTTTCCGTTCCATGGGGGAACCCTGAGTGAGGCACGGCGTCTGCACGATGGGCCGCGACTCTGCACGGAGGCGGCATGGGACGATGGAGTGGGTTGCTGGGGATGAGCGTGGTGGGATTGCTGGCATGTGGGCCCGGCGCCATCCCCGCGACGACGGATTCCGTGGGAGACACCCTGGGCTCCGAGCCCGTCGTCCCCACGCCTCCCGCGTCCTCCTCCGGGACGGGGAACACCCCGCCGGCGGGGAACGCGGGCACGCCGGGGGAGGGCGCGCCGGAGCCGCGGGCCTATCCGCCGGTGCAGAGCCGTATCCCGGTGTTCGAACTGCGCATCACCCCGGAGAACCTGGCGCGGCTGGAGGCGAATCCGGAGGCGGAGGTGGCGGTGCCGGCCGAGGTGGTGCTCGATGGGCGCGTGGCGCCGGCGCGGGTGGAGTACCGGGGCGCCAGTACGCGCACGCTTCCCCAGAAGAGCTTCAAGATCAAACTGAACAAGGGCTACGAGCTGGAGCGGCGGGATCAGTTCGAACTGCTGGCGAGCTGGTACGACAGCGGCAAGCTGACCGAGAAGTTCGCGGTGGACCTCTACACGGCCCTGGGCCTGCCGGTGCCGAGCGCCCGCTATGTGCGCGTGAGCCTCAATGGCCAGCACAATGGGCTCTACCTGGACATGGAGCACGTGGGGAAGGAGTACCTGGAGCACCACGAGCTGGAGAAGAACTCCGCCATCTACCGCTGTGGTGGCCGCAACTGCGAGCTGACGCTCGAGGCGGGCTCCCACCAGGACGACTTCGAGAAGAAGACACAGGAGTCCGAGGACGACTCCGACCTGGAAGCGTTCCTCGAGTGGATCAACCGCAGCGACGACGCGCGGTTCGAGGAGAATCTCGAGCGGTTCGTGGATGTGGAGGCGTACCTGGGCAACCTCGCCGCGGACATGCTCATCTCCAACATCGTCATCGAGGACTCACGCAGCTATTGGATCCACGAGCCGGGCAAGGATCGCTGGCAGTACACGCCCTGGGATTTGAACAACGCGCAGATGCTCGCCTGGCGCACGTGGGCGCCCGAGGATCCGCCCATCACCAACCGCTGGCCGCAGACCTTCAGTCTGTATGATTCCCTCGTGCAGCGCGTGTACGAGCTGCGCGTGACGGAGCGTCCGGTTTACCGGCCGACCTGGAACGTGCTCAATACGCGCATCTGGGACAGGCCGGCCCTGCGGGCCCGGCTGCTGGCGAAGCTCGAGGCGGCGCTCGCGGGTCCCTTCTCCCAGGCCCGGGCGAGCGCCCACATCGACGCGCTCTGGGCGGTGGTGGGGCCGGAGATGGCGAGGGATCCGTATGCCTCGCCCGCGCACGTGGCCCGGGCGCGAGACTTCCTCCAGAGGTACGTGCGCGAGCGCCGCGCCTTCCTGCTCCAGACGCTCGATGAACTCAAGAAACACGGCACGGGCCCCCTGGTCATCCAGACGATCTCCGCCGGGAGCAAGGGCTATGTGGAGCTGTACAACCGGGGGACGTCCGCCGTGTCCCTGGCGGGGTATGAGTTGACGAACGACTTGCGAGCCACCGTGCGTGCCCGCCTGCCTTCCGTCACGCTGAACCCGGGCCAGCGCCTGCGCCTGGTGGCGGATGGCAAGACGTCGGAGGGGGCCACCCATCTGCCCTTCGTCCTGAGCCGCCAGGGCGGCGAGGTGGGCCTCTTCAATGGCAATCGCCTGTCTTCCAATGGCAAGCCGCTCGTGTATGGCCCGGAGGACGTGGCCTATTACGGCCTGCTGCCCTCGGGGATGAAGTATGGCCGGGTGACGCCCGGGAGCGAGGACTTCGAGCGCCAGCCGACCGGCTCCTGAGGGGTCCTCCTCCCCCCGAGCGCACGACCCTCGCGGGACTGGAGTCACCACCCCTGGTGACAATTGTCACCAGCGATCACCCGCGGGAGGACCGCTCTTCTCGGGCCCCGAGAGGGACTCCGACGCGCAACCCCCACTTTTTCTCGAAGGTGGATAATTCCGGGGCGTCTGGACGCTGGCACGGTGGCTGCAATACTCTTCCTCATCGAAGTTGCTGACTCCTCCCCGCGCACCACCCCCCCGCGACCTTCCGGAGCCTCCCATGTCCTTCTCCGTCAAGAACAACTCCAACAACCTGTTGCTTCAGCTCCTGCAGAACTCCTCCACGCAGGGCAGCCAGGGACAGGGCAAGCTCAACCTCGAGACCGCTGGCAAGATGCTGCAGATGCTCGGGCAGATGATGACGGCCCTGCAGACCCTCCAGGACAGCATTCAGGGCAAGCCGGGCGACTCCTTCGGGGCCGGCGGCAAGCCGGGGGCGCGGGCGGCGCCGGTGGCGCGAACGGTTCCGGTGGAGCGGGTGGCGCGGAAGGCACCAATCCGCTGATCCAGCAGTTCATGCAGCTGCTGCAGACGCTGGCGGCCCTCCAGAACGGGCAGGCGGGCAACCAGCAGGGCGCCGGTGGTGGCGCGCCGGGCGCGTCGGGTGGCACGCCGGGCGGCGCCGGTGGCACGCCGGCCGGCGCCGGTGGCACGCCGGGTGCTGGGGGGCAGGGCGGGGTGACGTTGCCCTTCGCCGCTCAGGCCCAGGTGCTCAACAACGCGAAGCAGGAGCAGGCCGCCCTGCTGAGCAAGATCTCCGAGGGCGTGAAGTCCGGGAAGATCACCCCGCAGGAGCTCGGCCCGCTGATGCAGGGCGTGAAGAAGCTGGCCGAGGCGACCCGGGCCGCGTCGGCGGACGGCAACGTCACGGCCGAGGAGGCGGCGAACCTCCAGAAGCTGAGCATGGAGAACATCACGAACACCAAGTCGGCGTTCGAGAACGGTGACAAGGCCTCCTTCGCGTCCATCAACCCGGCGTCCCAGCACCGGGCCCAGCAGCTCAGCGACATCGCCAAGGGCCTCGAGGACGGCTCCATCAGCAACCTCGAGCTGACCGACCTCGCCGAGGAGCAGGGCGCGATCGCCGAGGCCCAGGGCAATGTCTCCTCGACCGAGGACGCCTCCAAGGTGCTCCAGGCGCAGCAGATGGTCGACCTCACCATCCAGCTGGCCCGTCTGACCGGCAACAAGGCCTGAACCGGTTCCTGGAGCAGTCCTTCACCCCTCATCGGCTCCGTGCCGGTGGGGGGTGACTCATTTCTGGGGGGCCTCGACGAAGAACCGATCGTTGGAGAAGACAAAAATCCCGTCTTTCCGTCTTTTCCTGGGACGGCGGCCGGGCCGGGTGCTCTTTCTTGGGGAGAAGTAACGTGGGGCCCACCGCCTCGCGTCGTCCCCCCTGCAAGGAGACACCCATGAGGACCCTGAGCTTCGTCGCATCCCTGGCGCTGACGGGCGCGCTTTCCGCCTGTGGAGGCGGCCTTCCGGCCGAGGCTCCCGAGCTCGCCACCGTCGAGTCCGCGCTGGACTGCGCCGCCCTGAGTGCCCCCGTGTATCACCGCATCCGACCGAGCTCGGGCGACAGCCTCTACACGACCAACGCGAACGAGGCGGCCAACGCCGCGACGACCTACGGCTACACCGATGACCGCGGCGTGGCCTTCCGTGCCGCGAGCGCCACGGGGACGGGGTTGTCCCCCGTCTACCGCATCTACAGCCCGAGCCGGGGCGAGCACTTCTGGACCCTCGACGCCACGGAGAAGCAGGAGCTGGTGAGCACGGGGGGCTTCACCACCGACGAGGGCATCGGCTTCTACGCCTCGAAGACGGCGGACGCGTGCCTCGTGCCCGTGTACCGCTTCTCCAATACGGCGCTCAAGAAGCACCGCTTCGCCACCACCCAGGCCGAGCGTGACGGCCTGAGCGCCGCCGGGTGGGTCGACGAGGGCATCAAGCTCTACGCCGCGCCTTCCTCCCCCAGCCGGTCGACACGAAGTTCACCTTCGTCGTCATCCCGGACACGCAGAACGAGGTCGTCAGCAACTCGACGCTCATCGACCACCGGATGCAGTGGCTCGTCGACAACAGGTCCGCGCTCGACATCCGCTTCGTGACGCAGACGGGAGACATGCAGAACTGGGACACGCCCGACCACATCCAGTACGAGCGCGCCAGCAAGGCCCTCGAGAAGCTGGACGCCGCCGGGATTCCCTACGTGCTCGCCATTGGAAATCATGACTCGGCGGCCACGTGCACGGGGGGCAGTGCCTGCCCGGGCAACGTGAACGCCAACCTGCGCGACACCACCACGTTCAACTCGTACTTCCCGCTGACGCGGTTCAAGGCGCTCGCGGGCGTGTACGAGACGGGGAAGTTCGACAATTCCTATCACACGTTCACGGCGGGAGGCCTGAACTGGCTCGTGCTCAGCCTGGAGCTGTGGGCGCGCACGGGCGCGGTCGAGTGGGCGAAGACCGTGCTGGCCCAGCATCCCCACCACAACGTCATCGTCATCACCCACTCGCACCAGGCGAGCAGCGGTGCCATCGAGCAGACCAACGGAGGCTATGGCAACAACAGCCCCCAGTACGTGTTCGACAACGCGCTCAAGCAGTACGCCAACGTGCGATTCATCTTCTCCGGCCACGTGGGCACCTCGGCCTACCGGAAGACGACCGGCGTCCAGGGCAACGAGATCCACCAGATCCTGACCACCTACCATGACTCGGCGACGAACCCGACGCGGCTGATCGAGGTCGACACCGCCGCGAACACCTTCTCCACGCGCGTGTACTCGCCCTACACGAACGCGGAGAAGCAGGATGGCTCGAAGTTCACCGTCAGCAACGTCTCCTGGGTCCGTTAGCCCCGAGCGTGCGTCATGCCCGGGTCGTGTCTCGCTTTGGATTCATCGGAAATAGCGGTTGATGACTTCGCGAGATACATTGGTGCATGAAGCGAAATCGCACGAAGGACACACGGAGCCCTCAGTGGGATGATCTCAAGATCTTTCTCTCCATCTCGAGAGAGGGCTCCCTGGTCGCGGCGGCGCGGGCCACCGGGCTGACGCAACCCACGATGGGCCGCCGGCTCCAATCGCTGGAGAAGCGCGTGGGCTGCAAGTTGTTGAGGCGTACCTCCAGCGGCTACGTCCTGACGGACGAGGGCATGGCGGTGTTGGCCCACGCCGAGCGCATGGAAGAGGAGGCCCTGTCCTTCGAGCGCCAGCTCGCCGCGCGCAACGGTGAGCTCGATGGGACGCTGCGCGTCTCCGCCTCGGATTGGCTCGCCAGCCATATCCTGGCGCCCGTCATCGCCCGGCTCCAGCAAAAGCATTCGCGCATGATGGTGGAGCTCAGTACGGATCCCCGGCTATTGAGTCTCGACCGGCGGGAAACCGATCTTGTCTTCTGCTTCAATCGTTTCGAGCAGGCCCAGGTGGTGCAGAAGCAACTCACGCACGTTCACTACGGGGTCTATGCCTCGCGCGCCTACTTGGAGCAGCGAGGGTTGCCGCATCCGTCCACGGGTGGGGCGGGTCATGGCCTGATCACCATGGATGCGGCGCTCAGCCACCGGGCGGATGTCGTCTGGCTCACGGGGCGGCTGCCCAAGGCACGCATCATGGGGCGGAGTACCAGCCGCGACGTGCAGGCGCGGATGTGCAGCGAGGGCGGAGGAATCGCGGTGCTACCGCTTCAGGTGGCGGAGTCCACTCCCGGTCTGGAGCGGGTGGATCTCGGTGAGCCGCCTCCCGGCCGGGATGTCTGGATGGGCTACCATCGGGACTTCCGACACCATCCCCGGCTGCGGGCGCTGATCGACGCCGCCGAGGCCGCCCTCCTGCTGGAGCCTCCCAGGATCATGAAGAAGATCTTCCCGTCCCGGGCCTCGTGACGCCCGGGCCGTCACGCTTCCAGGCCGCGTGGAGACCCGCGCGACCCCGTCCACGGAGGAGGGGACGAGGTCGCGCGGAACATCGCCGGAGGCGTCCCGTCGTGGACTAGTGGTGGTCCGGCGTGACGCGCATCGGCGTGAAGAGGGGCCGGACGGTGGACGAGGTCTTCGCGGCACCCTCCACCTCATCCGTCAACAGGTTGTAGAGGATGTTGGCGCTCTTGCGGAGATCCTCGACCGGAGCGCCCTCGTTGATGCCGTGGAAGTTGATGGGCGGCCCCAGCTTGTTGGTGAACAGGGCGCCGGCGGCGATCAGGTGCGTATTGCCCTTGGCATTCGTCGCGCCACCCACCGCCAGTGCCGGACACTGCTCGCCGAGGGCCTGCTCGTACGCCGAGCTGACGCGCTGGAACGTATCGCCCGTCGTCAGCCGGACGTCGGGCGGGAACAAGGTCGTCGTCTGGAACCCGAGGGTGTAACCGGCCTCGGCGGGGAAGCGCCGCAGCAACTGCGTGAGGATGTCCTGGAAGCGGCTCGGGGTCCCCTTGCCTCCGACCAGTCCCTCGGTCGAGCCATCCCAGGCCACGCTGTTGTGGCCGAGGGCATAGCGGACGTCGACCTCTACCCGCGCGGCGACGTCGGGAGCGCTCGCCGGGTGGGTGTAGAAGCGGGTCACCGCGTACGTCGTCCCGTTGCCCGCCTTGAAGACCTCATCGTCGCGCAGCAGCAGATCCGGGTGGTGCTCGCCGAAGACCCGGGTGCCCCAGCTCCAGGTGATGAACCGGACCAGCTCGCTGACTTCATTGCGTGCCGGTGCGTGCCCACCTGGGCGCTCAAGAAGTTGGCCAGGGAGATCAGCGGGTTGGCGCCCCCCTCCCGGTTCTCATCCGGCGTCGCGGCGTGCTGCGCACCGCTCACCCGGGTGGTGAGCACCAGGCGGTTGTCGGCCAGTCCCGACGTGTCCACGGTCAGCGCGGCCCGGTGATAGGCGGGGTCGTCGAACCCATGGCCCTGGTACAGAGACGCCACCTGCTGGGCGAAGCGCTGGAGCGCCTGGGGCGAGTCCGAGCGGATGACGGCGGTGGCCGAGTCGGCGATCTGGTTGACGGGCCCCTGGGGGGTGTCGAGCGATTCGATCCACACGCCCGTTGGGGCCGCGCTCCCGCGCTTGATGGTGAAGACGGGGCGCTCCATTCCCTTCTCGGCGCGCACGCACCAGAAGCCATCGAAGATGACCCCCAGGTTCGGGTTCTCCTCTGGTTTGTCTTCCAGGTAGTAGGGCATCGCCATGTCGGTCTCCTCCGAGGTGTCGAAGATGACTTCCAGGGTGATGCGGTCGAGCCTGGGGTCGCCGTCGAACTGACGGGCCACGGCCTTCAGGACGTTGAAGGCGACGAGGGCGGGGCCCTTGTCATCGATGGAGCCGCGGCCGACGTAGAACTCCTGCTCGGTGCCCTGGTAGAGCCGCTGCTCCTTCACGAGCGTGAAGGGCGCCCAACTGCTCTGGCTCCCAGCGGGCACCGTGTCCAGATGGCTGCTCAGCGCGACCCGACGCGGCCCGGAGCCCACGCGCACGCCGAAGAGCCAGTACTCCCGGCCATTGATCGTCTTCTTCCACTCGAAGGGGACGAGCTTGTGGACCTGCTGCGTCGCATTGAACTGCGCGGTCTGGAGCTGCAACTCCTGCTGGAGCTGCTGGAGGTTGGCCACCACCTGGGCCTCGGACAGGTCCGCCCCGCGGTAGGTCTGGACCGCGACGAACTTCGAGAGATCATCGAACAGCTGTTCGTCGAGGTAGTGCTGGAGCTGTTCGAGTCCAACGTCCGACAGAACCTTCTCCGACGGCTTCTCTTTTGCCGGGGTACACGCGCACACGAGCCCTAGCAGCGCCACGACGACGGGTCGGATTCGAAATATAGACATATCATTCTTTCTGTTCACACGGAGCATTTGCTCCGCTTCGGATTCGGGAAGACACTGACAGGCAATGCCAGGATTCTTCCGAGGCGACAGCAAGAGCGGGGGGCTCATAACCAAGGAAAGCCAATGAAGTAAAGTGAATCCGTAGTCTGAGTCCGGGGCTTAGAATCCTCTCAGGGAAGCCCACCGGCTTGTTGGAGCAGGGGAAGGGTTGTCGGGTTTCGTTGACAGTCCGCTGAGCGCTGGTTAATCGATTTTCTCTAAAGCCGCACCCCGAGTTCTTGAGATAGACATGAATGACTCCAAAGCCACCCATGGATTCGCGCTCCTCGCCACCGCACTCGTCCGTGGGAGACCGCTGTCGCGCCCGGTACCCCTGTCGGTCATGCTGGCGGCCGGGCCCGTGCTGGCCCAGGTGGGCGCGAGCACTCCCTTCGTGACCTTGGAGGCGGAAGCAGGAACGCTCGGCGGCGGCGCGACCCGGAGGGCGCTCGCCCCAGGCCCGCTGCCGACCGCATCGACTCCGGAGCTCGAGGCCTCGGGCCGCGAGTTCGTCCAGCTCGACGCGACCGGCGAATCGGTCTCCTGGACGAACACCACGGGCATCGCGATCGACAGGATGGTGATTCGCGCCTCGATCCCGGACGCACCGGGAGGAGGGGCACCACCGCCACGCTGAACCTGTACGTCGACGGGGTGTTGCGTCAGGCCATCACCCTGAGTTCCCGCCAGAGCTGGGTCTATGGTACCGGCACCTGGGACAACAACGCGCCCTCGGGCGGAGCGCCCCAGCGCTTCTACGATGATCAGCGGGTCGTCATCACCGGGACGCCCATCGCCCCGGGGAGCAGGTTCATGCTCCGCAAGGACGCGGCGAACACGGCCGCCTTCTACCACCTCGACCTGGTCGACGTGGAGCGCGCCCCCGCGGCACGGACGCAGCCGGCCAATACGCTCTCGATCACGAGCTACGGGGCGGTCGCCGACGACAACGGGGATGACAGCGATGCCATCCAGAGCTGCATCAACGCCGCGCAGGCCCAGGGAAGGGGTGTGGATCCCCGCTGGCCGCTTCGACACCAGCCGGGTGATCTCCGCGAAGGGAATCACCCTCAGCGGAGCGGGCATGTGGTACACGACGCTCTACCGCAACGTGCCCATTCCCAACCAGGGCATCGACCACTGGTGGGAGCTCGAGAACTGCACGCTCCGGGATGTCTTCATCGACGTGCCCTCCACCGGGAGGAACAGAAACCTCGGCGCGAGCTATGGATTGACCCTCTCGGGAGCCACCGGCTGGCTGGTCGAGCGCGTCTGGATCCAACACACGGATGCCGCGATGTGGGCGAGCGGCTCCCATGGCACGGTCCGGGATTCACGGATATTGAATCCCTGGGCGGATGGCATCAACCTGAACAGCGGCCCGGGTGCGGACCATGCTGGATATGACCTGACCGCCCAGAACAACTACGTGAGGGGCTCGGGTGATGATGGCCTCGCCATCAACGCGGATGTGTTGTGGCCCCAGATGGACACCGTGAAGTTGTTGAACAACACCTCGATCTGCGCCGTCGGGGCGAACACGCTGCGCATCGCGGGAGGCCGGAACGTCACCGTGCAAGGCAACCTCGTGGCCGATCCGGCTCAGGAGGTCGGCATGGTCGTGGGCGTGTTCCACCCCGGCCGTGCGCTCGAGTCCGCGCTGGTTCAAGGCAACACCATCCTCCGGGGGCGGCTTCAGGCCTTACGGCGGTGTGAACGCCGCCGTGGTGATCGGCCATGACAACACCCCCGTCGCGGCGACGTTCGATGGCAACCTGATCATCGACTCACTCGGCGAGGGGGTACTCATTGGGACCTACGACGTGGACGTCGTGTTCAGCGACAACACGATCACCCATCCCGCCGCCAGCGGCATCCGGATCAAGGCGGGCGCCACGGGGACGGGCGCCTTCGAACTCAACACGGTGTCCAACCTCGACAGCGGCCAGTTCTCGTTCGTCAACGGCTCCAGCGGCTTCGCGACCACCTTCGCCGGAAACAGCTGGGACACGAGCGCCCCCGGCGTGGTCTTCTTCCAAGACATCAACTATGGCGGCGCAGCCAGTCCGGCACTGCCCGTGGGCAACTACACCCTGGCGCAACTCGCGGCCCTGGGGGTCCCCAATGATTGGGCGTCCTCGGTGAAGGTCCCCAGCGGGCGGACGTTGATCATGTATTCGGATGACAACTTCTCGGGTGCTTCGTGGACCAGGACGGCGGACACCCCGGATTTCACCGCCCTGAGCCCGAACGCGAACAACGTCATGTCCTCGTGCCGGATTCAATGAGGAGCGGGAGGGGAGGAGGGCAGGGCGGCCGACTCGGAGCTCCTCCTCCGGTCACGGAGGTGAGGTGCGCGGCAGGACAACGGAGAAGGTGGCGCCGAGCCTGGGTGCGCTCTCCACCTGGATGGTGCCCCCCATGGCGTCGAGAATCTGCTTTACGATCCACAGGCCCAGCCCGAAGCCGCTGTAATTGCGCTCACTGGCCACCCGCTCGAACTTCTGGAAGAGGCGGGCTTGCGCCTCGGCCGCGATGCCGATGCCGTTGTCGCGCACCGTCACCGTGGCCGAGGCCGCATCGGCGCGTACCGTCACCGTCACGGGCTGGCCGTGGCCATACTTGAGGGCATTGGACAGCAGGTTCTGGAGCACCTGATCCAGCCGCAGCCGGTCCCACTCACCCACCACCGAGTCGGGGACGTCCAGTCGCAGCTCGCAGCCGGCTCGGGCCGCGTCCTCCGCGCAGCGCGTGACCACCTCGCCAATCACGGCGACGAGGTCCACCTCCCCCACCTCCAGCTTCAGCCGCCCCTCCGTGATGCGCGACACGTCCAGCAGCTCCCGCACGAGGCTGGCGAGCCGGTCCACCTGGCGCTGGATGGACGGGAACTTCACGCGGACCGTCTCCGCGAGCACGCCGGGCAGCAGCGACTCCAGGCCGCGTCGCAGCCCCTGGAGATTCAGCTTGAGGGAGGTCAGGGGGGTGTTCAGCTCGTGGGAGGCGATGCCGAGGAAGGTATCCCGGGCGCGGATCGCCTCCCGGGCTTCCTTGTAGAGAAGGGCATTCTCGATCGCCATGGCGGCGCGCCCGGCCAGCCCCTCGGCGAGCGCGAGGTCGGCCGGGCCATAGCGCTCTTCCGGCTCGGACCGCATCAGCGCGATGATGCCCATCGGCCTGCCTCGAATGACGAGCGGAACCATGATGCAGGAGCTCACGCCCAGGGCCCGCATCAGGCGCAGGTGCTCCTCGTCCTGCGCGACCCCCACCAGCGTCGCCTCCTCCACCACATCGGCGAGACAGGGCCGTCCCCACCGCAACACCCTCAGGTAGCGCTCATCCCAGTGGTGGTCGGGGGAGAAGCGACGTTGCAGTTGCTCGAGGAGCGGCTGCTTGTCGGCGTCCTTGTGGACGGCGGCGATACGGCCGAGCAACCGCTCGTCCTGGCGCGTGGTGACGGTGCACCAGTCCGCGATGGAGGGAACGGCCAGCCGCGCGACGCGGGTGAGCGTGGCCTCGTAGTCCAGGGACTCCATGAGGGCCGTGCCCACCTGGGAGAGGAAGCTGGCGCGCTGCTCGGCCCGTCGCTGCTCCGCGTGGAGGCGGGCCCGCTCCAGGACCTGGGCGCACAGGTGGGCCAGGGCCTGCTGCAACTCGCGCTCCTCCCTCGAGAGGGGACGCCACGTCTCGTAGGCGAAGCCCATCGAGCCGATCACCCGGTCCTCCACGCAGAGGGGAAGGCTCGTGCGGGTACCGCCCTGGAAGGTATCGGCCCGCGAGGCTCCGGGTACTCGCGGAGGTAGTCCGCCTCCGAGTCGCAGAAGACGGGCCGCCGCGTCTTCACCGCGTCCACCGGAACGAGCTTCGCCGTCATGGGAATGCGGCTGTATTGGCGAACCGGGTCGTCGCCCAGCCCCACCGTGCCCACCGCGATGAGCTCCGTGCCGTCCGGGCTGAGCAGGCTGATCCTCCCGCCCTCGCCCCCAGCAGCTCGATGCCGGCGGAAGCGCTGATGCGGGCCACCTCGGCGGGTGTCAGGGCACGGGAGAAGGCGGCTGTCACCTCCTGCAGCTTCGCGGTGCGCTGGAGGTGCGCGACGCGCTCGGCCTCCACCCGCTTGTACTCGCTGATGTCCTGGACGGTCACGCCGCGCGCGAGCATCGCCCCCGAGGCATCTCGCACGGCCGTCATCTCGATCATCACGGGGAAGCGGCTTCCGTCCTGGCGCAGGTGGACGGACTCCCAGGTGACGTGCCCCTCTTCATGGACCTGGCGCAAGAGCGCGGGGAGCCGCGCCCGCTCCTCTGGCGCGAAGAGCTCCTCGAGCGTCATTCCCTCCACGTCGTCCGGGGAGTACCCGTGCATCCTGCAGAAAGCCGGGTTGGCCTCCGTGAGTGTCTGGGAATCTGGCAACCCGAAGACGACGCCAATGGATGAGCGCTGGAAGAGCATCTCCAGCATGTGGAGGTTCTTGCCGAGGGTTTCCTTCTCCGCCACCACCGCGCGCAGCCGATCGCGCTCGGCTTCCACCTCTTCACGCGCCACCCACTCCGCCGTCACGTCCTTGAAGGCGATGGCCACATGGGTCACGTCGCCCCCCGCGCCCATCAGGGAAAGAAGGTGCAGGAAATGGCCGCGCGCCGCGCCTCGCGCACGCCGAGCGCCCGGTGCTCGTTGGGGTCGTACCAGACCGTGGGGGTCTGGATCGTCTCCCCACGGAAGGCACGGCGCACGAACCCGGCCAGCCCTGTGCGCACGTTCTCCGGGTCCTCGAAGAGGTTGTACCCGGGCGGCGGCTCGGCCCCGAACATCTCGCGGTAGGCCCGGTTGTTCAGGCGCGCGTGCCCGCCCGCGTCGAAGATGATGTAGGGCACGGGCGAGAGCGTGAACATTCCCTCCAGCAAGGCCAGCGGCTCGGGATTCCACGCGGGCCCCTCCATCGAGGGGCTGTCTCCCGGGTGGGAAGAGGGCGTCCTCGCGGGCTCATCCTGGGAAGCCACGTCGCGTCCGGCGTTGTCGTTCGGGGGGGCGGATTGGACACGGGGACCTCGGCGGAGTCGGCTTAACACGAAGTCACGCGGGAGGCGTTCTCGAAGCCCGGCGGGGCCGGGCCGAGGCCGCGCTTCCACGCGCCCGGGCGAAAACCGTTTCCGGTCCTCGTTGGCGCCCACTATCCTGCTGCGCCGAGCGGCCCGGCCAGCCGCGCGCCGCTCGCCAAGGAGACGACATGACGCGCGAGTACCCCCAGGAGCAGCTGATGGCGTTCGTCCAGGCCATGGCCAACGTGGCGGCGAGCGATGGCCGCATCACCGAGGACGAGCGCCAGCAGCTCGACGAGGTGGTGATGGGCATGGGCCTGTCGCCCAGCGACGAGGAGGTCGCCGCGCTCATCGAGCGGGAATTCCAGAAGCCCAGCCGCCTCACCGACATCGTCGGCAAGATCGAGATCCGCGAGCTGCGCGCCTCCCTCCTGCGCATGATCGTCGAGGTGGCGTGCGCCGACGGGGAGATCGCCAACGAGGAGCGTGCGTCGGTGAAGGAGGCCGCTGGCGCCTTCGGTCTCGACGTGTCGGTCGCCGACGAACTCATCGACTGGACGCTCGCCTCGATCAAGCTCGAGCAGCGCGAGCGCGAGATCATGGCGAAGCTGCTCTAACTCAGACGGGCAGGGGCGCGCACGCGACGATGCGCACCCCTGCCGGAGCTCAGTTCGCGAAGCGAACGTTGTCCAGGTAGTAGGGCCCGGAGCCGGTGGTCACGGAGAGGTCGACCTGGAGCTTCACGTCAGCGGGCGCCTTGTTGAGGGCCGTCACGGTTCCCGCCTGGAGTGGGAACTCGAGCGTCGAGAAGGCTCCCCGAGGCAGGGTGTTGAGCACGGCGTTGCCCACCCATTGGTTGCTGATTCCCGCGGAGGGAATGGAGATCAGCACTTCCACGGTCCCCACCCAGGCCGGGTTGGGCTGAACGGCCGACACGAAGAAGTCGAGCTTGAGTTTGTTGCCCACCGGAGTGAGTCCCGCGGTGCTGAAGGACGGACTGACGATCTGGGCCACCCCCGTGGGCACCGCCACCTGGAGCGAGGAGATGCCCTCGGTCACCCGGCCCGTGTGGAGCGGCAACGGCGTCTGGGCGGAGGTCCATGCGCCCGGCTTCTCGAAGCCGAGGATGGGCTGTCCCAGGAGGAAATCAGTCATCACCTGCTGGCGGAATGGGATGAACACCTGGGTCAGGGCATTCGAGATGAGGAACCGCTCCCGGCCCGGAGCGCCGGGGATGGCTTCCTTCTGCTCGGAGGTATGCGTGAAGGTCAGCGTCTTGGGGTACGGGGCGGACAACCCCACGTCGAGTTCGCTGGAGGGGCTCCCCGTGCCGTCCACCGGTTCATGGCATCCCGAGCAGGAGAGGGACTGCGCACGTGCCACGAGTTGCTCCGGGGTCAGCGTGCTGCCCAGCGCGTCGAGCTTGTTCTGGATGCGGGTCTTCAGCGTCCCTCCCGTGCCGAAGGCGTTCAAGTAATTGTTCTGGAAGGGAATCATCAGGCTCTCCCCCGCCTCCATCGTCGTGGGCAGCGCGGACGGATAAGCGAAGCGGTTGAGGTCATCCGTGGAGGCAAGCCTGTTCACCGCGTCCAGCAAGAAGGAGTCCTGGAACCCCGTGACGCGTGGGTCCGCCGAGGTGCCGGGGACAAAGAGCTTCGCGGAGGGGTTGTCCTTGACGAAGGAGGGGACGAATTTCAATGAGGGATTGCCGCTGGTGCCGTGCAGCAGCCGGAACTCCCGGAGGGACCAGGCGTTGATGGGGTCCGTGAGGGCCAGCAGGAACTCGTTGGTCCGTACCGGCCGCCGTGCGCTCCCCCTCGAGCACCGTAGTGGTCGATGTGGATGACGGGCTCGAAACCTCCCGGCAGGCCGTTGAAGAAGAAGTCGTGCAGCTCACTGGCTCGGGTGGCGGGGCTCTTCGAGGGGTCCGACTGGTTCAACCAGAACTGGACGACGGGAAGGCAGGCCTGACGACCCTGCTCCGGGTGGGGATTGGGCAGCCGGGCCTCGAAAATGATGAAGTTGCGCTCGAAGCCCGAGCGGCCGCCGCCTGGAATGCCCGATCGCCTCGCGAAGACGAGCCGGTACTCCCCACAGTCCGCGCCGTCCGGAGGTGCCAGATCGAAGCGGTTCGACACGGTCGTGGCCATGTAGGCATTCGCGGCCAGAGGATCGCTGAACGGATCGTTCGTGGCGGCCGCCTCGTCTCCCACGCTCCGGGGGCACAGGATGGGCCACCCGTTGATGGACCCCGTGGGAACCTGCTTCTCGAACGGGAAGGCGGGATTGATGGAGTTGGGGTCCACGGGCGGCTGGATATCTCCAGTCACGGCCGCCACGTCATCACAATGCGGGCCCGGGAAGTTCCCGTTGGCGCCCCGCTGGAACGTGTCGAAGAGCTGATGAAAGAGCTCCAGGGGCGTTTGACCCGGGACTTGCCCCTGGGAGACCAGCTGCCCGAGCACATCCCTCAGCGTGAACGCGGACATGATGTCCGTGTCCGTGATGACCAGTGACTGGCGGGGCAAGATGGGAAATGGCAGAGCGAGCGCCTGTGCCGCCAGGGCTGACTTGGGAGGGGGCGATCCGGCTTGTTCTCCTTCTACTGGTTTGAAGTCAGAACAAGAGGCGATCATGAGAGTCATTACGGCCAGCACGGTGGAATGCCGTCCGCGCTTCTTGAGCCGCTCGATACTTGAGTTTGATTGTTGGAATTGCATGTGTTCTTCCCGAAGCCTGCGTCAGCGGGCGTCCGTTGAGTAATCTCCGGGAATGTTCACCGCCAGCAAACGACGGGTGATGCGTGCGGGTGGAGCGGGGCACGGCTGGCCCGCGCGGACGTTGGAGCCGCGAGTTCCCGCGGGCCGAACTCCCTTGTTCCCTCCTACCGCGCGGCGGCCCGGGGAGAATCCACGTGCAACCGCAGCTCGCCCCGGCGCTCGATGATCTGCCGCGAGATCCGCAGCCCGGCGATGACGGCCCCTTCCGAGTGGCTGTTCTCCGTCGTGTCGCCTCCGATGTAGAGACGGCCCTGGGGACGGCGCAGCTCGGCCGCGAGCGCATCGAAGCGGGAGCGTCCGAGCTCCAGGGCCAGTAGGCCACCGCTTGCGGATAGGCGAAGATCTCCGCGGAGCGGATGTGCTGGCGGATGCCCGGGAAGAGGTTGTCGAGCGCCTCCGCGCTCTTCTCGCGCATCTCGTCGACGGGCAGGTTCATGATCTCGCGCGCGAATCGGGCATGCAGGAGCAGGGTGAGGACGCGGTCCCGAGGATCCTGGTCGCCCTCCTGAATCTCCGTCACGTCGTAGATACTGCCGGCCGGCGAGTCCGAGAGCAGCGTCAGGACGTTCTCACCGTTCACCTCCCACAACGGGGACGCCTCGGGCGCGACACGGAAGTGCACCTTGACGTAGCTCCCCATCCTCGTTGTCTGGATGGCCTGCCACTTCTCACGGCTGAGCGCGGGCGAGAACTGGATCCTCCCCAGGACATTGACCGGCACGGTGACCACCACCATCCGCCCGGTGATGTCGAGGAACTGGCGGTCATCCTGGAGGACCCGCACCTTCACGCCCGAGTCCGTCTGCTCGATGGCGGTGACGCGGGCCTGGGTCATGAGCTGGCCGGGACGCAGGTGGGCGGTGAGCCCCTCGGTGAAGAGCGTGTTGCCCCCGAGGACGTGGTAGTTCTTCTCGCCGAACCCCTCCGGTGAATCCAGGAAGAGACGCATCTCGTCGAGGCCGTCGAGCGCGGAGATCTTGTCCCACTCGATGGCGATCTCGGGCTCCAGCGTGACGCGGATCCACTCGCTGACCTTGTGCGGAAGTCCGTCGCGGGCGATGAACTCCGCGAAGCTGATGTGCATGAGCGCGTCCAGCTCCGGCGACAGCGGCGTTCCCGCCTCATGACTGGCGTGCAGTTGGGAGTAGAGATTCCAGGCCTTGGTGTTCCACTGGAGGAACGCCGCGCGCTCCTCCTCGTTGAAGATCCCCGCGAGGTACGTGTCGCGCGCCCTCTCCCTGGTAGGGGTGGATCTGCCCATCGAGCCGCACGGACGAGTGGGCGACGTCCTCGCTCAAGGGGGAGGTTGAGCTCCCGCAGCAGCGCCACCGCGGGGCTGCGCTCGAAGAACTCCTCCATGTGAGCCTCGGCGGTGGCGCCGTCGGCGAAGGTGATCGTCTGGACGCGGCCACCCAGGCGCGGAGCCGACTCGACGAGCAGCGAGTCGATGCCCGCCTTTTTCAGCGCGTAGGCCAGGGTCAGCCCCGTCAGACCCGCGCCGACGATGATGACAGGGGCGTCCCTTGTCGGCGTCGCGGGCGGTTCCGGGTTCCTGCCAGAACAGGACTGGATGGCGAGAACCACCATCAACAGGCTCGAGAGGAAATACCTTCTCTTCATCATGTCGTGCCCCCCATTGAGACGTTGTTCCGGAAATCGTAGACGGGGTGATCTCCGCCGCGTTATGTCGAGCGGCTCGAATGGGGACTCGTGAACAGCGCCATCCCCTTCGCCAACGACCCCCTCCCCACTGACGAGTTGCCATGAGCCAGCCTTCAGCAGAAAACCTCCCCTTCCTCGGTTGGGTGTCCGAGCTCACGCGGACGCAGGTGCACGCCCTGACGCGCATCGCTCGCCACGAGGGTCTGTCCTCCGAGGATGCGCTCGATGCCATCCAGGAAGCCTTCCACACCTACCTCCAGCTGCCCCACGCACGCTCCTTGTCGGACGAGCGCGAGGATTCGCGGGCCTTGCTCTCGGTCTTGGTGCGCAACACGGCGCGCAACATGCGCCGGCGCCACCACCGTGCGATGCCCCACGAAGACGTGGACACGGTACAGGAGCTCTCCGCGCCGCAGCCCACGGCGGACGAGCTGCTCGTGCTCGCCGAGGACCACGTGAAGCTTCGCGGCTGCGTGAACAAGCTCAGCCAGGTGCAGCGTCACGTGGTCACGATGCGCATGCTGGAGGAGGTGACCGGCGCGGAGGTGGCGCGCGAACTCTCCCTTACTCCGGGTCACGTGGCCGTGCTGCTGCACCGGGCGAAGGCGGAGTTGCAACGCTGCGTGATGTCCTGACGGCGTTCCTCCGCGCACACCGCGCCGTCATCCGGATGAATCGCTTTCCTGTCTCCGAGGAACTGTCCTGCATCCAACATGTTCTGGAAGAGACGGTTTCACTTGAATTCCTCCACAAACTGGTTTGAGTTACTGTCATTGTGGCTTCGCGTCTGGTGGGGCGGACTCGGCGGTCGCGCCCCCAAAGCCCACGAACCCCTGGAGGATGCGCTTCATTGCCACGAGACTGAAACTTTCCTTCAATCGAAAATGACAACGTTACGATTCGTTTCCACCCTCTCGTATTCGCGTAGGCGTCATCCAGGCTGGCAGGAGGATTCGCCTCGGTTCCAGCGAGCTGGAATTTTTCCGCCATCCAAAAAATGACAACGTTGCGATTCGCTTCCCCCTCTTGTGACCGCAGATCAGTCCTCACTCCCCCCGCGGCTGGCGGGTCCATGTCTGCCATTGGCAGTTGTCTCGTTTGGGCGCGGCCTCGGACTGAGTTGGAAACCGCCATCGCACAAGTCGTGGATCACATCTCAATCACTCGCTTCTGGAGACACCCCATGTCCCGACAGATTCTCCATGCTGATGCCCGCAGTGCCTGGTTCTGGTGGCGAAGGCTGCTCACCACCGCGACAACCACGGTGCTGGCCGCTGTGCTCTCCGTCCTCGCGCCCATCAGCGACGCCCATGCCGCTGACGGCGGCTTCCATATCGCCAACGGTCGGCTCCTCGACGCGAACGGCAATGACTTCATCATCCGCGGTATCAGCCACCCGCACGCGTGGTTCCCGCAGAGGACGAGCGCGTTCGCGGACATCAAGGTGGTGGGGGCCAACAGCGTCCGCGTCGTGCTGAGCGGTGGCCGGTGGTCGACCAACACGGCCAGCGACGTGGCGAACGTCATCTCGCTCTGCAAGCAGAACCGGCTCGTCTGCGTGCTCGAGAACCACGACACGACGGGTTATGGGGAGCAGGGGGGCGCCTACAGCCTCGATCAGGCGGTCGACTACTGGCTGAGCATTCGCGGTGCGCTCGTTGGCCAGGAGGCCTACGTCATCATCAACATCGGCAATGAGCCGTATGGCAACACCCTCTACACGGAGTGGGTCGGGGCGACCATGGGTGCCATCCAACGCCTGCGGAATGCCGGGCTGACGCACACCTTGATGATCGACGCGCCGAACTGGGGGCAGGACTGGTCCAACACCATGCGGAACAACGCCGAGGAAGTCTGGGAGGCCGACCCGCTGCGCAACTCCATCTTCAGCGTCCACATGTACGGCGTCTACAACACCCCCTCGAAGGTCAAGGACTACCTCGACTCGTTCACCAGCCGTGGCCTGCCCATCCTCGTTGGCGAGTTCGGCTGGTACCACTCCGATGGAGATCCGGATGAGTTTACCCTCACGGAGTACACCACGTTGCAGGGGCTCGGCTACATGGGCTGGTCGTGGAGCGGCAACGGAGGTGGCGTCGAATACCTCGACATGGTCACCAACTTCAACCCGGCCAGCCGCACGGACTGGGGCACCGGCTCATCACGAGTGCCAATGGTCTCGAGGCCACCTCCGTCGAGCTCGGTCTTCGGGGGAAGTGGTGGCGACACGCAGCGCCCCACCGCGCCCGGCAACCTGGCGACGACAGGCACGACGTCGAGCAGCGTGTCGCTCGCGTGGAGCGCCTCGACGGACAACGTCGCGGTGACCGGTTACGACGTCTACCGCGGGTCCTCTCGAGTGGCGACGCTCCCCGGCACCCTGCTGTCGTACACGGACACGGGGCTGTCGGCGAACACGGCTTACAGCTACAAGGTGTATGCGCGTGATGCCGCCGGGAACGTGAGCGATGCCTCCAACACGGTTTCCGCGACGACCCAGTCCTCCGGGGGAGGAACCGGCGGCTGCACGGCGACCTACCAGTCCGATAGCGAGTGGGGCTCTGGCTTCGGCGCCACCGTGACGGTGAAGAACACCGGGACCACCGCGACCAAGGGCTGGACGGTCAGCTGGACCTTTGGTGGCAACCAGCAGATCACCAACATGTGGAACGCCACGTCGACCCAGTCCGGCGCGAGCGCCACGGCGCGGAACATGAACTACAACGGTGTCCTCCAGCCGGGGAGCAGCACGAGCTTCGGCTTCCAGGCGACGTATTCCGGTTCCAACACCGCGCCCACCCTGACCTGCACGGCCAACTGATGGAGCCCGTGGCCGGGAGGGGTCGCGGTATGGGGTCCCTCCCGGCCCGGTTGACCTCCGCGAGGGTCATTCGCCCGTGACCACCTGACGTTGGGCGGAGCCAGCTCATCACCCAGAATCTTGTCACCAACCCCAGTCAGGTCATCAACTTCGAGCTGTCTCGGTATGCCGCCCGGGTCGAGACGTTGACCGGTTGGCTTGACGCGAGCAACGTCGGCGACAGGCAGCTCGGGGCCAGGGTGTCAAGCTGCTCCACTCGCCCCGAGGCATCCTGGCCTCGGCTGGCGGGGTGTTGTGTTCAACGCAGCAGGGTGCCCCACGGGGCAGGGCACTCCCCTTCCCTCTTCCTGCTTCCCATACGCAGACAAGTCCGCGTGGGCACGAAGACCGGCACCCGCTTGTCCCACTCAGTGGCCGGACCCAGGAGGCTCATACCGAATTCAGACAGTGTCTGGTGCTGCCCTCGGCTCGGAAGTCAACCTTCCGACAACACGGGTAAACCGCGATATTCTAGTAAGAATTTGGTGCCATCGTCAATTCAGTGAATCGCTGATGGGGCCCCACGAGGGGGTGCCTATCTTTGGTCCTCCTGCGCCGTGCCTCCCGGGTGCTCGTCGTTCCTCGCTGAGCAGGAAGAGTCATCTCTGGAGTTCCCCGTGCAGAAGAATGACAGTCAAATCAATTTCGAGTTCACCTCGGCCTACATGAAGGAGCTGGACGCGCCCTCCCGTGCACCGGAGGATTCCCCCGTCCCTGTCGGCGCGCTACACGGACATCCGCCTGGCGGGTGAGGGCGCGATGGGGGTTGTCTACCGGGCGGTGGATCCACGGTTGGGCCGCACCGTCGCGCTGAAGTTGCTCAAGAAGGACAATCCCGCGCTCATCCAGCGCTTCCTCGCGGAGGCGCGTTCCCAGGCGCGCATCCAGCATGAGCACGTGTGTGGGGTGTACGAGGCCGGGTTGGCCGAGGACGAGCCGTACATCGTGATGCAGTACATCGATGGGGTGCCGCTGTCGCGCGTGCGCGAGCGCATGACGCTCGCGCAGCAGGTGAAGCTGCTCCAGGATGTCGCCCTGGCGGTGCACGAGGCTCACCGCCTGGGGATGATCCATCGGGATCTCAAGCCGGGGAACATCCTCGTCGAGCAGCTCGGGGACGGGACGTGGAAGCCCTACGTCGTGGATTTCGGCCTGGCGCGTCAGGTCGCCGAGCAGGGAATGACCGAGACGGGAGAGGTCCTCGGGACGCCGGCCTACATGTCGCCCGAGCAGGCCAATGGAGACGTGCGCCAGTTGGACCCGCGCTCGGACGTGTACTCGCTGGGGGCCACGCTGTACGACGTGATCGCCGGACGGCCGCCCTATGTCTCGGAGCACCCGTGGCGGCTGCTGCTGATCTCCGCCATGGAGGATCCGCCCCCGCTGGGGCAGGTGAAGCCGGGCGTTCCGAAGAACCTCGAGACCATCGTGATGAAGTGTCTCGAGCGGGACCGGGCGCGCCGCTATGACTCCGCGTGGGCGCTCGCGGAGGATCTGAGGCGCTCCCTGGACGGCGCGCCCATCCAGGCGAAGCCGGCCTCCTGGGGGGAGCGCCTCCAGAAGACGATGCGCAGGCACAAGCTGCTCACGGGGGTGCTGGGGGCACTCGTGCTGGGGGTGCTCGGGGTGTGCGCCGTCTGGGTGGGGGCCCAGCGGCGCGCGGCGGAGCAGGCGCGGCTCGCCCGGGAGCTGGGTGAGAGCGTGAAGGAGATGGAGCTGTTCCTGCGCGCGGCATATGGGCTGCCGCTGCATGACGTGGAGCGGGAGCGGGACGTGGTGCGCGCCCGGCTCGGGGAGATCGAACAGCACCTGGGGGCCTCGGGCGACGCCGGACTGGGGCCCGGATACACCGCGCTCGGGCTGGGGCAGCTCGCGCTGGGCGAGCCCACGCGGGCCCGGGAGCTCCTGGAGAAGGCGCTCGAGGCCGGGTACACGTCGGCGAACCTCGAGTATGCGCTGGGGCGGGCGCTCGGAGAGCTGTACCGGCGCGCCCTGGAGGAGACCCGGCGCATCACCGAGCCGCGAGAGCGGCAGCGGAGGGTGGCGTTGCTGGACACGTCCCTGCGCCAACCGGCGTTGCAGCACCTGCGGGCGGCCATGGGAACACGGCTCGAGGTGCCCGAGTACGTGGAGGGGCTGATCGCGCTGTACGAGGGCCACCACGACGAGGCGATCGCCAAGGCGAAGGCGGCTTTCGGCAAGGCGCCCTGGATGTACGAGCCGAAGAAGCTCGAGGGCGATGCGCTGTATGCCGAGGGCAGCAAGTACCGGCATGACGCGGCGTTCGACTACGAGAAGATGAAGGGTTATTTCGACCGGGCCGCGGAGGCGTACCGGGTGGCGGCGGAGATGGGCAGCAGCGATCCGGCCATCCACCGGGCGCAGTGCGAGCTGTGGGAGAAGCAAGGGTGGGCGGACAACTCGCGAAAGCTCCCGCCCGCTCCCGCGTTCGAGGCCGCCGAGGCGGCATGTGGCCGCGCGGTGCGCGCGAGCTCGAGGGACGGAGGCGCCGTGGTGCAGCGCGCGCTCGTGCTCCTGGCGCGGGCCTACGTGGGTGGCACCGACATCCCGGGGGTGCTCTCCCCCTGGTGGAGGAGGCGCTCGAGACCGCCGAGGCGCAACGGAGCGCTCGCCCCCAGGATGTCCTGTCCCACTACGCCGTGGCTCAAGCCCTCTACCTTCGGGCCCGGTTCCTGGAGGGGCAGGGCGGTGCGGTGTCCCTGGAGCCGGCCATCGCGGCGTACCAGCGGGTGCTCTCCCTGGAGCCGGGCTTCACCTGGGCCCACAACGAGCTGGGGGATGTGTACTTCCAGGAGGCCGGCGGATCGGCGCGCGGGGAGGAGAGGCGGCACCGCTGCTGGAGAAGGCGGTGGCGCAGTACACACGGGCCCTGGAGCTCGATCCCGGCTTCGCCCTGCCCGTGGGCGGTCTGCTGGATGTCGCGGCGACCCGGCTGGAGGCGGAGATCGCCCGGAAGCGAGAGGCGCCCGAGGCGCTCCAGGCGCTCTCCCAGGCGCTGGTCCAGCTGGAGAAGTCAGGCGCCGCCCCGTGGGTCCTCGCGCTGTGGAAGGCGCGTGCGTACCGGCTGCGTGCCCACCATGAGCTGGTGCTGGGCAGGGATTCCCGTCCGGTGTTGGCGTCGCTCTTCGAGGTGATTCGCGCCGTCGCGGGGGAGTCGCCGACAAACCCCTGGTTGTTGGAGGAGCTGGTCCTGGGCCGTGCCCTCGAGTCGGAGAACGAGCGGCTTCTCGGGCGGGATCCGGCGGTGGCCCTGGAGAGGGGGCGGGCCCTGGTGCGGCGGCTGGGCGAGGTGGACGGAGCGCGGGCCACGGAGACCTGCGGGTTGGCGACCCGATTGAGTCCAGTCCTGGCCTGGGAGTGTCAGCGTTTCTCGAACCCGCCCCAGGCGTCTTTCCCATAGCGCCTGGACACGGCGCGGCCCTTCCTACCCGCATCACCCATTGGAGGTTCACATGCCCATGTGGCGCGCATGTCGTCTGTTCATTGCTCTCGTCGTGGCCTGCTTCGTCGGATGCGGCGGTACCGCGGAGGAGCTGGAGCAGGGCTCGTCTCTCTCGGGCGTCCATCAGGCGATTGGAGGGGGAGCTATGACCGCCCCCCACCCAATGGTTTGAATGGCACGTCCCCTTCCTGCTTCTGGGCACATGGGACCCAGCAGGCGCTCCGGTCCATGGGGAGCGCCGCGCTCGACCAGGGGGCGGGGTATCTGCCGAGCTTGCCCTTGAGCCTGGTCTCCGAGTCCTGCCGGCACGTGCTCCGCTCCGCGGTCGAGTGTGCGCTCACGCCCGAGCAGTCCGTGCGAGATCCCGTGACGGGCGCGCTGTACACGGGGTGGTGGGGCCTCGCGCCCTCGTGGCTGGGAGACGTGCTGGATACCGCGGGCCGCCGGTATGTGACGGCGTGCATGGTCCAGCGGTTGAACTTCTATGGCGCCACCGTTCCCATCCTGTTCGAGGGCGATCATCCCTCCATCAGGCACAGCACGACCTATGCTCCCCAGTATCCGATCGAGGAGTCGACCGTCTTTGGCGACCTCTTCTCGTCCACCACGCCCCTGCTGGGTCTGTTGCCCGCCTTCAACGTCTTCGTCTGCTGGGAGTCTTTGTTGCCCCAGTCGTGTGGTCTGTTGGGACTGCCGCTGCTCGGGCAGCGGATTTGCGACGACGCGCCGCTGTGTGGCCTCCTGCCAGTGGGTCCGTGTGCGCTGTCCTGTGAGGGGTCGGGGCCTTATTGGAAGTGCCGACCGTACCTGCTCGCTCCGTTGTGGACGGAGACGGTGCGGGTGAAGCTGGAGACCCCCAGCTGTCAGTGAGCCCCTCCGGGGCCGCCGGTGAGGCACGGGAATGTGGCGATTTCTCGTGCCGATTCAAGCGGCTTTTTCAGTAATCTAGTGAAAACTCGCGTTGCCTGCCAGTCGGGAATCCGATAGGAGCAACATCGCCTTCCCCCAGGCTTTCCTCACCGAGCTTCTTCTCACCCGATGCCGGCCTTGGCCGCTATTGGGAATCATTCAGCGAGGAGTGTTCCTCCCATGGACAACGTGACCCCTCCGCCCTCTGCCGCCATCGCCCCAGAGGTGCCTGGTGGGTTGCCACTGCTTGGCCATGCGCTCCGGCCGCTGCGCTTGCCTATCGCTTATCTGCAGTCGTTGCGTGAGTTCGGGGACATCGTCCAGCTCCGCATCGGCTCCTCGCCCGTGTATGTGGTCACCTCCCCTGAGTACATCCATCAGGTGCTGGTCACTCACGCCGACAGCTTCGAGCGAGGGCGCGTCTTCGACAAGGCGACGGCCGCGATCGGCAAGGGGCTCATCGTCTCCAACGGAACTTTCCACCGGCAGCAGCGAAAGCTCCTGCAGCCGGGGTTCAACCGGCCGCGCATCCACGGCTACATGGAGATCATCCATCGACAAGCCGAAGCGCAGATCGCCGGGTGGTCGCCAGGGCCCGCATCTCGCTGCGCCAGGAGATGCATCGTCTGACGCTCAATGCCGTCACCCGGACGCTGTTCGGCGCGAACACCGAGGAGAGCCTCGCCACCGAGATCGGCGACTACATCGACGCCGCCAACTCCTGGGTGGGTCTCCACACCGTGCTCCCCGGCCGCGGCTTCGAGAAGCTGCCAATACCGATCAACCGGGCCTTCGCGCGCAAGAAAGCCCGCTTCGACGAGATCATCAATACGTTCATCGACGCGCGGCGCACGGATGGCCGCGACCAGGGGATCTGCTTTCCGCGTTGTTGGCGGCGCAGGATGACGAGACCGGCAAGGGGATGAGCGATGAACAGCTCCGGATGGAGATCGCCGGCCTGTTCGTCGCCGGATCCGAGACCACGGCGACCGCGTTGAGCTGGCTCTTCCACGAAGTGGGACGCCACCCCGAGGTGGAAGCGCGGATCCACGCCGAGGTGGACACCGTGCTGGGTGGCAGGCCCGTCACCCCGGAGGATCTGCCCCGGTTGCAGTACATCCAGAACGTGGTCTCCGAGACGCTGCGTCGCTACCCGATCGCCTGGCTGCTGATGCGGCGCGCCACCCGTGACGTGAACCTGGCGGGTACCCTCCTGCCGGCCGGGGCCGAGGTCATCGTCAGCCCGATGATGGTCCACCGCAACCCACGTCTCTACCCCGAGCCGTTGCGCTTCGACCCCGACCGGTGGCTGCCGGAGCGGGCGCGGGAGCTTCCGCGCCATGCCTTCCTCCCCTTCGGAGACGGGAAGCACAAGTGCATCGGTGACTACTTCGCCCGCACCGAGATGGTGATCGCCGTTGCCAGCATCGCCGCCCGGTGGCGGCTCGTTCCGGTTCCCGGTCACCGCGTGTGGAAGTCCCCCGCTCGGTCTTGCGACCCAATCAGGTCCTGATGACCGCCGTTCCCCGTTCCGCCACACCCGCCCCGCAGGAGCTCCAGTGAAGATTGACACCCAGCGCGCCGCGATCGAGTTCCGCTTTCCGTTCCCTCGCGACCTCAGCCCGGACATCGAACAGGCCCAACGTCACAGCATCGAATGGGCCCGCCAGATGGGCCTGCCACCACCGACACCGCGATCCGGTTTCTGGAGGCGTGGAACTGGGGACGTCTCACCGGTCACTGTCTGCCCACCGCGCGTGGTGCCAACCTGGACCCGGCCACGGACTGGATGACCTGGGGGTTCCTCTACGATGACCAGTTCGCCGGCCCCCTCGGCAACCAGCCGGCGCGGGTGGCTCGAATCACCGAGAACATGATTGGCGCTCTCCACGCCACGTCCGCGACCCCGGGGAAGACGCCTGCGCGCGCGGCATCACGGACATCCTCCAGCGGCTCTCCGCGAAGATGTCCCCGGCCTGGATGGCCCGCTTCCGCGACGACCTGAAGTGGTTCTTCATCGGGGTGCTGCGGATGACCACCTACCGCAACCACCTCAGCCAGATCGACACGCGGACCGCGTTCGAGATCCGTCGCCTCGACATCAGCATGGACGCCGTGATCGATCTCATCGAGGTCGCGGAGGGGTTCGAGGTGCCCGAGGCGCTCTTTGGCACCACGCAGATCCAGGATCTGCGCCAGTGCGTCATCGACATCGTCATCCTGCAGAACGATGTCTTCTCCCTGCCCAAGGACCGGCACCAGCAGGAAGTCAACGTGATCCTCGCCATGGAGCGCTCGGAGAACCTCACCACGCCCCAGGCCCTGGAGCGCATCTCCGCCCTGGTCGACGAGAAGGTCCAGCACTTCCTCTCCGTCAAGGCGGGAATGCCCGCCCTCTACGAGACCCTCGGGCTCGATGCCACCGACCGTGCCCGCATGGACCGGTACGTCCACTGCCTCGAGCTCATGATCCACGGCTGCGTCTATTCACATGCCGAGTGCGTTCGTTACTCCACCCGGTCCGAGCACACCCAACCCATCGCGGGCCGAGGCTTCATCCAGGACCTGCACCTGGACGCCGGCATCGAGCGGACACAAGCGCTCGTCCGGACGACCCAGGGGTGAGCCCCCGGCCTGGCCGCGCGAGCACCGCCTCGCGCCTGGCGGGCGCTGAAAGGAACGAGCGATGAAGATTACCGTGTTGGTATTGGGCACTCGTGGGGACGTGCAGCCCTTCATCGCGCTGGCGATCGCCTTGCAGCGCCGCGGTCACGAAGTCCGTGTCGCCACGTCCCAGGCTTCGCCGACATGGTCGCGCACAGCGGTGTCCGGTATGTCCCCGTCTCGGCGGACTACGAGGAATGGTTCCAGTCGGAGGAGGGCATCCGGTGGATGGCCGGCTCCGACAACACCGCCAAGTTCATGCGGATGCTGGCCGGGGAAGGGGTGGGGATCGCCAACAGCCTCAAGCCTCGGATGCACCGCGAGCTCCTGGCCGCTTGCGAGGGCACCGACGCCATCGTCGCGAACCTGGTGATCGAGGACAGCGCCGCCTGCATCGCGGAGAAGCTCGGGGTGCCCTTCATTCCCGGGTACACCATGCCGATGCTGCCGACGTCGGAGTTCCCAGCCCGTTCCTCTCCGCGCACAAGCTGCCGCTGCGCGCGATGAATCGGCTCACGCACTCTCTCTCGAGACGTTCTACTGGCAGGGGCAGAAGCGCCTCATCAATGCCTGGCGCGCGGAGCTCGGGCTGCCACCGACGGCCATCTCGATGCGGGAGAAGCTGTGGCGCGCCGGAACGCCGATCCTGCATTGCTACAGCAGTCACCTCGTCCCGCGTCCGTCCGATTGGAGCGCCGCGAATGTCATCACCGGCCCCTGGATGATGCCCCCGGACGTTCGCGTCAACGCGGGCGGCGCCCCTTCGCCGGAGCTGATCCGCTGGCTGGACGGGGGGCCACCGCCCATCTACCTGGGTTACTGGCGGCTGCCCTCGATGGACAAGGCCGGGATGCTGCGTCTGGCGATCGAGGTCGCGAACACGCTGGGAGTCCGCTTCGCCATCGGAGCGAGCTGGAGCGCGGAGGAGATCGCGGCGCTCCGGGTGCCCGAGAGCATCTTCGTCACGCGCTCGGTGGACCACGATTGGCTGTTCGCGCGCTGCAGCGCGACCGTGCACCACGGCGGCGCGGGCACCACCGCGGCCACGCTGCGTGCCGGGCTGCCGACGGTCATCTGCGCGATCTGCAATGATCAGCCCTTCTGGGGAAACCGGGTGACGGCGCTCGGGGTGGGCTACAGCATGCCGTTCAAGCAGCTCACCGCGGCGCGGCTCACCCAGGCGCTGCGCCACATCCAGGACGGCGCGGTGCGCGATCGGGCGAACAGGCTGGGAGAGCTGATGCGGCGGGAAGATGGCACCGCCACGGCGGTCCGCATCATCGAGGAGCGCGTGCCCGGCGCCCCCGTGCTCTCTTGAGGTGATCGGCGTCAGTCCAGACGCAGCTCCCACAGGATGCGGCTCCGGCGCAGGATGTCGAGTTGCTCCGGGGTCGTGCCGACGCGCTCCACGGAGGAGAGCGCGAAGGTGCCGTCGAGCTGCGCGCGGGGCGTGACGCGGAAGCCCAGCTTCGAGAAGAAATCCTTCACCTCGTCCACGCGGGTGAAGGCCGCGTCGCGCAGGTTGCTTTGGGTGGAGCGGGCGATCACCGAGAAGATTCGTGCGAAGTGGGGATGGGTCCAGCGCTCCCGGGAGCCGTCGTCGCTCACCTCGAAGTCCGGGGTCAGCCAGACTCCGCCGTGGCGCTTCAGGATCCCGGCGATCAGTTGGGCCGTCGCCCGCTTCTCGTCCCGGGTGAAGTATTGGAGCAGCCCCTCGTGAATCACGGCCACCGGTTCGCCCGGGACGAGGTGCTGCTCCAGGACGGCGGCGTCACCAGTGCGCCACCGCGTTCAAGGGCGCGAAGACCACGTTCTCCTGGGCTGGGAGCACGCCGTCCCGCCGCAACTCGTTGCGCAGGCGCAGCCGGGTTTCGTGCATCTCCGGGAGGTCGGTTTCGATATAGCGCAGGGGCGTGGTGCGGTTCATGGCGTCGCCACGGAACGAGAAGCCGCTCCCCAATTCCACGATCTGCTTGATGCCAGCCGCCTTGAGGGCCGTCTCCAGGCACTTGTAGCGGGCCTCGAGCGTCGGGGCCATCCAGCTCAGCAGCTCGGGCGCGGGGGCTTCTCCGCCCAGCATCTCCCGCACCAGCTCCGCGGAACCCATGCGCGTGGCGACTTCCTCGGCGAAGGGAATGTCGGAATGGCGCCGCATCTCGGCGACCAGCCCGCCGTGGGGCTGATGTTGTCGTAATCGCGGAGGCTCATCTCGTTTTCCTTGGTTGCGCCTGGTTTGTCGCTGCCCGATAAGCCGGTCCCGGTCGAAGTGCAAGCTTCGAAGGTCGCGCGGGCAGGTGTTGTTTCTCCGCGCCCTCACGGACAGTGCGATTGCGGCCCTCGCTCGCGCTGCTGTAGTCACGCGTCTCATGAAGAAACCCTCTCCCTCCTCCGGGACTCCCCGGGAGCTGAGCCGCCGCACGTTCCTGGGTGGCGCGGCCGTCGCCAGCACGCTCGTGGCCCTGGATGTCCAGGCCCAGCCCTCCATGAACTCCACCCCTCCCGCCACTCCGCGCGGCCCGGCCTTCGAGCTGGAGGAGGCCACGCTCGCCGGGTTGCAGGCGGATCTGACGTCGGGGAAGCACACCGCGCATGGCTTCACGGAGCGCTACCTCGCGCGCATCCAGGAAATCGACAAGGGAGGCACCGCGCTCGGGTCCGTCATCGAGCTCAACCCGGACGCGCTCGCCATCGCGGCGGCGCTCGACGCGGAGCGCGAGGCGAAGGGCCTCGGGGCCCGCTGCACGGCATTCCCGTGCTCATCAAGGACAACATCGGGACGGCGGACAAGATGCAGACCACCGCGGGCTCGCTCGCGCTCGTGGGCGCCGTGCCCTCGCGGGACGCGTTCGTGGTGGAGCGCTTGAGGGCCGCGGGCGCGGTCATCCTCGGCAAGACGAACCTCAGCGAGTGGGCCAACTTCCGTTCCACGCACTCGTGCAGCGGGTGGAGCGGGCGGGGAGGCCAGTGCCGCAATCCCTACGCGCTGGATCGCACGCCGTCGGGTTCGAGCTCGGGCTCGGGGGCGGCCACGGCGGCGAACCTGTGCGCGGTGTCCGTGGGCACGGAGACGGATGGCTCCATCGTCTCGCCCTCGGCGGCGTGCTCGCTCGTGGGGCTCAAGCCGACGGTGGGGCTCGTGAGCCGCTCGGGCATCGTTCCCCTGTCACACACCCAGGACAGCGCGGGCCCCATGACACGCACGGTGACGGACGCGGCCGTGCTGCTCGGGGTGCTCGCGGGGGTGGATCCGAGCGACGCGGTGACGGCCGCGAGCCAGCGCCATGCGCACGCGGACTACACGCGCTTCCTCGACGTGAACGGGTTGAAGGGCGCGCGCATCGGCGTGCCGCGCGAGCGGTTCTTCGGCTACCACCCCGCCACGGACGCGCTCATCGAGCGGGCGTTGGAGGTGTTGAAGGCGCGGGGAGCGGAGCTCATCGAGGCGCCCATCCCCTCGGCGGCGAAGCTGGACGAGCCGGAGTTGGAGGTGCTGCTCCATGACTTCAAGGCGGACATCGAGGCGTACCTCGCGGGGCTGGGGGAGCGGACGCGGCTGAAGACGCTGGCGGACCTCATCCGGTTCAACGAGGAGCACCGGGACACGGAACTGGCATGGTTTGGCCAGGAGCTCTTCCATCAGGCGCGGGAGAAGGGGCCGCTGACGGACAAGAAGTACCGCAAGGCGTTGGAGGCGTGCCGGAAGCTGTCGAGGGAGCAGGGCCTCGACGCGGTGATGGCGAAGCACAAGCTGGACGCGCTGGTGGCGCCGACGCAGGCGCCTCCGGGGCTCATCGATCTGGTGAACGGGGACCACTGGCTGGGAAGCAGTTCCACGCCCGCGGCGGTGGCGGGCTATCCGAGCATCACCGTGCCCGCGGGTTACATCGCCGGATTGCCGGTGGGCCTGTCCTTCATCGGGAAGGCCTGGAGCGAGCCCACGCTGCTGCGGCTCGCCTTCGCCTACGAGCAGGCGACGAGGCATCGTCGCCCGCCCACGTTCGCCCCGACGGCGGACCTGCGCCCCGTCAGGGTGTAGCACGACCGCGCCGACGGACTCTCAGCGCCACCAGTCCCCAGGCGAGCAGGAGCGCGTTGGCGGCCGCGCCACTCCTGACTCGCAGCCGCAGCCGCTCGTGGAATCGCCGCCGGGCACGGAGGAGGGCGGCGGCCGTGAGGGCGTTCCGGCATCCGGCGTGCTCGTTCCGGCATCCGGCGTGCTCGTGCGGTTCACGGTGAGCCGGAACTGGCAGTGGGTCGCATTGCCGGCTGAATCGGTGGCCGTCACCCGCACGTCGGTGGAGCCCAGCGGGAAGCGGCTGCCGGTGAGATGGCTGTAGGCAATGGAGACGGTGGAGACGTCGTCTCGCGCCGTGGCGTCCGGGAAGGAGACCTCGGTGCCCGTGGCGTCGGGGGTCTCCACGCTCAGGTTCTCGGGGCAGGAGAGGGTGGGGGGCGTGTGGTCCTGGACGCGCACCCGGAAGAGACACCGGCTGGACTGTCCCGCGCCATCCGTGGCCGTCACCCACACGTCGGTGGTGCCGAGCGGGAAGGTATTTCCCGAGGCATGGCCGTAGTCCAGCGTCGGCGTCGAAACGGCGTCCGTGGCGCTCGCGGGCGGATAGTCCACTACCGCGCCGCGTGGGCTCGTGGCCTCGGCCAACTGGTCCGGTGGGCAGGACAGGCTCGGGGCCACGGTGTCCCGCACGGACACGGAGAACGAGCAGGCCGCCGACAGGCCCGCACCATCCGTGGCTTTCGCCGTCACGGAGGTGTCGCCCAGGGCGAAGAGGGTGCCACTGGCCTGGCTGTACTCGAGCGTCGGAGTCGAAGCGATGTCCGTCGCCGTGGCGGGCGGATAGGTGACGGTGGCGCCCTCGGCGCGGGTGGCCTCCGCCTTCTGGGGTCCCGGGCAGGTGAGGGTGGGCGGGAGGGTGTCCCGCACCTTCACCTGGAAGGCACAGCTCCCGGTGTTGCCCGCGGCGTCGATGGCGGTGGCGGTGACGGAGTGATTGCCCAGCGGGAGTGGAGTCCCCGGAGCGGGGCTGTAGCGGATGCGCGGCGAGGCCGTGCGGTCATCCGAGGCGCTCGGGGTGGGGTATGCGGCCGGGGCGCCCAGGGGGCTGGTGGCCTCGAGCATGTGGTCGGCCGGGCAGGTGAGGGTGGGGGCCGTCCTGTCCGCGAACGGGTTGGCCAGTGCCCACAGCGCGGTGCCCGTGGTGCCGTCATCGGCCTGGAAGAAGAGGAACCCGCCCGCGGCACCCAGCAGCCTGGGGTTGGACGAGGCGGCACCGGGAGCGAGATCCTGCAGGAGGCTCGTTCCCGCCTCTGTCCCGTCCGTGCTCCATAGCTCCAGGCCCGAGAGCCCATCCGAGGCGGAGAAGACGAGCGGACCTCCGGGTCCCAGGGGGAGGAGCCGCTGCTGGCCGGCGATGGCGCTGGAGAGGCCGGGCGCCACGTCCTTGACGGGCAGGGTGCCGCCGGGTGTGCCATCACTCGTCCACGGCTCGAAGCCATGGACGCCGTCGTTGTTGAGGAAGAAGAGGCGCCCGTTCATCTCCGTGAGCGAGCCGGGGGTGCCGGTGAACCAGGCGTGGGGCCCGAGTTCCTTCAGCCGCAGCGTGCTCTCCGGGGTGCCGCGGGTCTTCCAGAGCTCGAATCCGCCCTCGTCGGGCCTCTCGGCCGCGAAGAACAGGTCTTCTCCCACCCGGGCCACGACGTCCGAGGACAGTCCGAAGCCGACGAGCCGGTTGTTGGCGAGCAGCACGCCCGTCCCGTCCTTCGTTCCATCGCTCTTCCACAGCGACGAGAGGGTGTCCCCGTACTCGGGGGTGACCCAGAAGTAGAGCGTCTCTCCCACGCCGATGAAGCGGGAGGGAGAGGTGGAGGAATTGTAGGTGCCGAGCTGCTTCACCTGGAGCGTGCCCGCGGCGGTGCCATCGCTCTTCCACAGCGTCTGGCCCTGTTCGTAGGAGCTGACGGAGAAGTAGAGCGTGGAGCCCACGGCCGTCAGGTTGCGAATCTGCCCGGGCCAGAAGTCCGCGAGGGACGACGTGCCCGAGGCCGTTCCGTCGCTCCGCCACAGTTGGCTGGGGCGCTGAGCGGTGAAGTAGAGCCGTCCGTTGGCGGCGACGAGGTCCGGCGTGGCACCGAAGGGCCCGACGTTCACGAGGCTCGCCAGCATGCGCGTGCCCGGCCCGGTCCCATCGCTCGTCCACAGCTCGGTGTTGCCGTTGCCGCTGAAGGTGCGGTTGGCCCAGAAGTAGAGCCGCCCGTCCAGGACGGTGAAGGACTGGGGGTTGGAGCTTCCGGGGCCAGGAGGAGGTCCTTCACCAGGACCGTCCCCTCGGGGGTTCCATCGCTCTTCCACAACTCGCCGCCAGCTTCTGGGGTACTGCCGACGAAGAAGAGCGTGCCCTCGATGTCGAGGATGGGCGCGGCGATGAAGTCATTGCTTCTCGTGGAGGTGGAGAAGTCGCGGACGCGCAGCGTGCCCGGGGGAGTGCCATCACTGCTCCACAGTGCGCGTCCCTGGGCGCCGTCCTCCACCCAGAGGGCGAGCGTGGTGTCCGTGGGGGCCAGCAGCACGCTGGCGGTGGTTGTCTGGGGGGGCAGCAATTCGGAGAGCTGGATGGTGCCCTCGGCCGTGCCATCACTCTTCCACAGGGCGCGGCCCCAGCCCATCGTGCGGACCGCGAGGTACAGCGTGTCGCTCCAGGCAACGAGCGTCTCCGCGTCCAGGTTGGCGAGCTTTCTCGTCCCTTCCGCCGTGCCATCGCTCCGCCACAGGGCGTACTTGAATTGGGCATCGAGCGCCGAGAAGAAGAGCGTTCCGCCCAGGTCCGTCAGCAGCCTGGGCGTGGAGGACGGCGCGACTGGCAGGAGATCCTTCACCAGGAAGGTTCCCTCCTCGGTGCCATCGCTCCGGTACAGCTCGCGGCCGGTACCGCCGTCGTCCGCGGAGAAGAAGAGCAGCCCGCCCACCCGGGTGAGGGATTGGGGCTCCGAGCCCTCGAGCCCCGGATGGATGTCCTCGACCCGCCTCGTCCCGGGCTCCGTTCCGTCGCTCACCCACAACTCGCGGCCGGTGCCGCCATCGGTCGCGACGAAGAACAGGCGGTTGCCTACCACCGTGAAGGCATGGGGCTCGGAGTCACCGCGCCCGGGGTGGATGTCCTTCACCAGACGCGTGCCCGCGGCGGTGCCATCGCTCCTCCACAGCTCCTCGCCATGCTCCTTGTCCTTCACCGCGAAGAAGTAGAGGCCCTCCACCACCGGCACGGTGTTCAGCTCACCCGCGGAGACCAGGATGTCGACGCCGTCCAGCAGGCGGGTGGTGCCCGTGGCGGTGCCATCGCTCTTCCAGAGGGCGCCGCCCTTGGGGTGCGTGGCGGTGAAGAGCAACTGGCCGCCCACGTTGGCGAGCTGGCGCGGGTCCGAGCTGCTCGAGCCGGGACGGAGGTCCATGACCAGCACGGTGCCCGCGGCGGTGCCGTCCGTGCGCCAGAGCTCCCGGCCATTGGTGCTGTCCTCGGCGGTGAAGTAGACGAGTCCGCCGAACTCGGTGAAGGCGCGCGGGTTGGACGAGCACACGCCCGGGCAGATGTCGCGCACGAGCGACGTGCCTTCCCGGGTGCCATCTGTCTTCCAGAGCTCCGTGCCATTGTTCCGGTCCGGCGCGGTGAAGTACGTGGTGCTGCCCCACCGGAACATCGGGCGCTCCGTGCGGGTGAGGGGGGCGCCGCGGTGGAGTTCAGCTTCTTCACCAGGACGGCGGGCTCGAAGGTGAGGGGTTGCGAGTGTCGCGCCGTGGGCGCGGGGGCTCGCTCCTCGTCACGCCTTCGGTACATTGTGCGAGGCCCAGGCCAAGCACGGTGCACAGCAGGGCGCCCCAGGAAGTCCGGGATGCTTTCGACATGGTTTCCCCCTTGGGAGTTCGTTCGCGTGTAGGGCGTGCCAGGGATACTAGGCAAGAACGGCGCTGGATGGCTTCCCGAAATGGGAACCAGGGAACCGCGCATGGGGTGTGAAGCACTTCACACCTCCGGTGTGAAGTGCTTCATTGTGTTCGTCCGGTGCGAAAGCTAGACGTCGCTCACCTCGGGCCCCCTGGGAATCCGGACCCGGCTGGACAGCGATTCGAATCGCAGCGAAGGAACACTCATGATGGGTAGTAACTTTGGAAATGGATTGAACACCCGATGGAGCCCGGTTTCGTGGCTCACGGGGTTGATGGTCGCGGTGCTGATGGCTGTTATTCCCTCCTCGGTGCGGGCGCAGGAGTTGCCGCCCATCGGGATTCAGGTCCCCGTCAATCCCTGCACTTCCTGTCTGACTTCGACGACGGGCACCACGATCCTTCACTACAAGTGGGCCGCCTCGGGAAACGCGAACTCGTTGGAGAATCCGCCACCGGCCGGAGCCCTCGTGCGCGGTGTCTACGTGATCCCCGTCTCGAATTCAGGTGTGGCCATCAGCCGCATTGAAATGACCCACGGCGGGTGGACGGACGTCATCGTCAGGCCCAACAGCAATGGGATTGGTTATTACTATCCTTCCTACCAGTTGCCGAACACGATCTGGAATGGACAGTCCGTCACGGAAGGCGAGTGGTTCGCGTTTTTGATACACTCTGGTGTCCAGTCCAATTATGAGTTGAAATTGGACGTCGGCATCAAGTGGGAAGTCCCCAACACGCCGCCCCTCCTCCTCCGCCCACTCAGCTCGTGGGTGAGTTCGAGGCCATGGGCCCGACGTTGTCGTTCCAATCCTATGCCTATGAGCTGAATAATCAGAGCTACACGGTCCAGGGACGAGTCACCTGGAGCCCGGCCTACGCCAATGGTGTGAGCGAAGGCTCTCCTTTTCTTTTCGCACGCGCGCCCGAGCTTGAACGAACGTTTTGGCATTCAGGGAAACCACGCCTACGATCCACACAATCAGTACGCCATGGACCCGCTCCCTCCCTTCGCGGACGGCGTGATGCGCTCCTTCCGCCTGTACGCGAAAGCGTCGGATGGCAAGGAGGTGTTGCTGCTCGGCTCTCCGAAGACGCGGTGCTACCTGCCCAATGCCGACCGTACCAGCGTGGGTCCCTGTGACGGTACGCTCCTGCGCCGTCCGGACGGACGGCTCTATGTCATCGCCGGAGGCGCGCCCTTCCTCTTCGCCAATGACGCGGAGGCGCAGTCGCTCGGCCATGACCTGTCCAAGGTGCAGGGGGACAACGAGGGGTTCTACGCGTTCGCCGCCAACTGGCGCATGCGGGATGGCACCCTGGTGCGCTTTGGCGGCAGTGACGCGCACTACGTCGCCGTTGGCGGCGGACTGTTCTGGGCACCCAATCCCACCTCGATGGACGACTACCTGAGCGCGGTGGGCAAGACCGGCGCCCCGGTCATTGTCATGCGTCTGCCGCGCGCCTACATGCCCAAGTCGACTCCGGCGCCGACGGTGGGCACGGCCGTGAGAGAGGTGGGCAAGGACGCGATCTGGGTGTACCAGGGCGGTGGCCGCTTCTGGGCGCCCACTCCCGCCTCCTGGGCCGCCTACGGCCGGGCCACGGGCATGACGGACGTCAAGCCCCTCCCCGCGGGCTCGCTGTCGAACGTCATCGTGGATGTCAACGGTGTGGACCAGGTCCGGGCGCGCGACGACTTGTCGCCGCGAGACGGCACGGCGGTGAACGAGGTGGGTAGAAGCGGCATCTGGGTGTACCAGGGAGGCGGTCGCTTCTGGGTGCCCACTCCCGCCTCCTGGGCCGCCTATGGCCGGCCACGGGCGTGACGGACGTCAAGCCCCTCCCGTTCGGCTCCCTGTCGGCCATGCTCGTGGACGCCAGTGATGGCAGCCTGCAGTACCGGTCGCGCGAGGACACCCGACCGCGCGATGGGACGCTGGTTCGCGAGGTGAACAACACCGGGATCCTCGTGTACCAGGGCGGCGGCAACTTCCTCTTCCCCGACATCACCGAGTTCAACCTCTGGCCCGACCCGCGGCCCGTCCTCCTCCTCCCGGATGGTTCGCTCTCGGCGCTCCTGGTGAGCGATACGAACGACCAGGAGGTCCCTCTGGTGCGTGACGACCTGCCCACCGAGGGCACCCTGCTGCGCGAGCGCACCGGCACCCAGGTCTACCAGGTGAAGGGTCAGCACAAGTTCCCGGCCACGGGCTACGACCCGGCGCAGGTGAAGCTCGTGCCCAATGGCTCCATCCAGCGAGTGCCCAACGGGTAGCACACACGGTCCGCGAGTCTCGTCCGCGCCTGTCCCGGGCGGACGGGACTCCGCGGTTTCACGGAGGCGGACCAGGTCCCTCCTAGGTGCGGCGGACCTGGTAGGCCGGGGCACCCTCGAAGTCCTGCTTGCCCAAGGCGACCCCCGCCGACCTCAGCAGGGCGTACACCACGGTGATGTGGAAATAGAGGTTCGGCAGGACAGAGCGGAGCACGAAGGAGCGAGGATTCTCGAAGACGCGAACCTCCCCCGGCTTGGCCACCGAGATGGGCTGTTCTGGCGCGGCGTCGATCTCCGCCTGGGAGATTCCCTCCAGATAACCAAGGGCCTCCTGGACCAGGGTCCGCAGAGCGGCGAACGACGTCAGCCGCTCGCCGAACGACTGCTCGGCGCCCCGGTTGAAGACCGCGAACTCCTGCGACTCATCGTCCGGCGCGATGCGGCGGGCCAGACGCGCGGCGCACCCCTTCGCGCCCGAGACGATGATCTCCACCTGTCTCGAGAGCGAGAACATGTCCGGATGAAGGCGGCGCTCCAGAAGCAGCTCCGGGCTCATCCGTTCCTTCTCCGCGAAGGCGGCGGCCTTCGCGAGGATCTGATCCAGGTTCCGCAACATGCGGACGAGGGTGGGGAGGCTGGCTTGATAGAGGGAAATGTCCACGGCGTGCTCCTCTCGGTTCATGTCCCCGGGTGTATACCCGCCAGCCCACCTGTCAATGCTTGCTCTTGACGGGCACCGGCGGATCGTAGGTGGTCGGGCCAAAGAGGATCGCCGGCCAGTACTTCAGCTCGTTCTGACGGAGCTCCGTGAACATCCGGACGTAGGGGTGGAGGATGAACCGCACGGGGTTGTTGCAGTAGTCCGTTTCGTCGCTGAACAAGCCCGCCTCGGGAATGCGGGGAGGCGGCTCGACGTAGGTCCCGAGCAGGCGGTCCCAGAGGGTCACCCGCGCGCCGAAGTTGCACCCATCCGTCACATTGTGCTCCGGCTCGCGTGAATGGTGGGTGAAATGCACCGCGGGGGTCACGAGGAACCAGCGGAACCACCGCAGCACGCGGCTCCGGGTCTCGGCGTAGTAGAGAACGACCGAGTGGGACGGGTTGGTCCAGACGTCGAGCACCAACAGGACGATGAGCGCCCAGCCGCTGTCGCGGAAATCCAGGGTGAAGAGCTTCGTCATCACGGGCAGCAGCAGGAGGACGAACACCTTGCCGCCGGCCGTGTCCAGGAAGAAGGACTGCGGATCAACCGACTGCGTCAACTGGGACAGGTTCTTGGAGCGATGGTGGTTGACGTGCCCGAGGTTCCAGAAGAACCGGACCTTGTGGCACCAGCGGTGCGACCAGTAGAAGCAGAAGTCACCGATGAGGGCGGCCACCACCAGCGCGAGCGCGCCGTTCAGGTTCACCAGGGTCGGGACGTGCTGGACCAGGCGCTCGTATTGCACCAGGAGGTCCGTGACCGCCGGATTCATGAAGGTGAACACGGCGGTCAGCAGAAACACGACATTGACCGCGGAGATGGTGACCATGGCATTCCAGTCGAACGGGCGGCCCGTGATCTTCTCGTAGAACACCATGTCGGCGATTCCAACGACGAGGCCAAACAGGATCCGCGCGAAGCTGACGGCGATGATCCACGAGCCGAGGGAGGCATCGACGCTGGAGAGCAGTACGGCCTTGACGTTATAGAAAATCACCACGCTCTGGGCCGACAGGGCCTCGCGCAGGCTGAGCGCGCCTTGGTGATAGGACAGCTCGACGGCGAGCGCCACGGCGGCGATGACGGCGAAGACAATGGCCTGCGGTCCGGCCCGCTGAAGGCGGATGTCCTTGTCCCAGATCCATTGCTTCAGCACTTCCGCCCAATGTAGACGTTCCTCTGCCTTGGCAGCGTCCAGCGTGAGTTTCACTTCCTCCATGGCTGTGTCCTCCTGTCGCGAGCGGTTTCAAGACGCACCGGTCCACTCCGGGGGCTCCCGGTGGCTGGTTCTTGAAGGTGAAAATTCTGGGAATTCAGGGGATGTGCGATGCGGGCCCCTATTAGCACAGTGCGTTAGTATTGGCAATAGTTCTGCTGAACCCGCGATGCACCTCCGCCCGCTCGCCACTTACAGAGACCGCCACCCCGAGCATTTCGGCCGAGTCACTTCATGGCCCAACGACACGATGGCAGCGATTGTCGTCCAGGCGCGTGTCTGGATGGCATCTCCGCTTGAGGCACAGCAATGCCTGCTTCACTCCCAACGCCTATGTCTCCGTGCTCGCGGGAGTGGCGTTGGGAGACGTCGAGCGACAGGGGCCGGAGGGAACGCCCCGGGACGGCCGTACCTCCTGGGCCGGCAGCACTGTCTCATTGGGTGAGAAACTGACAGGGAGTCAGGCGACTCTTAGGGAGCGAAATGTCCGTACGAGTCGTCCGTACGAGTCGTCCCGTACGAGTCGTCTGACACCCGTACGGACACCCGTACGAGTCGTCTGACACCTGGGGCGAGCACGACCGAGGGGACCTACGCGCCACGGGCGCGGTTCGCGTTCGACGACGGCGACGCCGTCTGGGGGACGATGCTCGCGGGCGGCGGCATCGCCTGCGTCCCGCTCTACCTCGCGGCCGCCTCGCTCCGCAACGGCGCGGCGGTCGAGCTGCTCGTCGATTTCCGCGGCGCCGCTGCGAGCGTGGTCCTGCTGCGCCGGGACCGCCGGCTGACGCCCGGTCGCCTCGCCACGCTGATGGCCTTCCTGAGCGCGCGCGCCCCGGACTTCTCCGATCTCCTCTGATCCACATCGTCTTGACATGCCGACGACTCTGGCGGCGTGCGCGCGGTCGCTGTAGCCCTCGGTCGGGCAGGGCAGTGTTGCCCTCGCGGCAGGACCGTCACGGCTTGCAGACGAGGCGCGTGGGACCGCGCGGGGCGAAATCGTTGTTCGTGGTCTCGCGCGTGAGCTGGATCTCGAGGGGGCTACTCGTCTGACACCTGGGCGGACACCTGGGCGGGACGAGTCGTCCGGGACGAGTCGTCTGACACCATGGGCGGACACCATGGGCGCACACCATGGGCTGGGCTGGGCAGACACCATGGGCAGGCCCAGGCGACATGAGCTGCTGGAAGCAGTCAATTGCTCAGGTCACCGGGTAGCCCTTGGCTGCCCTCGCGAGCCCGCCGTGCGCATCGAGCAGCCGCTCGCGCCAGGCGAAGACAGGATCCTCGGCTCGCAGGAGCACGAAGGGACTGACGCAGCGCGCCCACTGGAAGGCGCTGAAGACGATGTAGTCCGCGTACCGCGGCGACGCACCGCCCAGGAAGGGACCCCGCGCGAGTGCCGTCCGCACGGGAGCGAGCAGGGCCTTTAGTTCGGGCAGGCGGGCCTCACGGTCGGCCACCACCTGTTCGAGCGGACCGCCGTAGCGCGCCTCGCGGGTGGCGCGGAAGTAGGCCCGGTCCTTCTCATGCAGGTGCCCGTAGATGTCGAGCACCACCATCCGCCCCATCGCCGGTAGGAGCACGCGATCCGTCCAGGCGTTGACGAAGTGGGCCAGTGCGCGTCCCTCCGGTCCTCCGAAGAGGCTCGGCGCGTGGGGATAGCGCTCCTCGAGCTCGAGCGCGATGGCCCAGGAGTCGCTTAGTGTGCGGTCGCCGTCCACGAGCACCGGCACCAAGCCCTGCCCCGAGAAGGCGATGGCCTCCTTGTCGGTGAAGCGCCAGGGCACGGTCTCGAAGGCGAGTCCCTTGTGTGCGAGCGCCAGCCTGGTGCGCCAGCAATAGGGACTGAAACGTCGATCCTCCTCGGCGCCGGCGAGGTCATAGAGAACGCGGCTCATGCGAAGGCTCCTGGCGGGGTGGTGCCCGGATAGGGTGTCCCGGATGGGATGTCAAAGAATCAGCGCCACGGCGCCTGACGCGTGGATGCATGACCCGGTGAGGGGCCTTCTCGCCGCTGATGGTGTCCGCTGATGGTGTCAAAGGATTCGAAACCGGGACTCGAGTGGGGAATGAGACTCGGTTTGGACGGGGGAAACGACGGCCTTCCAAGTCTTTCCGAGGTCTTGATGGCTGGCCCGCGGAGTGCATTCAGTCTCGCGGAGCAAACGCGGGGGAAGGGATGGGTTGGCCGCTGAGGATGTTCCAGGAGGAGGGCTACTATTTCGTCACGTCCAGGTGTTTCCAGGGGCGAATGCTGCTGCGCCCCAGCCCGGAGGTGAACGAGGTGTTGGGAGGCGTGTTGGCTAAAGCGGTCCAACACAGTGCGGGCGGCGTGCGGCTACACGCTTTCACCTTTGCCTCCAATCACTTCCACCTGCTGGTGTGGGCTCGTGGTGCGTCCCTCGCCTCCTTCATGCAGTACCTGCGCGCCAATCTCTCCAAGAAGGTGGGGCGGTTGGTGGACTGGAGTGGAGGCTTCTGGGAGCGGCGCTACTCGGCCGAGCCGGTGCTGGACGACACGGCGCTGGTGGGCCGGCTGCGCTACGTGCTCGCCCATGGGGTGAAGGAAGGATTGGTGGAGAAGTGCGCCCAGTGGCCGGGCCTCACGTGCCTGCCGCAGTTGCTGGGAGCGGCGCGGCGGCTTTTCCATTGGTTCAACTGGACGAAGCGCTGGAGCAAACGCGGCAGTGGGGGAATGGCGGAGGGGAAGGGGCGCTTCGCCGAGCAGTGGGCCGAGCCGGTGGAGTTGGAGGTAGCGCCGCTGCCGTGTTGGGTGGGGATGAGTGAAGAAGAGAGGCAGGGCGCGGTGCGGGGACTGCTCCAGGAGGTGGAAGCCGAAGCGCGTGCGCGAGGCAAGCCCGCCCTGGGAGCGCAGGCCGTGCAGGCGCAGCACCCGCATACCCGGCCTGCGCGACTCAAACGCAGCCCACGGCCACTGGGGCATGCCTCCACGCGACAGGCGCTGAGAAAACTGCGTGAGCAGTACCGTGCCTTCGTCGCGGTGTTCCGCGAGGCAGCGGCTCGGTGGAGACGGGGGATTTTTGGCTCGTTTCCCTCGTTTCGCCTTCCCTCCTCGTGTGGTGCCGGGTTGAGTCTTTCAACTTCTTTGACACTTGGCCGGACACTTGGCCGGACACTTGGCCGGAAGGAGCGGCCCAAGTCCGCCTCGACTCCGACCCGGCTCGACAAGAAAAACACGGCCAGGGACGTGGTGAAGGGGATCTTCGGTGACAAGAAGATCGTGGCGAGCCTCTTCGACGGCGGGATGAACAAGAACCTCAAGGCCGTCATGGGGAACATGGTCGGAGCCAGGGTGGGGGCGACCCGCATCGATGGCTTGCGTATCAAGGGCGACGGCGGGGGGGGCGCGGGCTCCATGGACGTGGTGCGCATCGGCGAGGTGGGCACCACGGGCCGTGGCGGTGGCAAGGATGGCTATGGCCGCGACGCCGACGGCCTCGGCCGCACCAAGCAGAGCGTGGACGTGAGCATCGGGGCTGATGAGACCACGGTGATTGGCTCGCTCGACAAGGAGCTCGTGCGCCAGGTCATCCAGCGCAACCGCGGGCAGATCCGCTTCTGTTATGAGCGCCTGCTCAACCGCTTCCCCGAGCTGGGCGGCAAGGTGGCCGTCCGCTTCACCATCGCCACCGAGGGCAACGTGGTGACGCCGAAGGCGGTCCAGTCCACGGCGGGCAACTCCGAGCTGGAGCAGTGCGTGGCCAGCCGCGTGAGCACCTGGATGTTCCCCAAGCCCCGGGGCGGTGGCTCGGTGGTCGTCACCTACCCGTTCATCTTCAAGGCGGCCGGAGAGTAACCGTCAGCCTCAATGGCGTGATGCAGGCGCCGGGTAGCCCGTCGAGTCCCTCGCCGCGAGTCTTCAGGCCCGGAGGCCCTCCGCTATAGTCGGGGGCATGATGAGACGTCTCCTGTGGTTCTGGCCGCTTGTCCTCGCCCTCCCCGTGGCCATTGGCGTGGTGATCCACTCCAACCAAAGCACCGACCGGTCGGGCGGTGGAGGTTGGCTGGTGCCGGGCTTGTTCGCCTATACGATCTACTACTTCGCGCTCACCTGGCCGGTGTGGTTGATGCGCATGTCCCAGGCACGCAGGCTGCTCATCAGCTCGCTCGTGCCTGGGGTCCTTCTGCTCATCCTGGCCGTGCTGCCCCTGCCCCGAAGAGTCCCCTTCCTGGACGTCACGGTGCGCGTGGCGTCCTTCGACGTGTGGTTCACGCCCGGGAATGTCCTCTACGGCAAGCTGACGGGGATCGCGTTCGCCTCGCCCTGCGAGGTTTCCTGTGGGAGGCCGGCCAGCATGGGCTCCGCACGGAAGTCCTGTGGGCCACGTACCAGCCCGACGGCAGGATCCTCATCCAAGGCTTCATCTCCAAGGAAGGAACGAGGAAGAACGGCATGAAGCTCTCCCGGCTCCTGCCGGATGGGAGCATCGATCCCACCTTCAAGGGACAGGACCGCTGCTTGCGCCTCTCGCCCGTGTACCGAGGCCACGTCTGGCTTCAGTCGGATGGAACAATCCTCCTGGGCTCGGAGTCGATCTTCAGCGATCCGAATCGCAAGGACGAGCTGGCCCTGATCGTCAGCCCGGAGGGAGAAGAACTCCGCCGGGTGTCCATTCCCAATCTCCCGGCCGAGCAGCACGTTGAGGGCCTGGTCGCGGACATGCAGCTCCAGCCGGATGGCGGGCTGCTGCTGTATGGCGGCTTCCGTCGTGAGGCGGATTCCAAGTCCGGGAGTCCCATCCTGCGGTTCTCTCCCGAGGGGCTGCCAGACCTGTCCTCATGGAGGGAGATGCCAGGGCTGGATGTGGTCGATTCCATTCCCGGCGCAAGCGGTGCCGATGGGCGACGTTTCCTCGTCGCCGACAATCCCAACTACGCGGAGTCTCTCCTCCCGGCTGTCTACTCCATCAGCGCTGAAGGGCAGCCGGATGAGGTCTTTCATGAGCGGCTTCTGGGAATGCAGCGCGAGAAGGAGTTGCGCCGTGCAACAGCCGTGGCTGTTCAGGCGGACGGAAAGATCGTCACCGCTTTCGTGACGGGTGAGGCTCGCTCCCAGGTGATGCGTCTGAACCCTGACGGAACCCTGGACGACACCTTCCAGCGGGAGGAGTTTCCCTTCGAAGCCAACCACCTGAGCGCTCTTGCGGACGGTGGCTTCATCGTCGCCCGGGTGGGTCTCTTGAACGCGTTCGAAGAAAGCACTCCAGTGGTGCTGGCACGCCTGGACTCGAACGGGCGGACCGACAGGGCGGTCGCCGAGCGTTTACGTGCGGCGTTCGCCGCGGAGGAAATCTCGAGCATTCTCGGACTCACGGTGCGGCCCAACGGGACCGTGTTTCTCTATCGCTTCGCGCCTCCGTCGGCCGAGGGAAAGACGTTCCACCAGCTTGTTCAGCTTCTGCCAGACGGCAGCCTGGACACCGGCTTCCATTCGCCGCTCTAGCCATCCCACATGCCCAAGCCCCCCTGCCTCGCCCCTGAGGGGAGCGTGGCCTGAGCGGGCGTGTGCCCAATGACCGAGCTTCTCCTCCACCGTGGGAAGGAAGTTCTCAACGTTCAGCCTTCGAAATCCACGTCTGAAATGTTTCGGGTTCGTGTTCGTCCGCAACCGACTGCAGGTAACGCGGCTTCCAGATGTCTCTGATGAACGTTTCCATCTTGGTGGGCAGCGGGCGACGGTCACCATGGAAACGCACACGACCATCGTTCAACGCGTCAAGGGTCTGGTTGTCGTCGAGCCATCTTTCCTGGGTGCCGAATCTCTTGAGATACTCGGCTTCTACATCCTTCCGTTTCCTGTCGACGAACGCATACTCCACTGGCCGGCCGAGCTCCCTGCTGATGATCGCGGCAACCTCGGGCATCGTGAGATCTTCCGAACCGACCTCCCGGACGACGCGATGCTCGCCTGTCGGACTGATCAACTCCTTGGCCGCCAAGCCGGCGATGTCATGCGTTGCCACCCACGGCATCTTCACATCGGGGTTGAGTGACCAACCGATCCGGCCATGCCTTGCGACTGCCCCCGTCCAGGCCAGCAGATTCTCCATGAACCAGCCAGCACGCAAATGTACCAGGTCGATATTGCTGAGTTGGTTTAGCGTCTGATCCAGAATGTAGAAGCCCTCGAAGTGGCCGGTGTTCTTGCCCACATCCGACCCAATACCCGTCAAGCTCACCGCGAGTCTGACGGGAGAATCGCGAAGCGCATCGACAAAGCGGCGTGCAACCACGGGATAGTGCCCGTGAGGGTTGTTCCAGTCAGTCTTGACCATCAGGAACGCGGCATCGACACCCTGAAAGAACTTGTCGAGTTCTCCGGCGCCTGTGTCGAAGCTTCCCATGAATGGCACGGCCCCGAGCTCGACCAGTGCGTCGAGGGCTGGACCTCCCCGCGAAAGGGCCTTGACCTGATGTCCGGCGCTCAGCAGATTCCGAGTGAGCTTGGCGCCGATTCTGCCGGTGGCGCCGACGACAGCAATTCGCATGACAGTCTCCAAGAGAGTTCGAGATGCAAGTGCCGAGTGGGCGAGACATGGCTTGCCTCGCCCTACGGCACCCGGTGCCCCTTGCCTGGCGGGTCGGCGACATACTACGCGTGGGCTGCAGGACCGCCTCCGAGAGCGCCGACATGCGTACGGGATCGGCGACCGCGTACTCCGGATCGGCGAGCATGTTCGCGAAGGCGCGCCGGCTCGGATAGCGGACCAGGGCGACGGTGTCCCAGGCCGGCCCGGCTCCGCCGCGAGCGGCGTCGCGCCGTCGCCCGCGTAGAGGTGGCGATGGCGTTGTCTTCCCAGCCGAGCATCGCAACGAGGCGGTATCGCCGACCATGCGGAGAGGCAGGTCTCGTACGTGGCCACGCGGACGTCCGTCATCGCGATCTGCTCCGTCATCGAGGAGCGCCCGCGCCCTTGCGGTGCCCGGCGCTCGCGCTGTACATCGCGGTCCATGAGCGCCATCGACTTCGAGGTCTCCGTTCCGCAGCTGCGCTGCTTCATCGCCGTGGTGGACGCTGGCTCGATCGCCGAGGCCGGTCGCCGCCTCGGGATGTCGTCGGCGAGCGTGTCGAAGGCGATCACCCGGCTCGAGGAGGGCGCCGGCGTGCGGCTCGTCCACCGGTCGACCCACGCGCTTTCTCACGGAGGCCGGAGAAGCGCTGCTCGAGCCGGCGCGCGAGGCCGTGCGCGCGGCGGAGCCTTCGAGGATGCAGCCGGGCATGCCAGAGGCAGCGGCGACGTCGGCGTCGTGCGCCTCACCGCGACGGTGGGGCTCGTCCGGCACGTCCTCGTGCCGATGCTCGGCGAGTTCGCGCGGCTTCATCCCGAGATCCAGCTCGACGTCCGCGCGACGAACGAGGTCCTCGATCTTGCCGACTGCGGCATCGACCTCGCGATCCGAGCCGGCTCCATCGACGGTCTGCCGGGCCACATCCATCAAACCTGGTTCACGTGCCCGTGGGTGATCTGCGCCGCGCCGAGCTATCTCGCCCGGCGACCCGCGCCGCGAACGATCGCGGAGCTCGACGAGCACGACCTCATCAGGTTCCGGAACCCCCAGAGCGGACAGATCCAGCCCTGGCCCCACCGGACGGTGGCCGGTACGACCGGAGGGACCTATGAGCCACGGGCGCGGTTCGCGTTCGACGACGGCGACGCCGTCTGGGGTACGATGCTCGCGGGCGGCGGCATCACATGCGTCCCGCTCTACCTCGCGGCCTCCTCGCTCCGGAACGGCGCGGCAGTCGAGGTCCTCGCGGATTTCCGCGGCGCCGCCGCGAGCGTGGTCATGCTGCGCCGGGAGCGCCGGCTGACGCCCGGCCGCCTCGTCACGCTGATGGCCTTTCTGAGCGCGCGCGCCCGGACTTCTCCGATCTCCTCTGCGCCGCATCGTCTTGACATGCCGACGACTCTGGCAGCGTGCGCGCGATCGCTGTAGCCCTCGGGCGGGCAGGGCAGTGTTGCCCTCGCGGCAAGATGGGTGTCCAAAGATGGGTGTCAGACGACTCGTGTGCGCCAGGAAAAGCCTGGGTGAGGAGGAAGCGATGTAGGAGCGGAAACTTCACGAAGGGACCCTGCGGGTTCAAACCCCGCCCGGCAAAGGAGGCCACCAGCCGGAAGCGAGTCTTGCGTGGTGCCGGGGCAACCCGGGCTGCGAAGCGTAGACAGCGAGTATGTGGGCCGCGTGATTGAGCCTCGAAAGATCTGAATCGTCGCGAGAGCCGACGCCGTACGAGTAGCGGAAGGCAGCAGCCCAGGGCCGAAACAGGCCAGGTCCTGGGGTCTCGCCGGGGTCTGAGAGCGGGGCACGCACACAGGAGGGTCCTCCAGGAACCTGGGAGGTCCTGACGACTCCACGTTGAGTGGCCGGTTGGGGAAGCCGGTGAACAACCCTGGTCCGCGGAGGATGGGCGCCCGACCTCCACGGGAGCGAAAGACGGGTGGCGGTGGTAGCGCGCTGGCGAAGGAAACGAAGCCGGGCGCGAGGGTCGTCAGGAAGTCGGAGTGCCTCGTAGTACCGAGGAAGCAGGGGAACGCACCCGGGCGGACCCTGTGGAGGGAAGGGGGCACCGGAACATGGAATCGAGGGAGGAAAGATGGCGGGGACACCGAGCCCTACAACTGTCTCAACGAAACTCCAACGGATAGCGACGCTGGCGAGGCAGGCGCCGGACATGGCGTTCACGACGTTGGCCCACTACATCGACCTGGAGTGGCTCCAGGAGGCCTACCGGCGCACGCGCAAGGACGGGGCAGTCGGAATCGACGGACAGACGGCGAAGCAATACGCGCAAGCACTGGAGGCCAACCTCCAATCGCTGCTCAACCGCGCGAAGTCCGGCGACTACCGAGCGCCGCCCGTCAGGCGCGTGCACATCCCCAAGGGGGACGGGAAGTCGACCCGGCCCCTGGGCATACCGACCTTCGAGGACAAAGTGCTGCAGAGGGCGGTGGCCATGGTGCTGGAAGCGGTGTACGAGCAGGACTTCCTGCCCTGCTCATATGGCTTCCGGCCGGGAAAGAGCGCGCATCAAGCGCTCCAGCGCCTCTGGGAAGTGCTCACGGAGATGAAAGGTGGCTGGGTCCTTGAAGTGGACATCCGGAAGTTCTTCGACACCCTGGACCATGGCCAGCTCCAGCAACTCATCCAGCGCAGGGTGCGAGATGGGGTGCTCCTGCGCCTCATCGGCAAGTGGTTGAAGGCGGGGATTCTGGAGGAGGGGAACGTGTCGTACCCCGACGAAGGGACACCGCAGGGCGGGGTCGTCTCGCCCGTGCTGGCGAACATCTACCTGCACGAAGTGCTGGACGTGTGGTTCGAGCAGGAAGTCAAACCGCGCATGAAGGGACGCGCGGAGCTCGTACGCTACGCGGACGATTTCGTCATCTGCTTCGAGAGGGAGGAAGATGCTCGCCGCGTCATGGAGGTACTTCCCAAGAGGATGGAGAAGTACGGCCTGACGCTCCACCCGGAGAAGACCCGGCTGGTTGAATTCCGCCCACCGCGCCCGGAAAACAGGGGACAGGGTGGACCCGGAGCTTCGACCTACTGGGCTTCAAGCACTACTGGGGCAAGTCCCGGTGGGGCAAATGGGTGGTGAAGCGCAAGACGGCCACCAACCGACTCATAACGGATTTCAGTTGAATGTTCCGGTCAACCTTGCCCTATTGGGACTGGAGGAGGAGTTATGCCCCGGCCCTATTCGGTGGACTTGCGTGAGCGCGCGGTTGCGGCCTACAGGCGTGGTGGCAGAACCATGGAGGAGGTGGCCGCTGAATTCAGTGTGAGCGCCAAGACACTCTCTCATTGGCTGAAGCTCGAGGACGAAACGGGGAGCCTGGAGCCACGACCGAGAGGCGGCGGCAACTTCTCGGCCCTCCAGGGGGAGGTGCTGGAGACGCTCAAGGGCCAGGTGCGTATACACTCCGATGCCACAGTGCAGGAGCACCTCGAAGCGTTGGTGGCCCGGACAGAGGTGCATACCAGTTCCTCGTCGGTCTGGAGGGCGCTGCGACGCGAGGGACTGAGACTCAAAAAAGTCGCTCGTAGCTTCGAGCAGCGTTCCCCGCGAGTGCAGGCACTGCGGCGCGTCTTCCTCCTTCTGATGCTCCTGCTCGACCCGCGACGGCTCGTTTTCCTCGACGAAACCGGCTGCCACACGAGCATGACGCGCACTCACGGACGTGCTCCACGGGGTGAGCGCGTGGTGGGATACGTCCCCAGGAACCGCGGCACCGTCACCACCGTGCTGGGCGCTTTGGCTCTGGACGGCATCCGGGCACTGATGACCATCGAAGGAGCCACGACGGGCGATGTCTTCGAAGCATTTGTCGAGCACATGCTCGTCCCCAAGCTCAATCCCGGCGACATCGTCGTCATGGACAACGTGGGTGCGCACAAGCCCGCGTACATCCTGGAGCGGATTCGGGCCGCCGGTGCCCATGTTCTCTTCCTTCCACCCTACTCGCCGGACCTCAATCCCATTGAACTGCTCTGGAACAAGCTCAAGGAGCTGCTCAAGGGCATGGGCGCACGTACCCTACAGGCGCTCGATGACGCCATTGCCAGAGCCATGGACCTCATCACGCATGAGGATATCGCCGGCTGGTTTCGGCACTGCGGGTATGAGATATAGGAACATTCAACTGAAATCCGTTATCAGCCGGGCGCTGAAGAGGGTGGCGCAATGGTGCCGCCTGAATCGGCACCAGCCAATACAGGAGCAACACCGCTGCCTCACGCAGAAGGTGAGAGGGCATTACAGCTACTACGGGATTACTGGGAACTGGGCTGCCCTCACCGCCTTCGCACGGGAGGTGGAAAACAGGTGGAACAAGTGGCTATCGCGGCGCTCGCAAAAGGGGCTGACGCCGGAGAGACTCTGGCAACTGCTCAAGCAATTTCCGCTGCCCGCGCCGCGCATCGTCCACAGCGTCTACCGGCTCGCAGCGAAACCATGAGCCGAAGAGCCGGATGCGGGAATTCCGCCTGTCCGGATCTGTGGGGGGCCGGGGTGGGCAACTGCCCCGGTCTACCCGACACCCGACGAGGTGTCAGAACGAGTCCTTTGACACCTTAGAGAGGAAGACCGGAGAGCGCCCGGCGTGTGCACGACGGGCTGCTGAACGTGTGAGCGCCGCTCGTGTCCCGTGAGACACGGGCGCGCCGCGTTTCAGGTTCGTGACGGGCCGTGGAGCGCCTCGTAGGCCGAGCGCCAGAAGTCCACGAACACCGCGGGCGCGGTGGGTGAATCCATCGTCCGCTGCGTCAGCAGGATGCCGATCAGTCCGGTCTCGGGGTCCCAGTAGCAGGAGGTGCCGTAGCCGCCATCCCAGCCGAACCCTCGCGGCTCCCCGGGCTCGTGCCGGGTGATGACGGACACGGCGTAACCCCAACCATGCTTGTCCCAGAAGCCCGGGCTGAAGGGCGACACGGCCTTCTGCGCGGGCGTGAGGTGGTCGGTGGTCATGAGTTCCACCGAGCGCTCCGAGAGGATGCGCCCACCGGGGAACGCGCCCGGTTCAGCATCATCCGGGCGAAGGCGAGGTAGTCGTCGGCCGTGGAGACCAGACCCCCGGCCGCGGACGGAAACCCCGGCGGTTGGCTGAAGCGGCTGTCCTTGCCCGGAGGATCGAAGACGATGAACTCCTTCGTCTCGGGATTGCGGAAGTAGGTCGTGGGCAGCCGCTCGAGCTTGTCGGCCGGCACGCTGAACCCCGTGTCCTTCATGCCCAGCGGCTCGAAGAAGCGCTCGCGGAGGAACGTCTCCAGGGGCTGGCCCGAGGCCCGCTCGAGCAGCGCGCCCAGGACGGTGATGCCGGTGTCATACATCCAGACCTCGCCCGGCTGATGGATGAGCGGCAGCGAGCCCAAGGCCTGGAGCCAGGCGTCCGCGTTCGGCGCCTTGGACAGCTCGGGACCCACGCCCACGTCCCGCTCGTTCATCGCCTGGACGATGGGGTAGTCGCCCGGCGTCATGATGGCGCCCGTCCCCAGGCGCAGCGTCAGCAGATCGCTCACCAGGATGGGCCGCAGGGCGGGCACGGTGTCATCGATGGGGCCATCGGGACGCTTGAGCACCCGGCGGTTGGCGAGCTCCGGCAGCAGCCGGTCCACGGGCTCGTCGAGGCGCAGCTTGCCTTCCTCCACCAGCAGCATCGCCGCGGCGCCCGCGATGGGCTTGCTCATCGAGGCGATGCGGAAGAGCGTGTCCCGCCGCATGGGGGCCGCGCCGCCGAAGGACAGGGTACCGAGCGCATCCGCGTGCACCTCATCGCCCCGGGCGAGCAGGGTCACGACCCCTGGCAGCTCGCCCTGCTCCACATGGGCGGCCATGGCCGTATGCAGGCGCTCGAGTCCCGTCTGGGAGAATCCCGACGCGTCCGAGCCACCCCGTGTCCCTGTGCGGCCACATCCCGCCAGCGCCGCCACGCCGAGCGCCCCGGCTCCCATGAGCACACCGCGCCGACTGATGGCCTCCGAGCCCACGTCATGTCCGCGTCGTCGCATCATCCGCTCCTGTCGTGCCCCACCGGGGGCGAAAGAGGAAACCCGGTGCACCTTAGGGTGGCCCCTGACACGGATGAGCCAGTACGGCTTCACGGTGGAGGCAGGGATTGGCTTCTTCCTCCACTGCCGTGGGCGGAGCCTCGAAGCATCGCCAACGTGCGCCTGGGCTGGGTCAACCGGAGGTCCGTGCCCCCGGGAGGGTGAAGAAGAAGGTACTGCCCGCCTCGCTCTTGCTCTCGGCCCAGATCCTTCCGCCATGAGCCTCCACGATGCATTTGGAGATGTAGAGCCCCAGACCCAGCCCGCGTCTGTCGCTCCCGAGGACCTGCCAGAAGCGCTCGAAGATCCGCCCCAGATCGCTCTCGGCGATACCCGTGCCCGAGTCGGTGACGCCAAAGCGGACCTCCTCTCCCACGGGCTCGACGCGAATCGAAATCCGGCCTCCCTCGGGGGTGAACTTGATGGCGTTGCTCAGGAGGTTCGCGAGCACCTGGAGGATGCGCTCATGGTCGAAGCGGGCCAGCACGGAGTCCCTGGCCACTTGCGTATCGAGCGAGATGCCCTTGGCCGACGCGGTGGGCTGGAAGGCCTCCACCGTCTCCCGGACGAGGCGAATCGCATCTTCTGGCCGAGGCTCCACCGTGAGCCTGCCCGCCTCGATGCTGGCCACGTCCAGCAGGTCTCCGATGAGCCGGTTCATTCGAGCGGTGAAGTGCTGAATGCTCTCCGCGTCCCTGCGGGTCCTCTGCCCGGCCGCATCCTCGGAGGCGTTGCGGACGAGCATGGCCGCGCGCATGGCGATGCCTCCGAGCAGCGTCCTCAAGTCGTGGCTCACCATTCCCAGGAAGTCGTCTCGCGCCGCCACGACCTCATCCGCGCGCGACCGTTCGAGAAACAGGTGCTGGTCCGTCGTCTCTCGCTCGAGCCGCAGGAGGCTCTCCAGGGCGATCTTGCGCGCCGCGCGCTCCTCACGGAGCTTTTCGTCCGAGGTGGTCCGCTCCTGCCGAAGGGACGCGTCCTCCTGGAGGCGCTCGCGGGCCACGCTCTGGCGCTCCTGCTGAGGGGCCTCGCTCCGCGCCAATGTCTCATCCGCCTTCGCCCGGGCCTCCTTCAACGACGTGTCCGCGTTGGCCCGCGCGTGCTGGACGAGCGCATCCGCATCCCCTTCGATGGAGTACTGCTTCTTGCTGAACTCGTCGTCGGTCTTCTCCCTCTCCTGGCGCAGACTCTGGTCCGTGCGGTCCTGCTCCGGTCGCGGCTTCTTGTCCTTGGACTCCATCCGCAACGGTTTAACAGGAACCCGCATCCCGTTCAGGCTCCTCGTGGGAACGAAGCGCTCGAGCCTGAAGCCCGGCGTGGCTACCCGCCCGCCTGCGGCCCGGCGTGGCTGGCTGGCCGCCTGCCAAGTCTTTCCCCGAGCCGGTGCTGGATGACGCGGCACGGGTAGGCCGGCTGCGCTGCTACCGCTTGCGGGTCGGGGGACGCGCGGCGGCGGCGGCGGCTTCGCGCAGCTTGTCCTTCTTGCTCTTGCGCTTGCCCTTCACGCCGCCGTTCGGATCCACGGGCGGCGTGGCGGGCCCGGTCGCGGCAGCGGCTTCGGTCGGCTCGAACCCCGGGACCTGTTCGCGTGGGATGTCGAGGTGGTGGCGTCGTTCGATGAGCCGGAAGTGGGCTTCGGTGTCCGCGCTGACGAAGCTGATCGCCACGCCTTTCTCGCCCGCGCGCCCCGTGCGGCCAATGCGGTGCACGTAGTCCTCCGTCGAGCGGGGCAGGTCGTAGTTCACGACCGCGGGCAGTCGCGCGATGTCCAGGCCCCGGGCGGCGACGTCCGTGGCGACGAGGACCCGCACGCGCTTCGCCTTGAAGTCCGCGAGCGCCTGCGTGCGGGCGCCCTGACTGAGTTCGCCATGCAGCGAGGTGGCGGCGATGCCGGCGCGGTTCAGCTTCAGCGCGACATGGTCCGCCGTGTAGCGGCTGGCCACGAAGGTGAGGACGTGGACCATGCGTGGGTTTCCAGGAGCCGCCGCAACAGCATCGTGCGGCGTGCCGCATCCACCTGGATGGCGCGCTGGACGATGAGGTCCGCCGTGGGCAACTCCCCCGCGTCGACGTCGACCCGCGTGGGCTCGTGCAGGAGCTGCTCCGCGAACGTCCGCACCGCGGGCGGGAAGGTGGCGGAGAACAGCAGGTTCTGGCGACGCGCGGGCAGCAGCGCGAGCAGACGCGTGAGTTCGTCGGCGAAGCCCAGGGAGAACAGCCGATCGGCCTCGTCGAGCACCAGCGTCTCCACCGCGCCGAGCCGGAGCGCGTGCTGCTCCACGAGATCCAACGCGCGGCCGGGCGTGGCCACGACGATGTCCGCACCCCCGGAGCGCCATCATCTGCGGGTTCGCGGAGACGCCGCCCACGGCGAGGCAGGTCTTCAGCGGCTTGGGCAGATGGCGGCCGTAGCGCTGGATGGACTCGACGATCTGCGCGGCCAGCTCCCGGGTGGGCACCAGGATGAAGGCTCGGACCTGACGGGGTGACCCGCCCGGACGCGAACGCAGGGACTCCAGGAGGGGAAGGACGAACGCGGCGGTCTTCCCCGAGCCGGTCTTCGCCAAGGCCCAGACGTCACCGCCGCGCAGCACCGCGGGAATGGTCGCGCGTTGCACCGGCGTGGGTTCGTCGTATCCGAGGTCGGCCACGGCGCGGGTGAGCGCCTCCGAAAGGCCGAGCGAAGCGAATGTCATGGGAGGGGGCCCTTGGCGTCGAGTGAGCGAAAAGCGGGAGCCTACCCCGGGCATGCCCGTCGCCCCTCCACATTCCTTCATCTCCCGGCAAGGCCCGGGCGAGGCTCCACGAGTTCTTTGACACCTTCCCGGGGCAAGAGGCCTTCAGGTTGAAGGTGGGGCGTAGTGGAAGGACTGGAAGATGTCCGCGGCGGTTGTCGTCGGCTTGAGTGCGAGGGATCCACTCATGCTCTCGTCACAGAGTGTCAGTGGCTCATGAGTGGGGACGATGGTGCGGCACCACAGAGCGAACCTGGCGCAGGTCCGGAGGTCGCCGATGAAGGCAACCGTGTTGCCTGAGCGGTTGAGTGAGCCATCCACACGGGAGTGAGCCATGGGGACGCGGAACTCCAGTGCGTAGGTGCTATCGGGATGGGGATGATGTGCTCCACGGTGGCTTGGGGCCACTGGTCACGCAGCAGACGGGCAAAGGAAGCGGCTACGGTATGCCTCGTGGAGGTGACAGAGGCCGTGCAGTGCCCTTTGGGGACATGCCTGCGCAGGAGGGCTCCTACGAGTCGTCAAGCATCCTCCCAGAGGGCCATCGGGAGCCTCGTTTCGCTGCCTCTCTTGATGCCGCGGTTGCCTACCCTCCTACCGAGCTACGTTCCGCACTGCGGCAATCTCAATAGCGTCCTTCACCCCGGACGCTGACAAAAGCGGACAAGACACGGTCCTCTATACCCCAAACGGCTCTGTTCAAGCCAATGACACCCGCGTTCCGCATATAGTCCGTAAAGTCGTGGAGCGCAGTTGAGAGCTGTATCTTCTCGGATTTTGCTATCACCATCAGAGGTGTACCAATGGCTCCCGTCGCTCCCAGATCAGGGAACTCCATGGAGAAGGTCTCTTCTGTCCCCGTCTCGTCTATGTGGTTGGTGGCTGCGGCCATCAGCGCCACGGTGAACTTGTGCACCGGTACTTCCCTGGCCTTGTTGTGCGTCTTCTTCAGGACCCACTGACGATCTTCGTCAGTGATATTCTGGCTTTCCTTTATCTTCTTGAACGTGACGTTTGAAATATCGATGATCTGCTGGTTTGTCACGTATTGGTTCTCCAGGATGGCACGCGTGAAGAGGCTCTCGATTGTCTCCCCGTTGATTCTGATGCTGGCTTTGTCCGACCCGCGCATTCGTTCAAGCGTCTTGGCAATGACCTTGCCCACCGCTGATGTAGGTGCACCTCGCCAAGATCCTGGGATGTCTGATGCATGATTTGGGGCGCCACACGCATTGAAGCTGGGGCTACCTGCTGCAGGACCCACTCGCCCAGTCCTAAAGCCGATGGCCTTGGCCACGGTCACGATTTCCTTGAACCGTGGATGCGAGTTGGTTTTGCCGCGGCCCTTGAACTCTTCGCCGGGACCCGCGCCTCTCACCTCGGCTGACAGCTTGAATATTTCTTCAAAGCATTTCATGACCTCATCCACGGGCCGCTCCGAATGCAGCAACACGACGACTCGTGCGCCAGCACCGATCGCCTGCCTTGCTCCAGGTGTGTTGTCGATGTGCTGGTCGAGCATCTGACCATGCCCCATCTCGTCCTTACTCCCATGCTTGTGTGATAACGGATTTCAGTTGAATGTTCCTATATCTCATACCCGCAGTGCCGAAACCAGCCGGCGATATCCTCATGCGTGATGAGGTCCATGGCTCTGGCAATGGCGTCATCGAGCGCCTGTAGGGTACGTGCGCCCATGCCCTTGAGCAGCTCCTTGAGCTTGTTCCAGAGCAGTTCAATGGGATTGAGGTCCGGCGAGTAGGGTGGAAGGAAGAGAACATGGGCACCGGCGGCCCGAATCCGCTCCAGGATGTGCGCGGGCTTGTGCGCACCCACGTTGTCCATGACGACGATGTCGCCGGGATTGAGCTTGGGGACGAGCATGTGCTCGACGAATGCTTCGAAGACATCGCCCGTCGTGGCTCCTTCGATGGTCATCAGTGCCCGGATGCCGTCCAGAGCCAAAGCGCCCAGCACGGTGGTGACGGTGCCGCGGTTCCTGGGGACGTATCCCACCACGCGCTCACCCCGTGGAGCACGTCCGTGAGTGCGCGTCATGCTCGTGTGGCAGCCGGTTTCGTCGAGGAAAACGAGCCGTCGCGGGTCGAGCAGGAGCATCAGAAGGAGGAAGACGCGCCGCAGTGCCTGCACTCGCGGGGAACGCTGCTCCGAAGCTACGAGCGACTTTTTTGAGTCTCAGTCCCTCGCGTCGCAGCGCCCTCCAGACCGACGAGGAACTGGTATGCACCTCTGTCCGGGCCACCAACGCTTCGAGGTGCTCCTGCACTGTGGCATCGGAGTGTATACGCACCGGCCCTTGAGCGTCTCCAGCACCTCCCCCTGGAGGGCCGAGAAGTTGCCGCCGCCTCTCGGTCGTGGCTCCAGGCTCCCCGTTTCGTCCTCGAGCTTCAGCCAATGAGAGAGTGTCTTGGCGCTCACACTGAATTCAGCGGCCACCTCCTCCATGGTTCTGCCACCACGCCTGTAGGCCGCAACCGCGCGCTCACGCAAGTCCACCGAATAGGGCCGGGGCATAACTCCTCCTCCAGTCCCAATAGGGCAAGGTTGACCGGAACATTCAACTGAAATCCGTTATGAGTCCTGCGAGCCGTAGTCGTGGAATTGTAGAACGGCTCCGCTCGCGTCCCTCTCTGTATGGCCGGCTGCGAATGAGTCCTGGATCAAGTGCAGCAATACACCGGTGGCACGATGCCTGACATACACATCCTCGAACACTGCGTCGAGGCTCTTCCCGCGCTTCTCTCCACCCGTCAATAGTTCCTTAATGGTCCAGTTCCAATAGGCACTGGACCTGAAGAAGCATTGGAGCTTGGAGAGTCTCCCATCCACAAGGTGAATATCCTTGAGTTGCGTACTGGGAGCGATGCGGCCCAAGGCCACTGCGACATTGAGTCTTGCCCACAAGAGGATGTTCTCTCTCGTCTCGTCTGCGGGCTCGTTGAGCCTGGAGGCCATTGCGTGGAAGAACTGAAGATCACCAAAATGGCTCCGCGCGATCAACTGATCGCCTGTTTTGAGATTGCCATTCTTGCCTTTGTTGAACTCCTTGAGCCAGCGAATCCCCGTTGTGTAATGCTTTGTTCCACGGATATCCCGAAAAAAATAACATTTCGGATCATCGGGCCAATAAACCCCCCGAAGGAACTCCTGGGTGTCTTCAGGCGCCTTTCTCGGATCGAAGTCATGGTGGGTTTTGGAGTTCCACTGAGGCAACTCTGAGATGTTTATACCACCGAGCAGGCTCCCAGCGGAGCGAGAGGACGGCGTAGCCTGGACTTGCTCGATAGCTGTCTTGAGTGTCAACAGCGTGATGTTTTCATGGACCGGATCGCCCTGGCCCCAAGGTCCATTGACCTCGTATGTGAGGCCTTGGGAAACGGCAGCTCCGAAGAATGTTTTCAGTGACATGCGTTGTTCCCCTCCATGGTGCTGCTCACCAACACTTGCGCCCCATACTATGGCCCAGGATGACCGAAGTGTCGATTCCTCCTCGTCAGCGTATGGCTGGGATGGGTCGCTGTTTCGGGGGAGGATCGGCCCAATCGGCGCATCCTCCGGGAAGGACGCAGCAGGGAGGGGTGTGGGCTGGGGTTCTGGGACAGCGACTAAAGGCGGAATGGGGGCCCTGTTTGAGGGAGTGGGCTGGTGCAAAGGGGTTGAAAAGGGCCACAGGAGAGTGACGTGCGGGTTGTGCTCCGGGTTGGAGCAGAGGCCGTGTCGCCCTTTGGGGCACACGCCGGCCAAGTAGCCCAGCCAGGCGGCAGGCCGTAGGGGTGTGGGCTTTCAGGTCACTGTGGGGGCTTGGGGCTCAACACCACGCGCTCTGGGGTGACCCCTGCGCTGGGGTCAACCGAGCAGGCCGCGAGGGCAATGCCAGGTGCTGCATAGCGGCACGGCCGCTTCAACCCCTGCCTGTCGTTGGCGTGAAGGTGCGTGTTGGCGTACAGGGAGAAGCCCTCCAGGAAGGCGCATTGGGGCTGCTTTCGGGGGAGGGGGCCACACGGACACCTCCGTCCAGCGCAGCCGCTGCTGCAGAGAGTGCGCCGGTACGCCCGCAGCGCGTCCTCAGGCCCTTGTGAGGGCAGGGCCTCTCTTTTCTCCAGCAGGCGCAGCACCCAGTGACGCACCACCCTCAGCAACCGCTCCATCTCCTCTTGCGTGGGCGGAGGCAACGCTTCGAAGTGCACGTCGCCCTCCCCCGGCACGAAGACGCCGTCCGGCATCCGCGAGTGGAAGTGCGGCGTCACCTGCAAGGCCGAGCTGAAGAACTGGATGAACGACACGGCCCCTACCTGCCCATGACGGATGCCTTGCCTCCGCGCTCGCCGGCGTTGTAGCGAGGGTTGCTCCAGTGTCGTGGCTCTCCTGTCCGTGAGTCGACCCCGTCAGCGCTCCAGGGTGAGGGCGAGTCCCTGGCCGACGCCGACACAGAGCGTGGCGAGTCCCCGCTTCGCGCCGCGCCGCTTCATCTCGTGCACCAGGGTGGTGACGATGCGCGCACCGCTCGAGCCCAGGGGATGGCCCAGGGCGATGCCACCGCCGTTGACGTTGACGCGCTCGGGGGCGAGCCCCAGCTCCCGGATGCACGCGAGCGCCTGGGCCGCGAAGGCCTCGTTCAGCTCCGTCAGCTCAATCTCTCCCGCCTTCCAGCCCGCGCGGGCCAGGGCCTTGGTCGCGGCGGGGATGGGGCCCACGCCCATGTACTGGGGATCCACGCCGGCGCTGGCGTTGCTCGCGCAGCGGGCCAGGGGCGTCGCACCGAGCCTTCAGGGCCCGCTCGCTCATCAGCAGCACCGCGGAGGCGCCGTCATTGAGCGTGGAGGAGTTGCCCGCCGTCACGCTGCCGCCCTCGCGGAAGGCGGCCTTGAGCGAGGCGAGCTTCTCCAGGGAGGTGTCCGCGCGGGGGCCCTCGTCTGCATCCACGCGCAGGGCGGGGCCCTTGCGCTGGGGCTGCTCCACCGCGACGAGCTCGTCGGCGAAGCGGCCCTCCTTCTGGGCGATGACGGCCTTCTGGTGCGAGCCGAGGGCGAAGCGATCCTGGTCCTCGCGCGAGACGTTGTAGCGCGAGGCCACGTTCTCGGCCGTCTCGCCCATCTGCTCCAGGGGGAAGAGCGCCGCGAGCTTCGGGTTGGGGTAGCGCCAGCCGAGCGCCGTGTCCCAGCCCTCGAACTTGCCCGAGGGGAAGCCGTCCTCGGGCTTGGGCATGGACCAGGGGGCGCGGGTCATGGACTCCACGCCTCCGGCCAGGACGATGTCCGCCTCGCCCAGGCGGATCATCCGGCTGGCCTGGATGATGGCCTCCAGGCCGCTGGCGCACAGACGGTTGACCGTCACGCCGGGCACGCTCGTGGGCAGCCCGGCGAGCAGCAGCGCCATGCGAGCGACGTTGCGGTTGTCCTCGCCCGCCTGGTTGGCGCAGCCGAGGAACACCTCGTCCACCTGGGCGGGGTCCAGGCGCTGGCGCTTGACCAACTCACGCAGCACATGGCCGGCGAGGTCATCCGGGCGGAAGCCCTTGAGGGCTCCCCGGTAGCGGCCAATGGGGGTGCGGACGGCGTCGACGATGAAGGCTTCGGACATGGGGCCCTGGCTCCCTGGCGGGGGTGTCTAGAGGTACAGCCGCTGCGGATCCAGCCGCTCGCGCAGCAGCCGCAACGTCGCGTCATCGGGGACGGACGCCGTCTTCAGCGTGTCCGCCACCTTCAACTTCCAACCACAGGCGGCCTGGGCCGCTTCCGGAGTGACGCCCGGGTACACCTCGGTGAGCACTGCCTCGCCCGTGGCGTCGAACTCCATCACGCCCAGGTCGGTGATGAGGCAGGTCGGCCCCCTCCGGGCATGCCCAGCTCCGCGCGGCTCTTGCCATTCATGCGATGGCCGGGGCTCGTCACGAAGTCGCAGCGCTCCACGAAGGTGCGCTTGCTCATGCGCATGATGATGAGCAGCCGCTTCGCATGGACGGCGATCTCACATGCGCCGCCGCTGCCGGGCAGGCGCACCTTGGGGTTGGCGTAGTCGCCGATGACCGTGGTGTTGATGTTGCCCCACTTGTCCACCTGGGCGCCGCCGAGGAAGCCCACCTCGATGTGGCCGCGCTGCAGAAGGCACTGGAAGATGTCCGCCTGGCTCACCACCGCGAGCGAGTCCGTCACCAGCGACGGGTCTCCGATGGACACCGGCAGCCGTTCGGGGATGGCCCCCACGGCGCCGGACTCGTAGATCATGAACAGGCCGGGGGCGTGCGTGGCCCGCGCGAGGTTGCAGGCGAGGTTGGGCAGGCCGATGCCCACGAACACCACGTTGCCGTCGTGCAGCTCCTGCGAGGCCCGGAAGGCCATGCGCTCGGACGCGCTGGCGCCTGTCTGGGTTTCAGTAGCCATAGTCCACCCCCTCGCTCATGCGCGGCTTGGCCCGGAGCTTGTCGAGCAGGCCCGACTCGAGCTTCTTCAAGTATTCCTGTCTGTCCTTGACCCCGTAGACGAACTCCTGGAGGTAGGCCTGATAGGTTTCCGGCTGCCGGGAGATGTCCTCCCACTTCACGTAGAAGTCATTGTCGCGGTCGTAGAAGCCTTGCACGAAGCTCGGGTGGCAGCCCCAGGGCTCGTGCACCACGTGGCTCACGATGATGCCGGGGACCACGGTGCGGTTGGGATCCCGGCGGATGGTCTCGGTGGGGACGATCTGCTCGGCCACGACGATGACCTTGCGCGCGGCGAAGGCCACTTCCTTCTGCGAGCCGAGCAGGCCCCACACCTGGGCATTGCCCTCCACGTCCGCGCGCTGGCAGTGGATGATGGCCACGTCGGGGTGGAGCGCGGGCACGGTGGCGAGCGTCTGGCCCGTGTACGGGCACTGCACCGTCTTGATGGCGGGGTTGGCCTGGGCGATGTCCCCGCCGAAGTAGTTGTTGAGGGGCCAGAAGGGCAGGCCGGCGCTCGCGGCGAGGAAGCGCGAGAGCAGGCCGAAGTGCGAGTACTCGTCCAGCTCCAGGCGCTGGGGCGAGCTGGCCTCGCCGCGGCGGCGCAGGGCGTGGAGGCTGCCCACGCCCGGGTTGCCCGCCCAGCTGAAGACGAGCTTCTTCACACACCCGGCCTCGATGAGCTGATCATAGACGAGGTCGGGCGTGAGCCGGATGGCCGTCAGGTCCTTGATGCCCTGCCGGATGATTTCATGTCCCGCCGCGAAGCAGATGAGGTGGGTGAAGCCATCGATGACGAGGGAGCTGCCATTCTTGACGGAGGCGGAGATCGCCTCCTTCATCGAGCAGAGCTTGTTCGTGGACATGGACGGGGTCCTCAGATCTTCTCGTCGAGCGGCGGTTTGGCGCGCATCTGGTGCTTGTCATCGAGGAGGGTGAGGCACTCCTCGAGGATGCGCAGCATCACGTTCACCTCGTGCGGGCCGACGACCAGCGGCGGGGCGAAGCGGATGGTGGACTTGCCGCACGACAGCAGGAGCAGGCCCTTCTGGAAGGCGAGCTGTTCCAGGTCTCCCACGTAGGCGCTCGCGGGCTCGCGCGTCTGGGGGTGGACGAACTCGGCGCCGACCATGAGGCCCACGCCGCGCACGTCGCCCAGGGTGGGGAAGCGCTTCTGGAGATCCTTGAGGCCCTTGAGGAGCAGGTCGCCCGTGGTGCGCACGTTCTCCATGAGGCCCTCGACCACGTCCAGCGTGGCGAGCGCCGCGGCGCAGCACACCGGGTTGCCGCCGTAGGTGCTGCCGTGCGAGCCGCGGGGCGGTCATCACGCTCTCCTTGGCGATGATGGCGCCCAGGGGCATGCCCGAGGCGATGCCCTTGGCGGACAGGACGATGTCGGGCATCACCCCGAAGTGCTCCGCGGCGAACATGTGGCCGGTGCGGCCGATGCCGGACTGGATCTCATCGAAGACGAGCAGGATGCCGTGCTTGTCGCAGATGCGGCGCAGCTCCTGGAGGAAGCTCTTGGGGGGGACGACGTAGCCACCCTCGCCGAGGATGGGCTCGATGAAGACGGCGGCGACCTCGCGCGGATCCACGTGGTTGATGAACCAGTCGTTCTCCAGCACCTGGGCGCAGTTGCACGACTCGTCACAGGCATTGGGCGCGCACCCGCGGGGACAGCGGTACGGGTAGGCGTAGGGGATGTGGATGACGCCCGGCACCAGGGGGCCGAAGAACGCCTTCTGGGCCACCTTGGAGGAGTTGAGCGAGATGGCGCCGTAGCTGCGGCCGTGGAAGCCGCCCTTGAAGGCAATCACATACTGGCGGCGGGTGTGATAGCGCGCCAGCTTGAGCGCGCCCTCCACGGCCTCGGTACCCGAGTTGGTCAGGAAGACCTTCTTGGGGCCCATGCCCGGCAGGTAGCTGGCGAGCTTCGCGCACAGCTTGGCGAACGAGTCGTAATAGAAGTCGGTGCCGCAGATGTGGAGGAAGCGCGCGGCGGACTCCTGGATGGCGCGCACGACCTGGGGATGGGCATGGCCCGTGGACGTCACGGCGATGCCCGCCATGAAGTCCAGGTACCGGTTGCCATCCACGTCGTACACCCAGGGCCCCTCGCCCCGGTCGACCACCAGGGGGTATTCCTTGATGTAGGACGGCGAGGTGAACTGCTTGTCCTGCTCGATGACGGCCTGGGCCTTGGGGCCCGGGGGCGCGACCTTGATTTCGGGATAGAGATTGCTCATGGGAATTTGGTCTCAGCCCATCCGGGTCTGGGATTGCTCGCGCATGAATTGCGAGACGTAATAGGGACCGCAGCCGCCCTTGCCGGAGCCGCCGCTGGCCTTCCAACCGCAGAAGGACTGCACGCCGGGCCAGGCGCCCGTGGTGGCGCCGGTGCGGCGGTTGGCATAGAGCACGCCCGCCTCGGCGCGATCCATGAAGGCTTCCACGTCCTCGGGCTTGCGGCTGAAGATGCCGGCGGTGAGGCCATAGATGCAGTCATTGGCCATGTGGAGCGCCTCGTCGAGCGTCCGGAAGCTCGCGACGCCCACGAAGGGCAGGAAGAGTTCGTCGCGCATCAGCCGGTGGCCGTGGGGCACCTCCACCACGGTGGCCTCCACGAAGTGGCCCTGGGCGAGCGCCCCGTCGAGCTGGGGCCGTCCTCCGCCCGCGTGCACGGTGCCGCCCTGGCGGGCCTCGGCCACCGCGCGCTCGAAGCGCTTCACCGAGGCGTCGTTGATGACCGGGCCCAGGTAGGTGGAGGCGAGGCTCGGGTCGGCCGCGCGGGTGGAGCGCGCCTTCTCCGCCAGCCCCGCGATGAAGTCGCGCTTGAGGTCCTCGTGCACGTAGATGCGCGACAGGGCGCTGCACTTCTGCCCGGAGAGCCCGAACGCCGAGCGGTAGCAGCCCTCGATGGCCGCCTCCAGGTCCGCGTCGTGGCAGACGATGGCCGGGTTCTTCCCGCCCAGCTCCAGGAAGCAGGGGCGCACGGACTGGGCGGTGAGGCGCCGGTGGATCTCCATGCCCACCGGCTGGCTGCCGGTGAAGTTGACGCCGTCGATGCCCGGGTGGGACACGAGCGCGGCGCCGAGGCTCTCGCCCTCGCCGTGCACGAGCTGGAACACGCCCGGGGGCAGCCCCGCGTCATGCAGCGCCTGGTAGAGGCCCTCGGCGCACCAGGGCGTCTCCTCGCTGGGCTTGAGGATGACGGTGTTGCCGCCGAGCAGCACTCCCGCGCTCATGCCCGCCGCGAGCGCGAGCGGGAAGTTGAAGGGGGAGATGACCACGAACACGCCGTAGGGCCGCAGCACGCTCCGGGTGTCCTCCTTGGGGGATAGCCGCGCCAGCGGCTTGACGAATCCCTGGGCCTCCTCGAGCTGGCCCGCGTAGTAGCGCAACAGGTCCGCGGACTCCTCCACGTCCCCGAGCGACTCCAGCCGCGTCTTGCCCACCTCGAGCGTCATGATGGCCGCCAGCTCCATGCGGCGCTCGGAGATGAGGTCCGCGGCGCGCTTGAGGATGCGCGCGCGCTCCTGCCAAGGCGTGGCGCCCCACTTCTTCTGCGCCTCACGCGACACGCGCACCACCCGGTCCACCTCGGACAGGGGCGTGCGGTGGAAGCGGCCGAGCAGCTCCTGGTTGGCCGGGTTGCGGCTGTCCAGCAGGTCTCCTCCCCGCCAGGGCTCGCCGGAGATGAAGGAGGGGTGCTCGGCGCCCAGCTTTCCGCGCACGGCGGAGAGGGCCTTGTCGAACTCGGCGTGCAGTTGCGACAGGTCGGCGTCGAGGACGGAATAGGTGATGCGAAAGCTCATAGCCTCTCCATGTAGCGGTTGATTCCCCGGGCGAGAAGTTCAACCAACTCGTCCACTTCCGATTCCGTGATGACGAGCGGCGGGCCAATCATCACCAGATCTCCGTTGGTGCCATCCGCATGGCCGGTGTTGGGCCAGAGGATGAGGCCCTGGGCGAAGAGCTCGGAGAGCAGCCCCTCCACCACCTTGCGCCCGCGGGGGAAGGGCCGCTTGCTGGCCTTGTCCTCCACGAACTCCACGCCCGCCATCAGGCCCACGCCCTGGATGGAGCCCACGTGGGGCAGGGGCAGCAGCACCTCGCGCAGGCGGCGTTGCAGGTACTCGCCCACGCGCGCGGCGTGCGCCACCGGGCCATGCCGCTCGTAGTAGTCCAGCACCGCGAGCCCCGCGGCCGTCATGACGGGCGCCTGCAGGTACGTCTGCGCGTGCATGAAGCCGCCCGAGCCCTGACGCATCTCCTCGAGGTGGCTCTGGCGCACGAGCAGCGCGCTCAGCGGCACGTAGCCGCCGCTGATGCCCTTGCCCAGCACGAGCACGTCCGGCTGGAACTGGAACTGGTTGCTCGCGAAGAACTGGCCCGTGCGGCCGCAGCCACACATGACCTCGTCGGCGATGGTGAGGATGCCGTGGCGGCGGCAGATCTCCGACACGCGCTCGAAGTAGCCCGGCGGGGGAGGGGACGCGCCCGCCGAGGAGCCGATGACGGGCTCGGCGATGAAGGCGGCGATGGTGGAGGCGCCCTCACGCTCGATGGTCTCCTCCAGGAGCCGCGCGTAGTGCTCGGCCCCGTCGCGCGCGTAGTCCGCGAGGCCCGAGCGGTAGGGGTAGGGCGCGGGCGTGGTGATGACCTCGGAGAGCAGGGGCCCGAAGAACTTCTTGTAGTGGGGCCGCCCCGACATGGACAGGGCGTAGAGGGTGTTGCCGTGGTAGCCCGGCATCCGGGTGATGACCTTGGAGCGCTGGGGCTGGCCCCGCTCGACCCAGAGCTGGCGCGCGAACTTGACCGCGGCCTCCGTGACCTCGGAGCCGGAGCTGAGGAAGGCGGCCCGGTCGAGGCCCTCGGGCGCGAGCGCGCACAGCTTCGAGGCCAGCTCTTCCGTCACGTCCGCGGTGAAGTGCGTGCCGTTGACGTAGGCCACCCGGAGCAGCTGCTCGTGGATGCGGTCGGCCACCTCGCGGTTGCCGTGGCCCACGCTGACCACCAGCGCTCCGCCCGAGCCATCCAGGTAGCGCTTGCCCTGTTTGTCGAAGAGGTAGACGCCCTGGCCATGGGAGATGACGGGAAAGTCTCGCGCGAGGTTGCGCAAGAGCACATGGCCATCGGGATAACGGACGGTATTCACGGCGGCGGGAACCTCGAGGACGTGCGCGCCCACCCGTGACTGCACGACGGCTGGTGCGTGTCAGATGAAGACAATGAATGTCACGTGGACATCCGCTCCGGAGTGCCCTCTCGTGCAAGGGTTTGGCTTCTCGAACCCATTCACACGGAACGCACAGGCACCAACCCCCGTCGTTCTTACTGTCCGCCTCTTTGGCTTGTCAAGCACGCGAAGCGTCTGCCCATGACGCACGGCGCCCTCGCCGCGGAGAGTCAACACGCGGATGCTCCTGGCGCCGTGCGTGATGTGTATTTCCGGGCGATGCGCTAGGCGCGCCGGGGGCGTGGCCTCTGCGCGGGCGCCTTCGTGGGCCCTCGCGCGCTCAAGTCGCGCAGGCCGGAGTGTTTCAGGCGGCGCCGGCTTCCTCCGCGGACACTCCCGCGAAGTGCATCGCCAGCGCGACCTTCACCTCGTGGCCGGCCCGCTCGAGCAGGCGCTGGGCCGCGGGCAGCGCGAGGTCCGTCAGCTCCGCCACCATCCGCGCCGCCCGGGCGCGCAGCTTCGTGTTGCCCGGGCGCATGTCCACCATGCGCCCGCGGTACACCTTGCCCAGCGTCACGAAGGCCGTGGTGGTGAGGGCATTGAGGATGAGCTTCGTCGCCGTGCCCGCCTTGAGCCGCGTGCTGCCCGCCACGAGCTCCGGCCCGGTCCGGGCCAGCAACACCTCGTCCGCCTCCATCGTGGGCTCTGGCGGGCTACAACACACCAGCACCGTGCGCGCTCCACGCCGCCGCGCCTCCTGGAGCGCGCCGCGGACGAAGGGGTGCGCGCGCTCGCGGAGATGCCACACACCACGTCCCGCGGGCCCACGCGCAGGCGGCGCAGGGCGCGGGCGCCCGCCTCGGCGTCGTCCTCGGCGCCTTCCACGGCACGCGTCATCGCCCGGGGGCCTCCGGCGATGACGGCCTGGACCTGGGTGGGGGACGTCCCGAAGGTGGGGGGACACTCACTCGCGTCGAGCACGCCCAGGCGCCCGCTGGTACCCGCTCCCACGTAGACCAGACGGCCCCCTGCTTGGAGGGCCTCGGCCACGGTGCGTGCCACTCGCGCCATGCCGCGCAGCGCGGGGCGGACCGCTCGGACCGCGACGACGTCTTCTCGATGCAGACGGCGGATGACCTCTTCCGGAGGGACGAGGTCCAGATCCTCCGCCAGGGGATGAACCTGCTCGCTGGGCGGGAGCGCGTGGCTTGTGGAACGCGCCTTGCCCACCCGCGAGTCCTCGGCCCTGCTCAGGCCGCCTTGGTGACCTTGCCGGCCTTGATGCAGCGGGTGCAGGCGAGCACGCGCTCCGGCGAGCCGTTCACGGACGCCCGGATCTTCTGCAGATTCGGGAGGGTCCGCTTCTTGGTCTTGTTGTTCGCGTGGCTGACGTTGTTGCCCACCAGCGGCCGCTTCCCGCAGATGTCGCATTTCCAGGCCATGACTGCCAACTCCTTGAAATCAGGGGCGAATTAACAGCCGCCCTAATGAGAGCGGCGGAACCTATCCACAAACCACCGGAAAATCCAGCGCGATCAGGATCAGCGCTTGAGGACGGGCTTCTTCTTGAGCATCTCCTGCACCAGCCGGGCGGCCCGGATGCCCGCGAGGAACTCGCCCTCCAGGCCCAGTCCCGGAAGGACCTCCCGTCCGGCGAGCAGGAGGTTCTTCGTGGGCGTTTGCTGCTTCAACCCCGTGACGCCCAGCACCGCTTCCGTGTCGAAGACGTAGTGGGGGTGGGGCATGAGCCGGCTGCCGCGCACCGCGCTGGCGTCCAGGTAGGGAGCCGAGCGCAGCAGGCGCTTGTCCTTCGTGAAGGGCATCAGCGCGTCGAGGTGGGCGTCGATGCGCAGGGCGAGGTTCTGCAGGTAGCCCTCGCCCAGGTCCCGGATGCTGGCGGGGACGAAGCCCCCGGCGCACACCACCCGGAGCGCGGGGTTCTCCTTGCCCTGGTGGTCGCGCGCGGGGAGGAGCTGCACGAGCAGGTGGCTCAGCTCGCCCTCCTGCTGGGTGTCCATGAGCAGCAGCTCGCCCATGCCGCGCGGTAGCGCCGCCTCCGGCACCACCCAGTTCACCGAGAAGAGGAAGGACTTCACGGTGGACACATCGAGCTGCTCGCTCAGGGCGCGGTGCTTCTTGCGCCCCGTCAGGATGCGCCGCAGCGCCCCCGCGTCCGTGGCGGACACCGGGCAGGAGGCCCGGTAGAGCGTGTCCGAGCGCAGCAGCTTGAGCGCGGAGAAGCGGTTGCCCTCGATGTGCAGCTCCTCGGCCACGTACGTGTCCGTGTTGTCGGGGCTGAGCAGGTCGCCGCCCAGCTCCGTGAAGCGCTCGAAGAGCAACTGCCGCAGGCCGTCGCGTCCGCCCGGGTAGCGCCAGGGCGTCTGCAGCGCCTGGGACAGGGGCCGTGTGCGCGCCAGGGGCGAGCCGGGCTGATCCATGTGGACGGTGAAGGGCAGCAGGCCGCGCAGCAGCCGCGAGGGCTCGTCCGTGCCGCTCAGCCGGGGCTCCGCCTCGAGCCCGCCGTGCTGACGCAGGCGCTTCTTGAGGTTCCAGGACTCCAGCATGCCGTCGGGCGGCAGGGGCGGGCCTTCCTTGAAGAAGGCATCCGAGAGCTCGTGCTGCCGGAGGGTGGCGGCGAGCTCCGCGAGGATGCGCTCGCCCTCGGTCCCGAATTCACGGAGGAACTCGGCGCCGCGGCGGGCCGGGTCGGCGTGCAGGTCCACCCGGTGGCGGGGCAGCACCAGTTGCAGCTCGGGCACGTGGGGCTGCTGGCCGCGTTGCAACTGGGGGGTGAGGCTGAGCTCGGCGAAGCCTCCTCCACCGCGGGCATCGTCTTGAGGGCCGGGGTGATGAAGGGGGCGTAGGGCAGCAGGAAGCCGTCGTGCTCGTAGCCCGGCCCCGTGCCGTCGTGCTCCACCAGGAGGACGCTGTAGCCGCGCCGGGCGAGCAGCACCGCGGCGAGTGCCCCGCCCAACTGGCTGCCCAGGACGATCACGTCATAGACGTGCCGGGAGGGAGCCGTGGAGGAGGGGAGCGGTTTGGAACGGGAAGCGGGCGTCGGCATCTCGCCGCGCACACTACACACGTTGCCAGGAGGCTCGCAGTGCTTTCCCGCGCTTCAGGGCGGGGTGTCCCCGGGGTCCCCGGCCGGAGTCCAGCGGGGCGGCTCGTCCGGGGCGGGCCGCCCCTCGAGCAGCTCATGCGGGCGGAACGTTCCCTTGTAGCGCAGGGACGCGCACTCCTGGACGCGGTAGCCCAGGTACACGTGGGGGAGGCCCCGGGCCCGCGCCAGCTCCACCTGGAACACCACGTTGGCCGAGCCCAGTGAGGACCGGGCGTAGGAGGGGTCGTAGAAGAAGTACACCGCGCTCCAGGCCCGGGGCGTCTCGTCGCAGATGCCCAGGCCGACGAGCCGGGGGCCGCCCTCGGCCGTATCGTCGTACCAGGCCACCTCGCGCGCGCACGGGTGGGGGAAGGCGAACTGGAGGAAGTACTCCCGGGGGCCGATCGGCGAGGCGCTCCATTCTCGCGTCTGCTCGCGCTCGGCATGCCGGGCCCGGTAGAGCGCCAGCCGTTCCCCGTCCACCCGAGGGGGCCCACCTCCACGCGCAGGTGGGCGCACGCGGCGCGGGCCCGGCGCTGGCTGCGGTTGGGCTGGAAGGTCGCCGTGGGGATGCGCAGCGACACGCACTGGAAGCAGGCCCGGCAGGCGGGCCGGAAGTACATGGGGCCGAAGCGGCGCCAGCCGCGCACGAGCATCCGCTCGTACTCCTCCGGCGTCACGTCCTTCATCACGAACTGCTCCATCGAGGAGCTCTGGTCCGGCAGGTAGCTGCACTCGCCGGGCGGCTCGACGGAATGTCCCAGGATGATGGCCATGACAACCCACGCTCGCGTTGACGGAACCCCGGGATTTAACAGGGGCCCCCGCGCGGTCGAGTCGTCCTGGGGGAGGAGGTGGCTGCTCCCCCGCTCGGTTCAGCCCGGCTCGCCGGGGTTGCGCAGGCCCGCCGCGTCCACGCTGGGGCCCACCGAGGACACGGCGCGTCCGTTCTCCAGCCGCACCGCGCCCGTCACCGCGAGCTTGACCGCCAGCGGGTACAGCCGGTGCTCCGCCGCGAGGATGCGCGCGGACAGGGCCGCCTCGTCATCCCCGGAGAGCACCGGCACCGCCGCCTGCGCGAGGATGGGGCCCGTGTCCATGCCCGGGTCCACGAAGTGCACCGTGCACCCGGCCACCTTCACGCCCCGCTCCAGCGCCTGCCGCTGGGCGTGCAGCCCGGGGAAGGCCGGCAGCAGCGAGGGGTGGATGTTGAGCACCCGGCCCGGAAAGCGCCCGAGGAAGTCCGCCCCGAGCAGCCGCATGAAGCCCGCCGTGCACACCCACTCGACGCCGGCGGCCTCCAGCGCGTCGCCCAGCGCCTTCTCGAAGTCCGCGCGCGAGCCGAACGTCTTGTGATCCAACGCCCGCGCCGCCACGCCCGCCGTGCGCGCCCGCTCCAGGGCGAAGGCGGTGGGCACGTTGGAGACCACCAGGGCCACCTCGGCCGGGTAGTCCGCACGGGCACACGCGTCGAGCAGGGCCTGCAGGTTGCTGCCACTGCCCGACACCAGCACGCCCAGCTTCGCGCGACCGCTCATGGGTGGATGACCGCCGTGGCCTCGCCTTGACTGGCCTCCACGCGGCCCACCTCGCTGGCCTCCACGCCGCGCGCGTGGAGCACCGCCAGCGCCGCCGCCACGTCCTCCTTCGCCACCACCGCGATGAGGCCCAGGCCCATGTTGAAGGTGTTGTACATCTCGTCCCGCGCCACGTTCCCGTGCTTCTGGATGAGCTCGAAGATGGCGGGGCGCTTCCAGGCCTTCTCGTCGAGCACCGCGCGCGTGCCGTCCGGCAGGCAGCGGGGCAGGTTGCCCGGGATGCCGCTGCCGGTGATGTGCGCCGGCCCTTCACCTTCACGGCCTTCAGCAGCGCCAGCGCGTCCTTCACGTAGATGCGCGTGGGCTCCAGCAGCGCGTCGCCGAGCGTCCGCTCCAGCCCCTCGGGCACCGCGTCCAGGGCGAGCTTCGCGTCCTCCAGCAGCACCTTGCGCGCCAGCGAGTAGCCGTTGGAGTGCAGGCCCGAGGACGTCAGGCCGATGAGCGCGTCACCGGGCGCCACGCTCTTGCCGTCGATGATCTCCGAGCGCTCCACCACGCCCACGCAAAAGCCGGCCAGGTCGTACTCGCCCCGCGCGTAGAAGCCCGGCATCTCCGCCGTCTCCCCGCCCAGCAGCGCGCAGCCCGCCTGCTCGCACCCCACGGCGATGCCCTTGACCACCTCGGCCGCGGCGTCCACCTCCAGCCGCCCGGTGGCGAAGTAGTCCAGGAAGAAGAGCGGCTCGGCGCCACAGGTGAGGATGTCGTTCACCGACATCGCCACCAGATCGATGCCCACCGTGCCGTGCCGGCCCGCCTGGAAGGCCACCTTCAGCTTGGTGCCCACTCCGTCCGTGCCCGCCACCAGCACCGGCTCGCGATACTTCCCCGGTGGCAGGGCGAAGAGGCCTCCGAAGCCTCCCACTCCCGCAACCACCTCGGGCCTCATCGTGCGCGCCGCGTGCGGCTTGATGCGCTCGACGAAGGCGTCCCCGGCCTCGATGTCCACTCCCGACTGCTTGTAGGTCGTTCCCACGCGGCGCCTTCTACCGGCTTTGCCCCGCCCCTGTCTCGATCGATACCTGCCCGCCGGCTCATTCTTCGGGGCGGTGAACCGTTTCCTCCCTCTCCCGAGGGGTAGGCGTCCAGGCGACATCGAGAAAGGACGACCACGGACCGAGTCTGAATTTGACCCTGTGGACCGGGAGGGCTTAACTCGACTCCGCGATGGGCGCCGAGGAAACCCTCTTTCAGCGTTTTGGCAAGGAGTTCTCGAAGGGCACGGTTCTCTTCCGCGAGGGAGAGGCGGGTCGGGAGATGTTCGTCCTGCAGTCGGGACGAATCGCCATCTCCAAGCGCGTGCGCGACGAGGAAAAGGTCCTGGCGGTGCTCGGGCCCGGCGAGTTCTTCGGGGAGATGGCCATCATCTCCAACCGGCCTCGCAACGCCACGGCCACCGTGAGCGAGGACGCCAAGCTGCTGGTGATCGATCCCAAGACGTTCGAGGGGATGATCCGCGGCAACGCGGAGATCGCCGTGCGGATGATCAAGAAGCTGGCCGAGCGCCTGTCGGAGGCGGACGCGCAGATCGAGAACCTGCTGCACTCGGATCCGGTCAGCCGCGTGGTCCACCACGTGCTCCAGACGTGCCGCACGCGGGGGCGGCCCACGGAGGAGGGGATGGAGTTCGAGCTGCCCCTGCGCGAGATGCCCCAGCAGATCGGCGTGGGCGAGCCGGCCATCCGCAACGTGCTGGACAGGTTGGAGCGGGCGGGACTGCTGGAGCGCGCGGGTGACAGGCTCACCGTGCAGGATACGGCGCGCCTGCACGACTTCCTCCAATACCTGGAGATGAAGTGGAAGTTCGAGACCTCTAGCGTGAAGCTTCACGTCCTTGGCTGCCATGGGGGCGAGCTGCCCGCCTGCCGCACCACGTGCTTCCTCGTGGACGACGTGCTCGCGCTGGACGCGGGCGCGCTCACGAGCACGCTGTCGCTGGAGCAGTTGTGCAAGGTCGACGACATCATCGTCGGCCACAGCCATTTCGATCACGTGAAGGATCTGCCGCTGATGGCCGATCTCATCATCGGCCGGCGCGACACGCCCGTGACCATCCACGCCTCGCGCGAGTGCGCCCGGGCGCTGCGCGACAACATGTTCAACAACGCGCTGTGGCCGGACTTCACGCGCATTCCCACGCGCAAGGAGCCGGTCTTGCGCATCAAGCCCTTCCGCGCCGGCAGCACCTTCCAGGTGGGCCCCTACACGGTGCAGTCCATCCCGGTGCACCACCCGGTGGAGTCCTGCGGCTTCGTCATCACCCGGGGCCGCACGTCGCTCGCCATGAGCGGGGACACCGGCCCCACGGACAAGCTGTGGAAGGTGCTCAACCAGACGCCCACCCTCAAGGCGCTCCTCATCGAGACGAGCTTCCCCAACGCGTTGCAGCAACTCTCCGACGTCTCCGGCCACCTCACGCCCCGCACGCTCAAGAGCGAGCTGGCCAAGTTCGAGCGCGACGGGTGCACCGTGCTGCTCTACCACCTCAAGCCCGCCTTCGTTCAGCAGGTGAAGCGGGAAGTGGCCGACATGCCCGTCGAGGTCCTGGAACTCGGGGATACCTTCGAGTTCTAGCATGGGAGTTGACGGCCCCCGGGCAGTGGGATTAACCGGACCCTCCCATGGCCTGGTTCTCGAAGAAGCCCCGTATCGCCACCGCTCCCGAACCCATCGAAGCCCCCAGCCGCATGCAGGGCCTGTGGGCCAAGTGCGAGAGCTGTGACGAGATCCTCTACCGGCAGGAGTTGGAGAAGAACCTCAACGTCTGCCCGCACTGCGATCACCACCTGCCCTGGCCCGCGCGCGCCCGCCTCGCCACGCTGCTGGATCCCGACAGCTTCGAGGAGTTCGACAAGGAGCTCGAGCCGCAGGATCCGCTCGGGTTCTCCGACTCGAAGAAGTACAAGGATCGGCTGAAGTCCACGCGCAAGACGCTCGGGGAGAACGACGCCTTCATCTCCGGCGTGGGGCGCATCGACGGCAAGCAGGTGTCGGTGGGCTGCTTCGTGTTCGAGTTCATGGGCGGCTCCATGGGCTCGGTGGTGGGCGAGAAGTGCACGCGCGTCTTCGAGCGCGCGCACGAGCTCAAGTGCCCCGCCATCGTCTTCTCCGCCTCGGGCGGCGCGCGCATGCAGGAGGGCATCTTCTCCCTCATGCAGATGGCCAAGACGAGCGCGGCCATCGCCCGCTTCCGCAACGTGGGCAAGCCCTACATCTCCGTGCTGCTGCACCCCACCACGGGCGGCGTGGCGGCCTCGTTCTCGTGGCTGGGGGACGTGATGCTCGCCGAGCCCAAGGCGCTCATCGGCTTCGCCGGCCCGCGCGTCATCGAGCAGACCATCCGCCAGAAGCTCCCCGAGGGCTTCCAGCGCTCCGAGTTCCTCGTGGAGCACGGCATGCTCGACGCCATCGTCGCGCGCAGGGACTTGCGCGCCAAGCTCGGGCAGATCATCGGGCTGCTCGGCTAGCCGTCCCTCCCGCGCCGCGCCATGCTCCCCCGGACGCCCGCCGAGGCCCTGGAGTTCTTCTCCCGGCTGAGCCCCTCCAGCATCAAGCTCGGCCTCGAGCGCGTGGAGGCCGCCCTGGAGGCGCTCGGCCACCCCGAGCGCCGCTTCCCCGCGCTGCACGTGGCGGGCACCAACGGCAAGGGCAGCACCTGCGCCTTCGCCTCGGCGGCCCTCCACGCCGCGGGCCACCGGGTGGGGCTCTACACCTCGCCCCACCTGGTGCGCGTCAACGAGCGCATCCGCGTGGACGGGGTGGAGATCTCCGACGAGTGCTTCGGCCAGCGCATCCTCGAGGTGCTGGAGCGTCACCCCGAGGCGGCCACCTCGCTCACGTACTTCGAGTTCGGCACCGTGGTGGCCTTCTGGCACTTCGCGCGCGAGGCCGTGGACGTGGCCGTGGTGGAGGTGGGGCTCGGAGGCCGCCTGGACGCCACGCGCGCCTGCGTGCCGCTCATCACCGCCATCACCCCGGTGTCCTTCGATCACATGGAGTACCTGGGCAACACCCTGGGGGCCATCGCCGCGGAGAAGGCGGGCATCCTCAAGCCGGGCGTGCCGGTGGTGCTCAGCCGCCAGGAGCCCGAGGCGCTCGAGGTCCTCGAGCGTCTGGCCCGGGAGCATCAGGCGCCCGTGCTCCTGGAGGGCCGTGACTTCCACCTGGGGCCTCGTGCCGGAGGCGGCCTCGCCTACACGGGAACCGGACTCTCGCTGGAGGGCCTGTCCCTGGGCTTGCGGGGCGAGCACCAGTGGCAGAACGCCGCGGTGGCCCTGGCGGCGCTGGAACAACTCTCCGCACGGGGAGTGAACATCCCTCCACACTCCCTGAGGAACGGACTCGCGGGAGCCCGCTGGCCTGGACGGTTGGAGGAACTCGGTGGCTCGCCCCCCGTGCTGCTGGATGGGGCGCACAACCCCGCGGGGGTGGGCGTGCTGCTCGAGGGCCTGCGCTCGCTCTATCCCGGGCGCCGGGTGCACTGCGTCTTCGGCGTGGTGGCCGACAAGGACCGGGGCCCCATGTTGCGCGCGCTCCTTCCCTCCTGTTCCTCGGTCCACTTGACGCCGCTGGACACCCCACGCTCGCTCTCTCCCGAGCGCTACCTCGACGAGGCCCGGGCCCTGTGCGAGAATGCCTACTCCTACCCGTCCCTGGACGCGGCGCTCGCTGGGGCTCGTGCCCAGGCCGCACCCTCGGACGTCCTCCTGTGTACGGGTTCACTCTTCCTGGTGGGCTCGGTCCGCGCCAAATGGGGCGGAAACCTTGGCGCGTTGCATCAGCATTCGTAGATTGAACTTATGCGCTTGCCGGATTGGAGAGCGGCGACTCCAACGGGTCCCCACACACCGACGGTCGACGAGGTCGACTTCCGGTCGCTCTACCAGAAGACGAAGTACGTCGTGGAGACCGCCGACGGCTGGTCCCTGGTCATCACCCGCTACCGCCCCGTCAAGCAGCCCTTCGCGCAGCCCCTGTTCGGTGAGCCGCTGCTCTTGGTGCATGGCTTCTCGCAGAATCGCCATGCGTGGACGAGCGGCCAGTTCGTCAAGAACCTGCTGTTCTTCGGCGTGGACATCCACATCCTGGAGCTGCGCGGGCACGGCAAGAGCTCCATCGAGTTCCAGAAGGAGCGCGCCGCGCGCTTCCGCCGTCCGCTGCCCGCGGACCTCGACTACGGCTGGGACATCGACAGCTACTTCCTCTACGACCTGCCGGCCGCGGTGTCGGGCGTCAAGCGCATCACCCGGCGCGAGCGCATCTTCTACTGTGGCCACTCGATGGGCGGGATGCTCGGCTACGGCTATGCGGGCATCCACGATGACTTCGAGGGGTTGATCACCATCGGCTCCGCGGCGGACCTGGGCCGGGGCACGATGCTCCTGCGGATGCTGTCGATGTGGACGGGGGTGATCGGCTCGAGCATCGATCTGGCGTTCGCGGGCCGCAACCTGGAGGAGCGCGTGGGGTACGAGGGCCGTCGGCTGCTGGCGCGCGGTGTCGCGCCCCTGCACGCGGGCCTGTCCCGGTGGCTCAGTCCGAAGGAGGCGCCGCGCGAGCGGCAGTTCCGCGCCATCCCGGTGGACGACTGGCTGAAGTTCGCCGAGCGGCAGCTCGCCCGCGCCGAGGAGTACCCGCTCGTCAACCGCATCACCACGCGCATCAACCGGCTGAGCAATCCGGCGCGCGCCAGCGCCAAGGACGTGCGCTGGCTCTTGCGCGAGGGCGGAGAGCGCGAGCCGCGCAAGGTGGTGGAGCAGTTCGCCTCGTGGATCCGCCGCGGGGAGATGGTGTGCTACCGCACGGGGTTCGACTTCAAGCGGGGCTTCTCGAAGATCCAGATCCCCATGGCCATCATCTTCGGGGACATGGATCCGCTGGCGTCGCTGGAGTCCACGCGCAGCGTGTACCACGCGGCCAAGAGCGAGTACCTCCTGTGGCGGCCGGTGAAGGGCAACAGCCACCTCGAGCTGACGATGGGGCACGACATCCGGCAGATCTGCTACGACATCAAGAACCTCATCGAGTACGCGCGCACCCACCGCACGCGTGGGCCCGTGCTGCCCCGGATAGAGAAGTAGACAGAGGGAAAAGTTGGAGCCTTGACGTCGCGTGTTAGCGTCGGGTGCGTCATGCGTTCGTCCACCATCAAGTCGCGTTCGAGTGCCTTCGTCCTTCTCTTGATCACGTGCGTGCTGGGAGCGACCCGGGCGCTGGCACAGGAGGCGAATCTCAACTCCATCTCCAGCGTGAACGTGAGGGGAGGGACGGTGGAGATCGTGGGCACGAAGAAGCCCAACTTCACCACCTTCACGCTGACGGATCCGCCGCGGCTCGTCATCGACATCTCCGAGGCCGTCTTCTCCGGCGTGAAGGAGGACATCACCGTGGGCAATGGCACCATCACCGCCATCCGCACGGCGAGCTACGGCTCGGATGAATCCGCCATCGCCCGGGTGCTCATCGGCTACGAGCGCGAGGTGGACACGGACATCCAGGCGCGGGGCAACTCCCTGGTGGTGAGCGTGGCGGGCGGCACGGCGGCCCAGGCGGCGGCTCCCACCGGCCCGGCGCCCACGGCGGACTCGGCACCCGCGGCCACTGGCACCGACGCCCAGCAGGCGGGCGCGGCGGCCCAGGAAGAGCAGAAGCGGCAGGAGGCCGCCGCCGCTCAGGCCGCGCGGGACGCGCAGGAAGAGCGCAAGCGGCAGGAGGCCGCCGCGGCCCAGGCCGCCCAGCAGGAGCAGGCGGACGCCGAGGAGCAGCGTCAGGCCGAGGCGCGGGCCGCGGCCGAGCGCAAGGCTCAGGAGGAGCGCACGGCCCAGGCCGCCGCGAAGCAGCGACAGCAGGACGAGGTGCGGGCCGCGGCTGACGCCCGCCGGGAGTCGGAGGCCCAGGCCGCCGAGTCGAAGCGGCGTCAGGCCGCCGAGGACCGGGCCCGCCGGGAGTCGGAGGCCCAGGCCGCGGCCGATGAGCGGCGGCGCCAGCAGGAGGAGGCACGGGAGGCGCGCGCGGCGCGTGTCGCCCAGGCGGAGACGCCCCGGAGGGAACCGGCACGGCAGGAGGGCCCGCCCTCGGTGTCCTCGCGCCGCAAGACGATGACGCTGGTGGGCTTCAAGCAGGAGCGGGGGGCCTCGCGCGTCTTCGTGCGCACCAACGAGCCCGTACGCTACTCCGTCACCCCGGCGGGCGACAGGCTGGTGGTGCTGGAGCTGGAGAACACCCTCATCGCCGAGGAGAACAACACCCGCGCGATGGACACCTCCTTCTTCAATACGGCGGTGGCCTCGGTGGACGCGAACCCGGGCCCCTCGCGCACGGTGCGCGTCTCCATCCGGCTCAAGCAGCAGGTGCCCTACGAGACACGCCAGGAAGGCAACGAGCTGTCGATCGAGTTCCAGCGCCCGGCCTCCCGTTGATATAGGGGCGGGCCATGAGCCTGCTGATGCCGGTGGCGGTCGTGCTGCTCGTCTCGGCACAGCTGCCCCTGTCCACCCCACTGCAGCTGCCCACGGGCGAGACCGCGGAGCTGTCGGCCGACGACGTGTCCTACGCGCCGGAGCAGCGGGTGCTCACCGCGCGCGGACACGCCGTGCTCAGCTCCGGCTCCGTCGTGCTGCGCGCCGACGAGGTCTCCTACGATCAGGCCCATGAGACGGCCGTGGCCCGGGGCAACGTCATGCTCGTCAACGGGCTGATGGTGGCCGTGGCGGACGAACTCACGGTGGACCTCGAGTCCTCCGAGGCCAGTGTCCAGAGGGGCCTCTTCATGGAGAAGCGCGGCGTCACGCCCCAGCAGCTGCTCCAGGCCCAGACGCCCCAGGAGCTGCGCGACCTGGGCGAGACGCCCGTGCTGATGAGCGGCAGGCGCATCAAGCGCACCGGTGACAACGCCTACCAGGTGGAGGGCATCGCCCTGGCTCCGTGCCTGTGCGGAGAGAGCGTGCCCTCCTGGCGCGTGGAGGCCAGCAGCGCCCGCGTGGAGATGGGCAAGTATGCCTCGCTCACCTTGCCCGTGGTGTTCGTGAGCTCGGTTCCGGTGCTCGCGGTGCCCTGGTTGTACCTGCCCCTGTCCGAGCGACAATCGGGCCTGCTCTTCCCCCGGCCCACGTCGACCGCCGCCTCTGGCTTCGCCCTGGAACTGCCGGTCTTCATCACGCTCGGGCGCAGCTACGATCTCACCCTCACGCCGGGCTTCTACCTGGGCGGCGGCGAGGTGGAGCGCACCCGGAGCATCGGCAACGAGACCATCACCCGCGAGGAGCCGCAGTCCTATGGCATCCGCGGCCCACGTCTGCTCACCGAGTTCCGCTACGTGCCCGCCGTGGGAACCGAGGGCCGTGTCACGCTCGGCCTGCTCTACGATCTGCAGCCCGTGCGCAACCCCGTGACGGCGGACTTCTTCCTCTCGGACACGGGGGCGCTCATCCGCGCGCCGCGGGGACTCCGGGGCGAGGCGTCCCTCCAACACCGTCAGGACCTGGGCGGCGGGTGGTACGACCGCATCGAGGCCTTCGCCGTCTCCGACGGGTTCTACACGCGCGACCTCACCGCCGACATCGTGGCTCGCGCGGCCCAGTACCTGAGCAGCTCTGGCGTCATCTACCGCCGGGGCGAGGACCAGTGGGTGGGCCTGGAAGTGGGCCTGCGCCAGGACATCCGCTGGGGCTACGACCTCTTCGGGCGCTCCACGGTGCCGCCCGCCGGGGCTCCGGCCTCCACGGCCATCACCGCCGCGCCCCGCACCTTCCAGAAGTTGCCCACCCTGAGCTGGGTACTGGCCGAGCGGCCACTCGGTGGCAGCCGACTGGTCGGGGGCATGCGGGTGGAGTTCACCCGGCTCTCTCCCTTGTTGTCCCTCTTCGGTGACGAGGGCCTGGACGGCCACTTCGAGTCGGATGGCCAGTGGGTGCCGGGAGGCACCGTGCGCGAGCCCGATGTGGCCCAGGGCAATGGTGTCTTCGATGGCGCCGACCGCGAGGCGCGCGACCGGGTGGATCTGCTTCCCCGCCTGTCCTCCTCCTTCGCCCTCGGCTCCTTCGCCCGGCTGTCCCCCGCGCTCTCCATGCGCCAGGACTTCTACCTGGGCGAGGTGACGGGGCGCGCGGCGCAGCGCGGCTATCCCATCCTGGATCTCGTGCTGGACTCGCGCCTCGGACGCACCTTCGAGCTGGGCGGCGTCTCGCTGCTCCACTCGATCGAACCGTCCATCACCCTGCGCTACGTGCCCACCGTCTGGGGAGACCTGCCCTCACCAGGTGCCCTGCCCGCCAGCCCGGGGCAGCCCTACGATGAGATCGACTCCGCGCTGCCCTCGACCCCGGCGGGCGTGGCGCGCCGCTTCCTCCATGCCGTGGTGGAGTTGAACCAGACCCTTCACACCCGCCGGGGGCCTCGCGCGAGGAACTCCTCCGGCTGAGCGTGGGGCAGGGCTTCGATCTGTCCCGCTTCGCTCCCACGCTGGGCAGCGGCCTGCTCGGGAGTGATGAACCCCTCGCACGGGACACGTTTGGCCGCCTCAGCGCCCGGCTGGGCCGATTCAGCGGCACCGGCGTGCTGCGTTATGACCCGAACTCCCGGCAAATCACCCAACTCAGCGCGGATTTCCGGGTGGATGTGCCTCAGGCCAACCTCTATGCCCGGTACGACGACCTGCTGGGCGAGGGCTCGGATCGCCTGCGCCGTGGCCTGGATGCCTTGGTAGGGCCTGCGCCAAAGAACGCCCAGCGAGCACAATTCCTCACAGCCGGCACCCAGGCGAACTTCGGTTTCGGACTTGGCCTGCGGTACGAGGCGCTCCTGCAGCCTCAAACCCGCAGCGAGGCCCCTCTCCTACAGCAGACATTTGGTGTATCTTACGCTCCGGCGTGTAACTGCTGGCGTGTCGAAGGACTGGCCAGGCTCGCGAGGGGGGCAAGCATGCCCCGAGTTCGGTCTGAACCTCACCGTGACCGGAGTCGGGACGTTTGGGACGGGGGTTGAGGAATCACAGCCGTGCGTGTGTAGTTCTTCACTGCCTGAGGAAATCCCCTCTTTGAGGAGGACGAGGTCTTTCGTGTCGGAACTCGGAAAACGTATCGGACAGCGCATTCGTGAACTTCGCACCCAGCGCCCGGAGCGCTGGACTCAAGAAGAGCTCGCGGAACGGGCACAAATCAGCGTCTCCTTTCTTTCGATGATCGAAAGGGGAGAGCGGGTCGCCCATGTTGAAACCCTTGCCGCCCTGGCCAACGCCCTGGGCGTGAGCCTCGGCGAGCTCTTCGCCGGAACAGAAGAGACGCCTGCCCAGACAGAAGATCTGCTGCGGCCGTTGTCGGACTTCGCCCGCGCCCGGGGCCTCACCGCCCGGGACGTGGATCGGCTGCTGGGCGTGGCGCGCGCCATGTTCAACGGCTCCGTGGCCTGAGCCTGGACGTCTGCTGAAGTCGGTGCCCGTCGCTTGACGGGACGCCTGAGGCCCGGGAAGATGGGACTGTTGACCACGCGGCACTGTCGCGTGGTCTTCATTCCCTCTGCCCCGGAGCCTTCTTCAGATGCGTTTGGGTCTCGCCACATTCGTGGTGCTCACGACTGGGCTGCTCGCGGCCTGCTCTCCTCCGCAGCCCGCCACTTTGGAATTCGTGGACCAGTCTCCCGCCCAGCCCCGGCTGGGGGAGATCACCACCTTGCGCTTTCGCGCCATCGACTCGCGGGGTCTGCCGCAAGCCGGCGTTCAGATCTCCTTCGAGCTCCAGGTGCCCGTGCCCGGGGTGGAGCTCAACCCCACGGTGGCCTCCACCGACGAGAGCAATGGTATCGCCTCCACGCAGGTGGTCGCCAAGGGCGGCCGTGTGTCCTCCGTGGTGGTGACGGCCCGGGTGGGCGACAAGTCGGCCGTCAGTCCGGCGGTCACCTTCGCCGGTTCCAACTCCACCTCGCGCCAGTTCACCTTCCAGTGCGGCACCCTCTCCGGCGAGGGCTCGGGTGGTGTGCACGCCATCAACGCCTATGACGATACGCGTCACCTCATCGCCGGCGTGAAGCTCGACTGCATCGCCCACGTGGCGGACCGCAACGGCGATGGCATCGCTGGCGCCCAGGTGTCCTTCCTCACCGAGGCGGGCACCATCGGCCCCAGCTCCGTCAGCGTCACCGACGTGGTGGGCAACGCCAAGGTCCTCTACAAGACCTCGCTGCCGCTGCCGGACGACGTGCTGCCGGGCACCTTCTCCTGGGCTCCCGTCAATGATCTGACCCACACGGGCGAGTACCTCGCGCCGCTGTGGATGCACCCGTTCCAGTGGGTGGAGGATCCGGTCAAGAACTTCGGCGCCGAGGCCACCTTCGCGGAGCCGCGCCGGCCGGATCCCATCCGCAAGGACGCCAAGGGCGTCGCCCTCACCAACAACCCGCGCGACAACCTGGTCAGCATGATCGCCGTCACCTCGGGCGAGGAGGCGTTCGACGACCGCAACAACAACGGCGCCTGGGACCCGGGCGAGCCCTTCGTCGACCTCACCGAGCCCTTCGTCGACAACAACGACAACGGCACCTGGGACGCCGGGGAGCGCTACGTCGACGCCAATGGCAATGGCCAGTGGGATGGCAAGAACGGCACGTTCGATCCCGTCACGCTCATCTGGGTCCAGGAGCGCATCCTGTGGACGGGCGTTCCTCACGCGGAGGATCGCACGCTCCCGAACGCCCGCAATCCCCGGCCCGTGGTGAATCCCATCACCCCGGCCACGGGCAACCTGCTGACCAAGTTCGGCCAGCTGCCCGCCGAGTTCATCGTCGCGGACCCCTGGTTCAACAGCATCGCGCGCAATGGCGATGATGACGGCTGCTCGGCCGGCGCGGTGGGCCCCGTGAACGTGAGCAAGCTGACCACGGGCAGGGCCCTGACCTATCCGCCCTATACCGCGCTGCGCTACGTCATCAAGGATCAGCGCGACCCCACCAATCCGGACGCGCCGGACTATCCCGCCCCTCCCTCCGCCAACACCATCAAGTGGTCGGTCACGGCCCGCTGCATCTTCACGGCCTCGCCCGTGGATGGTTATGCCGTTCCGGTCGATGCTCCTTCGGTCTCGGGTGAGTTCCTGAAGTGACGCGGCCCGTCAAGGGCATTGACCCCGGGCTTCCTCGTCCGTACCGTCTCCCCGGCCGATGGCGGAATCATCCGCCGGGGAGAGACAGCGCGTGAGTCAGCGGCAGAGCAAGTCGGTGGAGGCAGGGAGCCGGGAGAACGAGCGCCGCCACACCATCCTGCGCGCGGCGATCGACGTGTTCGCCCGCAAGGGCTACCACGGCTGCCGCATCGCCGACGTGGCACGTGAGGCGGGCGTCGCCTACGGCCTCGTCTACCACTACTTCAAGAACAAGGACGAGCTGCTCGAGACCGTCGCCGAGACGGGCTGGGGCGGCTTCGTATCGCGCATCCGCGCGGTGGCCGAGGAGGAGAGCAGCTCGCTCGAGGCCAAGGTGCGCGGCATCGCCGACGTGGCCTTCGAGGCCTACCGCGTGGATCCCCGCGCGGTGAAGGTGCTCATCCTGGAGATCGCCCGCAGTCCCGCGGGCGGCCATGTCGCCAGCCGGCAGCAGGCCTTCCTGGACGTCATCCGCATGGCGGCGGACATGTTCGCCCGCGCCCAGGCCGCCGGGCAGCTGCGTCCGGAGTTGGATCCCATGCTCTGCGCCTCGCTCCTGTGCGGCTCCATCGAAATGGGGCTCACCGCCTTCGTGTCCGGGCTGATGGAAGACCGCAGCCCCGAGGCCCTGGACCGGGCCAAGGCGCAGATCGCCGAGTCCTTTCTGCGCGGCGTGCTTCCCAGCTCCGCCCCGCTCACGGAGACGTCATGGAAGCAGGAGAGTCCGTCGTCCGGTACGAAGCCGAAGGTGGGCAAGCGCGTCTGATCATCAACAGGGAGCGGGCGCGCAACGCGCTCTCTCCCGAGGTGCTGCACGGCCTGCTCGAGGCGCTCGCGCGCGCCGAGGCGGACCCCGCGGTGCGCGTGGTGGTGCTCACGGGCGCGGGGGAGCGGGTGTTCTGCGCCGGGGGAGATCTCGGGCAGCTCGGTGGGGAAGGGGGCTTTCTCGCCACGCACGAGGGGCGCCGCGCCTACGGCCAGTTGCTGCTGCGCCTGCAGGACGTGCGCAAGCCCACGGTGGCGCGCGTCAACGGGCATGCGCTCGCGGGGGGCCTGGGGCTGGTGCTCGCGTGTGACCTGGCCGTGGCCGCCGAGCACGCCGAGCTGGGCACGCCGGAGATCGACGTGGGGCTCTTCCCCATGATGATGATGGCGCTCCTGCACCGGCACGTGGGCCGCAAGCGCGCCCTGGAGATGGTGCTCACGGGCGAGCGGCTGTCGGCGCGCGACGCACTGGCCCTGGGTCTGCTCAACCGGGTGGTGCCCGCGGAGGGACTGGAGGCCGCGGTGGCCGAGCTGGTGGGCAAGCTCGCCGCCAAGAGCCAGGCGGTGCTGGCCCTGGGCCGCCGGGCCTTCTTCACCGCCGAGGATCTGCCCCTGCCCGCCGCGCTGGAGTACCTGTCCTCGCAGCTGTCGCTCAACGTGCTCGCCGAGGACGCCGCCGAGGGCATCAGCGCGTTTCGCGAGAAGCGGCCCCCGAAGTGGAACGATCGCTAGCGGTGAATTGGAGCTGGAGCAGCGTGGTGGGGTCCACCCACAAGTCGTCGACGCGGGCGCCCCAGTGCAGATGGGGCCCGGTGACGCGGCCCGTGTTGCCCACCTTGCCGAGCAGCTGTCCGCGCTTGACGCGCTCGCCCTCCTTCACGGCGATGGCCGACAGGTGGAAGTAGGCCGTGTAGAGGCCCGCTCCGTGGTGGAGCAGCACCGTGTTGCCCGCGGCGTAGTTCTCGCGCGTCATCACCACCGTGCCCCCGTTGGCCGCGGAGACGGGCGTGCCCGTGCCCCCGGAGAGATCCGTGCCGAAGTGCTGGCTCTGCTTCTGCCCGTTGAAGGTGCGCAGGTCTCCATACGGCGCGGTGACGCGCGCCTTGCGCGGCAGGACGAAGGCCTTGTCGAAGAGGGGCTCGGCGAAGGGCTGCGCGAAAGCCGTGCTGAAGGCGGCCTGATCCGCCTCCATGCGGGCCTCCACCTCGGGTGGGGGCTTCACGAACTGGTTGGCCACCTTCAACGTCCGCGTGCGCCACCCGGGCTCCACCACGTCCACCGCGCGGGTGAGGCGCGTGGGCTCCGTGTCCGGCGCACCCGCCACCAGCACCGTCAGCGGCAATTGTCCCGGCACCTGCTCCACGGGAAGGCCGATGAGGGCGGCGAAGCCCCCGGGCACGGCGAAGAAGCGCAAGGGGCGCTCGCCCAGCGTTCCCGTGGGCGCCTCCTTCGGCCCGCGCACGGTGATGAGGAGCGGGTCGCCCGGCCGGGCCCGGGCGGGCTGGAGGAGCAGTTGGGGCGAGGGCTCGGCGGCGAAGGCCGACAGGCCGAGGACGAGCAGGACGAGGGGCAGACGCCGACAGGACGGGCTGAGCACGGCGGGGAGATATGCGCGGGCCGCCGGGGTGGCGTCAACGCGGGAGGACGGGCGAGCGGTGACCCCCGCTCGCTGGCCGGGACGCCTGGACGAATCCCCGGAGGCCGGGCGGGGCACGTCCCATCTCCCGGAGGGCAGGCGAGCGGACAGGGCCTCGGATGCGCCATCGTTCCCTCCGGCCGGGGGGCGACCTAGCTTCTCTCCATCCGTTTTCGAGGGGATTTTCAGGGCGTTTTCTGAGGGGGAGATAATCGGATGTCGCGTTCCTATAGCTTCGAGCCGTTCACCGTTGCCAAGTCCACCCCGAGCCGGGGTCTTCGCCGCCGGGACAAGCAGCACCTGTCCGAGAAGCGCGCGTCGCAACGTTCGTCGGATTCCGCACTGCACTACGGCCGTGCCCACGCGGAGACCGAGGAGCTGCTCCAGGTCCGCGCGATGAACGCGCAGCTCGAGGCGCTGGCGGGTCTGTCGGCCGATTCACCCCTCAAGCCCACGGCGACCCATCGGGGCCAGCCCATCGGGGCGCTGCCTGTGGCCGAGGAGCCGATGATGGAGCGCGGCAAGAGCCTGCGCGACGTGTTCGGCGAGGCGCTGCGCCAGTTCCGCGCCGTCCAGTCGGGTCTCGAGGACGCCACCCGGGCCACGGGGCGGCTCTTGTCCCTGCCCATGGAGGCGGCCCGCATGGCCGCGGCGCGCCTGCGGCTGGTCCACGTTTGAGCGGGACGGAGGCGCCGTGGGGCTGACGCTCGTCTCCTACAACATTCACAGTGGTATCGGGACGGATGGCCGCTTCGATCTGGAGCGGGTGGAGGAGGTGCTGCGTGAAGTCGACGCGGACCTCATCGCGCTCCAGGAAGTGGGGGACTACCGGGGCGTGACGCCCCGGGGGATCACCCCGAGCACCGGCGAAGCAGTTGGGGCTGCACCTGGCGTTCGGCCCCAACGTGGAGCGCGCCGGCCGCCGCTACGGCAACGCCATCCTCTCCCGGCTGCCCATCCTCCGCTCGCGCAACTACGACCTGAGCGTGGGCGACAACGAGCCCCGAGGCGCCCTGCGCTGTGATCTGGACCTGGGCGGGGGCCAGCAGCTGCACCTCTTCTGCCTGCACCTGGGGCTGGGCATCCGCGAGCGCCGCCGGCAGGAGTCCCTGTTGCTGTCCTCCGACATCCTCCGCGACGCCGTGCGCAGCGTGCCGCTCGTGGTGTGTGGAGACTTCAACTATTGGGGGCCCGGCGCGGTGCGCGGCCGGCGCGTCAGGCCATCCACGACGCGGCCCTGGAGCTGGAGCGCCGTGATCGCACCTTCCCCTCCCGCTTTCCGCTGCTGCGGCTGGATCGCATCTACGTGGACGAGGGCGTGAGGCCGCTGTCGCTCCAGGCCCACCGCTCGCCGCTGTCCGAGCTGGCCTCGGATCACCTGCCGCTCGTGCTGCGCTTCGAGACGCGGTCGCAGCCCCGGGTGTCGGACTCCGCTCCGGTGCAGCTCATCGGCGAGTGGGCCCCGGGCGCCACTGGCTCGGGGCGAAGCTGATGGCCGGTGGACACATTGTCGCCATTGCCGTGTGTCGGGGTTGTGGCGGATGACGGGAGCACCCTAGGTTGCAGCCTCCGCATGAGAGCGACTGGGGAGCAGATGGCTGTGAGTAGCGAACAGACGGAGCGTGGCCTGGGCCCGCTCGTCGCGCGGTTGACAGATGGACTCACCCGGCTGGTGTCGCAGCACCTGACGCTGGCGCGCGCGGAGTTGGTGGAGGACGCGCGCCTGGTGGGCTCGGATCTGGCGCGCCTCGCCGCCTTCGTTCCCTTCGTGCTGGTGGGCTACGGCTTCCTGTGCGCGGCGCTCGCCGTGGCGCTGGCGAAGTGGATGGGCATCGCCGGGTCGCTCGCGCTGGTGGGCGGACTCAACCTCGTGGGCGGAATCGTGGGCGTGTCCCGCTCGGCCGCCCGCCTCAAGGCACATCGGGTCATGGACGAAACGAAGAACGAACTCAATCGCAGTGTGACGGCGCTCGCCCAGTCGGAGGGTCCTCATGGCCGCTGACCACAACGCACGCTCCACGCCGCGCACCCCCGAGGAGATCCGCGCGGAGATCGAGCGCACCCGCGCCGAGCTCAGTCACTCCGTGAGCGCCCTGCGCGAGGAGGTCGCGTGGCGCACCGACTGGCGCGAGTGGGTGATGCGCCGTCCGCTGGCGTGCGTGGGCGCGGCTTTCTTCATCGGATTCGTCATCGGCAATAGCCAACGGCGCTGACACGCCCCACCTTTCAGAACCAACCCGACACCTTTCACGAGGAAGGCGCTTCCATGAACATCAATCCCCAGCAGTTGCAGGACAAGGCCCGCCAGATCCAGGACAACGTGCTGCCGCAGATCGACGAGGCGCGGCGCAACCTGGAGGATCTCAACGCGCGCACGGTGAGCTTCATCCGCGCCAACCCGGGCACGTGCCTGCTGGGCGCCGTGGCCGTGGGCTTCATCATCGGGCGCATCGCCTCGCGCCGCTAACCCGTGCCTCTTCCTCGACGACTCGGAGTTCTGACATGACGACCTTCCAGAACAGCTCTGGCAACGGCGGACCCTCGGGCAACGGTGGACAGTCCCCGAACACCCAGGGCTCGGGCTTCGGCCAGCGGGTGGATCAGATCGGCTCGGACGCCCAGCACCTGTGGGACAACGCGCGCGGCGCGGTGACGGACCTGCGTGACTCCATGGACCTGGTCGGCCGCGTGGAGCGCAATCCGTATCTGATGGTGGCCGCCGCCCTGGGCGTGGGCTATGTGCTGGGTGGCGGGCTGTTCACCCGCACCACCGGGCGGCTGTTGCGCCTGGGCGTGCGGCTGGCCGCGCTGCCCATGGTCAAGGACGAGCTGCTCGGCATCGCCGAGGCCGCCATGCGCGGCGTCGAGGCGGGCGCTGGCCGGGTGGCGGACATGCAGGGCTCGTCCTCGGGCGGCCCGGCGCGTCCCCAGGGCCACTAGAGCCGTAGGTTTCATCCGTTTTCCTCTCTCGCCGCATCCGGAGCCTCCATGTTCAATGCCAGTGATCTGAAGAACTTCAGCAAGGATGACGTGCTCGACCTGCTCGGGCTGGAGACCAAGAAGGGTCCCACGGACTGGCTGTTGCCCACCCTGGGCGCCTTCTCCGTGGGCATCCTGCTGGGCGCGGGCCTCGGCCTGCTGATCGCCCCCAAGCCCGGCGCCCAGCTGCGCGATGATCTGCGCAACCGCCTGCGCGAGGGCCAGGACGCCCTGGCCAACGCGACCAGCCAGAGCCGCACCGAGGCCGCGACCCGCAACGTCTGACGTCCAGGCACGTCCGGGCGCCGCCAGCCCCACCCGGCTGGCGGCCATGGGAGGGGCGATCCGCTCGAAGCGGGTCGCCCCTCGGGCTTTTTCATGCGAAAGGTCACGGCGTGACATCGCGCGACGACGAAGAGCCTCGCCGGGACACCCCCGGGAGCTGCCTCGGGTGACCCCCGCCCAGGAGCGGCTCCTGGCCCGGAGCCATGGCCTGGAGACACTGGAGTCCGCCTACGACGCGTGGAGCGAGTCGCGGCGGGACTTCCTCGCCGAGCGCGCGCACTACCAGCGGGAGCTCGAGCGGCTGGAGCAACAGGGCTCGTTCCTGGTGGGCGCGGTCCGGCAGGCCTCGGCTCAGCAGGGCGCTCCGGTGGAGCCGGCTCCGGTGGAAGCGGCGCCCGCGGGGTCGGCGCTCGTGGCCGGGGAGGGCCCCCTGCGCGACTTCCTCGGCCAGGCCGAGCAGAAGCTGGCGCGGGCCAAGGAGGCGCTCGCGCGGGAGCAGGCCGACAGCGAGCAGCGTCACCTCTCCGCCTTCGAGGAGTGGCGCACCACGGTGCGGGAGCGGGTGCGGCGCCACCGCCGCGGCGCCTCCGCGCTTGCGCCTGCTCTTGCGCAAGGTGGGCGCCACGCGCGCCGTCCTCCACGTGGAGCGCGTGAGCGGGGACACCCCCGTGCTCCTGCTCTACCTCTTCACCGGGCGCATCCCCTCGCGCCACGGCTTTCTCTTCGACGATTCCACGGATGACGTGTCGCTGCCGCCCGCGCCGCTCTACGCGGAGGAGGGGGTGGCGCCCCATGAGGTGCGTCCGGAGCCGCCCGCCCTGGAGGCACGGCTGCGCTCGCCCGGGGAGGTGCTGCCCGTCAAGGGCTTCCTGCCCGTCTTCGTGCCCCGTCCCGGCGGTGGCGAGGACTTCTTCCGCCTGCTGCAGCGCGGGCCGGTGATGGAGGTGGAGGTGGCCGAGGGCGGTGCGTTCCGCGCCATCCTCTCTCGCGAGGAGTCCGAGCGCTTCGCCGGACATCTGTTGCGGCTCAACCTCCAGGGACAGATCGTGCTCGAGGTGGAGGCGGGCTGAGCGTTCCGGTGCGCTTGCGGGCTGGGGTCGTGGGCGGGACGCGCTATCTTCGCGTCTCCCGTGCGCAGCCTTCCCATCTACTCCACCGGCCTCCGCTTCCTGCAACGGCTCGGCTATTCGCTCCTGCAGGCCACGCTCTTCGGCACCATCCTCGGGCTGCTCGTCTACTACCGCGTCCCGCGCGCGCAGCTCTCCGAGGAGGCTCTCCGCTCGCGCTGCTCGCGCGCCCGGCGTCGTGGCTCCAGGCCGCCGAGAACGTCACCTATGACTGGCGCGCGCGCTCCCTGGGCGCGCGGGGCTCGCGCTCGGATCGCGTGGTGGTGGTGGCGCTCGACGACGAGACGCTCGCCGAGGCGCGACAGGACGAGCACGCGGGCATCGCCTCCTACCCCTGGCCCCGGGAGATCCTCGGGGGCCTGACGCAGCGGCTGCTCGACGAGGGCGCCGAGCTGGTGTTGCTCGATGTGCCCCTCACGGAGCGCAGTCCCCGTGCTCCCTTCTCGCCGGGCGCGCCGGGCCAGGAGGAGCGGGACGATGACCGGGTGTTCCGCTCGCTCCTGGATCAGGTCCCCGGCAAGTCGGTGCTGGCCTTCTCGTGGTCCGCGGATCGCGGCGTGCCTCCGGGCAGCCGACTGTGGCCGTACCGCGTCCGGCTCGGCACCTCGCCCACCGAGGCGGAGGCGCGTGGCCGGGTGCAGAAGATCCTCGCCGATCAGCGCCCGGCGTTCCTCATGCCCGGCAAGGGTGGGGTGGAGGTGTGGGCGGGCGTGGCCAGTGAGCAGGAGGGCCAGCGGGTGGCCCTGGAGCAGGGCGTGCGCGAGCCCCCGCGTGTCCAGGAGCGGCGCATCTCCGACGACGTGTACCGGGTGGGGCCGCTCGAGCTGTTCATCTCGCTCGCCGAGGTGAAGGTGGAGGGGCTGGACGCGTCGCAGCTGGAGGAGGTGCGGCAGGTGGAGCACCCGGTGGCGCCGCTGCTCGGCACGGCGAGCCTCTATGGCGCCATCACCCTGCCGGCGGATCCCGACGGGGTGGTGCGGGCCGTGCCTCACCTGGTGAGCTACCGGGGGAGGGACGGCAACCGGCACGTGCTGCCCTCCATGCCCCTGGTGGCGGCGATGCTCCAGGCGAACACGCGCGAGCTGCGCTACGCGGACGGGCGGCTGTACGTGGGCGAGCGCTTCTCGCTGCCCATGGACGAGTCCGGCTACAGCCTCATCCGCTGGGACGCGGCGGAGGTGGGGCGCGGCTCGCGGGGCTCGGTGGCCCGGGCCATTCCCGCGTGGAACGTGCTGCTCAACTTCTTCGCCGTGCGCGAGGGGTGCCGCCGCGCGCCGCCCACGACATCGACGGCCGGCTCATCGTCTTCAGCAACACCTCGCGCCGGGCGATGAACTTCCTGCACACCCCCATTGGCGAGCGCACGCCCACGGGCGCGGTGCTCGCGCAGTCGCTGGTGAACCTGTTGCAGTCCGAGAGCCTCTCGCGCGCCACGCGGCGGTGGGACTTGGGGTTGACGCTCGGCATGGCGCTGCTGGGCGCCTTCGTCGCGCTCACCGTCAACCGGGGCCTGCGCTCCTCGGGGGACGCGTTCCTGTACCTGTTCGTCATGGCGGCGGTGGGGGTGGGCTATGGCGTGGGGGCCCGGTACGTCTTCGTCCACCGGCTCTTGTGGGTGGCCATGGTGGGTCCGCTGCTGGCCATGGGCCTCACCTTCCTCTTCACCATCGTCCAGGCCTCGCGCAGCGAGCAGCAGCTGCGCCACTTCATCACCGACGTGCTCGGCCGCTACGTGAGCCCCGAGGTGGCGCGGCTCGTCACGAGAGACCTGCGCCAGCTCACCCGCCCGGAGCTGCGCGAGGTGACGGTCTTCTTCTGCGACCTGGATGGCTTCTCGCGGCTGTCCGGCGAGCTGCCCCCCGAGCGGCTCGTGCAGTTCCTCAACGAGTACCTGACGGAAGTGACGGACGTGGTGCGCGCCACGCGCGGACAGGTGGACAAGTACATGGGGGACGCGGTGATGGCCTTCTGGGGCGCGCCCGTGCGCACCGAGCGCCACGCCCACCACGCCTGCGAGGCCGCGCTGGTGGTGCGCTCCACGCTGCTCGCGCGCCAGGAGTACTGGACGAAGACGTACGGCCACTCGGTGCAGTGCCGCATCGGCATCGACAGCGGCGAGGTGCTGGTGGGCGGCATGGGCAGCGCGCTCGAGTCGAAGTACTCGGTGCTGGGCCGCTCGGTGAAGTTCTCCATGTACCTGGAGGGGCTCAACCGCGGCTATGGCACCTTCGTGCTCGTGGGCGACGGCGTGGCGCGTCTGGCCCAGGACGGCTACGTCTTCCGCGAGGTGGATCGGGTCCGCCCCAAGGGGCGCACCGAGTCCACGCGTCTGCACGAGCTGGTGGGCCGCAAGGGCGAGGTGCAGGCGGCGGCCCAGGCGCACCTGTCGCTGCACGAGCAGGCGCTCACCGCGTACCACGAGCGGCGCTTCGACGAGGCGCTGGCGCTGTTCTCCCGGAGCGTGGAGGAGTTCCAGGATCCAGTGGCGCGCGTCTACATCGAGCGCTGCCGCGCCTTCGCCCAGAAGCGCCCGGCGGAGGACTGGGACGGCGTGTTCGTGCTCGAGGGGCCGTGAGCCGGCGCTAGCCTTCGGCTTCCTCCGGGTGGCCGAACAGCTCGATGACGGGCTTGTCCTGCGAGATGTGCTCGGCCACCACGCGCCGCATCTTCTCCGGCGTCATGTGCGAGTAGTACGCCTCGCCCTCCCAGCCCATGAGCTGGTAGTCCTCGGGCGAGAGGGGATCCCGCTTGCGGCCGGTCTCCTCGCGGATGACGACGTTGGGCCCCATGTGACAGAAGCCGTAGCAGCCCCCTCGGTACAGTTCGCAGCGCGGCTGGAGGGAGCGGGCGGAGAGCTCCTCGCGGGCGGCCTGGGCCACGGCGTCGGAGCCACCGGCCTTGCAACTCGAGCCCTTACACACGGAGAGGCGGTAGCGCTTCATAGGAAGGCCCACCCTATGGGAGTTGGCGAGGTGGGCGAAAGGGCCGTGCGGCCGGCGGGGGGCTCCGCGCGTTGGAACGGCACCGGCCCGCCGTCCGCCGCGCGAGGGCGGAGGGGCGGGCCGGCGGAGGGCACCTCTGGGCGCCTGGGGACTACTTGAGGAACTTCGTCACCGGCACGGGGCCGTCGTTGGAGACGACGGTACGGCCGTTGGAAGCCGGCTCCGCGTGGCCCGAGGTCAGCGCGGGTGCATGGGCGGGGTGGCCGTGGTCGTGGTGCTCGTGGCCCTCGCCGATGCGGGTGTGGGCCTCCTTGTGCGCGTGGGCCGGCTGCTTCGAGTCCGAGCGCTTGTTCCAGGGATCCGACGGGTGGGACACCGCGGGCCCCTTGAGCAGCTTGGGGATGTCGTAGACGAAGCCCTGCCGGTTGTACTCGGGCGGAGTGTGCGTGTACGTGTCCATGCGGATGGCGTCCTTGGGGCACGCCTCCACGCACAGGCCGCACACGATGCAGCGCAGCTCGTCGATGACGAACTGGGTGGGGTACTTCTCGATGACGCGCGAGCTCTGATCCGCGGAGTCCACCGGGTACTCACCCGCCTCGATGTAGATGCACTGGGCGGGGCAGACGGTGGCGCACATGTAGCAGGCCACGCAGCGCGGCTTGCCATCGTCGCGCGGCACCAGCCGGTGCAGTCCTCGGTAGCCCGGGGGATAGGGAATCTTCTCCTCGGGGTACTGCACCGTGGTCACCAGGCTGGTGCCGGTGCGCTCCTCGAAGGGCGTCTGGGTCTCGCGCGTCCCGAAGAGGTTGCGGATGAAGTGCCGGGTGGTGATGGCCAGGCCGCGGAGCAGCTCCGGCAGATAGGTCCGCTCGCGGACGTCGGTGCGGGGATCCTGGGATGCGTTGTAAGCCATGGTGACTTGTCGCTCCGACTAGTGCGAGGGGGCCGTGGAGGCACGCGCGTGCACTCCGGCCGAAGTGGGCGCCGAGGGGGCCGCCAGCCCGGTGCCGTGCGTGTCCTCTTCCTTCGAGGCCGAGGACGTCGTCAGGGCCACCAGCACGCCGATCTGCAACATGCCGAAGAGGGCGAGGTAGCGCAGCGAGGGATCCCAGAGGATGAGCGCGCCCGTGACGAACACGTTGATCAGGCCCAGCGGCAGGAGGATCTTCCAGCCCAGCGTCTGGATCTGATCGTAGCGGAAGCGCAGGAAGGACCAGCGGATCATCAGCTGCAACCAGATGAAGAACAGCGTCTTCACCCAGAACACCGTGCCGAGAATGGTGCCGTACAGCCAGCCATGCTCCTTCATGACGGGCAGGTTGGACAGCCACTCCCCACCGAAGGGCAGGTGGTAGCCGCCGAAGAACAACGCGGTGATGATGCCGGCGAGGATCACGACCTCCACGAACTCGGAGATCATGAACAGGCCGAACTTCATGCCCGAGTACTCGACGAAGTAGCCGATGATCTCCGACTCGCCCTCGGGGCTGTCGAAGGGGGCGCGCTTGGTCTCGGCGAAGGCCGCGGCGAAGAACATGAAGAAGCCGAGCGGCTGCAGGAGGAAGCCCCACGCGGGGATGCCGATGTCGAAGCCGCCCACGTTCGTGGACCAGAGGTAGCGCGCCTGGCCCGTGGCCTCGCCGCCCAGGCCGAGTTCATTGGCCACGTTGCCCACGAAGGCGGGCAGCTGCACCGTGGAGAAGGCCATCATCAGGCCCACGAGCGACAGGCCGAGCGCCACCTCGTAGGAGATCATCTGCGAGGAGGCGCGCACGCCGCCGAGCAGGGCGAACTTGTTGTTGGAGGACCAGCCCGCGAGCGACGTGCCGTACACCGCCAGCGAGGCGATGGCGAACACGTAGAGGATGCCGAAGTCGGGCGTGGCCACGACCATGTCCACGTGCTGGCCGAACACCGACACGCTGGGGCCCGAGGGCACCACGGCGAACAGGGCGAACGCCGGCGCGAAGGCCAGCATGGGGCCCAGGTTGTAGAGCAGCTTGTTGGCCGCCGCCGGGAGGTGATCCTCCTTGAACAGCATCTTCGCGCCGTCGGCGAGGAAGTGGGGGATGCCGCCCAGGGCCGTGTCGCGCAGCAGGGGCAGATCGATGCGCGCGCGGTTCGGACCGATGCGATCCTGCATCAGCGCGCTCCACTTGCGCTCGGCCATGGTGAGCAGGGCGGCGGTGCCCATCACCACGGCGAGCATGAGGATGAGCATGTTGACGATCCGGCTGGCGCCGGTGAAGAGCTCCTTCTCCACGAAGCCGCCCAGGACATAGGCGATGCCCGTCATCACGGCGTACAGGCCGATGAAGACGGCGAGCATGGTGAGCATGGCGAGAACGCGCTTCATTGTCAGAGACCTCGAACCCTGGGAGCGCCGAACTCACGATAGCCCGCCGGCCGACCGTCGGCACCGGACGGCAGCGGGTTGATGCCGGGCTTCTCCCGATCGGGCGGAGCCGCCTTGTCCCAGTCGAACGAGGCGAACTCGGGCACGGCCTTGCCCAGCTCGCGGAAGGCCTCGCGCGTGGTCGTCCAGGAGGCCGTGCCCCCCAGCTCCCGCGTGAGCTCCGCGACCAGCTGCGCGTGCGGCACGGCCTCGCCCTTGGAGGGGTAGGCCTTGCGGAAGCGCTGCACGAGCCCGTCCACCTGCACGAACGAGCCGTCGTACTCCACGTGCGCGGAGGCCGGCAGCAGCACGGTGGCCTGCGCGGTGAGGGGCGACTCGTTCGTCGCCTGCACCACGAAGGTGTCCAGCTTCGCCGCCGTCTGGGCGAAGTCGTCGCCGGGCACCTCGGCGCCCACGGCGTAGAGCGCCTTCACCTTGCCGCCGTCGATGCCCTGCACCAGCGCCTCGAACGGCTGGAGCTTGAGCTCGAGGCCCTGGGCGATGAGCTCCAGGCCCTTGCGGTTGGGGTTGCGGTCGGCCGTGAGCAGGTAGTGGTCGGCCTCGCCCTGTGGGCGGCCCCCCACGTACACCTCACGCACGCCCAGCGTCGTCTTGGCGAAGGTGAGCGCGGCGAGCAGATCCTCGTTGGAGGCCACGGGCGAGGCGAGCACGGCCACCTTGCCCTTGGCGTCCGCGAGCGCGCGGGCCGCGGCCTGGATGGCCTCCTTGCGCGCCACCTCGGGACGGGCGGTGCCACCCTGCTGGCGGCCCACCACGGCGTTGAGCACGCGGCCCAGGTTGAGGCCCTTGTAGGTGAGCCGGCCGTGATCGCACATCCAGCTCTTGTTGACGGCCTCGTTCTCGCGCGGGCGGTAGCGGTACGTCTCCTGCCCCATGAAGTCCGCGTAGGTGTTGCAGCCGCGCGAGCACCCGGTGCACACCGAGGGCGCGGCGGACTGGAACCACGTGCGGGCGCGGAAGCGGTAGTCGCGGCTGAGCAGCGCGCCCACCGGGCAGATGTCCACGGTGTTGAGCGAGTAGTTGCTGCTCAGCTCGCTGCCGGGGAACGTGTCGACGACCTCGTGGCTGCCGCGGCCGAAGATGCCCAGCTGCGGCTCCTTGGCCACCTCGTTCATGAAGCGCACGCAGCGGCTGCACAGGATGCAGCGCTCCTGGTCCATGACCACGCGGGGCCCGAGCACCTTGCGCTTGTTCTTCATGACCTTCGCCCCCTCCAGCCGGGAGGGGCGGTAGTCGTAGCGCATGTAGTAGTCCTGCAACTTGCACTCGCCGGCCTGATCACAGATGGAGCAGTCCACCGGGTGGTTGAGCAGCAGGAACTCCATCACCGCGCGCTGCTGCTCCTTGACCTTGGGGGTGTTGGTCTTGATGACCTGCCCCTCGGCGAGCGGCGTCTGGCACGCGGGCACCATCTTGGGGGCGTTGGACGCCTCCACGAAGCACATGCGGCAGTTGGCCGCGATGGACAGGCGCGGGTGGTAGCAGAAGTAGGGGATGATCGAGCCGACCTTGCGCGCCGCCTCGATCATGTTCGTGCCCGGCTTGGCGATGACTTCCTTGCCGTCGATGGTGCACGTGACGAAGCCCGGGTTCTTCGGCGGGGGCGGGCCGGAGGGCTTGGGCGCCGGAGGCGGAGCCGCCGCAGCTGGAGGAGTCGGGGGCGGAGCGGTGGGGGTGCTGTGCGCGGCGGGCGGCGTGTCCAGCTTGGGGCCCGCGGGCGGATTGGACGGCTCGGAGCCGATCTTCGCCGCGGGCGTGTCCGTGGGCGCGCCCTTGACGGGCGGCTGCGCGTCGCCGGTGGGCTTCTTGGTGTCGTTGTCGCTCACTGCTCGACCTCGCCGCCGATCATGTTGATCGTGTCAAACGTGGGAATCAGGTCCGCGAGCATATGGCCCGTCACCATGGACGAGACGGCGGACAGGATGGGGAAGCCCGGCGCGCGCACGTGGACCTTGTAGGGCCGGCCGCCGCCGTCGCTCACGATGTACCAGCCCAGCTCGCCGTTGGCGGACTCGGTGGAGTCGAAGACCTCGCCGGCGGGCACCTGGATGCCCTCCATCACCAGCTTGAAGTGGGAGATGACGCCCTCGATGGTGCCGTACACCTCGGGCTTGGGCGGCAGCGCGATGCGCCAGTCATCCACGATGATGGGCCCGCCAGGGATCTTCGCCAGCGCCTGGCGCAGGATGCGCTCCGACTGCTTCATCTCCTCGATGCGCATGAGGTAGCGGTCGTAGTTGTCGCCGTGCTCACCCACCGGCACGTCGAAGTCGAGCTGGTCGTAGACCCAGTACGGCCGCGTCTTGCGCACGTCGTAGTCGATGCCGCAGGCGCGCAGGCACGGGCCCGTCCAGCCGTAATCGATGGCGTCCTCGGCGGTGATGATGCCGGTGCCCTTCATGCGGTCCACGAAGATGCGGTTGCGCGACAGGAGCGATTCCACCTCGATGTTCAGCTCGCGGATCTTGTCCAGCGACTTGAGGGTCCGCTCGATCCACCCCTCGGGCAGATCGCGGTTGAGCCCGCCCACGCGGCCGAAGCTGGTGGTCAGCCGCGCGCCCGTCAGCTCGGCCACCCGGTCCATGATGAGCTCGCGCGCTTCCATGGCGAAGAGGAAGGGCGCGAAGCCTCCGAGCTCCATGCCCGTCGCCGCCACGCACGTGAGGTGATCATGGATGCGGTGCAGCTCCGAGCCGATGACGCGGATGTACTGGGCGCGCTCGGGGATCTCCAGGCCGATGAGCTTCTCCACGGCGTTGAGGAAGCCGAAGTTGTTCATCAGCGGGGACGCGTAGTTGAGCCGGTCCGTATAGGGCAGGCACTGCGTCCAGGTGACGTTCTCGCAGCTCTTCTGGAAGCCGCGGTGCAGGAAGCCGATCTCGCAGTCGGCGGCCTTGATGGTCTCTCCTCCAGGTGCACCTTCATGCGCACCGTGCCGTGCATGGCGGGGTGGGAGGGGCCCATGTTGATGAACATGGGCTTGGACTGCAGGTGTGCCTCCAGCTCCGACTCCTGGGCATAGGCGTCGGTGTCCGGGTTGGGCACGTCGGGGTGGGGATGGGCTGCGGGCTTGTGGGGGTCCGCCATGATGTCCTCGAGGGGCGTGGCCGGTGGGGGGCGGGCGATCAGGAGACGCCGCTGGTACCGGGGCCGCGGAAGATGTCCTTGATGGGCCGCTCGGGAATGAGCGGCTGCCGGTCGCGCAGGGCGTAGTCCTTGCGCAGGGGGTGGCCCTGGAACTCCTCGTAGAGCAACACGCGGCGCAGGTCCGGATGTCCCGCGAAGCGCACGCCGTAGAAGTCCCACACGAAGCGCTCCCACCAGTTGGCGCCCTTGAACACGGGCACCAGCGAGGGAATCTCCAACTGCGATTCGCTCACCCGCACCTTGAGGCGCACGTGCTCGCGGCGCGACAGGGAGCTGATGAAGTAGACGACCTCGAAGCGCGGATCGTTCTCCGCCGGTGGAGCCGGTCCACCGCGTCGATCGACACGAAGAGCTTGAAGTCCAGCTCGTGCTTGAGGAAGGCGGCCACCTTGGGAAGGTGCTCCGCGTGAATGACGGCCCAGGCGCCGCCCGTGCGGTCCAAATAGCGCTCCGCCACCGCCTCCGGAAACTGGGCAGTGACCCTGTCGAGTGCGTAGGTGCTCAAGAGGCCTCGATGCTGGCTAGGGAATCCGGGGCGTTATAAGGACGCGCCTTGGGGGGCGTCAACGGAATCCCTTAGCCATCCTCGCCACTTACGCGAGACAGAAGCCGGCGCTCACCCGATCGGGGCTTCCGGGCCGCCACCCCGGCGTTTTCCCGGGGGTCCAGGGGAATGAACGTGGACACCGGCTCGCGCTTGCCCGCCACGGCGGTGGGGGAGCTCCTTCCACAGGAAGCCGTCGCCCGCCCGCTCGCGTGTCTCCCGGGAGACCAGCACCGGCGTGCCGTGCCGCTTGGTGAGCTGCTCGATGCGGCTGGCCAGGTTCACCGTGTCGCCAATGGCGGTGTACTCGAGGCGTCGGGCCATGGAGCCGATGTTGCCCAACACCACCCGGCCGGTGTGCAGGCCCACCCCCATGCGCAGCACGGGCTCTCCCCGCGCCGCCCGCTTGGCGTTCATCACCTCCAACTCCCGCATCATCTCCAGGGCGCACTCCACCGCGCGCCGGGGGTGCTCGGGCTCGGACAGGGGGGCCCCGAAGTACACCATGAGTGCGTCCCCAATGAACTTGTCGAGCGTGCCCCCATGGCGGAACACCACCTCCACCATGTGTCCGTAGTACTCGTTGAGCAGGGTGACCACGGCCTCGGGCGACAGCCGCTCGCTCATCGCGGTGAAGTCGCGCAGGTCCGCGAAGAGCAGCGTCACCTCGCGCAGCTCGGGCCGGGACGCGGGAGAGGCCGAGGTCCTGCAGGCGCTCGGCGACGGCGGGGGCGAAGTAGCGGCCGAGCTGGGCGCGCTTGAGCTCCTCGCGCGTCAGCGCGGAGACGAGCACGTGGATGCGGTGGAAGAGGTAGCGCGAGGCCCCCGCCGTCAACGCGAGCACCAGCACCGCCACCACCCGGGCCCCCATGCCCACGTCGGCCTCGGCCTGCAGTCGCACCTCGGCCACGGCCGCCACGGCCGCCACCATTAAGAGCACCGTGCGACGCATGGACAGGGCGGACAGGACGATGACGAGCGCGTAGAGGCCGAGCGTGAAGCCCGCCACCCCCGCCGGGAAGGGGGAGATGGGCAGGGCGAGGTGCTGCAACCAATAGATGGCGGGCACATCCACCACCGCCAGGGTCAGCCCGGCCCAGCTCGCCACCCGGCGCCAGCGCACCACCACCGCGAGTGACACGACGGTACACAACCAGTAGGCCAGGAAGGGGGCGAGGTACACCCGCCAGTCCTCCAGCCCCCGCACCAGGCCCAGGTACACCGTGACGAGCAGCACGAGCGACACCCCGAGGCAGCGCAGCCACGCCAGCCGCACCGTGCTGTGCTGGCGCTCGGCCTCGAGGGCCCTGTCCACCGGCTCCCGCGGGAAGTCTGTCCGCGGGAGGCGGGCCTGCCCGGAATCGTCCACGAAACCTCTGAAGTAGGGGGATGGCGCGGGCATCCTCGCACGGACGTCGGGGAGCACGCACTTTTCGGGCGGACGCCCGCCCGCCCCACGGCACGACTGTTAACGGAGGCGTATGGTGAGTGCCATGTCCCCGACCTCTCCCGAGAGCCTCCAGGAACGCTTCGCTCCCCATCTGGCCTGCTTTGGTTGCGGCCCCGCCAATTCTCAAGGTCTGCGAATCCGCAGCATCGTGGAGGGGGAGCGGGTCGTCGCCGACTGGACCCCGGCCGAGCACCACCAGGCCTTCCCCGGCGTGGTGAGTGGCGGAATCATCGGCGCGCTGCTCGACTGTCACTGCAACTGGACGGCGGCCCACACGTTGATGAAGGAGCGGGGGCTGGACACGCCGCCCTGTACCGTCACCGCCGAGTACTCCATCCAGCTCAAGCGCCCCACGCCCCTGGGGCCCCTGCGCCTCGAGGCCGGCCCCGTGTCCCAGGAGGGGGACAAGGTCGTCGTCGAGGGCACCCTCACCGCCGGGGGCAAGGTGTGCGCGACGTGCCGGGGCACCTTCGTCGCGGTGAAGCCGGGCCACCCCGCGTACCACCGCTGGTAGACATGACGAGGGCCCCGTCCCTCCGGACTGGAGGTTCACGGGGCCCGGGTTCCTCCGGCGCTGGCGCCGGGGTGCTACTTGGTCAGCGAGTAGTTCTGCGCCATCAGATCGTGCGGCGTGGTGCCGCGGTGGCCCACGCGGTGCGTCTGGTTGGCGATCTTGTCCTGCAAGAGCCGCAGGCCGTCGAGCACCTGCTCGGGACGCGGCGGGCAGCCGGGGATGTAGACGTCCACCGGGATGATGCGATCGATGCCCTGGAGCACCGCGTAGTTGTCGTAGAAGCCGCCCGACGAGGCGCACACGCCGAAGGCGACGACCCACTTGGGCTCGCACATCTGCTCGTACACGCGCTTGAGGATGGGCGCCTGCTTCAGGTTGATGGTGCCGATGACCATCAGCATGTCCGCCGGCGCGGCGAGAAGCGGGGGAACTCGGCGCCGAAGCGGGCGATGTCGTGCCGGGCGGAGGAGACCGACATGAACTCCATGCCGCAGCACGCGGTGGCGTACGGGTAGGTGAAGAGCGAGTACTTGCGCGCCCAGCCCAGGCCCTTGGACACCATCCGCTCGATGAAGCCCATGGCCTCGTCCCGGCGGGTGGTCAATACGGGTGCGATATCGGATTCAGCCATGGTTCCTCAGTGCTCCCACTCGAGAGCGCCCTTCTTCCAGATGTAGATAAGGCCCACCACGACGGTCGCCGCGAAAACCACCATCTCCGCGTAGCCGAACCAGCCGAGTGCCTGGAAGTTCACCGCCCAGGGATACAGGAAGACCGCCTCGACGTCGAACACGATGAAGAGCAGGGCCACCACGTAGAACTTCACCGCGAAGCGCTGGCGCGCCGTTCCGCTGCTCGCCGAGCCGGCCTCGAAGGGGGCGGACTTGATGGAGCTTGGCCGCTTGGGGCCCGCGAGGGCCGCCAGGTTCACGATGACGAGCGCCAGCACGCCCGCCAGCAGCAGCACGAGCGCCAGCGGCAGGTAGGAGCTCAGGGGGTTGTTCGGATCAATCGCGGGGGTCATCGCTCGCGGACCCTAGGGACAGCCGCGAGAGGTGTCAACGTGAAACCCGGAAGCGCCAACCCCCGGACATGACAGCGAAAAGCCCCGGCGGCCCCCGGGCCCTCCTCCCCGCGCGCCAAGGGGGCACGAGGGCGGGGTTTGACGCTCCGCGCGCCGCCCCCTAGGGTCCTGGCCCGACGCGTCGTGCGATCAGACAGGAGCAGCGCCGGGCATGTGGGGTCGGCTTAGTCTACGCTGGCAGGTGGCATTCGCGGTGCTGGTCCCCAGCCTCGCCGTGGCCCTGTTCAACGGTTTCTACTTTCCCGAGCAGCAGCGTGAGCAGGGGCTGCGGCGGCTCGAGGAACAGGCGCACGCGGTGGGCGGGCTCGCCGCGCAGGACATCTCGTTGCTGCTGGAGGAGAGCGAAGCGCGGGGGATGAGTCCGCCGCCGCCCCTCCTCGAGCGCGTGAAGTCGCGGGTCTTCGATCGCGTGGAGCAGACGAGCCGGCCGGGCGCCGTGTCCTTCCAGGGGATGCTCACGCCCCAGGGCGAGGTGCTGGCCGAGCGGGGCAACGTGCCGTCCGCGCAGACCTTCAAGAATCTGCCCTTCCAGAAGGATGGGCTGTGCTCCGAGAAGCGGCTGGAGGCCGGCCCCATGGCGTTCTGCGGGCTGCCCGGCGGCTACGTGTACGTGGTGGGCCTCAACGCGGCCATGGTGATGCAGGAGGCGCGCGCCATGCGCTGGTCCAGCTTCTTCGTGTACCTGGGCGCCATGGTCACCGGCCTGTTCATCGCCTTCTTCATCGGGCGGGCCATCGCCGAGCCGGTGACGCGCATGACCCAGGCGGCGCGCGAGGTGGCCCAGGGCGACATGTCGCTGAGCGAGGTGGACGTGGCCTCCGCGGGCGAGGTGCGCATGATGGCGCACTCCTTCAACGAGATGCTCGGCACGCTGCGCGGCACGGTGTCCGAGCTGCTCACGCGCCTGGAGCAGCTCTCCAGCGCATCGAGGGGCCTGTCGGGCGCGTCCGCGGATCAGGAGCACGTCATCAGCCAGCAGGCGGCGTACGCCCAGCAGATCGCCGCGACCTTCGAGGAGCTGAGCCGCACCGCGGAGCAGATCTCCAGCTCCACCGAGGTGGTGGAGTCCAGCGCGCGGCGCACGCACGAGGCGGTGGCCGAGGCCATGGCGGTGGTGGCCCAGGTGGTCGCGGGCATCAACGACATCCGCATGGAGTCCAAGGGCGTGGCCGACGCCATCGTGGGCCTCAACCAGGACCTGCAGCAGGTGTCGAAGATCGCCCAGGTCATCAACCAGGTGGCGGAGCGCTCGGACCTGCTGGCGCTCAACGCGGCGCTGGAGGGCACCAAGGCGGGCGAGGTGGGCCGGGGCTTCTCGCTCGTGGCGGCGGAGATGCGCAAGCTCGCCGAGAGCGTGTCCGCGTCCGCGCGCGACATCGGGCGCATCGTGGAGAAGGTGCAGGACTCGGGCAACGAGGCGGCCACCAAGGCGCGCGTGGGCATGGCCACGAGCGATCGCGGCGTGGAGGTGGCCGAGCAGGCCTCGGCCGTGTTCCAGCGGATCGTGGAGCTGGCGCGCGGCACGAGCGAGGCGGCGCGGCAGATCACCATCGCCACGCGCCAGCAGCGCCAGTCCAGCGAACAGGCCGTGCAGGGCGCGCGCAACGTGGCGGACCTGGTCAAGCAGGGCGTGGACGCCACGGGGCGTACCACGCGCATCGCCCAGGACCTGCAGAGCGTGGCCGACAGCCTCAGCGTGCTCACCAGCAAGTTCAAGGTGGCACGCGATCGTTGAGGCGTCTGGTGCGCCGGCCTCCGGGCCCGTCTCAGACGACGGGCACGAACTCGATCAGCGCCTTCTTGGGGGGCTGACCGAAGGGCAGGTAGCGCAGCTTGGGCGGCGCGACTCCCGACGCCAGCTGCGGCCGCACTCCACGGCGCGACAGCTCGCGCGCGAACGCCGTGGCGAACTGCACCACCTCCACCCAGGCCGGTGGTAGCCCAGGCAGAAGTGCGGGCCACCGCCGAAGGGCGCCGTCTCGACGGAGGAGGGCGGCACGCGCCGGCCCAGCCACCGCGAGGGCTCGAACTTCTCCGGCTCGGGGAAGTTGGCCGGATCGTAGCCGTAGGTGCCGAGCGGAACGGTGATCATCGTGCCCTTGGGCACGAGCTTGCCGTGCAGCGTCAGGTCCTCGGTCGCCTCGCGCGCCGTGGACGACACGGGCGGGTAGAGCCGGATCACTTCCCGGAAGAGCGCCTCGGCGAAGGGGTGACGCTTGAGCTCCTCGGGCGAGCGGGGCAGGCCCGGCGCCGCCGTGGCCTCCTCGCGCAGCTTCTCCCAGAGGTCCGGCCGCTGGGCGAGCACCGGGCCCAGCCACGCCATCGTCGACGCGGTCGTCTCGTGTCCCGCCAGGGCCAGGAGCCGCAGGTTGCTGATGAGATCGTCATCCTTGAGCGGCTGGCCTTCCGTGTCGCGCGCCGCCAGCATCGCCGAGAGCGTGCCCGGCATCTCCGGACGGCCCCGCGCCGCCGCGATGAGGCTGGAGAAGCGCGCATCCAGCCACGCACGCCCCCGGCGGGCACGCCAGCGCGGCGAGTAGGGCAGATCGAGCTTCAGCGGGAACGCCCCGAGGGTGAACTCGCGGTAGTTCGTGTTGAACTCCTCGATCTCCGAGCGGTCGATGCCCATGACGCGGAAGATGATGTCGAGGGCGAACTTCTGGGTCTCGGAGATCAAGGAGAAGGGGCGCGAGGAGGGCAGGCTGGCCACGCTCGCCTCGATGACCTCGGCGGACAGGGTGGCGGCGCCACTGGACGACAGCCCCGGGGCGTGAAGGGCCCGCTCATGGGCGTGCGCAGGTTGCGGTGGCGGGCGCCGTCCTGGGACAGGAGCGCGTCGCCGATGAACTCGGGGGCCTGCTCGCGGATGAACTCGCTGCTGGTCACCCGGTTCTTGAGCAGCTCGAAGCCGGGCTCGCCCATGCACACCAGCTGCATCTCGGAGCCGAAGGAGCGCATCCAGAAGAGGGGGCCCACCTTGGTCTCGGCGGCGCGCAGGAAGGTGAGGGTGTCGCCGAGGTTGAAGGGCGCGTGTCCCACCAGGGGCAGCCCACCGGGGAGGATGGGAATGCCGAGGCGGTGGGTCTCCTTCATCGGCAGGCGCTCCAGCATGTTGCTCAGGGTCTGCATTTGCATGGTGTCTAGCTCGCGTGTGTGGACTGACTCGTGGCCCGGGCGCGCAGCCTCGCGAAGTTCTCGGGAGGCGTGGGGGAGTCTCCGGGTCGTCGGCTCGGTGTCACCTGTTCCCCATGGAAGTCGCTGCCTCCCGTGGGCACCAGATCGAACTCCTTCGCGTACTTCACGTACCGCTGTTGCACACTCGGGTTGTGGTCCAAATGTAACGCTTCCAACCCATCCAGCCCCGCCCGTGCGAGCTGTAGGATGTCGTACCGTTCAATCTTGGAGCTGCCGGGGTGGGCCAGTGTGGCCGTGCCCCCGCGCGGTGCACGAGCTGGATGGCCTCCGCCCCGTCCAGCTTGAACCGCTCCACCCAGGCCGCCTTTCCCGCTCCCAGGAAGCGGTCGAAGGCCTCCTTCACGTCCAGGCACCACCCGCGCTCCACCAGCACCCGCGCCAGATGGGGTCTGCCGAGCTGCGCTCCCGCCGCCAGGGCACGCACCTCCTCCATCCGGATGGGAAACCCGAGCCGCTGCATCCGCTCCACCATGCGCACCATGCGCTGCTCGCGCTCCACCCGCAGCCGCGACGCGTAGGCGGCCAGCTCCGGGAAGTCCGGCCGGACGAAGTGCCCCAGGATGTGCACCTCGCGCTTGTTCACGAACGCCGACAGCTCGATGCCCGCCACCAGCTCCACGCCGTGCGCCCGCGCCGCCTCCGCCGCCTCCGCCAGTCCCTCCACCGTGTCGTGATCCGTCACCGCGAGTGCCTTCACTCCGGCACTCGCCGCCAGGGCCAGCAGCCCGGTGGGCGAGTGCTGGCCATCGCTCGCGGTCGTGTGGGAATGCAGATCAATCACGGCGGACTCCAGGGCACTCGGGTTGAACCATCAGGCGGGGCGTCCCTAGGATGATGGAGGATGCGTCCCGGATGCACCAGAGGAGACCCCCATGGCCAAGGAAGACACCATCGAGAACCGCGTCTACCTCTTCGAGTCCCTGGCGAGCAGCTATGTCTCCAGTGCCTCGGACCTGCTGTCCTCCGACGACGAGGCGGCGCGCGCCCGGGCGAGGCGGGCCCTGGCGGAGCTGGCCTTCGTGTCCTGCGTCGTCGCGGACACCGGACACCTGCCCCCGGAGCAGGTGCGCGAGCGGCTCCTCGGAATCGCCCCGCCGCCGCCTCCCGAGGGCGAGGAGGGCAAGGGCAAGGGCAACAAGGGCAAGGACCGCGAGCGCAAGTGAACCCGGGCCTCCCCTCGGCGCGTGGGTGGTGGTAGATCGGCCCGCCATGGCCAAGACCCCCTCGAACTCGAAGAAGAATCTGCGCGCCCACTACTCGGGAGCACGCAAGGCCGACCCTCGCCCCATCACCGGCAAGGAGTCCCCCGCCGAGCTGCTCGCGCATGCCTTCTCGGCCTATGTGGGACGGCAGGAGCGCACCGCCTTCGAGCTCATGCGCCGCTCGATGGAAGTCGATGCCTCCGTCTTCCTCACCCTGTCGGGCGCGATGACGCCGGCGGGCCTGCACCAGAGCTGCATCATCCCCCTCATCGAGAAGGGCATCATCTCGGCGCTCACCACCACCGGCGCCAACCTCTACCACGACGCCCACCGCATCATCGGCCACGCCATCCGCGAGGTGAATCCCAACGCGGGGGATTTGCAGTACCGCCTGGCGCGCATCATCCGCATCTACGATCTGGGCTTCTGGGAGGAGGCGCTGCTGGACACCGACCGGCTCTTCTCCGCGCTGCTGCGCCGCCCCGAGTTCCAGCGCAAGATGACCACGCCCGAGTTCCACTACCTGCTCGGCAAGAACATCGCCGCCATCGAGAAGCAGCTCGGCGTGAAGCAGCCCTCGCTCCTGTCCACCTGCTACAAGCACGCCGTGCCCATCTTCGTGGGCGCCGTGCAGGACGGCTCCATCTTCCTCAACGCCGTCAAGCTCAAGCGCCTGCTCGGCGCCGAGTTCAAGTTCGAGATCGACATCAACGACGACGTCTATTGGATGTCGGCGATCCAGCACTACTGCCGCCACCACTTCTCCAACAAGATGGCCATCTGGATCCTCGGCGGCGGCGTGCCCAAGAACTACACACTGCAGGGCGAGCCGCTGTTGGATCAGATCCTCGGCGTGCCCACGGACGGCTTCGACATCGACGTGCAGTTCTGCGTGGACCCGGTGGACAACGGCGCGCTGTCCAGCTGCCCGGCGGGCGAGGGCCACACCTGGGGCAAGGTGTCCATGGAGGCCGTGGAGGTGGGCTCCATGTACGTGCACACCGACGTCACCGCCGTCTTCCCGTGGCTCACCCATGCGCTGTTGAGCGACACGAAGATGAAGCGCAAGCCGCGCCGGTTGATGGACGTGATGCAGGAGGCGGTGGCCTTCCTCGACAAGGACGTGAAGAAGCGCCACAAGTCCCTGCTCAAGACGATCGACTGGAGCCCCGACGAAGCGAAGCCCAACCCGGAGGAGCACGAGACGTACGTGCGCTAGCCGTTCCTCCCCCCACGAGCCCAGGAGCCATGACCATGAGCCAGCCCCCTTCCCCCACCGGCGTGGTGATGTCCGTCGAGTCCTCGGCGGGCTTCCACTGCAAGCTGGAGCACGGTCCGTCCGGATCGCGCATCACCACCGAGGCCCCCAAGGACAACGGGGGTACCGGCATGTCCTTCTCGCCCACGGATCTGGTGGGCGCGGCGCTCGCCTCGTGCGTGCTCACCACCATGGCCCTGGCCGCCTCCCGCGAGAACATCCCCCTGGGCGATGCCCGCGCCCGGGTGGAGAAGCGCATGACGCCCCCGCCGCGCCGCATCGGCGAGCTGGTGCTGGAGATCGAGATGCCCGCGGGACTCTCCTCCGCGCACCGCGCCCGGCTCGAGGAGGTGGCGCACGGCTGCCCGGTGTCGCGCAGCCTGCACCCGGACGTGAAGCTGCCCATCTCCTTCCGCTATCCGGACGCCGCCCAGTAGGGCGCTCGAGCGCTTGTTCCGCCGCCCGCTCCCCGGACGCCTGGCCGGGGGGGCGCTGCACTCCAGGACGATCATGCCGACCTTCCCCCCGCAACGTGGGTGAAGACGGGGAGAGCGGCGTGAACCTGGACCTTCTGCGCATCTATCTGAACGATCACCTGATGGGCTCCGTGGGCGGCCTGGAGTTGGCGAAGCGGGCGCGCGCGGAGAACGAGGACAACGCGGTGGGGGAGTACCTCGCGTCCCTCATCGAGGAACTCCAGGCGGACCGCGCCACCCTGAAGAACGTGATGCGGGCGCTGGGCTTCAAGCTCGACCCGCTCAAGCAGGGCATGGCCTGGGTGGGCGAGAAGCTCGAGCGGTTCAAGCCCAACGGACGGCTCACGGGCTACTCCCCCTTGAGCCGCCTGGAGGAGCTGGAATTGCTCTGCCTGGGCACCGAGGGGCGCCTGTCCATGTGGCGCACCCTCCGGGGCCTGGCCGGCAAGGACGAGCGTCTGGGCCGCTTCGACTTCACGGTCCACATCCACCGGGCCGAGCAGCAGCGGCGCGCCCTGGAGCGGTTGCGCCAGCGGGCCGCGGACGAGGCGTTCTCCGAGCCCGAGGAGCGCTCGGTCCTGCGTCTCACCCCCACGCGGGAGCCGGGTTAGCGTCTATAAGGCGCTGCATGGACGTGAAGTCGAGGCAGGTCGTGGAGTGGCTCCTGCGCGAGGAGCAGGTGGCGTGGACCACCGAGAAGCCACCTCCCGGCCTGGAGCCCGGGGCACGTGAACTCTTCATCAGCGTGGGCTCGCGCGGCGAGGCCCTGCCCGAGCACCCGCGCATGTTGGCGTGGAAGCTCCCCCAGTGGACCCGGCGCGCGGTGCGCTCCACCACGGCCACGGTGCTCCTCTCCGCCGAGCCCCTCGACGCCCTGGCCCGGCAGCTCGGGGCGTCACGTCCCGACGCTCCGCCTCCGCCCCTCACGTTGCGCGTCCACGAGCACACCCTCGATGTCGTGTGCGCCACGCTGCTGGTCGCCCGGCGGCTGCTGCACGGCGCCTGGCCCGAGGGCGTCGAGGTGCTCGCCGACTACGTGGGGGAGTGGGAGCAGGGCCACACCGAGACGGTGGGCGAGTACGAGTGCGCGCTGGGCACCGTGTTCTACGCGGCGGTGAAGCTCTGGCCCTCGCCGTCGGCCCGGCCCTCGCGCGAGGTGCTGGAGCTCATGGCCTCCGTGCTGGAGACGGCGCGCGTGCCCGAGGAGCTCACGCGCCTGCCCCCTCCCGCATCCCCCCGGCCGTCTCCCGGCGCCTCAAGGCGGACGAGCTGCTCTACCGCGCCGAGCTGTCGCGTGCCCAGCGCGTGCAGCTCGACATTCCCCTGGGGGACGCGGAGGACGGGCCCATGCGGCGCGTGGACGCGCTCTTCCTGTCCTCCTTCCAGGACGTCACCGTGCTGCGGCTGCTCGCGCGCAACGACACGGAGAACACCCACTACGGCCAGGGCTTCGACTTCATGGCCATCCACATCGCGCGGCCCGAGCAGTCCCGGCCCTGGCACTCCTTCTCCCTCACCCCCGAGCGCGCGGGCACCCTGGGGGACCGGCGGGCGCGCTGGACGAGCTCGAGGGGCCGCGCCTGGCGGATGGCACTCCGCGCAAGCGCGGACGGCGCTTCGAGCGCCAGCCCAACGATTACTCGGACCCGTGGTACTCGGATGGCTACGCGAGCCCCACCGGCCGCGCGACGATGGTGGCCGGCCCCTACTCGGGCACCCGGTTGTCGCGCCGCGAGCTGTGGGAGTCGCTCTGGAGCCGCTTCAACGTGGGCCGCCACGTCCATGTCCTCCGCGCCCACACCCTCTTCGCCCGGCCCTTCCTGTGGCGCGGGCCCGTGCCGGGCGCGGAGCTGGTGTCCCGGGGCTTCGTGCGGAGGGATCTCTCCAACCAGGGCGCCACCTTCCACCCCGCCGTGGTGCTGTCCTTCCTCGGCGCCACGGAGGAGGCAGACGTGCTGCACTACGAGAAGCCCGCCGGGGCCCACACCGTCCACGTCTCCGTCTACCCCAACCGGCTCGTCGCCGTCTGGGTGGAGCGGCCCCGGGCCGAGGCCACCTCGTTGTACGCGCTCGCCCAGGAGCAGGAGGAGCTCGTCGAGGGCCGCGCGTTGTGGGAGCTGGAGCCGTTGCGCGCGCTCGCGCCCTGGCTGGCGCCGCTCGGCCCCGAGCGCTGGCTCGTCTACGGCGCCTACCGCGTCTCGCGGGGCCGCTCGTCCATGCTGGACGACTCGCGCTCCATGCAGGGGCTCTTCCACGCGCTCGCCTCCGGCACGCGGCCCTCCCTGGAGACGCTGCCCTCGGAAGCCGCCGCCGAGAGCCGGCGCGTGCTGCGCGACGCCGCCGGGGAGACCGAGCACTGGCTGACGTCCACGGGCGGGGCGCGGATCGAATTCCTCCTCGAGGAGGAGGAGCGCGGGCCGCTCGCGTGCGACCGCGACTTCTTCCTCTTCCTGCTCACCCTGGGCCAGCGCTACTCGGCCTTCGAGATCAGCCGGCGCATGGCCGAGGTGGAGCAGCGCTACCGCACCTCGCGCTGGCAGAGCCTGCGGCCCGCGCGCAGCGTGCGCTCCGACGTGATGCTCTTCACCAACTCGCTCTGGCACACGCGCGTGAGCGAGGACCCGGACGTCAACGCTCGCTACCTCGCCCGGCACTCGCTGCACGGCCTGCAGGAGACGGTGACGTCCATGAGGGACCAGGCGGCCGAGCTGGATCAGTACAAGCGCGATCAGTTCGATCGCATGGTGGGCCTGCTCGTCTTCGTCTTCCTGCCGGTGAGCCTCGCCTGCGGCTTCTTCTCCGGCGCGCAGTTCCAAGACATGAGCCCCTCGGTGGGGATTCCGGGCGCCACCACCGGCTGGCTCATCTTCCTGGGCTACACCGCCGCCTTCACCGTGCTTGTCTTTGGCACCGTGTTGTTCGCGCGGGTGATGAACTGGCGCCGGCGATGAACCGTCGTGTGCTCGCCTGCTCGCCCTGCACTCGAGTGGACTCCTGTTGTTCGGGGCGAGAATCCAGGTCAGAATCCCCCGGAAGGCGGTAGACACCCGGAGTGTCGGCGGTTCGCTGGAGGCACGTTCCTTTCGGCCTTGTCGAGGTTTTCCATGGGAGAGCGAGGCGTGCAGGGAGAGCGGACGGAGAGCCAGTCGATATCCGGTGATTTGTTCTGCATGCGAGGTTTTGGAATCGCACTGGTGGTCCTCGTGCACGTACTCGGCGTGGACGACCAGCACGGGGTGCGCAAGCTCTTCCTCCCGGGCCGGGTGGACCTGCGCGTCACGTACGATTTCATCCACAGCTTCAATATGGCCGTGATGTTGATCGCGGCGGGCGTGGCCGTGAGCGCCTTCGGGAGGGTGAACCGGTCGCTGATCGGCTTCCTGCGCAAGAAGCTGGATAAGCTCGTCGTCCCGATGCTCATCTGGGCGCCCATGCTGCTGCTCATGCAGGAGCTGTCGGGGGGCATTCCCCATGGGATGTGGGCATGGGGGCAGCTGCTCGCGCGCGTGCCCACGGCGTGGTTCCCCGTGTACGCCATCTTCTGGTTCGTGCACGTGCTGGTGTGGTGCACCCTGCTCAGCTGGATCTTCCGGCGCTTCGCCGCGCCGCGGCTCGGCCGTTGGGCGTCCCTGGTCTACCTGGGCGCCGCCATCGTGATGCATGCCGCCCTGGTGGCGTGGGTGGGTCCCACGCCGTCGGTGATGGGCGAGTACGTGTCCCTGGTGACGTACTGGAACCGCTTCTTCGGCCTGGGCCTCTTCATCCAACCGGCCCTGGTGGGTGCCTGCCAATTCCTTTCACGGCTCTCCGCGCCGCGGCAGGTGCTGGTGTCCCTGGCGCTCGCCGCCGCGCTGGTGGCCGTGTACGCGGGGGTGCCGGACTACGAGCTGGTGTGCGTCATCAACGGGCCCCTGGGCTTCTGCCTGTTGATCTCGCTGTCGGTCTTCCTGGGCAGCCGGGCGCGCGAGGGAGGCGCGGTGTGGAAGGCCCTGCGCGGGCGCTTCGCCACCGTGGGCTCCATCAGCATGCTCTTCTACCTCTTCCACATCTACTTCGTGTCGGGCACGCGCATGGTGCTCGAGCACCTGTCTCCGGGCATGCCGCTGGCGGTGCACCGGTGGTCGGCTGGACGATGGGACTGCTCGGCCCCTGGGCCATCTACCTGCTCCTCAAGGATCATCCGCTCTTCCGCTGGAGCATCGGCTTTCCCCCGCGCAAGGCCGGCCCGGAATCCAGTGGTGAACAGCCGCGCCCCGAGCCCACCCCGGTGTCCTCGAGCGTCTGACGGGGGGCCTGGACGGCCGTGTTGACGGGAGTCGCTACCCGCCTGTCTCCTTCGCCGACGAGCACAGGCTGGCGATGGAACGAACCAGCTTGTCGAAGGATTCGGAGCGCTGGCTCAGCGCGGAGATGTCCTTGATGCGCTGCGTTTCCTGAAGCTGGTGGATGGTGGGTGAATAGTCCGGAACCAGCTTCCGCAATGTGCTCTTCGCCCCTCGGCCCGTGACAGGGACTGGTACCCCAGCGGCGCGCAGTTCCTCATCCGAGCGGTTGAGCAGGAGCCACGTTTCATACTCGTGAACGGCCATGACGGCGGTACCCGCCGCCCGCTGGCTCATCACGCGAGTGGCATCGGGTCCCCACCCGGCGGCGCAGTCTTCGTCCTCGTCACACAGCAGGAGCACGGCATCGGCGAGATGGGGCCGCCTCAGCGCTAGTTCCACGAGCTTGAGGACTTCCTCTTCCCGGCATGCACGCCGAGGTCGTGGGTGGCGAGCGTCCACGAGCGCGGAGCGCTTGCAGCGAATGGGATCCCTACCCACGACCCAGCCGGAGACGCCCAGGTGATTGAGGATGCGGGCACACAGGTTCGGGATCGCCGCCACTTCCCCCTGTCCCTCGACGATGCACACCAGTCGTTTCATGCGCCGAAATCACGCGGATCCAACGAAGGTGGCTCCTCGCCCTCGATGAGCAGGGGTTCGCTGCGCGCGAGCTCCGACAAGCTGAAGAGCCCCTCGCGGACGACTTCGCGTTGTGCCGTCGAGAGGGGACCCACGTGTCGTCCCTTCCCGGTAGTTGCACACCAGGATCTCCTCGTCCTGGGCGGCGTCGAGCAACTCGGGACTGTGGGTGGTCACCAGGACGAAGCCTCGCTGGGAGGCTTTCTTCAACACCTCGAAGAGCAAGGCCGCGGCGCCCGGATGGATGGCGACCTCGGGCTCCTCGACGATCAGCATCTCGGGAGGATCGGTCTGGGGCGAAGACGAAGGAAGGGCGAGCGTCTGGGCCGCGACGATGATGCCCAAGGCCCGGAGGGTTCCCTCCGACATGTTGGACGCGGTGAGGAGCGCGACCCTGGAGCCCTGGCGCTGGCTGAATCGCAGGACGAGGAAGCCACCGAGCTCCTCGACGAGGATGTCCTCCAGCCCTGGAACGAGACGCCGCAAGGCAGCCAGAACGAAGGCGAATCCCCGTTCATCCTGGCCGCGCATCCGCTTGAGCACACTCGCGATGTTGCTTCCATCCTCTCGGAGGGTTTCTGTCTCTCCAGGCGATTGGGGACCGCGCATCTTCGCCAGATCGAGGCACAGGCGGCGCACCTGGAGAACATCCCAGGGGACCCACTGCCGTGCGGTCAGCATGATGCTCGTGGTGGGCGGAAGCGCGGGAGGCTGCCGGGCGGTGGCTGGGTGCTCGGTGAACTGCCATCCAGCTCGCGTGTACTGACTCATCACCGTGTGCTCGTGCAAGACCTGGAAGTGCTCGTCCTGGAACTTCCAGCGCGCCCTTCTTCAGGCACGAGAGAAAACGACTGCTCCGCGTAGCTCACGTCCAGTGCCTCTCTGCTGGCGCTGGCGCGGACCTTCACTTGGAGTGCTTCTTCGTCCGGGATCCCCCAGCGACGCAGGGCCTGGAGCCCGCCACGCCGTTGGATGGCGGACGCCGCATCGAACCCCAGCTCGCTCGCGAGCACGAGTGCATCGGCGAAGTTGCTCTTGCCGCTGCTATTGGGCCCCACCAGGAGCGAGAACCGCGCGAGTTCCACCTCCGCGCTTTCGATGCTCCGGTAGTTCCTCAGCGACACTCGCAGCAACATGCAGCGTCCATCCCTCCTGCTCCGGCGAGCCCACGGCGGCCGGGTCCCACATCCTACAGGAAACGGCTCGAGGTGCGCTGCCGTGAGTCCAGTGAAGACAGGGGGTTGTCTCGCCGTCGACGCCGCCCATGGCGATAAGCGCGTCCGGGAGATGACGCAGCCCGTTTTCACCGGGCTGTCACCCACGCGCTGTCACCCTCCAATGCTATGTGCGGACCACTCGGGACGTGACGCGTCCCCTGACTGGGAGACATCCGTGCACCTGCATTCCTCCTCTCGCACTTCCTCGCGGTCCTCGCGCCGTCTGTCCTCCGTGCTGCCGTTCGCCCTGGCCTGCACGCTCGCGATGACGGGCTGCGATCCGAAGCCCACGCCCGACGAGCCGACGCCCGTGCCCGACAACCGGACGCCCCCGCTCGCCGACAAGCTCCTCGTGGTGGGCCACCGCGGCGCCAGTGCCCTGCGCCCGGAGCACACGCTCGCCAGCTACCGCAAGGCCGTCGAGGATGGCGCGGACATCATCGAGCCGGACCTCGTGTCGACCAAGGACGGCGTGCTCGTGGCCCGTCACGAGAACGAGATCTCCGGCACCACCAACGTGGCGGCGGTGGAGAAGTTCGCCTCGCGCAAGACCACCAAGATGATCGACGGCAAGCCGCTCACCGGGTGGTTCACCGAGGACTTCACCCTGGCGGAGCTCAAGGAGCTGCGCGCGCGTGAGCGGATTCCCGCCGTGCGCCCGGGCAATACCCCGTACGACGACCAGTTCGAGATCCCCACGCTCGCCGAGGTGATCGCGCTCGCCAAGGAGCTGTCCCAGAGCTCCGGCCGCACCATCCACCTCTACCCGGAGACGAAGCACCCCACCTACTTCCAGTCCGTGGGCTTGCCGCTGGAGGACAAGCTCATCGAGGCGCTGCGCGCGGATGACTTCACCCGCACCACCGCCACCGTCTACATCCAGTCCTTCGAGGTGGCCAACCTCAAGGCCCTCCGCGCGAAGCTCGGCACCTCGCAGCCCAACTGGAGGCTCGTGCAGTTGATGGAGGAGGCGTCCTTGCAGCCCTATGACTTCGTCGTCGCCAAGGACGCGCGCACCTACGCCGACCTGATGACCGAGGCGGGCATGAAGGAGATCGCCACCTACGCCAACGGCGTCGGGCCCTACAAGCGCAGCATCATCGACGTGGACGCCACGACGGGCGCCTTCCTGGCGCCGAGCAGCCTCGTGCGCAACGCCCACGCGGCCGGGCTGCTCGTGCACCCCTACACCTTCCGTCCGGAGAACAGCTTCCTGCCCGCCCCGCTCAAGGTCGCGGGTCCGGATTCCACGCACAACGCCGAGGGGGCCATCAAGGAGATCCAGGCGTACCTCGATGCCGGCATCGATGGCTTCTTCACCGATGACCCCTCCGTGGGCCGCAAGGCGGTGGATACGTACAAGCGCTAGTTCCGCCAGGTGAGCGGGGACCCGCCCAGCAGCAGGGGGACGGCGAGCAGGCCGCCCCCCGCGCCAATCCACAGGGTGGGCCCCATCCCGAGCACGTCCACCAGGGGTCCCGCCAGCAACGCCCCCAGGGACAGCAGCAGCCCGGTCACCACGTGGAAGGTCGCGTTGGCGCGGCCCAGCACCTCGGAGTCCATGACCCACTGCCGCAGGCTGAGCGCGTGAATCACGTACGCGCCGAGCAGGGCATCCCCGAGCAACTGCTGCAGGACGAGCAGGGGGATGCTCCACGCTCCCGCCTCCCCCGCGAGGGGAATCAGCAGGTTCGCGCCTTGTCCCACGAGCAGCGAGAAGCCCATCGCGGGGCCCAGTCCCCGGCGCACCATGGGCCGCGCGATCAACGCCCCCACGAAGGAGCCCACCCCTCCCACGCCGATGATGACGCCCACGGTGGCGGGCGTCAGGCCCAGCGTCTCCAGCGTGTAGACCAGGTAGAGCGAGAGGAAGAAGCCGCCGAAGAAGTACATGACGGCCTCGGCCACCAACACCGGACGGATCAACGGATGCTCGAGGCAGGCGCGAAAGCCCGTCACGATGTCGCCTAGCACGCTCACGTGGGCCTCGGTGGCCGCCGCGGGCTGCTCGGGGGTCCGGATCCGGCCGAGCCACAGGGCCGACCAGACATACGACAGCGCGTCCACCCCGATCGCCACCGGCGCCGTCAGCCACTGCACCAGCACGCCCGCGAGCCCAGGCCCAGCCGCCTCGGCGACGGACTCCGAGCCTCCAGCCGGGCATTGGCCTCCACCAGCAGCGCCTTGTCCACGAGCGTGGGCAGGTAGCTGTTGTCGGCGATCTGGAACAGGGTCGTGGCGGCTCCGACCGCCGCCGCCACGAGGTAGAGCTGGGGCATGGACAGGGCCCCGAACCTCGCGGCCAGGGGCAGGGTGAGCAGCAACAGGGCGCGGACGACATCCGCGCCGATGAGCAGCGGCCGTTTGGCGGCCCGATCGACGTGCCCGCCCATGAACAGGCCCACGAGCAGACCGGGGGCGACGCCGAGCGCGGAGAGCACGGCGATCTCGGTGGGCGTCGCCTGGAGCGTGAGCAGGGCGAGGATGGGCAGGGCGGTGCGGGTGATGCGGCTGCCGAACGCGCTGACGATCTGCGCGCCCCACAGCCTCAGGAAGTCCGGGTGGCTCCACAGCCCGCCGGAGGGCCACCCACGTGGAAGGACGCGCACGGTGTTCAACCTCGATAGAGGGGGAGGGAGAGCCCCGGGAGATGGCGAGCGCCCGCAGGATGAAGCCGGCGGTGGCCGCGATGACGGCGGCCAGTGGCATGGGGACGCCCAGGGAGCCGAGCCCGACGTACAGCGCGGCGGCGAGCGCGGCGGCGGTGACGTAGATCTCCGGACGCAGGAGGATGGACGGCTCACCCGCCAGCACGTCGCGGATGATGCCCCCCATGCAGGCCGTGACGACGCCCATCACCACGGCGGGCAGGGCGGGGATGCCCAGGCTGCGTGCCTTGGCGGCGCCATAGACGGCATAGGCGGCGAGGCCGATCGCGTCGAACCAGTCGAGCGCCTTGCCCCGCCACAGCCATGAGGGGGTGACCCAGACCAGGACCGCCATGCCCAGACTGACGGCGATCGCGCCCGAGTCATGCATCCAGAAGACGGGGGCGTCGAGGAGCAGATCCTCACGGTGCCGCCGCCCGTGCTGGTGATGGCGGCGAAGAAGGCGAACGTGACGAGGTTCTGTTGGCGCCGGGCCGCGGCGAGCGCGCCCGAGGCGGCGAACACCGCGATACCGATGATGTTGAGCCAGACGAGCGCGGGGCCGAGTTGGGCGAGGGGCAGGTTCATGTTTCCGCTTCCAGCATCAACGCGTCGCGAAGGTGCTCGGCGAGATAATCGATCAACGCGCTCACGGGCGGCGGCAGACCCCGGCGGCTGGTGAAGACGAGGTGCACCGTTCCGTCCGGGGCATGCCAGTCCGGAAACACCTGGACGAGCCGGCCGGAGCGCAGGTCGAGCGCGCAGGTATGGTCGGGCAGCAGGCACACGCCCAGCCCGGCGAGCGCCGCCTCGCGCAGGGCCTGCAAATCCTCGCAGGCCGGGCGCGGCTCGTGGCGGATGGCGATCGTCCGCTGCTCGGGGCCGATGAGTTCCCAGACGTCCTGGCCCGGCTGCTCCGTCGCGCTCAGGGTCGGCACCGAGGCGAGCGTCTCCACGTCCCGCATGTCGCCGAGGCGCTCGGCCCAGGTGGGGCTCGCCACGAGGATGCGGCGGCTCCGGGCGAGCTTGCGCACGGTGAGCGTCGCGTCGGTGTCGAGCGAGGTGCGTACCCGGAGCGCGACGTCGATGCGCTCGGCGATGAGATCGACCCGCCGGTTGGTGGCCACCACCTGCAGCTTCACCTGCGGATAGCGGTCCATGAAGCGCGCGAGGATGCCCGACAGGGGCTCCATCAGCCCCAGGGGACAGCTGAACCGGACCGGCCCATGGGGCTCGCCCTGGGTCGCGGCCACCGCCGCCTCGGCCCGCTTCACCTCCGTCATCACGTTCTGGCAGTGGTCGTAGAAGGCCTGCCCGACGTCGGTGACGCGGAAGCGGCGCGAGGACCGTTCAATCAGCCGCACCCCCAGCCGTTCCTCCAACTGCGCCACCCGGCGGCTGAGCTTCGACTTGGGTTGCCGCAGCACCCGTCCGGCCGACGCGAAGCCTCCGTTCGCCACCACCTCGGAGAAGAAGAACAGATCATTCAAGTCCTGCATCACGCCCTCATCGTTCTAAAAGATGAACGCAGGTTTCCAAAAAGCCCAACTATCGGATCCATCGTTCCAAATCTAGATATCCCTCATCGCGACGACGAACTGCGCCGCCGCATCACAGGGAGAAAGACCATGAGCAACAAACTTCAGGGCAAGGTGGCGGTCGTGACGGGCGGTACCTCGGGGATCGGGCTGGCCACGGCGAAGCGGTTCGCGGCCGAGGGCGCCACCGTCTTCATCACCGGCCGCCGCCAGGCGGAACTGGACGCGGCGGTGAAGTTGATTGGCCCCAGTGCCACGGGCGTCCGGGCGGATGCCTCGAAGCTGGCGGATCTCGATCGCCTCTACGAGGTGGTGAAGCAGAAGCAGGCCCCCATCGACATCCTCTTCGCCAACGCGGGCGGGGGCGAGTTCGCTCCCTGGGCTCCATCACCGAGAAGCACTTCGACGACACCTTCGCCACCAACGTCAAGGGCGTCCTGTTCACGGTGCAGAAGGCCCTGCCGCTGCTGCGCGACGGCGCCTCCGTCATCCTCACGGGCTCGACGGCGGGCACCCAGGGCACTCCGGCGTTCAGCGTCTACTCCGCGACCAAGGCCGCCATCCGCAACTTCGCCCGCAACTGGATCCTCGATCTGAAGGACCGCCGCATCCGCGTCAATGTCATCAGCCCGGGCCCCATCAAGACGCCCGGCCTGCATGGACTCGCCCCGAATGAGGAGGCGGCGCGGGCGCTCTTCGAGCAGATGGCCACCACCATTCCCCTGGGCCGGCTGGGGGACCCCGACGAGGTCGCCCGGACCGCGGTGTTCCTCGGCTCGGAGGACAGCAGCTTCGTCAACGGCGCCGAGCTCTTCGTCGACGGTGGCGCGGCGCAGATTTGAAGCGCGCTGGTGCACCCGCGCCCAGCTACTCCAGGCCCGGTGCCCGGAAGCGGTCCTGGCCGCGGCGCGGGTACCCGTTCCCTCTCAGGACGCCATCTTCATGGAGAAGGGATTTCGAACATGCTCCGCCGGTATTCGATCAACGCGGACACCGGGGGTGGAAGGCCCCGACGGCTGGTGAAGACGAGGTGGAGGATTCCTTCCTGGGTATGCCAGTCCGGAAACACCCGGACGAGCTGGCCGGAGCGCAGGGCGGGGCCGCAGAGAGCTTCGGGCAACAGGGTGATCCCCAGCCCGGCGATCGCCGCTCCCAGGACGGCCTCGGCAATCCCCACACGACAGGCGGGGCATGTGGTGGAGGGTGAAGGTCCGCTGCTCGGGTCCAAGGAGCGCCCAGGTGTCCTGCCCTTCCCGTTCGTTGATGCTCAGGGTGGGGAGCGACGCCAGTTGCTCCACGTTCCGCTCATCGCCGAGGCGGTCGGCCCATACCGGAGCCGCGACGAGGATGCAGTTGCTCTGGGTGAGCTTGCGCACGGTGAATGACGCGTCGATGTCGAGCGAGGGGCTCACGCGCAGCGCGAGGTCGATGCGCTCGGCGATGAGATCGACCCGCCGGTTGGTGGCCACCACCTGCAGGTTCACTCGGGGGTAGCGCTCCATGAAGCGGACGAGATGGCATCCCAGGGTATCCATCATTCCCTGGGGACAGTTGAACCGGACCGTTCCATGCGGCTCGCCCTGGGTGGCGGCCACCACGGCCTCGGCCCGGTTCACCTCCGCCATCACGCTCTGGCAGTGGTCGTAGAAGGCCTGCCCGACGTCGGTGACGCGGAAGCGGCGTGAGGAGCGTTCGATCAGCCGGACCCCGAGGCGCTCCTCGAGCCGTGCCACCCGGCGGCTGAGCTTCGATTTGGATTGCCGCAGCACCCGTCCCGCCGGCGCGAAGCCTCCATTCGCGACGACCTCGGAGAAGAAGAACAGGTCATTCAAGTCCTGCATCGAGCCCTCATCGTTGCGTTTCTAGAACGCAGGTTCCCATGAAATGCACCTTCGAGCCAATCGTCCCAAATTAGATCCCTCTCGTTGGCGATGAACTTCCTCCGCCGACGACTGGGAGACACGACGATGGGCAACAAGCTGCAGGGCAAGGTGGCCGTGGTGACGGGTGGGAATTCGGGGATTGGCCTCGCCACGGCGAAGCGTTTCGCCGCCGAGGGCGCCCGGGTCTTCATCACCGGCCGTCGTCAGGCGGAGCTGGACGCCGCGGTGAAGGAGATCGGTCCCCTGGCCACGGGGATCCAGGGCGACGTGTCCAAACTGGCCGACCTCGATCGGCTCTACGAGGTGGTGAAACAGAAGGCGGACGCCGTGGACATCGTCTTCGCCAATGCGGGCACGGCGGGGTTCGCCGCCCTGGGCTCCATCACGGAGGAGCACTTCGACGACATCTTCAACACCAACGTCAAGGGCGTCCTGTTCACGGTCCAGAAGGCCCTGCCCCTGCTGCGCGAGGGGGCCTCCATCATCATCAACGGCTCGACGACGAGCGTCATGGCCACTCCGGCGTTCAGCGTCTACAGCGCGACCAAGGCCGCCGTGCGCAACTTCGCCCGCAACTGGATCCTCGATCTGAAGGGTCGCCCCATCCGCGTCAACGTCCTCAGTCCGGGCACCACCCGGACGCCCGGAAGCCACACCCTCCACACCCTCGCCGGGGGCGAGGAGCACGTGCGTTCGGTCTACGAGCAGTTCGCCGCCATCGTCCCGATGGGCCGGATGGCGGACCCCGACGAGATCGCCAAGGTGGCGGTGTTCCTCGCCTCGGATGACAGCAGCTACGTCAACGGCATCGAGCTCTTCGTCGACGGCGGCATTGCGCAGATCTGAAGTGCGCCGCCCCGGGGCCAGGGCAGGGCCCTCGACCCCGGGGACGAGAGCCATTCTCAGGCCCGCTCGACGCGCACGCGCGCGGGCAGCCCGTTGAGGCTCACTTCCTCCTCGGTGGTGAAGCCCTCGGGGCCCACGTTCAGCTCCGCGGTGAGCGTCTCCCGGGAGATGAGCTCCCGCGCCTCCTGGGTCACCTTGCGTACGCGTGCATCCCCGTCCACCCACAGGCGGATGCGGTCCGTGTACCCGAGCGCCGGGTCCTTGCGCGCCGCCTGCACGCGGGCGAGCAGCTCGCGCACCGAGCCCTCGTCCACGAGCGCCTCGGTGAGCTCCGTGTGGAGCACCACCACGCCCACGCCCGAGCCCGCGGCGGCATAGCCCGCGTTGGCCTCCACGAGCACCTCGAGCTCCTCGGCGGGGAACACCATGGCCTCACCGCCCACGGTGAGGGCTACCTTGCCCTCACGGGAGAGCTCCGCCTGGAGCAGCCGGCTGTCGGCGGCGTCGAAGGCCTTGCGCACCGGGGCGAGCTTGGGGCCCAGACGGCTGCCCATGGTGCGCAGGTTGGGCCGGACCTTGTAGCGCACCACGTCCGCCTCCTGACCCGCCTCGAGGAAGCGCACCGTGTGCACGTTCAGCTCGTCGGTGAGCAGGTGCTCGTAGTGGGCCACGCGCTCGCGCAGCTCGCGGCGCGCGAGCACCACGTCCACGCGCGAGAGCGGCTGACGCACCTTGAGGCGGTTGTCGGTGCGCACCTTGAGGCCGAGCGACACCAGCTCGCGCACCGCGCCCATCTCCGTGGAGAGCGCCTCGTCGATGAGGCTCGCGTCGGCTTCCGGGAAGCGGCCCAGGTGGACGCTCTCCGGCTGGGTGCCGTGCCAGGGCTGGCGCACGAGGTTGCCCCACATCTCCTCGGCGAAGAAGGGCGTGAAGGGCGCGCTCATGGCGGCGAGCGTGGTGAGCACCTCGTACAGGGTGAAGTACGCGTCCTGCTTGTCCTGCTCCAGGCCCGGCGCCCAGAAGCGGTCACGGCTGCGGCGCAGGTACCAGTTGGACAGGGCGTCCACGAGCGCCACCATGCGCTGGGCGGCGTCGTACACCTGGTAGGTGTCCAGGCCCCGGGTGACGTCGCGCAGGGCGAGTTGCACCTCGGAGAGGATCCACCGATCCAACACCGGGCGCTGGGCGGGGGGCGCCAGCCGGTGCTCTTCTGGATGGCGCGCCAGGGCACCTCGGTGGCGTCCGGGTTGCCCCGCGCCGGAGAGAAGCCGTCGATGTTCGCGTAGATGGTGAAGAACGAGTAGACGTTGCGCAGCTTGACCTGGAAGTCCTTCTGCAACATGCGCACGTTGCTCAGCGAGTGGCGCGTGTTGGACCGGTGGGGCTCGCGGCGAAGAAGAACCAGCGGAAGGCGTCCGCGCCGGGGGCCCGGCTGGAGGGGTCCTTGAGCACCACGCGCTCGTCGGGCGGCAGCCGGGGCACCTCCACCGGCATCACCTCCGCGCCGCGCGGCGGGGGCTTCACGCCCAGGGCGGCGATGTCCTTCGCGGCGAGCAGCACCACGCGGCGCTTGAGCTTCTTGTGCACCTTGACGGTGAGCGTCAGCGCCTGGTCGGGCGCGTCCGGACGGAACACCTGGAGCTTCGCGCCCTCCTGGAGATCCAACCCCTCGAGGTCCTCGCGGGCGATGAGCGCCTCGCCGGGCACGCCGGGCACGCCCGCGCGCGCGTCGTCGAGCACGGCGAAGTCCATGCGCACTTCATCGAGGATGATCTCCGGCGGGGTGTAGTTGCCCTTGGACTTGGACTCCTTCTTGCCCTCCTTGTCGGAGACGTGGCCGAGCACGATGCAGTTCTTGTAGGGCAGGGGGTACTCGCGCGCGGGGGCAATGCCCTGACGTGCCTGCGTCTCCTCGTCGAAGACGAGCGTGCTGATCATCAGCAGCGAGTAGAACCAGCCGCGCGTCTGATCGATCGCCTCGGAGATGAAGTCGGCGGGGAAGGCGCGGGTGAACTTCTCGTGCGAGCCGGGCGCGTGGGGGTAGCCCCACTGGGCGAAGGGCATGCACCCGGAGTCGAACCACACGTCCACCACCTCGGGCACGCGCACGAAGCGGCCGGGGGTGCCGGGCTTCTCGTAGGTGACCTTGTCGATCCACGGCTTGTGGACGATGAGGTGCTCGGCGCCGGCGGACTCGGGCTTGCTCGCGAGGAAGGCCTTGAGCTCGGCCTCCACGGCGGCGAGCGTGCTGCCGGGCTTGTCGCGCAGGGACTCGAGCGACGCGTGGGCCTCCACCTCACCCGTCTCCGAGTGGACCCAGAGGGGCAGGGGCGTGCCCCAGTAGCGCTCGCGCGAGAGGGCCCAGTCCACGTTGTTGGCGAGGAAGTCGCCGAAGCGGCCCTCCTTGATGTGGTCGGGGACCCAGTTGACCCGGCGGTTGTTCGCGATGGCCTTGTCCTTCACGGACGTGGTGCGGATGTACCGGGCGGGGCGGGCGAACTGGATGAGCGGATCATCATCCGCGCGCCAGCAGAAGGGGTACTCGTGGCGGTACTGCTCCATGAGCACGAGCCGGCCGCGCTCCTTGAGCTCGCGCTGGATCTCCTTGTCCGCGTCCTTGACGAAGCGCCCGGTGAGCGAGGGGAAGTCCTCGCCGAAGGTGCCGTCCGGACGGATGGCGCAGAACATCTCCAGGGGCTGGGTGAAGCGGGTGCGCTCGCGGCGGAAGGCCTCGTAGTCGTCCTCGCCGAAGGCGGGCGCGACGTGCACGATGCCCGTGCCGCTGGTGAGCGTGACGAAGTCCGCGCCGATGACGCGCCGGCGGGCGCCTCGGTGCCGCCCTGGGCGAGGGGGAGCTGGGTGTCGCCCACGCGCTGGACGTAGACGTCGTAGGGCGGCAGGTAGCGCCGGCCCACCAGCTCGCTGCCCTTGAGGGTGGCGAGCACGGGCAGGTCCTTCTTGAGCTTCTTGGCCAGCTCCTCGCGCAGGGCCGCGGCGACGATGAGCTTGCGCTCGCCCGCGTCCACGGTGACGTAGTCCACGGTGGGGTTGACCGCGGCGTACATGTTGGAGGGCAGCGTCCAGGGCGTGGTGGTCCAGATGAGCAGCGCGGTGTCGGGCGCGTCGCGCAGCGGGAAGGCCACGTAGGCGCTGGGGTCGTCCACGGTGCGGTAGCCCATGCCGACCTCGCCCGAGCTGAGCGCCGTGCCGCCCTGGGGCCACCACCAGACGATTTTATGGCCGCGGTAGAGCAGGCCCTTGCGGTGCAACTCGGCGAGCGCCCACCAGACGCTCTCCACGTAGCCCCGGTGGTAGGTGACGTAGGCGTCCTGCAGGTCCACCCAGAAGCCGATGCGCTCGGTGAGCCGCTCCCACTCGGAGGTGTAGCGGAAGACGGACTCGATACAGCGCTGGGTGAAGGGCTCCACGCCGTAGCGCTCGATCTCCGCCTTGCCGTGGATGCGCAGCTCCTTCTCGACCTCCACCTCGACGGGCAGGCCGTGCGTGTCCCAGCCGGCCTTGCGGGGGACGCGGTAGCCGCGCATGGTCTTGTAGCGGGGGAACAGGTCCTTGATGACGCGCGTGAGGACGTGGCCGTTATGGGGCAGGCCGTTGGCGGTGGGGGGCCCTCGTAGAAGACGAAGCCGGGAGCGTTGTCCCGTCCCTGGAGCGTCCGCTCGAAGATGCGGCGCTCCTTCCAGAAGGAGAGGACGCGGCGTTCGTCCGCGGGGAAGTCCAGCTCCGCGGGAACGGCGGTGAACAGGGCAGAGGGAGGAGGCATGGGGGAGCGTCGTAGCACGAAGGCGGTGGGCGGCTCCCGGGCGATCTTTCCCGACGGTCCAGTGGCTCAAGGCCGGGCGGATTGCGGCGGGCGGCCCTCGTCCTTGGCGACGGGCAGGTAGCACTTGCCCTGGTACTCGGCTTGGACGTCCAAGCAGGGGGACGCCTGTCCAGGGCCATCCAGCACCCCTTGTTGATCTCCTCCTCCCACAGTTCGGGTTTGCAGGGGGTGATGGCCTGGTTCCGGAACGGCTTCTTGGGCAGCGGATAGGCGGGGGAGGTGGGGGCCGGTGGGGCCGAGCCGGTCAAGAGCGGCGCATCCACATTGGAACGGATGTCGGACAGCTCGACTGGAGAGGGGAACGGCGGGTGTCCGGGCCTGCCCGCCAGGAGCAGCCCGGCGCCCAGACCCAGCGCGAGCAGGGCCAGACCCGCGACGGCGAGCATTCCCCTGGAGGGTGAGGGGGGAGGGGGCGGGGTGTTCCGGTGGTGCCGAGAGGTGGCTCTGGACCTGGGGACTGTCCTCCACTGCTTGGACCGAGGCGCTCGTCAGCGCGAGGATGTCCGCCAGTTCCGTCAGCGGGACTCCCGCGGGGGCCTGCTCCGGTCGAATGGTGACGGATGGCGGCGTGGGCTGGCAGAGGAGCCGGACCTCCCAGGGCCCGAGGGTTGCCACTCCACGTGCTCGCCGGGCATCAGCGTCAGGGCCGGCTGCCCCGTGCCCGTGTCCCTCGATTCATAGAGGCGTCCCAGATTGGGCTCCACCTCCTCGCACCGCCTGCCGAGCTGGAACGGTCCCAGCCCTCCGTCTTTCTCGCTCTTCTCGTTCGCCACGCGCCTTCCCTTCTTCGAGGGTGTCGCCGCACACGGAAGTGGATTTGACCTTCAAGTCAAGTGGAACGACGGGTCTTGTTGGGTTTGGTGAACCGGAAGGGGGATGCAAGGGGGCGGAGCACGCCCCGTGTCGAGTCCTTCGCCATGCGCGCGTAGATATCGCGATTGACTTGAACCAGTTTTTTCAGCATCTCGTTCGGCTCTCCCTGTACCCACTCCGTGCTGAGGATGACGAGTGGCTTGTCTCCCAGGGTCTTGAGCTGACGACCCTGTTTGTCGGTGGTCTCCATGGCGTCAATCTCGGCGCGCAGCGCCTTCACCGCCGTGATGGTTCCCGAGGTAAGGACCTCCGCGGGAGGTGTCCACGAGGGGCCGGCTCGAATCCTCACAACACCTTCGCCGCTCTCCCTGGAAGTCGATGGCGTCGCTCGCTATGCTCGCGCCCCTTTTCCTCCGAGGCCCTTGATGATGACTCCGCGTATCGTGACAGGTGTCGGCATGCTCCTGCCTCTGTTCCTCCTGGCTTGCAGTGCTTCTCGCCCTATTCTCACCGAGCATGTCCAGCCCCCACAGAACACGCTCCTGGTCATTCGCGACACTTTGGATGAAACACAGGCTGTGACCTGGCGAACAGCATCTGAAGTCGATTGGGCATAGCTTGATCAGGCGCTTGTTCGGATGAGGGAGTCAGGCGTGGTAGCTCTCACCGCGCGTCGTGTTCGGGACTGTGAGCAGGAGCAGATCGATTGTTTCCGGCGCTGCTGGAAAAGAAAGCCTCCTTCTCCCATTGAGCGTGGTAGCCCAAGCCACTACTCGCATTGTCAAAACACGTGTCGTGATGCGTATATGGACTGCCTCAAGCTGAACGAGGTTGACGCCCTGGAGTTCAATGCAATGGAGGATGCTATCGACTGGTTGAAACGTCATCGCCAAGAAATTCTCGTGGGCACTATCGTTACAGCAGCTGGAGCAGCGTTCATTGTTGTCTCCGCAGGGGCGGGCATGTTGGTGCTTGCTCCATTGGTGTTCATGGCTGAAGCAGAAAGCCCGTGGACAGGCGCCATGTGCGAGGGATGAAAATGAACTCCAAGCTGGAAGACCTTCTGAACTCTCTCGAGTCGCTGGCCGGGCGGCACGCCAACGAACCAGAAACCGTGGCAATGATCGAGACTGTGGCCAAGGCGCTTCACTTCATCCAACACATTGGTCGGGCGAATGACTTCTGGGAGTACGCCAGGGTCTTCAATACCGAAGAGGCCCGGCCGAAGCCCCTGCGCTCTTTCGCCTCCCGGGAGGAGGCACTCGCTTGGCTCCAGACTCAACCATCGCTTCCCTACGAGGTGGTGCTGGAGGTGGCGGGTGCTCTCCACAACGTCGGACGCATGCCCAAGGGCGATTGGGTGCTCATTCGCTTCCCCTCACTCAAGGAGTTGGAGTCCGAGGAGTGAGCTGCCTTGTAGTTGACAGCATCACCACCAGTCGTATGCCGCCAGCGCAGTAAGGAACACGTATGCGAGGTGATTTCTACATAGGGGCGTACTGGGGGCCTCGCAAGGAGACCGCGCTGGAGTGTGCCCGGCGCGCGGAACTCTTCTTCCACATGCTGGCACGGTATGAGCCGACATTCATTCAGTGGTACAGAAGGGGACGCGGAGCCCCGCGCGAACTGCCGGGCCATCCGGTCCGTCAGGATGTGGTGGAGTGGGAGCAGTTGTTCCTTCATGGCATGAACCGCACGGATGCCACCAGGAAGGTCATCGAAGACCTGGGGTTTAGCGCGGATGTGTGGAATGCGAAGACCAGCGAACGGACCCGCATCGAGCTGCATTGCGGTGAGTACTCGCCCTTTGGGCCGGGAAACACCTGTCTGTTGCTTCCTCCCCATGAGGGCCCAATGAGGGAGAGGGTACTGAGCACCCCCGTGCTGGCCGGAGTGCTCACCAGCATTGCCACGGCCTGGGACCCGGACTTCGCCATGGCCAGCTCCTCCGAAATGGTGGACCTCATCCAGAAACGGAAGCGGGAGGTGAGGGTGGGGTGGTTGACCTACCTGTCGCGCCGCCTGGGCACGGTTCCGCCTCTGCCCGCGCCCGTGCGCATCGAGCCGGTGGGCACCCTGGGCTGGCTGCTCATCCTCTCCCCCGAGCCCATGACGGCGAGCAACCCCGAGCACGTGGCCTTCACCGCCCGCATCCGCGAGTTGCTCGACCGGGCGGGTCTCATCGAACGTCCGGAACCCGGTCCGGTCGGCGAGTAGTCAGGGGCCGACCTCAGGTCGGCGGCCGAGAAGAGGCGCGGGCGCGGTCGAGGAGCAGCTTGCGCTCGCGTTCGTTGTGCGTGAGCGATGCCGCGCGCTCGAACTCCGCACGGGCCTCGTCGAGGCGGCCGAGCTTCTCCAAGAGGTCGCCGCGCACGCTCGGCAAGAGGTGGTAGCCCTCGAGCGAGCGTTCCGAGAGCAGTGCATCGACGAGCTCGAGCCCCGCCGCTGGACCGAACGCCATCGAGATGGCGACCGCGCGGTTCAGCTCCACGACGGGCGATGGCGTCAGCTCGGCGAGCGTCTCGTAGAGCGCTGCGATGCGCGCCCAGTCCGTTTCGACTGGCGTACGCGCTCGTGCGTGACAGGCGGCGATCGCGGCCTGCAAGGTGTACGGACCCCGCGCGCCGCCGAGCGCCTCGGCCCGCTCGAGTGCCGCGAGGCCTCTCCGGATGAGGAGTTGATCCCACCGTCCCCGGTTCTGATCGAGCAGCAGGACGGGCTCTCCCGACGGGCCAACCCGTGCCCTCAGCCGCGACGCCTGGAGTTCCATGAGCGCGACGAGGCCGTGGACTTCCGGCTCCTTCGGAACCAGCCCGGCCAGGATCCGGCCCAGACGGAGCGCATCCTCGCAGAGCGCCGGGCGCACCCAGTCCTCACCGGCGGTCGCCGAGTAGCCCTCGTTGAAGACGAGGTAGATGACCTGGAGCACCGACGACAGCCGGGCCTCGAGCTCGGCTCCGCGGGGCACCTCGAAGGGGACATGCGCCTCGGAGAGGGTCCGCTTGGCCCGGACGATGCGTTGGGCGACGGTCGGCTCCGGGACGAGGAACGCGCGCGCGATCTCCCCGGTCGTCAGACCTCCGAGCAAGCGGAGCGTGAGCGCGACGCGGGCCTCGGTCGAGAGCACCGGATGACAAGCCGTGAACATGAGGCGCAGGAGGTCATCGCCCACGTCATCGTCGAGCGCGGCGTCGAGCTCCGGCACCGTGCGCGCTTGTTGTGCCTCGAGTTCGTGACCGAGCTCCTCGTGTTTGCGCTCGAGCATCTTGCTGCGGCGAAAGAGGTCCACCGCCCGATGCTTCGCGGCGGCCATGAGCCAGGCGCCCGGGTTGTCCGGGACGCCCGACTCCGGCCACCGCTCGAGCGCGGCGACGAGCGCGTCCTGCGCGAGCTCCTCGGCGAGCCCCACGTCGCGCACGAGTCGTGCGAGACCGGCGATGAGCCGGGCGGACTCGATCCTCCAGATGGCGTCGATGGCGCGCTGCGTCGCGGAAGCCGTCACGGCCACCGACTAGAGCATCTTCCTCCGCCAGCGCAAGGCGCGGGCCCGCGCCAGGACTAGCGGCGCTTCGACTCGGTGAGTTCGCGGAGCTGCTGCTCCTTCTCCATGAGCTCGCCCGTGGGGTCGCTGGGCGCGAAGTCCTCCGCCTCGAACACCTGGCGGATCTCGATCTCGGACTCCGTGCCGGGCATGGGATCCGGGCAGCGCTTGACCCACTCGATCGCCTCTTCCTTCGACTTCACCTGCCACAACCAGAAGCCGGCGATCAGCTCCTTCGTCTCGGCGAAGGGCCCGTCGATCACGGTGCGCTTGCCTCCGGAGAACTTGACGCGCGCTCCCTTGGCGCTCGGGTGGAGCCCCTCGCCCGCGAGCAGAATGCCCGCCTTCACCAGCTCCTCGTTGTACTTCCCCATCTCGGTGAGCAGCTCCGTGCTGGGGAGAACGCCCGTCTCCGAGTCCTTGGTGGCCTTGATCAGGATCATGAATCGCATCGTCGTGTCTCCTCCGGTCTGGAAGCCGGGTCTGGCCCGGGCTCTCCTCTCACGTCGAACGTGGGGGCGCGAGATCGACACGGCGAACGATTTTTTTCGCGGAACCGCCAACCCCCTGAAAGGACTGGAGTTCCCAGGGGAGGCAGCACCGGTTGCCTGGTAGCCAGAGGGGGCGCCTTCAGCGCCGGAACATGAAGCGCAGAGCCTTGGGCAGCCGGCGCCTCCAGGCCTTTTCGTTGTGTCCGGCGTTCTGATCCGGGCGCCACATGAGCCCACCTTCTGGGTAGCCCTTGCGCTCGAGGACGTGGTGCATCTCCTCGGCGACCGCGAGCATGCGGCCGCCGCCCTCGCGCCCGCCGCAGTCGATGTACACGCGGCTGATGAGCGGCTTGGGACGGCTGTCCACGAAGGGGAAGAGCGCCTTGTCCCCCACGGAGAAGGCGGGCGACATGGCGATGGCCCCGCCGATGGCGTGCGGGTAGCGGTAGTGGGCCCAGAGTGCCGCCGAGCCCCCATGGACGAGCCCCCCACCACCGTGTGCAGGGCTCCGCCCGCCAGTCCGAAGGTGTGCTGCACGTGCGGCATGAAGTGGTGCACCACCCAGTCGAAGAAGTGCTCCGCGTGGCCGCCGCGGCCCGGTGTCATCTCCCACGGAGACAGCTCGTCGATGCGCCGGTCGCCGCCGTGCTCGAGCCCCACGACGACGGGCGCGCGGAAGGTGGGGCTGCCCACGAGCTGCTCGGCGGCCTCGTGCGCGTACCAGCCGCCCGCGTAGCTCCCCCAGTCCGTCCAGCAGTTCTGGCCGTCGAAGAGGTAGAGCACGGGCCGCTCCCGCAACGGCACGTCGTCTCCGCTCGGCACGTACACGTGCGCTCGGCGAGAGGGGAAGCCCGGGACATCGAACGGTCCGAGCGAATGGAATTGTCCGGGCCGGGCCCAGGAGGTGTCAGCGGTCGCGGTCACGAGGTGCATGGTGCTCCAGGCACGACGCGCGTGCCGCTTTTACGAGCCCACACCTCTTCATTCCCGTCTCGGACCGAGCGGGCTCTCCGTCGCGTTCCCCCCGGATCGAAGAAAATTCTTCCGTGGATGCTCGCGCTCATGCTGACGGATCGTCACCTGGCTTCGAGCCTTGACAATGCCTCCCTCAAACATGGATTCCACGAAATTCAGTCAGGCGCGACCGCATCGTGATCATCTCGTCATGAGGCTCGCGCCGGTGGAGAGATTCATGACGAAGTTCCTGCAGCGCGCTGTACTCACCTATGGATCATGTTTTCTGCTCTCGCTCGCGGCGCCCGGCTGCCGCGACGACGGCCCGGGGGCTCCCGACGCCGGAGGCGACATCCCCGATTCCGGCGTCGAGACGGACGGCGGGGTGGGAGAGCCCGATGGGGGCTCGCCTCCTCCCACCGCGGATCTCGCGAAGCACGTCGACCCGTTCATCGGCACCGACGACAGCAACTCGCCCTTCCCGGTGTCGGGCGGCGCTGGCGGCAGCACCTTCCCGGGCGCGACCGTGCCCTTCGGCATGTTGCAGCTCAGCCCCGATACGCCGACCGCCTCGCCCTCGGGCTACCGCTACAGCGACTCGCTCATCGAGCACTTCAGCCTGACCCACTTCAACGGCGCGGGTTGCCCCAACAACGAGGATCTGCCGTTCCTGCCGCGCGTCGGCGCGCTCACCACGTCGCCCGCGACCGACTGGAAGATCTTCCGCACCGGCTACAAGAAGGAGACCGAGGCGGCCTCGCCCGGCTACTACCAGGTCACGCTCGACGGCGACATCAAGGTGGAGCTGACCACGACCACGCGCACCGGCATGGTGCGCCTGAACTACCCGGCCTCCCAGGTCGCCCAGCTCCTCCTCCACACCGGCCGCAGCGCCACTGGCGTGCGTGGCGGCACCGTGGAGATCGTGGGCAAGGACAAGATCCGCGGCAGTGCCACCGCGGGCGGCTTCTGTGGCTCGAGCGAGACGTTTCAGATCTACTTCGCGGCGCAGTTCGACCGCCCGTTCTCGGCCTCGGGCACCTGGCTGGGCAACGCGCTGACGCCGGCTCGGTCTCCGTGAATGGCACTGGCTCGGGCGCCTTCGCGACCTTCGACACGACCAGCAATCCGGTCGTGCAGATGAAGATCGGCGTCTCCTTCGTCAGCATCGCCAATGCCGAGGCCAACCTGGCCGCCGAGAACGCCGGCTGGGACTTCGATGCCGTGCGCACGGCCGCGCGTGACCAGTGGAACCAGGTGCTCAAGCGCGTCGAGATCACCGGCGGCAACGACGCGGACCTCGAGCAGTTCTACACCGCGCTCTACCACGTCTTCCAGAACCCCAATGTCGCCAGCGACGTGAACGGCCAGTACATGGGTTTCGACCGAGCGGTGCACACGGCCGAGGGCTGGACCGTGTACCAGAACTACTCTGGCTGGGACATCATCCGCTCGTGGACGCACCTCGTCGCCGCGATCGCGCCGGAGACACCGGACATCATCCGCTCGATGGTCGATGACGGCGAGAAGGGCGGCCTGCTGCCCTTCTGGTCGCACCAGAACGTCGAGACCCGTGTCATGGTCGGCGATCCCGGCACGGTGAACGTCGCCAATGCCTACGCCATGGGCGTGCGCGGCTTCGACACCGACGCGGCGCTGCAGCTCATGCTCAAGTCGGCGAGCAACCCCGACGACACGCAGCGCTGGAGCCTCTCCGACTGGCTCACGTACCACTACGCGGGAGGCGACGCCGCCATGTCGCTCGAGTACGCCATGGCCGACTTCTCCATCTCCCAGTTCGCCGGTGCGCTCGGCAAGACCGCGGTGCGCGACGAGTACCTCACGCGCTCGCACTACTGGACCGAGAGCTGGAACCCCGCCGACAAGATGATCGAGCCGCGCGCGGCCAGCCGCAGCCGGGCGCGACCGCCTCGCGCATCTACGAGGTGGAGGTCCATGGCACCGCCGTGCCGGCCACCAACCTGGCGCTCAACCACCCCGCCACCGCGAGCGGCTCGTGCAACGCCAGCGAGAACCCGTCCAAGGCGGTGAACGGCACGATCAACGGTGGCACCAGCGACAAGTGGTGCGACAACACCAGCAGCGACAAGTGGTGGCAGGTCGACCTGGGCAGCGTGCAGTCGATCGACAAGATCGTCATCCACCACGCGGGCGCGGGTGGTGAGTCGACCGCCTGGAACACCCAGGACTTCACGCTCAGCGTCAGCACCGACAACGTGACCTTCGAGACCGTCGCCACGGTCACCGGCAACAAAGCGAGCGCCACCACGCACGACTTCACCGCGCGCGAGGCCCGCTACGTGAAGCTCTCCATCCAGACCGCCATCCAGGTCGGCACGGTCGGCGCGTGGAATTGCCAGCCCCTCAATGTGTCGTCGCAGTGCGGCTTCATCGAGGGGAACGCGGCGCAGTACGTCTGGATGGTCCCGCACGACCTCGAGGGCCTGTTCACGCTCATGGGAGGCCACGCCGAGGCCGACAGCCGCCTCGACAATCTCTTCACCGAGCTCAACGCGGGCACCGAGCGGCCCTACTTCTACATCGGCAACGAGCCCGAGCACGGCACTCCGTGGATCTACAACTTCGCCCAGAAGCCCTGGAAGACGCAGGCGATCGTGCGCCGCATCATCAACGAGACGTTCTATGGCGGCCCGGGCGGCCTGCCCGGTAATGATGACCTGGGCGCGACCTCGGCCTGGCTCGTGTGGAGCTACCTCGGCATGTACCCGGCCATTCCCGGCACCGACGTGCTCGTGATCAACGGCCCGCTGTTCCCCAGCGCCAAGGTGCACTGGCCAATGGCCACGTCGTGACCATCGAAGGGGAGGGCGCCGGTCCGGCCTCGAAGTACATCCAGAGCCTGGCCATCGACGGCAAGGCGAGCACGAAGACCTTCGTCCGCTTCGCCGACATCGCCCCGGGCGCCACGCTGAAGTACGTCATGGGCGAGACGGCCAACGAGTCGTGGGGCAGCGGCGAGGGGGATCGTCCGCCGAGCTTCGCGCCGTAAGTCGCTGTATCTCTCGCGAGGGATGTAACAAAGCCCCGGCCGCCGTCAGGTGAGCCGGGGTTTTCTTTTCCGTCGAAGCTGGGCTTGCCTCGGTTCAGGAGGCGTTGCGGTCCCTTGACCCGGTCCGACTCATTCAAGCTTGCAGCAGAAGGCCTTGGCGATCGCTTGAGCGGTCGTCGACGACGTTCCTCTCAATGCACAGGCGTAGACCGTGGTTTCGCCCACAATCATCACATCAGAAGATGTTCCGACGGACGACGAGGTCGAACGGCACGATCCACCCGTCAGGAATTCCCCAGCCTCACAACCCATATAGGAGCCGGGAAGGGAATAGTCGTTCAGCGGCGGTCCGCTCCGCACACGGCACGACATCGCCCTGGGAGCTCCTTGTGGCCCCGTGTCGCCCTTGGGCCCCTGCGGTCCTTGTGGACCCGTGTCGCCCTTGGAGCCCTGCGGTCCTTGTGGACCTGTATCGCCCTTGGGCCCTTGCGGCCCTGCATTCCCAATCGTCACATCAAAAGAGTCGTTCTGCTCCAGATTGGGACCGGTCGACATCGACAGAAGATAGGAGCCGGGCTGCAAGAATGCCGAGGGTAGCTCGACGACTACGGTAGAGGGATCATAAAGCTTGGCGGCCACGCCGACCTCCGCCACGCGGACGACGGGAGCGACCCCAGTGGCGGTCGAGAAATTGCGGCCGTAGATGCGCATCTCGCGCTTGACGTGGTCCACTTCCACGGTCGTGATGACCAGCTGGCGCTGGTTCTCCTGGGCTCGCACCTCGGTCGAGAACGAGAGCCCCGCCATCAGGCCGGTCATCAGGCCCAGGTGCGTGGACAGGGCTGACATGTGCAGCTGGAACGCCAACGTCTTACCGCCGAAGAACTTCGTCATCTGAGTAGGGCTTCCTTGATGGCGTGAATGGGAATGAGGAGTCGTCCTCATCCTGGCACATTCTCAGCGGCCAACCCACCCCTAAAACCAAGACGCTCTAAAGGCAACCGGCTTCGTGGTAGTCGGCCTTGAGCTCGGTGATCTTCCCCGCGTCATCAATCCGCCAGAGGATAGACGCCCGAATCCGGCAAGAGGGAGTGAGTTGGTATCGGTCGGCCCGTTTCTCCTCGCCTGGTTTGGCGTTCCAGGTCTGTAGCTCAAACCCTTGCGCTCGAAGAGCTGTGGCCATGGCCTCCTCGCTGCTGCCTATCGGGAAAGCGGCCTGGACACGGCGGGTAAGTTCCTCTGCCCCGGATTCCCAATCGGGAGGCAGTTCCTTTACCAATGCTGACGGGGGGCGTTCCGGAGTGTCGGCCTGAAGTTTGCTGACAAGATCACCGATGAAAAAGGCCGCGACCAGCGAGCCCAACCAGAGTGCGGCGATCAGCCCTCGGCGAAAAACCATGGGACGTTCCTTGATTGAAATCCGCCGGCACCCTATCGCTCCGAGCGGAAAGAACCGTCGGCTTGCTTCACGCCAGTACATCATGGGCGACACGGCCAACGAGATCAGTCTTGAGCCAGTCGCGCGATCACCGCCGCGGCCCGCGTCAGCTCCTCTTTACTGACCTGGGGATCCAGCAGCTCGGCCGCGATCCGCCGCGCGGTCGGTACGGCGTCCGCGACCAGCTGGCGCCCAGGCTCGGTGAGTACCGCGAACGTGACACGTCCGTCGTTCTCGCTCGCCTGGCTGGTGATGAGGCCGCGCTTCGTCAGTGGGCGCAGCATCCAGGTCACTCCCGAGGCCGTCAATCCGAGTTGTTGGGCCAGATCCGTTCGCCGCAACCGGCGCCCGGGCGCCTGATCGAGCACCTGGAGAAGGTGCAGATCATTGAGTCCGATGCCGTGCACGGAGCCGAGGGCGGAGTCGAAACGGCGGATCGCTGTCGCGTGGGCCCGGTTCAAGTCGAAGAAGAAGGTCAGGTGGTGCGCGGACATGCGCTCCTCATTTTGTTGAGCACTCAAATAAACAGCTTGCGGAAGTCGCTGCGGCGATGTTACTTGAGTTCTCAAGCAACAGCGAGGAGAGAAGCTCATGTCCACCGAGAGCAAGACCGATCCCCGTTCTCCCGCCGGGCCGTTCTGGCTGAGCGGCCCCTTCGCCCCGGTCACCAACGAGGTGACCGCGCACGAGCTGCCCGTGGAGGGCGAGCTGCCGCACGGGCTCGCCGGGACCTATGTGCGCAACGGCCCGAACCCGAAGGACGGCCTTTCGCCCCATTGGTGGTTTGGCGACGGGATGGTGCACGGTATCCACCTCGCGGGGGGCAAGGCGCGCTGGTACCGCAACCGCTATGTCCGGACCGCCGGGTTCACCGGAACGGTCTTGGATCGGGAGCAGCGGCTTCGAGGGGCGGCACGTCGAACACCCACGTCATCGAGCACGCGGGCCGCATCCTCTCGATGGTCGAGGCGGCGCTGCCCATGCATCTGGACCGGGAGTTGTCGACCGTCGGCGTCTTCGACTTCGGCGGGGCGGTGGACACACCGATGACGGCGCACCCCAAGCGGTGTCCGTCGACAGGTGAGCTCCACTTCTTCGGCTACCAGGTGGTGCGTCCGTACTTGACCTATTACATCGCCGACGCGGGGGGCCGGGTGATTTCGAAGCGGGAGATCGAGGTCGAGGGTCCCTGCTACCTGCACGACTTCGCCCTCACGGAACGGTACGCGCTCTTCTTCGATTCGCCCGCCCGGATGATCCGTGACTGGGGCGCGGGGATGCCGTTCGAGTGGAGCGACTCCCACCCGTCGCGCATCGGCGTGGTGCCGCGCGCGGGAGGCGAGGTGCGCTGGTTCGACGTCGAGTCCGGGCAGCTCTGCCACACCGCCAACGCGTTCGAGCGCGCTGGAACGATCGTTCTCGAGGCGATCCGCTCGGCGCGTTTCGAAGCGGCTCCGCCGCATCTGTACCGCTGGGAGATCGACCTGGAGTCCGGCCGCACCCGCGAGCGGCGGCTCGATGACCGCCTGGTCGAATTTCCCCGGATCGACGAGCGCCGCACCGGGCGGCCCCATCGCTACACGTACGTCGTCGAGATGCTCGACTTCGTCGACGGCGCCCCGACGAAGTCACTCCTGCGCCGCTACGACGCGGAGACGGGCACCTCGCTCGCTCAGGAACTCGGCCCGGGGCAGCTCCCCGGCGAGTGCGTCTTCGTCCCCAGGAGTGCCTGGTCGCCCGAAGACGACGGCTGGCTGCTCAGCCTCGTGCGCGACAGCGAGCGCGACATCAGCGAACTCATCGTCCTCGACGCGGGCCACTTCGGAGCGGCCCCGGTCGCGCGAGTCCGGTTGCCCCAGCGCGTCCCGTTGGGCTTCCACGGCAGTTGGGTCCCGGAGGCCGATTAGCGCTCGGCCCCACTGGGTCGCCCATGGATCAGTTCAACTCTTCCGCGGGGGCGATGAGCTGCTCGCGCAGCAGCGCCACCGGAGTCTCCCAGTGGTCCTCCCACCGGAAGCTGGCGAACTGACGGGAGTCGGCGCCGCGCCGGAACGCGGCCCACAGCCGCCGGACATACGTGGTGGCATTGAAGCCAGGGATGTGCTTGTGCACCTCCTTCGCCGAGTTGAGGAGGATGAGCAGCGAGGTGCGCAGGTGGAGGTTGCCCAGGGCGAACGCCTGCACCTCCATCTCGCCCATGACATCGGTTTTGTAGCCGGTCACCAGGTGGATGAAGTCGTGGGTCTCCCGCAGGCGCTTGGCGATGTACTGGGCGTCATTCTTCGGCGGACTGAGCGTCTCGATGGGCTGTAGTCCCTGTTCGCGGTAGTAGCGCGCGAACTCGTGGCCGAACGTCCCCGACGGCAGCTTGCCCAGCGCCTCCAGGTCCAGTTCCGAGGCACTCAACGAGGGCTTGTCCGCCAGCAACCGGCGGCCCTCGGCGTGGCGGGAGAACTGGCGGGCGAGCTCCTTGCACCTGCCCAGCTCGACGCTGTCGTAGAACACGGCGCCGAAGGCCGGATTCGTGGGGTAGACTTTCAGCACCTGGAGGGTCTTCATGCCCGTGCGCAGGCGGGTGAGCAGCGAGGGGTTCTCGGGGAGGATGGGAAGTGGGGGGAGCTCTACGGGGGTCTGGACTTGCATCATCGGGTAACCTGCCTCGGAAAAGAGAGCCTGCCCGCACACCCCGGAACTCGCAGAGTAGCGGCTGACCGTTCGGTAAGTAGCACGTTGACACGTGGTCAAGGTTTCGTCCAGACCCCGGGCTCGGGAGTCGTTTCTGTCCAGTCTTCTCAGCCTGGACGAGTTCGACGTCACGGCCTTCCCCCTGGATGAGCTCGCGCCCCGCGCTCACTTGCCCTGGAAGCGCGCCTCGCGCCGCTCGATGAAGGAGCGCAGTCCCTCCTGCACGTCCTCGCTCGCGTGAATCCGCCGCAACCGCGGCATCAAGTCCTGTGCGGCCGCCTCCGGCCCCTGCTCGCGCGCCAGCCGCGCCGAGGCGAGGGTGGCCTGCACCGCCAGGGGGGCCTGACGCGCCACCGCCTCGGCGAGCGCGAGCGCGCGATCGAGCTGCTGGCCGGGCTCCACCACCTCCTGGACGATGCCCATGCGGTACGCCTCGGCCGCGCCGAACTCGTCCCCGGTGAGCAGCCAGCGCATGGCATTGCCCCAGCCCGCCACCTGAGGGAAGCGCAGCGTGGCGCCCCCGAAGGGGAAGATGCCGCGCTTGACCTCCAGCTGGGCGAAGCGCGCGTCACTGGCCGCCACCGCCATGTCCGCGGCCAGCATCAACTCCACGCCGAGCGTGAAGCAGATGCCCTGCACCGCCACCAGCAGGGGCTTCTCGCGCCGCTTCCCGAACAGGTGGAAGGGGTCCACCGCTCCCTCGGGAACCATGAGCTCGCCACTGCCCACCCTCGGCCCCACGTCCGCCGGGTCCAGGCCCGCCGTGAAGTGTGCTCCCTCGGCGTACACCACGCTGCAGCGCACCTGCTCGTTCTGGTCCGCCTCCGTCAGCGCATGGGCGAGGGCATGCAGCATCGCCATGTCGAACGCGTTGCGCTTGGCCGCTCGGTGGATGCCCACGAGCGCGACGTGGCCGCGCAGCGAGAGCGAGATGCGGGGGTCTGGTTGAGACATGGGTCGGGCACTCCTCGAGAGAAGGATGGAGCGCGGGACTCTAGATGACCGCCCGTGATTCTCACTGGGAGTGTCGCTGGAATTTCCGCTAGCTCACGGGAGGCGCGGCCTCGCCGCCCTGGAGCTCCCGCTCGCGCATCCGCAGGTAGTGCGCGACGGCCTCGGCGATCGCCCGGTTGAAGCACTGCGCGAGGATCCTCGCCTCCTCCAGCCGGACGAGGCCATGCCCCCGGTTTTCCACCAGCTCGAAGATGCAGTCGTGCAGCACCCCGTACTCGCGCACCATGTTGGACAGGGTGAAACCGATGAGGAAGCGCTGCTCACCGTGCTCCCACCCCAGGGGGCCCACCCGGTGCGTCTTCGGCTCCACCCCTTCTTCTTCCCGGCGGAGGGCGGCGATCACCTGTTGCAAGAAGTCCGGGATGTGGTCGGCCAGTTCGGGCTCGGAGAGGGGGCCGGGCGTATGGCGCCGCTGGACCCGCTCCCGCCATTCGTGGAAGAGCTGCTCCTGCCCGGTCTCCATCATGTCGGCGAGGCTCTCCATGGATGCCTCCGTGGGTGCTTGGAGGAACATTGCCAACCCCGGAGCGGCGGCAGCAGGGGGACCCTCCGAGGAGGCGAGGGCCCGTGGGGATCGGTCCCCCGCGCGCGGTGGGCTACCGCCTGGAGGAGGGCGGCTCACTCGGAGGGGCGCAGGCGTGTCGCCGCCCACGTGGCGTCCACGGCCACCTGGGCGATGCCCCGCAGACCGAGCCGCTCGGCCGACTCCCAGCCCCGGTCCCGGTTGAGGTCCGTCTCCACCTTCGAGGACTGCTTGGGGTAGGCCACCCACAACAGCGTCGTGGGCGTGAGCACCGGACCCAGTTGCGACATGCGCTGCTCGAGCTCGGCCTGGTCGCGCACGAAGACGAGGAGGAAGGGCGCCCCCTTGCCGAGCTTCGTCCGCACGCGGGCTCCCTCGGGCAGCTCACCCAACAGCGTGGCAACGTCCCCGGGAGCGCCCAGCACCACGGCCTCCATGCCGGGCTTCAGGAGCATCTTCTGCCCCAGGGGCTTGGTGCTCGGCGCGGGCCGCGCGGGGCTCTTCACCGGGGGGCCTTCTTCGCGGCGGTCTTCTTCGCGGGCCGGGTCGTGGACGTGCGAGTCGTACGGGCCATGCATGTCTGTCTAGCCCGGCGGCTGGGAAAAGAAAAACCGCGCCCCCCGGAGTGCGAGGGCGCGGTGGGAAGAGCGGGGGGGCGGAACCGCCGCCGGCTCAGGTGCCCGTGCCGGTGGGCGGAACGGGCGACTTGCCGTCCTGCGCCACCAGGCGCAGCTGCCCGGGGTTCGCCACGAACGAGGCGTCCACCTCGCGCTCCAGGTACGTGTAGCCGGACAGGCCCTCCTCGTACATGCGCAAGAGCTGGCGCGACTCGTCCAGGGACAGCCGGCCGTTGCGCAGCGCCACCTCGGTGGACTTGCGCAGCTTCGCCACGAGGTCGTCCTTGTTGTAGCTCACGTAGTTGAGCACCTCGGTCACCGTGTCGCCCTCCACCACGTGGTCGATCAGGTAGCCGCCGTTGGGCGCCAGCGACACCTGCACCGCGTGCGTGTCACCGAAGAGGTTGTGCAGGTCGCCCAGGATCTCCTGGTAGGCGCCCACCAGGAAGATGCCCAGGTAGTAGTCATCGTTGTTGAGCGGGTGCAGCTCCAGGGCGTCCTTCACCTCGCGCTTGTCGATGAAGTGGTCGATCTTCCCATCCGAGTCGCAGGTGATGTCCGCCAGCACCGCCTGGCGCGTGGGCCGCTCGTTGAGCCGGTGGATGGGCATGATGGGGAAGAGCTGATCAATCGCCCACGAGTCCGGCAGCGACTGGAACACCGAGAAGTTGCAGAAGTAGGTGTCCGACAACTGCTTCTCCAGCGCCTCGAGCTCCTCGGGGATGTCCCCCGACTCGCGCGCGATGCGCATGATCTTGTGGCACAGCGCCCAGAAGATGTTCTCCGCCATCACCCGCTGCTCCAGCGACAGGTGGCCGAGCGAGAAGAGGGTGAGGCTCTCCTCCTTGTACTCCTGGGCGTCGTGGTAGGCCTCCAGCAGGTTCTTGTTCGTCACCTCGCGGAAGGTGGACAGGAGGTTGCGCACGACGCTGGGCGCCTTGTCGTCCACCTTGTCCGGCACCTGCACGGGATCGAACTCGCTCGTTCCCAGCACGTCCACGATGAGCACCGCGTGGTGCGCCACCACGGCGCGGCCCGACTCGGACACCAGCGTGGGGTGCTGCACCCCCGCGGCGTCACAGGCCTCCATCACCGAGAACACCACGTCGTTGGCGTACTCCTCCGTCGTGTAGTTCATGGAGGAGGTGAAGTTCGTCTGGGAGCCGTCGTAGTCCACGCCCAGGCCGCCGCCCACGTCCAGGTACTTGAGCGGCGCGCCCAGCCGGGCCACCTCCACGAAGAAGCGGCCCACCTCGCGCAGCGCGTTCTTCACGTTGCGGATGTTGGAAATCTGACTGCCCAGGTGGAAGTGCAACAGCTCGAAACAGGGCAGGAGCCCGGACTCCTTGAGGAAGCCCAGGGCGCCCATCAGCTCCGAGGAGGACAGGCCGAACTTGGAGCGGTCTCCGCCCGAGGCCTCCCAGCGGCCCGCGCCGCGGCTGGACAGCTTCACGCGCATGCCGATGCGCGGGGCGATGCCCGTCTTGCGCGCCACCTCGGCGATGAGCGGCAGCTCCGAGGGCTTCTCCACCACGAGGATCACCTTGCGGCCCAGGCGCGAGAAGCGCAGGGCCGTCTCCACGTACTCCTCGTCCTTGTAGCCGTTGCAGATGACGAGCGCGTCCTCGCGATCCAGGAGCGCCATCACCGCGAGCAGCTCCGGCTTGCTGCCGGCCTCCAGGCCGTAGCCGAACTGCTTGCCCGTCTCGACGATGGTCTCGGCGACGTAGCGGTGCTGGTTCACCTTGATGGGGTACACCCCCTGGTACACGCCCTTGTAGTTGTGCTCGGTGATGGCCTTGCGGAACGCCTGGTTGAGGTGCACCACGCGGTGGCGCAGCACGTCCGTGAAGCGCAGGAGCAGGGGCAGGCCGATACCCCGGCGCCGCACCTCGTCCACCAGCTCCTTCAGGTCCATGTTCGGGGCGGTGGGCCCGTCGGGATGGACGCACACATGACCCTTGTCGTTGACGCCGAAGTAGGGCGAGCCCCAGTTGCGGATGCCGTAGGTGTCCTGGGCATCGGCGAGGGTCCAACGGTGCTGAGGAGTGATGGGCGGCATCGGCGTTCCTGATCTCCCGGTCTGGGGTTGAGTTCCACCAACAGTGGATGGCGCGGGAAGTATCGAGAATCCCCTCGGGGTTCAACCCCCGCCTGCGGGGCGAGCGGCCGGCACCCTCCACCGCCGGTCTGCTCCGGGGCGGATGGGCCGTTGACTGGTGGATTCCTACTCTCCTGTAGGGAACAAGTCCGTCAGCCGGTCTGGCGCCGAGGGAGGAGACATGGAGTCGTCCGCACGCAGGGACTCACCGATACTGACGCCGAGGGAGATCTACGAGCGGTTGGATCGCTACGTCATTGGCCAGGAAGCAGCCAAGCGCGCCGTGGCCATCGCCGCCCACAACCACCTCAAGCGCATCCAGGCGCGGCGGATGAGGCGGGGCTCGCTCATCAAGAAGTCCAATATCCTGCTCATCGGGCCCACGGGCAGCGGCAAGACGCACATCGCCCGCAACCTGGCGGACATCCTCTCCGTCCCCTTCACCACCGTGGATGCCACCGAGTACACGGAGGCCGGCTACTACGGCAAGGACGTGGAGGTGATGGTCGCGGACCTGCTCTTCAAGAGCAACCATTCGGTGGAGGACACCCAGCGGGGCATCATCTTCATCGACGAGGTGGACAAGATCGCCCGGCGCTCGCAGGGCGCGCGCAACGGGGCGGGCAGCCGGGACATCGGTGGCGAGGGCGTGCAGCAGGCCCTCCTCAAGCTGCTGGAGGGGCGCGAGGTCTTCGTCCCCATGAATGTCACCCAATCGTTCAACCGCGGTGACATGGTGCCCATCGACACCCGGGACATCCTGTTCATCTGCGCGGGGACGTTCTCCGACCTGCAGGAGTACGGCAGCCAGGGCGAGTCGCGGCCCCTGGGCTTCGGCGCTCCGGACGTGAAGAAGCTGCGCCGGCGCATCACCACCAAGCAGCTCGTGGATTTCGGGATGCTCTCGGAGTTCCTCGGGCGTCTGCCGGTGGTGGTGCAGTTGGAGCTGCTGGGCGAGCCGGAGCTGTTGCGCGTGCTCACCGAGCCGCCGGACTCCATCGTGCGCGAGTATGGCGAGCTGTTGGGCCTGGACGGCATCGAGCTGGACTTGAACGAGGAGGCGCTGCGCGAGGTGGTGCGCTTCTCCGTGGAGAAGGGGCTGGGTGCGCGCGGCCTGCGCTCCATCCTCGAGCACGTGATGGCGGACGTGATGTTCGAGGCGCCCGAGCGCCGTCACCGCCGGGTCACCGTGGACAGGGCCTTCGTGCGCACCCGCCTGGAGGGACTGGAGGCCGGGGCGGGGCTCGGGGCCTGACGCGAGCGTGAGCGGGGCGCTGGAGGTCAGTCGCGCTGACTGGCCCTCGCCGCGGCGCCCAGCCGGGCCACGAACTGGGGGTCCTGCAGCAACTGGAGGGCGAGGTTGTTGCGCAGGACTTCCTGGGTATCTCCCCGCTCGAGCGCGGCGCGCAGGTTCTTGTTCGCCATGGCCTTCTGGAAGCGGGAGTCCTTCTTCAGGGCCTTGTAGGCGGGATCGTCCGCCGGGGCGGCGGGCCCGCTCGGGATCGGTGGACACCTGGGCCACCGTGACCATGTCCCGCACGGCGGCGAACTGCGTCATCTCGAAGAGGTTGTAGCGCCGCGCCAGATCGAAGGACACGGAGTCCTTGGGGGACACGCCGAGGTTGCGCCCGGCCACCACCACGTACTTGTCCACGAAGACGAGCGCGCTGATCATCACGTAGGCGATGATCACCACCTTGAGGCCGCCGAGCACGAAGCCCACGACGTTGTCCGCGCTGCGCTGCTCCGGGTTCCTCGCGCCCATCATCCGCCGCAGCAGGGTGGTGAGCGCGTAGCGCACCGCCACCAGCACGACGATGAAGAGCAGCAGGGAGCCGGCGAGCGTGCCGAAGAGCAGCGGGGCGCCGCCGAGCGCCTCGGCCATGCGCGGGCCCACGTACGGGCCGAGCTTGCGCGAGACGAACCACGCCACCGCGACCGCCACCAGGCCGGCGATCTGCCGGGCCCCGCCGGTGATGGCGCCCGCCACGGCGAACAGCAACACGAGCCCCAGGAGGATGAGATCGATGGTCACGGGGAAGTTCCTCGGCCTGTCGGGGGCTCGTCAGCGGATCTTGAAGCTGTCTCCCCCTGCTTGCGTGACTCCTCTAGTAGCACCTTCTGCACCTCGGCGAGCTTCTCCTTGTAGCGAGTGTTCGCGGGCTCATAGGTGAGGGCCATCTTCAGGTTGCGCTCGGCCGAGGCCCAGCGCCCCGCGTCGGCGTCGGCCGCGCCCGTCTGGTAGAACTGGCGGCCCTTGGGGTTGGAGCCGATCTGCTCCTCCACCGGCGCTTGGAGGCGGCGCGCGTCTCGGACTCGGAGGACTCGGTGAAGCGCAGCTTGTGGGCGCGCTCGGGCCCCGACACGTCCGCCGTGTACTGCCGGCGCTTCGCGTCGTCGCGCAGCACGTAGTAGGCCTCGGTGACGCGCTTGTAGAGCTCGTTGACGCGCTCCTTCACTTCCTTGTCCTGGAGCTGGAAGAAGCGGTCCGGGTGGTAGGCGCGGCTCTCCCGGTAGAAGGCCTTCTTGATGTCCGAGGGGACGCGGTGCGCTCCACCCGGAGGATCTCGAAGTAGTCCATCTGGTCGAGCCGGGCACAGCGCTCCGCGAGCTCGGCCATGGGGTTGGACGGGGCGGCGGGGGGTGCGACGGCGGGCACCACGGGCGCCACGGAGGGCACGAGCGGCGCGATGGAGGGCATCGCGGGCGGAGGAGGCGGCTGGAGCGCGGCGGGAGGCGGCGGCGGGGGCCGGGCCATCCCCACGCTCGAGACGGGCCGTGCGGAGCCGGGGGAGGGCGGGGGCACGACGGGAACGGCGGCGCTGGACAGCGGGGTGCCGCTGGAGCGCGGAGCGGCGGGCACGACCGGGACGGCGGCGCTGGACAGCGGGGTGCCGCCGGGACGCGCGGCGGCGGGCACGACTGGGACGGCGGCGCTGGACAGCGGGGTTCCGCCGGGACGCCGGGTGACGGGCACGGCCGGGATGGCGGCGCTGGACAGCGGGGTGGAGCCAGGACGCGGGGCGGCGGGCACGCTCCCGGCGGGCGCGGGAGGAGGACTCGCCGGGGCGGCGGAGAGGGTTGGCACCCGGGCGGTGGGCCGAAAGGAGGGATCGTTCGGAGGCACTCCGACCGCGGGCCGCGGGCCCGAGGGCGTCCCGGTGGAGGGCGTCGCGGGGAGCCCGGCCGAGGAGGGCCGTGCCCCCGACGGGGGAGTAGCCGGACGCGGCCCGAGCGACACGGTCGACACCTTGACCGTGGGGCGCTGGCCGGCTCCGAGGGGATGTCGGGCGGTGGAGGCGGGGGAGGCTTGCCCGCGCCATTGTGTGGAGGCTGTGACATCGCGCGGCTCTATCTGCCTCGGCGGGGAGCGGCCACGGCGGGCAGGTCCGCCCCCCCATGGCCCGCGAGTTGGAGTTGCTGGTTGGCCTGGATGGAGCGCTGGATGTCCGCCTCCGACAGGCCCGAGGACATGGTGAGCGTGGTGGACGTCTTCTGTCCCGTCTCCTGATCCGCCGCCGAGACGTTCACCATGCCGTCGGTGTTGATCTCGAACGTCACGTCGATCTTCACCTCGCCCCGGTAGCCCACGCGAAAGCCCGAGAACTCGAACTCGCCGAGCATCTCGCACTCGTCGGCGCGGTTGCTCTCGCCCTGATAGACGCGGATCTTCACCTTCTCCTGGCCGTCGCGGCTGGTGGTGAAGGTCTTCGAGCGATCGATGGGCACCGGCGTGTTCTTCTCGATGATCTTCTCGGTGTAGCCGCCCACCGTGCCGATGCGCAGCGACAGCGGCGTCACGTCCACGAGGAAGGTCTCGGTGGCGGTGTCCAGCAGCGCGTTGGCCTGGAGCGCCGCGCCCATGGCCACCACCTGGTCCGGGTTGATGCCTTCCTTGGGCTCCTTCTGGAAGTAGTGGCGCACCGAATTGCGGATGATGGGCAGGCGCGTGGGGCCCCCCACGAGGATGACCGCGTCGATGTCCGCCGCCGTCATGCGCGCGGATTGCAGCGCCTCGTCACACACCTTGAAGGTGCGCTGCACCAGGTCCATCACCATCCGGTTGAACTGATCCTGGGTGAGCCGGGCCGTCAGATCCAACACCTTGCCCTGGGCGTCCTGGCAGATGCCCTCGCACCGCACGTCCGCCACGCCCTGGCCGCCCACGTCGATCTTCGCCCGCTCGGCCGCGTCCTTGAGCATCTGCAGGCAGTACTTGTTCTGCCGCAAGTCCAACCGCGTGCGCTTGAGGAAGTCGTCCGCCAGCCACGTCATGATGCGGTCGTCGAAGTCGTCGCCGCCCAGGTACGTGTCACCCGCGGTGGACAGCACCTCGAAGACGTCCTTGCCGATCTCCAGGATGGAGACGTCGAAGGTGCCACCGCCCAGGTCGTACACCACCACGCGCTGGCTCACGTCCCGGCCGAAGCCGTAGGCGAGCGCCGCCGAAGTGGGCTCGTTGAGGATGCGCAGCACCTCCAGCCCGGCGATGCGCCCCGCGTCCTTGGTCGCCTGACGCTGGTTGTCGTTGAAGTAGGCCGGCACGGTGACGACCGCCTTGGTCACCGGCGTGCCCAGGTAGCCCTCGGCGATGGCCTTCATCTCCTTGAGCACCAGCGCGGAGATCTCCGGCAGCGAGTACGTCTCGCCCCGCACGGCGATGCGCACCGTGTTGTTCTCTCCCTCGACGATCTGGTACGGCATCACCGCCTGCGCCTTCTTCACCTCGTCGGAGAAGAAGTAGCGCCCGATGAGCCGCTTGGCCGAGTACACCGTGGACTCGGCGTTGGTGATGATGTTGCGCTTGGCCGCGTTGCCCACCAGCACCGAGCCGTCCTCGAGGAAGGACACGCAGGAGGCGTGCGTCGTCTCGCCCCACTCGTTGGGAATGACGAACGGCTGACCGTCCCGGACCACGGACACACACGAGGTCGAGGTGCCCAGGTCGATGCCGATCGCGATCTCTTCCGACATTCCGTCTCCGCTGTCGCCTGGCGGGCCGTTGGTGCCCCCACGCTCGGAAAAACGCCCGGATGTTAGACACTTCGAAACGGGCGTGTCAAACGTTCATTCTGGTTAAAACCCAGTGGTTTCAAGGGGTTGGAGGGCCTGCTACCCGCCGAAGAAGGACACTTCCAGGCAGCGCACGAAGAGGTTGGCGGCGGCGTGGAAGAGGGCCGCGCCCACCACGCTGCCAGTGCGCTCGCGCATCCACCCGAAGAGCAGTGCGGGGAAGAAGACGGACAGGCGCCACACCTGGAAGATGGCCGGTGTCCGAGCGCGAAGAGCAGCGCGGTGAGCCAGAAGGCGGGCCCCAGCCGGACGCCGAACACGCGCCGCCCCCGGGGCCGGGCATCACGCAGACGCGCCTGCATGTAGCCCCGGTAGAAGAACTCCTCGGGCAGGGCCACGACGAAGAGCTGATCCACCACCCACTCCCCGAAGCGCGGGGGCAGCCGGGGAGTGAAGTGCGCCGGGCCCCGGAAGGGCGCGAGCAGCCGCGCGAACTCCGTGGGCAGCAGCGGGAGCACCTCCGTCCACAGCGCGAAGAGCCCGAAGAAGAGCGGGAACACCACCAGGCTCATTCCCAGGAAGAGACGCACGTCCTGGCGCCGGTGCGCGTGGTCAGCCCGTAGTCGCGGTAGTCCTCGCCGCGCCAGCGCATGGGGATGAGCGGCAGGTAGAGAAAGCCCACCGTGGCCACCAGCTTGGGCACGCCCGTGCCGCCGAACAGCAGGAAGGAGACGATGATGCCCAGGAAGCCCAGGCCCCACAGGCCGAGCACCTCCTGGACGGCGGTGGGGCGCCAGGGAGCCGCCACGGAGGCGCTCACGGCGTGGCCACCCGGGTGACGAGCTGCTGCTTGACGGCCTCCAGGGGCAGGGCCCGGCAGCCACGCCCCTTGCGCTGCACGGACACGGCCACCAGCCGGCCCCGGGTGTCGAAGAGGGGGCTGCCCGGGGGCAGCGCGACGTCCACGTCGATGAAGGGCTCGGGGGCCTCGCGCGCCGTGCCCGCGGTGGGGATGTCTTGCTTCCGGCCCTTGCCGGGCACCACGCCGATGAGCCACTGGCCCGCGGGGCTCGCGGCGGACACCTGCACGGGCACGGCGGGGTAGCTGCCCGCGGGCGCGGCGACGACGGCCACCTTGAGCATCGCGTTGGCGAGCACCACCGTGGCCGGCAGGCTCTGGCCCGCGAACTCCACCCGCGCGGCCTCCAGGTCGACGTGGCGCACGGAGGTGAGCACCGGCCCTCGGCGCCCACGATGATGCCCGGTCCCGCGCCGCGCCCGCCCCGCACCTTCACCACCGAGCGCTCATACAGCGCCAGGGTCTTCTGGAGATCGGCACGGGTCGGCTTGTCCGCGGCGAGGACGCCGGTGGAGACGAGGGCGAGGACGAGGGGCAGGAGGCGCGTCACGACGCGCGGGAGCCTAGCACCCCATCACGCGGCGCGCTGCTTGCGTAGCGTGGCGATGAACTGCTCGGCGGGCAGGGTGTTGAGGACATCACCCCGGCGGGCCCACCCCCGGCGCGCGGTGCCCAGGGAGAAGGCCAGGTTGCCCAGGTCCGCCGCCCGGTGCGCGTCGCAGCTCACCACCAGTTTCACCCCGCGCTCGAGCGCCATCCGCACGTGCTCCGTCTTCAGGTCCAGCCGCTCCGGCTTGCCGTTGACCTCCACCACCACGCCCCGCTCGGCCGCCTTGTCGAGCACCTCCTCCATGCGCAGGGCGTAGGGCTCGCGGCCCGGGAGCATCCGCCCGGTGGGGTGTCCGAGGATGTGCAGGTGCGGGTTGTCGAAGGCCTTGAGTACCCGGCGCGTCATCTGATCCTCGTCCATGCCGTGGCGCACGTGGATGGAGCCGATGACCACCTCCAACTGCTCGAGCACGGCGTCGGTGTAGTCGAGCGCGCCGCTCTCCAGGATGTCCACCTCGATGCCCTTGAGCAGCCGCACGCCCTTCACGGTGTCGTTGACGCGGTCGATCTCCTCCCACTGCCGGCGCAGGTCGTCCTCCTTGAGCCCTCCGGCGTAGATGGACGCCTGGCTGTGCTCGGTCACCGTGAGGAACTTGAGCCCCAGCGCCAGGGCCGCGCGCGCCATCTCCTCCAGGGAGTTCTTCCCGTCCGACCAGGTGCTGTGCGCATGCACCGCGCCCTGGAGATCCTCCCAGGCGACCAGGTCCTCGGGCAGCTTCCCCGCGAGCGCCGCCTCGATCTCCCCCGTGTCCTCGCGCAGCTCCGGGGGGATGTACTGCATGCCGAGCAACCGGTAGAGCGCGGCCTCGTCGGGCACGTGCAGCTTGGTGCCGTCGGCGCGGTGCACGCCCCACTCGGAGATCTTCAGCCCCCGCTCCTGGGCGAGCCCCCGCAGGCGCACGTGGTGGGCGCGCGAGCCGGTGAAGTGGTGCAGGGCGGTGGCGAAGTCCTCGTCGGGCAGGACGCGCAGGTCCACCTGGAGATCCTTCTCGTGCAGCCGCACCGAGCACTTGCTCTCGCCCCGGCCGATGACGTGGGCCACCTCGGGCGCGGCGCAGAAGGCATCGAACACGGCGCTGGCCCCGGCCGCCGAGGCGATGAGATCCACGTCCCCCACGGTCTCCGCCCGTCGGCGCAGGCTGCCCCCGACGCTCGCGCGGATGACCCCCGGCAGGGTCTGCACGGAGGCGAGCAGGCGCTCGGCCACGGGCAACACCTCGCCCAGCAGGCGCCGGGGGGTGTTGGAGCGCCGGTACAGCTCGATGCCCGCGAGCAGGTTGGCCTCGCTCTTCTCCCCGAAGCCGGCCACCTGGCGCACGCGGCCCTCGCGGCAGGCCTTCTCCAGCGCGTCCACGCTGTCCACCCCCAGCTGCCGGGCGAGCAGCACCGCCTTCTTCGGCCCCAGCTCGGGCACCTTCACGAGCTCCAGCACTCCCGCGGGCAGCTCGGCGAGCAGCGCCTCGTAATGGGCGAGCCGGCCCGTGGTCAGCAGCTCGGACACCTTGTCGGCGATGGCCTGGCCGATTCCCGGCAGCTCCTGGAGCCGGCCGTCGCGCAGCAGGGCGCCCAGGTCCTCGGAGAGGCCCGCGAGGCGATCGGCGGCGATGTCATAGGCGCGGCTGCGAAAGGGGTTCTCCCCCTTCATCTGAAGGAGGAGCGAGATGTCCCGGAGGACCTGGATGACGGTGGCTTTATCGGGCGGCTTCACGGGGGAAAAGGTAATGCCCATGGAACGGGGGTGCAGGCGAGCTTAAACACGAGGAAGGTGGGGGAGGGGGAGTGGAACTCTGGTTCACCCCGGGGCTTGCTCCGCTCCCTGCTCCCCGGGGCTCCACGCAAGACCCTCCCGTGCCCGCGTCGAACCAGGGTAAAGAACCTCCGATGCTGTTTTCAGGAAGTCACGAGGAATGGAGCCGATGAAGATCAAGCTCGGACCGGCGGATTTCGCCGAACAGGAGATGCGGGGCTACGAGGTGGGCAAGCGCAACCTGTGCGTGGCCCGCATCGACGGGCGCTACAAGGGGCTGGACGACTGGTGCAACCACGCCGGCTGCCTGTTGTCCGGCGGACGCATCGAGGGCAACAGGGTCATCTGCCCCTGCCACGAGGTGGGCTTCGACATGGACACGGGCAAGAACGAGACCTCGCCGGGCGTGTGCGACGACCAGCCCACCATGGCGATCGCGGTCGAGAACGGTGAGCTGCTCGTCGAGCTGTCCGAGAAGGATCTCTAGGAGAACAGATGGCACACGAGGGACACGAGCACGACCCCAAGCATCACCACCATGGTCATGACCACCACCATGACCATCATCATGACCACTCCGGCCATGAGCATGGGCACACCCATGACTCCGGGCACGGCTCGAAGGCGGCGAAGGAGCACAAGGCGCACGCGCCGGTGCACGTGAGCGCGTTCGTGGTGACGTGCTCGGACAGCCGGAACGCGGCGCGGGACGAGAGTGGCCGGGTGCTGCGCGAGGCGCTGGAGGCCGAGGGCCACACGGTGAGCGGCTACAAGGTCATCCCGGACGAGCCCGAGGCGATCCGCGCCACGGTGGCCGAGGCCCGCGAGGCAGGTGCTCGGGTCGTGCTCTTCACGGGGGGCACGGGGATTGGACGCCGCGACAGCACGGTGGAGACGCTGCAGGTGCTGTTCGAGAAGACGCTGCCGGGCTTCGGCGAGCTGTTCCGGATGCTGTCGTACCAGGAGATCGGCAGCCCGGCGATGATGTCGCGCGCCACGGCGGGGACCCGGCAGGGGATGATCCTCTTCGCGCTGCCGGGCTCGCCCCAGGCGGTGCGGCTGGGGATGCACAAGCTCATCCTCCCCGAGCTGGGTCACGCGGTGCGCGAGCTGACTCGCTGACAGGGTCGTCCATGCCCCCGCGCTCCTCCCCTCCAGCGGCCTGAGCCCCAGTGACGCGCGGCGTCTGCTGCCGTGCCTGACGTCGTTCATGGCCTCCACGGACAGCCGGGCGCGCATCGCGTTCGATCCGCTGGAGTTTCCGCGCCGCTACGAGGATCCGCGTGACATCGAGGTGGCCGGGCTGCTGGCGGCGGCCCTGGCCTACGGCCGCGCGGACCTGTTCCGGCCCAAGGTGGACGCCCTGCTGAAGCGCATGGGGCCCTCTCCGGCGGCCTTCGTGCGCGAGCTGGACGTGGCGGGGGCGCGCGAGCTGCTCGGCGGCTTCGTCTACCGCTTCAACGTGGGCACGGACGTGGCGGTGCTCCTGTTGGGGATGGGCCGGGCCCTGCGGGAGCACGGGAGCCTGGAGGCCCTCTTCGTCCAGGGACTGGAGGCCCGCGGCACCGGCATGGCGCGCTGGACGCGTTCACCACCGCCCTGCGGGACGTGCCCATGGAGCCCCTGCGCCGGGCCCTGGGCCCCGAGCGCGGCTTGCAGCACCTGTTGCCCTCGCCACTCGGGGCGGGCGCGGCCAAGCGGCTCAATCTCTACCTGCGCTGGATGGTGCGGGGGCCGGATGGGGTGGACCTGGGCATCTGGAAGCGGGTGCGGCCCTCGGCGCTGCTCATCCCCCTGGACACGCATATCGGCCGCATCTCCAAGCACCTGGGGCTCACCCGCCGCAACGATCTGAGCTGGCGCACCGCCGAGGAGGTGACGGCCTCGCTGCGAGTGCTCGACGCCGAGGATCCGGTGCGCTTCGACTTCGCCCTGTGCCACTACGGCATGAGCGGGGTGTGTCCCACGAAGCCCGTGCGGGAGAACTGTGCCCGGTGCCTGTTGCGGCCCGCCTGTTCCATCGGCCGGGAGACGGTGAAGGCGGGCCGGGTGCGCTCTACCCCCTGAGGGGTTGACGGGTGGGACGCGAGCGGGGATACACGCCCACCTGACAACAGAATGAGTGCCCTTCCGACGTGCCGCGAGCGGGGGCGGCGCGCCGCGAAGGATTGAGGGATTCATGACGGGTCGAACTCTCTCCCGGAGGACGTTGCTCCAGGGATCGTTGGTGGCCATGGCATTCAACCCCGCTAGCCGTAGCTGGGCCGCCACGCTGGAGCCCGGCTCCGTCCCCCTTCCTCCGCTGGAAGGGGCGCTGCTGATGGACGCGGCGTCGCTCACCGCGGCCGCGGAGGACTTTGGCCACATCGTCCACCGCACGCCCCAGGCCGTGCTCGTCCCAGGCTCGGTGGGGGACATCGTGGCCATGGTCCGTTTCGCGCGTCGCCAGGGCCTGCACATCGCCGCCGCGCGAGGGCTCGGCGAGAGCCACAGCACTTACGGCCAGTCCCAGGTGCCGGCGGGCATCGTCATCGACATGTCCGCGCTTTCGACCATCCACGAGATTGGCGAGTCGAGCGCTTGGGTGGACGCGGGTGTCCGGTGGCGCCAGTTGCTGGAGGCCACGCTTCCTTCCGGCAGGAGCCCTCCGACACTCACCGACTACATCGAGTTGAGCATCGGTGGGACGCTGTCGGTGGGCGGCATTGGCGGGCAGGCGTTTCGCTGGGGTCTCCAGGTGGACAACGTCCTGGAACTGGATGTCGTCACGGGGGAGGGCGAGCTCGTGCGGTGCTCGCCCTCATGCGAGCGGCACCTGTTCGACGCCGTGCGGTCGGGGCTGGGCCAGTTTGGCATCATCGTGCGTGCCCGGGTACGGCTCGTCGAGGTGCCACCCCGTGCGCGGACCTACACCGCGCTGTACGGCGACCTCCACCGCTTCCTGGACGACCAGCGGTGGCTTATCGAGGATGGCCGTTTCGACTATGTCGAGGGTTCCGTTGTCTCCTCCGCTGGCGGATGGGCCTTCCAGCTCGAGGCGGTGAAGTACTTCACCCCTGGCGCCGAGCCGCGGGACGACAGGCTGCTCGCGGGCCTCGGCTTCCAACCTGGGACGCTCCAGGTGACGGACAGCAGCTACTTCGACTTCGCCAACCGACTCGCGCCGTTGGTGGCGATGCTCCAACAGCTCGGTATCTGGGAGTTTCCGCACCCGTGGATGGACATGTTCGTTCCCGCCCGGTCCACGGCCGCGTTCGTGGAGGAGGTGCTATCGCGGACCACCGAGGCAGACACGGGGCAGGGGCCCATTCTGCTCTACCCCTTCCGCTCAGCAGCGCTCACCGCCCCCTTCCTCCGAGTCCCCACGGACCCGCACGTCTTTCTCTTCTCGCTGCTGCGTACCGCCATTCCGCCGACGCCGGAGAACGTGGCGGCCCTCGTGCGGAAGAACCGCGCCATCTTCGAGCGGCTCACCGCCATGGGCGGAAAGCTGTACCCCGTGGACGCCGTTCCTCTGAGCCGTGCCGACTGGCGCCGCCACCTGCACCCCTACTGGGAGCGCTTCGAGTACGCGAAGCGTCGCTTCGACCCGGTCCGTATCCTCACGCCAGGTCAGGGCATCTTCTGAGTCAGTCTGCCTTTGAGGTGCCCGCCGAGCATCACTTGGAGGCGAAGCTGGCCGCGCTGTACGAATCCTCGGACACCTTCTTTCGGGCTCTACGCGAGCCGAAGTGACGTAGGCTCTCCGCCCCAAGGGCTCCACGCGAGCCATCCTATTGGAAGCTCGCCATGCGCCATACATCCCTGACCCGTCTCGCCTCCGCGACCCTCTGCGCCCTCGCCGCCGTCTCGCTCCTCACGGCCGCCGACACGCGAAAGCCCACCACCCAATGGCTCGCCCGCCCCTCCGAGGCCGCGCGCATCGCCCGCGTGGAGGCAGGACTCTCCCCCGTGGCCCTTCCCGGCGAGCAGACCCGCCGCCTCTCCCTCCAGGAGTGGATGGCGCTGTACAAGATTCCCGGACTGAGCATCGCTGTGTTCGACAAGGGATCGCTCGTCTGGGCCAGGGGCCATGGCGTGAAGCAGTCCGGCGGCACTGACCCCGTCACCCCCGACACCCTCTTCCAGGCTGCCTCCATCAGCAAGCCCGTGACGACCCTGGCGGTGCTGCACCACGCCGAGAAGCGTGGGTGGTCGCTCGACGGGAACATCAACGACCAGCTCGTCTCGTGGAAGGTGCCCGACAACGAGTACACGAAGGAACAGAAGGTCACCCTGCGCCGGCTGCTCTCCCACAGCGCGGGGACGACGGTCCAGGGCTTCATGGGCTACGCGGCCAACGAGCCCGTGCCCACGCTCCAGCAGGTTCTCGACGGTGAGAAGCCCGCGAAATCCGCTCCCGTGCGCGTCGACACCGTGCCCGGCACGCTGACGCGCTACAGCGGTGGAGGCACGCTCATCGTCCAGCAGCTGCTGATGGACCAGCTCCACCAGCCGTTTCCGCGAATCATGCGGGAGGGGGTCCTCGCCCCCCTGGGCCTGAAGCACAGCACCTACGAGCAGCCACTGCCCAAGAAGCTGCAGCCCCTCGCCGCCACCGGCACGCGCTCGGGAGGCGCGAGCGTCGAGGGCCGCTGGCACACCTACCCGGAGCTGGCGGCCGCGGGCCTGTGGACGACGCCCACCGACCTCGCGCGCATCGCCCTCGAGGTCTCCAAGGCATGGAACGGCGAGTCCCAGCGCGTGCTGTCCCAGTCGATGGCGAAGCAGATGCTCACCCGGCAGTCCGAGTCCTTCGGGCTCGGCTTCCAGCTCCGCCCGGGCAAGGAGTGGTTCGGTCATGGCGGAGGCAACGAGGGCTTCAAGTGCTTCCTCATGGCGTTCGCCGACTCGGGCAGCGGCGTGGCCATCATGACCAACTCGGATGATGGCTGGCGAATCTTCGAGCGACTCACCGCCAGCGTGGCCACCGAGTACGGCTGGAAGGGCTTCACCGCCGAGCCCGACAGCCCCTCCATGACGGCGGACCTGCTGGCGCGCCTCGAGGGGACGGACGCCGCCATCGCTTGGTTGAAGGAGCGGCGGCGCACGGCTCCAGAAGAGACGCTATCCTCCGGCATCCTCAACGACATCGGTTACTCGTTGCTCAGGGGAGGCAAGGTCGCCGACGCCGTGAAGGTGTTCGAGGCCAACGTCGAGCTCTACCCCGAGGACGCCAACACGCACGACAGCCTCGGGGAGGCCTACCTCGAGGTGGGCCGGAAGGACGAGGCCATCACCCGCTACAAGAAGTCCCTCGAGCTGAACCCGAAGAACGACAACGCCGCGAGGATGCTGGAGGAACTCGGCGCATCCTCGAGCAAGTAAGCAGCTCGAGCACGCGCACACATCCCTCCCCGCCAGGGATTGGCGATGGAGCTCCCCCACACATTGAGGCCGCTCCCCTCACCCTTGGGTGCCTCCACGCTGTCGCGCTCCGGACTGCGCGCCGACACCTGCGGACGGGAAGCCGGGAGAGGCACCGTCACTATAGCCTCTTGCTCCGGTGGCTGGACGTCTCCGGCCCGAGGGGGCAGCATGAAGCAGACGCGTGGATTCACCGTGGCCTTGGCTGTGACTACTTTGTTCACGGGAGCGCCGGACGTCCAGGCCCGTGGCACGACTCCTTCCGATGCGGATGGCGAGGTGACGTTCACCGCCGGTCTCACCGTCCATTGCGGTGACACCCTCACCACCCATACGCGCCTGACGCACGACCTCCACTGCCCCAGCTCGGCGCCCTTCGCGCTCCAGCTCGACGGTGACGGCATCGTCCTGGACCTGGGCGGATACACCATCCGCCGCACCGGCCCGGAGAACAAGGACTCACAAGGCATCGTGATCGCCAGGGGCCGGATGGTGCGAAATGGCACCGTCCGGGGATTCGGCAGCGGCATCACCACCACCATTGGCGCGGGCCTGCTGAACGTGCGGCTGCATGAGCTCGCGCTCCTCGACAACGGCGTCGGCGTCTACAACCGGGCCTCCCTGGGAACTTCCTCATCACGAACTCACGCCTGAACGGGAACGGGAGCGGGCTGAGCGGCGAGTTCGATGCGTCCACTGGCAACTTCGACGTGCGGTCATCCCTCTTCACCCACAACGGGTCCGCGATGCTCGGGGATTTCCACTCCATTGACGTGCTCGACTCCACGTTCACGTCCAATGGGCTCGTCTTCCTCTGCTGGGAGAGCACCATCCGCATCAGGTCGAGCACGATCGCGTGGAACGACGCCGTGGGCCGCATCCCCAATGACCCCGGCTTCCGCCTCTGCAGGCAGATGCGGTTCGAGAACACGCTCATCGCGAACAACGCCGCGTTCGCGCCGGCCATCGATCCGGTCTGGAATCCGCTCAATCTCTCGATGCTCGACACCCTGGTCGTCCGCAACGGTACGGGGCTGGAGGCAGCGGCCGAGAAGGTCTACATCGACGGCAATACCTTCCATGACAACGCGAGCGGCCTGACCCTGTCCGACCGCGCGGGGTTCCCTACACCTCGCTCACGGGCATCGTCCGCGGCAATCAGTTCCTGGCCAACGACGGCGATGGACTCCGGGTGCAGCCGCCCAGCATGCCCACGGTGCTCAACAACCTCTCCCTGGGCAACGCGGGCTTCGGCATCTACGCGCCCACGGCCTTCGACGGCGGCGGAAACGTCGCGCGCGGCAACACCGCGGGCGACTGCGTGGGCATCGTCTGCGCCATGTACTGACGTCCCCGCTGGCGGCGGCGCTCGCGGGCCTGGTGCTCTACCTGTCGCATCGCAGCACGACGTGCGCGGATGCGGAGGCAGCCTCGGCAACGGCCCGGGCCAGTGAGGCGGAGGCCGCGAAGCAACAGCTGGAGGCGAAGCTGGTCGCGCTGTACGAATCCTCTGACACCTTCTTCGCGGACACCGTCGCGACGACACCGTCGCGACGGTGTCTGTCCTATCAGTCCTGGCCCACCGCGTTCTCGATGACGTACCTGCTCCCGTATCTGGACAGGGAGGCCCGCACCATCCGGTTCGTCGCCCAGGAAGGCTCCAGGGGCTGGAGGCTCCATGTCGTCGTGAAGCCATGCTCTTGCCTGGAGGCCGTCCCCGTCACGAGCCGCACATGTTCGTCGATGGAGAGTGAAAAGCGCTCGTCGGCGGACAACTCGAGGGTGAAACCCTCGGGGGCGGAGGCGCCCTCTCCTGTTTGCCAATTCGCCCCGTGGTCCGAACGGAACGTAGATGGAGTCGTCCTCCCGTGAGCCGGGCCGTGATGACCTCCTCCGACAGGAACGCCGACGTGGTGGTCTTGTGCAGGGTAAGCAGGTCCCCGTCGATGCCGATGATCTCATAATCGTGCAGGTTCCCGAGATTGTCCCAGTACAACCACCGCTCACCCACGGCGAGACGTCGCGGCGACCAGAGCTGCCAGAGTTGAAGGATTCCCTGCCGGATGACCCCGATCAGAAACCCCTCCGTGTAGATGGCGAAGAGCGAGCCTGGCAGTGGTCCCGGGGCGGGCGAATAGGAGATGCCATCAATGCTCACCCGGGTCGCGGGGGTGCCGAAGGCACTGGCGTTTGCCCACATCACAGGCAAGGAGCCTCCGCGGAGTGCGACCCAGGATTGACGAAGCCACCCAGCTCTGGCGAGGGTGGGGTGGAGGACTCGAAGTGGAGGAGGAGCTCCTCGCCCTGATAGGTGGTGAAGCGGAGCCGTACCACCGGGAGTCCGTTGACCACGTCCTCCTCGTACTGGATGGGCCGGTAGAGCGTCTGCCTCCCCGTCAACACCGTGGCGCGCTCGCGAGCGATCTCCTCGTCGTTGTAGTGGTCGATCTGAAACCCATCGTGCCGCGTGATGACCGCCCGGATCAGCGGCGACCGCCCGGCCCGTCGGATCACGAACGCCTCGACGGCCTCGTATTCGGGGTGGCCGGCCATGTAGACAATCACCTGGACGTCACTGCGCTCGAAGGTGATGAGGAACGGCTGGATGAGCCCCGTGAAGCGCTCCTCGGATTCGGCGTCAGCCTCGGCGGCGGATGTCTTCGTGCCGGCCAGCAGGCACGAAACAAGCAATGCGAAGACGAGTCTGGAATGAGAAGCTCGCATGGCATCTCTCTCCTGTAGACCCCTGAGTGCTCAGTGCTTGACGCGGACCTGCACGTCCGGGTTGGTCAGGCCGAGGAACACGGCCAGGAACACTTCCGCATCCCTGCGCCCGCGCAGCTTCGCCTCGAAGTGCGCCAGCGTCGCTGCCCGAGACAGCCGGAGCTGCCGCGTCGCCCCCATCGTCTGGATGAAGCGCTGGGTGCACAGGGGGGCGAGCAGCCCGCGGCATTGAACACATCCGGGCCGACGCCGCGTGTGAGATCTTCCGCAAGTTGATCTTCGCCCGCCGTGGGGTCGAGGCTCAGGAGCCGTTCGCACTCCTGTGTGTCGGTATTGTTCACGAAGGGTATCTCCAGGTTCATGAACCCGGTGTGGGTGCCGCCCAATAGATTCACCAACACCACTGGTGGCGGCGCCTGCATGAAGACGCGCTCGGGCCCCGAGATGGGCACCAGCTCGTCCGCGCTGCCGGTGATGATCAGCACCGGCAGGGAGCGCCCATACAGCCCCGGCCCGATGAAACACGACAAGGGGGCGTGAGCCACCGCGGCCTGGATGCCGTCTATCTTCAGGAGGGGATGATAGGCGCCGATCAGCACCGTCAACCCGCCCCCCGACAAGCCCAGGATGCCCCGCCGCTGCGTGTCCACCGCCGCCGCGAGATCCGCGTCCGCCCCGCCGAGCCGTGCCACCTGTTGCATCACGAACGCCGGGTCCCCCGGTTGATGGGCCAGATCCGCGACTGTCGACCCGCCTGGCGCCCTCCAGTTGCTGAGTGGAAACAGCGGCACGGCGATGATGTAGCCATGCGACGCCAGGTGCTCGGCGAAGTGCCGGGCATTGGCTCCGGTGCTCGAGAGCCCATGTGCATATGCCAGCAGTGGGAACGGCCCCCCGCTCGCCACTGGCACGCGTTGCGCCGGGGGCGGTGAGGCCTCCAGCCGGGGGGAGCACACGGGGTAGAAGACTCTCGTTGGCAGGGTCCTCACGGGTGAGCCCGGGAAGCTGCCGTTGGGCGGCGTCGGGCGAGTCTCATCGACGAAGACGAAGTCCCGCGTGGCGAACCCGTACGGACCATTGGCCGACAATGACTCCAGCGTCGAGAGCACCGGCAGCCGCCTCGCGCAGGGGCGCTCCCCCTGCGCATCGCTGGCATACGCTCCCTGAGACGCGAGCACGACACAAAGGAGCAACGTGACGTTTGTGAGGATTTTCATTCATGTTCCCCCAGGTCCATCCGCGCCGTCTGTGTTCATGTCATGGTGGGAGGGCGAGGATGGGGCGTTGGGGAGCTCGTCGCAATGAGGGGGATGGTCTGAGGATGGTGTCGCGCGCAGGACGCGCACAGGGGATCAATCGTGGTGGCCGGCGGCGCCGCCGAGCGCGCCCTGTCGCCCGAGCAGCGGGCCCTCGCGACGCGCCTTGGCGAGGCGTGCAGCGGGCGTCTCCCCGTTTTCTTCCAGTCAAAATGTGTTCACCAAAAGAATATCCCTTCCTCCGTCCAGAAGATGTCCATTGATCCAAAGTCCAGGTTGGACGATTTCTCCGGCTCGCTGGACCTCGTCTGGCGCTGCCTCCGAGCGCCCCAACGGAAGAAGGATGCCCTCATGAAGCGTTTGCTGATGCTCGCCCTCGTCTGTGCCCCGGTCGCCGTGCTCGCCGCGGACAAGACTGCTCCCAAGACCGCCCCCAAGACCGTGACGAAGACGGAGCCGAAGGCCGACACGGGGACCATGCCCGCGGACGGCAAGGACCTGAAGGTCGAGGAGCCGGACCAGAAGGATCCGAAGAACAAGGAGACGGATGTCAAGGCAAAGGGCGAGGTGAAGAAGGACTCGTTCTGAAGCGCTGTGCCGTGAATTGATCTTACCTCCAACGAATAGGGGACACACACATGAAGAAATACGCGGGATTGGTTTTTGTCGGGCTGTGCATGCTCCAGGGGACTGCGAATGGCGCCGATGAGTGCATCCAGACCATCAACCAGGGGGCCGGCACCGTGGCCCTGGGCCTGTATGAGCAGCAGTGCTCGACCCTGAGCTTCAGCTCGGGAATCATCACCAAGGATGTGAAGTACAACTGCTGCGGCCCCAGCGTGACCATCCGTGTCAATGGCAACGACTGGAACAAGCTGGTAAGCGAGGGCAAGCTGGATGGACTCCGCTACCAGAAGTTCGACAAGTCCGACAACGGCTACACGCTGACGTACCGCAAGGTCGTGGGCAAGGAGCCCACGACCATCAACGGCGAGGATTTCTTCAAGTAGTCGTTCCGCCCGCGGGCCGTGTGTGCACGCGCGGCCCGCCTTCAGCAGGAGTGCTCCGCACCGTGTCCGCGCCCTATCTCCACGACCTCGCTCCCTTCCTGTTCCGCTACGACGGAGGGCAGGGAAGTGTCTACACGGCCCGGTGGGATGGGCTCGCCTGTCTGGCGGGCTTCGCCCTCGCGCTGCTCCTGCTTCGGCGCTTCTCCGCCCGGGGCTATCTGCCACTGGCGCGCCAGGAGGTGTTCGACTTCACCAGCATGGTGGCGCTGCTGGGTGTGCTGCTCGGCGGACGTCTGGGTTATCTGGTGTTGTATGAGTGGGAGCGCTTCTCGGGCAAACTGGGGCTGCTCTTCCAGTTCGGCCAGGGCGGCACGTCGTTCCACGGCGGGCTCGTCGGCGTGGCGGTGGTGACCTGGTTCCAGGCGCGTGAGCGTCAGGTGTCCTTCCTCTCGCTCGGCGACAATCTGGTGACGGTGGCGCCCCTGGGCCTGATGTTGGGCCGTCTCGCCAGCTTCATGGACGGGGAGTTGTTCGGGCGAATCACCCGGGTGCCCTGGGCCGTGCGCTTTCCCGCCGAAATCCACCTCGCGGCCTTCCAACCCGCCCAGGCCACCCGGCTCGCCGTGGAGCGGCTGCCCGCCAGCAGCTTCGACATCATGCAGGTGGCCCATGCCGCGCCCCGGGTCATGGACGAGCTGCTGCTCATCCTCAACCCGCGCCACCCCTCGCAGCTCTACGAGGCCGCGCTCGAGGGACTGCTGCTCTTCGTTATCCTCTACACCGTGCGCACCCGGGCCCGGCAGCCGCCCGAGGGACTCTTGTGCGCGCTGTTCCTGCTGCTGCACGCCGTGTTTCACATCGGCACGGGCTTCTGGCGCGAGCCCCGGAGTGGGGATCCGATGGTGCTGGGCCTCGCGAAGGGCCAGCTCTTCTCCCTGCCGGTGCTCACCGCGGGTCTGGGGCTGCTCGGATGGAGCCTCCTGCGCCGTCCCCAGCCCGCCGAGGTACCGGCGCCCTCCGGCCTCGAGTGACGGAGTGGCCCTCCACTGCCCCAGCTCGGCGCCCTTCGCGCTCCAGCTCGACGGTGATGGCATCGTCCTGGACCTGGGCGGATACACCATCCGCCGCACCGGCCCGGAGAACGGAGAGGGTGTCAAAGGACTCGTTCCCATATCTCGCCGACTACAAATCGTCTGGTACCTTTCCCAGGCGTGGCTCCGGACGCGGCTGAACTCGACATTGCCTGTATGCGCCGCGGCAAGGCGGAGGAGATCCAACTCGACCTCATCCTTTCCTCCAGGACCAACGTGGAACTCTATCCTGCCTTCCAGACTTGTTTCCGCGAGCACCAGCCGCCACTGCTCGCCCAGCATGGAGCGGCCGGTGTGCGCCGCGATTTCATTTCGCGCACGCGCCCTTGTACTGGTGGGGCTCGCGGGTGACCCCACAGCTGTAGACTGTCTGGCCCGAGCATGAACAGAAGGCCTCCGCACAGGGGGGCGGCGGACCCATGCAGTGCGGCGCAATCTCAGGGCCACAACCCGCCTCGCTGTACCAAAGTGACTGACCAGCCGGGCACGAAACTTTTTCCAATAGGGAAGCGGCGTCGTCCTGGCCAGCGCAGGCGGCCAGGGTGAGGAGGGGCCAAAGACAGAGTACCGCAAAGCGGGGGGAGTTCATCCTTCCACTGTAAGGAGACTCACGCGGGTCTGTCACTCCCCGATAACGCTGGGCCGTCAGGCTCTGCGAGGTGCGCCTTCGCCTTACCTCAACCCGAAATTCCATGTAGAACAGAAAATGGCTCCATCGTTGTAAAACATGAAATCTTCTGTTATGAGAAAAACCCGCTGCCGCGCCCGATTCCAGCGGCGCCTCCAGAGGGGAATTCCACATGAAGATGAAGATGCTGATGCTGGGTTTTGTGTCTGGCCTGATGATCACCGCGTGTGGTGGCCCCGGTCCCGAGGACGCCCAGGCACCGGCGGAGGAGCTCGGCACGACCCAGGGCGCCCTGTGTGAGGGCTGGGACTCGGGCGCGCGCAGGTGTTCCTTTCAGTGCTACAGCTACTCCACGTGGTGGACGACCTCGGCCACGGTGAGCTACGGCCAGTGTCAGGAATACGCCAACGGCCAGTGTGGACGGACCGCGTATGGCGCGTGCTGGAGCAAGTGAGCACCCCCATCGCTCCCCTGTGAACCCTCCTACCCCAAGGATTGCTCCATGAAGATGAAGACCCTGCTGCCTGGCCTCGTGTCTGGTGTCCTCCTCGCCGCCTGTGGCGGTCCACTCCCCGAGGAGATGGACGCCCAGGAGCAGCTCGGCACGACCGAGAGCGCGGTGTGTGAAGGCTGGGACTCGGGCGCTCGCCTCTGTACCTGGAAGTGCACCAGCAGCGCGACCCAATGGTCCGCGGTGGGCGCGGGCGTCGTGGCTTACGGCCAGTGCCAGAGCTACGCCAATGCCCAGTGCGGACGGACCGCGTACGCCACCTGTTGGAGCAAGTGAGCCCGGTGCCTGCTACGGCCCGTCTGAGCCATTGGCCGGGAGCCGGGAGGGCGGGCCAGGCGGGCCGGGCGGGCCGGGCGCGCTCTACCCCCTGAGTGGTTGACGGGTGGGACGCGAGCGGGGATACACACCCCCATGACGTTGGCATCGGTCGTCGGACAGCCACGCGCCATCGACGCGCTCCAGTCGGCGCTGCGGAGTGGCTCGGTTCATCACGCCTACCTCTTCGCCGGGCCCGAGGGCGTGGGCAAGGAGCTCACCGCCGTGGGGCTCGCCCAGGCGCTCACCTGCCCCGAGCAGCCCGACGTGGGCTGTGGCACCTGCTCGAGCTGCACCCGCATCGCCAAGGGCGCCCACCCGGACGTGTCCTGGCTCATGCCCGACGCCGAGCGTGTGGAGCGCGGCCTCGCGGGCCGCTCGGACTTCGCCACCACGCCCAGCCGCGACATCCGCGTGGATCAGATCCGCGCCCTGCTCGAGCGCATCTGCCTGCAGGGCCTCGAGTCCAAGCGCAAGGTGGCCATCGTGGTGGACGCGCACCAGATGAATGCCCAGGCGCAGAACGCCTTCCTCAAGACGCTCGAGGAGCCCCCGGCGGAGACCACGCTCATCCTGCTCGCCTCGGCGCCGGACAAGATGTTGCCCACCATCCGCAGCCGCTGCTCCAAGGTGTCCTTCGGCCCGCTGCCCGTGGAGCTCGTGGCCGAGCGCCTCCAGAAGGAGCGCAAGCTGGACGAGCCGACGGCCATGCTCGCGGCGGTGATGGCCGGGGGCAGCCTCGGCCGGGCCATGGCGTTGGACTTGAAGGCGCTCGCGGCCCGTCAGGACGTCATCCGCTCGTTCGAGGCGCTCAAGCCCGGAGACGTGAGCGCGATGCTGCGCTGGGCCGCCACGTTCGGCGAGTCGCGCGAGGACGCGGAGCAGGCGCTCTCCATCCTCTCGCTGTGGACGCGTGACGTGGCGATGGCGAAGGTGGGCGGGGAGCGACTGGCCAACCGGGACCTGGACGCGCTCGCGCACGAGGTGGCGGCGCGCACGCACGAGTCGATGCTCCACCGGCGGCACGCGCTGCTGGACAAGGCGCGGGCGACCATCGTGGAGCGCAACGGTTCGCCCCGGCTGCAGTTGGAGCGGATGCTCATTGAATTGCTGGAGGGGCGATGAGCGCGGACATCGAGGACGTGCTGGACGAGGCGCGGGCGGGCAAGGTGGTGCACCCGCTCTACCTGCTGTGGGGCGAGGAGTACCTCGTGCGCAAGGGCGCGGACGAGCTGGTGAAGGCGCTCCTGCCGGATGCGTCCGCGGGGCTGAACTTCGCGGTGCTGGACGCGGGCTCGCCGCGCGAGGTGGCACAGGAGCTGGCCACGCTGCCGCTGTTCCCCGGGCGCAAGGTGGTGCTGGTGCGCGACCCGGAGTTCCTCGCGCCGAAGAAGGGGCGGGGCAACGCGCTGGGCAAGGCGCGCGAGGCGTGGACGGCGGGCAAGCGCAAGGAGGGCGCGCGGCGGCTGCTCGCGCTGGCGGCCCGGGCGGGGTGGGGCGTGGCGCAGTTGGATCCGGAGGCCCCGGGAGCGCCCTCGGCGGAGGAGTGGAAGGAGGAACTGAACGTCGAGCTGGCGGAGGCGGATCTGCTCTTCCTCAAGGAGGTGGCCGCGTTCTGCCGGGAGGAGCGCATCAGCGCCCCCGAGGGGGATGCGAGCGCGCTGCTGACGCTCTTCGAGAAGGGCCTGCCGCCGGGGCACACGCTGGTGATGGCGGCCTCGGACGTGGACGCGAAGAACCCGCTGGTGAAGCTCGCGGCGGACAAGGGCCGGCTCGTCGAGCGCAAGGTGGCGGCGCGGCACAAGGACCTGGAGATCGGCCCGCTCGCCGAGGAGTTCCTCTGGCCGTTCAAGAAGAAGCTGAGCAAGCCCGCGGCGGACCTGCTCAAGGAGCGCATCGGCGGCAACGTGCGGCTGTTGCAGTCCGAGCTGGAGAAGCTGGCGACGTACGCGGAGGGCTCCACCATCGAGGCGGCGGACGTGGCGCTGCTGGTGGCGCACACGCGCGAGGAGGAGTTCTTCGAGCTGTCCGAGGCCCTGCAGAATCGCAACCTGAAGGCGGCGCTGGACTACACGGTGGATGCGATGGGGCAGGGGGTGCACGGGTTGCAACTGCTGGGCGCGGTGGCCTCCATCGTGCGGGGCATGCTGGAGAACCACGAGCGGCTGGAGAAGTACGCCGGGGGCTCGGTGCCGCGCTCGTTCAACGACTTCAAGGCGCGGGTGTTCCCCCGGGTGGAGGAGGAGGCGAAGGCGGCCAAGGGCAAGGCGCCGCATCCGTATGCGGCCTTCCTCGCGATGCAGGGGGCGGCCCGCTACAAGCGGCGCGAGCTGTTGGACGCACTGGTGGCGTGCGCCGAGTCGGACCTGTCGCTCAAGTCCTCGGCGAGCGGCAAGCTCGTCATCGAGCGGCTGTTGTGGACGGTGTGCGCGAGCGCTTGAGTCCTCGCGCGGGGGGCGCTTGAAGCTGCTCTCGACGCCCTCCCGGGCGTCAGGCGGCGATCTGGAAGTCGGGGTGGGCGACCGCGAAGGCGATGTTCCGATCCGCCTTGGGCGGGTAGATCCACTGGGTGTTGATCTCGCGCTTGAGCGCCTTGCCCGCTGCACGCGTCAGCTTCACCTGACGGTCCCATCCCTCGGTGAAGAGCGCGCCCCAGGGGCCGAGATCGAGGCAGGTGACGTACTTCGGCTGGCTGTACGGGTGGGTCGGCAGACCGACCAGCTCGGCGGCGGCGTTGTGGCCGGCGACACGGCCGAGGATCACCGCGTGCTGGCAGGACATCGCCGCGAGGTGGCCTTCATCGTCGGTCGCGACCATCGCCACATCCCCGGTGACGAAGATGCCCTCGGCGCCCTTGGCGCGCAGATACTGATCGGCATGGACCCGGCCAAAGCGGTCGTGGTCGCCCGGGATCTGCGCGGCGAGCGGGTTGGCTCTCGCGCCGGCCGTCCACACCACCGTGTGGGTCTCGATCCGCTCGCCGGTGGACGTGGTGACTCCCTCCGCGTCGATCGCCACGGCTCCGGTGGAGGTGCGTACCTCGACACCGCACTCGGCCAGGGCCTCCTCGATCACCGGGCGTGGAACCGGCCCGAGATCGGGGCCGATGGCGGGCGCCTGTTCCAGCACCACGACCCGGATCTTCGCGTCCTGGCCGAGGATGCCGCGCAGCCGCTGGGGCATCTCGGCCACCGTCTCGATGCCGGTGAAGCCACCGCCCGCGACCACCACCGTGTTCCGGGCGGCCGTCTCCGGCTCGTGGGCGAGCGCCTTCAGGTGCTTGTCGAGAGCGTTCGCGCTCGACAGTTGGTCGACGTTGAAGGCGTGCTCCTTGAGCCCGGGCACGTTCGGCATGAACAGGCGGCTGCCGGCCGCCAACACGAAGCGATCATAGGGCAGCGTCACGCGTTCGCCGTCGGTGCCAAGCACTTCGACTTCACGCCGGTCGGCGTGGATCGCCTCGATGGTGCCGGCGAGGTGGCGGACGCCGACCGCCTCGAACAGCGGTGCGAGGTCCGGCGCCATGTTCTCGATCACCGGTTCATAGAGGCGCGGGCGGATGTGGAGCTGGGGGGTTGGCGACACGACCAGGACTTCCACCTGGTGCTGCTTACCCGCCAGTGACACGGCGCGCGCGGCGGAAATGGCTGCCCACATGCCAGCGAAACCCGAGCCCGCGATGACGATCTTCTGGTTCATTGTCTTGCTTTCTTTTGGGAGCCGGACGCAGCTCTCCGGTTCCGTCGTGCGGATACACGACGGCCGCTTTCTCGGTCGTCCGGCGAAAACCGAGAAAAAATTCAGTAGTTCGAGTGGATTACGGCGTTACGCCGCGCTTCCGGTTCAGGGGGGCTCTTCGTGCGTGCGAGATTTCCGCGGGGAGGCACGGGTGTTGAGCCGGTCCTCCATCCATTTCTGGACGTCGTTCGTGAACTCAGGCGGCGCTTTGCGGCCGAAAGTCTTCGCGACATTGGCGAGCGATTCCTTCGCCAAGGTGTCGCGCATTGCCTTCTCCGCGCGCAGCATCACGGCATGGATCGCACAGACGCCCGCCATCGCCCAGGAGGGAGGGTTGCCCTCGAACACGGCGCAACGGCCACGGATCTGCTGACAGTCGAAGAGCGGCTTGTCCCCTTCGAGCGCATCGACGATCTCCAGGAAGCTGATGTCCTCCGGCGCCTTGGCGAGCCGGTACCCGCCGCGCACTCCCTCGCTCGCGGCGACGATCCCCGCCTTCTCGAGCTTGGGGAATATCTTGGCGAGGAAGGTGGGCGATACGCCCTGCAACTCGGCCAGGTCGCGGGTGCTCAGCGGAGTGTCGCCCGCGTCGACCAGCCAGAGGAGGCAGTGGATGCCGTACTCAACGCTCGTTGTGAGGTGCGCCATAACTCGGACTATATGGGTCCGTGTTCTAGGTGGCAAGCAGAAAACGAGGACAAAGTGAGTCCGAGTTGATGCGATGCGCCGCGAGGGGGCGTTCTTCGAAGAGGGCAGGCGGGCGGCCAGGACGCCTTGGCACCGCCTTGCTCCTCATGAATGACCACCCAGGGCGGCTTGCGCTTCACCCAGGGGGACTACGCCGCCACCACTACGGCCTTCGGTTCCAGGTAGGCGTCCAGTCCATAGGGGCCATTCTCGCGGCCGATGCCGGACTGCTTGAAGCCGCCGAACGGGGCCTTGGGCTCGTGGGTGAGGGTATTGACCAGGACACGGCCGGCCTCGAGCCGAGCGGCCACGCGCGCGCCGCGCTGGGGATCGCCGGAGACCACGTAGGCGTGCAGGCCATAGAGTGTGTCGTTGGCGATGGCGACCGCCTCGTCCTCGTCGCGGTAGGTGATGAGCGACAGCACCGGCCCGAAGATCTCCTCGCGCGCGATGGTCATGTCGTTGCGCACGTCGGTGAACACGGTGGGCTTCACGCACCAGCCACGCTTCATGCCCTCGGGCCGGCCTTCGCCGCCGACCAGCAGGCGTGCGCCTTCGTTGAGGCCGAGGCGGATGTAGCGCTGCACGCGCTCCCACTGTTTCGCGCTCACCATGGGGCCGATGGCGGTGTCGGCATCGCGGGGGTCGCCGGACTTCGTCGCGCGCACCTCACGGGCGAGCAACGACTCGAACTCGGCCTGTCGGGAGGCCGGGACCAGGATACGGGTGCCGGCGATGCAGGCCTGACCGCTGTTCATGAACCCGGCGTTCACCGCCAGGGGCACCGCGGTGGCGAAGTCGGCATCGTCCAACACCACCATGGGCGACTTGCCGCCCAGCTCTAGCGTCACCCGCTTCAGCGTTTCCGCGCCAGTGCGAAGGATGGTCTTGCCCACCACGGTCGAACCGGTGAACGAGATCTTGGCCACGTCCGGCGAGGCGCTGAGCTCCGCGCCCACCACCTCACCGCGCCCGGTGACGATGTTGAACACACCGGGCGGCAGGCCGGCCTCGTGCAGCGCCCGGGTGATGATGCGCGTCTGGATGGCGCTCATCTCACTGGGCTTGATCACCGCGGTGCAGCCGGCGGCCAGCGCGGTGGCCAGCTTGCCGCAGATGAAGCCGGCGTCGTTGTTCCAGGGAGTGATCAGGCCGGCCACGCCCATCGGCTGCATCACCACCCGAGCGGTGCCCGCCTGGCGCTCGAAGTCGTACCGCGCTAGCACCTCGGCCACTTCGCCGATCACCTGGTGGGCATGTCTCGCCATCCAGCGAGAACGCGACGACGGAGCGCCGTACTCCTTGATGACGGCCTCGAGCAGCTCGTCCTCGCGCGCGGCCACCGCCGCCCGCATGCGCTCGAGCATCGCGAGGCGATCGGCCCGGGTGGTGCGTGAGAACGCCGGGAAGGCACGTTTCGCCGCGGCGATGGCGCGACGCGCGTCCTCGGCATCGGCCAGCCGCACCTGGCCGATCACCTCTTCGGTGGCGGGGTTGAACAGGTTGAACCATTCGTCGCCATGCGGGGTGACGAAGGCGCCGTCGATGTAGATCTGGTCGATGCGTTCCATGATGGGACTCCGGTGGAGAAGGGGCTCCAGTGAGGGCCGGGGTGGTACCCGACGGAATCCAATCTGCGCGGGGCGGACCGTCCCGACAATCGGGTGTATCCTGCAAGGGCCGTTCTGAAAATCAGGACAATCCCCATGCACCGCTCAGGACTGATCGAACTGGAGACCGTGCTCGCCGTGGCCCGTCTCGGCAGCTTCCGCGCCGCCGCCAGACAACTGGGCATGTCCACCTCGGCGGTCAGCAGCGCGGTCGCCGGGCTGGAGGCTCGGCTGAAGGCGCGCCTGTTCCACCGCACCACCCGCAGCGTGGCGTTGACCGAGGCCGGCCAACGCTACGTGCAGCGCATCGCCCCGGCGGTGGCGGAGATCCGCGGCGCCGGCGAGGAACTCAACAGCCAGCCCGAGGCTCCGGCCGGCACGCTGCGAATCAACGCGCCGGGGGATGCGGTGCGGATGATCTTCGAGCCCTTGTTGCTCGAGTACCTGCTCCGTCATCCGCGGATGAATCTGGACATCGTCAGTGAGTCACGGCTGATCGACATCGTCGCCGACGGGTTCGACGCCGGCATCCGCCTGGCCGAGGCGGTACCTCGGGACATGGTCTCCGTGCCGCTTGGCGACGACCTGCGCATGGTCATCGTCGGCTCACCCGCTTATTTCGCGGAACACGGCAAGCCACGGACACCGGATGACCTGACCGGCCACGCCGCCATCCGCATTCGGCTGTCGCACGGAGGTTTGTATCGCTGGGAATTGGAGCGTCGCGGCGAGGCCCTGGAGATCGACCTGCCGCCGCGATTGATCCTCAACGATCCGCGCACCGCGGTCCAGGCCGTCCGCGCGGGGATTGGCCTGGCGTTCCTGTCCGAGTGGCACCTCACCGATGACCTGGCCAGTGGCCGCCTGGTGACCGTGCTGGAAGAGTGGTGCCCTCCTTTCCGGGTATTTGTCTGTATTACCCCAGGCACCGCTACGTCCCGGCGGGATTGAAGGCGCTGGTGGAGCTGATCCGCGAGAAGAACACCGCCCGTCGCGCCGCGCGCTGACCCGCCTCCTCACGCCACGAAGCGCTCGACGAGCAGTTGCAAGCGGCGGCGCAGCACACGCGTCGCCGGCAAGTCGGACTGAATCCCTTCCACCGCGAGCATGAAGACCTCGGACAGCTCCTTGTTCTCCAGGATGGCCTGCGTGAGCTTGAGCTGTAGCCGCATGTGTTTCGCCTCCACCTGCGGAAAGAGTCGCGAGCAGACTTCGTACAAATCGGCCGCCATGGGCGCGCCCATCAGCTCGTCCCACGGCTCGAGCAGGAGGATCTCGTAGATGCGCAGGAGCTTGTCCCGCGGAGAGCCGGGCGAGGCCAACACCTGCTCGGCCCGGGGGTAGCGCTTCTCGAAGATATCCTCGATGACCGCGGTGTAGATGTCGTCCTTGTTCTTGAACTTCCGGTAGATGAGCGGCCGCGAGATGTTCGCCCGCTTGGCGATGTCATCGAGAGACGTCTTCGCGTAGCCGAACTGGAGGAAGCACTCCAGCGCGGCCTGGAGGATTGCCGCCCGGCGTTGCGCGTCGCGCTCCTGGCTCATTTCATCCGACATGAGATCAAGTTGACAATATTCGCGTCGGTTGTCAATTTGTATCGGGAGGGCGGGCCATCCTGGCCCGTGTCCCTCCGAGGAGCTGGTGAAGCCCATGAAGATCCGCAGCAGACTGGCGCGCACGGCGCTCGTGACGGGGGGACTGGTGGCTGTAGTCCTCGCCGCCATCGCCGCCGATGCATGGACCGCCCTGGGTGCTCGAGCCAGCGGTGAGCGACGCGCGCGGATGGAGCGCTCGCCGCAATGGCAGGATGGGCACTTCGAGAACCCTCAGCCGCTCTGGAATGACTGGTGGGGCTCGCTGTCGGCCATGTTCAAGGCGAGTCCCGACGTGGGCCCCGCCGAGCCGCTGCCCTCCATGCCGGGCGATCGCCGCCGGTTCGAGACCCCTCCGGCCACGGGGCTGCGCGTCACGTGGCTCGGACACTCCACGACGCTGATCGAAATCGACGGCCACCGCGTCCTCACCGATCCCATCTGGAGCGAGCGCGCCTCGCCGTTGAGCTGGGTGGGCCCCAAGCGGTGGTACGCCCCGCCCGTCGCGCTCTCGGAGCTGCCGCCCATCGACGCGGTCGTCATCTCGCACGACCACTATGATCACCTGGACCATCCCACCGTCTTGGCCATGAAGGACTGGGACACCACCTTCGTGGTGCCGCTCGGCGTGGGCGCGCACCTGGCCGCGTGGGGCGTGCCCGAGGCGCGCATCGTCGAGCTCGACTGGTGGGAGCACACGCGGGTGCGCGGGCTCGACATCACCGCCACCCCGGCGCGCCACGCCTCGGGGCGGACCGGGATCGACAAGGACGCGACGCTGTGGGCCGGCTTCGCGCTCCACGGCCCCGAGCACCGCGCGTACTACTCGGGTGACACCGGGCTGTTCCCGGCCATGAAGGACATTGGCGCGCGCCTGGGGCCCTTCGATGTGACGATGATCGAGGTGGGCCAGTACCACAGCGCCTGGCCCGACTGGCACATTGGCCCCGAGCAGGCCGTGCTCGCCCACCGGATGCTCCAGGGCCGGGTCCTCCTGCCGGTGCACTGGGGGCTGTTCACGCTCGCCGCTCACGGCTGGACCGAGCCCATCGAGCGTGTGCTCGCGGCGGCCGCACAGGGCAACGACACGGTCGTCGTGCCCAGGCCCGGCCAGAGCATCGAGCCGGGCGCTCCGTCGCCGCTCGAGCGCTGGTGGCCGAGCCTGCCCTGGGATACCGCGGCGCGGCACCCCATCGTCTCCACGAAGCTCAACTGACATCCACCCAGGGGTTCGATGACATGAAGGTCCTTCTCTTTGGCGCGACGGGCATGGTCGGACAGGGCGTGCTGCGCGAGTGCCTGCTCGATCCCGAGGTGGAGCGGGTGCTCGTGGTCGGGCGCGGCGAGACAGGGCAGCGGCACGAGAAGCTCACCGAGCTCGTGCACCGCGACTTCACCGACTTCTCCACCGTGGAGGCGGAGCTCTCGGGCTACGACGCGTGCTTCTTCTGTCTGGGTGTGTCCTCGGCGGGCATGAAGGAGCCAGACTACCGGCGCGTGACGTACGATTACACGCTCGCGGCGGCGCGCACGTTGGCGCGGCTCAACCCGGGTATGACGTTCATCTATGTGTCGGGCGCCGGCACCGACAGCACCGCGAAGGGCCGCTCCATGTGGGCGCGCGTCAAGGGCGAGACCGAGAACGCGCTGTTCCAACTGCCCTTCAAGGCCGCATACATGTTCCGCCCGGGGTTCATCCAGCCCATGCACGGTGTGACGTCGAAGACGCCGCTGTACCGGGTCATCTACCGGGTGGTGGGGCCGTTCTCTCCCCTGTTGAAGACACTCCTTCCCGGAGCCATCACGACGACCGAGCGGGTCGGGCGCGCGATGCTCCGGGTGGCGAAGCAGGGCGCACCCCAGCGCCTGCTCGAGAACCAAGACATCAATGCCCTCGCCGCCGCCTGAGCTACCGGACCGGCGGGTCATTACCAGCTCCAATGTCTCTCAAAACCCCGTCTGTCCTGGGGGGTGACGCGACGTGTCATCCATCCACTTCGCGCATGAGTACATGCCCTCTTTGGTTTGGAGCGGCATCGGGTCGGTGCGTACCTTGGTTCTACTCCAGGAGACGCCATGACCACACGCCGTCAGTTTCTTTCGACCGTCGCCAGCAGCGCTGGTGTTCTGGCGACCGCCCCCGCGTTCACGCACGCGGCGCAGGCCGCCGCACCCGCCGTGCGGGCGGGAACCCTGCCTCGGAATCCGTCGGAGACCACCGGCCGTCACTACCGCCCGCGCCACCGCTTCGGGCTGGGTGGCGTGCCGCTCGCCGGCGCGTTCAAGCCCACCCCGAACGCCGATGCGCAGGGCACGCTGGCGGCGGCGTGGGCGGGCGGCGTGCGCTATTTCGATACCTCGCCCTGGTATGGCATTGGCCGCAGCGAGCGGCGCATGGGTCAGTTCCTGTCCGAGCAGAAACGCGACGAGTACATCCTCTCGACCAAGGTGGGCCGGCTGCTCAAGGCGGGCAATCCTCCCGACAGCAAGGTCTGGCCCGAGCCGCCGCCGTTCCACCGGGTGTACGACTACACCGCGGACGGGGTGCGGAGATCGATCGAGGACAGCCTGCAGCGGTTGGGCGTGGAGCGGATCGACATGGTGTTCATCCACGATCTGTCGCCGGACAACCGCGACATGGGTGAGCGCTGGACCGAGTACTTCGACATCGCGGTCAAGGGCGCGATGCCGGAGCTGATCCGCATGCGCGAGGAGGGGCTGATCAAGGCCTGGGGCCTCGGCGTCAACGCGATCGAGCCGGCGCTGCGCACCTTGAAGGAAAGTGACCCGGACATCTTCCTGTCGGCCACCCAGTACACGCTGGTGCGCCACGAGGACTCGCTGAACCGCTTGCAGCCGGCCTGCGCCGAGCGGGGCGTGTCGATCGTCGTGGGTTCTCCGCTCAATGTCGGCTTCCTGTGCGGTGTGGAGCGCATCGACTACCTGCGAACGATCACCGACGAGCTGCGCAACCGGCGTGCACGGATGGACGCGATCGCCCGCCGCTACCGCATCGATCTGCGCACCGCCGCGTTGCAGTTCGCCTCGGCGCCGCAAACCGTGTCGGCGGTGCTGGTGGGCGCACGCACGGCGCGACAGATCCAGGAGGACATCGCGTCCATGCAGGTGAAGATTCCGGCTGATTTCTGGGCCGAGCTGAAGAAGGAAAAGCTGATCGCGGAGCACGCACCGGTTCCCGCCTGAGTGGCTGAGGGCCGCTTGGGGCAGAAGTTCGAGAAGTGACGTTGGAGACTGGCTGGCCGCGCGGGAGTGCCCCCTCGTGCCGCTGGGTGCGCGTAGGGTGTCCGTGTTGGCGCATGGCCCGACTCAGTCGATTCAGGAGACGCACGGCATGGACAAGAGCAAGCGGCCCCACGTCATCTGTCACATGGTGCCTTCCGTGGATGGCCGAATCGTGACCTCTGGCTGGAAGCTCCCGCCAGCAAGCATGGCGGAGTACGAGCGCACCGCGGAGACCTTCGACGCGGACGCATGGCTCATCGGTCGCATTTCGATGGAGCCCTACGCGGGCAAGTCGAAGGTGCCGGCTCGCAAGCATGCCGAGCCCATCCCACGCAAGGACTTCATTGCCCGGTGCGACGCCGAGTCGTACGCGATTGCCCTGGACCCGTCTGGCAAGCTCACCTGGAAGACCAGCGACATCGACGGGGAACACGTCGTCACCATTCTCGGCGAAGGAGTTTCGGACGATTACCGGCCTTCCTGCGGGAGCGGGGGGTCTCGTACCTCTTCGGAGGCAAGACGCGGCTGAACCTCGCGCGGGTCCTCCAGAAGCTCCGCAAGGAGTTTGGCATCAAGACGCTGCTGCTCGAGGGCGGAGGGAAGATCAACGGTTCCTTCCTCGCGGCGGGCCTCATCGACGAACTCAGCATGCTGCTCGCCCCGGTCGCGGATGGAGGAGTCGGTCTTCCCTCGCTGTTCGATGCACGGGAAGGCCGAGGCCCCGCGCGCAAGCTCAAGCTGCTATCCGTCGAGCAGCGCAAGGGGGACCTCGTCTGGCTGCGCTACAAGGTGGTCGGTTAGGAGGCAGCGGCTATTTCCCGGCGGAGAGGTGACCGCACGGTAAGCCCCGACCGGAGGGGCGGGCTCGCGCCTGCAACTCCGCCTTGACTCCTGGTCGCTCACGCAACATATAAAGTGGCATGAGACGCGACAGTCGGCTCTCCGTTGCATTGCACGTTCTCCTCCACATGGAGGAGATGGCTCCCGTGGTGACGTCGGAGGAACTCGGGCAGTTGATGAAGGCGAATCCCGTGGTGGTGCGGCGAACCATGGCCGGTCTGCGCGAGGCGGGAATCCTGCGCTCGGAGAAAGGGCACGGCGGGGGATGGTCGCTCGCGCGCAAGCTGGATTCAGTGACGCTGGGAGACGTGTACGACGCGCTCGGAACCCCCGCTCTGTTCAGCATCGGCCCTCGCAGCGAGAGCCCTGGGTGCCTCGTCGAGCAGGCCGTCAATCACGCACTCGGCAAGGTGCTCGGCGAGGCCGAAGCGCTCCTCATGACGCAGCTGCGAAGCACCTCGGTGGCGGACATCGCCAAGAGCGTTCACCGCGACCGCGCTCTCCCCGCGAAGAAGGGCCGCGACGTCCATGCATGACGTACGCATCATTCCGCTTCACCCTGAAAGTGAGTTCCATGACTGACATCAAGCACCGCACCGTCAAGACGAACGGCATCAACCTCCACATCGCCGAGGCCGGTGAAGGCCCTCTCGTGCTGCTCATCCACGGCTGGCCGGAGTCCTGGTACTCCTGGCGCCACCAGCTCCCAGCGCTCGCGGCCGCTGGCTACCACGCGGTCGCGCCCGATGTCCGCGGCTACGGTCGCAGCGACAAGCCACGGGAACTCGAGGCATACAGCATGAAGAACATGCTCGCCGATTATGTCGGCCTGCTCGATGCCCTCGGGGAGAAGACCGCCATCGTCGTCGGCCACGACTGGGGAGCGGCGATGGCGTGGACCAGCGCCGCGCTCTACCCCGACCGCTACCGGGCCGTCGTCGGCATGAGCGTGCCGTACCTCGGCCGCGCACCCATGCCGCCAACGAAGCTCTTCAAGAGCATGTTCGGAGACAACTGGTTCTACATCCTCTACTTCCAGCAGCCTGGCGTCGCGGAGGCGGAGTTCGAAGCGGACATCCCGAGGACGATGCGCACGATCCTCGCCGGCATCCCCGGTTTCGATGCGAAGGCCGAGGCCGTGCGGGCCAAGAAGAAGGGCGACAAGTTCCTCACGGGCCTCGATACCCCTGGCACCCTCCCGGACTGGCTCACTGAAGAGGATGTGGCGTACTTCGCCAGGGAGTTCGAGGGCAGCGGCTTCCGTGGAGGGCTCAACCGCTATCGCAACATGGACCGCGATTGGGAAGAGTTGCCGGAACTCGCGACGGTCAAGATCGAGCAGCCCGCGCTCTTCATCATCGGAGAACAGGACCCGGTGCGCGCGATGTCCCCCATTGACCAGATGAAGCCGCTGGTGCCCAACCTCAAGGAGGTGATCCTCCTCCCCGAGGCCGGTCATTGGATCCAGCAAGAGCGCGCGGCCGAGGTCAATGCGGCGCTGCTGGCCTTCTTGAAGGCGCTGCCCACCTGACCGGGAGCGCGTGGTCCGCGGGCACTCCAGCTGGGGTGCTCGCCGCGCTCGACGCTGGGAGTGATTCACGGTCGACGTCGGCGAACGGAAAATTTCCCTGCCTTTGTACTGTTTGGCAGGCAATAGATGCGGAGATTGTCGTTCTTTCGACTTTGGCCGCGAATCAGTTTTTGTGACTGACTATTGCCACTGAGGAATGCTTCGTTCGGATGGAGACCAAACCCATGAGGAACAAGTCCGCGCTGAAAGTGCTTCAGACGTTCCTGGCGTCATCCTTGATTCTGCTGCTCTTCTCGCCGCCTGCCGCTCACGCGCAGAACAGCCTGCTTCTCCAGACTGATTTCGAGGATGGAACGGCGCAAGGCTGGACGGGCCGCGGGGGGGTGGAGCCGTTGGCGGTGGTGCCGGAAGCGGCCCGCGGTGGCGCATACGGCTTGAGGGTAGGGGAGCGCCAGCAGTCGTGGCACGGCCCGACGCTGGATGTCACGGCGCATATGGAGCCGGGGCAGACCTATGTGTTCACGGGGTGGATCAAGCTCGCCCAGGGGGCCCCGAACACCACCGTCTCCATGACGATGCAGCGCAGGACGCCGAGCACCACCCATTACGAGAGGATGTACTTCGATACGGCCACGTCCAGCGGCTGGGTGAGGTTTCAGGCCCAGTACAAGCTCCTCGAGGCGGCGGACAATCTGTCCGTCTACTTCGAAGCGTCGGACAATCTCGCCGTGGTGCTCTATATCGACGATTTCCGCTTGGAGAAGCTGCCTGATCTCGGGCCTGTCGTCATCGAGGAAGGCATCCCTTCGCTCAAGGACGTCTTCGCCGAGGACTTCCTGATCGGAACCGCGTTCTCCAACAGCGAGCTCCTGACGGAAGCGGACAGGAAGCTCCTCGCCAAACACTTCAACAGCACGACACCGGGCAACGTCTTGAAGTGGGACAGCACGGAGCCCCAGGAGGGGGTGTTCAACTTCAGCGGCGCGGATGCCGCCGTTCAGTTCGCGGTCGAGAACGGGCAGCGGATCCGGGGGCATACGCTGGTCTGGCATTCACAAACGCCGGACTGGGTGTTCCGTGATGCGAACGGAAATCTGGCGAGCAAGGAGCTCTTGTTCCAGCGGATGAAGACGCACATCAACGCGGTCATGGGCCGCTACAAGGGCCAGATCTACGTCTGGGACGTGGTCAACGAGGTGCTCGATGCCGCGCAGCCCGACGGCTTGCGTCGTAGCCCGTGGTACCAGATCGCGGGAGAGGAGTTCATCGAGAAGGCGTTCCTGTTCGCCCGCGAGGCGGACCCGGCCGCGGTGTTGTTCATCAACGACTACAACACCCACGAGTCCGGCAAGAGCCGGCCATGTACAACCTGGTCAAGCGGTTGAAGGCCAAGGGCATTCCGATTGACGGCGTTGGACACCAGACGCACGTCAGCCTCTACTACCCGACGGTTCAGGAGATCGAGAGTTCCATCGTCAAGTTCGCCGACCTGGGGGTCGAAACGCACATCACCGAGCTGGACGTGAGCGTATACTCCTCGTCTTCGCAGCGGTATGACACCTTCCCGGAAGAGTTGAAGCAGAAGCAGGCTGCTCTTTACAAGCAACTGTTCGACGTTTTCAGGAGACACAAGAACCTGATCTCCAGCGTCACGGTGTGGGGCAAGGATGACGGCAACACCGGGCTGCGGACCTTCCCGGTGGCCCGCAATGACTGGCCCCTCCTGTTCGATGAGCGTCTGCAGTCCAAAGCGGCGTACTGGGCCCTCGTGAACACGCCCGTTCCACCCACGAGCAACCTCGAGCTGCAATACCGCACGGCGGACACCCAGCCGCGCGATAACGGCTTGAGGCCGCACTTCAAGATCAAGAACAACGGCGCGGAGCCCGTGAAGCTGAGCGAGCTGACCATCCGCTATTGGTTCACGGTGGATGGAGAGAAGCCGCTTGCCTTCTACTGCGATTATGCGCGCATCGGTCAGGCGAACGTCATCGGCAAACATGTGAAGATGAGCGCGGGGAAGGCGAGGGCGGACCATTATCTGGAGATCACCTTCGATTCCGCCGCGGGCGGTATTCCGGCGGGTGGCGACTCGGGGGTCATCGAAACCCGCAGCCACAAGACCGATTGGTCGAACTTCGACGAATCCAACGACTACTCCTTCGATCCATCCAAGACCTCGTACACCCCTTGGGAGGGCGTGACGCTCTACCGGAACGGTCAGCTCATCTGGGGGGCCGAGCCGTGATGGGGGCTCCTGGCTCGGAGGGGAGCCAGGACTCTCTGCTTCGCGTGAGCCACTGAACTCCGCGCCGCTGGCGGTTCCGTTCACCCGCCAGCACCCCATGCACGCGCGCGGTGGACCCCGGGCCTGGGGTGATATGCCGGGCCTTCCGAGGGACACCATGCATCTGACGAGGCGAGAACTCCTCCACTACTTCGGCGCGACGGCGGCCACGGGACTGCTCGGTCCCGGGTGCATCGGCTGGACGCGCGAGGAGGCCATCCCGGTCGACTCCTGGCACAAGAGCGTGTGCCGCTTCTGCGGCTCGGGCTGCGAGACGCGGGTGGGCCTGCGCGCCGGGAAGGTGGTGAAGGTCGAGGGACTCCAGGAAGGGTGGAACCGGGGCCGGCTGTGCATCAAGGGCCTGCTCAACCGGGAGATCCTCTACGTCTCGGATCGGGCGAGCTACCCCATGGTGCGCAAGAACGGGCAGCTCGAGCGCGTCTCCTGGGACGAGGCGCTCGACGCGGCGGCCGCCGGCTTTCGCGAGGCCCTGGCCCAGGGCGGGCCGGACGCGGTGGCCTTCTACGGCTCGGGGCAGCTCTTCACCCAGGAGAGCTACACCGCCAACAAGCTCTTCAAGGGCGGCATCGGGACGAACAACGTCGATGGCAACCCGCGCCTGTGCATGGCCTCGGCGGCGTTCGGCTACAAGTCCGTGTTCGGCGCGGACGAGCCCTCGGGTTGCTATGACGACATCGAGCACGCCACGCTCTTCTTCGTCATCGGCGCCAACATGGCCGAGTGCCACCCGGTCGTCTGGGAGCGCGTGCGCGACCGCCTCCGCACCGCGCCCCAGACGCGCGTCATCGTGGTGGATCCGAGGCGCACTCCACCGCCCGCGACGCCACGCTGCACCTGCAGATCCGTCCCGGCACGGACGTGGCCCTGCTCAACGCCATGGCGTACGAGCTGCTGCGCACCGGGCTCGTGGACCCGGCCTTCATCAACGACTTCGTCACCTTCCGCAAGGGCACGGCGGACTCGCCGCCGCTCACCTTGGAGGACTTCCGCGCGTTCCTCGAGGACTACGCGCCGGAGAAGGTGGCCAACTTGTGCGGCCTGTCCTCGGCGGAGATCCGCGAGGCCGCGCGCCTCTTCGGCATCTCCCAGGCGGCGTTGAGCTTCTGGACCATGGGGCTCAACCAGCAGACGCACGGCGTGGCGGCCAACCGGATGATGATGGCGCTGCACCTGCTCACCGGGCAGATCGGACGCCCCGGGACCGGGCCCTTCTCCCTGACGGGCCAGACCAACGCGGGCGGTGGCGTGCGCGACACGGGCTCGCTGTCGCACGCGCTGCCCGCCGGGCGGGTCGTCACCAAGGCGCATGATCGCCAGGACATGGAACGGCTGTGGGGCCTGCCCGAGGGCCGTATCTCGCCCAACCCGGGCCTGTCCGCCGTGCCGCTCTTCGAGGCCATGCGCGAGGGCAGGGTGCGCGCGGCCCTGGTGATGGCCACCAACCCGGCGCGCTCGCTGCCCAACGCGGACCGCTACCGCGTGGGCATGGAGAAGGCCTTCCTCGTCGTCAGCGACTCCATCTTCCCCACCGACACCGCGAGATACGCCGACGTCTTCCTCCCCGCGGCCATGTGGTCGGAGAAGGAGGGGGTCCTCTCCCAGTCCGAGCGCCGCTACCACCTGGTGGAGAAGCTGGTGGAGCCCCCGGGCGAGGCGCGCTCGGACCTGGACATCCTCGTGGCGCTGGGCGAGCGGCTCGGCCATGGCGCGCTGCTGAAGGCCCGCACGCCCGAGGCCGTCTGGGACGAGTGGCGGAAGGTTGCCGCCGGCACCACCTACGACTTCAGCGGCATGACCTACGCGCGGCTGAAGGCGCTGCCGGGCCTCACCGGCCCTGTCCCACCGAGCAACACCCGGGCACCTGCCGCCGCTACGTGCCGGGGGAGGATCCGCTGGCGAAGAAGGAGGGGCGCATCGACTTCTACGCCCGGCCGGACGGGCGCGCCGTCGTCTATCTCTCCGAGCAGGGCCCGTTCCGGGAGGGTCTCACGAGCGACTACCCGATGACGTTGACCACCGGGCGCCGGTTGGAGCACTGGCACACCGCCACCCTCACGGGTCGGATCGCCCAGCTCCAGGGCATCGACATCGACTACCTCGAAATCCACCCCGGCGACGCGGCGGTGATGGGCGTGAAGGAGGGGGAACTGGTGCAGGTGACGAGCGCGCGCGGCTCGGTGCGGCTCAAGGCGCTGCCCAGCATGCGGGTGCGGCCCGGCGTGGTGTTCGCGCTCATGCACTCGACGGAGCACCTGGTGAACGCGGCGACGAGCGACTACCTGGATCCCACCTCCGCCCAGCCCGAGTACAAGCTGGCCGCGGTGCGGGTGGATCGCGTGAAGGAGGGCACGTGATGAACGCCTGGTCCTTGTGGGCGATGGCCGCTCCCGAGCCCCCTCACGGCGCCACCCTGGGCGGCGCGCTGGAGGTGGTCGCGCTGGGGTGCATTGGCGTGGCGGTGCTCGGCCTGGTGCTGGTGGAGTTCGTCTTCAAGTCGCGCCTGGCGCGCTCCACGTACCGGTGGACGCTGTTGCTGGGACTCTTCGTGCTGCCGGGCGTGGCGCTGCTGGGCACCACGGGGCACATGTTCGAGTCGATGAAGACCGTGGAGGCCTGTCATTCCTGCCATGTGATGAACCCCTTCGTCGAGGACATGCACGATGCCCGGAGCGCCACGCTGGCGGCGCGGCACTACCGCTCGGGCGCCATCCCCGACAAGCAGTGCTACGCGTGCCACACGGGCTACGGCATCTTCGGCACCGTGGAGGCCAAGCGCGATGGCCTCCGGCACTGGCTGCTGTACGTGACGGACACGTGGAAGGAGCCCATCACGTACAAGGGCACCTATCCCAACGCCAACTGTCTGGCTTGTCACGCCACCTCGCCCGGCTTCACGCAGGTGGACAGTCACAAGGCCCTGAGGACGCAGCTCGCGAATGACGAGATGAGCTGCTTCACGTGTCACGGGCTGCCGCACCCGGCCCGGCCGACTCGCGCCCCCACCCGTGTCACCACCAACCCGTGAGACGCTCCATGCCCTCGTCCGACACGCTTACCCGCGCCGCCGTCGTGCTCTGCGTGGTGGGCCTGCTGTTGATGCTGCCCATCCTCTCCGCCATCCGCGCCAGTTTCGTGGGCTTCTACATGCTGGGAAGCCTGCTGCTCCTGGTGTCCATCACGCTGTACGTGGTGGCGGTGGTGCGCGAGCTGCGCCGCGGCGGCGCGCTGTAGTCAGGACGATTCGTTCCGCGTCAGGGGACGCTTCCGACCTGCACCAACTGCCATTGCTGGTTGGTGCCGCCGTTCCACGGCCATTGAATGACGCTCGCACCATCGGTCGTCGCGTTGTCTTCCACGTCGAGGACCATGCCGCTGTTGCGGCTCACGATCTGGACGTAACCGCCGCCCACATCGACGAGCTGCCACTGCTGATTGGCGCTCCCCCGGCTCGTGAACTGGATGAGGCGCGCTCCCGCCGTGGTCGAGGCGCCGCTGACGTCCAGTGTTCTGCCGCTGTTGCGATTGATCAAGCCGTGGTATCCGCCGCCGACGTCGACCAGGCGCCATTCATCATTGGTGGTGCTGTCGACGTAGGCCCACTGAAGGACCGGCGCGGTGTCGGCCCTCGAGGCGCCCTGAACGGCGAGCGCCTTGCCGCTGTTCCGGTTGATGATCTTGTAGATGGCGCTCGGAACCACTGACACGTTCTGGGTCGTGATACGGATCGCCGCTCCGCCGTTCGCTCGCAGGGGAAGGTTGAGCACGCTGTTGCTCGTCACCGACTGAACCTGGTACGCGATGTCGTTGTCCGAGGTCCCATCCGTATAGATGTGCGCGGTATAGTTCGTGCCGGCGGTCAGGAACGACAAGGGAATCGCCGCCGTCCTGCCCGTACCGCTGACGATCGTGCCGACATACCAGTCATTTCCCCGCCGACGCGCGAGCGTGGCGTACTGGCTCGGATTTCCCTCCAGCAGGCGTGTATCGTCCCAGACCGTCGGAAGCGCGCGCAGGAACTCCCGGGCAATGCTGTCGCGGTACATCGCTCCATGGTCGGAGTAATGCTGGATGTAGGACGTGAACATGACGAGCAGGGCGGTCTGATGCGCCCAGGTGGTCTGTCCACCGGAGTTCGAGTAGGCGCCCGGCGTGTAGTCCATGGGACCGATGGCATTGCGGGTGAAGAGCAGGGAGAGGTTGTGCGCCGCGGACAGCTCTCCCTGCTCCGCGCCGAAGACGCCTTCCTGGGTGAGGACGTTGGGCCACTTGCGACCGATACCATTCGGCTTGGTGCACCCGTGGAAGTTGACGAGCAACCGGTACTCCGCCGCGATCTGGGCGAGCTTCTCGTAGAGCTGCATCGTGACCTGGGTATCGCCGTCGAAGAAGTCGACCTTGACGCCGCGCACGCCCCAGCTGGCCCAGCGGCTGAACCGCGCGCGCATCTGCTCCTCGGTCTTGACGTCCTCGTCGTTCACCCAGAGCCAGATGCCGACGTTCTTCGAGTTCGCGTAACTCACGAGCGACGGCACCCAGCTCTCCTGCCAGCCCTCGTCCACCAGGTAATACTCCCAGCCCATCATCGAGGCGGAATCGACGAACGAGACGTGCGTGTTGTAATCCGATTGAGTACCGCCGGCTCGCCAGGACCAACCCGCGCGGCCTGGATGGATCCACGAGGTATCGGCGAGTCGAGACGGTGCGCTCAGATTCTCGATCAGGTTTGACTCGACGATGTTGGCGGGCGACCCGATGACCGCGGCCCTCCACGGGCTGTTGAACGGCCGTGTCGCGCTCACGCCCGTCGCGGTGGGCCAGACCCACCGCAGATTGTTTCCACTGCCGCCGGTCAACCGTGCCGTGTGGTAGTTCCCCCCGATGTCGCTTTCGGCCAGCAGGAGCCACCGGTTGCCCGCCGTTGCCAGGACCGGCATGCCGAACTCGCCGGTGATGAAGCTGCCGCGCGCCGTGTAATAGCCCTCGTAACTCGACACGTAGGACTGCGCATGACCCGTCGCCGAGTCCAGCAGGTTGAACGAGCTGCTTTCACCGTAGATGGTGAGCGAGCCACTTCCGGGAACGAGATAGCGATAGGCGATGCCGTCGTCATACGCGCGCACGACCAGATGCAGTTCCTGACCGCCCTTCGAGAAACGCAGCACCGCCTCGTTGGCGTGGTTGACGTAGCTCGCCTTCTTCCGGCCGGGGAGGGAGTAGCTCTCGTTGATGACGGTGTTGGTTCGGCTGACGAAGCTCAAACCATTCGAGAAGTCGCCGACGCTGGTGCTGATCCCCAGCGCGGAGCTCTCGAGCACCACGGCACCGCCCTGCGTGACGGAGTAGCTCAGGGCTCCGGTGGAAGAATTGAGGCTGACGGAAATGCTGATCGAGCCGTTGGGCGAGGACACGGCCCACTGCGCCCACGCGTCGACGGGAGTCAACGCCAGCAGGCCAAGGCTCAACAGGACCGCACGGATGAATCGCCTCACGACACTTCTCGATGTCTTCACAGACATGGATTACCCCTCCCTTGGAACAACCAGGATAAACCGATTTTCGGAAAAATCGGATTTATTCGTCCCGAGAGAGAGGCTCGCGAGGTACTGGCCGGGCGGCGGGCTCGTGCACCCGCCGCCCGGCTGGACTCCTAGCGCGGCACCGCGGAGTACAGGGCGCTCACCTCACTGTCGCTGAGCGCGCGGCCGAAGGCCTGTACCTCGTCGATCGATCCGGCCCAGAAGTCGGTGTCGCTGCCGGCGTACTTCGCACGCCCGAGCGCTAGCGGTCCGGTGCTGATCTCCGCCGGGCCAGCCGTGATGTTCGCCTTCCGGGAGCCGTCGACGTACAGCCGCACTTCGCCGCCAGCCCGGACGCCGACGAGGTGGTACCAGCGGCCGATTTCAGGCGTCACGACGAACCTGGCGCGTTTCCCCCCGGGCGTGCTGAAGGCGAACGCGCCCTGCCCGTACTGCAGGTAGAACGGGTTCTCCGTGCGGCGGCCGTCCTGGCTGACCGCCGTGGCGTAGTTGCCCGGCAGCGCGTCGAGCGTCACCCACGCGGAGATCGTGTAGTCACCGCGGGTGTCCATCACCGGGCTGGCGGTTTCGGCGAAGTCGCCGTTCCCGTCGAAGTGCAGCGCCTGGCCAAGGATTCCGGCCTTCCAGGCGGCGTTGCCGTGCAGCGTCACGTCGCTGTGCCCGGCGGTGGTGTCGCGGCCCACCGTGCCGCTGCCCTCGTCGAGCGGCCAGTATCCGGCGCCGGGGTACACCGGGTCCGGCACCACCGAGGCGCCCGCGGCGATCACCTGCCGGTTGATCTCACGCACCGGACCCGGGTCGACCTTCAGCACCCGCCGATCGTAGGTGTAGAAGCCGTTGAGCTCGTTCTCCAGGTCGGTGATCTGGGTGTAGATCGAGCCAGACAGCTCCTTCCCGGCGGCGGCCAGGTAGAAGGTCCTGGTGTTGTCGACGTACTTCGTGGTCAGCGCCGCCTTGTCCGCCACCCCGCTGTAGATGACCGTCGGCGCGCCCGGCCACATGTGGCCCGGCGTGCGCAGGGTGAACCCGCCGTGCTCGCCGTCCATGGCCGCGCGCGTGGCGTCCGGGTAGGGCGGGCTGTTGTTGCCGTAGTCGTGGTGGTCGATGATGTCACCCCTGCCGGAGTCGCCCTTGGAGTCGCAGCAGTTCACTCCGCTGTGCGCGTTGATCACCCGCGACGGGTCGGCGGCCTTGACCTGATCGGCGATCCGGCCGGTCTCCTCCCGGTTCCACTCGCCCCAGCCCTCGTTGAAGACGACCCAGATCGCGATGGACGGCGAGTTGTGCAACTGCTCCATCATGCGGCGGCCCTCGGAGAGGAACGCCTCCTGGCCTTGCGTGTTCGTGATGGTGCCGGAGACGAAGTCCTGCCACACCAGCAGGCCGATCTGGTCCGCGTGGTAGTACCAGCGCGCCGGCTCCACCTTGATGTGCTTGCGGACGGAGTTGAAGCCGAGATCCTTCTGCGCCTGGAGATCCCAGCGCAGGGCCGCGTCGGTGGGCGCGGTGTTGAGCCCGTCGGGCCAGAAGCCCTGATCCAGCATGGCGAGGGAGAAGATCGGCTTGCCGTTGAGCACCAGCTTGGGGAAACCGCCGACGCTCTGGATCGCCACCGAGCGCATTCCGAAGTAGCTGCCGACGGTGTCGGTGCTCTGCCCCTCGGTGAGGGTGACGTCGAGCTTGTAGAGGTACGGGGTGTCCGGCGTCCACAGCTTCGGCTGCGGCACCGACAGCGAGAGCCGGGTGTTGGCCTTGCCGGTGATTCTGCCAACCTCGTTGCCGGTGGCGTCGAGGGCCACGGCGGTGACACTGGCGTCGGGCGAGGCCGACGCGGAACGGGCCTCCACGGAGAGCGTGCTCGTCTGGAGGTCCGGCGTGGTCACGAGGTCGTCGATCGCCACGTTGGGCACCGGCTCCAGCCACACGGTCTGCCAGATGCCCGAGGACGGCGTGTAGAAGATGCCGCCCGGCCGGGAGGACTGCTTCCCGCGCGGCTGGTTGGGCCCCGTGGTGTCGGTGACCGCGACGAAGATCTCCTGCTCACCCGAACCATTCAGGGCGCTGGTGATGTCGGCGGTGAACGCGGTGTAGCCACCACGGTGCTCGGCGACCGGCTTGCCGTTGACCCACACCCGCGCGTGGTAGTCCACCGCGCCGAAGTTCAGCAGGAGCCGCTGTCCGGAGCCGATCCGCCAGGACTCGGGCACGGTGACGAGCTTGCGGTAGAACATGTGGTCCTCGTGGCGCTCCAGCCCGGAGAGCTGGGACTCCACCGGGAACGGCACGATGATGCTTTCCGGCAGCTTCTGGCCGAACACCGGCTGCTGACCCGCGGCCGCGCCGGCGAACTCCCACGGGCCGTTGAGGTTGAGCCACTTCTCGCGGACCTGCTGCGGCCGCGGGTACTCGGGCAGTGGGTGGGCCGGGTCGACCTGGTCGGCCCACTCGGTGCGCAGCCGCTGGGTCGAGCCGTTGGTGGCGTAGCGGATGAGCTGTGGCACCTGCGCCCCGTCCACGCTCAGGCCACTGGTGCCGTCGTAGGAGCCGCGGACGCGCTGGCCGCGCAGGACCGGCGCGGAGAGGGTGACCTCGACGAGGGATGGGTCGTTGGCGGCGACGGCGGCCGAGGCCAGCGGCATCGGGACGGTGTCGGCCTCCACCTTCAGGTGGGGCACCAGGTCGCCGAGCGCGGTGACCGGCCGGCGAAGTCGAGCGTCAGCCGGCGGCCATCCTCGCCGACGGTGAGCGCGACCGGATAGACCTCGAAGTCGGCCGGAGGGGTGAACGCCGTGGTCGGCACGAGCTGCTTGCCGATGGTGGCGCTCGACCACCGCAGGAACATGTTCGCGCCGCCGACGTCCTGGAACATCTCCAGCCGGAAGTCGTGAGCCTCGCCCGCGACGAGGTGCACCGGCTCGCTGTTCTGCTCGACGTCCCAATCGCCGACCCAGTGGTCGATCACCGGTTTTCCGTCGAGGAACAGCCGGAAGCCATTGTCGCCGATCGCGGAGAACGTGTAGTCGCCGGTCTCCGGCGCGGTGAGCTGGCCGGTCCACCGCGCCGTGGTGTGCTCGGTGCGGCCGGTCAGCGTCTGGAACATGGCGTCCAGACCAGGGAAGTTGATGTCCGGCTCCAGCGCGACCGCTCCGAGGTGGGCGAAGTCACGGACGCCGGCCGCCGACATCCGGAAGTACTCGCCCTTGAGCCCGTGCACCTCTACCGGGGTCGATGCGTCCGGGGTCGATGCGTCCGGAACATCCGGAGTCGACGCGTCCGGAGTATCCGGAGTCGAGGCATCCGGAGTCGGCACGTCCGGGGGCGGGGGCGTACAGCCGATCAGCGGGAACTGTACGGAGACGAGCAACAGCAGGAACAGGCTCAGTGACCTGAACTTGGGGCGTGACATGGCGTCCCTTCTTGAACTTGCTTGAACTGTCGTTGGGGTCAGGGGGGACGGAGCTTGGACAGGAACTGACCAGAATGTCCATCCTGAAGGCCACACGGCCCGGGCTGTCTTTCACCGATGACGCTGTTCGCCAAACCGTCAAAGGTTTCAAGGAATTCGAGGAGACAGCCCGGTGACACGTTGCGGCAGACGCCCACATGGAGGTTCGGAGGAGAGGCGGATTCACTCCTTGTCCACGTCGACCGGCCGATTGGGAATCAGGTGGTTCTCGAACCCCTGCCCGAGCAGGTACCGCCAGGACTCGAGAATGTCTCGAGGGAGGGCATGCTCGCCCTGAAAGCCCAATTTCGGATACTCGATGATCCGATGGATGTCTCCGACCATCTCATCGATCACCCCCAAGACCCCCACGATGTTCGACACCTCCTCGGGAAAGTCGATCGCGGGGCAGTCCACCTGGGCCTGGATGCCCGGCCAGCGGACGGCGGCTGTCAGCAGCACCCGCAGGACGGAGTTGGGCTTGGTGACGAACGTCACCGTCCTGGCGTGCGGTACCAGTTGCCTCGAGAACGAGATGTTCTCCCCGAAATGGGTCGCGCGCTCCTCGAGGAGGACCGAGGACTCGGCGACCCCCTTCGCCCGGGCGCGTTCCAGGAAGACCTGGGCCTCCGGCTTGCTCCACAGGTGCCGCGTCCAATTGCCGGTGTTGCCGCTGAGCACCAATTGCCCGGCCAACCCACTCTCGAGGAGTTCACAGGCATGGTCGCACACGCGAAGATCGTACGAGCAACAGACCACCGCGACATCACAGGGCGCCCTCGTCTTGAACGAGGACATGTACTCCCAGAGCCGCCGTGCGTGTTGCATCGTCAATGTCGACATGTGACTTCCCAGGTGGTGAAGGTGTCTTATAACACCCCGCGGCCACCCGGTGGAGGTGCACGCGTGAAGCTCCAGGGCCCTGGGTCTTTCATGCTTCCACGACGGTCTCGAGCGCTTCTGGCCGCTTGCGGATTCCCAGGCTGAGCGGCACGGCTACCAGCGCGACGAGCGTGGCCACCAGGTAGACGTCGTTGATGCCCTCCACGAACGAGAACAACTCGATGTGACGGCGTTCCGTCACCCCCTGTCTCACGAGCACCTCGGCCTCCCGGGCCGTGAAGGTGGACAGGAGCGACGTGAAGATGGCGATCGAGAAGGCCCCGAACACGTTTCGCAGCCAGTTGCTGATGGAGGAGGCGTGGCCGCTCAGCTCGCGGGGAATCTGCTCCATGCCCGCGTTGCTGGCCGGCATCATGGAGAGCGAGATACCCACGTTCCGCACCACCATCCACACCAACATGTAGGACTGTGAGACCTCCGGCGTCAAACGGCTCAAGGCATACGTGCCTCCCGCGATCAGCAGGACGCCGGTCGTCATGAGCGTGCTCGGCCCGAGCGGGCCATACATGCGCCCGACGAAGGGCATCAGGAGCGCCATGGCCAGGGAGGCCGGAAGGAGGATCAATCCGGTCTGAAGCGGCGTCACTCCCTGGATCTTCTGCAGGAACACCGGCACGAGGAACGCGCCCGAGTACAGGCTGATCGTGATGATGCTCGAGATGAGCAGCGTCACCAGATAGCGGCCGTTCGCGAGCACACGCAGATCGAGCAGCGGAGCGCTCGTCCTCAACTCCCTGATGACGAAGACGATCAGTGACACCGTTCCGAGCACGAACAGGGACACGGTCTTCGCGTTCATCCATCCCCAGCCCCGCCCCTGGCTCAGGGCGATCAGCAGCGACAGGGTGCCAGTGATGACGGTGAGCAGTCCGGGGAGATCGAAGGCCTTCGGGGCCTGCAAGCGGTAGAAGGGAATGGTCCGCATGGCCAGGCCCACGGCGACGAGGCCGAGCGGAACGTTGATGAAGAACAACCACCGCCAGTTGCCCAGGGTGATCAACCAGCCCGCGAAGGTCGGTCCGAACGCGGGAGCGAGGCTCGCCGACAGGCTCCAGAGACTGGCGGCCAGCGCCTGCCGTTCCCGGGGAAGGACCTGGTAGATGAGCGTCATCGTCACGGGCATGATGGCGCCGCAGAACGCGCCTTGCAGGAACCGGAAGGCCACGAGCGAGCCCGCATCCCAGGCCAACCCGCACAGCACGGACGCCAGGGTGAAGCCCACCAGGTTGGCCACGTATACCCATTTGAAACTGAAGCGTCCGCCGAGGTATCCGGTGAGCGGCGCGCTCGTGCCCATGGCGAGCATGAAGCCCGTCAGGGTCCATTGCAGCAGGGAGAGGTCGGCTCCGAAATATCGCTGCAACTCGGGAATGGCGATCGTGATCGTACTGGAGCTCAGCACGGACATGAACGACCCGGCGAAAAGGGCGAACATGAACGGCCAGAATCGGATGGCTCGTGGCTCTTCGGTTGGGTGCATGGGGCGGGCTACTTCCAGACCAGCGGCAGGCTCGCGATCGCCAGGTTGAAGCCACCCACGAACCGCGGCTTGTTCTCGGGGTCCAGCCGGAATGGCGGCACGCGCTTCAACCACTCCTGGTAGAACACCTTCATCTCCAGGCGGGCCAGATTCAGCCCGACGCACCGGTGCGGTCCCGTGTTGAACGTCATGTGCTGCTCCGTCCTGCCGATGACGAACTGCTCGGGGTTGGGGAACGCCGCGTCGTCGTAGTTGGCCGCGGGCAGCAGCAACGACACCGTGTCTCCCTCCTTGAACTGGACGCCATGGCAGACCTCGTCGCGCATCACCCGCCGGACCGTGGACGCGATGCCATGGAGCCGCAGCAGCTCCTCGATGGCTCCGGGCAGGAGGCTGGGGTCGGCGCGGAGCTTCGCCTGCAACTCCTGGTCACGCGCCGGTGCCGGACGCCAAAGCTCAAGGCATTCACCACGGTCTCCAGTCCCCCGATGAACAGCGCGAGGCTGTAGCCCAACATCTCGTGGAACGTGGGGTTGCGACCGTTGATGTTCGCGTCGAGCAGATGGCTGAGCAGATCATCCTCGCGCTTTTCCTGCCGGGCCTTGATGCTCTCCGCCAGGATCCCCGCGATTTGTTTGAAGACCCCTTCGCGGGTCGTGTGATCCACCGTGGCGGACGTCGCCTGCAAGGCCGGTGACGGAACTCCGCCAGGCGGTCGGTCGGCATGCCGGCCAGCTTCATGAACAACGTGACGGGCAGGGGCTCGGCGATGTCCGAGAGGAAGTCGCAGCGTCCCGCGCCGAGCACCTTGTCGATGAGCTCGTTCGTCATGTCCCGGATCGCCGTCTCGAGTCCGGCAACGGATTTGGCCGACAGCGGCTGGTTGAGCGGCGCCCGGTACGCGGTGTGCCGCGGCGGATCCGCCGCGATGGGCAGCATCGTCAGGCCCGGCTGCGAGTCCTTGTGTTCCCCCTTGTCTTCCTTCGCGCCCCCCAGGATGAAGGCGTTGCTGTAGACCGCCGGGTTCATCGTGATGTCCACGATCGCCTTCTTCCGGGTGACCACCCAGTTGCCCCCGTTGTACGGGGTGAAGAAGATGGGCGGGGCCTCGAGAATGAGGGAGCGCATCCGGGCGTGCGGATCCTCGAGCAGCCGCGGATCCCTCGCGTTGTCATATTCGTAGACCAGCTCCGGCGGGACGTGCGCGGGAATCTTGTCCAATTTCTGTCCGCTAAAGGCGCTCATGTTCGAACTCCCTGGGTGTTGGAGGAAGACGCGTGGGGACCTGTCCGGTCCTCACTCGCCCGTCTGGGAGACGGGAAGACGGACCACCATCCCGTCCAGCGCGGGCGTCACCTTGAGCTGACAGGTCAGCCGGCTGCTGGGTTGCACGTGGAAGGCACACTCGATCATCGCCTCTTCCGCCGCATCGGGCGGGGGAGCTTCGTCCGCCGGGCCTCATCCACGTAGCCGTGGCAGGTCGCGCAACTGGCGAAGCCTCCACACTCGGCGACGATTCCCGGCACGAGGTTGTTCAGCGCCGCCTGCATGACGGACTGTCCCTCCTGCGCCTCGACCTCGTGCTCCTTGCCACTCGCCTCGATGAATTTGATCTTCGTCATGGTTCCTCCTGGATTCCCGCCGGGTGTTGACTGTCTTCAAGCGGCGATGCGCTCTTCCATGGGTCAGTTCATCCGCTCATTCGGAGCGCACAGCCGCGCGCTCACCTTGGACACCGGAGACTCCCAGTGGTTCTCGAACCAGAAGTCGAGGAACAGCGGGGACGCACGGCCACGGCGGTACGCGGCCCAAATCCGTTTCGTGTATTCGGAGTGCTCGACGCCGGACTGCCGGTCCTTGAGTTGTTGGAACGTGCCGTACAGCACGATGAGCATCGCGGTCCGGATCCCCAGGTTGCCCAGGGCGTATGCCTGCAGCTCGATCTCGCCGATCACGTCCGTGCCGTAGCCCGTCACCAGGTGCAACAGATCATGCGTCTCGCGGTAGCGCTTGGCGATGTAGTCGAGGTCGCTCTTGATCTCGAGCGTCGTCTCGAAGGGCGAGATCTTGTTGTCGCGGAAGTAGCGCGCGAACCCATGGCCGAGCGTTCCTTCCGGCAGGCGATCGAGCGCGGCCAGATCCAGAGCCCTGGCCTCCAGCGAAGGGCGTTTGGACAGCAGGAGGCGCCCATCCTCACTGCTCTGGATCCGCTGGATGAGCGAGGCGTAGACGTTGTAGTCCAGGCAGGCGTTGATCGTCTGGCCATAGACGGGATTGCCCTCGTTGCCCTTGATCACCTTCAGGATCCTGGTCGCGATGCGCAGGCGGGTGAACAGGGAGGCGTTTTCGGGGAGGATCAGGGTCTTGGGGTCAATCGCGGGATTGGCTTGCATGATGGGGTCCGGGGTAGGGGTTCCTACTTCTGCGACAAGCGGCTCATCTGGTTGGAGATGAGCCGCGCCATGCATCAGGGGATTGAGAGACGTCTATGACCGCGTGACTTCCAGACCCGGAAGATCGTCGCCCTTGCGCCAGTCGCGCAGGATGTCGATGAAGGCGAGCGTGCCGCCTCCGAACCCGGCGTTGCGTATCGCGTTCGGGCCGGCCTGGACTCCCTCGTTGTTGTAGTAGCCGGGCGTGCATTCGGGGCCGCCGAAGGAGACGTTCTGCTGCCTGAGGCTGCCGAGGATCACGTCCCACCACTGCTGCTGGGCCTGCTCCGTCGGTTCGATCGTCTCGATGCCACGCTTCAGGCACCGCTCGATGATGTAGGCGGCGTGTTGCGACTGCTCATCGAGGACGTGCACGAAGTTGATCGCCCACCCGCTCTGGGGGCCGCTGAGCATCAGGAAGTTGGGAAAGCCGCGGCTTTGCATGCCGTGCAGCGTCGCCGTGCCCGCGGACCAGCTGTCGTGCAGGGACTTGCCGCCGCGTCCGTGGATGTCGAAGCCCAGCCGGCGGGTATAATCGCCCGTGACCTCGAAGCCCGAGGCGTAGATGAGGCAGTCGACCTCGTATTCCTTGCCCTTCACCACCACCCCCGTGGGGGTAATCCGCTCCACGCCCTTGCCCTCGGTATCGACGAGCTTGACGTTGGGCCGGTTGAACGTGTCCAGGTACTCGTCGTGGAAGCAGGGCCGCTTGCACAGCTGGTAGTAGTAGGGCTTGAGCGCCTCGGCCGTCGCCGGATCCTTGACGATGGCGTCCACCCGCGCGCGGATCTCCTCCATCTTGCGGAAGTCCGCGAGCTGGCGGAGCTCGGCGGTCTCCTCGGGAGTCTTCGCGCGGCAGCTCTCGTTGTCCTGGAAGATGTAGGTCCAACCGTCCCGCACCAGATCAACCTCCTGCTGCTGCCCGGAGACGATCGCGGTGAAGTTGCGGATGCGCTCCTGCTGCCAGCCGGGCTTGAGCGTCTTCACCCATTCCGGATCCGTCGGCTGGTTGCCCCGTACGCCGATGCCCGAGGGCGTGCGCTGGAAGACGTACAACTGTTTGGCCGAGGCCCCGAGGTGGGGAATCGCCTGGACCGAGGTCGCGCCCGTGCCGATGATGCCCACGCGCTTGTCGGCCAGCTTGCTCAGGCCGCCATAGGCGTTGCCGCCGGTATAGGCATAATCCCAGCGGCTGGTGTGGAAGCTGTGGCCCCTGAAGGTCTCGATTCCCGGGATGCCGGGCAGCTTCGCCTTGTGGAGGATGCCACCGGCGGTGATGACGAACCGCGCCGTGAGCCTGTCGCCCCGATCGGTCGTGACGTTCCAGCGCCGGGCGCCCTCGTCCCAGTCCATCGTCTCGATCAGGGTCTGGAACAGCGCCGCCTTGTAGAGGTCGAATTGCCGGCCGATGCGCTGGCAGTGAGCGAAGATCTCCGGCGCCTTGGCGTACTTCTCCTTCGGCATGTAGCCGGTTTCCTCGAGCAGCGGCAGGTAGATATAGGATTCCACGTCGCAGGCGGCGCCCGGATAGCGGTTCCAGTACCGGTGCCGCCGAAGTCGCCTCCTTCTCGATGATGCGGAAGGAATCCACCCCCGCCTGACGCAGCCGCACCCCCGCCAGCATGCCGCCAAAGCCACCGCCGACGATCAGCACGTCGATCTTCTCGGTCACCGCCGGGCGGGTGAAGCCGGGCTCGACGTAGGGATCCTTGTCGAAATCCGCGTAGACGCCACTGAGGTCCACGTACTGGGCATTGCCGTCCGCGCGCAGCCGCTTCTCGCGCTCGATCCGGTACTTCTCCTTCAAGGCCTCGGGGGAAAAGGAGACCTCACCCTTCGTCTTGGAATCCATCAGCACACGTCCTTTCAAACAAACAGGTGCTCGTTCAACGCCTCGGGACGCACGAGCACTCGTAGGGTTGTTCCTTCTGCACTTCGGTTGTTTCCGATGTCTGGACGGAGGTTCTGGCTTTGGTGGGTGCGCCGTTTCCGTCCAGTGAGCTCACCGCCGGGCGGTGACGGGGGCCAGCCACAAGCCGACGAGCGCGTCGACCATTCCGGCCGCGGTGGACTCCCACGTCGAGCGGGGCATCGCGGTGCCCTCTTGCAGCGCGCGTTCCCGCTCGGCGCACATGTGCACGACCATCAACCGGCCCATGTCGTTGCGCTCCTGCTTCACGTCCTCGGGCAGGCGAGGAATCAGGCGGAACATGCCTTCGAGGCCCTGTTGCAGGGACCGCGAGGCATACGCCTCGTCGGCCAGGAGCTTTCGATAGGCGGGATGGGTCGTCACCTGGGTGATGAACCGCGCGTACCAGGAGGGGCTGCCCAGTGAGGCGAGGTGTTCGGTGGTCGGCCGCACGAGGCAGGACACCCAGTCGCGCAGGTCGGGCGAGCCGGAGATCTCCGCGAGCAGCTCGGTCCGCCGCCGCTCGATGGACTCGGAGTGCCGGCGCATGATCGCCACCACGAGGTCCTCCTTGGAGCCGAAGTGGTAGCCGACGGCGAAGTTGTTCGACTGGCCCGCCGCCTCGCTCACCTGGCGGTTGGAGACCGCCTCCACGCCGTGCTCGGCGAACAGTCGCTCCGCGGTGACGAGGAGCAATTCGCGGGTCTCGCTGCCCCGGTCGGACTTGCCCGCGCTCACCCGCGCACCCGGAGCTGGTTGCTGCCGTCGGCACTCATCATGACCTCCGGAAGGGGAAGGGCCCGTCCTCGAACTCATGGGAGAAGGTTTAAGTCACTCGACTGATGAAGTCAACCGACTTAAATCGGCGCCCGTCGAAGAGGAGGGGGTCGTGCCTCCTGGCTGGGGTGGAACCAGGCGTCCCGGCGCCGATGAGGGCCGAACGCATCTTCATCTCCACCGACTTCGCCCCGACTCCCTGTGTGCCTCCCAGGCTTTTCGAGCTGAAGACCGGACGCATCCTGGAGCAATGGCCTGAATTCCATACAGGCTGCCAGGGCAGCAGCATCATCCACCACCTGCCGCCCTCGCCGCCGTTCGCGCTGGACCTGGCCGGGGTGACGGTTGGTGCAACAGCCACGCCACGGCGCTCCCCGCGACATCGAGCTGAAGTGGGCCCACGTGACGCCCTTCACCTCGGAGCGCAATAGCTGACATCGCCCCCGGCCAGACTGTTGTTTGAAGACATTCTGGTAGACGGCGAGCCCTCCAACGACGCTCCGAGTCATCGTGAGGCGCGGACTCCTGTCGCTCGATGTCCTGTGCGCCACACCTGACCAGCCACGGCGGGGACGACCTCCAGGCCAATTGCGCCTGTGACATACCGTCCATATTTCCTGCTGCGTTCACTCATGTGTCCAAAAAGCTCCTGTTTTTACAGAATTACAAACCATACCTTCTAGACTTCTAGAAGCGCCCCATCCCTGGCCCGGCCGAGCTCGCCTGCCTGCTCTGCCCATATGGGGTGCCACGTTATTCATGGTCAATCCTGACTTCCTGGATTGAACCGTCTTTAAAGACAAACAAGAATGTCGCTGTCTTTCTTTGCTCTCTTTTCTCGAACGCCTGAGCCGGGATTTCTCATTCCACGGTCTCGGGGCCGCAGCGTACCAGGAGAACATCGTATGATACGTCACACTGCCTTGGCCCTCGCCCTGTGTGTGGTTGGTCAAGCACAGGCGCAGGGGCTCTCCAGCGAGAATGCCGCTCAGGCCCATCAGGCGGGTTCGCTCGCGGCCACGAGCGCGACCGAGCCCGACGCCATCCGTTTCCTCGAGCAGGCCACCTTCGGCCCGAGGCGCGCCAACGGGGTGAGCCCGCTGCCCATCGACAGCGTGGAGCAGGTGATGAGTGTTGGCGTCTCCCAGGCCATCACCGAGCAGCTCGCCGCTCCCCGCTCCGTGTTCGACGGGACGACCGCGACCGTGGATCTCGGCTCTCAATTCTTTTACAACGCCGTCATGGGCAAGGATCAGCTCCGGCAGCGCGTGACCTTCGCGCTCAGCCAGATCCTCGTCGTCTCGGAAAGTGCCATTCGCGACAACACGACCACTCCCGAGCTGGAGCCCAAGCTGGCGCTGGCGGATTACCTCAACCTGCTCTCCGCGAACGCCTTTGGTAGCTACCGCACCTTGCTCGATGCGGTCACCCGCAATCCCGCCATGGGCACCTATCTCAACATGGCGAACAACCTGGCGTTCGACTGGGCTGGCCGGCCCATGCCGCTGAACGAGAACTACGCCCGGGAGTTGCTCCAACTCTTCACACTCGGGCTGGAGAAGTTGAACGAGGATGGCACTCCCGTGCTCGACGCCAATGGCGTGCCCATCCCCGCGTACACCGAGGCCCAGGTCCAGGCGTTCGCGCGAGCCTTCTCCGGGTGGACCTACGCCAGCGCCGCGGGCTGCCCGACCAAGGGCCACAACAACGCCATCAGCTACGCCCAGCCGATGATGGCCTGCGACGTGAATCACGACTCCTCGGCGCAGACCCTCCTTCGGGGCGCGGTGACGACCGCGGGAGCCAGCGCCACGGTGCACCTCCAGCAGGCGCTGGACAACATCTTCGCCGACCCGAACCTGCCTCCGTTCATCAGCAAGCAGCTCATCCAGCACCTCGTCACCAGCAATCCCAGCCCCGCGTACGTCCGCCGGGTGGTGGCTGTTTTCAAGAACAATGGCAGTGGTGTGCGCGGCGACCTGGGCGCGGTGGTCCGCGCCATCCTCGAGGACCCCGAGGCCCGCGGGGACCAGGCTCCGGAGCAGCTCGAGGCCACCTACGGCCGGCTTCGTCCGCCCGCGCTGTTCATCACCTCACTGATCCGGGGGTTGAATGGCACGCTCGATGCCACGGGCTCCAAGAACCCGGGAGGCCGGCTCAATACCTATAGCCGCACGCTCGGGCAGGACGTGCCCAGGCCGCCCTCGGTCTTCAGCTACTACTCGCCCAAGACGCCGCTGCCCGGCGGCAACGGGCTCGTCGGCCCCGAGTTCGGTGTCCTGGATACCGCGACGGCCGCCGCTCGCGCCAACTTCGTGTACGAGCTCGTCTACACCAACTTGTCGAGTGCGGGGATCGTGATTGATTTCACCACGCTGCCCGTGAATCCCAACGACCTGGTGGCCTGGCTCGGCCGGTATTGGATTCATGGCGAGATGTCCTCGGAGCTGAGCGCCGCGCTCCTGCAGGCCATGAATGATCCTCGCGCCGGCAGCAACACCCGCAAGCAGCAATTGGCCATCTATCTCACGTCGCTCTCTCCCGAGTTCCAGATCCAAAGGTAATTCCATGAACACCTCGCGCCGCCAATTCCTCCGCGCCACGGGCCTGCTCACGGCCGCCGCCACTCTTCCCCGCTGGTTGGGTGAGGCGAACGCCGCCTCGGCCACGGGCTACTCCGGCTACCGCGCCGCCATCTGTGTCAGCCTTCTGGGCGGCAATGACTCCAACAACCTGCTCGTGCCCAAGGCGGAGACGCCCTACGCCCATTACCGGCGGCCCGGCCGAACATTGGCCTCAAGCAGGCGGATTTGTTGACCATCAACCCGCTGGGCTTCGCCGCCGGCGCCTACGGGCTGCATCCCTCGCTCCCGAAGATCCAGGCGCTCTTCGAGCAGGGGCGGGCCGCCATGGTGTGCAACGTGGGGCCGCTCGTGCTGCCGATGCGCAAGTCGGACTACTCCGCGGGCACGGTGGTGCGGCCGGACAACCTGTTCTCCCACGAGGACCAGCAGGCGGCCTGGGCGAGCGGGATCGCCAACCCCTCCAACGTCATCCTCCCCCTGGCGCTCATCGGCACGTCGACCGGATGGGGCGGCCGGACCGCGGACAAGATCCACGGTCTGAATCCCGGAGAGTATCCGGAGGTGACCTCCTTCAGCAGTGGCCGGGTGCTCTTCGCCGAGGGCGCCACCCGGCGTCCGTTGATGGTGCCCGCCAACGGCGTCCTCGGTGTCAAGGAGACGACCGACGCCGCCTTCAATGCCCTCCAGCAGGAGTCGCTCGCCCAGGTGCTGGCCATCAACAACGGCGTCACCATGGAAGCGTCTTACGGTGGAGCGTTCGCCCTGGCGCGGTCCTTCGCCAGCTCGCGCACCGCCGCGCGGGAGGCTGCCTGGACTCGGCTCCCCCAAGCGACGCGCGAGGCGGTCGACGCCCTGTTCGTCGCCCCCAATGACAGTGGGGGATGGTCGTTGCACACCCAGCTCTACCAGGTCCTCCGGGATCTCGTGGCGGCGGCGACCCCGGTGGCCAATGGCGGTCTGGGCCTCAAGCGCCAGCTCTTCTCGGTGGCGCTCGGTGGCTTCGACACCCACATCGCGCAGGACACGACCCAGGCCTCGCTGTTCCGGCAGCTCGACTTCTCGCTCGATGCCTTCTACCGGGCGCTCGTGCTCATCCAGGGGGCGTTCGGCACCAACGCGCCCCAGGCCACGCTCTTCACGATGAGCGACTTCAGCCGCACCCTCGTGGAGAACTCCAACCGGGGAACGGACCATGGCTGGGGCAGCCACGCCATCGTCCTCGGGGATCGCGTCGCCGGACGCCGGCTCTATGGCACCTTCCCCAACCTGGATCTGTCGAACAACGCGGCGAACAACCTCGACACCGTCGACGAGAAGGGCCGCTGGATTCCCACGTTGTCCATGGACCAGTACGCCCACTCCATCGCGCAGTGGATGGGCCTGTCGACCACCGAGGAGCGCGACTACGTGTTCCCCAACATCAAGGACTACCTCGCCTCGGCGGCCGAGCGGGGGTTCCCCCCGCCGCGCAGAGCGCCTCGGTCGGGTTCATGATGGCGGACGGATAGAAAAGTCGCTGCCCGAGTGGAGAAGCCGCTATGGGGTGGCCCATCCGGGCCCAGGGTGGAATCGAACCACTCGCCTTTCGGCGATACCAGAGCGTGTGGGGCCTCTCCGGCCGGGCAGCTTCCCCAGGGACGTGGGGGCGCGATTCTTCCTGACCGCCGATCTTCCTTCCCCGGGCGTCAGTGCTCCGGGGGGCTGGAGACCAGGGCGGTGACGTCGCGGAAGACCCCCTGGCACGGGGCCACGTCGGACGCGAGGTAGTGGGCCACCCGGCCGGGCGTCAGCGCGAGGATGGCCGAGGAGCGGGTGCCATAGCTCGGCGTGTGGATGCACAGCGCCTGGCACTGGCGGAAGAACTCCTTCAGCTCCGGATGGCCGTCCTCCTCCGGCAGCGGGTCCGGCCCATGCTCCGGGAGCACGTGGTCCGCCAGCAGCGCCTGGAGGGACTTCGCCAGCTCCGGCCAGGGCTGGTGGGAGAGCCGCTCGGCCAGGGTCCGGGCGCGTGGCACCTTGGGGAGCGCCGGGGAGTCGAGCACGTCGTTGGACAGCACGTGGACGCCCGGGGGCACGTCTTCCAGGCGGACCCGCTCCGCGTCGGGACGGGCATAGGCCACCCGGAGCCGCCGCGCGTCCCCATAGAGGAGGTTGAAGGGGCGGAACCGCCGGGCATCCAGCCCCGCGAGGTAGTCCTCGACGCCCTCCTGGCTCCCCGCCCGCAGGGCGTTCAGGACGACCTCCCCCCGGGTGTAGGGCGAGCTCATGAGGTTGGCCGAGCCCCGCTGGTTCGTCAGACCCACGAAAAAGCCGTGCTCCGTCACCCCCATCCACGTCCCCAGCCGCTCCAGGTCCCGGCCACCGACGACCCGGGGGAGGGGACGAGCACCTGGGGCCCCTCGGCGGGGCGGTCATGGCGCTCGTCCCGGTTGGCGGCCAGCAGGAGCGGCCACTCGGGGTGGACATGGCGGAAGGCGAGGAGGGTACACATCGTGGAACCGATAACAGCTCGTGGGCTCCCATGCACTCCGGGCGCCCGCCTGCTTCTTCCCGATGACCCGGACCCTGCGAGCGGCTAATGTCCGCCGCCCTTCAGGAGAACCCATGGCGCAGAGAATCCTCGTCACCAGCGCGCTGCCGTACGCCAATGGCCCCATCCACATCGGCCATCTCGTCGAGTACGTCCAGACCGACATCTATGTCCGCTTCCTGCGCTCCAGCGGCAAGGACGTCGTCTACTTCTGCGCGGACGACACCCACGGCACCCCCATCGAGATCAACGCCGCCAAGCAGGGGCTCAAGCCCGAGGAGTTCATCGGCCGGTGGTACGACGCGCACCAGGCGGACTTCCGCGACTTCGGCGTGAGCGTCGACTACTTCCACTCGACGAACTCGCCGGAGAACAAGCACTACGCCGAGCTCATCTACGGCAAGCTCAAGGAGCACGGCGACATCGAGAAGCGCGACATCGAGCAGGCCTACTGCGAGACCGACAAGCGCTTCCTGCCCGACCGCTTCATCAAGGGCACCTGCCCCAACTGCAAGGCCACCGAGCAGTACGGTGACGCCTGCGAGAAGTGCGGCAAGGCCTACGCGCCCACGGATCTCATCGAGCCGAAGTGCGCGCTGTGTGGCACGCCGCCCGTGCGCCGCAACTCCTCGCACCTGTTCTTCAAGCTGTCGCGCCACGCGGACTTCCTCCAGCAGACGCTGCGCCGCGAGGGCTTCATCAACCCCGGCCTCGCCACCCAGCTCCAGGGCTTCTTCGAGAAGGGCCCGGCCGACTGGGACATCAGCCGCGACGGGCCCTACTTCGGCTTCAACATCCCGGGCGAGACGGACAAGTTCTTCTACGTGTGGCTCGACGCGCCCATCGGGTACATCGCCACCACGGAGAAGTGGGCGAAGAGCACGGGCAAGGCCCAGAGCGCCCTGGACTTCTGGTCCGAGGGCAGTGACTCGCGCATCATCCACTTCATCGGCAAGGACATCGTCTACTTCCACGCGCTCTTCTGGCCCGCGGTGCTCAAGGTGGCCGGTCTCAAGCGGCCCGATGCCATCAAGGCCCACGGCCACCTCACGGTGAACGGCGAGAAGATGTCCAAGAGCCGCGGCACGCTCATCCCCGCGCGCTCCTACCTGGAGCACCTGGACCCGAGCTACCTGCGCTACTTCTACGCGGCCAACCTCGGCCCGGGCGTCGAGGACCTCGACCTGAGCCTCAAGGACTTCCGCCTCCGGGTGAACGGCGAGCTGGTCAACAACATCGGCAACCTCGCCAACCGCAGCCTGTCCATGCTCGCGGGCGCCGCGCTGGACAAGCGGCTGGCTCCCGCGACGAAGGAGGGCCCCGGCCGCGCCCTGGTCGAGGCCGCGCTCGCCCGCGTCCCCGAGGTGCGCGAGGCCTTCGAAAAGCTCGAGTTCCGCAACGCCATCCGCGTCATCACCGAGATCTCCCAGACCGCCAACGGCTTCCTCCAGACCGCGGCCCCCTGGGTCAAGGTGAAGACGGACCCCGAGGCCGCTCGCGCCGACCTGAGCGACGCCGCCGAGGTGGCCTACCTGCTGGGCGCGCTGCTCTCGCCGGTGATTCCGCGCGTGACGGAGAAGCTCTTCACCCAGCTCAACGCGCCGCCGCTCACCTTCGAGGCGCTCGCCACCGCGCGCTACCCGCTGCTCGACCGCGCCCGCCCCGTGGGCACCCCCGAGCCGCTCCTGCCGCGACTGGAGGAGGAGCGCGTCAACGCCATCCTCGGCGGCGCGCCGGCCCCCGCCGAGCCCGCCCCGGAGACGAAGAAGGGCGGCAAGGCCGAGAAGAAGGCCGCCGAGCCCAAGCCGGCCGAGGCGAAGCCCGCCGAGGCCGCGCCCGGGGAGATTGAAATCACCGACTTCGCCAAGGTGGTGCTCAAGGTGGGCCACATCCTGGCCGCCGAGCGCGTGCCCAAGGCGGACAAGCTGCTCAAGCTGACGGTGGACCTCGGGGAAGGACAGCCGCGCACCATTTGTTCCGGCATCGCCGAGGCCTTCCAACCCGAGCAGGTCCAGGGCCGCAAGGTGGTGGTGGTGGCCAACCTCAAGCCGCGCATGCTGCGGGGCATCGAGTCGCGCGGGATGATTCTCACCGCGGGCTCCGGGGGCAAGGACCTGTCGTTGCTGGACCCGGGCGACATGCCGCCGGGCTCCGAGGTGAAGTGAGCGTGATGGACTGGCGGGCCGAACGGGACCGGGCCCTCTTCTCCCTCGAGCACGACAGGGATCCGCGCCTGCGTGCCGAGGCGGCGGAGCTGCTCTTCCACCTCGCGGCCGAGGACGCCTCGCGCGCGCCCGAGCTGGCCCCCGTCCTCCCGCGCCTGCTCACGGACAAGCAGGTGGCGGTGCGCCGCACCGGCGTGGGCATGGCCACCGCGGTACTCGCCTCCGACGAGCTGCCGGGCTTCCTCGCCGCCCGGGCCTCCGACGAGGAGAGCCTCGTGCGCCTGGAGGCCGCCGGGCGGATGGCCGACCTCGTCCGGGCGGACTGCCGCGGCTCCCTGGCCCGCTTCCTGGAGGATTCCTCCTTCGAGGTCCGCTTCGAGGCCGCGCGCGGCATGGCCTCGCTCCAGCACCCCGCCGGGCTCGAGGTGCTGCTCCAGGCCCTGGACAAGGAGCTGCTGCGCTTTCGCGCGCTCGGGGCACTCGCCGAGCTGGGCGACGCGCGCGCCCTGCCCGCGGTGAAGGTACTGTTCCACCGGCTGCTGCTGCCCGCGTTCGATCGCACCCAGGCGGCGGGGGTGCTCGCGCGGCTGGGCGACCCCGAGGGCTCGGCGTGGTTGCTCAAGCGCAGCGAGCGGCGGCGGTGGAACTGGGCCCAGGACCGGGCCCTCGCCGTGGAGCTGTGTGGCGAGGTGAAGGCCCCGGGCGCCCTGGAGCGGCTGCACGCCATCGTCGTGGATCCCCGCGACAAGTGCCGGGGCGCGGCGGCGCGGGGCCTCGGCCGGCTGGGGGACGCACGCGCCCTGCCGTGGCTGCTCGCGCTGCTCGATGAACCCGGAGTGCCCGAGGACTTCCGGCTCGATGCCGCCGAGGGCTTGTGGTTGCTCGCCGTTCCCGAGGGCCGGGCGCGGGTGCGCGCGGCGCTGCCCGCGTTCTCCGCCGAGGCCCGTACCGAGCTCACCGAGCTCATCCAGGAGATGCCATGAAGCTCGTGGACTCGCACTGTCACTTCGATCGTTCCGACGCCGAGCGGGTGAACGCCGCGCTGGAGCGCGCCCGGGCCGCGGGCCCGGTGCATGCCGTCATCGTCGGCCAGTTCCAGGGGCCGGGAGATTGGGGCGCGGCGCTGGAGATCGCCGCCGCCCACCCGGACTTCTTCACGCCCACGCTCGGCATCCACCCGCACGACGCGGCGAAGGCCACCGAGGCGGACTTCGAGCACCGGCGCGCACCTGTGCCCGGCCGGAGCTCAAGGCGGTGGGGGAGGCGGGGCTGGACTACTACTACGACCACTCGCCCCGGGAGGTGCAGGCCCAGGTGTTCCGCCGGCAGTGCGCCCTGGCGCGCGAGCTGGGCAAGCCGCTCGTGGTGCATGTGCGCGATGCGCATGAGGACTGCGAGGCCATCCTCAAGGAGGAGGGCGTGCGCCAGGGCGTCATCCACTGCTTCACCGGGGACACGGAGGCGGCGCGGCGCTACCTGGAGCTGGGCTTCCTGCTGTCACTGTCGGGCGTCGTCACCTACAAGAAGACCGAGGCGCTCCAGGACGCCGTGCGCTTCGCGCCGCTGGATCGGCTCATGGTGGAGACGGACAGCCCGTACCGGCGCCGGTGCCCTACCGGGGCAAGAAGAACGAGCCCTCGTACGTGGTCGAGACGGTGAAGAAGGTGGCCGAGCTCAAGGGCGTCTCCGTCGAGCAGGTGGCCCAGGTGACGACGGCCAACGCGGCGGCGCTGTTCGGCTTCCGCGTGTAGGCGGTCCTCGCCAAGCCAGAGGGGTCCGGGTCGAGCCGCTTGGGGGACGTGCGCGCATGTGCTGTTTGCAATGCAATCAGGAGAGTCCCGAGGGCGCGAAGTTCTGCATGGGGTGCGGCACCCCGCTGGCCGCCCTGTGTGGGGAATGTGGCGCTCCCAATCAGCTGGACGCCAGGTTCTGTGGCCAGTGTGCCGCTCCGCTCGGCGCGAAGTCGTCCCCCTTCGTGGCTTCCGCTCCCGAGGCGGAGCGCCGGCAACTCACCGTGCTGTTCTGTGATCTGGTGGGTTCCACGGCGCTCTCCGAACGGCTGGATCCCGAGGATCTGCGCGAGGTGGTGCGCGCCTACCAGGAGTGCGCCGCCCGGGTGATTGCCCGCCACGACGGCCACATCGCCCAGTACCTGGGGGATGGACTGCTCGTCTACTTTGGCTATCCGGTGGCCCACGAGGACGATGGGCTGCGCGCCGTGCGCGCCGGCCTGGAGCTCCTCCAGGAGGTGGCCGCGCTGGACGCCCGGGGCCAACGGCTTCAGGTGCGCATTGGCATCCACACCGGCCTGGTGGTGATGGGAGAGGTGGGCGGAGGGAAGTTCCGCGAGCAGTTGGCGCTCGGGGAAACCCCCAACCTGGCGGCGCGTGTACAGGCCAAGGCCGAGCCGGACACCCTGGTCATCAGCGCCGCCACCAGCCGGCTGGTGCGTGGCTTCTTCGCCCTGGAGGACCTGGGCGAGCACGGTCTCAAGGGCCTGTCCCGCGCGACCCGGCTCTACCGGGTGTTGCAGGAGACGGGCGCGAGGAGCCGCATGGACGCGGCCACCGCGGATGGGTTCACCCCCTTCGTCGGCCGCGAGCACGAACTGGAGGTGCTCATCGGGCACTGGTCTCGCGCCGCCGCTGGAAGCGGTCAGGTGGTCTGCATCCGGGGCGAGCCGGGTATCGGCAAATCGCGCCTGCTCAAGATGCTGGGCAGCAGGCTCCCGGAAGGCGAGCACCTCCTGCTCGAGTGCCGTTGCCTGCCCTACTACCAGAACAGCGCCCTGTACCCGGTGATGGAGCTGTTCGAGCGGCATCTCGAGCTGCGCAGGTTGCCCTCGCCCGCGGAGAAGCTGACCCGGCTGCGGGAGTTCCTCGCCGGGTATGGACTCGGCTCCCCCGAGGCGCTGGGGCTGGTGGCCTCGCTCCTGTCCCTTCCGCTCGCGGCCAATCCGGCGCTGGAGATTCCGGCCCAGAAGAAGCGCCATCGCACCCTGGAACTCCTGGGCGCGCTGCTCTGCGGGATCGCCGAGCGGCGCCCGTTGGTCTTCGTGCTGGAGGATCTGCACTGGGCGGATCCCTCGACGCTGGAGCTGACGCAGCTCCTGGTCGACCGGACGCACTCGGAGCGGGTGCTGTGCCTGTTCACCACCCGCCCCGGGTTCCATGTGGACTGGGCCGAGGTGCCGCACCTGCATGAGTTGGAGATGCTCCCGCTGAAGCCGGTGAGGCGGCCGTGATGGTGGCCCACGTCACCGGCAACAAGTCCCTGCCCGCCGAGCTGGAGAGTCAGGTGTTGGCGCGCAGCGGGGGCACCCCGTTGTTCGTGGAGGAGCTGACCAAGGCCATCCTGGAGGCGGGGGTGCTGCGTGAGCGGGAGAACCGTTATGAGCTGGTCGGGCGTGTTCCCGATGGCCTCATCCCCGTCTCCGTGCACGACTCGCTGATGGCGAGGATCGACCGCCTGGGTCCGAGCAAGCCGGTGGCCCAGCTCGCGGCCACCCTGGGACGCGAGTTCCGCTACGAGGTGCTCAAGGCGGTGGTGGGCAAGGAAGACGAGGTGCTCCAGGAGCATCTGTCCAGGTTGCTGGAGAGCGAGCTGGTGTACCAACAGGGAGCGCTGCCCGAGGCGGTCTTCACCTTCAAGCACGCGCTCATCCGGGACGCCGCCTATGAGTCGCTGTTGCGCAAGACCCGGAAGCAGTACCACCAGCGGATCGCCCAGACGCTCCAGCACGAGTTCCCGGAGGTGGCCGATACCCAGCCGGAGCTCATGGCGAGCCACTACGAGGGCGCGGAGCTGCCGCGGGACGCCATCCGCGAATGGGAGAAGGCGGGCCAGCGTGCCATGGTGCGTGGAGCCAATCGCGAGGCCATCGCCCACCTCCGGCATGCGCTCGCGCTGCTGGTGCAGATTCCGGACGAGACGGAGCGGCTCCAACTGGAGCTGCCCATCCAACTGGAGCTCGCGGCGGCGCTGATGGCGATCGATGGGTGGGCCTCTCCCATGGTGGAAGAGGCGTCCTGCCGTGCCCGTGACCTTTGCTATGTCCTGGGCGACCAGGAGCGCTTGCTGCCGGCGTTGTGGTGCCTGTGGACGTTCCAGTTCATCGGGGGCCATCTGGAGCCCGCGTTGGAAACGGCACGCCAGGTCATGGATCTCGCATGGGGCTCGAAGCAGGAATTGCCGCGACTCATCGCGCACTACGCCATGGGTCAGACGCATCTGTTCCGGGGTGAGTTCCTCGATGCGCGCTGGCATGGAGAGGAGGGCCTGCTGCTCTTCGATCTCGAGCAGGAGCGCGACATCACCGGACGGTTCCAGCTCTCCCCGACGATGAACTGCCAGTACACCCTGGCGGCGTGCCTGTGGATGCTCGGCTACCAGGATCAGGGCGAGCGGGTGCTGGAGGATATGTTCACCTTGTCTGGGCTCCTGGGGCACGTGCCCAGCACCGCCAGCGCCATGGGGCCCAGCCTCCTGATGCGCCACTACCAGCAGGACGTCGCGACCACCGGCGGACAGCGGAGGAGTTGTTCGTCCTCTCGAATGAGCAGGGCTTCCAGCTCTGGGAGGCGGTCTCCTTCGTGTACCGCGCCTGGGCGCGTGCCAGGCGGGGGGACCTGGAGAACGGCCTCCTGGAGCTGCGGCAGGGCATTCAGCGCTTCCGGGACATTGGGGGAGGGCTCGCCCTCACGAGCATGTTCGCCATGCTGGGCGAGGTGTTGATGTTGGCGGGCCAGTACGAAGAGGCGCTCGCGGTACTCGCGGAGGGGTTGCGTGACGCGGCCACTCGGGGGGAGCATCAGTGCGAGCCGGAACTCCACCGTCTGCGGGGCGAGATCCTGAAGCGGATGGACCGGACGTCACGGGACGCGGCGCGTGAATGCTTCCTGCAGGCCATCCGGCTCGCGCGGTATCAGCAGGCCGGTCACTCGAGCTGCGCGCGGTGTTGAGTCTGTGCAAGATGCTCGACGAGGACGGTCAGCAGGTCGAGGCGGGTGGATTGCTGCGGGATGTCTTCAGCGGGTTCTCCGAGGGCCTGAACACGCCGGACCTGTGCGAGGCACGGGCCCTCCTCGAGAAACTCCGCCTCCAGGGGGCTGATCCTCCTGCGTCGGAGTGTGAGCCCGGCTCAATCCAGGAAGCGGCGCTCCCAGCGGCGAAGCTCTTCGGGGACCTCTTCGTTCGGCAGATAGCGTCGTTGATAGAGGAAGGGCTCCAGGACGCGCGCCAGTTCCCGGTAGGCGGGGAGCGTGCGTCCCTCCTCGAGGTCACCGGCGTCAGGATGGGCGCCGAGGATGACGACGGCCCGCCCCTCCTCCATTTCTTGAACGGTGATGTCTGGCGAGTGCAAGCGGACTCGGAGGCCCGCGATGCCCCCCAATGCGTCCAGCACGGGAGGGCCCAGGAAGTTCAGCCAATGTACACCGTCGACCCTCGTTCCAATGTCCAGGGTGGGAAGGGCAGAACGCGCGATGTCCATGCCTGGATACCGGTTCGCTCTCGCGCGGGACACCTTCTCCAGAGACAGGATGTCGCTCTGGGCATGAAGGGAGAGGCCTGCATGCCCAGAGCAGAAAGGAAAGCACGACGCCATTTCCATCACGAGTTCACGCACATGCGCGAAACCGTGCTCTTTCAGGTACTCCGTGGGCAGCCAGCAAGACATCGCCGAGACCCATGTCGAAGTGTCTCTGATGAAGGGGAGGGGAGTAAACGAGCTTCCATGGTAGGTGAAGCGATAGCGAGCTTGGACGGCCGAGGCATCTGCCAGCTCAATATGGGCTTGGGTGGGGTGTCGAAGCTCATCTCGGATGAGCTTCCAGGCGGTGGAGTCGAGATTTTGCCAGTACCCGTCCAGGTCTGCGTACAAGCCAAGCGCACCGGGTTCCACCGCGTTCAGATAAAGTTCGAGCGAGCGCAGGGCCCCTTCCGCTATCTGCGCGTGAGAGTGCCGTGTATAGAGTGTAATGCTGAATCCATCTCGAAGGACCAGAAGTCCCCTCTCTGAATAGATGCGAATATGGGGCCAGGGCTCACTATTCATGAATGACTCCCAAGCGCGGCATGACACGTTTGGGCTTGATGGAGAAAGCCCGTTCGTACACGGTCCCCTGGTCCAGTCCCGAGTAGGGGTGGGTTGGTGGGTAACGAGGCCAATTGGGTATCTCATCGATATTCATACATGGGAATTTGAAGTCATAGACAGCCTGCGCAAGGAGCGGATCCCCCTGATGAATCACGACATCGGGTTTGACTGATCCCTTCAGCTCACCCGAATTGCCCGACTCTTCCAGTGCCTGCTCCTCCTCGCGGCTCACCTGTTTCCAGCGATCCTGACGCGAGTCGTAGCGGTAGCGTGGTTACAGACTGAATCCTCCCGGACGCAGTTTGCTCAGTCGCTCCTCCACGCACTCGAGCGCCTCTTCATGCATCTCCGTTCCCAACTGCATGGCCCATGTCATCCCCTTGCTTCTCGCGTTCTTCGCCCATTGCTTGCACTCGTCAGCAGTGGGGGTCAAACCGGCGAAGTCCCCCTCGTGCCGGAGAAGGACTTCCGAACGGGCGATGTCCGCGCATTCTGACAACGTGCGCTCGATGTCGTTTCTCGTCGAAACATCGAGCGCTACTTTCAGGACGGCCGTCGCCGAAGCGATTTCCTTGCCGTAGAGGGCGACGCACCCCGAGAGGCTATGCCGACAGGCCGCCGAGGGCGAGTCGAAGCTGTAGCGAAAGGAACCGCTCCTGCCCGGTGACATCGCACACGCCGGGAGGAGAACGACGAGCGCCCACGCGGCGGCCCTGTTCGAATTGTCTGTGCTTCGCGATTCGCGTTTATTGTTCACACCGTGGGCACGTACACCGAGGTCCTGCGAGGGACGATGCGCTGGGCCAGGGACTCGAGTTCCAGATCCAACTGGGGCACGTCCAGCAGCAGCGAGTCCGGATCGTAGCGGAAGTCGGCCTGGGTGAAGCCCAGCAGCGTCTGCAGGGCCGGCTCGCCGGTCTGTCCCGCCGCGGAGGCGAAGACGACCCGGCCCTTCTCCAGGTGCAGGAAGCCCTCATGCACGTGGTACTTGAGGTGCAGCCGCCCCGACTTCTTGCCTCCGCCCAGGCACTTGAACAGCTCCGGTCCGGGCAGCTCGTCCATGCCTCCGCGCACCACCCGCGCGGGCCCGTTGTGCCGGATGCGATCCTCGTACAGCGTCTTCAGCGTCCGGGCGGCCTCGGCCAGCGCCGTGGGGGGCAGCACCGCCGTCGCCCCGCACATCATCAACCGCTCGCGCAGGCCCGGGTCCGGATCTCCGAGCACCACCACGGGCAGGCCCGCGTGCTCCGCCGAGGCGCGCACCGCCTGCAACAGGGCCACCACCTCGTCGATGCCGAACTTCAGCCCCACCACCAGCACGTCGCACTCCTGATGCACCAGCGCGTCGTACGCCCCGTCCAGCAAGGACAGCGCATACGCCACCAGCCCCTGCTTCTGCACGGCTTCCAGCAGCCCCGTCCGCGTGCCCTGCTCGGGCTCCACGATGAAGATCTGCCGGCCGTCGTTGACGAGCCTCTGCCGCAGCAACTCGCCGCTCTGCACCTGGGTGACGATGTTCGCCACCAGCGGATCGTACAGCTTCCCGGCGTTCTCCCTCAGATGCTCGATCGCCTTGGCCTTGCTGTGCAGCTTGCCGAGGGCATTGGCCGGGTTCTTCGTCAGCTCCAGGTAGCTGTCCACCGCCGCGAGGATGCGCGCGCCCAGGGTGATGTCGTCGCCCTTGGCGCCCTGGGGCGTGCCCGAGCCGTCATAGGCCTCGTAGAGCTGCGCGAGCATGGTGTTCACCTGCACCGGCAGGTTCACCGTCTCGAAGAGCTTGGTGGGGACGCGGCAGTAGCGCTTCGCCTCGGCCATCCACTCGGGATTGACCGCGTTGCTCGCCAGGCAGAAATGGCGCTCGGCGGGCTTGCCCAGGTCGTGCAGCAGGCCGGCGATGCTCACCGCCGTCACGTCCTTGGGCGCCATGCCCAGCCGCCGCGCCACCACCGCCGCCTGGCGCGCCAGCTGCGCCGAGTGCCCCCGGTGGTGCTTGTGCTCGCGCTCCATCATCGACACCAGGATGTTCAAGGTCTCGATGTAGTCGCCGTCCGACACGGTGCCGCGTGAGGCCAGGAGCGCGTCCCCCCGCGTGCCCGCGCGCGTCTGCGTGCCCGGACGCTGCAGCCGGTTGCGCGTCTCCGAGTCGAGCCGCAGCTGGAGGCTCGCCTTGGGCGCCGTCCCGGTGGTGCTCTCGAAGGCGGAGGCCATGGCGTTGACGTCCGCGCGCATGTGGCCGCCCAGCTCCAGCGACGCGAAGGCCGTGGGGTCCCCGTAGTAGTGCTTGCGGATGGCCGCGGCGATGGAGCTGCGCAGGCCCACGTACGCGTAGACCTCGGCCATGCCCGTCACCAGGGCGATCTCGTCCATCAACTTCTTGTTCTGCGGCTCGGCCGCCACCACCGACAGCAGCTTGCGCTCCGGATCGATGGCCAGCGGAAGCACGTTCTGCGCCTCCGCCAGCCGCACCGGCACCTTGTCCAACACCTCGGTGGCGATGCGCGCCTTGGCCAGCTTCTCCGCGGAGACGAAGCGGGTCTGGAACTCGGCCGCCAGGAATCGCAGCAACCCCGATTCCTGGAGCAGGCCGATCTCCACCAGACAATCCCCCAGCCGGTGGCCGGTGATCTTCTGGTGCTCCAGCGCCTTCTGGATGGACTCGCTCGTGACAAGGCCCGCTTCGACGAGCCGTTCACCCAGTCGCTTCGGCATGGGTCAACCTTCCGTGTTCGTACCGTCCTCGGACTTGGGCTCCGCCTTCGGCGCCGTCAGCACGCTGAAGGGCTTGAACGTCAGCTCCTTGGGCACGTTCACCGGCTCGCGCGGCGGCTTGGGCTCGCGCGCCTCCCGAGGCTCACGCGGCTCACGCGGCTCCTTGCCCTCGCGCGGCTCGCGCGGCGGACGGGGCTCGCGCGGCGGCTTGGGCGGACGCTCGGCGCGCTCGGGACGCTCGGCACGGGCCTCCGCCGGAGCGCCGTCGCCCGAGGGCGTGCCCGCGGACTTCTCCGGCCGCTCCCGGTTCTTCTTCTCCTTGTTCTTGCGGCGGCCACCGCCCTCCACGGGCGCCCGGCCCCGCGAGGTGGGCGCCGGACCCTTCCAGAGCGAGCGGTTGTAGGGCCGGAGGTTCTCGGTCCACCGGTCGTGGGGGTCGCGCTGCATGGCGTCCGTCCAGGCGGCGATGCGCGCGTCGAGCGAGGTGAGCGAGTGGATTATCTGCGCCTCGAGCGTCACGGGGGCCCGGGGCGAGCCGCTCTCCACCTGGCCGAACTGGGCGATGACGAGGTGGGTGAGGTGCTGCTCGAGCAGGGGCGGGAAGTGGGGGATGCCGAGCGCCTTCTCGCGGATCTTCTGCGCCGTGAGCACCAGGTGGCCCACGAGCCGGCCCTCGTCGGTGGGCTCGCCGCCCGCGGAGGTCTCCGCCACCCGCATCACGTCATGGAGCAGGGCGCCGGCGAGCAGCAGGTCGCGATCCGCCATGGGGTAGTGGTCGGCCACGCGCAGGACGAGCCGCAGCACCGACAGGAGGTGATCGGCCAGGCCCCCGCGGTAGGAGTGGTGCACGCCCTTGGCGGCGGGCGCGTGCGGCAGCGCCGCGGCGACCTGGGCGTCATCCAGGAAGGCCAGCAGCAGCGCCTTCACGTGGGCGTCGTTCACGCGCTCGGTGACGAGCTCGCGGATCTGCCCCACGGCGCGAGCGCCTCCGGGGCCCTCGCCACCCTTGGCGGGAGCGGACTCCTCACGCCGGGCGGCGGCCGGCTCGTCCTTGCGGGGCTCGTCGCGCTTGGGCGCGGCGGACTCCTCGGGGGCGGCGGCGGCCGGGGCGGGGGGAGCCGGTGGGGGCTCGAACTCCTTGGGATCGAGCGGCTCGGGATCCAGCTTCTCGAGCGCCTCGATGACGACCTGCGTCTTGCCATGGAAGGCGATGACGTGGCCGTGCACGAGCGCGTAGTCGCCCGCGGAGAAGGTGGGCTCGAGGGCGTCGACCTTGTCGAAGACGCGCGCGTCGATCTCACCGCTCTTGTCGGTGAGCACGAGCGAGAGGAACACCTTGCCACTGCGCGCGGTGACGCGGTTCTTCTGCGCCACGCGGAAGACGGTGTGGACGGGGTCCTTCTCGCGAAGATCCTTCGCGTACACCTTGCGCACCGTTTCCACGGAGGCTCGGGGGCGGCGGAGGAGGAGGGGTCTGCCTGATGATTGTCGGTCGTCATGATCTCGGCGCGGCACACTACCACCACCGGGGCGGAGTGGATGCGCTCCGTGTCCTTTCTTCCCGGGATGTCTCGTTGCCCTCGCCGACCCGACCGCGCCGGACGTGCCGCACGCCGTGGGTGGGGACGCCACGGCGCGTCAGTGCGTCAGCTCGCCTCGAGCGCGATACCCGAGAGGTAGTCGGTGGCGGAGAAGCCCACCAGGGTGGGGTGATCCGGTGGCAGGCCGAACCGGGCGATGCGGAAGCTGCGGCGCTCTTCCTGCTCGCACGCCTCGGCCACCAGGTTGTCGAAGCCGCCCATGGGCAGGGGCGGGTGGTAGCCGACGATGAGGACGATGCCGCCGTGGCGGGTGGCGCGCAGGCCCAGGCGCACCTGCTCGACGAAGGTCTCCGCGGAGGTCGCATCCGGGGTGTCCAGCAGCACCAGATCGAAGGTGTCCTGCACGCCGTGGAGCACGTCGAGCGCGGCGCCGCGCTCCACCTGGAGCCGGCCGAGCAGGCCATTGGCCTCGCCGTTCTCGCGCGCCGGTCCGCGGTGTCCGCGTCGCTGTCGAAGGCGAGGATGGAGCGGGCGCCATGGCGTCCGGCGTGCACGAAGAGCCCGCCCACGTGGCAGCTCGGATCCAACACCCGCGCGCCCTGGGACAGCCGGGCCAGGAAGCGGCGCAGCTCGCGCTGGTCATACGGGTAGCCCACGCCCGAGCCGTATTGCAGGTCCACCGTGAAGCGGGCGCCCAGCTCCAGCACGCGCGTCCAGCGGGGAGGGGTTCCGTGCAGCACGTGGGGGCGCTGCGCGGGCAGGCCCAGTTGCCGGCGCCGCGGCGTGTCGTTGCGCAAGAGCACGGACTCCGCGCCGCTCACCTCGACGAGGGCGCGGGTGATTTCCTGCAGCCGGGCGTCCATGGCGCGCGTGAGCGTCTGGACGACGAGGTGTCGGTCATACCGGTCCACGATGAGCCCGGGCAGCGCGTCTCCATCGTCGTTGACGACGCGGCAGAAGCGCGGATCGTCCACCGTGAGCGCGCGGCGCTCGAAGGCGTGGCGCACGTGACGGGGAATGAGGCCCTCGGCGGTCTCGTCGGCGTAGCCCAGGCGGCGCACCGCGTAGGAGGCCTCGAGGTCCACGTCCGCCAGCCCGAGCAGTTGGCCCTGCTCGTCCCGGAGCTGGACGGCTTCGCCCAGCGCGGGCGTCCCCTCGATGGAGACGATGTCCTCCCGGCGAACCCAGGGGGCTCCGTGCTTCAGCCTGCGTGCCGCTTCTCGGGACAGATAGGTATTGACCAAGTTCGTCCTCCCCTCGGCGTCGGCCGAATGACGCGCTCCGAATGTTCCGCACTGAAAGGAACATTCGTTGACGGGAGGACGATTTCGATTCGGCTCAAGGAACGCCTGGCCGCTTGAAGGCCTGGCGGGTGAGTTGGGTGAGGATCCCGCTGGTCACCAGCGCCAGGGCGATCCCTATCCCGCGCCGGGTCCAGGAGTCGCTGAAGATGAGCCTCAGCGAGAAGAGGCCCAGGACCACGGCGGAGACCACCGCGCCGAGCCGGAGGCGGGCCGCGTTGCCCTGGAGGGAAGCGGGGCGGGCCCGGGCCAGCTCGGGGATCTTCGAGGCCTTGCGCCAGAGGGTCTGTCCCTCCTCGCGCACCTCGTCATCGGGGCCCACGAGGCCCTGCATGTACGCCAGCTCCACCTCCCTGAAAGAGAGGTAGTCCAGCTCTCCGTCCGGCGTACGTACGTGGTAGCGCATCCTGCCCCTCCCGGGTCGAGTCAGGCCAGTTCGGCCGCAATCTGCTCAGCCACGCGCAGTCCATCAATGGCCGAGGAAACGATGCCTCCAGCGTAGCCGCAGCCCTCGCCCGCGGGGTAGAGGCCGCGCATGGAGACGGACTGCATGTCCTCGCCGCGGGTGATGCGCACGGGCGAGCTCGTGCGGCTCTCGATGCCGATGAGCTTGCCCTCGTCGCTCACGAAGCCGCGCATCTTGCGGTCGAACGCCTTGAGCGCCTGCTTGAGCGACTGGGTGAGGCGCTCGGGGAAGAGGCGGTTGAGGTCCGTGTGCGCCAGACCTGGCCGGTAGCTGGTGCCGCCCGGATCCTTCTTCACGCGGCCCGCGAGGTAGTCGGGGATGGTCTGCGCGGGGGCGAAGAACTTGCCCTCGCCCAGCTCGTACGCCTTGGACTCCCAGTGCCGCTGGAACTCCAGGCCCGCGAGCGGACCGCGGAAGCCCTCGCGCTCGAAGTCCTCCACGGACACCGTCACGACGATGCCCGCGTTGGCGTACTTCGCGTTGCGGCGCGAGTTGCTCATGCCGTTGGTGCACTGCAGCCCGTCCTGGGTGGGCGTGGGCACCACGATGCCGCCCGGGCACATGCAGAAGGAGTAGATGCCGCGCACCTCTCCGTTCACGTCCAGGTTCTCCGCGAGCTTGTAGTCGGCCGGAGGCAGCTTCGGGTTCTTCGCCGCGCTGCCGTACTGGATGGAGTTGATGAGCCCCTGCGGATGCTCCGCCCGGAAGCCGAGCGCGAAGGGCTTGGGCTCGATGACCACGCGTCCGTCGGCGGCGAAGCGCTCGTAGAGCTCGCGCGCCGAGTTGCCCGGGGCGAGCACCACCCGGTCGCTCTCCAGCACGCGTCCGTCCGCCAGCCGCACGCCCGTCACCCGCCCGTCGCGGTCGAGCACCTCCTCCACCTTGTGCTCGAAGAGCACCGGCTGCCGCCGGCGATGAGCTCCTCGCGGATGCGCGCCACCGCGCCGGGCAGCAGGTCCGAGCCGATGTGCGGCTTGCCCTCGATGAGGATGTGGTCCGGCGCGCCGCAGCGGGCGAACGTCTCGATGACCTTGCGCACGTGGGGGTGGTTGATGCGCGTGGACAGCTTGCCGTCCGTGTACGCGCCCGCGCCGCCCTCGCCGAAGTTCATGTTGCTCTCCGGGTCCAACGTCCCGTCGCGCATGAGCTTCGCCACGTCCTTGCGCCGCGCCACGACCTCCCGGCCCCGCTCGACGAGGATGGTGCGTACGCCCCGCTCCAGCAGCGCCAGGGCACAGAAGAGTCCCGCCGGGCCGGTGCCGATGATGAGGGGCAGGCGCTCGGGCTCCTTCACGCGCGCGGGCGGCTCGGGTGGAGGCGGCGTCTCACCCACGTCCGGCGGCAGCCGCGGTGGCACCCGGCCCGGAGAGAGTTCCACCTCCAGCGTATAGATATAGCGAGGGCTGCCTTTCTTGCGTGCATCGAGCACCGCGCGCACCACGCGCACGGACTGGAGATCGCCTCGCGTCACGCCGAGCTTCTCGGCCGCGCGCTGGCCCAGCAGCTCCTCCGGCTCGTCCAACCACAACCCAATGTTGTTCACCCGATAAGCCATGCGACGCTCTTCTCCTCAGCCGACGACGGGCGCGTATGTGCGCCACCCGGTGCCTGGAATGCAAGCCAGCGAACAGCGGAGTTTCCCATAGGTGCGAACCGGGTGACGCACTCCGCCGTGGTCCCTCCCCGCGCGTGCCGCCCAAGTGCGAAGGCCCGTTCGCAGGCGAGGGGCCGCGTGCCACCCCGGGCTCTTCATAACTCCTTGGAGTGCATGGGAAATCCGTCCAGGAGTCGACGGCTGGCACGGGGGTTGAAGAATGATTCTCCCGTGACTACGCGGTCCCACTGTTTCTGGAGGAAACGACCTTGAACGCGAACAAGCAGAAGACCCGTCTCCTCGCCCAGAATTTCTTCAACCAGCTGCGCGCGGACGGCTACACCCCCATGCAGATCATCGGCATGGCCACCGAGCTGTTGGACCTGGTGTCGGAGGACCTCAAGGGGGTGCACGCCGGTGTCGCGCAGGTGAGCCCCGAGAGCCGGCCGGACTTCCGCCAGGAAGCCTGACCGCCTGGAATGCGGACTGTCCCTGGCGGGTGAGCCGGGTTCCGGGCGGGTCCCGGGCTCGAGCGCCCCCAGGCGGCACGGAGAACGCGGTACACGAAACCGGCCCCGAGCCGGTTTTTTCGTTTCCGGGGGCTCGTCACCCGGGCGAGCGGGCGGCGGCCTGCTCCCGGCGCCGCTGACGCGCGGCGGACGCGGCGAGGATGAACAGGCCCGCGTTCACGGCGGTGAAGACGGAGCTGACCGAGTACGCGGCGAGAACGCCGAGCAGCAGGGCGCCCACCACGACGGCGGACACATCCACCCAGCGGGCGCGCCGGTGGGGGAGCACCAGCAGGGTGACGCACCCGGTGAGCGGCAGACCGAGCGCCACCTGCCGGGCGATTTGAGGGCCGCTGTCGGCGACCGTCTCCCAGTTGTTCACGAGGATGGAGACGAAGATGACGACCGTGCCGATGGCGAGCACGAGCACGCCCGCCGCGGCGGCGTCCTTGGTGAGCCGGGCCTTCTCGTCGAAGTGCCGGGTGGCCAGGTCCACCAGGTGCTCGAGCGCGCTGTTGAGGATCTCCGCGAAGAAGATGAGCAGCACGCAGAAGATGAGGATGACCTTCTCGGCGACGCCCAGGGGGATGCCACTGCCCACGAGTCCCACGAGCACGGCGGAGACCGGTGCACGCGCATGTTGCGCTGGTGCACGGCGGTGTGGATGAGCCCGTCCCAGGCGTGGCGGAAGGAGGCGAGCATGCCCGTGCCGCCCCGCGACGCGTAGGCGGGGGGGCGGCGGGGCGTCTCCGGGTCCGGGGGAGGTGGTGGGGAGTAGGGAGCGGGGGAACTCATCGGGGACAGGTTAGCGGGAGAGTGGGTGGGCACCCACGAGTTCGATTGGCAGGCCTCGCGCCGGGTCCTAACGTCCGGCGCCTCATGGCACTTCCTGCATCCCTCCGTACCACTGTCTGGGTGTTGCTCACGATCTTCTGTTGGCCTGGAACCAGCCGGCTCAGGAAGAGGACGCTGCTCACGCTTGTGGGCTGGAACCCCCGGACGCGGAGTACGTGCCCTCGCCCGGCCCCCGGCCCCATGAGAGCCGCTGGTCGCCCACCGAGCCCGCCCTGGTGCGCCGCGAGCAGCGCGGCTCCGGCGTCTCCGCGTTGTCGGGGGTGCCCCAGACGCGCCTGCGCACCGGGGCCCTGTCGGGGAAGGTCATCTATCTGAGCCCGGGGCACGGCTTCTATCGCAGCTCTCCCCTGGGCCGGTGGGCCACCCAGCGCGGCAACACCAACGACGTCGTCGAGGACCTGGTGTCGCTCGAGACGATGGACCAGTACCTGCTGCCGATGCTGATGGGGGCGGGCGCCACGGTGGTGCCGGTGCGCGAGCCGGACCTGAACCCCCAGGGCGTGGCGCTCGACAACGGCGGGGTGGGGTACTCGGAGGAGGGTCCCGCGGACCTCTTCTCCAGCACGGGCTCTGAATCCGGCTGGGGCGTGCCGCCGGTGCCCATGGGCAACGCGGTGGAGCCCTTCAAGCTGGGAGACACCCGGCTGATGACGGCCGCGGCCACGGCCACGGCGCGGGCCACCTGGGCGCCCCGGGTGCCCGCGGACGGCGCCTACCACGTGTACGTCTCCTATGGCTCGGACCCGGGCCGCGTCACGGACGCCCATTACGTGGTGCGGCACGCGGGCGGCGAGAGCCACTTCCGCGTGAACCAGCGCCGCCACGGGGGCACGTGGGTGCTGCTCGGCCGCTTCTACTTCCGGGCGGGCGCTCCGGCGGAGTCGGCGTCGGTGGTGGCGCTCAACGACTCGGCCGAGGCGGGCACCGTGTCGCTGGACGCCGTGCGCCTGGGCGGCGGCACGGGCGACATTGGAGATGCGCAGCTGGGTCCGCTCGCGCGCCCGCGCTCCGAGGAGTGCGCGCGCTACCACGTCCAGTACAGCGGCGCACCGCCCTCGGTGTTCGCGCCCACGGGGTCCAACGCGCTCTCCAACGAGCGCAACGCAGACGTCACCGCCCGCCCGCGCTTCGCGGCCTGGCTGCACGAGGATGGCGAGGACGCCGTGTACGTCGCCCGGCACACCAATGCCTCGGCCAATGGGAGCGCCCGGGGCACGGAGGCCTACGTCTATGGGCCCAATCCCGTGGATGGCAAATACATCCCCGGTGAGGCGGTGCCCGGCAGTCCGGAGCTCGCGCAGAGCCTGCTGGACGAACTCAAGGTGGACCTGCAGCGGGAGATCGAGCCGAACTGGCGGGTGCGCAACCTGCGCTCGGCCAACCTGGGTGAGGTGAACCCGGCCCACAACAAGGAGTTCCCCTCCGTGCTGGTGGAGGTGGCCTACCATGACAATGCCCAGGACGCCGCGTGGCTCAAGGAGCCGCGCTTCCGGCGCGTCGCCGCGCGGGCCTTCCTCCATGGCCTCATCAAGTACTTCGCCGTCCGGGATACCCCGGAGGGCCGGCTCCCGTCATCCACCTGCCCCCTGAGCCGCCTTCGGCGGTGGCGGCTCGCAACGCGGGAGGAGGCCGGGTCGAGGTGAAGTGGGCGCCGCCCGCGGATCCGGAGGGCGCCGTGCCTCCGCTGCATCCGGCCACGGGCTACCGCCTCTACCAGAGCGTGGACGGGCTGGCCTGGGACGAGGGCACGGACACCACCGCCACGTCCTTCTCCCTGCCGCTCGCGGCGGGCACGACGCGCTACTTCCGGGTGGCGGCCGTCAACGAGGGTGGCGAGTCGTTCCCCTCGGACGTGGTGGGCGTGGGCGCGACGGACGGGGCGCCGCGGGTGCTCGTGGTCAACGCGTTCCAGGCCCTGGACGCGACGATGGCGCGTGTCGAGGAGCTCTCGGCGTACGATCTGGGCTCGCCCCAGCGCGCCTTCCTGGAGGCGATGAACGATGGGACGGCCCTGCGCCGCCACGGGGACGCACTGGCGCGCAACGCCGTGGCCTTCGACGGCGCGACGGGCGAGGCGATCGCCGCGGGCCTCATCACCCCCGTGGGCTACCCGGTGCTGGATTGGTTCTCCGGGCGGGGACAGGCCCGGAGCCGGGGCCCCGACGCCACGGAACAGGCCCTGCTGCGCGCCTTCGTGCTCGGGGGCGGGCACCTGCTGCTGTCGGGCAGTCAGGTCGCCTCCGCGCTCGCGGTGGGAAGCGCCGAGGACGTCGCCTTCCTGACGGACATCCTGCACGCCCGGCCAGTGTGTGGTCTGTCGGCGCCGCGGGTGGGGGGGCTCGCGGAGGGCCTCTTCCCGGGCCTGGCGGGCTCCCTGTTGGATGACGGGCGGCGGGGCTCCTTCCCGGTGGGCGCGACGGACGTGCTCCGGCCGGGGGAAGGGGGCCAGCCGGTGCTGGGCTATTCCGGAGCGGACACGGCGGCGGGAATCCTCTCCGCGCCGGGGGGACAGGTGCTCTTCCTGGGCGTGCCCTTCGAGGGGGTCGTCTCACCCGAGCGACGCGCGTACCTGATGGGCGCCTTCCTGGCCCGGGCGGGGGTGCTGGCGTCGCCGCCCCCGGCGCCGGAGACGGAGGAGGCCCTGCCGCTGGACCTGGACTCGGGCGGCTTGAGCTCCCCGGGGGCGCATTCCCGTGCACCCTCGAGCAGGTCCCCGGCTCCTATGGCGAGGAGCGGGGCGGCTGCGGCTGTGGGGCGGGGGGGGAACGGGTTCCCTGGCGGGGCTGTTGCTGTTGCGTCTTGTGCAACGCCGGCGGACACGTCATTTGGCTCGCGGAGAGCGTTGACTCGCGTGCCGCCCATGCCTACGGTCGCCCGCCTTTTCGTCCCAGCCCCATTCCCCGCTCAAGGAGCTTGAACATGGCCACCAAGATTGCCATCAACGGATTCGGTCGTATCGGCCGCTGCGTGCTGCGCGCCGCGCTCGCCCTGCAAGGAGAACCTCGAGTTCGTCGCCATCAACGACCTCGACTCCCCGGCCACCCTGGCGCACCTCTTCAAGTACGACTCCGTGCACGGCATCTTCCCGGGCACCGTGAAGGCCACCGAGAAGGCCATCGTCATCGACGGCAAGGAGATCGCCGTCACGGCCCAGAAGGATCCCTCCGCGCTGCCCTGGAAGTCGCTGGGCGCGGACATCGTCCTCGAGTGCACGGGTCACTTCACCGAGCGCGAGGGCGCGATCAAGCACGTGAACGCGGGCGCCAAGAAGGTCATCATCTCCGCGCCGGCCAAGAACCCGGACTTCACGATCGCCTACGGCATCAACCACGATCAGTACGACGCGGGGAAGCACCAGATCCTCTCCAACGCCTCGTGCACCACCAACTGCCCGGCGCCCGTGGCCAAGGTCCTCTCCGACACCTTCGGCATCGAGAAGGGCGTGATGACCACCATCCACAGCTACACCAACGACCAGCGCATCCTGGACCTGCCGCACAAGGATCTGCGCCGCGCCCGCGCCGCCGCCCTGTCGATGATCCCCTCGTCCACGGGTGCCGCCAAGGCCATCGGTGAGGTGCTGCCGAGCCTCAAGGGCAAGATGCACGGCATCTCGGTGCGCGTGCCCACCCCGAACGTGTCCCTGGTGGACCTGAGCGTGGTGCTCTCCAAGAACGTCACCGCCGACGCCATCAACGACGCCTTCAAGAAGGCCGCCGAGGGCTCGCTCAAGGGCATCCTCCAGTACAGCGACGAGCAGACGGTGTCCGTCGACTACAACGGCAACCCGCACTCCTCCATCTTCGACTCCACCAACACCATGGTCATGGGCGACAACCTCGCCAAGGTGATGGCCTGGTACGACAACGAGTGGGGCTTCTCCAACCGCATGGTGGACGTGGCCAAGTTCCTGTCCTCCAAGGGCCTGTAATCCCCGAAGCCCGTCACACGGACGAACCAGAGGGAACGATGACGATCCGCTACATCGACGACATGCAGCTCACCGGCAAGCGCGTCTTCATCCGGGTGGACTTCAACGTTCCCCTGGAAGGCCGCCGCATCACCGACGACACCCGCATCCGCGAGGCCCTGCCCACCATCCAGAAGGCCCTGGACCTGGGCGGCAAGGTCATCCTCGCCTCGCACCTGGGACGCCCCAAGGGCGTGGAGCCCAAGCTGTCCCTGGAGCCGGCCGCCTCGCGCCTGTCCGAGCTGCTCGGCGGCAAGCACGAGGTCATCCTCGCGGATGACTGCGTGGGCGACGGCGTGCGCAAGCTGGTGAAGGATCAGAAGAAGGCCGGTGCTCATGCTCGAGAACCTGCGCTTCCACAAGGAGGAGGAGGCCAACGACGAGGCCTTCGCTCGCGAGCTGGCCTCCTTCGCCGACGTCTACATCAACGACGCCTTCGGCACCGCGCACCGTGCGCACGCCTCCACCGCCGGCATGGTGCCCTACGTGAAGGAGAAGGGCGCCGGCCTGCTCATGCGCAAGGAGCTGGAGTACCTGGGCGGCGCCATCAAGAACCCCGCCAAGCCCTTCGTGGCCATCCTGGGTGGCTCGAAGGTGAGCGACAAGATCAAGGTCATCGAGAGCCTGCTGCCCAAGGTGGACGCGCTGCTCATCGGCGGCGCCATGGCCTACACCTTCCTCAAGGCGCAGGGGATTGAGGTGGGCAAGAGCCGCGTGGAGGAGGACAAGCTCTCCATGGCCATGCGCCTGCTCGAGGCGGCGCAGCGGCTCAAGACGTCGCTCGTGCTGCCCATCGATCACATCTGCAGCACGGAGCTGGGCGACAAGGGCCCGCTGCGCGAGGTGCCCGACCGCGCCATCCCCGCGGACCTCATCGGCCTGGACATCGGCCCCAAGACGCGCGCCATGTACGCCGAGCACATCCGCAACGCCAAGACGGTGGTGTGGAACGGCCCCATGGGCATGTTCGAGGTGGAGCGCTACGCCGCGGGCACGCGCGCGGTGGCCGAGGCCATGGTGGCCAACAAGAACGCGGTGACGATCGTGGGCGGCGGTGACAGCGCCGCGGCCGTCAACGAGATGGGCCTGGGCGTCAAGCTCAGCCACGTGTCCACCGGCGGTGGCGCCTCGCTCGAGTTCCTCGAGGGCCGTGAGCTGCCGGGCGTCAAGGCGCTCGAGACGAAGTAGTCCACCCCATCCACCGTCCCCCCGAGGAGTCAGTCCCCATGGCCGCACCGACGCGACGCAAGATCATCGCTGGCAACTGGAAGATGAACAAGACGCTCTCCGAGGCGCTCGCGCTGGTGCGGGAGTTGAAGGGACTGGCGGCGGGGCTGTCGGCGGAGCGTGTGGAGGTGGCGGTGGCGCCGCCCTTCGTGTCGCTGTCCGCGGTAGCCAAGGAATTGGAGGGCTCGGCGCTGAAGCTGGCCGGCCAGAACTGCCACTGGGAGGCGAGCGGGGCGTTCACCGGCGAGGTGTCCGCGCCGATGCTCAAGGACGTGGGGTGCGCCTACGTCATCCTGGGCCACTCCGAGCGCCGGCAGTACTTCGGCGAGACGGACGAGACGGTGAACAAGCGCATCCGGGCGGTGCTGACGGCGGGGATGACGCCCATCGTGTGCGTGGGCGAGACGCTGGCGGAGCGCGAGGCGGGCCGCACGAAGGACGTGGTGGAGCAGCAGGTGTTGGGCGCGCTGAAGGGCTACCAGGCGGCCGAGGTGGCGAACTTCGTGCTCGCTTACGAGCCGGTGTGGGCCATTGGCACGGGTCGCACGGCGACGAGCGCCCAGGCGCAGGAGGTGCACCGGGCGCTGCGCGAGCAGCTGGGGCGGCTGTACGACATGGGGACGGCGGAGCGGGTGCGCATCCAGTACGGCGGGAGCGTGAAGCCGGACAACGCGGCGGAATTGCTGGGCCAGCCGGACGTGGATGGGGCGCTGGTGGGGGGCGCGAGTCTGAAGGCGGGAGACTTCGCGGGCATCCTCAAGGGCGCGGTGGGGGCGTAAGCAAGGAAGATTGTCACCGAGCGCGCCGTTCGGTTAGGCTGCGCGACCTTTTATTCAGGACTGGAAAGAAGAGTAAAGCATGCTGACCTTCGTGACGATCGTGCACGTCCTGCTGTGCGTGTTCATGATCTTCGTCATTCTGTTGCAGCCCGGTAAGGACGCCGGCATGGGCTCGGCGCTGGGCGGCGGGGCCGCGACGAGTGCCTTCGGCGGCCGGGGCGCGACGACGTTCCTGACGAAGGTGACGGGCGTGTGCGCGGCGCTGTTCTTCCTCACGTCGCTGGGCCTGTCCTTCGTGGGCATGCGCTCCTCGGTGGCGGCGGGCGCGGTGGCTCCCGCGGCGGCTCCGGCTCCGGCCGGGACCCCCGGGCCGGGCCCTCGTCGACGGGCGCGCCTCCGGCGGGCCAGATTCCGGCGGCCAATCCGCAGGACGCGGCGGCCCCCACGGGCACGGCGCCCGCGGAGCAGCAGCAGGCCCCGGCCACGCCGGGCACCGTGGAGCAGCCGCGTCCGGCCGAGACGCCGGCCCCGGCTCCCGCTCCCGCCCCGGCTCAGTAGGCGAGCGGCCAGCGAGCCCCAGCGAAGTGCAGGTGGGGCTCGCTAAATAAAATTGTTGTCGGCGGCGCGGTTCATGGTACTAGAGGCCGCGTCGCAACGCGGTTCGCGGTTCGCAGCAAGCCCAGGTGGTGGAACTGGTAGACACACCATCTTGAGGGGGTGGCGCCGAAAGGTGTGCGGGTTCGAATCCCGCCCTGGGCACTCCGCAAGAGCCTCCGAGTCGAAAGACTCGGGGGCTTTTTCTTTCCGGGCCGCGCTTGCCGTCGTGGAGGGACGTGCCTGTCAGCCCCCTCTGAAATCCTGGGGCCTCCGTTTCAGTCTTGGAGGTGCGCCGTGTCCACTCGTCTTGTTGGCTCGCACCGGCGAGCACGCGGATGCGCTCGGGTTTCGGCCTCTGGGCTTGCCTCGTCCTCCTCTTCCATGTCGCGTGCGCTGCGAGTGGTCCCTCGAGACGCGTGGGCATGGGGTCGCAGCCGCAGTCACTGACAACCCCTATCCACCTCTCCTCTCCGACGCGCTTCGGGGCCGTGCGGGTGAGCGACTTCGAGTTCAACGAAGCCCTCACCACCCTGGTGCTGAACATGCCGCTGCGGGTGGCCGGCTCCCACTTCCCGCTCTACCTCCACCGCAAGTTGGCGTTGGCCTCGGTTCCGCTCACAGGCGAGGAGTGGCGCACGCCCTTGGCGCGGTCCTACGGGTGCTTCTGTGAGCGGCAAGGTTCGCCGGGCGACTGCCTGGAGTTGTTCAAGGACGGGCCGGGCCTGAGCGGTGAGGACAAGCGCGACCTCGCCCTGGCGCTCTCCGTGAATGCGGCGCTGGAGGCGCGGGACAAAGCGTTGCGCGGCATGTTCTCCACGACGCAGCTCTGGACGACACTGAGCCTCACCCTCACCGGCTACATGGCCTTGGTTGCGGCACCCGAGCCCGTTTCTAAAGGCGTGGCCGCCGCACTGGCCCTGATCATGTGGGGCTATCTCGGGTGGGAACTCTTCGAACTGGTAGAGGCCTATTTCCAGCTCTGGGAGGAGGCGGCGGAGTCCAGCACGTTCGCGGAGCTGCGCGAGGCGGGGGAGCGCTTCGGCAAGGTCATCGGGCCCAACAGCGTGCGGATTCTCCTCCTGCTGGGCACGGCGGCGGTGGGAGAGACAGCGGCGCTCGTGTCCAAGGCCCCGAAGCTGCCGGGCTTCGCGAAAGCCGCCGATGCGCTCGAGTCCCATGCCGGCATCCGGGACGTGCTGACGGCCGCGCAGGAAGCGGACAAGGTGAAGGTCGCCGTGGCCGAGGGCACCTTCAGTGTCGTCCTGCCCGCCAACGTCGTGAGCATGGCGGCGAGGGGTGCTCCCGCTCGCGTGGACCCGCCGAAGAAGAAGCGGGAGGTGCACCACATCGCCACCGTCGAGAACAGCAAGTCCACCTTGCGCGGCGGGCCTTGGACGCAGCGGTTCAAGAAGATTTTCGACAAGTCTGACATGTCGATGGAGGACCCGGCCAACAAGGTCCCCGTTGTTGGCCACAAGGGGCCACATCCGGAGGAATACCATCAAATCGTCCATGACGAGTTGTATAGGGCGACAGAAAGCTGCCCCGATAAACAGGCGTGTGCGAGAGCGTTGAAGCAGGCGCTCCAAAAGTTGGCGGAGGAGATTCTCACTCAGGGCAGCAGGCTCAACAGGCTGCTCACCAAGGGGCAGCACCCTAGGAGCCTTTCATGGCGAAGCGGTACTTCAGGCTGTTGGATGATCTCCATATCCCGGGCCGCTGGGAATTGGATGCTCCCGTGGATCCTCGGGGACAGGAACTCCAGACCTGGCTGCTCGCACGAGGCGAGTCTGCTCACGTCGAAGGAAGACTTCGGATCCCCATCTACGTCCCCGGTAGGTCGCTCGACTTCTCCCTGTTGGCGGGTGCTCCCATCCCCGTGGTCCGTGCCAGGGTGGCAGCCGTGTTCTCCGAGTTGGCTCCCGACGATGTGCAGCTCATTCCGGTGGACGTGGACGGGCAGACCGAATCCTATGTCCTCCTGAACATCACACGCGTCGTGAAGTGCATCGACGACGAGGCTTCCGACGAGGTGCGCTACTGGAAGTTGGAGGATGGGCAACCCGAAAAACTTGGACAGTACCGGTCCGTCATCGGGATGCACATCGACCCCTCGAAAGTGGGCAATGCCAGGATGTTCCGCACCTGGGGCTGGGAGTTGGCCATCGTTGTGTCCGAGGCCATCAAGGATGCATTGGAGCGCATGGGGGCCACGGGGACGAAGTTCCAAGAGGTGACTGGCCAGAGCACCATCAGTGCGGAGGAGCGAGCGCGGGACCGGAAGAGCCGCGAGCTGCTGGAGACGGCGGACACCGCGCGTGAAGCGGCCTGGCGCACCTTGGGCTCGCTGGACAAGGAGGTCTTCATGCCCATCGCCATGAGTGGCTCATGGCCAGGCCGCCGGCAGCTCTGGCGCGTCATCCGTCGCGAGGCAGGGCGTACACTGCTTGTCACGCACGGGCTCTCGGACCCGTTCATCGAGCACCTGGAGCCCTCCGTGGGCTTCGGTCTGGAACTCGCCCTGGAGGTGGACGCGGCCGTGAAGGACATCTCGAAGGGATGGCCCTTGGTGTTGCTGGACCGTGTGGCGGATGAAGTCGCCGAGCACGAGCACGTGCGTGACAGCGTGAAGGCGGGCCTCTTCTCCATGGAGGTGTCCGGAAAGGGCATGCCCAAATCCCTCGTCACCCAAGAGGGCAGGGTGGCCGTGCTGCTGGGCGTGGAGTCGCGCACGCTGCCGAGGCACTTCTCCACCCCGTATGGGGAGGTGAAGCTCGTCACCGTCAAGGCGTTACTGCCCTCGGAGCTAGCGTACCTGCTGGCGCATGGGGCGGAGGGCCAAGCCGAGCTGGCGAGGCGCTTCGTGGAGAACGGCGAGGAGCACCTGTCGCGTTTCAAAAGGAAGCCCGTGGCGTAGCAGGAGCGGCGGTAGCTCCAGGCAGGCGTGATGCTGCCACGCCTTGCACGAGGGGGAATCTGCTGCCGCCAAAGGAAGTGGCCCAGCAGAAGCGCGTGATGCGCCTCTACTGGGCCAGTCCGTTACAGCGAACCTGGGTCAGGGACCGATAAGCCGTGCGCGTACGCGCTCGCTGTTGGTGCTCTCCGAGGCATGGGAGCTGCGATAGACGACGAGCGAGTATTCTCCGCCCATGGAGGTCACTACGGGTTCGACTTCATTGACCGGCTCGGCGGAGATGATGAATCCGCTGGTGTCGAGTACCTTGCCGACTTCATTCACTCGCGCACCGTAGATGTCGGTGAATCCCGTGCCGCCACGGTAGTCCTGCCACACGACCAGGAAGCTCGACCCATCATAGGTCACGGCGGGGATGTACTGCTCGCCGCCGGCATTGGAGATGGAGATGCCGCTGGTGTCGAGCACTATGCCAGAAGTGTTCACACGTGCTCCCTGGATGTCAGCGCCGGTGTCGTTGCGGTATTCGTACCACACGACCGGGTAGTTCGTCCCGTTGTGCGCCACTGCGGGGCTGGACTGATAGTTGGCGCTGTTGGCAATAGGGATGCCGTTGCTGTCGAGCACCGTGCCGGTTCCATTCAACCGCGCCCCATAGATGTTAGGGGTGCCGCTCCGGTAGTCCTCCCACACGACCAGGAAGCCCCCGTTGGCGGATACCACGGGATTGTACTGGCTTTGGGCAGCGTTGGAGATGACAATGCCACTGGTGTCGAGCACTGTGCCATTGCTGCTCACCCGCGCTCCGTAGATATCAGGATAATTGTCGTCACTGCGGTAGTCGTGCCACACGACCAGGGCGTTCACCCCATCGTGCGCTACTGAGGGTGAATACTGGGAGCTGGTTCCGTTGGAGATGGTAATGCCGCCAGTGTCGAGCACCGTGCCGACGCTGTTCACCCGCGCTCCATAGATATCAGCGTTGCCGTTGCGGTAGTCCTGCCACACAACCAGGAAGTTTACCCCATCGTGGACCACTGAGGGATATTCCTGACTGTTGCTAGCGGTGGAGATACGAATGCCGCTGGGGTCGAGTACTTCACCGGTTTCGCTTACCAGCACTCCATAGATATCAGCGTTACCGTTGCGATAGTCCTGCCACACGACCAGGAAGTTCATTCCATCGTGGGCCACTGCGGGAGTGTACTGGCCGTTGGCGGATGTAGAGATGGAAATGTAGCGGGAATCGAGCGGTGCTCCCGTGCTGCTCACTTGTGCACCGTTGATGTTGGGGCCATTGTTACCGCCGTAGCCATGCCACACGACCAGGAAATTTGTCCCATCATAAGCCACTGCGGGCTCGTACGCGTAGCTGACATCGGGGGAAATGAGAATGCCACTGGTGTCGAGCACTGCACCAGTGCTGCTCACCCGCGTGCCGTAGATGTCATCACCGCGAAGGTCTTGCCACACGACGAGTAAGTTCGACCCCTCGCGAGCCAATGCAGGGTATTTCTGGTCGCTGGTGGCCGTGGAGATGGGAAGTCCGCTCGGGTTGCGCACCACCCCAGTGCCACTCACCCTCGCACCATAGATGTCGTAGTTGGTGCCACTGCGGTAGTCCTGCCAGACGACCAGGAAGTCCGCGCCATTATAGGCCACAGCAGGGTTTTCCTGGGCATTGACGGCGGTGGAGATGAGAATGCCATTGGTGTTGAGCACCGTGCCAGTGCCGCTCACTCTTGCGCCGTAAATGTCAGAGGAGCCCGTGCCGCTGCGTGTGTCCTGCCAAACGACCAGGAAGTTCGTTCCGTTGTTCGCCACGGAGGGAGCGAATTGGTCATTGATGGCGGTGGAGATGGGAATGCCGCTGGTGTCGAGTACCGTGCCGGTGCCACTCACCCTCGCACCATAGATGTCGTAGCTGGTGCCACTGCGGTAGTCCTGCCAGACGACCAGGAAGTTCGTTCCGTCGTGGGCCACAGCGGGGTAATGCTGGCTATTGATGGCGGTGGAAATGCGAATGCCGCTGGTATCAAGCACCGCGCCGGCGCCACTTAGAGCTCGTTTCAAAAATGGATTCACTGGGTCAGGTCACATGACCCAGGTTTGCGCTCCTCGGAGAAGGTAGTGAGCCTTCTCCGCGAGCCCCTCGGCGGGTAATCTCACCTTCCTCGCTGGGTCCATTTATGAAACGAACTCTTACCCGCGTTCCGTAGATATCATAGTTGCCGTTGCGGGAGTCCTGCCACGCGACCAGGAAGTTCGTTCCATCGTGGGCTACCGCAGGGTAACTTGGGAATTGATGGCGGTGGAGATGCGAATCCCGCTGGGGTCAAGCACAGTGCCGGTGCCGCTCACTCGCGCTCCATAGATGTCAGCGCTACCGCTGCGATAGTCGTACCACACGACCAGGAAGTTCTTCCCATTGTGGGCCACCGCAGGGGCATATTGTTCGCGGTCCGCGGGACCATTCACGGGAGTATCCATGCCAAGCTCAGGCCCAACAGTGGGGTCGAGTACGGCCGGGTAGGCCGAGTCCTCCACCACCTCTGCTGGTACACTCAGGACGATGGCACCCGCCTCGAAATGAGCCGGCACGGCAGTCCGCTGCCCCTGTGCATCCACCCAGGTGCCATGGCCGTAGCGCACGCCCAGTCCCGTGGTCCCAGCGGCGAAATGCAATCCCTTCTCCGTCACACCAAGGTACCGCCCGTTCTCCACCGGTAGCCGGACCTCGAGTGCCCCTGTTCCCTCGAGCTTGTGCTCGAAGCTCCAGCTCTGCTCCACTCCGTCCTTGCTGTTGCGGAAGTGCTCGGTCACCTCGCCTCGGGCGAGGGCCAGTCCACCCGAGTTCTTCACCTCACCCCGGGCCTTGGCGCTCGACAGCTCCATGCCTTCACGGCTCACGCGGGCGGAGCCGAAGCGCACGGGCTCTCCTTCCACGAACTCCTGGGAAGGGGACTCCTTCTGTCGACCCAAGTGCTCCCGCGAGGACCGCGAGACATCAGCCCCCTCGGGATGGCTCCGAGGATAGTGGTAGGGCGTGATGCTGAGACTGTTGGCTTCCACTCGCACCGAGTAGGTGCTGTGTCCGCCCTCCCAGGCCTGTCCTTCGGACCGGAAGGCGAAGTGCACCGGTCCATGACCTTCTGCACGTCGAAAGGTGCCTTCTCCTGTCCGGACCCTCCGCTGTGCGCCGGGGCGTCGGACCCGGCAGGCGTGCGCTCTTCCTGGGCGCAGCCAGACAACAACCAGACCGCGAGAAATCCCGCGACCCAGCGAATGCTTGAATACCTACTCATCGTTGAACCATCCGTACGTGGGGGTCTGTTCACAGCAATCGAGGGCTGACCACTGGAGATGACAGTGGTTCGCCAACGCATTGAGTTGCTCAACTTCTGGTGGAGTTCGTGTTCGGGTTGATCCCATGACGTTGGGCCACATCACCCACGGCCCTCGTCACCGGGCGAACCCGCGGGTATTCGCCGAGATGAAAGCGTTTACGCCGTCGCGCGACCCGCTCCGTCGGTCCGTGCCTGCAACGCATGAAGTCTCGCGCGGAGTGGGAGGGTCCCTCGTGTTTCCTGCTCATGGGGAATCGAAATGCCGGGCCAGTTGTTTGTCGTGTGGCTTCATGCGTGCGCCGCGTGCGTGAGGCTCCTGCTCGGGACGCCGACATGGCTAGCAATTTGTACGCCAGAGCACACTGGCGGGGCTCGTCAGAGAGGGGTCTCGTCTGGAACGCCACCGGGGACTGGACGGATCCAGCCGAGGGCGGCCGACAACGGACGAGAACGTCCAGCCTCTCGCCAGCGCTACCTCCGCGATTCCTCCTCGCTTCCATGGCAAGGGAGCAAGCCGGATATAGGAGGTCCGTGTTCACCCTGTGACACGCTTCCACCCATTTGCTGGCGCGTAGGATTCAGCGTTGAACCTCTTCCCTGGGCACTAGCCAACAGTCAGGCGTTGAGCGGACTCCCGCGTGCCTTGGCACCTCCACGCACCGTGAGCACCATTTCGCGCGTGGCGTGTGTGGTGGGGGAGGAAGACACCTTGAGCGGATGGCGATGGCGGGTGGTGTGGCTGGGTCTGTGTCTGAGCGCCGTGGCATGTGGAGACAGTGATCCCTCTCCACAACCCGGAGATTGCGAGGCCACCGCCTCCTGTGAAAACGCTCGGGAGGGAACTCCGGGCGCGGGCTCTCGAACGAACCCGGCAACGGCGACGCGGGTTCTTCTGGTAACGATGGTGGCACGCCCTCTGGCAACGATGGCGGGACTCCCCTCGCGGTGATGCCGGTACACCCCCTCGCTCCGATGGCGGTGGTTCCACTCCCAACCCGGCCGCGGTGGGCGAGACGATCTGGCTGCGCCACGAGGCTCAGCCGGGAGAGGACTTCGCTGCGAGCGTGGCGGTCTCAAGCGATGGGCAGGCCATCTATACCGCCTCGATGAGGGGCTTGGTGGGCGGGTCGCACCTCGCGGCGGGCAGCGACGCGCGCTTCGTGCTCAAGCGCTTCTCTGCCTCGGGACAAGTGCAATGGACGCGGGATTATCCCCTGGTCGCCTCGGCGGGGACTCCCCCCAATGACGTCTGGGGCAGGCTCTTCATGAGCGTGGGGCCAACGGGAGACCTCTACCTTCTCACCGAGGTCCATCAAGGCTCGGTGGACCTGGGCTCGGGCCCGTTGTCGGGTCTGTACGTGACCAGGATGTCCTCGAGCGGACAGGTCCAGTGGTCCAACCCACTCTCGTCCATCCCCGAGCAGGTCCTGGCGATGGTGGCCAGTCGGGAGGATGGCGTCTTCGTGAGTGTCCGGGCCTCCTACCCTTATGCGCCCGAGCGGCAGTGCTACCTGTCGGAAGGCGCGATCTACCGGATCGCTGCTTCTGGCGCGATCGTCTGGCGGACGCGGGTGGGAGAGCCGCAATGTGATGGCTATCGGGCGGATGTCGTGAGCCTGGCGGCGCAGCCCGGCGGCGCGGCCCTGGGCGGTTCCTTCTCCGGAGTGCTTCAGACGCCCATTGGCAGCTTCAGCACGTCGGTGAACTCTCCCTTCTTCGCTACCCTGTACCCCGACGGGCGGTGGAACTGGCTCAAGGCCTTTCCCCAGAGCAATGGCGAAGTGACGAGCATTGGCTCGAGCGCTAAGGGCACCGTGGTGGGGGCGGGGGTGCTAAGGGGCGGAGGGTTCACCTGGAGCAACGACTCTCTCGGCGAGGTGTCTTCCTTCCTGTTCGTGGCCGAATCGACGGGCGCTCCGCGCTGGGCCAAGAGCCTGGGCCGCACCGAGCGGCCGGTGGTGGCCGTGGAGCCCGCGGGGCGCGTGGTCGTGGCGGGGCTCTCCCGCGACTTCCCAACGCCCGCGCCGGGCTCGACGGATTCCATCCAGAATCCCCAGCTCTTCGCCCGCCGCTTCAACCTCGAGGGCAAGCTGCTGTGGAATCGCTTCTTCGTTCGATCCGGCGGACCGCGTTATCTCTTCACCGAGGAGGTGGTGAGCGCGGCGCCCTCGGGAGAGGGCAACGGCAACACCTTGCTCTTCGGCCAGTTCTCGCACACGGAAGACTTTGGAAAGGGGCCGCTCACCCCCGTGGGAACGGACACCTTCCTGCTCAAATTGGGGCCCGGGCCCGAGTTCTAGGGAGTTTGTCGCTCCTGTCGAAGAGGCCGACGGAAGGGCTCGCACGTTTCGTGTGTGCCCTCCCTCCTCGCTTCTCCAGGGCGTCAGCGGCTGGCCGGAAAGTACAGGTCGACCGAGGACTGGTCCCCGTTGCTGATTCCGCCGGCGATCAGCACCCGCTCGGGTCCAGACAGCAGCGTGGCGGTGGTCCCCCACCGGCTCACGCTCGAGCAACCGGCGGACTTCCAGACTCCCGAGCGGGCATCGAACAGCTCCGCGAGGGACAGGATCCCCTCCCTGTCGTTGTACCCACCCACGACGAACACCTGACCATCAGGCAGCAGCAACGCGGTGTGATGGCGACGCGCCCTCAACATGTCCCCCGTGACTGTCCAGGTTCCGAGCGCGGGATCATACAACTCGGACGTCTGGCTTTTTTCATGGGACTCGGCCCCACCCGCGATGAGCACCCGGCCGTCCGGCAGCAACGTCGCGGTGTGGTCGCCGCGTGCGACCGCCATGTCCCCGGTCCTCGTCCAGGTTCCGAGCGTGGGATCATACAACTCGGCGGAGGCGAGCCGCCTGCCACTGGCATCGCGGCCACCCGTGACGAGCACCCGGCCGTCGTGCAGCAAGGTGGACGTATGGGTCTGTCGCGCCGTGGTCATGGGGTGGGTGGGTGACCACTGATGGGTGGTGGGTTCATACAGCTCGGCCGAGTCGCGAACGGCTCCAGAGTCGGTGTCACCGCCGCCCGTGACGAGCACCCGGCCATCGGGCAGCAGCGTGGCGGAGTGATCCTGCCGCGCTGAATTCATGGGCGCGCCAGGCATCCACAGCCGGGTGGTGGGGTCGTACAACTGTGTGAAGCTTCCCGGTTGGCTTCCATCGCCGCCAGCCATGAGCACCTGACCGTCGGGAAGCCGCGTGGTGGTGTGGTGGCGTTGGTCGGCCCAGGCCTTCGCTCCAGGAGACCAGCTCCCCAGCAGCGGATCATACAATTCGGTGGATTTGTTGAATCCTCCGGACACGAGCACCTCGCCATCCTCGAGGAGTGTGGCGGTATGCCAGATCCGAGGTCCGCTCAGATTTCCCGTGGAAACCCATCGGCCCGCGAACTCCATACACGCTCCGTCGTTGACGACCACGAGGGAGACCGTCGCGGTGTTCCCATGGGTCGTGGAGTCGAGGGCCCGGAACGTGAAGGAATCCGCTCCCACGAATCCAGTCTCGGGAGTGTAGAGCACCCTGGCTCCGGTCTGTCGCAGGGTCCCATGGCCAGGGCTCTTGACGAGCGCGTAGGTCAACTCCTCCCCATCCGCATCCGTGGCCGACAGCGTGATGGATTTGGATCCGTTCTTCTCAACCCAGGCCAGTTGATAGTGGGCCACGGGGGGGACGTTGATGACCTGGAGGTGAACCGTCGCGACAGAATCCTGGGAGACGCCATCGCTCGCCCGGTAGGTAAAGGAGTCGCTGCCCGCGAAACCGGGGTGGGGGATGTAGGTCACCGATGCGCCGTTCTGCTCCACTCTTCCGGAGGCTGGCCCCGTGACGATGGCGTAGTCGAGGGGGCCTCCCTCCGTACCACTCGCCGAGAGGGTGACCGTCGCCGGAGTGTTCTTCCGGGTGGAAATCCACTGGTCGTCGGCGACGAGCGCGGATGCTCGCATGGGCGCATGCTTCGCGGAGGTGTGGACCGCCAGGGATGCGGGAGGGCGCTCCCTGGGCTCGCCTTCACACGCGGTGACGAAGACCGCGAGCGAAAGAAGCGTGATGCGATACATGAAGACTCCTGCGGTGATGTTTGAAGAGCGTTTCCGCTCCGCGCGTGGACGAGTCCCCAGGTGCCCGGGAACCTTGCCGCACAGGCGCTGACGTGGATTCCCACCGGGCAGGAGGGTGCCCCCCTTGAGCAACACCCTCCTGCCCGTAGGAAACGAAATGCCGGCCCGTCCGCTCGTGATGTGGCCTTGCGTGGTGTGGCGTACGTCCAGCTCCCGAGGGAGCCGTGTGATATGGTTTGCAATTCGCGCGCCAACGGCCCCCTGTCGGGCCCTTTCGGCGGAACACCTGCTTGCGAATCACCCCCAGCCTGGACGATTCCGGCCAGGGGGCCGAGGGCGATGGACTAAATCGTCCACGCCCTTCACGAAGCAGGTGCGCTCGAGGCGCTAGGAATCCTCCTCGTCCTCGTCCTCCGGGGGCGTGTCCTTGCCGCCCTTGGCGAGCTTCTTGAGGTAGCGCTCGACGAACTTGCGGCTGCGGCCGAGCACCTTGCCGGCTTCCGTGTTGTTGCCCCGGGCGTGCTCCACGGCCGCGAGGACGAGGGCCGTGATGATGGCGTCGAGCCTGCGCTCCATCGGAAGCGCCAGGAGCTTGCGCACCAGCTGCCCCAGTTCATCCGAGAGCGCACTGCCCAACAGGCTCTCGGACTCCAGCGGCAGGTAGAGCTCGAGGGTGTCCACGTCGATGATCTCGGACTCGGCGAGGATGGCCAGCCGGGTGATGGCGTTGCGCAACTCACGCACGTTGCCCGGCCAGGGTCGCCGGCTGAGCTGCTCGATGGCCCGCTGGGTGAACTGCATGGGCCGGTGCTGCCGGGCGGCGAAGTGCTGGACGAGCGCCGGGATGTCCTCGCGATGATCCGACAGCGGCGGCACGAGGATGCGCAGCACGTTGAGCCGGTGGAAGAGATCCTCCCGGAAGCGCTTCTCCCGGACCCGCTCCTTGAGGTCGACGTGCGTCGCGGCGACGATCCTCCCCTGGAAGTGCTGCTCGCGCGCCGTGGGGCCCACGGGCCGGAAGCTCCGGGTCTCCAGCACGCGCAGCAGCTTCGCCTGGAGCGACAGGCTCAACTCCGCCACCTCGTCCAGGAAGAGCGTGCCCCGCCGCACCAGCGTGAAATACCCCTCCTTGTCCGTATGGGCGTCCGTGAAGGCCCCACGCACGTGGCCGAAGAGTTGATCCTCGATCAGCGTCTCGGCGAGCGCGCCACAGTTCACGTCGAAGAAGGGATCCGAGGGATGGGGGCCGAGCTTGTGGATGGCCTGGGCCACCAGCTCCTTTCCCGAGCCCGTGGGTCCATGGATGAGCACCGGAAACAGCTCCTGGCTGTTGGCCGTGGCCACCCGCTGGATCAGCGCGCGCAGGTTCTGGATGGACACCGAGGTGCCCACCAGGCCCAAGGTCGTGTCGGCGGGGCCCCTCGCCCGGAGGTCCAGCAACTCCTCCTTGAGCTCGAGCTTGCGGCGCAGGGCGTTGAGGATGATCGAGACCCGTTGCTCGAGCTCCGTCTTGAGCACGTAGTCCTCGGCCCCCAACTTCATGGCCTCGCGGACCTCATGGACCTGGCTGTGCCCGCTCACCACGATGGGCACCGTCTGATAGCGCTCGCGCAGCTCCTGGATGAGCGTGAGGCCATCCCGGTTGCGGATGTCCGGCGAGAGCTGCAGGTCGATGAACGCGATGTCGATGAGGACTTCCTCCAGGATCTGCCGGGCCTCCACCAGTGAGCTGGCCCGGTAGGGGACGGCGTTCCCGAGGGATTCCAGGAGGTTGGCGAAACTCCTGAGCGCGATGCGCTCGTCATCGACGAGCAGGACCCGGAGTGGCAGTGGTTCGTTCATGGCAATGGTCAAGGCGAAGGCGGAAGGAGCAGACGAAAGAGGGTGCGTTCGGACTCTCGTAGGTAGAAGACCTGCCAGCGGAAGTTATGCGCGATCCGTTGGACCACGGTCAGTCCGATGCCATGGCCGTCCGGCTTCGTGCTGACGCGGCGATGGGTGAAGAGCACCTGGGCGACCTCCTCCGGGATGCCGGGCCCCGTGTCCCAGACCTCGATGAGCTGCCCCTCCGCGCCCCCCATCGGGCACGGATGCCCATGGAGCCCTCCTCGGGGGTCGCCTGGGCCGCGTTACGCAGGAGGTTGCTGAGCAGTTGGACCAGGGAGTCTCCTTCCGCGCGAACGGTCAGCTCGGGGTCGATCTCCACCAGGACGGACAGCCGCTTGCGCTGGATGGACTCCCGGATGAGCTGCAGCGCCCGCTGGGCATGGCCGAGCAGCAGGAGCGGACCGACTTCGGGCCGGGGACGCTGGAGCCGCCGCAGGGAGTCCAGCATCCGCTTCATGCGCTCGACCTCTTCCCTGGCGAAGGAGAGATCCTCCTCCCCGAGCGGTTGGCCGTCGGCGCCACGCCGGAGCAGATCCTGCAGGAAGCTCAGCGGGTAGACCATCTCGTGACAGACCTCCTCGCTGATCGCGCTGAGGGTCAGTTGCTTCTCCATGTGCGCCGCCCCCACCTCGAGGCGCCGGAGAGACTCCAACTCCTGGACGGCCTCGGCGTTGTGGAGCGCCAGGGCGCCCAGGCTGGCGACGGTCTCCAGCAGTTGGAGATCCTCCTGGGTATAGAGGGCGCCCTTGCGCTTGGGGGCGATGAGCAGCACGGCCTGCAGTTCTCCCAGCGAGCGCATGGGGATCAACAGGTGCCGCTCGCGGGGGCTCTGCGCCGTCCAGACATGCGTGCCCCGCGCGAGTTCTTCCAGGGCCTCCGGGGGCAGGTGGGGGAGTTCACGCGGGGCCGAGGGCTCGAGGATCCTGGCCGAGAGGGTGGGCACGGCCCGCATCACCGTCTCCTCCAGGGTCCGCCGGATGGTGGGCGCGTCACGCAGGGCCGCCAGCCGATCACTGAGTCTCTCGATGGTGCCGCGGAACGCCAGGGTGGCGGGAAAGAACAGGCGCACCTGCAACTGGTGGGCGAGCACCATCAACGCGGTGAAGAGCGCTCCGCCGATGAGGAGCAGCAGGATGAGTTGCGTCGGTCCGGTCCGGGTCGCCAGATGGATCAGGTACGTTCCGAGCACGGACAAGAGCAGGGCGCCGAGGACGAGCGGAACCCGCAGCATCCTCGGGGTGAGCACGACCCGGGCCTCCAGGATGTTGTGGCGGATCAACGCGTAGCCGATGGACAGGGGGAGGACGAGGATGATGAAGGGCAGGGCCAGTGCCGGATCTCCCTGCCGGTCCACAGGGAGAACACCTGCATGAGCGCGATCAGCAGGGGGGTCGCGATGAGGCCCCCGGAGGCGGTGAGCAACTCCGCGCGCTCCAAGCCCGTGCCGCGGCGCAGCCGGAGGAGGACGGCGAGGGCCAGCGCGGCGATGCAGGGGGCCAGCAACAGATCGGTGGTATTGCGCACGGGCTCGATGTCCGTTCCCGTGAAGCGCGCGGCCACGAGGCCCAGCGCCGTCGCGGCCCCCAGCACCGTCAGCGCGGAGAGCAGGCGGCGCAGGCCCACCCTCCTCCACGCGGGAGGCGAGGGAAAGGCGTAGGCGAGCCAGAGCGCGCTGAGCATGAGGCCCACCTTCGAGACAGAGAAGAGCGGCGCGAGCCACGCGGTCGTGTGGTAGTCGTAGAAGGACAGCAGGAAGAGGAAGGTCACGGCCGACCACCCCACGAAGGCCCGGCGGGCGGCGGGGCGGCTGCTCAATGTCAGGACCAGCCCGCCGGACCAGAGCACCATCCAGGCCGCCAGCACGTAGGTGACGAAGAAGAGCAGGATTTCGTCGAAGTCCAGGCAGCCGCCGTCCACGTCCATGGGGAGGGGTTTGCCCCAGGGGTCCTCGAAGCGCAGCGAAACCCTGGCGTCGGAGCAGGTGTCCCCCGCGAGGGCGTAGAGTTCCAGGGGGGAACTCAGCGGCCCGTGTGTGGAGAGGATTCTCCATTCACGGCGACCAACCGGTGACGCGCCAGCGGGAGGGCTCGGTGGACGGCCATGGGAGTCCCCCGACCGATGCCCGTGGATCCCACGAGGGCAGCAGCACCAGCGAATAGAAGTGGTAGGCGTCCACCATCAGGGAAGGGAAGGGCCTTCCCCGAGTGCTCCAGGCCCCGTGAGCCGCGAGCCCCGTGAGCACGAGCGCGAGGACTCCCGGTACGAGCAGCCACGGGCCGCCCTGGTGTCGTCCTCGCGAACTCGGTGCTGGACTCATTCTCGCTCCTGGATAGGGACGGGCGGAGTCTAGCCGGATGCCCCCGATGGAAAGGCGAGGGCTTTGGCGAGGAACCGCGCGATGAGCTGGGACGGTGTGGCCTCCAACCGACGCATCAGGGTGTAGCGCCAGCGCGACGCCTCGCTGGTGGGGACTTCCGGAGGATTGTTCGAGTGCCTCACCCAGCACCTCCAACACGTGGAGGCACCGGTCCTTCAGGGCGCCATGGTCGATTCCGTCCTCGGGCCACGTCGCGAGGCCGTGCCGCCGCAGAGCACGCAGGTGGCGCGCGAGCCAGAAGAGCGCGTCCCGCAGCGGGCTGTCACGCAGGACGAGGGGGACGAAACAACCCCGCAGGGACAGGTAGCGTCGCAGCAGGGGCTCATGGGGAGCACCGCTCCACAAGGAAGCCTCCCAGCTCCGGGCCGCCTGCTGATCCATTCCCACCTCGGCGGGGGACCCTGGGACGGACGGAGGCACGCGCGTGGCCAGCAAGGCGAAGCAGATGGGATCCGCGGCGGCCAGACAGGCCCCCAGGGCATCGAGCCGTCCATGGCCCAGCTTGAAGTTGTGCCCGCCCTGATCCCAGTCATTGAAGTGATGGACCTCCAGGCCCGTGGTCGATGGGTTCTCCTCCGGAGGGTTTTCACGGCGGTCGCTCGCAGGAGCTGGCGGAGCTCGGTGAGACGCAGCTCCGGATGGATGGCGACCATGCGAGCGGCGGTGCCCGCCACCAGCGCCGCGGCGAGGCTCGAGTCGTCCGCCGCCCCGATGGCCGGAAACGTGACGAGCTCCCCGGGCGCGCACAGCTCGACGGAGGGCCCCAGGCGCCCGAGGGGCGTGCCGTGAAGCCGGTACCAGCCGCCCCCGAGGCCGCAGGCCGCCACGGGAAGGACCCAGGGCTGCGCGTTGAAGTCATCGCTCGCGAGCACCGCGCTGTCTCCGTGAACATCGCGGTTCTGATCGATGCGCCCCGTGCAGCACACGATGAGCGCGCCCCGTCCTCCCCGGCCACTCCGGGCGCACCCACGAAGGATGGCGCGCAGGTGGGCGGGAACACCCCAACCGCCATGGGCCATGGCCACCAGGACGACATCCGCCCTCCATTCCCCCACCGCCCGGGCCAGTGCCGCCGCCAGGTCGGTGACATGGAGGAACGCGTCATGGGCGAGGGGAATCTCGAACAAGCCCAGACGTACGCCGGGCGCCACCGCCTCGACCGCCGCGGCCATCACCACGCCATGGCCCGCCACGGTCCGCGAGGGCTCCGGTGGGTGGGGACTCGGGGAAACCCCAACCCCCGTTCCGGGGCCGCGTGAAGGAGGGAGGTTTCATCCAGGCCGCGCAGCACGTTCCATCCGCCGCAATCCGTGTCGATGATGGCCACCCGCACCGGAGCGCCCTCGTGTCCATCCCAGTGCCGTGCGGGGCGGGGCGGCGAGGAAAGCCCGAGGGAATGCAGCAGGACCTCGACGGAGAGCCGGGGGCGGGGTGAACCGAGTTCGGGTTGCTCCAGCTCCGGCGGGGAGCGCCCGGGGATGGAGTCGGCTCGCCCGTGTGGCGCTCGTCCATCCAGACCCGGCTGTCCACGCCGATGTAGCCCACCCCGGGCGTGGGATGACCCCGCTCGCGGCAGAGCAGGGGTTGGATGAAGCGCGCGGGCAGCGCTCCCTCGTCGACGGAGGGAGACACATACAGCCGCTCCTCGCCCACGGAGGGAAAGGGCACCCAGCTCGCGGGAACGGGCAGCGGCCGGCCGTCCGCCCCGGGCAGTGGCGAGACGATCGAGAAGTCCAGATAGGACAACTCGTCACGTGAGGGGATTACATCGAGTTGACGGAGGAGCTGGTACCCACGGTGTTGTCGTGGGTAGGCCCGGCCACGGAGAGACATACGGCCTCCAATGAGGATGCGATGACCATTCCCGCGAGGTTGTCCTCGGGGCGGATCCGCCGCGCGCGAATCCCTTCCAACTCATGCGCGCGGTGGGACAGCCAGTGGGCGAAGTGCCCGAATCCCCCTCGCGCCGCCGCGGCTCCGGCGGCTCGGGTCAGCAGGGCTCCGGCGCTGAAGATCGCGGGGGGTGGAAAGCCCAGCGCGGTGGGAAGGCTCACGCCATGGACGGCTTCGTCCTCGGCGCTGTCCGCCGCGTCGTCCACGCACTGCATGCCCACCGCGAGCAGGAAGAAGGCGCGCCGGAAGTGTGGACTCCGGTGCGACTCTCCCCGCTGGCGCAACAGACACTCGCTGGCCACTCCCGCCCACCCGAGCTTGAGCAGGATGGAGCGGCCATAGCGCGCGAGGCGGAGCGTCCGGCGGGCCAGCGCCGCCTGCTCGAGCCCGACGCCCAGGCGCCGGGCCCTGATGCTCCGCTCGATGGACTCCACCCGGGGGCCCGTGCCGCCCTCCGCCTCGGCGAGGCTCCGCCGCCAGTACGCCAGGAAATGGGCCGCCGGGCGCTCCCGCTCGGGAGTGGTGGCGGCCTGCTGGTCGGCCGGGCGATCCACCAGCACGTTGTAGAAACACGCGCCGTGGTGGGCCCTCCGGAACGCCTCGAGCCTGGGCTCGGACGGGGCGTGTTCGGAGGACAGGGCGAAGAGGGGCAGATCCCTGCTGGGTGGAAGCTGGAAGACGTCCGCCCAGCCCATGTCGGGAGCGCGGGCGAGTCCCAGCTCGAACAGCAGCCCCCGCGCGGAGTCGCGAAGCTCCAGGGGGAGCTGGGCCACCACCCCCTGGTAGGTGGAGTCAATCGTGGCGTTCATGGCGGCGCGGTCTCACCAGCTCGCGGTGAGATCCTCCCAGGGCGCGATATGGGCGAAGGCGGGCTCATCCACGAGCAGCTCCTTGAAGCAACGCAACTGTGGCTCGCTCAGCCGCACGGGCCGCCCGATGAGCCGGGACAGCTCCTGCTCCAGCGAGTCGCCGCTGCCGGGCGTGCCCGGCTCGTAGAGGGCGGCGGCGGCCTGGACCGTCTTGAAGCGCTTCATGAGGCCGCCGTCTGGTTTGAGAAGCGCCAGGTAGATGTCATACAGGCTCGAGGCGGAGATCATCTCCCGCACTTCCTCGTGTCGCACCTGGTTGCTCCAGGGCGATAGCGTGGCGAGCTCCGGCAGCTCCGCGAGGCGCTTGAAGGCGTGGCGTTGAGGCTCGCTCAGCCGCACCTCCTGCCCGAGGAGCTGGGACAGGCATTGCTCCAGCGCGCCGTCTCCGCCAGGGGCGGCGTCCGGAGTGGCCGCGGCGATGCCCAGCCTCGGAGGCGGTCGCCGCCAGGGCCACGAGGACTCATCAATTGAAGGTAGAGATCGGCGAACGCCACGTTGAAAGGATTCCCCGCGTCGAGCGCGAGGAGACGGCGGACAGGGCTGGATTGAGCGTCATGTGAGAGTTTCCGTGGTGATGTCTGGTTGAACGACGTGCCAGTGATGGCGTGTGGAGGCATGAGCAACCACCGTGCCATTCGCTCGAGCCCCGGTGAGAACCGGCCGTCCGCCCTTCCCTGGGACGGCCCTCCCACGGCTCATGGAGCCGCTCGGGGGCGGACGCTGTCTGGCTTCCGGGCGGTGGACGAAAACGACCACGGTGGCGCATGTCCATCCGGGGGCAATGGATGCTTTCATCCGTCGGTGGACGCCCATGCCCGCACGCGAGGCACGGTGTTTGCTGGGCACTTCCGGCGATGCGTGGACAGGCCCTCATCCTCGGATGCCAGACATACGGATTGACCGGCGTGTTGGGAGACGCGCGGCGGGTCGCCGAGGCGCTCGGTGCGCTCGGCTTCGACGTCACCTCGTGCATGGGAGAAGAGGCGACGCGCGAGCGCATCCTCCAGCTCTACCGCGACCTCATCGCCCGGTGTGCTCCGGACGAGGCGGCCTTCGTCTATTACGCGGGGCACGGGGCCTGGGCTCCCGAGCCGGGCTCCGGCATCCAGTTCATCGTGCCGGCGGACTTCGAGCGCTCCACGGAAGAGGACTTCCGCGGCATCACCGCCCTCGAGTTGTCGGCGCTGCTGGATGAGCTGACTTCGAGGACGCGCAACGTGACCGTCGTGCTCGACTGTTGCTTCGCGTCGCGCATGTTCCGGGGCGTGGACCTGGTGCCGAGGGCGCTCCCCGTGGTGCCCCTGCCCGTCGTGTGCGCGCACCTGAAACGGCTCCAGGCCCGGGGTCAGGTGCTGGGGGGCCGCCACATCGAGAGCAACCCGCATGCGGTGCGGCTGGTGGCCGCGGCGCTCGACGAACAGGCCTACGAGTACACCAACGCTCGAGGCGTGCGCACCGGGTTGCTGACCGATGCCTTCCTCGAGGTGCTCGACGAGGCGCGCGGGCTCCGGGTGTCCTGGGGCCAGCTCGGCCGACGCATCCGGGAGCGGGTCCTCGCCCGCTGTCCCCAGCAACGGCCCGAACTCGAGGGCCCCGAGCGGCGATTGCTGTTCCAACTCGAGGAACTCGAGCACGAGTCCTCCCTCGCCTACTTCCCCGAGCACGGCCACCACTGGCTGCGAGGAGGGCGCCTGCACGGGGTCCAGGTGGGCGATGAATACGCGGTCATGCCCCTGGGCGCCGACGGCCCGGACGAGGCCCGCGCCCTGGCGTCCGCCCGGGTCCTCGAGGTGCGGGGCGGCTCCAGCCGGGTGGCGCTGGTGCGGAGGGCTTCGGCTCTGGTTCCCACGGGGGCTCCCGCCTTCCCGCGCCGCTCCCAGCAACCCCGGCGCGCCGTGGTGTTGGAGGGCTCATGGGACGCCCATGCGCCGCTCATTTCCCGCCTGCGGGAAGCACTCCAGGGCTCGTTCTTCGTGCGTCAGGCGTCCCTGGAGGATCGGGAGCCCGTGCTCGCCCACGTCCGGCTCGGCGAGCAAGGCGTGGACGTTCTTGACTCGGGGCTGGACGGAATCGTCCATCCCCTGCCGCTCACCCCCTCCAGCGTCCCGAGGGTGCTCCACGCCCTGGAGATCCTGGCCCGGGCCCAGGCGCTGCGCGAGCTCGGCGACGGCGACGACTCGGAGCGCTTCACGAAGTGGCTCGACCTCGAGTGGGGTCGGGTGTCCGCTCGCCGTGCCTTCCCGCTTCCCACGGCGGGGGCCTGCCTGCACGCGGGAGAGCGCGTCTATGTCCGCCTCCGCGCTCGCGGCCACGCCCGCCTCCACGTCTCGGTGCTCGACGTGGGCGTCGGGGGGGCCATCTCCTTGCTGAATGCCTCGCAGCCCTCGGGGATGGTGCTGGGGGGCGGCCGGATGGAGACCCTGGGCGCCGGGCCAGATGGGACGCTCGTGGGCCTGGAGCTCGAATGGCCCGAGGCCACGCCCCGTCAGGACGCGCGCCCCGAGTCCCTCGTGGTCATCGCCTCGGAGTTTCCCGTGGATCTGCGCCTGCTCGGGACTTCCCACTCCGGCTCACCCGCGCACCACCGGTCTCCCTGGAACAGTTGATGCACGGTGGCGGTCGGGACAGGTACGCGGTGAAGCACATCCGGTTCTGGTTGGACCCCCGTCCACTGCCTTGAATGGAGGAAGCAGCACGCCCATGGATGAGAGGACTTCGCTCCGGCACCGGGTGGAACGAGCCCTGGGTGGCAGGGCCATCGAGGAGCTCTGGCCGGGGCCCCGGGCGCTCGTCGGCTTCGAGGCCGCGGTCGCGTTGAGTGTGGACCGGGTGCTGGCCCGGAGGGCGGTCGACAAGCTTCGCGCGGGCAGCCGGCTGTTGCCCGTCGAGTCCGAGGTCCTGGAGGTGGCCATCCGCATGGCGCGGCCAGCCCTGCGCATCGAGCGGGGGCGCTTGCCGCTGCATTCCTTCCTGGAGATGGAGGAGGCGGTCCGGGCCGTTCTCCTGGCGCAACTGCCGGGGATCGCCTCGCTCGGCTGGAGCTGGGGGATTCCCCTGGCGACGGCGTTCCAGGTGGCCCCCCGGGTGCTGGTGACCAGTGCCCACGTGGCGGACAGGCTGGAGCAGGAGCGCGAGGACCTGGCGCGAGGCCACTTCGTCGCCCGCTTCGACGCGGATGAGCGGCACGCGGAGCGCATCGTGTCGATCACGGGCGTTCTCGCACGTCACCCCTCGGAGGACGTGGCCCTGTTGGAGATGGAGGCCGAGGGGCCGCTGGACGGGGGCTTGCGGCTGGAGCGGCGACCCGCGGGCTCGCGCGCCCGGCGGGTGCTCGGGGTGGGCTATCCGCTCTACGGCGATGGCCAGCCTCCCTGGGTGGATGCGCTCTTCGAGAATGTCTATGGCGTGATGCGGGCCTCTCCGGGGAACTGATGGGAGCCGAGGGCGAGCGGTTGTTCCACGACTGCACGACCCTGTCGGGCAACTCGGGCTCACCCCTGTTCGACTTGAGCACGGGATTGGTTGTTGGCGTCCACGCCACGGGGAAGTTCGCCTGGCGCAACACCGCCGTGAGCACGCGAGCCCTCCACGACAACGACTCCCTCCGGGCCCGGGTCGCTTGCTGGGACTGAGCCTCACGGCAGCCGCCCATGCGAGCGCTCACAGCGTTCGTATTCCTCTTGTGCCTGGGTGGGAGTCTCGAGGAGGTTCAGTTCGCGTTCGGGAGCGGTGAGACACACGGTGGTCATCTTCTGGAGTTCCTCGGTCAGGGGGTCGGGAGCAAGAGGCCAGACGCGGAACATGCCATCGGCGAAGGTGACAAGGCGTGTGCCATTCCGCATGAGGAGCGCCCCTGGGGTCGAGTCATTGTTGAAGATCAAGGGCGTAGTCTTTTTGTCAATTGGCCACAGGCGAGCGGTGCCATCACCGGAGGTGGTGATGATCCGGGTGCCGCTGGAGGTGAATTCCGCCGAGAACACTCCACTCCGATGTCCTGGATAGCGATGCAACTCCTTCCCGGTGCCGGCGCGCCAGAGGATGGCGGTGTTGTCGTCCGACGCGGTGAGAATATAGGTGCCATCGTTACTGAAGACCGCGGAGTTCACTTCGTCCTTGTGTCCTGAGAGGACAATGGACTTGTTTGGCTCATGGACACGCCAGATGCGGGCTGTCCGATCGGCGGATGCGATGAGGATCCGGGAGCCGTCGGGGCTGAAGACTGCGGAGTTCACCGGCCTTGATGACCCGAGAAGACAACGGGAGATCCTGAACCACGGGTGGGCCAGAGGCGGATGACGTTGTCATCGGAAATAATGAGGACGTGGGTGCCATCCGGGCTGAAAATGGCGGGGGGATGATCTTCTCCTGGGCTCGGGAAGACGAAGGATGTCGCCTCTCCGTTGGCGCGCCAGAGGCGGGCGGTGCTGCTGGACACGGTGAGGACATGCGTGCCATCCGGGCTGAAAATGGCGGAGGTGAGCGCCTGTCGAGAGTGCTGGAAGACGAGGGGTGTTCCCGTACCATCGGCGCGCCAGAGGCGGGCGCTTCCATCCTCCGAGGCCGTGAGGAGCTGGGTCCCGTCGGGGCTGAAAACAGCGCTGTTAACCAGAGCCTGATGGTCCGGCAAGACAGCGAGTCGTTTCTTGTCCTCGATGCGCCAGATCTCAGCGGTGTTGTTGGTGGCGATGACGATGAGGGATCCATCGGGACTGGGTGTGGCGGCAGGCCAGCTATTGGTATCGACGTCGAAGAAGGGCGGAGGGGGATCGCCATGAATGCGCCAGATGCGGACGGTGCCGTCGTCCGACGCGGTGAGGACCTTGGTTCCATCCGGGCTGAAGGCGACGATTTTCACCGTCTGAGTATGTCCAAAAAAGGTGATGGGTGTTCCCGTGCCATCCGCGCGCCAGAGGCGGGCGGTGCCATCGTCCGCCGCGGTGAGGACATAGGCCCCATCCGGGCTGAATGCCGCGAAGGTCAACACGTCTCCACGGCCATAGAGAACGGTGGGCAGGGTGGGGTTCTCGAGTTCTTCGACGAGCCAGCGGTGGGCGCTGTCGTCGTCCGACGTGGTGAGGATCTGGGTTCCATCCGGGCTGAAGGTCGCGAAGTTCACCGACTTCTCGTGTGCCTTGAAATGGAGCTTCAGGGAACCATTGATACGCCGGAGACGGGCGTCTCCTTGCGCGGATGCAGTGAGGATGGAGGAGCCGTCGGGACTGAAGGTGGCTGAGAGCACCTGCTCGTCCTTGTCTGAAAAGACGAGTGGCCGCCCCATCCCGTTGGCGTTCCAAAGATAGACGGTTCCATTGCCCGTGAGGGTGAGGACATGGCGCTCGTCGGGGCTGAAGCTCGCGGAGTTCGCTCCCTTGAGATGACCCCTGAAGACGACGGGCTGCTCCTTCCCGTCGATTCGCCAGCGGCGTGCCGTGCCATCGGCCGAGGCGGAGAGGATGTACGAGCCATCGGAACTGAAGACTGCGGAGTTCACTGAGTCGTCATGGACCGGGAAGTTGACGGGCGGTCTCGTGCCGTCGGCCCGCCAGAGGCGGACGATGCCATCGTCCGAGGCGGTGAGGATGTGCGATTCATCGGGGCTGAAGACTGCGGAGTTCACGCTCTCTTCATTGGCCGAAAAGACGATGGGAGTCCCAGTGCCATCGGAACGCCAGAGGCGGACGGTGCCGTCTCCGGATGCGGTGAGGACGCGGGTGCCATCGGCGCTGAACCGGGCCGAGTAGATTTCTGAGCTGTGTCCAGTGAGGATGGCGCTGCTGATGGCGTGCTGGCTGGTGTCCAGCGCGGTCTGCATCCATTCGCTGTCCGGAAACTCCTTCCGGGTATTCATCGCCAGGAGAAGCAGCATCGCCCTGGTGGGATCCGTCGGCAGGAGACTCCGCGCATGCGGTATCTGTGCGCTGAGCAGGGCCAGGTTCTTCTGCCGGAGTGACTCTCGGGCGTTGTCCTCGGCGATTCGCTGTTGGCGTTGTGCTTCCCGGGCGTTGTTCGTCGCCTTGTTGGCCTGGAAGAGCGCCGCCACGGTGAGCGCGACGAGCAGGGTGGCCACGGTGATCACGAGCGATGCGCGGAGGTTGCGCAAGAAGCGCCGACGTCGCGTGCTGGCGTGGAGGAACCCGCTCTCGGCGGCGTTGAAGTCCAGCAACTCGGCGGAGGCGCCACCGGGCGGGACGACGGGCAGGGCCAGGAGGCTTCCGGCGCCGCGCGGGAGGTCCGACGCCAGACCGAGCTGATCCAGGCGCGCATCCGCCCAGAGGAAGTCATGGGACTGGTGGTGGCGGTGCCATTCGGCGGCGGCATGAGAGACCCGGCGCAGCAGGAGCAGCTCGCGCTGGGCGTGGCGGGCCCAGTCATGGAGCCGGGGCCAGGAGGAGAGCAGGGCATCGTGAGCGGGCTCGACACAGGGCCCCTCCTCATCGCTGGCCACCACCAGGCGGCAGGACTCCAGGGTGTGGAGGACCCGCTGGACGCGGACATTCTCCTCCGGGAGGAGATACTCCAGCTCGGCGCGAGGCACCCTGCGGCGCGCCAGCTCTCCTCCCTCGGGGGACACCATGCGCAGCAGCACGTTGTGCAACGTGCGCTGGAAGGCGGGGAGTTCCCACGGGCTCATGGGCGGCGGCGACGTGTCCGCCTCGGCCGTGGAGGGGACGGTTCCGTGGAAGATGAGTTCGGCCCGACGTTGGAGGGCCCCCGCGATGCCGCCCATCTGCCGGTAGTCCTCGAAGGAGAGGGTGCGGTCATCCCGGCCACTGGCGAGGTAGGCGTCGAACAGCTCGCTGAGCGCCACGGAGAGCAGGGGCAGCGCGCCGGGCATCTGCTCCACGTCATCCAGCAGGCGCTCGACAAGGCCCGCATCGAAGAAGAGCACGCAGGACTCCGCGGGCTTCTCGATGCAGCGGCGCAGCTCGTCACGGTTCATGAGCGGGAGCTGGAAGCGCCCGTCGTGCCAGCGCTCGGGGGACAGGCCCGCGGGGAGGAGCCGGGAGAGGAAGTGGGGCTCGAAGTCGGAGCGCAGCAGCAGCAGCAGGTGGAGGCGTGGATGCGAGAGCTGGAGCAGACAGGACAGCGCTCGAAGAAATGCCAGCCGCGCCGAGTCGTCGAGGCAGGCGGTGACCAGTTCCTCGAGCGGATCGACCACGAGCACCACGTCTCGGAGGGCGTCGTGGGAGAGCCAGTCGCGCAGGATGTCGGCGGCACGATGAGGTTGGGAGGCGAGGTCATCGGCCGACGGGATGGTGGTGCCGGGAGCCAGCGCGGCGAGCCAGGAGGACAGCGCCTGGAGGGGCTGGGCCGAGGGGCGCAGCGAGGGAGGGATGTACCAGGAGCCGTTCTCGCCCAGACGGGGGAGGAGCCCCGCGTGGACGATGCTGGATTTGCCCGCGCCGGAAGGGCCGCACAGCAAGAGCAGGGCTTGGGAGCGCAGGCGGGTCAGCAGGGTATCGATGAGGCGCTCCCGCCCGAAAAACAGGTGGCGGTGGGCCGAGGCGAAGGGCCGCAGGCCGAGGTAGGGGTTGGCGTGCTGGGAGAGCGGTGCGGCGGGGGGGAGCGCGGGGAAGGTGTCCGCGAGGAGGAAGAGGAACTCGCCCCCGTCGTGCCAGTCCAGATGCCACAGGGCCGGGGTCTGCGAGGCGTGGGGCGGAAGCTGTTGGAGAAGCCGGTCGCGCAGGAAGGTGTAGAGCTCGGTGGCGGTGAGCAACCCGTCCCGATTGGTATCGGCGGGAGAGGAGGAGCGAATCGCCTCGAGGAAGGCCAGGGCGAAGGGCGAGTGGAGGCCATCGCCGAGCGATTCCTGGGAGGGCTTCGCCAGGAGCCTGTCCGAGGCCAGCTCATCGTGAGCGGTGGAGAGCAGGAGCTGGAAGGAGCGGCGGGAGGAGAAGTGGCGGAAGCGCTCGAGGAAGAGGGGGCGGGAGGCGACGGGGCGCGGATGTCTCGCGAGAAGGAATGGGGAAAAGCCCCCGCGAAGCAGCAATCGAGGATGAGCAGCAGGTGGCCGCAGGGGAGCTGGCGCAGCGCCTCGTGAAGGGCGGCCATGGGCCAGTAGGACGAAGGCTCGTCGCGGCGGGCGTCGGAGGGCAGCAGGTAGCCGGCGAGGTGAAGCCGGGGATCCGTGTGCGCCAGGCCATGTCCGGCGAAGTAGATGAGGAGCCGGTCGGGCGGAGGATGGAGGGACGGAAGCTGGTGGGAAAACAGGTGGGTGAGCGAGGCGAGGGAGGCCTCGGCATCGATGAGCCGCAGGATCTCGAAGCCCTGGAGCCGCAAGGTCTCCGCGACGGTGTGGGCGTCGCGCACGGCATTGAGGAGCGGGGGAATGCCGTGCGCGTAGTCATCAATGCCGATGACGATGGCCAGGCTGCGAGCGAAGCCGGGCGGAGAACTCTCGGAGTCAGGGAGGCCCATTCACGTGCACCATGGACCGAGGGGCGCCCCGGCATCCCGAGGCCCCTTCCTGTCCGTGAAATGGCGGCCTATCAGTCCTCGAGTCGGGAGTCCCGGTTCACGCCCCCTGAGCGGCGGGCGCCTTCATGGCCGCGTGCACCTTCTGGCGGAACGCCTGCCGGCGCTGCTTGAACTGATCCTTCTGCTCCGCGGTGAGCTGGCCTCCATTGGCCTCGCGCTGCGCGCGCGCCTCCTCGCGCAACTGCTTTGCCTCGGCGGCGAACTGGTCGGCCTGCTCCCTCGTGAGGCGGCCCTGCTCGACGGCGCGGTTGAACCGGTGCTCCATGCGCTTGAAGCCATGGTGCTTGCGCTCGCCCCGGCACTCCTGGGCGGCGGCGGGCGGCGTCTCGGCGGCGAACACGGGAGCGGCGAACAACAGCGAGGCAACGGCGGCGGACAGGGTGAGCTTCGTGCGCATGGTGCGGACTCCTCGACGGCGGGTTTCTGTCCCTTGAAACCCTCGAGGCCGCCGGAGGTTAAATTCCCCCGGAAACACCCGGCTCCGTCCTCGCCGGCACCTCGTAGAGGTAGACGTGGGTGCGGTACAGGTCCGGGACCACCAGGGTGCGCGAGGGCGTCCAGCCGCGCAGCGCGAAGGTGTTGCTGATGATGAGGACTCCGGGGGCGAGTTCCTCCCTCAGCTTCGTCGCCAGGCGGCGCATGGCCTCGCGGTGCACATAGCAGACGACCGCCGAGGCCCCCGTGAAGGAGGCCTGGAAGAAGTCTCCGCGCACGAAGCGCAGGTTGGGCCGGGGCGCGAGGCGCTGGCGCAGACGCGAAAAGGCATAGGGCAGGGGAGACCACTCATAGGCCACCACGCTCGCCCGGGGACAGTGGTCCGCGAGCGCGAAGGCCGGTGCCCCCAGCCCGAGCCCAGCTCCAGGAGCGTGCCCTCCTGGGTCTCGGGGAGGAGGGACAGCATCCGCTGGCGCACCTTCCCCGAGGTGGGCATGGGGGTGATGCCGATGCGCAGCGAGTAGACGACGATGGACAGCATGGCCCCCAGCAGCAGGGCCAACAGGAGCAGGTAGAGGAGGGTGCCCATCGCGCTCACGGCGTTGCATGCTAGCCGCGCGGGCAGGAGGCGCGCGCGAAACATGCCGACGACGGAAGTGGAGCTGCTTCAGGGGACGCTGGATCTCCTCATCCTGAAAACATTGAGCCTGGGCCCCCGGCACGGCGCCGCCGTGGTGCGCTGGCTCGAGCAGGTGACCGAGGGCGCGCTCGTCGTGGAGGAAGGCTCGCTGTATCCAGCGCTCCACCGCCTGGAGCGCAAGACGTGGGTCTCCTCGGAGTGGGGCGTCTCGGAGCTCAACCGCCGCGTCCGCTTCTACTCCCTCACCCCCGAGGGCCGCGAGCAGCTGCTCGCGCAGATGGAGGACTTCCGGCGCCTGGTGCGGCTCGTCACGCGCGTGCTCGTCCAGTCGCCTACTACAGCCCCGCGTTAGCCGCTGGCCTCGGCGCGCGCGGCGGGCAGCCGGATGATGAAGGTGCTGCCCTTGCCCGGCTCGCTCTGCACGTCGATGCGGCCCTGGTGGCGCGTGATGATGCCGTAGCTCACCGACAGCCCCAGGCCCGTGCCCTGTCCTCGGGGCTTGGTGGTGAAGAAGGGCGTGAAGAGCTTGGAGAGCGTCTCCGGACTCATGCCCTTGCCCGTGTCGGCGATCTCCACCACCACCTCGCCCCCCTCCTGCCGCGTGCGGATGCGGATCTCCCCCCGCGTCTCGATGGCCTGCGCCGCGTTGACGAGCAGGTTGGTGAACACCTGGGAGATCTGCGTGGGATGGCAGCTCACGGGCGGTAGGGGTCCGAAGTCCCGCTTCACCTCGCATTTGTACTTGAGCTCGTTCCACACGATCTTCAACGTGGAGGCCAGCTCCTCGTTCACGTCCACCAGCTGCGGCTCGCCCGAGTCCTCGCGCGCGAACGAGCGCAGGCTCTGGACGATCTCCTTGATGCGCCGCGTGCCCGCCAGCGACTCCTCGACGAGCTCGGGCATGTCGTCGAGGAGGTAGTCCACGTCCCCCTGTTCCCACAGCTCGCGCATGTGCTCGATCAGCTCGGGGGCGACCGAGGCGGTGGGCGCTGCCTCGTGGGCGGAGAGCAGCTCGCGCTGGGCGGCCAGCAGGGGACGGAGCGCGGAGACGTACTGGTCGAGCGTCCCCAGGTTGCTCATCACGTAGCTCACCGGGTTGTTGATTTCATGCGCGACGCCCGCGGCCATCTGCCCGAGCGAGGCCATCTTCTCCGTCTGGATGAGCTGGGCCTGCTGCTCCTCGAGCTCCAGGGTGGCGCGCAGGAGCTTCTCGCTGCGGCTGCGTACCATCTCCTCCAGGCTGTCGCGGTGGCGCCGCAGCTCCTCCTCCTGCTGGCGCAGGCGCTCCTCGGTCTGCTTGCGCTCGGTGATGTTGCGCACGATGGCCAGGACCTCGTCCGGGCCGCTGCGCATCAGCCGCATCTCGTAGAACATGCGCCCCTGGGGACGCTCCATGGGGTACTCGACGACCTCCGCGGTGCCTTCACGGATGGCGCGGCCCAGTTGCAGGAAGATCTTGTCCAGGTACATGGGCGCCAGGGGCAACTGGCGCATGTTCAAGCCGATGATGCGATCGACCGGGACGGCGACATCCGTCTGGTGGGTGATGTAGTGGTCCCGGTAGGTGCCATCCGCGCCGATGCGGAAGACGAGATCCGGCAGGATCTCCACCAGGGCGCGCAGGCGCTCCTCGCCGTGCTTGCGCACGGTGATGTCCACGTTGGTGCCCACCAGCCGCGAGGTACGGCCCTGAGCGTCCCGCGCCACCACGGTGAGGCGGGTCATCACCCAGCGCCACCCGCCATCCCGATGCCGCAGGCGCTGCTCCCACTCCATGGCGTTGAGGTCTTTCCTCTGACGCTTCGCGAGCGCCTCGGTGTAGCGGGCCGCGTCCTCGGGATGGCACAGGCTCAGCCAGGTCTGGAGGGTCGGCTCCAGCTCACCCCGGGCATAGCCCAGCATGCCCAGCCACCGGTGGTTGGCGAAGATCTCATAGGTGTCCAGGTCCAGCACCCAGACGCCATCCTCCATGTTGTCCATCACCAGGCGCAGGTTCTCCGCGCTTTCCTGTTGCCGCTGGCGCAGCGCCCGCTCGGCCTCGCTGCGCCGCTGCTCGTGGCGCTCTCCCTGCAGCAGGGCGCCGCAGGCGACGAGGAAGGGCTGGAGGAAGTCGGTGATCCTGGCCTCGTAGCCGCCCGGCCGGCCGGCGAGGCCCACCGCCCCCAAGCGCAATCCCTCCACGTCCAGGGGCAGGACGCAGCGCGTGCCCGTGCTCTCGGCCGGGAGGGGCTCGGTAGAGGCGCAGAAGGCTCCACACGCGTGCGCAGTTCCTGACCGGGAGCCTCCTCACCCCGCGCGTCGGCGGGAAGGCTCACGAGGCAGTGCGCTCCCCGCGCGCGGTCCGTGGCCGGCGGCGTCTCGACGAGGCACCCGGAGGTGCTGCCCGTGGCCTCCATCACCACCGCGAGCAGCCGTTGCAGCGCCTCGCGGGGATTGCCGCCGCGGATGAGGGTGGATTGGATCTCCACGATCTTGCGCAGCAACTGGTGGCTGGCGCGCAGCAGATCATCGGGGGGCTGGGGGGATCCGGCGGCAGACCGGACCGGTCCCGGGAGCCCGAAGTGGGGTCTGGGGAGAGGGAAGGCATGACGCGGGACCTTGGAGCGGAAAGAGAGAGAACCCGTCGGGTGTGTATCAGCCGAACAGCAGGGCGAGGAGATGGAACAGGCCCGCCCATGCCAGGGCCACGACCAGTCCAGCCACGGCCAGGAAGAAGCCGGGGTGGGTTTCCACCGTGCGCAGGGCCTCATGGAGCCCCCGCTTGCTGAAGGTGCGCACGCATTTCACGTGAATGCGTCCATCCATGAGCCCACGCAACTCCTGGATCATCGCATCGACGGACTGGTAACGCTCGGCCGGGTCCTTGGCGAGCCCCTTGTGGATGAACCAGATGAATTCCGTGGGCACGGGGGCCGGTGGGACTGGCGGGCGCTGTGCTGGAACACGGAGGGGCGCTGGTTCTGCACGCCCTCGAGCACCTCGGCCACCGACTTCCGGTCGTGCAGGTAGTGGCGCAGGAAGAGGAACTCGTGAAACAGCACACACAGGCTGTACGTGTCGCTGCGGACGTCGACGGCGTCGTGCTGGCCCCGGGCCTGCTCGGGAGACATGTAGAGCGGGGTGCCCATGATGGAGCCCTGCTGCGTGCGCCGCGCGATGTCCGCCTCGGAGCCCCGGGCGGAGGCCTCGGGCGAGGCGGGGCTCGTGGAGGAATCGGGCTGGAGGCGCCGGGCCAGACCCCAGTCCAGCACGGTCACCTCGCCAAAGGGCCCCACCATGATGTTGGCGGGCTTGAGGTCGCGGTGGATGAAGCCCTTGCGGTGCGCGTACGCCAGGGCGTTGAGCACGCCGAGGAAGACCTGCAGCCGGACGGGATGGGTGAAGCGCTCGTGCGTGGCGGCGTCTCCCTCGCGCAGCTTCTCGATGATGGTCTCGAGCGTCTCCCCCTGCAGGTGCTTCATCAGGAAGTAGTAGCGGCCCCTGGCATCGACGCCGACGTCGTGCACCGGAACGATGTTCGGATGATCCAGCTGCCCGACGGTGCGGATCTCCTCCACGAAGCGCAGCACGTGGCCGAGCTCGGCCGCCTCCGGCAGGCGCTTGAGCGCCACCGTGCGCTCGATGTCGTGATCCTTGAGGAGGATCACCTCGCCCATGCCGCCCTGGCCCAGCTCGCGGAGCTCCTCGAAGCGCTCGCGCTCCTGGGGCCGCACGTGGGGCTGCGCGTCCCTCCATTCCACATGGGGCAGCACCGTGGTGCGCAGCGAGGTGGTGAGCGCAGGGGAAGCGGGCGATGCACTCCTGGGTGCGTTCCCGGACGACGAGCCCGGTGAGATCAGCGTGGCATCCACGGCGCCATCTGGAGCGTACAGGAGCGTATCCGTCATGTTTCTTCTGAATAGCAGAAGCCCGACCTTCATGCCCGGCCGCCTGCTTCAGGGGCTGCCCGCCGGCGGCCTAGAAGGCGGGGAACATGAGCGAGCGTCCCGCCTCGAAGCTCGGCTCCTTCTGCAGGTGCTCCAGGACCAGCGAGGTGCAGTGCAGCGTCACCAGGGGAATGCTGCCCGCCTCGCTCACCCACTTCACCGCGTCCATCAATTGATGGGTGTGGAGGTAGCGCAGCACGCTGTCCCGGAACTGGGAGCCCTCGGCACACGCCGCCGCATGGGCCGCGCTCCGGTCCCGCTGGGAAGCGGGGCGCTCACACACGGTCTCTTCTCGGGGCATGACGATGGTCTCAATCCACATGCGCGCCTCTGTTCCTCGGGGGGGGTTCCGCAGGCGTCGACAGATTATCGCCTGGAGGTCATTTCGGGTTGTGCTCCCGCTTCATTTTTCTCACGCACCATGTACGGCGCCAGGGGGAGACGTCGTCCAGTGGGAGGTAGATGTCAGTCAATGGCCGGAAAAGGAGGCCGCCCGGGGGAGGGCCGGCGAGCGGGCGCCGGGGCTCAGACGTCCCGGGCGATGGGGAGGCGGACGGTGAAGGTGCTGCCGCGGCCGGGCTGGCTTTGCGCCTCGATGCGGCCCATGTGGCGCGCGATGATGTCGGCGCTGATGGACAGACCAGCCCCGCGCCCTTGCCGGGCGCCTTGGTGGTGAAGAAGGGGGTGAAGGCCTTGGCGAGCACCTCGGGGGTCATCCCATGGCCCGTGTCGGAGATGCGCACGAGCACCTCGTCCCCTTCGTGCCGCGTGGAGACCTCGATGATGCCCTGTCCGGGCAGGGACTGCACGGCGTTGAGCAGCAGGTGGGTGAACACCTGGTTGAGCTGGGCGGGGCGGCCGAGGATGGGGGGGATGGGCTGCTGGTAGTCGCAGCGCACCTCGCTGCGGTACTTGAGCTGGTTCCACACCACCTTGAGCGTGGTGGCCAGCTCCCGGTTCACGTCCACCAGCTCCTGCTGTCCGGAGTCCTCGCGCACGAAGGCCTTCAGGCTGCGCACGATGTCCGCCACGCGGTTGGCGCCCTCGCGCGAGTCCTGGAGCAGATCGTTCACGTCGCCCAGCAGGTAGTCCAGGTCCTCCTGCTCCTGGTAGGCCCGGATGCGCGAGAGCAGCTCCGCTTGGGGCTGCGACAACCCGGGGCCCGCGGCCTCGGCCAGCTCCCGGTAGCGGGCGATGAGCTCGGTGAAGACCGCGAGGTACTGGGTGAGCGTGGCCAGGTTGCTGGTGATGTAGCCCAGCGGGTTGTTGATCTCGTGGGCGATGCCGGCCACGAGCTGTCCGAGCAGGGCCATGCGCTCGGCGTGCAGCAGCTGCGCCTGACGCTCCTCCAGGGCCACGGTGGTGTACAGCAGGGACTCGGTGCGCTGGTTGACGAGCGCCTCGAGCTGATCCCGATTGCTCTGCAGCTCCTCCTCCTGACGCCGCAGCAACGCCTCGTCGCGGTGCCGCTGTTGTTCTCCGCGCCACCCCAGCAGGAGACTGCAACAGGTGGTGACGAAGGGTTGGAAGCGCTCGAGCAGCTCGGGAGTGTAGTCGTCGGCGGCGTTGGCGATGACGACCATGCCCACCACGTCGTCGCCCGACTTGCAGGGCAGCGCCAGGAGCGTCCTCGCCGGGAAGAGGTGGAGCAGCAGGGGCTCGCCCTGGGGCGCCGGTTCCTGTTCGTTGAGCAGCAACGGCTCCCCCGTGGCGAGCAGGGTGGCGAGGGGCTCGGAGACCGCGCCCGGCCCCAGATCCAGGGGAAGAGGCCCCTCCTTTGGCTCCTGTGCCACCTGGGCCCAGGGCAGGTGGGCGAGGGCGTGAAGCCGCAGCGAGGCGGGCTCCCCCGGCGAGTGGAGCACCTCGGCGATGAAGCCGGACTCGCTCTGGGTGAGGTCGAGCAACAGCCCGAGCAGCCTGTCGAACAGCCGGGGGAGGCTCTCGCCCCGGGCGAAGTCCAGGTGGGCCGCGCTGAGGGCGTGGAGCAGACGGTGACTCGTCTCGAGCGCCTGCTGCGCGGTGGGCGTACGCGAGCGGGGACGACCCGGGGCTGGTTCTGAGCGGCGACCCGACGCGGCTTTGTTCATCGTCCTCTCATGCTAACGCGTCCGGGGGAGGGCTTCGCTCCAGAGGCGTCCACGGAGCGGATGTCCACGCCTGGACGCTCGGGTGGACACGCCTGGAGTGGGCTGCTCGTGAATCCGAATTCACTCCAGGCGTGTGGCGGGCCGGGGTGGGAGGCCCGGCGCGCGAGCGGCTCAGAACTTGGGGATGCGCAGGGTCTTGCTGATCATCGCGCTGCCGCTCAGGAAGTAGAGCAGCACCAGGGGGTGGAGCTGGTAGCCGCCCAGGCTCCAGACGCCGAAGGGGAGGGCGTCGCCGGTGCGGCCCTGCCAGAAGAAGAAGGCGAGCACCATCACCAGCGCCAGGCTGGTGGGGATGGGGGTGCCCTCGAAGTACTTCACCTTGCCCGTGGCGTCCGCGAGGGTGCTCACGGTGGCGTTGAAGCGCGCCAGCCGGCTGATGCCGCAGCCCACGAAGTAGAGGAGCACCAGCACGTCCAGCCCTCCGCGCAGTCCCATGGCGAAGGCGAGCGCCGCGGGCGCCATGCCAAAGGAGATGACGTCCGCCAGCGAGTCCAGGTCCGCCCCCAGCGGGGAGGAGTTGAAGCGCCAGCGCGCGATGCGGCCGTCCAGGGCATCGAAGAGGAAGGCCAGGGGCATCAGGCCGAAGGCCAGCCACAGCCAGGAGGGCTGGTGCGTGGCCGGTACTGCATCTGCGCCAGGATGGCGCCCGAGCCCGCGAAGGCGTTGCCCAGGGTGACGAAGTCCGCCGGGGTGAAGGTGCGGATCATCGAGAAGTGGCGGGGTTCTCGTCTGTGCTGCGACTCCGTCGGCATGCAATCCCTCCGCGGCCCCTCGGGGCGTGCAACCCCCGGCTTAGCGCATCTCGGGGCGTTCTCCCGCGTTTTTCCCCAGGCGTGGCGCGGCGTTGTGTCTCATGGATGCGCTCCCCCCCGACGCGGGGGTGAGGAGAAGCCGGCGCCTGACGATGGGTATCGAACAGCATCCCGGTGGGGAAGGACGAGGAACATGTGGGTGATCGACAAGGTCGTGGGAAGGACGTTGCCCCCCCAGGCGAGGTGCCTAGCTTCGCACCGTGACTCCATAGGGTTCACGCGTGTGGGTTTCCTCGGTGGATGGGCGTGCAGGTGGGGAAGGGACATGGCTGCGATGAGCAAGCGCTGGGGGCTGTGGATCCTCGCGGTGCTGGTGGTTCTGACGGGGTGTGAGGACAGAGATCGCCCCGTCATCGCCGATGGACGGTTGACGGCGACACCAGGGGGAGTGGATTTGCAGCGGGTCGCGATGTTCGACGGGCGCGAGGTGGAGGTGGTCCTGCGCAACGTCGGCCGGGCCCGCCTCAATGTGGACGAGGCCTGGGTGGAGGGGGCCTCGGGAGCCTGGCAGGTGGCGTTCACGCACGAGGGGCCGCATGCGCTCGTGCCGGGCAGCGAGTGCGTGCTGCGCGTGCGCTTCAATCCCCAACAGGAAGGGGCGCTGCCCGCCACGCTCGTGGTGCGCTCGGACACGATGAAGGATCCCATCGTGCGCGTGCCCCTGCAGGGCGTGGGCGTGGATGCCTGGGCGCGGGTGACGCCGCGCAAGCTGGACTTCGGCCGCATCGAGGTGGAGGCGACCAAGACGCTCCCCCTCATCGTCTCCAATCCGACGGATCTCGCGGTGGAGGTGACGCCGAAGTTGTTGGGGGCGCAGAAGGACGAGTTCGTCGCGGAGCCCCTCGTGCTCGGGCCGAACGAGGAGCGCGAGCTGCCCATCACCTTCGCTCCGGCGAAGGCGGGCCTCAAGCAGGTGGCGCTCGCGGTGTCGCCGTGCAAGGGCTGCGCGGACGTGGCGGTGCAGGTGTCGGCCGAGGGGTTGGATCGGGCGGTGGTGGCCGAGCCGGCCGAGCTCGACTTCGGCTCCATCCCGGTGGATCAGGAGCGCGTGCGGCCCTGCGCCTGCACAACCTGAGCACCGAGCCCATGACGGTCACCTCGCTCACGCTGACGAGCACGGAGGCCTCCTTCACCCATGGGCCGCCGCCGCTGCCCCTGGTGCTGGGGCCCGGGGAGGCGCGCACGTGGGACTTCCGCTACAGCCCCGGACACATGGGCCCGGCGGAGAACCTGGCCTCGTTCCGCGTGGAGAGCCGGCGCAATCCGACCACGGACGTGCCGCTGCGCGGCTTCGGCGGCGCGGCGGAGCTGTGCGTGTCGCCGCTCAGCCATGACTTCGGCCGCCAGCCGCTCGGCGCGAAGGTGGCGCGGATCATCAACGTGAAGAACTGCGGCGCGGCCAATGGCGGGCCCCTGACGATTCATGGGCTCGAGCTCGAGCCGACGGACGGCTCCACGGGCGCGGACAATGGCCTGCACCTGGTGCCCACCACGCTGCCCTACCGGCTGCGGCCCGGCGAGGAGGTGAACCTCAAGGTCTTCTTCGAGCCCATGCGCGAGGGGGCCGCGTCGAGCCGGCTGGTGATGCGCACGGACGTGTACTCGGGCGACACCACGACCCTGAACTTCCGGGGCGTGGCCGAGCAGCACGGACCCTGCCGGGTCGACTACACCCCGCTGGCCGTGGACTTCGGCACGGTGCAGCCCGGACGCGGCGCCGTGCTGGGCGTGAAGGTGGACAACCCGAGCGGAGACCTGTGCGCGGTGAAGAACATCCGCATGCGCGACACCGGGGGCGGGGTGTTCAGTCTGCCCGGTGGCGAGCTGGATGGCGTCGTCGTGTACCCGGGGGACTCGTTCAGCTTCATGGTCGCCTTCGCCGCGCCCCTGACGGGCGGGGAGACGGGCGGGGACTTCCTGGGCTCGGTGCAGATCGAGCAGTGGGATCCGGCCAACCCCCTGGTCATCATCCCGTTGAAGGGCCACACGCAGAACACGTGCCTGGTGGTGTCACCGCGCTACGTGGACTACGGCGTGTCGCGCCCGGACTGCTCGCCCGCGCCGCGCGAGGTGAACTACATCAACGGGTGCCGGGCGCCGCTGACGGTGTCGGACGTGCGCATCGGCGCGGGCACCTCGGATGGCGAGTTCGTGCTGCGCGACTCGCCGCCCACGCCCTTCACGCTCGCGCCGGGTGACGCCTTCACGGTGTCGGTGGAGTACCTCGCCCAGGTGTTCGGGCTGAACCTGTCGCCCTTGTTCGTGGCGTCCTCGGATCTGCCCGCGCCGATGCTGGTGCCGCTGGTGGGCGAGTCCTCCAAGCGCCTGGACAAGACGGATCAGTTCATCCAGCAGGACGGCGCCAAGGTGGACGTGCTCTTCGTGGTGGACAACACCGCGTCCATGGTGGAGGAGCAGCCGCGCCTGGTGGCCGCCATGCCCGCCTTCGTCGAGGCGGCGCTGGCCAAGGGCGTGGACATGAACATCGCGGTCACCACCACGGGCATCGATCCGGGGGGCACCGGCACCTGCCCGGGCGGCGTCCAGGGGGCGGAGGCGGGCCGCTTCTTCCCGGTGGTGGGCGGCGGGCCGCGCATCCTCAACCGCCAGACGCCGGACCTGACGGCGGTGCTGCAGAGCAACGTGAACGTGGGCCAGTGCGCCGCGGTGGAGCAGGGCTTCGAGGCGGTGCGCCGGGCGCTGTCGCCTCCGCTGGTGACGAGCGCGGACGACGTGCGCACCCCGGAGCCCAACGATGGCAACCAGGGCTTCCTGCGCGACGAGGCGGCGCTGGTGGTCGTCTTCGTGGGCGACGAGGATGACCACTCGCCGGACAGCGTGGACACCTACGTGCGCTTCCTGCAGGCGCGCAAGGGCGAGAACCAGCCGCAGCGCATGACGCTCTACGCGATCGCGCCCACGGCCGAGGGCTGCCCGACGTCCGGCGGCGGCGGCACGCGCTACGCCGAGGCGGCGGCCCGCACGGGGGGCGAGGTGCTCTCCATCTGCTCGGCCGACTACTCGCCGCTGATGCGCTCGGTGGCCAACAAGGCGTTCTCGCCGCAGGACCGCTTCCCGCTGAGCGAGCAGCCAGATCCGGGCAGCATCGCCGTGTCGGTGAACGGCACGCGCGTCACCGAGGGGTGGTCCTACGACGGAGCCACCAACAGCGTCGTGTTCACCGCGGCACCCGCGGCGGGCGCGAAGGTGGAGATCTATTACCGCCGGGCGTGCGAGTAGGCACGCGGGGGACGGGGGTTGGGGGGACCGCCGGAGCCGGAAGATCGGCCTCCGGCGGACATGTCGGGCCCGGATGCTACAGCTCCAGATCGGTCTGTGCGGTTGACCGGAAAATTGGAGGGTAACCCATGCTGAGTACCCTGGGGGCATCTCGGCGGCAGGAGGCATCCGTGAGTTCCCGACAGCACGACGACAATTCCACTTCCGGGCAGCCGTCCGGTCGTCGCGCGCCCTCCCCGGTGGGCTCGCCCGCTGGCGGTCTGCGCGTCATCAAGGGCGGGGGGCAGCGGCGGCAGGACGAGCCCCTGACGTCCCGGGACGCGGTGGCGCGCGTGCTCATGGAGGCGGGCGTGGATCTGCTGTTGCGCCGCATCAGCCCCGCGCGCGCCGCGGAGATCGAGCACAAGGTGGACCGGGTGTTGGATCTCTTCGATCGGGTGGACGCCGCCCCCCTGCTCATGCCCGTGCTGCAGCGGCACCTGGACGACCTGGAGGCGCTCATGCGCGAGACCCGCGAGGTCCGCTCGCCCGCGCGCCGTGGGGGGTAGGCAGGGAAGAGTATGACAGGAGGTTTGACCCTCCGCGCCGGGCCGCTTACGCTCGGGGGCCTTTGTGTCCGGGCGCCTCGCGCCCCTGGGTCTCCGCCGTGGGGGCATGTCGCACTGTGTCAATCGAGAGCTACGGCAAATACCAGCTCCTCAAGAGGATCGCCACGGGCGGCATGGCGCAGATCTTCCTCGCGCGTGAGCGGGGACAGAATCGGCTGCTGGTCATCAAGCGAATCCTCCCGCACCTGGCGGACAACGAGGAATTCGTCCAGATGTTCCTGGACGAGGCGCGCATCGCGGCTCGGCTCGACCACCCCCACATCGTGCAGATCTACGATCTGGGCTCCCAGGACGACAGCTTCTTCATCGCCATGGAGTACATCCATGGGGAGGACTTGCGGCGGGTGTGGAAGCGCGCCGAGCGCTCGGGGCAGCTCATCCCCGTGGCCTTCGTGTGCCGGGCGCTCAGCGAGGCGTGCGCGGGCCTGGACCACGCGCACAAGAAGGTGGACGCCCACGGCAAGCCGCTCAACATCGTCCATCGGGACATCTCCCCGCAGAACATCCTGCTGACGTTCGATGGGCGCACGAAGGTGGTGGACTTCGGCATCGCCAAGGCGGCGGACCAGGCCACCGAGACGCGCTCGGGCGTGCTCAAGGGCAAGTACTCGTACATGTCGCCGGAGCAGGCCGCGGGCGAGAAGGTGGACCGCCGCAGCGACATCTTCGCCCTGGGCGTGGTGCTCTACGAGCTGCTCACCGGGACGCGGCTGTTCAAGCGCTCCAACGACGTCATCACGCTGCAGGCGGTGATCGAGTGCAAGGTGCTCCCGCCCTCGCAGGTCAACCCCCGGGTGCCGAAGGACCTGGATCCCATCGTCATGAAGGCCCTGGAGCGCGAGCCGGGTGATCGCTACCCGGAGGCGCTGCAGTTGCAGCGGGCCCTGGAGGCGTGGCTCGACGTCTATCCGCAGCCCTCGTCCACGGCGCACCTGGCGACGTACATGAAGGATCTCTACGCCACGCGCCTGGCCGAGGAAGCGCGGCTGGGAGACGTGCTCGTGGAGGAGGCCGAGGCGCACTCGCCCTCGATCGCGCCGAAGTCACCCGATCGGACGGGGAGATCCTCCCGCGAGACGATGGCCGCGCCGCGCCCGGACGCGGCCGGTGTGCCGCCGCGCCCGCCGCGCGCCTCGCTGAGCACCCCGCGCGCGGAGCTGGAGCGCAAGCGCACGGTGGATCTGCGCCGGTCTCCGGGCGAGCCCTCCGCCGAGGAGTCCGAGGCGGAGGCCGTGTCCGACACGGCGGTGAGGGTCCCGGGGCAAGCCGCCCCCGCCGGGTCCCCGTCCCGCCGCCGCGCCGTGCTGGGAATCGGCGCGGGGGTGCTGGTGGGGTTGTTGCTCGGAGGCGTGTGGGCCCTGCGCTCCGAGCCCGTTCCTCCTGCCGCCGCGCCGTCGGCTCCCGTGGCGGCCCAGACGCGGCCGACCGAGCCCGCGCCCACCGAGCCCGCTCCCGTCGACCCCGCGCCCACCGAGCCCGCCGCCGCCGAGCCCACTCCCGCCGAGCCCGAGTCCGTGAAGCCCGCCCAGGTGCGGGTCACCTTGAAGGCGACGCCCGAGCAGGCCGCGCTGACGGTGAACGGCACGCCGTACGAGAAGTCGCCGGTGGTGGTGTCCGCCACGCCGGGACAGGAGCTGCTCGTGCTGGCGCGGGCGCCCCGCTACCAGGAACTCTCCCGGAAGGTGACGGTGGGGCAGGGCCCCTCGCAGGAGGAGTCCCTGCGGCTGGAGCCCCTGCACGAGCCGCGCAAGCCCGAGTCGCGCAAGCCCGATTCGCGCGTGTCCCCGCAGGTGGAGCGCGCGCCCGTGGGCAAGGGCACGGTGCGCTTCGCGGTGACGCCCTGGGCCGAGGTGACGTGTGGGGGGCGCAACCTGGGCAGCACGCCCCTGGGCGGAGATGTCAGCTTCAACGCGGGCGTGTATGAGTGCCGGTTCTGGAACCCGGACCTCAAGGAGAGCCGCACGGAGCGCGTCGAGGTGAAGCCCAACCGACACACCACCGTGGTCGTGAAGTTCTAGCTCGTAGCCCCGGGACGCACCGCCGTGACCCTCGAAGCAGGCACCCCCATTGGCAAGTACGTCGTCAAGAGCAAGCTCGCCGAGGGGGGCATGGCGGAGATCTACCGGCCACCGCCCGGGGGCCGGAGGGGTTCGAGAAGGAAGTCGTCATCAAGCGCGTGCGCTCGTTCCTGTCGGACGACGAGGGCTTCGTGCGCATGTTCATCCAGGAAGCGCGGCTGGCCTCGCGGCTCAACCACGCCAACGTGGTGCAGATCTTCGACTTCGACAAGCACGAGGACTCGTACTACCGGCCATGGAGTACGTGCGCGGCACCTCGCTGTGGAACCTGCGCAAGCGCTGCCGCGAGAAGGGCATCCGCATCCCCCCGGTGCTGGTGGCGTATATCGGCTCGCAGGTGGCGGCGGGGCTGCACTACGCGCACCGCACGCGCTCTCCGGAGGGCGAGACGCTGGGGCTGGTGCACCGCGACGTCACGCCGCACAACGTGCTCCTGTCCTTCGATGGGGCGGTGAAGCTCACCGACTTCGGCATCGCCAAGGCGGGCAACAAGCTCACCCAGCCGGGCGTGCTCAAGGGGAAGTTCGCGTACATGGCCCCGGAGCAGGCGCGCGGGGAAGAGGTGGACGCGCGCACGGACGTGTTCGCGCTCGGTGTGGTGCTCTGGGAGCTGCTCACCGGAGGCCGCTTGTTCGACGGCGAGTCGGACGTGGCCGTGCTCCGGGCGGTGCAGGAGAGCGTCATCGTGCCGCCGGCCCGGCTCAATCCAGACGTGCCGGAGCTCCTCGACGAGGTGGTGTGCACCGCCCTGGAGCGCGAGCCCTCGGCGCGCTACCAGTCGGCCGGCGAGCTGGAGCGAGCGTTGGCCCAGTGCGTGCTGCGCGGCGCCACCAGCGTGGACGACACGGACCTGGGCACCTTCGTGCGGCGGCTCTTCGACGTGCCGCTCACCCAGTTCATGCTGTCGCCGGCCGTGCTGCAGGACCGCTCCCAGCGCCATCGCTCCGGCAGCACCGCCGTGGCGCCGGCCGCGCCCACGCCCGAGCATCCCTCCGCCTCCCTGGTGGCGCCCGAGCCCCAGGCCGGGAGCGCGCCCGCCGCCCCGCGTGAAGCCACCGCCGTGATGCCGGGAAGCACTCCGTCCTCCGGCTCCCAGCGGCTCGCTCCGGGGGACGAGCCCGAGGTGTCCCTGGTGTCCGCGCCGACCCTCGTCCTCGCCCGTGACGTGCCGGGCGGGCAGGAGGCGAAGGCCAGTGCCGCGTCCCCACGGGCGCTGACGACCCCGGCGGCCCCGCTTCCCGCGGTGAGGGAGTCCCGCTCCCCGCCGCCGGTGGGCGTGCCCGCTCCCGAGGCGTCGGCGGTGAAGGCCCAGGAACCGGCCATGGCGGCACAGGCCAGCGAGGTGGCGCGTCCGCTCCCGGGCTCGAGCCGCGGACGCATGGCCGCGGGGGTGGGTCTGGGCGTGGGCGTCCTCGTGCTCCTGGGTGGGGGGCTGATGCGGCGGTCCTCCACCGCGCCGACCCCGACGGAGGCTCCCTCGCCCGTCTCCGCTCCCGCTCCCAGTAATAAGGAGGTGGCCGGGTCCTCCCCCGGGTCTGGAGCGGAGGCTCCCCCGGTGACCCCACCGGTCCAGGAGGCCGTGGTGGCCGCTGCACCGGCCACGGGCGCGCCGGCCGTTCCGGCGGGAGCACCGGCGCCGTCCGCGCCGGTTCAGCCGTCCGAGGTGGCCCCACAGGCCACACCTGTCGTGAAGGCCAAGGGGACCCTGGTCGTCCAGGCCATCCCGTATGCCGACGTCTACCTGGACGGCAAGCTCGTCCGGCGCGAGGTGCAGGGGACCTGGACCACGTCACTGGCTCCGGGCACCTACCAGTTGAAGTTCGTCCACCCCAACCACTCCGACTCCTCCAAGGTCACCATCACCGCCAACGGCCGGACGATGAAGAGCTTCCGCCTTCCCGGGCGCTGAGGCCGCTCATCGTGACGGAGCGCGTGTGACTGTTCACTGCTGATCACGGCCGGCGAGCGGCGTTCTCCCTCGTGAAGGCACGAAAACCTGCATTCCCAATAGGCTGAAGGGCAGGGGACGGGTTAGAGTGGACTCATCCTTTGGAGGGGACATGTCTGAAGTGAAGCAGCAGCGGCCGGAGGAGGAGGCGCCCGAGGAGGCGGAGGGTGGGGCGGAGCGCCGTCGCTCGAAGACGATGTCGCGCAAGGAGATGGCTCGCGACCTGCGACGCCGCCGCCTGACGGGTCAGGTCGACCCCGAGGAGAGCGATCTGCTCCAGGCCGTCGACTCGCAGCGGCCGAAGACCCGGGCGGACTGCGTGAACGGCGCCCGGCCGTGCCTGTTCGTGTCGTGCAAGCACAACCTGTACCTGGACGTGAACCCGGAGACGGGCTCCATCAAGCTCAACTTCCCGGACAAGGAAATCTGGGAATTGGAGCATACCTGCGCGCTGGACGTGGCGGAGAAGGGCGGCATCACGCTCGAGGAGGTGGGGGCCATCATGAACCTCACCCGCGAGCGCATCCGCCAGGTGGAGACGCGTGGTCTCTTGAAGCTGCGCGAGGCCACCGAGGCCGAGCCGCCGGTCTCCGCGCGCAAGCCCTAGGGGGCCGACTGGCAAGCACCGCGCCCCGTGGGGCCGGTCGCTTCGTTGACACCCCGGGGGGTGGTTGCTAGAGGGACGCCTTCTCCCTCTAGGCGGAGGCACGCAAACCCGTGCTGGCTCTCCTCAGCGTCTCCGATAAACGCGGTCTGGTTCCCTTCGCTCAAGGACTCGTTCGGCTCGGTTTCGAGCTGCTGTCCACGGGTGGCACGCTCGCGGCGCTCCAAGCGGCGGGTGTTCCCGCCCGGAAGGTGTCCGAGCACACCCAGAGCCCGGAGATCCTCGGCGGCCGGGTGAAGACGCTCCACCCCCGCATCCACGGCGGCATCCTCGGTCGGCTGGAGCTGGAGGATGATCGCGCGGAGATGGCCGCTCATGGAATTGCTCCCATCTCGCTCGTGGCGGTCAACCTCTACCCCTTCCGCCAGACGGTGGCCTCCGGCGCCCCCGAGGCCGACGTCATCGAGCAGATCGACATCGGCGGGCCGGCCATGGTGCGCGCCTCGGCCAAGAACTTCCGCCACGTGACGGTGGTGGTGGACCCCGAGGACTACCCGGCCGTGCTGTCCGAGCTCGAGGCGTCTCGCGCCACGAGCGAGCAGACGCGCCGGCGGCTCATGCGCAAGGCGTTCGCGCACACGGCCGCCTATGACGCCTCCATCGCGGGCTGGCTGGCGGAGCAGGCCACGGAGCCCTTCCCCCAGGAGCTGTCGCTCACGTTCCAGAAGGTGCAGAGCCTGCGCTACGGGGAGAACCCGCACCAGCGCGGCGCCTTCTACCGCGAGCACGCCGCGCCCGCCGAGCCCACCGTGGCCTTCTCCCGCGTCCTGCAGGGCAAGGAGCTGTCCTACAACAACATCCTGGACCTGGATGCGGCGCTGGGGCTGGTGCTGGAGTTCCCCGAGCAGCCCTGCGCGGTCATCATCAAGCACAACACGCCCTGCGGCGTGGCGCTGGATGGCTCGCTGGTGACGGCCTACCGCACGGCGCGCGCCATCGACGAGGTGTCCGCCTTCGGCGGCATCGTGGCGCTCAACCGCGAGGTGGACCGGGCGTGCGCCGAGGCCCTGGCGGAGACCTTCCTCGAAGCCGTCATTGCCCCGTCCTACTCGGCCGAGGCCCTGCAGTTGCTCGCGGCCAAGAAGAACCTGCGCCTGCTGGAGGCCGGCCCCGCGCTGGCCTCGCCCACGGCCCGCCCCCGGGCGCAGCTCGAGGCGCGCAGCGTGTCGGGTGGCCTCGTGGTGCACGACCGGGACGCGGTGGAGCCGCCGCTGGAGTGGAAGGTGGTCAGCAAGCGGGCGCCTACCCCGGACGAGGAGAAGGCCCTGCGCTTCGCCTGGCGGGTGTGCAAGCACGTGAAGAGCAACGCCATCGTCTTCTCCAACGGCCAGAAGCTGTTGGCCGCGGGTGGCGGACAGACGAGCCGCGTGGACTCGGCGAAGATCGCCACCGCGCGTGGCGGCGAGGCCCTCAAGGGCAGTGCCGTGGCCTCGGACGCCTTCTTCCCCTTCCGCGACGGGCTCGACGAGGCGGCCCGCGCCGGAGCCACCTGCGTGGTGCAGCCCGGGGGCTCGGTGCGCGACGCGGAATTGATCGCCGCCGCGGATGAACATGGCATGGCAATGGTTCTCACGGGAGTGAGACACTTCCGGCACTGAGCCCTCATGCGGATTACCTGCCAAAAATGCGCGGCGGCCTACGCCATCGATGACCGGGTCATCACCCCCAAGGGCGTGCGTGCGCAGTGCCCACGCTGCCGCCATTTGCAGTTGGTGAAGCGAGAGGAGTCCGCGTCTTCCGCGGAGCCCGCCCCGGAGCCGGCTCCGGCCGCCAAGCCAGCAGCCGCCAAGCCCGCCGCCAAGCCCGCTGCCGCCGCGGCCGCCAAACCCGCCGTCGCGGCCGCCAAGCCCGCCGCGGCCGCCAAGCCCGCCGCCGCGGCCGCGAAACCCGCCTCCACTGCTGCCGCGAAACCCGCCGCTGCTGCCGCGAAACCCGCTGCTGCTGCCGCCAAGCCCGCCGCGGCTCCCAAGCCCGCCGCCGCCGCCAAGCCCGCCGCCGCCAGGCCGGCGGCTTCGTCGCGTCCCGCGACCCTGTCCGACGAGCTGTTTGGCGACCTGAGTCAGCTCTCCCCTCCGACGGGTGAAGTCCCCACGGACTCCCTGCTGGATGATGTCTCGCCCTCCGACGGACCTCCGCCGTCGCCCTTTCCGCCCGCCTCCAAGGACTCGCTGTTCGGAGACATCGGGGAACTCACCCAGTCCTCGCCGTCCAATCCGACGCTCGATGCCGAGGATGAGGGCCGGCAGCACACTCCGAGCTACTCGCTGCCCTCGGGTGACCTGCTGTTCGACGAGCCCGAGCCGCCGCCTCCCGCGTTCGCTCCACCTCCGCCGAGGCCCGCCCCCAAGCCCGCCGTGCAGGCCGGGCAGGAGGCCGCCCCCGCCTTCCCGGCGCCGTCGGACGATGCCCTGTTCGACTTCAACGCTCCTCCGGGCTTCGACGCGCCTCCCCCCGCGCCGCCCCCTCCTGCCCGGCCAGCCGCTCAGGCCAGGGCAGCGCCTCAGCCCGCTCCGGAGCCGTCGGACGACGCCCTGTTCGACTTCAACGCTCCTCCGGGCTTCGACGCGCCTCCCCCCGCGGAGGCGCCCGCGCCCGCCGCCGGGGGAGATCCCCTCCTCGACTTCTTCGGGGCTCCCCCCGACGCCGCGCCTCCCGCCGCGCCCGCCAGACCCGCTCCGGTCGTGGCACCGGCACCCGCTCCCACTCCGGTGGCCAAGGGGTGCCGTGAGTGTGGCAAGCCGCTCGTGGATCCCTTCGATCAGGCGCTCGGCGCGTGCGAGGACTGCCGGCACCGGGCCCAGAGCGAGCCCCAGCCCGCGCAGGAGGCGGCTCCCTCGGTCGAGGTCATCGATCTGCCGCCCATGGACTCGTCCATGTCGGACGCGGGACGGGCTCCGGGCGCGGGGTTTCCCATGCCCGAGGCGGCGCGCTCCATTCCCGCCGCCCCTCCGTTGCCTCCCGAGCCTCGCAGCGCCGCGCGCGCCGCGGCTGCCCGCACGGGCGTGGCCGTGTCCGCGTCCAGTGGCCGGAGCAAGGGGCCGCTGATCGCCGCCGTGGTGGTGCTGTTGCTCGCCGGCGCCGGCGCGGCCGCGTACTTCCTCTCTCCCGACGTGAAGACGCTCGTGGAGAAGCCGCTGGCCGCGGCGGGCTCGGGGTCGGGCTCGGGGTCGGGGTCGGCCCCCAGGAAGTCGGACTCGGCGGAGCCATTGCCTCCCGCGGTGGCGGCCGTGTTGCCGCGCTGGCAGCTGTTGTTCGTGGACGGTGACGGCAAGGAGGGCGACAGCCAGCGATTGCTCGAGGAGGGCCAGGCCCAGCTCGCCAAGGATCAACGCTTCGCCTACGCGCGAGCGGCGGAGCTGTTCCAGCGCGCGCTGCTGGCGGATCCCCGAGTGACGCGGCCATTGGCGGCTATGTCCAGGCGCTCGCGCTGGGGCGGGGCTCCATGATGGACGAGACGAGCTTCCAGGAGGCGCGCTCGCTCATCGAGGCCGCGGAGCAGCGCTCCCCGGGCAATGCCGATCTGCTGGTCGCCCACGCCAACCTGCTGCTGGCCAACCCCGACGAGTCGGGGAATCTGGAGCAGGCACGCAAGATCGCCGAGGGCGTGCTCGCCGATACCAAGGAGGGCACCGGGGCGCAGAAGGCCGAGGCCCACCTGGTGATGGGCCGTACCTTCATGGCGTCCTCCCGCGAACTGGCCATCGAGCATTTCGAGTCCGCGCTGGCCATCTCGTCGGATCTGGAGCGGGTGCACTACTACCGGGCGCTGTTGGATGAGTCCTCGGGTGACTACTCGGCGGCGATCGGCCGCCTGCAGAAGCGGCTCGAGCAGGACCCGGAGCATTGGGAGACGATCAGCACCCTGGTCCGCATCTACCTCGAGGTGGGGGAGCCGCAGCTGGCGCGTCAGCTCTACGAGACCCGGCTCAAGGCCGCCCCGAACGACTTCCAGGCGCTCCTGGCGAGCGCGGTGATGCGCTACCAGGCAGAGGGGTCCCTCCAGGCCGCGTTGAGAGCCCTGCGCGGCATGCTGGACAATCGCGACCAGTACGATCAGCGCCAGGTCGCGGAGCTGCTGCTGCACCTGGTCATCACCGAGCGCCTGGCCAACAACCTGGAGGCCTCGGCCAAGGCCGGCCGCGAGGCCCTGCAACTGGAGAAGAACAACCCCGCGGTCCACCTCCAGCTCTTCTTCGTGTCCCTGGCGCGCAAGGACGCCGCCGAGGCCGCCAGCCACCTCGCCACCCTCAAGGGGCACCTGGGCGAGCCCGCCCTGGAGAAGATCCTCGAGGGCCGCCTGCGGCTGCTCGAGCGCAAGCCCGCCGAGGCGATGACGCTCTTCACCGAGGCCGCCCGGCTCGATCCGCGCCACACGGACGCCCTGCTGCTCGCGGGCGTGGCCGCCGCTCAGGACGGACGCCGGGAAGAGGCCTTCCGGGTGCTCGCCCAGGCGCTGCTGGGAGATCCCCACCGGGTCGCCCCGAGGCCCGTCCTCACGTCCTTCTACCAGCGCCCCGGAGAGCTCATCCAGGGACTGGATGGCTCCATCGCGGGGATCGCCCGCGGAGATGACGACCTGTTGCCCTTCCTCTACGAGGGGCTCTTGCGCTACCACCAGGGCGAGGGCGCGGCCGCGGAGAAGATGTTCAAGAAGGTGTCCGACGTGGACGCCAGCAATGCTCAAGCGTCCTCCTTCCGCGCGCTGATCGCCCTGGCCCGCAAGGATCGCAAGAGCATGGACGACGCCAAGGGACATGCCGCGCGCGCGGTGGCGGGAGGGCGCCGGTGGCGCTCGCCCACTACGTCCAGGGGCTGGTGATGGCCAACTCCAAGCAGGTGGAGCCGGCCCGCAAGTCCCTGCGCGAGGCGGTGGCGCTCGCCCCGAAGCTGTACGCGGCCGAGGTGAAGCTGGGCGAGCTGGAGGCCCCCTCCAGTCCCGGCCCGGTGCGCGAGCGGCTGGTCCGGCTGTTGGGGATCGATCCCTCGTACCTGCCCGCCAAGCGCGTGCTCTACCTGATCGACAAAGACAAACGAGGTTGACGTGAAGGTTCTTCTCCTCGGCTCCGGCGCGCGCGAACACGCGCTCGCGTGGAAGCTGTCCCAGAGTCCGCGGCTCACGAAGCTGTGGGTGGGACCGGGCAACGTGGGCACCGCTCGCGTGGGTACCAACGTGCCCCTGGACGCGCAGGATCCCACCGCGGTGGTGGCGTTCGCCCGCCGTGAATCGGTGGACCTGGTGGTGGTGGGCCCCGAGGCGCCGCTGGTGGCGGGCGTGGCGGATGCGCTCGCCGTGGCGGGCATCCCGTGCTTCGGGCCGGTGGAGGCCGCCGCGCGCGTCGAGGGCTCCAAGGCCTTCGCCAAGGAGATCATGGTGGAGGCGGGCGTGCCCACCGCGGACTACCGCGTGTTCACCGACCTGGCCGAGGCCGAGGCGTACGCGGTGGCGCGGGGCCGCATCGTCGTCAAGGCGGACGGGCTGGCCGCGGGCAAGGGCGTCATCGTGGCGCACGATGCCAGGGCCGCGCGCGAGGCGGTGCGGGCGGTGGGCGCCATGGGCAGCGCCGGCCAGCGGCTGGTGCTGGAGGAACTGCTCGAGGGCGAGGAGGTGTCCGTCATCGCCCTGTGCGACGGCGAGCGCTACGTGCTCCTGCCTCCCGCGCAGGACCACAAGCGCGTGGGAGAAGGGGACACGGGCCCCAACACGGGAGGCATGGGCGCGTACGCTCCCGCGCCCTTCCTGACCCCCGGGCAGCTCGCCGAGGTGGGTGAGCAGGTGATCGCTCCGACGCTGGCGACGCTGCGGCGGCGGGGCACGCCCTTTCGGGGCGCGCTGTACGCGGGGCTGATGCTCACCCCGCGTGGCCCCAAGGTGCTGGAGTTCAACGCGCGCTTCGGCGACCCCGAGACGCAGGTGTTGATGATGCAGCTGGCCGAGGACGTGCTGCCGCTGCTGGACGCGTGCGCGCGGGGCAAGCTGGAGCCGCGGGTGCTCGCGGTGCATCCCGGCGCCTCGGTGGGCGTGGTGCTCGCCGCCGAGGGCTATCCGGAAGCGCCCCGGAAGGGAGCGCGCATCGAGGGCGTGGACACGGTCGCCTCCGACTGCCCGGTGTTCGTCGCGGGCGTGGACGGCGAGTGGCGGACGGCGGGCGGCCGGGTGCTCACCGTGTGCGCGCGGGGCGCGGATCTCGCCCAGGCGCGTGCCCACGCATACACCGCCGTGGAGCGCATCCGCTTCGAGGGCATGCACTTCCGCCGGGACATCGGAGCCAAGGGGCTTGGCGCGCCCGCCGTGACGCCGTGAAGCTGCTCTCGCGCTACCTGCTGAAGGAGCTGGTCATCCCCCTGGTGGTGTGGGTGGCCTTCCTCTTCCTCCTGCTGTTCGTCATGCAGTTCCTGCGCGGCACGGATGTGCTCCTCGGCTCGGCGGTGACGCTCGGGGACATGGGGTGGCTGCTCGTCTACCTCGCGCCCCACTTCCTGGTGATGGCGCTGCCCATCGCCTTCCTGCTGGCCATCCTCCTGGGGCTGGGCCGCCTGTCCGAGGACAGGGAGATCACCGCCCTGCAGGCGCTCGGCATCGGTCCGGTGCGGCTCATCGCCGGGCCCCTGTTCATCGGCGCCGTGCTCTCCGGACTGATGCTGCTCATCACCTGCACCGCCGAGCCCTGGGGGCTCACCAGCGTGAAGGAGTTCGTCGCGGAGATCATCAAGAAGAACGTCGTGGGCGACGTGAAGCCCGGCGTCTTCTACGAGGACCTGTCCAACCTCACCCTCTACGCCGAGCAGGTGGCGGAGGGCGGGGAGCACGAGTGGACGCACGTGCTGGTGCACGATGACCGGGAGCCGTCCGCGCCGCTGCTGATGCTCGCGCGCCAGGGCCGGTGAACACGAACACCGCCGGGCAGGTGCTCACGCTGGTGCTCGGCGATGGCGAGGCGCACCGGGCCAACCGCGGCGAGGCGTCCTACTCCGTCATCACCTTCGAGAAGGCGGAGCTCGCCGTGGGCGTGGAGGGCAGGATGGGCCGGCGCAACCGCTTCCGCTCACCCAAGGAAGAGCTCACCCCGGTCGAGCTGCTGGAGGCCGCGGAAGAGGCCGAGCGCACGGGGGGAGATCCCCGGCCCTTCCGCATGGCGCTGCACACCCGGTTGGGCAACGCGCTCGCGCCGCTGTCCTTCGCGCTGCTGGGCACGCCCCTGGCCATCGGCCGCCGGCAGGGGGGACGCGCCTGGGGGTTCCTGCTCACGCTGGCCGGCTACGTGCTCTTCTACCTGCTCACGCGCGTCTTCGAGCAGATGGGCCAGCAGGGGCGGCTGCCGATGCCGCTGGCGGGCCAGCTCACCAACCTCGTCTTCTGCGCGGTGGGCGCCGTGGCCCTCTACCGCGTCAACCGCTCGGGGACGGTGCGGTGAGCGCCACGCTCTTCCGCTACGTGGCCCGCACGTACGTGGGCTTCGCGGTGGGCATCCTCTGCGCCCTGGTCACGGTGTTCCTGGTGGTGGACTTCGTGGACCGCTCGCGCATGTACACCGGCGAGGGCTGGGTGTGGAGCGTCGTCGTGCTCTACGCGAACAAGGCGCTGCTGTCCGTGCAGCAACTCGGGCCGGCGGCGCTGCTGCTCGCGGCCGGGGCGGCGGTGTCCTCGCTGCGCAAGCGCGGCGAGGTGACGGCGATGCGCGCCTTGTCCTTCGGTCCCAAGGCCCTCTACCTGCCGGTGGGGGTGTGCGTGGCGCTGGCGTGCGTGGGGCTCATCGCCTTCGACGAGTGGGTGGTGGTGCAAGCGGGCCTGCGCGTGGATGAGATCACCACCCAGCGCTTCGGCCGCTGGGGTGACTGGAGTACGTACCACACGCCCAAGCAGTGGTTCCGCCGGGGCGACCACATCTTCTACCTGCGCAGCGGCAGCGCGCGGGAAGGCTTCGTGGACGTGGCCATCCTCACCGTGACGCCGGACTTCCGGCTCGAGCGGCGCGTGGACGCCCGAAGCATGCGCCCCGTGGAGGGCACGCGCTGGAAGCTGGAGGGCGTGGTGGAGCGCACCTTCACGCGCGAGGGCCAGTCCTCGGTGCGCGAGCTGGACGAGGTGGAGTACGACCTGGGCGCCGACGCGAGGACCTTCCGCATCCGTCCGGGCCGGCCCGAGCAGATGCGGGTGCCGGTGCTGCGCGAGCAGATCGCCGCGCGCGGCGAGGTGGGGCTGGCGACGCGGCAGTTCTCGCTCGTGCTCCACAATCGCTTCGCCTATCCGCTGGCGGGCCTGCCCGCGGCGCTCTTGGCGGTGGGCCGGCGCTGCGGCCGGGACGCAAGGGCAACCTGACGGTGGCGCTCGTCGAGGGGCTGCTCATCTCGGTGATCATGTGGGGCCTGATGGTGGTGGCCCGGACGCTGGTGCTCTCCGAGCGGCTGTCGCCCGTGCTGGCGGCGTGGTTCCCCGTCGCCCTGCTCGTCGTGGCCGCGGCCCTGTTGTGGTTGCGTGGCGAGGGCCGCCTGGGCAAGGGGCGGGGTGAACGTGCGCCGGGACATGCTCGAGCGCGCGTTGCTCTTCTTCATGCTCCTCTGGGGCGTGGGGTGCCTCTTCCTCGAGGGCCTCGCGGCGGTGGGGTTCGCGGGCACCGCGTTGGGGGCGCTCGGGGTGGCCCGTCAGGAGGGCGTCACGGTGCGCGGAGCGGTGCGCGCCGGTTGCCGCTCGGGGTGTTCCTCGCGTGGTCGCTGCTCGTCCCCACGCTGGCCGGACACCCGCCGAGCGGCACGGGCGTGGCGCGCCTCCTGGACTTCGCGGGCATCCCCGTGGCGGCGGTGGCCTTCGGCTTCCTGTCGGACGCGCGGCGGATGCGGCTCGCGTGGGTCGTGGGCGGGCTGTTCCTCGTCTCGTGCGCGGTGGCGGGACTCCAGCACTTCGGCGTGTGGCCCCCGCTGGAGGCCTGGGCCCCCCTGGCCTGGACGCGCCTGCCCTTCGATCGGGTCTACGAGCCCGTCGTCGGCGCGGAGCACCGCTTCATGGCCGGAGGGCTGCTCTTCCACCGGCTGAAGTTCTCGCACATCGGGGGCATGGCGGCGGTGTTCGCCCTGGGCGTGGGCCTGCGCCTGAGCGGACGACGGCGGTGGGCGGCGCTCGCGGTGGCGGGCGTGGGGCTCGTGTCGGTGGGACTCTTTCCCTATGCCCGCGCGGGCAGCGTGGCGCTGGTGGCGGTGATGGGCGGGGTGGTGCTGCTCGGCCTGCCCCGGCGCGTGGCCCTGCCCACGTGCGCCGCCGTGCTCGCGCTGGCCGTGCTCGCGCTGGCGCTCGACCGGCCCCTGCGCGAGCGCTTCCTCGACAGTGGCACCGATTCGGGTTCAGGCAACCGGCCCGCGCTGCGGGAGACGGGCCTGCGCGCGCTGCGTCAACACCCGCTGACGGGGGTGGGCCCGGGGCGCTTCCAGGCGAAGAAGTACGCCACCGAGGACATGCCCGAGCAGGCCCGCGAGCACCCCGGCAAGTCCCACAACCAGTACCTCAGCATGGCCGCCGAGACGGGCGTGCCGGGGGCGCTGCTCTTCGTGGCGCTGCTCGGCTGGCTCGCCTGGCGCATGCCCCGGAGCCGCCCCGAGGGCCTGGGGGCGCTCGGGGCGCTCGGGTTCTTCTGTCTGCTGTCCCTGCTGCATGATCCGCTCTTCCACGTCCAGGCCTCTCAGGCGCTGGTGCTCCTGCTGGGCATTGGCCTGAGCGCGCGCCGGGGGGCCGACTGGCGAAGCGGGACTCAGGCGGGCTAAGTCTTCGGGACGCGCGCCCTGGGGTGGGTCCGCGTTCCTTCCATGACTCATCCGGCTGACAATGACGTGCGCGTGGGCTCGGTGCTGCGGGGCACGTATGAAATCACCTCGTTGCTCGGCAAGGGGGGCATGGGCGCCGTCTACCTCGCGCGCCATCGCCGGCTTCCCGGCAAGCAGGTCGCCGTCAAGGTGTTGCGCGGCGGGGCGGACCTCTCCCCGGAGCAGTACGCGCGCTTCCGCCGGGAGGCGGAGATCGCCTCGCGGCTCGGTCATCCGAACATCGTCGAGGTGCTCGACTTCGACACCCTGGAGGACGGCACCCCCTTCCTGGTGATGGAGTACCTGCGCGGCGAGAGCCTCGAACAACGGCTGGAGCGCGGTCCCCTGACGCTCGAGGAGACGATGTCCCTCACGCGGCAGATCGGCTCGGGGCTCACGGCGGCCCACCGCGCGGGCGTCGTGCACCGGGACCTCACGCCCGCCAACGTGTGGCTCGTCCCCATGGAATTGGGAGGCAGCGCGGGCACGCGGGTGAAGCTGCTCGATTTCGGCATCTCGAAGATGCTCGACTCCCAGACGATCCAGACGCAGGACTCGGTGCTGATGGGCACGCCCCAGTACATGGCGCCCGAGCAGGCCATGGGCAGGAACAGCACGGTGGACGCGCGCACGGATCTCTTCGCGCTCGGGTGCATCGTGTACGAGATGCTGTCGGGCCGCTCTCCGTTCGAGGGAGAGGACAACGGCATCCTCCAGGTGATTGACCGCATCATCCACTCGCAACCCGAGCCCCTCATGCTGCTGCGCCCGGGCTGCCCGAGCACGTGCTCTCCGCGGTGGGGCGCGCCCTGGCGAAGAGCGCGCGGGACCGTCACGCGGATGTCGCGGCCTTCATCCAGGAGCTGACGGGAAGGCCGCTCCTGTCGCTGTCCAGGACCGCGATGCCCAGGGTGTTCATGCCCTCGAACCCGAGAATGGCGGCGGTGGCGGCGGCAACGGGCCGTTCCCGCGGGGACGAGGACGGGGAGGGGAGGAGCCCACGCACGTGCCTGAGTCGACGGTGCGCTTCGCGGTGCCCGTGCCACCTGGGAGTGCCTCCGGGCCTCCTGAGAACCCTCCCGGGGAAATCCGCCGGGCTCGACCGGCGCCGAAGTGGGCCGTGGGCGTGGGCTGGGCGGTCCTGGTGGTGGGTTTCTCGGCCGCCGCGTGGTGGATGCGGTCGCCAACTCCCACGCCGGTGACTCCGCCCGCCGGCACCGCGCCCGCGTCCTCCGAGCGGAAGCCGTCGTGCGTCGTGCGCGCTTCCTCCGAGCACCTCGCGCTGTCCGCGCCGCCCCTTCCCTCCGAGGCGGTGGCCGGGCCCACCCCAAGGCCTCCCGCCCCACCCGAGCGGCCCTCCGCTCCGGCGCCCGTGGGAAAGCCGCTCGCGGAGGAGCCGCGGTAACAATTCATCGAGTTGTGCTCACCCGCGCCAGCCGGGACTCCTCCCCTGGCGCCTTACCCCACAGGAGACAGACGTGAGAGTCATCGTGGCGATGTTGGCCGTGGTCGCGGTATTGGAAGCAGGTCATGCCCGGGCCGCCGCGCCGGTGGAGCCGGGCAAGGTGTTCGCCGGCCCGAACGGCGAGTTGGTGACGGCGATCCCGCTCACGCCCGCGGACGACAAGAAGGCCATCGTCCTCGTGCAGGGCACCGACAGCGAGCTCGACGGCAAGGTGCTCCCCTACGACGTGGAGACGTCGGGCCAGGACGTGCGCTACGTCACCCAGTGGCACGGCCGCCGCTATGTCACCCTGTTCCTGCTCGTCTCGGGCTCGCGGCGGAACTACTACGTGAACGTGCCGGGCCGTCGCGACGACACCGCGGTGACGTTCGATGACGCGCGCACCCGCGCGCTCAAGGGCGAGGACGTGTACGCGCTGCATCAGAAGCAGAAGTCGCAGGGGCTGCTCACCCGTCTGATGGCCTTCGATCGCAAGGGCGAGGAGGCTCAAGTCGAGCGCGAGCTGGCCACGTCGGTGAAGAGCATGAACGAGGCGTGCGGCTCGAAGACGGTGGGGCTCGTGGAGTGGGCGAGCATCCCGGACGAGCTGATGAAGGAGTACAGCATCGCCTCCTATTGCGAGGCCCCGCTCGAGTCGCTGCGCAAGCTGTGCGCGTCGGACGAGGCGAAGAAGGTGGTCCAGGCGAGAATCAAGGAGGCGAGCTGCCGCTTCGGGGACGCGCCGGCCGTGAAGGTGGAGTCGGGCCGGCTGACGTGGACGACGGCCAAGGACGCGTCCAACCAGGAGGAGTTCGCCACGAAGGCCTTCCTGGACACGCTCGAGTCCACCCAGGGCGGGAAGCTCGCCGCGCGGATGCAACTGGAGAAGACCCACGTGTGCTCGGATGGCAAGGGGCACTACGTGCTCGTGCGGCCCGACGAGACGCACACCGTGCAGCTCACCTACGGAGACGGCCAGCGCTTCGTCGAGGTCGCCTCGCCGCCCTGGGTCCTCAACGGCCACTTCTTCCTGGAGCCGCGCTTCTACAACAAGACGATGAACCACGACTTCCGGGGGCTCGACATGGGCCTGTACTCGGAGGTGGAGGTGGACGCGGAGAAGAAGACCTGCGCGGTGCGCTGTGGCGAGCGCACCATCCCGTTCACCTGGGTCGACGGGGAGCAGAAGGCGGCGCTGGTGTCCAAGGCCACCTTCGAGCCCAACCCCCAGAAGTACGTGCCCTACGCGCTGCTGCGCGATCAGAAGGGGCGCTATTACCGGTGGAGCGCGGCTTCAAGAAGGAAGAGGAGCGCAACTTCCGCGTCTCCATCGGGCCCAAGGGCAACCTCCAGGTGCAGAAGATGAAGGACGTGGTCTCCGACTCCAAGGGGGAGATCTTCTCGACGAAGCGGGGCGAGCTGCGGCTCCTCGTGGAGAAGGAGCAGCCCTCGATGTGGATCGAGAACAAGAAGAAGACGGAGCTGCGCGTGGTGCCCGTCGAGGAGAACCTGCCGCTCATCTACAACGAACTCGGCGTGTACACGGGCGCCCGCCTGGGCACTCCGTGCGACGACCAGTGAGCCCAGGGCCCGTCCTCCCGCCTGCCGGAAGGCGCTGAGGGAGCACGTTATAGGTGCGCTCTTCGGTCATGAGCGCATCACGCGTCGAACAACTGCGCGCGGACGTTCGCGCGCGCGCGGAGAACCGCCCCGGGGTGTACCGCATGCGCGGGCCCTCGGGAGAGGTGCTCTACGTGGGCAAGTCCGTGCGCGTGCGCACCCGGCTGCTGTCCTACTTCCGCGCGCAGCGGGGCGAGAAGGCGGCGGAGATCATCGGGTACGCGCACGGCGTGGAGTGGGAGTACACGCCGAGCGAGTTCGCCGCCCTGCTGCAGGAGTTCCGCCACATCAAGCGCTGGCGGCCGCCGTACAACGTGGAGCACAAGCGCGACAACTCGCTGTGCTTCATCAAGCTCACGCGCGAGCCGGTGCCCCGGCTGCTGGTGGCCAGCCACGTCATCCACGATGGGGCCGAGTACTTCGGGCCCATTCGCGGCCGGCACCGCGCCACCGAGGCGGTGCGCGCGGTGAGTGACTTGCTGGAGCTGCGCGACTGCGCGTCGGACACGCCGATGCGGCTGGCGGATCAATTCGAGCTGTTCCGCGTCCAGGAGGATCCCCGCTGCATGCGCGGACAGACGGGCCGCTGCATCGCTCCGTGCGCGGGAGGCAGCACGCGCGCCGAGTACCAGACGCGCATCTCGCTCGCGCGCGACTTCCTGAATGGGCTGACGGACCAGCCGCTCGTGCTGCTGCGCGAGCGCATGACGCTGGCCTCCCGGCGCTTGCAGTTCGAGTACGCCGCCGAGCTGAGAGACCGATCGGAGTCGCTGGAGGGCGTGCGGGACGAGCTGCTGCGGGTGGGCCAGTTCGTGGAGCGGCTGTCCTTCGTCTACACGGTGCCCGGGGAGGCGGGGGAGGACCGGGTCTACGTCATCCGCCGGGGCAGCGTGCGCGCGGAGTTCGCGGTGCCCGGCTCGCCCGAGGCGCGGCGCGTCCTGGAGCAGCAGGTGCGAGAGATTTTCGAGAGGCCGGAGCCGCGGATGATCGGCCTGCGCGCGCACGAGGCCCAGGAGGTGCTGCTCGTGGCGAAGTGGTTCCGCCTGCACCCCGAGGAGATGGAGCGCACGGTGCCCGTCGTGCTCGACGTGCTCGTGGACGCCTCGGGAGAGGAGACGGGGAGGGTGGGTTAGCCCGGATAATTCACCAGGGCAGAGGGGAAAGGGGGCGGTTGCGGGCGTAACGCACTGATTTAGCTTGGGTTTGTCCAGAACTCAGGCCGAACCAGAAGCGTACGCCCGCATGACGCACTGTACTCCAGCCGTTCTCCACTTCCATCCCACTCTTCCGGTCCACCTCACGTGCGACGCGCCGGACACGTCCAGTGATGGCGGGGCGCTGCTGTTGAGGCAGATGGATGAGCGCCTGGGCCTCACCAGCAAGCTGGCCGGCTGCATCCCCGACGCACGCGACCCCTCGCGCGTGGTGCATACCCGGCTGGAGCAGGTGCGCCAGCGCATCTACCAGATGGCGCTGGGCTACGAGGACTGCAACGACGCGCACACCCTGCGCCATGACCCGGCCCTCCAGGTAGCGTGCGACGTGGTGCCGCACAGCGGCTCGCCCTGTCCTCCCAGCCCACACTCTGCCGCTTGGAGAATGCCGTGGACGGACGCAGCGTGCGCAAGCTGCTGGGCGTGCTGGAGCAGCACTACCTCGACTCCTTCACCTCGCCCCCCGAGGTGGTGGTGCTCGACATCGACAGCACGGATGACCCTACGCACGGCCAGCAACAATTCTCTCTCTTCCACGGCTTCTACGACCAGCACATGTACCACCCGTTGCTGGTGTTCGACGGCACCACGGGCCAGCTCGTCACCGCCATTCTGCGGCCGGGTACGGCCCACGCCGCACGAGGTGCCGCGGGAGTGCTGCGCCGGCTGATTGTTGCCCTCAAGCAACGCTTTCCCAAGGTGCGCGTCGTCGTGCGCGGCGACTCGGGCTTCGCCATGCCGCGGGTGCTGCGAACGCTCGAGGAGCTCAACACGTACTACGGAGACATCGACTACCTGTTGGGACTGGCGCGCAATCCCGTCCTGCAGCGCAGGGGCGCGCCCGTCATGGCCGCCGCCAACGAGCAGTACGCACAGGGCCGCTCCTACGTGCGCCACTTCGGCGCTTTCTCTTACGCGGCCGAGTCCTGGCCCCACGAGCGCCACGTGGTGATGAAGGCCGAGGTGAGCGCCAAGGAGAAACCCGCGCTTTGTCGTCACCTCGTTGGAAGGCTTTCCGCCCGAACTGCTCTACGACGCCTACTGCGAGCGCGGGCAGTGCGAGAACTACATCAAGGACTTGAAGAGGGCTCTGCTGGCTGACCGGCTGAGTTGCTCCACCTTCTGGGCCAACTTCCTGCGACTGCTGCTGCACGCGGCGGCCTACGTGCTGATGCATGCGCTACGCACCGAGGCGGGCCGACTGGCTCCCGCGCTGGCCACGGTGCAGATGGACACGCTGCGGCTCAGCCTGTTGAAGGTGGCGGCCCAGGTGACGCGCTCGGTGCGCCGGCTGTGCGTGCGCTTGCCGATGTCCTTCCCTCTGGCTGCCGTCTTCATGGCCCTGGCCGGCTCGCTGAACTGGGCACCCTCGTGAGCTGACGCGCGGTGCACGCCCCGCTGCTCCTGCGCACGGCTACCGGCCGACACGGCCGAGGTGCGCCGGTGCTGCGCGTGAGTCGCTGACATCCAACCCCACGGATTTCGCTTCCCTTTGCCAACCTGGTTGCCGTTCACCTGACAGATAGGGGCAACGAGCCAGATCGTGCCCCCGGGTCCTGCGCACGGCTGCTTCGCGGCTTCTCGCCAAGCCCTGGTGAATTATCCGGGTTAGCGGGATTCGAGCGCCGGCGATAGGTGGCCAGGGTCCGCTGGGCGCGGTCTTTTCATCGTCGCCTGCTTCAATCCCTGGCCGCTGGCGGGCGGAACTCAGGCTTCAGCCCGCACTCTGAGTGATGGCTTTCCGACACTGTGTGGCGGGCGTGTTTCCCGTCTTCCACCGCCCTTGCGAACATGTGTCAGGCTTTCAAGTGGAGGGGGACAGAATGCGCTTGTCCAAAGCGGATCAGAAGAAATACCCACGCTTTGCGTACTACGTGCGCTTCGAACTGCCGGAAGTCACCCTGCCTCCGACCCTCGTGAACGCGATGAAGAAGATGGGGGCGTCGAGGAAAAACCAATTAAAGACCGCGCTTCAGTGGGACTTCGGACCGGAGATTCGGATCGTCCCTCTTGTTGGCGGCGCTCCTGGCGTGCTCGCGCCCGACAGCGAATCAGACGAAATTCGAATCAATGAGAGTGTCGTCAAGGACTTCGAAGCTGGATATGGTAGCCGGGTTGCGAAGGAGGGGAACGCCTATCTGGTAGGCGTGATGCTGCTACATGAACTCACGCGCAGGGGAGACGACAGCGGTGGCGTGGAGCGGCCTGGCGCGGAGGGCGAGGGTTTCCAGGCAGGGCTGTACGAGTCAGCCATCTCTGGACAGGAGCCAATCGAACGCGTTCCGAGCCCAGCTCAATCCACACGCTCGGGCACTGTCCACCCTCCAGTCGATGCACCCGGCCACACACGCCCCTCGAGGCCGCCGGATCCCAATGCAAAGCCAGGCGGGAGGAGGACCCCAATTCCAGATGATAATGACGAGGCGACCAAGACTGCGCTCAAGATTGAAAACGAGTCCGCGGATATCCTGGCCAGGCAGGGCTACGAGGTGGAGCAGAACCCGAAGGTGCCAGGCAGTCGAAACCCAGACTACAAGATCGAGGGCAGAATCTTCGACAACTACGCCCCGAACACGAGCAGTCCCCGGAATATGTGGACGGTGCTCGACGAAACAAAAGTCAATCCGAAACCACCAAGGCCTCAACAGGCGGACCGGATAGTGATCAATCTCCGCAACAGCGATGTTGACATGGCGGAACTCAAGGGCAGTTTAAAGACTGGGTCATGCCGAACCTCAAGGAAGTTCTCGTGATTACGAAGGACGGAAAAGTGCTTCCGTTCTGGCCATGAACTCTAAATAAAGGTATGCAATGAGTATTGATTTTCGATTCAGCATCGTCTCCGCGCTGGACGCACAGTATGTCTTGAAGCTGGCCCTGGCGGAGCTGGGTCTGACGCCAGAGACCGCGCGCACGGAGGAGGGGTTCATCGAGGAGACCCGTGGAGCCGGATTTTTCGCGAGCGCCAACCCCACGTCGGAGATGGAAAGAGTAATCCTCAAGGAGGGTTTGGGCATCGAGCCCTCATTGAATGTCCATTTCACTCTCGACAAATTCTCGGACATGTCTCAGGCCGTAACCTCGATGCTCCAGGGGGTGCTGGCGGTGCTGCGCCAGGTGTCGGGTGATGCTGTTCTCCTGTTCAATGGGGATACCGTTGTGCTGTTGCGGAGAGGCGGTCACCTGTATCTGGATTCAAGGACCGGAATCTGGAAAATGGATCGTTTGAAAATGGTGGACATGGAGTATGTCCTGAAAGACTTCCCGGTCTTGTAGCGAGTTGCGTCCCCTTGCAACCAGGCTTCAACGGTTTGACTCGGCCTCATCCCCTGCCGGAGCCACGCCGTGGTTAGCGCGCCTCGAGCGCCCGGCGGTAGGTGGCCAGGGTCCGCTGGGCGCAGTCCTCCCAGGTGAAGCGCGCGGCGCGCTCGCGGCCCTTCGCCGAGAGATCCCGGCGCAGCGACTCGTCGCGAGAGAGCTTCATCGCCGTCTCCTTCCAGGCCCGGGCGTCGTCGGGGGGCAGCAGCAGCGCCGCCTCGCCCACCACCTCCGGAAGGGACGTGGCACGCGCGGCCACCACCGGCGTGCCACACGCCATGGCCTCCAGCGCGGGCAGGCCAAAGCCCTCGTAGCGCGAGGGCAGCAGCAGCGCCGTCGCGGCCCCATAGAGGCGGGGCATGTCGTCCTCGGGCAGCTCGGACAGCTCGATCGTCGAGTCCGGAAAGCCCAGCTCCCACGCCGCGCGCTTGCCGGCCAGCAGCACGAGTGGCTCGGGCAGGGACTCGGCCAGCCCGGCCAGCATCCCCAGGTTCTTGAAGGGCTTGGTGTTGCCCACCGCGAGCAGGAAGCGGGGCGGCAGGCCCCGACGCTCGCGGAAGTCCTTCAGCTCCGAGGCCGTCTGCGGCTGATAGCGCGCGTCCACCCCGTTGGGGATGACCTGGAGGCGGTAGGGCGACAGGTTCAGCTCCCGCGCGAGCTCCTCCCGGGAGAACCCGGACACGGTGATGAGCGCCCGGGCCGTCTTCGCGCGAGGGCCCACGACGAGCTGGTAGTAGAGGCGGCGGCCCGGGCCGTACTCCTCGGAGAGCACCAGGTGGTTGGCGTCGTGGAGCGTGGCCACCAGCCGCCCCGGCCACAGCGCGGGCAGCGAGAAGGAGGTGGCGTGGAACAGGTCCGGATTGAGCCGCGCCAGCCACGCGCCGAGCACGGGCTGCTCGAGCGGCGAGAGGAACGGGGCCGGGCAGCGGTGCAGGGGGATGCGCGGGGTGAGGGTGCCCAGGCCCGCGGGGAGCCCCTCGGGCCCGGTGAGGGCGCTGAAGCGCAGGTCCGGCGCGAGCGTGGGCAGCCGGCACGCCAGTTCCAGCGCGTAACGCGCGATGCCGTGCAGCCGGCCACGAACCATGCGCAGGTCGATGAGGACGCTCGCCACGGGAGCGTGGCATACCACGCTCCAAGGACGCGGCGGCGTGCTACAAGGCGCCCCCGTGAAGGTCGCCCTCGTCCATGACTGGCTCGTCACCCAGCGAGGCGGCGAGCACGTGCTCGAGGCACTGTGCGAGCTGTTCCCGCGGGCCGACATCCATACCCTCGTCCATCGCCCCGGCGCCGTGCACCCGCGCATCGAGGCCCATCCCATCCACACGTCGGTGCTCCAGCGGGTGCCCCGCATCCACCAGCTCTACCGGCACTTCCTCCCGGTGCTCCCCCAGGTCATCGAGTCCATGCGCCTGACGGACTACGAGCTGGTCATCTCCTCCAGCCACTGCGTGGCCAAGGGCATCCGCAAGCCGCCGGGGGCGAAGCACCTGTCCTACGTGCACGCGCCCATGCGCTACATGTGGGACTTGTTCGACGACTACTTCGGTCCGGGCCGGGCGTCGTTGCCGGTGCGCGCGGCGGCGCACGCGGTGCGGCCCTGGCTCCAGAAGTGGGATCGCGAGAGCACCGCCGGGGTGGATCGCCTGCTCGTCAACAGCCAGCACATCGCCGGCAAGGTGCGGCGCTTCTGGGGCCGCGAGGCCACGGTGGTGTACCCGCCCGTGGCCCTGGAGCGCTTCTGTCAACATCCGCTCACGGGGCTCGGCCAGGGGGGCTACTACCTGTGGCTGGGCGCCTTCGCTCCCTACAAACGGCTCGACATCGCCCTGGAGGCCTTCCGCCACCTGGACGCGCCCCTGTGGGTGGTGGGCACGGGCCAGGAGGCGGCGCGGCACACCTCGGGGCCGCCGCCCGCCAACATCCGCTTCCTCGGCTCGGTGGCGGACGAGGCGCTGCCCGGGCTGTACCGCGACGCGCGCGCTCGTCTTCACCGCCGAGGAGGACTTCGGCATCGTCCCGCTGGAGGCCCAGGCGTGTGGCCGTCCCGTCATCGCCTACGGGCGGGGTGGGGCGCTGGAGACGGTCAACCCCCGCACGGGCCTCTTCTTCGACGCCCAAACAGCCGAGGCGCTCGCGGACGCCGTGCGCCGCTTCGAGGCCTGGGAGCCGGGCTTCCAGCCCTCGGACGCTCGCTCGCAGGCCGAGCGCTTCAGCCGGGCCGCCTTCCAGCGCGCGGTGATGGCCGAGGTGGACGCGCTCCTGTCGAAGGCGTGACGCACCCTGACAGGGCTGTCAGAGGGGGCACGTTTCTTCGAGACGGGGCACACGGTCCGGGAACCGGGTGGGGCGGGTCCAGGGGGGCAACCCCTTGGATTCCGGGCGCTCTCCATGCTACGAGCGCACCGGCTGTGAGGGTGTCCGGTAGCGGACGAGCCGTGGGTGTGGGGCGCGAGGATTGCAGCTCGCGCGCGGGTCCGAGAGAAGGAGCTTCACGTGTTCAGCCGGTTCCAGCGCTTCTACACGTCCATCAAGGTGGCCGCGGATGTGGTGATGCTCACGGGGGCGTTCGCGCTCGCGTACGCCACGCGTTTCGAGGGGCCCATTCCGGTGTTGTACGGACTGCCGGCCTGGGACGAGACGCTGCTGTCGTTGGCGACGGTGCTCGTGGTCTTCCCCTTCACCTACCAGCAGGCGCGGCTGTACGTGACCAACCGGGCGCGCACGCACATCGGCGAGGTCTTCGAGGTCTTCAAGGCCACCGTCATGGCCACGCTCATCGTGGTGGCGCTGACGTACTTCACGCGCGAGCGCTACTCGCGTCTCATGCTGGCGTTCTTTTCGGGCTACGCGTTCGTGGGAGTGTCGGCGGTGCGGCTGGCGCTGCGCACGGTGCTCAACGAGGTGCGCCGGCGCGGCTACAACCTCAAGTCGGTGCTCGTCATCGGCACGGGGGAGCTGGGCCAGCGCGTCATCGACACGGTGGAGGGCCACAAGGAGCTGGGCTTCCGGGTGACGGGGGTGCTCTCGCTGGGCGACGAGCGCCCGGGTGGACGGGTGCGGGACATCCCCGTGGTGGGCCACGTGAAGGACGTGGACGCGGTGCTGGACGCGCATCCGGTGGATCAGGTCGTCATCGCGGTGCCGCTCGAGCAGCAGGCCGCCGTCAAGCCGCTCATGGAGCAGCTCGCGCTGCGCACGGTGGACGTGAAGGTGGTGCCGGACCTCTACCAGTACGTCACCCTGTACGGCGGTCTGGAGGAGTTCGGCGGTCTGCCCATCATCAGCCTCCAGGGCGATCCGATGACGGGCTGGAACATGGTGGCCAAGCGCGTCTTCGACGTCCTCTTCGCGCTGGTGGCGCTCGTGCTGAGCGCGCCGGTGATGTTGCTGGTGGCGCTCGCCGTGAAGCTCACCAGCCGGGGGCCGCTGCTCTACGCCCAGGAGCGCATGGGCATGGATGGGCGCACGTTCCACATCCTCAAGTTCCGCACCATGCGCACCGACGCCGAGGTGTCCGGCGCCCTCATGGCGAGCAAGGACGATCCGCGGCGCACGCCCATCGGCACGTTCCTGCGCAAGTACTCGCTCGACGAGCTGCCCCAGTTCTTCAACGTGCTCACCGGTGACATGAGCCTCGTCGGCCCCCGCCCCGAGCGGCCCGTCTTCATCGAGGAGTTCAAGCGGCAGATTCCCCGCTACCACCTGCGCCACAAGGTGAAGGCGGGCATCACCGGCTGGGCGCAGATCAACGGCCTGCGCGGACAGACCTCCATCCAGAAGCGGATCGAGTACGACCTGTACTACATCGAGAACTGGTCACTGCTGATGGACCTGAAGATCCTGGTGCGCACTGCCCTGGGCGGCTTCCTGTCCAAAAATGCCTATTAGCGTGGGCTGCCAGACATCCGTGAAATGATATGCGTTGTGCTTGACTTCTCCGGATGTCGCGGACGGCCAGTGTAAAGGTTTGCCTCTACCATCCGGGCTGTATGGTTGATCCGCTCGGAGCGCATCTGGTCCGCAAGGGACTCCTCACCCAGACGCAACTGGACGAGGCCCTGAAGTCTCAACTCATCTACGGGGGCAGTCTGGGCACCCACCTGGTCGAGCTGGGCATGCTCGACCTGGCCACGCTCGGGCAGGCCCTGTCCGACACCTACCATTTCCCCCTGGTGACGGAGGCGGAACTGGCGGCGGTGACGACCCAGACGGTGGCTCTGCTGCGGCCCGAGCTCGCGCGCCACCACCTGGCGTTCCCCCTGGTGGTGGAAGGCCGCCGGCTGCGCGTGGCCATGGCGGAGCCCCAGGATCCCCGGCACGTGGACGCGCTCGCGTTCGCCACGGGCATGCGCATCGTGCCGTCCATCCTGCCGGAGCCGCGCCTGCTGCAGGTGTTGGAGCGGCACTACGGCATTGTCCGGCCCGCGCGTCCCCTCCGTCCGGGGCAGATCCGGACCAGGGCGGGGCAGGGGGCGGCTCCCGAGCCACAAGCCGGGCCCCCGTGGTCTTCTTGTCCCTTCCGACTTCCGGCCCGAGCCCCACTCCGGTGCCCCTCTCCGCGCCCACGTCCTCGCCAGGGGCCTCCCCGCTCCCCGCGCCCTCGAGGGCCCCCGCGGCCGTTCCTGGTTCCGCGGGCCCTGTTCCCGCCGCTCCGCTTCATCCGCCGGGATTGACGCAGCGAAGCCCCGCGGGGGCGGGTGCTCCGAGGCTTCACGTGGTGCCTCCGGCCACGGGCACCGCAGCGGCTCCGGGCCAGATGCCCGCTCGCCCTGTCGACGCGCCCCGTGCGTCTCCTCCATTCCAGGCGGCCGCGGTGGGGGCTCCCGCCGCGGCCGCCCCGCCCGTTGCGGTGATGGCCTCCGGGGCGGCGGTGCTCCTGGCCCCGGTCGCCGCGCCACCCACGCCCGCGCCGCCGGGGAGCGAGCCGCTCGCGGCCATTCGCCCGCGCACGGCGGAGCTGTTTCCCGAGGCACCGGCGCTCTCTCCGTCCGCCCTGGAGCGGGAGCAGGCGGGGCCCTCCTCCCACGCGGCGCGCGCTTGCGAGCAGGACGAGAGGCCCGTGTCACTGCCGCTGGTGGAGCTTTCGGCGGAGGAGGTCTTCGAGGCGCCGGGCGTGGCGGAGTGGAGGCTCCACGCGATGGAGTTGCCCCAGGGCCCCGTCGGGGCATGGGAGCTGGCCTCGGACATCGACTACATCGAGTCGGATTCGGGCTCCGCGTCCTGGGCCCAGCGGGGCCTCGAGGTGGACTTCAGCTCGCTGGCGGCCAACGACGCGGAGGGAGTGCCACTCGCCCGCGTGCATGAGTTCCTCCCGCGTTGGGAAGCCCGCCTGGGGCGGGACGAGGGCACGGTCCCCCAGGGGCCAGCGTGGGTGCGGCTCTCGGAGGCCATGGAGGCGCTGCGGCGGGCGACGACCCGGGGCCAGTTGGGCCAGGCGCTGCTGTCCTATGCCCAGGGGCGCTTCCCCCGGAGCTTCCTGCTGGGAGAGACCTTCGGCGCCATCCGGGTGGGGCTCGCGTGCGGAACCGGGAGCGACAAGCCGGAGGTGGCGGCCTTGAAGGTGGACCTGTCGACGCCCTCGCTGCTCGCCCGGGCGGCCGCGGACGGAGGCCCCGTCGTCTCCAGCGCGCCGGAGAGCCGCACGGACGAGGCGCTCTTCGCCGCGCTGGCTGGAGCGTCCTCGCACCTGGTGGCGGCGCCCATCCGGCTGCGCCAGCGCGCGGTGGGCTTCGTCGTCATCGACGGAGGGCCTTCTTCCATTGGCGCCGAGGAGCTCGATGAGCTGGAGCGACTGCTCGCGGCGGCGTCCGAGGCCTATGGCCGGCTGCACGAGACCTCCTTCTGAGGGAGGGCTCGCGGCCGGGTGCGCTCAAGGCCTCGGCGCTGTCCCCCGAGGAAATCACCTCGGGACAGACTCACAGTATATTGACAGTATTACTGTATCACCGTACTCGACTGCCGGTACGCGTCCATTCGTTGGAGAACGCTCGTGCGGGTCGAGAGCATCATCTGGGACATGACTTATGCATGTCCGCTGCGCTGTAACCATTGCTACTCCGAGTCCGGACGGCGGCCGGCGGTCTCGCGGCGCGAGGACGTGCTGCGGATCGCGGAGGAGATCGCCCGGGTGAAGCCACGGAGCGTGGCGCTGAGCGGAGGGGAGCCCCTGCTCGCGCCCGGGTGGGAGGACGCGGTCCAGCGCCTGCGCGAGGCGGGGCTGCCGGTGGGCCTGTACACCAGCGGGTGGCTGATGGACGAGGCCCTCGCGCGGCGACTGGCGGACACCTTCGCGCGCGTGTGCGTGAGCGTGGACGGAGGCCGGGCGCGCACCCACGACATGATTCGAGGCCGCGTGGGCTCCTTCGAGCGGGCCATGACAGCGCTGGAGCTGCTCGCGCGCGAGCGGCGGGAGCGCGTGGCGCGCGGGGAGCCCTGCTATGCGCTGGGCGTCGAGATGACGGTCATGCGCGGCAACCTGGCGGAGACGGAGCTGCTGGTGCGGGAGCTGTCCGGGCGCTTTCCCGGCCTGGGTGCGATTCAGTTGGGGATGGTGGTGCCCAGCGGGCTGGCGGCCGAGGAGGACTTCGAGGAGCGCGAGCTGCTCACCAACGAGGAAGGGCAGGCGTTGCTGGCCGACGAGGCGCGGCTGGCGGCGCTGGCGTCCAACGGCGTGCGGGTGGGGGTGAGCGACGTGCGGTCGTTCTACGCGCACGGGGAGCCGGGGCGCCCCGGCTGCCCTTCGCGCACCTCGAGCCGGACGGGCAGCTCCGGGCCTTCGAGACGTGCGAGGCCAAGGTGGGCAGCGTGCTCGACGAGCCGTTCGAGGTGCTGTGGGAGCGGGCGCTCGCCTGGCGGAGCGAGCCCTTCGTGGTGGAGCAGTACGCCTCCATTCGCACCATGCGGGACTGGGCCCGGGCGGCCAGGGCCCTGGATCAGCGCTATGGCTCCGCGGAGGACGTGGCCCGGATCGCCCGGCGCACGTGGAGGCCGAAGGCTTCGGGGATGTGAGGGCGAGGGGCGGCGCTCAAGCGTCCAGCGACTGAAGCAGCAAGGAGAGCTGGTCCCTGCTCGCTCCCTTGGGCAGGTAGTAATGGGGCCCGGAGCGCAAGGCCCCGCCCACGTCCTGCACCGCCGCGGCCGTCAGCAGCACCACCCGGGGCGGCTCCCCATTCCGGGGCATCCGCTCCAGCACCTCGAGCCCATTCATCCCGGGCATGTTCAGGTCCAGGAGCATCACCCGGTAGCGTTGCCGTGCCAGGGAGTCGAGGGCCTCCTGGCCGTTGGCGGCCTCGATGGCCTCGTAGCCGAGATCCTCCAGACACAAGCGGAGGAATTCCCGCCAGTCCGCGTCGTCATCGACGACCAGTACCTTGCGCGTGACATCCTGGGCAGCCGTTGGATCCAATCGTCCTCCCGCGAGTCCTCCCGTGGCGGAGGATCAACTCCGCTGGGTGAACAGAACATTCTCCTAAGCCGGCATGCCAGGAAGGAGGGCAGGGGAGCAGTCTCGTCCCAGGCGCGGGTTCTCCCTCGGCCTGGTCAGTGGCTCCTACTGGGGATCAACGTAGAACGGCCTCGGCTCTATCTCGACGGGCGGCGACGCGAACAGCATGAAGGCCGCGACGGGTGCGTCGGTGAGCAGTTGCTGCATTCGATCTCGCATCTGCTTCGGCCACTGCTCCGCGCCAGGAATGCTCTTGCCGTTGTAGTGGAGGGGCGCGGCATTGTGACACGGGCCGTACTCAAGAGAGGGCACCTGGGCGGGGTGGGCTTCCGTCGGGGTATACAGGCTGAACGTGCCGAAGTGATTGCGGCGTGAGCCGATGGCCCGCTGCCTCGTTCCGTCCTGGGGCTCGGGTGGAAGCGCGCCATAGACGACCACCTCCGAGGCATCCACCGAGACGGGCTGGAGCGCGCCCACCCCCGAGCGCAGGGAGAACACGAGCTCCTCCTGCTGCATCCGCTCGGTGGTGTAGGCGGAGAACTCCACGTGGAAGGGGACAGGCGTTCTCGCGTTGTCGTTGGGCAGGGGGAAGCAATAGCGGATGAACCCACGGAACTTGTGTTCACCGTACTTCTCTCGGCCACCGATGACGGCTCCCAGGTTGTCCGTGATGACGTCGAGCCGGAGCTGCCCGATGAGCTTGTGCTGCTCCCAGCCGAGCAGGAACTCCTGGAAGGTGAGGTCCGGGAGTCTGGCTGCCTGGGATTTGGGATGGACGAGCACGTTGAACTCCGCCTCGCTGACTCCCGGCATCGTGGTGGAGGTGACCCCACCCGACGAGAGGTTGAGTGCGCAGGTGTAGAAGCTGGGCACCAGCGCGAGGTAGACACCGTCTGGATCATCCTTGAACCTTGGCAGGGCCAGGCCGAGTGAATCGAGCTGAGCGCCGAGAGCCTTCTCCACCAGCGCGCGAGCCTGGCGGAAGAAAATCCAGAATGTGGTTTGCGATGCGTAATAGAACGTTTCTTGACCCGCGGGGACGGGGGGCAGTGAACTCATCTCAATCTCCTGTTGTGTGGGCTGGCGGTGGTGGGGGGGGACGGTGGCTCATCCCGGAGGGGCGAATGCGGCGCGGATGGCGTCGAGCTGGGCGGCGACGGCGGAGAGCGCGCGCGGTGCGCTCGGGGCGAGGCTGAGCTTCCGAGCGGTATTCGCTTCGGCCTGGAGTCGCTCGGTGATGTAGCGCGTGCTGGCCGCGGCTTGCGGCAGCAGCTCGCTGGAGGGGCTGATCTCGAAGCTCGGCCCGGCGTAGAGAGGACGCGGCCCCGCCGTGCGCGATGCCTCGCTCGGGGGATCCTCGCCGATGGGCAGCTGGGTGAGCATGTTGCCCAGGGGTTCGATCACCGTCGTCATCATGGGCAGGAACGCCCTGCTGAAGTGCCGCCGCGACTCGGGCCCGCCCGGTGTGGCGAAGAACCGGTAGAGCATCAGCAACATCGTCTTGTACACGGCGCTGTTGAGCTCATTGACCGCGCTGGTGAAGGGATCCTGGATGAGCCGCCAGCCCGGATAGGAGTTGTCATCGTGAAGCCGTGACAGGGGGTTGGGACAGACGTCTCGCACCGGGTCGAATTCCGGACGCCGTGCCTTGAGCGTCTGGTACTCGCGCAACATGCGCAGGAAGATTCCGTAATGGCTATCCGTCGTGGCCACCACGCGCTCCGCGAACAGCTCGTCGCCTTCGCCCTGCTGGACGATGAGCTGGATCGCGCGCAGGGCATCGTCGACGGTCTCCACCCGAATCACCTGCGGCATGTCCACCTCTCGGCCCTCCACCTGGAAGGCGGGGTCACCGATGATGAGGGGACCTCGGGAAGGATCGTCCTCCCAGGTGGCGAAGGCGTTGGCCACCGCGCCGTAGAGCTCACCAATGGTCTCATGCCGGGTGGCGCGCTGCTTCCGCAGCAGCAGCTCGTACAGAGGGGGGTTCGTCCGTCGCAGTTGCTCGAGGTGGGCCGCGTGGACATCCTGCTCTTCTATCTCCTTCTTCATGTCCCGGTGCTTGGTGGAGAAGAGTTCCTGCTCGTACTCACCCTCCTCCAACTCGCGTGGCCGTGGGACGGAGGCGGGACGCTCCCACTCCGTGTACAGCTTGAGGGTCGCGGCGGAGAACGGCCACAACCCCCAGCGGTGCTTCATTGGAAAGTAGCCCTTGCGCTGAGGGAAGTTGGGCCGGCGCAGATGCGCGCTGCCTCCCACCGCGGCCAGGAGATTGGAGGCCTGGGTCAAATGCTGCATTTCCTGGGCCGCGACGGCGAACAGCAGACCCCGCCAGCGAAGCACCACCTGCAGCTCGGCGGCGGTGAGCCCTCCTTCGGCGGTGCTCGTCTTGAGCGAGAAGGCCGTGAACAGGTATTGCAGTGACAGGCCGTGCTCCAGCTCCGAGGCGATCGACAGCTGGGAGATCAGGTCGGCCCGGTCCCGGATGTGGCCGTGCTCGCACGGGAAGTTCACGGCGTCGGCTTTGAGGTGTTCGTTCATCGGAGGCGGCGTTCAATCTCGTGGGCGGTACGCAGCGCCAGGGCGGCCAGCGTCAAGGTCGGGTTGGCCGTGCCCACCGTCGGAAACAGGCTCGAGCCAGCGAGGTAGAGGTTGGGATGGTCATGGGTGAGCCCGAAGCTGTCGCAGACCGAGGTCCTTGGATCCTGGCCCATGCGCGTGGTGCCCATGACATGGCCAGAACCGAACCAGCCCGGAACCTCGAAGATGTCCTGCTCCCGGGCCCCCAGCCGGCCGTAGATGGCCTTGACCAGCTTGATGAACGCCTCACGGCCTCTCTGGGAGTATTCCCCGACGCGGTACTGGATCTCCGGTCGTGGCAGGCCCCAGTGGTCCATGAGCCGTGAGGGGAAGACACGACTATCGAATTGGGGCTCCGGCTCGATCATCGCGTCGATGTGGATCACCGCGGTGGAGTCCCAGGCCACCTGCTCGCGCAGCGCCTTGCCCGTCAGCCCCTGCGCCACCCTCGCGATGACGTTGGAGAACGGCGCATTCGTCTCCCATGCGGTGCCCACATTCGCCAGCTCCGGACGGAACGCCGAATGCCGACGGCGGAAGGGACCGTCGCAGAAGCCCTCGATGCTGCTCGTGATGCGCGGGCCGCGAAAGGGATAGAGCGGCTGGGCGAGCCGCGCGTGGGTGATGGCGATGTCATGATCCATCAGGTAGCGCCCGACCAGTCCGCTGCTGTTGGCCACGCCGTGCCGCGCTGGCCGCGCGAGGCAAGCAGCACCTTCGGTATCTCCATGGCATGGATGGCCAGCACATAGAGGCGGGCCTGGACACGCAGGTTGTCGTCCTCCGAGGCGGAGCGCTTGAAGACGAGCTCGGAGACCTTGGGAAGGAGCGCCCCCGGGTCGTCGAGCACGATCTCCTTCAGGACCGCCTTGGGGATGTACGTGACCCGCTGCCTCGCGAGGGACGGCTCCTCGAGGTTTCGGGGATCCACCCCGAGGGCTCGTTTGAGGTGCACGCTGGCGTCGTACTTGGCCCCGGTGGGACAGATGGGAATGCAACTGCCACTTCCCTGACAGGGAGGGCGACCGTCGTAGGGGATGGAGTTGCGCGCCGCCGGCGTGGAGGAGACCTGGACGGGGACGGGAGGAGAAGCCTCGTCGGACTGGAAGGTCAGGCCCTCCACGGCCTGGGCCACGACCCGGTCGCTATAGGTCTGAGGGATGGGAGGCAACGGGTACTTGTGAGCCGGCTTGCGCGGTGGGACCCCCGCGAGCCCCTGGTTCCCGTCGTCACCCGCGACGCCGAGTTCTTTCTCGGCCGCGTAATACCAGTCCTCGAGGTCATTGTAGGTGATGGGCCAGTCGACGGCCCGCCCGTAGAGCGTGTGCTCCTGGAAGGACCCCGGATCGAGCCGAGGGCACAGACCCAGCCAGTGACGGGTGGAGCCTCCGGCGATGCGGATGTAATCGCTTCCAAACGCCAGCGGCCCCTGCTGGACGTAGTACTTGTTCAGTGTGGTCAGCGTTGGACTCGGGGCGTGCCCGAGGTTGGGGTACGGGGAGTTCGGAACCTTGTAGATGGAACCATAGTAGCGATCGAGCAGGGGCTGGATGTTGCTGACGCCTGTCGTGGTGTCGAAGAAGAGGTCATCACCGGCCTCCAAGAGGACGACGCGCAGGCCGCGGGATACCAGTTGGGCCGCCATCAGGCTGCCCGCGATACCTGCTCCCACGATGGCGACATCATAGCCGGGCGTGCCAGCGGAAGCGGGTTTCATGTGTCCTCGGAGGCGCTCCCGGGGGACGAATGCGCTCGGGTGGTGGGTAGCTCCAGCTTCCGAAGTACGGGCCCGGCATCCCCACGGCGCGCGCCGAGAGGGCCTCCCAGACGAGCGCGAAGGGATAGGCACTCGCGGGCGCTATCTTGTCATGGAGCCACCCGTTGTACCAGACGATGAGGAGATTCTGAACGACCGCGCTCATGACGATGTCTGAGTAGAAGACCTTCGCCAGGAATTGATCGGGCGCATCCGTGGGAAGGTGGGGTTTGAGCCGCTCGAAGGTATCCAGGGTCGCTCCGATGGCGAGCGTGCCCGTCTCGAGCTCCTCGGACGGCTCCTCGTACCAGAGCGGCGGCACTTCCAGCAGGAGCTTGAAGTAGGCCCGAGCGGCTTCTTCCGGCAGGTTGCCACGGGCGAGCATGACCTCGGAGAGTTCCATGAACCGTCTCAGGTTCTGCTCGATATAGCTGTGAAGCAAATCCTCGGAGAGCGCCGCGTTCCGTGACATGTGAGTGAAGTGTCCTCGCGGGCACTGCTTCTACCCTATAACGCCTCACGGGTCGCGAGGAATGCGTCCGCATTGCCGGGCGGCTCGTGGGACATCGGTCGGCGAATCGTGAAAATCGCCGGGAACCCGTCCCGCTCCGCGTTGTCCGAGGGATCGCCGCAGCAAGCCTACCCGAGGAATCGCAATGCCCGTGCCATTGACACTCCGGGTCTTCAAGGGTGACACCCTGGTCACCTCCAAGGACTTCGAGCGCGACATCATCAAGATTGGCCGTCTCGCCTCGGCGCATCTGTGCCTGGACGACGAGAAGGTCAGCCGTATCCACTCCGTCATCGAGGTCGCCTCCGATGGCGGCCTGTCCATCATCGACATGGGCAGCGTCGAGGGCACCTACGTCAACGGCAAGCGGGGGAACAAGGTGCCGCTGTCCTTCGGCGATGAGATCAAGGTCGGTGGCACCACCATTCGTCTGGAGGACACCACGGCTCGCGCCGCCACGCCGGCCCCCGTCGTCGCCGCCGCTCCGGTGGACGCTCCCGTCGCGGAACCGAAGGCCGTGCACGAGGCCACCGCGGTGGAGGCTCCGGCCGAGCAGGCCGAGCCCCGCGTGCGCCGGGTGCCCTCGCGGTCCAAGGGGCCGCTCGGTCTGGGCCTGCACTTCATGTGGGGCGACCAGCGCGTGGGCGACTTCTTCATCGCCCCGGGCCAGAAGCGCGTGTTCTCCGTGGGCCGCGCCAAGAGCGTGGACTTCGTCATGGGCGACTCCAAGTTCGGAGGGGAGCGCTTCGAGGTGATGCGCTCGGACGGCCAGTCCTACACGGTGCTCTTCACGGGCAAGATGAAGGGCGAGCTCATTCGCGAGGGCGAGACGCTGGACCTCGAGGCGGTCATCGAGTCTGGCAAGGCCTCGCACGAGGGCGACGCCTACGCGCTCACGCTCGAGGACGACGACTTCCTGGCGGTGGATCTGGGGGGCGTGACGCTGGAGGCCTGCTCGCGGGCAGCAACTCGCGCATCGCCAGGTTCATCGTGAAGCCTCCGGAGACGCAGAAGAACAAGTTCCTGGAGAAGCTCGACGAGCAGAAGGCGGCCAAGAAGGAGAAGGTGGCCAGGAAGGACGACATCCAGGTCGTGAAGAAGGAGACACCCAAGTCCACCTTGGCGCTGGTCAGTTCAGACAAGAAGGTCAAGGTCAAGAGCATGGTGAACAAGATCTTCGGTGGAACCGCGAGCATGAAAAGCCTCTTCAGCAGCGGGATGAACAACAGCCTCGAGAAAGCCATGGGGAACATGTTCACCGCCCAGGTGAGCGCGACCCGCGTCGTCGGCCTGGGTCTCAAGTCCATCGGGGAGGGTCGCTCGAGCTCCATGAACGTGGTGGGCATCGGCGAGGTGGGCACGAAGGGCCATCGCGATGGCAAGGACGACTATGGCAGGAGCGTCGGCGGCCTCGCCGGCACCAAGAAGAGCGTGGAGGTGGGCATCGCGGCCGAGGAGGCCACGGTGAGCGGCTCGCTCGACAAGGAGCTCGTGCGCCAGGTCATCCAGCGCAACCGCGGGCAGATCCGCTTCTGCTACGAGAGTCTGCTCAACCGCTTCCCCAAGCTGGGCGGCAAGGTGGCCATCCGCTTCACCATCGCCACCGAGGGCAACGTGGTGACGTCGTCCGTGGCCCAGTCCACGGCGGGCAACTCCGAACTGGAGCAGTGCGTGGCTGGCCGCGTGCGCACCTGGACGTTCCCCAAGCCCCAGGGCGGTGGCTCGGTGGTCGTCACCTACCCGTTCATCTTCAAGGCGTCCGGAGAGTAAAAGCCGTTGGGCCGCAGACGTCATGCGGGTGCCCTCGGAACTGCGCGGCCTGCGCACCCTCTTCAATGCCTTGCACCACTTCCGCCCCGAGCAGGTGTATACCTGGGAGGTGGGCGAGGTGAGCAAGCCGGGCAAGCCCACCGTCTCCTACGTGCTCGGACTGCCAGAGCGGAGCGCACCCCGTTGAGTGCCAGCTCGCGGCGGTGAGATACCCCGCCCAGGGTAACCCTTGACGAGTGTGCGAAGACGTGCGGCCAGTCCGAGGAGGGCAAGTCGCACGCTCAATGGTTCAGCATGATTTGTTGCGACGGCAGCGAGTGCCGCACCCCCGGTGCTCCTTCCATCTGCATCGATTACCGCCGACCCAGCCCCTGCCCCTGCCGCGCACCTCCTGGCGCGAGAGGGGAGGGGCATGCGGCCTTCGCCCGGCCGGGCCCGTGGCCGCCTACGGTGCCGCGTGGCACGCGTGCGGCGGGGACTCGCGGTGCTCCGCCGAGGGCCTGCCCGTGAGGCGGCAGGGCAGCGGCACGCGGGTGGGGGTGGCATGCACGGTGCTCACCCCATCCCCGATCTTCGAGTAGGCGTTGCTTCCCCAGCCGAGCGCCGTGCCGTCGGCGAGCCTCGCCAGGGAGTTGTCAGAGCCGGCCGCGAGGGCCACCGCTCGGCCTTTCACACCCGTGACCTGGGTGGGCACGGCCCGGGACTCCACCGTGCCATCCGCGAGCTGGCCGGACTGATTGTGACCCCAGGCCCAGACGGTGCCGTCCGTGCGCAGCGCCAGCGTGTGCCAGTCACCGGCCGCGAGAGCCGATACGTCCGTCAGGCCCTCCACCCGCGCCGGTGTTGGCCGGAAGTAGGACTTGGAGTCCCCGAGATGGCCATCGCCGAGCTGGCCGTACCAGTTGTAGCCCCAGGCCCAGACGGTGCCGTCCTGGCGCAGCGCCAGCGTGTGGAAGGCGCCACTCGCGATGGCCACGACGTTCGTCAGACCCGGCACCTGGAAGGGGATGAGCCGGCCGAGCCGTGTTCCATCCCCGAGCTGGCCGAACTGGTTGTCGCCCCAGGCCCACACGGTGCCGTCCTGGCGCAGCGCGAAGGAGTGCATGCTCCCAGTCGCGACGGCCACCACGTTCGTCAGGTCGGGCACCTGGATGGGGGTCGGTTGGCGCAGCTTCGTGCCATTGCCGACCTGGCCGGAGGTGTTGTCGCCCCAGGCCCACACGGTGCCATCCGCGCGCACCGCCAGGGCATGTCCCGTGGCGGCCTTGGGGGCCGCGGAGAGGGCCGTGATGTTGGTCAGGCCGGGCACCGGACCGGGGGTTCTCCGGGAGGTGCTCGTCCCGTCTGCGAACAGGCCGTACCAGCCCCAGGCCCAGACGGTGCCGTCCGCACGCAGCGCGAAGGAGTATTGGTTCCCGAGGGTGACGGCCACCGCGTCCGAGATGCCCGACACCCGAGTGGGCTCGGTGCGCGTCTCCGTCGTTCCATCCCCGAGCTGGCCCAAGTGGTTGAGGCCCCAGCCCCACAGCGAGCCATCCGCGCTCACCGCCAGGGCGTGGTGGCTGTTGAATGCGACGGACACCTCGCTCCCCAGGTCCTTGAGTGGCACGGGAACGGTCCGCAGGTTCGAGCCCGTCCCCAGCTGGCCGAACAGGTTGTCACCCCAGCCCCACAGCGTCCCGTCCTGGCGCAGTGCCAGGGCATGGCGACCGCCCGCCGCGATGGCGATCACTCCCCTGAGGCCCTGGACCTGGGCCGGGGTGGTCTGGCGGCCCGACGTGCTCCCCATCGGGCCGTCCATCTTGTCGCCCCAGGCCCAGACGGTGCCATCGCGGCGCAGCGCCAGCGAAATCCGGCCGTTCCCCGAGATGCTCACCACGTTCGTCAGGCCCTGGACCCGCACCGGGGTGGAGCGCGGCTGGTTCGTCCCATCCCCGAGCTGGCCGTACTCGTTGTCGCCCCAGGCCCAGACGGTGCCATCGCGGCGCAGCGCCGGCTGTGCCCGGTTTCGTTGATCGCGCCCGAGTCGATGCCACCCGCCGCGATGGCCACGACGTCCGTGAGGGCCGTGACCTGCGCGACCGTCACGCGGCTCACGGTGGTCCCATCCCCGAGCTGGCCGCTCTGGTTGCTACCCCAGGCCCAGACGGTGCCATCCGCGCGCAGTGCCAGACGGTGCGAGGAGCTGGTCGTGATGGCCGCGATGTCCGTGAGGCCGGGGATGTGGGTGGCCTCGATGAGGAAGGAGCCCCCGGCCGCGCCGAGCTTGCCGTACCGGTTGTCGCCCCAGGCCCAGACGGTGCCGTCCCGGCGCAGCGCCAGTGAATGGGACTCGGACGCCGCGATGGCGGCCACGTTCGTCAGTGACGGAACCTGCTGGGGAGTTGGCTGCGCCACCCACAACTCGCCCATTCCGAGCTGGCCGTACTGGTTGTCGCCCCAGGTCCAGACGGTGCCATCGCGGCGCAGCGCCGGCTGTGGGCTTCTCCATTGGCGACGGCCTCGACGTCCTGGAGCCCAGGTACCCGGATGGGCGTGAGACGCGCATTGCCCGTTCCATCCCCGAGCTGACCGGACTGGTTGTTGCCCCAGGCCCAGACGGTGCCGTCCGCATCCATCGCGAGGGAGTGTACCTGATGGGTCGCGAGCTTGTTTCCCGCGGCCGCATCCCAGGCCCTCTCGGGGAAGGGCGCGTCGTCGGCGCTCGCGCTTCCGGCCCACAGCAGGGCGCCGAGCAGCGACATCCACACGGCACTCCCATGGCTTGCTCTTCGTTGCATGTCATCCTCACTCGGGTTCGAGGCAACACGAGGCCCGGACGGTCTTCACCGTCTGTGTCGACCTGGACCTGTCCCGTGCGCCGCGGACCGCCTCAGCAGGGACCGTGCCAGGGCGGGCGAGCAGGCAAGTCCTCGCAATCCTTGAGCACGGCCCGCGAGCGTCCTGCGCGGGATGACGTTTTTCGTCTCGGGGTGACCGTTCACGGCAGGGGGCCGCTGAAACGCGAAAGGGCCCCAGGTCCGAGACCTGGAGCCCTCGCTACTCACCCCATCCCTCGCTAGCGCCGGCCGAAGATCTCCACTTCGGCCAGCTGCATGTAGTAGCCGCCAGTCACCTCGTCGAGCCGGGTGGCCTGGAGCCGGACGTAGCGGGCGCTCGGCACGGAGACGGCGAAGCTCTGCACGCCGCTCGGGGTGGGGAAGCCCGTGCGCAGGACCACCGTCTGCCAGGACGCGCCGTCATTGGACACGTCGATCGTGAAATCGACGGGGAAGCCATCTCCCACGACCGAGCCGTAGGTCGTGTCGTTGCGAGGGTAGATGTCGACCTTGGTGAGCGTGGCGCTCGAGCCGAGGTCGAACACGAGCCACTCCGTCTTGTTCGGCACCGCCGAATAGGTGCTCGTCCAGCCGAGCGAGTCGTAGAGGACCGAGTTGCGTTTGCCGTCGTTGATGTTCGTCAGGATCCATCCCGCGGAGGGATTGTAGGTGGTGCTCGAGGCCGTCACCGCCGCGCTCCGGGCCAGGTTGGTCTCGGTGCTGCCGCCCTCCTTCTTCCACAGCTGGAGCTCCGAGCACGACCCCTGGGCGACCTTGAACTCGAAGTCGCGTTTGATGATCCCCAGGTTGAGCTTCAGGGTCAGGTTCAAGCCGCTGCAGAACTCCAGGCCGGCGGTGATGGTCCACAGCGGATTGCCGGGCACCTGGGCCTTGAGCTTCGCATAGCCCCGGATCGAACCGATGTCGGACTCGGCTCCCACGATCTTGGCGGGGGCATAGAGGCCGACGCCGTGCACCGCCGCCACGTAGGCCTTGGCCTCGCCGCTCACGGTCAGACCGTTCGACGTGGGCTCCCGGATGGCGAGATCGAAGTTCTTCTCGTTGATGGTCTCCCAGCCACGGTCATGGGTGTAACGGTAGCCATAGAGGACGCCCGCGGTCTGGGTGACGCTGTACTCGGTGACCAGGCTCACCTTGCCCTCGGCGCCCACCTTGAACTTGATGTACATCTCGATCGTCACCGGGACGGGGCCAATGAAGATGACCCAGCGCTTGATGCGCCACTGCCCGATGGTCGTCTCGAACTTGAACAGATCCTGGCTGTACTTGTACTCGAGCGCCAGCCGGGCCTTCTCGTCCACGCCCACGGCGACCTTGAACTCCTTGATGCGGAAGACCTTGCGGAACTTGAGCGCGAACTGCTGCCCGGCCTTGAACTCGAGGCTGCCAGTGAGCTTCACCGGACTGTTCGAATCCGGCACGCTGTACTCACACTTGATGCCAATCCCGTCGATCTTGCAGAGCTTCGGGCTCGTCCCCAGCGTCCTCATCCCCTCGGGAATGGGGTTGCCGTTCTCATCCACCTCCTCGAGGTCGGCGGCGGTGAGCTCGCGCGTCACGTCGATCTCCGCCTCGTCGAGCACCTCATCGAGCGACGAAGGGGTGGTCTGGTAGACGGTACGTCCACCCACCTCGCTCCTGGAGACCACCTTGAGCGGAGGGATGCCGTAGGGGGCCAGGGCCGTGGGCTCGCTGACGATGATGTTGCCCACCTGGAAGTTCGTCGTCCCGGAGGTGAAGGAGATGGTGCCGCTGGCCGGGTCGAAGCCCTGCAGCTGATCCCGAGCCTGGCTGCTCAGCACTCGCGTGTCGGGCGTCAGGCGGGCCCGGGCCCTGCCGATGAAAGGCTCACCCACGGGAATGTCACCCGCGATTCCCCACTGCTGCGTGGTGCTGGCGATGTTGGAGGAGTATTTGATGGACCAGGTGCCGTTCGAGGGCTTCCACACGGCATAGTCGGAGAGGTCGTCACCGTCGAAATCGCCCGGCACGACCACATCGCCCGCGGAGCCCCAGGTGACGGAGGTGGTGGCGCCGCTCGAGCTCTGGCGGATGTAGAAGGTCCCGCTCCTGAACACGGCCGGGTCCGACTTGCCGTCGCCGTCGAAGTCACCCGAGACGGGGGTGTCACCATTCTGTCCGAACTGGGTGGTGGTCTTCGTGCCGGTGGCGCTGGAGGTGATGTTCCACGTGCCCGTCGAGGGGCGCCACAGGGCGTAATCCGTCCTGCCGTCGCCGTCGTAGTCACCGGAGACGGGGATCTCTCCGCTCGAGGCGCCATAGTTGAAGATCTTGCGCTCCCCGGTGGAGCTCATGATGACGAAGATTTGACCAGAGGCGGCGCCGGTGGTGTCGATGGGGCGCCAGACCGCGAAGTCCGACTTCGCGTCTCCGTCGAAGTCACCCGAGATCGGGACGTCTCCCTTCGTTCCCCACTGCTGGCTCAGGGTGCCCGTTCCCGAGGCGCTGCCGCGCACGTACCAGTACCCGTTGGAGGGCCGCCACACGGTCCGGTCCATGATGCCGTCGCCGTCGAAATCGCCCGCGACCGGCACGTCGCCATTCTGTCCATGAATGGGATGTCCCGGGCTGATACCCGAGCTGTAGATGGTGAACCATTGGGCGTTCGAGGGGCGCCACACCGTGAGGTCGGTCCGATTGTCATTGTCGAACCCCAGCTCCGAGCGTGTCGTGCCGGGCTGCCGCGGCTCGGGTGCCGCTGCCTCGGATGCATTTGTCTCGGGGGTGGGGGCTCGCAGGCCATGGACGTGGCGAAGAGGCTCGCCACGAGGAGGGGACGCCATACCGGGGATCGCATGTGTTCTCTTTCTCTCCAACGCGGAGGCGAGCCCATTGAACGCCCCATCTCGGTCGAGAGGGGATGTCAGCGAGACGGGAACCCTTGGCTCCTCGCGCCTCCAGCGATGTGCACACTAGAGAACATCACGGTAATTTTCAAGGATGGGCGGTTTTGCGGAACTCAGAGAAGATGAGCATGCCGACCGGAGGGGAGGGTGCTCCCCTCCGGTCCCGGTGAGGCCCCTCGCTAGGGGTAGGTGCCCTTCATGGCCACGCCCTCGAGGGAGTAGTTGCCGTACGAGCACGCGAACCAGGTGCCAGCGGCCGGGTTGTTGAGGGTGCAGGTCGCGAGCCCGTTGGCCGTGTAGGTCGAGCAGTCATAGGCCGTCTGGGAGGGCTGCTCGCCGTGGCGCACATAGATGGACGGGGTCTCGTTCCAGCCGCCGCCCTTCGTGAGCCGCTCGGTGAAGACGACCGAGCTCTTTCCACTCGGTACATCCAGCGTGAAGCACTTCCACTGGCTTCCCTTGTAGAGGTAGGGGGCCGTCTCCACGCCGTTGGTCAGGACGCTATCGCTGGGGATGCCCAGGGTGTACGTGCCCGTCAACTCCAGGCCCGTGGCGGAGCCGAAGACGCCGCTGAGCTTCACGTACCAGGTGCCGGCCCGCGGACGGAGGAAGGTGCAATTCGCCCCGACGAGATTGCCCGGCCTGCAGTCATACGTGTCGAAGGTCGGCTCGGAGCCGAATCTCACGTGCATATAGGCGGCGCCCCTGCCATCGGACGATTGGTTCATGTCGAACGACAGTCTGCCCGTGCCCGCGGGCACCTCCAGCGTGTAGGTGCAACTCCAGGCATCGCGCTCGGCGGAAATGCCCGTCACCTTCACGCCATTGGAGAGTGGGGTCGAGCAGGCCGTCTTCACGGCATCCGCCTGGACGCCCTGCGCGTGGGTGCTCTCCGTCAGCTCCGTGTTGCTGCCTTCCACTCCGCACGCCACGAGAGTCAATGCGAGGAGCGCGGGCAAAATCCGATGATGCATCAAGGGTGAGTCCTCCTGCTGACCCGTGGCGGAAGTGCCACCGCGGCCGCGCCTTGATACAAACAGAAAGCGGGTATTCCCATCAAAGCTATTTAGTCCAACCGAAATCTTGAACGTGACAGAGCCTCGTGACCCCAGCGGATCCGCTGGGGTGCGTTTGTTTTTCCAAGAAAATGGAAATATTTGTCTTTGAATGGGAACTCACGTTCGAAGAATTTCCTCGTCCTCACGAACCTGCTGGGGCAGGGCGGTGTGGCCCGGGCAATGGACGACCTGGACTACGGCGCCGAGGCCTTCGCTCGCTGCCGGGCCTCCATCATTCCTCGGCGGATGCGACAGGGCTGAGCCCAGCCACAACGAAACCAAGGGGCCGGGCAACGGCATTGCCCTCTCGATGCTCGACCCGGCTGGGATCGGGCACGACTCGTCACAATCCGCCGCTTCCATCTCCATCGCTCACGATGGGCGCCACTCGCCGCGAGTGACCCCAAGGAATACATTCATGTCTCGCGCACACGATCTTCCCGCCGCCGTGCAGTGGCACGAGGGACTGCTGCTCGCCCCTCAGCACTTCCAACAACAGGACCGCCGCCACGAGGCGCTCCTCCAGCTCCATCTCGGCCTGGCCATGCCCTTCCACTGGGGCGTGAGCCAATTCCAGTACGATCGCTCGCTGTTGCTCGCGGGCACGCTCCGGGTGCTGGAGCTGGAGGCCATTCTCCCCGATGGGCTCATCGTCTCCCACCAGATGGGTAGGGGAGCGAGCTGCAACTCGCGCTCGGAAGTCCGCACGGTGTGGACTGGCAACGCCCGGTGCGCCTGCATGTGGCCGTGGCCTCCGGGCCGCGAGGCGGCCCTGGCCCCAGCCGCTTCGTCTCCACCACGAGCGAGCCGCTCGCCGACGAGAGCACCGGCGACATGCCTCTGCGCATCGCCCAGCTCCAACCACGACTCGAGCTGTTCGCGGGCCCTCCCCGCCGGCTACAGCGCGCTCCCGTTGCTCGAGTTGCGCCGCGACCATGAATCCTTCCTCGTGGAGGAATACCTTCCACCCCTGCTGGCGGTGCCCTTCGACTCTCCAATCGGAGAGCGGTGCGATCGGCTGACCCTGCGCATCCGGCAGAAGGCCGCGAGTGTGGTGGAGGAACTGCGCGCCCGGACAGCCGAGCCCGCGCAGCACGCCGAGAGCCTGCAACTGCTGCGCTGGCTCGTCGCCGGGCTCCCCGCCTTCGAGGCCATGCTGCGCTCGGGCACACCCCATCCCTTCGGCCTCTACCGGCGCTGTGCACGCTGGCCGGCCACCTCGCCCCCCTGGGCGAGGGCAAGATCCCTCCCGCCTTCCCCGCCTACGAGCACCTGGATCCCTGGCGCTCCTTCCAGGCCGTCTTCTCCTTCATCGAGAGCACCCTGGAACAAGGCGTCTCCGAGGCCTACACCCGTGTCCAGCTCCAAGCCGAGGGGGCGGCTTCACCACGCACTTCCTCCCGAAATGGATGGACCGGGAGCTGGTGCTCGAGGTGCGCGGCCGGCCCGGACCACCCGCCAGCAGGTGCTGGGGTGGATGGCGGGCTGCCGCATCGGCTCGGAGAGCCGCCATCGGGTGATGCGCGAGACGCGCACGCTCGGGGCCCGCCGCGAGCTCATCGACAGCCGCCCGGGCCGGTGCCCCGCTCGGGCTCGCTCCTGTTCTCCCTGGAGTCCAGCTCCACCTTCATCCGCCCCAATGAGCGGCTGCTCCTGGAGAACCTCCTCGAGCCGGGCGAGGTGCACGCCCCCGCCGAGGTCTTCCTGCTCATCCGCAACGACACCTGACTCCCATGCGACATCCAGCCCTTCCCACAGATCCCGAGACGCTCGGAGACTCCCCCTGCTCGAGCGGGCACGTGTCCTCTTCGCGGAGCTCCTCATGCTCCGCCAGCAGCTCCAGGCCCTCTCCCTCCCCAGCCGCTTCGCCGCGAAGGATCCGCCGGGCCCCACCGTCGAGGAGATCTGGCGGCGGCTGCTCGAGCGCATCCAACGGCAGACCAGCACCGAGGGGACCCCGCGGGGCTCGCTCCTCGAGCGCGACCTCGAGGAGTGCCGCTACGTGCTCACCTCCTTCGCCGATGAGCTGCTCGTCCACACGTCCTGGTACGGCCGCGAGGCGTGGCAGGCGAACCTGCTGGAGGACGAGCTCTTCGGCACCCACGAGGCCGGGGACCGCGTCTTCGCGGACGTGGAGCGGCTGCTGCGCGAGCGCAACCCAGTGCACGCCGAGCTCGCCCTCGTGTACCTGATGGCGCTCTCGCTCGGCTTCGAGGGCCGCTACCGGGGACTTGGGGCTGAAACCGTGCTCCAGGAACTGCGGCGCCAGCTCTTCCTGTTCGTCTTCCAGCGGCCTCCGGAGCCGGACACCATCGCCCGCCGCCTGGTGGACAAGGCCTACGCCCACACCCGGGACGAGCGGATGGATCGCCGCTTCGCGCGCCGCTGGCCCTGGGGTGCCGCCATCGCCGCCGTGCTCGTGGGCACCTTCTCCACCAGCCTCGTCCTCCTGCGGCCCTCTCCTGCCACTCCCTCCGCCGTCATCACTCCCTCCCACCTGGAGACCCGGCCATGAGCGACCCTTCCTCGACCCTCCACACGGCACTTCACCGGCTGGGCGCCACCGGACGGCACCGGGAGCGGCGCTACCAGGTGCCCTGGTTGATGATGGTGGGCGAGCCCGGCTCGGGACGCACCTCGCTGGCCGCGGGTGCCAACCTTCGCCGGCCCTACGGCTCGCCCACCCGCGGGGAGATGGAGGCGGGCGGCTGGGGCGTCTGGCTCTTCGATCAGGGCGTCGTGCTCGACATGCCCGGCATGACGGAACAGCCCACGGAGGAGTGGCGGGCCGTCCTCCAGCGCCTGAAACGCGTCCGCGGCCAGCGGCCCATCGACGGGCTGATGCTGACCGTGCCCGCCACGCACCTCACCGGGCCCAAGGCCTTGGATGACGTCGGATTGGAGCGCATGGCCCAGGGCCTCTTCCAGGGATTGCAGGCCCTGCGCCGCGAGCTGGGCGTGCGCGTGCCCGTCTTCGTCGTCATCACCCGCTCGGACGTCATCCCCGGCTTCACCGCCTTCTGCCGATCGCTGCCGCCACGCAGGTGGGACGAGATGCTCGGGTGGTCCAGCCCGTACTCCCCCCAGGAGCCCTACATCTCCGCCTGGGTGGACGAGGCCTTCCAGGTCATCCACCGGGAGCTGTGTGGACTCCAGCTCGAGCTGCTCGCGGACGGGCGCGGCAAGCAACCGGACCGGGAGTCCGCATTCCTCTTCCCGTCCGAGCTGCGTGCGCTGGCCGGGCCCGTGCGGCGGCTGCTCGACGTCCTCTTCCAGTCCTCCGCCTTCACCCAGCCCCCGCTGCTACGCGGCCTCTACTTCTGCGGGGACCCCGAGGCGGACGGCGCCACGGGTCCCGGAGGAAGTCCGCGCTCGCCGGCCTTCATCACCCACCTGCTGGAGCGCAAGGCCTTCCCCGAGAGCGGACTGGCCAGCCCGGACGCGGAGGCCGCGCGCGTCAACCGGAGGGGCGTCAGCCTGCTCCAGGGCGTGCTCGCCGTCAGCGTGCTGCTCGCGGTGCTCTTGCTGGGCGTGCTGTGGAAGGGAGGGCGAGGCCGCGAGCAACCTCCCGCCCCGCCTCCGGTGGTGGAACCGGTGGCTAAGCCGGTGGTGGAACCGGTGGCCGAACCGCCGCCCGAGGCACCCCCTCCGAGGAAGGAGGCTCCCGCCCGGCGCCGCCCGGCCCCCAGGCTGGTCCAGCCCCCTGCCTTCGACGACGCCCCTCCTCCCCAATCCACCCGGGCGGGCGACTCCCCCTTCGACGATGCCCCTCCGCCCCCATCTTCCTCCCCGAGCCCCTAGCCATGGACGACATGCTCTCCGCCGCTCCGCCGGACCTCGAGCCGCTCTTGAGGCCGATCTCCCCCGACGCGCCTTCGGGACGCGGCCTGCGTTACGAGCCGCTCTACGATCAGATCCGTGAGGCACGCCGAGAAGATGACTCCACGCTGCCCCAGGGGGTCTGGCAGACCGCGCTCAAGCGCGCCAACTGGACCCAGGTGGCCGAACTCTGCCAGCAGGCCCTGTCACGCGAATCAAAGGACCTGCAGCTCGCCGCCTGGCTCACCGAGGCCTGGGGAATACAGCAGGGCTTTCCGGGCGTGGAGCGGGGACTGCGGCTGACCACCGCGCTGGTCGAGCGCTTCTGGGACTCGCTCTGGCCCGCCCTCGAGGAAGGCGACGAAGAGGCCCGGCTCGCTCCCCTGGCGTGGCTCGACGACAAGCTTCCCCTCGTCCTCGCCAGGGTGCCGATCGTCAAGACTCGAGCCCCCGGCGCCGTGAGTCATGACTTCGCGGACTGGCAGCGGATCCTCCACCACGAGAAACAACGAGGGACCCGCGAGGCCGCGCCGGGCGAGGAAGAAGCGAACGCCAACGAAGCCACGAGCAGTCCATTGACTCGGGACGTCTTCCTGGGGACCGCCGCCCAGATGCCCACCTCCGCCGTCGACGCGCTCGCACGGCAGGTGGCCACCGCGCTCGAGACCAGCAGCGCGCTGGAGCAGTCGCTCGACTCGCGGCTGGGACGCACCAGCGCGGTGCTCCGCCGCACGCGCTCCGTCCTCGGTGACATCCAGGCGCTGGCCGCCACGCTGCGCGCTGATTCCTCGCGGGAGGAGCCTGGAGAAATGACCAGGGTCCTGTCCGACACGGAGGATGCCCCCGTGGCGGCTTCGGGTCCCGGGCGGCCGCCACGCGCTATCGGCAGCCGGGAGGAGGCCTACCAGCTCCTGACCCTTGCCTCCGACTACCTGCGGCGCACCGAGCCCCACAGCCCCGTCGCCTACCTGGTCAAACGCGCCGTGAGCTGGGGCCAGATGCCACTCCACCAGCTCCTCGCGGAGCTCGTCCCCGATTCCTCCAACCTGGAAACCATCCAGTCGCTGCTCGGCATGAAGCCGGAGAAGCAGTGAGGCCTACCCACCCGCGTGAGGCAATGACATGTCATGGAACAGGCGGACACACGGCTTCCCGGCACCGCTGCTGGACCGGCTGGTGGACGTGGAGAGCTTCCCATGGATGGATGAGCAGGAATTGCTCGCCTCGGTGAAGCGCGAGGTGGCCCACGCGCTGAACACCCGCTGCACGCTCTCCCTGGAGCAGGCCAGCTCGCTCGAGCCGCACGAGCGCTCGGCCCTGGACTACGGGTTGCCGGACCTGCGGCCCCTCGGCCCGAGCGCCGCGGATGCCCGGCTCCTGGAGCGGCTCATCGCCCGCGCGGTGGAGGCCTATGAGCCGCGCCTGCGACAACTCCAGGTCTCCGTTCAGCTTCCTCCCGAGGAGGAGGGTTCCCCCATCGCGGTGATCACCGCCCGGCTGGTGCAGGGCCCCATCACCGAACCCATCTCCCTTCCGCTGCGGCTGGACCGGAGCGGAAGGCTGGTGGAGGTGGAAGCGTAGTCAACGCCCATCACATCTCTCCGCGTCCCTCTCCATCCTCGCAGTGCGCAGAAAACCCCAGACATAGCCAAGAGGAAGGAAAGACATGCCTGCAAAGGAAAGCATCCAGCACGTCCTGGACCGGGTCCGGCCGCCGCGAGTGCAGATCACCTATGACGTGGAGATTGGTGACGCGGTGGAGCAGAAGGAGCTTCCGCTGGTGGTCGGCGTCCTGGCGGACCGGCTGGCCAGCAGACGGAGCTCCCGCGCTTGAAGGAGCGCAAGTTCGTGGAGATCGACCGTGACAACTTCGACCAGGTCATGGCCGCCATCGGCCCTCTGCTGCGGCTGTCCGTGCCGGACAAGCTCCGCGACGGTGACGGCCGCATGGCCGTGGAGCTGCGCTTCGAGAGCATCGACTCCTTCCACCCTCGCCAGCTCGTCGAGCAGATCGAGCCCCTGCGCAAGCTCCTGGAGTCGCGCCAGCGGCTGGTGGACTTGATCGCCAAGCTGGACGGCAATGACGCCCTGGCGGACGTGCTGCGGTCCGCGCTGGCCGACAGGGCCGGGCTCCAGGCGCTCCAGTCCGAGCTGGCGACGAAGCGCGAGCCGTGAGCACCCGGTCTCCATCCATCCACCCCCATCCAACACGGAGAGAGAGATGTTCGAGGAAGAAACACAAGAAGCGACGCGGGGAGCGCAGGCCGCGGTGGCGGAGCCGCCGGAGCGGGGACTGCTGACGCGCATCATCGAGGAGGGCAGGCTGGCGCGCGATGACAGCCAGCAGCCCCGTGCCCGCGAGCTGGTGAGCGAGCTGGTGGAGCAGGCACTCACCACCGAGTCCATCCCGAGCGACGTGGACCTGGTCGCGCTCATCAACCAGCGCATCGCCCGCATCGACGAGTTGCTGGGTGCGCAGCTCGACGAGGTGCTCCACGCCGAGCCCTTCCAACGGCTGGAGGCTCCTGGCGGGGGCTGCACATGCTGGTCCATGGCACCGAGACGGGGACGAACCTGAAGCTGCGGGTCCTGCACGCCACCAAGAAGGAGCTGCTGGATGACCTGGAGCGGGCGCCCGAGTTCGACCAGAGCGCCCTCTTCAAGAAGGTCTACGAGGAGGAGTACGGCACCTTCGGCGGACAGCCCTATGGGGTGCTCATCGGCGACCATGAGTTCAGCCGCGTTCCACGGGACGTGGCGCTGCTGGAGTCCATCTCCCGCGTGGCCGCCGCCGCCCATGCGCCCTTCATCACCGCGGCCAGTCCCTCACTGTTCGATCTGGACAGCTTCACGGACATCGGTGCCCCGAGAGACCGGCGCGCATCTTCGAGAGCACCGAGCTCATCCGCTGGCGCGGCTTCCGGGACTCGGAGGACGCCCGCTACGTGGCGCTGGTGCTGCCCCACATCCTGGCGCGGCTGCCCTACGGCGAGGACACGGTGCCCGTGGACGGCTTCGGCTACCGGGAAGACGTGGACGGCCGTGATCACCGCAAGTATCTGTGGGGCAACGCGGCATACGCCCTGGGCCTGCGCATCACCTCCGCCTTCGCCCAGCACCAGTGGTGCGCCAACATCCGCGGGGTGGAGGGAGGCGGCATCGTCCAGGGGCTGCCCACCCATACGTTCCGCACCGACGAGGGAGACATCGCCCAGAAATGCCCCACCGAGGTGGCCATCACCGACCGGCGTGAGAAGGAGTTGAGCGACCTGGGCTTCATCACCCTGTGCCATTGCAAGGGAACCGACTACGCGGCCTTCTTCGGCTCGCAGACGGCCAACAAGCCCCGCCGCTACGACACGCCCCAGGCCAACGCCAACGCGGAGCTGTCTTCCCAGCTTCCCTACCTCCTGTCCGCCTCGCGCTTCGCGCACTACCTCAAGGTCATCATGCGCGACAAGATCGGCGGCTTCGCCTCTCGACAGGAGATCTCCGACTACCTCAACCGGTGGATCAGCCAGTACGTGCAGATCAATGAGAACGCGTCTTTCTCCATCAAGGCCCGCCAGCCGCTGCGCGAGGCGCGAGTGGACGTCACCGAGGTACCAGGTCACCCTGGCAACTACCGCGCGGTGGTGTTCCTCCGCCCCCATTTCCAGCTCAACGAACTGACCGCCTCCATCCGCACTGGTGTCCGATCTGCCCCAGGCGGCCACGTAGGCCGGAAAGCCAGACGCTCCGGGATGGCACGGGAAGCGCGTGCCATCCCGGGGCGCGGCGTGAAGCAGGAGACGGGGGCCGATGAAGAGACCCCCGCCGGCACGTGTCAACTGCCCCGGGTGCTCTGCGAACCGACCCGGGTGCTCTGCAGCGAGGCGTTGTCATCCAGTTTGGTCGGGCGTGGATACCCCTCGGAACAATCCATGTCACGGTTGGTGCCATAGATCCATACACCGTTCAGGACGTTCTGCCCCTCGAGCGCCAGCGCCAGCCGAGCCGTGAAGTTCTCCACCTTCTCCATGCAGGCATGGACGAGAATGGGACCCGAGTACCCAGCCGGGGCAGAGTTTCTCAAGATGCCCGCGATGTCATTGACCGACCATCCCCAGTTGTTCCCTCCAGACTGTGCATCGCCGATCGCCTCGTCATTGCCATGCGCTGACAGGCACAGGGGCTCGTTCGGGCCGAGCTGACCGATCAGCGTCTGCAACTCCTGCGTCGCGGCCTGCGGACCGTTCGTGGCATTCATGGTGACGACCGTGCCCCAGGTATTCGCGCTGTTGGGGTAATTCCGAATACTATTGTCCCTCGTACAGATGATGAGCATTTTGTCTCCAATCTCTTTTTGAATTCAGCCCCCTGGCCATGGATGAGACGGGTCCAGGATGTGACGAGGGCGCCGGAAAAAACCGCGGACACCTGTCACATCCCTCCGCGCCCATCTCTACCCAAACCGAGAGCGAAATACCCCCTCATCACACGAGGCATAGACAGACATGCCAGAAAGCATCTACCTCAAGATCGCCAAGGCGCAGGGCAGCTCGAAGGTACAGACGTACACGGGCCAGATCGAGGTCCTCTCCTACCGCTACGAGATCTCCTTTCCCATGAGCCTCAACGAGCGGTCCAACGATGGTGAGGTCAAGAGGCAGGGCCGGCCCAGCCACGGAGAGCTCGTCATCACCAAGTTGGTGGATAAAGCCTCGCCCAATCTCTACCTGTCCTGCAGCAAGGGAGAGAGCGTTGGCACGGCAACCCTCACCGTGGCTGGAAGCGAGGACAGCAAGATCTTCACCTACGATATGACGGATGTCGTCGTCACCGGTGTCTCGGTATCGGCCGGAGGCAAGGGCGACCCCGTCGAAACGGTGAAGCTCGATTACGCCAGCATCACCTGGAAGGAAGGGGACAGCAACTCGACGAAGTGGGACCGCAAGACCAACAAGTCGGCCTGAGTCAGAAGACAGGCACGCTCACGGCAGTGGCGGAGGAGTGGAGGCAAGCGATGGGCAGCAGTCAGGACGAGTTGCTCCAGGCCTACCAGCGGGAGCTGGCATGGTTGCGCGGAGCGGGAGCGGAGTTCGCGGCCAGCTACCCCAAGCTGGCCGCGAGGCTCCGGCTGGGCGCGAGCGAGGTGGGAGACCCCCACGTGGAGCGCCTCATCGAGTCGTTCGCCTTCCTCACCGCGCGTGTCCAGCATGCCTTCGACAGCGATCTGCCGGAGCTCTCCACCACCCTGCTGGGCCTGCTGGCCCCCACCGGTGGAGTCCCTGCCTTCGTTGTCCATCGCCTGCTTCGAGGTGGATACGGCGGCTGGCCTGCCCCTGGCCGGCAGCCGCATCGAGCGCGGCACGCAGCTCCTGGCCGAGCCACGCCCGGGGCAGACCTGCCGCTTCCGCACCTGCGCTCCGGTGACGCTCTGGCCGATCCAGGTGACGGAGGCGAGCCTGGAGTCCCCGCTGTCCTTCGACTGGCTGCGGGGGCGGCGGGACGTGTCGGCGGTGCTCCGGCTGCGGCTGGAGGCCCGCGAGACCCGGCTGGCGGACCTCCAGTTGGAGCGGCTCCAGTTCTTCCTCGACGGACCCTCCGAGCTGACCTTCCGCCTCTACGAGCTGCTCACCTGCCATGCCCGGAGCGTGGCGCTCGTGCCGGATGGCTCACCGGGCGAGCCCCACTTCCAACCCGCGGACAGCCTGCGGCAGCTCGGCTTCGGCCCCGAGGAGGCGGTGCTGCCCGCGCTGCCCCACCAGCACCGCGGCTATCGCCTCCTGCAGGAGTACTTCGCCTTCCCCGAGAAGTTCCTCTTCTTCGAGCTGGCGCTGGAGCGCGCGTGCGTCCAGGCGTCGCAACAGGCGCTCGAGGTGTTCGTGCTGCTGGAGGCCATGCCCGAGGAGCAGCTCGCGCTCACACCGGAGACGTTCCGGCTGGGCTGCACCCCCATCATCAATCTCTTTCCCAAGCTGGCCGAGCCCATCCGGTTGGATCAGCGCCGCACCGAGTACCCGCTGGTGCCCGACTACCGCCGCCAGCAGGAGCTGGAGCTGCACTCCATCCTCTCCGTCACCGCCGCCACGGAGGGCGCCGGGCACACGCGGGGGGTGGAGCCGCTCTTCTCCTGGCGCCACCGGGAGGATGGGCAGGAGCCGCGCGCCTTCTGGTACGCCCGGCGTCAGCCCACCGGCCGCGCGCGGGGACCGGGCTCCCAGATGCTGCTGTCCTTCGTGGACCTGGAGCTCGACCCACACCTGCCGGCGGAGCAGACGCTGCACGTGCACACGCTGTGCACCAATGGAGAGCTGCCCGTGCAGCTCGGGCCCGGCGCGCAACTCCAGGTGGAGGAGCGCGTCCCCGTGGGCGCCATCCGCTGCCTGCGCCGTCCGACGCCGCCCCGCGCGCCCCCGGAGCGGGGCGCCATGCTCTGGCAGCTCGTCTCGTTGCTGTCGCTCAACCACCTCTCGCTCGCCAACGGCCCCCAGGCGCAGGAGGCGCTCGAGGAGCTGTTGCGGCTGCATGACTTCTCCGGCGGCCGGTGTGCGAGCAGCAGCTCCAGGGGCTGACGGGACTGGAGTGCCGCCCGGTGGTGCGCCAGCGCGGCTGGGACGCCCGGCGGGGCTTCTGCCGCGGCCAGGAAATCACCCTCACCTTCGACGAGTCCCTCTACGTGGGCGGCAGCGCGCTGCTGCTCGCGGCGGTGCTCCACCACTTCTTCGGCCTGTACGCCCCGGTGGATTCCTTCACCCAGCTCGTCGCGAGGAGCGAGCAGCGGGAGGACACATGGAAGAGATGGCCCCCCATGGCCGGCGACGCGCCCCTGGTGTAGCCCAGGAGCTCTTCGAGTCCGGCCACCGCTTCGACTTCTTCCAGGCGATGCGCCTGCTGCGCCTGCTCCGCCCGAAGGAGCCGGTGCGGCTGCGCGCCTCGGTGGAGCTGGCCTTCCCCGCCAGCGACATCGTCCAGGTGAAGCCGCCCGCGAAGCCGGGGGGCGCGCCGGAGATGACGGTGGCCTTCCTCGGTCTGGGCGGGGTGCAGGGGCCGCTGCCGAGGCCCTTCGCCCAGCAGCTCCGGGACAGGACGCGCGTGGGGGACACGGGCCTGCGCGACTTCCTGGACATCTTCCACCACCGGTTGCTGTCGCTGCTGTACCAGGGGCGGGTGCGGCGCCGGGTATGGCTGGAGCCGGGCGTGCCCGAGGCCCATGACGTGGCCCGTTACCTGTACGCGCTCATGGGCCTGGGCACCCGGGGCACGCGCGGCCGGCTGGAGTTGGAGGAGCGGCGGTTGCTGCGCTACGCGGGACTGCTGGCGCACCGGCCCGTGTCCCTCGAGGCCCTGCGGGCGATGCTCTCGGACGCGCTGGGCGTGGGAGTGAAGCCGCGAGCGCCCCGGGGCGCCTGGATGGAGCTGGAAGAGGCGCAGCGCACGCGCCTGGGCCCCACCGGACGCAACCAGCGGCTCGGCCAGGGCGCGGTGCTCGGCGGGCGCGCCTGGCTGGAGCAGGCGGGTCTGGAGCTGGAGCTGGGCCCTCTCTCCTGGCGTCGCTATGTGGAGCTGCTGCCCGGTGGCCGGGGACTGGGCACCATGCGCTCGCTCACCCGCTTCGCGCTGGGCCCGGGGCCCGAGGTGCAACTGGTGCTGGCGGTGCGCACCGCGGAGATCCCCGAGCAACCCCTGGGCGCTCCAAGCGGCCCGCGCCTGGGGTGGACGTCCTGGCTGAGCGCGAGGCCCGGCCGGCAAGGAACCCAGGCGGTGGCGCTTTCGCCCCGTCACATGTCCGCGCACGGCGCGCGGGAGGATGGAACATGAGGTCGGGATACACGCAGGACAATGTCTACCTCTCCGTCACCACGCCCCTGGGCAAGGACGTGCTGTTGCTGCACGGCTTCCAGGGCGAGGAGGCCCTCTCCCGCCCGTTCCACTTCACGTTGGAGCTGTACTCCGAGCGGCTCGACGTGGACTTCTCGCGGGTGGTGGGCAAGGGCGCCGCCATCTCCCTGACGCAGGGCAGGGGAGGCGAGCGGTACTTCCACGGCATCATCACCCGCTTCGTCCAGGCCGGCACCTTCGGGGACTTCACCCGGTACATCGCCGAGCTGCGCCCCTGGTTCTGGCTGCTCACGCTCACCCGTGACAGCCGCATCTTCCAGAACCAGACGGTGCCGCAGATCCTCCAGCAGCTCTTCCAGGAGCAGGGCTTCACCGACTTCCGGCTGGCGTTGCGGCGCACGTACACGCCTCGCGAGTACTGCGTGCAGCACCAGGAGTCCGCCTTCGACTTCGCCTCGCGGCTGATGGAAGACGAGGGCCTCTTCTACTTCTTCGAGCACACGAAGGACCGGCACACGCTGGTGCTGGCGGACGACGCGGCGGCCCATGTGCCCTGCCCGGGCCCGGAGTGGCGAAGGTCCAGGGGCACCAGGGCGAGGCGCGCACGGAGGATGCCGTCACCGGGTGCGAGCTGGAGCAGCAGGTGGTGCTCGGACGCTATGCCCTGGGGGACTACTTCTTCGAGACGCCGTCCACCCGGCTGCAAGCGCAGGTGAAGGGCAAGCAGGGGCGCCAGGAGCAGTACGAGTACCCCGGGACCTTCACGCGCCGGGACGTGGGCGAGCAGCGTGGCCGGGTCCGCCTGGAGGCGCACGAGGCTCAGGCCCGGACGCTGCGAGGCCAGGGCCACGTGCGCTGGTTCATCCCCGGCTACCGCTTCAGCCTCGCCGAGCACGAGCGCGAGGACATCAATGGCGCCTACGTGCTGCGCTGGGTGTCGCACTCGGCCACGGTGGAGGCCTATAGCAACAGCTTCGAGCCTTCCCCGCCGCCACGCCCTTCCGTCCGCCCCGGGTGACGCCCCGGCCGGTGGTCAACGGTGTGCAGAGCGCCCGGGTGGTGGGCAAGGCGGGCGAGCAGATCTGGACGGACCGGTTCGGCCGCGTGAAGGTCCAGTTCCATTGGGACCGCGAGGGCCAGAAGGACGAGCGCAGCTCGTGTTGGATGAGGGTGGCGCAGGGCCAGGCGGGCAAGGGCTGGGGCCACTTCTTCCTGCCACACGTGGGCCAGGAGGTGCTGGTCACCTTCCTGGATGGGGATCCGGATCGGCCCATCGTCACCGGCTCCGTCTACAACGCCGAGCAGGTGGTGCCCTATCCGTTGCCCGCCGGGCAGACCCGGAGCACGGTACGTGGGGATGCCTCCGGAGGGGACAGCCCAATGAGTTGCGTTTCGAGGACAAGAAGGGCGCGGAGGAGCTCTATCTGCACGCCCGCCGGGACATGAACGTGTCCGTGGAGCGCGACAGCGTGACGGAGATCCAGGGCGACTGCACCATCCGGGTCCGGGGCAACCTCACCCTGGATGTGCGGGGCTCCATCGACGTCAAGGCGGGAAGGAACCTCACGCAGGAAGCGAAGATGTCGCTGAAGAGCATCGCGGGGATGAACCTCACCCAGAAGGCGAAGCTGGCCCTGGAGAGCTCGGCGGGCACGATGCTGCGGCACAGCTCCAAGCTCATGATGATGGCCGATGCCCAGACGTTGATCAGCAACGTCAAGCTCATGCACATGCTCAAGGCGACACCCCTGATGATCCTGGGCCCGATGATTCCGCTTCCGATGGGAGGGCCTCCGCTCCCACCGATTCCACCCACCCCCTGAGCGGAGGGAAGAGCCCGTGCCAACGGAATTCATCGAGAAGGACGAGCGGGGGCGGGTGCGCGAGCGCTACTTCGAGGACGACGAGGGCCGGCTGGAGGGAGTGGCGGCCACCTATGACGAGGACGGCCGGCTCGTCCAGGAATCGCACTGGCGCGCGGGCCTGCTGCACGGGCCCACGAGCCTCTACGGCTCCGACGGCCAGGTGGTGCAGCGGGTCATGTTCGCGGACGGCCAGCTCCACGGGCCGGCGGAGCTCCAGGACGAGCAGGGGCGCTTCCGCATGCAGCTCGGATTCCATGAGGGCAGGACGCACGGCGAGCTGCTCGCCCGGCGGGACGGCCAGCCGTTGATGAAGCACACCCTCGAGGAGGACAGGCCCGAGGGTCCGCTCGAGCTCTACGAGGAAGGCAAGCTCACCCGCCGGGTGCTCTTCGAGCGGGGATGGCCCCTGGAGCAGGGACAGCCCGCGGAGCAGGACTCGATGGCACCTGGACCGGAGGCCAGCTCGGACAGGCTCGAGGCGAGGGAAGGACAAGCACGGGAGCAACCCCCTGGATGGCTCCAGAGCTGGCTCCGAGGAGGCGGTGGTTCCTGACACCATCACATGCGCGGAGAGGGCACTCCAATCCGTGGAGCGTCTCAACCCTTCACACCAAAGGAAGACACATGATGAGCCGGATGCTGTCCGTGGCGGTGGTCGCCGCCATGACGACCCTGGGACTCAGCACCTCGGCACGAGCCGAGCCCACTCCCCTCGTCATCACCCTGAAGGACAGCCCCCAGGTGGTGACCCTTGGCGGTGGCCCGGAGGGGAAGGAGGGCTCGGCCGTCATTCTGACCCCCAACACGGCCCAGCGCGGCCAGGGCTTCTGGCTCAAGCCGGTCGGGAAGCCCGAGGACAAGACGTTCAACATCGTCTCCCAGGCGAACCAGCTGTGCGTGGACGTCGAGAACGGAAGCCGTGAGGACGGAGCCGCGATCATCCAGAATCCGTGCAATGGCGCGGACTGCCAGGTGTTCCGCGTGAGCGACAGGGGCGCCGATGGGCACCGGGAGCTTCGCAACGAGCTCAGCGGCAAATGCCCGGCGGCCTCATCCGGCAAGGACTCCACGCTCATCCAGGCCGCGTGCACCGGCCAGGACAACCAACGCTTCCGCATCAGCCCCCCGCGTTAGCAGCCCTCTCCATGCGGCTCACTGCCGGAAGATGAACATGACGCAAAGCAAGAATTCACACGACAAGGGAAACACCCCATGAACGTCAAGACCCTGGCAGCACTCGTCGGCACCCTGTCCCTCGGCTCGCTCGCGGCGGGATGTGCGACCACCCACCGCTCGGCGGAGCCCGGCACCCAGGGAGCTGGGAGCACCCGGGGCGGCGAGGCCTCGTGCGGGGAGGGCACCTGTAGCGGCAAGGCCACCCAGAAGGGCGGCGAGGCCTCGTGCGGGGAGGGCACCTGTAGCGGCGGCCAGAAGGCCGCGGCTCCGGACAAGGGCTCCCACGCGGGCTGCGGCGAGAGCGGTTGCGGTGGTGGCAGGTAGCTCATGAGCCATTCATGGCGTCAGGGATTGACGCCGCTGGGAGCCGGTATCGGGCTGCGGCGGGAATTCCATGAGCAACTCCCCCGTACCGCGCGGGCACTGGACTGGGTGGAGTTCGTCTCCGAGAACTTCCTCACCTTGGGCGGCCGCGCGCAACGGGCGCTGGACGCCTGCGCCGAGCGCTGGCCGGTGATTCCCCACGGGGTGGGACTCGACATCGGTGGGCCCGAGCCCCTGAACGAGGATTACATGACCCGGCTCGCGGCGCTGGTGGAGCGGGTGGACTCCCCCTTCTTCTCCGACCACCTGTGTTACGCGCGTCTGGGCGGGGTGTACCTGCACGACCTGCTGCCACTGCCCTTTTCCGAAGAAGCGGTGGAGCACGTGGTGCCACGAGTCCGCGAGGTGATGGCGCGGGTGGAGCGTCCCTTCCTGCTGGAGAACATCACCTACTACGCACACATGCCCGGCGGCACCCTGTCCGAGGCCGCCTTCCTCCGGGCCGTGGTCGAGGAGGCCGACTGCGGCCTGCTGCTCGATGTGAACAACGTGTACGTGAACGCGCGCAACCACGGCTACGACCCGAGGGCCTTCCTGGACGCACTGCCACTGGAGCGGGTGGTGCAGGTCCATCTGGCCGGACACGCGGAATTGCCAGACATGCTCATCGACAGCCACGGAGACACCGTCCGCGACGAGGTGTGGTCGCTCTACCAGTATCTCCTGGAGCGCACCGGCCCGGTGTCGACGCTCATCGAGTGGGATCAGGACATCCCGTCGCTGGAGGCCGTGCTGGACGAGGCGGACCGGGCGCGTGCGGTGCTCGGAGCGCTGGGAGAACGGTGATGCCGGGCCTCCAGCATTTCTTCGAGTCCATGAGGACATACCGGGCGGAGCCCGGTGCGACAGGACTGGAGCGGCTGTACGCGGCGCACCCCGGGTGGGAGGCACCGCGCGCGCGGGTGGCGCTGTATGGGCGCTTCGTGCGCCACCACGTGGCGGATGGAGTGGGGAAACTCTTCCCACTGGTGCGGCGATGCGTGGGCGAGGCCGCCTGGGAAGAACTGGTGCGGGGTTACTTCGCCACCGGGCCCGCCCGGCACTACGAGCTCAATCGCCTGGGAGCGCACTTCCCGGACTTCCTCTCGGACAAGGCGCCGGAACGTGGGCTGCCCGCGTGGGTGCCGGAGCTGGCGCGCTTCGAGTGGACGGACTTCGCGGTGTATGCCTCGGAGGAGCGGGTGCCCGTGGCGGTGGAGCGGCTCTCGCCCAATCCCACGCTCGCGGTGCTGCGGCACTCCTGTCGGCTCTGCCCCTTCGTCCGAGGTGGCGCGCGAGGCGAGCCGCGGTCGGGCGAGGAGCTGGCGCTGCTGTGGCGCCACCCGCGAGACCTGGTGACCCTGTACATGGCCGCGGATGACGTGGCGTTGCTGGCTCTGAAGATGGCGGTGGAGGGGCTGGCTCCGACCGAGGTGGCCGTGTCCACGGGAGTGGCGGAATCCGACATCCGCGCGGCGGTGGCGCGCTGCGTGGCGGATGGGCTGGTTCTCCCCCCTGAGTAGACGCATGACAGCCCTCCAAGTAGGCACCTGCCCCCTCCAGCGGGGAGTTGAGCCTCGGGGGAAGAACCATTAAGCAGGCTCTCCATGGCATGGGGACTGATTGTCGAGCCGAATGGTGCGTGTTCATCGAAGTATCAGGTCCTGATGGCTGAGCTCGGCCTCGAGCCCGTCTGCGTCCAGGATGGGAAGGCCGCCAGGACCACGCTCACGAACCACGACGAGGCGCCCGCCGTGGTGATGACCGAACTGTCCCTCGCGGGGGTGGACGGCTTTCAGCTCGTTCGCGAGGTCCGACAGCACTCGCCCAAGACCCGCATCATCGCGCTCTCCTCCTTCGTGACGCTGCGCACCAAGGCCCTCGAGCAGAAAGACCTGCTCGACATCCAGGGCATCCTCGCCAAGAGCGCCCCCCTGGAATCCATCCGCCGGATGCTCTACCGCGTGCTCGGCATCCAGCCGCCCGAGCCCACCGCCAGCGCGACCCCGCCCAACCCACTGCCCACGCTCGCCCCCTCGAGCCTCCGCGCCCGTCCCCGACGCCCACGGCCAGCCCGGTCTCCGCGAGCACCCCGACCCTGGCGAGGGAGCGGACGCGTCTGGCCCAGATCGCGAGCATGCAACTCGTCGATGCGGGGCCTTCAGACGAGGTGCTCCAGGAACTGGTGCGGGAGACGGCGAAAGCCTTCAATGTCCCCATCGCGCTCGTGTCGCTGGTGCTCGAGGATCGGCAGTGGTTCAAGGCCCACGTCGGGCTCAGCGGCAAGGTGCTCGAGGAGCGCGGCACCGAGCGCGACGTGGCGCTCTGCGCGCATGTCGTGGAGGCGGACGGGGCCGAGCCCCTGGTGGTCCCCGACGCCGCCACCCATCCCGTGTTCAGCAGCAACCGACTGGTGCGAGAGGGTCTGTTCCGCTCGTACGCGGGTGCGCCCCTCATCACCCGGGAGGGCACGGTGCTGGGAACACTGTGCATCCTCGACCAGAAGCCACTGGCCATCTCCGCCGAGCAGGTGGACGGGTTGGTGGCACGGGCGCGCCGGGTGGCGGGGGAGCTCGAGTTCCGCGCCCAGTTGAGCAAGAGCCAGCAGGCCTTGAAGCTGGAGCGGAGTGCCCATGCGGCGGTCCGCTTGCAGGCGGACGTCCTGGTGGCCGCGCTCAACGGCCTGGATGACGCGGTGGTGCTCTTCGACCACCGGCGCATCATCCTCTTCGCCAACGAGTCCATGGTCCTGCTGGCGGGTCGCAACGCGTCGGAGCTCATGGGCATGGATCGGCATACCTTCATCCGCCTCCTCTCCAGCCGCTTCAAGGACTCCCTGGACTTCCTGCGGCGGCTCCTCATTCCCGAGGAGGGCCCGTACGTGGCGCGGGAGGATTTCGAACTCGAGTCCTCACAGCGCGTGCTGCGCTGGATGTCCCGGCCGGTGGCCTTCGCCGATGGCCAGTTTGGCCAGCTCACCACCTACCGGGACGTGACGAACGAGGTGGAGCTCGCGCAGAGACAATCCTAGCGTCCTGCCCGCGAGTTCTTGATTCCAAGGCCGCGAAGGCGAGCGGGCAAGCCGCCGAGGTGGCTTGCCCGTCCCCGCGCGGGAGCCCGGCTCATGGTGAAGGGCTCGCCGCGTCCCGGAGTTTCTCCAGGCTGAGGAGCTCGATCTTCCCGTAGGTCAGGCGGACGGCGCCTCGGGCCTCCAGATCCTTGAGAATCTGGTTGGTCGTCTGCCGCGAGATCGCCAGCATCTGCGCGAGCTGCTCCTGCGAGACATCGATGACCCGCCGCGGGCCCTCGTGCAGGTTCCCATAGCCTTCCGCGATCATCAGGAGCCGCCGCGCCAGGCGGGCCGGAGCGGGCAGCAGCGACAAGTCCTCCAGCGCGATGAACATGAGCCTCAGCTTGTGGCTCATGAGCAGGGCGAAGTCGCGCCAGTATCGCGGCTCCTGGGCGAGCAGCGTGTTCAGCTCCGCCTGTGGCACCCGCAGCACGCGGGTGGCGCCTTCAGCGACGGCATCGTGGGTGCGCGGCTGGCCGTCGATCAAGGAGATCTCCCCGAACCAGTTGGGCGGCTCCATCAGCATCAGCAGCGCTTCCTTGCCGCTCTCGCTCACCCCGCTGATGCGGATGGCGCCTTCGACCACGCAATACAGGCCGCAGGGCCGGTCTCCGCGTGAGAACAGCCGCTGGCCAGCGCTCAACCGGCGCACCACGGCCGCGTCGAGCAATCGGGCCCTCAGCTCCTCGGGAATTTCCTGGAACCAGCGACCGCCGAGGATGAGGGGCTGCCGGCCTGCACGCGCTCGTCTGTCATTCTGTGCTCGGGGAAACAATCGTGTCGGCTACCCGACAGACCCGGGCCGCGTCCGGGGCCATCATGGGGACTCGAACAACCGAGGAGAGCCTACATGAAGACGCTGGTGGATCATCTCGCTCAATACGCGGCCTATCACCGCGACCGTCGCAACATCGCCACGCACTTCGTCGGCATTCCGATGATCCTGCTCGGCGTCGCCACCCTGTTGTCTCGCTCCGGCTTCGAGGTGCTCGGGGTGGTGGTCTCACCGGCCATGGTCTTCAGCCTCGCGTCGGCGCTCTTCTACTGGAGGCTCGACGGCCGCTACGGTCTGGTGATGACCCTGGTGCTGGGGGGATCGCTGTGGTTCGGTCAGGTGTTGGCCACCCAGGCCATGGCCACCGGCTGGGCGCGGCGTTGGGCCTGTTCGTCGTCGGGTGGATCATCCAGTTCGTCGGGCACTACTACGAGGGGCGCAAGCCGGCCTTCGTCGATGACCTCGTCGGGCTGATTGTCGGGCCCCTGTTCGTCGTCGCCGAGCTGGGCTTCTTCCTCGGGCTGCGGGACGAAGTGCGCCGCGAGGTGGAGGCCCGGGTGGGGCCGACCTGTATCCGTCGCGGGAACGAGGCCCGCGCGTAGGGCCACGGCGCCGTACGCGGGACGCTACAGTGCGGAAGGATGGGCACCTACGTCTCGGTCCGGGGGCGGATTCGCGGTGGCGCGCTGGATGGCTTCACGCAGCGCATGCTTCAGCGCATTCACCCCCTCCTTTGGAGCGGGGAGGGTGATGGGGGGCCTGCTCTCCAGGACCAAGGCCTCGCCCTCTGGCTCCTCGAAGGTGGACCACTCGACGACGGGGGTCTTCAGCGACAGGTGGCGGCGGCGCCAGCGCACTCCATACCAGGTGCGCTCGTAGACCATCCCTTCCGGCGCTATCACCAGGCGGTAGCCGAGCCCTACTCCCACGGCGAGGCAGGTCAGGAAGGCCACGACCGCGGCCCAGAGACTGACCGCCAGCAGCAGGGGAAAGAGGATCCCCGCCACCACCAACGTCACCACCAGGCCCTGTCGTGAAGCCCAGCCATGAATGATGGTGACTCCCGCACGGGCGCCCTGCTGTACATGCCAGCCGTCTGGAAACCTGGGGAACACCATCTGAGTCGTCCTCTGTGCCCCTGCCGCTGGACTGCTTCGCGGGTTCAGATTTTAGGGCCCATTCCCTGCCTGACAATCATTCTCTCGTCGAGGTAGGCCCCTCCGCCGAGCCGGGTGCCGGGCTTGAGCTGCTTGCCACCTGACTTCCCGGCGGGGAGGGGGTCAGACGATTCGTTCCGACACTTCGCCTCGACACATCGCCTCCTACGAATCGTCTGACACCTCCTTGGCTCACACCCACTCCCAAGCCCCTGCCGGTTCGACGCGCAATCAGGGCTCAGTCCTCTCTCCAGCGCAAGACGATCCGAGGCATTGCCGTACCCGCCGCGCGTGCTCACTCAGCCCGTCTGCCTCCAACCGGTCCACCACCCACGACACCGCCGCCGGCCACGAGGCCAGGATGGAGTACGGAATGACCGAGGGCCTGATGCGGTGGATGAGGAGCCGGACCATCAGCGCCAGAACTGGAGAGTTGGTGACTGTCATGACCCCCATCGACCACTGATTCATCAGGTCCTCCTGCTGTCGTAGGAAGGCCGTTTGCAGTTCGCGTTGCTCGGAGGTCAGCGATCGGAGCTGGCGCATGTCTATCAGACTGACGTGCCGCTCCCGCCTTTGCAGATAAAACAGTCTGCGCTCCAGCAAGTCCTTGTGTTGCTCATTCGTGATCACGCTCGGAAACGTCACCCGCAGCAGAGGCCAGAGCGAATCGTCCACGAGAATCGAAGTCCGCGAATCCATGCGGGAAGTATAGCCCACCTCGTTTCGACGTCAGGTGTCGACGTCAGGTGTCAAAGAACTCGTCAAGCGCGTCCGGCGGCACAAGTCCTTTGACACCCTCTGCGGCTCGTGCTGCTCAAGTTCGTTGACGCCCTCTTTGCAGGAATTGGTCAACGAGGCAGGCAAGGTGTCAAGGATCTCGTCTGGCCTCAGTCATGTGGACCCCTCACTCCAAGGATTCTGTGCATCAGGTTGACGTGATGGGTTGAATCCGCTTCGCTGGGTGCCGAACTGATCGGGAGTACACATGACGAACGAGAAGCGAGGAAAGGGGAGCGGGTGGGGGCCGTTCGAACGGGGCGGAGCCTACGGCGAGGTGGGGACCGATCTGGGCAGTCTCCACGACGCGTGGGATGTGGAGACCGGAAAGCCGGTTCTGCAACTGCTGCCCACGGAGCGCGTGGAGTGGCAGCCCGAGGGGCCCTGGCGGGTCTCCGTCTTGTGTGAGCCGCATCCCACCTCAGTCACCGTGAGAGTGGAGGAGGCTCCCGCGTCCGTGCCCGTGTCGGAACTGGCGGATATCCTCGTGCTCACCTCCGCCGCCGTCTCGCGCGTGGAACTCAGTCCTCGGCTCCAGGCACACCTCGCTTCGGGCCTGTCTCCGACTCCTCCCACTTCACTCCGGAGCACGGGCCGCACGGCCGCGAACTGGACCGGGCTCTCACTCGCTCTGGGTGTCTGGCTCCTGGTGAGTCTCTCCGAGCCTCCATCTCCCCCCGCTCGGGGTGAACCCGCGGATTCCCTCTCCCAGGAAGACGCCGCGTCCTTCGATGCATTGGAGGAGTCGGACCCGGCGGTCCTCGCCTATTCCATGCCCGAAAAGCCCTTCCGCAATCAGGCGGTTCCCCCTGTAACAGCAATACGGTCGCGGTGGAGATCAACGGCGGGTGCTGGGTGGAACTCGCTCAGAAGCCTCCCTGTGGCTCGGAGGCCGCCGCGTATCAGGGCAAGTGCTACATGCCGGTCGCCAGACCCAAGAAGTCACCTCAATCCGTTTTCCCCTGAGGTCAACACTTGTTTTCGCCCGAAGCTGCCAACAGCAGCCGGGCAAAAGGAGGAGGCGCAGGATGGCTGGGTAGAGGAGCGCCATCGTCAACTGCGAGGCCAAGTACTGCAATGCCGGTCTCATTGGGGGCCGAGCGCTTGCGCGAGGGGGCAGGGCAGAAGGCTCCCGCCTTCAAGTTCTCGAAGGTCTGCACGGCCTGTGCGCGGAAATCCTCGCCAGCATGGCTATTGCTTGAGCAATCCATTCAGGTGGGAGAGCTTGTCGGGGTTGCGCACGATGTAGATGTTCGTCGTCCTGCCTGCTTCGTCGTAGGCAAAGAGACGGCCACCGTCGCCAGATCCTCTTCGTGAAGGATGACTCCTCGGCCACCGTTGATTTCCGATGCACTCCATTGATAAGCGCTCCAATACTGGCGGAGCTTCTGTGTGATGAACTCCAGCACTTCCTCCTTGCCGCGCAGCACACGGAGCACAGTGGGCACCTTGCCTCCCCCGTCGGCGCTGAGTTCGATGTCGTCCGAGAGCAGGACCGCCAGTTGATCCGTGTTGCCGTCGACGACGGCTGCCTTGAAGGCGGCGAGCAGCTGCTCCTGCCTGTCGACCGGAGTGATGTGCCTGACCTTCGCCTGCTCGATGCTGGCTCGGGCTCTGGAGACCAGCTTGCGGCAGGTGCTCTCCTGGATATCGAGGGTCTTCGCGGCTTCCGTGTAGGAGACGTCGAAGATCTCGTGGAGCAGATAGGCGGCCCGCTCCTTCGGCGTGAGCCGTTCGAGCATCAACAAGAACGCGGTCGTCAGGGATGACGCCATCGACAAGGCGTTTTCAGCCTCGTTTTCGCTCGGTGTATGGAGCGGTTCGGGCAGCCAGGGTCCCAGGTAGTCCACCCGGGTTCTATGGGCGGACCTGGCCAGGTCGATGCATCGGCGCGTGCAGAGGGCCGTGAGCCACGACGCCGGATTCTCGATCTTGCCCCTGTCGGCGTTCCGCCACTTGATGAACGTGTCCTGGACGGCATCCTCGGCGTCGGCCCGCGACCCAAGCATGCGATAGGCCAGCCCCAGGAGTGTGGGCCTGAACTGCTCGAAGATGGCGGCGTCGTCACGATTCGGCATTTCAGTGCCTCGACACCTGGATTCTGTTCCACAGGTTGATCATGGCCACGATCGAGGTCAGAACCCCGATCTCCTGGTCCGTGAAGTGCGCCCTCAATCGGGCCCGGAGTGCTCCGAGGTCGGCCTTCCCGTCGAGCACGGTCAGCGCTTCCGTCCAGGCAAGGGCCGCCTTCTCGCGTTCGCTGAAGTCGTCCACCTGCGCCCAGACGATCAACCGGTCCAGTCGCTCGGGGGTTTCGCCGTCCCGCCGCGCCTCCTGGGTGTGCATCTTGACGCAATAGGCGCATCGATTGATCTGCGACGCGCGCAGCTGGACGAGATGATGGAGCAGTCGATCGAAACCGTGGGTGTCAATGGCACGGTGCACGTCGGTCATGGCCTGCAAGACCTTCGGGATCTCCCGCTCATACTTGACGGCGCTTGTTTCACTCAAGGTGTGCTCCTTTGTTCGGCGGCGATGTGCCGCGACAACCTTCGAGCGATTGAGCGCCGGAATTTGTGACGTGCGGCGAGCGCCTCGCGGTCGTCGCTGCCAGACCCGGTAGATTCCCACGTGTTTTCAGGTGCTTGGAGCACAGGACGGAGGGGGGCCCTCCCTCTCCGATGGCACCGTCATCGAGCGCATCAAGTGTCCGGCTCACACGGCAGCGAAGTCGATGCCGGTGATGCGCTCCTCCTCCAGGGCCTGCTTGACGCGCTCGGAGACGATGAGTGTCACCAGCCAGCCCCAGGGCCGGAAGACGTTGGCCTCGCCGATCTTCTCCGAGTCCACCTTGAGCCCTCGGACGTTCCGGTATCCACCCAGTTTGTCTGGACGGTCATCCTCTGGCTTCCAGTAGAGGACTTCCTCACACCGGGCGTCGTCGATGCACCGGATGACCTGAAGGGTATTGAGGATGAACCAGGGCTCTGTCTGACCTTCCACCTCGGCGGGGATGAACTGGACTTCCTTGTCGATACCCAAACGCTCGAAGAGGGAGACGACCCGACGGTGGACAACGGGAATGCCCATGGACAGGGTGTACTCGAGCACGACGCCCGTGGGCCTCACCGGGAAGCGGATAGGCCCCGGGATGTCGAGGATCCTCCCCTCATTGAACTGCCAAGTGTCGATCCACTCGCCCTGAGCATCGACAGGCATGCGCAAATGCCAGCGCTTACGGATGCGCATGTCGTCGTACAAATCATAGTATCTCGTCTGTGTGTTCATGGTGCACGAACGCCTAGCTTGCTGAGGTTGGAGCCGGGCGTACAGAGGTCCCCTGCGATCTGATCAAGTTCTTTCACGAGCAGGGCCCGGCAGTCGGCTTTGGCCCTACAGCTTCCGAGTGCATCTCGGATGCGACTGAACACCTCGCGGTGGTATGCCTCGGAATGGGGCCCCTTGTGGCCTCGCAGGTAGACGAGGTTCGCCGGATCATCCAAACCCATTCCCGCCCGAGCAAAGAGGTCCTCGAACAGGGGGGTCCAGGGGCCGCCCGTGACTTCAGATGTGTTGTTCTTATCGGTGCACAGGTGGTGGCGCTGATTGTCGTCCTGCTTTGACTCCGCACAATTTCCCGATGTCCGGGCCGAGGCCCTCACAGCACTCGCCGCGGAGGCCGTCGTATTGGCCACCACCCCCATGAGCACCACCGTTCCATTCGCCACACTCACCTGCGCGCGCGTCCCCGCCCCTATCGACAGGCCGCCTCCCGAGCCACCTCCCGCGAAGGCGGACCGGGGAGGAGACAATCGCGACCACAGCCCGCCTCCGGGCACTTGCGGTAATCCCTGGGCCAGTTTCGCCCCCGCCACCGTCACCAGCACCCTCAGCCCGACACCTCCCAGCGCTTTGCCGAAGTGTTCGGCCGCCGCGTCCAGTTCATCCCGCGTCCTCGCCGCCTCTGCTTCCCGGTAGAGGTTGAGGCACGCCAGTCCCACGTGGTGCAACTCCGTCGCGGTGTAGGTCAGTAGCAGCCCCACCGTCACCGCCGCCGCGAGGGCCTTGGAGAAAACGGGCTCCGGTGCCGCCCACGCCAGCATGTACAACATCATGGAAGAGCCCACGGACAGCAGGACGGCGGGCGAGTTGAACATCTCTCTGGCAGCGTCGCGCACACCTTCCCCCATGTAGCGCGGCGAGAGTTGGAGCGCCTGAAACCACCGGGCGCTCTCCATGGACACCGGAAGTCCGACCAGGGCCGCTCCCAGCGCCGCCTCGTCCTGCTCGCGTACCCGCTGTTCCAGGGCCGTGGGCCGGTCCGCCGAGGCTCCGAGCAGCAGGCCCGCCCGCACCCGCGCATGGGCCTCCAGTGGAAAAGTCGACCGGGGCCCCGAGCGAACCTCCTTGAAGGCGCCCTCCAACGTCGCCACCACCTCGCGCGCCTCGTCCAACGTCCATGCCGCCAGGGCCGGGTGGGATCCGAGCGCTGGGAAGGAGAGCTTCAACCCATGCTGAGCCTCACCCGTGTAACCGCTCACCTTCACGGGCGCCAACACAGGTGGCCTCGCCTCGGCTCTCGCCGGGGTGGCCCAAGCCAAGAGCGGAACGAGCAGCAACGGGATGAGAACCGGGGTAACGTACCATCGCATTTCGGACGCCTCCGCCTGTCGTGCCTCCAGGACCGACAACGGCCATCATGCCACTCATGGGAACAGGGGGGCCAAGCCCCTTCAAATGCTTCCGCGGACTTGCGAGTTGGCGCGCACAGTGCATCCCGCCTAGCGGAACGCAAGCAGGGGGAGGGGGATGGATTGGCCGCTGAGGATGTTCCAAGAGGAGGGCTACTACTTCGTCACCTCCAGATGCGTCCAGGAGCGGCTGTTGCTGCGCCCCAGCGCGACAGGCAAGTTGCTGCCGCTGTCTCCTAATGGCGCGACGAGGCGGTGGTGACCGAATGGCGGCGCCAGGAAGCCCACCGTGAAGTTCAGGGAGAGGGCTGGGAGGGCGTGTTCCGCGACTATCGTCTAACGTGGCCCACGTTGTCAGGGATTACGGTTTGAAGGGCCGTGCGGACGCGTCCACGGACAGTCGCACCGAGCATGGCTGAACTGAGTGGGCCGTACTCATTGGTTCACACCCGCTCCCAAGCCCCTGCCGGTTCGGCGCGCAATCAGGGCTCAGCCCCTCTCTCCAGCGCAAGACGACCCAAGGGATTGCCATACCCGCCGCGCGTGCTCACTCAACCCGTCTGCCTCCAACCGGTCCACCGTCCACGACACCGCCGCCGGCCACGAGGTCAGGATGGAGTACGGCACGACCGAGGGACTGATGCGGTGGATGAGGAGCCGGACCATCAGCGCCAGAACTGGAGAGTTGATGACTGTCATGACCCCCCATCGACCACTGATTCATCAGGTCCTCTTGCTGTCGTAGGAAGGCCGCTTGCAGCTCGCGTTGCTCGAAGGTCAGCGATCGGAGCTGGCGCATGTCTATCAGACTGACGTGCCGCTCCCGCCTTTGCAGATAAAACAGTCTGCGCTCCAGCAAGTCCTTGTGTTGCTCATTCGTGATCACGCTCGGAAACGTCACTCGCAGCAGCGGCCAGAGTGAATCGTCCACGAGAATCGAAGTCCGCGAATCCATGCGGGAAGTATAGCCCACCTCGTTTCGACGTCAGGTGTCAAAGAACTCGTCAAGCGCGTCCGGCGGCACAAGTCCTTTGACACCCTCTGCGGAGCCCACGCCAAGTCTCGTTCTCGCGCCCGTCCCTCGTTTCAAGTCCTTTGGCACCGTCTCGGGGCCGGCCCGTAGCTCTCGGGGCCCAGCGGCGGACTTAGAAGTCTGCGTCGTCGTCGAAGCCGGCGCCCTCGATGAAGGGCGTTTGTTCGAAAGGGTGGTCCTCCCAGCGATACCTTGTAACCGTGTACTCGTAAGCCTCGATCTTCACCCTTCTGATCAGGTGAACCTTGACGTCGTTTAGGTCGACCCGGAGGGTCATTTCTCGGCCATCGTCTGCGGTCCCGGATTGTACGAAAGTGAAGGGTGTTTGAAGGCTCGCGCTCTGCGGCTTGCCCTTACTTTCTTCCGCCGGAGGAACCCGCTCAGATACGGTGTAATCGGTCATCCAACCGTCTTCTTCGAATTGGCCGCAGCGTGAAGTCAGAATCGTTCCTTTGGGTAGCTCGATGCTCTCGACCTTAGATGCTTTATGGAATAGAACAACGTTGACTGCGCCGTTGCCCGCCTGTGCTGATGGGAATACGATCCCGTCAAGGGGCACTGCGTTTTCCGTGGCCAGATAGTCTGCGATCGCCTGGGTGGCCAAGTACTCGAACCGCTCGTCGTCAGGCATGACCGGCTTGGTTATTCGGGCACTCAGGCTCCTAAGGAACGCGGTGCGCTGAATTCTCGCGGCGAGGTTGGGATCAAAAATGCTCCCGTACGAAACGGCCTTGCTTACTGCGGTTAGATCAAGCAAGCGAAGGGGGCGAATTATATCGAACCTCGCCACCACCACTTGGCTACCTACTGGGGGACGTACTTCAGCGAGGGCGGTCTGGGGCTCGTTAGCCCCGTAGAAGACCGAAATGCCGTGGGCATTCATGCGCCCAGCGGACGCATACTCGTATGGCGGCGGGCCGACGTGACGGTCGGGACGAGCGATAGCCTCTTCAAGCTTGGAGTCGGTTTGAAAGACTCGCGCCCGGTACAGCGAGGCGAGCATGGTGCCGGGACCCGCGTTGATAACCAGCGGCTTCCCGTCAAGGGACTGCATTTTGTCGATATCGGCGAAGATTGCAGCTAGATGTTCTGCTCCGCTTCGATCAAAAAACCGCGCTCGGGTCTTCAACGAGAACTCGAAGTTTTTCCAATTGGCTTGCCACTGAGCATCGTCCGCCCGTGTCTCTTTGTAATGGGCGTCGCTGTCGAACTCCGTTTCCCAAGGCTCGTCGTGTGGGTCGTGCCTTGAATACTTCGCTTCAAGCAGTTCTTGAATGTCTTTGGCTGCTTGCTCTGGAATTTCCGCAGCATCCCTGATGGCGTCTACCGTGCACTCTCCTGGCCTGTTCCACTCATAATCGGACTCCTTGTCGTAGTGCATTGCCGCCTCATATCCAGAGGGCTCCGTAGGGGTGCGTTCGTAGTGCTCGTTGAAGGCGGTTGCTCAGCGACAACTACACCTCCCCAGCAACGACAATTACACCTCCCCATCCTGAGTGACGGCAGCCGTCGGTAGGAACCCGGTGACTTCCGAGGTTCGGATGGGCGGGTGAGGACGACGGATGCCCAGGTGAGGAAGCTGATGGAAGAGATGGCGAAGCACGGAGGCTTGGGGCTGGCGGCGGCCCGGGCGGGCATGGACCGCAAGACGGCACGCAAGTACGTGAAGGAGGGGAAGTTCCCCTCGGAGCTCGAGCAGGAGCGCACCTGGAGGACGAGGGAGGACCCCTTCGAGGAGCAGTGGGAGGGACTGGCCGAGCGGCTGAAGGAGGCGCCGGAACTGGAGGCCAAGACGCTCTTCGAGGAGCTGTGCGCTCGGGAGCCGGGACGCTACAAGCCGGGGCAGCTGCGCACGTTGCAGCGGCGAGTGCGCCAGTGGCGAGCGCAGCAGGGGCCGGAGAAGCAGGTGTTCTTCGCCCAGGAGCATCGGCCCGGGGAGGCGATGCAGACGGACTTCACCTGGGCCAACGAGCTGGAGGTGACGGTGGGAGGCCAGCCCTTCGCGCACCTGCTGTGTCACCCGGTGCTGCCGTACTCCAACTGGGAATGGGCGACGGTGTGCCACTCGGAGTCCATGGCGGCCATCAAGCGCGGAGTGCAGGCGGCCGTCTTCCGGCTGGGGAAGGTGCCGCGCTACCACCAGACGGACAACTCCACGAGCGCCACGCATGACTTGCGCAACGGCAAGCGGGGATTCAACGCCGAGTACCAGGTGCTCATGAAGCACCTGGGCATGGAGCCGCGCACGATTGAAGTGGGGAAGAAGGAGCAGAACGGAGACGTGGAGGCGCTCAACGGCGCGCTCAAACGTCGGCTGTTGCAGCACCTGCTGATGCGCGGCAGTCGGGACTTCCAGAGCGCCGTGGAGTACGAGAGCTGGGTGCAGGGCGTGCTGGAGAAAGCCAACCGGCTGCGCGGCGCGAAGGTGGAGGAGGAGCTGGCGGCGATGAGGGCGCTGTCGGTGCAGCGGCTGGTGGAGTACAGCGAGCTGGAGGTAGTCGTCACGGCGTGGAGCACCATCCGGGTGCAGCACAACACGTACTCGGTGCCCTCGCGGCTGGTGGGTCAGCGCGTGCGGGTGCGCGTGTACGACGACAAGCTGGAGGTGCTGCACGCGGGAAAACCGCAGCTGGTGGTGGACAGGCTGGTGGGCCGCAACGGACACCGCATCAACTACCGGCACATCATCTGGTCACTGGTGCAGAAGCCCGGGGCCTTCGCGCAGTACCGCTACCGGGAGGACCTCTTCCCCTCGCTGGTATTCCGCCAGGCGTACGACGAGCTGCAGCGGGTGCACGCGGGGAGAGCCGCGGACGTGGAATACCTGCGCATTCTGCACCGGCGGCCTCCACGCTGGAGGCGCAGGTGGAGCAGGTGCTGGCGCGACTGCTGGCCGAGGGCGGACTGCGCGGTGCCGAGCAGGTGAAGGCGCTGGTGGCGCCGGCCCGGCCGGAGGTGCCCGAGCTGGAGCAGCCCGAGGTGGACCTGAGCAGCTATGACGCGCTGCTGGTGGCGCAGCGGGAGGTGGCCTCATGAGCCCCCCTCCACGTCCCTGCGAGCAGCGGCAGGAGCCTCCGACGAGCAGCAGCAAACGCTGGCCATGCTGCTGCGCGCGCTGAAGCTGCCGGCATTCGCAGCCCACCACGAGGAGCTGGCCGGGCGCGCTGGGCAGGAGGGCTGGACGTGCCCGCACTACCTGCGTCAGTTGGTGGAGCTGGAGCTGAGCGAGCGCCGGGGCCGACGAATAGAACGGCTGCTCAAGGCCTCGGGGCTGTCCACGGACAAGACGCTCGCCACGCTCGAGCAGGAGAAGCTACCCGCCAAGGTGCGCCGCCAGCTGCCGGCCCTATGCGAGGGCGGCTTCGTGGAGCGCGCGGAGAACGTGCTGGCCTTCGGACTGCCGGGCCGCGGCAAGACGCACGTGGTGAGTGCCATCGGCCACGAGTTGGTGCAGCGCGGCTACGAGGTGCTCTTCGTGCCGGCGGTGCTGCTGGTGCAGCGACTGCTGGCGGCCAAGAAGAACCTCTTGCTGGAGAAGGAGCTGCGGCGACTGGACGGGTACGACGCGGTCATCCTCGACGACATCGGCTACATCCAGCAGGACAGGGAGGAGATGGAGGTGCTGTTTACCTTCCTGGCCCAGCGCTACGAGCGCAGGAGCGTCCTGATTACGAGCAACCTGGTGTTTTCGCAGTGGGACCGGATCTTCAAGGACGCGATGACGACGGCGGCGGCGATTGACCGGGTGGTGCACCACGCGCTGATTCTGGAGCTCACCGGCGACAGCTACCGCAGCGAGAAGGCCAAGAGCCGGGAGACGGTCGACAAGGCCCCGCGCCAGGCGCCCGGGGACGAGTAACAGCCCGTTCACGGCACAGGAGGTGGCCAACCCAGCGGCTCCGATGGACGTGACGACGACTACGGCGACGACGAAGTGAACGCAGTCAGGGCATCAACCCGATGGGGAAGTGTAATTGTCGCCAAGGGGAAAAAGTAATTGACGCTGGGCAGGCGGTCTCTATACGCGAAGCCAAGGCGTCGATGCTGTATGTGCGGCCCCTCTTCCCGCAGTAGGTGCACTTCCGAAGAAGGCCCTTTGCGGCCATCTCCTGCTTTAGGAAGTGTTCTCCAATGCATAGATTACAGAGGTACTTTGATCTCGGGCGACCTGCGCTCACTTCGGGCTCACTTTCCAATCTTGGGCTGATCCGAATAATCCTCCGAGGCGTGCCAAACGTCACGAGAATAGGAGGAACAGCCCCAGTTTCATCCTCGCAGATCGACTTGCCACACAGTTCAACGCGGACAGCACGTGGGAGTCGTCGTTCGGTAGCAACGGCCAATACCTTCGAGGCGAGTCGAACGTGATCGAAAAAAGCATGCTGGCGCCTCCGTAGTGCGATGAGCCAAGTCCGCTCGCCACAGGTCGCGATCACCTGCGGCCGCGCTGCAAGAAAAACGTCAGGGAAGCCCCAGTCCCTCAAGCCGAGCTGGCGAATACAGGACGGGCGCCTTCACGGAGCGCTGGAAGATCTGGCTGGGGATGATCTCGTGGGCGAACAGCCGCACCAGGGCGTCGAACTCGAAGACGCGTTGTGGCGCTTGGCATGCCATCAGGATACCGGTCAAACTCTTGCTGTAGGGTTCCACGCGTTCGGGGTGGAAGAAGCGCGTGAGGTCCGCGCGTACAGCCGCGAGCATACGCGTTTCGGACACATAGGCCCTGAAGAAGCTGCTGTCCTGGACCCCGAACTCGATCCGTCTGACGGGTGCGCCAAAGAGCAGCCGGGCGCCCTCCTCCAGAGATCCTTCGAGTTGTGACGCGACGGCAAGGGCAACACATGTGCCGAGCGCCAGGGCCACATCCTTATCCTCGTACGGCAGACCTCGCATACCGTCCCACACGCGGCCCAGACGCTGAGAAAGTGGTTGCGCATCAGCTTCGACGGTAACTGCGCTCCCCACGAACAGAGAGGTGACCTGCCAGTCCACCAAGTGACGCCGCAGACCGGGCACCGTACTCAAATGGTGAAGCACCTGGGTAGCCACCTGCTCACGTATCGCCACGGGGGTGTTCACCGGGCCGATGTCCAAAACGAACTGCGTCATGCATCGGGCATCGGAATACGCCTCCACTGCGTGCTGCAGCCAGGGAGTCAGCCTCGCTCCATCCCAGGAAGCCAGGAGTTCTGGCTCGGACTTCAGGAACCTGTCATCACATCGGGAGGGAGAGGGCGGATCGAACCGGATGTGGATGAGCTTCTTGCTCTGATCGAGCTGTTCTTGCACCCCCAGCCGTCCCTCATTGAAGAAGTAGTGATCCAAGAGGATCTCCAGCTGGCTTTTCCGCTCGGGGTAGATCTCGGCCTCGGACATCACGCCCTTCCCGGTCTGCGGAAAGAGGATACGGTCCATGTCGTAGATCGCTCCCTCGAGGTTCTCATACGGGCAGAGCAGGAATACGCCGGCCTGCGCCTCCAACCTCCAGAGATTGGGGACCGGGAGTCGAAGCAACTCGAGAGAGAGGGACTCAGCTTGCGGCCAAGCAGCACAGACCTCACGAAAATCCGCAGTGTTCAGACAGATGATGCAACCCAGCTGCTCAGGAACCACCTTTTCCCGATGAGTAGCGAAGAACCCGGCAACTCGAGGCTCCGTGCTGAAATCAACAAGACTCGTGGCGAGTCCATAATGCTGAGCCACCGCTCCCATGGCATCCTCACTCGCCGCGATGGCTTCGAGGCCAGGGGTGTTCGCCACCCAGTGACGGAACCGTCCCAATTGCTTGCGTGCCCTGGCTCGCCCATCAGCATCAAGCCGCGCGATCGAACTCTTCAGAGGCCAGTTGCGCCGCTGCCCGCGGAACCAATCATACCGACCCTCGCTCTTCCACTTCTCCGCGAGAGCCACCGCTTCATGTACATTCGAAACCTCGACCGTTTTCATCCAACACCGCTCCATCGCTAGAATGTATCTTTTTCTAAGTGTCTAAACAACACTAACATAGTGTAGTAAAAACACCATGTCAACACGCATAAGAGAAGTGCCGTGCGCCAAGCGGGTGAAGAAGCCGCGCAGCCCCTTGGGGTACACGTCGGCCCTGGCCGCGCTCCCAAGAGCTGCGCGGCAGGAGCTTGGGCCCGTTGGCTATCTTGAGCGCCTCAACACCACGCGGCTTGGGGTGGCCCTCGCTCCGGGGTCAGGCTCGCACCTGCCGTGGGCAAGCCCAGGTGCTTCACAATCGCGCACCCCTCGTGCTCCCTTCACGTACGCCAGCACCCGGCTCCTGCCTCCAAGGTGGTGGTGGTCGAGAACGGCAAGTTCGTGGACGTCTGGAGCGGGAGCTACGGCTGCCAACAGCGGTGACCCGAGGCGCCCGCGCTCCTATGCTCCCGGGCACCATGACTCCGTCAGCCCCGATTCGGACCTGCCTCGTCACGCGCCGGGAGGAATTGGAGCAGATCCTCCAGCTCCAGGTGGCCAATCTGCGCGACCACGTCTCCCCCGATCAGGCCGCGCGAGAGGGCTTCGTCACCGTGGTCCACACGCTGGACGTGCTGGAGCGGATGCACGCGCTCGCACCGAGCGTCATCGCGAAGGACGGGGAGAGGCTCGCGGGCTATGCCCTGGTGATGCCGGTGGAGGCGCGCACCTTCGTCCCCATCCTGGAACCCATGTTCCAGCTCCTGGAGAAGCTGAGCTGGCGCGGACGTCCGTTGCGCGAGTACCCGTATTACGTCATGGGCCCGGTGTGCGTGGCCGAGGAGTACCGGGGCCAGGGTGTGTTCGACGCGCTCTACCACGAGCACCGCGTGAGCTACGGGGCGCGCTTCGACTGCACGGTGACGGAGGTGGCTACGCGCAACACGCGCTCGATGAGGGCTCACACCCGCGTCGGCTTCGAGCGCATCGAGACGTACCGGGACGCCACGGACGAGTGGGCCGTCATCGTGCTGGGCCTGCGCGAGGGCGCACGGGAGTAGCTAGAGGAGCGCCATCGTCAGCTGCGAGGCCGGTACTGCAACGCCGGTCCCACGTTGGGGGCCGACGAGCGCTTGCGAGAGGAGGGCAGGGCGGCGCGGTACCAGACCGGTGCCCCCGTCAGCCGGCCCGCGGCATGCGAGAAGACGCGGAAGCGGCCCATCTCCGTGGAGCTGCCCGAGTTGTAGATGCGCAGGCCCCGTCCCCGGGGCGCCCCCAGGTCGAACTCGCGGGGCACGTGCCGATGCCCGTGGAGGATGAGATCGCACCGGCCCTGCACCCGCTGCACCAGCTCGGCGCCCAGCGCGAGCTCCGAGGCGTTGGGCCAGCCCATGCGCGTGGCCAGCCGCTCCGGGAAGCTCTCCTCGGGCAGGGGCAGCACGTGGTGGTGCAGGAGCACCGCCGTGAGCACGTCGCGCGGCGCGGCGCTCAGGGCCTCGTCCACGGCGTTGAGCACCTCGGGCGTCAACACGCCGTGGCAGGCGAAGTAGTTGCGGTTGTGCGGGCCCGTGGAGTCCACGCACACCAGGTACAGGCCCTCGGCGTGCTCGACCCGCACCTTGCGCCCGTTCATCCACCGGCTCCCCGCGTCCTCGCCCGTGCGATCATGGTTGCCGGGGATGAAGGTGAGCCGCCCGGCGTCGAGCAGCGGGGCGAAGAGCTGCCGGAAGCGCTTGTACTCGCGCTGGCTCCCCTGGTGGGTCAGGTCCCCGGTGACCACCACGTGGTCCACGCTCTCGGCGAGCAGGCTCTCCACGAGCGCTCGGGCCGTGGTGTCACTCTCGGGGGTGAGATCCAGGTGCAAGTCCGACAGATGCGCCAGGGTTCGCAGGTGCATGGTGAGGATGTACCCACCCGCTGAAACACGGCCATGGCCCCCAGGTAACTCTTGCGGGGGCTCCCGGTGACGTCCCGGTGAACCGTCAGCCCGCGAGCAGCTCGCCCCGGTCCTCGGACTCGGCCACGGCGAGGGGCGCCGGCAGGGGGATGGGGGTGGGCAGGGCGGAGGGCGGCGGAACCAGTGCGAGCCGGCCATGACCCGAAGCGAGTGGCCTCGCCAGTCCACCGAGCGGGCGAACAGTCCGTTGACCCAGGCGGCGAAGAGCAACATGTCCTTGAGCAGCACCGCGGGCACCGTCACCCACCGGGTGCGCTGTCCGGGCCGCATCATCCGGAAGACGGCCACGTCGTGGATCAGCTTCACCCCCACCACCGCGCCGGCCGCCTCGAGCGTCTGCGCCGAGGGCGACAGCATCACGCCCAGCAGGGCCCAGGGCGTGGGGTTGAGGATGGACTGCGCCGGTACAGCGGCGTGGGGATGCAGGTGTGGTGGATGATGCTCCAGCGCACATAGCGCTTGAAGAAGGTCTTCACGCTCTTCTTCTGGGACACGTTGTAGACGGGGGCGCGCGCCACCACCGAGCGCAGGTCCATTCGCCGCGTCACCCACTGGCCAATCACGAAGTCCTCGGCCAGCACGTTGGCCACCGCGCGGAAGCCGTCGAGCGCGTCCACCACCGAGCGGCGCAGCACCATGGACTTGCCCACCACGAGGTCCTGGCCCGCGACCAGCTTGGCGGAGATCTGCCCCGCGCCCGCCGAGGTGCACTGGTACAGGTTGTCCATGAGCGAGCCCAGCGTCTGGTCGCCCACGCCGCTGATGGGGTGCGACATGCAGCCCACGCGGGGATCCTCGAAGGTGCGGGAAATTTCCTCCAGGTAGTCCGGCTCCACCCGGGTGTTGGAATCGCTGATGAGCAGCAGTTCGTTGCGGGCCGCCGCCGCCAGGGTGATGAGCTGGTTCACCTTGGGGTTGAGGCCGGGCTCGCCCTGCTGCACCACCAGGCGCACCCGGCCCGGCCAGCGCGCCACCGCCGCCTGCGCCACGGGATAGGCGGCGTCCCGGGTGTCCTTCACCCCGAGGAGCAGCTCGTACGCCGGATAGTCCAGCGTGGCGAAGCACTCCAGGTTGGCCTCGAGGTCGTCATCCACTCCACACAAGGGCTTGAGGATGGAGATGCTCTTGAGGGGACGCGACGGGTTGGACTCGGGCACCTCGTGGCCCAGGCGTCGATGATGGAGCCACACACAGAAGAGCTGTACACACAGGACGAAGCTTCCGAGGGCCGCTGCGACGAGGAGGGCGAGACCGATGGCGTGAGTCGAGAACACGTCGTGCTCCTGGGCAGGAAGTCACCCCGGGGGGGCGCGGTGCGCGCAGGATGCTACCAAACGGTATGTGACGACAATTTGACGCCCCCGTGATGTCTTGGAGGGCGATCAGGCGAGCGTTTCCCCGGGAAACCGTTTTCTCAGGGACCCGAGGGCAGGTTTCGGCTGCGCGGATGCCGGATATCGGTGCCGCGCACCATGTAGACGACCATTTCGGCCACGTTGGTGGCATGGTCCCCGATCCGCTCGAGGTGTTTCGCGATGAACATCAGGGCCGTGGCGCGGCGGATGTTCTTGGAGTCCTCCATCATGAAGCCGAGCAGCTCGTTGAAGATCTTCAGGTAGAGGGCATCGAGGTGATCATCCGCCTTGAGCACTTCCTCGGCCTTGACGGGGTCCGCGGACACGAAGGCATCCAGCGCCTTCTTCACCTGCTGAAGGGCCAGGTCCGACAGCCGGGGGATGTCCACGTAGGGCTTGAGCGGGGGCACCTGGTTGAGGTCCTTGGCGCGCTCGGCGATGTTCACCGCCGGTCGCCAATGCGCTCCAGGTCGGTGACGATCTTCAGCGCGGTGGTGATGAGGCGCAGGTCGCTCGCGGCCGGCTGGCGCAGGGCGAGGATGCGGCGGCACGCCTCGTCGATCTCCACCTCCAGGCGGTTGACCTCCTTGTCGCCGGAGGTCACCTCCTCGGCCAGGGGGGTGTCGCGATCCATGAGCGCGCGCATGCTGTCGGCGATGAGCGCCTCCACCTTGGCGCCCATGGCCAGGAGCTTCTCGCGCAGCTCGCGCAGGTCCGCCTCGAACGCCTTGTCGGTATGCACTGACGGCATGTGTTCGCTTCCCCGGCCCTCAGCCGAACTTCCCGGTGACGTAGTCTTCGGTGCGCTTCTCGCGCGGGTTGGTGAAGATCTGCTCGGTGGGCCCACACTCCACCAGTTCGCCCATGTAGAAGAACGCCGTGCGCTCGCTCACGCGCGCCGCCTGCTGCATGTTGTGGGTGACGATGGCGATGGTGTAGCGCACCTTGAGCTCGTAGATGAGCTCCTCGATCTTCGCCGTGGCGATGGGGTCGAGGGCGCTGGCCGGCTCGTCCATGAGGAGCACCTCGGGCTCCACGGCGAGGGCGCGCGCGATGCACAGGCGCTGCTGCTGGCCGCCGGACAGGCCCAGGGCGCTGTCGCCGAGCCGGTCCTTCACCTCGTCCCAGAGCGCCGCGCCCTGCAGGGACTTCTCCACGCGCGCGTCCAGCTCCGCCTTGTCCTTCATCCCGCCCACGCGCAGGCCGTAGGCCACGTTCTCGAAGATGCTCTTGGGGAAGGGGTTGGACTTCTGGAAGACCATGCCCACGCGGCGGCGCAGGTCCACCACGTCCACGTTCTTGTCGTGGATGCTCGTGCCGTCGAGCAGCACGGTGCCCTCGTGGCTGGAGCCCGGGATGAGATCGTTCATCCGGTTGAGCGAGCGCAGGAAGGTGGACTTGCCGCAGCCCGAGGGGCCGATGAGCGCCGTGACCTGGTGCTCGGGCAGGGAGAGGCTCACGGAGCGGACGGCCACCTTGGCGCCGTAGCGCAGCGTGAGGGCGCGCGACTCCATCTTGATGCGCGCGGGAGCAGGGGAGGAATGGGGCATGGCACGCTTTGCGTCAGTGTCCCGCGGCGGCGCGCCGGCGGGTGCGGGCGCGGATGAGCACCGCGACGAGGTTGAGGGCGAAGGTGAGCGCGAGCAGCACCAGCACCGTGGCGTACAGCAGGGGCCGGGTGGCCTCCACGTCCGGTGACTGGGTGGCGAGCACGTAGGAGTGGTAGCCCAGGTGCATGAACTGGGAGTTCATCGCGCGGGGCAGGTCCGGCAGGAAGTAGGCCGCGCCGGTGAAGAGGATGGGGGCCACCTCGCCCGCGCCGCGGAGATGGCCAGCACGGCGCCGGTGAGGATGCCCGGCAGCGCGCCCGGCAACACCACGCGCACGAGCGTCTGGCTCTGGGTGGCGCCCAGGGCGAGGCTCGCGGTGCGGTGATCCATGGGTACCGCCTTGAGCGCCTCCTCGGTGGAGACGATGACCACGGGCAGGGTGAGCACCGCCAGCGTGAGCGAGGCCCAGAGGATGCCCGGCTGGCCCCAGTGCAGCTCCTGGTAGCCGAGCAGCCGGTCCATGTTGCCGCCCACGAAGTGGATGAAGAAGCCCACGCCGAACAGGCCGAAGACGATGGAGGGCACGCCCGCCAGGTTCACCACGGCCACGCGCACCGCGCGCGCCAGGAGCGAGCCCGGGGGCGCGTACTCGTGCAGGTACACCGCCGTGAGCACGCCCACCGGCATCACCGCGAGCGTCATGAGCAGGGTGAGCGCCGCGGTGCCATAGAGCGCCGGGAAGATGCCGCCGCCCATCATGCCGTCGGAGGGGGCTCGGAGAGGAACTTCCAGGTGACGTGGCCCGCGCCGCCGCGCACCACGTCCAGGAGGATGACGGCCAGCAGCGCCACGATGAGCAGCGCGGCGAGGCCGGTGAGGGACGTGAGCGCTCCGCCCACGGCCCTGCGCGGTGTGATTCATGCTCCGGCTCCGGACAGGCGCTTGAGGACCCGCCGGGTCCAGGTGTTCGCCAGCATGTTGAGGACGAAGGTGAAGAGGAAGAGCTCCACCCCGAGGAAGAACAGGAGCGAGTAGTGCGGGCTGCCCACCACCACCTCGCCCATCTCCGCGGCGATGGTGGCCGAGAGCGTGCGCGCCGAGTCCGTGAGCGACGCGGAGACGATGGCCGCGTTGCCCGAGGCCATCAGGACGATCATCGTCTCGCCGATGGCGCGGCCGAAGCCCAGCACGCACGCGGCGAGGATGCCCGGGGCGGCGGCGGGCAGCACCACCTTCCACGCGGTCTCCCAGGGCGTGGCGCCCAGCGCCAGCGAGCCTCGCGGTAGCTGCGCGGCACCGCCGTGAGCGCGTCCTCGGTGACGGTGAAGATGACGGGGACGATGGCGAGCGACAGGCCAAGGCCCGCCACCAGCGCGTTGAGCCGCGAGCTCACGTGGAAGGTGTCCTGCATGAAGCTGGCGAGCACCATCAGCACGAAGAAGCCGAGCACCACCGAGGGGATGCCCGCGAGCAGCTCGATGGTGGGCTTGAGCACCTCGCGCAGTTTGCGCGGCGCGAACTCGGCCGCGAACAGCGCGCCCGCCACGCCCACGGGCACCGCCACCACCATGGACACGAGCGTCGTCTTGAGCGTGCCGATGAAGAGCGGAATCATGCTCACCTTGGGCACCGACGACACCGGCTGCCACATGAAGGTGGCGGGCCGGCCTGCGCGCGTCACCTGCGGCAGGAACATCTTCGACAGGCTCGCCTCGTGCCGGGCCTCGGCGTCCAGGAAGAGCGCGAGCGCCTCCTTGGCCACGAAGACGAGGATGAGCACCAGCGCGGCGATGCCCGTGAAGGCCATGGCCGTGATGACGCCGGCGATGACCTTCTCGCGCAGTTGTCTGCGCCGGGCCGCGGAGGACAGCTTCGGTGCCACGGCCACCATTCCCACGAGTCCCTGACCCTGCATGCTCACCTGTCTATCCATGTTTGCCTCGGGACTCTTGTGACAATCGCGTGACGCGGAGGACGTCGTGGGAGGGGGCACTACTTCACCGGGAAGTAGCCGACCTTCGTGGCGAGCGCCTGTCCTTCGGGCGACAGGACGTAGTCGAGGAAGGCCTTGGCCTCGCCCTCGGGTTTGGCGCGCAGGTAGAAGTAGAGTTCGCGCGAGAGCGGGTACTTGCCGCTCTTGATGTTGGCCTCGCTCGGGGCGATGGCCTCCTTGCCCTGGAGCACCTTGAGCTCCTTGATGCCCTTGGCGTAGGCGGCGCCGCCGTAGCCGATGCCGTTCTTCTCCTTGGCCACGGCGTTCACCACCGCGGCGGTGCCCGGCAGCGTCTGGGCGCTCGGGGTGTAGTCCTCGCCCTTGAGGACGTGATCCTTGACGAACACGTAGGTGCCCGAGGAGTTCTCACGCGAGTAGACGACGATGGGGGCGTCCGGGCCGCCCACGTCCTTCCAGTTGGTGATGTCGCCCAGGTAGATGTCGCGCAGCTGCTCGGCGGTGAGCGCGTCGAGCTTGTTGGACTCGTTGACGTAGAACGTCACGCCGTCCTTGGCCACGGCGATCTCGGTGGCCTTGGACTTGGTGCGCGCGCTCAGCTGCTGGTTCTCCGTGTCCTTGATGGGGCGGCTGGACATGGCGATGTCCGTGGTTCCGTTGATGAGGGCCGACAGGCCCACGCCCGAGCCGCCCCCCGTCACCTGCAGCTTGGTGTTGGGGTTCTTCTTCATGAACTCCTCGGCCCAGCGCTGGCCGAGGATGACCAGGGTGTCCGAGCCCTTCACGGTGACCGTGCCGGCGCGGGCGGCGCCCGGGAGCATGAGCAGCAGGAGCGAGGCGAGCGAGGCGATGAACGTCTTCATGAGGTACGTCTCCTTGGAAATGCTTTGCGGAAGGGGGAAGGACGGGGCTCAGGCCGCGTCCGGGGCGACGATGCGGTAGCCCACGCCGCGCACCGTCTCGAGGTAGGCGCGCGCGGCGCCGAGCTTGTCGCGCAGGCGCATGATGTGGGTGTCGATGGTGCGCGTCTCCAGGTGGCTGGACAGGCCCCAGACCTCCTCGAGCAGGTGCTCGCGGGACTGCACCCGTCCCACGCGGCTGAGCAGGTGCTCGAGCAGCCGGAACTCCAGGGCGGTGAGTGGCACCTCCTTGTCGTCCACGTAGAAGCGGTGGGCGTGGGTGTCGAGCGTGAGGGGGCCGAGCTTGAGCGCCGCGGAGGTGTCCTCCCGGCCCGGGTTGCCCCGGCGGAGGATCGCCTTGAGCCGCAGCACCAGCTCGCGCACGCTGAAGGGCTTGGTGACGTAGTCGTCGGCGCCCACCTCGAAGCCGCGCACGCGATCGGCTTCCTCGCCGCGCGCGGTGAGCATGACGATGAGCACGTCGCGCGTGGACGCGGTGGAGCGCAGCTGCCGGCAGACCTCCACGCCGGACATGTCTGGCAACATCACGTCCAGGAGGACGACATCCGATGGCTGCTCGCGGGAGGCCTGGAGCGCGGCCTCCCCGGTGGTGGCCACGCGGGTGGAGAACCCGGCGGAGCGCAGATTGAAATCGATGAGCTCGGCGAGGTCTCGCTCGTCATCGACGATGAGGACGTGGGGCATGACGGCGGCGCACTCTGGACCGTGCTGTTCGCGGTCCCGTGGCACGCTTGCGACAAATGCGTGACATCCGCCCCTGGACGCGGCGCGGCGTGCGGCTCAGCCGTCCAGGTCCTGCACGGTGGACAGCGGCAGGGGCTCCTCGTCGATGGGCACGTTCGGGCCCTCCTCCCCCTCGAGGTGATGGGGCAGGGCGGGCTCCACGACGGGCATGTCGAGGGGCAGGGGCCGGGGCGGGAGATTGGCGCCGGGGGGTGGGCGCAGCACCGGTCCGGGCGGGGGCAGCCCCGAGTGGCGGCGCGCGGCCTCCATCAGCGCCTTGTGGTGGCGGTAGCGCGCCTCGACGAGCTTGTGGATGAGCAGCGGACCGCCGGGCACGCGGCGCGCGGTGAGGGCCTGGGTGGCCTTGCGCACCGGGTAGCGCACGCGGCGGATCTGCACGCGCCAGCCCCGGGGCGTGAAGGTGAAGACGCCGTAGGCCGGGCGCAGATCTCCATCGCGGGGGATGCCGGCGCTGGCCACGTCGGCGATGAGCAGCCGGCCCACGCGGCGGCGGTAGGGGAAGTGCAGGTGGCCGAAGGCACACGCGGCCGCGTCCAGGTGCTGGAAATAGCGGCGCACGGTGTTCTCGTCGAGCGTCGGATCCAGCGAGTCCTCGAGGTTGCGAGGGTTGGCGTGGCAGACGAAGAGATCCTGCCCGCGGCGCGGCGAGTAGCGCGTGGAGAAGGGCATGGCGCCCAGGCGCTTGAGCCACGCCTCACCGAGCTGATCCCGCGTCCACTGGAGCAGCTCCGTCTTCCAGTGGTCGCGCTCGCGGTAGGCGCCGCCGAGGTAGTGGCCCGCGAGGTAGCAGTCGGTGTTGCCCATGATGAGGGCATGGCAGCGGTCGAAGAGCAGCTCCACCGTCTCGCGCGGATGGGCACCGCGCAGGGCCAGGTCTCCGGCGGCCACGATGTAGTCGGGGGAGACGCGGGCGATGTCCTCGAGGACGGCCTCGCAGGCGGGGAGGTTCCCGTGAATGTCGGCGAGGATGGCAACCCGCATGGCTGCGGCATCCTAACCCGCCGCCGCCTCCGAGGGCACCGTTGCCGGAAGGAAAATCGTGAAGGTGGAGCCCTCGTTTGGCTGGCTCTCCACCCTGATCTCTCCGCCCATGGCGCTCAACAGGTGCTTGACGATGGACAGGCCCAGGCCCGTGCCCCCCATGTCCCGGCTGCGGCCCTTGTCCACCCGGTAGAAGCGCTCGAAGATGCGTGCCGGTGCCGCGACTCGATGCCCACCCCGCTGTCGTGCACGTGCACCACGCACCGCCCGTCTTCCCGGCCGCCGCTCACCGTCACCCGCCCGCCCTCGGGCGTGTACTTCACCGCGTTGTCCAACAGGTTGAGCAGCACCTGCTCGAGCCCTCGCTCGTCTCCTCGGGCGACGACGTCCGGGGGCACGTTCAGCTCGAGCGCGATGCGCTTGCCCTGGGCCTTGTGCCGGACGACCTCCGCGGCCCGGGTGGACACGAGCGCCAGGGAGACGTCCTGGACCCGCAGCTTCACTTCGCGTGATTCCAGCCGGGACAGCTCGAGCAGATCCTCGACCAGCTCCGACAGGCGCTCGGACTGGCGGTGGATGATGTCCACCATCCGGGCCGCGACCTGGGCATCCCCCAGGGCGCCGCCCTGGAGCGTCTCGGCATAGCCGCGGATGGCGGTGATGGGGGTGCGCAGCTCGTGCGAGACGTTGGCGACGAAGTCCTTGCGCACCTTCTCCAGGTGGCGCAGCTCGGTGACGTCGTGGAAGACCGCGGCGCTGCCCGGCAGGTCGCCCCCCAGGGGAGTGACCCGGATGGCCAGCGTGAGGGGGAGCACGCCCTCCAGCGTCAGCTCGAGCCGGGTGGAGGCGCCCTCGCGGCACGCGCGCAGCACGGCCTCGTTGAGCGAGTCATGCCGCAGCAGCGCGAGCGGGCGCTGGCCGACGATCTCCCCGGTGGGCCGCAACATGGCGCGCAGCGCGTCGTTGTGGCGCACCACGGTGCCCTCGGCGTCCGTCACCCAGATGCCCTCGGCCATGCCATCCAGCACGGCGGTGAGGGTGCGCGCCTCCTGGTTCAGTCCGGCGTTGCGCGCGGACATGCGCTGGTGGAGCGACTCGAGGGAGCGCTGGAAGAGCGTCACCTCGTCGAACTGCTCCCGCTCGTCCCGGGTGGGCAGGGGGGACGGGCTGCCCTCGGGACGCTGGAGGATCTGCCGGGCGAGCCGGGCCAGCCGGCGCTGGAGCAGCTCGCGCACGGCCACCAGGGTGAGCACGGAGCTCACCAGGGCGGTGAAGGCCACGTAGACGGCGTCCATCTTCCAGCCCAGCAGCAGGAAGAGCACGAGCGCCGCGAGCGCGGGCACCAGCAGGGGAAAGAAGAAGAGGCGCGGGGGCATGGCCGGCGCGGGCTCCGTGGCTCAGGGGGGAGTGAGCTTGTAGCCCACGCCGCGCACCGTCTCGATGATGTCGCCCGCGGGGCCGAGCTTCTCGCGCAAGCGTTTGATGTGGGTGTCCACCGTGCGGGTGTGGATCTCCGCCTGGATGCCCCAGACATCGGAGAGCAACACCTCGCGCGTCTGCACGCGATCGATGCGCTCCATGAGGGTGCGCAGCAGGCGGAACTCCAGCGCGGTGAGCGCCACGTCCTGGCCCCGGGCGCGCACCTGGTGGCGCGAGGTGTCCAGTTGGATTTCACCCACGGTCAGCTGGGCCTCCGGTCCTTCCTCCGTGTCCGCGCGCCGCAGCACCGCCTTGACCCGCAGCAGCAGCTCGCGCACGGAGAAGGGCTTCACCACGTAGTCGTCCGCGCCCAGCTCCAGGCCCTGGATGCGATCGGACTCCTGGCCCTTGGCGCTCACGATGATGACGGGCACCTTGCGCAGCTCGGCGTCGCTCTTGAACAGGCGCAACACCTCGCTGCCCGCCGGTCCGGCAACATCAAATCCAACAGCAGCAGGTCCGGCAGCTGGGCGCGTGCCCGGGCCAGACCACTCGCGCCCGAGCCCACCGCCTCCGCCTCGAATCCCGCGGCTCGGAGGTTGTACTCCACCAGTCCGGCCAGATCCTGCTCGTCCTCGATGATCAGGATGCGCGCCATCGCTCCTCCAGGCTCCAGGCTTTCACGCCGCATGGCCTACCAGATGGAAGGTGACGAGGTCGTGACGCTTTCGTGACAAGCGTTCACGGGGCGATCGTCGGATCGCACTCCATCGCCGTGAGGGAGATGGGGGCGGCGATGAGGGGCTCGTTGCGCGTGGCGCTGACGGAGTCCAGGTAGTTGCAGGAACTGCCGAGCAATCGCGGTGGGTTGTCGCGCGAGAGCGCCTCGATGATGACGACGTAGTCGCGGCCCACGGGGATGTCCGCGCTCATCTCCTGGATGCCGACGTCCGACAGCGCCGCGGAGAAGCGCAGCGCGCGCCCCTTCTTGCCGTCCGGCCCCTGGATGACGACCAGCTCATCCGACTTCACCTTTTGCTGGACACAGGTGCTCTGCAGGTAGGAGCACTGCCGCTCCCGGCCCTCGCGTAGCACCACCACCTGGAAGGCGCCCACCGCGGAGGCGACCGACTGCGACATGCGCAGCTCGAGGCCGAGGCCCGTCGCGGACGGCTCGGACGGGGCGCCGCAGCCCAGGGCGAGCGTGGCACCCAACAGCGAGGAGAGGAAGGGACGAGGGCTCATGGGGTGGGGGCATCCGGCTCGACGCGGACGATGATGGGAACGCTGCCGCGCTCCTCGGAGGTGGCGTAGACGACGGCACCCGCGGTGCCCGCGACCACCACGGCGCCCACGGCCACCCAGAGCCAGGGGCTCTTGTACCAGGGACGCGCGCCGGGCGTGGCCACCGCGCCGGGCGAGGGGGCCACCTGGAAGACGAGCGGGTTGAAGGCATCTCCCCGGCCCGCGAGCCGCCGCTGCGCCGCGTCCGCCACCTCGAAGTAGTACTCCACCTCGTAGGCGGAGGAGCTGACGGGAATCTCGTAGGCGGGCAGGGTGGCGACGTAGCGCTCCTTGTTCGTCCTGTCCCGCGTGAAGTCCACCGAGCTGTAGGCCTGCGCGCCCGCGCGCCGGTAGAACAGCCGCGCCCGGGCCCCGAGCGCCATGTCCTGGATGTACGCGACGGCCGTCTCCGGCGCGCCGCCCTCGGTGTCCGGCAGCGGATCCACCTGGAGGGTGACGGGCCGCACGCGCCGGTTCTTGATGTCCTCCTTGATGCGCGCGTAGAGCGAGCGGATCTTCGGAGGCGCGGTGCGCGGCAGCTCATAGTCCGGCCGCGCCTGCAGGAGCATCTCGTAGGCCTCGCGCGCCCGCGCCTCGTCCCCCAGGTACAGGGACGTGAGACCGAGCAGGCCGTAGAGCTCCACGAGCTGATCATCGGTGACGTCGGGGGCGTCCAGTCCGGCCTCCAGGGTCCGGACCGCCTCCTCGAACTCGCCGCTTTCGATCTGCGCCTGCGCGCGGGCGATTTCCGGGCGGGCGGGGGCCGTCTGGAACAACAAGGGCCCTGGGAACAAGGGCTTCGCCAGCGAGGCGCCGGGAGTCAGCAGGCTCGCCATCAAGATGCTCGCCACCACGCGCTGCCACCGAACGTCCATTGGCCGGCACCCTAGCAGACGGTCAGGCCCCGCTCTAGTTTGGGACCAGCGGTGAAACCCCGGGCGCCCGGCGACATCTATGGGTGTTCTGGCGCGTTGACTGCGGGAGGGGCCTCCCATGATGCGCGCCCCTTTTTGGACAGGACGAACAGCTGTGTCGATGCGCGTAAAGATTGAAGAGATTCGAGACGAAGGGCTCAAGTTGAACGAGCGGATGAGCCTGGAACAGCTCGGCACCGCGCTCGAGGGCTCTGGCTTCCGTGCCACCGAGCCCCTGGCGGTCTCGGCCAGCCTGCGCAAGGTGAGCGGGGGCGTGCTGTTGCAGGGCCAGTTCACCTCGCGCGTGACGGCGGCGTGCAAGCGCTGCCGGCCGACGCGGTGCTGGAGCTGCCCACTTCCTTCACGATCAACCCGGTGCCCGAGTCCCTGGCCCGGGGCGATGACGTCCTGAGCGAGGACGAGCAGGAGGAGAAGGACCGGGGCCAGGGCGAGAGTGGTGGTTCGTTCGCGCTGGATGACGCCGACGAGGAGCTGTTCGACGGCAAGATCATCGACCTGGAGCCCATCGTGCGCGAGCAGGTGCAACTGGCGCTGCCGATGAACGCCGTGTGCCGCGAGGACTGCAAGGGCCTGTGCGGGCAGTGCGGCCAGAACCTCAACGAGAAGCAGTGCGACTGCGCGGAGAAGTACGTGGATCCTCGCTTCGCGGCGCTCAAGAACATCAAGCTCCAGAGCTGAGCCCGGCGCGGGCGGGCTCCTGGCCCTCGGGCCGGGGGTCCAAAGCAGAAAGGCCGCCCCTCCGTTGGATGGAGGGAGCGGCCTTCTTGCCTTCCTGGTTCCGCGAAAGGGGAACTCAGGCCTGGGCGGGAATCGTCTCGCGGCCCTTGTAGTGGCCGCACGCCGAGCAGGCGCGGTGGGGAAGGATGGGCTCCTTGCAGTTGGAGCACTGAATCACCTGCACCGCGCTGCGCAGGTTGTTGTTGGCCGCACGGCGGCGGTCACGACGCATCTTGGAAGTACGCTTCTTGGGAACACCCACGGCTCACCTCTATATCGTCACGGCCCTGGACCACCGGGGCATCCCCACCGGTCCCGACCGGCAAAAGCTCGGAAGGCGGCGGACCCTAGCCGCTCAAGACGTGTGAGTCAACGCGACAGTGGATCCACACCATCCCGGAAGGGGGCCCCGTCCATTATGACCCCCTCGCCCCGGAGCGTCCATGGAAGGATGCGCCCGCGATGAGGCTCGTCCTGGATGCGATGGGGGGTGACCATGCCCCCGAGGCCCCCGTGCGGGGCGCCCTCCTGTTCGCGCGTGAGCACCCGGAGCACGAAGTGGTGCTCGTGGGGGCACCCGCGCGCCTGGACGCGTGCCGGCCCGCGAGGGAGGGGCACCGCGCAACGTGCACCCCTACCCCGCGACCGAGGTGGTGGAGATGGAGGAGGACGCCTTCGCCGCCATCCGCCGCAAGAAGGACTCCTCCTGCGGGTGGGCTTCGAACTGGTGCGCCGGGGCGAGGCCCAGGCGCTGGTGTCGGCGGGGCACTCGGGCGCGGTGATGGCCGGGGCGCTGCTGCTGCTCGGACGCCTGCCCGGGGTGGAGCGCCCGGCGATCGCCACGCTGCTGCCCACGCTCAAGGGCCCGGGGCACTGCCTGTTGCTGGATTCCGGGGCCAACGTGGAGTGCCGCCCCGTCCACCTCGCGCAGTGGGCGGTGCTCGGCGCCGCCTACATGCGCGCCCTGCTGGGCATCGAGCGGCCGCGCGTGGCGGTGCTCTCCAATGGAGAGGAGCCCTCCAAGGGCACGGCGCTCACGCGCGAGGCCGCCGCGTTGCTCCGGCGCTCGGAGCTGCGCTTCACCGGCTACGTCGAGGGCCGGAGTCTCTTCTCCGGGGACGTGGAGGTGGTGGTCACCGATGGCTTCACCGGCAACGTGGTCCTCAAGACGACCGAGGAGCAGCCGCGGGGATGATGGGCGTGTTGCGCTCGGCGATCGAGCGGGGAGGGCTGCCGCTCAAGCTGGGGGCCCTGTTGCTGCGGCCCATCTTCGCGGGACTGAAGACGCGGTTGGACTACGCGGAGGTGGGCGGTGCCCCACTGCTCGGCATCGAGGGGGTGGGCATCGTGGCGCATGGCCGCAGCTCGCCCCGCGCCATCCAACAGGCCCTGGTTGCCGCCCTGCGTAACGCCGAGGCGGGACTGCAGGCCGAGTTGACGCGATGCATTGCCCAGGCGGCCTCCTGGCTCCCCGTGCGCCAGCGCGGGGGACGAGGGGTGGAGGGGGTTGTCCGGGCAGCCGGAGGGGTCGAGACGTTAAGTGCTGGCCCAAGCCGGCGAATGCGGCAAGAGGGCGTTGCCGCCACCCTGGCCACGACGTCCGAGGGCGCGCCCCTTTCGGGAGGGCGACAGGCGCGGGGAGCGGAGTCATTCGGGAGGGAGCAAGCCGCATGTCGAAGATCGCGTTCATCTTCCCCGGCCAGGGCAGCCAGACGGTCGGCATGGGGAAGGACCTGTACGAGAAGTTCCCCGAGGCTCGGGCCGTCTTCGAGGCGGCCGACGAGGCGCTGGGCGAGAAGTTCACCCAGCTCATGTTCGAGGGCCCGGAGGCCGGGCTGAAGCTGACGGCCAACACGCAGCCGGCCATCCTCACGGTGTCGGTGGCGGCGCACGCCGTGTTCTCCAAGCGGGGCCCGGCGCCCGCGTTCGTCGCGGGACACTCCCTGGGTGAGTACTCGGCGCTGGTGGTGGCCGGCGCGCTGCCGCTGCCGGACGCGGTGCGGGCGGTGCGCGCGCGGCACCTTCATGCAGGAGGCGGTGCCCGAGGGCGTGGGGGCCATGGCCGCCATCCTCGGCCTGACGCCGGACAAGGTGAAGGCGGCGTGCGACGAGGCGGCCCAGGGCCGGTGGTGTCGCCCGCCAACTACAACTCGCCCGAGCAGACGGTCATCGCGGGCAACGCCCAGGCGGTGGAGCGCGCTGGCGCGAAGTGCAAGGAGCTGGGCGCCAAGCGCGTCATGCCGCTGCCCGTGTCCGCCCCCTTCCACTGCGCGCTGATGGACCCGGTCAAGCCGCGCCCGGCGCAGGTGTTCTCCGGGGTGAAGGTGTCCGCCCCGAGCGTGCCGGTGGTGACCAACGTGGAGGCGCGCCCCAACGCGGACGCGGCGCGCGTGGTGCCGCTCTTGCTCGAGCAGGTCAGCGCGCCGGTGCGGTGGATCGAGTGCGTGGAGGCGCTCAAGGCCGAGGGCGTCACGCGCCTCGTGGAACTGGGCCCGGGCAAGGTGCTCAGCGGCCTCACCAAGCGCATCAGCAAGGAGCTCGAGTCGTTCAACGTGGAAGATTCCGCGAGCCTGGAGAAGGTCCTCGCGGCCCTGGGAGCCTGAGAAATGAGCACGTTCAAGGACAAGGTGGTGCTGGTGACGGGTGGCTCGCGCGGAATCGGCCGGGCCATCTCCGTGGGCTTCGCGAAGCAGGGCGCCAAGGTGGTGATCGGCTACGCGGGCAACGAGGCCGCGGCGCAGGAGGCCCTGGGGCTCGTCCAGGCCGCGGGCGCCCAGGGGGAGATCATCCGCTTCGACGTGGCGGACACCGCCGCGTGCGCGAGCACCGTGGAGCACGTCGTCAAGACGCATGGCCGCCTGGACGTGCTCGTGAACAACGCGGGCATCGCGGTGGACGGCCTGGTCATGCGCCTCAAGGACGAGGACTGGGACCGGCAGCTCGACACCAACCTCCGGGGCGCCTTCGCGCTCATCCGCGCCGCCAGCCGGCCGATGATGAAGCAGAAGGGTGGGGCCATCATCAACCTCACCTCCGTGGTGGGGGAGATGGGCAACGGAGGACAGGCCGCCTACTCGGCGTCCAAAGCGGGCCTCATCGGGTTGACCAAGTCGGTGGCCAAGGAGCTGGCCAGCCGCAACATCCGGGTGAACGCGGTTTCCCCGGGCTTCATCGCCACGGACATGACGGCCTATCTCGAGGGTGAGACGCGCGAGAAGATGCTGGGCGCCATCCCCCTGGGTCGTTTGGGCTCCGCCGAGGAGGTTGCCCAGGCGGTACTTTTCCTCGCCAGCGACGCCGCCACCTACATCACCGGAGAGGTCCTCAAGGTGAACGGCGGCATGTACATGTAGCCAAGGGTTGGATCGGCGCGGAGCCTGGAGTATACCGCGCCCGCCTTTACAGGGTCCGGGGAGTATGCTGGCCCGTCACGCGGTTTCCGGAGGAATCAACACCTATGTCGACTTCTGCTATCGAGACCAAGGTCAAGTCCATCATCGCCGACCAGCTGGGCGTGGGTGAGGAGGAGATCAAGCCCGAGTCCTCCTTCATCGAGGATCTGGGCGCTGACAGCCTCGACATCGTGGAACTGGTCATGGCGATGGAGGAGGAGTTCGAGGTCGAGATTCCCGACGAGGAGGCCGAGAACATCAAGACCGTCGGCGACGCCATCAACTACGTCAACACCCACAAGAAGTAGGCAGCAGTCGAAGGGCCGGGGAGCGCTGGTCCCGCCCAGCGTTCCAACGCAGCAGCGCGGTACTTGGAGAGTCACGTGTCAAACCGACGAGTCGTCATCACCGGGACCGGAATCATCACGGCACTGGGAACCGGCACCGAGAAGAACTGGCAGGCGATGCTCGCCGGTCAATCCGGTATCGCGACCATCACCCGCTTCGAACTGGGGAAGATGGATACCCGCTTCGCGGGTGAGGTGAAGGACTTCCAGCCCGAACAGTTCATCGACCGGCGCGAGGTGCGCCGCATGGATCTGTTCTCCCAGTATGCGCTCGCCGCGGCGGACATGGCCGTGAAGGAGAGCGGGCTGCCCATCGGGCCGGACGCGCCCCACGGCTACCGGGCCGAGAAGGTGGGCGTCATCGTCGGCTCGGGCATCGGTGGGATCTCCTCGCTGGAGGAGCAGCACCGCAAGGGGCTGGAGAAGGGGTTCGACCGGCTCTCGCCCTTCTTCATCATCCAGATGATCATCAACATGGCGCCGGGCCTCATCTCCATGCGCTATGGGTGCAAGGGCCCCAACTGGTCGCCCGTGTCCGCCTGCGCCACCAGCGCGCACGCCATCGGCGAGGCGTGGAAGTCCATCCGCCTGGGCGAGTGTGACGCGGTCATCGCCGGTGGGGCCGAGGCCGCCATCACGCCGCTGGGCATGGGCGGCTTCTCGGTGATGAAGGCGCTGTCCAACCGCAACGATGAGCCGACGCGCGCCAGCCGCCCGTTCGACAAGGAGCGCGACGGCTTCGTGATGGGCGAGGGCGCGGGCATCATCGTGCTCGAGGAGCTGGAGCACGCGAAGAAGCGCGGCGCCAACATCCTGGCGGAGCTGGTGGGCTACGGGGCCAACTCGGACGCGCACCACGTGACGCAGCCGGCCCCCGAGGGCGAAGGCGCGGCGCGCTGCATGCGCCTGGCGCTCGCCTCCGCGGGGATGAATCCCGAGGACGTGGGCTACATCAACGCGCACGGCACCTCGACGCCGTTCAACGACGCCAACGAGACCAAGGCCATCAAGACGGTCTTCGGCGCGCACGCCAGGAAGCTTCCCGTCTCCTCCACCAAGTCCATGACGGGCCACATGCTCGGCGCGGCCGGTGGCGCCGAGGCCGTGGTGAGCGTGATGACGCTCCAGCGCGGGGTCATCCCGCCGACCATCAACCTGACCTCGCCGGATCCCGAGTGCGATCTGGACTACGTGCCCAACCAGGCGCGCGAGCAGCGCGTGGACTCGGTGATGAGCAACTCGTTCGGTTTTGGTGGCACCAACGCGGTGTTGGTGTTCAAGCGCTTCCGGTAGTTCCCGCGCCCCCTTCGCTCGTGCAGAGGGGGCTCGGCTCGTGTCCGGTCCAGTCCCGGGTGGAGGAGGGCTCTCATGAAGGTCATCATCGCGTCGGATCATGCGGGACTGGAGCTGCGCCGTGAGCTGGTGAAGGCGCTCCAGGAGCTGCGCGTCGAGGTGGATGACGTGGGCCCCACCAGCGCCGAGTCCGTGGACTACCCGGACTATGCCCGCCCGGTGTCCCGGGCGGTGGCCGAGGGGCGCGCCACCCGGGGCGTGCTCGTGTGTGGCACGGGCATGGGCATGGCCATCATGGCCAACAAGCACCCGGGCATCCGCGCGGCGTTGTGCACGGACGAGTTCGTGGCGCGCATGGCGCGCGCCCACAACGACGCCAACGTGTTGTGCCTGGGTCAGCGCGTGGTGGGCGCTGGACTCGCCCGCAGCATCCTGGAAGCCTTCCTGGCCACCCCCTTCGAGGGCGGGCGGCACCAGCGGCGTCTGGACAAGATTCGAGAGGCCGAGTCCCGGTGAGGGCCGGCCTTCCAACCGAGGAGATACAATCCATGGAGAACACCCGTCTACTGGCCCAGGTCGATCCCGAAATCGCCCGCGCCATCCAGGACGAGACGCGGCGCCAGGAAGAAGGCCTGGAGCTGATCGCCTCGGAGAACTTCGTCAGCCCCGCGGTGATGGAAGCCGCGGGCTCGGTGCTCACGAACAAGTACGCGGAAGGCTACCCCGGCAAGCGCTACTACGGCGGCTGCGAGGTGGTGGACGTGGCCGAGACACTCGCCATCTCCCGCGCCCGGGAGCTCTTCGGCGCCGAGTACGCCAACGTCCAGGCCCACTCGGGCAGCCAGGCGAACATGGGCGCCTACATGGCGCTGATGAAGCCGGGTGACACCCTGCTCGCGTTGGACTTGAACTCGGGCGGCCACCTCACCCACGGCTCCGCGTTCAACTTCTCCGGCAAGCTGTACAAGGCCGTGCACTACGGCCTCACCCGGGACACCGAGACGATCGACTACGCGCAGGCCGCGGCCCTGGCCAAGGAGCACAAGCCGCGCGTGGTGGTGGTGGGCGCCTCGGCCTATCCGCGCATCATCGACTTCGCGAAGTTCCGGGAGATCGCCGACAGCGTGGGCGCGGCGCTCATGGTGGACATGGCGCACATCGCGGGCCTGGTGGCCGCGGGGCTGCATCCCTCGCCGGTGCCCCTGGCGGACATCGTCACCAGCACCACCCACAAGACGCTGCGCGGCCCGCGCGGCGGCCTCGTGCTGAGCAAGGAGCCCTACGCCAAGACGCTCAACAGCCAGATCTTCCCGGGCATCCAGGGCGGCCCGCTCATGCACGTCATCGCCGCCAAGGCCGTGGCCTTCCGCGAGGCGCTCAGCCCCGAGTTCAAGGCCTACCAGAAGCAGATCGTCGCCAACGCCCAGGCGCTCGCCGAGGCGCTGCGCAAGGGCGGCCTGCGGCTGTGCTCGGGCGGCACGGACAACCACCTGATGCTCGTGGACCTGCGTCCCAAGAAGCTCGTGGGCAAGGTGGCCGAGGAGGTGCTGGGCAAGGCGGGCATCACGGTGAACAAGAACATGATTCCGTTCGATCCCGAGAAGCCCACGGTGACGTCGGGCGTGCGCATCGGCACCCCGGCCCTCACCACGCGCGGCATGAAGGAGGCGGAGATGGCCACCGTGGGCGCGCTGGTGGTCGAGGCGCTGGACAACGCCTCGGACGAACAGCGGCTGGCGAGCATCCGGGGCCGCATCCAGGAGTTCACCCGGAGCTTCCCGCTCTACGCCTCGCGCCTGAAGTAGCGCGTGCCATGCGTTGCCCCTTCTGCCAGGACCCCGAGAACAAGGTCATCGACTCGCGCGAGTCGCATGAGGGGTCCGTCATCCGCCGGCGCCGCGAGTGTCTGCAATGCAAGCGGCGCTTCACCACGTACGAGCGCGTGGAGGAAATCTACCCGCTCATCGTGAAGAAGGATGGCCGGCGCGAGACGTTCGATCGGGACAAGCTGCTCGCGGGGTTGCAGAAGGCGTGCGAGAAGCGGCCGGTGTCGGCGGACCAGCTCGAGGAGACGCTGGTCGCCGTGGAGCGGCTGCTGCAAGGGGTAGGGGAGAAGGAAGTACCCTCGTCGGTCATCGGCGAGGAGGTGATGCGCCGGCTGCACGCGCTGGACGAGGTGGCCTATGTGCGCTTCGCCTCGGTGTACCGGAGCTTCCGTGACATCACCGAGTTCATGGCGGAGCTCAAGGACTTGCTGTCGGACCGGACGCGCGAGCAGAGGTCGCCGCGTCCACCGGACAAGGACGGGTAACGGGCGATGCGGCTCTTGACGCGAGCACGGTTGCAGGCGGGGCGCGCCCCCGGGCCAAGCGCACGGCGGATTTCGATCGGGCGGTGGCCGAGTTCTTCATGCGCCTGGCGCTGGAGGAGGCCGCCAAGGGGCTCGGCCGCACCAGCCCCAACCCGGTGGTGGGCGCGGTGCTGGTGAAGGGCGGCCGCATCATCGCGCGCGGCTACCACCGCCGGGCCGGCACGGCGCACGCCGAGGCGGTGGCGCTGGAGGCCGCGGGAGCCAAGGCGCGCGGCGCGGATATCTACACGACGCTCGAGCCGTGTGATCACTACGGGCGCACGCCGCCGTGCAGCCAGGCGCTGATCGACGCGGGCGTGCGCCGGGTCATCACCGCCTCGTCGGATCCCAACCCCAAGGTGAATGGCAAGGGCGTCGCCCGGCTGCGGCGCGCCGGCGTGGAGGTGCTCACCGGGGTGCTCAAGGACGAGGCGGATCAGCTCAATCGCCCCTTCTTCAAGATGATGCGCACCGGCCTGCCCTTCGTCACGCTCAAGGCGGCGGTGACACTGGACGGCAAGCTGGCCACGGCCACGGGCGACTCGCGCTGGGTGACGGGGGAGGAGGCCGCGCCTGGGTACACCGGCTGAGAGATCAGGTGGACGTCATCCTCGTGGGCGCCACCACCGCCCGCCGGGACAACCCCCAGCTGACCACGCGTCTGCCCGGGGGAGGAAGGATCCGGTGCGCGTGGTGGTGGACTCGCACCTGCGCCTGCCCTCGACGCTCCAGGTCTTCACCCAGCGCTCCCCCGCGCGCACCGTGGTGGCCACGCTGGAGGACCCCACGGCCCGCAGGGCCAAACGCCTGCTCGCGACGGGCACCGACGTCTGGCAGCTCCCCGAGAAGCAGGGCCGGGTGGATCTCGAGGCCCTCATGCGCCGCCTCGCCCGGGAGGGCCTCAACCACGTCCTGGTGGAGGGGGGCGCGGAGATGTACGGCTCGTTCCTGCGCGAGGAGCTGGCGGATGAGCTGCTGCTCTTCGTCGCCCCCAAGCTGATCGGCGGCGAGGGCCTGTCCTGGTCGGGTTCGCTGGGCGTCAAGCAGATGGCGCGGGCGCTCACCGTGGGCGCGCTGTCCATGGAGCAGGTCGGCACCGATCTGCTGTTGCGCGCCCGGCTCGACCCCGCGCGGTGAGCGCGGGGCGGGCTTCCGCTCAGGCCGTACCCGAGAGCGGGAGCCGGGACACCTGCGCCTTGGCCTCGGGCAGGCGTGGCCGCAGGTTCAGCCACATGCCGTCCTTGGTGCGCAGGTTGGTGCTGACGCGCTCCTGGGGCACGCGTCCCGGGACGGCCGACAGCTCGTAGCGGGAGACGATGCGGGCCATGATGAGCATGCCCTCGAGCAGCGAGAACTCCTTGGCGATGCACTGGCGCTGGCCCGAGCCGAACGGCAGCCACGCGAGCTTGTGCCGCCCCTCCGAGCGCTCCGGAGTGAAGCGGTCCGGATCGAACGTCAGCGGATCGTCCCAGATGCCCGGGTGGCGGTGGATGAGGCGCGTGAAGATCACCATCATGACGCCCGGCGGAATCCGGTACCCGTCGATCTCATCCTCCACCACCGACAGGCGTGGCAGCCACACCGAGGGCGAGTGGATGCGCAGCGCCTCCTGCAACACGTTGCGGGTGTAGGGCATCCGCATCAGATCCGCGAAGCCAGGCCTGCGCGTGCCCACGACGGCATCCAGCTCCACCCGCACCTTGTCGGTGACCTCCGGGTGTTGGGTGAGCGCGTGCAACACCCAGGTCATGCCCGCCGCGGTCGTGTCGTAGCCCGCGATGAAGAAGCCCAGGGCCTCGTCGCGCAGCTGCGCGTTGGTCATCCGCTCGCCGGACTCGCCATCCACCGCCTGCAGCAACAGCGACAGCAGGTTGTCCTCGCCCGAGGCCTGTTCGCGTCCCCGCTCGATGAGCCGCGTCATGATCTCGTCGATCGTCTTGATCGACTCGCGGTAGCGCTGCCGGCCGGGCACCGGCATCCATTCCGGCAGGGAGTGCGTCACCATTCCCGCGATGAAGTACTCGAGGATGAAGGAGAACGCCTGGGCGACCTTCTCCGCGTCTTCCTTGTCCATCCCGGAGCCGAACAGGGTGCGCACCAGCACGGTCATCGTCACCCGGGACAGGGCGACCGAGACGTCGAAGGGCTTGCCCTCCAGGGCCGCCAGATCCCACTCCAGCAGGCACTCGTCGATGGCCTCCACCATCGTGTCCGTCATCATGCTCACGCGCTGATGATGGAACGAGGGCTGGATCATGCGCCGCTGCCGCTTCCAGAAGGCGCCCTCGCTCATGGGCAGCGCGTTGCCCATGAACGTCCGCATCGAGTCCCACATGGGTCCGCCCTTGGAGTACTTGTGCGCGTGCTCCACGAGGACGTGATGGACGTAGCGGGGATGGCACAGGCCAATCACCTGGGTGAAGCCCAGGTCCATGCTGAAGATGTCGCCCTGCTCGCGCTGGGCTTGCTCCATGAAGGACAGCGGATCGGCAATCAAGCGAGGCAGACTACCCACCAGGGGGAGGGAGGAAACCCGAGGGGGCAGTGGTCGATCTGATGTTGGTTGGGATGTGGTCTCGCTCATGCGTGTCCCCCTGCAACGCCTTTCCGAATCAAGGGTGGCGGAAGAGTGTCCGGAGGGCCCCTTGAGCCGCTCCCGGAGTTCAGGTCCTCGCACCTTAACATGGTCAACAGTCTCCATGAGCCAGGGGGGTTCTCGATATCCGAGAAAGCACATGTCGCCGCCCGGACGCGGTGCTTCGCCGCCTCCGACGGGCCTTGAAACAATCTCACGGAAGAATTCCAATGTAGCGGTGGTCGGGGCGAGCTGGAGTCGAACGTCACGCGAAGCGTGGCCGAGGCCCTGGGCATCGCGGAGAGAGCCGCTGTTCGCGCCGCGTACGTGGGGTGACGCTCGGGTGGGCGAGGCGGATGGACCGTGGCTTGTCCTGGGGTGGATGACGCGGAGCTGCCCTCGGAGTTGTTCTCGACAGCCGAGAGGCCGACTACTAGTGTCGGTCGCGTGCCAAGTCCGACCAACTCAGACTCGTCGCTGCAGGGGCTCTCGCTCAATCCCATCAGCCCCGAGAACCTCGTCAATCCCATCCCGCTCTACAAGGCGCTGCGTGAGAACGAGCCGGTGTACTGGTCGGACACGGTGCACGCTTGGCTCGTCACGCGCTATGCCGACGTGGTGGCGTGCTTCCGCGATCCGCGGTTGAGCGCCAATCGCACCAACTTCTACGAGCAACAGCTCCAGGGGTTGGGAGGACGTGGCCGGCGAGTTCCTCAAGTCGGCCCGGTTGCAGATGACCATGCGCGATGGCGCGGACCACATCCGCGTGCGCCGGCAGGCCAGTCCGGGCTTCACCCCGCAGGGGCTCGACACCTACCGTCCCGCCATCCGCCAGTTCATGGGCATGCTGCTGGATCGCGTGCAGGAGTGGGGGCACATGGACGTGGTGAAGGAGATTTCGTACCAGCTCCCGCCACTCGTCATCGCCGAGTTCCTCAACATCCCCGCGCAGGACCGCGAGCGCTTCCAATCCTGGGCCCGGCCCCTGGCGGACTTCGCCAATCCGAAGCCGGGCGTGAACATGCAGGACGTGGCCCGTGAGGCGAGCCGGGTCACCGTGGAGATGAACGCCTACCTGGCCGAGCGCATCGAGGAGCGTCGTCACCACCCGGGCAACGACATGCTCAGCCTGATGATCCACGCCCAGGAGCTGGGCCGGATGACGGAGGATGATCTCGCGGCCAACACGCTGCTCATCCTCACCGCGGGTCACCTGACCACCACGGATCAGATCAGCAACGGCGTCTACGATCTGCTCTCCCATCCCGAGCAGCGCCAGAAGCTGCAGAATGACCGCACCCTGTTGCGCTCCGCCGTGGAGGAGATGCTGCGCTTCTCGCCCGCGGTCCCCTTCGCCTTCCGCGTCGCCGCGGAGGACTTCACGCTGCACGGCAAGAACATCCGCAAGGGCGACACCGTGTTCATCGGGCTGGCCTCGGCCAACCGGGACCCCTCGGTCTTCACGGATCCCGACACGTTCGACATCACCCGGGACAGCGTCCAGCAGAAGCACCTGACCTTCGCGTTCGGCGCGCACCACTGCCTGGGGGCGGGTCTGGCCCGCCGCGAGATGGAGATCGCCACCGAGATGCTCCTGGACCGTCTGCCCGAGGTGCGCTTGAACAAGACGAAGGTGCCCGAGTACAAGGTCGGCCTCGTCTTCCGCAGCTTCAACTCGCTCCACCTGGAGTGGTGACGGCCGCTGGCGGGTGGCTCGTACCGGCGGGGGGCTCCATGCCGGGTGAGCGACCAAGGGGGCTGGATTTTCGGGCGGACGGGGATGGATCGGGCTGGCGACTTGCTCCCGGACCCCCGTCCGATTGATGATGGGGGGGCGTACCGGTGCATGAACATCCCCACGGCCACACGAATGGTGCCTGAGCCCTCACCCTGACCTGGGAATTCCTGCCGCAGGTGCAGACCTGGAAGAACGCCATGCCCGCCGACAAACAGATCACTCAGACCATCAACAAGATCTTCATCATCCGACAGTTCTTCGGATCGATCATCTTGTCCCCCGCGACGACCTACCTCATCAACAACCTCTCGGGGCTGACGGACGATGAGATGTCGAAGACGACCAAGTTCACGATGCCCATCGTGTTCGGTCTCTTCAGCCTGATCATCCCGTACCGGTGATGAACTATACGATCCGGCGGGCGTTCTCCACCCTGCGCGGGGATCACGAGGGGTCCAAGATCGAGCGGCTGTTGAAGATCCCCGGCCAGCTCGAGGCGCTGATGATCCTGTGCGCCATCCTCGGGTCGACGTTCTACATCACCGTTCCCATCCTCTTCCACAAGAAGAGCCGGCGCCCATCCCCTGGGTGTTGAGCACGACGCTGCTCGTGTTGATGCTCAACTTCATCAACGAGCGGTTGATCTACGAGCGCATCCTGCGCCCCTTCGCCATCGAGGAGTTCCACAAGCACCCCAAGGCGGTCATCCGGGGAACGGGCTTCTTCTGGCCGCGCATGAAGTGGTACCTGCCCTACGCCTTCGGCGTCTTCGTCGCCTCCACGCTGATGCTCAGCACGACGATCATCGCCAAGCAGGTCATCATCACCTTCGACGACCTCAATCAGGTGATGCGGACGGATCCCTCGCACATCGGCGAGCACATCAGTCAGGTCGTCGATCTGGTCGTCAAGCGCGCCGCGATCCCGCTGTCGCTCATGGGTGGCTACCTGCTCGCCATCTCGTCCATCGCCGCGTGGTTGCTGGCTCGCCGGCAGGAACTGGGCGCGCTGAGCGTGCAGGAGGCCATCGAGGGTCTGGCGTCCGGCTCGCCCAAGCTGCCGGACTGGATCTCCACCGACGAGATCGGCGATCTGGCGGGCTCCACCTCGCGCGCCTTCGAGAAGCTCAGCGCCTTCTCGCTGTCGCTGGGTGAGTCGGCCAACTCGCTGCGCGGCTCGGCCGAGCGGCTGGGCTCGTCCGCGAGCGAGCAGAGCTCGGTGCTCACGCGCCAGGCCGCCGCGCTGCAGGAGACGCAGGTCACCGCGCAGGAGATCAAGCAGACCTCCGAGCTCGCCTCGCAGAAGGCGGAGAACGTGCTGCAGCAGACCACCCGCGCCAATCAGATCAGCACCGAGGCGGTGGCGGCCGTGCGCACCAGTCTCGAGGAGATCCAGGAAGTCGGTCAGCAGGTGGCCAAGATGGCCAGCTCCATCCAGTCCCTGGAGAAGAAGACGCAGCAGATCGCCAGCATCACCCGCACGGTGAAGGACCGGCGGACCAGTCCAACATGCTCGCGCTCAACGCCGCCATCGAGGCGGTGCGCTCGGGCGAGCACGGCAAGGGCTTCGGCGTCGTGGCGCGTGAAATCCGCGCGCTGGCCGACCAGTCCATCCGCGCCACCAACAACGTGAACAGCATCCTGTTGGACATCGGCAACGCCATGCGCTCGACGGCGGCCATGACGACCAAGGGCTACGAGAAGGTCGAACTGAGCCTCAAGGGCATCAAGGGCTTCGAGGGCAGCATCCAGCAGCTGTCGTCCATCGTGCGAGACAACGCGGACTCCATCCGGCAGATCACCGCGGCCGTGACCCAGCAGAACGTGGGCATCAGCCAGATCTTCCAGGCCGTCAATGATCTCAACAACATGATGGAACAGACGATGGGCCAGATGCAGACCTCGGAAGAGGCCTCCACCGTCGTGCAGAACGTGGCGGATCAGGTGTCGGGTCTCGTCACCTCGTACGGCTGGAAGGAAGCCGCCGAGCGCGCCCGTCAGAACCGCACCACCTGAGCCGCGGCGCCGGTCTTCTCGTATTTCTTCATCCTCGGATCAGGGACATGTCAAAGGGCACATTCTCGTCGGCCTCCAGGTGTTTCGGAGGCCGGCACGCGGTGGTCATCGGCGGGAGCATGGCGGGCATGGCCGCCAGCCGCGCCCTGGCGTCACACTTCGAGCGGGTCACCCTGATCGAACGGGATCGGCTCCGAGAAGCCCGAGCTGCGCAAGGGACTGCCCCAGGAGCAGCAGGCCCACGGCATCCTGGCCAAGGCCGTGGAGATCCTCGAGGGGTACTTCCCCGGGCTGTGGCAGCAGATGGTGACCGCGGGCTCCAACGTCCTGGACATGTCCGACGTGGCGCTCTACCGGGGTGGCGTCTGGCAGGCCCGCGCCACGCCGGGGCTGACGCTCTACATCCAGACCCGGACCCTGCTGGACTCGGTGATCCGCTCCCGCGTCCGGGAGATCCCCAACCTGCAGATCCTGGACGAGTGCGAGGTCGTCAAGCCCGTGGTGACGAGCAACCGCGTCGCCGTCTGGGGCGTGGAGGTGCGCCGCCGCAAGCAGGAGGCCACGGAGCTCCTCGAGGCGGATCTCGTCGTGGACGCGAGTGGCCGCGGCTCGCGTATGCCCCGCTGGCTCGAGGAGCTGGGGCTGCCCCGGGTGGCGGAGACCCACGTGCGGATCGACGTGGGCTACGCCAGCCGCAAGGTGCGCAAGCTGCCGGGCGTCACCACCAACTGGAAGACGCTCTCCATCTTCCCGACGGCTCCGCACGAGACGCGCCTGGGCGCGCTCGCCCCGGTGGAGGGGGACACGTGGCTGGTGACCCTGGCCGGCGCCCTGGGGGACCACGCCCCGGGCGACGAGGAGGGCTTCCTGGAGTTCGCCCGCCGCCTGCCGCAGCCGCACGTCTACGAGATGCTCCGGCGCTGCGAGCCCGTGTCGCCGGTGGCCGCCCACAAGTTCCCCTCCAACATGCGCCGGCACTATGAGCGCATGACGGGCATTCCCGAGGGGCTCGTGGTGCTGGGAGACGCCGTGTGCAGCCTCAACCCCATCTACGGGCAGGGCATGACGCTGTCCGTGCTGGCCGCCTCCCTGCTGGATGAGTGTCTGTCGGAGCAGCCCTCGAGGGCGATGGTGGGGCTCGGACGGCGCTTCCAGGCGAAGCTCTCCAGCATGCACGACATGTCCTGGACGATGGGCGCGGGCTCGGACTCGGTCTACCCCTCGGTGGACGGACCCCGCCCCCTGTGGTGGAAGGCGATGCAGGGTGCCTCCGGGCATCTGCAGTCGCTCGCGGCGTATGATCCGGTCGTCACCACCGCGTTCGCCAAGGTGATGCACATGACGGGCTCGCCGCTGGTGTTGGCGCACCCCTCCATGTTGTTGCGCATGGTGCGGGGTCCCCAGGGCCAGGGGCCGGGAGCGGCTCCGGTGATGGAGTTCCCGGAGACGTCCGCCTCCAACGCCGTAGCCAGTGTCGGTTGAACCCCGGAATCACGACTTCATGAAAAAGATTGACTTCTCCTCCATCCACATGCCTTACAAGGCGCCGCTCAACAAGAATGACCAGGCCGCCTGGGTCAAAACGGTGGAGTGGGTCCAGCGGTTCGAGCTGCTGTCCGCCGGGCACATGGCAATCTTCCCCACGCTCGACTACCACTTGCTGTCTTCGTATGCCTTTCCCGAGGCGAGCGTCGAGCAGTTGAGCATCGTCAACGACTACATGACGGCGTTCTACCTGTTCGACAAGGTCTGGGACGATGCTCCGCCGGAGAAGCTCAAGAAGATGCAGCCCGTGATGCGCATGGCCTTGTGCATGTCCAGACGGGCTCTGCGCGAGCCCGCGAACTGGTTGGGCGTGGCGGGGGTGTTCGCGCTGTCCATGAAGGAGCGGCTCTCTCCCGGAGCGTCGACAAAGCAAGAGCACCGGTTCCTGTTGGCGTTGATGGACCTGCACGGGCGGATGTACAAACACTCCACCCGGCAGTGGAGGGAGCACTTCCACCGGAGCATGCGGGACTACTTCGATGCGTGTCTCTGGGAGTCCGAGAACAAGCTCAAGAATCACGTGCCGGACGTGGAGGAGTACATCGTCGAGCGCGAGAAGACGGGCGGGGTGAAGCCGAGCTTCGAGCTGGCGGGCGTGCTCGGACTCGTCAAGATGCCGGCGGAGATGCTGGACAGTCCCAGCATCAAGAAGCTCAGCTCCCTGGCCAACCAGGTGATCACCCTCTTCAATGATCTCATCTCCCTGGAGAAGGAGATGCGTGTCGGGGACATGCACAACCTCGTCTTCATCATCCAGAACAAGCAGAAGTGCTCGCTGGAGGAAGCCATTGAGCGGGTGGTGAAGAGGCACAACGACACGGTGGCGGAGTTCGAGAAGATCTGGAGCGAGCTGCAGGCGCGCATGCAGCGGGCGGAACTGGGCCAGGGCGAGCTCGAGGAGTGGGCGAAGCACGAGGCGTACAAGAAGGACAAGGTGGCCCTGTTCATCGAAGTGCGGCGCTACGTCGGGGTGTTGCAGGCCTGGATGTTCGCCAACATGGAATGGTCGCTGATGTCCGAGCGGTACAAGAGCCCCGAGGCCCCCGCGGCCTGAGCCGCCCGCCTGCCTGGCGCTCCGGGTCGGGGCGCCCGGGCTTTCGTGGCCCTTCCCGAGGGGAAGGTGCGGAACCCGGGACGGGGATCCGTTATAAGCCCGTCGCAATGTTCACCGGACTCATCCAGGACATCGGCGTGGTGGAGCGAGTCATCCCCGGAGGGATGACGGACTTCTGGATTCGCACGGCGCTGGGCGCGCGGGACTTCGCGCTCGGGGAATCGATCGCGGTGGATGGCGCCTGCCTCACCGTGGTGGAGCGCGCGGGGGACTCCTTCCGCGTCCAGGCCGCCCCGGAGACGCTGCGGCGCACCACCCTGGGCGCCCGGCAGCCGGGCTCGCGCGTCAACCTCGAGCGGGCGCTCGCCCTGGGAGACCGGCTGGGCGGCCACCTCGTCGCCGGCCACGTGGACGCGGTGAGCGAGGTGCTGGAGACGCGCTCCGAGGGCGGCTCGTGGGTGATGGTCTTCCGCCTCCCCGCCGAGCTCGCCCCTTCTTCATCGAGAAGGGCTCGGTGGCCATCGACGGCATCAGCCTCACCGTCAACTCGGTGGGCACGGATCGCTTCAGCGTCCAGCTCATCCCCGAGACGCAGGAGCGCACCACGCTGCGCTCGCGCGGGGTGGGCGAGCAGGTGAATCTGGAAGGCGACATGATTGGCAAGTACGTGGCGCGGCTCGTGTCGCTGCGTCAGGGTCCGGGCGGCGGTGGCCTCTCCGAGGCGGTCCTCAAGGCGGCGGGCTTCGGCGGTTGAGCACAGGGAAGCATTCAGGAGTTCGCATGGCGCGCGGCAGGCAGCACGAGTCGGACAGCATCACCCTGGTGGAGAAGGCGCTCGCGGAGATCCGCAAGGGCCGCATGGTCATCCTCACGGATGACGAGGACCGGGAGAACGAGGGCGACCTGGTCATGGCGGCGGAGAAGGTGACGCCCCAGGACATCAACTTCATGGCCACCCATGGGCGCGGGCTCATCTGCCTGGCGCTCGACGAGGAGCGCATCCGGCGGCTCAACCTGCCCCTCATGGTGCAGGACAACACCTCGTCCTTCCAGACGGCCTTCACCGTCTCCATCGAGGCCGCCCAGGGCGTCTCCACGGGCATCTCCGCCGCGGACCGCGCCCACACCATCCAGGTGGCCGTGGCGCCGAACGCCAAGCCGTCGGACCTCGCGCGGCCCGGGCATCTTCCCCCTGCGCGCCCGGCAGGGCGAGGTGCTCGTGCGCACCGGCCAGACCGAGGGCAGCGTGGACTGGCGCGCATGGCGGGGCTGCGCCCCTCGGGCGTCATCTGCGAGATCATGAACCCGGACGGCACCATGTCGCGCCGGCCGGACCTGGTGAAGTTCGCCCGCAAGCACCAGATGGTGCTGCTGTCCGTGGCCGACATCATCCGCTACCGCCTGGAGCGCGAGCGGCTGGTGCGGCGGCTCGAGGAGACGACGCTGGAGCGCCGCGGCCAGGGCAGCTTCCGGGCCTACACCTACGGCAGCGACGTGGACAGCTCGGTGCACGTGGCCGTGGTCAAGGGCGAGCTGTCCGGCCGTGAGCCGGTGCTCACCCGCGTCCACCGCACCTGTCTGGTGGGAGATCTGCTGGGCAGCGCCGGGTGCGAGTGTGGCGTGCAGCTCGAGCGCGCCTTCCAGGCCATCCACGAGGCCGGGCGGGGGGTCATCGTCTTCCTGCAGGGGGACTCGGCGCGCAAGAACCGGCTGCGCTGCACCCATGTCTCCAACGAGGAGCTGGTGCCCGGGCACAAGGATCAGACGCGCCTGCGCGAGTTCGGCGTGGGGGCGCAGATCCTCAAGGACCTGGGGCTCACCCGGCTGCGCCTGCTCACCAACAATCCCAAGAAGATCGTGGGGTTGGAGAGCTACTCGCTGGAGGTGGTGGAGCAGGTGCCGCTCATCCCGGCCGCCCCGGCGACCCGGCGCGTGGCCGCTCGCCGTCCCCCCGGGGGCGCCGGGCCTCCTGAACGCCGGGGGTCGTGGATAACTCTGTCGGGACGCCAGCCGGGTGGCTGGTGTAGGAGGTCGGGACATGCCTCGCTACATCGAAGGTGACTTCCTCCCCCCAAGGGCCGCTTCGCCATCTGCGTGGCCCGCTTCAACGCGTTCATCACCGAGGAGCTGGTGAAGGGCGCGCTGGACACGCTGGTCCGCCACGGCGTCGCCGACGGGGATATCGACGTATTCCGTTGTCCGGGCACCTATGAGCTGCCCGCGCTCACCCGGCGCGTGTCGGAGACGCGCTCGTACGTGGGCATCATCACCCTGGGCGCCGTCATCCGCGGCGGCACGCCCCACTTCGACTACGTGTCGGGCGAGTGCACCAAGGGCATCGGCCAGGTGGCCTTCACCTCGCAGGCGGCCGTCACCTTCGGCGTGCTCACGTGCGACACGGTGGAGCAGGCGATCGACCGGGCGGGCGTCAAGGCCGGCAACAAGGGCTCGGAAGCGGCCGCGGCGTGCATCGAGATGGTCAACCTCCACGCGAAGCTCGCCACGCTGACGGACGGGAAGAGGAGCTGACATGGGTGCGCGCAGAACGGCACGCGAGCGGGCCCTCCAGGCGCTCTACCAGATGGAGATGACTCCGGGCTCCATCCATGACGCCCTGGAAGCGGCCTGGGCCGCCGCCGAGGTGACGAACAAGGAGCCCGAGGCGGTGAAGTTCGCCCGCGAGCTCACCGAGGGCGTCATGGCGCACCGCGCGGAAATCGATCGGCTCATCGAGCAGCACAGCCACAACTGGCGCCTGGATCGCATGTCGCGCATCGACCGCAACGTGCTGCGCCTGGGCGTCTTCGAGCTGAAGTACCGCCCGGACATCCCCAAGAAGGTGTCGCTCAACGAGGCGGTGGAGCTCGGCAAGAACTTCGGCACCGAGGAGTCCAGCGCCTTCGTCAACGGCCTGCTGGATCGCGTGGCCGTCGCCCTGGGGAAGCAGTGAACGTCTCCGCGCACGAACTTGGCCTGGGCGGGTTGGACTCGCTGGCGGACGTGGACGCCCTGTGCCTCTTCGTGGGCGAGGACGACCGGCCCCTGCCCGGCACCGCCGGCTACGTGGACTGGCGCTTGTGTGGCGCCCTGTCGCGCGTGCTCCAGTCCGGCTTCTTCGTGGGCGCCCAGGACGACTCGCTCCTGCTGCCCACGGATGGCCGCTTCAGCGTCCCCCGCGTCTTCGTCATGGGCCTGGGCCGGCGGCGCGGCCTGGAGCCCTCCTCCCTCGGCGAGGCGCTTGCCTCCGCGGGCAAGGTGCTCACCCGGGCCAAGGTGGAGTCGGTCGCCCTGGAAGTCCCCGGGCAGGAGGCCCTGGACGAGTCCGTCCGCTTCTCCGCCCTCCAGGAACACTTCCTCCCCGCTTTCCGGGGAAGGAAGGTGGCCGTGCTGGCGGACAAGGAACTCGCTCGCCGTCTTTCCGGCCGCAAGGGCTGAATCTCGCCCCCTCTCGTCCTTCTGTTAGGATGTGAGGCTCGGTCGCACGAATGACGTCCAAGATTCTCATCGTGGAGGATTCCAAGGCCTCGCGGGAGTTGATCTCCGCGACGGTGGAGTCCATCCCGGGGCTGGAGGCCATCGCCACCAGCAGCGGTCTGGAGGCGCTCAAGCTGCTGCCCCAGCACACCTTCGCGCTCATCATCACCGACATCAACATGCCCGACATCAATGGGCTGGAGCTCATCCGCTTCGTCAAGACGAACCCCGCCTTGCGCGACACGCCCCTGTTCATCGTCACCACCGAGGGCCGCGAGAAGGACCGCGATCGGGGCTCGGCGCTGGGCGCGGCGGAGTACCTCGTCAAACCCTTCTCCCCGCAGAGCCTGGAAGGGCTCGTGCGGCGCTACCTCAAGCTCGCGTGAACGCCGCGGGCAAGGCCCTGGCGGAGTTCGTCGCCGAGGGAACGGAAATCCTCGAGTCGCTGGGCAAGGAACTGCTCGTGCTGGATCAACAGCGCGGGGTGGAGCCCGAGCCGGACATCATCAACGGCATCTTCCGCTCGGCGCACTCGCTCAAGGGCCGGCGGCGCTCTTCGGCCAGGAGCGCATCGCCCGGCTCGCCCACCAGTCCGAGGATCTGTTGGATCGGCTGCGGCTGGGCCGGTTGTCGCTGGATGATCAGGTGCTCGATCTGCTCATCGAGTCGCTGGACGTGCTCCAGGCCCTGCTGGCGGAGGCCGCGCGCGAGGAGTCCTCGGACGCCTTGAACGAGCGCGTGAAGGTGCTGGGCGAGCGGCTCGCGAACCAGGGCACCGCCTCGGCGACGGCCGACGAGGATCCGCTCGACAGGCTCGAGTTGGATCCGCAGGTGCGCTCCGTCTTCACCGAGTACGAGGAGCACCGCCTGCGCGAGAACGTGCGCCGGGGCGTGGCGCTCTTCCGCATCCGGGCCGCGTTCGACCTGTCCGACTTCGACACCGGGCTCACCGAGCTCAACGTGCGCCTCAAGCCCCTGGGCGAGGTCGTCAGCACGCTGCCCTCGTCGGAGCCCGGAGGGCTGTCGGGCATCGCGTTCGATCTCATCTTCGGCTCCCGGGTGTCCGAAGCGGAGCTGGCGGCGAAGCTGCAAGGCACTCCCGCGCAGCTCTTCGCGCTCTCCGTCCGTCCGAGCGCCACGGCCCTGGTCCCGGCCGGGCCCGCTCCGGAGACACTGGCCGCGCCGCTCCCCCTCGCGCTCCCAACCGCCGAGGCGCCCGCGGCGAAGAAGACGACCCGGCGCAAGCCTCGTGCTCCCAAGACGGGCACTGGGACGTCCACGTCGGCGGAGGACGTGGCGCCCGCGGAGGCGCCCCTGGTGAAGGCCACCGCCCTGCGCGCCGTCGAGCCGGTGCCTCCGGCGCTCCCCGCGCCCGAGACCTCCTCGCTCACCTCCTCGCTGCCCGCGGTGCGCACGCTGACCGAGGAGCCGGCGACGCCGCGTGGCCCCAAGGCGGAGAGCGAGTCGGCGCGCAGCCTGACGCAGACGGTGCGCGTGGACATCAGCCGCCTGGACGCGCTGATGAACACCGTGGGTGAGCTGCTGCTCATCAAGGCGAACCTGCAGCGCATGGCGGAGAGCGCCCGGGTGGACGCCGGGGTGACGCTCTCCAAGATGTGGGGGCAGGATCTGTCGCGCGAGACGCGGCAGCTCGAGCGCAAGCTGGACGCGCTCCAGGAGGGCCTGCTCGAGGCGCGCATGGTGCCGGTGGGCCGGTGTTCGACCGGCTGGCCCGACTGGTGCGCCGCATCGCGCGCGAGGTGGGCAAGGAGATCGACTTCGTCATCGGCGGCGGCGACGTGGAGCTGGACAAGCTCATCGTCGAGGAGCTGAGCGATCCGCTCATGCACATCATCCGCAACGCCATCGACCACGGCGCCGAGTCGCCCGAGGCCCGGCTGGCGGCGGGCAAGCCCCGGCGCGCCCGGGTGGCGCTGCAGGCCGAGCAGAAGGGCAACCACGTCCTCATCAAGGTGAGCGACGACGGGGCGGGCATCGACGAGGTGGGGGTGCGAGAGCTCGCGCTGCGCAAGGGCCTCATCACCGAGGCGCAGGCGCGCGAGATGAGCCGGCGCGAGCTGCTCAACCTCATCTTCCTGCCGGGCTTCTCCACGGCGCGCAGCGTGTCCGAGCTGTCGGGCCGGGGCGTGGGCCTGGACGTGGTGAAGAACAACATCGGCAACCTGTCCGGCATCATCGACGTGTGGAGCGAGCGCGGGATGGGCACCGCCTTCCACATCACGCTGCCCGTCACGCTCGCCATCATCCGCGCGCTCGTCGTGGGGGTGAGCGGGCGCACCTACGCCGTGCCCCTCAACAGCGTGCTGGAGATCCTCTCCGTCAAGCCGGCGGAGATCCGCACCGTGGAGCGGCGCGAGGTGTTGGACCTGCGAGGCACCACGCTGCCGCTCATGCGCCTGGCCCGGGTGTTCAACCATCCCGAGCGTCCCGCGGACCGCTACTTCGTGGTGGTGGCGGGACTGGCCCAGGAGCGCCTGGGCATCGCCGTGGATGAGCTCCAGGGCCAGCAGGACATCGTCGTCAAGTCGCTGGGTGGCCGTCTGCAGGGCGTGCGGGGGATTTCGGGTGCCGCCGACCTCGCCAACCGGCGCACCGTGCTGGTACTGGATGTGGGTGCCCTGCTCGAAGAGGGAATGAGCTCCGAGCGCCGCCGGGCCTGAATCGCTCCCGGGGCCGTGGGCCTGCTATTCTAGGCGCCGTGCCTTCCTTGTCCGTGCTGCTCGACAGCTTCTTCTACCGCCCCGATGAGGACGTGGGCCTCATCCAGGAAGTGGTGGCCGGGACCGACGAGTCGCTCGAGCCCGTCGCCGAAGAGGTGCCCGAGGGTACCGGCCTTCCAACTGGAGGGCGAGCTCTACGCGGTCCCCATCCACGGCGTGCGGGAGATCGTCAAGGTGCCGCCCCTGACCGAGGTGCCTCGCGCCGCGCCCAACCTGCTGGGCGTCATGTACCTGCGCGGCGAGGTGCTGCCCGTCTACGACATCAAGGTGAAGCTGCGCCTGGCCGACAATGCGCCCCTGGTGGCCGGTCCGGACGCCACCGTGACGCCTCCACGCGGCACGCGCATCATCGTCGTGCAGGCCTCCGACGGGCTCGCCGGCATCTGGGTGGACGCCGTCAACGAGGTGGTGCGGCTGCGTCCCTCGATGCTGGAGCTGGCCCCGCCCGGCGTGGGCGGCGGCGAGCGCGACTGCGTGGTGGGGCTCGGGCGGCGCAAACAGGAACTCTTCATTCTGCTCGATCTCTGGCAGGCCCTTTCATGAGACAGCGAATCAACGTCCTCACCCGCGTGACGCAATCGCGCGCCGAGGAAGAGGCCGCGGCGGAGCGGGATCCCCTCGTGCAGCTGTGCGCCTTCTTCGTGGGCACCGAGGAATACGCCGTGGACATCATGCGGGTGGAGGAGATCCTCCAGCCCCAGCGCCTCACGCCCCTGCGCGGCGCGCCTCCTTCATCGAGGGCGTCATCCGGCTGCGCGGCGCCATCCTCCCGGTGGTGGACCTGCGCAAGCGGTTGATCGGCCAGCCCTCCCCGGTGGATACCCCCAAGACGCGGCTGCTGGTGTGCTGGTTGGGCCGCCGGCGCGTGGCCTTCACCGTGGACCGGGTGTCCGAGGTGGTGCGGCTGCGCAGGAGTGACATCAAGCCCGCGCTCGGAGCGGTGGGCCCGGCGCCCTTCGTGGTGGGTGTCTATGGCGAGCCCGAGGGCCGCGACGCCTCGGCGCCCGGCGGCGAGCGGCTCAAGCTGCTGCTGGACGTGAAGGCCCTGCTGCTGGCGGAGATGCTGGCCGAATCCAACTCCACTCGAAGGGTGAACGGATGAGCGAGGAGGGACGGAACGCCGAGGAGGTGCGTTACCGGGCCCTGCTGGATCTGGACGTGTCACGCCCGGAGGCCCTGGAGGCGCTCGTGACGGGCCTGCACGACGAGAGCTGGCGGGTGCGCCGCGCGGCGGCCGATGGGCTCGTGCGGCTGCCGGATCGCATGGCCGTGGTGGATCGGCTCATCGCCGTGCTGGGCGAGCGCGACGAGACGGGCGCGCGCAACGCCGCGGCGGAGGCCCTCGCGGGCATGGGGGCCTCGGCGGTGCAGCCCCTGGTGCACCTGCTCGGGCACCCGGATCCGGACCTGCGCAAGTTCGCCGCGGACATCCTCGGCCAGCTCGCGCTGCCCGACGCGGAGGGCGCGCTGGTGGCCGTGCTGCTGGAGGACGGGGATCTCAACGTCCGGGTGGCGGCGGCGGAGGCCCTGGGCCGGGTGGGGGGACGCGGCGCGGCGTTCGCGCTCGAGCGCGTGCTGTCCAATCCCGAGCCCCTCTTGCGCCTGAGCTCCCTGGAGTCGCTCGCGGCGCTGCGCCATCCGCCCCCGCTCGCCGACGTGGTGCCCCTGCTCAACAACCCCCTGCTCAAGCGCAGCGCCTACCGGGTGCTGGGCCTCATCGAGCGCACCGAGGTCGTGGGCCTGGTGTGCCGGGGCCGGCGGCGTCCGAGTCGCGCTCCACCCGGGAGGCGGCGCTCGTGGCGCTCGGCCAGCACTCCGCGCGCATGGCGGATGGCGCGCGCCCCGCCATGTACGCGGCCGTGGGCGAGGCGCTCCGGCGGCTGCTCGGGGCGGTGAGCTGGGTGGCCAGCGCGCTGGAGTCCGGAGACATCGAGGTGAAGACTGGCGCGCTCGTGGCCGCGGCGGCCCTGCGCGAGCCCCGGCTGGCGCCCCTGGTGGCCGAGGTGGCCCAGGAGGAGCGGCTGGTGCCCGAGGTCATGCGCACGCTCGCGTGCTTCGGCCCGGAGACGGGACGCGAGCTGCTCGCGAGCATGGATCGGCTGTCCTTCCCGGCGCGCGAGGCGGCCGGGCAGGTCCTGGTGGACATGGTGGACGAGTCCTTCGTGCCCGAGCTCGTCCAGATGCTCGACTGGGGCGAGGTGGATTTGAAGGGCGTGGCGGCGCGGGCGCTCGGACGCACGGGGGCGCTGGAAGCCGTGGAGCCGCTGGCGGACTTCCTGTCCAACCCGGAGCTCGCCGGGGTGGCCGCTCGCGCGTTGGTGGCGCTGTCGGCGGGCTTTCGCGCGCGGGTGCTCCAGGCGCTGCAGGCGTCCCTGGAGCAGGGGGCTCAGCCCGTGGTGCTCAACGCCCTGGTGCGCGTGGGTGGCACGGCCCAGCTCCCCCTGGTGCGGCGCATCGCCCGGGAGGCGTCCGTGCCCCTGCGCGCCACCGCCGTGGAGGTGCTCGCCGCGGTGGACCCCTCCGGGGGCCTGGAGCTGGCGCGCGTGGCGTTGGTGGACGAGGCCCCCCGGGTGCGTGCCGCCGCGGTGCGGGTGCTCGGCCGGTGGGGGATGTCTCCCTGGCGCCGCTGCTGCAACGGGCCCTGGCGGATGAGGCGCTGGAGGTGCGGCTCGCCGCCCTGGAGGCGGTGGGCGAGTGCGGCGCGGTGGCGCTCGCGGAGGACCTGGAGGCCCTGGTGCGGCATCCGGACGGAGCCATCGCCTTCCGGGCGGTGCGCTCCCTGGCGCGGCTGGGCGTGCTGCGCGACGAGGTCATCCAACACGCGGTGGCACATGAGGACCACGAGGTGGTGAAGGCGGCGTTGCTGGCGGGCGCGGCCTCCGGGGGCGGCGAGGCCCTGGGCCTGGGCCTGCTCGTCCATGCCCACTGGGACGTGCGCGCCGCGGCGGCCCGGGTGCTGGCGGACTCCGGAGCGGAGCGGCTGCTCACGCCGCTGATGAACGCGCTGGTGTCCGAGACGGATGCGCTGGCTCGCCGGGCGTTGGTGGACGCGGTGGAACGCTTGTCGGGCCGTTGAGTGAAGGGGGAGGGCCGCGCGGGTGATGCCTTTCGATACAGGCAGGCCGGAGATGACCGCGGAGGAGTTCCGCCTGCTGCGGGACTTCGTGTATGCCTACTGCGGCATCCTGGTCCGCGACGACATGAAGTACGTCATGGAGCGCCGGTTGTGGCCCCGGCTGGAAGCCCTGGGCCTGACGGATTTCAGCACCTACTACCGCTACCTGCGCTTCGACGCCCAGCGCCGCTCCGAGCTGGAGACGGCCGTCGAGGCGCTCACCACCCACGAGACGTACTTCTTCCGCGAGCCGCGCCAGCTCAAGGCCTTCTCCGAGGAGGTGTTGCCGGTGCTCGAGCGCCGCAACGCGCGCTCGCGGCGCCTGCGCGTCTGGTCCGCGGGCTGCTCGTCCGGGGAAGAGGCCTACACCGTGGCCATGCTCCTCCTGGAGAGCGGGCGCTTCGAGGGGTGGGATCTCGAGGTGCACGGCACGGACATCTCCCGCCGGGTGCTCAACGTGGCGCGCCAGGGCGAGTACGGGCCGAGTGCCCTGCGCTCCACGTCCCCGGACAAGCTCGCGCGCTACTTCGTCCACGTGGGGCCCAACCGCGTGCGCGTGCGCGACGACGTGCGCGCCATGGTGTCCTTCGGGCACCACAACCTGCGCGACGTGGACGCCGTCCCGCTGAGCGCGCGCGTGGACGCCGTCTTCTGCCGCAACGTGCTCATCTACTTCGACGCGCCCGCGCGCCAGCGCGTGCTGCGGCTGCTCTACGACAAGCTGGTGCCCGGCGGCTACCTCATGCTGGGACACTCGGAGAATCTCATCAACCTGAGCGCCGACTTCGAGCTGGTGCACCTGCGCGGGGATCTCGTCTACCGCAGGCCCGAGCTGGGCGGGGGAGGGGAACATGAGCGCCGAGGAGCCCCTGAAGGTCCTGGTGGTGGACGACTCGGCGCCCAACCGCCGGCTGCTCACGGAGCTGCTGGAGTCCGCGCCGGACGTGCGCGTGGTGAGCACCGCCGCCGACGGCAACGAGGGCCTGCGCCAGGTGATGGCGCTGCACCCGGACGTGGTGACGTTGGACCTGGAGATGCCGCGGCTGGGTGGCTACTCCTTCCTGCGCCTGCTCAAGAGCGCCGCGCCCACGCCCGTCATCGTCATCTCCAGCTACGCGCACAAGGCGGACGTGTTCAAGGCGCTGGAGCTGGGCGCCTTCGACTTCATCGCCAAGCCCTCCAAGCCCACGCCCGACGCGCTGGAGCGGCTGCGCCGCGAGCTGCACGAGAAGGTCCACGCCGCGCGGCGGTGCGCGCGGAGCTCCAGCCCGTGGTGCGCCGCTCGCGCGTCATTCCCCTGGAGCCCTCGTTCGTGGTGGGCGTGGGTGCCTCCACGGGTGGACCGCCCGCGGTGCAGCGGCTGTTGGAGTCGCTCTCTCCCGAGCCCTCCATGAGCCTCCTGGTGTGCCAGCACATGCCCAAGCAGTTCACCCGTGCCTTCGCCGATCGCCTGGACAGGCTGGGCCCCTTCACGGTGCGCGAGGCGCAGGAGGGCGACACGCTCCAGCCGGGCCATGTCTTCATCGCCCCGGGTGGACGGCAGCTCGTGGTGTACCGGCAGGGCGGGCAGTACACGCTGGGGACACCGCCGCCGACGATGCAGGACAAGCACGCGCCCTCGGTGGACCGGCTCTTCATGAGCCTGGCCGAGGTGTTCGGTTCCAAGGCGGTGGGCGTGGTACTGACGGGCATGGGCTCGGATGGGGCCCTGGGCGCCAAGAGCATCCGCAAGGCGGGCGGCGAGGTGTGGGCGGAGTCGGAGCGCACGGCGGTCATCTACGGAATGCCCCAGGAGGCGGTGGCCACCGGCGCGGTGAGCCGGGTGCTGCCGCTGGGGGAGATCGGCCCGGCGCTGGTGGAGCTGGCACGGAAGAGACGGGTGACATGAAGACCTTTCCCGCGCAGTTCGCGGATCTGCTCACGCCCCGGGGGCGGCGCATCCTGGAGGGCCGGGACGACGAGACGTGCGGCGCGCTCCTCAAGCCGGGCCAGCGCTTCGTGGCGCTCAACGGGGTGATCGACGCGCGCAAGGCGGCGGCCTGCCGGGACGCGCTGGAGGCGGCGCTGCCGGGCACGCTCTCGCCCATGGAGGACCCCATTCCCCCCGAGAGCATCCTCGGCATGACGGAGAACTACGAGGAGCTCCTGCCCAAGACGGTGCGGGTGAGCACGGCGATGCTGGAGAGCCGGCGCTCGCGCTCGTATGCGGCCGCGCAGCGGGTGGGGCTGGTGGAGATGATGCGCTCGGACAGCTTCGCGGCGTTCGCGGCGGCGGTGAGTGGCCGCCCGCTGCGGCGCAAGTGGGGCATCCAGGTGCTGTGCTACGGCCCGGGGGACTACGCGGGGCCGCACAACGATCACCACCCCGAGGACGAGGAAGCACGCGACGGCTACGTGGACATGCACCTCACGTTCGCCACGCCCGCGGTGGCGCACCAGTGGCTCATCTACTCGAAGAAGGGACACTTCTCGGAGATGAAGAGCGTGAACACGCTGGGGGGCATCACCGTGTACCGGCTGCCCTTCTGGCACTACACCACGCCGCTCATGGCCCGGCCGGGCCGCGACGAGGACGCACGGCGCTGGGTGCTGCTCGGCACCTTCCTGGACGCGCCCGCGCAGCGCCGCAAGGGCACCGCCGTCGAGCCGCCCCCCGTGTCGGCCGCCTCCGTGCTGTCGCGGCGCTGAAGTGCCCTCGGGGGTGCCCGTGAGGGCTTCTGTCACGACGCGGGGCTGCGGGGTGGCGTTGCTGCTGCTGGCCGTCGCCATGCTGGCGGGGTGCGCCACGAGCGCTCCGCTCGTGCTGGTCGAGGGGACAGGCGGGTCCGGCGCCGCCTCGGGAGAAGCACTTGCCTGTGGAGAGCAGGCCCTGCCAGCGGGGTGGCCCGACCTGTCCGCGGGTAATGCCGAGGCGTTGCTGGCCCCCTTCCTGCGATGTGCCTCGCCCGGGGACTACGTGGCGTTGCAGGAGCGGGTGGACATGCCCCGGCTGGTGGAGGCCCTGGACGGCTGGAGCGCCGTGCGGCTGGGGGCCCTGGGCCCCATACGCGCGGACGCCGCCGACGTCCTCACCCGCAAGCGCGCCGCCTTCCTGCTCGAGGCCACCGAGCGCTATGGGCACTACCACGCGGAGGTGTTCGCCCTCTTCGTGCTGCACTCGGCCCATGACGACGAGGTGGGGGCGCTGCTGCGCGTGCTGGCCCGGGACAAGCAGTTGGCTCAGACGCTGGGGCCGATGCCCGCGGTGTGCGAGGAGTTGGAGCGGCGAGGCCTGCCGCTGTCGGCCCATCCGGAGCGGGCCGAGCGGCCCGGTGACGTGCTGCGGGGGCTGGGCCGAGCGGCCCGGGATGCGCTCGCCACCAGCCCGATGAGTGACGGCGGGCGGTACCGCGAATTGTCCGCGCGGTGGAAGCAGTTGCCCGCGCCCTACCAGGAGGCCGCGCACGAGGTGGAGCGGGCCCTGGCGCTGCGGCACTTCAGTCCGGGAAGCGTGGCGGTGGGCAGCTTCGACGCGGTGACGTTCGGCGTGCCGCTGGGCTTCTATTACCTGGTGCTCGGCACGGGGCAGGGGGTGGCCTCGCTGTCCCGGGGCCAGTACGAGCAGGCCACGCGCGAGTTGGCACCGGCCCTGTTGCTCGGGGCGCTGTACGCCGGAGGCCGGGGCCCACGCGTCCTGTCCAAGCCGCGCCTGGCGGCGCTGAAGGAACGGGTGTGGCAGTTGGAGGCGAGGCTGGGAGTGGAGGGCCTGCGAGCGCTGGCCCGGGACATTCAAGCCAGCCGGGAGGCGGGCCGCTTCGTGGCGGTGGGGGGAGTGGATGCCGCCGTGGCCCTGGGTGAGGCGCGGGGAGATGTGGCCAGGGCCCAGGCGATGATGGCCAGGGCCCGGCCCGAGGCCACGGGCTCGCCAGCGGGGAAGGGGGCGAGTTCCGGGAAGGGGGCCACCGTGGCGGACGACGCCACACGCTCCTCCCTCGAGCGCAGTGGTGCCGCGGAAGGCTCGGGGGCATCGCCTCGCTGGTGGACGAGGCGGCGGGCCTCACCCGGGACGTGGTGGAGGCCCGGCTGGCGCTGGTGGAAAGCGAGGCCATGGGCTCGCGTCTGTCCAGGGACGTGGGGGTGCTGGAGAGGCAGCGGCCCTCCTGGATGCGCCTCCGCCCGGAGCCGAGGGCAACCCGCGCTGGGGTGAGTACGTCGCCTACTACGAGAGGCGCCTGGAGGAACTCGAGCAGGGGAAGGCCGTCGAAGGGCCTCTGCGCTGGGCCTCCTACGAGCGGATGTGGGGCTGGTTCACCCGGGGACTCGCCTTCGAGCGCTTCATGGTGAACGTGTTGCGCGAAGACGCGAAACTGCCTCGGGCTCAGCGTCGCTTCCTCGGGGACTTCAATAAGCCTCGCATCGAGACATACGTGGGTGTGAAGAAATCAGCGACCGGTTTGCGCTACGCGGATGTGCTCGTCATCGAGGAGGGCAAGGCCGCTGGAGGGCCACCCCGTGTCGAGACATTCAGCTTCAAGAGCCGCAATCTTGCGCTGCTTGATGAACAAGGACTGAGAGTACAAATGATGGAGGACGCGAGAGAAGCTCTACGCAAGTACGGTGGAACGCTGGACATCCGTCGAGACACTCTCCAGCCTTTTTCCGAGGGGATGGAGAGATTGCCGTCCAGAGGGTCCGTCTCGTCTACGAGGGAGGCGTGTTCAAGCCCAAGGATGAATACGTACTGAAGGCAATCTTGGGCGCAACGGAGAGAAAGATTCCGGGAGTGGAGGTTCTGTTCCAATGAAGCTACTGAGCGTGCACGATTTGAAGCCGGAGGACAGCCTCCGGCTCGTGTTTGAAGGTGCCTTCGACCCATACGCGCCACGGGAAAGCGAGCTGGCACCCGTTCTCCATGCACTTGAGGAACACGCAGATGGGTGGATGCCGGACGTCGCTGAAGGCAAGCGGCGACGCAAGTATGCTCGATCTGCCGTCTGGAAGGCATTGGAAGAAGAACACGACGAGGTGTACACGAGCCTTGGTTTCTATCGCACGAAGTGGCCCGCGTTGGACATGACTCTTGCACTCTGGTTGCCCCCTCGTGCTCCCAGGTTGGATATCTCAATTAACGCCAAGCCGCTTTCTTTCTTCTCGGAGGCGGAGCGCTGTCTCCAATTCGTGGAGATGGTACGTGTCTGGGCCTCACGCTACCCGGTCTCTCATGCCGTGGCTCACAGCAATGATGACATCAACCTGGCGAGGTTTCCCGACTTTGGCCGCGACAAGGAGATCTGGTTCAGAGACGGTTTCGACAAGATCTACGAGGTGTGTTGGCTCAATGTCTTCGGACCGAAGCTGGTGGAGACCGTCGGCCGCGAGCGCATGTTGTCCACGCCGGCATGGCGGGTGGAGGAGTTGCCCAAGGGTGGCGTGCTCCTGGTGACGCGGCCCACCGTCGCGGACTTCGCCAGCGAGGAGGCGCGCCTCGCCCAGGCCCGTGCGCACTGTCACCTCCGGCCGGACCTGGACTTGCCCACCGTGCTGCGCACCCTGCGCGAGCGCAGCGCCACGCTCGCCCCCGTGGAGCCCCGCTTCCACCCGGACCGGCTCCGCTCCTCTCGCGCGTGGTGGACGACGTCGCCAGCTACGAGCGGCAGCGGAAGATCGCCGAACTCAACGCGTGGCAACCTCCCGAGCCCGAGGAGTGGCGCCCCGCCGACTCCGCCCTGCCTTCGGACGTGGAGGACCCGGAGCGCGCGTGCGCGCACTACCGCCACCTCGCCGAGCACCTCGTGGCCCTGCTGCATACGAAGGTGCCCTCCATCTTCGAGGCGACGCCCGAGTCCCTCACGGAGGCCGACTTCTACTTCTGGCACGAGGAGTTCCCGACGAGCCGCCTACGGGAGAACATCGACGCGCACGCGGTGCCCGCCATTGGCGCCTACCTGGGGCAGGTGCTGGTGCGCCACCTCGGCGGCCGATGGATTCCGCGCCAGAAGCTCGAGGAGACCCAGGTGCTCGTGGGCCAGCGCGTCTGGTTCCCCTTCGTCCGCGCACGTCACTACATGCGCTCGCGCCAGTCGCTCCTGGACTACTCCCTCACCCGGCTCTACCGCGTGGCCGAGCGGCATCGTCCCTGAGGCTGCTCCAAAAGAATCGGGGAGGAGCCGCCCCAGCAGCTCCTCCCCGACGAACTCCCCCTGATTCCGCCCCCGACCCGCCACCCGACCCGCCCGACCCGCCCGTCCAACCCCGACCCGCCCGACTCCCCCGACCCCGCCACCCGACCCGCCCGACCCGCCCGTCCAACCCCGTTCCGCCCCACCACCCCGGCCGCCCGTCCTGCCCCGCTGCCTTCTTGAAAGAGGTATGAGCATTCGCCGTGCCAATGGCACCTCACCGCCAGTCGCCTGGAATCTCGGGCGCTTGGTACGTGGAGGCCGCCTCCCTCGCCCTCGAGGGCGGTAAGTCTTACGCGCAGCGTCTCTTGTCCCGCCGGAACTTCCCCGAACGGCACCCTCCCGGACTCGGGACCCGGGAAGGAAGCGAGCGCCGCGCTGTCGGGGCAGGTCGTCGAATCGCCCTGAAGTCTTACCTTGGAGGACAGGGTGGACAAACAGGAGGAGCGCGCAACCCAGGCTCCGGCCCGAGCGGTGTCCGACCCGGAGCTCTGGCGCCTGGTGGCTCGGGTGGAGTGGCACGTGAAGCTCGCGCTGCGCGTGGGGACATCGTGGCGGATTGCCACAGACCCATCCTGAAGGGCCAACGGTCAACGCGAGCCAGGGCGCCCCTCTCAAGACCCCGGTGGCGGTGCGGCCGGCGCTCGGGAGTGAGGCGGAACGCCACAACCGCTCCTCCCTCGTCCGTGGACGGCGCTCCAGGAGGGAAGGGGTGGCATGTCACTCGCAATGCTCGGGAGGGTTCTTCCACGAGAGGTCGGCCCGATGAAGATGCAATCCAAGGTGCTGGTGGTCGCGGCGATGGGGGCTGCCCTGGTGGCCAGCGCGAGCGCCCTGTCCCGCCAGCCGACGTTCGCCGCCAGTGTCGGCCTCCTGGTGGTGAGCCTGATGGGGGTCTGGGCGACGCTGCACGGGCAGCCGCTGCGCCGGGCGTATGGGTTGGAGGAGGAGGGGATGGGCCTGGGCGAGTTCGCGCGGTGGACGCCCGCGAGCCCCGGTGCCGGGTACCCGCGAGCAGTGGAGGACGGGGGGAGACGCGCCGCCGGAACGCCGAGCTGGAGAAGGCGGTCCGGCAGCGCACGTCGGAGCTGGAGCTGGCCAACGCGCGGCTCGGCGAGCAGTTGCGGCAGCTCCAGGTGGTGCAGGCGCGGCGGATCTCCACCGAGCGGTGGGGAGCGCTCCATCAGCTCTCGGTGGGGCTGAGTCATGAGCTGAGCGATCCACTCACCATCCTCCTGGGCAACATCGACTACGTCCACTTGCAGCTTGGGCTGTCGGGGGCGAGCTGCCCGGAGGAGCAGGCGAGGATGAGCGAGGCGCTCGCCGATGCGCGCCAGGTGGCCGAGCGCATCCGCCGCATCGCGGAGGACCTCGAGAGGCTCTCCGTGCCGGCGGACCTGGAGGAAGGCCCGGTGGACGTCGTGGCCTCGTTGCGCGGTGCCATGGAGAAGGCGGCGCTCGAGAGCGAGGGCCGGGCGCGGTGGGTGTCGGTGTTGCACGCGGTGCCGCGGGTGCGGGGCGATCGGACACGGCTGCACCAGGTGTTTCAACACCTGTTCACCCACGCGGTCCGTGAGTTCCCGCTGGAAGGGGACGTGCCGATGCCGCTCCAGCTCTCCGTGCGGATGTCCAACGCCTCGCGGGTGGTCGTGGAGATGAGCGCGGGGAGAGGCCTCCCCGTGGAGAACCCGGAGCGGGTCTTCCAGCCGTTCGTCGCCCCCCGGCCCTCGAGAGTGGGCACGGGCCTGGAGCTGGCGGTGTGCCATCGCCTCGTCACCGCGCTCGGTGGTGAGCTGTCCGTGCACGACGAGCCGGGCCGTGGCGCCTTCTTCCGCGTGGAGCTGCCGACGTTCCAGGACGCCTGACGCTCACGCCCAGGTCGCGGATGTTGCGTGCTGGCACATCACGTTGGTTCTTGGTGGACGTGGGCCTCGCCAGCCGTGGTGGAATGGGTGTCCACTGGCTCCTTGGCCACGGCATGGAGGTTGCCGTGAAGGGCTGGCGCTGGGAGTGGATGATGCACGCTGTCTCGTTGCGTGTTGGGTGGACGGGCCCGGTGCTCGCCATGGCCCTGTTGTCCACCGGTTGCGCGTCGGTGAGGCCCCCGATGGGCCCGGGGCGGAGCCTGCGCTATGCGCCACACCGGCCGGGGTACCCGCGCCGCCTGGAGTGCCGAGCGTTGAGCCTCCGCGTTCCTTGGCTTCTCTCCCTCCGTCCCCGCCGGAACCTGAGACGTCGGAGCGGCCGCGCCGTGGCGGAGCCGAGCATGCTCCCATGACGGAGATGGGCCCTGTCGGTGTGGAGGGGGCCGTTGGGAGTACGCTCCCTCATGACTCCACTCAACCCGAGCGGCGGAGCGCGACCCTGACGCACCAGGCGGTCCTCGGTGCCGTGCTCGACGTGTCGGTCTCCACTCGCCGCCTCTCCGGTGCGCTCTCCAGGCTCAAGGCCAGCAAGTTGGGCATCGCCGGCCGATCCGCTGGTCTCTTTGCTCCCTATGTCGTTTATGGCGAACGTCAGCTGCGATGGATTGAAGCCGAGCTGGCCGCTGCCACCAGCCTGTCCAGCACCGCCTCGGAGGTGGATGACCCGGGCATGGAATTGGCCATCCTGCGCCTCTCCGGGCCTCGGCTCGAGGCCGCCATGTCGGGCGCCATCCTGCTCGCCGCGTGGCTCGATTTCCTGAACCTCGCTGACGCCGTACTTCAGCAGTGCCCCTTCTACGGTGTGGAGCAGCTGTTCGTGGACCTGGGCCGCTTGCAGAAGCAGATAGAGCCCGCCATGACAGCGCTTTCCTCTCGGGAACCAGGGCAGGTCGAGGCAGCGGCGGCCGACCTCCCAGCGCTGATAGGCCATCTCACCGGCGAGTTCGACGCGACCCGTAAGGCCGTGCGCGTGGCGGAAGAGCGCGGCAGGCGATTCGTGGCAGCGGCGCAGAGCCTCGAGATGCTCACCCTGCTGTCGGCGATGAAAATGTCGCTACCACGGTTGCCGCTGGCTGCTCCCGCCACACTCGGCATGGGCCTCGCGGTGGGTTCTGGCGGCGTGATGATGGGCACGCGGATCGTGGTCTCCGCCGAGTGGGTGGGAATGATGCACCAGCTCGTGCGGGCGGGCGTCCTCTCCATTTCCGTCGCCAGTGCCGCCGTCCGGATTCACGCTGGTCAGGTGATGATGGCCGAATCGAGCCAGGAACTGCCACGGGGCGTGCGCGAAGCGCTCGGTGATGGGCCCGAAGTGCGGGCCATGCGCCAGACTGGAAGAGCGGGGGCGGGAATGGCCGAGTCACCGCGGCACCACGTCCTGCCGAGAGAGTTCCGCGAGTGGTTCGAGAAGCGCGGCTTCACCGGAGAAATGAGCATCAATCATTTCTGCGTCAGGATGGAGCAGGCAAGCCACGAGGCAATTCATGGTGGTGGAGACTGGCGCCTGGGCCGCCAATGGCTTGGAGAGTGGAACCAGAAGAGCATGCGCGCGCTGTACAAAGCCGAGGCGAGGACTGGCCGGATGTTGACGAGAAATGAGATCCTGGACATCGTCGCGAAGAACATGAGGGATTCTCAGATCCCAATGAGTTTCACGCGTTGGAGCGGAAGATGAGTGATGGCCATGCTGGCAGGGCCACTGGAGGGTTCGTCTGAACGAGAGGGTTCGCGAGCGGGGTTACGATTCGCTCAGCGCCTTCGCCGAGGCGCGCCCCGCCATTCCGCTGTATATTCTGGCCGAGGAGCTTGGCAAGGACGACGTGGCAGCGGTGCAGGTGTTGAGCGGGTTGTTGGACGAGGCGGAGAGACGCAAGCGGGTCACGCGATTCGTGCGGGATGTGTTCGTGCGCGAGTTTTCCGAGGGTCTTCCCGATGGTTGGCCGGCCATGATGGATGACGCAAACCGTTTCAAGGTGGCCAAGGTGCTTGGTTGTTGGTTTGCCTATACACCGGAAAACCATAGGGAGCGCGTTGATCGGGCCAGCGATGCGCTCTTCGCCACGCCGCCACCGTCCGGTTGGCGCCCGCTCGGTCCCGACGACGAGTTGCTCCTCTCTCTCTTGCCTGACGAGGAGGTTTGAACTTCTCCCCACGTTCGTGCCTGCCCGGGAGGCGCCGCCCGCCGGTACTCAATCTCGTCGAAGGAGCCTCGCGCATGGCGGTGGCCGCGTGGCTCCGACCGCCCGACTCTCGAGCGGCTCACCGCTCGCAGCGCAGTGCCACCGCGTGAGGGTTGTCGAGGTAGTCCTGCCAGAATGCCTGTCCGAACCTCGAAATCCCCTCGGGCGAGCACTCGGGGCGCGTCCAGGTGAGGGTGCGGAAGCCGACCTCGCGCAGCGCTCGCTCGTACGTGTCCCGGCTCCAGTGGGAGAAGTGGATGGTGAAGGGGCTCTTCGTGTGCAGCTCCGCGGAGATCGCCTGTCCTTCCCGAGGGGTCTCCGGGTAGTCCAACATCGTGATTCCGTAGCGGGTGCTGTTGGGGCCCTTCGCGCTGAACTCGGGGTTGAAGGCATAGGTGACGAAGCTGCCCCCCGGCTTCACGTGGTCATGGATGTTCCGGCACATCCGAAGCAGGTGCTCGGGTGAGCTCGCGTAGTGCAAAAGATAGACGGCCGTCACGACGTCGAACGAGCCCAGCGAGGGCATGTCGGCCACGTCGGACACGTGGTAGTCGATGCCCAGCGGTTGCGCTGCTTCGTACTCCCGGGCACCGCGAATCATCTCCTCCGAGATATCCACCCCCACCACCCGCGCGGCGCCTCGTGCCTTGAACTGCCGCGTGTACAGCCCGTCACCACAGGCCAGATCGAGGACGCTGCTTCCCTCGAGGGGGCGGAGTGCCTTGAAGAAGGTGTATCCCTCGATGTACTCCGAGCGCACTGGAAGCACGTCCCAATCCGCGACCTTGTTCCCAATTTGATCGTATTGTGCCGGCATCTCCCGCTTCCTTTCCTGGCAGGGCACGAGCAGGGTTGCACGGCATGTTACGCCAACGAGCCTTCATCGGGGCAGCACGGCCCGGCACCGGGATGATTGCATGGGGGCCCTGTCCAGGGAGGCGCCGCCCACCAGGGCTCAATCCGGGGTGGGCTCCAGGTGCGCCAGGAACTCCAAGGCGCTGACGCCGGGCATGAAGAAGTAGCCCCCGCCCTTCATGGTCACGAAGCTCTGGATGTCCGTCACGCATCGCCGCAGCGGCTTCATGGGGATGGTCATCATGCCGCTCTCCAGGTTCGACGAGACGGGATCCCGCTCATCGTACAGCCGCTCGAACTTCTCGTTGTGCAACCAGCTCTGCTGGATGAACTCGAACTGCCGGCCGAGCTGGGCGTTGAGCGCGATGAAGATCAGCCCCTGCTCCGGGGAGGCGTTCTCCGCCTGGGACTCGCGGCGGTAGGGTATGCCTCGGCGGAGGATGCGGTGTCTCCGGCTCACCTGTCTGGACAGCTCCGGCTCGGGCTCGAGTGAGTCGCGCGGGTTGGCGCGCCGGATGTGAGACGTCACCGGGCAGCCCAGGCCCGCGGCATCCTCCTGGCTGTAGTTGAACGCATTGGAGTGCCCGTGGGGGCCCGGCTCGGGGGCCTCGAGCTGACCCGGCTTCAAGGGGGCGCCATTGGGCCAGCGCCCCATGAGCTTGGCCTTCAGCCATTCCTTCTTCTTCTCGTCGTCCTGGGGACCGCCGTCGGTGAATTCCTTGCTCTTCTTCTCCACGAACGCGTTGAAGCCCTCGACGTCCTGCTGGAGCTTGCGCAGCTGAGGTAGGAGCCGTTGAGACCCAGATCCTTGCGCTCCACCAGCTCCGCCGCGTCGAGCCGGCCGAGGGAATCCTGCTCGCGCGGACGGTCGGCGAGGTGGCTTCTCCTGATATTCATTGTCATGACCGAGGATGAACTCCCCCGTGGCGATGGGGCTGTCGTAGTCCTCGGGATGGCGTCCGGGCTTCCGGAATCCCTGGATCACCGGCTGGGAGACCCCATCCTGGAAGCCAAAGGGCTCCCGGAAGGTGATCCGCCCGTCCTTGTCCCTCGGGTGGGCGGCGCGCTGGCAGTAGAGCTCTTGAACACCCGCCTTCGCGAGCAGCGTCCGCTGGTGGGCCAGCCGGGTGTTCAACTCGTCCTCGTTCCGGGCATAGAGCATCAACAACACATGGATGTCCTCGTCGCGCGGCCCTCCGGAACGCGTGCCGCCGAACTCCCAATGTTCGGGGGCGCTCGAGCCGGTATCTCCGAGCACGTGGGCCCGTGCGGCCATGCCCTTGCGGAACTCGTAGGGGAACGTCTGGAGCGCGTCCTCGTCCAGGCCCAGGGCCTTCAGGCCGTGCCAGGTGAACGCCACGTTCAGGCACGCGGTCCGCCGCTCGAGCGCTCACTGGGGATCTCCGCCGCCGTCGTGAGCTCCCCTTTCAGTATCTCCCGGAGCCACGCCGGCACGGACCGGCGTCCTGGATCCTCAACAGCAGGAAGGCGGCGGTCGCCATGCGCTTGTAGCCATGAACGACGAGCCCCTGGACGTCGTCCAGCTTCACGGGAGACGGGGGGGCTGTCGCCTTCGGAGCGGCGGCTCCTGAGAGGACTCCGCGCGCGTAGGACACCCAGCTTCCGGGCCGTGACATGGGGGATTCTCCTGTGAAGGGTGTGGGTTGGATGGTGGTGGGTGGAGAACAGCCACTCCTGGAGGATGGAGATGGCCTGACGAAGGCTCAGGAGCTTCTCCTGATAGGGAAACCGGCCCTGTTCCAGATAGGTCTTCAGGGCCTGTCGCATGGGCTGGTTGCCCGGAAGGCTCGAGGCGAGGACACGGCGCAAATCGAGGGCCTCGTGGAGGTCGGTGACGGCCACGGCGGTGGGAGGGCCCTCGCCATGGAGCAGGGCGCTGTAGTGGACGAGGGTGGGGCACTGCACGCCGCGGATCCACTCCTTGAAGGGCTCCACGAAGGGCCGGCCCGAGGGAAAGCCTCGCGAGCCGCTCCAGATGAGCTTGAGGAAGTTGCTCACGTCCTCGTGGTTCACGAACGCGTCGATATAGGCTTCCCAGCTCTCGTCATAGGTGACGATGAACAGCAATTGCCGCTTCGCGCCGCGCTGGAAGATCGCCCACCGCGCGAAGTGGACGACCCGCATGTCATTCATGCCCACCAGGTTGCGTTTCAACCGCCAGTTGACGAGCCCCATGAAGAAGCGTTGCCGGAGCCGGCCGAGCGCGCTGGAGGGACGTCCGTGACGAGGATCATCGAGTTCTGGATGGGTCCCTGCCGCGCCTCGATCTCCTCGCGCAACGCATCGGGGGTGACGTGCCCGACTGTCGGGCGCGGATGCGCGAACCGGTTCTTGAGCCGGACGAGCAGGCGCAAGGGCTTGTCGATGAGGAAGTAGGTGAGGGTCGCGAGGGCTGCTTCGACGAGCGCGGCGCGCTGGTGGCGTTCCCACTCCGGCGTGGTCACGCGCGCGAGGTGGGGGCCGAGGTGTCCGCGCAGGTCATCCCGCACGGAGGTGGCTTCGAGCCGCTCCAGGAAGGAACGCCGGTAGGGATTGTTCAGATAGGCCTCGGCCTCCGCGCGCAGCGCCTGCAACTCCCGGATCGCCGGGGCGGAGGCGACGCGGTAGGCGAAGTCGACGTGCCGTGTGCTGTAGGGCACCGCGTGCTTCAGCAGGTACTCCTTGACCTGCTCGGGCTGGGCCAGCCCCGCCGCCGGATAGCCCTCGCAGTGGGAGTAGAGCGCGTCGAAGGTCGTGTCGCCCGACAGGGCGGACTGGGCGGCGAGCGCGTCCACGAGCAACTCGAGGGTGGCGCGGATCTGTTCGCGCCCATGGAGCGAGGTGGACAGGCGCAGGTCGGCACCGAAGAGCAGGTAGCAATCCTCGCGGGGCCCGGCCGGTGGGCCGTCCCAGGGCGCGCCGCCGAGGATGCCCCAGTGCGCGAAATAGAGCGCCTGGATGGCTCGGAGCGGGTGGGGCCGACACTCCTGGATGGTCTTATCCAGCCCGTGCAGCGTGGAGGTCAAACCCTCCACGGCTTCAGGGCGGATCTTCGTGATGATGCTCAATGTGCCGTGGAACATGAGGTGTCACCCAGTCCGAAGAGGAGCGTGGTACGTGTTGAACACGAATTGCGAGGAGCCTTGCCCGGTTGGGTTTGTCGCCGGGCCTCGGAGTGGGCGAGCACCCGGCGCACCGGGCCCTCGAACTCTTCCAGGGGAGAGCTCTTGGGCACGAACCGGGCGCCCGGGGCATGGGGGTCTCCCGAGGAGCTGTGGATGATGATGGGAATGTCGTGCAGGTGCTCGTCCGCGTGGAGTTCATGGCACAACTCCAGCCCGTCCATACGGGGCATCATCCAATCCGTCACCACCAGCTCTGGTGGGGACTGCCGGGCGAGCGACAGGGCCTCACGTCCGTCGTGCGCCTCGATCACCCGGTAATCCATCTGCTCCAACACCTCCCGGAAGAGGTCGAGCAGATCTTGTTCATCATCAACCAGGAGAATCGTGCGCATGGCGCCCTCCACTTTGTTTTGAAATGTCTCTCCCTACACGGAAGGAGTTTGACTACCTTCTCTGTGATGCCGCTCGGACATGCATGAAGATGTCCGTGAAGATGGGAATGGGAGAGCGGGCGATGTCAGGGGTCGTCTGTCCGCCACCTGTTCGTCCGTGCGAGCCTGCCCTGGCCGAGGAAATGTCTCCTTTCCTCGAGGAGGGTGAGACCTGGGGAGGGCTCGCCAGGGCGGGCGGCCATTGCTTGCTCACTTTCGCGCGGGTCCTTACTCCTGGGATGAGGCGCTGCGCGAGGTGGTCCGGCGGGAACACCGGAGGGCGAACGGATGCGTCAGGACGACAGGGATTCGAACAGACAGCTTTTGGGCCGGGGGCCGGCATGTCTGGTGCTCCAGACGAGGGGGAGGGGACGAGGAGCTCGACGACGATTTCCTGCGGCAGGTCACCCAGGTGGCCGTGCCCCTGCGGGCGCCGCGCCGGGGAGAGCATCTGGGAGGGCCGGACGGCCACCGGTTCGAGATCCTCGAGCAGATAGGAGGCGGCGCGATGGGTCTGGTCTTCCGGGCCCGGGACGAGGAGCTGCAGCGGGTGGTGGCCCTCAAGTTCCTGCTCTCGCGCGAGGGCGTCCCCGAGGCCCCCATGAGCGCCCTGCTGCGCCAGGAGGCCAAGGCCGTCGCCCAGTTGGATCACGAGAACATCGTGCGCCTGTTCGACGTGGCCGAATGGAGCGGCGAGCCGTGGGCGCCCAAGGTCCCCTTCCTGGTCCTGGAGTGTCTGGAGGGCGAGAGCCTCGCGGCGCTGCTGCTGCGCGAGCGGCCCTCGCTGCCGCGCTGCCTGGAGATCATGAGCGCGGTGGCCGCGGGACTGGCGCACGCCCATGAGCACCACATCGTCCACCGCGACCTCAAGCCCGACAACGTCTTCCTGTGCCGCAAGGGACAGGTGAAGCTGCTGGACTTCGGGCTGGCCTACATCACGGCCGATTCCATTCCGGCCACCCTGCGCCTGCCCGCCGCGGGAACGCCGGCCTACATGGCGCCCGAGCAGTGGCGGGGACTCCAGCAGGATGCCCGCACGGATTTGTGGGCAGCGGGGACCGTGCTCTTCGAGATGCTCACCGGCGAGCCGCCCTACCCGGAGGCGAGCGTGGCGGAGCTGCGGGAGTGGGTGTTGTCGGATGCGCCCGTGCCCTCGGTGCGCGAGCGCCGTCCGGAGCTGCCGGAGGACGTGGCGCGGCTGGTGGCTTGCCTGCTGGAGAAGGCGCCCGAGCGGCGGCTGTCCAGCGCGGCCGAGTTGAAGACACGGCTCGACCGGATCGCGGAGGGGCTGACGCCCTGGCGCGAGGGGCTCCGGCCTGGGGCCCCAGCGCCGGCAGGTGACGCTGCTGGAGTGCTGGCTGGCCGACCTCTCGGGCCTCGCCGAGCACCTGGACGCCGAGGACGTCGGGGAGCTGGAGGGGCCTTTCATCAAGCCTGTTCGGAGCTGCTCGTCCAGCACGGGGGCTCCATCACCCTGTGCGTGGGCGACTCGGTGCTCGCCTGCTTCGGCTACCCCCAGGCCCGGGAGGACGACGCGGAGCGGGCGGCTCGCGCGGGGCTGTATCTGGTGGCGCACCTGGGGGCTTCGCTCCAGCAGAAGTTGCCCTTCCTGCCGCGCCGCGAGCTCGCCGTGAAGGTGGGGCTGCACACCGACACCGTGGTGCTCGACAACCTGCCCCAACCGCTCCAGGGCCGCGCCGCCGCGCTGCAGGGCGAGGCGCCCCAGTTCGCCACCTGGCTGTCGCGCCAGGCCGCGCCCGACACCGTGTGTCTGAGCCCCACCACCGGCGGCTCGTGCGGGGCGCCTTCCGCACCGAGCCGCTCGGGCCCCGCTCCTTCCAGGGACTCGCCGGTGAGGTGACGCGCGAGCTGTACCGGCTGGTGCGGGAGAAGCGCACCCGGGGCCGCTTCGAGCAGGCCCACGAGGCGGGGGAGCTCACGCCCCTGGTGGGACGGGAGGAGGAGCTGAAGCGACTGAGCGCTCATTGGGAGCGGGCCCGGCGGGGCGAGGGCGCGTTCGTGCTCGTGCAGGGCGAGGCGGGCATTGGCAAGTCCCGTCTCCTGCGGGGGCTGCGGGAGCGGATTCCCCTGGAGGAGGGCATGCACCTGCAGGTGCAGTGTCTACCGCAGTTCAGCGGCAGCGCCCTGCGTCCCATCATCGACCTGCTGCTGCACGTGTTGAAGCTCGACCCGGAGGGCAACCCCCAGTCCAACCTGCGCAAGTTCCAGGGGCGCATGGGGGCGGTGGGGTTGCCGGCCGAGCATGTGCGCTCGTTGGCCGTGCTGCTCTCGCTGCCCATCGTCGAGGAGTCCCCCCACCTGCGCCTCTCCCGGAGCGTCGGAAGGAGAAGACGTTCGAGGCGCTGGTGACGCTGTTGCTGCGCCGGCCGAGGACCGCCCCGTCTTCGCCCTCGTGGAGGATCTGCACTGGGCGGACCCCTCGACGCTGGAGTTGTTGGGGGTGCTGCTGGAGCAGGTGGAAGAGGCCCGGCTGTGCGTCTGCCTCACGGCGCGTCCGGACTTCCATCCCGCCTGGCCCGTGCGCGAGCGGCTGCGCCTCGTCCCGCTGGAGCGGCTGTCGCCGAGGCTCACCGCGGACCTGGTACGGCGGGCCGCCAGCGGGATGGCGCTGGCGGAGGAGACGGTGGAGCAGCTCGTGGCGAAGACGGACGGGGTGCCCCTGTTCGTCGAGGAGATGACGCGCATGGTGGTGGAGCGGGCGCGGGCGGGGGAGTCGTCCGTCGAGCCCTCGGCCATTCCCGTCACCCTGGGCGGGTTGTTGCTGGAGCGCCTGGACCGGTTGCCCCGGAGTCAGAAGGCGCTGGCGCAGTTGTGCGCGGTGGTGGGCCGCGACTTCAGCCACTCGCTGCTCACCGCGCTGTCCGGACGGAGCGAGGCGCAGCTGCGACAGGACGTCTCCGGGTTGCTCCAGGCGGGTTTGTGGCAGCGGGTGGAGAACGCGAGCGAGCCGCGCTACCAGTTCCGCCACGCGCTCTTCCAGGACGCGGCCTACCACTCGCTGTTGCGCCACACGCGGCGCGACTACCACCGGCGCATCGCCCAGACCCTGGTGGTGCAGACGCCCGAGCTGGCGGAGACGCAGCCCGAGCTGCTCGCGCACCACTACACCGAGGCACGGGAGACGGCGACGGCGGTGCGCTTCTGGGCGAAGGCGGGAGAGCGGGCCAGCCTGCGCTCGGCCAACGTGGAGGCCATCCACCATCTGCGCGAGGCGCTCCGGCTGTTGCGCTCCCTGCCGGAGACCCCGGAGCGCGCCGAGCAGGAGTTGCGGCTGCTGGTGGCGTTGGGCATGCCCCTGCATCAGGTGCGCAGCCTGCGCTCCGCCGAGATGGAGCAGACCTACGGCCGGGTGATGGAGCTGTTGCACCAGGTGGGGGACGCGTTGCCCGGATTACAGGTGTCCACCTGGGGTGCCTATGCCTACTTCTTCGCGCGGTCGAAGTTCCACGTGGCCCAAGAGCTGGCGGAGCTGGTGGTGAGGCAGGGGGAGCGCCATCGCCACCGGGAGATGCTCGCCCTGGGACACCGGATGATGGCCACCAACCACTTCACCTGGGGCCACATGTCCACCGCCCTGGAGCACGTCGAGCTCGCGCTGGAGTACTCGGACTTCGATCTCGAGACGCACCGGGCGCTCGCCGTGAATCAATGGATCAACCCGCGGGCGGCCGCCCTGGCCTACGGCTCCCTCGTGCAGTCCGTCGTCGGGCACGAGGAGCAGGCGCGCGGGTACGGGCAGCAGGCCGTGGCCCTGGCCGAGAAGATCGGCCATCCCAACAGCCTGGCGTTCACGTTGCTGTACGTGGCCCTGGGCTGCCAGATGCGTGGCGAGCCCGGGTGCGCCCGGGAGTGGGTGGAGAAGTGCATCGCGATCTCGTCCGAGCACCGCCTTCGCATGTGGCTGGGCTGGTCCGTGTTCCTCAAGAGCTGGGTGCTGGCCGAGGCGGGCCGCGTCCAGGAGGCGCTGGAGCTCATGCAGGCCAACTTCGCGCGGTGGCGTAGCGCGGGGATGCGCACTGGCATGCCCTTGTTCCTGGGCATGTTCGCGAGCCTCCACCTGAAGTTGGGGGAGTACCAACGGGGGCTGGCGGTGGTGACCCATGCCCTGGCGTGGGCGGACACCCTCCAGGAGCGCTCGTATGAAGTGGAGCTGCACCGCCTCGAGGGCGAGCTGCTGCGAGGGCTCGGCCGCGAGGCGGAGGCCACGGCGTGCTTCCTGCGCGCGCTGGAGTTGGCCCACGAGCAGGGCAGCGCGGGCCATGGCCGGCGGGCGGAAGAAAGCATGAGGCGCCAGTTCCGCGAGCGGGGCTGGGAATGGCCTCGCCCGCTCGATGGGGAAGGCGCCGGGATGGCTCCGCGTCACAAAGGCGTGCTGCGGACTCCAGGGTAGAGGAACGGCTCGAGAGAACGCGGGGATCGAAGATGGCGACGGATCGTGAGCAGTTGGAGCAGGACATCCGGGAGTTGTGTCTGCGCGGGGATACCGGACGGGCGGTGGAGCGCGCGCTGCAGGGCTATGGAGTGGAGATCATGAGGCTCATTGCCTCCGTCATGCACAACCCGGAGCAGGCCAATGATGGCTTCAGCCTCTTCTGTGAGAACCTCCTCAAGGGGCTGCCGGGGTTTCGCTGGGAGAGTTCCTTCCGGACGTGGGCCTACCGGCTGGCGCGCAACGCGTGCTACCAGTTGATGCACGCGCCCGCCGCGCGCAGACGCCCGTCACCGCCTCGCTGATTCCCGAGCAGCCCGAGCCGCGCCGTTCCGACACGCAGCCCTGGCAGCGGACCTCGGTCAAGGAGCGCTTCCGCGCCCTGCGTGACAGCCTGCAACCCGAGGAGCGCATGATCCTGATGTTCCGGGTGGATCAGCGGCTGTCGTGGACGGAGGTGGCGCGGGTCATGTGGGACGAGGACGAGCCGCCCACGAGCGCGGCGCTCAACCGCAAGGCGACCTCCCTGCGCCAGCAGTTCCAGCGCATCAAGGCGCACCTGCGCACGATGGCCATCGGGCAGGGGCTCATCGAGCAGGACAACCTGGGAGGCTGACCGCTCAGCGCCTGCCCCGGCGGGGCGCACGGCAGCGTGGGCAGAAGAAGAGCCCGCGTCCGGAGAGCGACAGGCGGGTGATGGGGGTGGCGCATCGGGGGCAGGGCTGTCCCGCGCGGTCATAGACACAGAACCGGTCCTCGCGGCGCCTGCCCGGAAGGGTGAGGGCATTGGGTGGCGCGTGGGGGGTGACGATGCGGCCGTCGCGGGCCGCGTCCTCCAACAACTCGCGCAGCGCCGTCCACAGGCGCTCGAAGTCGTCGGGCCGCAGCTCGGCGGCGGGCAGTTGGGGCGGCAGCCGCGCGAGGAAGAGCGCCTCGGCGCGCAGGATGTTGCCCACGCCCGAGATGCGCGTTTGATCCAACAGCACGGTGGCCAGGGGGGCGCGGCCCCGGCACAGGGCCTCGAAGGCGCGGGGGGCGGAGGCTCGGGCCGCAGCGGATCCTCCCCCAGCCCGGCGCGCAGGGCGGCCTCGGCCTCCGGGCTCAGCAGCTCACAGCGTTGGGGTCCCGACAGGTGGAGCGTGGCATGGGAGGAGGCGAGCCGCAGCCGGCAGGCCGTGGAGGGAGTCGGCCCCGCGCAGCGGAAGTGCCGGATGTTGCCCACGAGGCCCAGGTGCAGGTGCAGGTGCACCCCCCCTTCGAAGTGGTGGAAGAGGTGCTTGCCATGGGCTTGCACGCCCACGAGCGTTCGTCCGGACAGCCGCCGGGCGTCCTGGGTGAAGCGCCCCTGGGGAGAGTCGGCGGTGAACTGGCGACCCACCAGCCAGCGGCGGTGGACGCGCGCGAGGCGATGGATGATGTTTCCTTCGGGCATTCCGGGGAGGTAACGCCGGGGGGATGACCTGTCACGTCATCCCGTCCATCCGGGGCCGGCCGCGCGGGGAGTCATGGACGTGACGGACGCTCAGTCCTTTCCCTGCTTTGGAGGGCGGCGGTGCTATCGTGGCCCGCCATGACGCAGCAGATCCGTGCGCTGGTGGTGGACGACTCGCAGGCGATGAGGCGCAGCCTCATGTACGCCCTGCAGCGTCTGGGCACTGGCTACACACCGAAGAGGCCCAGGATGGGGCCGAGGGCCTGAAGAAGCTCACCCTGGGCCGCTACGATCTGATCCTCACCGACATCAACATGCCGCTGATGGACGGGCTCAAGCTCATCCACCACCTGCGCCAGACGGAGGCCTACCGCACGGTGCCCATCGTGGTCATCACCACCGAGTCGGCCATGGAGGACCGGGCGCGGGCCATGGCGCTCGGAGCGAGCGCCTACCGGTCAAGCCGGTGCAGTCCAAGGTGGTCCAGGACACGGTGAAGGGCCTGTTGCGGCTCGAGTAGGGCGGGAGTCGGCTCCCTCCTCGGGAGTCAGCGGAACGGGGCGGGTGGCGTCTGTTGTTGCTTGGGGACGGACGCCCCACTAAGACCCTTCACCGTCATGGCCATGAACGAGCGTTACGAGCCGCAGGCAATCGAGAAGAAGTGGCAGGACCGTTGGCAGGAGGCGGGAGTGTTCCGCGCGGGCACGCGCCCCGGAGCCCGAAGAAGTACATCCTCGAGATGCTTCCGTACCCCAGCGGGAAGATGCACATGGGGCACGTGCGCAACTACCTCATCGGTGACGTCTACGCGCGCTTCTTCCAGATGCGGGGCTACGACGTGCTGCACCCCATGGGCTGGGACGCCTTCGGTCTGCCCGCGGAGAACGCGGCCATCAAGGACGGCGTGCACCCGGCGGTGCGCACCCGCGAGAACATCGACTCCTTCAAGAAGGAGATCCGCTCGCTCGGCTACAGCTACGACTGGACGCGCGAGGTGAACACCAGCGAGCCCGAGTACTACCGCTGGAACCAGTGGTTCTTCATCCAGATGCTGCAGAAGGGGCTCGTCTACCGCCGCTTCAGCAAGGTGAACTGGTGCACGGGCTGCCTCACCGTCATCGCCAACGAGCAGGTGAAGGACGGCGTGTGCGAGCGCTGCGAGTCGAAGGTGCTGGACAAGGAGCTGCCCGAGTGGGCGTTCCGCATCACCCGCTACTCGCAGGAGCTGCTCGACGGGCTGGACGAGCTCAAGGAGTGGCCCGAGCGCATCACCTCCATGCAGCGCAACTGGATTGGCCGCTCCGAGGGCGTGGAGGCGGACTTCTCCATCCAGGGCAGTGAGGAGCGCCTGCGCGTCTTCACCACGCGCGTGGACACCATCCATGGCTGCACCTACGTGGTGCTGGCGCCGGACCACAAGCTGGTGGCGCGCATCACCACGCCCGCCCAGCGCGCCGAGGTGGAGGCCTTCGCCCGGAAGATGGCGGCCATCTCCAAGACGGAGCGCACGGAGGAGGGGGCCACGAAGGAGGGCGTCTTCACGGGCGCCCATGCCATCAACCCCTTCACCGGCCAGCCGGTGCCCATCTGGGTCGCCAACTTCGTGCTGGCCGACTACGGCACGGGCGCGGTGATGAGCGTGCCGGCGCACGACGCGCGCGACTTCGACTTCGCGCGCAAGTACTCGCTGCCCATCCGCGTGGTCATCCAGCCCCCCCAGGGCGACAAGCTGCCCGAGGGCAGTGCCCTGGAGGCGGCGTACACCGAGGACGGGGTGCTGGTGGACTCGGGCGAGTACACGGGCCTGAGCTCGGACGAGGCGCGCCGGAAGATGGGCGCGAAGCTCCAGGCCGAGGGCCGGGGCGAGCCCAAGGTGACGTACCGCCAGAAGGACTGGGGCTTCAGCCGCCAGCGCTACTGGGGCACGCCCATCCCCATCGTCTACTGCGAGAAGTGCGATCCCGAGCGCAAGGGCCAGCCGGTGCCGCTCGATCAGCTCCCGGTGCGCCTGCCGGAGATCGACACCGAGGCGGTGCTCACGGGCAAGGGCGAGCCGCCCCTGGCCAAGGTGCCCGCGTTCGTCAACACCACGTGCCCCACGTGTAATGGCCCGGCCCGGCGCGAGACGGAGACGATGGACACCTTCGTCGACTCCTGCTGGTACTTCGCGCGCTACCTCTCGCCGCGCTTCGACGGGGCGCCCTTCGATCCGAAGGAGGCCCAGCGCTGGCTGCCCGTGGACGTGTACGTGGGTGGCCCCGAGCACGCGGTGATGCACCTGCTCTACTTCCGCTTCTGGACGCGGGTGATGAAGCTGCTCGGCCTGTCCCCGGTGGACGAGCCCGTCAAGCGGCTGGTGACCCAGGGCATCGTCAACGGGCCGGATGGGCGCAAGATGTCCAAGCGCTGGGGCAACGTGGTGGCGCCCGCGTCCATCGTCGAGAAGTACGGCGCGGACACGGCGCGCGCCTACGTGATGTTCGCCGGACCGCCCGAGCGCGACTTCGACTGGTCCGATGATCAGGTGGAGGGCGCCTACCGCTTCCTCAAGCGGGTGTGGGTGCTCGCCACGCAGCACCAGGGCGTGGCCGGGGCGACGCACGAGGGCGCCTACGAGGGCAAGGCGCTGGAGATCCGCCGCGCGGCGCACAAGTGCCTCAAGCGGGTGGGGGAGGCCATCGAGCGGCTGTCCTTCAACACCGCCATCGCCGGCACCATGGAGTACCTGAACGCGCTGTCCGCGCTGGGCACGGCGGAGACGCCCGCGGAGAAGGCCGCCATGGCCGAGGCCATTCGCGTGCTGACGGTGGTGCTCACGCCCTTCGCGCCGCACCTGGCCGATGAGATCGCCGAGGCCTATGGGGCCAAGGACTTCGTCGTCACCCAGGGCTGGCCGGACTTCGATCCGGCGCTGGTGGTGGACGACGTGATTCCCTACGCGGTGCAGGTCAACGGCAAGCTGCGCGCGGAGGTGCGGGTGGCGGCGGACGCGGCCGAGGCGGACGTGCGGGCCGCGGCCGAGGCGGACGAGCGGGTGAAGGCCGCCCTGGCGGGCAAGACGCTGCGCAAGTTCGTCTTCGTGCCCAAGCGCCTCGTCAACTTCGTCGTCGGCTGAGCCGGGTTGGAGCGCGGGGAGGGGTGTCCTCCTCGCGCTTGACCGGGAGGATCACCCCGCTACTGTGGGCGCCATGTCCCGGCTCTACGTGGTGGGTGGGTTGCTCTGGTTGTCGGTGCTCGGGTGTGGCTACCGCTTCATCCCCCGGTCCGCGGGGCTGCCCGGGGGCGTGAGTTCCGTCTGCGCGCCCATCTTCCGCAACGACACCTCCGAGCCGGGCCTGGAGACGCTCTTCACGCGCATGTTCCGTCAGGAGCTGGTGCGCGTGGGGGCACTGGGCGGCTCCGGCTCCTGCCGGGCGTCCGTCGAAGGCGTGGTGGCGTGGGTGAACAGCGCTCCGACGATCGTCACCGAGCCCGTCTACCAGGGCAATGTCGAGGTGACGGGACCACGGCTCGCCAGCTACCGGGCCTCTGCCGGGGTGACGCTGAGGCTGGTGCGGGACGGCCAGGTCCTGGCGGAGACGACCGTTTCGGGCAACGAGGACTTCCTGCCGGGCGCGGAAGGGGCGTCCGGCGACGTGCTGCAAGCCGAGGCCAACCGTCAAGCCGCGCTGTACCGTCTCGCCGAGACGTTGATGCGCGAGGGCTATGAGCGGTTGGCCAACGACTGGTGACGCGGAGGACTACTTCGCCGCGGCCTTGGCGCGGTTGACGGCCTTGGCGAGGCGCGAGATGCGGCGCGAGGCGGCGCGCTTGTGGATGACGCCCTTGGAAGAGGCCTTGTTGATGCGGCTCGCGGCGGACTTGAAGGCGTCCGCGGTCTTCCCGGCATCCGAGGAGGTGAGGGTGTCGCGCAGGTTCTTCACGGCATCCTTCACCGTGGTGCGCACGTTGACATTGCGGGCGCGGCGCTTCTGCGCCGGCGGTTACGCTTCTCTGCAGACTTGGTGTTGGCCAAGGTGATCTCCAGCGTACTTCTGTGGAAAGAGGCGCCGTACCTACTTCGGCGCCTCCCCCACCGTCAAGGTTTGCGTGCTTCCGACCGTGATCCAGGCGCCTGGACGCCTTCCCGTCAACGGTCTCCGACCGCGTACTCCCACCGCAGCCCGGAGGGATCCTGGAAGCTCAACCGGCTCGAGCCCCCTCCGCTTCCAGCGTTCCCCCCACGGACATGCCCTCCAGGAGGGCGCGCAACCGCCGCACCGCAGCGGCCGAGGGCGCCGCGAAGGTGAGGACGGCCGGCGAGGGAGCGGCCGGGCCGGCCACGAAGGTGAGCCGATACAGGCCATCTCCATAGACGGCCTCCTCGGGACCCGCCCGCTCGGCGCTCCAGCCCAGCAGGGGGGCCACCCGGTCCCAGAAGGCGCGCTGGGCGGACAGGTCCGCCACCGGCAGGCGCAGCGCGATCAGGGACGCGCGGGGAACCCGGGTGGGCGGAGGCAGGGCCTTCTCCCGGGTCTTGGCTGCCTGCCAGTGTCGTTCCATGTGCTCCAGGGTAGCCTCTCCGAGGGGGACCCCCTCGGCGCGCAACGCGGACTCGATGTGCTGGAAGCGCGCGGTGAAGCGGCGGATGGCCATGCGCAGCGCGTCCTCGGCCGGGGTGTGGAGGAAACGCGAGAGGTTGGCGAGCGCCAGCAGGACGTCCCCCAACTCGTGCTCCAGCTCGTCCCGGTTTCCCGAGGCGATGGCTTCGTCCAGCTCGCCCAGCTCCTCCTGGAGCTTGGCGCGCACGTGGCGCAGGTCCGGCCAGTCGAAGCCGATGCGGCTGGCCTTCTCCGTGAGGCGCTCGGCACGCAGCAGGGCCGGGGCCCGCGTGGGCACCCCGTCGAGCACCGAGCCCTCCTGGCCCGTCTTCTTCTTGCGCTCCTGCGCCTTGAGCTTCGCCCAGTCGGCCATCGGCTGGGGGGTGCCATCCGCCTGCCGCTCGCCGAAGACGTGCGGGTGGCGCTGGGTGAGCTTGTCGCTGATGGAGGCGGACACGTCCGCCAGCGTGAACTCGCCCAGCTCCTCGGCGAGCCGGGCATGGAAGACGATCTGGAAGAGCAAGTCCCCCAGCTCCTCGCACAGCGGACGCCACGGGCCTCCCTCGGCGACCCGATCCATCTCGTCGAGGACCTCGAACGCCTCCTCATTGAGGTAGGGACGGAGTGAACGCAGGTCCTGCTCCCGGTCCCACGGACAACCATCCGCCGAGCGCAGACGTGCCACGATTCCCGCCAACCTCTCCAATTGCTCCCCTGCTGCACTCATGGCTCTTCCTCCTCTTCTCTCCGAGCGTGGGGCCGGCGCCAACACGGGAATTCCCGGTGGCGGAGACGCGACAACTTTCGTGAGACAGGGGGGTCGCCTATCATCGGCCCACCGAATGTCGCACCCCTCTTTCTCGTTGCGCTTTCTTCCGCTGCTGCTGTGCCTCGCCTCGTGGATGCCCGCGAGGCCGGCGCATGCGCAGCAATATCAGGATCCCTCCATGCTGGAGCCAGAGGAGATGGCGATGCCATCCGATTCGGACTCCGAGGAAGACGAGGAGGGGACCCAGGCCCGGGGACGCGGCAAGAAGGGCAAGGGCCGCAAGGGCCAGGAGGACGAGGCGCAGGACGAGGCGGCGAACGTCGCGGGCCAGGACGCGGGAGTGGTCGTGGCCCCGGCGCCCGCGGCTCCAGCCGCTCCCGTGCCCGGGCCGGTCGTGCGTCCACCCCCGGCGCCCATCCTCACGCCGCGCATCTCCGATGCGGACCTCCAGGCCGCCTGGGTCAAATGGCGCGACGCGGTGGCGGCGTTGGACGGCGAGGCGGCGCGCGCGGCCCAGCAGGAGCTGGTGACGCTCCGGGAGGACGTGGCGGCCCTGGATCTGGAGTCCTTCAGCGTCGGCTTCATCCGGGCGGCGGAGGGACGGCGCAAGGCGCACGACGAGGCGGGTGCGCTGCAGCTCGTGGAAAATGCCGCGGCGCTCTCTCCGAACCTTCCCTACGCGCGCGGCGCTCGCCCAGGCCTATGCCGAGCGCTCGCCCGGGGCCGTGGGCAAGTACTCGCGCGAGCTCCGGGCCGCGCTCGAGTTGATGCTGAGGATCCCCGCTACCGCCGCCCGGTGCTGGCGGACTTCGGGACGGTGGTGCTGATGGCGCTGCTGGCCACGGCGGCGGTGGTGGTGGGCGTGCTCTTCGTGCGGCGCGTGCGCTTCCTGCTCCACGACTTCCACCACCTGTTTCCCCGCGCTTCGGCCCACTGGCAGTCCACGGCGCTCGCGGTGCTGCTGCTCTTCGGCACTCCCCTGGCCCTGCGCTGGGGTGTCGTGCCCACGCTGTTGCTGCTGCTGGGCTCCGTGTCGTTCTACCTGTCGCGCTCGGAGCGGGCGGTGGCCACGTTGCTGCTGGCGCTGGCGGCGCTCGTGCCCCTCGCGGCGGGCAAGCTCGCCCAGTCCGCGGTCTTCGCGGGAACGGTGGCCGAGGACGTCTACGTGCTGGAGCACGGCGGAATCGACGCGGAGCCCGTGGCCCAGCGCGTGCGCGCGCGCCATGAGAAGAAGCAGGCCAGCTTCGCCGAGCTCTTCGCGCTCGGCCGGTTCGAGGCGCGCCGGGGCCAGATGCCGGAGGCCATCGCCCACTACAAGGCGGCCATGGCGCTGCGTGCCGGGCACGCGCCGTTGATGACCAACCTGGGCAACGCCTTGCTGGCCACGGGCGACATGGACGGCGCGACGCGGCTCTACACCCAGGCCCTGTCGGCGGACCCGGGGCTGGCCGCGCCCGCCTTCAACCTGGCCGAGGTCTACCGCCGCCGTGCCGCCGTGGCGCCGGACTCCGAGATCAGCGCCCAGAACCAGAAGGCGCGTGACGCGCTCGAGACCGCGGGCCGTCTGGATCGCGAGCTGCTGATGTGGGAGCGGCCGCCGGATGATCGGCTGACGATGAACCGCCTGCTGCTCGGGCCCGTGCTGCCCCTGACGGATCTGCCGGTCATCGAGGACACGGCCCTGGCCGCGCGCGTGGAGGCCCAGTTGTCGAGCCGGTTGCTCGCAGGTGGCTCGGGCATCTCCGCCTGGGGTCCGCTCGTGCTCGGGGCGCTGCTCGTCGCCATGCTCGGCCTGGCCCGAGGCGTCTTCAAGCCGTCCCACGAGTGCGAGAAGTGCGGCCGTCCGGTGTGCCGGCGCTGTGACAAGGAGCTGGGCGTGGCCAGCAAGCTGTGCGCCCAGTGCGTCAACGTCTTCTCGCGCAAGATCGTGGTGGAGGCGCGCGTCCGGGCTCGCAAGCACATCGAGATCGAGCGCAACCGCCAGTGGGCGAGCGGCGTGTCCTACGTCTTCGGCGGCCTGGTGTCCGGCGCGGGTCACCTCTTCAACGGGTTGGCGGTGCGCGGCACGCTCTACGCCTTCCTCTTCCTCCTCGGGGTGGCGGGGCTGCTGTTGCGCTCCGGGGTGCTGCGCTCGCCCTATGGGGAGGTGCCGATGTACCTCAAGCTCGCCCCCCTGTTGCTTCTCCTCATCCCCCTTCACCTGTTGTCGCTGCGCGGGCTGTATCGCCGCCAGAACGAGTAGACCGGAACGACGATGGCGCTCACGGGAACCCTCAAGGACTTCGGCATCGCGGACATCCTGCAGCTCATCGGGCAGCAGCAGAAGACCGGGGTGCTCTACCTCAAGAGCAAGGATCAGGACGTCCAGGTCTTCATCCGGGACGGCAACATCGTGCGTGCCGAGAGCGTCACGCGCAAGAAGAAGGACCTGCTGGGCAACATGCTGGTGAGCGCCGAGCTCATCACGCCCCAGCAGCTCGAGAGCGCGCTGGAGATCCAGAAGCGCACCCTCAAGCGGCTCGGCGACGTGCTCACCTCCACGGGCGCCATCTCCGCGGAGAAGCTCAAGCAGATGATGCGGCTGCAGGTGACGGAGTCGCTCTACGGCCTCTTCTCCTGGAAGGCGGGCGACTACGAGTTCAAGCAGGAGGAGAGCGTCCAGGTGGACGCGGACGATCTCGCGCCGCTGCGCGCCGAGAGCGTGCTCATGGAAGGCTTCCGGATGGTGGATGAGTGGCCCCACCTGCGCAAGAAGCTCTCCAACGAGGCCACCACCTTCGAGAAGATCAAGGAACTGCCGCCGCAGAAGGCCCAGGAGAAGGAGGACGACTTCGACGCGTCCTTCGACGATGCCTTCTCCGAGGAGAAGAAGGACGAGAACAAGGGCGAGTTCAAGTCCATCGGCAGCACCGAGCGCCGCGTGTACGGCCTCATCGGCCCGGGGCGCGACGTGCGCAAGCTGGTGGATCTCAGCTGCCTGGGCGAGTTCGAGACCTGGAAGGCCCTCGTCAACCTGCTCAACCTCGACTACATCCGCGCCCTGCCGCCCTCGGGCCTGTCGAGCCTGTCGTCCTCCGCGCGGGGTGGGGATCTGCTCGTGCGGCTGGGCGGCATGGTGGCGCGCGCCGCCGTCACCCTCCTGGTGATCGCCGCGCTGGGCTTCGTCGCCTCGCGGCTGCGGCCGGACACGTGGGACTTGCAGGGTGCGTCGGCCTCCTCGTACTCGGACCCGGCCGCCCAGCGCCTGGTGTCTCGTGCCCAACAGGTCCGAATCGAGGCCGCGCTGGAGGTGTTCCGGCTCGAGAAGGGCAACCTCCCCGAACGATTGGACTCCCTGGTGGAAGTGGGTCTGCTGCGAAACGAGGACCTGCGCTACCCGTGGAGGGATGATTACTATTACCGTCGTACGTCGGACCGGCAGTTCATCCTCCTGCCCCCCTTGCGCTAGGTGGGCTGCTCGCTGGTGGGCAACACCGGAGGCTGGAAGTCGTTATCGAGGCCGTTACTGAAGTGAGGTTGAAATCCGAGACCCGCACTCATGGGATGGGATGAATTGCGAAACCCCGCCACTGTAGAGGCCCAGAAGTCAGCCCCACCTCCGCCAAGGTGGATGTCCGCGACAACGCGACGACCCTGGCGCTGTGTGGCAACCAGAACGAGAACCTCAAGCTCATGGAGCGCCGCCTCGGTGTCCGCGTGGGACAGCGGGGGACGGAGCTGCACCTGTCGGGACCGGCGGATGCCGTGGCCTTCACGGTGAAGCTGGTGGAGAGCCTCGAGGGGATGATCCGGGCCGGCCGCGCCATCTACCGCGAGGACGTGGAGCAGGCCATCAAGGTGATGGGACGCGGAGGCGTCGAGTCGCTCCAGGACGTGATGATGGGGCCCGTGCTCAAGAGTTCGGGTAACCGGCAGATCGCGCCCAAGAGCCTCGCGCAGAAGCGCTACGTGGACGCCATCCGCGCCAACGACATCGTCTTCGGCATCGGCCCCGCGGGCACGGGCAAGACGTACCGGCCATGGCCATGGCGGTCTCCTATCTGCTCGACCGGAAGGTCAAGCGCATCGTCCTGGCGCGTCCGGCGGTGGAGGCCGGTGAGAAACTGGGCTTCCTGCCCGGGGATCTGGCGGAGAAGGTCAATCCCTACCTGCGCCCGCTCTACGACGCGCTCCACGACATGATGCCCATCGAGCGCGCCACGAGCTTCATCGAGCAGGGCGTGGTGGAAGTGGCGCCGCTGGCCTTCATGCGCGGCCGCACGCTCAACGACTCCTTCGTCATCCTCGACGAGGCGCAGAACACCACCGTCGAGCAGATGAAGATGTTCCTCACGCGCCTGGGCTACAACAGCAAGGCGGTCATCACCGGCGACGTGACGCAGGTGGACCTGCCGGTGGGACGGATGAGCGGCCTGCACCACGCGCGCTCCATCCTGCGCAACATCGAGGGCCTGTGCATCTCCGAGTTCACCGAGGTGGACGTGGTGCGCCACCCGCTCGTGCAGGAAGTCATCCGCGCCTACGATCGCTTCGACGCCGCCCAGCAGGCCGCCAAGGCGCTCAAGCAGGCCGAGCAGGCCGCCGAGACCTCGGCGCCCGCCTCCAGCGAGGAGCCGCCGGACGCGTGAGCTCGCTGGCCGAGGAGTGGGGCGAGGGAGTGTCGGTAGGGAACATGCCGCCTCCCGCCTTGCTTGAAGTCTCCGCCCCGCCTCCCATAGGTTGATGACCGCCATGGCCGAACCGGAATCGCCGCCCCCCGGACCCAGTCCGCTGGACGCCTTGTCGCGCCGTTTCCGGCTCGGCCCCCAATGGGGCCGGCGCCTGACGAACCTGCTGTTGCTGGGGGTGGTGTCGGTCGCGGCCGGCTTCGTCATCTCCCCGGGCCTCTACAGCCAGCAGATCCCCGCCCTCACCGAGGAGGACCTGGGCCAGCCCTTCCGGACGAATGCGCCGGCGGGGTTCAAGGCCGGGCGGGACTACGACATCCTCCACGAGGCGATGACCGAGAAGCGGCGCCAGGAGGCACGCGCCGCGGTCCGCCCGGTGTACGACCTGAGTCCGGGGGTGGTCTCGGAGCTGCGCACCGAAGTGAGCGGCGCCTTCTCGGAGATGCGCCGGCGTCTGGCGGAGAAGGAAGCCGCCGCGCCGCCCGCGCCCGTGGACTCCACCGAGACGCGCAAGGCCCGCAAGCCGCCCTCGCCGACGGCGGAGGAGCGCGAGCGTCAACGCCAGGAGTTGGAGGCGATGCGCGAGCGCTTCCTGGTGCTGCTCTTCGGGCGCCGGGACGCGGAGCTCGACGCGGATGACTTCCAGGCGCTCAACGCGGGGCGCTTCTCCGAGAGCCTGGAGGCGGCCACGCTGTCGCTCCTGGAGCGGGCCTACGGCTTCTCCGAGCCCCTGCCGGTGTACATCGCCCCCTCGCGCGAGGAGCTGGCGCGCGAGGGCTCCCAGGGCATCACCGTGAGGGACTTGCGCCACAATGGCGAGCAGACCCTGGCCATCACGGCGCCCACCGTGGTGGACCTGCGCGAGACGTATACGGAGATGGAGCGCTTCGCCTCCGTTCCGGGCAACCTGCTGCCGGACTCCCCCGTCGTGCAGCGCCGGGCGGTGCTGCGGCTGGCCAAGCGGCTGGTGCGGCCCAGCCTCACCATCAATCTGGCGGAGACGGACGCCCGGCGGCGCCGGCGGCGGCGGCGGTGAAGGACGCCGTCATCTCCATCAAGAAGGGCCAGCGCGTCATCGGCGACGGGGAGCTGGTCAACGAGACGCACCTGGTGGCCATCCGCGGCATGCGCGCGCAGACGGACCGGTTGGACTTGCTGCAGTTGCAGGTGGGCGGCACGGGCCTCGTGGCGCTGCTCATCTCCGCCACGTACCTCTTCTGCCGGGCGGCCTTCCGGCGCTTCCGGCCCACGCGCAAGGACGCGCTGCTGTTGGGCCTGCTGCTGGTGTCGATGCTGGGCCTGGCGCAGCTCTGGGTGTCCATCGCGGACGCGGTGCAGGACCGCTACGCGGCGCTGCCCCTGGAGGCTTCTACTACGCCTTCCCGGTGGCGGCCGGCGCCATGCTGGTGCGCTTCGTGCTCTCCGAGGAGCTGGCGCTCTTCTTCGCGCTCGTGCTCGCGTGCCTGTGCGGCGTGATGCTGGGCAACTCGCTGTCCTTCGGCATCTACGCGCTGGTGGGCGCCCTGGTGGCGGCCGACAGCATCACCCGCGCCAAGGATCGCGTGGGCATCTTCAAGGCGGGCCTCGTCACCGGCGTGGCCAACCTCCTGGCGGTCCTCTTCCTCTTCCTGGCCGAGGGCAAGGGGCTCACCCCCGACACCCTCATCACCGCCGTGTTCGCCTTCCTGGGCACGACGCTGGCGGTGCCCGTGGTGGTGCTGGCGCTCACGCCGCTCATCGAGTCCGTGTTCGGCTATGCGTCGGACCTGAAGCTGTTGGAGCTGGCCAACTTGAACCACCCCGCGCTCAAGGAGCTCATCGTCCAGGCGCCGGGCACCTACCACCACTCCATCATCATCGGCACGCTGGTGGAGAACGCCGCGGAGGACATCGGCGCCAATCCGCTGCTGGCGCGCTCGTGCGCCTACTACCACGACATCGGCAAGGGCCGGAATCCGCTCTACTTCGGGGAGAACCAGAAGGGCGACAACCGGCACGATGGGCTCGCCCCGGCGATGAGCGCCGTCATCATCAAGCGCCACGTCACCGAGGGCCTGGAGATGGCGCGCCAGTACCGCCTGCCCAAGCTGGTGGCGGACGCCATTCCCCAGCACCACGGCACCCGGCTGGTGGGCTACTTCTTCCACAAGGCCCTCAAGGAGCAGGAGGGCAAGGAAGGCGCGCCTCCGCTCGACGAGAGCATCTTCCGCTACCCGGGCCCCAAGCCCCAGTTCCGCGAGGCCGCCCTGGTGATGATCGCCGACGCGGTCGAGCCTCCACGCGCTCGCTGCCGGATCCCACCTCGGCGCGGCTGCAAGCGCAGGTGCAGAAGATGATCAACCTCATCTTCTCCGAGGGTCAGCTGGATGAGTGCGATCTGACACTTCGGGACTTGAACCTCATCTCGCAGTCCTTCCTGCACACGCTCGAGGGCATCTATCATGCGCGTCCCGAGTATCCGGCCGGTGCACTGCAGGCGGGCCCCAAGGGCTCGCTGATGGTGGCGCCGGCGGCGAAGCAGGAAGGCAAGGCGCGTCCGGTGGGTACGGGCACCTGATGCGCGTGGCGGGAGGAGGGCGAACGTGAAGCTGCGCAAGGGGAAGGTGATTCCCCGCGACGATGGGAAGCGCATCGAGGAGTTCGTGGGCGCGGCGACGACGGGCACCGACTCGGTGTCGGTGGCGCGCATGCTGGCGCCGCCGGGCTGGAGCGAGCCCGCGCAGAAGCCCGAGTTCGACGAGGTGGTCATCGTCCTCAAGGGCGAGCTGACGCTCGTGGTGGACGGCCGGCGCCAGCTCATCGAGGAAGGGGAGATGGGCTTGGTGCCCCGGGGCCGCCGGGTGGTGTACCGCAACGACGGGCAGGGCGCGTGCGACTACTACTCGGTGTGCGCGCCGGCCTTCCGGGTGGAGCTGGCGAACATCGAGCAGGCCGAGGAGGAGCCCCAGGAGAACCGGGTGACGGTGCAGGTGGCGCATCCCCAGGGCAAGCGCTTCTCCAAGCAGGTGACGGAGCTGGCCGAGACGTTCCTGGAGAAGCTGGAGCTGTCCGGGTGCGAGCTGTCCATCTCCCTGGTGGGCGACCATGCCATCCGCCGGCTCAACCGCACCTGGCGCAAGAAGGACAAGGCCACGGACGTGCTGAGCTTCCCCGCGGGCGAGGCTCCCAAGGGCACGCCCGGGCCGAGGCAGCTCGGCGACGTGGTCATCTCCCTGGACACGGCGAAGTTGCAGGCCCGGGAGTACGAGCGCACGCTGGACGAGGAGGTGGCGCGCTACCGGCGCACGGCCTCCTGCACCTGCTGGGGCACGACCACGAGCGGCCCAAGGACGCGCAGAAGATGGCGCGTGCCGAGGAGCGCCTGCTGGGCGCCAGCGGCATGGTGGGCGACGCGGTGGCTCCCCGGGCTCGCAAGCTCATGACATGAGACGGAGACGGGTTGAGTCGGGCGGCGCGCGTGATAGGTAGGTGCGAATGTCTCGCCTCGCCTCCGCCATGCTCTGCCTGCTCGGCCTGCTGCTGACCGCCCTTCCGGCGTCCGCTCAGGAGCTGCCTCCCTGGGGGACCGGGGAGAGCCGCGGCGAGGATCTCTCCGTCTACCTGGTCACCTTCGGGCCCGGCGACGACGTGCCGTCCTGGTTCGGCCACGGCTCGCTCGTGGTGGAGGACCAGAAGCTGCACCAGTCGCGCCTCTACAACTACGGCATGTTCTCCTTCGACGAGCGCATGCTCCTGCGCTACGCGATGGGGCGGCTCGAGTTCTGGGTGGACGACGCGAGCCCCGCGGCCACGTTCCGCTTCTACCGCTCGCTCAACCGGGACGTGCGGCTGCAGGAGCTGAACCTGACGCCCGCGCAGAAGGTGGAGCTGGGACGGCTGCTGGCGGAGAACGTACTGCCCCAGAACCGCGACTACCTCTACCACCACTACAACGACAACTGCGTGACGCGGTTGCGCGATGCGCTCGACAAGGTGCTGGGTGGTCAGCTGCACGCCGCGGCGAGCGGCCCCGGGCGGATGACGCTGCGCGAGCACACGCGCCGCTACACGGCCGTGGGCCCGCCCATGAGCCTGCTGCTCGACTTCCTGATGAACGACGAGATCGACAAGCCCGCCACGCGCTGGCAGGAGGCGTTCCTTCCCGACGAGCTGGAGCGGCAGGTGGCGGAGGCCCAGGTGCTGGGAGCGGACGGCGAGCGCCACCCGCTGGTGGCCCGGGCCTTCACCCTCTACGCGGCGCAGGGCCGTCCGGTGACTCCCGCGCGGCCGCCGAGCTACGCCCCGGTCCTGCTGCTGCTGGGGCTCGTGCTGGGCGGCATCGCGGTGGGGCTGGCCCTGTGGGAGCGGCGCACGGGGGAGGGCGCCTCGCATCCTGCTCGGCCTGCAGAACGTCCTGGTGGGCCTGGTGGTGGGGATTCCGGGGCTCGCGCTGTTCATCATGTGGCTGGGCACGGACCACACGGTGACGTACCGCAACGAGAACCTGTTCCTGGCCAACCCGCTCACCGTGCTGGCGCTGCCCCTGGGCTTCGTCTTGATGCGTGGCTCTAAGCGCGGGCGCGAGTGGATGTGGCGGTTGTGGGTGGTGCTCGCGGCCCTGGGCGTGCTGGGGCTGGTGCTCAAGGCGCTGCCCCTGTTCGATCAAGACAACTGGCGCCTCATCGCGCTCCTGCTGCCCATGTCGGTGGGCATGGCGGGCGCGATGACGCTGGGGCGCTCCCGGGTGACGGTGGGACAGGAGTCCCCGTCCCTGGCGCCCACCCTGAAGGCTTCTGGCAACTGACTGGTAGGAGGACACAACATGGCGAACGACTCGATGGAGAAAATCGGCGGGCTTCGCGAGCGTCTGATGGCGCTCAGGGGGCATCTTTGACCTCGATCGCAAGAGGTCTCGCATCGCGCTGATCGAGCGCGAATCCACGCTGCCCACGTTCTGGGACGACAACACCAAGGCCCAGGCGATGCTCAAGGAGAAGTCCACGCTGGAGTCGAGCGTGGGCGCCTTCGAGAAGGCACTCCGGGGCCTGGACGACGCGCAGACGCTGCTGGAGTTGGCGGCGGAGATGAACGACCCGGCCAGCGCGAAGGAGGCCGAGGACTCGCTCGGCGCCGTCGAGGCGGACATCGCCGGGCTGGAGCTGGCGCGGATGCTCTCCGGCGAGCAGGACCGGTCCTACTGCTTCATGGACATCAACGCGGGCGCGGGCGGCACGGACTCCATGGACTGGGCCGCCATGCTCATGCGCATGTACACGCGCTACTGCGAGCAGCGCGGCTGGAAGGTGGAGATCAACGACGCGCAGGAGGGCGAGGAGGCCGGCTTCAAGAACGTCTCGCTGCGCATCGAGGGCGAGTACGCCTACGGCTACCTCAAGGCGGAGGTGGGGGTGCACCGCCCGGTGCGCATCAGCCCCTTCGACGCCAACGCGCGCCGGCAGACGGCGTTCGCCTCGGTGGACGTGTACCCGGAGGTGGATGACTCCATCCAGATCGACATCCCGGAGAAGGATATTGAACTGAAGTTCATCCGGGGTGGCGGCGCGGGCGGTCAGAAGGTCAACAAGACCTCGTCCACGGCGCAGCTGCGCCACCTGCCCACCGGCATCATCATCACCTGCCAGACGGAGCGCTCGCAGTCGGCCAACAAGGACATGGCGTTCAAGATCCTCCGCGGCCGCCTCTACGAGCTGGAGATGAAGCGGCGCGAGGCGGAGCGGGACGCCGCCGAGGCGCAGAAGAAGGACATCTCCTTCGGCTCGCAGATCCGCTCGTACGTGCTGGCGCCCTACCGCATGGTGAAGGACCTGCGCACGGGCGTGGAAACGGGCAACGTGGACGCGGTGCTGGATGGAGAACTGGAGCAGTTCGTCACCGCCCAGTTGATGGGCGTGAAGAACCCCAACCGCACGGCCGCCGAGTAGCCCCTCGGAACCTTTCCGCGGCCTCGTTGTCCAAGGCCGCGGGGAGTCCAGGGGAGTGGGGTGGAGCCGTGCGCGGGACAGGCCGCGGGGAGGTCACCGGTGTCTGCGAGCGAAGTGCTCGGGAGTCAGGACGTGGAGACGCCGGAGCGCCTGCTGCTGGCGCGGCTGCGGCGCGGCGAGCCGGAGGCCTTCGAGGCGCTGGTGCGCGAGCACCAGGACCGGCTCTACGACTTCTGCGTGCGGATGCTCGCGGACCCGGAAGAGGCGTATGACGTGGTGCAGGAGGTCTTCGTGAGCGCCCACCAGCACTTGGCGCGCTTCCGGGAGGACTCCAAGCTGTCCACGTGGTTGTTCCGGATTGGGAAGAACCACTGCCTCAACCGGCTGAAGTACCTCAAGCGCCGGGGCCGGGGCCGCTCGGACGAGTACGGCGAGCAGAGCGAGGGCGCGCTGGCGCGGGCACTGGGCTCGCCCCCGGGGCCCGACGAGGCCCTGGAGGCCGCGCGCGAGCAGGCCCGGGTGCAGTGGGCCATCTCCCAGCTCGAGCCGGACGCGCGCATGCTGGTGGCGCTCCGAGACATCGAGGGCCTGTCGTACGAGGAAATCGTCGACATCACCGAGCTAGCGTTGGGAACCGTGAAAAGCCGGCTCCACCGGGCCCGGGAGAAGTTGGCGGATGTGTTGGGGCGGCTTGAGGAATGAACGGTTTTCAGCGGAGACTTCGGGATATGCCAGCGCAGCTCAGCCACCGGGAGACCCGGGCCCTGTTCATCGCCTTCGCCGATGAGGAGCTTCCCGCCGACACGGCGCGTGAAGTGCGCTCCCACCTGGACACCTGTGGCGAGTGCCAGCAGGGGTGGCAGGCCTATTCGAGCACCGTGCTCCGGGTGCGCCAGGTGGCCCGGCACAAGGCGCCGCCGGCGCTGGCCTCGCAGGTGCTGGCACGGGTGAAGCGCCAGCGCCGCTCGGGCTTGCGCGGGTTGAACCTCATGCACGCGCACTACCGGCTGCCCGTGGAGATCCTCATTCCCGTGCTGCTGGCGGCCGCGGTGGCGGCCTACCTGCTCGTGTCTTCTTCCTGAAAGAAGGGGCGGCTGCGTCCATTGATTGCGTCCCGGGGTGCGCTTGGCTAGCGTGCCGCGCCCTCACGGGATGCCCATGTCCGACACGCCAGAGAACAAGACCGCCGAAGTAGACCTTGGGTCCAAGGAGCAGGAAATCTACGCGCAGCGCCTCGACAAGGCGCGCAAGTGGAAGGACTCCGGCTTCAACCCCTACGGCAATGGGTACCGGCCCGAGCACCTGGCCGCCGACATCCTCGCCCGTCACGAGAAGCAGACCACGGAGGAGCTCGAGCAGGCCGGGCCCGTCGCCTACGACGTGGCGGGCCGCATCGTGGCCGTGCGCAGCTTCGGCAAGGCCGCCTTCGTGAAGCTGCGCGACCGCTCCGGGGAGATCCAGGCCCACCTGAAGAAGGACGCGCTCGGGGACGCCTACGAGCTCTTCAAGCTGTGCGACCTGGGCGACTTCGTGGCGGTGCAGGGCACGCTCTTCCGCTCGAAGACGGGCGAGCTGACCCTGTCGGCGACGAAGTTCCTGCCGCTCACCAAGTCCCTGCGCCCCCTGCCCGAGAAGTGGCATGGCCTGTCGGACGTGGAGACGCGCTACCGCCAGCGCTACCTGGACCTCGTGTCCAACCCCGAGGTCAAGCAGACCTTCCTCAAGCGCAACAAGCTCATCCGCTACATCCGCGAGTTCCTCGACGGGCGCGACTTCATCGAGGTGGAGACGCCGATGATGCACCCGCTGGTGTCCGGCGCGGCGGCGCGTCCGTTCATCACGCACCACAACGCGCTCGACATCGACCTGTACATGCGCATCGCGCCGGAGCTCTACCTCAAGCGTCTGGTGGTGGGCGGCATCGAGCGCGTGTACGAGATCAACCGCAACTTCCGCAACGAGGGCATCAGCACCCGGCACAACCCCGAGTTCACGATGCTGGAGTTCTACCAGGCCTACGCCACGTTCGAGGACCTGATGGATCTCACCGAGGAGATGCTCTCGGGGGCGGCCAAGGCGGTGACGGGGGACACGAAGGTCACCTACCAGGGCCACGTGCTGGACTTCGGCAAGGGCTGGAAGCGCATCCCCATGACGGAGGCCATCCGCGAGGCGGTGCCCTCCTTGAGCGACAAGGACATGGCGGACCCGGACCGGCTGCGGCACGAGCTGCTGTCCAAGGCCCAGGGCGAGGCGGATCGCCGCGCCATCCAGACCATGCACCACGGGGAGTTGGTGGGCGCGCTCTTCGAGCACCACGTGGAGAGCACCCTGGTGCACCCCACCTTCATCACCCAGTACCCCACGGCGGTCAGCCCCTGGCGCGCCGCAATGATCAGAACCCGGACTTCACCGATCGCTTCGAGCTGTTCGTCGCGGGCCGGGAGATCGGCAACGCCTTCTCCGAGCTCAACGATCCCATCGACCAGAAGGAACGCTTCCTCTCCCAGTTGGACGCCAAGCAGCGCGGCCAGCAGGAGACGATGGATTACGACGAGGACTACATCCGCGCACTCGAGCACGGCATGCCGCCCACGGCGGGTGAGGGCATCGGGATTGATCGCGTCACCATGTTGTTCACCGACGCGCCGTCGATCCGCGACGTCATTCTCTTCCCCCTTCTCAAGCCGCTTGCGAAGTAGGCAGGAACCCCTGTGAACGCCGAACGGCAGACCGTCTACCGCTGGAGCCTCATCTGGAGCGGCGTCCTCGTGGCGCTCGTGGGCGTCGTGCTGCTCGGCGTGGCCATTGGCCGCGTGGATGCGTGGGCGCGGGTCGCCTCGGTGCTGGGGCTGTCCGCCCTGGCCTGGGGCGGGCTCGTGCAGACGATCAACGCGGTCGGCCTGGTGGCGGTGCAGTCCGCCGTGCCCTCCTCGGTGGGCCTCGTGGGCACCGAGTACCTCGTCATCGGGTCCGCCGCGTGGATCGTGGGCTGGGTGCTCATCGCCAGCGGCATCCGCCGGGCCCCGGAGTCCACCGAGGGGCCCAGCCCGGCGGCGGGCGCGGTGCTCTATCCCCGGCTCGCCCGGTACCGGGACTTCTACTGGAGCACGCTGGGCGCCTACGGCGGCGGCATGCTGCTGGCGGAGCTGGTGCTCATCCTCCTGCAGACGTTCCTGTCGAGTGGAGGAGGCGCGAGCGGAGGAGGGCAGGGGGTCTGGCGCCCACGGTGGCCTTCGCGGTGTCGCTCATCGTCGCCTCGCTCGTGGCCTTCGCGTGCGGCTTCGTGGGGGCCGCGCGGGCGCGGCGGCTGGCCATGCCCGAGGCCACCATCGGGGTCATCTACCTGGGCCTGCCCGTGCCCATCGGCCTGACGTTGATGGAGCAGTTGCCGGACCTCCAGGTGACCCTGGGCTACCGGCTGCGCGAAGTGACGTACGTGGCGGACATGCTCGGCCGCCCGGTGGTGGGCTACTGGCTGGTGTTCTCGCTGCTGGTGCTCATGCTGGTGCTGGGCATCAACACGGGCTTCATCGCCGCGGGCAGCGGGCGCATGGATCTGCGGCTGGGCTTCGAGCTGTTCGTCGCCCGGCGCCACGTGGGGGTGTTCCGTCCCTCGCTCGTGTTCGGCACGCTGGCGGTGCTCCTGTTCGGCATCATCCCGCCGCTCATCATCTACGGCATCATCCGCGCGGTGGAGGCGGCCGTGGAGCGCACCCGCATCCGCGAACTGGGCCTGAAGGATCCGCTCGCCGCCGCTTCCGCGCTCAACCGCCTGAAGCTGCGCGAGCAGTCGCCCACCATGATGATGACGGCGCTGTCGGTGGGCGGCGTGGGCGTGGGGGTCATGGCGCTCATCATCGTCCTGTCGGTGATGAGCGGCTTCGAGGAGGACCTGCAGAACAAGATCCTCGGGGCGCACTCGCACGTGGTGGTGTCGAAGTACGCGGGCCACCTGTCCGAGTACAAGCGGCTGATGGAGCAGATCGCCAAGGTGCCCGGCGTGGCGGGACAGACGCCCTCCATCGACAACCCGGTGATGGTGCTCGCCGAGGACGAGGTGCAGGGCATCGTGCTCAAGGGGATTGATCCGGAGACCGTGGGCTCGGTGCTGGATCTGCGCCGGAACATGTTGCCCGGGGGCGATCTGGACAACCTGGAGACCCCCGAGAAGATCGCGCCCCGGCGCTCGCTGGGCCTGGGCTCGAAGCCCTCCGGCCAGGACGAGGAGGAGGACGAGGAGGTCGATCCCATCATCGGGAAGACCACCCGGGGCACCGAGCAGAAGGTGCTGCCGGGCATCATCCTCGGCCGGGAGCTGGCCACCATCCTGCGCGTGGTGGTGGGGGACCGGGTGAACGTCATCTCGCCCCAGGGCGCGGAGCTGGGCCCCGCGGGCCTCATCCCCAAGAGCCGCGCCTTCCGCGTGGCGGGCATCTTCTACTCGGGTATGTACGAGTACGACGCCAAGTTCGCCTACATCCTGCTGGCCGAGGCCCAGAAGCTCTTCAACACCACGGGGCCCACGGGCATCGAGTTGAAGGTGACGGACGTGGACGACGCGCGGCGCATCGCCACGCAGGTGTCGCGCGAGCTGGGGGGCTATCCCTACCGCGCCCGGGACTGGGGGGAGATCCACCGCAACATCTTCTCCGCGCTCCGGCTGGAGAAGCTGGTGATGGGCATCATCCTGTCCATCATCATCATCGTGGCCGCGGGCCTCATCGTGGCCACGGTCATCATGCTCGTGCTGGAGAAGCGCAAGGAGATCGCCGTGCTCAAGGCGCTGGGTGTCTCCGACGGCGGCATCGTGAAGATCTTCCTCGCCGAGGGTCTCCAGATTGGCGTGGCCGGAGGCCTGCTCGGGCTCTTCTCGGGGCTGGCGTGGTGCTACTTCATCCTGAAGGTGGGCATCAAACTGGACCCGTCCGTTTATTACATCCCCAACCTGCCGGTGAAGATCGAGCCGGTGCAGACGGCGCTCGCGGTGGTCATCGCGGTGCTGGTCACCTATCTGGCGTCCATCTATCCCGCGCTCAAGGCGAGCAGCGTGGAGCCGGTGGAAGGCCTCAAGGCGGAGTGAGGACGATGGCACTGCTCTCCATCCGCGACGTCTTCAAGAGCTACTTCCTGCACGGCAAGCGCATCGACGTGCTGCGCGGGGTCTCCCTGGACATCGACAAGGGGGAGATGGTGAGCCTCATCGGCGCGTCCGGCGCGGGCAAGAGCACGTTCCTGCACGTGCTGGGCACGCTGGACATGCCCGCCGCGGGCGAGCTGCTCTTCGAGGGCAGGAGCGTCTTCGCCATGAACGACGCGGAGATCGCCGACTTCCGCAACCGCACCATCGGCTTCGTCTTCCAGAGCCACTACCTGCTGCCCGAGTTCACCGCGTTGGAGAACGTGGCCATGCCCGCGCTCATCCAGCGCCGGGAGCGGGCGCCCACCTATGCCTACGCGCGCGAGTTGCTCGAGCGGGTGGGTCTGGGCAGCCGGGTGGATCACCGGCCCGGAGAGCTGTCCGGCGGGGAGGCGCAGCGCGTGGCCCTGGCGCGCGCCCTGGTGCTCAAGCCGGCGGTGCTGCTCGCCGACGAGCCCACGGGCAACCTGGATCCCGCCACCGGCGAGGGCATCCACCAGCTCTTGCGCGAGGTGAACCGGGATCTGGGCATCACCGCGGTGGTGGTGACCCACAACGAGACCCTGGCGCGCTCCATGCCCCGGCGGTTGCGGCTGATGGCCGGCCGGGTAACCGAAGCATGAGGCCTTCCGGACCCCCGTCCGGCGCTTTCTCATTGAGACCCGCTGATTTCCTCCCATAGATTGCCCCGCCCTTTACCGGCCGATCGCTCTTGAGGCTCCCCGTTCTTCCGCTCAGGTTCCTTCTCCCGCTCCTCGCCGCCGCATGGTCGGTGATGCCCGGTCGCGTGCTCGCGCAGACGAACACGGCTGCGCCTCCCGCGACCTCCGCCCCCCGAAGCGCCGACGCCCCGGTCGCTCCCGATCGCGAGGTGCGTGAGGACGAGGTCACCGACATCCGTGTCGAGGGCAATCGCCGCGTCGAGGCCGAGGCCATCCGCCGCGCCCTGCGCACCCAGGTGGGCACGGATCTCGACACGTCCCGTAGCGCCGAGGATCTGCGGGCCGTCTGGGCGCTCGGCTACTTCAGCGACGTGCAGTTGCTCGTGCAGCGCCTGCCCGCCGGCGGCGTCATCTACGTGGTGCGCGTGCAGGAGCGCCCGTCCATCCGCTCGGTGAAGCTCGCCGGCAACGAGGAGATCAGCCAGGACGACCTCAAGGAGTCCATCGAGGTCAAGCCCCTCACCATCCTGGACATGGACACGGTGCGCAGCACCCAGAAGAAGATCCAGGAGAAGTACATCGAGAAGGGCTACTTCCTCGCCGAGGTGTCCCACAAGATCGAGCCCGTGGCGGGTGGCCAGGTCGACGTGGTCTTCACCGTCGACGAGAACTCGAAGGTGATGGTGAAGGACATCGTCATCCTGGGCGCGGAGAAGATCCCCGCCTCGCGGCTCAGGGACGTGATGCTCACCAAGCAGGGCGGCTACCTGTCGTTCCTCACGAGCGAGGGCACCTACCGCGAGGAGGTCTTCCAGCGCGACCTGCAGGTCATCCAGGCCACCTACTACGACGAGGGCTTCATCAACGTCCGGGTGGACAAGCCCAACGTGTCGCTGTCGGCCGACAAGCGCGACATCTACATCACCCTCCGGGTGACCGAGGGCGAGCGCTACAACATCGGCAAGATCGACTTCTCCGGCGATCTGGTGGTGCCCAAGGAGGAGCTGGCGCGCCTGATGAGCACCCACTCCGGCGAGCACTTCAGCCGCTCGAAGCTCGGCACGGACATCCAGGCCCTCACGGACGTCTACTATGACCGGGGCTACGCCTACGCCAACATCAACCCCGTCACCAACATCAACGCCGACCAGCGCACGGTGGACCTGACCTTCGACGTGCAGCAGGGTCCCCAGGTCACCATCGAGCGCATCGAGGTGGTGGGCAACACCAAGACGCGCGACAAGGTCATCCGCCGCGAGCTGCGCGTCTACGAGGGGGAGCTGTACAGCGGCACCGGCTTGCGCCGCAGCAAGGAGCGCGTGACGGCGCTCGGCTTCTTCGAGACGGTGGAGGTCAACCAGAAGCCCGGCTCGCGCGGGGACTCCATCGTCCTGACGGTGGAGGTGAAGGAGAAGGCGACCGGCACCTTCCAGGTGGGTCTGGGCTTCTCCAACGTGGAGGACTTCATCTTCACGGCCCAGGTGTCGCAGAACAACTTCCTCGGCTGGGGCCAGAGCGTGTCCGCCTCGGCGCAGATCTCCAGCCTGCGCTCGCTCGTGCAGCTGTCGTTCTTCGATCCGTACTTCCTGGACACCAACTACATCTTCTCCGCGGACTTCTTCCGGGTGGAGTCCAACTACGTCGACTTCGACCGCCGCTCCACGGGTGGCAACATCGGCCTGGGCTATCAGGTCGTCGAGGACCTGCTCGTCAACGTGGGCTACTCGCAGGAGCACGTGAGTGTCTCCGCCCTGTCGAGTATCGGCGGCGTGCTGCTGGCCAACCGCTTCCTCAGTGGCGTGACGAGCTCGGCGCGCCTGTCCGTCACCTACGACAAGCGCAACAACCGCCTCTTCCCCTCCCAGGGCTTCATCCACTACGGCTCGGTGGAGTACGCGCCGAGCTTCCTCGGCGGCTCGTTCCTCTTCGCGCGCTACAGCGCCTACTCGCGCCTGTACTTCCCGCTGCCCCTGGGCGCCGTCTTCAAGACGAACGCCACCGTGGGCTACATCCAGTCGCTGGACAGCCAGCGGCCGCTGCCCATCTCCGAGCTCTACTACCTGGGCGGCATCAACTCGATGCGCGGCTACGCGCTGCGCACCATCAGCCCCTCGCTGCTCGCGCCCAACTCCGCCTCGCCCGACGCCACCATCCAGTCCATCAACGTGGGCGGCAACAAGCAGTTCATCCTCAACGTGGAACTGGAGTTCCCCATCTTCGAGAAGGCCGGCATCCGCGGCGTGGTCTTCTACGACGCGGGCAACGCCTATGCCTCCAACGAGCGGTTCTTCGAGGATAAGCAGAACAAGCTGCCCCTGGGCCTCTTCCACTCGGTGGGATTCGGCTTCCGGTGGTTCTCGCCGGTCGGTCCCTTGCGCTTCGAGTGGGGAATCCCGCTCACGAAGCGCCCGGATGATCAGCCCATCCTCTTCGAGTTTACGATCGGCAATTTCTTCTGATAGGTCGTCCGTCCGCCCTGTTCCCGGCCTTTCGGGGCCGTTGAACAGGGAAGCCGGCGGGACGTCGCACCTTCCAAACTTCCTCCGAGGAGCTGTCGCACATGTCGCTTCGAAGCAAGCTGTCCGTCCTGGCCATCACCGCGATGCTCGCGGTCCCCACGCTGGCCGCCGCCGAAACCAAGATGGGCTACGTGGATTACCAGCGCGTCATGCTCGAGGTGGATGACGGCAAGGCCGCCAAGGCCCGCCTCCAGAAGTGGCTCGAGGCCCGCCAGAAGGAGATCGACTCCGAGCAGGAGGCCCTGCGCAAGGAGAAGGAGACCCTGGACAAGCAGGCGAGCGCGATGAGCGAGGAGACGCGCGTCCAGAAGGCCACCGACCTGCAGAAGAAGGTCTACGACCTGGCCCAGAAGTGGGAGAAGAGCCGCGGTGAGGCCGCCGAGCGCGAGCGCAAGGAGATGGAGCCGATCATCGCGAGGATCGACGACGTCATCAAGACGATCGCCGACCGCGAGGGCCTGGGCATGGTCTTCGAGAAGCGCGACTCCGGCCTGGTGTTCGCCCTGAGCCAGTACGACCTGACCAACGAGGTCATCCGCTCGTACAACAGTGGCAAGGGCAAGGCGAAGGACGCTCCGGTCGCCAAGGACGCGCCCAAGAAGTAGGCAGCGCTCTTCTCCGTGCATACGCCCAAGCCCCGCCGGCTCGGGGAGCTCGCCGCCCATGTGGGGGGTGAGCTCCTCGGTGACGCCGGCCTCGAGATTACCGGACTCAATGGGCTCGTCGAGGCAGTGCCCGGCGAGCTCTCCTTCTATGGCAACCCGCGCTACCGCCGGCAGTACGACGCCACCCGGGCGTCGGCCGTGCTGGTGGGCCGGGACGCCGAGCCACGCGAGCACGTCTCGCTGGTGCGTGTCGCCAATCCGCACCGGCCTTCGCCCAGATTTCCCAGCTCTTGCACCCGCGGCCCACCTACGAGGCGGGCGTGCGGCCCGGTGCCCACGTGCACCCCGAGGCCAGCATCCACCCGGACGCCACGGTGATGGCCGGGGCCACGGTGGACAAGGGCGCGCGGGTAGGGGCTCGCGCGGTGCTCTTCCCCGGAGCCTACGTGGGGGAAGCGGCGGGGGTGGGCGAGGACAGCGTGCTCTACCCCAACGTCACCGTGCGCGAGCACTGCCGGTGGGCGCGCGCGTCATCCTCCACGCCTCGTGCGTGGTGGGGGCGGACGGCTTCGGCTTCGCCTTCAACCCCGAGGGCGCCCAGGGCCCCGAGCACTACAAGATTCCCCAGGCGGGCATCGTGCGCATCGAGGACGATGTCGAGGTGGGCGCCTGCACCACCATCGATCGGGCGACGCTCGGCGAGACGGTCATCGGCCGCGGCACGAAGATCGACAACCTGGTGCAGATCGCCCACAACGTGAAGGTGGGCCCGCTGTCGCTCCTGTGCGCGCAGGCGGGCGTGTCCGGCTCGTCGGAGCTGGGCACGGGCGTGGTGCTGGCGGGGCAGGTGGGCGTGGTGGGCCATATCCGCGTGGGCGACATGGCCAAGGTCGGGGCCCAGTCGGGCGTGGCGCAGGACGTGGAAGATGGACAGGTGGTGAGCGGCACCCCGGCCATGCCCCATCGCGAGTGGTTGCGGACGTCGGCCGCGCTCGGCCAGTTGACCGAGCTGCTCAAGGAAGTGCGCACCCTGCGGCGCAGGGTGGAGATGCTCGAGAAAAAGGAGAAGGGCGGATGATGGACATCCAGGAGATCCAGGCGCTGCTGCCCCACCGGTATCCGTTCCTCCTGGTGGATCGGGTGGTGGAAATCGTTCCTGGCCAGAAGATCGTGGCCTTCAAGAACGTCACCATGAACGAGCCCTTCTTCAACGGCCATTTCCCGGGCCACCCGGTGATGCCGGGCGTGCTCATCCTGGAGGCGCTCGCCCAGGCGTCGGCCATCCTCGCCTACAAGACGGAGAACATGGACCCCTCGCGGTCGGTCTCCTACCTGATGAGCGTGGATGGGGCGCGCTTCCGCAAGCCGGTGGTGCCCGGGGACCGGTTGCAGCTCAACGTCGAGGTGCTGCGTCACAAGGGCGCGGTGTGGAAGACGAAGGGGACGGCCACGGTTGACGGAGCGAAGGTGGCCGAGGGCGAGTTCCTCGCCACCGTCGTGGACAAGGACAAGAAGTCGGGCGGCTCCACCGCCGAGGCGTCCTGACAGGACGAGGGAGACACCATGGCGCAGGTTCACCCCACGGCGGTGGTCCACCCGGACGCCCGCCTCCACGAGACCGTGGAGGTGGGTCCCTACTCCATCATTGGTGGCAAGGTGACGATTGGCGCGGGCACGAAGGTGGGTGCCCACGTCGTCATCGATGGCCGCACCACGCTCGGCGAGCGCAACCGCATCTCTCCCTTCGCCTCCGTGGGGGGCGTGCCGCAGGATCTCAAGTACGCGGGCGAGGACACCCAGCTCATCATCGGCAACGGCAACCAGATCCGTGAGTCCACCACGCTCAACATCGGCACGGTGGGCGGGGGTGGGGTGACGCGGGTCGGGGACAACAACATCTTCATGGCCTGCAGCCACGTGGCCCACGACTGCGTGGTGGGCAGCGGGTGCGTGGTCGCCAACAGCGTGGCGCTCGCCGGGCACGTGGTGGTGGAGGACTTCGTCATCCTCGGTGGGCTGTCCGCGGTGCACCAGTTCACCCGGGTGGGCAAGCATGCCTTCATCTCGGGGGGCGCCATGGTGACCATGGACGTGCCGCCCTACTGCACGGCGCAGGGGGACCGGGCGGAGCTGTCCGGCCTGAACGTGATCGGCCTGCAGCGCCATGGCTTCAGCGAGGAGCAGGTGGCCCGCATCAAGGAGGCCTACCGGATCCTCTTCCGCTCGAAGCTGGTGCTGACGGAGGCGGTGGCCCGGCTGAAGGCGGAGCTGGGCGGCCAGGCGGAGATCGACTACCTGGTGGACTTCATCGCCCAGAGCAAGCGCGGCCTGACGCGCTGACGCCCCCCGTGGAACGCATTGGCCTCATCGCGGGCAACGGCCGTCTGCCCTTCCTCTTCGCCAGCGCCGCCCGGGCCCAGGGCCTGGAGGTGGTGGCGGTCGCCCACCGGGGCGAGACGGATCCGGCGCTGGCCTCCGAGGTCGCCTCCCTGACGTGGGTGCGGCTGGGGCAGGTGGACCGCATCCTGCGCGCCTTCCGCGACGCGGGCGTCACCCGGGCGGCGATGGCCGGGGGCATTGGCCGGGTGCGCGCCTTCACCGAGGCCCGGCCGGACCTGGGCGCGGTGCGCATCCTCTCGCGCCTGCGCAGCGTGCGCGATGATGCCCTGCTGCGCGCGGTGGCGGACTACTTCGAGTCCCACGGCGTCACCATCGTGGCGCCCACGGACTGGTTGGCCCAGGCCCTGTGTCCCGCGGGGCACCTCGCCGGACCCGCCCTGAACGCGGTCCAGCAGAAGGACGTGGCGCTGGGGCGCGAGGTGGCCACGCTGCTCGGTCAGGCGGACGTGGGCCAGACGGTGGTGGTGCGCCAGGGCCACGTGCTGGCGCTCGAGGCGGTGGAAGGCACCGACGAGGCCATCCGCCGGGGCGCGAAGTACGGCGGCACGGGCACCGTGGTGGTCAAGCGCTGCAAGCCCGGGCAGGACCTGCGCTTCGATCTGCCCGCCGTTGGCCCCCGCACCCTGGACGTCATGAAGGAAGTGGGGGCCACCGTGCTGGCGTTGGAAGTGGGGAAGACGGTGCTGTTGGACGCACCCGAGCTCTTCCGCAAGGCCGACACCGCGGGCATCTCGCTCGTGGGCGTGCCCTGAGGGGCTGGCGGGCCGCTCGCTCCCGGAGAAAGTCGGGGAGCGGATGGTCTCTCGTCCCGGGGTGGGGAATGTTCGAGCCCGAAGGATCTGTTACGAACACCACCGCCGCGAAGGAGCCGGATTCGCGTTGCACGGCACCCGGGTGCTCACCAGGGTGCCTTCCTCTCGAAGTCCCCCGTCTTCCGCCGTGATGGCGGACGGTGCCGCCCCAAGGAGAACCCACGGATGAAGCGACTCGTGCTCCCCGCCCTGCTCGCCCTTGCCTCCCCCGGTTGCATGCACACGCCAGCGCCCGCCACGGCGGCCCCCGACAACGAGGCGACCAAGTGCGAACTCGTCCAGACCCTGGTTCGCGAGCAGCTGCCGCAGCAGATCCTCTCCGGCCTGGAGGCCGACGGGCATGACGGGCCCACCCAGGTGCTCGTCTTCGTCCAGGACGCCGAAGAGAACGTGCTCGAGCGCCTGTTCTCGGGAGATCCCTCGTGTGGGGGACCCAACTTCAAGGTGGTCCGGGAGATTACCCGTGAGGCGCTGGTGCTCTTCCTCCAGCGCCAGGGAGAGGGCTACGTCTACGACGCGCAGCGCGCGGGGCCCAACCGGATGTCGCTGGGGGGCAAGGCCAAGGGCGCGGTGATGAAGCGCTCGGGCGTCTGGGCGGCATCCAGCATCTGAGACACCGTGGGGTGCTCGCGCAGCAGATCCTTGCCGCCATCCGCGATGAACTGCACCGCGATGGCCGCGAGGATGAGCCCCATGACGCGCTCGAGGATGGCCACGCCGGACTGGCGCAGCACGCGCTGCACGAGGCTGGCGGCGCGCAGCACGAAGTAGCTCGTCACGAAGGTGATGAGGATGGCCAGCAGCACGGGCACGGCGGTCACGAGCCGGTCCCCGCCCCGGGCCATCAGCACCACGGCGGTGGCGATGGCGCCGGGCCCCGCGAGCAGGGGCATCGCCAGGGGCACCAGCGCCACGTCCTCCTTCACCATGCTTTCCTGGGTCTCGGACGGGGTGGTGCGCGTCTCCGAGGGGCGCGCCCGGAGCATGTCCAGGGCGGTGATGAGCAGCAGGATGCCGCCGGCCACCCGGAAGGCGCCCAGCGACACGCCGAACACCTTGAAGATGACGCCGCCAAAGAGGGCGAAGAAGAGCATCAGCGCGCACGCCACCAGGCACGCGCGCCGCGCCGTGCTGCGGATCTTCTCCTCCGAATCCCCCGCGGTCATCGCGAGGAAGATGGGCACCAGGCCCACCGGATCGACGACGAAGAGCATCGCGGGCAGCGCCACGATGAACAGCGACAACTGTTCGGACATGCGCCCTCCTACACCGTGAGGCGCAGCTTCCACACCATCGTCAGCGCCTCGACGAAGATGCGCCGGCTCATCTTGGACTGCCCGACCCGGCGATCCTCGAAGACGATGGGCACTTCCTTCACCGTGAAGCCCTGCTTGAGGGCGCGGTAGGTGAGCTCGATCTGAAAGGCGTAGCCGGTGCTCTGCACGGCGTTCAGCTCGATGGACTCGAGTACCCGGCGGTGGAAGCACTTGAAGCCGCCGGTGAGGTCGCGGATGTCCACCCCGAGGATGCTCCGCGCGTAGAGCGAACCGCCCTGGCTGATGAGCTGCCGGCCCACGCCCCAGTTGACGGTGCCGCCGCCGTGCACGTAGCGCGAGCCCAGCACCAGATCCACGCCGGATCGGGCCGTGTCCAGCATGGTGGGCAGGTAGCGCGGATCGTGGCTGAAGTCCGCGTCCATCTCCAGGATGTACGTGTAGCCCCAGTCGAGCGCCTGCCGGAAGGCATGGAGGTAGGCGCGCCCCAGCCCCTGCTTCTTCTCGCGGTGGAGCACGCGGATGCGCGGCTCCTTCGCCGCCAGCTCGTCGGCCAGCTTCCCCGTGCCATCCGGGGAGTTGTCGTCGACGACGAGGATGTCCACCCGCGGCTCGGCCGCCAACACCGCGCGGGTGATGGGCTCGAGGTTGTCCCGCTCGTTGTAGGTGGGGATGCAGACCAGCGCTGGATTCATCGCGCGGCGGGACATAGCAGAGCGCTCGGGGGCGCGCTCCTAGACTTTCGCCGCGGGCAGCAACTCCAACACCGACTCGGCGGCGCGCGCGGCGGCCCCGGACTCGCCCAGGCGGGTGCGTACTTCTTCCAGCCCCCGGAGCATCTCGTCGCGCGGCGCGCCCGGCACCCACAGGCGGCGGATCTCCCCGGCGATGCGCTCGGGCGTCATGTCCCCCTGGAGCAACTCGGGCACCACCCGGCGGTTGGCCAGCAGGTTGACGAGCGCCACGTGCGCCACCTTCAACATCATCCGGCCCACGAGGTAGGTGAGCAGCGACACGCGGTAGACCACCACCAGGGGCCGCTGCATCAACCCCGCCTCCAGCGCCGCCGTCCCCGAGGCGACGATGGCCGCGTCGCTGGCACCCACCACCTCGGGGGCCCGGCCCTCCACGAGGATGGGTTGCACGCCGCTGCCCTCGAAGCGCGAGAGGATCTCCTCGCGGGCGATCGTGGGCGCCACGGGCACCACCACCTGGAGCCCGGGACGCTCGGCGACCAGCGTCCTCGCCGCGCCCACCATGGCGGGCAGGATGCGGCGGATCTCGCTCATGCGGCTGCCGGGCAGCAGCGCCAGGGTGGGCGCCTCGGAGGGCAGACCGAGCTTCTGGCGGAAGGCGGGGGCACTGGCGAGGGCGGGCATCTGCTCCACCACGGGGCTGCCCACGTAGCGCGCGGCGACGCCGGCTTCCCGGTAGAAGTCCTCCTCGAAGGGGAGGATGCAGAGCATGCGGTCCACCAGCCGGGCGATCGTCTTCACCCGGCCCCGGCGCCAGGCCCAGATCATCGGCGACACGTAGTAGGCCACCGGGATGCCGAGCTTCTTGAGCCGCGCGGCGAGCCGGAGGTTGAAGTCGGGGATGTCCACGAGGATGGCGCAGGCGGGGCGGCGCTCGGCGGCGGCCCGCGCGAGGCCCCCCATCACCTGGAGGATGCGCGGAATCTTGGGCAGCACCTCGGTGATGCCCATGACGTTGACTTCATGGGCGCCGTAGAGCAGCTCCACGCCCTGGGCGGCGAGGCGCGAGCCTCCCATGCCGAAGAAGGACAGGTCCGGGCGGCGCGCGCGCAGGGCGGCGACGAGCTCGGCGGCGTGGGCGTCACCGGACGCCTCGCCGGCCACGACGAGAATCTGGGGGGCGGAGGACAAGGGGCGCGCATCCTACCTGATGCGCCGGAGCCGACCAGGGTGTGCTTGCTTCCGTGGAGGGCGGCCGAGCGGTTCGTTGACGGTGGAACGGGTGCCGGTGGGGGCGAGAGCGGCCTGCTGCGGCGCGGGCCGAGTGTGTACACTGGCGGGCCCGTGAAGAAGCTTCTGCTGGTCGAGAACCATCCCCCCACCCGTGAGCATCTCACCGGGGTCCTGTCTCAAGCCGGCTATACCGTGAGGGCCGTGGGCGAGCCCGGCTCGGCGATGGAGCATTTCGTCGCCGACAATCCCTCGCTGGTGGTGATGTCCGTGGACGTGCCGCGACTGGATGGCGCGCACGTGGGCCACCTCATCCGCAACTACAGCCTGGGGGCGCGCGTGCCCATCGTGGCCATCGACAAGGGCCATCTGGGCCGGGCCCGCGGCGTGGCCTCGCTGGTGGACCTCAAGGTGAACGCCTACGTGGCCGACCCGCTCAAGCCCGGCGAGCTGGTGGGCAAGCTCCAGTCGCTGTCGGCCGCCATGGAGCAGAACGCCACCCCGCTCAAGGGGGTGCTGGGGATGCTGGTGCGCCCGGCGGTGATGAGCGGGGATCTCAAGGGGTTTCCGCTGCCGGCGTTGCTGGTGTCGCTCTACCGCCTGCGCCGCGATGGCGTGCTGGTGGTGGCGCACCGGGACCTGACGCGGCGGGTCTTCTTCGCCCAGGGCAGCGCGGTGAACTACGACTCGAGCGCCCGCCAGGACGCGCTGCCCAGCTACCTGCTGCAGCGCCAGGTGCTCAACGAGGCGCAGGCGGAGCGGGTGGTGCAGGCGCTGGGCTCGGGCCTGCGCATTGGCGCGGCGCTCAACGAGGCCGGGGTGGAGGCCGCGGGCGAGGAGCTGTTGCAGCTCTTGCGCGAGTACACGATGGACCGGGTCGCCCAGGTCATCGGCATGCGCGAGGGCCGCTACGCCTTCTATCCCGGCGATGACTTCCAGAGCGAGGTGGCCACGGTGGAGACGCCCGCGCTGGCGCCCATCCTGGATGGAGCGCGCCGGGCCATGCCGCTCAAGACGCTGGCCGCGCCCCTGCGCGCGCACCAGTCGGAGTTTCCCGTGCGCACGCCCGACTTCGGCAGGGATCTGGGCGCGCTGGGGCTGAACACGGAGGACCTGAAGATCGCCATGCAGATGAACGGGCGCATCCCGCTGAGGGATCTGCTCGCGCATGGGCGGGGCGACCTGCGGCGGGGCTACTCGCTCTTGTGGTTCCTGCGGCTGGTGGGCGGGGTGGACTTCTCGGCCACGCCCGTGGCCCAGGGGCCCGGCGAGGTGGTGGTGGTGCCGGACGTCATCGCCCCGCGCAAGCGCAAGCCGCTGCCGGCGGACGTGGCGGCCAACCTGCGCGAGGGCGCGGTGCGCATCATCACCGGCAGCTACTTCCGCTGCCTGGGGTTGGAGATCGCCGCGGACAGCGAGGCGGTGGAGCGCTCCTACCACGAGCTCGCCATGCGCTTTCACCCGGACAGCTACGCCGAGTACGACACCTCGGAGATGAAGGACTTGCTGGACTCGGTGCAGGAGAAGCTGTCGGCGGCGTACCGGGTGCTGTCGTTGCCGGAAAAGCGCAAGGCGTACCTGCAATACCTCGTGTCCCGCATGGACGTGGGCCGCTCCACCACGGTGAACGTGGACGCCGAGCTGATGCTGCGGCGGGGTGAGGCGGCGCTCAAGCGCAAGCAGTTCCGCTCGGCGCTGATCCATTTCGAGGAGGCGGTGGGGCTCAACCCCCAGGAGCCCGAGTACTACTCGTACCGGCGTGGGCCACCTTCCTCGCGGGCACGGGGCCGAAGGAGGACCGGGCGCGGGCCGCGCAGAAGGTGCTGCGCAAGGCGCTCACGCTCAACCCGTACCTCGAGCGGGCGCTCATCATCTCGGCCATCATCGACAGTGAGATGAACGACGAGTCGGGCGCGCGCAAGAAGCTGCTCAAGGTGCTCGAACTCAACCCCAACTCCCAGCTCGCGAAGGCCGCGCTGCGCAAAGTAGGCCGGTGATGCACAAGTCGTTGTGGCGGTTGCTGGGGTACGCCCGGCCTCATGCGGCGGTGCTGGGCGCGGCGTTCGTGTGCATGGCGGTGCTGGGACTGTGCACGGGGGCGTATGCGTACCTGATGGGCCCCGCGCTGCGCTTCCTCCTGTCGGGCGGCGAGCGGGGCTTTGGCGGCGAGCAGGCCGTGCCGTGGCTGGCGGACCTGCCGCGCGAGGCCGCGCTCTGGGGCTTCCCCGTGGTGGTGGTGACGGTGGGGGTGGTCAAGGGCGTGGCGTACCTGGGCCAGTTCTACTTCATGGGCCTCTTCGCCCAGAAGACGGTGGCGGACGTGCGGCGGGAGCTGTTCGTGCGCCTCACCTCGCTGTCGCCCGCGCAGCTCGCGCGCGAGCGGATGGGGGACCTGCTCAGTCGCTTCTCCGCGGACGTGCAGGCGGTGGAGGTGGCGGCCATGTACACCGTGGGCTCCTACCTGCGCGACTCGTTGCAGATCGTGGTGCTCGCCGGGGTGGCGCTGTCGCTCAGTCCGCTGCTGGGCGGGTTGATGCTGTGCGCGCTTCCCCTGGCGGCGCTGCCGGCCTCGCGGCTGACGCGCAAGGCGCTGCGGGGCACGCGCGAGGGTCAGTTGCAACTGGGGCAGCTCGCGGGCCAGCTCCAGGAGGGACTGGGCGGCATGCGCACCATCCAGGCCTTCAACGGGCAGGCGGCGGAGCTGGAGCGCTTCTCGTCGCACGCGCGCTCCCACGAGGAGGCGATGGTGCGGGCCGCGTGGGCGCGGGGTGGAGTGCCGGGAGTGATGGAGGTGCTGGCGGCGGCGGCGCTCGCGGGCGCGCTGGCCTACGCGGCGGCCACGCGCGCCATGGATCCCGCGTCGCTCCTGTCGTTCCTCACCGCGGTGGTGCTCGTGTACCAGCCGGTGAAGGACCTGGGCCGGGTGACGCAGTTCGCGATGCAGGCGGGCGCGGCGGGCGAGCGGCTCTTCGCGCTGTTGGACCTGCGCCACCCGGTGGAGGACGCGCCCGGGGCCACCGAGGCGCCGGCCCTGAAGCACGGCCTCGAATTGGAGGGCGTGGGCTTCTCCTATGGAGAGCGGCGGGCCTTGAATGGGCTGACGGTGGAGCTGCCCGTGGGGCAGGTGGTGGCGCTGGTGGGGCCGAGCGGTGGAGGCAAGAGCACCATCACCCAGTTGCTGCTGCGCTTCGAGCGCCCGAGCGAGGGCCGGCTGTTGCTCGATGGGGTGGACGCGGATCGTTACACGGCGGAGAGCGTGCGGGCCAGGTTCGCGCTGGTGACGCAGGAGCCGCTGCTCTTCTCGGGCAGCGTGCGGGACAACCTGTGTCTGGCGCGGCCGGACGCGACGCGCGAGGAACTGGAGGCGGCGGCCCGGGTGGCCAACGCGCATGAGTTCATCCAGGCGCTGCCCGAGGGCTATGACACGCCCGTGGGCGAGCGGGGCGCGAAGCTGAGCGGAGGGCAGCGGCAGCGGCTGTGCATCGCGCGGGCGGTGTTGTCGCGGGCGCCGGTGCTCGTGCTGGACGAGGCGACGAGCAGCCTGGATCCGGAGAGCGAGCGCGAGGTGCAGGCGGCGCTCGCGCGGGTGTTGCCGGGGCGCACGGCGCTGGTGATCGCCCATCGGCTGTCGACGGTGGTGAACGCGGATCGCATCTGCGTGGTGGAGGCGGGGCGGGTGGTGGAGCAGGGACGCCACGAGGACTTGCTGGCGCGGGGTGGCGCCTACGCGGCGCTGTGGGCGTTGCAGGTGGGAGCCGAGCGGGGCGCGGCGTGAAGCCCTCCTGGGTGTGGGTGGGCAAGGGGCTGCGGGCCCTGGTGGGCCCGGTGCTGCTCCTCTTGGGGTGGGCGGGGTTCTTCACGTTCGCGGCCTCGTATGCCGACTACCCGGTGGTGCCCCCGGCGTCCGAGGGCCCGCGGTGGCCGCGCGGCGCCTTCCATGTGCACACCACGCGCTCGGATGGGCGGGCGACGGAGGCGGAGGTGGCCGCGGCGGCGAAGGCGGCGGGCCTGCACTTCGTGGTGCTCACGGATCACAATGACTTCACCCCGCGCGAGCCCGTCTTCGTGGATGGGGTGTTGCTGGTCCAGGGGGTGGAGATCTCCACGGCCGCGGGGCACCTGGTGGCGTTCGGCCTCGAGCGCCCGCTGGAGGGGGGCTCAAGGGGGCGGACGGGAGCGAGGCCCAGGCGGCGGTGGAGCGGGCCGGGGAGTGAGTGTGCTCGCCCATCCGGTGCAGGCGCGCAATCCGTGGCGCCACGAGGGGGCCGCGCGGCGGGCCGAGGGCTTCGAGCTGTATTCGGCGGACACGTTCTTCCGGAGCGCGGTGCGCCGCCCCTTCAGCCGGTTGCTGCCCGCGGTGGGCGCCGGCTCGGCCAGCGCGTGCACGGGGTGATGCTGCTCGTCGAGCCGGACGAGGGGCCCGTGACGAAGCTGCTGGAGCTGGCGCGGGAGAAGCCGCGTCTGGCGCTGTGCGCGCACGATGCGCATGGGCTGCCGGGCTACGAGGAGGTGTTCCAGTCGCTGGCGATGTACCTGCCGCCCGGGGAAGACGGGGCCGCGCCCGTGCTGCCCGGGGACGCGCGAGCCGCCGCCGAGGCGGTGGTGAAGGGGCTCGCGAGTGGGCGGGCCCTCTGTGCGTTCCGGGCGCTGGGTGAGCCCGAGGGCTTCGTCCTGGAGGGAGTGGACGCCGAGCGCCGGGAGGCCCACGTGGGTGACGTGCTCACGGTGCGCCTGCCACCGGGGGCTCGGGAGCACGTCCGCGTGGAGGTGCGAGGCTCGGGGCGGCTGCGACCGGACGGCGTGTCGGTGGAGTTGGTGGAGGAGGGGGCGGTCCAGGTGGAGGCGTGGGTGGATGCGCCGGGGCGGTTCTTCGGGAGCCAGTGGCGGCCGTGGATCGTCCCGAGTCCGGTCCGGGTGCTGGCACGGAGCGTGGGGCGCTGAGATCTGCTAGAGGGACGCGGCCCGTCCTCCCATGCGCTTGCTCTACGTCCTCGCCAGCTACCTGCTCTTCGCCGTGCTGTTCCCCGTGCTGTCGTTGCATCGCAAGACGCGCAACGGGTTGAGGCAGCGGCTCGGTTACTACGCGCCGGGGGAGCTGCCTCCGCGCGGGACGGGGCCCACGTTCTGGCTGCATGGGGCGAGCGCGGGGGATTTGCTGGCGCTCTCGCCGATGTTCGCGCCGCTGCGGGCGCGCTTTCCGGGGTGCCGCATCGTGCTCTCCACGATGACGGACTCGGGTTTCATGATGGGGCGGGGGCGGTTGGCGAAGGAGGTGGACGCGGTGGTGTATGCGCCGTACGACCTGTGGGGCGCCACGCGGCGGGCGGTGCGCGCCATCCAGCCGGACCTGTTGGTGCTCGAGTACACGGAGATCTGGCCCAACCTCATCCGCGCGGCGAAGCGGGCCGGGGTGAAGGTGACGCTGACGAACGGGCGTTTCTCCCCGGGGCAGCAGGGCAAGTACCGGCTGTTGTTCTCGCTGATCGGCAATCCGCTGCGGGACATGGCGCTGTTCCTGATGCGGGGCGAGGACGAGGCGGAGCGGGCGCTGGCGTTGGGGGCGCCGGGCGAACGGGTCTTCGTGACGGGGAACACCAAGTTCGATGCCCTGGCGGCGGTGGGCCCGGCGCAGGAGGACGAGGCGCTGCGGGGCGCGCTGGGGCTGAAGGCGGGGGAGCGGGTGTGGATCGCTGGCAGTACCCACGAGGGCGAGGAGGAGCACCTGTTGGGGGTCTACCGCCGGCTGTTGGACGTGCACCCGGATCTGCGGTTGGTGATCGCGCCGAGGTACATCGACCGGGCGGGACGGATCTCCGCGCTGGCGAGGGACGCGGGGTTGAGCGTGGGGTTGCGCTCGAGGGGGAACGAGGAGGGAGGGCGGGTGGTGGTGCTGGACACGATGGGCGAGCTGTCGCGGGCGTACCGGCTGGCGTCGTTGGTGTTCGTGGGTGGCTCGTTCACGACGCGCGGAGGGCAGAACATCCTGGAGCCGGCGGGACAGGGCAAGCCGGTGTTGTTCGGGCCGCACATGGAGAACTTCCAGGACAGCGTGCAGGTGCTGGTGGGGCGGGGAGGCATCCAGGTGAACGACGCGGAGCACCTGTACCGGGTGATGTCGGAGCTGCTGCAGAAGCCGGAGAACGTGACGTCGCTCGGGGTGCTGGCGAGGACGACGGTGCGGCAGGTGTCGGGAGCGAGCCAGCGCAACGTGGATCACATGGCGCGGGTGTTGGCGCGATGAGGATTTTGCATCTGCTCGCGAGCCCCTATTGGAGCGGCCCGGCGGAGAACGTGGCGTTGCTGGCGCTGGCGCAGCGCGAGGCGGGGCACGAGGTGCGGGTGGCGGTGGATCGGCGGCGCGCGGAGGCGTCGTCGGAGGAGCTGGCGGTGCCGCGCCTCGAGGCGTTGGGGCTCTTGGACGAGGGCGGGCTGGAGTTGTCGGTGAAGTCTCCGCCGTGGCGGATGGTGGGGGACGGGTGGCGGTTGAGGGGGCGGAGCGAGGAGGTGGTGCACGCGCACTTCACGCATGATCACCTGGTGGCGCGCTGGGGGAGGCCACGGGGCGCGGTGTTGATCCGCTCGGTGCATGCGCCGAGGTCGTTGCGCGCCTCGCTGCCGGAGGCGGATGCGTACACGGTGCCCGCGTCCTCGCTGATCACCCGGCTGGTGGGCAGGCGCGTCCAGGTTTTGCCACCGTTGGTGGACGGGATGTTCCGGCCCGCGGCGGACCGGGAGGCGCTCCGGAGGGAGTTGGGGCTCACGGGCTCGCCGCTCATCGGGATGGTGTCGACCTTCCAGGCGTCACGCCGGCACGCGCTCGGGGTGGAGGCATTCGCGAGGCTGCGGCGGGCGCGCGCGGAGGCGCGTTTGGTGCTGGTGGGGGATGGGGGCCTGGTGGAGACGGTGCGCGGGCAGGTGCGGGGGCTGGGGTTGGAGGAGGGGGTGACGTTCGCGGGCTATCAGCAGGGGGATGCGTTCGCGCGCTGGCTGAAGGCGCTGGACGAGGTGTGGATATTGGGGTTGGGGAACGACTGGAGCGCGAGGGCGGCGGCGCAGGCGCGGGCCTGTGGGGTGCGCGTGGTGGCGGTGGAGGAGGGCAACCTGCCGGCGCTGGCGGACGCGCGGGTGGAGGAGCTGACGCCGGAGGCGGTGGTAGTGGCCTCGGAGTCGGGGGAGCGGGCGTTGGTGGAGCATCCGGGCAATGCGCGGATCGCCGCGGACGTGCTCGCGCTGTACGAGCGGGCGAGGGCGGGGCGGTGAGCGGCCCGACGGCGATCGAGCGGGTCTTCTATCCAGGGGCACCGGAGCCATGGAGGCGCCGGGCGATGCTCGCGCCGTTGGAGCTGTTGTCGTGGGGGTATGGCGCGGGCGTGCGGCTGCGCGGAGCGTTCTACGACGCGGGGTGGATGCGAGGGGAGCGGGTGGAGGGCCTGCGGGTCATCTCGGTGGGCAATCTGAACGTGGGAGGGACGGGGAAGACGCCCGCGGTGCTCTACCCGGCGGAGCTGCTGGTGCGGGAGGGCAGGCGCGTGGGCATTCTCACGCGCGGGTATGGGCGCGGCTCGAAGGAGCCGATGAGCTTCACGGGGCGGGAGCGGCTGCCCTCGGTGGAGGAAGCGGGGGACGAGCCGTTGCTGTTGGCGCGCCGGTGTCCCGAGGCCCGGCTGTTGGTGGGAGCGGACCGGAGGGCGTTGGCGAGGAGGGCGCGGGACGAGTACGGGCTGGAGGTGGTGCTGTTGGACGATGGCTTCCAGCACCGGCGGTTGGCGAGGGACGAGGACGTGGTGGTGGTGGACGAGGCGGTGGGCTTCGGCAATGGACGGATGTTGCCGCGGGGGCCGTTGCGCGAGCCCCTGGCGGCCCTGAAGCGGGCCACGCTCATCTGGGTGCGAGCGTCGTCTCGGCCCGGAGTGGAATGGCCGCCGCTCGCGGCGCCCCGGGTGCGGACGCTCTACCGGCCCACGGGCTGGGTGGACCCCGAGGGAGCGCTGCATCCACCCGGAGTGTTGGTGGGGAGGCCGGTCCTGGCGCTGGCGGGGTTGGCGCGGCCTGGAGGCTTCGTGCGGACGCTGGAGGAACTGGGAGTGGAGGTGAGGGGAACGGCCTTCTTCGCGGATCATCATCCGTTCAGCGCGCGGGAACTCGAGGAAGTCCGGGCCCAGGCGGAGCGGCTGGGAGCGCGGGTGGTGACGACGGAGAAGGACCGGGTCCGTCTTCCCGTGGATTTCGAGACCTGGACGGTGAGACTGGGCGTGGAGGTGCTGGAGGGTGAGGCGCATCTCCGCCGGGCCCTGGGGCTTGCGGAGGAGAAGGTCGGCTTGTAGGCGGGGGGCCGGTGTGGGACAACGCGCCGCCATGGCCGCTGTCCTACCCGCCCGAGCGATGTCTTCCCTGGCGCAGTTGCCCCTGGCGTTCTCGCGCCGGAGGGTGCTGATGGTGGGGGATCTCGTGGCCGACCATTACATCTACGGCCAGACGGACCGGGTGAGCCGGGAGGCGCCGGTGCTGATCGTCCGTCACGAGTCCTCGGAGGTGAAGCTGGGGGGCGGGGCGAACGTGGCGGCGAACGTGCGAGCGCTGTCGGGGCAGGTGACGGCGGTGGGGGTGCTGGGCACGGACGAGATGGGCCGGGCGTTGCGCAAGCTGTTCGACGAGGCGGACATCCAGCTGAGCGCGGTGAGTGCGCGGGACGTGGAGACGGAGACGAAGACGCGCATCCTGGCGGGCGGGGTGAGCACGACCCGGCAGCAGATGTTGAGGTTGGACCGGGGCCAGCGGGGGCCGTTGCCGCCGCGGTTGAGGAGGGCCCTGGTGAAGCGGGTGGAGGAGGCGGCGAAGGACGCGGACGCGGTGGTGGTGTCGGATTACGGGGCGGGGGTGGTGGGGGACGAGATGCGCGAGGCGCTGCGCGCGCTGGCGGCGGAGGGGCTGCCGGTGTGCGTGGACAGCCGCTACAGCTTGTCGGCCTTCACCGGGGTGACGGTGTGCAAGCCGAACGAGCCGGAGTTGCAGTCCCTGGTGGGGCGTGCCTTGAGGACGGAGGCGGAGCTGCTGGAGGCGGGGCACGAGGTGGTGAAGCGGCTGCGCTGCCAGGCGTTGTTGGTGACGCGGGGCCGGCATGGCATGGCGCTCTTCGATGCGAAGGGGGGAGTGGACCTGGTGCCGGTGCACGGGGCGAGGGACGCGGTGGACGTGACAGGGGCGGGGGATACGGTGATCGCGGCGTTTTCGCTCGGGTTGGCGGCGGGAGGTGGCTTCGGGGAGGCGGCGCGGCTGGCGAACGTGGCGGGGGCGCTGGCGGTGCAGAAGCTGGGCACGGCGACGGTGGCGCGCGACGAGTTGTTGGGAGAGCTGAGGGGTACGAGATGAGCACGCTGGAAAAGGTGCGGGGGCTCGCGGAGGTGGTGGAGCAGCGCGAGCGCTGGCGAGCGGAAGGCAAGACGGTGGCGTTGGCCAACGGCATTTTCGATCTGCTCCATGTGGGGCATGTGCGCTATCTGGAGGGCGCCCGGGAGCTCGCGGACCACCTGGTGGTGGCGGTGAACTCGGACGCGTCGACGAGGGCGTACAAGGGGCCGGGACGGCCGCACATCCCGGAGGCGGAGCGGGCGGAATTGGTGGCGGCGCTGGCGTGTACGGACCGGGTGCTGGTATTCGACGAGCCGAACGTGCGGTCCATCATCCGGGCGTTGAAGCCGGACGTGCACGTGAAGGGGACGGACTACACGCCAGACAGCATTCCCGAGGCGGACGAGGTCCGTGCCTATGGGGGCCGGGTGGCGGTGGCGGGAGATCCCAAGAATCACAGCACGACGGAGCTGGCCCGGCGGTTGCGAATGGACCGAGGACCCGGATAGGGGGCGCACATGATGATTTTCGAGGAGTTGTTGAGGGTGTTGGCGTGCCCTCGTTGCAAGGAACTGCTGTCGCTCGATGAGGTGGGGTCGGCCTCTGGCGATGGCGGGGCGGAGACGTCCGGGGCGGGGACGCTGAGCTGCGCGGGCTGCGCGCTCGCCTATCCCATCCGGGACGGGGTCGCGGAGTTGCTCGCTGGCGAGGCGAGCCCGTGGGTGAAGTCAGGATACTGAATCGCGGACCTGGAGCTCCTCGGCGAAGGAGCGGACCTCCGCGAAGACGCGGGCCTCGAGCTCCCCGCCCGAGTCGACGACGGGGGTGAGGTCCACCATGCGGTGGGGCGGGTAGGGGTGTCCCCAGCGCGCCATGTCCATGTGGAGGAAGAGTCCGAGCGTGGGGGCGCCGACGGCCACGGACAGGTGCATGGGTCCGGTGTTGTTGCAGAGGGTGAGCCCGGCGTCGCGCATGAGGGCGGCCAGCTCATCGATGTTGGTGGGCGGGGCGAGCAGGGCGCCCGGAGCGGCGGCGACCACGGAGCGCGCGAGTTCCTCCTCGCCCGGGCCCCAGGTGACGATGGGGGTGCGTCCGGAGGCGAGCAGGGCGCGAGCGCCGGCGGCGAAGGCTCGGGAGGGATGCGGCGCCAGCCGAGCCGTCCGCCGGGGTTGACCACGGCGCGGGGCGAGCCGGCGCCGGCCTCGAGCCAGAGATGGAACTTCTCGCTGATGAGGGGGCGGCGGAAGGACATGCGCGCGGGCTGCGCGTCCCGGACGAAGGGGGAGAGCAGGTGCAGACGCTGGAGCATCTCGCCGGAGGTATCGGAGCGGGCGGGGATGGACAGCGAGTGCAGCAGGTGGACGGGCCATTGCTGGGGGCCGATGACGAGGGCGTGGGGCCCGACGAGCCGGGAGATGAGAGCGGAGGTCACCGAGGGGCTGGACCAGTTGGCGCAGTCGACGACGACGTCATAGCGCTCGCGGCGCAGGGCGCGGATGCCGGGGGCGAGTGCGCCGAGCCACAGCAGGCGCCGGTTGAAGGCGATGACGCGGTCGGCCTCGGGGTGGCCGGCGAGGACGCGAGCGACCTTGGCGTGGGCGAGGACGTGGACCTCTGGGGGGCGCGGGGTGGCCTTGAGGGCGCGGATGAGGGGGGTGGTGAGGAGGGCCTCCCCGACGCGGTTGTCGATGCGGACCAGGAGGACGCGTCGGGGGGAGGAGGGACTGCCCTGCCCGCCGGCGTCGGCCGGGGCGCCACAGGAGGGCGGATGCCACGAGAGCGAGTGCCAGCTTCGCCCAGAACTCGAGCCGCTTGTGCCAGACCATCGGGGCGCGGACCATAGCAGAGCGGGCGCGCGCGGGTGGCTTGACCTGATGGCCGGAAGCGCCTAGCAAGCCGGCAATGTTGAAGAGCATGACCGGATTTGGAGCGGGGCGCGCACGCGTGGGCGACGAGGAGTTCTCCGTCGAGGTGCGTTCGCTCAACCACAAGTTCTGCGAGGTGAAGGCGCGGCTGCCGCGGGAGTTGTCGGCGCTGGAGCCGGCGCTGGTGAAACAGGTGAAGGACCGCCCGGCGCGAGGCGCGGTGGATGTCTTCATCAAGCGGAACACGGCGACGGCGGCGGGCACGGTCCCCGTGGTGGACGTGGGGCTCGCCCGGGAGTGGGCGCGAGCGCTGCGCGAGGTGGGCGAGGCGCTGGGGGAGTTGGCGGAGGTCTCCTGGTCGGTGGTGGCCAGCCAACCCGGGGTGGTGCGCTTGGAAGAGCGCGGCATGAACGTGGAGTCGGCGACGCAGGCCGTTTCAGGGGCGCTCGAGCAGGCGCTGACGGCCCTGGAGCAGATGCGCCAGGTCGAGGGGGAGGCCATCCGGGTCGATCTGGAGACGCGGCTTGGGCTCATCGAGCGCTGGAGCCGGGAGGTGGCCGGGCTGGCGCCGCGTTCCGTGGAGGAGTACCGGCAGCGGCTGACCGAGCGGGTGGCGGAGCTGGCGCGGGGAATCTCGGTGGACGAGCAGCGGCTTGCCCAGGAGGTGGCCCTGTTCGCGGAACGCAGTGATATCGCCGAGGAGATGACGCGTCTGGCGAGTCACCTGGAGCAGTTCCGCCAGCTCATGGGGGCGGGAGAGCCGTCGGGGCGCCGGATGGACTTCCTCGTGCAGGAGATGCACCGCGAGGTAAACACCACGGGTTCCAAGAGCCAGCACGCGGAGATTTCCGCGCGAGTGGTGTCGATGAAGGCAGAAGTCGAGCGCATCCGCGAACAGGTCCAGAACGTCGAATGAACGAGCCCACTGTTTTCCCGCCCGGTCTTCTGGTTGTGCTCTCCGCCCCCTCGGGGACGGGGAAGACGACCTTGGCGCGCCGTCTGTTGAACGAGGTGCCAAACGCCCTCTTCTCCATCAGCGTCACCACCCGGCAGCCCCGAGGCCGGGAGCAGCATGGCGTGGACTACCACTTCGTGGACGTCTCCTCCTTCCAGGATCGGATCGAGCGGGGCGAGTTCGTGGAGTGGGCCGAGGTGTATGGCCACTTCTATGGCAGCCCGCAGTCGGTGGTGGATGAGGCCCGGGCCCAACGGGGCATGGCCATCTTCGACATCGACGTGCAGGGCGGGCTTGCGATCAAGCGCAAGCACCCCGACACGGTCTGCATCTTCGTGGTGCCGCCCTCCTTGGAGGAACTGGAGCGGCGACTGCGCGAGCGCGGGACCGACGCCGAGGACACCATTCGTCGCCGGCTGTTGGCGGCTCGCTCGGAGATCGAGCGGGGAGTTGCCTCGTACGACTACATCATCGTGAACGACAACTTCGACCGGGCTTATGCGGATCTCCACTCGGTGGTAGTCGCCGAGCGCTGCCGACAGGGCAGGGTGGATCTCTCCCGGCTTCGCTTGGACCGCTCCGTTCCCTGAAGTTCTCTCCTCAGGACTGGTTGAACCAGCAAGTTCCTCGAGGAGGAGTCGTTTGGGAGAGCGCAAGCAACGGTTGGGGAAAAGAGCTTGCGTCGGCGGATCGCTTGGTGGATAAGGCCCCTCACCTCGCGGCCGGGTGTCAGGCAGCTGACAGTTGGCGGGAGGGGACGTACTCGTCACTTGACTGGCAACAGCGGGTGACAGTCGAGAACGACGGCTCGGTTGAAAGAGCAGTTGACTCTCGGCAGGGCGGGGCGATAGAAGCCGCGCCCCCTCGGACGGGAAGGCGAAACCGCACTGGCGGTGGGGACCTCTGGCCGAAGCAGCGAACAGAGCGAAATAAGAAGTCGACGAAGCGATGTTGACTCGAAACGCGGTGGTGGTAGAAGCCGCCTCCCCCAAACCGAAGATGTCGCGCAGGCGACAAAAGCGGCGGACGGAAAAAACGAGTCGACGAAGCGAGTTGACACGAGAAGCGGAAGACAGTAGGTTCCGCTTCCCTTCGACAGAGAGGCAAAATTCTCTTCGGAGTGAACCGAAAAAGCGAAGCGGCAACGGCCGCTTGACAGCGAAAACGGTTCAGAATAGAAGAGCCGCCCCGCTGGTTGAAAGCGGTGAGGTCGAGCAGGACGGTAGCACAGCAGGACAGCCGGTACAAGCGGCTCGGTCTTTGAAAACCAGATAGCAAACCCAAAGAAGACAGATTGCGGAAACCGCAGTCAATTCTTGAGACGGGTTCCGCAGCGAGTCGGCGTGAGTCGATTGGCAGGAGCCCTGATGAACAGCGAAGTCAGGTAACCCCTTAGCCGGGACCGGCCTAGCCGGTTCAACCCTTCAAAAATTCAATTGGAGAGTTTGATCCTGGCTCAGAACGAACGCTGGCGGCGTGCCTAACACATGCAAGTCGAGCGCGAATGGAGCAATCCTAGTAGAGCGGCGCACGGGTGCGTAACACGTGGATAATCTGCCTGGGTGTCTGGGATAACCAGTCGAAAGATTGGCTAATACCGGATAAGCCCCCGGGAGCTTCGGCTCTTGAGGGAAAAGGTGGCCTCTGTATACAAGCTATCACATCCAGATGAGTCCGCGGCCCATCAGCTAGTTGGCGGGGTAATGGCCCACCAAGGCAACGACGGGTAGCTGGTCTGAGAGGACGATCAGCCACACTGGAACTGAGACACGGTCCAGACTCCTACGGGAGGCAGCAGTGGGGAATTTTGCGCAATGGGCGAAAGCCTGACGCAGCAACGCCGCGTGTGTGATGAAGGTCTTTGGATTGTAAAGCACTTTCGACCGGGACGAAAACCCGTTGGCTAACATCCAACGGCTTGACGGTACCGGGAGAAGAAGCACCGGCTAACTCTGTGCCAGCAGCCGCGGTAATACAGAGGGTGCAAGCGTTGTTCGGAATTATTGGGCGTAAAGCGCGTGTAGGCGGCTTTGCAAGTCGGATGTGAAAGCCCTCGGCTCAACCGAGGAAGTGCGTTCGAAACTGCAGAGCTTGAGTACCGGAGAGGGTGGCGGAATTCCCCAAGTAGAGGTGAAATTCGTAGATATGGGGAGGAACACCGGTGGCGAAGGCGGCCACCTGGACGGTCACTGACGCTGAGACGCGAAAGCGTGGGTAGCAAACAGGATTAGATACCCTGGTAGTCCACGCCGTAAACGATGAGAACTAGGTGTCGTGGGTGTTGACCCCCGCGGTGCCGTAGCTAACGCATTAAGTTCTCCGCCTGGGAAGTACGGTCGCAAGACTAAAACTCAAAGGAATTGACGGGGGCCCGCACAAGCGGTGGAGCATGTGGTTTAATTCGACGCAACGCGCAGAACCTTACCTGGTCTTGACATCCTCGGAAGGCCTCAGAGATGAGGCGGTGCCCGCAAGGGAACCGAGAGACAGGTGCTGCATGGCTGTCGTCAGCTCGTGTCGTGAGATGTTGGGTTAAGTCCCGCAACGAGCGCAACCCTCGCCTTTAGTTGCCGCGCAAGCGGATCTCTAGAGGGACTGCCGGTGTTAAACCGGAGGAAGGTGGGGATGACGTCAAGTCCTCATGGCCTTTATGACCAGGGCTACACACGTGCTACAATGGCCGGTACAAAGCGTTGCCAACTCGCGAGAGGGAGCTAATCGCATAAAACCGGTCTCAGTTCAGATTGGAGTCTGCAACTCGACTCCATGAAGGCGGAATCGCTAGTAATCGCAGATCAGCACGCTGCGGTGAATACGTTCCCGGGCCTTGTACACACCGCCCGTCACACCATGGGAGTCGATTGCTCCAGAAGTCATCTCACCAAGAGGTGCCCAAGGAGTGGTCGGTAACTGGGGTGAAGTCGTAACAAGGTAGCCGTAGGGGAACCTGCGGCTGGATCACCTCCTTTCTAAGGAGACCGGGTGCACGGTCGACGCTTCGGCGCGACAGGGTGCACCAGCGACGCGAGTCGCCTTAGGTCAACCAGGTCAACGTTTCTGCAACTGTCGAGGGTTTGCTGTCTGGTTTTGAGAGGCCGAGCGAAGAGGGCTCGGTTCTTTGAAAGAGACGGTAGCTGGAAATCCACTGGGCCTATAGCTCAGCTGGCTAGAGCGCGCGCCTGATAAGCGCGAGGTCGGTGGTTCAAGTCCACCTAGGCCCACCAGTTTCCCACCGGGGAAGCTGGGGACGCGACGACAGCCGGCAGGTGGAGGGACAGCGACACATTCAGGGGCTGTAGCTCAGTTGGGAGAGCGCCAGCTTTGCAAGCTGGATGTCGTCGGTTCGATCCCGTCCAGCTCCACACAAGTTACTGACGAAGTTTGAGTCAGGACGTTCTTTGACAAGTTCATACGAAGGGTAGAAATCAATTTCTGCTGAGAAGTTCTCAGCGTCGATTGAGAGGGCAGTCTGGCTGCGATAGCGGCTCGGCTTTCCTGCAAGCGACGCAATCAAGTGAATTCTTTCGGGTCCGCGGCGAAGAGCCGGGGCCTGGACCTTGGTCTCGAGTTTCAATGCAACCCGCCGGGAGGCGGGCTGATGAGGGATTAAGGTAAGTAAGCTACTAAGGGCGTGCGGTGGATGCCTAGGTGCCAAGAGGCGATGAAGGACGTGGGTGGCTGCGAAAAGCTCCGGGGAGTTGCCAACCGAACGTTGAGCCGGAGATGTCCGAATGGGGAAACCCAGCGCGGTGAAAGCCGCGTTACCTCAGCCTGAATCCATAGGGCTGAAGGAGCGAACCAGGGGAAGTGAAACATCTCAGTACCCTGAGGAGAAGAAAACAACGAGTGATTCCCAGAGTAGCGGCGAGCGAAATGGGAGGAGCCTAAACCGGTGTCATGAAAATGGCATCGGGGTTGCGGGTCCGCGGTAGGACTCCGGTTTGTTAGCGGAACCATCTGGAAAGGTGGACCAAAGGGCGTGACAGTCGCGTACGCGAAAACGAACTGGAGCCGAGCGGGGTACCCAAGTAGGGCGGGACACGTGCAATCCTGCCTGAATCCGCCGGGACCATCCGGTAAGGCTAAATACTCCTTGGCGACCGATAGTGAACTAGTACCGCGAGGGAAAGGTGAAAAGAACCCCAGTGAGGGGAGTCAAAAGAACCTGAAACCGCATGTCTACAAGCAGTCCGAGCACTACGGGGCAACCCAGTGCGAGGGCGTACCTTTTGCATCATGATTCGGCGACTTAATGTACGTAGCGAGGCTAAGCCGATAGGTGGAGCCGGAGCGAAAGCGAGTCCGAAACGGGCGAATGAGTTGCGTGCATTATAACCCGAAGCGGGGTGATCTACACATGGCCAGGTTGAAGTGAGGGTAACACCTCATGGAGGACCGAACTCATGAAAGTTGAAAATTTCTGGGATGAGCTGTGTGTAGGGGTGAAAGGCCAATCAAACTCCGTGATAGCTGGTTCTCCCCGAAAGATATTTAGGTATCGTCTCGAGTAATTCAATGCTGGAGGTAGAGCACTGGAACGGCTAGGGGTCTCACCAGATTACCAAACCGTACCAAACTCCGAATGCCAGCAATTGTTAGCTCGGGAAGCAGTCAGTGGGTGATAACGTCCATTGGCAAGAGGGGAATAACCCAGACCGACAGCTAAGGCCCCCAAGTCTAGTCTAAGTGAACACTAGAAAGGATGTGGCAAGTCATTGACAACCAGGAGGTTGGCTTAGAAGCAGCCATCCTTTAAAGAAAGCGTAATAGCTCACTGGTCGAGACAGGCCGCGCCGAAAATGTAACGGGGCTCAAGACTAGCGCCGAAGCTTCGGATTGCATGCGTCAGGCGCATGCAGTGGTAGGGGAGCGTTGCAACAGCTGAGAAGCTAGACCGCAAGGGCTGGTGGAGCGGTTGCGAGTGCTGATGCCGAAATGAGTAGCGATAAAGGGGGTGGGAAACCCCTCGCCGTAAACCCAAGGTTTCCTGGGTCAAGTTAATCTTCCCAGGGTTAGCCGGGACCTAAGCCGAGGCCGAAAGGCGTAGGTGATGGCAAGCAGGTTAATATTCCTGCGCCATCTTGTAGACGTTGAACCGAGGAAGGACGGAGAAAGCTAGGCGAGCTGACCGGTGGTTGTGTCAGTCCAAAGGCGTAGGGGTGTCGCGTACGAATAAAGGCGCGGCAGCTATCCCCGAGACCCCATGGCACCCCTCACGGGGTAAGTCGTTGATGCTCGGCTTCCAAGAAAAGTTCCGCGGGGAGTCTACAGGGTGTCCGTACCGCAAACCGACACAGGTGGGTGAGGAGAAAATCCTAAGGCGCTTGAGAGAACTCTCCTCCAAGGAACTAGGCAAATTTCCACCGTAACTTCGGAAGAAGGTGGGCCTCTGACAGGTGTAGGCGTACAGCCGAAGCCGAGAGAGGTTGCAGAGAAATGGCGGTAGCGACTGTTTACCAAAAACACAGGACTCTGCGAAGGCAAGAAGCCGACGTATAGGGTCTGACTCCTGCCCGGTGCTGGAAGGTTAAGGGGATTCGTCAGCCGCAAGGTGAAGCGATGATCCGAAGCCCCAGTAAACGGCGGCCGTAACTATAACGGTCCTAAGGTAGCGAAATTCCTTGTCGGGTAAGTTCCGACCTGCACGAATGGAGTAACGACTTCCGCGCTGTCTCGGAGAGGGACTCAGCGAAATTGAAATAGCTGTGCCGATGCAGTTTACCCGCAGCAAGACGGAAAGACCCCGTGAACCTTTACTACAACTTGACAGTGACACTAGGGTTCGACTGTGTAGGATAGGTGGGAGCCTTTGAAGCCGGGCCGCTAGGTTCGGTGGAGGCAACGGTGAAATACCACCCTGTCGGATTCTGGTGTCTAACCATGCTCCCTCACCGGGAGTTGGAACACTGTCTGGTGGGTAGTTTGACTGGGGCGGTCGCCTCCCAAAACGTAACGGAGGCGCGCGATGGTTCCCTCAGCCCGATTGGAAACCGGGCGGCGAGTGCAATGGCATAAGGGAGCTTGACTGCGAGACGGACACGTCGAGCAGGTGCGAAAGCAGGTCATAGTGATCCGGTGGTCCTGAATGGAAGGGCCATCGCTCAACGGATAAAAGGTACTCCGGGGATAACAGGCTTATCTCCCCAAGAGTTCACATCGACGGGGAGGTTTGGCACCTCGATGTCGGCTCATCGCATCCTGGGGCTGGAGCAGGTCCCAAGGGTTTGGCTGTTCGCCAATTAAAGCGGTACGCGAGCTGGGTTCAAAACGTCGTGAGACAGTTTGGTCCCTATCTGCTGTGGGCGTAGGATACTTGAGAGGCTCTGACCTTAGTACGAGAGGACCGGGTTGGAGACACCGCTGGTGTACCAGTTGTCTCGCCAGAGGCATCGCTGGGTAGCCATGTGTCGATTGGATAACCGCTGAAAGCATCTAAGCGGGAAACCGACCTCAAGAACAGGTATCCCGGGCGCAAGCCCCAGAAGACCCGTCGAAGACGACGACGTTGATAGGCCGGGTGTGTAAGCGCGGTAACGCGTTGAGCTAACCGGTACTAATAGGTCGAGAGGCTTACTTTACCTCAATCTCTCAGCAGCCCCACCGGAGCGGTGGGAGGCAAGAGAGTCGAGGCCAAGGTCGAGGCCCCGAGCGAGCGCGAGCGCGGCGCCGGGCCCGGAAGAAGGCACGAGAGCTTCGCAGTGGAAGTTGATTCACCTACCCTTCGTATGAACTGTCCTGTTTTTCCGGTGGCAATGTCGGAGGGTCCCACCCGTTCCCATCCCGAACACGGAAGTTAAGCCCTCCAGAGCCGATGGTACTCCGCGGGAAACCGCGCGGGAGAGTAGGTCGCTGCCGGATTTTTTTTTGAAGGCCTCGAGTCCACACCACTAGGTGCGGATTCGAGGCCTTCGCCTTGCGGGCTTCGCGCAGGCCGGTCGCGAACTCCTCGCCCCTGGCCGCGCCTCCGCACTGTCGCTTTCGGACATCCCCTCGCGCTCGTCGTGGAGTCCAGGCCCGCGCCACGCTACGTCCTCGGTCCATGAGCGAGCGAGACCTGCTGATGATCCCCGGCCCGGTGGAGTTCGATCTCGAGGTGATGCGCGCGCTGGGCGCCAAGACGGCCAGCCACGTGTCCCCCGAGTTCATCGCCGTGTTCGGCCGGGCCCTCCAGCGCCTGCGCGAGGTGTGCTGGCCCCTCGGCCCAACCCTTCGTGGTGGCGGGCAGCGGCACGTGGGCCATGGAAATGGCCGTGGCCAATCTGGTGGAGCCCGGCGAGCGCGCTCTGGTCGTGAATACCGGCTACTTCAGCGACCGCATGGCCACGTTGCTCGAGCGCTACGGGGCCGAGGTGGTGCAAGCGCGGGCCACCCCGGGAGAGGTGCCGGACTCGGCGGAGGTGGAGCGGTTGCTCGCGGGTGGCCGCTTCAAGCTGATGACTGTCACGCACGTGGACACGAGCACCGGGGTGCTCGCACCGGCGGAGGCGCTCGTGCGGGCGGCCCAACGGCACGGGGTGTTGTCCGTGGTGGATGGGGTGTGCGCCACCGCCGGTGAGACGTTCCACCAGGACGCGTGGGGCGCGGACGTCTACCTCACCGCGAGTCAGAAGGCGCTCGGAGTGCCTCCGGGACTGGCGCTCTTGAGTGTGAGCCGACGGGCCATGGACTCCTGGCGCGCTCGCCGCACGCCCGTGCGCTCCCTGTACGCGGACTTCGCCGAGTGGCTTCCCATCATGGAAGCCTATGAGGCGGGCCGGGCCGCGTACTTCGCCACCCCGCCCGTCAACCTCGTGTACGCACTGGAGGTGAGCCTCGGACAGCTCTTGCGTGAGGGCATGGAGGCACGCTTCGCGCGGCACCGTCGCATGGCAGGGGCCTTCCGAGCCGCCCGGCGTGCGCTGGGTCTGCGCACGTTGCCCGCGTCCGAGTCCGTGGCCGCTCACACCCTCAGTGCCCTCTACTTCCCGGAGGGAGTGGATGCCACGTGGGTGGGCAAGGTGCGCGAGCAGGGCGTGGTGCTCGCTGGTGGCCTCCATCCTCAGCTCAAGGCGCGCTACTTCCGCGTGGGGCACATGAACGTCGTGAGCCCGGGGGATGTGCTGGCCACCGTGGGGGCCATCGAGAGAGCACTCGCCGTGGCGGGCCACCGCCTCTCACCAGGCTCGGCCGTGGCCGCGGCCCAGGCGGCCCTGCTTCCACCTGGGTAGGTCGTGTGTGTATGTGTGGCGAGGGGGCCCTCGGGGTCCAGGAGGGGTCCGTGGTAGACTCCCTTCACCTGGGGTGACGAGGCTTCGCTCCGGGGCCATAGGGACTCCATGAGCACGATCTCGCAAGGGCTGACGGACAGTGAGTCGTCACTGTTCTGGCAGCAGGAAATGGAACAACGGCTGGCGCTGGCGACCCCGCGGGATACCGTGCGAGGACTCTTCTTCAAGAGCACGCTCGACAAGGTGCGCGCGCTCGATGGCGAAGCGGCCGCGAGGCACTGCCTGCTGGCCAGCGGGGAGCGCCACTTCGTGGAGTTCTTCAACTATCCCGCCAGCTCCCTCATCCGGTTGACCTACGCCGCCGGGCAGGTGCTGGGCCCCCGGTACGGCGGCTTCGACAGGGCCGAGTGGTTGTTGGGTCATCAGGCGATGACGGACTTCCTCGACTCCCTCATGGGCAGGGCGTTGAAGCACCTCTCCGGTCAGGACACGCGGAGCCTGATGATCAGCATTCAGGGCATCTACCGGATGACGACGAGTTATGGGACTCGCCAGCTGGTGTGGGATGGGCCCACGACGGGCCGGCTTCTCCTCACGCGCAACTTCATTCCCCGCGCGTACCACGAGGGCGGCCTGCGGGCCACGCTCGACCGGATGGGCGCCCAGAACGTGAAGATCATCGGACGGCAGCCGTCCATCCTCGATTACGAGTTTGAATTCTCCTGGGAATGAGCGTTCCCCCAGGAGCGCCGGAGCGCGTCCCGGAAAGGGCTTCTCTCCTGTCTGCGATTGAGCAGCGCCCCTCGCGGCGGCGAGTTCCGCCGTGGCCTTCACATTCCACGCGGTAGCTGGCCCATGACATGGCTTAGTCTGGAGCACTCTTTCTCCGGAGACAACCATGTCCGTGTTGAGCCGTCTGTTCGAGAAGAAAACCCTGGCGCGCGATCTGCTCTCGCTTTCGCTGGTGCTGGGAGCCACGACCGTACAGGCCGAGGGGCCGAGTCTGGCCGAGGCCTACAAGGCGCTCGCCTCCCGTAAGATGGTCGATCTCACCCACAGCTTCAGTCCCAGCACACCGGTATGGCAGGGCTTTGGCCAGGCCACCTTCACCACCGCGTCGGATCCGAAGACCTACCGGTCCTACACTCTGGAGAAGGATGGCTTCCGCACGACCTTCTATTCCATGGTGGGTCAGTACGGCACCCACGTGGATCCTCCCGCGCACTTCCACGAGAACGGAATCACCCTGGATCAGATCCCCCTGCGGGAGATGATCCTTCCCCTGGTGGTTCTCGACATCACCCCGTTGCTCGGCAAGGACCCCAACCACGCGATCACCGTGCAGGACATCCTGGACTGGGAGAAGAAGCACGGCCGCGTGCCCGAGGGCTCCTTCGCCGCGCTGCGTACGGACATGTACAAGGACTGGGGCAATCCCGAGCGGTTCAAGCGCTACCCCTTCCCGCACTGGTCCCTGGCGGCCGTCCAGTTCCTCTTCGAGAAGAGGAAAATCACGGCCATCGGTCACGAGTCGCTCGACACCGACATCACCTCGACGCTGGACGCGGAGAAGTGGGTCCTGGGCCAGGGGCGTTATCAGATCGAAGTCATGGCCCACCTGGACAAGGTGCCGCCCACGGGGGCGCTGATCGTCGTGTCCTGGCCCAAGGTGGCCAATGGTCTGGGCTTCCCAGCGCGCGCCTTCGCCATCGTCCCGTGACACTCCTATTGCCTGATGGCATCGACGTGAGGATTTGAGTTTTCCCGGGAGGAATTGAAAGTGAGGGAATCCTCGCACTCGGGGTTCCTTCACAGGGCCACCGCATTCATGTTGCCAGCGGGGGGATTGGCCCTCTACTCGAGGACAACCCCACCACCTCCTCTCAGACGATGCACCGTCACGTGAGTGCCATGGTCCACAAGAGACTCGTCCCTGTTCTCGGTCTTCTCCTCGCCTGGGCGCCTCCTCCGCTCGCGCACGCGGCGGGAGAGGGCCGTCGAATACAAGTACAAGAACACGATTGGCACGATCAGCCGCCTCTTCGGGCAGCTCGAGTATGAGCAGGCGCTCGATCAAGTCGAACGCGCACGTCAGAGCCCGCTGGGCACCTCCGCCCTCGTGACCCTGTCCGTCTACGAGGGCATCCTCTTGTTCGAGATGGGAAGACTCGAGCAGTCCGGAGAAGCCTTCCAGGTGGCGCTGATGCTCCGGCCCAATGAGAAGCTTCCCGATCAGGTCGTTGTCTCTCCCAAGGTCGAGGCCCACTTCGAGGCCATCCGGCAGAAGGTCGAGCGGGAGATGCTCCAATCGCTCGAGGCCCACCAGAGCGCCGAAACGAGCGGCACCCCCTCCGCGCTTTCGTCCGCGGAGAAAGCCTCGTCGAAGTGCGCGTCCTCACCCATCGCGGCCAAGGGCCGGACCTTGAAGGCCCAGCAGTTGTGGCGTCTGGCCTCGATGGAACAGATGCTGTGCGCGCGCGGGATTCCGCTCAGCGCGGTCTCCAGAGCCGTGGCGACCTTGAAGGCCCAGGTCTCGGAGGCGGGCACGAACACCGAGTGGGTGCGCGTCAGCCAGGAACTCGATCAGTTCGCCCACCAGTTCTCCGTCTATCCCTCCGACGAGGACTGGGTTCAGGCGAAGTCCTTCGTGCCGGAAGAGCTCTGGGAGCTCGGAGACGAGGACCAGGACGTGCCACTGCCCGAAGCGCCCGTCGCGGTGGTCGCCAGCCCGTCGGCCCAGGCACTCCCGGCGAATCTGTTCGGATGCCGGGCGGCCGTCGCCGCGGAGTGCGAACGGCTGATGATGCGGCTGATCGCCCTTCAGGCGCGGACCACTGACATGGAGGAGGCCAGCAGGCGCACCGCCCTGGGCGCGCTGTTCCAACTGGGCCAGAAGGTCCGGGACGCCGACTCCAGCGAGCTTCTGGAGGAAGCCTCGCGTGGCATCGACACCTGGGCCGCGAAGTCGCGCTGACGCCTCAGTCCGCCATCAGATCGACCTTGAGGAGGCTGTTCGGTCCGGCCTTCACGTCGAGGATGATCTCCTTCGTCCTGCCAAGCTTGTCGTTGACCAGCGTCAGGGTGTGGCGCCCGGGAATCAACTTCGGGGGCCCCCAGGGGTGTGACGCCCAGCTTCTCGCCATCCACGAAGACCGTGGCGTAGGGCGAGACGCGCAATTCCATGACGCCCTTGATCATGTCCTTGGGCGCGACCGGCGCGGAGCTCCTGACTCCCTTCTGTCCGGCGGGCTCCGGAGCTGCCACGGGAGACGCCCTTTTCGCCGAGGCTTCCGCGCGCGGAGCCGGCTCGGCCACGTTGGGGGTCGGCTGGGGAAGGGGGGCGGGGGGCGCCGCGACCAGCGGCGCGGGTGCGCTCCCGGGAGTGGGGGAGGGGCGTTGAACCTCCGGCTGGGACTTCATCCGCCAGAGCACCACTCCGCCGCCACACGTCGCCAGCAGCAGGCCGCCGAGCAAGGCGGGCCCCCACCGGTTCGAGGAACGGGGCTTCTCCGCCGACATGACGGGGCGCCGCACGGCCGTGGCGGCACCCGAAGGGCGTGGCGGCACGGCGGCCGCCTGACGCACCGTCTCGGGCACCGGCCGTGGTTCCTGGTCGTCCAGGTCGAGGGAGGACGAGGGAACGGGCGGCAGGGTGGGCCGGGACGGGCGCGTTGACTCGAGTTCGACGCTCCGGGGTTGAGGGGTGACGAGGGTGTTGGGTACTTCCCTCGAGGGTGGGGACACGCGCTGCTTCGCGGTCAGCGCCTCGTTCGTGCTCGAGGAAGGGCGTCTCCTGGCGAGGTTCGGTGGCTCGGAAGGCGTCGGCACGGGGGCCGGTGTCAGGGCCGGCATCGGCGTGTCCGAGGTCGCCCGGATGAGCTGGGCCACCTGCTGCGTCGTCACGGGCTTGCCGGCGGAGACGATGAAGCTCTCCAGATCCGCCTGCAAGGCATGGCAGTCCGGATAGCGTTGCTCGCGCTCCCTCGCGAGTGCCTTGCCGAGGATCCTCCTCAGGGGCTGTGGCAGCTCTGGACGGAGCCGGGCCGCGGGAATGGGCTGCTCGTAGAGGATGGCCTGCATCAGCCCGGCGTCCGTGTCCGAGATGAAGGGACGCTGGCCCGTGAGCAACTCGTAGAGCACCACTCCGAGCGCGTACACATCCACGCGCCGGTCCAGTTCCCTGGCCCGTATCTGTTCGGACGGCATGTACGCCAGCTTGCCCTTGATGACACCGCTCTCGGTCTTGTGGCCCTGCCCGGCGGCCTTGGCGATGCCGAAGTCCACCACCTTCACCGCGCCCTGCCGGGACAGCAGGATGTTGTCCGGGCTGATGTCTCGGTGGATGAGCCCCAGCGGCTCGCCCGTGTCGGGATCGGCGAAGTCGTGGGCGAAGGCCAACCCCTCGCACGCGTCGGCGATGAGCCGGGCGCACACGGCGGGCGGCAGGGCCAGTCCCTGCGTCACGGCGCGCTTGATGAGCGTGCGCAGACTGGGGCCATCGATGTACTCCATGGCCAGGAAATACGCGCCATCGGCCTCGCCAAAGTCGAAGATCTGCGCGATGTGCGGATGCGTCAGACGGGCGGCGAGCTTGGCCTCGGACAGGAACATCTGGATGAAGGCGGGCTCCTGCGCCAGCTGGGGCAGGATGCGCTTGAGCACCAGGGTCTTCTCGAAACCCATGGGCCCCGCCGCCTTGGCGAGAAACACCTCGGCCATGCCTCCCGCGGCGAGCTTGCGGACCAACTGATACTTCCCCAGCTGCTGTGTCGCGTCCAACGCTCTCTCCCAACGACTCCGGAGATCGCGCTCCGGTCCGGGCTCTCGTGGGGAACTCTCCTCACGCGGCCGGGCCAGGGGATATCAGGTGGCGTTTCTCTTGTCGTGATCCTGGCTGGCCGCGGAAGGCGGAGCGGGGACCGGAGCCGGGGCCTCGCCCGGTGGCGAGTCCCAGGACCCGCGCTCGCACTGGAGCAGACGCTCGAGAACGGCGAGTGCCGGAGCGCTTCCCGCCGCGCGGACCTTGTGCTCCATGCCGATGTTGAGCAACTCCATGCGCAGGCGCATGGCATCCGCTTCGCGCTCCTCCGTCTTCAACTCCACGGCCTGGAGGTTGTCGAGCCAGGAGCGCTCGGCGACGAAGCCCAGCCTGCGCACGAGTGACTCCACGACGTAGCGCTGCTCGAGGCGCCCGGTCCGCGACACGTCGAGAATCGGTCTGGAGAGGAAGGCGCGCATGTCCACGCCCCTGACGCGTCGTTGCAGCCAGGCCTCCGACGTGGAGATGGGCAGGTCCGTCGTCTCACCGTCGACCTTGGCGAATGCATGGGCCTCGGCGTAGCTCACCCGTCCATCCCCGTCATGGTCGGCCGAGGCCACCGCGCTCCCCGTCCGGCTGACACCCGCGAGCCCCGCGAAGAAGCTGGAGCTGTAGTCCCGGTAATCCGCCTCGTCCACCTCCGGGGTGCACCCGACGGACGGGAGGTACTCCACCGTGGCGAAGAAGCCACAGCGGGGCTGCGCCACCACGGGACGTTGAGGATTGGCGTCCTGGTAGATGAAGTTGGCGAACGAGCCGGAGTAGCACTGCGACATCATCGTGACGACGGGAGTGGTGCTCGGGAGCCGGCCCAGGAAGAGGCCAAAGGCGCGCACCGTCAGCGTGTCCGAGTCCCAGAGCGCCAGGTGGTTGTTGTTCAGGTTGTTGCCGTTCATTCCCCCATGGCCCGTGAAATAGAGGAAGACCGAGCGCTCGGGCGCGTTCCGGGCCTTGTCCTCCAGCCACTCCAGGAAGTGCTCCAGCGTCGCCGCTCCCTTGAGATGGGGAATCTCCAGGGACTTGAACGAATCGCGCGCGCGCTTGCCCTCGGCGCGGTAGCGCACCGTGGCCTTCCCGTCCGTCCCATTGGCGAAATAGATGGACGCCGACTCGGGTGCCAATCCCAGCGAGCGCAGCGTCCGCTGGAAGTAGAGGACGTTCTTCTCCAGCGCGATCTCATTGCTGGAGGGCTCTCCGCCGCCCCCCAGCACGAGGAAGCTGGAGGCTCGCGGAGGGGTCCGCAGGGGCTCGAAGACCGTCTCGGGCTCGGAGACCTCGGGCTCCGGATCCTCGTAAGCAGGATCCATCCATTCGACGACCTCTCCGCCCCACTCGGGGGGCGGAGCCCGCTTGCACCCGGATGCGCCCAGGAGGAGCACGGCCAGGCTGGTCTTGAGTCTCGATCCCCGTGTCATACCGGGAGAATCTAGACCCAACGTGTCGACGCCTGCACCCTCCACGCCGGTCGTCGACACGGCGAACTGTTCAGCCCTCGAGCACCGCGATGGGCGTGAGCCGCGGCAACGGCGTCACGAACTCCTGCCACCCGATCTCCTGAGGGCGCTGGAAATGAGTAGCCTGGAGTCTCCCATGCAACAGGCACCGAGCCTCGATGACTTCCTCCTTCTCAAGCGCCTGGCCATGGGCGCCATGTCCGAGGTGTTCCTCGCGGAGGTGAAGGGTGGGGTGGGGCCGGACCGGCTGGTGGCGCTCAAGCGGATGCGTCCAGAGGTCGCCGGAGACGAGACCTGGGTGAAGCAGTTCCTGGACGAGGCCCACCTGTCCACCCTGCTCCATCATCCGTTCCTGGCGCGGCTGCGCACCTTCGGCCAGCAGGATGGGTTGCTGTTCCTCGTGTTCGATTACGTGCACGGCCTCACCCTGGCGCAGCTCCTGGAGGCACGCCGGGCCGCGGGGCAGGGGCCGCTGCCCTGGGCCCACGCGGCGCGCATCGCCTCGTACGTGGCCGAGTGCCTCGCCTACCTGCACGCCCTCCGGGACCGGGAGGGTCAACCCCTGGGCCTCGTCCACCGGGACATCCATCCCGGCAACATCATGATCGCCGACACCGGAGCGGTGAAGCTGCTCGACTTCGGGATCGCCCGCAGGAGTGGGCGGCTGACGGAGACGCAGCCCGGCCGGGTCAAGGCCCGTCTGGAGTACGCCGCGCCCGAGCAGCTTCGCGAGGCGCCGCTGGATGGCCAGACGGACGTGCATGGACTGGCGCTGACGCTCCACGAGCTGCTCTCGGGTGTGCAGCCCCTGCGACGGGACACACCGCTGCGGACGATGGAAGCGGTGCTGAAGGAGGTCCCCCGCGGACTCGGCGCGGTGCGGCCCGCCGTGCCCGAGGCGCTCCAGCGCGGCGTGACGGCGGCCCTCGCCAAGGAGTCCTCGCGGCGCCCCTCGTTGATGGAGCTGCGCACGTCGCTCGACCTCGCCCTGCGCGCCGAGGCCCCCCTGGTGGGCCTGCCCGAGCTGGCCACGCTGGTGGCTCCCTGGCTCCCCGGCTCCGGACGCCTCGCCTGGGGCCAGGATCGCGCGCGGGAGGGCGCCACCGTCACCCACACCGCCGACGTGTCCCGCTCGACCCGAGGCACGAAGGGCTGACGCTCAGTCTCCCGCCTTCAGCCCGTAGCGGTTGAGCAGTCCGTGGACGTGGCTGCGCGCCAGCCCCGCCGTGCGCGCCACCTCCGAGATGTTGTTGCCACACCGCGCGAGCAGCGCCGTCAGATACTCGCGCGTGAAGGCTCCACCATGCGCTCCTTGGCCTCCTTGAAGGTCAGGCCGCTCAAGTCCTCGGTCGCGGTGACCGGACTCACCGGCCTCGTGTCCGGCAGCTCCGCGTCCCCCGCCGCGAGGACCCGGTGCACGAAGTTGCGCAGCTCGCGCACGTTGCCCGGCCAGTCGTAGCCCACCAGCCGTTGCACCAGCTCCTCGGTGAGGGGGAAGTCCGGCTGGCCGGCCTGCTGGAAGAGGTGCCGCGCCAGCAGCAGGATGTCCTCCGCGCGCTCGCGCAGCGCGGGGACGCGCACCGGCACCACCGCCAGCCGATAGTAGAGATCCGCCCGGAAGCGCCCCGCGGCCACCTCCGCCTTCAAGTCGCGGTGCGTGGCCGCCACCACGCGCACGTCCACGTCCTTCGCGGCGTTGTCTCCCACCCGGCGCACCGTGCCCGACTCCAGCACCCGGAGCAGCTTCGGCTGGAGCTCCAGCGGAAGCTCGCCCACCTCGTCGAGGAAGACCGTGCCGCCATCCGCCTGCACCAGGTGTCCCTGGCGCTCGGTGTGCGCGCCCGTGAAGGCCCCCTTGGCGTGCCCGAACAGCTCGCTCTCGATGAGCGAGGGCACCACCGCCCCACAATCCACGATGACGAAGGGCCGGTTGCTCCGGGGCGAGGCCCGGTGGACCGCCTCGGCCAGCAACTCCTTGCCGGTGCCCGTCTCGCCGAGCAACAACACGGAGAAGGAGGAGCGCGCGGTCCGCTCCAGCACGCCGAACAGCTTCTGCATCGCGGCGCTCTGCCCCAGCGCCCGTCCAAAGGTAGTGCGGGGCGCGGGCTCGGCTGCCTCCTCGGTCGGCTCGGGCAGGACGTGCAGCGTCGTCTTGCCCAGCGTGAAGCGGGCCTCGCCCGCGACGGTGACCTCGTGGATCCGCACGCCCAGCGACCAGGTGCCGTTGCGCGAGCCCACGTCCCGGACTCGCACGCCCTCCGGCCGGGCTTGGAGTTCCAGGTGGACCCGCGACACCGTCGGATCGCTCAGCCGCAGGCCGCCTTCCACCTGGGTGCCCACCAGCAACGTGCCTTCGAGGGGAAGCTCCGCCGCGCGTCCGGCCCCGTCTCCACCACCACGCGGAATCGAGGACCCCGCGTTGCTGGTCGCCCCTCCGCCAGGGCACCGGGAGTCAATGGTTCGGTGGAGGAGAAGACCATGGGGTGTGGCAACATAGAGCCCCCCATGCATCCCCACAAGCAAGCCTCCTCGTGCGCTACCTGCGGGCTGCCCGTCCCTCCGGGGGCCGCCTGCACGGAGTGCACCGCCATCACCCTGCACGCCGGGGAAGCGGGAGGGCGCCCGCAGGTGCCGATGCGGCCGTCGCTCGCCCCGGGGGACGTGCTGGAGGGCAAGTGGCGGCTGGAGACACTGCTGGGCGCCGGAGGCATGGGCCGGTGTATCGGGCCCGGGATCTCGCGCTCGAGCGCACCGTGGCCATCAAGCTGCTCCACGAGCCGCTGTGCGAGGACCCGGAGAGCGTGGCGCGCTTCGAGCGGGAAGCGCGGGCGATGGCGCGGCTGGAGCACGCGCACATCACCCCCATCCACGCGGTGGGCCGAGAGGGCGGGCGTCCCTTCATCGTGATGAAGCACCTGGAGGGCATGTCCCTGGCGCGCTACCTGCGCTCGGTGCCCGGGCCCATGCCGGTGCCAGAGGTGCTCGCCCTGGCGCGGCAGTTGTGCGCCGGGCTGGACTTCATCCACCAGCGCGGCTGCGTCCACCGCGACATCAAGCCGGGCAACATCTTCGTCTCGCCCGGTGGGCACGCCACGCTGCTCGACTTCGGCATCCTCTGGGAGCATCGCGGCGAGAACCTCACCCGGAGCGGTGCGCGGCTTGGCACGCCCAGCTACATGGCGCCGGAGCAGGCCCGGGGCGAGCCTGTCGACAGACGCGCGGATCTCTTCTCCCTGGGGCTGGTGTTGCTGGAGGCCTTGACGGGGCTGCCTCCGTCGAGCACCTGCCGGCTGCTCGGCGAGGGGCCACGGGCCGCGGTCCCGGCGCTCCAGGCCCAGGCCCCGTGGCTCTCGCTCCCCTGGGTGGAGGTCCTCGTCCGGGCCACCGCGATGAATCCGGAGCAGCGCCAGGAGAGCGCACTCGCGTTGCTCGCGGCGCTGGAGGACGCGGAGCGCGCGAGCGCGAGCCCACCGGTGGCGCTGGCGGCCTCCGCTTCGACGTCTCCTCCGGCGCCAGTTTCCGCGGGGCGTGGAAAGCACGTGCGGCGCGTGTCCCTGGTGCTGTTGGGTGGGGCGAGCGTGGGCGCGCTCCTCCTCGCGACGCTCACGCATCGTGGCACGGCGGAGGCTCCTGCTCCGCCCGCGGCGACGGTTTCGGTCTCCTCCGAGTCGGCCGCTCCGGCCACGTCCGCCGCCACTCCGAGCCTGGCGCGGGAAGTGCCCCCGGTTCGGGACTCCGCTCTGGCTCGGGACACCGACGCGGCTCCCGTCGCTCCGAGCGCGGCGACCGCGGCCGCCCTGGTGGCAGCGCCGGAGGCTTCCGCTTCCAGCGCGTCTGTCTCCAACACGCCCGCCTCCCCGACGACGGCGCCCCGCCGGACCCGGGGCGCGCAGGCCCCGCTCGCGTCCTCCAAGAAGACGAGGCAGGGCAGGGGAGAGCTGCGCGTGGTGACCCTGCACCAGGGCCGGGCGGTCTGGGCCAACGTCAGCGTGGACGGCAAGCACCACGGGGCCACTCCGGTGTCGCTCGAGCTGCCCGAGGGTCGTCACTCCGTGCGCGTGGAGCGCGACGGCTTCGCCCCACAGGAACGCCCCATCGAGGTTTCGCCGGGTACCAAAGCAGTGGTACGCATCGAACTTCACGAATGAGCGTTCCCCTGTTGGTGATGTCGCTGTTGCTCGCCGCCGGTTCGCCCACCGACGAGAACCGCGAGCTGGATGCGGCGCTCGAGGCCCTGTCCGAAGGGGACTTCGAGTCCGCGCTCTCCCGTGTGGACGCGGGACTGCGGAAGACCCGGGACGAGACGGAGCGCGCACGGCTGCACCTGGTCCGGGGCGAGGCGTACGCGGCGCTCCGTCGCTACTCGCAGATGGAGGCCGCCTTCGCCCAGGCGCTCGAGTCGGACCCGGACGTGCGTCTGGATCCGGAGCGTGTGCAGCCCACCGTGGTGGCGCGCTTCGAGAGTCTGCGTGCGCGGCTCCGGGGAGAGCTGGCCGTGGAGGTCGAGCCTTCCGGTGCACGGCTTCGGCTGGATGGACAACCGCTCGGACAGGCGCCCTGGCGGGGTCCGGTCCCCATCGGAGCGCACACGCTGGACGTGGACGAGGGGAGGACCTTGCTCCAGGTCAAGGTACGGCCCGGCCGGACGGAGCAGGTGCGCGTCGTCCTTCCTCCCGTGGCCCCGAGGGAGGCGCCCGGGTCCGCACTCGCCTTCAGCGTCCAGGCCCGGGCCGCGCTGGGTTTGTCACCCCTGTCGGGCGTGGGACTGGAGGCCGGAGCGAGGCTGGCGGGCACGTATGTCCATGGCGAGCTCAACGCCACCGTGGGCAGTCGGTTCGGGGCGTCCGCGCGACTGGGCGTCCAGGCGCCGAAGCTCGTGGGGCCGCTGACCTTCTCCCTCTCGCTGGATGCGTACGCCCTGGGAGGGCCGTTCCTGTTCGGCGGCGGACTGTCCGCCGGAGCGAGCCTCCCCCTGTCCAGCAAGTTCGACCTCTTCGCGGAGGTGAGCGGACGCCTGCTGTCGGCGAACGCCTCGTATGGCACCGCGCACCTGCTGGGCGTCACCGGCCTGCGCTTCACTCCTGGCGGGTAGCCGCTCCCGTCCGCTCCTGGCGACTCCGTCGGAACCAGGGCCACAGCAGCACCGGCAGCGACACGAGGGCCCCTGGCGCCGAGGTGCAGCCCAGGCCCATCGTCCAGGGCCCTCCCGCCGCGCCGCCGTCCGCGTCTCCCATGGGGGTCCCGTCCGCCTCCACCTGGAGCGTCGCGGGGAGGAAGTCCGGATGCGAGGCCGCCAACGTCACCCTTCCCGGGGAAGCCCCCGGACGGAAGTACACGCGCCGCTCGAAGGTCCCCGTGGGAAGGCGCACGCGCTCCACCGGGGACTTGCAGGTCCCATCCGCGTGGTAGCGGCCCTCTCCCGCCGTCGTGGCCAGGGACACCTCCGTCTCGTACGGCGCGGGCGCGAGCGCCCCGCTGGCGGAGCTCCGCAAGGACACGTCCACGGCGATGCACCCCGAGGATGTGCTCGCGTCCGCCGGCCGCTGGAGTTGCAGCCGGCTCGCCATGGGCACGGCGCTCACCCGCAGGTCGTCGAAGTCGATGGAGCCGGTGAAGAACCCCTGGTCCGTCCAGGGCTCGCCCACCTGGAGCCACTTCAACACGTACACCGTGGTGTTACGCCAGTCGATCCCGGAGAGCGCGGCGCGTTCATCGGCTTCTCCCTGCTCGACGCCGTCCACCCACAACCGGCTTCTCCGTGGGTGGTCCCCAGTCCTCGGGCGCTGAACTCGACCAGGTACCAGCGATCCTGCTCCACCCGTGTTCCATGCACGCTGGCGTAGGTCTGCTCCGTGCCCTTCCTGACGGACAGTTCCCATATCGGGTCCGGCGCCAGGAGCCGCAGCTCCACCTTCATCGGATTGGCCTGGATGGCCACCACTTTCCCGGGGTTGCCGACGTCGCGCAGGCGCATCCACGAGCGGAGGAAGAACTCCGAGGTCAGGGGGTGCTCTCGAAGTCGGTGCCCCCCTGGTATTCCGAGACGTTGCTGTTGTTCCTGTCGATCAGGGTGAGGCCGTACTGCCCCCGGTGGGCTCCCTGCGCCCCGTTGACGAGGGTGTTGGGGCTGACGCTCCTGGCATTGTCCCACCGGCCCTCGGGCGCGATCAGCGCTCCCGTTTCGAAGTCATCCGAGAACCAGTCGGAGGCGGCGGCCGCGGACACGGGCTGGAGCAGCACGCAGCCTCCCAGCACGAGGCTCCCCACGAGGGTCTGACCCATTCAGTGCTCATCCCGACGAAGTCTAGCAGCATGGTGCGTGGGGGGTCCGTGTGACTATCTGGTCCTGGCGCGTGGAGGAGTAGAAGTCCTCGTCCACCCCCGAGTCCTGGAACTGCCGTAGCCCGCTGCCCACCACGCTGTCGTTGAGCTGCACCGTGCTGCCCGTGGGCGGCTGCGTGGGCACCGTGGGCAGGGGGAAGCCCGGTATCACGCTCCTGGCGGGTCCGCTCGAGTGGGGACTCTCACCGAGCATATGGGGCACCGCGTCAAACGGTGACACTCGTGTGAAATTCGCGAAGCCGTGGCATGGCGATGACGTGGCGTGGGTAGACGACGGCCATGTTCCTCCACGCACTCGGACACTTCCACCCGGAGAACCTCATCACCAACGCGTTCCTCCAGGACATCGGTCTGGAGACGACTGACTCGTGGATCGTCGAGCGGGTAGGCATCCGCACCCGGCACACGGTGCTGCCGCTCGACTACATCCGCGAGACGCACAACCAGGACGTGCGTGGAGCGCAGGAGGCCGCGCTGTATTCCAACGCGGAGACAGGCAAGCGAGCGGCGTTGATGGCGCTCCAGCGCGCGGGACGTGACGTGAAGGACGTGGGGATGGTGGTGGCGGGCGGCTGCTCCCCCGACGAGTGCATTCCGGCGGAGGCCTGCCGCATCGCCGAGGCGCTGGGCATCGAGGCGCCATCCCTGGACCTCAACGCCGCCTGCTCGTCCTTCTGCGCCCAGCTCCACTTCCTGGCGGGCATGCGGCCGGAGCGCCTGCCGGACTTCATCCTCGTGGTGAACCCGGAGAACTCCACCCGCGTGGTGGACTACTCGGACCGCTCGAGCTGCGTGCTGTGGGGCGACGGCACCAGCGCCGCGCTGATCAGCCCGCGCGTTCCCGGACCGTGGCGCATCACCCAGACGCTGCTCGGCGGAAGCCCCTCGGGCGCGGACAAGGTGAAGGTGCCCCGCGCCGGCCACTTCACCCAGCAGGGCTCCGCCGTCCAGGCCTTCGCCATCAAGCGCGCCAGCGAGACCTTCCTCGAGCTGCGCGCGCACTACCTCGCGGCCTCGCCGGAACGCACCCCGGAGGGGCTGAGCCTCATCGGGCACCGGGCGAACCTGCGCATGCTGGAATCGGTGCAACGGCGCACCGAGGTCTCCGACGCGCGCCACTTCTCCAACGTGGAGTACCGCGGCAACTGTGGCGCCTCGGGCGCGCCCACCGTGCTCTCGGAGAACTGGGACAATCCCAAGGTGGGGGACGCGGTGGTGCTCGCGGTGGTGGGCAGCGGCCTCACCTGGGCGGGCGCCCTGTTGGAGCGCTGCCGCGCGGAGTAGTCCCGAGCGCGGCACCGCGCCCGCTCACGCCTTGGGACCGAGGTCGAGGCCCAGTGCCTCGGTCGCGAAGCGGGCCATGCGCTCGAGCAGCTGCCGATTCTCGTCCAGGGCGTTCCGGCCGGCCAGATTCGTCGTCGACTCCAGCCGCTCGTTGCAGCGCAGATCCAGGCAGAGGTTCACGCCCACCCGGCGCTTCGAGTCGACGTCCGTGGTGAGCAGCCCGATCTGATCCGCCGAGCCGGAGGAACGGCACCAGTCACACACCCGGAGCGCCAGGGTCTTGTCCCCCTGCTGATCGCGGCGGAAGGCGATGCCCGTGGGCCGCTTGCCTCCCGGTGGGGCGAACACGAGGAAGACACGAACCCCGTGGGGATCCACCCATGACAGGTAGTCGCGGACGAAGAGGGGGAACCGGGTGCCCTTGGGCGGCTCGACGAACTTGCGATCCCTCGAGCGGAAGGCGCCCAGGAACTCTTTCTCGGTGTCGATGAGGAACATGACTGGCTCCGCAGGTTAGCACCTCGCCCACGACGACCATCAGCCGCCGGGACTGACGCACACCCGAGGGCGTGCTCACAGCCGCTTCAAGAACTCCAGCAGGTCCCGCTTCTGTTCGGGGTTGAGCGCCTCGGGCAGACCTCCGGGCATCTCGGGGGGGTTCACGGGCGGCAGGTTCATCGCCACGGTGACGGGCAGGATGAGCCGGCTGTAGCCGTCGACGACGTCGCGCAGGGTCTCATGGCTGTTGTCGTGGAAGTACGGGGCCGTCCCCGCGATGCCTCGAAGCGACGGCACGTCGAAGGCCTCGAAATCCGAGGGATCTCCCGTGATGAGCGCGCGGCCGGGATCAGTGGTGAACCATTGGGGCAGGCCGTTGGGACCGACGATGGGCAGTCCGTTCTCGTCGAGTGCCGGAGTTGGATCGAAGGGCTCACCACTGGCCGTGACCGGGATGGGTGGAAGTTCGGTGACGGTGTGCTGGCGCGTGTCGTCCGTATAGAAGCGGAAGCGGTAGCGCGGCAGCTCCACGGAGGAGGTGTACAGCGGGAGCTGCCCGAGCTGCCCGAGATAGGAGAGCGCCCCGAACCCGATGTTCACGAATTCGTTGCCCGGGCGAGGTACCCGCACGGGAACGGGCCCTGTCCTGGCACCTGGGTGAAGAGGACGTTGCCGTCTGGCTTGAGCGCGGCGGAGAGTGACGCGTGGACGGTGCGGTTCGTGATCTGGTTCGTGGTGGGGCCGCCATGACATGCCGCGCAGGCCAGCTCGAAGACCTCGCGGCCACGCTGCTCCTGGGCGGTGAGCAACATGAAGTCCTCGGGATGGGGAATCTGGTCGCGGGGAACGCCGGCCTCGAGCAGCTTCGAGACGAACTGGGCCCGGGGTGACGAGAACACGCTCCGCTCGAAGTCGGCGAGCTGCTTCAGCGGCGCGGGCCCCACCTCGTGTCCCTCGCTGTGACTGAGGATCGCGGCCCGTGCCTGCTCTTCCAGCGTGGCCGCCCGGCCATCGAGCTGATACGGCCCGGAGATCGCCATGTCCTCGATGGTGGGCACTCCACGCCAGACGGAGATCTTCCGGTCGGCGGGGGTGATGACGTTGCCCGCGTCGTCGATGACGTCCATGTTGCCGGGGAGCGGCAGGACGACACGAACCAGACCCTTCTTGAGATGCTCGTACGTGGGCCGCGCCGCGTCGGGGTCGTCCGCGTCGAGGCGTCGGAAGAGCGGCTCCTCCGGGTTGGCGGCCAGTCGCGCCTCGACGCTCGCGGGCCTCAGCGTCGTGTGTTCGCTCAGGGTGTGGCACGTGGCGCAGGAGCGCCCGTTGGTCTGGGGAAACGCTTCACTGAAGAGACGCTTGCCGGCGGTGACGTGACCCGGGGAGGCCTGGGCTTCGGTCATGACCTGGGCGTTGTTGGCCCGCGCGCCATCCACGTCTGGAACTGGGTTCGAACAACTCGCGAGTCCGCCCCATGCCAGCGTACTGGCCAGACTCGCGAGGAATCGATTGGAAACCATGAGTGCGGCTCCTCGGTGAGGAATAGGAATTCTCCAGAAAACACCGGGGAGCCGCGAAGGTGTCACCGGGGGCTCGAGGTTTCCACGTCACGCGTCACGGATGAGGCGCGGAGGCCGATGCCCACTGCCGGGCGGAGCCTCGGTGCAGGGCCGCGTAGATGCGGTCCCTCAACTCGTTGCACTCGGCGTGGGTGAGTGAGCGATCGAGCGCGCGCAGCACCACGCGCAGCAGCACGTTCTTCTGCCCGGGGGAGATGCCGAGCCGCCCCACGGCGGCGGGGGGCAGTGCCTCGTGGGGCGTCTCCGAGAGCACCTCGACGGCTTCCACCACCTCGGCCTGGGGGCCGAGCGCGGCGCGCACCACGTCTCCCAGCTCCTCGCTGGTGGCGTCTCCCTCGAGCACCAGGGACAAGTCCCTGCGCACCGCGGGCATGCAGGACACCTCGTGGTAGGGCTCCAGGTCGAGCATCTGCGAGTGGATGCGCGGATCCTCGGCACGCAGCAGGCGGATGTCGTCCAGGCCCTTGCGCAGCATGAGGATGCGATCCATCCCCAGGCCCATGGCCAGCCCCGAGGTGCGCGCCGTATCGAGCCCGCTCTCGGCGAGCAGCTCGGGATGGGCGAGGCCACACTCGCCAATCTCCACCCACTCTCCGCCCTGGTGGACGTCGATTTGCAGTCCATCCGTGGTGTAGGGATGCCGGGCCGGGGTGACGCGCCACTCCCTCCCGGGAAGCAGCGCGCGCACCACCGTCTCCACCATGTGGCGCAGCGCCTCGACGCCGAGCGGAGCGCCCCGCCGCACGCGCCAGAGATCCATCTGGTGGGGCTCGCCGGTGTGCAGCCGATCGATGCTGTCGCGGCGATAGACGAGCCCGGGACAGGCGAGCAACACGTCCTCGGGGGAGGGGGTGGTGGCGAGCTGGCGCAGCAGCGGCGGAATCATCGCCGAGGTCTGCGTGCGCAGCAGCGCGGTGTCACAGACATAACGTGTATAGCGCTCGTCGCGGGCGGCACCGTCGGGCGGGTAGCGCAGCCGATCATAATTGTCGGAGACGGAGACGATGGGGCTTCGCCGGTGCAGCCGCACGTCACAACGCCACGCTTCGCGCAGGGCGGTGAGCACGTCGTCGACGAGACGTTGCATGGCATGCGGGCCGGAGGAGGGATCGGTCAGGTCGCGAATGGACAGGGCACGGCGGACAGCGTCGGTGCTGAGAATACGGACGGACATGGAAAGGGCTCTCGGACTGGAGTGGAAGCAAGACAGCTCCAGGCGACGCCGGGTCCTCGAGCGGAGGAGCAGGCGTCGCCACGCTCGGACACCCCCGAACCCCTGGTCCAGGTGGGCGTCACGCCGAGAGGCGATCCGCCGAGGGAGAACGGGCTAGCGACGCAGCACGGCCTCCCGGCACCTGGTGGGGCTCGGGGGGCGGCTAAATCGACGCTGGCACGTCAGGACAATCATCACTTGCTCAATATAACAGCACTCTGGGTCAAGAACAATCCCGGCCTTCCTGATTTCAGGAATACTGGAAATCGATGACATTCATTTCAGCTCCGACTATACGGCGCCGGGTCATCGGCGAGGCGCATGCCTCCCTGGCGACGTGTTCCGACAACTCCGTACGACCGCGAAGGGACCCACCGTGCGCAAATCGTTGCTCCCCCTGCTGTGTCTTTCATTGCTGTCGGCCTGTGGAGCCGAGACGACGCCGCTCGACATGCCGGAGACGGGCTCGGCGCCGGACACGATGGGGACGGACACCGCCTCGCTGGCGGCGCTTCCCAAGCTGCGCGTGAGCGACAACAAGTGCTTCCTGGTGAAGGAGGACGGCACGCCCTTCTTCTGGTTGGGGGACACGGCCCGGCAGGTCCTGCCCTATCTCAATCGCTCGGAGATCCAGACGTATCTGAACAACCGCGCGGCCCGTGGCTTCAATGTCATCCAGGCGGTCGCCCTCGGTCCGCTGAGTGGAACGGGAGCCAATGCCCACGGTGACGTGCCCTTCCTGAATGGCAATTACACGACACCCGCCACCACGACGGGCAGCGACCCGAACGATGCCACCCAGTACGACTTCTGGGATCACGTCGACTATTTCATCAACGAGGCCGAGGCGCGTGGCATCTACACGGCGCTGCTGCCTACCTGGGGTGGGCCCGTGGCGAATGGCGCGATCTCCGCGTCCGCCGCCCAGTCCTATGGCCAGTTCCTGGGCCGCCGCTATGCCAGCAAGCCCATCATCTGGGTGCTCGGGGGAGACGTCTCGCCGGTGGGCACGGAGGCCGTCTGGCGCGCGCTGGCCAAGGGGATTGCCCTCGGCGTTTCCGGCACCGAGGACTACAGCAAGGTGCTGATGACCTACCACCCGAAGGGTGGAACGAAGTCCTCGCTCTGGTTCCACAACGAGCCGTGGCTGGACTTCAACATGCAGCAGAATGGCCACGGCACGAGCAAGACCGTCTGGAAGGATATCTCGTACGACTACAACCTCTCGTTGCCCAAGCCCACGCTGGATGGGGAGCCCACCTACGAGCAGATCCTCATCGATCTCCAGGGTCCTGGTCACACCAATGACGCCGACGTGCGGAGATTCGCGTACTTGACCGTGTTCGCCGGAGCCTTCGGCATCACCTACGGACACAACTCGGTGTGGCAGATGTATGCACCGAACCGCCCGCCGCAGTTCTCGCCCGTGAACTACTGGTACGAGGGCATCAACGCTCCGGGCGCGGTGCAGATGAAGTATCTGCGCCAGCTCATGGAGTCGCGTCCGATGCTGGTGCGCATCCCGGACCAGGGCGTGTTGACCCAGGTCATCAACGATGCCACCCAGTACCAGCGCGTCCAAGCGACGCGGGCCTCGGACTCCAGCTACGCCTTCGTCTACAGCGCGTCCGGTCTGCCCTTCACGGTGAACATGGACCGCATCGCTGGTGGGACGGTTCGCGCCCACTGGTACGACCCGCGCACCGGCAAGGCGCAGTTGCTGGGCACTTACGCCAACACGGGCACCCGGCAGTTCACGCCCCCCAGCAGTGGTCTGGGCAACGACTGGGTGCTGGTGCTGGACAATGCCTCGCTCGACTTCCCGGCGCCGGGCGGCGCGCCCACGCCGACCGTCGGCTTCTCCCTCGTGTCCGCGACGGCTTCCCCCACGACGGTGAGTCGCGGTGGCACGGTGCGGCTCACCAGCATCTTCACGGCGAACGCGGCCGCCAGCGGCGTGAACGTGAAGCTCGACGTGCGTGATTCCACCGGCGCGAATACCAGCGACAGCTACCCGATCGGCAACCTGAGCTTCACCCAGGGGCAGTCGCGGACGTTCCAGCGCGACTACACCGTCCCGTCGACCCCGGGCACCTACTGCCGGCCACGGGCGTGGCCGATCCGACCTGGGTGACCTGGTACGTGTGGAGCAACTGCGCGGCGAAGTTCACGGTCCAGTAAGAGGCGAGGGGTGGGCGCGAGCCCACCCTTTCCAAAAACGAAAGGCACCCTTCACGCCCCGGCCGTATCCGGCGCCGCGCGTTTCACGCATTCATTCATCCCAGGACGCGTGACCCACACGCTCAATCACGGGAGATGCCCATGCGTATCGCGACTCACTTCCTGGCCGCCCTTGTCGGCTTCGCCACCCTCGTTGGCTCGTCCGCTCTCGCGGCCGAGGAACTGCCTCAGCCCATCAAGCTCACGGTGGATCGGGGCCTGAGCCACTACCAGGCGTACACGCAGCTTCTGGCGGCACGGCGCTACTACGCCTTCTGGAACACGGGGGAGGAGGCGTACGCCAAGGCGGCGCTCGCCGAGGACTTCATCGACCTGAACCTTCCCGACGGCCGGCCCCAGGGTCCGACGGGTCCCCTCGTCGCCTCGCGCACCTTCCGTGCGGCGGTGCCAGACCTCCTGGTCTCGGTCGAGGAAGCCTGGGTGGTGGGCAATCAGGTCATCAGCCGCCTGCGCTTCACCGGCCACTTCTCCGGCCGGTTCGGTGACATCCAGGGCGATGGCCGCTCCATCCAATTCGAGGCCGTGGACATCTACACCATCAAGGAGGGCCGCATCTCCACGAACTGGCACCTGGAGGACAACCTCACGTTCCTCACGAGGATCGGTGCCGTCGTGACGCCTTGAGCTCGCGTCCCGGAACGGGCGGGGCCTGTCGCGTGGAGGCCGTGTTCTCCACCCGGTCCATGTTGTCCCACCGGTAGGCCGCGCGAAGCTCCCCGCCGAGGAACTCGATGAAGACCTTCACCTTCGCCGCGACCCCGCGGTTGTGGGGGTAGATGGCATGGATGGGCGCGGCGGGGATCCGGTAATCGGGCAGTGCCACTTCGAGCCGTCCGGCCTCGAGGTCCGCTCCGACGTCCCAGATGGACTTGAGCACGAGCCCACCGCCTTCGAGCGCCCACTCGTGCGCGACCTCGCCATTGTCGGTCACGAGCGGACCCGCGACGCGCGCTGTCGTCGTCTCCCCACCGGGCCCCTCGAATTGCCAGTCCTGGTTCGGCGGGTTGCCGAAGGCGATGCAGTCATGGTTCTTCAACTCGGCGGGGTGCTGGGGCCTGCCCTTCCTGGCGAAGTAGGAGGGCGCTCCACAGACCACACGGTGATTGGGCGCGAGGCGTCTGGCGATCAAGCCCGAGTCGGGCAGGGCGCCGAAGCGGATGGCGACGTCGTAGCCCGACTCCACGAGGCCGACCACCGAGTCCGAGACGTCGAGCTGCACGCGGATGTCGGGATAGCGCTCCAGGAAACGGGGGATGAGCCACCCGAGGTGCCGCCGGGCGAAGGCCGCGGTCGCGGTCACCTTCAGCAGTCCGCTCGCCCCATGCCGCAGGGAGCGCACCTTCTCCTCGGCTTCATCGATCTCGCCGAGCACGCGCACGCATCGCTCATGGAACTCGGCCCCCTCCTCGGTCAGGTTCAGGCTGCGGGTGGTGCGGTTCACGAGCCGCACCCCGAGCCGCTCCTCCAGCCGCGCGAGGCGCTTGCTGACGACGGCGAGCGACATTCCCAACTCCCTCGCCGCGGCCGAGAGACTCCCCGCGCTCACGACCCGGGTGAAGACGGTCACGTCGAGCAGGCTGTCGATCATCGGCGGACTATAGTCACCCGTTCGAACGAGGGAGCGTCCGCTGCCTCCCGTGATCACCGCCGGCACGGTGCACGTTGACGCGGTGAGTTGGTGGGTTCAGGGAGTCGCCCCCCGCTTCAACGCATTGCGCCGAGGGGCGCCGATTGAACTCCCTGTATGAGTGGCTCGGTAGGCCGTGACGCTTCTGTGACAAATAGCTTCAGGGCGACCACCCGCCGCCAGTAGCATCCGTCGGCAATCGGAGCCGACCCGGCAGCTGCTCCGTCCCCTTTCTTCCAAGGTGAGGACACAGATGAGATCGACCCATTCGAGATGGGTGCGCCGGACGGGGCACCTGGTGTGCGCGTCCCTGACCACGCTTGCGCTTTCCGCTTGCACGGGTGAGACCGGAACCCCGGGCGCGCCGGGAGCCCCAGGCGCCCCGGGAACCCCGGGGCCTCAGGGCCCGGCCGGCCAGGGCAAGTCGCTCAGCTTCACTCCGGTGAATGCCGCGCGCACCTCGGACGAGAAGCGGGCCGTCTACGCCAGTCCCAAGGCGAGCGTGAACGGGCAGGAGGTCTCCCTTCGGTACGAGACCGTGCTGCGCTCCGGACAGCCCCTGGGCGAGCACATCTTCGGGCGCATGATCCAGAAGGATGGCGGCCCGGTGAAGAACACGGACGGCTCGGACTTCATCTCTCCGTCCAACGACTTCTCGGCGCTCATCCAGAAGGGCAACAGGCTCTTCGAGCTCACCCAGTTCGAGACCACGCCCGCGTCGATGTACCTCTCCGAGCTGCGCCAGGAGTCCGACGGAAAGCTCACCGCCATCAGCACCCGGCCCATCGACTTCTCGGGCGTGCAGGGCTACTGGATTCCCTGCGCGGGCAGCGTGTCGCCCTGGAACACCAACTTGAGCAGCGAGGAGTACCCGACGGACGCGCGCGCCTATGAGAGCGCGGCCTCGGTGAGCGCGCTCACCCAGGCCGAGCGCTCGATGCTGCGCTACTGGGGGTTGGACCCGGCCACCGCCTCCATCGCCGAGGCCAAGGCCGTCTACTCCCCGTACCGCTATGGCTACGTGATCGAGGTCGCGGTCGACGACTCGGGCGGCACCACCGTGGCCAAGCACTACGCGGCGGGCCGGCGGGCGCTCGAGCTCTCCTATGTGATGCCGGATCGCAGGACGGTCTACTTGAGCGACGATGGCAGCAACGACGGCTTCTACATGTTCGTGGCGACGCGGCCGGGAGACCTGTCCGAGGGACAGCTCTACGCGGCGCGGTGGTTCCAGACCACCCCGTCGGGCCTGCCCTCGGGCCGGGCGGACATCTACTGGCTGCCCCTGGGCCCCAGCGCGACGGACGCGGAGGTGAAGGCGCTCATCGAGGGGGGCATCCAGTTCTCCCACATCTTCGAGACCGAGCCCCAGGCCGACGATGGCACCTGCCCGAACGCGGCCTCCGGGTTCCGCGCCATCAACACGGAGACGGGCCGCGAGTGCTTGCGGCTCAAACCCGGTCAGGAGCTGGCGGCCTCGCGCCTGGAGAGCCGCCGGTACGCGGCCTACGTCGGGGGCACCACCGAGTTCCGCAAGACCGAGGGCATCACGTACAACCCCGCCGCCCACCGGCTCTACGTGTCCTTCAGCGAGCTGAACCACGGCATGATCAACGATCCGAAGGGCAAGGATCTGGGTGGGGGCAATCACATCCAGGTCGCCCGCAACGACTGTGGCGCGGTCTACGAGATGGTCGTCTCGCCCAATGTGGCCGTGGGCAGTGACTATGTCGTCGAGTCCGCCGCGCCGCTCGTCGAGGGCCAGTGGCTGAAGGCGCCCGGCGCCAGCCTCTACCCGAGCAACAGCCCCTTCTACGATCCCACCTTCACGGCCGTGGACAGCAACGGGGTCTCCAATCCGGGGACCGCGAACGTCTGCAGCGTGAATGGCATCGCCAATCCCGACAACCTGTCCTTCATCAACGGGTACGACACGCTGCTCATCGGCGAGGACTCCGTCGAGGGCCACCAGAACGACATGGTGTGGGCCTACAACGTCGTCACGCGGGAGCTGACCCGTATCTTCTCCGCTCCCTATGGCTCGGAGACGACGGGCATCTACTTCTACCCGGACATCAACGGCTACGCGTACATCAAGGCCCAGGTCCAGCACCCCTACGGTGAGTCCGACATCGAGAAGGCGGGGACCGATGCGAGCGTGAAGCAGTCGTACACCGGCTACATCGGCCCGTTCCCGGCGATGAACTGATCTCGCGCGGGGGGCGGAAGACATGGGCCACGGAAGGGCGATAGGCGTCGTGCTGGGGGTTGGGCTGTTCGTGGCTGGAGCGGCCCTCGTATGGCGCTCGGGTGGCGCGCGACGCCCCGCGCCGCCGACGCCCATCGTCCAGATGAGGGAGGCGCTCGTGGCCTCCCTGCCGGCGGACAGGCGGGAGCCCCCCCGGCTCTCGAATCCGGCCGCCTACCTGCCCGCGCAGTGCTACGCGGTCACCCAGGACGCACCCGGTGGCCGCACCCGCAACGGCTGCTTCGCGTGTCACCAGACGCCGCGCGCGCCCAACTTCGTCGAGGACGCCGAGGTCCAGACGGTCCTCTCGGTGGCTCGCTCCGCCGAGGAGAACCGTTGGACGAACCTCTTCCAGCCACCACCGCCCGTCGAGTTGTCGGACGACGAGCTGCTGGCCTGGGTGCGCTCGAACAATTACGTGGATGAGCGCGGCGGGCTCCGGCTCGCCGCGGCGCTGGCGCATCCGCCCGCCGCCTGGGATGCGAACGGCGATGGCCAGTGGGGGCTACACCCCGGACTGCTGGTTCCAGCCAGACACCGAGGGCTTCGATCATTCTCCGGACGGGGCCATGACGGGCTGGCGGGCGTTCGCCTATGCCCCCTTTCCCGGCATGTTCTGGCCGACCAACGGGAGCGCGGGAGACGTGTTCCTCCGCCTTCCCCCGGCGTACCGGCAAGACTCGACCGGGCGCGAGAGCAAGGCCGTGTACCGCGTCAACCTCGCCATCCTGGAGGCGTACATCCGCCGGGTGGATGTGCCGCTCCCGCCCACGGACGAGCGGGAACTCGGCTCGGACCTCGATGGGGATGGCGTACTCGGCCAGGCGACGCGCGTGGCCTTCGTGTGGCCGCCCAGGCCCGGACGGCCCTTCGGCTACGTGGGACGGGCAGCCGGGCTGGACCGGGCACGCGAGGGCTGGCCCGCCGCCGGTCTCTTCCCGCGAGGCACCGAGTTCCTCCATAGCTTGCGCTACCTCGATGTGGAGGGAGGGCAGGTGCGCATGGCCGCCCGGATGAAGGAACTGCGTTACATGAGGAAGACCCGCTGGTTGACGTACAGCGATCTCCAACTGGCGGCCGAGGCGGAAGCCCGGGAGAAGATGAAGCAGCCCGACACGCTGAAGCTCGTGCTCGCGGATGTGGAGCGCGGGGTGGGCACGGGCACCGGTTGGCTGATGCAGGGCTTCATCGAGGACGCGGGCGGCGAACTGCGCCCGCAGAACGTCGAGGAGACCACCGCCTGCATCGGTTGCCATGGCGGCGTGGGCGCCACCACGGACAGCACCTTCAGCTTCGCGCGCAAGCTGGACCCGGGCTCGGCCTGGCAGGAGGGCTGGTACCACTGGGGGCAGCGGGGGCTGAAGGGGATTCCGGAGCCCAGGCGCGCCGATGGACAGGGCGAGTACGCCCATTGGCTCGCGCGGGTCGGGGCCGGAGACGACTACGGGAGCAACGACGAGGTTCAGGCCCGCTTCTTCCGGCGGGACGGGACGCTCCGGCCCGATGCGGTGAAAGCGCTGACGAAGGACATCTCGGTGCTGCTCGTCCCCTCACCGCGCCGGGCGCTCCTGTTGGACCGGGCCACCCTGGCGCTGGTCAAGGCCCAACGCTTCGAGCGCGGGCGGGATGTCGTGGTGGGGGCTCCTCCGAAGCTGAGGGCCCGGTTGGAGCAGGACGGGGCGACGGGCATCGACGACCCCGTGCCGCCTGGTTGGGTGAGCCCGGCGAGGACCGGCGGGGCCGGGGGACTCACAGGAAGCCGCGGACGGCCTCCGGGCTGAAGGGCTTCTCGAGGCGCCGGGGCTCCGTGCGCTCGAGGAACTCGACGGCGCGCCGCGTGAAACAACCCGCGGTCATGAAGATCACCCGCTCGAGCAGCTCCGGATGCTTCTTCGCGATCTCCTCGTGCAGATCCATGCCCGTGAGGCCCGGCATCATGAGATCGCAGAAGATGACGTCATAGTGGGCGTCCTCCGCCAGCAACTCCATCGCGCGTGTCCCGCTCCCGGCCTTCACCACGGAGTGCGGCGGACCAATCAGGCGGGCGAGCGCCTCGAGGACCTCGGGCTCGTCATCGACCACGAGCACGCGCCGCGGTGGCGGTGGCGGTGGTGCCGTCTTCGCCACGGAGTCCCTGGGAGCCTCGGCCTGTCGTGCCACCGGCAGGAGGACGCGGAACGTGCTTCCCCGGCCCGGTTGGCTCTCGACCTCGATCCGCCCCCCCAGGCCGGTCACGATGCCGTGGCACACCGACAGGCCCAACCCGGTGCCCACGCCCACGGGCTTGGTGGTGAAGAACGGCTCGAAGAGATGCGGGAGGTCCCCGGTGGCGATCCCACACCCCGTGTCCGTCACCTCGACGGCCACCCACGTGTCTTCATGGGGCCGGAGGGTGAGCGTCACCCGGTGCTCCTCGGGTGCTCCTTCCGGGATGGCCTGCGCGGCATTGAGCACCAGGTTGAGGAAGACCTGACCCAGGCGCGACTCATTGCCCAGCACGGGCGGCACCGGCTCGTAGTCGCGGACGAGCCGTGCCCGCTGGCGGAGCTGGTGGGCCGCCATGTCCACGGAGAACTCCAGGGCCTCGCGCACCTCCACCGGTCCCAGGGTCTCGAACCTGCTGCTGGCGAACGTGCGCAGATCCCTCACGATGTTGCGGATGCGCTCGGCGCCCTTCCGGGCCTGCTCGAGCGCGTCTCGCACTTCCTCCAGGCTCTCGTCCTGCTCCCGCTTCGACAGCTCTTCCAGGGCGAACGTCATGTTGGCCAGCACGTAGGCCAGGGGGTTGTTGATCTCATGCCCGACGCCCGCCGCGAGCTGGCCCGCCGTGGCCAGCCGCTCCGCCTGGATGAGCGCATTGCGCGTGGCGTCCAGCTCGGCGGAGCGGCGGCGCACCAGTTCCTCCGCCTCCGTGCGCGCCTGGTGCTCGCGAGCGAGCAGGGTGTCCCGCTCGATCTCGGCACGGTGCCGCCGGGTGATGTCCTCGATGACGGCGATGAAGTAGTCCGGTGATTCATCCGTCTTCCTCACGAGCGACACCGTGAGGTTGATCCAGATGACCTCCCCGGACTTGTGGATGTAGCGCTTCTCCATCGAGTAGGTGGCGCGCTCGCCCGCGAGCACCTGCCGGAGGAGACTCAAATCCGCGGCCAGATCTTCCGGGTGGGTGATGTCCTGGAACGCCAGCCTCATCATCTCCTGGTGCGTATAGCCGATGATGGAGCACAGCCGCGTGTTGACGCGCAACCACCGGCCATCGAGGCCCACGTGCGCGATTCCCACGGCGGCCTGATCGAAGGTCGCCTGGAAGTGGCGCTCGAACTCGGAGAGAGGGGCAGGGGAGCGAAACGGGTTGTCCATGGAGCCCAACGGGGCCGCATCCTAGAACGGAAGGCGCGGCCCGGTCGCGCTCAGGGACATTCCGTGCATCCCATTGTGCGCCGAGTGCTACTCCGCTCCCACGGGTCCACGGAAAGCCCGGCCGCCCCGAGAGCGGCCGGGCCTACCGGCGTGACGTCAGCGCACGTGTCCGTGCTCGCTCAGGGCTGCGCGCTGGAGCCGGAGAACACCACGTCGACGCACCCGTGGAAGCGCTCGTAGGTGAAGTAGTTGCGCCCCCACTCGCCGTAGATGACGTGGCGGCCCGCGCGCTGCGGCACGTTGCACGTGGTGTGGAAGAGCGCGTTGACCTTGTCCGCGACGACCGCCGGATTGCCGGTGGGGTTCTTGTCGTTGTACTTGAGCACGCAGAACGCTTCCGTCTCGAAGTCGTTCCAGGTCAAGGGCTTGCCGACCTCATAGACAAAGCCGGGCTTGGTGATCCAGTAGCGGAACTCCTCGGTGTCGTCGAAGTGCGGGCCCCAGGAAATGTTCCAGGTGATGGTGCGAGGGCCGGAGCTGATGGCGGTGGTCGGCCAGTTGATGGACTTGTCCCAGGGCGTGGCACCACCACGCCAGGTCTCGCTGTTGAAGCCACAGACGTTCTGCGGCAGGGGGCTGACCACGGCCCGTCCCTGCGCGTGGGTGAGCACGCTCATGAATTGATAGCCGCCGGAGAAGTCATCGCGGAAGGCATCGGCGCACTCCGCGTATTCACCGGGTCTGCCCACTTCATCCGGCTTGGTGTACGCGCCACAGAACCAGTTGCGCGCCGGCGGGTCCTGGATCAACCCGTGACCGTGAGCAACCGAGGCGACTCCCAATGCCAGGGACAGGGTCATCCACGTCTTCTTGATGTGCGTCTGCATGAGTCTTCTCCTTGGGGGACGACTGAGCCAGATACTGTTTCATGGCGATGACATGTTCTTCTGGGGAGACAACGCCATGAATGCACCACCGCCGCGTTGAACTCCAAAGGCGAGGCACTGCCCGGCATGATTGAATAAGAAGCAATTCGAGCCAAATGATCTTTTCGGGTATTTGTTTGCGGTTAAACGTTACACCTCCGTTTGATTCTTTCGTGGTTTCTGAATCCTGACTTCGCCGAGAGACCCAGGTCACGCGCTTGTTTCCAATCGCAGTCAAGGCGCTCCAGGACGGAGCCCGGCTTCTGGCCGCGGAACAACCCTCCGGACCGCCGCCGCGGGGCTTGGACAGTGATAAAACTCCTCGCCGAGGAAGGATATGAGATTGCATCCCGAGGCGTATTCCCGCTTGCGGTGGGGTGGGGTGGCTCATAATATTCCCAGCCATGGGAAGGATATCGGGAGCGCGCAACCGCGATCATGAGGAGACGCGTTCGAAGCTCGCGCAGAGCCTCGCGCAGCAGCTCCTCCTGGCGGGGGGCACGCACCCGAGCCTGCGGACGCTCGCGGAAGGGGCGGGGGTCGATCCTGGCACGCTGCGCCACTACTTCGGTGATCGCCAGGGCGTGATGCAGGCCGCCTTCGAGCATCTGATGAAGTTCGGACAGGAGCGCCGGGCCTGGGCGAAGAGCCGGCGGATCTTCCCGCGCGAGAGGCCTTCCACCACCTGCTGGCGCAGATCTCCGCGGCCTGGACAGGCTCATTGGGCGGCATGCACGCCGCGGGCTTCGCCGAGGGCATGAGTGATTCGGAGCTGGGGCAGCTCTACATCTCCTCCATCTTCGAGCCCACGCTCAATGCCCTCGAGGAATTGCTCATCGTCTTCCACGCGCGTGGCGAGTTGTCGGTGCCGGATGCACGGGTGGCGGGACTCGCGCTGTTGTCTCCGGTGCTGATGGCGCTCTTCCACCAGCACCAACTGCACGGGCGCCGCTGCCGTCCGCTCGATCTGACGGTCTTCATCGAGCGGCACCTCGACGGCTTCATGAAGGGCTACGCGAAGTAATTCAACGCCGTTCCCACCGGGAGTTCTCCAATGGCCGCGCCGCGGTTGTGGTCGATGTGTGTCTTGTGGTCCGTCATCATGGGCTGTCAACCCAGGCAGGTGCCCCAGGTGCCGGACAAGATCGTGGGCCACTGCATCTACACGAACAAGTTCAGCAGCAGCATGGAGTGCCGCGACTACGTTGGCGAGTGGAGCGAGCAGGACGCGAAGGAGGACTGCGAGGATCAGGGCTCGACGATCGTCCTGGGGTCGGCGTGTGGCATGGAGGAGCGGCTGGGTTACTGCTTCCTGGAGGAAGGGAGCGACCGGTGGACGCGCATCACGCTGCCGGGGGTGAACCAGGAGAAGTGCGGTTCCATGCAGCGCGGCTGTGAGCTCTTCGGCGGCGGGGCGTTCGAGCCGGCGCCCGTCTGCGGGGGAAGGTGGTGGACAGCGGAGGCACGGGGCTGCCGACGTTCCAGCAACCGGTGCTCGCGTGTGTGGACCCCAAGCCGGGGGAGCCGCCGGGCCAGTCGGAAGGAGGCAAGGTCTGCACGTGGGAGATGATCTCCGGAGCCACCGAGCTGGGCCGTCACTTCGATGACTACGCGAGCTGCGACCGGGTGCGGACCCAGCGTCCGTACTACGCGGTGCCGCCCGCCCCGAACGCGGAGCGGGAGGATCCGCGCATGAAGGATCCGGCATACGCCGCCGAGGTGGCCTGGGTGCGCACCCAGATCGAGTCGACGGCCTGCGTCTGCTGCCACTCGACGCGTGCGCCCAAGGGGACGTCCAACTGGTACGTCGAGTCTCCGGGCAACTTCATCAACTCCTTCAACCCCCGTGGACTGGCCATGGGCGCCGGGTGGATCAACACCGTGGGCTTTGGCGCCTACCCCCGCGAGCACAACAACGGCTTCTCGCGGGCCTCCCCGGAGCGTCCGTTGGACTCCATCTTCGTCACGACCGACCCCGACCGGATGGCGCGCTTCTTCCAGTCCGAGCTCTTCCAGCGCGGCTTCAAGCGCGAGGACTTCGCCGATCAGCCATATGGCGCGGGCCCCCTGGACGATCAGCGCCTCTTCCGGCCCACGGCGTGCGCCAAGGGCGAGGGCGTGGACGCGCGGGGCCTGCTCCAGTGGCGGGGGGCAAGGCCCGCTACGTGTACGTCCTCGAGCAGGAGAGCACGACACCGACGGTACCGCCCAACCTCGACCTGCCCGAGGGCACGCTCTGGCGGCTCGACGCGCCCGCGGAGGGAGCCGGGGTCGACAGTGGAACGGTGCGCTACGGAGCCGTCCCCGCCGGCATGTCGCAGCGCTTCCCGGCGGGGGGGCAGCCGCCGACGCTGACACCGGGCAAGACGTATTACCTGTACGTACTCGCGGACATCATCGTCCCCATCACCCGCTGTCTCTTCGTCGCGCCGTGATGGAGTGATTTTTCACTCGTTTACTTCAATCCAGTCGCCCCCGAGCCGCCATGACTGGGAACCTACAACCACGGCGAAATCGACACGGCGTGTCAAGCCAATCTGGCGCGGCGTGTCGCTGGAATCCCAGCTCCAGTTCGTTTTTCCTGGTATTTACAGCTTAGCACTCCCACAGTGAGAGAGCGGTAAAACGTTTAACCGGGTCTGGGTTTTCGGACCAGGTTGAATGGTTCCAATCGCATGGGGGTCACGGCGGTGTGCACGAGACATATCGGTAGGACTGGCGTTTTCCTTCTATTGGCCGCGGCCATGGGTTCGGCCTGGAGTGGCCTTGTCCCCGAGGCGTGGGCGGCTCCGAGTGCCGCCTACAACTGGCGCAACGTCGTGACGGGAGGCGGGGGCGGGTTCATCCCGGGAATCATCTTCAACAAGAAGCAGAAGGATTTGATCTACGCCCGGACGGACATTGGCGGTGCCTACCGCTGGAATGCCGCGACCTCGAGCTGGATTCCGCTCTCCGACACGACGGGCTGGGTGGATTGGAACAAGAACGGAGTCGATGCCCTGGCCACCGACCCGGTCGATCCGAACCGCGTCTACATGGCGACCGGCACCTATACGAACGACTGGGATACGAACGGGCAGATCATGCGTTCGACCGACAAGGGGGACACGTGGCAGGTGACGCCCCTCCCGTTCAAGGTCGGCGGCAACATGCCCGGGCGCTCCATGGGGGAGCGTCTGGTGATTGATCCGAACAAGAACAACATCCTGTTCTACGGCGCCCGCAGCGGCAACGGACTCTGGAAGAGCACGGATTACGGAGCGACCTGGACGAAGGTCACTCAATTCCCCAATCCCGGAACCTACGTTCAAGACCCGACCAACTCCTACGGGAATGACATCGTCGGGCTGGCGTGGATCACGTTCGACCCGAGCACGGGGACGGCCGGCGGCGCGACGCAGACCGTCTACGTGGGGGTCGCGGACAAGGAGAACAACATCTTCCGTAGCACGGACGGCGGCGCCACCTGGGAGGCGGTTCCCGGCCAGCCCGTCGGCTACCTGCCGCACCATGGTGAGCTTGCCTCCCATGGCAACCTCTACATCTCCTATAGCGATGGCGTCGGTCCCTACGACGGCACCAAGGGAGATGTCTGGAAGTTCAACACCCAGACGGGCCTCTGGACGAACATCAGCCCGGTGCCGAGCAGCAGCACGGACAACTATTACGGCTACGGCGGTCTCGCCGTGGATGCGCAGCACCCGGACACGCTCGTGGTCGCCACGCTGAACAGCTGGTGGCCGGATGCCAACCTCTTCCGCAGCACGAACGGCGGTGCGACCTGGACGGCGATCTGGGACTGGGATGGCTACCCGAGCCGGAAGCTCCGCTACACGCAAGACATCTCGGCGGCCCCCTGGCTGTCGCTGGGCATCGAGCCCATCCCGCCGACTCCTTCTCCCAAGCTGGGTTGGATGATCGGGGATCTCGAGATCGACCCCTTCAACTCCAACCGGCTGATGTACGGCACGGGCGCGACCCTGTACGGCACGAACAACCTGACGGACTGGGACAGCGGCGGCAAGGTGAATATCTCCGTCATGGCCAGGGGCATCGAGGAGACGGCCATCATGGAGCTGATCAGCCCGCCGTCTGGAGCGCCGCTCCTCAGCGCGATGGGTGACATCTCCGGCTTCCGCCATGATGACCTGACGGCGCCACCCGCCAAGACGATGACCGTGCCGACGTGGAGCACGACGTACGGCATCGACTACGCGGAGCTCAACCCGGGCTTCATGGTCCGAGTGGGAATGGCGGATTACTCGGCGGATGCCAATGCCAGGTCGGTGGGCCTCTCCCATGACGGAGGCGCGAACTGGTACAAGGCGTCCTCCGAACCGGCGGGAACGAAGGGTGGGGGGACGGTCTCGGTCTCGGCCGATGGCAATGCCATCGTGTGGAGCACGTCGGACGTGGGGGTGTACTACTCGAAGTCGGGTGGCAATTCCTGGACGGCCAGCAGCGGCGTTCCGGCGGGGGCGAAGCTCGCTTCCGACCGCGTGAACCCGAACAAGTTCTACGCCTACTCGGCGGGCAGGTTCTATCTCAGCACCAACGCAGGCGCCACGTTCACCCAGACGGCCGCCGCGGGTCTTCCCAGCAGCGGGGCCGCCTCGCTCAAGGCCGTTCCTGGCCGCGAGGGGGACGTCTGGTTCGCGGGTGGCAATGAGAGCCCCGGCCCGTACGGCCTGTGGCATTCGACCGATTCCGGCGCGACCTTCACGAAGCTGGCGAACGTGCAGGAGGCCGATGGCGTCGGGTTCGGGAAGGCGGCGCCGGGCCAGAGCTACATGGCCTTGTACGTCATCGCGAAGATCGACGGTGTGCGCGGCTTCTTCCGCTCGGACGATGGGGGCGCTTCCTGGGTGAGGGTCAACGACGCTCAGCATCAATACGCGAGGGTCACGACGATCACCGGAGATCCGCGGGTGTACGGCCGCGTCTATGTGGGCACGAATGGCCGCGGCATCGTCTACGGCGACCCGGTGGGTGGCACGCCGGATCCGGACCCGGATCCGGTCAAGCAGTCGACCATCAGTCCGACGAGCTCCTCCTTCGACAAGAAGACGAGCAATCAAGCGGACATCACCGTGACGATGACGCTGAATGGGAACACCTTCGGCGGCATCAAGAATGGCACGGCGACCCTCGTGTCCGGCACGGATTACACCGTCTCCGGCTCGATCGTGACCCTGTCGAAGAGCTATCTGGCCAGGCAGCCGGTCGGGACGACGAACCTGTCCTTCCTGTTCAGCGCGGGCACGTCCCCCGTTCTGACCATCACGGTGATCGACACGACCACCACTGGCTCGGGGAACATCAAGGTGCAGATGTACAACGGGTCCACGGCGGCGACCGTCAATGGCATCAACCCGAGGATCAAGCTGATCAATACGGGAACGAGCGCCGTCGCGCTCTCGACCGTCAAGCTCCGCTACTACTACACCATTGACGGAGAGAAGCCGCAGAGCTTCTTCTGCGACTGGTCCCACGTTGGCGGCGCGAATGTCACCGGTGCCTTCTTCAAGATGGCGACACCGACCACCGGTGCCGATCACTACCTCGAGGTTGGCTTCACCAGTGGAGCAGGCAGCCTCGCGGCCGGGCAGAGCATCGAGGTCCAGGTGCGGTTCTCCAAATCCGATTGGAGCAACTACACGCAGTCGGGCGACTACTCCTTCGCCTCGACGGGCACCACGTATGCGGACTGGAGCAAGACGACCGGATACATCTCCGGCGGCCTCCAGTGGGGCCTCGAACCCTGACCCCCTGATGTGAACGTCCCGGCCCGGAGTGGACCTTCATTCCTCTCCGGGCCGGTGTGCGGGGAGCACGACGGAGAAGGGGAGCGCCTCATGCGGCCTTCTCGGCCCCGGGTTCCTCCTGGAGGGTGAGCGTCCCGCGCATGAGCCACCGGAGGACGAGGTACACCAGGAGCCCTGTCGGGCCATACATCATGGTCAACAGGACACAGGGCGCCACCGCCAGATGGGGGAGTCCACGACGCCCCGCATCCCGGACGATCCACGCGCCGACGAACAGGTCGAACGCCAGATAGTGGATCCAGCAGAGCACTGCCACCCAGGGGTCGCTGAAGAGCAGCATGGCGCCCCGGAGACTCGCCGCGCTGGCACCCTCGGGGACGGACGCACTCAGGTTCAAACCCAGCATCAGTCCGAGATGCGCCACGCCCAGCATCACGGGGATCAGCACGGAGTGGACCAGTCGCCGCGTCCACTTCCAGCGCGGGGCGAACAGCAGCAGCGCCCACGCGGGAAACACACCATAGTTGAAGAGGTTGAATACGGTTTCGACTCTCATACAGCCCTCCAGTTCGGCACTGCGGATGGGATCGCGGATGAATCGACGCGGCGAATGAGAGCCGTGACCCTGGATGCCTTCGGGCTGCTCGCTCCGTCGGATGACGGACGGCGAGCGAGCGCGAAGCAGCCATCCGCTGGCTGGCAGCGGGGCCTCGGAGCGTTCGCTGGTCGGGTTCCTCACTCGCCGTCACCGGCTCACGACGTGAACTCCCGCGGAAACCCGCGGAGCGTTGTCGCGATGGCGCAATCGGGCGGCCAATGGGCGACCGGCCTACCAGGAGCGATAGGCGATTCACCTCGAAAGGCCGCGGGGCGGAGGATGTCTAGCGAGAGGAGATCATGGGAGACGCGGGGGACGCGTCGAGATAGAAGCTACACCTCGTCCCCGGATTTGCAATGGTCTTTTCGCGCGACACGCCTGGTCAGGCGGCGGCCTGGGGACTGATGCCGAGCGCGTGACGCGGGAGAATCCAGCCATGACAACCGCCGCCGTCGTGGAAATCGACCACCGTGACCCCGCGCTGATCGCCGCCTTCTGTGACTACGTGCCTCGGGTCTTCCGCACCGTGGATTTCCGGCGTTGGTGTGGGTGGGGTGAATGGAACGACGACTACCGGGCCTTCGCGGTGCTCGACGAGGGGCGCGTGGTGGCCAATGCCTCGGTGACGCGGATGCGGCTGCGGGTCGAGGGCCACGAGGTCCTCGGCTATCAGTTCGGCGCGGTTGGCTGTGTGCCCGCCCACCGGGGGAAGGGGTTGTCGCGGGTGGTGATGAACGCGGCGCTCGAGTCTTGCGGCGAGGCGCCCGTGCTGTTGTTCGCCAACAAGAACGTGCTCGGCTTCTATCCACGCTTCGGGTTCTCGCCTCGGGAGCAGGCGCTGTTCGGCGCGGCGTTCCAAGCGGTGCCCGGAGGCGAGCCCGCGCCGGTGCTCGAGCTGGCGGAGGCCCACGTGCGCACGGGACTGGTCTCGCTGTCCGAAGAGGGGCTCGCGGTGACCGAGCGCTTTGGCTCACGCGGCCATGCGCGGATCGCGAGCTGGTATGCGGCGAATGCCTTCTCGCGACCGCTGCGCCAACTGCACGCCGAGGCCTGGGTGTTCGCTGGCGTCGAGAACGGCACGCTCCACATCGACGACATCTTCGCGCGTGAGCCCTTCGACCTGCGGCCCCACATCCCGCGATTGATTGATCAGCCCATCTCCGCGGTCCACTTCGGCTTCACGCCCGAGCGCTGGTGGCCTCGGGCGGAGGTTGTTGGCGAGGACTCGGAGGCCTACCTCTTCGTGCGCAACCTGGTGTCACCGCCCGGGCCCCATCGGTTTCCGGTGCTGGCACGAACCTGATGCCGCGGCTTCGACGAGCCGCGGCATGGGCTCCGCTTGCCTATGCGCCGAGGCCTACCACGTGTACAAGCCCGCCCACGAATACGTCCCACCCGACACGGCGAAGTAGTAGTAACCGTCGGACGAGCGCGTCAGGGGCATCTGGCTACAGGTTCGCGCCTGTCCCTCCACGGTGACCGTCCGGTCGTCGAAGTTGTGGCAACCCCAGCCGTTGATGTTGGCGTTGGTCCGATAGCACACCGCGCCGGTCGTGTTGAAGTTGCCGGTGCTGCCCGAGAACGTGATGGGGTTGGAACACGTCGTGCTGCTTCCGCTCGTGTTGAACGTCGCGGACACCGAACGCGCGGCCGTCATCGACACCGTGCAGGCTCCCGTGCCACTGCACGCACCGCTCCAGCCGGCGAACGTCGCGCCGCTCGCCGCGGTCGCGGTGAGCGTCACGGACGTGCCGCTCGAATAGTTCGCGCTGCACGTGCTTCCACAATCAATCCCCGCCGGCGACGACGTCACCGTGCCACTGCCCGTGCCCGCCTTCGTGACCGTGAGCGTGAAATTGTTCGTGTTGCCGATACCAGCGCCTCGCCGGATGGCATTCAGCGCGCCTTGATCGACGATGGCTCCGTTGCTCCGGTTGAACAAGGCGAAGCCGTTGCTCTGACTGGGGCTGACACCGTTGTCCCAGTAGAAGGTCTTGATGCCGTTGGCCGCCGCGGCGCGGTTGACGTACTCGAGGTAGTACTGCCGCGATTCCAGGTTGAGGTTCGGACGCGTCGCCACGCCGTACTCGCCGATGATCACCGGGACACCCTGGTTGATCCACTTCGCCTTCACGCGCCCGAACAGGTCGTCATGGTAGGCCTCCTGCGCCCAGGAGCATGCGCTCTGCGCCGGATAGGGGGCGCCCCAGGACGAGCAACTGCCGTTGAGGTTCAGCGTGAAGTCGTAGGGATCGTAGTGATGGACCTCGACGATCAGCCGGTTCGCGATCGTGTCCGACGGCAGGGAGAAGTAATCGAGGCCGTGCCAGCTGTTCGTATTGTAGGTCTGCACCACGAGTGTCCGTGATGCGTTGTTCCCGCCCGTCGCGCGCACGGCGTCGACGAAGGTCTGGAGGTACGATTGCTGCACGGTGATGTGCTCGGTCGTCGGCGTGCCGTAGTCGGCGTGTACCTCGTTGGTGCCGGCGAACAGCAGGCGCTCGTTGTAGCTCTTGAACGCGTTGGCGATCTGCGTCCAGTAGGCGCGCTGTTTCTGGTTGACGGCCTGCTGATGCGAATACAACGGGTGTTCCTCGAGCCAGCCACCATCCCAGTGGATGTTGAGGACCACATACATCCCCTGGCCATAGGCGTAGTCCACCACCTCCTTCACGCGAGCCATCCAGGCCGGATCGATCGTGAGCGTGCTCTGATTGGTGTGGCAATCCCAGGCAGCGGGAATGCGCACGGCATTGAACCCAGCGGCCTTGACGCTGTTGATGAACTGCTGGGTGACGGTCGGGTTACCCCAGGCGTTTTCACCGCAGATGGCCTCGAGCGTATTCCCGAGGTTCCAGCCGATGGTGATCTGGCCGGCCACCTGCGGCGCCGGCGGAAGCGTCTGGGCGAATGCGGCCACCGGCAGGAGCAGCATGGCCATACAGAGGCGGAAAGCACGTTTGAACCACGGAACCGAGTGCAGACTCATGGGGAACTCCGTTTCTCGAACCAGATGACCCGATGAGTCTATTCATATCTGGAAAACGTTTTCAATGAATAGTGCGAAAGAGCGGTGTGGTGAGATTCCTCTCTCTGATCTCGCTGGAGATACGAGAGAAATACACTGATGTGTTCAGCCATGAATACCGCCGCCCCTCCTGACGGGCGCGCATGAATGGCTGATTCGAGAGCACGGTGGGGCGGTCCTCCGGGATATCTTCCCGGACATGCACGTGGACAGGAACGAGGGACACATGCGACCGGAAGACAAGCCGCACCTGGTGCACGCCATCGACCTCGCACGACGAGCCCGGGCTCGGGGGGACCACCCCTTCGGCTCGGTGCTGGTGGATGCGAGGGGACGCGTCCTGCTGGAGGGGGAGAACACCGTGGTGACGACGGGGGACTGCACCGGCCACGCGGAGTCCAACCTCATGCGTGAGGCCACCCGGCAATACCGTCCCGAGGAACTCGCGGGCTCCACCCTCTACGCCAGTACCGAGCCCTGTGCCATGTGCGCGGGTGCCATCTTCTGGGGCGGCGTGCGGCGGGTCGTCTTCGCGCTCTCCTCCGAGGAGCTGGGCCAGTTCCTCGACCCTCCGCGCCCGCTCTTCGCGTGTCCTGCCGCGACGTCTTCGCCCGCGGCTCCTCACCCACCGAGGTGGTGGGCCCAGTGGCGCTGCCGGAGGCCCATGAGGTGCATGAGGGCTTCTGGAAATAAGCCCGCCGCCGTACACGAACCCCTGTTCGGCGACCAGGCGCTCCAGGCGCACCTACCAGGCCTTCACGGCTGAAAGCTCGCGGAGGCGGACCTAGCGTTGAGCTGTGCCAGATTGGTTCCACGCTTCGGACTCATGGATCGCGCGGCTTGTCCTCCAGCGCGGCCTGGGGCTTGCCTACCTGATCGCCTTCCTGGTCGCGCTGGAGCAGTTCCGCCCATTGCTCGGTGAGCGGGGTCTCCTTCCCGTGCCGCGGTTCATCACCACGGTTCGCTTCCGCGACGCGCCCAGCCTGTTTCACTTCCGCTACTCCGATCGCCTGCTGGTCGTCGTCGCGCTCGCGGGCATCCTCCTGTCGCTCACGATCGTCCTGGGTCTGCCGGATGCCCGGCCGGTGCCTCTCACGATGGCGGCGTGGCTCGTGCTCTGGGCGCTTTACCTCTCCATCGTAAATGTCGGACAGACGTTCTACTCCTTCGGCTGGGAGTCGCTGCTCCTCGAGGCGGGCTTCCTTGCCGCGTTCCTCGGCCCGGCTTGGAGCGCGGTGCCCGCGCCAATTCTCTGGCTGTTCCGGTGGCTGCTGTTCCGCGTGGAGTTCGGGGCCGGGCTCATCAAGATGCGGGGTGACCCCTGCTGGCGTGATCTCACCTGCCTCGCCTACCACCATGAGACGCAGCCGATGCCAAACCCTCTCTCCTGGTACTTTCACCGCCTGCCCCGGCCTCTGCACCGGCTCGAGGTTCTCGGCAGTCACTTCGCCCAGCTCGTCGCGCCGCTCCTGCTCTTCTTCCCGCAGCCGATCGCCTCCTTCGCGGGGCTGGTGATCGTCATCACCCAGGCATGGCTCGTGCTGAGCGGCAACTTCTCGTGGCTCAACTTCGTGACCATCGTGCTCGCCGCCTCGGCGTTCGACGATGCCGCGCTCGCACGCGTTCTACCGCTCGAGAGGGCCGGCACCACGGTGGTGGCCTGGCACGACGCTCTCGTCATCGCGATCACCGCGCTCCTCGTCGTGCTCTCGTACCGTCCCGCGCGCAACCTCTTCTCGCGGGAGCAGATCATGAACGCGAGCTTCGATCCATTCCGCCTCGTGAACACGTACGGTGCGTTTGGCAGTATCACGCGCGAGCGCTACGAGATCGTTCTCGAGGGCACCCACGACGAGCGTCTCACGCCGGACACGGAGTGGCGTGAATATGAATTCCGAGGCAAGCCGACGGACCCGAAGCGGCGCCCGTCACAATGGGCGCCGTACCACCTGCGGCTCGATTGGCTCATGTGGTTCGCCGCGCTGTCGCCAAGGTATGCGCCCAAGTGGTTCCCGCCGTTCGTGGAGAAACTCCTGGAGAACGACCCGGCGACCCTCCGCCTGTTGAGGCACAACCCCTTCGCGGATCGCCCGCCGCGCGCCATCCGTGCGGTCCTGTACCGCTACCGCTTCACGACCTGGAAGGAGCGGCGCGACACGGGTGCGTGGTGGACGCGCACGCGCCTGGGCGACTACCTCCCGCCCATGGCACTCAGCGGCTGACGGCCACGCGCGACCTCCGCGACCCATCCCGGGGATGGACTGCTGGCGGCCGAGCTCCACGCCGCACCGGACAGAGACGCCGGAGGGGCACACGGAGAGCACACGAGGAACCGAGGGCAAAGAAAAGCCCAGCAATCCCTTGAGATTGCTGGGCTTCCCAGGTTGTCCCCGACGGGATTCGAACCCGTGTTACCGGCTTGAAAGGCCAGCGTCCTGGGCCTCTAGACGACGGGGACGGCTCCTTCTACCTCTGTGAGTCGCGGGGGCTCGAACCCCCGACCCTCGGCTTAAAAGGCCGGTGCTCTACCAGCTGAGCTAGCGACTCGCACTATTCTTTTTTACGGAGCCCTCCGATTTCCGCGAGGTCCCCGGTGCGGCCACTCTCTACCAGCACTCGTTCCGGAGTTCTACTCCCGATCCGGCCCCCTGTTTCCCATCAACCCCCAGGACCCCCGAGGCCTCCCGCCGCTGGCTGGCGCTCCCCTCGCGAGGCGCTATACCGGAAGCATGCGCCGTGACAGCCGACACTCCGAGGGAGCACCCGAGGAACCCGACGATCTGGACCTGGAAGGGGAGGAGGACGAGGAGCCCGCCTCCAAGCCCCGGCGCTACCTCACCCGGGCGGGGGCCGAGCGCATGCACAAGGAACTGCTGCGGCTGCTCAACGAGGAGCGCCCCAAGGTCACCGCCGAGGTGTCCGCCGCCGCCGCCCAGGGAGATCGCTCGGAGAACGCCGAGTACATCTACGGCAAGAAGCGCCTGCGGGAGATCGACCGGCGGCTGCGCTTCCTGCAGAAGCGCCTGGACACCGCGACCATCGTCGTGCCGTCCGAGCAGACGGACACCGAGCACGTCTACTTCGGCGCCACGGTCACGCTCGAGGACGAGGACGGCGGGCGGGTGACCTATCAGATCGTGGGCTCGGACGAGATCGACACCGCGGGAGGGCGCATCAGCGTGGAGTCCCCCCTGGCCCGGGCCCTGCTGCGCAAGAAGGTCGGTGACACCGTGGAGGTCATCCGGCCACGAGGGGAGATCGAGTACACCCTCGTGCTGATCCGCTACGTGTAGCGGCCTGTTCGCCCGGGTGCGTCATGCAACACCCGGCTGGCACGGGCGTGTCCGCTCCGCGTCTTTGTCCACTGATCCGGGTGTCCGGGCGATTGGGGACTGTCCTCGTCGCCGGACGCGTTAAAACCTCCAGGAGGTCCCGAAACGGCTTCGTCGGGCTTCCTGCCGAGGAAGCGAGCCCTATATTCGGGAAGAGTAGAGCAGGCGCAGCGCAGTCCGTCAGTCGGAGTCCCGTCGCACGGTCGGTCCATCGGTCGCACCCACTTCGAGGTCGCGCTCCACACGATGCGAAAGAACTTCATCCTCGACACCAACGTCCTTCTCCACGATCCGCGCTCCATCTACGGGTTCAGAGAACACAACGTCATCATCCCCATCTACGTCATCGAGGAGATCGATCAGTTCAAGCGCGACCTCTCCGAGCTGGGCCGCAACGCGCGCCTGGTCGCGCGCTACCTGGATTCCTTTCGGGAAGAGGGCTCGCTGAAGGAGGGGGTGCGCCTGCCGCATGGCGGTGTGCTGCGGGTGTGTTTCACCGAGCGTGAAGCGCCCCTGTCCATGGCGGACAGGGATCTGATGGACAACCGCATCCTCGCGGTGGCGCTCGACTTGATGGAGCGCGAGCCCCAGTCCCCGGCCGTCTTCATCACCAAGGACACCAACCTGCGCATCCGCGCGGATGCCCTGGGCCTGCTCGCCGAGGACTACGACGCGGAGCGCGTGGAGATCACCGAACTGTACACGGGCTTCACCGAGCGGCTGGTGCCGCGGGAGATGGTGGACCAGATGTACAAGTCCGGCGCCGAGGTGGAGATCTCCGGCCAGGACTCGCTCTCGCCCAACCAGTTCATCCTCCTCAAGGACGAGACGAACCCGAACCACGCCGCCATGGGCCGCTTCAGTGCCACCCGGGGACGGGTGGTGCCGCTCTCGCGCGCCATCAAGGAGGGGGTCTGGGGCATCCGCCCGCGCAACATGGAGCAGAGCTTCGCGCTGGATCTGCTCATGAACGACGAGATCAAGCTCGTCACCATCGTGGGCAAGGCGGGCACGGGCAAGACGCTGCTGGCCATCGCCGCGGGCCTGCACAAGGTGACCGAGGAGAACGTCTACCAGAAGCAGCTCGTCAGCCGGCCCGTCTTCCCGCTCGGAAGGGACATCGGCTACCTGCCCGGGACGCTCGAGGAGAAGATGAACCCGTGGATGCAGCCCATCTTCGACAACGTGGAGTTCCTCATGAACCTCAGCCGCGCCGACAAGAAGGCCGGCCGGGGCTACCACGAGCTCATCGACCTGGGGCTGATGGAGATCGAGGCGCTCACCTACATCCGTGGGCGCAGCATCCCCAACCAGTACATCATCATCGACGAGGCCCAGAACCTCACGCCCCATGAGGTGAAGACCATCATCACCCGCGTGGGGGACAATACGAAAATCATTCTCACCGGGGACCCGTTCCAGATAGACAACCCCTACGTGGACGCGACCAGCAACGGACTCGTCCACGTGGTCAACCGGTTCAAGAACGAGAAGATCGCGGGCCACATCACCATGACCAAGGGCGAGCGCAGCGCCCTGGCCGAGCTCGCCGCCAACCTTCTCTAGCGCCCTGCGCCACGGGAGGAGTCAGTCATGTCGGGAGACGGTACGCAGCAGGATCCCGCCCAGGACACGGGCGGCGAGCAGGAGAAGAAGCCGCTCATCGACTACCCGACCGTCTACACCTTCAAGGTGATGGGGCGGCGGGCCCTGACTTCGTCGAGTACGTGCGCGACCTCTTCCGCACGTACATGGGCACGGAGATCTCCCCGGACTCCATTCAGGAGCAGTCCAGCAGCAAGGGGACGTACGTGTCGGTCAGCGTGTCCGTCTACCTGCTGTCCGAGGAGCACCGCCGCTCCATCTACGTGCGGCTCAAGGAAGAGCCGCGCGTCGTCTACTACCTCTGAAGGCGGTCAATCCGGAGCCTGGAGCCCTGGAGGAAAGGGGAATTGGAGATTCCCGGACATCGGTGTAGAAGGGACGTGTCATGAGTGTGGCCGAGCCCTTTCCGCTCTACTTCCCCGGTGATGCTCGGCGTCCCTTCGGCTCCGAGCTGGCGACCCGGCGCTTCGCCAAGGTGGCTCAACTGGAAGAGGGCGGGCGCGTTCTGGATCTGGGCTGCGGCCCTTCCTCCAGGCTGGTGTCGTGCTCGCCCAGGAGTTCGGTTGCTCCGTGGTGGCCGCGCACTGGGACGAGGCGCAGCTCTCGCGCATGCGCGAGCGAGTCCACGCGCTCGCCCTGGACGGGCGCGTCGAGGTGCGGCGGGTGGACCTGGGCCGGCTCGCCTTCCGCGAGGGCGAGTTCGACGCCATCCTGTGCCAGGGCCCGATCGTGATGGCCCTGCCCGACGCCCTGCGCTCCCTCCGGCCCTTCCTGGCTCACCGGGGACGGCTGGGCCTCACCTACCCGGTGCGCGTGGGCCGGGTGACTCCGCGCGCGGTGCTCGAGTTCTGGGAGCGTCGGCTGGGGGCGCCCCTGTTGCTGCCTCGCGAGCTGCTCCAACAACTGTCCCTGTCGGGCTTCGAGCCCGAGTCCGTCGAGTCCCTCCAGGACTCCGAGCTGGACACGCTCTACCGGGAGCTCGCCCCCCACCTTGAGCAGGCGCCCGCCGAATCCAGCCACTGGCTGCGCGAGGAGATGGCCCTGCACCGTGAGAATGGGATGGCCACCTCCAGCTACGCCTTCGCCGTGGGCCGCCGCCGGGAGCCGGGAGAGAAGCCGCCCGCCTCGCGCGACCGCGGCTAGCCCGACGCCCCGTCCACTGCTCGGGTCGACGCCCTCCCGCGGGGAAGGCGTCGTGCCGCGTTCACGGCCCCCGGCTCACTGCACCGAGGGGCGAAAGTCCAGCAGCTCCACGGACTCGGCCGCCATCCCGAGCGTCACTTCCCGCCGGTAGCCCGCCGCGTCTCCACCGATCTGGAACGGCATCGGCCTGCTGAAGCGCAGGTGCACCTCGCGCGCGTAGAAGTCATGCAGGCCCTCGGGGAACCAGCGGCCCGCCCACAGCTTCGGAAGGTTCGCCAGCACGTGGGGCGGGTTCAACTGGCCCAGGCGCAGCTGCATCATCCCCGGGCGCTGTCCCGCGAAGGGGAACATGCGGAAGCCGTAGCCGTAGTAGGGCATCGTCGCCGCCGCCGCCATGATCAGCTCGCCCTTGAAGATCCTCGCCCCGGGGGCGAAGGGTTCGCCCACGGGCCTGCCATCCGGGCCCACGCGGAACGCCGGGCCGGCCTGGCCATTGGTGACCTCACACTCCACCCGCGTCGGATTCGTCAGGTAGTGCGGCACCGTCTTGAAAGCCACCGCCGAGAAATAGCCGCCCGGGCCCGACAGGAGCTTCTTGAGCAGGCCCCGCCCCAGGTGGTCCTTCACCCAGAGGTAGTCGTTGAGCAGCTTCCCATCCACGCCCAGGCCCGCGAAGGGCGTGCGCGTGCCATCCACCGTCAGCAGCTCCATGCTCCGCTGGTCGGACACCTTGCCAGCACGTGCCCGGGTCACGTCCTGGAGGATGCCCTCCATGCCCCCGTTGGAGTTCACGTACGAGGCCAGGCCGTTGCCCGTGCCCAGCTTGAGCACGCCCAGGCGGGGTGCCTGCTTGCCGGCGAACCGGCCGCGCGGCTCCAACTGACGGAACATCTCGTTCACCACGCCCAGGAACGTCCCGTCTCCTCCTCCCGTCATCACCACCGGGTAGTCGCGCTCCAGGATCGTCTGGACGATGCGCCGACAGTCCAGCTCCGAGCGCGACAGGAAGAGATCCTGCTCCGGGACCACGTGCGACAGGAACTTCACCAGCCGGGCGTCCACCTGGCGGGCGTTGGCATTCAGCAGGACCGCGAGTCGATGCTCGGGCGCCCCGAGGACGGACGGGCTGGAGCGCGCTTCGACGGACCGCAGGGGCTGAACCATCATGGGTGCTGCCTCCACGAAAAAATCAGGCGCCCACCGCGACGTCGCGGCGGGGCTCCCTGAGTCTGTGCACGTTCTCCGCCAACGGCTGACGCGAGGCGTTAGCTGTCCTTTTCCCCAGGAGTTCCAAGGGGTTGTGGCACGGGCTCGAGTGGGCGCCATCCGGTGGATTGGTACCCGCGGGTGGCGGAAGTGGAGAATGGTTTACGCACCTGGCACCCGCGCGTGGCCGGTTCGTCACCCGGGAAGCACTCGGTTTGACACCCCGGGGTGGGTGGTTACGTTGGTCACACGACGGAAGCACTCCAGCCTTTCGCGGTAATTTTCCCAGTTATTTCCGGAGGTTGTACACCGTGGGCAAGATCATCGGCATCGACTTGGGCACGACCAACAGCGTGGTCGCCATCATGGAGGGCCGCGAGCCCAAGGTCCTCACCAACGAGGAGGGCACGCGCACGACTCCCTCGGTCGTTGCCTTCGCCAAGGATGGGGAGCGGCTCGTGGGGCAGGTGGCCAAGCGTCAGGCCATCACCAACCCGGAGCGCACCATCTACTCCATCAAGCGCTTCATGGGCCGGCGCTACGAGGAGACCACCGAGGAGGCCAAGCTCGTTCCCTACAAGGTGGTGCGTGGCCCCAACGGCGACGCGCGCGTGGACCTCGACGGCAAGCAGTACAGCGCGCCGGAGATCTCCGCGCAGGTGCTGCTCAAGCTCAAGCGCGCCGCGGAGAACTACCTGGGCGAGAAGGTGACCGAGGCGGTCATCACCGTGCCGGCGTACTTCAACGACGCCCAGCGCCAGGCGACCAAGGACGCGGGCGAGATCGCCGGCCTCACCGTGCGCCGCATCGTCAACGAGCCGACCGCGGCGGCGCTCGCCTACGGCCTGGACAAGAAGAAGGACGAGAAGATCGCCGTCTATGACTTCGGCGGCGGCACGTTCGATATCTCCATCCTCGAGGTGGGCGAGAACGTGGTCGAGGTGCTCGCCACCAACGGCGACACGCACCTGGGCGGCGACAACATCGACCTGACCCTGATGAACTGGCTCATCGCCGAGTTCAAGAAGGACACGGGCATCGACGTCGCCAAGGACAAGATGGTGCTGCAGCGCCTCAAGGAGGCCGCGGAGAAGGCGAAGATCGAGCTGTCCTCCACCATGGAGACGGAGATCAACCTGCCGTTCCTCACCGCGGACGCGACGGGCCCCAAGCACCTCAACGTGCGCCTCACGCGCGCCAAGTTCGAGTCGATGATCAGCGACCTCGTCGAGCGCTCGCTGGAGCCGTGCCGCAAGTGCCTCAAGGACTCGGGCCTGAGCGTGGGGGATCTGCACGAGGTGGTGCTCGTGGGCGGTTCCACGCGCATCCCGATGGTGCAGGAGGCCGTCAAGAAGCTGTTCGGCAAGGAGCCCAACCGCTCCGTGAACCCGGACGAGGTGGTGGCCGTGGGCGCGGCGGTGCAGGCCGGCGTGCTCTCCGGCGAGGTGAAGGACATCCTGCTGCTGGACGTCACCCCGCTGTCGCTGGGCGTGGAGACGCTGGGCGGCGTGATGACCAAGCTCATCGAGCGCAACACCACCATCCCCACCCGCAAGTCGGAGACCTTCTCCACGGCGGCGGACGGCCAGACGCAGGTGGAGATCCACGTGCTGCAGGGTGAGCGCGAGATGGCGGCCGACAACCGCAGCCTCGGCCGCTTCCACCTGACCGGCATGCCCCCGGCGCCGCGCGGCGTGCCGCAGATCGAGGTGACGTTCGACATCGACGCCAACGGCATCCTCAACGTCAACGCCAAGGACAAGGCGACGGGCAAGGAGCAGAAGGTCACCATCTCCCACTCCTCGGGTCTGGCCAAGGACGAGGTGGAGAAGATGGTTCGCACCGCCAAGGAGAACGAGGCGGCCGACAAGGCCCGCCGCGAGCTGGTGGAGGTGAAGAACCAGGCCGAGGCCCAGGTGTACGCGGCCGAGAAGCTGGTGAAGGAGAACCGCGAGAAGCTCCCCGCCGACGCCGTGTCCGCGCTCGAGGCGGCCATCAAGGGCGTCAACGACGTGCGCGAGGGCGACAACAAGGACGCCATCAAGAGCGCCCTGGATGCGCTGCAGCAGGCCAGCTACAAGGTGGCCGAGGAGATGTACAAGGCCACGGGTGGCGCCCCCGGCGAGGCCGGCGCGCCTCCTCCGGGCGCCGAGCAGGGCGCGGCTCCGGGCAGCTCGGCCAAGCCCAAGGACGACGTGGTGGACGCCGAGTTCCGCCAGTCGTGATGTGGTGAGTTGAAGTCCACGAGGGCCGGTGCTCCTCCCACGAGGGGGCCGGCCCTCGGCTTTTGTTGCCAGGGCCCGGGGGGATACGATGCGGCCTCTCGTCCCTCGTGGAATCACCGTGATCCATACCCCCACGCCCGTCTCCGCCCAGGCCGCGCAGTCCTTCCGCCGCTTCTTCCAGGAACTGCGCGAGGCCTACCTCGAGCGCGAGACCCTCTTCACCCAGATCGAGCTGGCGCTGCTCTGCCGCGAGCACGTGCTCGTGGTCGGCCCCCCGGGAACCGCCAAGAGCGCCATCGCCTCCGCGGTGCTCGGCCGCATCGTGGACGAGCAGACCGGACAGCCCTCGCTCTTCGCCAAGCAGCTCGCCGAGTCCACCGTCCAGACGGATCTCATCGGTCCGGTGGACTTCAAGGTGCTCACCGAAACGGGCCGCACCGAGTACCTCACCGAGGACGGCATGCTGGGCGCCACCCACGCCTTCCTCGACGAGGTGTTCGACGGGCGCGACATGCTGCTGCGCTCCATCCTCAACGTCCTGCACGAGCGCGAGCTCAAGCACGGGCGCCGGGTGACGAGCGGCCGCATCGAGTGCGCCATCATGACGAGCAACCGCTACCTCTCCGAGGTGCTCGCGCGCTCGCCCGAGCTGCTGCTCGCCTTCGCCGACCGTCTGAGCTTCATCTCCTTCGTGCCGAAGAGCTTCGCCCGGTCCGCCAGCCGCTCCGCCATGCTGCACCGCTTCGCCCATGGCCTGCGGCCGGACCTGCGCGCCGTGCTCACCCTGCAGCAGCTCGACGTGCTCCAGCGGGACGTGGAGCGGGTGACGGTCTCCAACACCCTGCTCGAGGCCATCGAGCTGCTCACCGATGAGCTGGAGCGCGCGCTCACGGCCCAGGTCTCCAAGCTGCCCGACTACGTCCCCACCAAGTACTTCTCCCAGCGCTCGGTGGTGAAGGCCTTGTGGGCCCTCAAGGCCGCCGTGGTGAGGGATCGGCTCTACCGCCGTCCGGATCGTCCCCTCGAGGCCACCGTCGAGGACCTGGACGCCCTGCGCTGGTTCTTCCTGCTCGGGGGCCTCCCGCGGAGGAGTCCGAGGCGCTCCTCAAGGTGGCCGTGGATCCGCGCGAGCGCGCGCAACTGGAGATCGTCCGCATCGAGCAGAAGCGCCTTCGATGCCGCCCTGGCCAAGGTGCGCGCGGAGCTGGGCGCGGGCCCGGAGCGCGAGGCCGCGACGCTCGGCGCCGCCGAGGAGCTCAAGACCGTCGAGGCGCTCGTGCGCGGCTTCCAGCCGGGAATCGTGGCCTCCACGGCGCGCAGACTGCACGGCAAGCTCGTTCCCGGCCCTCGCCACTCCGACAACCGGGTGGCCCTCCTGGCCGCCGCGCGCGGCCTGCTCGCGAGCGTGGAGCAGCGGCTGTCGCGCGGGCCCATCGAGGGCAGCGAGCCGCGCACGGGCGAGGCCTTGTTCTTCGCGATCCTGGAAACGCTCTCCCTGTGCCGCCACGTCCCCGAGCTGACCCCACGGATGCCCGCCGTGTGCGATGCCATCCACCGCTTCAGTCTCCAGGCGCTCGAACTCATGGCGCTCCAGGCCGAGAGCCTCGCCTTCGATGAGTCGGTGTCCCTGGATCCGCTCGTCGGACTCGCGGACAACCTCGCCGACGAGCTGGGCCAGGTGGGCGAGCTCCTGGCGCTGCTCGCCGAGTCCTCCTCGGGCGCGGTCTCTCACTTGAGGACCGCGGAGGCCGAGACGCGACGGCGTGCCGTGGCCGCGTTCCGTCAGCGCGCGGAACGCATCTTCCCGGGCCCGCGGGGCCGCGGCAGGGATCCGCTCGATGCGCTCTCCGCGGACTCGCGCCGGCTCGCCCAGCTCGAGCACGCCCTGTGCCGGTTGGATCCTCCCAACACGGCCTCAAGCAGCAACTGCTGGAACCGCTCGGCTTCGACTATGCCCGGGAGGTGTTCGGCACCGTGCCCTTCGAGCGCATCGACCAGTTGACACGCACGGTGCAGGCGGTGGCGGAGAACCTGCGGCGCGAGGGTCTTGCCCCCGAGCCCGTGTTCGTCGAGTGCCGGGACATCCTCGAGGCGCGGCTGCGCGAGTACGTCCAGGGTATCGGCCGCGAGGTGGCGAGCCCTCCCTCCGCCCCACAGACCGCCATCAATGGCGAGGCCTACAACTTCTACCGGGGCACCTTCTCCGCCCTGATCCGGGACGGAGAGCTCTCCGCGTTGCTCGGCCTGGAGGGACAGCTCGCCTTCGCCCGTCCCCCTCCACCGCGTTCTTCCTCTCCGAGGCCATCCGGGACGCCGTGGCCCGGGTGGAGTTGTCCTTCGTGCAGGTTCGCCTCAAGTACCTGCGTAGCTGGCTCACCCAGTTGCTCACCACGCTGCCCGCGCCCCAGAGCGCGCAGACCCGGGCGGCCGCGGATCAAATCTTCGATCGCCCGGTGCGCAGCCGCTTCCCCATGCTCGCCCTGAAGGAGGGCGAGCTGGTGCGCCTCAAGGGGGTACTCGGCATGGTGATGGGCCTGCCCGGGGAGCTGGGAGAGAGCGCGCGCAAGCTGCAGGGCGTGCTGCTCGGCATCGACGACGACTTCTCCCGCTTCAGCAAGCAGTTGCTGGAGCTGCGGGCGTCGTTGTGAGGAGGGGCTGACGCGTGCTCGGCTCGCGGCTCGCGCATCTGCGGCTTCAGTTGGATGCGCTCCAGGAGCGCCCGTCCCGGGGCGAGGGCATGCGCTCCTGGTGGCGGGGCATGACCGCCCCGGCCGAGGTGGACCTGTCCCTGCCCACCGTGACGGCGCTCGACCGGGCCCTGGAGCGGGTGGGCGTGCATACCCTCGCGGACGCGCGCCTGCTGCTCGAGCTGGGCGTGAAGAAGGGCCGCGTGGGCGAGCTGGCCAAGGGGTTGAAGGAGCGCGCGCACGAGGCCCTGGAGGAGTTCGAGCGCACCCTGGACGCCGTGCTCAAGATGCACGACGCGGGCCGCACGCCTCCAGGGGCTCGCACGACGCTGGAGCGGGGCTTCGTCCGGCTCGTGCGGGTGCTGCGGGTGGCGGACCTCTTCCTGTCGCCCTCGGCTCCGGCTCGGACTCGGGCGCGGAGCAACTCTTCCCGCGGCCCGGCCCCTCCTGGAACGCCCAGCGCGCTCCGAGCCGGGCGCGCATGGCCGTCGCCGAGTTCCTCGCTCAGCGGGCTCGCGCCACCGTGGACGACGTGGTGCAGAAGCGCAGGATCTGGACATGGCCCACGAGCTGCTGCTGCGCATCGGCATGGAGCATGACCGCGAGCGCGGCGTGGCCCTGCGCCATGAGGTGGCCCAGGCCCGCGAGCGCGTCCGGGACACGCCCCCGACACGCTCGCTCGAGGAACTGGTCGAGCAGGTGCGCCAGTCCGCGGTGCGCGAGCCCCAGCTGGCCGGCGCTCGCTCCGGGGTCTCTACGAACGCGCGGTGGAGGCCGAGCAACCCCAGCTCGCCGCGGCGGCCCGCACGGCGCTCACCCGGCTCATGCCCCCGCGCGAGTCGATGCGAGCCCTGCTGGAGTCCGCCGAGCGCGATGAGCTGCGGCGCTGGTTCGGCGAGGACCAGGCGCCCGCCCGGACCGGCAAGGCGGATGGGGCGCGTCCGGAGGACTCGTCCGCGGACGAGCTGCTCGCGGACCTGGCCTTCTCCTGCGTCCCGAGCAGCGCGCCGCGTTCGAGCTGGCGGCCGGCTGCGCCCGCTACTTCGACGTGGAGGACGTGCTGTCCGATGAGGTCGTCGAGGTGAACACCCGAAAGGTGCGCCCGGCGCCCCGGCTCGTGCCCCATCCCACCCAGAACATGACGTTCGAGCGCACGGGCGGGCTGCACGACGTGCACAACTTCGTCCTCTCCGATCCTCGCATGCTCCTCTACGATCTGGCCTCCCACCGCCAGCTCGTGCGCGCCTACCTCGAGGACGAGCCACCCCCCGAGCCCAAGAAGAAGAAGCGCACGGCGGTGCGCGTCTACGTATGTGATGCCTCGGGCTCCATGCACGGCGCCCGCGCGCGCTTCCGCGACGCCCTCATCATCGCCGAGCTCAACAACCTGCGCGTCAAGGCACGCCAGGGCCAGCCCTTCGATCCACTCTACTTCTCCTTCTTCAACGACATCCCCACCGAGCTATCCCGCGTGGACACGGCCCGCGAGGCCACCCGGCAGATCGAGAAGCTCTTCCGCCACTCTCCCGCCGAGGGCCAGACGGACATCACCCTGGCGCTCATGTCCGCCTTCGACTCGATCCGCGCCGCGCGCGGACGGGATCCCTACCTCGCGCGCGCCACCGTGGTGATCATCACCGATGGCGAGGATCGCGTCGATCTGGAGCTCATCCGCCGCACCCGCGCGCCCATGGACTCGCTGGACATCGCGCTGAGCTTCGTGTCGCTCGGCGAGGAGAACCCGGACCTCAAGTCGCTCGTCCAGGAACAGAGCGCCCGCGGAGGCCGCGCCTTCTACCACCACCTGTCTGATCGGGAGATCCAGTGGGCGCGCACCGAGTTCGACAGCCCCTGGCGCACCTTGCTCCCCCGCGACGTGCCCGTCACCCCCGAGGCCCTCGAGGCCCTCGGCCCCCAACTGGCCGCGCTCGAGGCGCTCGCCGCCGGACGCTCCGCCCCCGCCGCGCCCCTGGTGTCCGAGGCGTCCTTCGACGCGCTCTTCCCCGCACCGGAGACGCTCGCGCGGCAGCAGGCCCCGGAAGTCCCCGAACCCGAGGTGGTCGCGCGCGTGGCGGACATCCTCGACGCGCTCGTGGAGGCTCCGCGCTCGCCCCCGCCGATCGCCGCGCCACCGAGGCACTCGCGCTCCTGCGCCACCTGCTGGGCGTGTACCAGCTCACTCCCGCGCGCTACCTCGCGGCGCTCGCCACCGGAAGTCCAGAGGTGCACGAGCGCCTCGCCCGCGTGCGCCTGCTCTGCCGTCCCTTGGGCTAGGCTGGGCCCCGGCCATGTTCTTCGACTGGTTGCGCAAGAAGACTTCCAAGAAGCCCGCTCGCGAGGTGGATCCCCTCGCGGCCTTCGATCAGCTCATCGAGGACCTGGAGCGGCAGGGCGCGGAGGTGCGCAAGTCGGCCGCCACGCTGCTGGCCCTCAAGGGCGAGCTGTCCCGCTCCCAGGAGCGCTACACCCGGCGGTTGGAGGAACTCGCCCGGCGCAAGGCCGTCGCGGACACCCAGGGGGACGCGAAGATCTCCCAGACGCTCGAGCGTGACCGCGCCCAGGCCGAGTCCCTGCTGAACACCACGCGCGAGTCGCTCCTCCGGGCCGAGCAGGACGGCCAGTTGCTGCTGGAGGCCGCCGCGGACCTGGGCAACCGGATGGCGGAGCTGCGAACCGAGCGGGAGAGCGCCTCCGCGCGGCTCGCCGTGGGCGGCACTGGTGTCCAACGCCCTACGCGAGCGGGTGGAGCGCTTCGAGAAGGTGCTCGCGGTGGACGCGGCCCGGGATGAGATCGAACGGGCCCACGCGCTCGCGGAGATCTACCGCGAGGAGCGCGAGGAGTCCGGCAAGCAGGGCTGAGAGCGCGGGCCGGCCCTCACCGGATGAAGCGGGAGAGGGCCCGGAGCCAGACGACCACCGCCTCCGCGCCCGCGTCGGGTAGACCCAGGGCTCGCTCGCCGAGATAGCTGGCACGACCCAGTCGGGGCTTCATCCGCGCCGTGGCCTCGGCTCCCCGCTCGGCGGCGAGGAGGGCCTCCGCCCAGGCCTCGGCGGGCGTGCCTCCGGCATGGAGCTCCCGGGAGAAGATGTCCGCGGCGGGGCGCAGGGCATCGATCATCGTGCGATCTCCCGGACCGGCGCCGCCGAGCTCGGCCACCGCCTCGACTCCGGCCTGGAAGGCTCGGCCCAGGCGCGGGCATCGGGCAGGGGATGCTCCGCCAGCCGACGGGAGGCGCGCAGCAGGGCGGTGGCGTAGAAGGGCCCCGAGCTGCCGCCAATGGCGCGGCGCAGGGCCTCGCTGAGCGCCATCAGGGCCCGCGCGGGGCTCGTCCAGGCGGACGGGGGCAGGGCCCGGATCGCCGCCGCGCCCCGCACGAGGCTGATGCCGAGATCTCCGTCCCCCGCCGCGCCGTCGAGCTCCGTCAGCCGCGCCTCGGCGGCGTCGAACGCATCGGCGATGGCGAGGATCGCCCGGTGCACGTGCTCCATGTCCGCCGGGCGCGACTCGGTGGGACTGGAGGCGTGTGGCACGGTGCGAGCGGGCGCGATCCTGCGCGCGGGAGCGAGCCGTCCGGAGCCCGGCCAGGCGGGGGCGGAGGTGGCGGCGTCGAGCCGGTGCAACCGCTCGTCGTCCACCTTCAACAGGGACAGGGAACAGCCGGGCATCTCCAGGGCGGTGAGGAACTCGCCGCTCCAGGCCCGCTCCACCGAGAGCCTCGCTCGCGCAGGAAGGCCAGGGCGCGGCGGGCGATGATCGCCAGCTCCTGGGCCGGAGTGCCGCCCAGCCCGTTGACGAGCAGGACCACGCGGTCACCCGTGCCGAGGTGTTGATCGTCGACGATGGCGGAGAGCAGGGTGTCCACCAGGACATTGGCGGGCTGGAGGGGGACGCGGCGGACGCCTTGTTCACCATGGATGCCGAGCCCCAGCTCGATCTCGTCCTCGCCGAGGGAGAAGCCGGGACGGCCCGCGGCGGGCACGGTGCAGGCGCCGAGGCCCACGCCCATGGTGCCCAGCGCGCTGGCGGCGGCGGCGGCTTCGCGCGCGACCTGCGCGAGCGAGGCGCCGGAAGCGGAGGCGGCGCCGGCCACCTTGTGCACGAGGACGGTGCCCGCGATGCCCCGGCGCCGCGAGGGCTCGACGGTGTCGCGCAGGGAGACGTCGTCGGAGACGATGACGATTTCGGTGGGGATGCCCTCGGAGCGGGCCAGCTCGGCGGCGAGGCCGAAGTTGAGCCGGTCTCCGGTGTAGTTCTTCACCACGAGGAGGGCGCCGGCGGGCCCGGAGACGGCGCGGATGGCGGCGAGGACCGAGTCGGTGCTCGGGGAGGTGAACACGTCGCCGGCGACCGCGGCGTGCAGCATGCCGGGCCCCACGTAGCCGGCGTGGGCGGGCTCGTGTCCGCTGCCGCCTCCGGAGAGCACGGCGACCGGCGCGCGGCGGGGTCGGCGGGAAGATCGGAGCGCATCACGACGGCTTCACCCTCGAGCAGCGCGAGCCCTGGATGGAGCGAGACGAGACCTTCGAGCATCTCCCCCACGACGGCGCGGGGATCATTGATGAGCTTCTTCATTGTCGTCTCCAGGGCAGAGGAGGGAAGGGCCGCGCCATGGCGGACGCGGGCAGCGAAGGTGGACGCGAGGCATGAACCGCGTCAAGCGCGATCGCGCCGCGGAGCGAGGCAAGGGGCGGAGGGAGGGCCATTGAACTGCTCGCGTGGAGCGGAGAGCATTGGGTCATGGCCGGAATCCGCGAGGACTACATCGAGCGAATGATCAAGCAACTCGTCTCCGCGCTGGCGGCCATCGCGAAGGCGGGAAGGGGTCAGAAGACGGACGAGGCGCTCGAACTGGTGTGGCAGACGAGCCTGTCATTGTTCGGGATGGAGTACCGCACGCTCATCACCTTCGATGCGGCGTCGGTGGCGGAACTGCTCGGGACTCCCGAGAAAATCCTGGCCCTGGTCCGGTTGCTGTGCGCGGAGGCGGACCTGCTCGAGCAACGTGGGGACATGGAGGGGGTGTCACATCGCCTGGGTCATGCGCTCGCGTTGTCGCGGCACGCACAGGCCAAGAAGGCCACTCCCGAGGGTGAATCGCTCCTCCAGGCGGTGAGTGATCGGCTGGCCGCGCTTTGACGGTGCTGAACATTGGGTGCTGCATAAGGACATTGATCTAGGGGAGCGTCATGAAGATCTGCGGAGTCGTCACGCTGCTGCTGTTCGCGTCAGGCTGCGCAACGACGCGAGTCGTGAACCTGGACACTGGACAGGGGACGCCGATCGTCTACCAGCCTGTTGATACCGACCCGATTAAGATTGATGAAGCAGAGTTCAAGAATGCTGTCGTGCAGCTCGTGCTCGACATGAAGTTGAATGTAACGCATGAGGAGGCCGAACAGGACTCTCGGCTCTCCCTACTTGCTTCGGCCGAAGGGTTGGTTGATGGCATCCAGGGGATGCACGACAGCCCGGCCGTATGCGCGGATTTGCCAGCAGCAGCGCAGTCCCAGTGGGTGTCTGAACCTCCTCTCGGAGGCGTTACCACTGGAGTTGACGGAACTGCGGATGATGGCGCTCTCCTTCGCATTCGATACAGTCTGGGATGGTGTCCAGCAAGCAATAAAGGGTCTTGCGAACCCGGCTGCCCTCCGAGCAATGGTTGTGTCCATGGTCGGGACCACGCTCGTGATGCTGGTTGCACCCGAGCCTATCACCAAGCTTGTTGCGATTGCGCTAACGGCGTCATTGATCGCCTACCTTGGCACCGGTCCCGTGTGGAATCTCGGACAAGGGTTCCTGCGACTCATGGAGGACGCGAAGAACGCCCGTACCATTTCGGAGCTGGAGGAGAGTGGGCACCGCTTCGGGAAAGTGCTCGGAGACAACGGTGCTCGTGTGCTGGTCATCGTCGCCTTGTCCGTTCTCGGCGGCAAGAACGCCATGGCCATGCAGGGGTCTAAACTGCCGGGTGCCACGCCGGCTGCGCTGAGGGCACAGGTCGAAGGTGGATTTCAGCTATCTGCGGCGTGGGCAGGCGAGGTGCAATCGATCGCTATCCCTTCGGCGGGGGTGTTGAACGTCGCACTTGCTCCCACGGCCGTTGCAGCGGCTGCCATGGGGCCCGGGAGTGCCATGATGCTGGGCGACCCCGAAGGCGACATTCACCACATCTGCACGAACAAGAATGAGATCTCTGAAGCTTCTGGCGGCCCATGGACCCCTCAGTTCGAGCGCTATTTCAGGCTGGCCAAGATGGAACTCAATGACCCCTCGAACCAAGTACGCATTAAGGGACATAGGGGACCTCACTCTCGCGAGTACCATCAAGCAGTGCTGGATCGGATCGAGAGAGCCATGCTGGGATGTCGGGGGGCCGCACAGTGTCGGGCAGCGTTGGTTGGTGAGCTAACAAAGATAGCCAAGGACCTCACAACGGCCGGGACAAAACTGCGGAAGTTGATCACGAAGAACCCCGAGGCATGACCCATGGAGCGACGCTTTTTCCGGCTAGGTATTGACGTGGATGTGTTGGGGCGCTGGTACCTGGGAGAGCCTACCCGGCTCGCCGGGCAGGAGTTGGATGATGTTTGGGAATTCTGCTATGGTCGGCCCGTAGAGGTTCACGAGAGACTGCGCGTCCCGATTGACCGTCCCGGGAAACCATTGGACTTCGACACCGCCGGAGTTGGGCAGACCCCCATCGTTAACGCGCGAGTGGCCTCTGTCTTCCGCGAGATGGCCCCCAACGATGTTCAACTCTTCCCCGTCGAGGTGCAAGGACAGGGAGAGACTTACTATCTTATGAATGTGGCGCGGACAGTCCGGTGCGTTGACGACAAGGCGAGCGATGAAGTCCAGTTCTACAGTGCGGAAGATGGGCGGCCAGAGCGGACCGGGGAGTACCGCTCGGTTATTGGCTTGCGCATTGACAAGTCGAAGGTTGGAGATGCTCGCGTATTCCGGCCTTGGGGGTGGCCCCCACCAGTCATTGTCGATGAGGAGATAAAAGAGGCCCTGGAGCGAATCGGCGTGGTAGGTGGGCGATTCGACGAGGTTTGAGATAACGCCATGTCTTTGTCTCTTGAGCAGTTGCTTGCGATCGCGAGCAGATACTGGCCCTCGAGTAAAAATGACGACCATCGTCCGGGACAGTGGATCGGTCCCGAAGCCGGGCGGCTTCATGAGTTGTGGGAACAGGAAATCAAATATGCGTCTCTTGCGATGCCCACTTCGCTGATCAAGCCTCCAAATGGTGCTCAAGACTTCTTCAGGAACCGGAGGGCTTCTCGGTTGATTCGCTTCAACTCGGCGACCTGCTCATCAGTTGGCGGTCCGTCAACCAGGAAGATTCCTCGCCTTGCGAGTGGAAGCTCCAGCTCGATGGCCGTTTTGAGTTGTGCGAACAAATCTGGGTCCTCGGGAAACAGTTCCCGTGCCTCGCGCTCCACTGTTGGGTCCTGGGAGAGCGCTTCAAGCTTCTTGGCGTCATGTCCCGCTTCGGCGCGAATTGCGTCAATCTTCGCGAAAAACCACCTTGAGCTGGCTCGCGTCTTCATCTGGCACTCCTCTTGAATTGTCTCTCAAGCGCGGAAAGGATGTCGCTGAAAAGGGCTTCAATCTCCGGCAGACTGCGAAAAGATTCGCAACGTCGCATCTGCCAATAAAAAGTCGCATGAGCCTCGCGGCGCCTATCCGCTAACGGGTCAGCGCCTCCAAGGTCAGGCGTGAACAGCTCTTGCTCCTCAAGGTCTCTCAATTCATGGTTCGCACAGTGGAGGAGGAGTCGCGCCGTGAGACATTCCCTGGGGGTTCGTGGGAGGTTGCGTCGAGTCTCCTCCTGGCCTGGAGGCGCGCAAGACTCGCTGACGACAGCTCAGCAGCTCAGGAGCGCCAGGACTCGGCCGAGCAGCCAGTAGCTCGTCAATGTCTGGCGGGGACGCCGGCACAGGCTTCTTGACCGCTTTCGTCTCATCCGCGGCCCAGAGTCCAGGCTCCCTTGTCGGAGGAAGCACTCGCGTGTTCGGCGAGCGGTCGATGGGCGCGATTTGCTCGCCCGGCTGGCCCACCCTGGGTGCCCCCGCTCCTGCGGGGACGTACCGAGGAACAGGCACTGGGATGGACGGAACTGGAGGTGGGGCTGGCGCCACTGCCTGGGCATGAACCGCCGTGGCGACCAGCACGCCGAGCCCCATCACACGGAAGGTCATTCCGAAAACTCCTACTCGAAACGTCATGCCCCGTGCTTCTACCCTCGTTTTCATCGCCCAGGCAAGGTCACCCCAGGGCGCCTACAGTGTGTTCCCGCCGCCCGTGGTGATGTGCTCGCGAAATGCTCGTGACGCCTCAGCTGCCGCGACCGCTTGGGTGGGCGAGAAGAAGGCCTCCTCGCTCGGTGACGAGGAGGCTCCCTTCTCCGATGGTGGGGTCAGACTAGGGGATCTCGATTCCCCTGATGCTGAGTTTCTTCCCCGAGGCATCCCGTAGGAGCAGCTCGCATTCTAAAGATGTCCAGGCGGATGGAGCTTCCATCTCGATGATCATCATGAACGCCACGTTCACCTCGGGCATCGCTTGCTGCCAGGAATAGACAATCGGCCACTCCCCGTGGGGGAGGAGCCGTGCTTCTATACCAATTTGGGTCCAGGGGATCGAACCCGAGTTCACCAGCCAGAGTTCAATGGCTATGCGGTACTTGGAGCGATAGCTGACCCCCCTGTCGACGCGGAGTTCGTTGCCCTCTTGTCCAATCAGTGACTTCTTGAAAGTCCGGGCACGGACGCCCTCTCGAGTCATGGAGTGGCTGTAAATCAGCCAATGCAGCTGGCGGGGATCCGCGTACTTCTGACGAAGTTGCTCGAGTTCGAGCCGCAATCGGGCCAGCTCTTGCTGGCTGCGTTGCCTCTCCACACGTTCCTGCTCCAATTCGCGTTCGAAGGATTCGCGAGTTCGCGTATCGCGGAACACCTCGACTTGTCGGGTGGACTGGTCAGGAGACGCCACCATGAACAGCGTGAGGGCGTCCTCCTGGTGGTTTCCATCCACGTAGCGAGCCGACAAGCGAAGCCGTTCGCCAGGAGCCATGTCCTTGGGGGGCATGACATTGATGCTCGTGCGACCGCGAGAGACCTCTTCGAACCGGAACTCTTCTTGCAGCTCCACCGAGACGGGTGCATCGAAGACAACTCCTGTCATGCGTCCAGGGCTGACGCAGATCTCGTGGGGAGCAAGGACTGTTCTCGTTCGTTCGATACGCTGAATCTCTTCACAGTTCATGTGCCCAGGAGGGACGGGGTTCTGTGTCAAGGAGAGGGTCAGCATGAGCGGCAGGGCGGTCGCGAGCACGGGTCAGGCTCTCCCATCACCGGCTGGGAATCGGACGGAATTCAGGCATGGTCCTGAGCAGCGCGGAGGGAGCGATCTTGGGGTTGCCGCGCGTCCCTCCGTATATCTCCACACCGGGTTCATCCAGGCCGCCATCGTCCATCTCCATGCAAATCGGCATGGGTTTTTCGCCCGGGAGAGTGACCTCGGTGAATCGACCATAGACACGGTTCTCCCGGGTATAGATTTGCCCCTTGAAGATCGTGCGCTTGGGGATCAACTCCTGCGTATTCCAGGGCACGTTGCTGATTGGGAGGGGAAGGATTTTGGGTTCGGCGACGACCGGACCGGACTTCACGGAAATGAATGAAGTGAAGTCTTTCCCTCTCAAGTAGGTCATCAACCACACCTTGACATCCTCGGTCGGACCGAGGCCCAGGCGCTCACGGGTCTTCTCGCTGCCAGCAGGGCAGGGTTCGGCGGGCATCGGAGGGGCAGGCTTTGGCCCGCTCACACAACCGGGCGCCGTGCAGACGGCGGCAGTGGCTGCGGCGGTGACGATCAGACGACGGTTCTTCGTAGAGGGACGCATGGGTGTTTCCGCGGGGTTCGTCGCGTGGGCGACGGGCGCGGGGGTTGTGACTTCTGAAGTCCCGCGCTGGACACAACTTCTCCCGTCATGTGGCCCGCCGCCATTTCATGGCGAGAAACCTCCTGGGACGTTGGGAGCAGCACGGTGGACTCCTGAAGTGGGGTCGCGGGAGCGAGGAACAGGGCCGCCAGCGCGCTCAACGTAAGGGCCATGGGCCGCCGCGGCTCGGGCTCCAGGAGGGACTCGAGCTCCGGGATGAGGGGAAGACAGGGCTCCGCTGGAGGCAGCGGCTTGCGGCCTCCGTCGAACAGGGGCTCGTCCCACGCGGCATCGGCTCCGGCGAGGGCGGCCTTCAAGTCGAGCTCGAGCGCGGACGCATCGGCGGGGCGCTCCGCGGGCTCCTTCGCCAGCAGGCGCAGGCACAGCTCGCCCACCGTCGCGGGCACGCGCGGATTGCGCACGTGGGGAGGCTCGGGGGCGTCCTCGAGGATGGCTTGTGCCAGGGAGCCGTGGCGATCTCCGAAGGGCAGGGTGCGCGTGAGCAACGCGTAGAGGGTGACGCCCAGCGCCCACAAGTCGTCCCCCGGCCGCCCCGGCGGTGGCTCTCCCTCCCACTCGCGGGCGAAGCGCACCACCTCGGGGCTGCGGTACTCGGGTGTGCCCGGCGGCAGCCGCAGGGTGAGCCGATGCGCGCCCTCGAACCCCGCCGCGCCGAAGTCCACCAGCACCGGATGGCCGTCCTTCCGCCGCATCACGATGTTGGCTTCCTTCACGTCCCGGTGCACCACGCCCGCGGCATGCAGCTGGCCGAGCGTGGACACCAGCGGCAGCATCACCTGGGTGAGCAGCTCGGACGTGCTCGGGTTGAACTCCCGCGCCCAGGTGTCCAGCGCGACGCCCTCCACCAACTCCAGGGCCAGGACGATGAAGCGCGGCTTCTCCTCGGGCCACAGGCCATAGCCGAGGAAGCCCACCACGGGCAGCTCCTGCACCCGCCGCAGCGCGTCCACCTCTCGTTCGCCCCGCGCGTCCCGGAGCACCAGCTTGATGGCGAAGCGCTTGCCGCCCCTCCGCGCCTGGTACAGCGCGCCGAAGCTGCCAGCCGCCAGCCGCCTCTCGATGATGAAGCCGGCGACCTCCGCGCCGGGCAACAGGTTCAACCCGAGCGGCTCGTCCGGCACATCATCCCTCGCGATTCTCATCCCACCGTCCTCCGAGTAGCGGTCAGGCTACCAGGGAGGTGAGGGAATCGTTCGGAGGTATGAGGTAGGGCGCGGAGTGGACAACGCCAGGGAGTACTTCTCGTGGCCGGTGCGCGCCGCCCTCGTACGCGAGTCCCGCCGCGTGGACTCCGGGCCGGGACTCAGGTGCGGCGCGCGGTCTGGTGCAGCTCCAGCACGATGTTGCCGTTCTTGAAGAGCCGCACCGCGCCGGAGGTCTGGCTCACCACCAGCGCGATGCTCTTCGTCGTCGAGGTGATGCTCGCCGCCGCGGCGTGCCGCGCGCCCAGGCCGAGGGGAATCTTCACCGCCTCGTCGGACGCCGACAGGTAGCGGCCCGCGGCCAGCACCACGCCGTCCTCGCGGATGACGAACGCGCCGTCGAGCACCGAGAAGTTCTTGATGGCCTCGCGGATCTTCGGATCCAGCACGTTGCGCTCGGCCTCGGAGATGCCCTGGAAGGGGTTGATCGTCATCTGCCGGCTCTTCTCCATCACGCTCGTGTGGTCGCCGATGGTGATGATGGTGCCGATGGGGTGGCCCTCGAAGCCCTCCTGGCCGATCTGCAGCGCCAGCTGGATGAGGGCGTCCACCACCTGGGAGTTGAACTCGTCCCCGAGCTTCACGCCCTCGATGGCGAGCCGATCGTCCAGCGAGCCGCCGATGCGCATCTGCATCAGCGTGTCCGGGGGGCGGCCGAGCTTGCCCGTCATGCACAGCACCAGGTTGCCCTCGGCGAACGCTCCCTGGGACAGCGCGGACACGAGCGCCACCTTCACCCGCTCGGTGCGCGAGTAGTCGTAGGCGGGGATGACGAGCGCGCGCTGCTTGTTGGCGAGCAGCTCCTGGGCCAGCCGTGGGGTGGTGACGGCGTAGACGAGCTTGCGCTTGGCCAGCTGCCGCCGCAGATCCTCGGGCGCGATGAGCACGTCGCTGATGTAGAGGAAGTGGTCGACGTCACCCTTCCCAGCGAGCGAGAGGGCGGCTCGCAGGAACTCCCGGTCGAATTTCGAGGTTTCGCTCATAAGTTGCAACCGCGCCGCTTGTTGAGGGAGGACGGGCCTCCTTGACACCAGTCCGCGTCTGAATAAAGCTTTCCGGCCTTTTTTTCGGGGATGTTGGGCCCATGTCCCCGCCGCACGGGAGCCTAAGGCTGTGAACCAGAAAGATCTCAAGCGTTACAAGAAGATGCTCGAGGACAGCAAGACGAGCCTGCTGGAGAGCGCCAAGAAGACGTTGGTGGAGGAGGCCAGCTTCGACACCGACGATCTCCCCGATGAGATCGATCAGGCCTCTTCCGAGTACACGCAATCGATGGTGTTCCGGTTGCGTGACCGGGAAAAGTTCCTGCTGCAGAAGATCGACCGGGCGCTCGGCCGTATCGAGGATGGCACCTTCGGCGTCTGCGAGCGGTGCGACGAGGAGATCTCCCCCAAGCGGTTGGAGGCGCGGCCGGTGACGACGCTGTGCATCCGCTGCAAGGAGGAGCAGGAGAAGAAGGAGAAGTCCTACGGCTGATGCCGTGACGGAGCGGGGGCCCTCCACGCCTGGGCCCGGCTGGATCCCCCTGCTCCGGGTCTCACGCCGCCAGTTGGATCTCCACTCGGAGCAACTGCCGGCCGATGAGGAAGTGGTCCCCGTTCTCCACGAAGACGGGTCCGGTCAGCCGCAGGAAGGTGCCGTTGGACGAGCCCACGTCCTTGACGCGCAGCCGGTCCTGCTTCACGTGCAGCAGCGCGTGGCGTCCGGAGACGAAGCCGTCCGTGGGGAAGGTGATCTCCCCGTGCTCGCGTCCCAGGTGGTTGTCCCCTTCCTTGAGCGGGAAGGCCGCCCCGCGGATGCCCCCCTCGAGGATCTGCACCAGCCGCAGCCGGTAGCCGGGATCCGCCGAGCCCCAGATGTGGGCGCCGCCGGGTCCCACGGCCGCCGCCGGAATGGGCTCGAGCACCGGGCGTTGCCGGCCCAGCCGCAGCTCGCCGCCCACGGGCAGCTCCCGCTCCTGGCGCAGGCGGGCGAACACGCCGTTGGCGCCTCCCACGTCCTCCATGGCGAGCCGGCCTCCGGAGAAGAAGAAGCGCGCCTGCACGGGCATGATGAAGGGATCGTCCACGAGCGGCAGATCCCCCTGGGGGCCACAGGTGAGGGTGTCCCGGGTCATCTTCACCACGGACTCCGGGCCCCGTCGGCCCGCACGACCCGCAGGGAGACCTGGGGACGGAGCACGGGCTTGGTGGCGGCCATGACCATGGTCCCCGAGCGCAGGGGCGCGCTACAGGCATGGCAGGTGGTGGCGGAATCGGGATTCTCGGCGTCGCAGCGGGGACAGTGTGGCATGGCGGGCGGGTGTACATATCAAGCCGCGCGGGGGGTTGCTCGGAACGAGATCAGGGGTCCTCCATCTTGCGGGACACCCGACGCTCATGGGAAGTTCGGGGGACAACACCCGATCCTCCTGCATCCGGGAAGTCCTCCTTGTCTTGCCCCAGCTGCGGCACCGAGACCGGTGACGCCTCCAACTACTGCCCCTCCTGCGGCGCCACGCTCACGCGTGGAGATCAGGACGAGTACATCGGCCGCACGCTCGCCCGGAAGTACAAGGTCGAGGCCCTCATTGGCGAGGGGGCATGGGCAAGGTGTACCGTGCCCGCCAGGAGGCGCTGGACAAGCTGGTGGTGCTCAAGGTGCTGCGCCGCTCGCTGCTCAACGACGAGCGCACCGTGGCGCGCTTCAAGCGCGAGGCCAAGGCCGCCAGCCGCCTCAACCACCCCAACTCCATCAGCATCCTCGACTTCGGCCAGGCCGAGGACGGGGCGCTCTTCATCGCGATGGAGTTCGTGCCGGGGCAGGATCTGCACACCGTGCTCAGCAAGGAGGGGCCGCTGTCCGAGCCGCGCATCGCGCGCATCGTCAGCCGGTGCTCTCCGCCCTCAACGACGCGCACGGCGCCGGCGTCATCCACCGGGACTTGAAGCCCGAGAACATCATGGTGGAGCAGCGCCGCAACGAGCCGGACTGCGTCAAGGTGCTCGACTTCGGCATCGCGAAGATCCAGGACGGCGGCAACGACGACGGGCCGGCGCTCACGCGCACCGGCTTCGTGTGCGGCACCCCCGAGTACATGTCGCCCGAGCAGGCCAGGGGCGGCTCGTTGGATCACCGCTCGGACCTGTACGCGGTGGGCGTCATCCTCTACCAGCTCGTCACCGGGCGGCTGCCCTTCGAGTCCGACACCGCGGTGGGCTTCGCCACCAAGCACCTCACCGAGGAGCCGGTTCCGCCCTCGCGCCGCCGTCCGGAGGTGCGCGTGTCGCCGGGCATGGAGCGGCTCATCATGCGGGCGCTCTCCAAGAGTCCGGATGACCGGCCCCAGGACGCGGAGGCCTTCCGGGCCGAGCTGCTCGCGGTGGCCCAGGAGCGCGAGCGCCGCCACGCGCCCTCGAGCCGGCGCACGGCGGCGCACGCCGCGCAGGGGCTCGCGCCGCTGCCGCGCCGGGGCACGCCCCCGCCCAATACGCTGAGCACGGAGATCACCGACACGAACTGGAACGGCGCGCCCGAGCCCACCGTGAAGGCCCCGCCCGAGCAGCGCACGCAGACGACCGCTCCCGTGCCCCGGGCGCCTGCCGAGCGCACGCAGATCGCCCCCGCGCACCGGCCCGAGCGGCCCGAGCGCGATCGCTCCTCCACCGCGTCCGTCTCCGTGATGCGCGCGCCCGAGCGCACGCCTCCCCGGTCTTCAACGCCCCGCTCAACGACAAGACCGAGGCGATCCTCCTCACCCTTCCGTCGTCCGAGCCCGCGCCCGAGTCCGAGTCCGGAGGGGCTTCGGGGTGCTCAAGGCGTTCGTGCTCACCCTGGCGCTGGGCACGCTCGCCCTGACGGGCTACTGGCTGTACACCAGCTCCAGCGAGCAGGCGCGCGCCAAGCCCTTCCGCCTGCCGGACAACGCGCCCATTCCGGGGCAGGACACCGGGGCCTACGTGCCCAAGCCCGGGGTGCCGCTGTACGAGCAGGTCATCCCGCCCCGCCGGCGCGACGAGCGCGAGGCGCTGCGGCGCAAGCAGGCCGGGTACGAGGCCTACAAGAACGGCAACCTGGATCTGGCGGCCACCGAGTACCGCAACGCCTTCGTGTTGGATCCGACGCCGGAGCTGTCGTTGATGCTCGGCGAGGTGTACTGGGCGCGGGGCATCACCGACGAGGCGCGGGGGTGGTGGCGCAGGCACCTGCGTGACGCGCCGGACTCCAAGGCGCGCGCCACGCTGCTGCTCAAGGATCCGGGCCTCGCCGAGCCCGCGACCCCGTAGCCTCCCGGCGCCCGCGGGCGCCGCGTCAGGTCATCAAATCCACCTGGACGACGTGCTGGCCCATGCGCACCCGGTCTCCCGAGCGCAGGGGCCGGTCCACGCCGGAGGGGATGCGCACGTAGGTGCCGAGGCCGCCGGACAGGTCGCGCAGCTGGGCGCCGGAGGCGGTGAAGCTCAGCTCGCAGTGCCGTCCGGCGAGCCCTTCCTCCTGGGCGTAGCAGAAGTCGCAGTTGGCCCGGCCGATGGTGAGCAGCGGGGCGGAGGTGACGACCGTGCGGCCTCCCCGGCCGCCGACGAGCACCTCTTCCACCCCATAGACGCCCTGTCCGGGAGGCACCGGGGCGCCGTAGACGATGGGCCGCCCGGCGACGGGGGGCGGCGCGTCGAGCTTGCCGATGAAGCGGAAGAGCCGCTGGCCCACGCTGAAGAAGGCGTAGGGGGTGAGCGTCTCGGTGCCGGGGATGGTGACGTAGAGGCCCGAGGCACTGGCCTCGTCGCGCACGTGCAGCACGTTGTCCTTGATGAGGAAGGTGGCGTGCTGGGCGGAGACGAAGATGTCATCCGCGAAGAGGATGGCACCCCGGGTGCGGCCCACCGTACAGCCCGTGATGGGCAGCTTGAAGCGCTGGCCCCGGGCCGAGCCGGCGACGACCGTGAGGCCGAAGCGCGAGGCGGTGGGCACGGGCCGGGCGGCGCTGACGGGCCGGGCCGCCGGGGCGCCTCCCACGGCGGGACGGGCCGGCGCGCTCACGGGGGCCCGGGGAAGGGCGCCGGGCGGGGGCCGGGCGGCGACGGGGACGCCTCCCGCCGCGGGATGGGGGGGCGGCGTGCGGATGGAGGGCCGCAGACCCGGGGGGAGTCGGAACCCGGCTTGCCCGTGGGGCGGGCGGGGGACTTCGACGCCGGGGCCGCCAGCGGGGCGCCACAGCTGGCGCACACCTCGGTCCGAGGGGGGTTGTGGCCGTCACAGTTGGGGCAGACCACGGCGAGAACGGACAGCAGCAGCTGTGACATGATCGGATCGACTCTAGAAGTGGGTGCAACGCCGGGTCAACGAAAGCGAGCGTCGGGCGAATCCCGAGAGCCCGACGTTGCCCCTCCTGGGTGCGGCAGTTAGCATTGCTGACGCCTCGATGATTCGCCTGAACGACATTCTCCAACGGGTGGCCTCCTATCACCCGGACCCCGACCTGGACATCATCAAGAAGGCTTACGTCTATTCGGCCAAGGTGCACCAGGGTCAGTTGCGCAAATCAGGTGAGCCCTACCTGATACATCCTCTGGAGGTCGCCGGGCTGCTCGCCGAGCTGAAACTCGACGAGGCCTCCATCGTCACCGGACTGCTTCACGACACCATCGAGGACACGCTCGCCACCGCCGAGGAGCTCACCGAGCTGTTCGGCCCCGAGGTCGCCCAGCTCGTCGACGGCGTGACCAAGCTCTCCAAGTTCTCCGCCTCGGCCACGCTCTCCCAGGAGGAGAAGCAGGCGGAGAACTTCCGCAAGATGATCATCGCGATGGCGCAGGACATCCGCGTCATCCTGGTGAAGCTGGCCGACCGCACCCACAACATGCGGACCCTGGACCACATGTCCGAGGAGAAGCAGCGGCGCATCGCCCAGGAGACCCTGGACATCTACGCCCCGCTGGCCAACCGCCTGGGCATCAGCTGGGTGAAGACGGAGCTGGAGGACCTGTCCTTCCGCTACCTCAAGCCCCAGGAGTACTTCGCGCTCCAGGACAAGATCGGCCGGCGCAAGAAGGAGCGCGAGAAGTACATCGACGACGTGAGCACGCTCATCACCAGCAAGCTCGCCGAGCGCGGGCTCAAGGGCGAGGTGAGCGGCCGCTTCAAGCACGTCTACAGCATCTACAAGAAGATGAAGTCGCAGGGGATCGAGTTCGAGCAGATCCACGACGTCATCGCCTTCCGCATCATCACCAACTCCATGCCCGCCTGCTACGAGGCGCTGGGGCTGGTGCACCAGCTGTGGAAGCCCGTGCCGGGGCGCTTCAAGGACTTCATCGCCATTCCCAAGCCCAACATGTACCAGTCGCTGCACACGACGGTCGTGGGGCCGCTGGGCGAGCGCATCGAGGTGCAGATCCGCACGCCCGACATGCACAAGGTGGCCGAGGAAGGCATCGCCGCGCACTGGGCGTACAAGGAGGGCAAGGCGCTCTCCGTCAGCAAGGACGACGAGAAGTTCGCCTGGCTGCGCCAGCTCATGGAGTGGCAGCAGGACCTCAAGGATCCCAAGGAGTTCCTCGAGACGGTGAAGGTGGACCTCTTCACCGACGAGGTCTTCGTCTTCACGCCGCGGGGAGACGTGAAGAGCCTGCCGCGCGGCGCCACGCCCGTGGACTTCGCCTACGCCATCCACTCGGACGTGGGCGGCCGGTGCGTGGGCTCCAAGGTGAACGGGAAGATCGTCCCCCTGCGCTACAAGCTCAAGAACGGGGACACGGTGGAGGTGCTCACCAGCCCCCAGGCGCACCCGTCCAAGGACTGGCTCACCTTCGTCAAGACGAGCCGCGCCCAGCAGCGCATCCGCGCCTTCATCAAGCAGCAGCAGCGCGAAGAAGAGCCTGCAGCTGGGCCGCGAGCTGCTCGAGCGCGAGCTCAAGCGCTTCCAGCTCAACTTCAACCGCCTGCTCAAGAACGGCGAGCTCAAGAAGGTGTGCGAGGAGCTGGGCTTCCGGGTGGAGGACGATCTGCTGGTGGCCATCGGCTACGGCAAGGTGGTGCCCAACCAGGTGCTCTCGCGCGTGGTGCCGCCGGAGAAGCTGGCCGCCTCCACGGCGGACGGCAAGAGCCCGCCCCCGCGGAGCCCTCCTCGAGCCACGCCTCCAGCGGCGGCATGCTGGGCCTGTCCAACCGGGTCACCGACTTCGCCAAGAAGCTGGTGGGCAAGCAGAACAGCAGCGGCGTGCAGATTGGCGGCGTGGACGACGTGCTGGTGCGCTTCGGGCGCTGTTGCAACCCGGTTCCGGGAGACCCCATCGCGGGGTTCATCACCCGGGGCCGGGGCGTCACGGTGCACACGGTGGGCTGCGACAAGGCCCTGGCCACGGATCCCGAGCGGCGCGTCGACGTGTCCTGGGACGTGCGCGGCGACTTCAAGCGTCCGGTCACCCTGCGAGTGCTCACCACCGAGCGCACGGGCATGCTGGCGGACATCTCCAACACCTTCTCCAAGAAGGGCGTCAACATCTCCCAGGCCAACTGCCGTGCCACCGGGGATGAGCGCGCGGTGAACACCTTCGAGGTCACCATCACCGACCTCAAGCAGCTCACCGACCTCATGCGCACCATCGAGCGCCTGCCGGGCGTCTACTCCGTCGAGCGCATCTGACGTCTTCTCCGCATCCGCCCCGCCTCCGCGCCATCCAGGGGATTGGCCGGTTGGCGGGCGGGTGGTAGAGCCCGCCTCGGACGCTCGCGGCCACTCCTGGCCGCCTCTCGCTCCCGAGGTGACGACATGGCTCGCAAGACGGTGCACTCCGACAACGCGCCCAAGGCGATTGGCCCCTACTCCCAGGCGGTGCAGGTGGACGCCGGGAAGATGACCTTCCTGTCCGGACAGATTCCCCTGGACCCGAAGACGATGGAGCTGGTGCCGGGCGACGTGGTCGCGCAGACCGAGCAGGTGATGAAGAACCTGGGCGCGGTGCTCCAGGCCGCCGGGCTGGACTTCTCCCACGTGGTGCGCAGCACCATCTTCCTCACCGACCTGGGGGACTTCGCCCGGGTGAACGAGGTGTATGGCCGCTCCTTCCCCGGCGCGCCCCCGGCCCGCGTCACCGTGCAGGTGTCCGCGCTGCCCCGCGGCTCCAAGGTGGAGATCGACGCCATCGCCGTGTCCTGACGGCTCCCCACGGCGCTCCCCGCAAGCACGAAGGCCGCCGGCGCCCCGAAAGCAGGGGAGCCGACGGCCTTCTGACTTCAGCGCACGGTGCGGACTACTTCTGGTCCGCGGCGACCGAGCCCTTCTTCTTCAGCTCCTCGTCGATGATGCGCTTGAAGGCATCGACGGGCTGGGCGCCCACGAGCGAGCGGCCGTTGATGAAGAAGCTGGGGGTACCGGTGACGCCCACGCGGCCCGCCTCGGCCATGTCGGCGGTGACCTGGGCGGTGAACTTGCCCGAGTCGAGCGCGGCCTTGAACTTGTTCACGTCCAGCCCCAGCTCCTGGGCGTACTTCTCGAGCGAGGCGCGGTCCAGGGCGCGCTGATTGGCGAAGAGCTTGTCGTGGTACTCCCAGAACTTGCCCTGCTCGTGCGCGGCGAGCGCGGCCTCGGCGGCCGGCTTGGCGTTGGGGTGCATGGGCAGCGGCTGGTTCTTGAAGGCCACCCGGATCTTCCCCTTGTACTCCTGCTCGAGCTGGTGGAGCGTCGGCACGACGCGGCCGCAGAACGGGCACTCGAAGTCGGAGAAGGCCACGATCGTCACGGGGGCGTTCTTCGCGCCCGTCACCGGGGCGTTGCCCACCTCGATGTTCTGCACGGCCGGCTCGGAGGGAGCGGCGGCGGCGCCGTTGGACTTCAGCCCCTCCTCGATGAGCTTGGCGTACAGCCCGTCCGGCTTGGTGCCGGCGGCCAGCAGCTTGTCGGCGCGGGCCTTCTCGTCATCGATGATCTTCTTGAAGCTCTCGAAGGGCTGGGCGCCCACGAACTCACGGCCGTTGACGAAGAAGGTCGGGGTGCCATTGGCGCCCACCGCGGCGCCAGCGGACGAGTCCGCCTCCACCTTGCCGCGGAACTTGCCGGACTCGAGCGCGGACTTGAACTTGCCCATGTCCAGGCCCACTTCCTGGGCGTACTTCTCGAGCGAGGCCCGGTCCAGGGCGCGCTGATTGGCGAAGAGCTTGTCGTGGTACTCCCAGAACTTGCCCTGCTCGTGCGCGGCCATCGCGGCCTCGGCGGCCGGCTTGGCGTTGGGGTGGAAGGGCAGCGGCTGGTGACGGAACACCACGCGCACGTCCTTGGGGTACGTCTCCTTGATCTGCTTGAGCGTGGGGCCCACGCGGCCGCAGAAGGGGCACTCGAAGTCGGACCACTCGACGATCGTCACCTTGGCGTCCTTGGGGCCGAAGGACGGGGCGTCATCGGGCACGTCCACCTTGCGGTAGGCCTGCGCGGGAGCCTCGGGCTGCGAGGGGTTGTTGCGCGGCGCGGACTCCACGCCCTTGGCGAGGATGGCGGCGTACACCTTGTTGGCCGGGGTGCCCGAGCGCACCAGGGCCTCGGCCTTGCCCAGCTCCTCGTCGATGATGGTCTTGAAGTTGCCGATCGGCTGGGCGCCCGAGAGGAAGCGGCCGTTGATGAAGAAGGCCGGGGTGCCATTGGCGCCGAGCTTGCCGGCCAGGGCCTGGTCGCGGTCGATGATGGCGGAGAACTTGGGGTTGGTCAGGTCCGCCTTCCAGCGGTTGAGGTCCAGGCCCACGTCCTCGGCGTAGCCCTCCAGGTCCTTGTCCTCGAGCGCCTTGGCGTTGGCGAAGAGCTTCTCGTGGTACTCCCAATACTTGCCCTGCTCACCGGCGGCGAGCGCGGCCACCGAGGCGGGCTTGGCGCGCGGGTGGAAGGACAGCGGGTTCTGCTTCATCACCACGCGCAGCTTGTTGCCGTAGTCCTTCTGCAACTGCTCCACCGTGGCGTTGGCGCGCGAGCAGAACGGGCACTGGTAGTCGGAGAACTCGACGAGCGTGACGAGCGCGTCCGCGCTGCCCTTGATGGGCGAGTCGTCGATGGGCACCTTGAAGATGGTGGCATCGGCGGGCTTGCCACTGGGAGCCGCCGCGTTGGCGGCCACCGTGGGCTTGTTGCTTCCCGCGGAATCCTTCGAGGAGCCGGTGAAGGCCCGGCCACCCACGAAGCCCAGCAACAGGCCCACGAGGAGGGCAACGATCACATTGGGTTTCATAAGTCTGTTCTGCTCCTAGGTACGTCGTCGGTCCAACTGCGGTCCCGGGCACATGCGGTCCATCAGCAGGGCGCGGGGTGATAACAGAGCCCGTTGCGGGCACGCAAGGCGAGGCGGACCCCTCGGGCCCGGGTGATGACGCCTTCAGGTCCCCGGAAACACAAAGGTTTTCGTGGGAAATTCCCCCGGTGCCCCCCGCCAGGGGGCCTACACCGAGGCCATACGGCCAGACGTGCACACGGCGGGTGGGTGAAGGGTGGGGCGGTGGCATCGCCTGATGGGTGACCGGAACCGCCCTGGAGTTTCACCCGGAATTTCCCGGGGAATTCTTTCCCGCCCGGGGCTCAGGTGAGCTGGAGGACCCGCTCCTCGAGCCGCTGGCCCCGCGACACGCCCAGGATGAGCACGCCGGTCTGGAGCAGGTGGCCCACGACGCGGCTGATGACCTCCTCCGGTTGATGCGCCCGGCCATCGAAGCGCACGTGCAGCAGGTGCTCGCCCTCCATGCGCGCGGCGGTGACGCCGGGGAGTGCTTCCACTTCGGGCAGGAGGACCGTGCCCCGGGCCACCTGGACGCGGAACTCGGCGCCCTGGCTCGTCAGGTCGGCGATCGAGCCGGCCTGCACCAGCCGGCCCCGATCGAGGATGGCCGCCGCGTCACACAACTGCTCGAGTTCCTGGAGGTTGTGGCTGGAGACCACCACCGTGCGCTGGCCACGCATGTCGAGGATGACCTGCCGCACCTGATGGGCGATGCGCGGGTCCATTCCCGCGGTGGGCTCGTCGAGCAGCACGAGCGGCGGACGTCCCATGAGCGCCTGGGCCAGGGCCACGCGCTTGCCCATGCCGTGAGACAAGGCGCTCGTCTCCACGCCCCATGCCTCCATCAGGCCGACCTTCTCCAGGGACTCGCGCGCCTCGCGCTCGGGTGCATCCAGTCCGCTCAGCCGGGCCCAGTACATGAGCAGCGGCCCCACCTTCCATCCCCCGGGCAGCACCGCGTCCTGCGGCAGCACGCCGAGCTTGCCCTTGAGCACGCCCTCGGCGCTGGGGGTGACGCCCATCACCCGCACCGGCCCTGGGTGGGCCGCAGGTAGCCGCACATCATGGAGAAGGTGGTCGTCTTGCCGGCGCCGTTGGGTCCGATGAGGCCGTACACCGGCCGCTCTCGATGCGCAGGCTCACCCGCTCCACCGCGACCTTGGGGCCGAAGCGACGCGTCACCTCCACGAGTTCGATGGCGGGCTCGCTCACAGGTCCCTCGTGCGCAGCGCCGTGAGGGCGGAACCGAGGAACAGCAGCGTGAAGGCGGCATAGGCCGCCATGCTGATCGCCGCCGTGCGCAACGCCGGATCCAGCAACTCCAGCGCGTACTTCAACGGCGAGAGGAAGCGCAGGTAACGCACGGGATTGTCCTCGTCGGCCAGGGCCGTCATCCACAGCACCGCCGAGAACATGAGCACGGCGAGGTTGAGGATGAGGCTCACGGGAGGGCTCGTCGTGACACAGGAGCAGAGCGAGGTGAGCGACAGGAAGGCGAAGGAGAAGACCGCGGAGGCCAGCCAGAAGCGCAGGAGGCTCCCGCCGAAGTCCGCCGGCCGAAGCCCGGCGTGCTGACCCAGGCGTACACGCACAGCCCCAGGTCGAGCGCGAACACGAGGCTCAGCAGCACCGTGGCCTGCGCCAGCAGCTTGCCCCACAGCACCGACGAGCGGCGCGCGCACCGTGAGGTAGCGGATGGAGCGCGGACCCACCTCGCCGCTCACCTGATCGAACCCCATCAACGCCACGTACAGCGGCAGGAAGAAGAGGCTGAAGAAGAAGACCACCACGACCGCCAGGGGAATCCCCTCGCTCGGCACGGTCATCATCCCCGACTGCGTCATCTGCTGGACGAACGAGCGCAGGAACGCCGCCACCACGAAGACCAGCAGGGAAAAGAGGCTGTAGAGCCCGAGCAGCGCCAGCACGCGCGTACTGCGCAGGGTGCGCTGGCACTCGGCGCTCCAGATGACCGCGGTTTCTTTCAGTCCGTTCAAGGCCGCCCGACCCTAGCGGTCCCGGGGAGCGCTCGCCAGGATTCTCGCCCCCCAGGGAAGCATGGGGAAGGGAATGGACGCCGGGAATGGGGCGGGTACCATGGCCGCCCCCCACCTCGCCCCGCGAGACGCCCCCGCATGACGCTCTCCCGAGTCGCCCCCGCCACGCTGCTGCTGCCCCTGTTCTTCCTGCTCATCGGCGCGGACGAGAGTGGTGCCCTGCCCGGCAGCCCCGAGCCGGAGACCGAGGCCGCCGCGCTCGCGGAGGCCGGCGCGGGCGATGCCGGAACCCCGGACGGGGGTCTGGCCGAAGCGGGAGAGGGGAGTGATGCCGGGGTACTGCTGGGCCCGGTGCCCCCCGGCCGGTGCCCTCGCGCGAGGCGGATCCTCCCATCGCCCACCTGCGCCCGCTCCCCGCGAAGCAGGACGTGCTCGCCCGGGCCAAGAAGGACGCCAAGGGCCGGCTGGTGGTGCCGGGCCCCGACGGGGCGGCCGTGCCGCTCACCATCGATCCCGTGCTCCAGGAGCAACTCAAGCGCACGCTCGAGCTGTACCAGGTGCCCTTCGGCGCGGTGGTGGTGCTCGAGCCCTCCACGGGCCGGGTGCTCGCCATGGCCGAACACTCGCAGTCGCGGCCGGACCTGCGCGGCCTGGCCACGCGCGCGGTGTTCCCCGCGGCCAGCATCTTCAAGATCGTCACCGGCGCCGCGCTGCTCGAGGCGGGCCTCAAGCCCGAGGCGGAGACATGCTTCCACGGCGGCAAGCGGCGCATCTCCGCGAAGCTGCTGGAGGACAGCACGAGCGACGGCCAGTGCCACTCGCTCGCCGCCGCCATGGGCAAGAGCGCCAACGTCATCTTCGCCAAGCTCACCCAGCGCCACCTGTCGCCCGAGTCGCTGCGCCGCGCCGCGGCGCGCTTCCACTTCAACCGGGACATTCCCTTCCCCGTGCCCACGGACGTGTCGCTCGCCGCCGTACCGGAGGAGGACGGGTTCCGCTTCGCGCAGACGGGCGCGGGCTTCGGCGACGTGTACCTCTCGCCGCTGCATGGCGCGCTCCTGGCGGCCGTGGCGGCCAACGGGGGCGTGTGGAAGGACCCCGTCCTCTTCGAGCCCGGCGCGGACGCGCCCTCCACTCCGGGGGAGCAGGTGCTCTCGCCCGAGGTGGCGCGCGGCCTGACGACGATGATGGAGGCCACGGTCACCCAGGGCACCGCGCGCCGCGTCTTCCGCGAGCGGGGCATGCGCGTGCCGGGCGCGGTGGGCAAGACGGGGACGCTGGCGGACAACAAGCCCTTCCGCGACTACTCCTGGTTCGTGGGCTTCGCGCCCAAGGACAACCCCAAGCTCGCCGTGGCGGCGGTCATCGTCAACGAGCCGCTCTGGCGCATCCGGGCCGCGTGGCTCGGCCGCGAGGGACTTCGCCTGGGCATGGCCCGCCTGCCTCCGGGCGCCCTCGTGCCCCAGAAGGACGACGCGCCCGACGTGCCGGGGGAGGAGGACTCCGAGGAGGAAGAGGCCCAGGAGGGCGAGACGCCCGCCCCCGCGGTGGCCACCACGCCCGCCGCGACGCCTCCCACTCCACCCGAGGAGACGCCCGCCGCGTCGGCGATGTCCCAGCCGTGAGGCGCCCGCTCACCGGGGCTTGAGCTGAACCAGCCCCGTGTCCACGAAGGACTGGAAGTACTTCAGCGCGTCCAGCTCGCCGAGCGGCGACATGCCGAGGATGGTGCCCACGTCGCGCTTGCCGTCGATGCGCGAGAGCAGGTAGCGCTCGGGGGTGGTGAGCGGGGTCGTCTTCAGTTGCGCCGCCGTCACGCGCAGCGAGGGCACCTGGGGCGTGTCCAGCATCCGCCGCCGCAACAGCCCCAGCAGCGCCGCCGACGCCGAGTTGAGCAGCGCCTCCGTCTCCGGCGTGGGGGCCTGCTCATGGGCCCGGCGCGCCAGCGCCTCTCCGCCCCAGAAGTTGCCGTTCTCCAGGTGGGACTGGGCCGCCTGGATGAGCTCGAGCGTGTGGGATTCATCCCCCGCCACGGCCACCTCCAGGTTCTTCACCTCCTCCTCGAGAGTGGGTGAGACCGCTGGGCGCACCCGTCCCGGCGGGGGCGTGTTCACCACCCGGATCGCCTCGCGCCGGTAGAGCGCGTACAGCCGCTGGTACACGAGGAAGTCCGAGGTGTGCAGCGTCTTCACCAGCTCGTCGATGCTCAGCCCCTCGCGCACGCGCTCCACCAGCGTCGCATCCAGGCTGCCGCCCGGGGCAGCTCCGGCAGCCGCGACTCGTCCACCTCCAGGTAGGCGCTCCCCGAGGGAAACGCCGCCCGCAGGGACTGCCACGCCGTCTCGCGGAACTCCCCTCGCGGTGGATGTCCATCAAATCCACCCCCGCCTCCACGCCCTCTATTTGTGGCACCGCCCCCGCGTCGAAGGAGAACTCCCCCTCCTCCCAGCGGAACATGTCCAGCAGCGTCTCGCGGAACTTGAGCTGGAGCGTGTTGCGCACCGTCACCTCCGACACCCACCCGAGCAGCACGAGGATCTGCCCCAGCGGCACGTTCGCCTCGCTCTGCTGGGCATGGGCCTGGGCGAACTGCTCCGCGTTCAGGTGCCCCATGTGGATGAGGAACTGGCCCAGGTACTCCCGCGTCTGGTTGGAGCTCGCGCTGAGCACCTGCCCCTCGCGCAGGAGGATCAACTTGCGCACTCCCGCGCGCATGACGCGCAGCGTTCCCGAGACCCGCCGGCTGCCGAGGTAGGCGACGAGGTCCTTCAAGGGCATCGTCGAGAAGTCACCTGACAGACCGCGCATCGCGTCACATCCTCACGAACGGAATGATGGTCCGAATCTACTCGAAACCCGATTGCCACCTCTGTGACCAGGCGAGGGAGGTGCTCGAACGCGTCCGCGCCCGCATCCCCTTCGACCTGGTGGAAGAGGACATCCGCGCGAGTCCCACACTCCTCGCTGCCTACCGCTATGACATCCCGGTGGTCATTTTCGAGGGAATCGCCACCTTCAAGCACCGCCTGAGGGAAGAGGAGGTCGAGGAATGTCTCCGGCGGGGCACAGCTGGCACGCACGTTGCTGAATCCAAGGGCCAGGGAAAGTAACTCTCTTCCCACCCCTAGGAAAAACAGGGGGATGGACGGAGCGGCGGGCGAGCAGGGGTGGGTAGGGCTGTAAACCTGGGAACTAGTCCCGGGGATCCATTGAAAAAGGTTCAGGTCCGAGGAGGTCGCGGTGGAGTGGAGGCACACGAAGAAGGCCGAGCAGGCGCTCACGGTGCTGGTGGTGGAGCCGCGGGCGGCGGACCTGGAGCAGACCCGGATGACGCTCGGCGAGGCGGGCTTCCGGGTGGTTCCGGTGACGCGCTTCGACGCGGCGAGTCCCCTGTTCGAGGCCATCCGCCCGGACGCGGTGGTGCTCGCGGCCCAGGGGCCGGACTTCGCGGCGGTGCAGGTGGCGCGCCGGCTGCTGCGGATGTGCCGCGGCACGGTGCCCATCCTCTATCTGGTGGACCTGCTGGACGTGGCGGCCGTGCGCCACTGTGTGGACAAGGGGCTGGGGTTGGATGTGGTGACGCGCTCGAGCCCGGGCGAGGAGCTGGTGTTGCGGCTGCGCGCCCAGCTCCGGCTGCGCTCGGCGGTGCGCCAGGCGATGCTGCCCACCGAGGCCCACGCCACCGAGGCCCTGCGCGATCCGCTCACCGGCCTGTACAACCGCGCCTTCCTGCTCGAGCTCATCGGCCTGGAGATCCGCCGCACCGAGCGCTTTGGCGGAACCTTCTCGCTGGTGGCCGGCTCGCTCGAAGACTTCCGCGCGCTGCGCAAGGAGTCCGGCCGCGTCATCGCCGAGCGGCTGCTGGTCTACAGCTCGGTGGTGTTTGGCCAGACGGTGCGCGAGGCGGATGTGGTGGCGCGCGTGGGCGAGGACGAGTTCATGGTGCTGCTGCCCGCCACGCCCGCCGAGGGCGTGCCGGACGTGATGACGCGCGTGCGCGAGCGCTTCGCCCTGGCGCGTCTGCAGGTGGAGGGACGGGTGCTGCGTCCCTCGCTGACGTTGGGCGCGGTGAGCTACCCGGACATGGTGGGCTCACCCGTGCAACTGCTCAACGGGGCGTTGCAGGCCCTGCGCAGGGCACGCGACACGCGCCGCGGCGCCGAGCTGGAGATGATGGTCTGACGCGGAGACGCATCCACGATGGACGTCTCACGGAGTGGAAATCGAGATGGATAGGGCGAGGGGAGGCGAGGGGATGGATCGGATCGCGGTGTTGGTGGTGGACGACGAAGAGCAGGTGCGCACCTTCCTCGCCGAGCTGCTGGGCAGCTCGGGTTATCAGGTGCGTTGCGCGTCCAGTGGTGCCCAGGCCCTGGAGATGCTCTCCGGCGGCTCGTTCGACGTGGTGCTGTTGGACGTGATGATGCCGGAGATGAGCGGCCTGGACGTCCTGCGGCGCTACCGGGCCTCGGGCGGCGGCGCGCCCGTCATCGTCCTGTCGGCGCTCTCCGGCGCGGATGACGCCATGCGCGCCATGAAGCTGGGCGCCAGCGACTACCTGTCCAAGCCCTTTGGCGGGGACGAGCTGGAGGACGCCCTGGCGCGCGCCCTTGGCAACCGCCTGCCCGCGAAGCAGGCCACGGCGAGCGCTCCGGTCATCCACCCGGCGGTGAAGGACGATGGCAGCGGCGAGCGCATCCTCATCTCGCACTCGCCCGCCATGCGCCGGGTGCGCGCGCTGGTGGAGCGCATCGCGGACACGGACGTGCCGGTGCTGCTGCTGGGCGAGTCCGGAACGGGCAAGGAGGTCATCGCCCGCGAGGTCCACGCGCGCAGCAACCGCCGCAACCGTCCCTTCATCAAGGTGAACTGCGCGGCGCTGCCCGGCGAGCTGCTGGAGAGCGAGCTGTTCGGCCACGAGCGCGGCGCCTTCACCGGCGCCACGGCGGAGAAGCCGGGCAAGTTCGAGCTGGCCGACCAGGGCACCATCTTCCTGGACGAGATCGGCGAGATGGCCATCCGCCTCCAGGCCAAGCTGCTGCAGGTGTTGCAGGACGAGGAGTTCTTCCGGGTGGGCGGCAAGAAGAGCGTCCGCGTGGACAGCCGCGTGGTGGTGGCGACCAACCGCGACCTGGAGCGGGAGATCGAGCTGGGCAACTTCCGCGAGGATCTCTTCTACCGCCTGAACGTGGTGGCCATCCGCCTGCCCGCGCTGCGCGAGCGCCCCGAGGACGTGGTGCCGCTGACGGACCACTTCCTCAAGAAGTACGGGCGCGGGTTCATGAGCGGCGTGGCGGAGCTGCCGCCCGAGGTGCTGCGCGCCTTCACCGAGTACGAGTGGCCCGGCAACGTGCGCGAGCTGGAGAACATGGTGCGCCGGCTGTGCGTGCTCAAGGACGCCACGCTCGTGCTGGACGAGCTGCGCGCGGGAGGCCGGACGCCCGCGAGCGCTCCGTCGCTGCCCACGTCCTACGCGGGCGACGGCGAGGTCGACGCTCCCGCGCCCACGCCGCGCGCCGTGACGCCGGCCCCGCTGGCGGGCGTGGCTTCGTCGGTGCAGGTGCTGGAGATGCCGGCCCGGGGCAACACGCCCCCGGTGGAGCTGTCCCCGGGGTATGCGGTGACGCCCGCGCCGGTGCGCTACGCCAATCCGTTCGACGCGCCCCAGCCGCCTCCGCCTCCGCCGAGCGTGCCCGAGGCGGAGATGTCGCTGAAGGAGATTGGCAAGCGCGCGGCCATGCTCGCCGAGCGCGAGGCCATCCTCGCGATGCTCCAGCGCACGGCGTGGAACAAGCGCCGCGCGGCGGGCAAGCTGCGCATCAGCTACAAGGCGCTGCTCTACAAGATCAAGGAGTGCGGCATCATCGATCCGCGCGCCGCGGCCGAGTTCTAGGCCGCCCGCGGGCGCCCGCTCGGGTCGTCAGTCCACCCGGATGACGACCTTGCCGAAGTGCGCGCCGCTCTGGAGGTACTCGAAGGCGGCGCGGGCCTCGGCGAAGGGGAAGACGCGGTCCACCACGGGGCGGATGCCGTGCAGGGTGAAGGCCCGGTTGAGCGCTTCGAAGGATTGGCGGTGGCCGACGAAGATGCCCTGCACGCGCAGGTTGTTCATGAGCATGGGCGTGACGGGCACCGCGCCCGCGCCGCCGCTGAGCACGCCGATGACGGACACCGTGCCACCGGTGCGCACGGCGCGCAGCGAGCGCTCCAGCGTGCCCGCGCCGCCCACCTCCACCACGTGATCCACGCCCACGCCCCCCGTGAGGCTTCGGGCCGCCTTGTCCCAATCGGGCGTGTTCACGTAGTTGATGCCCTCGTGGGCCCCCAGGGCCCGGGCGCGCTCCAGCTTGTCGTCCCGGCTGGAGGTGAGCAGCACCCGCGCGCCCATCATCCGGGCGATCTGCAACGCGAAGAGCGAGACGCCTCCGGTGCCCTGGATCAGCACGGTGTCTCCGGCCTTCAGTGCGCCCTGGGTGACGAGCGCGCTCCATGCGGTGACGGCCGCGCACGGCAGCGTGGCGGCTTCCTCGTCCGACAGGTACGCGGGCGTGGGCACCGCGCCGTCCTCGTGGAGCAGCATCGTGTCGGAGAGCGCCCCATCCACGGGCCCCCCGAGCGTCTGGGCATGTGAGGCGCGCGTGGGCTCGCCGCCGAGCCAGTTCTGCGCGAAGAGGCCCATCACCCGATCGCCCACCTTCACGCGGGTGACGCCCGGACCCACGGCGTCCACCACGCCGGCTCCGTCCGAGTTGGGCACCAGGGGCAGCTTCTGCTTCGGGTTGTACTGGCCCCGCACCATCATCAGGTCGCGGTAGTTGAGGCTCGTGGCCTTCACCCGCACGCGCACCTGGAAGGGGCCGGGCTGCGGGTCCGGCCGCTCGCAGCGCACCAGTTTGTCCAATCCGAATCCACCGCGAATCTCGTAGGCGTTCATGGCCGGGGTTCTAACGCACCGCTCGTGGGGTGGGAGACCCTGGGGGCGGCGCGTGACGAGTAGCAAGCAGAGCGGTCCCTGGCCGAGCCGCGTCTCGGGTAGAACGTCACCGGAGGAGGGCAGGACACATGTACCTGGGCATCGACGTGGGGACGTCATCCGTGAAGGCCGTGCTCGTGGACGGACACGAGCGCATCGTCGCCAGCGCCAGCGCGGCCCTGGAGGTCACCCGGCCGCATCCCGGCTGGTCCGAGCAGGAGCCGGACGCGTGGATCCGTGCCCTCGAGCACGTGCTGGACGAGCTGTCCGCCACGCACCGGGAGGCCCTGGCGGCCGTCGAGGGGATGGGGCTGTCGGGACAGATGCATGGCGCGGTGCTGCTCGGAGCGGATGACAAGCCGCTGCGCCCGGCCATCCTCTGGAACGACGGGCGCTCCGAGGCCGAGTGCCGCCTGCTGGAGGAGCGCTGCCCGCGCTCGCGCGAGCTGTCCGGCAACCTCGCGATGCCGGGTTTCACCGCGCCGAAGCTGCTCTGGATCGCCGAGCACGAGCCGGACGTGTTCGCGAGGACGCGCAAGGTGCTGCTGCCCAAGGACTACCTGCGGTTGTTCCTCGTGGGCGATCACGTCTCCGAGATGTCGGACGCGGCGGGGACGCTGTGGCTCGACGTGGCGAAGCGGGACTGGTCCGACGCGCTCCTCTCGGCCACGGGGCTCACGCGCGAGCACATGCCGCGCCTGGTGGAGGGCTCGGAGTCGTCTGGCCGGCTGCGGCCCGAGCTCGCGCGGCGCTGGGGCATGAGCCGCGCGCCAGTGGTGGCGGGAGGGGAGGAGACAACGCGGCGAGCGCGGTGGGCATTGGCGCGGTGAAGCCCGGGACGGCGTTCGTGTCGCTGGGCACCTCGGGGGTGCTGTTCGTCTCCAACGCGCGCTTCTCGCCGAACACCGAGGGGGCGGTACATGCGTTCTGCCACGCGGTGCCTCGCACCTGGCACCAGATGGGCGTCATCCTGTCCGCCGCGGCGAGCCTGGAGTGGTTGTCCTCGCTGCTGGGAACGCCCGCCCCCGCGCTCATCGCCGCGGTGGGGGAGCGTGTGCGGGGGCCGTCGCCGGTGAAGTTCCTTCCCTATCTGTCCGGGGAGCGCACGCCGCACAATGACGCCGGAGCGCGCGGGGCCTTCGTGGGACTGGCGCACGGGGACGGACGCGAGGCGTTGACACAAGCGGTGATGGAGGGCGTGGCGTATGCCGTCGCGGACTGCATGCGGGTGCTCGCCGAGGCGGGGACGCGGGTGGAGCGGGCATCGGCGGTGGGCGGGGGCTCGCGCTCACCGCTCTGGTTGAAGATCCTCGCGAGCGTGCTCGACCGGCCGCTGGATGTGCATGCCGAGGGTGACTTCGGAGGCGCGTTCGGAGCGGCGCGGCTGGGACGGCTCGCGGCGACGAGGGAGGATCCGTTCGCGCTTGCCGTGCCGCCCCCGGTGGCCCGGGTGGTGGAGCCCGACACCGAGCTCGTTCCCCGCTACGCCGAGGAGTACGCCCGCTGGCGCCGCCTCTATCCGGCTCACCGGCAGGAGCGGTGAGAGAGGGGTTGAATGATTCGTCCTCCTCGTATCCGCCATCGAGGCCTGCCTCCCGTACGTCATCGCTTGTGGAGTGGGGAACTGCCCCGACTGAGAAGGGAGTTGCTCGCGCGGGACGTGATCCGCTTCGCCTTCTATCTTCCGCAGGATCACCCCGAGATCGCAGAGGGGGTGAGCCATGCTGTCGAGGTCTACATGCGCGGGGTGGGGGAGGGTCCCAAGACTATTTGTCATGCCTTCACCAATGACGACGAGGGCGATGCCTTGACCGAGGAGCGATGGAGCTACGTTCGTCAGCTTCTCTCGCCCGACCGTCCGTTCCGGTTCATTGAAGAACTGCCCGAAGATGTCGCCGATCGGATGGAGAAGCGCGGTTATGCGACGCGAGTACGCTTGGATGGAGGTCTTCGCAGTCGCAACGGCTACGAATTCCACTATCAGGCTCGAATTCCTGGCGCACGCCCTCGTTGGATACAGTGAGCTTCCTATTCGCGACGCTTCCCACCGAATACCTGCATCAGCATGGGCCCACGAAGGTGCGAGAGCTTGCCTTGGAGATGGCTTCCCAGCTTCGATTCGCCTCGGGTCATGTTGGATTCGCGCTCCGCTTGTATTGGCCCTTGCGCCGTGCGGATGCATCCTTGCGTGCTGAACTCGCCCGCCATCCGGGCATTGACTTACGGTCCGCCTGGTTCGAGGAGCAGCACCTGGGTGAACGAGTTGATGGCGTCCATTGGCTCAATTTTCTCGGCCAGCCTGTACTCGGCGAAGCAGGTGGGGCTGAGCTGTTACGTTCGCGCTTGCAAGCTTCTGATGTGACGGTGCATGAATTGGACGAGAATCGCGTCATGGTCTCTCTGGGACAAGGGCCCGAGGCTGGAGACCTCTCCTCGGGACACGATCTGCCAACGTACCGAGAATTCGCACAGGTGGTCGAACCCTGGTTGGAGCCGCTCCCCTTGACTAAAGCGACTGGGGAGCAGGGGAACCTCCATAACGCGATGGGTTTTACCCAGGACGAAGTCCGGAGGTGGTCACGGCGCTTCCTGGATTGAGAAGTCCTTTCTTTCACCCTACTGTTCATAGCTGCCCGCCGGACCCGTCATGAGGAGAGGGCTCACGACGTGAGACCTCCGTGCCACAACCCCTCCCTCAATAATACGGTCCCTCCGTCCTATGCGTTCTGGTCCGGCTTGTGGCACGCAGCCCGCGTCCCCTCGAGTGGGAGCAGATCGCGGGAAACCGATTGCCCTAGGGATTGAGGTTTTTTCACCGCTCGCCGATCAGCCAGTGCGACTGGGAGGGTGCAGGCGAGGCAACAGGACTTCTCACCTCCAAAGTGCACTGGCCCCTCCCTCCACGGGGCAGGAAGGGACCGGTGGGTTCCACGGCACCTGGGAGCTTACTGAATCTGGATCTCGACGTTGTCGAGGCCCCAGGCCTCACCCGTGAGGCCCGACAAGTTCTGCACCCCGAAGACGAGTGCTAGGTTTGAGGCCGTGTGAGCGAACGTGTATTTGAGCCGGTAGATGGTGTCTCCGCCCGGGTAGTAGAGCGTGTTGCGGCCCAAGGCGCCCGTGCCCGCTTTGTTCACGCTCGGGAAGGGTCCCGGATACGACTGGGACATGTTGGAGTTGTTGGAGAAAGTGGTGTCCAGCAACACCGCGCCGCCTTGAACCGCCAGAGTGAAGCGATTGGGACTGTTGGTCTTGTTCCCTACCCAGCCGTTGAGCACGTACAGATCGAAGCTGACGGTGACATTCTTGTGTCCGGGCAGTGTCGGCAAGGAGAGCTGGACTGATTCGTTGCCAAACTCTCCCAGGAAAGTCTGATCTCCTGCTGGTGAGGAGCTCGTCACCTGCGACGTCCAGTTGCTCGCCTCGTTGTTTTCGAAGTTGCCCAGGTAGAGGGTCCGTGGCGCTGGATTTGCCGGTGGGGTGTTGCCCTGCGCTTGGGCATTGGTCTGGGTGGAGGCCGCGCCCATGGCGAACGAGGCGTCGCCCGTGCTTACTACGTCCGTGATGCAGTCGTTCAGGATCGCCGAATCTGTCACGCCCGCGCCCTGGCAGATTTGCAGTGCCTGCTGCTCTTGCGCGAGAGTAGGTGGGGGCGGAGGGATGGTGGGGAAGTTGAAGTCAGTGAAAGAGGCGGACGTCTCGCCTGGGCCGTAGTCGAAGAGGGACTCTGCCTGAACGATGCGCCAGCTGTTCACGTAAGAGGACTCTCCCATATACATTTGGGTGAAGGAGAGCGAGGACGAGAGGGCCGTGCCATTGCGCAAGGCGAAGTCGTCGGACCGGTTGCCATTGAAGTTGCCCAGGGGCCCGCGCATCTTGCCTGCGCGGGAAGGTGACAGACGCAGGTGGGCGTTGACGTAGTTGCTCGAGGGAACGAGCATCAAGTGGTCGCCCGTTGGCCAGACGAGAGTGTATGTGTCGCCCTGCTTGATGATGCGGCCGCCTCCGGTTAGGGCGAGTGTTCCGGAGACGTTGACGGGCACGCCGTTGACCCTCACCGGCGGGTTGTCACCCAGGTAGTACCCCACGCGATCTTTCCCGAGCTTGGTGGCAAAGGCGGCGAAGACGGTGACATGCGAAGAGCCGTTCCAAGGCTTTTGACGTGCCTGGATGACGAGGTCTCCCGCGACGGCTTCCGCGAGGATGAATTCGCCGAAGCCTTGGAAGTCGTAGGAGACGCCGTCGAAGGTGACAAAGTGGGGGTCCCCCCACCCATAGCCCAACGTGCACTTCCCGGGCGTGTTGTAGCTGCAGCCCTCCTCGTACTTGAACACGAGCAGATCCATCGGGCTCTCGCCTCCCGCGTTGACAGTGCCAGCAAACTGCCCCTCGGTGTAGCCAGCGATGTAAACACCAGAGCCCTTGTCCGTAGCAATTCCCGCGCCATAATCAAACTGAGAGAGGGGGTCGGCCGGATTGATGGAGCCAATTTGTCTCATCTTGACTAGGTCTCCATCTTCCTTGAAACTCATCATGAAGACATCATTGCTATCCAGCTTCGTCTTGTTGCTGATATCGTAGGGGCTTGTACCCGTGACGTAGACGGTCCCTCCGCCATCCGAGGTCACGCCGAACAACAGATCGTCTCCTAGTGTGCCGAGCTGCTTCTTCCATTGCACTGTGCCTGCGTCATTGAATTTAACGAGCAGGCCGTCGTAGTCCTTGGCGGTCTTGGATGGATTGGCGAAATTGCCTAAAGTGTGGCCGATCAAGTAGATGTCCACCACGCCGTTGGCTCGTCGTGACGTAGCCAGCCCTTGAACGACTTCGCTTGTGGTTGTTCCCAACTGCTTCGTCCACAGTTTCAGGCCCGTGGAATCGTACTTGGTCAGGAACATATCAGAGGTGATGGTATTTCCGGCGACATTGATGTTACCGTCAAGGTTTCCAAAGGTGTGGCCGCCCACATAGACGTTGCCATTTGCGTCACACGCGACACCGCGGGCTTGCTCGTTCTTGTCGGTGCCCAATTGGCGCCTCCACAACTCCTTTCCCGTTGCGTCGAACTTCACGAGGAAGAAGTCCTGGCCTCCCGCGGAGGTCGGCGTGGCAAAGGCGCCCTGGGTGTAGCCCACCACATAGACATTTCCGCTGTTGTCTGTAGCCACTGCGGTCGCAGTGTCCTGGCTCGCCGTACCGAACTGGCGCGTCCATATCGAAAGGCCACTCTTGTTATACTTTACGAGGAAGATGTCGCTCTTGCCCAGAGAGGTCCCTCCGCCTACGCTACCTGACGTATAGCCGGCAACGTAGAGTACCGGGTCGACGCACCTACCGTTGAGATCGAAGGATGCGACGCCGACAGCGTAGTCAGCACCTGACCCACCGAACTGACGCGACCACAACTTCTTACCGCTCAAGTCGTGCTTGAGCAGGATGGAGTCCGTACCTCCCAAGGGCGTTTTGCCGTCGAATATGCCGTTTGTGTACCCGATCGAGTAAACGCCTTCACACGAAGCGGCTATGCCCGTGGCGGCATCCTCGCCGGTTGTTCCGTACTGCCGCAACCACGCGGGCATGTCCTCTGGGAGTGCCGTGGGTGACACATAGGCGTCGTTGGATCCGTTCTCTGCCCCCGTCACGCGCGTGTTAGCGGCCCGTTGTGGTTTCACGGGCAGCAGCTCGAAAGGACTTTCTAGTAGTTCCGTTATTGCTTGTTGCGGTTGCTCGTTCCGCGAGGATTCTAGGACGACTGCGGGCTTCTCGGCTAAGCCCATGAGCAGACACAATGACAGGAACCCAAATTCTTGAACCATACGATTCACCCCCCTGCACTCGCTCCGAAAACCCCAATGTTTGCGGAGCTGATGCTGGCATTGATGAATTACCAGGAAAGATTCACGGCATGTGTGCTCGGAAGAAAGATTGTTCATGCGCTGGAGCCCAGATGTTGATTGGAAGGCTAAAAAATGGAAGTCAAGTCTGGAGTAGCACGCTCAGGCAGACTTCAAGCCGAGCTATGTGTAAAAGGCCCGCCTATGACCAAGGCTGTTCTTCGAGGACGAGGATCAGAGCGGCAGCACGTGGTCATCCACCGCAGCCTCACGGGCAGGTGAAGTCCACCAGCACGTGCAGTGGTCCCTGGCTCATCGTAACAACTCTCCGAGCCTCGTCTGGACGTGGCGAGGATGAGCCCACCGGGCATTGAAGCAATGCACGGCGGTGTCAGTCGGAATTGGCCAGGAGCGTGATAGTGCCGGGATTTTCGATAGCGGCGAGCGCGGTGCGCAGCAGGTACTGTTCCTGGTCCTCACCAGCCAGGCGGGCCGTCTCAATTCGACCCCTCTCTTCATGACGGGGTCCGGCGGGCAGTTACTACAGTTCCAGGGCATTCAGGGCGTAGCGACTGACCGACTTGGGGTCGCCTTCGGGCCTGTTGCATCCCCCAGACAGCGGCCTACCAGGCAAGCGCCCGCTGCCCGTGGCTTGGGAACGCCCCACCTTTACCTTCCCACCATGGGAGGGAAGGCCATGACGAAGACGAAACTGCTGCTGGCGGGTCTGCTCACGGGCGCGGTGGCGCTCGGCACGGGATGCGCGACCACGGCCACCCGGGATACCTCTCCCCCGACGCCCGCCTCGACTCCAGGCATCGGCGGCGCGGGGCTTGATCCGAACCCGGACCACAACATCCCCAACGCGCCCAACGGCATCGATGGAGATCCGCTCAGCAACCCGGGCACTCCGGCCGCGCCCGCCAACGCGCCCGACCCGGAAGGCGCGGTCGACTCCGGCGAGAGCCTGCCTCAGCGCTAGACGTCCCCTCGCCCTCCATTCGAGAGGGCGAGGGAGCACTCCCGCTCAGGAGCGCAGGGCCGCCAGATCCTCGCGCCTGGGCAGCGCCGCGTAGGAGCCCGGCCGGGTGACGGTGAATGAACCGCATCGGCTCGCGAACCCCAGCGCCTGCCGCACGAGCGCCGTGTCGGAGGCCCAGGCCGCCAGCGTCTTCCGGTTGAGCCGCGCATCCACCACCGTCGAGAGAAACCCTCCGATGAAGGCATCCCCGGCCGCCGTGGTGTCGACGACCTGGACCTTGGGCGGCGTCACCTGCAGGCGCGTGCGCGCCGTCACCGCCGTCACCGGCTCTCCTCCATCGGTGATGATGACCAGCGCGGCTCCGGCGGCCAGACGAGCCTGGAGCCAGCGCTCCTCGGGCTCTTCTCCGCGCAGCAGCTCCAGCTCCTCGCGCGCCAGTTTGATCAGCTGCGCCCGGTCGAGCAGCGCGGTGACCCGGGCGGTGTCCACGCGGTGGTCCGGCCACAGGTTGGCGCGGATGTTGGCGTCCACGCTGATCAGCGCTCCCGCCTTCGCGGCCTCGTCCGCCACCGCGAAGGTCGTGGCGGTGATGGCCTCTTCCGTCAGCGTGTTCGAGCACAGGTGCAGAATCGACGAGGCGTCGAACAGATTCGCGGGCAGGTGCTCGGGCCGGTACAGCAGGTCCGCCGAGGGAGGCCGGTAGAAGTCGAAGCGGCGGTCTCCCGAGGCATCCCGGGACACGAAGGCCAGGGCCGTCTTGGCCGCGCGGGTGCGCTCGACGTGGCGCACGTCCACGCCGTGCGAGGCCAGCTCCGCGAGGATGAAGTCGCCGAATTGGTCCTGGCCCAGCATGCCGACGAAGAGGCTCGGCACGCCCAGCCGAGCGCAGGCCACGGCCACGTTGGCGGGGGCTCCTCCGGCATACGGCGTGAAGGTCTCCTTCTCGGTGGAGGCGCCCAGGCGGCTGGACAGCATGTCCACCAGGGCTTCTCCGAAGGCGATGAGGCGTGTCATGGGGGCTCCCTCCTCTACGCCGCGGGCGGGGTCTTGCTCGCGGGATCGAGCGACTTGAGCGTCGCGACCACGCCCTGGGTGTCGATCTGCTGGCGCAGCTTCAGGTACAGCTCGACGAAGCCCTTGTGGGCCGGAATCTGCGTGCCCACGACCTCCTTGAGCCCGATGAGCGTCATCGGCGAGTCGCTCGCCATCACCTTCTCGAGCAGGGGGCGCGCGTTGGGCTCGTTGATGGGATAGGCCTCGCCCTTCTCGTCCTTGCCCTTGAGGTAGCGATCATAGGCGGCGAGGAAGAAGGCGATGCGGTGGTAGGGCCGCCCGTTCTCGAGGATCGCGTGCACGGTGGGCAGCAGGAAGCCGGAGATCTTCGAGCCGCCATCCATGCACAGGCGCGCGAGCTGATCTCCCACGGCCCGGTTGCCGAAGCGGCGCAGGAGCGTGTCCTTGTAGGACTCGATGTCGAGCCCGGGCAGCGATTTGAGCCACACGCCCGCGTCGTGATCCAGGAAGCCGCGCAGGTAGCTGAAGAAGAGCTTGTCGTGCAGGGCGTCGTCCACCTTGCGCAGGCCCGACAGGTAGGCCGGGTAGGAGAGCATCGTGTGGGACGCGTTGAGCAGGCGGATCTTCGCCTCCTCGTACGGGGACACGTCCTGCGTGAACATCACGCCCACCTCGTGCCAGTCGGGGCGGCCGTTGCGGAAGTCATCCTCCAGCACCCACTGGATGAAGTCCTCGCAGATGACGGGCGCGGCGTCGTCCACCTGGGTCAGCTCGCGCAGCTTCTGTTTGGCGGCGGCGTCCGTGGCCGGGGTGATGCGATCCACCATGCCGTTGGGAAAGCCCACCTCGCGCTCGATCCACTCCGCGAGCTCCGGCGACCTCGCCCGGGCGAAGGCCGCCACGGCACGCCGGGCCTGGGCGCCGTTGTGGCGCAGGTTGTCGCAGGACATGACGGTGAAGGGCTTCACGCCCGCCTTGCGCCGGCGCTCCAGCGCTCCGACGATGTAGCCGAACGCGCCCTGGGGCGCTTCCGGGTGCGCCGGTCATGCGCCACCGTGGGGTGCTCCAGGTTGAAGCGGCCGTGCTCGTCGATGAGGTAGCCCCCCTCGGTGATGGTCAGCGAGACGATGCGGATGTCCGGATGGCTCAGCTTCGCCAGCACCGCCTCGGGGCTGTCCGGGGCGTAGAGGTACTCGACCATGCACTCCACGACGCGCGAGACGTGCGAGCCGTCCGGCGCCATCTCGCTCACGGTGTACAGCCCGTTCTGCTTCTTCATCGCCGCGGCCATGGCGGCGTCCTGGGGCAGCAGGTTGATGCCGCAGATGCCCCAGCCCTCCTGGCCGGGCCGGGCCAGCGCGCGGTCGGTGTAGATGGCCTGGTGCGCGCGGTGGAAGCCGCCCACGCCGATGTGGGCGATGCCGGCGCGCACCTTCGTGCGGTCATGGCCGGGGCGGACGATGGAGGCGGGCAGGGTGGAGAGATGGGCCTGATCGAGGGTATGCATGGTCGAGGGGGTGCTTCAGCGGAAGGTGGGATGGTGGATGGCGACGCCGTTGGCGTCGAAGACGTGGACGCGCTCGGGGTTGAGCTGGGCCGAGACGTCGGTGCCCTCGATGGCGCCCACGTCGCCCTCGCAGCGCACCGTGAGCCGGCCGCCGGAGGGCAGGGAGAGGTACGCATAGGCGTCGCTGCCCAGCCGCTCGATCATCTGCACGCGCCCCTGGATGGTGCCGCGTCCGGGCTCGGCGAGTGACATCTGCTCGGGCCGCACGCCCACCGTGACCCGGGTGCCCGCGGCGAGCGCCGGCAGGCCCGTGGGCACGGCGAGCTCGCCCCCGTTCACCAGTTTGAGCACGCCGCCCTCGAGCGTGGCGTCCAGGAAGACCATCTGCGGCATGCCGAGGAAGCTCGCGACGAACTTGTTCACCGGGCGGCGGTAGAGCTCCTGCGGCGGGCCGCTCTGCTCGATGTGGCCGCCGTTGAAGATGACGACCTTGTTGGCGAGCGTCATCGCCTCCACCTGATCGTGGGTGACGTAGATCATCGTCGCCTTGAGATCCAGGTGCAGCCGGGCGAGCTCCAGGCGCATCTGCATGCGCAGCGCCGCGTCCAGGTTGGACAGGGGCTCGTCGAACAGGAAGATGCGCGGCTCGCGCACGATGGCGCGGCCGATGGCCACGCGCTGGCGCTGTCCACCAGAGAGCGCCGCGGGCTTGCGATCCAACAGCGGCTCGAGTTCCAGGATGCGCGCGGCGCGCGTCACCTTCTCGTCGATGATCTTCTTGTCCACCTTGGCCGGGTCCAGGGCGAAGGACATGTTCTGGCGGATGCTCATGTGGGGGTAGAGCGCGTAGGACTGGAACACCATCGCGAGGTTGCGCTTGGCGGAGGGCGCCTCGGTGATGTCCTGCCCGTCGAGCAGAATCTGCCCCGAGGAGACGGACTCCAGGCCGGCGATGAGGCGCAGGAGCGTGGACTTGCCGCAGCCGGAGGGGCCCAGGAAGACGCAGAAGTCGCGGTCCTCGACGCGCAGGTCCACGCCCTTGATGACGCGGGTATCACCGAAGGACTTGGTGAGGGATTTGATTTCGAGTTGTGCCATGGACGTATTCCGTTACTTGACGGCGCCGAAGGTGAGGCCGCGGACGAGTTGTTTCTGCGAGCCCCAACCCAGCAACACGATGGGCGCGCACGCGAGCGTGGAGATGGCGGACAGCTTGGCCCAGAACAGGCCCTGCGGACTGGAGAACGAGGCCACCAGGGCGCTGAGCGGCGAGGCCTGGGTGGTGGTGAGGTTGATGGACCAGAAGGCCTCGTTCCAGTTGAGGATGAGCGACAGGAGCGCCGTGGACGCCGGGCCTCCGCGGCTCACCGGCAGCAGCACGCGGAAGATCTCCTGGAAGAGCGTGGCGCCGTCCATGCGCGCCGCCTCGAGGATGTCCCGGGGCACGTCGCGGAAGTAGGTGTAGATCATCCACACCATGATGGGCAGGTTGACGAGCGCGAAGATGATGACGAGCACCAGGCGCGTGTCGAGCAGGCCCAGGTCGCGCGCCATCAGGTAGATGGGCACGAGCACGCCCACCGCGGGCAGCATCTTGGTGGACAGCATCCACGTCAGGATGCCCTGGGTGCGCTTGGTGGGGTGGAAGGCGAAGGAGTACGCCGCGGGTACCGCCAGCAGCATGCCCACGATGGTGGCGCCGCCGCTGGTGACGAGCGAGTTCCAGCCGAAGTGCAGGTAGTCGTTGGCCTCCATGATCTCCCGGTAGTTCTCCAGCGTGGGCTTGAAGAGGAACTCGGGGGGCATGGAGAAGGCGCCCAGCTCCGTCTTGAAGCTGGTGATGACCATCCAGAAGATGGGGAAGAAGATGATCAGGGCGATGAGCCAGGAAAAGATGGCGCGCACCGTGTCGGCGAGCTGTCGGCGTTGTTTCAGGGCGGGCATGGTGGGGGAGTCCTAGGCCTGGGTGAGGGATTTGCCGAACACGCGCAGCAAGGCGGCGGCGACCACGTTGGCGAGCACCACGGCCACGAGGCCGCCCGCGGACGCCGTGCCCACGTCGAACTCGAGCAGGGCTTGGGTGAAGACGAGGTAGGGCACGTTGGTGGTCGCATCCCCCGGTCCGCCGGAGGTGGTGGTGAAGATTTCCGCGAAGATGTTGAGCAGGAAGATGGCCTCCACCATGACCACCACGGCGATGGGGCGCGCCAGGTGGGGCAGGGTGAGGTAGCGGAAGATGGACACCGGCGTCGCGCCGTCCATCTGCGCCGCTTCCTTCTGCTCCTGATCCATCGACTGCAGGGACGTCACGAAGATGAGGATGGCGAAGGGCAGCCACTCCCACGAGACGATGATGATGATGGACAGCAGGGGCCAGTCGGAGAACCAGTTGATGGGGGTGAGGCCCACCAACTGGAACAGCCACGCGAACAGCCCCGACACCGGGTTCATCAGCAGGTTCTTCCAGATGAGCGCGCTCACCGTGGGCATGATGAAGAAGGGCGAGATGAGCAACATGCGCACCACGCCCTGACCGGGGAACTTCGCGTCCACCAGCACGCTGATGAGCACGCCCAGCACCACCGTGATGACCAGCACGCTGCCCACCAGCTTGAGCGTGGTGACCAGGCTGTTCAGGAAGCTCGACGAGGAAAGGAAGTAGGAGAAGTTCTCCACGCCCGCGAAACCCCGGTTCTCGGGGTCGAGCAGGAGGTAGTTCTGCGTCGAGAAATACACCGTGAAGGCCAGCGGGACGATCATCCAGATGAACAGCAGGAGGATCGCGGGTGACGCCGTGAGGCGTCCGGCACGTCGGGATTCACGAGCGGCTTCGCTCATCGAGGTACTCCAAGGGGGGTCAGCGGTGGGGGTGGGGGCGGCGGAGCGCGCGAGTGACTACTTGATGTAGCCCGCGCGCTTGATCGTGCGCTGCACGGACTCGTTCAGCTTCTTCAGCTCCGCGTCGACCTTGGAGCCGCCCGCGAGGGCGCCGGAGATGCTCTTGCCCACGAGCGTGCCGATGGCCTGGAACTCGGGGATGGTGGCGAACTGGACGCCGGTGTACGGCACGGGCTTGAGCGTGGGCGAGTCGGGGTTGGCCGTCTGGATGGCCTCCTGGGTGACGCGCGCGAAGGGCGTGGCCTTCATGTACTCGGCGTTGGCGTAGGTGGACAGGCGCGTGCCCGGCGGCATCGCGGAGATGCCATAGCGCTTGGCCACGAGGTTGGCGTACTCCTTGGACGTGGCCCACTGGATGAAGTCGAACGCGGCCTGCTGCTGCTTGAGCTCTTGGGGACCGCCAGCGCCCACGTCCACAGCCAGGAGCTGCCCTTGGGGGTCACCTGGCGCGGCGCCTTGACGAAGCCCACCTTGTCCGGCACCTGGCTCTGCGTCTTGTCGGTGACGAAGGCCCCCGCCACGCTCGCGTCCACCCACATGGCGCACTTGCCCGCGTTGAACAGCGTGAGGTTCTCGTTGAACCCGTTGCTGCTCGGTCCCGGCGGGCCGAACTTGCTCAGCAGGTCCACGTAGAAGTTCACCGCCTGGCTCCACTCGGGCGAGTCGAGCTGGGGCTGCCACTTCTCGTCGAACCAGCGTCCGCCGTAGGCGTTCACGATGGTGGTGACGAGCGCCATGTTCTCGCCCCAGCCCGCCTTGCCGCGCAGACAGATGCCGTACACGTTCTTGGAGGGATCGTGCAGCTTCTCCGCGAAGCCGCGGATCTCCGTCCACGTGGGCTCCTCGGGCATCTTCAGGCCCTTGGCCGCGAACAAATCCGTGCGGTAGTAGGTGATGGAGCCCTCGGAGTAGAAGGGCAGCGCGCGCAGCTTGCCGTCCACGCTCAACTGCTTGCGCACGTTGGGCATGAGGTCGTCCACGTCATACGTGGGCGAGAACTTCTCCAGCGGCAGGATCCAGTCCTTGCGGCCCCACATGGGCGCCTCGTACGCGCCAATGGTGATGACGTCGAACTGTCCGCCCCCGGTGGTGATGTCCGTGGTGAGCCGCTGGCGCAGCGTGTTCTCCTCGAGCACCACCCAGCGCAGCTCCACGTCGGGATGCTGCTCCGTATAGGTCTTCGACAGCGCCTGCATGCGGACCATGTCACCGTTGTTGACGGTGCCAATCGTCAGCGTGGTGGCGGCCAGGGCACTGCCAGAACCCAGCAACAATCCGAGCCCAATAGCGGTGCGGGCAGCGAATGATTTCTTCATGTGGCGACTCCGGGAACAGACGCCACGACACACGCGAAACGCATGTCGGGCGGTCGGGGGAACTTTGAGGCGAGGTGTCGGACTTCGACACCCTCAGTCCATCAAATCCCCTCGACCTGATCCACGAGGATTCACCTCGATCTTGCTTCTCTCAGGTGACGAGAGTTCAGCGGATGATCAATCAGCCCCGATCGCGACGCACCTGTGCCTTGCGGCCACGCAGCGTGGTCTGACGCAACGCGGCGATGACTTGATCCGCGAGGGGCTCGGGGACCTCGACGAGCGAGTAGTTGTCACCAATCTGGATGGCGCCGATGCGCTTGCCCTCCACGCCCGCCTCGCCCGCGATGGCACCCACCAGATCCGAGGGCCGCACGCCGGCCTGACGGCCCACGCCGATGAACAGCCGCGCCATGTCGAAGGACTCGTCGGGCGGCGCGCGGCGCTTGGCGCTGCGAGGCGCGTCCGGCCGGGTGCCGGGTCCGGAGCGCTCGCCGGAGCGGGGGCCCCGAGAGGTGCGCGGGCCCTTGTCCGATGGCGGGGCCACCAGGGGGATCTCCTCCTCCTCCTCGCTCTGGCCATCCACCTGCGCGTCGTGGAGCAGCTTCACCGCGGCGGCCGCCACGTCCACCAGATCGAACTCGGAGGCGAGGCTCTCCACGACGGAGCGGTAGGAGTCGAGCTCGCCCGCGACGAGCGCCTCGCGCAGGGAGGCGCGCACGAGCTCCAGCCGGCGCGCGCGCAGGTCGGCCACGGTGGGCACGGTGGCCAGCTCTATCTTCTGGCCGGTGAGCTTCTCGATGTTGCGCAGCAGTCGGTGCTCGCGGGGCTCGGCGAGGGTGATGGCCACGCCCTCGCGTCCGGCGCGGCCCGTGCGGCCGATGCGGTGCACGTACGCCTCGGGCGCGTTGGGCACGTCGTAGTTGACGACGTGGGACAGCTTCTCGATGTCCAGTCCGCGCGCGGCCACGTCCGTGGCGATGAGCAGCTCCACCGCGTGGCTCTTGAACTGCTTGAGCACGCGGTCGCGCTGGGATTGATCCATGCCGCCGTGGAGCGCCTGGGCGCGCCAGCCCCGGCCGTTGAGCGACACGGTGAGCTCATCCACCTCCGTGCGCGTGCGGCAGAAGACGATGGCGGTGGTGGGCGCCTCCACGTCCAGCACGCGCCCGAGCGTGGCGGCCTTGAAGGGGCGCGGGACGATATAGGCCACCTGGCGCACGCGGGGCCCGGTACCGGCGGGCAGCTTCTCCTTGGCGATCTTCACGTGCACGGGCGAGCGCAGGTGCCGCTCGGCGATGGAGGCGATGCGCGGGGGCAGGGTGGCGGAGAAGAGCGCCGTCTGCCGCTCCTGGGGGGTGGCATCGAGGATGGCTTCCAGGTCCTCGGCGAAGCCCATGTCGAGCATCTCGTCGGCCTCGTCGAGCACCACGGTGCGCAGCGATTCGAGCAGGAGCGACTGGCGCTTGAGATGATCCAACGCGCGGCCGGGCGTGGCGACGACCACGTCCACGCCGCGCTTGAGCACGCGCAGCTGCTGGCCGATGGGCTGGCCGCCGTAGAGCGGCAGCACGCTCACGCCCATCTTCTGACCATAGCGGTGGATGGCCTCGGCCACCTGCATGGCCAGCTCGCGCGTGGGCACGAGCACGAGCGCGGAGGTGGAGAAGGGCGCGCGCTGGCCCGGGGTGAGCCGCTGCAGGAGCGGCAGGGAGAAGGCGGCGGTCTTTCCCGTTCCCGTGGCGGCGATGCCCAGCAGATCCTTGCCGGCGATCAACGGGGGCAGGGCGGCGCGCTGGATGGGCGTGGGCTCCTCGTAGCCGAGTGCGCTGAGCGCCTCCACGAGTGGGGCATCCAGGCCCAGTTGTTCGAAAGTGGGGATGGTATCGGAAGGGGTGTTCACGTTGCGGCTGCTTGTAGCACCGCCTCCGGCTCAGGTCTCTCGGCTCGGCGAGCAGGACGCGGAGGACGGGTTCGAGGACGGATTCAAGGTGAGAATGAACCGGGAGCCGCCCTCGGGCCGGTTTTCCGCGGTGAGCGTTCCGCCCACCCGGAGCACGTACTCCCGGCAAAGGGCGAGCCCCAGGCCCGCACCCTTCGTGGAGCGCGGGGGGGTGGAAGGGGTCGAAGAGCAGGGGCAGTTCGTCCCGGGGAATGCCCGGCCCGTCGTCCTCCACCTCCACCTGGACGTCCCGGGAGGTCCGCCGGGCCTTCAGCAGGATGTGCGCGGGGCGCTCGGGCTGGGCCTCTTCCACCGCCTGCGCCGCGTGGAGCAGCAGGTTGAGCAGCACCTGCATCAGGTGCCGCTGTCCCAGCCGGACGGTGGGCAGCTCCTCGGCGACGTCCAGGAGCACCTCGCTCCGGGAGTGCAGCCGCGACAGGGCCAGGCGCCGGGCCTCCTCCATGGCCTCGCGCAGCGAGCCCTCCTTCTCGGGGGGCTCCATGGAGTGCGAGTACTGCCGCAAGTCCGTCATGATCCGCTGGATGCGCAGCACGCCCTGGCGCGTCTCGTCGAGCAGCTCGTGCAGCTCCGCCACGTCGGCGGGCTTGTCCGTGCTCGTCAGCGCGTGTTGCAGGTAGTGCAGGTTGGACTTCACGAAGGCCAGGGGGTTGTTCACCTCGTGCGCCACGCCGGCCGCGAGCTGCCCCACCATCATCAGCCGCTCCATGTCCGCGCGTTCGCTCTCGGCGTGGCGCCGCAACCGCTCGCTCTCGGCCAGCCGCTCCAGGGCCTGGAGCCGCTCCTCCTGCGCCAACTGTTCCGCCTGGCGAAGCTTCCGGTAGGTCTTCCCCGCGTAGAGCCCCACGCTGCCAAGCGCCCCATAGGTGAGCATCTGGGGAAGGAAGGTGCGCGGCGGGATGTCCGCCAGGACGTTGATCAGCGCCACCGCCCCCACCATCGCCACGAGCGACACCAGCGTCGGCAGCCGGGTGTTCGGAGTGAACATCGACAGCAGCAAGGGCACGCACACGAGCGTCATGAGGTAGGGGCTTTCGGGCCCTCCGGTCAGCAGGATGAGCCCGGTCATGCACACCAGGCACGCGAGCCCCGCCAGGAGCCCGGGAACGCCCGGCGTCATGTGCCCCGAGCGCACCCCCACGCCGAGCAGGACGAAGCTCGCGGCCAGGGAGAGCTGCACGAGCACCCTGTCCTCCACCTCCGCCCAGACGAAGCCGAGGAGCGCGCAGTGGATCACCATGGACACCAGGGTGATCGCCGCGGAGACGAAGAAGACCCGGCTGTTGACCCGGCGGGCGGCGAGCGTGGTCTTCATGGGGGATTCATGGGGGGCGTTCAGGTTGCCATGGGGCGGCTCCACACGGAGCGGGCCGGTGGGGGGGTCCGGGGGATATATCTGGTTTCGGACATTGGCTGAATCTTCGCTTGCTCGGAGTGAAGTGCCGCTCGAAGGGGGCGCGTGGAGTCGGCCCTCATGAACTCTCTCGTCCTGCTCGGATGTGGTGACACGTTGACGCGACTGGCGCTCGTGGAGGCGCCGCGCGGGCGCCCCGTGCGGGCGGTGACGCGCGACCCCGGCCGCCGGGAGACCCTGGCGCGCTCGGGCGTCGTGCTCGTGTCCCTGGAGGAGGCCGTGGCCTCGGCGGCGGGGGCCGAGGTGGTCATCTCCATTCCTCCCGACGCCGGCCTCGACGCGTTCCTGGCCGAGGCGCTCACGCGGGCTCGCCCCTCGCGCCTCGTCTATCTCTCCTCCACGGGCGTCTATGGGAGCGCGCGGGGACACGTGGACGAGGACACCCCGGTGCAGCCCGAGGCGCCCAACGCCCGGGGACGGCTCGATGCGGAGGCCGCCTACCGGCCGCTCGGGGGCATCGCCCTGCGCATCGCGGGCATCTATGGTCCCGGCCGCGGCATGCACGAGCGCGTCCTCGCCGGGACGGCCCGCATTCCCGAGGGGGGGAGGCCGCATCTCGCGGGTGCATGTGGACGATCTGGTGGAGGCCCTGCGCGTGGTGTTGGAGCGGGGCACCCCCGGCGCCACGTATTGCGTGGCGGATGACCGGCCCGCCACCCAGGCGGAAACCCTGGGCTGGCTGTGCGCGCGGCTGGGCGTGCCTCCACTCCCCACGGTGCCCTTGGCCTCGTTGCACCCCTCGCTCCGAGGAGATCGGGCCATCTCCAACGCCCGCCTCAAGGCCCTCGGCTGGCGGCCACGCTACCCGGACTTCGTCGCGGGCTTCTCGGCACTGCTGGCGGAGCGCGGCGGCTGAAGTCCATCGGCTTCTTTCCGCGTTCAGCCGTTCAGCCGTTCAGCACAGAAGATGGGCTTTCCGCTGGCTGAAGGTCAGATCCAGGATGACGGGGTCTGGTTTCACCGAAACGTTACGACCGCACGGACCGGGTTCTCTTCAGGGGCTCGATGCTGTCAGGCTACGGCCTTCGTTTGTTTCAGACCGTTGCCGGATGCGCGGGCGGGGGAACGCGAAGCCGGCGGGAAGGGGCCATATGTCCACTTTGCTAGCGGCGTTCAACGAGGGTGTCAGCCATTCGATCGCCGGCCGCCACGAGGCGGCTCTCCAGGTATTCAATCGGGTATTGGCCCAGGATCCCCTCCATGTACTGGCGCTCAGCGCCAAGGGCTCCGTGCTCTCCAGCCTGGGTCGGCCGCGCGAGGCGATCAAATGCTTCGAGCGCGCCATTGATCTGGATCCCGAGACGGCCGAGCACTACCGCAACGCAGCGCTCTGCCAGCTCGAGCTGGACGAGCCCGAGTCGGCCCGTTCCCTGCTGGAGCAGGCCCAGGAACTCAACCCCGAGGAGGGTTGGCGCGCGGGGATGGCGGTGGAGATCACCCAGCTGGGCGAGGCGCTGCTGAAGGAGTCGGGCAAGCAGCGCACCCGGGGCATCGGGCTGACGGGCAAGGCGCGCTACCGGCACGCGCGCCATGTGCTGGAGGTGGCGCTGGAGTTGAACCCGGGCGGAACGGACGCGGCGCGCGCGCTGGCCGAGGTCTGGGCGCACCTCGGGGACACCGAGAAGCGTGACCACTACAACCAGCTCGCGGTCCGATTGATGCGCCCCGTCGCGAGCTGAGGGCTCGCCCCCCGTCCGGGGCTTCGAGACGGGGCTCCCCGGCGGAGAAAAAACCGGGGAGAAATTCAGCGGTATGCCGCCCGGGCGGCTCCCGCGTCCTCCCGTGTGGATACCGAGTCGCGAGGTCCCACCGTGAAGGACACAGCCGTCATCCAGGAGACGCCGGGAGAGGAGAGGGACTCGCCCTCGACTTCGACGCGCTCGTCCTGGATGAACAGGCGGCGCTCCTGCGGCTCGCCCGCCGGCTCGTCTGGGAAGGCGAGGAGGCGAGGGACCGGTGCAGTCCGCCCTGGCCGACGCCTATGAGAAGCGTCACACCTTGAGGGATCCCCGGGCGGGCCCGGCCCGCTGCGGCGCATCCTCGTCTCGCGCGCGATGGGTCACCTGCGCCGGCGGCGGGTCTGGCACGTGCTGCGCGAGGCGTTGGACCTGGGTCCCTCCGCTCCGCCTTCCCCCGAGGAGTCCTTCACGGGCGCCGAGCGATGGCACGCGTTCGGCCGGGCCTTGCGCACGCTCCCGGCCCAGCAGGCCACGGCCTTCTCCCTGCGCTACCTCGAGGGGCTCGAACTCGATGCCATCGCCGACGCCATGAACATCACCCGCGGCACGGTCCGCATCCACCTCTACCGGGCGCTCCAGAAGCTCAAGGCCGCGGACGCGCTGCGAGGAGACACCCCATGAGCTGCCAGGACTTCGCCGCGGCCCTCGTGGACGAGCAACTGCCCCGGCCTCCGGGGCTCCAGGCCCACCTGGAGCACTGCGCGGACTGCCGCGCGCTCGCCCGCTTCCATTCCTCCGCGGGGCGGCTGCGGCTCGCCGAGCCGCCGCTTCCTCCCGCCTTCACGCCCGAGGCGATCCGCGGGGTGGTGCGCCGCCGCCAGTCCCGCCGCCGGTGGGTGGCCGGCGCGGGGGCGACCTGTGCCGCGGCGCTCCTGGTCTTCGCCGTCTCGGTGCGTGACGAGGCGCCGGAGCGCGCGCTCGAGCCGGGCGTGCCGCTCGAGGGCGTCCTGAGCGTCGAGCCCTCCGCGGGCACCGGGGAGAGTCCCCCGGACACCTGGGCCCGGGGGGACTCCGAGCTGGAAGCCCTGGTGCGAGAGGTGGACGGCTACACGCGAACCCGTCCGGCCGTCGAGGACAGGACGTACGCCGCGTTCGGCCTGCTCGCCACCTGGGTGCGTCCGCCGGAGTCCACGGCGCTCGACGCCGAGCCCTTCCGGTCGGCCCTCCGGGTCATCCATCCGTCGCGGTCGCAGTGAAACGCAGTCTGTCCAACAAGGAGAGTGAAACCATGCTGAAGAACCTGTGGTGTGCCCTCGCGGTCCTCGTCGCCGTGCCCGCCTTCGCGCAGGACAAGCAGACGGTGGTGACGGTCAACGCGGACAAGGGCGCCGGGAGCGAGCGCTCCGTGCAGATCATTCGCACCCGGGGCGGTCCGCTGGGGCCGGCGTCCTCGGGGATTCCCCCGGAGCTGGTGGAGAAGCTGGATCTGCCCAAGGCCACGGTGAGCAAGGTGCAGGATCTCATCTTCGACTCCAACCAGGAGCTCATCTCCCTGGAGGCCGAGCACAAGCGCACGCAGCTGGCGCTGGAGCGGGAGCTGCGCCAGGATTCCCCCAACGAGGCCACCGTGAAGGACCTGGTGGAGAAGGTAGGACGCGCCGAGACGGCCGTGCGGCAGAACCGGGTGGCGCTGATGGTGACCATCAAGAAGATCCTCGGCCCCGACACCGGCGCAAGCTGGAGGCGGAGATGAACACCCATTCCTTCCCGCGCTTCCCGGTGCCGCCGATGCCCCCCATGCCGCCGATGCCCTCCGTGTCGCCGGCCCCCCGGCGCCTCCGGCCGCCCCCGCGCCGACCCCGCGCCCGTGAGCCCGGGGGACGGGCCTCCCGCCCTGGAGAGGTGACGAGCCCACATTCCGCGATACCGGCCCTTTCCGTCCGCTGGCGCCAGTGGACATAGTTCCGGTTCATGGACAATGACCCGAAGGGTGCCTCGCTCGACGCGGATGCGGCCCAGTTGCAGCGCCTGGGCTATGCGCAGCAACTCCTCCGGGAGATGGGCGGTTTCTCCAACTTCGCCGTCTCCTTCTCCATCATCTCCATCCTCACCGGAGCCGTGACGCTCTACGGCCATGGCTTGCGCTTTGGCGGGCCCTTCGTCATGGCGGTGGGCTGGCCGCTGGTGGCGGTGATGACGCTGATGGTGGCGGCGAGCCTCGCCCAGCTCGCTTCCTCGTTCCCCACGGCGGGAGCGCTCTACCACTGGTCCGCCATGCTGGGCGGGCCCCGGGTGGGCTTCTTCACGGCGTGGCTGAACACCATCGGCCAGTTCGCCATCACCGCGGGCATCGACTACGGGCTCGCGGAGTTCGTCGCGGACATGCTCGGCTGGCCCCGCGAGCGCGGCTACGTGCTGCCGCTCTACGCGGTCATCCTCTTCTCCCACGCGGTGCTCAACCACGTGGGCGTGCGCGCGGTGGCGCTGCTCAACAACCTGTCGGCCTGGTACCACGTGGCCGGGGTGGCGCTGCTCATCGGCGCGCTGGTGGCCTTCGCGCCCCGGCGCGACCTGGGCTTCCTCTTCACGCGCTTCACCGCCGAGGACCACGTCTACTCCTACGGCTTCCTCATCGGCCTGTTGCAGGCGCAGTGGACGTTCACCGGCTACGACGCGAGCGCCCACGTGTCCGAGGAGACGAAGGACCCGACGCGCAACGCCCCCTGGGGCATCTTCCTGTCCGTGGCGGTGAGCGCGGTGGTGGGCTACGTGCTGCTGGTGGGGGTGACGCTGGCCATCCGGGACTTGCCGGTCGCGGCCGACGCGCCCAACCCCTTCCTTTACGTGCTGCGCGATTCGCTCGGGCCCGCGCTCGGCGGGGCGCTGGTGTGGGTCGCCATCGGGGCCATGTGGTTCTGCGGGCTGTCCTCGGTGACGTCCAACTCGCGCATGCTCTTCGCCTTCGCGCGTGACGGAGGGCTGCCGGCCTCGCCGCTGCTGGCGCGTGTGTCGCCGCGCTTCCGCAGCCCGCATGTGGCCGTCTGGGTGTCCGTGGTGGCGGCCTTCGTGGTGGCCATCTGGAGCGGGGCCTACGCGGCCATGGTGGCGCTCAGCACGCTGGCGCTCTACGCCTCGTATGCCGTGCCCATCTGGGTGGGCTTCAGGGCCCGGCGCAACGGCACTGGTCCCACCGGGGCCCGTGGGACCTGGGGCGCTTCTCGCCGCTGGTCAACGGGGTGGCACTCGCCCGGTGCGCGGCCATCATGGTGCTCTTCGTCCTGCCGCCCAACGAGCTGGCGGGCTACACGTTCGCCGGCTGTCTGGCCCTGCTCGTCCTCTACTGGGTGGCGTTCCAGCGCCATACCTTCGTGGGACCCAAGGTGACCCTGATTCACCCGTCGTCCTCCCCGGCACCGGCGGCTCCGGCCCAACCTGGGACGTGAGACCGGCCGCGTCTGGTGCTAGCTAGGTAGAGGGGAATCCTCCCCGCCCATGTCTGGAGCCGTACCCATGAGCAAGCGGCAGCAGTCCGAATCCTCCGAGCTGGTGGCCGCCGCGGCGGCCATCGAGGAGGAGCTGCGCAAGTTCGAGTCCCTCGCCCAGGAGGTCCGCACCGGGCCCCTGCGCGCGCAGAAGCACCTGGAGAAGATGGGCCACCTGCTCAACTCCGTGGCGGACTGCGACGAGCGGCTGGTGGCGCACATGCGCTCGCTGCTGGGCGTGCTCAATGGGTGGAGGAGCGCCAGCAGGCCCTGGCCGCCGAGGTGAACAGCCGCGCGCAGGAGCTGCAGGCGCGCACGCGGGTGTACCAGTCGCTCATGGAGCGCTTCGCCGGCCTGGGGCAGGAAGCCGGCTCGCTCAGCGCGACCATGCAGGGGCTGGCGGGCAGGACGCAGGGCGAGCCGGTGAAGCCCGAGGAGCTCATCAGCTCGCTGCAGGGGGTGAACGAGCGCATGGCGCGGGTGGCCGAGAGCGCCCAGACGCTGGCCAACGACGCGCGGGAGCAGGACTTCGTGGACATCTCCCGCGACGCGGAGTCGCTGCGCCAGCAGCTCCTGGCGGCGCTCAACCGGGCCAACCTCCTGCAACAGAAGCTGCACCCGGCCAACGCCTGAGCCATCAGGGCGCTTTGGGCGACTTCCTGGGCAGCTTCGTGCCGCCCAGCTCCAGCACGTGCTGGAAGTGCTCCGCGGTGACGGGGGCCACGCTCAGCCGGCTCCGGGTGATGAGCGGAAAGTCCCCGAGCGCCTGGGTGGCCTTGACGATGGCCAGCGTCACCGGCTTCTGGAGCGCGACGAGGGGGCCCATCTGCACCGAGGCCCAGTCCTCCCCGGGCGCCGTGGGGTCCTCGGTGGGGGAGGTGAGCACCCGGGCCACGCCCACCACGGCCTTGTCCTCGTTGGAGTGATAGTAGAGACACAAATCCCCGGGCTTCATCGCCCGGAGGTTGTTGCGCGCCTCGAAGTTGCGCACTCCCGACCACTCCGTCCGTCCCTCGCGCTCCAGTTGGGCGTAGGCGTAGACGGATGGCTCACTCTTGATCAGCCAGTACTGGGGTTTCGCCATGACGGCCCATGCTAGATAGCCCGCCCATGGCCATCCAGGGATACGACGCATTCGACGCCACGGACCTCGCCCGACTGGTCCGCACGAAGCAGGTCCACCCCGCCGAGCTGGTGGAGGAGGTCATCACCCGAATCGAGTCCATCAACCCGCGCCTCAACGCCGTGGTCCACACGATGTACGAGAAGGCACGCAAGGCCGCCGCGGGGCCGCTGCCGGAGGGGCCCTTCGCCGGCGTGCCCTTCCTCGTGAAGGATCTGGATGGCTACGTGAAGGACGAGCCCTTCACGGCGGGCTGCCGGGCGCTGGTGGGCTTCGTGCCGGACCATGACGCGGAGCTCATCGCGCGCTACCGCCGCGCCGGGCTCAACTTCGTGGCCAAGACGAGCACCCCCGAGCTGGGCATCCTCGGCGTCACCGAGTCGGCGCTGCGGGGGCCGACGCGCAGCCCCTGGAATCCGGAGCACACGCCCGGGGGCTCCAGCGGAGGCTCGGCGGTGTGTGTGGCGGCGCGCGTGGTGCCCATGGCGCATGGCGGTGACGGCGGCGGCTCCATCCGCATTCCCGCGTCCGCCTGTGGCCTCTTCGGTCTCAAGCCGACGCGGGCGCGCAACCCCGTGGGTCCGGACTCCGGCGAGGGGTGGAACGGCTTCGTGCAGCAACACGTGCTCACGCGCAGCGTGCGCGACAGCGCCGCGATGCTCGACGTCACCCAGGGCGCGGAGCCGGGGGCGCCCTATGTGGCGCCGCCCGTGGCCCGGCCCTTCCTCGAGGAGGTGGGCGCGCCTCCGGGCCGGTTGCGCATCGCCTTCTCCACCCGCTCGCTCCTGGGCCGTGACGTGCACCCGGACTGCGTGGCCGCCGTGGCGGACGCGGCGAAGCTGTGCGAGGAGCTGGGGCATGAGTTGGTCGAGGACGCGCCCGTGTTCCCCCGGGACGAGCTGGTGCGCTCCTACTTCGTCGTCGTCTCGGCCAGCGTGGCCTACTTCCTCAAGGTCATCGGCGAGTACCGGGGCCGGCCGCTGGAGCCGGGGGACGTGGAGCCCGCCACCTGGGCGCTGGGGCAGCTCGGCAACGTCCTCACCGCGGCCGAGTTCCAGGCGGCCCGGGAAGCCATCCACGCGGCGGGCCGCATCACCGCGGCCTTCCACTCGCGCTACGATCTCTTCCTGGACGCGACGCTCGCCTATCCGCCGGTGCGCGTGGGCGAGCTCGCGCTCAAGCCCTGGAGCTCGCCGCGCTCACCGCCCTGCGCAAGCTGCCGCTCAAGCCGCTCTTCACGAAGCTCATCGACGAGCTGGGGGCCAACGCCCTCGAGCGCACGCCCAACACCCAGCTCTTCAACATGACGGGACAGCCCGCCATGTCGGTGCCGCTCTACTGGAACGCCGCCGGGCTGCCCATCGGCGTGCAGTTCGCCGCCCGCTTCGGCGACGAGGCCACGCTCATCCGCCTGGCGTCGCAGCTCGAGCAGGCCCGGCCCTGGAAGGATCGCCAGCCGCTCGTGAAGTCACGCGGCTGAGGGCCGGACGCGGCCGATGAAGAGGGTGTGGAGGGGACCGCCCGCCTTGCCTCGCGCGGGCGTCTCCACCACCTCGGTGTCGAAGCCCATCCGCTCGAGCCGCCGGGTGAAGGCGCGATCCGGCGAGGCCGACCACACCACCACCACGCCCCGTGGCTTGAGCGCGCGCCGCAGCCGGGCCAGTCCGCGCTCGCCGTAGAGCCAGCGGTTGTCCTCCTGGGTGAGCGCCTCGGGGCCGTTGTCCACGTCCAGGAGCACCGCGTCGTAGTGGCCCTCGGCCTCGCGCAAGAGCTCACCCACGTCCCGCGTCTCCACCTTCACCCGGGGATCCTCCAGCGGCCGTCCGGCCAGCGGCGCGAGCACGCCCTGGTTCCACGTGACGACCGCGGGCACGAGCTCCGCCACCACCACCTCGGCCGTGGAGGACAGCCGATCCAGCGTGGCGCGCACCGTGTAGCCCAGGCCCAGCCCACCCACGAGCACCCGCACGCGCGCGCCCGTGAGTCCCGCGCAGGCCACCTCCGCCATCCGCTCCTCGGAGCCATGCTGGCGGCTGGACATGAGCTCGCGCCCGTTCACGCGGATGGCGAATTCCTCGCCGCGCTGGTGCAGCACCAGCTCCCCGCCACCCGGTGCGCTCGCCCGGTCAATCACCTTCCACGGCTTCATCGTCCCCGTCCCTGTCCCTCCGCCCCGCGGGGCCGGAAGGGACTCGTTCTCGGGGCCGGGTGTTAGCGGCTGGCCGCCGCCTCGTCCAGGCCCACCTCCGCCATGAGCGAGGCCAGCTCCGCCTTGAGCTTGTCCTTGGCGCGGATCTCCAGCTGGCGCGCGCGCTCACGCGAGAAGCCGAAGTGCTCGCCCAGCTCGCTCAGCGTCATCTCCGAGTCGCCCATCACCCGGTGCTCGATGATGAAGCGCTCGCGCGGATCCAGCCGGGTGAGCGCCTGGCGGATGCGGGCGCGCGTCAGATCGGCCTCCTGGCGATCGGCCACCTCGTCCACCTGGGAAGCGCTCTCCGACTCCACGAAGTCCATGTGCGTGGCGTCGCCCTCCTCGCCCATCGGCGCGTCCAGCGACAAGTCCCGCCCGCCCATGCGCTGCTCCATCTCGCGCACCTCGGTGGCCTTCACGTTGAGCTTGCGGGCGATCTCCTCCGCGTCGACGATGTTGCCCTCGCCCGGGCCCATCTTCTCCAGCTCGCGGCGCGTGCGGGCGAGCGAGAAGAACAGCCGGCGCTGGGCCTGCGTGGTGCCCAGCTTCACCAGGCTCCAGTTCTTGAGGATGTAGTTCTGGATGTACGCGCGGATCCACCACACCGCGTAGGAGATGAGGCGGATGCCCTTGTCCGCGTCGAACTTCTGCACCGCCTTCATCAGGCCGATGTTCGCCTCCTGGATGAGGTCGGACATCTTGATGCCGTACGAGCGGTACTCGTAGGAGACCTTCACCACGAAGCGCAGGTTGCTCGTCACCAGCTTGTGGCCCGCGGCCATGTCGCCCTGCTTGAAGCGCCGCGCCAGCGCCTGCTCCTCCTGCACGGACAGCAGCGGGTACTGGTTGATGTCCGCCGGTAGGTGGAGAGGGTGTCGGCGGAAGAGAGGGAGGAGGAAGCTTGCATGGTGTCTCTCGGGGGTGGAAGACGTTGCGCTTCACGTCGGTGCGTCGTGCCACTTCCCATTAGCAACGCGGGTGCCAATGGTCGGGCGGATGGCATTTCGCAAGGACTTCGGGCACTTGCATCCAGGCCCCTCCATGCTTAGGCCCCGGAAACCGTCATTCTTACAGGCGGGGGTTTGCAGTTTTTAGGGTGATCGGGAACAAACCCTGTCGGTGGACGGACTCCGGCGTGCCTCGCCGCCTGCCCATGCGTTTCGCTGGTCTTCAAACCATCTTCCCGCGTGGTGAGGTCACTGTTCGTCAATGGACGCTCCCTCGAGACGGGGGAACGAAAGCGTGGGGTGCTGGACGGATGTCCCCTGGAAGCCGCCGAGGGGCGACTGCTCGATTCGGGGGGTTGTGGGTATTGATTGTGACATGAGCAACGGAAGCGAACCGGGGTCCGGGAGCGACTCCGGGTCCGGGGAGGTCTCGCGCCCCAGTCGACCCTGACCCCAGCCGATTTCCCCTATCGCGACCTCTTCCACTCCCTCGTCGAGGAGCTGCCCGACGCGATCTTCATCAAGGATCTGCAGGGGCGCTACCTCTTCATCAATGAGGCGGGCGCGCGCTACCTGGGCAAGCCGGTGGGGGAGATCCTCGGCCGCAAGGACGCCGATCTGGTGTCGCGGGAGGAGGCGCAGAACACGCTCGAGTTCGATCGCCAGACCCTGCTGGCGGGACGCACCCTGCACGCGGAGATGCACGAGGTGATGGCGGGCGTGTCGCGCGAATGGCTCTCCACCAAGGGCGTCATCCGCCGGGAGGATGGCCAGGTGGTGGGGCTGTTCGGCATCGCGCGCGACCTGTCGTCTGACCGGCGCAACGAGGAGGCCCGGCGTCGCAGCGAGGCGCTCTTCCGCGCCGCGGCCAGCAGCAGCTTCGACGCGTTCTTCCTCCTGCAGGGCGAGCCGGAGCAGCTGCGGCTGCTGCGGCTCAACGTCCACGCCGAGCGGCTGCTGGGCGGGGCGGCGGTCGACCTGGAGGGCCAGCCGCTCTCGGACGTGCCCCACGCGGCCTTCGTCGCGCCGCGCGCGCTCTGTGACGAGGTGTGGCGCACCGGCGTGCCGCACGATGACGAGGTGGAGCAGGCGCTGCCCGGCCGGGGGCGCCGCTGGTTCCGCCGTCAGCTGAGCGCCGTGGGGGACTGCATGGCCGCCACGGTGCGCGACATCACCGAGCAGCGCGAGAACCAGATGCGCCTGCGGCTCAACGAGCGCATGGCCTCCATCGGGATGCTCGCCGCGGGCGTGGCGCACGAAATCAACAACCCGCTGGCCTTCGTCTCCAGCAACCTGGGCTTCATCGGGGGCGAGCTGCGCCGGATGGAGCTGCCCCGGACGACGCGCGCGAGCTGCTGGACGCCCTCCACGAGGCGCGCGAGGGCGCCGAGCGCATGCGGCTCATCGTCCAGAGCCTCCGGGCGCTGTCCCGGGGAGATCCGGTGAACACCCACCCCTTGGATTTGCACGAGGTGTTGGAGAACTCGGTCCACCGGCCTGGAGCCGGCTGCGCAGCCGGGGGCGGCTGGTGCGCGACTACGGCGAGCTGCCCCAGGTGCTGGGCAACTCCGTGCAGCTCGCGCAGGTCTTCACCAACCTGCTCATCAACGCCGCCCAGGCGCTGCCCAAGCAGGGCGGGGAGATCCGCCCGGTGACGCACCTGCACGGCAGCTCCCAGGCAGTGGTGGAGGTGCGGGACAACGGCTGTGGCATCGCCCAGGAGAACCTCGAGCGCGTCTTCGAGCCGTTCTTCACCACCAAGCCGGTGGGTGAGGGCACGGGTCTGGGCCTGTCCATCAGCCATGACATCATCCGTGGCCTCGGGGGCTCGATGTCCGTGGACAGCGTGGTGGGGCAGGGCAGCATCTTCCGGGTCTTCCTTCCCTTGGTGGACACGGGACCCCTGGAGAAGCCTCCCCACGAGCCTCGCTCCAACAGTTCGCGTAAGGGGCGGAAATTTGTGTGCTATGCGCCCGCTCGGGCCGGGCGCGCCTCCACGTCGCGCGGAGGCGGTGGGGCCCGGTGAGACGGAAAGGGAAAGGCACGGATTCATGGCGTCACTGACCGAGACACTGACCAACGACACCAAGAAGGCGGCGGTCATCAACGACTGCTGCACGCTCATCGATGCCGAGGTCGCCGACAAGGGTGGCATCTCGGGGATGGCCATCAAGGCGGGCTACGCGGCCGTGAAGGGCATCAAGCCCGGGTTCATCAAGCATGCCGTCGAGGATCTGCTGCCCGAGTTCTCCAAGGCGTTGGATCCGCTCTACCAGGAGGCCAAGACGGGCGGGAAGCCGGTCGCGGCGTACTTCACGTCGAACGCCTCGCGCGTGGCCAGCGCGCTGCTGACCATCACCGACACGAAGGTCAGCCACTCGAAGAGCGGCCTCATCAAGGGCACCTACGAGAAGCTGCGCGGCACGGCGGTGAAGAACGTCGAGTCCGCGGTGCCCCGCCTGGGCGCCCTCATCGCCAAGCACGCGGGCTGAGCCCGGCCGGAATCCTGGCTCGGGACTGGACGGCGCGGGGGTGGGTGGGAGTATGACTCCCTCGGATATTCCCCCCCTCGTCGTCACTTCTCAGGAAGGATTCCATGAACCGAGTCGTTCCGGCGCTCCTCCTCGTGCTCTGGGGTTGTGGTGGGGATCGCGTCGCCCTCCAGGCCCTCATCCAGGTCGATCCCCAACTGCCCGCGAGCTGCATCGCCCTGGACGTGACCCGGGAGGATGGCACGGTCCTCCAGAGCCAGAAGCTGGCCCGTCTCCCGGATCGTCAGGAGTTGCGCGTGGCCATCTTCCAGGGCGCGCTGCCCCGGGACATCCAGCTCCAGGCGCGGGCGCTGTGGGGAACCGCGTGTGAGGAGCCCCTGCTGGCCAACGGGTGGAGCGCACCCGTCGCCGCGCGCTTCGAGCCGACGGTGGGCGCCGTCTCGCTTCGCCTGGAACTGCCTCCGCCGTCCCTGGACGCGGATCGCGATGGGTTCGTCTCCCAGGCCGAGGGCGGTCCGGATTGTGATGACGCACTCCCCCAGAGCCGGCCCGGCGTCCAGGAACTGTGCGACGCGAGCGCGGATCTCAACTGCGATGGCCTGTGGGGCTGTGATGACGCCACGTGTTCGCGGCGGGCGTGCTCCCGGACCGCCAGCGCGCTCGTCTTCACCAGTCCCGAGCGCCAGGGGGTCGCGGGCGAGTGCTCGCCCCAGCCCGTGGTCGTGGAGCGCCGGGACGTCCTGGGCCAGCCGGCGGTGCCGAATCACGCCACCGCCCTTCAACTGTCCGCCTCGTCCCTCGAGGCCACGTTCTACGCGGATGCGGCGTGTCGCTCGTCCCTGGTCCCCACCATTCCGGCCCGGGCCAGCTCCCTGTCCTTCTACGTCCGAGGCACTCGCGCGACGAGTGGACTGCTGATCGCCTCCTCGGCGTTGGGGGAGGACTCGCTGGCCCACACCCTCCTTCCGGGGCCCCGGTGAAGCTCGCCTTCTCCGCCGCCTCGCGAAGCAGCCTCGCCGGAGAATGCGTCCCCCTGACGCTCGAGCGGCGCGACGCGTACGACAACACCGCCCCGGGTCCCCGGCGGACGGTGTCGTTCTCGCCCGCGCCCTCGGCGCAACTGGCGCTCTATTCGGACGCGTCTTGTGGCACGCGGCTGTCCTCGGCGACCTTCCCGGAGGGTGCCGCCTCGCTGCCGCTCTATTTCCGGGGCACCCGGGCCGGCGAGCCTCGATCGTGGCCTCCATGGAGGGGAGCGCGGACGCGCGGTCCACGCGCACGGTGAACGCGGGGCCCGCCTCGAAGCTGTCCCTGAGCCTTCCCGGGCAGGCGGTGTTGGCCGGGAGTTGCTCGGCACAGGCCACGGTCCGCACCGTGGATGCCTTCGACAATCCCGTGGTCCCTTCCACCGAGGTCTTGGTCGAGCTGTCCGCCACCGCGGGCATGGGGATGAGCTTCCACGCGGATGCGGGATGCACGAATGGCCTCACCAAGCTCACCCTGTCTCCGAGCGCCCCCACGGGGAGCTTCTATTTCAAGGGCAGGACGGGCGGCTCGGTCGACGTGACGGCGACCATCGCGGGCCTGCCCCCCGTGACGCGCTCCCAGAGCGTGACGCCCGTGGTGCGGCGGGACGAGTGCATACTGGCCAATGGGGTGAAGAGCGTGAACTGCTCCATCAATCCTCCGCTGGGCAGCCGGGAGCGGGCCTTCCTCGTCTTTCAAGCCACCACGAACAGCGAGAACGCGGACAGCTCGTTCGTTCGCTGCCACTCGGCCAGCACGTCCTTCCTCACGTGCGACCGGGTCGGGACGCAGGGCCTCGCCCGCATCCAGTGGCAGGTGGTGGAACGCTCGCGCGGCTTGCGTGTCCAGCACCTGGCGCAGTCGTGCCCCAACAACAACAAGACAACCCTGACCGTGGACGTCTCCCCGAGCATGCGGATGGAGAACGCCTTCGTTCTCTTCAGCTCCTCTCAAGAGGGGACGACGACGGGCGCCAACGACTTCGCGACGGTGCGGCTGACGAGCCCCCAGCAGGTGGAGATCGCCCTGAACGAGAACTGCTATGGCGCGGACTACGCCGTACAGGTGGTGGAGCTCGAGGGCCTCTCGGTGACCCGGGGACAGACGGGGTCGACCGACGACGCTTCGGTGGAGGTCCGTGTCGCCGCGGCGGAGGCGAGCCGCTCGGTGTTGACGTCCACCTTCCGGGCGGAGGGCAACGACAACGCCATCTGCAACCGCATGGTTCGGGGAGAGATCGTCGACCGGGAGGTGTTGCGCTTCTCCCGTGGGGTGGGTTCCTCGTCCTGCGATGACACCCGGATCTCCGCGATTGCCTACGAACGCCTCACGTTCCCCGCGGGCTATGGCGTCCAGGCGAGGACCCTGTCGCTCGACAAGAACCTCTCCTCCACCCGGGAGACGCTCGTGGCCGTGGATCCGACCCGGACGCTGCTGCTCTCCAGCAGCCGGTGCATGGCGGACAGGGGGCGGGGGAGACGTCGTACCGGGCGAAGGACATCCCGGGGCGGGGACCGGACGGTTCCTGCTTGCCTCCCCCACGCAACTGGAGGTGGTCCGCGACGCGCCCCTGGAGAGCGCGCGGTGGACCGTCTACGCCGTCCAGTTCGAGCCCTGAGCGACTGCCTCCCGCCCGCCCGCTGCACGGACGGGCGGGGTCCGCGTTTGCCGCCGGGGAGGGCGTGTGCACCTTGTCTTGCTCAGGACACACCCATCCCAAGGAGGCGGGGCATGGCACGCATCGCATTCATCGTGGCCAATGATTTCGAGGACTCGGAGTTTCGAGTCCCCTACGACGAGGTGAAGAAGGCCGGTCACGAGGCGGTCATCATCGGCGTGGAGGCGGGCAAGCAGTTGAAGGGAAAGAAGGGCAAGGAAGTCATCACGGCCGAGCAGTCGGTGAAGGACGTCCGGGAGGAGGACTTCGCGGCCCTGGTGATACCGGGAGGCTACTCGCCGGACCACCTGCGCATGGAGATCCCCATGGTGGGCTTCGTGCGTGACTTCTTCAAGGCGGACAAGCCCATCGCCTCCATCTGCCACGGGCCGTGGATGCTGGTGGAGGCGGACATCGCGGATGGCCGCACGGTGACGTCCTTCCCCTCCATCAAGACGGACCTCATCAACGCGGGGGCGCGCTGGGTGGACCGCGAGGTGGTGGAGGACGGTGGCCTCATCACGTCGCGCAAGCCGGATGACTTGAAGGCGTTCTGCGCCGCGCTGTTGCGACAGGTGCGCCAGGGCATCGCCGCGCGCCTCGAGTCTCCACTGGCACCCGAGGCCGCCTCGGACCAGCAGCCAGCCGTCCACTGAGCCAGAGAACCCGTTCGAGCTCGGCGGAGGCTCCAGCAGCCCCGCCGGGCCTGTCTGTCATTGTGCTCGCTGTCGCGAAGTTCAGACTGCCTCGTCGGGCAGGAGCGTGCGCAATAGCTCGTCGTCGGGGCCGAGCGGGCGCCAGCCGGGCGGTGGCGGCGTGGTGCGGAGTACGGCCCTGGCCTGCTCGACACGTTTCTGATGGGTTTCTGGGGTGTAGGCGGACCAGCGGCCCAGTGCCATGGCGACCTCGAAGCGGCTTGCCTCGTCCATCACTGTGGGCCAGCCGTCGGGGAGTCCTTCAGCGAGTTCGCGCACGAGAACATCGCGCACCGGGCGAGTGACCTGTTTGCGTCGCTCAGCCTCGGCGAGCAACCCGCTGAACACCTGCACTGCGGCGACGTCATCCTCGCCAAGCTCCTCGGCCAACAAATAGAGCGGAACGGCGGGACGCGCCTCGGCGAAGGCGGTGAGCGAATCGTAGCCCAGGTCGCGAACCCGTTCGTACAGGCGGACCTTCCAGTTGCCCTCCCAGGAATGGTCCTCGCTCATCGTCCTCTCCACGGGATGAAGTTCACTGGGATTCTATAGTCCCTCATGTTCTTCGCGACGAGTCTCAGGATTTCGTTTCGCGTCAGCATCCGGCCTGCGTCGATCTCGGCGTCGTACAGTGACTTCATGAGCATCCGGTTCCATTTTCCGGGCCATGTGCGGCCCAAGCGCCAGTTCCCACCTCCATGGATCGCCTCGTGTTTGGCCTGCTCCATCTTGACGCAAAAATGGTCGATGCTCACTTCGCCGGTGAATCCACGCTTCTCGAACCACTCACGGAACTCTCGTGGCAGGATGTGGTGCCGTGGTGGCTCGGCCATGCCGGCTCCTGCTCTGCCCGTCACCCGCATACCCCGTATCTCGGGACCGTCGCCGAGTGCGTCGCGCACGCCCTGCGGCAGGTCTTGGTTTGACTGCGACATCATCACCTGGCCGGAATGAATCCGGACAGCGGCGCTTACAACGGGAAGGGAGATGACGCCCGCCTGGACCAGTCGGTGCATCATCTCCACCCATTCGGCGGAGACGACGATCCGTGTACCCAGCATCACGCCGTTGGAACCCGCCACGAGGCCCATGCCGAGTGTGGCGGGAGCGGCTGGGGGGAGCAGCCGGGGCAATGCCATCTTCATCGCCGAGGCCGTGGTGAGCATCTCGATGAGTTCCTTCACCTTCAGCATCTTCTCGAACTGCTTCGCCGCCACGAGTACGGCCTTGCGGGTTGTGGCGAACTCGCCAGTGAGATGGCCTATGAGAGCGGGGAGATCGGTCGCCGCGGCCTCGACCTGCCCTGACTCCAGAGAGGCAAGCGCCGTCATGCTGGGCTCCAGCATCTTCCACGAGCGGTCTATCTGTTGGAACAGTTGCTCCACGTTGTAGTAGGGGCACTGCTGAAGCACGACGTCGGAGAGATGGAGGAAGTCGAGCCATACACCTAGCAGGAGGGAGCCCAACATGGCGGCCTCAAGCCGTGGGCCGGAGAGGCGTAGGAGGGCGGGCTGCATATCCGGGTCATCCACCTCCAAGGCCATGTTGGACAGCCTGGTGGCGGCATCGAGTTCGGCGTCAATCCAGCGCCCTTGTTGAAGGCCATAATCGACCGGGGGAATGAACAAGTCGGCGTATCGGCCAGCAATGCCCAGCTTGCTGGATTTGAGTCTGGAGAGTTCGCTGACGATTCGGCGAGTGGAGCCCGACAGCTCAAGAATGGCAGCCAAGAGCGCTGGACGGAGTTGGGGGTCGCTCGTCCGTGCAGGCTCCGCGGCATCATGGGGAATCGCACTCCCAACGACTCTCGACACGCTGCCTGGGCTCACTCCCGCCAGCGTGGGCGTGACGGCTTTGCGCGGAGTGTAGCGCAGGTCCATCCCCCGGTTGGTCGGCAGTGGCTGCGACGCACAGCCAATAGAAAACAGGAGAATGGCGAGCAACTGTCCTGCCCACAGGGCCCTCGGTGAGTTAGCGTGCATTGCCGCCCGGTAGCAATCCTTCGGACTCCAGCAACGCGTCCAGCCCATCGAGCAATGCATGGAGGTTGGGCAGCAGGTCCCGCGCGGGGAGACCCACCGAGCGAATCACCGCCTCCACCTGGGCCTCCAACTCGGGTGGACGCTTCGGGCATATCCGCTTCACGTGCGCCAGCAGTCGCTTCTCGCCCGGGTGCGGGACGCGGTTCACCGCGAACAGGATGTCGAAGTAGCTCGCCAACACCGCCGTCACCCGGTGTTGCACGCTCACCAGGTCCGCCCGCTGCAGCGCGAGTTCGATCTGCTCCAGGTACGACGCCAGCTTGCGCCGCAACACTGGGTGGTTCTTCTCCACGATGGCCCGGCGTAGGGGCTCCGGGTAGGGCACCCGCGCCTGTTGCTGGAGCCGCGTGAGCCACCCGGTCCGATCGAAGAGCACGCGTGAGTTCCTCAGCGTGTGCCAGAAGCTGGTGGTGTAGCCGAGCGAGGCTCGAAGCGCACGAGGACGCGCTCCAACTGGTCCTCCATCCACTCCGGGCTCCAATAGGCCGCGTCCACGCCCTGGCCGCTCTGGTCGATCCACTCGTCGCCGGTGCCGAAGAACGTGTTGTCGATCTCGGCCCGCCGCGCGGTGGGCAGGATGAGGGAGCGCCGAGCCTCGGCGGGAGGCGGAGGGCTCGCATAGACGATCACGTCCAGGTCCGAGAGCGGATCGGCGGACCCCGTCACCCAGGAGCCACCGAGCGCCACCGCCCGCACCTGCTCGAATTGAGCGAAGCGCGCCGCCCACTCTCGCGCCAGTAGAGGAACCTCCGAATCAATTCCTGTCATACGGGGTGCTCAGCGCAGGTTGCGGATGACGCGGCAGGGATTCCCCCGGCGAAGACGTAGGGGGGAATGTCCTTCACCACCACGCTGCCCGCGCCAATGGTGGAGCCCTCGCCGATCGTCACTCCCGGGCAGATGATGGACCCACCGCCAATCCACACCTTGGCGCCAATGGTGACGGGACGCCCCAGCTCGGGGCCCTTGATGCGCTCGTCCGGGTCCAGCGGGTGGGTGGCCGCGTAGATGTGCACACCGGGGCCCAGGAACACGTCATCTCCCAGCGTCACCAGATTGCAGTCGAGGATGACGCACTGGAAGTTCATGAACACGCGCGCGCCCAGCCGGATGTGCTCGCCGTAGTCACAGAAGAAGGGCGGCTCGATCCACACCCCCGGGCCCGCCGCGCCCAGGAGCTGGGAGAGCAGACTCTCGCGCTGCGCCAGCTCGTCCTCGGTGGACTGGTTGTAGGCGCGCAGCAGCTTGCGCGCCCGCGCGCGCCCCGCCACCAGCTCCGGGTCCGCCGCGACATACAGCTCACCGGCGAGCATCTTCTTTCTCGGTCCGTGACATGCGCGGGAGGGTAGCGCGGCACCCTGGCGCCTTCGCCGGCGTTTCGGGCGACTACCCACTAGCGAACGTCCAGGGCTCGTAGGAGCGCGCGTCCTCGCGCCGTTACTTCGCCCCCGCCGGCCCACCCCGCCGACGGGGATCGTCTCCACCCGGTTGTCGAACCCGGCGATGATCGGCCGGGCCTTGGTGATCGCCGCGCGCACCTCTGGCAGCGACAGGGACGCCTTGTGGCTCTCCGCGCTGTCCCAGACTTCCGTGACCCAGAGGGCATCCGGGTGCTCGCGATCGAGCGCGATGACATAACTGAGGCATCCGGGCATGTGGCCGATGCTGCCGTTCAGCGCGGAGAGCAGCTCGTCCCGCTTGCCCGGTGCGGCGATCATCCTTCCAATCAGACCATACATGATGTGTTTCTCCGTGGGCCGAGGAGCTGCCGACCCGAGGAAGGGGGGCGGGTCTCCGACGGCCCCGTCTTCTAGCACGGTCTGCTCTCGCGCCCTCCTCAATCGCCAGAGGAGCAGGACGGCCGAGGAAGGCAGGGGCGTGGCTCAGGGCATGTCTGTCTTCAGGAAGACGCGCAGGGTCTCCGCCACGCTCCAGGCCTGCGCGATGCATCCCCGGGGATGGAAGGGCTCCGTGGCATCGAAGATCTCGCTGATCTGCCCCACGCCCGCGTGCTCCAGGTGTTGCTTCATGCCCTCGAGCACGGCCCGCGCGTCGCGCTTGTCCTCGGTCAGCTTCAGCGTCGCGTCCACGTAGTGGCCGATGAGCCACCCCCACACGGTGCCCTGGTGGTACGCCGCGTCGCGCGCCCTCAAGTCGCCTTCGTAGTTCGGCTTGTAGTCCGGATGCCCGGGCGCGAGGCTGCGCAGGCCCACCGGTGTCAGCAGTTGCTCGCGCACCTTGGCCATCACCGGCTCCCACTTGTCCCGCCGCAACACCGGGTTCTTCAGCGAGATCGCGAACACCTGGTTCGGTCTCACCGAGGATCATCCTCGCCGCCCTCGCCATCCACCACGTCGAACAGGCACCCGGTGTCTGGGTTCCAGAAGCGCTGGTTGAAGCTCGCGTGGGCCTGCTCCGCCGCCGTGGTGTAGGGCCGCGCGTCCTCGCCCAGCCGCTCGGACCACTCCACCATCAGCCGCAAGGCATTGAACCACAGCGCGTTGAGCTCCACCGCCTTGCCTCGCCGGGGCGTCACCACCCAGCCGTCCACCTTCGCGTCCATCCACGTGAGCTGGTAGCCCTCCTCGCCCTGGCTCAACAGCCCATCCCTCGGGTCCACGCGGATGTTGTGGCGCGTGCCCTTCTGGTGGTGCGCGATGATGCCCGCCAGCGTCGGATGGAAGTCGCGCAGCAACTGCTCGTCCTTCGTCACCTGGAGGTAGCGGTCCACGGCGTGGAAGAACCACAGCGTCGCGTCCGCGGTGTGGTACAGGCCCTCGGACTCGCCCTCGGGGAAGAGGTTGGGCAGCAGGCCGTCGCGCACGTGGTGATGGAAGGTGCGCAGGATGGCCGCCGCCGTGGCGTGGCGGCCCGTGCTCAAGGTCAGTCCCTCCAGGGAAATCATCGTGTCGCGGCCCCAGTCGGTGAACCAGTGGTAGCCGGCGATCACCGAGCGCACGTCCTGTCCCACCGCGCGCGCCCAGGCCTCGTCCGTGGACCGCGTGGGCGCGATGATGAATTGATCCGCCGCGAGCACCAGCCGCGCCGATACCCCCGTGCGCGCGGACGGGGGCACCTGCATGAGCAGCCGCCGCTCGCGCTCGTACTCCAGCGAGAACGTCTCGTGGGGGTCCCGCTCCAGCACCGCGGCGTCTTCCGTGGTGACGCACATCGCCAGGCGCTCGCCCGGGCGCAACGTGCACTCGAAGTAGCCCGGGCTCACCAGCGTCTCCACGTGGTCGTACCCGCGCGCCTTCTCCTCCGCGCACAGCAGGGGCGCGCTCGTCTCGCGCGACCCCACGAAGGGCGAGGGCGCGGACGAGTAGAAGCGCAGGCGCAGGGGCGGTGCGCCCTCGCGCGCCCGGAGCTCCATCCGCGAGTCCGACAGCCGCACCGAGGGCTCCAGCGGGGTGGTGTGCAGCTTGTCGTCGTGCATGCGCAGGGTGGGGAAGGGCCTCAGCCGCAGCCTCACCTCGGGCCCCGACAGGTGCTCCCACACCACCACGAGCGTGTTCTCGCCATGCACGAGCGTCAGCTTGCGTTGCAGGCGCGTCTCGCCCAGCTGATAGAGCCAGTGTGGCACCAGGCCCTCCAGGTGGAAGCCGCGCAGCAGCCGCGCGCCCGCCGTCACCTGACTCCCATTCGCGCCCTGCTCCGTGTCCAGGCGGTACGTCTGGCCCCCCACGAGCGCTTCCTCGTTGAGCCGCGCCAGCATCACCGTGCGGCCCTTCTTCTCCAGGCTTGGGATGAACAGCCCGTGGTAGCGCCGCGTGTTGCACCCCGGCAGCGTGCCCGAGGCGTAGCCACCGCGCCCGTTGGTCACCAGCCACTCGCGTGTCAGCAACTCCGTGAAGTCCGCGCCCTCGGGCCAGGAGAAGGACAACCGGGGCAGGGTGGGGCTTTCAGTCGCGGCGGTCACGTCTTCTCCTCCTCGCTCGTGAGCACGAGCGCCCTCTGTCCGGGGCGAGCGTGCGTATCGCGCGCCGGGCGGCGCTGCCCTGCCTTGGCGGGAGGCTGTGCGCCGGAGAGCACGAGATCGATGATGGCCTCCAAGGGGGCGCTCTCCTCGTCACCCCAGCGGAGCAGCTCGAGGCTGAGCACGGAGCCAAAGAGCAGGCCGTGGAGGAGCCGGGGGTCGGTGTCTGGTCGCAGCTCGCCGCGCTCGATGGCGCGCTCGTAGATGTGCATCACCTGGGCATCTTTTTCCCTGCTCAGTTCGTGCACGAGTTCTCCGACGGGATCTCCCGGTCTCGCATCGAACAGCAACCGGAAGACCGCGCGGCGAGAGGGATCGCGAGCCTGGGCGCGCAGGACGCGGAACTGCTCGAGGAGGTCACCCCGGAGCGTCCCGGTATCGGGGTGGGACGGTGTCTCGTCCGCGACGTGCAGCACCGCGGCCCGGATGAGCTCCAGCTTCGTGGGCCAGTGCCGGTAGAGCGTGACCTTGTTCACGCCCGCGCGCGCGGCGACCTGCTCGAAGGCGAGCTTCTCGTGGCCCACCCGGTCCAGCTCGCTCAACACGACCCCGAGCACCTTCTCCTCGAGGTCCTCGCCGCGAAGCTGCTTGGGCCGGGGTGGGGGACTGGACTCCTCTTTGCTTCTCCTGCTCATGACCGTGAAGGTACCGGGCCTCCGGAACAATCACAACGCTACCGTTGCGATGTGGTCGGAGCCCTGTTTCGGTGACGGCGCCTTGTTTCCCAGCGATCGCGTAGGGTCGCGGACTCGGAGGTCGTGCGCTCGTGGCCATGACAAGAACTCGATGGGCGGTGGCAGCGCTCCTGGCCCTGTTGTCCACCGGCTGCGCGTCACTCTCCGCACGGCCAGGGCTGGGTGTCGAATCTCCCCACCTCGTAGTCTCGACACCTGGGTCCGAGACGCCAGTGCGGTTGCACCGGGCCTCTCGTGGCGAGGTGGCGGTGGCGGGCACGGACAGCGCGGGGAGGGAGGTGCGGCAGAGGGCACTCGCGGCTCAACTGGCGTTTCGCGGTGCCCTTCGCGAAGTGTCTGGCGCCACCCGCCGCATCTCCGGCGAGTTCTCCAGGCTCAAGGCCCGTGGACGCGGTATTGGCGATGGCAACGGCGCCTTCGTCCGTTACGTGGACTTCGGCGTCGGGCAACTGCGGTGGATGGACGCCCAGCTCGCCGATGCCACCCGGCTGGCCAACTCCGCTTCGGAGGTGGAGGACCCGGACATGCAGCTCGCCCTGCTGCGCCTCGCCGGCCCACGGCTCGAGGCCGTCATGCTCGGCTCGCTCCTGCTCGCCGCCTGGGTCGACTTCCTCCAGCTCGCCGACGCCGTGCTCACCCAGCACTTCTACAGCGTGGAGAGGATGTTCGCGGACATGTGGCGCTGGCAGGAGCTGCTCGAGCCCGCCATGACGGCGCTCTCCTCCCGGGAGCACGGGCAGGTGGAGGCCGCGGCTCGAGACGTGACCCCGCTGGTCGGCCACCTCACGGACGAATTCGCGGCCACCGTGGAGAGCATGCGCGTGGCGGCGGAGAACCTCCAGAAAGCGCTGGTGCTCAAGGAAGCCATCGAGACGGCCACCATGCTCTCGACGATGAGGTTCGCGCTGCCCTCGGTGCCTCCGTCCGCTCCCGCCCTGGTCGGCATCGGCCTGGCGGTAGGAGGCGACGGCGTGATGATGGGCACGCGGATGGTCGTGTCCGCCGAGTGGGTGGAGATGATGCGGCACCTGGTGCGCGCGGGTGTCCTCTCACTGCCCGTCGTCAGCGCCGCCGTGCGGATTCAGGCGGGCCAGGTGATGTTGGCGCGGGCGCACGGCGAGCTGCCGAGGGGTGTGCGCGACGCGCTGGGAGATGGGCCCGAGGTGGGGGCCATGCACGAGACGGGCAAAGCGGGAGCTGGCATGGCCGAGCCGCCGCGGCACCACGTCCTGCCCAAGGAGTTCCGCGCGTGGTTCGAGAGGCGCGGCTTCACCGGCGAGATGGATATTGACGAGTTCTGCGTCAAGCTGGAGCAGTCTCACCACGAGGCCATCCACGGCGGTGGACACTGGAAGCTGGGCCGCCAATGGCCCGGCGAATGGAACCGGATGATCATGAAGGCGCTGTACGAGGCCGAGACCAAGGCTGGTCGGATGTTGACGCGGAACACGGTCCTGGAGATCGTCGCGGAGTACATGAAGGAGTACGGAATCCCGATGAATTTCATTCGCTGGAGCGGGCGATGAGCGACGGACGTGCCCGGCAAGGCAATGTGAAGGCGCGACTGTACGAGCGGGTCCGCGAGCGCGGCTATGATTCGCTCACTGCCTTCGCCGAGGCTCGCCCCACCGCTTCGCTCATTGCACTGGCGGATGAGCTTGGCCCTGATGACATCGCGGCAGTGCAGGTGTTCAGTGGGTTGGTTGCCGAGGCTGAGCAAAGCCGCAAGGTCACGCGTTTGGTGCGTGGGCAACTCGTGCGCGAACTGTTTCAGCGTCTCCCGAACGGTTGGCCGGCCGTGCTCGACGACGCGAATCGCCTCAAAGTTGCCGTGGCGCTCGCTCGTTGGAGTACCTACACGCCAGTAACTCATGAGGAGCGCGTAAAGAAGATCGGCGATGCGCTCCTTGCCACGCCACCGCCGCCCGGTTGGCGCCCCCTCGGGCCCGACGACGAGTTGCTGCGCACGATCCTGCCCGACGAGGAAGTCTGAGCTTTACCTCCTTGGAGAGAACCATGAGCGACGGACGTGCGTGGCAAGGCAACGTGAAGGTACGCCTGTACGAGCGGGTTCGCGAACGTGGTTATGAGTCCCTCACCGCCTTCGCCGAGGCGCGCCCTACCGCTTCACTGGTGGAACTGGCGGACGAGCTTGGCCCTGATGACATCGCGGCAGTGCAGGTGTTCAGCGGGTTGGTCGCCGAAGCTGAGCGAAGCCGCAAGGTCACACGTTTGGTGCGCGGTCAATTCGTACGTGAACTGCTGGAGTGTCTCCCCGACGGCTGGCCTGCCGTGCTGGACGACGCAAACCGTTTCAAGGTTGCGAAGGCACTCGGCTCGTGGTCTGCGTTCACCCCAACAACCCATGAGGAGCACGTAAGGAGGGCTGGCGATGCGCTCCTTGCCACGCCACCGCCCCCAGGCTGGCGTCCCCTTGGGCCCGACGACGAATTGTTGTGCACGCTCCTGCCCGATGAGGAAGTTTGAACTTCACCCTCTGGAAACGACGATGAGCGACGGACGTGCTTGGCAGGGCAACGTGAAGGCGCGCCTTTACGAGCGGGTTCGTGAACGTGGCTACGAGTCCCTCACCGCCTTCGCCGAGGCGCGTCCTGCCGTCCCGCTACACTTGCTGGCCGAGGAACTAGGCAAGGATGACGTCGCCGGGGTCCAGGTGCTGAGCGGGCTGCTCGCCGAGGCGGAGCGACGCAAGCAGGTCACGCGGTTTGTGCGCGATGTATTCACGCGCCTGTGGTCCCAGAGCGTCCCTGACGGTTGGCCATCCGTGTTGGACGATGCGAACCGTTTCAAGGTTGCCGAGGCGATTGGCTCGTGGATTGCTTACACCCCTGAAACTCATAAAGAGCGTGCCAGGCAGGTCAGGGCAGCTCTCCTTGCCATGCCTCCACCCCCAGGGTGGCGGCCTCACGGCCCTGAAGACGAGATGCTTCTCTCCCTGCTACCCGATGAGGAAGTCTGAACCTGCCCATGGAATCAGGGTAGGCTCATGCTGAACTTCACCCTTTGGAGTGGAAGATGAGCAGGGACCGTTCCTGGGAGGGCAACGTGAAGGCTCGCCTGTATGAGCGGGTCCGCGAGCGTGGTTATGATTCGCTCACCGCCTTCGCTGATGCCCGCCCTACAGCTTCGCTGGTGGAATTGGCCGAGGAACTCGGTCCGGATGACGTCGCCGGAGTGCAGGTGTTCAGCGGATTGGTGGCCGAAGCAGAGCGGAACCATCAGCTCACACGCCTTGTGCGCGGACAACTCGTGCGTGAACTGTGCGCGTGTCTCCCCAACGGCTGGCCGACTGTGTTGGACGACGTAAATCGTTTCGATGTCGCTCATGCACTCGGCGCGTGGATCGCCTTCACCCCAGAAACCCATAAGGAGCAGGCCAGGAAGGTCAGGGACGCGCTTCTGCTACCCCACCGCCCCCGGGTTGGAGCCCTCTCGGACCCGACGACGAGTTGCTGCGCACGCTCCTGCCCGACGAGGAAGTCTGAGCTTTACCTCTTGGAGAAGACCATGAGCGACGGACGTGCCTGGCAGGGCAATGTGAAGGCGCGCTTGTACGAGCGGGTTCGCGAACGTGGTTATGAGTCCCTCACCGCCTTCGCGGAGGCGCGCCCTGCCGTCCCGTTGTACTTGCTGGCCGAAGAGCTTGGAAAGGACGACGTTGCAGCCGTGCAGATGTTGAGCGGATTGCTCGCTGAAGCCGAGCAGCGCAATCAGGTGACGCGCTTTGTTCGCGACGTGCTTGTGCGCGAATTGTCTGACAGTCTCCCCAATGGCTGGCCGGTTGTGCTTGACGACGCAAACCTTGGAGAGGTTGCCATGGCGCTTGGCACATGGACCGCCTACACCCCAGAAACGCATAAGGAGCGCGTCAAGCAGGCCCGGGCAGCTCTCCGGGCTACGCCACCGCCGCCGGCTGGCGCCCCCTCGGGCCCGACGACGAATTGCTGCGCACGCTCCTCCCTGACGAAGAAGTCTGAGCCCACCCCGCACGAAGCCTTCGTGCGTAGCTCCTCGCTCCGTGGAGCCCCCGGCCACAACGCCAGCTCAGCTCCTCAGGCAAGGAGCGAGCCGTCAATCGATGAGCCGTCTACTCGCCTGCTCTCCGCCCCAGGAAGCACACCGCGAAGCGCGGCGCGTCTTCTCCTGGGAAGGCCGCGGACCGGTGAGGAGCCCGCGTTCCGTCTTTCCTGCATTCCCCCTGTACCAGGGGGCAGAAATTTTTCCCGCTCTACAGCCTTTTCAGGCTTCCTTCGCCACGCCCGCGGTGGCCGTGTCCTTGAAGCCATTGAGGATGGAGCTGCCCGCGAACAGGCCCGCGCCCAGCATCGCCACCGTGGCCGGCTCCGCATACGCGCCCAGCACCGAGCCCAACATCGTCATCACGCCCGCGCCCACCGTGAACATCGCGATCACCGCTCCCGCCGCCGCCTTGCTCATTGTTGCCCCCACCGGTGCTCTTCAGCCTGGACCCTTCCAGGTCTGTGTTCCGAGCCAAAGGTCATTACAAGCCGCGTGCCACGCATCGCCCCCAGGAGAGGGGAAAAATCCCGAACCGAGTGGGAACGAAGTTGCCCCGCCTGGGCAGCGGCCACGCCCTGAATCAGGTACGTCCTGAAGGCCGAGGTCGGAATTTTTTCCCGGACATCCCAAACCTTTCCCCAAGGGGGTAGCGCGTAACCCATGAGGATCCGGGGACTTTCCTTCCCCACGAACCTTGGCACAGCCCCTGCTTATGGCCCTTCCCGAACACAAGGCCCCCTGAACGGGACGGGGCCGAGAACTTCGGGGAGAGGCGAGCATGGGAATGATGGGCGCGAAATCGTGGGCGGTGATGGGGATGCTCCTCCTGTCGTCGGGTTGTGCTCACCAGGCCACGCGGCCGGTGGACAACTCGGACCAGCCGTACCGCATCGGCCGGGAGGACGTGTTGGATGTGGCGGTGTGGCGCGATGGGGACCTGTCGCGCACGCTGCCGGTGCGGCCGGATGGTTTCATCTCCCTGCCGATGGTGGGCGAGGTGAGGGCCGAGGGGCGCACGCCCATCGAGCTGTCGGATCAGATCCGCGAGTCGCTCAAGCCCTACGTGCAGGATCCTCGCGTGACGGTCATCGTCCGCGAGGTCAACAGTACCCGCGTCTTCGTCACTGGTGAGGTGACGCGTCCGGGGGCCTATCCCCTGCGCGGCCGGGTGTCGGTGCTCCAGGCGATTGCCCTGGCCGGCGGCTTCACGGACTTCGCGGATCGCGACGGCATCGTGGTGCTGCGCCGCCAGGGGGCCGAGGGCGAGCCCATTCCGGTGAGCTACAGCGAGCTGGTGGAGGACGCGAAGAACAACGAGCCGCTGGATCTGCGCCCTGGCGACACCATCGTCGTGCCGTAGGCGAGGGGACGGTGGGCGAGTGGGCAGCGGTCGGGTCGGAGTGTGGGGAAGGAGGGGTGTCATGAGCGGAGGTTGGAAGAGATGGCTGGCGGCGGCGGCGGTGGCGGGGTGCTCCCCGGCGGCGCTCGGTGCCACGCTGGTGGAGCCTCGGCTCCGGCTGTCGTTGGAGGAGCGCTACGACGATGACTTCCGCCTGAACCCGGTGGTCGCTCCCGATGCGCCCACGGGGGGCGCCCTGGGCACCACGCCCACGGGCCAGCTGATGTCGAAGGTCACGCCGCGTCTGGGATTGGACGTGAAGGACCGCACCCTGAAGCTCGAGAGCTTCTACGCGGCGGACTTGCTGCTGCGCCACGGCAGCGGGACGGTGACGTTGGATCACCGCGGCGGACTGTCCGTGCGCAAGCTGCTCTCGCGCCGCCTGCGGGTGGAGGCTTCCGGGAGCATCTTCCGGGTGACGGATCCCCGCTCCCTGCCTCGCGAGAGCGTGGCGCGCACCAACCAGCCCGTCCTCTACGGCGCGTCCAAGCTGTCGGTGACCAACCGGGTGAGCCGGCGCGTGGACGTGGCGGCGGGGTATGCCTTCGAGGGGGTGCGGGTGCTCACGCCGGGCAGTGTGGCGGGTTTCGTCCACACTCCCTATCTGGAGACGTGGGTGCGCACCACGCCGCGGCTGTGGCTGGGCGCGGAGTACCGCTACCAGGCGTTCCTCTACGGCGACAGCATGGATCAGGCGCACGGCATCTTCGGCGCCCTGCGCTATCGGCTGGCGCGCAACACCACCGCCACGCTGCGCGGTGGGCCGGTGTCCTTCCTCGGTGAGGACGGCACCCGGGGATGGATGCCGCGGGTGAAGCTGGAGGTGCTGCACGAGCGCGGCACCTTCGACATGGGCCTCAACCTCGGCCACGACCTGGTGGGCGCCAGCGGTTTCTCCAACACGCTGTGGGCGGACTACGCGGGACTGACGTTCAACAAGCATTTCAGCCAGCGGGCGCGGATGTTCGCGGCCGCCAGCTTCTTCCGCAATGGCAGGGCCCCGGGAGAGGACGCCTTCCGGTGGGATGTGGGCACCAACGTGTCTCAGGGCTACGCGCTGAGCGCGGGGTTCGAGTTCGAGGTGAATCGGTACGTGTCGGTGCAGGCCGCCGTGGATCGCATCGCACAGGTGGGTATGGGTGAGGCCGCGGCGGATGTGAACCTTTCCCGGAATGTGGCGGCGCTTCGCTTGCACATGACGGCATGGTGACACCAATGGAATCAGGAGGAGCGCACATGGAGCGTGGGATGACGGCAGACCGGTGCTGAAGGCACTGTGGCGCCGCAAGGTGTTGGTCGGGGCCATTGTGTTGGCGGTCTTCGCGGTGGGCGCCGCGATCGTGATGGTGCAGCCCAATGTGTACGAGGCGACGGCGGTGGTGCGGTGCAGCCGCAGCGCCCCGGTGAGGAGATGGTGCAGCGCACCGTGAGCGAGCTCGTCGAGCAGCGTCTGCTCACCGTGCGTCAGGAGCTGATGTCGCGGCCGGTGCTCCAGAAGGCCATCGAGGAGATGAACCTCTATCCGGAGCTCGTGTCGGAGAAGGGCATCGAGGCGGCCGTCGAGCGCATGCGCAAGGACATCACCGTGCGCGTGGAGGGGGAGAGCGCCTTCGAGCTGGTCTACGCCAGCACGGATCCCAACGTGGCGGCCCAGGTGGCCAACCGCCTGCCGCAGCTCTTCGCCGAGGAGACGCTCAAGTCGCGTCAGACCCAGGCGGCGCGCGCCACCAAGCTCTTCGAGGACGAGATCGCCGCCCTGTCGGCCACGGTGACGGGCTGGGAGAAGAAGATCGCCCAGTTCAAGGTGGCCCACATCGGTGAGCTGCCCGAGCAGCTGGAGATGAACATGGGCCTCGAGCGCGTGGGCGCCCTGCTGCAGACCAAGTCCGAGGAGCTGCGTGTCGCCGAGGGCCGCCGCTCCGACCGCCCGGGCTCGCAATGCCGCGGACAGCGAGGCGGGCCGGCTCGAGGCCGCCGAGAGTGGCCTCACCCGGGAGCTGGTGGCCGCCCGCACGTCCTGGACGGCGGATCACCCCGAGGTGAAGCGTCTGGACCAGGAGCTCTCCTCCATGACGGCCAAGCGCAAGGACGCCGAGGGCCGCCAGTGGGCCGAGCGCCAGGAGCGCACCCGGGTGACGAGCCTCATCGCCGCCATCCAGAAGGACATCGAGGAGCTGCACCAGCAGGCCAAGTCCTACCAGGAGCGCCTGGACCGCACCCCGAAGTGGGCCCACGAGCTGGGTGTCCTCCAGCGCGACTACGAGATCGCCCGTACGAAGTACCAGAGCGTGGTGTCGCGCCGGGTGGAGGCCGAGCTGGCGCAGGAGCTGGAGCTGCGCGGCGCCGAGGACCTCTTCCACGTCGTCTCCCCGGCCTCCGTGCCGGCCATCGCCGCCAGGCCCGACCGGGTGAGCGGCCTGCTCATCGCCCTGCTGGTGGCGCTGGGCCTGGGACTCCTCACCGGTGTGGTGCTCGAGATGCGCGACGACAGCATCCGCGACACCCAGGAGCTGCGTGACCGTCTGCCCCTGCCTGTCCTGGCGGTGGTCCCGAACATGCAAGGGAAGGTGGAGAAGCGGGTGCTGATGCCCGCGACCGGGGCCCGCAACGTGGTGCCTCCCAACTCGACGGACTCGACTCTCAACTAGGGGATTTTCGGATGAACAACACGGGCTCCGAGGGAAACAAGATGGAAAAGACCATGGAACGGGCGGGGAACTTCCTTCCCCGCGTGGATGAGTCCGCGGGTTCGCCGAACGCGGTGGACAATCGGGTGGTGTCGCTCACGGCGCCCGCCTCGATCGCGGCCGAGCAGTACCGCAGTCTTTATTACAGGCTCGAGCGCATGCGCGAGCTGCGTCCCCTGAAGGTGGTGGGTGTCACCTCGGCCATGCCCGGCGAGGGCAAGACGGTGACGACGGTGAACCTCGCGCTGGCCGCCGCCCGGGCCAACCCCGAGCGCCGCATCCTGCTCATCGACGCGGACCTGCGCCGGGGCCAGGTGGCCCAGGTGCTCGGCATCCGGGGCCGCCCGGGGCTGTCCGAGCTGCTCTCCGGCGAGTGCGAGGTGCGCGAGCTGGTGCGCCGCTTCCACGCCACTCGCATGGCGGTCATCACCGCGGGGGGCACGCCCGAGGAGCCCACCCAGGCGCTCGCGAGCGCCCGGATGAAGCAGTTCCTCAAGCTGGTGCGCGACCACTTCGATGAGATCTACGTGGACCTGCCGCCGACGCTGCCCTTCGCGGACGCGTCCATCCTCGGGCACCAGACGGACGGCCTGCTCATGGTGGTGCGTGCCCACCACTCCCAGGCCAAGACGGTCACCCAGGCCATGGAGCAGCTGGGTGGGGCGCCAGTGTTGGGTTGCGTGCTCAACGGGGCGGAGATGAGCGCGGCGCCCTACCTGAAGGAGTACTCCAGCAACAAGAAGTAGCGCCACGGACATCCGGCCACGGTGGGAGCAGGTGTCCCCGTGGCCGGAGGTGCGTGAGGTGTGTGGACTGCGTTGGCGTGGGCGGACGGAGGAGATACGTGCTTCGGGTATTCCATCACTATTTTTCAGCCAGGAAGCTGACCCTGTTCCTCATCGAGGGAGCCGCGATCGCCCTGGCCTGTGTTCTGGGCGCGATGGCGTGTGCGCGGATGCTGGCACCGGCGGATGGCAGCCTCGCGCTGGCCCGCTCCATGACGGGGCTGATGCTCCTGGGGGTGACGTTCGTCCCCACGTTCCAGTTCTCGCTCTACCTCATGGATTTGTATGACCTGAGGGTGGCGGCGGAGGACCGGGGCCGGGGCGCGCGGCTGCTCAAGGCGGCCGGGGTGACCACGGCCGTCGTCGGGTTGCTGATGCTGGTGGCGCCGGCGGTGCTGCCCATCCAACTGCCTCCCGGGGCGCTGCTGGGTGGGGCCGTGGGCGCGCTGGTGGGCACGGGCCCGGTGCGCTACTCGCTGCGCGCCGTGGTGGGCGGGCCCAGCCGGGTGCTCATCGTGGGCGACGGCCTCAAGGCGCGCGCGCTCGCCACCGCCATCGAGCAGGGCGGCGAGGACAGCTTCCACGTGGTGGCCATGGTGGATCCCCGCCGGCCGCGCATGGGCAGCCAGGAGCTCGAGCCCGTCAACGTCACGGCCGAGCGGCTCAAGGCGGACTTCGTGGTGCAGGCCGCGGACGACATGCGCGGGGCCAACTGGATGGACGCGCTGCTGCGCTGCCGTCTGGACGGGCGCCGGGTGTACGAGGCCGCCGGCTTCTGCGAGCGCGTGCTGCGCCGCATTCCGGTGACGCACCTGCGCACCAGCGACTTCGCCTTCGCCGACGAGCTGACGGTGTCGGGCGCCCGGCGCGCCGCCAAGCGCGTGTTCGACATCCTCGTGGCCAGCACGCTGTTGCTGTGCGCGGCGCCCTTCCTGCTCATCGTCATGGCCGCCATCAAGCTCGACTCCAAGGGGCCGCTCTTCTACCGGCAGGAGCGCACGGGCCTCAACGGCAAGTCCTACTGGCTGTGGAAGTTCCGCAGCATGCGCACCGACGCGGAGAAGGACGGCGCGGTGTGGGCGCGCACCAACGACGATCGCGTCACCCGCGTGGGCCGCTTCATCCGCAAGACGCGCATCGACGAGATTCCCCAGGTGCTCAACATCCTCACCGGCGACATGAGCTTCGTGGGCCCGCGGCCCGAGCGCCCGGTGTTCATCGAGCAACTCAAGCAGCAGATTCCGTTCTACTCGCTGCGCGAGGCCGTCAAGCCGGGCCTCACCGGGTGGGCGCAGATCCGCTACCCCTATGGGGCCTCGGTGGAGGACGCGCGCAACAAGTTGGAATTCGATCTGTACTACGTGAAGAACGGCTCGCTTTTCCTGGACATGAGCATCATCTTCCACACCGTGAGGCACGTACTGCTCGCGCGAGGAGCGCGGTAGAGCGAGCGGGGTGGTACGGGCTGGAGCGCCGCCGGGGGCCCGGCGGCTCGTTTTTCTTGGATGGGCGTCGAAGGGGGTAGGGACATGATCGAGTCGGATTCGGTTCTCGACGAGACGTGGAGCACGCAGGCGGACGCGGCGAAGCAGGCGGGTGAGCAGAACGAGCTGCGGCAGGTGCTCGAGCTGCGTCGCACGCGCATCGTGGCCATGGGCGGTGGAACGGGACTGCCCATGGTGCTCAAGGGCCGGCCCGGCGCGCGACGTCGAAGCCGGGCGAGCCCGGGCTGGATCTCACCGCGGTGGTGGCCATGAGCGATGACGGAGGCAGCTCCGGACGCCTGCGCCGCACGCGCGGCGCGCTGCCTCCCGGGGACGTGCGCAACTGCCTCGTGGCGCTCGCCGAGGGCAAGGGCCCGCTGAGCGAGGTGTTCCAATACCGCTTCGCCGGCAAGAAGGGGCTCGCGGGCCACGCGGTGGGCAACCTGCTCATCTCCGCGCTCGCCGAGCTCAAGGGCGACTTCATGGAGGCGGTGCGCGTGTCCGGCACGCTCCTGGGCGCCAAGGGCCGCGTGCTGCCGAGCACCCTGGCGCCCGTGCACCTGGTGGCGCAGATGGAGGACTCCACCGAGGTGGTGGGCGAGAGCAACATCTGCCGCGCCCGGGGCCGCATCCGCAAGGTGCAGCTGAGCCCCAGCGCCCCGGCGCCGGTGGACGGGCTGCTCGAGTCCATCCGCACCGCGGACATGATCGTCATCGGGCCGGGCTCGCTGTACTCCAGCGTCATGCCCAACCTGCTGGTGGACGGGGTGGCCCAGGCCCTGCGCGAGACGCGCGCGCTCAAGGTCATGGTGGCCAACCTCATGACCCAGCCGGGCGAGACGGACGGCATGGACTGCCTGGACCACGTGCGCGCCGTCATCGACCACGTGGGGCCGGTGCTCGACGCGGTGCTCGTCAACGGCACCACCCCCTGCGAGGAGGCCGTGCGCCGTTACGCCCGCAAGGGCTCCACGCCCGTCCGGGTGGATCGCCGCGCCCTCATCGACGCCGGCGTCATTCCCGTGGAGGCGGACCTGCTCAAGGAAGGCTCGCGCATCCGGCATGACGGCCGCAAGGTGACGCGCTGCCTGCTGAAGATAGCCCGCTCGGGAATATGAGAGAGACCGCCGGGCAGCGCTGTGTTCGCCCGGTCACGACTGGATGAATCAGGCGCGCGTGGCTTGTGGGCCGCCGCGTCCATTACCAACTTGCGGCGCACGAGGCTCGGGCCGCGCCGTGTCAGGAGCCGGATAATCCCATGGAAGCCAGACAGCTCACTCCCTCGCCCCGCGTCGTCGAGGTGACGGATCGCGCCGCCTTCATGGCGCTGGAGCCGGAGTGGAACGCGCTCGTGCAGGCCACGGCCGACGAGCCCTTCTACCGGCACGAGTTCTTCCGCATCTGGATCGACGACTTCGCCCCCGAGGCGCGCCTGCGAGTGCTCACGCTGCGCGACGGGGAGGGGCGGCTCACGGCGGTGCTGCCGCTCATGGCCGAGCGTGCCTCCTTGTACGGGGTGCCGGGGCGACAGCTCTCCGCCACGGCCAACCCGCACTCGTGCCGCTTTGATCTGGTGGCACGCGAGCCCGCCGAGGCCGCCGCTGTTTTCTTCTCGCACCTGCGGGCGGACAAGGGCTGGGACGTGCTGCGGCTCACCGACGTGCCCGAGGGCGGCGCGGGCTGGCACCTGTACGAGGCGGCCAAGGGGCGGGGATGCCCGTGGGGACGTGGGAGTCCCTGCAGTCGCCCTACATCCCGCTGCCGGCCACGTGGGAGGCGTACCGTGCGAGCCTGTCGTCCAAGTTCAAGGCCAACTGCCGCCGCCGGCGCCGCAAGCTGGAGGAGAAGGGCAGCGTCACGGTGGAGCGCGTGGAGGGCGGGCTCGGCCTGGAGGCGAAGCTGGAGGAGGGCTTCGCGCTGGAGGCGAGCGGCTGGAAGGGCCAGCGCGGCACGGCCATGGCGCAGGACGGGCGCACGCGGGGCTTCTACTGGAGCTGGCGCGCACCGCGGCGTATGACGGCCGGCTGGCGCTGTACTACCTGCGGCTGGACGGGCGCGCGGTCGCCTTCCAGTACTCGCTGGAGTACGGCGGGCGCTACTTCCTGCTCAAGCCCGGCTACGACGAGACGCTGGGGGATTGCAGCCCGGGGCAGCTCCTCATGGAGGAGGTGCTGCGCGAGTGCATCGGCCGTGGCCTGCGCGAGTTCGACTTCCTCGGACCGGACATGTCGTGGAAGCGCGACTGGACGGACCGGTACGCCGGCACACCGGCTTTATGTCTTCAATGACTCGGCTTTCGGCCGCGCGTTGTGCGCGGCCAAGTTCCGCTGGGCCCCCGCGGCCCGGGAGGTGATGGCGCGATGGAAGCGGTGAAGATCGACAAGCTGTTCGTTCCCGCCCTGCCCACGCTGTGGCCCAGCATGTTGACGGGGCGCAGGGCCCCGAGCCACTTCATGCCCTTCAGCGCGCGCAACGTGCGCTACTTCTACTTCGCCCGCAACGCCATCTGGACGACGGTGAAGATGCTGGGGCTGGACGCGGGCGAGGTGCTCATGCCCGCCTACCACCACGGCGTGGAGGTGGAGGCCGTGGTGGACGCCGGCGCCACGCCGCGCTTCTACCGGGTGGGCAGCCGCTGGGACGTGGACCTGGAGGACGTGGAGAAGCGCATCGGTCCGAAGACGAAGGCGCTCTACCTCATCCACTACGCGGGCTTTCCCGGCCCCGTCGAGGAGATGCGCCGCATCGCCGACAAGCACGGCCTGCCGCTCATCGAGGACTGCGCCCTGTCGCTGCTGAGCGCGGACGGCTCGGTGCCGCTCGGCACCACGGGCGACATCGGCATCTTCTGCCTCTACAAGACGCTGCCCATGCCGCACGGCGGGGCGCTCACCGTCAACGGCGCCCGGCAGTACAGCCTGCCCGAGCCGCCCCTGCCTCCCAGCTCGTCCACCTTCAGCCATACCGTGTCCTCGCTCCTGCAGAACCTGGAGCTGCGCGGCGGGGCCTTCGGACGCAGCGTGCGCGGCATGGTGCGCGGGCTCGGCAAGGGCGCGGTGAAGGCCGCGGACATCGAGCGCGTGGCCACCGGCACCCAGCACTTCGACCGGCGGCACGTGGACCTGGGCATGAGCCCCTTCGCCCACCGCATCGCCCAGGCGCAGGACCTGGAGGCCGTGGTGGAGCGGCGGCGGCGCAACTACTTCTTCCTGCTCGGCCGGCTGCGCGACGTGTCCGCGCCGCTCTTCAACCAGCTCGCCCCGGGCGTCTGCCCCCTGTTCTACCCGGTGGTGGTGGACAACAAGGAGCATGTGCTCGAGCGGCTGCGCGCGCGGGGCATCGAGGCCATCGACTTCTGGAAGCACTTCCACCCCGCGTGTGACGCGTCCGCCTTCCCCGAGGTGGCGAAGCTGCGGCGCTCCATCGTCGAGGTGCCCTGCCACCAGGATCTCACGCCCGAGGTCATGGCGGAGGTGGCCACCGTGGTGCGGGGCGCGCTGGTGATGGAGCGCCCCGAGCGAAAGAACGTGGGCTGAGGCCCCAGGCTCGAGACATGAGGTCGACACCGTGATTCGCGAAGCGGAATTGATGCCCTCTCCCAGCCCCGCGCGGTGGCTGGAGGTGTCCACCGTGAGGACCGCGTCCGGACTCGCCGGGATGCGCGCCGAGTGGAACGCGCTCCTGGACGACAGCGGGGCGGGGCCCTTCAACGCGTGGGAGTGGCTGTACCCGTGGTGCCGGCGGATCGGCACGGATCGCCAGCCCTTCGTGTTGCAGGCGAGGGACCGGAGCGGGGCACTGGTGGGGCTCTTGCCGCTGGGCTTCGACTACCACTGGGTGCTGGGGCGTCCCATCCGTCGGCTGGCCTTCCTGGGCGAGTCGCACGTGGGCAGCGACTACCTGGACGTGGTGGCGCGGCGCGGCCGGGAGGAGGAGGTGGCGCGCACCTTCGCCTCCGCCCTGTGGGAGCTGAGGGATCAGTGGGACGTGCTCGACCTGACGGACCTGCGCGAGGACTCGGTGACGGTGCGCGTGCTGCGCGAGACCTTTGGCAAGCACGGCGTGGGCACGGCGCTGACCGAGCGCTATGTCTGCCCTTACGAGTCCCTGGGGCGGGGCGAGTCCTTCGACGACTTCCTCAAGCGCACGAGCCGGCGGGACAACTACCTGCGGCGCAAGAAGTGGCTGGAGAAGCAGGAGGGCTACCGCATCGAGAAGACGGAGGCGCCGGGCGCGCTCGCCGCGCCGCTGACGGACTTCTTCCGGTTGCACGCCATGCGCTGGGAGTCGGACGGAGGCTCCCAGGGCATTCGCGGCCGGGGCGTCGAGGCCTTCCACCGGGATGCCACGCAATTGCTCGCCGAGCGTGGGCGCCTGCGCCTGTACACGATGAAGGTGGGAGGCCGGCGGTGGCCTCGGTGTATGGCATTGTCCACGGCAGCTCGTTCATCTACTTCCAGTCGGGGTATGACCCGGCGTGGCGCAACCGCAGCGTGGGGCTGGTGCTCGTGGGGGAGACGTTCCGCGATGCCCTCGAGGCCGGGCTCACCGATTACGACTTCCTGCGCGGCACCGAGACGTACAAGTCGGACTGGACGACGAAGCAGCGGCGCACCGTGTCCCTTCGGGTGCTCTCGCCCGGTGGGGATGGCGAGTGGTTCGTGCGGCGTGAGCAGGGGATGCGGCAGGTGCGTGAAGTGGCCAAGCGCCTGTTGCCCCAGGACGCCGTCGAGCGCGTGCGCCGGCTGCGGCGCCGGCTGTCCGCGGTGCGCGGGTAGGGCTCCAGGAGTGGGCTCAGGGGCAAGGGAAGGCGCGTTGGGTCCGTGGTCTTCCCTTCCTCATATGACTTCCGGCACATGTGCCCGTGAAGGTGAACGTGTAATCTGAGCCCGCGGGAGCGAAGTGCGCTGAGGCGTTGCCTCATGCGCCTCGTTTTCAAGAAAATTCCCATAAAATACTCAGTGGTCATCCACGTCCGGGAGCCTCGTGGCGCGACGTTGTTCGCGGCCGCACTTCAACCCCTCCCGAACGAGTGAAGACCCATGGATGAACGCAGGATGAAAGCGGGGCTCGGTGCCCTCGCGTTGATGGCTATTTGGGGATGCGGAACGCCGGAGCCGCTCCCTGGCGGTGGACACGAGACCGCGAAACAACTGCTCACCGGACCTGATTTCGTGGTGACGGAGTTGAGCGCTCCTCACAGTGTCCATCCAGGACTCTCCTTCGAGGTCACGGCCACGATCTGCAACCAGGGAGGCCTGGCGGGCTACGCGCGGGGTGGGTTGTTCCTCTCCTCGGACACCGTCATCTCCGAGGAGACGGACAGGCGGGTGGGGCAGTTCGACCCGTTCCTGGCGCCCGGAGAATGCAGGCGACAGAAGGCGACGGTGTTCGCCCAGGTTCCTTCCGAGGGCATCTGGTACGTGGGTGCACGCATCTCGACCCCCGAGGATGGAAACCCGAGCAATGACACGCGTATCAGTGCTCCGCTGGGAATCGGGTTTCAACCGGACTTCGTCATCACCTCGGTGAAGGGTCCGGCCAGTGTGCAGCCCGGACAATCCCTCTCCGCCCAGGTGACGGTGTGCAACCTGAGCACCCAGGCCGGCGGCACCCGGGTGAGCTTGTTCTTGTCGGAGGACGCGAACATCCGTCTTCCGTCTCCCGCCGGTCCTCCGCCGGAGGACGCCCTGGTGGGTGAGGCATCGGTGCCTCCGCTCTTCTCCGGTCAGTGCACGACGGTCCCCGTTTCCGGTCTGGCCATGCCTCCGCCCCCGAGTCGGCCGGACATCCGGGCCTTCCACCTGGGCGCCGTGGTGGATCCGAACAACGCCATCCCGGAGTTCTTCGAGGACAACAACACGCACCCGGGCTACCTGCTGGGCGTGGGCAGTGGCGCGGACTTCCTCATCACCTCGGTGAAGGGTCCGGCCAGCGTGCAGCCCGGGCAGTCGTTCACCTCCGAGGTGACGGTGTGCAACCAGGGCACCCGGGCCGACTTCAGCCGCGTGTCCCTGCTCCTGTCCGAGGACGCGTCCATTCAAGTCCCGTCTCCGTCCGCGCCTTCCGGGGACTCCCTCGTGGGTGATGCACCGGTGCCTCCCTCGTCCCCGGCCAGTGCTCCACGGTGTTCGTCGCTGGCCGGGCCCAGCCCCCGGCCACGAGCTCGCCCGACGTGCGGGCCTTCCATCTGGGCGCCGGGGTGTACCGGGACAGCGCCACCCCGGAACTCATCGAGGACAACAACACGCACCCGGGCTATCTGCTGGGCGTGGGCAGTGGCGCGGACTTCATCATCACTTCGGTGAAGGGTCCGGCCAGCGTGGTTCCCGGGCAGCCCCTCACCACCCAGGTGGCGGTGTGCAACCAGGGCACCCAGGCCGGCGGTACTCGCGTGGCCCTGCTCCTGTCCGAGGACGCGTTCATTCGCGCGCCGTCTCCGTCCGCACCCTCCGGGGATGTCCTCGTGGGAGTCGCGCAGGTGCCCGCCTTGTTCCCAGGCCGGTGCGCCACGGTGTCCCTCTCCGGCAACATTTCTCCTCCGCCGGTGAGCGGGCCGGACACACGGGCCTTCCACCTGGGGGCCCTGGTGGATCCGGACGACACCACCCAGGAACTCATCGAGAGCAACAACACGCACTCGGGCTACCTGCTGGGCGTGGGCACTGGCGCGGACTTCGTCATCACCTCGGTGAAGGGCCCGGCCAGTGTGGAATCCGGGCAGTCGCTCACCGCCCAGGTGACGGTGTGCAACCAGGGCACCCGGGTCGAGAGCACCCGCGTCGCCCTGTTGCTGTCAGAGGACGGATTCATCAGCTACCCCTCTCCGTCCGCTCCTTCCGAGGACTCCCTCGTGAGTGCCAAACAACTGGAGATGCTCTTCCCCGGCCAATGCGCCACCGTTTCCCTCTCCGGCACCGCCCAGGTCCCGCCCATGAGTCGGCCGGACACACGGGCCTTCCACCTGGGGGCCGTGGTGGATCCGGACAACACCCTCCAGGAACTCATCGAGGGCAACAACACGCACTCGGGTTACCTGCTGGGCGTGGGCGCTGGAGCGGACTTCGTCATCACCTCGGTGAAGGGCCCGGCCAGCGCGCAGCCCGGGCAGCCGCTCACCGCCGAGGTGGCGGTGTGCAACCAGGGCAACCGGGCCGAGAGCACCCGCGTGACCCTGCTCCTGTCCAAGGATGAGTCCATCCGTGTCCCGTCTTCGTCTGGTTCTTCCGAGGACGTCGTGGTGGGGGACCAGCCGGTGCCCTCCGTGCTCCCGGGCCAGTGCGTCACGGTGACCCTTTCCGGCCAGGCCCAGGGCTTGCCTCCGAGATGGCCGGGCGACTGGGGCTTCTACCTGGGCGCCGTGGTGGATCCGAACAACGCCACCCCGGAGCTCATCGAGGACAACAACGTGCATTCGGGCTATCGGTTGGGCGTGGGCCCCGAGGCGGACTTCTTCATCTCCGAGATGGAGAGTCCCGTGTCCGTCCGAAGTGGCCAGAGCCTGGGTGTCCAGCTGACGGTGTGCAACCAGGGCACCCGGGCCGGGAGCACCCGCGTGCGCGCGCTCCTGTCCACGGACGCCACCTTCGGTCTTCCCTCGCCCCAGGGCCCGTCCGAGGATGTCCTCGTGGGGGAGGTCAGCACGCAAGTCCTCCAGCCCGGCTGGTGCCAGACGGTGTCCGTCACCGGGAACGCCTATCCGCCGCCGGTGAACCCGGACATGCCAGGGTTCTACTACGTGGGGGCCATGGTGAATCCGATGGGTGACCCCGAGCTGTTCACGGACAACAACACCCTGCTCGGTGGGTGGATCTACATCTCCCCCTGAGGCTCCCCGTCATCCATCCCGGCCGGTTTCTTCTCGAGCCGGGTAGGGTTCCTGGAGGAAGTCACGTGGGGGTGACGCCCACGTGACTTCCGGCGCGTGCGATTCTCACCCCGAGTCGTATAGAATCCTCGGCCTACCCCAGTGGAGGCCGCACTCATGCGCATGGTTGGAACGATTGCCGTTGGGATTGTCGCACTGCTCGCTTCACCGGCCCAGGCCGATTCCGTCATCAGCTCGAAGCAGGTGTCCTGGCAGGGTTGTGCTTATACGATCAAGGTACTCCGGGAGGATGATCCGTACGCCGATACTCCCTACAGCGTCTCGGTCCAGAGCGCGGTGGTTTCGCCTGACACCTGTTCGCTGACGCCCAGGAGCGTCGATCTGGTGGACTCGGTAAAAGAGCCGCGGATCGCGATCGCGGTCAGTGCCGAGGGGCTCGCGATTGCCTACTCCTATGAGCAGTACGAACGGTTCTCGTTTGGCTCGCATCTCCTCCGCATCCACCATCTGAACCCGAGCACCTTGGGCTCCGTGAGGATGGCGGAGCTGGAGGGGATTTCGCTGTCGACGACCGGAGGATGGTGGAACCCGTCCCCCTTCTCCCTGAGCCAACTCACCCTCTACCCGGGCTCCCTCGAAGTGCATGGCTACTTGGAAGGGAGCACGAATGCGATCAAGTCGAATTCGCCCTCGACCAGCTGGCCGCCCCCGATCGCACAGGGCTATCGCTTCACCGCCATCTATTCTGACTTCTTTGGCGCGACGTGGCTGCCGCCCCAAATCGTCACCTACTAGGTGCTGTTTCAGGCGGGCGTTTCGCCCCCGAGGCTCTCCGTCACTTCCTCCCGGCCGGTTTCTCCTCGAGTCGGCCGGGGGGAGTCGTGCCGTGGCCCTACTCCAGGGGAGGGCGCCCGGAGGAAGTCACGTGGGGGGGACGCCCACGTGACTTCCGGCGCGTGCGATTCTCACCCCGAGTCGCATAGAATCCGCGGCCTCAACCCCAGTGGAGGCCGCACTCATGCGCATGGTTGGAACGATTGCCGTTGGAGTTGTCGCACTGCTCGCTTCACCGGCCCAGGCCGATTCTGTCATCAGCTCGAAGCAGGTGTCCTGGCAGGGCTGTGCTTATACGATCAATGTACTCCGGGAGGATGATCCGTATGCCGATACTCCCTACAGCGTCTCGCTCCAGAGCGCGGTGGTTTCGCCTGACACCTGTTCGCTGACGCCCAGGAGCGTCAAGTTGGTGGATGCGGTGAACGAGCCGCGGATCGCGATCTCGGCCAGTGCCGAGGGGCTCGTGGTGGCCTACTCCTATGAAGAGTACGCCCGGTTCCAGTGGGGCCGGCAGCTCCTCCGCATCCAGCAAATGAACCCGAGCACCTTGGGCTCCGTGAGGATGGCGGAGTTGGAGGGGATTTGGCTGTCGGAGACTGGAACGTGGGGACCGGCCCCCATCTCCCTGTACGGACTCATCCCCTACCCGGGCTCCCTCGAAGTGCATGGCTTCTTCCAAGGGTATGCGAATGCGATCAAGTCGAATTCGCCCGCGAGCAGCTGGCCGCCCCCGATCGCGCAGGGAACTAGCTTCGTCGCCACCTATTCTGACTTCTTTGGCGCGACGACGCTGCAGCCGCCCCAGATCGTCACCTACTAGGTTTCCCGTCACTTCCTCCGGCCGGTTTCTCCTCAAGTCGGCCGGGAGGAGTAGAGTTCGCGGCCCTACCCCAGTGGAGGCGGTACTCATGCGCATGGTTGGAACGATTGCCGTTGGGATTGTCGCACTGCTCGCATCACCGGCCCAGGCCGAGCTGCCCGTCGTCAACGAGGCGCGGGCGTCCTGGCAGGGCTGTGATTATTCGATCAAGGTCCGGCAGGACGTGGATCCGGACTACCCGTACCCCGTGCCCCTCTACAGAATCTCCGTCCAGAGCACGGTGGTTTCGCCGTGCACCTGCTCGCTGACGCCGAGGACCGTCCAGTTGGCGACCTCGAAGCTCGTGCCGCGGATCGCGATCGCGGCCAATGCCGAGGGGCTCGCGGCTGCCTACTCCTTTGGAGAGTATTACCGGGGCTACGGTAGCTCGATTCGCCTCCGCGTCCACCGTCTGGACCCGAGCACGATGGGCTCCGTGCGGGTGGCGGGTCTGCAGGCGAATGATGTGCCGGAGAATGGTGGAGCCGGGGGCCCGGGCGAGGCCAACCTGCAGGGTCTCACCCTCTACCCCGGCTACCTCGAGGTGAGTGGCACCTTGGTTGGCAACTCGATCACGCAGGATCCCGCGACCGTTCCCTGGCCGTACCCGATCGTGCAGGGCAGCCGCTTCGTCGCCACCTACCCTGACTTCTTCGGCTCGACCCAGCAGCCGCCCCAGATCGTCACCTACTGAGTGGGGCGGACAGCCCGGACGTTCAGCCCGTGACGCGGCGCTGGCGCAGCAGGCCCTGGAGTTCCGCGTCTCGCACCACCCGGGGCACCTTGACCTGGGTGGGTGAGGCCCCGCGTTGCACGAGCACGTCGCGCAGGGCCTGGAAGGTGCCGGGCTCCACCCGGTGCAGCTGGGCGGGGCCCAGTCGCTCGGAGCGGCGGATCACCTCGTAGAAGGGATTGGTCCGGCACAGCGCCTCTTCCAGCGCCCGGCTCAACTGCTCCGGTGCGCCCTGGGGCCGCGTGCCTTCCTGGAGCTCGACGAAGAGGGCATAGCGTCCGGGGAGCGTCTCCGTCTCCTCCACCACGCTGTAGTCGGCGGGCAGGAGCCCCTCGGTGGCCAGGGCCTCTTCCAGGGCGAGGCGCGCGGCGTGCTCCGAGGTCTTCTCCCCCATGAGGTTGAGCAGCGCACCCCGCCGGTAGAGGAACTCCATCAATGGCGCCCGGTGATGGCGGCCCACGATGCGCACCACGTCCCCCAGGCGGTAGCGGTACAGGCCCGCCTGGGTCGTGAGCACCACCTCATAGGCCTCGCCCTCCACGAGCTGCTCGGGCAACAGGGTGGTGGGGGACTCGGCGTCCAGCTCCCGCTCGGGGATGAACTCGAAGAAGGCCGTGCCGACCATGAGGCAATAGATGGCCTGCTCGAGTTCGAGTGGCACGCCCAGGACGCCCTCGGTGCTGACGTAGCTGGCGGCGGACAAGGGCACGCCCTCGAGGTAGGGAGTGAGCTGTCGGGTGTAGAGGGAGAAGCTGGCCCCGGTGATGCTGGAGACGTAGGCGAGTTGGGGCCACAGCCGGCGCAAGAGGCCGTGGGGGCCCTGCGCGAGCGCCTGGGAGACCTCGCGGGCGCGCTCGGGGTCGGGGTGCAGGCGGGACTGGAGGCGGCGGCGCTGCTCCGGCTCCAGATCGAATTCCGGGCGCAGCACCCCGCGAGCGATGTCGTCCACCAGCTCCGCTCCGCGCCGCTCCAGCAGGTGCACCATGTCCAGCAGCCCCGAGGCGAAGGGGGCCATGAGGGTGCCGAGTTCCCGCTCGCGCAGGCCGAAGAGCAGGTGCAGGTAGAGCGCATCGGCGTGCTTGCGCAGGCGGAAGGCATCCGGCGGCGAGGTGAACGCGAAGGAAGCGGCGCGGCCCATCGAATGGGTGGAGATGGCGGTGAGCGCCCCCATCAACAGCCCGCCCTCGGAGCGCTCGCGGAGCACGGCGTTCATGAGAATCATTCCGCGAGCGGGACGCCGGGCGGCCGGAACCTTCTCGGTCACCACGGCGCGGCCAATCATCATGGTGCGCCGCATGTTCTCCAGGTGGGGCCGGGTCACGGGCAGCAGCTTGCGCTGGCCGGTGGTGCCCGAGGTGATGCCCAGGTACTCCACCTTGTCGGCGGTGAGCACGTTCTGCTCGCCGCGGGCGATGCGCTCCATGTAGGGCCGGAAGGGCTCGTAGGTACTGACGGGCAGGGCGCGCTGGAAGTCCTCCACGGTGCGCAGCGAGGCGAAGCCATGGCGCCGGCCGAAGTCCGTGTCCTGGTTGTGGTGGAGGATGGCGCGCAGCGTGTCCGCGTTCACGCGCGCGGCGTGGCGCGTCTGCTCGATGAACCGCTGTCTGCCGCGACGGCCAGCAGCTTGCATGACGTGGCCGAGAAGACGGGGAATCCAGGATAGGAGGGACATGGTGCGCCTGATCCCATGGCGCGCGAGCCGAGGCAACCCTGGTCGTTTTCCACGAGCCCAGGTGGCCTCCTGGCATCCTGAACAACTACTTCAGGGAGTCGAGGGGGCTCAGCCCTGGACGCGGCGCTGGCGCAGCAGGCCCTGGAGCTCCGCGTCCCGCACCACCCGGGGCACCTTGACCTGGGTGGGCGAGGCCCCGCGTTGCACGAGCACGTCGCGCAGGGCCTGGAAGGTGCCGGGCTCCACCCGGTGCAGCAGGGTGGGGCCCAGTCGCTCGGTGCGGCGGTTCAGCTCGTAGGCGGGGTTGGTTCGGCACAGCGCCTCTTCCAGCGCCCGGTTCAGTCGCTCCGGTTCCTTATGGGGCCGCATGGCGCCCTGGAGTTCGACGAAGAAGGCATAGCGCCTGGGGAAGGTCTCCGTCTCCTCCACCACGCTGTAGTCGGCGGGCAGGAGCCCCTCGGTGGCCAGGGCCTCTTCCAGGGCGAGGCGCGCGGCGTGCTCCGAGGTCTTCTCCCCCATGAGGTTGAGCAGCGCGCCCCGCCGGTAGAGGAACTCCATCAGAGGCGCTTCATGGTAGCGGCCCACGATGCGCACCACGTCCCCCAGGCGGTAGCGGTACAGGCCCGCCTGGGTCGTGAGCACCACCTCATAGGCCTCGCCCTCCACGAGCTGCTCGGGCAACAGGGTGGTGGGGGACTCGGCGTCCAGCTCCGGCTCGGGGATGAACTCGAAGAAGGCCGCGCCCACCAGGAGGCAGTAGACGGCGCGCTCGAGTTCGAGTGCCGGGCCCAGGGTCGACTCGGTGCTGACGTAGTTGGCGGCGTACAGGGGCACGCCCTCGAGGTAGGGGGCGAGCTGCTGGGTGTAGAGGGAGAAGCTGGCTCCGGTGATGGAGGAGGCGAAGGCGAGCCCGGGCCACAGCCGGCGCAAGAGGCCGTGGGGGCCCTGCGCGAGCGCCTGGGACAGCTCGCGGACGCGCCCGGGGTCGGGGCGCAGGCGGGACTGGAGACGGCGGCGCTGCTTCGGCTCCAGGTCGAGTGCCGGGCGCACCACGCCGAGGGTGAGGTCTTCCATCAGGTCCTGCCAGCGCTGCTCCAGCAGGTGCACCATGTCCAGCAGCCCCGTGGCGAAGGGGGCCATGATGTAGCCGAGCTCGCGCTCGCGCAGGCCGAAGAGCAGGTGCAGGTAGAGCGCATCGGCGTGCGAGCGCATGGAGAAGGCATCCGGCGGCGAGGTGAGCGCGAAGGAAGCGGCGCGGCCCAGGGACTGGGTGGCGATGGCGGCGAGCGCGCCCATCATCAGCCCGCCCTCGGAGCGCTCGTGGAGCTCGGCGTTCATGAGAATCATTCCGCGAGTGGGGCGGCGGATGGCGGGTAGCTGCTCGGCCACCACGTCGAGGCCGATCGTGGTCGCGCGTTGCAAGTGGCGCAGGTGGGGCCGGGTCACGGGCAGCAGCTTGTTCTGGCCGGTGGTGCCCGAGGTGATGCCCAGGTACTCCACCTTGTCGGCGGTGAGCACGTTCTGCTCGCCGCGGGCGATGCGCTCCATGTAGGGCCGGAAGGGCTCGTAGGTACTGACGGGCAGGGCGCGCTGGAAGTCCTCCACGGTGCGCAGCGAGGCGAAGCCATGGCGCTGGCCGAAGTCCGTGTCCTGGTTGTGGTGGAGGATGGCGCGCAACGTGTCCACGTTCACGCGCGCGGCGTGGCGCGCCTGCTCGGTGAAGTCCTGCTTACCGCGACGACCCGCGGCCCTCGTGAGGTGGCTGGCGAGACGGAGGAGCCAGGGGTGGAGGACATGGTGCGCCTGATACCCACGACGTCCGTCCGGAAGCAACCCTGGCCTTTCTCCACGAGCCCAGCTTGTCTCCTGACATCCTCCTGACTTCTTTGGTCCGGATCAGCGGCCACCGGTCTTCTCCAGCTACTCCATCGACTGAGGGAGGAGCGCTCGCCACCGTGTCACCTGCTGAGGGAGGCATTGGAAAAAACGGCCCCGCCTGGACGAGGCTTCTCGCGATGACCGGGGGGGCTCGTAGACTGGGCGCCCCCCATGCGGTCGCCCACGGTCTTCCACCCACTCTTGTTCGTCGCCGCGCTCCTCGCCTGGAGCGTGGTGGGAGCGCAGGGACTCGTGGTGATGAACCTCACGCTCCAGCAGATGAGCAAGGTCGCTGGCTCGTTCTCCTCACGCATCCCCCGGGCCCGCTCCCTCGGGCCGCGAAAAAATGGGTAAGGTCGAAACTCTCATCCTCTGACACTTGGCTTGGGGCTTGTCGTACTTCATGAATGGAGCCGTTTTTGCGAGTCCTTCTCCTTTGCCTCACCCTTGGGTTGGCCACCCCTGCCTTGGCCAACTCACTGCCGGAGGCGCTGTGCGGCACGGCGTCGGTCCCGGTCGCACAAATGGCTGCTTCGGAGAAGCTGTGCCGCTCGTTCGCTCTCGGGTTGGTGGGGGTTCCCGACGCGACACTCCGAGAAGCTCGGGTTCTGCTCACTCCAGAGAATCTCGCCGCCATGAGTGCCCTCTCCGGTATCTGGATGGCCAGTCAGGGGGTCCCCGTCGTGGGAGAGGGCGTGGATGCAGCGCTGGCGACCCTCGGCATCATCCTCCTGGCATCGCAAGTCGCGGAACTCTCGAACGCCCTTTGGCAATATGCCTCGCTCGCCGCGACGGCACAGAGCCTGGAGCAACTCAGGGCCGCCTCGGCGCATTTCGCGCGAGCCGTCGCACTCGTTGGCGTCAATATCGTCACCTTCATCCTGACGACGCAGGTTTCATCGAGAGCCGGAAGACAGTCCCCGCCCAGAGAGCCTTCACTCAAACCCGCGACACAGGGCGGCCCTCTACACGTAGAGCCCGGACGGAACAGCGGCGCCAGCATCCATCCCGACGCCGTGGCCGCCCAGCAGGTGAAGCCTCCGATCGCGGTTCCCGCCGCGGAGGCAGCGGTGACGTCCTCTTCCTCCAAGGTCTTCGCCGTCAATGCCCTCGTCAAACGCATCAGCCCGACAGCCTTCAAGAGCTGGCTCGCGGAAGCACCCAGAAAGTTGGCAACGGGCGATGATCTCGCGAGAAGATTCCAACGGGCTCACGCGGGGGAAGAAGAACTTCTCGTGCAAGGAGGAGGTGCCCGAATCTGGGCTGACGGCGTCAGCCACCCTGACGCTCATCTCGTCGAGGTCAAGCATATCAAGGACGCCGCGACCAGCCCCTTCATCGAAGGTTCGAAGTGCCCCGAGGTCGTCCGAGCCAAGATTCGCAAGGAGGTGAGCGATGAATTCGAGAGGTACGCAGCCATCATCAAGGATTCAGAGACTCCAGCAGCGGGTCTCGAAGTCATCACCAACAATGCGGAGGCAGCGAGCCATTTCGCGTCTCTCATGAAGCGGCTCGACATTCCGGGAAGAGTCCGCGTCATCACGGGAGGGACGGCTCCATGAAATACTTCCTCATCATTCTTTCGGATTGGCGATTCTCCGCCGGGGAGCTCACCCGGAGGCTGCTCGCACGTTGGTCCGGCGCCATCTTCCAGGAGACGAATCTCGAGAGCATCTCTTGTTTCGAGTTCGAGCTGCCCATGGCTCATTCCACGCTCAACGGCGCCATGCACCGGGATGGTGAGTGCATCCCCTTCAGCGCGGACATTCGCGACATCGCCGAGTTCTCGCTTTGGGTTCGCTCCTTTGTCCCCGAGGCCGAGCGCCTCCTCTTCTGTGACGAGGGGGGAGCGGCCAGCTCGACTTGAGGCCTGACACCTCGTCTTCCGACATCTTCCGCTTGTTCGACTACGTCCCTCCTCCCCCAGGGTGGAAGAACTATTCTCTCATCGCCAGGCCTCAATGGACACTGACTGCCCACGAGTTCGCTCGACTCCTGCTTCTTCGTTGGCCCAGCGCTCAGGTTCAATTCAAGACGGAGAGCCACGAGCCCAGGCCTGTCTCCTTCCTGGTGCAGATGAAGCACTCCACCCTGACCGGCTCCCTCTACCGCCCGGTGCCTGGCCTCGACTTCACAGGGATCCGCGCGACTGCGCTGAATTCTCGCTCTGGTGCCGCTCCATCCTGGTGGCCGAGCAAGTCTCCGTCTCCGGCGACAACCACTTCCTCATCCTCCATCCCTCCACCACGGTGGAAGACTTCCTCCGGAACCTCGGTGCCCCGCCCTCCTGACTGCACCTGTGCGTAGCCCCCGTGAAGACTTGGATTCCTGGGGTCAGCTCCTCGTGTTCGGGGTGGCGTTGTTTGCCGCACCTGGGCTCGCAACGCGGTGAGTGCGGCCCGTTCCGCCGGAGTCGGTCGTAGAGGCCCTCAGTGGGGGCCTCCTCGGTCTGTTGGAGAATGGCGCGGAAATCGAAGGACATGGCGTCCAACATCCGCGCCAAGCTGGGGGGCCGGGACCACACCCAGGCCGTTCTGCGCGGGATGGAGCTGGGGTGTCATTGAGGCAGGGCGGGTCCGGGGCCAAGCCCGCCCCGGGTGCTACTTCAGCGAGTCGAGATAGGGACGGTGGCCGTTGGTGAACTCGTAGTTGGCGAAGGCATCCCAGTTCACCGACCAGGACATGAGGCCGCGGAAGCTCTTGTTGTTGGCGGGCGAGCTGCGCACGGTGTACGTGCCGATGGAGGTGCCCTTGACGAGGGCGTCCACGGCGCGCTGGACCTCGGCGGGCGTCGTGTAGCCGCCACCCGCGTTGCCATTGGCGGGCAGGCCGATGACCACCTGATCCGGACGGAGCGCGGGGAAGACGTTGCTCGCGTTGCGCCCCACGGGGAAGCCCGTGAGCAGCATGTCCGTCATGGCGACGTGGAAGTCCGCGGTGCCCATGTTGTGGTACTGGTCGTCGAGCCCGGTGATGGGGCCGGAGTTGTAGTCCTGGACCTGGAGCCAGCTCAGGATGTCGCGCACGGCGTAGAGCACGGGCAGGTAGGCCCCGGCGCGGGTGTCACAGCCGGAGCAGGTGCCGCCGTAGAACGAGTAGCCGAGCTGCACGAAGAACGTCTCGGGCGCCATGGTGAGCAGGAACTTCGTGCCGAAGTGGTTGCGCAGGGAGCGGATGGCGGAGATGAGGTTGACCACCACGGGCGTCTTCGGGTTCTTGAAGTCCGCGTCCCCGGGGTTGATGGACAGCGAGTGCCCCTCGAAGTCGATGTCCATGCCGTCGAAGCCGTACTTCTCGATGATGGAGCGCATGGAGTTGACGAAGGCATCGCGCGCCGCGGTCGTCTCCAGGCGCACCTGGCCGTTGGCGCCGCCGATGGAGATGATGACCTTCTTGCCCAGGCTCTTGAGGTAGGCGACGTCCGCCTTGAAGTCCGCCTCGGAGGTGCCGTACGGCGTGAAGCCGATGGTTCCGCCGGTGGAGCCATTGGTCGGCTCGGCGAAGGAGACGTTGATGACGTCCCACTTGGTGGAGACGTTGCGCAGCCGGATGAAGCCCGAGCCGTTGTCGAAGTTGTGCCAGTAGCCGACGAGGATCTTGCTGGGAACGTCACCCGTGGGTGGCAGGGGGATCCGTCACCGGGGACGTCGTCGTGCTGTAGGCGGAGCTGGCGGCGGAGCGGTTGCCGGCGGCGTCGCGGGCCTTCACGGTGAAGGTGTACGTGGTGTTGGCGGACAGCCCGGACACCGTCGCGCTCGTCGTCGTGCTGGTGGCGGCTCCGGACACGCCGCCGCCGCTGAAGGACACCTCGTAGCCGGTGACGCCCACGTTGTCCGTGGAGCCCGTCCACGTGAGCGACACGCTGTTGGACGTCTTGCCCGAGGCGGTCAGTCCCGAGGGCGCCGTGGGGGCCTGCGTGTCCGTCGGCGGCGGGGTGCCGGTGCGCTCCAACCACAGGGCCGGGACGTTGGGCGGCTCCCAGCCGGTCAGCGACGTATGGTTCTGGCGGCAGTCATAGCCCTTGCCGCCATACGTCACGATGTCGCTCACCACGTAGCTGACGTTCGGCGCCCAGGCACCGCGATCCGCCGCCTGGGACAGCGCGGGGAACAGGCACAGCAACGCGATGGCGACGAGACACTGAAACCCTGACCGGGACGCACTCGTCCGGGGTGATACGGCCATGTCCACACTCCTCGGATGGGAATACCGAGGAGAGAGAGACGGGCTCCCATTTTTCGGGTCAGTGCCCGCTGACGGCCTTGTCCTGGCTGTCGGGACTCGGACCCGTGCGGCCCCGGGCCTAGCGGCCCAGCTCGGTGCGCAGCTGCTGGATGGCGGCGAGCAGGGGCGGCGGGTGCATGCTGCTGGGCACCTCGACCGCGAAGCGCTCGAAGGCCTCCAGGGCCGCGGCCTTGTCGCCCTGCTTCATGGCGAGCGCGCCCAGGAACAGCAGTCCCTCCTGCGCGTCCGGGTAGGTGTCCGCCAGCCGCAGCAGCTCGCGCCGCGCGCCGGACTCGTCACCCCGCACGGCCAGGAGCACGCCCTGGTGCACGCGCAGCTCCACGTTGAAGGGATCCACCGCCAGGGCGCGCAGGGTGACGCGCTCGGCCTCCTCGTACATCTGGTTGCGGATGAGCTCGTGGCTCACGATGGACGCGGACTCCAGGTCCGCGGGGTTCTTCTGCAGCTTCTCCCAGGCCTGCTGCAGCTCCGAGTCCATCTGGGGCGCGCCCTGCTGCCGCGCGTCCGCCGAGCCCATGGCCCCCGGAGGCACGCGGCCCGTGGCCGCCTCGTTCTCGCCCCGCGGGTGCTGCTCGGACACGAGCGTGTAGCCCAGCACGCCGAAGAACAGCACGATGCCACCGCCCCACAGCGCGCCCTTGAACTGCGGCGACAGCAAGCCCGTGGGGGTGGGCGCGGGCGCGGAGGGAGCGGGCGCCGTGTCGCGGGCCTTGAGGTGCTCGTCCCGGGCGCGCAGGGCGGCCACGGCCTCCTGCTCCAGCCGGGAGCGCTCCGCCTCGTAGCGCTCGGGCGCCAGGGCGTGCTTGTCCGCCGCGAGCTCCTTGAGTTGCTCGATGCGCGACTGGTAGCGCCGCTCCAGGTCCTCGAGCACGTCATCGCGCGAGGCGGAGGGCGCGCCTTGCGGCGCTGGGTGAGGAGGAAGAGCACCGCGGCGATGACGCCCACCGCGAGCACGGCGAGGCCAGGAGTCCAGTTGGTGGGGGGGTTCATTGATCCATCTCCCGGCGCACGGCCGCGAGGTACGGGTCCACGGAGTCGTCGGAGGGGGCGGGGCCGGAGGGGTGGGCGCGGCCGGGGAGGGGGCCGGGGCGGGCGGGTGCCGCACCTGCCGGAAGATGACGAAGCCGCCGCCCACGAGCAGCACCAGGGGGCCCAACCACACGAGCAGGTTGACGCCCTCGGCCTTGGGCTGCAGCAGCACCCACTCGCCATAGCGGGCGACGAAGTAGTCGCGCACCTCCTGGTCCGTCTTGCCCTCGGTGACCAGCTCGCGAATCTTGTCGAGCTGGGCGCGCGCCATGGAGGAGGGGCTGTCGGCGACGGACAGGCCCTGGCACACCGCGCAGCGCAGCTCCTTGCCGAGCACCTGGACGCGCGCCTCCAGGGGCGGCGCGAGGGGTTCACTTCCAGCCTGCTGGGGCGCGTACTGGCCCGCGGCGAGCAACAGGGTGAGCGAGAGGAGGGCGGCGGTCATGGCGGTTCCTGGGGGCCGAGCCTACCTATCGTCCCGGACCGGGTGTTGCCCAGTGAAACCGGGGACGGCGGGCGGGCATGGCCCCTGGCCGTCCGGCCGCTGCCCGGGCGCGGGGCGCTCCTCCTCTCAAGAGGGGCGAGGGGGACCGGCGGCGGGGCGGCCCTGGCGCACGAGCCGCAGGCGCAACAGCCCGGTGGCGATCAGGCTGAGCAGGCGGAACTCGGCGGGCTCCAGCTTCTTCACCGTGCGCACCAGGCGGCGGATCTCCACGGGCTCCTCGGCGGGCCGGGCGGGCGGCTCCTTCGTCCAGAAGTTCTCCTGGGCGGGTGTCAGCCCCAGCAGCACGTCCGAGGGGATGCGGAGGATCTCACACAGCTTCTTCAAGGTGGGCACGCTCGGCAGCATCCCGCCGCGCTCCAGCCGCCCGTAGACCTCGGTGGCGAGTCCCACCCGCTCGGCGACGTCTTCCTGGGTGAGATTGGCGCGGACTCGAGCCGCCCGGGCGGCCGTCCCGATGGTCGATGCCAGTCCTCGTGGGAGTGCCATGCCGTGCGGTCCTGAGAAAGAGACGAGTGGATGCCGTCCGGGCCCGGTGCATCCGGGCCTGGGGTGACTTCTAAGATAGCTGGAAAAAGAGTGACTTCAAGAGTCATTGCGCGCGTCGGGCCCGACTTTCGAAGTCGGTAGGTGGGGGCGGCTCCCCCGGAAGCGTCATCGTTCTTGGTCCTTCGCGGTCCGCATGTTTACCTTTGGAGTCATCTGGCGGATACCCCAAAGGAGCGCGTCATCATGTCGAATCGGCAGAATCCGGATCCCTCCCACAAACCGACCCCCCCGTGGTGATCGAAACCGGCATGGCGAGCTTCGAGCTCGTGCGGTCGCTGGGGCAGGGCCACCATGGGGAGCTGTTGCTCACGCGTCAGCGCTACGCGGGGGGCTGGGGGGCTACACGGTGGTCAAGCGGCTCAACCGCGTGGTGCGCCAGGAGGACTACCAGCGGCTGGTGGAGGAGGCGCGCCCGGCGGGGCAGCTGCGCCACCCCAACATCCTCGCGGTGCAGATGCTCGGGGGCAGCGCGGCCGAGCCGCTGCTCTTCGTGGAGTACACCGAGGGCCAGCGCCTGGGGGACGTGATGCGCCGGGCCGAGCGCGCGGGCCGCGGCTTCTCCGAGGCGTTCGCCTGCTACGTCACGGCCGAGATCGCCGAGGGGCTGCACTACGCGCACACCCTGGTGGACGACAGGGGGCGGCACCTGGGCATCGTCCACCGGGACGTGACGCCCCAGGGCATCCTCCTGGGCCGGGAGGGCGAGGTGAAGCTGGTGGACTTCGGGGCGGCCTGGTCCCGGCTGGAGGGGCGCATCTCCACCGAGGGGGACAGTGACCTGGGCAACGTGTCCTACAGCTCGCCGGAGCGGGCCAACCTGGATCACCTCGACGGGCGCTCGGATCTCTTCTCCCTGGGGCTCGTCTTCCTCCAACTGCTCACCGGCCGGCACCTGCTGGACGCCGAGCAACGCCACGAGGCGGAGCTGCTCGGCCGCCAGATGCGCGCGCGCGGCGAGTCGGGCTGGGGGGCCTGGAGGAGCTGAGCGCGCCGCGCACCGCGGACCTGCTCAAGCGCATGCGCGAGCTGCGCACCGAGCAGGTGGAGGACGCCATCCAGGCGTTGCCCGAGCTGCCCCGGGCCGTCCTGCGCCGGCTGCTCGCTCCCCGGCGCGAGGAACGCTTCGCCACGGGGGCGGAGCTGGCCCGGGTCCTGAGGGACCATGTGTGGTCCAAGGGATGGCGCTATGGGCGCCCCGAGCTGGTGGCCGAGGTGGCGGCGCTGGAGGGGCCCGTGCCGGGCGACCTGGAGGACTCGGGGGACGAGGCCCGCCGGGGGAGGGGGGAGGGAAGGAGCGCCCGGGTGGGGGGGCTCTAAAGGACCCTGAGCCCTTGGCCCCGGGGCACGGGCCGTGCTAGTCCGCCGCCTTCCTCTTATTACGGTGTCAGAAGGAGTCGGGAGATGGCTCGCCGTCACATCCGCGTCGTCGGCGCGATGCTGCAGAACGCCGAGGGGCGCTACCTCATCACCCAGCGTCCCCTAAGGCGACGCTGCCGCTGTTGTGGGAGTTCCCTGGCGGCCGCGTCGAGGAGGCCGAGTCCGACGAGGAGGCGCTCGCCCGGGAGATCCGCGAGGAGATGGGCGTGGAGGTGGAGGTGCTGGAGCAGGCCCTGCACACCCACCACGAGTACCCCTCCTATGACATCGACTTCCGGGTGTACCGCTGTCGGCTCGCCAGCCCCGAGTCGGAGATCAAACACCTGCGCGTGCATGACCACTGCTGGGTGAAGCTCGAGGACATGTCGAAGTACCAGTTCCCCGACGCGGACGCGAAGACGCTGGCCAAGCTGCTGGGACTGGAAGCCTGACGTGCGCCGGGCCCTTGCCCTGGCCGTGCTCGGGGGGGTGCTGGCCGCCTGCAGGGCCCCCAAGCCCTCGAATCTGGAGGCGTCCGGTGCCGCGCCCTCCTCGCGCTATGCCCCCGCCGAGGACGTGCCGGGGTGCCGCCTCTATGGCGAGCCCCAGGCCGTGGGCCGCGTGCCGCTCGTGCTCGCCGAGATGTCCGGGCTCGCCGCGAGCGTCCGGCATCCGGGCGTGTTGTGGGCGCACAACGACTCGGGCAACGCGTTCCAGGTCTTCGCCATCGACGAGACGGGCAAGCCGCTCGCCACGCTGACGCTCACCGGCGTCGATCCCGAGGACATGGACCTCGAGGACATCGCCCTGGGGCCGTGTGCTCCGGGGGACGCACGCACGTGCGTGTACCGGCCGACACGGGGGACAACTTCGAGCGCCGCGAGCAGGTGCGCCTCTTGCGCTTCCCCGAGCCGGAGCAGGTGGCCGATGCCACCCTGGCCGTGGAGGAGCTGCCCTTCACCTGGCCGGACCGGGCGCACGACTGCGAGGCGCTCGTCATCGAGCCGGGCACGGGCCGGCCGGTGCTCATCACCAAGGAGGGCGACTCGCTGGGCGAGGTCTTCGCGCTGCAGGGGCTCGCTCCGGGCTCGGTGGCCAGGGCCTCGCACCTGGGGACGTTGCGCTCGCCGGGCAACGTGGACAGGCGCACCACCGCCGCGGCGCTCCACCCCTCGGGGCAGCGCCTGCTGCTGCGCACCTACACCCGGGTGTGGGAGGTGCGCCGCCCGGGGCCTCGCGCATGGAGGAGCTCATCCAGGGCCCGGTCGTCGAGGTGCCCGGCGCGAGCCGGCGCAGTCCGAGGCCATCACCTGGCTGCCCGGGGACGCGGGCGCGGACCGCTCCTACCTCATCGGCTCCGAGTTCGCCGGACAACGCCTGTACCGGGTGGACTGCCGCTGAGCGGTGCGTCCGGGGAGGGAGGGCTGTCCCAAGGTGAACACTGTCCACTACCCGGCGGTGTTCCCAGCGGAAGGGACAGGAAGTGACACCTCGGGAGCCTTCTTGGCGGGGTGTACTCGGGATGCCGGGTTGACCGCCGGGCGGCTGTGGCCATCTTTGCCCCACACGGAAGTCGTACCGCGTACCACAGGGGTGCGTGGCAGGGGGACGGGGAGTGCGCCACTGATGAAGCCCGAGAACACGATACCGCCGGGTGGGAACCCACGCGGCAAGAAGCAGGAAAAGTCACCGACTCCTACTCCCAAGGGGTTCCGGTTCGGATCCCCGCTGGGCTACATCCTTCTACTCGTTCTGGGCTTCATGCTCTTCCGCAATGTCTTCCAGGACGCGGGCGTGCAGCGGGTGACCTACAGCCGGTTCCGCGAGTCGCTCTCGGAAGGCAAGTTCTCGCGCGTGCAGCTGTCGCCCGAGTGGGTGAAGGGCTACCTCAAGGACGGGGCCGCGCCCGCGACGGACGCCTCGGGACCGGGGAGCGGGGTGGGAGGACCGCTGCGCAGCGAGCCGGGCGCCCTGCCGTGGCTGGCCTACCGGGTCCAGGGGGACAACGATCTCGTGCCGCTCCTGGAGGAGAAGGGCGTGCAGTACGAGGCGGTGCCCCAGTCGAATTTCTCCGACGTGCTGTGGGTGTGGCTGGTGCCGCTGGGCCGGCCTTCTTCTTCTGGAGCTTCATGATGCGCCGCATGGCCGGGGGCATGGGCCAGGGGCCGCAGAGCGTCATGAGCTTCGGCAAGACGCGCGCCAAGGTGCAGGCCGAGGCCGACACGGGCGTGGGCTTCAAGGACGTGGCGGGCGTGGACGAGGCCGTCGACGAGCTGCGCGAGATCGTCGAGTTCCTCAAGACGCCGGAGAAGTTCCGCCGCCTGGGCGGGCGCATCCCCAAGGGCGTGCTCCTGGTGGGCCCTCCGGGCACGGGCAAGACGCTCTTGGCGCGCGCGGTGGCCGGCGAGGCCGGGGTGCCCTTCTTCAGCCTGTCCGGCTCCGAGTTCGTGGAGATGTTCGTCGGCGTGGGCGCCGCCCGGGTGCGCGACCTGTTCGCCCAGGCCACCGCCAAGGCGCCGTGCATCATCTTCATCGACGAGCTGGACGCCATCGGCAAGAGCCGCAACTCGGGCGTGGCCGGTGGCCATGACGAGCGCGAGCAGACGCTCAACCAGCTGCTCGCCGAGATGGACGGCTTCGACAGCCGCGCGGGCCTCATCATCCTGGCGGCCACCAACCGTCCGGAGATCCTCGACAGCGCGCTCATGCGCCCGGGCCGCTTCGACCGGCAGGTGCTGGTGGACCGGCCGGACAAGCGCGGCCGCGAGCGGGTGCTGGAGATCCACTCCAAGGGCGTGAAGCTGGGGCCGGACGTGGACCTCAAGTCCATCGCCTCGCGTACCCCGGGCTTCGCGGGAGCGGACCGGCCAACGTGGTGAACGAGGCGGCGCTGCTCGCCGCGCGCAAGAACCGCGACGCGGTGACGCGCGCGGACTTCGAGGAGGCCATCGAGCGCGTGGTGGCGGGGCTGCAGAAGAAGAACCGCCGGATGAACGAGCGCGAGAAGGACATCGTCGCGCACCACGAGGCGGGCCACACGGTGGTGGGCTGGATGCTGCCGCACGCCGAGCGGGTGACGAAGGTCTCCATCATCCCCCGGGGCATCGCCGCGCTGGGCTACACCATGTCGATGCCGCTGGAGGACCGCTACCTCATGTCCTTCGACGAGCTGCGCGACAAGATGGCCGCGATGATGGGCGGACGCGCCGCCGAGGAGATCTTCATCGGCGAGGTATCCACGGGCGCCTCCAACGACCTGAAGCAGGCCACCGACGTCGCCAAGCTCATGGTGCGCGACTACGGCATGAGCTCGCTGGGCCCGGTGTCCCTGGGCGCGGATCAGGGGCCGGGCTTCCTGCGCGGCGCGGGCCTGCCGGAGACTCGCACCTACTCCGAGCAGACGGCGCGCATGGTGGACGAGGAGATCCGCAAGATGGTCACCGAGGCGCTCGACCGGGCGCGCGGTGCTCACCCACCACCGCGACAAGGTGGAGGCGCTGGCGGCCCGGCTCCTGGCCACCGAGGTGGTGGACGAGGACGAGCTGCGCGCCATCCTCGGGCCCAAGGCCGTCGCCGAGCGGGGCCTGTTGCATCCCGAGGCCCACCGGTGGTCTCCGCCCATCCCGTGGGCACCGACGAGCCGGCACCTTCGGGCACCCAGCACGCCCAGGGCACGCTCCCCGACGTGTAGCGCGGACGGACACGGTGGGCGCTCACCCGCCCGCCCCCTGAGCGGACCTTCGCCCCTTCACGCCGCCGCGCTGCGGTGTCGAAGGGGCGAAATTATGTTGCATGGGAAGGAGGGAGCGATCGTGGAAAACAGGATCGGCAAAAGCTATACGGCGCGTAAGGCACTCTTCGCCCGGGGCCTTCGGGATGGACGGCTCACGGTCCAGGAGATCGAAGAGGCCCTGCCCGCGGGGACCCTCACGGCGGCCGAGCGCTGGCTGCTCTACTACTCGCTCCGGGCCGCCCAGGTGGAGATCATCGACGAGGTGACGGGCCAGGTGGACCACGGGTTCATGGCCGAACATCCCTCGATGCCGGCCGAACACTAGAAGCCCTTGAACGGGCGTTGACTCGGGACGGGGGCTGGTTACGTTCGCCCCATGAATGGCAATTCCCGGACAGACGACCGCTCCCAGGAGACGCAGGCGCAGGAGCCCGTCGTGACCTCGCCCGAGGCGGCTCCCGACGCGTCCACGCAGACCGCACAGTCCGCGCAGTCGGAATCCCCTCGGGCGCCACCCGAGGGCTCGGCCGAGGTGGAGCGCCTCCAGGCGGAACTGGCCTCGACGCGGCGCCGCGTGGATCAGCTGGCGCGCGCCTACCAGGAGCTGGAGAAGGATCGCGAGGAGTTCAAGCAGCGCCTGTCGCGTGAGCGCGAGCGGATGCTGGACGTGGAGCGGGGCAAGGTGGCCACGATGCTCCTGGAGGCGGTGGACGAGCTGGATCTCTGCCTGTCCATGGGCGGCGCCGAGGCCTCTTCCGGTCTGGCCAAGGGCGTGAAGATGATCCGCGACGGACTGCTCGGCAAGTTGCAGCAGGCGGGCGTCGAGCGGCTGCAACTGGTGGGTCAGCCGTACGATCCCAACACGGCCGAGGCCACGGACATGGAGATCACCCCCAATCCCGAGGAGGATCAGCGGGTGGTGGCGGAGGCCCGGGCGGGCTACCGGATGAAGGACCGCGTCATCCGCCCGGCGCGGGTGAAGGTGGCCAAGTACGTCGCTCCCGCGAAGGCCTGAGCCGTTCGCCGGGAGTCGTTCCTCGAAGGAGTTCCTCCCGAGAGGGCGGGCGGCTAGGGTGGGCCGTGAGTCCCCCCCGCCGCGCGAGTCCGGATCCGCCGGGAAGACGCGGGGCGGGTGGTTGTTCGCTCCTCCCGAGATGACCCGAGCCGTGAACCTCCGCCCTTCGTCGCCGCATGCCTCGTGGATCGCCCTGCTGGTGCTGATGCTCGCCGCGTCGGTGGCCGTTGCGCAGCAGGGACCGTTGGCCCCCTGGCTCGAGGCCCGGGCGCGCGAGCACGCGGCCTGGTCTCAAGACCCGGTCCGTGGACAGGAAGGCGCGATGGGCCTGTGGCGCGAGTGGACCTCGCGCGAGCCGATGCTGCCGGGCTTCGTGCCTCCCAGCTCCCTGGCGCCGCTCATCCGGGCCGTGGAGGCGGGCGTGGTGAACATCAGCGCCTCGGGGGCGAACAACCCCGTCATGGGCGCGGCGCGCTCGGCGACCGGCTCGGGCTTCCTCCTCACCCCGGAGGGCCTGGTGGTGACGAACAACCACGTGGTGGCGCGCGGGGACGTGGAGGCCCGTGAGATCGTGGTGCGCCTGTCGGACGGGCGGGAGTTCCTCGCCGAGGTGGTGGGGCGTGATGCGTCCACGGACGTGGCGCTCCTGCGGCTGCTGGGCCAGGACGTGCGGGGCTGCCGGCGGTGTACCTGGGGGACTCGGACCGGCTGGAGGTGGGCGACTGGGTGGTGGCCATCGGCAACCCGTTCGGGTTGGATCACTCGGTGTCGCACGGGATGATCTCCGCCAAGGAGCGGGTGATCGGCGTGGGCCCCTTCGATGACTTCATCCAGACGGACGCCCTCATCAACCCGGGCAACTCGGGCGGGCCGCTCTTCAACATGCGCGGCGAGGTGGTGGGCGTGAACACCGCCATCATCAGCGAGGGGCAGGGCATTGGCTTCGCGGTGCCCATCAACATGGTGAAGGATCTGCTGCCCAACCTGAGCCGCAACGGCCAGCTGCAGCGCGGCTGGCTGGGGGTGGTGATCGACGAGCAGTCCCAGGTGGGCACCCGCGCCGCGGTCGTCAAGCAGGTGTACCGCAACAGCCCGGCGGCGCAGGCGGGCATCCGCGCGGGGATCAACTGGTGGGGGTGAACGGCAAGCCCGTGGACTCCTACCAGCAGCTCTTGCGCAAGGTGACCATGCTGGCGCCGCAGACCCAGGTGAAGCTCACCCTGTTGCGCGAGGGCGAGTCGCAGGACGTGGTGGTGAAGCTGACCGCCCGCCCGGCGCAGGAGGTGCTGTCGGCCCTGTCGAGCGCCGGCAACCTGGGCGACTTCGGTCTGGTGCTGCGCGACGTGTCCCCCGAGGTGGCGGCGCCCCTGGGCCTCGAGCCCTACGCGGGGGTGCTGGTGTCGGGGGTGGTGCCGCGCTCCGCGGCGGCCCGCGCGGGTCTGCAACCCGGGGACGTGGTGACGGAGGTCAACCGCCGCAAGGTGAAGGACGTGGGGGCGGTGAAGGGCGCGCTGGAGCGGGGCACGGGCGCCGCCGTGCTGCTGCGCATCCAGCGCGGTGAGCGGCAACAGTACGTCGCGTTGGAGCCCTGAGCGCCGCCCGCGGCTACTTCTTCTTCGCCTTCGCCTCGTCGGCGAACCACAGGCCGAGCGGCTCGCCGGTGCGCGCGTTCGTCAAGAGCAGCGCCTCGACGCGGGCGGACACGCCGTACTGCTTGCCGCTGCCCTGCTTGCGCTCCAGCCCCCAGATGCTCTGCGGCGCGAAGATGACCTGGAGCCGGACCTGGCGCGAGGAGAACAGGCGCATGAAGTCGGTGGCGTTCCACCCGGGAGGCGTGGAGCCAGTGACGCGCAGGGGGGCAACAGGGGCCTGTCGTCCGCGGCCAGCTGCCCGGGCGTCCCCTGGGTGAGCACGTAGGCGCCTCCGGGGAAGGAGGGGTGACCTCGATGACGTAGTTGCCGCTGCCGGGCTGGTACGGGCCCGGGCGCACCATCGTCGCCACGTTCTCGCCGACGATCATGTACAGCCGTTTGCCCTCATACTGTTTGCGGAAGGCCTCGGCGGCATCGCGGCAGCCCAGGCCCGCGAACAGGCCACTGCACTCCCCCACGTACTTGTCCAGGAACGCCGACAGGCTCCCCAGGGGCTCGGCCTGATCCTCAACCGGGCGAAGCGGGGATCCGCGTCCGCCAGGACGAGCGATGGCAGCAACAGGGCGACGGCCAGGATGAATCGATTCATGGGGGCATCTCCAAGACGGGGGGAGGAAATGGGGGCGCGCGGATGCTGCCACTCCTGGGGGCCTCCGAACACCCGCATCTGGGTACGTAGCAGTACGTGGTGGTACGGGTCGGTGGAGATTTTGACTACATGTTCTCACCATGTAGTTTCTCGCCCACTTCCACCTCCCCCGGAGACACCCGTTGGCACTGGTTCAGGTCCGAGAGCGCCGCGCCCATCTGCGTTTCGACAAGGTCTTCACCATCTACCTCTCCACGGAGGGGGTTGAGCCGGGGGATTGGCCGCAACATCAGCCAGCAGGGCCTGTTCGTGGAGACGCGCGAGCCCCTGACGCTGGGCGAGCGGGTGAAGGTGACGTTCGCGGGCGAGGACGGCACGGAGATGACGTGCCTGTGCGAGGTGCGCTACCAGGTGGCGCTGGCGTACGGGCGCAAGGACGGGCGCGAGGGCAACAGCCGCGGCGTGGGCCTGCGCATCGTGGCCTACGAGGTCCAGGAGGATCAGCCCCTGCTGCTGGTGGCGCGCGAGCGCGTCATGCACTGAGCCCGGGAGGGCCGGTGGAGGGCACGCCGGGAGGAAACGACAAAGGGCACGGCCGCGTCGGGTGCGGACCGTGCCCTTCGTGCTTCACGACGGGAGGCGGGGGCCTACTGGGAGAAGCCCTCGAGGAGGTAGTGGGCCTCGATGCGCTTGAGCGCGAGGATCATCGCGGCGCAGCGCGGGTCCACTTCCTTGCCGATGCAGAACGGCCGGCTGTCGTGGGTGTCCGAGCGGCGCGCCTGGTTGCGCGAGATGTCGCGGATGATGCGGTAGTTGCGCTTCATGGCGTGCTCGAGGCGCTGATTGACCTCGGGCTCGCTCCAGCGCTCCATGCGCTTGTTCTGTATCCACTCGTAGTAGCTCACCGTCACACCGCCGGCGTTGGCGATGATGTCGGGGATCATGTCGATGCCGCGCTTCTGCAGCACGCGGTCGGCGTCCGGAGTGGTGGGGCCGTTGGCGCCCTCGGCCACGAGCTTCACCTTGAGGCGCTCGGCCACGTCGGCGGTGATTTCGCCACCCAGGGCGGCGGGCAGGCAGATGTCGGCCTGCACCTCCCAGAAGTCCTTCTTGTCGATCTTCTGGGCGCCGGGGAAGCCCACCACGCTGCGGCGCAGGTTCTTGCTGTCATTGACGTAGGCGAGCAGGGCGGGCACGTCGATGCCATCGCCGTTGTAGATGGTGCCGTCGGCGTCGTTCACCGCGAGCAGGCGCGCGCCCATGCGCTGGAGGATGGCGGCGCCGTGGCTGCCCACGTTGCCGAAGCCCTGGAGGATGAAGCTCTTGCCGCGCAGGTTCTCGCCCTTCTCGGCGTAGTAGTCCTCGATGCAGAACGCCACGCCCTGGCCGGTGGCGGCCGCGCGGCCCTCGGAGCCGCCGATGCGCACGTCCTTGCCCGTGACGATGCCGCGCATGCCGTGGCGGTCGCGCTCACCGTCCGAGTACTGCCGGTACATGAGCGCCATGATGTCCCCGTTGGTCCCCACGTCCGGCGCGGGGATGTCGATGTTGGGGCCGATCATGCTCTTGAGCTTGTACATGAAGCGCAGGGTGATGTTCTCCAGCTCCTCCCGGCCGTACGAGCGCGGATCGATCTGGATGCCACCCTTGCCACCGCCGAACGGCACCTCGGAGATGGCCGTCTTCCAGGTCATCTCCGCGGCGAGCGCCTTGAACAGGTCCAGCGACACCTCGCGGTGGTAGCGGATGCCGCCCTTGTAGGGGCCGCGCGCCTGGTTGTGCTGGACGCGGTAGGCCTTGAAGCGCTGGGACTCGCCGGGAACGAGCTGGTACACGTGGCCGTCGGGAAGGCGCAGGTGGCCGCGGCGGATGGAGACGTCCGAGCCGAGCAGGGCACGGCCATTGAGGATGATCTTCCCGTCGGCCAGGCGCTCGAGGCCCTCGGGGTTGCGCACCTGGGTGGGCGGCAGGTCCGCGAAGTCGCGCGCCTGCTCGGGGGCGAGCGGCACCGGGCGGTCCTTCAGCTTCGCGGTGACGTAGAAGATGTGCTCGTAGTCGGGCTCCTCGAGCTCGAGACGGACGCGCTTGTCCAGCCCGATGAGGTCGGCGGCGCGATGGAAGATCTCCATCGCCTCCGTGTAGACGGTGCGCTTGGGCGTCGGCGCCGGGGCGCGCATGAAGTTCTCTTCACTGGCCATGGGAAAAATCGCTCCTTGGGGTTGAGGCGATCGTGGGGAGAAGCAAGGCCCTTATGCGCATAGGCGCTCGCGGTGGTCAATCGGGGCCCGTCGCGGTGAAGGTGTAAAAGCCCAAGTACTTTCAGGTAGTTAGCCAACGCGGCGTGTCATGGACGGACCGTTGGAGCCCGTATGCTCGCGGGGTCCTGGAAAATTTCCGGGAGGCGGCGGGGAAGGGCCCGAAAGAAGTGCTTGCCGTGTCCGAATGCTCATGGTACTTCGCGCCCACTTTCGGTGACGCCGGAAGGGCCTCGTTGGGCCGACATAGCTCAGTCGGTAGAGCAACTGATTCGTAATCAGTAGGTCCCCAGTTCAAATCTGGGTGTCGGCTCCAGAAGAAAGAAAGGGCCGGTCACGCAAGTGACCGGCCTTTTCGTTTTTCCCAAGCAGGAGCGCTGACCGACGTCTGCCTGAGGCGTCGGCCTCCATCCGAGTGGTGCTGCTCACCTACTTGACGAGCTCGATCCTCGCATTCAGCGGACCGGGCTCCCTCAGGGCTTCGACGCCACCGTCGAGCTTGCCGAGCGTGACGAGCCCGCTCGCATGGCCGGAGTCCCTGTGGAACAGGGCCAGATTCCCCCAGGGGGCGTAGTAGGCGAGGTCTCCGGCCGAGGCATCGGTGCCTGGAGGGGAGCCCTTCGTGGATAGCCTCCTTGGCAAGTTGCTGATCTTCTCGGTTGCCGCGTAGTCCTCGAGGGTCAGGGTCAGTGGCAGCAGGGAGACGAAGTCGCGCGTGGTCTCGTTGTCGCTCAGGGGGCCGTCAGAACCACCCCTTTCAAGGTCGATGGCAGGTGTTTCTTTTAAACGATCAGATAGGAAGGGAATGGCGAGCCATGGCTACCTGGCAGTTTGTCAGGACATAGCCATTCCATGGAGCGCCCGCCACTGGACGCTCTTGGGGTCGTCTGGTCTCTTGGGTGCCTCGGTTCTTCCCTGCTCAGGAGAGCTTCTCACCCTTGAGCACACGCGCTGTCGCCACGTGCTTGCGCGCCACCTCCCCGGAGCATAGCCCTTCTTCACTTTCTTCTTGGCTGCCCGGGGATGTTTGCGCAACGTCGCGGGCTTTACCCTCTTCGCCATTTCCAGCAGGGCCGCACTCAACTGCTCCGCGGATTGTATTTCCTGCTCAGCCCACTCCTCTGGCTCCACCATCACCATCATCCCGCCATAGGTGAACTTCACCTCGGCGGCGATGTAGTAGGTGGACACTTGCATGTTGCTTGCCTCCAAGTCATGACTGGCTTCCACTGCTGACTTCACCACTGACAACGCGTTGTAGGCCAGCACCGCCACCCCGAAGGCCAGCAGCGCCGCTCTCGGCTTCCCCAGACTCCTCACTTCGCTTTCGAGGACGCTCTCCAGCTCTCCAAACATCGCTTCTATCGTCCAGCGCTTCCTGTACAACTCCGCTACTTCCAGGGCGCTCATCTTCTCCGTCGGCACGTTCGTGAGCAGGCGGATGACTGTTTCCCCATCCTCCGTTGGCTCCTCCAAATGCACTTCAATCCGTCTCAACTCCAACGGCAGCTCCCCCTCCACTCTCACTGCCTGCTCGTACACTCTTCCTGTCCGCCCTCGTCCCACTTCTTGCTTCTCTCCCAGCTCGGTCGGATTGGGCGACACTCCATGCTCTCGAATGATGAAGGCCGCTTTCTTCTCCTCCACCGCTCGCAGAATCCGGCTCGTGCTGAAGTTTCTGTCCGCCAGCCACAGCTCCCCCTCCCTCACTCGCTCCAGCACGGGCCCCGTCAACGCTCGCTCCTGTGCATGCGCATCCTCCGCGGGCAGCACATCCACCACCAACCCCATCTCAGGCGCATACACCACCAAGGACTGTCCTGGCAGTGCTGCTCCTCGGAAGTTCCTCAGCGGATTGAGCCTCTTCTCACTGGCCGGTAGATGATTGCCATCCAAGACTCGCACCGGTAGCCCGCCGCCCACGGCCCCTTCTTCTTCATGGGCCGCACCACGGGCAACAGTCTCTCCGCGCTCCCTTGCACCAGCGCTCGCACCACCTGGGGCTCGGTGCGATTGACTTTGTCGTAGAGCGCTGCCACCGAGACGGCCGGGTCCGGGTCCGACTGCGCCGCGGCGTGCAGCGACGGCCGCAATCCCAGCGCCACCAGTCCCATCAAGTCCACTACCGAGGAGAAGAGCAGCTCACGCGTGTACTGCTTGTCTCGCTGTGATTCAAATACCTCATCAATCCACTGCGAACTCAGGGCATGCTCAAGCGTGCGGCGCACCATCACCGTGACGGGACTGCGCTGCGTGAATCGCTCCACGATTGTATTCAAGGCCACGTTCGTTCCTCCACGTAGGGGCGCGAGGAATTCGTTTTGGCCGTCCGCAACTCCGGACCCACCTCCGCCCAGGTGGGCGTTCACCTTCCCACCTGACCCCTATGGTAGCACCCTCCACATGACCTTGAAAGTGGTGGCCGTCAGAACCTTCTCTCCAACCGTCAGCCGAATCTTCATGGTCTTTGCCTCAGCCTGGGCGTACAGGCTCATGGCCGGAAGAGCGCCGATGGCGATGCCGGCCAGTACAGCGAGCAGAAGGGAGCGTTTCGTCTTCATGTCACTTCCTTTGGGTGAAAGCGGCCTCATCGTGGCCTCGCGCTGAGCGAGAGCGGCGCCGTCTCAAGAAGCCTGCGCGCCGTGATCATCGACCTGGTGACGTCCACGTACTTCTTGAAGTGCGGCGACTCGAGGTGCTGACGGTATGCCTTCTCGTCCGCGTAGATCTCGAAGAACCGCAGATGGGTCGGGTTCTCTTTCAAGGCCACCGAGTAGATGGCCAGCACGCCGGCTTCGATGCGGATCGAGGTTTCGATCTCCTCCGTCACGGCGGCCTTGTAGGCTTCGAGCTGGGCCGGATCGATCTCCAGTTCGGCGATACGCACGAGCGCCTTGGCGGGCAACCGCGGCTTCGCGCCGAGCAGGACAGGCACCGCATCGTATGTTCTGCGGGCCAACACGCTCTTGGCCGTACCAGCGTGAAACCGCTGGAAATGCGGCGTCCGCAGATGCGCTTGATACGCGCTTTCGTCCGCGTACATCTCGAACATACGGATGCGGGCCGGGTTGCCTTTCTCTGTCGCGGCATGGAGGGCCAGCACGCCCCGCTCCATCCGAAGCGCCGCCACCGCATGCTCGCGAGCCGCCGCCTTGAAGCCTTCCAACTGCGCGGGGTCGATTTCCAGGTCCTCCAGTCGCACGAACGGGACCTGCGCTTTCTGGGCCAGGGCGGGCGGGCCAAGGCACAATGCCAGCGCCGACGCGCACACCAGCAAGAACTGCCTGAGGTTCATTTGTGTTTATTTCCAGAGATTGATGCCGTCAATTCTTGGCGCCACGGCTTACACTACTCCTTCAGCGATCGATCAGGCGTTGCTGTTGCGGCGGGTAGCGGTCTCCGCTCGGCCTGATACGCGAGGAGCCCTCCTCGATCTCGCGGAGGTCGCTTGCCGTGAGCACGATGTCGGCGGCGCCCGCGTTCTCGAGCATGCGCGCCTGCTTCGTCGTCCCTGGGATCGGTACGATCCACGGCTTGATGTGCTCCGGGCGGCTATTGATGAGGCTCCATCTCCCTTCCCCTTCGTGCGCCGGCGCGAACCCGAATTTCGTCGCGATGACGACGCGCCCGCGGAACGGCGCGAGGGCTTCGCCGAGGAGTTCCTCGTTCGTCAGCGGTCCGTACACTTCCGCCGTGTCGAAGAACGTGACGCCGTGGTCGACCGCTGCGCGGATGAGCGCGATCATCTCCTGGGTGTCCTTCGGTGGGCCGTAGCTCCAGCTCATGCCCATGCAGCCGAGGCCGATGGCGGAAACCTCGAGGTTGCTGTTTCCAAGTTCGCGCTTCTGCATTGTTCCTCCCCTGGCACGGCGACCTCCGCCCGCCTTCACAACCTGGCCGACGCAACAGAGGTACATCCACGTCTCGCGGAGGACTAGGCGCCAGGGAGCAAATAACCTGTAAATCCCTGCTTAAGAATAAGGCGTGGCCTCCTTTGACGGCGTTGAAGGCCTTCGGGCCGACGTCCGAAGGGCGTCTCCCTTGCTTGGGCAATAAGGCGGCACACGAACCTCCCGTCGATGACTTCGGCGTGGTCAAGGAGGCGCGTCCACGAAATCTCCAAGGAGTCGGACGTCACGTCCCCACTCTCTACGCTTGGAAGAAGGAAGCAGCCGGGCGCGGCGGATTCGGACGGGAGATGACGAGTGGATGACGAACGCGCCACTCCGCGACTCCACGAGACTCGCAAAGCGGGTCCGGGTCCTGCTTTTCTGGACTCTGGACTTTCAGGGGGGAAGGTCATGAGGCTCGTCGCGGTAGTGGGTCTACTGTTGCTTGGGCTCGGGTCGGGGTGCGCGACCACTCGTGTTGTCCATCTGGATACCGGGCATGGGGACCCCATCACCTACACATCCGTGGGTGTTGATCCGGTCGAGGTGGGCGAGGCCGAGTTCAAGGTGGCCCTCACGCGGCTCCTCCTCGACATGCGGATGGACATTGCATTCCGGGAGATTGAAGAGGCCGATGAGCGAGGGTGGGTGCGGTCCAGGACTCTGCTCGCATCCTCGAAGGGTCTCGCTGATTCGGGGGGACGGAACTCCCCCGAGTCGTTGTATGCGCGCATCTGCCCCGACGGGGACGACTGCCTGACCCTGATAGGCGGGACGGGATTGTCGTTCGGGCGGAAGGACCGGACGCTGATGGCCCTGTCCTTCGCGCTCGATACCGTCTGGGAGAGTGTCGAGGCGGAGGTCGGCAAGATGCTGAATCCGGTGGCGCTCAAGGCGATGTTGACGTCTGCTGCCCTGTCCGTGCTCCTCACGATGACCCTGCCCGAGCCCGTCACCAAAGTCCTCGCGGTCGCGTTGACGGCGGCCATGGTGGCCTACCTCGGTGTGATTCCGGTCTGGGAGATGGGTCGTGGATTCGTCCGGCTGTGGGACGATGCGGGGAAGGCGACGAGCGTCATCGAGTTGCAGGACATCGGGCACCAGTTCGGACGGGTGTTGGGGACGAACGGCACGCGCGTCCTGGTGCTACTCGTCACGGCGGCCCTTGGCGGAAAGAGCGCGATGGCGGCCCAGGGCCCAAACTCCCCGGCTTCTCCCAGGCCGCAATCAGCGCGCAGGCCGAGGGTGGCTTCCAACTCGCGGCTGCTCTGAATGGCGAGGTGGGCTCGATCGCGTTGCCTGCTGCCGGTGTCCTCAACGTCGCGCTCGCACCAGGAGCCGTCGCGGCGATTGCGATGTACTCGCAAGGGATCGTGCCAGGCGACGCAGAGGGCCCGGTTCATCACGTCTGCACGAGCAAAAACACCATATCCGCTGTGTCCGGCGGTCCTTGGACGCCACTGTGTGAGAAGATCTTCAAGAAGGCCGGGATGACGCTCGAAGATGTTGCAAATAAAGTGCGACTCAAGGGACACGAAGGCCCTCATCCCGAGCGATACCACGCAGAGGTGGTAGGGCGCTTGAAAGTGGCCGTGAGCACTTGCAAGACCACTGAGACTTGCCGAGTCAGGTTGGTGCATGAACTCGCGAAGATTGCGAATGAGTTGCTTACGCCCGGCTCTGAGTTGCGGGGCTACATTGTGAAGTAGGAGGAGCGGATGGAACGTCACTTTTATTGGATCCGAATGGCTGATGTGCCTCAGTGGATCATCGCGACTCCAGTACCGGCATCAGGCGGTGAGTTCGACGAGCCTTGGATGTTCGGAGAAGGGCGCCTCCTCCAACACCCGGGGGCGATGAAGACCCAGGTTGAGCACCAAGGCGAGCGACGCGCCTTTGTGTTCGCTGGGCTTGAGAGTGTCCCCGTCGTCAGCGAAGCAGTCGCGAATGTATTCAGGGCTCTTGCGTCTGACGATGTGCAACTGTTCCCGGTGACATTGGAGGGAGAGTCGGGGCAGTATTTCGTTGTCAATGCAGGCAAGACCATTGATTGTATTGACGAAGCGAACTGCCGGGAAGTCCACCTGCACGACGAGGACGACCCTGAGCCCGCGCGCAGAGGGGCTTATCGCTGGATCTACGGCTTGCGAATCGTCCCAGCGAAGACCGAGGGCGCGCGTGTCTTCAGGCCGAAGCGGTTCACTCACGCACTCATTGTCTCCGAAGAGGTCAAAGCCGCGCTCGAAAGAGTAGGGAATCTGGGGGTTTATTTCGAGCGCGTGACGGGGCCGCATGAACAGCTGCCACCGCCGCGCGAGGTTCCAGCCCCTCTCAAGCAAGCCCGGGAGGCGAGGGCCGCCGCGTACGGCAAGCTCGGGGACCTCTCTGAAGACGTCATCAGGCGCATCGTTCCCACGAGCGGGAATTGGCCGAGCGGTTTTCAGGCGTGGAGGATCATCAAGAGAGGCCAGCGTACCCTGTTCGTGAGTGATGGGCTGTCCGACCCCTTTCTTGACGCGAGCGAGCCGTCCGTGGGCTTCGGGTTCGAGCTGGCGGTCGAGACGGACGAGGAGCTACCGGGGGACGACGGGTGGCCGCTGGACATGTTGATGTGGGTCTCGGATGGCTTTGCCAACTACGCGGACACTCGGAAGCTCCTGGAGACAGGGCTGGCGTTCATCCAGTTCTCCGGCAAGGGAATGCCGGAACAGCTCGTGGTGCCGCCAGATGTCTTCAAGAAGTTCCGGCCGAACGACTGGGTGTCAGAACACGGGATGTCGATGGCTCTGTTCGGCGTGGAGGCGCCAACCCTGCCAACGAGCTTCCCCACGCCCGCCGGTCCGGTGCGCCTCGTTTCCGCGATGGCCATGCACTCGAGCGAGATTGTCGCCTACCTGGAGCGCGGAGGAGATGTGGTGCTTCCCCTCTTCCTGAAGTGCGCCGGCATTCCCCTGTCGAGCACGAAGAGGAAGCCAGTCATCCAGTCATGACCACGGGCATCGCTCGACGGGCTGGGAATCGCGCGGCTGCCAGATCCCACGGTGCTCGAGGAACTGCGGTGGAGAGCCCTGATACGCCTACCGCTGGAGGGGCCCTGGGAAGAGGGCACTCCCATCTCCCTCGTGTTCCCTCGTGTTTCCCCAGGGCAAGCAGCTCGCCTCGCGGGGGCGGGCCTTCGGGGACTTCTTCGCCGACGAGGCCCGCCGCGCCCCGCCACGGGCCTCTGCGCGTGGAGCATGCCGCGAGCAGCATGCGATGGCGCAGTAAGGCAAAGCTGGCGCGACCGTACATCTGGCGCTTGAGAAGTTTGAGCTTTGTTATCTGCCCCTCGGCTTGAGCCTTGCTCCAAGGCGTGAAGAAGAGGTGCATGGTGCCATCCAGCGGCCGGCGCTTCATCCGAGTGCGAGTCGTGCTCGAGCTGAAATCGAACTGTACATTACTTCCCACTTCGCCCTTCGGCATGAGCCGTGGTCATGCGTTTGAGTTACGTTGCTTATCGTGGCCACGCACGGCATACAGATTCCCTCCTCCGGAGCGCGCACCGCTGGGCTCGTCCTGTTGCTGGTGGCCGGGATCTGCCATGCGCAAGGCGCGGGCTCCTCATCCCTGACGTGCCCGGCGGCTCCGTTCGTGAGTGACCGGCCCATCGAGAAACACGTGTCATGCCTCGTGCCGGTGGAGACCGTCCTGCGCCAGCATGACCAGGGCAAGGTCATGCTCGTTGACGTGCGCGACGCCGAGTCGTTCAGTCGCTATCGCATTCCGGGGTCGCTCAACATCCCATTGTACGCCGTGAAGGCAAAGGCATTCCTGCGGTCGGAGTCGATCGTCCTCGTGAATCAGGGTCATGTCACCGCGGCACTCGAGGTCGGCTGCGCCGAGCTGAAGCGCGCGGGCTTTTCGAACGTCGCCGTCCTGCAGGGAGGACTGCGTGCACGGCTCGCGGGCCGTGGCGCGCTGGAAGGAGAGGCACGTTCGGCCCACGACCTCGACCACCTCATGCCCGCGGAGCTCTTCGCCGAACGCATGAGGACAGACTGGCTCGTCTTGATCTTCTCGAATGACCAGCACGCGTCGCTGCGCTGCTGGCTCCCGTCGCGCGTCGAGCAGGTGACCGGAACGGGAGCCCCGGCGATTCGCGCGATCAAGGTGGCGGTCGACCGGGCGCGCCAGGCCGCTCCCGGTCTGCGCGTGCTCGCGGCCAGCGATACCGAGCACGCCATGCTCTCCGCCCTGCTGAAGGAAGCTGGCGTGCAGGACGCGTTGTACCTGGAGTCCGGGCTCGAGGGCTATCAAGAGTTCGTGTCGAATCAGATCTCAATCTGGGGACGTCAGGAAAAGACGAGGGCGTCCTCATGCTGCGGCTGACCTTCGTCTCAGCGCTGCTGGTGGCGGCCCTCGCGTGCCCGCTCCGAGCCGTTGCCTCGCCGGCTGGTGGGACTGGCTCACGAGCGCCCGCGGACTACGCCATTCCCAAGCAGCTCCGCTACAGCTTCACGCTTCGCAACACCACGGCGCGGCCGATCGCGAAGGTGGAGTTCCTCACGCTCGCGCCGGTGCCGCGGACGTCACACCAGTGGCTCGAGAAGCTCACCGCGACGCACCCCTACCGCGTGTCGCGCGATTCGCTCGGCAACGAACTCCTCCGCTTCGAGTTCGAGACGCTTCCCCCGTACGCATCGAGGATCATCAGCATCACCGCCGACCTGAAGATGGCGGAGCGCGGCACGGAGGCGTCCGGCGGCGACGTGGCGCGCTTCACCAGGCCAGAGCGTTACATCGAATCGAGCGACCCTCGGGTGGGTGCGATCGCGCGGGCAGTGCGTGACCCGTCGGCCCTTCGCACGGTCCGGCAGACCTATGACTGGGTGGCCGCCAACGTGCAGCCGTCCGACTATGTCCCCGACGATCGTGGCGCACTCTACCTGCTCGAGCAGCGCCGGGGAGATTGCACCGAGTTCGCGTACCTGGTGGCGGCGCTCTCCCGAGCGAACCATGTGCCGGCGAGGCCCATGGGTGGGTACGTGCTCCACGGCAACTCGATCGTCGGGCCGGCGGACTACCACAACTGGGCGGAGGTTCTGGTCGACGGCCGCTGGCTGATCGTGGACGCGCACCAGAAGTCGTTCGCGGAGCACGAGACCGACTACGTCGCGATGCGGATCATCTCGACCGAGCCGGCGGAAGACGCTCCGGCCGTTGTGTTCAACCGTTACGAGATCAGGACGCCGGTGTCGACGTGTCGATGAACTGAAGTGAACTGAAGTAGGGGGAGTCGTCGATGAGGCCTCTGGGGGAAGGGGTCTGAATGCAGGTGGGGGCCTCCTCGGCCTGCTGGCTCTGCTTTGTTCTGGGATTGCGCTGGCGCTCGACGTTTCTGGTCCGATCAACTCCACCACCACCTGGTCGGCCGCGCAGAGCCCGTATCGGGTCGTCGGCAGCGTCACCGTCCAGGGCGGCGCGACCCTGGTCATCGAGCCGGGCGTGACCGTGCTCATGCAGCCGGGGACGAGCCTGAGCGTCTCGTCGGGCACCCTGCGCGCGCGCGGTACCGCCGTCCTGCCCATCGTGTTCACGGCCGAGTCCGACACGGCCGGAGGGTCGCCGGTCCCCGGGAACTGGGGCGTGCTGCGGTTCGCGAACGGGACGAATGATTCGCTCACGGTCCTGGAGTACGTCGAGGTCCGCTACGGACAGGGCGTCGTCATCGAGTCAGCGGCGCCCACGCTCAACCATGTCTGGTTGATCAACAACAGCGGGCCGGCCGTGACCGCCGACCTCGCCTCGTCTCCGGTCGGCGTTGGGCTGCAGGCGACGGGCAACGGGGTTGACGGCGTGCTGCTGCCGCCGGGGGAGATCACGGGGGCGGTGGTGTGGGGGTTGCGCGGCATCCCCTACGTCGTGAGCCAGGGTCTGGTGTCCGTCGGCCGCGCGCCAGCCGTGACCTCGGTGGCGCCGTCGCAGATCGCCCAGGGGCAGACGGTGACGATGACGGTGAGCGGGACGCGGCTTGGCGGCGTGGAGCGCATGCGCTTCGACAACGCCGCCCTCTCCGGAACCGTGCTCCCGGGCGGCGGCGACACGTCCTTCAGCGTCGACGTGACCGCCTCGGCGCAGGCGGCGACAGGTCCCACCGCGCTCGAGGTGCTGGTCGCCGCGGGCCGGCCCGGCTCGAGGGCGCGGTGACGGTCGTCCCGCCGAGGCCGTCGATCGTCGTGGACGGCGTGACGCCGGGCTCGCTCCGCCGCGGCGAGAGCAAGTCCTTCCAGGCGACCGGGCAGAACCTGGCGGGGGCGAACGTCACCACCACCGCCACCGGCCTCACCCTCGGCAACGTCTCGTCCAGCGCCACGTCGATGAGCTTCACCCTGGCGGCGTCGGCGAGCGCGGTGCTGGGAGACCAGACGCTGACCTTCACCAACCCAGCCTCGGCCTCGGGCAGTGCCTCGGCGGTGGTGACCGTGGTCGACCTGCCGCCGACGGTGGTGACGAGCCCGGCCCCGGTCGCGGTGCCGCCGGACAACGTCGCCCGTCTTATCAAGCTGCGGCTCTCACGGCCCGACGGGGTCGCTCACACCTTCGCGGTGAGCATCGGCAACATGAGCATCGCCACGATCTCTCCGGCGAGCATCGGCATCGCCGCGGGTCAGACCGAGGCGAATCTGCTGGTCACCGGCCGGGTGTTGGGTCAGACGGTGCTGACCCTCGTGTCGCCGGCCCTGGGCACGGTGACCACGCCGGTCTTCGTCACCACCGAGTTCTCCGGGCTCAACACCAGCTTCGCGCTCCCCCTCGGGGTCGTGGTGACGCCCTCGCCGCTCCCGTCGTCATCAGCGGTTGAGGTGGTCTCCAACCTGGTGGGTGTCGCGCTGGGCGATCACCTCGCCGATGTCAGCCCGCGGGTGTTCACCATCGGCACCGGCCCCGTGCCGCTCGTGATCTCCGGCACCGGCCTGGCCTCGGTTACCGAGGTGAGCCCGGTGCCCGGGGACGGCGTGACCCTGGGTGCTCCCGCCGTGAGTCCGGATGGCAACCAGCTCACGGTGCCAGTGACGGTCGCCGCCGACGCGCCGCTCACCGTCCGTCGGCTCGTCCTCTCCGGTGGCGGCCCCCATCTCCCCATGCGGCCAGACGCCGACCGGATCAAGATCGTGCGGCCGGTTCCGATCATCGAGCGGATCTCCCCGCTCTTCGCGCAGACCGGCTCCAGCGGCGTCAACCTCACCGTGGCTGGTCGCAACTTCCAGGACCTTCAGGGCGTGAGCCTCGTGCCCGGCGACGGCGTCACGGTCGGCTCACCGACCGTGACCCCGGACGGCACCTTCATCACGCTGAACTTCAGCGTCGCGACGGATGCGCCGCTCGGGCCACGGGTGGTGACCGTCTCCACGCTCGGCGGAACATCTCCCGCGACCCCATCGGTCGCCAACACCCTCACGGTGGTCCACGGCGCGGCACAAGACATCTCGCCGGTGGCCGCGGCGCTGCTTGGCGTGGTGCTCGGACAGGTGAGCCCGCCCGCGTCCCAGACGTTTGGCCTGTGGCCGTCGAACGTGGGCGTGATCTTCGGGAGCGCGGTGACGTCGATCAGCCCGGAGGCGGGCGAGATCGGCTCGAACGTCACGCTCTCGCTCCAGGGGGCCGGGCTCGGTGGCGTCACGGCCGTGCAGCTCAGCCCCTCGACGGGCCTCACCGTGGGGACTCCGCAACTCGCGCCCGACGGCAACTCGCTGACCGTGAGCCCGGCGATCGCGGCCGACGCGCCCCAGACGATGCGCACCGTGCAGGTGCTCGCGGGTAGCCAACGGATCGACTTCGTGTCGGTGGCGGACTCGCTCTTCCGCGTCACCCCGCCGCCGCCCCGCATCGACTCGATCAGCCCGCTGTTGGTGCAGATCGGCGCCGCCCCCACCCTGCTCACCATCGGTGGCGCCAATCTCCAGGACGCGTCGCGAGTCAGCGTCCTCCCGCCGGACGGGATGACGCTCTCCGCGCCGAGCACCAACGCCGCTGGTACGACCACCACGGTCTCCCTCGCGGCCGCCGCGGGCGCGGCGACGGGGCCGCGCGTCGTGACCCTCACCACCCCGGCCGGTGAGACTCCCCGCACGCCCGGCGTGGCCAACACGCTCACCGTGGCGTCAACCGCCGGGACGAGCTTCGGGCCTTTCTCGACGTCGCTGGGCGTGACCCTCCAGGAACAGGTCACGCCGTCACCGGTGTCGTACGGCCCGTTCCTGTCGCCCGCGGTGGGTGTGGAACTCACGGTCGAGGCGCCGACGACCAGCACGACCCAGCTCGTAACCGGTGCGCTGGTGGGCGTGGCCCTCGGCCCCACGGCGCGGGCGCTCTCGCCCGCGGGCGTCCTCGCCGGTCAGTCCGCCACGATCACGATCGCTGGAGCAGGCTCGGCGCCGTCACCTCGGTTGCCGTTGCCCCTCCACGGGGCTGACGCTCGGCGCGTTCACCGCGAGCGCCGACGGCACGCAGTTGTCCATCCCTGTCACCGTGGACGCCGCGGCCCCCGCCGGTGCGCGGCAGTTCGTCCTGTTGGATGCCTCCGGCCGGTGTGGTTCAGCCAACCGGCGGCGAACCGGCTGGTCGTCGTGCCGGCCCTCCCGGCGCTCAGCTCCATCGAGCCGATCCTCGGCACCCAGGGGCAGGTGGTCTCGCTGCTGATCCGCGCGACGAACCCGCAGTACGCGACCAGCGTGACGATCACGCCCTCCACCGGCGTGACGTTCAGCCCCACCTTCACGGTCGATGCCGCCCAGGGGTTGCTCACCACCGCCTTCAGCATCGCGCCCGACGCGCCCGTCGGCCCGCGTGTGATCCAGGTGGTCACGCCAGTGGGGACGACCCCCGCCGAGCCTTCACCCGTCAACACCTTCACCATTCGGAGTCCCTGAACCATGCGGAGAGCGACATGAGCGAGCAACTCAAGCGACTGGGCCGGGTGATGGCATCCATGGTGCTGGTCATCTCGGGGACGGCGCTGGCCTTCAACAGCGGCAGCACCGGCGCGGATGGGGCGTTCAGCCCGACGGTGAGCACGCAGGTGCAGCTCCCGGAGAACGGCATCTTCAACTTCACGACCGTGGATATCCCCAGCGGCGTCACCGTGACGTTCAAGCGAAATACAGCCAACACGCCGATCGTCATCCTCGCTACCGGCAATGTCACCATCGCGGGAGCGATCGATGTCAGCGGCTCCAGCTCGACCAACGTCGGCGCCGCGGGCGATGGCAACTTGGGCGATGACGGGATCCCCGGTCGTGGTGGGCCCGGCGGCCAGGACGGCGGGCGTGGAGGTCGGGCCGGAGCGGCGGCGACCTCGCGCGGCGGCAATGGGCTCGGGCCCGGAGGAGGTTTGGCTGGGCTCATGGGGAGCAGCAACTGCTACAGCAGCAACTATCCGACGGGTGGCGGCGGCGCCGGCTTCGGCGCTGAGGGAGCGAACTCCTACGCGTATTCCTACGAGAACACGACGTTCTCGCGGGGCGGCGTCGCCTACGGCTCCAGTCAGCTCCTGCCATTGATCGGTGGCTCGGGCGGTGGCGGTGGGAGTGGCTACTCCGGGTTCGGTGGGTCGGGAGGAGGAGGCGGCGGCGGCGCGATCCTCATTGCTTCCTCCGAGACGCTCAACGTCACGGGTTCAATCCTCGCGAACGGAGGCGCCTCGGGCGCGACCTCCGGGACTGGCGCCGGTGGTACGGGCGGAGGGGGTAGCGGGGGCGCCATCCGGTTGCTGGCGACGACCTTCTCCGGCAACGGCACGCTCAGCGCCGCCGCCGGTGCCGCCTCCACGACTTCGGGCGGGGAAAGCTGCTTCAGGGGCGGGAACGGCGCCGTGGGGCGCATCCGGCTGGAGGCGGAGACCTTCACCCGGACGAATGCCAGCACCCCTCCGTTTCCCGCAGTGACCGCGCCGACCACGGTGTTCGTTGCCGGTCTGCCCACGCTCCGCATCACCAGCGTCGCGGGTGTGAGCGCGCCTGCCGTGCCGACCGGCAACGCCGACATCGTGCTGCCCGCGACCACTCCGAACCCTGTCACGGTCACCTTCGCGACGACGGGGGTACCGGTCGGAAACACCGTCACCCTCACCGTGATCCCCGCTGCGGCCGCATCGGTGAGCGCCGTGAGCCCGGCGCTGTCTGGCTCCACCGACAGCGCGACCACCAGTGTCAACATCGACCTGCCGGGCGGGCCCAGTGTGCTGCAGGCCACGACCTCGTACACCGTGGTCGCGGCGCTCGGCCGCGAGCTGGGCACGCGCTACGCGAACGGCGAGCAGGTGGAGCGGGTGACTCTGATCGCCAGCCTCCAGGGGCCGCCGGCGGTCATGCTCACGACGGTGTCCGGCAAGCAGTATCGGGTCGCGACTCTGGACCGGAACTAGTCACCACACATGGGAGGCCACGCTCATCACCGAACGTCGCTCCGCTGGCTCCTTTTCCTCGGGGGCACGGCGCTCTTGCCGATCGTGACGGCCGCCGCCGATCTCACGATCTCCGACGGAGTCACCGTGAAGTTCGGCGCCGACGCCGGGGTCGTGGTCCGGGACACGCTGCGCGTGGACGGAGCCGCGACGTTCACCAGCGTCCATGACTCCGGCGACGGGGGCACCGCGGCGCAGGCGCCGACGGCGGGAGACTGGCGTGGGGTGAGCATCGAGCCGTCCAGCAGCAATCTCCGGATTGACGGGCTCACACTCCGCTATGGCGGCGCGAACGGCGAGGCGAGCCTCACGCTGCGGCGGAGCTCGCCGGTCGTGCGCTTCCTGACCGTCGATCACTCGCTGCTCGGGCTCCGCGTCGTGGATGGCGCGGCGCCGCGGCTCGAGGGGCTGAGCCTGATCGACAACACGGTGGGCCTGGAGACCGACAGTGCGAGCCCGGTGCTGGTCGGATCGGACATCCACGGCAACACGTCGTTCGGAGTGCGCAACCTCACCCCGGCGACGGCCGTCCAGGCGACCGGCAACTGGTGGGGCAGCGCGACCGGACCGAGGGACCCGGTGGCGAACCCGTCGGGGCAGGGTGACCCCGTGTCGACGGGCGTGAACTACTCGGGCTTCCTCACCCAGCTCCCACTCATCGAGCCGACCCTGGCGGTCGCGGGTGGGATCTCGTTCACCGAGCAGCCCGGCGTGACGCTGCTGCTCCGCTGCCGCAATGCCACCGAGTACCGCGTCGCCGAGAACGGGAGCTTCACCGGCGTGGCGTTCCAGCCGATGGCGGCGGTGGTGCCCTTCACACTCGAGGGCGGAGACGGCCTCAAGCACCTCTCGGTCCAGTATCGTGGTGCGGGTGGCGACACGGTGACCGCGGCGCTCCCGCAGCCCATCCTCCTGGACTCCGCCGGCCCGGTGCTGGCGCTCACCAACCCGGCCGATGGCAGCTTCATCAACGGGAACATCACGGTGACCGCGACCGCCACCGACCCGGCCGGGGTCGCGCGCGTGGAACTCTCCATCGACGGCGTGCTCACCGTGAGCGACACGACCGCGCCGTACACCTACGACTGGGACGTCAGCCGGGTCTCCGATGGTCAGCACACGATAAGAGCGGTCGCCTTCGACGGCGTCGGCCACGGCACCTCGCGCACCAGCACCGTCACGCTCGCCAAGGCACTGCCGCCTCCGCCGGACACCGACGGCCCGGTGCTCACCGCGCTGGCCCTGGCCGGCACTCCCGTCGTACCCGACGGCACCCTCTCGCGCTCCGGCACGTTGACCATTGGCGCCAGCGACCGCAGCGGCGTGAGCCGGGTGGAGTTCCTGCTCGACGGAGCGTCGCTGGGCACCGACACCAGCGGGTCCGACGGGTACTCGGCGTTCCTCGACATCGTCCCGCTCGCCGATGGCCCGCACACGCTGATGGTGCGCGCGTACGACTCGTACAACAACGTCACCGCGCACACGACTCCGATCACCGTCGTGCTGGCCGCGCCCGGAGTTCCGGCCATCACCGCCCCGCCGGGCGGTCTGGTGACGAACCAGTCCGAGGTCGCCGTCTCCGGCAGCGCGGAGAAGAACACCCAGGTCACGCTCCAGAACAATGGCGTGGCGGTGGCGGGCCCCGTCGCCGTCGACGCGAGCGAGAAGTTCACGCTCCTGGTGGGCATCGTCGAGGGCCTGAACGACCTGCGGGCGGTCGCCAGCAACCGTGGGGGCGAGAGCCCTCCGAGTGCCGTGGTGCAGGTGACGCGCGACACCTCCATCCCGGTGTCGCCGGATGGCCTGACCGCCGTAGCGCAACCGGGAGGGAAGATCCGGCTTGCGTGGAACCGGTCGCAGGACGGCCGGGTCGTCGGCTACGACCTCTATCGATCGGCGCAGGCGTTCAACACCTCCGGTGAGGCGGTCAAGGTCAACGCCACCCGGATCGCGACCGCCACCACGCTCCTCGACGACGTCCCGGCCGCCGACGGCACGTACTTCTACCGGATCGTCGCGGTGAACAACCTCGGGACGCCGGGTCAGCCGTCGAACCTCGCCAGCGCGGTCTCCGACAACACGCTCCCGAGGGCAACGCGGATCGCGTACACGCCCACGGGCAAGGTCGATCCCGCCACGGGCCGCATCGCGACGGGGCGGGTGGAGCTGGTGGTGACGGTGAGCGAGCCGCTCTTGACCACCCCGTTCCTGAGCGTCATCCCCGAGGGGGGACGCCGATGGCGATCGACCTCACCCGGCGCTCCGACACCGAGTATCGCGGCGGCTTCTCCATCTCCTCCGGTACTCCGTCCGGCACGGCCTACGCCGTCTTTTCCGCGCGCGACCTCGTGGGCAACCGCGGCACCGACATCGGCGAGGGGGACTCGCTCCAGCTCGACGCTCAGGGACCGGCGCTAAGCGCGATCGCGCTGGTACCCGGCGCGCCCATCCAGAACGACGCCGCCAGCCCCACCTCGGTCACCGCCACCTTCACCTTGAGCGAGGCGCCGAAGGCCGGCGTGCCTCCACAGCTCGGGTTCGTACTCTCGAGCGCTCCGGCGAGCATCACGCCCATCGCCGGTCTCACCTCGACCGACCCGCTCACCGGCACGCGACGTTCTCGCTCCCGGGCGGCGCGGGCGCCCAGCCCGAGAACCTCTCCTTCACCTTCCGGGCCCAGGACGATCTCGACAACGTCTCCACGGCCGTCACGGCCGCGAACAGCTTCCAGGTCTACCAGGGCAGTCTGCCGCCGCTGCTCCCGCCGCTCCAACTCGCCGCCACCGCGCTCCCCGCCGGAAAGGTCCGGCTGACCGGCACGCCGTCGAGCTCGCCGCCGGGTACCAGCTCTACCGGCAGGCGCCGGGGGAGACGGCCCTCAGTCCGTACCAGCGCCTCGAGCCCTCCGTGGAGCGGGTCGACGTCACCACGGCCGATGGCGAGTATCGCTACGCCCTCGCCAGCATCCGTCAGGCGAACAGCCAGGAGGCGACGAGTGGGCAGAGCAACGTCGTCGTGGCCGCGGCCGACTCCCATGCTCCCGGCACCCCGACCGGCCTCTCGCTGGTGCTCAACGGCAGCGGGATCGTGGCCACATGGCAAGGCCCCACGGACGGTGGAGCCGCGACCTACAACCTGTACCGCTCGAGTGCCCCGGTCATCACGGACGTCCAGGGTCTCACCCCCCTCAAGACTGGCATCCGGCAGCTCGCCGCGATCGACCCCTCGCCCTCGCTCACCGAGCACGCCTACGCGGTCACCGCGGTTGACGCCGCCGGGAACGAGTCCGGCTCCTCGACCTCGGCGTTCCTGGACTTCGCGCTGGTGCCAGTTGGCAACCTCACCGTGGTGCAGAGCGAGGGTGAGTTCCCGGTGCTCACCTGGACGCAGAGCGGCGGCACGGTGGTGGGGCACGACGTCTACCTGGGCCCGGACGACGCCCGCGAGAAGCTGAACGCCAGCCCGATCTCGAATCGGACCTTCACGGACACCGGCCACGCCAGAGACGAGCGCCGCTACACGGTGGTGGGCTTCGACGCCGCCAACGCCACCATTGGCCGGACGATCATCCTGCCGAAGCTCACCGCGTCCCTCGTCGCCGGCGCGCCGATCCAGCGTGGGATCATGAATCGCCTCCAGTACCGGGTGACCAACCAGGGCTCCACCGCAGCCGCCAACATCTCCCTCAAGGCGAAGATCGGCACGCACGTGAACACGTCGCCGGTGTTCGCCCTGGGCGCGGGTGAGTCGGAGCTCGTCGACATCGTGATGGGTGGGTTCGCCGACATCCCGAACCAGGCGAGCGTCACCACCACGATCGAGGTGCTCCCCGAGGAGGGCGCGACGGTGCAGCTGGTGCGGACGCGGGCGGTGGAGGCGCGGGACGGCGCGCTCGCGCTCTCGCTCACGACCGAGGTCTTCACCCGCGGCGCCACCGGCATGGTGCGCTTCGCGCTGCAGAACACCAGTGACGTCGAGACCGAGGTGATCACCGCGTCACAGACGGGCAGCGCCCCATCGCCGGAGCTGCGGGTCAAGCTCCTGGATCAGGACGGCAACGTGCTGGCGACCCAGGAGGTGATGCAGCCATTCCACGGCGTCACCACCCTCCCGAACGGGATGACCGTGGCGCGTATCGCCGCTGGCGAGACGTTCACCTCGGATCCGATCAGCGTCCCGATCCCGTCGAGCGCACCCGACCACGTCGTCGTCCAGCTCGACATCGACAGCGTGCGGTACCACACCGGCCAGACCGACGCGGTGGCGATCCCGGGCAAGAACGGGCGGGCGACCGCGACACTGATCGACACCGCCTACTTCGGCGAGGTGAGCGCGATCACCCCACAGGTGTCCCACGGCGATCAGGCGGTCACCATCACCGGGCGCGCCCTGGCGCGCGAGGGCAACCAGCCGCTCCCCACCGCGAAGCTCCGCCTGGCGTTGCGTGTGAACGGCTTCGAGCGTCGGTTCGACGTGTTCACCGACGAGGCCGGCACCTTCACCTTCGACTTCCTCCCGCAGGCGGGCGACGCGGGCCTCTATACGGTCTCGGCGGTACACCCGGACGTGCTCGACCGTCCGAACCAGGGGCAGTTCGTCATCAACCAGGTGACGGTCACGCCGACCCGGTTCGTCGCCAACTTCCCGAGGAACTTCCAGCAGCCCGTCGTGATCAAGGTCGCCACCGGGGAGCAGACGACGGCGACCCATCTGCGCCTCGTCTACGACCCGCTGGCGCAGCCGGGCGGCGCTCCCCAGGGCATCTCGGTGTCGACTGGCGACCCGATCACCCTGGGCCCGAAGCGGAGCGCGGACCTCACCGCCACCCTGACCGCGGACAACACCGCGGACGGGCAGGGCACGCTGCTGCTGACGGCGCTCGACGACGAGCGTGGGAGCACGCCGCTTGCCACGGTGCGTGTCGACTACCGGCTGTCGGAGGCCGGGCCGGCGCTGTCCTCCAGCCCCAGCTTCATCGAGACGGGCGTGGCCCAGGGCGGTACGGCCACCGAGCGGGTGACGCTGGAGAACCGCGGCCTCGCGAGCGCGGACGGCGTGGTCGTCACGCTGGTCAAGCCGGACGGCTCGGCGCCTCCGGCATGGATCTTCCTCGCATCGGACGGCCAGCTCGGCAGCATCCCCGTGGGCGGGAAGCGTGCGCTCGACATCAACGTGGCCCCGGACGCGAGCACGGTGGCGGACGGGATCTACCCCTTCAAGCTGCACGTGACCGGGAGCAACTTCGCGCCCGGTGACGTCAACGTCTACGTGTCGGTGACTCAGTCCGGCATCGGCGACGTCGTCTTCCACGCCTCGGATCTCTTCACCGGCATGACGCGCCCCGACGGCTCGCTGGTGCAGGGGCTGGCGGACGTGACGATCGAGCTGCAGAACGAGGCGGTATCGACGGTGCGGAGCACGCTCACCACCGACAGCGTGGGGGAGGCGATGTTCACCCAGCTTCCGGCCGGGCGGTACCTGTTCCGCGCCAAGGCCGCGAACCACCAGCAACTCAACGGCCGCCTCTCGGTGAAGCCCGGCGTCACCACGAGCCAGGAGGCGTTCCTCGATTACAACCTGATCAGCGTCGAGTGGTCGGTGCGACAGGTGACCATCCAGGACGATTACCAGATCGTCCTCTCCGCCACCTTCGAGACCCATGTCCCGGCGCCAGTCGTCGTCATCGAGCCGGTCGCGGTCAACCTGCCGAAGATGACTCCGGGCGACATGTTCCACGGCGAGTTCACGCTCTCGAACTACGGCCTGGTGCGCGCGGACGACGTGCACTTCGCGCTGCCCCTCGGACAGCTACTTCCGCTACGAGCTGTTGACCGAGGTGCCGACGAGCATCGGCTCGCACGAGACCGTGCGCATCGCGTATCGCATGACCAGCCTGAAGTCCTTCGAGCCGTCTGGCGCGGAGAGCGGCGGAGGCTGCAGCACGTATCAGCCGGCCGCGACCGCTAGGTGGAGCTTCCTGTGCATGAACGGGACGCTGTCGACCGGCGCGTCGTCGGCGCCGTTCATCTACAGCTACGGGCAATGCGGCGGCCCGGGCATCGATTGGCCCGTGTACGTCGGAGGCGGTGGAGACAGTGACTACGAGATCGGTCCAGGGCCCGTCCCCACCGAGAGTGAGCTGCCCGAATCGGGATGCGCGCCAGAGTGTACCCAGTCGGAAGATTCCGCGCCGGGAGAGGAATGATGAGAGCCATCCGAGAACACAAGGTCTTCGGCGCTGGAGCGCTCGGCTTGTTGATCCTGCAGTGCCTGTTGGGCGCGCTCGTGGTCGGCGGTGCCACCGCCCACGCGCAGGTGGTGGTGTCGCCACCGCCGCCACCACCACCGCCGCCGCCGTCCCGGTACCGGGAGACCTTCGAAGATCTCTCGGTGAAGGTGATGGGCGGGCGCATCGCCGTGAAGCGCACCTACGACGGCGTTCGGTGGTTGCCGAACCACGCCTGGACCGATCTCGAGCTGGTGAAGCCGCTGTCCGCCTCGAGCGGGAGCGTCTCGAGCGGGAGCGTCCTGAGCAGTTCGGGGAGCAGCGGCGGAGGCGGTGGTGGGAGCAGTGTCGGCGGCATCGTGATGCCGCCAGCCGGCAGCGGCACCAACGGTCCGCCTCCGTCGGACGTCCCCTCCCACGCCGTGGGGGTCAGTGCGGTCGTCCGGATGAACAACTCGTACAAGGGCCTGGGCGGCGGCATGTACGCCTTCGGCAAGCGGAGCCTCCTCCGCGCGACCGCCACCGGATTCCGCTGGCAGGATCGCGACGGGCACTCCGCGGAGTACGACACGGAGGGCCGCCTCCGCTCATACCGCGACCGGAACGGCGTGACCGTCACCCTGCAGCGCGACGCCGAGCATCGGGTGGCGGGGCTCTCCGACACGCTCGGGCGGCAGGTGCTGTGGCTGGAGTACGCCAACAACCAGCTCTCGGCGATCCACGACTCCACGAACCGGCGCGTTGTTTACGAATATACCGGCAACCGCATGACGCGGTTCGTCGACGCGCGCGGGAACGCGTGGACCTACGAATACACGTCCAACGGCACCCCGCGCAGCCGCACCGACCCCGAGGGCCGCAAGCTCAACCTCGTTGGGTGCTCCGGCTGGGTATGGGCGGGCAAGGACCAGGAGGGCGTCGGCGCGAGCTACAAGTGCAGCTACGACGCGTCCAAGAAGCAATCCTATATCCAGGCGAAGACGGCGGGCGGCCTGGTCGCGGAGGCCTGGTACAACAGCGAGGGTCTCGGGATCCGCCAGGACGTCAATGGCAAGACGCTCAAAACGCTCGTCATCGACGGGCGCACCCGTACGTCGATCGACCGGAACGGCGGGCGCACGGTCAACGTCTACGACGAGTTCGACAACCTGCTCAGCCGGACGCACCCCGACGGTAGCAGCGTGAAGTACGTGTACGGGCCCCTGTATTCGCTCGTCATACAGAAGACGGACGAGAACGGCGTCGTCACCCACTACGAGTACGACCCGAACGGCAACCTGACGCGGAAGACCGAGGCCGTGGGCCGACCGGAGCAGCGGGTCACCGTCTACACGTACGACACCTACGGGAACCGCACGAGCGCCAGGCGCCTGGGAGATGCGCGGACGCAGGAGTCGGTCTACCAGTTCGCCTACGACGACAGCGGCAACCTGAAGACGCTCACGTCGCCGGAGGGCGCGGTCACCCGGTACGCCTACGACGTCATGGGAAACGTGGTCTCCATCACCGACCCGCGCGAGAAGGTGTGGACATACACCTATGACGCGAACGGCCAACTGTTGATGGAAGCCAATCCACTCAGCACGGTCGGCGTCTATGAATACAACAAGGTCGGCAACAAAACGAAGGAGACCGACGCGAACGGTAAAGCCACAACCTTCGCTTACAACCGACAGCATCTCCTGACGCGAGTCACGGACGCTATCGGGAAGTCCATCTCCTACGAGTACAACATCGACGGAGAGGTGACCAGGGAGGTTGACGAAGAGGGAAAGGCCCGGTCCTACCAGTACGACCTCGGGCTGCGCCTGCTCAAGTCCGTGGACGGCAACGGCAATGTCTCCAGTCAATCTTTCGCCGACGAGGGGCTCGCCCAAAGCGGCGGCTTCCTCCACGCAGCGAAGATAAACTGGCCGACCTTCGAGCAGCAGTATCGATACGACCGTCGGAACCGGGTGACGTTCAACACCGTTCTCGTGGGTGACGACGCGCAGACCACGGGCTTCAGCTATGACCCGGGCGGCAACATTGTCAAGGCTACCGATCCGAATGGTAAATCGAGGCTGTTCGAGTACGACGCCTTTGGCAACACAACCAAGGAGACGGATCCGCTCGGGCACGTCATTCAATATCAGCACGACAATCACAACAACGTTGTTGTCATCGTGGATCCCAATGGCGGTACCACCCGCTTTGAATACGATCGCCAGAACCGGCTGTCCAAGGAGGTCCGGCCGCTCGGTCAGTCGACTCGATATGTCTATGATGCCGCCGACAACGTCGTCGACCGCATCGACCCCAAAGGGCAGAGGACCCATTACGTCTATGACGACGCGGGCCGGCAGATCAAGCGCGAATACTTTTCGACGGCCGACGGCACGGTCGCCGTGCTGTCGGTCGATTTCAGTTACGACGCTATCGGCAAGATGGTCGCCTGGAGCGACGGAACGTTCAGCGGCACGTTTGTCTACGACGACCTTCAACGCAAGACTGATGAGACGGTCAACTACGGCAACTTCGCGCTGAGCGATCACTACGGATATTACGGTAACGGTGAGGTAAGAAGCTTCGCCGGTCCGGATGGAATTCCGTACACATTTACGTATGACGGGGAGAATCTGCTCGCCTCCGTCCAGACTCCGACCGGCGCGTTGACGATCAATGACTCGTTCTGGACCGAGCCGAAGACGGTGACCCTGCCCGGCGGGGCGACTCAGACCTACGCCTACAATGGCCTGCTCAATCTGCAGAGCTTGCAGGTCAAGAGCCCGACGCAGACTCCCGTCCTTGATTTGAACAACACCTACGATCGAGTGCAGGCAGTCACCCAGCGATCGATCGGCGGCGCATCAGCGAATTACACCTACGACGACGCCACCAGACTGGCCACCGCGCAGTCTTCCTCTGGTAAGCAGGATTACACGCTGGACAGCATGGGCAATCGTGTCGCCGACGCCAGCGGTACCTGGACCTACAACGCGAACAACCAGTTGTTGAGCCGCCCGGGCGTCTCCTACACCTACGACGAGAACGGTAATCTCATCCGCAAGAGTCAAGGCGGAGTGAGGCGGCACTACTTCTACGACCGCGAGAATCGCCTCATCCGCGTCGAAGACCAGGACGGCGTCGTCATCGCGCAATACGGCTACGATCCATTCGACAGGCGCCTGTACAAGGATGCCGGAGGAGTACGCACGTACTTCTTCCACTCGGACCAGGGCATGGTCGCCGAGGTGGATTCGAATGGAGCGTCTGTACGAACCTACGGCTATCACCCGCAGAGCAGCTTTGGCACCCGGCCGCTTTTCCTCAGGACGGCGGCCGACTATGCTTACTATCACCTCGATCACCTGGGAACGCCGGTTGCGCTGACCGCTTCCGATGGGCGGATCGTCTGGTCAGCCGATTACGATGCATTCGGTAGGGCGGTCGTTCGGATGGCCGAGGCGACAAGCCACCTGCGCCTTCCAGGCCAATACTGGGACGACGAGACCGGTCTGCATTACAACGATCGGCGGTACTACGACCCGGAGACCGGGCGCTACCTGACGGAAGATCCCATCGGCATCGAAGGGGGACTGAATCTCTATCTGTATGCGGAAGCCAATCCTATTAATTTCAGCGACCCGACCGGTGAATGCCGCCTGCTCGGCGGGGCCATTAAAGGTGCGGTCTCGGGAGCGGTCTCCAGCATCGTCGATCAACTGATCACCAAGGGGTGTGTCAATGCGATCAGTTGGAAAGACGTGGCCCAAGAGGCGGCTATCGAAGGGCTCCAGGAGGCGGTGACCTGCGGACGGTCGAAGCCGCCGGGACGGTCGATTCTGCCGGAAGCATGTGACAACAGCTTCACGGACGACACGCCGATTCATACCCGCGATGGCTTGGTGCCGATCGGCGATGTGAAGGTGGGCGACGAGGTTCTGTCCTACGCCGAATGGACCCAGGAGAAGAGCTACCGGCCGGTCGCCGGGGTCTTCTCGCACGAAGGTGTCGAGCCGGTCTCTCTCCTCACACTCGCGAACGGCTCGAAGATCGAGGCCACTGATGGCCATCCCTTCCATGTGTCCGGTCAGGGTTGGAAGGACGCTGGCCAACTGGTCGTCGGCGACCTGCTCGACGCGCGGGATGGAATGCCGATTGCGGTCGTGGGCATCGAGCGTGAATCGAGGTTCGGACGCTACGTCAATCTCTCGATCGGGTATGGAAGCACGTTCTTCGTGGGCGAGGATGGCGCGCTCGTTCACAACTGCCCGATAGGGGGCGGTGGTGGACCCGCCAAGCCGGCTTCTGGACGGCAAGTTCATGCCGCAAAGGAGGCGCTACCTGGTCGCAGCGGAGCGTTGAATAAGGCGAAGCAGGATCTAGGGATTCTTCGCTCACAGCATCCGGACAGCGTCCGTCGAGTCCCCATGACTGACAGTAACGGTAATCGGATCTTGAATGACGCCAAGCAGCCGATCATGACGCGCGAGTACACCTATACGCGTCCAGACGGGTCCAAGGTTCTGATTCAGGACCACTCAGCCGGGCACAAGTTTGGTGAGGGCGGGGTTGGCGACCGTGGACCGCACTTCAATGTCCGGCCACCTGAGAATCCTAGAACAGGTCATGTGCCCGGTACTCAGGACCACTATTTATTCGAGGGCTAACTTTGGACTGGATCGATTCGATTGGCGGCGCTGAGTTTCTTCGAAAGTTGTTCTCGCAGCCCCCTTCACTCCACGGGGTGCGGGTTATTGATTTCGGCTTGCAGCAGGATGGCCCGAGGGTCCTCATCAGCTTCGATCTGAACGAGTATCCCGATGAACCCCCAGCCAAGTGGGTGCAGGCGCAAGCCAACCGAGTCCAGATCCGACTCATGGGCATTGGAGTGCGGGAGCTGGAACTCCGTGGATGGTCTGCCAACAACATCGCCGACATCAAGGTGACAGCGGCTGCTCCCGACGCGGTCGCTCTTATCTGCCATGGGGATGGATTCTTCTTGAAGGCGATTTTCGACCACTTGGCAATCGACCGTGTGTCCGCGTACCGGGATGAGACTGAGTAGGTCACAACGTATCAACACACTCTTATCGCGTCGGTTGGGATACAAATAACGGAGTTCGGAAACTGATCCTAACATGGGGTTCATCTCAGTAGAGGGATGAGTGAGGCGGAGTGCGATGACGATAGCGGGGACATTCCGTTGCTCACCTGTGGGGTCAATGGCGATTCGCCTGTTCGCCTACGCTTGTCTTTTGTTTGCGGACACCGCTTTTGCCCTCGATACCATCTGCGCGCGGGTCAAGATCCAGATCGACCAGAAGCTCACCCTTGAGCGCCAGGGCTTCGACGCGATGATGCGCATCACCAATGCGCTCGACACCGTGGAGCTGAAACAGGTCCGCGTGGACGTGCTGTTCATGGACGAGGCCGGGGCGCCGATCCGGGCCACCTCCGATCCGAACGACACCTCCGCCAGCTTTTTCATCCGAGTTGACACCATCGCGGGCATCTCGGACGTGAACGGGAACGGCACGGTCGCGCCGGCCAGCGTGGCCGAGGTGCACTGGCTCATCATCCCCAGCCCGGGCGCGGGCGGGACGGTGCCGGGGGGCAAGATCTACTTCGTCGGAGCCAACCTCAGCTACACCGTCGGCGGCGAGGCACAGACGCTGAAGGTGTCGCCCGACACGGTCACCGTCCGACCGATGCCCCGGCTGACCCTCGATTATTTCCTTACCCAGGACGTCTTCGCCGACGACCCTTTCACGCCGCAGATCGAGCCGCAGGTGCCGTTCACCCTCGGGGTCCGCGTCCGCAACGGCGGCGCGGCGGCGGCTCGCAACGTGCGCATCGAGTCCGCACAGCCGAAGATCGTCGAGAACATCCAGGGCCTGCTCGTCGGCTTCCAGCTCACTGGCAGCTACGTGAACGACTCACCCACCAGCCCCAGCCTCCTCGCCGAGCTGGGTGACATCGCCCCCTCCGCCGCGAGCACCGGCCGCTGGGTGATGACGACGACGCTCTCCGGCAAGTTCGTCGAGTTCAATGCCTCGTTCACGCATTCCGACGCGCTGGGCGGCGCGCTGACCTCGCTCATCGACGCCACCCACGCCCACTTGCTCGTCCGCGACGTGAGGGCAGATCTCCCCGGCCGTGACTCCGTGCGCGACTTCCTCGCCCGCGACGACGACGTGCTGCGTGTCTACGAGTCGACGGGGGTGGACACGGTCGTGACCGTCCAATCGGAGTCCTCCACGCTGACCCCGTCCGGCGGCGGAGCGACCTACCTGCTCTCGGCGCCCCAGACCGCCGGCTTCATGTACGTGCGGCTCCCGGATCCCTCCGGGGGCACGAAGCAGCTCGGGCCGGTGACCCGCTCGGACGGGAAGGTGATTCCGCCGGAGAACGTCTGGCTGTCCAAGTCGCGCGCCACGCCCGGCGGCCCGTTCAGCTACTGGATCAACCTGTTCGACGCCAACACGCCCGGCACCTACACCCTGGTCCTGACGGGCCCGGCGGAGACGCCGCGCCCGCCGGTGCTCCAGTTCATCCCGGACCACATCGTCCGGGAGGGCGAGCGGGTAGGGTTCCTGGTCGAGCCTCCGATCCGGACGGCACGATTCCGTCCATCACGACGTCGCAGCTCCCGTCGGGGGCGCGGTTCACGCGGCAGGCGCCGTCGAATGGCGTGGCCCGCGGGTCGTTCGAGTGGACGCCGGCCACCGGCCGGGCGGGCCAGTACCCCATCACCTTCACCGCCTCCGACGGCAGCCTCACCGCGGCGAGGACGTCGACGATCACGGTCACCACGCTGGCGCCGCCGCCGGGCCCCGACACCCCGGTCATCTCGCGCCCCGCGGTGGCCTCGACGGTGACGGCGCCGCAGCCCGAGCTGGCCGTCGCCCCGACCGCCAACCCGCTCGACACCGCCGCCAGCTACCAGTTCGAGCTCTACCGGGACGCCTCGTACACGGACCGGATCGCCCAGAGCCCGGCCGTGCCGAGGAGTTCGCTCGGGGCCGCGTGGCGGGTGCCGGCGCCGCTCGCGGACAACGCCACGTACCCCTGGCGCGTGCGCGCCTTCGACGGCACCACGTACAGCACCTGGACCCTCGGACGCTTCACCGTCAACACCGCGAACGACGCCCCGTCCGTCCCGGCGATCGCGGCGCCCGCTCCCGGCGGGCACGTGGACACCCCCTCGCCCACGCTGTCGATCTCCAACAGCACCGACCCCGACGGCGAGCCGGTCGTCTATCGCTTCGAGGTCTACGCCGACGCCGCGTTGAGCCAGAAGCTGCACGAGTTCTCCAACGTCGCCGCCGGCGCCGACGGCGTCACCCGCGTGGCGGTCGCGCCGCCGCTGGCCGACCAGACGACGTACCACTGGCGCGCCTTCGCGATCGACCCGCACGGTGCGACCACGGCGTCGCCGGCCGCCAGCTTCTCGATCGACGCCAGCCACCCAGCCCCCGGGGTGCCCGCGATCCTCAGCCCGGTCGTGGGGACCGTGGTGACCAGCGCCTCCGTCCCACTCCGGGTCTCCCACGGCGCGCACGGGCCAGGAGTGGCCGTGAGCTACCTCTTCGAGCTCGACCGCGACCGGGGCTTCGCGAGCCCGGCCCTCGTGCGCTCGGGCGCGGTCCCGGAGGGGCAGGACGCGACCAGCTTCACCGTCACCGGCCTCGCGGAGAACGCGCGGTATTTCTGGCGCGCGAAGAGCAGCGACGGTGTGGCGGAGAGTGCCTGGGTGTATGGCGACTTCTTCGTCGATCAGGCCAACGATCCACCGGCGTGCCGGTGCCGCTCAACCCAGGGGAGGGCGCCTTCGTCTCGACCCGGGAGCCGCTCCTGGAACTCGGGGCCTCGAGCGACCCGGACGGCGATACCGTCGTGTATCGCCTGGAGATCTACTCGGACGAGGCGCTGTCCAGCCGCGTGGCCGAGCAGCTGTCGAACACCCGTACCTGGATGGTGCAGCCGCCGCTGACGGACGAGGCGACCTACTTCTGGCGCGTGCGCGCTGAGGACTCGCGCGGCGGCGCCAGCGCCTGGAGCGCCGTGCAGAGCTTCTCCGTCCACACCGGCACGGTCCGGCCGCCGGGGCTCGTGCTGGTGGCGCCGGCCGGCATCGTGACCGTGACTGGCTCCACGGTGCCGATCGCCTGGGAGATCGACGACCCCACGCACGCGTCGACGCTGGCGCTGTTCTCCGACCGCGACGCTCAGGGCGAGGACGGGACCCTCATCGCGCGAGATCTCGCCCAGGACCCGGCCACGACCACCGGCCGCCACACCTGGAACGTCTCCACGCTTCTGCCCGGCACGTATTACGTGTACGCGAGCGCCACCAACCGCGCGGGGACCACGACCCGGTACGCCGCGGGCGCCTACGTGATCCCCGTCTCGCAGCCACGTGGCGGCGTGACCCTCACCCCGACGACCACGCTGGAGACGACCGAGGCTGGCGGAACCGCGACCTTCACCGTGGCGCTCACCAGTGCTCCGCGGAGCGAGGTGACCCTCGGCTTCACGGCGAGCCAGCCGAACGAGGCGCGTCTCGCGCCGTTCGCGCTCACCTTCACTCCGACGAACTGGAGCGTCCCGCGCGCGGTCACCGTGACCGGGATCCCGGATTGCGTGGACGATGGCGACCAGTCGTACCAGGTCGTCTCGGGCCGGGCCATCAGCGCCGATCCCGACTACAACGGTGTCCAAGCCGCGCCCCTGGCCTTCGTGAATCGAGGCTCGACGTCGGGCTGCGCGGAGAACCAGGAGCCCCAGGCGAATGCAGGCCCAGACCAGACGGTCGACTCGGGGAGCACCGTCGTACTGGCTGGCGCTGGCACCGACGTGGATGGCACGGTGGTCGCCTACCACTGGGCGCAGACCTCCGGTCCGTCGGTGACGCTCTCCAACGCCAGTGTCGCGGCACCCAGCTTCACCGCACCGTTGCTCGCGGTCGACACGGTGCTCGGGTTCGAGTTGACCGTCACCGACAATGAAGGCGAGACCGGCCGCGACAGCGTCGCCGTCACCGTCCGAGCGCCCTCGAATCAGCCGCCGGTGGCCAACGCCGGTCCGGACCAGACGGTGACAGCCGGCGCGCCCGTCACCCTCGCTGGTTCCGGCACCGACGTGGACGGCACGATCGTCACCTACGCGTGGGCGCAGGTCTCCGGCCCTGCAGTGACGCTCTCGGGTGAGACCAGCGCGACCGCGACCTTCTCCGCGCCGGCGGTGAGCGCTCCTGCCAGCCTCGGCTTCACCCTCACCGTCACCGACGATCACGGCGCGAGCGGTACCGCCTCGGTCACGGTAACGGTCCAGCCCCTTCTCAACCAGCCGCCCACCGCCAACGCCGGGGCCGACCAGACCGCGATTCCCGGCACCCCGGTCACGCTCGCCGGCAGCGCCAACGATCCGGACGGCACCGTGGTTGCCCTCCTCTGGACCCAGACGGCGGGGCCCACGGTGACGCTCGTCGACGCCAGCACCGCCACGGCGCGCTTCACGGCCCCGGTGGTGTCCGCCAGCACCGTGCTCACCTTCCAACTCACCGCGACGGACAACCAGGGCGCGAGCGCCAGCGCCTCGGTCTCGATCACGGTTGTTCCGAACCAGCCGCCCGTGGTCAGTGCCGGCACCGCTCAGACGGTGAATGAGCAGACGCTGGTGACGCTGGCCGGCGCCGCCTCCGACGCCGACGGCACGATCGCGTCCGTGCAGTGGACCCAGACGGCGGGTCCCTCGGTGGCGCTCACCAACGCGAACCTCCTCACCGCCCACTTCATGGCGCCCGCGGTCAGCACCGACACCGTGCTCACGTTCACGTTGACCGCGACCGACAACCTGGGCGTCAGCAGCAGCGCGACGACGCACGTCACGGCCCACAACGTCAATCAATCGCCCGCCGCCAATGCCGGGCCCAACCAGACCGTGAACGAGAACACGTTGGTTACCCTGAGCGGCGCCGGTTCCGATCCCGACGGCAGCGTCGTCTCGTACGCGTGGATCCAGACAACTGGCCACCCGGTGGCGCTGGTGAATGCCGGGACCGCGGTGGCGACGTTCACCTCGCCGCAGATCAACGGGCCGTCGACGTTGACGTTCTCACTGACCGTCACCGACAACGAGGGGGCGACGGGCACTGCGTACATCAACGTCCAGGTGCTGGACAACATCCAGAACGAGCTGCCGCAGGTGAACGCCGGCCCAAGCCAGATGGTCGATGAGGGAACGCCGGTCATCCTCACCGGCGGCGCCACCGACTCCGACGGCACCATCACTTCCCTCCAGTGGACCCAGACCGCGGGGCCGGTGGTTACGCTCTCCGGCGCCCAGTCCTCGGAGGCCCGCTTCACCGCGCCGCGGGTGTCCGCTCGGACGGTGCTCAAGTTCCGGCTCACGGCGACCGACAACGGCGGGGCCAGCGACTCCAGCGACACCGAGGTTGTCGTGCGCGATGTCCTCGCCTCGCCGGTGGTGGACGCCGGGCCTGACCTCGCGGTCAACGAGGGCCAGCGCGTCACCATCCAGGGCCGCGCGAACCAGAGCGGAGTCACCTACCGGTGGACCCGGGGCCCTGGTCCAGCGGTCACGCTGAATGGCGCCAACACGGCGGTCGTGAGCTTTACCGCGCCGGCCGTGACCGCCGACTCCGTGCTGACGCTGAAGTTGACGGTTCTGGGGCAGACGGGCGCGGCGGGGTTCGACACGGTCAATGTCACCATCCGCAACGTCAACCGGCCGCCAGTGGCCGAGGTGGAACATCTCGAGGGCTTCGACGAGCGCACCCTCGTCACGCTGAGTGGCCGCGGCTCCAAGGACCCCGACGGAAGGATCCGCTCCTACCTCTGGGTCCAGACGAGTGGTCCGGCCGTGGCACTGAGCAGTCCCCGGAGCGCGACGCCGAGCTTCACGGCGCCTGAGGTCACGGGAGAGACGATGTTGTCCTTCCGGGTGATCGTGACCGACAACGAAGGCTCGACCGGGAGCTCCGTCGTGAACGTCATGGTGCGCGACGTCCAGAGGCGGTGAGCGGATGAAGTGGCGCTGCGGCCGGCGGTTTCGTCTGTCTTGGGTCCTGAGCTTCAAGGAGCGGATGAAGCACAAGCTCCTGGCATCTACCCGGGACGTTCATCCGGGTGATGCCGAACTGGTGCGCCTGGAGGCCGGCGCGCCCCGCCATGGGCCTCAGCGCGTGGAGTAGGACGCGCCGATGAAGGCGCAGTCCGTGGACTCGTTACCCCAGCGCACCTGGGAGCCCACGTTGCCGTCCAGGAAGGTCGAGCGCTTGGCCCGGTTCCAGCACTCGTTCAGCGTCACGGGGCTGGCCGGTCGCCTCCGGTCGCGCGCACGTCCGCCCGGCCCTCGCCCGTGGCCGTCCAGCGGCTCTTGATGCTCCAGCGCTCCAGGGCCACCTTGGTCAGATCGAACCAGTGGATGTTGGAGTCGACGGCGAACTCGAACGAGCCCTCGCCCCCGGGCACCTGGCTGTAGCGGTAGGCGGCCGTGTCGGGCACGGTGGCGTCGTTGACGAACTGCTCGAGGTCCACGTCCACGGTGACCGCGGCCGTGGGGCTCGGCCGGGCGTAGTGGAATCTCACCCGGCCCTTCTTGCTGTCCTGGTGCGGCAGCCGCGCGGCCTTGTCGTAGTCGATGTCGAAGTGGCCCTCACCGTAGCCCTTGATGGCCTTGCCCTTGTCATCCACCACCACCGTGTGCGAGCCGGTGATGACGGCGGCGTACTGGCTGTCGGCACTGCCCCGGGGCTTGGCCTCCAGGGTGTACTCGAAGGCATTGGGCGCGGTGCGCACGGCCGTCAGCTTCCAGGTGGTGCCCTCCCAGTCGTTGTGGTGCGGACCCCACACCGCCGTGTTGCCGTCATCCGAGGTCGGCTCGAAGCCCGCCACGAAGTTGAGCGCGCCGAGCGACCACAGGGTGACGCCGTTGACGAAGACCACCGTGCTCCCGGTCACCAGCCGGTGCGGGACAGCTCGCCCCGCAGCGTCTGCTGCACGCGGGCCAGACCATCGTCGAGGCGCTGCTCGCTCTCGGTGGGGACCTCCAGCTTCGCCATCTCCTGGGAGGGCAGGCCGTCCTTGAAGGACACCGTCTCGATCTGGGGGCCACAAGCGACAAGGGAGAGCGAAGCCAGGACGCCGAACATCTTCTTCATGGGGTTTCCTCGGGTGGGGAAGTTGTGCCGTCCCCATGAGCAAGGGATGGACCAACGCCAAACCCGCGAAACCACGAGCTGCCCCCGCCGCGCCTGTAGGCCGCACCCCATAGCGGGCGCCCGCGCTGTAGGGCGCGCCCTACACCCCTCACCGGCACCACGTGGTGATGCAGACGTTGCCTCGGCAAGCGCCCGTGGGGCCGCAGTCCCCGTTGGTCACGCAGGCCGCTCCGGGGGCGACGTACTGCTGGCAGACGAGCTGGACGAAGGGACCGAAGGCGCATCGGCTGCCGAGGCACAGGGCCAGCTCGTCCGTACCGTCCGGGTTGAAGCACGTCTGGCCGAGCTCCTCCACGGGCGGCAGCGCGCGGAGGCGGCCTCGCAGTAGAGCAGGCCACCGCATTCGAGGGCCCCGGGCGTGCAGGACTCGTCCAGGCCCCGCGCCGGGCGGCACTCACGCGGAGCATTCGCCCCCGCGGCCAGCTTCACGCAGGCTGGCCCGGCGCGCACTCGTCGGCGCTCGTGCAGGCACCGGCCTCCTTGCGCGCGACACACACATTGCCCACGCACGCCGCATTGGCCTCGGGCGCGCAGCGCACCCCCAGGCGCAGGACTCCCCCAGGTTCGCGGACGCACGGCACACGTTGAGCGCGCAGGTGGAGCCGGGCTGGCACGGCACGGAGCCGTCGCAAGCGCTCCCCGCGGGCACGTAGCGCTTGCACACGCCGGGACAGCCGGCGCTCGTGTCACACCAGCCGCCCTGACAGTCCAGGTTGCCGCCACACGCGCTGCCTTCCGCCGCCTGGGGCTCCAGGGCCTCGCAGCGCGCCAGCAGGTTGCCCTGGGTGAACTCCTCGAGCGTGAGCGCGCCGCAGGGCACGTCGCGCAGCTGGCGCACGCACGCGCCGAAGCGTTCCGGGACGAAGGCCTGCCGGCCCGCCTGGACGCTCGCCACCACCGAGGCGCACACCGACTCCGCGTCCGCCAGCCGCTGGTAGCTCTCCGGGGTCTTCCCGCCGTGGCACTGGTCCGCGCGCCGGGCGAGCGTCTCCATCGCCGTGCGGCAGGACTCCTCCAGGTGCTCCCGGAGCGGGCGCCCGCCACACAGCGCCCCTCGGGGGTGCAGCGCTGGGCACTCGGGCACTGCAGGTCGTCCTGGCACGGCGCGCCCGTCACCTGCACGCCGCAGCCCGCCAGGGCCATCATCATCACCACCAGCCACGCGCGCACGTCAGAAGCTCCCCTCGTAGAAGAACAGGGCCGTGCCCGCCAACAGGGCCGCGCCCGCGGTACCGGTGAGGATGTTGGAGGCCCGCGCCCGGCCCAGCGCCGAGTCGTGCAGCCGCTGCGCCTCGGCGCGCTCGTGCGGCCGGGCCAGCAGCTCGCGGGAGTCGGAGCGCGCCAGCAGCCCGAGCGTCACCGCCCCCGCCGTCGCCACTCCCGCCGCGCCCGCGGCCACCCACGTCCAGACGCGCCTCCTGGGTTGTTCCTGGCGGCTCTCGAGCGCCACCGCGCTCTTCGACAGGGGCGTGAGCATCAACTGGAGCTCGAGGGGCGCGCCCGGCCGCAGCTCCACGTCGCGCCGCAGCGGCTGGTAGCCCTCGCGTGTCACCTCGAACCGGTGTGGGCCCACCTCCAGCTTGTCGCTCCAGGGCGTCACCCCACGCGCCTTGCCATCCACCTGGACTCGCGCCCCCGTGGGCTCGCTCGAGACGGTCACCTGGGGATGGCGCTCCTCTTCGTGGCGCTTCTCCAGCCGGGCGATGAGCGACTCGACGAGGGGCCGGTCCTCGGCGTTGGGCACCATGCGCAGGTAGTCGCGGTAGTAGCCCGTGGCCCGCTGGAGGTCGCCGAGCTTCTCGTAGCACTGGCCCAGGTTGTAGAGGACCACGCCGTTGGCGAGCGTCTGGTAGGCGGCCTCGAAGGCGGCGGCGGCCTCGGCGTAGTGGCCCTCCTGGTAGAGGGTGGTGCCGCGCTCGAAGTGCTTGCGAGCGGCGGCGCGGGCGGCTCCGGGATCGCTGGCGCTCGCCCCCGTCCCCCCAGGGCGAGCAGCAGCGCGACGAGGAGCGCCGGGAAGGGCATGCGGCGGTGGCGGGTGGTCATCGTCGGTTCAGTCCAAAAAGGGGTTGGGCTTGAGGTCCTGGGGCTTGCCCTGGGCTTTGCCCGTCCGAGGCTTGTCGGACCGCGCGCGCGGCGGTGGTGGTTTCTCCAGCGTGACTTCCAGCCGCTCGCCCTCGGGCAGGTGCTCGAGCACCTTGGGGGTATGGCCCTCCAGGGTGAGTCGCAGGGGGCCGGCGTCTCCGTCCGGGCGCTCCAGCTCCAGGGGCGTGACTCCGAGCACCCGCCCGCCCAGCGTCACCGTGGCGCCCTCGGGCCGCGAGGCGATGGACAGGCGTGGACGGGCCGGGGACGGAGGAGGAGCGGACTCCTTCGGGGACTCCAGGGCGGGAACCGGCGAGGGGAGGCCACCGGCGCCGAGTCGGCGGGAGGCGCCCCGGCCGGGCCGCGCGAGGTGACCGCCCACAGCCCCACGCCGCCGAGGAGCAGCAGCGCGCCCACTCCTCCCACGAGGAGCCCGCCGCGCCTGTTCCGGTGGACCGACTCCAGGCTCCGGGTGGACACCACGGTGGGCTCGAGGGGCTCGGCCACGGCGGGCATCGCGGCGGGCGGGAGCGCGGACACGCCGCCGGTGGCCATGGCCGGCGTGAGCTGGAGGGGCACGCGGCCCGGGACGAGGGCCTCCAGAGCGGCGCGGTACGTCTCCAGGGTGGGACGAGCGGCCGGATCCTTGGCGAGCGCGCTCAGCACCAGCGCGTCCAGCTCGGGCGGCAGGCCGAGGTCCGGACGGCGCCGGCTGGGAGGCTCGGCGGTGGCCTCCAGGTGCAGCAACATCGTGGCGAAGGTGTTGTCCCCGCGGAAGGGGAGCGAGCCGGTGCAGACCTCGTAGGTGAGCACCCCCAACGCGTACACGTCCGCCCGGGCATCCACCGTCCCCCCCGCCGCCTGCTCCGGGGCCATGTAGTTGGCGGTGCCGAGGATGGAGCCCGCCTCGGTGAGCCCGCTGCCCGGCGGCCCCTGCATCACCTTGGAGATGCCGAAGTCCACCACCTTGACGAAGTCCGCCTTCCCCTGGCGCCGCGTGAGCATCACGTTCTGCGGCTTCACGTCCCGGTGGACGATGCCGCGCGCGTGCGCCGCCTCGAGCGCCTGGCACACCTGCGTCAGGAGGGGCACGGCGCGCCACAGCGGGAGGAAGTGCTCGCGCAGCAGCAGCGCCCCGAGGCTCTCTCCTCCAGCAATTCCATGACGTAGAAGAGCTCCCCGGTGGGGGTGCGGCCCAGGTCCGTCACGTTGACGATGTGCTCGTGGCCGATCTGGCTGGCGGCGATGGCCTCCTGCTCGAAGCGGCGTGCGAAGGTGGGATCCCTCGACAGCTCACCTCGCAAGAGCTTCACCGCCACGCTCTTGCGCAGCCCCAGGTGCTCGGCGAGGTACACCACGCCCATGCCTCCCTCGCCGAGCGGGGACAGCAACCGGTAGCGGCCCTCCAGCACGGCGGGCAGCAGCGCCGCGCCGTCGCGGGGACAGTACGAGACGTCCTCCGCGTACTCGCTCTGGCACGTCGGGCAGCGCGGCAGGGGAGCTGGGTTCATGGCACGGGGGAAGGAGAGATCATGGACGTCAGCGCACGGCGTGCTTGCGCAACAGCTTGATGACGTGGGCCCGGTCCACCTCGGCCTCGCGCGCCATCTGGCTCACGTTGCCACCCGAGGCCGCCGGGCGCTGGCGCAGGTACGTCTCCTCGAAGTGGGCGAGCCAGGCCTCCTTGGCCTCCTTGTAGGGCAGCTCCACGCGCACGGTGGGGGCCCCGGCCGACGCCGCCGGAGCACTGGCCGCCTGGAGGAACGAGGCATCCAGCGCGCCGGAGAGGGCCACGCTGCGCTCGACGAAGTTGCGCAGCTCGCGCACGTTGCCGCGCCAGGGCAGGGTGGACAGCTGGAGCAGCGTCTCGGGGCTGGGGGCGGTGAAGGGCCGGGGCGGCAGGCCGAGCGAGCGGAACGTCTCCGCCCACAGGTGCTCCAGCAGGTGCGGCAGATCCTCCAGGTGCGCGCGCAGCGGTGGCACGCGCACCATGCCCACGGCGAGCCGGAAGTACAGGTCCTCGCGGAACTGCCCGCGGTTGACGGCCTCGCGCAGGTCGCGGTGCGTGGCGGCCACGAAGCGCACGTCCACGCTCCGGTACCCATCCGCGCCCACGCGCTTGACCTGCCGGCGCTCCAGCGCGCGCAGCAGCTTGGGCTGCACGGCCAGGGGCAGCTCGCCCAGCTCGTCCAGGAAGAGGGTGCCCCCGCTGGCGGCCTCGAAGGCACCCCGGCGCTCGTGGGTGGCGCCGGTGAAGGCGCCCTTCTCGTGGCCGAACAACTCGCTCTCCACCAGATCGGCGGGGATGGAGCCGCAGTCCACCACCACGAAGGGGCTCGAGGCCCGCGGGCTGGCCTGGTGGAGCGCCTCGGCCACCAACTCCTTGCCCGTGCCGCTCTCGCCCTCGATGAGCACCGTGGCGTCCGTGGCGGCCAGGCGCGCGAGCTGGGCGAACAGGGCCCGCATCACGGCGCTCTCGCCCACCAGCGCGCCGAAGCGGGGCTCGGGGTGCAGGGGCAACACGTCCCGCGTGGCCACCAGGGAGAAGCGCACCGTGGTGCCGCCGAAGGTCAGCGTGGAGCCGTCCGCCACATAGGCGTCCTGCACGCGCACGTGGTCCACCCGCGTGCCGTTGGTGCTGCCCAGATCCTTCACCCGGTAGCCGCCGCGCTCGCGCACCAGCTCGGCGTGGAAGCGCGACACGGTGGTGTCGGTGAGCACCAGATCATTGCCCGGGGCCGTGCCGAGGGTGAGCTTCTCGGCGGAGCTGCTCACCGTGGTGCCCGCGTCCGGGCCGGCCGACACCTCGAGGTTCACCCTCTGGACGGAGAGCCCGCTGGCCGGTGTCTGCGCGGGGATGAGCTCGGTACGCCCTGACATGTCCGCCGTGCATAGCACCTTTCCGTCTGGGAGGGCACGGGGCGAGGAGGCAAGGGCACGCCGACGTCACACCTCCTCGTCCCCCCGGGTCTCGAGAAGGGCGGCGGAGAACGGGCTCGCGACTTTCTTCCGGGCCCGGGGGCCTCCGGGAGTCGCCCGGCGGTGAGTGTCTCCGCCACCAGCCCGGCCACGTACCAGGGCTGCTCCGCCCCGGAGCCGGTGTCCACGTCCAGCAGGGCACGCGCCATGTCCGCCGCGGAGGCGAAGCGCTCGGAGGGGTGGGGGCGCAGGGCGCGCTGGAGGACGCCCGCCAGGGCCGGCCCGGCCCGTTGCAGCAGGTGCTCAGTGGGCTCCAGGCGCGCGTCCCGCACGGCGAGCAGCAGCTGCGCGTCCGTGGCCGCGGCGAAGGGGATGCGGCCCACCACCGCCTCGTAGAGGAGCACCCCGAGCGAGAAGAGATCGGCCCTCGCGTCCAGGGGGCCGCCGCGCACCTGCTCGGGGGACATGTAGCGCAGCGTGCCGCGCGTGCTGCCGGGGGCGGTGCGCGAGGGCGTGCGCAGCCCCTTGGCGATGCCGAAGTCCCCCAGCTTCACGTCGCCGGTGTGTCCCAGCAGCACGTTGGCGGGGCTCACGTCCCGGTGGACGAGCCCCAGCCACTCGCCCTGGGTGTCACGCAGGCCGTGCACGTGCTCGAGCGCGCGCAGCAGGCACAGGCCCAGGTGCCGCACGAGCGCGGGCGCCAGCGGTCCTCGCGCGGCGAGCGCCCGGGCCAGGTCCACCCCCTCCACGTATTCCAGCACGAGGTAGGGCGCGCCCGCCTCCAGCCCGAAGTCCAGCACCGAGACGACGTGCGCGTGGCCGAAGGTGGCCATCAGCCGCGCCTCCTGGGCGAACATCTGCCGATAGGCCTCTTGTCCGGACAGCTCTGGCAGCAAGCGCTTGACGACGACTGGCTTCTCGAAGCCCTCGGGCCCGGGCAGGACGCCGAGGAACACCTCCGCCATTCCTCCACGCGCCGGGCGGGACACCAGCCGGTAGCGGCCCACCGCGCCTGTCTCTCCTCCCTGCGTCATTGCGACAGACAATATAGCGGGCTCTCCGCTCAGTCCTGGACGTCCTGGCAGACCGAGCCCGCGCGGCAGACGAGCAGCGCGGTGTTGAGGAAGTTCGCCGCGCTCGAGCACGAGGTGGTGGGGATGCGCTTCAGGCACGTCTCGAGCCCTGTCTCTTAGAAATCGAGATTATTCAGCAGAAGCCCCTTTGCCTGGAATCGTTAGATCTGTAACGTTGCGAAAATGCACTGGCATCTGCACGCGAAGAACGCGGCCCTGCTGTCCGTGATGCTCGCGATCTCCGGCCTCACCGGAGTCGACGCGCACGCACAGCAATGCGGTCCCGAGACTCCAGAAACGGTAGAGCCTCCCAATGATCGGATGAGCGACACGCGGCTGCTGCGGCGCCTCGTGCTCGGGCTCACCGGGACCACGCCGACGGTCGAGCAGTACGAAGCCATGGCGGCCGCGGCCACGCCCGAAGCGCGAGAAGCCCTCCTGCGCTCGACGCTCGATGCGGCGCTCGCCTCGCCGAAGTTCTACGAGCGGATGCTGCGCTTCGGACACGAGTGGATCGCGGTGGGCGCATACACCACCGGGGCGATGGGGGACGCGTACCAGGGCGACCTGTCCGGCCACATCTTCAAGTGCGGCGGCGACACCAAGCACCCGGGCGCGTACTACCACGGGAACGAGTTCGTGGACTCGGCCAAGTCGTCCAATCAGTGCAACGACCAGGATGCGAGTGGCACTACCGTGGTGCCCGAGGTGCGCTCGATCGAGCCCTGGTGGGCGCCGGGAACGCAAGTGCAGGTGCTCGGCAAGGCCGGCTCCAACGTCACCCAGGTCGTCGACGCCCAAGGCAAGACGCTCGACTGCGGCATCGCGCGCGGCGGCTACTACGATCCCATGCTGCCCACCGGGTGTGGCTGCGGACCCAACCTCATGTGGTGCTCACCGATCAACGGCCTGCTTGGCGGGAGCAACCACGACCTCGGCCTGCAACGCCGCCACCCCTACGAGGAACCCGCGCGCCTGTTCGCGCACCTCGCGTGGCACGACCGGCCGCTCTCGGATCTCATCATCGGCAACTACTCGGTCGGAACCAACTGGCTGCGCGCGCTGTACGTGCGCCTCGGCCGGCAGATGGGCAGCAACGCGCTGGACACGAACACAACGTGGTGGCGCCCGGACAACGCACCTCGCGACCCGCTGCACCCGGCACCGAATGATCCGCAGGCGTGGCGTGAGTTCGTGGTGGAGGACCTGGAGCCCTTCCACCTCGCGCTCACCAGCAACCGGGAGCGCTCCGGCAGCCTCGAGCGCACGTACCGCTTCGATCCGCGCACCACGACGGATGCGCCGAAGGGTCTGCCCGCCGCCGGGGTGCTCACCATGGTGGGCGCGCTGTCCTCGTTCCCGCGCGAGCGCGTCCGGGCCGCGCGCTTCCTCGAGATCTTCGCCTGCCAGAACTTCTCGCCTCCGCCCGCGGACGTGCACTTCCCTCCGTACGAGGTCGATCCCGCGACTGGCGGAACGTGCCTGCACTGCCACAAGACCCTCGATCCCGCGGCGATCTCGTTCAAGCGGTGGGATTTCGGTTCGCCCCAGAGCTCCTACATCCCATGGCCCTTCATTCCGGGCGTGGGCCGTAATCGCATCACGAAGGAGTGGTTGTCCGGGCAGTACCCGTACTCGGGCCCACCGGGCTATCGGTGGAAGAACACGTTCCTTCCCAATACCGTGTTGACTCCCATCACCCCCGAGCAGATCACCGCCAATCCGGAAGCGGTGATGCTCGACACGATGCCCGAGTCCTACACGCTGCTCGGTGTGCACGGCGACGGCACCATGGGGCCGCTCGGGTTCGGCAAGCTCCTCATTCGCTCCGGCGAGTTCGACCGCTGCGTCTCGCGCAAGCTCTACTCGATGTTCATCGGCCGTGAGCTGAACCCGGCCTCCGAGAAGCGCTTCATCGACAAGCTCGCCAAGGAGTTCGTCGCGGGGGACCGCAAGCTCCGGCCCTTCATCCGTTACCTCTTCGAACAGCCCGAAATGCGGAGGGGCCTGTGATGAGCACACTGCGTTCGATGCTGGGAACCGTGGCGCTGACCTCGCTCGCGGTCTTCGCGTCCGCCTGTAAAGACAACAACGGCACGGATGGCAACTGCGCGCCTTCGGGCAGGAATGACGAGATCCGGCTCGGGCTCGCGCCCGCGTGCGAGGGCTGCCACCGCATCGGGAACAAGCCGTTCTTCGCCTCGCTCACCGCGTTCGAGAACGGGCTCGTGTACGACGAGCGGTACGTGAAGCCCGGGGATCCCGACAACAGCCTGCTGGTCCAGATGCTCGAGGGACACGCCTCTGGAAGCTATCCGCAGATGCCGCCGGGTCAGCCCTACGACGAGCTCGTCGCCAATGGCCGCGTCTCGCTGTCCATCGAGCAGGTGAAGGCCTGGATTCGTGAGCTGCCTCCTCCTCCCGCGCGGCTGGAGGCCCCGGCTCCGGAGGAGTTCAACGTCCGCCGGCTCTCCGCCGAGGAGATGGTCGTGAGCTTGATGGATCAGCTCGGGCTCACGCTCGAGGACTTCGTCAGCACCACCGATCCCAACTGGCGCAACAGGCCGTACGTGGTGAATGGCGGCAAGCTCTTCGTGTGGCCCGGCGATTGGGCGCCCGGCATCTCGGGCGAGTACGTCTCCGACTCACGCAGCGTCGAGCGGTTCGATGCGCTCGGCGGTGGCAACTCGCTCTTCTACCGCAAGAAGGACGTGGGCTTCGGCCCCTCCGCGGCGCAGACGCTGGTCCAGATGTCCCAGGCCTGGTGTGCACGCGCGGTGGACAAGAAGGGCAACACCGCGGTGTTGCGTCACGTCACGCTCACCGACAAATCCTCGAGCAACCCGGACGCGGTGCAGAAGAACCTGCGCGCGCTCTACCTGCGCATGCTCGGACAGCCGCCTTCGGATGCGGAAGCCAAGGCGTTGTACGAACAGGTCTATCTCCCGCTCGAGGCGCAGAACACGCGCCTGGCCTGGATCGGCGTCTGCGCGTCGCTCATCCGTCACCCGCTGTGGATCACCTACTGAGCCGAGGACACCCATGACGAACACCTCTCGACGCACGCTGCTCAAGTGGGCCCTTGGAGCGGGACAGTTCGCGCTCCTCGAACGCGCGGGACTCCTCGGCTCGGGCGCCGCGCGCGCCGCGGACATCGACGTCCCCTCACGGCTCGCGGTCTTCTACATCCCGGGCGGCTACCGGCCGGCGTACTGCTTCACCCCGATGGACGACGCGGACATTCCGCTCTGCGTGCCCACGCCCACCAACTACGGCGGCGAGCCCGTTTTCTTCGAGGCGAGCAAGGTGGTGAACCTCGCGCCCCCGAACGGACCCTACAAGCCGCTGCGGACCGGCAGTCGTGGAACCCCGCCAACCCCGCGGAGCGCGGCAACTTCAGCCCGCTCATGTACGGCTTCTCGCACTTCGCGCTGCACGAGCAGTTGAGCGTGCTGCATGGCATCGACCAGGGCTCCAACGACCACGCGAGCGGGTTCATCGCCTCGATGTGTGGTGTCGCCGGTGCGGACTACCGGGCGCCCGCCGTTCATTCGGTGATCGCCAACCATCTGTTCGAGAAGTACCGCGAGAGCAGACCCCTGCCGTTCGTGGTCGTCACCGGTGAGCGCGGCACGCCGCTCGGGATGGGGCTCCTCACACGCCTCGCCCGTTCACGTTCCATCGATCGAAGCGCTCAAGCCGCAGCTTTCCGCGAAGCCCTCGGACAATCCCTGGTGGACGGGACTCGATGCGCGGACCGAGGCCCCCGAGCTGGATGCGCGCGGTCAGCCCACCGGTGGAACCCTGAAGACGACCACGGTGGAGCGCTTCTCGCTCGCGCGTGCCCAGCAGTTGATGGGCCGCTCGACGCCGAAGGTGGACAACTACCTCGAGGGACTGCATGGCTCGCTGTCGTCGGTCTCGCGCGTGCTCGCGACGGATGTCGTGTCCGTGCTGGAGAAAACCAAGGGCATCGACATGCTGACGGCGAACCGTCCCGCGTACATGTCGAGCTACCTCGGCAACCAGTCGTTCACGTACACGTTCGGCCGGCGAACTTCCACCTCACCGGGCTCGATCCGCGCATGGATCTCGCGTTGCGCCTGCTCAAGTCGGACCTCTGCACCTCGGTGCATGTGTCGTTGCAGCTCGACTTCGACACGCACAGCGCCAGTGGCCACAGCTACAGCTGCGCGCACGGCCGCGGACTGATGGACTGTGTCGCGCGCTTCCTGGGCGAGCTCAAGGCCGCGCCCGCTCCTGGCAAGCCGGGCAAGACGCTGCTCGATGACACGCTCGTGCTGGTGATGAGCGAGTTCGGCCGCAGCTGGGCCTCGCGCGGAAGCAACGGCGCCTACTCCCTGCCGGATGATCACCACCCGTACACCTCGGTGTTTTTCGCGGGCGGAAACGTGGCGGCGAACCGGCAGGTGGGCTCGTACACCCCGCGCGGGCTCGGCGTTCCGGTGGACATCATCGAGGAGAACGGTCAGCCCTCCAGGCGCGTGCCCAGAGCCGCGGACGCGGTGACCACCGCGCTGCGGATCATGGGCATGAGCACGCATGACTTCTTCATCCCCGGCGGCTACGGGGAGGTGACGGGGCTGCGCAGGGCGTAGGGGGTTTCTTCTGGGTTGGGATGTCGTTCGTCCTGATTTTCTGAAATCTGGCCTTTGGGGGGGTCCTATGAGGCTGGTCGGAGTAGTAGGTTTACTGCTGCTCGCGGCGGGGTGCGCGACCACCCGTGTCGTCCATATCGATGATGGGAACGGACAGCGAGTCCTCCACGAGTCGGTCGAGGTCGATCCAGTCGAGGTGAGTGAGGACGAGTTCAAGGCGGCCCTCACACGAATCATCCTCGACATGCGGATGGACGTTGCGTTCCGCGAGAACGACGAGGCGGACCAGCGAGGGTGGGTGCGGTCCAGGACTCTCCTCGCGTCCTCGAAGGGCATCACTGATTCGGGGGTACAGAACTCCCCCGAGTCGTTGTATGCGCGCATCTGCCCCGACGCGGACGACTGCCTGACCCTGATAGGCGGGACGGGGTTGTCGTTCGGGCGGAAGGACCGGACGCTGATGGCCCTGTCCTTCGCGCTCGATACCGTCTGGGAGAGTGTCGAGGCGGAGGTCGGCAAGATGCTGAATCCGGTGGCGCTCAAGGCGATGTTGACGTCTGCTGCCCTGTCCGTGCTCCTCACGATGACCCTGCCCGAGCCCGTCACCAAGGTCCTCGCGGTCGCATTGACGGCGGCCATGGTGGCCTACCTCGGTGTGATTCCGGTCTGGGAGATGGGTCGTGGATTCGTCCGACTGTGGGACGAGGCGGGGAAGGCGACGAGCGTCATCGAGTTGCAGGACATCGGACACCGGTTCGGACGGGTGTTGGGGACGAACGGCACGCGCGTCCTGGTGCTGCTCGTCACGGCAGCGCTTGGCGGGAAGAGCGCGATGGCGGCCCAAGGCCCCAAGCTCCCTGGCTTCTCCCAGGCTGCAATCCGCGCGCGGAGCGAGGGCGGTTTCCAGCTCGCGGCTGCTCTGAATGGTGAGGTGGGTTCAATCTCATTGCCAGCGGCCGGTGTACTCAACGTCGCGCTCGCTCCTGGAGCGGTCGCGGCGATTGCGATGGATTCGCAGGGGATGTTGCCGGGCGACGCGGAGGGCCCGGTTCATCACATCTGCACGAACAAGAACATGGTCTCCGCTGCGTCCGGCGGTCCTTGGACGCCATTGTGTGAGAAGCTATTCGGCCGAGCAGGGATGACGCTGGACGACGTCGCGAACCAGGTAAGACTGAAAGCCCACCAGGGGCCGCATCCCCAAGCGTATCATCAAGCTGTAATAGACCGTTTGCAGAAAGCGCTCGGGAAGTGCAAGTCAGAAGAAACGTGTCGTCCTCGGTTGGTTGAAGAGCTTGCAAGGATAGCAAACGACCTGCTTGCGCCGGGCTCGGATTTGCGGCGTCTGATTGTGACGGGTGAAGGGTAAGATGGAGCGCGATTTCTATGTGGTGGAAATTGGGGACGTGCCTCAATGGTGCCTCGACACCCCCGTTCTCATGGCGGGTGGCGCACTGGAGGACCCCTGGATGTTCGTGGAAGGCAAGCCGGTGCCAGACCCTGGTCCTCTCAAGACAAAACCCTTCCATCATGGAGAAAAGCGCACATTCACGGTAGCCAATGCGGACCGTACCCCTATTGCAAACGAGCAAGTCGCTCGAGCCTTCCGTGAGCTTGCACCTGACGACGTGCAATTGTTCCCGGTCGAGGTCGAGGGTACGCCCGAGCGGTACTACATCGTCAACGCGACCAAGAGGTTCAAGTGCGTTGACGAAAAGAACTCCCGGGAGGTCCAGGTATACCCTCCAGATGGCGCCGTGCCCGAGCGGGTGGGGAGTACCGCTCGATCTCTGGTCTACGGATAGACACCTCGAAGAGCGAGAATGCGCGTGTCTTCCGCCCGGTGGGTTGGGAAGTAGCCCTCATCGTCTCCGAGGAGATCAAGGCGAGGATTGAGCGAATTGGCAACACAGGAGTGTACTTCAATCGTGTAACGGGGCCTCCCGCGTCGAACGAGGGCTGAGGTGCGAGGAAGAGGGGGCTTCCATCTCGTGGAGCAGGCCCATTGCTGGCAGAGGAGGGCCATCTCCCTCAGATGCCGCCTTCCCGGGGCGTCAGGGGGCTCTCCAGCGCGAAGCGGGCGATCTCGTCCTTGCGCATGAACACCACGCCCGGCTGCTTCTGGGCGTAGGTGATGAATTCCTCCAGCGCCTTGACGCGCGAGGGTCGGCCGGCGATCCGATCGTGGGTGCTGATGGACATCATGCGCCGGCGCGTGGCGGCCTCGGCGTAGAGCACATCGAACTCGTCCTTGAGCTCGCGCCCAAAGGCCTCGGCCGTGGTGTTGCGCCCCTCGAACTGGACGATGTCATTCATGCCCAGGGTATAGGGCACGACCGCGAACGGTTTGCCCTTCACGGGAATGAGGAACGGCTCGTCCCGGCTCACGTCATCGATGTGGTAGGTGAACCCGAGGCCCTGGAGGATCTCCAGTGTGCGGGGTGTGCCGCGCATCCAGAAGGCATTGAAGCCCACCGGCTTCGTGCCCGTGGCGCGCTCGATGCTCCGCACGTTGGCCTCGTACGATGCCCGCTCCTCCTCGGGCGTCATCGAGAACTGGGGCGTCCAGGTCTGGCCATGGGCGGCGGCCTCGTGGCCCCGCTCGACGATTTCCTTGGCCAACTGGGGGTGGAGGTCCACCGCCTGGCCGACCATGTGGGACGTCACCTTGATGCGCTTGCGCTCGAAGAGCTTGAGCAGCCGGGGGATGCCCTCCTTGACGCCATACGCGTACCACGTGGCGGCGGGCAGATCCGGGTACTTCGGATCAATGGGAGGAAACGGGCTGCTCGCTCCCCGCTCGGGCTGTGCGCCCGCTTCGAATTGCATGGAGAGGGAGATCACCAGCCGCGCACCATCCGGCCAGAACTGTCTGGACGGGGAGCGACCGCCTCGCGTGGGGAGAGGCTCCCGCGGGGCAGTGGGCACCGGGCTCGCGGCCAGCGCGTCGGAGGCAGGGGCCGCCGCGATGAGCGCACCGACGGTGAGCATGCCGGTGTGGCGCAGGAACTCGCGGCGCTCGGGAATGGAGGGGGAGGAGGGGCAACGGTTCGGGGAGGGTCATGACGGGGACCTCGTGTGCTTCAGGGGGCCGGAGCGGGGCTTTTCGAGGAGACGGGGAGGGAGTGGCTCCGGGTCCTGGCCCACCAGGCATCGACGGAGAGGCGGTTGAGGTGGGCCGTCGCCATGAGCGCGGAGTAGAGGGCCGCGTAGATCATCTGCAGCCCCACCGTCTCCCAGTCGCTGCGCAGGGTGGTGCCGAAGATGAGGGACACCATCACCAGGCCGCCGGTGAAGAGGGCGGTGCGCGTCAGCAACCCGAGCGTGAGCAGCGCGCCGATGACGAGCTCGAGGAAGGGCAGCAGCAGCGCGAAGAGGCGGACCAGCGGCGAGGGGAGCCGGTATTCGCGAAGAGCTGGACGAGCGCGTCGGCGAAGGCTCCGGGGTTGCCGATCCGGACCAGGCCATGCCCGAGGATGTTGATGCCGAGGGCGAGCCGCAGCAGGAGATGACCCGCTACCGCGTTCGTGATGCCAAAGAGGAGAGGGGAGGCGTCCTCTGTCGAGGTCGAGGTCTTCATGGTGTCTTCCCGATACGGGTGGGGGCCCTTCGCGCGGGAGTGCCTGAGCGCGAGGAGCCGAGGGGGACCGCGTTTCGTCTTCGCACCCTCTACTTGCGCTTCCCCGCGCTGGTTGAGAACGTGGCTCCGAGGAAAGACGGCTGTGCCTGAACGGAAAAAGCAGGGTCCGGTGCTTCTCGAGGGGCTGATGCCCCTGGTGGTGTTCGTGCGAGCCGTCGACAACCAGGGGTTCTCGGTGGCGGCACGGCAGCTCGGGTTGACGCCTTCGGCCGTGAGCAAGCAGGTGGCCCACCTGGAGGAGCGGCTCGGAACCCGGCTGCTCCGCAGGACGACCCACCATCTGAGCCTCACGGAGGCGGGAAGCATCTTCTACCAGCACTGTCAGCGGGTGCTCGGGGAGTTGGAGGAGGCCCAGCTCGCGATGGCGGCGCTCGACGAGCGGCCGAGGGGCACCCTCCGCGTTTCCGTGCCCGCGGTGCTCGGCGAGGTCCACGTCGGGGCCGCCGCGGCGGCGTTCCAGGAGTCCTTTCCGGAAGTACAGGTGGAGCTCGAGGCGAGCGATCGGGTGGTGGACCTCGTGGAGGATGGCTTCGACGCGGCGGTGCGGATCGCCGGCACGTTGAAGGACAGCTCGCTGGTGGTTCGACGCCTCGCGGACGAGGAACGCGTCCTGTGCGCGAGCCCCTTCTATCTCCAGCGCGTCGGCAGGCCTCGGGCCCTGGAGGAACTGGCCCACCACGAGTGTCTGCTCTTCAAGCCCGATCGGGTGGTGCGGGAGTGGCAGTTCCAGGGAGCCGAGGGCGCTCGGAGCGTGAAGGTCCAGGGACGCTTCGTGGCCAACAACCACCTCGTCCTCCGGCAGGCGGCGCTGCTGGGACGGGGCATCGCCAACCTGCCGCGCTACCTGGTGTTGGAGGAGCTGCGCTCGGGGGCCCTGGTGTCAGTCCTCGCCGAGCACCCGGTGACCCAGCGCCACATCTACCTCGTGTACCCGCACCGCCAGCTCACGCCTCCCAAGGTGCGGGCCTTCGCTGACTTCCTCGCCCGCTACTTCCAACGCATCCTGGGATAGGCCCAATGTTTGGTTGATCCTGCCATGCACCCGGCCACCGATGACAGTGGCACGGATCCACTTTCCCACTGAGGCGCTCTAACCTGGACTCCCGCCGGTGGGGCGGCACTTGCGCTTCTCGTGGAGGTAGAGCACGCGTTCCTCGCAGGTCAGGTCCCGTCCGGCGCTCCAACTCGCGAGCTGGGTCTCGAGGGGCTCCCACGGTTTGGGGGTCCAGATGCGGATCGTGCCGTTCGCATCGGGAGTGAAGAGGCGCGAGCCATCGTCGCTGAGACGGGCTCTTTGGAGCATGCTGCTCTTCCCCAAAGGTTTGGCGAGGAGCTGACCGGAGGCCGCGTCCCAGAGGCGAGGGATGTCTTTCCGGTAGGTAGTGAGGACGCGCGTACCGTCGGCGCTGAACCGCACCTGCTCGACCGGACCAGTAGCGTGCCCCGAGAGGGTGACGAGGAGCTTGCCTGTGGCCGCATCCCAGATGTGCACAGAGCCATCCAGGCTGGTGGTGGCGATGCGCGTGCCGTCAGGACTGAAGCTCTCATCCAACACCAGACTGGTGTGATCCGAGCAGGAAGCCCGTGACATCTTCGGATTTAGCACCGGGAAGGAGCACGGGGATGCCGCGGTACTCGTCACGAGTGCGCACCGCGTTGGCGAGTGCGACCCGCACCTCTTCGTGGTGCCAGGGCGCGACACCCGAGGGACCGAAGCAGACGGCCGCGGCCTGGCTCTTCGCCAGTGCCGCCTCCAGGTGGGGCTGCCACATCGTGCCCGGCACCAGATGCCACTTGTCCAGGAAAGGCCGTAGCCCAGCCTCGGCTCTCAGCCGCTCGGCCAGGGTTTCGACAGAAGCCGTGTCCTCGCTGTTATGGGAAAAGAATACATCGAACATCAACCATCCTCATCGCGTTTGCCCCTCCTCAGCATGGCTCTTTTTCTTGGAGCAGCGGTGAGGCGAGCGACCGGGGCGTCACCCCTCGGGCGGGCGGACCACCAGCACGGGCCGGTCGGCGTGCGCCATGACTTCCCTGGCCACCGCGCCCATCACCGTCTTCTTCAGCCCCGAGTGGCCGTGGGTGCCCAGGCAGATCACGTCCACGCACAGGCGCTCGGCGACCTTGAGCAGCACCGGCGCCACGTCCTGGCCCGACAGCACCATCACCCGCACCTCGCGCCCCTGGGCATCCGCGTCCTTGGGCAACAACTGGCGCAGCCGTGACCGCAACTCCTGCGCCTGCTCCGTCGCATGCCGCGCCACGGTCACCGGTACACCGTGCCCCCGACAGGCAGCAGGGAAAAGGCATACGGGATGGCCCGGTTGGCCGCCTCCGAGAAGTCCGTGGCCACCAGCACCGAGCGCAGCGTGGGAACCGCCACCTCCGAGCCCCGCGCCGCCCCCGCGAGCGGCACGCTCACCACCGACATGGCCGCCAGCCGCAACGCGTGGTGTGACACGCTCCCCAGCTTGCCCAGCGCCCGCCGCTGGTGCGAGCCCACCACCAGCAGATCCACCTTCTCTTCCGCCGCCAGCGCCACCAGATGGTCCGCGATGCGTCCCACCCCGGCCTCCAGCCGCATGCGCACCGGTGGCTGGCCCCCGCTTCCAGCGGCGCCACCTGCGTGCGCACCTCCTGCTCCAGCGCGCTCAGCAGCTCGGGCGTCACCTCCTGGTAGAACGTCGGCTGCTCCATCCCCATCCGGAAGTACTCCTCGTGGGGCCAGTAGATGCGCCCGGCCACGACCTCCACCTCGCCGTAGCGCCGCAGGCTCGCAGCCAGTCGCGTGCCGCCTCGAAGGGCAGCGAGCGGTCCACGCCCAGCATCACCTTCAAGGGACGAGTCCCCTTCACCCAGGCCTCGAAGGATTCCGCCTCTCGCACCACCATCAGTGGCACCGGCAGCGTCGTGGCCAGTCGATCCACCGTGCCGCCCACCCCCAGGAAGGGCGAGGCGCTCGTGGGCCCCGCCGTCACCACCAGCCCCGCTCCCTTCTCCTTCGCGAAGCGCGCCAGTTCCTCGGCCGGCTCGCCCGTGAGCAACTGGAAGCTCGTGCGTGCTCCCAGCTTCTCCAGCCGCCTCGCCTCGTCCGACAACGCCGATTGCATCGTCTCCTGGAGCGCCTGCTTGATGGCGCGCGTCAGGCTGTCTGGCAGCACGTGCACCAGGAAGAGGGGCTCATCCAGTTTCCGCGCGAGCTGCGCGGCGGCCGTGGCCGCTCGCTGCGCGGCGTCCGAGAAGTGGGTGGCGCAAAGGATGGTCATGAGGGCTCCCCCGGTTCCTGTTCCTCATAGGACTCTAATCAGCCGACCCCTCTCCAAGGTAAGGGTCTGGGCACGCCCACGGCCGCCCGGCCCTGGAGCACCGGACCCTCGGCCAGCCGCGACCCGTCCCCCGCGAGTCGATGCCCCGGGCCACGGGGAAGCGGCCCTCCTCTTCCTCGCCATGTCTCTCAGTCAGGGAGGGCGAACGAGGGCCATGTCTCACGAGTCGACGAACCCGCGGGGCAGTGCGGATCTTGCGGAAAGCCCGCGCGGAGGTGGATCCATCATGAGAATCCTGGTCGGCTACGGTTCCAAGCGGGGAGGCACGGCCGAGATCGCGGACATCATCGCGCGGACACTCGCCGCGCGAGGTTTCCAGGTCGACCTGCACCCGGCCTCCGAGATCGAGTCCGTCGACGGGTACGATGCCGTCGTGGTGGGCGGCGCGCTCTACATGTCGCGCTGGCATCGCGATGCGCGCCGCTTCGTCAAGCGACACACCCAGGCGCTGCGGGCCCGGCCGGTCTGGCTGTTCAGCAGCGGGCCGCTCGATGACTCGGCCACCTGGAACGAGGTGCCGCCGGTGGATCAGGTCCAGCGGTTGATGGCGCGCATCGGGGCGCAAGGCCATATCACCTTCGGAGGGCGCCTGTTGCCCGACGCCAAGGGCTTCATCGCGAGCAAGATGGCCAGTTCGCTGGCGGGTGACTGGCGCGACCCGCGCATCATCCGGGCCTGGGCGGAGGGGATGGCGGATGCGCTGCGCGCCTTCGAGCGGACTCCGTCCCATGCCGCCGAGGACTCGCCCACCTGGAACTAGAGGACGCCCAGACGCCGGGCCAGCCGTCGGAGGTTGGCGCGATCCATTCCCAGTTCTCGGGCCGCCGAGGCCCAGTTGCCCTGGTGACGCTGGAGGCTCGCGTTGATCTGTTGCCGTTCGAATCGCTCCACGGCCTCGCGCAGGTCCCCCACGGGCGCTGACTCGGGTGGCGGTTCGGCTCGGGCCGGAGGCGGGGAGTCCCCATTGAGCGCGAAGTCCGCCGCCGACAGGGTGAGGATGCGGCCTTCGTCGCGGCGCTGGCCGTAGGCCTTGAGCGCGCTCCGGGCCACCAGATGCTCCAGCTCGCGCACGTTGCCGGGCCAGGAGTAGGCGAGCAGGGCGGCCTCGGCATCACCGCTCAGGCGCAGACCGCGCAACCCCAGGCGCGAGCGGTTCTCCTCGAGGAAATAGCCGGTCAGCAGCAGCACGTCATTGCCCTGCTCGCGCAGGGCCGGCACATGCACGGGAAACACGCTGAGCCGGTGGTAGAGGTCGGCGCGATAGCGCCCCTGGCGCACCTCCTCGGCCAGATCCCGGTTGGTGGCGGCGATCACCCGCACGTCGATGCGGTGCTCCCGGTCCGAGCCCAGGCGCTGCAACTGCCCGCTCTGCAGCACGCGCAGCAGCTTGGCCTGCACCGTCAGCGGCAGCTCGCCCACCTCGTCCAGCAGCAGGGTGCCACCGTCGGCGAGCTCGAACTTGCCCCGCCGGTCGCTGACCGCGCCGGAGAAGGCGCCCACCACATGGCCGAACAGCTCGCTCTCCACCAGCGTCTCGGGCAGGGCCGCGCAGTTGAGGCTGATGAGCGGCCGGTGCGCCCGAGGGGACGCCGCGTGGACGGCCTGCGCCACCAGCTCCTTGCCCACCCCCGTCTCACCACTGATCAGCACGCTCAGCGGACTGGCTCCCACCAGGGCGATGTCCTCCAGGAGCTTGAGGAAGGACGGGCTCTGTCCGATCAACGAGTGCGGACGCTCCCCGGCCGCCGGGCGGTAGCTCTCCGCCCGCTGGAACTCGCCCTCGGCCCGCATCACGAGCCGCTCGATGCGCTGGGCCACGCGAACGGTGGCCGCCGCCGGGCTGGCGAACGCCTGCAGGGACGCCAGATCCACCGGCGCCAGGCTTCCGGGTGACAGCGCGTCCACGGTCAGCAAGCCCCAGACCTGCCCATCCACCAGCAGGGGGCAACCCAGACAGTCATGCACCTGGAGGTCGCCCGCGGCCCCTGCACCAGGCCATCGTAGGGGTCCGGCAGGGGGGTGTCGGAGGGAAACCGGGTGGGCGCCGCACTCGCGAGCAGGATCTGGAAGCGCGGATGCTCGCGGACCCGGAAGCGCCGCCCCAGGGTGTCCTCGGAGAGGCCATTGACCGACAGCGGGACCAACCACTCCCCTCCAGGCGCAGCAGCGCGACCGCGTCACAGGGCATCAGCACCCGCAGCGCTTGCAGCAGTCGCCGGTAGCGCTCCCGCTCGGGCAGCTCCTCGACAAGTCATCCACCAGGGGGACCAACGCGTGGAGCAGGGGATTGGAAGTCATTTCGACCACCGGAAGTCGATTCGACTCCGCGCTCCCCAGGTCGAAATGACCTGGGCCCATCCCAACCCCTTGATTTCCCGGTGTCCGGAAGTCGGCATGGAAGCTGCTCCTATCAAAGCACGACGTCCGGGTGGTGGGGGTTTTCCCCGTCACCCGCGCCGTGAACCCGACTTCGGAGCCCATCCCATGCTCAACGCTCAGCAACGCGCCATCGTCAAAGCCACCGTGCCGCTGTTGGAGAGTGGTGGCGAAGCCCTGACCACGCACTTCTACCGCGTCATGCTCGGCGAGTATCCCGAGGTGCGCCCACTCTTCAATCAGGCCCACCAGGCCAGCGGCGCCCAGCCTCGCGCCCTGGCCAACGCCGTGCTGCGCTACGCCCGCCACATCGACGAGCTGGAGCAGCTCGGCGGACTCATGAAGCAGATCATCCACAAGCACGTGGCCCTGCGGGTCCTGCCCGAGCATTACCCCATCGTGGGCACGTGCCTGCTGCGCGCCATCCGCGAGGTGCTCGGGCCTCAGGTGGCGACGGACGAGGTGATCGCCGCGTGGGCCGCCGCCTACCAGCAACTGGCCGAGCTGCTCATCTCCAGCGAGGAGCGGGTCTACGAGGAGACGGCCCAGGCGCGCGGCGGCTGGCGCGGCGGGCGTCAGTTCCGGGTCATCCGCAAGGAGCAGGAGAGCGCGGAGATCACCTCCTTCTACCGGCGCCCGCGGATGGCGGCCCGCTGATGGACTTCGTGCCGGGGCAGTACATCGGCATGCGGCTGGTCATCGAGGGCGTCGAGATGCGCCGCAACTACTCGCTGTCGGCGGTGCCCAATGGTGAGTCCTACCGGATCAGCGTCAAGCGCGAGCCGAGCGGCAAGGTGTCCAACTACCTGCATGACCGGGTGGGGGTGGGGGACTCGCTGGAGCTGTTCCTCCCGCGGGCGAGTTCACCCTGAGCCCGAGCACCAAACCCCTGGTGCTCATCAGCGGTGGCGTGGGCATCACCCCGACGCTCGCCATGCTGACGGCGGCCCTGCCGCAGGGACGGCCCATCCACTTCATCCACTGCGCGCGCAACGCCGAGGTCCACGCCTTCCGCGAGTGGGTGGACGAGCAGGCCCGCAAGCATCCCCAACTGCGGCGCTTCTACTGCTACTCCAAGGCCACCGAGGGGGCTCGCCAGCCCGATGCCGTCGGCCTGTTGGATCGCGAGCAGCTCGCGCGCTGGCTGCCCGAGGAGCGGGACATCGATGTCTATTTCCTCGGCCCCAAGCCCTTCATGGCGGCCATCCAGCGCTCCTTGAGGGAGCTGGGCGTGCCCGAGCAGCAGTGCCACTACGAGTTCTTCGGCCCGGCGGCGTCGCTGGCCTAGCGCTCCGGGTCGTCGGAACGGGCTACCCTTCATTTCAAGATGAAGGGATCGTCCATGCGGGCCGAGGATCTGCGCATCGACATGTTGCTGGAGGTGGACGCGCGAGAGGGGGTCCGCTTCGCGGGCGAGCGGGCGCTCATCCTGGACGCGGTGGCGCTCGGGATGCTGCGCAAGCAGTTGGTGGAGATGCTGGGCCCGGCGGGAGCGCGGGCGGTGCTGACGCGCTTCGGCTTCGCCCATGGCTGGCGCATGGCGGAGGCGATGCGCGCCGGCTTCCAGTGGAGCAGTGAGGCCGAGTGGATGGCCGCCGGAGGGCTCATCCACACCCTGCAGGGGCTGATCCGCGTCCGGCCCGAGGACAACAACCCCCTGACGCGCCAGGGGGTCACCGTCGAGCTCCTACGAGGCGGAGCAGCACCTGCTGCACCTGGGCCGCGCGGAGGCCCCCTCGTGCTGGACGCAGTGTGGCTTCGCCAGTGGCTACCTGAGCCGGGTGGCGGGCCGGCCGCTCTATGTCCTGGAGGACCGGTGCGTGGCGAGGGGGATGCCGCGTGCCACTTCGCCGGCCGGACGCTGGAGGAGTGGGGGAGCCAGCTCGAGGAGCACCTGCCGTACTTCCAGGGCGAGGTGCTCGACGCGTCGCTGCACCAGGTGGCCAGCGCGCTCAAGCGCACGGAGCGCAAGCTGCGCGAGCGGACGCGGGCCCTGGAGCGGGCGGTGGGCGAGCCGGAGGGGCCGGCGGGCTGGTGGCGCGCGGCCCGGAGATGCGGCGCGTGGTGGACCTGGCGCGGCGCGCGGCGAGGAGCGAGGCCACGGTGCTGCTCATCGGCGAGAGCGGCACGGGCAAGGAGCGCGTGGCGCGGCTGGTGCACGAGGAGTCCGCGCGGGCCGCGGGGCCGCTGGTGGCCATCAACTGCGCGGCGCTCGCGGAGACGCTGCTGGAGGCGGAACTGTTCGGCCATGCGCGCGGGGCCTTCACGGGGGCCACGCACGAGCGCGCGGGGCTGTTGGAGGGGGCGGCGGGGGAACGCTCTTCCTGGATGAGATTGGCGAGATGCCGCTCGGCATGCAGGCGAAGCTCTTGCGCGCGCTGCAGGAGCGGGAGATCCGCCGGGTGGGGAGAACCACCACCGGCGCATCGACGTGCGGGTGGTGGCGGCGACGAACCGGCCGCTGGCCGAGGAAGTGGCGGCGGGGCGCTTCCGCAAGGATCTCTACTACCGCCTGCGGGTGGTGGAGCTGACGGTGCCGCCCCTGCGCGAGCGGCGCGAGGACATCCTCCCGCTGGCCCGGGTGTTCCTGGTGGACGTGGCGCGACGGATGGGGCGGGAGGTGCCGGGGCTCGGGCCGGACGTGGCGGACCAGCTCCAGCGCCACGCCTGGCCGGGCAACGTGCGCGAGCTGAGCAACGCCATGGAGCGCGCGGTGGCGCTCTCGCGCGGGCCCCGCATCGAGCTGGAGGACCTGCCCGAGGACGTGCGGAGCGCGCTGCCCGCGCCCGCGCTGACGGGAGCGGTGCGCACGCTGGAAGAGCTGGAGCGCGAATACATCCTCGCGGTGCTCGCGAGGAACGGAGGCAGTCGGACGCGCACCTCGAGGGAGCTGGGCATCGGCGCGACCACGCTCTACCGCAAGCTCAAGCGCTACGAGCGCGAGACCCGCCGCCGGAAGCGGTAGCGCATCGAGCGCGGGGTGGTAGGCCGCGAGGGGAATGCACGCCGGGTTGCCCTCCAGGCGGCACTCGACGGTCCACTGGTTGACCCGCGTGAGGCGCCCAACCGTTGGCGTGAACACGCGGGGAGCCCGCTCGGGCCCCCATGAGGAGGAGCGGACATGGCGAGGTTGATCCGTGAAGTGATGACGCGCGAGGTGGAGGTCATCCGTCCGAACGACACCGTGCGTGAGGCGGCCCGGAAGATGCGCGACCTGGACGTGGGACCCATTCCCGTCTGTGACGGCAAGCGGGTGCAGGGAATGATCACCGACCGCGACATCGTGGTGCGCGCCATCGCCGAGGACATGGACCCGGCCCGGACGGCCGTGTCCGACATCATGACCAAGGGGATCGAGTACTGCTTCGAGGACGATCAAGCCGAGGAGGTGCTCGATCGCATGGAGGAGCAGCAGTTGCGCCGCTTCATCGTGGTGGATCGCGACAAGAACCTGGTGGGCATCGTGGCGCTGGGCGACCCGGCGGGCGAGGAGAGTGGACACCGCGTGGGCAAGGCGCTCGAGGGCATCTCCGAGCCCGCGAGCCACTGAGCCGCGGGATGCCGGAGCCCGGGTGGAGCCGGGCTCCGGGGTGGTTTCCAGGGCTTTGGACCGCGCGGAGCTGGACTCACCCGCGGAAGTTATTTGGACCCCTTCAGCAGCACGAAGCAAGCGCTGACGGCAACCTTCTCGCAGAGCCTGGACGCAGCGGCAGCACGTCAAGGTGTAGGTTCAGGCTCAGGGCCAAAGCCCACAGGCTGGTTCTAGCCGTGCTCGGAGGGCCTAGCCGACTTGCATGAGCGCAAGCCAGCGCCCAGTTCCGGCGGCGTAACCGCTCACCAGAAGAAACTGCAATATTAAATCTCCTCCCCAAAGGACTGCGGAGTCAAAAAGACCCCTTGTCTCGCCAAAATCCGGTCGATCTCCAGCAGTGAAAGCAGCGCCCGCTCATATACCCTTCCTCACTTCAAAGGGGCGTCTCTGTCGGCCATAACAGCAAACCACCCCAGTTCCTTGATTGCTACGCTCACGTCGACGTCGGGGAACCGAGCCAAGGCCTCGGGAACGAGATCGGACAAAATGCGAAACATCGCCACTTCGACGGACGTCCCGTTCTTCGTCGCGTATTCCCGGGCTTCACCCACACACCCACGGCAGTAGTCGTCCCACGATTCACCCGCCTCACTCATCGCTTGCTCCTCTTGTCGACCAAATCCCAGACACGCTGGACGGCGTTTCGTATCGTCTCGGTACTATTCTTGCCACTGCGCGTGTTCCGGCAGGCGTGCGCAAGGAATAGCGAGATCTCGTCACGAGCACTCTCAAGCTTGCCACGCCAGCCATCTGACTTGGCCCTAGCAATCTCTTTGCCCCAGCAGAAGTCATACAACTTGCGCGACGACGCACCGCCGGTCGTCGTACCGCAAATCCATGAGCTGTCTCATCTGCCCCTCGCTCATCAACAGCTTATGTATTTTGTGTGCGCAAAATAGCGTCCCTGAATTGCTTTCGTCCGCCGCCGGCAAAGGCAGCTCAATGTCAGCGACGGTGGGGTACTTGGTCGCCGACGCCCGCGCTTCATCCGCCGCCCACAGCCCGGGTTCCCCCGTCGGCGGCAGGACCCGCCTATTTGGCGAGCGGGGCACCTCCTCGACTCGCGGCGCGGCTTCACCTATCCCGTAGAGCGTCGTGCCCGCAGGGCGGTAGGTGTTCCCAATCTGCGCGGGACCCGGCGCCCGAGTAGGCCGCGGGGCATAGGCCGGAGCGGCCTGCCGCAACTGTCGACCGCCCCCGTTCGAGGAGGCGCACCCGATCAGCAATAAGGCGATAGCTACTATCTCTAGGCTCCGCACTGCACACCTCCTCTTGTGCGGTGCCTTGGCACAGGCACCGGCCACCATCGAGCGTAACGCTAACAAGAACAGCCGGGAGCATAGGGAGGTACCCGGGGAACAGGCACTGGCATGGACGGAGCTGGAGGTGGAACCACTGCCTGGGCATGAACCACCGTGGCGATCAGCACGCCGAGCCCCATTACACGAGAGGTCATTCCGCAGACTCCTACTCGAAACGTCATGCCCCGTGCTTCTACCCCCGTTTCCATCGCCCAGGCAAGGCCACCACCCCCGGGCGCCTACAGTGCGTTCCCGCCGCCTGTGGCGACGTCCCGCCCCCTCCCTTCTCTGGAGCAGCGACATAATCCATCTTGTACGACCTTGATGATTCCGGGCACTTGGCGAGACTCTGAGGTTATCGCGGACGCGCGATGGCGCCACAAGAGTAGACTGAAGTGAAGGTTGCGCCAACAAGGCCCGTGTCCCCCTTCGGTCCTTGTGACCTTGAGGACCCACATCGCCCTTCGGCCCCGCCGCACCGATCTCACCGCGTAGCTCCATCCGATAGCTGGAAGGCATTGAGAAGTCTCCAGTTATCGGCCGATCGCTACGTGGTGGTTCCTCCCACCATGATCGCTCAGGGAGAGAAACGCACGCACACCTGCGCGCTTACGGTTGCCTGCACCTTCACGCCGAGATCAGAGGAGGTCCCGGCCCCTAACGAATAACCTCCATCAGGGAACGAAATCGATCCTTGCTTGAACCCCAAGCTACTCTTGTCTTCCCAATCACCACAAAATGGGCGTTTGGAACCAAGCTTTGCCTTGAAACCGAGGGCCGAGCCAGAGATTTCGGTATTAAGAGAGACCCCCGAAGCAGCCAACGTGCCATGCGGATTGAAGGAGAAACCTCCGCCACCTCCGACGCCCATTTGATAGCACACGGAGTATCCCTCACCCGGCCGCCAAGCAAATTCGAAACCAAACCCCATCCCCGCATATGAGGAGTATCCGACAGAGGCGAGGCCAGTCGGGTCCAACAGGTTGACAGGATTCCCAGCTGCGTATTGATACAAGTTGAGCTGACCTCCCGCGAAGAGCAGAGGATCGCGCGACGTCCAGAGGCCTGTCTCCGCATCGTAGTCGCGGGCGCCAAAACGAACAAGACCGCTATGTGCGTCATAGAGGCCGCCCGCGAAGGCAAAGGGTTGGAAGCCTGGGTTGGAATCGGACAGCACCTCACCAAAAGGGCCATACTCCAAGGACTGGGCGACAACGCCGGTCGACGCATTGACAACGAGGCGAATGCTCCCCAAATGGTCGGTGAGGAGGCGATAGGTGATGCCGCCCTTGACCATATAGTCGGGAACATGGCGTTGGCTCGCATAGACGAAGCGGGACACGACAGCCCCCGCGCCATCCAACTCGGCAACTACCCGCAAGGGCCCATCATAGAGGAACCCCTGAATCAGGGTACCATTGAGACGCTTGCCCACCCGACGATTGGAGGCGTCCACCACATAATCTAACTGGGTGCCATTGGGCAATTGAACGTGGGTGAGCGAGCCTAGAGCGTCGTAAGCGTATTGGGTGGGCGCAGCCTCGGGTCGCCGCAGGCGCTGTTGCAAGTCACCGTTGGCCCCGAAGGTGTAGGTGGATGATCCAAGGTTTGGAGTCTGTCCTGGGCGTCGTAGGTGGCAGTGAGGAGTACACCGCGCTGAGAGAGAGGTGCGGTTGCTGTTGGCGTCATAGACGTAGGAGGCATAAGGCTCTCCGTCCAGTGTCACGGCGTAGAGACGCCCAACAGTGTCATAAGAGTAACCCCACTCGTGCGACACGCCATTGGCCACTTCCGTCTTGGAGATGATGCGGCCGGCGACATCACGGTCCAGGGAGAAGCTGTAGAGCAAGGTATTCCCAAAAACCGCGGAGAGCGTGTGCGCCTCACCATAGGGGGTGTACTGCTGCTCGGTGTTCACTTGGTTCAGGATGGTGCCTGACAACAGTCCGTTGTCCAGCCTGCGATTCAAGGAGAGAGCCCCCGCTGAGGTGAGGAGTCCCTCTTTGTCATACCCATAGGCAACGGACTGGCCCTGCACCTCGACGGCACTGAGGGTGAAATCAGGGGTGTAGGAGTAGCCCACGCTTCCCTGCACTCCTCCACTCCACGCCACACGTTTCACCAAAGGCCCGTCATAGGCAATGGCCGGGCTGGGGCCTATACTGTCCGTAAGAGCAGCCAAGCGGCCTTGGGCGTCATAGCCAAAAGCCACCGAGGTGCGGGGAGTGGTGAGGATGTCCACTCGGCCCGCGTTGTCCCTGAGCACTTGCACAGAGGAGCCGTCAGGCAAGTTGGCGGAAATGAAGGCCCCGTCCAAGTCGTAGGCGTACTGAGTGGGCGCCGAGGGTGTGGATGCGAGCGAAGGCGGCGGAGTGTAGCTTTCCGAGGTGTCGGAGGGGGTGTAGCGGAAGGCATGAGCGGGCCGCTCCGGAGGCATCAACTGGAGGAGGTTGCCGTGGGCGTCCGAAGAAAACTCCACCGTGCGTCCTCCCGGCAAATGCTGTGCGGTGAAGCGACCTACCAAGTTGTAGCTGAATCCCGTGGTGCGGCCGAGAACGTCCTCAACTGACGCCAGATAGCCCAATGAATCGTAGGTATAGGTTTCGGTGCGGTCCCCTTGTGACATCTTCCAGGGGCGGCCCTCTGAGTCATAACTGTACTCCAACGGCAGCACCCCTGACACCTCCTGCCGCACCAGCCTTCCTTTGTCGTCAAGGACGGAGGTGGCCGAGCGCCCCTCGGGACCCTTCGTGCTGAGAGTGCGGTTTGCAGGAGTGTAGGTGATTACCTCGGTGCGTCCATTTTTCGTGCGCGCGTCGACCAGGGAATGGATTCCCTGGAACGGGTCACCATTGATATAAGTGACCGTGTTGGCGTGGGCCACGGTGGAAGTGAGACCACTCGGCAGCGTTACCTTCGAAGAAACCAGGGGCGCCTGCATGCCAAATCGGGCGTCTGGGCCGAGCACCTCAGTCGTGACTGTGCCATCCGGCGCCGTGGTGGTCGTGCTACTTCCGTCCTCGGAAATCAGGCGCAAGGTGACTGTGCCATCCGGCGCCGTGGTGGTACGATTCTGTCCGCCTCCAGGCAGTCGATGAACCTGATAGCGGGTGGTGCTCCCTAATGCCGTAGAGAGCGTCACAGTGTAGCCATCCTCGGCATCGGTTCGCGTCAGTTGTTTGTAACTTCCAGATGGGCGGGTGTCTCTCGCCAGCTTGCCGTGAGTGTCATAGGTGTACTGGTGCAGACCGCCGCGGGCATCTCGCATAGACGAGAGTAGACCATTGGGGTCATGGTTGAGCTCCACCCTTTCTCCCGCCAAGTTCGTCAGAGCGGCAAGATAGCCTCGGTCATCCAGCTCCAGACGAGTGCGCTGCCCATGATGAGCCACAATTGCCAGGGGCTTACCCAAGGCATCGCGCTCCACGCGCGTCAGGAGACCATCTCCGTCAACAATGGATGACAGGCGCCCAGCAGCATCATATTCAAAACCGTACCGCAGCGCCCCCGTCAGCGAATCCACGGTGCGAAGGTGACGCCCCCATTCGCAAAAACATGCACGTCGCGACCGTCTTTGGAAGCTATGGACTGCTCGCCACTGGAGACAACCCACGGCGAAAAGCGTACAGAGCGAACCTGATTGCCATCCACGGCATAAAAACTATCATCAGCCCCCATGGCAATGGTCGATGGGCCACGATAAAACCGCGCCTGAGTAGCTGGCCCGCCATCTCCATGCCCTGCGCTTCCAGAAACTCCAGTTCCCGCCACGACAGAAATAATGCCATCCGGCCCCACTCGCAACACACGATAATCAAAAAAACACACAACATACAGACTACCATCACCCCCCACGGCGACATCCAGCGGAGAAGAAAGTCTAGCCTGCGTAGCCGGCCCTCCCTCGCCTCCAGCACCCGACTGGCCGTTTCCCGCCACAGTGGAAATAATGCCATCCGGCCCAACCCGTCGAACACGATTATCATCCACATCAGCGAAATACAGACTACCATCGCCTCCCACGGCCAACCCCAGCGCCAAACCAATATTGGCCTGCGTGGCCGGCCCTCCGTCTCCCCCAGAGCCATACATCCCGGTACCCACCACCGTGGTGATAATGCCATCCAGTCCCACTCGCCGAATGTGGCCACCATAATCAGAAATATAGAAACTGCCATCAGCTCCCACGGCGACTGCTGCGGGCCCATCGAGATGGGCCTGTGTAGCCGGCCCCCATCTCCTCCATGAGCCCACTCTCCAGTCCCCGCTACTGTGGAAATAATGCCATCCGGCCCCACTCGCCGAACAATGTCGTTGTCGATATCCACTATATAGATACTGCCGTCGGGCCCCACGGCAACATCAACTGGAGCATGAAGCTGGGCCTGTGTAGCCGGCCCCCATCTCCTCCAACGCCATCATCTCCGTTCCCCGCCACGGTGGAAACAATGCCATCCGGCCCAACTCGGCGGATCCGATGATTGTTAGCGTCCGCGAGATACAAGCTACCATCAGGCCCAGCAGCGACAGCCCGTATTCCACTGAACAGGGCCTGGGTAGCCGGCCCCCATCCCCGCCATAACCCCAGCCATCCCGTCCCGCCACGGTCAAAATGACGCCTCCATGCCTATTCCACTGGACTCCCTCTGTATCTCCATTGCCGAGGGAAAGCGTATTCGAGCGCACCATGAGTTGGTGGTGTGGGGAAAGTCGCCAACCTCCCAGATTCTCAGGGGACTCACTCCATCCTCCAATCTTGGACGCCCAGGGCTGCCAGAGTGTCACTTCTCTCTGCTGTCGGCTGTAGATGGGCTCGTCGCCCGCGAGCGCGAAGGCCTGAGCGAATTCAGCGGGCTTCAGGTAGACCAGCGGATATAAGTAGCCCGTTCGCCCTGTAACAGGAACCTCGCCCTGCACGGCACGGCCATAGGCATCCTTGCCATCCCAAGTAAAGAAAAGCGTCTGATTTGGGATGGCTGGGAGGCTATAAGTGAAGCGCCTGCCGGCCACACCCACTTCGACTACAAAACGCTGAAGAGAGGACGGTACCGAAACACCGCTCACAGGGATACGCAGAGTATTTTTGTCTGCCCCCAGCATTCGATCACTCCGGTAATGGAGACGGAAGGGAGTGCCGGCAAGGGGAGTGACTCGCCTAGCGCTTGGTTCTGGCAATCAATGATGCTGCCACGCTGGCAATCCGGCCTGCCCTCTGGACCATTCTGAGGTGCCGCGTTCTTCGGCCCCTTGGCCCCAAGGGGAGGCCCGTAGGGCCAGTTGTAGTCCCAGGGAGTGAAATGACTCACGAGGACGCGCCACAAGGTCTTTCCCTCAGGGTAGAGGCTGGCCAGTTGCCGCTGTTCGGCATCGGAAATGCCCAGCTCAATCAGCACCGCTTCGCCATCAGGCAGTCCGTCTCCAGTGACATCCAACTGAGCCGCACCGTCGAGCACACTAAGCACTTGGATGATGCGACCGTTGCCCGACGGCAGCCACCTCCCCCGCTTTCGGTCGTAGTAGCCCGCGGGGACGGCCCCTCCACCGGGAAGCTCAGGAAGTTGTCCACATAGGAAACCACCGGCTGCGTAAAGCGCACCTCCTGACTGTCTAAGGCCATGGCTTCATCCAACGACAATTCTACCGCGTAGGTATAGCCGCTGGTGGAAGGCAAGTGTGCCGGCATTGAATCCGGCCCCGCTTCGCCTACTGTGTATTCGGTGGCGCGCACCGTGGCCGAGAAGAGCGGCACCTCGTCGCCATTGGGCAGTACGGCCAGTGCATGGGTGCCCGGTGTGAAGAGAAGCGTGGCTTGGCGCGAGCCATCCGCGTCCGTGATGGCGCTGCCGCGTGCCACCTGAATGGTAGTGCTCGCACCGCTGAAGTCCACAGGAGTACCCTGGGGATCCAGCGCAACCAGCACCACGTCTGGCATCCATGCGAAGTCTCCCCAAGGCACTTGAATTAGGCGCTGCGCGGAGAGTAAGCCCTCGGCCTCGTACCTGACGGTGAGTGGACCTCCACCATTCACCGCAAAATCGAAGAGCCCGTTCTCGCGCGTGAGGGTATGTCCATATTCCGGATGGTCGAGCACGGACACGCGCACCTGAGACAGGGGATGCCCCTCACGGGACATCACCTTGCCGCGCAGCACGGCCAAACGCTGGGGCTTCAGAGAGCCAGGAACCACTCCTTCCTGAATGGGATTGTCTCCGGAATAGAGGAAGGACACCGAGTCGACGAAAGTCGGCACCGAAAGGGTGGGCAGTGGGGGCGCTACCTCCTCTGGGTTCGGCGGTGTATGGGATGGGGGCACTTCCACGAGTAGGGCTGCGGTGGTCACCTCATCCACCGAGCCGTAGGTATTGCCCTGGCCATCCCGCCAGGACAGGGTCATTTGAGTCTGATGCTCCTGCCCGTTCAGTGCCCGCAAGCGCGCGGCGTATTCCAACGCCGATTCTCCCGGCTGCCTCATGGGAAGCGGAGGCACCATCCAGGTAACCTCTTTGCGCCGAGCGCCCCCGGAGCCATCGCCTCCAGGGGCACTTCCACCTGGGTTGTGTCAGGCAGCACCACCTTGACGTTTGCCGATGCGGCGAGCGCCGAGCCCACGTTGGAAGCCGTCAGCGTATAGGTAACATCCTGCCCAGGCAGTACCTGAGAGGGGCCTTCCAGGCTCAGGGTGAGGCGCGGCAGGAGCAGTCGACTGGCCGAGGAAAGCGAGAGGGGCTGGCCCTCTGCTCCTTGAGCATTGGCAAAATGCACCTCCCCCTGCGAGAGGAGGCGCTGGCTCTCCATCGCCCCCAGGCGTTGCAGGTATGTGGCCGCTGATTCCCCTTCCCCACGTGCCGCTACCACCGGCGCCGCTAGGCGAAGGTCACGACGCGGTCCTCTCCAGCCGCCAAGGACCCCACCACCTCGTCAGCAGGAGGCCGCTGCGTTCCCTGAAAGACTTCCCTCACCCGCACTTGCTCTGCCGACGCGGAGGACTCGTTCGAGAGCCGCACCGTCACTTCGAAGCCCTGTCCCGGCAGCACCTCCATCGGTTGTGTCTGCGTTGCTACAAGGGAGACCGCCCCTGGGTCAGTGCGGCCACAAGCCACCATCCCCACCAACATCCATGGAACAAGCAAACGTAAAGGCGACGAAGTCATGCGGGATCCCCCAGGTCGGCGCCCTCGTTCGCGCCACGATTGGACACCATACAACGTTGGAAAGAGTACCACGCAGCGCCCTGCCTACTCGAACACTGCACGTGTCGCCACGACAACATTACCGGAGTTGTCCGGGAGGAACTCAGGAGCGGTCGATCCCCTGCCCAACCTCTGCCTGACTATTTGGCGAAGACAGGGCCACGGCAGGACCCCTCTTGTTCAGTCCCCGCTAACCCAGCGCGTGGCCACAAGCAGGAGTCACCATGAGATGCCTTATGCGACACCCATGAGTTCGTGCGCTTGACAAGCATCAGAGGTTGTCATGGACGCTGGGGAAACCCCAGCAAGTCGCGCGACCATGCTGAGAGCATAGGTGTTACATCGCCGTGCTCGTCGTCGAGAATGTCCCCGATGATGCCCACCCTCTACCTCTTCGGTTGACACGAGCTTGATGGCGATGGCGGGCGCGTCGGCTGGTGACTTTCTTCTGAATCTCCGGCCATCCGTACCGCGAGACGAATACTCCCGTTTTAGTCTCCTCAAGACGGGTGTGCGGCTTCCATTTCGCCAAGTCAGCCACTGTGAACTCACCCTCATGTACCAGGTGAATGGGTGGGCATAGAGGCGGTTGTACTCGGGCCAGCGCGCCTCAAGGTGGGCGATGAACTCGGAGTAACTGGCCCATGTCCCAGATGAGGTGGAGGCGTCGCAGTTGCCTGGACTCCTCATCAACTCCAGGAGCACTGCTCGCAAGCAGGCGGCGTCATTGCGCTCCAGGCACCAACCGCGCATCTGGCCGGTGTGTACCTCCCACTTCACTAGGAAGTTCACGGTGCCGTGTCGGATGTACTTGAACTCGCGCTTCTCGATGGGGCGGGGGGCATCGGACGCGCGAAGCAGCGGCGCTCCAACACCTGGATGTTGGGTTTTTCGGTTAGACAGTCACTCATGTCCCCAGTCCAGACGAAGTCTTGGGGATGGACCATCGCGCTCATCGTCTCCGCGGAACTCAAGGAGGCCTTGGAGCGGATGGGCGCCACGGGGGCGAAGTTCAAGGAGGTTTGACCCGCGGTCATTGGACCCCTTGCCTTCGCCCTCCGTTCACCAGGACTCAGCCCAGATCGAACAGCAGGGCCTCGAGCGGCTCGGTCGCGGAGAGCTCCAGCCGCGACTCCTCGGACACGGCCACGCCGTCACCGGCCTTGAGCGCCACGCCGTTGAGCGTGCCCGCGCCACGCGCCACCTGCAGCCACGCGTGCCGCCCCGGCGCCAGGGTGTACTCCGTCTTCGCTCCCTGGCCCAGCACGGTGCTGTACAGCCGCAGATCCTGGTGCACCTTCAACGAGCCGTCCTGTCCCTCGGGGGACACCACCAGCCGGAACTTGCCCTGGCGCTGCGCGAGCGGGAACTCCTTCTGCTCGTAGCCGGGAGTCAGCCCTTGCGCTCCGGGAGGATCCAGATCTGCAGGAAGTGCACCTCCTCGTCCGAGTTGTTCATCTCGCTGTGCCGCACGCCCGTGCCCGCCGTCATCCGCTGCAGCTCTCCCGCGCGCAGCACGCCCACCGAGCCCAGGCTGTCACGGTGCTCCAACTGCCCGCTGAGCACGTAGGTGATGATCTCCATGTCCCGGTGGGGATGCGCGCCGAAGCCGCTGCGCGCCGCCACCCGGTCCTCGTTGATGACGCGCAGGGCGCGAAAGCCCATGGCGGACGGGTCGTAGTAGTCCCCGAACGAGAAGGTGTGATGGGAGTCCAACCACCCGTGGTTGGCATGGCCGCGCGCTTCCGAATTCCGAACGATGATCATGATGCCGTGTCTCCTTCGCCAGACATCATGCGAGTGAGACCTGCCCTGCACCAGATGGGCCCCCGGGAAACACTGTTCTACCCATGGGACATCGGAGTCAAAGTCGCGGCCCAGCGCTCGCGCGCGAGCTCCACGAAGGCCATCACCTTGGGCGCATGGTGGCGGCTGCTGGGATAGACGGCATGCACGGGCGTCTCGGCGGCGACCCAGTCGGGCAGCAGGCGTTGCAAGCGTCCCGAGACCACGTCCTCGGCGCAGGCGATGTTGGGCAGCAGGGCGATGCCCGCTCCCGCCATGGCCATGCCGCGCAACATGTCCGGCTCGTTCACGGCGAGGCGCGTGGAGACCTGGATCTCGACGGATTTGCTCCCGGATTGCAGCGCCCAGTGATTGGCCTCCGGGATGAGCCGAAGAGAAGGCAGTCATGCTTCTCGAGGTCTCGGGGGGTCTTGGGGGCACCCCTCGCCCGGACGTAGTCCGGCGACGCCACCACCACGCGCTGGATGTTGCCGAGCCGGCGGGCCATGAGCGAGGAGTCGGCCAGCTTGCCCGCGCGGATGGCGAGATCGAACCCCTCGTCCACCAAGTCCACCGTGCGATCCGAGCACACCATCTCCACCTGTACGTCGGGAAAACGCCTCAGGAACTCCGCGACGATCGGCCCGAGGATGCTGAAGGTGAGTGGCGCCGTCACTCGCAGCAGCCCATGGGGAGCGGCCTGCATGCGCGTGACCGCCAGCTCGGCCTGCTCCGCCTCGGCCACGATGCGCGCGCAGTACTCGTAGTAGGCCTGTCCCACGTCCGTGAGGCGTAGCTGGCGCGTGGTGCGTTGCAGCAGCTGCGCGCCCACGCGCTCCTCCAGCTCGGACACCTTGCGGCTCACCGTGGACTTGGGCATGCGCAGCCCACGCGCCGCCGCCGTGAAGCTGCCCGCCTGGACGACCTTGGCGAAGACGAGGAGTTCGTTGAGATCCATTCCGCCCGAGCCTTTTTCCGAGTGAAGTGTTGGCAGGTGGTTATGAGGCCAGACCCGCGTTGTTCCACTTTTCATCAATGCGCTACATATGTGTTCCTCATGGTGGAAACCTTGTTCGAGGAGCTCAAGCGCTACGTGGGGTTCGGGCCGGCCGATGGCTTGCTGCTCCGGGAACTGCACGAGGTGGCGCAGCCGCGGTTTCCCGCCATCGCGGACGCCTTCTATGCGCGCATCCTGGAGCACGAGGGGGCGCGCAAGGCGCTCGCGGGCGAGAGCCGGTGGGCCACCTCAAGGTGTCGCTGATCTCCTGGATGGAGCAGCTGCTCAGCGGCCCCTGGGACGAGGACTACTACCGGGCGCGCTGCCGGATCGGCCGCATGCATGTGCGCGTCGCGCTCCCCCAGCATTACATGCTGGGCGCGATGAACGTGTTGAGGCAGGAGTTCAACCTCCTCATCTCCGAGCACCACGCGGGTCAGCCCGAGCGGTTCCAGGCCATGAGCTTCGCGTTGGGGAAGATCCTCGATCTGGACCTGGCCATCATGCTGCACACCTTCCGCGAGGATCTGCTCGCGCAGCAGGCGCGCCACGAGCGGCTGTCCACCTTCGGCCAGCTCGTGGGCTCCATCGGCCACGAGCTGCGCAATCCGCTGGGCGTCATCGAGACGTCGCTCTTCATCCTCAAGGGCCGGCCCCTGGCCAACGAGGAGCGCGCCGCCAAGCACCGGCGCGCATCGGCGAGCAGGTGGCGCTCGCCAACCGCATCGTCTCGGACCTGCTGGACATGATCCGGGACCGGCCGCTCAAGCGCGAGTCGCTGCGGCTGGAGGCCGTGTGGAAGGACGCGCTGTCCTCGGTGGACGCGCCCGCGGGCGTGTCCCTGTGCGCCGAGGGGCTCGAGTCGCTGCCCACGTTGGAGGGAGATCCGGGGCAGATCCGCCGGTCTTCGTCAACCTGATGGAGAACGCCGTGCAGGCGGTGGGCGACACGGGCTCGGTGCGGTTGTCGGGCTCGGCGGAGCCGGACGCGGTGGTGCTCGTCCTGGAGGACTCGGGGCCTGGGGTGAGCGAGGCCATCCGGCGCCGGATGTTCGAGCCCCTCATCACCACCAAGTCCGGGGGCATCGGCCTGGGCCTGCCGCTGGTCAAGCGCATCCTCGAGCGCCATGGGGGCTCCATCATCTACGATCCCCAGGGCGGGGGAGGGGCGCGCTTCGTCCTCCGGCTCGCCCTCCCCCCGCACTCCGCGTGAGCGTCCGCCATGAGGAGCTACCTGCTGCTCGATGACAATCTGGCCTTCGCGGAGAACCTCGCGGAGATCCTCCGGGATGGGGGGGACGAGGCCACGGTGGTGACGGAAGGGCCGCGGGCCCTGTCGCTCGCGGGCGCCCGGCGCTTCGACGTGCTCCTCACGGACATGAAGATGCCGGGCATGAATGGGGCGCAGGCGGTGCGCCACATCCGCCAGGTGGATCCCGGTCTCGCCGTCGTGGTCATCACCGCCTACCCGGGAGAGGAAGAGCTGGAGGCGGTACGCCGGGAGGGACTGCTCGCGGTGCTGCCCAAGCCGGTGCCGCTCGCCCCGCTCGTGTCGTTGTTGACCCACGCGCGCCGGGATGGACTGGTGGCGCTCATCGAGGGGGAGCCGACGCATGACGAGACCCTCGCCGAGCAGCTGCGCTCGCGCGGCTTCTCGTGTGTCACCGCGCGCTCGGTGGAGGACGCCGAGCGCCTCGCCGGGGCGCGGCTCTTCGCGGCGCTGGTGCCTCAGCGGCGGCTCGGAGAGCCCGAGTGTGAGGCGTTGCACTGGCTGCGGACACGCTTCCCCACACTGCCGGTGTTCTCCGAACCTGTCGACCTCCAAACACTGCTGGATACCCTGGAGCGCGCCCACGACTCGCGTTAACAGCAAGGCCCCATGAGCCTCTCCTCCTTCCATCCCCCCCGTGTGCTCGTCGTCGAGGACAACGCGGCCTTCCTCGACAATCTCCGGGAGTTGCTCGGCGACGCGGGCTACCGGTGTCCGGCGCGAGCAGTTGCCGCGAGGCACTCGAGCGGGTGCGGGACGGCTTCGACGTGGCGCTGGTGGACCTGCGTCTGCCGGACGGGGAGGGGACGGAGCTCGCGCGGGAGTTGAAGGAGAAGGTGCCCGAGTGCGAGGTGGTGTTGCTCACCGGCTTCGCCACGCTGGAGACGGCGGTGGCGGCGGTGCGCGCGGGCGCGTGCGCCTACCTGATGAAGCCCTGCGCGCCCAACGAGTTGTTGCTGACGCTGGAGCAGACCATGCGTCAGGTGCGCTTGCAGGCGGAGAAGCGCGAGCTGGCGCGCCGGGCGCAGGTGACGGAGAAGCTCGCGGCGGTGGGCACGCTCACGGCGAGCCTGTCGCACGTGATTCGCAATCCCCTCAACGCCGCGGCCCTGCAGCTCGCCGTGCTGGAGCGGCGGGTGCGGCGGCTGTCCGAGGAGCAGCAGCCGGCGCTGTTGGATCCCCTGCTGCTGGTGCGCGATGAGATCCGCCGGTTGGATCATGCGCTGGAGGACTTCCTCCAGTTCGCGCGGCCGCGGAGCTTCCGCCCGGAGCCGGTGGACGTGCTGGCGCTGCTGCGGCGCGTGGTGGATTTCCTGGGCAGCCAGGCCGAGGCGCGGCGGGTGCGTCTGGAGTTGGAGGGCGAGGAGTCGCTTCCGCCGCTCAAGGGCGAGGAGGAGCGCTTGCGCCGGTGCTCATCAACCTGACCCTCAACGCCCTGGAGGCCACGCCCGAGGAGGGCCTCGTGCGCCTGTCGGCGCAACGCGAGGAGGACATGGTGCGCCTGTGCGTGGACGACACGGGTGCGGGCGTGCCCCTGGAGCTGCGCAGCCGCGTCTTCGAGCCGTTCTTCACCACGAAGGAGGAGGGCTCGGGGTTGGGGCTGTCCATCGTCCACTCCGTGGTGTCGCAGCACGGGGGCTCGCTGGAGGTGACCAGCTCCCCGTCCGGGGGCGCGCGCTTCCTCTTGCGGCTGCCCCTGGTGGCCTGAGGCGGTTGCCACCGGACGTCCTCGCGGGTTACATGGGCCGTGTCGCTAGGGGTGCTCCCGTGAGGAGCTGAGAGGGCCGTGTTCGCGGCCGACCCTTGGAACCTGAACCGGTTTGGACCGGCGGAGGGAAGCGGCGGGCTTCCCACGCCCGACTCTTCTCTTGCCATGTGCCGAGGAGGAGTCACGTGAGCGGAGCATCGAAGAGCCTCAAGGTCGATGGAGCGGTGTTGCAGGGCATCACCCGGGGGCCGCTGCCGGCCTCGCGCAAGGTGTACGTGTCCGGCGTGTTGAACCCGGAGCTGCGCGTGCCCCTGCGGGAGATCAGCCAGACGCCCACCCGTCACGGCCACGGCCCGGACGCGAAGCAGACGCCCAACCCGTCCGTCTTCGTCTACGACTCGAGCGGCCCGTACACGGACCCCGATGCCCAGATCGATCTGCGGCGGGGCCTGCCGCCGGTGCGCGCGGAGTGGATCGAGCGGCGGGGGGACACGCAAGCGCTGCCGGGCATCTCCTCCGAGTATGGCCGTGTTCGCGAGGCGGATCCGCGTCTGGCCGGCCTGCGCTTCGCCCACCGCCGCGCGCCCCGGGTGGCGAAGGCGGGCGCCAACGTCACCCAGTTGCACTACGCGCGCCGGGGCCTCATCACCCCGGAGATGGAGTTCGTGGCCCTGCGCGAGAACCTGAAGCGCCAGGCCGCGGCGGAGCTGGCGCACCAGCACCCGGGCCACTCCTGGGGTGCCGCCATTCCCCGCGACATCACCCCCGAGTTCGTCCGGGACGAGGTGGCGCGGGGCCGGGCCATCATCCCCGCCAACATCAACCACCCGGAGCTGGAGCCGATGATCATCGGCCGCAACTTCCTGGTGAAGATCAACGCCAACATCGGCAACTCCGCCGTCAGCTCCTCCATCGAGGAGGAAGTGGAGAAGCTGGTGTGGAGCATCCGTTGGGGAGCGGACACGGTGATGGACCTGTCCACCGGCCGGAACATCCACGAGACGCGCGAGTGGATCCTCCGCAACGCCCCGGTGCCCATCGGCACCGTGCCCATCTACCAGGCGTTGGAGAAGGTGGGGGGCAAGGCCGAGGAGCTCACCTGGGAGCTCTACCGCGACACGCTCATCGAGCAGTGTGAGCAGGGGGTGGACTACTTCACCATCCACGCGGGCGTGCGGCTGCGCTATGTCCCGCTCACGGCCAAACGCCTCACGGGCATCGTCAGCCGGGGCGGCTCCATCCTGGCCGGTGGTGCCGGCGCACCACCAGGAGAACTTCCTCTACACGCACTTCGAGGAGATCTGCGAGATCCTCAAGGCGTACGACGTGAGCTTCAGCCTGGGCGACGGGCTGCGGCCGGGCTCCATCGCGGACGCCAACGACGCGGCGCAGTTCGGCGAGTTGGAGACGCTGGGCGAGCTGACGCGGGTGGCCTGGAAGCACGACGTGCAGGTGATGATCGAGGGGCCGGGCCACGTGCCCATGCACCTCATCCAGGAGAACATGACGAAGCAGCTCGCGGTGTGTGGCGAGGCGCCCTTCTACACGCTGGGGCCGCTCACCACGGACATCGCGCCGGGGTATGACCACTTCACCAGCGGCATCGGCGCGGCGATGATCGGTTGGTTCGGCACGGCGATGCTCTGCTACGTCACGCCCAAGGAGCACCTGGGCCTGCCCAACCGGGATGACGTGAAGGAGGGCGTCATCACCTACAAGATCGCCGCGCACGCCGCGGACCTCGCCAAGGGCCACCCCGGCGCCCAGGCGCGCGACAACGCCCTGTCCAAGGCGCGCTTCGAGTTCCGCTGGGAGGACCAGTTCAACCTCTCCCTGGATCCCGAGCGGGCGCGCGCCTTCCACGACGAGACGCTGCCCGCCGAGGGCGCCAAGGTGGCCCACTTCTGCTCGATGTGCGGCCCCCAGTTCTGCTCGATGAAGATCACCCAGGACGTGCGCGACTACGCCCAGAAGGTGGGCACCAGCGAGCAGCACGCCCTGGAGGTCGGCATGGCGGAGAAGAGCGAAGAGTTCAAGAAGGCCGGCGGCGAGGTGTACCGCTGAGTCCTCCCGACCTTTGAAGTCGCGTCCCTCCAGGAGACGCCAACCTCGTGACTTTTGTCCCGAAGATGACAGAATGTGAGGGTTGACGGGCGCCCGACCGCGCCCGTCCGAACTTCAGAGGGAAGCCCGAATGGAAACGCAGAATCGCGGGGGGTTCATCACCGGCTCACCGTCGCCGACGGCCGACGAGAAGACGTGGGGAATGCTGGCGCACCTGAGCGCGCTGATCGCCGGTATGTTTGGCTTCCCGTTCCTCGGGCCGCTCATCGTGATGCTCACCAAGGGCAAGGAGTCCGCCTGGGTGGATCAGCACGCGAAGGAGGCGCTCAACTTCCAGATCACCGTCACGGTGGCCCTGTGGATCGCCGCGGCGAGCTTCCTGTGCCTGGTGGGGTTCGTGCTGGTGCCGCTCGTCGCGGTCGCCGCGCTGGTGCTGACGATCCTCGCGGGCATCAAGGCCAACAATGGCGAGATGTACCGCTACCCGGCCACCGTCCGCCTGGTGAAGTAGCGCTCAGCCGCCGATGCCCATCATCGGCAGCAGCGAGGCCGCCGCGCCGGGCTCGGTGAAGCGGTGGCCCTCGGGCTTGTCGCCGAGCGCCCCGCGGATGGCCACGGCGAGCTCCTCGTCGGTGGCCCCGCCGCGGATGAGGGCGTGCAGGGGCGCCTGGGCCCGGCCGCCGAGGCAGCTGCGCAGATCTCCATTGGAGGCCACGCGCACGCGGTTGCAGCCGCCGCAGAAGTTCTGGGTGAGGGGAGAGATGAAGCCCACGAGCCCTCCGGGCGCGCGCCAGTAGCGCGCCGGACCCGCCGCCAGGCCTTGCGGCCCTCATCCTCCAGGAGCGGCAGGCCCCCGGCCCGGAGCTTCTCCACCAGCTCCGCCGTGGGCACCGGGGTGCCCTGACCAAAGGGCATCAGCTCGATGAACCGGGGCGTCATGCCGCGCGCATGCGCGTGGGCGATGAGCTGGGGCACCTCGTCGTCATTCACCCCACGCATGACGACGACGTTGAGCTTGAGCGAGGCGTAGCCCGCCGCCGCCGCCGCGTCGATGCCCGCGAGCACCGACGCCAGGTCTCCCTGCTTGGAGATGCGCCGGAAGGTGGCCTCGGACAGGGTGTCCAGGCTGATGTTGAGCTGGCTCACCCCCGCCTCGCGCAGCGGCACGGCGAGCCGCGCCAGGTGGCTCGCGTTGGTGGTGATGGCCACGTGGCCGATGCCGGGCACCGCGGCGATGCGCCGGGACACCTCGAGGATGTCCGGGCGGATGAGCGGCTCGCCGCCCGTGAGCCGCACCCGGCGGATGCCCATGGCCGCGAACACGGAGACGATGCGCTCGAACTCCTCGGGCGAGAGCAGATCCTTCTTCCCGCCCCAGCTCGCCGGCGAGCAGTACGTGCAGCGGAAGTTGCACCGGTCGGTCACCGACAGGCGCAGATACGTCATGGTCCGCCCCTGGGCATCCTTCAGGGGGGGCGACAGGGGGCCTGGGCGAGGGCGGCACTCATGGGGGCTCTCTATAAACCGGAGCCCCCCTCCTGGCACTCCCTTGTGGAGGCCCGGCCGGGGCCTCCGAGCGAGGCGCGTCAGTCGCGCGGGTTTCCCTGGCGTCCGCCAGCCAGCACCGAGAGGACGACTCCCTGGTTGAGCGAGTTCGCGCTGGAGCTGCTGGCCACGGGCGCCGTGGACGGAGGTGGAGTCGCCCGCACCGTGGGTCCCACCGGGCCGGGGATGGTCTGATCCAACTCGTCCAGGTCCTCGGTCAGGCGGGCGAGGGTGGCCTCGGCCTCCTGCGCGTGCGCCTCGGCCTGCACCAGCGTCAGCTTCCGGTTCTGCATGTCCTCCTTGATCTTCACGAGCGCCTGCTCGCCGATGTCGAGGAAGGCCCGGACGACCTCGCGGTCGAACTGGGTGCCGGCGCAGCGGTGGATCTCCGCGATGGCGTTGGCGAAGGTGGTCCCCTTGCGGTAGGGCCGGTCGCTCGTCATCGCGTCCAGGGTGTCCGCCACGGCGAAGATGCGCGCGCCGATGTGGATCTCCTGGCCACGGAGGTTACGCGGGTAGCCCTGACCGTCCCAGCGCTCCTGGTGCGACAGGACGATCTGCGCGGGCGTGGCGAGGAAGGGGATGTTCTGGATCATCTGGAAGCCGATGTCCGGATGCTTGCGCATCTCCTGCCACTCCTCGGGCGTGAGCTTGCCCGGCTTGAGCAGCACGGCGTCCGGCACGCCAATCTTCCCGATGTCATGCAGCAGCGCGCCGCGGCCGATCTCCTCCAGCTCCGGGCCCTTGATGCCCATGCGCTCGGCCACGGCGCTCGTGTAGCGCACCACGCGCTGCGAGTGGTCCGACGTCTCGTGCTCGCGCGCGTCCAGCGCCGCCACCAGGGCGAGCAGGGTGGACTGGTAGGTGTGGGCGATGTCACGCAGGGCGTTGCGCAGCTCGGTGGTGCGGTCGCGCACCTTGCGCTCGAGCTTCTTCTGGTAGCGCTTGCGGGCCAGCTCGATGCGGCGCTTGGCCAGGGCACGCTCGATGGCGCGGATGAGGTCGGTCAGCTTCGGTGGCTTGAGCAGGTAGTCCACCGCGCCCCGGCGCAGGCAGTCCACCGCCGACTCGGTGTCCCCGTAGCCGGTGAGCATGATGACGGAGGTGTCCGGGTAGCGCTCGCGCAACTGCTCGAGCAGCCACAGGCCGTCCTTGCCCGGCATCTTCATGTCGCTGATGACCAGGGGCGTCTCTTCCTGGCCCGCGAGGTCCAGGGCCATTTCAGAGCCACTGGCCACAACGCAGTTGTAACCCTCCTCCCGAAGAAGGACGGAGATGACGTCGCGAACGGAGTCATCATCATCGACGATGAGGATCCGGGGAGGTACGGGAGGAATGGCTTCCACGGGGTGTGATTCTAGGAGGAACGGGCAACAGAAGGCCAACCCGTCGCCGATTTTCAGCTTTCCTGGCTGTTCGCTGGCCCGGAGGTGTTCGCTCGTCGCCTCGTTCCCTTGGCATGCGAGAAACACTCGAAGCGGAAAGCTTCCAGGTTCATGAACGACGCCTTCCCAAGAAGAGTCGAGCGGATGGTGGGGGGCGCGCGGAACAGAGCAGGCAGGCGAGCGTGGCCCGGGATGGGCCGAGGTCATGAATCACCGCGGAGTGCAGCCGCGGAGCGAGGCCCCGGCGCATGACTCCACCGCCGAGGCGCAGCCCGTCGGGGTGACGCATCGAGACACGGCTGTTCGCCCTGGGAGGGGCTCGCAACAATCCCGTGTCGCGGGTTGACGGCGGAGGGGCTTTCCATTAGCAAGGAGTTGCGTGCACCTCGTCTCCATCCACCATCATCCGGCGCATCATCATCGGTTCGGCCCCGACGGGTCCGATCACCGTGTGCATGCCTGGGTCGATGTCTAGAGACGCCCACCGCACCTGCCGCAGTGAACGAAGGCCCGTCCCACCCAGGACGGGCTTTTTTCGTTTCCGAGCCCGTCCCCACCCCAGGTCTCTCCGATGCTGAAGATCGCCCTTCCCAACAAAGGCCGCCTCTCCGACGAGGTTCGTGAACTATTCAACGATGCAGGGCTCGAGGTCCGCGTCCGAGGAGAGCGGGCCCTCACCGCGTCGCTCGGTGGCGAGTTCGAGGCCATCTTCGTGCGCGCCCAGGACATCCCCGAGTTCGTCGCCGATGGCGCGGCGGCCGCGGGGGTCACCGGGTGGGATCTCGTGTGCGAGTCCGGCCGCGAGCTGGACGTGCTGATGGACCTGGAGTTCGGCCGGTGCCGGCTCGTGGTGGCCGCGCGCGAGGAGAGCGGCATCCAGAAGTTGGAGGACATCCAGAGCGGAGTGCGGGTGGCGTCCTCCTTCACGCGCCTCACCCAGGAGTTCTTCACCAAGAGGGGCCAGTCGGTGAAGGTGGTGCCGGTGTCGGGCGCCACGGAGATCGCCCCCCACCTGGGCATCGCGGACATCATCGTGGACCTGACGTCCACGGGCTCGACGCTGAAGATGAACGGGCTGCGCGAGGTGGGCACCATCGTCCAGTCGAGCGCTCGGCTCATCGGGCGCAAGGGCCACGCCCCGAGGCGGCGGCCCAGTTGGAAGAGCTGCGGCAGGCGCTGGGCTCGGTGCTCGCGGCCCGGGGCAAGCGCTACCTCATGGCCAACGTGCCACGCCATGTGCTGCCGAACGTGCACGAGGTGCTGCCGGGCCTCAACGGGCCCACCGTGGTGGAGGTGCAGGGCGGTGACTTCGTGGCCGTGCACGCCGTGGTGCCCGCGCGCAACATCTACCGCACCATCAACGCCCTGAAGAACCTGGGCTGCCAGGGCATCCTCGTCACCCGCATCGAGAGGCTGATGCCATGAGCAGCCCTCCGCTCAAGTACCGGGGCCGGCTGAAGGAGCTGGCCCCCGAGGCGCGCGGCCGGCTGTTGGATCGCTCGGGGAGCGCGGACGCCCGCGTCGCCCAGCGCACCGCGGACATCCTCGCCCGGGTGCGCCGGGATGGAGATCGCGCCCTGCGTGAGATGGCGCGCGAGTTCGACCGCGCCGAGCTGGGCTCCCTGGAGATTCCCCGCTCCGTGTGCGAGGCGGCCCTCTCGTCGCTCGAGCCCGGGGTGCGCGAGGCGCTCGGCCGCGCGGCGAGCAACATCGCCAAGGCACACGCGGCCCAGAAGCCCCAGGCCATCGAGGTGGAGACCGAGCCCGGCATCCTCGTGGGCCGCCGGCCGGATCCGCTCGGACGCGTGGGCGTGTACGCGCCCGGAGGCCGCGCCGTCTACCCGAGCAGCGTGCTGATGGGCGTGGTGCCGGCGAAGGTGGCCGGGGTGGGGGAGGTCATCGTCTGCTCGCCGCCCGGCCCGGATGGGGTGCCCTCGGCGGGTGTGTTGGCGGCGGCGGCGCTCGCGGGAGCGGATCGCGTCTTCGCGCTCGGCGGCGCGGGCGCGGTGGCCGCGATGGCCTACGGGACCGAGACCGTGCCCCGGGTGGATCGCATCGTCGGACCCGGCAACGCGTACGTGGCCGCGGCCAAGCTCCAGGTGGTGGACGCGGTGGCCATCGACGCTCCCGCGGGGCCCAGTGAGATCCTCGTGGTGGCGGATGGCTCGGCGGATCCCGAGGCGGTGGCCCGGGAGATGCTGGCCCAGGCCGAGCACGATCCGGATGCCTGCTGCGTCACGGTGGCGGTGGGCGAGGCCCAGGCCGAGGCGGTGGCCATCGCGGTGGAGCGCCGGCGGCCCGGGCCCAGCGGCGGGAGATCGTCTCACGCTCCCTGAGCGAGCGTGGCGCGGTGCTGAGCGTGGACTCGCTGGAGGAGGCCCGGCCCTTCGTGGCGGACTTCGCTCCCGAGCACCTGCTGATCGCCACGGAGAATCCCGCGCAGGCGCTGCCCCGGGTGCGCAACGCGGGCACGGTGTTCGTGGGCCAGCATGCCTCCGTGGCCTACGGTGACTACATGACGGGCGCCAACCACGTGCTGCCCACCGCGGGCCTCGCCCGGGCGTACTCGGGCCTGAGCGTGCTCGACTTCTACCGATGGACCACGTACCAGCGCGTGACGCGCGAGGCGGCCTCCCGGCTCGCCGACGACGTGGGGACCCTGGCCGACAGCGAGGGCCTGTTCGCCCACGCCGAGGCCGCTCGTGCCTGGAGGCAATCATGAGCCTGCCCTCGCGTGCGTCGTACCGCGACATTCCGCTCTACTCGCCCTCGAAGGCGCGCTGCCGGGTGGACCTGAGCGACAACACCAACCTCTTCGGCATGCCGCCCGCCGCCGAGCGCGTGCTGCGCGAGGTGGCCGTCCCCCTGGTGACGCGCTACCCGGTGGGCTACTCGCCCGACCTGCGCGAGGCCGTGGCCCACTACACCGGCGTGGACACCTCGTGGGTCACCACCGGGTGCGGCTCGGACGACGTCATCGACAGCACCCTGCGCGCCTTCCTCGAGCCGGGCGATCTCATCGCCTTTCCCGCGCCCACCTTCGTGATGATGTCCTACTTCGCGAAGGTCAACGGCCTGCGCTACGCCCCGGTGAACCTGCGGCCGGACTTCGACATCGACGTGGAGGGGCTGCTCGCCACCCAGGCGAAGCTCATCTACGTGTGCTCGCCCAACAACCCCACGGGCACGGTGGCCTCGCGCGCCGCCCTGGAGCAACTGATCGAGCGCGCGCCCGGCATCGTCCTGCTCGACGAGGCCTATGCCGAGTTCGCCCGGGAGAGTCACCTGGACCTGGCACGCCGGCCCAACGTGCTCGTGTCGCGCACGATGTCCAAGGCCTTCGGGCTCGCGTCCATGCGCGTGGGCTACGCGGTGGGTGCGCCGTCGCTCGTGGCCGAGGTGGAGAAGGCCCGCGGGCCCTACAAGGTGACGGCCTTGTCCGAGCGCATGGCCGTGGCGGCGCTGCGCGAGGACGTGCCGTGGATGAAGGCCCGGGTGGCCGAGTCCCTCGCGGTGCGCGAGCGGCTGGTGGCCGGGCTCCAGGGCATGGGGCTCACCTGCCTGCCCACCGAGGCCAACTTCGTGATGGTGAAGTTGCAAGGAGCGCTCGAGGTGGCGGAGCGGATGCGCGCGCGGGACGTGAACGTTCGGGCTTTCGCGGGCCTGCCCGCGGGCATCGGGGATGCGTTGCGCATCGGATGCGGGCCCTGGGATGTGATTCAGACGGCGCTCGATGCGCTGCGGGAGGAGCGACGGTGAGAGTGACCCTGTTCGATTATGGAGCCGGCAACCTGCACTCCCTCGCCAAGGCGCTCGCGCTGGCGCCGGGAGTCAATGTGCACGTGGAGGAGGACCCTTTGCGCGCCCTGGACACGGACCTGCTGGTGCTGCCGGGCGTGGGGGCGTTCGGTGCCGCGATGGCGCGGCTGGCCCCGGGTGCCGAGAAGATGCGGCGCGCGTTGGATGACGGCCTGCCGTGCCTGGGCATCTGCCTGGGCATGCAGCTGCTCTTCGAGGGCAGCGACGAGGGCGAGGGCCAGGGCCTGGGCTTCTTCCGGGGCCGGGTGACGCGGCTGACGTCCAAGCACGTGCCCCACATCGGGTGGAACTCGGTGGAGGAGGACACCGCGCTGAGCGAGGAGAAGCCGGGGACCGTCTACTACGCGCACAACTTCGCCTGCCGCGCCGAGGAGCCCGACGTGGTGGTGGGCTGGACGACACACGAGGGGGATCGTTTCCCGGCCTCGGTGCGGCGCGGCAAGGTGCTCGGCGTGCAGTTCCATCCGGAGAAGAGCTCGGCCCCGGGCGTGCGCTTCGTGCACGCCTTCCTCAAGGAGGTGGGCTCATGATCGCCATTCCCGCCATCGACCTGCGCGAGGGCGCGTGCGTGCAACTCGTGGGTGGCTCCTATGCCGACGAGCGCGTGCGGGTGAAGGATCCCCTGGAGGCCTCAAGCGCTGGCGCGCGCACGGCTTCAAGACCTTCCACGTGGTGGACCTGGACGCCGCCCTGGGCAAGGGCTCCAACGAGGATGCCATCCGCGCGCTCCTCAAGCACGAGCCGGGCCTCACCTTCTCGGTGGGCGGCGGCGTGCGCAGCACGGTCAAGGTGGAGTCGTTGCTCATGCTGGGCGCCTCCTCCGTGGTGGTGGGCACGCGGGCCATCGAGGACGCGGACTGGTTGCGCGAGGTGGCCGAGCGCTTTCCGGGCCGGATCGTGGTCGCCGCGGACGTGAAGGGCCGCGAGGTGGTGACGCGCGGATGGACGTCCGGCAGCTCGCGCGACATCGCGAGCGTGCTGGAGTCGTTGCAGCCCCTGCCCCTGGCGGGCCTGCTCGTCACGGCCGTCCACAAGGAAGGGCAGATGGAGGGCGTGGACCTGCCGCTGGTGGAGTCGGTGGTGCGCACGAGCCGCCATCCGCTGTCCGCCTCGGGAGGCGTGACGACGCTGGAGGACCTGCGGGCGCTCGGGCGCGTGGGGGCCAGCGGGGCCGTCATCGGCATGGCGTTGTACACGGGCAGATTGGACGCGGCCGAAGTCGCGCGGGAGTTCGCATGACAACCATCGTTCGGGAAACGAAGGAAACGAAGGTCACGGTGCAGATCGCCCTGGGCAAGGGCATCGCCCAGGTGGACACCGGCCAGCCCTTCTTCGATCACATGCTCGGCACCTTCGCGCGCTACGCGGGGTTGGACCTCACCCTGCACGCCCGCGGCGACTTGCGCCACCACCTCATGGAGGACGTGGCCATCACCCTGGGCACCGCCGTGCAGAAGGTCGTCCCCGCCACGGCCGCGCGCTACGGTGAGCGCACCGTGCCCATGGATGACGCGCTCGTGCAGGCGTGCATCGACGTGGGCGGGCGCTTCTATTACCGCGGCCCCTTGCGCAACAAACTCTACGAGCACGTGATGCGCTCGTTCTGCGAGCACGCCCGCGTGACGCTGCACCTGCGCATCCTCCGCGGCAAGGACAGCCACCACGTGACGGAGGCGGCCTTCAAGGCGCTCGGCATGGCGCTGCGCGATGCGATGGTGGACTCGGGCGTGGTGTTCAGCACGAAGGGCGCCGTCGCCCTGGAGGTGAAGTGAGATGCTCACGCGACGACTGATCGTCTGTCTGGATGTGAAGGGCGGCCGCGTGGTCAAGGGCGTCCAGTTCGAGGGCCTGCGCGACGTGGGAGACCCCGTGGAGCTCGCCCTGCGCTACGAGGAGGCGGGCGCCGACGAGGTGACCTTCCTCGACATCTCCGCCACCCAGGAGGAGCGCGGCACGCTGTGGGACCTGGTGCGGCGCACCGCCGAGCGGCTGTTCATCCCGCTCACGGTGGGCGGCGGCGTGCGCACGGCGGACGACGTGGGCCGGGCCCTGCGGGCGGGCGCGGACAAGGTGAGCATCAACTCGGCGGCGGTGGCCCGTCCCGAGGTGCTCACCGAGTGCGCCGAGCGCTTCGGTGCCCAGTGCGTGGTGGCGAGCATCGACGCCAAGCGCGACGGGGCGAGCTGGCGCGTGTACACCCACGGCGGCAAGAAGCCCACGGACCTGGATGCCATCGCCTGGGCGCGCGAGTGTGTGAAACGCGGCGCGGGGGAGATCCTCCTCACGAGCATCGATCGGGACGGGGCCCGTTCGGGGTATGACCTGGAGCTGACGCGGGCCGTCGCCGAGGGGGTGGCGGTGCCCGTCATCGCCTCGGGAGGCGCGGGCAACGCGGAGCATGTCCGGGCGGCGCTGAGGGAGGGTGGGGCGGACGCGGCGCTGGTGGCGGGAATCCTCCACGACGGCGTCACCACGGTGGGAGCCATCAAGACGCTGCTGCGAGGCGGTGGTCTGGAAATCAGGAGCCATTGAACATGGATGCGCGTTCGTTGATGCAGGCGGCGGAGGAAGTGGCTCGCAAGTCGGGCGACGTGGCACTGGGCTTCTTCCGCCAGGGCGTCACGGTGGACACCAAGGGAGACGGCACGCCGGTGACGGTGGCGGACCGGACGGCCGAGAAGACGGCGCGCGAGTGGATCGAAGCGCGCTTCCCCGAGGACGGCATCCTCGGCGAGGAGTTCGGCGAGACGCGGCCTCAAGCCAAGCGCCGGTGGATCCTCGATCCCATCGACGGCACCAAGACGTTCATCCGCGGGGTGCCGCTGTGGGGCACGCTGGTGGCGGTGACCGAGGGGGAGACGATCCTCGCGGGCGCGGCGTACTTCCCTCCCGTGGGGGAGATGCTGGTGGCGGCGCCGGGGCAGGGTTGCTGGTGGAATGGAAAGCGGACGCAGGTGTCGACCGAGGCGGACCTGTCACGCGCCCAGGTGCTGACCACCGACGAGCGCTTCCTGACGTATCCCCAGCGCGGGGCGGCGTGGCGGGGCACGGCGGCCAAGGCGTCCGTCTCCCGGACCTGGGGGGATTGCTACGGCTACCTGATGTTGGCCACCGGCCGGGCCGAGGTGATGGTCGACGAGCTGATGTCCCCCTGGGACGCGGCCGCGCTGCAGCCCATCATCGAGGAGGCGGGCGGCGTCTTCACGGACTGGACGGGCAAGCGCACGGCGTTCGGCGGCAACTGCATCGCCACCAACGCGGTGCTCGCGCGGCAGGTGCGCGAGCTGCTCGGGGCGAAGGGGACATGATGTTGGACTTGTCGAAGCTGGATTTCACCAAGGGCAACGGGCTGGTGACGGTGGTGACGCAGGACGCCTACACGGGCGACCTGCTCATGGTCGCGCACGCGGACCGCGAGGCGCTCGAGAAGACGATCGAGACGGGTGAGATGTACTACCGCTCGCGCTCGCGGGGCTTGTGGCACAAGGGCGACACGAGCGGGAACGTACAGCGCGTGGTGTCCCTCACGGCCGACTGCGACGCGGACGCGGTGCTCGCTCGGGTGGAGAAGGCGGGTCCGGCCTGTCACACCGGGGCGGAGACGTGCTTCGACATCGGCCCGGTGGATGCGCTCGTCGCGTTGGACAAGACCATCACCGAGCGCGCCACGAAGGCCCCCGAGCCCGGGGAGAAGCCGAGCTACACGCGGCGGCTCCTGGATGACCGCAACCTGCGCCTGAAGAAGATCGGCGAGGAGGCGGTGGAGCTGGTGACGGCCTGCGCCGATGGCGACAAGGAGCGCGCGGTCGAGGAGGCCGCCGATGTCCTCTACCATGTGCTCGTGGCGGTGCGGCCGCTGGGCGTGTCGCTGGAGGACGTGAAGGCGGTGCTCGCGCGCCGCGCCAGCAAGCCGGCGAAGTAAACCTCCGGGCCTACTCGACGAGCGCCAGTCCGATGCGGCCCGGGTGCTCCTCCGTGAAGGCCACGCGCACCCGGAGCGGCATCCCGAGCGTGAAGGCGCGCGTGGGTCCCACGAGCGAGGTCTCCCGGGCCTCTGGTGTGTAGGGGCCACCCGGGAGTTCCTCCAGGGGAACGAATCCCTCCACGAGCGGCTGGTCGAGCTGGACGAGCAGCCCCGAGGAGCGCACCCGGGTGATGTGTCCGGAGAACTCCTGGCCCACGTGCGCGGCCATCACCCGTGCCTCCAGCAGCCGGTGCCGCTCCTTCTCCGCGCGCTGGCCGCGCCGGGTGCGTTCGTTGAGGTGGATCGCGAGCCGCTCGACGTCCGGGTCCTCATGCGGGAAGTCCCGCCGGCCGCGCAGGTAGTGCTTGAGGGCGCGGTGGACGGCGAGGTCCGCGTAGCGCCGCAGCGGCGAGGTGAAGTGCACATAGGCGCGCGCGGCGAGGCCGAAGTGCGGGGCGGGCACCACGGTGTAGCGCGAGGAGGCGAGCGCCTTGAACATCACCGATCGCAGCGCGGCCTCCGCGGGCACACCGGAGAGCTGCCGGGCGAACGCGGCGAGGGACAGCGGGGTGAGCGTGCGGCCCAGGCCCGCGGCGAAGCCCGAGTGGAGCGCGAAGGCATCCAGGTCCGCCACGGCCTGGGGCTCGGGCTCCCCCTGGACGCGGAAGGGGACGGGAATACCCCGCTCGACGAGCCAGCCGGCGATGGCCTCGTTGGCGGCCACCATGAAGCGCTCGACGAGGGCGTGCGCCGACGTGGGCCGCTCGGTCTCGATGCCCGACACTTGGCCCGTGACTTCATCGAAGGTGAAGTGGGCCTCGTCGCGCGTCTGATCGATGCCCCCGCGTCCCGCCCGCGCCACCGCCAGCCGCGCCGCCGCCGCGCGCAACCACGGCATCGCCTCGCGCACCCGGGCCATCGGCTCGGACACCTCGCCCCGATCGAGGTACGCCGCCACCTCGGCGTAGCTCAGCCGCGCCCAGGAGCGCAGCAGGCTCTCGTAGACATCCACCGAGGTGACTCGTCCCTCCGGATCGATGCGCAGCTCCGCCGTGACGCACAGCCGCTCCTCGCCCGGCACCAGGCTGAGCGAGCCCGCCGACAGCGCCTCGGGGAGCATGGGCAGCAGGGTGTCCCCGAGGTACACGTTGGTGGCCCGCTCGCGTGCCTCGCGATCCAGCGCGGAGCCCTCGGGGATGAACTCGGCGGCGTCCGCGATGGAGACGAACAGCCGCAGCGCGCCATCCCTTCCGGCGGGCAGCACGGAGAGGGCGTCATCGATGATGCGGGTGGTGGGCGAGTCCACGGTCATCGTGGGCACTTCGCGCAGATCCCTCCGGCTCTCCCGCGCGAGCGGCCGGGCGAGGACCTGGGGGACCTCGGCGTGGGCCTCCGGGCCGAACTCGCGGCGCAGGCCATGGCGCAGCAGGAGGCGCTCCAGGGCGCGGTCTATTCCGGGGCCGATCTTGCGCACCAGCCGGACCTTGTCCTCGTCGATGCGTGCCACCACCGCGTCGCCGGGCTGTACCTCGAGGCCCTCCGTCTCCATGGGCCAATTCCCAGCGCCGACGTCCCGGTCGGGGTGGAGCAGCACGCGCTCCTCATGCACCACCACCTCGCCATAGAGCTCCTGGCGGGGCCGGTGCACGAGCGACAAGCCGCTGGCGCTCCACCGGCCGTCCTCCGCGAGGGTGATTCTCGCGGAGACGACATCGTCGGCCAGGTGGTGCTTCAGCTCCTTGGCCGGGATGAAGGCGGAGAGACCCTCGGAGGTGAGGGTGGGCCGCACGACGAGGAAGCCATGGCCCCGGTGGTGGACGTCGATGTGACCGGTGACGGTGCGGGAAGTAGGCGAGTCCATGGCTCCGCACCATGTTCCCGCAACGTCACGGTGTCGAGAGGCCCCGCTCCACCAGGGAGACGAGATCCGCCTGCACACCCAACACCGCGAAGCCGAAGTTGCCCCAGTTGTAGATATTGCGACGTGTCACGTCCGCGCCGCCTCCGAGCAGCCGCAGCCGCGCGTAGGCATTCACGTCGCCCCGTGTGTTCAGCGGAACACCGAGCGACAGGGCCACGTCGTAGATGCCGCCCGTGGTGTTGCCCACCAGACCAAAGGTGGAGAGCGCATCGGCCTCCAGCGCCGCCCACACGCGCGAGGGCAGTTCGTAGCGCAACCGGGTCTTCAGCGCGCCCACCACGCCGATGTCGTTCTCCTGCGAGTAGCGCGAGCCATCCACCGCGCCCAGTCCCACCAGGGCGTTGCGGATCTGCACGCTCGCGCCGATGTCCCACTTGAAGCGCTCCCCGTCGATGAGCCGGAAGAGGTAGCTGCCGCGGAACCCATCGAAGAGGTAGCGGCTGTCCACCACGGTGCCCGCGGGGAACACGGTTCCGCGGAAGTCGATGTCCCGCGACAGCGTCGCGCGCGTGGTCACGTCGAACGGGGCGTACAGCAGGACGAGGCCATGGCGCGCGCCCAGCCGTGCCTCCACGGCGGCGCGCCAGGTGCGGTAGAGGGTCGCGTTCTGCTGGAGATCCCCGGCCGAATAGGACGTGCCCGAGGGGCCATAGCGGCCGTCGTTCTGGAAGATGGCGGCCGGGCCCGTTTCGTACTCGGCGAGCAGCCCCGTGAGGGGACTCGCGGCGAAGGCGGGCATGGAGAGAAGGGTCAGGACGAGCAGGGAAATTCGCATGGTGCCCGCTCCAACGTCCCGGTCCTCAGCGCGTTACCGCGTTGCGCTGATTTCCACGTCGATCAACGAAAGTGAACTCTTCGTGGGAAAGACACTGAGCGCCTCGACGTTCAGGAGGGCGGCCGGCAGCGCGCAGGACTCCCACTGACCGGTGCCCTGGAACTGGCAGACCCGGGGGCGCACGAAGTTCGTCCGCGTATCCGGGTCGCTCAGCCCGACCTCTTCCTCCACCCGGACCATGGCCCGCAGCACACCCGGGCCTCGCGCGCGCACGCGCAGGGCCGTCAGGGCCTGGACGGGGGGCTCGAACACCGCGCTCAGCGCGCCGTCCTTGCGCCACCGGGGGGCCTGCTCCGCCACCAGGAGGGTCACGGACGTGGCCTCCTGCCCGTCGAAGGCCCGCTCCGCCCCGTCGGGGCCCACGATGCGGTCCGGCTTGCGCACGGCGGTCTTGGTGGCGGGCATCGCCGTCTGGACGAGCGAGGCCAGGGCGGGCACGTCGCCTTGTGCCACGACGGCCCGCAGCAGCGGGGAGGACACCTGCCCCTCGCGGGCACAGACGGGGGTGAGTTGCTCGGTCCAGGTCCTGCGCTCCTCGGACAGGGGCCCTTCGTCCAGGGCGGCGGGCGCGAGCAGGGTGCGCACCACCTCGGCGCAGGCCTCCCGGATTCCCGGGCCGGCGTGCTCCAGGTGCCAGAGGGGAAGGGCGGGCGGGGGTGTTCCCCCCCGGTTCGAGGCCCTCACCGCGTGGATGACGGCTTGTTCGCAGGGGTTGGCGCCGGAGGGGCAGCGCTGACACAGCACGTCGAGCAGCTCGCGAGCGGGGGCCTTTCCGGCCGCCAGCGGGAAGCGGGCATCCAGGGCCGGGCCCAGCTCGCACGCCCGGAGGGGCGGTGTGGGGCAGGCGTCCAGCTCCCGCCGGGCCGAGGCGAGGGTCGTGGGATCCTCGGGCGCCTTCAGGACGCCCTCCAGGGACTTCTCGAGGGTCGGGCAGTTCGGGGCGCCCGGGGAGGGGGCGGACGGGATGGCGCGGGGCGGCACGGGGGCCGGTCCCCTTCTGGCACCATGTGGGTGACGTAATAGAGGCGCGCGAAGGCCACCAGGGCGAGCGTCATCAGGAGGAGTGATCGGACGGGGAAGCGTCGCAAGGTGCAAACTCCTTGATTCCAGCCGGGAGGGGTGGTTATCAGCGCCGCGCGGTTACATCCACCCCGGAGGCATTCGTGGCTGAGACTTTCGACGTGGTGATCATCGGTTCGGGCCCGGGGGGTTATGTCGGTGCGATCCGGGCGGCGCAGCTCGGGTTGAAGACGGCCCTCATCGAGAAGGACAAGCGCCTGGGTGGCACGTGCCTCCATCGGGGCTGCATCCCCACCAAGTCGCTGCTCTGGAGCGCCTCGCTCCTGCATCACATCAAGGAAGCGGCGGACTTCGGCATCGAGGTGCCGGCGCCGGTGGTCAACTGGGCCAAGGTCCAGGAGCACAAGCAAAAGGTGGTCACCAAGGCCGCCAACGGCATCGACTACCTGATGAAGAAGAACAAGATCTCGGTCTTCAAGGGCCATGGCCGCATCGCCGGCAAGGGCAAGGTCGAGGTCACCGCCGACGACGGTTCCAAGCAGACGCTGGACACCAAGAACATCATCATCGCGACGGGCTCGGTGCCCAAGTCGCTGCCCAACGTGCAGGTGGATCACCAGCGCGTGCTCAACAGCGACTCCATCCTCACGATTGATCGCATTCCCAAGAGCCTCATCGTCATCGGCGCGGGCGCGGTGGGCTGCGAGTTCGCCTCCGTCTTCAACCACATGGGTGCCCAGGTCTCCATCGTGGAGTACCTGCCCAACCTGCTGCCCATCGAGGACATCGACGTCTCCAAGGAGTTCGAGAAGCACTTCAAGAAGCGCAAGATCGACGTGCACACCGGCGCCAAGGTGGAGAAGGTGGAGAGCAACGCCAACGGCGTGAAGCTCACCATGACCGTGGGCACCGAGACGCGCACCATCGAGGCCGAGTACGTCCTGTCCGCCGTGGGCCGCGCCCCGGTGACCGAGGACATCGGTCTGAACTTCACGTCCATCAAGGCCGAGCGCGGCTTCATCAAGACGGACGAGATGATGCGCACCACCGAGCCGAACGTGTACGCGATCGGTGACGTCATCCCCACGCCGATGCTCGCCCACGTGGCCAGCGCCGAGTCGGTGCTCGCGGTGGAGCACATCGCCGGCAAGAAGCCCTCGCCCATCAACTACGACCTGACGCCGTCGGCCACCTACTGCTACCCCGAGGTGGCGTCCGTGGGCCTCACGGAGAAGAAGGCCAAGGAGCGCGGCTACGACGTGAAGACGGGCATCTTCCCGTTCTCCGCCGTCACCAAGGCCTCCATCTCCAACGAGGCCATCGGTCTGGTGAAGGTGGTGTCCGACAAGAAGTACGACGAGGTGCTCGGCGTCCATCTGGTGGGCCCGCACGCCACCGAGCTGCTCGCCGAGGCCTGCGTGGCGCTCCGCCTGGAGATCACCACCGAGGAGCTCGCCCACACGATGCACGCCCACCCCACGCTCTCGGAGATCATGAAGGAAGGCGCCGAGACGGCCCTGGGTCACCCGATCCACATCTGAGCCGGGCGCGTCACGCTCGCTTCACTCAGGCCGTCCGAAACGACTCCGTTTCGGGCGGCCGTTGCATGTCCGGGGGCGGGTGCACCGGGACGTCGCCGAGCAGCTCCGCCAGGTCGAACGCGTCCAGCAGCGCGTGTCCGTGCAGATCGTTGTTGAAGTACACCCAGGCGCCGCGACCCTTCCGGCGCCAGGCCTTCAAGTCCCTGGCCACCGGCCGCAGCGCCGCGCGGCCATAGCGCCCGGCGTAGCGCGTCCCCAGGCCGTGGAAGCGCAGGTAGCGGAAGCTCCCCGTGGGGCGGGGCACGGGAACCGGGACGAGATCATGCTCGCACAGGGCCACGTCCCACCGGTCGAGCACCTCCAGCACCTCGTCGTGGTACCAGGCGGCGTCGCGGAACTCGAAGACGGAGTGGATGCCGCGGGGCAGGGCGGCGAGGAAGCGCTCCAGCCGCTCGGGGTCCGGCTTCTTCATGTGCGGCGGGAGCTGCCAGAGCACCGGGCCGAGCTTCGAGCCCAGGCGGAGGATGACGTTGAAGAAGCGCGCGAGGCCCTCGCCCACGTCCGTCAGCCGCTTCATGTGGGTGAGGTAGCGGCTGCCCTTGCACGCGAAGCGGAAGCCCGGAGGCGTCTGCGCATACCAGCCGTCCACCGCGTCCACCGTGGGCAGCCGGTAGAAGGAGGCATTGAGCTCCACGGTGGAGAACACCTGGGCGTAGTAGGGCAGCCAGCGGCTGGCGGGCAGGCCGGGTGGATAGAACGCCGCCCTCCAGTGCTTGTAGACGTACCCGCTCGTCCCGAGGTGGATGGCCCCCATGCCGCCAAGCATGGGCATTCCACGGGCTGGCTGGCGGGAAGGGCGTGCTCGCCCGCCCGCTGGCCGAGCCGCTCATCGCATGGCGAGCCGGGCTGATGGCCTCGAGGTGGGGCGCGAGTGTTCCGGGGTGGACGCGCGCTGCCTGGAAACGCGCGCCGCGTTAGAAGGGAGAAGCGTTTGAATTCGCGCGAGAGCTGACATATCGCGTCAAGGCTTCCCGCTTGACCCTGCTTTCGCCCCAACCGTAGAAGGCCCGCGACCCATGGCGACTCCCGATCGTTTTCCCCTGCCTCAGGTAGCCGAATCCACCCGGAAGCCCGAGTGGCTGAAGGTGCGTCTCCCGCACGGAGAGGGGTACGAGCGGGTGAAGTCCATCGTGCGTCGCACGAAGCTGGCCACGGTGTGCGAGGAAGCGCGCTGCCCGAACATCGCCGAGTGCTGGGGCGGAGGCACCGCCACGGTGATGCTCATGGGCGAGGTGTGCACGCGCGCGTGCCGCTTCTGCCACGTGAAGGTGGGCGCGCCGCCGCCGTTGGATCCGATGGAGCCCATCCACCGGCCCAGGCCGTCAAGGAGATGGACCTGGAGTACATCGTGGTCACCTCGGTGAACCGGGATGATCGGCCGGATGGGGGCGCGAGCCACTTCGCCTCGGCCATCCGCGAGCTGCGCCAGCACTCGCCCAAGACGATCGTCGAGGTGCTCATCCCCGACTTCAAGGGCAAGGAGCAGGACCTGGACACCGTGGCCGAGGCCCGGCCGCACGTGGTGGCCCACAACGTGGAGACGGTGGAGCGCCTCACCCCCACCGTGCGTGATCGCCGCGCCACCTACCGTCAGTCGCTCCGGGTGCTCGAGTACCTCAAGAACCGCCCCGAGCGGCTCTACACCAAGAGCTCCGTCATGGTGGGCCTGGGCGAGACGGACGCCGAGCTGGAGCAGACCTTCCGTGACCTGCGCTCGGCGGGCGTGGACGTGCTGACGCTCGGCCAGTACCTCCAGCCCTCGCAGTACCACCTGCGCGTGGAGCGCTTCGTGAGCCCGCCCCAGTTCGAGGCTACAAGCAGCTCGCCGAGTCCTTCGGCTTCCTCTACGTCGCCTCCGGCCCGCTCGTGCGCTCGAGCTACCGCGCCGCCGAGTTCTTCATGAAGGGCCTCATGGAGCGTGAGCGCCTGGGGCTCGCCAGCGGCACCTGACGCCTTTCTCCCCTCATCCCGAAACGGAACCCGAATGGCGATCTTCGAGTTGAAGCTTCCTGATCTTGGCGAAGGTGTTCAGGAGGGCGAGCTGGTCAAGTGGCACGTCAAGGCGGGTGACCTGGTCAAGGAGGACCAGACCCTCGCCGAGGTGATGACGGACAAGGCCACGGTGACCGTTCCCAGCCCCAAGGCCGGCCGGGTCGTGCAGACGCACGGCAAGGAAGGCGAGATGGCGAAGGTGCACCAGCTCCTCGTCACGCTCGAGCTCGAGGGTTCCGCGCCCGCCCAGGCCTCGTCGGGCCATGGCGCTCCGGCGGCCGCTCCCGCTCCCGCCGCCGCCCCCGTGGCCGCGGCGGCCAGCGCGGCTCCGGATGCCGCGTCCTCGTCCAAGGTGCTCGCCACGCCGCTCACCCGCCGCATGGCGCGCGAGCACGGGTTGGATCTCTCTCAGATCGCCGGTTCCGGGCCGCAGGGCCGCGTGATGAAGGCGGACGTGAAGGCGGCCATCGCGGGCGCGTCCTCCTCGCGCAACGAGGTGTCGGCTCCCGCCCCCGCCGCCGCGCGTCCGGCCGCGCCCCCGGTGGTCTCGGGCCGGGCCGACGAGCGCATCCCGCTGCGCGGCCTGCGCAAGAAGATCGCCGAGAAGATGGTGCGCTCGAAGTTCACCGCGCCCCACTTCGGCTTCGTCGAGGAGACGGATGCCACGGAGCTCGTCGCCCTGCGCAAGCGGCTCAACGAGAGCCCGGCCGCCACGGGGGACAAGACGAAGTTGTCCTTCCTGCCCTTCATCGTGAAGGCCGTCATCGCGGCGATGAAGAAGTACCCCCACCTCAACGCGCAGATGGACGAGGCCGCCCAGGAGCTCGTCGTCCGGGGCGAGTTCAACATCGGCATCGCGGTGGCCACCCCCGAGGGGCTCACCGTGCCGGTGATCAAGAACGCGGACCGGCTCACCCTGCGCGAGCTGGCCGAGGAGATCCTCCGCCTGAGCACCGCGGCGCGCGAGCGCAAGCTGAAGATGGACGAGCTGACCGGTGGCTCCTTCACCATCACCTCGCTCGGGCAGTCGGGCGGCATCTTCGCCACGCCCATCATCAACCACCCCGAGGTGGCCATCCTGGGCATCCACCGCATGCGCAAGCGGCCCGTGGTGGACAAGAATGATCAGGTGGTCGTGCGCGAGATGATGAACATCTCCATCTCCGCCGATCACCGCGTCATCGACGGCCAGATGGCCGCGGACTTCGTCTACGAGGTCATCAAGTACCTGGAGCATCCAGACATGCTGTTCCTGGCCATGGCCTGACGGCCGTTGGCCTTCGCGAGGGAGTAGGGGCCCATGGCCGAGAACGTCCGCGACGTCATCCGCGCCGCCCAGGCGGCGGAGCTCGGCGGCGACAAGCGCCGGGCCATCGAGTTGTTCCAACGCGCCGCCGAGCTGTGCCGGCGCGGGGGAAACCGGGCCCGGGCGGAACAGCTCCTGCGCTATGCCCTGCGGTTGGATCCCTCCCGCACGGACCTGGAAGAGGAGCTGCGCCGGTTGGAAGCGGGGGAGCGCGAGCCCCGCCTCCTTCCCGGCTGTCTCCTCGACCGAGGACGATGACGAGGACGACGTACCCGAGGGCGACACCTGGGAGATCCAGGAGGATGCCTCGACGCTCCAGGATGCGTTGCGCGAGGCCGAGCTGGCCGTGGATCGCCGTGCCAACCCGGTGGGCCTGGCGGTGAAGGTCATGCGCTCGGCCGTCCTCACCGCGGAGAGCGTGGGGTCGCGGCGGGAGGAACCGCCCGTGCCGCCCGCCGTGCCCACTCCGTCCCCGCCGGAGCGGGAGGGCCTGTTCATCGAGCGGGGGCCGACCCGGGCCGATCCCGCGCTCGAGGCGTGGTGCTCCTTCTGCTGCCGGCCCCGGACCGAGGTGGGGCCGCTGGTGGCGGGTCCCGCCGGCGCGTTCATCTGCGCGGCCTGCATCGGAGAATCCAGCTCGCTGCTGGGGGGCGTGACGGCGCGAGCTGCGTCCGCGCGGCCCCGGGCGTCACGGCCCGTCACCCAGGAGTTGCTGGGACAAGCGGAGGCCCGGGCGCGGCTCGAGAGCGGGCTGGCGGCGGGGGGACGCCGGGTGCTGGTGCTCGGGCCCGAGGGCTCGGGGAAGAGCACCGGCTGCGGGCGCTCGCGGAGGCGGGGCAGGGCGAGGTCGTCACTCCGGAGTCGCTCGATCGCGCCTCGGTGGAGGCCACGCTGCTCGTGGAGGACGTGGATCGGCTGCCCTCCGCCGGGCAGGCCGCGCTCGGGGCCTTCCTGAGCCGTCACCCCCAGCGCACGGTGGTGATGTCCGCCCGGGGGAGCGCGGTGGTGCCCGGACCCGAGCTCGTGTCGGACTCGGGCCGTCTCTTCGTGCCCACCACGGCCTCGCTCTCCGAGGCCACTCGTGGTGCGCTCTCCCTGTCGTTGTTGGAGCAGGTACAGCTGCTCGTCGTGCTCGAGACGCCCGGCGTCGAGCTGCTGCGGGAGATCGCCCGGCGACAGCTCGCCGCCCGGGAGGACCTCCACCTGTCCGACGAGGCGCTCACCGCGCTCGCCGAGGAGGCCGCCCGTTCACCGCGGACCGGACATGAATTGAAGGCGCTCCTGGCGCGGATTCCCCCCGGCTCCTGGCGGCGGGCGACTCCAGGGCCGGGTAAGGGAGACACGTGAACACGCTGACGGTGTATCGGCTCGGTCAGGTCGAGTACGAGGATGGCTTGCAGCTCATGAAGCTCTTCGGTGAGACCCGGCGCCAGGGCCTCTGCGGGGACGTGTTGCTGCTGCTCGAGCACCCGCCGGTGCTCACCCTGGGCCGGGCCGCCAAACGCGAGAACGTCGTCGCGGACGACGCGCGGCTGGCCGAGGAGCACATCGGACTGTTCCAGACGGACCGGGGCGGCGACGTCACCTACCACGGCCCCGGGCAGCTCGTGGGCTACCCCATCTTCCTGCTGCCCGAGCATCGCCAGGACGTGCGCCGCTACGTGCGGGACGTCGAGCAGTGCATGCACCGCACGCTCGCCGAGTATGGCCTGTCCTCGGTGACGATCCCCAAGTGGCCCGGGGTATGGCTCGGCGGCGAGGCGACGCGCGATGCCCGGAAGATCGCCGCCATTGGCGTGCACCGGCGCGCTGGCTCACCAGCCATGGCTTCGCGCTCAACGTGAACACGCACCTGGAGCACTTCCAGCTCATCGTGCCCTGTGGCATCCGCGAGGCGGGCGTCACGTCGCTGCAGCGCGAGCTGGGCCACCCCGTGCCCATGGTCGAGGTGGAGCAGAAGGTGGCGCGGCACTTCGCCGACGTCTTCGAGCTCCAGCTCGCCGAGGGCCCGCCGCCCACGCGCACCGTGAGCGTCACGCTTCTCCAGGGCGAGGGCGCCGACACCCGCGTGCTGCTCCTGCGCCGGCGACCCCACCGGGGCGGCTTCTGGCAGATCGTCACCGGACGGATGGAGCCGGGCGAAGCTCCCCGCGAGGCCGCCGCGCGAGAGTTGTTCGAGGAGACCGGACTGCGCGCCGACGTGGTGGATCTGGACTACCGCCACGCCTTCGCGGTGGGCACCACGGTGCCGCCCCGGCTCGTCGAGGAGAACGCCTTCGCCGCCCGGTGCGACGCTGGCTTCGAGGTGCGTCTGGGGGACGAGCACGACGCCTTCGAGTGGGTGGATGTTCCCACGGCGCTCGAGCGGCTGCCCTTCCGGGGGCTGCGCGAGGGCGTGGAGCGCGCCCTCCAGCGCGGCGCGCGCGACATCAGAGGGTGATCGTCTCCAACTCCCGCGCGGCGAGCACCTCGGGGCGGTGCTCGCGCACCCGGGCAACGAAGGCATCCATCTCCTCGTCATCGCGCGTGGTCTCGTGGTGGAAGAGCACCAGCTGCTTCACCTGGGCGGCGTTGGCCACGTGCACCGCCGCCTCCCACGTCGAGTGGCCCCAGCCCATCTTCGAGGCGCCCTTGCGGCCCCGGTACTCATCCTCGGTGTACATCGCGTCGATGATGAGCACGTCCGCGTCCCGCGCGAACTCCACCAGGTCGCGATCCATGTCGCAGCCGTGCTCCACGTCCGTCGCGTACACCACCGAGCGGCCATCGCAGTCCACGCGATAGCCCAGGTTGCCGCCCGGATGGTTCAGATCCAGGGCGCGCACGGTGGCCGCTCCCAGCTCCAGCGACTGTCCCGGCGCCATGTCCCGGTAGGTCAGCGCGGCCTTGGTGACCTGGGTCATCGTCACCGGGAAGTAGGGCTGCACCATCTGCCCGGCCAGCACGTCCTTCACCGAGCGTCCCTCGCGGGTGGCGCCATACACCGTGAAGGAGAAGCGGGGGTTGAAGAACGGGATGAAGAACGGCACCCCCTGCAGGTGATCGTAGTGGTAGTGGGACAGGAAGATGGACGCGCGCAGCGGTCCACTCCCGGCGCTCAGCGCCTCGCCCAGCGCGCGAGCCCCCGTCCCCATGTCGAAGATGAGCAGCTCGTCCCCGCATCGCATCTCGACGCAAGGCGTGTTGCCCCCATAGCGCTGGGTCTTCGGTCCGGGGGCGGGGACCGAGCCACGCACCCCCCAGAACCGGACGTGAAGGGGACTCGCGGCTCGGCGTGCTCCTGGCCCGGCGCGTCCTCAGCCCACCTTCGCTTCTGTGTCGTCCTCGGCGAAGAGCTCAATCAGGTGTCCCGTGCGCTCGCGCTTTGTCCTCAGGTAGTCCACGTTATGTGGATTATGCGCCGTACGCGAGGGAATGCGTCGGCGTACGGGAATACCCTCTTCCACCAATCCTGCAATTTTCAGGGGGTTGTTCGTGATGAGATCCACGGACCGCACTCCCAGTGAGCGCAACATCTCCGCGGCGACGTCATAGCTGCGCAGGTCATCGGCGAACCCCAGCTTCCGGTTGGACTCGTACGTGTCCAGCCCCTGGGATTGCAACGCGTAGGCCTTGATCTTGTTACCCAGGCCGATGCCCCGGCCCTCCTGGCGCAGGTAGAGCACCACGCCACAGCCATTCTGGGTGACGAAGTCCAGCGCCCGGTCCAGCTGCTGCCGACAGTCGCACTTGAGGCTGCCGAACACCTCGCTGGTGAGGCACTCGGAGTGCACGCGCACCGGCACCCCCTCCTTGTCGTGGATGTCCCCCACGACGAGGGCCACGTGCTCCCGGCCATTGCGCTTCTCCCGGAAGACGACCGTGCGCAGTACGCCCCGCTCCGTCGGAACGTCCGCTTCGGAGAACCGCTCCAGGAGCGAAGAACTTTTTCGGGTGGGGAGGACCTGAGGCGTGTCGGACATGAGAAGACCTTTCTCCCTTACAACAATTGGGGACACAAGATGGATGCTCATCGGGTGCCGTTGTTCCTCTAGGCACTCCAGGACAGGGGCAATAGCTCGACCTTGTCCCCAGTAGCCAACCTACTGGAAAGACGGGGGAAATGAAGCAGATGGGTCGCCGAGGCCGCGGAGCGCAGGGCCCCCGAGGTCTGGGTGGCCAGGGGCACGGCCCACAGCTCGCCCTCCTGCCAGGCGGCGGTTACCCGGATGTAGTGATCCAGCCCCGGGGCCTTCTTCAGCTCGCCGGCGAGCCGGCCCGGCACCCGCGGCGGCTCCACGTCGGCGTGTCCCAGCATGCGGCGCAGGGCGGGGCGCACGAAGAGCTCGAAGGTCACCAGGGAGGAGGTGGGATTGCCGGGCAGCCCGCAGTAGAGCGTGCCCCCTTGCGGCCCACGGCCAGGGGCTTGCCGGGCTTGATGGCCACGCGCCAGAAGTCCTGCGCCACGCCCAGCTGCGCCAGCGCCTCGCGCACGAAGTCGTGCTCGCCCACCGACATGCCGGCGCTCGTGAGCACCAGATCATGGCCCTCGGCGGCCGCGAGCAGGCGGGACACGTCCTCCCGGGTGTCCCGGGCGATGCCGAGCACCGAGGGCACTCCTCCGGCGCGCATCACCGCGAGGCTGAGCGCGGGCGCGTTGGCGTCCACGATGCGGCCCTCGGCGGGGGCATCCGCCGGGCACAGCTCGTCCCCCGTGGAGAGGATGGCCACCCGGGGCCGGCGGGGTACTGGCACGCTCGTGCGCCCCTGGCCCAAGAGCAGGCCCAGCTCGGGGATTCCCAGGGGCGTGCCCCGCGGCAGCAGCACCTCGCCCTCGCGCGCGTCCTCCCCCGGGGCCGCACGAAGTTGCCGGGACCCACCCCCTCGAGGATGTCCACCGCGTCCCCCTCGGGCGTCAGCCGCGTCCGCTCGCGCATCACCACCGCGTCGGCGCCCGCGGGCAGGGGCGCCCCCGTCATGATGCGCGCGCACGTGCCGGGGCGTACCTCCTCGCGCGGCGTCTGCCCCGCGTAGATGGTTTCCCCACCCGCAGGCGCACGGGCATGGGGGCCGAGAGGTCCGCGCTGCGCACGGCGAAGCCATCCATGGCCGAGTTGTCCCAGGGCGGCAGGGTGCGTTGGGCCCGCACGTCCTCGGCCAGCGTGCGCCCGAGCGCGTCCTCCCAACGCACCCACTCGGTGGACAGCGGTTGGACCAGGGCGAGGGTGCGGGCTCGCGCTTCCTCCACGGCGAGCAGCTCGGTGTCATCCTTCATTCGGGGGCGACCTCGGAGAGAGGGTAGGGGGCGGAACAACCCGGTACAGGCGTGTAGCGAGGGGCCCCTTTGGCATCAAAGTCCCCAGGAAATTCAAGACTTTGTTTGACAGGTCTGCTGATCATCGTTACAAGCCGTGATGATCGCGAGGACCTGATCTGGTCGTGGTCAGGTGTGCCAACCCGTTGAGATGACACGGGAATTCAAGGAGACAGCGTCGATGGCCAAGCCCAGGTCCGGGGCCAAGAAGGCGACTCCCGCCGCGAAGAAGGTCAAGTCGGCGAAGGGGGTGTCCTCAAGAGCGCGTCCAAACGAGTGGCGAAGGCGGCCGCGAAGTTGGTGGCGAAGGCGACCGAGGCGTCCAAGGCGGGAAAGAAGGCCCCCGCGAAGAAGAAGTCCGCGGCCCCCGCCGCGAAGAAGGCCGCCGCCAAGGTGAAGCAGGTGGCCAAGGCGGCCACGAAGGCGGTGGCCAAGGCGGCGGCGAAGGTGAAGGAGGCCGCCAAGGGCAAGGAGACGGTCAAGCCCAAGGAAGCGGCCAAGGGCAAGGAGTCCTCGGCCAAGGCCGGTGCTCGCGCCGAGCCGAGTGCTCCTCCGGTCGAGAAGCCCCGTCCCCGCGCCACCAAGCTGCCCCCGCCGGGCGAGCCCCTCAACAAGCGCGACATGGAGCAGTTGCTCACCGCCGGCCAGGGCCGGGGCGTGGTGGGCGAGGGCAGCCTCAAGGGCCGCCTGACGGTCGTGGAGGGCCTGCCGGGCCTCGTGGTGATTGGCCGCGACAAGCGCGAGCTGATCTTCATCCTCCAGGGGCCGGATCAGGAAGTGCTGCCGGCCTACGTGGATCACAAGGTGTCCGTCAGTGGTCTCATCAAGAAGACCACCAACTACGGCGGCACGGTGGACGTGCGGAAGTTCTCCGCGAAGAAGCCGGAGGCCGAGGAGCCCGTTCCCGAGCCGGTGGAGTCGGAGACCCGGCTGCGCTACCTGTCGCCCGGCGAGGTGTCGCAGGTCATCTCGGCGGGCATGGGCGCGGGCATGAAGGGCTTCGCCGCGCTGCGTGGCAACCTGGAGATGACCGGCGAGGAGTTCGTGCTGGTGGTCTCCAACGCCGGCACCCGGCAGCAGGTGTCCTACATCCTCGAGGGCAAGGGCGCCAAGGGCCTGCGCCGCTACCTCGGCCAGACGCTGTCCGTCACCGGCGTGGTGGACAAGTCCTCGGGCTGGGGCGGGCGCATCGACGTGGAGAACGTGGAAGTGCGCCCCGCGGAAATCCGCCCCATGTCCCGCGAGGGCCTGGAGACGGTGCACGTGGAGGGCGAGCAGTCGACCAGCATCGACGTGCGGCTCAACCACGCCTTCACCGTGCGCCTGCAGGAGCAGCCCGGCTTCTCGTGGACCATCGAGCCCACGGCCGCCAAGCGTCTGGGCCTGCGCGAGGCCAACTTCGAGGTCAGCGCCGAGGGGCCCGCCTCGCGCGAGTTCTTCTTCACGCCCCGCAACCCGGGGGCCTCGGAGATCGAGTTCTTCCTCGCCAAGGCCTTCAACCCCGGTCAGGTGGAGCGCTCGTTCAAGCTCAACGTGACCGTCAAGGCCTGAGAGGGTCCCGCTGACCATCCTCCGTCCCCATTTTTCTCTCTTCCAGTCATGCCCGGGGGTCCCCAGTGGGACCGGCCGGGCTTATTTTTTTCAGGGCCCGTTGGGCTCCCTTCCGTGGGATCTCTCGTGACGGATCTTCCTCAAGACGTGAAGCGACACCGGCCGAGTCCAAGCAGCCCCTCGGCATCAAGGAACTGCTCAAGCTCACCCAACTTCACCCCGGACAGCAGACCCAGCTCAAGCGGACGCTCCGGGACATGGTGCGCGCGGGCGACCTGCTCAAGGAGGGCAAGCGCTTCCGCCTCCGGGGCGCGCAGCCGCCTTCGTCCGGAGGTGAGGGCCCGCGGCCTCCCTTCCGGCGCGAACGGGACGAGAAGGCGCGTGGGGCCGGCAGGCGGGTCCCCGGGAAGAGCGCGGCGCACCCGGCCCGGAGGCGCGAGCCCCGTCCGAGCTCGACTCGCGCTTCGCTCCCCGGGGCCGCTTCGACAAGGAGCGCCGCCCCGAGCCACGCGGCCGCTTCGTGCGCGAGGGTCGCGCCGAGCAGCCCCAAAGCCGTTCCGAGGACCGTGGCGCCGGGCCGCGTGGCCGCTTCGCCCGTCCCGAGCATCCAGGTGATGCGGGCCGTTCCGCGCCTCCGGGCCGGTTCGCCCGGGATGAGCGTCGGCCGGCACCGGCGGGCCGCTTCGACAAGGAGCGCCGTCCCCCACCCGGTGGGCGCTCCTTTGGCGGGGATCGCTTCGCGTCCCGTGACCGGGGTGGCCGCGGCGGACCCAAGGGACAGGAGGTCACCACCGTCGAGGGCGTGTTCCACGCGCACCGGGATGGCTTCGGCTTCGTCCACCCCAGCTCGGGACAGGGGGACAACATCTTCCTGCCGCCCCAGGAAGCCACGCGCGCGCTCGACAACGATCGCGTGGTCGTGGAGGCGTGGGGCCGTCCCGGACGCATGGAGGGCCGCCTCGTGAGCGTGGTGGGCCGCCTGCGCCAGCTCGTCGTGGGCACGTATGAAACCCGCGGCCGGCACGGCGCCCAGGTGGTGACGACCGACAAGAACCTGCAGGCGCAGGGTCCCATCCGCGTGCCGCCCACCCAGATGGCCCGCGACGGAGACCTGGTGAAGGTGCGGCTGGGCGTCGGCGCCGGTCTGCTGGAGCCGGGCGAGGGCCTCTATGGCGAGGTCGCTGGCTCCCTCGGCAAGCCCGGGGATCCGAGCGCGGAGGTGCTCTCCATCGCCTACTCGCAGGGCTTCTCCGACGAGTTCCTCCCGAGGTCATGGACGAGGCGGATCGCATCCACACCGTCGTCACCGAGGAGGAGGCCCGGGGCGAGGAGCGAAAGGATCTGCGCTCGCTGCCGCTCGTCACCATCGACGGCGAGGACGCGCGCGACTTCGACGACGCCGTCTACGCCGAGGACCGGAGCGAGGGCTGGCGGCTCGTGGTGGCCATCGCCGACGTGACGCACTACGTGCGCGAGGGCACCACGCTCAACGCAGAGGCCCTGCGCCGCGCCACCTCCGTCTACCTGCCCGACCGCGTGCTGCCCATGCTCCCGGAGCGTCTGAGCAACGGCATCTGCTCGCTGCGTCCCGACGAGGACCGGTTGTGCATGGTGGCCGACATGGTGATCGACCGGAGGGGTGTGCTCGTCTCCAGCGAGCTGTACCCGGCCGTCATGCGCAGCCACGCGCGCTGCACCTACAACGAGGTGCAGGACGTGCTCGATGGCAAGGACGTGCCGCACCGCAACGCCTTCAAGCCCCACTTCGAGCGGCTCCAGGCCCTGGCGCGCACGCTCACCCAGATGCGCAAGGAGCGCGGCGCCATCGACTTCAACCTGTCCGAGCACAAGGTCGTCATGGGCGAGGACGGCCTGCCCGCCCGCATGGAGAAGCGCGAGCGCAAGGACAGCCACCGGCTCATCGAGGAGTGCATGCTCGCCGCCAACGAGGCGGTGGCCGGTACTTCGCCGACCGCGAGCTGCCCAGCGTCTACCGCTACCACGGTGAGCCGGACGAGGAGAAGCTCGCCATCTTCGCCCAGATGGCCCAGGCCTACGGCTTCCAGCTCAACGCCGAGGACATCACCCCCAAGGCGCTCAACAGCTTCATGACACAGCTGCAGGGCCACCCCGAGGAGCGCGCCCTCAACCAGCTCCTGCTGCGCTCCATGATGCAGGCCGTCTACACCTCGGGCGACCGGGGCCACTACGGCCGGCCGCCGAGTACTACCTGCACTTCACCTCGCCCATCCGCCGCTACCCGGACCTGCTCGTGCACCGGCTGCTCAAGGCGCACTGGAACCGCAAGGGCCAGAAGCGGCTGGAGGCCCACGTGGAGCGCGAGGAGCGCACGCTGGAGGACATGGCCGCCCAGAGCTCCGATCGCGAGCGCGCCGCCATGCAGGCCGAGCGCGAAGTGGTCTCTACTACGCGGCCCTCATGGTGAAGGACCGCGTGGGCGAGGAGTTCGCCGCCACCGTCGCCGGCATCGCCGAGTTCGGCTTCTTCGTGGAGCTCGATGAGCTGCACATCGAGGGGCTCGTGCGCGCCGACACGCTCGGCTTCGGCACTCGCTTCGACAAGGCGCTGCTCGCCCTGCTGCTGCCGGGTGGCTTCCGCGTGCGCGTGGGCCAGAAGGCCCGCGTGCGGCTGACCAGCGTGAACCTGTCCCTGCGGCGCATCGACTTCGAGGCCCTCGAGGTGGGTGGCCAGACGATCAAGGCCATGCATGCCGTGGATCGCCAGGAGCAGGAGGCGCAGCGGCGCCAGTCCAAGGAGGATCGCAAGAAGGCCGCCCGCCTCGCGCGCGAGGGCGAGCGCCAGCAGAAGTGGGGCAAGCCCCGGGTGGACATCGGCGCCGAGCGCTCGCTCGCCGAGGCCGAGGAGGCCCAGCGGCGTCTGGTCGCCGATGCTCCCGTGACGATGGAGATTCCCCAGGAGACCATCGACGCCGTGGTGGCGGGGGCTCCTCCGGAGGTCTCCGCCGAGGTCGTTCCCGTGCCGTCCGCGGGCTTCGAGCGCATCCGCGCCCTCGCGGCCCTGGATCAGCCTTCCGAGCAGCAGGCGCCCGAGAAGGTGAAGGCCGTGCCGCCCACGCGGCGCAAGCGCGCCGCCGTCGCCGCCGAGGAGAAGCCCACGCGGGCGAAGCCACCCGCGACCCGGAAGCAGGCCGCCGCCAAGAAGGCTCCCGCGAAGAAGGCCGCGGCGGCCAAGAAGGCTCCCGCGAAGAAGGCCACCGCCAAGAAGGCTCCCGCGAAGAAGGCCGCGGCGGCCAAGAAGGCTCCCGCGAAGAAGGCCACCGCCAAGAAGGTTACGGCGGCGAAGAAGGCTCCCGCGAAGAAGGCCGCGGTGGCCAAGAAGGCTCCCGCGAAGAAGGCCACCGCCAAGAAGGTCACGGCGGCGAAGAAGGCTCCCGTGAAGAAGGCCCCGGCCAAGGGCGGAGCGAAGAAGACGGCCACCTCCCGCAAGGGAAGGAAGTCGTAGCGGCGGGCGACGACCCTCTCCGTCGGAGCCATCGGGGGGCCTCCAGCCGTGGCGCTGGGGGCTCCTCGTGGCGCTCCGGCGTCGCCTCCTCACCTCCGCCGTTCGAGACCCTCGATGGACTTTTCCGCACTCGCCCTGTCCCCGCCGTTGTTGCAGGTCCTCGCGGAGCTGAAGTTCCAGACCGCCACGCCCATCCAGGCCCAGAGCATTCCGGTGCTCCTCCAGGGCCGCGATCTCGTCGGTCAGGCGAAGACGGGCAGTGGGAAGACCGCCGCCTTCGCGCTGCCGCTCCTGCAGAAGATCCAGCTCCCACACCGGCGGCTCCAGGCCCTCGTGCTCTGCCCGACGCGGGAGCTCTGCGCCCAGGTGGCCGGAGAGATCCGCCGCCTCGGCCGGAGATTGCCCGGTCTCCAGGTGCTCGTGCTCGCGGGGGGCCAGCCCATCCGCCCGCAGATCGAAGCGCTCGAGAAGGGCGCCCATCTCGCGGTGGGCACACCCGGCCGCGTGCTGGATCTCCTCCAACGCGAGGCGCTCGACACCCGCCACCTCGCCACCGTGGTGCTCGACGAGGCCGACCGGATGCTCGACATGGGCTTTCGCGAGGACATGGAGCGCATCCTCGGCGCCACCCCGAAGACGCGTCAGACCGTGCTCTTCTCGGCCACGTTCCCCGACTCCATCGAGGCGATGAGCCGCGCCTTCCAGAAGGAGCCCTCGCGCGTCACCGTCGAGGCGGCCGACGCGGCTCCCGACATCCAGCAACTCGCCTACCTCTGCGCGCCCGAGGAGAAGACCGCCGTGTTGTTGCGGCTGCTCCGGCACTACCAGCCGACGTCCGCCATCGTGTTCTGCAACCTCAAGGCGACGGTCGTCGAGGTGACTCGCGCGCTGAACGAGGCCGGGGTGAGCGCGGATGGCCTCCAGGGTGACCTGGAGCAGTTCGAGCGCGACCGCGTCATGGCGAAGTTCCGCAACCACAGCACCCGGGTGCTCGTCGCCACGGACGTGGCGGGCCGGGGCATCGACGTCGAGGCGCTCGACGCCGTCTTCAACTTCGATCTGCCCTCACAGCCCGAGCCCTACGTGCACCGCATCGGCCGCACGGGACGCGCGGGACGCCAGGGCCTCGCCATCGCCCTCGTCACCCCGAAGGATGACCGCAAGGTCGAGGAGATCGAGCACGCCACCAAGTCCAGGCTGGAGCACGCGCGCGTGGACTCCCTGCCCCCCGAGGATCCGGCGCGCAAGGACTCCCTGGGCTCCGCCTGGGAGACGCTGTGCATCTCCGCCGGGCGCAAGGACAAGATGCGGCCAGGAGACATCCTCGGAGCCCTGACCGGTGAGGCCGGCGGGCTCAAGGCCACGGACATCGGGAAGATCGAGATCCAGGACCGTCTGTCCTATGTCGCCGTGGCCAGGAGCGTCGCGCGCGTGGCGCTCCAGAGCCTGAGCCAGGGCCGCATCAAGGGACGAAAGCACCACATCGAACGGCTGCGCTGACGCCGTGCCTCCCCATCATCGTGCGAGCCAGGGGCCCCGGCGACGACGGGAATGGGCAAGGGACGTAACACACCCACATTCAGAACCTGTCCGGTGCTGGTTTGAATGTGTACGCGCAATTGTCTTCGCTCGGACACTCCCATTGTTTTTGTGAAGTCAGCTACACTGCGGGTCCTGTAGCGTTTGTGTTCGAACTTCATGGACCGAACAGCTTTCTGTGCCGAACGGCTTCGCATACGAAGCAGGGTTGCCGCGCAGGACCTTCGCGCTGGACCTGTTCGCTCGCCACCAGGGCGGGTTTGAGCCACCCGGCGTACTGCCGCCACATTTAACGCCGCGTCCAGCTGTTACCCGTCCTCGATGGCCGAGCCGCGCACCCCGCGCATCTCTTCTTTTTCCCAGAAGGCATCTGTTATGGACGCACGTTCCACGATACTTGGCAGCGCGGCGCTGTTCCGGTTCGAGGTCTCTGGCTGCGCCGAGAAACTGAACGTGGTGCAGTTCTCGGGCCACGAGAGCATGTCGAGCCAGTACGAGTTTCAATTCGAGCTGGCCTGTGAGGATCAGGCGCTCGACTTCAACAGCATCATCGGCCAGTCGGCGCTGCTCACCCTCGCGGGCGAGCAGCAGCCGCGCCTCGTCCACGGCATCGTCAACCGCTTCGAGCAGGTCAACGAGATGCCGCGCTACGCCATCTATCACGCCACTGTGGTGCCCCAGGTCTGGCGTCTCAATCACCGCCACAACAACCGGATCTTCCAGCAGCTCACCACGCGGGACATCATCCAGAAGGTTCTGGAAAACGCGGGCATCGCGAGCGATCACTTCCGCTTCTCCCTGATCAATTCCTACGAGCCGCGCGATTACTGCGTCCAGTACCGGGAGTCGGACTGGGCTTTCATCAGCCGCCTCCTGGAGGAGGACGGCATCTTCTACTTCTTCGAGCACTTCGCGGACATGCATGTGCTGGTGATGGGTGACCATCCGGCGGCTTGTAAGCCCATCGCGCCCAGCCTCACAGGCGAGATCGTGCCGTTTCGCCGCTCCACAGGAGCCGTCACCACCGAGGACAGCGTCCAGCGGTTTCGATTCGCCGAGGAGATCCAGCCCGGTCAGGTCCGCCTGCGCGACTTCAACTTCAAGCGGCCCACCCTGTCCATGGAAGGGAACAGCAAGGCCCAGAAGGATCCTGACCTCGAGGTGTAGATGGGCTGTTCCGCGACTTCGGCCCCGCCGATCCCGCTCGTGGCGCCACCCTGAAGCTGCTCCGCCTGGAGGACCGTAATGGCAACTGGATCGCGCTCCGCCATGATGGCAAGGGGAGGCTGCATCAACTGGCGGACGGTTGCGGCCGCTTGCTCGAACTTCGCTACGACGTCGAGTTCCCTCAGCGTGTCCGTGCCGTCCAGCTGATTCGAGGCGTCGAGGACGAGCCGGCCGAGACCCTGGTGCAGTACCGCTACACGCCGTGGGGCGAGCTGGCCGAAGTGCTCGACCGGACCGGCCAGCGGACGCGCCACTTCGCATACCAAGACGGCCTGATGACGGAGCACACGCTGCCCGGCGGCCTGCGCTGCTTCTACGAGTGGCAGGAGGGGAGCCGACGCTCGCGTCTCGCGCCACTGGACCGAGGACGGCGAAGCGTATGGGCTGACCTACGACACTCAACGCCGGAGGACGAACGTCGTCGACCAGCTCGGCCGGGTCCAGCACTGGGAATGGAACGCCGATGGCCAACCCACCGTCTACACCGACACCCTGGGTCAGCTCTGGCGCTTCGATTGGAACGAACACCGACAACTCCTGCAGTTCACGGACCCGACTGGTGCCGTCACCCGTTACGCCTATGATCCGGCTGGCCGCCGGGTCTCCATCACCGACGCGCTGGGTCAGGTCCAGCGTACGGAGTGGAGTGAGCGCTCCGAGAAGCCCCTCCTGGAGGTCGACGCGGCTGGTAACATCTGGCGCTACCAGTACGACGCGCACGGCAACTTGAGCCTTGAAACCGACCCGGAGGGCCATGCCACCGAGTACCACTACGATGGCCAGGGCTTGCCGCATACCATCCGCGATGCGCACGGCGGGCACACGCTGCTGCGCTGGAACCGGCGCGGCCAGTTGCTCGCCCATACCGATTGTTCCGGCAAAACCACTCATTTCGCCTACGATTCACGCGGCTATCTGACCCGTGTCACCGACGCGCTGGGCAACCGCACGACCTATCTCTCCGATGCATTGGGACGAGTGAGCGAAGTCGTGCTGCCCGATGGGGGCCGCCAACGCTTCGAGTATGATGCCCACGGCGGCCTCCTCCAGATCACCGATACCCACGAGCGCACCACCCGTTACGAACGCAATGCGCGTGGTTTGCTCACTCTCCGCATCGATGCCTTGGGCAAGAGTGTGCAGTTCGGCTATGACCAAGCATTTCGGCTCAGAGAACTCGTCAATCCGAATGGCGAATGCTACCGCTTCACCTACGACAGTGAAGACCGCTTGGTCGAAGAGACCGCGCTGGACGGCCGACGCCGACGTATCGACTATGACGCGCGTGGGTTGCCAGTAGCGATGACCGATGCTGTCGGTACGCCAGACGCATCTCGCTCACGATGACGCGCGATGCGCTCGGACGCATGGTTTCAAAACAGGCAGGCAATCGCACGAGTGCTTACCGTTATAACCGCGCGGGGCGACTGACTGATGCCGTATTGAAGGACAGCCAAGAACGCGTACTTGATCGGGTACGGCTCACTTATACCAAGAGTGGGTATCCCCTGACTGAAACCGGCCAGGGTGGCACCCTGCGGCACCAATACAATGAGCTGGGCAATCGCGTCTCCACCCAGTTGCCCGATGGCCGTATCCTCTACCGTCTGTATGATGGCACTGGACACCTGCACCAGCTCAATCTGGACGGACAGGTCATCACAGACATCCAGCGCGACGATCTGCATCGCGAGGTGCTTCGCACCCAAGGCCAGCTTTCCAGCCGTTTCGGTTATGATGCGCTCGGCCGTCGCACCCGGCACCAGGTCGTACGCCACTCACCCGAGCCCTCTGGCGCCGAAATCGAACTGATCCTCGCCAAATCGTGGCGATACGATGCCGCAGGTGAGTTGAGTGAAAAGCACCACTCGCGCCGCGGCATCACCCGCTACGCCTACGACCCGCTCGGCCGCATCCTACACACCCTCAGCGGCCAGCACAGGGAGACCTTCCAGTGGGATGCCGCCGCCAACATGGTCGCCGCTGGTTCGCACGGTGGCTACGTCAAGTACAACCGCCTGTACACCTTTGAAGACAAGCGCTACCAATACGATGCACATGGTCGATTGGCGAGCAAGCGTATCGGGCATCATACAGAGCAGACTTTCGGCTATGACGCCGAGCATCGCCTGACCGAAGTGCGCACCCAGCGCAACGGCGTGATGCAGTCCGTATTCTTCGAATACGACGCGCTCGGTCGACGCATTCGAAAAACCGACGCCTTCGGCCGCACCGATTTCGTCTGGGACGGCATACAGTTACTGGAGGAGCGGCGTGGCAGTTCCTGCCTGACCTACCTGTACGAGCCCAGCAGTCACGTGCCCCTGGCCCGACTGGATCACCGGGCTCAAGCGGCCAATGACACGCCATTGTCCCCTCTTGGTGATACTGGCGGAGACAATGTCTACTATTTCCACACCGATGTCTCGGGAATAGCCGAGGAACTGACCGACCATCAGGGCCGCATCGTGTGGCAGGCCCAGTACAAGACCTGGGGCAGCACCGTCACAGAAGAATGGATCAGCACCGTTGACCGCGATGGTGTGCAGCCGCAGAATTTGCGTTTCCAGGGGCAGTACCTGGACCGAGAGACAGGGCTTCATTACAACACCTTCCGGTATTATGACCCAGATATCGGGCGGTTCATTACCGAGGATCCGATTGGATTGGAGGGGGGAGTCAACCTTTATCACTATGCGCCCAACCCGCTCCTCTGGGCGGACCCTTGGGGGTGGTGTGCCTCACGTGGTGATGGAAAGGGCAGTAGGCCACCGAACCTTACCCCAAAAGGTGCAGGCAGAAATGGGGCCTTCAATGCGGCGAAGCGCAATAGTGGAATTCCGACGAGCCAGCAGCCGAGTAGAATTACCCCAAATGTGGATAAGCGCTGAAACCCACAACCGGGCCGCATCTATGAATTCGAAGTACCTCAACCAGGTGGAGGTACGCGCACCATCAAGATCCGCGATGATGCCGCTGGGCACGATTTCGGACTTAATGATCCACAGAACCGCGGACCTCATTTCAACGATCCTGACGGGAATCACTATGACTATTGATATTCAGTTCTCGGTCGCAGCGGATCTGTCCTTCCCGAATGATGTGCTCTACCTGCCGCAATCATCCGGTGTTTCGCCTGGGCTTGCAGCCATTCGCTTCGAAACTCATGCTGGTGCTAACGAAGCCCGTGGTGAACTGCGACGGAAATGCATTGAAGCTGCGAGACAGCGGCTCGTTGCTGCATGGCCGAAGTTGACCTTGTGGTTGTTTGCCTGTCATACGGCTTGGCAGCCGAAAAATAGACTTTCGATTTATCGTGGCCTCTGGAAGTCACTGGAGCAATCGGGCATTGTCATTCCTGGTGGAACGCGGATTTTCGAGACACGGATTGAGAGTTCTAGCGGTGTGCGATTTTTTGGTGTGGTGGAAGTCCCAATGAGAGAAGAGGGACTCGCATGTGTGGTACTCGACGCAGAGCCAGCGTCGTTTCTCTTTGCATCCATCACTGAGCGCCCAATTGTCGCTACTGATCAACTTCTCTCCGTCTGGCAACAACATCGTCAATTGGACGTGATGAGTTGGGCTCGCTTGGCGAGTTTTATTTGTCGAGGCGGCGGAATGGTGTTCCGGCCATTCGGTTTTTTTGATGATGTTGAGGTTGGTACGGATGTGATTCTCAAAACAGCAGATCTGCAGCAGTTGTCTGTCGGGCGCGGCTGACCTCCTATGCCTGAGCCAGGGCCGCATCAAGGGGCGCAAGCACCACATCGAGCGGCTGCGCTGACTCCCTCCTCCCCATCACCGCCGAGCTCGAGCCCGGGCGGTGACGGGGAAGGAGGGGACCTCACGCCCTCAAGGCCACCACCGTCACGCCGTCGCCGCCCTCGTGGTTCTCTCCGGGGCGGAACATGCGGATGTACGGCGAGGCCGCCGGTAGTCCCGGATGGCCTGACGCAGCGCCCCCGTGCCATGCCCGTGGATGATGATCGCCGCTTCCTCTCCACTGCGCATGCCCCGGTCCAGGAAGGACTCCAGCTCGCCCAGCGCATCCTCGGCCCGCATGCCACGCACGTCGCAGCGGTAGTTCGTCGACGGCACCGCCTCGGGCGCCGCCGCCTTGGCGCGCTGCAACTGCTGCGACTGCTTGTTGCGCTCGGGGAACTTCGACTCCTTGGGCTTGCCCGCGCGCGTCCCCGACAGCTCCGACACCGGCACGCGCATCTTCATGATGCCCGCCGCCACCAGCGCCTGATCCCCGTGCAGCTCCAGGATCTCCACGTCCTTGTTCAGCCCCGAGTGCCGCACCCACGCGCCCACGCGCAGGTCCGCCGGCGCTGGCGCCTCCACCTGGAACAGCTCCGCCCGCGCCGCCTTCGCCCGCTGGTTGGCCTCCTCCATGCGCTGCAACAACTGCGCGCGCGCCTCGCTCGCCGCCTTCTCGTTCGACTGCGCCCGGAGCACCTTGAGCAGCTCCTGCACCTCCGCCGCCGCCTGCTCGCTCGCCGCCGCCACTTCCTCGTTGAAGCGCATCAGCCGCGCCTTGCGCTCGCGCTCGAACTGCACCTTCTGCTCCTCGAGCTCCTTGCGCAGCCGCTCGCTCTCCTCCGCCGCCACCTTGGCCCGCTCCAGCTCGTCCTGCAGCCGGCGCCGCTCCTCCTCCGCCGCCGTCAGCGCCTTGGCCAGCGCGCCGCCCGCGTTCATCGACAAGTCCCGCGCCCGCTCGCAGATGTGCGCCGGCAGCCCCATGCGCGCGGCCACCTCGATCGCCGAGGACGCTCCCGCCGCGCCCAGCTGCAGCTTGTACGTGGGCGCCATGCGCTTGGGATCGAAGCCCACGCGCGCGTTGAGGAAGCGCGGATCCAGGTGCGCCAGCGCCTTGAGCTCCTCCAGGTGCGTCGTCACCAGCACCACCGCCCCCTTGCCGAGCAGCTCCTCCAACACGGCGATGGCGATGGCCGCGCCCTCGCGCGGATCCGTGTCCGCGGCGATCTCGTCGATGAGCACGAGCGAGTTCCTCGCCACCGCGAGGGTGATGTCCCGCAGGCGCGCCACGTGCGCGCTGAACGTGGACAGGCCCTGCGACAGGTCCTGCGCGTCGCCCACCGTGGAGTGCACCGTGTGGTACAGCGGCATCCGCGAGCCCTCGCCCGCGGGGATGGGCAGGCCCGCGCGCAGCATCAACGCGCACAGGCCCACCGCCGTCAGCGTCACCGTCTTGCCGCCCGCATTGGGGCCGGACACCACCAGCGCCCGCGCCTGGCCCTTCATCTCCACGTCGTTGGGCACCACCTCGGTGTCGCGCAGCACCAGCCGCGGGTGCCGCAGCCGCACCAGCGACAGATCCTCCACCCCCTGGAACTCCGGCGTGTACGCGCGCAGGTCTCCGGCCAGCACCGCCGCCGCCTCCGCCTCGTCCAGCTCCGCCACCGCCTCGATGCCCTCGAGCGCCTTGGCCGCCTCGCGTCCGAGCTGGTTCGTCAGCTCCTGGAGGATGCGCCGCTCCTCCTCCGCCACCAGCGACTGGGCGATGGCCGGTCATTGCCCAGGCCCACCAGCCCCTCGGGCTCGACGAACAGCGTCTGCCCCGTCTGGCTCGCGTTGTGGACGATGCCCGGCACCTCGCCCCGGTAGTTGGAGACGACGGGCACCACGTACCGGCCATTGCGGATGGTGTAGTAGTTCTCGCGCAGCTTGGGCAGGAAGCCCTCGTCGTGGAGCATCTCCTCGAGCTGGCCCTTGATGCGCCGGTGCAGGCCCCGCACCCGGTCGCGCGCCTCGCGCAGCTCCGGACTCGCCCGGTCGGAAATCTCCCCGTCCGCCTCGAAGCTCCGGTCGATGCGCACCGCGAGCGGCTCGAGCAGCGGCAGCCGCCGCGAGATGGCCGCCAGCCGGGGCACCACGTGTTGCCGTTCCTCCAGGGCCTCGCGCGTGCGCACGAAGGCGAACAGCAGCTGCGCCGCGGCGATGAGCTGCCGGGGCTCCAGCAGGCCGTTCTTCGACGCCAGCTCCAGCGCCCCCCGCAGGTCCGTCACCCCGCCGAGCGGCAGGGAGAACTGCTCCTGGGCCAGCCGCCGCGTCTCGGCGACGAGGGCCAGGGCCTCGGCGACCTCTTCCTCCGTCCCGAGGAACGGCCGGGCGAGCGCTCGCTCCCTCCCTGGTTCGGTCCGACAGCGGTGGGCCAGCGCACGAAGCACTTCCGCGTAGCCAAGGTCCTCTAATGTTCTTTGAGCGATCTGCACGGTCATGGGTTTCATGCGCGGCCGAGCGGCCGTCAAGAGGAAGTGCGGTTGGACTACGCGTGCCGCTCTGCTATCAGCCAGCCATGCTCTGGCTCCTGGTAGCGGGCACCCTCGCGGCCGCCACGGACGTCCCCGTCTCCGGGGACCTGACACCCGCCCTCGCGCAGGAGGCCGCCGGGGACACCGCCGGAGCGCTCGCGGCCGTCCAGGAGATCATCCAGTCCTGGCCCAACGAGGCGCTTCCCCGCCTGGAGGCCGCTCGCTTGAGGCTCAAGCTGGGAGGAGACCTGGACCGGTGGAGAAGGACCTGGAGGTGGCCTTCGCCGCGGCGCCCAACAACCCCCGGCTGCACTTCCTGCGCGGGCTGCTGTGGGAGGAGCGTGGCCAGTTGTCCCGGGCGGCCAGTGCCTACGAGCGCGCCGTCTTCCTGCGCTCCTCGTACGACGAGGCCCGCTTCCGCCTCGGCGGCGTCTGGGCCTCCCTGGGGGATTGGCTCAAGGCGGAGATGCACTACCGGCTGCTCGCCCGTACCCGCCCGGAGTGGATCCAGGTCCGCCTCCAGCTCATCCACGTCATCGAGCAGCAGGGTCGGCTGGAGGACGCCGAGCAGGAGTGGCGTGAGTTGCGCGCTGAACAGCCCGCCAACGTGCTCGTCGTCGAACAGTTCGCCCGGTTCTACGAGCGCACGGGCCGCCCCCGCCCGGCGGCCCAGCTCCGGGCGGAGCTGCGGCCCGCCTCACCTCCCAAGAAAATGCGTCCGCTGCGCCCGTCGCGTCGCTAGGAGGACAGGGGGCTCTTCCGCGATTGCGTGGAAAGTGTCACTGCATACACTGCGCCCGCCTTGAAGACCGCCAACCTCGCCATCGTGTTCACCGACATCCAGGGCTTCTCCGAGCGAACCAGCCGGCAGACGCTCGAGGAGAACGAGCGGCTGCTCCGGGTGCACAGCGAGCTGCTCGTGCCCCTGTTCAAGGCGTTTGGCGGACGCATCCTCAAGTCCATCGGGGACGCGTTCCTCGTCACCTTCGAGTCTCCCACCCAGGCCGTCCTGTGCGGCATGGCCATCCAGGACCGGCTCTGGCAGTACAACCAGACGGCCTCGGAGGCCGAGCGGCTCGACGTGCGCGTGGCCATCAACGTGGGCGAGGTGCGGCTGGAGGAGCAGGACGTCTTCGGCGAGCCCGTCAACATCGCCGCCCGCGTGGAGTCCATCACCGAGGCGGGCGAGGTCTTCTTCACCGAGGCCGTCTACCTCGCGATGAACAAGGCCGAGGTGCCCTCGCGCGAGGTGGGCCTCTTCGAGCTCAAGGGCATCCCCAGCAAGATCCGCGTCTTCCGCGTCCCCGGGGGCCCTACCGCATGGGCGCCCCCGCGCAGGAGGCGCCGCCCGAGCCCACGCCGGAGCGCCCCCCGTTCGGCAATCTGGCCCTCTCGCGCGTCCCCGAGTCCATGCTGGCGCCGGGCCCGGACCTCGCCACCACCGCGGCCCAGGTGGGCGAGCGCCTCGCCCAGCGTACCCGCACGGTGCTGATGGCCGTGAAGACCCACCGGCCGCGGCGCTGGCCCCCGTCGCCCCGGGCGCTGATGGCGGGCGGCGCGGCGCTGGCCCTGGTGCTGCTCGCCGTCGGCGGATTCCTGCTCCTGCGCGACTCGCCCGCCGAGGCCGCCCTCAAGGCCGCGCTCGACCAGGAGCTGCCGGCCGCCGAGCGCGCCGAGTGGGCGGACAAGGCCCGCAAGCTCATCGCCGAGGGCGAGTTCCCCCTGGGGAGCGGGAGTGGATGCTCGGCCAGCTCGACGAGGCGCAGCAGCGGCCCGCGCGCGCGGTGACCCACTACCGTGCCGCGTTGAAGGAGGGCGAACCACGGGCCGGGGCACGGCTCATCCTGCTGCTCAAGCATGAGGATTGCCCGGTGCGCAGCGAGGCCGCCGAAGCGCTGGGGGCTCTCCGGCTGGCCTCCGCCCGCGAGGAGCTGGAGACGCTCAAGAAGAAGGGCGGCGCCGGAGACAACCCCGGCTGGTTCGGAAACGGATGCGATTCGCGCGAGGCCGCGAAGCAGGCGCTGAGTCGGCTCGGCCGCTGAGAGGGAGCACGAGATGAGACGGGTGAAGACGGGACTGGATGTGTGGGTGGAGCAGGGCTTCGCGCCGCTCAAGGGCAAGCGGGTGGGCGCCATCGTCAACCCGACCAGCGTGGACTCGAACTTCCAGCACCTGGCGGACCTGCTGTCACGCACGCCGGGCGTGCACCGGCGGCCCTCTTCGGCCCCGAGCACGGCGTGCGCGGCGAGGCCCAGTACATGGTCGCCGTGGACGCGGACAAGGATCGGCGCACGGGCGTCCCCGTGCACAGCCTCTACGGCTCCACCTTCGAGTCGCTCTCCCCGCGCCCCGAGTGGCTCGAGGGCCTGGACGCGCTCGTCTTCGACATCCAGGACGTGGGCAGCCGCTACTACACCTACGTCTACACCATGGCGCTGGCCATGAAGGCGGCGGGCGCGGCGAAGATTCCCTTCTACGTGTTGGACCGGCCCAACCCCCTCAACGGCGTCACCATCGAGGGCAACCTGGTGGGCGAGCGCTACCGCTCCTTCGTGGGGCTCTACCCCATCCCCAATCGCCACGGCATGACGGCGGGGGAGCTGGCGCGCCTCTTCAACGACGAGCAGGGCTTTGGCTGCGAGCTGACCGTGGTGCCCATGCAGGGCTGGCGCCGCGAGGACTTCTGGAGCGACACGGGCCTGCCCTTCCTGCCGCCCTCGCCCAACATGCCCACCGCCGACACGGCGCTCGTCTACCCCGGCATGTGCCAGGGCGAGGGCACCAACGTCTCCGAGGGCCGGGGCACCTGCCGCCCCTTCGAGCAGTTCGGCGCCCCGTGGGTGGACTCGGACGCGCTCATCGCCCGGCTCGAGCGCGAGCAGTTGCCCGGCGTGCGTTTCCGGGCGGTGGGATTCACGCCCACCTTCGACAAGTACCGGGGCGTGTCGTGCAACGGCGCCTTCATCCACGTCACGGACCGCGACGCCTTCCTCCCCCTGCGCACGGGCATCGCCATCTGGCAGGCGCTCCATGAGCTGGGGCAGGGCAAGGGGTTCTCCTGGCGCGAGGACGCCTACGAGTTCGTGGACGACGTGCCCGCCTTCGACTTGCTGTGTGGGACGGACCAGGTGCGCCGGGGCATCGAGGCGGGCTGGCCCCTGAATCGTTTGCTGGAAGGCTTCGACGCCCAGGCCCAGGAGTTCGCCCGGCGCAGGGAGCGCCACCTGCTGTACGCTCGCGGCTCGTGAGCCAAGACGTCATCGGGATTCTCTCCGACAGCCATGGGGATCTGGCCGCCTTCGATGCGGCCTATGAGCTGTTGCGCGCCAAGGGCGCCCAGCGCTTCGTCTTTCTCGGCGGCCGCTACAGCGACCTGGACGAGTGGATCCTCGATCGGCGCGAGCGCAGCCGGGGCGGGCGGGAGTACTCGGGCACGGACTTCCTCCAGGACGTGGAGCGCTGGCTGTCCGTCTCCGACAAGAAGCCCCGTCCGCGCTCGCTGTCGGTGAGCCGCGAGGAGCTCGAGAAGGAAGCGGCGGACCCCTTGCGCGTGCGCGAGAACTTCCTGCGCACCCCCGAGCGCGACTGTCTCCAGTACCGCGACCCGGCCATCCCCCGGAAGGTGTTGGACATGGTGGGCGACACGCTGTGCTGCCTCGTCTACGACAAGAACGACCTGGAGCGCGACGATCTCATCAACGCCAGCCTCTTCCTCCACGGCCGCGAGTCCGAGCCGAAGCTCGTGCAGATCGGCCCGCGCTTCTTCCTGTCGCCCGGGCGGCTCGCGGGCGCCGCGGAACAGACGTGCGCGCTCTTGGAGCGCGTGGAGCGCGATCTGCGCTTCTCCGCGTGGCGGTTGGATGGAAAGGCCGTGCTGGAGCCCCGGGTGCTGCCCGTCGAGCGGCGCACGAAGATGTCCATCAAGTGAAGCGACCCATGCGCATCGCCCTGCTCGGAGGCTCCTTCAACCCGCCCCACGTGGGACACCTCATGGCCGCCCACTACGTCCGCGCCACCCAGGGAGTGGACGAGGTGTGGTTCATGCCCACCTTCCGCCATCCCTTTGGCAAGGCGTCCGTCCCCTTCGAGCACCGCGTGCGGATGTGTGAGCTGCTCGGGGAGGACACCTCGGGCTGGCTGAAGACGTCCCGGGTGGAGAGCGAGGTGGGCAAGGACGGGCGGACGGTGGACACGCTGGACTTCCTCCAGGCGCGCCACCCCGAGCACCACTTCTCGCTCATCATCGGCTCGGACATCCTCAAGGACCTGCCGCACTGGAAGGACTTCGAGCGCATCCATCGGCTCGCGCGCGTGGTGGTGCTCTACCGCGCGGGCTATCCCGCCGAGGGCACCGTGGGGCCTCCGCTCGCCGAGGTCTCCTCCACGGAGATCCGCGAGCGCCTGGCCCGGGGGGAGCCTCCCGTGGAGCTCGTGCCGGCCCCGGTGCTTGCGTATGCGCGTGAGCACCACCTGTACGCCCCCTGAGTCCGCGGGCCCCCCATCCCTGGTGGGCCCAGGTGGAAACGCACTCAGGGTCTTCCCTGACCGGGACGGGGTGCACAATCTTTCGTCACGAACATGTAACGAACGCGAAACGGGCCAAGGGCTTTATGAGCCGGCGTTCCCCAGAGCCATTCATCGGGTGCGGCGAACCGGAGGTTGCATGCTCGAGAGATTGATGCCCACAGCGGATGGGTTCCACGACGACTTCGATGCCCAGTGCGCCACGACCCTGGCCGGAGCGCGCCTGTTCCATGAGTTGTTGAGCGACTATCGCGACGTGCCCGCCCGGATCGAGGCCCTCGAGCGGATGGAGCACCAGGGCAACTCGGTGAACCACCTCGCGCTCCAGCGGCTGCACTCGGCCTTCATCGCCCCGTTCGAGCGCACGCACATCCACGCGCTGCTGTCGCGGATCGACGAGGTGCTCGACTTCACCCTCGCGGCGGCGCTCCGGCTGCGCTTCTACGAAATCTCCGCGAGCCTGCCGGAAGCCACCCAGCTGTCGCGTCTGCTCGTGACGCTCACCGAGAAGCTGCGCGAGGTGGTGCGGGCGCTGCGCTCGTTGCGCAACCCCGAGCCCATTCTCTCGGGCTGCAAGGAGCTCAAGCGGCTGGCGCGCGAGGCGAAGGACGTGCTGCGCGCCGGCAAGGGCCAGCTCTTCAAGAGCGGGGTGGATCACCTCACCGTGCTCAAGTGGAAGGAGATCTACGACGCCCTCACGAGCGCGGTCTTCAAGTGCCGGGAAGCCGCGGATGTCATCGAGGGGATCGTCCTGACGTACGCCTGAAGCCCGGGCTCACCCGGACAGCCGCGCCACCAGCTGCCGGCAGGAGAGGATGCCGAAGGGCAGTCCCACGCGATCGGCCATGGACAACACCCGCTTGTCCTTGCTCACGAGCCACCGGGCCCCCGCGCGGGCGGCGAGCTCGAGGAACTTCTGATCATCCCGGTCGCGGCAGCGGGGCAGGGGCGGCAGGGGCGCGGCCGGCTCCACCGGGACTTCCCGCACGAGGCCCCGGTAGCGCTCGAGCACCGAGCGCTGGGCGGCATCGTCCAGGTGGAAGATGGGGTAGGCGAGCACGTACTTCAGCTCGCGCAGGGTGTGCTCGTCCGCCCACGCGGTGGCCGCGCCCGACGCCAGCGCGCGCGCGAGCGGCCCCAGGGCGGGGTCGTCGAACACCAGCAGATCCAGCACCACGTTGGTGTCGAGCACCAGGGGCAACGGGCTCATGGAGGGGCGCTCCCAAAAGCGGGGGGCCCGGCACTCCTCCCTGGGGAGGAGCCACCGGGCCCCGGAGTCGAGCCGCGAACGAGCGGCCTACTTGACGACCTTGTCCAGCGGTTTGGCCTCGGTGGTGGCCTGCGCCTTGGTCCAGTCGATGACGGGCGTCTGCCAGGACATGCCCGTCTCATCCGGCTCCGCGTCGAGCTTCTCGAACTCGAAGCCGTCCCCGCCGAAGTAGAGGTACTCGACGGTGGCGATCTTGTAGTCCTTCTTCGCGTCCAACGGCTTGCCCTTGGCGTCCTTGAACTTGCCCTTGCCGGCCGGGGTGAAGCCGGAGAACACCGCCTCCGGGTTGGCGAGCTGGCGCGCCAGGTCCTCGCCCTTCACGTCCACCACCAGCAGCGAGTTCTCGAAGGGCAGCACCGAGTACACGCTGCCCTTGGTCACCTTGCCCGCGGGCAGGCCCGCGCGGAAGCCCTTGCGGTTGAGCACCACGCCGTCCGTGGAGAGCTGCTGCTGGATGGCTCCCGCCACCCAGGCCCCGAGCTGCTTGGAGTCCGCGGGCAGCGCCTTCTTCACGAAGCCGATCTCCTCGCCGAGCACCTTGTCCAGGCGCTGCTGGAAGTCGGCGAGCTGCTGGGTGATGTCCGCGTTGGCCGCCGGCGCGCCCTCGCCGCCCGTCACGTCCACGAGCGTGGCGTCCACCGCCGTCACCTGCTCGCCCTTGGGCTTGGAGGGATCGAAGGTGTAGGAAGCGCGCAGGTACTTGCCGAAGCCCTTGCCGAGCGACACGTACGTGGTGTCGCCGTCCTTGCTCAGCTCCGTGGGCTGTGGGCACCGCCCGCCCGCCACCAGCGACACCTTCCAGTCCTTGTGCGCGCCCACCACGGCCTTCAGGTCGCTCGGGCACTCGTCCGCGAGCACCACCACCGTGTCCGCGCCGGCCTTCTGCGCCTCGGCCACCGCCTGCGTCAGCGCCTGCTCGTCGGGGATGACTTCCAGGCCCCCGGCGCGGCCGGCCATGGCCGTGGACACCGTCTTGGGCGAGGTGAGGCCCACCACGCCCACCTTCAGGCCCTGGCGCTCGAACACCTTGAAGCCCGGCAGCTCCCAGCCCTTGGCCAGCGCCGCGTCCTTCACCTCGAGGTTGGCCGCGAGGAAGGGGAAGCCGCCCAGCTGCTGGTTCTTCTGGAACTGCTCCCGCCCGAAGTCCAGCTCGTGGTTGCCCAGCGCGGAGGCGGCAAAGCCCATGCGGCCCATCACCGTGGCGGTGGACTCGCCGTAGAGGAAGGAGGAGAGGGCGGGGCCATTCCAGGCGTCGCCGATGGTCAGTGCCAGCGTGGAGGCGTTCTCACAGGGGGCCCGGCCCTCCTTGAGCGGGCCGGGACAGTGCTTCTCCTTGGCCTCCCACCAGCCGAGCAGCTGCGCGGCGCCGGTGGCGTCTTGCCGTCCTCGGAGGGAGCGGGGGCGAGCTGACCGTTGACGCTGCCGGTGACGAGCACCGTCACCGTCGTCGGCTGGGGCGCGGGGGCGGGCGCCGGAGCCGAGGGAGCCGGGGCCGGCGCGGGCTCCGGGGTGGACTTCTTGTCGTCGCAGCCGGTGAGCGCGCCCACGAGTGAGAGGGCCAGGACACCGGAAGCGCGGCGCCACGGCTTCATCGCGCGAAACACCGGCTTGGAATCGAACTCTGGAGGCATGCGGTCTCCGAAAGGGTTGACGCTGCGATCGCGCGAATAGCACACCTCCCGTTCCGGAGCCGCAGAAAGGGGGCCTCCCTGCCCCCGGATGACGCGTGCTATCGTCCGCCCCGTGCACGGCCATCAACAGAAGGCTCCTGCTTCACCGGCGCGGGGCGGACCGGAGCAGGATCCGCCCCACGAGCAGCTGCTGTGGAGCGTGTGGGACAACGTAAGACGTCACGCGGAGCACCTGCCATGGCAGGTGGCTTCCCCGCCCGCGAGTCGTTGGGGCCAATTCGTTCAGGGGTTTTGTCTGCCTTTCCAGTTGGTCCGGGTTCTGCTGGCGGATCCAACGACGCGGTGGCGCTACCTGACGGTGGGCATCACCCAGGCGGCCGTCGTCGTCGCGCTGGTGGTGATGTCCCGGGAGTGGAAGGACGACGTCGCGCGCGAGGTGGGCAAGCGCACGGGCGTGGAGCTGTGGCTCGTGTACTCGGCGGCGATCTTCTCCTCGCTGCAGCTCTTCCAGTGGATCGTCATCGCCCTGTCGAGAGATCACCACACGGTGCTCTCGCGCGAGGCGAGCGTGCGCACGGGGCTCGAGCCGGAGGATGAGCCGCTCACGCCCCGGGTCCGGCTCAACATGTCCTGGCTGAAGAAGAAGCTGAAGCAGCACTGGCGGGCGCTGTGGCTGTTCGCCTGGGGCATGCCCGTGCTCTGGGTGGCCAATCGGCTCTGCCGCCCGGCGTACGGAGACGTGCTCGGGGAGACGGGCTTGATGCCGCTGCTGGCCTCGCTGTGGGGCGGGTGGTGGTTCGTGGTCTTCACCGCCGGCAAGAGCGCGCGGGCCTGGACCCAGGAGAACGCGCGAGCGCCCTGGTTCCTGCGCGCCTGGAACTGGCTCGGCTCGCACGTCCCGCCGCTGGGGGCCTATGGCAGGCGCTGGACGCGCGTCACCCAGCCGGTGTTCTCTCCCGCGGCGTGCGTGGAGCAGCGGCCCTGGGGCCTGATGGGGCTCGCGCTGGCGCGGGCCGTGTCGAAGCTGCCGCTGGTGAGGTGCTTCCTGCGCCCCACCATTCCCGTGGCCGCCGCGCACCTGCTCGCGGCTAACCCGCCTGCTTTTGCTCTGGCGGCGGTGGGGGCTCTTCCACCGGACGCGGCCCCATCGTCACCACCTCTCCCGGCTGCCGGGGCTCGGCCGCCTGGATGACGGCGCGCAGTTGCTGGCTCACCGCGCGGAAGAAGCCCGTGAGCAGCTCCGGCCGGTCCGCCAGCAGATCGAGGAAGTCGCGCCGGTCGATGACGAGCGCTCGCGTGTCCTCCATCGCGACGGCGTCGGTGGGGCGGGGCGCGCCGTCCAGCAGGCTCATGTCCCCGAAGGTCTCCTTGGCGCGAATGCGCATCACGTGCTCGCCGTTGCTCACGGCGTCCACGGAGCCCTCGATGATGACGTAGAGCGCGTCGCCCGGGTCTCCCTCGCTGTAGACGCGCTCGCCCGCGCGGAAGCGCGTCTCGCGGGCGATGGCCGCCACCGCCGCCACGTCATCCACGTCGTTCTGCGAGAAGACGTGCACCCCTTCCAGCAGGAAGAGCTTCTGCACCGTTGCCTGACTCATGTCCGACTCCTGGGCCGCCGGCAGATCCAATCCGATGCGGCCCGCCACCGGCGTGCGCACGCGCGCAGCACCACGTCCTCGCTCCGGCACAACCACGCGAGGTGTGCCTCCAACTGTCCCGTCTCTCCTGGCGGCAGCTCCCGGTGGTGCGTCTCCACCTGCTCGCGCACGAGCGACCGGTCGTCGTCGTCCGTGAGCGCCTCGAGCAGCTCCAGCGCGTAGGCCCGGCGCCGCGCGTCCTGTCCCGCCACGTGCTGGTGCACGCGCCGCATCACCTGGGGCGGGTGCAACAGGCCGAGCAGGAAGAAGGACAGCTCCAGCGCTTGATCCAACCGGTCGCACATCACGCGCGTGAGCAGCGCCTGATCTCCCAGCTCCGCGCGCACGTCGCGGTAGGGCCCCACGAGCGCCCGGTACACGTCGCGCCGGCGGATGAGCGCCTCGCGCACGCGATCCAGATCCACCGGGTGCTCGGGGTGCTCGTCGCGCAGACGCGACAGCTCCGCGCCGATGCGGAAGTGCAGGCGGGCGTCATCGCGCACGTTGGAGAAGAGCAGGGCGTGCAGCGCCGCCGGCGTGCCGATGAGGCGCAGCACGCGCGGCACCTGCAGCCGCATGGGCAGCGGCGCCGAGAAATCGTTGAGCGTCGTCTCCAGGAGGGGCGTCACCGCGTCGCCCAGCGCGGCGAGCGCCTCGCGCGCCTCGCGCCGCTCCTCGCGCCAGGTGAGGAAGGTGAGCAGCCGGGGCGCCAGCTTCACGTAGCCGCCCTGGCCCACGGAGCGCACCGCCACGCGCCGCACGGAGCTGTCCGGATCGCTCAGGAAGGGCGTGAGCATGGGCAGGTAGGTGGTGTCCCGGAGCCGGCCGAAGAGCCCCGCCACCTCGCGCCGGTCCGCCACCGGGGCCTGCGAGCCCCGCGCCGCCAGCGCTCCCAGGGACACGCGCGCCGCCGCGTTCCACCGGGTGCTCAGGAGCGCGCCGATCGCCGCGCAGCGCAGCCCCACGTCCGGGCTCTGCAAGAGCGGCGGCAGCAGCACCTCGGCCCGCTCCGGCGCGAGCTTGGAGAGGGCCCACACCGCGCTGTCGCGGGGACGGCGCGCGCCCTGCGTCACCAGCTGCTCCAGCAGGGGCGCCGTCTCCGTGGCGCCCAGCTCCAGGGCGAGCTCCACGGCGCGCTCCTGCACCCGCTCGTGCGAGTGGCGCAGCAGCTCCGGCAGGTGCGGCCGCAGGGGCAGCCCCTCCTGGGCCAGGAGCTCCACCGAGTTGAGCACCCGCTCCGGCGCGCTCGAGGCGAGCGCCTCCACCAGCAGCCGGCGATCCTCGCGGCCCAGCGCCTCGTCCTCCTCGGAGGTGGCGCCCACCTGCTCGCCCAGCGCCTCCACGTACGCGGGCCGCAGGCGCATGAGCAGCACGCCGAGCAGGCCGCACAGGGCCACCACGGCGAGCGCCATGGAGACGCCGTCGGCCGCGCGGCCCGCGCCGATGAGCAGCACGCCCGCGAGCACCGTGCCACCCTTGCGCAACAGCCCCTCCACCGCGGCGCGCAGGGACTCGCGCTCGCTGTCGGGCACCGCCGCGTAGAGCAGTTGCACGCCCACCGGCAGCAGCGAGTAGTTGACGGCGTTCTCCAGCAGCCGCAACAGGTGCACCGGCCAGAGCTGCTGCGTCACCAGCGAGGCCACCGCCAGGGGCGCCATGATGCCCGGCAGCAGCGCCGGGTAGGCCATCAGCCCCAGCCGCTTGAGCAGCCGCTCGGCCAGCACGAGCTGGAAGACGACGCACACCAGGCCAATCCACAGCTGCAGCGAGCCGAAGAGCGCCGCCAGCCCGTCCTCGCTCAGCGTGTGCTCCACGCGCAGGCGGAAGAGGTAGTCGACGAAGGCGGAGAGCAGCGCGAAGCTCACCCCCAGGGCCGCCAGCACCCGGGCGTAGCTGCTGGTGGCCGGTACTCCCACGCCGCCACGGGCGGGGCGAGGTGGCGCGAGCGCACCGGGGCGGGCGCCTCGTCCGGCTGGAAGTGGAAGGCCAGGCCCGCGACGAGCAGCGACAGCGCTCCTCCCACCACGATCGCCACGGTGCCCAGCCGCTCGGCGAGCCCCTGCACCAGCAGGCCACCGATCATTCCTCCCGCCATGCCCACCCCGTTGAGCGCGGTGAAGGCCCGCCGCGCCTCGCGCGCGTCGAAGGCCGCCGCCATCTGCCCCCAGAAGCGCAGGGAGATGAAGGTCGTGAACACGTCCACGAAGAGGTAGAGCGCCAGCGCCGGCAGCCGGTGGCCGAGCGACACCCCCACCGCGAGCGCCCCCACCACCAGCGCTCCCAGGCCCATGAGCAGCCGCAGCGACGCGGCCGGCTCCCCCGGCTTGGGACGCGGCAGGAGCGCGATCGTCGCCACCAGCAGCGCGCCCACCGGTACAGGTAGGGCAGCACGTGCGACTCGAAGCGCGACAACACGAGGGCGTTCACAGCCGTCTTCAGCTGCGTCACACCGGCGATCAGGGCGAACTGGAAGGTCGCCGCGGGCCACAGACGCTGGCCCCAGGACTGCGGCTCTGGAGATGCCACGGGTCGGGTATCCTAACCGTCCAATACCGGAATTTCCAGACGCCAGCACGGGGGAACGAGGTGATTGGAAGGGGAGCGGGCAGGCGTCGAGCCCCCCGGGAAGCACCGCCAGTGATGACCAGCGAGCACGCCGTGGGCCGACGGTTGCTGGAGCCCCCCGCTCGATTGAGTATGGAGCGCACTGGTTCTACGCTGGGGGATACATGATCGCCGCAGTCCTGCTCGCCCTCGTCTGTTCGACTCCCGAGGCCTCCGGCGGCACCCTGCCGCCCGAAGCCCTGGGGCTCCCCCCAAGCCAATGCCCTGCCCACCGCCTGGGCCTGCACCGTGGACACGCTGCGCGCGGGCCGCGAATGCATCTTCGAGTCCGAGGTGTCCTCCTCCTCCAACGTGAAGGAGCAGTCATCGGGCAACGTGCGCACGCTCACGGACATCGGCCATGCGCTGTGCACCCAGGCGGCCCGGCCGTCCTCGGGGCTCGCGCCGGACAAGGAGCTGGTGGCGCAGTGCGAGCGCCGCTACTCCGAGGCCGCGCAGGACTTCTGTGGCCTGGAGGGCAAGGTGCCCGTCATCGACGCCAAGGGCCGCTTCGCCCCACAGGCGCGCGCCTGCTACCGCCAGTTGTCGCTGGTGCTGCAGGACATCTCCACCATGGCCACGGTGGCCAGCGCCTGCTGCCAGTGCGCCCAGAAGCGGGGCTGCCCCGGGGCGGGAGACTCCTGTCATGAGAACGTGTCCCAGCAGAAGCTGGGCGCCAGCGCGCTCGCGTGCCTGTCCAATCAGTGCGGCTCGGCGTGTGAGCTGACGATGCCGTCGGGCCCGGCCTCGTTCGAGGAGAGCCGGTCCAGGGAACAGGCCCGGCGGCCCTCCCGGACCCAGGGCTCGCTGTAGGTTGGCAACCGGTTCAACGGAGCAAGCAATCATGTCTGCCTTCCAGAAGATGACGAAGGGCCTGGCGCGCTCGGGCGCGGCCCTGCTGTGCGTGGCGGCCCTCGTGGGCTGTGGCGGGCACTCGCACGCGGTGGCGGCGCGCGAGCTCCCGCCCACTCATCCCCGGAGCCGCGCCCCCTGCCGGAGCGCTCCTCGTCCATTCCCGAGCCCGTCCGTCCGGAGGAGAAGTCCTTCGGGGCGCGCTACGCGACGCCCTCCCAGTGCGAGGTGGCGGCGCGGGCGCTCCAGGCCTCGTCCCGCGACTCGGCGTGGGCGGCGCTCAAGTCCTGCGTGGAGCGCACCCACTTCACCCTGCTGGGCGCGCTCCTGTCGGACGCGTGGGCCGAGGACCTGCGGGTGCGGCCGGACGCGGCGCGCATCATCGCCCGCGTGGTGGCCCTGCGCGGCGGCAGCGTGCCGGGGGAGCTGTCGCTCCTGCACGAGCACAAGGTGCCCATCTTCGGGTTGTCGGACGCCATCGCCCAGCCGGACATCTACAAGGGCCGCTACCTGCTGCTGCGCGCCCAGGTGGCCGACGTGCGCAGCGACGAGGACAAGCCCACGGTGTGGCTCGTCGAGCAGGCGGTGGGCTCGGTGGTGCGCGAGCAGCCCGTGGGCTCCACCACCCGCCGCGAGACGGTGAAGGTGCGCTCGGGCGCGCTCGACGGGGACGTGGGCACGTTCGGCCGCGCCAACCTGGGCGGGCAGCTCGTCACCCGGGAGAGCGAGCAGATGTCTTCCAGCCTGCCGCGCTACGACAACCTCTCCGACGAGACGGGGCGCGAGGCGCTCGGCCGCCTGCCGAGCGCGGATCCCTTCTTCGCTCCGGGCAAGGACTTCGTCGTGCTCGCCCGCTTCGATGGGTTGCGCACCACCTCGAGCGGCGATGACGAGGACGAGGACGCGCCCAAGCTGCCCGTGCTCACCATCGTCAGCTACCACGCGCCCCATCCGCTCGTCGTCTACTGAGGCCCGTCCAGTCGTCCTCCCCGGCGCTGTCCACCGCACAACGTCGGGAGGACGCGCACGTTCACGGTGTGACGTCGCACCTGTCCTGGAGTCTCCCCTCCCGGGGGCGCCCTGTGGTGCAATTCCCCGGTCTCGAAGGACCGGGGTGCCGACGTGCCCGTGCGTTTCGCTTCACGATTGATGCTCGTGCTCTGTCTGGTGGGCGTGGTGCCCGTGCTGCTGTTCGGCGCGCTGTCCTTCCACTCCAACCGTCGCGAGCTGCATCGCGTGGTGGGCGGGCTCCAGACGCAGGCCGCCCTGGACTTCGCGCGCTCCTGCCACCAGCTCGTCCTGTCCGGCGTGGACAACCTGCGCCCGGCCTCCAGGTACCTCCCCCTCGAGGGGCTCTCGCCCGAGCAGCTCTCCCAGGTGCTGGACATCCCCCTGCGCCAGCTGTCGGCCTTCAACCTGCTCGTGCTGGTGGATGAGCGCGGCCACGCGCTCGCCCCGGCCGTGTACTCGCCGGACGAGGACGAGCGCCCGCAGCGCGTCACCGAGGAGAGCCTCGCGCTCTTCTCGAGCCGGCGCCCGTGCGGGCCGCGCTCGCCACGGGCGCGGCGATCGGCCCGCCGTACCAGTCCCCCGAGTCCCCCGGCGGCCGCGTGGCGCTCGCGGTGCGCGTGGGCACGGACGCCTCGCGCGTGCTGCTCGCGGAGCTGTCGCTCGCCGAGCTGGGCCAGCGCGTGGAGGAGCTCACCGAGGGCGGTGGACGCGCCTTCGTCGTGGACGCCGACGGCCAGCCGGTGATCGCCTCGCCCGGCCACCGCGAGCTGAGCGAGGCGGAACTCCAACTCGTGCGCGAGGGCCTGTCCCGGGGCACGTCCGCGGTGCGCACCGTGTCCGACGCGAACGGGGAGGAGTACCTCGCCGCCTTCGCGCCCGTGCCGGAGCTCGGCTGGGGCGTGGTGGTGGAGCGCGAGGCCCACGCCGCCTTCGCGCCCGCCGAGCAGGTGCGGCGCTCCACGGTGCTCGGGGCCCTGGTGGCGTTGGGGGCCACGGCGGGACTCGGCTTCGTGTTCGCCCGGGGCGTGAGCCAGCCCGTCGCCCGGCTGTCCGAGGGCGTGGCCGCGCTCGCCTCCGGCCGCTACGAGCAGCGCGTCGTCGAGCAGGGCCGCGATGAGCTCGGTCAGCTCGCCCGCTCCTTCAACCACATGGCCTGCGAGCTGCAGCGGCGTGACGCCGAGCTGCGGCGCTGGAGCGAGGAGCTGCAGCAGCGTGTGGACGAGCGCACCCGGCAGTTGCGCGAGGCGCAGGATCAGATCGCGCGCACCCGGCGGATGGCGGCGCTCGGCTCGTTCAGCGCGGGGCTCGCCCACGAGCTCAACAACCCGCTCACCGGCATCCTCGGGCTGCTGTCCCTGGCGTGCGAGGAGGTGCCCGAGGGCACGCCCCTGCGTCAGAGCCTGGAGATGTCGCTCGAGCAGTCGCGCCGCATGTGCACCATCATCCGGCAGATGCGCCAGATAACGGAGCAGGAGCGCAGCGAGGTGGGGCGGCCGTTGAATCCGGCGCAGCCCGTGCGCGCCGCGCTGCTCGAGGTGGACTCGGAGCTGCGCTCGCGGGGCATCACCCTCACGTGCGCGTTGAACGAGCCCATCCCCCAGGTGCTGGGCCACGCGGAGCAGTTGCAGAGCGTGGTGTCCCACCTGTTGCGCAACGCCGTCACCGCCATGCCGACCGGAGGCACGCTGTCGGTGGGGCTCGGCACGGTGGAGGGGGACGCGGTGTGCCTGTCGGTGAAGGACACCGGCAAGGGCATTCCCGAGTCCCTGCGCGAGCGCATCTTCGATCCCTTCTTCACGACGAAGGACGAGCCCGGGCGGATCGGGCTAGGCTTGTCGGTGGCGCACGGCATCGTCGAGGCGCACCACGGCCGCATCCGGGTGGAGAGCGCCGAGGGGCGGGGCACCACCATCACCGTCATCCTTCCCGCGGTGGGCGCCGAGGCCCACCTGGTGTAGGGAGGCGGACGGGAGCGAGGAGGCGTGATGCGGACAGGGCCGAGGGTGCAGTCCACGAGACTCCGGGGAGCGCGGACGTGAGCCCACGCCAGGAGCCGTCCGGACGCGCCCGCGGGTGGGTGCTGGTGCTGTTGCTGGTGCTGGCCCTGGGCGCCGGGGGGTTCTTCCTCGGCCGCTCCGCGCCGGACGTGCCGCCCCCCCGGTGGCCGCGCCCGTGGCTCCCGCTCCGGAGCCCGTCGTGGAGGTGGCGCCGCGCGCCCGGGTGGTCGAAGTGGTGGGCGCGGTGGAGCGCACCCGGGGCGAGGCCTGGATGGAGCTGCGGGTGGGCGACTCGCTCGCTCCGGACGAAGCGGTGCGCACCGGCCCCGGGGCCCGGGTGGATCTCCAGGTGGGGGATGAGGCGTCGCGGCTGTCCATCCCCGAGCGCTCCGAGGTGCGGGTGGGCGAGCTCACGCGCGACGTGCACACCCTGAACCTGGAACGGGGCCGCATCGACGTGGACTACGGCGAGAGCCGGCGCGTGTGCTGCGGGTGCGGAGCCAGGGCGGCACGGTGGCCGAGACGCGCGCGGCGCGCTTCACCATGCTGCGCCGCGGCACCCTGGTGGCGGTGGTGACGCGGGGCGGGACGGTGGACCTGTCGGCCGCGGGCGCCCGCATCCAGGTGGGCGCGGGGCAGCAGGGCCTCGTGTTCGACGGCGCGAGGCCGGTGGGCCCCGAGCCCATTCCCCTGGACGTGCTGTTGAAGGTGGCCAGGGCCCCCACCGCGAACACGCTGTGCCTGTCGCTCTCGGGCAAGGTGCGCGTGGGCACGGAGGTCTGGGTGGAGGATGAGCCCGCGGAGGTGTCCGCGGATGGGAGCTTCCGCGCGGACGTGCCCCAGGCCCCGGGCCGCTCGCGGGTGAAGGTGTTCGCGCGCGAGCCGGGTGGCGCCACGCGGGAGGTCTCCCTGACCTGCCGTTTCCGGCCCACGGCCGGCCCGCCCCCGTCGGAATCGGTGAAGTTCCGCTGGAACGAGGCCCCCTGACGTGATGAGGGCGTGCCGGATGCCATGCGTGCTGCTCCTCGTGGGGGTGATGGCGGGGCTCGTCCCCGTGCACGCCGCCGGGGCGGACGCCGCGAGCCTCCCCGCCCAGGGCATCCGTCTCGTGTGCCAGCCCTCGCACGTGGTGCTCGGCGGGAAGGGCGAGGTGGAGGTGCGGGTGGAGCTGCCCCCGGATGCCACGCGGCTCGAGCTGTTCGCGAGCGTGGGGACGGTGGGCGCGCCGACGTCCGTGGCACCGGGCGTCTTTCGCGCCACCTACGTCTCCCCCGGCGGAACCTCCCCGGAGAGGTCATCCTCGTCGCGCGGGCGAGCGGGCCCCGGGGCGAGCTGGAGGGTTGGACCGTCCTGCCGCTCTGGGGCCAGGGCGAGGCCGAGGTGCGCACCCGGGCCCGTGCTCCCGTTTCCGTCCGGGTGGGGGAGCAGACCTTCGGGCCGATCCCCGCGGACGCGAAGGGGCTGGCGCGTGTCCCCATCACCGTGCCCCCCGGGGTGCGAACGGCCTTCTTCGGCTCTCGGCGCATCGAGCTCGGGGTGCCTCCCTGGCCCTACGTGCATGCCGTCCCCAACCGCCGGGAGGTGTGGGCCGATCGCGAGGAGACGGTGGAGGTGTGGCTCCATCTGTCGCGCCTCGAGGGCACGCCCCAGCGGCCGCCCCGTGCCTTCTCCTTCTCCGCGTCGCGCGGCCGCGTGAGCGCGCCCATCGAGCGGGAGCCCGGGGTCTTCCTCGTGAGCTGGACCGTGCCGCCGGGGCCCATGGGCCCGCTGGAGCTGCGGGGCGCGGTGGGCCGCGAGCCGCGCTGGTCCCTGCTCGTCCAGGTGGAGGCGCGGCCCGGTCCGGCCCAGCACTTCGAGATGCGGTTGGATCGCGACGAGCTCGTGGCGTCCGAGGAGGCCCGGGTGCTCGTGGAGGTCTCCGCCCGCGACGCGGTGGGCAATCCCACGCGCGCCGGACTGCGGCTCGCTTCGGAGCTCTCGGAGGAGCTGCCGCTCGTCGAGCAGCGGGCGGGGGAGTACGCCGCGCGGCTGGCGCTTCCCACGCGCTTCGCGGGACGCGAGTCCGTGGAGCTGCGGCTGTTGCGCGAGGGGAGTGCGACGCCGGTGGCGACGCGCCGCCTGAAGCTGTTCGCGGGGAAGCTCGCCCGGGTGCGGGTGGCGCCGCTGCGGCCCGTGCTGGTGGCGGACGGGCTGTCGGAGGCGGCCGGCACATCTTCCTGGAGGATCGGTTCGGCAACCCCGTCGTGGGCTCCCGGCCCGAGGCCACGCTCACCGGGGGCCTGGAGGGCACGGTGCTGGCGAAGGCGCCGGGCCAGTACGAGCTGCGCTACGTGCCGCCCGAGTCCCATGTGGATCAGCCGTCCGAGGTGGTGGTGCGCGTGGGCGAGTTGGTCGAACGCGGCACGCTGTCGCTGCTGCGTCGCGGCGTGCTGTCCCTGGCGCCGCGCGTGGGCCTGATGACGAACCTCGCCGATGTGCGGGCGGGGTCCGTGGGGCTGCGCGTGGAGGCGTGGCCGGTGCGCGCGTGGCCCTTCGTGGGGGTGTGGCTCGATACCGGTTACCTGTGGTTCTCGCGCACGGGCGGAACGGCGGTGCCCGGCTTCTCCGGGGAGAATGCCATCCTCGACACCTCGCTGGCGGTGGGGTTGCGCACGCCGCGCGAGTACGCGATTCAGGCGTGGGCCGGGGCGGGCGTGGGCGTGGCGTGGGTGCGGGGTCGCGCGGAGTGGGGCGAGGGCTTCGTGCTGGAGCAGAGCACCCTGGTGCTCGGGGCGCAGGCGACGTTGGGCGCGGGGGTGAGGGTGGGGCCCGGGCAGCCGTTCGCCGAGGTGCGTTTCTTCCGTTTCAATGATCCGGCCCTGCCCGTGTTGAGGGGCGTGTTGCAGGGGACCGGGTTCCATGTGGGGTACCGGCTTGAGCTCTTCTGATCGGATCCGCTGGGCAGGGGTGTGGGTGCTGGGGCTGCTCGCGCTCTCCTGCTCCCAGAGCGGTGGGTACGAGCCCCGGGTGCACCGGCTGGTGCCCGGCTGGGGGCTGACCACGGCGCCGGTGTCCGGCGTCATCGAGGGCGAGAACTTCCTGGTCCTCCCCACCCAGCATCTGGGCGGCGAGGACGCGGTGACCATGGACTCCGACTTCGAGGTCTACCTGGGCTCGCGCGCGCTCGACGACGTCACGTGGACGGATACGCACGCGCTGAAGGTCCAGATTCCCGAGGGCCTCGCTCCCGGTTGGTACCCGCTGACGGTGGTGACGCCCCTGGGGGGCCGCGTGGAATTGCCCCAGGCGTACTACGCCTCGGATCGGCCGCTCGCGTCGTTGACGGCCCAGGGCTTCGTGGAGCGGCCGCGGCTGTGGCCGGACCAGGAGACCCACCTGGTGTTGACGGTGCACAACCCGGGAAGCACGCGCGCGCTCGGTGTCCGGGCGCTGCTGCGTCCGGTGGAGGCGGGGAGCGTGGAGCTGCTCTCCGCGCCCGAGCCGGAGCCCCTGGACGTGGAACCGGGGGGATACGCCTCCTTCTCGTGGAAGCTCGCCGCTCGCGCGAAGGGGACGGTCCACTTCGCGCTGGAGCTCCAGGGCCGCGAGGAGATCACCGGGCAGGCGCTCCAGGCGACTCCCTCCCAGCCACTCCAGGTGGACGTACGTGCCCGGCCCTCCAGCACGCTCTTCGTCTCGCCCCAGGTGGTGAACGTGAACCAGCCCTTCTTCCTCACCCTGCGCGTGACGAACGACAGCGACGTCCGGTTGCGGGAAGTGAAGCCCCTGGCGCCGTCCGTGGAGGGAGTGAGCGTGGCCCTGCCTCCGCCCCTGCCCGATCACGTGGACCTCGAGCCCCAGGAGAGCCGGGACTTCGTCTGGAGCGCCCTCGCCACCACCACTGGCGAGGGGATCTTCAAGGTCGGGGCGACCAGCACCGATGCGCTCACCGGCGACGAGGTGCCCCTCGTGGAGGCCACCTCGCCCCCTTCACCGTCCTGCGGCGAGGGGTCCTGGAGGTGCGCTTCAGCCAGTTGCCCACGAGCGTCCGGGTGGGCGAGGTGTTCGTCGTCGAGGTCTCGGTGGCCAACACCGGCCAGTCCGAGGTGCGGGGCGTGTCGCTCGATGGCGAGGGCCTCGCGCAGGGCAGCCAGGGCTGCCGGGTGTGGTTGGTCTCGGGGCCCACGCCGGGCGCGGTGGATCTGCCCGGTGCTCAGCACACGCTCTTCCGCGCGCAACTGCAAGCCTCCCAGCCGGGCTCGTGCACCTTCCGCGTGGGCGCCCGGGGTCAGGACGCGACGGACGGCCTGCCCGTGGTGGCCCCCCTCGTCACCTCCACGGCCGTGCCCGTCACCTGGTAGGCACCCCGGCGCGCACGCGCTTCACGAGGCCACGATGGACATCGGCGCCAGGGCGTCGGTGGTGTTGGCGCTGCGCACGTGGGGCGGCAGCGAGATGCGGAACGTGGTGCCCTGTCCCGGACGGCTGCTCGCGGTGATGGTGCCGTCGAAGGACTCGATGATGGACTTGCAGATGAAGAGGCCCAGGCCCGTGCCCTCGCCCCGGGGCTTGGTGGTGAAGAAGGGCTCGAAGAGCCGCGCCATGTTCTCCGCGGAGATGCCCGTGCCGGTGTCCTCCACCTCCGCGCACGCCTCGCCCTTGGCGCCCGTCCACAGCCGCACGCTGATCTGATGCGAGCTGCCGTCCTCGGGGATGGCCTGGGCGGCGTTCACCACGAGGTTGAGGAACACCTGGGCCAGCCGCGGCTCGTTGGCCATCACCAGGGGCACCTCCTGGTAGTCGCGCACCACGCGGGCCCGGTAGCGGATGTGCACCAGCGCCATCTTCAGCGCCGCGTCGAGCACCTCGCGCAAGTCCACCAGCATGCTCGCGTCGTCCGAGTCCCGCGCGAACGCCTTCACGTCCCGGGCGATGTCGCGCACGCGCTCGGCGCCCTCGCGGATGTCACGCAGGGTGCTCTCCACCATCTCCAGACGCTGCGCGAGCGAGCCCGTCTCTCCCCCGCGGCCGGCGCACCGCCGCGCACCGCCTGACGCAGCGCGGGCAGCTCCTCGTCGAGCCAGTCCAGGTTGGACAGGATGTAGGCCAGGGGCGTGTTCACCTCGTGCACCACGCCGGCGGCCAGGAGCCCCAGGGAGGCCAGCCGATCCGACTGCACCAGCATGGCCTGCATGCGCTCGCGCTCCTGGCGCATCTGGTACTGCTGCAGGGCGAGCTTGAGGCGGTGCTCGAGGGCATCCACCTCGAAGGGCTTGAGCAGGTAGTCGAAGGCCCCCAGCCGCAGCGCCTCCACGGCGCTGTCCACGTTGCCGTAGGCCGTGACGATGAGGGCGTTGCAGCCGGGCTGCGCCGAGCGCAGCCACTTGAGGAACTCCAGGCCGCTCTCCCCGGGCATGTTCTTGTCGATGAGCGCGCAGGCGAAGGACTGCTCCGTGGCGAGCTTGCGCGCGGTGGCCGCGTCTGGCGCCAGCACCGGGTGCGCGCCCGCGCGTTGCACCACGAAGGACAGGAGGGTGCGCAGGGTCGGCTCGTCATCGACCACCAGCACGGACTCGGCCGCGGGATTGGGAGTCGTTCTCATCTGCGGGACCTCCAGTGGCTAGGACTCCTGGAGAACATTCCCCCACTCGGGTGGAGGGGGGTCCCCGTCCCGAATGGAGATCCAGAAGGTAGGGCAAGCTGCTGCTCGCTCCTTGGGATCGCAAGGGAGCAGGCGCGGTCCGGCCTATCATGTCATCAAGGAATTACACGAGCCATCTCCTGCTGGAAGGGGAATCACCCCCGGAGTCCGGCTTAAAGCGCGATACCCACCAAATGGAGGTGACCCAGCCCATCGTCGAAGCGCCGGGCGTATTGGTAGAAAAGCGACACGGGGAAGGCCTGTCCGAAGCGGGTGCGCAGGAAGAACGCGCCGCCCACCGCCCGGTGATTCGCGCGTCCGTCCGTGCGCGCCCAGGTGCCGAAGGCCTCCGCCTCCAATTGGCTGATGAAGAAGGACGGCGCCAGCCAGAGCAGGGACGTCCAGCCGTGATCGAAGATGAGGCGGTAGCGGTAGCGCGCCGTGGCGATGAGGACATGGCGCGCACTCAGAGCGAAGTCCTCATAGCCGCGCAGGTTCTCCACGAAGCTCAGTCCGGGCTGCAGGCGCAGGGGCATGTTGCGGGTGTCCTCGGGGCCCTGGCGCCGCTGGAGGGCGAAGGAGCCCAGGGGCACACCTCCCACCTGGAGCAGCCCCTCGGGGGCCTGGGGCAGCACGCGGCCCACGAGTGACAGTTGCAGGTTGTCGCGCCGCACGAAGGGCAGTCCGGGCAGGTAGGCGCTCAGCTCGGCGCGCACGTCCGCGAAGGGCCGGGTGTCGTCGAAGGCCAGGGGGTACACGCCCGCGCCCAGCGCCAGGCCGATTCCCCGCTGCGTCCCGCCGTAGGAGGTGCTCTCCCCGGCGAAGTAGGACACGCTGGCCGAGGGGCCGAGGAGCGAGGTGCGCACGCCCGGGCGCTTGGAGGTGGCGTACCAGTCGCGGCGCAGCCCGAGCAGGCTGAAGCTCACGGGCGTGGTCCAGAACGTGCGCGACAGGGACAGCGAGGCCTGGAGATCCCTCCGGCCCTCCTGGACGACGCGCGCTGCGGACAGCCGCAGGTACCAGGGGGCGGGCAGGGCGTTGCCGTAGTCGAACGTGAGGCTGGGATTCCTCAGCCGCGTGTCGGCCTCCACCCCGAGCGCGTACTGGTGGAAGCCCAGCCGGTCCTGCCCCGCGAGCAACAGGCCCCCGTAGCCGATGAACCGGCCGGGCGCGCTCGCGTCGGGCAGCGCGTAGACATAGGGCGCGCGCAGCTCCGGCAGGAAGAAGTGCTCCAGGGGGAGTAGGGCTCGTCGGAGAGGATGTCGAGCCGGTGCTCCACGGGGGCGTGGAGGCGGCCTCGGAGGTGGGCTCCAGGGTGGGGGCGGGCACCAGGGCGAGCGCCCCGGGCGGGGCGGGCGGGACGAGGGGCGCGGCATCCAGCGAGAAGTCGAAGCCGTGGCGGTTGAGGAAGACCACCTCCGAGCCGCCGAGCGGCGCCACGTCCATGACGAGGTGGGGCGCATCGGTGACGCGCAGGGGCTCGCCGCCCGCGAGGTCGAGCACGTGCGCCTGCCAGCGGCCCGCGTGCTCGCGCAGGAAGACGAGCCGGCCCGCGTCCACCCAGCGGGGCGAGTAGTTGAAGCGCGCGTCGTCGGTGAGCGGGCGCACGGTGCCATCGGCCTCGCGCAGCGCGAGGTTCCATCCCCGCGGGGTGAGGCGGGGGAAGACGATGCGCCCGTCGGCGGACACGGCCGGAGGCCCGAGCGACACCGGCCCTCGAAGTGGGTGAGGGGCGTGCGCGCGCCGGTGGCGAGCTCCAGCCGGACGAGGTTGGCGGTGTCGCCCTGGACCTGGACGAAGACATACGCCTGACCATCCGGCGTGACGCCGCCACCCATGCCCTCGAGGCCCTCCCAGGTCCGCACCACCTCGCCGGTGCGCGCGTCCACCCGCCACACGCGCGACAGGTAGCTGCCCAGGGCATCGACGTCCGCGGCCACGAGGAAGAGTGACTGGCCATCGGCGGTGAAGGACAGGCCGCTCATGTTGAGCGGGTGGGTGGAGATCCACCGGCGTCCGGGGAGGAACTGGGTGAGCGAGCGGCGGAAGCGCGGCGAGCCATCGCGCTCGCGCACGGTGAGGTGGGGCACCGCGTCACGGCCCACGTCCACGGTGGCCAGGGCGCCGTCGGTGGGCGAGGCCGCGAGCCGGGCGAAGTAGCCCACCTCGGGGGCGAGCACCCGCTGCGAGGGGGGCGCTCGCGCCGGGGCAGCTCCCGGGCGAGGTGCTCGGTGAAGGCGTCGAAGAGCGTGCCGAGGGTGGCGCCGTACACGTCCTTGAAGCGCAGCGTCACCGCCACGGGAGGCACGAGGGTGGTGCCCTGCGCCTCCACCAGCCGCCACAGCCGCTCCTCCCCGTAGGTCTTCGCGAGCCACTCCACGAAGTGGCTGCCCACGAGGTAGTTGCCCCCGAAGGGGTCCATCCGCCGGTGCTCGGGGGAGAGGTAGCCCGCGTGGAAGTCCCGGCCGAGCTCCTGGGCGGTGGCCTCGAAGAAGCCCCGCCACACCGGGCTGTGCGGCCGGCCCTGGTGCGTGCCCAGCCGTCCCTCGTAGTAGACGGCGAGCCCCTCGAGGAACCAGGACTCGGTGAGGGTGTTGGGCTGGAACAGGCCCCCCGTCACGGTGTTGACCGCGCCCCACAGGCCGCCCGTCTGCTCCATCTGCACGTAGTGCACGGCCTCGTGACAGCCCACCGAGCCCAGCTCCGCGGGGCCGAAGCCCAGGAGGTTGAAGAGCTCCAGCGACATGTGCGCCGGCAACACCATCTGCTGGGGAATGCTGGAGTAGTCCGGGGCGACGTACGCGTTGTTGAAGTCCTCACCCGTCAAGTAGACGAGCACCCGCGAGCGCGAGCGGGCGGGACGGGGCAGCCGGCGCAGCCGCTCGACGCAGTCCTCCACCCGCGCCGCGATGCGCAAGGCGCTGGGGCGCAGCCGGGCGGGGTAGTACAGCTCGAGCGTGCGCGTGGTCAGCTTGCGCATGTCCGCCCGGACGAAGTCCGTCTGGACGTTCTGCTCGAAGCGGGGTGTGACGAAGGCGCACCCCGAGAGGGAGAGCAGGAACACCAGGAAGGGGAGGAAGCGGCGCGGCATCAACACCCCATCCTAAGGGGGTGCGCAATTGATGGCGATGAACTTGGATTTCGCGGTAAGGGGGCGTTCGTTTCGTTACGGTCGACTGTCCCGGAAGAGGAATCCTTCATGGCTCATCCCGCCCCTCCGCATGTCCAATCCGCCCAGGCCCAGGTCGCCGCTGCCCTCGAGCAGCTCGCGGGCAAGCCCGTGGATCTCCTGAAGACGCCCTGGCAGGAGGTGGAATCCGCCCTGCCGAACCTGCTCGGCGGCGCCTTCGATCCGAACAACCAGAACCACCAGGTGCTCGCGCTGGGCATCGGCGGAGCGCTGGCCGAGCGTCTGGCGGGCGACCATGGGGCGTTCTGGTTCCTCAACCGCGAGTCCCCCGAGGGGGCGTCGCTGGGCTTCCCCGACGCGCTCATCGTGCTGTCGCCGTTTGGCGAGGTGATGAACTCGCTCATCGCCGGCAAGCTGTCGCGCCTGGAGGAGCTGTCCTCGAGCATCCGCGGCATGCTGGGCAAGGCGCGCTTTGGCGGCGCGGGTGGCGGGCAGAAGCTGGGTCCGGCGGACTACCAGCGGCTCATCGATCCGGGCTTCATGCAGTTCCTGGTGATGGATCCGGCCAAGACGGTCAAGGCGCTGGACTCCACGCCGGACGCGCTGTCGCGGGAGATCCGTGACGCGCTGGGCCGGGCGCAGATTCCGAAGGAAGTGCGCCAGCAGTTCGAGGGCCAGGTGCTCAATGCGCTGCAGCAGATGCAGCCGGGCAAGAAGCTGTCGGAGCAGGTGGAAGTGGCGCCGCGCATCGTGGAGCTGATGGCGCACCTGTTCGGCACGCAGGCGAGCACCGGCGCGGCGCAGAACGAGTTCTGGGGCCACCTCATCCTGCCCATGCTCTTCATCGGCACGCCGCAGGACTTCCCGCCGGTGGACGAGGAGGAGATCCAGGCGTTCACCCAGGGCGTGGCGCCCATGGAGCTGTTCGTGGACGTGGTGCCGCACTCGGTGCAGGCGCCGGACGAGGGGCTGCTCGGCGCGTTCGATCGCACCGAGGTGAGCCCGCTGCACGCGAGCTTCGAGCGCTCGCGGGCGCCCTTGCACCTGCTCAAGCTGAACATGGAGCGGCTCAAGCCGGTGCTGGCGAAGTTCGACCCGAACCAGATGGTGGACACGGTGCGCCGCTTCACCAAGTACATGGAGGAGAAGGCCGGCAAGGGCGCTCCCCCCAACCCCCAGAACGAGGAGATGCTCAAGGCGGCCTCGGTGCTGCTGGGCGACCTCAAGAAGCTGGTGCTCGAGGGCAAGGGCGACGTGTGCCTGCGCCAGATGACCGAGGGCGACGCCATGTCCGAGCGTGACCTGGCCGCCGTGCGCAACGCCCTGCAGGGGCCCCGCATCATCCTGAGCTAGCCAGGCCTCGCCGCGCGGCGCTCCGGGCCCTGTCCCGAGCGCCGCGTGGGGTTCAGCATCCGGGAGGTGTCAGTCCGCGCGGGCGAACTGGAGCTGCAACTCCTGTCCATTCGTGCGCCGGATGTCGAGCTGGATGGGACTCGCTGGTGCGCCCACGGTGCGCTGCTCGGCGTCCATGCGGCTGCGCACCAGTTGTCCATCCACCCTCAGCACCTGGTCTCCCACGCGCAGCCCCGCCTGCTCCGCCGGACCCTGCGGCGTCAGCCACGCCACGGAGACCCAGCCGCGCTCCTCGCTGAAGCCCGCGCCCACGGTGCCCGAGGCCGCCTTGCTCCTCGACACCGGCACGTCCCCCAGGTCCACCGTCTCACCCGAGGCCACCGTCACCGTGCGTGTCTCGGGGATGCCGTTGAGCGGGTAGAGCCGCAGGGTGTGTTGGCCGGGGGCCACGTCGTCCAACCGGAAGCGACCATCCGCTCCGGTGCTCGCATCGACCGCGCCCGCCATGGGCTTGTCCAGGTAGAGGGCCACGTTCTCCGCCGGTGCGCGATTGCTCCAGACGGCCCGGCCCGAGATGGAGGCCGTGCCCCCCGTGAGCGAGATCTCCACCCGCGCGCTCTGTCCCGGCTCGAGCTTCACCGAGGCCTCTCCCGTGCGCCCGTCCGTCGTGCGGACGCTCACGCGCAAGGGGAGGCCGGGGGCCTGGGACAGGACGAAGGAGTCCCCCGTGAAGGAGCGCTCGACGACCTCGCGTGTCTCCCACGGCAGTGCCGAGCCATCCTCCTGGAGGAGCTTCAGGAGGAAGCCCTGGGGCGCACCGCCGCCGCGGGTCACGACCTTGCCGTGCAGGGTGGCCGCGGGGCGCAGACGGATGACGGACTCCTCCTTCTCCTTCGCCTCGATGAGCTCGCCCACGCGGCCCGCGTTGTGTGCCATCAACCGCAGCGGCGTGGCGTTCGCCCCCCGAGGTGGGAAGGCGAAGCGCCCTTCCTCGTCCGCCCGGAGGGTGCTGGTGATGGCGTACTGACCCGTCTGGATGCCGGCCACCTGGGCGTTGGGGCTGGGCACTCCGGAGGGCTCCAGGACCGTGCCCTCCACGCCGCGATTGTCGACCAGCGTCAGGTCCTGCACCACCGCCGTGCCCGCGGCCACCGTCACCGTGGGCTCATCCTCCCGGAAGAGGGTGATGCGCGAGCCGGGCAGGATCGCGGCGAGCTGGTAGTTGGCCGCGGGCAGCTCGAGCGAGTAGCGGCCCCGCGCGTCCGTGTCCGCGTACGTGACCTCCCCACCGCGCAGCTGGGACTCCAGGGCCCGGGCGCGCACCGTCACCGGCTGGGACAGGGGCGCTCCGGAGCCTGCTTCACCGGCCTCGCACGGTGCCTGTCTGCCCCAGGGTGAAGTCCAGCCGGGTACTCTCTCCCGCCTTCACGCTCGTGGCCCGCGTCGTCCAGTGCGCCGAGTCCTGCCGTCGCGCCATCGCCACGAAGCTGCCCACCTCCAGCCCTTCCAGGCGGTAGCTTCCATCCGAGTCCGTTCGCGCGCTGGTGGTGTGCCCGTGCGCCCGGACGTAGGCGCCCGTCACCGGCCGCCCGTCCGGGTCGGACACCACGCCGGTGAGGGTTCCCGCCCCCTGGAGCTGGAAGTCCACGGCCACGCGCTGACCTGGCACGACCACCAGGGCCGTGCGCACCCCACGGCTCAGGCGCGGGGCCAGCGCCACCACGTCGTATTCGCCCGGTGGCAGGTTGAACGTGTAGCGCCCCTCCGAGTCGGCGGCGGTCCGGCTCACCTCGCCATCCTCGCCCGCGGGGCTGGCCACCAGTCGCGCCCCCGGCACTGGCGAACCGCTGGCCGCCTCCGTCACCGAGCCCGTCAGGCCACTCCCGGCGCCGAGGGTGATGCGCAGCTCGCCGCGCGTCTCTCCCGGCCCCACCGAGAGCAGGCCTGGAACGCGACCCAGCCGCTCGCCGTGCCGTGCCGCCAGCAGCCAGGTGCCGTTGGCCACCTCCAGCGAGAAGGCTCCCGTGGCGCTCGTGGTGACATGGGGCACCTGCGTCCTGCCCAGGGCCAGCACCTCGGCGCCCTCGACGGGCTGGCCGTCCTCGCCCACGACGAAGCCCTCCAGCACGCTCGCGCTCCACAACCCCACTTCCAACTCGCCGGCGAACGGCACCGTGACGAGGCGCATCGTGCGCTGGCTGTGGCCCGGAGCCTCCGCGGTGAGGGCATAGCGGCCCGGCGACAACCCGGAGAAGGTGAAGTGGCCGTGGGCGTTCGCGATCGCCACCGCCGTCTCCTCCGGCAGCTCCACGGCACGCGACGTCGGGCGGAGCGCCTCCGTGTAGGGCCGCAGCGACAGCTCCGCGAGGGGAACGGGCTCGCCGCGCCCGGAGGCGATGACGCGGCCTCGCAGCTCCATGGCCGCGCTCAGCGACAACTCCACGCGCGTCTCCGCTTCGCCGGTCGGGCGCTCCACCTCGCGGCGCGTGGGACCATGGCCCTCGGCGGCCGCGCTCAGCAGGTAGGCGCCGGGAGCCGCTGGCAGCCGCAGCGTTCCATCCGGCCCCGTGGTTCCCTCGCCCGCCCGGAGCCAGCGCACCGGCCCGTGCCTTCATCCGGCCCTCGCAGGTACGCCTGCACCCGTGCACCCTCGAGGGGCCGGCCTTCCGCCACCACACGCACCACGAAGGCCCCCTCGCTGGGGACGGCGGGAGTCTCCAGGAGAGGCGTGGCGCGAGGGGCCTCTCCGGTCGAGGCCAGCCCACCGACGAGCGGGGCCCGCGCGGCGGTGGGGGCGGGGAGGAGGGCGCTCGGCGCGGTGCTCCCGCGAGCCCTCCTCCTCGGGTCGCGACCACGGCAGGAAGGAGGCGAGGACCGCCAGTGCCAGGGCGAAGGCGAGCGGCAATCGAACACGATGGAACACGCTCATGCGCTGTCACCTACCTCGGAAACAGTTTGCAGTACTGCCCACCACGGAGCTGGAGCTCCTCGTGCGTGCCTTGTTCGACCAGCTCGCCCTTGGACAACACCATCACCCTGTCCGCTTCCATCGCCGTGCTGAGCTTGTGGGTGATGATGAGGGTGGTGCGACCCTTGCGCGCCTCCTTGATGGCCGCCATGACCCCGCGCTCCGTGGCGCTATCGAGATTGCTCGTGGACTCGTCGAGGATCAGGATGGGCGCGTCCTTCATGATCGCCCGGGCGATGTTGATGCGCTGCAATTGACCGGTCGAGAGGTTCGCGCCGCCTTGCGCCACCTGGGCGTTGTAGCCCTGGGGGATGGACTCGATGAACGAGGCGATGTTCGCCACGTGCGCGATTCGCGCGACGTCGTCCGGACGCAGGGGATGCATCATCGTGATGTTGTCGTTGATGGACTGCTGAAACACATGGCTGCCCTGGAACATGACGCTCACGTGCCGCCGCAGCTCGCGGGGATCGAGTTCCCGGGTGCTCACACCGTCGATCCGGACCTCACCGGAGGTGGGCAGGTAGAAGGCGGCCAGCAGGTTCGCGATCGTGCTCTTGCCCGAGCCCGTCTCTCCAATGACCGCCACGCACTCGCCCGCGGAGATCTGGAAGCTGACGTTCTTGAGGACGGGGCGGCGGTGCTTGTACTCGAAGGAGACACGGTCGAACTGGAGATGCCCTTGCACGGACGGGAGGGCGATGGGATTCGGGACCCGGGTCTCCTCCGCGGGCAGTTTCAGCACCTCGTCCAGTCGAGCCATTCCGACGAAGGCGGAGTGAAGATTGAGCAGCATCGTCGGCAACCGTTGGAGGGGGTTGAGGTGCAACGCCACCATGCCGAAGATGACCAACAATTCCCCCGCGCTGATGTGTTGCGCCAGCACACGTGTCCCGCCGTACCAGAGCACGGCGCCAATGACCAACGTGGACGTCAACATGCTCCACAGCAGGGGCAGGAGCATCGAGACGCGCAGCTCGTGCCGCGCCTCCACGAGCGTGTCGTACTTGTCGAGGAGCAGCCGGGTATAGCCCTTCTCGGCGGAGGCGATCTTGATGACACGGATTCCCTCGAACACCTCGAGCAGCCGGCCCGCGAAATCATCTCCATGGGTGATGGCATCGAGCTGGGCCGACCTGACGCGCTCCGACAGGAAGAACGTCCCCAGCAGGACGGGGGGAGCGCGCAGAGCGAGAAGAGGGCCAGGACCGGGTCCAGGGACACGATGATTCCCAGGGTCCCGGCGAACACCAGTCCCTCGACGAGCAAGGCGACCAGCCCCTCGGTGAGCGCGCCCTGGATGGCGTCGAGCTGATTGACGCGCATGACGAAGCCCGAGATGTTCCTGCTGTCGAACACGCGCATGGGCAGTGTCATGAGGTGCTGGACGTACTGTCTGCCATACGTCCGCTGAAGCGCCTGCCCCACACGGGCCGTCAGCCACATGCGGCAGAACTGCAACAACGACTGCAAGAGGCCCGCGGCCACGAGCGCGGCCCCCAGCAACGTCAGCGAGGTATGGGCGCGTGCCGGAAGGATGTCATCGAAGAATTGCTTGAGGAAGAACGAGGTGCTCCACCCCAGGGCCGTGGCGAGCACGGAGATGCCCAGCGCCAGCAGCAACGGATTGACATGGGGCAGCAGGGTGCGCACGAGCGCGGTCAACGCCTGGAAGTCGGGGGCGCGGGTCCTCAACGCGGCCGTGGGGTGGAACTCCACGGCATAACCCGACCAGGAGGACTCGAGCTGCTGGCGCGACATGCGGCGCGCCCCCAGTCGAGGATCCACGAGGCCCACATCCTCGGGCGTCCACTCGTCCAGGACGACGTAATGCCCGACGTCGTCCTTGAAATGCAGGATGGCGGGCAGCTTCGCCTGGGCCAGGGCGTCATACGTCGCCCGCGCGGGCCTGGCATCGAAGCCGATCGCCCGCCCACCATCCCGGAGTCCCGCGAGGGACGTTCCATCCCGGTCGGTGCCGACCAGGGACCGGGCGTGCTCGAGGGAGATGTGGTGCCGATGGTGACCCGCGATGCTGGCGAACGCGGCCGCGCCACAGTCGGAGGGATCGGAGGCGCGTATCCACGGCGTGCGCCGGCGCACGCCCCAACTACCCGACAGCAGCAGCACGGGCCGCCTCCTTCCACGGGATGCTCGAGGACGCCAGGGGGTAGTGGATGCTGCCGGCGCGCAGCATGGACGCCAGGTTCTCGTAGATGGGCAGTCCGGCCAGTTGAGCGATCCAATCGAACTGCCCGTTGGGGTTCACTTCCAGGAAGACGAACCGGCCCTCGGCGGTCACGATCATGTCGACACTGCCGAACACGAGCCCCAGGCGATCCATGAGCCGCAAGAGCTTGTCACCCACCTGCGTGGGCAGCTCATAGGGCTCGTGCCGCACGTGTTCCAGGTCGTAGCGCCGCCAGTCCGTCCGGGTGCGCCGGCTGTCCTGGGAGTGGATGGCGCACGCGAAGAGCCGCCGGCCGACGATGACGATCCGCAGCTCCAACTGCTTGTCGACGTAGGGCTGGAAGATGCCCGGCGTGGGAACCCGGCCTTCCTCCTCTTGCAGATCCTCCTCCTTGACCCGGCTCGTGTAGAGCGTGCCCACGCGCTCGGGACGTTCCGCCGTTCCACCACTCGTCCGGATGAAGGGGGTGAAGGGTTTGTAGATGATGGACCCGGCCTGCTGCCGGTGGAAGTCGCGGGCGAAGCGCAGGTCCGCCGTGTAGAGCGTGGAGGGGATGTCGAGCCCCTCCTGGGCCGCGACGAGCAGTTGCGCGCACTTCTCCTCGTAGGCGGTGTGGAAGGGGGCGGGTTCACGCAGAAGACATCGCTGGCCTTGAGCGCGAGGCCCAGACCCGAGCAGAACGACTTCCACTCCCGCTTGTAGAACGCCCACTCCCTTGCCTTGGACGCGAGGCCCTTGAGCGCCGGATCATGGGAGAAGCGTTGCCATCCACGCCACAACAAGGCCGACTTGATCTCCGACGCATCGACGCGGCGCCCACCGAGCTGGAACTGGAGACGGCCGCGGCCTTCCTCGCTCTGGGAAACATAGACAGCGGTGGAGCCTTCCATCGACTGCGTGTCGAGTACCACGGGCTGCTCGCCCGCCGCCGTCAGGACTTGCTGGAGCCGCAACACGGTGTTGTCTTGGGCGTACGCCGTCACGAGCAGGATCACACGAGCCTCATCGAAAAAGGAGCCGGAGGGGGGAGAAGGGCGCGTCCGGCGGGCCGAAGCGCCCAACTCCATCCAACGAAAAGAAAAGCTCTCGCGGCTAGACCGAGAGCTCCATGTCGGACACGTCGAAGCCGTCACCGCAGAGCTTGATGGTCACGGCCGGAGTGGTGGGCGTGGTGGGCTCGAGCGAGCCGCTGGACAACCCGGTGCAACCGACGACATCGAGGAGGTTCGCCTCCTCGTCCTCGATGTACTGCAATCCGAAAATGGGCGACTTCTGGCTGTTGTTCGTCTCGGTCAGCATGGCAACCTTTCCGGGGTTGAGGGATTCAATCCCATGAGCAGTGTACTGAGTCGTGACGTCTGTGGAAAGAGCTGGGTTGGGTATTTTCGTGTATTGCTTGTTGTTGCTTTGGAGGCAACAGGTGAGAGGTGTTGCTTTGGGGGCAACAGGTGAGAGGCGTTGCTTTGGGGGCAACATGCCCCGCAATGAGAAAGGGGGCGACCGCCATGGCGGTTCGCCCCCCTTCGAAGCACTTTCCTTTCGCTCAAGCGCTCGCGTGAGCGCTCCGCGCGGGCTCCGTGCGCAGCCGCAGGGACTTGAGGCCCCGGAGGGTGAAGTGCGACACGTTCTCCAGGCGCTGACCGGGGACCAGGGAGAGCTTGCGGTCCGGCGTGAGCAATTCCTCCAGTGCCACCTTGGCCTCCAGCCGCGCCAGGGGGGCCCCGAGGCAGAAGTGGATGCCGTGGCCGAAGGCGACCTGTCCCGCGACGTTGCGTGTCACGTCGAAGTGATCCGGCTCCTGGAACTTGCGCGGGTCGCGATTGGCGGAGCCGAAGAGCAACAGGACGCTCGCCCCCGCGGGGATGCGCGTGCCGGACACCTCCACCTCCTGCGTCGTCTTGCGGAAGAGCGCCTGCGCGGCCGAGTCGAAGCGAAGCATCTCCTCCACCGCGTTGGGGATCAGCTCGGGCTCGCGCGTGAGCCGCTCCAGTTGATCCGGATGGCCCAGCAGCGCGCGCATGCCGTTGCCGAGCAGGTTGGTGGTGGTCTCATTGCCCGCCACGAGCAGCAGCCGGCAGAAGGCGGACGCGTCCTCCACGGAGAGCAGGCCCTCGCGCACGCCGTTGTCCAGCAGCGCCTGGATGAGATCCTCCGGGGCTGCTGGCGGCGCGCTTCCAGGGCCTGCTCCATGTAATCGGCCATTTCGCGGGAGCTGTGCTCGAGGCCAGTCAGCTCCGTGCCCTTGACGAGCGCGAAGGAGATGGCGATGGCATCATCGGACCAGCGCTTGAAATCGTGCCGGCGCTCCGGCTCCACGCCCAACATCTCCGCGATGACGATCATGGGCAGCGGCTCGGCCAGGTCCTTGATGAGATCGAACTCGCCCGAGCGGGGGAGCTGGGAGATGAGCTCGCGGGCGATCTGCCGGATGCGCGGCTCCATCTCGGCGATGCGCTTGGGGGTGAAGGCCCGGGTCACCAGGTTCCGGGTCTTCGTATGGGTGGGCGGATCCTCGCCGATGAGGACGCCCCGGCGGAAGCCGCGCACGGAGATGGGGGCTACCTTCTCCGCCTCGTCGAGCCGCTCCGGTTGCACGATGGCTCGCGCGGAGGAGAAGACCGCCGGGTTCTTGGTGATGGCGACGACGTCCTCGTAGCGGCTGACGATGTACCAGCCGAGCTGCTCGTTGAAATAGATGGGGGAGTGCTCCCGGAGCGCCGCGTAATAGGGGTAGGGATCGGCCTGCACCGTGGACAACAGGGGGTTGTAGTCACTGGCTCGCATGGTGATGGGGGCTTTCTTGGTGAATGAGGGGGCGACCACGGGGTGAGACTCAGCGCTTCTTCCCCGCCCCTTCAGGAAGAAGTCGTGAAAGGGTTCCAACAGCGCGATGAGCGGACCGGGCGAGTCCGTGTACCGGTCATGGACGATGGCGGAGCGGAGCATGCCGAGCAGCAGCGCCGGGTAGAGCGCCGCGAACTCGGGCTTGAGCACGCCCTCGTCCACGCCGCGCCGCACGAGCCGCTCCGCGCGGGCGTGGATGTCGTCGAATCCCGAGCCGCTCGTCTTCTCCGCCGCGGCCACGTGGCGAGGGGCGGTCACTTCACCCTGGATGAGGATGGAGAAGAAGCGGCGGTGCTGCTCCAGGAAGGTGAGCGTGGCGCGCAGGAAGGCATCGAACTCCTCGTGCCAGGGCTTGCTCCGGGCCGCTTCGCTCACCTCGTCCAGCATCTTCACGAGCTCCGCGCGGCGGCGGTCCATGAGCGCGGCGAGCAGCTCCTCGCGATCCTCGAAGTAGTTGTAGAGCGTACCCACGGCCACGCCCGCCCGCTTCGAGATGTCCTCGATCCGCGTGCCGCCCACTCCCTGCTCGGCGAAGACCTGCTCGGCCGCCTCGAGGAGGGTTTGTTCCGTCTCCTCGCGCAGGCGTTCCCGGAGCGTCTTCGTGCCCGGCTTGGGGAGTGAGGATTTCTTCATTCGATGAGGGTATCCTCATCGAGAGGCTGGAACAAGCACGTGCGCAACGCCCGAGGCGGAGTGCGGGGCGAGCGACGACTGCTTTGTTGACAGCCCGTCATCCGGGCCGCGGGGCGGGCGCCTCGCCTGTTGCGAGGAAAGGCAATGGTTAGAGTGCGGCGCTCCACCGGGAGGAGCGCTGCCCGCTCCGGGTGGTGACGAGAGGAATTCCATGGCCCTGCAAAATGACTACAAGGATGTGCTCGACGTCGCGAAGAACGTGGGAGCGAAGGTCGAGTCCCGCGAGGAGAACGGCAAGCTCATCATCCAGGGGACGGTGGAGTACGCCTGGGATCGGGATCGCATGTGGGATCAGATCAAGGCGAAGCACGCCAACTGGCAGAACGAGATCGTGGTGATGCTGAACGTGACCCACGCGGAGCCCTACGGTGTGTACACCGTGAAGTCCGGGGACACGCTGAGCAAGCTCGCCAAGGACATTTATGGCGACGCGAAGCTCTACCCGCGCATCTTCGAGATCAACAAGGACCAGCTCAAGAACCCGGATCAGATCAAGGTCGGCCAGGTGTTGAAGCTGCCGCCCAAGTCGATCGCTACCTCCTGAAGGCTGGGGATAAAGACAATATCAATCACCGCTCGGGGTGAGCCCTTCAACACAGCAACCTGTTGCGACTCGGGGCCTGACTGTCTTCAGTCAAGAATTGTCTTCAGCTTCGCCAGGGATTCGGCGGGGAGACGGTGGCCGACGAGCGACAGCCCACGCCGGGACAGGGGCCGGTAGACCGCGGCCGCGTCCGGTGGGAGCGCCGCGAGGTGTGCCGCCACCACCTCCGCGTCTCCCCGGGCGATGGGGCCCGTGTAGCCCGCCGCGAGGCCCCGCGCCTCCACTCCCCGCAGCGCCGAGCGCGTGAGGGGCAACAGCGCCGCGAGCGCCTCCTCCTCGGAGATGCCCGCCACGCGCAGCGCCTCCACGGCCGCGGACAGGGCCGCCACCACGCCCCCGGCGCTCAGCACCGCCCCGGCATGGTAGGCGGCCCGCTGCCGCTCCTTCACCCGCAGCGCATGAAGTCCCACGTCCTTCGCCATCCGCTCCAACACCTCGCGCAGCCAGCGCGAGCGGGTGCTCAGGGCCACCGAGTTGCCCGCCAGCGAGTCGCGCGCGTCCGACACCGCGACGAGCGGATGGAACGAGCCCAACACCCGTCCCCGGGGCGCACCGAGCGCCTCCAGCGACAGCGCGCCCGCGCAGTGCACCAGCGCCGCGCCCCGCGCGAGCCGGGGCTTCCACTCCTCGGCCACCGGCGACACCGCCTTGTCCGGCACGCACAACAGGCACACCCGGGCCCGCGCGAGGTCCTTCTCCGTCGCGAGCCCCAGCCCCCAGTCCCGCACGCGTCGCCGCGCCTCCTCGGAGCGCGCCCATACACGCACGGGCCAGCGCTTCGCGGAGAGCGCCAGCGCGAGCGCGCCGCCCAGCCGGCCCGCGCCCACCACCACCACCCTCGGGCGACCCGGACGCGCGGCGCTCACGGGCTCAACGCTCCTCGCGCTGGAACTGCAACTCCCCGGCCTGCACGCTCACCTTCACCCGATCGCCCGTCATGAACTCGCCCGCGAGGATGCGCTCGGCCAGCGGGGCCTCCACCAGCCGCTGCACCACCGGCGCATCGGCCGGGCACCCAGCTTCGGATCGAACCCACCCGACTTCATGAGCAGCTCCACCACGTCCGGCCCCGCCACGTACTCGATGCTCTTCTCCGTGACGAGCCGCTTGCGGCTCTCGTCCAGGATCAGCGTGGCGATGCGCGCCACGTCCGCCTCGCCCAGGGGGCGGAAGGGCAGCCGCTCGTCGATGCGGTTCCACAGCTCCGGTGGCATCGCCCGGCGCGCGGCGTTGCTCGCCGCCTCCATGTCGCCCGCCGGCGTGGCGTTCTTGGCCAGCGGATTGCCGAAGCCGAGCAGCCGGCTCTTGCTGTGGAAGGCCTCCGCGCCCAGGTTCGTCGTCAGGACGATGACGGTGTTGGAGAAGTCGATGTGCCGTCCCTTGCCGTCCGTCAGCCGGCCCTCCTCCAGTACCTGGAGCAGGAGCAGCTGCACCTCGCGGTGGGCCTTCTCGATCTCGTCCAGCACCACCACGCAGGACGGGCGGCGGCGCACCGGCTCGGTGAGCTGCCCACCGTCCCCGTAGCCCACGTAGCCCGCGGGCGAGCCGATGAGGCGCGAGACACCGTGGCTCTCGGACATCTCGCTCATGTCCAGGCGCACGAGCAGGTCCTTGCTGCCGAAGAGCACCTCGGCCAGCGCGCGCGCCATCTCCGTCTTGCCCACGCCCGTGGGGCCGAGGAAGAGGAAGGAGCCCATGGGCCGGCGCGAGGCGAAGCCCGCGTAGTTGCGGCGGATGACGCGCGAGATGCGGGAGATGGCGTCCTCGTGGCCGATGACGCGCTCGCCCAGGTCCGCCTCCAGCCGCAAGAGGCGCGCCGAGTCCGTCATCAGCAGGCGCTCCTCGGGGATGCCCGCGATCTTCGCCACCACGCGCGCCACGTCCCCCGCCTCCACCAGCTCCTTGCCCTCGCGCTTGCACCGCGAGCCGGCCAGGTCCACCACGGAGATGGCCTTGTCCGGCATGAACCTGTCCGTCACGTAGCGCGACGCCAGCGACGCGGCGGCCACCAGCGCCTCGGGCTCGTAGCGCAGGCCGTGGTGGTCCTCGTAGCGGCCGATGATGCCCTGGAGGATCTCCACCGTCTCCGGCACCGACGGCTCGTGCACCACCACCGGGGTGAAGCGCCGCTCGAGCGCCGGATCCTGCGAGATGAACTTGCGGTACTCGTCGTGGGTGGTGGCGCCGATGCAGGGAAACTCCCCGCGCGCCATGGCCGTCTTCAGCTCGTTGGCGGCGTCCTGGGGACCCTCGCCCGTGGAGCCCGCGCCCACCAGCGTGTGGATCTCGTCGATGAACACCACCACGCGGCCATCCGCCCGTCGCACCTCCTCCTTGAGGGCGTTGAGCTTCTCGGAGAAGGCGCCGCGCAGCTGGGTGCCCGCCACCAGCGTGGCCATGTCCAGCTCGATGAGAATCTTCTCCGCGAGGCTGCCGCGCAGCTCCAGCAGGCGCTGCGCCACGCCCTCCACCACCGCCGTCTTGCCCACGCCCGCCTCGCCCAGCAGGCACGGGTTGTTGGTGCGCCGCTTGCCGAGCACGTCGATGACTTCGTCGATCTCCTTGGCGCGACCCACCACCGGATCCAGCTTCCCCTCCTGGGCGAGCCGGCTCAGGTTGCGGCCCTGCGAGGTGAGCACCGGGAAGCGCTTCTCGTCGAGCACCAGGGGCGCGGCGGAGCGGGCGGGCGCCGCCGGACGGGACGCGGGCGCAGGCGTGGGCGAGGGACGGGGCGCGGCCGGAGGGGTGGCCGGAGCGGCCCCGGGGGCGGGCGTCGTCGAGGGCGTGGCCGTCGGGGGAGTCGCCGTCGCGGGAGGGGGCGTCACGGGGGCGGGCGCCGCCGGAGGAGGGGGAACGGGCGCGGGCGTGCGCGAGGGAGCGCGGGCCGCGGGCGGCGAGGGGGGCGCCACGTCCTCGTGCACCTCGTCGATGAGGTCGCGCGGGGAGAGGGCGGGCCGGGAGGGCGCGCGCAGGGCGGGCAGGGGGCGCGACACACTCGGGGCGAGGATGGAGGCGGGCGGGGCCGAGGGCGGCGATCCCGGAGGCCGGGAGGGCCGGGGCATGGTCAGCGGCGTGTTGGCCCGGCCTGGCTGGTAGCGTCGGGGCGTGCTCCCGCTGACGCAGTAGGAGAGCGCCGTGTTGGCCAGATTCATCAACGGCGAGCACGTCTTGGCCAGCAGATCCCGCGCGGTGCAGGGCACGCGCGTGAACGCCACCAGCAGGTGCAGGCAGTCCGCCTCGCGCGAGCCGATGCTCTGGGCGATCTCCCTCGCCCGCATGCACAGGGTGCGCACCAGACCGTCCTGCTCGGCGTCATGCGCCGGCAGTTGCTCCAGGAGGTTGTCCTCGTTGACCCCTTTTTCCCGAAGGAGCAACTGGGCCCGGTTCTCCACCGTGAAGAGAGCCAGCAGCACGTGCGCCGAGGTGAGCTTGTGCTCAACGCTCTGGGCGATGTCCGAGGCTTCGTGGAGTACCTGAGCGAAATCCGAGCTGTCGACCATTCAGACTCCAGAAGGCGAGCAGGCGAGCACATACACCCTTCGGATCCGCGCGGCAAAATTTCCGTAACAGGTCGCTACACCTTGACTCCGCCCTGGGTGAAGATGTCCGGGAAGGGAAGGGCTGCCAGCCTGTTGGGGGTGACAGGGGACGGGTGCATTTGCAATGAGGTGCGTCCTCTCGCGTACATTCTCGCGCCGCCTCCGATCTCCTTCTCCTTGACTATGATCTCACTTGCTCAACCCGCCCGGGTGCTCCTCGATCCGCTCGACGCGACGCGCGTCGCGGTCGAGGCCCATCGCTGGGTATGGCCGCTGCTCCTGCTCGTCCTGTGCGTGTCCGCCTCGGGCACGGCGTTCTCCCTGCGCTGGGACGCGAGCGCCTCGGTGGTGCAGCGGTTGCAGATGACGGGTCAGCTCGAGCGGATGACGGAGAGCGAGCTGTCCGAGGAGATCCAGAGCGCCCCGCAAGGCGCTGATCGTGGGCATCCTCAAGGGGGTGCTGCTCATGCCGCTGCAGACGCTGGTGCTGGCGGCGCTGCTGTGGGTGTGCGCGTGGCTGTTCGACCGGAGCGCTCCCTTCGGCCGGTTGCTGTCGGCGGCGGCGCTGGCGATGCTGCCCATCGCGCTCTACCACCTCGTCTTCACGATCTGCGCGTTCGCCCAGCCCTCCCTGTCCGAGGCGCGCGTGCAGGATCTGGTGCCCTCGAGCCTGGCGGTGCTGCAGGGCCTGTCGCCCAAGCTGGAGCGGGTGATGCGCGCGGTGGACTTCTTCAACCTGTGGAGCGTGGTGCTGCTCGGGCTGGGCTTCTCCGCGGCCACGGGCATGAGCCGGGGCCGGTCGGTGGCGCTCGGGTGTGCGCTCTACGCGATGTTCGTCGGCGTGGTGTTCGTGGGCCTGCCCGGCATCGTGGCGGCCCAGGCGGGAGGTGCGGCATGAACGCGCTCCTGCTCGCGGCGGTGCTCGCCGCCGCCCCCACCCCCATCCAGCTCGAGGAGGCGCGGGCCCGTAGCCGGGAGAACACCCAGTCGCTCTCGGCCCTGCTCCAGGTGGCCGTCGCCGAACAGGACGTGCGCATCGCGCGCTCCTCGCTGCTGCCCCAGGTGGGCTTCCAGTTGGGGGCCACGGGCGTGTACTCGGGCCCCTCGCGCAGCTACAACGTCGTGCCCACGGGGGATGGCTCCTACGTGAACATCCCGGTGCCCGTGCCGGAGTCGTCCTTCGTGGACTTCGGCTTCGGCGTGTCCATCCGTCAGCTCATCTATGACCGGTCCATCTGGGCGCGGCTGGAGCAGAGCGGCGCCCAACTCGAGTCGCAGCGGGGTCAGGCCCTGGAGGATCGCGACGCCAGTGAGCAGGAGGGCATCCAGCGCTTCTTCCTGCTCTACCGCACCCAGGCCACCATCCAGGTGTTCCAGGCCAACGTGAAGCGCAGCGAGGAGCAGCTCGAGCGCGCCCGGGCGCTGTTCGTGGCGGGGCGGGTGGGCAAGGCCGAGGAGTTGGCCGCGCAGGTCAACCTGGGCAACGATCGCATCGCCGTGGTGGCGCGGCAGTCCCAGCTCGCGACCAACCAGGTGCAGCTCGCCACGTGGCTGGCCCTGCCGGGCGCCGAGGAGGTGGTGGCGGTGGAGCCGGAGCTGCTGCACCAGACGCCCGAGCCCGTCATTCCCCTGGCTCGAGCGCTCGAGGAGGCGCGGGCCCGCCGGCCGCTGCTGGTGGCGCTGCGCGAGCAGCTGCGCGCCTCGGAACTCCAGGAGAGCATCGCCCACGCGGGCTTCCTGCCGCAGCTGTCCCTCTCCGTGGACTTGCAGCGCGGGGGTCCGGACGCGGACACCGTCTTCCTCCAGCCGCGGCTGCAGAACTCGGTGCGTGGGGGCATCGCGCTGTCGTGGGATCTCTTCAATGGCTGGGCCACGACGGCGCAGCAGAGCCGGGCTCGCGCCCAGAGCCGGGTGGCCGAGCTGAACCTGCGGCAGGCGGAGCGGGAGCTGGAAGGGCAGGTGCGTCAGGCGCATGCCACCGTGGAGGCGCAGCTCGTGGCCACGGAGCTGGCCGAGGCCAACCGCAAGGCGGCCGCCGATGCCCTGGCGCTCGCCAGCGAGCGCTTCAACGCGGGCGTCAGCTCGACGCTCGAGGTGCGCGACGCGCAGCTCAAGCTCACGCAGGCGGAGCTGACCCTGCTCGAGAACAGGATTGATGTGGAGATCGCCCGTTTCGCGCTGATGCGCGCCATGGGAACGCTGAATCCGGGAGAAGCGAAATGAAGTGGTGGAAGGCGGTCATCGCGGGCGGTTTGTTCCTCGGGGCGGCGGCCATCACCGTGGGGGGGCTGAAGGACAGGCCTCCTCCTCGGTGGAGGCCCAGTTGACGAAGGCCCGCAAGGGCGGAATCACCCGCACCATCACCGGCGCCGGCAAGGTCCAGGCGGCGACCACGGTGAAGATCTCCTCCAACCTCTCCGGAGACCTGGTGGAGCTGAAGGTGAGGGAAGGCGAGCGGGTGACCAAGGGCCGGTGCTCGGCCGCATCGATCCGCGCCGGTACGCGGCCGGGGTGAAGCAGGCCCAGGCGGCGCAGGCCGCGGCGCGCTCGGACGCCCAGGTCATCCAGGTGGAGGTGGATCGCACCAACGCGGACCTCGCGCGCGTGGAGGCGCTGGCGAACAAGCAGCTGGCCTCGGCGGCCGAGCTGGAGCAGGCCAAGTCCACGCGGGACGCGGCCGTGGTACGGCTGGCGGCGGCGCAGCAGCGCCTGTCCCAGGCCAGCGCCGTGTACGAGGAGCAGACCAACAACCTCTCCCAGACGACGCTCCTGTCGCCCATCGACGGCAACGTCATCGAACTGTCGCGCGAGGTGGGTGAGCGCGTGCGTGGCTCGGACCTGTCCGAGGACGTGGTGATGACCATCGCCGCGCTCAACGTGATGGAGGTGAAGTTCGAGGTGGGCGAGCACGAGGTGGTGCACCTCAAGCCCGGCCAGCCGGCGGAGATCACCGTGGACGCGCTCGAGGGCGAGTCCTACGAGGGCGCGGTGGTGGACATCGCCCAGAAGGCGCTCATCAAGAACCCGGGCACCGAGTCGGAGGTGACGAGCTTCCCGGTGACGGTGGCGTTGAGCACGCGGCCGCCCCGGGTGCTGCCGGGCATGAGCGCCGAGGTACGCATCTCCGCCGAGGTGCACAACGACACGGTGCTCGTGCCCATCCAGGCGGTGACGGTGCGGCCGGAGAAGAGCCTGCCGGACTACAAGCCGCCGGTGGAGGGCGGCCTGACGGCGCCCCACCGCGCGGAGTCGCTCGCCAAGGTGGTCTTCGTGGTGGACGCGGACAACAAGGCGCAGGCGCGCCGGGTGCGCACGGGCATCGCCTCCGACACGGACCTGGAGATCCTCGAGGGCATCCAGGAGGGGGACCGGGTGGTGGAGGGCCCCTACCGCACGCTGTCCAAGGAGCTCAAGTCGGGAGACCGGTGCGCGAGCCGATGATGGGTGGGCCGGGTGGCAAGTCGTGAGCACGGCGGCGCTCCCGGGTGACGCCCGGCTCATCGACGTGCGGGACGTGACGCGCGTCTTCCACGTGGGCGGCGAGGAGGTGCGCGCGCTGCGCGGCGTCTCCTTCGGCATCCGTCGGGGCGAGTGGGTGGCCATCATCGGCCAGTCCGGCTCGGGCAAGAGCACGCTCATGAACGTGCTGGGCTGCCTGGACACGCCCACCAGCGGCAGCTACCTGCTCAATGGCAAGGACGTGTCGCACATGGTCGACGACGAGCTGGCCGTGGTGCGCAACGAGGAGATCGGCTTCATCTTCCAGACGTTCCAGCTGCTGCCGCGCGAGACGGCGCTCGCCAACGTGGAACTGCCCCTGGTGTACCGGGGCCTGGGGGCGAAGGAGCGGCGCGAGCGGGCCCGGGCGGCGCTCGCCAAGGTGCACCTGGAGCACCGCATGCACCACCGGCCCAACGAGCTGTCCGGCGGTCAGCGCCAGCGCGTGGCCATCGCCCGGGCGCTCGTGGCCGAGCCCTCCATGCTGCTGGCCGACGAGCCCACGGGCAACCTGGACTCGGCCACGGGCGAGGAGATCGTCCGCCTGTTCGAGGAGCTGCACCGCGCGGGCAACACGCTGGTGCTCGTCACGCACGAGCCCAAGCTGGCGGCGCGTTGTCCTCGGGCCATCCGCATCAGCGACGGGGAGATCGTCGCGGATGGGCCCGGGCGCGAGGTGGCCCTGCTGGGGCATGGGACCGCGCCGCAGGCGGCGGAGGGCGCATGAAGCGGGCGGTGAGGGTGGACCTGCTCGAGGGGGCGCGCATCGCGCTCTTCTCGCTGAGCGCCAACCGCATGCGCACGGTGCTCACCACGGTGGGCATCGGCATCGGCGTGGCCACGCTGCTGGCCATCGTCGGCATCATCCAGGGGCTCAACAGCTCCTTCGACAAGCAGCTGGCCAGCATGGGCACCAACTCCCTCTACGTCTCCAAGTTTCCCTGGGTGATGACGGGGGACTGGTGGATGTACCGCAACCGCAAGAACTTCACCCTGCCGCAGCTCGAGCAGATCCGCGCGCAGTCCAGCTACATCTCCGGCATGTCGCCGGTGGTCAACCGCGTGGGCGACGTGGCCTTCAACGGCGAGCAGGTGTCCACGGTGGAGATCACCGGCGCCACGCACGAGTACCTGTCCGTCGCCGCCTACCAGTTGCAGTCCGGCCGGCCCCTCACCGAGGCGGATGATGCCGTGACGCGGCCGGTGGTCGTGCTCGGCTCCAGCGTGGTGGGCTCGCTCTTCTCCGGGCTCAATCCCGTGGGCCGCACCGTGCGCATCGATGGCCGCCCCTTCCAGGTGGTGGGCACGCTCGCGCCCAAGGGCAAGCTGCTGGGCAATGATCAGGACCTCAAGGTGGTCATGCCCTTCAAGACGTTCTACTCCACCTTCGGCAAGGGCCGGCCCTTCAGCATCGCCATCTCCATCGAGCGCCCCGAGGACATGAAGAAGGCGGAGGATCAGCTCGCGGGCATCCTGCGGCGCGTGCGCGCCACGCCCCGGGTGCCCCGGACGACTTCTCCATCAACAAGCCGGAGATGATGGCCAAGACGTACGAGCAGCTCACCGGCGCGCTCTTCGGCGTGGCGGTGGGGGTGGGCTTCATCACCCTCTTGGTGGGCGGCATCGGCATCATGAACATCATGCTCGTGTCGGTGCGCGAGCGGACGCGGGAGATCGGCATCCGCCGCGCGCTCGGGGCACGCAAGCGCACCATCGTGTTGCAGTTCCTCATGGAGGCTCGGCCGTGTCCGCGCTCGGGGGCTTGATGGGCACCATCGTGGGCCTGGGCACGGCGAAGATCCTCTCGCTGCTCACGCCCCTGGCCGCGGACGTGCAGTGGGCCACCGTGGTGGGCGGCGTGGCCTTCGCCGCGCTGGTGGGCCTGCTGTTCGGCATCTGGCCGGCGGCGCGCGCGGCCAACCTGGATCCCGTGGAAGCGCTTCGCTACGAATGAGTCCTCCCATGCTCCGACGCTTCCGCGCTTCCTGGCTCGCGGCCACCGACAACCTGCGGCTCGCCGTGGGCACCTTCCTGGGCAACCCCCTGCGCTCGCTGCTCACGCTCCTGGGCATCGTCATCGGGGTCATGACGGTCATCACCATGATGGCGCTCATCGAGGGGCTGCGCCTCAAGGTGAACAAGGACTTGTCCCAGCTGGGCGCCAACACCTTCCAGGTGAGCAAGTGGCCCACGGGCTTCGGCCGGGTGAACTGGCGCAAGTACGCCATGCGCAAGAACATGACCATGGAGGACGTGCGCGCCATCCTGGAGACGTGTCCCTCGGTGCTCCAGGTGTCCGCGTCGGACAGCGAGGGGGCCCAGAAGCTGTCCACCGCGAACATGGAGACGCGGCCCTCGGTGGACGTCACCGGCGCCACCCCCGAGTACCTGGAGACGAGCGGCATCAGCATCGCCTCGGGGCGCTTCTTCGGCCCGGTGGACGAGGTGGATGGGCGCCGGTGGTGGTGCTGGGCATGGACGTGGTGGACGCGCTCTACCCGGGGATGAATCCCATCGGCCAGCAGCTGCGCATCAAGGGCCGGCCCTTCACCGTGGTGGGCGTCACCCAGCGGCGCGGCAGCTTCCTGGGCATGGTGAGCATGGACAACGAGGTCTTCGTTCCCCTGCGCGTCTACAAGCTGCTCTATGGCGCGGGCGGCTCGCTGCAGCTGTCGGTGCAGGCCACCACGCCGGAGCTGTTGTCCAAGGCCCAGGAAGAGGTGAGCAACCTGATGCGCCGCCGGCGCGAGGTGGCCCCGCTGGAGCCCAACGACTTCGAGATCCACACCAACGAGTCGATGACCCAGACCTTCAACAGCCTCTCCCAGGTCATCACCATCGCCAGCTTCGGCGTGTGCCTCTTGTCGCTCGTGGTGGGCGGCATCGGCATCCTCAACATCATGCTGGTGTCGGTGACGGAGCGGACCAAGGAGATCGGCATCCGCAAGGCGCTGGGCGCGCGCAAGGCGCGCATCCTCGGCCAGTTCGCCACCGAGGCGGTGATGATGGCGCTGCTGGGGGGCGCCATCGGCGTGGGGCTCGGCTTCGGGCTGGCCTTCCTCGTGCGCTGGGTGCTGGGCTTCAACACCGTGGTGCCCGCCTGGGCCGTCTTCCTCTCGCTGGGGATGAGCTCCGGCGTGGGGCTCATCTTCGGCATCTACCCCGCGGCTCGCGCCGCGAGGTTGGATCCCGTCGAGGCCATGCGCAGCGAGTAGCTCCAGGCCGCTACGACGCGGTCGCCACGCCCATCGGGCAGCTCACGCCCGTGCCGCCCAGGCCGCAGTACCCGTTCGGGTTCTTCGCCGGTACTGCTGGTGGTAGTCCTCGGCGTAGTAGTACTCGGGCGCCTGGCGCACTTCCGTGGTGATGGGCCCGTAGCCCGCCTGGCCGAGCACCTTCTGGTACGCCTCGCGCGAGGCCTCCACCTGCCGGCGCTGCTCCTCGGTGGTCCAGTAGATGGCCGAGCGGTACTGGGTGCCCGTGTCGTTGCCCTGGCGCATGCCCTGGGTGGGATCGTGGCTCTCCCAGAAGACCTTCAGGAGCGCCTCGAAGGAGAGCTTCCGGGGGTCGAACACCACGCGGACCACCTCGGTGTGGCCGGTACGACCCGAGCACACCTCTTCATAGGTGGGGTTGGGCGTCAGGCCTCCAGCGTAGCCCACGGACGTGGAGTAGACGCCCGGGGTCTGCCAGAACTTGCGCTCGGCTCCCCAGAAGCAGCCCAGGCCGAAGACGGCCTCCTGCATGCCCTCGGGGAGGGGCCCCTCGAGGGGGGTGCCGTTGACGTGGTGCCGGGCGGGGACCTTCATCCGGGTGGAGCGGCCGGGAAGGGCCTCCGCCGGGCTGGGGAGCTTCTGCTTGTGGGGATTGAGGAGTTGCCACATGCCGCCGAGTCTAGCGCCGGGGGTGGGCGCGCGCCGCTCTTCCTGTTCTGTCGTCTCGTGGGCAGACGGGCACTCGGGGGAGCGCCGACTGGGTTACAGTGAGGATCCGATGACGGCCTCCGATTCCTCTCCCCTGACTCCTCCGAGCCGTCCGCCGCCAGCCGTCCCCGTCTGCTCATCAACGGGGAGCTCGTGCGTCCGGAAGATCTGGGCCGAACCCTGCCCGTGACGGTCCAGCGCCGCATGAGCGTCGAGCTGGACCGGGCGGACCGGACCCCGGAGTACGTGCCCATCATCCGCAAGCGCCGGCCCCTCTGGATGGTGGGCCTCGCGGTGGGCCTCGGGGCGGCCCTGGTCCTGGCCCTGGCGCTGTGGCTCTGGTGGACGTGAGTGCGCGCTAGGGCGCGGCCTCGCAGCCACAGCCGCAGTGGTCGCTGAAGTAGTTCGGCTTGGTGGGGGGCGTGGTGTCCTCCGGATTCGGGCAGACGAACCGGATGCGAGCGCACTGCTCGGGATCCCGCGACACGTAGTACCGGTTCGCATCCTCGTAGTCGCAGCGCTTGTTCGCCTCGTCCTCCAGCGGCCTGTTCTGCGTGTCCTCCTGCGGCGCCATGCCGCTCCGGGCGCATCCCACCGTGCCCACTCCCAGCAACGCCGCTCCCACCGCCAGCCACCCCACCATCCTCGTACCCGTGGTCATGACTCCCTCCTATGGAGAGGGGAAGATCGGCCGCCGGGGGGCAACGGGGAAGGGGGCGGGCGGGCAGGCGAGGCCTGAGCCGGGTGCTCCATCCGTCCCGGAGGGACGACGCCAGAGGTGAATTTTCCTCCGAAGGGGCTTCGGGGTAGAGGGGACTCCCCCATGAGCAGCCGGACCATGAAGGTGAAGCAGCAGGGCCCCCCGTCGGGCCGGACGAAGACGAGCAAGACGTCCCCCGGGAACAAGACTCCCAAGCCCTCCAAGGCGTCCAAGGCGGCCTCTTCCGGGGGCCTGAAGTGGCCGGGCCGGATCCTGGGCGCGCTGTTCCTGGGGCTCGTGGTGTTCGTGTCCTACGAATACGCGCGCCTTCCGGACGCCGAGCCGCTGCTCAAGCAGAACCCGAAGACGACGGCCCTCATCGAGCAGCGCGCCGAGGAGGCGCGCGCCGCCAACCAGAAGCCCCGGCGCCGGCAGACCTGGGTGAGCCTGTCCAACGTGTCCAAGCACGCCATCGCCGCGGTGGTGCTCTCCGAGGACGCGAGCTTCTTCCTCCATGAAGGTGTGGACACCAAGGAGTTGGAGAACGCCCTGGACGATGCGGTCCGCCAGGGGAAGCTGGGGCGGGGGGCGTCCACCATCACCCAGCAGCTCGCCAAGAACCTGTGGCTGTCCACGGACCGCAGCCTCCTGCGCAAGGCGAAGGAGCTGGTGCTCACGCGGCGGCTGGAGAAGGCGCTGCCCAAGCGCCGCATCCTCGCGCTCTACCTGAACGTGGTGGAGTGGGGGAGTGGGGTGTACGGAATCGAGGCGGGAGCCCGGGAGCACTTCGGGGTCTCCGCCGCGGAGCTCAGCCCGGCGCAGGGCGCCCTCCTCGCGTCCATGTTGCCCGCGCCCCGGCGGCGCTCGCCGGCCTCGGGCTCGCCGGCCCTCAAGAAGCGGGCCCACTGGGTCATCGAGCAGATGCAGGGGGTGAAGCGGCTCGATGCGCAGCAGGCCGCCGCCGCGCACGCGGAGATCGACGCGCTGATGGGCGGCAAGAAGGCGGACGGGGCCGGGGACGACGAGGAGACGTGAGCCCCGAGAAAAAGAATCCGCCTTGAAGTACATGTGGCGCGCTGCTGGCGCTTTTTGTCCGCCGCGTCGCTTTCAGGATCCATGGGTTCGCGTATGCAAGTCGTGCCTCAAACCAACAGCGTGGGGTTCCGGGAGATCCCGGGCAAGGGCCGTGGCGTGGTGGCGCTGCGTGGTTTCGCCCCGGGCGAGGCGGTGGAAGTGGTGCCGGCGATCATCATCCCCAAGAAGGACCTGCCCGTGCCGCTGAGCGGGACGGTCTTCGATCGCTACCTGCTGTACTGGAGCGACGAGCCCGGCCGGGAGTTCGCCATCGCGGGGGGGCTGCTCATGCTCTACAACCACTCGGCGCGGCCCAACGTCAAACTGAAGGATGGCCCGCACCCGAACACCTTCCTGGTGGAGGCCCTGAGGCAGATCGACCCTGGAGAAGAGCTGACGTTCGACTACAATTGCGACCTGGGGTTCCAGCCGATCTGACCCTCCTTCCCCCCACTCACGAGCTCCCGATGCTGTCCGTCCTCCTGGCCGTGTTGCTCACCCAGGCCCCGCCCGCGCCGCCGCGGCAGCAGGGCGTCCCCATCGGAAAGGGCAAGACGCCCCCCACGGTGCGCCTCTCCGCTCCCTCCGGCGGTTGGACGGTGGACCGGATGCTGCTCGTGGAGGGAACGGTGAGTGACACCACCATCGATCCGGTGGTGCTCTCCATCAACGGCGACCGCTACCTGATGCGCACCTTCGGCGGGCGCTTCCGGCGCAAGTTCCCCGCCGCCAGCGGCAAGAACGTCGTCACGGTGATGGCCACCAACCAGGGCGGCACCACGCGCGCCCAGGCCACCAGCTACGCGCAGATTCCCCCCGTGCCCCTCAAGGTCATCCTCACCAGTGACACCGAGGGCGTCTACACGGACCTGCACATCTACGAGCCCACCCAGGACAGCGTCACCCCGGGCAAGGACGGCAAGGGCGCGCAGTTGGACCTGCGCAAGATGGCGCACGTGTACTGGGCCAACACCGAGAGCCCCAGCGGGGGCACCTTCTTCCTCAACGAGCAGGGCGAGTCGTCCTTCGACGATCCCGCCTACGGCCCCTACCTCTACGTGCACCGGGCCCCGCCCCAGGGCCTCTACCTCATCGCCACCAACTACTGGCCCAGCGGCGACAAGGCCCACACCGTGGCCACGCTCAACGTGGCGCTCTACGAGGGCACGCCCCAGGAGGTGCGCCGCATGGTGCGCGTTCCGCTCGCCACGCCCGGCTCCACGCGGGTGCTCGCGTGGGTGAACGTGCTGGGCGAGGGCAAGGCCGAGGTGTACGTGCCCGGCCAGGGCCCGGCCCCCAAGTCCCCCGCGTGGCCCGTCAACCTGGAGGACGCCGTCAAGACGCTCACCCAGGGCGGCGGCTCGGATGAGGGCGGCGGCGAAGGCGAAGGCGAGTGAGGGCCCCGGCCCGCCATGCTCTCCCTGCTCCTGCTCCTGTCGCTCCACGCCGCGCCCGCCAGCGCCGACGAGGCCCCGCTGCGCCGCGAGGTGGCCCGCGTGGCGCTCGCCCAGGTGCGCCAGATGGATCCCGCCGGCACCCGGCGCAGCGCGATTGCGCGGGCTTCGTGCGCTTCGTCTTCCGCAGCGCCTACCGGCGCTGGCGCCCCGAGCGGCTCGCCACGCCCCTGTGGCGCGATGCCCGGGGCGCGCCGGGTGACTTCGCGGACGCCGAGACGCTGATCGCCCAGAGCTTCGTGCCGCTCGGCCGGGACGAGGCCACGCGCGAGTCGTTGCGCACCGGGGACGTGGTGGCCTTCCGCCTGGAGCGCGACGCGGGCCCCATCTTCCACCTGATGCTCGTGGTGCGCCCCGAGGACAAGGCGCATGCCCCCCCGCGCGTCGTCTATCATCCGGGGGAGCCGGGCGCCGCGGTGCGCACCGGCGTCCTCCAGTCGCTCGTCACCGAGGCGCCCCTGGAGTGGCGTCCGGTCCCCCAGAACACCGCCTTCCTCGGCTTCTTCCGCTTCAAGGAGTGGACACGATGAACCCTCCCTCATCCCCGCCGGGCGCTCCGCCGCCCCCCGCGCCTCCGGGCCGCAAGGGTCCTCCCCGCGCGCTGCTCGTGGGGGCCGGCGTCGCCGTGCTCGCGGGCGTGTTCGCCGCCGCCTTCTTCCTCGGACGGGGCAGCGCTCCGTCCCCGTCTTCCTCCGGCAACCCCGGCTCCTCCGCGTCCTCCGGCGACGTCCCGAGCGGCACGGGCCTCCTGCAGTCCCTGCCCCCCGCGCCCGACAAGCCCCGGAAGATGGACGTGCCCTCCGAGGCCGTGCGCCCCGCCTTCTGGGTGGACGTCTACACGCCGGGCGAGGTGCGCGAGGCCCTCACGAGCAACGCGTGGCTCCAGGAGCAGCTGCGCAAGCCGCTCGGCCAGGGCTTCGTGGGTGGCTGGGCCGCGATGCTCGGCACCCGGAGCGAGGAGCTCGGCCTGGGCTTCAAGGGCGCCGTGTTCGACGTGCTCGCCGGACAGCTCCTCTCGGCCCCCTTCCGCGTGGTGTGGTTCTCCGGCGACACCCGCACCGGCACTCCCGCCATCGTCGTGCCCGAGCCGGGCAACACCGTCATGGCCGCCTTCGACGGGATGGCCGGGGCGGTGCGCCGCGACGTGCTCACGGCCGACGCGTGTCCGGGAGGGCAGGGCGAGGTGCCCGGCAAGGGCTTCACGCTGACGCGCTGGCTCGTGGCCGAGCAGTCCCTGTGGGCGGCGCGCACGGATGATCGGATGGTGTTCGGCCGGACCCCGGCCGTCGTGCTGCAGGGCCTGTGCGAGCCCCACCTGGACCTGGAGCCGCCCGAGGAGGTGGACCTGGAGCTGGGCTTCTCCCCCGAGGCGCTCGGCCGCGAGGCGCAGCTGCTCACGCACGTGATGGGTGTGTCCCAGGGCATCCGCCTCCAGTTCGCCGCCGAGGGCAACCGGCTGGTGGGCCGGGGCATCACCGGGCCCGTGGCGGACGATCCCCGGCTGGACAGCGCTCCCCTGTCCGAGGAGCTGCTCAAGCTCATCCCCGAGGAGACGCCCGTGCTGCTCACGCTCCAGCTCAAGCTGCCCGAGCTGCTCGACGCGCCGAGCCTCAAGGCCTTCTGGGCGGGCGGGAGCAACATGGCGGTGCGCACGCGTCAGGTGGCGCTGGTGTGGACGCCCCGGGGGACGCGAGCCTGCCCAGCGAGGTGGCTCTCCTCTGGGGCCGGCCCGAGGACGCGGTGGCGCTCGACACGCTCTTCTCCGGGCCCAACCGGATGGAGCGCGAGACGCTGTGCGGCCACCACGTGCTGGCCTCCTCCCCCGCCGTACTCGAGCGGCTGCGCAAGGCGTGCGCGGGCCGGCGCCCAACCTGCTGCACGCGGCCCCCCCGGTCGTGGCGGGGCTGCGCGAGAAGGGCTCGGTGTCCTTCGGCGTGCGCACGGGCACGCTGCTCGGCGGGTTGATGGTGGACGGCTACACGTCGCAGCTGTCCTCCGGCGAAGGCGCGAAGCCGCCCGCGCTCAAGGTGCCCGCGGAGATCGAGGCCGCGCGCAAGGATCTCGAAACGCTTCCGTACATCGGCCTGCGCGGCACGGTGGATGGCAACCGGCTGGTGCCGGGAGGGTTCGGTTCATGAAGTCCATCGCTCGCATCGCGGCCCTGGCCGCGCTGGTGTCCGCCGGGGTGGCCGCGGCCAAGCCCCTCTACATCACCGTCCCCCGCGCCTACGGCAGCCACGAGCCGGTCGCCGTGGACGTGGCCTTCGAGAGCAAGGGGCCCGTGGAGCTGCGGGTGCTCAAGCCCGACAACCTCCAGGCCTTCATCCGCGCGCAGGGCGACATCCGCCGCGCGTACGAGACGCCGCCCACGCTCGCCAATCCGGGCAACGCGCTCAGCCGTGGCCTCAACGCCACGCGCTCCCCGGGCACCTTCCTGCTCAACGCGCTCGGCAAGGACTTCCGCGAGGCGGTGGCGCCGCGTCTGCCCGCGCGGCCTCCTCCTCCGCCGGGCCAGCCGCTGGCCCGCGTGGCCGAGGGCGCGCGCAAGCTCGTGGGCGTGCCCGCCGGCTTCACCGCGGTGCGCAGCCAGTGGTTGAACCTGGACCTGGGCGGCACGGACCGCGAGTTCAGCGTGCCGGGCTTCGATACCTCCTTCTACGACAGTGGCTTCCAGGAGCGCCGCGTGACGCTCGCGCCCCTGCCGAGCGGCACCTACCTGCTCCAGCTCGTCCAGGGCCGCGTGGAGGGGCAGGTGGTGCTCGTCGTCACGGATCTCACCGTGCAGCTCAAGCAGACGGATGGCCAGGTGCTGGTGCGCGTGGCGGGGAGGATCAGCGGCCCCGCGTGGGCGCCCAGGTGCAGGTGTACCTGCCCAACGGCAAGGGCCCCGCGGGCACCACGGACGCGCAGGGCGAGGTGCGGCTGCCCGTGCAGGAGCCGCGCATCATCGCCACCGCCACGGCCGACGGGGACACGGCGCTCGTGGACACGGACTTCTACTCGTCGCTCGCGGTGGCGCCCGACGTGTTCATCTACAGCGACCGGCCCATCTACAAGCCGGGTGACGAGGTGAAGTTCCGCGGGCTCGTGCGCCAGCCGGACAGCTACCTCGCGCGCCTGTTCACGCCCCGCCGCCGCGACGTGACGGTGAAGCTCGTGTCGGCCGAGGGCCGCGAGGTGAAGACGCAGGCGCGGGTGGACGAGTTCGGTGCCTTCAGCGGCGGCGTGAAGGTGCCCGAGGACCTGGGCACCGGCGTGCTGCGGGTGACGGCCGAGCTGGACAGCCAGCCGCACCAGGGCGAGGCGCGCGTGCAGGACTACGTGAAGCCCACCTTCTACCTGGAGCTGCGGCCGGACTCGGAGACGGTGGTGCCGGGCCAGTCCATCAAGGCCACGGTGCAGGCGCGCCGGTATGACGGGGCCGTGCCCGCGCAGACGCGCTACGAGGTGTTCCTCTACCGCACGCTGCTGGACGCGCCGGCCTGGGTGGATGACGCGGGCCTGGGCGGGCAGGGCAGCGCGGTGACGTACGGCAGCGCCTCCACCACGGAGGGCAAGCTGAGCGTGCCCGAGCGCCTGTACTCCACGGTGGCCCAGCGCGAGGTGGAGGAGGACCCGTGGGCGAGCGCCGCGACGTTCGACGCCGAGGGCAACGCGGTGATTGACATCCCCGTGCCCGCGCTCAAGCCGGGCGAGGAGCGCCTGCCCTACCGCTACACCCTCACGGTGCGCGCGCGGGATGATCAGAAGACGTTCGCCAACGCGAGCGCCGCCTTCTTCCTCTCCAAGGTGGAGGTGATGGGCAGCGCGCGCTACTCGGCGGCGGTGGTGAAGAAGGGCGGCGAGGCGGTGCTGAGCGTGCGCGCCACCACGCTGTCCGGCAAGCCCTACGGCGCCACGCCGGGCGAGGTGGAGTTCGTGCTGCGCCGCGCGAATGGCGAGGAGAAGAGCCTGGGCAAGCGGAGCTTCACCACGGGGGCCGACGGCACGGCGCGCGAGAAGGTGCCCACCCCGGACGCGGGCACGGTGCTGGCGCGCGTCACGGTGAAGGACAAGAAGGGCGAGACGTGGACGGGTGAGGAGCAACTGCTCGTCATCGGCGAGGAGAGCGAGCCGGTGGCGCAGGTGCCCACGCTCACCCTGGCGGCGCTCGCGAGCACGCTGTCTCCTGGGGACACGGCACAGCTCGTGGGCCTGTTGCCCCAGGGGTGGGGCCCCAATGGCACGGACGGTGGCCCGGTGTGGGTGACGCTCACGGGCGCGGGGGTGTACGGCACGAAGCTGCTCGAGCTGAAGGGTCGCACGCTCGTGTACGACTTCGAGGTGGAGAAGCGCTTTGGCAGCGCGGTGTACGCGTCGGTGGCGTACCCCACGGCGGCGGGCGGCTGGGAGGAGCGCACGGTGGGCTTCCGCATCGTGCCCGCCGAGCGCACGCTGCGCGTGTCGTTGCAGCCCCGGCGCGCCGAGGCCACGCCCCTCACCGAGCAGATCATCGACCTCCGGGTGACGAACCAGGAGGGCGAGGGCGTGGTGTCGCAGGTGTCCGTGGGCGTGGTGGACAAGGCCGTCTACGCCATCCAGAGCGAGTTCCGTCCCAAGGTGCTCGACTTCTTCTACCCGCCGGGCCGCGACAACGTGGCCACCTTCGTGTCGTCCGAGTTCCAGGGCTACGGCTACGGCGAGGCCATCGCCCGCAAGCTCTCGGGACTGCCGGACCATGCCTTCGCCTCCATCAAGCCGCCCACGCGGCAGGCCAAGGACTTGGAGCGCGACACGGCCTTCTGGAGCCCCTCGGTCGTCACGGACCGGGACGGACGGGCCACGGTGCGCTTCAAGCTGCCCTCCAACCAGACGCTCTGGGTGGTGACGGGCGTGGCGGCGGACACCTCGGGCCGCTTCGGCGAGGGCACGGCGGAGTTCGCCACGCGCGGCGGGCTCGCCCTGTACGCGGCGCTGCCCCAGTTCCTCCGCCAGGGCGACGAGGCGCGCGCGTCGGTGCGCCTGTCGGCGGGGGAGAAGTCCCCGGACAGCCAGCAGTTGAACGTGCGGCTCGTGGCGTCGGGCGTGCTCGACGCCGCCGAGGACCAGCGCAAGGTGCAGCTCGCCAAGGGGGGTGAGCAGGTGCTGCCCCTCCAACTCAAGACGAAGGGCGCGGGCCTGGCGCAACTGGCGGTGGAGGTGACGGGGGGCAAGGAGCCGTTAAGGGACAGGCACGTGCTGGACGTGCGCCCGGCGGTGCTCGAGGAGCCGGTGAAGGTGTCGAAGTGGGGCGGCGGTGAGCTGTCCCTGCCGGCGGCGGCGAGCGCGAGTGTGGCGGACGTGGAGCTGGTGTTGCAGCCCTCGCTCGTGGACGCGGCGCTCGCCAACGTGCGCGAGCTGCTCACCTACCCGTATGGGTGCCTGGAGCAGCTCGTGTCCACCACGGTGCCCAACGTGGCGCTGTACCAGACGCTCAAGAAGGCGGGCGCGCTGGAGTCGCTCGACACGGACAGCCAGGGGCTGCTCGCCGAGGCGCGCAGCCGCGCGGTGCAGGGCACGGCGCGCATCCTGGACATGGGCGTGAAGGGCGGCGGCTTCACCTGGTTCAGCGGCTACGAGCAGGCGGACCTGCCCATGACGCTCATCGCGTTGGACGGGCTGGCGTACGCGGTGGACGCGGGGCTGGTGGACCGCAACGAGCCGCGCATCACCGAGAGCCTGCGCTGGCTGGAGGCGCAGGAAGGACTGCCCTTCGAGTGGGACGCCACGCGGGCGTGGGTGCTGGCGCGAATGGACGGCGAGCGGCAGGCGGCCCGGGTGCGCGCGCTGGTGGAGGCGGCGCCGCCGGGAGACCTCTACCCGCTGGCGCTGGCGGTGCTGGCGGCGGAGAAGGCGGGGGTGATGCGGGAGCCCGCGCTCAAGGGCCGCATCGACGCGCTGGTGGCCCAGAGCAACGAGGGCTTCGCCACGCTGGCGAAGCTGCCCGCGCCGAGCGAGTCCATGTGGCGCTATCCGTTGCGCCGGGTGGGCCTCACGGCGATCCTCGCCCACGCGGCGTCCTTCGGGAACCTGGACGTGGCCAAGGCGCGCCGGCGGCTCTTGGAGGCGCTGTCGGAGCCGGGGCTGTCCACCTTCGACAGAAGCACGGCGCTGCTGCACTCGCTGTGGCTGGTCGAGCGGGACGCGAAGGAGTTCCGCAAGCTGCCGCCGCCCGAGGTGAAGGGGACGAAGACGCCGGTGCGCTTCAGCCCGCGGGGCATGGGGCTGGTGGCGGTGCTGGAGCCGGGCACGCGCGGCGTGCAGGTGGCGGACTTCCAGGGCGTGGCGAGCCTGCAGGGCACGGCGGCCACGCCGCTCGCGGACGTGAAGCCCATGGCCGAGGGCATGAGCCTCACGCGCGCCTATTACGTCCTGCGCGAGAGCGGCAAGGTGCGGCTCGAGCCGGGCACTTCGCTCAACCAGGGCGAGGTGGTGTACGTGGAGCTGACGCTGGACGCGCGCGGGAACAACCGCGATCGCTCGGCGTACTACGTGGTGGAGGACGCGGTGCCGGCGGGCTTCGTGCCGCTCGTCGAGGACAAGGAGTACCGGGCGGCTCCGCACGAGCTGCCCCTGGCCCCCGAGGCGCTCAAGCGCCGCTCGCTCAGCCCCCAGCGCGCCACGTTCTTCTTCGAGGAGCCGGCGTGGTGGAGCGACAGTCCGCGCACGGTGGGCTACGTGATGCGGGCGCAGTTCGTGGGCACCTTCTCCGCGCCGCCCGCCGTCATCGAGGACATGTACGTCACGAGCATCCGCGGCCGCACGGGCACGGACGTGCTGAAGGTGGAGGCTCGCGGACGGACGTGGGGCCGGGCGGAGGAGGGTGAGGCGGTGATGGGGTGGGCCGCGGTCACGGCCGTCGTGCTGGCGGCCACCCCCGTCTTCGTCACCCGGGGGACGTGACTCCCGAGGCGGCGCTGCGCACCGAGGCGGAGACCACCGGCGCTCGCTGGAGGCGCGCTACGTGGCCGAGGCGGAGGCGCGCCCACCCGGGCTCCAGCCACGGTGTTGCTCAAGCGCGGGGAGACGTTGTTGCCCTCGCGCAACGGGCAGGGCCGGCCGGGGGTGGTGGAGCTGCGGCAGGACAGCGCCGGGGTGCTGGACGCGCGGCTGCGCGTGGCGCTCCGGCACGAGCTGGCGCACCAGCTCCTCTGGTGGGCCTGTCCGGCGTCGGCGGAGGACCGGCTGTTCCACGAGGCCTTCGCGCTGGCGGTGAGCGGCGAGCTGGCCGAGTGGCGCGAGGCGCCCTACCAGTCGCTGGCGAGTGCCTCGGTGGAGCTGGCGCGGAGTCCGGACGTGGACATGCCGCGGGCGCGACGGGCGCTGGCGCGGGTGCTGAACGAGGACGCGGGCTTTCCGAGGGCCCTGACGCGGCGGCTGCGGCAGTGCCAGGAGGGGACGCGCTGGACGGTGCCGTTGTCGGTGGGGGAGCTGGCCGGACACGCGGAGGGGAGCGCCGCCCAGGCCACGGTGGTGCTCAGCCGGCACTCGGGCGAGGTGCTCTTCTCCGAGGGGGCGTTCCGCACGGCCATGCCCCATGGCTCGACGCTCAAGCCCTTCGTGGTGGCGGGGAGCATGGCGGCGCCTCCGGTGCTCGCGCCCCGGGCGGAGGTGGTGGAGTGGATGTGCGGCGAGCGGATGCCGGAGCGGATGGACGCGAGGACGGCGCTGTTGCGTTCGTGCAATGGCTACTTCCTGGATTGGGAGGGGAAGGGGAGCGCGCCGAGGGCCTTCGGGGCCTGGGGCGCGGTGCTGTCCGCGGTGGGCCTGTCGAGCGAGCCGCTGGACATGGCGGATGCCATTGGCCTGCGCGCGACGCTGCGCCTGTCTCCGTGGGGACTGGCGCAGGCGTACCGGTTGTTGGCCGAGGCGCGGCCGGACCGGTGACGTGGCTCGCGGACAACGCGGCGCGGGGGACGCTGTCGGAGCTGCCCGCGTCGAGGGACTACGCGGGGGTGGCGACGAAGACGGGCACGGTGCGGGACGCGGAGAGCCGGCCGGTGCTCGGGTGGATTGTCGCGGTGGACGCGGACCTGGTGGCGGTGGTGGCGAGGCCGGGGAAGATGCCGAGGGCCTTCGCGGACGAGGTGCCCCGGCTCTTGGCGCGGGTGCGGAGCCAGCACGCGGGGCTGGAGGCGGCGCGGGTGCAGGTGCTGGGGCTGTTGTCTCCGGACGTGCTCGAGGCGCGGTGTCCGGGAGCGGGCTTCGTGCTGGAGGACGGCACGCCGCGGGCGATGCCAGGAGACTTCACGAAGCTGGAGCCGTGGGTGAGGAAGGGCGGGGCGGTGTGCCTGGGCAGTCCCTGGCGGGTGCGCTTCCCCGAGGTGCCCGCGGGCCGCGACTACGCGGGGGTGCTCACCGGTCGCCGCCACCGCCCTACGCGCCCCCGGCGGGAGTGCCCACGAGCCCCACGGCGCTCAAGGCGAGGAGGGGCTCGGCGTATGTCTTTCGCACCACGCGGCTGCAATACACGGCGGGGGTGGTGACGGCGGAGGACGCGGCGTTGAAGGGGGAGGCGAGGGTGGCGCTGGCGCGGGTGGTGGCGCACAACGAGCGGCACGCGGACAGTCGCCACCCGGGCCGGCCCGTCTGCGATACGACGCATTGCCAGTCCTTCCAGGGCACCGTGCGCATCGCGCCCGACGACGAGCGGGCCCTCCGAGCCCCGGCACTGCGCTGGCGCGAGTGGCTGACCTTCTCCAAGGGAGGAGCGGAGCCTTGGACGCAGACGCGCCCGCGCGCGCAGGTGGAGTCGCTGTTGGGCCGGGGAGTGACGGCGGTGCGTTTCGCCGAGGGACACGTGCACTACCTGCGCACGAGGAGCGAGGGCGGAGCGGTGTTCGACGCGCCCGAGTCCCTGCCCTGTGAGCTGTTGCGCTCCACGCTGAAATTGCCGGCGTGTCCCCGAAGCGCCGCCTTCGAGGGCACGCGCGTCACGTTCCAGGGGCAGGGCCAGGGACATGGCGAGGGGCTCGACGTCGAGGCCGCGAAGGCGAGCGGGGCCCCACAGGAACAACTCCTGGAGGCCGCGTACGGCGCACGGTGAGAGGAGCGCGCGCCTCTCCCCAGGACATCACCTTCCCACCGGTTCACTCCGAGGGCTCGGACCCGAGGGCCACCACAGGGCACCCAGCCTCAACGCGAGCGTGTCGAACGGCTCCGCGGAGACTTCCTGGTCTCCCGTGTGGCGGGCGACGAGCCGCCAGCCCCGGGCCCGTCGCCGATGGATCTCCAGGGTCCGGGAGGGCGGATCCACCAGCCAGACATGGCCCACGCCCTCGCGGTGGTAGAGCGGCAGCTTGCGCTCCCGGTCGATGCTCACGGACGAGGGGGAGAGGATCTCGCAGACCCAGTCCGGAGCGACCGTGGCGAAGGGCGCGTCCTTGAAGGAGGGAAGTGGCACCCGCTCGCGGCGCCACCCGGCGAGATCCGGAACGAGGACGTTTCCGCCCAGGTGAAGCTCCGGCTCGTAGAGGAGCCACCAGCCGCCACGCGTCTCGGGCTGTCCCAGATCGAAGGCCATGCCCAAGAGGGCACTGAGCGCCGGGCCCACTCGCGCATGGGGCAAGGCGGGCCTCGGTGAGGCGACCAGTTCGTCCTCCAGGATTTCCCCCACCCATCCGACCGGCAGCGCCTCGATGTCCTCATAGGTCGCCGCGCGCCTGCTCTTCTTCATGTCCAACCCCCACTCCTGGTGAGCCCGTGGCTTGCCCGACGCGGGCCACCACGTGACTTCTCCCATTCTACGCCGGGGTCTGACTTCTCCAGGAGGGGAATGCCGTCACGGCGTGCCCCATTGGACAGGTGTGCCCCACGCCGAGCCTCCGCCCGGCGCGTGTGCTAGCAGGTGCGGAGACAGACGCTCTCGCTCGAAGCTCCTGGTTGTTGGCTTGGAGCTGCTCAACCCATCTGACATCCGACGGACACGACGCGTCAGCACCCCGGCTTGCAGGTGCTCTCGCAATTATTGCGCTGCATCAAACAGACGGCGTTACCGAGCATGCCGGTCGACTTGGCCATGCAGCTCACATAGTTGGGGTTGCAGTACGAGCAGCAGGTGAGTGGCGGCTGCGCCGGGGTCGTCTGCGCCGCGGCTTCATGCGTGGGGAATGTCACGGCGCCCAGCGCGCCCAGGGCGAGCCCGAAGAATCCCGCCTTCAATGTCTTCATCATGTTGAATCTCCCGGTGGTGGATGTGGAGCGGTGAAACCCCTCTGACGGACACGATGCTTCAGCACCCTCGCGTACAGGTGCTCTCGCAACTCTGGCGTTGCATTGCACAGGCAAGCAGGGTGACCGCGTTGTTGCCAGCGTTGGTGATGCAGCGCTGATAGGCGGGATTGCAGTACGAGCAGCAGCCAAACTGCCTGGCCGGTTCGTCCGCCGCGGCTTCATGCGCGGGAAGGGCCACGGCGCCCAGTGCTCCCAGGGCCAGCCCGAGAAACCCCATCTTCAAGGTCTTCATCCTGATGCAATTCCTTTCAAGTAGAGGGGCAGCGGACGGCGCGTCAGCAACCCGGCTTGCAGGTGCTCTCGCACTGAGCGCGCTGGTTCAAGCAAGCAGCGGTGTTGGGCGTGGGGATCTGGCTGATGCAGCGCACATAGCTGGGGTTGCAGTACGAGCAGCAGCCAAACTGCTGGGCCGGTGTGCCCGTGCTCTGCGCCACGGCTTCATGTGCGGGGAAGGCCACGGCGCCCAGCGCGCCCAGGGCAAGTCCGAAAAACCCCATCTTCAATGCCTTCATCATGGTTCAACTCCTTTGGCCGGTTGTGTTCTACTGATTGAGACGGAGGGCTCAGCTCTTCATGGGCTTGCGACTGCCTGCTTCGCCAGACGCGGGTCTCCCGAGCAGGAAGAATCCAACTCCGCTCGGATCGTCTGGAATGGAGGGTGCTCGACTCCAGGGGTCCTGGATGTCGGGGGTCCTGTTGAATTCCCGTCTTCATCTTTATGCCGGGAACGTTATGGGTTGTCAAACTGGATTAATACACCCCTGCTGTTCGCGATTTCTCATTGTCTGGAGTCCACATTCCAGTTTCCGGAAAATGCGAGTCGTCCCAGGAGTTTCTCCCCGCACGAGCGTGCTGTGTGAGTCTATCTCCCGGTCTCGCCAATCCGAGGAGGAGTCCCATGACGTCACCGAAGCACCAACCCATCGTTTCCCCAAACCTGCCCAAGCCCGCCGGTCCCTATTCCCCCGGCATGCAATTGGACCGGCTGCTCTTCATCTCCGGGCAGGGCGCCACCAATCCAGCCACCGGCCAGTCGGCCGCGGACATCGAGGCCCAGACGGAACAGGTGCTGCGCAACCTGGAGCGCATCCTCGTGGCGGGAGGCTCCTCCCTGCAGCACGTCCTGCGCTGTGGCGTCTTCCTCGTGGACATGAAGGAGTTCCCCCGGATGAACGCCGTCTACGAGCGTGTCTTCGCCGGGCATCGTCCCGCGCGCACCACCGTGCAGGTGTCTGCCCTGCCCGAGCCGGGTCTGCGCGTGGAGATTGACTGCATCGCGTACGTGCCCTGAGCTCCGGCCCGCGGGCTCGCGCCAGAGCCCCGAATCGCCCGCGCGGATGCGAGGGCGGCTCGCCGCCCATGGCGTCTGGTGAATGTGCTTACGGAGGTGCGAGCTAAACCACCGCGCGCCGCCCGGCGCGTGAGACATGTTCCTCCCCGGTTCGCGCGAAGCGCCGCGCCAGTTCGTCCAGGCCCTCCGCGCCCTGCTTCGACACGTATTCCAGTTCCACGGGCAGCAGGGCCTTGACGGTGACGAGCCGCACGCCGCCGAAGGGTGTGGGAAACAGTCTGGGCAGTGAGCGCGACTCCTGGCCAAGCAGCACACCCACGCGACCCCCCGAGGAAACGAGGGACGCGGGCATGTCTGTCCCCGCCACCTCCAGCGCGAGGAGGCCCGCCTTGGCCCTTTCACGCACGTGCTCGTGGGCCACCACCTCCCTGGAGACTCGCTCCAGCAGGATGTAGGGCCAGCTCCCCTCGATGGCATCGAGGGGAAGCTCCGTCGGCTCCGTCTCCAGGGCGAGCTCCAAGCCAAAGCCAACGGAGGGCTCCAGGCGGGAGATGAAGGGATCCGAGAGGCCCTCGGAGACGAGGAGGGTGCGCCCCTCCGCGCGATGGATGAGGCCCCAATTCTGGCGATGGCCCGGCCATTCGTAACAGATGGCCCTGGGGGCAACGGCCAGTTCGTCCAGCGCGCCGAGCGACTTCCACGCCGCGCGTCTGGCGGCTGGGGGGGCTCCAGAAGCTCACGGCACTTGCGCTTGTAGGCGCGCTCCTCCTCGCTGATGGGACTGGGCCCGGTGACTTCCCTGAACTCCAGGCCCGAGGCGCCGGTGCGTTCGAGGGCCTCCTTCACGTCCTCGGCGACGAGAAGGGCCCCTGGATACCCCCAGGGTCGGAAGACCTTGGCATCGCCCACCTTGGCGGGGTCAATGCGCATACCGTAGACCGCCCGGTACTGCCCAACTTTGTCGGGCCGCCCATGCTCCGGTTTCCAGTACCGCACCTCGGTGCAGGCCGCGTCGTCGATACACTTCACGAGACGCGCGACGTTGACCAGGAAGTAAGGCGCTGAGCGCGAGTCCACCTCGGCGGGGTAGAGTTGGACGTCGCTAGGAGCCAGTTCGGTAAGAGTGCTGGCGACCGTTTCCGTGACCACGGGAAAATCCCCACCGTCCGCGAGTGAGAAGTCGAGCGGACTTCCAGGATGGAGAATGGGAACGCGCAGGCGACCGTCGAAACGAATGGGTGTCTCGTTCAGGTACAGCCGCTCTCCCACCTCCATTCCCTGAGCGTCAAGGGTGTTGCCCAGGACCCAACGCTCCGGGCTGGTCATGTCCTCGGTCAGCTCAAAGTACCTTTGTGCCATGTCGGTCTCCTCGCCTCACTGGGTCCGGGTGATCAGCCTGTTGAGTTCGGAGCCCACCTCCTGGAGTTCATCGGCTAGATTCTTCAACTCCTGGGTGAGCGCCTCTCGACACTGTGCGGTGGTCTTACACCGCTTGACTGCATCCCTGAGCTGCTGAAAGACGCGCTCATGATACTCCCTGGGGTGGGGCCCCTTGTGTCCTCGGATGCGCACCTTGTTGGCCGCGTCCTCCATCGACATGCCGGCCTTGTCGAAGAGTTCCTTGAGCTTCGGCGTCCACGGCCCGCCACGCGCGGGGGACTTTTCATTCTCCACGGTGGCGATGTGGTGGATGTCGCCCTCCTCCTGATTCTGCATGGCGAATTCTGCATGGCGAGGAGGGCGCCTGAGCCGGAGGGAAGCGTGAGAACGAGTCTGCCCTCCACCACGGACACCGACGTCGCCTCGGACGCGGCCGTGGGCAGGTGGAAGCGGCCCGAGGTGGCGGCGTTGCGCACCGCCTGGGGGAAACCCGGCAGCCCGCTCCCCGTCGGGGCCTCCTGGCCCTTGGCGCCTGCCTTCCAGGTCGCCAGGAGGATGAGGACCCGCAAGGTGTTGGGCCCCAGCACCCGGGCGTACCGCTCGCTCGCGTCGCGTAGACCGTGGAACGCGCTGGCGGCCTTCGCCTCGTCCCAGAGGTCCTTCGTGGCGGAAATCAATCCCCAGAGCTCATGGCCCAGGTAGCCCCAAAGGAAGAGGGTCATCGCCAGGGCGAGGCCTTTAGAAATGGGCTCGGGTGCCATGAGTGTCACGAGATAGAGGGAAAGGCCCGTGAGCAGCGTCGTCATGGCGTGCGCGGAGACGTCCTGGAGGACGCCCGTGGCCGCTTCCACCGCGGGGGTGAGAGCGAGGATGAGGGCGAGCGCGAACCTGTCCCGGTGGCTGAGGGTGGTGTCGTGGGGGCCCTCTCCCAGGAACCAGAAGCAGTCCCCCGGAGAACCCCGCCGCTCACATAGGCGGGCGTAGCCACCTTCGACGCTGGAGTCCCCCGCGCCACTGGGTGGCCAGGAGGCCAGCACCGGGTGGCCCGCCAACGCCTTGGTGGGGCGGGGGGCCACCTGCAGGGGCACCTCCAGAACGAGCTGGGTGAAGGCCTGGCGAAACTGCGTGTCCGAAACCTGGACGGGCGCGAAGTCGCTGCTCGGCGTGAGGGTGACGTCCTGCTTGGGGGCTGGCGGGGGCGTGAGCGGATGGGAGCGGTAGCCCACGAGGAGGCCGCCACGTGGGGAACCCGTGGCGCAGGCGGACTGGAGAAAGAGAGCGAGGAGAAGCCAGCCGGCTAGCAAGGGGCGCGGCCATGCGCCAGATGGGCGCGAGCCAGCAAGACGGATGGACACGGCGCACCTCCGGAGGCAACGTGGCCAAACGCCGTCGCTCCGGAACTACAGCGCCAGCATGCCCGTCGCGAGCAGCCCTCGTGACGTGTCCCATTCTACGCCGGGATCTTGCTTCACCGGGAGGGGAACGCCTTCCGGCGTTCCCCATTGGACAGGCGCCCACGGTTATCGCGTCTGGATTGTGATTTCCGGTGACGAATGTATTGGGCGGACAAGGCAGGAAGAACTCAACCCCGCTCGGGAGTTGGAGCTCAGTTGGACATGCACGCCGTATACTTCAACTGACACTGCAGGAGAGCCATTGCGTTGCCCTTCGCGGCGATCTGGCAAATCGTATAGCTGGTCTTGCAAGCGGAAGTGTTCGCGTTCGGACTCGAATCACCCTGGGCATGGGCGTCCTGAGCAGGAAGGGCCACGGCACCGAGCGCGCCCATCGCCAGTCCGAAAAGTCCCGCTTTCAATGTCTTCATCATGGTTCAACTCCTTTTCCTGGTTGTGTTTACAGGCGGAAAACCGACCCCACTCGGACCGTCAGGGAGGGAAGGTGCTGTCTTCCTCCTGTCCAAGGTTTCTTGGATGTCGGGAATCTTCATCGGGCTTCCCGAGCGGGATGAACTCAACCCGCTCGGGAGCTGGAATTCAGCCTTACTTGCAGAGCGCGTACTGCATCTGGCACACGGCGATTACTGCCGCGTTGCCATTCGCGCCAGCAAGGCAGGACGCGTAGTTTGCTATGCAAATAGGGCTTTTCCCGTCTGCAATCGAATCACTCTGGGCATGGGCGTTTTGAGCAGGAAATGCCACGGCGCCGATCACGCTCATCGCCAGCCCGAAAAGGCCCACCTTCACTGACTTCATCATGTCGAACCTCCTGATTGTTGGTTTTTTACGGCAAATCCGTATTTGTAATTTGGACCTGAAATCCGTGAGCCGTCAAGGAGAGGGAATCGCTCGTCCTGTTGTTTTTTTTCTCATCATCTGGAGTTCACGTTCTCGGGAAATGAATCCGTTCTCGAAAGTTGAGAGATGCCCCCAAGATCGCGATCGGTTCATGCCTTCAAGGCCATGCGCTCCTGGGAGGACACGGCGCGAAAGCAGAACGTGGGGCTGCCTTTCCCATGGGCGCGCGTCTACACTCCCGCCGCTTGGACGAGACGCGTATCGAGCTTCTGGGTGGTGCTCGGATTCTGGAGGAGCGCCACAAATCGAGGCCGCTGGAGCGGAAGACCGCGGCGTTCCTGGCCTACCCGGCGCTGGAGGGAGAAACGGCGCGAGGGACGCTCGCGGGCCTGCTCTGGCCGGAGTCACGCGAGGCCACGGCGCGCAACAACCTCTCTCAACTGCTGCGCCGCCTGGGCGAACTGCTGGGCGAGTCCGGCGTGGAGGGCCGCAAGACGGTGCGGCTGCGCGATGACCTCCGGGTGGACGTGCGCGAGCTCGTGCGCGGCCAGCTCTCATGGCTCGAGAGTCCGGGAAACGAGCTGCTCGCGGGTTTGAATTATGATGACTGCGAGGCGCTGGAGGATTGGCTGCGCGCCACCCGCGTGCGGGTAACCAATCTGCAACGCAAGGCAATGGAAGAGCAGTTGCGGCTGGAGGAGCGGGAAGGGCGGATGACCCTGGCCCTGGAGGCGGCCCAGCGGATGTTGTCGCTGGAGCCCACCTCCGAGGAGACGTTCCGCCACCTCATGCGGTTGCATCACCGGATGGGCAACCGCGACGCCGCGCTGCGCGTCTGGCGCCAGTGCGAGGAAGCGCTGGCGCGCGAGCTGGGCATCCGGCCCTCGGCGGAGACGAGCCGGCTGGCGGGCGAGTTGGAGCGGCAGCCCCCGGTGCAACCCTCCGCGGGCCCGGAGCGCAAGCTCCTTCCGCTCACCGTGGTGCATCCCCCCGTGCTGGCGGGCCGCGAGCGCGAGTGGGCGAAGCTGGAGGCGGCCCATGCGGCGCGCCGGCCCACCTTCGTCCTGGGGCCCGCGGGCGTGGGCAAGTCCAGGCTCATCGGCGACTTCGCCCGCTCGCGGGGCCGCTCGCTGCTGCTGACGTCACGCCCGGGTGACATCAACGTGCCCTTCTCCACGCATGCCCGGGGGGTGCGCACCATCCTGCGGCACAACCCGGCACTGGTGCTGGAGCCCTGGGTCCGCCGCGAGCTGTCACGCCTGGTTCCGGAGCTGGGTCCCGAGCCCCTGCCCCTGCCGGGCACTCCGGAGGAGACCGCCCGCTTGTTCTCCGCCGTGCTCCACATGGCGCGCCAGGCGCTCGGGGCGCTGGACGTCCTCGTCTTCGACGACGCCCAGTACTCCGACAGCGGCAGCAGTGAGCTCAGCTTCTATCTCCTCGCCCAACTCGAGGAGGACATGATGGCCCGGCGCTTTCCGTGGATCCTCCTCAGCGAGCGCACGGACGAGGCGCTCTGGAAGGGCGAGCGGATCCACATGCAGGTGGAGGCGGGGCTCGCGGAGCTCATCCAACTCGAGCCCCTGGCGCTGCCGGAGGTGCGCACCCTGCTGCGTGGCATGAACGAGCCCCGGCTGGAGGAGATGGCCGAGGACATCGTGCGCTACACCGGTGGCAATCCCCTGTTCATCGTGGAAACGGTGCGCCAGCTCATCGAGACCGACAGTCTCGGGGGACGCTTTCCCGAGGGGCTGCCGCCTCCGGGCCGGGCCCGCTACATCATCCAGACGCGTCTGGAGAGTCTGTCGCCCGAGGCACTCCGGCTGGGGCAGTTGTTGGCGGTGGCCCGCGCGGACGTCGGCCTCGAGCTGGCGGCCGAGGTGTTGGAGGTGCCCGTGGCGCGGCTGGTGGAGGCATGGCGGGAGCTGGAGGAGGGGGCCCTGGTGCGCGGCGCGTGGTTCAGCCACAACCTGGTCTGCGAGGCGGTGCTGACGGGGCTGCCCACCTCCGTGCACACGCTGCTCGCCACGCGCCTGGGTCGCGCCGCGCCCATGGTTGGCCCATGAAGAAGGGGAGCCCTCCCGGTCCACGCGGAAGGCTCCCCTGAAGGCCCGGTCAGGCCCGGTACGGACTAGCCGCCGAGGGCGCCGTTGATGAGCGGCGCGAGCACCGACATGCCCGGATCATCGGCGTTGTAGCCGTTGGCGGGCTCGTAGATGCGCACGCGCTGGTTGTCATTGATGAAGCGCTGGAGGAAGGTGCTCATGGACACCATCTCGCTGTTGCACTTGTAGTCCTGCCACGGCTCGTTGACGTACTCGTACCACTTCTTCTTCTCCATCCGCTGGCAGGCGTGCGCGCCCACGAAGGTGATGATCGTGCTGCAGTGGCTCGCGTTGATCTGCCGCTCGTAGGGGATGAAGTAGCTGTAGTTGTTGTAGAGGTTCAGCTCGGCGACGAGCTTGTCCTGGTCCGCCTTCCAGCGGGCGAGCACCGCCTCCTGATCGTTGGGCGAGTAGAAACGCTCGTAGGAGAAGCGCGAGTAGTTGTAGTCCCGCGAGTAGCCCGTGTAGGCGAGCTGATCATTCGGGAACTCCATGGCCAGCATGCGGTTGATGGTGCCCAGGTTGTTGCGATCGAAGGACGCGGGGAACTGGTTGAACACCGAGTCCAGGTTCCACGACTGGCGGATCTTGTCGTGCAGGGGGCGCGAGTTGTCGTTGACGTTGGGCGCCAGGTAGATGGGGCCCGAGTCGTTCAGGAAGTAGCCCCGGGCCGGATTGATGATGCGGCGCACGAAGTAGTACGAGGACGAGGTGGCGGTGCCGCCCGCGCTGAACCCGGTGACGAGCAGCTTCTGCACGTTGGAGAACTGGGCCTTCGCGTAGTTGATGGCCGCGAGCGAGTTCTTGTAGCCGGAGTGGTGCCAGGTGAGCGGCGGCTGCTGGCCCGTCTGGTCGGCGTAGGTGGCGACGTTATTGCCCACGTGAACATCGCCCGTGCAGTAGGGCAGGTAGACGATGTTCCAGTCCTTGGTCGCGATGTCCGTGCGGCTGCGGAAGGGCAGGCCCGGATCCGCGCCGTTGACGATGGGCGAGACGTACTTCGCCGTGAACTGCGTCATGTAGTCGTCGGTGATGCCGTTGGGATTGGCCGCGCCAATGACACCCGCGCGCCCGCTGCACGTGTCGTAGTCCCAGCACGCGCCGCCACCTTCGAAGAAGAACAGCAGGTTCTGCGAGCCCGTGGTGCTGCGATGGACGAAGAACTTGTACTGCGAGCCGTTGCCGCACGTGGTTCCCGGCAGCTCCACCTTGCTCCAGTCGTAGGTGTTTCCGCCGTCCACCAGCACGTCGACGATGCCAGAGACCAGCACCTCGGCGCTCGCGACGCCGGTGCCGCGGCCAGGAGAAGGCCCAACAGCCATTGCTTTTTCATGTGAGTATTCCTGTGGGGGCTTGGGGTAAGGCTATTCGATTCAGTTCTCGACCATCCGGAAAGCACGGAGAACCGGGGCGCACTTTAACGCGCGGGGTTGCGAAGCGCGAGGGGTGCAAGGTATCTGACGGTATGGGTGTCACTCCGCGGTCGAAGGCTTTTCCATGGCTCGGCGCGTCAATCATTGTGGTGCTGCTGACGGTGCTGGCGGCAGTCCTGTGGTGGGTGCCGCCGCGCGAGGACAACCCCGCTCCCGAGGCACCCGGACGCGAGGCGCGGAGCCGGCCCCCACCGCAGCCGGCGGACACCGCGGCGCCCACGCCGTCCCGCCCTGTTGCTCCCCAGGCAACCCTGGCGGGCGAGCCCGATGCCGGGTTCGCCCCGCCCGCGCCCGAACAGACGCCCGCGCCCGAGGCGGCGCGCGAGCATCCGGTGAACCTGGAGAAACTTCGCGAGCAGATGCCCGATAATCTTTATTGGGAGCTGGGCGCCCCGACGAAGGATCCGGAGATCCTCCGCAGGCGCGAGGAGCAGACGCGGCACTGGAACGCATTGCTGGGCAAGGTGCAGTCGAACACGGCCACGGAGGAGGAGATCCACCAGTATTACGATCACCGCCGCGCGGTGTCCGAGGACTTCATCGCGTTCGCCAGCCGGGTGCTCCAGGAGCATGGCGCTCAACTGTCGGAGCAGGAGCGCGGCTTGTATGAGCTGAGCATCCAGATGCACCGCACCCGCCTGGAAGAGATTCCGAGGCAGGTGCAGGACGCGCTCGCGCGCAAGGAGACCCAGGATCGGCGCCGGGAGGAGTGGCGGCGTGGCAAGCAGGGCCCGTGAGGTGGGCCCTGGGGGTGGGGGACTACTCCTCCATGGGCAGCTTGAGCTTGAAGGTTCCCGGAGGGGACTCCGCGGCCTGCCGCACCGCCTGCTCGAATTCCTTGCGCTGGGTGAACGTGGGAATGCCGCCCAGCTTGATGCTGGCCAGCGACACGCCCATGAGCACCACCTTGGAGCCGAACAGGACGCTCAGGGTGTTGATGTTCGGGGCGAGCGGCACGGCCCGCTCCGTCATCAGGGTCCGGGCCGGGGTGGCGTACAGCTCCATGTCTTCCCAGTCATGGAAGATGTCCACCCGGGGCTCGGTGGCGACGATGTCCTCGATGGCGCGCATGGCGAGGTTCGCCGGTGCGCGTCGTACATCGTTCCCTTGAACTTCGTGACGATGACATGGGGGGCGGGCCGCCACAGCCGCATCTCCCCATTCGACGTGGTCCATGTCTTGGTGTCATGCATGACAGGAGGAGGGCGCATGGCGGCCGAGTTACGGTACTGGACGTCCGGACGCAAGAGGTAGTCCTGGACTCGCGTACAGCGGCCAACCCCGTGCCCGGGGATTCCAGTGCCCGTGCCCTTGGACGAGGAGAATGAAACGGGCTCGCGTTAGGGTGTGAGCCCATGAGCGACACGAAGGCATCCGCCTGGAACCTGCCCTGGAGGGGTCTGGGCTTGAGCAGCAACCTGGACGCGGCGGACGCACCGCACCCCTACCGTCTGCTCGCCGAGGCGCCGGGCCTCTTCGACTTCGTGGAGTACAGCGCGCCGCTGTCGCTCGAGGAGACGCGCGCCGAGGCCTCGCTCTTCCCGGAGATGTGGGAGCGCCGGGCAGAGGTGCCAGTGCTCTTCCATCCGGTGCACCTCAACCTCTATGGCCCCGAGCTGGAGCCGGAGCGGGCGCTCGCCGCCCTGGACGCGCACGCGCGGGCGGTGGGCAGCGCGTGGGTGGGCAACGACGTGGGGTGGTGGCACTCGGGGGGACAGCCCTTTCCGGGCTACCTCTACTTCACGCCCCCTTCACCGAGGCGGGCCTGCGCGACTGCGCCGCGCACGCACTCCACGTCCAGTCCCACCTGTCCGTGCCGCTCGCGCTGGAAAACCCCGCCGTCTTCGCGCGGAGGGGGAGCTGCACGTGCTGGACTTCATGGCCCGCCTGCACGCGCGCACCGGGCTGCCGCTGCTGATCGATCTGGGGCACCTGCTCAGCTACCAGCTCGCCGCCGGGCTGCCCCTGGACGCGGGGCTCGCGGACTTCCCGTTGGAGCAGGTCATCGAGGTGCACCTCGCGGGCGGCGTCGTCACCCGGAGGGGCGGCCGGAGCCACTACGTGGATGACCACACCCAGCCGGTGCGCGAGGAGCTCTTCGGCCTGCTGGAGTGGCTCCTGCCGCGCTGCCCCGCGCTGCGCGCCGTCACCTTCGAGGGAGATGGACACCCGCTGGACGTGGCGCTCCTCACGCTGCGCCGCCTGCGCCAGCTCGTGCCCGCCGCGCCCCGGCCCGCGCTGGGCCTCACTCCGGTGGAGCGGCCCGCGCCGCCCCTCGCCCGGGAGAGCGCGCCCTGGGCGCTCTTCGAGTCCGGGTATGGCGTGACGGCGGAGCCGGGCGGCGACGAGGAGGGGGTCCGGGCGGAGCAGGACTTCCGGCTCGCGGTGGTGGCCGAGGTGCTCGATCGCGACTGGCCCCTGTCCCGGTTGCTGCTCGCGGGCACGCGCGAGCGCCTGCTGGCCTTCACCGCGTCGCGGAGTTCCGCGAGCTCTTCGAGGGGCTGGGGCGCGCGCCCGGGCACGCGTTCGCGGCCTGGACGCGGCGGCGCTTGCGCGAGCATCCGGACGAGGGGCTCGCGGCGGCGGTTTCCTTCGAGACGTTCCTTGCCCAGGCCGCGCGCGTCAGGCCCCGCGCCGCGCCGGGGCCGGGCGAGGTGGGCCGGCCGAGGACGTGCGTCTGGGCGGCTTCCCGGTGGACCTGACCGAGTTGAGCTTCGCCGCCCGGGCCCTGCGCCGTCACCTGATGGGGCGGGCCTGGGCGAGCGAGGCCCTGGAGGTGAGCGGGCTGGACGCGCTCGAGCAGGTGGCACGGCGCCCGGCGCCCGGTCCGTGGCGCTTCATCGTGCGGCGCAAGGGCCGGGGGCTGGAGGTGCTGACGGCGGCGGCCTCGGTGCTCGACGCGCTGGCCGCGCTGGAGCGGGCACCCCGGCCCGCGCGGGAGGTGCCCGTCCAACGGCTCGCCGACGCGGGGGTGCTCGGCCTGCTGCGCTGGGGATGAGCGCCCCTGTTGTGCGGTCCATGACGAAACCGGGGGCGAGAGCGCATCACCAGCTACCGCGCCAGTTGCCCTTTCAACCCCGGTACCGCTCGGCCACGCGGTAGAGGTAGGTGAGGGAGTAGTCCAGGAGCGACTGTCGCGAGCGCATGTAGTTGCGGGCCCGGACGAAGGGGAGCCAGACTCGGCTGCCCAACAGCACCTGCGCCTCCTCGAGCTTCTGGCGCGGTATCCACCTGCCCCCCAGGTTGCGCACCAGCACTTCGCCCAGGTACGCGCCAATAGCGGGCACCGCGTGCTCGTCGATGGCTTCCCGCGGGCGGCTTGTCGGGAACTCCTCCCGCCAGAAGTAGAAGTCGGCGTCCGTGAGCGACTCGGGTGTTCCCTTGAAAACCGAGGGTACCTTCGAGTGCAGCAGCGCCACGAGGTGCTCGGCGTAGAAGGTGTACTGCTGGAGGGCGCTCTCTAGATTCTCTACGTCTGGAAGCAGGGCTGAATCGGCGGGGCGCCACTCCTCGGGCTCGGGTGGTTGCCACGCGTTGAACTCGGCAATCCTCCGCTGGCGCTCGTAACTCGCAGCGCGGTCCACCACACGAGAAAGGAGCGGAGCCAGGTCCGGGTGGAAGCGGGGCTCCACGGGAGCGAGCCCGGCACTCCGCTCATGCAAAGTGCACAGCACGGCGTCGAAGTCGAGGTCTGGCCGGAGGTGGGCGTGGGCGCGGGCTTGTGCGAGCCGTGCCTCCCTGCTCGCGAAATCCGCCGCGCTGGGCCACGTCACCATCAAGACAGAGCCGGAAGGGAGTTCTTCCACACGGTGGGCTGGAGTGGACAACATGCGCTCGCGACCGACAGTCTCTACCAACTTCGGACCAAAGACGTTGAGCCAGCACACCTCGTAGATTTTGTCGAAACCGTCTCTGTATTCAGTTTCATCGTCGCGGCCGAAATTGGGAGCGCCCGCCAATGCTCTGTCGTCGGTACTGTGGGCCATGGCATAGGTAACCGGGTGCCGAGAGGCCCAGGCGCGCACCAGTTCCACGAAGCGGCGGCAGCGCTCCGCCTCCGCGAAGAAGGAGAGCGGCTTTACCTGGAGGATGATGCCCAGTTCGGGTTGCCGCGGTGGAAGCCATAACCTGAGGCGACTATCCAGCGCGGGCCACTTCGTTCGATAGAGCCCTATGGCCGTTCTGTTCCCATCGCGCCGCTCCTCCAGTGCCTTCCAGATGGCGGGGCGGGCGTATTTGCGTTGCCGCTTGCCGTTGACGACATCCGGCATCCACCCGTCGGCGTACTCTTCGAGCGCCTGGAGAAAGGGCTCCAACTCGCGCTCCAGTGCCGCTTGTGGACTGAAGGCACCGTCGAAGGTTAGCAGGAGGCTGTCCTCCGGCTTCAAATCATGCACGCTCAGCACCTTCATTGAAACAGCACCTCCACTCCCGGAACCTTTTCCTTGGTTTCGCTCACGGCGCTCTTCAAGAAGTCTGGATTCGTGGGCTTGAGGTCACCCCCTCGTAGATGAGGCGGACCCTCGAGACCTGCACCTCGCCAGCCTCGCCGAAAAGACGTTGGAGGGAGTCACGGCGAATGTTCAGCCTCTCGCCGTATTTCTGTAGGGCCTCGCTCGCGTCCTCAATCATCTGCGTTTCCAACGCATCGTACTTCAGCCCCGAGAGATCACGGCTCTTGAAGCTGAACGTCTCCACGCGACGTGGCCGCCCGCCGAGTTCGCCCTCTTCGATGACGAGCACATCCGCGTAGCGCAGGCCGGAGCCCGGCTTCCTCACGCCCACGTTCGCCTCGATGCGGGGATTATCGAAGTCCCCGAGGAAGCTGCGCTGTGACCGAGGCTTCCTCGCGTCAGCCTTCAGCAGCTTCACCATGTCGCGCTCGAAGGCCATCCCCCGGGCAAACCACGCGCGCATCCGCTCGTAGGGCTCCCACCTGAGGGGGCCCTCGGTGGCCGTGCCCTTCTCCACCTCCCGCTGGCGCTTCTCGTAGTAGTCGACGTACTCGCGCCAGCGCGGGTTGCCCCGGGCCTCGGGCGGCGGGGCGTCGAGGGAGGGGCGGTGCTTCTCCAGCACGCTCACGTCCTTGGGAAGACGCGGGCCCGTGGCCTCGAGCTCCGCGGCCGCGAGCTTCGCCTCCACCACGGCCGGCGTGTGGCCGACTCCCTCGTCTACGAGCGAGGCCAGTGTGCCCAGGCGCTCAGCGGCACCGGTCTTCGTCGCGGAGGGGCGTGCGGCCTCCCCGGCACCGGTCTCCGCGCCAGCCTCCAGGGGCTGGGCGCCCGTCGCCCTGGGCTTCTCCCTGGACATGAGCGGCCGAGCCCTGGCCACATCTCCCCCGGCCTCATGCAGCGCCAACGCGGCGTCGGCCCCGCCCACGGCGACGAAGCGGCCTGCCTCCCGGCTCGCTCGAACCTCCCGCACCAACTCCCGCAGGCCCTCCAGGCTCATCGCCCCTTTGAACTGCCGCGCCGTCTCCATCACGGCCCGCAGGCGCGCTTGCGCGACCTCAACCCCGGAAACGATGCGCGAGCGCACCCCCGCGGCGCCTTCTGCCTTGGAGAGGTGGCGCAGACCCTTGCCACCCGCGATGAGGCCCAGCACCAGTGCCGGAGCCACCTCGCGCGTGCCCTCCTCCAGCTCTCCCCGCCAGAGCAACTTCCCGCCATGGAGGGTGGTGGCGACAAAGTGGTAGCCGCCCAGCGGCACACCAAAGGTGAGCTCGTCAAAAGCACTCACCGCCATGCTGTCCGCCGCGGCCTGGCGCACCCACTCCTGCTCGGCCTTGGCGAGGCCTCCTGGTACTCCGGCGGCAGTTGGAGTCGGATGGGGAGGAAGGCGAAATCCCGTCCGCCCCCGGCCATCGGGGAACTGGAGAGCACGTCCTTCCCAGCTCGCACCAGGCCCCGGCCCAGGTCTCCAAGCTCGGAGTCCCGGTCCACGCGGGCCGTGGGTTTCAGCCCCGCTTCTCCAATGCCACCTGGAACGCGGGCAGCAGCGCGAGGGTTTCCGCCAGCCGCTTGTCCTGGGCCAGCAAGAAGAGAATCTCCCTCAAGTCGTCGTCATAGGCGGAGTCGACGCTGTAGACGGCGAGCACCTGCGCGTTGAGGCGCCCATAGGCCTCGGGGGCCTTCACGAGGAGGGACTTGCGCTTCGCGTTGAGCTGGTGGGCAATGTCCTCGCGCGGTGGGCCCAGGGCGCCGAGTCGCACGGCGCGCCAGTCGTCCAGGGCCTCCAGCAGTCGGGGCATGTCCACCCGCTCCTGGAGGGCGAGGACTTCCCCAGGCGAGATGCACGTGAGGAAGGGGGCCAGCAGCTCCTCTCGGCTGGAGGAGAAGTCGGGCCAGCCCGGGGGCACGGCCTGCCCTCCGCACGAGGGCGGCTGCTGGGGGACCGCGCTGGCCACCTCGTACACGGGCGCCTCGCCCAAACTCGCCAGGGCTGTTTTCGGGCCCAGCCCGCGGGCGCTGCGGCGGCGGTGCAGCCGCTCCTGTTCGCCTGGCTTGCCAGAGAATGCGTGCTCGCTCGCCTCTGGGAGAGCCAGAGGGGCGGGCGCTTCGAGCGGGGGCATACGGGCCCCCGTCTCTCGCCACGTGGAGAGGGAGCGCGGGCCCTCGGTGGTGCTCCCGCCCTGTCGCGGCGCCAGCGTGACACAGCCGGTGGAGAGCAGCACGGCCACTAGCAGCGCGGCCCACCTGTGCGCCCGGGCCTCAGCGCGCATGCCCCAGCCAAACATCTCCGCGCCCAGGGAGAGGGACAGGTGGCGCCGCAGCAGCCCGCCCAGCCTTACCCCGTCCCAGGCCACCACGGTCTCGGCATGGAGTGTGGACGTCATGAAACCCCCAGGCAGAGGGCTCCTACTCCAGCCCCGCCATTGGCGCATACCTGGGCCAGGTGCTGGTGCGCAAACAGGCTACCCCCTGATGCTCATCAGGGGCAGCGGCCACAGTCCGACGCGCAGTTATCGTAGTCGTTGCCGGTGCCGCACTTCTCGCTCACCTGGCAGACGCCGTCTCCACACGTGTAGATGTCCTGCTTGCGCAGCCGCGTGGTGATGGCCGGGTAGGTGATGCCGTTGTAGGTGCAGGACGTGTAGATGCCGCTCGCGGCACTCTGGGTGCAGATCTCCGCGCAGTCCGGGTCGACCCGGACGAGGGGTGGGCAATCCGGAGGCCCGGACTTCTTGATGGAGAGGGCGCAGGCGCGCGGCGTGCTCTCCTTGTGGTTGAGCGGCTTGCGGTTGTTGCCGGCGTAGATGCCCTCGTCGTTGAAGAGGTTGCCGAAGAAGCAGCCCTCGCGCTCCGGGTACTCCTCGAGCTCGCTGGGGTCGGTGGGAATGCTCGAGCCCGCGCCGCCACGTCCCTGGACGGACAGGGGAATCCGCACGCCGAACTTGTTGGAGTGGGCAGCCAGGCAAGCGGAGACGAGGCGTTGCTCGGTGAGCGTGGCGGGCGCGCCCTGGGCCCAGCCCGGTGCGAGGCCCAGGACTCCCGTCCAGCTCCAGGTGCTCCCCGTGCTGGAGGACGTATAGGTGCGCGTCTCTCCCGCCGGCACGGCGCACAGCACCACGTACCGCATCACCGAGTCGTTGAGTGTGGGATTGGTCTGAAACCAGAGATCGAACTGGCTGGTGGACAGGCCATTGAGCGACAGGCCATTGAGCGACAGGCCGTTGAGTGACAAGCCATTGAGCGACAGGCCATTGAGCGACAGGCCATTGATGGTGCCCACCGCCCAGGCCTGGACGGATCGTTCCCGCGGCTCGCTCCCTTCCTCGGCGGGGAGACAGCCACCTGCGACCACTCCCAGCCACAGCGACACCGCTGCTTGGAGAAACAGCCCGTGGATAGAGGACAGACGACGAGACGTCTCGTTCGGTTCGTTTTGCATGTCATCCCCCCGGCGGCTGGGACAGCACCGGTCTGCAACGAGCACTGAAACGCGTCCATGGAGTGAAGCCATGCCCGTGGCCTCACTCCTGAGTTATACGCCTAACCAGACAAACTTGAAATATGGGCCAGCCTTGCGAACTTGGAGTAGCTTCGGTTTGAACAGGGAGTCCGTGGACTACAGGACTGTGGGGTGCCCTGGGGGGAGGGTGAAAGGTGGAGTTCTGGACACAGCCTTGCGCGCGTCCGTCCACTGCGGTAGTTCGCGCCCCATGTCGTCACCCCTCGTCGTAGGCATCGCCGGTGGTACCGCTTCCGGCAAGACGACGGTCGCCCGGAAGGTTCGCGAGGCGCTCGCCGACTGCCGTGTGGCCTTCATGGATCAGGATTCGTATTACCGGGACCTGTCGGACCTGCCGATGGCCGAGCGCCGCGAGGTCAACTTCGACCACCCGGATGCCTTCGACACGGAGCTGCTCGTCGCGCACCTCCTGGAGCTCAAGGCGGGCCGCGCCATCCAGAAGCCCGTGTACGACTTCGTCACCTGCACGCGGCAGCCGCAGACGGTGCGCGTGGAGCCCGGGGACATGATCCTCCTGGAGGGCATCCTCGTGCTGCACATGAAGCCGCTGCGCGACGAGATGAGCGTGCGCATCTACGTGGACACGGATGACGACCTGCGCATCCTGCGCCGGCTCGAGCGCGACATCCACGAGCGCGGCCAGGAGTTCGATCACGTGGTGAGCCAGTACCTGCGCCACGTGCGGCCCATGCACATGGGCTTCGTCGAGCCCTCCAAGCACCACGCGCACATCATCGTGCCGCAGGGGGGCAACAACGACATCGCCATCGGGATGATCGTCGGCGCGCTGCGCGCCCGGCTGATGAACCCCGCCGCGCCGCGCTGAGCGCGCTTCAGCCGCGGCGGCGCACGAAGTCGCGCAGGGGGCCGTGCAGCCGCCGGGAGCAGCCGGCGAGCAGGCCCTGGTGCGAGCAGGGCTCGGGCAACTCGTGGTAGTGCGCCCGGATGCCCGCCGCGCTGAGCAGGTGGTACGTGTCGCGCACGCGCGCGGGAGGGGCCAGGGCGTCATTGGCGGCCGCCGCGAGCAGCACCGGCGCGCGCACCTCGGCCAGGCACTCGGTGAGGTCCGCGCCCGCGTAGGCCGTGCACAACAGCGCCCAGGCGTTCGCGTCGAAGCCGTCCGCGAGGGCCTGGGCCTCGGCTTCCAGCGCCCGGGTGGCGTGCGGCTCTTCGCCGCCGGGCCCGTGCACGAGCCGCAGGTACTCCAGCGTCTGCTTGCGCAGCGTGCGCCGGGGCCCGGCCCCCGGGGCGTAGTGCCCGTCCTGGAAGTCGGGATCCAGGCGCAACAGGTGGCGGGTGAGGCCCAGGCGCTCGCGCAGGGACTCGGGCAGGGAGCGCGCCGCGCCGAGCACCGCCACGCCCGCCACCCGCTCGGCGAAGAGCGCCGCGAGCCGCAGCGCCACCAGCCCGCCGAGCCCCACGCCCACCACCGCGCGCACGCGCTCCACCTTCATCGAGCGCAGGAGCGCCGCCACCCCGCGCGCCATGTCCAGCACCGTCACCGTGGGCAGCGCGGCGCCATAGGGTCGGCCCACGTGCGGGTCCACCGCCACCGGCGACGTGGAGCCGAACGGACTGCCGAGCAGGTTGGGCACCACCACGTGCAGCGCCGCCGTGTCCAGGGGCCGCCCCTCGCCGAGTAACTCCGAGCCCCACCCGGAGTGAGGGCCGGCGTCCTGCCCCGCCGGGTGAAGGGCGTGGTGGGAGTGCGGCAGGTCGTGCAACAGCACCACAACATTGTCATCGGAGCGCTCGCCGTAGGCGCACCGGGCGAGCCGGGCCGCGCCCAGCAGGCCGCCTTCCTCCAGGGGAAGTGCAACCGGAGACACGTAGAAGCCGTGGGTCTGGTACACGAGAGTCAGGCTTCATATCACTACGACCGTTTTTCACCGACCCAGGAGTTGCTCGCGTGAAGCGTTACTTCGGATTCATCGTGCTCATCGTCGGCGTCATCCTCGCCGCGGTGGTGACGACTCGTGCCTCGAGTGCCCGGGCACTCGAGGCCCAGAGGGATGCGGACTTCGCCCGGGTGCAGAAGGACTATCTGGAGCGCGTGGGCTGGCTGCGCGTCAACCCGGACGAGAAGGCCTACCGGCAGGAACTGGCGCCCTTCTTCAAGGCGTACTTCACGCAGGTGGACGCGCACCAGGATCGCTACAAGCTGGGCAAGACGTACGACGCGTACCTCGCCGAGCTGGAGAAGCGCGGCGACAAGGATGACCGCGTGCAGGATCGCAAGGCCTTCTACGAGTACACGCGCCGGTGTTCGACCGGATGCGCGAGGGCAAGTACGAGCCGATGTGGACGGCGACGGACAAGGGCATGCGCCTGGACGTGGTGTCCGCGGACGTGGTGAAGGTGCTCGACAAGCCGCAGGTGCGCTTGCGGCTGGCGCTCTGGGGCGCCCAGCGCGAGGAGCGCTCGGACGGCAAGGTGAAGAAGATGGTGACGAGCGCCTCGTTCAAGACGCAGTGGAAGCTCACGGACGAGCGCGGCAAGTTGCTGGGCGAGATGAGCGCGGAGGACCCCTCGATGAAGGTGGACTTCCCCGAGCGCTTCATCGCCGAGTTCCCGCCGCAGATGGTGCTGGGCCACTACGACATGGACCTGGTGCCCAACGAGGTGAAGAAGATGGAGATCGCCTTCGAGGTGAGCTCGCGCGCGGCGTCGGGCGGGGACATCACGTCCTCCTACGTGTGGAAGCTGGAGGTGCCCTCGGAGTGGCGGCTCGGCGCGGGCGAGAAGTGGGAGGGCGCCGAGGTCACCGAGCGCCCCGAGGAGGAGATCGATCCGGCCAAGGCGGCGCGCAAGTAGGCGCTAGCCGCCCACCACCGTGAAGTGCGAGCCCAACCGGTACGCCGACAGCGTGCCGAGCTCGTCCAGGAAGTAGAGGTTGAGCTGGGCGTCGGCCTGGAGCGCCATGAGGCCCGCGCCGGCGCGCACCTCCGCGAGCACGTCGCCGCGCACGGGATCCACCGCGCGCACGCGCTCGCCCGGCACCAGGGCGACGCCGCGCGAGACGATGGGCCGCAGGGGGCGGGTGAGCTGCTCGCCCGAGGCGCCCACGCGCCAGTCCACCTCGCCCGAGTCGCTCACCCGCGCCGCCGCGCCCAGGGCGGACGTCACCAGCACCGCGCCCGGCAGGCGCGCGAGCGCGAAGGGCCCCGGGCCCAGGTGCAGCGCGCGCTGCCAGCGGGACTGACCCGCCGCGTCCACGCACAGCAGCACGCCCTCGCCCTCCAGCTCTCCGGCGATGTACACGCGCTTGCCGCTCGGCAGCGGCGTGGAGGGCAGGGCGAGGGACATCTCGTACGTCCACACCGCCTCGCCCGTGTGCGCGTCCGCGAGCAGCAGCGCCGAGTTGGAGCCCTGGCCGAGCAGCGCCACGAAGCGCCGCGCCCAGGGCACCGGCGCGCCCAGGAAGGGCAGGGACGCGCTCATGCGGAAGCGCACCGGCCATCTCCGAGCCCCAGCCCGTAGAGGTAGCCCGAGTCCGTCGCCAGCAGGGCTCGGTGGGCATGGATGGACAGGTAGCCCCGGCGCGTGCGCGCGGGCGTCAGCCGCCACGCCTCGCGGCCCGTCACCTCGTTGATCGCGAGCACCACCCGGTCATCCCCCAGGGTGTAGAGCATGCCGTACTGCCGCAGGAGCAACGGGCCGATGCGCAACCCGTCGTGCACGCGCAACCAGTCCGCGCCCGCGCCCTTGCCGGGAAAGCCGCACAGGCGCACCGCGCTCGCCGCCGGCTGTATCCGTCCTCCGAGGCCGCCACGCCATGGCTCGCCGCCCGCCGCCACAACTGCTTGCCCGTCTTGCGCTCGAAGGCGCACGCCATGTCCGGCGACGAGTACACCAGCCCCTGGCGCCCCATCAGCAGCCGCCCCGTGTCCGCGTCCACCAGCTTGCGCTGCTCCCACAGGCTCTCGAAGCGCAGCCGGCGCAGCCTCCCCGGCACCTTCAGCGGGCGGGAGGCTCCGGAGGCCGGCGCCACCCGGGCCGGCGCGGCTCCCGCCTCCTCCGGGGGCCGGACGGCGCCGCGCAGGTGGGACAGCCCCTCGCGGCTGCGCTCGGTGAGCTCCTGCAGGTACGGGTTGTTCGCGAGCGAGCGCTCTCGCTCGGACATGGCCAGGGCCAGCGCCCGGCCCAGGTGGTACATGGCCGCGAGCAGCTCCTCGGCGCGCAGGGCGATGGGAGGCCCGCCCAGGCGCGCCTCTCCCGCCTTCAAGTCCAACGTCAGCTCGGGCCGCACGCCCGCGGGCTCGAAGGAGAAGCGCGGCTCACCCACCTCCAGGGCGCGAGCGGTCCGCCGCCTGCCGCGTGAGCTCCAGCGCCGTGAGGAAGGGGGCCCCGGCGCGCGCCACGCCACCGGCCGCTGCGGCAGCGCCAGCCACACCTCGCCCGGACACAGCAGCGACGCCAGCGCCGGCCCCTTCTCCCGCGCCGCCCGCCGCAGCACGTCGTCCCCGTCCTCCAGCACGAAGCCGAAGCCGGGCAGGGTGGGCGCCGTGGCGCGGAACGTGAAGGGCTCGGGGCGCAGCTCGCGGGGATGGGGCGCGGACTCCTCCAGCTCCTTCAGGGCCTGCTTCAGCGCCTGGCCCGGCTCGTCCCGCAGCCGCTCCGGCGCCACCTGCTTCAGGTCCTCCAGGAAGCCGTGGCCACACGCCCGCGCCGCCTCCACCAGCTCCTCCGCGTCCAGCCGCAACGCCGGCCGCAACAGCCGCGCCGGTCGCGACAGGCTCGCCACCTGCACCTCGATGTCGGCTCCTGAACGTCTCAGCACCAGCTCCAGGTGCGCCTCCGTGAGCGACACCTGCGCGAGCCTCTGCCCTCCCGCATGCAGCGCGGCCAGGGCCCCCAGCAGCGCGGGCACCACGTCCACCAGCGGTTCCTCCACCGCGCCGGGCAGCAGATTCACCCCGTCCAATTCCAGCGACACGGAATCATGCGGCGCCTCCGCGGGTTCGCGCTTCCATCGATGTCCGATGCGAAAGCGGATCATCCCTTCCCCATTCGTTGACAAGCCAGAATAGCGATGGCTAGCATCCGCCGCCCAACGGACCTACATTTTTGTAACCGTGTGAATTTATTGGGGAATCGTCGATGACTTTTTATGAGGCCGCTCTCCGCGTGCTCGAGAGCGAAGGCCGTCCCCTCCACTTCCTCGAGATCACCGAGAGATCGATCGCCCAGAACCTGCTGTCCCACGTGGGCAAGACGCCCGAGCTGACGATGTTGTCGCGGCTCGCGGCGATGGCCCGCCGGACGCGCGATCGCAAGGTGATCGTCACCGCCAAGGACACGTTCGCGCTGACGGACTGGTCGTTGCCGGAGGATGCGGAGGCACTGGCGCATACGGGCGTGATGGAGGCTCATCCCGAGGAGGGACTGCCTGCCCTGCGGCCCACCGAGCGGCACCCGGATCCTCGCACGGACAACGTGCGCGTGGCGGGCCGGGGCAGCGAGCGCAAGCAGCGCCGCCAGGAGGAGGAGGAGGGTCGGGGTGGTCGCCGACGCCGCTTCCCGCCGATGCCGGAGGTGGTGTTCGAGATCCTCAGCGAGGCGGAGCAAGCGCTGCGTCCGGAGCAGCTGCTCGAGCAGGCGCGCGCGAAGGAGCTGGCGGCCGAGGACGCCACGGTGGAGGCGCTGCTCACCGCGCTCCTGGAGGACAACCAGCGGAGGATCGACGCGGGCCGCCGTCCCCAGTTCTCGTTCTCCACGGAGACGGGCGCGGTGGCGCTGGAGCGCGCGGGCTCGCCGAGCGAGGCGCCGCCCCTGGAGCTGCAGGCCGCGTTCGCCGCCGCGCTGGGCATTCCGCTCGAGGACGGGCGTCCGGTGCTCAACCGCCCGAGCGCCACCGCCGCCGCCCCCGAGGCCCTGGCGGATGCCGCGCTGCTGACGGCGGCGCGCTCCGCGGTGAAGGACGCGCGCAAGGCCGTGGCGCGCTCGCTGCGCAAGCGCCTGGGCGAGCTGGACGTGGGCACCTTCGAGAAGTCCGTGGTGAAGATGATGCACGCGCTGGGCTTCCGCGAGCTCAAGGTGGCCAAGCGCTCCAAGGAAGGCCCGTTGCTCACCGCCCGCAAGCGCGAGGGCAGCGTGGACCTGCGCTTCGCCATCCGCATGCTCAAGGGCACGCCCGCGTTGGATCGCAAGGCGGTGCAGGAGCTGCGCAAGGACCTCGGCCACTACTCGGCGCAGGTGGGTCTGCTCGCGTGCGCCGGTGAGGCCCGGGGCGATGCGCGCACCGAGGCCCAGGCCAGTGGCTCGCTGGTGATGCTGTGGTGCGGCGACGCGCTGGGCGAGAAGTTCCTCGAGGCGAAGGCCGCGGTGAGCGTCACCACGGTGGAGCTGTACGACGTGGACGAGCGCTTCTTCGAGGTGGCGAAGCTGGAGGCCGAGGAGGCCCAGAAGCGCCGCGAGGAGCGCCAGCGCGAGAAGCTGGCCCGCGCCGACGAGGGCGAGGAGGCGGGCGGGGAAGGGGAGTCGCGCGGACCTGTCACCGTGGAGGCCACGGACGACAGCCAGAAGCGCCGGGAGGAGCGGCGCGAGGAGCGTCAGCGCGAGCGGGATGCACGCCGGGAGGAGCGCCGTCAGGCACGCAAGGCCGCGCAGCAGGAGGAGCCGGGCACCGAGTCCGCGCCCGCCGCGGCCGCGCCCGAGGCGGCACCCACCGCGCCCGCTGGCCTGTCCGAGGAGGAGGAGGGCGACGAGGAGGGCGAGGACGAGGATCTCGAGGCCGCGAGCGCCTTCGTGGCGGGTGAGGCGGGGACCGGGGAAGAGGGCGCGGCGGCGGGTGAGCGCAAGCGCCGCCGCCGTCGTCGCCGGGGCCGTCGCGGCCGGGGCGGTCGTGGACCGGAGGGCGCTCCGGGTGAGCCGGGCGCCGCGGCTGCCGCCGAGGGGGCCGTCGCCGTCGCCGTGACCACCGAGACCCTGGTGTCCTCCACCACGGTGGAGACCCCGGCGGTGGAGACCACCACCCAGCAGGAGACCACCCTGGTCACCGCCACGATCGTGGAGGCGGGGCCCGTGGAGGCTGCTGCCGCTCCTCCGGTCGAGGCCCAGGGCTCGCTCCCCCTGGACGTGCCGCCCGTCGCGCCCGCCGTGGCCGTCGAGACGTCGCCCGCCCCCGAGGCGGCTCCGGCTGCTCCCGAGGCGGCTCCGGCGGCCCCCGAGGAGCCCAAGCCCCAAGGGGAGCCCGGGCCGTCCTCATCGAACGGTGGCTCGCCGGAAGGCGGAACGGCCTGACATCCACGCGCTCCGGGCGTGAGGGGCGCGCGGGACTGGGTTAGGGTAGGCCGGTATGAAGTCCGGCCTGCTCCCTTCCTCGTGGCGCTGTTGGTGCTCGGCGCCTGCCGCTCGCGCGAGCCGCGCTTCCCGGTGGAGCACGTCTCGCTCAAGGGCGCGACGGTGATCGACAACGGTCTGCTCGGGTGGTCCTCGTCGGACATCCAGGCGCTCTTCACGGACGTGTTGCGCGACAGCCGCCGCTTCGAGCTGCTCTCGTCGGAGGACGCACCCGAGCGGAGTGATCCGGGCCCCTGGTCCTTCACGCTCGAGCTGCCCTTCACCCGCGAGGCGCTCAAGGACGGCGGCACGTACTCCTTCGCCGAGGTGGGCGCCACGCTGGTGATGGAGCGGCGCTCGGGGGAGGGCACCCAGCGCTACCAGGTGGTGGGGCTGGGCGAGGTGCGCGTGGAGTCCAAGGACGCCGAGGCCCGGCGCAAGGCGCTGCGCGAGGCCCTGCGGCGCGGGCTCGTCCAACTGGCCGACGCGGCCGGACTCCAGCTGGCGGCGGTGGGGCGCCCGGACGGGGCGTTGGTGATGGATCTCCAATCCCCGGACGAGCGGGTGCGGGAGTTCGCCTTGCGCGTGCTCGCCGAGCGGCGCAACCCCGCGGCGGCCCCGCTGCTCATCCGCCAGTTGCAGGACGAGGATCTCCAGGTGGCGCGCCAGGCGATGGGCGCGCTGGTGGAGATGAAGGAGAGCGCCGCCGTGCCCGCGCTCATCGAGCTGGTGAAGGAGCGGGAGCTGGGCTTCATGCAGGAGGTCGTCTTCGCCATCGGAGAGATCGGCGGGGCCGAGGCCGAGGCCTATCTCTTCACCGTGGCGCAGGGGCATGATCAGCCCGATGTCCAGGCCGCGGCCCAGCAGGCGCTCGATACACTCTACGCGGCTCACAAGCTCGCCACCCCGGAGGCGCGCGGCACGGACCGCGCGGAACACTGAGACATGAAGCTCTCGTCTGTCGTCGTACGAATGGCCCTCGGGGCCGCGTGGGTGCTGGGGGCTGGCGCGTGCGCGGGCCGGCAGCCGGTGGCCGACTCCGCGTCCGAGTCCGCCTCGCGCGCCACCGAGTCACTGTCCGCGTACTACCCGCTGGCCGTGGGCAACCGCTGGACGTACCGGGTGAATGGCCGCGAGGACAAGCCGGTGACGGTGGAGGTGCTCAAGGAGGAGGACGGCTACTTCCACGACAGCCAGGGCGGACAGCTCACCGTGGACGCCTTCGGGGTGCGCGACCGCAAGCGCTACCTGTTGCGCGGGCCGCTCACCGAGGGCAGCCAGTGGACGAACGTGGTGTCCGTGGCGTCCACCGAGCGCTACCGCATCCTGCAGGCGGACGTGCCGTGTGAGACGCGCGCGGGGTCCTTCCCCACGTGTGTCCGGGTGGAGGCGAGCAACCGCGTGGACGCGAACACCACCCTCATCAACGCGCTCACCTTCGCGCGGGGCGTGGGCCTGGTGCGCATGGAGCTGTTCGTGCAGAAGAGCAACGGCGAGCGCATGCCGCAGACGTCGCTGGAACTGGTGTCCTATCAACTCAACCCTGGGGCGCCGACCGCGCGAGGCCAGGCGGAGGCAGCGCCATGAAGGAGATTGGAATCGCCCTGTTGGGGCTGGGCAACGTGGGACTGGGGACGTACCGCATCCTCACGCAGCACGCGAAGGACATCGAGCGGCGGCTGGGCGCTCGGGTGCGCGTGCATCACGTGCTGGTGCGCGAGCCGGGCCGCGCGCGTCCCGAGGACGTGCCCTCGGCGCTCCTCACCCATGACATGAAGACGATCCTCGCCAACCCCGAGGTGTCGGTGGTGGTGGAGCTCATGGGGGGCCTGAGCCCCGCGCGCGAGTACGTGGAGCAGGCCATCGCCTCGGGCCGCCATGTGGTGACGGCCAACAAGGCGCTCTTGTCAGCGCACGGCGAGGCGCTCTTCTCGAGCGCCATCGCCCGGGGCGTGGACGTGCACTTCGAGGCGGCCGTCTGTGGAGGCATCCCCATCATCCGCACGCTGCGCGAGGCGCTCGCCTCGGACCGGGTGGTGTCACTCACGGGCATCGTGAATGGCACCACCAACTTCATCCTCTCGGCCATGGCGGACGAGGGCGCCACGTACGCGGACGCGCTGCGGCGCGCGCAGGAGCTGGGCTACGCCGAGGCGGACCCCACGCTGGACGTGAGCGGCATGGACGCGGCGCAGAAGCTGTGCCTGCTCGCCTCGCTGGCCTTCTCCGCGCGCGTGTCCCCCGAGTCCGTCCTCGTCGAGGGCATCTCCACGCTCACCCCGGCGGACATCGCCCACGGGCGCGAGGCGGGCTTCGTGCTCAAGCTGCTCGCGCGGGCGAGCCGGGCGCCGGACGGGCTGGACGTGCGCGTGCACCCGGCCTTCATCCCCGCCGCGAGCCCCCTGGCCGACGTGAAGGGCGGCTTCAACGCGGTGCTGCTCCAGTCCGCGGCCCTGGGCGCCTCGCTCTTCTCGGGCCTGGGCGCCGGTGCCCTGCCCACGGGCAGTGCGGTGGTGTCCGACATCATCGACACCTGCCGGGGCCTGCTGGCGGGGGTGCCGGGCCGGCTGCCCCTGCCGTGCGCGCCCAACGTGCAGGACGTGCCCCTCCTGCCCTCGGGGGAGCGCCGCGGGCCCACCTACCTGCGCTTCTCCGTCAGCGACGAGCCCGGCGTCCTGGGCCGCATCGCCAGCGTGCTCGGCGAGAAGGGGGTGAGCATCAACTCGGTGCTCCAGCGCCCGCCGCGCCCCGAGGACACGCACGCCACCATCGTCGTCTTCACCCACGACACGCGCGAGGCGGACGTCATCGCCGCCGTGCAGTGGATCAACTCGCTGCGCAGCACCCGGGCGCCCACCCAGGTCATCCGCATCGAGGAAGGTCCCGGCCTGCTGCTCTCCGGCCGCTAACTGGCCGCCAGGAGGGCAGGCGAGCGGCCCTCCCAGCAGGGGGGGCAGGGGGGCGGGTTGAAAGTCGGATCGCGCCTTCCTACCCTGTGGGCCTTTTTTCAGGAAGGCAGGCCCCATGGGTGTCGAGAGCGCCGAGCAGACGTACGAAGAGATCATCCTTGGTTTCCTCGTGGAGGGACGGGATGGGTTCTGTTCGGGCGAGGCACTCTCGGACAAGCTGGGCCTGTCGCGCACCGCCGTGTGGAAGCACGTGGAGTCGCTGCGCGGCAAGGGCTATCGCATCGACGCGGTGCCCGCGCGGGGCTACCGGCTGGTGGACGTGCCGGACAAGCTCACGCCGCTGGAGCTCGCGCCGCTGTTGTCCACGCACCACCTGGGCCAGCAGATCCACTTCCACGAGAGCCTGCCGTCCACCAACGTGACGGCCTTCCAGCTCGCCGCGGAGGGCGCCGAGCACGGCGAGGTGGTCATCACCGAGCAGCAGACGGCGGGCAAGGGCCGCCGGGGCCGCGTGTGGACGTCGCCCCCGGGGTGAACCTGTACTTCTCCGCCATCCTCCGGCCGGAACTGCCGCCGCAGCGCGCCTCGGAGCTCACCCTGGTGGCCGCGGTGGCGCTCGCCGAGACGCTGCGCGAGCAGGACGCCGACGCGCGCATCAAGTGGCCCAACGACGTGCAGCTCGACGGGCGCAAGGTGGCGGGCATCCTCACCGAGCTGTCCGCGGATCCGGATCAGGTGAACTTCGTGGTGCTGGGCGTGGGCGTCAACCTCAACTCCGGCCCCGAGGACTTCCCGCCCGAGCTGGCGGAGACGGCCACCTCGCTGTCGAGGGTGCTCGGCCGGCGCGTCAACCGAGCGCTCTTCACCAGCTCGCTCTGGGGGCGGCTGGAGGAGTGGATGGATCTCCACCACGAGGTGGGCTTCGAGCCGGTGCGCCAGCGCTGGGTGGAGCTGTCCTCCACGCTGGGCCAGGAGGTGCGGGTGCGGACGGACCGGGCGGAATTGCGCGGTGTGGCTGAAGACATCGACGCGGCGGGGGCGCTGCTGGTGCGCACACCGGAGGGGCGCCTGGAAAGGGTACTCGCCGGGGATGTGGAGCAGGTGCGGCCCCGCTAGACTGCGTGGCGAGCCATGCTTCTCGCCATCGACGTGGGCAACACCAACACCGTGTTGGGGGTATACGACGGCCAGCGTCTGCTGAGCCATTGGCGTGTGGAGACGAGCGCGCGCCGCACCTCCGACGAGCTGGGCATCCTGCTGCGCCAGCTCTTCCTCGCCAGCGGCATCGAGCCGGGCGGGGTGAACGCGGTGGCCGTCTCCAGCGTGGTGCCGCCGCTGCAGTCCCATCTCGGACGCATGAGCGAGCGCTACTTCAAGACGCGTCCGCTCTTCGTGGGGCCCGGCGTGAAGACGGGCATGCCCATCCTCTATGACAACCCGCGCGAGGTGGGTGCCGATCGCATCGTCAACGCGGTGGCCGCCTACGACAAGCACCACCGGGGCCTCATCGTCGTGGACTTCGGCACCGCCACCACCTTCGACGCGGTGACGCCCCGGGGCGAGTACCTCGGGGGCTCCATCTGCCCCGGCATCCACATCGGCATGGAGGCGCTCTTCCAGAACGCCTCCAAGCTGCCCCGCGTGGAGTTCGCCCGGCCTCCCCACGTGGTGGGCCGCAACACGGTGCACTCCATCCAGTCCGGACTCTTCTTCGGGTACGTGGCCATGGTGGATGGCCTGTGCGCGCGGATGAAGGCGGAGCTCGGATTCGAGACGCACGTGGTGGCCACGGGCGGCCTCGCGCCCCTCGTCGCGGGCGCCTCCACGCACATCCAGGAAGTCGACGAGTTCCTCACCCTCGAGGGACTGCGCATCATCTACGGAAGGAATCACACCCCATGAGCACCGCCCCGCAGCCTCCCGCCGCGACCCCCGCCGGCTGTCCCATCTCCGCGGAAGTCCTCCCGCCCAACATGCGCAAGCACGTGGACCCCGCCGCGCCCGTGCCCCTGCGGATGATGGCCGCCAAGGCCATGGTTCCGTTGGCGCCCGTGGACATGCTCGGCGCGCTCTTCATGCTCACCTTCGACGCGGACGCGAGCGTGCGCGAGACGGCCACCAAGACGGCCGCCGCCCTGCCGGATCGCTTCTCCGCGGGCCTGCGGGACGAGAACGTCGCGCCCCAGGTGCTCGGCTGGCTCCTGCCGCTGTTGCGCACCAAGGACGCCTTCGCGGAGATGCTCGTGCTCAACACCACCACGCCCGACGAGGCCGTGGCCCAGGTGGCGCGCGACTGCAGCGCGAAGGTGGCGGAGATCATCGGGCAGAACCAGCTGCGCGTGCTGCGCCACGAGGACATCCTGCGTCAGCTGTGCTCCAACCCCAACGCGAGCCCCGCGTTGATCGACAACGTGTGTGACTTCGCCGTGCGCAGCGGGCTCGGGCTCGCGGACGTCCCCCAGGTGCAGGCGGCGCGCGTGCGTCTGTTCGGGCCCCAGGCCGCCGCCGCTCCGCCGGAGCCCGGCCCCACCGCCGAGCAGATCATGGCGGAGTTCCAGATGGACACCGCCCCGGAGAAGCCGGACGACGAGGATCCCAATCCTCCGCCCATGGAGGAGGCCAAGCGGCTGAGCCTCACCCAGCGCATCATGAAGATGAGCATCGCGCAGAAGATCAAGCTCGCGACGCTGGGCAACAAGGAGGCGCGCAGCCACCTCATCCGCGACACCAACAAGCTCGTCTGCACCGCCGTCATCCGCAGCCCGCGCATCACCCCGGGCGAGGTCCTCAACTGCGCCGGCAACAAGGCCGTCAACGAGGAGATCCTCCGCTACATCTACAGCAGCCGGGAGTGGACGAAGAACTACAAGATCAAGATGGCGCTGCTGAAGAACCCCAAGCTGCCGCTCGCCGTGGGGATGAAGTTCCTCAACACCCTGCGCGAGAACGACGTCAAGGACTTGTCGCGCGACAAGAACGTGCCGTCCGGCCTCCAGGGCGTCGCCAAGAAGATGCTGGAGAAGAAGAACGAGAAGAAGGAAGACAAGTAGGGCCGTCTTCCGCGGGGCAGGGGGCGCGCGGCCCCCGCTCCCGTGCGCGCCCGCCCGGACCTGACGGGCGCGAGCGGCTCAGGCCACCGCTTCCTCGTCGTCGAGGATCGCCACCGGCTGCTCTTCCATGAGCTGCGAGGCGATGGCCAGCGCCTTCTTCGCCTTCTCGCGCACCTTCTCGTCGGCCTTGATGCGCGTGTAGAGGCGAGCCACCCGGCTCTCGTTGCGCGACACCGCGTCCTCCAGCTCGGTGACGCGCCGACGCAGCTCGTCGCTCTCCTGGTTGGCCTGGGCGCGTGCCTCGTCCAGCTCCGCCCGGGCGGTGTCCACCTCGCTGCGCGCCACCGTCAGCTCCGCCTCGAGCTGATCCGCCCGCGCCCGGAGATCCTCCGCCTCGCCCGACTGGAGCTGGTACTGCTCCACCTCGGCCTGCAGCGCCGTGGCGCGCGCCGTGGCGCTCCGGGCCTCTTCCCTGAGCGCCGTGGCCTGCTGCTCCACGCGCCGGCGATCCATCAGGAGCTGCTCCGCCTTGGCCTGGAGCACCTTGAGCTGCGAGTCCTTCCGGGCGAGCTCCTCGGAGGAGCCGTTGGTCTGCTGCTCCAGCGCGAGCAGACGATCCTGCTGCTCGACGATCTCCTGCTCCTTCTGGTTCAGCTCCGTCTTGAGCCGGAGGATCTCCCGATCCTTGCGGTTGGAGGCCTCGCGCAGCGTCAGGGTGGCCTGATCATTCTTGCCGGCGCTGGACTTGAGCGTCTCCAGCTCGGTGGTGCGCGACTCCAGCTCGGCTTCCAGCTCGGCCACGCGGGACTCGGCGTTGCTCGCCTGGTTGCGGGCATCGTCCAGGGCGCCTTCGAGCTCGGCCACGCGGGCGCGCAGGTTGCGCAGCTCCGCCATGTCCGCGGCGGAGGCCGCGGGGGCGCTCGGGGCCGTGCGGGCCGGGGCCGTGACGCGGGCGGGGGCCGGGGTGGGAACAGGAGCCGGGGTAGGGGCGGGGGCCGCGGCACGGCTCGTCACCGCGGGCATCACCATGGACGGGCGGGGCGCCGGAGTGGGGGCGGGCGGGGGCGCTGAGGGCATCCGGAAGCCCACCATCGTCTTGTCGTCGCTGACGCCCAGCGAGTCCAGCTCGTTGTCGTCCCCGCCGCCGCTCAGATCATCCAGGCCGCCGTAGTCCTCTTCCGAGGAGTGCAGATCGTCGGGCGCTTCCACCGGCTCCTCGACGCCGCCGAGCGGCTCGCCCGGGTCGCCGAAGGGATTGTCGAGCGAGAGATCATCGCCCTGGCTCTCCAGCGGCTCGCCCTCGATGGCCAGCTCCTCGCCGTGCATCGGCGCATCGCCCGAGCCGTCCAGGTCCCCGAGCGCGAAGCCGTCGTCGACGACCTCGCCCGCGGGCAGCTCCGGGAAGCCGATGAGGCCGCCCACGCGCTCCACCAGCTCCTCGGGGTTCACCGGCTTGGAGACGTAGTCATCCGCGTGCGCCTTGAGCTTGCGGTGCTGCGCGAAGCCATCCGGGTTGCCGATGATGATGATGGGGATGGGCTTGAGCTCGTCGTCCTTCTTGAGCTTGCCGCAGATGAGGTAGCCGTTCTGCCCCGCGGACAGGTCCACCGCGAGCACCACCAGATCCGGACGCTCCTGGCGGATGCGCTCCACACTCCCCTTGCCGTCGGTGGTCTCCTGTGCCGCGAAGCCCCGGGCCTCCAGGGCCTCCCTCAGCGTCGCGGAGAGGGTGGTGTCACTTTCGACAATCAGGATGTTCTTGGACATGAAGAGGTGCCGGACCAGGAAGGGCGCGCGCCTCCCGCGGTGGGACGCGGGAACGACGAGACTGGAAGAAAATCGCTCGGAGGCTATCGGCGCACACCCAGACCGTCAATCTTCGGTCCAAGAGGGGGCCCGGCCGTCAGGCTGCTGGGAGAAGCGAGCAACCCGAGCCGGATCAGGGATGTAGCGACACGGGGAGCACGGGCACGGACGGCGTCGTCGGCGCCGCGGCCGCGGCCTTCTGGGCCGACTGCTCGGCGAGCATGCGACGGATGTCCGCTTCGTTGAGATCCGACACCAGCTCGTAGACGATCTCCCCGTCGCGCCACATGGCCACGTTGTAGCCGAGGCTGGAGCCGACCTGCACCGCGGGAAGGGTGGGGGCCTCGACCTCGCGCCGGGCGTCATCGAAGACGAACACTCCGATGCGCCGCGCGGGCCCGCCCTGACCTTCCGCGTTGCGCTCGTAGCTGATGTACGCGGCGGGGCGATCCGTCACGTTGGAGATGCGCGCGCCGGACAGCCGCACATCGTGCAGCCGGGGCACGGACACGCGGTGATCCAGCTTGCCGTCGAACCACGCCTCCACGTTCTCGTGCGACACCCCGACGATCTCCACCGGGAGCTTCTTGCTGTGGCGCCGGACGGCATCCTCCATGTAGCGCTGGCGGTGCTCGGGCCGCAGCGCCATCCAGGTGCCACCGCCCACGGTCACCAACACCAGGGCCGCGGCGCCCATGCGCAACCACGCCGCCTGGGCCGCCCGGCGCTGCTCCTGGTGGAGATTGGCCTGGAGCCGGGAGCGCAGGGCCGCCGGGGCCCGGGATGTCTCCACGGAGTGGCGCGCGGCACGGCGCAGTGCCTGCCGCAGCTGCCCCTCCTCATGCACCCGGCTCGCGCACGCGGCGCACCCCTTCAGGTGCGCTTCCGCGGTCACTCGCTCCTCGGGTTGGAACTCCCCGTCGAGGTACAGGTAGAGAATCGACTCGAATTCCTGGCAGGTCATGAGCGCTCAGGGAGGGGTAAGGGCGACGGGCCGTGGAGAAATATTTCTCGGGCCCATCAACCTCGGACTACCCCACCTTCTTCCTGCGACGATACTCGTCCAGGCTCGCCGTGGCGTTCTCGAGATTCACCGGCTCGCCACCCGCCTCCTGACGCAGCACGCCAGTGCCCTCGGCGTACTCCTTCAGGGTCTTCTGCAGCAGCTTGCGACCCCGGAACAGCCGGCTCATCACCGTGCCCACGGGACACTCGAGGATCTCCGCGATCTCCTTGTAGGAGAACTCCTGCAGGTCCGCGAGGATCACCACCAGCCGGAAGTCGATGGGCAGCGCGTCGATGGCCCTCAACACGTCGTCCGACAGGAGCCGATCGAAGAAGTACTGCTCGGGGTTGGCCGCGAAGTCCGTGGCGTCCCGGCTCACGAAGCGCTCGTGCACCGCCTCGCGCTCCACACCTTCCACCACACTGCGCTCCTTCACCTTGCGGCGATAGCGGTTGATGAAGGTGTTGGTGAGGATCTTGAACAGCCAGGCCTTGATGTTGGTGCCCCGCTCGAACTTGTCGAAAAAGCGGTAGGCCCGCATGCAGGTGTCCTGCACCAGATCCTCGGCATCCCGCTCGTTCTTCGTCAGCCGCAAGGCCGCGGAGTACAGCGGATCGAGGTGGGCCAGGGCCAGTTCCTCGAACTCCTGCTTGGTCCGATTGTTCTGCCTGAAGTCCAGCATGCTCCCGCCTTCCAAAGGCCCGAAATTACAGGCAAATGAGTCGTCGTCCACCCGTCAATGTATGTACGGGAACAGATTGGACAACAAGCCAATCACTTCACGCCGTTTGCACGGCTGCCCGAAAGGGCAGGAGACGCGCGGGGGGAAAACTTATTCCCGTCCCCCCCGCTGGAAAGGGGGGGATGTGGGTTCAGGTGGGACGGGCGACTACTTCGCCGCTCCCTTGGCGCCGATGGCGTCGAGGATGGGCAGGTAGCTGTAGCCCAGGTCCTTGGCGACGGTCTCGTAGGTGACGTGGCCGTTGTAGGTGTTGAGGCCGCGGGCGAGCGCCTTGTCGGACTTGATGGCCTCGATGAGGCCCAGGTCGGCGATCTTGCGGGCGTAGGGCCGGGTGGTGTTGGTGAGGGCGAAGGTGGACGTCTGGGGGACGGCACCCGGCATGTTGGCCACGCAGTAGTGGACGACGCCGTGCTTCACGAAAGTGGGGTTGTCGTGGGTGGTGGGCACGCACGTCTCGATGCAGCCGCCCTGATCCACCGCCACGTCCACCACCACGGAGCCGGGGGTCATCTCGGCGATGAGGGCCTCGGAGACGAGCTTGGGCGCCTTGCCGCCGGGGATGAGCACGCCGCCGATGACGAGGTCCGCCTCGCGCACGCTCCGGGAGATGCTCTCCGAGTCCGAGGCGAGCGTGGCCACGCGGCCGAGGAACACGTCATCCAGGTAGGTGAGGCGCTCGAGGTTGATGTCGATGAGCGTCACCTCCGCGCCCATGCCCACGGCGACCTTGGCCGCGCAGGTGCCCACCACGCCGCCGCCCAGCACCACCACGCGGCCGCGGCGCACGCCGGGCACGCCGCCCAGCAGGATGCCCTTGCCCCCGTGCGCCTTCTCCAGGCACGCGGCGCCCACCTGGATGGCCATCTTCCCGGCCACCTCGCTCATGGGCTTGAGCAGCGGCAGGCTGCCGTCATCCAGCTGGATGGTCTCGTAGGCCACCGCCGAGGCGCGCTTCTTCACCAGCGTGCGGGTGAGCTCCGGGTCCACGCCCGCCAGGTGGAAGTAGGTGTAGATGATCTGCCCGTCCTGGATGCGCTCGTACTCGGGCGCGATGGGCTCCTTGACCTTGACGACCATCTCGGCGCGCTTCCACACCTCGTCCGCGGTCTGGACGATCTGCGCGCCCACCCGCTGGTACTCCGAGTCGGGGATGCCCGAGCCTCCTCCCGCGTTGGTCTCGACGAGCACGGTGTGACCCGCGCTGGTGAGCGCACGGACCCCCGCCGGAACCATGCCCACCCGGTACTCCCGGGTCTTGATTTCCTTGGGAACGCCGACAATCACGTGGAATGCCTCCAGATGCGCCGCGATCCAGGCGCGGCGAAAAGCGGGCGGACCCTAGGCAGGGCCCTGGGGGAGTCAAGACGCGCCCAGGCATGCGTCGAAAGCCGCGCCCTTCAATGGTAGTTAATGGGGTCATGACGCAGGCACCGAAGTTGTTGTTCGCGGATCCCAAGGGCCGGGTGATGGAGCATCCCTACCTGTTGGCCACCTTGCGCAGCGGGGAGGAGCTCGTCCCGCCGCAGGACAAGCCCATCGCGCTGCCCGCCGCGGGACGGCTCGTGCATCTGCCCGGCCGGCTGCCGGTGGGGCTGCACCCGGAGACGGGTGAGCTGGAGCTGGTGCGCGAGATGAAGATGGACGGGAAGACCTTCGTGCCCAGCGCCGTGGGCGCGCTGCTGCCCCCGGGCTACACGCGCACGTTCCTGCCCGGAGAGGTGAAGGCGTCCGGGCCGGTACTGCCGCAGTGGGCGTACACGGCCGCCGCCTGGGGCGAGGACGGCCCGGTGGCGTGGGCCATCCACACCGACAAGCGCTCGCACTGGGAGCCGGAGCGCTACTCCACCCCGGAGCTCAAGAAGCTGGTGGACGCGCACCGGCGCGCTTTCCCGGCAACCGCGTGCTCAAGCAGCTCACCACGTGCGCGATGCTCTACCGGTGCTTCACCTCGCAGAACATCTTCTACGTGCGCGACGAGGGCGCCATCCCCGCCTCGGTGATGTGCAACGCGCGCTGCGTGGGCTGCATCTCGGATCAGCCCGCCGACGGGCCGCCCGCCTCGCACGAGCGCATGGATGACGGCCCGAGCGCCGAGGAGATGGGCGCCGTGGGTCTCTACCACCTGGAGCACGCGCCGGGCCGCACCATGGTCAGCTTCGGCCAGGGGTGCGAGGGCGAGCCGCTCACGCGCTGGAAGTTCATCGCCGAGTCCATCCGCTACATGCGCGCCCACACCTCGCGCGGCTCCATCAACATCAACACCAACGCGAGCCTCACCCACGGCCTCGAGGCGCTCTTCGACGCGGGCCTGGACGCCATCCGCGTGTCGCTCAACTCGGCGGTGAAGGATCTCTACGAGGCCTACTACAAGCCGGTGAAGTACGGCTGGGAGGACGTGGAGGCGTCCATCGCCCTGGCGCGCGAGCGCGGGGCCTACCTCGCGCTCAACCTGCTGCTCTTCCCGGGCGTCACGGATCGCGAGGGAGAGGTGCAAGCCCTGGCGAAGCTGGTGAAGAAGTACAAGGTGGATCAGGTGCAGACGCGCTCGCTGTGCATCGATCCCATCCAGTACCTGGAAGTGGCGCGCGACAAGGGCGCGGGTGGAGAACCGGTGGGCATCCGCGAGCTGTTGCGCCGGCTCAAGGCGGCCCGACCGGGGCTCGTCATCGGCAACTTCGCGCGCGGTCTCGACGAGCGACAGGGGGAAGGGATCGGGGATAGAGTCGGCGGATGCAAGAACTCGCCTTCCTGCCCGCCCATGAAATGGCGGAGCGCGTGCGCCTTCGCGAAGTGTCCGCCGTGGAGTTGCTGGAGGCCCATCTCCAGCAGGTGGCGCGCAACAACGTGCGGCTCAATGCCCTGGTGACCCTGGACGAGGCGCGGGCACGGACGCGGGCGCGCGAGGCGGATGAGGCGCTCGGGCGCGGCGAGCTGTGGGGGCCCCTGCACGGCGTGCCCCTCACCATCAAGGACGCCTTCGAGACGACGGGACTGCGCACGACGAGCGGCTTCGAGCGCCTGGCGGACTACGTACCAGAGCGGGACGCGACGGTGGTGGCCCGGCTCAAGGCGGCGGGCGCCGTCGTGGTGGGCAAGACGAACCTGCCCCGGCTCGCGCTGGACACGCAGACGCACAACACCGTCTTCGGCCGGACGAACAACCCCTGGGACGTGGAGCGCACGCCGGGAGGCAGCTCCGGGGGCGGCGCGGTGGCGGTGGCGGCGGGGATGAGCCCCCTCGAGGTGGGCAGTGACATCGGCGGCTCCATCCGCATCCCCTCGCACTACTGCGGCGTGTTCGGCCTCAAGCCCACCGATGGTCGCATCCCCCTGTCCGGGCACATCCCGGGCCTGCCGGGCACTCCGCGCGGCGTGCGCCACCAGGGCGTGGCCGGACCGCTGGCGCGCACGGTGGAGGATCTGCGGCTCGCGCTGCGGATCCTCTCCGGGCCGGATGGCGTGGACACGGAGATGCCCCCGGTGCCCTTCCAGGAGGTGCCGAGGCGGGAGCTGCGCTCGTACCGCTTCGTGTGGACGGATGACTTTGGCGGTATGCCCGTTTCGGCGCAGACGCGCGCGGCGCTGGCGGGACTGGCGCGGACCCTGGAAGGGGCGGGGTGCGTGGTGGAGCGGCGCACGCCGGAGATCGACTTCGACGCGGTGTGGACGGCCTGGGGCCAGTTGCTGGGCGCCGAAGTGGGCGCGGAGATCCCCCTGCCTGCCCGCGTCATGACGGCCCTGCACTTCCGCTCCATGCGGGGCGACTCGGCCATCAACCGCGGCATCATTCGTGGGCTGTGGGGCCGGATGGCGGACTACGTCCAGGCGCTCTCGGTGCGCGATCAGATGCTGGCGAAGGTGGAGCACTTCCTCGCGGGGTGGGACGCCCGGCTGTGCCCGGTGACCATGGGCGCGGCCTTCACCCACCGCCCGAGCGGGGAATGGGTGGAGGTGGACGCGCGGCGCGTGCCGTACATGGAGGGCACGTGCGGCTTCTCCAACTTCTTCAACCTGACGGGACACCCGGTGGTGGCGATGCCGCTGCCTCCCGCGTCGGGACGGACCCTGCCCCTGGGCGTCCAGGTGGTGGGCCGGCGGTGGAAGGACGAGGCCCTGCTGGCCGTGGCCGAGGCCCTGGCCGAGGTGGCCGGTCCCTTCCGGCGCCCACCGGGCGTGTAGCGGCGGGCTCCGGGAGGAGGGGAGGGGCGTCCCGGACTACTCGTTCGGGACGACCGGGTTGAGCTCCTTGGCCACCAGGTTGCCCAGCACGGCGTCCTTGGGCACGTAGCCATCGGCGCCGGCCTCGCGGCAGATGCGCTGCAGCTCCTCCACGTTCTCTCCGGAGCACAGCAGCACCTTGATGCCCTTGAAGAGGCTGTTGCTCTTGATGAACCGGCAGAACTGCTCGCCGTTCACGTTGGGCATCCGCACGTCCAGCAGCACGAGGTCCGGACGCGTCTGCTTCTTGAGGATGATCTTCGTCGCCTTGTCCGCGGAGTCGGCGATGTGCACCTCGAAGCCCTTGGTCACCAGGTCCGCCTCGATGATGCGGGCCGTCATCTCGCTGTCGTCGACGATGAGGATGCGCGGCTTGCGCCCTCCCGCCGCCGTCATCTTCGCCGCCGACGGGAAGCCTCCCGATACCGCGGGAGCGGTGGGAGCGGCGGGCGCGGCCTCGGGAGCCGTCGGGGTGGCCGCGGCCACGGGCGGAGCTTGATGCGCCACGGGCGCCGGCGCCGCCGTGGGCGCGCGCACGGGCGTCGAGGCGGGCGCTCCGACGGGCCGCGCCGTGGGGAGGGCGGTGCCGGGAGCGGCGCCGGGGACCGGAGTCGTGGGCCGCGTCTGCCCGGGGGCCGCGGGGGCCGCTCCGGGAACACGAGGCGCCATGGTCGGGTGGGCCGGGGTGGCGGCTCCTCCCACGGCGGTGGCGGGACGAGGCGGCGTCACCTGTCCCGCGACGGGGGCGCGCGGCGCGGCGGGAGTCAGGCTCGGGCCGCCCGCCGCCGGGACTCCGGGGCGGGGAGCCGCCGCCTGCCCTGGCAGGGGCGCACGAGGCGCCGCGGGCGCACCCGTCCCAGGCACCGGAGCCGCCGGACGGGGCGCGCCGGCGGACCCGCCACGGGTGCACGGGGCGCCGCGACCTGTCCCGGAGGCGTGGCCACGGCGCGTGGAGGCGCCGCGACTCCACCAGGAGCCGCTCCGGGCGGAGCGACGGGCCGCGCCGCGACGGCACCGGGCGGCCGGGCCACCGGAGCCCCGGGGGCTGGACGTGCGGCGGTGGAGGGTGCAGCCGACCGGGGGGCCGCCACGCCGGGTGCCGTGACAGGACGCGGGGCGGCGGTGGGCGGTGGCGGCGGACCCAGGATGCGCATGATCCCGCCGATGACCGCTTCGAGCCCACCTCCCTTGAGGATGTAGGCGTCCGCGCCCGACTGGCGGGTCTTCGCCGCCAGCTCCTCCTCGGAGATGTCCGAGTAGAGCACCAGCTTGGACGTCACCTTCTTCTGGGTGCGGAGGTACTCGACGACGTCGTCGCCGAACATCTCCGGCATGTTCACGTCCATGAGGATGAGCGCGAACGGCCCCTCGGAGAGCTTCACCTCCAGGCTCGCCAGGTCGGTCGCCCCGGTGGCGTGGTAGCCCGCGGCCGACAGCGCCCTGACCGTGAGTTCCACCAGCATTGGGCTATCATCGATGACCAGTACGCGAGACATCTTCCTCCCTGGAATACGGCAGTCACCCTACACCGTTGAGCCGGTCCGGACCATGTGATTCGGTCCAGGCTTGACCCACTTCGCTTGCCTCCGGATACTTTGTCGCCTTGACCAACACTCCCCTCCAACGTGCGCTTCGGATGGCTCCCGACCGGGCCATCGCGGCTCAAGCCCGGCCTGAACAGGAATTTTTCTGTTTCCGGGCGGCTGATCTCCGCCTCGCCGTTCCCAGTGAGAACGTGCTCGAGGTCATCCGTACCGGACTGCTCACCCCCTTGCCCCGGACTCCCTCCTTCCTGCTGGGCGTCACCGGCCATCGCGGCGAGGTCATCCCCGTGATGGATCTGCTGCGCTTCCTCGGCAAGGGCGAGGCCCGGGTCGGACCGAGGACCCGGTTGTTCATCGGCACCAGCGGCAACTACCGGGTTGGCGTGGTGGCCGACGCGGTGCTCGGACTGCGGCGCATCCCCGTGGCCGACATCCTGCCGCCTCCCCTCGGTGGCGACGCGGCGGCCGAGCACCTCATCGGCGTGGCCGAGGGTCTGGTGCCCAACGAGAGCGTCGCCCTGCTGCACTTCACCAAGCTGCTGCAGAGCGCAAGGCAGCGCGCGGTGCTGCGATGATCTCCGACGTCTTCGCTCCCGCGGAGGAGGAGGTGGACATCCTCTTCTTCGAGGTGGGCGACATCGTCTACGGCACGGACGCCTCGCAGGTGCTGCGCATCGATCGCTCACTCGCGGAGGATCTGTCCCTGCCGGAGCTCGGCCCCCTGAAGCGCGGCCATCGCGCGCTCGTGTTCGACGCACCCGAGGGAGAGGGCCACCTCAAGGTGGATGCCATCCGCGGGGTGCGTCCCGTCCCCATCCATCACCTGCGCCGGCTTCCCCCAGTGGTTGGCGCGGCGTCCTACACGGTGGGGGTTTTCCTCGATGACGCTCGTCCCGTGATGCTCATCGATCTTCTCGAAACCTTGATGTTCAAGGAAGGCACTGAAGGCAATGTCGCTCGCTGATTCGAAGACCGATTTTTCCGCCACGGACGGGGCTTCCCGCTCGAAGAAGGCGGGCTCCCTCAAGCCCATCACCGACACGGTGATCGCCGTCCTCGCGGGCAACCTCGAGGCGCGCGTGCACAAGAACGCGCTGGACGAGGACGCCGCGGATCTGGCCAACCTCTTCAACCAGCTCCTCGAGCGCTTCGCCGTCTCCGAGCACCGCAAGCAGGTGGCGGCGCAGGAGATCGATCAGGCCGTCGACGCGCTCATCTCGCTGGGCCGTGATGGCGATCTCGCCCGGTGGAACACCACCACCGAGGACGCCCAGCTCGCGCCCCTGCTCGAGGGCTTCGGCAAGGTGATCGAGACCCTGCGCACCTTCGTGCGGGAGATCAACGAGGCGGCGCTGCGCCTGTCCTCGTCCTCCAACCAGGTGCTCTCGGCCTCCACCCAGCACGAGACGTCCTCCACCGAGCAGGCCGCCGCCATCCACGAGACCACGGCGACGATGGAGGAGCTCAAGCACGCCTCGGCGCAGATCGCCGAGAACGCCGGCAGCGTGGCGCGCGTGGCCGAGGAGACCCTGGGCGCGGCTCGCGCGGGCCGGGGCGCCATCGGCGAGTTCATCCAGGCCATGCAGCAGATCCGCAGCGACGGCGTCGCCGTGGCCGACTCCATCACCAAGCTGTCCAAGCGCGTGGAGCGCATCGGCACCGTGGTCGAGGTGATCGACGAGATCGCCGACCGCTCGGACCTGCTCGCGCTCAACGCGGCGCTCGAGGGCAGCCGCGCCGGTGAGGCGGGCAAGGGCTTCTCCATCGTGGCCGCCGAAATGCGCCGCCTCGCCGAGAACGTCATGGAGTCCACCAAGGAGATCAAGAACCTGATCACCGAGATCCGCGAGGCCACGGCCGCCGCGGGCGCCGCGGCCGAGCCTCCAAGGAAGCCACCGAGTCGGGCGAGAAGCTCGGCGCCGTGGCGGCGCAGGCCGTCGAGGGCATCCTCGCGGGCGTGCAGGAGACGAGCGACGCGGCCCGCGTCATCAACCTCGCCACCCAGCAGCAGCGCACCGCCACCGAGCAGGTGGTGGCCTCCATGGCGGAGATCGAGGACGTGACGCGCCAGACCACCTCGGCCTCCAAGCAGGCCACGGGTGCCGCCGCCGAGCTCAACCAGCTCGCCGGACGGCTGGCGGAACTCATCAAGCGCTTCAAGGCCGACTGACGACAGGAGCGGGAGGAGTCCACCCGGGCCGGTTGAAAGCCGCCCGGGTGCCCCACACGCATGGATACCGAGTCACTCAAGAGATCCCTCCTGCAGAAGTTCCAGGAAGTCAGCGCGGATCGCCTGCAGAAGATCCAGCTGGGCGTGCTCGACCTGGAGAAGCCCACCGCGGATCAGGCGGCGGACGAGGTCGCGCGCGAGCTGCACACGATGAAGGGCGAGGCGCGCATGCTGGGCCTGGCCGCCATCGGCCAGCTCGCGCACGCGGCCGAGGACGTGCTGCGCGCCGAGCGCGAAGGCAAGGCCGCCACCGAGGTGGCGACGGACCTGTTGCTGCGCGCGTGTGACACCATCGCGGACCTGTTGGAGGACCACGAGGGCGCCCAGGTGGGCACCCTGGCCTCCCAGGAGATGTGCGAGGCGCTCTCCGCCGCGTCCGGTCATCCCATTCCCCCCATCGGCGGCGTCAAGGCGCCCTCGTCCACGAGCGTGCCGGTCGTGCGCCCCGCCCACGCCGAGACCGTGCTGGAGGTCATGGCCGAGGCCGTGGAGCCCGCCTACGCGCCTCCTCCCGCGCCCGTCGCCGCCGCTCCCGCGCCCCGGGCCGCCAAGGCCGAGCACGAGGAGCCCCACCACAACAAGCTGGCCGATCGCAGCATCCGCGTGAACGTCGAGGTGCTCGACTCGCTCGGCCTGCTCGCGGGAGACCTGTTGGTGGAGAGCGCGCGCGGTCGCCTGCGCGCCTCGCAGATCGAGTCGCTGCTCCAGCGCTTCTCGCGCCTGGGCGACCGCTTCCTGCGGCTCACCGAGCAGCTCGAGGTGCCCAACACGCTGCGCAACGACGTGGAGCGCATCGAGGGCGACCTGCACATGTTGCGCGATGACGCGTTCCGCTTCGTGCGCAGCAACGGCGATGGCATCGAGACGCTGCACGGCAACCTGGCGATGATGGCGGACCACGTGGCCGACGCCCGGCTCGTGCCCCTGTCCACCGTCTTCGACGCGTTCCCGCGCGCGGTGCGCGACCTGTCGCGCTCCCAGGCCAAGGAGGTGGAGCTCGTCATCGAGAACGCCGACCTGGGCGTGGACCGCTCGATGCTGGCCGACGTGCGCGACGCGCTCGTGCACCTGTTGCGCAACGGCGTGGATCACGGCCTGGAGACACCCGACGAGCGCCGCATGCTCGGCAAGCCCGCCGCGGGACGCCTGCGCATCCGCGTGCGCGCCGACGGCGACATGCTCAGCATCGAGGTGGACGACGACGGCCGCGGCATGGATCCGCAGAAGCTGCGCGCGGTGGCCGTGCGCAAGCACCTGCTCACGGAGAACCAGGCCGCCTCGCTCTCCGAGCGCGAGGCCATCGAGCTCATCTTCCGCCCCGGCTTCTCCACCCGCGAGGAAGTCACCGACATCTCCGGCCGCGGCGTGGGCATGGACGTGGTGAAGAAGAAGGTGGAGTCGCTGGGCGGCTCGGTGGGCATCTCCAGCCGCCTGGGCCGTGGCTCCACCTTCACCCTGCGCCTGCCGCAGTCGCTCGCGCTCATGAAGGTGCTGCTGGTGCGCCTGGGCGACGACGTCTACGGCATCCCCGCCGCCGACGTGGTGGCGGTGATGCGCGTGAAGCCGGATGATCGCATGGAGGTGTTCGGCACGCTCGCGGTCAAGCACCGCGGCAAGCCCATCGCGCTGGTGGGCCTGGGGCCGCTGCTCGGCGTCAACGGCGGCAACCGCTTCGACAAGCCGCCCGCCGTGGTGGTGCGTCACGGCGATGACCATGCCGCCCTGGTGGTGGATGGCTTCGTGGACGAGCGCGAGGTGGCGGTGAAGCCCTGCGGCGGCGAGTTCCTCAAGGGCGCCGCCTTCATCGCCGGCACCGCCGCGCTGGAGGACGGCCGCATCGCCGTGCTGCTGCACGTGCCGGACATCATGACCGAGGTGCGCCGCATGGCGCGCCCCGTCACCCAGGGCACCACCGCCAAGCGGCTCAAGGTGCTGCTGGTGGACGACTCGCCCATCGCTCGCGCCACCGAGTCCGCGCTCGTCAAGGCGCTCGGCCACACCGTGGACGAGGCCCAGGACGGCGAGGAGGGCTACCTGCGCGCCCAGTCCCAGACGTACGATCTCATCCTCACCGACGTGCAGATGCCCCGCCTGGATGGCTTCTCGCTCACACGCAGGCTCAAGTCCACCGCGGGGCTGGCGCGCACGCCGGTCATCGTCCTGTCCTCGCTCGCCTCCCCCGAGGACAGACGGCGCGGGGCCGAGGCGGGCGCGGATGCATACCTCGTCAAGGGCGAGCTGGGCGTGGAGAGCCTCGCCCAGACCATCGATCGGCTCACCTGAGAGAAGGCAAGGGAATCACTTGGACGTCGGTGCGTCCGCATACCGGGTGTTGCTCGTGGGCGAGGTGTTCCGGGGCGCCTCGCGAGGACTGTTCGATGGGAGCGTGCTCGCCCCGTCGGGCAACGTCTGTGGCTTCGCCGAGGCGCTCGAGGGCGTGCAGCGGCTGCACCCGGACGTGGTCGTGGTGGACCTGTCCGCGCCGGAGTCGCTCCAGGCCATCGCCCGCGTCATGGTGGAGCGGCCCGTGCCCGTGCTCGCGCTGCACCCGGGGCTGCTCTCGGACGCCGAGGCCTTCCAGGCGCTCGCCTCGGGGGCCGTGGAGGTGGTGCCCCGGCCGGCCGAGCCCGGCACCGATTTCTGGCACACGGTGAGCCGCAAGTTGATGCTGCTCGCCGAGGTGCGCGTGTCGCGCCCCGTGCAGGGCCAGTCCAAGCCCGTGCGCCCCGCGGCCTCCGAGGCACCGTTCCCCCTGGTGGCCATCGCCTCGTCGCTCGGCGGGCCCAAGGCGCTCTCCGTGCTGCTCAAGACCCTGCCGCAGGATTTCCCCGCCCCCGTGTGCATCTGCCAGCACATCAGCGAGGGCTTCACCGAGGGGCTCGCGCAGTGGCTGGGCGCCAGCTCGCTGCTGCGCGTGGTGGAGGCCTCCGAAGGAGACGCCATGGTGCCCGGCTCCGTCTATATCGCCCCCTCGGGCTCGCACCTGCTGGTGCGCTCGGGGGGCCTGCTGTCGCTGGATCCCGGGCCGCCGGTGCGCGGCTTCCGGCCCTCGTGTGACGTGCTGCTCACGTCGGCGGCGGCGACCTTCGGCACGCGCGTGCTGGGCGTCATCCTCACCGGCATGGGCCGCGATGGCGCCCGGGGGCTCAAGGAGATCCGCGAGCGCGGCGGCCGTACCATCGCCCAGGACAAGGCGACGTGCGCCGTGTACGGAATGCCCAAGGAAGCCGTGCGGCTGGGTGCCGCCGAGGAAGTCCTTCCACTCGATCGCATCGGACCAACCCTCACCCAGTGGGTGCGCACATGCTGACAGTGACCTCCCGGGCCCTGCAGCAACTGGCCTCTCTGCTGTTGGAGCGCGCGGGGCTGAAGATCACCCCGGATGGCTACCACAGCCTGCGCCTGGCGTTGTCCACGCGCATGCCCTTGTCGGGGCTCGAGGACTCCGAGGAGTACGTCAACCGCCTGCGCACCCAGGAGGACGAGCTGCGCAAGCTCCTGCCGCTCGTCACCGTGGGCCACACGGAGTTCTTCCGCGATCCCAAGCAGTTCAGCGCGCTGGAGAACCGCATCCTCCCCGAGGCCCTGGCGCGCGCGCGGCGCGAGACGCGCCGGGTGTCCATCTGGTCCGCGGGCTGCGCCACCGGCGAGGAGCCCTACAGCGTGGCCATGGTGCTCGCCGAGCTGGGCGCGCTGCCCATCGAGGTGGACCTGTGGGCCACGGATCTCAACCTCGCCGCCGTGGAGGCCGCCAAGCAGGGCCGCTTCGCCTCGCGGCGCGTGGCCAGCATTCCCTCCGATCGCCGCACGCGCTTCTTCCGGCAGGTGCCCGGGGGCCATGAGATCGTCTCCTCGCTCAAGGACTACGTGCGCTTCGACGGGCAGAACCTCGCCGTCCCCGTCTTCGAGAAGGTCAAGCCCGAGTCGCTGGATCTCATCCTCTGCCGCAACGTCATCATCTACTTCGACCTGCCCACCATCCGCGCGCTGATGGATCGCTTCCTCGCGGCGCTGCGGCCCGGGGCGCTCCTGCTGCTGGGCTACTCGGAGAGCCTCTTCAAGGTCTACGACCGCTTCGAGATGGTGGAGATGGAGGGCTCGTTCATCTACCGCCGGCCCGTCAAGCCCCTGGAGCCGCGCGCGCCCGGCGTGGGCCCCAAGCCCATGCCCCTGGGGGCGCTGCCACCCGCGACGCCGCCCCGGCCCGCGGTGTCCACGCCTCCCAAGCCCCGGCCGACCATCCGCACGCCCACGGTGCTCCCGTCCACCGAGGCCCTGCAGCAGACGTTGGACGTCTCCGACATGAAGACGCCCACGCGCCGCACTCCCGCGCTCACCGCCGAGTTCATGGAGGCCGCGCGCGCGCCCCACCAACGAGATGCCCGCCTGGAGCCTGATGCTCTCGCCCGGCGAGCGGCTCAACGCGGCCGTGCGGATGATCGAGCGCGGGGACTTCGTGTCCGCGGTGGCCACCGTGGAGCAGCTCCTGGTGGACGAGCCCAACCACCTGGATGCGCTGCTCACCGTCGGCAACCTCTACTCGCTCACGGGACGGATCGCCGACGCGCGCGAGCCTTCAACCAGGCGCTCCACCGCGAGCCGTTGTGCGTGGAGGCGCGGGTGTTCGGCGGGCTCGCGGCGCTCCAGGCCGGGGAGCTGCCCGAGGCGCGTTCCGAGCTCGGCAAGGCGCTCTTCCTGGAGCCCTCGCTCGCCATCGGCCACTACCTCATGGCGCAGATTCACGAGCGCCTGAGCGATCACGAGGCGGCGCGGCGCAGCTACCGCAATGCCATCTCGCAGCTGCGCTTCCCCCAGCGGCCCCTGGCCGGCCACTACCCGGAGCTGCCGGACTCGGCCGATGCCATCTCCCGCGCGGCCCGCTACGCGCTGGCCGCGCTGGAGGAGGGGCCCCCGCGCTAGGGGCACCTCGTCAGGCGAGGCCCTTGTTCACGTCGTCGGTGCTCTTGGACGCATCCAGCACGCTGGCGAACTTGTCCTGGATGTAGGACTTGGCCTTGCTGCGCAGCAGCATGCCCGGGTCCGTGCCCTCGCCCTGGATGACGCCGTCGGTGATGGTGAAGTTGGCGTCCAGGCTGATGCCCATCACCTTGCCGGTCACCTTCGCGCCGTCGCCCGACCAGTTCGACTGCACGCCGTACTTGCTCTTCCAGTACTGGAGGAGCTGCTCGACGCGCTTCCTCGCATCGTCCTTGTTGAGGGTGTGGGGAATCTCGAACTTCATCGTGCCCATCTGGCGCTCCTTCGGGTGGGTGATGTCCTGCCTTCGGGTCTAGTGAGGGCGGGACGGGATGTGAACCCGGGTGTCTCCGGCAGGGGCCTGGAAGTCAACAGTACGATCGGGCCTCGTGGCGCCCGGCCCCCTGGCCGCTGCCCGGGCCGGGCCCCCTTCCTGGACGGAAAGAGGGGGCATCTCCACCTTGGAGGCATGGCGCGCGTCCTTCCCTTCTCCGCTCTGCTTCCCTCGCTCGAGTCCCATTTGTCGGCCGATGATGGGGGCGGCTCCTTCAACGCGCCGCCCCGGTCCGCCTCGGTGCGTCCGCTGTTGGATCGGGTGGATCCCACGGCGGAACTGGGCCGCTGGCGGGCCGCGGGCTCCGTGCTGCGCGACAGCCGGCCCGCCCTGTACCTGGCCGAGGTGCCCGCCCAGGACGGCCCGCTGGGTGCGCCACCGGTGCGCTTCCTCTTGTGCGCGCTCGCGCCCGACGCGGCCGATCCCCTGGAGAGCGACCCCTACCGGCCTCGCTCCGCCCAGGTGGAGCCCGCCATCACCCTGGCGGCCGATGATCACGGGGTGCTCCGGGGCCTGCTGGCGGAGGCCGCCGAGCGCAGCAGCGTGGTGTGGCAGGGGACGTTCCAGGGGGCTCCGCTGTCCCTGCGCCGCATCGAGCCCTCCCCGGTGGCCAAGCGCATCCAGGCGGTGCTCGACGAGGCGCCGCTGCGTCCCCTGGCGGAGCTGGACGAGCGCCGGCCGAGCCTCGCGGCCATCGTGCCCCTGTCGGATCCAGGGCTGCACTTCGAGCCCGTGCACCGCGGCCTCCACGGCCTGGACACCTTCCACGAGGACACCTTCCTCAGGCTCGTGGCGGCCTACGCGCGGGTCTACGATCTCGACGAGCCGCTGACGAGCGCACGGGGCGTGGGCAACGCGCGCGAGCGGCTGGCCACGCTGGTGCGCGGACAGCACGCGGTGCTGCTGGTGCTGCCCGAGGGGCGGGGGAAGATCCTCCGCTTCCGGCAGGGGTTGGATCTGGCGCACCTGAAGGCGGCCCCGCGCAATCCCACGCTGCGCAGCCTGGATCTGGCGCTGCTCAACGCGCTGGTGCTGCGCACGGTGTTGGGCATCAAGGATCCCGAGGCGCCCGGGCACCCGAACGTGTTCGCGGTGCAGGGCCTCGAGTCGCTGGTGCGGGGCGTGGAGGAGGGGAAGTTCCAGGCGGGCTTCGCCCTCAACCCGCCGCCGCTCTGGGAGGTGCGCGCGGTGATGGAGGCCGCGCAGACGCTCCCGTCGAAGACGCTGCGGGTGGAGCCCGCGCCGCCCGCGGGCCTGCTCTTCCTCGATCCCGAGGCCTGAGCGGGCCCGGTGGGGCCACGACTTGGGGCCACGGCGTGGGCTACGGCGTGCCGAAGAGCTCCACCTCGAAGAGGGAGTAGCCGTACCCGGTGGAGCGCTTCGTGCCGTAGATGCGCACGTAGCGGGCGGTGGCGGACAGGCCAGTGTGGTCATCCACGCCGCCATCCCCGCCCACCACCGTGGCCACGGTCGTCCAGGTGGCGGCGTCGTTGGACACCTGGACCTGGTAGTCCTTGCCGTAGGCCGCCTCCCAGGTGAGCCGCACGCCGGAGATCTTCTTCGCGGCGCCCAGGTCCACCTGGAGGTACTGCGGATCCGCGAAGGCGCTGCTCCAGCGGGTGCTCAGGTTGCCGTCGATGGCATTGGCCGGACCGGTGCCGCCGCTCTCGCTGGAGGAGGCCGTGGCGGCCACCGGCGTCAGCTTGTTGCCCGAGGGGGAGGGTGGTGCCGCCGCCCGCGGGCAGGGAGACGTACAGGTTGCCCAGCTCCGTGAGCTGCCCCGACGCGCCGAGCAGGTTGATGTTGGGGATCTCGTTGTTGCGGGCGGAGAACCACGAGTAGCGGAAGACGGCGGGCTCGCTCTCGAGGTAGGTGACCGCGTCGGTCATGTATTTCTTTTGCACCTCCAGGGTGATCTGATCGTGCGGCCGGTCTCCGCAGGCGAACTCGGTCAGCCAGATGGGCTTGTTGTACTTCTTGAACAGGCCGATGTACCACTTGAGCGCGCTCAGGTCGCACGCGTACCAGTGCACGGCGACGTAATCCACCTGGCAGTTGGTGCACTTGGCGAAGAAGGCATCCAGATAGACCACGGGATCCGTGAAGGTCACGCCGCCTTCGGAGACACAATCTCCGCAGTAGTTGACGGCGGGGGACACCAGCTTGAGGTTCTTGCGGCGCGCCACGTCCTCGAGGATGGGCCAGAGCGCCGCGGCCTCGCTGGGCGTCTTCCTCGCCCGGCTCTTGAAGTTGGGCTCGTTGAAGCCCAGCAGGTACTGGGTGCCCGCGGGGATGGAGGCGGCCAGTTGATCCGCGTTCGGCGTGCCGCCCCAGACCATGGGGACGAACGAGACACCCACCGAGGAGGCCACGCTGGCGGCGCCCGCCTCGGGGGTGGAGGCCCAGTTGTACCACCAGCTGATTCCCTTGGAGAGGGCCTTCATGTCCTCGGCGGAGTGATAGCCATAGGCCACGCCGCGCTTGGTGCTCTTGGTCTGCGCCTGGGCGGAGACAGCGGCCAGACACAGCAACCCCAGCAGGGGCATGAGGGAGCGAAGGGGAGTGAATCGAGTCATGGTCTGACCCTACCATGACTTCTATTTTTAGTCCGTTAAATCGGATTAAACGGAATGTAGGGACTCACCGCCCGAGGTACTCCACCATGCGCGCCCGGGTCTTCTCGTCGGGGAGCCGTCCGCTGCCCGCGCGCAGATTGTCTTCCAGGTGACGGGGGTTGCTCGTGGCGGGGATGGGGCAGGTCACCGCTGGATGGCCGAGGATGTATTTGAGGAAGAACTCCGCCCAGCTCGTGCAGTCGAACTCGGCTGCCCAGGCAGGTAGAGGTTTGCCCTTGACCTGGCGGAAGAGCGCGCCGCTCTCGAAGGGCCGCATCACCAGCACCGCGGTGCCGTGCTCGGCGGCGGCGGGCAGCAGCCGCTTCTCCGCGTCGCGCACGGCGATGGAGTAGGGCAGTTGGACGAAGTCCAGGGCCTCGTGGCGGATGAGCTTCTCCAGCTCGTCGAAGGCGCCGAGCTGGTAGTGCGTCACGCCGAGGTAGCGGATGCGCCCCTCCTTCTTCCACTCGCGCAGCACGGGCAGGTGGGTGCGCCAGTCCACGAGGTTGTGCACCTGCATCAGGTCCAACTGCCCGTGGCCCATCTTGCGCAGCGAGTCGCGCATCTGCGCGAGGCCCTCCTCACGGCCGGAGGTCCACACCTTGGTGGCCAGGAAGGGGGTGCGCTCCTCTCCGAGCTCGCGCAACAGCTCTCCCGTCACCGTCTCGGCGCGGCCGTACATGGGCGAGGAGTCGATGACGCGGGCGCCCGCCGCGAGGAAGCGCTGGAGCACCTGCTTCTGGGAGGCTCGCTCGGCGGGCGAGGGGCCCACGTCGAACGTCTGCCGGTGCCGAGCCCGACGACGGGCACTTGCTCACCACTCTTGGGGATGGGACGGGTCCGCATGCGTGGAAGCTACGGCGGGCACTGGCCGGGATGAACCACGAAAACGTGACAGCCCGCTCCGCCCTACGTGCCGCCGCCCGAGGCCCCGGCTCCCGCGTGACGGGACGGCGGGGCGGAGGGCTCGCTCACAGTTGCAGCTTCTTGCCCGTGGTCTGTCCGGCGCGGATCTCCACTTCGATGACGGTGGAGATGTTCTTGCTCTCGTTGACGAGCTTGAGCTGGTGCCGCCCCGCGGGGAGGGGGACCTCGATGAGGGGCGTGTCCCCGAGATTGCGCCCGCGCAGATAGACATAGGTCCAGGGCTTGGTGTCCAGGGTCAGCCGGCCCATCGCGCGCTTCGTCCCGCGTGCCACCGAGGCTGCATGGGGCTCGGCCGCGGGCGCCCGGGAGGGAGCCGCGGCGCTGGGGGCCTCGGGCGCGGGGGGCTCCGGGACGACCGCGGAGGCGGCGGGCGGGGCCTGACCCACGGCGGGCAACTCGAGCATCACCAGGGTCCGCTCGCCCGGGTGGGACAGCTTCACCAGGCGTTCCTCGGGAGCGCGGCCCTCGAGCGAGGCCACCACCCGGTGCTCGCCCAGGGCGAGCGTCTCGAGCGACAGGGGCGACACCCCGACGTCCTGACCGTCCACCTGGAGCTGGGCCCCGGGGGGATCCGTCTCGATGGTGAGCACGGGCGGCCCCACGGGCGCGGACGGGCGCGCGGCGACCGGAGGCGCCTTGGCGGCGGGGGCCCTGGCCGGCGAGCCACGCAGGGCGAAGAACAACCCCCCGGACACGGCGAGCAGTGACAGCACGGCGGCACCGGCGATCCACGGCCAGCGCGGCCGTCGGCGGGGCGCGGGCTGCTCGACGGTGAGCTCCCGGGTGCCGAGCGCACGGGTTGGCATGGACGCCGCGGACTGCAGCCGCCCCACCACCCGGCGGGCGCTCGAGGGCGTGAGATCTCCGGAGCGCGCCGCCTCCAGCAGCCGGGCGCGCTCCTGGATGCGATCCGCGAAGAGGTCCGTCATGTAGCTGGACATCTCGGCGCAGTCGGGCACCTCGGGCTGGGCGCGCAGCCACTCCTCGAGGGCGGCCTGGAAGTGGCGGGCGCTGATGAAGCGCTGGCCCGGCTGGCGCGCGAGGGCCCGGGAGATGATGCGGCTGAGGGACTCGGGAACGCGGGGGTTGCGCTCGTGGGCCACGGGCAGCGGCGTCTCCCCGGCCAGGGTGTTCATCGCGGCGAGCGGCTCCATGGAGGGGAACAGCCGCGTGCCCGTCACCAGCTCGAAGAGGACGATGCCCAGCGAGAAGATGTCGCTGCGCGCGTCGAGGGGCTGGCCTCGCGCCTGCTCGGGCGACATGTACGCCGCCTTGCCGCGCACCTGGCCCGCCATGGTCTGGCTCTCACGGGTGGCCGCCTTGGCGATCCCGAAGTCCAGCACCTTCACCAGGCCTTCATAGGTGACCAGGATGTTCTGCGGGGACACGTCGCGGTGGACGATGCCGAGCAGGGCCCCATCCGGTCCCAGCTTCGCGTGGGCATAGGCCAGGCCCTCGGCGGCATGCGCGATGATGCGCACCGCGAGGGGCAGGGGCAGCACCTTGTTCTGGCGCGCGCAGGCCCGGGCGACGGAGGCCGGGTTCTCTCCTGGCAGGTACTCCATCGCGATGTAGTAGGCCCCCTCTTCCTCTCCCAGGTCGAAGATCTGGACGATGTGCGGGTGGTTGAGCTGCGCGGCCAGCCGGGCCTCGTCGAGGAACATCCCCACGAAGTCCGCGTCCGAGCTCAGCGCGTCGAGGATGCGCTTGATGGCGACGAACTTCTCGAAGCCCTGGGGGCCTCCCTGCCGCGCGAGCCAGATCTCCGCCATGCCTCCCACGGCGAGCCGCGTCAGCAGGTTGTAGCGGCCCACGGTCAGCCCCGGCTGCCAGATGATGAAGCGGTCGGTGTCACTCTCCGGGGATGTGGGCTGGAGATCACGCACGGGGGTCCACTTTCTTCATCCAGACGGGTACCTGTCAATTCACCGTTTTCCTGCCATACCGATTAATATTCATGGACCGTGGTTTCCCTCCATCGATTCGTCGTACTCACTACCACCTTGTTGCTGACGTCGCTGGCATGGGGTGAGACATCCAACTCCTATCTGCCACGTGCTCGCCTGCTCCTCGAGGAGCTGCGCTACACGGAGGCGGCTCGCGCGTTGGAGCAGGCCCGCGCGCAGCCAGGCAACGATCGCGACACCTTGTTGGAGATCCTCGAAATGCAGGGCGTGGTGGCCGGCATGCTCCAGCAACCGGCCAAGGCACGCGCGGCCTTCCAGACGCTGCTGGTGCTCGCGCCGGATTACCGGCTCAAGGGGGACTACGCCCCGAGGGTGGTCACTCCCTTCTTCGAGGCCAAGGGCTGGGTGAGTGACAAGGGAGCGGCGCTGCGGCTGGAGGCCCTGCCCACGAGCGGAGCGGACAACCTGCTGACGGTCCAGGTGAAACCGGACGTGCTGAACCTGGGCCGGAGCGTGCGCTTCCACCTGCGCGAGGCCGGAGCCGGGTGGCGCGAGCAGGAGCAGCCGCTCACCGAGGGCAAGGCCTCCGTGGAGAAGAAGGGGACGCGCGTGGAGTGGTGGGCGGAGCTGCTCGACGAGCGCCGGGCGGTGCTCACCTCGCTGGGCAGCGACACCTCGCCCCTGGGCGCCCCGGCTCCTGGCGCGATCGCGGCCACGCCCGCGCCCCTGCCCGCGCCCGTGTCGCCCCTGCCCGGGAAGCAGCCCCAGGTGGCTCGGGCACCGGGCTTGCCGCTGCGCACCCTGGCCTACGTGAGTCTGGGACTGGCGGTGGGAGCGGGCGCGGCGGGTGGGTATCTCGGGGTGCAATCGAACCAGGCCCGGGCCCGGGTGGTGGGCGCTCCGGTGGACGAGGCGGGCTTGACCGTCGGCCTCACCCAGCGCGAGGCCTTCGCGCTCGATGCCCGGGCGCGCTCCCAGGCGCAGTGGGCCAACATCCTCTTCGGGGTCGCGGGCGCCGCGGCCATCGCGGGAGGAACCCTCTGGGTGCTGGGTGCACCCGTGAGCGTTTCAGCCACTCCGGCCGGGGTGGTGGTCGGAGGTGTCTTTCCATGAAGTGGCTGTCCTGGCCTGGAGTGTCTTCCTGCCTCGCCCTGGCGGTGCTGGCCGTGTTGCACGGGTGTTCATCCGGCTCCACCGGCGCCGACACGCGGCGCTACCCCTGCACCCAGAGCGACGAGTGCGCCGCGGGCTATGTCTGCCTCGCGGGCCAGTGCCAGTCCGAGGCACCGGGTGGTCCGCCCACGCGGCTGGACTTCGCCAGCCCCGCGCAGAGCGTGGGAGTGGGCAAATGCTCGGAGGCGGTGGTGCTCGAGACGCGGACGGCGGCGGGAAGCGCCTCCCCCGTGCTGGCCGCCACGACGGTGGCGCTGAGCACCGAGCCCTCCACGGGCGTGAGGTTGTTCCGTGACGCGGCCTGCTCGGACGCCACGGAGGCGGTGACGGTGGAGGCCGGGAGCAGCCGCGCGACCTTCTATTTCCGGAGCACGGTGGCGCAGCGCCTGCGCATCAGCGCGGCCGCCAGCGGGCTCGAGTCCGTATTCCAGGACGAGAACGTCGCCGTCGAGCCGACGGACCTCTTCTTCGTCACCAGCACCCAGAGGCTGCCCGCGGGCGGCTGTTCGGCCCTGGTGGAGCTCGAGGCGCGCGGTAATGACGGCAAGCCCCTGGCCTTCGCCGGCCCGAGAAACGTGACGCTCTCGGGCACGGGGTTCTCGTTCTTCTCCGATCCGGGCTGCACCAGCCCCCTGTCCGCGGCGGTGTTCGCCGAGGGCGCGACCCGTGCCTCCTTCTACTTCAAGGGCAAGAGCGGCGGCACGTACCCCCTGACCGCCTCGGTTTCAGGTCTCCTGGCGGAGGAGGATCAGATCATCCTGCCGGCGGTGCGCAAGGGCGTCTGTGAGATGCCCGCCGACAGCAACTCGGTGACGTGTCCCATCTCGCCCGCGCAGTTGGATCTGTCGAAGACGATGCTGTTCATCTCGATCAGCCCCGCGGGCACCAATCCCGACGCCTCGAGCGTGCGCTGCATGCTCACGGCCCGGGATGCCTTCACCTGTGGCCGCAACGAGAAGGGGACGGCCATCGTCTACATCGTGTGGCACACGGTGGAGCTGGGCAGCGGGTTGAAGGTGCAGCACCTGCAGACGACCTGTCAGGTCCAGAGTCTCCTCCAGGTTCCGATCCAGCGCGTGGTGCCGGAGAACACCTTCCTGCTGGTGACCGGCGAGCAGAGCGGGAAGATCCTCGGCGAGGATGACTACTTCACCGCGAAGCTGTCCGAGTCGTACACCAAGGTGGACTTCCAGTGGCCCGTCCCCTGTGCCACGGGCTGGAAGGGCTCGCTCCAGGTCGTGGAGGCCGAGGGAATCCAGGTCACCCGGGGCACGGGCGTGACGATGACCGGAACCCAGACCGAGGCCACCGTCAGTGGTCTGCCCGCGGTGAACCCCACCACCAGCGTGCTGCTCTTCACCTACCGGGTGACCAACGCGGGCACGGCGAACCTGTGTGACCGGGTCCTGCAGGGCACGCTCACCTCGCCCACGGAGATCTCCTTCTCGCGCGGCGCGGGCAACAGCGCGGGCTGCACGACGGCGGTCATCCAGGACATCTCCTGGGAGCGGATCGACTTCGGGCCGCGCGCCAGCGTGCAGACGGTCCCGGTCACCATGGTCCGGGGAAATACGATGCCTACCCCACCATCTCCCCGGTGGATGAGTCCCGCTCGGTGGTGTTCGCCAGCGGGCAGGGCATGAACGGCCAGGCCGGAGGCGAGTCGTCCTATTCGGGAGATGATCTCATCAGCGAGTCGCTGGCGGGGTTCGAGTTCGACACGCCCGACCGCCTGCGGATCATCCGCGACTCCCTGGAGGCCCAGGCGCGGTGGACGACCTTCGTCGTGCAGTTCGAGCCCTGAGGGCCGCCCTCTAACCGGTGGCGTAGGTGCGCGGGGGCGCGGACTGCTCGGCCAGGGGCGTCTCGCCGCGCTGCGGCCCCCTTGTCCTTCTCCTCGAGGCCCAGCAGCACCAGCACGAAGGTGGTGCCGCGTCCGGGCACGCTGCGCACGTCGATCTGCCCACCCATGGACTGCACGATGGTGTGGCAGATGGACAGGCCCAGCCCCGTGCCCACGCCCACCGGCTTGGTGGTGAAGAAGGGGTCGAAGATGCGTTCGATCACCTCCTGGCTCATTCCCTTGCCGTTGTCCTCCACCTCCAGCACCACGCGCCGCGGCGCTTCCATCCGGGTGGTGACGCGGATGAGGTTGCTCTCCGGGCGGGCCTCGGGGAACGCCTGCATCGCGTTCACCAGCAGGTTCACCAGCACCTGACCCAGGCGCGAGGCGTTGCCCAGCACCGGGGACACCGGCTCGAGCACCTGCTCCAGCTGGGCGTTGTAGCGCTGCAACTCGTTGCGCACCGGGCGCACCGCGCTTTCGATCACCCGGTGCAGATCGATGGGCCCCTGGTGCTCCTCGTCCCCGCGCGCGAAGGACTTCAAGTCCTGGACGATGGAGCGCACCCGGGCGGCGCCCTCCTGGGTCTCCACCAGCACCTCGCGCAGCTCGGGCAGCAGCTCGGGGGAGAACGTGTCCCCGGAGAGCTGCTCGCCCAGATAGGAGATGTTGGCGCAGACGTAGGACAGCGGGTTGTTGATTTCATGCGCCACGCTGGCCGCCAGCGTCCCCATGGACGTCATCCGGTCCGCCAGACGCAGCTGCGTCTCCAGGCGCTTGCGCTCGGTGAGCTCCCTCAGGACGGACACCAACGAGGGTTGACCGTCGGCGCCGGGGAAGACCGCCCGCCGGGTGAGGATGGTGCGGCTCATCCCGGTGCCGTCGATGAAGCTCTGCTCGCTCTCGCCGGGCTGGCCCGAGGCGAAGCTCTGCTCGTCCTGCTCCCAGGCGCTCTGCTCCAGGTACTCGGGCATGACGTCGATGCTGCGCTGGCCCAACAACTCCGAGGCCGTGCGGCCCACCAGCCGGCACAGGGCGCTGTTGACCACCAGCACGCGGTGGTTGCGATCCTTGACGAAGATGGGATCCGGCACGGCCTCGAGCGTGTTGCGCAGGAAGTCGCGCGTGCGCTCCAGCTCGGCCTGGGCCCGGATGCGCTCCAGCTCCGCGCCCGCGCGGGTGGCGAACGCGCCCAGCAGGGAGAAGTCCAGCTCGCCCGCGTCGAGCAGTTGATCATGCAGGATGGCGAGCACCCCGATGACCTCGCCCCGCGAGCTGCGCAGGGCCGCGCCCAGGTAGCCGCGCAGGCCGAGGTCCGTGAGCATCAGATCCTCGGGGAAGTACCGGCTCACGTCGTCCGCGTAGTGGCAGATGGAGTGGAGGACGGCGTTGTGACAGGGCGTGCCGCTGAGCGGATAGGTCACCGGGTTCTGGAAGGCCCCGCGGCTCCAGAAGGCGAGCGTGCGGATGGAGTCCTGCTCCGGCAGCATCTCGCCCACCATGGCGCAGGTGACGCGGAAGGCCTCGGCGAGCTGCTTCACCAGGGTGCGGAAGAAGTCGTGGCCGAGGTCGGCCGTGGTGGCCGACAGCAGCGTCTGCAGGGCCTGGTCGGGGGGAACGCGCGAGGGGGCGGCCCTGCCGCCGGAGTCCCCGCTCGCGTGGGGATGTTCAGGTGCCGCACGTGCGTGAGCAGGTTGGGGGCCCACAGCTCTCCCGTCGGAGAGATGCACTCGCTGGCCCCGGCGAGGATCAGCTCCGACTGCTCACTCACGTCACGGCGCGTCAGCACGAAGAGCCAGGAGCGGGACAGCGCGCACACGGAGGCGAGCTGCCGGCAGGTGCTGACCGCCTGCTCCAGGGGCCCTCCGTCCTCCCAGAGCAACACCAGGCCCGGTGGGAACACCTGGGGGAGGGAGGGTCTACCAGGTGACAGTCGGCGGCACTCGAGGGCAAGCCCCTCCGCGTCGAACGCCCGCTCCAACTCGTCACTCACCGAGTCCGGGAGGCCCAGGAGGGTTGCGTGCATGGAATGCGTCATCCAGAACTCCACGCCCTCCAGGTGCTGTTCAGGTCGAGCCTGGGGCGACGCTCAGCCTACCTTACGGGCGAGGGACACGGCAGGGGGCTCGGCTTTGCTCGGGCGCTCGGCGAGCCACCGATCCCTCTCCCAGCTGAACCACCTCGCGTCACTCTCGGCAAGCACCGGATCCAGGAAGTAGGCCACGTCCAGCCGGGGGCCGGGCTTGCCGTGCTTGCCGTTCCACTCGAGGACGCCCCAGCGCAGCAACGGACTGTGAAGCTGGTGATCCCAGGGGTACGCCGCATGCCACTGCAGCTCACCCGGAGGGGCTCCTGGCGCAGGCGTCCCTCCTGCTGGGCGTTCTTGTACTCGGCGAAGGCCTTGGCGTCCCGCTCGGCGGTCTTCTCCTCCACGAAATAGGCGACGTCGCGGCGTGGAGGCAGGGCGGACGGACCGCCACACTTCTCCACCACCCCGCTGCACTCCACGACGATCCAGCTAATCATGGGCTTTCCGATCTTGTGATCCCACTCCAAGGCGACGTAGGGCACGGGGGTCTCCCAGTAAGCTTGTGTTCCCGTTGGTAATTCTAGGTCTTGAATCACTGCAATGAAAAGGCTCACGGAAGAGCGTTTTTTCCAGGAAAGGCGGGGAGCATTCGGGAGGCCGTCCCAACTTGATTCGTTGGATGGACATGGACGCGAAAGACATCCCAACAGGAAGGGTGGGGGATGACCCTTCCTTGTCGGTGATGACCCGGCGGGAACGTGGGCGGCGGGCGCGACGCATGGACGCACGCTCCTCGGAGACGGGATCGCGCACGGGAGTCTGGGATTGCCACACCAGGCGTACGATGGAGGGGCGTCACCCGGCGGCGGCGGGAACGGCGGAGCGCGGCCGGCCGGGTGTCCGTGACCACCCAGGTCAGGCGTTGGCCGCGCGGATTCCAGCAAAGGCACACATCGTGTGCGATCTGGAGCACTTCGGCCACGTTGGGGCCGGCTGCCCCACGCGCCCCTTCAGTGAGCGACCTCGGACGGGACCGAGGTGGCCTCGGGTGAGGGCGTGGCGGGCGGCGGCTCCTGCGCCTCGCGGCAGAACGCGAGCTGCTTCTGGATGACGTCCAGGGGAACGGCCATCTCCAGGCCGAACGAGTCCCCGTCGGGGCGCACCTTGGCGAAGTCCAGCAACTGCGCGAGCTCGGTGTCGTCCTCCGCCTGGGCCTTCATCCGCGCGAGCGACAGCGCTCCCCCGAGCGACTTGCCCAGGTCGGTCACCAGCGCCGCGTCCGCGCCCTTCACCTGCGCCGTCATCGCGAAGCCCGAGCTGGCGTCCACGTGCAGCTCCACGTTCTGCGCCGCCGCCGCGAGTCTGTCCGCCAGCTCCTTCTGCTCCGGGGGCACGAGCTTGCGCAGCTGCTCCACGGAGATCACCCCGTACATCTCGCCATAGGTGTTGTTCTCGGAGATCACCGGCGGCTCGTCCGGCCCCCGTCCCTCCACCCGATCGATGACGTCCTTGATGCCATTCAAGCCATCTGGCTTGAAGCCAAACATCAACATCTGATCATTCCAGGTGCCCACCGACAATCCCCGGGGCTCGTCCTCGCCGTCCGAGGGCCGCGTGCGCCCGATCTCGAACAGGCTCGCCTTGTCGCCGTAGGCGGCCACCGAGCCGTCGTGGGCGAGCACCTCCTTGAGCCGGGGATCGCCGAAGTTCCCCGAGACGATCACCCCATCGTCCGTGATGACCAGACGATCCAGATCCTTCAAGGGATCCACGCCCGTTGTCTGTTTGAAGTGCTCCAACTCCTTGCCGCCGCGATTCATCAGACACTCGAGCAGCAGCTCCCCGATGGGGGAGTAGCGGATGGCATTGGCCTCGATGACCACCGCCGTCTTTCCCGCCCCCCGGGGCAGCGCCGCCAGCAGCGGATCCCTCGGCTTCTGCGGCGTGCTCTCCGTGCCCGGCGCCAGCGCCACCCCGGCGTCCTGGGGCAGCACGTACGTGCGCCGGCGCTCCACGCGCTCGCGCTCCTGGGGCCGCAGCCTGCGCGGGAACTCCACCTTCGGCGCGGCGGGGGCCTCGGCCTCTCCCTGCCCGGACAACATCAACCACGCGGCCAGGATGAACAGCCCTCCCGCCAGGGCGAGCCACACTCCACGTTGGCGCTTCATCAGTAATCCTTCCCCTCGAACCACCAGAAGCCCAGGGACAACACGCCCAGGCCGAACACGAACACCCCCACCAGCAGCCTCGCCAGCGAGTCCACCGTCAAGGGCACCGAGGCCGCCAGCTCCATGCTCGCGCTGGCCAGCGCCGACAGGCGCGGCAGCACCAACGTCACCCCCGGAAGGCGGCGCGCATGGGCCCCTCCTCGATGAAGGGCGCGATGTTCGCGCGGTAGCCCGCCACCACCCCGAGCACCAGCGTGAGCCCGCCCATCGCCGCGCACAGCGCCGGGCTGCGCACCAGCGTCGCCGTCGTCAGCATCACCGCGTACACCGCCGCGAAGCTCACGCACGCGAGCAGGGCGGCGATGAGTGGCCCCACCGTCCAGTAGCCCGTCTTCACCCCGAAGATGAGCACCAGCCCCAGCGAGCCGTACACCGAGCCCGCCAGCGCGAGCGTCATCACCCCGAGGAAGGTGCCCGCGAGCAGATGCCAGCGGCGCAGGGGCAGGGCGAGCAGATGCTCGACGCGGCCCGGTGACAGCAGGCTCGGCGCGAAGTCCGAGCACGCCACGATGCCGAACAGGATGCCTCCGTAGAAGACGAGGCTCGCGGCCGCCATGAACACGGGCCGCAGGGCCACGTCCACCGCGACGATGTCCCGCGACACCAGCTTGCCGAACAGCCGCGAGGCCGCCAGCGCCCCATCCACCACCTCGATGCGCAGGCTCAGCGCCACCGTCACCAGCACCCCGGTGACTCCCAGCAGGAAGGCGAGGATGAACTTGCGCGAGGCCGCCTCGCGCAACACGTAGCCCGCGATGCCCACCACGCCCCTCATGCCGCCACCTCCATGGCCGAGGCCAACACCGTCTCCAAGTCCTGCGCGTCGCGCTTGAGCTCCACCAGCAGCGCTCCCGCGGCGCGCGCCTTGTCCAACGCCGCGTTCAGCCCCACCGCGTCCGCCGCCTCCACGAGGTAGCGCCCCTCGGATCCCACCGCCGTGAAGCCCGCGCGCGCGAGCGCCTCGGTGTCCGCGCCCGGCTCGAAGCGCGCCAGCCACCGGCTCTGGCTCGACGCCAGCTCCCCGAGCCGCCCCTCGCGCAGCACCTGGCCCCGGGCGAGGATCGCCACCCGATCACACACCCGCTCGGTCTCCGCGAGCAGGTGCGAGTTGAGGAAGAGCGTGGTGCCGCGCCGCACCTCCTCCTGCAGCAGCCGTCGCACCTCCACCCGGCCCAGGGGATCGATGCCGTCGGTGGGCTCGTCGAGGATGAGCAGCTCGGGCTCGCCCAGCAGCGCCGCCGCCAGCCCCAGCCGCTGGCGCATGCCCTTGGAGTAGCCGCCGATGCGCCGCTCCAGCGCGTCCCCGAGCCCCACGCGCTCGAGCAGGCGCGGGATTCCGGCCCGCTCCGGCGCCATCCCCTTGAGCCGCGCCACGGTGGCGAGGAACGCGTGCGGCTTCCAGGAGCCGGGCAGGTGCAGGCGCTCGGGCAGGTAGCCGATGCGCGCGCGGATGCGGGGATCCTCCGGCGAGCCGCCCAACACCCGCACCGTGCCCGCCGTGGGCTGCACGATGCCCAGGATGCTCTTGATGAAGGTCGTCTTCCCCGCGCCATTCGGTCCGATCAACCCGAACGCACTGCCCACGGGGACACGCAGCTCCACGCCCCGGAGTGCCTCATGACCCGGGCGGAACGCACGCCGGTAGGTCTTCCGCAGTCCCACGACTTCGATGGCCGTCACGAGGGGACTCTACGACGGAGTCCCCGTGTCATTTCCGCGCGAGCGTCCGCGGGGCGGGCGGGCCACCGGGCCCCTGTCTGGCACGTGGGGGAGCGGGCGCGCATGAATTGCGCACCCTGGAAACTCCGGTTCGCACTTTCTTTCGGGCTGACCCTGACTCTCCGTCCTAGCGGTTCTAGTGGTTTCGCGGACTTGTACGCCGGGGGGGTATGGCGCGCAGTGTGCAACATCCCTCCTCCCAGGAGGAACCATGACCATGTTCACGAGCGAATGGATGGAGCAGGAACTGCGCGCGGCCCGCCGCGAGCTGGCCGCGGCCGAGCGGGAGCTGCGGGCCAACACCGAGGCGGCCCGGACGCGCTATGCCCGCGCGCTCCACGAGGCGGACCTCGCCGAGCGCCGGGCCGCGCGCCGGGCCCGGGAGCACCGGCAACCGGGGAGCGACTGGCGCCTGGCCGCTGTCTAGCCAGCCCGAACCGGTCAGCCCCCAGGACAATTCTTTTCGCGGGCCGCCGTCGGTTTATACCGTCGCTCCATGGCCTTTCCGATCCATCGCCCCCGGCGGCTGCGCCGTACCGCGGCCCTTCGTGAGATGGTGCGCGAGACGACGCTCGCGCCCTCCAACTTCATCTACCCGCTCTTCGTCGTGGAGGGGCGGGACGTGCGCCGGCCCGTCGCTTCCATGCCGGGCATCTTCAACCTGTCGCTCGAGCACGCGCTCGCCGAGGCCCGCCAGGCCTACGCGCTGGGCGTGAAGTCGGTGATCCTCTTCGGCATCCCCGACCACAAGGACGCCCGCGGCACGCAGGCCTATGCGCGCGAGGGCATCGTCCAGCGCGCCGTGCGCGAGCTCAAGAGCGCCCTGCCGGAGCTGATCGTCATCGTGGACGTGTGCCTGTGCGAGTACACGGACCATGGTCACTGTGGCGTCATCGAGGGCGGCCATGTCGTCAACGACGACACGCTGCCCCTGCTCGCCCAGATGGCCGTCACGTGCGCCCAGGCGGGCGCGGACATCATCGCTCCCTCGGACATGATGGATGGGCGCGTGGCCGCCATCCGCTCGGCGCTCGACGAGGTGCGCCTCACCGAGGTGCCCATCATGGCCTACGCCGCCAAGTACGCCTCGGGCTTCTACGGGCCCTTCCGCGAGGCCGCCCAGAGCACCCCCCAGTTCGGCGATCGCCGCGGCTACCAGATGGATCCCGGCAACGTGCGCGAGGCCCTGCGCGAGGTGGACCTGGACCTGGAGGAGGGCGCGGACATGGTCATGGTCAAGCCCGCGCTGTCCTACCTGGACATCATCCGCGTGGTGCGCGATCGCGTGAACGTGCCCGTGGTGGCCTACAACGTGTCCGGCGAGTACGCCATGGTGAAGGCCGCCGCCCAGAACGGGTGGGTCGACGGGGACCGGGTGATGCTGGAGATTCTCACCTCCATCAAGCGTGCCGGCGCCGAGCAGATCATCACCTACCACGCGCTCGAAGCGGCGAAGTTGCTCGGCTGACGTCCCACGCGGAACCGCTCTCACGGGGGCTTGCGTTCACCCCCCACCTGAGGGCAAAGATCCGGAAATTGGCCATGGCCCCCCGCAAGAAGAAACGGCCCCCGTCCCGCAAGGCGGCACTCCCCCGGCACCCCGGCGCACCTCGCGCGCGGGCAAGCGTCCCGGGGCCGCGCGTGCCGCCGTTGCCTCCGCCCCCGTGCGTCCCCTGCAGTACAAGGTCGTCGAGCTGTCCACGGTCGACGAGGGCACGCTGGAGCGCACCGTGAACGAGTGGAGCGCCCAGGGTTGGAACCTGGATGGCGTGCAGTTCGCCATGCGCGAGTCCTCCAAGCGGCCCGCCATGGCGTTCGTCTTCTTCACCCGAGAGGGGGCGCCGGCGGCGCATGACGCGGAGGCCGCGCGCGGCCGCCTGCGCGAGATGGCCGAGACGGGCTCCCCTCCGCGCGGCTGCTGGCCTCGCCGGACTTCACCGGCAACGCCGCCGCGTCCTCTTCCGAGTATGTCTACTCGCGGCCCCCGGGCATGGTGAGCGCGCACGAGCGGCTCGCGCAGCTCGCGGGCCTGGACGAGCCGGAGCGCCCCGAGCGGGGCCTCATCCTGGAGCCCGACGAGTGAGTGCTGCCCCGGAGTTGTACGCCGCCACGCGCCGGCATGCCCTGCGCGTGGTGGACGAGAAGGAGGCCGCCGGTTCGCCCTATCCCAAGGCCTCGTTGTGGCTGCGGCTGGGCGCGCGCCCGGTGGACGTGCTCGTGGCCTGGGGCTTCCACGTGGTGGGCGGCGGGGCGGGCAACGTGCTGGCGCTGCTCTTCCTGCTGCTGGCCGACGGCATGCTCCAGGGCCAGAGCGTGGGCAAGCGCATCTTCGGCGTGAAGGTCATGCACCTGCCCACGCGCTCGGCCGCGCGCCACCGCGACAGCACCCTGCGCAACGCGCCCCTGGCCCTCATCGTCCTGCTCGGGATGATGCCCGAGCCCCTGGGCCGCGTGGCCTTCCTCGCCGGGCTCGTCGTCATCGGCGGCGTGGAGGCCCTGCGCGTGGTGAGGATCCCCTGGGCTGGAGGCTCGGAGACACCTGGGCCCAGACCCAGGTGGTGGACGGCAAGGTCGTCGCCGGGGCCACCACCGCCGTTCGTTCGCCCGTGACGCCCGCGCGCGTCCCGGGCCGTTTCCTGTCCGCGGCCCGGGTGCGCCGGGGCCGCTCATTGCAGAAGTCCACAAGGGGAAAGCCGTGCGCATCGCGCTGACGTACAACCTCAAGCTGTCCGACTCGGAAGAAGAGGCGGAGTTCGACTCCCTGGAGACGGTGAACACGCTGGCCGCGGCCATCGAGCGGCTCGGCCACCGGCTGGAGCGCTTCGAGGTGAGTGGACCCGCCTCGCGCACCGTGGCCCGCCTGGAGGCCTACAGCCCGGATCTCATCTTCAACATCGCCGAGGGCCGCCGGGGCCGCTTCCGCGAGCCTTCTATCCCGCGCTCTTCGAGGAGCTGGGCTTCGCCTACACCGGCTCGGACGCCTACGCGCTGGCCATCACCCTGGACAAGCAACTCACCAAGCTGGTGCTCAGCAAGCACGGCATCCGCACCCCGGGCTGGCAGTTCGTCGAGCACCTCAACGAGCTCAAGGTCGAGGAGCTGCGCTTCCCCGTCATCATCAAGCCCAACTTCGAGGGCTCCTCCAAGGGCATCACCCAGGACTCGGTGGCCGAGACCGTCGAGGAGGCCCGGACGAAGGTGGCCCACGCGCTCTCGCGCTACCCCAATGGCGTGCTGGTGGAGGAGTTCATCCGCGGCACCGACATCACCGTGCCGTACCGGCGGCGGTGCAGAACGACCATGACGGCGTGCTCAGCCCGGTGTCCTACGACATCGATCCGGCCGCCATCGCCGGGCGCAAGTACGACATCTACGACTACGAGCTGAAGACGAAGCGCGAGAGCGCCGTCAAGGTGCGTGCCCCGGCCCAGCTCCCGGCGAAGATGGTCGAGGAGCTGCGCGCGGTGTCCAAGAAGATCATCGCCGTGCTCGACTGCCGGGACCTGGGGCGCATCGACTTCCGGTTGAGCGACGCGGGCGTGCCCTACTTCCTGGAGCTCAACGCGCTGCCGAGCCTGGAGCAGGGCGCGGGCATCTACGCCTCGGCGGCGCTGGAGGGCGTGCACCTGGACGGCGTCGTCAACGCCATCATCCAGAGCGCGGCGCGGCGCTACAAGATCAAGGACGGCCGGCGCCAGGGCAAGCCCGCGCGCAAGACGGGCCCCTTGCGCGTGGGGTTCACCTACAACGTCAAGCGCGTGAAGCCCACGGCGGACCCGGTGGCCACCGAGGACAGCGAGGCCGAGTACGACTCGCCCACCACGCTGCAGGCCATCCGCGAGGCGATTGCCTCGTGGGGCCACGAGGTGGTGGACCTGGAGGCCACGGCGGAGCTGCCCAGCGTGCTCGCGAGCACCCCGCTGGACATCGTGTTCAACATCGCCGAGGGCTTCAAGGGCCGCAACCGCGAGAGCCGGTGCCCGCGATGCTGGAGCTGTTGGACATCCCCTACACGGGCAGCGATCCGGCCACGCTCTCCATCGCGCTGGACAAGGCGCTGGCGAAGAAGATCGTCCGTCAGGCCGGCATCCACACGCCCAACTTCCAGCTCATGCACACGGGCAAGGAGCGGCTCAACAAGGACTTCACCAGCTTCCCGCTGATCGTGAAGCCCGTGGCGGAGGGCTCCTCCAAGGGCGTGGTGAGCAAGAGCGTGTGCGGCAACGAGGCGGAGCTGCGCGAGGTGGTCAAGGAGATCGTGACCAAGTACCAGCAGCCCGCGCTCATCGAGGAGTACATCGGCGGACGCGAGTTCACCGTGGGCCTGCTCGGCGAGCGGCGCCCGCGCGTGCTGCCGCCCATGGAGATCGTCTTCCTGGACAAGGCGGAGAAGAACCCCATCTACAGCTTCCAGCACAAGCTGGATTGGAACGATCGCATCCGCTACGACGCGCCGGCGAAGCTGGAGCCCGCGCTGCTGGAGAAGCTGCGCGCGGCGGCGCGCGGCTCGTTCATGGCGCTGGGGTGCCGGGACGTGGCGCGCATCGACTTCCGCATGGACGACAAGGGCCGGCTGTACTTCATCGAGTGCAACCCGCTGCCGGGCCTGACGCCGGGGTGGAGCGATCTGGTGCTCATCGCCCAGGGAGCGGGCATGGACTACCGGGGGCTCATCGGGGAGATCATGGCCCCGGCCATCCGCCGCTACAAGGAGCGCGAGGCTCGGCGCGCCGCGGACGAGAGCGCCCTGATGAAGCTGGCGATGGAGAAGGCCGCCCAGGAAAAGGCCTCTCCGTCCGAGGACAAGTCCAATGGGGGTGGGGGAGGGGTTCTTCCAGTGAGGCTTCACCCCGCATGGAAATGAAGGCCTGACGGCTTTCCAGCAGGGGGTGGCAAGGGGCGTGGGCTTTTGGGCTCCGTGACGGCTTGGGGCTCAATACTACGCCTCTCAACCAACATAAGGACAAACGGTTGGATGCTCCCTTGTTCGGCGGGGATAGTCGTCACGTGAAAACGACAGCCGCTTGGAAGCTTATGGCGATAAGCCTTGGCTTCCTCCTTGTCTCTTGCAGTGCGACCCGTGCCTCGCTCCACAGTTACCCTCCCGGATGAGCGCAGGCTCCATGGATGGCCCCATCGTCCACGCCGCGTGGACTCGCGACTGCGAGGAAGAGCTGGATGCCTGCATGGACATGTGCTTGAAATCTCTCAGGGGCCGCAATTGGAGCCACTCGAACAAAGGCTCGAAAGATGAGATAGTCGCGGCAGATGCAGACCCGCCTATATTGACTGCTGCAAGCTCCGCGAACAGGCTGAAGCCCTGAAATTCTCGGCTGCCGACAAAGCCGTTGCCCGGTTGAAGCAGCACCACGAAGAACTGGTGGTGGGGACCGTGGTCGTCATCGCTGGAGTGACTTTCGTCGCGGCGGTCGTGGGAAGCGCAGGCGCCGCTCTGGTCCTCGTGCCAGCCATCCTGATGGTGTCATCCGAGACTCCTTTGGTCCCCCAACTCGCGCAGGTGAAGCCATGACGTCCCGGCGCTCTCGGTACGATTTGTACGACACACAAGAAGCGATTGGGAAACAATGGAGCGCGCATCCAGCTCCTGAACATAGACAGCTTTTGGGTCTGGCGAGAGATGCGCTCCTCTTCGTCTACGTGACTGGCCAATTGTATCAGTTCGAGGAGTTCCGCAAGGGCCTCGTGACTGGCTCTCGCCCACCACTCGACTCCTTCGATCCACGTCGAAGTGACTTCGCGAGTCTCGAGGAGCGACTGAACAGCACGAGGGAGTTCCTCACGAAGCTCCGCGACGAGGCCGACTCCACCAGGGAGAAGGAGGTGCTCCAGGTTGTCGTGGACATGCTCCAGTTCATCTCCTCGACCGGGCAGCACCCGTCATTCAGTGAGTACCTCGAACACCTCGCGGCGGATGCGCCTCCATATGCCATTGCCTCGTTCGCGGCGAAGGAGGAGGCGGAAGCGTGGTTGAGACATCATCCCAATCCTCCTGATTTCGCCCATGTGCTGGTCGCGAACACCTATCACGACGTGGTGTATGACCGCGAAGCGAACTTCCGTCGCCTGCCGCGCTCTCGCATGCTCGAATACCACCTCGCCGGGCTGAAGCGGAGGGCACCACCTGCCGCCGTCGCGTCCTTCGTCACTCTCGAGGAAGCAGAGGCATGGCTGAAGGCGCAACCCGAGCCCGCCAGATGGGCGTGGGTGTCCATCGCGGGTGAGCCCTACCTCGCGGTGTATCACCCCAACATCAACCACCGAGCCCTCTACCCGCTCTCCATGTCCGAGGGTTACGAGGTGGGGCCCGACGAACCAGAGAACTGATTCACACCACCGCGGGCTCCAGCAGGCGCAGGCGCCGGACCTCGCTACGGCGCGGGCACCGTGATGGTCATCTGCACCGGCCGGTGGTCGCTGCCGGTCTCCGCCAGCTTGTGCAGGTTATTGGTGCCAATCGTTTGCGACACGTAGAAGCCGTCGATCCGCAGGCCTTCATCGGGTCCACGTGGCTTCAGCCCGGTGCGTGCGCCAATCAGGTTCGGGTCGTCGTCGACCACCTTGTTCCAGTCCGCGCCCAGAACGAGCAGGCGATCGCTGCGGTTGGCGAACGCCACGACATTGTCCGCCATGACGGCATAGGGACCGCCGGGGCCGTCCTGGCAGCGCTCCGGGGGCATGTGCAGTGACGCGACGCGGATCCATCGGCCGTTGTTCAGCTGAACATCCACCCGGGCAATCCACCGGGTCATGATGCCGCCCATGGAGGAGTCGCAGTCGTTGGCATCGGTTCCCTTCACCAACACCAGCTCACCGATGTTCTGGGCCACCGTTCTGCGGATCACCACGGCGCTGTTCTGCACGGCGTCCGCCGACGTGTCCTGGCGCACCACCCAACCGTCACCGAGAATGTCGCGCAGCCGGACGTTCTTGGCCTCCTGGACGAACACGATGTCGGCCGCGGGACCGATCGTCTTCCAGTCCTCGCTCACCGCCGCGGGACCTCGGAAGGCGAGGTTGGCCGTCACCACGCGCAGCTCTGTGGAGGCCGATAGCGTGGTGGCCGTGGTCGCCGATTGAATGCTGGCGAGCGCCGCACCAGAGGCCACCAGCACGGCGAGTGCCGCTCCAACGATGGTGGCAGATCGTTTCATCAGGGGGTGGGTCCGAGACTCATGCTCGTGGCGCCTCTTCACGGATGGATACTGTTCGAAGGGGGTCTTCCCCCCTTCCATGGAGAGGCCCCACGCCGCCCGCTGTCCCAGAAAAATAATATTTCGAGATTCGCGGGATTTTTGGCCGACCCCCCGCCTGCGGAACGGAGTGGACCGCGACTCAGTCGTACGTGGCCGTGTACGTGCCGGCCTGCGCGCCGTTGATGAACGCGAAGCCCACGCCCTTGATGGTCTGCGGCACCGTCGTCACCGGCGTGCCGTTGACGCTCACGGACACGAGCGTGCGGCCCGTCGCCGTCCGCGTGGGAATCATGAGCGACAGGTTGCGCGCCGGGGTGGCCACGGTGAAGGTGAGCGCCGTGCCGGTGAAGGCCACGGAGGACACCCGGGTGGCCTCGCGCGCATTGAGCCAGGCGAGCAACTGCTTCGCGGTGATGACGGACACGCCCTCGCGCCGGGCCGAGGCGATGATGGCCGCCGAGCCCGAGGCGCCCGCCGACGGATCCGCGTCCACGTGCATGTTGGCGTTGAACGCGCCGTATGGGGGTGGAGGATTGCTTTATCCACAATGACACAGAGGGGGTGACAAGCTTCCAACTCCATCCGCCGGGATGGGTGGTGTGCATGAGCAATCGTTTGGGTGTTGTTTCTGGAGTTTGAAGAGACTCAGCAAAGCTCCGGGTGATCTCTGGCGAGCCGGGGTCCGCCGGGGCACGATCGGGCATCACCCCTGTCGTAGCCTGTAGCGGGGTTGTGGCCCGGCGTTTGCTAGGTCTCGAGGTCATCTGTCCCACGGCTTCGAGCCCAAGGGTTGACTCCCCTGTCCGTTGAACCGGCTTGGGATTGCCCGTGGGTCGATCTAAGTGGGAGCATTCGCTGGATCCGGCCATTTGATTGAACGTTTTTCCGCGTACTCCTTATGAACCCAAAGTTTCCCCTGAATCCTCGAAGTGCCCTCCTGCTCGGCGCGCTCGTCACGGCCCCAGCGCTCGCGCAGACCCCCGTCAAGACCTTCGACCTCGAGCAGGTGACGCTCAGTCCGGGGGTCAGCACTCGCTCGTGCTCACCACCGGTGACGTCCTGGAGAAGGGTCAACTCCGCCTCCTGCTCGCCGGCCAGTACCAGCACAAGCCCCTGGTGTTCGTGCGCAACGACGAGATCCAGGGCTCGGTCGTCGGCCGTCGCTGGAGCGCCCACCTCGGCGTCGCGTACGGCCTCACCGACAGCGTGGAACTGGCGCTGCAGCTGCCCGTGATCCTCTCGCAGGGGGGCGACGACCTGTCCGGCCTGGGCATCGCGCCGGTCTCCGGCACGGTGCTCGGCGCGCCCGTGCTGCAGGGCCGCTTCGTGCTCGCCCGCCAGTCCGACTCGGCGCTGGGCGACATCGGCCTCAACCTGGGCCTGTTGCTGCCCCTCGGGAGCAGCACCGGGCTCACGCAAGACCCGGGGGCTGGGTTCGCCTTCAACGCCGGGATCGGGTTCGGGCACAACTTCGGGTCGCTGCTCCGGGTGGGCGCGGAGGTGGGCGCGGTGATCCGCCAGAGCGAACGGCTCTCGAGCTATTCCGACCGGATCATCGACCAGGTGGGCAGCTACGCCACCGGCGGTGTCACCGTCAGCACGCTGGGTGATGGGCTGCGGGGCGAAGTCACTGCCCGCGCGCTCCTGGCGCTCACGCAGACCATGAGCGCGGGCGAGGTGCTCGTCGGCGCCCGCTACCCGCTGCCCCTGAACCTGGAGGTATTCGCGCTGGCCGGTCCAGGCATCGGCAAGATGCCGGGCAACCCGGCGTTCCGCGCCTTCGCGGGCCTCGCCTTCCGTCCCTTCCCGTCCAAGCCGAGGGAAGAGCCCAAGCCGCAGGAGCCCACGGTCTGCCCCGCCTGCCCCGTCTGCCCGGCCCCCACGCCGGCGCCGGAGCCGGCCCCGTGCCCGGAACCTCCTCCTCCGGCCCCGCCCGGGCCCCGGACGCCGACAAGGACGGCATCCCCGACGTGGACGACGCCTGCCCGCTCAAGCCGGGTGTCGCCGCCTACGAGGGCTGCCCGCCGCCCGAGCCCCCGAAGCCTCCGTACGCCGAGTACGAGGAGGCCCGTATCTCCATCAAGGATCAGGTCCGCTTCGCCACCGGCAAGTCCGACATCCTGCCCGAGTCCTTCCCGCTCCTCGATGAGGTGGCCAAGATCCTCAATGAGCACCCGGAGCTCGTCCGGCTGCGGATCGGCGGCCACACCGACAATCGCGGCACGCGCGAGTTCAACATCAAGCTCTCGCAGGATCGCGCGGAGGCGGTGCGCCGCTACCTCGTCGAGCGTGGCGTGGCACCGGCGCGCCTCGAGGCGAAGGGCTTCGGTCCGGACCAGCCCATCGCCACCAACGATACCGCGGAGGGCCGCCAGAGGAACCGTCGCACCGAGTTCATCTCCAACAGCAAGAAGAAGTAACCCCACTCCTTTTCTTTTCTTCAGCACCCCCGAAAAGCCATGAACATGAACACCGAAGTCCCACGGCGCGCGCTCCCAGGCGCGGCGCGGGTTGCCACCCTCTGGGTCCTCCTCTCGGTTGTCGCCTGTGGCGACAGCGGCAAGCCTGGCCCGGCTGACGCGCGACCCGTCGCGCCACGGACCGCCGAGCAGAAGGCCGTCCAGGAGGACCTGACCGCCTCCACGACCACCACGAGCCCCACCTTCTCCTCGTACATCGCCACCCTGCCGCCGGTGGCGGAGACGGCCACCGTCACCCAGACCCTGGAGGCGAGCTGGGATCCCAGCCTCCAAAGCCTCAACTACCCCCATCTACCCGCAGGGCTGGGCAATCGAGTACTACGCGGGGAACACGAAGCTGGCGACGCCGACCACCCCCAGCGAATGGGCGACGGTGTCGCGTGTGCGTGCGCTCTCCTCCATCCCCCTCGATGTGGAGGGCGTGGACGGCGAGCGGCAGGCGATCGTGGCCAAGTCCAAGGCGCCTCGCGTGTCGGTGAGGGAGAGGTACCCGCTCCCGAGCGGCGTCAAGGGTGACGGCTGGGACGTCTTCTTCGATGCCGCGTACACCGGGTTCTACAACGTCCACCACCACAACAACCTCAACCAGATGCTGTGCCGGGATTTGGCGACCGGCGCTTTGTGCCCGGGCTACCCCATCAATCTCACCCAGACCAGCATCCGCTCCACGGGCCGCATCGACGCGGCGTCCAACAAGTTCTGGCAGCCCACCGTCACCGATGTGCCGCCCTTCAAGCTGGCCTGGGACTGCGTGGACCTCACCAACGACACGCGCTGCGCCAAGCCGGTGGTCCTCTCCGAGATCCCAGCGGCCCACGTCAAGAAACCCGACGCCGTCAACAGCGATCTGAAGAACAACAACTACAACGACCACATCGATCCGGCGGTGATCGGCCGGAAGATGTACGCCATCGGCTTCGCCAGCGACAATCGCACCTTCATCACCTGTCTGGACATGGCCACCGGCACCGAGTGCCCCGGGAAGGATCTGGGGTTGCCGCGGCTGGGCAACGCCAACCAATCCGGCCTCGCCGCGGTGGGGAACCTGCTCTACGTGGTTCCCGGCAGGGGATTCGACCTGGACTGCTACGACAGCACCACCTGGAATCGGTGCCCGGGTACCGGCCGCAACCCGTGAGCAGTGTCTCGAGCAGTCCCGTGTGGGCCGTGCCGGATGCCAACGGCGACCTCCAGCATATCTGCGCGAACAACGTCTGCTTCAAGCTGGATGGCTCCCCGCCCAGCCTGCCGGCGGGATTCGCCGCCGAAATCCAGGCGCATCGCGTGTTGGGAAATTTGAACGAGGACGTTCAGAACGGCGGTGCCAGCAGCTTCGGCTCCAGGGTCGCCTGGGCCTACGGCATCACCGCTCCCGCCTCCGCGAGGAGCTCCAAGGCCATGTGCTGGGACATGGCCACCGACGAGAAATGCGGGGCCAATTTCCCCGTGACCGTGCCGGTCCTCTACACGACCATCTTCGATCCCGAGAATCCGGATTGCATGTGGACCAACACGGACAACGGCGAGATCAACACCTGGCAGGTCAGCACCGGCATCAAGGGTTGCAACATCGCGGGGGCGACCCGGTTCTCCTTCAAGACGCCGGTGAGCGTTCCTCGGCTGAGCTGTGACCCGGAGTCCCGCGTCTACCACTACAAGTCCTTCACGCTCACCGCGCCCGCCCCCTCGACGTACGCCTCGGCCACCCTGACGGTGCGGGACTCCAACGGCAAGACCCTCACCGGGTGGGACAAGAAGACGATCGATCCCGCCAATCCCGTCGTGGACTTGAGCACGCTTTCGACGATCGATACGGGGCTCACGCCGAGCTTCGACGTCGCCGTTACCGGCCTCGGCAACGCCACCGTGGAGCCCGCGAGCGAGATCCGCGTCACCACGGGCGCTCCCCCGCAGCTCTGCTGGGACCTCTCGTCGCCGCCCGCCGCGGCCTGTCCGGTCGGGCCCAAACTGGCCAGCACCACGGCCTCTCCTCCCCGGAGACCGACGTCACCGCCAAGGGCTCGCTCACCGCCAACGCCACGACCAGGCCCTTCACCGACCAGACCGTGCGCACCTCCGTCGCCACGGCCAACTTCGAGACCTGCGGCGCCCGCCTGCGCGCCACGGTGGTGTCGCTGTCCGACGGTAGTCCGGTCGCCGGGGCCAAGGTGTTCCTGCTCGACAGCGAGGGCAATCCCGTCCTGGATTCGAGCGGCCAGCCCGCCTCCGCGGTGTCGGCGGCTGACGGCACCCTCGAATTCCCGGTCTGGGTGGCGGACTACATGCTCAAGATGAGCGGGACCGAGAGCTACATCCCGGCCTACATGAATGTGACCGAGGGCGGCAGCGGCACGACTTCCCCGTCAGCGGCACGGTGACCTCCAACACCGTCACCACCACGGCGAACCGGTCTCCCATGTGCAGATCGCCGTCACGACCACCCAGACCCCGCCCACGCCCCCTCCGGGGAGAAAAATGAGGCCTGGTTCCAGGGCAGTGGCTGCACCGCCGCCGGAGGCGCCCAGTCGGCGCTGGTGGTGATGCTGGTCCTGGGTGGGTTCGCGGTGCTGCGCCGCCGCCGCACGTAGGCAGCCGTCCAGCAAGGCAAGCCCCTGAAGTCGTCCGGGCGGGAGCGGGCATCAGGCCCCTCCCGCCTTTTTCATGCCGCATGACTGACATGGCGGAAGACAGGGGCTGACATGTCACTGACACGCCGGAGCGGAGGGCAGGGGCCGACATGTCACTGACGTGTCGTTGACATGTCGGAGCGGAAGGCATGGGCCGGCATGTCAGACGCGGTGCCAGGGTTCAGGAGGCTCGGCCTTCACTCTCTTCGAAGCCTGGCTGTCTTCAACGTGTCTGGTGAAAGTCTTTGGATGGAGTCGTATCCAGCCACGCGCTCCGCCGTGGCGGGGAGCCGGGTGACCTGCGACAGGTCAGGGAGTGCTACTCACGGGAGGGGTGGTGTCGCTGGGGTCGCTCGTGGGGTTCGTCACGGTGCTGGGGGGCGCCGCGCGCAGAGGGGGCCGTCGAGCCACGCGGCTCCGTCATCCCCCCATGAAGCCACTGACCGCCGGGATATAAGGCCACGCATGACTTCCAGGTCGCCGACCGTGACTGCCGATTCGGGCCCCCCTTTCCATGGACGCGAGGGGTGTTGCTGGTCAGCGCGGTGCTGACCGTGCTCCGGCTCGTCTACTCGTCGCAGGTGCAGCTTGCTCCCCAGGAGGCGTACTACTGGCAATACGCCCGCCACCTGGACTGGTCCTACTTCGATCACCCTCCGATGTGCGCGTGGCTCATCGCCCTGGGAGTGAAGATCGCGGGGGTCAGCGAGCTGGGGGTGCGGCTGCTCACGGTGACGTCGGGAACGGTGCTCACGCTGCTGCTCTACTCGCTCGGGACCCGCCTGTATTCGCCCGCCGTGGGCGCGTTCACGGCGCTCACGGCCAACATGACGGTGCTCTTCGGGTTGGGCGCGGTGGTGATGACGCCAGACGTGCCGCTCGTGCTCTTCTGGACGGCGGCGCTGCGTGTGTTGTGCGAGCTGGTGCTCCCGGATGGGAAGGGACCGGGAAGGGGCGCGTTCCGCTGGTACGTGCTGGGCCTGCTCTGTGGGCTCGCGATGCTGTCGAAGTATACCGCCGCGCTGCTGCCCCCGCAGATCCTCGTGACGGCGCTGCTGACGCCGCGAGGCCGGGCCGCCCTGCGCACGCCTCACCCCTACCTCGCGGTGCTGCTCGCTCTCGCCGTCTTCACGCCGGTCCTCTACTGGAACGCCACGCATGGATGGGCCTCCTTCTCCTTCCAGACGCGAGGCCGGGCGGAGACGGTGCATGGAGTGCAACCCCATCTCATCGGGCGCTACCTGGGTCTGCAGGCCGTGGCGGTGGGCCCGTTGTTGTATGGGGCCTTGCTCGCTTCGACGGTGCATGTCGCGCGGCGGGCGTTGAAGGGAGATCCCCGTGCACGACTCCTGGGCCTCGCGAGTCTGCCCGGACTGCTCGTCTTCACGGCGGTGAGCCCGTTCCACTGGGTGAAGATGAACTGGGTGGCCCCGGCCTACCTGGGCCTGTTCGTGGCGACCGTGGCTCGGGCATGGGAACTTCGAGCGGTGCCGTGGCGGCGTGTTCATGGACTGCTCACCCTGGGCACCGGAGGGGCGCTCGTGCTGGGCATGTATCTCATGCCCTTCTCTCCCCTCATCCCCTTCCGGGAGAAGGACAACCTGGTGAATGGCTGGCGGGAGCTGGCCGCGCACGTGCAAACCTACCGCGAGCAAGGGGACGCTTCCGCCCGGCCTCCCTGGTCATCGGGTGGGGCTACAAGACGGCGAGCGAGCTGGCCTTCTACCTGCCGGATCATCCTGAAACGCAGTCGGAAGGAGCCCTCGGTGGCTCCGGACTGGCTTATGACTTCTGGATGGACAGGGTGCGCGGGCTGGACACGGATGCGATCATCGTCTCGGACGCGCGGCAGCCCCTGCGCGACGCGGAGGAGCGTCTGAGGGAGCACTGCGACGAGGTGTGCGCGCTCGAGCCGGTGACGGTGTACCGGGGTTTCCGGCCGGTGACGACCTTCGGTCTCTGGCATTGCGAGCACTGGCATGCGTCGAGCGACCGTCGCGGTGGACCGGATGGCCCTTGAACATCTCTCACCACCTCGGGCTCCCGCGTTTTACCGGCAGAGGGCGCCGATTCTACAAGTCCTCGTTGGGATGCGCGGCGCCTCGCGGGACGGGAACGTCCCTCGCGTGGCATGAACGTCAGGGGCACTCGGAACCCAGGAGCGCCGAATAAGAGGAACGAGCACCCTGTTTCCACCCGAAGGCTTGTAAGTTGGGTTGGCTTGCTGGCGCGACGACGTCATGGGGACCGGGTCCTCGCCAATGGGTGTGCTCCTTCATGCTGGATATTCCAGGGTACAGGGTTCTCGGCATCCTTCGGGCCATGGGCTCGAACGCGCTGTTCCAGGCGGTGCGCGAGGCCGATGGCCTGCCCGTCATCCTCAAGACGCCCATGGCGGCCTCTCCAGGTCGCATGGAGAGCGAGCGCTACCGGCGGGAATTCGGCATCTTGCAGCGGCTGCGGGACGTGCGGGGCGTGGCCGGGCCCTACGCCTGCGAGCGGCTCGGCGAGCGGCCCGTGCTGCTGCTGGAGCGGGTGCAGGGGCAGACCCTGTCCGAGGCCATGTCGACGGGAAAGCCCCTGGAGCTGTCTCCCTTCTTGAACCTGGCCCTGTCGCTGGTGTCCACCCTGGGGGAGGTGCACTGCCGCAACGTCATCCACAAGGACATCAAACCCTCCAACATCATCCTGGAGCCGTCGGGAGAAGCGCGGCTCATCGACTTCGGCGTGGCCACGCTGCAGAAGGTGGAGTACCTGGACGCGGCGCCGACACACCTGATTGAGGGCACGCTGGCGTACATGTCGCCGGAGCAGACGGGGCGGATGAACCGGGTGGTGGACTACCGCACGGACTTCTACTCCCTGGGCGTCACCTTCTACGAGCTGCTCACGGGACAGCGCCCCTTCCAGGGCAAGGATGCGCTCGAGTGGTTTCACGCCCATATGGCGCAGCGGCCCACGCCTCCGCACGAGCTCAACCCCCAGGTGCCCCCGTCCCTGTCCGCCCTCGTCCTCAAGCTGCTGGCGAAGACGGCCGAGGAGCGCTACCAGAGCACCGAGGGCCTGCGGGCGGACCTGGAGCGCTGCCGCGAGGCGTTGAACGAGAACACGCGGGAGGTGTTCGCGCTGGGCACCCAGGACCGGCCCGACCGGTTCCAACTGCCGCAACGGCTCTACGGGCGCGAGGCCCAGGTGGCCACCCTGCTCGAGGGCTTCGAGCGGGTGACGCGCACGGGACGGCCGGAGCTGTTCCTGGTCAGCGGCTACTCGGGCATTGGCAAGTCCTCGGTGGTGAATGAGTTGCACAAACCCGTGGTGCAGTGCCGCGGCTTCTTCCTGAGTGGCAAGTTCGACCAGTTCCAGCGGGACATTCCCTACGCCACCCTGGCGCGGATCCTGCGCGGGCTGGTGCAGCAATTGCTCGCGGGGAGCGAGGAGGACGTCACCCGGTGGCGCCAGCAGGTGAACGACACCTGGGAGGGCCACGGCCAGATGCTCGTGGACCCGGTGCCCCAGCTGGAGGTGCTGGTGGGTCCCCAGCCCGCGCTCCAGCAGGTCCCCCCGAAAGAGACCCAGCGCCGCTTCTATCAGGTGGTCCGCCGGTTCTTCGCCGTGTTCGCCACCCAGGCCCATCCCATGGTGGTGTTCCTGGATGACTTGCAGTGGGCGGATCTCTCCAGTCTGCAATTGCTCGCTCAATTGCTCTCCCATCCGGAGAGTCCCCCGGTGCTGTGGATGGGGGCCTACCGGGACAACGAGGTGAGCCCCTCGCACCCGCTGATGCAGGCGTTGGAGGGGATTCGCAAGGAGGGGGCGAGGATGACGAACCTCCGCCTGGAGCCGCTGAGCGTGGCGCAGGTGGAGCTGCTGGTGGCCGACACGCTGCCGGGAGCGGGGAGGAAGTGGTCGCGCCCCTCTCGGCGCTGGTGCACGAGAAGACGGGGGGCAACCCCTTCTTCCTGCTGCAATTGCTGGTGGCGCTCCACCAGGATGGTCTGCTGGTCCGGGTGCCCGGCGTCGGCTGGCATTGGGACGTGGAGGAGGTGCGGTCCCGAGACTACTCGGAGAACATCGTCGACTTCATGGTGGACAAGCTGCGCCAGTTCCCCCGGGCACGCAGCACCTGCTGCGTCTGGCGGCGTGCGTGGGCAATGTCTTCTCACCCCAGATGCTGGGCTTCCTCGCCGATCAGGGAGACGTGGAACAGGGGCTCGAGCCCGCGCTCCAGGAAGGCATGCTGGTGCGCTCGGGCCTGGAGAAATACCGCTTCCTGCACGATCGCATCCAGCAGGCGGCCCATCTCCTCCTCTCCGATGCGGAGCGCGAGGCCATCCACCTGCGCATCGGCCGCCTGCTGCTCGAACGCCTGTCCCAGGACGAGACGCGCGAGTTGCTCTTCGACGTGGTCAGCCAGCTCAATGCCGGGGTGACCCTGATCGTGGAGCCCACGGAGCGCCACCAGCTCGCGAGGCTGAACGCCGAGGCGGGTGCCAGGGCCATGGCCGCGGTCGCGCTCCGCCCCGCCATCACCTATTTCGCGGCGGCCTTCCCGCTCATCCCGGTGGACCCCTGGGAGACGGACCCTGAATTGGCCTTCACGCTGAAGATCTCCCAGGCGCGTTGTGAGTACATGCTCGGCAACATCGCCGAGGCGCGCTGTCTGGTGGAGAAGCTCGTTCCCCGGGCGCGCACCCGCGCGGACATCGAGGCCAGCTACGGTTTGAAGCACGACGTCCACTTCGCCGCGGTCGAGCGCCAGGAAGGCATCGCCTGCATGTTGGAATGCCTGGAGTTGCTGGGCATGCCGTTCCCGCGCAACCCCACGTGGGAAGAGGCGGTGGCCGCTCATGAGGAGGTGTGGGCTCTGCTGGGGGAGCGTTCCATCGCGAGCCTCGTCGAGCTGCCACTCATGACCGACCCGGACATGAAGCTGGTCATCCGCGCCCTCTTCAAGCTCTTCAACTCCGTGTTCTCCACCAACCCCCACCTGCTCATCGTCCTCTTGAGCCGGATGGTCTTGCTGTCCCTCCGCCACGGTTTCGTGGGTGACGCCGTGCTCGGCTATTGCTGGTTTGGCGTCATCACCAGCTCGTTCTTCAAGCGCTACCAGGATGGACTCGCCTTCTCGAGGCTCGCCGGCGAAGTCGTCGAGCGGTACAATCTGGCCTACCACCGGCCGGATGTTCTCCTCAGTACGCAGTTCAACAGCTTCTGGACCCTGCCGCTCCCCAAGGCGCAGGAGTTCGTCCTCAGCGGCCTCCATCACGCGCTTCAAGTGGGGAACGTCTCCGCCGCCGCCTACTGTGGCCTGGACATCGTCCTCAACCGTCTGGCCATGGGCCACAACCTGGAGGATGTCTATCAGGAGTCGCTCACGCGCGGCGAGGTCCTGCGCAAGACGGGCTTCCTGGATCCCCAGGAGGCACTCCTCCTCAACCAGCGCTACGTGCAGCAGCTGCGCGGACTCTCCCTCTCGTTCGGCACGCTGAACGGGGACGGCTTCGATGAGCGGGCCTTCGAGGCCCAACTGCCGCCCATTCCCAGGAGAAGCACACGCGTCTTCTGGCTCACCCAACTCCAGTCGCGCTTCATGTGCGGCGACTACGCGGAAGCCCGTAGAGCAGCGGACAAGTCGGCCGAGCTCATGCAGGCCAACAATGGCATGCTCTACTTCCGCGAGTTCCACCTCTACCGCGCCCTGACCCTGGCCGCGTGCTTCGAGGGCTCCCCGCCGGAGGAACGGCGGCGGTTGCTCGAGACCATTCAGGGCCACCACCGGCAGCTCGCGGAGTGGGCGGAGAACTGCCCGGAGAACTTCCTCGCGCTCGAGCGGCTGGTGTCCGCGGAGCTGGCCCGCCTCGCGGGACGGCCGGATGAGGCGACCTGCGCCTACGAAGATGCCATCCAGTCGGCGCGAGAGAACGGGGCCACCCAGTACGTGGCGCTGGCCAGCGAGCTGGCCGCGAATTTCTGGCGCACGCGGCGGGCTCCCATCGTCGCCCATGCCTTCGCCCGCGAGGCCCGCGCGGCCTACCTGCAGTGGGGCGCCCGGGGCAAGGTGCAGCACCTGGAGTCGCTCTGGCCCCAACTCGTCGCCCTGGCGGATGCCGAGGAGGCGCTGACCACCAGCAGCACGGAGTCCACCCGCATCGACGCGCTCACGCTCGTCAAGGCCCAGCAGGCCGTCTCCAGCGAGATCGAGCTGGAGCGTCTGGTGAAGACGCTGCTGCACGCGGCCATCGAGAACGCGGGCGCCCAGCGCGGCGCCCTGTTGCTACCCGAAGGGACTCGCTGTCGGTGGCGGCCTGCTCCGAGGCCGCGGCGAAGGGGACGCCCTCCGCGCTGCCCTGGTCGCTGCTGTCCTACGTGCGACGCACGCGGGAGCACGTGCTCATCGGCGATGCCTCCAAGCCCCACCCCTTCTATTCCGACACCTACCTGGCGCGCAGCGGAGCGCGCTCGGTGCTGTGTCTGCCCCTGTTGCGCAAGGAGCAGTTCCGCGGAGTGCTGTACCTGGAGAACAACCCGGCGGCCAATGCCTTCAGCCAGGTGCGGCTGGCGTTGCTGGGACACCGGCCTCCCAGGCGGCCATCTCCATCGAGAACGCCCGGCTCTATGAAGACGTCCAACGCGCCAGGACGGAGCTGCGCCGGGCGAATGAAGAGCTGGAGCAGCGGGTGGAGGCGCGCACCCGCGAGCTCAAGCAGGCCCAGGTCCGGCTGGTGGATACGGCGCGCGAGGTGGGCATGGCGGAGGTCGCCGCCAATGTGTTGCACAACGTGGGCAACGTGCTCACCAGCGCCGTCGTCAACCTCGAGGTGATGCGCAAGGCGGTGGGGTCGCTGCGCGTGGGCCGCGTGAAGCAGGCGGCGGCGCTCCTCCTGGAGCAGCGCGACCACCTGGTGGACTTCCTGACTCACAGCCCCGGGGCCGGCACCTGCCGGACTACCTGGGGGCGCTGGGCGAGGAGTTGGTGAAGGAGCAGACGCGCCTGATGGAGGACCTGGATGCGATGAACCGGCACATCGAGCACATCCGCGCCATCATCCAGGTGCAACAGACGTATGCGAAGCGGTCGCTGATGACGGAGCCGTGCGAGCTGCCCCAGCTCATCGACGACGCGCTGCGCATCCAGCTGGAGGGCTTGCAGCGCCATGGGATCACCGTGCACCGGGAGCTGTCGGCGGTGCCGCGGGTGAGGGCGGACAAACACAAGGTGCTGCAAATCCTCATCAACCTCATCAGCAACGCCCGGCAGGCCCTGGAGTCGATGCCCGAGGGCCAGCGCAACCTGTGGGTGCGGATGAGGGCACAGGGGAAGGTGATCCGCATCCAGGTGGTGGATGATGGGGTGGGCATCGCCCCCGAGGTGAAGGACAAGCTGTTCTCCCACGGCTTCACCACGCGCAAGGACGGCCACGGCTTCGGACTGCACTCCAGCGCGCTGGCGGCACAACTACTCAATGGCCGCCTCTTGATCGAGAGCGAGGGTCCCGGCCGGGGTGCCGTGACCACGCTGGAGCTTCCACTCGATCCGGTGCGCTCCTAGCCGTACCCTCCCGATTCCCCGTTGGTCTAGGGTCGAGGACATCCACGCTCTTCTGAACAGGGTGCTCCATGTCCACTGATTCCACTGGCTCCTCGACTCCTCCCTCCGCCGCGCCCACGGCCAATGCGGGTGGTCAGGCCCCCTTGCGCAACGAGCGCTTCGCCGCCCCGCCGGAGCTGGCGGGGGTGCTCGCCGGACAGGCTCCGCTCGGGAAGGGCGCGAAGGGGGCGGGCGTGCGCGCCGTGCAGCAGGCCCTCCTCGACATGGGCTTCAGCGTCCCTGGGGGCGGCGCGGATGGCATCTTCGGCGCGCAGTCGGCCAAGGCCGTGCGCAACTTCCAGGTGCATGCCCGCTCGGCCTTTCCCGCGGTGCAGCCCACCGGCACCGTGGACGCCGCCACCCTGCGCGCCCTCGACGCGCTCGCCCCGGCGCCGGGTCAGCGCGGCCAGACGCAGCATCTGCCCCCGCCCCAGTACAAGGGCACGCCCGTGCGCGTGGTGGTGGTGAAGGACGAGCACCGCACCTTCCTCTTCGACGTCCTGGGCCGGCTCCAGTCCATCTTCGGCAACGCCGTGGGCACGGGCACCACCCGGACGGACCCTGGCTTGAAGAAGGTCACGGGCAAGCTCAACGAGGCGCAGTCGCGCGAGCTCGGCAAGAAGCTGTGGGGTGGCCCCGTCTTCGGGCCGCGCATCATCGACCTGTCGTGGGCCGATGGCTCGCGCTCGGGCGAGGAGCTCCATGGCACCAGCGCTCCCGCCGACCTCGGGGAGGATGTCTCGCACGGGTGCGTCCGCCACGACAACGCCGACATCATCGTCCTCGCCGACGCGCTGAAGGTGGGTGACATGGTGGCCATCGTCGACAGCATCACCGATCCGAACCTGGGGACCCCGCCCGTCGTCTCTCCGCCCGACCTCTCCGGTGCGGTGGCCTCGCGCAAGTAGCCGTTCCGAGCGGCCATGGAAAAATCCAGAATTACTGTTGAATTTCAGTCTGGCTGTGTATCCTCCTTTGTCGGGTTTTCACTGCCCTGCTCGGGAGGACTGAAGGATGAAGTCGCTGAAGCCCACCCTGTCGCTGTGTGTGTTGCTGTCCCTCGTGGCGTGCGGTCCCCTCGAGGACGAGGGGCCGTTCCCCGGAGACGCGCTGGCCATCCGGGAGCAGGAAGCGATCTCCTCCTGCGTGGCGCCCACCGCGGCGCAGTGCTGGAAGCTGCTGCCCACGGACACCAACTTCGGCGGAAGGACCACGGCCTGGAACGCCGCGCACTACGCCCTGCGGCCCAACAGCCCCAGCAAGAGCAGCCTGGTCGTGATGCTGCATGGGGTGGGCTCGAGCGCCGGCAACTTCTATCACGGCACCGGCTACGCCACCGCGACGACCAGCTTCTTCGCGAGCGCCGTGAACAAGGGCTACCGGGTGCTCGGGCTCACGCACCGCAACTCGCCGAACATCCGGGAGCTCTGCGGCACCAACGTGGATTGCCACCTGCCCACGCGCCGCACCTTCATCACGGGCGTCGTGCAGCCGGGCTCCGCCGTGACGGACATGGGCTACTACGACGGCATCGAGGCCCGCCTCATCCGCCTGCTCGTGACGCTGCGGGATGGTCAGGACCCGTCCGGAGGGTGGGGTGCCTACCTCACGCCCTCCCACTGCACGGGGACCCGGAACACGGCCATCCCCTGCGGCATCGTCTGGAACAAGCTCATCGTCGCGGGACACTCCCAGGGCGCGGGGCATGCCGCCGTCATCGGCAAGGATCACCTGGTCGACACGGTCGTCATGGTGGCCGGCCCGACCGACCGCACCCCCGAGCAGACGGTTCCCAGCTACACGCTGTCCTCGAGCGGACTGGCGACTCCCGCGGGCGGCGGCAACTACCGGGGCCTGGTCCACGTGAAGGACAGCTTCGTGACGGCGTCGACCATCCACTGGGACGCCAGCCGGTTGAACGCCGGGGCCTACGGGAAGACGACCACGAGCACCGCCGATCACTGCGGCACGTCTCCGCACTCGTGCGTCATCGAGAGCGCTTCGTTCTACGCCACCTGGCAGGGGTTCTGGCCGTAGGCGTCCCGCGGACGGATGCGCTTCGTGGAAGTTTGTAGTGACACTCCACGACTTCCTGGGAAGAAACGCCAAGGCGGATCACCCCGCGTCCGCACCGGGTTAGCATGGAGGTCGCATGCTCTTCGGACGGAAAAACCCTCCTTCTCGCTCGGAGCTCATCGTCGCGGCGGATCGCGCCCGCTCCAAAGGCAAACTCAAGCGGGCCATCGTCGGCTACCGCAAGGCGCTGGAGCTGGAACCGAAGGATCCCGCGGTGCTCGGCAAGCTGGCGCCCCTGCTCGCGCGGACGAATGAAACCGAGGCCTCGCTCAAGCTCTTCCGGGAGGCGGCCCAGGTCCACCTGGACAAGGGCTTCGCCGACAAGGCGCTGGCCGTCTACACCCAGGCGGCCGAGACCTTCCCGGTCCAGGTGGCCCTGTGGCAGCAGGTGTCGCGGATGCACCTGGAGAAGGGACGTCAGGCCGACGCGGTGCGGATGCTCCTGCGCGGCCGCTTCGCCCTCCAGCGCAAGCACGAGCGGCCCCAGGCCATCATCCTGTTGAGGGAAGCGCTGCGGCTGGATCCCTCGCTCTTCGCGCCAAGGTTGGATCTGGCGCGGCTGCTCGCCCGGCAGAAGCAGCCGGCCGAGGCCCAGGCGTTGATCGAGCCGATGCTGCACCTGACGGGCGCACAGCTCCGTCAGGTGCGGTGGGCGCAGCTGTGCATCGCTCCCGGGTTCGGCAACGCGTGGCTGTGGCTACGCGCCGCGCTGTCGGGGCGCTGAGCCGCGCCGGCGCAGGGCCAGCAGCGCCAACAGGCCCAGCACCGAGGGCGTGGGCACGGCGCTGCAGCCCCCACCCGCGAGCGAGCGGTTGTCATCCAGCACCCGCCGGTGTGCTCGACGGGCGTTGGATCCGTGTTGCCCGCGACGTCCACCGCGCGAGCGCGCAGCGTGTGCTGGCCCGGAGTGACGACGTAGGTGGCCTCACAGGGCTGGTAGGGCCCGTCATCCAGGCTGCACTCGAAGCGGGCCTCCGGATCGTTCGAGGAGAACTCGAACCCGGCGTTGGGGTTGGAGCCAACGGCGGGCGGGCCCCGGACGAGCGTGGTATCGGGCGGCTCCGAGGTGCAGACGGAGGGCTGGCCCTGGCAGCGATAGCCCGGCTCGATGGTGCACGCCGCGCCGCAGCCGTCGCCCGAGGCCGTGTTCGCGTCGTCACACGCCTCGCCCTGCTCGGTGAGGCCGTTGCCGCAGACATTGGCGAGCACGCAGGTGTGGGTGGCCGGGCTGCACACGCCCTCACAGGCGTTGGACGAGGTGCACGCCTGGCCCAGGTTCAGGCGGCAGCGGGGCGAACAGGCATCACCGTCCTCCAGGTTGCCGTCGTCGCACGCCTCGGTGCCCGCCACCTGGCCGTCACCGCACGAGGTGACGCACGCGCTGGGTGCCCCGCTGCAGTAGTAGCCCGTCTCCTGCTGGCAGGTGGCACCGCAGCCATCGCCCGCCTGGGTGTTCCGGTCATCGCACTGCTCGCCGATGTCCGGCACGCCGTCGCCGCACACCTGGGTGCACGACGTCCCCGGCGAGGGGCAGGTCCAGCCCGCTTCGATCTGGCACGTGCCGGAGCAGCCATCGCCCGACTCCGTGTTGCCCTGATCGCACTGCTCGGCGCCCGCCACGATGCCGTCACCGCAGAGGGACGCACAGGTGCTCGGCGTACCGCTGCAGGAATAACCCGGATCCACGCGGCAGCCCGGCGAGCAGCCATCGCCCGCGCGCTTGTTGCCATCGTCGCAGGTCTCGTTCGCCTCCAGCACGCCATTGCCACACGTCTCGGCGCACACGGACGGAGCGCTCTGGGGCTCGGAGCAGGCGTAGCCCGGCTCCACCCGGCACTCGGTGGCGCATCCATCCCCCGAGTTCAGGTTTCCGTCATCGCACTGCTCGCCCTGCTCGAGCTTGCCATTGCCACAGCTCTTCACGCACGGCGCGCCCGCGGTGGGACACACATGGCCCAGCTCGAGGGTGCAGGCCGGCGAGCACCCATCTCCCAGGGAGACGTTGCCGTCGTCGCACAGCTCGCCCGGATCCATCCGGCCATTGCCACACACGGTGCCGCACACGGACGGCACCCCGTGGCACTCATAGCCATTCTCCACACGGCACGCGGCGGAGCAGCCATCGGAGTTGAAGGTGTTGCCGTCATCGCACAGCTCACCCGGGTCGATGACGCCATCTCCGCACTTCTGGACACAGGCGCTGCCCGCGGTCGGGCACGCGTACCCTGTCTCCACCCGGCAGCGCGCGTCACAGCCATCGCCCGGGGTCAGGTTGCCGTCGTCGCACTGCTCGCCCGGGTTGAGCGCGCCATTGCCACACGTCCGCGCGCACCGGCTGGGCTCGCCCGTGCAGCCGTAGGCCGGCTCGATGCCGCAGGTGGCGCTGCAGCCGTCGTTGGAGGTGCTGTTGCCGTCATCGCACTCCTCGCGGGGGGAGATGACTCCGTCCCCACACTTGTCGTCGTACGCATCCACGAACAGGTAGCGGAAGGCGTTGGGCGGACCGTCGTCGTTTTCGTTGCACAGCTCCAGCCGGTTGAGCCCGGTGCGCCAGCGCGCCGTGGTGCCCAGCTCGCGGATGGTGTTCTTCTGCCAGGGCTGGCCCGGCGGTTCGCTGATGACGGTGGGGGTGAAGGCCACGCCGTTCACCGACGCGGCCTCGAAATAGTTGTCGTTGAAGGTCGCCACGCGCATGCGGAAGCGCGAGAGCGTGGTGGTCGAGGGGATGAAGAAGTCCTGGTACACGCAGGTGCTCGCTCCCCGCGGGGCCATGAAGCGCGCCGTCTGGACTTCCTGCGGCCAGTCGGTCGCCGTGCGCTCGCCCGTGGTGGCGCCCGTGGTGGTGCCCTGGTAGAACCAGTGCGGATCCGCCACGGTTCCCTCCAGGCGGCGGTTGTTCGCGTCCACGCCCGTGTTGAACAGCGTCACGCCCGCGCGCACGCACCGGCTCGGCGAGCCCGCGCACGCCTGGCCCGGCTCCACCTCGCACAGGTGGTTGCAGCCGTCGCCGTCGAAGCGGTTGCCGTCGTCGCAGATCTCCTGCGCGTAGTTCGGGTAGGAGCGGTTGTCGAGCGTGCCATTGCCGCACGAGGACAGGTCGCACGTCGCGGAGCAGCCGTTGCCGTTGTCCGCAGTGTTGCCGTCGTCGCACAGCTCGCCCGAGTTGACCACGCCGTTGCCGCACAGGCTCGCCAGGGAACACGGCTTGCCGGGGATGTGACAGAGGAAGCCGGCCTCCAGCTTGCCGGTGGCGCTACAGCCGTCACCGTCCTGGGTGTTGCCGTCGTCACACTGCTCGCCGGGCTGCAGCTTGCCGTCCGCGACGAGGGCCTGGCTGACCCGCGTGAGCAGGGCAGGGGAGGCGGAGGGCGGCTCCTGCTGCGTCTGGCAGCCCACCGAGGTGAAGAGGAGGGTGAGCCCGACGAGCGCCGGGCGCGTCCATGCTGTCTTGGGATGCATGTTCATGGTTGGTTTCACCGGCGGTGTCGGAGTTGGGTGTGACCTGCTGGGTTTCCACGCCCTCGGCGTCGCCGACGATGTGGAACTCCACGCGGCGGTTCTTCGCTCGGCCATCCTTGGTGGTGTTGTCCGCCAGGGCTTCGCCGGGCCGAAGCCCCTCGCCTGGAGCCGCTCGCGCGGGATGCCCTTGCCCTCGAGGTACTTCACGACGGACTCGGCGCGGCGCTGCGACAGCTCGGTGTTGTACCGCGCATCGCCCTGGTTGTCGGAGTGGCCCTCCACGCGCATCCGCTCGATCTCCGGGTGCTCGCGGAGAATGGAGGTCACGTCATCCAGCAGCTTGTAGCTGCGCCGGTCGATGACGTCCTTGTTCACCTCGAAGTAGACGGACTCGAGGATGTCGAGGCGTCCCGTCTCCAGGCGCACGCGCTGCTTCTGCTTGCAGCCGTTGTTCTGCTGGGTGCCGGGCTCGTCCGGGCAGTTGTCCAGCCGGTCGACGACGCCGTCCCCATCGCGATCCTTGTCCGGGCAGCCCTTGTTCGCCGCCACTCCGGCCTCGCTCGGGCAGGCGTCCCGTGCGTCGGCCACGCCGTCCCCGTCGTTGTCGGGATCCGGGCAGCCGTCCTCGTCCTGGAAGCCGTCCTTGTCCTCGGCCTGTTGGGGGCAGCGATCCTTCGAGTCGGTGATGCCGTCACCGTCCGAGTCCGGCTCGTCCGGGCAGCCGTCGCCGTCCTCGAAGCCGTTGACGTTCTCCGCCTGCCGCGGGCAGCGGTCCACCAGGTTGAGCAGACCATCGCCATCGTCGTCCTTGTCCGGGCAGCCACCCAGCTGCTCGAGGCCCGCGTCCCGGGGGCACTGGTCCGCGCGGTTCTTCACGCCATCGCCATCCGCGTCCAGCTCGGGGCAGAGCGCCACCGGGTACGACTGGCCCTCCACGCACACGGGCTTGTCCTCCGGCGCGAAGGCCACCCCCGCGAGCACGCGGACGGAGGGCGTGCCCACCGTGGTGCCGAAGCCCGGGCCGCCCATGGCGTACAGCTCCACGGGGCCCACCGGGGCGCGCACGCCGAGCAGGGCCTCCATCGACAAGGGGGAGCGCGCCAGGGGCGCCGTGCCCTGCAGGAGCAGTTCGCCCTTCACCTTCTTCACCAGCGGGCCGGTGATGTTGACGCCGCCGTTGAACTCCACGCCCAGCTCATCCCGGGGCTGGCTCGTCCCGGAGGTGAGCACGTACGTCTTCGTGCGCACCAGCGCGCCCACGTCGGCGCCCACGCGCCACCCCGCGCCCAACTGCTTGCCCAGGCCCACGCGGGGCGTGAAGGTGAAGCCTTCATCCCGAGTCAGGGCCTCCGCGCTGCCCAGCGGGAGCGCGACGCCCAGGTGCAGGCCGAGGTCCAGCGCGTCCGCGTTCGCCTCGGACAGGAGCCGCGCGCGGCCCTGCACCCAGGGGGTGCCCAGCGCGAACGAGGAGGGGGCCGTGAGTCCCACGGAGCCCGGGTTGCCGGCCCACTGGCCCACGATGGGCACCTGCGCGCCGAGCTCGAGCCAGTCATGGAGCGCATACGCGCCGCTCAGGTGCCCCGTCACACGGTCGCTGACGATGACGGCGCTGCGCTCGCCGTTCTCCACCAGCACCAGGGGGTTGAGTTCCCAGTGCCCCGTCAGCGCGAGGCGGTAGCGGCCCTGCCGCAGTTGATCTCCCGTGGACAGCACCAGGCTGTCTCTCGCACCAGGGTTGAGTTGGAGCCGCTCGAGCTCGAATCCAGGAATGCTCGAGTCCTGGGCCAGTGCGCTCCAGGTCCCGAGCATGACGACACCAGTGATACAGCGTTGCAACACACGAATGAACAAGACTCCCCCTCTTCCACGACTCTCAATGGACCACGGGAGTTGGTGCTCCCGGGACGGGGGCACAATACACGCGCCATACCAGCTCTGTTGACTGATTCACGGAGTGGGGCCGCCTGGAGAATCGAGGCTTGCCGAGCCCAGGCCTCGCTTCGAACGGGCCGTGGACGTGTCGGTGGCAGGTCCTGACACGTCAGGACCATGTCAATCAATCGGAGGAAGGCTTGCGCCCGGTTGCGAGGGCGCGCGCGAGGAAGGGCGCGGTGCGGCTCTTCACCGCGCGAGCCACCTGCGCGGGGGAGCCGGCGACGACCACCCGCCCTCCCTCGTCACCGGCGCCCGGGCCGATGTCGATGACCCAGTCGCTCTGCGCCACGACCCGCATGTCGTGCTCGACGAGGATGACGGTGTTGCCCTGCTCGACCAGCCCGTTGAGCTGGGTGAGCAGCTTCTCGACGTCCGCGGGGTGCAGTCCCGTGGTGGGCTCATCCAGGACGTAGAGCGTGTTGCCGCGCTGCACCCGCTGGAGTTCCGTCGCGAGCTTGATCCGCTGGGCCTCGCCCCCAGACAGCTCGGTGGCGGGCTGGCCCAGGCGCAGATAGCCGAGGCCCACGTCCCGCAGGACACTCAAGGCGCGTTGCACGTGGGGCTCGTCGGCGAAGAACGCGTGCGCTCCGTCCACGGTCATCCCCAACACGTCGGCGATGCTCTGGTCCCTGTATTTGATTTCCAGCGTCTTCGCGTTGTAGCGGGCGCCGTGGCACGTGGGGCAGGGCGCGAACACGTCGGGCAGGAAGATCAGCTCCACGCTGACGAAGCCCTCGCCCTCGCACGTCTCGCAGCGGCCCTTGGGGACGTTGAAGGAGAAGCGTCCCGCGTCGTAGCGCCGGGAGCGGGCGGCCGGCGTCGCGGCGAACAGCTTGCGGATGGTGTCGAAGAGCCCCGTGTACGTCGCCAGGTTGGAGCGCGGCGTGCGGCCAATGGGTTTCTGATCCACCCGCACCAGACGCGTGACGCCTTCCATTCCCGAGGAGATCCGTCCGTCCACCGGCTCGACGGGGGTCCGCTCCAGCTCCTCGCCTTCCTCCTCCTCCGGGGGCGGCGCGTGGCCCAGTTGGGCCGAGACGAGTTCCACCAGCACCTGGCTCACGAGGCTCGACTTGCCCGAGCCGGAGATGCCCGTCACCGTCGTGAACACGCCCAGCGGGAAGTCCACGTCGAGCCCGCGCAGGTTGTTGCGGCGGACCCCTCCAGGCGCAGCCAACCCCGGGGCGAGCGGGGGTCACGTCCCGGCGTCTCGTCGTGTCCGAGGAGATAGCGGCGCGTCTGGGATTGCTCGATGCGCTCGAGCCCCTCGGGCGGACCGCTGTAGAGCACGTGGCCGCCCTGTTCGCCCGCCGCCGGTCCGACGTCGACGATCCAGTCCGCCTCGCGAATCACCTCCACCTCGTGCTCGACCACGAAGAGGGAGTTGCCCGCGCTCTTCAGTTGTCCGAGCGCCGCGAGCAGCGCCTGGGTGTCCGCCGGATGCAGGCCCGCGGAGGGCTCGTCGAGCACGTACACCACGCCGAACAACTGGGAGCGGATCTGCGTGGCGAGCCGCAGCCGTTGCAGCTCCCCGGGCGAGAGGGTGGGGGTGCTGCGATCGAGTGACAGGTAGCCGAGCCCCAGCTCGGTCAGCACCTGGATGCGGCCCAGGAGCTCGCGCGCGAACCGCTCGGCGACGAGCGCCTTCTCCGGGTGCTCCCGCCGCAGCTTCGCCGTCCCCGGAGCCGTGCCCTCCACCGTGGGGCGCAGCACCTCGGCGACGCGGGTGAGCGGCAGCCGGGACAGCTCGCCGATGTCCAGGCCCGCGAAGGTGACGGAGAGCGCCTCGCGCCGCAGCCGCTTGCCCTCGCACTCGGGGCACTCGGTGCTCAAGAGGTAGCGCGACACCCGCTTCTTGATGGACGCGCTCTCCGTGGTGGCGAAGGTCTGCAACACATAGCGGCGGGCGCTCGTGAAGGTGCCCATGTAGCTGGGCGGCTCCTTGCGCTTGAGCGCCCGGCGCGTCTCCGCCGGGGTGAAGCCGGCGTACACCGGGACGGTGGGCTGCTCCTCCGTGAAGAGGATCCACTCGCGCTCCTTCTGGGGAAGGTCGCGCCAGGGCCGGTCCACGTCGTAGCCGAGTGACACCAGAATGTCGCGCAGGTTCTGGCCGTGCCAGGCGGGGGGCCACGCGGCGATCGCCCGCTCGCGGATGGTGAGCGAGTCATCCGGCACCATGGAGCGCTCGGTGGCCTCGTAGATGCGCCCGAGCCCATGGCAGCGCGGACAGGCGCCCGCGGGCGTGTTGGGCGAGAACGCCTCCGCGGCGAGGTGCTCCTGGTGGGGTGGATAGTGTCCGGCGCGCGAGTAGAGCAGGCGCAGCGAGTTGGACAGCGTGGTGACGCTGCCCACGGACGAGCGCGTGGTGGGCGAGCCGCGCTGCTGCTGGAGCGCCACCGCCGGGGGCAGGCCCTCGATGGAGTCGACCTCGGGCACGCCCACCTGATCCATCAGCCGCCGCGCATAGGGGGCCACGGACTCGAAGTAGCGCCGCTGGGCCTCCGCGTAGAGCGTGCCGAACGCGAGCGACGACTTGCCCGAGCCCGACACGCCCGTGAAGACGACCAGCGCATCGCGCGGGATGTCGACGTCGACGTTCTTGAGGTTGTTCTCGCGGGCGCCACGGACCCTGACGACGCCCTTCACTCCACTGCCATCCGACATGCGGGAACTCACGGTTTCGGGGCTTCGGGCCGCGAGTCCTCGGGAGCGTGGGCGCCGCCGAGCAGGCGCACGAGCGGCGCGGGAGCCCACCAGTTGAACTCACCCATGAGCCGCATCATCGCGGGGACGATGAGCACCCGGACGAGCGTGGCGTCCAGGGCCACGGCGATGGCCATGCCCACGCCCATGGCCTTCACCACCACCGCCTGGGCGAGCGAGAACGCCGCGAACACCGCGACCATGATGGCGGCGGCGCTGGTGATGAGGCCGCCCGTGCGCTCCAGGCCCTCGGCCACCGAGTGCGCGTTGTCGTGCGTGCGCAGCCACTCCTCGCGCATGCGCGTGAGCAGGAGGACCTCGTAGTCCATGGACAGGCCGAAGAGCGCGCAGAACAGCAGGATGGGCAGCGAGGGCTCGATGGCGCGCGGCTCGAACGCGAGCAGGCCGCTCAGGTGGCCCTCCTGGAAGATCCACACCAGCGCGCCGAACGAGCCCGCGATGGACAAGAGGTTCATCAGGAGCGCCTTGAGCGGGAGGATCACCGAGCGCAGCAGCACGAACAGCACCACGTAGGTGAGCCCCATGACGAAGAGCACCGCGTGGGGCGAGTGCCCGACGATGAAGGCCGCTCCGTCCACGTCCGCCGCCGTCTGGCCCCCCACGAGCAACTGCCCGTCTCCCACCGAGCGCTCCTGGCGGATGGCGCGGACGACTTCACGGGCCTCGGCGCTCGCGGCCGCATGGGGCGTGAGCACCTGCATCACCGCGATGCTGCCCTTGGTGAAGGCCTCGAGCGCGAGATCGAACTCGGGTGGCCGGGCGGCGGGCTCCTCGGCCAGCGCCGCGTAGCGGTTGGCGCTGATGCCCGGCTCCAGGTCGACGATGCTCTCCACGCCCTCGACGCCGGGGAGTTTGGCCAGGCGGCGGCTCGTGGCGTACAGAGCGCGGGCGCGCTCCGGGGTGAAGGCCTCGCCCGAGGGGAACTGGACCGTCACCAGGATGCGCGTGGCGGCCTGCGCGGGAAACAGTTGCTTGAGGGCCTCGGCGCCGCGCCGCGCCTCCGTCTCGGCGGGCAGGGCGGTGATGTCCGTGGCGGCGAGCTGGAGCCGCTGGAAGGGCAGGCCGATGGCCACCAGGACGGTGAGCGTGGGCAGCAGCACGAGCCAGGGATGCTTCATCACCCACATGGCCAGCCGGTGCCAGAGGCCCTTGTTCTCGCCGAAGCGCGGAATGGGCAGGCGGCCCCAGTCCACCCGGGGGCCGAGCACGGACAGGAGCGCGGGCAGGAACGTGAGGGAGTAGAGCACCGCGAACGCCACCACGACGGCCCCGCCCAGGCCCATGGCGCTCAGGTACGAGCCCGGGTAGAAGAGCAGCCCCGACAGGCCCACCGCCACCGCGAGGCCGGAGAACGCCACCGCGCGGCCCGCCGTGTCCACCGTCTTCACCACCGCCGCCTCCACCGTGGCGCCCTGCTCGAGCTCGTCACGGAAGCGGCTCACGATGAAGAGCGAATAGTCGATCGCCACGCCCAACCCGATGAGCGTCACGACGTTGATGGTGTACTGCGCCATGTCCGTCACGTGCGCGAGCAGCATCACCCCCGACACGCCCGTCATCACCGCGAGTCCGCCCACGGCGATGGGCAGCAGCGACGCGCCCAGGGTGCGGAACACCCACAAGAGCACGATCAGCGCCAGGGGGAAGGAGATGAGCTCCGCCTTGAGCAAGTCGTGCTCGAGCAGCCGATCCAACGCCTCCACGAAGGCGACCTTGCCCGTCACCAACACCCCGAGCTTGTCGCTGGTGAGCGCCCTGCGCACGGTGGGGAAGGCACGCGCCGCCTCGCGCTCGTCGCCCTTGAGCCGCACGAGCGCCAGCACGTCATGGCCGCTGGAGGAGATGAGCCGGCTGGCGAGCTGCTCGGGGGCGCCCTGGGGGGACACCACGGCGCTCACCTCGGGCAGCTTGCCCACGGGGCCGAGCACTTCCTCCAGCGCCTGGGTGAAGCGCGCATCGTCCGTCTTCCACTCGTCCGAGTGGAAGATGACGGCGAGCGTGGTGTCATTGGACGCCGCGGAGATGCCCCGTGACAGCTCTGCCGCCTTCGCCGCTTCGGTCCCCTGTATCGTGCCGGTGCTCAGCTGTCCGCCGCGCAGGATGCCGAACACCGCGAGGACGAGCACCCCCGCGGTGAGGAGGAAGACCACGCCGCGGTGGCGGTGAACCGCCCGGCCGAGCCAGGCGAAGACGGAGGGTTCCGAGGGCGTCATGGACGCGCTGTCTACCGCACTGGCGACAGGGCCCAGAGCGGAAACACGTCGAGGTAGTGATCGTAGTGGATGCCACTCGTCTTATTGAACATCCCCGCGATGTGCTCCTCGGGGTAGCTGCCGTCCGGACGCTGCCGCTGCACGAGGAAGCCCAGGGCGCGCTGGACCTCGGGTGAGTCGCGCCGGCCCGCCTTGCTCAACGCGAGCACCGCCCACGACGTCATCACCGCCTGTCCCTGCTCGGCCTGCACGTAGCGCCGCTGCCGGCAGCTCTCGGGCGTCTCGCCCCAGCTCCCGTCCGCGTTCTGCTTGGAGAGCAGGAAGTCGCAGGCGCGCTGGAGGGCCGGATGGCTCGGCGAGTACCCCGCGGCCACGAGGCCCCAGACGCCGAACCACGCCCCATACGTGAAGCAGATGCCCCAGCTTCCCTCCCACGAGCCGTCCGGCCGCTGCGCCTTCTCCACGTAGCGCGCCCCGCGCTTCATCGCCGTGTCGATCTCCTTCGCGCGCACCCCCGGGAAGCGCTCCCGGAAGCGCGAGAGCGCCTGCATGCAGGACGAGGTGCACTCGACGTAGGACGGGTCGATCATGATGTCCGAGAAGCAGTCGGACGGGTTGAGCAGCTCGAGCCACTTGGGGCCGCGCGTGAGCTCGTACGTGGCCCAGCCGCCGTCCTCGTTCTGCATGGAGAGGATCAGGTCCACCGCGTCCGTGAGCCGCTCCTGGGACAGGGGCGAGTCGACGAAGGGCTCGAGCGCGAGCGCCGCCTTGAGGCCCTCGGCGGTGCAGTCGCTGATGGGCCAGCCGTGGTCACGCGTGGAGAAGGGCCAGCCGCCCTTGGAGCGGTGGCGGTAGTAGCGCTCGGCGTTGGGCGTGTCCTCGCGCACCTGGCTGCGGTCGATGAAGTCGAAGGCCGAGCGCAGGAAGGGCAGGTTCTCCTGGATGCGGCCGCTGGCGACCACCGCCTGGGCGGCGAACGCCGTGTCCCAGAGCTCCGAGGAGTTGTAGCCATTCATCTTCACGCCGTCCGGCCCCTTCCACAGGTAGTCGGGGAGCTGGGCGAGGTGGGCCCGCAGCTCGGCGCCGCCGGGACGCTCGAAGTGCCACACCAGCACGTGCAAGAGCTTGTTCACCGGGCCAATGCAGATGTAGCGCGTGTTCTCGTCCTCCTGGCGGATGTGGTCCAACACGAAGGACAGGGCGCGCTCGCGCAGCCGCCGGGACGCCTGCGTCTCGTAGAGGCCCATGAGGTGGTTGGCCGCGAGCACGAGCGCCGAGCGCGGCACCTGCGAGTCCGTGGGCGACACGCGCGTGCGGTGGGCCGGCCAGTCGATCTGCTCGTAGGGCGTCGTGTACAGCTCCCGGCGCAGCTGCTGGAGCAGGGGCGAGTCGGGGATGCGCGCCTTCTTGCCGTACAGCCAGCTCATGGGCAGGTAGACCATGCGGCAGTGGCACCAGAAGCGCGAGGGGTGCATGGGAAGCGCCTCGGGCAGCAGCCACAGCTCGGGCAGGAGCGGATCCAACCCCTCGTACTCGTGCAGGCGGAGCACCGAGAGGAAGAACTTGCCCCAGGGCGCGGAGGTGAGCGCGCCTCCGTGCGCGAGGATCCACTGGCGCGCGGACGTGGCGGAGGGGTCCTCCGCGCTCACGCCGAGCAGGCGCAGGGCCACGTAGCAGAGCGTGGAGGTGAAGACGTAGCTGGACGCCTCCACGTGCAGGCCGAAGCCGCCGTCTTTGTTCTGCACGCTCTTGAGGTAGCGCACCATGCCCTCGCGCGTGGCGGCGTCGAGCTCGAGCCCCACGGCGTGCGCGGTGCCCACGTACATGGGCAGCATGAAGAGGGGACCGCCGTAGTCGCCCTTGAGCGAGCCCTCCGGGGAGAGCAGCCCCGAGAGGTGCGTCATGGCGGCGGAGAGGGCGGAGTCGACCGTGCGCCGCGCGCCGGAAGTGGAATCAGGAGCCATGTTGCGCATGTGCGTGTTCCTTCGCTTCACCCGGCCGACAGGCGGTGGTGGTGGTTCGGCGCCCGGCGCCACAGCTCCGCGTAGTGGGCCTGGAGCGTGGTGTCATCGGCGTGGTGGTTCATGCAGTCGGTGATGAGCGCCTCCACCTCCGCGCGGGGAATCTTCACCGGCTGGCCCGCGACGAACATGGCGTCATTGCCCCGGGCGAGCACGAGCGAGCGCGCCGCCATCCACAGCGGCAGCAGGCAGAAGAGCCGCAGTTGGGGCGCGGTGGCGGGGATGGCGAGCGCGTAGCGCAGCCCGTCGTCGAGGTTCTTCCGGGCGAGCTCGAAGAGCGGCGCGACGGTGGCGTGCGCCCGGGCGCGCTGCGCGGGGTCCGTCAGCTCCTCCACGCCCAGGCCACCCGCGGCGCACAGGGCACGGGGGATGAAGCACCAGCCCCGCTCCTCGCGGTCATCCGTCACGTCCTTGAGGATGTTGACGAGCTGGAGCCCGGTGCCGAAGGCCTCCGCGTGCAGGCGCATCGTCTGGGCCTGCTCCGGTGTCACCTCGCCACCCAGCTCCTCCAGGAACAGCTCCGTCGTCAGGTGGCCCACGGTGCCCGCCACGAAGTAGCAGTAGCGCTCCAGGTCGGCCACCGTGTGCAGCGCCACGAGGCCGTCGGCGCCGCGCTCCCGGTGGGCGTAGATGGCCATGCCGCGCGCCATCTCCGACGTCCAGCGCGCCAGGCTCGCCTGGATGTTCTCCGGCAGCGTGTGGAAGACGCGCATGACGGTGGGCAGGGCGCGCGACAGGGCCAACTCGGCGTCCTGGCCCGGAATGGGCTTGAACGCCTCGGTGAAGGCCTCCGGCTCCTTGTGGCCGCGCAGCACGTCCAGGAAGCACGCGAAGAGCGGCTCCTTGGCCGCGAGCGGCACGGACGGGTGATCCTCGATGGTGTCGGCGACGCGGCACAGCAGGTAGCCCAGCGTCATGGCCACCTCGAGGTTGCCGGGCAGCAGCGCGATGGGCCGCGCGAAGGTGCGCGACACCTCGCCGAGGCTCTCCTTGCAGAAGATCCAATCCGCCTCGGAGCGGCCGGAGGGGACGGACGGAGCGGAGGCCGCGCGGCGCAGGGGCTCGGGCCGCTCGCGCCGCAGCGTCTCGTGGAGCGCGAGCGCGTCGAGGCTCTCCGCGCACTCCTCCCAGGACGCGACCTGGAACGGGCCGCGCGCCTCGTCGTGGAGCCCCTCGGCGAGCGCCGTCGCCAGCAGGGCCTCCGCGGCCTCCATCGCCTCAGGGTAGGGGGCGCGCACGGAGATCAGCGCCTGGAGCGCGATCGCCGTGAGCCACCGGCGCTCGGCCTCTCCCTGGACGGGGATGCCTTCCGTGAAGGCACCGTCCTCGGCCTGCCGCTCGACGAGCCAGCGCGCCGCGCGGCGCAGCCGGGAGTGCGTGGTGGGCCCCCTGGCCGCGAGCAGGGCCTGCATGGCCCACGCCGTGGCGGCGATGCGGCCCTCGGAGCCGAGGGGGGCCCAGGAGCCGTCGGGCGACTGCGTCTCGCTCAGCCAGCGGGCCGCGCGCTCGAGCGCGGGAGTGAGGCGCGCGTCGAACATGCCGGGCTGGCGGCGCTGGATGATCTTCAACGCCTCGCAGGCCAGGGCGGTGGCGCGCAGATCCCCCACGCCCCGGCCGCCCGCGCGCGTCCTGTCGAAGGCACGGGCCGCGAAGCCGCCGGCCACCGTCTGGCACCCGAGCAACACGTCCACGCCCTCGGAGATGCCCACGATGGGCTCCTGCACCCAGGTGGAGCCGCCCAGCAGCAGGTGGAAGAGTCCGGCCAAGTCCGCCGTGGCGATGGAGGGAGGCCGGGCGCCCGGAGCCTCGTGCTCCTCGAGCTCGAGCAGGCGCCGCAGGCCCTCGTGCGCGAGGTGGCGGCGCCACAGGCTCATGCGCGCCGCGATGCCCGCGCGCATGTCGGTGCGGGTGATGGCGCGCATGACGCGGATCGCCCCCGCGCGCAGCACGTCATCCGGCCGCTGCTTGAGCTGCGTGGCGAACGACTCCAGCTCCCGGAGGAGGAAGTCCGTGGCCTGCTCCATGGCCTGGGCGAGCGGCGGGGGCGTGGCTGGCGGCGCACAGAGGACTCACCGTCCTCCGACTCGCTCCGGGGCACGTCCCGCACGGGGATGAACTCCTTGAGCAGGGGAATGGGGTGGGTGGGGGTGCCACGTCCGCGGTAGCGCTGATGCACTCCACCCGGCACGAGGCTGGCGGCGGGCCACTGCATCCACTCGCCATACGCGGCCAGCTCGGTGGACACGCTCTTGAGCCCGCCGCGGCGCAGCGCCGAGCGCGCCGTGCTGTTCATGGCCTCCGCGGCGATGCGCATGAAGATGCCGCCGAAGCTCGACGTGCGCTCCTCCTGGCCGCAGAGGATGCGCATCGTCTGGCCGCGCGCCTCGGCGTTCTCGCGCAGCACGTCGAACATGGCCTCGCGCACGCCGGTGGCGCTCGGATCCTCGCGCCGGAAGCAGTGGTAGAGCGCGCTGGCGAGCAGCTCCGGCACGTAGCCACGGCGCTCCTCGGCGTAGCGCTCGAGGTCCTCGTGCGCCGCCACGGCGCGCGCGTCGAGGAAGCCCATGCTCAGGCCGATGGCGGTCATCGGGTGCACGTGGCCGAGCGCGTCGCCCACGAGCGCGACGTGGCCCCGGCCGAAGTCGGAGCGCGGGCGGAAGCGGTTGGCGGCCCAGGTGACGGGCCCCTCGGCGAGCGCGCGCCGGAAGGCGGGCAGCAGCGCGGGAGGCAACACCGGACTGAAGGCATCCCAGAGGAAGGTGGGGTTGCGCTGGGCCGCGCCGTAGCGCAGGGGCACGTCCAGGCAGCCCCGCACCCGATCGGGGCCGATCCGGTAGAGCAGCGCCGGTCCGGGACCGCCGAGCAGCACGTGCCCGAAGCCCTCGAAGGGCAGCTCCAGTCCGCGCAGCTCCACCGAGGCCATGTAGGAGAGCAGCGTGCTGTTCTCCTCCAGGCCGAGCTGCCGGCGCACCACGGACGCCCGCCCGTCCGCCCCGATGATGCGCGCCGCGGTGACCTCCACCTGGGCGCCCCGCTCCCGGTCGTCCACGCGCAGCACGTGCCCTTGCAGGCCCGCCAGCCGCGCGTACGTCACCAGCTCCACGCCCGCCGGGCCCGCGGCCTCCTCGCGCAGCCCCTCGACCAGGGTGTCATGGGCACACGTGAGCGCCACGCCCTGGGGGTAGGCCATCTCGATGGGCGCGCTGCCATCGTCCGGGAAGATCTTGAAGCCGAAGCTCGTGCGGGCATGGGCCCAGTCCGAGCGGCGGATGCGCAGCGAGTCGAGCACGCCGACCCCCGGTGGGTGGATGAACTCGCCCGCGAAGCGCCGGCACGCTTGCGGATTGGCCTCGAGCACGAGCACCCGCGCGCCCCGGTGGGCGAAGGCGATGGCGGAGACCAGCCCCGCGGGCCCGCCGCCGATGACCGCCACGTCGTAGTGCTTTCGTGTGAATCTCATCGTCGCAATCCGTTCCATGCCGCGCGTGGCGGCGTCATCGAGAGGCCAGGAGCCGAGATCCGAGCCATGGCGGATGCCGACCCGGCCGAACCGGCACTCGCACTCATGACTGGCCTCATGGACAGGCTCCTGGACGGGCGAAAGGACTCCAGGTCGCGTCCTGTAGCAAACCGCGTGATGGATCGCGAGGCCATCGACAGCCGTCCAAGTTCCCGAGAAACGAGGAGACCCGAGGGGTGACACGCGCCCGTCACCCCGGGCTCTTCGCGCTCAGTCCGTTGACTTCCGCATCAACCCCGTGGGCCCGCATGCCTCCCGGCGGAGCAGGAGGGCGGGGGCCTCGCGTGGGCGCGCCTTGCCAGCACCTCTCGACGCTCTACCGTGAAAGGGGAGGGCCGTGGCGCAGCGTCGCGCGACCCTGTTCGGAAAGGAGAAACGTCATGTCTGATCTTCCCGTGCGTCGAGGCAGTGGCACTTCGTCCCCGGGTCGATGGTCCCGAACGGCCGATCCCTTCGAGCAGATGAAGGAACTGATGGGATTCGATCCGTTCGACCAGGTGGAGCGCCTGCTGGGCACCGACCGAGCGTGGAGCTTCAACCCGGCCTTCGAGGTGAAGGAGACGAAGGACTCGTACATCTTCAAGGCGGATCTTCCCGGCATCCGGGAGGAGGATCTGGAGATCTCCCTCACCGGAGACCGGCTCACCATCAGCGGCAAGCGAGAGAACGAGAAGAAGGAGGAATCCGACCGGTTCTACGCCTATGAGCGCAGCTTCGGCTCCTTCAGCCGTTCGTTCACCCTGCCCGAAGGGGTGGACGCGGAGCACTGCATCGCGGACCTGAAGGACGGCGTGCTCAACCTGCGGCTGCCCAAGGTGCCCGAGGTGCAGCCCAAGCGCATCCAGGTGAGCAGCGGTTCGAAGGACAAGGGCCGGTGAAGGCCTGAGGGCGCGAGGGAGGCGGGTCCACGCATCCCGCCCTCCCGGCATCGCCGCTGGACTTCTTCCCGGCTCGTGGATAGAGCCCGGACACTCTTCCGGGCCCCTCCATGAGCCTCTCACCTCCAGTTACCACCCCTTCCCACGTTGTCCCCGCCCTGCGTGAGCTCGGCTATGCCGTGCTCGACCGGGCGGGACTATGTGAACACGTGGGGACTTCGGCCGCCGTGCTCGAGGCCCTGCGTCCGACCTGGAACGAACTGCCGCCCGACGCCTACCTGCGCGACGGTGGCCGCTATCGCTCGCGCCGGCATTCGTGCTTCGTCGTCGAGGGCGAGGCCGTCACCCAGGTGCCCCACCGCGCGCACTGGCAGCCGGTCGAATACAACGCGCTGCACGGCGGGCTGGAGCGCTGGTTCGAGCCGATGACGCCGGCCGTGATCGCGCAGCCCGTCTGGGCGCGCCTGTTGAGCCGGCTCGCCGTGTATTGCTCCGAGCTTCGGGGGCGCGGCCCTGGTTCGTCGAGGCGCACCAGTTCCGCATCGACACGGCGGATGGCATTGGCCGGCCGACGCCCGAGGGAGCGCATCGGGATGGCGTGGACTTCGTCGCCGTGCTGCTCATCGGGCGCGAGGGCATCAAGGGCGGAGAGACGCGGGTGTTCGAGGCCCACGGCCCCCACGGCATCCGCTTCACGCTGACCGAGCCCTGGTCGGTGCTCCTGCTCGATGACGAGCGCGTCATCCACGAGAGCACGCCCATCCAACCGCTGGCCGGGCAGGGGCACCGCGACACGCTGGTGCTGACCTTCCGCGCCAACGGCTTCCAGGGCCCCTCCACGCCGTAGCGCCCCCGGAGCGAGGCGCCGGGCGAGCGCTCGCTTCCGCGAGAAACGAGCGGCTGAACCCCCATGCCCTTATGTAGGCGGTGCACGGGTGCGCCCAGGCCCCCGTGAGGAGATCGACCATGTTCCTCATCGAGACCGAGAAAGACTTGTTGCAGGCCTTCCGCCCCCGTGACCGGGAGAAGGTCGAGCTTCCCAAGGACCTCCGCTTCCCGCTGTTCGTGCGGGACTATTTCGCGTGGGTGGAGCCCACGGGGACCCGGGTCTTCCTGGTGTGCCCCCCGTCGCGAGGCAAGCGGCCCATGGGCATCGCCTTCCGCCGCGACTCGCACGGCGGCCCCGCGCCCTCGCAGATGTGCGACTGGTGCCACTCCTACGGCTCGTCCAACGAGATCGGGCTGCTCACCACGGACGTCAATTCGAAGCGCCGGGTGGGCGTCAACCTCTGCCAGGACCTGCGCTGCAAGGAGAAGCTGGAGTCGGCGGCGGACCTGTCCGGCCGTCACTTCCGCGACGTCATGCCCCCGCTGATGGAGCGCATGCAGCGCTTCGCCCGCGAGGCGTTGGGCATCGAGTCCGTGCCGGAGCAGTGAGCCCCTCCAGGGCCCCTTCTTCGTGAACAGAGGTGTGGAGCCGCCACCGTGCGTTCGACGCAAGTGGTGTAAACGACGGCCGTTGCATCGACTGTCGGAGAGACTCCTTGAACGTCACGAAGAACATGCAGTGGATGGTGTTGTGGGGCGTGGTCGCGGGTCCCGTGCTCGGCTGCGGTGGGAAGCCCGTTCCGCCGGAGCAGGAGCGGGTCGTGCTGCGCGTCCCGCTCTACTCGTGGATTCCCGATGCCGCGGGGGACAAGTTCCAGGCCCTGTCCGCGCGCATCGAGGCCGAGTTCGAGGCCGAGCACCCGGAGGTGGACCTCGACGTCAATCCCTCCTGCTTCAAGGATGATCTCTATGAGCCTTCCGAGCTCGCGCGCTCGCTCCGGGGGGAAGGGGAGTGCCCCTATGACGTCGTCGAGGTGGACACCTCCCTGCTCGGCGAGCTCGTGGGCACCGGCGCCGTGCGGCCCTGGTCCGCGCTCCCCGAGGGCCCTCGCTGGCACACCGCGGGCGTGTCCGCCTCCACGTTCGAGGGCAAGCTCTACGGCGTGCCGCACTGGCAATGCGCCCACTACATCATCTCCCGCGACGAGGCCGTGAGCCGCGCGCGCACGGTGGATGAGCTGGTCCAGGCCCTCGCGGCGCTCAACACCCCCGCCATGGATCTCTCGGCCAACTTCCTGGGGAGCTGGAACCTGCCCTCGCTCTACCTCGATGCCTGGACGGACACCCACGGCCCCGCGAACGTGCAGTCCGCCGTGACGGCCGAGCACTACGACGCGGACGTGCTCGCCGGCATGAAGAAGCTCGCTGGCGCCTGCGCCACTTCCGAGGGCAACCCCTGCATCGACGGCACGTATGACGCCGAGGCGAACCTCGACGTGCCCGACGTCCTCCTCGCCGAGGGCCGCGCCGACGCCACCCTGGGCTTCTCGGAACGGCTGCACGGCATCCTCAAGAAGCTGCCCTCGGCCGAGAGCCGCGCCGCGCTGCGCATCTCCCCCGCGCCCCTGGGCCAGGGCAATCAACCCCTGCTCTTCACCGACTCGTTCTTCCTGGGCGAGCGCTGCACCGGGGCGTGCGAGCAGGCCGCCCAGGCCTTCGTCGCGTACATGACCCGCTCGAGCACCTACCAGTGGATCGTCCTCGGCGAGGACGCGCCCGCCGAGGGCCGGGTGCCGCGCTACCTCATGCCCGCCAACCTGGACGTGTATGAGCTGCCCGGCGTGAAGGCCGATCCCTTCTACCCCGTCATCGGGGCCGCCACCGCCACCGGCGCGCCCTTTCCCAACAGGGGCCTGCTGAACATCCGCAAGTCCATGCGCGACGCCATCCAGGCCGCGCTCCAGTAGCGGCCACGGCTCACAGCAGGGGCGCGATCGGATCCACCCCCAGCAGCACACCGCCAATGGTCTCGACGACCACCGAGCCCACCATGGCGTGCTGCGTGGCCACGTGGATGTCGCGCATGCAGCGCTGCAGCGGGGAGGAGCGGTGGACGGACACGCCTCCACCCGCCTCGTACATGGCATCCACCACGCGCGCCGCGCTACGCATGGCATGGGCATAGGACAGCCGCAGCTCCGCGCGGTGGCGCACCGTCAGCTCCCGGCGCGCGCCCGCATCGAAGGTGGCGTTCACCGTCTCCAGCAGCAGGGCCCGCGCGGCGCGCAGCGTGGCCTCGGCCTCCGCGAAGGAGTGCTGCACCACACCGCGCGTGGCCAGCAGGCGCCCCGTGGGCATGAGCTTCTTGTTCTGCGCCAGCGCCGCCAGCTCGTCGATCGCCCGGCGGGCGATGCCCAGCCCCACCGCCGGCAGGCCCACCCCCAACAGCCCCAGCGCGGGAAAGGCATAGAGGGGACGGTCCAGCAGCGGGCGCTCGGTGATGATGGACAAGGAGCGCTCGGCGGGCACGAAGATGTCCTGGACCGAGATGTCTCCGCTGCCCGTGCCACTCAGGCCCATGGCGTTCCAGGTGTCGTGCAGCGTCGCGTCCGAGGCGGGAAAGCAGAACACGCGCACCTCGGGCACGCCCTCGCGCACCATGCGGGGAGCGCCGTCCTTCGTCACCACCGCGCCGCCCGTCAGCCAGCGGCAGTTCTGGCTCCCGCTCGCCCAGGACCAGCGGCCCGTGAGGCGATAGCCCCCCTCGACGAGCTCGGCGCGCCCCGTCGGCGCCGCCACGCCTCCGATGATGACGTCCGGCGCGCTGAAGATGGTGCGCGCCGCGGACTCGGGCAGCCAGGCGGCGACCATCGCGGTACATGCGCCGATCATCACGTTCCAGCCCACCGAGCCATCCGCTCGCGACAGCTCCTCCACGATCTCGATGATCCGGGCGGGGTGCAGCTCGAGGCCGCCATAGGCCTCGGGCAGCACCATGCGGAAGAACCCGGCATCGGCCAGCTCCCGCGCGAGCGCCGCGGGCAGTCGGCGGGCGGATTCGATCTCCTCGGAACGGGCGGACAGCTCGGGCGCGAGGCGCCGGGCCTCGGCCAGGAGGGGATGCTCGGAGGAGGTCTTCACGGCGGGTGGTGATGCGGTCGTCATCCCGGAAGTCTACGGGGCGCGCCCCGGAAGGAGCCAGCCGGGGGCCCGGCGTCAGCGCGCCGTCACCCAGGTGCCATGGAAGGTGAGCGGGAAGGCGTGCTCCAACCGGGCCCGGCCCACCGGTCCCGCCTCGGGCGCCTTCGCGTCCAGCACCGCCACGTACGTCCGGTCGCTCGTGGCGTCGTAGGTCTGCACCAGCAGCCAGCCGTCGTCCTCGGCCGAGCCCCCGGCGCGCGGGACGAAGATGGGCTCGGAGGGATGGTGCCCGGCGCCCAGCGCCACCACCGTCTCCGCGCCCGTCTCCATGTCCACCTTCACCAGCACGTCCTGGGGTCCTCGCCGGTGTCGGGGCCCGAGTGCGCCGCCAGGTACGTGTAGCGGTGGCGCGCCCCGGCCCGCAGGGGCGTGGCGATGGGAAACTCGCAGCGCCGGTCCGACACCTGCTCGGAGTGGAACGTGCCCGCCTTCACGTCCAGTGTCGCCCGGTGCAGCCGGCCCTGGGCCTCCGTGCTGGCCCAGCCGTGGAGCTGCTCGCCCAACCACTGGTTGGTGCCGAAGTCCGGATAGCGCACGTAGTCCACCTGGAGGCGTCCGGCGTCCTCGAACGCGTTGCCGAAGTGCCACGTATGGAAGGGCTCGGCCGGGAAGCGCGCCACCTGGGCGGGCGCATCGATGGGGACGACGAGGACTTCCGTTCCCAGCTCCGGACGCCACTCGAGGTTTTCCGACACGCTGCCCAGGCCGAGCAGCACCCGGAAGACGCGCAGGCGCACCGGCGACACGAAGAAGATGAGGTGGTGGTCGGTGGCGATGAAGTCGTGGACCAGGGTCGGGCCGGGCAGGGGCACGCTGCCCAGGCGGCGCACGGGTCCGGCGTCGGGCAGTTCATACAGGTCGAGCTGGGTGACACGCCCGTAGCGCACCCCGAAGTTGTAGGACGCCCGCCGCGACATCACGGCATGCGGGTGGGCGGAGAAGGCCGGTCCCACCCCGCCTCCGAGGTCCGTCTCCCCCAGGGTGCTCAGATCCTCCAGCGACAGCTCCGTGGGCAGGGTGGACTCCACCAGGGCGAACAGCCGTCCGTTCCACGCCAGGGCGGAGGTGTTGGCCGTGTTCTTCCTCCCGCCGAACAGCCGCCGCCACAGCGAGGGCGGGTGGGTGCCATAGTTGCCGTAGAGCACCTGGCCCGTCTCGCGCTCGGCGCGGATGCTCGGGGTATCGATGGTGCGCGCCGCGCCCTGGGCCTGGCCTCCCGCGAAGCGCACCGCCAGCACGCCTCCATCCCCATCGAACCAATGGCCGTAGCGCCGCCCCCCCACAGCGAAGATCACCGGCCCCACGCGCACCAGTGTCCCCTTCAGCTCCTCGGGCAGCCGGCCCTCCACGCGCATCGGCTCGAAGCCATGGGAGCGGGGCAGGTCCCGGTAGGCCTTGAGCCAGGAGGGCGGCTCGGCGGAACGAAGGGCGGAGGAGGCGGCGGCACGCGTCATGGGGTCTCCGGGCAGGGGAAGAGGGGAGTCCCTCCTCATAACCCGTCCCGCTCCGTGGCGACGTGCCGTTCCCATGGCTGGAGGGCGGCGAGGCGGGTCCCCCAGGCACTCGCGCGGAGTCTTCCGTTGGTGCTGACGGTGTAAACATGTAGGGTGCCGGGGCCCCCTCCCCAGGCTCCGGCGTGTCGCCCGGGCGCGATGGGCCCAGGGGGAGAGGAGACGGCATGGCGGTGCGGGGTGCCCGGAAGAAGGTGGCGGACAAGGAGCACTATCACCACGGCGACCTGCGCCGGGCGCTGCTGGACGCGTCCCTGGAGCTCATCTCCAAGGAGGGCTTCGGTGCCCTGTCCCTTCGGGAGGTGGCCCGGCGGGCCGGGGTGACGCACGCGGCGCCCTACCGGCACTTCGCGGACAAGGAGGCCCTGCTGGCGGCGGTGGCCGAGGAGGGCTTTCGCGCGATGACGGCGCGCATGCGCCAGGACATGGCCCGGGAGCCCACGCCCCTCGGGCGCCTGATGGCCTGTGGGGTGGCCTATGTCCTCTTCGCCGTGGAGAACGCCGCGCACTTCCGGGTGATGTTCGGGCCCCACTTCACCCGGCCCCTGGAGCCCTCCGACGCGCAGGAGGCGGGCAACTCGTTCAAGTTGCTGGTGGACGCCATCCTCGATGCCCAGCGGACCGGGGACGTGCGCGAGGGCGAGGCCCACGCGCTCGCGCTCACGTGCTGGTCCCTGGTGCACGGCCCGGCCTCACTGTGGGTGGATCGCCAGTTGGAGCACACGGGGTTGAGCACGGGGGTCGAGGCGCTGGCCCGGGAGCAGACGCGGATGTTGATGAGGGGTCTGGCGCTCACCCCGGTCGATTGAGAGGCCCTCCGTCTCCCCTTTCTCATTGCGTGTCCGGCGACAAATGGGCATGTCTTCTGGCTCCACACCCATGCGCCGAGCGTTCGATGAGTTCTTCCCAGGCCGATGAGCTGCGGCTCCTGCGTGCGGAAGTCGAGCGCCTGCGCGGATTGCTCCATCGAGGGGGGCTCGACCCCAACGCGACGCAGGAGGCGAGCTACCGGCGGATCGTGGAGAGCGCGATCGACTTCGCCGTGATCACCCTGGACCTCGAGGGGCGGGTGACGTACTGGAACGAGGAGCCCGGCGCATCCTCGGGTGGACGCTGGAGCGCATCCGCGGCAAGTCGGCCGCCGTGTTCTTCACCGAGGAGGACCGGGCGCGGGGCGTCCCGGAGCTGGAGATGGGCAAGGCGCTGGCGGGAGGCCGCGCCGTCGACGAGCGCTGGCACCAGCGGGAGGACGGCTCCCGGTTCTGGGCGAGCGGCGAGATGATGCCGCTCAAGGACGAGCGGGGCACGCCCATCGGCTTCGTGAAGATCCTGCGCGATCGCACCCCGCAGAAGCGGCTCGAGGAGGAGCGCGAGCGCTTCATCCTCCTGGCCGAGCAATCCACCGACTTCGTGTGCCTGGCCGACGCGGAGGGCCGGGGGCTGTTCATCAACCAGGCCGGGCGGCGCATGGTGGCTCTGCCGGAGGGGGACATCCGCGCCATGGGCTTCGCGGACTTCCTCCCGCCCGAGGAGCGCGGCTTCTTCCAGGACATCGTCCTGCCCATGCAGCGCGCCGTGGGGCACTGGCGGGGCCGGCTCCACCTCCAGCACCAGGGCACCCGCGCGCCCATCCGGGTGGACTGCAACGCCTTCCTCCTGCGCGACGCGGCGGGCCGCCTCACCGGCCACGCGCTGCTCTGCCGGGACATCACCGCGCTCGAGCAGGCCGAGTCCGCGCTGCGCCGCAGCGATGAGCGCCTGCAGCTCGCCTTGAAGGCCTCGGGGTCGGTGGGCGTCTGGGACTGGGACATCCTGGCCGACAAGCTCTACCAGGATGCCCGCTGCGCCCGGCTCTTCTCCGTGGCGCCGGAGGTGGCGACCGCCGGGGCTCCGCTCACGACCTTCCTCGGCGGCATCCACCCCGAGGACCGGGAGCGGGTGGGGCGGGAGATCCAGCGCGGCCTCGACAAGGAGGTCGAGTTCGAGAGCGAGTACCGGGTGACGCCCGGGGGCGAGGTGCGGTGGATCCAGGTCCGGGGCCGCATCTACCGGGACGAGCAGGGCAGGCCCGTGCGGTTCCCGGGCATCGTCATCGACCTCACGGAGCGCAAGCGGACGGAGTTGCGCCAGCGCGCGCTGTTGGAGCTGAGCGATCGGCTGCGCAACCTGAACGGCACGCGTGAGATCGCCACCCTGGGCGCGGAGTTGATCGGCCGCACGCTGGGCCTGTCCCGGGTGGGCTTCGCCCTGGTGGATGTGGACTCCGAGACCCTCACCATCGAGCAGGACTGGTCGAACGGACAGGTCGCGGGCATCGCGGGCGGCTATCCCTTCGCCGTCTTCGGCTCCGCCCTGGAGCTGCTCCGGCGCGGCCAGTCCCTCGTGGAGACGGATGCCGAGACGGCGGAGTGGATTCCCCTGGCGGAGCTGCCCAACTACCGCGCCCTGGACATGCGCGGCTTCACCAGCCTGCCGCTCATGCGCAACGACCGGCTCGTCGGCTTCGTCTACGCGCACAGCGCCCTGCCTCGCGCCTGGCAGGAGGCGGACGTGGGCTTCATCCGCGAGGTCTCCGTCCGCACGTGGGAGGCCATCGAGCGCGCCCAGGCCGAGCAGCGGCTGCGCGAGAGCGAGCAGGACTTGCGGCAGATCACGGATCAGGCGCCGGAGATGATCGGCTACGTCGATCGCGACCTCGTCTACCGGTTCGTCAACCGCACCTACGAGGAGTGGTTCGCCCGGCCCCTGGAGCGGATCATCGGCAAGTCCGCGCTCGAGCTGCTGGGGGAGGAGCCTTCGCGCTGCGCGAGCCCTACTTCCGGCGCGCGCTCGCGGGGGAGGCCACCTCCTTCGAGGCGCCGTTGTTCATTCCGGGCGCAGCCCGCGCGAGCTGGAGCTGCGCTTCTTTCCCCGGAGGGACCTGCAGGGCAACGTCCAGGGCGTCTACCTCTTCATCCTGGACAACACGGACCGCAAGCGCGCCGAGCGCGCCCTGCTCGAGGCCAACAAGCGCCTGGAGCTGCGGGTCGAGGAGCGCACGCGCGAGCGGGATCGCATCTGGAATCACTCCGATGACTTGATGGGGGTGATGGGCACGGATGGGTTCCTCAAGTCCGTCAATCCCGCCTGGAGCCGCCTGCTGGGGTTCGACGAGCAGACGCTGCTGATGAGCCACTTCATGGACCTCATCCACCCGGACGACCATGCCGCCGCGTGGGAGATCGTGGCGAGCCTGGGCCGGGGAGAGCGCGTGCACCGCATGGAGAACCGCCTACGGCGGGTGGACGGCACCTACCGCTCCCTGTCCTGGACCGCGGTGCCCGGCGACGACAAGGTCTTCTACGCCATCGGCCGGGACGTCACCGCCGAGCGCGAGACGGCCGCGCTCCAGCAGCGGCTGTTCGACGTGCTCGACCAGTCTCCCGACTTCATCGGCATCGCCGAGCCCCAGGGCCGCATCCTCTATGTCAACGCCTCCGGCCGGAGGATGGTGGGCATCTCCGGGCCGGCGGGGGTGGGCGTGCGCACCGTGCTCGAGTTCTTCTCGCCCGAGGATCGGCCGCTCATCGAGGGCACCGTCCTGCCCACGGCCCTGCGCGAGGGCAAGTGGGTGGGCCGCTGCCGCTTCCGCCACCTCACGAGCGGGGTGGACATCCCGGTGGAGTACAACGTGTTCGCCACGCGTGACGGCGAGGGCCGGCTGCTCGGGCTCGGCATGGTGACGCGGGACATCACCCGGCAGCTCCAGCACGAGCAGACCCTGCGCGAGACGGAAGACAAGCTGCGCCAGTCCCAGAAGATGGAGGCGGTGGGGCAGCTCACCGGCGGCATCGCGCACGACTTCAACAACCTCCTGGGCGGCATCATCGGCTCCATGGAGATGCTGCGGCGGCGCATCGACGCGGGCCGCTACACGGAGACGGACAAGTACATCAACGCCACCATGAACTCGGCGCGCCGGGCCGCCGCGCTCACCGCGCGCCTGCTCGCCTTCGGCCGCCGCCAGTCGCTCGACGTGAAGCCCACGGACATCAACGCGCTCGTGCTGTCCATGGCGGAGCTGTTGCGCCGCACCCTGGGCGAGAGCATCTCGCTCAAGACGATGCTCGACCCGGCGCTGTGGCCGGCCAAGACGGACGCCAACCAGTTCGAGAACGCGCTGCTCAACCTGGCCATCAACGCCCGTGACGCCATGCCCCAGGGTGGCAAGCTCACGGTGGAGACGCGCAACACGCGGCTGGACGAGGCCTATGCACGGGGGGTGGAGGGGCTCAGGCCCGGCGACTTCGTGGTCATGTGCGTGAGCGACACGGGCCATGGCATGCCCCCGGAGGTCATCGCCCGCGCCTTCGAGCCCTTCTTCACCACCAAGCCCATCGGCCAGGGCACGGGGCTCGGCCTGTCGATGATCTACGGCTTCGCCCGGCAGGTGGACGGCCACGTGCGCATCTACTCCGAGGTGGGCCGGGGCACGACGATCAAGCTCTACATGCCGCGTCATGTCGGCGAGGGCGCCCTGGTGGGGGAGGGGAAGGCGGAGAGCGCGCCCCTGCCGCGCGCCCAGGAAGGCGAGACGGTCCTCTTGGTCGAGGATGATCCCGCCGTGCGCATGCTGGTGCTGGAGATCCTCGAGGACCTGGGCTACGCGGCGCTCGAGGCGAAGGACGCGCGCTCGGCGCTGCCGATCATCGAGGGCCAGGGGCGGATCGATCTGCTGGTGACGGACGTGGGGCTGCCCGGGGGGATGAACGGGCGGCAGATGGCGGAGGTGGCGCGCCAGCGCCGGCCGGAGCTCCAGGTGCTGTTCATCACCGGCTACGCGGAGGGGGCGTCGGTGCGCGGCGGGTTCCTCGCCCCCGGCATGGAGATGATCACCAAGCCCTTCGCGCTGGACGTGCTGGCCGCGCGCATCCGGGAGATGATCGAACGGAAACAGGCGCCGCACCCACCGGACAATTGACCGGGGGGCGCCTCGGCTAGGTTGGCGCCCCATGGGCCACCTTCCCGAGTCAGAGACCCCCGAGAAGCGCGTGCGCGCCCGGGAGCTGGGTCTGCCATTGGGCCGCTTCAAGCCCGGCCGGCACAACGCCATCACCGACGTGGAGGGCGTGCTCGTCGGGCACAGCACCATCATCCAGGGCGAGGGGCCGCTGCGGCCGGGGCATGGGCCGGTGCGCACGGGCGTCACCGCCATCCTGCCCAACCGGCGCGACATCTTCATGGAGCGCATGACGGGTGGGGGCTTCGTGCTCAACGGGGCCGGCGAGGTGTCCGGCATGACGCAGCTCATGGAGTGGGGGCTGGTGGAGACGCCCATCCTGCTCACCAACACCATGGCCGTGGGCGCGGTGTCCGACGCGGTGACGCGCCACATGGTGGAGCAGAACCCGGGCATCGGCGACGAGCACGACGTCATCATCCCCATCGTCGGCGAGTGCGACGACAGCTACCTCAACGACATCTCCGGCCGGCACGTCAAGCGCGAGCACGTCTACGAGGCCATCCGCACGGCCTCGGACGGCCCGGTGGCCGAGGGCAACGTGGGCGGCGGCACCGGCATGCTCACGTGCGATTTCAAGGGCGGCATCGGCACCTCCTCGCGCAAGCTGCCCGAGTCCCTGGGCGGCTACACCCTGGGGGTGCTCGTCATGTCCAACTTCGGCAAGATGCACAACCTGCGCGTGGGCGGACTGCCCGTGGGCGAGCTGCTCGCGGAGAAGTTCAAGCACATGCCCCGGCGCACGCAGAACTACGGCTCCATCATCGCCGTGGTGGCCACGGACGCGCCCCTGCTCACCAATCAGCTCAACCGCCTGTGCAAGCGCGTGGGCCTGGGCATCGGCCGGGTGGGCAGCTACGCGGCGCACGGCTCGGGGGAGATCGTGGTGGGCTTCTCCACCGCCAACATCATCCCCCGGCGCACCCAGAAGATGGTCTACAAGCTGAAGATCCTCCTGGATCAGCGCTTGGACCCGCTCTACGAGGCGGTGATGGAGGCCACCGAGGAGGCCATCCTCAACGCCATGTGCATGGCCACGTCGATGACGGGGGTCAACGGCAACTTCGTGCCGGCGCTGCCCCTGGACGAGGTGCGCCGGTTCGTGAGCGCCTGCCAGCCCATCTTCTCCTCGGTGAAGAAGCGTGCCCAGCAGGCGGGCGCCCCCGGGCCGAAGGGCAAGCCCACCGAGGGGGACAAGGCCGAGCACGCCAAGCTCCGGGGCGCCGAGGGGATTCCCTATCCCACCCGGCCGGCGCCACAGGTGGAGCCGGAGCAGGACATCCAGGACTCCTCTTCCAAGAAGAGTTCTGATACGTAGGCGGCTTTCGTCCGTCCTACCTCACCCAGGAGTCACCCAGATGGCCCGTAGCAAGAGCAAGCACCGCCGCGTGCAGAACATCATCCGCCAGAAGTGGAAGCGCCAGCTCAAGCGCAAGGCGGCCGCCGCCAAGGAAGCCGCCGCGAAGAAGTAGTCCCCGCGGCTCGGACCCGCTCCGCGCGTGTCGCGCCCGCCGGTGTCTACTGGCGGGTCGCCGTGAAGGGGCGGGTGACCGAGCATCTCCGGGTGCCCCCCGTCGAGGTGCTCGCGAAGTTGCCCTGCCAGTCCCCGATGAGCCGGTCCACGCCTCCGTCCCCCACCCCGGCGACGTAGCGCCCCGTGAGGCCCTCCGACTCGAGGCCCGCCGTGCCCCCGTCCAGGCTCCCCGCGCTGGTGCCCAGCAGGTTGAAGTCGTTCGACTCGTAGAGCGTGCCGCGCAGCGTCAAGCCGTCCAGCTGGGCAGTCAATTCACTGCCCTGGCGCGTCAGGTCCAGGGGTCCTTGGGGCAGCGTCACCGTCACCCCCTGGCACGTGCCGGGTGTCACCCCGGTGCCGAACTCCAGCGCATAGCGCCCGTCGACGGGTGAGCACTGGATGCAACCTTGTGACGTGCCTCCACACCCCGCCACGGCCAGGGACACGAGGAGGGCGGCGATTTCAGGCGAGGGGATCCGTCCAGTAGTCATGACTTGTCTCCCACGAAGGGGGGAATGGACTTCCCGCGAGGAAACGAGGTTCCTAGGTTTTGTCGTGTCCTGGGCGGGTGGGGTCGATGTGGGTGGGGGTGGGGTGGTGACGGGGTTCGATACGAAGCGGTGTTCCAATCTTATCTTCGCCGGACTCTTCGTCCTGGCGATCATCCTCTTCTCGCGCATCCTGCTGCCGTTCCTGATGCCGGTGTTGCTGGGGGGCTTCCTGGTGGTGCTCTTCCAGCCCCTGCAGGACGCGCTGCTGCGCATGCGCTTCAAGCTGTCGCCCCCGGTGTGCGCGGGGTTGAGCACGATGGCGGTGTTCCTGCTCATCCTGGTGCCGCTGGTGGTGGTGGGCTGGCTGGTGGTGCGCGAGGTGCTCGGGCTGATGGAGCACGCGCAGGACGTGCTCGACCATGTGGACGTGCGTGAGCGGATGGCGGCGGGGCTGCCGCGGGGGTTGCGGCGCTACGCGCTGGGCCTGCAGGGCACGCGCACCGAGGAGGCGCTCAACGGGGCGATGTCCAGCGGGGTGTCGGTGCTCACCAACGTGCTGGGCGCGGGCACGGAGCTCATCGTCGATCTCTTCCTGATGATCGTCGCGATGTACTACTTCTTCCTGGATGGCCGGCGGCTGTGGACGGAGGGCACGCAGCTGGTGCCCATGGACAAGCGCTACATCCAGGCGTTCGCCAAGGAGTTCACCGACGTGGCGCACGCCATCATCTACGGCAACACCATCACCTCGCTCGTGCAGGGGCTCTTGGGGGTGGTGGGGCTGTTGCTGGTGAAGGTGCCGCACGCGGGAGTGTGGGGCGCGGCCATGGTGGTGGTGGCCATGGTGCCCGTGGGGGGCACGGCGCTCGTGTGGGGCCCCATCGGGCTGGTGCTCCTGATGATGGGCAAGGTGAACGAGGGCATCTTCCTGTTGTCCTGGGGAGCCTTCGTGGTGGGCAGCATCGACAACGTCATCCGGCCGAAGCTGTGCGGCGCGCGCATGGCGCTCCACCCGCTGCTCGTCTTCCTGTCCATCTTCGGCGGCCCGGCGGTGTTCGGGATGATGGGGCTCTTGGTGGGGCCGCTCATCGCCTCGCTCTTCATGGCCATGGTGCGCATCTACCGGCGCGACTTCCTCGGGCTGCGCGCGCCGGTGGTGCCGCCGTCGGGGACTGCCGCCGCGACCGCCCCCAGCGCCTCGCCCGCGCTCGCGGCCCCTTCCGTGGGCCCCACGCCCGCGGCGGTCGAGGTCTGACGCACCACGAGCCTGGACAAGGGCCCGCGCGGTGGGTGAGGCTGCCGGGCACATGAAGGTTTCAGGACTCAGGCTGTGTCGCTGGAGCGCGGTGCTGGGCCCGCCGCCGTGCTGCTCACTTCCCAGGTCGCGCTCGCCGCGCGCGTGGCGGTCTCCTCGCTCGAGGGCGACCCCAAGGGCAAGCTCCGGGCGCAGGTGACGGCCGCCCTGCGCAAGACGCGCAAGGTGCAGGTGTCGCCCCCCACGGCCTGGACGCAGGCGGCGGGCAAACAGGGGTTGAAGGGCCCCGCGGCCGTGACGCCCGCGGCCGTCAAGCGCCTGGCGCCCAAGCTCCGGTGGACGCCGTCCTCACGGGCTCGGTGGGGCGCGACCTCGATGTCCGCTTGATGAACCAGGACGGCCAGGTGGTGTGGTCCGAGAGCTATCCGCTCAAGCGCGGGTTGCTCGCGCCGAAGGACGCGGCCCGGCTCGCCCAGGCGGTGGCCACGGCCCGCACCACCGCGCCCGAGCCCCCGGCGCCGGCCCCCGCGGCTCCGCCGTCGCTCCCGCCCCTTCCCCCGCCGCCATCCCGCTCGGAGCCCCAGGCCCGTGCCGAGCCGAGCGAGGCGCCCCGGGCGGTGCCGCCCGAGCCGCCCGCGAAGGCGACGGCGCCGGCTCCGGTGGTGAAGAAGGACGCGCCCGTGCGCGCGCCCGCGGCGCCCAGGGCCCCCGCTCCGGGCAAGGCCGGGCGTTCCGCCGCGCTCGCGTGGGTGGAGCTGGACGACGAGTCACACACCTTCGTGGCGGGCAGCGGGGGCGGTGTCGCCGACGAGGAGCAGGTGAAGGACGTCCCCGAGCGTCCGGGCGCGCATCCCCCGGGTGCGGGTGCTGGTGGGCGCGGCGGTGACGTGGCGCTCGTACTGCGCGCGGCCGGGCGTCGAGTCCTGCGCCGTCTTCGATGCGCGGCCCCCCGAGCAGCGCCTGGGGGACACCGCCGACTACTCCGCCCGGGCGCCCTACGCGGGCGTCGCCGCCGAGGCGGAGGTGTTCCCCCTGACGCACCGCACGTCGCTCCTGCGGGGGCTGGGGCTCACCCTGGCCTATCAACGCAGCTTCGCGCCGACGACGGTGGTGGTGACTTCGCCCACCGGCTCCACGCCCCAGCGCGAGGTGACGGCCACGGACACGGCCTATGGCGCCCTGCTCGCATGGCGCTACTTCTTCGCCCGGGAGGGCGCGGACTCGCCGCTGTGGGGGTACGCCGGCCTGCGGCTGGGCGTGCTCGGCCGGGCGTTCGACCTGGACGAGACGTTGAACGTGGCCCTGCCGCTGGTGCACCGCTTCTCGCCGGCGGTGGGGGTGGACGTCGCGGTGCCACTGCTCAAGCTCGTGCGCGTGGAGGCCGCGGGGCGCTTCTTCTTCCAGCCGTCGCCGGGGGGCTCGCTGCTGGGCGGCGGGGACAACGGCCCGTACCCCTCGGAGGTGCGCGACTACGGCACGGCGGTGTCGAGCCTCGGCTGGTCGGCCGAGGTGGGGGTCGCCGGTGAGGTATGGGGCCCCTTCGGCTACAGCGTGCGCGGGCACGTGGAGGGCTACCGGGACGGCTTCACGGGGCAGGGGGCACGGCGCGGGTGGATCGAGGGCGGCGTGGCCGAGGAGCTGTACCTGAGCGTGCTCGCGGGCGTCACCGCCTCCTGGTGAGCCCGCGCGCCCCGGGCGGGCCCCACCCGGGCGTCACACCGAGATGATGCCCTTGCGGATGCCCTCGGTGACGGCCTCGGTGCGGTTGGTGACCTCGAGCTTGCGGTAGATGTGCTCCAGGTGGGTGCGGATGGTGGCCTTGGAGATGGAGAGCACCTGGGCCGCCTCGCTGTTGGACACGCCCTTGGCGATGAGCTGGAGGATCTCCTTCTCCCGATCCGACAGGGGCTTGACCGGAGGGCCCCCGTCGCCCCCTGAGGCATCGAGTGGCTCGGCCGCGGGCGGGGTGGGCGCGGGGGCCACGGGCTCCGGGCTCACGCGGAAGTGGCGCAGCATGCGGCGCGCGAGGCTCGGCTGGATGACGGAGCCTCCGGCGCGCACCTCCTTGATGGCCTCGATGATCTTGTCGACGGGCGTGCCCTTGAGCAGGTAGCCCGAGGCGCCGGCCTTCACCGCCTCGAGCACTTTGTCCTCCTCCTCGAAGATGGTGAAGATGAGGATCTCCACCTGGGGCCAGTTCGCCTTGACGTGGCGCGTGACGTCGATGCCGCTCATGCGCGGCAGGCCCAGGTCCAAGAGCAGCACGTGGGGCAGGCAGCGCGGCACCTCCTCGAGCGCGGCCTCGCCCGACAGCGCGGTGCCGACGATCTCCAGCTCCTGGCGGCCCTCGAACAGCTTGAGCTGGCTCTTGAGGATGAGCTTCTGGTCCTCGACGACGAGAACGCGGATGGGGGACTCGGTGCTCGCTTCGGTCATGGGCGGGAGGAGGGAGAAGGAGACGCGGGTGCCCTTGCCGGGCGCCGAGTCCACGAGGAGGGTGGCCCCGAGCTTCATGGCCCGCTCGTGCATGTTGAGCAGGCCGTAGTGTCCACGGGGGGTGTGCTGGGAGAGAAGCCCTTGCCGTCATCGCGCACGAGCAGGTGGATGCGCTCGGGATCGTAGTCCAGGCGCACCTCGACCTGCTGGGGGTCGGCGTGCTTGGCGGCGTTGGTGAGGCATTCCTGGAGGATGCGGAAGAGGGCGAGCTGGGCGTCCGGCGCGAGCGGGCGTGGCAGGCCGGTGCGCTCGAAGTGGACGTTGAGCTGGGTGCGCTGCTGGAACGTCTTCGCGTACTCCTCGAGCCCCTGGGCCAGCTCGAAGTCCTCGCGCATCATCTGCAGGCTGCGGCGCAACTCCTCGATGGACTCCTCGGCGTTGCTCTTGAGCTCCTGGATCTCCGCGCGCAGGGGGCCTCCCTGGGCGAGCCCGAGGATGTACTCCGTCTGGATGATCATCGAGGAGAGCGAGGCCCCAGCCCGTCGTGGATCTCCCGCGCCAGCCGGCTGCGCTCCTCGACGAGGGCCATCTCCTTGAGATCCGACTGCATCTCCACCACCTCGCGGTGGGCGGCCGTCTCGCGATCACTCAGGTAGGACAGCACGTAGATGATGATGACGTTGAGGCCCAGGTACCAGAAGAGGGTGAGCACCTCGACGGCGGACACCTCCCGGTCGAGCAGCAGATCCAACCGGAGGATGACGGGCAGCGTGAGCAGCGAGGGGACGATGGCCAGGGGCTTGGGGAAGAGGAGGGCGAAGAGGGTGGTGAAGAGCAGCTGGGTGGCGAGCAGCGGGCTCTGGAACCCGCCGCCCACCTGGGGCTTGGCGAGCACGACGACCATGATGACCACGTCGAGGCAGAGCGTGACGTAGGTGACCCACCGGCCCGCCCGGGGATGGTCGATGACGAGGAAGTTGGCGACGCTGTAGAGCAGCATCGCGAAGTAGCCGGCGAAGGACAGGGGGCCCAGCAGTCCGAAGTAGAAGGACCAGCGGGGCACCGCGAGGATGGCCGGGCCCAGGGTGAGGAACATGAGCCGCGCGTAGAAGAGGACGCGGGCCCGGGTGACGAAGCGCTCCTGCTCCCACGAGGCCGCGGCCTGCTCGGCGGAGACGTTGTCCGTGAGATTGCGCCGCTCGAGCACCGCGCGCACCCGGGCGCGTCGGTGCGACTCGGGAGTGGTGTGATCGAGGCCGACGACGGGTTCCATCAGACCCACGAGCTTAGAGGACGCGCCGGGTTCCGGGAATCCTCCGGACGACCGAGGTCGCCCCTCCACCAGGCGGGGAGGGCGCAGCGGGCTCACGGGGTGGCGGGGCAGGCCTTGAGCGCGTCGGGCTGGCGGGCGAAGACGTACTCCAGACGATCCCGTGTCTCGCCGGTGGCCTCGTTGAACAGGGGCGAGCCGCCCGTGAACATGGTGCCCTCGGCGTGGCCGTAGCGGTCCAGCTTGTGCTCCTGGAGCCAGCGGTCCACGCACGCCTCCTGGGCGGCCTTCGCGCCTCCCTCCCCGGCCGGGGTGCCCGAGTCCTGGGCGGACAGGGCCGCGTCGTGGGAGGTGGTCTCCTCCTTGGGCGTGGGGGCTTCGGCGGTTTTCTTGGGACAACCGGTGGTGAGGCAGGCGGCGGCGAGCAGGATGAGCGCGTGTCTCATGGATCCTCTGGGAGGACGGCGAGTGGAGGGCTCGGGCGGGGAGCCGGAGCGCGGCGGGAACATAGGCACGGAGCGTCGGGGACGCGCGGCTTTTCACCCGGCGGGGTTGACGGCGGCGGGGGGTTGGGCGAGACGGAGGCCATGGCCATGGTCCGCATCCCCACCGCCGGCGCGGCCTCGCGGGAAGACAGGGCGAAGTGAATGTCCCGGGCGCCACCGTGGGCGAGGTGCTCGCGCACCTGGGCCGGCTCCACCCGGAGCTGGGCGCGCGGGTGCTCGATGAGCGGGGCGCGGTGAGGCGCTACGTCAACGTGTTCCTCAACGACGAGGACATCCGCTTCCTGGCGGAGCTGGCCACGCCCGTGGCGGACGCGGATCGCCTCACCCTCATTCCGGCCATGGCGGGCGGGTAGGGCGTGGCCCCCGCCCACGGCGTCCCCGCCCCTGGAGCCGAGGACGGGGCGCTCCTGCCGGACGACCTGGGCGACGTCGTGCGCCACCTGGAGTCCGCCCGGCCGCGGGAGGGCTGTGGGGTGCTGCTGCGCGCGGGGCGCTCGGGGCCCTGGCGCTGCCGCCCCCTGCGCAACGTCCAGGACGCGCTCCATGAGGAGGATCCGGTGCGCTTTCCTCGCACCTCCCGGACCGCCTACGCTTTCGAGCCGCGTGAATGGCTCGGCGTCCTCCTGGAATCCGAGGCGCGAGGGGAGGTGGTGGCGTGTGTACCATTCCCACGTGGACGGTCCGGCGGATTTTTCCGCTGAGGATTTCCGCCAGGCGGCTCCGGACGGCCAGCCCCTGCTGCCGGGAGTAGGCTACCTTGTGATGGCGGTGAGGGCGGGGCGCGTCACGGCCGCGTCAATCTCGCGCTGGGAGGCGGGGATTTTCGCTCCTGGCCGCTCGCCACCACGAAAATCCCCTGAGAAGACGAGCGCTTGTCCAGTTGTTCTCTCTACCTGCGGAAAGGTAGGCACGAATTGTCAAACGACCGGTTTTTCGTCTATAACGCCCCGGACTTTTGATCTGCCGCGCTCTTGGGGGGCTCCGAAGGTAAACGCCCTGGGAAGCGCAGGGAGTTTGAACCCGTATGGCGCAGACGCTTGGTTTCACCGTGTGGCTGACCGGCATGTCCGGAACTGGCAAGAGTACGATGGCCGCCTACATCGCGGCCCGGCTCCGCCAGGTCGACCGCAACGTGGAGATTCTCGACGAGAACGAGCAGGGCAACGAGCTGTGGCAGGGCCTGGGCGACAGCAAGGAAGATCGCATGACGATCGTCCGGCGGCTCGGGTACGTGGCCGGCCTGCTCACTCGCAACAACGTGGCGGTGCTGGTGCCCTGCGTGAGCCCCTACAAGGCGGGCCGCGAGGACAACCGCCGCACCATTGGCCGCTACATCGAGGTGTACGTCGACTGTCCGACCGAGAAGCTCATCGAGCGCGACAGTACAGGGCGCTACAAGAAGGCGCTCGGTGGAGAGATCCCCAACTTCATCGGCATCACCGAGCCGTATGAGCCGCCCGCCTCGGCCGAGGTGGTGATCCACTCGGATCAGGAGAGCGTGGAGGAGGGGGCGGCGAAGATCTTCCAGTCGCTCTTGGATCTCGGCTACGTGACCACGGAAGAGCTGAAGATCATCACCGGCAAGAAGATGAAGGCGCAGCCGCCCACGCAGGTGGAGGTGACGCGGGTGTCCTCGGCCAAGCCGCCCAAGCCGTCCAAGGCGGCGGGCAAGGCGCCGGCCAAGGCGGACAAGGGCCCGAAGGCCTCGTCCAAGGGCGCCAAGGCGCGTCCCGCGGCGCGGGCGGCCCGGGTGGCCAAGCCCACCAAGGCGGGCAAGAAGGCGTCCGCTTCCAAGCGCAAGGCCCGCTAGTCGGGCGGCCTCGGAGCGTTGGCCTCTCCACGGACCCTCGGGTTGCATGGGCAACCCGGGGGTTCTTCGTTTATAGAGGGCCCCCATGCTGACCCCCGAGCGCATCCAGGCCCTGTGTGAGTCCTCCCGTCCCAAGCTCGAGGCGATGCGTGCCCAGCTGCGCGCGCACGGCTCGGCGCTGGTGGCCTTCTCCGGCGGCGTGGACTCCACCTTCGTGCTGAAGATCGCCGTGGAGGAGCTGGGCGAGCGCGCCCTGGCGCTCACGGCCCTGTCGGCCTCGGTGGCCCCCGAGGAGGAGCGCGAGGCGCGCGAGCTGGCCGCCCGGCTGGGCGCCCGGCACGTGGTGGTGTCCAGCGACGAGTTGTCCAACCCCCAGTACGCCGCCAACCCCACCAACCGCTGCTACTTCTGCAAGACGGAGCTGTATGACTTGTGCGAGCTCCAGCGCCGGGAGCGAGGGCTCGCGGTGGTGCTGGACGGCTTCAACGCGGACGACTTCAAGGATCACCGCCCGGGGCACAAGGCCGCCCAGGAGCACGCGGTGCGCTCGCCCCTGGCGCTCGCGGGGCTGACCAAGGAGGAGATCCGCGCCTGGAGCCACGCCCTGGGGCTGCCCACCTGGGACAAGCCGCAGATGGCGTGCCCGGCGTCGCGCATCCCCTATGGCACCTCGGTGACGCGCGAGCGGCTCTTCCAGATCGCCGGCGCCGAGTCCGAGCTGCGCAAGCGCGGCTTCCGCCAGTTCCGCGTGCGCTACCACCAGGAGGTGGCGCGCATCGAGCTGGCCGCCGAGGAGTACGAGCGCTTCCTGTCCGCCGAGCTGCGGCGCGAGGTGGACGCCGCCTTCAAGGCCCTGGGCTTCAAGTTCGTGGCCCTGGACCTCGAGCCCTTCCGCTCCGGGCGGATGAACGACGCGGCCGGCATCTCCAGGCCCTCCGCCGACGTCCATCCGCTGCCCGTGGTGAGCTGAACCCGCCGAGCCACGGTTGATCCGACAGCGGATCCAACAGGTTGGTGGCTGGAAGTTGGATCCTGTTTCGGATCGAACGTAGAGCTTGCCCGCGCGAGCGCGAACCCCGCCTCCCCGGGTGATCCCCCAGGTCAGTGGGTTTCTTGCGATCTCTCGCACATGTGCGACAACGTGCGCACCTGTAGGAGACAACGCACATGGACATGAATCCTCGCCTCACCTCGGTGGTGTTCCGTCTCAGCCGCGAGAAGCTGGATGCGCTCAAGGAGCTGTCGCGCTCGACGAGGATCCGCCAGAGCGAGTACCTGCGCGAGGCCATCTCGGACCTGCTGACGAAGTACGAGGACAGCCTGGTCGACTGAGGGGCCAGCACCACCATGCCGAGGTGGATGGGGGTCTCTTCCAGGGCCTGGCCCATCACCGTCGGCAGCGCGCCCAGCACCAGCGACAGCACCGGCCCCAGCGATCCCAACGGCCCGTTCTGGCGCTGTCCTCGAATCCCGTGGCGGGAGCAACCCGACTTCGTGGTCCAAACATCGGGCAACCGTATTGTAGAAGCAACGCGGTTGCATTTGAAATCCGAGGTCCGCTCACCCGGAACGGCCCCGCTCAAGCCGCCTGGACGTCGGCCTCCTCGGGGCTGATGAAGGGCGGCTCGAGCGGCAGTCGCGGCGGCCGGGCGCGCTCCTCGCGCGGAAGGGATCCTTGTCGGCCGGGTAGCGCACCTCCCAGAGCAGCAACCCCTGGGCGGGGGCCTTGAGCCCCGGAATGGAGGTGCCCGTGTCGAGCGCCTCGCGGTAGCGCTCCTCGGACAGGCCCCCGGCGGCGGTGAGCAGGGCGGTGCCCACGAGGTAGCGCACCTGGTAGCGCCCGAAGCCATCTCCCCTCAGCCGCGCCTCGAACAGGCCGCCGCCCAACGCGTGCAGGGTGGCCGACTCCACCGTGCGCGGCTTGCGCAGGCTGGAGTTCTCGTGGAACGCCCGGAAGTCCCGGCAGCCCACCGCCGCGCCGAGCAACTCCGCCACCCGCTCGGGCGTGGGTACGCGGCCCTCCAGGCGGGGCTCCAGCTCCGGCTCCAGCACGAACGGCCGCCGGGCCTCGGTGGCGCGGCCCCCAACTGGACGCGGTAGCGGTACTCCTTCCCACTGGCGCTCCATTGGGAGTGGAAGCCCTCGGGCGGACGCCGGGCCACGCACAACCCCAGGTCCGGGGGCAAGTGGGGTGGTAGCCGCTCCGACAGCATCTCGGAAGTGTAGCAGGGAGGCAGGCGGAGGCTGGCCACCTGCATGCGGGCATGGACGCCGCGGTCGGTGCGGCCCGCCGGCATGATGGGGTAGGGCACACCCGCCTTGCGCAGGGAGTCCTCGAGGACTTCCTGGACGGTGGGGCCCTCGGGCTGGCGCTGGAAGCCCCGGAAGGCCGTGCCTCGATACCAGATCCACAGGGCGGCAGGCGTGCGTTTCATGAAGGGTCGAGCCGGGGTGGGAGGGGCGTTGCGATAGCTCGCGGAGCCTAGGATACTTCGCGCCTCATGTCGGCCGCACAAGACCTCCACGTTCCCGAACAGGCCCAGCCTCCTCTCAATGGCTCTACCGCCAGGGAGATCTCGTCCTCGGGCCCCTGACCGGCCAGCAGCTGGTGGACAAGCTCTACGCGGGAGGCATCACCGGCGACACCGAGGTGTCCTCGTCGGGCCCGAGTGGCTTCCGCAAGATCAAGGACCTGGAGCCCTTCCAGCTGCACGTGGCCCAGGCCGCGGTGAAGCTGCGCGTGGAGGCGGAGGCCCGGGCCGCTCGGGCGCGCCGCAACCGGCAGCAGGCGGTGGCCGGCGCCATGGCGTTCGGTCTGTTCTCCGCGCTCGGCGTCGGTGCCTGGCAGCTCTCGCGCTATGCGGCCGTGTACCTGCCGGGCGGCGGCGAGGAGTTCACCCTCCAGGTGGATCCGCCCGTCATCACCCCCGCGCGCCGCTCCCTTCCCGAGGAGCTCTTCGACTACCCCGGCGAGCCCAAGCGCGCCCCCACTCGCCCCGTCGACGCCGCGCCGGACAAGCCCGCGGTGGACGCGCCCGCGGGCGACAAGCCGCCGGAGAAGGTGGCGTCCGTGGAGCCCAAGCCGGGCCGCAAGAGCGGCGGCCGTCCCTCGGGCCGGGTCTCCACGGATCCCGACGGCCTGTCCACCGAGGTCAACTACGACATGGGGGCCATCAACCGGGTGGTGAAGGCCCAGCAGGGCACGCTCAGCCACTGCTTCAAGGAAGAGGTCGAGCGCAGCCCGGGCTTCGCGGCCAAGGTGCCGCTGGAGTTCACCATCGGCAACGACGGCCGGGTGGCGCAGCTGTGGATCGACAACCCCAAGCTCAAGAAGGGGCCGCTCTTCGAGTGTCTGCTCGGCGAGCTGAAGAAGTGGCCCTTCAAGGCCTACACGGGCGAGCGCGCCACGGTGAACCTCGGCGTTCACCATCGGCAAGAAGCGCTAGGGGGCGGCGGGCCGCTTTTTGCCCCTCCCGTCTTCCTGACGGATACAGGGTGCATGCTCTCTGTAGCCGAAGCCGACATCGAGAAGAAGGCCGCCGAAGTGCCCCCGGGCACCTTCCGCCACACCGTGCTCGTGGCCGCCAAGCGCTTCAAGTCCACCTGGGCGGAGCTGGGCAAGCTGCTCGTGCAGGTCAAGGACGAGAACCTCTGGGAGTCCTGGGGCCACGCCTCCTTCGAGGCCTATTGCCTCAAGGAGCTGCACATCAAGAAGCAGACCGCGCTCAAGCTGACTCGTTCCTTCAGCTTCCTCGCCCGCCACGAGGCCGCCGAGGAAGTGGCGCAGCCGGAGTTCCCCCAGAAGGCCCCTCCTTCGAGGTCATCGAGGTGCTCGCCGACGCCGAGGAGCGGGGCCAGCTCTCTCCCCAGGAGTACCGTTCACTCCGGGACAGCATCTGGGACGCGGAAAAGCCCGCCAGCGAGCTGAAGCGGGAGGTGGCCGAGCGCTTCCCCGGCCTCCCCCGGAACCGCCTCCGGAGAGCTTTCAGGTGAGGAAATTGGCCCAGATGGCGCGTAAGCTGGCGGCCGAAGTGTCCGGATGTCGGCGAGTCCCCCACGCCGTCGCTGAGCGGGCGAGCGCCCTGGCGCAGGATCTCGAGGAGTGCGCTTCGAGCGTGAATGACGCCTGAACGAGTGTTACTCAACGCTGACCTCGTCCAGCGGTGCACATGCCGGTGGGCGTCACATTCGGGATGGGCTTCCTGTGGATTCGGGAGGCGCCTATATTTCGCTGACGGTTGTTCGCGACGTGGGCAGCCGGGCGACTTGGGTGTGGTGAGGGTGTCGGCTAGGCAGGCTCCGGGTGACCGGGGTCGGTAGAACTCGGAGGCGGCAGTGAAGAAGGAGCACCACGTCAACCTGTCCTGCTCGTTCTGCGGCAAGTCGCAGCGCGAGGTCCGCAAGCTCATCGCGGGCCCCACGGTGTACATCTGCGACGAGTGCATCAAGCTGTGCAACGACATCATCGCGGACGAGAACGAACGCGAGGAGGGCAAGCCGCAGGTCAGCCTGCCCACGCCGATGGAGATCAAGGCGTTCCTCGACGACTACGTCATCGGCCAGGACCAGGCGAAGAAGGTCCTGTCGGTCGCCGTGTACAACCACTACAAGCGCATCTACCAGAAGAAGCCGGCGGCCCGGCCTCGTCCGGGGATGAAGCCCTCGGGCTCCGAGGACGTGGAGCTGAGCAAGAGCAACATCCTGCTCGTGGGCCCCACGGGCAGCGGCAAGACGCTCCTGGCCCAGTCGCTCGCGCGCTTCCTCAACGTCCCCTTCACGATCGCCGACGCCACCAGCCTCACCGAGGCCGGCTACGTGGGCGAGGACGTGGAGAACATCATCCAGAACCTGCTCCACAACGCCGACTACGACGTGGAGAAGGCCGCGCGCGGCATCGTCTATATCGACGAGATCGACAAGATCGCGCGCAAGGGTGACACGCCCAGCGCCACGCGCGACGTGGGCGGCGAGGGCGTGCAGCAGGCGCTCCTGAAGATCATCGAGGGCACGCGCGCCAACGTCACGCCGCGGGGTGGCAAGAAGTACAACCAGCAGGAGTACGTGCAGGTTGATACGACGAACATCCTCTTCATCTGCGGCGGCGCCTTCCACGGCATCGACGGCGTCATCAAGCGCCGCGTGGGCGAGAAGGGCCTGGGCTTCGGCGCGAAGATCACCCACCGCGAGGAGCGCAGCGTGGGCGAGCTGCTCGCCATGGTGGAGCCGGAGGACTTGATGAAGTTCGGGATGATTCCCGAGTTCATCGGCCGTCTGCCGGTGGTGGCGACGCTCAACGACCTCAAGGAGGAGGATCTCATCACGATCCTCACCCAGCCGAAGAACGCCCTCATCAAGCAGTACCAGAAGCTCTTCGAGATGGAGAAGGTGAAGCTGACCTTCACCAAGGAAGCGCTCAAGGCGATCGCCCGTGAGGCCATGCGTCGCAACTCCGGAGCGCGCGGCCTGCGCGCCATCCTCGAGGACGCGATGCTCGACATCATGTACGACGTGCCGTACCGGGACGGCGTGAAGGAGTGCAAGATCACCGAGACGGTGGTGACCAAGCACGAGCCGCCCCAACTGGTGCTGGAGAAGGAAAAGAAGTCGGCGTGAGTGTCCGCCGGAGCCTCCCTTGCCTCTCCCCTTTCGAGGGGATGACGGCGGGGGAGTGTTCCGGTCGCTTGTCGCGCTCCCGCTCGATGGCCTCTTCGATTCCGTCCCGATTCCGAAAGAGCGCCGCCGCGGTGGATTGACCTCCGGGGTGCGGCTTGCGCACCTCGTCATCGGCGCGATGGCGCGGCCCTCACCGAGGCCGCGCTGCCCCGGCTCCGGCGGAGTCCGGACTTCCCCTCGAAAACGTGAACCACCCCTCCCGGCCCAGGCTCCTGGTGGCCGCTGTGGGTGTGGTGCGCTCATTCGCGCGGGTTGAGCCCCGGACCCTTCGCGTCCACCTTCTCGCGCCAGCGGCTCCGCCCTCCCTGGAGGGAGCCCCTCCCGGACTCGGGACTTCATGGAGACTCGCACTAAACCAGTTCTCCTGGAATTTTACACAATTGTGAATGTGTTGAAATTTATCAATTGTACTTGAATTCCGAAAGTTCCTTTGTTAAACCGGGCTCGTCCTCCAGGGCCAAGGCGAAGGGCCCGGGTTCCACGCGGCAAGGGGAAACACATGAAGACGAGCGCGAAGAGCCGAAACACGCGGCGCATGAATCGGCGGGTGGTGGTGCGCAGTTCGGTGGCGCTGGCGTTGTCGACGCTGGTGGCGTGTCAGGGTACGGCCGACGAGTCGGGCGAGGGGCTCGCGGCGGATGGCTCCCAGGCGCTGGTGTCCTCGGCGATCGCGCCGACGCTGAAGTGGGCGTGGACGGGCAGCGAGGTGCTCCCCGACTACAAGCAGGTGATGACCACGCCGGTGGTGATCGATCTCAACCGGGACAACGTGCCGGACATCGTCTTCAGCACGTTCGCGGGCTCGAACTACGGCGCGGATGGCGTGCTGCGCGCCATCAGCGGCAACGACGGGCACGAGCTGTGGACGGTGACGGAGACGGCGCTGCGCGTGAAGGCGGCGGCGGGCCTGACGGCGGGCGACATCGACGGAGACGGCCTCGTGGAGGTGTGCGCCATCCCGGAGAACGGGCGCGGCGTCATCTGCTTCACGAATGAAGGTGCCTTCAAGCTGCGCACCCCCGAGGGCGCGTACGACTACAACGAGTGGGGCGGCCCCGCGCTGGCGGACCTGGACGGCGATGGCCGGTGGAGATCCTCGACGGCAACCGCGTCTACACCTCCACGGGCGCGCTCAAGTGGGTGGGCTCGGACGGCATGGGCGGGGCGAAGTACACCGGCCCCAACGCCTTCGCGGCGGACATCGATCAGGACGGCCGGCAGGAGCTCATCAACGGCCGCTCCGTGTACCGCGCCGATGGCTCGCTCCTGTGCGCTCCTTCCACCGTGCCCCACGGCTTCGCCGCGGTGGGCAACTTCGACGAGGATCCCCAGGGAGAGATCGTCGTGGTGGGGCGTGATCAGGTGAGCCCGGTGGATGACACCTGCACCGTGCGCTGGAGCGTGGCGGTGCCCGGTGGCGGCCACGGCGGCGTGCCCAACATCGCCGACTTCGACGGCGACGGGCAGCCGGAGATCGGCGTCGCCGGCAACAACCTCTTCAGCGTGCTGGAGGCGGACGGCTCGGTGCGCTGGTCGCGCCCCATCCGTGACCTGAGCTCCGGCAAGAACAGCTCCACCACCTTCGACTTCGACGGTGACGGCAAGCTCGAGGTGGTCTTCACCGACGAGACGTACCTGCGCATCTACGACGGCGCCACGGGCACGGTGCTCTTCGAGACGAAGAACAGCTCGGGCACCACGCACGAGGGCCCCGTGGTGGCGGACGTGGACGGGGACTACCAGGCGGACATCGTGGTGGGCGCCAACAACCACGCGTACCCGGGCTTCAACGGCATCCGCGTGTTCCACGGCGAGGGCTGGAAGAGCGCCCGCCGCGTCTGGAACCAGCACGCCTACTCGGTGACGAACATCAACGATGACGGCTCCATCCCCGCGCAGCCGGCCACCAACTGGCTCACCGAGGGGCTGAACACCTTCCGCTCCAACGGCCCCGGGCCGTCCGCCCCCTACTGCGCGCCGGGCTCCTGGACGTCCGCGCCCAGCCTCGCCGCGGTACGCCTCTTCCACACGTCCACGCGGCTGCCCGATGGGCGCGTGCTCGTGGCGGGCGGCTTCAACCGCACCACCGAGGTGTTCAATCCCTCCACCAACACCTGGTCCGCCAGCGGCAACACCCGCACCACGCACCGCTACCACACGGCCAATCTGCTCACCAACGGGCGCGTGCTCGTGGCGGGCGGTGACGGGGCCAACGCCAATGCCTCGGCCGAGCTGTATGACCCGGCCACGGGCACCTGGTCGGCCACGGGCAACCTGAACACCTTCCGCATGCGTCATTCCAGCGTGCGTCTCAACGACGGGCGCGTGCTGGTGGTGGGCGGACGCAACACCGCGAGTGGCCCCGCGCTCGCCTCGGCCGAGCTGTACGACCCGGCCAAGGGCACCTGGTCCCCGACGGGCAGCCTGAACCAGGCGCGCTACACCTTCACCGCCACGGTGATGTCCAACGGGCGGGTGCTGGTGACGGGTGGCACCAACGGCGGGGCGAACCTGTCCTCGGCCGAGGTGTATGACCCGGCCAGCGGCACCTGGACGCTGGTGAACGCCATGTCCCGCGGCCGCAAGGATCACACGGCCACCGCGCTGCCGGGCGGCAAGGTGCTCGTGGTGGGTGGTGAGCCGGACAGCGCGGTGGGCGTCGCCACCGCCGAGCTGTTCGACGCGGCCAGCAACACCTGGTCGCCGGCCGGCAGCCTCTCCTCGGCCCGGCGTGATCACACGGCCACGCTGCTGCCCTCGGGCGCCGTGCTGGTGGCGGGCGGCCACGACCAGAAGAACGCGGGCATCCTCACCACGGCCGAGCTGTTCGATCCCTCGCGCCGCACCTGGTGCCCGGCGGCCAGCATGAGCACGGACCGCTTCTACCACACCGCCACGCTGCTGCTGGATGGCCGCGTGCTGGTGGTGGCCGGCAACAGCAACACCAACCAGGCCGCCGTCGAGCTGTTCCAGCAGTAATCCCGACGCCTGGTGTGGTTCCCGGCCCCGGCCTGGGTGCGCGACGCGCTCCTCGCCGGGGCCCGGCTTGCGGGCGACGCCGACGGGGGCGCGAGCTCCAGCGGGAAGGGAAGAGAGGGGAGGAGGCGAAGCGGGGCGGGGGCGTCAGGCGGAGCTGACGCGCACCGTGGTGGTCATCTCGCGGCCGGTGGCCGGATCTCGCGCGCGCATGGTGAGGATGCCTTCCACGTTCACGTCGAAGGTGATCTCCACCTGCACCGAGCCCGCCTTGGCCGGACGGATGCCGGAGAAGGTGAACTCGCCGAGCAGATCGTTCCTCGCCACCTGCTCATGGTCCCCCTGGAAGATGCGCATGGCCAGCTCGGTCTGGCTGTCCCGGCTGGTGGTGGCCACGAGCTGGCGGGCGTTGGGGATGGGCGCGTTGCGCGGGAAGACCGTGTGGAAGGCCCCTCCGGCGCGCTCCAGGCCAATGGCCATGGGAATCACGTCCAGCAGTTGCAGGCGCAGGCTGGAGTTGTCCTCCAGGCTCTTGGCGTAGAGCGCCGCGCCCACCGCCACGGCCTCGTCCGGGTGCACGCCCTTGCTCGGCGCCTTGCCGAAGAACTTGGTGAGCCGGTCCTGGACAATCGGCATGCGCGTCTGGCCGCCCACCAGCAGCACCTCGTCGATGTCCTTGGTGGACAGTCCCGAGTCCACCAGCACCCGCGCCACCATCTGCAGGGTGCGGTCCACCAGGTGGTTCGTCAGCTGCTCGAGCATCTTGCGCGTGAACTTCATCTCGATGTTCAGGGGCTGGCCCTGCGACGTCATCGTGATGAAGGGGATGTTGAACTGGACGTCGTCGCGCGCGGACAGGTCGATCTTCGTGCGCTCGGCCAGGTCCTTGATGCGCTGCATCGCCACCGGATCCGTCGCCAGATCCAGGCCCGTCTTGGACGCGAAGTCCTTGAGCACGTGGTGGATGATGGCGTTGTCGAAGTCGATGCCCCCGAGGAACACGTCGCCGCCGGTGGCCTTCACCTCGAAGACGCGGTCGCGGATCTCGATGATGGACACGTCGAAGGTGCCACCCCCGAGGTCATACACGAGCACCTTCTTGTTGACGCTCTTGCCCGCGCCATACGCCAGCGCCGCCGAGGTGGGCTCGTTGATGATGCGCACCACCTCCAGGTCGATCAGCTTGCCCGCCTCCTTCACCGACTGGCGCTGCCGATCATTGAAGTACGCGGGCACCGTCACCACCGCGCGCTTGATGGGCGTCTTGAGGTGGTTGGCGGCCACGTCGCGGATCTTGTTGAGGATCTTCGCGCTGATCTGCTGGAGGGAGAACTCCTTCTTGCCCACGTCCAGCAGGACTTCGTTCTTCTTGCCGGGGCGCATCGAGTACGCCACGACCTTCTTCATCTCCGTGACGACGTCGCTCTGGAAGGAGCGCCCCACCAGCCGCTTGGAGCCGTAGATGGTGTTCTTCGGGTTGAGCTGCCACTGGCGCTTGGCCTCGTAGCCGATGAGCTCGTTGCCCTTGTCGTCGATCGCGAAGATCGAGGGAATAGTGTACTCGCCTCCCTTGTAGGGGATGAGTTTCACGTTCCCACCGTCCTCGACGATCGCGGCGCACGAGTTGGTCGTGCCGAGGTCGATGCCGATGATGGGATCCTTTTGCATCGCGCGTGAACTCCGGGGAAGTGGGCGGCGGGGCGGGAGGCGCGCCCCCGCTTATCAATTCGCGACGTTAGTGCAACTTCACGGGGGTGCGCGAGCGCGAGGTCTCCTTCGGCCCGTCGGAGGGGGAGGCGCCAGGGGGCGGGAGCCGGTGGGGCGGGGGACAAGCCCGCCCGGGGGGTGGGGGGAGGGCCGGCGGAGAGCAAGGCCCCGGACACAAGATGCGGAGTCCCCTGGACTTCGCGCGGGCCGGGAGGAAAGGTCTGTAGGCCCCCGGCGTTTCGTGGCGGCGGCCCGCCCAGGTTGATTCGAGTGGGTTCCAAACACCCAGGCACAGGAGGAGAAGACCCGTGGAAGCCAAACGATACCTGCAGGAAGTGGGCGCCCAGGTGTCAGACGACTTCGTCAAGAACCGCTCCATCCTCTCCTTCGAGGAGTACCTCACGCTCTTCATGGCGGATCCTCGAGGCCAGGCGCGCAATGCCGCCCAGTACTTGCGCGACGTGATGGAGTCCTTCGGCACGGAGACCGTGACGCACCCCACCGGGAAGATGCGTCGCTTCAAGGTCTTCGACGTGCCCGGCGGCGACCACCGGGACGGCCGCGTCGCGGGCCAGGAGGAGGTGCAGAACGCCGTCTACCGGATGCTCGGCAACTTCACGCGCGCCGGCCGCATCAACAAGCTCATCATGATGCACGGCCCCAACGGCAGCGCGAAGTCCACCTTCGTCAATGCCCTCAAGGCCGGCATGGAGCACTACTCGCGCCAGCCCGAGGGGGCGCTCTACCACATCAGCTGGATCTTCCCCTCGGAGAAGCTCGTCAAGGGCTCCATGGGCTTTGGCGGCGAGCGCATCCCCGCCACCAGCGGGGACCTGTCCACCTACGCGCACCTGGACGCCGACTCCATCGACGTGCGCATCCCCTGCGAGCTGAGGGATCCCCCTCTTCGCCATTCCCCCCACCGAGCGCCAGCGCCTGCTCGAGGGCGCGCTCAAGAAGAAGGGCGTGGGCACGGCGGACGGGCAGGGCGAGGGCGACTTCGTCCTCTCCGACTTCATGCTGCACGGAGAGCTGTGCCACAAGTGCCGCAGCATCTACACGGCGCTCCTGGCCAACTACAAGGGCGACTACATGCAGGTGATGCGCCACGTGCGCATCGAGCGCTTCTACATCTCGCGCCGCTACCAGGAGGGCACGGTGACGGTGGAGCCGCAGATGAGCGTGGACGCCATGTACCAGCAGGTGTCCGCGGACCGGGCCAAGCTGCTCAACATGCCGCCGGCGCTGCACAACGTGGCGCTCTTCGAGCCCCAGGGCGCGCTCGTGCACGCCAACCGCGGCCTCATCGAGTACTCGGATCTGCTCAAGCGCCCGCTGGAAGCCTTCAAGTACCTGCTGGGCTTCAGCGAGACGGCGCAGGTGCCGCTCGAGCACTTCGTGCTGCAGCTCGACGAGGTGCTCGTCGCCTCGTCCAACGAGAAGCACCTGGGCGCCTTCAAGGAGCTGCCCGACTTCGCCTCGTTCAAGGGCCGCATCGAGCTGGTGCGCGTGCCCTACCTGCGCCGCTACAAGGCGGAGCAGCAGGTGTACGACGCGCAGATCACCCCCACCACCGTGGGCAAGCACGTGGCCCTGCATGCCACCGAGGTGGCCGCCATGTGGGCCGTGCTCACGCGCCTGAAGAAGCCCATCCCGGAGCGCTACCCGCCCGGGGTCAAGGAGCTGGTGGATCAGATCACCCCGGTGGAGAAGATGTTCCTCTACGAGGACGGGGTGGTGCCCGACCGGCTCAGCCTCTCGCACGGCAAGGAGCTGCGGAAGCTGCGCGCGGACATGTACGAGGAGTCCGACGCCTACCCCAACTACGAGGGCCGCAGCGGCGCGAGCGCCCGGGAGATCAAGACGGCGCTGTTCAACGCCGCCCAGCACCCGGACTACAAGTGCCTGCACGCGCTCGCGGTGTTCGAGGAGCTGGAGGCCATCTGCAAGGACAAGAGCGTCTACGAGTTCCTCCTGCAGGAGGTGGTGGACGGCTACCATGACCACGAGGAGTTCGTGCGCGCGGTGCAGGCCACCTACCTCGACAAGGTGGACGAGGAGGTGCGCGAGTCCATGGGCCTGGTCTCCGAGGGGCAGTACCGCGAGCTCGTCGAGCGCTACGTCTACAACGTGAGCCACTGGGTGAAGGGCGAGAAGATCCGCAACCGCCACACCGGGGCCATGGAGCGCGTGGACGAGCAGCGCATGGCGGAGATGGAAGCCATCGTCATGCCCAAGGGCGAGGATCCGGGCGAGTTCCGCCGGGGGCTCATCTCGCAGGTGGGCGCGCACAAGCTGGATCATCCGGACGACACGGAGATGGACTACCCGCGCATCTTCCCGGACCTGTTCCGCCGCCTGCGCGACCACTACTTCGAGGAGCGCAAGCGCGTGCTGCGCCGCAACAAGGAGAACGTCCTCAAGTACCTCTCCGAGGATCGCGCCACCCTGTCCGCGCGCGAGCAGGCCCAGGTGGAGAGCACCCTGAAGACGATGAGCGAGCGCTACGGCTACTGCGAGCACTGCGCCAAGGACGCCATCCTCTTCCTCATGAAGAAGCGCTACGGCTGAGCGGCTCCTGGGCGGCCAGGGGAGTGGGCGCACGCAGGGCGCGATGCTTTGCGGTGGGGCCTCACGGGAGGAAGATCCGTGGGGCCTCACGGTTGGAAACTCCGGCCCTCTTCCCTTCGTGCCCCCTGGAGCCTCGATGACGCGTCTCACCCTCGGCCTGCCCGGCCTGCTCGCCCTGTTGTCCTGCGCGGCCACGTCGGCCTCGCCCGTGGTCCCTGCACCCATGCAGGAGGCCCGGACGGACAACGCTCCGCCCGAGGTGGCGCGGCCGGTGGAGGTTCTCGCGCCGCGGCTGTCGCGCAAGGCGCAGGTCCAGCGCATCCTCCCGCACAACGTGCGGCTGGCGCTGCTCGAGGGAGAGAAGGTCCGCAGCACCGCCTCCGGGGTGGTGATCGGCAACGAGCAGACGCCCCAGGGGGCCATCAGCTACGTGCTCACCAACGCGCACGCGGTGGATACGCGCGAGTTCAAGCACCCGGGCCTCGTCGTCATCGTGGACGAGCGGGCCGACTCCACCGAGTACCGGGCCGAGGTGGTGGCGCTCGGGGCGGTGCCGGACATGGACCTGGCGCTGGTGAAGGTGCCCGGCCTGCCGCGCACGCCCGCGCGGCTCGCCACGGACGCGGAGCTGGAGATGGGCGAGGACGTGGTGGTGGCCGCGTCGCCCTTCGGCCGCGCCCTGTCGCTCTCCGGCGGCATGGTGTCCCAGATCGAGTGGGACAAGGAGAGCAAGCGGCCGCGCATGGTGAAGACGGACGCGCCCATCGGCTATGGCGCCTCGGGCGGCGGCATCTTCAGCCTGGAGTCCGGCAAGCTGCTCGCCATCGTCGAGGGCTACCGCACCGCCAAGGTGGGCTTCTCCGTGGCCGAGCAGGACTTCAGCTTCGACGTGCCCATGCCCGGGGAGACCTTCGCCGCGCCGGGCGCCAAGGTGCGCCAGTTCCTCGCCCAGCGCGGCTTCTCCCGGCTGCTGGGTGAAGGAGTGGGCGACACGGGCTCGTCCGGGGCGCAGACCGCCAGCCGCTAGTCGCGAAACTCGACAGGGGGCGCCTCCACGGTACATCCACGGGGGAGGCGCATATGGGCAACCGCAGTTCGTGGGATCAGTACTTCATGGACATCGCGCGGCAGGTCGCCAGCCGGGCCACCTGTGATCGCAAGCACGTGGGAGCGCTCCTGGTGCGAGATCGCACGATCCTCTCCACGGGCTACAACGGCTCCATCCGGGGCATGCCCCACTGCTCGGACGTGGGCCACCTGATGGAGAACGGCCACTGCGTGGCCACCGTCCACGCCGAGGCCAATGCCATCATCCAGGCGGCCAAGAACGGCGTGCGCATCGACAGCGAGCGCGACAAACCCACCACGCTCTACACCACCGCCAGCCCCTGCTGGCCGTGCTTCAAGCTGATCGCCAACTCGGGCGTGAACCGCATCGTCTATGGCGAGTTCTACCGGGATCCGCGCATCTTCGAGTACGCCGCCCGCCTGGGCATCGAGCTCGTGGGACCCGGGCCGGAAGAGCAACCCTCCGAGCGTCGATAAACGGCGCCGGGTGTCCAGCGGCGCACGGACCTCGAGTGCCTTGGCGCTTGAAGGCAGGGGAAGCGTTCGCGAGGCAACATCTCGAGGGCCGAGTGGCCGACGCTTGGTGTGGGAATTCCTCTTGCCCAGCAAGAATTACCGACCCAGGGTTGACGGTAATAACGCCAGTCCCTAAATCCTCGAAGCGACGGGGCGGCGGGAGTGACGGGCGCCAGTCAACCTCAGGAGAATCTGTGATCAACTCCACGGCTGCGAATAGCGGCGCGCCCCCGGTGCGCGAAGTGACGGAGACGGTGGTGGACGCCGCGCGCTACAGCACGGTGCCTTCCCTGATGGACAGCCTGCTGCACGATGTGCGCAATCCCTTGAATGCGATGTCCATCCACCTGGAGGTGTTGACCGAGAAGCTCAAGGTCGACGGCCGGTGCCGCCCTCGCAGGAGAAGAACCTCAAGTCCATGCGTGAACAGATTCAGCGCGTGGATGGCATTCTGCGGCGTTTCGCGGAGTTCATCGTGAGCCGCCCCGGGGGTGCCGGGGAGGCGGATCTGTCGGAGACGGTGACACGTGCCATGGAGGTCCTGGCGCATGAGAGCCGCAAGCGGCGGCTCCAGGTGCGCCCCACGCTCGCTCCCGGAGTCCGGGCGCGGCTGGCGGACATCGGGGAGCTGGGCTTCCTCGTGGTGCAGGCGCTGACGCGGGCCTATGGCCGCTCGGAGACGGGGCACGAGGTCTCGGTGGTGGTGCGCAGTGAGGACACGAAGGCGGTGTTCGAGGTGGTGGACGCGAACGCCGCCGGGGTGGTGGGGGGCAGTGAGGCCTCGGCCGCCCTGGAACTGCGGTGTGCGCAGCTCGGTGTGGAGCTGCACCTGCTGGCCGGCACCTGCCGGTTGAGCTTCCCGCTCGCCTGATCCCAGGCGGCGGGGTGGTCTGGATTTTTCCCTCTTCTTTTCTTCATCCGAGCCGTTTTGATGTCTGGAGGTCCCGTGGGCAGCGCGCGAATTCTGGCCGTGGACGACGAGCGCGATTCATGTGAGGCGCTGGCGGAGATGTTGACCGCCTGGGGTCACAAGGTGGAGACCGCCTTCGACGCACACGATGCGCTGCGCAAGGCGGGCGAGTTCCGTCCGGACGTGGTGTTGTCGGACCGGCGATGCCGGAGACGGACGGCCTGGGGCTGTTGCGCACGCTGCGCGACGAGCTGCCGGACTGCCCGGTGGTCCTGCTCACCGGCCACGGCACCATTGATGCCGCGGTGGCCGCCATCCGCGAGGGTGCCTACGACTTCATCGTCAAGCCGGTGGACACCGCGCGCCTCAAGGTCTGCATCGACCGCGCGCTGGAGAAGAAGGAGACGATGCGCGAGGTGCAGGGCCTGCGCCGGCGCCTCAAGCAGTTGGGCGCCACGGACTTCATCGGCCAGTCGGCGGTGATGCGCAAGGTGTTCGATCTCATCGAGAAGGTGGCTCCTCCAAGGCGAGCGTGGCCATCTCCGGTGAGTCCGGCACGGGCAAGGAGGTGGTGGCGCGCTCCATCCACAACCTGTCGCAGCGGCGCGACAAGCCCTTCGTCGCCATCAACTGCGCCTCCATCCCCGCCACCCTCATCGAGTCGGAGATCTTCGGCCACGAGAAGGGTGCCTTCACCGGCGCGGATCAGCGCCGCCCCGGCGTGTTCGAGCTCGCCCACGGCGGCACGCTCTTCCTGGACGAGTTGGGCGAAATCCCCATCGAGCTGCAGGCCAAGCTCTTGCGCGTGCTGGAAGAGGGACGGCTGCGGCGGCTTGGCGGCAAGGTGGAACTCGAGGTGGACGTGCGCGTGCTGTGCGCCACCAACCGCGATCTCAAGAAGGAGATCGAGGCCAAGCGCTTCCGCGAGGATCTCTACTTCCGCCTCAACGTCTTCCAGATCCACCTGCCGCCCCTGCGCGAGCGCCGGGACGACGTGCCCATCCTCGTGCAGCACTTCGTGGAGAAGTTCCGCGGGGACTCGGCCAAGCGCGTGACGGGCGTGCACCCGGACGCCATGGAGACGCTCAAGAACCACGACTGGCCGGGCAACATCCGCGAGCTGCGCAACGCCGTGGAGCGCGCCGTGATCCTCTGCGATGGCGAGCTCATCATGCGCGAGCACCTGCCGCCCGACATGGCGGGCAAGAGCCCCGAGCGCCACACCTTCCGCCTGCCCTACGGGCTGTCGCTCGACGCGGTGGAGCGCGAGTACATCCTCGGCAGCCTCCAGCGCAACAGCAACAACAAGGCGCGCACGGCGGAGATCCTCGGGGTGAGCGAGAAGACGCTCTACAACAAGCTCAACCGCTACGCGGCCGAGGCCCGTCAGGGCAAGGGCGGCGAGGGCAATACCCTGTCATCGGGCCATGGCGGCTCGCTCATCAACAACGGCCCCGAGTTCCGCTGAGCGGACTTCGTGGACCCCCATCGCCAGCCCTACCCCACGGGTGGGGCCGTGGGCGGTGGGCTCGCGTGAGCCGGGTGGCCGGCAGACGGGCGCCCGGCTTCACGATTGTCTGCGTTCGAGAGATGACGCACCGCGTTGAGCAAGAGGGTGGCGGCCCGGTCTCTGCTTGACTCACAGGGTCGCGGCGGGCGATCCTTCAGGTCACACCACACCCCATGCGGCAGCCGGTAAGACTGTTCCCCACCCGAACAGAAGTCCGGCGAGTCCCGTTCGTGACCGTCCCCGAGAGGACGGAGGCGGGTTCGGCCGAGGGGTGTCAAGGAAGGCCATGTGTTCATGAGCGACGCACGAGTTCTTCACTTCTTCGGCGGCAAGGGTGGGGTGGGAAAGACCACACTCGCGGCGGCATACGCCCTGCGGCTGGCGGATGAAGCGCCCAAGGAGCGGGTGCTGCTCGTCTCGTTGGATCCGGTGCGTTCGTTGTCGGATCTGCTGCGCAAGCCCCTGACGGGCAAGCCGACGAAGCTGGAGGCCGAGGAGACGGCGGAGCCCGTGAAGGAGGCGCCCAAGGCCAAGGGCAAGGGCGCCAAGGCCAAGCCGGACGGCGGCGTGTGGGCGATGGAGCTGGAGCCGGGCGCGCTGGGCAAGTCCTTCCTGAGCAAGTACGCGTCGGCGCTGCAGAAGGCGGCCGGCAAGGGCACCCACCTGTCGGAGGACGAGCTGGGCAAGCTGTACGCCCAGGCCACGCCGGGGCTCGAGGAGCTGCTGGGGCTGTTGTACGTGGCGGAGCTGGCGGAGAGTGGCGAGTTCGATCGCGTGGTGGTGGACACCGCGCCCACCAGCCACACGCTGCGCCTGTTCGACATGCCGGTGGGACTGCGCAAGTTCCTGGGCGTCGTGAGGGTGGGCTCGGAGAAGGGCTCGGGTGGCAAGGGCAAGAAGGCCGCCGCGGCGGCCGAGGAGCCCGGATTCCTCGAGGAGCAGCTGGCCCGCGCGGAGAAGCTGCTCGCGCTCCTGAAGGATCCGGCGCGCACGGCCTTCCACCTGGTGGCGCTGGCGGAGCCGGTGCCCGAGGCCCAGACGCGCATGTACTTCGCGCAGCTGCGCGAGCGCGGCATCCCCGTGGTCGAGGTGGTGGTCAACCAGGTGGAGGACAAGGAAGGCTGTGCCGCCTGTCTGGGCCGCCGCGGTCTCCAGGCGCCGCACGTGCGCAAGTACCGGGCGCTGGACAAGAACGTGCCGGTGCACCGGTGGGCCGGCGCGAGGTGGCGCCCCGGGGCCTGGAGCTGCTCAAGCCCTTCGCCCAGGAGTGGGCGAGCGGCAAGGAGACCAAGACGCTGGAGTTCGCCGCCGCCGAGGGGCCTCCCGCCCTGGTGCGCGCGCCCTCCATGCCCCCCATCGCCGCGCCGCCGCTGCCGCCCACGCGGCTCATCTTCTTCGTGGGGCAGGGCGGGGTGGGCAAGAGCTCCTGCGCCGCCGCCGCCGCCGTCACGCTGACGGAGAAGGAGGGGCCGGTGCTCCTCATCTCCACGGATCCCGCGCACTCGCTGTCCGACGTGCTGCAGAGCCGGCTGACGGACGTGGAGACGCAGGTCAAGGGCACCAAGGGCCTGTACGCGCGCGAGCTGGACATGGCCGGCTGGTTCAACGCCGTGCGCAAGCGCTGGAAGGAAAAGGCGGAGAAGGCCTACGAGGGCGCGCCGAAGACGGGCAACGACGTGCCGGTGGATCTGCTGCTCTTCCGCAACCTGCTCGACGCGGCCCCCGCGGGCATCGACGAGCTGGCCGCCCTGTCGTGTCTCACGGATGCCCTGGTGCAGGAGCGCTTCAAGCGCATCGTCGTGGACGGCGCCCCCATGGTGTCCACCCTGCGCGTGGTGGAGCTGGTGGACACCGCCCGGAGCTGGTTCGGCGCCCTGCAGAGCGTGCTGTCCAAGCACAAGTCCAAGGGCCTGGGTGAGCTGGCCGAGGACATGGCCGGCTTCCTCAAGCACATCAAGCGCTTCGAGGAGGCCCTGGCCTCGCCCACCGAGTCGCGCTTCGTCGTCGTCACGCGCGGCGAGGAGCTGGCCGCCGAGCGCTCCGAGCGCCTCGTGCAGTACCTCAAGGATCGCAAGCTCCAGGTGGAGCGCGTGCTGGTCAACCGCGTGGGGCCCAAGGCGGACTGCCCCAAGTGCGAGAACCGGCGCAAGAACGAGCTCAACGCGGCCAAGAACATCGAGAAGACGATTGGCCTGCCGGTGACGGTGGCGCCCGCCCTGGGCCGTCATCCCGCCGGTCTGCGCGAGCTCAAGGCGTTCCGCACCGCCTGGTACGCCCTGAGCGCCACCGCGAAGACGAAGGCGGCCTGATCGGCCGCCGTGCCCTCTCCCTCGCCGGGAGGGGGGTGCTTCAGCGCAGGTGCAGCCCGCGCATGTCGCGCAGCACGCGCGGCAGTTGGTAGCGCAATCCCTCCAACAACGGGTGCGTGGTCCGCGGGCGGATCGCCCGGGGCAGGGCTTGGCCCTGTTCGAGCTGGAGCGCGAGCGCCGGGCCCGCCAGCATCAGGCAGAGCGCCGGGACGATGCACAGCCCCACTGGCACCACCGTCGCGCCCACCGGTGCAGCGCGCGCCGCGTCGCCGAGGGCCGCCCCGGCAGGGCCGCCAGCGCGCTCAGGCACCCGGCGAACAGGGCGCCTCCCAGCAGCCCCAGCAGCGCCGCCAGCAGCCAGCTCGCCCCGCCCAGCACCGAGCCCAGCACGGGCTCGACGACGCCGGGCGCCGACGCCGCCAGCAAGAAGGCGAAAAAGAAGGGCGTCAACGCCACCAACGCCACCAACCCCCACTGCCGTCCCTCGAGTCTCACCATCCCCACCACCTCCCCAAACTCCCCAAGGCAAGGGTGGGACGGGGCCCCCGGGCCGCCAAGTCCGTCAGGCGGCGATCCGTTCTATGCATCGCACTCGGGCGGTAGATCGGTGAACGTTCCCAGCGCGCCGAGCTGGAGCGCTCCCTTGTCGCTCAGCGTGCCCTCGACGGCGGGCTCATTGGGGAAGGCCACCCGGAGGGTGCGCCCCTGGAGCGTGTAGGTGCCGGTCCGCTTCCGGGTGGTGACGCGCTGGGCCTTCTCGTCGAAACCCGTCCGCTCCAGCACCACCCTCCGGGCGTCCGGGAAGGTGAGCTTCTCGCGCGCCATGCCCGCGTCGAGTTTGAACCACGTCACCCGGCGCAGCAGCTTCGGCAGATGGGCTCGTTCTGGGGGGACAGGCCCAGCAGGCGCTGCCAGCCCAGGGTGTCGCGGATGGGATCCAGGTCCGCGTCGGCCTTGGCGCGCGTGAGCCGGCGGGGATCCAGCTCGACCGAGCGCGTCAGACGCTCGACGATCGTCTCCCGGTAGGCCGAGTAGTCACAAATCTTCCCCTTCTTGCGCAGCACCCCCAGGGTGGCCGCCACGTTGTAGTGGGCCAGGGCCAGCTTCGGGTCCGCCTGGGCCGCGGCTTCGAACTTTTCCAGTGCCTCGGGGTACTGGCCCGCCTGATAGAGGCGGAAACCCTGGGTGTTGAGGGTGCGCGCCGAGGGGGCGGGCGTGGCGGACAGCAGGAGGGCGAGCAGCAGCGGGAGGGTGTCCATGTCGTCTCGACGAGGGGGGAAAGTGGGGATTCAGCGTACCGCGTAACAGGTTGCGCGTTGTCAGGCGGGAGGGCGGGTGATAGGGCTCCCGCGCCATGGCGAACGGCATCAACTATCCACTCGATTTCGAGCGCCCGCTCATCGAGCTGGAGAAGAAGATCGGCGAGCTGAAGACGCTCTCGGAGAGCGGCTCGGTGGATTTCACCTCGGAAATCTCCAAGCTGGAGAAGAAGGCGAAGAAGCTCCAGACGGAGATTTTCAGCGACCTGTCGCGCTGGCAGGTCGTCCAACTGTCGCGTCACAGCTCGCGGCCCTACTTCCTGGACTACGTCCAGTACCTGTTCACGGACTTCCTGGAACTGGCCGGGGACAGGCACTTCGGGGAGGACTCGTCCATCGTGGGTGGCTTCGCGCGCTTCGATGGGCAGGTGGTGATGATCATCGGCCACCAGAAGGGGCGCAACACGAAGGAGAACATGGCGCGCAACTTCGGCATGCCGCGCCCGGAGGGCTACCGCAAGGCGCGCCGGCTGATGGAGCTGGCCGAGCGCTTCGACAAGCCCATCCTCACCTTCGTGGACACGCCGGGCGCCTACCCGGGCATCGGCGCCGAGGAGCGCGGCCAGGCCGAGGCGATCGCCGTCAACCTGGAGGTGATGAGCCGGCTCAAGGTGCCCATCGTCTCCACGGTGGTGGGCGAGGGTGGCTCGGGCGGCGCGCTCGCCATCGGCGTGGGCAACCGCGTGCTGATGCTGGAGAACAGCATCTACTCGGTCATTTCCCCCGAGGCGTGCTCCTCCATCCTCTACCGAGACTCCACCAAGGCGGAGAAGGCGGCGGACGCGCTCAAGCTCACGGCGCGCGACCTCATGGGGATGAACGTCATCGACGAGATCATCTCCGAGCCCGCGGGCGGCGCGCACCGCGACCACGCCAAGGCGGCGCAGAACGTGGGGCAGGCGCTGCGCAAGCACCTCGATGAGCTGTCGGGCCTGTCTCCGGACGATCTCGTGAGGGATCGCTACGAGCGCTTCCGCAAGCTCGGCGTGTTCTCCGGGCGTTAGCCTCACCGTGCCGTCTCCAGGAGAGCCCTCCATGACTTCCAGACCCTTCATCGTGGCCATCGACGGACCGGCGGGCGCGGGCAAGTCCACCGTGTCCAAGGTGCTCGCTCGTCGCCTGGGCTTCGCGCTGGTGGACACGGGTGCCATCTACCGGTGCGTGGCGCTCAAGGCGCGACGCGAGGGGATCGCCTTCGACGACGACGCCGGCCTGGGCACGCTGCTGGCGAGCGTGCGCGTGTCCTTCGAGGTGGTGGGCGAGGACAACCACGTGTTCCTGGACGGCGAGGACGTGTCGCAGGAGATCCGCACGCCGGAGAACTCCATGGCGGCCTCGCAGGTGTCGAGCCGGCCCGTGGTGCGCGAGGGGCTGCTGTCGCTGCAGCGGCGTCTGGCGCTCCAGGCGCCCAAGGGCGCCATCCTCGAGGGCCGGGACATCGGCACGGTGGTGTTCCCGGACGCGGACGCCAAGTTCTTCCTGGAGGCGGATCCCGACATCCGCGCCCGGCGTCGCTTCGAGGAGCTGTTCCAGAAGGGCGTGGAGCGCGCGCTGCCGGACGTCCTGGCCGATCAGGTCAAGCGCGACCAGGATGACGCCTCGCGCGCCGTGGCACCGCTCAAGCCGGCGGACGATGCCCGGCGGGTGGACTCCAGCCTGCTGCCGCTGTCCGAGGTGGTGCGCACGCTGGAGCAGGAGATCCTCGCGCGCATGGCCCGGCGCTGAGCGTCAGCGCCTACTTGCGCCGGGAGAACCAGCCCATGAGCGCCTCGAGGGCGCGGCGGTCCGCGTCGTCGAAGGTGGCCTTGTGCTCGGAGTCGATGTCGAGCACGGCGATGAGTTCGCGCTGGCGATTGTAGACGGGCACGACGATTTCCGAGGCCGAGCGGCCATCGCAGGTGATGTGGCCCGGGAAGGCGTGCACGTCCTCGACGATGACGGTGCGGCCCTCGGCGGCGGAGGTACCGCACACCCCCTTGCCGAAGCGGATCTCCAGGCAGCCGAGCGTGCCCTGATAGGGGCCCACACGCAGCAGCTTGCCCGGCTCCACCACGCGGTAGAAGCCCGTCCACAGGTGGCCGAAGGCGTGGTGCAGCAGACAGCTCATCGTGGCCATGGCCGCCACGTCGTCGTCGATGCCTTCCAGGACGGCCTCGACGTGTTGGTGCAGCTCGGCATAGGCCTCGGCCTTGGGCCGGCCACGCAGATCCAGGGTGACTTCCGCCATGGTGTGGGCTCCTCGATACAGTCGCCGGAGGGAGTCCCTCCAGACGGTGCGTAGGTTTATCCCGAAGCCCTTTTCGCCGCGACTCCGAACACCGTGACAACTGGGAGGCCGCCGTGGCGCGCCTGCACCTGGACGACGACACCCGCCTGCTCGTACTCACCGGCGCGGACGTATCCGCCGAGAGTGGCATTCCCACCGCGGGCCGCGCGCGAGGCGGGTGGCCCTACTCGAAGATGGGGACGGAGTCGTCCCGGGTCTCCTTGGGCCTGGTGGCCCGGGTCGGGCGGGCGGGCTCGGCCGCGGCGGCCTTCAGCGGCGTCATCGTCACGCTCACGTCCTGCGAGTCCGACACCTCTCCGGTGAAGTCCAGCTTGAGCTTGCGCTCCTCATGCTGGGCCAGGCGGAAGGTGAGCTCGCGCATCTGGCTGCGCGGGAGCTGACGATCCAGCGGGGTCGTGCCGATCTGCACGTCCCCGTCGAACACGCTGGCGCCCGCGGGAGTGGAGCGGATGTGCACCAGGAGCATGCCGTTGTCGGCGGGACGTGGCGCGGCGGCGCGTGGCGTGGCGGGCTGCGACTTCGCCGCGACGGGGGCCGCCGTGGCCGGGGGGCGGGCTTGGAGGGCCGCAGCGCGACGACCGCTCCGGCCGTGGCGAAGAGCACCAGCGACGCGACCGCGATGGAGATCTTCTTCACCGACCACTTGAAGGGCACCTCCTCGGGAGCGGGGGGCGGGGCGGCCCGAGGCGCGTTCGTCCTCGGGCGCATGCCCGGCGAGGTGGCGCCCACGCGGGAGACGCCTCCCCCGACGATGCTGGGCTGGCGCGACCCCGGCGCCGCGTTCCTCACGGCGGAAGGTTGGCCCGCGCGGGAGCCGGAGGAGGGCGTTCCGCTCCGGGCGCCCGAGCCCGGCTTGGGACGCACGGCGCTCGCGGAGGAGCGGCTGCGTGATCCACTGCGGTGGCCGGCCTTGCTCCTGCTGCCACCGCCCGCCGCCTCGGGCGAGGAGTTGGTGGGCAGCGCGTCGAGTTGCTGCGCGGACAGCGGCGCCACCGCTTCCAACATGGCCTCGATGAACTCCTCGGCGCTCTGGTAGCGGTCCTCCTTCTCGGGGGCGAGCGCGATCTGGAAGAACTCCTCCAGGGCCTGGGGCACGGGCGCGCCCTGGCGCTTGGAGGCCACCGTGGGCACCGGCTGCGTCAGGGCGGCGGTGAGCGCCTTGCGCACCGAGTTGGCCCCGTAGGGCGAGGTGCCCGTGAGGCAGTAGTAGAAGACGCCGCCCATCGAGTAGAGGTCGGAGCGGTGATCCACGTGATCGCCACCGGCCTGCTCGGGCGGCATGTACTGGGGCGTGCCGAGCACCGGGCCGGTGGTGGTGAGCTGCTGCTCCTCCTCGATCTCCAGCGCCTTCACCAGACCGAAGTCCAGCACCTTGACGAAGTCCCGCCCGTCGAGCTGCTGCACCATGATGTTGTGCGGCTTGATGTCGCGGTGGACGGCGGCCTGCTCGTGCGCGTGGGCGAGGCCCCGGCACGCCTGCTCGATGATGTCCACCGCGCGGCGCAGGCTCATGGGGCCATCGCGCTTGACGAGCTCGCGCAGGCTCTCGCCCTCGAGCAGCTCCATGACGTAGTAGCAGGTACCGTCCTGGGCGCGGCCGAAGTCGTAGATGGTGATGACGTTGGGGTGGCGCAGCCGGCTGGCGACCTCCGCCTCGCGCCGGAAGCGCTCGAAGAACTGGGGCGCGGCGGCGAGCGAGGGGTTGAGCGTCTTGACGGCGACCGGACGCTGCACGGACGTCTGCGTGGCACGGAAGACCATGCCCATGCCTCCCTGGCCGAGCACGTCCTCGATTTGGTAGCGGCCATCGAGCACCTGTCCGATGAGTGCCATCTGGGAGCCGCCGCAGAGATGATCGGGACCGTCTGTGCTGCCGCAGTGCTGACAGGGGGAAGCCATGGGGTCGCGAGTATAGGGGAAGCCCGGAGGCCGGGGGCAGGGGAGTGGCGGGGATCCCGCATGGATTCCGGGCCGCTGGGGAGGCGGGCAGGCAGAATCAGCCGTTCCCGTCCGAGCGGTGGGCTGTTACATCCCCGGATCCGCCATGAGCCTCGTCATCGCCCAGGACATCAGCCTCTCCTACGGGAAGAAGGTTCTCTTCGATTCTGAGAGTTTCACGCTCGGCCCCAAGGACCGTGTGGGCCTGGTGGGCGCCAACGGCACCGGCAAGAGCACGTTGATGAAGATCCTCGCCGGCGTGCAGCACCCGGACTCGGGGATGCTCACCTATCGGCGCAAGTCCCGGATTGGCTACCTGCCTCAGGAACTCGCGGGACTGCCCGAGGGCTCGGTGGTGGACGCGGTGATGAGCACCGTGCCCGGCCGGGACTCGCTGGAGGCGCGGCTGCGCGACACGGAGGCGGCGCTCGCCGCGGCGGGCTCCGAGGAGGAGCAACTGGAACTCGCCCAGGCGCTCGCGGACCTGCACACGGAGCTGGACCACTTCGAGGACCACTACGGCCGGCACCATGCCGAGCGCATCCTCAAGGGGCTGGGCTTCCGGGAGGTGGACCGGTCAAGCCCACGGGAGCGCTCAGCGGCGGGTGGCGGATGCGCGCGGCGCTCGCGGGGCTCTTGCTCCAGGATCCGGACTTGCTGCTCATGGACGAGCCCACCAACCACCTGGACGTGCCCACCCAGGCGTGGTTCGACGGCTTCCTCAAGCGCTCGAACAAGGCGGTGGTGCTCATCTCCCACGACAAGGACTTCCTCAACCGGCAGGTGGGCCGCATCCTGTCGCTGGAGCTGGAGGGGCTGCGCTCGTACGTGGGCAACTACGACACGTACAAGCGCCAGCGCGCCGAGGAGAAGGAGCAGCTCAAGGCCCAGGCCGAGAAGGTGGAGGCGCGCCGCGCGGAGCTGCAGGGCTTCATCGATCGCTTCGGCGCCAAGGCCACCAAGGCCCGTCAGGCGCAGAGCCGCGCGAAGATGCTCGAGAAGCTCGAGGACGTGCAGGTGATCGAGGAGCGGGCCACCATGCGCTTCCGCTTCCCGGAGGTGGAGCGCTCGGGGCGCGACGTGGTGACGCTCGAGGGCATCCAGAAGCGCTACGGCGAGGCGGTGGTGTACTCGGGGCTGGATGCGCGCGTGGAGCGCGGCCAGCGCATCGCGGTGGTGGGCGCCAACGGCGCGGGCAAGACGACGCTGTTGAAGATCATCGCGGGCGAGCTCGTGCCGGACGGCGGCACGGTGAAGTTCGGGCACAACGTGGTGATGGGGTATTACGCGCAGCACCACGGCGACAAGCTCGACAAGCGCAACACCATCATCGAGGAGGTGCGCCCGCTGGCGGCGGACAAGCCGGAGAGCTTCGTGCGCGGGGTGCTCGGCTCGTTCATGTTCTCGGGCGATGACGTGGACAAGCCGGTGGGCGTGCTCAGCGGTGGAGAGCGGGCGCGCGTGGCGCTCGCCAAGCTGCTGCTGGTGCCCTCCAACCTGCTGCTCATGGACGAGCCCACCAACCACCTGGACCTGGACTCGACGGAGATGCTCATCGAGGCGCTCCAGGGCTACGGCGGCACGCTGCTCTTCGTGTCCCACAACCGCGCGTTCGTGAACGGGCTGTCCACGCACGTCTGGGACGTGGTGGGCGGCAAGGTGGAGACGCACCCGGGCAACCTGGACGACTACCTCTACCACCAGGAGCAGCGGCGCCCGGCGCTGGAGGCGGAGGGTGGGGGCGACAAGCCGGCGGAGAAGGGCGCGGCGGCGGGACTCTCGGAAAAGGATCGCAAGCGCCTGGAGGCCGAGGCCCGTCAGCGGCGCAGCGTCGTCGAGGGCCCCATCAAGAAGGAGATCGCGAAGCTGGAGGAGGCGATCGCGAAGCTGGAGCAGGCGCAGAAGGAGCGCGAGACGCAGCTGGCGGACTCGGCGCTCTACAACGACTTCGCCAAGGCCAAGCCGCTCATGGACGCCCACCGGGACGGCAAGAGCGAGCTGGAGCAGCTCTACGCGCGGTGGGAGACCGCGCAGGAGAAGCTCGCCGAGGCGACCGCCTCGCTCTGAGGCGGAGCGCCCGGGCGGGGCTCAGCGGTGGTGAACCGGGGTGGCGTCGTGACGGCCCCAGCCGCCTCCACGCGGACCGTCATGGTCCCGGCCGCGAGGACCGGAATCGTGGTCCCGGCCCCGAGGACCGTCATGGTCCCGGCGCGGGCCGTCGTTGCGATCCCGCCAGGGGCCATTGGGCCGCGAGTCGTGGTGGCGCGGCCCGCGATCCCAGTCCCGATCCCGGTAGGCGGGCGCGTTGTAGCGGGGCCCGTGGCGGTAGTACCCGTACGGTCGGCTCCAATGGAACATCGGGTAGCGGCGCCAGGTGTGCACGAAGTAGCTCGGCCGGCCCCAACCCACGGAGATGCGCGCGTACCGGTACTCCGGCACGACGACCCGGGTGGAGCCATGGATCGCCCAGCCCCCACCCACGAAGTACCAGGAGGGACCGCGACGCACCCAGCGCGGCGTGACGAAGACGAGGCCCGGACGGGGCGGAGCCATCCAGCTGCCGGCCACCCAGGACCAGTTGACCCCGGACCAGTACCAGTACCCGGGAGCCCACGTGTAGGAAGGCGCGGGCGCGGGGGGCGGCGTCTCCATCTGCGGCGCCGGAGGAGCCTGGGAGGCGACGACCTCCTCGTTGGTGACGGCGATGGGAATCTCCACCTGCGTCGAGCCGGGCCGCGCCCAGCCGCCGGAGATCCACCGCCAGCCCGAGGACTCCTGCTGCCAGTAGCCGTTGATGAACTGGTAGCCCGGCATGGAGGCGATCCAGGTGCCCGGATTGAAGCGCCACTCGTTGCCGTCCCAGTACCAGTGGCCGGAGGCCCACACCGCGTCGCGGAAGGGGCGGGCCGTCTGCGTCTCGCTGGGCAGGGCCGGGGGAGCGTAGGGGGCCAGGGGGCCCGTCTCCTCCTCGTAGGCGTCGTCCTCGTCGTAGTACCCCTGCGAGGCATCCTGCGAATAGGAGGGCGCGGTCTGCCCGTGAACGACGGGGGCCGCCAACCCGATCATCAGACACATCCACCACCGAGGAGTCATGACGCTCTCCAATCCATTCGGTCCCGGCCCGTCGTCGCACGAACGGAGCGTGCCCGGGCTTGGAATCTGTGGAGGTGGGGACGTCCGTCACCACGGAGTATTCATGCCACCTCGTTCACCCACCCCATGGCCATCCTTCCGCCCGGAGGCAACCCCTCCGGGCGGACGGGCAGGGGACGGGGCGCGGAGTGTCCAGGGCGGGAAACGCGGGCCTCAAAGGACCCGGCGTCGCGAGGGGAGGGCGCGCCCGAGCAGCAGCAGCCCGCCGAGCACCAGGGCCGTGGGCCCCAGCCAATCCCCCCAGGCCACCAGGAGGGTGGTCAGCCGCGGTGGGGGAGGCACGCTCAGCACGAGGCTCGCGCGGTGGTCATCGGGTACCTCGGTGAGCACCTCGCCCGTGGCGCTGATGAGGGCGGAGATGCCCGAGTTGGTGACGCGCACCTGCGGCAGCCGCGTCTCGATGCTGCGAAACGCCGCGTGCATCAGGTGCAGCTTGGGTCCGGGCGTCCCCTGGAACCAGGAGTCGTTGGACAGCGTCACGATGAGCTCCGCGCCCCGCCGCGCCTCCTCGGCCACGTAGCCGGGGAAGATGGACTCGTAGCAGATGAGCGGCGCGATGGTGAGCCGCCGGCCCTCGCGCAGGGTCAGCTCCAGCGCGCGCGGTCCCGGCCCCCGCTTCCAGTAACCCGTCCACGGCAGACGCTCGCGCAACCACGGCGAGTCGATCGACTCGGGCACCCACTCGGTGAGGGGAAAGAGCATCGTCTTGCGGTAGGCCGAGCGCGTCAGCTCTCCCCCTCGTCCCGGTCCCACGAACACGGCGGCGTTGTACTCACGCTCCTGCTCGAGCTCGTAGGTGCCGAAGAGCAGGGGCACCCGGCGCTCGGAGATGAACCCGGAGAGCTCCGCGTCGAACTCGGCGCCCGCCTCGCTCTTGGGCGAGCCGTACGTCGTCGGATACACGGTCTCGGGCCAGATGAGCAGATCCACCCCCCGGCCCTGGAGCAGCTCGTCCGAGAGCCGGTAGTGCGTGTCGAGGATCATCCGCACCACCTCGTACATGCCCGTCTCCGCCGCGAGCTTGTCGTATTGGGTGATGTTCGCCTGGACGACGCCCACCTCGAGGGCGGGCTCGCGCGCCGTCGCCCGCGCCACCTGCCAGATGCGAAGCCGTCCATACCCGCTCCCCGCCAGGACGAGCACCGCCAGCACGGCCAGTGGCACCGCCACGCGCCGGGGGACTCCCGCGCCGCGAGCGCCTTGCCCGCGGCGAGCACGCACTCGTTGCCGATGAGCAGCAGGAAGGTGAGCCCGTGTGCTCCGGCGAGGTCCGCGACCTGCCGGAGGGACTCGGAGGCGTAGAAGCCCTGGCCCAACGTCTCCGCGAAGAGCTTGGGGCACAGCCACTCGGTGCCCACGTACACGAGGGCGCTGGTGAGGGTGATGCGCCAGAAGCCGGGGGGCTCCGAGGTGGTTCGCCGCAGGTGGTGGCGCACGAGCGCGAAGAGGATGAACTGCGACTCCATGAGCGGCGCCAGCAGCAGCACGGCGAGCCAGCACACCGCGAGGGGCGCCTGGGAGTAGCCGTGCAGCGCCTCGGGGAACCAGCCGAAGACGGCCGCGGTGAAGGTCATGGCGAGCGCCGTGCCCGCGAGGACGGCCTCCTTCCCGGAGCGCGTGCGATCCAACACCCACAGCCAGGGGACGAGCTCCACCCAGCCAAGCGCCACCCACCGTGGCTCCAAGCGCGCGAACCAGGCGAGGAGGGCGGTACTCACCAGGATGCCGAGCAGCGCGGGCCCCCATCGCCCCGCGCGTGCCGCCCACCCGCTCATGGCAGGGGCTCCACTCCTTCGGGCCCTTCGGGAAGCTCCAGGACTTCCAGGGGCATGCCCGGGGGCGCCAGCTCCATCGGGACGACGCGGTTGGCGGGCAACTCCACCGGCTGTCCCTTCGAGTCGGTCGGGTGGTAGTTCGGATGGAACATGAGGATGGCCTTCACCGGCTGCCCATCATCCGTGGACTGGTAGTGGCGCACGTAGCCGGGGGGCAGCTCGAAGTCCTCGGGCACGACGAGGCCTTGCTTGAGGGGCTTGGTTCCCTGGCGGTACAGGTGGACGCCATCCGAGGGTTCCGCGGGCTCGTCCGGTGGCATCACGGGCTCCGGCGAGGACGGGTCCTCGGCATGGGGAAGGGGAGCGGGCGTACTGCCCATGCGCGGTGGCGGAGGTGGACGGGTCACCGTGACGCGCGTGGGCGCGACCCGCTCCGGCGCGGGGAGGGGTCCTCGGGCCATAGCAGCCATGCGCACAAGGCCGCGCAGCCGGCGGTGAAGCCGAGTGCCAGCCAGATGAGCCGGTGCCCTGGGACGTGTTCTTTTTCTGGATGCGGGTCACGCCGTCACCATCGACGTGCCGCTCGTAGGTAGGAGGCCGCGAAGCCATTCTCGCCCCTGTTCTTCGGGCCCCGTATGCTACGGACCCCTCGCCTCCCGGGCAATCCGTCCTCCATGTCCTCTCCGCACGCCGATGCCGCCACGGCGCCTGCCGCTCCGCGTCAGGCCGCTCTCCCGGGCTTCCCCGTTCGCGCCTGGACGGCACCGCACCGGCTCGCCGACGCCGTGCTCCGGGCCCTGCTCGTGGCCGCTGTCCTCGCCGCCGCGGTGCTCGTCCTCCTCTTCACCTTCACCGGGGATGCCAACCCGATGCCCCCGCCTCGGGCTGGAGTGCTCGCGTTGCTCGCACTGGGCCTGTATGTGCTCCTCCGCCTGTTGCGCTGGAGCTCGGCCGCCACGCTCCAGGTGGAACCCGAGCGGCTCGTGCTGGAGCGCCGCGGGGAGCGGTTCGAGATTCCCGTGTCCTCGGTGGAGTCCGTTCGCGGGTGGCGGTTGCCACTGCCGGTCGCGGGGCTCGCGCTGCGGATGCGCTCGGGGAGGAACTTCCAATACGGCGTCCAGGTGGAGGATCCGCTCCCCGTGCTGGAGGCGCTCGGCCAGGAGCAGGCCCAGGCGAAGGAGGAGGCGCGGCATCCGCTCACCGCCTTCGCTCACGCCCGGGCGACGGTGATGCGTCCGGGGGCATTGCTGCTCGCGTTCAAGTTCCTCCTGTTTCCCCTCATCCCCGGCGGCATCATGTTCCGGGCCAATCAATACATCACCTACGGCGGGCCGTTCGCGCAGTACCGCATGTATGGACTCGCGCCCTACCTGCAAAGCTTCTTCACCTATTGGGTGTACTTCGCGGCGGCGCTCGTCGTGTACGCCGCGCTCCTGCGTGTGCCCGCGGAAGTGTTGGCACTGGGGGGGACGTGGTTGTCTCCCCGCCGTGCGCGAGGGGTCCGGCGGTTCGTGGAGCTCACCTGCGCGCTGCTCTACTTCGTGGGCTCCCTCGGGCTCCTGGCGGTGCAATTCCTGTCGTGACGTCGCCACTCACGGCGCGCCGAAGTGACGACGCATTCCCCGCTGGCCCGCGGACGTGACGATGAGTCCGCGCGAGTCGGGTTGCCGCTCGACCCAGCCCAGCGCGAACACGCGTGAGGCGAGCGCCGCCCCCAGCGCACCGGCGAGGTGATCCCGCCGTTCGCTCCAGTCGAGGCAGCGGTGGGCGAACTGGCGCCGCTGCTCGCGCAAGGGGGCCACTTCGATTCCAAACGCCTCGAACCAGTCTTCACCGCTCGGGGTCAGTGCGAAGTCTCGCCGCCGGAGGGAGAGATGCCCGCTTCGCAGGAGGGCATCGGTGATGCCCATCCCGAGCCGTCCCGCGAGATGGTCATAGCAGTAGCGCGCGGCCCGGAGGTTCTCTGGAGTCGCCGACGCGCGAGGCTTGCGGACGGCCACCGTCATCAGCGCTTCCACCATGCGCGCCACGGTGGGCGTGGCGAGCCGGAACACCTTGTTTCGCCCCTGTCGGGTCGAGTGGATCAACCGGGCCTGCTCCAGTCGCCGGAGGTGAACCGTCGCCGTCGCGGGGCTCACGCCGGTGCCGAAGGCCAATTCCTTGGCGACGAGCGGCCGGCCTTCCATGAGCAATTCCAACATCCGGATCCGCGTGGCATCCCCCACGGCACCCGCCAGTTCGGCGAGATCCGGTCCCGCGTTCATCGTTCGTTCCATGACGAACCATTTCCTAGCACACGGAAGGGTCAGGAAGGGCAGTGTCTCCCGGCGAGGACCGATGACACCCCCCACCGACCCCTATCAGGCCGTCACTCACCCCGACCCCTCCCCGTACTATGCGAGCCTGTGTGCTCGAGGCGGTCTGCAACGCATCGAGGGCTTCGGGCCCTGGATCGCGGCGGATGCCGCCACGGTGCGCGCCGTGCTCACGAGCGAGGCCTGCCGGGTTCGTCCCCAGGCGGAGCCCGTCCCGCGGCACCTGACTGGCACCCCCGCGGGTGCGCTCTTCGGGCGACTCGTGCGGATGAACGACGGAGCACCCTCCACGGCCGTGAAACAAGCCCTGGCTTCCGCGCTTCCGACGGTGATGCGGAGCGTGGAAGCGGAGAGCCGCCGTTGGTCGGCCCGGTTCTTCTCCGAGCCGCGCCTGTCCCTCCTGCCCGAGAAGGCGCTCCAGCTGCCCGTGTTCGTGCTCGGCTCCCTGTTGGGGCTTGAGGAGGACTCCTTGGAGGAGTGCACGCGGGAGGTGGATGCGTACGTCCGTTCGGTGACCTGGCCGGAGGCGAGCACCGAGGGCGCCCTGGGCGCCGCACGGCTCGTCGAGCGCGTGACGGCCTGTCTCCAGGCGACACCCCGTGCACCAGCGTTGCTCGGCACCTTCTCCGCGCGGATGCGGGAGGAGGGCGGTCCGCCGGAGGCACTGGTTCCCAACGTGGTGGGACTCCTCACCCAGGCGTATGAGGCGACCGCTGGTCTCCTGGGGGCCTCGCTGCTCGCGTTCGCGCGGATGCCCGCGTTGAGGGAGCAACTCGATCGGCGCGAGTGCTCCATCGACGACGTGGTCCGGGAGGCGGCTCGCCATGAGTCGCCCATCCAGAACACCCGGCGTTTCGTCCACGCGCGTGCGACGGTCGCGAATCAGGAACTGGAAGCGGGGGAGACGGTGGTCGTCGTGCTCGCCGCCGCGAACCGGGATCCCCGGGTGAATCCCCAGCCCGACGCGTTCCTCCCACGCCGCCCCGATCGCCAGACCTTCACCTTCGGCCTGGGCGCCCATGTCTGTCCGGGCCAGGAACTCGCGGTGACGATGGTGTCCGCGGCGGTGGAGCGCGTGCTCGCCAGTGGTCTGGAACTCACCCCGCTGTCGAAGTCCATCACCGGCGCGCATCCACCAATGCTCGCATCCTGGGAGGTCTACAATGATTGCCGTCATCTTCGAGGTCTGGGCCCACGAGGACCACCGCCAGCGGTATCTCGATCTCGCCGCGGCCTTGCGGCCCCTGCTGTCGGACATCGACGGATTCATCTCCATCGAGCGCTTCCAGAGCCTCGGCGATCCAGGCAAGTTGTTGTCGCTGTCCTACTGGCGCGACGAGGCGGCGGTGGCCGAGTGGCGGCGCCAGCAAGCCCACCGTGAAGCGCAGGAAGAGGGCAGGGACGGGGTGTTTCGCGACTACCGTCTGCGCGTGGCCCATGTCGTCAGGGATTACGGCTTGAAGGAGCGGGCGGACGCGCCCATCGACAGTCGCACCGTGCACGGCTGACCCGGGACCTTGCCGTCGGGCCCCTGGACCTGGACGCGCGGCGACGATGCGCACCTGGCTGGGCCAGGGCATCTATGACTTCCGGCACATGCGCTCTGGATTCGAAGGGCGCACGGTCCGTTGCATTACCAGGGCCCACCTGTTGGAGACCATATCCATGCGCATACTCGGCTCGATTGTCGTTGGGATGGTCACGTTGCTCGGCTCATCGGCTCGTGCCGATCCGCCCGTTTTCGGGGGCCCCCAGGCTGTCTGGCAGGGCTGCACGTACTCAATCAGCGCTCAAGCCTATACCGAGCCGAGTGCGGACGCAGTGCCGGCACGCCTCCCGGAGACTCTCGCTCACGCCGCCACTTTCAGCCTGTGCTCCGCGGAGCCCGCGGCGGAGCGGTAGCGGGGAGGAGAACCGCCACGCTCGGAGTCATCCCCTACGCGGAAGAAGGACACCAGCCGCCGCAGCGCCTCCGCCTGCGCCGACAGCTCCTCCGCCGTGGACGCCAGCTCCTCGGAGGCCGACGCGTTGCGCTGCGTCACCTGGTCCACGAGCCCCATCGCCTTGTTGAGCTGAGTCACTCCATCGGCCTGCTCCGCCGACGCCGCCACCATCTCCTGCACCAGGTCCGCCGTCTTGCGGATGGAGGGCACGAGCCCATCCAGCAACCGCCCCGAGCGCGCCGCCACCTCCTCGCTGCCGAAGGCCAGCCCCGAGATCTCCCGTGCCGCCGTCCGGCTGCGCTCGGCCAGCCTGCGCACCTCGGTGGCCACCACCGCGAAGCCCTTGCCGTGCGCTCCCGCCCTCGCCGCCTCGATGGCCGCGTTGAGCGCCAACAGGTTCGTCTGATAGGCGATCTCCTCGATGATGGAGATCTTCTCCGCGATGGAGCCCATCGCCGCCACCATCTCCTTCACCACCTTGCCACTCTCCTCCGCGTCCCGTGCGCCCTGCACGGCCATCTGCTCCATCCGCCGGCCATGGTCGCGGTTCTGGGTGATGCTGGCCGTCATCTGCTCCAGGCTGGCGGTGGTCTCCTCCACGCTGCTGGCCTGCTCGCTGGTTCCCTGCGCCAGGTCATGCGAGGAGATCGACACCTGTGCCGACGCCGAGGCCAATGCATTGGCTCCCTCGCGGACCTCGCCGATGACCTGGGCCAGCTTGCGCACCATGCGCTCCAGGGCCATCAGCAGCCGGCCTGTCTCGTCCCGCGCGTCCGAGGAGATGTGCACGGTGAAGTCTCCCTCGGCGAGGCGATCCGCCACCCTCACCGCCAATCCCAATGGCCTGGAGATCGCCCGGGCGACGAAGAAGCAGAAAGACAGACACACGGCGAGGCTGCCCCCCAGGACCCCGAGGATCCACTTGCGTGCGTCCTCGTGGGTGGCGTTCGAGTTTCCCACCGCCTTCTGGCTGGCCTTGTAGTTGATGTCCCTCAGCGTCCGAAGCTGGGTATTCACGGCGTAGAAGCTGTGGTGCGAGTCTTTGGTGATGAGTTCCAGCGCCTCGGAGAACAGCTTCGCCCGCGAGAGCTCGATGCTCTTGTCGTGATCGACCACGTAGTCCTTCCAGAGGCGCCTGAACTCCTCGAGCGCGAGACGCTCCTCCTCGGAGGAGCCGTGCGACTCGAGCCGCGCGAGGCTTTGCTCGAGCTTCTCGAGGTCGTCACGCATCCGCCGCTCGTAATCGCGCTGGACCGCTTCATCCCGAGTGAGGCAGTGCAAGAGCTCGACACGGCGGAAGCTCGTCGCGCGATCGGTCACGTCCGCGAGAAGCATGATGCTCGGCAGCCGTTCCAAGGACACCTCATCGGACGCACCGCGCATGGCATCCATTCGCGAGATGGCGAAGAGGCCCTGAAAGGTGGAAAACCCCAGCAAGACGAGGAAGGCGACGAGGAGCTTCGAGGAGATACTCAAGTCGTGGAACCAGCGCATGGAGGGGAGCGTGCTCCATTCTTCCTGACTGGACCAGGACGGGCGCCCGAGGGGGAATGCCACGAGCGCGGAGTGAGTGGCCACTGGGACCCCCAGCACGGAACGCGCGAGCAGGCGACCCCGGCGAGGAGGTTCTTCGAGCCCTATGGCCGGGTCAGGACGAGGCCCACTCCGCTGGGGGCGGGCGCCAGCCGGGCGGTGAGCCTCGAGTTGATGCTCGAGTTGAGCACCCACAGCACGGTGTCGAAGAGCAGCAGGAAGCCGCCTTGCAGCAGCAGGCTCTTGCCCCAGCCCCGCAGCCGCGCCGAGTCCGTGCGATACCCCCGCTCCAGGAGCAGGCCGCCGAAGGCGATGTAGCCCACGTCCAGCCCGGCGTTGAGCAGCAGGAGCTTCTCCATCTTCTGCCCCTCGGCGAGGCTGCGCGCCGGGTCCCAGGAGCCCGGAGAGGCCGTGGCCTGCCCATGGAGACTCAAGCCAGAGATGGCCAGGTTCACCACGTTCCAGGCCGCGTTGGCCTGCCAGAAGGCCCGCGTCTCGTCCTGGGTGACGAAGTGTCCCGCCGTGCCGGTACCGATGTTGAGCACGGCCCAGCCGAGCAGGACCGTCATGGCCGTTTGATTCATCCGCGCCGCTTCCATGTTGTGTGTGGCGAGGAAGGACTCGGGAGACGTTGCTTCCGCCGCCTGGGCCGCGAAGGACAGACAGAGAAGGAATACGAGGACGAGTCCCGCGCGGCGGGGGGGTGAATCGATCATGGACGGCTCCGGAGTCGAGGGGAGTGCCCGGATTCTTCTTCGAACCCGTGGGCGGGGCGATGAAAAAACCTGGGGCTGTGTCCGCTTCCGGTTTCGCCTCACAGCGTCCGATGTGATGAAAACGCCACTTGTGACGAGCTGCCGCAGGTGGCGTTCTCAAGCCTTACGGGTGCGGCACCACCACGGAAGTCTTCACGCCGTTGATATCTCCCTTGACGTTGCCTGACCAGTCGGCGTAGGTGACGCCGCAGCTCGTGCTACACGTCGTGGTCTCTCCCCAGTGGTTCGGACCGAACACGTTGTTGCGAAAGACGAGTCCTTCACCGTTCTCGACACCCACGTCGAATGCCCCGAGAGAGATGAAGTTGCCCTCGGCGACGTAGTTGCGCAACACCGTGCCACCGGTTCCCTGCGTGAACAGCACCGCGGTGATCGCCTGCCAGTAGTTGTTCACGGGTTGCCCGGTCCCGGCATTGAAGCCCGGCTCGAGGCGGTTGTTCCGAATAGTGACCGGACCGCTACCTCCATACGGGAACACACCACCCGTGTGAGCCTCCGATGGATCGGCCAGGTGAGCGATGTAGTTGTCGTGCAACCAGCTGTTCTCGATGGTGGTGTTCTCCCCGCAGAGGCACATGCCACCACTGTTCGCCACGTCCACACGGTTCATGTTGACGGAGCAGTTCGGAGCGCATCCGTTCGTGGCGTGATCCGTGAGGGCGGCGTTGGTTCCGCCGAACGGCACGGGTTCCGGACGAATGGTGGTGTCCATGATGTTGAGCGTGAGTCCACCGTTCGAGTTGTTGAGGATGCTCCGTTGGTTGGTACCCGCGGGAGGCGCGATGATCGAGTTCTTGATCGTCACCGTGCCCGAGCAGTTCGTTCCGAGGTAGATGAATCCGCGGATGTAGACGTGGTCGAGTACAACGGTTCCGCAGTCATAGAGGTCGTATTCGCCGTTGGGTGGTGAGATCACCGTGTAGCCGGCTGGCACCGGAAGATGGGCATCGGTTTGGCTGTACGTTCCGACCCCTGGCGCACCGACACTCCAACGATCAGGAAACGTGTTCCCGGAACTGGATGCCGTGGTCGTCGTTGAAGTCGTTGCGGAGGCATCCCCCATGCTAGCCCCGCCGACAACCAGGAGTGCCCCCAAGGCAATGATTCCCATGGTCTGTCGTTTCCACCTTCCATGCATCCATACACGCTGGAACATCCTCGAGCTCCTTCCTTGTTTTCAGGCCTTCTCAAGGTAATGAGGATTATGGTGTTTGTCACGTAACGGTTCGCCGTACCCCGTCCTGACGCCATGCTGTGCCCAAAGGATCGGACACGTTTCGATGGACTCGAGACCGCGGGTAGCAGGCCGCTCGACGAGGCGGCTCCTCCACGCTACTCCGCGAGGCCTTCGAGCACCCGGGACCAGTGCTCGCGCATCGCCTCGCGGGCCCTCGCGTCCGGCAGCTTCTCCATGTGCACGTGGAGGGAGGCGCCGCGTGCCTTCGGTACCAGGGTGAGTTGCAGCGTCGCGGGTTTCTTCCAGCCGTCTGGCTGCCAGGTCATGCGGATGCGCTGCCCGGGCTTCACCACCCGGACCTCGCCGCGTACGCCGAGGGCGCCCCGGCGCTTGGGAACCTCGTAGCCCGCTCCCGGCTCGAGCGTCAGCCGGCGCCGGCACCGAGCCACCGCTCCACCTGGGTGGCAAGCCGCTCCCACAACTCATCGGCACGCAGCGGCAGCGTGCGCACGACGCCCACCTGGAAGCCCGTGGCCGCCGTCTCGCCCACGACCCGTTTGCCGCGGGCCTGCTCGTACGCCACGGCAATGGACTGCTGCCACCATGTGGATTCCACCTCCCGGGCCAGGTGCGCGACGAGCTGCTTGTGGTTCAGCTCGCCCGCGCCCGCCGCGTCCAGCGCGCGCATCCACCCTTCCAGTCCCGCCCGGTCGCCTCCTTCACTGCGCTGTCCGTCACTCGATCGGTGATGAGCGCCTTCTTCGCGCTCGCCTTCTTCTTCACGGCCGAGAGCTTCTTCCCGCGCGCGGCAATCTCCGCGAGCCGCGCCTGCACCAGCGTCTTCACCAGCTTCGCTGGAAGCGGCTTGTCGGGCGGGAAGGTCACTCCGCTCTTCGACGTGGTGTAGCCGTCCAGCTGCTCCTTCAGCGCCGGCACCACGCCGCCGCTGAAAGGGTAGTAGCCGCAGTGGGTCTTGAAGAAGGCGAAGCCGGCCACGGCGTTCCCGTCCACCTTGAAGGTGGGCATCTGGTAGCTGAGGGTCTCGACCGCTCCTGGAAGCAGCTCGCGGAGCTGCCTGCGCAGCGCCCCCAGTGTCTTCTTCGCCGCCGGGTTCTCCAGTGCCGCCGGTATGCGTCGATGGGCTGCGGCTCTCTACGCTTCGTCGCCATGGTTTTCGGCCCCTGGGTGTTCCCGGAACGGATTGTCCCCGTCCAGCGCCTCCAGCGCCACCTGAGGGCACATGAACAGGGCAGGGCCCCCCTGGGTCCGGGGTGTCAGCCCCCGACGAGACCGTCGAGCAGGCGCTTGGCGAGGGCCGTCACGGTATCGCGGCGGGTCCCGTCGAGCCGCTCCCACCCGAGGAAGGCGAGCGACACGGGCTCTATCGCCGTGAAGGCGGAGAGCGAGGTGATCAGCATCACCGCGCCCGCGCGATCCTCCTCCTTCCCGGGGCGGCGCTGGCGAGCGATGGCCAGCAGGTCGGCGACGAGGCCGATGCCGGGATTCCACAGCCCCTCGAACAGCAACGCATAGCCCGGGCCCTGCTCGCTCATCTCGCGCAGCACGAAATCGGTGGTGAGCCGTTGCTCGGCATCGGCGGTGACCGCGTTGACGAGCGCCTCGAGGATGCGGTCGAGCCAGTCCCGCGCTTCCGTGGCCGAGAGCGAACCCTTGTTCGCCGCCTCGCGAGCGGCGCACACCAGCGGTAACAGCCGGCGGCTGTGCTGGTCGACGATCTCCTGCGCGCAAGCGCGGTGCAGCCTCTTTGTTGCCGAAGTGGTAGGCGATCACCGGGAGGGTGACCCCCGCCTCGGCGGCGATCATCCGGGTGGTCGCACCCGCGAAGCCCTCACGCGCGAAACAGCGCATGCCGGCCTCGAGGATCCGGGCCTTGGTCATCTCCGCCGGCGTCGGGGGGCTTTTGGTCTCGAGGCTCATGGTCAGCCATATAGGCAGGGAAAAGCCTGTTCCGGTAGGGCGCGCGTCCGGCCGGTTTTTCCTCGGGCGAGGGGGCGAAAGCTCCTCACGGCCGGGCCGGGCGCTCAGGCTGTTGCGGCGGCTCCTATCGCTTGATATACGGGGTATATCATCTGATAGGAGTGGCGAGATGGCTTTACGTGATCCGGTCCCGGCGGAGCGCGAAGCGGTACCGGCGGCGAAGCCGGCGGCCGCGCGCGAGTGGAAGGTCGACTACCTCTCCCCGGCCGGAGAGCCTTCGTTGGTCCCGCCGGACTCGGTGCATGGCGGGTCTACCGCAACGGAAGAAACTGGGACTCGGTGCGGAATGGGACCTGACCGCGCTCGACCGTCTGGCGTTGACCTCCGCTGGCCGGCTCGCGGACCACTGGCGCGACCGCGACTCTCCGCCCGGCAGGCGGCGCTGCGTCACGGTCTGCCGGCGACTTCGCCCGGCGGTCGCCATCGATGCAGCGAAGCCTGCTCAAGAGCTGACGCTCACCTTTCCCTTGGAGGATTCATGTCTCAAGACGTTGCCGTGGCACATCCCAGTCTCCTGAAGACCGTAGCAAAGACCCTCGCGCGCATCTGGCTGGGAGCCTCCCTGCTCCTCGCGGGAGCGGGCCACCTCACGTGGGCCCGCACCGAGTTCCTGGCCCAGGTCCCGAAGTGGCTCCCGCTCGACGGCGACTTCGTCGTCCTCGCGTCGGGCGTGGTCGAGCTCGTGCTCGGCGCGGCGCTCCTCTTCGCGCGCCGCCTGCGCCCGCAGGTCGGGTGGGCGGCGGCCGCGTTCTTCGTCGCGGTCTTCCCGGGCAACATCTCGCAGTACGTCCATGGCATCAGCGCGTTCGGTCTCGACACCGACAGGGCGCGGTTCATCCGGCTCTTCTTCCAGCCCGTCCTCATCGCCTGTGCGCTCTGGTCGACCGGCGCGTGGGCAGCCTATCGTGCGTCGAAGCGCTCGAAGTGACGCATCGGACGAGCAACCCGATCGGAGTAGGGAGCACGGGGCGGTGGAGCATCAAGGCTAGACAGGCTCCACGCGCCCTGCTCCATTCGTTAACGCATCAAGGGCAGACGCAGGTGCCCGTACACGCGTATTCACGCCAGCACGAGGAGCCGCCACATGAGGCGGCGCACTGCGTCTCCGTGCTGTAGAAGTTCTGGAAGTTGCACGTCCACTTCAACGGGCAGATGCCCACCAGGGCCGTGCTCTGCCGGGAGTCCTGCTCCCCGGCGGGGGCCTGCTCCTCGACGGTGGCGAGCTCCGACGACGGGACCACCTCGGCCTCGGTGCCACAACCCATCAGGCCGAGGGTGAGGCCCGCGATGGAGACAGCGAGAAAGGACTTGATGCGCATGGAGAATGCTCCTGGGTTCGTCTACGGGGGGACTGCCAGGGGCACGTTACTCTTGTGACTTTCTCGGAGTCGAGGCCCAAGGGACAATGCCAGGGCAAGGCAGTGCGGACCGCGTCCTTCGACATGGAGAGGGTGCGCACCCAATGAGCCGGTCCATTGGGTGCGCGGTGCTTCACCGGCTTCGCTGAGTGAGATCGCGTACACCTCGAACCGTGCCTCGTTCGGCAGGGTCATGGAGTGCACCTGCTTCGCCGGATCGAGTGCGAGGGATTGGCCGAACAACCGCACCGGCGGCCCGTCCACGCCGCTCCCGGCCTTGATCCGATGGGGCATGTCGAGCACCACGGTAGTGCCGGACGGCGTGCTTCCCGCCCAGTCCCCCGCCGTGACCGGGATGTCCGTCTGGCTGCCATCCGCGTACCGGACGGTGATCGCCGTCGTCACGGGACCATTGTGCGACGCGGATACCAGGTGAAGCGTCTGGTAATGGCCCCGCGGAAGAAGGATTCCCTGACCGCGAGCCTCCACGAAGTTGTTGGCGCTCCCGTACGGCTCGGGCGCCGAATACGTCACGCCCGACCAGGTGACGGGTCCGGCCCCGGGGAGCAGGCGTGCGTCGTAGCTCCAGCCCTGGCCATCGAAGTTGCCCTCTCGCGATTCGTCGATCGTCGCGGTGCCGTCATGGTTGCGCTCGTGCGTCAGATCCACGGCGCATTGCTCGGGAATGCCGGGCAGGCAGGTCCCCGCCGGCCGTACCTCGATGGACACGTTTCGGGTCACGGTGTTCGCGCCATCCGCCGAGACGGCCACCTGGAGCGGATACACGCCCAATGCAGTGTTCGCGGGCACGGTGAGGGTGAGCGGCCCCGTCCACTGCACGGGCAGACGCCGTGACGACAGCTGGAACGAGGGCGCCGTGGCGGACCAGCCCGCCGGGACGGTCGGCGTCACGGAGACGTCCAACCCCAGAGGCGCCTGGCCGAGCACGTCCAGGGTCAACTCGACCGTCTGTGCCTCGTTGCTCGCCGCGATGACAGCCGAAGCGGGCCGCACGGACGCGTCGACGTGACGGCGGGAGTCGCCCTCGGCCTGATTGATCGACGGTGGCCTCGCGGCGCTCTCGGTTCCCCAGCTCGAGGGCTCGCCGCCGAGCGTATGCGCCAGGGTGCCGCCCCGCACGAGCTCGCTCCACTCCAGGTAGGTCCGTGAGACGTCCTGTCCGTCGAGCGTCACGCGCTGGATGTACCGTTGGGTGTCGCTGGCACCGGGCGCCGTGATGTTCAGCGTGCCACCCTGCCGGGTGCCGAAGGACCCGATGCGGACCACGGCGGACTCGAACTGGGGGCTGGACAGGGCGAGGAAGTTCGCGCCACTCATCGTCGGGTACAGCCCGAGCGAGGAGAACACGTACCACGCCGACATCGTGCCCAGGTCGTCGTTGCCGGTCATGCCGTCCGGCCCCGTGGTGAACAACGTCATCGCCGCTCGCACGACCGTGGCCGTCTTCGCGGGCGCTCCCGCCCACAGGTACATGTAGGGCGCGAGCAGGTCGGGCTCGTTGTTCGGGTTGTACGTGGGCTTGCCGTAGTAGTCGTAGGGCTGGGTGATCCAATCACCCCGAGCGGTTCCCGTGGGATCGGTGAGCAGCTTGTCGTAGGCGAAGAAGGCATCCAACCGCTGTTCGGTCGCGTGCTCACCGCCCATGAGCGCGACCAGCCCGGCGGGATCCTGTGGCACCAGCCACTGATATTGGTAGGCCCCGCCCTCGTGGAACTGGTGGGAGGCCGCCACCGGATCGTACGGCGTCAGCCACGTGCCGTCGGCGGTGCGTGGACGGAACTGGCCGATGGAGGAGTCCCACAGGTTGCGGTACCACTGCCCGCGCTCGGCGAACATCCGTGCATCGTCCTCGTGCCCGAGCCCCCGCGCCATCAACGCGAGCGCCGCGTCGGCCGCCGCGTATTCGAGCGTCGCCGACGCCGGGTGCACGCAGTCGTTGTCACCGCCCTTGTGCGCGCAGTCGACGCCCAGGCTCAAACCGGACGGGAGGTAGCCGCGGGCGTTGTAGTACTCGACCCCCGAGCGACCGTTGTAGGGCGAAGCGGCGGGTGGGGTTTCGAGCGCGTTCTTCCGCAGCAGCGTGTAGGCCTCCTGTTCATGGCCCTCGAGCAGCCCCCGGGCCCAGGCCTCGACGAGGAAGGGCGTGACGGGATCCCCGGTCATGATGTTGGTCTCGCTGTTGGCGAGCGCCCAGCGTGGCAGCCAGCCCCTTCCCGGCCAATGGCGAGGATCGACAGCGCGATGTCCCGGGCGGCCTGGGGTTCGAGCAGCTCCAGCAACTGGTTCTGGGGGCGGTACGTGTCCCACAACGAGAAGTTCTGGTACGGCGTGTAGCCGCTCGCGGCGTGCACCGGTTGTCGAAGCCGACGTACTGGCCGTCCACGTCGCCGGCCGGTTCGGGTGCAACTGCGCATGGTACAGCGCGGTGTAGAAGGCGACCTGCCGGTCGCGGGGACCTCCGCTGATCTTGATCGCCCCGAGCTTGTCGACCCACGCGTCATGCAACCGGGTCCGCGTGGCATCGAAGTCGAAGGACTCGCCCGTCTCCTTCGCGAGATTCCGTCTGGCACCGTCGAGCCCGGTATAGGACAGCCCGACCTTCACGGTGACGTCGCGATCCGTGGTCGCGTCGAACGTCGCCCAGGCGCCGTTGTTTCCTGGACCGGCCGCGTCCCGCGAGCCCGGTGCCGGGGTGGAGCCGTGCCAGGTGCCGTGGGCCGCGAAGGGCCGGTCGAACGTGGCCGTGAAGTACACCGTGTGCTGATCACGCCCCGCGCAGAAGCCGCCGGCCTTGATCCGGCCCTCGAGGGTCCGGTCTCCGACGACGTGGATTTCCGAGTCCTGGACGGCCTGGTTGGCTTTCCCGGTGTTGAACAGGACGTTCGCGGTGGCCGTGGCCGGGAAGGTGAAGCGCAGCCAGCCGGTCCGCTCGGTGGCCGTGAGCTCGGCCTTGATGCCGTAGCGGGAGAGGCCGACGCGGTAGTACCCGGGCGTGGCCTCCTCGTCGTCGTGCGAGTACTTCGACTTGTAGCCATTGACGTCGACGGTCTCGACGGCGCCGGTCGTGGGCATGATCGGCAATTCACCCATGACGCCGCAGCCGACACCGGACAGGTGCGTCTGGCTGAAGCCGTAGATGGAGTCCTGCTGGTAGTCGTAGCCACCCTGTCCGCCCGTGTCCGGGCTGACCTGCACCATCCCGAAGGGCGCGCTCGCGCCGGGAAAGGTGTTGCCGAAGTTCTGGGTGCCGATGAAGGGGTTGACGAGTGGGGTGGGATCCACCTCGGTGGGCTCTTCCACTCCGGGGACATCCGGCTCGTCGACCGGGGGGGCACGGTGCTCTTGCAACCGGCGAGCAGTCCAGCGACCGCCAGACCCGCGATTCTTCTCCTGCTGCACAACCACATGGACGGAACTCCTCGTCGTGATGACGTTGTCGGGGAACCGCGTACTTTATATGAGGAGTGGCCGGAGTCGTGCGCGCTGATACCACCTCGAGCAGGGCCGCCTCGCGCTGATGTTCTCCAGTGCATCTCGGGCCTGAACACGGGCGAGTGGGGTGGAGCCGTTCCGGTGCTCCGCCCATGGGCGCAAGCACCGAAGTGGAGCCTCGGCGAGGAGCAATCCCTGGACGTCTCGAGCCGCTTGACAGCTTTTCACCCCAATGGCTTTTTCAGTTTGACAGCGCATTGCTTTGACAAGATTTCAGCTCGTCCATCCACTTGAAGTTGACGTGCGAATCCTTAACTTCATGGCTTGGCTAACCCGAGGCGAACCATGTCAAAGACCAAATCCCAACCCCACATTACATCCAAGGCCATTCACGTCGAGACGGCCACGACGGTGCAGGGGCCTGCCGCGACCAGCATTTCGGTGGAGGTCGACGAGGCGAAGCTCGGCCGGGACGTCGCCGACGGCGGTCAGGTTGACCGAGCGGTTGCCTTGATTCCCCGGACCACGGCGGGCAAGCAGGAATGGAGCGAGGAGGAGCTGCGGCACTCCGGTCGTCGGGTCACCGATGATGAGCGCGTCGTGAAAACCTTCAATGCGACGGTGCGAGGGCCGATCGACGCCGGGCAGTCCGGAGTCCCGGTGAAGGTCGAAACGCCCGCGGGTGCTGTCTGGTCCAACGACCAGGACACGCACCCGACGAGGGACGCCAACAAGCCAGCGACCGACGAGGATTGACACGGAACACGGCTCGAGGGTCTCGCCGGCGGGGCCCTTGTATCCTCGCTTGCCGTGAGCGGCCTGAAGTCTGCGGCCACAGGATTCGACTGCTGGTCGCGCTGGCTCGCAAGGAGGACCTGGAAGAACTCATCGAGGTCGGGCATGAGGCGCGCTCCCGCGCGGCAGGGACGCGGGCTACTGGGTGTGGGCGCTCCTCGAACTGATGACATCCGCGATCAACTCGTCGACCAGTTCATTGGCCAGGTTGTTGATGTCGATATGGATTTGCGCCTTCTCAAGGCATTGCCGAAGAAGCTCGCGAGTCTTCTCCGCCTTGAGGGCGGTTCTCTTCAAACGCCGTCGGGTCAACGCGGTGCTGAGCCGCGGCAACTGTTTGATCAAGTCCGAGTCTGGATGGGTCAGCCTATCGTTCAGGAAGACCGGGGAGGCGTACTTCACATCGCCGTAGACGTCCTTCAGTCCCTCTACCGGATTGTTCTCGTGCCTTCCATTCAACCAGGAGTATCTCACGTCGAGCACTGAATCCCACAGGGACACCTGGACGTTGACCATGTTCTTCGTGGTGTACTTGGGATTCACCATCGTGTCATAGAGACTCTGGATGGAGTGGGTGGGGGCGCCCTTGCCGCGGAAGTAGTGGTAGATGATGTACCACTGGATCCGGTGGCTGTGTTCGCCGTGCTGTGCACCCGCGCCGACATCCTTCAGGGCCCTGCGCTGCCACAAGTAGTCGACCAGGAAGTTGACGACCTCCACGACGCCCTCGTCCGGATGGAGCTTCTGGACCCCGGAACGCATCCACTGGTTCTCGGTCTTCTCCAGGACGAAGCTGAGCTTGGAGGTCGGCGTGTCCTTGCCCCCTTTCCCATGGGGCAGGCGGCAATCGAATCCTCGAGCTTCTTCAGGTACTTGAAGACCTCGCCCTCGTTCTGGAGAAGCTCTTGGATCCGTTTCATCCCCATGGCCATGTTCGCATCCAACATCGATCCATGAAGCCTTTGAATGTTGACCATGGGTTGCCTCTCGGGTTGTCTTGATGCTCCGCGCTGTCGGTCAAGGCGCGCGAAGGAATCTTACGTCACTCCGCATCACGGACGAGGCCCTTTTCGGATCAGAACGGCTTGTCACCGAGGATGGTGGCGCGGTGCATCACCCGCCGCTGCGGGCGGTAGTCGTCGACCGCGTAGTGCTGGGTGATGCGGTTGTCCCAGAAGGCCACGTCGTTCTCCCGCCAGCGCCAGCGGATGGAGAACTCCGGGCGGGTGCTGTGGGCGAACAGGAAGCGCAGCAGGGCATCGCTCTCCGCCGGCTCCAGTTCATTGATGCGGGTGGTGAAGCCGTCGTTGACGAACAAGCCCTTGCGTCCGGTCACCGGGTGGGTACGCACCACCGGGTGGGGGCGCGGTGGGTTCTTCCGTTTGGCTTCCTCGTACCGGGCGAGATCTTCCTGGGTGGCGCCGAAGCGCTCCAGGGGGAAGGAGCGGGTCAGGTCGTGGAGGGCGGTGAGGCCGTCGAGCAGTTTCTGCATGGGCTTCGACAAGGCGTCGAAGGCCGCGCTGCTGCTGGCCCACAGGGTATCTCCCCCGTAGGGGGCAGTTTCTTGGCGGCGAGCACGGCGCCGAGGGCCGGGGTCTCCAGGAAGGTGACGTCGGTGTGCCAGATGGCGTTGTCACGCACGTCGGTGACGTCGGTGTCGAGCACCAGCACTTGTGGTTGCTCGGGGATGTTCGGGTAGATGGGGTGGATGTGCAGCTCTCCGAAGCGCGCGGCGAAGGCGGCCTGCTGCTGGGGCGTCAGGGGCTGGTCGCGGAAGAACAGCACCTGATGCCGCAGCAGGGCTTGCTCGATGGCGTCACGGTTGGAGTTGCTCAGGGGCTCGCGCAGGTCGATGCCTTCGATGACCGCACCGAGCGCGGGATTCAAGGGAGTGATGTTCAGGGACATGGTCTCTACCTCTTGCGAAGATTCAGTGGCTCTGCCCATGCCAGGGCACCAACCTGCGTTGCAGGGCACGGAGGCCGAGCTCCAGGGCGAAGGCGATCAGGGCGATGACCAGGATGCCGAGGATCACCACGTCCGTGACCAGGAACTGCGCCGCCGACTGCACCATGAAGCCGAGGCCACTGGTGGCGGCGATCAGCTCGGAGGCCACCAGGGTCGACCAACCCACACCGAGGCCAATGCGCACGCTGGTGAGGATGTCGGGCAGGGCGCTGGGCAGGATGACATGGCGGATCAGCTGCGCCTGGGTGGCGCCCAGGGATTGCGCGGCACGCAGCCGGGCGGGGTCGACATGGCGCACGCCGGTGGCGGTGGCGATGGCGATGGGGGCGAAGATGGCCAGGAAGATCAGCAGCACCTTGGATAGTTCGCCAATGCCGCACCAGATGACGATCAGCGGCAGGTAGGCCAGCGGAGGAATCGGCCGGTAGAACTCAATCAACGGATCGAAGATGCCTCGGGCCACGCGGCTACGGCCCATGGCGATGCCCAGTGGAATCGCGGTCAGCACGGCGGCGAGCAGGGCCACGCCGATGCGCCCCAGGCTGGCCCCCAGGTGCTGCCACAGGCTGGCGTCCATGTAGCCCTGGGTCAGCAGCTCCCAGCCCTTTTGCGCCACGGCCTGGGGGCTCGGCAGGAACAGGGGCTCGACCAGCCCGGCGGTGGTCACCGCCCACCACAGGAACAGCAGGGTGGAGACCGTCAGGACGCCGATGACCGTGAGGCTCAGCGGGCGGCGCGGAGGCCGGGCCGTGGGCTCGGGGGGGCTCGCCACGGCTGGAAGCTCGAGGCTGCTCATGCCGTTCTCCTCTTCCGCTCGGCGAAGACCTGGGCCAGGACGTGTTCACGGGTGGCGATGAAGCGCGGGTCGGATTTGATCGCCCGTGCGCTCTCTCCGGCGGCATGGCGCTGGCCGAAGTCGAGCTCGAGGCGTTCGCTGATGCGTCCCGGATTGGGCGACAGGAGGATCAGCTCCGTGGCGAGGAACACCGCCTCCTCGATGTCGTGGGTGATCAGGAACACCGGCTTGGACGTGCGCTGCCACACCTGGAGCAGCAGCTCCTGCATCTGCTCGCGGGTGAAGGCGTCCAGCGCGCCGAAGGGTTCATCCATCAGCAGGACGCGCGGGTCCGCGGCGAGGGCGCGGGCGAGGCCGACGCGCTGTTTCTGGCCACCGGAGAGCTGCCAGATGCGCCGCGTGTCGAAACCGGCCAGGTCGACCAGGGCGAGCATGTCGCGGGCCCTGGCCTCGCGCTGGTCTCGTGGCATGCCGGCCAGCTCGAGGCCAAAGGCGACGTTGGTCAGCACGTCCTGCCAGGGCAGCAGGGCGTCGTCCTGGAAGACCACGCCGCGCTCGGCGCTGGGGCCGCGCACCGCAACGCCGTCGAGGGTGATGCGTCCGCCGCTGGGCGGCACGAAGCCCGCGATCAGGTTGAGCAACGTGGTCTTCCCGCTGCCGGACGGGCCGAGTGCGACCAGCAACTGCCGCGGCCCGAGGTTGAGGGAGATGTCTGTCAGGACCGGACCGGCCGTGCCGGGGTAGCGTGCGCTGATGCGCTCCAGTTGGAGGAGGGCCATCTTCGTCTCGGAGAGGAGGGGGAGGAGCGGGGAGGAGCGGCGTCATTCCTTCAAGTACTTCGCGCTGACGTAGGGCGAGTAGTCGGGCCGTACCGTGTCGGTCTTGCCCTGCTCCTTGAGGAACAGGGCGGTGGCGGCGATGTCCCTGGCGGTCTCGCCTCCGAGCAGCCGTTCCTGGGCCTTGGCATCCGGGAAGGTGGCGCCAGCCAGCAGTTCCGGCACGTCCTCCGGGTTCGCGCCGGTCAGCACGGCGATCTTCCGCACCGGCTCGGAGTGGGCGGTCCAGGCCTCCTTGTGGGCGGCGTAGTCGGCGAAGGCTTCCAGGGTGACCCTGGCGAAACGGGCGAGCACCTCGGGGTGCTTTTCAGCGAAATCCTTGCGCGCGACCCAGACCTCGAAGGTCGGCGCGCCCCAGGAGCCGACTTCGGCGGCGGTGGTGAGCACCTTGCCGCTCTTCTTGATTTCGCCGAGGGCCGGAGACCAGACGAAGGCACCGTCGATGTCACCGCGCTTCCAGGCCGCGGCGATCTCGGTGGGGTTGAGGTTGATCACCTTCACCTTGTTCGTGTCCAGCTTCCAGTGCTTGAGCGCGCCGAGCAGGCTGTAGTGGGAGGTGGAGACGAACGGGGTGGCGATGGTCTTGCCGACCAGGTCCTGGGGGGTGTTGATGTTGCTGCCCTGGCGTACCACCAGGGCCTCGGAGGAGTTGATCCGCGCGGAGACCAGGAAGGTGACGATGGGCAGGCCCCGGGTGGCGGCGGCGGCCAGCGGGCTGGAGCCGAGGTTGCCGAGCTGCACGGCGCCGGAGGCCATGGCGGTGATCACCTCCGCGCCGCTGTTGAAACGCCGCCAGTCGAGCTTCTGGCCGATGGCCTTCTCGTAGGTGCCATCGGCTTGCGGCACCTTGGTCGGGTCGATGCCCGTCTGGTATCCGATGACGATGTCAGCCGCCTGGGCGGACAGTGCCGGGCAGCCCCCCACCAGGACCGCCAGCAACCGATGGGGAATCAAAGATGCGCTCATACGGGATGCTCCTCGAACACGGAGTAATCAGCGTGTTCGAGGATTCGTCCGGAGCTAAATAACCTTTTCGCATGAGCATATGCTCGTCAGCGCCCTGGGCGTGGGTGTCTGGAGCCAGGGCGTCGCGAGCTTCATCGCGTGCCCCAGGCGTTACAGCGCCGGTGACAACCGCACCATGGTGACGGAACGGCTCGCGGCCTGGGACCGGGTGAGTATCCTGCTCGCCCATGGACCTGCGAATCGTGCTCGGCCTCGTGCTGATGCTGGTGTCACCAGCGTGGAGCCAGCCGTCGGCCTCCACTGCCCCGGACTTCGAGGGCCGCATGGCGGCCACGGCGCGTGCCTACGAGGAGCTCGACTACGAGCACGCGCTCCAGGAGCTCGAAGGCGCCAGCCTCCTCGCGCGTGACGATGGGGAGCGGGCCCGGGTGGCCATCTACCGGGGCCTCGTGCTCGGGGACCAGAGACGGCAGCAGGCGTCCCGGGCGGCCTTCCGCGCGGGTCTGATGCTGCGGCCCGATGCGAGCCTCCCGGTGAAGGTGTCTCCCAAGGTGGCGCGCGACTTCGAGGACGTGCGCCGCGAAGTCCAGCGCGAGCTGGCACGCAACCCTCGCCCCCCATCGGACGCGCCGCGCGCGGTGGCGGACGCGAAGCTCGCGCGGACGCCCGCCTCCGCGCTCGTCCCCTCCGCCGGGGCGGAAGCGCAGGTGCGCACCTCGCGCTCCACGCCGGTGCTCCCACTGGCGTTGCTGGGGGCGGGCGTGGTGCTCGGCGGCGTGGGCGGCTCCTTTGGCCTGATGTCACGCGGCAACGTGAGCGACGCGCGCGAGGCCGTCTTCTACAGCGACCGGCGGGCGCACCTGGACAGCGCGCGGGGACAGGCACTGGTGGCCAACGTCCTCCTGGGCGCGGCCGTCACCGCCGCCGTGGGGGCGGCCGTCACGTGGTTTCTCGCGGACAGGACGCCATCGCCGCGGACGGAGGTGTCGCCATGAAGCGCGCCGTGGCCGTGGGACTCGGGTGGCTCTGCATCACCTGCACCGTGCCGGACCTCGACGAGCTCGAGGCCGAGCGCCCGAGCAGCTGCGACGCGGACCACCCCTGCCAGGTCCGCGTGCTGCTGTCCTACGACGGCTTCCGTCCGGGCTGCGTCACGCTGCGGCTCGCGGACGCGGAGGCTCCTCGAAGACGCTGGAGCTCCCGGTGGAGCCTCCGGTGTTGGAGGGAAGGGCACTCGCGAGGTGGGCTTCATCCGCAGGGCCGACTGGAGCCGCACCGTGGTGGTGACGGCCTCCGCACGTGAGCGCTCGTGCGCCGGACAGGAGGTGGCCACCGCGACGGCCCGGGTGGAGGTTCCCAAGGAGGGGTCCGTGGAGGTCTCCCTGGGCCTGGGCGCCCGCGACGAGGATGGGGACGGCTACGTGAGCGCCGCCGCCGGGGGCTCGGACTGTGACGATCTCTCCGCCTCCATCGCATCCGGCCAGGAGGAGCGCTGCGACTTCCTCGACAACGACTGTGACTCCCGCGTGGACCCGGACCCCGTCTGCGCTGGCGTCGAGTGGAGGACGACACCGCGCCTTGACGGAGTGGCCCTTCGGGACGTGGCCCCTCACGCGCGCGGCCGGGCCCGGTTCGTGAGCGACAACAGTGGCGTGCTCGCCTACGTCAGCCGCGAGGCCGACGGCGGCTTCGACGTGCGGCGGTTCAGCGATTGCCCGGGGCAGTGGTCCACCGCCTGGGCCCGTCCGAGCGACGGGCGCGTCTTCGTGGGCTCCTGGTTGGGCCAGCTCGCCACGCGGACGACCGTCGTCGGAGCGCCCTGCACGCCGGCGTCCTTCGACGGGGGCGGCGCGGCCATCCAGGACATCGTGGGGTTCGAGGGAGACGGGGGCACGACGCTCTACGCGGTGAGCGAGTCCGGGGACATCCTCCGCTGGGACTACCCGGCGGACCCGGTGCGGGTGGCGCACGTGGACGCGGACCTGCGCTCCATCCACGGGCTCGACCCGCGGACGCTCATCGCCGTGGGGACGGCCGGGAGCAAGCAGCCGGTCGCCTACCGCGCCAACCCGGATGGTGGCACGTGGCTGCCGGAATCACTGCCGCCGTCCTCCGCGGGGCAGGACGCCCTCCAGTCCGTGCACGTGGTGAGCCCGGGCCTCGCCTATGCCTCGGGAGACCAGGGGCTGCTGCTGGAGCGCGAGGGGGGCACGTGGACCGCGAAGCCCTCGTACCCCATCTACGTGGACGGCGGCGTCGCCCCGGACATCCTCGACGTGGTGTCCTTCGGGAAGGGCTCCGTCCTCGGCCGCCTGGAAACGGATGACATCGTCCGCTTCGACGGGACTCGGTGGTTGGACTTCCGCTTCGGTACGCAGGGCTTCACGAGCCTCGAGGCGCTGTCTTCGGACGAGGTCTGGAGTGTGGCCGAGGACGGCACCGGCTTCTACTGGGGGCCGTAGCCTCCCGCACGCAGGTGAAGCACAGACGGTCGCGCTCGGAGAGGGATTGCCTCCTCACCGAGCGATGACCCGAAAAATGAATCACCCGTCTCCTTCTGCCTGAACCCGGCGGCGCGGCCCGAGGAGGGCCGCTTGCCCAGACATCGTGCATTTCGGAGGCGTTATGCGGCGTCGTGCGTGTGGTCTATCCGCCACGGTGGCGGCGATCCTGTTTTTGGGAACTGCCTGCGGTGAGCGTGACGCCCCGCTGCTGGCGAAGAGTGAGAGCGCGTTGGCCGCGGCCTGCACCGCGTGGGCCGAGGGGACGAGCTACACGGTCGGGCAGGTGGTGACCTACCAGGGCGCGACGTACACCGCCCGGGTGGCTCACACCGCGTATCCCGGCGCCAATTGGAACCCGAGGGATACGACCTCTCTCTGGCAGCCAGGAGGGAGCTGCGGTGGAGGAGATGCCGACGGAGGTACGGGGGGCGGCACGGATGCTGGCACCGGCACTGACGCTGGCACCAGCACGGATGCTGGCACCAGCACGGCCAGCCCTGGGCCGCCAACACACGGTACGCGGTGGGCGACGTCGTCTCCTACGGTGGTGTGAATTACCAGTGCATCTCCGCCCATACCTCCGCGCCGGGCTGGGAGCCGCCCAACACCGCCACCCTGTGGAAGGTGGCTCCGTCCGACACGGGGGGAGGTAACGGCCCCACGACGCCCTTCTGCGCATCCGTGTGGGTGGCCACCAAGATCTATGCGAAGGGGAAGGTCGTTGGATACAACGGCAGGGCCTACCGCGCCCTGGCCGACGTGCACGGAATCAGGCCCGACGACACCATCTACAACATGTGGGAGCTCGTCGGCGTTCCGGACGCGGCCCTGTGCCCGGTGTCCATCCCCAACACCATCGACTACGGCCAGCCGTCGGTGGTGACGGGCAACACGCGCGCGGGCAGCGTCGTGCCTTCGGGCCCCATCGGCGCGGCCCACCCGGTCTCCGGCACCGGCACCGGCGGCACCCGGGGAGGTATCGATCCTCGAAGGACCCGGGCGGCAACCACCCTGGCTTCGATGCGGACACGGGCGCGCGCGTCTCCAAGCTTCCTCCGGGACCCTGCCACTCCAGCACAACGTGTATCAACTGAGCGCCGGACAGGAGATCGTCGAGTACCTCGGGGACTGGGCCATCTATGGCCGTCGCTTCGATTTCAACAAGCTGCCGGTGAAGAACGTGCACCGGCTCGTCTACGGGTTCGCGGGCATCTGCTACCCGGCCGCGAAGAACACGCAGGACCCGGGCTTCCCCACCACCGCACCCGCGGCGGTCAATCGCACGTGCAAGCAGAGCAACCTGCCGGACGGGGCAATGGCCGTCGCGGACTTCGAGGCGGCCTTCCTGCGCGTTCTGCCGGGCCAATCCGGAGGCAAGGTGACGGGCACGGAGCCCATGTATGACCTGGACCCGAAGGACGTGGCGGGCGTGTTCGGCGTCCTCTACAAGCTGCGTCAGGAGAACCCGCACCTCAAGTTGGATCTGTCGGTGGGCGGGTGGACCCTGAGCGAGGGCTTCCCGTGGATGGCGCACGATCCGACGCGGCGCAAGGCGTTCGTGGACTCGGTGGTCCGCTTCCTGGAGCAGTTCGACTTCGATGGCATCGACATCGACTGGGAGTACCCGGGCTCTGACGGCGCGGTGCCGGGGATGTCACGCCCGGACGACCCGGAGAACTACCTGCAACTGCTGAAGGACCTGCGCGCCGGCATGGACTGGCTGAGCAGGAAGACCGGCAAGCAGTACCGCCTCTCCAGCGCCATCGCGGCGATCCCGAGCAAACTGAAGCTCATCAACTGGGCGGAGACGAGCAAGTACCTCGACCGCCTGTACCTGATGACCTACGACTTCTCCGGTGCCTGGGAGCGCCAGTTCAGTCACCACACGCCGCTCCTCACCAACCCCAACTTCAAGGATGCCCAGGGGAACACCGCGCCCCTTTCCGTGGACGCGGCGGTCCAGACGCTGAGAGGGGAGGGGGCTCCGGCGAACAAGATCATGATTGGCATCGCCAACTATCACCGCGCCAAGGCCATCAAGCCCGGCGACATCACCGAATACACCCATGGCCTGAAGGGGAGCTCCACCTTCGGCGACCTGAACGCCACCGGCGTCGGACTCGTGCTGGGCGTGGCCGGCGTCGGCTCGTGGGAAGCCGGCGTGGTGGAGGGCTATGACCTGTATCAGAACTTCCTCGACAAGGACCTGAAGCCCAGGAATGGCTACCACCTCTACACGGACAAGGCCTCCAATGCGGACTACCTGGTCAACCCGCTCGGCTCGTTCATCACCGTCGAGACGCCGCGCACCGTGGCGCTGAAGGCCGCCTACGCGAAGGCGAACGGCCCGGCTGGCGTGTTCGGGTGGCAGATGGAGCAGGACAACGGCTACAACCTCAACGCCCTCAACCACGTGCTCGGCAATGCGCTGGTGAGCAACCTGTCGGACGCGAAGCCACAGGACCAGGTCGCCGTCTGCGGTGAGAACGTGACCGCCGTGGAGTGCGCGCAGCTCAACCAGAGCATCAAGTAGTCGTCCGCCGCGTTGTTCGCGACTTCACAGGGCCAGCGAACCTTTCCTTGCCCGGGCGTGTCTTGGAGTGGGCCCGGCATACGATGGTCGCTGGCACCGGACTCGCGAGTGGTGCCCGAACAAGGGAGAGCCATGCACACACTTCAGCCGCCCCCGCCCACGTGGCGGCCCCCGCGGAAGTCGTTCCACGCGCTCCTGCTCCTGAGTCTGGGGTGGAGCGGATGCGGTCTGTTCGGTGGCTCGACGGAACCCAACCACGCTCCCTCCCTCACCCAGGTGACCGCCACGCCAACCTCCGTCAACGAGGTCGCGAGCACCACCCTCGCGGTGACCGCCACCGACGCGGACGGGGACCCGCTCACCTATACCTGGACACAGACCCCGGCGGCTCTCGCCGGCACCTTCGGCACCGAGACAGGAGCGAGCCGCACCTGGACGGCGCCCGCCGTGCCGGCCGACACGACCTTCACCCTGCACGTGACGGTCTCGGATGGGAAGGACGGCACGGCCGAGGGCACGGTGGACGTGGCGGTGAAGAACGTTCCCACCGTCAACCGCGCCCCCACCGTGGACGCGGCCATCACCGCGCCTGGCTCGGTGATCGCGGGTGACACCGTCGACCTCTCCATCGGCGCCACGGATCTGGACGGGGACATCCTCACCTATGTCTGGACGGTCGATCCGCCGGGCGCGGGCACCTTCACCAACCCCACGGCCGCCGCCGCGCAGTGGCGCTCCGGCGACCTCGCCGCGGCGACGAGCTACACCTTCCAGGTCACGGTCTCCGACGGGCACGACTCGGTGACGCGCTCGGCGAACGTGGCGGTGTCCATCCCCTCCTACGCCAGGGACATCCAGCCCATCTGGGACGCGCAGTGCACGCGTTGTCACAACAGCAGCACCGGGAGCCGCGGGGGACTGAACCTCGATGAGGGCAAGTCCTGGGCTTCCATGGTCAACGTCAAGAGCAACAACGCCCCCTGCGTCAGCACCAATCTCGCGCGCGTGCTGCCGAAGCAGCCCGACAGCTCGCTGCTCGTGCAGAAGCTCATCGCCAATCCCCTCTGCGGTACCCGGATGCCGCAGGAGAAGGAGGCCTACTTCGACGAGCACCCGGGCGAACTCACCCGCATCCGCTCCTGGATCCTCGCCGACGCACCCAACAACTGAGTCGCTGTGTGCGAGGTGTCAGGTGAGCGCGACGAGCCGCTCGACCATGTCATGCGGCGTCGGGAGTCCCGCCATCTCCTCCTGGACGGCGCGCGCCGTCGCGCGCAGCGCGGCGTCCTTCAGCACCCGATCGAGCGCCGCCTCCACGGGCTCCTGGTTCTCTGGAGTGGGGGAGAGCGATACGGCCAGCCCGCGCCGTTGGGCCGCCTCGGCGTTGTCCGGCTGGTCCGCGCCCTGGGGCAGGATGAGCTGGGGAATGCCGAGCGCGAGCGCCGTCCAGGTGGTGCCCGCGCCGCCGTGATGCACGATCGCGCCGCAACCGGAGAGCAGTTCATTGAGTGGCACCCAGCCGGTGACGCGCACGTTGTCGGGCAGGGTCCCCAGGGCTCGCAGATCCGCGCCGCCCAGCGCGAGCACTCCCTCCACATCGCGCGCGGCGAGCGCGTCCACCACGTGCTTCACCACCGCCACGCCCCTCATCCCCGGCAGCACCGAGCCCATCGTCACGCAGACCCGCGGGCGCGTGGGAGGCGCGAGCAGCCATGGAGGCAGCGCCCCGCGCGAGCCGTTGTAGGGCACGTAGCGCGTGGACCAGCCCGGAGCGAAGGCGTCGTTGCCGAGCATGCTGGGTGGAGTGGGGTGGAGCAGGGCCGTGGGCCGGGCCAGCTCGGGGGGCGTCCATGGCGCTCGCAGCCTCGGGAGTGATGAGCCACCCGAGCGAGCCGAACCGATCGGGATTCAAGGGCAGACCGGGCGAGTGCTCCACCACCGGCACTCCGAGCACCTCCGCGACCAGCCGGCCCAACACGTGGAGGCGAGGGTAGATGACGAGCGTCGGCCGGAAGGCGCGGGCGATGCGGAGCGTCTCATCCGTCATCAGGTCGGCCACCCGGGCGAAGGGGGAGACCATCCCGGGGACGGGCGGAAAGGGGGACGGCCCTGGCGCGAGCCGGGAGGCGCGAGCCGCTGGTTGGCCTCGATCGTGCGCTGGAAGACCTCATCCACGTCCACGCCCGGCGCGGCATCGAAGGCGTGCAGCCCGGCGCGCCCACAGGCCTCGAGCCCCTCGCCCGCGGTGGCCACCCGCACCTCGTGGCCCGCCGCGCGCAGGGCCCACGCCCAGGGCACGAGGGGAAGGAAATAGCCGAGCAGGGGTGAGCTGCAGAAGAGGACTCGCATGACGTGCTCCGGAGACGAGGGATGCACGCCATCCTGGCCGCGGCGCCGCGCGGCGTCTCAGCGTGTCGTGCGGCGAATCGGCGTTTCGTGCGCGGCCGGGTTCTGCTCGGCGCGGAAGCGGCGGGGCGTGCAACCGTAGCGCTGGCGGAACATGCGCGCGAAGCGGCCCGGATCCCCGAATCCGCAGGACAGGCACACCTCGAGGATGGAGTCGCTCGAGGTGCGCAGCCGCTCGGCGGCACGCTCCAGGCGCAGCTCGGTGAGCGCGCGGTACGGGCTCGTCCCCACCTTGGCGCGGAAGCGCCGGAGGAACACGAAGCGCGGCAACCCGGCGGCCCGCGCCAGTTCCTCCACGGAGAGCGGCTCGCCGAAGGAGCTGGCCATGAGCTCGAGCGCCCGGCGGATGCTCGGGTCGGGCGCGTGCTCGCGTGAAGGGGGAGGTCCGCGCACCGGGCAGTAGGTGAGGGCGTCACTCGAGGCGCTCACCTCGGGGTCGTCGATGTCGAGCCCGAGGGTGAACTGTTCGGCCAGACAGCGCGCGAGCCGGGAGAGCCGCTGCTCGGAGCCGAAGACCCGTGGCTCGAGCGCGAGCGGGGACGGACGCTCGAGCTGCTCCGCCGCGTCCGCGAGCCGTTGGGGCGAGAAGCGCACCATGTGAACGAGCGCGGAATGGAAGCGGGGCGTGTGCTCGACGGTGGTGGGGATGAGCAGGCACGCACCGGCGGAGCCTCCACGCGCTGGCGGCCGGACCGCATCTCCATGCGCCCCTGCTCCACCCAGGCCAGCTCCAGCAAGGGGTTGTGATGCGTCGGCCCGTCGACGGTGCTTCGTCCATCCAAAACCAACCGCGTGACACCGATGGGGGGCGCGTTGCGGATCAACCGCGCGTCGCCCTTGAACCACTCCAGGAGCTGTTCACCCAAATCGTCCTGCATGGGGGACAGGATAGTGCGCCCGGGGAGGGGCACGAGGGCCCTCACTTCAGCAGCGGAGCCAACGCGGGCCAGACATGGTCGCGCAGCTTGGCTGCACGGCGGCGATGGGGTGGATGTTGTCGGCCTGGAAGGAGGCGCGGTCCATGGCGATGGGCTCCAGCAGGAACGGGAGCAGGGACACCTTCTGCTCCTCGGCCACGGTCCGGTAGTTGGCCGCGAAGCCCTCCGTATAGGCCTTTCCCAGGTTGGGCGGCATGCGCATGCCCACCAGCAACACCCGGGCTCCAGAGGCCTTGGCCGCGCTCACCATCTTCTCCAGGTTGGCCCGGGTCTGCTTGAGCGGCAGACCCCGCAGCCCGTCGTTGCCGCCCAGCGCGATGACCACCACCGCGGGCTGGTTGCGCGCGAGCTCTCCTTCGATTCGCGAGGCTCCGCCCGCGGTGGTTTCACCACTGACGCTGGCGTTCACCACCCGCCAACCAGGCGTCTCCTTGGCCATCCGCTCGGCCGTCAGCGCCACCCAGCCCTCCTCTGGCGCGAGCCCGTAGGCGGCGGACAGCGAGTCCCCCATCACCAGCACCGTCCGCACCGGCCCGGCCTCCGCGATCGATGCGCCCAGCGTGGCCAGCCCCACGGCCAGCGCCACCACCAGGTAACCGAGCACGCCGGCGGTCCGGGTGCGCTCCCTCATGTATCCTTGGCTCATCCGCTGCAACTCCTCCGGGCCGCCGTTACAAGCCTGCTCCTCGAGCAGACGCTCCCCTGACGAAGAACGCAAATATGCCCCACGACCTCGCGATGCACACCAAAGTCCAGCCCGACCCGCCGCGGTTGGTCCTCCAGGTGTCGGAACTGGGCAAACGCGTGTCCCTGCCGTCCGGCCCGCTCACCATCCTCGAGGGGGTGGGCTTCTCCATCTCCCAGGGCGACACCGTGGCGCTCGTCGGGGCCTCCGGCTCGGGAAAGAGCACGCTGCTGTCGCTGATGGCCGGGCTGGACACGCCCAGCAGCGGGAGCGTGTTGTTGGACGGCGAGCCGCTGTCCGCCCTGGACGAGGACGGCCGTGCGCGCGTGCGCGGCGAGAAGGTGGGGTTCGTCTTCCAGAGCTTCCAGTTGCTGCCCTCGCTGACGGCGCTGGAGAACGTGATGCTGCCGCTCGAGCTGCGCGGAGACGCGGACGTGGAGACGCCCGCCCGGGCCATCCTGGGCAAGGTGGGGCTGGGGGAGCGGCTGGGCCACTACCCGCGCCAGTTGTCCGGCGGAGAGCAGCAGCGCGTCGCCCTGGCGCGCGCCTTCGTCACCCGGCCGGCGGTGCTCTTCGCCGACGAGCCCACCGGCAACCTCGACACCCGCACCGGCCAGGCCATCATCGAGCTGCTGTTCTCGCTCAACGCGGAGGCCGGCACCACCCTGGTGCTCGTCACCCATGACGAGCACCTCGCGGCGCGCTGTGGGCGGCGGTTGCGGCTCGACGGGGGCCGCCCGGTCACCGAGGAGCGGCAAGCGTCATGAGGCTGCTCAAGATGGCCTGGCGCCAGCTGCGCCGTGACTTCGCCGCCGGAGAGCTCCGCATCCTCCTCGCCGCCCTGGTGCTCGCGGTGTTGGCCGTGACGGCCATCGGCTTCGTCACCGACCGCGCCGAGCGCGCGCTGGCCCTCGAGGCCAACCGGTTGCTCGGCGGAGACGCGGTGGTGCTCGGCGACACGCCCCTCGAGGGGGTGGTGCGCGAGGCAGCGAGGGCGCCTGGGCTGCGAAGCACCGAGACCCAGGAGCTGCCCAGCATGATCCGGGTCGGCGACGCGGACGATGAGCGGCTCAAGCTCGGAGAGCTCCGGGCGCTCGGAGAGGGCTTTCCCTGCGGGGCCGCTTCCGCATCGTGGACTCGGTGGACGGCCCCGAGCGCGACGCCACGGGCATTCCCGAGCGGGGCAGCGTGTGGCTGAGCCGCGCTGGCGCGGACGCGCTGGATGCCAGACTGGGGGACATGATTGGCATTGGCGAGTCGCAGCTGCGGCTCTCCGCGCTGGTCGTGCAGGAACCGGACGCGGCGACCGACTACTTCAACATCGCGCCCCGGGTGTTCCTCCACCTCGCCGACCTGCCCGCGACGGGGCTGGTGCAGGAGGGCAGCCGGCTGCGCTACCGCCCGGTGGTCGCCGGAGAGCCGGACGCGGTGGAGCGCTTCGTGCGCACCGCGCGTGAGGGGCTCGCGCGTGGCCAGCGCCTGGAGACGGTGAAGGACGCGCGTCCGGAGATGCGCTCCGCGCTCGACAGGGCCGACCGCTTCTTGAGCCTGGCGGCGTTGGTGTCGGTGGTGCTGGCGGCGGTGGCGGTGGCCATGGCGGCGCGCCGGCACAGCGAGCGGCACCTGTCGAGCACCGCGGTGATGCGGTGTCTGGGCGCGAGCCAGCGCACGCTGGTGGCCACCCACGGGGGCGAGCTGCTCCTCGCCGGCCTCATCGCGAGCACCCTCGGTGTCCTGCTCGCCCTCCTCCTGCAGTGGGTGGTGGGCAGGTGGCTCTCCGACGCGCTGAAGCTGGACATCCCGGCGGCCGGTTGGGTGCCGGCGGTGCAGGGGTATGGGGTGGGACTGGTGGTGCTGCTGACCTTCGGTGCACCCCCATCCTCGCGCTGCGCCGGGTGCCCGCGCTGCGCGTGTTGCGCAGGGACCTCGACCGCACCGAGCCGAGCTCCTGGCTGGTGGGGCTCGCGGGTGTGGCGGGGCTGGCCGCGCTGCTGTGGTGGAAGGCCGGCTCGGCGGGGCTGGCGTCCGCGATGCTCCTCGGCATCGTCGCCACGCTGGGCGTGCTGGCCGCTCTGGCGTGGGGGCTCATCTCCATCGTGCGGCGGCTGCGCTCGCGGCTGCGCGGGAGCCTGCGCTACGGGCTGGCCAACGTGAGCCGGCGCGCGGCCACCAGCGTCGCGCAGGTGTCGGCGCTCGGCCTGGGGTTGATGGCGCTGCTGCTGCTCACCTTCGTGCGCACCGACCTGCTCGATCGCTGGCAGGTGGCGCTCGCCAAGGAGGCCCCCAATCGCTTCATCGTCAACGTGCAGGAGGATCAGCTCGAGCCGGTGCGTGCGTTCATGGCCGGGCAGGGGTTGCCCGCGCCGGACCTCTTCCCCATGGTGCGCGGCCGCCCGGTGGCGCACAACGGTGAGCCGGTGAAGGCCACGCCCGCCGAGGAGGCCCCCAGCTCCGAGGAGGAGCGTCGCGGACAGTGGCGGAGGGATCGCGAGTACAACCTCTCCAGCGCCACCACGCTTCGCGACGACAACCGCATCACCGAGGGCACGTTCTGGGGTCAGCGGCCCCCGGAGAAGCCGGAGCTCTCCGTGGAGGAGGGCTTCGCCTCCGCGATGGGCTGGAAGCTCGGAGACCGCGTGGCCTTCGACATCGCGGGGCAGCGGCTCGAGGCCACCATCACCAGCCTGCGCGAGGTGGAGTGGGAGAGCTTCCGGCCGAACTTCATCGTGCTGGTGTCGCCGGGCTCGCTCGCGGGCTATGCGGCCAGCTACATCACCGCGATGCACGTGCCCCCCGAGCGCACGCGCTTCACCGCGGAGCTGGTGTCCCGCTTCCCCAACCTCTCGGTGGTGGATGTGGATGCGATGCTCAAGCAGGTGCGCGGCACCGCGGACCGGTCTCCACCGTGGTGGAAGTGGTGTTCTACTTCTCGCTGCTCGCGGGCCTGCTGGTGCTGATGGCCGCGGTCAGCGCCAGTCAGGACGAGCGCCTGCTGGAAGGTGGCGTGATGCGGGTGTTGGGCGGCAGCCGCCGACAGTTGCGGCTCGCGCAGGCCTCGGAGTTCGCGGCCATTGGCCTGCTGTCGGGCCTCACCGCGGCGTTCGCCGCCTCCGTCCTGGCCGGAGTCATCGCCACGCAGGTGTTCGGACTGCCATGGCAGGCGGACTGGCGGCTGGTGGGAGTGGGGGGCGGGCTGGGGGTGCTCGCGGCGGTGAGCGCGGGCATGTTCGCCACCCGGCGGGTGCTGGACGCACCGCCCTCGGTGACGCTGCGCGAGGCGCAGGGCTGAGCGCGGGCATTGGATGCGAAAAGGAGAATCTGGGTGAAAGACATGCCGACACCGGCGGGGATGTGACACGGGCCCCCGCCGCCCCCCGTCGCTTCTTCGCCAGGAGGGGCGTGCGCATCGCCGGACGTGGCCTCCTCGCCTTCCTGGTGTTCGTTGCCGCGTTCGCTCTCTACTGGAAGCTCTGGCCGGCCGGGCGGGGTGAGGGCAGGGAGTGCGAGCTCACGAGCGGCGTCCACGCCGTGTGTGGGATCAACAAGCCAGAGGACATGATGCGCCTCGGGGACAGTGACTGGGTCGTCACGGGCAACATGGGCGACGACGACTGGGCCGGGGGAGGCTTTTCGCCGTCAGGATGAGCGACGAAACCTTCCGTGTCCTGACACCCGAGCTCTCGCGCCCGGCCGCGCCGACCTACCGGGACTGCCCCGGTGCACCCGATCCGAAGCTGTTCTCCGCGCACGGGATCGCGCTCCGAGCCCGCGCCGAGGGTGAGCACACGCTCTACGCGGTCAACCACGGCGGTCGCGAGTCGATCGAGGTGTTCGACGTCCGGGTTTCCGCCGAGGGGCCCGAGTTGACCTGGACTGGCTGCGTCGTGCTGCCCGCGGAGCATGCGGCCAACTCCATCGCCGCCCTCCCGGACGGAGGCATCGTCGTCACCATTCCGCACCTGCCGTCTTCGTCGGAATCAGAAGGTGCGGTGTTGCGATGGAGCCCTGGCGGCGGTTGGGGCGAGGTTCCAGGGACCCGCTTCAAGGGAGACAACGGCATCCTCGTGTCGCCGGACGGCACGCGCCTGTACGTGGACGAGTACAACGAAAGCAAGGTGCACGAGGTCCCCCTCGTTGGAGCCGCCACGCCCCCCGGTCCGTCGGCCTTGGCTTCCACCCGGACAACATCCGGTTCGCGCCCGACGGCTCCATTCTCGCGACAGGGCACCCGAATTCCATCGCCGTCGTCGCCCTGTGTGGCTTCGTCACGAAGTGCGGCGTTGGGACGGAGGTGGCCCGCATCGATCCGGCCACCTTCCAGGCGACCACGCTCTTCGCGCGAGGCGCGAACGAGACCTTCAGTGGGGGCACGAGCTCCATCGTCGTCGGTGACGAGCTTTGGATCGGCTCCTTTGTCTCGCGCGCGCTCCTGATCGTGCCGCTCAGCGAGCTGAAGCAGCCACTTCTCGGCTCACCCGCCGCGCCGCCAACGCACGGAGGGGAGTGAACGCGTTGCCCGCATGGAGCGAGGAGGCACTCATGAAAAAGCGATTCGTGGCATTGAGCATCACCCTGGCCGCCACGGCGGCCGTCGCCGCCACCGCCAGCGTGAGCTTCAAGGGGAATGGGAAATTGAGCTATTACAATGCTGCTGGCCATGGCGCTTGCGGCACCCAGATCAATGCCGCCTCGGAGTTGTTCGCCGCCGTCCCCTCTCGATACTGGACAGCCAGCAACCCCACCCAGGATCCGCTCTGCGAACAGTTGGTCCTCGTCACGTATAAAGGCAAGTCCATCAAGGTGCCCGTGAGGGACAGGTGCCCGGGGTGCTCCGCGGACAAGCTCGACCTCAGCCAGCCGGCATTCCAAGAACTCGCGGACCTGGATGTCGGAGTCATCAAGGGCGCGAGCTGGTCCATTGTCGCTCGCTGACGCATCCGGCTCGACACCTCGAGCCGGTGCGTCCGAGGGTTCACGCGGTGCCGAAGGGGCTACTGCGCGCCCGCCACCGCGCCGTTGAGCGTGAAGGCGTAGGTGCCCGTCCTGCCCGACTCGACGTTGACGGTGAAGGGGATGGCCGGGGTGACGTCGATGCTCGTCACGCCCTCGGGGCCCTCGAAGGAGAGGGTGTAGGTGCCCGGGAAGAGGAACTTGAAGTTGACCTCGAAGACGCCGTCCGCGTTGGTGTCCACCAGGGCCACCACCGTGCGGGTGCCGTCCGAGTTGGTCAGCACGGCGTTGAAGTGGGCCAGGGTGAGCTGCTCGCCGTTGACGGTCGGCAGGGTGGTGCCGTTGGCCAGGGCCAGCGTGACGGAGGCGCCGCCCGTCAGGGTGATGTCCGCGCCCTTGATGACCGGGTGCAGGACCCACTTGCGCAGGTTGCCCGCGTCGTGGCCGAAGCTCTGCGACACGTCGAAGTCCACCACGAGCACCTTCTGCTCGCCCGTCACCTCGAGCTTGTCGCCGTCCAGCTTCACCTTCAGGCCGGAGGTGCCGAGGCTCGGCGCCTGCAGGTTTCCGTCCACCTTGGCGCCAGCGGGCAGGCCCTCGTAGTTGGGCGAGGTGGCGTAGATGCTGGTGGTGCCGTCACCGTTGTCCACCCGCACGTAGGCGCCACTGACGACGAAGCGCAGCTCGCTGTAGGTGCCCGCGGGGACGACGGCGTCCTGCACCAGCGTCGCGGTGTCGTTGGCCAGCGTGAGCAGGTCGGTGGTGACCTTCTTGTCGCTCAGCACCAGCTTGCCCCCTCACCCTGGAGGTAGACCTGGTCGATGGTGACGACGGCCTCCTTGAAGTCGCCGGGGGCATCCTTGAGCAGCACGGTGAGTTTGCTGTCGCCGCCGCCACAGCCCAGCAGGGGCAGCAGCATGACGGCCGCGAGCGCGGTCAGTCGGGAGATGAGACGAGTCTTCATATGGAGTCCTCCTGGATGAGGACGGGTCCGGCCCGAAATCATCGGGGCTTTCGGGCTTCAAGACCCGGCCGGGATGAGGCGACCATGGCCCCGGACGCCTTGCGGGGCTCATGGCGAGCGTGATTCAACCCCTCGGCATCTGCATGCTTCCAGCGACAGCGAGGAGCGCGGGCTTCACCCCGGGCGCGGGCTTGCTCCCGCTCCGTCCCGTGACGCGCATCGAGCGAGCGCCAGGAAGACGACCGCCCTCCCGGCAGGCCGGAAGGGGGCGGGGAACTTCAGCAGGGGGCTCGCTCAGAAGCAGAGGAAGCGCACCGGTAGTCCAGGCAGCTCTGGGACGAGGAGTTGACGCACGTGCCGCCGGTGGACGCGTTGCAGGTGTAGCTCTGGCCGGTCTGGGTCCAGTCCACGCCGGCGGTGGTCTTGCACTCGACGGCCAGGGGGCTGGCGCACACGGGGTAGCCCTCGTCGCGGATGTTCACCAGGGTCTCGTAGTCACCCAGACCGCCGGGGACGTCGCGGTTGATCCAGCTCGTCCACACCGGGGCGTTGACCTGCACGGTGCGCTCGGTGAAGGCGTTGGTGAAGGAGCGGCCGTGGGAGTCGTTCAGGGCCGTGACGCGGACGGCCTTGGCGCCCGTGGACGTCCAGAACTTGGTGCGCGTGGTGGTGGTGCCGGGCACCGCGCTGAAGGAGGCGTAGGTGCCGTCACCCCAGTTGAACTGGGAGTTCACGCTGTCGGCGTACGGCCAGCAGGGGCGCATGCGCGAGCTGTAGGAGTTGGTGTAGTTGAGCGGCACGGTAGCGGGGCCGAGCAGCGTGGGCCGCAGGGCGCTGGAGCCGCCGCTGAGCAGATCCCAGAACTTGATGTGGCGGCGCGAGGTGCTCCACAGGTTGTCCCAGTTGGAGGTGTTGCCCACGAGCGAGGCGCGCCCGGTGATGAACAGGCGCCAGTCCAGGTCGAAGGTCAGCGCGCTGACGGTCTCGTTGATGAGGTCGCCGTTGGCGTCACCGCAGGTGTTGCCGTAGTAGCCCCACAGGTCGCCGTACAGGTAGGCGCGCACCCCCACCTGCGCATGGGCGACCCACTCGCTGTAGAGGTAGGCGCGCACGGCCACCTGGGCCCAGAGGGTGGGCTGGATGCGGCCGGACACGCTGCCCGTCACGGGCTGGGACGAGGAGCGTTGCCCAGGTTGTAGTTGGCGTAGCCGCTGCAGCCGCCACTCGTGCAGGTGTAGTCGAAGTTGCCCGTGGCCGTCTGCTGGCCGTTGTAGGCCACGGTACCGGTGGCGGTCGCGTTGATGCTCAGGCCCAGGTCGATGGGCAGGTTGAAGCCGATGTGCACCGGGATGGGCCCGATGAAGAAGTCGAGCGAGCCCAGGCTCGGCTTGGCCACCTGCTTCTGCCAGTTGAAGGCGTAGCTGAGCGAGCCGTTGATGGACGAGTTGTTGCTCACCGAGGCATTGCCGAAGGCGCGCGTGGCCGAACCTGACGCCGTAGGGGATGCACACCCAGAAGACCTTGGTGCGCTTGATCTTGACGACCACCTCACCGGTGGCGCTGCCCGACATGTTGCCGGTGGTGTAGATGGAACCGGTGAAGCCGCCCCCCAGGTTGCTGGAGGTGTTGATGGGGGAGCTGAAGCTGAAGCTCTTGCTCTTGCTCTTCGACTGGTCGGAGCACGAGCCGAAGGGCCCCATGCGCTTGGTGTCGCCCTCTTCGTCCGCCGGCTCGGCGATCTCCTTGAGGTAGGGCGTCAGCTCGCCCTTCTGCTCGGCGATGAGGAGCTCGTCGACGATGCGCTTGTCGATCGAGAACACCTTGTCTTCCTGCCCCTTGGCCTCGGCGAACGCGGCCGACAGATCCTCGTACAGCCCCTGGGACATCTTGATCTTCCGCAGGGCCTCGGGCGACGAGATGCTGTAGAACTCGCGCTCGTAGGCCACGGGCTTCTCGTCATCCGCCGTGACTCCGATGATGAGCTTGCGCTGATAGCCCTCGCCCTCCTCGAGCACCTTCTCCGTGTAGAGCTTCGGGTCCGCCCCGGTCTCCTCCAACTCGCCCTGGTCCCCCTCTTCGCCCCGCTGCTGGGCGAACGCCTCGGCGCCCGTCAGCAAGGACAGGCTCGCGAGCAGGCTGCAGGCAATGGTCTTCCATCCACGGCGCGAGGCCGTGGTCACTCGGTCGGCGTAAGTCATGGCATCTATCCTCGAAACGAGACAGGGACCCGAACCGTTCCCAGGGGGAGCGCGGAAGCAACTGTGTCCGGCGGGCGGAGAGCTATGTCTCATGTCTGTCTTTTGATTTCAAGTCTCGCGGAGTATTCCCAATCTGTTGTCTCGGGAGCAACGTTGCTCTGGAAGCAACGCGTTGCCTGGGGGGCAACAGCATGTCTCGCGATGAGAGAAGATGTGTCTGGGATTGAAGTCGGACGACTGGGGCCGCTGGAGGCCGGACAGGCGCTGGGAGCGCTCCAGGGCGAACCCCTCCGTCAGAGGGCCCGGGGCGAACGACCGCCGCTGCTGTACGGGGGCACGGAACTGGAATAGATTGTGCCAGTCGTCTTCACCTGGAGTGGACATGCGCAATTGGATGAAGCAGCTTGGCACGAGTCTTGGCCTCCTCATGACCGTGGGGACAGCGTCGACGGCCCTGGCCTACCCGCCGCAGTGCATGGACGTCTGTTCATGCAGCAGCAGCTGTGCCTCGCCTTGTTATGAGGGCACCTTCCGCTCTACCTGTTCGGATTGGATCTGCAGGGATTATTGCCGGGCCCCCGTCACCCAGGCCACTCTCACCCAGGAGCAGCAGGACGCCCAGGAGCCGCGGGACACCCAGGAGCCGCGGGACGCTTCCGAGGACGTCTGCGGCGAGCAGGCCCCGCGGTCCACTTCCGCGAAGAGCTGAGTCCCCGCCTCACACGAGGCCTGCTCGGAACCGGGTCCGAGCAGGCCTCCAGAGGGGGGCCGATACCCGCTCACGGGTCATGCCCACAGTCTGATATCTCTACCCGCGTATGAGCACCTGGTCCCCCGGTTCCTGGAAGACGAAGCCCATCACCCAAGACGTCCGCTACGAGGATCCCAAGGAGGTCGAGGACGTCGTCGCGGCGCTCGGCCGCCTGCCTCCGTTGGTCACCTCCTGGGAGGTGGAGCGGCTGCGTGATCTGCTGGCGGAGGCCCAGCAGGGCCGCCGCTTCCTGCTGCAGGGCGGAGACTGCGCCGAGTCGCTCTCCGACTGTCGTTCGGACATCATCACCAACCGGCAGAAGATCATCCTGCAGATGTCGCTGGTGCTCATCCATGGGGGGCACCGGCCCGTCATCCGGGTGGGACGCATCGCCGGCCAGTACGCCAAGCCGCGCTCCAAGCCCACGGAAGTGCGCGGGGGCGTGGAGCTGCCCAGCTACTTCGGGGACCTGGTCAACCGGCCGGAGTTCACTCCAGAGGCGCGGCGAGCGGACCCGAAGTTGCTGCTGGCCTGCTACCACCACGCGGCGATGACGCTCAACTTCGTGCGCTCGCTGAGCGACGGTGGCTTCGCCGACGTGCACCACCCCGAGTACTGGGACCTGAGCTTCTTCCGGCAGGCCGCCGTGCCGGGCGAGCTGCGCGAGGAGTACGAGCAGACCACCCGCAAGCTCAGCGAGGCCTTGCGCTTCATGGAGGCCCTGGGCGAGCGCACCGTGGCGGACCTCACCCGCGTGGACTTCTACACCAGCCACGAGGGCCTCAACCTCCACTACGAGTCGGCCCAGACACGCCGGTGCCGTGGCGCCAGGGCTGGTACGACCTGACGACGCACCTGCCGTGGATTGGCGAGCGCACCCGGGCCCTGGACGGGGCGCACGTGGAGTTCTTCCGCGGCATCCGCAACCCGGTGGGGGTGAAGCTGGGCCCCAGCGTGTCCCCCGAGGACGCCGTGCGCCGGCCGAGGCGCTCAACCCGGACAACGAGCCGGGCAAGCTCGTGCTCATCACCCGCATGGGCGCCCAGAAGGTGGCGCACGCGCTCCCCCCGGTGGTGGAGGCCATGCGGCGGGCGGGCCGGCTCGTGCTGTGGGTGTGCGACCCGATGCACGGCAACACCGTGAGCACCTCCTCCGGCATCAAGACGCGCAACTTCCAGGACGTCCTGCGCGAGGTGGAGCAGAGCTTCGACGTGCACGAGAAGCTCGGCTCCTACCTGGGGGGTGCACTTCGAGCTCACGGGGGAGGATGTCACCGAGTGCGTGGGCGGTGCCGTGGGCATCACCGAGCAGGACCTGGAGCGCAACTACGCCACCCTGTGCGATCCGCGGCTCAACTACCGTCAGGCGCTGGAGATGAGCTTCCACATCGCCCGGCGCATGAGCCGCCTTCCTCGCGTCACACGGTGACGCTCAGCCGACCTGCTCCTTGGCGACCTGGAGCACGAGCTTGCCCGTGTTCTCGCCCTTGAAGAGCTTCAGCAGGGTGTCGGGGAAGGTCTCCAGACCCTGGACGATGTCCTCGCGCGACTTGAGCTTGCCGGCGGCCATCCAGCCGGCCATCTCGCGCACCGCCTCGCCGTAGCGCTCGGCGTAGTCGAACACCACCATGCCCGTCATGCTGGCGCGATTGACCAGCAGGGACATGTAGTTGGCCGGACCCTTCACCGGGCCCGTGTTGTTGTACTGCGAGATGGCACCGCAGATGACGATACGCGCGCCGCGCGCGATCCGGGTGAGCACCGCATCGAGGATGTCACCGCCGACGTTGTCGAAGTAGACGTCCACGCCCTTGGGACAGTGCGTGCGCAGCGCGCTCTTGATGTCCTCGGACTTGTAGTCGATGGCGGCGTCGAAGCCGAGCTCGTCCACGATGTACCGGCACTTGTCGGCCCCACCGGCGATGCCCACGACGCGGCATCCCTTGAGCTTCGCGATCTGCCCGACCACCGTGCCCACGGCACCGGCCGCACCCGAGACGACGACGGTCTCCCCGGGTTCGGCTTGCCGATGTCGAGCAGGCCGAAATAGGCCGTCAAGCCGGGCATGCCGAGGGTGCCAAGATGGACCGGCAGCGGAGCTACCCGCGGGTCGACCTTGGCGAGGTCCTGACCCTTGGAGAGGGCGTACTCCTGCACGCCGAAGTGGCCGATGACGTAGTCGCCTGCCACGAATCCAGGGTGCTTGCTGGAGACGACCCGGCCCGCGCCTCCGGCGCGCATCACCTCGCCGATGGCCACGGGCGGGATATAGGACTTGCCCTCGTTCATCCAGCCACGCATGGCCGGGTCGAGCGAGATGTAGAGCACCTTGACCAGCAGCTCGCCGTCCACCGGCTCGCGAACAGGCTCCTCGGTGTAGTTCCAGTTCTCGCGCTTCGGCATGCCCACCGGACGAGCGGCGAGGCGGAATTGATGATTGGTGGTGTTCATGAGGACGGGCTTATAACGCCCCGGCATTCATGTCTGAAGCCATCCCTTCGGCCTCTGTCTTGCCACGGTCCAGCCAGTACGGGGGGATTCAGGGCTCGGTGAAGTCGAGATCCCGGTGGAACGTCTCGCGCAGCATGAGGGTGCACACCAGCCCGATGGCACAGCAGACCAGGGCCAGCATGCGCGTGGCGGGGATCACTCCGAGCGTGGGCTTGAGGGCGAACCAGATCGAGGTGATGGGGACGGCCGGGCCCCGCACCACGTTGGGCGCGCTCGTGGCGGCGGTGGCGCGCAGGTTCGTCCCGAACAGCTCGCTCGCCGTGGTGACGAAGACGGACCAGTAGCCGGTGGCCGCGCCCACCACGAAAATCATCGTGTAGAACGGCATGGCGCCGAGCGGGGCCACCTCGAGGAACACGAGCATGGAGACGGCGAGCGCGACGAGGAAGGCCCCGATGGCCCGCTTGCGGCTGCGCAACACCGGCTGAGCCAGCCGCTCGAGAAGTTGCCCACCACCACGCCGCCGTAGGCGAAGCCGATGACGCGGCCGGGCTGGATGGCCTCGGACAGGCCCATGGCCCTGCCCAGCTCGGGCGCGAACACGAAGAGCACACCGGTGGCGAACCAGATGGGCATGGCGCTCAGCACGATGCAGCCGAAGCGCACCAGCCGCTCCGAGGGCCATAGCAGTCCCAGCGGATTGCCTCGGGGCGTGGTGCTCCGGGCCATCTGCTCGAACAGGCCGCTCTCGGCCACGCCCAGGCGCATGGCGAGCAGCACGAAGCCGAGCACCCCGCCGAGCACATAGCAGGCCTTCCAGCCCAGCAGCTCGGCGGTGGCGCCCGCCACCACGGCGCCGAGCAGCCCCACCGAGGCGACGAGGGTGGTGCCCACGCCGCGCAGCCGGGTGGGGAGCAGCTCGCCCACCAGGGTGATGCCCGCGCCGAGCTCTCCCGCGAGCCCGAAGCCCGCCAGGGCCCGCAGCACGGCGTACGCCTCCACGTTGGTGACGAAGGCGTTGAGCAGGTTCGCGGTCGAGTAGAGCGCGATGGAGGCGTAGAGGGTGCGTGTCCGGCCGAAGCGATCTCCCGCGGCCCCGAAGGCGAAGCCCCCGAGCAGCATGCCGATGAGCTGCATGTCCAGCAGGTGCTTGCCGAGCCGGGCCAGCTCCTCGGGGTCCGTCACGCCGATGCCGCGCAGCGAGGGGATGCGCAGGATCGAGAACATGACGAGGTCGAACATGTCGACGAAGTAGCCGAGCGCGGCCACCATCACGGCCAGCCAGGGGCGACGGTCGGAGGACATGCGCTCAACCTAGCACACGGGTCGGTGCGGTTTCGTCCCGGTTCCTCCTTCCCGCCGCGTGTCGCGCCGGGCCGTGTCACTCGAGTTCCTTGGCACCCTCTCTGGCTCGGTCAGCGTCGCCAGCGCGTCCACGAAAAGGCGGACCTTCGATGGGAGATTCTGCCGGCTCGGATAGACGGCATACAGGGTCCGCAGCATCGCCGGCCTGGGCCCGAAGAGGATCTTCAACCGTCCGTCTTGGATTGCCTCTCGGCAGAGGAGCTCCGGAACCCGCGCGATGCCGACACCGGCGATCGCCGCCTCGCACGCCACCTCGAGGTCGTTCACTGTCAACACCGGATCGATCCGCGTCTTCACGTTCTCGGCCTCCCAGGTCTCGAACGGGCTGAAGCCAATGCATCGCGCGGAGCGAAGCTCCTTCGCGCTCGGCATCCCGTGTTTCGAGAGATACCTGGGGCTCGCCACGAAGTAGAGGGGACCCTCCCCGAGCTTTCGCGCCACCAGGGACGAGTCATCGATCGTCCCGATGCGAATCGCGAGATCCAACCCCTCCTCGATGAGGTCGACGCGGCGGTCGGCGAGCACCAGCTCGACGCTCGCCTTGGGATAGCGGGAGAGGAAGTCCGCGACCACTGGCGCCGGGTAGCGGCGGCCGTAGAGCATCGGCGAGGCCACCCGCAGCAGCCCGATGGGCTCCGCCTGTCGCCGTTGCACCTCGTTGTTGGCCTCGTCGATTTGCGCGGCGATCGCGGCGCACCGGTCGTAATAGGTGGTTCCCGACTCGGTCATCCGCAGGCGCCGCGTCGTTCGCTCGAGCAGCCGCACCCCGAGCTGCTCCTCCAACTTGCCGATCCGCTCGCTGGCCGTCTGCTTGGTGATGCCCAGCTGGCGCGCCGCTCGCGTGAAGCTGCCCTCACGCACGACCGCCGCGAAGAGGACCATGTCGGCTGGCGAGATCATCATCGTCAAGAATAACCTGACAAAGAGTCCATGGGCGAGGTCATTGTCGCCAGGGGGAGGGGACTGCATGTTGTCGCGGCTCACCCTCCACAGGAGTTCTCCGATGAAGCTCTACTTCGCCCCGCGAACCCGAGCGGTCCGCGCCCGCTGGCTGCTCGAGGAACTCGAAGTGCCGTACGAGCTGGTGAAGCTCGACGTCGCGAAACAAGAGACCACGACTCCGGCCCACCGGCGTTGCACCCCCTGGGCGAAGTCCCGGTGCTGGTGGATGGGGCCACCGTGCTCTTCGAGTCGCTGGCGATCTGCCTCCATCTGGCCGACCGCTTTCCCGAGAAGAAGCTGGCGCCGCCCTGGGCTCGGCCGAGCGAGGCCCCTATCTCCAGTGGATCGTCTTCGCCGAGGTGACGCTCGATCCGTTGGTCCTCGAGCACTACTGGAACACGCAGCTGCCCGAGGAGAAGAAGGCGGATCTCTCGCGGCAACACGCGCGCCTGAAGGACGTGCTCGAGGTGCTCGACGTCCGGCTCGACGGCCGTGAGTTCATCGCGGGCGACTCGTTCACCGCCGCCGACGTGGTCCTGGCGTCGATCCTCCACCGGCGCACACGTTGAAGCTGCTCGACGGGTACCCGAAGCTGTTCGAGTACACGCTCCGCCAGGCGAAACGCCCCGCCACGCGACGCGCGGTCTCGGGGTGAGGGCCCCCACTCGGGCCCCGCGGGGGCAGCTCAGGGCTCGCCGAAGCCGCCGCGCACCCACTCGTTGGCGATGTCCCGGGTGAACTTGAAGTTCACGGGCACGTGATGCTTCGCGACGGTCGCGCCCGCGTCGTCGATGGCCGAGAGCAGCGCGTGGGGCTCATACTCATCGGCCACGATCTCGAGCCGAACCTCGTACCAGCGGCCCTCCCAGGCGATGGAGAGCTTCCGGGTCAGGGCCTGTTCGCGCTGTCGCGCGGAGCGATCGAGGACCTCCGAGGCCGTCTTCACGAAGGTGGCGAACGCCGCCGCATCGAAGGGCTTGGGGTTCTTCTTGTCGCGGCCCATCACCCACGGGCTGATGAGGACGGGCTCGGAGATGCCCTGCTTGCGGATCTCCACGGCCCAGCCGTCGTCCTCCTCGTTCTTGATGACCCTGGCCGCCCAGCCGTTCTTCCGCCAGAACGTGGGCTCCATGACTTCGGGCTCGGCAGGCGTGCGCTCGGCGCTCATGGGCGTTCCTCATCCCCGGGGGGTGCCATTCGCCAGAGAAGTATCCACTGCCTGAACAAAAGTCCAGCCCGCGATGGGCGTGAGCGCCGCGTCGAGAAGCCTGGTACTCGGCGGAGCCGGTGCTGGACCGCCTGGAGGCTGTCTGGCTTTGGCGGAGGGCCCCCGCCATGCGGTGGCGGGGGCGAGGACGAGCATCCCGTGGTCCGCTACGGTGCGATCGTCACGGAGTCGAGGTTGACGTGGGCCGAGTCTCCCGAGTTGTAGACGTAGGCGAGGCTATTGGTGCCCACGTTCAGCGGGATTCGCGCGGTGTAGGTGGACCGGTGTCCCAGTCCGCCGTCGCGGGCAGGGTGATCTGGGTGCGCACGCCATTGACCACCAGGGAGAGCGTCCGGGCCGAGCCGTTGGCGTTGCTGTACTTCAGGGTCGCGGAGTAGGTGCCCGCCGTGTTGGCCGGCACGGTGAACGTGGTGCTCGCTCCGGAGTTCCAGTACCCGGCGACGAACCCGCGCCCGGAATAGCCCGGGTGGTCGCTCAGGACGAGCGCACCCGAGGCCAGCGCCGCGTCCTCCGCCTCGAGCACGAGCATGGGAGGAGGGGGCGGTGCGATCGTCACGGAGTCGAGGTTGACGTGGGCCGAGTCTCCCGAGTTGTAGACGTAGGCGAGGCTATTGGTGCCCGCGTTCAGCGGGATTCGCGCGGTGTAGGTGGACCAGGAGTTCCAGTCCGCCGTCGCGGGCAGGGTGATCTGGGTGCGCACGCCATTCACCACCAGGGAGAGCGTCCGGGTCGAGCCATCGCCGTTGCTGTACTTCAAGGTCGCGGAGTAGGTGCCCGCCGTATTGGCCTGCACGGTGAACGCGGTGCTCGCGCCGGAGTTCCAGTACCCGGCGACGAACCCGCGCCCGGAGTAGCCCGGGTGGTCGCTCTGGACGATCGCGCCCGAGGACAGCGCCGCGTCCTCCGCCTCGAGCACGATCGTCGGGGGAGGAGTGGGGGGAGTGCTCGGGGTGCCATCGACCACGACCGTCCGCGCCACCCCGGCCGCGACGCGCACCGCGGTGTACGGACCATAGACATCGACACCCGTCGTCCACCCCTCGCCCGTGGCGGCCTTGAGCGCCGCGAGGTCGCCGTAGCGGGTGGGCGTGGTCCCGTTGATCCGCGCCGCCGTGCCCGCCGTGGCGTTGACCTTCACGATGTAGTGGGTGAGCGCCGGGCTGAAGCTGCCGGTCTTCGCCTGGGTCTCCACGGTGACGGAGGTGCTCGTGCGCTGCGCGGTGATGCGCTGCTTGAAGAAGACGCCGTTCTCATAGGCCCGGGTCAGGCCGTCGTCGTCATAGAGGGTGAACTCGCTCCGGGCCGTGGTGGGGAAGACCTCGAGGTCGATCTGCCTGACGGGCTTCTCGCTCACGTACTGCAGCACCTCCTGGGTCGGGAGGATGGCGCCCGCCTTGACGAACAGCGGGATGTCCTGCCAGGTGGACGCGTTGACCGGGTAGCTGAGGGTGAGGGGGCCCGTGTAGACGGAGCCACGGGTGTAGTCGATCCAGGTGCCCGCGGGCAGGTACACCTGCTTGCTGGCCGCTCCCTGCTCGACGACGGGCGCCACGAGCAGCGACTCGCCGAACATCCACTCGCTGGTGATGTTCGCGGCGTTCGGATCGGTGGGGTAGTCGTAGAACAGGGGCCGCACGAGACCGATACCCGTCTCGTGATTGATCCGCTCATGGGCATACAGGTAGGGCATCAACCGGCTGCGCAGCTCGATCGCGCCCTTGGCCGCGCTCTCCGCGGTGGCCCCGTAGACCCATGGTTGGCGCTGCTTTCCATCCACGCCGTGGACCCGGTAGATGGGCACGAACGCGCCGAACTGCATCCAGCGCGCGTAGTTCTCCGAGGACGGATCCCCGAAGAAGCCGCCGATGTCCATGCCCCATTTGGTCTCACCGATGTTGATGCTGGTGAGCATGCGGGTGCGCTGATCGGCCATGTTGCCGAATCCGGTTTCGATGTCGCCGGACCACATGCCGTAGCCGTAGCGCTGGGCGCCGAGGTAGAAGTTGCGGTTGAGCGAGAACACCCGCCGGTCCGAGTAAGCCCGCTGCCCGTCATACAGCGACCGCTGCATGTTGGTGTGCTGGAGGCTGTTGAAGATGAACCCGTTGGCCTCGTCGGCCTCGTCGTTCCACCAGCCCGCGAGGCCCGCGTCGAACAGCGTCCGGGAGTGCTGCCAATACCAGTCACGGCACGTTTGCTTGGAGAAGTCGACGTCGTTGGCGGGGCGGCCGGAGAAGTACTCCTTGTAATCGGCCGGCCCGGGTAGAAGCAGTTGTTGGTGCGCGCCCACTGTCCCTGTGCCGTGGTGCCTCCGCCCTCCTTCCCGACAATCACCCGAGGCTTCATGATCCCCATCACCATGACGCCCCTGGCCGCCATGTCCCGGGCGAACGTCCCGGACGCCCCGCTGGGGAACTTGTTCGGGTGCACGTTGCCGCTGGCGGAGGTCGAGTTCCACCGGAACTCGCCGTAGTCGTCCTCGCCCCAGGCCTTGAAGTCGAAGTCCAGGGTGAAGGCATCCAGGGGGATCTTCCGATCCCGGTAGCCCTGGACGATCGAGGTGACCTCCGTCTGCGTGGTGCCCCACTCGCTGTTGTTGAGCCCCAGGGCCCACTTGGGTGACAGGGCGGGCTTGCCGGAGATCTCCGCGACGCCCGCCATCACCTGCCGGGGCGGACCGACCAGGACGTAGTACGCGACGTTGCGAGTCGACACGCCACTGAACTCCAGGGCGGTGTCGGTGATGGCGAAGTCCCCATCGATGGAGTCCACCAGCAACCCGTAACGGTTGGTGAAGGCGAGCGGAGCCCCACCGTCCCCCTGCATGTTGGCGTTGACCCGGCCGCCGTCGTTGCGCTGCAAGCCCTCGGCGAGGCTCTGCTTGGGATCCTTCTCGGCCCAGGGCACCGGGTTGCCGGTGATGCCGTAGAACGCCTGTCCGGACCCATGGTTGAACTTCACCCCATCCTCGTACACCCCCTCGGCGGCCTGCTCGCTCAGCACCAGCGCTCCCGTGGCATCGAAGACGGAGATGCGGGCGGGATTCCGGCTGATCTTCACGGTCAGCTGCGCCGTGGTGACCACGATGGGATTGGACGCCGTGTCGGCGGAGGTGATGTTGCCCGTGGCCCACGTCTTGGCGGGATCGATGACGGCGGTGGGGGGATCGACAACGCCACCGGGGCGGTAGTCCACCTTGACGATGTCCGGGCGCAGGGCCTGGACAAGGAGCTTGTCGCCGCCAACGGTGAGGGTGAGGGTGTCACCCGACAGGGAGGCACTGGTGACGGACCCGAGGGCGGCGTGAGCGGGCAGGGCCGACAGGCCGACTCCGGCCACCGTGGAGAACAACGTGGTCGCGAGCAACCTCGCTCGGCGGCGGTGAGATGCGAACATGAGACAACCTCCCGGAATGGGAATGCGCGTGACGCGGCGCACGAAAGCCGATCAGCTGAGCCCGGCATCGGAGCGGAAGGACGCCGCGGACGCGCTGCCAGAGTCAGGACCCCCCTGAATCGGGGGTCTCTGGGATCATGACACCGGGAAATCACGTTCGTAAAGAAAAACTGCTAAAACCGTAAGAAACGGCTGAAGCAGGAAAGCGGAAGAGAATGGAACCCGTGCGTCTCGTCGTTACATCGACACGTCGAAGGAGCCCAACGTCAACCAGCCCGCCCGGTCCTGGCCCTGCTTCGTATTGGCGAAGCTGACGGGCTTGCCATTGGCCAGCGGATTCACGACCCGCATGAGCAGCTTGTAGCCGGTGCCCGCGCTCAGCCCGTGGGTCGCACTGAAGCTCTTCGTGGAGGCCGCGCTTCCAGGCTGGATCCCGGGCAGGTTCACCTGGGTCGTCCCCAGGGTCTTCACCAAGGTGTTGGACGCGTTCAAGACGATGAACTCCAACTTCCAGTCATAATAGAAGGGGGCGACTCCCCGGTTCTCGAGGTTGATGTCCACGGACAGAGGGGAGGAGGTCGTGGGATTGGGCAGCCGGACCGAGGAGACGAACAGCTCGTATCCCAGCATCTTCTGCGCCCGGAGGGCATTGTTCCTCTGCGTGGAGCTCAGCGTGTTGCTGAACATCCAGTGGTTGATCAGCCACGTGGCATGCGTGGTCTTGATGGAGGTCTCTTCGTTCTCGGTGGGCGTGCCGTAGTAGTACTCCACCGGGTTGGGCCAGCTGTTCCACATCGTGGGCTGCATCTCCGGCCGCTGCTCTCCCCCCATCGGCCGGCGGCGCCAGTTCTCCGAGAGGCCGGCGCTCTGCATCTTGGGCCAGAAGTGCCAGCTCACGCCCGGCAGCGTCTCATAGGCGAACGAGTCATCGTGGTAGCCGAAGTCATTCTTGTAGGTCGCGCTGGCCAACGGGTCGCGCACCAGCACGTGGGTCCGGGTGAAGGCGGACTTGTACCGAGCCAGCAGCCGATCCTTGTTCGCCTGGGACATCTCCCAGTTCGGCTTGCCATCGGACGTGTCCGAGTCCTGCGGGTAGGTGTGCCACTCGCCCCAGTACCCATACAGACCCGCCGTCACGTAGGCGACCCGCGCATCCCCGTCGATGTGTTGGCCGAGCGCGCCGATGAAAGACTCCAGCGCCTTGATCAGATTGCCGTTATTCCAATCCGGAGCCTTGCTGCTCGAGTTCCCATAGTCTGAGTAGGACCGCATGGGCAGGCCCTCGTTGATCAAGAACTGGGGCGTGGCCACGGCCGGCCCGGGTAGTCGAGGTAGATGCGAAAGACAATCTGATTGCCCCGGCTGGCCGCCGCGGCCATCGCACTGTCGAGCCCGGCCCAGTTATACGAGTAGCTCCCCGACGAGGAGTTGCCTCCCGTCATCAGTGAGTTCAATGGCAGGTAATACCACTCCATGCTGTACGGGACGTTATTGGTGGCCGCTCCGAACGGCATGAAGCCCTTGAGGGGATTGGACTCGAGCCCCGGTGCGTTTGCGTTGTAGGTCTGGCCTTCCCATGCTCCCGAGGCCGCGGGGGCAGAGGTGGCGGTGGAGAGAGCCACCGAAAGCGTGAGCGCGAGGGCGCGCGGCGGGGACAGCGACATGTCGTTCTCCTCGAAGCGGAGGGGGGCGGGGGTTCGAGGTGGAGTATGCTTACAGCTCTTCCTTGAATTCCAGTGAAAACCTTCTCGGCGACAAGGCGAAGGCTCAGGGAGTGAGCTGCGCGCTGGCGCAGGCGCTCGCGTACGCGCCCTCGCACAGCTGCTCGGCCGTCCAGAACTTGTCGGCGAGCACCGTGCTCTTCACGTTCTCCTTGGTGACGGCCACGGGGGTCAGCAGGATGGAGGGCACGTCCTTGGTGCCGTTGTTCACCTTGCCGTTGATGCGCTCGGCCGGTGGCTTCTCGCCGCGCAGCAGCGCCACGGCCACCTCGGCGGCGATCCCCGCCTCGAGCTTGATGGCCAGGTAGACCGTCATGTACTGCTCGCCCGTGAGGATGCGCTGGACGGCCGTCAGCTCCGCGTCCTGGCCCGTCACGGGGGGCAGGGGGTCGATGCCCGCGGCCTTCATCGCCGCGATGGCTCCACCGGCCATGCCGTCGTTGGCCGAGTACACACCGATGATCTTGTCCTTGCCGAGCCGGGTGATGGCCTGCTCCATCTGCTGCTGGGCCTTGTCGGGGCTCCAGTCCGGGGTGTCGTACTCGGCGCCCACCGTGAGGCCGCTGCCATCGATGATGCCGTGGGCGCCGGACTTGTAGAACCGGGAGCTGTCATCGGTGGGCGCGCCGTGGAGCATCACGAGGGTGCCCTGCGTCTTGCCGTCCGCCTTGAGCTTGTCCACCAGGGCCTGGCCTTGCAGCCTGCCCACCTGCTCGTTGTCGAAGGAGATGTAGTAGTCCACGTCCGCGTTGAGGACGAGGCGCTCGTAGCTGAGCACCGCCACCTTCGACTGGCGGGCGCGCGCGACGATGGCCGCCGCGGCGCCGGAGTCCACGGGATCCAGCACGAGCACCTTGGCGCCGTTGACCAGGGCGGCTTCGGCCTGGTCCTGTTGCTTGGCGACGTTCTGGTCGGCGTTGCTGTAGAGCACCTCGCAGTCCGCGCACAGCTCCTTCACGCGGCGCTCGAAGTGCGGCCGATCATGGCTCTCGTAACGTGCCGTCTTGGACTCTGGCAGCAGCAGGGCGATCTTCCCGCCCGAGGGGGCCTTGGCCGGGGCCGTGGCGCCCGGCGCCTCGGGCTGCTCGCGCTTGCATCCGGGAGTCGCGAGCAGCAGTGCGGCGATCAGGCCCACGGTGCGGCGGGCGGGCAGGGGGGAGGTGGGGATCATGCGTGGGTCTCTTGGAGTGGGGGAAAACCGGTCGCTCCGCCCGGAGGTTACCCCCGCGCCACCACCTCCGCGAGGCAGGAAGGGCAGAACTCGCGCCCCCTCACCCTGGGTTGGCCGCAGCCGCCGCATCGCTCCTGCGAGGGCAGACGGCAGGCCGCGTCGTCCGGGCCGCATTTGGGCGCATCCGGCGGCCCCGCCTCGCGCGCCGGTGCTGGCGCACCGCCTCGTCCTCCAGGTGCAGCCAGCCGGACAACCTCCGGCGGTTGCTGGAGAGCAGCTCGAAGGCGTTGCGCGCCAGCGGCATCAGCGTGGGGCTCGACAGCCGCAGTGCCCACTCCCGGTAGTCCTCCAACGCCCAGAGCACCATCAGCCGGGCCTGGGTGTCCCGGTAGACGCCCCCTCGTCATCCACCACGAGCAGCTCCTCCCGGCTGCCAGAGCGCCGCAGTTCGGGAAAGCGCCGCGCCGCCTCCTCGCCTCCCGAGGCGAGGCACTCGAGCGCGACCCACGTGGACTGCGCCTCCAGCCATCGCGCGCAGCTCACACAGAAGCCACATGTCTCGTCATACAGCACGCAGAGGGCTCGCATGGCTCACCTCACGTGGCCTTCGCGCTGGCCGGCATCCTGGTGAACTCGCGCGGCGCCACGGGGGGCGGCAGCTGGCGCACCATGGCCGAGCGGCGGATGCGGTTGAAGACGTACAGGTTGAAGAAGTGCATGCCGCCGAGCATCACCAGCACCTTGCCGATCCTGGCGCACACCAGCTCGATGATCTCCTGCAGCGTCCAGATGGTCTGGTGCTCCTTGAGCGACAGGGCCACGAAGCCGATGTTCATCAGGTAGAAGCCCACCACCAGCAGGTGGTTGACGGAGTCCGCCAGCACCTCCTTGCCCAGGAAGGCCTCATGCAGAAAGGGCGCGCCGTTGCGCTGCAGCGTGCGCGCCACCCAGATGGTCAGCGTGATGCTCACGAGCAGGTAGACCAGGTAGGCCGCCACCATGAACTGGCTCGACACGGCTCCCGGGTTGATGTTCGTCTCCATGGCTTCTCTCCCTCGGGGAAGCGCGGCCGCCCGGGGCTCCAGTGCCCTCGTGGTGGGGTGCCGCTCTTCCCTTTCGCGGGGAAATACCGGGAGGGAGATTCGCGGTTGCGGGGTGCCTTTTATTTCAGGGCCGCCGGGCGTGGAGCTGGATGCCCAGCTCGATGGCCGGTGGGAGGAGCATCAGGAGCCATCCCCCACCACAGCCGGGGCTCGCGGGAGAGTGCCCGCTGGCGCCGCCGGCCTCCAAGACGGCGACACAGAGCAGGTAGAGCGTCCCCAATTCCAGCAGCCCCCCAACCAGCGGCATGAAGTGGGGCATGGACAGGCCCGCCGACCACGCGAGACCCAGGTGCAGCGCGAACAATGTCGAGTTCACGCTGGCCACTCCCAGGAAGACGCGCGCCTCGCGCAGGGGAAGCTCCGGGGCGGGGGCATCCAGGCCCTCCTGGCGCCAGTGCCGGCGCAGCAGGCCATACGCCGCGAGCGCCACCGCCAGCCCCGCCACCGCCCCGAGGATGGGGCCCGTCTCGAAGCTCGCCTTCGTCACCCACCGGCCGTCCGCGAGCCGCGCCACGGGCTGCATGGTGAGCAGATCCATCTCATCATGAAGGGTGAACGTGGCTTGCCGACGCTCTTTCGGCGCGCCGGGGAGAGCGGTGACCTCGAGCGTGGCCCAGGGCTTTCCATCCGGATGCGTGAACACCAGCCGGGGCTCTTGTGAGTCTGAAGCAAGTTCCAACTCCACCCTCGCTCGGCCCGCTCCATCCACGAGGACGAGTCGGCTTACGTGCAACTCGCCTGGGGTCCCCCCGGAGGCTCGCGACAGCGCGAGGCCCACGCCCAGAACGAGAAGGGGTCCTGCGAGGGCCAGTCCCAGCACCCAGCGCACCTGCCGACGTAATCGTTGCTGCTCATGTTCAAGCGACTCAAGCCTCGAAGGGATTCGATCATGCTCATTGCACGCTCCCGCAGCCAGCATGTCTCAGGATTCCCTTTTCCCAACCGAGTTCCACCCAACACCCGCCCTTGATTTCCACTGCGATCTCGTTGAGTTCTTCGAGCGGGCCCGTCAGAAGGAGAAGGGGAAGTCGATGGGCCCGCGCTGAGTCCGAGGCTTGGAGAAGCTCCAGCCCTGGATGAGCCCGGAGAGGCAGCCCGCCAGATAGGTCGAGCAGAACTCCGGCGTCTGGCACGACACGTCCGTCGCCCTGCCATTCGTCTGGATGCTCCAGCGCATCACCAGCTTGCCGCTCAGGCCGGGCTTCCTCTTGTTCTGCTCGCTCACGCACTGGCGGATGGCCTGCCTGTGGGTCACGGCCACCCCCATGATGTCCATGTCTTCGCACCGGATGAACTCCCGTCCACTCGAAGCGGGCTCCGGCGCAGGGGAGGCCGTGACACCGTCCGTCGGCGTCCCGCTCGGGATGCCTCTGGACATGAGCGATCCCCTGAAGAGCTCGTCGAACTCGTCGTGCGTACTCCAGGCGCTCGCCGTGGACTGTTGCGGCTCCGGCTTCGCGGAGCGTGTTTGAGCCACCGCGCGGCGCTCGCCCATCGCGAGCACCGCGGTGACGCCGAGCAGCACGACACCTGCTGCTGTCCCACCCCGCGGGTGCCCGGTCTGGCCATGTTCCTTCCTCCTTCGCTCAGTCCTCCACGGATTGTGGCACGGGCTCCTGCTTGCGCACGGGCATGTAACACTTGCCCTGGTACTCGGCCTGATTGCTGTAGCAGGGAGGCTTCTTCTCCAGCGCCACCCAGCAGCCCTTGTTGATCTCCACCTCGCCCTTGTTGGTCTCACAGGGCGCCACGGCCTGTTTCGTCCAGGGCTTTTCGGGGAGAGGGTAGGCGATGGCCTCCGGAGCAGTATTGCTCCGGTCGATGAAGTCCGTCTCCCGTCGCAGCGCATCCTCGAGGGCCCAGACGCGATCGCCGACATGGGTGTGCGCGGCGTCCAGCCTCGAGTAGAGGCAGACACCCAAGCCCACCGCGAGCACCGCGATTGCCGCGGCGGCGAGTCCCGTCCTGAAACGCCAGACCCGACGCACGGGCGAGGCCCCAGGCACCCCAGCCCCGACCGGCCCCCCCGCGAGGTGAGCCTCCACCTGGACATCATCCTCCACGCGTTGGAGCGCGCCCGTCATCAAGACGAAGAGGTTGGTCAGCTCGGAGGTTTGCACCGAGGCGGGCGCCTGCTCCACGTCCAGTGTCACGGAGTTTCGCTCCGGCTCGTAGATGAGACTCATCCGGCACGGCCCCGCGGGTTGCCGGGCCACGTCACCCCTCGGCACGAGCGTCAGGGCCGGAGTGCCGGTGACCACGTTCCACGCCTCGTGGATGCGTCCCAGGCGGGGATCCACCTCGTATCTTTTGCCCCACTGGAAGGACGCCGTTCCATCCGCTGTCCCGTTCTTCTCGTTCGCCATGCGCGGCTCCTGGATGGGCCCTCATGCACCAGACGGCGGTGCTCGCGCCCATCTCCTGATTCTCCAGGGGAGCGGATTCGACCCTACAAGTCAAGGTGGACCATGGGCCCTGGGAGGTTAGGTCTCGTCCCGGGCATCATGGCGGGGAAAGTACAGGACGATGGGGGCCGTATTGTGGGAGGCGGGAAAGTCGAGTCCGACCCTTGTCCGAGGGGGTGACTGCGGGAGTCACTCCAACGACATGACTTTTCTGGTCATCTCCGGGCTCCAGAGCTGGTAGCGTGAAGCGCCATGGACTCCAAGTCGGATGATGACAAGGTGGTGCCCTTGCGCGGGCGCCATGCCTCCCGCCCCACGGAACCCAGGCTCCGGGCCTCGAGCCCGGTGCGCTCTATGTCTTCAAGCTGGGACCCATGGAAACGCAGGAGGGCCGGTGCTTCGTCTATTTCGCTCTGCACGGGGAGGGGACAGCCCACCCTCCGGAGGTGGCGGAGAGCGACGCCAGGGGACTGGCCCGGTTGGCCCCCCTTTTCCCGGGCCACCGGCTCTACTGTGAGCCCCGGCTGGCACGTGCCGGGGCCTCGTATGGTTTCGTCTCGCGCCCCGTACCTCGGGAGCTGTTCCCGTTACGCGCCATGATGGCGCTCTCCACGCAATGGGGTCCGCTGAGCCCGAAGGATGTTCCACCCGAGTTCTTCCCGCAGCTCCTCGAGGCGGCCGGTGCCCTGTGGCGGGCTCAACCCTGGGAGCTGTGGACGAACATCGAGGTGCTCACGCTGCGGCTGGAGGGCCCCGTCCCTGGCTGGCGCGAGCTGTGCGTGCTGGGCAATGGGGGCGAGGAGTTCGGCTTCGCGCTCTACAAACAACCCGGCTCCATCATGCGCCTGGGGCAACTCCCGGAAGTCGAACGCATGAGGCAGTCGCTCCACCAGGAGAGCCTCGCGTTGCTCTTCGAGGAGGAGCCCGCCTGGGTACGCGCCGAGGTTCGCCGGCCCACCGGCCTTCCCATGTTTCCCTCTCCACTGCGCTTGTCGGGTGGAGGTTTCGTCTCCCTGCGCCGGGAGGATCTGTTGACGCTCCTCGCGCTCACCCGAGCCCTTGCACGGCTGTCGCCGGAACAGCTCGAGCTTCGAGAAGAGGCATCGTTGGATGGGATGCGCGTCATTGCGCACCTCCGTGCCCACGTGCCTCTCTTCACCACGAGGATTCCCCCGCCCGGGTCTCCGCCGAGGCGTCCTCGGCTTGTCGCACCGGGTACCGTGCCTCCGCCCCGAGTACCACCCCCTCCCCGTCACAAAATTTCCCAGACGCTCATCTCCTTCGTCGAGCCGCTCATTCCAGATCCCGAGGAAATGGACCCCGAGCAATTCATGACAATGCTCGAGCTGGCGGTCACCACCTGGAACGCGGTGGTGCTCGACACCTGGGAGCCAGGGAAGGACAGGGTGGAGGCCACCCGGGCCGCCCTTCGGGCGCTTCAGGGGAAGGTGCGCGAGGTGTTGCTGCCCTTCTTCGAGGCCCTGGTGGAGCGCAAGCGAAGCGGTTTCCCGGAGGATCCTCGGTTGATGGGCGGACTGCAGGTCCGCTGGACCCTGGAGGGAGAGCCGCGTCTCCGGCTGCAATGGCATCTACCGGGAGCCTCCTGAAGGGGGTCAGACGATTCCTAGATGAGCGCGTCGCGCGAGTTCTGTGCCCTCGTTGCCCGGTTCGGCACAAGCACCTGCTGGTATGGGCGCGGGGAGCCGCGCTCGCCGCCTTCATGCAATAAATACCTGCGCTCCAACCTGTCCAAGAAGGTGGGCAGAGGAGGGGAGGCAGCGTGCGGTACCGGACCTTCGTCGCAGCGCTCCGAGAGGCAGCGGCTCGCTGGGGGCGGGAGACTTCTCGGCGCCCTTTCCGCACTTTCTCCTTCCCGCCGTGGGTGGTACCAGGTCGCATCGCTCAGGTTCTTTGAGAACCTCTCCGGGAAGTTGGCAGGATGACTCTACTTGGCGAATTACCGGGGCAGGCCAGTTGCGGAGAGCCGAGAAACAGGTGCATGCTTGACCAAGTCGTCGCGACAATCCTCCATCCCTGTTGTGATGGTGCACCGAACACGACCGGAGTCGGGATGAAAAGGGTTTTCGACATCTTCGAGTCGCGCTTCCCACGCTCCTGCTGCTGGCCTGTAGCAATCCGCCGGAAGCCAGCGTGGACGAGACGGAGGTCAGCGTGGACGAGACGACGACACGCCCGGTCAAGCTCCGTGCTGGAGACACCGTCAAGGTCAGCCTCAATGTCCACATGAGTTCGGGCTCGAGTTGGCACCTTGTTGGCGCCACTCCCGTCAACCTGGAGTTTCTGGGCTCTGAAGTGGCACAGCCCCAGTCTCAAGCCCAGAACAGCTCCGCGGGCATGGTCGGACTGCGTGAAGTCCAGGTCTTTCGCTTCAAGGCGGTGTCCAAAGGGGACGTGAGTCTGGAGTTCAGGAAGGCCAGACCCTGGGAGAAGCAGAACGCCGAGAAGACCTTCAGCGTCCAGCTCGCGGTCGCGGCGAAATAGCCTGGACGCAGCGGAGTCTACTCTCCAAGGAGTTTCTTCCATGCTCCGCTTTTTCCAGCGCTTGCTTGTTATTTCCCTGGGGTTCTCTTTCTCCGCATGTGCTACGGCAGGTGCTCCGCCCCAAACCCACGCACGGCTGGCGGAGCTGGAACGTCTTCGGAAGGAGCGAGGCTGGACATTCGATGTGAAATACACAGAGGTACTCGAGCGCCCTCTTCCCCCACGGATTCCGCTCAGGACCATGAGTTCGCGGCAGCCGCGTGAGCAAACAAAGGAATCCAGGATACAGCCCGTTTCCGCGAGCAAACCCCTCAACGGGCCGTGGAATACCCGATGTGATCCCAAGGCGGCCCAGTGGGATTGGCGGACAGAGGGCCACGTTGGCGACATCCGAGATCAAGGCAGTCAATGCTTTTCCTGCTGGGCTTTTGCCGCCGCCGCTGCCTTCGAGGGTAGCTACTCCGTCCAACATGGCAAGTACGTCCCTGTCTCGGAGCAGAACGTCTTGAACTGTGCCTCGGAATCGAGCGATTGCAACGGGGGATTGGTGACCGACGCCTACAAGGTCCTCACGAACAAGGGGGCCGTGGGTGCCGAGGTCGAGCCCTATCTCGGACAACGTTCCGACTGCACCCCTCCCTCGGGGAAGATGCGTGCCCTGTCCTGGGGCTATGTCAATGCCGAGGAAGTGATTCCCAGCACTCCCGCGATCAAGGAAGCCCTTTGCGGATACGGCCCCATCGTCAGCGCGGTGAGAGCTACCCTGGCGATGCAGGCCTACGCGGAGGGCGTGTTCAACCAGGACGAAAAAGGGCCAGCCAATCACGCGGTCGCCATCGTCGGCTGGGACGATGAGAAGGGGCCTGGCTGGTTCGCAACTCCTGGGGGGTGAAATGGGGATTGAATGGGTACATGTGGATCAAGTACCAGGTCAATTCCATTGGAACGGATGCGTCGTGGATCCGTGCTGCCTATTCATCCGGCGAAATGTACGCCCGCTGAGTTCGAGCACTCCGCATCCATTTTCCGCATGAAGGCCGTTGTGCCTCAACCGACTTGGGTTGGACGTGTCTCTCCGGTGGCCCCGCATACCCGCCTCGAGGATGCGATCAAGAGCTTCGGGCACGAGGCGAAGCACATCAAGGACTTCGCCGCGGGCATGGTAACCTCGAGCGAGGCGCTCGTGGAGCGGACTGGCGAAGAACTCTGGGCCCTCGTGAAGAAGACACTGGCGCGGTGATGGCTCGTCGATGGAGCGAGGCTGGGGGAGTCTTCCAATTCCCATTCATGGGCGCGGCGAGCCGTTCGCTGCGCGGGGAACGGGGAATCGTCTGTCCGAAGTGCGAGCAGACGACGCTGCACGCCTATTTCCACGCGTTCAATCGTGAGAATCACATGGGGACGCTCTGGGTCTGGTGCCCGGAGTGCCGCACGACAGCCCATCTGCCTCGCGTGACCCCCAAGGTGACGCTAGGGTCGGACCCGTTCGCTGAACTCTCGAGGGATGAGTTCGCGCGGTTGGAGACGGATTCAAGCGAGCACCTCCTCGACCGGCTTGAGCGCCTCTGGACGCAGGGGCAATTGGGTCCACGGGGCGATTGAGATGGGGGTGAATTCTCCCTTTCCCCAGGCGCAGGAGTTCAGGCCATGGTTCAGGGCTCGCGGTATCAACATCCACGAGTGGACGATGCGGATCCCGGAGCACGTGCACCTGCGCATCCATCACGGAGCGAATGGCGGCCTGTGGAATCAGGCGTGGCGGCAATACATCAATGCCAATCCAGGCTATGTGCCACGGGAGGTCCTGATCCGTAAGGCCTTCGAGCTGGCCCTGCGCTTCGACATCGCCGGTCCCATCAGGCCGTACCACGCTCCGGTGCCAGCCCCTGGACCCCAACTCCTCGCTCCTTGAACTTCGGACTCGAGACTCGACCGCATGAGATTCTACGCGTTGGAAAGAGACCCGTCCCCCCGCTACACGGGCAATCTGAACGCTGCCCACAAGTGGGGGCTGCCCGGTGTGGAGCGGTGCCCTGTCTGTGACTTGCCGCCAGAGGAGTATACGATGGGCCAATACCCTTGCGTGGACCTGTCAGCACTGCCGCCCCAGGACCAGCGGAAGCTCTCCGATTCCTGGCCCGTTGCGCATGAGGAGTTCCTCCGGCTGCGCGAGCTGGTGCGGCCCCTGGCACCTGCCTATGCCGTGCTTACCTCGGGAGCTCGCTTTGGCCCGCTGCAGGGGAGCGGCGTGGGCTACTTTGGCCAGCTCGTCATGCAGAATCCCTGGTCCCTCTGCATGCGCCGCGAGGCCCTGGAGCGCTTGCAGGGCGCGGGCGTACGTGGCCTGACCGGCTGCCCCACCCAGGTGCGATTCCGGACCAGACACGCCCCCGACCTGCGGGACATCCAGCTCGAAATCCACGGGCGATTCCACCCGGACTGCCTACCGCCTCCGAACCCTCCGTGCCCCACCTGTGGGGTCGCCATGGGCTCCAGCGTCCCAGACCCGTATTGTCTCGACGCTGCCTCACTGCCGCGGCATGTGGACATCTTCCGGCTGGCCGACGCCTCGACGCGCATCATCGCCAACGAGCGCGTGGTGGACGCGGTAGGCCGCCTGGAACTGCATGGGGTCGTCTTCAAGGAGCTGGTGGCCCGCTGAGCCCGACACCGCTCATGTTTTCCGTCAAGGCTCGGCGGATTGCGGCAGCCGCTGGGGCTTGGCGACGGGCAGGTAGCACTTGCCCTGGTACTCGGCCTGATCGCTGAAGCAGGGAGGCTTTTGAGCGAGTTCCACCCAGCACCCGCCCTTGATTTCCACCGCGCCCTTGTTGGTCTTGCAGGGGGGCACGGCCTGATTGCGAAAGGGTTTGGCAGGCAGGGGGTAGGTGAGGGCCACCGGGTCGGACGCCTCCAGGTCCACGAGGGACGAGGCGTCCTGCTGGGAGAAGACGTCGGGTGTCTCCTCCACGGGATGAGGGAGGGGCTCGGAGAGACTCGTCAAGAGCCAGAAGCCCAGACCCAGCACGAGCCCGTCCAGTTCGTCACAGTGTGCCCCGGGCTCCGGCGTGAGCAGGATGGGACTGGTGGGAGCGACAGGCCCGAGGCGAGGTGGTCCCGGAGCCGGGGACTGTCCTCCAATCGCGTGACGGCGGCGGTGGTGAGCACGAGGATGTCCGCCAGCTCCGAGATGGGCACGGATGCGGGTGTCTCCTCCATCCTCAGTGTCACCGAGGCTGGATGCGGCTCGCACAGGAGGGTCACCCGCCAGGGCCCCTCGGGTTGCCAGTCCACGCGGTCCGTGGGCAGTAGTTGCAAGGCCGGCCGCCCTGTCTCCACGTCCCACGCGTCGTGGAGGCGGCCCAGGCCGGGCCTCACCTCGTCGTAGGCCGCGCCCCGTTCGAACCGCCCCCGTCCCCCGTCCCTGCCATTCTGCTCATTCGCCACGTGCGCGCCCTCTCCAGTCAACAACCAGCGGAACGGATTTGACCCAACAAGTCAAGGTGAAGTACAGGCCCTGACGAGTGGTTGTGGGTCCGCTTCTGATGGAGATGCACCATGCAGGCGCGGTGGGACAGGTTCCTCCTCCCATAGTGGGCTGCCGATGGAACTCGGCGCGTCATCGCCTCTGGAGTGAAGTTCCCATAACCTGACGCCCTTCCTGACCTGGAGGGAGTCACATGACAGTACGCTTGGCCGCCGCGGTCTTGCTCCTGCTCTTGTCCCTATCCACCGCGTGCAGCACCACGCGCGTGGTACGCCTCGATCCAGGCCAAGGCGAGCCCATTCTCCACATCTCCCCTACGGACGAAGTGCTGCCAGTGGAGTTGGGAGAGGATGAGTTCACGGACGCCATCGTGAAGGAGGTCCAGCGGAGGCGTCCGCCGACCAACCCCGAGAAGGCCGCACGGGAGTTGTTCGATGTGCCACCACGCAGTGGCTGGTACGGGTACACCCAGCGCGGAGGTGTCGTTCCCCTGGATGGACAACCCGCGGCTGCGCGGTGGAACGAGGTGAATGAACGAGTGACTCAGGAGTACCTGCGATTCTGCGAGGCCCTTGGGAGACCGGGAGACTGTCGGAGGGCATTGATGAACAGGCCTGTGCTCATCGAGGATGGCCGCTATGCCCTCGCCATGTCTTTTGCCCTCGACGAAGTCATCCCCGAGATGATGGAGGCATTCAAAGGGATGGCCGACCCCGAGGCGATCAAAGCGTCCATCCTCTGGACGATGACCCTCTACGCCGCGATGTGGATGGCGCCTGAACCCGTGTTCTCCAAAGGGCTCGCTACGGTCGTGACGGCCAGCTTCATCTGCTACATCGGAGTGGACACGTTCTGGACGCTCATTCAAGGCTGGAGGCGATTGGTGGAGGTGGCGGACCCGGCCACCTCCTTCTCGGAAATCCGCGAGGCCGGGAAGAAGTACGGTCGGGTGATGGGGAAGAACGCGGCGAGGGCGTTTGCCCTGCTGCTCACAGCCGCCATCGGACAGACAGCCGCCAGTTACTCGGCCAAGGTGCCCTCTCTGCCCGGTTCGGCACAAGCGGCGGTGGGGACAGCTCGAGGGGGAATCCGTCTGATGGAGGTGGCGCGGGTGGAGGCAGTGGCTGTGTCCGCTCATGCGGTCACCATCGTCCTCGCTCCCAATGCGGTCGCTTCGACGGCCGAGGGTCTGCGCGGTGCGGCTTCCAGCCCTGTGGATGGGGAGGGGCCCGAGCACCACATCGCCACCGATAAGTGGGACAAGGCCACCCACAGCGGAGGTCCGTGGAGCCCCCGGTTCAGGGACCTCTTCGCACGGGCTGGAACGTCTCTCAACGATCCGGCGAACAAGGTGCGCATCAGAGGCCACAAGGGTCCTCATCCAGAGGAATATCATCAGGAGGTCTTCGATCGGCTGAGCGAAGCCATGCAGGGCTGCCGTAACGCTCAGCAGTGCCATGAATCGCTGACGGGAGCGCTCCAGCGGTTGGGGCGCCTCATCTCCACCCCAGGTACCAGGCTCAACAAACTGGTCACCGAGGGCGCATCGCGCTAGGAGTTTCACCATGCCCAAGCGCTATTTCAGGCTGATGGATGATGTCAGCGTTCCCGGACGATGGGAGTTGGGTGTCCCCGTGGATCAGCAGGGGAGGGAAGTAGAGGATCCCTGGATGTTCAAGAACGGGGTCCCGGTGCGCGTCGATGGCCGACTCCAGGTGCCTATTACAATTCCGGGAAAGCCACTGGATTTCTCCCTCGCGGGTATCGGCGTTGTGCCCGTGATCCACGCCAAGGTCGCCTCTCTCCTGGAAGAGTTGGCCCCCGAGGACATTCAGCTCTTTCCGGTAGACATTGGAGGAGAGCCGGAGCAGTTCTACATCCTGAACGTCACCCACGTGGTGAAGTGCATCGACGACGAAGCGTCCGAGGAAGTGTCCTATTGGACGCCGGAGGATGGACGGCCCGAGAAGGTAGGTCAGTACCAGGGTGTTCACGGCATGCGCATCGAGCCTTCCAAGGTCGGTGCCGCGAAGCTCTTCCGCACCTGGGGGTGGACCATCGCACTCATCGTCTCCGAGGAGGTGAAGGGGGCCATGGAGCGCATTGGGGCCACGGGAACGAAGTTCAGGGAGGTATAGCCCTTTCTCCATGCCCCCCTGTGTCAGGGAAGATGAGTGGTGTTCTCAGCGCACTGGGAGCGGCGCGAAGGCGAGGCCATCCAGCCCCAGGCGTTGGCAGGCTTCGACGAAGCGCTCGGTGCAGACCACCACCGTGGGGAAGTCCTCCAGGCGGAAAAGGTCCAGCTCGGTGGGGAGCGTAGTGGCGTCCAGGAGGAGGTCCTTGGGGAGTGGAATGCCCCGGCGATGACAGCGAGGGCAGGGGGGCTTGCGGTCCGGCGGAAGGCAGTCAGGATGTACGCGTCCATGGGGGATGAGTTCCAGTTCGAGCAACTCGGGAGGATTGCGCTGACGAAAGTGCACTTCCATCCGGCACCCCTTGAGTCCGCGCAGGGGCTCGGACTGAAGCTGCTCGTACGCTTCGCGGCGAATCAGGATCAAGAAAGAGTAGTTGGAGACGAACTGCCCGAAACGACCCTGTGCCCTACCCACGAGCGGCCCGAATGCCGCACCAGGTTCCAATTGGGCTCCCGGCGGCAACAGTGGTCGGACCAGTTCACTCAGCCGCTCATACTCCTCGATGGGCTCGGTACGAGCTTCCTCGAAGTCAGCCAGCGCAATCACTGGCGTCAGATCCACGGAGGGATATACCTTGGCTCCTCCACTCCAGGTGGACTTGCACACGGGGCAGTAAATGCCAGGAATCCCCCAACGATGGGCAGTATCAACGAAGCCTGTATAGCCCGCCGCTCTGTCTTCCTTCATCCTGAAGTAATTCATGGCATCCTTGGAGGAGGTGATCAAGAGCTTCGGGCACGAGGCGAAGCACATCAAGGACTTCGCTGCGGGCATGGTAACCTCAAGCGAGGCGCTCGCGGAGCGAGCCGGCGAAGAACTCTGGGCCCTCGTTGTGCCAAGTCGCGTCGCTCGAGTTCTTTGACACCCTCTCCGAGAACAAGTCCTGACACCTGCCCCGCTGTCATCCAATGAAGATCTCAGCGATTTCAGCGGGATCCACCTCGCTCAAGGCCTCGATAATGGAGTCGATGCGCTCAACGACTGGAGTGCTCCCGGGGTTGTCGACCAACGCCGCGCGGAGTTGCCGGAGTTCATCCATGACTGCGGGCAGATCCGCGACCTCCACCTTGATTCCCGTCTGAAAGAGAGGCAGCCAGGGCAGGCCGAGTTTCCTGGCCACGGACACCCATTCACGGCTGTACGTTCCTTCCGTAGCCATGGGAAGATAGAGACTCCTCTGGTCCTGCGCTTTGAACTTGATGAGCATGGCTACGGACATTCGTTAGTCCCCGCGCAGTGATCAATTCCGCGATTCATCCCCGCCGATGACAGGAAAGGCGGCAGGAGGAACTGCGGGGAAGGTGTCCGGGGAAGGTGTCAAAGGACTTGTTCCGACACCTCGTCTCCTACAAATCGTCTGACACCCTTCCGGGCTCCGACTGATACTGCCGTGCCTTGCTTCGATGCCCGGTGCGCTCATCCCGCCCCGTCCAGACGGAGTGCGGCGAGTTGTTACCTTCCCGTGGGATCCACCCGATATGCGCGAATGTGGATACACGGACTCAGGTACCATTCGCTCTTGAGGGGTGCCGAGATTCGGTAATCGAAAGCTGCATGTGGACTCCGGATGCCGACCTTCGAGAGAGCCATCTCATAGAGCGTCAGCGTCTTCTCGGGCGCTTCCATCTTCAGCGGCGAGGGCCTCCCCGCGGAAACAGCGACGACGAGCATGAGCCCGGTGCTGAGCCCCTGAAGCCGTCGGTAATCGTCGACGGCGTAGCGCAGCATCTTGGACCGATTTGCATTCGCCCAAAGGATCTTGGTCTCCACGTGGCAGGCAGGCTTTCCTGGTTGGTACTCCCTCCCGATGGCGAGGACTAGGTCGGAAAGTCCTCCGCCTTCGAGTCTGCTTTCGCGCGTCGCGGAATACTCTGGCCAGCGGTGCTTCTCTGCGAATGCCCAGGCAAGTTCCCAGTTCAGCCAACCTTCGAAGCTGTTCACTGAGTCTGCGAAGAAGCAGAGCCGCCGCTGAAAGTCCTTCTTCCGGGCCAAGCGCTTCAGGCAGCCAAGGAACTTCTCTCTCAGTTGTCCGTCCTTCATCGAATCCCCTCCTTAGTGAAGTTTTCGGCGAGACCATCCAGCCCTCCATCCCCTTGTGGTGCGGCTGGGATCGACTGAAAATCCTGATGGTTGTTTGCGAGAAGGCTGGTGATGGCCTCTTCGAAGTCGTCGCCCTCAAGTTGGGCGAGCTTCCTCGCGCATTCGACATTTGGAGGCACTGCGCTCATGGAGAAGGTCCGAGCAAGAGAGACTGCACAGGAGGAGAGCTTGCACTAAGTGGCGATCAAGGCTGCTTAAGCGGAGAACTACTTGTCGATGTACTCTACTTCTCAGGCGGCGTAAGTAGCCTAAGCAGAGTCTCAGAAGAGGCGAGAACGAGGCTGAAACTACCGTCACCGAGAGGGCCCGACTGCTCCAGCATGACCGCGTTCCCTCCTTCGTTGCCTCCCCAGATGGTCCGCCATGCGAGCATGTTGGACTCCTCGCGAATCGGCTTGCCAAACTCCTCGGTGAGGCGCTTCTTTGCCTCCTCGTACTGGTCGAAGCCGCCATGCTCCTTTGTGAACTCGAAAAAAATGTACTGGAGTTTGTCCGTTCCATTGAAGACGAGCCCAGCACGAGCCGGCAATCCCGCGTACTCCACGCCAGTCAAAATGAAATAGTCGCCCTGCTCGGTGGCGGCAGGGACAGTCCTCTTCAACTCACCACGGGTCATCCCCAACTTGGCCCCTTTGAAGCCGTCTGGAATCGGGGCGTCCTTCTTGCAAGAGGGAAGAGCGAGTAAAGCGAGGACAAGGAGCAGTGAGTTCTTCATGGCAAGTGGCTCATTGTGGTCCGGATTGCCAGGAGGCGTCGAGCGCAGCGTGCTTGCCCACTAGTCTCTGCTGACCCGATTCTGTTGTTATGAATTTATTTAATCAAAAGTAGTAGATATGCTTGTTGTTTCGGATCTGCAGCGTTCGTATTCCAAAGAAATAAAGGGGACCAAGAAAGGACCAAATCGAACGGACGCGCCTGGACTCGCCAGGACAGATGGGCGCCCCATTTCCAGAGGGAAAACGGGGGTGTGCCTCTGGTCCCGAGTGGGTGCGGCTCCGCCCTTGGCGGCTTCGATTCCCGACGCTTCTAGGAACTGACCCGGCCCCACTCCACGTACCAAGCACCTGGGCGCGAACTCCGCGAGGGCCCGCTTGGCCTCCCGAGTGCTCGTCGTGGAGACCCACGCCGCTGGCCTTCACCTCCCCGTCTCAGACCGCCCGGCGCTTCTTCTCGCGCCTGGACTTGCGCTCGTGCCGGGGCGGAGTTGGCGTGCCGTCCGGCGGCGGAGTCTCAGCGAGTCTCCCGTTGGGAAGGGACGGCCCGTCCGCGTGTCCTGAGTCCTGGGCCTGGGTGGGCTCGGGGGAGGGGCGGGCAGGCGGATGATGAACGTGGCGCCCTCGCCCGGCTTGCTGCGCACCGACAGCGTCCCCCCGTGGTTCTTCACGATGCGCTGCGAAATCGCCAGCCCCAGCCCCGTGCCCTTCTGCTTCGTCGTGTAGAAGGGCACGAAGATGCTCTGGTGCTGCTCGGGTGGAATCCCCGGGCCCGTGTCCGACACGTGCAGCTCCACGAACGAGTCCCCCGCGTGCCGGAAGTCGTTGAAGCGGTCCGGCCGCACCGTCTTCACCGTGATGACTCCTCCCGCCTCCCCGCCCAGCGCCTGCATCGCGTTCTGCACCAGGTTGATGAGCACCTGCTTGAGCTGCTCCGCGTCCGCCTCCACCCGCGGCAGGTTCTCCTCTTGCTCCACCTTCAGCTCCAGCCCCGCCGGCCACTCGTTCTGGATGAGCCGCGCCGTGCGCGTCACCACCTCGTTCAGGTCCGTGGGCCCGAACGTCTGCTTCAGCGGCCTCGCGTAGTCGAGGAACGCCGACACCACCCCGTTGAGCCGGTTGACCTCCTCGACGATCACCTCCAGGAACTCGCCTTCCTCCCCGGCAGCCGCCGCGGATCCAGACACTGCGCCGCGCCCTTGATGGCCCCCAGCGGATTGCGGATTTCATGCGCCAGGCCCGCCGCCATCTCTCCCAGCGCCGCCAGCCGGTCTCTCTCGCGGATGGTCTCGTACAGCTTGGAGTTCTCCAGCGCCGTCGCCAGCCGCTCGGCCACCTCCAGCATCAGCGCGATCTCATCCGAGGCGTACGCTTCCGGCACCCGCTCGTCCCACAGGTTGAGGAAGCCGATCACCCGGTCATTGCCCAAGAGCGGCACCGTGATGCCCGCCTTCATCTGCACCAGCGCCGCGCGCGTGTCGTGCAGCCGCTTGAGCTCGTCCCGGAAGCGCTTGCCCTCCACCGCCTGCTGCCTCATCACCGCGATGCGCCGCTCCACGTTCTCCAGCAGCACCGCCTTCTGCCCCGACGCCACCGCGAACAGCACCCCGCGCGCCGCCCCCGTGTCCAGGAACGACACCGGCGCCGGCCCTCCGCGTCCAACAGCCGGTAGCCCGGCCGGTCCTCGGCCAGCAGGTACAGCGACGCGTGGGTGATCCGCCCCGACTCGTGCAGTGCGTCGAGCACCAGCCGCGCCAGCTCGGAGATCTCGATGACGCCCGCCATGCGCGCCCGCGTGCTGCCGAGCACCCGCAGCAGCTCGAAGCGCTCGCGGAAGAAGACCGCCACCACGCGCTCCTCCACCTTGGCCCGCAGCGGCTCCAGGAGGATGAGCAGCACGAACGTCGCCACCACCGTGTTGAAGATGAAGAGCGAGGTGTTGTTCTTGTCCACCCACATCGTCAGCAGCGTGAAGACCACCGCCAGGATGGAGGCCAGCAGCGTCTGCGAGACGATCTTCGCCAACAGCTCGTGCAGATCCATCAGCCGCAGCCGCAACAGCGTCTGCGCGAGGAAGAACAGGTAGAGCGTGGTGAAGACGGGCCCCAGCGGGGTGGGGAAGGGCAGCCCGTAGCGCTCGAGCTGATCCAACACGCTGAAGAGGATGGCCGCCCCGGCGCCAATGGCCGGTACGTCAGCCTCAGCCGCTCGATGCGTGAATCCGTGGTGCGCACTCGTCGCAGCAGCAACGACACCGAGGCCAGCAGCGCGCCGAGCACCCACGTGCCCACGACGATCCGCGCCCACTCCTTCTGGGCCAGCGGGGACACCGCCACCATCAGCCCGAACACCGCCGAGAGGAAGGCGAGCCGCCTGCCTAACAGGTGGGTGCCCTGGCTGACGCCGAGGAACTCCAGGAAGAAGGCGACGGCCGCGCCAGGAACGAGCGAAGCCAGTAGGATGGTGGCGCCCACCGCCACCCGCGTCACCCACGGATAGTTGCCCGTGGCGAAGAAGTCATGGATGAAGGTGGAGAGGTAGTAGCCCCCCAATGTCAACGCGAAGACGGAGTAGAGCGTGAGCACCCGCGGACGTGCGGCTCTCAACAACATGGACACGCCAAGCGCCAGGCCGATGATGGATGCGAGAAGCGCGCTCTGTGTCCGGATGTCCATGGGCGGGTCGAGAGTCTAACCTTCCTCGCGTTCCGGAAATTTTTCCCCTGCTTCCCCGTGTCTCCTGTCGCCCCGCTCCATCTCCCGCGGTCCCCCCTGTATGAAAGCCTTCCTGCCGCTGTTCGCCGTCGCCGCCGCCACCTCGCTGGCCTTCACCCAGGCGTCTCCCCCTCTGGAGTCCGCCTCCCAGGAGCCGGCCGCGCCTCCCCGGTCGCTCACCGGCAACGCGCCCCCCGAGGCCCAGCTCTCGCCGCCCCCGGACACGGAGAAGTCCCTCGTGCCCCCGGGCTACATGCAGGTCTTCAACCCGGCCTTCCCGGGTGAGCCCCCCCGGCGCCTCCCCTGGCCCCTCCCGTCTCCCTCGGCCGCGCCTACGGCCTGGAGGACCTCGCCCCGTACTTCGCCCAGGGCACGCTCCCGCTGGCCAAGGCGGCCTTCGACCAGGGCCAGTACACCCGCACCCGCGAGCTGCTCGAGAAGGAGGGAAACTCTCCGCCCGTGCGCTACCTGCGCGCCCTGAGCGCCGTGCGCGCCGGGGACAACGCGCGCGCCGCCGAGGAGATGCGCTCCCTGGCCGCGGACTACCCCGCGCTGCGCGACCGCTGCCTCACCCACGCCGGGACCGCCCTGGAGCCCTCGGTCGCTTCCCCGAGGCCGCCGAGATGCTCTCCCAGGTGCCCGAGTCGTCCCGGCTCTACGCCGATGCCCGCCTGGGGCTCGGCCGCGTGCTGCGCAAGACGAAGGACGCCGAGGGCGCCCTCACCGCGCTCGCCCCCCTGGCCAACCTCGTCGCCCCCGCCTGGGGCCGCAACGTCGGCGCCGAGGCCCTGCTGGCCAGCGCCGACCTCGCCGTGGACCTGAAGGACAAGGCCCGCGAGCGCGACTTCCTCTGGCGCCTGTGGGCCCGCCACCCCCTCACCCCCCTGGCGCAGGTCGCCCAGGTCCGGCTCAAGGGCCAGCAGCCCCCCTGGAGATGAAAGTCGTGCGCGCCGAGCAGCTCATCGAGCTGCACCGCAACCGCCAGGGCCTGGAGCTGCTCCAGCCCCTGCTGCCCAAGCTCGTGCTGCCCGACGCGCTCGCCTGCCGCGCCCACTTCGCCTACGGCAAGGCCCTGCGCAAGGAGCGCCAGCACACCAGCGCCATCGCCGCGCTCACCCCCGTGGCCGACAAGTGCCAGGATCGCGAGCTGCTGCCCCGCGTGCTCTACGTGCTCGGCTCCTCGCGCTCCATCGTGGATCAGGTGCGCGGCCCCGAGACGTACGAGCGGCTCGCCCGCGACTTCCCCGAGCACTCCTTCGCCGATGACGCGCTCTTCTTCGCCGCCGACCTGTACGTGAAGACGGGGCGGCTGGAGCTCGCCTCCGAGCGCCTCAAGACGCTGGCCATGCTCTACCCCCAGGGCGACTACCTGGGCGAGGCCCTCTTCAAGGACTACTGGATCGCCCGCGAGCGCAAGGCCGCCGACGGGGGCATCCCCTCCTCGAGGAGATCGAGAAGCGCTTCGCCGACGCGGACGAGACGAACGACGTGGAGCGCGCGCTACTGGCGGGCGCGCACGCTGCAGGAGCGCAAGCAGCCCGAGCAGGCCGCGGCGCTCTTCGAGTCGCTCGCGCTGGAGCACCCCGCCACCTACTACGGCCTGCTGGCGCGCACGATGCTGGGCTCGCTCGACGTGGAGCGCGCGCGGCGCCCGGCTCCCCAGTTGGACTTCTCCACCCAGGAGCGGCGCGAGCCCTGGCCCCTGCACGCCGGCGACATGGAGAAGGATCCGCACTTCCTCGCCGCCGTGGAGCTGTTGCGCCTGGGCTTCCCCGAGGCGGTGTCCTCGGAGCTGCTCGCCATCAACCGCGTGAGCCTCCCGGCCGAGAACATCCGGCTCATCGTGCACCTGCTGGCGCTGTCCGGAGACGAGCGCGGGGCCCACGCGGTGGCGCGCATCGCCCTGCGCCGGGACCTGAGCGGCCCCATCACCCCCCAGACGCGTCCGTTGTGGGAGGTGGCCTATCCCAACGCCTTCCGCGACCTCATCGAGAAGCACACCACCGCGGCGGGCGTGGAGCCGGACCTGTTGCAGGCCCTGATGCGCGAGGAGAGCGCGTTGGACCCCAAGGCGCTTTCGTGGGCGGGGGCGCTCGGCCTCACCCAGCTCATGCCCACCACGGCCAATGCGGTGGCCCGGCAGCTCAAGCTCAAGGCCCCCTCGACGCAGGCGCTCCTGGAGCCGGAGCTCAACATCCGTCTGGGCGCGCACTACCTGGGCTCGCTCATCAAGCGCTTCCCCGGACAGACGCCGTTCGCCGTGGGCAGCTACAACGCCGGCCCCCTGGCGGTGGACAAGTGGCGCGCGGATCGTCCCGGCATGCCGCTGGACGCGTGGGTGGAGGAGGTGCCCATCGCCGAGACGCGCGGCTACATCAAGCGCGTGCTGCGCTCGTTCAACACCTACCAGCTCCTCTACGGGCGCCCCACCAAGGCGCCCCTGCTCCAGGCTTCCAAGTAGCGAGCGGGCGGCCCCGGCCGCTCAGGTCCAGAAGCCCGTGGGCTGCCCGAGCAGGGCGGCCCCGGCCTGGCCCAACCAGCCTTCCGCCGCGGCCGCGTGCTGCCGGAAGGTGTGCAGATCCCGGAAGCGCCGCTGCAGGCTCGAGCCGTCCTTGAGCGCGCTGGCGCCCGCCGCCTGGTAGCACGCGCCCACGACCTCGGCCGCCGTCTCCGTCACCCAGGCCAGGGCCGCCGAGACTCGCGGCGCCACGGCCGGAATGGCCGCGGGGTTGTTCGTGCTCGCGGCCCAGAGTTCCTCGGAGAGGTCGCGCAGCAGCGCCCGGGCGGCCCGCACGCGCGTGTCGGCGCGGCCGAGTTGGAGCTGGAAGACGGGGGACTCGAAGAGGGGAGCGCGGGCGTACATCCGCCGCTTGCCCGTCCCGACGAGCGTCACCAGATCCTCCAGCGCGCCCTGGGCGATGCCCAGCGACACCGCCGCCATGTGCAGCGCGAACTGCAACAGGGGCGCGACGAACCCCGGGCCCGGCAGGTGGGACGCGCCGGAGAAGATGTCGAGGGTGTTCTCCTCGGGGCAGAAGACGCCCTCCATCTCCACGTCATGGCTGCCCGTCCCCTTCAGGCCGAGCACGTTCCAGGTGTCGAGGATGCGCACCTCCTGGGGCCGCAGGAGCATGGCCCGCATCCGGAGCAGGCCCTCGGTGGGACGCGGGAGCGTCTGGCCCTCGTGCAGGACGACGCAGTTGCCGAACAGCCAGTCCGCGTGCTGGCAGCCGCTGGCGAAACCCCACCGCCCGGTGACGCGGTAGCCGCCGGGTTCCACCACCGCCTGCCCCTGGGCGTTGAAGCCGCCGGCCATGATGACGTCCGGCCCGCCCGAGTAGATGGCGTCGAAGCGCTCGCGTGAGAGGAACGAGAAGAGGTGGGGGCTCTCCGAGCCGATCATCGTCGTCCACCCGGTGGCCCCATCCGCTCGGGCCAGGGTTTCCAGGACCTGCATGCCGGTGCGCAGGTCCACCTCGAGGCCGCCGTGGCTCCGGGGGACGAACATCCGGAAGAAGCCCGCCTGCTTGAGCTGGCCGAGCAGCTCCAACGGCAGCCGGCGCCCCGACTCGATGTCCGCCGCCCGGGATGACACCACCGGAGCCGGTCCCGCGCCGCGTCCAGCACCTGCTTCGCCTCGGCATTCATCATGTGTTCCTCACTGTGAGTAGGGGCGGGAGGAGCCCGCCGGGCGTGTTCCGCCTCGGAGCGAGCATGTATCGCGGGGAGCGTGATGGCCCCGTGATGGCCCGGCGGGGAGCCAGAAAGGACCGGGCCCCGCTTCCCAGGAGGGAAGGGGGCCCGGCTTGCTTCACGTGGGGGTGGGGCTCAGCGCTGACGGCGGCGGCGGGCCAGCGCGAGGACCGAGCCCAGCGCCATCAGCACCAGCGACGAGTCCCCGCCGGAGGCCGAGCAGCCGAGACCATCACCGCGGAAGTCGATGTCTCCCACGTGCACGGTCCAGGTGCGGGTGGCGGGCGTCGCGTCCACATTGCCCGCGGAGTCACGGGAGCGGACCTCGAAGGTGTGCTCGCCATCGGGCAGGTTGTCGTAGGTGACGGGCGACGTGCACGCCGTCCACTCCCCACCATCCAGGCGGCACTCGTACGTCACGCCCGGCGCTCCGGTGTCGAACTCGAACGTCGCGCTCCGGTCGGGCGTGGTGCCCGAGGGACCCTGGGTGATGTTCGTATCGATGATGACGGTGAAGGTGCTGGGCTCCGACTCAGGGCTGGTGTTGCCGGCCGCGTCTTGAGTGCGGGCCGTCACCGTGTGGGAGCCAGAGGGCAGCGGCGTGGGGGGTGAACGTCCATTTGCCGTCCTCGTTCACCGGAATTGGGCCATACGTCGTGCTGGTCGTGCCAGTGGTGAGCACCAACGTCAGGGTGCTGTTCTTCTCCGCGGTTCCCGAGATGGCCGCCGGAGAGGCACTGAGCACCGCTCCATTACGCGGCGTCTCGATGACCGGAGCCGCGGGAGCCACGGTGTCCACGGAGAAGGTGCTCGTGGCGGTGGCGGTGTTGCCCGCCGCATCCGTGGCCGTGGCCGTGGCCGTATAGGGGCCACCATTCGTCAGCGGCGAGTTGAGCGGGACGGTCCAGATGCCCGAAGTCGGTACGGTGATCTCGGGGTACGTCGTGCCCTCGACCACCACGGTCACCTTGCTGCCGGGCTCGGCCGTCCCGGTGACCTCCGTTACTTCTTGACTGCTTGTCCGGCCATTGGTCGGGGCCGTGATGGCCACCGCGGGCGGAGTGGTGTCCACGGTGAAAGTGCTGGTGTCGGTGGCGGTGTTGCCGACCGCGTCCGTGGCCGTGGCCGTGGCCGTGTAGGTGCCATTGGTCAGCGGCGAGTTCAGCGTGACCTTCCAGCTACCATCATTCTCCACGGGGACGTCGGTGTACGTCGTGCCCCCGACCTCCACGGTCAGCTTGCTGCCGGGCTCAGCCGTGCCCGAGACCGTGGTCACCGGCGTGTTGAGCGGGTTGCCGCCATTGGCCGGGGCATCAATGGACACCGCGGGCGCCGTGGTGTCCACGCGGAAGGTGCTGGTGTCGGTGGCGGTGTTGCCCGCCGCATCCGTGGCCGTGGCCGTGGCCGTGTAGGTGCCATTGGTCAGTGGCGAGTTCAGCGTGACGGTCCAGATGCCCGAAGCTGGCACGGTGATGTTGGGGTACGTCGTGCCCCCGACCTCCAAGGTCACCTTGCTGCCGGCTCGGCCGTCCCGGTGACCTCCGTTACCTCCTGACTGCTTGTCCGGCCATTGGCCGGGGCCGTGATGGCCACCGTCGGCGCGATGGTGTCCACGGTGAAAGTGCTCGTGACTGTGGGGCTGGTATCGCCATCCACGCTCGTTGTCCTCACCGTCACGGTGTAGGTGCCATCTGGCAGCACGGGCAGAGTGGGCTGATTGAGCCTCCAGTTGCCCGGAGTGCTGTTGTCCACCGGCAGCGAATACGTTGTCGTGCCATTCGGGCCAGTGAGCTCCAGTGTCAGGGTGCTGTTGCCCTCAGCCGTGCCGGAAATGACCGTCGGGGGAGTACGGAGCACCGCTCCGTTGGTGGGGGTCTGGATGACGGGGGTCACCGACACGAAGCCCGTCTTCCGCCATACGAAGTGGCCGTTTGCTCCATTCTTCGCAGTCGTTGTTCCACTTCTCGGGATGCCCGCGTTGCCGAGGAAGATGCTGCTGGCCTTCGGTGAACAAGTGCCTCCTACGGCTTGGAAGAAGACATACCCGCCGCCGCCACCTCCCCCTGGGCCGGGATCTGTTTCGGTCGTGCCACCACCAGCACCGCCACCCGCCTCGAGTGAATTACAGTCTGCGTTTCCAGCGAAGCGTATATGGATGGTGCCGCCCCCTCCTCCACCGCCACCGGCGTTGGCGGACTGCTCGGGGGTTGCACCCGTCGCTTCGAAGCGGCCCGAGCCAACGAGGCTACCGGCTCGGACGAAGACGATGCCGCCGCCATTTCCAGCCGACTGACCCGGCGATGTCAGGCCATGACCCGCGCCACCGCCACCTCCAAACATGAGTCGGTTGGACTCCGTGAAGTACAGGGCCGCGCCGCCCAGGCCGCCGGCCTGCGGGATGTCATCAACGGAATTACCACCCATGCCACCCGCGCCCGCGCCCACGCCTGTTCCCGGACTGCTGCTCGTACCCGCCCCCGCGCCACCGCCACCGCCCGATAGAGAGCAGACCCCACCACCGCCGCCATTGGCCACATTGCCGCGACCGGCATAGTCCGGTCCGTATTTTGTGTTGGCGATCCCCTCACCCTTGAGCCCGCCAGAGGGACTGCTCTGGTCCAGGTCCGCGCATCCAGTCGTGGCGAACTGATCAACCTTGAACGCCCCTCCCCGGAACCCCGCTGCGTTCGCGCTGATCCGTCCTCGGGTGGTGCTGGTGGTTCCCTGGATGGTGAGGGCACCCTGTACCAGGAATGCCACGACACCTCCGACCTTCCCATCCCAGGGCAGCGCGATGATGCTGCTCGAGGCGCTGACCGTGAGGGTGGCGTACTCCGCCACCACGATGACTTGGGTCACGTCCTTCGTGTATCCACGGACGAGCGGCTCTTTCAGGGTCAAGGTCGCTCCCGAACCCGAGTCCGAGACATTTTCCACTCGCGCCAGTTCCCAGGTGCCCACCGGCTTGCCATTGAGATTGATGGGGGCGGTATCTCCAGAGACCGGGACGGGCTCGATCCCCGTCGTCTGGAGGATCATGATCAAACTGCCATTGTGGATGCTCGTGGCGGCCCCCACAGCAGGTCCTACCTGGATGCTCTTGGTGTTGGCCGTGATGTCGGCGGTCACCTGGGCATAGGTGTTGATCTTGGTGTCGATGGTGGACACCGTCTTATTTTCGGTCCCTTCACCCAGGTAGAACGTATCCGGCCCGGCCACCGCCGCCGTCGAGCCCAGGGCCAGTACGCACAGTACCGCCGCGAGCCACTTCTTGATGATTGGAGTGCTCATGATCTTTGGATTCCTCTCCGGCTACTGCTGCTGCTCGCGCTCGGCGGTGGTGATGATGAATTCCACGCGACGGTTGGTCGCGCGGCCCTTCTCCGTGTCGTTGGACGCGATGGGCTGATCGGGACCGAAGCCCTTGGCCTCCAGGCGCGACGCCTCCACGCCCTTGCCCACCGGTGCTTCTTCACCGACTCGGCCCGGGCCTGGGACAGCTTGCGGTTGGCCTCCGCCTTGCCCCGGTTGTCGGTGTGGCCCTCGATGATCATCTGCTCCACCTCGGGGTGCTCGCGCAGCACCTTGGCCACCTGATCCAGCATCTTGAAGGAGCGCGGCTGGATGACCGCCTTGCCCGTGGCGAAGAACACCTGCTCCTTGATCTCCAGCTTGCCCTTCTGGATGGCCACCATCTGCTTCTGCTTCGCCGGGCAGCCCTGGTTGTCGGCCACACCCGCCTCGGTGGGGCAGTTGTCCAGGTGGTCCGCCACGCCGTCGTTGTCGCTGTCCTTCGCCGGGCAGCCGCGCAGCTCCTTCAGTCCTGGCTGCGAGGGGCATGCATCCCGCTCGTCCACCAGACCATCCCCGTCCGAGTCACGCACCGGGCAGCCCTGACGCTCGGCCGGACCCGCCTCGTTGGGGCACTTGTCCTGGCTGTCCTCGATGCCGTCCTGGTCGGCGTCACGCACGGGGCAGCCCTGACGCTCGGCCGGGCCCGCCTCGTTGGGGCACTTGTCCTGGCCATCCTCGATGCCGTCCTGGTCGGCGTCACGCACCGGGCAACCCTGACGCTCGGCCGGGCCCGCCTCGTTGGGGCACTTGTCCTGGGCGTCCTCGATGCCGTCCTGGTCGGCGTCACGCACGGGGCAGCCCTGACGCTCGGCCGTGCCCGCCTCGGTGGGGCACTTGTCCTGGGCGTCCTCGATGCCGTCCTTGTCGGCGTCGCGCGGCTTCCCGTCGACCAGCGCCACACCCAGCAGCACGCGGAAGGTGGGCGTGCCGAGCGTGTCACCAAAGCCGGGACCGCCCAGGGCATAGGCCTCGACGCGCTCGCTCAGGGGCAGCCGCAGACCGGCCAGCAGCTCCATGGACTGTGGCTGGCCACCGAGCGGGAGGACCCCGCGCAGGTTGAGTTCGCCGCGCAGCCCCGGCCCCATCGTGGCCACCACCGCGCCCAGGTGCACCTCGCTGCCCAGCTCGTCCTCTACCTCCTCGCCGCCCACCATGATGGAGGGCCGCACCAGCACGCCGCCCTCCACGCCCGCGCGCAGCCCGCCGAAGCGCCGGCCCAGCATCAGCTTGGGCTCCAGGCGCACGCTCCCGTCCCGCGACAGCGTGTCCACGCTGCCCACGGGCAGGCCCACGCCCAGCTCGAGCGCCAGATCCAACGGCGCCTCGCGCTGCTGCGCGAGCAGTCCCAGCCGCGCGTACACCATGGGCGTGCCCAGGCCCGTGCGCGCCGGTGCGCCCACGCCCTGCCCGGAGAGGTCATCCCCCTTCTGCCATGCCACCACGGGCAGCTGCGCGCCCAACTCCAGCCACCGCAAGGGAGCCCAGGCCGCCAGCAGGTGCGCGGTGACCCGATCGCGCACCACCGAGCCCAGTCGGTTGCCATCCCGGTACATGACCAGGGGATCGTTCTCGTAGTGCCCCAGCAGCGACAGCCGGTAGCCGCCCTGGGGGAGCAGCTCGCCCGTTCCCACGGTGAGCGAGCCCTGACCGTTGGGATTGAGCACGAGGCGCTCCAGCTCGAAGCGGCCCAGGCCCGTGGGCTGGGCGAGCGCGTCCGAACCGGCGAGCGATGTGGCGGCGAGCATCAGTGTGGCGAAAAGCGACAGGCGCTTGGGGCCCGTCGAGTGGGTGTGGCTCATGCGTTCTCCATGTCGGATTCCCGCGGGGTCCTCTTCCAACCGCTCCCCGTGCCCCTCCACCCGAGGTGGAGGACATGGGCGAGAAGACCCGTCCGTCTGGCTGTTGTGATGAAGGCGGCGCATTCAGACCCGAGATCACTCCGAGTGTCCAGCGACCCTTCAAAGCACGGAGCATGCCAAGTCGTTCTTCGGACAGGACGGGTTCCACTGCCTGGAAGCGGAGCCCCTCGAGAGGCGTGGGAGAGACGCGAGCGCACGGAGCATCCGCCGCCTTCACCTCGGCAGGAGGGCGAGCTGGGTCATTCCGCCACACCCTCGGGGAGGGGCCGCCGCCGAGCGCCCCCCGGTGCTTCAGCGCGAGAGCAGGTCGCGGTCGAGCTCCAGCGCCAGCCGGGCGGTGAGCACGAAGACGCGATCCACCCGGACGGGGCCGTACAGCTCCTTGCCGATCCACAGCGTCTCGGTGGCGCGGGGAGCGGAGTCCCAAGCGGAGAGCCACGCGGCGGCCTTGCGCAGCGCGCGCCGCACCGCCACGCCGCAAGCGCCCGGCGCCGAGCGCAGCCCATACATCGCATGCACGGCGAAGGCCGTCTCCGATGCGCTGGAGGCCGTACCCACGCCCCAGCCGCCGTCGTCGCGCTGCAGGGCGATCATCGCCTCGGCGCTCGCGCGCAGCTCCGCCGCCGCGCCCGCCTGGGCCAGGGCCCCCATCACCTGCGAGGTGGCGTACAGCCAGGAGCAGTGCCACTTGTCGCCCACCCACACCCCGTTGTGTCCACGCTTCTCCAGGAGGAAGCGCAGGGGTTGGGTCGCGTCCTGGCCGAGCATCGCCAGGGCCAGCACGCCATGGGCCGTCGTGGTCAGCGAGGGCTGCATCTCGTGCGAGTAGGTGATGAACAACCCCTCGCGCTGGTAGCGCTCCAGGACGCGGCCATCCACCGGGTGGCCCGCGTTGGCCAACAGGGCGACGGTCGTCGTGGTGGTGTCCCCGTCGACGTCGAAGTTGTCGCTCATGCCCAGGCCCTCGGGCTTGAGCGCCCGTTGCAGGGCTCCAACTGGGGACGCATGACGTCCTGGAGGGCCGGGTGGGACGAGAGTCCCGAGGAGAGCAGGGCGAGCAGGCCCCAGGGACGCTCGAAGGTGGGAATGGGCCACACCGTGGGCACGACGCCCGGAATGCCCGTCCGGGTCGCCGCCGAGGCCCCCGTCAGGAACTCCTCCACGCCCCGAAGCTCCGGTGCGTCCGGGGCGGCCGCCCGGCGCCGGTTCAGCCAGAGCGCGGTCGCCGCGGGGCTGTTGCCCACTCCCTGGGTGGCGTCGATCACCGCGGGGTCCGCCTGGGAGCCCCAGGCCTCCCAGCCATGGACGGGCGTGGTGCCCGCGCGGATCTTCATCCGGGCGATCAACCCGCGTCGCCGCTCGCCCAGCGTGCGCAGCAGCCGGAAGGGCTGCTGGGGCAGATCCAGTCCCAGCGCGGCCGCGTCCTCCAGCAGCCGGGGCAGGACGAGCTCCACGGCGACCGGGATGTCATCCGGCAGCGCCTGCTCGAAGGACCAGAGCTCCGCGGTGCGGCGCAGGAAGTCGAGTCCACGTGCCGCCGCGTCGTGGCTGCCCGGCGCGTCGTTGGACACCAGCAGCGCCAGGACGGACGCGAGCGTGGGAACGTGCCGGGCCAGGGGCATGACCTCGGGTCCCCAGCCTCCGTCCGCGTGCTGCTGCGCCATCAGCCAGTCAATGGCGGGTTGGGGATGGGCGGGCGGGGCGTACCGCAGCACCTGCGCCGTGTCGTAGACGGAGGGCGTGACGACTCCGCCCTGCTGACCGAGAGCGGCGATTTCCGCTCTCAGTGTTTCAATGAGCCGCTCGGCTGTGGAGGACATGTCTTTCGCCCCTGGAGTAGGGCTGGATTTTTAACACGAAAGACACTCGGCCACGGAGGGGGCCCCCGGCGTCCGCCCGCCTGGAGCCCACGCGCGTTGGGAGGGCTCAGCGAGACTCCGGGTTCTGCTCTTTCTCCTGCCAGCCATAGTTGCCGAGGAAGTTGGACACCGGTGCGACACGTCCCGGACGAGGTCCACCGCGCTCATGGAGTTGTTCAGCTGGGACATGGTCTGGTCCATCATCGTCGACAGATCGCTCACCGCCTGGAAGATCTGCGTGATGCCCGTGCCCTGCTGATTGACCGCGGTGGTGATCTGCCGCACGGACTGCGCGTTGTCCCGGACGATGTTGGACAACTGCTGGAGCGTCTCGCCGAACTCGCGGATCTCCCCCAGGCTGGTGCCCACCTTCGCCGAGCCCTCCTCGGTGATGGCCGCGGTGCTGCGGATGGCCTCGGAGATGTCCTCGAGGATGACGCCCACGTTGTGGGTGGCCTTGATGGATTGATCCGCCAGCGAGCGGATCTCCCGCGCCACCACGCCAAAGCCCTTGCCGTGCTCGCCCGAGCGCACCGCCTCGATGGCGGCGTTGAGGGCGAGCATGTTGGAGCGGTCCGCCGGCTCTTCACGCTCTCGGTGATGCGGCCGATCTGCCGGGCGCGTTCATCGAGCGCGCGGATGCGCGCGGCCATCTCGTTCACCTGGCCCTGGATCGCCTTGAGTCCATCCAGGGTGCGTTGGATGGCCTTCTCGCCCACCTGGCTGATCTCATTGGCGCGCTCGGTCTGGCGCAGCACGTTCTCCGCCTTCTGGGTGGCCATGGCGGAGGTTTCCTTGATCTCCTGGGCGGTGACCTGGGTCTCCTGGAGCGCGGAGGCCTGGAGGGTGAGCACCTCGGTCTGCTTGGTGGTGGACATGCCGAGCTGATCGGCGCTGTTCTTGAGCGAGCCGGCGGAGTCACGCAGGGACAGGGAGAAGTCGCGCAGCTTGGCGAAGGCGCGGGCGGTGGCGGCGGCCGGTCGCCGATCTCGTCGGTGGAGGCCCACTGGGGCAGGATGGGCGCGCCCGCGGCGAGCGCCTCCATGGAGCCTGCACGCTGCGCGCGCCCTCCGACAGGTGCCGGGCGAGGCTCAGGGCCGAGAGCGTGGCCACCAACAGCAGGTAGCCGTTGAGCAGGAGCAGCGGGAGGGCGGAGCCTCGATGACCTGGCTCACGGCCGCCCGCAGGAGCGGCGAGGCCTGGCCCGGGGACGCGGCGTCCACTTGCGCCAGCACCTGCTCATAGATGGGGCGGGCCTGCTGGCCGAGCACCGTGAAGCTCACCACCAGCGCGCAGAGGATGAACAGGGCGAAGGCGTAGGGCAGGTACCAGCGGTAGCGCGGCCAGGAGAAGCCCGCGCCGCCCAGGTCCAGCTCCGGATGGCGTTGGAACTCCTGGATGGCATGGGGGCGCAGGACCTGCTCGAACATCAAGCGCCGGTGGATGCCGCTGAGCAGGCACAGCAGCACGACGGTGACGATGGCCCAGGCAATGGTCCACGGGTTCTTGTCCGCGTAGTAGAGCGTCGGCACGGCGCCGTAGACGGCCGTGCCCAGCGCGGTCAGCGCGATGAGACCGCCCTCGTACGTCTGCGGCAGGCGGAGGATGCGCTGGAGCCGGGCTTCCGCGGGCTCCGACACCTCGGCCTCGCGCAGGGTGCGTGACACCAGCCAGTTGAGGACCGGTACGGCCCCGCGACGCCGATCAGCAGCAGCGCGGGGGCGATGATGAACATCGTCCCGAGCACCTCCTCCCCCGAGAAGCCCATGATCACCATGATCAGATACACGACGGGCACGGCGTGGGCCGTCACGGTGCGGAGGGAGACCTGATTGAGTTGACGGAAGACTTGTTGGGGTGAGGCGTCTGCTGTCTGCATCAACCGGCGCTCCGTGGGTTTTTCCGGCCGGACATCTGGCGCGATACGTCATGTCTACCAGGAAGGGTGCACCCGGAGGAAGTTGGCGCACCCGAACAGCCGGGTTTGTTCAGTCGACGGCCAGGGAAGCGTCACGCTGAACTCGCCCGGGTGTCTCCTGCTTCCGACCATCCAGCATCCGGGACGGTCGCGGGGGCCGAGCCCAAGCGGGCAGCCTCCAGGTGTGGCCCGGCTATACCCGAAGCATGGAGATCCAATTCCAGTGCTCTGCTCCAATTGAACCTGGATTGCTCACCCGGCGGGCGTGGCGCTCGGGTGGGCCCTGGCCCCGGTCTGGCCGGTGAGGGGAGGAGACACGGCATGAAGACGCGAAGCGCTATCCATCGTCATGTGGCAGGGAGTGGGCCGTTGTACGGGCGGATGTTCGCCGTGCTGGGGATGTTGTCCGCGACGGGATGTGGCTCCACGCGGGCGCCGGAGGAGGAGATGACGCTCAAGGCGCGCCCCTGGCGGAGCGCTGCGAGGTGCGGCCGCCGCCGGGCGCCCTCGAGCCGGAGTTGAAGTGGGCGTGGACGGGCAGCACGGTGATGCCCGAGCACCATCAGGTGATGATGACGCCCGTGGTGGTGGACGTGAACGGGGATGGTGTCGCGGACATCGTCTTCAGCACCTTCGCGGGAGACAAGTACCAGACGGATGGCGTGCTGCGGGCCGTCAGCGGCGAGGACGGGCACGACCTGTGGGCCGTGACGGATCCGGCGGCCCGGGTGAAGCCCGCCGCCAGCCTCGCCGCCGGAGACCTCGACGAGGATGGCCGGTGGAGATCTGCGCCATCCCCCAGGACGGCCGCGGCATCATCTGCTTCGAGCACGACGGCACCTTCAAGTTCCGCTCGGCCCTCGCCGCCAACGACTACAACGAATGGGGCGGCCCCTCGCTGGCGGACCTGGATGGCGATGGCTTCGTGGAGATCCTCGATGGCAACCGCGTCTACGATCACACCGGCACGCTGAAGTGGGTGGGCTCCGATGGCATGGGCGGCGCCCAGTACACGGGCCCCGTCTCCTTCGCGGCGGACATCGATCAGGACGGCCAGCAGGAGGTGGTCAACGGCCGCGCCATCTACCGCCACGATGGCACCCCGCTGTGCGTCAACACGGAGATCCCCCATGGCTTCGCCGCCGTGGCCAACTTCGACGAGGACCCGGCCGGGGAGATCGTCGTGGCGGGCCGTGGCCGGGTGAGCCTGCTCGACGATGACTGCTCGTTGCGCTGGAGCGTCGGCGTTCCCGGCGGAGGCCACGGGGGCTCGCCCACGCTCGCGGACTTCGACGGAGATGGGGCGCTGGAGATCGGCCTGGCCGGAGAGCGGGCGTACTCGGTCCTCGCCTCCGACGGCACCGTGAAGTGGTCCACCCCCATCCAGGATCTCAGCTCCGGCAAGGTGGGCTCCACCACCTTCGACTTCGAGGATGACGGCGCGCTCGAGGTCGTCGTCGCCGACGAGCTGAAGCTGCGCATCCTCGACGCCGCCACCGGTGCCGTGCGCTGGGAGATTCCCAACAGCTCGGGCACCACGCACGAGAACCCCATCGTCGCGAACGTGGATGGAGACCCCGCCGCGGAGCTCGTGGTGGTCTCCAACGACCATGCCTACCCGGGCACCCACGGCCTGCGCGTGTTCCAGGGGCGGCACGGGTGGGCGGGCACCCGGAGCCTGTGGAACCAGCACGCCTACTCGGTGACGAACGTCCTCGACGATGGCTCCATCCCGGCGGCCGCGACGAGCCACTGGCTCCACCCGCGGCTCAACACCTTCCACGCCAACGTCGCCAACCACTTCGGCGAGGGCCCCAGCCCCTACGCCGCCGCGGACCTCGTCGTGTCCGAGCTGTCCGCCACGTGCGAGGGCGAGGGCCGGTCGTGCTCCGCGCACGCGTGCTCAACCAGGGCGAGGCCCCGGTGGCCGCGGGCGTGAAGGTGGCGTTCTTCGACGGGGCCTCCGCCTCGGGCGGCACGCTGCTCGGCGTGGCCACCGTGGCCGAGCCGCTGCCCGTGGGCACCAGCGCGCTCGCGACGCTCTCCGTGTCCGCCCCCCCAACGGCCCGGTGAGCTTCTCGGCCAGCGCGGACGATGACGGCCAGGGCACGGGTCGCGACACCGAGTGCATCGAGAGCAACAACACCACCTCCACCTCGCTGGAGCTCGCCTGCCAGTTGCCTCCGAGCAACCAGCCCCCGGTGGCGCTCTGCCGTGATGTCACCGTCCGCGCCGATGCCTCCTGCCAGGCCCGCGCCAGCGTGGACAATGGCAGCTACGATCCGGACCATGGCCCGGCACCGCTCTCCGTGTCCCAGTCCCCCGATGCGTCCTTCGGTCCGGGCCGTCACGCCGTCACGTTGATCGCCTCGGATGGCGCGGCGAGCGCTCAGTGCGTGGGCTCGGTCACCGTGGTGGATGAGACGCCTCCGTCCATCTCCTGCCCCCTCGCGCTGGAAGCGAAGATCCGCCTCGGCGAGCTCGGTGTCTCCCTTCAGTACGCCGTCTCGTCCCGCGATGCCTGCGGCCCGGCGCCCGTCACCTGCTCGATTCCCCCCGGCACCATCTTCCTGCCCGGCCTGACGAAGGTCACCTGCACCGCCAAGGACGCGTCCGGCAACACGGCCTCGTGTGACTTCGGCATCCGCGTGAGCATCGATCTCTCCCTCTAAGAAAAGGAGAGGAACCCGCCGGGTCCGCGGCGGGTTTCTCTAAATTCTTGTTATCCGATACTTGCGCGGAATTCGCATTTGTCAGTTGCGGACGAGCGGCATGGCGTGGCTTATGCGCGGCGAAGTTCAACACCGACGCATGAAGGGAGACATCATGTCGAAGCGGCTGACCTGTCTGATTTCCTGTTCCGCGCTGCTCGTGTCCGCGTGCCAGCCCCTGGAGGGGGACGAGGCCTGGGAGGGGTCGGGGAGCGGCGACACGGCCGTGAGCACGGTGGATGGCGCGGCGTGCACCGTCCCGAGCTTCCCCAAGGGCTCCACCTGGATCTGGGACCTCGAGAACACCTCGCTGCCCACGAACCTCAACGCCCAGGTCTACGTCGTGGACCTCTACGGGACCACGAGCACGACGATCCAGGCGTACAAGAACGCCGGCAAGAAAGTGGTCTGCTATTTCAGCGCCGGCTCCTTCGAGAACTGGCGGGAGGATGCCAATAACTTCCCGCAGGACACCTATTGCAGCCCCGGCGAGAACTGCAACGAGTCCATCCACATCATGGGCGACTGGTGTGAGAAGGGCGGGAACTGCGAGTGGTGGTTGGATCACCGCAAGCAGGCGGTGCGCGACGTGATGGCGGCGCGCATTCAACTGGCGAAGACCAAGGGATGTGACGCGGTCGAGCCGGACAACGTCGACGCCTACTCGCACGACGATGAGATCTCGTGTACCGACCAGGCCTGCTGGGGCATCACGGCGGCGGATCAGCTCGCCTACAACCGCTGGCTCGCCGACACGGCCCATGCCAACTGCCTGGGCATCGCGCTCAAGAATGACATTGATCAGGTCACCGCGCTCGCCCCGTACTTCGACTTCGCCATCAACGAGGAGTGCCAGCGCTACAAGGAGTGTGGCGTCTACAAGACCTCGTTCGTGGCCCAGAACAAGGCCGTCTTCAACGCCGAGTACCGCGTGGACGCGAGCGGTGACACCATCAATTGGACGTCGTGCACGGGCACGACCTCCACCTGCGCCTGCGGCGAGAGCAACTTCGCCTCGGGGGACATGCGGACCCTGGTCTTCAAGACCGCGAACGTGCGCTACAACAACGTGGGCATCACCTGCTGGTAGTCAGCGGGAGCGCGGACACGGCGGCCCCTTCGCGCGCCGCCGTGCCCGGGCACCCGGTGGCGCGGCCCGTCACCGGAGTGCATGAAGCGAGGGCCCGAGGCGGCGCTCAGCGGGCGAGCGACGCCTTGAGCGTGATGTTCGTCCCGGCGAGCGCCTTGGACACCGGGCAGCCCTTCTTCGTCTCCTCGGCGATCTTCTGGAATTGCTCATCGCTCGCGCCGGGCACGATGGCCTCGGTGGTGAGCGCGATGGTGGTGATGGCGAAGCCAGCGCCTTGCTTGTCGAGCTGCACGTCCGCGGACGTCTTGATGCTCGTGGGCTTGAGGCCGGCGGTCTCCAGGCCGAGCGACAGGGCCATGGAGAAACATCCCGAGAGCGCCGCGCCAATGAGCTCCTCGGGGTTGCTTCCTTGTTTTCCCTCGAAGCGGGTCCCCAGAGAGAAGGGGGCCTCGGGGGCGTGGGCGGGCTTCATCACTCCCTGGCCATCCTTGAGGCCCCCGTTCCACTGCGCACTGCCTTTGCTGATTCCCATGTCGCTCGTCTCCAGGTGGGTGAGAGGGATGCGTGGATTCACTGCTCGGAGTGAAGTCATGTGAACCAGTGGTCACCCCGGCAAGGGGCAACCCCTCCGTCGAACGCCCGCCTGGTGCCGGGTGGGGAGGCGAGCTGGTGACAACCGTCAGCGGGCGGTGACAGCAGTCACCAGGTCCAGAACCCCGAATTCCCCGCTAGAACCCCTGGAATTCATCTTCCGAGAGTCGCGGTCCAAGAAGATCAGGGGGATAGGAGACCCCCAGGGGCGGGGGAGCGGCTGGCACGGGGCCTGCTTTGGGTCAGGGCATCACGGCGGCGGCAAGCCGCGCTCCCTTACCCCAAGGAATGTCACCATGTCCTTCTCCATCTCCTCGCGCAGCCCGTCGACGTCGTACCGCCTCCCCGAACTGGAGCTGCCCAAGACCCCGACGTTCGCCTCCACGCCGACGGAGACCCTGCCGGAGCTGGACACCAACGAGCTGCTGAATCTGTTCTCGGACGGCTTCAGCACCGAGCCGGCCTCCTCGAGCTTCAGCGATCCGACGGGGCAGGGCGGTGGGCTGGACCAGTTGCTGGAGACGGCCAAGCAGCTCGTGCAGACGCTGGAGCAGCTGACCGAGCTGCTGCAGGCGCCGGAGATCGGCGAGGAGCCGCCCGCGGGTGGGCAGCAGCCGCAGTCGCTCTTCCAGAACCCGGAGGGCCCGGGCGGTCCGGAAGGCACCGGTGGTCCGCAGGGCACGAACGGTCCGCAGGGCGCGGGTGAGGCGCCCAAGGGCCAGGTGGGCGATTGGATCAAGGAGGCGCAGAAGAAGCTCGCCGCGGCGGGCATCCCCGCGGACAAGATGAAGGCGGAGGACATCGCCAAGATCATCCAGCACGAGTCCAGCGGTGACCCGAACGCCATCAACCAGTGGGACGACAACGCGAAGAGGGGCACGCCGTCCATCGGCCTGATGCAGACCATCCAGCCGACGTTCGATGCGTACAAGCTGCCCGGCCACGACAACATCCGCGACCCGGTGGACAACATCATCGCGGGCGTGCGCTACGCGGTGGACCGCTACGGCTCGGTGTCCAACGTGCCCGGCCTGCAGTCGATGAACGGCGGCGGCGGCTACGTCGGTTACTGATTCACGAAGGGTTTCTATCGAGGGTGGATTCACCCTCCGCCGGCGTCTGGTTCGTGGGGAGCGAGCCAGACGCCGTGTGTTTTTTCCGCTCCCGTCCCGTTCCGCTTCCTCCGCTTGAGTCCCGCAGGGGCCCGCGGTATCACGCGTCGAACCGCACGGAAGATGGAAGGGAATGCCGCCTCCAGACAGCTCCGCCACCGCGCATCTGCCCGAGGAGCGGCGGCGCATCATCCTCGAGCGGCTCGCGACCGAGGGCCGGGTCTTCGCCGCCGACCTCTGCGGGATCCTGCGGGTTTCGGAGGACACGATCCGGCGAGACTTGCGTGAGCTGGACGAGGCGGGCCTGCTGCGGCGCGTGCACGGTGGCGCGCTCCCCGAGCCCAGGCGCCGCTGACCCACAAGGCGCGAGCCGAGGCACGGCAATCCGAGAAGCAGGCCCTGGCGCGGATCGCCGCCGGGCTGGTGCGCGCGGATCAGGTGCTCTTCCTGGATGGGGGAACGACGATGCTGGAAGTGGCGCGGTGCCTGCCGCGGGAGCTTCGGGGCACCGTCGTCACGGTGAGTCCACCGGTGGCGCTCGCGCTGGCGGAGCATCCGGGGCTCGAGGTCCGGTTGGTGGGCGGCCGGGTGCATCCGCAGGCCCTGACGCTGGTGGGCGCCGAGACGGTGGAGGCGCTGCGGCAGGTGCGAGCCGACCTGTTCCTGCTGGGCGTCTGTGGACTGCACGCCGAGGCGGGCATCACCGCGCTCCACGCCGAGGAGGCGGCCGTCAAGCGCGCGATGATCCAGGGCGCGGCCGAGACGGTGGCGGTGCTGACGGCCGACAAGCTCGGGACGCTCGCGCCCTTCGTGGTGGCGCCCGTGCAAGCCCTGGCGGCGCTGGTGACCGAGGCTCCCGACTCCGAGTCCTCCCTGGCCCCCTTCCGCAAGCTCAACCTCCGGGTGATGACGCCTTGAGCGCGAGTGCCCGGTGGCGGGAGCTGGGAGCCCGGATCGCCTTTCCCGTGGGTCTGTTCGTGTTCAGCCGCCTGGCGCTCTGGCTGCTCGCGCGGGTGTCGCTCGTGCTGGAGCCGCGGCTGTACCGCCCGCCCTTCAAGTACCCCGGACTCGCGGGCCTGGAGGCGTTCTGCTGGTGGGACTGTGGCTGGTACGTGGGCATCGCCCAGGAGGGCTACACCCGGGCCCAGGCCACCAACTTCTTTCCACTGCTGCCCCTGCTCGGACGGGTGGTTCATGAGCTCACGGGGTTGAGCCTTCCGGTGGCGCTGGTGGGGATCGCGCAGGTGGCCGGGTTGCTGGCGCTCGTGGTGCTGCACCAGCTCTTCCGCGAGCTCGCGGACGAGGAGGAGGCCCGCACCGCGCTGCTGCTCTTCACGGCCTATCCCTTCGCGTTCTTCCACTCCGTGGGCTATCCCGAGTCGTTGATGGTGCTGCTCACCGCGCTCGCGGTGGTGCTGAGCCTGCGAGGCCGGCATGGGTGGGCCGGGCTCACGCTGGGGGTGGCGGGACTGGCGCGCCATCTGTCGCTGCTGGCGGGCTTCTCGCTGCTCTATCAACAGCTCCGCGCGCGGGGCGGGGGCGTGCGGGCGCTGTTGCATCGGGATGTGCTCGCGCTGCTGCTGCCTCCGCTGATCACCTCGCTCTACTTCGTCTATCTGTGGCGGACCTTCGGAGATCCCCAGCTCTGGTGGAAGGTGCGCGCGCAGGGGTGGGGCGGCGCCTGGGCGGGGCTGGGGGACTGGCTGCGCGGAAAGTGGGCGCCGGAGGTCGGCCTGTACGTGGGGGTGTCGTTCATCCCCGGGGTGGGGGCCCTGTTGCTGTTGCGGCGGCGCCAGTGGTGGGTGCTGGCCGCCTTCGCGCTGCCCCTGATGTTCGTGCTGTGGACGGTGGGCCCGGTGGGCCTGGGGCGCTACAGCGCCGCGGTGTGGCCGGCCTTCCTGCCCCTGGGGGCGTGGCTCGCCCACCGTCCCGCGCTGCGTGACCCGATCATCCTGGGCTGCGCCCTGTTCCAGGGCATGCTCGTCTACTTCTTCGTGCACTCCTATCCCATCAACTAGCCTTCGTTCCCGCTTGCTCGACGAGCGCGCGGAGACCGTCGGACACGCCGTGCAACCGGCGCAGTGCGCTCGCGTGGTCCGCGTTGCCGATGTCGCGCCAGATCTCGGCTTGTGTCTTGGATAGACCCTCGAGCGTGAGGGGGTAGGTGGCGGCTTCGGGGACGGCGCCCTTCTCGTTGATGAGGTAGCGGCCGTTCAAGGCGAACAGCACCTGGGCCACGCAGCACAGCGCCCGGTAGGCGCAGCCCGCGACGTGTGTCTGCTCGGAGCGCCCGGCCGCGAGCCTGGCGTTATCGATGGCGAAGTCCACCTCCCAGCCGAAGCGTGCGATCAGCGCGTCCCGCAGCGGCTCCGGATAGGGCCGGGTCTGGCCCTTCAGCTCCGCGATGAGGCCGAGCGGATCGAGCAGCGGCTGACAGGTGGCGATCTCGCCCATCCAGATGACCGAGCAGAAGCCGTGAGGGTGGCCCACCCGGTAGTTCATCGAGAAGCGGCCTTGCCGCGCATCGGCGATGACCTCGCGCACGCGTCCGAGGTCGCGGTAGAGGAGATCGACCTCCACGCCCGCGATGGTGAGCCAACCGCCGCCGTTGATCCACGGCCCCCACTCGCCGATCGGGGTCACCGTCGAGGAGGGATCATCGATGAGTGGGGCAATGGCCGACCGGAGCGCCGCGACATCGAGTGGCGCGTCGGGCTCGTAGTACAGGCCGATGTCGTAGTCGGAAGTGGGGCCCGCCGTGCCCCGCCCGCGCGAGCCGCCGAGCACGAGCGCGGCAAGGCCTGGGAGGGGCCGGAGTGCATCAACCACACGGGCGAGAATGGGATCTTCCATTCTCGCAGGATGCCATCGAACGGGGCTCGCCGGAACCCAGACATCGCCATCAATCAGAGGCCCTGTTCACGGCAGGGACATCTTGTGACCCGTGCGCGCGAGCCACTCGGACACGGTGCTGTTGGACACGGTGTCACCGAAGTTGAAGGAATTGGCCGCGAGCCGCAGCATCTGGATCTTCCCGCTCGCGTCGAAGAGGACGATGAAGGTGGCGCTCTCCTTCACCGGACGCTGGAAGTACTTCGACCCGCTGCCGGTGGCGCCCTCGAACGAGTAGATGGTGCTCGTGGCGTACAGCGGGTTCTCGCCATGGAGCACCTCGGCGACATCGAGCTCCCCGCAGCCCCCGGGCGAGCCCATGCCCCGGCAATTGCAGCCATACTGGGCGGTGCGCACCACGCGGGCGTTGAGCATCCAGATGGCCGGCACGTCGTCGTAGTACTGGGTCTTGGGCTCGGTGAAGCGCGGCATGCGGGCGCGGATGGCGAAGATCTTCGCGCCGCCCCAGCCATGGCGGGTCACTCCCCGGTAGAAGCCGCACTCGCTCGAGTCGCCCGTGCCCACGCAGGCCTTGTCGGAGAGGATGTTCATCTCGACCCGGTTGGCGAGCGAGCCGTTGAAGCGCGTGGGCGCCTTGGCCGCCGTCTTCCCATCCGCGGAGGCATAGCTCTGGCTGTTGCCTCCACACACGGTCCACTCGCCACTGACGTCGCCGCCCCCCAGGTTGTTGAAGAAGGTGAGGTTCGTCGAGCCGCAGCGGTTCCAGGAGGACACGCGGTTCCAGGCACTTCCGGTCGGCTGGTAGACCGCGATGTCATACAGCTCCATGGGGCCGCGGAAGTTGACCGTCATTTCCTCGTTGAAGGGCGCGAGCGGGCCGCTCACGGGCGTATCCGCCTTCTGACAGGCATTGGACGGGCAGGGCTGTCCCCACACGCCGGGCAACATGTTCGTCACCCGTTGGTACGAGCCCGTGCCGCCCACGTTCAGGATGCTCATGGTGGTCACCGGCGTGCCCGTGCCCTCCGGCAGATCGTCTCCGAGGTCCTCGAGCGCGGCGGCATTGCCCGCGGCACAGTCCACGGCTTGGAAGGGCTGGTCGCCGCCGCCACCACCGCCACTGCCACCGCCCTCGGAGGGGAGGTCGGTGCCGGGCTGTCCCGAGCCCGGTTCCGCCGACGTCTGGGTACTTCCACAGGCACTCCCCAGCAGGACGCACAGGGCGAGGGGGGCGAGCCGGGGACCGCGCTTCATCCAGGGATTCTTCATGAGGGCTTCTCCTCTTTCAGGACCTATCCTGTAAAACAGCTTTAGCAGGAATCATCTATCTTCCAGAATCAATTCCAATGAAGGTGCGCATGACCCATGAGCCGCTTCCCTGGGCCGTTGTGCGCATGGAACTTGTTTCGTTCCCAAATTGACGCGTTCCAGTCGGCGTCCCTAGAGTCCGCGCCATGGGAAAGAGCAGCCACCCCCCTGATGCCTGGCCGTTCATCAAGCAACTCGCTGACGCGGGTATCCACCCGGCGATATTGGAAGCCTATTGCCTTGGGGCCCCGGTTGGAGAGCAACCAGATCCCACGTTCTTCGAGCGGGCCCTCACCGCGCTGAGGAAGGCCCAGACGCTGCTGGGCTCCTTGTTCGACCTGCTCTCCAGGGAGAGCAAGATTGCGCTGTTGAGCTTCATCCTGGAGGTGGGCACGGACAACTTCGAGCTGAACTTCCAGCGGATGGCTCCGACTGATGAAGGCGCCCTGCTTCGAGCCATCGCCGAAGGCTCCTGGGGCTGCTCCTGGGGCTCGGAAACGGATTCCTCGAGCCAGTTGAAGAAACGGGTCGTCGAGTCCATGGCCCGTGATCAGCTTGTCTTCGGGGAAGAAGCCATCAACAAGCTTCGCAATGGAGAGCTCCAACTCACCCGGCCGAGCGTTGGCCCCGCGGTACGCTACCTCCACAGACTTCTCCAGATCGGCAGGCGGCTTCTCGACCCCACGCAGACGCAGTGGAAAAATTCAACGCGGTCTACGATGCCAAGACGACCGACGCCCTCACCGTCTGTTTGCAATTGTTGAAGCGGGACGCCAGTGGTCTTCTGGACAGGGAGACCGTGGCTCGCCTCGAACTCGAGACCATCGACAAGGTGAGCAAGGACAAGGCGTCAGCCTTGAAGATTCCTGACACCCTCCGGCTGAAGCCCGCCTTGGACGGGATCATCGGAAACAAAAAACTCCCAGTTCCGATTGGCTTCGGGGATTTCGATGCCCTCCTGGATCGCCGCATGGAAGCTGTACTGGGCATCAGGAGGCTCGATGAAGATGACAAGCCTACCGATCCCAAGCTGGAGGATTTGATGGAATTCAAATACGCTTTGGGTCCGCTCCTGAAGGAAAACGCGGCGACCTTCGCCCAGCTCAAGACGCGGTTGGAGACGCTGGGCAAGGATACGGCTTCCCGTGCCACGGAGTTCCTGTCCGGGACATGGAAGAGTGGATTCCTTGGAAAGGCAGCCCTGTCTCCGATCGCCCTCGGCGGGGGATACCTCCTGTTCGAATCAGGCAAGCGGCAGTTGAAGAACAATGCCAACAAGCTGGATGACCTGGTCCTCGGTCAGGCCAACTCCTTGTTGGGCAAGGCCAAGTATACGACCAAGCTGAATCGGCCCGGCGGCTTTCCCGCGAAAAAGGATGAGTTCGCGTTCCAGGTGAAGGGGAAGAGTTCGGACGAGCTCTTCACGCGGACCTCGCTGGATGACAAGGGCAACGACGTCACGGAGGATGTGACGGGTCTCGGCGTGGGAGTTGCCATCTCGGGCGAATGGTTCAATCACCACTCCCTTTCGCCCACGGTTGGAAAAACGGCTCAGTCCGCCAGCGATGATACCGATGGATGCCTCTGGTACAGCGAGTCGACGTGTGCGCACTACACCACCGGCGACCTGCGCCTCTATCTTAGCACGGGGAAAATCCTCCGGAGTTGCTGGTCAAGGACCTCAACTCCAAGGAGCAGAAGCTCACCCGCGTGGATGCTGTTCCCGGGGTGGCGACCCCGTTGTTCTCCAAGGAGAACCGCGCATCGGCCAAGGTCGACGGTACTTTCAACAGCATCTGGGATCCGAAAGCCGACAAGGAGCGCTCCAGGCTTGGACTCGGGGCCCAGGTCACGGCGGGACCTGCTTCGTTGGCCGTGAACACGAGTTTCAAGGAGACGAGCAGGGAAGACCCTCCCATCCTCACGAGCACATCAAGGGCCTCGTGCGGGAACTGGGGAGCGAGTTCCGCATCAAGTTCCCATTGGGCATGCAGACTTCGAAGCACACCAACGAATTCGACGCCTGGGCGAAGTTCAACAAGACCCGAACCACCTTTGCGCTCGACCAGTTCAACTCGAGCAAGTGGGTCACCGCCGGGGGCGTGGAATGGAAGACGGTTCATCAGGACCAGTACTCGTTGAAGATGGTACTGACGGGCTCCTACTCCTTCGAAAAGAATCCCATGACGGGCTCTGGCCCCAAACGGGAGGCCAGCTACCGGTTGGAATCCACGGGAAAGCGCTTCACCGTGACCGCGGATGCGGCTTGGCTGCCAGATGATAGCGAGCGTCCGACTTGGTCCTGGAGGCTTCGCTTTCTCTACCACTTCCATTGAGACGGCCCCGTTCAGGGGGTGGTCCCACCACGTTTCCTCACCCCCCTGCGTCTGACGCGCCCGGGCAGGAGCGGGTAGAATCGGGTCTCCATGCCCAAGTCCGCTTCTCCCGAGCCCCCCTTGCCCGCCGGCCCGAGTCCTCGCCGGGCGCGCCTGGGACGAAAGGGGGGAAGGGCCTCGCGAGGACTCCCGCCCCGAAGCCCGGTGGGGATTTCTTTCCGGACGCCCCACGCCGCCCTCCCGCCGCGAAGGCCCCCGCCGGGTCCAGGATGGGCTCGGATTCCGGGCGTCAGCCTCCCGGTTCCCCGTCCTCGGAAGCCGGGGCGGACAGGGAGGCGCGGCGCATCCCGGGCCTCGTGGAGCGCCCGCTCGTCAAGGGGGAGGAGCACGACGCGCATACCCGCTCCGTCATGAGGACGCGGCTGCTCGGGGAGGACACGGAGCTCAACGCCGTGGATCAGGCGCGGCGCGAGGCGCGGCTGCTCGGTCAGATGGAGCACCAGGGCGAGGCGCCCACGCGCATCGTGAGCCAGCTCAACGAGCAGCTCAGTGGGGCCCAGGGCCCCGAGTTCAAGCGCATGCTGGCGCGGGAGCTCAAGCCGCAGTTGGATCGGCTCGCCGGCCGGTGGACCAGGCCACCACCGAGAACCGGCGGAAGATCGCCGCGTTCATCTCGCGCGCCGCGCACATGGCCGGAAGCGAGAACGCCGCGACGTTCGACAAGATGCTCGCCGAGACGGCCAGCGCCGAGGCGAGACACCTCGCGGCCTTCCCTGGCACGGGCGTGGCCGGGCGTGTTTCCGAGCTCCAGGCCGCGCTGCGGTGCGCCGCGAGTCCGGCCTACCGCGCCACGCTCGTCGAGAAGAGCCGTGGACACATCGAGAAGCTGGCGCGTGACGCCATCCGCCTGCCGACCAACCAGTTCCATGACGTGTTGGTGTTGTTCCTGGGCACGTCGGAGGCGCTGGGGCGGGTGGCCTGCAACTCGATGTCGAAGGCCTTCCTGGCGGGGGCGCTCGGCGCGGGCTCCGCGGACGCGGCGGGCAAGCTCGTCAAGGCCCTGGGCCCGGCGCTCCTGGAGGCACCGGAGGGCGGCAACTGGGCCGTCCGGCTGATGTTGAACCTGGCGGAGGGTGGCAGGCACGACGTGGCCGCGGCCCTGGGCCAGTGCCTCCAGGAGCTCATCCAGAAGGCGCGCGAGCGCTGTGGCCCGATGCTGGGCGCGGTGCAGACGGCGGTGGACAAGGGCGAGCTGCTCGAGCGCAGCCAGAAGCTCGATGGACACGTCTCGACGTTGGCCGAGCTGATGCCGATGTGCGCGCTGCTGCTGGCGGCGCGCAACGTGGTGCCGGGCGGGGGCAATGGCCCCCTGGTCACCGAGGCGCTCGTGGCGGTGGCGAGCCTCGACGCGGTGGGGGCCACGGACAACGGACAGCGGCTGCTGCGCCAGACGCTCATCGCGGAAGAGCTGGGGGAGCCGAGCTTCCTGGGCATCGTCCCCGTGGCGATGCGCCCCCTGGGGCATCCCCGCATCCTCCAGTCGTTGGCCGACAGTGGCACGGCCGCCGCCCACTATCGCAACGGGGGCAGCCTGTTCGTGCAGCGCGTCGCCCGCCAGGTGTTCCGGGCCCTGAGTGGAGTGGTCCTCGCGCGCAGTCAGAAGGGGGAGAGCGAGGAGGCACGGAGGCTGCTGGGCTCGGCCCTCTGTCAGCACGCGGCGCTGTACGGCATGAATCAGGAGGGCGGGCAGCTGGCCGCCGAGCTGCTCGAGCGGTTGCGCGCCAACCCCGATCCCGAACAGGCCCCCCGCGTCCTGGCGGAGCTGGATGGGATGGCGCGGACGCACCTCAGCCCGTACCGGACTGGCCACGTCGAGAGCCTGCGTGCGCTCGTCACGGCGCTGGCGGAGCGGGATCCCTCGCCGCGCCGAAGTCGGCGGGGATGCGGCAGCGGGTGGGCGCGGCGCCGGTGATGAAGGCGATGGAGATGGAGCGCACCTTCATCGTCCAGGCGAAGAAGCTCCAGGCCGAGCGCGAGGCCGCCAGGGCCGAGAAGAAGGCCGCCGCGAAGCCCTCACCCGCGAAGGTCCCTCCCGCGAAGGCCTCCGCGGAGAAGGTGTCCGCGAAGGCCCCGCTCGCGAAGGCCCCGGAGATGGCTCCCGAGGTGCCGCCGGCCGAGCCACCGCTGCCCGCCACGAAGAAGCCCGTGGATGACGAGCAGTGGCGGGAGGGCACCAACGCGAGATACCTGGAGCGCACGCACGTCTTCCAGATGATGCAGCGCCAGCCCCGGAAGCAGGATCCGGGCGAGGAGACCGCTCCCTCGCCAATCGAGCCGCCCGCTCCGGGACTCCCCCGGTTTCGCGGGTGATCGCCTACGGGGTGATGAACTTCCCGCCTTCACGCCGCACGACTTCCTTCAATTGCACGGACTCGCCGTAGCCGGAGCGCAGCAGGTAGACGAGGGTGGTGTTGGAGTCGGTGAGGCGGATTCCGCGCTCCTTCTCCAGCGAGTTCTTCGCGAAGGATCCGAACACCCTGAGGAAATCATCCATCGACTTGCGCGCGCCCTCCACGGTGGAGCGACCGCCGATGATGGTGACGATCAACTTCTTGGCGCCGCGGTCGTACTGGGCGAGCACTGGCGCATCGAACTCCTGTTTCGCCACCCCCGTGGCGAAGAATAGCGCGACCTGGGTCGCGGCGATGTCGCCCACCTCCTGCGTGGCGACTTTGTCCAACGACGTGTTGTTGCTGTCCGCAACAGCCGCGTCTCCGGCGAACGCGATGCTGGAAGCCAGCGCCGCGGAAACGACCATCCAACGAAACATTCAGGCCCTCCTCGACAGTCCCTCGAGGAGGTTCTCTTCTCATCCGCGGTTCTGGTCTGACCATACCCCGTGCGGGGAATGGCCGGACCCGGGACCCGCGTGGTAGCCGTGGCCCGCGGACCGGCCATGACGTCATCCGAAGTGACTTCGCGGTGAAGGGCAGGGGGTTGGCTGGCGCGCGCGCCCGTTGCCTCTTACACTTGTCCGCGTGGGTGCACCCTCGACCGACGACGGGGGGAAGAACGCGCGGTTGCGCGCACTCCTCCATCGAGCAGCTCCTCCGCCGCCCCTCCCTGGAGGCGCGGTTGGCGGGCGTTCCTCGCGCCCGGGCCGTCGCCGCGCTCCGTCTGGCCGTGGCGTCCGTGCGTGAGCGGCTGCTCCAGGGGGAGGAGCGAGCGTTCGAGGACTCAGACGTGGACGAGGCCCTGCGTGCCCTGTCCACCCCCAACCTGAGGCCCGTGCTCAATGCCACCGGGGTGGTGCTGCACACCAACCTCGGCCGGGCTCCCCTCGCGCTGGAGGCCGTGGCGCGCGTGGCCAGCGTGGCGCGCGGCTTCTGCAACCTCGAGTACGACCTGGAGGAGGGTGAGCGCGGCAGCCGCTACGCCCCCGTCGTCGAGCTGCTCACCCAGCTCACCGGCGCCGAGGATGCCCTGGTGGTGAACAACTGCGCGGGCGCGGCGCTGCTGATGCTCGCCGCGCTGGCCTCGGGCCGCGAGGCGATCGTGTCGCGCGGCGAACTGGTGGAGATCGGCGGCGGCTTCCGCGTGCCCGACGTGATGAAGCAGTCCGGGGCCCGGCTCGTGGAGGTGGGCACCACCAACCGCACCCGGCGCTCGGACTATGAGTCCGCCCTCACGCCGGACACTGGTGTGTTGATGAAGGTGCACCGCTCCAACTTCTCCCTGGTGGGCTTCACCGCCGAGGTGGAGGTCAAGGAGCTGGCGGCGCTCGGCCGCGCGCGCGGCGTGCCCGTGCTGGTCGACCTGGGCTCGGGGGCCCTGGTGTCCCTGCCGGGCGAGGACTTCGTCCACGAGCCCACCGTTCCCGCCACCGTCGTCGCGGGCGCCGACGTGGTGGCCTTCTCCGGCGACAAGCTGCTGGGAGGGCCCCAGGCGGGCATCCTCGTGGGCCGCGCCGCGCTGCTCGCCCGCATCCGTCAACACCCGCTCACCCGGGCCCTGCGCGTCGACAAGATGACGGTCTCCGCGCTGGAGGCCACCCTGGAGCTGTACCGGGATGGCTGCCTGGAGGCGATTCCCACCTACCGGCTGCTCACCACGCCCGCGCCCGTGTTGGAATCGCGCGCGGCGGCTGCTCTTCCTGTTGACCTCCAAAGGCATTCATGCCCGGGTCGCGCCTGTTTCCGGACAGGTAGGTGGAGGGTCCATGCCCGCGGTCCGGTTGCCTTCTTTCGCGTGCGTCCTCAATTTCAACCAGCCAGCCGCTTTCCTGGAATGTCTTCGGAAAGCGGACGTTCCGGTGATCGGGCGGATCTCGGACGGGGATGTCGTTCTCGATGTCCGCTGCCTGGCGGAGGAGGACCTCGAGCCGGTTGCTGAAGCCGTCGCCATGGCTTCACAGGGAAGGCAGCCATGTTGAACAGCGCCGTTCTGGTGTTGAACCGCAACTATCAGCCTGTTCACGTCACCTCGGTGAAGCGGGCCGTCCTGCTGCTCTATCTCGGGGTGGCCAAGGCAATCGACTCGCAGTACCGGCTCTACGAGTTCGAGGACTGGGCGGCCCTGAGCGCCACCACCGCCCATGACTCCATCAGCACCGTGGATCGGCGCATCCGCGTGCCCCGCGTGGTGGTGCTCTCCGCCTACGAGTACCTGCCCCGCGGCCGGGTGCGCTTCTCCCGCCTCAACATCTACGCGCGCGACCACGACACCTGCCAATACTGCGCCCGGCAGCTCCCGCGCTCGGAGCTGAACCTGGACCACGTCATGCCCCGCTCCCAGGGCGGCAAGACGAGCTGGGAGAACGTGGTGTGCTCCTGCGTGCCCTGTAACCTGCGCAAGGGGGCCGCACGCCGGAGCAGGCGGGCATGAAGCTGTTGCGCATCCCGGTCCGGCCCCGCTGGACGCCCTTCTTTCGCGGCGCGTCTCGGCGCGTCACCTACCGGGAGTGGTTGCCGTTCCTCAACCTGGCCGATGCGTCGTACTGGAACGTAGAATTGCTCGATGACTGAAACCGGACGGCTCCGGATTCCAGGGGGTCGCCTGTCCGCTCGACGAGGCGACGGCCTGGGTCCGAGGGCCAAGGGTCTTTCCGTCCGGTCAGGGAGTCGACGAGCGGCCCGGGACGGGTTTTGATGCGGTGGCCTTGAACTCTCTCCGCTCCGCAGCCTCGCCTTCCGTTCCCAGCGCCGCCCCCGTGGAACCCACGGGCACCGCGCGTGCTCGCCCCCACCGCATCATCGCGGTGGGTGGCGGCAAGGGTGGAATCGGCAAATCGCTCGTGTCCTCCAATCTGGGCGTCGCGCTGGCCGCGCGAGGACAACGCGTGCTGTTGGTGGACGCGGATCTCGGCGGGGCCAACCTCCATACGTGCCTGGGCGTGGGCCAGCCCACGGCGACGCTGTCCGACTTCCTGCTGCGCCCCAAGTCGCGGCTGGAGGACGTCATCGTGCCCACGGGCGTGCCCAACCTGTCGCTGATCGCCGGCGCGCTGGACGTGCTGGACGCGGCCAACATCAAGTACGCCCACAAGCAGCGGCTGCTGCGCAGCCTGCAGACCCAGTCCGTGGACTACCTCATCCTCGATCTGGGCGCGGGCTCGAGCTTCAACACGCTCGACTTCTTCATCATCGCCGATCATGGCGTGCTGGTGCTGCTGCCCGAGCCCACCTCGGTGGAGAACGCCTACCGCTTCGTCAAGGCCGCCTTCTTCCGGCGCCTGCAGCAGGTGGAGTCGGAGTACGGCATCGAGCGGCTGGTGGAGCGCGCCCTGTCCACCCGCGAGGGCGCGAGCCGCACGCCGCTGGAGATCGTCCAGCACGTGCGTCAGACGAGCCCCACGCTCGCCGCGAAGCTGGAGAAGGAGCTGGCCGCCTTCCGCGTGAAGTTGGTGCTCAATCAGGCCCGCACGGACGCGGACGTGAAGGTGAATGCCGCGGTGGTGGCCGCGTGGAAGAAGTTCTTCGGCCTGGAAATGGATGATTTCGGCGCCATCCGCTACGACGACGAGGCCTGGCGCGCGGTGCGCAAGCGCCGTCCCATCGTGCTGGACAAGCCGGATTCCCCCTCCGCCCTGGGCATCCAGAGCATCGCCGACCGTTTGTTGGCTCTCGACGGAGTGACTTCCCCATGAACCACTTCGAGCAACAGTCGTATTACGAACTGCTGGAGGTTCCCGTTTCCGCTTCCCAGGCGCAGATCCTCGGCGCCTACAACCAGGCCATGGAGACGTACGCGCCGGATTCCATCGCCGTGTACACGCTGGTGGACCCGGGACAGCTCGAGGCCCTGCATCAGCGCCTCGCCAAGGCCCGGGACGTGCTCTGCACGCTGGAGCGTCGCCTGGAGTACGACCGGGAGCTCGGGGTGACGCGGACTCCGGAGGAGCTGGCCCTGCTGCGGGGCGAGGACCTCGCGCGCGAGGCCGCCCCCCAGACGCCGGCCCCGAGAGTTCCGAGGTCGAGGCCCTGGAGCTGCTCGAGACGGAAGTGGTGGTGGAGGACCCGCCCGCGGCGCGGGCCGCGCCGGTGGAGACGGCGGCCCCGGTGGCCGAGGCCGCGCCCGTGGCGGAAGCCCCCGCCGCCGAGGTCACGCCGGTGGTGCAGGCGGCGGCACCCGCGGTGGAAGTGGCCCCCGTCGCCGAGACCGCGCCCATGGTGGACGCGGCCTCGGTGGTGGTGGACCTGACGGCCATGCTGGAGGCCGCGCCGGTGGGGGAGGAGCCCTCCGTCATCGTCGAGGCTCGGCCGTGGTCGTGACGCCGCCCCCGCCTCCGCCTCCGGAGGCCCTGCTGCCCGAGCCCCAGGCCGGCACCAAGCCCGTCGTCCACGCGCGGCCCTCCGCGCCGGCGAGAAGGCACGGCGGCGTCATTCCGCCTCCCTTGCCCGCGCGCCCGGGCTTGCGCCCACCTCCCGCCCGCCCCACGGCGGAGGCGTCGCGCACCGCGAGCCGTCCACCCCGGGACAGCCGCCCGGCGAGGCCTCGGCGCTCCCCGGCGGCGCCCCCCACCGCCGAGTCGCCGCCCAATCCCGCGCCGATGAAGGGGCGCGACTCGCGCACCCGCCTCAAGACGGTCGTCGACATCTCGACCGATGCCGAGTTCAACGGTGAGCTGCTGCGTCAGGTGCGCGAGGGCCGTAACCTCTCGCCCCACTCCCTGGCCGATCGCACCCGTATCTCCGTGCGGCACGTGGAGAACATCGAGGCGGATCGCTACGATCAGCTGCCCGCGCCCGTTTATCTGCGCGGCATGTTGATGAGCATGGCCCGGGAGCTCGGGCTGGATCCCCTCCGGGTGTCGCGCAGCTACATGGCCCTTGCTTCCTCGGAGGACAAGAAAAAGCGCTGAACGGGACCGTCAGCCCCTCGCATCTACCCCTGGCAACGAAGTTGACACCCCAGGAGGCGGTGCCTAGAAAGGGCCAGAATGACGGAAGAAGAAAAGATCAAGGCGATGCGGCTGGCCCGCGCGATTGCTTCGGATATCTCGCTCTACAACGAGCAGAAGATCATCAAGGGCATCGAGCAGGACAACCTCTTCGAGGTCCTCAAGGAGGAGCTCGAGGAAGGCCGTGAGCTGTACAAGAGCCGCGTCAGCCCGGAAATCTTCCAGCGCATGAACTTCTTCGAGCGCGCCATCAACGACATCGTCCTGCGCTCCAAGGCGCACGTGAAGTCGAAGATTTGGTAGGCCCCGCCGTGCGCGAGCAGCTGGCCCCGCCCGAGGCCCGGGGTGAGCGGTTGGATCAAGTGCTCGCGCGCGTGTTCCCCGAGTTCACGCGCTCGCGCTTGCAGGGGCTCATCGAGTCCGGCCACGCCCAGGTCGACGGCAAGCCCGCCAAGGTCTCCCTGCGGCTCAAGGGCGGCGAGCGGCTCACCCTCGAGGTTCCCGCCCCCACGCCGGCCCTGCCGGTGGCCGAGGAGCTGCCCCTCGCGGTGCTGCGCGAGGACAAGGAGCTGGTGGTGGTGGACAAGGCCGCGGGCATGGTGGTGCACCCGGGCGCGGGCCATGCCTCGGGGACGCTCGTCAACGCGCTGCTGCACCGCGTGAAGGACCTGGCCGGAGTGGGCGGCGAGCTGCGCCCCGGCATCGTCCACCGGCTCGACAAGGACACCACCGGCTGTCTGGTCGTGGCCAAGCACGAGACCGCCCTGGTGGCGCTGCAGAAGGCCTTCAAGACGCGCACCGTGGAGAAGACGTACCGGCGCTCGTGCACGGCGCGCCCAAGGCCGCCGAGGGCCGCATCGAGACGCTCTACGGCCGTCACCCCGTGCACCGCCAGCGCTTCACCGGCAAGGTGAAGGAGGGCAAGCCCGCCCTCACCGTGTACCGGGTGCTCGAGTCCTTCGAGGGCGCCGCGCTGGTGGAGGTGGACCTGCTCACCGGCCGCACGCACCAGATTCGCGTGCACCTGGCCGAGCTCGGCCACCCTCGCTGGGCGACACCCTGTACGGCGCGGGCCGCAAGCCCAAGGGCCGGCCGGGGCGGCGCAGGAGGCCGTCGGCCGTCAGGCACTGCATGCCTGGAAGCTGTCGTTTCCCCACCCCCGGACGGGCAAGGTGGTGCGCGTGGAGGCGCCCCTGCCTCCGGACTTCGCCGCCGCGCTCGAGCTGCTGCGCGGCCGTTAGCCCCGGGAGGACGTGTCATGGCGTGGGTGATGCTCGTCATCGCGGGGTTGTTCGAGGTCGGCTGGTCGATCGGCCTCAAGTACACCGAGGGCTTCACCCGGCTGATGCCCACCTTGCTGACGCTCGTGGCCCTCGCCGCCAGCATGGTGTTGTTGTCGCTCGCGGCGCGCACGCTGCCCATTGGCACCGCCTATGCCGTCTGGGTGGGCATCGGCGCCCTGGGCGCCGCCGTGCTGGGCATCGTCCTGTTCCACGAGCCGGTGACGCCCGCGCGTGTCTTCTTCCTCGCACTGCTCCTCGTGGCCATCATTGGCTTGAAGATCACCGGCGGCGCGGGGCAGTAGAAGCCACCCCATGGCTTCCTCAAGCTCCTCGGACCCATCCTCCTCGCGCTTTCCCCGTGTGGCCGTCATCGGCGCGGGACTCGCGGGCCTCACGCTCGCCCGGATCCTCACGGAGATGGGCCTCTCGGTGAAGGTCTTCGACAAGGGCCGGAGCCCAGCGGGCCGGATGTCCACGCGCCGCGAGGACGGGGTCGGCTTCGACCATGGCGCCCAGTACTTCACCGCGCGCGACGAGGGCTTCCAACGGCAGGTGGAGACGTGGGTGGAGCAGGGGATCGCCGCCGAGTGGCGCGCGCGCTTCGGCACCCTGGAGAACGGCGTGCTCACGCCCAAGGACGAGGGCCCGGTGCGCTACGTGGGCGTGCCCGGCATGAGCGCCCTGGCCCAGGCCTTCGCCTCGCGCGTGGACGTGCGCTGCGGCGTGCGGGTGGAGCACGTCCGGCGCGAGCAGGAGGCATGGGCGCTCACGTCCGAGACGGGCGAGGCCCTCGGGACCTTCCACGCCGTGGTGGCCGCCGTCCCCGCGCCGCAGGCGGTGCCCCTGCTGGCCGGGTCGCCCGAGCTCTCCGCGCGCGTGGCGGGCGTGCGCATGGAGCCGTGCTGGTCGGTGATGGCGAGCTTCGACGCTCCCGTGCGGCTGGCCGTGGATGGGGCCTTCATCCACGGCTCGCCCCTGTCCTGGGCCGCCCGGGACAACAGCAAGCCGGGCCGTCCCGCGGGCGAGCGCTGGGTGCTGCATGCCACCCCGGACTTCTCCCGCGAGCACCTGGAGGACACCCCCGAGGCCGTGGCGCCCCTGCTCGTCGAGGCGTTCTCCCGCGCGGCGGGGGTGGACGTCCGCCCGGTGAAGGCCGTGGCCCACCGCTGGCGCCATGCCCAGGCCGAGCCCCCTCTCACCGAGGGAGCCCTCTTCGACGAGAAGCGGGGACTCGGGGCGTGTGGCGACTGGTGCGCGGGCTCTCGCGTCGAGGGCGCCTACCTGAGCGGCATGGCGCTCTCCCGGCGCATCGTGTTCTGGCGGCCGTGAGGCTCAGCGGGCCGCGGGCGCGCGCCTGGCCGCGATGTACGCCTCCACCTGCTCGCCCAGGATGTCGAGCGGCAGTGAGCCGTCGCCAAGCACGACCTGGTGGAAGTCCCGCACGTCGAAGCCCGGCCCGAGCGCCTCCTGGGCCCGGGCGCGCAACGCCAGGATGCGCAGCTCGCCCACCTTGTAGCTCGTCGCCTGCCCAGGCCACACGAGGTAGCGCTCCACTTCCTTGACGATGTCCCGGTCGCTCAGCAGCGTGTTCTTCTTGAAGTACTCGATGGCCTGCTCGCGCGACCAGCGCTTCGCGTGCATGCCCGAGTCCGTGACGAGCCGGGTCGCCCGCCACAGCTCCAGCGAGAGCTGGCCGAAGCGGGAGTAGGGGTCCGCGTAGAAGCCCAGCTCCTGCCCGAGCTTCTCGGCGTACAGGCCCCAGCCCTCGATATAGGCGCCGTAGTAGCCGAAGCGCCGGAACTTCGGCATGCCCTCGAGCTCCTGCGCGAAGGCGATCTGGAAGTGATGGCCGGGTGCGCCCTCGTGGTAGGTGATGCCCTCGATCTGCGGCTTGAGCACCTGGTTCATGTCCGCGAGGTTGACGTAGTAGATGCCGGGCCGGGAGCCATCCGGAGCCGGCGAGTTGTAGAAGGCCACCGGTGCCGTCTCCTGCCGCCAGGGCTCGACCGCGCGCACCTCGAGCGCCGCCCGGGGCAGGCGGTGGAACAGGCGCGGGGCCTCCTTCATGGCCTGGGCGATGAACCGTCGCGCGTCCTCCAGATAGGCCTGTCTGCCCTCCTCGGTGTTCGGGTAGTGCGAGCGCGCATCCGCCTTCACGTGGGCGAAGAAGTCCTGGAGCGTCCCCTGGAAGCCCACCTGCTTCTGGATGACCGCCATCTCGCGGTGGATGCGCTCCACCTCCGCCAGCCCCGCCGCGTGGATCTCCTCCGGCGTCATCTCCGTGGTCGTGTAGAAGCGCAGCTGGTCGGCGTAGTAGGCCGCGCCGTCGGGCAGGCTCCACGCGCCGTCATTGCCCTTCGCCTGCCGGCCCACCTCGGCGACCGTCGCGAGGAGCGTCTCGTAGCCGCTCTTGAACGGACCCTTCAGGGCCTCGCGCGCCTCGTCGAGCAACCGGGCCTTCTCGTCCGCGGGCGCCTCGAGCGCGCCCACCTTCTTCTGGAAGTCCGCCCACACCGCGCTGTCCGCTCCCGTGTCGAACGGCGCGCCGGAGAGCACCCGGCGGGCATCGGCCTCGACCGGCGCGAAGACGAACCTCGGCGGGACGATTCCTCGGGCCGCCTGCGCTCGCATCCGCTCGGAGATCTCCTTCATGACTCGCGGCACCTCGCGCAAGCGCGCCACGTACGCCCGCGCATCGCTCACCGAGCCCACCCGGTGCGCGTTGATGAGGAACACCGGGATGTCGCTGGTCGGGTTCGAGCTGTTGGTGACGGGGAAGCCGTGCGAGTACCACCGCAGCCGCTCCCGGCCCCGGACGACCAGGTCCTCGAAGAGCCGGTAGGACAGGCGCGAGGCGGGACTCAAGGCGCGCTCATCGAACTCCCGCTTCATCCGGGCGAGTTGCTGCTCGGCCAGCTCCTGCTGCTTGCGCGCCCCCGCCTCGGTGTGGTCGTCGAGCCGATCATAGGACTGCTTCGAGCCCTGGTATGTGAGGCTCTCGGGACTGAGCGCGAGGCGCTCCTCGAAGGCCGCGTCCAGGAAGGTGAGCAGGCGGTGATCGGCGTCGCCGCCTGTCCTGGCGTCCGCCGTGGGGGGCGGGGTGGAGACCGTGGCGGAAGGAGTCGCGCACGCGCCGAGCGACAGCACGAGCAGCAGCGGCGCGAGGAATCGGTAGGACGGCACGGGCATTCCTTTGCGAGGAGGGTAGGGCCCGTCTATAGCGCGCGGCGCGTGGTGCGAGAACCGCGCGTCCGCTCATCGTCGGATGGCGCTCACAGCCCGCCGAGCGTCATCGTCTGCTGGCGGCGGCTGAGGACCTTCACCGGCTGGATGGCCATCACCCGCATGAAGACCTGGAGCAGCTCCGGATCGAACTTGTTGCGCATCTCCGTCCACATGAGCATCAGCGCCACCTCGGGGCCATACGCGTCGCGGTAGGGCCGCTTGGAGGTGAGCGCGTCATACGCCGCGCAGATGGCGATGATCTTCGCGTACGCCCCCAGGTTCGTCTTGGGGATGATCATCTGGATGTCGCCCCGCGCGTCGCGCACCGCGGTGCCGAAGTCCGCCTTGTGCTCGAACGTGGTCACCACGCGCAAGAGCGTCGAGCGCGAGAAGCCCTTCTCCATCAGGATGTTGCGGATGGAGATGAGCGGCGCCTTCTGGATGATGGCCTTCTCCTCCGCGCTCAGCGCGCCCTTCTTGGTGGCCAGTTCCTCGGGGATGGTCGCCATGCCCGCGTCGTGGAAGAGCGCGATGTAGCCGAGGTCTCTCAGCTGGGGCTTGGTCAGGCCCAGCTCCTGTCCGAACACGATGCTCATCAGGCACACGTTCACCTGGTGGTACACGAGATAGTCCATCTCGCGCTTCATCGTCGTCATGCCCAGGAAGTGCGTGCGCTGCTCGAACGAGATGTCCACGAAGTCCTGCACCAGCCGCAGCGCCCGCGAGGTGTTCAGCGGCTTGCCCGTCTGCACCGACTCCAGGTAGCGCGTGAGGAAGAACACCGCGCGCGCGTAGACCGTCATCGCGTACTTCTTGCGGTCCACCTTCTGGTCCTGCTTCTCGTCCTCCTCCCGGCTCAGCTTCTCCCGGAGCCGCGAGTACCGGCCACCTTCATGTTGAGCAGCTTGCGGTCCGCCAGCCCATCCTCCTCGGCCGACGCGAGCTGCTCCTTGCTGAAGATCCAGATGAAGTTCTTCAGCTCCTGCACCGTGATGACCTTGGTGAGCGAGATGCCGCCCACGTCCTTGGATCGCATCTCCGCGAGCAGATAGCGCTGGTTGTCGATGGAGTTGAGGTCCACCTTCACCAGCATGTTGTTGAGGTAGTACGACTCCTTGACGCCCACCAGCTCCAGCCGGCCTTCCTTGGAGATGATCTGGTTGATGATGTCCTGGAGCTGCAACAGCGGCTTCTCGAAGACCGAGTTCTCCGGGTCGTACATCTTCACCGAGCGGATGAGCATGTACAGGCCCGAGATGAGGCCCCGCGCGAGCGTCTGCAGCTTCTCCGAGTAGGCGCGGCCCACCTCGCTGAGGTTCTCGGTCTGGCCCTGGGCTCCGAGCGCGACCTTCAGGTTCTCCGCCATCTCACGCCTCCTCGGACACGGTTGTCTCGCCGAACAACGTCTTCTTCGTCTGGTACATCGCCTTGCGCGCCGCGGTGAGGACCTCGACGGGCTGGGTCTTGTCCTCCACCACGCCCTGCAGGGCCTTGTACCCGGGGATGGAGCAGGCGGCCGCCAGTCCCGCCACCGCCAACAGCTTGTCCTCCAGCACCTTCTTCTTGTTGAGCAGCGTGGGCTTCACCGACAACGTCTGTAGCATCAGCGAGATGGCGCCCGGCAGCGCCGTGGAGCCCAGCGCCGCGTAGCAGGCCGTGCGCTCCTCGAGGCTCTTCTTGTCGAAGCTCGCCTCGCGCATCAGCCGCATCAAGTCCGTATAGGCGCGGTCCCGATCGAACTCGGGCAGCAGCCGCGCCGCCAGCATGCGCACCTGGGCGGCCGAGTCGTTGAGCGCGTCGAGGATGAGCTTGCGCGCCTCGGCGGTGCGGCCCCGGGCGATGATGTTCATCACCTCCAGCTTCACCGCGAGGTTCTTGTTGAGCATCACCAGCCCGAACATCTTCACCCGCTCCGGGTGGTCGCTCTTCTCCAGGATGTAGACCATGTCCCGCACCGTCTGGGGCCGCTCGGACTCCAGGCGCTGCACGAAGGGGTGGGGGTTGTCCTGGGCGAATCGTGCCAGCGCATCGCACATGAGCAGCCGGTTCTCCGGGATGTCGATCGTCTCCAGCGCGTTGAGCAGCGCGAAGACCGCCGAGCTGTCCAGCGCCTGCACATAGCGGTTGATGTCCACCGGGTTGCGCGGGCGCGTCGCCTTGAGCATCTCCGCCAGCCGCATTACCCGCTGCTCGTCGCCCATCTTCTGGGTGAAGTAGCCCACCAGCCGCTCGATCTCTCCCCCGGCGCGCGCTGCGCCAGGGCGCGCATCTTGAGCAGCATCTGGTTGATGGTGCCGTAGTCGTCCTGGATGAGCATGGCGTCCAAGAGCTGCACGAAGATCTCCTCGAGCAGCTCCCGGTCCTCCACGCCTCCCTCGATGACCTGGAAGATGGCACTCACCAGCTTGGGGAACAGCCGGGCGCCTTCCTCCTCGGAGATCTCCCGCTGCAGCCGGGCCTTGAGATCATCCGAGGCGTAGTTGCCCGCCACCACCAGGCCGCGCATCTGCTCCACGCCGTCCAGCTTGGAGTCCAGGTCCTCCGCGTTCACGCGCGCGAAGCGCAGGTAGTCGTCCGAGCCCGTCTTGAGGCGCGAGTAGAGGTAGCCCACCACCCGGTCGACCTCGACCTCGACCTCCTCCTCGTTCACCTCGTCCATCCGGAAGCCCTCGACCACCACGTACTCGAGGTGCTCCAGGCCCGAGCGCCACAGCTGCGCGAGCACGTCCTCGGCGCCCCGCTCGGGCTCGGACAGCGCGATGAGCGTGAACGTCACCAGCTCCTCGAGGCTCAAGCCCGGCCGGAGGATGAGCTGGCGGATGCCGTCGCGGAAGAACTTGTAGGGCAGCGGCGTGTCCTCGGCGAACAGCGGCTCGCCGTACGTCATGAAGTTCTGCTGCTCCACCTTGATGTGCAGCGCGCCGTGCTTCTCGGTGTGCGCGGTGAGCGCCTCGTGCGTCCGGGCGAGGAACTCGGGGAACTTCGCCTCGTTGTGCCGGTACATGCCGATCTGCTTGATGCCCTTGAGCAGCTGGGCGGCGACCTGGCGCGCGGACTCCACCTTCTCCTCCACCTTCTCCTGGAGGGTGGGATCCGTCACGGGTTCCGCGGACGGGCTGTTACCGGGCTGTACCTGAGCCATGAAGTCCTTGAGGCGGGTGGGTGAGCGGGGGCTCGCAGTCTACCTCCATTCTCTCCCCGATCCTCCGTACTCCCAGTAATTCCCGCACTCCTTTCCATCTGGAAAGGGCGCCCGCCCGAGAGCCGAGGATCCCCCTCGGGGCCTACCTTTGCCTACTTGTGCGCCTGTCGAAGGGGAGCGGGTGGTGGGGTGCGGATCTATTCGACCGCGCACTGGTCCACGCTCGCCATGAAGCGCGTGTAGGAGCCACTGGATGCCTTGGGGGTCCGGGCCAGCTTCTTCTCGCGCACCTGCCGCGCGATCGCGGGGGAATCCGACTCCTGGTAGTGCGGGAAGCCCTTGCGCTTCTCCGGCTTGAGCTCCTTGGGAACGAGCCTCCTCCTCAACTCCTCCTTCGCGTCACGAATACGTCCCACCTGCTTGCCCAGATGGTCATCGGGGAGGCGCCAACTCCGGGGCCGCACGGCCTGAACGGCCTCGGGCCACATGAACCACCGGGCCTCCAGTTCCCAGGCGGGAACGACCGCATGGGCGGGGCACCCCGCTTTCGAGAGCGCGGCCTCGATTTTCTGGCAGGTCGCCTCATGCGCGGGCTCGAGGCCATCCTGGTCCTCGTGGGCGAAGACGCACACCACCTCGGAGGTGGCCCGCTCGATGTCCACCGCCTCCGCGATCTTCCGCGCGCGCTCTGGGACATCTTCGGGCCGTGCATCCTTGATGAGGACCAGGGGCTGCCGCCGATGCTGCACCTTGCCGGCGAGGTCGGGGCGGAGCGCCTCGATGAGTTCTCGAATGGACCGGGTGTCGTTCTCGTCTTCACCGAACACCAGGACGAGCGGAGGACGAGCGCGCGCTTGCTTCTTCCGGCTCATCGAGGCACCCCTCCGAGCGAACCCGTGAACCAGAGTTCCCCCAAACCCATCCTGCCCTGGGCTCGCTCTTCCATGGCGCGAACATCCTCGGGATCGGCGGCGGGGATGAGGGACTCGCCTGTCTCTGGATTGCGCTCACAGACAATGAGTTCATTGGCGTGGAGCCGGTTGACCAGCGTCGGTGAGTGCGTGGCGATGAGAAACTGGGTGCGCTGGGAAGCCCAGCGCAGACGGTCGACCAGTCTGTCGAGCACGTAGGGATGGAAGCCGTGATCGATCTCCTCCACACAGGTGAGTTGGGGAGGATTGGGATCGTAGAGCATCGCCAGCAGCGCGAGCGCGCGGATGGTGCCAAAGGACGCCTCCGCGAGGGACGTCCGGCCCTTGAGACCTGCTTCTTCCAGCTCGATGGCGACGGCCTCTGTCGCCCCTCCGATGGGGCGCAGGTGGATGTGCTGGAGGCCGGGGACCATGGCGCGGGCGTCATCCTGGAGTTGCTCGAAGGTCTCCTCGTTTTCGCTCAGATAGCGGAGGAAGGCCGCGAGGTTGCTCGCATCGGATTGAAGAACCCGCTCGATTGGTGACGCGGACGGCTGGCGTGCGGCGCGGGCGTCGACATCGAAGACACGGAACGTGGAGAAGAGTTCCGCCATCTTCCGGACGCCTTCTCCCCCTTCTTCGGGGGCGAGTTTCGGAAGCGTGGAAAGCCCGAGCGAGTCGCTGCGCAGGGAGATGCCGCGCTTCCTCTTCTCCTCCTTGTCACCCCGGAGATCGACGAGCTCGGATTTTCCTCCACTGATCGTGATGCGCCTGCCCCGGCCCCTGACGCGCTTGAAGGCAAATTCCTCTTGCCGTTGCAGAAGAAGCTTGGGCGCTCCGGCGGTCCACTGGCTTGGATGGGTCTGCTTGATTCTCGCCCGGAGCGTGCTCCCCTTGATGCTGAGTTTGTATTCGTCGGGGGCGCCCTCATGCGCATACGAGGTGACCATCGCCTTGACGTGAATGCGGATGGGCCCCGATGTCTCGCCCCGGAAGTAGATCCGATGGTAGCCCAGATGCCGTTCCAGGGCGGGTCCCAGGTCTTCCCGTGCGGAGTCCCCCAGGAACTCGATGACGTCCAGCAGGTTCGATTTGCCGCTGCCATTGGGTCCCACCAGGACGTTGAGCGGCCCGAGCCGCACGGAGACGTCACGGAGGCTCTTGTAGTTCTTCACCGACAGTTCCAGCAGCGGCGTTGGCATGGGGGCTGGCGATATTGAGCATGGAGCTTCAGGCCCCACAAGCTCCTGGCCCGAAGGTGAGCGACCTGCCCGCCGAGCCCACCGTCCGCACGAAGGTGTTCTCCAGGATGTTCGAGCGGCCCCAGGCCCGGACAAAGCACGAGGCGCCCCCACCGCCGCTCGCGGTGAAGGCGCCTCGGGGGCCTTGGCCGTTCGCGCGCCTGGCCTACTGCTGCGCGGACGCCTCGGGGGAGTCCGGATCCACCTCGGCCATCAGCGCCGCCAGCTCGGCCTTGAGCTTGTCCTTGGCGCGGATCTCCAGCTGGCGCGCGCGCTCGCGCGAGAAGCCGAAGTGCTCGCCCAGCTCCTTGAGCGTCATCGGGCGCTCGTTCATCACGCGCTGCTCGATGATGAAGCGCTCGCGCGGATCCAGGCGCATGAGCGCCGTGCGCACGCGCGTGTTGATGAGGCCCGCCTCCTCGCGGTCCGCGAACTCGTCATCCTGGGAGGTGGACTCGCTCGCCACGAAGTCCACGTGGCTGTTGCCGCCCTCCTCGCCCATGGGCGCGTCCAGCGACAAGTCCCGCCCGCCCATGCGCTGCTCCATCTCGCGCACCTCGGTGGCCTTCACGTTGAGCTTGCGGGCGATCTCCTCCACGTTCACCACCGAGCCGTCCAGCGTGCCGAACTTCTCCAGCTCCCGGCGCGTGCGCGCGAGCGAGAAGAAGAGCTTGCGCTGGGCCTGCGTGGTCCCGAGCTTCACCAGGCTCCAGCTCTTGAGGATGTAGTTCTGGATGTACGCGCGGATCCACCACACCGCGTACGAGATGAGGCGGATGCCCTTGTCGGGATCGAACTTCTGCACCGCCTTCATCAGGCCGATGTTCCCCTCCTGGATGAGGTCGGACATCTTGATGCCGTAGGAGCGGTACTCGTAGGCGACCTTCACCACGAAGCGCAGGTTGCTCGTCACCAGCTTGTGGCCCGCGGCGAGATCTCCCTGGAGGAAGCCGCGCGCCAGCGCCTGCTCCTCCTCCACCTTGAGCAGGGAGTACTGGTTGATCTCCGAGAGGTACATCGCCAGCGAGCCGGAGTTGGACGACTGTTCCGTGGAGAGCTGCATGGGGTGTCTCCGAGAGGGCCCCCTCGTTGGGAGGCCGGTGAAAAGAGGTAGGTTTTCCTGTCAAACGACAACCGGACGTGAAGGACGTAGAGCAACGTGCGTGCCACACCTCCACGCGAGAATTCATCAGTGACAACGGACACTTGGCCGAGCCCGCCGTCCTGCCCCGGAAGGCAGTCCGTAAGCGTTACAGGTCCGGGCTGCTCCCTCCTGGCAAGCGATGCCGCCACATGTCGCTTCGTGTTTTCCCAGGGGTAATAAAGACGACGCGCGCGGCCAGCGCCCCCGTCACACCCGCCCCATCGGAGGGCAGGCGGGCGGAGGAGGGCGAGCCCGGCGTGGCGGTGCTTCAGGGGGCGTTGGCGCGTGAGCCCTGACGCCGGTGTCGAGCGCGCGCCGCAGATCCTCGAGCATCCGGGCGCGTTCACCGGATTCGAGCGGGCGCTGGCCGAAGCGGGCCTCCAGGTAGCGGCGCGTGAGGGGCGCGAGCGTGGGGCCGAGCGGGTGCGCGTCGCGGGTGAAGCGCGCGGCCACGTCCTCGAGCGTCTCGCCCTCGCGGGGAGGCAGGCCGGCGCGCGTGAGCTGGCGCTCCACGGCGTCCACCAGGCGAGTGGCCTCGCCCTGGGGCGAGCGCCGGGGTCGCCGCGACAGGTAGCGCACGAGGCCGTAGACGCCCAGCGCCACCAGCCCCGCCGTCCACCAGGCACGCGCCGGCGGGCCCGAGGGCCGCTGCTCGCCGGAGGAGGGATCGCGCGGGGGCCGGGACAGGCCGCGCATGAAGTCGAGCTGATCCCGGAACGAGTAGTCCACCACGGACGTACGCCAGATGCCCTCGATGGCCTCGTAGAACGAGATGAGCGACTCGAGGAGTTGAAGGGACTGGTTGGGGCGGAACGCGGGCGGCGTGGCATCCACGGTGATGAAGCCGCGCCCGGGCACCAGCACGTGCGTCCACGCGTGGGCGTCCCCCGCGCGGACGATGTACTCCTCCCCCACGCGCTCGCCGCCGAAGAAGCCCGTGGCGAGCCGGGACTCGAAGCCCAGGGTGCGCAGCATCAACGTGAGCGCCGTGGCGAAGTGCTCGCAGTGGCCCGCCTTGCGCACGAAGAGGAAGTCCACCAGCGGATCCGCCTGGTCCCCGCTCAGCTCCAGCGTGTACTGGTACTCGCGCTGCATCCAGGCGGACAGCTTCTGGGCCGCCGTGAGGGGATCCTTCTCGTCGCCCACCACCTGACGCGCCAGCTGCTCCACCCGGGGATCCAGGTGCTCCGGCAGCGCCAGGAGCTGATCCGCCTCCGTCTGGTTCATCCGGCCGGGGTCCGTGTCCGTGCCGGGCGGCAGGCTGTACACCTCATAGGAGTAGCCGAGCCCGTCATCCACGAAGCGCAGCTCGTCTCCGCCCAGCTCCTGCAGCCGGGTGCGCCGGTCGCCCGTGGGCGTGTGCATCAGGGCATTGCCCAGCTTGGCGGGCGTCTCCAGGGCGATGAGCGTGCGGCTGCCGTAGGCGGGCAGCAGCTCGATGCGCTGGTACACCTGCTTGTCCGCGCCCGGACGCAGCGTCACGCGGGTGCGGTGGCGCTGCTTGGCCGCGCCGATCGTCGACCACTCCTGGCCATCGAAGGTGTCGTAGGTGCGGCCCACCCAATAGGCCGACAGGTGCTCGGTCTCCACCGGATCCGGCGTCAGCCGGGCGCGCAGCACGACGCGGGGATTGCTCTTGAGGGTGCCCGAGCCACCCAGGCGCACCGTGTCGGAGAAGCCACTGGTGGCGGTGCCCAGTCCCGGCGTGGCGCGGCGCACGCCCAGGTTCCAGTTGAGGCGTGGAATGAGGATGAAGAAGAGCAGCGCGCCCACCACGGCCAGGGAGGTGCCGCGCGCGAGCGGACGCATCACCGCGCGCACCGGGACCGGCTCGCCCGGGGGCACCGCCGCTTCCACCACGGCCGGGCCCAGCGACAGGCTCGCGAGCACCGCGAAGGCGAGCAGGCACAGCGCGAAGACGAGCTCACCGGAGAGCGCCGCGCCGCCGGCGATCATCAACAGGCCGATGAGCAGCACCTGGCCGTCCGTGGCGGCGCTGCTCTCGGAGAGCAGCCGCTGGGCGGCGACGATGCCCGCGAAGGAACAGGCGGCCACCACCAGGTCCATCTGCCCCGAGGCGACCGCGAAGTAGAGCACGCCCGCCACGGGCAAGAGCAGCAGCGCCGTGAGCCGGGGCGCGCGCGCCAGGGGACGCCGGCCCGTCAACGCCACGAGCAACGCCAGCGCGAAGAGGACCAGGGTCCACACGGGCACCTGGCTGGAGATGGCCATGGAGGCGAAGGCCGCCGCCGTGCTCAGGTCCCTCAACACGAGCCGCAGCCGCAAGGGCTTCCTCATGCCGCCTCCTCGCGCTGCTCCTCGAAGCCCACCCACGCCAGGGCGCGCAGCAGCAGGCGCTCCTGGCCACTGCCCGCGCCCGGCCGCAGCCGCTGGCCGGGCAGCTCCAGCCCCACCTCGTGGCCGGCCTCGAGCAGCCGATGGGCCTGCTCGGCCACCTCCTCGCACCGCCGCTCCAGCGCCTCCTCGGGCAGCCCGGCGCGCACCTCGAGCACATAGGTGCGCCGCTCCTCGCGCTCGCGCTCCACCTTGAGCAGCTTGCCCACCGAGGCGCTCTTGAGCCAGTGCACGCGCCGGGCGTCCTCGCCCTCGCCCAGCTCGCGCAGGCCCGCCACGTCCCCCGTGCCATCCAGCCGGTGGGGGTGGTACGCCTCGCCCACGTGGCCCGTCGCCGCGTCCTCGGGGGTGGCACAGGCGAAGCCCCGCCGGGGAAGACGAGCAGCGTGCCCGGCAGGGGGAAGACGCGCGTCTTGGCGAACAGGCCCAGCGGCCAGGTGGTGGTGACGCGCACGCCCACGAGCTTCACCGGCCCGCGCCGGGGCGCGGTGAGATCCGCGCGCACCACGTGCTCCACGCCCGCGGGCAGGTGGCCCACGCCGCCCTCGCCGGTGAGGGGCACGTCCACCTCGGACAGGGTGAGGGCGAAGGCATGTCCCTGGCGGCGGGTGAGCGCCCAACGGAAGGCGAAGGGCTCGCCGGCGAAGGCGCCCTCGCTGCCCACGCGCCGCACGGACAGATCGCGCAGACAGCGCTCGGACAGCACGCCGGAGAGGATGATGACGCTCAGCAGCAGGCCGAGCACCGGGTAGAGCAGGTTGTTGCCGGTGTTGAGCGCGCCCAGGCCCACGCCCAGCGTCACCACCAGGTAGGTGCGGCCCATGCCCGTCACCTTGAGGGTGCGTGGCGGCCGGAGCCTGGCGCGCAACCGCCGCCACGGCGAGGGAGGACGGGACGGGCTCACCGGGGCGCCGGCACCTTCCGGGCGATCTCCTCGATGAGGTGGAGCGCCTCGTCGCGCGTGTAGGTGCCCTGGTTGGCGCTGCGCAGGAGCAGCCGGTGGGCCAGGCACGGCCCGAGCACCGCGCGCACGTCTCCGGGCGTCACGAAGTCCCGCGCCTCCCAGAGGGCGTGGGCCCGGGCGGCCATGCCCAGCGCCAGCACGGCGCGCGTGGAGGCGCCGCGCTCGATGTCGCCGTGCGAGCGCGTGGCGTGCGCCAGTCGCACCACGTAGTCGGCCACGGTGTCGTCCAGGCGCTGGGCGGCCACCTGGGCGCGCAGTCCGTTGAGCGCCTCGGGCGAGCTGACCGGCTCCACCACCGCGCCGGCCGTGGCGGCGTCGCGCGCGAGCACCAGCAGGCGCGCCTCCACCTCGGGCGCCGGGTGGCCCAGCGACAGGCGCATGAGGAAGCGGTCCAGTTGCGAGTCGGGCAGGGGATAGGTGCCGGAGAAGTCCACCGGGTTCTGCGTGGCCACCACCGTGAAGGGGCGGGGCAGCGGGTGGGTGACGCCATCCAGGGAGACCGGCCCTGGGCCATGGCCTCCAGCAGCGCGGACTGGGTGCGCGGCGGCGCGCGGTTGAGCTCATCGGCCAGCACGAGCTGGCGGAAGATGGGGCCGGGCCGGAAGGAGAACGAGGCCGTGGCGGCGTGGAAGATCTGCGCGCCGAGGATGTCGGCCGGCATCAGGTCCGCGGTGAACTGCACGCGCGACAGCGACAGGGCGAAGGAACGGGCGAGGGCCTCCACCAGCGTGGTCTTTCCCACGCCGGGCACGTCCTCCAGCAGCAGGTGGCCCCCCGCGGCCGGGCAGGTGACGGCGAGGCGGACTTCCTTGTCCTTGCCCCGCACGGCCAGGGACAGATTCGCGGCCACCTGCTCCAGCGCGGACCTCGCGGCCGCCGGAGAGGGAAGGGCAGGGGTTGCTCGGGCTGGGGAGTTCATCGGGGGACCTACTTTACCCCAGTCCGACGACTCCTGAACGTCTGTCTCGACAACCCCCGGCCTCGGGCATGTCCGCCTGGACGCAGAGGGGAGGAGACAGGAAGGGGGGGCGGCGGGGGCGGGAGGGGCGCTTGCCCTCCCATCCCGCGGCTCAATCCCGACGACCGGACTTCAGGCGAGCACTTCCTCCGGGGTGTAGTAGGCGCGCGACGAGGACGCCTCGCCCATGCTCAACCCGAAGTAGCGGAACATGCGCTGATGATGCCCGGCCAGGCCGCGCAGGCGCACCTTGCGGTCCACCAGTCCGTTCGTCAGCACTCCCACCGCCGAGTCACGGAACTCGCGCAGGTGCGTGAAATCCAACTCCACTTCCCTCGATCCCAGCGTGTCCAGCGACTGGCGCAGGAGCAGGGCGGTCTGGTTGTCCAGCGTTCCGGTCAGACGCAGCGTCAGACGGCCTGCACGCTCTTCCTGTTGAATTTCCAGTCCCACCATGAGTGTGTCTCTCCAAAATGATGCCGCGTGCGTTTCCCTGGGAAACCGGCGCGTGTCGGGTACGCCCGGCCCGGAAGTGGACCGCCCACCCCGGCGCACAAGACTCACCTCGGAGAGTGCATCTGAAATCCTGGAAAGGGCAGTCAGCCGGATGGAATTCCGAATCAGTGTCGTGCACCGAGCGCACGCATTGTTGGCTACCCATCACCCTGGCCCGTTCACGGGCTTCTTCTGGGCCTCGCGCCGGGTCAGCTCGCGAGATCGCTGGGTCTTCAGGTTGCGGAACTCACGCATCACCTTGGCGGGGTAGCCCGCGAGGAAGCGCTCGCGCGTGCCGCTCTGGGCGAGGATCTTCCGCGCCTGGGTGGGGCCCGCGTTGTAGGCGACCAGGGCGCGCTCGGGCGTGCCGAAGCGCTCGATGAGGTTGGCCAGATAGGCCGTTCCCAACTCGATGTTCAATTCCGAATCGAACAGGTTGGAGTGGCGCTGCAGCTTGAAGCCCGCCTTGTCCGCCAGATAGCTGCCCGTGTCTGGCATCACCTGCATGAGCCCCATGGCGCCCACGCCCGACACCGCGTAGTTGTTGAAAGAGCTCTCGCAGTGGATGACCGCCACCACCAGGAGCGGATCCAACCCGTTGGCGCGCGCCTCGCGGACGATCGCCATCGCCAGGCGCCGCTGCTGCCGCTCGGGCAGCTGCGAGGCCTGCACCGCGGTGGTGATGCCCAGCGCCTCCGCCTCGGCGTAGAGCGCCGCCTCTTCCTCCATCTGCTCGAGCTGAACCGCGCGCTCGGCCAGCCGCGCCCTCAGCTCCACCATCTCCGGGCTCTTCTCTCCCGGGAAGTACGGCTGGAACGCCCCCGCGACCGGACCCACCATCGACCCCACCACCACCAGCGCTGCCGCCCAACCCTTCATATCGTCAACCCTCTTCCCCACACGTGCCTGGCCGGCCACGTGTCCCATGTGGCAGATGCCCGGCGTTCAAAGCAGTCACCGTGCCATCCACCAACCTCGCGGAATCACTCGAAATGGGGCCGAGGTGGGAGATTCCCCTCCTGAAAAAGGTCTACCGGAGTGGTCCGTTGAACTCCGGTAGGGCTGTTGAAAGGAGGGGTTGCCCCCATGGCTCCGACACCCCAGCTTTGCGCGCAGTCGTGTTACCGGGAGAGGAGTGGGCGGCGTGTACTGGACGATGAGTGCCATCCTGTTCGTGCTGTGGATCGTCGGATCCATCAGTGGTTCCACCGAGGGGGCCTGGGTGCATCTGTTGCTCCTCTTCTCCATGGTGGCGCTGCTGCTGGCGGTGGCGCAGCGGGGCCGTGGTTCCATGGCCTGAGGAGGCCGTATGAAGGAGGCGCCCGACATCTGCCTGGTGGAGCTGTCCCGGGACGCGGGCGGCTTCGTGCGCAGGGAGTGTCCGCGCTGCCAGCGTGACTTCAAGACGCGACCGTGCGCGCGGGATGGGAACATCCTGCAGCGGCGGCTCGCGTCACTCTTTCCGTTCGAGAACGCGCACGAGAGCTTCGACGAGGTGCCCGACGCGTGGTGTCTCTATTGTGGCCACCGGGCCGCTGGGGACGAGTGGCTCACCGCCGCGCAGCAGGCCCACGTGGAGAGCGTGGCGCGCGCCTGGGCCAACCACGTGCGCTACGAGCAGCTCGCGCACGTGTCGCGCACGCTCGCGGACAACCCGCGGCCCACCTTCGTGAGCGTCAGGCCGCCCGCCCTGCCGGGTCCCATGGCTCCGGACGTGGATGACCTGCGGGTACTGCCCCTCGTGTGCTGTGGCGAGGAGGTCAAGGCGCACTGGGACTGGGACGGGCCCCTCTTCTGTCCGCGCTGTGGCACCCGCCACGGGGGGCTGAGCGGCCGGCAGCAGGTGCACCTGGAGTTCATCGAGGAGTAGACGGCCCCGGCCTCGCGCGGGCAGGCTGTCGGGCCCATGTGGTGGACGGCCCGGTGGGTGGCGGCCCTCGTCCTGTGTCTGCTCGCGGGTGGAGCGGGCGCGCACGACGCGGACATCCTCTATGCGCAGCTCTGGCGTCCCGAGGCCAGGGGAGCCGAGGTGCGCGAGCGCATCACCCTCACGGCGGACACGCTCGCGCGCCTGCTGCCCGCGGACGCGGACGGGGACGGGGTGCTGAGCCAGGCGGATCTCGACGCGCGCGAGCGGGCCCTGGCGGTGGGCTTCTGGGACGCCCTTCCCCTGAGCGCCGGCGGCCAGCCCTGCGCTCGCACCGCCCAGAGCGCCCGGGTGCGCGAGTCCTATGTGGAGCTCGGGGCCACCTTCTCGTGCGCGCCGGGGGAGCTGCGCCAGCGCTTCACGCTGCTCGCCGTGCTGCCACCCGGCTACCGGGTGGTGCTCGGCAGCCTCGTCCAGGGCGAGCGGGGACAGCGCTTCGCCGACGCCGCCCAGCCCACGCTCGTGGTGTCCACGGAGGACTCCGCCGAGGAGGCGTTCACGGGGCTCGCCGGCTGGGTGGGGCTCGGCGTCACGCACATCCTCGGCGGGCCGGATCATCTGGCGTTCCTGCTGGCGGTGCTGCTCGTGGGGGGGAGCACGCGGCGGGTGCTGCTGTTGGTGACGGCCTTCACCGTGGCGCATTCCCTCACGCTCGGGGCCACCGCGCTGGGCTGGCTCCCCCTGGACGAGGTGCGCACGCGCTGGGTGGAGGTCGCCATCGCCGCCTCCATTCTCTGGGTGGCGGGGGAGAACCTCGTGCGGCGCGCGCCCCGCCACCGCGTGGCCGTCACCTTCCTCTTCGGTCTGGTGCACGGCCTGGGCTTCGCCAGCGTGTTGACGGGCTACGGCCTGGGGGACTCGGTGGTGAGCGGACTGTTTGGTTTCAACCTCGGCGTGGAGCTGGGCCAGGCGGCCGTCGTCGCCGTGCTGCTGCCGCTGCTGCGCATGCTCCAGCGCCGGCCCGTGTGGCACCGGCGCACCGTCCGCTTCCTGTCAGTCCTGCTCGGGCTGACGGCGCTCTACTGGTTGCTGGAGCGGGGATTCGCTCCGATCGGTTGAATCCTGGGGAACCCGTTCATAGCTTCGAAACCGGGTAGGGGCTGGTACATGGGGAGGGTTTTATGGGCGCGAGGCACACCCGTCTGGCCGCAGCACTGGCCGCGGCATGGGAATCCGAAGTGGTATCCGCACGGCGCATGACGATGCTCGCCGAGCGACTGGGTGACAGCAGGGGACGGGCCCGCCTGATGGTGCTGGCCGCCTTCTGCCGGGCGCATGCCTCGCGGCTGCTGGCTCGCCTGGCCGCGCTCGGCCGGGGTCCGCTGCCCGTGCCTCCCGAGGACATCACGCTCGACGAGGACACGGTGCGCGAGCTGCGCCGCGAGGGCGCCTTCGCCCGCGCCTCCGCCGCCCGCTACGAGGCCACCGCCGAGCTGGCCCGCCAGCATGCCGACCTCTCCAGCGCCTGGGTCTGCGAGCTCAACCGCACCGAGGAGCAGGATCGCTCCCGGGAGCTGCTCGCGCTCGCCGAGGGCGCCGCCCAGGCCGCCGTGAGCGACTCCCAGATGGCCGCCGCCGCTCCCGCCGAGTAACCGAGCCTGCTGACAGCCTGCTCGCCTTGGGCGTAAAACGGCGGGCATGGCCAAGGCCGACAGCTACGACGATTTGATCTTCCAGTTGGGGGACCTCGCGAGGGACAGGCTCGCGGGCAAGCCCAACTGTCCGCGCACCATGGATCGGGTCTACCGCGCCGAGCAGGCCCTGGTGGCCCGGCGCGATGAACTGGCCGCGCTCGAGGCGCAGCTCAACGACGAGGACGCCGCCTGGCAGGACTACCTCGCCGAGTACGAGCGCATGCGCGCCGCCCAGGGGGAGATCGTCCAGAAGTGGAAGAAGGCCGTGGACGCCGTGGAGGGGGAGACGAAGAACCTCCGCAAGACGCTGTCCAGCCGCCGCGCGGATCTGCGCTACGCCCAGGACGCGCTCAAGAAGATGGAGAAGAAGCACGCCGACCTGGAGCTCACCACCCGGGACGAGTCCAAGCTCGCCCTGTCGCGCGACAACATCAAGAAGAACCGCCTGCAGACCATGCGCCTGACGCGCGAGGTGGAGACCCTGGAGCGGGACGTGGAGCTGGCCCTCACGCCCAAGCCCGGGCAGCCCGGCGCCCCCGGCATCATCGCCCACAAGCGCGTGCTCGCCCTCGAGGACGAGATGCTCGCCCGCAAGGAGAGCGTCGATGCCACCCTGGCCGACCTGGATCAACAGATCGCCCAGAAGGAGGGCGAGGTGCAGGCCGCGGAAGATTACCTGGATCAGGCGCTGTTCCTGCTCGGCGAGGACGTGTACGCCCAGCGCATCGCGGACGCGCAGCTCTCCGCCTTCTACCCCCGGTTGGATCGCGCCAAATGAGGCCGTGCCCTCCGCCGTGCTTGCCACCGTGCTTGACGGAGGGGGCAAGCTGCTACATTGCGCCGCTTCCTGGCGTCCGGGGAATGGGAATTCGGACGCAAGTTGCTGAAATCATTGATGTTTTCGCGCGATAACGCGCGAGCTGTGAGGACGACGTGAAGGGTCTGATTGGCAAGAAGATTGGGATGACCCAGGTGTGGAACGAGGAGGGAAACCTCGTTCCCGTGACGGTGATCGACGTCAACACCTGTACGGTCGTGGGCAAGCGCACCCCCGAGAAGGATCAGTACTCGGCGGTGACGCTGGGCTTTGGCGAGCTGCGCGAGACGAGCCTGAACAAGCCGCAGCTGGGCTTCTTCAAGAAGGCGAACGCGCCGCTGCGCCGCCACCTGAAGGAGTTCCGGGTGAGCGCGGAGGAGGCCGCGGGCTTCAACGTGGGCGACGCCGTGAAGGCGGACCTGTTCACCAAGGGCCAGCTCGTGGACGTCACGGGCATCACCAAGGGCCGTGGCTTCCAGGGCGTCATGAAGCGCTGGAAGTTCAAGGGCTCGCAGACGGCCACGCGCGGCACCCACGAGTACCGCCGTCACCCGGGCGCCATCGGTCAGCGTAAGACGCCTGGCCGCGTGTACCCCAACAAGAAGCTGCCCGGTCACTACGGCGTGGAGCAGGTCACCACCCAGAACCTGACGGTGGTGGACGTGGACGTGGAGAAGGGCCTGCTGCTCGTCAAGGGCGCCGTCCCCGGCCACAACGACGGCCTCATCGTCGTGCGCCCGAGCATCAAGGTCGCGCTGCGCGAGAAGCACAAGGCCGCCCGCGCCGGCAAGTAGTCCCGCCGTACCGCCCTGTGTGTGCTCCCTCCTCGTATGCCGGGGAGGGCCGGGTCACTCGTCCTACCGAGCCTCCAGGCACCGCCACAGGGCCTTCCTCGACGCCCCGCTCCGGTCTTCCCACCGGGCGGGGCGTTCGTGTTTCCGGCCCTCGCCCGTCCCCCCGGAAGTGGCCGCCAAACGTTGGCCAGCGAGCGGTGCGCGTGCTGGGTGTGTGAAAGCACCTCCCCACGAGGTTGACTCTCTTGCCCTCATGCGGGGCCATGCCCACATGGTTGCGCCATCCGGACATATGACTTCCCTTCCTCTTCGTTTCGTCTCGCTGGCACTGGTGCTCACGGCCCTGAGCGCGTCGGCGCAGCAGCAGGTGTTGGATCCCGCCGCCGTGCGCCACCGCCTCTACTCGCCCCAGCAACACCTGGAGCTGTCGCTCGCGGTGGGCCTGCCGGCGCGTGAGTACCTCACGGCGCACTACAACCTGAACGCCGCCATCGCCTACAACTTCGTCGAGTCCTTCGCCCTCGAGGCGCGCGTCGGCTACGCGCTCAGCCGGCAGACGGGGCTGGCCCGCTCCATCTCCGAGCGCTTCCTCGCTCGCGAGGAGACGCGGCTCACCGACGAGCTGGAGGACATGTGGCAGATGGGCGCGCACGGCGTGGTGGGCGCGCGCTGGGCCCCCATCTACGGCAAGCTGTCCCTGCTGGCCGACGCGACGGCGCACTTCCAGGCCTACCTGTGGGCCGGTGGCGGGCTCGCCTCGCTGCGGCGCCAGTCCATCATCCAGTGCGGCCAGGTGATCGACCGCGAGCAGGGCGTGTGTGACAACCGCACGGACGTGGCCGATCGCTCCACCGCCACCGAGTCCTACTGGCGCGTGGAGTCGCGCGTGGCGCCGGTGGTCTCCGGCGCGGTGGGCCTGCGCTTCTTCCTCGGCCCGCGGCACGCGCTGCGCCTGGAGCTGCGCGACTGGATCTTCGCGGACCGCTACCGCGTGAACGTGGTGCGCGAGGACTGGGAGGCGGGGCGCGAGAGTGGCGAGCCCGCGCCCAAGCCCGGCTTCACGCACCTGGTGCAGTTCGACCTCGGTTACACCTTCCTCTTCTGAGGCTGCGCATCCCATGCGACCCACCTCGTTCCTCTCCTTTCTCCTGGCCACGGTCTGCGCGCCGGCCCTGGCCCAGGCTCCCGTCGAGCAGGCGCCTCCTCCGGTGAGGGCCGCGGATGCCCCGCTGGCCTCCACCGCCAGCCCGGATGCGCCGCTCCCGGTGGCCGATCCCGAGGCGCAGCGCCTGGTGAATGGCGCGCCCCTGCACAACCCGAACGTGGCCGTGCACGTGGTGCAGAAGAAGCGCTTCGCGGACGCGGGCCGCCACGAGTTCACCCTCTACCCGGCCATCCCCCAGGTGAATGGCCGCTTCACCGAGCACGCCGGCAGCGCGCTCGGCTACACCTACCACCTGCAGGAGAACTTCGCCCTGCAGCTCACCGGCCAGTACAACTGGTACGCCAACGAGAGTTCCTTCAACCTGGAGCTCATCGACAAGGTGCGCGAGCAGGCCCAGGCGGCCACGGCGCTCCTGCTCCAGTGGGGCGCGCAGGCGGGCGTGGAAGTGACGCCGCTCTACGGCAAGTTCGCCTTCTACGACAACCACCTGTTGCAGTTCAGCCTGGTGATCAACGGCGCGGCGGGCGTGGGCTCCACGCGCGTGCTCGTGCGTCCCCAGGTCACCAACCAGGTGGATGGGGTGGGGACCGTCGTCCCGGCGCGCCTGGGCGACACGGGCACCAAGTTCGTCGGCTCGGTGGGCGGCGGCCTGCGCGTGCAGTTCGGCGACTCCATGGCGCTGCGCCTGGAGCTGAGGGACCTCGTCTACACCGCCCGCGTGGATCGCGTGGATGGGTGCAACCAGCAGGACTTCGCGCTGCTCGACGATGCGCGCGGCACCAACCAGCCCTTCAACGCGCTGCCCCTGAGCGGTGGCTGCCAATACTCGCGCTTCGACGGCGTGGATCCCAAGACGGGCAAGAACCTGCGCGAGGACATCGTCCTGGGCAAGGACCTCGTCGGCAACCCCTCGTCGGACGTGCTCAACAACCTCGGCTTCTACGCCGGCTTCTCCTACCTCTTCTGAGGCCCGAGCCATGAAACGCCTGTTTCTCTCTCCTGGCTGCTCCTCGCTCCGCTGGCCGCCTCCGCGCAGGACGCGGCCCTGCGCTTCCAGGAGCAGGCCACCCGCTCCACCAACGCCGAGGAGCGCGGCCGCGCCGAGCTGTCCCTCGCCCAGACGTTCGCCAGCGAGGACCTGCCCGTCAGCGCGCTCGTCGCCTACGCGCGCATCGTCGCCGCCGGACCCAAGCACCCCGCCTACCTCCAGGGCCTCGAGGGGCTCGTGGACATGCAGGAGCGGCTCAACGAGCAGAACCTCGTGCCCAACCTGCTCGACAAGGCCTACACCCCGGAGGCGCGCGACACCTGGACGAAGCTGCCCCGCGAGGTGCTCGCCCGGGTGAACTACCAGCTCGGCACCATCCACCACCGCCGCGGCCGCTTCGAGGAGGCCCGTGCCCTCCTGGAGGCCGTGCCCACCGACAGCCGCGTGTACGCCCGCTCGCGCTACCTGCTGGGCGTGGTGCTCGCGGATCCCAAGTTCCCCGGCCGTCCCGGGGAGGCGCAGACGCTGGACGCCGCCGCCGTCGCCGCCTTCCAGGCCGCGCGCGACGCCCAGGGCAACCAGCTCGGCCTCGACGAGGTGAAGCAGCTGGCCCTGCTGGGGCTCGGCCGCCTGCACTACGGCCGGCACGAGTACCCCCAGGCCATCGCCGCCTACGAGGCCGTGCCGCGCTACGGCCGCTTCTGGGATCAGGCCCTGTTCGAGAACGGCTTCGCCCGCTTCCAGGACGAGGACTTCGGTGGCGCGCTCGGCAGCCTCCAGGCGCTGCACGCCCCCCAGTTCGAGGGCGCCTTCCAGCCCGAGTCGTGGATCCTCAAGGCCACCGTCTACTACTACAGCTGTCTGTTCGACGAGGTGAAGACCACGCTCGCCGCCTACGAGGCCCTCTACGAGCCCATGGCGAAGCAGCTCGAGCCCTTCACCCGCGACGAGGATCCGCTCAGCGCCTACAACCTGGTGTCGGCGGAGAACCGGCGGCTGCCCGGCCCCGTCTACCTGTGGATCCACGGCAACGAGCGCATCCAGGACGTGATGCGGATGGTGGGCCGGTGGACGCCGAGCGTCGGCGGATCAGCGAGCGGGCGGCCGGCGGGGCACGGGGCTCGTTCAGGAGGCGGTGTCCGGCCTGGAGGAGGTGCGCGCCACGCTCACGCAGATCGGCGGCCGCTTCGCCCACAGCCGCCTGCTCGAGGCCGCGCAGAACCTGCGCACCTTCGCGGATCAGGCGGAGATCATCCGCGTGCAGACGGCCCTGGACGAGAAGGACCTCTTGCTCGCCGGTGTGGATCAGAAGGCAGTGCTCAAGACCCAATCCATCTACCGGCCGAAGATGCCGGGGGCCGCGTGGAACTACTGGAAGTTCGAGGGCGAGTTCTGGCGCGACGAGATCGGCTACTACCAGTACACGCTCAAGCGCGGCTGCCCGGCCAAGCCCCAGTAGCGCGCGCACAACGTCTGGAATCACACACGAGGGGCGGGCCCACGCGGATGATCGCGGGGTGCCGCCCCTCGGTGTTTCCCACGGTGTTGGGAAGCGTGCGGATCTCCGTGGGTAGAGCACTTCTCATTCCAACGCCCCGTTTCTACTTTGGCCCGTACCTTTCGGTGGGTGGTGACGGAGGCGATGGGGGCGGACAAGGGCAACTCCGGTGATCGGAGCCCCCGGGGCCGCCAAGGTGCCCTCTATTTCCTGGCCCCACCACAGGAGCTCGCATGAAGTCGGTCCTTCGTTTCGGTGCGCTGGCGATGGGTGTGGCGCTGACCGCGGGCGGAGCAGGGGAGGCGGCCCAGCCGTCCTCCAAATCCTCCCAGACGGTGGAGTCGCGCAAGGGCACAACCTCCAAATCCAAGGCGGGAGCACGCAAGCAGGCAGCCCGCAAGCCCGGGGCGGCCAAGCCCTCCTCCAAGAAGGACGCGGCGGGCCGCGCCTCCGCGGAGGAGACCCGGCCCCAGACGGCCCTCGCGGCCGAGGACGACGTGCCCACGCGGGTGGGCCCCGCGCGCATGAGCCCGGCGGCCATGGCCAGCGCTCCGCGCATCGCGGACGAGAAGAAGGACGCCCTGGCCGACGCCAAGCGCGACGAGGCCCTGGAGGGCTTCAAGCGCCTCATCCCCAAGCTGCAGGAGGGCTCGCACCGCCGGGCGGACATGCTCTACCGCATGGGCGAGCTGTACTGGGAGAAGTCCAAGTACCTCTACCAGCTGGAGATGAACCGCTTCCTCGCCGCGGAGAAGGCCTATGACGCGGCCATCGCCCGGGGCGAGCAGATCGAACAGCCCAAGCAGGAGCACGCCGAGAGCGAGCGCTACCGCGCCGAGACGATGCGCATCTACAAGGAGCTCTTGCGCGACTACCCGGAGTGGCCGCAGCGCGACGAGGCGCTCTTCTACCTGGGCTACAACCAGCAGGAGCTCAACCAGCGCGACGAGGCGGTGAAGAACTACCTGGAGCTGGTGGAGAAGTACCCCCAGTCCCAGTTCGTGCCGGACACGTACATCCAGCTCGGCAACCACTTCTTCGACAACAACAAGCTCAAGGAGGCGCGGAGCTACTACGAGAAGGCGCTCGCCTCCAAGGTGCCGAAGATCTACGCCTACGCCGTCTACAAGCTCGCCTGGTGTGACTACAACGCCGGCGGCTACGACGAGGGCTCGCCCGCATGCACGAGGTCGTCGACTTCGCGAGCGCCCGCGGCGAGGAGCTGGGCGACCTGCGCACCGAGGCGCTCAACGATCTCATCGTCTTCTACGTGAAGCTCGACAAGGCGAAGGAGGGCATCGCCTTCTTCAAGCAGAAGGCCCCGCAGAAGCGCCAGGAGCGGCTCATCTCCAAGATGGCCGCGCAGCTCATGGACGTGGGCCTCTACGACAGCGCCATCGAGACCTATCGCGTCCTCATCCAGGACCAGCCCATGGGCGCCGGTGCTCCCGAGTACCAGCAGTCCATCGTCCGCGCCTACGAGGGGCTGCGCCAGCGCGACAAGGTGCGCGCGGAGATGAAGCACATGGTGGCTTCCTACCGGCCCGGCGGCGACTGGTGGAAGGCCAACGAGGGCAACACGCCCGTGCTGCGCAACGCCTTCAGCGTCACCGAGGAGGCCATGCGGGTCATGGTGACGGACTACCACCAGGAGGCGCAGAAGACGCGCCGGTGGAGACGTACCGGCTCGCCCGCGACATCTACAAGGAGTACGTGGACACCTTCGCCTCCAGCGAGGATCCCGAGTTCCTCTCCGACTCCGCGTTCAACATGCGCTTCTTCTACGCGGAGATCCTCTGGGCGCTCGAGGAGTGGGAGGCCGCCGCCACCCAGTACGACCTCGTGGCCAACTTCCAGGTGCCGGACCGGGACTCCGCGCGCGAGGTCTCCAACGAGAGCTACCGCAAGAGCGCCTCGTTCGCCGCCGTCATGGCCTACGACAAGCTCGTGAAGATCGAGCGCGGCCAGCTCGCCCAGAGCGACCTCAAGGACGGCCAGAAGGTCGACGAGAACAAGTCCAAGGGCCAGGTGGAGAAGAAGGGCCGCATCACCAAGAAGGACACCAACCAGGCCGAGGAGCCCCTCACGCGCTTCGAGGAGAAGCTCGTCGCCGCGTGCGACACGTACAACCGCCTCTTCCCGGACAACCCGGACGAGATTGATCTGCGCTACCAGGCGGCCCTCACCGTCTACGACCGCCACCACTACGTGGACGCGGCGCGCCGCTTCGGCGACATCATCCAGAAGTTCCCCGCCGAGCGCCGCAGCCGCGACGCGGCCGACCTCACCATGTTCATCCTCGAGTCGCGCGGGGAATGGGCGGAGCTGAGCAAGCAGGCGCGGCTGTTCCTCGCCAACGACAAGCTCATCAAGCCCAATCCCGAGTTCGCCGCGCGCGTGGCCCGCGTCGCCGAGGGCGCGCAGTACAAGTGGATCCACGAGGTCGTCTACCAGAAGGAGAAGAACCCGGAGAAGGCGGCCAGCCTCTTCCTGGACTACGTGAAGCAGTTCCCGCGCTCGGGCAACGCGGACCGGGCGCTCACCTCCGCCATGGTCTTCTTCCAGGAGGCCGGGCAGATCGACCGGGGCGTGAGCGCCGGCGAGCGCGTGCTCGCCGACTACCCGCGCAGCATCTTCGAGCTCAAGGTGCGCTACACGCTCGCGCACCTCTACGAGAAGACGGCCGACTTCGCCAAGGCCGCCGCCATGTACTCCTCGTTCGTGGCCACCTATGACGCCGCCAGCGGCGACATCGCCGACACCAAGGCGAAGCAGGCCGCCGCCCGCGCCGCCGCGCGCAAGAACAAGGGCAAGAAGACGCCCACCGCCGCCGCCACGCCGCCTCCGGCCGATGCCCCCTCCGACGAGACGGCGAACAGCCGGGAAGACGAGCGCCGCGCGCTCATCGCCGAGGCCAGCAAGTGGGTGTCCGACGCGCTCTTCAACGCGGGCCTGTGGTGGGAGAGCCTCGGCGAGTCCGACAAGGCGCTCACCGCCTACCGCTCCTACCTCTCGCGCTTCAAGGATCTGCCGGACGTGCCGCGCATCGCCTACAACGTGGGCCCGGTGCACGAGAAGGACGGCAAGTGGGGCGACGCCGTGCGCGCCTTCACCTCCTTCGTCGAGACGTATGGCCGCGACTCGCGCACCTCCGCCGCTCAGGTCTACCTCGCGCGCTACAAGCAGTTCATCGGCTACCGCAAGCTCAAGGACGCCTCCAACACCGAGCGCCTGCAGAAGGATCTCGTCTACCTCTGGAACCGCCTGAGCCCCGCGGACAAACAGAAGCCGGAGCTCCTCGACGCCTACGGCCACGCGCGCTTCCTCGCCGTGGAGGACGACTGGAACCAGTACGTGGCCATCCGCTTCAAGCGCGTGTCCACCATCCGCGGGGACCTGGTCGCCAAGCAGCGCGCCATGCAGAAGCTGGAGAAGTCCTACATCGACGTGCTCTCCAGCGGCTCGGGCGAGTGGGGTATCGCGGCGCTCACCCGCATCGGCATGGCCTACGCGGACTTCGCGCGCAACATCCAGGAGTCGCCCAACCCGCCGGGGCTGGACGAGGAGCAGCTCGCCATGTACCGCGGCGAGCTGGAGAACCTCGCGCTGCCCCTGGAGGACAAGGCGAGCGAGGCCCTCGACAAGGCGCTGGGCAAGGCCTACGAGTTGTCCCTGTACAACGAGTGGACGCTCGCGGCCCAGGAGCAGGTCAACCGCTACCACCCGGGCACCTACGCCCAGGTGCGCCGGTGCCCTTCCGCGGCAGCGAGTTCTTCGCCACCGCCGACGTGGCCAAGGAATCCGGCGTCCCCGACGAGCCCTCCAAGGGGGAGAGCCCCCCGGCCGACGAGACGCCCAAGCCGTCCACCGCTTCGCGAGAGGTCCAGCCGTGAAGGTGACCACCATGCATCCACTCCACTCCATGGGCAGGACGCTCCTGTCGCTCGGCCGCGGTCTGGCCGCCACCACGCTGGCCTTCACCGCCGCGTGCGCCACCACCTCGTCGGTGAGGTCCACGCCCGTGGCCACCGCCGAGGCCCCGGTGCCCGTCCAGGTCGAGGCCCCGCCCGCGCCGGCTCCGGCCCCCGCGGACACGCCGGCCGCCAAGGCCCGTGAGCGCTTCGCCGAGGCCGTGGCCGCCTTCGACGCCGGGGACTACGCCCGCGCCGAGGAGGGCTTCCAGGAGGTGCTCCACCGCGCCCCGCAGAGCCTCAACGCCCAGTACAACCTGGGCGTCATCGCCGAGCGCCAGGGCCGGCTCGCCGACGCCCAGGCCGCCTACGAGAAGGTGCGCTTCCTCGACGCGGGCCACGTGCCCACGCTGCTCAACCTGGGCCGCCTCTACCGCATGCAGGGCAAGTACGCCGAGGCCATCTCCCTCTACGAGGCCGGGTTGAAGACGCCGGGGCGCGACACGGAGCCCTCGCTGCTCAACAACCTCTCGGTCGCCTACCGGCTCGCGGGCAAGCTGCCCCAGGCCGAGGCCACCGCGCGCCGCGTGCTCTCCCGTCACCCGGACGACGCCGAGGCCTACAAGAACCTCGCGCTCGTCTACTACGAGCAGGGCCGCTACCGGCTCGCCGAGACGGTGCTCGTCAACGCGCGCAAGCTCGCCGAGAAGGATCCCGGCATCTCCAACAACCTCGGCATGGTCTACCTCAAGCTCGAGGACCGGCCCCGCGCGCTCGCCCAGTTCCAGAAGGCGGTGTCGCTCGATGAGCGCTTCGCCCCGGGCTACGTGAACCTGGGCGCCCTGGCACTCGCCCGGCGCGACTACGCGGGCGCCGAGCGCGCCTTCTCCAAGGCGGTGGAGCTGGAACCCCAGTCGCACGAGGCCTGGCTGTCCTATGCCTACGCGCTGGACGGACAGAAGGGCCGGGACGCGAAGAAGGGCCTCCAGGCGGGCGAGGCGCTTCGAGAAGGTGCTCGCGCTGCGCGCCGACTCGCCCGAGGCCGTGTGTGGCGCGGGCTGGGCCTACGCGGTGGATCGCGCCGGCTGGGACAAGGCCGAGGGCTTCCTCCAGCGCTGCCAGGCGGCGGCGACCACGAGCGCGCAGGACAAGCAGATGATCGCCGCGAAGCTCCAGGGCATCGCCGCCATGCGCAAGAGCGGCGCCCCCGCAGCTCCGGCCGAGGACGGGGCTTCGTCGCCCACGGCGGTGGGCGGTAGCGGCGCGCTGCAGGGCGGCTCGTCCGGTGAGCAGACCGAGCAGGCTGCCCCGGAGGGCACTCCCGAGCAGCAGGCCGCGCCCGCGACGGAGGCCGCGCCCGCCGGGCAGGCCGAGGGCTCCGAGCCTCCGGCCGAGTCGCCGAAGGCCGAATAAGCTGCACCCCGCCCGGAGGAAATTTTTCCTCCGGGTGGGCTTCGTGAGGAAGGCGCTGGGAAACGCGCTTGGAGTTTCGCGGACTTCCAGTGCCTCACGGTTGGTGCAGGTCATGCAAGAGCACGGGGGAGGAGCTTCATCCACCCCGCGCGGTCCAAGCGGCAGGGACGAGGAGAACCGAGATGAGACGATGGACGGCGGCGGTACTGGCGGTCGCGATGTGGTCGGCCCCCGTGCTGGCCCAGGGTGAGTCGCAGACCCAGGTCAAGGTCATCCAGGAAGAGGACAAGGTCGTCGTGCGCAAGAAGACGACCATCGACTTCACCGACATGGCGGTGGAGGGCGAGCTCACCAAGCCGGAGGGCTCGTACGTGCTCAACCGGAAGAAAACAGACTTTCAAAGTCTCATCCGGGTCCGGGACAACTTCAATCCGGAGCTGCAGAAGTCGGTCGACAACCTCTAGGGGCGGGTAGGAACGCGGGACGGAAGGGAGGAGGCGGGGATGGTGGGGAAGATGAATGGGTTGGTGCTGCGAATCACCGGTCCGGACGGCTCCGTGCACGAGGCCGTTTCGGACGCCGAGAGCGTCATCGTCGGCTCGGGCGCGCAGGCGGCGGTGAAGATCCTGGATCCACGGGTCTCGAACCTCCACGTGATGTTGAAGGTGGAGCGCGGCTCGGTGACGGCGATCGATCTGGGCAGCGAGGCGGGCACGCAGGTGGGCGGCCAGCGGGTGATCGGCCCGAAGACGCTCGCTCCGGGCGACGTGCTGCTGGTGGGCGGCTCGCAGGTGGAGGTCTTCTTCGGGGACGAGTCGCACGCGGGAGCGCAGGTCAACAGCGGCTCCATGCAGGGCTCGGTGCTGCTGCCGGCCTCGCGGGTGGTTTCGCCGGCGCCGAGGGCTCCCGCGAGGGCTCCGGAGCAGGCGTCCCGGGCGGTGCCGCCGGGGATGCGCAGCCGCACGGGGATTCCGGCGGTCGCGCCGGCGCCCGTGGCCGCCGTGGCGCGCAAGCCGAGGACTCCGGCCGCGGCGTATCTGCAGGAGCCGCTGCCGCCCGAGGCGCTGCCGACGAAGGACGCCAAGGTCCTCCAGGTGCGTCAGCTCTGGGGCGATCAGATGCTGGCGGTGGAGCACTTCCGTGACGGGGTGCCCGTCACCATCGGCGAGGGCAAGAAGAACTTCTTCCACGTGTACGAGCCCGAGGTGGGCGCGCGGCACGTGCTGGCGGTGGCCAAGGGGGAGCAGTTCGAGCTGCGCGTGCCGGCGGGCGCGGGCGTCATCGTCACCGACAACGGGGACGTGCGCACCAAGGACATGCTGCGCTCGCAGGGGCGGCTCAAGGCCACGGACGGGGAGCACCAGTACACGCTGGGGCTGCACGAGCGCGCCGAGGTGGCGCTCGGCACGCTCACCTTCGTGGTGCGCTACGTGAAGCCCTCGCCGGCGCTTCCGGTGAACGACCTGAAGCCGGCGGACTACACCGGTTCAAGATCCTCAGCGTCAGCCTGCTGGCGGCCGCGGCGGTGGTGGCGGCGATGCTGCTGACGCCCCGCTCGGACGCGCCCAACGCGGATGACGTGTTCCAGGCGCAGCAGCGGGTGGCCAAGTTCCTCGTCAAGCCGAGCAAGCCCATCGACATGAAGCGCTTCGACAAGAAGAGCGCGGACGAGGGGGCCAAGGCCAAGGACGAGGAGGGCAAGTTCGGCAAGGAGGAGGCGAAGAAGGCCGAGGCGGATCCTCCAAGGCGGGCACGCCCATCGTGAACAAGAACAAGAAGGAGCAGGACCGCAAGACGATCGCCCAGGTGGGTCTGCTCGGCGCGATGAAGGGCCTCAAGGGCGGCGCCTCGGACGTGTTCGGCCCGGGCGGCCTGGGCACGGGCATCAACACCGCGCTGGGTGGCCTCAAGAGCGGCGCGGGCATGGGTGACGCGCAGGGCGTGGGCGGACTGGGCTCGCGCGGCCAGGGCACGGGCGGTGGTGGCACGGGGCTCGGCATGGGCGGCCTGGGCACCAAGGGCAACGGCCGGGGCATCGGCGGTGGCGGTATCGACCTGTCCGGCCGCGGCAAGACGGTGACGAAGATCGTCCCCGGGAAGACCACGGTGATTGGCGGTCTGGACAAGGACGTCATCGCGAAGATCATCCGCAGCCACCAGAACGAGATCAAATACTGCTACGAGACGGAGCTGAACAAGAACCCGAGCCTCGCGGGCAAGGTGGCGGTGGCCTTCACGATCGACCCGGCGGGTGGGGTGGCCGAGGCGAACGTGACGGAGACGACGCTGAACAACTCCACGGCCGAGGCTGCATGCTCTCGCGCATCCGCCGCTGGAAGTTCCCCGAGCCCAAGGGGGGTGGTGTCGTGGCGGTGACGTATCCCTGGCTGTTCTCGCCCGCGGGCGAGTAGTCCCTGCCAATCTGAAGCGCTCATGGACGCCCCTCTCCCGGCCTGGGAGGGGGGCGAGTTTTTACGAGAGGGTTCGTGGAGATGAAGACGCCGTTGTTGACCGCCGTGCTCGCGCTGCTGCCCACCGCCGCCCTGTCGGCCACCGCCCCCGAGGGAGTGCCGCTCGAGGTGCGCCGGGGCTTCTTCACCGAGGCCGATATCGGGGTGTTCTTCACGGTGGGAGGGCTCAACCGCTACTCCAACGCGCAGACGTATCTGCAATTGGGCGTGGGGTATGACATCGCGGATCGGGTGACGCTGGGGGTGCACTTCGGCCTGGGGGCGTCGGCGGCGAACTGCTTCGCCAGCTACCTGCCGGGGACGAACGAGTGCGCCCGGAGCGACAACTTCTCGGTGGTGTTCGCCGACGTGACGGCGGGCTACCCGGTGCCGCTGGCCACGCGCTTCTACCTGGTGCCGAAGCTGGCGGCGGGCATGTCGCGCCTGGATCTGTCGCCCACGGGCACGGGGGATCCGGCGGAGCCCCAGACGATGCCCAACGCGGGCGTGGGGATTGGGGTGGAGTACGCGACGCCCCTGGACCACTTCTCCGTGGGCGCGGACGTGATGGCGCGCTACCTCATCGGGCCCAACATCCCGACCTTCGCCGTCTTCCCGCGGGTGAAGTACACCTTCTGAGCGGACGGCTCAGAAGATCAGGTTCAGCAGCTCCAGGGCATGGACCAGGAGCTCGCCGCCGGTTGCGATGAGATCGAGGGTCTCGCTCTTGGTCGACGCCTGCTCGGAGGGGAGGATGATGACCGGGGCCGTGGCCTGGGCGTGGGCCGAGGCGTTCGGGCGGAACCGCGTCGTTCCCTGGTTCGCCATCAGGAGCCGTGCGGCGACCTCGGGGGCCACGTCCCGGCGTGAGTCGCCCGGCTGCTGGGCCCCGCGGATGGTGGTCTCCACACAGGCTGGGTCGAGGATGCTCAAGGGGGCCCGGCAGCGCGCGCAGGCGGTCATGTTGGCCAGGCGCACGGGCTCGCCGCAGTCGGAACACAGCAGGGTGTCCACGTGCTTGCGCAGCTCCGCTTGCTCCTTGGGGTTGAGCTCGCGGGCGAGGCCCTTCTCCCGGAGGAACTGGAAGAAGGAGATGAAGTGGCCGTGCTGCTGGGGGCAGCGCGAGTACTGGAAGCGGTGGCCGTGGGCCATGTCGTGGACGAGCGCGAGCTTCTCGTCACCGCGAGGGCAGGACAGGATTCCCGAGCGCCTGGGGTGGTAGGTGCCCCGCTGGCCGTACACGGCGCGGAAGAGCTGGAGGGTACCCGTGGGGGAGAGCCGCAGGCTCTCGTGGGTGTCGAACCACAGTCCCCCGCACTCCTGGCAGACGTCGATCGTGACACGCGTGCCGTTGCGGCCCTCGAAGGCGCGCTCGAGCATGGGCTGCTTGCACTCCGGACACTTCATTGGAACCTCCGATGGGGCGCAGTGTAGTCCAACCGGATTCCCATGGGCCGGTTCAGTGGGCTTGCGGCACACCTCCATTCGTCTACGCTGCATCCGCCATGTGGTGACGAGGAGCGATGTCACCTGAGAGACCGTTGATGCCATCGCCTGAGTCCATCAAGCAGAACACCCGTCAGCTACCCGTCAAGCGAATCCCTTTCTTGACCCGCGTGCGCCTTCTTGATTACCGAAGCATCGCCGCGTGTGACGTGCGACTCGGGCCACTCACCTTTCTCGTGGGACCCAATGGCTCGGGAAAGAGCAATTTCCTGGATGCCCTGCGGCTCATCACGGAGGCACTGCGAACATCGCTCGATCACGCACTCCGAGACCGAGGAGGCGTTCATCAAGTACGAAGGAGATCGAGTGGGCACCCGACCCACTTTGGCATCCGCCTTGATCTACAGCTCCCCGATGGCTCGCAGGGACATTTCTCCTTCGAAGTGGGAGCGCGCTCGCACGGTGACTACGCTGTGCAGAGAGAAGAGTGCGTCGTGGGTCATGCCTCCTACCTCGTCGAAGAGGGTCAGGTGGTTGCATCCAAGGGCATATCTGTTGCTCCGCCCGCGGCGAAAGACCGCCTGTACCTCGTCAACGCTGCGGGTCTGCCGGAGTTCCGGCCTCTCTTCGACGTGCTCTCGAACATGGGGTTCTACAATCTGAACCCAGACAGAATCCGAGACCTTCAATCCCCTGACAAAGGCGAGTTGCTCGCGCGCGACGGCTCCAATCTTTCCAGTGTTTTGGAGCGTCTCGAGAAAATGCATGGTGGAAGCACCAAGCTGCGTATCGAGGAGTATCTCAGCCGTATCGTGCCTGGTTTGGAGGGGTGGACCCGAAGCGCGTCGGACACATGGAGACATTGGAGTTCCGCCAGCAGGTCGAAGGCTCCCAGGAGCCCTGGCGCTTTCCAGCGATCAACATGTCCGATGGGACCTTGCGAGCCTTGGGCATTCTTGCTGCCCTTCTCCAGGCCCGGGAAGAAGAGCGCGTGCACCTCATCGGCATCGAAGAGCCCGAGGTCGCTCTACATCCCGCGGCAGCGGGCATCCTGCGTGATGCGCTCCGCGACGGCTCGCGGCATGCCCAGGTGCTCGTCACCAGTCACAGCCCAGAACTCCTCGATGCGCCAGAGGTCTCCGCTGACGAGATCATCCCCGTCATGGCCGAGCAGGGGAAGACCATCATTGGAGCACTGGACCAGGCCACACGCGACACGCTTCGGGATCGGCTCTACACGGCGGGAGAGCTACTGAAGGCGAACCAGCTCGCACCTGATGCGGAGTCGGTTCCCGAGCCGGCGCAGCTGCAGCTCTTTGACCTGGAGTCTCGATGAAACTGGGTCTCATCGTTGAGGGCCACGGAGAAGTGCAGGCTGTTCCTCTGCTCGTGCGCAGATTGTTGAAGGATCTGGCTCCCGAACTGCATCCCACGCTCCTTCCTCCGCATCGTGTTTCGCGAGGGCAGCTTGTCAAGGAGGATGAACTCCGGCGGGCCATCGAGCTCATGGCGCGAAAGGTGGGTGATGGGGGACGAATCCACGTTCTGCTCGACGCTGATGATGACCTCCCTTGCCAATTGGGGCCACGACTCCTGGATTGGGCGCGGAAGCAACGTCCTGATCGTGCCGTATCCATCGTCATCGCGAAGCGCGAATATGAAGCATGGTTCCTGGCCTCCGCCGAGTCCCTCCAGGGCTATCGAGGGCTTCCCGCTGACCTCGTCGCGCCTCCCGCCCCCGAGACTGTCCGCAATGCCAAGGGATGGCTGGGCAATCACATGCCAACGGGATATCAGGAGACCATCGACCAGCCCGCCTTCACGAGCCGCTTCGACCTGGAGGCTGCGCGACGCACGGACTCCTTCGACAAGCTCGTCCGTGAATTGGGACGTCTCTTCGATATTCCCGTGCCGCCTCGCCCAACCATCTGATGTCCATCCACCCCGTGACCAACAGCATCCAAGAACCCTTGGAAGGGTTAACATGAGGAATGAGCGGCGGTGCCTTCACGGGCAGGCTCATGGTGCCCCATCATCTACGTTGGTCTTCGGGCTTCTCCTACCAGTTGGTGTTGATCTCGAACGAGAGATTCGCTCGAACCTGGATCCACACGTGCGATGTCGGGACGCCGTCCAATTCATTGGCCGGAGCGAGCACGTTCTCACAGGCTAGATAATGGTCGAATAGTCCGAGTTCCAAGCGATCCTTTTGAGAGAGGTTGTATCCGCGTGCTGAAAGCTGTAGCTTCACCAAACGCGGGAAAATGAAGGCGGCCAGCAGCAAGTGCTCCTGAGCGGACCAGACGGATGGATATGTGTCCTGGCGATTTCCATGAGCGACGCTGCCTCGCATGGTAGCCATATCGTGGATCCATGCTTCTCTCAGGCCCCCGCGTCGCGCAGCGAGTTCGGCGCTGCGCGGCTTCTTAGGTATCACTTCTGCAATTGGAACCCGAGCCAACGCGTCCGCGAAACTTCGAGTGGTTTTTGCAACATCGCCACCACGAATGCCGAGTAACTTCTGGAACGCACTAACGGTCGAGATCAATTCATGTGTCTGGCTCATCGCCGCTCGATCGGTATTCGCGTCATTGAAAGCGCGGATCGCCAAGTCAAAGTCTTCGTCGGCCTCCATTGTATTGAAGATCTGGGCCGTCAGTTCGGTAATGTCATGGTTACGAAGTTCCACGATGTGCGGCTCACGTCGGACGCGAAGCACGTCCGCCGGCCAGTAAGAGTGAGTCTCACCATCGCGACGACGTGAGCGAAGAGACGCGCCCGCTGTTCCTCCAGGGAGGAAGCGTTGAACTATTCCAGCGAATGAATCGCGATTGTTATATCCAAAGTGTGTGAAGAACTCGCGCTCGGCCAAGCCGCTGAATGCTAGCGCCTCGGTGAGGCCGAACACTCGTTCGACCTCACCATCAGTGAGGTCAGTGCTCCATCTTTGATTGGCGAGCCTCATGAGCGTTGCGGACGCGATTGGCTGATCATGCGGGTCACGATACGAGGAGAGGATGCTTCGCATGTCAATGTCCGGTTCGACGATGTCCTCGAGTTGGCGAGTGTGTCGTTTAAGGAGTGAAACCGGTGCCACCTCGAATGGGCCAATGCGGTATGATCGAGCAACAGTCGTCCACGGCAGGAATGAGAGCGTTCCCAAGTTGAACCCTCGCTAAAGTGGTGTTCTTCCGTATGTTGTTGCCAGTTTGGCAAGGTTGTTGGCTGTGCTGGCTCATCACGTAGGCACTTCAGTGTTCGTGAGTTGTCGGTTAGCTCTTGCTTGATGGATCCAGTTGCAGTGACCGTGAGTAGTAAAGACCCAAGGGGTCCCAGACGTATTTTTCAATGGGCACTGGCGACATGTGACTCAGGGCATGTTTCTCGGAAAAACACACAAAGCGTTCGGAAACGAGGAGAACTCCCCAAAGACCACGTGGCCGGAACACATCCTCACCGTTCCATGTTCCGGCCTCCAAAGTGAGTCCGTCAATGGCGTCAGCGCCGACGTAGCGACACCAGGTGCATGTTATGGTCTTATTGCTTCGGATGCGACTGCGCTCCATGTCCAGAGCCGGATGTCCATAGGCCGGGGTGACGAAAAGATAATTCGGCGGTGGACCAGCCTTGGGGCCACGGTGTTTGCGGCGTACCCGCATCACCTCGATGGGATGGAAGCCGCTGAGACCCGTCAACCCCTCTGCCTTGAAGTCTTCGGCGAAGCGCTCGGTGATCAGCAGGCCACCACAAGGACCCGTGATGAGATCTCCAAAAGCCTTGCCGTGGAGTTCCAATTCGCCTTGGTAGGGGGAGCCAGCTCAGCCCTCCAATGGTGTCGCCACATTGAGGACAGCGCAGTGCGGGGCCGAGGTTCGAACTGAGCCTGTTGAATTCAGTGTCGTGATGGCCTTCGCGCAGCTTCTCCAGGACAAAGAAACGCATGCTCTGAGAGGAGGGCTCAAAAGCCATTGGGAAACCTCGTGCGCATCTCGGGTCGGTTGTAGAGCTGGCGCAAGAATGCCTCGAATTCTTCGGGTGTCGCTTTGTCTGTCCTCTTGAGCCACTCAACGACTTCGTCATCTACATCGCGGTGCCATTTCTGATAGCCGTTGTGGGAGGCTTTGTCCGAGGCGCGAGTGACGAATCGTGGGTCCCGCTCGGTATAATGGCCTCGGAGCGTTGCATGCTCCTCAAGTGCTCGAGCGATGCGCTTGGAGATCACATGGTGTAGCTGCCCACTCGCAGTGGAGGGCAGCTGGCTTTCTCCCTGGCCCTGGGCCACCATGGCGACCGCAGTGGCCGGTAGGGAGATGACGAGGGTGTTTCCTACAACGGCAATCGCGCTCACCTGTCCCACGTTCACCGGTTGATACCCAACCGTGAAGCCCCTACTGCCGCTGCCTCTGTGAAGCCGGGCATCGTCGACAGTCGCGAGGCTAGCCCCGCGGCTCCCCCGGTTATGCCCTGACCCACCACCATCATTACTGCCAGCACGGCAACGCGGGCCACCTCCGGTCCCACCCGGTTCGCGAAGCGCTGGCCGGCTTGATTCAACTCCTGGGGGGTGATGGCCCTGTCGGTAGCCCGCTTCAGTTCCCGGCTCGCATCCACCACTTCCAGGAAGGTCTCCACTCCCAGGTAGATCAAAAAGATCGCTGAGATGAGCGCCGCCGCCTTGGTGAACACCGGCTCGGGGTTGGCCGCCAAGACGACCCAAGTGATGAGACCCGTGGCGATTACCGTGTAGAAGAGCTGAGGGGCCAGGGTGTTCTCTACCGCCTTGGAGATGCTCTCTTTCATGGGTCTGAGCGACAGGCCCAGTGCTACCCCCAGCTTGTCCCACTCGCCCAAGCTCATCACGTCGTCACTCAGGGAGAGGCAGTCTTCCCCTCGCTGAGCCGGCTTGCAGATGCCACCGAGGCCCTTGCTCATGAGGTTCTGCCAGCGAGTGTCCGTGCCGTCGCTGGGATAGGAGGCGCGCACCAGCCAACCTTGCTGGGAGGTGCGAAGGGGGAGGGGTGCATTCAGGACCAACCGAGTCAGGGCCTCCTCGAACGTGTCCGCATTCACCCGGATGGACTTGTTCGAGGTGGGTATCCTGTACTCCCGTAGCTCCCCCTGACCCGTGTCGAACCGTACGACGTGCGTGGTGGCGCACGCAGTGGACAGGGTCAACAGCAAGACCGCAACAGTCAGACGAGGTGCCAAGCGATGCCTTCTGGAGGGTGGGTGGCTCCAGCCTATGTGATCAGTGCCCCTGAGACGATGGTGGAGTTCGGTCCGGAGAACATCTTCTCCCTGGCGGGGTGCTGTGTCCTCCCTCTTCCACCTTGGCGGGTCGACTACAGCGTGTGGTCAGAGTTCTCTTGGTTGGTCACCGAGCTTCCGGTCCCCCGCCATCCACGCTGGTCGGAACAGGACGGGATTTCGGCACTGGGCGGAGGCACTCGCCTTTGTACGGCACTGTCTGGGGTGGGCAACTCGGAGGCCGTCGCTTGACGAGCGAGTACCAGCACGCGCCGGACAACTCCACTTCGAGTTCCTCCGTGCAGGGGGCTAGCTTCTGATTTCTCACCGGTAGCGGCGCCTGTTCATACTGGGCGGGTGCCGGGTCGACCCGCACATCCGTGGCCCACTCCTCGTCTGGATCATGGAGGCTTGGCTCCTCGGGTGGAACGCGCGTCACGGGCACCGGGCTCAGCAGCACCGATGCGGCGAGCGCGAGCCTCCTGGGCCAGTGGCTCCGTCGAGCCATGCGCGAGGGAGCGGGAGTCCGAGAGGTCAAGACGGGCCTGGGCCTTGGGGGCCGGAGGATGTGTCGCTCGGGTGCGCCTCCCTCCTGCACCGGTGGCACTTCTTCCCACTCGAAGATGCTCGCGTCCCACGCTGGCTCCTTGCTGGAGAGTGCTGCGACCAGCGCCGCGTGGAGCGCCGCGCCACTTGGATAGCGCTCCGAGGGGTTCTTCGCCAGCAGCCGGACGATCACGTCACTCAAGGCCCGCGGCACCCGAGGATTGACGAGGACGGGCGCCAGCGGTCGCACGTGGACGATGGCGGACTGCAACACGTCCGCTGGCAGCCACTCGGAGAAGGGGTAGTGCCCGGTGGTGGCCCGGTACAGGCACACCCCCAGGGCGTACAGGTCATCGGTGGGTTGAAAGGTGTAGTGCGAGCCGGGGCGCTCGGGGCTGTGCCACAGGAAGTGCACGGCCTCGGGGCTGAGCAGGTACAACGTGGCCGGGGAGGGGGCCCGTGGTGAGTGGGGCCGCGCCCTCGTACCAGCCCACGCCGAAGTCGAGCAGCACGGGTTGGCCATCCGACTCGCGCACGACGATGTGCTCGGGCTTGAGGTCGCGGTGCAGGACTCCCCGGGCATGTAACTCGCCCAGGGTACGCGCCACCGTGGCCCCTGCGGTGGCGAGCTGCCGGAAGGTGGTGTTGCCCGTCTCCGCCCAGACGTCCAAGGCCGGCCGGGCACCCAGTCCATGACGAAGCCCAGGAAGCCCTCGCGAGGGTGGGGCCCGTACGCGCAGCCATGGAAACCCACCACGTGGGGATGGGCTGCCCGGGTCATCATCAGCGCCACCTCGCGCTCGGCCCGCCCGGTGTACGCATGCAGGGCGAGCTTGAGCGCGTAGAAGTCGCCGGGGTGGTCCAGGTCCTCCACGCGGTAGACGGCGCCCTGGCCTCCCACGCCCAACCGCTCCACCACGCGCCAACGGCCCACTTGAGTCCCCGGCTCCAATTCGTCCGGGGAGACAGTCCCCTCTCCATGGTTCGTGGACACCCTTGAACCTCCGCGCTCGTCCGACCGGCAGGACTCGGCCTCATACTACGAGGTGACGGCGGAAGTAACCTCGGACGGAGGGCCATGTTCTCGAGGAGAGGTGACACGACAGGTCATGGTCGGAGCAAGTGCCCGGTGGGGGCGGGGAGTCCTCCGCTCATGTGGTCTGGCCGGGCCCGGTCTCCCCACCTTGCCGGGAAAGCACAATCGCGTGTCATGCACTCGCGCATCATCCCCGTCCTCTGTCTGCTGCTGGTGCCGCTCGAGGTCCAAGCGGCTTCGTCCGAAGTCGAAGCGCGGCTGCCGGTGTTGGAGCCCGTGCGGGTGAGCCCTTATCGAGGTGAGCCAGGGGAGGGGCTGAAGCTCACCTTCGAGCCACTCAGGCCCAATCCGGCGCTGGCGCTGTTCTCGCTGGAGGAGGCGCGGGCGGTGGTGGCGGCGCTGGAGGGGGATTCAAGGTGGCGAGGCCCGAGCCGCGTTCGCCGGGGGCGGCCACCCTGGGCGCGCTGTCGGCGGGGATGGTGGTCGGGTCGGCGCCCAAGGCCTGGTCGTCGGAGCTGGAGAGGCGTGTACGCGAGGAGGACGAGGCGCTGTATGGAACGGCCCTGTTGCCGCTGCCACCATCGCTGGAGAGCGCCAGGTGGTTCCAGGCTCTGAAGCTCTCCCCGCGCTACATGGGGGCGGGGGTACGGGAGGCCGCGGTGGAGATGTTCAGCTCTCCGGCGGTGGCTCTTTCGGTCGGCATGTCGATGATGCTCTACATGGTGGCGTGGGCGGCGCCGGAGCCCCTGTTCTCCAAGGCATTCGCGGCGGCGGTGACGCTGGGGCTTCTGATGACGTACACGGCGACGGAGCTCTACAACGTGGGGATGGCGTGCCTGACGCTGTACCGGGAGGCGGAAGCGGCGAGGACGCAGGCGCAACTGGAGGCGGTGGCCGAGCGCTTCGGCAAGGCACTGGGGGGCGTGGGACTGCGCGTGCTGGTGACGGTAGCGGGGGCGAAGCTGGCCAGGGGACTGCCGGAGGTGCCCCGGGGCGGTCTATGGGGGAGGCTCTCACCTCCGCGATTCGCCTTCGCGGGCGGGCGGAGCGGTCTCTCGGTGGGGACGGGGGCCCGTGCGCAGGTGAGCGTGGCGAACGGGACGGTGGTGCTCATGGGCGTATCGGCGAACACGACGGCCTCCGCCGCGGCCTCGGCGGTGTCCTCGGCACGGACGACAGGCGCCTGTGCCGAGTCGAAGAAGGACGACAACCATGCACACCACCTGTGCACCAACAAGAACGACAAGTCCGAGATCAATGGTGGCCCCTGGACACCTGTGTTCGAGGAATTCTTCGGGCAGGCGGGGATGAGTCTCGAGGATCCGAGAAATATCGTCTATCTGCGAGACCACAAGGGGCCTCATCCCAGGGAGTACCACAGCGAAGTTTTCAATCGGCTCAGTGAAGCACTTGATGGATGTAAGACTATGGTTGCATGTCGAGCCAAACTTGTGGGAACACTCGACGAGATCGCAAGGGATGTGTGCACACCCGGCTCCTACCTCAACAAGCTCGCCACGAGGACGCCATGACAGCGCGAATGAAGTATTACGAAATAGATGACGACAAGTACATCCCAGGGCGATGGTACCTGCGGATGCCTCACACAGATGAGGCGGGTCGGGGAGAGCTGTTCGATGTCTGGAGGTTCAGGGAGGGAAGGTACCTGAATATCGAGTATCCAATTCGTATGTCCGTGAAGCCGGCTGGAATCGCGCTCGAGTTCTCCCGTGCCTTTGGAATTCCCGTCGTCCATCGCCGGGTGGTCACGCTCTTCGAGCGTCTGGGCCTGCAGCGTGAAGTGCAATTCATCCCAGTCGAGGTAGAGGGGCAGATGGAGCCCTACTTCATTCTCAATGCTCTACAAGTCATTCGATGCGTCGACGAAGCCAGATCCGACGAGGTGTTCTTCTGGAGGCCAGAAGATGGCGAGCCCGACAAGGTGGGACAATACAAGAACGTTCGAGGACTGAAGGTGGATCCGTCGAGGATAGGGGATGCCAACATCTTCCGTCCTTGGGGTTGGAGAGTGCTCCTCATTGTCTCCGAGCGCGTCAAATTGGCCATGGACGAAGAGAGCATCACCGGCACCTATTTTGTCGAGGTTTGAATTTCATCAAGCTCGTGAGGATGTTCGACAAGATCGCCGGGGAGGTGTGTATGCCTGGCTCCAAGCTCAACAAGCTCGTCACGAGGATGCCATGGCAGCGCAGATGAAGTATTACAGAATTTATGACGACAAGTACATCCCACGGCGATGGTACCTGCGGATGCCTCAGTTCGATGAGGCGGGTCGGGGAGAGATGTTCGACGTCTGGCGATTCAACGACGGAAGGCGCCTGAACATCGAGCATCCGATCCGCATATCCGTGAAACCGGCGGGTGTTGCGCTCGAGTTCTCCCATGCCTTTGGGATTCCCATCATCCATCGCCGGGTCGTCTCGCTCTTCGAGCGTCTGGATCTTCTGAATGAAGTGCAGTTCATTCCGGTTGAGGTGGAAGGTCAGGCAGAGCCCTATTTCATCCTCAATGCGCTGCAAATCATCAGATGCATCGACGACGCCCGGTGCGAAGAAGTGTTCTACTGGCGGCCCGAAGACGGCGAACCAGACAGGGTGGGGCAGTACAAGAACGTGCGAGGGCTGAAGGTGGACCCAGCGAAGATCGGGGATGCCAACATCTTCCGTCCCTGGGGTTGGGATGGAATCCTCATCGTCTCCGAGCGTATCAAGTCGGCCATGGACGAAGACGGCATCACCGGCACCGATTTCGTCGAGGTTTGAGTTTTCTCGAGCAGGGCACAGCCCCCAATGGCGTACGCCAGAGGGGGCCAACTCCCGCGGCTCAGGTGCGCACGAAGGCGCTCACGTCGGGCAGTCCGCTGCCAGAGGTATCGACGCCCATCGCGGTGAGGATGCCCGAGAAGATGTCCGCCTCGTTCGCGTCCATCTTGCCGGGCTGGGGCGCGCCGGTGCGCGGATCGAAGCCGTAGGTCAGCGTGGTCTTCGGATCCACGCCTCCGAGCACCGTATTGCCCCGGACCATCGGCGAGAGAATCATGAACCCGTTGTTGAGGTCATGCCCGGTGCCGAACTGACTGGCGCCCTCCTGTCGTGTGCGCGTGCGCCCGAATTCTGTCGCCATGTAGATCAACGAGCGATCCCACAGGCTCTCGCCGCTCGAGTCGAAGGGCTCCGACTTGAGCAGCCCGATGAGCTTGTCGATCGTCTCCATCAGGCGCGACCACATGAAGGCCTGGACCGTGCGGTGCTCGTTGTGGCTGAAGTCGAAGGCCAGTGGCGGGTTGGTGAACTGCTTCGAGGCACCCATCGCGATGTTGAACGTGGGGCCCAGGGTCACCGTCACCGACACCCGGTTCTTGATCAGCAGGAAGGCCAGCGCCGCCTGCCCCTCCACGGGATCCGTCAAGTAGTTCGGGAACACCGCGCGCAGCCGCTCCGCGTCGGGGGAGCTCGACAGGCCGTACTCCGAAAGCGGCGTCTCCGGATTGTCGGGCATCATGTTGAGGCGGCCGATCAGCTCCTGCATCTCCAGCGCGGACTGCCCCGAGGAGCGCTGCTCGTTCCACAGCTTGAGCGCCGCCACGTCGTCGAAGGTCTTCCCGAAGACCGACTGGGAGTCGAGTGAGTTGCGCACGATCCGGGTCAGGTTCACCACGTCGCGGGAAGGCAGGTCCTTGATGCCCTTCATGCCATCCAGACCCAGGGGCCAGAACGAGGGTTTGGCCACCACCTCGCCGTAGCAGTAGGCGGGCAGGGAGCTGTCGGTGCCTCGCTCGGAGAAGCCCTGGTTGCCCATGTTCACGTTGGGAAGAGGAAGCCCGCGCCGTACTGGAGGGCCACGCACTCCTGCAACGTGCGGCCGCGCCAGGCGTTGCTGCCGGTGAGGCTGCGCTTCTGCGCGATGACGTGGTTCACCGACGTGCCCGTCGACGTGGCCACCAGCATGGAGTCCTTGTACTTCTTCACGAAGGGCAGCTGGTCCGTCTTCAACGCCATGGGGATGCTGCCCAGGACACCGGCTTCCACCTTCACGGCACGGAACGGAGAGCCGTCCACGTTCTGCACCTGCGCGTCGGCGAAGGTGTTGAGCTTCGCGGCGTTGCCGCCCGCCGCCGTCGTCTCCGAGGCGCGCACCGCCAGCATGCTGTCGACGATGGAGGCGCCTCCCACTGCGCCCACCACGATGAGGAAGCGGGGCTTGCCGTCCAGGCGTGCCGGCGCACGCCTCCGAGTTGCTCGAGTGCCGCCGGGGTGTTGAGCCCCTCCCGGCAGCCCGTCAGCAGGGGCCCCATCGCGGAGCCCGCCGCGCACATCGACAACGCCTTCAAGATTTCCCGGCGCGAGAGCCGTCCATTGTTACGCAGTGACATGACGTTCCCTTAGAAGAAGATGGATTCGGCGGAGGAGAGGACGGCGAAGCAGGCCATGGTCATCCAGTCGCGGCCCGGTGTCTGGCTGCCCGAGGCCTCGATCTGGGTGGCCAGTCGAGACAGAGTGCCCACCTCGGCCTCCGTGGGGTCTCGCAACAGGGTGCGCTGGTAGAGCGAGGTGATGGCGTCGCGGACCGGCGCGCCCTCCCGGTTCGCCGGGCGCCCCTGCGTATCGAGTTCGAGGCCCTTGAAGAGGACCGCCTCCCAGGGGTGGAGACGTCGAGCGAGACGCGCCGGGCGCAGGCCGCCAGCGCCACGCGATCGATGACGTTGGGAGTCGTCGCGCCCGTGGTCTTCAGGGGCTCGAAGAGGCCAACGACATACGGATCGACGCCGTTGAGGACCACGTTGTGCACGTTCGTGGTGCAGGCGTACTTGCCCAGCTCGTTGCACACCTGCTCCGGCGGCAGGGACAGCGCCGCGGCGAAGTGGGCCGTGAGCTGCTCGGGATTCATGATGCGCAGGTTGTCGCGCGAGGAGGGGGTCACCTCATCGGAGGAACCCGTGCCGGCATCGGCGGGCGGCGTACCGGGAGCCGGCTGCGAGGGCGAGGGGGCGGGGCACGCGGAGAGGACACAGGCGGAGGACAACAACAACACGCGAAGGAAATCAGGGCGCACCGTAGGCCTCCGTGCGGATCAGGTCATGAAGCATGCGCTGCACGCGGTACTGGTGCGTGCCCTTGAAGCGCTTCCAGGTGGCGACGAACTCGGCGTTCTCCTCGGGGGTGGGGGATGGCCCACGAGCAGCTTCCAGTAGTCGGTGACGGCGGCGATGGCGAAGGCATCGCTGTTGGCGCCGACCTGCCCCCACTCGACGACGTTGTTCACCTTCTGGCCGAAGAGGTAGCCGGTCTCCGGTGTCTGGCCGATGATCGGAGAGAGATGGGAGAAGTACTTCTCGAGGCGGTTGGGCATGTAGCCCCCCCAGGTGTTGCGAGGCGCATAGATGTTGATCCCCTGGAAGTTGCGGAAGGGGTAGGTCAGTGGGTCGAGCGTGGCGTGGCAGGCCGCGCAGGTGGGCGAGGTCACGCCCGCGTTGTCGTAGTCGCGGGGCTCGCCGGAAACGCTGAAGAGGCCCTCCTGCCTGGCGATGTCGAGGCCCAGGTAGGCCCGATAGGCCTGTGACGCGGCGTTGCGCGGCATCGCGCTGAACATCACGAAGTAGAGCATGCTCCAATGGGAAGTGATGTTGCCCGCGCGGTACTGCTCCTCCAGGACTTGCGTCGGCAGCGACGGCACCGCCGTGTAGCGGGTGGGGTTGCTCTCCCGGCGCACGTAGTACTTCGCCGTCATCACCTCGCGCGCGTCGTGGTCATCGATCTGCGTGTAGGCGTAGAGCGCGTAGTCGTCATAATAGTCGGCGAGGGGATTGTTCCCTGTGTCCTCCGGGCCCGCCTTGAACGTGCCCACCGGGCGGATCTTCGGGTGGGCCAGCTTCCACAGCTGCCCGTTCTTGCCGCGCCAGAACTCGCTCTGGGAGCACCGGTCCAGTTCGGCATCCAGCCGGGCGAGCTGGTCCTCATGGCTCAACGCACTGAACTCCTTGAGCTGCGTGTAGGAGGGGGCACGCCGCACACGTCGAGCAGCAGGCGCTTGTACGCGAAGCGCGCGTCGTAGCGGCACACGTCGTAGCGGGGATTGGTGTCCCCCTCCTGGCAGCGGCCGGTGTCCACGGGCACGCTGGTGGGATCCGCCGGCGAGGTGCCGCGCTGGATCTCCACGAGGTTGGACACCCCGTCACCGTCGGCGTCCTGCGTCTCGGCGGCCTTGAGTGCCGTGGGGAGCGCGGCCGCGAAGTCCGTGTCGGACAGGGGGCGCGCCGCTTGGGGCACCGGTGGGGCTCCAGCCCGGCGCCGAAGACGTTTCGTTGGGGGGGCGCGATGTGGCAGTAGTTGCAGGACGGCTGCTGTCCCGTACACGCGGGCGCGGAAGGGTAGGTGGAGCAGAACACGCCTCCCGCGGGGGCTTGGCCAACGCGCCCCCCGCGAGGCAGAGGGTGGCTGCCAGTATGAGTCGTCGAAGCACCAGTGTTCCTCGGTGAAAAGGGTCCGGTGCAGAAACACGCCAACGGCATTCAGCGGAAAAACCGCGATGCGCTTTCTTTCGGCGAGCCCCATGCGGATTGGCTTTTCCGATTCCGGGCCCTGCGGTGTCTCTGTGGGTGACAACCCGCATCGGGAAGATCGACCTGGCGCTCACCCTCGAAATCGATGTCCCTGGGCTGGATCAGCGCGAGACACGGGCGCTGGGACGCCAGCCTGCCCACCGCTGTACCGCCGCCACGCCGCGCGACACCTCAGCGTATGCTTTGGGTTCTCCATCCCGTGGCGAGGCGAGGACGTTCGTGGCAGGAGCCACCCCATCCGCATTGAAGGCCATCCCTGGAGGCAAGAAGGACCGGAGCGAGTTCCTGCGCGAGCTGTACACCGCGTATGGCGGCAGCGTGTACGGGCGCTGCCTCTTTCTGTTGAAGAACCCCGCGAACGCGGAGGACGCGATGCAGGAGGTGTTCGCCCGCGCGCTCAACTCCGCGGACGAGTTCCGCGCGGGCTCCTCGCCCCTGGCGTGGTTGCTGAAGATCGCCACCCACCACTGTCTCAACCTGCTGCGCGCGGAGCAGGCCCCTGGCGGCGCTGGTTCGAGCTGACCGCCCTGGCCCGTCCGAAGGCGGATGGGGGTGAGCAGAAGATGGAGGCGCGGGAGCTGGTGCGCTCGCTGCTCTCCCGGGTGGACCTGGAGACGCAGGCGGCGGTGGTGCACTACTGGGTGGACGGAATGACGCTGGAGGAGGTGGCCGCGATCCTGGAGCGCTCGGTGCCCACGGTGCGCAAGCGCCCGGTGCGGTTCGCCGCCCTGACGAACGAGGAGCTGAAGGTCACATGAGCACCCACCCCTTGGAATGGTCGCTGCGGCGGCTGCACGCCGGAGAGCTTCCCGGCCCGGAGACCCGATGGCTCCAGGCGCATGTGTCCTCGTGCGCGGAGTGTCACGAGGTGATGAAGGGGCTCGAGGCGGACCAGACCCGCTTCGAGCAGGAGGTTCCCTTCGAGCGCTTCGCGACCAATGTGGAGCGTGCCCTGCGCAAGCCACCACCGGCACCATCCCGGCCCCGGCTCGATGGTTTGCTGATCGCCGTGGCGGCCACGGTCCTGCTGGTGGTGGCGGCCCGGCCGCTGCTCTCGCCGTCGCCTTCCCTCAACCGGCTCAAGGGCGGAGCCTCCGCGGAGCTGCGGATTGGCGGGGATGGACCCCAGCGCGCGGTCCAGCCGGGCGACACCGAGGCGCTGCTGCCGGACGAGCGGGTACGCCTGGGGTACGTGGCGGGCTCCTCCCGGTACGTGATGGCGGTGTCCGTGGACGATACTGGCGAGGTGTCGGCGCTCTATTCGGAGCAGGGGCTGAGCCTTCCCGTCGAAGCAGGGGCCGGGAAACACTGGCTGCCCGAGAGCGTGCAGTTCACGGGCACGGGCCACGAGCGGGTGGTGTTGGTGCTCTCCGAGAAGCCATTGCAGGTGGAGGCCGTTCAGGCGGCGGCACGGCGGGGCTGGGAGGCCGCGGGAGGCAAGGTGGCGGCCATGTCCACGCTGGGCGTGGAGGGTGAGGAGCTGCATTGGCTGCTGCTCAAGCCCTGAGGCTCCTGGCGGGTCATGCCCGGGTGCTCGTCCTGGGCGTGTTGCTGGCGACGGCCGTGCAAGCGCAGCCGCTGCGCCGCTTCGCCCTGGTGGCGGGCAACGACGAGGGCGGCGCGGGCACCCGGCCCCTGCGGTTCGCCAAGGACGATGCGCGCAAGATGCACGACCTCCTGGTTCGGCTGGGTGGCGTGGAGCCCGGAGACGCGCGGCTGCTGCTGGACGAGTCCGCGGAGGACTTCCTCCAGGCGCTCGCCGGGCTGGAAGCGCGCGTCCAAGGGGCACGGGCTCGGGGCGAGCGTACCTCGCTCCTCGTCTACTACTCGGGCCATGCGAAGGACGGCTCGCTGCGGATGGGAAACAGCGCGCTGAACCTGGAGGCGCTCAAGCACCGGCTGGCGGCGACGCCCGTGGACATCCGCATCGCCATCCTGGACTCGTGCCGTTCCGGGGCGCTCACGCGGAGGAAGGGCGCCCGGCGCGCTCCTGCCTTCGACGTCGACACGGGCGGCATGCAGGAAAGTCGCGGGCTCGTCATCCTCACCTCCAGCTCGGCGGACGAGGACTCACAGGAGTCGGATCTGCTGGGCGGCAGCTATTTCTCCCACCACCTGCTCAGCGGGCTGATGGGGGACGCGGACCGCTCCGCGGATGGCCAGGTGACGCTCTTCGAGGCCTACTCCCATGCCTATGCCCGCACGGTGGCGGATACCGCGGACAGCAGCGCGGGGGCCCAGCACCCGACCTTCAGCTATGACATGGCCGGCCAGGGAGACCTGGTGTTGACGAGTCCGCGGGGGAGCAACGAGGGCCTGCTGGTGCCTCGTACCGCGCCCGCGGGGGACTACTACTTCGTGAACCCTCGTGGCCTCGTGGTGGCGGAGCTGCACAAGACCGTGGACTCCGAGCGCAGGCTCGCCCTGGCGCCGGGCACGTATACGGTGAAGCGGCGGCTGACGGACCGGCTGCGCGTGGGCGAGGCCGAGGTCCAGCGCGGGCGCACCACGGTGCTCGACGAGTCGCGGCTGCGGGACACGCCCTTCTCGGATGATCCGGTGAAAGGCGTGCCGTCCCGGGAGCGCGATCCCCTCGCGTATTGGACGGTGGGCCTCGCCCTCGGACATCACTCCTTCTTCGATACCTCCACCCGCGAGAACCTCTTCCCCTACGTGCCCCTGATGAGCCTGGAGTTGGGCCTGCACGACTACTTGCGCGAGGGCTGGAGCTGGACCTTCGATCTGGCCCTGGGCATGAAAAATGCCGGGCTGTCGCTCCCCTCCCTCGAGGGAACGCGCTATCGCTATTCGGTGGTGACCGCGGGCACCTCGCTGTTGGTCGAGTGGCCCCTGGGTCGAGTGTCTCCCTTCGTCGGACCCCGGCTCGCCTACCTCGGCATGCAGCGCGACTTCGAGGATCCGAACTTCCCGGATCAACGGTATGGGATGCTCACCCCAGGTCTCGTGGCTGGCGTGCGCTGGCGGCCCATGGAGCGCGTCGAGTTCACCGGGAACCTCCGCGCCCACTACTTCTTCTACAATGTCGATTACGAGCGCTCCCTCGGGTTCTGGGAGTTCCTGGTCATCGCGAAGTACCGCTTCTGAAAGGAAAGACAGGCATGATGCGGACCCGGCTCTTGCTTCTGGGCTGCCTCGCCACCGCGTGCGGTGGGAATATCTCCAACGACGATCTCCAGTTCCTCAACGCGCTGCCAACGCGAGAGGACCTGTCCGCCAAGCTGCCCGGAGCCATGAGTTTCGCGAGAAAGGGAAGCTCTCGTCAGCGCGTGGAGTCGCTGGCGCTGGGTGAACACTCTCAACTCTACGAACTCACGCGCCAGGCAGCGGACAATTTCAACGGAGGGCTCGATGGAGTGCTCACCGTCTTGGAGGAGACTCGAATGAGTCCTCCGATGACACGCGCGCCGGCGCTCCGCATCTGGGGGCCCGCGGAAGACCCGCGCAATCCCGGCCACGAGATGCGACTCATGATGACGCGTGAGGCCGATCACTTCGACTACCAGCTCCAGTTTCGCCCCCTGGGCTCGGACGAGGAGGCGTGGTGGTCCGCCCTGGTGGGGACCTTCCAGTCGGAAGGTGGGCCGCGCAAGGGCAAGGGGACGCTGCGCATCTTCATGGCGGAGGTGAAGGAGCGCGGCATCAACGCGTCTTGGATGGCGGACCTGAAGCAGTTGGACATCGAGTACCAGACGAGTACTTTGCCCATCAGCGTGTGGATGCACTTCATCCCCGAGAGTGGGCGCGAGCTGGATTACGCCTACCACGAGCTGCCTGGAGGCTCGGGGAAGATGAGGTTCTCGCGCGAGAACCTCGACATCTACCCCGGCGAACAGAAGGAGACGATGGCCATCCTCAGCCGTTGGACGCAAGACGAGGGGGGCATGGCCATGGTGGAGGTGACGGGCGGAGACGTGCCCGCGGATTCCACCTTCACCCTCGTCGAATGCTGGGATGCCAGCTTCCGTACCACCTACGAGAAGCGAAGCTGGGTGCCGGGCGAAGAGGGTCATGCCTCCTCCTGCCCGGACGTCTCCGCGCTGGGGGAGTGAGGACCCTGGGGTAGATTACAGGGTCATGAGCCCTGCCCCCCTGCGCTTCTTCTTCGACTACGTCTCGCCGTACGCGTACCTCGCCTGGACGCAGCTTCCCGCCCTGGCCGAGCGTCATGGCCGCGCGCTGGAAGTCGTGCCGGTGCTCTTCGCCGGCGTGCTCAACACCCTCGGCACCATGGGGCCCGCGGAGGTGCCCGCCAAGCGGTTCTACATCTACAAGCACACCCACCGGCTCGCCCATGACCTGGGCGTGCCCTTCGTCTTCCCCTCGGCGCACCCCTTCAATCCGTTGCTCGCGCTCCGGGTGACGGTCGCGGTGCGGGAGGCGGAGGCCCGGAAGCGGCTCGTCTCCGCGCTGTTCTCGGCGGCGTGGGCGGGTGGGGGAGGGCTCGTGGAGCCCGAGCGCGTGGCCGCCTGCGTGAACTCGGTGGGGCTGGAGGCCCAGGCGTTGCTCGCCGCCGCGGGGACGCCGGACGTGAAGGAGCAGGTGCGTCGCAACATCGAGGAGCTGCTCGCGCTGGGGGGCTTCGGCGTTCCCACCGTCCTCGCGGACGGGGAGCTCTTCTTCGGTGTCGACTCCCTGGGGCACCTGGAGCGCTTCCTGCGCGGGGAGGATCCGCTCTCCCCCGAGGAGCGCGAGCGCCTGCGGACCCTCCCCATCGCCGCGTCCCGCCTCTGAGCGCTCACGACCCGTCGCGGCGGCCCGGCGGTCTACCGCTCGCGCGCTGGCCGCGGCGACGCGGGAAGGGCGATGGCTCGCCCACCCCCATCGCGACGCATGGTGCTCCGGGGGAGTTGTTAACGTCTTGGTATGCCTCTCGGTACGCCTGTCCTCCAGGGATACACCGTCACCGAAACGATCCGGGAAGGAGCCTCGACCATCGTTTTCCGCGCGTTGCGGGAACGAGATGGACGGCCGGTCATCCTCAAGATGCCCAGCACCGAGCACCCAGCCCTCCGAGACCTCGAGCGGCTGAGAAGTGAGTATGAGCTGGGGATGCGGGTAGGGGGCGTGGCGGCGGTGAAGCCGTATTCCCTGGAGCGCAGCCGGGACCGGCTGGTTTTGATCCTGGAAGACTTTGGCGGCCATCCCCTCGCGCACTTCCTCGGCGCCCCCATGGAACCCGGGCGCTTCCTCGAACTCGCCACCCGAATCACCCAGGCCCTCGCCGAGCTCCATCGGCACGGTGTCGCTCACAGGGACATCAAGCCCGGCAACATCCTCGTCCACCCCGAAACGGGAGAGGTGAAGCTCACGGACCTCGGAAGAGCCTCACTTCTCCCCCGAGAATACCAGGGACTGCAGAACCCCCGGCTCATCGAAGGCTCACTGCCCTACCTGTCTCCCGAGCAGACGGGACGGATGGCCCGGGCCGTCGACCATCGCAGCGATCTGTACTCGCTCGGTGTCACCTTCTTCGAGATGCTCACCGGCACCTTGCCCTTCCACGCCGAGGATCTCCTCGGCTGGATCCATTGCCACATCGCCCGGCCTCCACCGAGTCCCTCCGACATCGTCCCCACGGTGGCCGGGGTGCTCTCCCAGATCGTCCTCAAGCTGATGTCCAAGATGGCCGAGGAGCGCTACCAGAGCGCGCTCGGCCTGAAGTTCGACCTGGAGAGGTGTCTCGAGCAGTGGAGGGCGCACGGTTGCCTCACGCCCTTTCCACTCGGTGCCCATGATGTCTCGGAGCGCTTCCAGCTTCCTCAGAAGCTCTACGGACGCGAGGAGGAGGTCGCCGCGCTGTTGGACGCCTTCGAGCGGGTCGTCTCCAGCGGAGCCCCCGAGCTGATGCTCGTCTCGGGATACCCCGGCATCGGGAAGTCCTCGCTGGTCCGCGAGCTGTACGGGCCCCTCGTGAAGGCGAGGGGGCTCTTCCTCTCGGGCAAGTTCGACCAGTTCAAACGGGACGCCCCCTACGCCACGCTCTCCCAGGCCTTCCGCGAACTCGTGCAGCAGCTCCTCACCGAGGATGAAGAGCGGATCGCGGACTGGAGACGGCGGATCCAGTCGGCCGTGGGGCTCGATGGGCAGCTCATCGTCGACGTCGTTCCCCAGATAGAGCTCATCATCGGCGCACAGCCACCCATCCAGCAGCTGCCGCTGCTCGAGGCGCGGCACCGTTTCCATCGGGTCTTCCAGAAGTTCCTGGGAGTGTTCACCCGGAGCGAGCACCCGTTGGCCCTTTTCCTGGATGACCTCCAGTGGGCCGATGCCGCCAGCCTCCAGCTGCTCCAACACCTCCTCACCCACCCGGGGACCCGGCACCTCCTGGTGATTGGCGCCTACCGGGACAACGAGGTCAGTCCCTCCCACCCCTTGATGCTGACCTTGAGCGAAATCCGCGAGACGGGGGCGGTCGTGAACGAGCTCGTCCTCTCGCCGCTCTCCCTCGAGCACCTCAATCTGCTCGTCGCCGACACCCTGCAACAGGAGCCATCCCAGACCTACCCGCTGACCCGGCTCATCCTGGAGAAGACACAGGGCAACCCCTTCTTCGTCACCCAATTCCTGACGATGCTCTATCAGGAGGGACTGGTGGAGCTGGAGCGGGCAGCGGCGGCGTGGCGGTGGGACATCGATCGGATCCGCGCCAAGAGCTATACGGACAACGTCGTCGAGCTGATGGTGGCGAGGCTGAAGCGTCTCCCGGTGACAACCCAGAACGTGCTGATGCTCGCCGCCAGTATTGGCGACCGCATCGAGGCGCGGCTGCTCGCGGTGATTCGCGGTCAAGCGGAGGAGGAGCTCCACCAGGAGATGTGGGATGCCGTCCGGGAAGGGCTGATGCTGCGCATCGGGGATTCCTATCGATTCCTTCACGACCGGGTCCAGCAGGCGGCTTATTCGCTCATCCCCGAGGACCAACGAAGCGCGGCGCACCTGCGAAATGGCCGCCTGCTGCTGGCCGGCTCCCACCGGCGGAAATCGAAGAGAGGATCTTCGACGTGGTGAACCAGCTCGACCGCGGTGTCTCCGGCGTTGTCTCGCCCGAGGAGAAGGAGCGGCTCGCGGAGCTCAACCTCCTGGCTGGAAGAAAGGCCAAGGCTTCCACCGCCTACCTCTCCGCCCTCAAATATCTGTCCGCCGGCGTGGCGCTGCTCTCCGGGCGCTGCTGGGAAGATCAGTATGCGCTGGCGTATGCGTTGCACGAGGAGTTGGCGGAGTGCGAATTCTTGAGTGGCGGCATCGAAGAGGCGGAGCGGCTGCTCACCGGGGTCCTCGAACGGGCCAGGACGCGGGCCGACAAGGCCACGGTCTATCGCGTCTTGATCGAACTGCATGTCACGAAAGCGGAGAGCGCGAGGGCCGTCGACATTGCCCTGGAATGCCTCGCGCTCTTCGGCCTCCACCTGTCTCCCCATCCGGATTGGAGCGAGGTCGAGGCGGAATACGAGCAGGTCTGGGCGAACCTGGGCGGCCGTCGCATCGAGGACCTCCTCGAGCTGCCCCTCACGACGGACCCCGAGGTACAGACCACCATGAGGGTGCTGTCGGCCTTGTTCGCCCCGGCCTACTTCACGGACCACAACCTGTACTACCTCCACCTCTGCCACATGGTGAATATCAGCCTTCACCATGGCACCACTGACGCCACGCCCCATGGCTACGTCCAGTTCGGCCTCATGCTGGGCTCCGCCTTCCACCGCTACCAGGACGGCTACCGCTTCGGAAGGCTGGCCTGCGACCTCGTCGACACACAGCACTTCCTCGCATACAAAGCCAAGGTCAATCTCGCCATGGCGATCCTTTCCCACTGGAGCCGTCCGCTCCGAGAGGATCTCGACTATATCCAGAGAGCGTTTCAGACGGCCACCGAGACGGGTGACATCTCCATCGCCTGTTATTGCTGCGAGAATCTCATCGCGGCGGAACTCTCCCAGGGAGTCCCTCTGAGCGAGGTCTACCGCGAGACCGAGGAGAAGCTGGACTACGTGCGCAAGGCCAGGTTCCAGGACCTCGACGAAACCATCGTCAACATTCAATGCTTCGTCCAGAACATGCGAGGACTCGTCCAGGGCTTCTCGACCTTCACGGATGAGAGCTTCAACCAGGAGGAGTTCGAGGTCCGGTGGGCAGAGAACCGGCTGAGCATGAGGGTCTGCCTGTACCACATCCTCAAGCTCCAGGCCTGCTTCATGTCAGGCGATGACGAGGAGGCGCTCGTGGCGGCGTCCCGGGCGAAGAAGTTCCTGTGGACAGCCCTCGGACTCATCCAGGTTCACGACTACCACTTCTACGCCGCGCTCACCCTGGCCGCCTACCATGACAAGGCTCCTCCCGATGAACGTGCGCGCTGTCTGGAGACGCTCGCCACCCACCAGCGGCAGCTCCAGGAGTGGGCGGCGAACTGTCCGGAGAACTTCTCCAACACCCATGCGCTGGTGTCGGCGGAGAGCGCCCGCCTCCTTGGCCGGGACCTGGAGGCCATGCGCCTGTACGAGGAAGCGATCCGCTCGGCACGGGACAATGGCTTCATCCAGAACCAGGGCCTCTCCTACGAGCTGGCCGCCCGGTTCTATCTCCAGCGGGGATACGAGGACTTCGCCCACACCTATCTGCGCAAGGCCCGAGCCTGCTACGAGAGCTGGGGAGCCGACGGGAAGGTCCGGCAGCTGGACGAGCGCTACCCGGACCTGCTGGGGCGGCCAGCGCTCCCCATCACCGCCACGGTCGTGGCGCGCCCGGAGCAACTGGACCTGCTCTCGGTGATGAAGGCCTCGCAGGCCATCTCCGGTGAAATCGTGCTGGAGCGGCTCCTGGAGACCCTGATGCGCGTCCTCCTCGAGCAGGCGGGTGCCCAGAGGGGCTTGCTGATGCTGCGCCGGGGAGAGGACCTGTCCATCAGCGCCGAGGCGCGGCTCGATACGGAGGAGGTCGTGGTCCGGCTCTTCCCTCCGGAGCCCTCGGCCCAGGCTCCGCCCCAAGCCGTCATCAACTATGTGAAGCGGACCCGGGAGCGAGTCATCCTGGGGGACTCGTCTACTCCGGGGCTGTTCGGCGCGGATGGCTCCGGTGCTTCGAGGTTGCCCCGCTCCGCGCTGTGCCTGCCCATCTTGCGGCAGGGAGAGTTGGTGGCGCTCCTGTACCTGGAGAACAACCTGGCGAGCAATGCCTTCTCCGCGGACCGGATGGAGACGCTCGATCTGCTGGCCGCCCAGGCCGCCATCTCCTTGGAGAATGCCGGGCTCTATTCCGATGTGCGGGAGGAGAGCAGGGAGCGCGAGCGGGCGGAGGCAGCCGCCTCGGAGCGGGCAGCGGCGTTGGCCCGCTCGGAGCAGGCGCTCCACACGGAGAGACAACTCCTCCAGTCCATCCTCACGAACATGGGAGAAGGAGTGGTGGTCGCGGACGAGCACGGACAGCTCGTGCTCTGCAACCCGGCGGCGGAACAGGTCCTGGGAACCGGTGTGACCGACACACCCCTCGGACGATGGTCGGAGCACTACGGCTTCTACCTGCACGACCAGGTCTCTCTCCATCCCTCCGCGGAGCTGCCGCTCGCCCGGGCCATCCGGGGCGAGGCCGTGGACAGGGTGGAGCTCTTCATGCGCCACCCCTCGAAGCCCGAGGGGACGTGGCTGCTCGTGAGCGCCCGCCCGCTCAAGGACGACCAGGGCACGCCGCGAGGAGGGGTCGCCGTCGTCAGCGACGTGACCGACATCAAGGAGGCGGAGGAGACGCTGCGCCGAAGTCAGCACCAGCTCCAGTCGATCATCGACAACACTCCCGCGCTCGTCTCCATCAAGGACCCCCAGGGACGCTTCCTCCTGGTCAACCGGCGCCTCGAGAGCCTCCTCGGGATCAAGGCGGAACAGCTCATCGGCAAGCACGACGACGAGATCTTCCCGAAGGAGCAGGCGGAGCAGTTCCGCGCCCATGACCGCGAAGTGCTCGAAGCGGGCAGGCCGCTGGAATGGGAGGAGGCGGTGCCCCAGGGCGATGGCCCGCATACATACCTCTCCGTCAAGTTTCCCCTCGCGGACGCGGCCGAGACCCCCCACGCGCTCTGCAGCATCTCCACGGACATCACCGAGCGAAAGCGGATGGAAGTGGCGGAGCGTTTCCTGGCCGAGGCCAGCAGGGAGTTGGTGGCCTCGCTCGACTACGAAACCACCTTCCAGCGCATCGCCGGGCTCGCGGTGCCCCAGCTGGCGGAGCTGTGCATCGTCTTCGCGCTCCACGAGAGCGGGCAACTCCGGCCGATGGCGGTGGCCGATGTCCTCCCAGCTCGAGCCGAGCGCGTGCGCGAGTTCCTCCATCACCATCCGCTGGAGGCCAACGCTTCGTCCGGCCCTCACCGGGTGAGTTGCTCCGGCCAGCCGGAGGCCTTCCCGGGAAGCTCCGGGCTGCTGGGGCAGCCCATTCCGGAGGAGGCGGGGTGGAACGCACTGAAGGCACTGGAGGGGAAACCCTCCATCTGCGTGCCTCTCTGGGCGAGAGGGCGCTGCCTCGGCGTGCTGTCGCTGCTCTCCAAGCGGTCGAGCCGGGTCCATGGCCCGGCCGACCTGGCCCTGGCGGAGGAGCTGGGACGCCGAGCGGCCTTCGCCATCGACAATGCCCTGCTCTATCGCAAGGCCCAGGAGTCCATTCGCGTGAGGGATGAATTCCTGTCGATCGCCTCGCACGAACTCAAGACCCCCTCACCTCCATGAAGCTGCGCGCCCGGCAGGTGGAACTCGCCCTCGCCCATCAACCCCTGGAGCCACGGCTCGGCGGCAAGGTGTCGAGCATGCTCGCCACCTTCAGTGACCAGATGAAGCGGCTGGGGCAACTGGTCGATCAACTCCTCGACGTCTCCCGTATCAACACCGGGCGGCTCGAGCTGCACGTGGAAGAGACAGACCTCGCCGCCGTCGCGCGAGAGGTCGCGGAGCGACTCGCCGAGCAGATAGAGAATGCCGGTTGCACGCTCGAGCTGGAGCTCGAGCTACCGGTGGTTGGAGCGTGGGACAGGCTTCGCCTCGAGCAGGTCGTGATGAACCTGCTGACCAATGCCATGAAGTACGGAGCGCATCGCCCCATCCGGATGAAGGTGTGGAGCGAGGAAGACAAGGCGCTGCTGCGGGTCGAAGATCGCGGGCTCGGGATTCCCAAGGAAGACCAGACGAGGATCTTCGAGGTTTTTGAACGCGCCGCCTCGCACAACTACGGTGGGTTCGGCCTCGGGCTCTTCATCGCGCGGCAGATCGTCCTGGCACACGCCGGGCGAATCTGGCTGGAAAGCGAGCCTGGGGTGGGGACGACCTTCTTCGTCGAGTTCCCTCGAAGGGCCAGCGGGAGTCGACAAAGGCCGTTGCCGAAGGCGGCTGGTGGGCCCGAGCCGTTTACGAGAGCGTGACCAGCCCCTGACTGGGGGAGCTCTTCTTCGGCGTCGACTCCCTGGGGCACCTGGAGCGCTTCCTGCGCGGGGAGGATCCACTCTTGAGCGCTCACAACCACGCCGGGCGCAGGGACGGGGGCAGCTCCCGGGCGAGCCGGTTCACCACCCCTCGGCCCACCTGCATGAGGCCCTCCCTGTCCAGCATCGACTCGGGGGCGCGCAGCATGTGCATGACCTCGAGGAAGCGCCGGGTACCGGCCTCGGAGAAGAAGAGCGAGCCCACGAGCTGTCGCTGCACCTGGCTGGTGAGTCGCTGCACCCGCGTGGCCTTGTCGCCCAGCTCCCACAAGGTGTCGTCGCCGCAGACCATGCCCCAGGGTATCTGGTGCAGTTCGGCCAGCCGTTTCTGGAAGGTGTGGCACATCCCGGCACCGCCCTGCTTCAGGCTCTCGTCCAGCAGCAAGGCGCTCAAGCCCGCCACGGTCATGCCCTGGCCATAGGCCGGGTTGAAGACACAGGCCGCGTCTCCCAGCACCACGAAGCCCTCGGGCCAGTGGGCGACCCGCTCGTAGTGGCGCCACCGGTTGAGGGCCCCACGGAACGTGTGGATGGGGGAGAGGGGCTCGGCGTCGTGGATGAGCTCGGCGATGGCGGGCAGGGGCAGCTCACGGGCCAGCGCGAGGAAGCCCGCGTCATCCGTCGGCATCGGGTGGTTGCCGGCCCCCAGGAGGGTGACGATCATCTGCTCGCCCTCCACCCGGCACACGGCGCCGCTGTAGGGCCGGCGGGGAACTCGGGCGACGTGCCGATGATGACCCAGTCCCCCAGCCGCTCCACGTGGCGATCGTGGGGCACGCGGTACCAGCGGGTGGCGTAGGCCAGGCCGGGGCGGATGAGCTGCTCGGGCGGAAGCGCGCGTCCCAGGGCTTGCAGCCACTGGGGGGCGTGCGAGCCGCGCCCGCTGGCATCCACCACCAGGTCCGCCTCCAGCACCTGCTCGGCGTCCGTGGACGCGCCTTCTTTCAGCACCACCCCCGTACCTGTCCGCTCCGCTCCCCCTGGAGCCGGGTGACGGACGTGCCCGTGCGCACGGTCAGCCGGGGCAGGGCGCGCAGCCGGCCTTGCAGGCACCACTCCAGCAGGGCGCGGCTGCTCGCCACCGAGTGCACCCCGGAGCGGAAGCGCGGCAGCAGTTGCCCCTGGAAGAGGATGCGGGTGTTCTCGCCGTAGTCGAAGGTGAGGGCGCCGTGGGATTCCAGCTCGGCGATGAGCCCGGGGAAGAGCCGCTCGAAGATCTGACATCCGCGCGCCATGAGGTTGTGCACGTGGCTGGCCTGGGGTACGCCGCGCCGGGGCACGGGGCTGTCCGGCAGCGCGTCCTGGTCGAGCACCGTCACCCGCTCGAAGTGGTCCGCGAGCACTCGCGCGGTGATCAGTCCGGTGATGCTGGCGCCGATGACCACGGCGTGGCCTCGGCCCTGGAGGGAATGGGGAGCAGTCGTCATGGCCTCAGGTTTACCCCATCCCCCTGGGGGCGCCTCAACCGGGCGCGAGCCGGAGGCGCGGCGGATCCAACCCTTGCTGGTTGAAGTCCCGGCCCTCCCGCTCCGGCTTCCGGAGGGGGAAGGCCTTTCGTCGCGTGTGGTGGCATACACCTCGCGCGGGCGCTCCCTTGCCGCGGCGGCCCAGCGGCCTACCGTCAGCCACCGCGTGCACTCCTTCACCACACTTCTCAGCCTGCTCGTGGTGGTGACGGCGCTGGCGCTGTTGGCCGGGCGCATCAAGGTGCCCCATCCGCTGCTGCTGGTGCTGGCGGGCCCGGCGCTGGCGCTGTTGCCCCTGCCCACCCGGCCCACGCTGCGGCCCGAGCTGGTCTTCGGCCTCTTCCTCCCGCCGCTGCTCTACCAGTCGGCGTGGCTGTCCTCCTGGCACGAGTTCCGCGCGCGCATGCGGCCCATCGCGCTGATGGCGGTGCTGCTGGTGCTCGCCACCATCGGGGCCGTCGCGTGCGCCGCGCATGTGCTGCTCGGCCTGCCCTGGGCGGTGGCCTTCGTGCTCGGCGCCATCGTCTCCCCCACGGACTCGGTGGCCCCGGTCTCCGTCGTCCGGCGGCTGGGGGGCTTCCCGGCAACTGGTGACGGTGCTGGAGGGGGAGAGCCTGCTCAATGACGCCACGGGCCCGGTGGCCTGGAGACTCGCCGTGGCCGCCGTCGCCACGGGCTCCTTCTCCTGGGTACATGCTGGCGGTTCCTTCGTGGTGGGCGCGGCCGGAGGCGTGGCCGTGGGCCTGGCGGTGGGGTGGATCGCCGCGCGCGTGCATCGGCGTCTGGACGAGCCCTCCATCGAGACGACCCTCACGCTGCTCACGCCCTACATGGCGTGGCTGGCCGCCGAGGCGCTGGAGTTGTCCGGAGTGCTGGCGGTGGTGAGCGCGGGCCTGTACGTCAGCCGTCAGAGTTCCCGGGCCTTCGCGGCCCGGCTGCGGCTGCAGGCGGTGCCCGTGTGGCGGACGCTGGGCTTCCTGCTGGAGAGCCTGCTCTTCATCCTGCTCGGCCTCGAGCTGCGCGAGGTGCTGGGCTCCGTGGGTCAGCAGCGGGCGTGGGGGCCACTCCTGGGCGCCGTGGTGCTCCTGGGCCTGCTCGTCACCGCGGTCCGGCTGCTGTGGATCTTCCCCCAGGCGTGGCTGCCGCGCCGGCTCAGCGCGCGCCTGCGTGAGCGCGATCCCATGCCTCCCTGGCGGGAGCTGGTGGTGTTGGGCTGGATGGGGATGCGGGGCGCCGTGTCCATGGCCGCCGCGCTCTCGGTGCCCCTCACCACCGCCTCCGGCGCGCCCTTTCCCGAGCGGGAGCGCCTGCTGTTCCTCTCGTATGGCGTTGTCCTCTGGACCCTGTTGGTCCAGGGGCTCACGCTGCCCGGCCTCATCCGCTGGCTGGGGCTGCACGATGATGGATTGGCCCGGCGCGAGGAGGTCACCGCGCGTGTGGCGGCGGCCGACGCGGCCCTCGCCCGCATCGACGCGCTGCTGGCGGAGGGGGGCGAGCCTCAATCCGAGCTACTGCTGGCGATGCGCACCCGACAGGAGTCCCGGCTCCGCGGATTGCGTCGGCACCTCGCCGCGGGGAAGGCGCGTCCCCAGGAGGTGGAGGGCGGCCGGCTCCTCTCCGAGGGACAACAACGGCTGGTGGAGCAGGTGCTCGAGGCGCAGCGGCAGGCGCTCCTCGAGCTGCGCCAGGAAGGTGCCATTCACGACGAGGTGCTGCACCGGCTGGAGCGGGAGCTGGACCTCGAGGAGGAGCGGTTGCACCGGCGGCTTCCCTGGGCGGGGAGGGCGCCCATCTGGTGTGAGCCGGGCAGCAGGGTGGACTCCGCCTTGCTCCGTCGTTGACGGGCGGGACGCGCGACACGGGCGGCGGAGGACGAACGGGGCGGGGCAGGGGAGCCCGTCGCCCCAGGTGCTGACTCAGCCCGTCAGGCCGGGGACGTCGCGACCAACAGGGAGGTGGGTGCCGTGAGGGACAAGGCGGGGGCGAGCGCGGTCAGCCGTCCGGTGGTGGCGTCCCGCTTGAAGGACACGACGTTGTTGCTCTTCTGGTTGGCCACCAGCAGGTAGGCCCCCGTCGGGTCCAGGATGAAATCCGGGGCCAGCTCCCCTGCGTGGACGCGTGCTGCACGAGGGTCAGCCGCCCGTCCGTGCCCACGGAGAAGACGACGATGCTGTCGTGGCCCCGGTTGGAGCCATAGAGGAAGCGGCCATCCGGACTGACGCGAACCTCCGCGCAGTAGCTCGCTCCGGTGTACCCGGAGGGGAGCGTCGACACCGTCTGCACCTCGCTCAGGGTGCCGAGCGTGGGATCGTAGGCGAGCGAGGAGACGGTCGAGTTGAGCTCGTTGATGAGGAAGACGAAGCGCCCGTTGGGATGGAACGCGAAGTGGCGCGGGCCCGCGCCGGGCTTCGTGGAGAACGAGGCCGGGGTGTTGGCGGTCAGGCGGCCCGACTGAGCGTCGAACCGGTAGAGCATGACCTTGTCCGTCCCCAGGTCCGCGGCCAGCGCGTACTGATTGGAGGCGTCCGTCGTGATCTGGTGGGCATGCGGGGCGGAGCCCAGGAACTGCTCCTTGTCGGTGGACGCGCCCAGGCCACCATCGCTCCGGATGGGGAAGACGGAGACGCTTCCGCCCCCGTAGTTGGCGACCATCACGAACTTGTCCGTCGCATCCACGCTCACGAAGCAGGGCGAGCTTCCCAGGGAGGCCTGCTGGTTGATGAGGGTCAACGCCCGGGTGGTGGGATTCACGGCGAAGGCACTCACGGCCCCACTGGACATCCCCTGGAAGGACCCCAACTCATTGACCGCGTAGAGGTAGCGGCCCTTGTGGTCCATCGCCAGGAAGGAAGGCTCCGACACGTTCCGGGTGACCGCGACCTTCTGCAGGGCTCCCGTCGCCATGGACAGACGGCACAGGACGATTCCCTCTCCGCCCGACGAAGTGTAGGTGCCCACGTAGATGAAATACTCCGTGGGTGTTGCGAACAGCTCCGGGTCGAATCCCTTGTCCAGATACATGGACATGACACCCAGGCTGGAAAGACGCAGGAATCCACGGCGGTTCAAATCGAGCTCGCTCATGGGAAAGAATGAAACACGGTAAAATCCATTTTTCCATGTTTTTTCCCTGGGCGGGATTTTGGCGGTATCGGTGCAAGTTCCTCCTGGGAGTTCGTCTATGCTCTCCCACCACACCATGAGCGACATCACGCACGGTCCGCATGAGAAGCGCGCACCCCGGGAGTTCTTCCCCCTCTTCGAGGGGGCGTAGCGGCATGACACTCAACACGGGCTATGCCTACCGCGAACAGCTGGGCGCCCGGGCACGAGGACAGAGCACGCTGGCCTATCTGGTCGCCGCCTACCGGCACTCCCCGCTGGAGGTATGGCGGGAGCGGCTCTCCCGGGGAGAGGTCCTGTTGGATGATCTCCCCGCGACGGGCGAGGAGCGTCTGAAAGCCGGCCAGTGGCTCGTCTGGAACCGGCCCCCCTGGGAGGAGAAGGAGACGCCGCGCGACTACTCGCTCGTGCACGAGGACGAGGCGCTCCTGGCGGTCATCAAGCCGGGAGGCCTGCCCACGGTGCCGGGTGGAGGCTTCCTCGTGAACACCCTGCTCTTCCTCGTGCGGGAGCGCTTTCCAGAGGCGAGTCCCCTGCATCGGCTGGGACGTGGCACCTCGGGCTCGGTGCTCTTCGCGCGCACGCACGACGCGGCGGCGAAGCTGTCCCGCGCCTGGCGCGAGCACGAGGTGGAGAAGCGCTACCGGGCCCTGTCGGGTGGAGTGGCCACCCAGGAGCGCTACGACATCACCGCGCCCATCGGCGAGGCGGTGCATCCGGGCATGGGCATGGTCCCCATGGCGATGCCGGCGGGAAGGCGTCCCGAAGCCGGCGCGCGTGCTCCAGCGGCGCGCGGCGAGCACCCTGTTCGAGGTGGACATCCAGACGGGCCGCTCCCAGCAGATCCGCATCCACCGGCCTTCATCGGGCATCCGCTCGAGGGAGATCCCGTCTACGCGGTGGGAGGCGTGCCGCGCGCCGAGCATCCGGGGCTGCTCGGGGATGTTGGCTACCTGCTGCACGCGGAGCGGCTGTGCTTCGTGCATCCGCTCACGGGCGAGCGCCTGGAACTCCACGCCCCCGTTCCGAGCGAACTCGAGGTGCGGTAGCGCTTGTCGGGTTCGCTCAGCCAGGCGGAAGAGCCGTCTCCAGGAGCTGGAGCGCCCGGGCGAACTCCGGCCGCTCCATGGCCTCGAGCCCATCCCGGGCGAGGATGAGACTGAGCTGGAAGCGGTACTTGAGCGTGGGTGGTGTCCCCCAAGGAGGGCGTGGAGACGGCGCCCCGCTGAGACCCTCGCGGGAAACAAGGCGGCCTGGGTGCCGGGCGTTACGGGTCAACCGAGGTCGGCGGCCTGGGCGACTCGCGCACCGGGACATAGCAGCGCCCCTCGTACTCGTAGAAGTCGCCGCACGGCGGGGCACGCTCCAGCCGCTCCCAACACGCATCGTTGAGCACCACCTGGGGCGCCTCGCACGGTGGCGCCTGTTGCCCGCGCATTTTCTTGCTGGGCATCTTCTTGGCGACCACGCCTGCGTCTCCCTGGCTGGTGAGGATCCACTCCGGCACCTCCGTGTCCTCCAACTCCATCTCCGCGCGCGGCGCCGGGCTGTCGCTGAGCGTGAGCACACCCCAGAGAGCGATGCCCACGGCAATCGCTCCCACGGCACGCGGGGCCCACATGGGAGGCAGGTGCCATGCCGGGCGTGCCCTCCGTCCTCGACGGGGCGCGACTCGCGGCACCACACGCACGGCCACGAGGAAGGGCTCCAGGGTGCCCAACTGCCGCGCGCACTCGAGGGAGAAGAGGATGAGTTTCAGCCTGCCAAGCCCGTGGTGCTTGGCGCCGATGAAGACGCGGGCCCACTCCCACCTTTTCTTGAAGGACATGTTGACGGGGTGACTTAGCGCGTCGTGCGCAAGCCCGTCCACGGTCCAGCCTGTGGACGTTGGCACTCATCGGAAATGGGGTGGGCCCACTCGAGCACTCCCCCGCTGACGAGGACCTTGCCATCGGACAGCACCGTCGGGACTGAATGCCGGTGGAGGCAGGAGCCGTCCACGAAGTGGAGGCCTCGGAGGGTGAAGAGAAGGAGCCTGCGGTGGCCGTCCAGTCATAGGACAGGACGTCGCCCGGGTTGGGAGCATGGGATCGTCCAGTGGATTTCGAACTCGCGGCCTCACCGCAAAGGTTGGCAGCACAACCCCACTGTCCACGTAGGCGGCTCAATCCCATTCCGGCAACCACCGGGAGGGTTTCGGCAATCCCTCTCTCCCCACGTGACCGACGACTCCACCTCCAAGCAATGGCTCGGAGGCGAGGTCCAGGCTGGATGCGCTCAGCAGTCGTCCCACTTGGCGGCCGAGAAGGCACCGCCGCCCGCCTCGCCGCAGTAGTATCTGCCGTAGTTCGTGCAGTTGCCGAAGGAGACCTGCGGGAACGGGCCATGCCACTTCGAGCACTTGACGTAACAACAGGCGCCCGCTTCCCCCACCTCCCCTCCGCCGGTCTGTCCGTCCGTCCAGGGCGAGGGCACCTCCGAAGTGGTGGTTGGACTCTCGGGAGCCGAGGTCTGCGTGGGGGCAGAAGTCTGTGTCTCCTCCAGCGAGACCTCGGGGCCACCACACCCAACCGCGAGGGCCGCTCCCAACATCAACATGCTCACACCAGCGGAAATGCGCTTCATGAAGTGGACCTTTCAACAATGCAAGAGAACGAACGTGACGTCAGGACAGATGCCTGATAACGGATTTCAGTTGAATGTTCCGGTCAAAACATACAATCCGCCCTGCTCGGCATTCTCTCAGCAGAGCCTTCCCTCAGTTTCGCTCGGTAGAGATGACTCCGCCATCTGTGCACGACCAGGGCTTGATATGGCAAATGGGAACATTCAACTGAAATCCGTTATGACACTTCTTCCAGGTACTGCTCTTCTCGCCGTGGGGGATCCCCCGATCCCCTGCTCTTTATTTCCATAGAAGGGGAGCGTGATCAATCCATGCAGGGAATTTGTGTTTATTTCTCGCCCGTCCCGTTTCGGGAGGTACCTGACTCGGGGGAGGCCGCATCACAAAAAGAAACCCCGCCTCCAGTGGGACCGGGCGGGACATGACGGGCAGGAAGGCCTGATGGTGATGATCGCTGAGCTGTCGTCGGGCTTACACGTCCCCGCGCTGCGGTCGTAGAGGAAGCCTTGCGCCAGGGCATCCTCCGAGCCCGCCTGAACACCGACATGAAGCCGGGAGCTTGAAAGGTTTGGCCGGGCCGCCTGAACTTCTCTGACGTCGCTCGGATGACAGCAATCCACTCAGTGTGGTCCTCGAGAATGAATGCTGGATGACGTCCAACGGAGCAACGTACAGAAGTACCTCTCGACGCTGACGCCTAATGAGCTGTCGAACATCATGGTGGTAGAGGAGGGCCGGACAAGGGGCCACGAATGGCAGGCGGCGTCAGAGTCCGCAAGCACCTCGGTTCCGCGGAGGCACTGTGGCTAGGCCCCGATCCCACAAGCAGGCAGGGGCTCCACGGGGGCCCGTGGGAGGCAAACGGTAGCGTGTGCCCTGGCGAGGTGTGGCTGGGGAGGGGTAGGTGGGAACGCACGGGTGGGCATACCGGCGAAGGCAGCCGGAGGGGACGGAGCTGTATGAGGCGGTGCGGGAGAACCGGCCACATTGCTGGTGGAAGCCAGCGAGGTCGGGCGCGGCCTGCCCCGGTATGTGGAGCGGGACTTCGCCAGATACCTGGAATGCGGAGTGCTGGCACACGGCTTCGCGCGGGTGCGCTGCGAGAGTTGCAAGAACGAACTGCTCGTCGCCTTCTCGTGCAAGGGACGAGGGGTGTGCCCCTCCTGCAACGCGAAGCGGGCGCATGTGACGGCGATGCACCTGGTGGAGCAGGTGCTACCGCACGTGCCCTACCGGCAGTGGACGCTGTCCTTTCCGCACCGGGTGCGGTGGGTGCTGCTCAAGGACGTGGGACTGCTCTCGGACGTCCTCACCGTCTTCCTGCGCGCAGTGTTTGCCCTGCAGCGCCGAAGGGCACGGCGGCAGGGCCTGCGCGGTGGGCAGGCCGGGGCCTGCTGCCCGAGGCGCGGGGAGGGGGGAACGGCCGACGACTCCTCGAGGCCTTCTTCCTCGCGGCGGCCGCGGCGGGAGCCCACTCCGTGCACATGGGAACGAACGCCCAGGCGGCGCCCTTCTTCGCGCGGATGGGGTTCGCGCGGCTCCCGGAGGCGGACCACAACAACCTCGTCTTCTTCCACGGCCTCACGGGGCCGCTGCCCTCCGCGAGAGCCGGCACTTGAGCCGGCCGGTACTCGCGCCACTTGAGGAAGGCAGGCCGTATCCTGTACTCACCCTGCGCGACATGAACCGGGTCCGCTGACGATGATCTATCTCCTCCTGCTGCTCACTGGGGTCAGTGCCCTCTATCTGATGAACCTGGCGGTCCTGCTGCGCCGGGTGATGCGGGCACTGCCCCGAATCACGCGACTGGAGGCACCGGCACCCGCGCGGTGGCCGCGGGTGTCGATGATCATGCCCGCGCGCGACGAAGCGCGCACGTTGGAGCCCGCCATGCGCTCCAAGCTGGGCAACTCCTATCCCGAGCTCGAGCTGGTCCTGGTGGCGGGACTCGTGGTGAAGGAAGGAGCGGGTGGATGGAGCCTGTGAATTCGCGGCGCATCTTCGACGAGGGCACCTCGGCTCGGGACTGGGAGGCCGGCGTGGCCTGGACGTCCTGCCTTCCTGGAGCCCGCCCTGCTGGTGCCCGAGGGCCGGCGTGCCGTCATCGTCGCGCCCCATCCGGATGACGAGGTGCTCGGGACCGGAGGGCTGCTCGCGCGGCTTGGCCGGCTCGGGCGGGACGTGTTGGTTCTCGCCGTCACGGATGGGACGGCGAGCCATCCGGGGTCCACCTCCTGGCCGGTGGAGCGGCTCGCGCGGACGCGGCCCCGGGAGACGCAGGAGGCGCTGCACCGGCTCGGGCTGGGCGGGGCGCGGGTGGAGCGGGTGGGGATGCCCGATGGCGCCGTCACCGAGAACGAGGAGCGGCTGGTGGAGTGGTTGGGCGCGCGGCTTCGTCCGGACGACGTGGTGCTGGCCACGTGGCGCCTGGATGGACACCCGGACCATGAGGCGGTGGGGCGGGCGGCGTCGCGGGCGTGTGCGGCGTTGGACGGCCGCTGCGTGGAGTTCCCCATCTGGATGTGGCACTGGGCCCGGCCCGGAGACACGCGGGTGCCCTGGTCCCGGGCGCGGCGCATCGAGTTGGACGAGGCCACGCTCGCGCTCAAGCGCCGGGCCATGGAGGCGTACGTGAGCCAGTTGGAGCCGGATTCCACCACGGGAAACCCGCCCATCGTGCCCCCTTACGCGCTCGAGCGGTTGATGCGGCCCTTCGAGGTGGTGTTCACATGAGCGTGCCCATGGCGCACTTCGAGCGCATGTACGCCGCAGCGAGGACCCCTGGGAGTACTGGCGGCGCTGGTACGAGCGGCGCAAGCGGGCGCTGACGTTGGCGATGTTGCCGCATGCCCGCTATGCGCGTGCGTTCGAGCCGGGGTGTTCGATTGGCGAGCTGAGCGCGGAGCTGGCGGCGCGCTGTGACGCCCTGCTGGTGAGTGACGGCAGCGAGGCGGCGGTGCGCGTGGCCCGGAGGCGCCGGCGCCCTGGCCGCATGTGCGGGTGGAGCAGCGGCTGCTGCCGGACGCGTGGCCCGAGGGGACCTTCGAGCTCGTGGTGCTCTGGAGGAGGTGTCAGACGCCTTGTTTCGAATCCTTTGACACCATCCGTGGACACCATCCGTGGTACGGCAGCGGATGGGGCGGCAGCAAGCCGACCGAGGCGGCTCGCGCCTGGAAGGACCTGCTCGCCTGCGCAGCAGCCACCTTGTCCTCGCGATCAAGGTTGTATAAGCTTTGCGGGTGGGCGTGCCCGAAAGCGACGACGACGAAATGCTGACGATCAAGGCGGCGGCCGAGGTGCTCGAGGTGAGCGAGCAGACCCTCCGGCGCTGGGACAAGGCCGGGAAGCTGCGGGCGAAACGACACCCGATGAACGGGTACCGCCTGTACCCTCGCCGCCAAGTTCTGGAGCTACGGAGGCGGATCCACTCAGGATCCGAGAACGCATCATGAAGGCGGACATCCTCAAGCTGCTGCTGCAGTCTCACGCGGAGGGCGACGAGTCGTCGTTCCGCAAGGCGGCGCTGCAGCTTGCGGCGGCCGAGAGCACCGCAGGCCACGTACGCGTCGCGGAGGAGATTCGGGCGATCATCGCCAAGATGCCCGCGACGAGCGTCCGCAAGAAGATGCCCGTCGTCGACATCGCCGCGCCACGCGGTGATCTCGCGGACATCCTCGAGGGCGGCCACCGCGAGGAGCGCCTCCGCGACATCGTCTTGCGTCCCGAGGCAGAGGAGACGCTCAAGCGCGTGCTCTCCGAGAACCGGTCACGCGCACGGCTTGAGCGGTTCGGCGTGTCGCCGCGTCGCCACCTGCTCTTCCACGGTGCTCCCGGCTGCGGCAAGACGCTCGCGGCCGCCGTGCTCGCCGGCGAGATGGGCCTGCCGTTGATGACGGTGCGCTTCGACGCGCTCTTCTCGCGCTTCCTCGGGGCCACCGCCGTGCAGCTCCGGTCGATCTTCGCGGAGATGCCGCGCCGCCCGGGCGTGTACCTCTTCGACGAGTTCGACTCGGTTGCCAAGGCCCGTGGCGACTCGCAGGACGTCGGCGAGATGAATCGCGTCGTCACCGCGTTCTTGCAGCTCGTCGACGCCGACATGAGCGGCAGCATCCTCGTCGCCGCGACCAACCACGTCGAGCTGCTGGACCGGGCCGTGTTCCGCCGCTTCGACGTGATCGTGCCCTTCGACAAGCCGACCCGCGAGCAGATCGCGGGGCTGATGAAGCTGCGGCTCTCGACGGTGGGCCTCCGCGATGATGCGGCCACACGTCTCGCGGCTCACGCAGAGGGCTGGAGCTTTGCGGACGTCACGCGCGCCTGTGATGATGCGGTCCGCACGATGGCCCTCGACGATCGTGAAGAGATCTCCGAGCGTGATGTTGTCCTGGCCCTCGAGGATCTTAAGCGACGCAACGTACCGGCCAGGATCTGACCCATGGCCGACGCGCGGCTCCCGCTCCTCCGAGGGCGAATCACCTCGGTGGACACCTATGAAGCGCCTCAGCAAGGCGGCGGCGTTCCGCCCGCGATGCCCTCGCTCGATCCGAAGGCCCATCGCTCGGCGCTGAGCCAGCAGCTTGACGCCATCACGCAGCAGGTGAACGCGCGCGCCGAGACCACGCGTGACGAGCTGGCCAAGCGCGAGATCGTCGCCGTGCGGCCAGCGGCGAACACGCAGCTCGCGGCGGACCAGCTCGACGATTCGAAGGCGGACGCACGCCTCGTCGGCGTGATGCCCGAGACCGGGACGGTGCTGCTCGATGTGGCCAGCGCCGACCTCGGCTACCTGCGCGAGAAGATCGAGGCCTTCGCAGACGACTCCAAGGTCATTGCGAAGACGAAGAAGGACGGCTCGCCCAAGCTGGATGAACACGGCGTTCAGGTGACGGCGCGCGCCTCGGAGAAGGCCATCGCGCCGGTGGGCAGCATCGGTCTTGCGCGACTGGAGGATGTCGGCGTTGGCCAGCGTCAGGTCAACGCGATTCCCGCTGACCGTGCGTGCTGGTTCGAGATCGGCTGTCGTGGCGGGTATCGCTCCCCCGAGCAGGACACCATCAACAGCCGCGCGCAGATCGCTCGTCAGCTCCACCGCCTCGGCGTGAGCCAGAAGCTCGACGAGTTCCTCGGCCCCGAGCAGGTCTACTTCTTCGTGCGCGTGACGCGGGCGCAGCTCGCTGCGCTACAGGCGGCGACCGACTGCATCTACGACGTCGAGCTCGCGCCGCAGCCTCTGCGCGATCTCAAGCTGCTCGACGACCTCGAGACGAAGGACATCGCGAACTTCGAGCTCACCAAGCCGCACGAGGATGCCCCGTCGGTCGTGGTCCTCGACACCGGTGTCGCCACAGGCCACCCGCTGCTCAAGTCGGCGATCCTGACGGCGACCACCGCTGGCCCCGAGATTCCATCACCCGAGGACACCCACGGCCACGGCACGATGATGGCGGGCCTCGCGCTGTACCACGACGTCGGCGCCGCCATCGAACGTGGGAGCGCCGAGGCGCCACACTGGCTCCAGAGCAGTCGGCTGCTGATCGCGCCCGGCTATGGCACCTCGTCCGACGAGAACTACGAGAAGTGGCCAGTCCTGACCGAGCAAGCGGTTCACGCCGCCGAGAAGGCCGACGACCGCGCGCGCAACCGCGCCTTCGTCCTCGCGATCACGCGCACGATGCAAGACCCGCCGCTCGACGGGATCGCGCCGACGTTGTGGAGTCAGGCCGTCGACCAGATCGCCTTCAGCAAGGGACAGGGGCGCCTCATGATCGTCTCGGCGGGCAACGCGCGTTACGAGCAGTGGCTCGCGTTGGCCGAGCAGCATCCGCTCTTGCAGCTCTCCGAGAAGATTCACCAGCCCGCGCAGGCGGTGAATGCGCTGACCGTCGGCGCATTCACCGCGCGTGTCGAGCTGCCGAACGACAAGGACTACGCGGAGGCTCGCGTCGTCGCGACGAAGCCGGGCGGCATCTCGCCGTACACGAGCACCGGGCTCGTCGGAAACGAGTGGCCCATCAAGCCCGACGTCGTGTTCGAGGGCGGCAACCTCGCGATCAGCGGCACGCTCCCTGACGACACCGTGCCGACGCTGTCGGCGCTCACCACGAGCATTCGGCACACGCACGGCAGGCCCGTCGCGCTGATGTCGATGACGAGCGAAGCCGCTGCACGCGCAGGTCACCTCGCGGCGCACATCTGGAAGCTCGAGCCCAAGCTTCGTCCCGAGACGGTACGTGGCCTCATCGTCCACTCGGCGAGTTGGTCGAAGGCTATGCTCGACGACTTCCCCGGCATGAACGATCGGCTCCTCGCGTGCGGCTACGGCGCGCCCAACGAACGGCTCGCGGCGGAGTGCGCGCAGGGCGTGGCGACGATCGTCGTCGAGGACTCGATGCCGAACGCGGTCATCGAGGAGGAGCCGAAGAAGAAGCCTCCGAAGCGCGCTACGACCAAGACGACGGAGCCGAAGGTCCGGCGCAAGGTGAAGCTGTATAAGCTGCCGATACCCGAGAGCCTGCTGACCGACGCGGACCCCGACGTCGAGTTGCGCGTCACGCTCTCGTACTTCACCGAGCCCAACAAGTTCGGGCGGCGCACGTACCACGGGCTCGATCTCAAGTGGGATATGCAAGGCCCGCAGGAGTCCGACGACGCGTTCATCCAGCGCATCAACGTCTTGAAGCGCGCGATGGACGCTAAGGGGGAGCGCGTGAAGCCCGCCAAGACCAAGTCGTTCGATTGGGACATCGGCATCCAGGCTCGGAGCCGAGGCACCGTCCAGAGCGATCGATGGCGCGGGAAGATGTCTGCGCTGGTCGGCGACAAGCTGATCGCGATCGTGCCGGTACTCGGCTGGTGGGAGCAGCGGAAGGCGCTGCGGATGCAGGAGATGAAGTTCTCCCTCGTCGTCTCCGTGTTCGGGCCGGCGTCTACGCCGCCATCAAGCCAAGGGTCGAGATCGAGCCGCGCATCACGATCGAGGTGTGAGGCCCGCCCACGCCGCCCGCTGCTCGGCCCACGCCCCTGCGTAGGAGGCGGGGCCGCTTGGGCCGACGTGTGCCTCCAGGAGGCTGCACGCTCTCCGCACCGACCTGGCGCATCGTCCGGGGGGCTCCCGTCCGCGGCCCTCCTCGACCCCTCGGCGCAGGCCCTCCCCCTCCACACGGCCCCCATCCCTCCTATACGCGCCATGCAGTGAGGCGTGCAGGGGTCATGGACCCCGCTCGTCTAATGGACGGCGTGAGGCACCTCGACGTGCCCACCCTGCTGCCGCTGCCGGCGAGATGCCGGGCCCCGGCGATCTGCGTGTGGAGGGCGTGCAGCGCCTCGACGAAGATTTCCGAGAAGGTCGGGAACGGCTGGATGGTGTCGCGCAGCACCTCGAGCGGGACGCGGGCGCGAATCGCCAGCGTCGCCTGTTGCAGCCACTCCCCTGCCTCCGGCCCGAGCGCATAGGCGCGGGTGAGCCGCTCGCCGTCGCTGTGCACGGTGAGGAACCCGCGGCTGTCGGCGTAGGCGCGGGTGTAGGTGGCCGTCTTCGCGATGTCCTTGAGCGCCACGCTCGCCTGGAAGCACCCGTCCACCGAGCCCACCGACGCCGCCTGGGGGTCGGTGAAGACGACGCGCGGCACCGCCTCGAAGTGCGCCTCGCGGCGCTCGCCCAGGATGTTGGCGGCGACGACCTCGCCCTGGTACTTCCCGACGTGGGTCAGCTGCCAGATGCCGTTGATGTCACCGATCGCCCAGAGGCGGTCCGCTGCACGCAGGCAGGCATCGACGGGGATGCCATGCGCGTCGGCGCGGACGCCGACCGTCTCGAGGCCCAGCTCCCGCACGCGGGGCCGCCGGCCGGTGGCGACGAGCAGGCGGTCCCCTCGCAGCTCGCGACCGTCGTCGAGCTCGAGGACGTAGTCGGTGCCCTGGCGCCGGGCGGCGGTGGCATGCACGCCGAGGTGGAGCTCGATGCCTTTGTGGCTCAGGACGTCGCCGAGCGCCTCGCCCAGAGGTCTCGGCTCGCGCGAGAGCAGGTGCTGCCCGCCCTCGATGAGCGCCACCTCCTCCGAGGCGACGGACGGCCTGCGCCATCTCGACCCCCACCGGCCCGCCGCCGAGCACGAGCAGCCGCCGTGGGACCGCCTTCATGCTGGTGACCCCGCGGCTCGTCCAGACCCCATCGAGCTCGCGAAGGCCGGGGATGGGCGGAATGACCGGCTCGGAGCCCGCCGCGAGGACGACGTGCTCCGCGCTGTAGCGCACCCCGTCCACGTCCACGACGCCCGTTCCGGCCAGGCGCCCATGGCCCCGCAGCAGCTCGATCCCGTGCGCGGCGAGCCAGCGCTCCTGCCCGGCGTCGGAGTAGTTGGAGACCATGAAGTCGCGCCAGGCGAGCGCGGCTCCCACGTCGACCTTCGCGGGCGCGGCGGCGTCGTTCGCGGCGTGCGCCGCCTCGCCCGGACGCAGCAGGGTCTTGGACGGAATGCACGCCCAGTACGAACACTCGCCGCCGACGAGCTCGCGCTCGACGAGCGCGACCCGCAGGCCGCCTTCGGCCAGCGCGCCCACACAGTGCTCCCCGGGCGCGCCGCCGCCGATGACGATCACGTCGTAGCCGCTCATGACGGCAGTGCCTCTCGGACTCCTCCGCCGTCATGTACCGCGCGTACCAGTCGGGCCAGTCCTCGTCGGCCTTGCCGGTGCGCTTCTCGTGCTCGCCGTGGGCAGCCGCCGCGCGCCGGAGCGCGCTCGCCGGTCCCTCGCGGAGCTGAACGACAGCTGGGAGTGGTCCACCCGCCCGGGGAACCGGGTCGTGACCTCCTGCAAGAGCCGGTGTTGCCGTCCGGGTCTCGGAACGACGCGTACGAGCCGTAGCTCTGGTGGTTGGGCGCGGGGCCACGGACCTTGTCGCCGAAGGGCGCCGGGCCTTCGGAGAAGTGGAACACCTCGCTCACCTGGACGCCGCTCCCCACCAGCTCCCTGCGCGCGGCCTCGATGTCGGAGACGGCCAGGAGCAGGTTCTGGGCCGAGCCGGGCGCGGCCGACGTGAGGTTCGTGCCGAACTGGAACGAGCACGGGGAGCCCGGAGGGGTGAATTGGAGCACGCGGGCATTGCCCTTGCTGAAGTCCGCGTCGAGCCGCCACCCGAGCCCCGTATAGAACTTCTTCGCGCGGTCGAGGTCCGAGACCGGAATGACGACCGCCTCGAGCTTCAGGTCGACCTTCCCGGCGATCGGGGCGTGGGTCTCGCTGTGACTGCTGACGGTGGTGACACTCATGAGGGCCTCCTGGGGGATGACTGCGGGGGAAGGGGTGACGACGTGATGGAGGCACACGCCCTCCACCCGGACCCCGCCAGGGACGCCGCCGCCGGCAGGGGCCGTTCGCGGAGAGGCAGGGCCGGCTGTGAGCTGGACAGCCGGCGGAACGAGCGAAGCGAACGCCTCTGCCCCTCTCCTCGCGCGGGCCCACCGGGGAGGCGGGTCCTCTCTGCCGAGACGGGCTCGGCCCCCCGCATGGATTCAGAGGCCATGAGAGCGCTCCTGCTGCGATGCGTCGCCGCTCGACGCGGGGTGTGTCGCACCCAGGTCAAACGTGAGACCTGTGGGAGGAAACGGCTAGTGCGCAACGCTCGACGTCATGCGCGGTGCACGTCGGCCGCACTCCGGTGGGCACTCCGTGAGCTGGCACTCGCGGCGTCGGTGGCGAGCGCGGGATGGGTCGGCTCGCCGACCGGCCGCCGCGCGAGCCGGACGCCGACTTCGTGGGCGCTCTCGCCGCCACCGAGTGGGGGAACTTCCCGGTCCCGGTGTTGGGGGCCGGCGCGGGGCACGTGCTCGGCTGGTACTCCGCGCTCGGCATCCTCCGCTACTCCATGACACCTCCCACTCGGTGAGGGGGTAGAGCCTTGCCCTCGGCGACGGTCTTCAGCTGGGCGAGCCCTTTCTCGAGGTCGCTGCCGAGCATCTTGTCCATGTTCATGAACAGGCCGAAGGCTTTGCCCAGGAAATTACTGGATGAACGACACGGCCCCGACCTGCCCATGACGGATGCCCTGCCTCCGCGCTCGCCGACGTTGTAGGGCGAGCGTAGCCATCCCGGGTGGAGCAGGTGGACCCCTGGTGGCGCTCCCCGCGCACGGCCAGGGACGACGAACAGCCCATGGTGAGGCCGGCCTGACAGGGGATGGCATTTCCTCCCGCTACCTGTAATTCGACAACAAGGCCTGGATCCTCTGCATCCACGCCGGTCTACACCTTCCATCCGCGTGTCGATGCCACTGCCGTCGAAGTTACAGAATGTATAGTAGCCATTGTTGGCCGCGTTCCTCAGCTTCGAATTCATGTAGTCGATATTCTGCTGAGCGTAATCGAGCCAGGCGGATTTCCATCCCTCTGGTACAGCTTGATCATGGCCTGCGATCCCCAACCGGACCAGGCGGGATTCACCCTCCCGTCAGCGGTGTTGAAGATGTAGACATGATACGTGCTGTTCCACAGGGTGGTATTCATCTTGACACCCAGTGTTTGCGCCTTCGTGGTGTAGCTGTTGTCGCCCATGACCTGCGAATAGAGCAGGAACGCCTCCACCATGATGGCATTGTCATAGGTGAACTTCTCATTGTGCCGGACGCCAGCTCCCGCCCCATCGATCTTCCAGACATAGAGGCCGGTCGCGCTATCATACATCCTGGTTTCCAGCCAGTTCTTGATGGAGACCGCCCAGTCCCGGTAGTAGGTCTGCCCGGTGATCTTGTACAGCCGCACGAACAGTTGCAGGGCCAGACCATTGGACTGCGTGGGCTTGCTCTCCTTGACCGTGCTCCACCAGAACCCACCTCCATAGGTCGAGTCCCACTGGCCGCTGTACATGAGCCAGTTCGCGCAGGCCTTCGCGGAGTTCAAGTAGGCGGCTTGCGTGGCACCCGTCGTCACGTCATACGCATCCAGGTAGGCCACGCCCGTCAGGGCATTGTCATCCACATACTTATCCCCGCCACTCCCCGTCCCATTGATGTTGGCGGCCGCGAAATAGCCACCCAGGGTGTTCGCGCCATCCCACATGTTGTTCATCCACGCATAGGTACTATTCATATACGTGGCGTATCTTGAATCCCCAGCCTGAATCATGGCCGCATCGGCATCAATCTGGCTGACATTGTACCACTCGTAAGCCGTGCCCGTGCTGGCCGTGGTATTCACCCTGTAGCTGTTGTAGCTCGTGAGCAGATTCCCCACGATGAAGTTGTGCGTCTCCTGCGCCTTCGTCCAATAGACCGAGCTCGCACTATGGATGCCAATACCCTGGCCCGGCTGAGCCTCGGGCGTGGAGACCTGCGTAGCGAGGAGCGGCCTCCTGGGAGTCCAGGCGGCCTGAGCGCCCTGGAGCGAGAACAGGCCACACAACAGGGGCAGCAGCCGCGAGGCGGCGCTCACAGCACGCGTGCGTCGGAGAGGTCGGGTCATGGTCTTCTCCACGGAGCCGGCTCGAGGGGTCGAGTTCATGGTACGGCCCATGTGAAAGTCATCTACACACGTTTTACTTGATTTACAAGAAAATCGGTGATGATGTAGCGCTGATTCGACCCGAGATGCTTCTGATTCCATCCGTGTCAGGGGAACGTCACGCCCTCCAGAACCACGCCAGCGTGGCCCTGTTCATCCGCGGAGGGGCCGAGAAGGGCCTCTGCCGGGGTCAGCAAGGCCGCGCGCTGCGCCGGTTCCCCCAGCAGGAGAGGAGGGAGGAGCGTGGCAACCCAAGAGGCCAGGGTGGGTTGCTCCTCGGGACATGCCCGGGTGAATCTCCCCCGCATGGAGATGCACCAGATCCGGTACTTCCTTGCTGTCGCGGAGACGCACAGCTTTACCCGTGCCGCCGAGCGTTGCCGGGTGTCACAGCCCACCTTGACCGCCGCCATCAAGAAACTGGAGACCGAGCTCGGCGGGCCCTTGCTGCTGCGGGACCGAGGTGGCTCGAAGCTCACACCTCTCGGGCGGATGATCTTGCCGCGCCTGCAGCGCATCGAGGATGAGAACCGGAGCGTCTCGCTGATGGCGGAGAACCACCGCCGCCTCAAGCAGGTTCCGCTGCGGGTCGGCGTGTTGAACACCCTCGGTCCCACCCGCCTGTCGGGAGACCGGCCGCGTTTCGCGCCGCGGCCCCTGGCGTCGAAGTCGAGTTCCAGGCGGGCTCGCGAGACACGGTGCTGCAGCGTCTCGAGGAGGCCGAGGTGGATCTCGTCCTCACCAACGCCAACCCTTCCGTGCCGGACTGGTGTGTCGTCTCGCCCCTCTACGAAGAGCGCTACGTCGTCGTCCTCCCACCGGGACACCGCTGCGAGACACGGGACGCCGTCCGGCTGGCCGACCTCTCCGGTCAGCCTTACATCGATCGGCTCTGCTGCGAGATGCGCGAGCAGGTCGCGGCGCTCTGTACGTCCCGTGACGTCTCGCTCTATGCCAGCTATCGCACCGAGCGTGAGGACTGGGTGCAGTGCCTCGTGGCGGCGGGCGTCGGGTTCGCCTTCATGCCCGAGTACTCGCTCCTGCTGGGTACCCACTCCGCGCGCCCTCTCGTCGAGCCCGAGCTCCGGCGGACCATCTCGCTGATGCGCTCGGGAGACAGGAGTGCGCCACCCGCGGCAAAGCTCTTCTGGCAGACCCTGCTGGCGCGCGCGGAGCGGCTGCGGGCGGCGAGTGCCTGATCGCCGCCCCCTGAGGGCAGGAGTTCGAGGGTGCGGCCGCTCAGGGCTTGGCAGCGAGCACGTCCACCTGCTCGATAGCGGGTGGCCGGCGAGCATGTCCGAGGACTTCGCCATGAGCGCCGCGGCCACCGGCCATTCAGGTGTGCCTGACGGCCCTCCTCGCTGGGGAAGGTGTCGACGATTCCGAACCGTGTGGGCGACAAGCGGATCGCGTACCAATGTGTGGTCGCCGGCTCGCCACGCACGATGGGCAGTCCTCCTTCGAGGAACTGCTGCACCTCGGCCTCCTTGCCCGGCTTCGCCTCCAGGATGACGACGAGCGCCTTGTGTACCCGCGCATCCACTGCGCCCGGAGCCTTGGTGGCGAGCAACTCCACGGGTTCGATGGCCGGAGCCGTGGAGAAGAGTTCGGGAGCCTGCGCCATGAGCGCCGCGGCCACCGGCCATTCAGGTGCGCCTGCCGGCCCGCCTCACCGGGGAACGTGTCGAAGATGCCGAATGACGATGGGCCGAAGCGCAGCGCGAACCAGCGCGTGGTGGCTGGCTCGCCTTGGACGATGGGCAGGCCTGCCTGGAGGAACTTCAGCACCTCGTCCTCCTTGCCCGACTTCGCCTCCAGGCGGACCAGGAGCCCTACGTTCTCCGCCTCCTGCTTCGGAGACTTCTCGGTGCTGCTCGAGGCCGAAGCGCAACCCGCGCCAGCGAGGAGAGCGGCCAGCGACAACAGGGCAAGACTTCGAAGATTCATGGCAAGGCGCATGCGGGTTCTCCAGACAACGGGGAGCAAAACGGTGGCGCTCTCGGGCGTCGCCGTTGAGTCAGGATGTATAGAGATCCGGCTCATGCCGTTGAAGCCGTGCCCGGCAATGGATCGATAGCTCGCGTCTATGCCATCGATGAGCATCAGAAGGCTGGGAGGCCTGCTGAAGCCGAGGACTCGACAGTCCCAGGTAGGCTCGGACGGCTTGCTGCTCGTCGGACCACTGCTTCCAAGTGGAATGGGCCCCCGGTGGCTGCCGGACGCTAGTGGAGTGTCCGACAAGTTTTTCAACATAGTCGAGACCAGGGGGCTGGTTGGGTGGAGGAGGAGACTGGGTAAGTTGGGTGGATGAGGAGACGACCGCCGCACCTCCTCCACCTCTCGCCTGGGGAAGTGGCCTACCTCAAGACGCTGGTGGAGGACGGACGTACCGAGCAGCGCGTCGCGCGCCGAGCACGCGTCCTGCTGGCCATGACGGAGCCGGACACCGTCGTGTCGGAGTTGGCCGATAGGCTCGAGTTGGAGCGCACCACCATCTGGCACTTGTGCCGTCGCTACGAAGCGTACGGTGTCGATGTGGTGCTGGAGGCACCCCGCTCCGGCCGTCCGCGGGAGCTTTCCCCCCTGCAGCGAGTGGCGGTGGAACAGTTGGCGTGTTGTGAGCCGGCGGGCGTGGGCTTGCAGATGACGCACTGGTCCACCCGGAGCCTGGCCCTGGTGGCACGCCGACGGGGCATTGCCCCCTCCCTCTCCCACTCCACGGTGGCCCTCATCCTGCGCGATGCTGACTTGCAGCCTCACCGCACGCGCTACTGGAAGACACCCACCCTGGACGACACCTTCCGTCACAAAGCGGCCCAGGTGCTGTGGTGCTACGAGCAGGCGCAGCAGTTGGCCCAGAAGGACGAAGTGGTGTTGTGCGTTGACGAGAAGCCCAACATCCAGGTGCTGCACGGCGAGCAGCCCATGCGGCGCATGCGGCCGGCCTCATCGAACGCCGGGAGTTCGAGTACGTGCGGCGTGGCACGGTGAACCTCCTGGCCAAGCTCGTGGTGCACTCCGGCCGCATGCGCAGCTGGGACCTGGAGAGAAACAACGGGGAGTGCCTGCGCGCCGTCCTGCCGCAGCTCCTTGGGGACCATCGCGACGCCAGGCGCATTCCACCTCATCTGGGACAACGGCCCCAGTCACACCGCCAGGCAGACGCACGACTTCCTTCGCACTCACTACCCGCACGTCCGGGTAATTTTCACTCCAGCCCACGCCTCCTGGCTCAACCAGGCGGAGTTGCTGCTACGCGCCTTCGCTGAGCGCTACCTACAACGAGGGGACTGGGCCAGCCGTGACGAGTTCGTCGAGCACCTCGACGCCAGCTGGCCCGAGTACAACCGCTTCTTCGCCCACCCCTTCACCTGGTCCTGGACTCGCGCCAAGATGCACTCGTGGGTGGACCGCCACCTGTCCTGACTATGTTGAAAAACTTGTCGGACACTCCACTAGGCGGAACGGGCCGTCTCCAGGAACTGGAGCGCCCGGGCGAACTCCGGCCGCTCCATGGCCTCGAGCCCATCCCGGGCGAGGATGAGGCTGAGTTGGAAGCGGTACTCCACGCCCTGGGCCTCGAGGGTTCCCGTGCCCAGGGGGCGCCGCGTCTCGGACCAGGAGGGTAGCTCCTCGCACCGGGGAAGGGTGGCGGGCGGCTGCTGCCCGTTCTGGAGCGCGAGCAGGAGGAAGACGACGGCGTAGAAGCACCGCGACACCTGCCGCATCAGCTCCAACTTGGCCCGCTGCCAGGCGGTGGGCTCCGCGCCCCAGTAGGCGCGCAGCAGGGTCTCTTCCCGCGCGGGAGGGAAGTCGAACCAGAGCATCGCCGTGGTCAGGTCGAGGAACGGATCCCCCATGCACGCCGTTTCCCAGTCGATGAGCCACAGCCGGGCGCCATCGAAGAGCAGGTTGTTGGGGTTGAGGTCGTTGTGGCACGGCGCCAGCGTCAGGTGGGGCCGCAGCGCCGCCTGGACGGTCTCGAACCGGGTGAGGAAGGTCTCGATGAGCTCGGGGATGGGGTACTTCGCCCCGCGCAGGGTCCCCACGCCCCCTGGATCAGCTGGAGCCCATCCATGAAGACGGGGAACGCGGGGCCCGAATGGAGGCGGTGCAGCAGCTCGCCGAACCGCGCGAGGCCGTCGTCCGTGTCGAGCACGGGGCGGACGGGTTGGGTGTCGATATAGGCGGTGATGCAGATCCCCGTCCGGTCATCCGCGAAGAGCATGGGGGGCGCGAGGCCCTGGTCGGCGGCCGCCGTCATGCAGGCGAAGTGACGCTTGGGGTCATTGAGCGGGGAGGGCGCGTGGATGATCCGCAGCACGTGGGGCTTGCCCGCGACGGTGAGCTTGAGCACGGGCGCCCCGGAGTAGCCCCCGTGAAGCGGGGTCAGGACGACGGACTCCTCACTCTCGAAAGTCTCGCGGATGGCCGCGGCCACGGCGTCACGCCGCGAGGCGGGGACGAGGGCGTAGAGGGATTCGTTGGACACGTGTTCCTCCCGGAAAGCACCTCGACTTCGACGTGTTCGTCCGTGTGTATACTGTGAAACTTCACGTCTCGAAGAGGAACCAGCAAACGATGATTCGTCCGCTCCTCGTCTCCATCTGCGCATCCCTTCTGCTCGCCGCTTGCCGCGACAACCCTGGTGACAATCCTGGCGACGCCCCCGTCCCCCGCGGCGCCACCGTTCCCTGGGACGAGTACGAGGCCGAGGCGGGCGTGTCCTCCGGTGGCGCCACGCTCGAGCGGACCACCAGTGGCCCGTGGCGGGAAGGCACGCTCTCCGGCGAGGCCTCGGGCCGCGAGGCGGTGACACTGCATGGCCCCACCGACGCGGTCGCGTGGACGAGCCGCGTGAAGGCCAACTCCGTCCTGGTGCGCTACAGCGTGCCGGATGAGAAAGAGGCCCATTTGGATGTGTACGTGAATGACGCGAAGGTCGCCACGCTCACGGTGAACTCGGAGTTCGCCTGGCTCTACACCGGCCCGAACAACACCGGGACGCACAATGCCTTGCCGCGCCAGCAGGTGGACGAGCTCCCCCAGAACCCGAGCACCAGCGACGAGGGTTTTGGCCTGCGGCTGCCTTGGACCTCCGCGCACCACATCTATGACGAGGCGCACGTGCTGCTGGCAACCGATGGCAGGGAAACCATCAACGCGGGCGATGTGGTGAAGATCGTCTCGCCGGATGCCTCCGCGCAACTCCCCGTCACCATCGACTTCATGGACCTCGAGCTCGTGCCGGCGCCCCTCTCCGCCCCGGCGGACTACGTCGTCGTGAGCGAATTCACCGAGGCCGCGGTGGTGCGGGCCCTTCAGGACGCCGTGAACGGCGGCAAACCCGGCATCTTCCTCCCGCCTGGCGACTACGTGATGTCGCACGTGAATCCGGCGGTCCCCAAGGTCTACGTTCCCGCCGGACTGACCGTCCAGGGCGCCGGCATGTGGTACACGCGCTTCGTGCCGCCTCCGCCGCAGCAGGTTGGCTACAACTACGAGTTCGGGTTCCGTCTGAGCGGCGACAACATCACCTTCCAGGATTTCGCCATCTTTGGAACCTGGCGCAACCGGACGGTTCGCTACAACAAGGCCGCGGCCGATCTCGGCAACTGGCCGTGGGACAGCTATGACGGGATTGGGCGCGCCTTCGACCGCTACATGCACAACAACGCGGCCTTCAAGCGGCTGTGGATCGAGCGGATGATCGTGGGCGGCTGGGTCGAGGGTGGCAACAACCTGCTGTGGGAGGACAGTCGGTTCCGCAATACCATGGCGGACGGCATCAACCTCTGCAACGGAACCACGAACTCACGGATCGTGAACTGCACGGCGCGAAACAACGGCGACGATGCCTTCGCCATGTGGTCCGCCATTACCTGGGACAAGTCGCCCATTGGAGACACGCCCTGGGTGCACCAGCCCGAGGGCCCCGACCAGGGCAACGTCATCGAGCGTTGCACCGCGGGACTCATCTGGCGGGCGGCCGGTTTCGCGGTCTACGGCGGCCATGACAACGTGATCAAGGACTCGGTTGTCTACGACACCCTGCGCTACCCGGGCATTACCGTGGACAACGAGTTCGCGCCCCAGCACGAGTTCTCCGGGCTCACCACCCTTCAGAACATGACGGTGGAGCGCTGCGGAGGCGACATGTGGTGGGACGACGACGGAGCGCAGGGAGACGAAGCCGCGCGGCGGAAGTGGGGCGCGGTCTGGTTGTTCGCCGCCAATCCGTACTCTCCGGCCGAGCCGTACTCTCCCATCCGCTTTCAAGGCATCCGTTTGAAGGACATCGATATCATCGACCCCGTCCATTACGGGGTCCTGTTCCAGACCACGCAGGGTCAGCGGATCGAGGACACCGAGTTCGACGGCGTCCATATCGTCATGGACAAATCAGGCGAGTTGGGGATGGTGGCCAATGACTCGCACAAGGCACCGCCTGGCCCGTTGAGCGGGAAGATCGCCACCACGGGTTCGATCACCCTCAAGAACTCGAGCATCACCGGCTCCCGGGCGAACTCCGGAAACCTGTTCTCGAAAGACGAGGTCTCGACCGGGACGTTCTCGTTCAAGGACGGCGGCGGGAACAGCTGGACGGGTGATCGGTAGATTCGAAGGGTGGATGCCAAGGTTGCCTTGCGACGGCGGCCCTGTCCTCACATGGTAGCGGCATGAGACTCGCCCACCGTGGCCTCTTGCCGCTCCTCTGTTTTTCCATGTTCGTCCCCGCGTGCGCGGCCCCATCCCGAGGGGCCGCCGCCCCGCCTCCCGAAGAACCCGCGTGGAGCGGAGAGGGGTGGACACCGCCGCGCTCCGGCTGATGAAGGAGGCGGGGCTCCGGGCCTGGCCCTGGCGATCATCGAGAACGGGCAAGTGAGCTACGTGAAGGCCTACGGCCTCCGGGATGTGGAGAAGGCGGCTCCGCTGCGGACCGACACGGTGATGTACGGCGCGTCGCTGACCAAGGCCGCCTTCGCGTACATGGTCATGCAGCTGGTCGACGAAGGACGTGTCGACCTGGATACCCCCATCGAGCGCTACCTGCGCAAGCCCCTACCGGAGTACTCGAAGTACGCCGACCTCGCCTCCGACGCGCTGGAAGCGGCTGACCCCACGCATGTTGCTGAGCCACACGCCCGGCTTTCCGAACTTCCGCTTCCTCAATCCGGACGGGAAGCTCGACTTCAAGTTCGACCCTGGCACGCGCTACGCGTACTCCGGTGAGGGCATCAACCTGTTGCAGTTCGTGCTCGAAACCGGCCTGGGATTGGAGGTCGGCCAGGAGATGCAGCGCCGCGTCTTCGACCGCTTCGACATGAAGCGCACCAGCATGGTCTGGCGCGACGACTTCGCGGCCAACGTCTCCCAGGGCTACGACGAGACGGGCAAGGTCGAGCCCCATGACCAGCGCGAGAGCGTGCGTGCCGCGGGCTCCATGGACACGACGGTCGAGGACTATGCGAGGTTCCTGGCGGGCTTCATGCGGGGCGAGGGCCTGTCCACCAGGGCACGGGCCGAGATGCTGCGGCCGCAGATCGCCATCTCCTCCGCCCACCAGTTTCCAACGCTGCTGACGGAGACCGATGAGCGAAACGAGGCCATTGCCTTGTCGGCCGGGCTCGGCGTGGTGTTGTTCAACGGGCGCGCCGGCCCCGCCTTCTTCAAGGGAGGCCATGACGAATGGACCGACAACTTCGCCCTCTGCCTCGAACGAGAGAGGCGCTGTGTGTTGTTGCTGGCCAACAGCGTGAAGGGCCCCGCCGTGTTCCCGCCGCTGGTGGACATCATCCTGGGCGAGACGGGGATGCCCTGGCGCTGGGATTACAATCCACCGCCCGTGGAGTGAGTCCCCCGGCGGCCAACCTACCAGTCCGCCCCGCTCTCGTCCGCGTAGTGCCGTTCGTACCGTTGCCGGAGCTCGAACTTCCGTGCCTTGCCGGTGGTCGTCTGCGGCATCGCCTCGAGCAGGACGATGGACTTCGGCACCTCGAACCCACCGAGGTGCTGGCGGCAGTGAGCGATGATTTCAGCCCCGGTCGCGGAGGCGCCGGGCTTGAGCACGACGAAGCCGGTGACCGCCTCGGACCAGCGCGGGTGCGGCAGGCCCACGACCGCGACCTGGAGGACCGCGGGGTGACGCAGGAGAATCTCCTCGACCTTGATGGACGGGACGTTCTCGCCGCCGGTCTTGATCATGTCCTTCTTGCGGTCCACGAAGAGGAGCTGGCCGTCGGCGTCGAACATGCCGAGATCCCCGGTGTGGTGCCAGCCGAACGCGCGTGAGCGCGCGGTTGCCTCCGGGTCCTTGTAGTAGCCGAGCATCACGTTCGGCCCGCGATGGACGATTTCTCCCACTTCGCCGCGCCCGAGCAGCCGGCCTTCGTCGTCCATGATGGCCGTCTCGTTCGTCACGACCGAGTCGCCCCAGTACGAACCGAACCGCTTGAGCTGCTGCTCCGGCTTGAACAGGGTCGTCGCCGGGTACATCTCCGTCTGCCCCGATGCGAGCGCGAAGCCTCCCGGGCAGAATTTCTCGATGAGCTCCACGAGCAACGTGCGCGCCATCGGTGCCATGACATAGAGGCACAGGCGCAGGCTGGACAACTTCGTCGTCGGACGTGCCGGGTGCGCGAGCATCGCGGCGTACATGATCGGCAGGCCCATCAGGAACGTGATGCCGCGCTGCTCGATGGTCGCGAGCATCGCGCCCGGCTCGAAGGCACGCCGCACGACGATGGTCGCGCCGGCGAGCAGGAACGACATCGCGACGGCGTGCTGCGCGCAGTGGAATATCGGGAGCACGCAGAGGGCCGAGTCGCTCGGCCGCAGCCCGAGCTCGAACAGGTTTCCGCTGAGCGCCGCGTGCACCGACGCGTGCGAGTGCATGACCCCCTTCTGCTGGCCGGTGGTGCCACTCGTGTACATGATCTGGGCGAGCTGGCCGCTCTCGATGTCCACCTCCGGCGGGGTGCCGTGCTCGCCCTTCAGCGTGTCGGGGAAGGCGGTCGTGTTCCCGCCCGGCGAGGCCTGCCCCTCGGGGACGCAGACGATGATGCGGGTGCCGAGCGCGTCGAGCATCGCCCGTAGCTCCGGTTTCGCGAGGAACTCGGCGTCGATGACGACGTGCGTCGCCTCGGCATGCTCGAGGATGTAGCGGACGGCATCCACGGTGAGGCCGGTGTTGATCGGCACCCAGACGAGGCCCGCCTTGTAGATGCCAATGAACGCGGTGACCATCTGCGCGGAGTTACCGCAGAGCATGGCGATGCGCGCGCCCTGGGGAAGGCCCCGCGCGAGCAGGTAGTGCGCGAACGCGCTCGAACGCTGGTCGAGCTCCGTATAGGAGAACTCGAGCGCCCCATCGACGAGCGCCGTCTTCTCCGGCCAGCGCAGAGCCGACCGGTGGACGACATCTCCCAGCGAGACCCGGCTGATTCGCCTGTACCGCGCTTCCTGCGTCACTTCACTCATACGGCTTCCTTTTCCTCGGGCGAGACGACCGGGACGACGTGGCGAGATCTTCATCGTTTCGGGCACCACCGGCACGTCGCCCCGCGTCAAGGTCGCGCCAGCCTTGGTCACTCGCTTGGGCTATCGGCTCACCCGCCACACGGTGTCGCCGGCATCGTCCGCCACCAGGAGCGAGCCATCCGGCAGGAAGGTCACGCCCACGGGCCGGCCGTGGACCTCGCGCTTGTCCACGTCCTGGATGAAGCCCGTGAGGAACGGCTCGGGCGCTCCGGAGGGCTGGCCGTTGGAGAACGGCACGAAGACCACCTGGTAGCCGGAGAGCTTCGAGCGGTTCCACGAGCCATGCTGGCCGATGAAGGCCCCGCCCCGGAAGCGCTCGGGGAACATCATTCCCTCGTTGAAGGCGAGCCCCAGGCTGGCGGTGTGCGAGCCCAGCGGCACGTCCGGCACGAGCGCGCGCTTCACGCGCTCGGGGTCCTGCTCCTTCACGCGCGGGTCGAGGTGGGCACCGAAGTAGCTGTAGGGCCAGCCGTAGAAGCCACCGTCCTCCACGTGGGTGAGGTAGTCGGGCACCAGCTCGTCGCCCAGCTCGTCCCGCTCGTTCACCGCGGTCCACAGCACGCGTGTGCCCGGTGCGAAGCTCAGGCCCACGGGGTTGCGCAGGCCACTCGCGTAGATGCGCTCGCCCGAGCCATCCGGATTGAGCTCCAGCACGTTGGCGCGGCGGACCTCATTGGCGAGGCCGTGCTCCCCCACGTTGCTGCCCGAGCCTACCGACACGTAGAGCTTCGTCCCCTCCGGATTGCCCAGGAGGTTGCGCGTCCAGTGGTTGTTGTAGCCGCCCGCGGGCAGGTCGAGGATCTTCCTTCCCTCGCCGGTGATGGCGGTGTCCCCGGGCCGGTAGGGGTAGCGCCAGAGCGCATCCGTGTTGGCCACGTAGAAGGAGTCGCCCAGCACCCACATGCCGAAGGGCTGGTTCAGACCAGACAGGAACACCGTGCGCGTCTCCGGTACGCCGTCGTGGTCCGCGTCGCGCAGCAGCGTGATGCGGTTGGCGCTGGGCCCGGTGCGCTGGGAGGCGGAATAGCCCACCAGCTTCGCGCCGAGCTTCATCAAGCCGCGCAGCTCGGTGTTGGCCTCGGCCACCAGCACGTCCCCATTGGGCGTGACATAGAGGTTGCGCGGGCTGACGAGCCCGGTGGCGTAGCGGCTCACCGTGAAGCCCTCGGCCACCGGGGCCTTGCCCTCGGGCCAGCCCACGACCTTGCTGAACTGGCGCACCGAGTCCGTGGTGTACGGTGCTGGCAACTCCACCGTCCCGGTCGCCGTCGTCACCCGGGTCGCGGGAGCGGTCTCCGCGTGGGTGCATCCCAGGAGTCCACTGCCCAGCAGCCCCACCATTCCCAATACACGCATTCCATTCATGGCGCGGAGCATTCCCTGGACGGGGCACCCGGGGCGTGTGACGTACGTCGGGGCTTCGAGAAACGGACAGTCGACGCGGAGCAGGTTCATGCGTTACTACCCCGGCCCGGGCCCGGTCCGTGCTGGGGCAGGCTCAGGGAGCATCCCTCCCGAGGAAACCATGTTCATCTTCCTCCTCCTCCTCACCGCGGTCAGTGCCCTCTATACGCTCAACATGGCCGTTCAGCTGCGCCGCGCCATGCGTGCCATGCCCCAGATCGAGCGGTTGAATGCGCCGCCGCCCGGGCGGTGGCCCCGGGTGTCGCTGATCATGCCCGCGCGCGACGAGGAGCGCACGTTGGAGTCCGCCATGCGCTCCAAGCTGGGGAACACCTATCCGGAGCTCGAGATGGTGCTGGTGGATGACCGCTCGACGGATGCGACGGGTGCCATCGCCGACCAGTTCGCCCGGACCGAGCCCCGACTCCAGGTGGTGCACGTCGAGCACCTGCCGGAGGGCTGGCTCGGGAAGGTCCACGCCCTGCAACGGGGGCTGGAACGCGCGAGCGGCGAGTGGGTCCTCTTCAGCGACGCGGATGTCCACCGGCCCCGGGCGCCCTGGAGAAGATCATCGCCCACGCGGAGCGCGAGGGGCTCGACCATGTCACCGTGTTGCCCGAGATCACCTGCTCCGGATTCCTGCTCCAGATGACGTTCAGCGCCCTGTTCCGGCTCGTGTGCGTGAGGACCCGGATGTGGGAGGTGTCCGATCCGCGCTCGTCCGCCAGCATGGGAATTGGAGCCTTCAACCTCGTGCGCCGCTCGGCCCTGGAGCGCAGCCCCGGGCTGGAGTGGCTGAAGATGGAGATCGCCGACGACGTCATGTTCGGAACGATGCTCAAGCGCTCCGGCGCGAAGCAGGCCGTGCTCAACGGCCGCAACAGCGTGAGCCTCGAGTTCTACCCATCCCTCGGCGCCTTCTCCCAAGCCATGGAGAAGAGCGGTGCGTCCTTTTCCTTCGCCTCGCTCCTCCTGGGCAACCTGCTCCTGGTGGTGCTCGAGTGCGGCTTCCTCGCGGGAGTGTTCTCGGGACGCCCGGCGCTCGTGCTCCTGGGGGAGCCACCTGGGCGCTGGGCGCCGGGATGGCCTGGGTTTTCAGTGGCTGGGCGGGCTTTTCCCGAGGGCCCGCGCCCCTGGCCTTCCTGGGCGCCCTGCCCACCGCGTGGGTCTCGATCCGCTCGGCCGTGCTGGCGCTCGTGCGAGGGGGCGTCTTCTGGCGAGGGACGTTCTACCCGACGTCCGTGGTGCGCGCCGGGCAGCGCCTGGGGCGCTGACCACGCCTCACGCCGAGGGCGAGCCCAGGTCGACCTCGAGCTCTTCCATCTTGCGCATGAGGGAGTGCGGCCCGAACGAGGGCTGCTTCACGAGCCGCATCTCCGGGAACCGGCGCACCGAGCTTCCCATGGCGATCTGCACCATGAGCCGGGCCAGGTTCGCCCCGAGGCAGAAGTGCGCCCCGTGTCCGAACGCGATGCTCACGTTCGCGTTGCGCTGGAGATCGAAGACATTGGCCTTGTCGAACGCGCGTTCGTCGCGCAGCACGCTGCCGAGCAGGACCAGCAGCATCTGCCCCTTCTTGATGTGCATGCCCCCCAGCTCCGCGTCTTCCCGGGCGTAGCGGGCGGCCCCCATCTTCACGAAGTAGTCGAAGCGCAGGACCTCCTCGACCAGGTTCTTGATCAGCTCGGGCTTGCTCTTCACCTCGGCCAACGCCCCGGGCTGCTGCAACAGGTTGTACACGCAGAAGGACACCAGGTGGACGGTGGTCTCGAAGCCTCCCACGATGAGTGAGGACACCAGCGCGAGCAGCTCCTGCTTGTTGAGCTTGTCTCCCTGCTCCTCCGTCTGGATGAGCGTCGTGAGGATGTCATTCTCCAGCGGGTTGCGGCGCCGGTCCTCGATCGTCTCCGTCACCAGGACAATCCCCTCGTGGATCTGCCGGCGCAGGGGCGCCAGCTCCTCGGGCGCGAGCGCGCCGGCGAAGACGCTCTTGGCCACCGCGTTGGTGAACTCCAGGAACTGCTCCTCGTGCCCCTGGGGGATCTTCAGCATGGAGCCGATGACCCGCGCCGGGATGCGCTCCGAGAATTCCTTGACCATGTCCAGCCGGCCCTTCGCCGCCATGGTGTCGAGCACCTCCTCGGTGATGGCCTCGATCTCCGGACGCAGCCGCTCGGTGGCGCGCGGGGTGAACGCCGGGCTGACGAGCCTGCGTACACGGGCATGGCCCCCTCGTTCAGGGCGAACAGCCCGTTCTTGTTCAGCTCCTCCATCTCGGGAATGAGCGCGTCGGCGCCCAGCACCGAGGCGAACTCCCAATCGTCCCGGTTGGGGGAGAAACGCTTGTCATCGCGGAGCACGGTGACGCCATCCTCATACCGGCTGATGACCCAGCAGCGCCCCTGTTCCCAGTAGAAGATCGGCGCCTCCGCTCGCAGCTTCTCGAGCGCGGGATGGGGATTCGCGTCATACCCGGGTGCGTAGGGATTGAACGGCACCTGGGGCCGGTTCTCATCCGGGTTCGTCTGCTGGGCGGACATCGATGAACTCCTTCTCGACTGCTGAGGGGTGGGCCAGCCCTGACTCTGTGGAAACCAGGGAAAAGGCGGGCACGGTAGCACGAGCCGTCAGCACATGGGGCAAATGCGAAGCCGAGGGAGTGGTGCGCGCTACTTCGTCTTGTCCTTGTCGAGCTTGTGCTCGAGCGCCTCGAGCAACTTCGAGGCATGCCCGTGGATGACGGGATCGGAGTCCTTCACTTCATCCACGAGCCGCCGGGCCAGGGTGGCGGCCTCGGCGAACCGCGCGCACTGGAAGTAGAGCTGCGCCAGGTTGAAGCGCGGCTCGGCTTCCTCCGGCGCGCACCGCACGGCCTCCTCGAGCGCCTTGATGGCGTCTTTCGTATGGGGGGAGTCCGGCCCGTGGCGCAGGCCCTGCCGCATCAGGAACGCGCCCAGGGCGTTCCTCGGCATCCAGTGCGAGGGAAACGCCGCGCACGCTTCTTCATACACACGGATGGCGCCCTTCACGTCCGGCGGGACCTGGGCCTCGCACGCCCAGCCCTCGATCAGCTTGAGGCCCAGCGTGCGCACCCCCTGCGCCTGGGCCTCGCGCACGCGCCGGAGCGCCTCGCGTGCCGGCCGCGCTCGATGAGCGCCGTGATCTGCTTGCCCAGGGAGATCGCGTGCTCCTCCGAGTTGATCTCCACCGGAAGGGGAGCCGGGGGCGGAGCGGAAGTCCGGGCCGTGGCCCAACCGTTGTCCCAACCCCCCTTGGCCGGAGGGGAGGGCGGGGCGGCGTTGGCCGAGGCCGCATCCTGCTTCACCAGTCCGAGAAGCAGGGGGGACTCGGGAGTCTGGGACAGGCCCAGAATCACCATGGACTCGGCGCGGCGCGGCCTGCCCCGACTGCCCATCATGTGCGCGAGGAAGAACCAGGCGCGGTCCTGCTTCGGGTCCAGACGCAGGCAGCGCACGAACTGACGGACCGCGGACCGGGGCTGGCTCAGGAGCATGTACGCGCGGCCCAACTCGAGATGGCACAGGGGATCGGCGGGCGCATGCGCCACGACGCGCTCCAGCACCCCACGGGCCTCCTTGGCCTGACCCAGCTCCAGCAGGGACACACCCAGGCCGAACAGGCCGCTGTACCGGACGGGCTCCTGGGTGGCGAACGGCTGATAGATTTCCCGGGCCTTCTTCCAGTCCTGTTGCTTGAGCGCCAGGGCACCCCGCACCAGCGCCACCTCCTGCTTGTCGGCCTGGGGCGCGGCCTGCTGCAACAGGGTCACGACCCGGGAGTCCTGGCCCTCCATCAGCGCCACCTTGGCGAGCGCGAGCAGGGCTTCCCCGTCCTTGGGATTCTTCTTCAGCCGCTGCGTCGCCTCGTCCGAGATCTGCTTCGTGTTGCCCTGGGCCAACAATTCCCCGAGAGATGACATCACGGCTCCTGCGTTCACTGGCTCAAGAGGGCTTCCGCGGCACGCCGCCCCGCGCTTCGCTCACGTGCCGATCTTGCTGACATCGATGCCCAGGCTGCCGGTCGCCACTTCGGGCAGCTTGTTCGTGAGCTCAATCGTCGGGGGCTTGTCCTTCTTCATCTTCTCGTTGCTCGCCCACGCGGCCTGGAAGAGCTGGTTCTCGGCGGCGATCTGCCTTTGATACTGGCCGCGCTCCTCCAGGGTCGGCGGCTTGGAGTAGTCGCGGACCTTCTGGCTGTAGTGCGGATTGGTCTTGCGGTTGTGCAGATCGCGGATCGGGTCCAGGGCTTCCACGGTGTCGACGCTGACGCCCGCCCGGATTCGTCCTCCGGGACCGAACGCCCCGCCCAGATCCAACACCGCGCTCGCGACCCCTCGATTCATGCCGCCACCCACGTTGAAGACGTGACCCACGCCCGCCAACTTCGCGACCGTGAAGTCTCCCTGGAAGGGTCCCACCTTGAGCGAGGTGCCGACACCCGCTTGAACGCCCGCGATGTTGGCGTTCGAGACCTTGGCCATATAGGTCCCTTGGTTCCTGTCGGCGACGACCGAGCCTCGGCGGAGGCGAAGGCGCTCGCCTGGGCGAAAGCATGCGCGCCCACTCCGACGTGCTTGCCGAACTTGTGATCGACCGCCGCGCTGGCGTTGAAGAGGCCAGCGGCCGCCTCGAGCTTGGCATGCGCGGCGAGAGACTCCTGGCCCTTCTTCGTGCTCGCCCTGAGCTCGGCTTCCTCCCACCTTGGCGAAGGGCCCCTCGATGCCCGCCTTCCACTCGGTCTTGCCGTACTTGCCCTCGTGGCGGCTCTCCGTGCGCACCGCGGCCGCCGTGTACGCCAGCTCACCCGCGGCTTCCAGGGCGTGCTGACCGTTCTGCTTCTCGTTGACGTACGCGTAGCCCTTCTTGCGCTCGTTCAACACCACGTTGTTGTAGCCGGGGTCGCCCTTGGCGCCCTTGAACTTGTGGATGTACGACTGCCGCTCGACGCCATACTCGGCCTTGGTGTTCGCCGCGCCGTTGTACGAGTCCGTGCTGACTCCGAGCCGCTCCGTCAGGTCCGACCTGTAGCTCGCGGGGACGGAAGGGTCCGTGCCGCTGGCGTTGAAGTGGAGGCCGCCGTGGCCGGGATCCGCCGCCTTGACCACGGCCCCAGCGATTTCGCCGTTCACCTTGACGTCCGGGAAGTTGTTGGACGCCATCACCTGGGGGGAATTGTTCTGGTGCGCACCCGGCGCCAACCCCTCGTCGCGACGCTTCAGCCGATGCTTCTCATGGGGCAACTCCGCCTTCGTGTTCTCGTGATGGTGGCGGATGGGGGCATTGCCGCCGGCGTCCAGGCCGCGCGCTCCCTCGTGTGCCGGCGCGTCCGGGTGATGGGGCCCGGCCGGCGTCGTGTTCTCCCGGACCGAGGCTCGCGCTCGTGCCATCATCGCGGACAGACCATGTCTGTTACCAATGTTGTTACCGGGCATGACTTGACTCCTGAGGTCGGCGCGCAGTAGCCGGTTCGAGGCAAAGCGATGATTCAAGTTTATCGCACATTCCCTCCACAATGTTTCGTGATGGTGGTGAAAAGATCCATTTTCTCGGTTTTCGCGCGGTGGTAAAATACCGTGGACGGTTTTTTACCGTCCCGACGGAATTGGCACGCGGTCAAGAGGCCTCGCGACACACCGCGGCATCATCGCTGGCTCAAGATCCTGGTCGAGCTGATCAGAAGGGCATGCGCTGGGACAGCCTCGCGGTCACCGCCTGAGACAGCTCTGGCGACAGCCGGGTCAGCCAATCGACGAGATGATAATCGAGTCCCACCAGGACCCGCGCGGACTTGCGCTGGATGCCTCGGACGATGCGGCTCGCGACCCGTGAGGTCGGGATGGCGCGACCGGTGATGAAGCGCGCCTCGGCCTCGCGTTGCGCGTCGCTCACGGCTCTCCCCGCGCGCACGATGTTCGTATCCACCGCACCGGGATACACGACGGTCAGGCCCACCGGACCGCCGAGCAGTTCTGCCCGGAGCGCCTCGCTGAAGCCGCGCACCGCGAACTTGGTGGCGCTGTAGCCCGTCTTGCCGGCGAAGCCCAGCAGCCCGAAGGAGCTGCACAGGTTGACGATGTGCGCCTCGGGTTCGCGCCGCAAGTGCGGCAGGAATGCCTTGCACCCATGGACCACGCCCCAGAAGTTCACGCCGAAGATCCAGTCCATGTCCTCGAGCGATACGTCCTCGAACCTGCCCGCCACCGACACCCCCGCGTTGTTGACGAGCAGGTGCACATGCCCGTGCACGGCGAGCACTTCCTCGGGCAGTGCGAGCATGCGGGGGCGGTCGGCGACATTGGCGACGTGAAGAGACTTTCCGACCGGCGGGGGCCAGCTCGGCACGGACGCGCTCCAGCGCCTCTCCATTGATGTCCACGAGCGCCAGGTGACAGCCTTCCTCGACGAGACGGTGCGCCAGTGCCTTGCCAATGCCGCTGGCCGCGCCTGTCACCACGGCAGTGCGATCCACGAGAGTATTCATGGATCGATTGTAATTCTACTCAGCGGAGAGTCATCACTATTTATTCTGGATGACTTTGATTGTATAAGCAGAATTGAAGAATCATGGAAGACGCCACGCGAGTGCTACTCCGTGGGACTAGCGCGCGACGACTCCTCCGTCCACCGGGAGCGCGGCGCCCGTGATGAGAGGTTGGACTCGCGCCAGCGCGATGGGCCCAGGCGGCGTTCGAGCCGCGGCCGCCGGCCCGGCGCGCCCCTCACTCGGGGCGGCGGTGGGTTACAGCTCCACCGGGAGCGTGACCAGATGCATGTTGAGGAGACCCTCCTGCTTCCACTCGGGCGAGGCGCCCTTCGCGGGCCGCACGTTGGGGAAGCGCCGCAGCAGCGTCTCGAAGAAGACCTGGGCCTCCAGCCGCGCCAGCGCCGCGCCCAGGCAGTAGAACGAGCCGTACCCGAACGCCACGTGCTTGCCCGGCTTGCGGGTGATGTCGAAACGGTCCGGTTCGGGGAAGAGGGCGGGATCCCGGTTGGCCGCGGCGAGCATCACGTACACCATCTGGTACGGCTGCATCGTGTGGCCGCCGAGCTCCACGGGCGCGACGGTGAGCCGGTTGGTCATGCCCGCCACGTCGCCGTAGCGCAGCATCTCCTCCACCGCCTGGGGAACGAGCGAGGGCTGCTGGCGCAACAGCGCGAGCTGCTCCGGGTGATCGAAGAGAAGCGCCAGGCCCCGGCTGATGAGCCGCGCGGTGGTTTCATGGCCGGCGAACAGGAGCAGCGCGCAGTTGGCGAGGATCTCCTCCTCGGTGACGAGTCCCTCGTCCTGGGCGCGCAGGAAGACCTCGAGGATGTTCTCGCCCGAGGAGCGGCGGTACTTGGAGAGCACCTCGCGCATGTAGTCCATCATCTCGAGGATGCTCTTCTGGCTGTGGAAGAGCTGCTCGGGATGGAAGTTGCTGAAGATGCCCGCCGGTCGCGAGACCAGCGCTGGAGCAGGTACTCGTCGGTGAGCGGCACGCCGAGCATCTCGGCGATGACGTTCGAGGGCAGGGGGATGGCGATGTCCTTCACCATGTCGAAGGAGCCGCGGGTCGCGGCGGCGTCGAGCAGCGTGTCGGTGAGGGCCTGGATGCGGGGCCGGAAGTTCTCCACGGTGCGCGGGGTGAAGTAGCGCTTGAGCAGCGCCTGGAAGCGGAGGTGGCCCTCGTTGGTCGTGTGCCCCATCCACATGTTGACGGCGTCGCGCAGGCGCGTGAGCTGCGTACGGACCGCCTCGGGAAGACGCTCGAACTGCCCCGTCATCGGCCCGGCCACCGGGCGGGGATCCTTCAGCACTTGGGAGATGTCGGCGTGGCGGGTGAGCACCCAGCCGTTGAGCTGGGGGCTCCAGAGGATCGGCTGCTGGGCCCGAAGCTCGTGGTACATCGGGTGCGGGTTCCGGGCGGCCTCGAGGCTGAGGAAGTCGAACGTGGAGGGCTGCTGCTCGGTGGCGTGTTGCATGGGGCTCCCTGAGCGCGGTGGGAGATGAGATCGCGCTCGCTGGCGGCGTAGCATGACAGGGAGCACGTGAAACGTCGCCAGGGAGCGTCGGTGCCGCTCATGACTCTGTCCAGAGGGCTCGCCAGTCCGCGCGAGGAGGCTCGCGTTCAGTCCAGATGAACGATCAGATCGCTGAACGACTGAGTGGAGGGTGACGTGTCCTTGCACGCCGTCCCACCGATCAGGCGCGAGCCCATGTCGAACAGGATGCGCACGTGCTTGCTGGCAGGGGACGGAATCACGGCTTCCGGAGCGGAGTCCGAGGGCGCGCTCAGGTCCATCACCTTCACCGGCGCACTGCCCGCGACGCCGCTCCACCGCCAGAGCGCGAAGGGCCCGTTGCTCTCGTCGGAGGGCCCGCCGAGCAGCAGCATCGCCTGGTGGGCCTCGGACCACGCCATGCCCCGGATGCCCTGGCCTCCCAGGTTCACGAGGAGGGCCTGCCCGAACCGGGCCGTGGCACCCGTCACCACCGCGTCGGGATTGGTCAGCGTGACCATCACCGCGCTCGTGCCGGAGCGGGGGTTGCGGAAGCCCAGCACCAGCTCTCCCGTGGGAAGCGCCGCCAGCCCCTCGATGTTGGTGCCATTCACCTTCGGCGCGAGCTCCGGCACCGTGGCCTCCGACAGCCGCGAGCGATCCTTGAGCAGTGAGATGACCGAGGTGTTGGGGACGGTCCAGTTGGACGCCACCAGCATGTCCTTCAACAGGTTCGACGAGGTCCCCGCGACCTGGAGCGAGGCCGTGGGGGCCGTGCCCGAGACGTCGAGGGCGAAGAACTTGTAGCGCGACGTCTGGAGCTCTCCGTTCTTGTTCCGCGCATGGGAGGTGGTCACGTAGACGCGGTTGCCCACGCGCGCGGCGTCCTCGAAGTCCGCCTCGTCCGAGGACGAGAGGCCCAAGGCGCTGTTCAGGTCCTTGCTCTGGACCGCGGTGGCACCCGAGCCCTGGGCGAAGATGCGCGCGGTCTGGGATTCATCGTTGAAGTTCAGGAAGTGGGTGGAGTCGAGCCACACCCCGCCCGAGCCGTCGCAGGTGCCCTTGTACGTCCCCGCCACCGGGGCCCCCCGTCCGTGCCACCGTCGGAACCGCCCCTCCGTCCGTTCCTCCATCCCCGCTGGACACCTCCCAGGACACCGTCAGCTTCGGGCGGGAAGTCTTGGTCGAGTACTCGCTCGAGCGGATCTCCAGCCGGTTGTCATTGTCCTTGTTGGCGACGATGACCCCGTGGTTGCTCGATGGATTGGCCACCCACTTGCGCACCACCTCGAGCCCTTGCGCATTCAGCGTCACGGTGTACGTCCCAGTGGCGGAGGCCCGGATGGAGCCCAGCGAGGCGGTGTTCCGGTCGCCCGCTCCATCCGCGCCATTCGACGCCCAGTCCTGGTTGGAGTCCGCCTGCTCCCAGGTGACCCGGCTCTCGTTCCAATCGCGCGTCAGTTCGTAGAAGTCGTAGCTCTGGTCCGCCTTGTCGGACACCGTCACGACGATGGAGGCCGAGCGGATGGTGGCATTCGCCGGGATGCTGGAGACATCCCAGCGCAGCAGGATGTAGTTCTCGTTGCCGCTGCCGGCGGGCGTGTCGCCGCTCGCCGAGAGGCTGGTGGCCGAGCCGTGGTTGGCGTTGGTGTCTTCCTCCTCGATCATCGCGTCGCGGGTTCCCGCGTAGCTCGAGGACGGAGACACCCCGTCCTGGAACGACGTGCTCGTCAGCCCCTGGGAGAGGGAGGAGAACTCCGTCTCCGCACCGCTCTCGTCGAGCCACTCGGAGCCGCACCCCGCGGCCACCAGGAAGCCCATCGCCAACGCACCACTGACTGGAACCTTCCATCCACGCATGTCTTGTCCCTCGCGCCCTGAGGCGAAGCGACGGACGGTGGCCCATCTGGCGCATGCTCCACGTGACGTTTGGTCAACAATTCACGTCAGTCCCTGGCGGGTGCCTCCTCCGCGCTCGTGCCGAACTGCTTCGCGCAGAGGGCGGAGAGCCAGTCCATGAAGAGCCGCACGCGTGGCGGCACCTTGCGCTGGTAGGGGTGCACCAGCGCGAGCGGCAGGAGGGGGGCGTGCATTCGGGAGCACCTCGCGCAACCGTCCGTCCGCCACGTGGGCCGCGAGGCGATAGGCTGGCACCTGGATGAGCCCGAAGTGCGCCAGGCACCCGGAGATGTACGCCTCCGAGTCCATCACCGTCAGGACGCCGTTCATCACCACCTGCTTCAGCTCGCCGCGCACGACGAAGTCCAGCGGATAGGGCTTGCCGGTGGCGGCCTCCACGTAGTTGACGGCCCAGTGCCGTTCCAGGGCCTCGAGCGAGCGGGGCTCGCCCTTGCGTGCGAGGTAGATCGTGCTCGCGAAGGTGGCTTGCGGCATCGGCGCCAGCCGCCGTACGACCGGTGTGGCGTATCCACGACGCCGGCGCGCAATGCGCAGTCCACGCTCTCCCGCGCGAGGTCGACGGCGCGGTCCCCGGTGCCGACCTCCACGTCGATCCGCGGATAGCGCTCGTGGAAATCGGGCAGCGCCGGGATGACGACGTGCGCCGCCATGCCCGTGACCATGTGGACCCGCACCTTGCCCCGGAGCTTGCCCGCGCCCTGCGCCAGCTCCGCCTCCGCGTCCTCCACCTCCGAGAGGACGCGCGTACAGCGCCGGTAGTAGAGCTGTCCCTCGGGGGTCGCGCTCACCTCGCGCGTCGTGCGGTGCAGCAGCCGGGCGCCGAGCCTCGACTCCAGTTGCTGCACCGCGAGCGTGACGGTCGCGCGTGGCAACCCCAGGTCCGTCGCCGCCTTCGTGAAGCTGCCCAACTCGACGATGCGCGTGAAGACACGCATCGCGTCGAAACGGTCCATTCACCTCGCCCTTCGCGTCAAACGTCCGTCCAGTGCTCTCCGTGGCTCGGGGCCCACGCCCTCCCGGGCATGGGCCCTCCTCCCACTCCGCGTCCGTCAATCGCAGTGCTGGACGTCCCCGGTGACCGTGCCGTTGCGCGTGGAAATGGAGCGGTCGTAGCAGGCGCCGCGCTCCCCGGTCAGCCGGTAGCGCTGGGTGGAGGTGCCCACCGCGTTGCGCTGCGCGCGCGGTACGCCCATCGTGTAGGCGGCCTCGCCGGTATAGAGGTCGCTCTGCTCCCGGTGCTCCAGCGTGAGCGGCCACCGGGTGGTGCGCGCGTCCTCTTCGTCGTGCAGGGAGATGGTCGTGGTGAGCCGGTTCTCCGGCGACACGCTGATGCGCCCATCGAGCGTGAAGCGCTTGTCGGACCGGCTCACGGTGGGGATGAGGCCGCGGTCGAAGACCGTGACGGTGCTGCTGTCACTCCAGGTCGCGGTGAGCGCGTCCGGGTTCTCCTGCTCTCCCATCCAGCGGTGCATGCTCTCGTTGGACACCGACTGCTCGACGGTCGTCACCACCAGGCCGTGCGAGGTCCACAGATAGCCAGCGGTCCGCAGGCGATGGCCGCCCCGCGTGTCCAGCTGGTTCCAGCCGTCCACCAGCGCGTGTGTCGAGTCGTTGGTCTGCGCGCCGAGCCGATGCTCGGTCAGCTCTCCGGTGACGCGCTTGCTCCGCGCGTCGCGCCAGACGAACACGTGGGTCGGCAGATCCCAGCCCGGGCGGCCCTCGGGAACACCCAGCACCCGTACCGCGAGCTGGTGAGGCTGGCCGTCGGTCAGCCCTCCGACGAACGGGGTCAGGTCATAGCGGATGGGACGGATGTCGAAGGCGCGCGGCGCCGGCAGCACGTACCACAGGAAGGGTTGGACCAGCCGCCCGTGTAGACATGCGGGAAGGGCATGGCGATCCCGGCCACCTTCCCATCCACCTCGAGCTGTACTTCGCGGTACGGGCCCGAGTCGGCGGGGCAGGAGTAGGGCACCACGGTGGGCACGGTGAAGTACCAGAACTCCTCGCAGCCTCCGCCCGAGCCGGTCGCGTACACTTCGGCGACGAGCCGCTCGGTGTTGGCGGGCACCGTCACCTCGCCCACGAGCGCGCTGCCCTCGCGGCGCGGGTTGGCCAGGGGCAACACGTCGCTCGCGGTGTCGGCCGGCTTGTCGCGGCCCTTCGCCTGGTAGAAGGTCAGGTACACCTGCACGTCCAGCACGCCGGTGTAGGTCTCGTTGACCACGTTGCCAATCAGCATCCAGATGGGCTGGGGCCGGGAGAGCAGCGGGGCGTAGGCGGTGACGTCCTTCTCCACCGCCCAGGCGATGCCGTCCCGGGAGGGCTCGGGCGTGGACGTCTTGAAGATCGTGACCCCGCCCACCTCCAGGTGCCCGAGCCGGTCGTACTGCACGCCCTGGACCTTGCCCTCCATGCGCAGCACCACCTTGTTCCAGGGCCCGGGGCAGTCCGCGGGCGGAGTGAAGGTGCTGGTGTAGGGGGTGAAGTCGTCGAACTTCTCGTCGACGATCTTCACCGTGCACGACGCAGTCGCCGGCTTCTCCACCGCGGGAGCAGCGGTGCGCGGGTCGTCCCAATCCGTACCGAACTCGGGGGGCGGCTCGGCGGCCCGGGCGGGCGTCATCGCGCCGAGCACGAGGCCCGTTGCCGTGAGGAGCGCGGGGAGACGATTCATGGTGTTCTCCAGGTAGGCAAGTGGCTCGAGAATTTCACCTATAGTGGTTGGTGTTTTCAACACCTCCCACTTCCGGAGCAGTGATGTCGAAGAGTTCCCATCTGGCGTCCCAGGGAATGAGCCATGAGGACGTGCTCGCGAGGATGCGCGAGATGCGCACCGATGATGCCCGCTGGCAGGAGGGCCGCACGTGGAGCCTCGTCTACAACGCGGGCGAGGAGCTCCGCCGGGTGGCCGCCGAGGCCTATACCGAGTTCATGTCCGAGAACGGCCTGAGTCCCCTGGCCTTTCCGAGCCTGAGGCGCTTCGAGGCCGAGGTGCTGACGATCGCGGCGGAGCTCTTCCACGGAGACACGGCCGCGGGAACCATGACGTCCGGTGGCACCGAGTCCATCCTCATGGCCATCAAGACGGCGCGTGACTTCGCCCGGGCCGAGCGTGGCATCACCGAGCCGGAGATGGTGTTGCCCGCCTCGGTGCACCCCGCCTTCCAGAAGGCGGCGCACTACTTCGGGGTCAAGCCGTTGAACATCCCCGTCGGGGCGGATCTGCGCGCCGACGTGGACGCCATGCGCGCCGCCATCGGTCCGCGCACGGTGCTCGTCGTCGGCTCGGCGCCCTCCTATCCGCACGGGGTGGTGGACCCCATCTCCGAGCTGGCCGCCCTGGCGCAGGAGAAAGGCGTGCTCTTCCACGTGGATGCGTGCCTGGGCGGCTTCCTGCTGCCCTTCGCGCGGCGGCTCGGCCATGCCATCCCCGAGTTCGACTTCGCGGTGCCCGGGGTCACCAGCATCTCGGCGGATCTGCACAAGTACGGCTACGCGGCCAAGGGCGCGTCCGTCGTCCTCTACCGCACGCCCGAGCTGCGCCGGTACCAGTTCTTCACCTTCGCCGGGTGGAGCGGCGGACTCTACGCCTCGCCCTCCATGGCGGGCACGCGCCCCGGTGGTGCCATCGCCGCGGCCTGGGCCGTGCTCAAGTACCTCGGCGAGGAGGGCTACCTGCGGTTGTCGCGCCGGTGCTCGACACCTCCCGGGCGCTGCGCGAGGGCATCGCCGCGGTGCCCGGGTTGAAGCTGCTGGGGGAGCCCTCGCTGAGCATCTTCGCGTTCTCCTCGGACACGCTGGATGTCTACGCCCTGGGGGATGCCATGGAGGCGCGGGGCTGGAAGCTGGACCGGCAGATGTCGCCGCCCGCGCTGCACCTGATGGTGACACCCGCCCATGCGGCGGTGGTGCAGCCCTTCCTCGCGGACCTGCGCGCGTGTGCCGCGCTGCTCGCCTCGGGCGCGCCCGCCCCGGATGGCAGCGCCGCCATGTACGGCATGCTGGGCTCCATTCCCGACCGCGCCCAGGCCGAGGGCTTCCTCCTGCAGTTCCTGGACGGGCTGTACTCGACGGAATGAGCGGACCTCTCCAAGTCCTGGCCCTGGTGGGCTTTCCGGCACTGGCCCTGCTCGCCGCGCGCCACGTCAAACAGGTGGCGTGGGTGGGGCCGGTGGTCGTCTGCTACGCCTTTGGCATCCTGCTGGGCAACGTCCCGGGCGTGGCGCTGTCGGAGCGGCTGAGCCTGTCGGTGAGCGAGGCCGCCGTGCCGCTCGCCATCCCCCTGCTGCTGTTCTCCACGGATGTGCGCCGGTGGTGGCGGCTGGCGCGCTCCACGTTGCTGTCGTTCGTCCTCGCGTGTGGGTCGGCCATGGCGGGCTCGGCGCTCGTGGGCCTGATGGTCCGGGAGCGCTCGGACGAGTGGTGGAAGATGTCCGGCATGCTCGTGGGCGTCTACACGGGGGGCACCGCCAACATGAACGCCATCGGGCTGGCGCTCCGGGTGCGCGAGGAGACGCTCATCCTCTTGAACACCGCGGACATCGTCGTGGGGGCCGTGTACCTGCTCTTCCTCGTGACGGTGGCGCAGCGGATCGCCCTGGGCTTCCTGCCGCCTTTTCCCAGGGCCACGGGCTGGGACGACGCGCCGGAGCAGGAGCGGGTGGCGATGTTCTCGAGGCGCCGGTGGGGGGCATGGTGCTGGCCCTGCTGCTGGCGGCGGTGCTCGTGGGCCTGTCGGTGGGAGCGTCCCAGGTGGTGATGGGGGGCTTGGAGCCGCCGCTGGTGTTGCTGGTGCTCACGTCGTTGAGCCCGGCCGCGTCCTTCCACCCGGCGGTGCGCCACCTGCCCGCGTACGCGCTGGGGGACTACGCGCTGCTCGTCTTCTGCGTGGCGGTGGGCACGCTCGCGGACGCGAGCCGCCTGGGGGAGGCGAGCCTGTTCGTCTTCGCCTTCTGCGCGGCGGTGGTGGGGGTGTCCGTGGGGCTGCACTTCGCGCTCGCCGCGCTCTTCCGCATCGACGCGGACACCGTGCTCATCACCTCCACGGCCACCATCTTCGGTCCGCCCTTCATCGGTCCGGTGGCGCGCGCGCTGCGCAATCGCGAGCTCGTGGTGTCCGGGCTCACCACGGGACTCATGGGCTACGCGGTGGGCACCTACCTGGGTCTGGCCGTGGCCCGGTTGCTGCGGCCCTGAAGCACTCCTTCAATCCGCTCGCGCGAGGCGGTATGAGCACCGGGACCGAGCCTCCATGTCACCTCCGAATCCCGTCCCGCCGCCTTCCTCCGCGTCACGCTCCGCCGCCCGCTCCCTCCCGCCGAGGCCAGGGTCCTGGGCCGGCTGGGTGCTGGGGCTCGTCGCGGTGGCGTCCCTGGCCCGGATCATGGCGAGGCAGCTCTTCCTCGACGGAGACACGGAGGATCTGCTCCGGTGTGTCGAGGGGGTGCGCGAGTGCCGGCCGCGGGGCGCTGGGCGGGTTGCACCGAGGCCGGCAAATGGCCCCTGTTGCAATACGTGCCCGCGCTCCTGACGCGTCTGGCCGGGGGCTCGACGGCGGCGGCGGGGCAGGTGCTGTGCTACGTGAGCCTCGTCTCCTTCTTCGCGCTGCTCGCCATGACGTGGCGGACCTTGAGCGCGCGCTCGCGCCCGGTGGCGGTGGCGGCGGTGCTCGTGCTGGCCAGCGGGCTGCTGTTCCACTACGCCACGCGCTCGTTCGGGGAGATGGCGGCCACCTTCGCGGCGGCGGCCTTCGCCGCGGCCTGGGTGAGCCGCCGGAGTCCGTGGCTCGTGGCCGCGCTGGCGTTCATCATCGGGCTCACCAAGGAGACGGCGTTCCCCTTCATCGCCGTGTTGGGGGCCACGTGCGGGGTGGTGCACCATGCGCCGGGCCAGCCGTGGCGTGAGCTGCTGCGCGCCGAGCGCGGACGTCTGCTGGGCAGCGCCGCCGCCGTGGTGCTCAGCGGGGTGCTGTTCGCCGCGTTCAATCTCTTCCGCTTCGGCACGCCCTACAACGCGCGCTACCTGGAGGAAGCGGGTTGGGGCCCCTCCGTGCCGGTCCAACTGGAGCAGCTGGTCGCGCTGTGGTTGGCACCCAACGCGGGGCTCCTCTTCTTCTGGCCCTTCCTGGTGGTGCTGCTGGCCGCGCTCGCGTTCACCGTGGTGAGGCGGGCGCGGCGCGGCGACGGAGCGGTTTCGGTGCTGCCCTTGCTGGGCGTGGCCGCGCTGGTGGGCCTGCTGTGCGTGCTGTTGTCGCGCTGGTGGGCCCCCTTCGGCTGGTGGGCGTGGGGCTCGCGTCTGGTGATTCCCTGGCTGCCCGCGGCCCTGCTCGTGCTGCTGTACGCGTATGCCGGCACGGCCGAGTCCCTGCTCCGTCCCCTCGTGGCCACGCCGGTGAGGGCGGCCCTGCTGGCGCTCTCTCTGATGGTGGCCGCCATGCCCCACCTGGTGAGCATCTACCGCTCCAACGAGCTGCTCAACGCGCTGTTCTTCGACAAGGGCCCGTGCCCCGGACCGGCGTTGCCGGAAACCGCCGAGCTGTACTGGCGCTGCCTCCGGGCCGAGGCCTGGACCCACCCCTCGGCCCTGCTGCACGCGTACCGGATGATTCCCACGACGGACATGCCCAAGCGCGCGCTGTGGTATCCCGCCCTGCTGGCGCTCGGCTGCGTGTGGCTGCGGCGCTCGGCACGCGTCTCCTGACGGAGACGGGGGGAGGACAGCAGCCGTCGTGTCCGCCGGTCCCACTGGCGCGGTTGGGTTCTGCTAGAGTCGGTGACTTCGGAGGTTCGCGTCCTGGTCATCTGTCTGCCCCAACCCGGCGCCATGGTGGGCGCCTATCGCATCATCGAGAAGCTGGGCCGGGGAGGCTCGGGCCACGTCTACAAGGCGGAGCGGGGCGGGCGCTTCTACGCCATCAAGGTGCTCGACACCCTGGAGGAGGGCGGTTGGTCCCGGCGCGAGCTCGCGGCCATGCTGCGGCTGTCCCTGGACAACGTGGTGCGCTTCAAGTCGTTCGACCGGTGGCCGGACGCCGAGGTGGGCTACCCGTGCATCGTCATGGAGTTCGTCCCCGGCCCGTCGCTGGAGGACTGGGCGTGGCGCTTCAATCCCTCGGTCCGCGCCGTGCTGCGCGTCTTCCACAAGGTGGTGATGGCGCTCGAGGACATCTTCGAGCTCGGAGTGCTGCACCGGGACGTCAAGGCGTCCAACATCCTCATCCGGGAGCACGACGGCGAGCCGGTGTTGATCGACTTCGGCTTCAGCGCCGTGCGGGGAGACCCGATGCGGACGGTGCCGGGCATGCTGCCGCCGGGAACGCCGGAATACCGCGGCCCCGAGGCCGTGCGCTTCGTCCGGGGCGAGACCCGGGCGCTGACGTACACGTATGGCCTGTCCGACGAGCTGTGGGCGGCGGGGGTGCTGCTGTACTGGCTGCTCACGGACACGCTGCCCTTCGGCTCCCGGAACACGCCGGGGTTGAATGACCGCATCCGTCTGGAGACGCCCCTCGCGCCCCACGTGCTCAACCCCGGGTTCCCGAGGCGGTCGGCCGGCTGTGTCTGCGCATGTTGGAGAAGGAGCCCCGGGCGCGGTTTCAAACCCACGAGGCGCTGCTCGCGGCGGTGGAGGAACTGCTCGCGGCGTCCGAGGGGGAGGTGGGCTGGGACCAGCCGTTGATCGACCCCGTGTCGCCACGACCAGCGGGGGAGGGCGGCTCGGACCTGGAGGGAGACGAGAGCGGGTTTCCGGGGAGGGCGCCCAGGCGGGGGCGGGGGGCATGGGAGGAGCGTGCCGGGCCAGGGACGGCTCCGGCCGGGGAGATGGCCTCGCGGGTGGGCTCTCACGTGCCGGGCGGGAAGAAGAAGCCTCGTGGAGTGTGGGGGGGTGCTCCTGGGACTCGTGCTCGTGGTCTGTGCGGTGGCGCTCTGGCATCGAGCGAGCTCCCCACCTGTCACGTCCACCCAGGGTGGGGAAACGAAACAGGCCGTGTTTGTCCATGAAATGGCGTGGGCGGGGGAGCCATCCCAAGCTCAACCGGGCGCGGCGCCCGACAGGGCACAACCCCCCGCGTCATCCCAGACACCCATGTCCCCTTCCGCCGATGTGAATCAGACACCGTCCCGGCAGTCCAATCCTCCCCGCGGTGAGGCGGGGCGTTCCTGCTGGAAGGTGGGCGCCCTGGGCGCGCTGGCCGGTGCGGCGCTCGAAGGCTGCACGGGCGCGACGGCGCCCCAGGTGCGCCCTCGCCCCCGCCCGTCATCGAGTGCCCCGCCGGCTGGAAGGATACCCATGAGCTGTTTGGAATGATTTTCATGGAAGTCGAGGTCGTGCAGCCAGGCACAGGCGGGGAATATGGAAGCGGCGTCGAGGTGAAGGAGGGTCCCTTGACCGTGGTATTGGACGAGCCTTGGAGGCAGATGCCCCAAGGTACTGTCTTCACCGGGACATTGAAGTTTGGAGAGAATCGGATCTTCGGACGCTTCGATCACGCGCGGACGCCAGACGGGCATCGCTATCCAATCTGCGTTCAAGCCTATCAATATGGGGAGGCCCCTTATTGTGCTCGTCCGGGAGTGGGCATCTGCCCGGCGACAGGAAGTTCGCCAGGACATTACCTGCTCTGGCAACGCTTCAGTGTGGCGCCGACGAAGGACTTCGGGGAAGAGGAATGACCCGCGGCGTCCTCCTGAGCCTGGTCTTGCTCTCGCGAAGTGTGCGAGCCGCCGAACCGGAACGGGTTTCCGACTGCGCTGCTGCGTCTCGGGTGGACCTGGGGAACGCATCCACTCCATTCGTGCCCGAGGTCTGCGTCAGCCCAGACCAGCCGACCACCCTGGTCTTCGACACCCCCGTCGCATGGGGGGCGGTGAAGATCCAACCGGAGGAACGACTGGCGGACTGGGCACAGGGCAGGGAAGGCCGGAGCATCATGGTGCTTCCCCGGGCGGAGTTTCCGCCGGTGAGCGCGTCAAGCTCTCGGTGCGCTTCTCCGGGGAGGGGGAACCCGCCTGGGTGGAGTTCTGGTTGGTGGGTCATCCGGCACGGAGCGCGCGGAGGGTGGAAGTGTTCCACCATGCACGTCCGCCGGAGGGGGCCCGGCGGGAGGCCGCCGAAGCGAGGACCGAAGCGCGTCAGTGCCAGCAAGACAAAGCGCGTCTCCTGGCGGAGCGCGAGGCTCCGGGTGGGCTCATGGGCACCGCATGGCTCGAACGTGAAGTGGACAGTCGATGGTGGGAGCTTTCTCAGGTCGGCGGGCGCTCTCCCGGAAGCGCTCTCCACGCCACGAAGGTCAGGAGCTACCGGCACGCGCAGAGTTTAGCGGTGCGGCTCCATCTGTTGAACGGCACATCTGCTCCTCGGCGCGTGGCGGGCGCGGTGTTGACGGATGGCTCAGGGAGGAGGCTTGAGCTGTTGGCATGGCAGCAGGCGCCCCTTTCTCCGGGGACGAGGGGGGTGGTTGTGGTCGGTGCCCAACAGGCTCCCGCGCCCCTGCGCTGCCCCTGCGAGATCGAACTCTGGGAAGAGGGGCGGGCCCGCACCGTCACCCTGAGGCAGGTGGCCTTTCCTTCCGCGAAGTAGTTCACCCCGGCTCACCATGTCCTGCGGTCGAGGTCGTGGCCCTCGAACTGGCCAATAGCCCATAGGGGCTTGAGGCTAGACATCCTCGTCGGGCAGGAGCGTGCGCAGTAGCTCGTCGTCGGGGCCAAGCGGGCGCCAGCCGCGAGGCGGCGGCGTGGCGAGGAGCGCCGCGCTGACCTGCCTTGCTCTGTCCTGGTGAGTATCAGGGGTGTAGGCAATCCACGAACTGAGCGCCTTGGCGACTTCGAAACGGTTGGCTTCATCCAGCACGGCTGGCCAGCCGTTGGGGAGACCTTCGGACAGCTCGCGTACCAACTGTCCGCGCGCCAACCGCGTGAGCCGATGGCTCCGTTCCGCCTCGGCCACCAGTCCGCTGAACACCTGCACGGCGTTGATGTCATCCTCGCCGAGCTCCTGGGCCAGCGCCACCAACGAGGCGGTGGGACGGGCGTCGGCGAAGGCGGTGAGGGAGTCGTAACCCCGCTCGCGGACTCGCTCGTACAAGCGGACCTTCCAGTTGCCCTGCCAGGAATGTCCGTCGGTCATCGACCCCTCCAGGGAGTGAAGTTCATTGGGAGATCGTAACGCTTCATATGAAACGCGACTCTTTCCAGGATTTCGTTTCGCGTCAACATCCGTCCGGCCAACATCTCGGCGTCGCGCAACTGGTTCATGATCATCCGGTTCCACTCGCCGGGCCACATGCGACCCAGGCGCCAGTTGCCACCGCCGTGTATTGCCTGATGGCTTGCCTGCTCCAGCTTGACGCAGAATTGGTCGATGCTCATTTCGCCGGTGAAGCCGCGCTTCTCGAACCACTCGCGCTGCTCTCGCGGCAGGACGTGGTGCTCCGGTGGCTCGGCCATGCCGGCTCCCGCTCTGCCTGTCACACGCATGCTCTGCACTTCGGGCCCGTCGCCGAGCGCGTCGCGCACGCCCTTGGGCAGCTCGTCGTGAGACTGCGCCATCATCACCTGGCCGGCCTGAATCCTCACGGCTGCGCTGACAGAGGGAAGGAAATGACGCCCGCGCGCACCAGGTGGCGCATCATCTCCACCCACTCGGCGGACACGACCATCCGAGTACCCATCATCACGCCGTCGCCGCTCACCGAGAGACCCACGCCGAGCAGGGCGGGAGCGGACGGAGGCACCGACGGCAGCGAGAACTTCAACGCCGACAACAGAGTGAGCGCCTCGAGGGACTCCTTGAGCACCAGCACCTTCGCGACGCTCTCCTCCCCCTTGCGCACGTCAGCGAGGGTTGCGGCGAGCTCGCCCGTGAGGTGGCCTACAAGGGCGGTCACGTCTTGCGCCGCGGCCTCCACCTGCCCGGGCTCCCGTGAGGAGAGCGCCGTCATGGTGGGCTCGAGCCTCTCCTGCCAGCGCCACAGGTCCGCGAACATCCTCTCCACACTGTAGAAGTGCCGGGTGCACACCGCGTCGGCGAGCTGGAGGACGTCGAGCCAGACGGCGAGCAGGAGCGAGCCGAGCATGGAGGCTCGAGCCGTGGGCCAGCCAGGCGCAGCAGGGCGAGCTGCATGTCCGGGTCCTCCACCTGCGAGGCGGCGTTGGCCAGCCGGGTGGCGGCGGCGAGCTGGGTGTCAATCCATCGCAGTTGCTCGGCAGCGTAATCGACGTAACGGACGAAGACGCCGTTGCCGCCACCAATGCCTCGTTCATGGGCTTGGAGTCTGGAGAACTCGCTAGAGATGCGGCGGGTGGAGCCCGACGCGTCGAGAACGGCACGGCGAAAGGCCAACTGGGCCGCGAGGGCGCCCCGCCGCGCGTCCCTCTCCGTGCTGTCCGGGCCCATCGTTGATACCTCCTCCCGGGAGGCGCGGCGCCGGTGCGACCGCTCCGGTGCGTCGGACTCAGTCGTTGTGGCGAGGGTGCGTGGAGCCTCGATGCCGGCCCCTCGGCCGATGCGAGCGCGGCGGCCTCGCGCGGCGCGTAGCGCAGGTTCATCCCCCGGCCGGGTGGTGGCGTCAGCGACATGCAGCCGGTGGACAGCAGGGCCAGGGCGAGGAGGATGCCCGCCCACAGGGCCCGTGGCGTGTCAGCGCGCATTGCGACTCCCCCATCGCATGGGGTGCCGTGAAGGTTGAACCGGAAGAACGATTGGCCGACTGGGCACAGGGGAGGGAAAGCCGGAGTGTCATGTTTCTTCCCCGAGCGGCTCTCCTGGTGGGTGTGCGCTTCATGGGGGACGCGGAGCCGGCCCGGGCGGAGTTCTGGCTGGTGGGTCACCCCACGCAGTGTGCGGCGAAGGGTGGAAGTGTTCCACCATGTCCGGCAGGTGAACTTCCCCTCCACGGAGTAGTTTCCCGCCTAGGGCTTCGTTCCGGGAGTTCAGGACACGCCGTAGTCTGGCAGGACGATGGCCTCGGCGGGGGGAGTCAGGAGCCGGCCGAGGAGCTGGCGCACCCCGGGCGCGGTGGCGAAGCGCAGCACGGTGTGGCTCAGGGCGATGCCGGCCCGGGTCTTCGGATTGGCGAGCCTCGGTGCCACCGAGGGCACATCCTGCGCCTGCGCGACGTAGGGGCGCATCACTCGCTCGTAGGCCGCGAACGCCTCGGCATGGTCCGCATGCCGGGAGAGCTCTCCCGCGAGGACGTAGGCGCCCACCAGCGCCGGGCTCGTCCCCATGCCGCTGATGGGCGAGGCGCAATAGGCCGCATCGCCCACCAGCGCCACCCGCCCTCGCGACCAGCGGGGCATGCGCACCGGCCGATCGCCTCGAAGTAGAAGTCCGTCGTCCCGGCGAGGCCCGCCAGCGCCCGGGGCACCTGCCACCCGGCATCGGCGAACACCCGCCGGAGCACCTCCTTCTGCTCGGCCTGTCCGAGCCGCTCATAGCCGCGGGGCGGACTGAGGAACGTCAGCAGGGCCCGGGTCGTGCCGACGTTGTCCGGTCGCAGCACCAGGCTGCGGCTGCCCGAGCGCTGTACCAGCGCGCCCAGTTGTCGTCCGACGGCTCCCGGGGAATCGTGAAGTAGGCGATGTAGAGGCCCAGCGAGCGGATCCTCGCCTCGTCCCCGAACACGAGCTCCCGCGTCTTCGAGCGGATCCCATCCGCGGCGATGACGAGATCGAACTCGCGCTCGGGGCCATGCAGGAAGCCCACCCGGACCCGGTCGCCGGTCTCGGTGAGGGACGCCACCCGATCGCCGAACAGGTACTCGGTGTCCTCCCGGGTGGCGTCGTAGAGGACCCGGGCGAACTCTCCGCGCAGGATCTCCAGCTCGGCGGTCGGTCCCTTGCCGTCCATCGACTCGGAGCTGATGCGCGCCTTCACCCGCCCCGCCGAGTCCACGAAGGCGATGCCCGCCTCATGGGTCGTCCGGGCGCGGATCGCCTGCTCGAGGTTCATCCGGCGCAAGACCTCCTGCCCCGCGCCGCGCACGTCCACCGACTGCCCCCCGGTGCGCAGCTCCGGTGCCCGCTCGACGATGACCGGGCGCATGCCGTGGCGTTTCAACCAGAACGCGAGCGCCGGACCGGCGATGCTGGCTCCGCAGATGAGGACATTTCGTTCGGCCATGGGGTGGATTCCTTTTCGTGCCGCGGGTGGGTAGGGCGTACGGCGGGCGCTCAGGTGCCGGAGGGGCGCTCGAGCGCGGCGACATAGGCGTCGATGACCTGGTCGAGGAACCGCTCGACCACGGCGCGCTCGGCCTCGCTCAGCCCGGACACGACCGCGTCCAGGCTCTCGAGCACCGGCGCCAATTGCTGGATGACCCGGGCGACGGACGCCTCGGCCGGGACGACGAGCACCTTGCGGCGGTCCGCGGCGTCGCGTTCGCGCGAGACGTGTCCGGCCCGCTCCAGCCGATCGACGATGTGCGTGCTGGCCGCGGTCGACACCTCCAGGCGCGAGGCCAGATCGCTGGGGGTCAGCGGCCCATCGGAGATCAGGTGCTCCATGGCGGAGAGATCCGTCAGGTTGACGCTCAGGTGCTCGCCCATGCGCTGCTCGATCCTCCGCGTGAGGACCGCGACGAGCCGCAGGCGATCGCCGATTTCACCTCCCGCCAGTCGCAACCGCTCCAGAGCCGCCTCGGGCGGACCCGGGGGCATACGACCTCTCGCCATGGCACCCTCATGGTTGATTAAATTAGTTAGCTATCAAGCGGGTTGAATATAATGGCCGTTAGCCAAGGGGCAAGGGAATCCAAGCAGGGGCGGCTTCGTCTCGGGAGCGGGGGAGACCCAGCAGGTCCGTTCCCGAGGCCCTCCGGGGTGCATCCCGCCAGGTCGTGGCGCTAACCTGGCGCGCGGACGCGTCCCGGTGACAGGCCCATGGCGAAGGCGATCTTCACGACCTCGGAGAGTTCCGCGTACGACGACCAGCCCGAGGTCCGTTACCACTTTCCGAAGACCTACCTGCGCCAGGCCGAGGCCGCCCTGGGCGATCTGATCCTCTATTACGAGCCTCGCCGCACGCAGGGACCCCGGAGCACCACGGGCCGTCAGGCCTACTTCGCCGTGGCCCGGCTCCAGCGCGTGGAACGGGACGAGGCCACACCCGACCACTACTACGCCTACGTGGAGGACTACCTCGAGTTCGATCGCCCGGTGCCCTTCCGGGAAGGAGACCTGTACTACGAGGGCGCCTTGCGCAAGGCGGATGGCAGCACCAACAAGGGCGCCTTTGGCCGCGCGGTCCGCAACCTCGACGAGGCCGAGTTCGAGGCCATCCTGCGCGCGGGCTTCACGCGGGAGCTCGAACCCTGGGAGCGGCTCGCCTCGGAGGTCGGGGAGCCCGCCATCACCTACGCGGAGCGGCCGATCGTCACCCAGGTGGTGTCACGGCCCTTCCGGGACGAGGCCTTCCGTCGCCACGTGCGCGAGGCCTATGACAACACCTGTGCCGTGTCGGGGCTGCGGCTCATCAATGGAGGGGGACGTCCCGAGGTGCAGGCCGCGCACATCCAGCCGGTGGCCCGGCACGGACCGGACTCGGTGCGCAACGGCCTCGCCCTGACCGGCACCGTGCACTGGCTCTTCGATCGAGGGCTCATCTCCGTCGATGACGAGCACCGGCTCCTGGTGGCCCGCGGCGGACTGCCCGAGGGCATGGGCGGGTTGATCCAACTCCATCGTCCTTTGCGGCTGCCCCAGCGGCAGGAGTGGTGGCCCCACGCCAGCTACCTGAAATTCCACCGGGAGCACGTCTTCAAGGGTCAGTGATCGAGCATTCGCCGCCCTATCTGGCCGCGAGCAAATCACCGAGGCTCACGGTGCGTTTCTCCTCCGCGGAGTTGTTGCCCTCGGGCCGCCATCCACCGGAAGGTCATTGAGCCCCGCCAGTTGCCGGGCCCGCGCGAGAACGCCCTCGAACTGCTCCCGTAGCGCGGGGGTATTTTCCGAGAACGTGTTCGCTGCTCGAAGCTGGCGAGAAGCTCCGCGGTCTTGCGTTTCCCCGCCAAGGAGTCCTTACTGGCTCGTGCTGACCAACCGCAGACCAGCAGACGGCAGTCCATCGAGGAATAGCCGAGTTTCTCCATCCGCCGGAGGTATGGCGAGAATCCTCTCCATGGTCCCGTGCAGGTGATCATGAGCAGGTCCTCGGTGATTCGCCTCCGCAGTTCCAATTTCTCGGACGCGGTTCGTGCTTCGGCGACGACCCGCTTCTCGAGTCGCTTGTAGGCCCGGACCTTCTCGGCGATGGGGGCGTCGCCTAGAGCGCGAAAGAGGTTTCCGCGTTCCTGTCCCCAACGCAGGAACCGCTCCTGGGTTTCTCGCGTCAGAGTCCGGGGCATGGCAGGCGCGTTCCGTTCCATGTGTAGATGGCTTCAGGCCAGAAGCCCTGCGCGGAACAATAGGCGAGACAAGAGCCGCAGCGCGTATAACCAGCTACGTGGCCGGACAATTTCTCGCCCCCTCCGTCACGCACTTCACATAATGCTCCGTGCACCGAGCGTGGGAGTCGTCTTCAGGCTGATCGGCTTTCTTCCCCAGCGCGTTGTTCGCACCAAGGGGCTTCAAGGATTCAGTTGCCGCGGGCTTGGGCTTGGGAGGCGCTTTCCCCAATTGTTCACAAGCCGCTTCCGAGCCTTTCTGGCACATGCAGTCGAGCGTACTTGCACAACCGGGACCCGGCCCAGGTCCCTGGGATTGACAGAGTTGATATCGACTCGCTGAACAGTCCAGGAGACACGGAGAGAGCAGCACCCACCATATGGAATAACGCATGAGCTGGCCCCCCGGCAGCCGGTGCTCGAACATCATGGCCGCTCGAAGATGAGGGAGCTTTGTGGGGAAGTCACGCGGCAGCATCGACGTGCGTCGCGTCTTGTCGGGCAGCCAATAACCCGAAGCCGCACGGCCGCTCGCGGAGTCGCCTTTTCACCAAGGACTCGCGCTGGCCTCAAAAACAAACCGCGCCCCCTCCATGAGGAGAGGACGCGGCGGGGCAACTCCAACCGTCGGCCTTGCTTCAGGGCGACGGGGCGGGAGGACGGGCTCCCCGTGGTGCGGCTCGGCCTCGGGCTTCGTCTCCCCGCAGCCGCTGCATCAACACATACAGGCCGGGGATGAAGAGGAAGTTGACCACCGTGGACACCAGCATTCCGCCGAACACCGCCGTGCCCAGCGAGTTGCGCGAGGCGGCGCCCGCGCCCGTGGCCGTCATCAGCGGCACCACGCCCAACAGGAACGCGATGGACGTCATCAGGATGGGGCGCAAGCGCACCGCCGCCGCCTCCACCACCGCGTCCGCCGCGCTCTTGCCACTCGCGCGCAGCTGCTCGGCGAACTCCACGATGAGGATGGCGTTCTTGCTCGCCAGACCCACCAGCATCACCAGTCCCACCGGCAGAACACGTCGTTGGCGTAGCCCCGCGACAGCTGCAACCCGATGGCGCCCATGATCGCCAGCGGCACCGACAGGATGATGACGAAGGGCAGGGTGAAGCTCTCGTACTGCGCCGCGAGCACCAGGAACACGAACAGGATGCCCAGGGAGAAGATGATGACCGTCTGGCCTCCGCTCTCCTTCTGCTCGAGGCTGATGCCCGTCCACTCCGCGCTCATGCCCTGCGGCAGCCGCTCCTGGGCCAGCCCCTCCATCGCCTCGAGCGCCTGGCCCGAGGAGACGCCCGGCGCGCCCTGGCCGTTGATCTCCGCCGAGCGGAACAGGTTGTAGTGCCGGATGACCTGGGCGGACACCGTGGGCGTCACCTTCACCAGCGACTCCAGGGGAATCATCGCGCCGCTGTCACTGCGCACGTAGAACGAGCCGATGTCCTCGGGCGTGTCGCGGAACTGCTGCTCGGCCTGCATGTACACGCGGTAGGTGCGGTTGGCGTAGTTGAAGTCGTTGACGTACTGGCTGCCCATGTAGATCTGCATCGTGCTGAAGATCTGCTCCACGGGCACGCCGAGCGCCTTGGCCTTCTGCCGGTCCACCTCCACGTCGAGCAGCGGCGTGTCGGCGTTGAAGGAGCTGAAGACGCCGCGCAGCCGGCCTTCCTCGTTGCCGCTCGCCACGAGCTCCTGAGTGGCCGCGGCGATCTCGTCCAGCGTGCGCGTGCCCGCGGTGTCCTGGACGATGTACTGGAAGCCGCCCACGCTGCCCACGCCGCGGATGGCCGGAGGCTGGAAGGGCAGCACGCGCGCCCCACCGATGCGGCTGAATGGCCCGCGCAGCCGCTCGACGAGCGCCGCCACGGACTGCTCCTTGCCCAGCCGCTCCTCCCACGGCTTGAGCAGGGTGAAGACGGTGGCGTAGTTGGAGCCGTTGCCCTGCATGGAGAAGCCACCGATGGCGAACATGGTGACGACCTCGGGCTGTTCCTTGAGCACGTTCTCCACGTCCATGAGCACCTTCTCCGTCTGGGCGAGCGACATGCCCTCGGGGCCCTGGATGGAGGTGATGATGTAGCCCTGGTCCTCGTCCGGGATGAAGCCGGTGGGCGCCGAGCGGAAGAGCAGCCCCGTGGCCGCGATGCACAGGAGGAAGGCGATGAGGATGAGCAGCGGGTAGCGCAGCACCGCGTGCAGGCCGCGGCTGTACGTGTCACGCGTCCAGTCGAGCGCCTTGTCCACCATGCGGAAGAAGACCCACTTCTCCCCGTGGTGCTGGCGCAAGAGGCGCGCGCTCAGGGCGGGCGTCAGGGTGAGGGCGCAGAAGGTGGACAGCGCCACGGACGCGGCGATGGTGAGCGCGAACTGGCGGTAGATGGCGCCCGTGGTGCCCGGGAACAAGGCCACGGGGACGAACACCGCCACCAGCACGATGGAGATGGCCACCACCGCGCCCGCCACTTCCTTCATGCCCTCGCGCGCCGCCTCGAAGGGCGACAGGCCCCGCTCGGCCATGAGCCGCTCGATGTTCTCGATCACCACGATGGCGTCGTCCACCACCAGACCCGTGGCCAGCGTCAGGCCGAACAGGGTGAGCGTGTTGATGGAGAAGCCCATCAGGTAGACGAAGGCGAAGGTGCCCACCAGCGACACCGGCAGGGTGATGGCGGTGATGAGCACGCTGCGCCAGCCGTGCAGGAACAGGAAGATGACGAGGATGACGAGCGCGATGGCCTCGATGAGCGTGTGGATGACCTCGTTGATGGAGGCGCGCACCGCGAGCGTGGTGTCCGTGCCCGTCTTGAACTCGAGCCCCGGGGGGAACTGCTTGCCCAGCCGCTCCAGCTCCCGGTACACGCCGTCGCGCACGTCGAGCGCGTTGGCGGTGGGCAGCTGGAAGATGGCCGGCCCACGCCCGGCTTGCCGTTGAAGCGCAGGAGCGTGCCGTAGTTCTCCGCGCCCATCTCCACGCGGCCCAGGTCCTTCACCCGCACGAGCTTGCCGTCCGTGCCGCGCTGCACGACGACCTCGCCGAACTCCTCGGGCTCCACGAGCCGGCCATGGGCGCGCACGGCGATCTGATAGGGCTGCTCGGTGGTGGAGGGGGGCTGGCCCACCGGCCCGCGGCCACCTGGAGGTTCTGCTCCTGCAGGGCCCGCGTCACGTCCTGGGGGGTGAGGCCGCGGCTGGCGAGCGCCGTGGGGTTGAGCCACAGGCGCATGGAGAACTTGCGCTCGCCGAAGATGCGCACCTCGCCCACGCCGCGCACGCGCTTGATGGCGTCCTTGAGGTTCACGTCCGCGTAGTTGCTCATGAACTTCGCGTCGTAGCGGTTGTCGGGGCTCGACAGGCCCACCGTCAGGAGCATCTGGCTGGAGGCCTTGTTGACCACGATGCCCGTCTGGTTCACCAGCGAGGGCAGACGCGCCGAGGCGCGGCTCACGCGGTTCTGCACGTCGACGGCCGCCACCTCGATGTTGCGCGTGGGCTCGAAGGTGACGGTGATGACGCTGGTGCCGTCATTGCCGCTCGTGGAGGACATGTAGCGCATGCCCTCCACGCCGTTGATCTCCTGCTCGAGCGGAATGGTGACGGAGCTCTCCACCACGTCGGCGCTCGCGCCCACGTAGGTGCTGGTGACGGTCACCTGGGGCGGTGCCAGGTCCGGGTACTGGGAGATGGGCAGCGTGGGAATGGCGACCGCCCCCGCCAGCGTCAGCAGGATGGAACAGACGGCGGCGAAGACGGGTCTGCGGATGAAGAAGTCGACGAACACGGCGGTGAGGCCCTCATTCTCTCGGCGCAAGCCGGGCGCGGCGTCCCAGGGGGCGCGCCCGGCTTCCACGGGTGTGACTAGCGGCTGCCCCCGGCGGCACCACCGCCGCCGTTGGCTTGCTTCTCGGCCTGGGCGGGCGACGCGCCGGGCGCCGGCTCCTTGACCTTCACCGGCGAGCCATCGCGCAGGGCCTGCAGCGAGCTGACGGCCACGCGATCTCCCGGCTTGAGGCCCTCCTCCACGACATAGGCCATGGCGCCGAGCGCGCCGAGCTGGATGGGCCGGCGGTTGACCACCGTCTGCCCCTCCTTCTCCGACACCACGAGCGCGAAGGGCTGGCCGCTCTGGCGCAGCACGGCGAGCGCGGGCAGCTGCAGCGCGCTGCGCGTGGAGTAGATGATGCGCGCGCGCACCAGCTCGCTCGGGCGCAGGCCCACGGTGTTGCGGAAGGCGGCCTTCACCTCCACCAGCTGCGTGCGCGGGTCCGCCTGGGGCGCCACGAAGAAGATGGGGCTGGAGATGAGCACCTGCCCGTTGGAGTCGAGCACCTCGAGCGGTGTCTCGGGCCGCAGCGAGCGCGCGCGCTCGGAGGGCACCGCCACGCTCACTTCCAGCACGTCCGCCTGGGCCACGCTGGTGAGCGGAGTGGTGGTGCCCACGAAGTCACCCAGGCGCACGAGCACGTCACCCACCGTGCCGGCGAAGGGCGAGCGCACGGTGTTGTACTGCAGCTGCACCGCGCGCTGCGTCTCCTGGGCCGCCGCGGCGCGCGTGCTGGCCTCCAGCGCGTCCACCTGCGCCCGCGCCTGCTCCAGCTCCTGGGCGCTGGCGAGGCCCTCCTTGTAGAGCGACTCGATGCGGGCGCGCGTGCGGCGGGCCTGCTCGAGGTTCACCTCCGAGGAGGCCCGCTGGGCCCGGGCGCTGTCGAGCGCGGCGCTCGCCTCGCGCGAGTCCACGTCCAGCAGCGCGTCTCCCAGCTCCACCTTCTGGCCGGGACGTACGTGGATCTTGCGCACGTAGCCGGGCACCTGTGACAGCACGTTGACGCTCTGCCGCGACAGGAGCGTGCCCAGGTACTCCCCGGTTTCACGCACCTCGCCCGGCGCCAGCCGCACCACCTCCACCTCGCGCGGCGGCGGCGGTGGCTTGGCGGGGGCTTGCCACCACATCCCACGCTCCCCGCCAACATCGCGGCTCCCCAGACTCCCATCATCATCGCCTTCAGGGGGCGTCCCTTTTCACCAGTCGCACCGCGCCTCCGTCAAGAATGCGTCCAGGCGTGCCTGGACGAGCTCGAATTCACGCAGAGCCAGCGACAGCTCCGCCTGCCGCAACGCCGCTCCGCTCTGCACCAATTCCAAACTGCTCCCGCGGCCCACCTCGTAGGCACGCCGGGTGAGTTGATCCGTCCTCGCGGCCAGCTCCCGCGACGCGGCCGAGGTCTTCACCAACGACTCCGAAACCCCCACGTTGCGCTTCGCCCGCGCCACCTCCACCTCCACGTTGCGCCGCGTGCTCTCCAGCGTCTCGGCCGACTGCTGCTCCACGCCCCGGCGCTCGCGCACGAGCCCTCCGCGCAGGCCGCCCTCCCAGATGGGCACGGACAGCACGGCGGCGAGGCTCCAGGTGGTCAGCGTCGCCGGTGCCGGATCGGAGGTCGTGTAGCCGTTGAGGCTGCTGTTGAGCGTCAGGGTGGGGAGGTAGCCCGCGGTGGCCTGCTGCCTGCTGTCCCGGGCCGAGTGGAGCTGGGCACGCGCCGACTCCACGTCCGAGCGCTTGTCGGCGCTCTCCAGGGCGGAGCACTCACTGACCGCCTGATCCACCAGCCCCTGGAGCTGGAAGGTGGGCTCCACCCCCACCTCCTGGGGAAGGCCGAGCGCGAGGCCGAGGGCCTCCCGGGTGCGGCGCAGCTGCTCGTCTCCGGAGATGAGGGCCTGCCGGGCGATCTCCACGTCCTGCTGCACGCGCACCACGTCGAGCTGGGTGCCCACGCCGAGCTGGAAGGAGCGCTCGGTGAGCGCCGCCCGCTCGAGGGCCCGGAGCAGGCCGACCCGGTTGAGCTCGGCCGAGCGCTCGGCGGCCACCGTGGCCACGAGCGAGCGGGCGAGCCCGAGGGTGAGGCGCCGCTGGACGTCCTTGAGGCTCTCCCGGGCGCTCGTCTCGGCGAACTGGGCCGAGTGCAGCCCGCGCCAGGCGCTCACGTCCACCAGGGACTGGGAGAGTGACGCCGTGGCGCTCGCCAGCGGCACCGTGGGGATGGGCTGGTTGCCCTGGGGGATGATGGGCGCGCCGGTGAGGCCCACGGCGAGGCCCGGGTGGAGCAGGTCCGTCGAGACGCCCGCGCTCAGGCGCGCGTTGGGCAAGAGCAGCGACAGGGCCTGACGCCAGCGGCCCTCGGCGCGCTGCACGTTGGCCTCGGCGGTCCTCAGGTCCGTGGAGCGCTCGCGCACCAGCGCCAGGGCCTCCTGCCACGTCGTCACCCTCCGGGGGGCGGGCTCCACTGGAGCCAGCATCGGATCATTCACCTGGGGTTGGAACGGCGGGGGCGCGGCCGTCGGCTCCTGCGCCACCGCCAGGGGCGGGGCCGCGGTGAGCGCCAGGAAGAGAAGGGCGAGACGGGAGGACATACAGGGAAGGACACCCGGAAGGAGTTGACGCGGTGCGTGTCGTCCGGATGACCCCGGAAGAGCCCGCGCGTTGCGGCGGTTGACAACTATTGTCGACCACAAGCATTGTCTACGTCAAATGAGTCTCTGTGAGCAACTCGCATCTGTGCGCCGGGGCACGCACCGGCTGTTGGTCCGCCGATTGAGTTCGCGGACGCGTCGGTCGTTGCACCAACTGGTGGCCCTGAAGGTCATCGCCCAGCGGGAGGTGCACACCCAGGCGCAGCTGGCGGAGCGGCTGCTCATCGACGCCCCCGCCGCGAGCCGGCTGGTGGATCGGCTCCAGGAGGACGGGCTGGTGACGCGCGAGGCGGGAGCGGATCGCCGCTGTGTGCGGCTCCAGGTGACCAACGCGTGCTGGCCGGAGGTGGAGGTGTTGGAGGACGAGGCGCGGCGCGTGGACGAGGAGGTGGCGCGGCACCTGTCGCCCGAGGAGATGAGCGAGTTGAAGCGCCTGCTGGACAAGGTGCACGTGGCGCTCGGCTCGAACACGGTCGTCAACGAGAAGCAGCTGGCGGAGTGAGCCGGATTGAGGCCGCCCCCGGGTTGCCGCATCATGCGGGGACATGCAAGTCGGTGGACGAGATGTCGCCCGTCAGTAGCCCGCCGCCTTGTCGACGACGTTGAGCAACGGCTCGCCCTTCTCGAAGCGCTCGAGGTTCTTCAGGAAGAGCGCCACGGCGTCCTCGCGCCAGGTGGGCGTTTGATCGGCGCAGTGCGGTGAGAGCAGGACGTTGTCGAGCCGCCAGAAGGCATGTCCCGGCGGCAGCGGCTCGGTCTCGAAGACATCCAGCGCGGCCCCGCGCAGGCGTCCTTCTTCCAGGGCCTTCACCAGCGCCGGCTCGTCCACGGTGCTACCGCGGCCGATGTTGATGAGCACGGCGCCCGGCTTCATGACGCCCAGCTCCGGCGCGCCCATCAGCCGATGCGTTCCGGACGTGTGGGGCAGGGCGAGCAGCAGGTAGTCCGAGGCGGCGATCAGCTCGTGCTTGCGCTCGAGGGGGAACAGCTCGTCCACGAGCGTGTCCCCCGCGCTGCGCGACGGCTGGCGCCGGCAGGCCAGGATGCGCATGCCGAAGGGCTCGGCCCGTTCCGCCACCGCGCGGCCGATGTCCCCATACCCGAGGATGCCCAGGGTCTGTCCGCGCAGCTCCACGGGCGAGAACTGTTCCCAGCGCGCCTCGCGCTGCTGGCGCACCGAGGCGGCGCAAGTCCTTGGCGAAGAACAACATCGCGGCCAGGGCGAACTCGCCGAGCGAACCGCTGTAGGCCCCCTTGGCGTTGGTGACGGGGAGGGGACTGTGGATGAGCTCCTCGAAGAGGAGGTTCTCCACGCCCGCGGAGAGCGCGTGGATCCACCGCAGGGAACGGGCCCGTGGCAGCAACGCGCGCAGCACCTCCTTCTTCTGCACACCCAGCAACAACACCTGGGCCTGCTCGATGGCCGGGGCCAGTTGCTCCTCGGTGAGGCCGACGGTGAGGCGCAGGCCCGGCGCCAGCCGTCGCAGGGCGGACACGGAGGGGGAGGAGGGCTCCGCGAGGACCAGCAGATGTTCGGCGTTCATGGAGCCGCCGACCCTATCAGTCCCATGCCGACTCGCCTGGGTGTCCGTGGGCCTGCCTTCGCCAGGGGCGTGCTGGCCCGTGGGCCAGTGGACCCCTACCTTCTACTCATCGGGGCTCCTGGCCTCGACGGGAGGGGGACAACCCGATTGGGGGTAGGGCATGGCTGAAGGGATCCCGGACAGTACCGACAGTCCCTCCTCGAGCCCGGCGCCACGCAGTCAGACCGCCGGGTTGGATGATTCCGAGTTCGATGATTCCCTCCTGCGGGCCGTGGCCGACGGCCCCGTCTTGTTTCGCAAGCCGGCCATCGGGGAGCGGCTGGGCGGCTCGGACGGGCGGCGCTTCGAGATCCTCGCGGAGCTGGGGCATGGGGGCATGGGGCAGGTGTTCCGCGCGCGCGACGCGGAGCTGCAGCGCGTGGTGGCCCTGAAGTTCTTCCGGCCTCGGGCGGATGCCGGGGCCGATGGCTCCTCCCTGGAGCTGTTGCGGCAGGAGTCGCGGGCCATCGCGCGGTTGGATCACGAGAACATCATCCGGGTCTTCGACGTGGCCGAGTGGGTGGGCGCTTCGTGGGAGCCCCGGATTCCCTTCCTCGTCATGGAGTGCCTGGAGGGCGAATCCCTCGCGTCCCTGTTGCAGCGGGAACGGCGGCCAGGCGTGCGGCGGGCCCTGGAGGTGATGGAGGGGGTGGCGGCCGGTCTGGCGCACGCGCACGAGCGCCACATCCTCCACCGCGACCTCAAGCCGAGCAATGTCTTCATCGGTCCGCAGGGGCGTGTGAAGCTGCTCGACTTCGGGCTCGCCTGGTCTCGGCTCGACGCCGTCTCGACCTTCCTGCCCATGGCCGGGACGCCCGCCTATATGTCCCCCGAGCAGTGGCGGGGAGGCGCGCAGGACGCGCGCAGCGATCTCTGGTCCGCGGGTCTCCTGCTGTACGAGCTGCTGTGTGGGGAGCTGCCCTATCCGGACGATGGGTTGGATGCGCTGCGCGAGCACGTCACCTCGTCCGAGCCGGTACCCTCGGTGCGCACCTGCTGTCCGGAGGTGCCCGAGGAGGTGGAGGCCCTGGTGGCCTCGCTCCTGGCGAAGGCGCCCGAGGCGCGCCTGCCCTCCGCCCATCAACTGCTGAAGCGGCTGCGCCAACTGCAGGAGGGCCTGGGCCCCTGGCGCGAGGAACCCCGGGCGGTGGTGCCCCAGCGCCGGGCGGTGACGCTGATGTCCTGCCGCCTGGTGGGCACACGGGGTGTTTCCCAGACGTCCGATCCCGAGGACCTGAGCGAGCTGGAGGCCACCTTCCACAATCGCTGCTCGGAGCTCATCCAGGCACACGGGGGCTCCATCACCAGCTGCATGGGCGAGGAAGTGCTGGCCTGCTTCGGCTACCCGGTGGCTCACGAGGAGGATGCCGAGCACGCCGTGGCGGCGGCGCTCGAACTCTCCGCGAACGGGCTCGTCCTCCAGGTGGGCCTGCATACGGAGACGGTGGTGTTGGATGCCGGTCTCCCGCAGCTTCATGGCCGCGCGCCCACCATCCAGGGCGAGGCGCCCCGCATCGCCGCGTGGCTCGCCCGGCAGGCCCGTCCCGGCACCGTCGTCCTCAGCCAGGCCACGCATGCCCTGGTGCGACAGGCCTTCGACACCACTCCCCTCGGCGAGCGCTCCTTCGAGGGATTGTCCAAGGCGCGCCCGATGCCGCTGTGGCGGGCGGAGCGCGCGCGCGCCACGGTGTTCCGCTTCGAGCGCACGCTGGCCGCCGGGGCGCTCACCCCCCTGGTGGGCCGCGAGGAGGAGTTGCGGCGGCTGCTCGGCTCCTGGAAGGAAGCCCAGGACGGCCGAGGCTCCTTCGTGCTGCTCTCGGGTGAGGCGGGCCTCGGCAAGTCCCGGCTCCTCCAGGAGCTGCGCCAGCGAATCCCGCCGTCCTCGTGCACCCTCCTGCGCTGCCAATGCTGGAGCCAGTTCTCCCAGAGCGCCTTCCACCCCATCATCGAGATGATGCAGGGGCTGCTCCGGCTGGCGCCGGAGGGCTCGCCCCAGGACAACCGCCGCGTGCTGGACGCGCGCCTGACGGAGTGGGGCCTGGAAGAGGAGCAGCGCGAGCTCCTCGCCGCCTTCCTCTCGCTCCCCGCGGAGGGCGTCGCTCCACGCTTCCCCCTGTCGCCCGAGCAGCGAAAGGATCGCACCCGCGAGGCGATCTCGGCGCTGCTGCTCCACGGCCCGCGCGCGGCCCGTGCTCGCCCTGGTGGAGGACCTGCACTGGGCGGATCCCTCCACCCGGGAGCTGCTCGACACGGTGCTCGGCCGGGTGGGGCACGCGCGGATGCTCGTCGTCGCGAGCACCCGCGACGCGGACGGCCCCGGTCTCCAGGCCGAGCGGCCGTCCTTGCACCACCGGCGTTGGAACGACTGCCCGCCGCCCTCACGGCCCGTCTGGTGCACGAGGCGGCGGGCACGACGCTGCCGGAGGAGACGGTCCGCCTGCTGGTGGAGAAGACGGAGGGGGTGCCCCTCTTCGTGGAGGAGCTGACGCATCAGGTGGCCGCCGGCGGCAGCGTGCCCGCCCTGCCCCTCACCCTGCATGGGTTGCTGCTGGCCCGGCTGGACGCGCTGCCGGTGCGGCTCAAGACCCTGGCTCAGCTGTGCGCCGTGGTGGGCCGCGGCTTCACCCGGACGTTGATGACGTCGCTGACCCGGCGTGAGCCGTCCTCGTTGCGCGAGGATCTGGATGCGCTGGTGGCCTCGGGCCTGCTCCAACGGAGTGAAGACGTGGAGGAGGGGGTCGCCTACCAGTTCCGCCATGCCCTCTTCCAGGAGGCCGCCTACCAGTCCCTTCCCCGGGGCCCCCGGCGTCACCACCACCGGCGGATCGCCCAGGCCCTGGAGGAGCAGTTCCCCAAGGTGGTGCGGACCCAGCCGGAGCTGCTCGCCCACCACTACACCGAGGCCGGAGTCCCCTCGCGGGCCATCGTCCACTGGCGGAGCGCCGGGCTGCATGCCGTGTTGCGCTCGGCGAACCAGGAGGCCGTGAACCACCTGAACCAGGCGCTCACGCTGCTCGACACCCAACCCGACACGCCCCAACGCACCCAGCAGGAGCTGCAGCTGCTCACCGTGCTGGGCATTCCGCTGACTCAGGTGCGCGGCTTGAGAGCCTCCGAGGTGAAGCGCACCTATGCCCGGGTGCGCGAGCTGATCCCCCTCGTGGGTGACGCGCTCCCGTCCCTGGAGGTGTCCTATTGGGGGCCGTTCTCCTATTCCTACTGCCGCGCCGAGTATCGCGAGGCCTATGCCCTGGGCGAACAGCTCGTGGAGGTGGGCTCGCGCCAGCGGCACCAGGAGCTGCTCGTCCTGGGCTACCGCATGATGGCCACCATCCTCTTCATGTGGGGGCGGATGAGCGAGTCGCTCGAGCACGCGGACCGCGCCGTGGCGTGCGCGGACTTCTCCCTGGAGGAGCACGCGCGGCTGGCCGTGCGGCACTGGTTGGATCCCACGGCGGTGGCACTCGCCCATGGTGCCGTCATCCAGTCGGTGCGCGGCCAGTACGAGGGGGCCCTGCGCCGGAGCCGGGAGGCACTCGCGCTCGCCGAGCGCATCGGCCATCCCCTGACGCGCGCCTACGTGCTCCTCTACGCCGCGGTGACCAGTCAGATGCGCGGTGATGCGCGAGAGACCCTGGAGCTGGCCGAGGCTTGTCTCGAGATCTCGCGCGAGAACCGGGTCCGCCTGTTGGTGGAATGGGTGATGCAAATCAGCCTGCTGCGCGCCTGGGCGCTCTGCGAGCTGGGCCTGCCCGAGGGAGGGTTGGTGCAGATGCGTCTGGGATTGGGCCGATGGCGCCTCGTGGGCATGCACGCGGCGATGCCCTACTTCGTGGGCATGCTGGCGCAGGTGCACCTGCGGCGGAGGCGGCCCAGGACGCCCTGCGCGCGGTGAACGCGGCCCTCCAATGGGTGGAGTCGACGGGCGAGCGCTTCTACGAGGCGGAGGTGTACCGCGTCGGCGCCCAGGCGTGGCGGGCGCTGGGTGACGAGGCCCGGGCGCGTGAATTCCTCGAGTGGGCCGTGCACATCGCGCGGGAGCAGGGCGCCGGGCTGTTCGAGCAGCGCGCCCTGCGGCTCCTGGAGTCACGGGACGCGGAGCCCGAGGAGGCGCCGCCTCCCGTCAGTGCATGAGCACCGGCTCCGCGCGCCCGGAGACGCGGGAGCGGGTGGGGTGGCGCGAGTGCTCGATGAGGTGCTCGGCGAAACGATCGGCGAGCGCCGCGATGGTGAGGCTCGGGTTGACGCCCGTGGGGCCCGGCATCACCGAACCATCCGCCACGTAGAGGCCGGGGTGGTTGAAGACCTCGCCATGGGAGTCCACCACGCCGTCGGCCACGGAGCGGCCCATGGGGCAGCCCCCGAGCGGATGCGCGGTGATGATGCGGCTGAGATAGCCGAGCGGGTACTGGATGAACTTCCCCCCGAGCACATGGGCCATCCGGGCCATGGTGCGCTGCACGCGCTGGAAGTAGGCCGACGAGCCGCGCATCTTCCAGTCGACCGTCAGCATGCCCGCGTCGTTGAGGGACATGCGCCCGATGGGCAGATCCCGGCCCATGGCGAGCAGCGGCAGTGAGCTGGAGGAGCCCACGCAGTCGCCGATCGCATCGGCGATCTCCGCGCTCACGTCGGTGTCCTTGCTCAAACCGAGCCAGCCCTGGGCGAGCCGGAGCCCCAGCCGGGCGAGGCGGTGTGTGAGGGCGAGCTGGTTGAGCCCCTCGTGGAGCCAGTTGACGAACTCCGGGTAGCCCGCGTCCTGGATGTAGAAGCCACGGCCGGTGCCCCCCTGGGCCGCGTCGCGAATGCGCAGGCTGCTGGTGATGACCGGACCATGGCCCCCATCGAGCAGGCGGGGCTCGTATCCCCGTTTGCCCTTCTGGACGCACTTGGAGACGAAGGACACCGGGTCCCCATTTCCGCTGAACTGCGTGCCGAGCCGGGTGCTGAGCCCCGGCAGCGCCGCCTGGTTCCTGAGCAACAGGTACGTGGTGCCGAAGGTGCCCGCCGACAGCACGAGCTTGTCCGCCGTGATGACCTTGCCCGGCTGCTGGGACAGGGGCACCTGGGGAGGCTCGTCCTCCCGGGCCTGGGAATGGTCCAGGTACTCGACGGCATAGCCGTCGCGCTCATGCCAGAAGGAGCGCACCTCGCAGCGCACGCGCAGCTCCGCTCCGGCCCGCCCGGCGGCCGACAGGTACGTGTAGTCGAGCGAGTTCTTGCTGCCGTAGTTGCAGCCGATGTCGCACTCGCCGCACAGCCGGCACGTCAGACGGGTGCGCCCGTGCAGGTTGCCCTGGGGCTCGTGGATGGGCTCGCCCGGGACGGAGGGCTGTCCGGTATTGCCGAACGTCACCGCGAGGGGCGGCAACTCCCAGTCGGCCTCGAGCCCCATGCGCTCGGCGGCCAGCTTCATCGCGATCGTCTTGGCGGTGTGGCGGTAGGGCTCCTGATCGAACGGGTAGCGCTGGGCGCCGAGCATCTTCTCCACGGCATCGTAGTGCGGCTCCAGCTCCTCGCGGTTGACGGGCCAGTACTCGTAGCCCCCGTGGCGGGGAGACTCGCGCACGAAGGTCTTCTCGTCCTTGCGCAGCAGCACGTTGGCGTAGATGAGCGAGCCCCCGCCGAGCCCGCTCGACACCACGCCCGAGAGCCCGGGGAAGGACCAGATGTTGAAGAGCCCATGGAGCCCCTGGTGGGGGTCCCAGAAGTTGCGGCGCATGCCATAGGGGCTGCGTGGGAACGAGCCGGGGGGATAGGCCTTGCCCCGCTCCAGGACACAGACGCGCAGGCCCGCCTCGGCCAGACGCCAGGCCATCACCGAGCCGCCAAAGCCAGACCCCACGATGATGACGTCGAAATGCTCCCGTCGTTGTTGTCTCGGACTCATGGGGATTCCATTCGCGGGGAGGAAGGGGTGGAGGGGCGGCCCGCGTTCCGGGAGGCCAGCACCCTGGGGGCGTAGAGCCGCCAGAGGGAGCCGAGGAAGAACTCGCCGAAGCGCAGCCGGACCTCGAGGCTCATGGGCTCCGGGAGGCGGGAACCCATGGACGCCATGATCGCGAGCACGTCCCGGAGTCCCAGCGAGAGCACTCCCGCGCCCACGATCGGGCCGCGCTCGTCCTCGCCCTCGTGGAGCCGGCAGGACAGCCGGGTGGTGTCGTGCCACAGGTCCCAGCCCCGGTCGTCATGGACGGTCTTGGTGCCCGCCAGGTAATACGCGCGCGCTCCGCTCACGAAGGGCAGGCCATAGGTCATCAACCGGGTCCCCGGTGCGTCCGTGGGCCGGAACAGGTTGAAGCGCCCTCGCTTCACGAGCAGCTCCTGGCCGAGGGGCGCATAGGAGGCACGGGCGAGGAGCCGGGCCGTGTGCGCCGGGTTCTCGAGGAAGGCGTCCACGTCGTCCACGAGGATGGTGGCGTGGAAGGTGAAGGGCGTGCGCCGGCCCCGGGCGGCGCCCTGGAGAGGGTCCGAGGTTCCCAGCGACAGCCCCCCGACATGGTCTCGCGGAAGAAGAGCTCGGGAGCGGAGTCCTGGATTTCGCGTTGTTCGTCCAACGTCATGAGCGCTCCTGGACAGGCCGGTTCAGCTCGGCCTGGATGAGGGGGAAGACATCCCAGGGCGCGTTCTTGCCCATGAAGACGTCGAGATGGCCGTAGCCCGGCACCACGTGCAGCGAGTGGTAGCCGCGCCGGTAGCGGGACAAGGCCTCGTAGGAGCGCCGCTGGCTCTCGGCGAGGAAGCATCGGTTGCCGCGACCGGCCATGAAGACGAACCGGGCATCCGTCTGGGGACGGCGCAGGGCCACGTCCTGGGGCAACTCCCGGTAGCCCTCGACGGGAACGGTGTAGCCCGCCCGCAGGCTCTCGAGCATCTGCCGGAAGAAGGAGAGGGGCACCTGGGCGAACTCGTGCTTCACCCATTCATGGGTTTGCGGATTGAGGTTCTCGTGACTCCAGAGCGTGGGATGGCCCAGGCCGTAGATGACGCTCACCATCTTGCACACGGTGTTGTCGCACTCGTGATGGGTGGCTCGCGCCATGAGGGTGAGGACCTGGGGGATCAGGCCCCTGGGCCCGAGGCCCCACTGCGGATCCAGGTAGGACGTCCACCGAGAGAGCAGGGGGACGAACTGGCGCAGCTTGAGGCAGGTGGCGCGCGACATCACCGGGTGCAGGGAGACGGCGTTGCTGATGATCAGCTTCACCTGGGGCAGCAGCCCGGCGACCGCCGAGAGGATGAAGCTCGTCGCGCCCTGGCAATGGACGATGGCCTTGACCTCGTTCCAGCCCGTCTTCTGGACGATCGTCTCGATGGCCTTGGGGTGGTCATGGACGGCCGCCTGATCGAACGTCCACTCGTTGGGCGCGACGTCGATGCTCGCCCGCCAGTTCTCCAACCAGACATCGTAGCCGTCGGCGACGAGGGTATCGACGAGGGTGCGAGGAATGGGGGCGCGGAAGATGTTGGCGCGCACGCCCGCGCCATGCACGAGCATCACGGGCCCCTTGACGGGAGCGTGAGCGCCGCGGACCCGGATGAGATTCAATGGCTTGCCATCGCCCGCACGGAAGTTCACGACCTCCTCACGAGGGTGGGAATAGGTAACGGTATGGGCACGCATTAAGGAAAACTCCCCTGCATTTGGATGATGGGCCATGCACACGCCTGAAGACACGGCAGGTGCATGGCCCGTCTCCCTGGCACCGCGTTTGTCGAGCCAGGGGCTTTCTCCCAATGGAGAGCAGTCACGACGGATGTGACGAAAGGTCCTATCCGACGCGGACGGGGGGCGAAGGGCCCTCGGGGAGCCGACCGTTCGTGGTCACGCTACTTCCAGGTGTTCGGCGCCTTGCCCCGCCTCATCGCCATGTTGCTGTCCCTCTTCGGCACCGTGCACCTACCGTCGCCAGCGCGATGCGGAGCGCGAGGCCCAGCGCGCCCGGCTCCAGGCGCTGGAACAACTCGCGGAGAGCGATGAGGAGGACAACGGCTCGGGCATCTCCCCGGAGGTGCTGCCGCGGCTCTTCGCGCCCTTCTTCCCCCTACTGGGCGAGGCCGTCCAACACCTCGGAGAGGGTGGTGGCGTTCAGAGAACGATCGAACCAGCGGTCGAGGGTCGCCAGGTCCGTACAAGTGAGGATGTGCTGGCGAGCCGCTTCGCTGACCTGTACGCCTCGCGCGGTGAGAATCCGCAGGATGTACTCGGCACGTCCTTGGGTCAGCCCCTGGTGCAGACCCTTCTGGACTCCACGCTCAATCATTTCCTCGGCCCAGCTGCCCATCAGCTCCTCCGCGCGTTGCCTATCAAGCACCGAATGTAACACCCGCCTCACCGCTGTGTGGATGGCTGCATCCTCCTCCACCCACAGCAGGTAACGAATGACGACCACCAGATGCTCGGCTCCCTCGGCGTCCGCGTGCACCTGCGAGAAGAGCACCACCCAGTCCGGCAGCTTCCGGGCCAGTTCCCCGGTGCGGGCGTAACGCAGCACCCACCACGCCAACCGGGCCAGCGGCGGGCCGGGGCGTGTGCTCAGCGCTTCTTCCCGCTCGGCCGTCAAGTCATCGAGCAGGTACTCGAATCGCGGGACCAAGGTTCGCCAGCGCTCGCGCTCCTCCTCTTCCTCCGGCAACTCGAAGAGCTCCTCCACCCGACGCGGCGCCGTCCAGACTCCATCCGGCCCGTGGTACATGACGAGCGGAATGATGATGGGGAGTAGCTTGCTTTCCGGGTGCTCCTGGCGCCAGCGCTCCACCGGCGCACCACGTAACGCAGCATGCGCAGCGCCATCCACGGGTCCACCGACGACTGGTGCTCCAGCAGCACGTACAGCAGCAGCGGCTGGCCCCTGCGCGTCCGTGCCGTGAAGAGCAGATCGCTCTCGGTCTCGCGCAGCTCCGGGTCCACCACGCTGCCGGGCTCTCGTCGCAGGGACGTCCAGTCCACCTCGGAGACGACATGGGCGGGCAGCACGGCACGCAGCTCGGCGGCGGCCCGCTCGGGGTGACCGAAGGTGTAGCGGGCGAAGAGATCATGAGGTCCAGACATGGCAAGCCGCGCCTCAAGCATTCGGCGAGCCAAGTTCCGTCGCGCGTCGGGTCGTGCCGCGTCACTCTAATTCTCTGACACCCTCTCGGGGGACACCCTCTCGGGGGCTCCTGCTTTCTCCTCCCTGCACTGGCGCAGCTCGCGCTGGAGCACGGGCGCTCCTACCGGAACAAGCCCAGGTCGATGGCATTGGCCATCGCCTCGTTCTGCGGCGAGGCCGTCCATGTGGCCTGCAACCGCCGAACATCGTCGCTGTCATCGTCGCAGGCGCTCAGGCCGGTGGCGAGGCACGCGGCGGCCACGAAGCCGAAGAAGCGCCGGCGGGTCACCGCCTCCGGCCAGGGACGGGGCGGAATGTGTTTCGTGGTGGTGTCTCTCATGACGGGTTCTCCTCCCCAAGAGCGGGTGGCGTCGGCGGCCGCTGCTCGGGGCGTTGGGGTCCGATGCGTGTGCTACCATCGGACCTCGCGCGTTGGCGCGTCCGTCGAGCGCCCTCTTTCTCTTGCAGCACACCGCGCCCGAGGAGGACGTGAAGACGCCCGGCATCCGGAGGCTATCCGTGGTGCGTGCGGCAGGTGACGCCGCTGACCAGATGGGGCTCGAGCAGACGTGGCAGCCGCAAACGTACGTGGGTTCCCTCTCCCTCGCGGCTCTCCAGCTCCAGGCGGCCACCGTGCTGCAGCACGATGCCCCGGGCCAGGAACAATCCCAGCCCCAGTCCCCCGCGATCATGGGGCGTGCCCGCATGGGCCCGGTAGAAGCGTTCGAAGACCCGATCCCGTTGTCGCGCCGGGATGCCAATACCCTGGTCGTGAATGGAGAGTTCCACCGCGTCACCGTCGGCAGTGACGGCCACCTCCACGCCCTGGCCCATGGGTGAGTAGCGTGCGGCATTGTCGAGCAACTCGGCGAGCACCTGCGCCAACCGCGCGCGATCTCCGAACACCCACGTCTCGGGAGCTGGCTGGAGGTGGATGGGATTGTTCGGGTGATTGGCGGTGGTCCGTGCGATGGCGGCCTCCACCAGCGCCCGCAGCTCCACCTCCTCCTTCTCGAAGCGCAACTGGCCGCTCTGGAGCTGCGAGGCATCGAGCAGCGTCCGCACCAACCGATCCATGCGATCCACGCCGCGGCAGATGCCCTCGAGCAGCCGGCCCAGCACGGGGGTGGGGGTTTCCGTCCGCCGGGAGAGCTGCGCGAAGGACTTCATCACCGTCAGGGGAGTCTTCAGCTCGTGCGCGGCCATCCTCACGAAGTCGCCCTGGAGGCGCTCCAGCTCCAGGGCCTGGGTGATGTCGCGCGCCACCGACACCGCGGCGATGACGCGGCCCGACTCGTCGCGGAGGGGCGCGGAGTTCAGCCGGAGGACGAGCTGCCGGGGTGCTTGGGGCCCGGTGATGATGAGCTCCGTGTCGCTCACCTGCTCGCCCCGCAGGGCGCGGACCATGGGCAGTTCCTCGAAAGCAAGCTCCTGCCCGTCCAGCCTCCGGGGGCGATGGTGCGGATACACGGCGTCCAGCCGGGTCCCTTCGAGCATCGCCTGTCCGAAGAGCTTCAGCGCGGCCCGGTTGGCGAGGGTGATGGCTCCCACTGCATCGGTCACGATGACGGCATCGACCATGCCTTCGAGGATGGCCTGGAGTTCCGCCGAGCGCTGCCGTACCTGGGCGAGCAGTTGCTGCCGCTCCTCCTCCTGCCGCTGGCGCTCGGCGAGTGTGCGCATCAGGGCGCGAGCCCGTTCCGAGCGGGCCATGGCCAGGCCGCTCGCCGCCAGCCCTCCCCAGAGCATCACGCACAGGGCCATCACCCACCGCTCCTGTCGGCGCACGGCCTTGAACAGCACGCCTTCGTCCGTCGAGGCGAAGACCCTCCAGCCCACCTGGGGGATGCTCACCTCGGTGAGGTGCCGTCCCCGGTCCAGTCCCTGTTCGTGTTCCCACCTCCGCAGCTCCACGAGGGTGAGCTCGCACAGGGCACGCACGGGTCTATCCCGCGCTCGTGCCCAGGCGAGCAACTGCTCCTCCCGCGGGTGGGCGAGGAGCGCGCCAGCGGGGCTCGTGACATAGAGGATCTCCGAGGGGGACAGGTTGGCATGGCGGACCACGTCCGTGACCTGGGGAAGGAAGAGGTCCACGCTCACCACCCCGCGCAACCCGCCCTGGTCGTCGAAGAAGGCCCTCGAGAGCGTCTCGTACGCCTGGTCCTCTTCGACGTAGGGCTCGGAGATGACGATGCGGCCACCGCTCGTGCGCGCCTGCTGGTACCAGGGCCGCCGCGAGTAGTCGTAGGCGGGCGTGGACCACTCATAGGTGAGGATCGGAAGACCTCCACGTCTCGCCACGTCCCGGTGGAGGTAGGGCCCCATGTGGCGCGTGCCGGCACCAACCGACCGGGCTCGAACCACACCCCGAGCCCGTAGATGGTGCTCTCCGGTGCGGAGGTCAGGACGCGGCGCATCAACTCCTCGAGCGCCCGCTTCTCCTGGAGGGGGCCGGCGAGCACGGCCAGGGTATCCGTGAGCTGCTCGGCGCCACGCAGCGTGGTGCCCAGCTCCGAGGCCAGTTCCTGGGTGCGGGCCTTCTGTTGGGCCAGGGCCTCTTGCTCCTGGCCGTGGCGGGCGCGCCTGTCGACATCGAGCAGCCCGATCGTGAGCAACACCCCCACCATTCCCGTCAGCAGCAGGGCGAGCGAGAGCGACCGGCGCGCGGTTGCCTTCTCGCGGCTCGAGGAAGAGCGGTCGTGGATGCGAAACAGGGTGATGATGTCCTCCCGGTCCAACCGTGATGGGTGAGGGCGGAAGAACGGTCCGCCAAGACCAGAGGAGGAGTGGGCTCGTTCATGCGCCCGAGCGGGTATCAGCGTGGCAAGCCCATGCGCCGTTCAGCGGCGCGGCAGACCCGCCTCGCGGTTGAACGCCAGGATTTGACTGCCATCGGGCGGGATGAGGGCGACGCCCACCCCAATCACATCTGGTTGAATGGATGTGATTGTGGGGGGTGATGCTCCCGCGCGTCTGTTTCCTGGACGATGGTCGATGTCTCGACGCTCCGCGGCATCGTCCCGCGGTGTCCAGGCAGGCGGTAGCGTCGTCCCCTCCGATGAACCCCGATCCCTCCGAGTCGAAGGCCCTGCTCCGGGTGCAATGCAAGAACTCCTTCGTGTGCGCGGCCTTCTTCCTGGTGGGGATCGTCCTCTACTGTGTGGTGGACGAGGACATCACCTGGCCGCTGCTCGCGCTGCAGCTCGGGTGCAGCGCGAGCTTCGCGGGGCTCGGTGTGGCCCTGGGCCGGGGCTGGATGTCTCCCCAGGGCACCGGGCTGAGCGCCGTGCTCATCGGCATGGTGGCCGCGACCCTGCTCGTGCACCTGAGCGGGGGCCCGGCCAGTCCCTACTTCCAGGTGTTCGGCGCCTTGCCCTGCCTCATCGCCATGTTCAACCCGGATGATCAGTTGCCCACGGCGCTGGGCGGTGCGCTGACCCTGGGCGCGGTGGTGCTCCTGGACACGATGGCGGGCGTGTCCACGCGCCTGATGATCATGCAGTTGACGGGCTTCGCCATGTTCACGGTGCTCTCCCTCTTCGGCACGCGCACCTACCGCCGCCTGGGTGATGCGGAGCGCGAGGCCCAGCGCGCCCGGCTCCAGGCGCTGGAACAACTCGCGGAGAGCGAGCGCCGCCGGGTGCGCGCCGAGCGCGAGCGCGCCCAGATGGAGCGGCTGGTGCTGGTGGGGCAGCTCGCCGCTGGCGTCGCGCACGAGGTGAACAACCCCCTGGCCTATGTGAAGTCCAACCGGCCTTCCTCGAGCGGGAGGCACGCGGCGGCAGGTCCCTGGGTTCCGAGGAGCTGTTCGAGGTGCTGTCCGAGACGCGGCAGGGCGTGCTGCGCATCCAGCAGATCGTCATGGATCTCAAGGGCTTCGCCCGTGTCGGTGACGGGGCCGAGGAGAGCGGGCGCTTGGAAGAAGCCCTCCAGGAGGCGCGGCGCCGGTGTCGGTCCGCCTGGGTGGACGGGGCGAGGTGTGCCTGAGCTTCGCGGCGGAACTGCCCCGGGTGGGGCTGGGCCACCGGCACCTGGTGCAGGTGATGTTGAACCTGTTGATCAACGCGGTGGACGCGGTGGAGTCGGCCCAACCCTCGCGACAGGCGCGGATCGCCGTGGGCGCGCGATGGCTCGAGGGCGTCGTGCGTCTGGACGTGGAGGACAACGGCCCGGGCATCTCCCCGGAGGTGTTGCCGCGGCTCTTCGATCCCTTCTTCACCACCAAGCCGCCCGGAAAGGGGACCGGGCTGGGGCTCGCGCTGTGCCGGGAGTACGTCATGCGCAGCGGCGGCTCGCTTTTCGCGGAGAACCGCGCCCAGGGGGGCGCCCGCTTCGTCCTGCTGCTGCCCGTGGCCCGGGAGTACCCCTCGGCGGTGGCCTGAGCCGTGTCGTGTCACCCAACAGGGTGTTCCCTTCGCCTTGACTCGAGTGGTTGAATCCGCTCCCCTGTACGGCTGGCGCATCGGTGCGCCTTCGCGAGGGGACAGCAGGTGGCGGACGAGAAGGACCCGCGGCACGAGCGGGTGGGGCCGTTCCGGCTCGGCAGGAAGTTCGACGAGGTGGGGCCCGACCTGGGGCACCTCCATGAGTCACGGCATGTGGCCACGGGCCAGCCGGCCGTGACGCTGCGGCCGAGCGGCCGGGTGTACTGGCTGCACCAGGGGCCCTGGCGGCTCGGCCTCTCGTGCGAGCGCGACTCCCCCGACGTGTCGCTGACGGTTGAGCAGGCTCCGCCCTTCGCTCCACCCTCCGAGGTGGCTGACCTGCTCGTGTTGATGAGTGCCGCGTTCCGGCGCGTGGAAGACAGTCCCCGGCTCCATGCCCACTTCGCGGCCGGGCCCGTGAAGCCCCGTGGGGTAGGGTGGGGCTCCCGCGCCCTCATGGGCGCCGCCGTGCTCGCGCTGGGACTCGGTGTCTGGTTCCAGGTCACCGCGGGCGCCCCTCCGCCCGAGCGCGCCCTTCCCACGGGGGAGGTGCCCCTGGAGGCTCCGTCCTTGATCCACACCGGGGACACTTCTGGACAGGCCATCGCCTATCCCCCACCCAGACAGCCCTTTCGCAATCAGAAGAAGGCACCCTGCAACACCCGGAATCAACTCGAGGTCGAGATCAATGGCGGGTGCTGGGTGGCGTTGGAGCAGCGGCCCCCGTGCGCCGAGGACCGGGCCGAGTACGGGGGCAAGTGCTATCTGCCCGTGGCGAAAGAGCAGGGCCGGCCGCCGCAATCCGCCGGGCCCTGAGCGCGCCGGGCCTTACTTACTGGAGGGCTTGGTGGTGCAGGCGAGCGCCTTCCAGGAGTTCTGGACATCGGCGTCCGCGGTGCCGAAGGTTGCGCCCGCGACGATGCCATAGCGGTCGCTCATCTCCTGGCAGAGCGGAGTGACCCTCGTGGTCTGGGGCCGGGTGGCACACGACTTCTTCCCCCAGACAACCGTCTTGACGTAGGCCGGGGCGAAGCCAAGGCCCTGATTCGTGACAATCGCATACTGGTCGCTGAGTTCCTGGCATGAACGGGGCTTGGTGGTGCAGGCGAGCGCCTTCCACGAGCCCTGTGCGTCGGCATTCGCGCTGCCGAAGCTGGTGCCGGCGACGATGTCGAAGCGGTCACTCATCTCCTGGCAGAGCGCGCTGACCAGGGAGGACTGCGGCTTCGTGCTGCAATTCTTCTGCTTCCACAGCGTTTGGACATCCGCCGGAGCGAAGCCAAATCCCTTCCCGCGACAATCGCATACTGGTCACTGAGTTCCTGGCAGCTGGGGGAGGGCTTGGTGGTGCAGGCGAGCGCCTTCCAGGAGTTCTGGACATCGGCATCCGCGGTGCCAAGGTTCCGCCCGCGACGATGCCATAGCGGTCGCTCATCTCCTGGCAGAGCGGAGTGACCCTCGTGGTCTGGGGCCGGGTGGCACACGACTTCTTCTCCCAGACAACCGTCTTGACGTAGGCCGGGGCGAAGCCAAGGCCCTGATTCGTGACAATCGCGTACTGGTCGCTGAGTTCCTGGCATGAACGGGGTTTGGTGGTGCAGGCGATCGCCTTCCACGAGCCCTGTGCGTCGGCATTCGCGCTGCCGAAGCTGGTGCCGGCGACGATGTCGAAGCGGTCACTCATCTCCTGACAGAGCGCGCTGACCAGGGTGGCCTGCGGCTGGGTGGTGCAGCTCTTCTTCTTCCACAGCGTCTGGACGTCCGCCGGAGCGAAGCCAAATCCCTTCCCCGCGACAATCGCATACTGGTCACTGAGTTCCTGGCAACTGGGCTCCGCCGCGGCGGCTCGGCCAGCAATGAAGAACACCGACAGGACAAGCAGTGGGATGAAAGACCTTCTCATGTTTGAACTTCCTTTCGATGACCTGAGAGGTGCCGAGCCGAACCGGATGGCGTGGCTGGCCATCAGGTTCGTCGGTCCCCGCGTTTCATGGCTCACGCCGTGAATACCTTCCCTAGAACAGCCGGGCACCAGCAAGATGCGGGTCTTCATAGCCGCACAGTCCAAAAAATGCGTATAGACTTTTTGTTGAATTGACAGCCGGACAGAGCTGTGATTCGGCGGTCGGGTTCCACACAAGCCAGCTGCCCCCGAGGGCCGACGGAGGAGTCCTGATCCTGCTCGAACAGCAGCGGATCTACACCTGTGACTTCGACTGACTATCTCCATCTGCCGTGTGGCGCTCCCGGAGCGCGGGCTCATTCCCAGGTGTCCGAAACGTCTATGCCCGCATGGTCTCGATCACCGCCCGCAGGCCGGCGGAGATGTATTTCCGGGCCGGGTAGTACAGATACAGCCAGTCTTCCGGGGCGCACCACGGGTCGAGGCAGCGGATCAGTGCGCCGTCGCGGATCAGCCTCTCTGCCCGGTTCTCCCAGACATAGGCCAGGCCTCCACCCGCCAAGGCCGCCCGGAGCAGCAGGTCGTGGTCGTCGGAAGAGAAGGGGCCGGTGGGCTGAAACTCCACGGTCCGGCCGTCCTTCTTGAACTCCCAGGCGTAGCGCATGCCCGAGGGATAGAGGTTCTGAAAGCAGATGTGAGCCTTCAGTTCGGTGGGGGTGCGCGGGATCGGCCGAGCCGCGAAATAGGTCGGCGAGCCGACGACCGCGAAGCGCAGGCGGGGCTTGATCCGCACAGCTGTCATGCCGTCGCGCAGGCTTTCCCCCAGCCGGATGCCGGCGTCGAAGCCCTCCTCGACGATATCCACCAGGCGATCGGTGGTGACGATCTCGAGCTCCAGGTTGGGATGGGCGGCGATCAGGGGTCCAAGCACGGGACCCAGGACGAAGGGTGCGATCGAACTGGGCGCATTGAGCCGCACCTTGCCGAACGGCGAGTCCCGGAACTGATTCAACCCGTCCATGGCCGAGCCGATGTCCCCGAACGCCGGCGCCAGCCGCGACAGCAGCATGGCCCCCGCGTCGGTGAGCGATACGCTGCGAGTCGTGCGGTTCAGCAGCCGGATGCCGACGCGGGCTTCCAGATTGCTGACCGCGTGGCTGATGGCCGAGGCCGTGACGCCGCGCTCCTCGCCCGCCCGCTTGAAACTCTTGTGGCGGGCGACCGCATCGAAGGCGGCCAGTTCCGAAAGATCCGTCGTGCGCATTGCTGAATCATACTCAGCATTGAGCGGAAGATTCCCAGTCTAATCATCGGGGTCGCGAAAGCGCATTTTTCTCCTCGAAGCCGGGTGGCACTGACGCCGCCGGCCACGACAGGAGCGTTTCAAATGGCTGATTTCATCCCGCCCGCCCAGAACCCCGGCTCGATCTTCGCCGACATGCGCGGCCATCACGTCGCCGTCCGCACCCCCAGCCTGGAAGAGGCCAAGGCCTTCTACGTCGGCAAGCTGGATTTCCGCGTCGTGGCCGAATGGGCCTACGGCGACGAGAACACGGCCTATCTGGCTCCGCCGACCGACGATCATTTCTACATCGAGGTGCTGGGCGGCGGTGAGCCGGCGCCGGCCGAAGTCCGCCCCTATACCGACCGGCCGACAGCCTGAAGTACCGCGGCTACCATCACTTCTGCCTCAACGTCTCGAACGTCGAGGAGACGGTCGAGAAGCTGCGCGGACGCGGCGTCACCATCGTCACCGAGCCGTTCGTGCTGGAGGCCATCAGCCGCAAGCTGGCCTTCTTCCGCGATCCGTTCGGCAACCTGATCGAGCTGGCGCAGGTGCTATCGTGAGCGGCTCAGGAGGAACGCATGCGCGCCATCCGAATCATGGCAAACCTTCACGTGGCTGACGTTGACGCAGCGAAGCGCTTCTACACCGACTACCTCGGGCTGAGTACCGAGGAGTTCAACATGGGATGGGTGGCCCGCTACACCTCTCCCGACACGGGAGCGAACGTCCAACTCGTCACGCGCGACGCGTCCGCACCCGAAAACCCGGTCATTTCCATCCATACGGATGACATCGAAGGTGCTTACGAAGAAGCCTCGCGCCTCGGCTACGAGATCGTGCACCCGATCACGACAGAGCCCTGGGGTGTACGCCGGTTCCTCCTCCGAGCACCCGACGGCAACGTCATCAACATCGTGCGCCATCGGGACTGACAAGGCCAGCAGGGGGCGACATGCCGCCGCGCTCCGTCCCAGGGCTAATCCTCGAAGCGGGTCCACAGCGGCGCCAGGGTGAGGGAATGCTCGCCCTCGGAGGGCAACTCCACCTGCTCGCGGTGGACGTCGGTGCCCGAGTCGTCGTGGCGGATGGCGATGAGGGTGTAGTCGCCGCCGGGCAGCAGGGAGAAGCGCCGGACGCCATCGCTCACGCGCTTGCCCATGAAGCCCGCGGACAGCTTGCCGTAGAGCCCTTGCCGGGGCGCGAGCAGGGGCAGCTCCCCGGGAATCAGATGAACCTCGATGCCGCGCTCCGGTACGAGCACATCCATCGAGCCCGAGGCGATGGAGCCCGTGAAGTCCAACGTCACCCGGTCGCCCGCGGCGAGCTCCACGGTTTTCAGGGGGAACAGCAACGCGGGGCCCTGGCTCCGCGGCCCCTGGACCCGCACCACGTACCGTCCCGCCGGGAGGAGATCCAGGACATAGCGCCCATGCACCAACTCCGTCGTGCCAACGATCTCCTCGCGCTGCGAGCGCAACTGGACCGAGCCCACCTCCACCGGCACGCCTCCCGACTCCACGCGGCCTTCCAGGGTGGCACCGGGCGCGAGCCGCGCCAGCACCTGCTGCCCCTGCACGAACGCCACCTCCGCGGACGGATAGAGCGGATGCGAGAGCACGAGGACGCCCTCCCGGGAGGCACGTCCTCCAGGGTGAAGTGGCCATCCCACCGCGTGTACGTCCTCGGGAAGAAGCGACCCCTGAATCCCACTCCCACCTGGGAGACAGGCGCCGAGCTGAGCGCATCCACCACCTTCCCCGTCACGGGCACGGAGGCACGGAGCACCACGTCTCCCAGGTCGACATCCTCCCGTCCATCGGAAGTGTCCACCTGGAGCGAGCGCGAGGCGAAGCCCGACGCTTCCACGTCCAGCCGCATCTTCCTCGCCGTGGTGAGAGGGAGGGAGAAGTGGCCATCAGGCGAGTCAAACCCCTCGCCGTTGAGCTGGAAGGGGTGACCGGCCCACCGTCCTCGCGCACCACCCGGCCCAGCAGACGCGGCCGTGCCCGGAAGACGAGCTGGACCGTTGACTCGCCCGAGGACACACGCACCCGGACGGACCTGCGCCCCTCGGGCTCCACGCCCAGCGAAGCCGAGGCATCCAGCTCGAATTCCTCCGAGGCCACCGACAGCGACCAGAGACCCTTCCGCAGGTGGGCCAGGGAGAAGCTCCCGTCGGGACCGGATTGTGTCTGGACCTGCCCCCGGCAGTGGGCGGGCACCGAGCTCCCGCCCCCAGCGGGCGACGCCAACAGGCGCGCCCCGGCCACGGGAGCCCCCGCTCATCCTCCATGCGGCCCGACAGGAATCCCCCCTCGGGCAGGACCAGCCGCACCGTGCGCGACTCCCGGTCGGCCAACGGCACGTCCAGGGACGCGGCACGGCCCTTTTCCGCCGCACAGGCCGACACGGTGACGGAGCCCGGCACCAGACTCCGGAACACGGCCCGCCCCCGCGCGTCCGTGGTGACACTGACACCGCGCTCGTGCCCGCGCACGAAGACCTCCACGTGCTCCAGGGGCCGTCCGGCCTCGTCCACGACTTCCGCCTCCAGCGAGGCACCCCGCCGCAGCACCACGCGCACGTCCCGCGCGGGAGCCGAGAGCTCCACCTCCTCGGGGAAGGAACCGGGAGGGTAGGCCGCCAGCCACCAGTTCCCCGGACCTGGGGCGTCCAGCGTGAAGCGGCCCTCCGCCCCCGAGGTGGCCACGGACAGCGCTTCGCTCGGGCTCTTGGTGCTCGTGAGCTGCAAGTGGACCCCCTCCACGGGCGAGCCCCCTCCTCCACGACGAGCCCCTCCACCAGTTCGGCGGGCGTCAACTCGAGCTGGACTTCGTGGGAGGACTCGAACAGCCGCGCGGGCAGTTTCGCCGGGGAGTGTCGCGGTGCCCGGGCACTCACGACATAACGGCCCGGCACCAGCGGCTCGAAGAGGAACCCGCCGCGAGTGTCCGTCTTCACCTGGAGCGTCTGGCCGAGGTCCTCACTGGACGCGGTCACCTCGGCCTCCGCGAGACCGTGGCCCGACGTGTCGGTGACCCGCCCGCTCAACCGCACCGCGGGAGCGAGGACGAGTTCCACCGGCGCGGGCTCCCGCCCCGGCTCCACGACCACCCACTGCCGGGCGATCCGCTCGCCCTGACGCGCGCCCAGCACGTAACGCCCCGACAGACATACGTCCTCGAGTTCGAAGAAGCCCCGCGCATCCGTGGTCACGGCGGTCGTGGCCGGGGGAGCCCTCGCGCTGAACGGTGGCGCCAGGGACGGGACCCCGTTCGTCCATCACCTGACCGGAGAGCCGGTGGGCCGCGTACAGCGTCATCTCGCGCCCCTCCCACCAGGACTTGCCCTGGGAGGACGAGTGACTCACCGACAGGAAGCCCTCCTTCGAGAGGAGGAGCGGAGGCTCTGGGTCGGGCAGGGGGCCGAATGCGAACCGGCCATCCTCTCCGGTGACGGTCTCGACGACACGGCCCGCGGCACGCACCAGCACCGTGACGCGAACCCCCGCCAGGGGCCGTCGTTGCTCGTCCCGCACCTTGCCGGAGATCCGCTCCCTGGGTTCCACCCGCACGTCCTGCTCCTGTGCTCCGGCGGACACCCCCTCGCGCAGGCCGATCAGCACGCCGCTCTCGGCCCAGAGGACGAAGGGGCCCCGAGAGAGCCCCTCGAGCAGGAACCGCCCCTGGGCATCCGTGGTGGCATGCGCGAGCGGGAGGGCTTCGTGCCGATGAGCCTCCACCCACTCCAGCAGCCGTTGCGCGTCCGGGCTCTGGGGACACATGTCCTCGGACCGCTCGGGAGTCTCACGCACGGAGTGCCACTCGGAGGAAGGAGGCGCGAGGGCGACGACGAGGGCGCCGGACACGGGCCCCCCGGCCCCAGGACCCGGCCTCCGAGTGTCTCCGTGCCGCGCTCACCGGACGGAGCGGCGAGCGCCTGGGCACTCCACATGGAGGGCACCGGGCGGGCGGACATGGAGGGCACCGGGCGGGCGGAACGGAGGGGAGGGGGGCGCCACCTCGGGGGGCACGCGCGAGCCCATCCAGAGCAACCCGAGCACGAGACCCAGCACCACCAATCCCAGTCCCAGGAGTTTCGTGTCCCGGCGCATGCGGCCGAGTCTACACCGTCAACAGACACCTCAGTTGGGACAGTTGGCGGGCCAGCGCAGTGAGTTCAAAGGCAGATGCTTGTCCGCGGGACACGGCTGCGTCCTCTTGGCACGCGGGATGGCGGTGCCTGGACCAGGGCTCCCTCGGAAGAACAGGCGGCCGGACCCTCCGGGCGGGTTGGCATGGAGCGTGCTCTGGGGCTGCGTGTGCCTGGACCCTCGCACCACCGGATGAATCCTTCACCAACCTGGAGACAGACCATGACTGTACGGAAAATCACGCCTCAAGGAGTCACCACGCTGTTTGCGCCCGCGAGCCCCACTCATACGGGCATGGAACCGGGCTCGCATCTGCGAAGCTATCCCGAGGGCGCGGCCAGAGGAGCAGAAGCGAAGAAAGCCTCTGCTCTCGAAGAAGATGGACGCATCATTGTTCTCAGCGATCCGATTCCCGCTGGGCAACTCGATCCGACCACCCCCTACGTGCTCCAAGACACCAACGGCCGTGTTCTCTGTGTAAATGGCGCGGGCAGTGGAGGCTGGCAGTGGGCATATGTCGGGGAGTACGGCACCTATGCCAAGGATGTAATGCCGCTCTTCTTTTCCGCGAATCCAACCACACGGGGAGCAACGCTCTCCGTTCGGAACGGTTCGTCGACCGGCCACTGTACTCGAACGGAAACGCGGCATCACGGGAGTGGACCTTCTGGGCCCCGCCCGGATACGGAAGCGGTAGCTATCCGGTCATGTCCATCAATGCCTTGATCGAGAAGCACAATCCCGATCGATACAAGCTGACATGGAACAACGACGGCACGCAGATGAACCTGTGCGCGGATACAGGCTCATGGAACTGGCTCTATGTTTCCAGTACGGCGAGCGCCACACTCTTCACCATCCACAAGTTCTATGTACTGAAATCGAAGATCGACCAACTGTTCAGGCGAACCTGGCCGTCGGCGTCAATCATCGGATCGCAATTCAAGACGGGCGATGCCTATTACGAAGCAGTTTCTGATGCCCAGGCCAGAGCCATCTACAATAACTCTGGGCTCTCGGCATACGTCTGGACCGCCGAGGTCTTCGATTGTGACGATTTCAGCTATGTCTACAAGGCGCAGGCATCCCGGGACGCCTATGCCAGTAAGGCGGAGTACGGGTATGCCGTTGGCGTCATCTTCGGCAGATCCCCGAGCAGGGTGCACGCCGTGAATGTCTTTATCGACACCAATGCCACCGTCCGCATCCTCGAGCCACAGACTGGCAGCATTGTCGCCGGAAAAGACTGGAAGGATCAAGAGGGCGAAGCCTACGAGCCCTACTTCGTTCTCATGTAGCGCAGAGGATCCCTCGAGCGGTGTACCCGGGTGTCCGCCGATGCACGGAGGCTCATGAGGGGCGTGTCACTGCCCGCAGGCCGGCGGGTCGTGGTCGTCGGAAGCATGCGCGCCATCCGCATGGCCGCACGTGGCCTACCCTGGAGCCCGACAGAATGGCGCGGGGCACGGTCCGCGCGTTCTGGAGAGACCACAGCGGCATCTCGCTCTTGAGCAGGCCGGGGGGAATCAGCCCTGGGCAGGAGCCATCCGGCCGCCTGGCTGCCCCGTTATCGTGCGCTCTCCCGAGGGCCGCGCGGGCACCGCCAGCTTCACATTGCCGGCGAGGACACGCTCCAGCGCGCCTGGGAGGACGTCCGCCCCGTGGGGGGGCGCACGCGGGCGACTGGAGACGCTCGCTCGGCTCGAGGAGCTGCTCTATTTGGGGTAGAGCCCGCCCGCGCGCACAATCATCCCGGACCCCGTCGCGAGCCCCCTCTCCCGACTGTTTCCCCACAACCATGGCGAACCTTCCCACCTTCGAGATATCTCCGCTCGTCCCCACGCCTCCCGAGCCTTCTCGACGGGCCTCCACGCCCCACGGGCGCCGTCCCTGGCTCATGGCACGACTGGATTCCCTGCTCTCGGAGTCCCTGCGGAATGCCTCGCCCACGGACCTCATCCGTCACCGGATCATGGTCGGGGCCGCCTGCCTCCTCTTGCTGTTCAACTCCCTGTTCCTGCTGTGGTCCATCACCCAGCGCAGTCTCGCGCTCGGGGTCATGGCCAGCATCGCCGGCCTGGGCTACCTGGTGACCCTTCTGCTGGCACACAGGACCACCACGTCCACTCCGCCCGCCATGCTCCTGTTGGTGAACATCACCCTCGGGCTGGTGGGCTCCAGCTTCATGGACAGGAGTCCTGTCGGTGGCGCGCATGCCATCAACATGATGCTGCCCGCCCTCGCGGTGTACCTGGTGGGGCCACGCATGGGGCTGTCCATCACCCTCTTGTTGTTCGCGGCCCTGGGGGTGGCCCATCCGTTCTACCGAGCGGGCATCGGCATCGACACCAGCGCCATCAACCTCGAGTTCATCTGGTTCATCCACCTCTTCGCGGGCATCGCCTTCGTGGGGGCCTGGGGCCTGGGCGCGCTGCACAGCACCGCGCGCGAGGCGGCGCAGACCTCGCTCGAGCGGACGCTCAAGGAGCTGCGGGAGAGCGAGAGCGGACTCAACAGCGTCATCGAGAGCACCGACGACCTCGTGCTCTCGCTGGACCGTGAGGGACGCCTGCTCACCGTGAACTCGGGCGCCGGGCGCGTCTACCTCCAGCGCGCTGGCATCTCGCTCGAGCCGGGACAGCTGCTCTTCCATCATGACAAACCCGAGGAGCGCGAGGCCTGGGAGGCACGCCTCGCCCAGGTGCTCCAGGGCCAGCGCCTGCGCCTGGAGCAGACGTATGTGGAGGGGGGCCCCGCCTCGTCCTGGACGTCAGCATGCATCCCATTGTCGGCGAGGACGGCCGGGTGGTGGGGGTGACACTCTTCAGCCGCGACGTCACTGCCCGCCGGGATGCGGAGGTCCGGCTGGGGGAGATGCACCGCACCCTGGTGGACGTCTCGCGGCAGGCGGGCATGGCCGAGGTCGCCACGGGGGTGCTCCACAACGTGGGCAACACCCTCAACAGCGTCAACATCTCCACCAACCTCGTCACCGACTGGCTCCGCCAATCACGCGTCTCGGGCTGGCCCGGGCCGCCCAGCTCCTGCGTGAGCACACCACGGACATGGCCTCGTTCCTCACCGCGGATCCCCAGGGCCAGAAGCTGCCGGCCTATCTCATCGCCGTGTCCGACCAGCTCCAGCAGGAGCGGGATGCGCTGCTCCAGGAGATGCGCTCGCTGGCGGAGAGTGTCGAGCACATCAAATCCATCGTCAGCATGCAGCAGAAGCACGCGAGGGCCGCGGGGGCCGTGGAGCAGGTGGTGGTGCCGCGGCTCATCGACGAGGCGCTGCGCCTGCACGCCGTCTCCTTCGAGCGCCTGGGCATCCGCATCGAGCGCGACTACGCCCAGGTGCCTCCCGTCTACGTCGACCGGCACAAGCTGCTGCAAATCCTCATCAACCTGCTGAGCAACGCGAAGCAAGCGCTGGTGGACAGCACGCAACAGGACAAGCGGCTGGGAATCCACGTGCGGCGGGCGCCCGAGGAAGGCCCGCTGCTCATCGAGGTGGTGGACAATGGCGTGGGCATCGCGCCGGAGAACTGGCGCGGATGTTCACCCAGGGCTTCACCACGAAGAAGACGGGACACGGCTTCGGCCTGCACATCAGCGCCCTGGCCGCCGCCGAGATGGAGGGACGGCTGACCTGCTCCAGCCCTGGCCCCGAGCAGGGCGCCACCTTCACGCTCGAACTGCCGATCGGCGCTGGGGAGCAGTAGCGGCACGGATGTCCATCGGCTCCACCACCAAGGCGATGACGGCCTTGGCGCTCATGCATCAGGTCGAGGCGGGGAAGGTGGACCTGGAGGCACCGGTGACGCACTACCTGCCGTGGTTCCTCACCGCGGACGGGCGCCAGGAGCAGCTGCCCGTGGCCCGGGGTGCGCCTCGGCGGTGGCCTGAGCCGTGTCGTGTCACCCAACAGGATGCGCCATTCGACTTGACTCGAGTGGTTGAATCCGCTCCCCTGTGCGGCTGGCGCATCGGTGCGCCTTCGCGAGGGGACAGCAGGTGGCGGACGAGAAGGACACGCGGCACGAGCGGGTGGGGCCGTTCCGGCTCGGTAGGAAGTTCGACGAGGTGGGGCCCGAGTTGGGGCTCCTCCATGAGTCGCGGCATGTGGCCACGGGCCAGCCGGCCGTGACGCTGCGTCCGAGCGGCCGGGTGGACTGGCTGCACCGGGGGCCCTGGCGGCTCGCTCTGTCTTGTGAACAGGGCTCCCCCGACGTGTCGCTGACGGTCGAGCAGGCTCCGCCCTTCGCTCCACCCACCGAGGTGGCCGACCTGCTCGTGTTGATGAGTGCCGCGTTCCGGCGCGTGGAAGACAGTCCCCGGCTCCTCGCCCATTTCGCGGCCGGGCCCGTGAAGCCCCGCCGGGCGGGGTGGGGCTCCCGCGCCCTCATGGGCGCAGCCGTGCTCGCGCTGGGACTCGGTGTCTGGTTCCAGGTCACCGCGGGCGCCCCTCCGCCCGAGCGCGCCCTTCCCACGGGGGAGGTGCCCCTGGAGGCTCCGTCCTTGATCCACACCGGGGAGGCCTTCGGGCAGGCCGTCGCCTATCCCCCGCCCAGACAGCCCTTCCGCAATCAGAAGAAGGCGCCCTGCAACACCCGGAATCAGCTCGAGGTCGAGATCAACGGCGGGTGCTGGGTAGAACTCGCGCAGCGGCCCCCATGCGCGGAGGACCGGGCCGAGTACGGGGGCAAGTGCTATCTGCCCGTGGCGAAAGAGCAGGGCCGGCCGCCGCAATCCGCCGGGCCCTGAGCGCGCCGGGCGTTGGTTCGCCCCCTGGGAGAAGAGCGGCTGCGTCCCTTCCTTGCCGTGGAGGCGGCGGGAATCGAAGCCACCAAGGCCGGATCCGCCTCCACTCGGGACCAGAGCTTCGCCTGCTCAACCGCCGCGTTTGTCCCGTTTGCTCCCCCTCCGTTTGTCAGGCGCGGCGCGCTCCGTGCGCGGTCGGCTGCGCTTGCGGCGCTGCCGGGCCGGTCGCTTCGGGCGACCCCGCATCATCGTCGGCAGGGTCTAGGGCCCATGTACCCTCTTCCCAGCGTTTCAACGCCTGGGATGCTTCAAAGGGACCAGTCCTTTTCCCTTCGCTGCTTCTTCCAAAACCGCTTTGGCTTCCGCCGTGCGATGGCGCAACAGCAGCGCCGCCGCTGACACCCGCACGTCCATTCGCGGATGCGTGAAGAGCACCGCGAGCGCATCCCGACCGGTGTCACCATGAGCCCGCAGTTTGTCAAACACGGCCAAGCACTGATCAACGTGCTTGTTCGCCGTCTTGGAATCGCCTCGCCAAGCCGCCTCGGTTTCCGCCTGTACATGCCGCGCAAACTCCGCCACGAGATCTTGCAAATCAATCATGGCCAAATACCGTTCTTGACGTTCTGAATGGCCAACAGGCCAAACTCCCGTTGCGCCTCATAGGACTGAGTTCCGAGCCACTGCCGCACCGTCGTGCTCCTTGAGCCCGTAATCCTAAGCACCTTTCTAGAAAAGAGAGCACTGACCCGTGTATGAACCGCCTTATCTAGTGCGATGACATTCTCGGTGTTATGCAGGGCCTCGCCCCCGAACCGTTTCGCGTTGCCCGGAGTCTGCTCCACGATGTGATGCCATTCCTTTCCGGGGCCCGCCTTCCCCGTGGCTGACTTGAAGCCACCAAACGACCCCCACGCCCTGTGCCCGTTCGGCAGGAGCTTACCCCGACTCGGCGCAGGATTCCCAGCACCAACGCCCCGGGCAGCCATGGCCACGGCATGAGGCGCCAACACCACGCGGATCGTCCCCTCCGGCACGGAGACAATAAGGCGCTCGGCTCCGGTTACCGTCTCCAGCAGGCCCAACCCGGTACGAGTCGCGACTCTCTCCGACGCTTGCGTGAATCCGGGGAGTTTCGGGGCCTTGGACTCAAGGGCCATCGTTTCACCTATCGCCGCCGTCCCAACGATGACGAGAATCCGCACACTGTTGGGACCGATGACTCGCCCGAAACGCTCGCCAATCTCACGCAACTCCGCGAAGGTAGAGGCCCGGGGTGCATCCTCGTAAAGCTGCGCATAGGCCCGCAGCAGGTCGAAGAATTCATAACCGAGATAGCCCCACAAGGCGGCGCTAAACACCAGGGCCGCGCCCTTTGTTATCGGCTCGGGCACTGGTGCCAATAGCAGCGCCATATAAGCCGTGATGCCAATGCTCATCATCGCGAGCATTCGTGTAGGGTCGAGCATGGCGCGCACTTCCGCGTTTACGCCTTCCAGGGCTGGCCCAACCGCCAGGGCAAGCGCAAGGCTTCGCATGTCATCATCCTGGAGGCGGGGCCCATCTTCAAACAGCGTCAGACAATCACCTGGAGTGCCGCACCGCTCGCAAAACTGCCCATAGGTCCGGGCCGGTCTGATTGCCGGGCGTTGCCGCTCAAGGGCGCGGAAGCCAACGCCAGCCTACGGCCCACATACAACGGGGGGCGGGGCGCGGCGACTCGAAGCGGCATATTCAGCCAAAGCGTTGTCATGGTTGCCGAAAACTCGGCATCACTCACCTGCACCGGCGCGAAGTCTGTTGGCAGCCTGGTAAAGATAGCCTCTTCCCGGCCCCCGCCTTCGGCTTCCGACTCCAGCGCCTGCGTTTCGGGCGAGTCGTGCGGCGCGCTCGGGGGGTAACGGTACGCCGCGCCCATGGGGGCCCCCGTGGCGCACGCTGTAAACAGTATCAGCGCAGCCAGCGCCAGCGCCCCCACGCGCAAGGGCCGCCGTGTGTCCACGGGGCGAGTATCGACAGAACGTCTAGACATTGCCGCACCCCTCCGGGCGAGCCGCCCGAGCTGGAAGGCCAAACCCGCCGATTACAGAGATCGGAAGACAGCTCGGTCAAGACGCCGAGTCTGGTGAGACACTGGGAGCCCATCAGGCAGGTTGTGTTTCCCTCGGGCCGGATGGAGTGGCGGCACTACTCACGCGCTTTCCCTTGCTCGCTCACTTGCTCTACAGGCGGGAACGTGACGTTTCCGAGGGTGACGGTGCGGGGCCCCTGTGCTTCCCACAGCCCCGGAGGGCCGCCGTGCCTCTAGCCGGAGAAATGGCTGGCTACTCCACTCCTGGATCCGCGAGGGTTGGCCATTCATCTCCTCCGCGGCGGGTAGAGTCCCCGCCGCGAACGGACACGGAGGTCGCACATGGCCAGAGGCGCTTTCTTCAACGTCCCCTTTCACGGGCACACCAACGCCACCTTTCCCGTGGTGCGCGAGCTGGTGGAGCGGGGCGAGGACATCACCTACTACCTCACCGACTCGTTCCGGCCCCAGGTGGAGCGGGCGGGCGCGCGCTTCCATCGCTACGAGAGCACCGTGGAGGAGGACCTGAAGTCCGGCACCGTGGGGTTCCTCCCGGCCCGCATGCCCGCGGAGAGCCGCGCGGTGATTCCCCAGTTGATCGAGGCCGTGCGCGCCCAGCGCCCCGACTACGTGGTCTATGATCCGCTCTGCCTGTGGGGGCAGCTCCTCGCCAGCCATCTGCGCATTCCCGCGGTCCTCTTCCGCCCCACCATGGTCGTGATGGCGCGCGGCGGCGCGAGCCTGGACTTCATGAAGAGCCGGGTCGCGATGTTTCCGGGCCTGTTCGAGCAGGCGGCAAAGGACATCGCCGCCCTGCAGCACGAGTACGGTCTGCCCCCGGCGGATCTCTGGGGCATGCTGAGCCACGCGGAGCCCTTGAATCTGGTCTGCGTGCCGCGCGCGTTCCAGCCCGGAGGCGAGAGCTTCGATGAGCGCTACCTCTTCGTGGGGCCCTCCATCCGGGCGCGCGGAGACACCGGGGACTTCCCCCTGGCGCACCTCGAGGGGGGGCCGGTGCTCTACATCTCGCTGGGCACGGTCTTCAACAACTGGCCGGAGTTCTACCGGATGTGCTTCGCGGCGTTCGGCGGGACGCCCTGGCGCGTGGTGCTCTCCACCGGGCACGCGGTGAACGCGGCGGAGCTGGGTGAGGTGCCCGGCAACTTCCTCGTGCGCCCCTCGGTGCCCCAGCTCGAGGTGCTCGAGCGCACGTCCGTCTTCGTCACCCACGGCGGGGCCAACAGCCTGATGGAGTCCTTCGCCCATGCGGTCCCCGTGGTCGTCATTCCCCAGATGGCCGAGCAGCCGCTCAACGCCGTGCGGGTCGCCGAGCTGGAACTGGGGCTGGCCCTCCAGCGGGAGACCGTCACGGTGGAGCAGCTGCGGCACGCGGTGGAGCGGGTCTCGAGCGAGCCCTCGTTCCGCGAGAAGGCGCGGAGCATGCAGCAGGAGGTTCGCGCCTCGGGAGGCTACCGCCGCGCGGCCGAGGCCATCCTCGCGTACAGGAAGCGGCAGCGCTCAGGTGGCGCCAGCGCTTCCTGATCAGTTCGGCCGCAGCTTCGTGGTCGACCGGGCCAGCTCCAGCGACTCGAAGACGCCGACGGGGGCGAAGGCCGTCACGCGCACCAGCTGGTTGTCCGTCTTGTAGACGGAGAGCTCGAACTGGAAGGGCTTTCCGCCGCGCGTGCCGTGCCCGCTCACGGTGGCCACGCGCGACGTGTTGCCCAGAACGGTGCCCTCGGAGGTGCCCGTCACCTGGAAGTCGGGATGGCGCGTGCGCAGCTCTCTCAGCGCCACGTCCCGGGCCTGGAGCAGATCCGCGGCTTCCGCCGGATTCCACTCGCGCACGGCCACCATCAGGTTGCCGTTGACGTCCGGATGCGACAGCCACATGTCCACGTGGGGCTCTGGCGCCGACAGGTTCGCCTTGTGGCGGTACCACCCGTCCGAGGGGATGGGCAGCTTGTAGCCGAACCGGAGGCTCACGAGGGTGCTGTCGCGCAGCAGCCGGTTGCCCTCGAGGTCCGGCCGCAGCGCGATGCGCGCGCGATCCTCCAGGGACTGGGAGGAGGAGAGCCGCACGAAGCCGACGATCTCCACCGTCACGCCGAGCAGCGCGGCGGTGAGCGCCACGCCCCCGAGGAAGGCCGAGGGCTTACCCCAGACGAGCGCGAGCACGCCGCGGGAGAAGGCGCACACGACGAGCGTGAAGAGGTACTGCGCCTGGTAGAGGCTCATGCCTCCGAAGACGAACAGGCCCACCAGCAGCCGGAGGAGGGCCGGCACGCGCAGCTGCTCCTTGCCCTGCAGCAGCCCGATGCCGAGCAGCGTGTCCACGCCCACGCCCACGAGCGTCCCGGCGAGCTGCACGGCCCGGAGCGACTCATTCGAGGACAGGGAGGGAAGGAAGAGGAACTCGAAGACGTGCAGCACGGCGTTGAGCAGCAGCAGGCCACCGCCCAGGGGGAGCGTGGTGGTGCTCGGCTCGGCGGGCGCGGCCGGAGCGGGGGCCGGCGCTCCCCGGGAGAGCTTCGCGGACGAGGCGGGCTCCATCTCCGGGAGGTACTCCACGGCGGGCACGTACTCGGACGCGGCGGCCGCGGGAGTGGGCAGGGCCGGGGCCCGGCGCACGGGGGCGGGGGCGACGGTGGGGACGGCCATGGACGCGCGGGCCACCGTCGAGGTGCGTCCACAGCGGGGACACAGGGCCTGGGCCCGAGGCCGGTGCTTGAGCGCGCAGTGTGGGCAGGTGATCCAGTCAGCGTCCACGGTAGGCCTTCCTGCTCGTCTCCGGGTTCCACGCGAGCGCGGGAGGAGACATCCCAGGTTGTAGCAGAGAGGCAGCCCCGGGCGGTAGCCGGGCCCGGGGAGGCGAGGGGACTCAGGGGCTGGGGGGCAGCACCATCCGTCGCATCAGGTGCTCGATCGCCTGTGCGGGGTCCTCGCACAGGCCCGAGTGCACGGGGCCCGTCTGGATCATCGTGCTGCGAGGGGCCACCAGCCAGTGGAAGCGCTCCTTCTGGGGGAGCTGTCCCACGGGGCCCGCCGCGCGGCCTCCGGCGCACACCCGGGGAATGGAGGCCAGGTGGTGGAGGATCGTCTCCGGGTCCGTGCCCGGCGCGAGCGCCTCGAGCCGGCGCGTGTCCAGCTCCACCCGCGCGCCGAGGAAGCGGTGGGTGAGGCAATAGAGGATGACGCCCGCGTTGATGAACTCCTCACGCTCCACGCGCGGCACGACACGGATGATGGCGTAGTCAAACGAGCTGCGCGCGGGCACGGATGGCCTCCTCGATGAACGCGGGAGCTGCTTTCAGGCGCTCGAGCAGGAAGGAGGCGTAGGCCTCGCGGTGCTCGGTGACGGTGGAGAAGCGCGGCTCCTGGGTGGGGCCGAGCCGGGCCTCGGGCACGCGGGCGACGATGCCGTGGATGAGCTCCGCCGTCACGCGCTCGCGCAGGGTGGCCAGCGCCTCGGGCAGCGCCGAGGCCCAGGGCAGCAGCACATGGTCGCGCACCGCGGGGAACCGGCTCTGGCTGCGCTCGAGGTAGTCGTCCCAGGAGTGGTGGAAGTAGAGCGACGCGCCATGGTCGATGAGCCACAGCGCCGAGTGCCAGCACAGCAGGTTGGGGTTCTTGGGCGTGCGGTCCACGTTCGTCACGTAGGCGTCCAGGCACACGATGGCCGAGGCCTCGGCGGGCTCGGGGGTGGGGCGCACGGTGGGATCGAACGTGATGGAGCCGGGCAGGTAGTCCATGCCGAGGTTGAGTCCGGCGCTCGCCTTGATGAGGTCGCGGATTTCGCCATCCGGCTCGGCGCGGCCGAGCGCGGGATCCAGCTCCAGGAGCACGAGCTCGGGCACGCGCAGGCCGAGAGCGCGCGCGAGCTCTCCGGAGAGGATCTCCGCCACGAGCGCCTTGATGCCCTGGCCGGCGCCGCGGAACTTGAGGACATACATGCCCGAGTCCTCCGCCTCGACGATGGCGGGGCACGAGCCGCCCTCGCGCAGGGGCGTGACGTAACGGGTCGCGGAAAGGGTTCTCACGGGGTTTCCTTCGATGCGGGGAGGTTCGGGGGGAAGGACGGAGGGCCGGCCTCCTCCTGATTGCCGGGACTGCCGGCGGCGCTCCTGGGTGTACTCGCCCACGGGCGCCTCGCCCCGGCGGGCGCGCACCCGGAGTTGATAGAGGGCCTCGCGCTCGGCGTGCAGGGCATCCGGCGCGTCCTCGGGGACGGGGGCGAGCGGGTAGCGCAGATCGATCTGGCTCAGCTCGATGCCCACGGGATCCAGGACGACGTAGGCGCCCAGCACCAGCGTGGCGGCCATCATCCAGGGGAAGGCGCGGCGCAGCAGCCGCGTCGGGGGCTCCAGGTGGACGGGCGGCTCGGAGGCTCCCGCTCCTCGAGTGGACGGAGAGGACCCCCCAACAGGCCCGGGAAGCGGCGCGCGGCGGACAGCAGTCCGAGGAGCACCGCGCAGCCCCCGAGCGCGAGCAGCACCACCGTCCGGCCCTCGTCGCCGGGGGAGGGCGTCGGCGCGGACTCGAGCTGCCGGGAGCTGAAGAAGAGCACCGTGGACACCAGGTTGTTGGCCGCGTGCGCGAGGATGCCGGGCCACAGCGAGCCCGTGCGCCACAGGAGCCAGCCGAACAGCAGGCCCAGCTCCAGGCGCGACACGAAGCCCATCCGGTCCAGGTGGAACGCGCTGAAGAGGGCCGCGGAGAAGAACAGGGCGCGCCACGGGGGGCCGCCCCGCGCCAGCAGCCCGCGGAAGAAGACGCCCCGGAAGAAGAACTCCTCGCACAGGGGCGCGCCGATGCCCAGGCCCGCCACGATGAAGACCAGCTCCACGGGCGACTGTCCCAGGAAGATGCCCGACACGTCGTAGTCATTCCAGGACTCGGGCAGGACGAGCTGGGCCGGTACTGCACGGGGGCGATGATGCCGAAGAAGTTGGCCAGTCCGAGCACGAAGCCGAACACCGCCGGCCCCACGCTCCAGGCGGACAGGCCGGTGTAGCGCGCCGGAGCCCGCCCGGTGGCGCTCAGCACGAGCCAACCCCCGCCGAGGAAGACGAAGAGCTGGGTGAACCAGACGCCCAGGGCGAGGTTGAGCACCTGCACGGGCGAGACGAGCAGGAAGGCGAGGAACACCGCCAGGGTGGCGGCCACCGCCACGCCCAGCGGATCCAACGGCCTGGATGGGGGGCGGGGTTGGGGCTGACGTCTTCCACCACGGGACTCCGGCTGCGAGAGAAAGGGGATGTGTAAAACACGACATCCTGGCGCGAAGCACTCCTATAATGCCCGGACCTTGACGCCCCCATTCGAAGAACGAACACGGCGACGGAAGAGCGGACGGGAGCGGGTCGGGCTCCAGCGCGCGGGGTTGCTGACGGTGCTGCTCGGTTCGTCGCTGGCCTCGGCCTCGGCGTTCCAGGTGGAGGCGCGCACCGAGGCCCAGGTGTATCAGATCCGCTCCTGGCGCGATTCCTCGCCGAGCGAGCCCGTGTTGCTGCCGCGCCGGCGCATCGTCCAGTACCTGGGAGTCACCGGGTACGAGCTCGTCACCGGGCAGGACCTGGGCTTCGAGTCCAACCTGCGTGTCTTCGCGGACTTCGGCATGCCGCGGGGGGAGGCGGCGAAGCTCGACGGCGTGCGCTCGGAGGACGCGGACCTGCTCCACGCCTTCGTGCGCTACGGGGTGGGCGGAGTCGAGGGGCGGCTCGGCCGGCAGCTCTACGGGGACGTGTCGGACATCCTGGCCTTCGACGGACTGAGCCTGCGCTACGTGAGCCCGGTGGGGCTGGGCGCCGAGGTGTACGGCGGGCTGTGGGTGAAGGGAGCGGGGTTCCTGTCCTCCTCGGTGTACCAGCCCGACGGCGTGCGCGAGAGCGACACCCGGCGCCTGGAGCAGGGCGTGGCCGGCGCGGATCCGACGCTCACGGCGCTCGAGCCCGTGTACGGCGCGAAGCTGCTGCTGGAGAACGTGGGGGGCGTGTCGGCGTCCGTGGGCTACCGCCGGGCGCTGCTGGCGGGCAAGACGGACCTCGAGCGCGCGACGGCGGAGGCCCGCTTTGGACGAGGCTCGGGTTGAACGCGGTGGCGGGCGTGGACGTGGACCTGTTGCAGCTCAAGCCCGCGCAGGCCCGGCTCCAGGTGCGCTGGGACGCGGAGGACCTGGCCGTGACGGGCGAGGCGATGCGGCTCTCGCCCGTCTTCTCCGCCGACTCCATCTGGTACTGGTTCGCCTACGCGCCCCGCGACGAGGCGCGCGTGCGCGTGGACTTCTTCCCGCGCGGCGCCCTGCGCTACTACGTCCAGGCGGTGGGCAGCCTCTACCACACCGTGCTCAACAGCTCGCTGCAACTGGCCGAGGCGGCGAAGGCCGCGGGCGGGCAGCCCTCCTTCACCGCGGGCGGCTCGGCGGGCGCGGCACTGCGCCGGGAGCGCTTCCGCTCCGCGCTGGATGTGTCCGTGCGCGGGGGCTATGGCGGCACGCAGCTCTGGGCGGATCTCACCGCGGGCTACGGCTTCGGCGAGGGCCGCACCACCCTGGATGGGCGGCTGAGCGCGGCGTACATCCATGACGGCTTCAACCCGCTGCTCGCGGGCGGCTTCCTGGGCGCGCAGCTCTGGGCGAGCCAGGCGCTCACCCGGGCCGCGCGCGTGTCGCTGGTGCTCGAGCAGAACGTGAACCCCTACACCCGCTGGGACACCAAGGTGTTCTTCCTCTTCGATCTGAAGGCGAGCCTGTAGATGGAGCGCCAGTCCCGAATCGTCCTGGGCCTCGTCGCCCTGTCCCTGGTGGTGGCCGGCCTCACCTGGGCGGCCACCGCGAACGAGCGCAGCCTCGCCATCTACCCGGCGCAGCGCATCCCCGTGCGCTTCGATCACAAGCAGCACCTGGAGGCGGGGGCCGAGTGCACCTCGTGCCATGACGGCGCCCGGACGAGTGCCTCGGTGAAGGACCGCAACCTGCCGGGCCACGAGGAGTGCGAGACGTGCCACGACCTCGACGCGGCGAAAAAGGGCGCGAAGACGGATCCTCCCTCGGCCTGCAACGTGTGCCACCCGGGCTTCGACGCCACGGTGCACCGGCGCCGCCGAAGCTGGACGCGCCCCCGGCCAACCTGAACTTCAACCACCAGCTGCACGTGCAGAAGAAGGTGGACTGCGCGACGTGCCATGGCGCCATGACGGACGTGCAGCTCGCCACCCGGCAGCAGCTGCCGAAGATGGCCACGTGCCTGAAGTGCCATGACGGCCACCAGGCGCCCAAGGAGTGCGGCGCCTGTCACCTGAAGCAGCCCTCGGGGCGCCTGCAGCTCACCTTCCCCTCGGGCATCCTGCGCCCCATGCAGGGAGATCCTCGGCCTGGACCACGGCCCGCGCTACGAGTTCAACCACGGCAACCGCGCGTCGATGGACCGAGGCACGTGCCTGTCGTGCCACACCGAGTCCTACTGCCAGACGTGCCACGACGCGCTCCAGAAGCCGCTGTCGGTGCACCCCAACGACTTCATCACCCTGCACCCGGTGCAGGCGCGCCAGGACTCCACGCGCTGTTCGAGCTGCCACCGCGCGCAGTCCTTCTGCGCCGCGTGTCACGAGCGCTCGGGGGTGGGGCAGAGCTCGGACCGCTCGCTGCGCGCGCGCAACGTGAAGGTGCACCCGGACTACAACGCCTGGGTGGAAGTGCCCGGGCCCCAGCACCACGGCGTCGCGGCGTCGCGGGACATGCAGTCGTGCGTGTCCTGCCACCGCGAGGAGTCGTGCCTCACGTGCCACTCGGGGATGACGGGGCGGCAAATCAACCCGCACCCGGATGGGTTCGGCGCGGCGTGCAAGCGCGTGGCGGCGAGCAATGATCGGGCCTGCCTCAAGTGCCACACCGAGTCGAGCCTCGCCCAGAAGGAGTGCCGCTGATGCGCCGGTTCTTGTGGCTGGGGCTGTTGGGATGCGCGGCGTGTCTGGAGCCCGGCGAGCCCTTCCTCGCCGCGGCCGACGCGGATCCTCCGGACGTGGTGTCCACCGAGCCGGGCGCTGGAGGCACGCTGGAGGCGGGCGGCACGCTGCAGATCCTCTTCTCCGAGCGGATGGACGCGCGCACGTTGCGCCCGGGCATCGCCGTCTTCGAGGGCCGGGCGGAGGTGCCGCTGGAGGTGCTGGTGCCCGCGGAGCCGGAGGGGCAGGACGACCTCGAGCGGGGGGACGTGCCCTCCACCGTCACGGTGCGCGCCAGCACGGGCGCCTTCACACCGGGCACGGCCTACACGCTGGTGCTGCGCACGCTGCTCACGGACACCCAGGGCAATCCGCTCGCGCAAGAGGTGCGGGTGCCCTTCCGCACGGAGCCGTGAGGGCCTCCGTGCGAGGCGGAGCCGCGGCTCAGCGCTGGTGGCGCAGGTAGCGGCGGATCTCCTCGGCGAACTGCTTGCACGCGGCCACGTCGGGCGCGGCGGGGCCGAGCTTGAGCTTCTTGTCCTCCTCCACGAGGTAGCGCTGGTCGAGCATGTAGGCCACCGCGTTCTCCAGCGTCACCTTGGCCAGGGACTCGGCGGCGGTGATGCGGCCGGAGTGGTACTCGGCGCGGCCGACGTCGAGTGCCTGGCGCACGAAGGACTTGCGATCCTGCACCGCGCCCGTGGACACCTCGGGCAGCGTGAGGGCGGCGATGAGGTAGGCCTCGAGGTAGTCGCGGAGCTGATCCGCGAGGAACTCCAGCTCCGGGCGGGCATGGGGCTCGGGGGCCACGCTCAGCGTGGTGTCCTCGTGGAGGATGAGGCCCATGCGCACCAGCCGCTCGACGACCTCGGAGAAGATGGTGTCGAAGCTGGCGCCCACCCGGTAGATGAACTCCACCTTGAAGAGGCGCGAGAGCCACAGGGCGCGGGCCTTCACCTCGTCGAAGGGCGCCGGGGAGCCCACGAGCAGCGCGTTGGCCACGAGGCCGCGCGCGGCCACCAGGTTCATCAGCGTGTTCTTGTAGAAGGCCATCTCCCCGCGGCGCTCGTCCTCGGCACTGGTAGATGACCTCGCCGTGCGCCTTCTGGGTGCGCACCATGCCGTCGGAGCAGAAGGTGCGCATGGCGTCCTGGATGGGGCCCATGGCGTCGGGGTTGCTCGGCGAGTCCTTGAGCAGCATGGCCAGGGGCGCCTGCTCCTCACTGGCGACGCGGCGCAGCAGGTGGATGCGCTCGGACAGCTCGCGGCTGGTCATGCCGCGCCGGCGGTGGGAGAGCAGGGCGGAGCTCACCAGGGCGTGCGGCGTCACGGTGGACACCTTGCTGATGCCGTACATGACGCGGTTGCCCAGGGCGCGCACCGGGCCCTTCTTCTGCTCGTCCGTCAGGGGCTGGCGGGGCTCGAGCCCGCGGCTCTTCATCAGCTCCACGAGCGACAGGGGCTCGTCGAAGGTGAGGTGGATGCGGCCGTAGCGCGCGGCGAGCACCTTGGGCGTGCTGAGCAGGGCCTTCAAGTCCTCGGGCTTCTTCTCCCCGCCGGCCAGCTCCTTCGAGTAGCTGCCCGACTCCACGACCTTCTCGTAGTCGATGGAGACGGGGACGAACATGAGATCGTTGCGCGCGCCCTCGAGCACGGCCTCCACCTGCCAGGTGAACATGCCGAGCTTGGGCTGGAGCAGCTTGCCGGTGCGCGAGCGGCCGCCCTCTGGGAAGAACTCCTGGTGCACGCCGTCGTGGACGAGCTTCTTCACGTACGCCTTGAAGGTGGCGGCGTAGATCTTGTCGTCCTTGAAGGAGCGGCGCAGGAAGAAGGCGCCGCAGCGGCGCAGGAAGGGGCCGAGCGGCCAGAAGGACAGGTTGGCGCCCGCGGCGACGAGCGGCACGGCGTAGCCGCGGTTCCAGAGGATCCAGCTCATCACCAGGTAGTCCACGTGGCTCTTGTGCGAGGGGCAGAGCACGAGCGGGGCCTTGCTGGCGGCCTTGAGGGCGCGGTTGAGGCCGGCTTCGTCCACCTCGATGCCGTCGTAGATGCGGTTGAAGACCCAGGCGAGCAGGGGCGAGACGAACGCCAGCATGGTGGGGCTGGAGCGGGCGGCGATGGCCTCCAGGTTGCGCCGGGACTGGCGCAGCACGCTCTCGGGGCTGCGGTTGGTCTCCGTGGCCACGGTGTCGAGCGCCCTGCGCAGGGTGCGGTCGCGCAGCGTCTCGTCGAGGATGCGATCGGCGGGCTTCTCCGGCGGACCGAAGACGGCGCGCGTCTCGCGCGACAGGTGGTGGTGCAGCATGCCGCGCACCTTGCGGGCGATGACCTCGTCGGAGTCCTGGGGGTTGTCCGCGATGAAGCGCTTGAGATCGATGGGCTCGCCCACGCGGAACTGGGCGCGGCGGTAGTTGCGGAAGAAGGCCACCATCGAGTGCAGGAAGCCGGGCGCCTCGGGGCTGCCGAACACGCGGTCCCACACGTTGGGGTTGAGGCGCGCGGTGCGCTTCTCCCAGACGAAGAGCTCGGGCACGAGGAAGACGGAGCGCTCTTCCCGGCGCGCCATGGCGACCAGGGTGGGGAAGGGGTTCTCCTCGATGTCCTTGCCCGAGGCGCTGAAGAGGGCCGTCTTCTTCAGGAAGATGAGGCCGCTGCTGCCCGAGTCGCGCGCGTGGGCGAAGCGCTCCTCGAAGGGGCCGCGCTGCTTGGCGTTGCGGAAGGGGCGGGTGAACCAGGGGCGCAGGTTGACCACCGCCCGGATGAGCGGCAGCCCCGGCGCACGCTCGCCCAGGAGAGATAGAGATAGTTGATCCACGCCGTGGTGCGCATGACGTGCACCACGAAGCCCTTGGCGTGCAGCGCGCGCAGTTCCGCCTCGGCCTCCGCGGGAAAGCGGACGCCGTCGAAGTAGCGCTGCCCCAGTACCCTCGAAATGGGGCCGAACTCCTTGCTCAACGCCTCATGATGATCGACAGCCGGTCCCAGGACGGTGTCCACGTGCGAGCCCCCTTAGTTGCACGGATGAGTGGCGTTACATGTTCTCGGGTGTGGCGATGCCCAGCAGGGTGAGCCCCGCGGCGAGTGCCGCGCGCGTGGCATCCGTGAGCGCCAGCCGCGCCTGCTTGAGTGGCTCGTCCCCCTCGAGGAGGACGCGCTGGCCCGATCCTGGTTGCCCAGGGTGTAGTAGCGGCTGAACTCCGCGGCCGGGTCCAACAGCCACCGGGCGACATAGCTCGGCTCCTGTTGATCCGCCGCCTCCCGCACCACCACGGGCAGCCGGGCGATGGCGCGCAGCACCGCTTGTTCCTCGGGCAGCGTGAGCCGGCTGGCATCGTAGGTGGTGGGCGCGCCGCCGCCCTTGCGCAGGATGTTGCAGGCACGCGCGTGGGCATACTGGAGGTAGGCCCCGGTGTGCCCGGTGAAGTTGAGGATCTCGTCCCAGTCGAAGGTGTAGTCGGTGGCGCGGCGGTTCTTCAGGTCGCCGAAGAAGATGGCGCCCAGGCCGATCTGCTCCGCCAGCGCCTCGGGGTCGTCCGTCTGGATCTTCCCCTCCTCGATGTTGTTCTTCACCAGGGCGAGGGCACGCGAGCGCGCCTCGTCGAGCACGTCGGTGAGCAGCACCACGTTGCCCTGGCGCGTGCTCATGCCGTGCACGCGGCCGAAGTTGACGTGCACCATGCGGTCCACGAAGTCACGGCCCATGGCCTTGAGCACGCGGAAGAGCTGCCGGAAGTGCAGCGACTGATCCGTGGCCACCACGTAGAGCGACTTGTCGAAGTGGAAGCGCTCGTGGCGGTCGATGGCCGCCGCCGGTCGCGCGTGGCGTAGAGCGTGCTGCCGTCGTTCTTCTTGAGGAGCACCGGCGGCTCGCTCTCCTCGTAGGGCAGGTCCACGATGAGGGCGCCCTCGGACTGCTTGACGCCCACCGTGCGGGAGATCTCCTCGATCACCGGCTCCATCTTGTCCTGGTAGAAGCTCTCGCCCTCGATGTGCTCGAAGCGGATGCCCAGCCGGGCGTAGATGCGCAGGAAGTCGCGGATGGACGTCTCGCGGAACTCCTTCCACAGCGCGAGCGCCTCGGCGTCATTGGCCTCCATGCGCCGGAAGAAGTCGCGGGCGCGCTCGTCGAACGCGGGCTCCTTCTCCGCGCGCTGGTTGGCCTGGACGTACACCTTGACCAGGTGCGCCATGTCCTGGCGCCCGGCCGGGTCGCCGTACTCCTGGAAGCCCACGGCGACGAGGCCGAACTGCTTGCCCCAGTCACCCAGGTAGTTGATGCCCTCCACGCGGTAGCCGAGCGCCCGGTGCAGGTTGGCCACGGCATGGCCGATGACGGTGGAGCGGATGTGGTGGAAGGCGATGGGCTTGGCGATGTTGGGCGAGGAGTAGTCCATCACCACCGTCTTGCCCGCGCCCGAGTCCCCGCCGCCGTAGCGCGTGCCCTGGGCGCGCGCCGCGTCGATGACCTCGGCGGTGAAGGGCAGGAGCGCGAAGCGCGCGTTGACGTAGGGGCCGGCGGCGACGATCTCCAGGCCGGGGACCTTCAGGTTCTGCGCGAGCCCGGCGGCGATCGCCGGAGGCGCCTTCTTCTGCGCCTTGGCCAGGGGAAAGGTGGGAAAGGACAGGTCCCCGTGCGCGGGATCGGCCGGCTTGACCTGGGCATCGATCTCGGAGGCGGGCACGCCCAGCGACTGGGCGAGCGCCTCGACGAATGCTGCCCGGTAATGCGAGTAGGCGGAAGTGCTCATGGGACGCGCGGCATACTAAACGAAGGAGTCAGGTATTCCGCGCATCTTCTGTTGACGCATCGTGTCGATCTGTCTCTTCGTGGGCCCTCTTCAGGACACCGCGCCCCGGCGGCTCGGGCGCACCACGGCGGCCACGGTGTCGAGCAGTCGCGGCAGTTGGAGGGGCTTCTCGAAGAAGCCATCGATGCGATCCAGGCCCTGGCCGGCGCCGAGGGTGGACACGTCGCTGGCGCCCGAGATGATGTAGACGGCCACGTCGGCGAGCGACTCGGTGCCGCGGATGAAGCGCAGCACCGAGCGGCCGTCTTCCTCGCTCAGGCGCAAGTCCAACAGCACCATGGCCGGGCGGATGTGCGAGAGGATGGAGCGGGCCTCGGAGGCGCCCGAGGTGGACATCACCCGGTAGCCCTCCTGCTCGAGGACCTGTTGGAGCACCTCGCGGCAGTCGGCGTCGTCCTCGACGAGGAGGATGCCACCGGCGCGGGGTCCGGCCTGGGCGAGGTCGGGCGAGCTGACGGCGCCGGCGAACAGGGGCATGACCATCTGCAGGGCGGTGCCCTCGCCCAGGGTGCTCGAGGCCTCCACGCGGCCGCCGTGCAGCGCCATGATCTTCGCGACCAGGGGCAGTCCGAGGCTGTGGCCCTGGCCGCGCGCGCCATCGGGGCGGTGGAAGGGATCGAAGACGTGCTCGAGGTCCTCGGCGCCCAGGCCCGGGCCGCTGTCCTTGACGGTGAGCAGGGCGAGGCCGTCCTCGCTGCCCACGCGCAGCTCCACGGTGTCCTCGGGCTCGCAGCGGTTGATGCCGCTCTCCACGAGGTTCTGGATGGCCTCGGCGATGCGCTCGCGGTCGCCGCGCACGAAGACCTCGCCGGTGGGGGGCAGGACGAGCTGGACCTTGGACTGCTCGGCGGCGGGGGTGAGGGTGCGCACCACCTCCTCGGCCACGGCCTTGAGCCCGAAGGGGCGCTGGTTGAGCTGCATCTTGCCCGCCTGCAGCCGGGACATGAGGAGCAGATCATTCACCATGCGCAGCATGCGGTCCGCGCTCCGGTCGCACACCTGCACCGCGCGGCGCTGGGCGTCCGACAGGCCCCCGAGCTTCTCGCGGCCCATCATCGCCGGGTAGGCCTTGATGGTGGTCAGCGGGTTCTTCAAGTCGTGGGACACGTTGCCGAGCAGCTCGTCGCGGCTCTGCTCCAGGGCCTTGAGGCCGGCGATGGCCGTCTGCAGGTCCTTGTTGCGCCGGGCGCTGTCGTCGCGCAGGCGCGCCACCTCGTAGGAGGCGGACAGCTGGCTGGCGAGCGCCATGAGGAGCGAGTCCGGGGCGGAGCGGCGCGGGGCGAGGATGGCGAGCACGCCGCTGGTGCCCAGGGGACTCTCCAGGGGCACGGCGACGGTCTCGTCGTCGCGCAGGATGGCGCGCTCGGCGAAGGCGCGGCCCACGACGCCCTCCTCGGGGGTGGCGGCGGTGATGCGCTCGTCGTAGCGGCCGCGCACGTGCTCCACGTGGAGCTGGTTGCGCGCGGGGAGGTAGCGCGCGACGTAGCAGGCCTTGGCCTGCATCAGGCCGTGGATGAGCTGGAGCTGGGCGCGCAGGGCCTCGGTGGGGCCCTCGCTGGAGGTGATGTGCTGGGCCATCTCCGCGAGGGTGCGCTCGGCGACCTCGCTCTCCACGGGAGGCTGGGGCTTCACCAGGCGGCGGGCAGCGGGCTTCTTGGGCTCCGGGCGCAGGGTGACGATTTCGGCCAGATGGGGAACCTTCTTCTTGGGCACGGAGCAACCTCGGCGGCCAGGGGGCGGTGCTTCCGCCCCTCATCGACGGGGAGGGTGGGCGCCTCACCCCGCGCACGGAATCCTGCGCCAGGGGACACGGGGGTGGGAACCCGCGTGTGCCACCGGAGCGGGACAGCGCTTTCCGCAGGACAATTGCCGTGTCCAATAGGTGACATCAGGTGGGGAGGCGGGTGGCCAACCCCATGGGTTTTCCAGGGTTTGGCTAGGCCTGGAAGCCGCTCTCCTGGAGCGCCTGGGTGGCGGCCACCTGGACGCGGCGCGCGGTGTCGCCCGTGGTGAGCTTCTGGATGGGCTCGCGCGCGGGGGCGTACTTGAGGGGCCCGAGCGCCTTGAGGGCGGCGAGCTTCACGTCGTCGGACATGTCGTCGAGGAAGGGCAGGAGCGCGGGGGCGATGCGCTCGTCCTGCTTGCCGGTGATGTAGTTCAGCAGGACGACCTTCTTCTCCGGGTCGCGCATGTACTGGGAGCTCAGGGCGGTGAGCGTGTCCACGACGGTGGAGACGACCTCGGCCTCGCTCTGGAGCGACTCGAGGATGCGCACGGCCCAGGACGTGGCCTGCTCGTTCTTGCGCAGGAACTCGGTGACGGGGGCGATGGCGTCCTTGCCAAAGCCCTTGATGAGCTCGAAGACGTGCTCCTTCTCGTCCGCGTCCGTGGTGAGCGGCTCCACGTTGATGGTGTAGCGGTGCATGAGCACGGTGACGGCCTCGGGGAACTTCATCTCCCCGAGCTGCTGGATGGCCTTCTGCCGGGAGGTGGGGTCGCCGTACTTCTGGGTGACCTTGGGCTTGAGCTTGAGGGCTTTGTCGGGGCCGGAGCCGCCGAGGAAGTCGAAGATACCCATGAGTGAGAGGCTCCGAGGGGGTGAGGCGGGTTCTTGAAGGGCCGTGTAGGACGCGGCGGAAGGGAACGCAAGAGGCTTGGGGGGCAATGCCCGGGGCGGCGGGCTAGAGGTGGAGCGCGCCCCGGACATCCGTCTGGTAGGCCCGGGCGAGCGACTCCGCGGCGCGGCGCGCCTCGTCCGAGAGGAGCTCGGGCACCTTGACCTGGAGGGTGAGGTAGAGGTCTCCCGGGGCCCGCCCTTGAGCGAGGGCGAGCCGCGGCCCTTGAGGCGCATCTTGCGGCCGGACTGGGAGCCCGGGGAACCTTGACGGTGACCTCGCCCTGGAAGGTGGGCACGCGGATCTCCGCGCCCAGCATGGCCTCGGAGACGGTCACCGGGAGATCCATGGACAGATCATCTCCGTCCCGGCGCACCAGGGGGTGCTCGGAGACGATCGTCTCGATGTAGAGGTCGCCCGGAGGGCCGCCCCGGGAGCCCGCGGAGCCCTGTCCGGACAGGCGCACCTTGGAGCCGGTCTGCACGCCCGCGGGAATCTTCACGGTGAGCCGGGCCGTCTCGTCGAGCACGCCCGAGCCCTGGCAGGAAGGGCAGGGGGGAGCGGCGCGTCCGGAGCCGCGGCAGGAGGGGCAGGTGCCCCCACCGGCCATGCCGAGCACGCCCCCGGACCGGCGCACCTTGCCCGTGCCGCCGCAGGTGGCGCACGTGGTGGGAGTGCCCACCGGCCCGCGCCCTGGCAGCGCTGGCAGCGTCCGGGACGCTGCAGCGAGATGCTGCGCTCGGTGCCGGTGAGGGCCTCGGCGAAGCTGAGCGAGAGCGTGGCCGAGATGTCTTCGCCCGGAGTGGGACCTGACGCCCGGCCGCCCGCGCGCCCGAAGATCTCCCCGATGTCCACCCCGCCGGCGCCGCCGCCCGCGCGCCCGAAGATGTCGCCCAGGATGTCCCCCAGGTCGAAGTCCACGCCGCCGCCACCGCCCCCTCCGCCACCGCCGAAGGGCATCCCGCCACCCGAGGCGCGCGCGGCCTTGTAGGCGCGATACTGCTGGGCCTTCTTCTCGTCGAAGCCGAGCTTGGCGGCCTCCTCGCCGAACTCGTCATAGAGCTTGCGCTTCTTCTCGTCCGACAGCACCTCGAAGGCGGCGTTGAGCTGCTTGAACTTCTCCTCGGCGCTCTTGTCCCCCGGGTTGACATCCGGGTGGTACTTGCGCGCGAGCTTGCGGAAGGCCTTCTTGATGTCTTCGGCCGGTGCCGTCCGGGACACGCCGAGAATCTGGTAATAGTCGTCCGCCATGTGCTTGGCATCCTCCACGATTGCAAGAACGTAACCAGTTGTACGGAGAGCGCCAGCATGGCGTGTTGCCCTGGGTCCGGATGTATAAAGTGAGGGGACCGAGGAAGATCATGGGAGCGCCGCGCGGACGAACCGTGAAGAGGGGACTGGTGGTGGGCTGTCTCGCGCTGGTGCCGGTGATTTCCGGTGGGGCCGTGGCGCGGGCCGCGTCGCCGACTTCCGTGGAGGGCGCTCGGGTGCTGGACCGGGTGGTGGCGGTCGTGGGGGGGCAGGTGCTGACCCTGAGCGAGTTGGAATTCGAGGCCCGGGTGGCGCTCGTGGAGCGGGGGGGGTCAGGGCGGCGGATGAGCGGCTGGACGAGCGCACGCTCCTGGGCGCGCTCGAGCTGGGCATCAACCAGCGGCTGCTGGTGGCGGGGGCGGATCGGCTGCAGGCCTTCGCCGTGGATCGCTCGGCGGTGGAGGAGCGACTGCGGCGCTTCCGGGAGCGCTTCGAGGACGAGCCGGCGCTGTTGTCCTTCCTGGCGCGGCACGACGCGGACGTGGATCAGCTGATGGTGGTGCTGGAGCGGAGCGTGCGGGCCGAGCGCATCCTGGACAGCCGCATCCGTCTGCGTGCCCAGGTGAGCGAGGCGGAGGTGCGGCGCTACTGGGAGGAACACAAGTCGACCCTGGGGGGGTCCTACGAGGGCGTGCACGACGCCTTGAAGGAGCGGTTGATGCGGGAGCGCTACGGAGAGCTCGCGAAGGAGGAGTTCAAGCGGGTCCGGGCGGACGCGCGGGTGCGCCGGGTGGCGCCCTTCGCCCAGGAGGCGCGGCCATGAGGCGGATGCGGGAAGAGCCCCGGGGAGCAAGCCGCCGGGCGCCCGGCCGTCCGATTTCCTGCTGCGGCGGATGACGCACGAGGATCTGCCCGCGGTGATGGAGCTGGAGAAGGCGTCGTTCACCAACCCCTGGTCGCTGGAGCTGTTGCGGCGCGAGCTGGGGCACGACTGGTCCGTCATCTTCCTGCTCGAGGAGACGACCGAGGAGGGGGGCCGTCGGCTGCTGGGCATCTCCATCTTCTGGATCGTCCACGACGAGGTGCACGTGCTCAACGTGGCCACGGCCCCGGAGCACCGGCGGCGCGGGGTGGGGCGGGCCCTGATGGAAGCCACCCTGGCCGAGGGCCGGGCACGCAAGTGCAGCCCGGCGACACTCGAGGTGCGCAAGAGCAACGAGGCCGCCATCAACCTCTACAAATCGTTCGGGTTCCGTCCGGTGGGCGTGCGGCCCAACTACTACGTGGACGAGGGCCAGGCCGCCGAGGACGCGATCGTGATGGTCCTCGACTTCTAGCGACCGGGGGAGTAGAGGAGCGCGGCCATCCGTAGAGTGTGGGGAACGACCGCCAGTGCTTGACACGGGGGTCCCCTCCTATACTCGCGGCCCTTTTTCAAAGCGCAGTGGTAGGTGTGTATGCGCCCCCGGGTACACCCACCCGGGACAATCGGGAAGGAAGAGGAGTTCAGTGCCGACCATCAGCCAGCTGGTCCGTCAGGGCCGCGAGAAGTTGAACATCAAGGGCAAGAGCCCCGCTCTGAAGGAGTGCCCTCAGAAGCGTGGCGTTTGCACCCGCGTGTACACCACGACGCCGAAGAAGCCGAACTCGGCCCTTCGCAAGGTGGCGCGCGTTCGTCTGACGAACGGAATCGAAGTGACGTCCTACATCCCCGGCGTGGGTCACAACCTCCAGGAGCACTCGGTGGTGATGATCCGCGGTGGCCGTGTGAAGGACCTCCCGGGCGTTCGCTACCACATCATCCGCGGCACGCTGGACTCGGTCGGCGTGGCCGGCCGCAAGCAGGGCCGTTCCAAGTACGGCGCCAAGCGTCCGAGCTGAGCTCGGAGCTGATCACCTTCGTTTCATGACTTGGGACGCTTGCCCCGCACCCTGGGGAGCCTCCCGGATTCGCCAACGCAGTTCGAAGCCCCCCATCGAAGACTCCCGGGTGCATGGGAGCGGGGGCGTAAGGGATAGAAAAAGATGCCTCGTCGTCGCGTAGTAGCCAAGCGCAAGATCCTTCCCGATCCGAAGTTCCAGGACCGCCTCGTCACGAAGTTCGTGAACGACCTGATGCGCAAGGGGAAGAAGTCCATCGCCGAGCGGGTGTGCTACGGCGCCTTCACGCTCATCGAGGAGCGTGCGAAGGAAGATCCCTCAAGACGTTCAAGAAGGCCCTGGACAACGTCAAGCCGGTGCTCGAGGTGAAGAGCCGCCGCGTCGGTGGCGCCACCTACCAGGTGCCCGTGGAGGTCCGTCAGGATCGCCGCGTGGCGCTGGGCATGCGCTGGATCATCACCTACGCCAAGGCGCGCGGTGAGAAGACGGCCATGGAGAAGCTGGCCGGCGAGATCATGGACGCCGCCAACAACCGTGGCAACGCGGTGAAGAAGCGCGAGGACACGCACAAGATGGCCGAGGCCAACAAGGCCTTCGCCCACTACCGCTGGTAGTCCTCGCAATTTCCTGTTGTGCCCGACACCCGGATGCGCTTAACGCGCGTCCGGGTGTTTGCGGTTTTGTAGACATCCGCTTCTGGAGAGGTTTGGAGCCATGCCCCGCGAGTATCCCCTCGAGCGCTATCGCAACCTCGGCATCATGGCGCACATCGACGCCGGCAAGACCACGACCACGGAACGGATCCTGTTCTACGCGGGCGCCATCCACAAGATGGGCGAGGTGCACGAAGGCACCACCACGACGGACTGGATGGTGCAGGAGCGCGAGCGTGGCATCACCATCACCTCGGCGGCCATCACCGCGTTCTGGAACCGCAACGAGCAGAAGTACCGCATCAACATCATCGACACGCCGGGCCACGTGGACTTCACCATCGAGGTGGAGCGCTCCTTGCGCGTGCTGGACGGGGCCATCGCGGTGTTCGACGCGGTCAATGGCGTCGAGCCGCAAACGGTGACGGTGTGGCGCCAGGCGGACAAGTACAAGGTTCCGCGCATCTGCTTCGTGAACAAGATGGATCGGGTGGGGGCGGACTACGAGATGTCCGTGGGCACCATCCGCGAGAAGCTGGGCGCGCGTCCGGTACGCCTGCAACTGCCGCTGGGCGCCGAGGACAAGCACCGCGGCGTCATCGACCTCGTGCGCATGAAGGCGCTCGTCTTCTCCGACTCGGAGATGGGCAGCCGCTACGACGAGGTGGAGATCCCCGAGGAATTCCGGGCCGAGGCGGACGCGGCGCGCGCGGAGTTGGTGGAGACGGCGGCCGAGCAGGACGACGCGCTCACCGAGAAGTTCCTCGAGGGCACGGATCTCACGGAGGCGGAGATCCGCTCGGCCATCCGCAAGGGTTGCCGGCGCTGAGGATCTTCCCGGTGTTCTGCGGCTCGGCCTTCAAGCACAAGGGCGTGCAGCCGCTGCTGGACGCGGTGGTGGACTATCTGCCGGGCCCGCTCGACATCCCGCCCGTGCAGGGCAAGAACCCCAAGGGCAAGGAGGAGACGCGGGAGACGAGCGACAAGGCGCCCTTGAGCGCGCTGGCGTTCAAGATCATGCCGGACCCGTCTTTCCCGTCGCAGTCGCTGACCTTCTTGCGCATCTACTCGGGGAGCCTGGAGTCGGGCTCGGCGGTGTGGAACTCGGTGAAGGGCAAGCGCGAGCGCATCGGGCGGCTGGTGCAGATGCGCGCGGACAAGAAGGACGAGGTGGCCGAGTGCTACGCGGGGGACATCTGCGCGGTGGTGGGCATGAAGCTGGCCACCACGGGCGACACCCTGTGTGACGACAAGCACCCCATCATCCTCGAGCAGATGGAGTTCCCCGAGCCCGTCATCGACGTGGCCATCGAGCCCAAGTCCACGGCGGACCAGGAGAAGATCCACACGAGCACGGCGCGCCTGGCGGCGGAGGATCCCTCGTTCCGGGTGAGGACGAACGAGGAGACAGGGCAGACGCTCATCGCGGGCATGGGCGAGCTGCACCTGGAGATCATCGTCGACCGGCTCCTGCGCGAGCACAAGGTGGACGCCAACGTGGGCAAGCCCCAGGTGGCCTACCGCGAGACGATCTCCCGGGTGGTGGAGACCGAGGGCAAGTTCATGCGCCCGCTGGGCGGCAAGAACCAGTTCGGCCACGTGTGGCTGCGCGTGAGCCCGAACAAGGCGGGGCAGGGCTTCATCTTCGAGAACACCATCCCCGCGGAGAAGGTGACGAAGGAGTTCGTGGAGGCGGTCAAGCAGGGCGTGCAGGAGTCGCTGCAGAGCGGACCCATCGCGGGCTACCCGCTGCTGGACGTGAAGGTGGAGGCCTATGACGGCTCCATGCACGACACGGAGTCGAGCGAGATGGCGTTCAAGATCGCCGGCTCCATGGCCTTCCGGGAGGCCGTGCGCGGCGCGGATCCCGTGCTGCTCGAGCCCATCATGGACTGCGAGGTCGTCACGCCCAACGACTTCACGGGCGACGTCATCGGCGATCTGACGGCGCGGCGGGGACGCATCCAGGGCATGGAGCCTCGGCCGGGAGGCGTGCAGGCGATTCTCGCCCAGGTGCCGCTCGCCAAGATGTTCGGCTACTCGACGGACCTGCGCAGTCGCAGTCAGGGAAGAGCGACCTACACCATGCGGTTCAGCAACTACGCGCCGGCACCGAAGGACGCGTTGAATCGCTGAGAGGCTTGCTCCCCGCGAAGGGAGCAGGCGATTTCAATTGACGTTTTCGCGGGTTTGAAGCACGACGCAGCACCTTTTTTCTCCATTCGGTCGGTAAGCCAGTCTCCGAGGAGCAGCGATGAGTAAGGAGAAGTTCGATAGAAGTTTGCCGCACGTCAACATCGGCACCATCGGCCACGTTGACCACGGCAAGACGTCCCTCACGGCGGCCATCACCAAGGTGCTGGCGAAGACGGGCGGCGCGACGTTCCTCGCGTACGACCAGATCGACAAGGCCCCCGAGGAGCGCGAGCGCGGCATCACCATCTCCACGGCGCACGTGGAGTACAAGACGAAGAACCGGCACTACGCGCACGTGGACTGCCCGGGCCACGCCGACTACGTCAAGAACATGATCACGGGCGCGGCGCAGATGGACGGCGCCATCCTGGTGGTGTCGGCGGCGGACGGCCCGATGCCCCAGACGCGCGAGCACATCCTGCTCGCCCGCCAGGTGGGCGTGCCCTACATCGTGGTCTTCCTGAACAAGGTGGACCTGCTGGACGACCCCGAGCTGCGCGAGCTCGTGGAGATGGAAGTGCGCGACCTGCTCAAGAAGTACGAGTTCCCGGGCGACACCATCCCGATCGTGCCCGGCAGCGCCGTCAAGGCGCTCGAGGGGGACACCTCGGAGATCGGCGAGCCGGCCATCCTCAAGCTGATGGAGGCGGTGGACAGCTACATTCCCACCCCCCAGCGCGCCACGGACAAGCCCTTCCTGATGCCGGTGGAAGACGTGTTCTCCATCGCCGGCCGTGGAACGGTGGCCACCGGCCGCGTCGAGCGCGGCATCATCAAGGTGGGCGAGGAAGTGGAAGTGGTGGGTCTGCGCGCCACGCAGAAGACGGTGGTGACGGGCGTGGAGATGTTCCGCAAGCTGCTGGACGAGGGCCGGGCGGGCGACAACATCGGCGCGCTGGTGCGTGGTCTCAAGCGCGAGGACATGGAGCGTGGGCAGGTGCTGGCCAAGCCGGGCAGCATCACCCCGCACACCAAGTTCAAGGCGCAGATCTACGTGCTGAGCAAGGAAGAGGGTGGGCGCCACACCCCGTTCTTCAAGGGCTACCGTCCCCAGTTCTACTTCCGCACCACGGACGTGACGGGCACGGTGAAGCTGCCGGAGAACGTGGAGATGGTGATGCCGGGCGACAACGTGGCGATCGAGGTGGAGCTCATCACCCCGGTGGCCATGGAGAAGGAGCTGCGCTTCGCAGTGCGTGAAGGTGGACGCACGGTGGGCGCGGGCGTTGTGGCCGAGATCATCGCGTAGTAAGAGAAGTTTCCGCTTGCCCTGGCTCGAAGAAACAGCGAAAAGCCGGGGCAGTGTGAATTAGGTTGCATACACGCGGGGCGCGGTGGTACATGCCGCGCCCCTTCGAAGAGACGGCTCTGTGACATCCAGGGGACGTTGGGCGTAGCGCCTCCATCAGAGGCCGTACAAAGAGGTTTTTGCGAATGGCGACACAGAAGATCCGCATCCGGCTGAAGGCCTGCGACTCCAAGCTCCTGGATCAGAGCGCTGGGGAGATCGTCGAGACGGCGCGGCGCACGGGCGCCAAGGTTGCCGGTCCGATCCCCCTGCCCACGCGCATCAACAAGTTCACGGTGCTGCGGTCGCCGCACGTGGACAAGAAGAGCCGCGAGCAGTTCGAGATCCGCACGCACAAGCGCCTGCTCGATATCCTCGAGCCCACCCAGCAGACGCTGGACGCGCTGATGAAGCTGGATCTGTCGGCCGGCGTTGACGTGGAGATCAAATCCTGAGGGACGGGGTAGGGCCCGACCGGTTCCACTCCATTCCCCAGAGGAAATAGCCATGGCGAAGTTCGACGTAGTCGATCTGGACTTGAAGAAGGTGTCGGAGCTCGAGCTCTCCGACGAGATTTTCGGCGCCGAGCCGAACGCGCACCTCTTCTATGAGGTGGCGAAGATGCAGCAGGTGAATCGTCGCCGCGGTACGGTGGCGGTGAAGAACACCTCGCTGGTGAGCGGTGGCGGCAAGAAGCCCTGGAAGCAGAAGGGTACCGGCCGCGCCCGCCAGGGCTCCATCCGCGCTTCCCACTGGGTGGGCGGCGGCAAGGCGATGGGTCCCAAGCCTCGGGATTACTTCTACCGTCCGCCCAAGAAGGTGCGGCGCGGTGCGCTCCGGGCGGCCCTGTCGCTGCGCGCCCAGGAGAAGACGCTCATCATCCTGGACGGCTTCAAGCTGGACGCGGCGAAGAGCAAGCAGGCGTTCGATGTGCTGACCAAGCGGCTGAAGCTGGCCGGCGCGCTGGTCATCGACGCCAAGGACAACATCAACCTGCACCGCAGCGTGCGCAACCGGCGAAGTTCGACGTGCTCCCGCCCGAGGGGCTGAACCTCGAGTCCGTCCTGCGCCACAAGCACCTGGTGGTGACTTCCGCGGCCATCAAGGCCATCGAGGGGCGCTCTCGTGAACGCTACCGACGTCATCAAGGGTCCGCTCATCACGGAGAAGCTGGACCAGGCCGTGAAGTTCCGGCAGTACTCGTTCATCGTCGACAAGAAGGCCACCAAGTACGATGTGGCCAACGCCGTCGAGAAGCTCTTCAAGGTGAGCGTCGAGGGCGTCCGGACCAACATCGTCCGCGGCAAGACCAAGCGCGTGGGGCGCTCGATTGGCAAGCGGCCGAACTTCAAGAAGGCGGTCGTCACCCTCAAGGAGGGGGACAAGATCGAACTCTTCGAGGGAGGCGCGGTCTAGCGCACGGCGCTGACCGACGTTGAGGACCAACCATGGGAATCAAGAAGTACAAGCCGACCTCCGCCGCCCGTCGTCTGATGACGGTGTCCGACTTCGCGGACATCACCAAGGACACGCCGGAGAAGAAGCTCACCGAGTCTCTGAAGAAGTCTGGCGGCCGCAACGTTCACGGCCACATCACCCGCCGTCACCAGGGTGGTGGACACAAGCGCCGCTACCGCGTCATCGACTTCAAGCGTCGTGACAAGGACGGCGTGCCGGCCAAGGTCGCCGCGGTGGAGTACGACCCGAACCGCTCGGCCAACATCGCCCTCCTGCACTACGCGGACGGCGAGAAGCGCTACATCATCGCCCCCGTCGACCTGAAGGTCGAGGACACGGTGATGGCGGGCGAGAACGCGGACATCCGTCCGGGCAACAGCCTGCCGCTCATCAACATCCCGGTCGGTACGATCATCCACAACGTGGAGCTCAAGCCGGGCCGCGGCGCGCAGATCATCCGCTCGGCCGGCTCCTCGGGCCAGCTGATGGCGAAGGAAGGCCGCTACGCCCAGGTGCGTCTGCCCTCCGGCGCCGTGCGCATGGTGCAGATCGAGTGCCGCGCCACCGTGGGCGGGTGGGCAACCTGGAGCACGAGATCATCCGCATCGGCAAGGCGGGCCGTAGCCGCTGGCTGGGCATCCGTCCCACCGTCCGCGGTCTGGCGATGAACCCCGTTGACCACCCGCACGGTGGTGGTGAGGGTAAGTCGGGCCAGGGTAACCCGCATCCGGTGTCGCCGTGGGGCCAGAAGACCAAGGGCCTGAGCACGCGCAAGAACAAGCGTACTGACAAGTTCATCGTGAGCGTCCGCCGTCCGGGCGCGCGCAGCCAGTAGTCGAGGGTTTACACAATGGCGCGTTCGATTAAGAAGGGTCCGTTCGTCGATGGTTACCTCGTCAAGAAGGTCGAGGACATGATCAAGACGAACAAGAAGAGTGTCGTGAAGACGTGGTCCCGCCGTTCGACCATCCTTCCGGAGTTCGTGGGTCATACCTTCGCGGTGCACAACGGCCGCAAGTTCATCCCCGTCTTCGTGACCGAGAACATGGTGGGCCACAAGCTCGGCGAGTTCGCCCCGACGCGTACGTTCGGCGGTCACTCGGCGGAGAAGAAGGTCGCCAAGGGCAAGTAGTCGGCCCCGCTGACAGGCGGCGTCCGCCAGAGGAGATGATGACATGGAGTCGAAGGCACATCTGAGGTTCCTGAGCATGTCGCCCCGGAAGGTTTCCACCGTGGCGGCTCTCATTCGCGGTAAGTCGGTGGGGCAGGCGCTCAACATCCTGCGCTTCACCAGCCGCGCCGCTGCGGTTCCCGTGGCCAAGCTCATCAAGAGCGCCGTGGCCAACGCGACCGACCTGTCCAAGGGCCAGGTCGACGTGGACAAGCTCGTCGTGAAGACGATTTCGGTGGACCAGGGTCCGACCCAGCGCCGCTACATGCCGCGCGCCATGGGTCGCGCCTCGCGCATCAACAAGAAGACCAGCCACATTCACGTGGTGCTGGCGGAGGCGGCCAAGTAGTTGGCCGCCCGCCGGGCGAACCACGCAACCGATTGAAGGAGACGCACGTTGGGCCAGAAAGTCCATCCCATTGGGTTCCGCCTCGGGGTCATCAAGACCTGGGACTCCAAGTGGTTCGAGCACAAGAACTACGCGCAGTGGCTGCATGAAGACATCCGCATCCGCGAGTTCGTGAAGAAGTCGCTCAACCATGCGGGTGTCTCCAAGGTGGAGATCGAGCGCGCGGCGAACAAGGTGAAGGTCAACGTGCACACCGCGCGCCCGGGCATCGTCATCGGCAAGCGCGGCGCGGGCATCGAGACGGTGAAGAAGGACCTCCAGCAGTTCACGAAGAACGAGGTCTTCCTCAACATCGTCGAGGTCCGCAAGGCCGAGACCGACGCGCAGCTGGTGGCCGAGAACATCGCCACCCAGCTCGAGCGCCGTATCGCCTTCCGCCGCGCCATGAAGAAGGCGCTGCAGACGGCGATGAAGTTCGGCGCCAAGGGCATCCGCGTGGCCTGCTCTGGCCGCCTCGGTGGCGCGGAGATGGCGCGCTACGAGTGGTACCGCGAGGGCCGGGTGCCCCTGCACACCCTGCGCGCGGACATCGACTACGGTTTCGCCGAGGCGAAGACCACCTACGGCAAGATCGGCTGCAAGGTGTGGATCTGCCGCGGCGAGGTCCTTCCCACCAAGGGTGGACCGAGCGCCGCCCCGGCCGCCAACCGCTAACCCCTCCCGTGAGCCGCTCCGTGAGGAGCGGCCCACTCGGGATTGAAGGACACCGACGATGCTTCAGCCTGCTCGTACGAAGTTCCGCAAGATGCACAAGGGCCGCATGCCGGGTTTGGCGTATCGCGGCAGCGATCTCACCTACGGTGAGTACGGCCTCATGTCGCTTCAGCCGGGGTGGCTCACCTCCCGGCAGATCGAGGCGGCCCGTATCGCGATGACGCGCCACATCAAGCGTGGCGGCAAGATCTGGATCCGCGTGTTCCCGGACAAGCCGATCACCAAGAAGCCCGCCGAGACCCGTATGGGTACCGGTAAGGGTGGTGTGGAGTACTACGTGGCGGTGGTCAAGCCGGCCGCATCCTCTATGAGATGGAGGGTATGACGCCCGAGGTGGCCACCAGCGCCCTGAAGTTGGCCCAGGCCAAGCTGCCGGTGCTGACGAAGATCGTCACCCGTAGCGAGCTGGCGCTCTAGTTCCGCCGCGGGCGGCCCCTTGGTGGTAAGAGGGCCGCCCACTGGCTCTGAGGAGATTGAAGATGGCGACTGCGAAAGAACTCAAGGAGCTCTCGGCGGACGACCTGAAGCAGCGCGCGGCCGAACTGCGCGACACGCTGTTCCAGGATCAGCTCAAGCGGGCCACTGGCTCGCTGGACAACCCGTCCGAGCGCACCCAGCACAAGCGCGATCTGGCGCGCATCCTGACTGTCCTGGGGAGAAGACCCGGACGGAGAAGAAGGCTTAGGAGCTTTCTCATGGCTGAAGCGACTCAAACCACTCCCGCCACGACCCCCTCCCGCGGCCGTCCCAAGACGCGCGTGGGCATCGTGACCTCCAACAAGATGCAGAAGACGGTGGTGGTCACCGTCTCGCGCCGCGCCGCTCACCCCAAGTACGGGAAGATCATGAGCATGCGCGAGAAGTACAAGGCGCATGTCGAGGACCACGACTACCCGGCGAAGATCACCATCAACGAGGGTGATCGCGTGCGCATCGCCGAGACCCGCCCTGGCTCGAAGGACAAGCGTTGGCGCGTGGTCGAGGTGTTGGAGAAGACCAAGAACGTCTGAGCCGTCCGAGCCCGCGCCCGCGCGCGGGACCGTGGCTCGAGCCGCGCGGAGCCCTCCGGATTGGATGGGGCCTGCAGCAAGCTGAGAGAGGAAATTCCAGATGATTCAGATGACGAGCGTGCTCGACGTGGCCGACAACTCGGGCGCCAAGAAGGTGTTCTGCATCAAGGTGCTGGGTGGTTCCAAGCGCAAGTACGCGTCCATCGGCGATGTGATCGTCGTGTCGATCCGCGAGGCGCTGCCGAACTCGAAGGTGAAGAAGGGTGACGTGGCCAAGGCGGTCATCGTGCGCACCGCGCGCGAGGTGGGCCGTCCGGATGGCAGCTACATCAAGTTCGATGGCAACTCCGCCGTCCTCATCAACAAGGACATGGAGCCCATCGGGACGCGCATCTTCGGGCCGGTGGCCCGCGAGCTCCGCGCCCGTAAGTTCATGAAGATCATCTCGCTCGCTCCCGAGGTCCTCTAGTAGGGCGTCAGGCGGTCCGCGAGGAGGGAGAGGAACCATGGAGAAGCTCAAGGTTGGAGACACCGTGCAGGTCATCGCCGGCGCCGAGCGCTCGGAGAAGACCGAGGCGACCAAGCGCGGGAAGATCCTGAAGATCGACCGGGAGGCCCAGCGCGTGACCGTGGAGGGTCTGCGCCTGGTCAAGCGGCACCTGAAGAAGACCCAGCAGCAGCCCGAGGGCGGCATCGTCGAGAAGCCGGGCACGATCCACATCTCGGACGTGCAGCTGGTCTGCGCCAAGTGCGGCAAGCCGACCCGCGTTGGCATCCGCCTGGATGGGGACAAGAAGAAGCGGTTCTGCAAGCGCAAGGATTGCAACGGCCTGATTGACTAGGGTCGTGGGTTCAGGCATGTATGCGCGCCCTTTGCCCTGCCCGGGTAAGGGGAGGGCAGACGAGCGGGCGTAACCGGGGCTCCGAAGGACCCGTAGGGCTCCGGTGTTCGTAGTTTTTCATGGCGGTACTGATCGGCGCGCTGGGTCCACGGCCGCGCTCCGAAGCAGGGGACAAGACAATGGCTGAAGAGAAGAAGGACGCGGCGAAGAAAGAAAAGAAGGGCCGCAAGAAGGACGAAGTCAAGAAGGCCGGTTTCGCGGCGAACATCGAGGAGGGTCTCGAGGCCAAGCCGGCGCGGCTCAAGCTGCGCTTCCGCAAGGAAGGCGTGCCCGCGCTGATGAAGGAGCTGGCGCTCAAGAACCCGATGGAGGTTCCCCGCCTCGAGAAGATCGTCGTCAACATGGGCCTCGGCGAGGCGCTCGCCAACGCCAAGATCCTCGAGTCGGCGGTGGATCAGCTCGGCGCCATCACCGGCCAGAAGCCCGTGGTGACCCGCGCGCGCAAGTCGATCGCGAACTTCAAGCTGCGTCAGGGCCAGGCCATCGGTGCCGCCGTCACGCTGCGCGGCGACCGCATGTACGAGTTCCTCGACCGCCTCATCACCGTGGCGCTGCCGCGCGTGCGTGACTTCAAGGGCGTGTCGCCCAAGGCGTTCGACGGGAAGGGCAACTACACGCTCGGCGTCCGCGAGCAGATCATCTTCCCGGAAATCAACTACGACCAGATCGAGAAGGTGAAGGGGCTGAACATCAGCTTCGTCACCACCGCGGCGAACGATGAGCAGGGGCTGGCGCTGATGCGTCACTTCGGCATGCCGTTCCGCACGTAACGAGGATACGCACCATGGCCAAGCTCTCGAAGATCGCCCAGGCGAAGCGCAAGCCGAAGTTCTCTGTCCGCGCGTACAACCGCTGCCCGCTGTGCGGCCGCCCCCGCGCGTTCCTGCGCAAGTTCAACATGTGCCGCATCTGCTTCCGTCACCGCGCGCTGCGCGGCGAGGTCACCGGCGTCACCAAGTCGTCCTGGTAGTCGGACGCGGGTGTCCGGGCGCCGATGAGGCGCCGGGGCTCCCTGGCCCGCCCTGAAGAGGGTGGGCCGCCCGCAGTAGAGCAGGGCAACCGTGGCGAACCCCTGGGATGGGCCCAGCAGGCGCGGCGGTTGCGAACGCGGAGTCGGCCGAGCCGCTCCGCATGGAAGGTAGCCATTCATGTCGGTCGTCAACGATCCCATCGGCGACATGCTGACCCGCCTGCGCAACGGTTCCCGTGCGCGGCACGACAAGGTCGTCATGCCCCACTCGAACCTCAAGGTCGAGATCATCAAGGTCCTCAAGGCCGAGGGCTTCATCGGAGACTACACCGTTCACGAGCGCAAGCCGCAGAACGAGATCTCCGTGCAGCTGAAGTACGGCCCGGACCGCGCCCCCGCCATTACCGGCATCCGCCGCATCTCCAAGCCCGGTCTGCGCCGTTACGTGAACGTGCGTGAGATTCCCCAGGTTCTCGGGGGATTGGGCATCTCCATCCTGTCCACCTCCAGGGGCGTGCTGGTGGACTCCGAGGCTCGCAAGCAGAAGGTCGGCGGCGAGCTGCTCTGCACCGTCTACTAGCCAGCAGCGGTGAGGAGGCCGTGGCTTGTGCCACGACCCGCCACCGCACGAGGAAATCATGAGTCGGATTGGAAAGCTTCCGGTCAAGCTGGCGGACAAGACGAAGGCCACGGTCGTGGGCCGCCAGGTCAATTTCGAAGGCCCCAAGGGCAAGATGGTCGTGCAGCTTCCCGCCACGGGCGTGAAGGTGACGATCGCCAACAACGAGGTGGTGGTGGAGCGCGAGAACGACTCGCGCGAGGCGCGCAGCCTGCACGGCCTGACGCGCACGCTCCTGGCCAACGCGGCCAAGGGCGTCTCCACGGGCTTCGAGCGCCGCCTGGACATCCGCGGCGTTGGTTTCCGCGCCGAGGTCAAGGGCAAGGCGATCAACTTCCAGCTGGGCTACTCGCACCCGGTGGTGTTCAACCTTCCCGAGGGCGTGACGGCCGAGGTCGACAAGACCGCGCGCACCGAGGATGGTCTGCCCACGCTGGGCCTGACGCTGCGCTCGGCGGACAAGGAAGTCCTCGGCGCCGCCGCGGTGAACATCCGGTCGCTGCGCCCGCCCGAGCCGTACAAGGGCAAGGGCATCAAGTACGCGACCGAGAAGATCCGCCGCAAGGAAGGCAAGACCGGTACCGCCTAGTCGGAGTGAACACCCACCCGCGAGGCGCCAGGTGGTGCCTCGCAATCATCCGGCGGTGGAAATCCCCATCGCCGCCGGACGGAGAAGGAATCATCCATGTCGAACAAGCTCGATCCGCGCATCAAGAGGAAGAACCGCATCCGCAAGAAGCTCTCCGGTACCACGGAGCGCCCGCGGCTCACGGTCTACAAGAGCCTCAAGCACATCTACGCCCAGGTGGTGGACGACACCACGGGCCGCACGCTGGCGTACGCCTCGTCTCTGTCCAAGGATCTCAAGGGCAAGGATGAGGGCGACAAGAAGGCCGACGCCAAGCGCGTGGGCACGCTGATCGCCGAGAAGTGCAAGGCGGCCAATGTCGAGGCGGTGGTGTTCGACCGCAACGGCTTCCCGTACCATGGTCGGATCGCCGCCGTGGCTGATGCCGCGCGCGAGGCCGGGCTCAAGTTCTAGACACCTTTCGAAGAAGGAAGTTCCCAAGTGGCAACTCCGATCAATCCGAACGATCTCGACCTCACCGACCGCGTGGTGAACATCAACCGCGTCGCCAAGGTGGTGAAGGGTGGCCGGCGGTTCTCGTTCGCCGCCCTGGTGGTGGTGGGCGACGGCGCCGGTCATGTGGGCGTCGGCCTGGGCAAGGCCAACGAGGTTCCCGAGGCCATCCGCAAGGGTGGCGAGAACGCGAAGAAGAACCTGTTCCGCGTTCCGCTGCAGGGTCACACCATCCCTCACGAGGTGCTCGGGCACTTCGGCGCGGGCTGGGTGCTCCTGAAGCCGGCCGGTGAGGGTACGGGCGTCATCGCCGGTGGTGCGGTGCGCGCGGTCCTCGAGGCGGCGGGCATCCGCAACATCCTCACCAAGAGCCAGGGCTCGCGCAATCCGCACAACGTGCTGAAGGCGACCGTGGCCGGCCTGAAGACGCTGCGCTCCCCGGAGCAGGTGTCGCGCCTGCGTGGCAAGGACGTGGGTCCCACGAAGTCCGAAGAGGCGAGGGGCTAATCATGGCGATCAAGGTCAAGTTGACGAAGAGCGCCGCGGGTTCGTCCGTGGATCAGCTCGCGACCATCGCGAGCCTCGGGCTGAAGAAGTTCGGCTCCGAGCGGCTCCTGCAGGACACGCCGGCCATCCGCGGCATGGTGAACAAGGTCCGTCACCTGGTGACGGCCGAGACGGTGCAGGGTGATGCCCCCAAGGCCACCCGCCGCAAGCCTCGGAAGATCCGCGCCCGGGACGCCGCGCGCGCCCGCCGAGCCTCGAAGGCCTAGGGAAGAGGACTACAATGTCGACGACGCTCAACAATCTGAAGCGGCCCGAGGGCTCCTGGCACCGCAAGAAGCGCGTGGGCCGTGGCCAGGGTAGCGGCCTGGGCAAGACGGCCGGTCGCGGTGGCAAGGGTCAGAAGGCCCGTACCGGCAACATGCGGTTCGAGGGTTTCGAAGGCGGTCAGAGCCCGCTGCAGCGCCGGCTGCCGAAGTTCGGTTTCAACTCGCCCAACCGGACCATCTACGCGGTGGTGAACCTGTCGGACCTCGAGGGCTTCGACGCGGGCGCCACGGTGGACGTGGCCGCGCTGGAGAAGCAGGGTCTGGTCAAGGGCCGCTACGACGGCGTGAAGGTGCTCGGCAACGGCTCGCTCACCAAGAAGCTGACCCTCCGGGTGCACAAGCTCTCGGCGGCGGCCCGCGAGGCCATCGAGAAGGCGGGCGGTACGGCGGAGGAGCTTCCGCTGGTAGCGCACAAGCCCGAGTCCGCCGCCAAGGCCCACTCCGGCAAGGGTGTCAAGCAGGCCCGGAAGTGAGGGCGGGGCGAGTAACACTCTCAGTGGTGCTCGCCTTCCCATCCGTGTAGGATTCCGCGCCCCTTTCCGAATTCGGATTGGGGCGCTGCTGTTCTCGCAGAAACCTTTTAGGGGATGGATCCCACGTGGCTCTGAACGCCTTCGCCAACGTCTTCCGCATCGCGGAGTTGCGTAGTCGGCTCATCTATACGCTGGTGCTGCTCGCGGTGTACCGCATCGGCATCTTCATCAACACGCCCGGGGTGGATCGGGCGGCGATGAACGCGTTCATGGACGCCCAGCGCCAGTCGGGTGGCCTGTTCTCGCTCTTCAACCTGTTCTCCGGCGGCGCCCTGAACCAGATGTCCATCTTCGGATTGGGCATCATGCCGTACGTGTCCGCCTCCATCATCATCCAGCTGCTCGCCGTGGTGGTGCCGAGCCTGGAGCGGCTGCAGAAGGAAGGCGCGGGCGGCCGGCAGAAGATCAACCAGTACACCCGCTACGGCACCATCGTGCTGTCCACCATCCAGGGCATCGGCATCTCGCGCTGGTTGGCGTCGCTGGGCCGCTCCGACGCGGGGCAGAGCGGGTTCAACCAGGTGGTGGTCCCCAACGACAACCTCTGGTTCACCTTCATGACCGTCATCAGCCTGACGGCGGGCACCGCCTTCATCATGTGGCTGGGCGAGCGCATCACCGAGCGCGGGATCGGCAACGGCATCTCGCTCATCATCTTCGCGGGCATCGTCGCGGGCCTGTTGCCCAGCGGCAAGACGCTCTTGGACCTGGTGCAGCAGGAAGTGGTCAGCATGGCCGCCGTGCTCGCCCTGCTGGTCTTCATGGTGGGGGTGGTGGGCGTGGTGGTCTACGTGGAGCGCGGGATGCGGCGCATCCCCGTGCAGTACGCGAAGCGGATGGCCGGGCGGCGCATGTTCGCCGGTCAGGCCACCTACTTCCCCATGAAGGTCAACACCGCGGGCGTCATCCCGCCCATCTTCGCGGGCGCGATCCTGTCCTTCCCGGCGACGCTGGGCACGTGGTTCCCGTTCCTGCAGGGGCTCCAGCGCAGCATCGAGAGCAGCCCCTGGGTGTACAACGGCCTGTTCGTGCTCTTCATCGTCTTCTTCTCGTTCTTCTACACGGCGCTGACCTTCCGGCCGGACGACGTGGCGGACAACATCAAGAAGCAGGGCGGCTACATCCCGGGAATCCGTCCGGGCCGCCAGACCGCGGACTTCATCGAGGGCGTCCTCAACCGGATCACCTTCGGTGGAGCGCTCTACCGGCCGCCATCTGCGTGATTCCGTCCATCATCACCAACCTGCTCAACGTGCGTTTCACCTTCGGTGGCACGGCGCTGCTCATCGTCGTGGGCGTGGCGCTCGACACGGTGCAGCAGATTGAAGGCCATCTCATCAGCCGCAACTACGAGGGTTTCGCGGGTCCTCGCGGTCCGAGGATCCGTGGCCGGGTTCGCGTCGCGGCCTAGTCCAGCTGCCGCTTCGCGGGCGCTCCTCCCCCTCGCCCCGGGGAGGGGCGCTTCGCCGTTCCTGGGGTGCAACGAGCAGCGGGAAAAGGGTGGTTGTGTGGCCCGCCCGCGCTCCTTCCTGACGAGCTGAGAGAGAACACATGAACCTCATCCTGTTGGGTCCGCCTAACGCCGGGAAGGGGACCCAGGCGAAGAAGCTGTACGTGGATTACTCGATTCCGCAGATCTCGACGGGGGACATCCTCCGCAAGGCGGTGCGCGAGGGGACCGAGCTGGGCAAGCTGGCCGGGCCGCTGATGGCCGCGGGCGCCTACGTGCCCGACGAGCTCGTCATCGGCATCGTGGAGGAGCGGCTCAAGGAGGCCGACTGCGCCCAGGGCTTCATCCTGGACGGCTTTCCCGCACCATCCCCCAGGCCGAGGCCTCGAGCGCATGCTCGACAAGTTGGGCAAGGGGCTGCACGCCGTGGTGTCGCTCGAGGTTCCGCACGAGAAGCTCATCGAGCGCGGCTCGGGACGTCGCTCCTGCCCCACCTGCGGCGCCGTCTACCACGTCTACCAGAGCCCTCCGAAGCGGGCCGGCTTCTGTGACAAGGACGGCACCGGCCTCATCCAGCGTGAGGACGACAAGGCCGAGGTCATCGAGAAGCGGCTGCAGAAGTACGACAAGGAGACCTCGCCGCTGAAGCAGTTCTACGCCCAGCGCGGCCTGCTCAAGAGCATCGACGGGGTGGGGCCTCCCGAGGGCATCTACGAGGAGCTCAAGAAGGCCGTGGGCAAGGCCTAGCTGCTCGGCGGCCAGGCCCGCACGGTGCCGGTGGGGAAGGCAACCCCCGAGGCACGGGCCCCGGGCTACCCCTCCCGGAGGCCTTGGACTGGAGCACCCGGGCTGGCGGCGGCATGGCGCTTCGTCCGGGACTGGTCCTCGCGGGCGAGCCCATGGTGAACCAGGCCACGTCCGAGGTGGCGGTGCTCGATGATCGACTGGACAGCGATCCCCGGCGATAACAAGCTTTCCGCGTACTTCGAGCACACGGTGCTCATCACCGAGGGAGGGCCGGAACTCCTCACCCGGCGTGGGGCCGGCAGGAGAGCGGAATACGACGTAGTACCCAGGGGTTTACCGGTTTCGTGGTTTTCCAGCGCGAGGATGCTTGCCACTTCAGGACCAAAGTGTTATCCCGCCGCGCTTCCAAAAGTTCAGGTGGTCCGCGAGAGGGCTTCTGATTGCCGAAGGATGATTCCATCGAAGTTGAGGGGACGGTCATGGAGCCCCTCCCGAACGCGATGTTCCGCGTGGTGCTGGACAATGGCCACAAGGTGCTCGCGCACATCTCGGGCAAGATGCGGATGCACTTCATCCGCATCCTCCCGGGCGACAAGGTGAAGGTGGAGCTGTCCCCGTACGACTTGTCCCGGGGCCGCATCACCTACCGAGCGAAGTAGCGGAGGCCTGGTTCCGCGGAATGGCGGCCAGGCCTTCAGGGCTTTTCTTTTCTAAAAGCGAAGGAAGGGAAGTACCGCCATGAAGGTTCGGGCGTCCGTCAAGAAGATTTGTGACAAGTGCAAGGTTGTTCGCCGTAAGGGCATCGTGCGCATCATCTGCGCCTCCAACCCCCGGCACAAGCAGCGCCAGGGCTAGCCCTCAACAGGGCTGAGCTCCAGACCAACTCACCCAGAAGGAACGACGAAGATGGCTCGTATCGCCGGCATCGACCTCCCGCCCAACAAGCGCGCGGTGATCTCGTTGCAGTACATCTACGGGATCGGCAACAAGACCGCCCACGACATCATCGAGGGCGCGGGGATCGACCTCGCTACCCGGACCAAGGACCTCACCGAGGAGCAGACGCGCAAGATCCGCGAGCTCATCGAGGCGAACTACAAGGTCGAAGGTGACCTGCGCCGCGAGGTCACCATGAACATCAAGCGCCTGATGGATCTGGGCTGCTACCGGGGTCTGCGTCACCGCAAGGGGCTGCCGGTGCGCGGCCAGCGGACGCACACCAACGCGCGCACCCGCAAGGGTCCCAAGCGCGGCATCGTGCGCGCCAAGCCGGCGGCGGGCCCGCGCTAGTCCTCCCACCTGCGCCGGCCCCGTGAGGAGCTGGCGTCGATCACCTACTTCCAGGAGCAACGAGTTCCATGGCTGAAGAGACCAACGCGCCGGCGGCGGCTGCGGCCCCGCGGCGGGCGGCGAGACCGCCGCAGCGCGCAAGAAGAGCAAGAAGGGCAAGAAGAACATCCTCAACGGCGTGGTCCACATCCAGTCCACGTTCAACAACACCATCATCACGATCACGGACGTGTCCGGGAACGTGATCTCCTGGTCCTCCGCGGGCGCTCGTGGCTTCCGCGGCAGCCGCAAGTCGACGCCGTTCGCCGCCCAGGTGGCCGCCGGTGACGCCGCGGCCAAGGCGATGGAGCACGGTCTGAAGAACGTGACGGTGCTGGTGAAGGGTCCGGGCGCGGGCCGTGAGTCCGCCCTGCGCGCGCTGGCCGCCGCGGGCCTGAAGATCGCCCTCATCCGCGATGTGACGCCCATTCCGCACAACGGCTGCCGTCAGCCCAAGCGCCGCCGCGTCTAGTTCCATTCCGGGCCGCTTCCTCCTCGGGAGGAGGCGGCCCCAGACCATCTTTCCACACGGAGAAGCATCGTGGCCCGTTATACCGCCTCCTCCTGCCGCATCTGCCGGCGGGAGAACCTGAAGATGTACCTGAAGGGTGACCGCTGCTACACGGACAAGTGTGCCATCGAGCGGCGTCCCTATCCCCCGGTCAGCACGGCCAGGGCCGCGTGAAGTTCTCCGGCTACGGCGTGCAGCTGCGCGAGAAGCAGAAGGTCAAGCGCATGTACGGCCTGCTCGAGAGCCAGTTCCGGGGCTACTACCACCGCGCCTCGGCCGCCAAGGGCAAGACGGGTGAGAACCTCCTGCAGCAGCTGGAGCTCCGCCTGGACAACGTGGTGTTCCGCATGGGCTTCGCGGACACGCGCAACGAGGCGCGCCAGCTCGTGCGCCACGGCCACTTCACCGTCAACGGCAAGCGGGTGAACATCCCCTCGTTCGCCGTCAAGCCGGGCACCACCATCGAGGTGGCGGAGAAGAGCCGGAAGATCCTCCGCATCGCCGAGGCCCTGGAGACCGTGGACCGCCGTGGCGTGCCGCAGTGGATCGACCTGGACAAGAAGTCCTTCAAGGCCACGGTGAAGAGCCCGCCCAACCGCGAGGACCTCACCATGCCCATCCAGGAGCAGCTCATCGTCGAGTTGTACTCGAAGTAATCGGACGGGCAGGCCCGTCCCCGGGTCCGCCTCCGATGCTTCCGCACACGCCCTGGCCTCACCGCCGGGGCGTCGTGCTTCTGCCGCAAACACCCCACGTGCCCATCCTCCCGCCACCGGGGCGGGGAAGTTGGTGGTGGTCCACGTCACGAGGAGAAGAAGGACATGGCTGATACTTTCATCGCGAAGAACTGGCGGGACCTCATCAAGCCGCGTCGGCTCGAGGTCGATCAGGACTCGCTCACCCCCACCTACGGCAAGTTCGTCGCCGAGCCGCTGGAGCGGGGTTTGGCACCACGCTGGGCAACTCCCTGCGCCGCGTGCTGCTGTCGAGCCTCCAGGGCGCGGCCGTCACCACGGTGAAGATCGAGAACGTGGACCACGAGTTCCAGACCATCCCCGAGGTGGCCGAGGACGTCACGGACGTCGTGTTGAATCTGAAGGAGGTCCTCCTCCGGATGCACACGAACGAGCAGAAGACGCTGCGCATCGAGGCGGAGGGGCCCAAGGAGGTCAAGGCCGGTGACATCATCGCCGACCAGGACGTGGAGATCCTCAACCCGGGTCACCACATCTGCACCATCTCCGAGGGCGGCAAGGTCCGCATGGAGCTCACCTGCCGCCGCGGCCGTGGCTACGTGCCCGCCTCCGTCAACAAGGTGGCTGGCTCGCCCATCGGCACCATCCCCATCGACTCGCTCTTCTCGCCCATCCGCAAGGTGAACTACCAGGTCACCAACGCGCGCGTCGGTCAGGTCACCGACTACGACAAGCTCACCCTCGAGGTGTGGACGGACGGCTCCGTCACGCCCCAGGACGCCGTCGCCTACGCGGCGAAGATCATCAAGGAGCAGCTCACGGTGTTCGTCAACTTCGACGAGACCGAGGAGCCCGTGGCCATCGAGGCCCCCAAGGAGGAGGCCAAGCTCAACGAGAACCTCTTCCGCTCCGTGGACGAGCTGGAGCTCTCGGTGCGCTCGGCCAACTGCCTGCAGCAGGCCAACATCAAGACCATCGGCGACCTGGTGCAGCGCACCGAGGCCGAGATGCTCAAGACCAAGAACTTCGGCCGCAAGTCCTTGAAGGAAATCAAGGAGATCCTCGCGGAGATGGGCCTGTCGCTCGGCATGAAGCTGGAGAACTGGCCGCCGAAGACCCCGCCCGCCGCGCCTCCTCCGAACCCCGCCGCGGCCGCCGCGCCCAAGGCCTAGTCGTTCCATGGTAGTACCTGCCCACCCCGGGGCGGCATGGTTTCATGCCCCGAGGCGAGCAGGGGCCCTCACCGGCCCAATCCCGCAGCGGTGGAGCCCGTGCCGGCCTCCATCCTTTCCACCCGGTACCTCGTACGGCCGGAGTGGTGGGCCCCTAGAAGGCCCGGAGTCGAGTCCCATGCGTCACAAGGTTGGACAACGGAAGCTCCACCGCACCACGAGCCACCGGCTCGCGATGCTGCACAACATGGTCACCTCGCTGCTCGAGCACGAGGCCATCCGCACCACGCTGCCCAAGGCCAAGGAGGCCCGGGCCCTCGCCGAGCGCATCATCACCCTCGGCAAGCGCGGCGGTCTGTCCAATGTGCGCCTCGCGGAGCGCACCGTCCGCAATCGCGTCATCCTGAAGAAGGTCTTCGGGGAGTACAAGGAGCGCTACGCCAACCGGCCGGGTGGTTACACCCGCATCGTCCGGCTCGGGTTCCGTCGCGGCGACGGCGCCGAGATGGCCCTGCTGGAGCTGGTGGATCGTCCCGCCAAGAGCACCCCGGTCGACGCGCCGGAGACCGAGGCCCAGGGCGAGCCTCCGAGAACAAGGCGGAGTAGTCGGCCGTCCTGACTGTGTGTGGTTCACGGGAGCGTCCTTCCTCCGGGAAGGGCGCTCTCGTGCTTGGGGCCCCCGAAGCCCCGGGGAAGGCTAGGGCGCTTCTTCCGTGAGGTTGCGGCCGTTCTCGAGCAGTCGGGCCCGGCCCTCGGACGTGCGCATCTCGACGTCGCGGATCTTGATGTCCGAGGGAGCCGCCCGTCCGTCCGCGCCCAGGAGTTGCTTGGGCGTGACGGTGAGCTCCTTGGTCGGATCCACGCGCGCCACGGAGGCCCGCCACTCCGCGCCCCGGTTGTCCTTGACGACGACGATGACGTCGCGCCACGTCTCGTCGCTCTTGTTCATGATCGTCACCGAGGCGCGGCTGGTGATGGGGATGAGCTTCGCGCCGAAGTCACCCGTCTCCTTCACGCCCCGGGCGCAGGTGAGTCCCACGGTGGCGAGCGACAGAAACACCCAGCCGCCCACGATGAAGGCCTTGTACTTGAAGAAGCGGTCCTGCTGACGGAAGTCGCTGACCATCTCCTTCAGGACGGCCACCGCGTTGAGCGCCACGTTGGCGGACTCGGACTTCAGCCGCTGGCTGATCGCCTCTTCTTGCCCCTTGGGCAGGGGCGCCGTGCGCGCGGCGGACATCACGCGGGGATTCGTCGTCGACGACACGCGAGGCGTCGTCGTCGACGACACGCGGGGATTCGTCGTCGAGGACACACGAGGCGTCCCCGTGGACGACACGCGGGGCGTCGTCGACGACGGCGTCCCCCGGCGGGGCGGCTGCGATTGATCGGCACCATCACTCATCGGTTCCCTCAGTGTAGAGGGCCCGGGCCGCCGCTGGCTACTGGCCCCTCACGGCCGCTTGAGCTGCTGCAGTGCCCGCGAGGCGACCGCGTTTTCCGGCTGGGCCTCGAGCACCTTGCCGAGCCACTGCTCCGCCTTCGCCGCCGCTTCCCGGCGCTCTTCCGGACGCGTGGACTGGCGTGCCTGCTCGGTGAACAGGATGCCCAGGCGCAGGGTGAACTCGAGGTTCTCCGGATCCTTGTCCACCACGTGCTTCAGCTCGCGCTCCGCCCCCGCCCAGTCGCCCTCGAGCTGGAGCACCAGCGCCAGCTTGCCCCGCGGCGGCGCCTCGTCCGGCTCCAGGTGCGTCAGCACCCGGAAGGCCTCACCCGCGGCCTTCAAGTCCTTGCGCTCCAGGCGAATGTCGCCGAGCCGGAACCACGCCATGTCCAACAGCGGGTTGAGCTCCACCGCCTTCTCCAGGTGCGGCAGCGCCGCTTCTGGCCGCTGCCTCGCCGGTACAGCTCCCCCAGGTAGAAGTGGTTCTTGCCGTCCGCCGGCGCCAGCTCGATGGCCCGCTTGAACTCCTCGACCGCCCGGCCCGCGTCATCCAGGCGCTGCCACGCCAGCCCCATCAGCGCGTGCACCACCGCCGGTCCGGGTAGTCCCGGAGGATCTCCTCGAAGGCGATGATGGCCGGATGGGGCGCGTCCAGCTCCTGGAGGTAGCGCATGCCTTCCTCCAGCTTGGACTCGGCCGCCTTGGGAAAGCGCGTGAACGGGTCCGCGAGCTGGTTCATCAGCGCTCGCGCCGTCGCCACCTCGGCGGGGCTCGGATCCTTCCTCACCAGCACGGACAGGGCCGCCACCGCCCCCGGCTCGTCCCCGGTGCGATGCAGCGCCTTGGCCAGCGGCAGACGGATGCCCGCGCGCTCCGGCGCCAGCTCGGCCGCCCGACGCAACGGGCCCACCGCCGCCGCGTACTGCTCGGACTCCAGCAGCGCCAGCCCCAGGCGGTAATGGAACTCGGGCTCGTCCGGCTTCAGCTCCAGGGCGCGCTGGAAGGCGGTCACCGCGGTCGTCCCCGCGTCCGACGCCCGCGAGAAGTACGCGAGCCCCAGCATGTAGTGGTTCACCGCCCGCTCCGCCTGGCCGTTGCGGCGGCGCAGCTCGGCGATCCACGCCTCCGCCCGGCCCGCCTTCACCTGGGCCTCGGTGAGCGTGCGCGCCAGCTCCAGATCCTCCGGCGCCCGGGCCGCCTCGGCCTCCAGCAAGGGGAGGGCACGCTCGGGCTGGTTGCTCGCGAGGTACTCGCGGGCCTGGGCTCGCGCGTCGAGCGGCCGCCCGGCGGCGCCATGCTGGCAGCCCGACAGCAGGCCCAGGCCGAGCACGCACATCCAGGGACTCAGCCGACGGCGCACGCCCGTGCGCCAGGAGGGGGAACAAGGGGGGACGGGCAACACGGGCTCCTCGGGGTGGCGCTGCGGACTAGGAGGCACTGCGACGCGACTGGGGCTCGCCCTCGACACCCGCGTCGGCCACGGCGGCCTTGGTGTCTCCTCCCTTGCCGCCCAGCTCGAGGCTCTGCGCGATGATGACGTCGCGCACCGCCCGGGCCAGTCCCTCGCGATCGTGGTCGGCGAAGCGCGTGGTGTCGATGGGCTTGCCAATCTTCACGTACACGGGGCCCGGCTGGATGTTCCAGGAGTTCTTCGGCATCACCGTGCCCGAGCCCTCGATGGTGATGGGCACCACGGGCACCCGGGCCCGGAGCGCCAGGGCGAACGGTCCCTTCTTGAAGGGCAGCACGCGCCCATCATCCGAGCGCGTGCCCTCCGGGTAGAGGAACACGCTCGTGCCCTCGCGGATCTTCCGCGCCGCCTCATCCAGCGAGGCGATGGCCTTGTCGCGCCGGCCCCGGTTGATGAAGACATGGCCCGCCAGCCACAGGTACCAGCCGATGAGCGGCACGTACTTGAGCTGGTGCTTGGCCACGAAGCGGAAGTTCACCGGCACCGCCACGAAGTGGATGGGGATGTCCAGGGTGGACTGGTGGTTGGAGACGTAGATGGTGGGGCGCTTGGGGTCCACGTTCTCCTGGCCGGTCACCACCACCCGGGCCCCGCCCGTCGCGATGAGCACCGGCGACCACAGCCGACGCGCCACCCACACCGTGGCGCCAGGATTCAGGGTGACCAGCGCCACCACCACCGTCAGTGGAAAGAACACGGCGGTGGCCACCACGGCGACCACCATGCACAACAGGTTGCGGAGCATCCTGGCGACCTCGGCTTCGTCCAAAGGGGAGCGTGCCGCCCGGTAAGGGAACCGGTCTCCCACCGGCGAGGCGGAACACCCGGCCCCCACGCCTCTTCCTCACCGCTCGGGTGGGGGAATTCCAGAGGGCGGGGCGGGGGACGGCATGACGGGAGCGTATCTACCATCACCTTGCCGCTGGTGTGTGCTCGCGGGTGGGGATAGAAGCGGAACGCCTTGGCCCGAAAGAAGTTCATCGCGATCGCGGGAAACATCGGCGCGGGGAAGACGGAGCTCACGTCCTTCCTCTGCCGGAAGTACGACCTCACTCCCTTCTTCGAACCCAACGAGCAGAACCCCTACCGGCCGACTTCTACGCGGACATGAAGACCTGGGCCTTCCGCTCCCAGCTCTTCTTCCTCACCACCAAGTTCCGCCTCCAGCGCCAGCTCGAACGCTCCCCCGGCACCGTCCTGCAGGACCGGACCCTCTACGAGGACGCGGAGATCTTCGCCAAGAACCTCCACCGCCAGCGCTTCATCGACAAGCGCGACTGGGCCCTCTACTCGGACCTCTACGAGACGTTCTCCCAGACGCTCGCCCCGCCGGACCTGATGATCTACCTGCGCTGCCCCGTGCGCACCCTGCGCCAGCGCATCCGCCTGCGCGGCCGGGAGATGGAACAGGACATCCCCCCTCGTACCTCAAGCGGCTGAACGGCCTGTACGAGGAATGGTTCAGTGGCTACAAGTTGTCCCCCGTCCTGGTTCTCCCCACGGACAAGCTGGACTATGTGACGGACTTGGTGGACCGCGTGGACCTCTTGCGACAGATCGAGAAGTACTTGTGAAGGAGGTCTACCTCGTCGCCATCGAGAGCGCCGTGCCGGTGGCTCCCGAGAGCCTGCTCGCCTCCTTCGAGACCGAGGAGATGGCGTTCGTGCTCGCTCCCGATGGGCAGGGCTTCACGCTCGAGGCCGAGGAGACGCGCGTGGAGGTCGTCTTCGAGTCACGCACCACCCCCAGGGAGTGGACGAGCGATCTCTTCTCCGGCAGCGAGCCCGCCCTGGAGGCGCTCGGCCGGGCCCGGGCCTTCTACCGTCTGGCGTTCGAGACGGGCTCGGCCCAGCCCACCGTGCCCGTCTTCGTGGCCCTCATGTGCGCCCGCGTCCTGCTCACCCATACCACGGGCGTGTTGGTGGACATCACCTCGTCCAAGGTCCACGAGGCCGATGACGTGGCGGAGATCACCGAGCTGGACTTCGACATCCGCGACCACGTGAACCTCCACGCCGTGGAGGTCATCGAGGGGGAGACGCCCCTGTGGGTGCACTCGCACGGCATGGCGAAGTTCGGCGCGAGGGACCTGGAGATCTTCCACCTGGGCGAGCAGGACTTGTTGCCCGCCGAGGCCTTCCTCCACGAGCTGTGCACGGATCTGGCCTTCGGACAGGGGCCGCCGCTGCGCACGCAGATGGGCACGAGCGAGGGCCAGCCCTTCATGCTGGTGCCCTCGGACGAGGCGCGCACCAACCTGCTCGGCGTGCCGCTGGACGCCTTCGAGGGCCACGAGGGCCTCTACCTCACCGTGGTGTCCCCCCAGGGCCGGCACAACACGGCGGAGCTGTTGCGCCCCTTCCGCGAGCGCTTCCTCCAGGAGCCCACCGAGCGCACCGAGTCCATGCACGAGGAGTCCCAGTCGCTGCTGCCCGCCTTCAAGGCGCGCTTCCTGCGCCGCGGCCTCATGGAGCCGCTCACCTTCCTGGTGCGCGCCCCCTTCGAGACGCACCCGGAGGCCGGCGAGGCGACGGAGCAGCTCTGGCTGGAGGTGCTCTCCTGGGACGACGCCACCATCGTCGGCCGCCTGGTGGATGGCGCCGTGCACACCACCGAGTGGCGCAAGGGCGCTCACGTGGAAGTGCCCGAGGCCGACGTGAACGCGCTCGCCCTCAGCCGCGAGGGCCGCACCCTCGAGGACGAAGAGGTGCGCGTCCTGCTCCAGGCCGAGCGCCCCAGCTAGGGTGTAGACTCGCCCGCCATGTCCTCCTCCGACGCCAAGTCCCCCGAGAAGAAGACCGTGAAGGAGACCCGCAGGCGCCTGGCCACCCAGGGCGTGAAGCTGCAGACGGGCACCCCCACGAGGATCATCGTCAAGAAGAAGCGGCCGTACCTCTTCTCCAGCTGAGGCTCACGCGTCCAGCTCCGGGAAGGTCACCACGCACTCTCCCGGCTCGATGCCTTCCACGCGGACCCGGCCCTGGGCGTCCACCTTGCCCTCGCGCGTCGAGCCATCCGGCAGGGTGAGCTTGTAGCCCACGCCCGCGAGCGGCTCGCCCTCCGAGTCCACCAGCTCGAACTCCACCCACGCCGTGGGCTTCTTCTCCTCTTCCTTGTCCTTCTCGCGCGCGGCGGGGCCCGGGGGCACCTGCTCGAGCAGGGGCACGGCGAGCGGGGTCCCGAGTCCCTCGGCGCCACCGGAATGGGCCACTGCTTGAGGCGCGCCGGCCCCGCGGGCAGCGCGAGCAGCTCTCCCCGGCGGAAGGCCTCGGCCAGGCGGCTCTTGATGCGTCCGGCCGCCCGCGGATCCTTCAGCGTCGGCTCCCTCACCGGGGGAGTGCCCGTGACGGCCTCGTACAATTCGTGAAGCGTGCGCTGGGTGAACGTGGAGGACAGCCAGCGATCCAACTCGGCCACCAGGAGGCTGGCCGACACGAGCTCCTCGGGCTGCTCGGCCAGGCCAAAGTTCCTCACGATCTGGTAGCTCTGCACGCGGCCGCGCAGACGCCAGGCCCGCCGGGTATCGATGAATTGTCGTGACACGTTGCATCCTCCGCGAACGCGAGGACCTCGCGCGTCTACCTTACCACCCGGCGCGGCGGGCGCCGACCGTCCCCCACGCCGTCCTCTCCGGGCCACGACGCACCCCCCGTGAAGCTTCGGTGATATAGCCCCGTCGCCGCTCATGCCCTCCCTGCTGCTTCTCTCCGGTCCCAGCGCTGGCCTTCGACATGAACTCCTCGGAGAGGCGACGATGGGCCGCAGCCCCTCGTGTGAGCTGCCCCTCCCCGAGGACGATCGGATGTCGCGCCGCCACGCGCGCTTCTTCGTGCGCGGGGACCGGTGCACGTGGAGGACCTGGGCTCGCGCAATGGCACCTCGGTCAACGGCGAGCGCATCACCGGCGAGGTGGCGCTGCACCCCGGAGACCGCGTGCAGGTGGGCAAGACGCTGGTGCTCGTCTCGCCCTCCGGGCCGTCGGTGGGAGTGGGCGAGGCGCGGGCGGCCACGCGCCAGGAGCCCGTCGTGGAGGTGCTGCCCCACGTGGGCACCGAGGCGGCGCTGTACTCGGCGGGGGTGGCGCTGCTGGGGGCCACCAGCGAGGCCATGGTGCTGCGCCACCTCGCCGAGCACGCGCTGCACGCGCTGCGCGCGGAGACGTCCGCGGCGCTCCTGGGCAGCATCAAGGGCATGCTCACCGCGGCCGTGGTGGGGGCCTCCTCCGTGGAGGTGCCTCGGGACATGGCCCGCGCCGCGATGGAGCACGCCGAGCAGAGCCGCGCGCAGGGCGTGGTGTGCTCGCCCCTGGTGGCCTCGGGCGGTCTTCCCTTCGGCCTGCTCTACCTGGAGCGCTCCGAGCCGTCCTTCACCGACGCGGAAGCGCGGCTGGCCGCCATGCTCGGCCGGCTCGGCGGCGAGGCCTATGCCGCGGTGCGCTCTCGCGCGAGCACGCCGTCGGGACGCGTGGACATGGTGGGGGGCTCGCGCGCCTTCCGCAAGGTGGTGGAGCAGGCCCGCCGCGCCTCCGTGAGCGACGCCCCCGTGGTGCTCTTCGGCGAGCCGGGGACCGGCAAGTCCCTGGCCGCCCGCTACATCCACGCGCGCTCTCCCGGGCGCTCGGGCCGCTCGTGCAGGTGGATTGCCGGGAGGGCGCCTCGCTGGAGGAGGCGCTCTTCGGCCGCGCCAGCACGCCCGGCGCGCCGCCCATGCCCTCCGCGCTCCTGCGCGCCGATGGGGGCTCCCTGTTGCTCCAGCACGTGGAGCGGCTGCCGCGCCTCATGGCCGAGCGGCTCGCCCGGTTGCTGGCCCGCAAGAGCGCCCCGGCGCGCGAGGGAGGCGAGGAGCCGGTGGATGTCCGGCTCCTGGTCACCACGCACACCCCGCCGCGCATGCTCGCCCTCCAGGGAGAGATCGACGAATCACTCGCCCTGCAGTTGTCGGGACTGGAGCTGGCGCTGCCCGCGCTGCGCGAGCGGCGCGCCGACATCCCCCCGCTCTTCGAGCGCTTCGCTTCCCGGGGCACGCGCTCGGGCCGGGACGTGCCCGCCGTGCTCACCCCCGAGGCGCGGCGCCTGCTCATGGAGTACCCGTGGCCCCACAACGTGCGGGAGTTGGAGCTGCTCGGCGAGCGGCTCGCCCTGCTGCATGCCGGCGCGAGCATCCCCGCCTCGGCCCTGCCTCCCGAGTTCCGCCAGGAGCCTCGCCCCCGTCGCTCTCGCTGCAGGAGCGGGTGTCTCGTTTGGAACGGGAGACCATCTCCGAGGCCTTGCGCTCGGCGGGAGGACGAAAGATCGTCGCCGCGCGGCTGTTGGGCATCAGCCGTCCAACCCTGGACAAGAAGATCGAGGATTATGGGCTCACCGTCGAGCGCAGAAGGGTGTGAGGGGCTTCTGCCGAGACGGCGGGGGGTGAGGACCATGGTGGAGATCTGGCCAGGACTGCACGTCGGCAACGAGCTCGACTACGAGAACACCGTGCGGCACCAGACGGGGTGGAGCGTCGTCCACGCCTGCAAGGAGCCCTACCACCGCGGGGCCCTGGGCTACCGCACGCCCCTGGTGTCCGAGGCCCATCCCGAGGCCCTGGTGGCGCGGCGGGGCGCGCGGCTCATGCTCAACCTCGTCGACATGCCGGATCCCGCGTACATCCCCAAGGCGGCCATCGACGCGGCGCTCGCCTTCATCCACGAGGCGCTGGGCGCGGGACAGCGGGTGTTGCTGCACTGCAACCAGGGCTCTCGCGCTCGCCCACCATCGCGTTTCTCTATCTGGTGGCGCACACCTCGCGCTTCGCGACCCGGACGTTCGAGGAGGCGGAGCTGGAGTTCCGCGTCCTCTATCCCGGGTACGCGCCCGCGCTCGGCATGTACGAGTTCGCGCGGCAGCACTTCGAGGAGTACCGGGCCCCGCGTCCCGCCTGAGGGGAGTGCCCCGGGCGCCGCTCACCGCCTGCGGCTGACGAGCACCCCGGAGATGACGAGCACCGCGCCCATGGCCTGGACCCAGGTGGGGCGCTCGCCGCGCACGGCCCAGGCGGTGAGGGCGGCCACCACGGGGATGCCGCTGCTGTAGAGCGCCGTGCGGCTGCTGCCCACCGACTGCACGCTGCGGCTCCAGACGACATAGGCCAGCACCAGGGGGACGAGCGCCGAGTACACCACGCCCGCCCAGGCGCCCGGACCGAAGGGGGTGCCCTTCAGGGACAGCACCTCGGGCACGCCCAGGAGGATGACGCCCGGGGCGCCGGTGAGCATGGAGAGCGCGGTGATGCGCAGCGCGGACAGCCCGGGCCCGAGCCAGCGCAGCCCCACGGTGTACAGCGCCCAGCACAGCGAGGCGCCGAGGATGAAGAGATCTCCCACGCGCGTGGACGCATCCAGTCCCGGGCCCCGGGCCAGGACGATGAGCACCACGCCGGGGATGGCGAGCACGAGCCCCATCACCAGCGGCCGGCGCAGCCGCTCCACGCCGAACAGGGCGCCGAGCAGGGCGGTGAGCACGGGCGTGCCCGAGGAGAGCAGGCCGCTGTTGGCGGCGGTGGTGTGGGCCACGCCCATGACGAAGCAGAACTGGTAGAGCGTGTGGCCCACGAGTCCGAGCCCCACGAGCTTGAGCACGGTGGCGCGGGGCAGGGAGTGAAGCCCTCACGCACATGGAGCACGAGCGCCATGGCGATCGCCGCGATCGCGAAGCGCAGCGACATGAAGGCCATGGGGGAATGCTCTCCAGGGCCCCCTTCACCACCGTGTAGTTCGTCCCCCAGACGATGATGACGGCGATGAGGGCGAGGTCGGACCAGGAGATCGCGCGAGGCGCGGGGGCGAAGGCGGGGGTGCTGGAGGCGTTCAAGGCGGGGGCGGAATAGCGCTGGTGGACGACGCTGGCAACCGGGGGCCATCTTCCGCACTTGTCCCGCCGGTAAGGCCATGGCGTATTGGGCCCATGCACTTGCGTTACTCCGAAGAGGTCCGGCGCGCCCGGGAGCAGGGCGTGCCGTTGGTGGCACAGGAGACGAGCGTGGTGGCCCAGGGGCTGCCCTATCCGGACAACCTCGGGGCGGCCCGGGCCTGCGAGGAAGCCGTGCGCCGCGCCGGTGCCGTGCCCGCCCCCATCGCCGTGGTGGACGGGGAGGTGTGGGTGGGGCTGGAGGAGGCGCACATGCGCCGGCTCGCCGAGGGCAAGGAGCGCCTGCTCAAGCTCGCCTCGCGGATCTGGCGGTGGCCATCGCCCAGAAGGCCACGGGAGGCACCACCGTGAGCGCCACGTGCGAGGTGGCCGCCGCCGCGGGCATCCGCGTCTTCGCCACCGGTGGCATCGGCGGCGTGCACCGCGGCGTCGCCGAGCAGATGGACATCTCCCAGGATCTCTGGGCGCTGGCGCGCTTCCCCGTGGCGGTGGTGTGCGCCGGGGCCAAGTCCGTGCTGGATCTGCCCAAGACGCTCGAGGCGCTGGAGACCGCCGCCGTGCCCGTGCTCGGGGTGGGCACCGACGAGCTGCCCTCCTTCTACAGCCGCTCGTCCGGACTGCCCCTGGAGCACCGCGTGGAGGATGCCGCCGGCGCGGCGGCGATCTGCCGCGCCCGCTTCGAGACGCTGGGACAGGAGGCCTGCTCTTCACCGTGCCTCCGCCCGAGGAGACGGCGCTGCCGCGCGCGGAGGTGGAGCTGCACATCGCCTCGGCGCTGGCGGAGGCGGATCGCCAGGGCATCCGCGGCAAGGCGGTGACGCCCTTCCTGCTGTCGGAGATGGCCGGCGCACGAGCGGCAAGACGCTGCGCGCCAACCTCGCCCTGCTCACCAACAACGCCCGCTTCGCCGGACAGCTCGCGGTGGCGTACGCCCAGGGCGCGGCGGGGCGCTGACACCCATGAGCCTCTACGAACGCTACGTCCTGCCGCCGCTGTTGGATCTGGTGATGCGCAACTCGGAGATGACGCGCCAGCGCCAGCTCCTCGTGCCGGGGGCACGGGGGCGGGTGCTGGAGGTGGGCATCGGCTCCGGGTTGAACCTGCCCTTCTACGGGCCCGGGGTGGAGCGGCTGTGGGGGGTGGATCCGAGCCTGGAGCTGCAACGCCAGGCTCGCGCCCGGGCCGAGGGGCGGCCCTTTCCCGTGGAGCTGCTCGCCCATCCGGCGGAGGCCCTTCCCCTGGAGACGCACGGCGTGGACACGGTGGTGATGACGTGGACGCTGTGCTCGATTCCCGATGCGCCCCGGGCGCTGGAGGAGATCCGCCGGGTGCTCGTGCCCGGCGGGCGGCTGCTCTTCGTGGAGCATGGCCCGGCGCCGCAAGCGCGCGTCGAGCGGCTCCAGCGCTGGCTGACGCCGGGGTGGATGCGATTCGCCGGGGGCTGCCGGCTCGATCGGAAGGTCGACACGCTCCTGGAGGAGGCGGGCTTCCAGCTCGAGTACCTGGAGTGCTTCTACCTGCGCGGCCCCCGGCCCATGACCTTCACCTACCGGGGAGAGGCCCGTCCGAGGTGAACCCGCCGGGAGGGTTTCCCGGCGGGCGTGTCTGGTTTGGGCCAGGGCGTCGTGTCTGGGATTGAGCCGGCGTGTCAGAAGCCCACGCCCTCGGTGTTGGGGACGGGCACCGTCAATGACAGACGTTGCGGCGAGGTGTCCTTGCCGTAGAACGATTGATAGAGATAGAGGTCCGCGAGCACCTGCTTCACGTAGCCCCGCGTCTCGCGGAAGGGAATCTCCTCGACGAACAGATCGAGCGGCAGCACGCCCTTGTCCTTCACCCATTTGACGGCCGCCTCGGGCCCCGCGTTGCACGCGGCCGCCGCGAGCGCCGGGTGGGCGAAGCGCTTCATCAACTGCGACAGGTACCACGCCCCGTACCGGATGCTCAGCGAGGGCGAGAACAGCTCCGCGGGCGCGGGCTCCGGCTCGGCGAGCTTGCGGGCGATGGCGCGCGCGGTGGGCGGAATCACCTGCATCAGCCCTCGCGCGTCCGCGGCGCTGGCCACCTCGGGCCGGAAGGCGCTCGCGGCGCATGATGGCCCAGACGAGGTAGGGGCTCACCTCGTAGCGCGACGCCTCGCTCTGCACCGCGTTCTCGAAGGCACGGGGATAGAAGGCGGCGAGCGCCTCGGGCATGCGCGCGCCGAACGCCCGGCCCCACAGGTGCCGCGCCGCCACCATGTGCGCGTTGCCGTACTCGCCCAGCCGCAGGAGCGCGCCCGCGAACGCCAGCGCCTGCTCCGGATCCTTGATGCGCGCGGCACGGGCCCGCACGTCCTCGGCCGCGTCGCGGAACAACCCCGCCTCGGTGAGCGCCACCGCCAGCTTCAGCTCCGCGGGCACCTCCTTGCCCTTGGGGGCCGGGGCGCCTCGGGAAAGGGCGGGGCGGCTGCCTGCCCAGCTCGCGCAGCCGCTCGGTGGCGAGCAGGGCGTAGTACGAGTTGGGCGCGCTGGTGATGACGGTCTCGTACGCGGGCCCGATGACGTCCGCCGAGGCGCCCTCGAGCGCCTGGCCGCGCGCCGCCCAGTAGCGCGCCTGGGGCACCGGCTGCTCTGGGGGAAGGTGCTCACCAGCGTGTCCAGCACCGCGCGCGCCTGGGGGTACTGCCCGAGCCGCAGGTGCGCCAGCGCCCGGTACCACATCGCCTCGTCCCGGCGCCGCGAGCGCGGTGCCGCTGATCGTAGTCCGTGAAGGCCTTCACCGCCTCCGCGAAGTGTCCCGCCTGCAAGTCCAACCAACCCACGAAGAAGCCCGCCTCGTCGGCCGGGGCCTCCAGGGGGAACTCCTTCTCCAGGGCCTGCATGAGCTTGCGGGCGGTGGCGTTGTCGTCCGTCTTCATGGCCCGGCGGGCGGTGACATAGGCGGCCTCGGCGGCCACCGCCGGGGGCCCTTGCGCGCCACGGCCAGGGCCTCCTCGGCCTTCGGCTTCTGGCCGGTGGCGAACAGCGCCTGGGCGCGCACCAGCGCCACGCGCGCCTTGTCCGGAGGGGCGCGCACGAGCTTCGCTGACTCGGCCCGCTCCAGCTCCTCCAGGGCGCGCCGGGCGTCGCCGGCGTCCAGCAGTCCCTGGGCGCGTTGCAGGTGCTCGGCGAGCGTCAGCCGGAGCGGGGGCTTGAGGGCCTCGAGCAGGCCCAGGGCCTCGTCCGCATAGGGGTGCGTGGGGTAGCGCAGCGCCACGGCACGCAGGTCCGCCTGCTCTCCGGCGGCGTTGCCCAGGGCCTTGCGCGCCTGGGCCCGCTGGAAGAGCAGCTCCGCGCCGGCTCCTGGGTGGCCGCGGCCTCCAACATGGGGGCGGCCTCCTTCGCCTTGCCCGCGGCCAGCAGTGACTCACCCAGCCGGGCCCGGGCCTCGGGGACCAGCGCCGGGGGCCTTCTCCAACGCCCGGGCGAACGCCGCCGCCGCCGCCGCCGCGTCCCCCGCGTAGAAGTGCGCTTGTCCCTGGTAGTAGGCGAGGTAGGGCCTCAAGAGCGCGGGGACCTCCGCGCCCGTCAGCAGGGTGCGCGCTTCTGCTACATCCCCTCCGCCAGGGCGAGAGTCCCGGTGAGCAGGGCGAGCCGGCCTTGTTCCGGGCACTGCGGGCCACGCACGCCTCGAGCTCCTGGCGTGCCTGGGTCCGGGCCTCGGCGCGGTGCAGCCGGACGGCTTCCAGCGTCGAGGCGGACTGGGCCCACGCCCCCGTGCCCACCATCACCGTCAGCAGCCCACTGCCCGTCCACCGTCGCATGCGCTTCTCCTTGTGCTCCGCTTATCCACTGCTTCAGCCACCGCTTTCGCGCGGACCAAGGGAACCACAACACGAGCCTGGGAGCACACATTCCCACCTGTCCCGTTTCGTGGATGTCTGTCTCCCTGCTCCGGGTCGGTTTGACAGACGGGCCGACAAGCCCTAGATCCCCCCGCAACGCCAGCAACCCGAACTGTTGGCCGACGGCCGGGCAATCGGCCACCAGTCGGAAGTGGTGACTATCCACCAACGGGATGCTGGGTTGGTTGCGACAAGTGAATGCTGTTCTCTAGGGTGTGCGACGTGTTGCATCGCATGACCTGAGAGGTTGTCTCGAAGGCTGAAGCGTGTCACGGGGGGACGACTGATTCACAGGGAGGGCGCTGTTCCATGTTCAAGCCGTGTCCGACTGATCTTCCGCAGACCATCAACCCCGAGGCCGGGCCGAAGCGTGCCGGTGTCGAGACCCACCGCAACCTCAACTGCAACTACTACGACAACTGTCTCGACGAGGCGGTGCGTCGTGGCTGGCAATCCTTCACCTGCGTGAAGTGCCAGCTCAACCAACAGGTGGCGCCTCCCAGATGGGAATCGAGGCCTACGCCACCCAGCGCCGCGCCATCTGACGCGCGTGCCTGGCGCGTCAACGGGTGGCGGCGTAGATGACCACCACCCAGTACCGCCCTTCTCCGTAGGTAGGGGAGTCGCCGCGCACGGTGCCCACACCCATCACGGTTGTCTTGCGATCAGCCAGATTCTTGGAATCTGGTAAACGCGAGGGATTGTCCGTCACATAGAAGTCCACCGAGGCGCTCCGGGCATTGTCATTCAAGGCCCGGAAGACGCGCTCGTGCACCGGCTCACCCGGCAGTTGGGAGGAGGCAGGTTGGCGGCGAGTGCCCGCCGGGCCTGCTCCAGGGCGAGGCGCTCCAGGGCGGGCAGCCGCCGCAGGGGCGCCAGTTCATGCGAGGCGCGGTGGGCGGCGAGTGTCTGGTACACCTGCTCGCGGGGATCCGCCGGGCGCGCGGCGCCACCGCTCGAGGCGAACACCTCGGTGAGCAGCACCTGCGGGCGCCCGTCCACCGAGTGGAAACTCACGCCGAGCCCGACGTGGGTGAACTGCGCGCCGAGCAGGTTGTTGCGGTGGCCGGGGCTGTGTTCGATGCCCGCGTGGGCGGCGAGCGCTCCGGAGGCCATGCCCAGGTTCTCCCCGGACACGCGCGCCTGGGCCCCCGCGGCGCGCAAGCGGCTGCTCAAGTCCGCGCCATCCGGCGCCACGTGGGCGAAGAAGCCCTCGCGCGCCATGCGCTCGCTGTAGGCCTGGGCCACCTCCTCCAGGGTGCGATCACTGCTCAGCGGCGAGAGGCCCTGGGCGCGACGCAACGCGTTGATGCGCTCGAGCACCGCCTCGCGCGCGGCCTCCACGCTGGTGGGCTCCTCCACGCGCGCGCCCTCGCCGCGCCGCCGCGGCGTGCCCACCTCCACGAGGAAGAGCGCCGCCACCTCCGGGCCCCGCTCTCCCCGGCCGACGACTTCCACCGTAGCGGCCCGGCCGCGCGAGCGGCAGCCGGGTGCAGAAGGAGGCCTCCTCCTCGCGCGTGAGGGAGGGGCGCTCCACGCGGCCATCCGGCAGGGTGACGAACACCTGGGCGCCGCGCAGGGGGGCGGTGAACTCGCCGCACAGGCCCTGGGTGGTGGGGGCCTCGAAGACGCGGGGGAAGCGCTGGAGCACGGCCTTGCGCTCGGCGAGCAACACCACGAGGGCCGAGCGCGAGCCCTCCACCGCCACGCCCACGCCCAGGTGCGTGGCGCGCTCCTGGTTCAAGTCCTTGCGCTCGAGGATCGTCTCCAGGGCGTGCTCGCGCTCCGCGGCGCGGACGACATAGGAGCGGGGGTGGATCGGCGCCGCCCGCGTCGCTGACGGCCTCGGTGAGGGCGGGCTCCTCCACCGCGCCCGCGGGGCTGTCCTCGAGCGCCCGGCGCGCCAGTACACGCGCCGCCTCGGTGAGGGCCGGGTCCACCTGGGGGAGCGCCGGCCCACGCGCTCGAACTCCTGGAGCACGTGGCGCGCCGTGCGCTCCTCCATGTCGGTGGGCGTCAGGGGGGTGGCGGCCACGAGGGCGCCGAAGACGAGGGCGAGCATCGCTGGGGCTACTCCAACTGGAAGACGAGCGAGGACACCGCGCCGGCGCCCAGCCGGTGGTTGAGCTGCTCGCGCAACGAGTCCTCCTGGCGCGACAGGGTGTGCGCCCACTCGGCGCTGGCCACGGACACCACCAGGGTGCCGCCCTCGAGCGAGGCGGGCCGGGAGTGCCGGGCGATGGCGTCCCCCACCGTGGCGCGCCACACCGGACCGAGGGTGCGCCCCTTGCCGGACTGCTCGGCCGGGCGGGCCAGGACACGGGGAAGGAGCTGGTCGAGGGTCTGCGGATCGCGCCGGGCCATGGGGCGCATCATCGACCGGGGCGCGCGGAATGCCAACGTCCGTCCTCCCGGGGCGCTTGGCTCCGGGCCCGGCTTGACAACCCCGAGGGCTGCCGCTTGCCTGGATGCCCGACCGGAGCCGCCGATGAATCCAGCCCCTCTTCTGGCGCGATGCGCCTTGCTGCTGTGGAGTGCCGTATGGATGGCCGCCTGCTCCGGCGACGGCTTCCCCGGTTGCTTCCGAGCCCGATGAGGAGACCCCGACGATGCCGGGGCGCTGCCGGTGGATGAGGACTGCCCGGATCCCCGGCTCTTCATCTGCGACACGGCGAGCGCGCGCTGCCGGCGGCGTGCCGCACGCGGGAGGACTGCACGGCGGCGAGGCGGGGCCCGGCGTACCGGCTCTCCGCGTGCGACGACAACCCGCTGGGCTGCCAGTGTGACGGCAACCAGTGCGTGGAGGCGATGTGCTCGGCGGACGAGGCGTGCGCGGCGTCGGGGCAGGTGTGCCGCGATGGGCGGTGCACCCGCTCCCCGGTGGCCCGGGCCCGGACGTGCCGGGTGACGCCGGACCATGTGGTGGGGCGGATGGGGTCGCGGGTGAGCTTCTCGCTGCTGGCGTGGGACGAGACGGGCGAGCCGGTGGTGGTGGCACCCGCCGAGCAGCGGTGGACGGCGCTGGAGGCGAGCGTGAGCGCGGACGCGGGGGGCTCCACCTTCGTGCTGTCGGCGCCCACGTCCGAGGCGCGAGAGACGGTGCGTGCGGAGGTCGGGGCGCGGCGTGCACGGCGCGCGTGTGGGTGCTGGAGGCGCCGGAGCCGGGGCGGCTGCGCGTGGTGGTGACGGACGAGCAGACGGGCCGTCCCATTCCCGGCGCGCGGGTGGTGGTGGCGGACGCCACGGGGGCGGCGACGGGCGAGGCGCTCACGGACGCGGGCGGCGTGGCGCTGCCCGACGGGGGCGCGAAGGCGGGCAGCGTCTCCGTCTTCCACGAGGACTTCGACTACCTCACGGTGGCGCACGCGGGGGAGACGGGGCCCGGGGATTTGTCCCTGCCCTTGAGGCGCAACCGCACCGGACGGATCGGAGGCTTCGAGGGCACGGTCCAGGGCCTGTCGGCGCGCCTGACGATGCACCTGGGGGTGGTGGGGCTGTCCTCGCCGGACGAGGGGCCGGGCGCGGCGGCGTCGTCGCTGCTGGCGCCGGAGCGTCAGGTGGACTTCTTGTTGGCCGACCCGCAGCAGCGGCGGGTGGCGACGTTGCCGGCGGGGGCCTTCGCGGTGCTCGAGAGCTCCACGCTGCGGGAGCAGGACGTCCAGGCGCGGGGGGAGCGCGGGGGCTGCGACGAGGAGACGCGTACGCTTGAAGGGACCTGTGGCGTGCGCACGGCGTGGGGGCTCGGGGCGAGCTTCCCGTCAACGCGCTGCAGTTGGGGGGTGGGGTGGACGTGGGTTCCCTGCTCGCGCGGGCGATGCCGTCGCTGCGCACCTTCAAGTCCTGGGTGGTGCGGGACGCGCGCTTCACGTTGGAAGAGGGCCCGGGGGCCTTCACGCGGCTCGCTCCCGACTTCTCCGAGGGGCGGAGCATGACGCTGGGCTTTCCCTTCGTCCTGCGCGTGCCCGCGCTGCCCGTCCACCAGGGCCGCTACATGGACAGTGTGTGGGTGCTGGGCTCGGCACGGGTGCCGGGGCGGGGCGGTGTCCCCTGGGCCTCGGCCTGGGGATGAACACGGCGCCCATGGCCCCGAACTCGGACACCCCGGGGCTCGTGCGGGTGCGGATGGCGCCCACCCACCATGGGCTCGAGGGCAGTCCCTATGTGTTGCACCTCACGGCGTCCTCCCCGGAGGGGGCGGTGAGCGGGCTCATCCAGCGCACGCTGAAGGCGCTGCCCTTCGATCCCACGGGCGCCGCTCCGGTGGATCTCCGGGTCCGTTCCTCCCCGTGCCCGAGGGCGCGCGCTACTCCCCGGTGGACGACGAGGGGGGGCCGGTGGTTGCGTCCCCCACGGCTCCGGGACTTCCCCCGGGCACGGTGCTGCGCGCGGTGTTCTCCAACGGGGCGGGGCGGCGGTGGGTGGTGTTGCTGGACACGTCGAGAGACTCCCAGGGCGTGCGCCTGCCCATGCCTCCCGCGCCGCTCGAGGATCGCACGTTCCTGGGCAACCACCTGGGCTCCTTCGCGTCGCTGGAGTTGCAGACGTGGTCCCTGCGCGAGGGCGGGCTGCCGGACGGCGGGCCGTTGCCGCTGGAGGCGCTGACACGAGACGAGAACCTGTCGCGACTGGGTGAGCTCGTGGTCGCCTCGGTCGGCCCTGACGGTGACCCCCTGAAGTTGGCTTCCAGGGTATGCCTGGGCTACCGTTCTGGGCAGTCATGGGTCAGAACGAGACCGTCGTCACGGTCATCTCGAAGATTTCCGAGCGGCCGGTCGATCTCGACGCGGCCCTGGTGGTGATCTACGGACTGGAGCTGGGGCGCAAGTACGACCTGTGCAAGACGGAGACGCTCATTGGCCGCTCGGCCAAGGCGGAGATCCAGGTGGACCAGGAGTCCATCAGCCGCAACCACGCGTGCATCACCACGAGCAAGCGCGGGGTGTTCATCAAGGATCTGGAGTCGACCAACGGCACGTTCGTGAACGACGAGCCGGTGCGGGGGGAGACGCCCTGTGCAATGGGGATCTGGTGAAGATTGGCCGGACGATCTTCAAGTTCATCGCCGGGGGGAACATCGAGACGGCGTACCACGATGAGATCTACCGGCTGACGACGATGGATGGGCTGACGCAGATCTACAACCGGCGCTACTTCGAGGAGGCGCTGGAGCGCGAGGTGTCACGCTCGCGCCGCTACGAGCGCAGCCTGGCGCTGGTGATGTTCGACGTGGATCACTTCAAGCGGGTGAATGATCAGCACGGGCACCGGCGGGGGACTACGTGCTCAAGCAGCTCGCCTCCACGCTGCGCACGCGCATCCGCCGCGAGGACGTGTTCGCGCGCTATGGCGGGGAGGAGTTCGGGATGCTGCTGCCCGAGGTCGATGTCGCGGGAGCGGTGAAGCTGGCGGAGAAGGCGCGCCGGCTGGTGGAGAAACAGCGCTTCGAGTTCGACAACACGCTGATTCCCATCACCATCTCGCTGGGGGTGGCGGTGCTGGAGTCGGGGCACCGGGACTCGGTGGACCTGAAGCGGGCGGCGGACGCGAAGCTGTACGAGGCGAAGGCGGCGGGCCGCAACCGCGTCTGCTCGTGAGCCTTCGGATGACGGACGAACCGGCGACGACGCGTTTCCTGAACGTGGATCTCGACCTGCGCGCCCGCTCGGGACTCGCCGAGCTGGTCCGAGCGCTCGAGCCCACCATGAGCGTGATGAATCATCACGGGGACGTCGCGAGCCTGGAGCTTCACGAGCAGCCCGAGGACATCGACGACGCGATGCGCCGGTTCGTCGAGCTCATCCACGCGCTTCCTCCCGAGGTGCGCGCTCTGGGATGGATGTGAGTCGAGACAGATGAACATTGGCATCCAGGCGGGTACGGAGCCCTATTCGATAGGGTTTGGCTTGTCATTCCACTCCATGCGCATGTTGGTTGGCATTGGCGCGGAGGTGGAGTTCACCGTGTACGGGGCGCGGTCCTGAGCCAACGCCCCGGGGGTACTCAAGCCTCGAGGGGAGCCTTGAGCTCGCTGGCGGGCACGTGGACGCCGCCGCGCCGGCCCACCTCCACGCTGCCGTAGCGCTCGGTGAAGATCGGCGGCAGCGGACGGCCATCCGGCGGGCACAGCCACAGCCGCAGCAGGTGCCGCCGGCGCTCGGGCTCCGGCCAGTCCTCGAAGGCCGTCCGGTCGTGGAGGAGCTGATGGTTGTGGATGAACTGCATGTCCCCGGGCTCGAGTCGCATCTCCAGGTGCAGCGCGGGGTCATCGAGCAGGGCGTCGAACAGATCGAGCGCCTCCACCTGCTGGGGCGTCAGCCGGGGGGCGTCCTCGAAGCGCTGGGCGGACTCGATGTAGCGGCGCTGGTAGATGCCCGTGAGCTCGCCCGCGTGGAAGTTGAGCACGGGGATGGAGAAGTAGGGCTTGTGGCCGGGCCGGTACTCGCCGCGGTGGTCGGTGTGGAAGGGCTCGAAGAGGATGCGGGCGAGATCCGGCCGACGCCGGTACATCTCGTTGTAGACGGACACCGTGCTGGCGAGGCCGCTGAGCCCTCCGCGCCTGGCGGTGCGCACGCACAGCAGGCCCACGATGTCCGCCGAGTCCGTGTGATAGCCCTGCCGCTGGTTGGTCTGGTAGAGGCGAGTGCTGGGGTTGTTGGCGTCGTACCCCAGATCCTTCACGTGCCCGAGCACGTGTCCTGGGCGTTCTGTGACACGGCCGTGCCGAGGTACGTGCCGAGCCCCCAGAACAGCGTGGCGAGCTCCGGGAGCGAGTAGCGCTGCGTGGGCAGGCCCCGGAAGAGGATGAAGCCGCGGCCATGCAGCAGCTCGTGCTTCACGCGCGCCAGGGCCGGCGCCAGCGTGGGGAGGACGAAGTTGTCCCGGGTGACGTCGAGCACCGGGCGGGGCAGCCCGCGCACTCCGGCGAGCGCCCGGTCCAGCTCGGCGAGCTCGCCGGACGAGAAGCGGTGGATCCACGTCTCGCTCCGGGCGAGGTCCGCGCCGCGCCACGCGGCGGGTCCCTCGAGGACACGGCCGGGCCAGGTGACAGAGGGGGTGGAGGTCGTCGAGGCCATCATGGGCGAAGCGTTAGCAGCAGTCGCGACGTCCGAACAAGGTGGAGGGAGGAGAGGTCCTCGGGTACGATGAGCCCAAGGGGGCCTGGGGTGGGTCTTGGGGCTGCTGTTCGCCAGGAAGTGTGGGATTGAGCGGGTTCAATCGTGTTCGTCGTCCGCGAAGAGCAATCTGTCTGTCAGGTCGGAGAAACCTGTTTCGTCACGGCGCTGGCTCGATCTTTTCGATGGGAGTTCGAGATGTTCAGGTACGCATGGCTCCTCGCGGTTTTTTTGTGCTCTTGCAGTGAGATGAAGGATCGCAGGGGATGTGAGTCGAACTCCGATTGTGCTGCGGGTGAGACGTGCGTGACCTGGAAGGACTCTGGATGGGGCCGTTCGCCATCACTTCCTGTTTTGTCGTTTGCGAAAAGCAATCGGATTGCCGGGCCGGAGAGAAGTGTATTGTCTGGACTGATCATGGCTCTGGTTATGGGGAGTGCATTGAGTGGCCCGACAAACGGTGAGCATGGAAAGTAGGAGTGGTCGTGGCGAACCGAGCGGTGAGGAGCCGATGATTCGATGAAGCCCCAATGGACCCGGGAAGACGCCCTCTCCGACCTGGAGTGGCTGGATCAATGGTATGAGGCCCAGTGCCGGGAGGAGTGGGCTCATCATCAGGGGTGAGCCTCCAATCCCTGGACAACCCGGGATGGTTGCTCAAGGTCGATCTGCGTGGGACGAACCTGGAGGGGCGCATGGCCGATGCCGTGGTTCAGCGCACGGGGGAGCCCCCTCGAGACCAACGGGAATCAGGGGGAGACGATTGGATGGATTGCTCCATCAAGGAGGGGTGCTTCATCGGAGCGGGAGATCCCCGGAAGCTTCGAGCCCTCCTGAACTGCTTCCGGGTATGGGCTCGCGATCCATGACAACCGCTCGAAATGAGTTCATCCAGATGCTGCTGTCGGATGGCAGGGCATCTTGCTCCTCCGGGCGCGGTCGTCGGGATCATTTTCTCGTCGGGTCAAGTAGATTAGCGCGGAGCGCTGACTACCCTATGCAGGGAGCTTTAATGGGACCGGGACATCGTGTGATGCTGTTGGATGCCTTGATGCTGATGCGGCGTGATCTCCATGAAGGACGGATCGCAATGCATATTGGCTCCGCCGATGCGAATGTGCTTGCCGGATTCATGGCTGGCTATCGAGCATGCCTTGGCGACAATGGTGTCGATGATGCCGAGGCCACGGAGTTCCTGGAGTGGCTCGGTTTTGAAAAGGAGGAGTTCCTCCGGAGGGCTGGGTTGCGAAGTACCTGCGTGACTGCAACGGAGACCATCTGGCAGCGATCAAGAAACTCCTTGGTTTTGTAGCGGAGTTCCGGGAACAAAAGGGCGTTGAGATAGCGAGGGATCACGGGTGAAGGCTGCGGAGTACATGGGCAACCTGCACGGAAGGTACGGGGTCGCAATGGAAGTAATTACTGCGCCGTGAAGGAGGTCCAATGAACATGGAACATCGTGTGATGCTGTTGGATGCTTTGATGCAGATGCGACGTGATCATCAGGCCGGCCGAATCGGAATGTACATCGGCAAAGCGGATGCGCATGTGCTCGCCGGTTTCGTGGCCGGGTATCGATCATGTCTCGTCGATAACGGTGCCGGGGATGCTGAGGCCACAGAGTTCTCCAAGTGGCTTAGCTTTGAAAAGGAGGAGTTCCCGCCCGAAGGCTGGGCTACGAAGTACCTGCGTGATTGCAATGGAGATCATGTGGCTGCGATCACAAAATTCCTTGATTTTGTCGCGGAGTTCAGGGCCCGAAGAGAGCATTGAGGAGGCGCCCCTTCTTCGGGAATGGGGCGCACGCCGTGAGGATGCGGGCCATGTTCCACCGAGTGGACCTGACGGCGGGCCAGGTGGACGTGGTGGATGCGGACCCGGCAACGGTGTTGGCGTCCGTGTCGGGAACGGGCCGAGGGCGGACCTGGTCGGACTGGGTGACTCCCTCCACGGGACGCGCGAGCGTGAGGCTGGTCTGGCCCGGTGGGCCGGCGAATACGACGTCCCAGGGCGTGGTGCTGGAAGGCTACGAGTATCAGCGTCACCAGACGGGAGCCCAACCCTTCTGGACGCCACTGCGCTTCCCCGGCCAGTACCACGGCGCCGAGACCGACCTCTTCGAGAACTGGAACCGCTACTACGACCCCATCATCGGCAGGTACTTGCAGCCGGAGCCGATGCTGCAGCGGCCGGAAATGCTAAAATGGTATGCTCAGAGGGCGCAAAACCTTCCCCCATACGGATACGCTGGAAGCAACCCAGTCGACTTGGTGGATCCGACTGGGAAGAATCCCATTGCGTTGTTACTCTGTGCTTTTGGCGGGTGTGAGGCTGTAGGCGCCGCGGCGGGTTCCGCGCTGTTGTGGACTGGCGCAACAATAGGAGCAGTCTGGGCCGGATCTGAGTTGGGCGCTTGGTTCAACGAGAAAAAGGACGGCGACTCTTGCCCGGCTGATGGACAGGATGACTCCAAGTCTCTTGAAGACATTCTGGCGAGCGCAACTCCCGGGCGCGATACCAAGGGTCGGACAGTCCAATGGGAACTTCCTGGCAATGTGGACAATGCAAATGCTGACTTTGATGCCCTGCGGCCAACTGGGGTGCGTGACATCCCCGGTGGAAAAGGTAGGGTCGGATGGCTTCCCGATGGAAGAACGGTGATCGTCAGGCCGGAAAGCTCGGATGAGCGACCCACCCTGGAAATCCAAGATGGAAAGAAGAGGATAAAATTCGATATGGCCCATGACATCATGACGGAAACTTACAACCCCTTCGACGTGGGCACCTCGGGGTTCAAGAGGCTTGAATGCATGAGCCTGACCGACACGCGCCTGGGCTTGAAAATCGTCCTCGCCGATGTCGCCAGCGAGCGCGCTGTCGAGCTGACCTTCGAGGGGTTCGTGGGATACCGGAACATCAACGAAAGCTACCGCCTCCGAACCTGGCGCGAGCGCATGCCCTATTCCACGGAGGGGGTCTTCCTGGTGGGTCATTCTCGTTGGCTGGAGTGGCTTCGAGAGGAGTCGGGAGGCGTTCTGGACCACGTCAACCTCCGGCATTACGCCATCTACACAGGCGATGACTGTATTGATGTGGCGACAGAATTTCTCCCACCTTCACCAGTGCTCGTTTGGACTCCTAGAGCACTGGTGAACCGAGGGGCTCATGAATCGTCGGTTCTCTCTGCACTGGCCGTGGTCCTGCTCCTGCTGCTCGTGCTCGCGGTCCCGTCCGGCGGGCGCTGGTGGCGAATCGACCAGTGCTTCGACGCGGAGGCAGGTGGAACGACGCGCAGGAAGTCTGCGAGTACCCACCGGGTAGTGGTCCGTAACGCGTTCCCGCATCGGACGACGATGCTCACCAGCAGTTGCTCTGATCCTCGGAGCGGCTGCTGGTGGCTCACTTCAACCCCTTCACCCCGAGAAGACGGAGCGGCGCTCCTTGAGGAGCGCCTGCAACATGCCCTGGATGGACTCGCGGGTACGCTCGGTGAGCCGCTGCACCTGCGACAGGTCCTCGGCGGCCTCGGGGGGCAGGTCGCCCATGCCGATGGGCTCTCCAAAGCGCAGCGTCCAGCGCGCCGGCAGGGGCGGCAGCGTCACCGGCAGGTAGTCCAGGCCCAAAAAGCCCGCGGGCAGCTTGCCCAAGAGCGGCACCGTCTCCTCGGCCCCGACAATGGCCACCGGGACGATGGGCGCGCCCGTGCGCAGCGCCAGCTTCACGAAGCCTCCCCGGCCAAAGCGCTTGAGCTGGTAGCGCTGGGCGAAGGGCTTGCCCATGCCCTGGCTGCCCTCGGGGAAGACGATGACCGGGCGCAATTCGTCCAACAGCCGCAGCGCGTTCTCCGGGCAGGCGCGCACCGCCCCCAGCCGGTTCATCAGCGTGCCCATCATCGGCGCGTGGAACACCTGGTCCTCCGCCAGCCAGCGCGCCTCCTGCAGGTCCGGCCGCTCGCGCGAGAGCGCCTGCTGCAACATGGGCCCGTCGAAGGGCAGCGCCCCCGAGTGGTTGGCCACCAGCAGCACCGGCCCCGCCGGCACGTGGCTCGCCCCTGCACCGACACCCGCCAGTACTGCTCGTAGAGGAAGTCCACCACCGGCTGCAGCACCCTCCGAGCGCCGCGTCCTTGCCGTACTCGTCGACCGACGTGCTACCCCCGAGCCCCAGGCTCGTGAGCGCCGCGTCCACCATGCCCCGCGCCGACACCACCGTCCGACTCACCCGCTCGCTCGCCAGCGTCTGGAAGGCGATCTGCCCGGCCAACGACAGCAGCCCCGACATCCGCGCCCTCATCCGCGGCGGCTCGGCTCCCGGCGAGGCCGCCGTGAAGAACAGGTCCGAGGGGCCCACGAGCGTCTTGGGCTCGTCGAACACCGGCTCCGCTTCGAGCACGGGCTCCACCTCGGGCGAGGCCGCCGTCTCGGGCGGCGCCTGCTCGGTCTCGAAGCCCGGCACGTCCACGGGTCCCTCGGGCACCGGCTCGCTCAGCACTTCCTCGATGCCCCGCCGCGTCTCCTCCAGCCCCGCGTGCGCCGCCTCCTGCTCCAACAGGGCCGACTCGGCCGCGAGCACCTCGGCCTCTTGCGTCCGGGGGTGAAGCCGCTCCACCCGCCCGGGCTTGGGGGCCTCGGGGGCCGAGGGCGTGGCGGGCTCCGCCGCGAGGCCCATCTCGGCCGGCGTGGCGGGACTCACCCCGGTCGGAGGCGTCGTCGCCAGGGTCGGGGCTACCGTGGGCGTCGGTCCCTCCACCGGGACGGAGAGGACGGCCGTGGCGGGCGCGCGCGTCTTCCCGGTGGGCTTGCCCTTGGCGGTCTCGGCCTTCTTCTTCGGAGCGGCGGCCTTCGGGGCCTGGGGCTCCGCCGGGCGCGCGGGCTTCTGCTTCGCCCCGGTGGCCTTCTTCGCCACGTTCGCCGGGGCCGGCTTGCTCGCCGCCTCTGGGGGGGCCGCGGGCTTCACGGACTCGGTCGGGGTGGACTTCGCGCGGGCCTTGGAGGACTGGGAGGCGCGGGGCGGTGCCTTGGCCATGATCAGCTCCTTCGTATCGCCGCCACGGCATCCCGGGCGTGGAACATGGGAATGAAGCCGAGCTCTTCCTCGGCGCGCTCGCCGTTGGCCACCCAGCCGTAGTGCATGTAGTCCAGCAGCGAGGAGGGAAAGCCCGGCCCCCGAGCGACGTCATCGTCTGGAGGGTGGCGCGGAAGAGCGGGCCGGGCAGGGGCAGGGGCGTGGCGCCCGCCCGGCGGATGAGCCCGGAGAGCGGCAGCACCCCGCGGCCGACGATGTTGAACTCGCCCTCGGCGTTGGCGCTCAGCGCCTGGTACAGCGCGCGCCCGGCGTCCTCCTCGTGCAGCGCCTGCCAGAGCGGATCGTACCCGAGCAGCGTGGGCACCACGCGGTGGGCGAGCATGCGCGTCGCGGGTTGTCCATGTTCGGGCCGAACATGGGCGCGAAGCGCAGGACGATGACGCGCGTCTCCGGGTGGCGCTCGCGAAAGACGCGCACCTGCTTCTCCACCTCGACCTTGTCGTTGATGAAGCGGCTGCCGGGGCAGCCCGTGAGCGGCGTCTCCTCGGAGAGCAGGGCGGGGTGGCTGGCGCGCGCGCCGTAGAGCGCGGTGAGCGAGGGGACGATGAGCCGGGGCACGCGCGCGCGGCCCACCGCGCTCAGCACGTTCATCGTGCCGATCACCTCGAGCTCGTGCGCGAGCGAGCCATCGCGCACCGGCCCGTAGAGGAAGGCCGGTGGTAGAAGACGTCCACGGGGTGCTCGGCGAGCGCGTCGGACAGCTCGCTCTCGGCGTCGTGGCGCGTGAGATCCACGCGGTGGTAGTCGACCTTGGAGCCCTCGGGCTTGGCCACGTCCAGCACGAGGATGCTCTCCACGTCGGCATCCTGCTCCAGCCGGGGCAGCAGCAGCCGGCCCAGGTCGCCCGCCGCGCCCGTCACCGCGACGCGCAGGCCGCCCTTGCTCGCTTGAGTTGCTTCCATACGGGAGGGGGCGTGATAGCGCACCTGGGGGCCGCTTGTCAGCCGCGTTGCGTCCGCTTTACTGGCCAACGTGCCGGGTCCCGTACAGGATATGACCTGCCATGGCACGTGTCGCCCGCCTCAGTGATGTCCTCATCAACAAGATCGCCGCCGGTGAGGTGGTGGAACGTCCCGCGTCCGTCGTGAAGGAGCTGGTGGAGAATTCCATCGACGCGGGCTCGCGCACGGTGCGCGTGGCGCTCGAGCGCGGTGGGCTCGGGCGCATCACCATCTCCGACGACGGGCAGGGGATGAGCGCCGAGGACGCGCGGCTGAGCCTCGAGCGCCACGCCACGAGCAAGTTGCGGGAACTGGACGACCTGTTCACGCTGAGCACCAAGGGCTTCCGGGGCGAGGCGCTGCCGGCCATCGCCTCGGTGTCGCGCTTCACCCTGCACACGGCCGAGCGCGAGTCCTACGTGGGCACGCGCATCACCGTGGAGGGCGGGAGCGAGCCCCTGGTGGAGGAGGCGCCGCCGCGCGTGGGCACGGTCATCTCGGTGGAGGACCTGTTCTACAACACGCCCGCGCGGCGCAAGTTCATGCGGCGCGAGTCCACGGAGCTGCAGCACGCGGAGGAGGCCGTCATCCGGCTGGCGCTCGCGCACCCGGACGTGTCCTTCTTCGTGGAGCACGGCGGCCGGCGCTCTTCACCAGCCCCGCGAGCCCCACGGATGCCCGCGAGCGCATCGCCGCGGCGCTGGGGCCCGGGTGCACCCGCACCGGTGGCGGTGGAGGAGCGGCGGCTGGGGGTGAACGTCACCGGCTACATCGCCTCGCCCGAGTACACGCTGCCCAACGCGCGCGGCATCTACACCTTCGTCAACCGCCGCTACATCCGGGACCGGGGCCTCAACAGCGCCATCCAGCGTGCCTTCCAGGAGTTCCTCGCCGCCGGGCGCCAGCCGGTGGTGGTGCTCTTCATCGACATGGATCCGCGCGCGGTGGACGTGAACGTGCACCCGCAGAAGCTCGAGGTGCGCTTCGCGGACGCCAAGGGGGTGGGGACGCGGTGAACGCCGCCATCTCCCGGGCGCTGCGGGCCGCGCCGTGGCTGGGTCCGCCGACGGGGGAGGGCGGCGCGATGGAGCCGCCCCGGCAGGCCGCGCACTACGCCATGGCCGTGGAGCGCTTCCTCACCCGCGCGCAGGAGGCCACCTGGGGCGCGCCCCTGCCCGTTCCCGGCACCCAGGACGCGGACGCCCCCGCGCCGCCGCCCCAGGCCAACGGTTCCCTCTTCGCGCCCTCGGCGCCTGGCGCGCTCTTGCCCGGCCGGGCGCCCGCCTTCGGCCAGGCCCAGCCCCTGCTCAACGAGGCCCCGCCGCCGGGCTACTTCGGCGCGCTGCGGCCCATGGGGGTGCTCGGCGAGCGCTTCCACGTGTGCGAGGGCTCCGGGGGCACGCTGGTGGTGCTGGACGCGCACGCCGCGCTGGAGCGCGCCCGGCTGATGGCCTTCCACAAGGCGCTGCAGCGCGCGGAGCCGCCGGTGCCCACGCTCTTCGGCGCCACGGTGGAGCTGACGGTGCCGGTGGCCCGCACGCTGGTGGAGGGACAGGAGGCGCTCGCCCGGCTGGGGCTGGAGGTGGAGCCCTTTGGCGGCACGACGCTGGCGCTCAAGGCGGTGCCTCCCGCGCTGGTGGGGGCCGACGCGCGCGCCCTCCTGGAGGCCCTGGCGCGCGCGCTGCCGCCTCCGGGCTCGGCGCTGGACGCGGTGGCGCTCGCCGAGCCCCTGCGCGTGCTCGCCTGTCATGCCGCGCGCCACGCCGAGGGTCAGCTCTCCGAGGGCAAGCTCCGGGCGCTCCTGGGGGAACTGGACGCGGCGGACTTCCACCCGCCCTGCATCCACGGCACGGTGGTGGTGCTCGAGGTGCCGCTCCTGGAGCTGGAGCGGCGCGCTGCGGCCTCCGGGGACGAAAAGTTGACGCTCCGGGGGTCGTTGCTACGGTGCGCCACCACCCTGTAGCACCCTGGCGCGAGGAGAGGGACGGATGCTCGGTGTCATCACCTTGAGGGACGTGCTGGCCCACGTGGGCCTCATTCGGCGCGAGTTCGGTTCGCGGTGTGTGGTGTGGTGCCTGTTCGCCGCGCTCTCGCGCCGCCGGACCACGTTCCTCGAGATCGCCCTGCGGCTGAAGGACGCCTGAGCGATGCGTGGCCTCGTGCTTTTCGCCCTGCTGCTCGCCGCCGCCACGGCCTCCGCCCAGGAGGAGTCCGAGGAGCTGGTGCCCCTCAACGGGGTGGGTCGCATCACCGTCCAGGGTGGGGTGCGCCTGTCGAGCAACAACACGTTCTTCGACAGCTTCTACGCGCTGCCGGGCTTCGAGTGCTCCGTGGGGTGCTCGCGTGAGACTCCGGCGGGCCCCTTCGCCGCGGCCACCTTCGGCTACTCGGTCACGGACTTCATCGAGGTGGGCATCGACCTGTTCTACACCCACCAGCAGCTGCGGCTGACCAACGCCCCCCTCCACACCAACATCACCTACGGCGCCCTGCTGGGCCTGCGCTTCCAGGGGCTGCTGGAGATCCTCACGCCCCAGGGCGTCGTGCCCTTCATCGGCCTGGAGACGGGACCCTCGTTGGCCTACTCCCTGGTGGAGGGGTGGGGCGCCGGGAGTCCATCGTCCAGCCGTGGGTGGGCACCGTGGGGGCAACCCTGCGCTTGTCCAGCCACTGGGCGCTCACGGCCGAGTACCGGCTGGCGTTCGCCCGGGGGCAAAGCCCCTACCGGAACAAGCCGCCGCCCTCGGGGGTGGGTGACAGCCCCTACAAGAATCTGGCTTCCTACAACGCGGGTGGTAACTGGTTCGCCCTGGGGGTGACGTACCTGCTGGCGCCGGATCCGGTCCGGAACGTCCGCATGCCTTGAGCGGGGGCCCGCCCCCCTGTCCGCTTGTTTTTCATCACGGCCCCGGAAATTCCTCGGGGTCCAAGGCCTGTTCCCGGGCCGACAGATAACGGGGTGCCGCGAGAGCGCCGCCCGAGGGAGCCCTTCACGATGCGCGCAGAGGCCGAGAGCACTTCCGGGCCCAACAGGAACTTGTCCATGGCTGCCGAGATGAAGTCCGAGTACGACTCCAAGGAATTGAGTGAGATCCGCAAGGAGGTCATCGAGTCCCGCAACTTGGTGATCAAGACGGACAACCTGCTCAAGAACCTTCACGCGGAAGTGAAGGCGATTGGCAAGCGTCACGAGGATCTGCAGAAGCGGCAGTGGATTTCCTCCGGCGTGGCCTACGTGCTCTTCGCGGCGCTGTGCGTGGGCGGCGCGACGATGGTGATGTCCTCGCGCTCCTCGGGCGCGACGGCCGAGCGCGAGCGGCTGGAGAAGACGGTGACCGAGCTGACGGCGCAGCTGGACAAGCAGCGCGCGGAGCAGACGGCGGTGCAGGCCTCCCAGCGCGCGCCAACGAGGTCTTCCGGCTGATGACCAACCTGCCCGGGGACGAGCGGCTCAAGGGCGTGGACGAGCTGGTGAAGCTGGACACCTCGCGCCTGACGGCCCTGGAGCGCGCGGCGCTCAACAACCAGGCGGCCTTGCTGCGGCGCGAGATTGGCGACGCGGCGTTCGAGCGGGGCAAGGCGGCCTTCCGCCGCAACGAGATGAAGGCGACCATCGACGAGATCTCGCGCTTCGTGGCGATGAACCCGCCCCAGGAGCAGCTCCTGGACGCGTCCTTCTTCCTGGGCGTGGCCTACAACAACGAGCGCAAGCACGAGCAGGCGGTGCCGCTGCTGGCGCGCTTCGTCGCGGGCGACAAGCGCTCCAAGACGCGCGACTACGCCATGCTGCTGCTCGCCCAGTCGTACCAGGAGACCAACGACCTGGACAAGGCGATGGCCACCGTGCAGGAGGCCCTGGCCACCTACCCGAACAGTGAGTTCGCCCCCCAGATGCGCAGCCGGCAGAGCTCCATCCGCCGGCAGCGCGCCGGTGGTGCCGAGGCGGCCGCGGCGGCTCCGGCTCCCGCCGCCGCCGGCCCCTGGTGCCCGTGACGCTGCCCACCGCGGTGCCCACTCCGGCCGCCCCGGCTCCCGCTCCGGCGCAATGAACAACCGCGAGGGCCCCGCGCTCAGCCGTTGCCACGCGGGGCTCCCGGTCGTAAGACGGGGACCCCGTGACCACGCCCGACCCCCGCTACCGTCCCTTCCGCGCCGCCGCCTACGGTCTCTACATCGCCGTGGTGGTGGCGTTCTGTCTGGGGGTCATCATCAGCGTGTCCCGCTCGGTGGCGGCGATGAACCCCTCGCGCTTCGTGTCCGACGAGCCGGTGCTCACCTACCGCGAGTGTCTCGACGCGGCGGACGCGCTGTGGTCCGAGCTGGAGTCCGCGCGCGAGAAGCTCGTGCGCGCCTCGCCGGCCCATACCGTGGATGCCCAGTGGATGGACTTCCGCACCGGCTGGCTGCGGCGGCTGCGCGAGCGGGAGTCGCGCTGCGCGCTCGACTCGCGCACCAACGCGGACCTCAAGCGGGTGTACGGGCGCCTGGAGGACGTGTTGGATCGCTACACCGTCCACGCCGTGCAGTACGCCGGCGAGGTCGGGGGCACGGTGGACGCGCTCCGGGGCGCCTTCTCCACCGCGCGCAAGAACCCCGCCGCGGGCACGCTGCCCTGAGCGCTTCAGCGCCGCGTCGCCCGGAGCCGGGCGTGCAGCGTGTCCGTCATCAGGAACCAGAACTGCACGTTGCCAAAGCTCAGGATGTCCCCATCCTTGAGCGTCGCCTCGCGCGTGCCCAGCGAGTTGGCGTTGAGGAAGGTGCCGTTGGTGGAGCCCTGATCCTTCACCGTGCAGCGCGCCGGGCTCTCCGTCCACCGCAGCTCCGCGTGGCGCTTGGACACGGAGGGGTCATCCACGAACACGTCGCAGTCGGGCAGCCGCCCCACGCTCAGCGACTCCGTGCGCGCCAGCGGCGGCAGCGTGGTGATGAGCAGATCCTCGAACTCGAAGAGCAGCGAGAGCATGCCCCGCTCGATGTCTCCGGAGGAGGCCACGCGCGTGGGTTCGAGCACCGCGCTGGAGGGGCGGCCCGGCGCTCGCTGGATGAGCACGAAGGGACCGAGTTGACGGCGAAAGGCCCCGGAGGGCAGGGAGGCGCCGAGCGCGCGCAATTCCTGGATGGACAGCACGGTGTGTCAGCATGCCAGAAGATGTGTGGGGGGCTCGCGGGTTTCGTTGACCGGGCTGGCGCCGGTCTCCTACACTTTCGCCCCTCGGTCGAGGCCCCCCGTCCACGGGATGGGGCGGGTCTCGGCCTTTACCTCGAATGGACGTGGGAAGGAGCGGTGTCGATGACCGGCAGCGGGAACATTCCGATGACCCCGTCAGGTCTGCGGAAGCTGAAGGCGGAACTGAAGCACCTTCAGTCCGTTGAGCGCGGAAAAATCTCCCGGGAGATTGAAGTGGCACGCGCGCACGGAGACCTGCGCGAGAACGCCGAGTACCACGCGGCCAAGGAGAAGCAGTCCCACATCGAGGGCCGCATCCTGGACCTCAATGACTGGATTGCCCGGGCCGAGGTGATTGATCCGGCCAAGCTCGGCGGGGACAAGGTCGTCTTCGGCGCCACGGTGGACTTGCTGGACGTGGAGTCCGACAAGACGGTGTCCTACCGCCTGGTGGGCGAGCTGGAGGCGGACCTGAAGAAGCGGTGGATCGCCGTGACGTCGCCGGTGGCCCGCGCGCTCATCGGCAAGAAGGAAGGCGACATCGCCACCGTGCAGAGCCCCGGGGGCGTGCGCGAGTACGAGGTCCAGGCCATCCGCTTCGAGGATCCCGAGGACGAGCCGCTGCCGGAGTCCTGAGCCCCCGGCCGTGAGCAGTCGAACAGGGGAGCGCGCGCGAGCCCGCTCCCCTGTCTCGTTTGGATGGGCGGCGAGCAGGGCGCGGTTTACACTGAACATTTGGACAAGACCGTGAACCATCCGCTCGCCAGCCTCGTTGGACCCATGCGGTACGCCTGCCGGAGTGATTTCGCCCACCTGTCCACGGTGAAGAACCTGCGCGTCCTCCTGGAGAGCGCGCTCGCGGGAGCCACCGGGGTGGACGCGGAGGCGCTCCGGCACCTGCGCGCCGCGCTGCCGCATGTCGACCATCCCACCCCCGAGCGGCGCAAGGACGCCCTGCGCGGCGTGGTGGCCGGCCTGCGCTTGAGTGGCGTCCCTCTTCCCGAGGAGCTCGCCCAGGTGGCGGCCGCTCCAGTGGCGGCGCCCAGCGAGGGGCCCGGCAAGCCGAAGGCGGGGCTCGTGCCCGCCTGGAAGGCCACCGAGCCCCTGCGTGGCGCCCCAGCGTCCGGGAGCACACCGCCTCCTCGGCCCTCCGCCGAGCCTGGACGTCCCCCGGCGGCACGGCCATCCCCAGCGGTGACGGCTTCCCCGGGGCCCGGCCGCCCTCCGCCACGCGGCCGCCCTCCGCGGCGAGGCCTCCCATGGTGGCCCGTCCGCCCGTGGCCCCTCCGCCCGCCAAGGGGAACGCGCCCTTGCTCCCCGCCGAGGACAAGGCGCCCGCCCGGCGCAAGAAGAAGCGGGTGGCCAAGGGGCAGGAGGAGTCGCGCGCCGAGGCGAAGCTGTTGTCCATCGCCCCGCGTTCGGGGCCGCTGGCGATCCCCCTCAAGACGATGGGCAAGAAGCTCGGCCCCCGGCTGCTGGCGGCGCTCAACAAGAAGGGCCTGCGGCGCGTGGGGGACATCCTCTTCCTGCTGCCGCGCTGCTACGAGGACCGGCGCAAGCTACAGACGATCTCCGAGCTGATGCCGGGAGAGCGCGGCGTGACGGTGGGCGTGGTGAAGGTGGCGGACTTCGTGCCGAGCCGCACCGGCGGCAAGCGCATGTTCCGCGCCGTGGTGGCGGACCGCACGGGGAGCATCGCCGCCACGTATTTCAACGCCGGCCCGTGGCTCCAGCAGCGCTTCCCCGTGGGCAAGCGCCCGGTGCTCTCGGGCGAGGTGCGCGCCTCCCTGTCCGGCCGCGAGATGTCCCACCCGGAGATCGAGCCCGCGGAGGACCTCGAGGTGTCCTCGGTGCACTTCAACCGCATCGTCCCGGTGTACCCGGGCTTCGAGCGGGGTGATCAACGCTCGTTCCGCGAGCTGGCCTCGGTGGTGAGCGAGTCCTATGCGAGCCATCTCGAGGAGCCGCTGCCGCCCACCCTGCGCGAGAAGCTGGAGCTGATGACGCTGCCCGAGGCGCTGCGAGCCATCCACTTCCCGGCGGGCAGCGCGGATCCGGAGATGCTGGACAAGCACCTGAGCCCGGCCCACCGGCGGCTGGCGTTCGACGAGCTGTTCTTCCTGCAGCTGGGCATGGGGCTCAAGCGCCAGGGCAAGAAGACGGAGAAGGGCATCGCCTTCGACGTGTCGGCCTCGCGTCTGGAGCAGGCGCGCGCGGCGCTGCCCTTCGAGCTCACCGGGGCGCAGAAGCGCGTCATCGAGGAGATCGCCCGGGACATGGGCCACGACGAGCCGATGAACCGGCTGGTGCAGGGCGACGTGGGCTCGGGCAAGACGGCGGTGGCGGTGGTGTCCGCGCTCGTGGCGCTGCGCGACGGCTATCAGGTGGCGGTGATGGCGCCCACGGAGATCCTCGCCGAGCAGCACGAGCGCACCTTCCGCAAGCTGCTCGAGCCGCTGGGCTTCAAGGTGGGCTCGGTGAGCGCGTCGGGGACGGCGAAGAAGAAGCGCGAGGTGCGCGAGGCCGTGGCGCGCGGGGAGATCCACCGGCGGTGGGCACGCATGCCCTCATCCAGGAGGGGATCGCCTTCGAGAAGCTCGGCTTCGTGGTGATCGACGAGCAGCACCGCTTCGGCGTGCTCCAGCGCCACATGCTCATGAGCAAGGGCGTGTTCCCGGACGTGCTGGTGATGACGGCCACGCCCATTCCCCGCACGCTGGCCATGACGCTGTATGGGGACCTGGACGTCTCGGTCATCGACGAACTGCCTCCGGGCCGCACGCCGGTGAAGACGCGCGTCTTCAATGACAAACAGCGCGCGCGCGTCTACGAGGCCGTGGCGGCCGAGGTGGCCAAGGGCCATCAGGCCTACGTGGTGTATCCGCTCGTGGAGGAGTCGGAGAAGCTGGACCTGGAGGACGCCACGCGGGGAGTGGACAAGCTGCGGCAGGTCTTCCCGGGCGTGGAGGTGGGGCTGCTCCACGGGCGCATGAAGCCCGAGGAGAAGGACGCGGTGATGGACGCCTTCCGGGCGGGACAGATCCAGATCCTCGTGTGCACCACGGTGGTGGAGGTGGGCGTGGACGTGCCCAACGCATCGGTGATGGCCATCGAGTCCGCGGAGCGCTTCGGCCTGTCCCAGCTCCACCAGTTGCGCGGCCGCGTGGGCCGTGGCGCGGCGGAGAGCTATTGCTTCCTCGTGGCCAACCGGCGCGCTCCTCGATGGAGTCCTCGGAGCGGCTGGGCGTCATGGAGCACAGCAGCGACGGCTTCGTCATCGCGGAGAAGGACCTGGAGATCCGCGGCCCGGGGGAGTTCTTGGGCACGCGCCAGAGTGGTCTGCCCGAGCTCGCCGTGGCCAACCTCGCCCGGGATGGGGATCCGATCTCGATCGCGCAGCAGGAGGCGCGCGCCATCCTCGCCCGGGATCCCCAGCTCCGGCCCCCGAGCACCAGGGCCTGGTCAAGGCGCTCGAGGAGCGCTGGGAGGGCCGGCTCGCCCTGGCCCGCGTGGGCTGAAAACCCTTGCTGCTCTCCAGCCTTCATCCTCGAGAGGGCCCCCTCCCAGCAGCCGCGGCTGGGAACAGCCCGCTGCCTTCTGCCGTTATAAGAGGAACTGGGAGCCGCCGGCTCCATCCACCGCTCAGGAGCTTCGACGTGCACACGTATCCAACCCTCACTTCGTTCAGCATTCGCTCGGACGGGCAGGGTCTGCGTGCGCCTCGCTCCGTGATGCACAGGGCAGCCGCCTGGCTTGGGGCTCTGGCCGTCGCTTCTCGCTAGCCGAGAGCTGCTGACGGCCGAACCGCGCCTGATGACCCACGTCTTGCGTGCGCGGCCCGCCGCGCCTGGCCGAAGTCTGCCCGCGCCACGCCTTCACACCTTTCCCGCAGGAGCTTCCCATGCCCACGTTCGTTCACGAGATCATGTTCAACGACGTTGCCGTGCTCGCCCCCCGGACCACGCTGCGTGAGGCCGCGGCGCGAATGTCACGCTCGGGCCGAGGCCTCCTCGTCATCGCGGACGCGGAGCGAGTCCGAGGACTGGTGACGATGCGCCGGCTCATCCTGGGCGCGGAGGCCGCGGCCCAGGGCTACCCCATCCATGGCATTGGGGACCTGGCCAGCAGCCGCTTCGTCCTCGCACGTGAGGACGAGCACCTCATGCAACTCGCCCCGCGCATGGTGAGCGCTGGCGTCCGCCGCGCCGTTGTCGTCGACGAGGACGGGCGGGTGTCGGGCGTCGTCACGACCCAGGAGATCGCGCTCGCGGAGCGGCGCCGGTGGAGGCGTCTGCATGCCGTGGATCCTCGTCCGAGGGCTCGTTCCCGGCAAGTGATCCCCCCTCGTGGACCGGCACCGTGGTCGACTGAACCCTCCCTGACCCTTCCACCGCTTTTCCAGAAGCAGAACCCACGAAGAGAGGACGAACCATGACCCGCAACCCACGAATCCTCATCAGCCGGTCGGACTTCGACAGCCTCCAGCGCCTCCTCGAGCAGCAGGGAAATGGGCGCGACGCGCTCCTCATCGAGCGTCTCGACCAGGAACTCGGCCGCGCGGAGGTGGTGGAGCAGGTGCCACCCGGTGCCGTGGCGATGAACAGCACCGTGGTCTTCGAGGAGGAGGAGACGGGCACGCGCCGTCAGCTCAAGCTCTGCTATCCGCGGGAGGCGCGCGCCGAGGCGGGCTGCATCTCCGTCCTCGCGCCCATCGGCAGCGCGCTGCTCGGACTCTCCGAGGGGCAGAGCATCGAGTGGGAGGTCCCAGGTGGCCGTCGGCGGCTGCGCATCGTCACGGTGCTCGAGCAGCCCTGGGCCCCCGAACAGCCTGCCGCATGAGGCCTGGGCCTGATGCGGCGGCACGCACCGTATAGGAGGAACAGGGCCCAGGCGTTGACGTGGAGGGCCTGCTCGCTGGCGGTGACGGTGGCGTAGGCCGAGGTCCGGACGGCGGCACGCGGGTGCTGGCGCAACGCGCGCAGGCGCCGCGCCGCGCTTTCGTGCGGCGAGCAGCACGGGCAGCGCCAGCTCCGGCTGGTCCATCCACGCGAGCGCGCCGAGCGCTCCCTCCACGATGGGCACTTCCTCCGAGTGGAGGAAGGACGTGAGGTCCTCCACCCGGGTGACCTGGAGGCGGGGGAGGAGCCACAGGTCGTCCAGCCGTTGGGTCGTGCTGAACTCCATGTGGCGCGCGGCGCGCAGGAGCTGGTCGCGGAAGCTGGCCTGCTGGCGCGGCAGCCACCGCTGGAATTGGATGAAGCCCAGCACCACGTCCGGATGGCGGTGGACGAGGGTGCGCCGGCATGGACCTCGTGTCCGAGCCGCGGCAGGAGTTGGCGCACTGCCTCCGCGTCCAGGGCGGGGAGGCGGAGGGCGGCCTCGGCGGCACCGTGGCGGGAGTGGACGGCGGGGACGCTTCGGGCCTCCCGGAGCCCACGCTCACGCCTTCCAGGAGTCTCCCTTGTTGAAGTTATCGTACTTGAAGTCCTGCCAGTCGTTCCTGGAATTGGGCGTCTTGACTCCTCCCGGCATCCTCACCATCTGCAGCTCGATGGGCTGGCCCGTCTTCATCGCGGCGACGAAGGTGTGGTGGCCATCGCCCGCGAGCGAGAGCTTCGTGCCGGAGCTCGGGTCGTTGGGAATCTTGTGCGTTTCATAGACCGGCACTTTGGGCGGCTGGGCCGGCGGGTTCTTCGCCCAGCCGTCGATCTTGCTCTGCACGATACTCTGGCTCACGCTCCCCTGCATCGGGACGATGTCTGTGTAGGTTTTGTTCCCTGGCAGATCGACCTTGGGCGGATTGTAGAGCTGGGTCGCGACAATGTTCTGCCCCGCGCTGTTCTTCTGGGGCTTGGCGACTGGCTGCCAACCGCTCTCCGCGAGCAGGGGGTTGGAGCCCGGGGTTGAGGTCTGGGGGGTGGGGGTCGCGGTGGACGCCTGGGGGGTGGGGGTCGCGGGGCCGGAGTTCTTCTTCGGCGGGGTGCTAAACCCATCCTGATCGTTCGCGGTCTTCTTGGGCGCCAGATCCTCCGAAAGCCGCGAGGGCTTGGTCGGAACCGGGGGCTTCGTGCCCGCCTGAAGCTGGGGGTTCTGACTGGTGGTGAGCTGGGGCTTCGGTGTCGTGGGAACAGGAGGGGCGGGCTTCGACGCCGGATTCGTCGGAGTCTGATTCTCGAATTTCGAGATCAGATTGGCGACCTTGCCTCCACCCCCGTTCACTCTGCCAGCCATGGGTTGCGTCCTTTCCTGGATTATCTACGTTGTTCTTATTCTCGTCCTGCCTGGAAAAGAGTTGCCAGAAAACACATGGGACCTCTTTGTTCTCCAGTGCGCTCAGGGGGCCGTCCAGTGCCTCATCGAGCGCCAACGACAGGTCACGACTTCGCGCGAGCGACTCTGTCTGCGCGGACGGGCGACGCCCCTCATGGGGCGCCGTCCGGACATGCGAGGACACTGGAGTTGGCTCGCCCGCGCGCCTCTGGACGCTCGCCGTGCCCCTGTGCTCCGCTCGAAGGCATGAGTTCTTCCTATCGACGTGTCCTGGATGCGCCCGCGGGTGAGCTGGTGGTCCTCACGCGCTCCCTGGTCGAGGACGTCACCGAGTCCTCCCGGACGAGCCCCCGGCGACGCATCATCCTCCCCTTGCACAAGAATGAGGAGGAGCCGCTGCACCGGATGCTCAATGTCATCCAGCCAGACAGCTACGTGCGGCCGCACCGGCACCTGGAGCCCCCGAAGGCCGAGGCCTGGGTGGTGCTGCGCGGCGCGCTGGCCTTCTTCACCTTCGAGGAGGATGGCCGCGTGCGCGACTGTCTGTCATTTGAGGCGGGGGGCGAGCGGTTCGGCGTGGACCTGGCTCCGGGCATCTTCCACGGGCTCGTGGCCCTCGCGCCGGACACGGTGCTCTTCGAGGTGAAGAACGGGCCCTATGCACCCGCCAGCGACAAGTCCTTCGCTCCCTGGGCGCCCGCGGAGGGCTCTCCCGAAGCCGCGGGCTACCTGGCCCGGCTGCGCGAGGAGTACCAGCGGCGCTACCCGTAGCAGGCGCTTCGTGCCACCGGGGCCCACGTGGGCCGGAAACGACGACGGCGGCCCTCCCGGTGGAGAGGACCGCCGTCGCGACCGCCGGTTGCCCGGGACTACTCGGTGGCGAGCACGCCCACGGCGACGTCGATGTCGCGCAAGTCACCCGTCGCCGTCAGGGCCTGGGCCTTGACGACGGACAGGGGAATTCGCGTGCCGGCGGGCAGCGAGGATCGAGCTTCACGTCCACCGCCACCGACACCAGCGCGCCGGTGTACGCGGTGGCCGGGCCGCTCGTGCCCTTCTGGAACACGCCCACCCGCAGCGTGCCGTCCTTGGCGGCGCCCTTGAGCAACCGGGGCGCGTCACCGAGCGAGAACAGCCCGTTGGTGACGTACTCGGTGTCCGACGAGGACACCCGGGCCCAGTCCGCCCGGGCCGCGTCCACGGAGAGCGTCAGGGCCACGCCGCGGCCGGACTGGCCCGTGGGGCCGAGCAGATCCAGCACGAGGTGGTTGCCCGACGAGGCGCTCGTGTTCTTCACGAGCCGCCAGCCGCGCGTGTCCGGAGGGTTGGTGTAGCCACCGGCCTGGGCGGCCGGCACGGTGACGGTGGCGGTGCCCTTCTTCGTGGGGTCCGCCACGCTCGTGGCGACCACGGTGAAGGTGCCCGGACGCGAGGGCGCCGTGTAGACACCCGTGCTGGTGATGGTGCCCGAGCCTCGCCCTCCACGCTCCAGGACACCGCCTGGGTGGTGTGGCCCTTGACGGTCGCGGTGAACGTCGTGGTGCCGCCCGGCGCGCTCGTCGCCGTTCCGGGAGACACCTCGACGATGATCGCGCTCACCGTCACCCGGGCCTCGGCCTTCTTCGTGGGATCCGCCACGCTGGTGGCCACCACGGTGAAGGTGCCGCCCTGGGCGGGCGCGGTGTAGACGCCCGTGCTGGTGAGGGTGCCGCCCGCGTCGCCCTCCTGGATGGACCAGGTGACCGAGGTGTCCGTGGCCCCCGTCACCTCGGCGGTGAAGGTGACACTGCCGCCGGTGAGCACCGTGGCGGACGTCGGCGTGAGGGTGACGTGGATGACCGGGGTGACGGTGACCTCGGCCGTGTCCTTCTTCGTGGTGTCCAGCGCGTTGGTGGCCACCACCGTGTAGGTGCCGGCCTGCGTGGGCGCGGTGTAGACGCCCGTGCTGGTGATGGTGCCCGAGTCCTCGCCCTCCACGCTCCAGAGGATCCTCGGCTCCTGGGTGCCCTCGACGGAGGCGGTGAAGGCCGTGGACTCCCGGCCTTCACGGTGATGCTCCTGGGCGAGACGGTCACGGGCCCCGTGCCGGGCGTGGGCTTGTCCCCGCACGCGGCGAGCGCTCCGAGCAGCAGTGGAACAATGAGCCTGATCAACGTTTTCATGGGTTAGCGTCCGAACTGGCTGAGGAAGAGGGTGACGTCGGAGTCGTCCACGGAGCCACTCGCATCGAGGTCCGCGGTCGTCGTGGAGGAAGCACGGGTGCCCCAGCTCTGGGCCGGGCGTGCCATGTCCTCACCGTCCACGACACGATCCCCGTTGAGGTCCGCGGTGTAGACGCGCACGTCCACCTTGGCGCTCGAGCGGGCGTCCTGCTTGTGGGTGATGAGCACGTGGCAGAGGCCGGGCGCGGCCGGTGCCGTGTAGACGCCCGTCGAGGAGACGGTTCCGCAGATGCGGCCTTCCTGCACGTTCCAGAGCAGCAGCGGGTCCGCCCCCTGGGTCAGCAGGGAGCCCAGCGCGTACGTGCCGTCCACCGGCACGACGATCCGCGTGGAGGACAGCAGCGGGCCGGCGCGCGTGAAGGGAGCCGTGGCCGAGGCGGAGTTGCCGTAGGCATCGAAGGCCACCACCTTGAGGGTGTGCTCGCCGGGCGCCAGGGGCAGGGTGCTGAAGGGCAGCCGGTACGGCGCTGCCTGGACACTGCCCTGGAAGACGTCATCCACGTAGAACTCCACGGCCGTGACGCCCGTGTCGTCGGTGGCGGAGGCCGTGAACACCGTCGTCTCGTGCTCGCCCTCCACGGCCGCGCTGACGGTCGGAGGCGTCGTGTCGTTCACCACGTTCACGGTGAAGGGCACCTTGACCGCCGTCCCGTTGCCCGCCCGATCCGTGGCCTTGGCCATGAACTCGTGCTGCCCGTTGGTGAGCGCGGACGTGTCGAACAGACTCGTGTACTCGCCGTTGGGGTCGGTGAAGGTGACCACCGGGGTGCCATCCACGAAGAACTCGAGCTTCTCCGTCCATGTGTTGTCGCTCACGTTGGCGGAGAGCTGGACCCGCGTACCGGAGTCGTCACGCACGCGCGCGTCGAGCGAGGGGGACTGGGTGTCCGGAGAGCTCGACACCTCCAGGTAGACGTCGTCGAGCGAGAAATACGTGTAGCCGCTGTTCGGATCCTCGGGGGGCTCCTCCAGGTTGGACTCGAAGAAGAGCTGGATGGTCTGCCCCTTGAACGCGCTCAAGTCATAACGGTGCTCGGTGTAGTAGGAGGTGACGTCCACGTTCGAGAGGGTCTCCAGCGTCCTCAGGTCGTTGCCATTGACGTCGCGGACCTTCGCGGTGAACGTGTGACGGGCCACGTTGTCGGAGAAGGCGTTGCTCTCCACCCACAGCCAGAAGCTGTAGACGGCCGACTCGGCATCCGCGGGGATGGTGACGGTCTGCCGCAGGGTCGACGTGTTGGGGCCATCGTCGAGGCCGAACAGGACGAAGACCCATCCTGAATACGCATAGAAGAAGTTCTCGATGATGCCGCTGCTCGAGGGGGACGTCGTCTCGAGGGTCCATCCTTCGGCCTGGCCCGTCTGAGGGTCATAGAGCTCGAAGTCCGGGTTCTGCACCACCTGCCCGCGGGCGCGCTCGACGTAGAACGGCAGGTACGCGGACGTGCTCGTGTTGCCGGCCGTGTCCGTGGCCTTGACCACGAGCGCGTGGTAGCCATCTCCCAGCGCGCTGGCGCTCAGGATCTTCGCGAACGTCCTGGACACGGAGCCCAGGGACGTGCCGTCCACGAGCAACTCGACGGCATCGACGAAGCCGTTGTCCCACACGTGTCCCAGCAAGGCCACCCGGCCGCTCTCCGGGTCGGTCGCGACGCCGGCCCTCACGAACGGCGCCTCGGTGTCGGGGTGGGTGATGACACGCAGCGAGAGGTCATCGAGCTGGAACAGGCTGGCGAAACCATCGTCGTTCTCGGTGCCCACGAAGTGCAGTTGCACCGTCTGGCCCGCGAATCGGGTCAAATCGATACTCACCTGCACCCAGCCGAACGTCGAGTCGACGTTGGACCAGCTCGCGGGCTGCTCGAGGAGGTTGCCGTCGGTGTCACGCACCTGCACGGCCAGGGTGTCCTGGGCCTGGGTGCCGAGGTCATCGGTGAGGACGGTGAGATAGAAGGTCAGCGCGGCCGTCTGGGTATCGGCGGGGAGGGTGACCTGCTGGGAGATGCGGTCCACGGCGGTCGTGCCGTAGCCGTTGAAGACGGCGTAGCCATAACCCGTGCGTGCCCGGGTGGAGGGATAGACGATGATGGGATAGTCGCTGTCCGCTGGCTCCTGGACCCAGTCCGTTCCGTTCTTCTCGAAGCCAGGATTGCGCAGGAGCTGCGCGAAGCTCTGGGTCACGGTGAAGCCGATGGGCGCGGAGGAGCCCACGTTGCCGGCCCGATCGATGGCCTTGGCCACCACCTGGTGCGTGCCAGGGTCGGCCTGGGTGGTGTCGACCGTGAACGCGAAGGGCTGCGTGTCGTCGCTGCTCGTGAGGACGCCGTCGACATAGAACTCCACGCGCGTCACGCCGATGTTGTCCGAGGCCACCGCGTTGAAGCGCAGCGTGGGCGCGCTGCCCGACATGCTCAGGGTCGCCTTGGGCGGCGTGAGATCGTCATAGGTGCTCGCGCTGTAGCCCACGTTGATGGCGGCGAAGGCGTTCTGCACGGCGCGGTATTCCTGGGAGCCGCTGCCGTGGAGTTCGCCGCCGCCCGGAGCGAGGCCGTGCGGGCCGCCACGTAGTTGCTGGCGGGGGTCAGGTAGGCGGTGATGGCGCGGTACCAGATGGCCGCCGCCTTGTCGTTGCCGATGCCCGTCATGCCGTCGGGCAGGTAGCGGCTCGAGTAGTCATTCTTCGTCGCCGTCGATTGCGCGCCCTGGGACAGGAAGTAGAAGGCGCGGTTCATCGGGCCACTGCTGTAGTGGACATCGATGGCGTCGAGGCCAGGAGACCGGGCGTCCTCGCTGGAGCCGTCCAGGCTCGGCTTGTACATGTAGCGCAACGGGGTGTCGCTGAGCTGCTCGCCGATGGTCCAGTCGCCGCCCGTGTCACCAATGGTGTCGCCCTGGCCGTTGCGGACCCAGAACTCCGTCATGGTGCCGAAGATGTCGGAGTTGGCCTCGTTCAGTCCGCCGGGCTCTCCCGAGTAGATGAGCGCGGCGGTCTGGGACATGACGCCGTGGCTCAGCTCGTGGCCCGCGACGTCGAGCGACACCACGGACCTGAAGCCGTACGGCTTCGGATAGGAGCCGTCGCCGTAGCTCATGCAGAAGCAGTCGTCGTCCCAGAAGGCATTGTCATAGCCCTTGCTGACGTGCACGTAGTTGAAGGTCGGAGTGCCCGCGTTGTCGATGCCGAAGCGGTGGTGGATCTTCTGGAAGTAGTCCCACGTCGCCAGCAGGCCGAAGTGCGCGTCCACGGCCGCCGTCTGGCCGTTCTCGCTCTGGGTGTCGGCGCTCGGATCGAAGTTCTGCCCGTCACCCCAGAGGTTGTCCGCGTCCTGGTACAGCACGGGGGACGGCTTCTCACCGTATTCGAGCTGGGCGTGATTGACGTCGTACGTGCGCAGGCCCTCGCCCAGGGTGCGCGTCGTGTCACGCAGCTCGTAGCGGCCGTCCGCGTTCTGGAAGACGTCGAGCCGCACCTCGCCGCTGTACTGCGAGCGGCCCGTGCCCACGGCGGCCGCGGTCTGCAGCGAGTTCCACCGCTTGAGGACCGCGCCGGAGCGGGCGTCGAGCAGGAAGTCCGTCTGCTTGACGCCGTCCTGGGTGTTGTCCAGCACGGTGTGCACGTGCCGTGCGAGGCGGTAGCCCACCACCTCCTCCTGGAGGTCTTCCGCGTTGACCCGCAGGCGGCGCGTGCCGCCCGGAGGAACCACGCGCTTCACCTCGGGATAGATGACGAGCTGGGCGTTGGGCTGCGTCATGGGCAGACCCAGCGGGCGCACCTCGAGCAGGGCCAGGGCCGCCGCGCTCGCCGCGTCCACCACGGGACGCGTGCTCACGCGGATATGCGGGCGCACGCCGTCCTTCGTCACCGTCAGGCCGCGGCCGGACGGCTCCAGGTGGGTGATGGCCACGCCACCCCACACCGGAATGCCCTCGTGAAACTGCTGGAAGCGGGTATGCGTGAGGCCGAAGCTGTCCGTCTGGACGCTCGACATGCGGAACTCATCCCGCTCGCTCAGCCCGAGCTGCCCGCTCTGGGCCTTCAACAGCGAGAGCGACTCCGCCGCGCGCGAGGGTTCACGGGCGCGCAACTGGAGCAGGGTGGTTGGGGGAACGGAGGCGAGTCTTCCGCCCGCCGCCAGGGAAGGCCCCGCCACCAACGAGGCGAGGAGCAGGGCCAGCGAGGCCACGGCATGGACATGGGGTTTCACTCCACCGGACTGCGTGACTGCTTCGAGGAGAGGACCGGCGGGTGCCCATCCGTGAGCACCTGAACCGGAGCTGCGTGGAACGCCGCGAAGCGAAGCGTCCACCCGATTCCGGTCGGGACGGGAACTCCTGGACCTTCCGCGTTCACGGCGGAGAGTGATTCTACACGGATGAAGCGTTGAAAAGAAGCCACCCCTCCCTCGGACAGGAGAAATCCAACCCGGATGTTCGGAGGGATTTTGAATTAACAACTTCTGGGAAAAACAATGTCAGACATCCGCGCGAGTCTGGAATTCCTGGAGCGGCGTGACATCGAGGATGACTGCAATCACTCCACCTTGCGTGGGCGGGCGGGCAGCCTGACGGTAAAGCAGGCGCCCAGGCCCTCGCCCTCGCTGTGGGCCTGGACGGTGCCGCCCTGCAACTCCACCAGGTGGCGCACGATGGACAACCCCAGGCCCAGCCCGCCGTAGCGGCGGGTGGTGCTGCCGTCGGCCTGCTGGAAGCGCTCGAAGAGGTGGGGGAGGAAGGTGGGGGAGATGCCCTGGCCGGAGTCGCGCACCTCCAACTCCACGAAGGACTCCACGCGCCGCAACCGCACCGTCACCCGGCCTCCGGGCGGGGTGAACTTGATGGCGTTGGTGAGCAGGTTCCACGCCACTTGTTGCAACCGCTGGGCATCTCCCCGCACGAGGCCCACGTCCGGCTCCAGCAGGGGCTCCAGGTGGATGTCGCGCGCGGCCGCGGCTGGACGCACCACGTCGAGCACCGCCTCCACCACGGCGCTCGGGTCCACCGGCTGCAATTCCAGGCGCATCCGTCCGGCGACGATGCGGGAGATGTCCAGCAGATCATCCACGATCTGCGCCTGGGCGCGCGCGCTGCGCTCCACCGTCTCCAGGGCGCGCTCCTGTTTGTCCGGCGGCATCGGCGTGGTGCGCAGGATGTTCGTCCACCCGAGGATGGCGGTGAGCGGCGTGCGCAGCTCGTGGCTGACGGTGGCGAGGAACTCGTCCTTGGCGCGGTTGGCCTCCTCGGCCCGGTCGCGCGCCTGACGAGCCAGCTCGAAGAGGCGCACGTGCTCCAGGAGGGTGGCGGCCCGATGCGCGAGCTCCCCGGCGAGTTGGAGATCGTCGGCGTCGTAGGGCCGGTAGCTCTCGCCCGCCGCGAGCACCAGCACGCCCTGGTGCCGCCCCTTGACGGTGATGGGCACGGCCATGCCTCGCAGGCCCAGGAAGGCTCGCTGCAGCTCCCGCCGGGCCTCGTCCGGCTCCGCGGCGAGCGCCTGCTCGGTGAGCGCGGGGAAGCACTCCGCCCGCCCGTGGGCCCACGGCCCCTGGAACATGGGCACGTGGACACCCGGGCCCGCCTGGCGCAGCAGCAGGGCGCGCCGCGGGTCCACGTCGCTGAAGGCCACGCGCTCACCGGGGCCCTCCTCCAGGCCCGCCTCGTCGTGCAGGAACACGCCACACCACTCGGCGAGCCGGGGCACCAGACATTGGGTGAGGTGCTCCATGGCCGGGCGCAGCTCCCACGTGGAGGCCAGCGCGGTGCTCGCCTCGGTGAGCAGCTCGAGCGCCTGGCGCGCGCGGCGCTGTGCGGTGATGTCGGTGATGGAGCCCACCCACTCGCGCACCGAGCCATCCAGCTCCAGCACGGGCACGCCGCGTGACACCACCGGCGTGTAGGTGCCATCGGCGCGGCGCAGCCGGTACTCCGCCTCGAAGAGCCCCCGCGTGGCGAAGGCGCGCTGCCACGCCGCCGTGGCCCGGTCCCGGTCCTCGGGATGGATGGCGTCCCACCACCCGGAGCCGTCGCGCCACGTGTCGTAGTCCTGCCCCGTGAAGGCGCTCCAGGTGGGGGAGTCCTCGCGGAAGTGGCCCGTGGCGTCCGTCGTCCACAGCAGCGTGGAGGTGGCCATCACGAGCGAGCGGAAGCGCACCTCGCTCAGGCTCAACTCCTCGGCCAGCCGCTCCGCCCGCCAGCGCGCCCGCACCAGCTCCGTCACGTCGAAGGCGAACACCGTCACGCCCTCCACGTGCCCGGCCACGTCGCGCAGCGGCTGGCAGGTGAGGTGGAAGAGGCGCTCCTCCCACGGGCCCTCGTCGCTCTGCACCGGCAGCGGCACCTGCTCCAGCACGAGCGCGATGCCGGTGCGGTACACGCGATCCAACACCTCCAGCAGGCTCTGGCCCTGGGGCTCGCGCAGGGCCTCGCGCGCCGTCTGTCCCAGCACCTCCCGTCCCCCTGGAGCTTGCGGTGGCGCGCGTTGGAGAGCACGAAGACGTGCTCGGGCCCACGCGTCACGAAGGCCACCGCGGGGGCGCTCGCCACGAGCGCGTGCAGGCTCGCGTACTCCGCCTCCATCTGGTTGAGCGGCGTCACGTCGCGCAGGAAGACGAGCACGCCCTCCGGGGAGGGGGACACCCGCGCCTGGACCCAGGCGCCCAGCGGGGCGAAGTACTCCTCCACCGTGGAGGGCAGGCCCTGCCCGAGCGCGCGCTGGCAGGCGCGGCCGAACTCCGTGCCCTCCAGCCGGGGCAGCCGTGACCACAAGGGGTGCCCGAGCACCTCGGCGCGAGCGCGGCCGAGGATGCGCTCGGCGCTGGCGTTGAGGTACAGGGCGCGCCCTTCGGCATCGAGCGCGAGCACTCCATCCGTGGCGGCCTCGAGGAGGTGCTCGAGCCGGGGGGACGGCGCGACACCGTGTGACTCCGAGAGGGGGACCATGCTCGGGAGGGTGACAGGTTGGAGGACCCGCGGCGCGCTGCCCTTCGGGCCAGCGCCAGGAAGTGAACGGGGCCCGCCGGATTCTAGGGCCCCGTTAACACCCGCGTCGGACGGCCCACACCCGGCGTGTGACGCGGCGACTACCCGAGTAACGTCGCCACCAGGGCGGGCCAGTCCGTATGCGCTGGCAGACGTCCCTCGGCATGTTCGGGCCGGCCCCCTCCACGTCCTCCCGCGGCCTCGGCGGCGCGCTTGAGGAAGGCGCCACAGCCGAAGGAGGCGCCGCTGCCCCGGGTGATGAGCACGGACAGGCCCTCGGGGGTCCGGCTGGCGAGCAGCACCACGGCGTCGGGACGCTGGGTGAGCCGCGCGGCCACGGAGCGCAGATCCTCGGGCGAGGCGCCCTCGAGCACCGCCACCACGCGCGCGTCGGGGGAGCGCTCGAACTGCGCGACGAGCCCCGCGGCGGTGTGCTCGGCGAGCTTCGCGCGCGCCGCGCCCAGGGCCTCGCGCACGTCCGTCAAGTCCTGGCGCAGCCGCTCCACGGAGGCGGGCACGTCGAGCGGTCCACAGGAGAAGCTCCGGCCGAGCGCGCGCAGGGCGGCGGCCTCCTGCCACAACTCGCTCCGGGCCCGGCCGCCCGCGGAGAAGAGGACGCGGCCCTTGCCCTTGTAGCGCTCCACGCCCAGCACGCGCACCATCCCCACCTGTCCCGAGCGCGTGCAGTGCGTCCCCCCGCAGGGCGACACGTCGAAGCCCTGGATGTGGATGACGCGGACGTTGTCCGTCACCTTGGGGGCGCGGCGTAGGGGGAGGGCGGCGAGCTCCTCGGGCGTGGGGAAGAAGGCGCGGATGGGCACGTCGTCGTCGATGAGGGCGTTGACCCGGGCCTCGGCCTCGGCGACGCGCCGCTCGTCGAGCACGTCCAGGTCCACGTCGATGGTGCACACCGTCTCCCCCAGCCGCGAGGACACGGTGTGCGCCCCGGCCACCTCCACCAGCGCGCTGGAGAGCATGTGCTGGCCGGTGTGCAGCGCCATGTGGATGCGGCGGCGGCGCGATCGAGGTCGCCGGACACCTCGGTGCCGGGGGCGGGGAGCGAGGCGCCCTCGGACAGCTCCAGCAGGTGATGGACGACGCCCGCGTCATCCACCTGCACGTCGCGCACGGCGTGGCCCCCGAGCACTCCCCGGTCAGCCATCTGTCCACCGGCCTCGGGGTAGAAGGCGGTGCGATCGAGCACCACGGAGGGGGCGCCGCTCCATGTGCCATGGGCGAGCACGCGCCCGGTGAAGTGGGCGAGGAAGGGGTCGTCGAAGTAGAGGCGTTCGGTGGGAGTCATGTGAGGAGAAACCCGCTCAGTGCAACTTGCTTCCATTCATGAGCATGCCGCCGCAGATGGCGATCGGCGCCAGACAGAACAGGCCATAGAAGAGTGGCAGGGCAATGAGGAGGCCCTTGCGCTTGTCTTGCTTCTCGACGGGGTCGTCCCCCTGCACGGCCATCAAGTAACCCAGCCCGGGCGCGATGAACAGGCCGAGCATCAGCGGGATTATCGATCTGGAGGTGCCATCCACCACGTAGAACAGGCCCCAGAAGGCCGCATCGATGAGGATGTAGTAGCCGATGCCGAGCAGCGTCCAGAGCACGACCGAGCCGGGGTTGGACTCTCCTCGGGGGCTCATGCCGGCCCGCCGCGGTGAGGGCCTCGCGCAGGGGCGCCGGCGCGTGCGCTCCAGGTCATCCCGGTAGAAGAGGTTGTACGTGTCGAAGGGGATGATGCGCCCGTCCGGATGGGCGATGTGCACGCAGCTCTTCTTGACGCTGCGCAGGTCGAAGGCCTGGGCATCGATGAATTGCATGATGAGGACCCGGAAGACGTTGCGGTAGGTGAGCTCCCCGGGCACCTGGACCTGGGGCAGGCAGCACAGCAGATCCGACAGGCTGCGCGTGGAGGACTGGGGGGAGTGGTTGGTGGAGAAGAGCTGGAAGAGCCGCTTCTGCAGGTCCGTGTCCTTCTCGTAGACGATGGTGTTGCGGCCCCCCTCCACCAGCAGCTCCGGCGGCACGAAGCGGGTGAGTGGCACCACCGGCCCTCGTGCTTGAGGGCGTAGCCCATGCACAGGCTGTCCGGATGGCAGGGCACGGGGATGAGATCCTCCGGCGAGAACAGCCGCGTCTGCTCGAGGATGCGCCGCCGCACCTCCGTCAGGGTCAGACGGTCCCTCGCGGGATCATACCCCTCCAGCCGACCGGCCTCCTGCACGGGTTGGAAGGTGACGCCGCGCACGCAGGGCTGCTGGACCGCGAAGTCGAGGATGCGGCCGATCTCCCCGTCGTTGAGCCCCTTCTTCAGCGTCACCACCAGCGTGGTGCTCACGTCCAGCGCATTGAGGCGCTCGAGCGCCTGTTGCCGCACCGAGCGCAGATCCGCGCCGCGCAGGGCCATGAGCGGCTCGCGCTCGAGGGAGTCGAACTGGAGGTAGACCTCCAATCCCTTGCGGTAGGTGGCCAGCTTCTCGGCGAAGCGCCTCGTCCCTGGCGATGCGGATGCCGTTGGTGTTCACCATCAGGTGGCGGATGGGCCGGGCCCGCGCCTCCTCGAGGATGCGGAAGAAGTCCGGGTGCAGGGTGGGCTCGCCGCCGCTGAGCTGCACCACGTCCGGCTCTCCCTCGTTGGCCACCACGGCGTCCAACATGGACACCACCTTCTCGAAGGAGCGGTGGGTCTGCCGCTCGGGGCCGCTCTCCGCGTAGCAGATGGGGCAGCGCAGGTTGCAGTGGTCCGTCAGCTCCACCAGCGTCAGGCAGCTGTGTTGCTCGTGATCCGGACACAGGCCGCAGTCGTACGGGCACCCGTAGCGGATGGGCGTGTTGTAGCGCAGCGGCTGCTCGGGGGGCTTGATGAAGATCTCCCGGGAGCGCTTGTAGTAGTCCACGTCGTCCGCCAGCAGCACCCGCTCGAAGCCATGGCGCGGGCAGCGCTTCTGCAGCAGCACCCTGCCGTCGGCGAAGAGGATCTTCCCCTCCACGCGCTGGTAGCAGGTGGAGCAGATGGAGATGGCCGTATCGTAGAAGAGGTAGGGGCGGACGCGGTCGGTCATGGGGTGGCACCAGCCTAATGGAAAACAGCGGGACTCACGTCATCGCGCGTCGGTCTGGACCGGGAGCCCGGGGCGGCGCAGCCACAGCCGGGGCAGATCCCGCGCGTAGTAGAGCAGGCCCGCCACGCAGACCCATTGGATGCCGCTCAGGCCCAGCAGGGGACGGGGGTCCGGCTTGAGCAGATCCACCCCGAGGCGGAAGGTCAGGTCCAACACCATGAAGCGGCGGAAGAGATCGCCCTGGCGCAGCTCGCGCCCGCGCAGCACGAGGCTCAGCGCCGCCACGAACACCATGAAGGCGGCCTCGTAGAGCTGGGTGGGGTGGCGGCGCACGCCATCCCCGAAGTCCACGCCCCAGGGCAGCGAGGTGGCCACCCCATAGGTGTGGTCCTCCAGCCCGGTGAAGAAGCAGCCCAGGCGGCCCAGGAAGATGCCCAGACACAGAGGCAGGACGAAGAGGTCTCCCGTGCTGCGCTGCTCGCCGAGCAGCTTCTTGGCCAGCTCCACGCCCAGGAGTCCGCCGAGCAGGCCTCCCACGAGCGACTTGCCGGTGAGCAGGCTCACGGTAGTGACCGGCCCTCGAGCCACAGGGGCCACTCGTCCAGCAGGTGCACCAGCCGCGAGCCCAGACCCGCGCCGAGCGCCGCGCCGGCGATGACACCCAGCCGTGTCGAGGATTGCAGCGGATCCGCCCACTGCCGCTTCAACACGAAGTAGAGCCGCGCGCCGAGGAAGTACGCGAGCGTCTCGAAGAAGAAGTGCGGGTGCACCTGCCAGGGGCCCAGGGGGATGTAGAAGGGAAAGGTCATGAGCGAGGCGAGGCCCGGCAGCCTACCGCATGAACAGGACGCCTATCCGTCCTACAGTAAGGGCAGCTGAGACTCCGGGCCTGCGCGAGGGACGCCCTCCTGTATGGTTGGGTCTCCCGCATCCTATCCTCCAGGACGTTCTGGGGGATGCAAGTGCCATGTCGAAGAAGCATCGGAGTCCCGCTGTGGGGGAGTGCGGCGCCATGCATCACGACGTTCGGGGGCTCCCGCGAGGCGGGGCATGGTGGTTGTCGCGCCCGGTGGTCCTGTTGCTCGTTGGGCTGCAGACGGCGTGCGCGACGGGCTACCCGATGGGCGGCAGCCTGGTGGGCGGGCGACATCGGTGGAGGAGCCAGAGCGCCGGTCCCCGGTCACAGGAGGTCGAGCGCGGTGCCGTGGCGGCGTCGGCAGCTGGGGCCCCCAGCGCTGATGAGGACCTGGAGGGCGCTGACGCGGAGGGCGGGGGCCGGGACGCTGGGGTTCCGGTGGGGGGCGCTGACGGCGCCGCCAGGACGGGGCACGTGAGCATGGCCAACGAGGAGGAGTACCTGGAGGGGAAGGGCGTTGGATGGCCCGATGGAGTAGGCGACGGGCGGCCCTTCGAGGTGCCTATGACACTCGACTACTTCCAGGGCTTCCTCGCTCAGGCGGGCGTCCCCAGCACGGCGCTGCCGAAGGACGGGCGCACGCTCGCGCCTCAGCAGGCGATGGAGTTGCTGCCCCATTTGCTGTCCACACCATTGACGCTGGGAAACTTCGGGCTCCGGAGGATGGCGGCGCACCTACTCCTGGAGGTGGCCGCTGGCGATGAGGTTGTTACGCGGGACGAGCTCCACGCGCGGATGCGGCGCTTCTCGCGGCTGCTGTTGCTGCGTCCGGACGGATACCGGTGAGGGCCACAACGGGGTTTGCGGTCCAGAAGGCCGGTCAGGTGGTGCTCGCTGAGGACGGCACGCTACGGGCCGGTCGCTTCGAGGTGGGCCCGTTCTACGCCATCGAGGGAGAGCGCCTCTTCCCAGTGAACCAGCAGCTCGAGGTGTCGAAGGGGCGCGACCGACGGGCATGTATGAGCCCGACGACAACCCTGCGCTAGCGGTGGCTGAGGGAGCGGTGCTCGCTGTGGTGGACATGGTGGAAGGTCTCTACCGGCTCGTGTTCTACACGGGCGAGACGTTGGAGGGCTCGCGCAGCTGCCGGGCGCGGTAAGGCAGCTCTACGAGAACTCGCCGCAGTTGTGGGAAGAGTTCCGTCACAAGCCCTACGCTGAGAAGGTGCGGACGATCTCCCGGCTGTCGACGGGAATAGTTCTGACGGTGGGCACCACGGGGGTGGGAGCTGCGAAGGCCGCAGTGTGGGGCGGCAAGCTCGGGAATATGAGCGTGCCACTCTTGTCCCTCTCGGGGATGGGCTTCTCGCGGTGCGTCTGGTCGCGGTTCCTGTAGGGGAGCCGTTGCTGTAGCAGGCAACGCGCTGAGTGCCACCTATGTCCTGCTCATGGCCAACGTGGGAGTGCAGGGTGGCGGGGGCGGGAGCGGCTGGCCTCCGTCGGGTGGTCCTGGGAAGTGGGAGCCGGCAAACGAGAGCATGTCGGAGGACTCTCGCTGCTACCAATGCCAAGTGACAGGAGCGCCGCCGGGGTGGGTCTACCGCGTGTGGAGGAACGGAGAGAAGGCGGACTTCGACGGCTATAGCATCTCGGAGGGTGTTCTGCAGGACGGCAAAGCGTTCAACTACGCGAAGCACTACGACGAGAAGCTCGTTCCTAAGCGTTAATTTCGGGGAGCGAAAAGTTCCTCGAGACCGCCGGCGCCAAGTCAGGGTGGCGAACGGAGTCCCTATCCGGTGGTACGTTGCGGAAGAGAGAATGGTCGGGATTCTCAAGAAGATGTTGGAGCAGGACGGCCTTCTCGGAATCGAAGTGGTTTACGAAGGAGCTGCGGTGAGGAGTGTCCGATGACCGAGAGCTACTATGCAGGTATTTACTGGCCGGCCCGGCTGGAGTCCGCAGAGGAATGTGCTCGCCGAACGGAGACCTTCTTCCGGCTCCTGCGCGCTGCGACGAGATGTTCAGTCGATGGTATGAGCAGTCGGACTCGGTCGAGGAAGCGCTGCAACGGGGTTTCACGCCGAAATACGAGACCCTCCTGCGCTTCTATCAGACGGAGGAAAACCAGCTCGGCAAGGACGGCTTCAGCTTTTCTGCCTGGACTGGTCACGTTGACGACGGACGAGGGAGCATGGTGCGCGTCACGTGCGGGGACGCATCCGGGGCCTACCCAAACTGCTGCGTGCTGCACCTGCCATGGCCCGAACTCGAGCCAGAGGGGGTGCGAGTGATGACAACGCCCGTACTCGTGAACGTCCTGAAGGCCATGGTGCTCGCGTGGGAGCCTGTCTTTGGCGTCGTGGCCAGTGACGAGTTGCGGTGGGCCCTACGGCCCGAGAGAGATCCGCGGGGCTTCGCGGGTTGGCTCACCTACGTCGCGCGCGCGAGGGGATGTGCCTCCGCTGCCTCCGCCCGTCCGAACGGAGCCAGTAGAGGACAAGGGGACAGTTATGGTCCTGGCACCGGAGCTTCTGAGCGCCTCCAACCCAGAGCACCGGCGCTCAGTCGCAGGGTCCAGGAGACGTTGGACGCGAAGGGCCTACTCCGCCCAGTGCTCTCGTAGCGGCTGCGTGCCCCCAACGCCCATTACGAGGAACGAGTCATCGAGGGCGAACGGCTCGAACTGACCGACAAGGAAGCCATCGACTGGCTCGGCCCGAACCTCACGTTGCGGCGCTGCACCGTGGTCCTCGGCGTCGCAGAGAGGCTGTTGGTGCCAATGTGGGGGAGGCTAACCGACTGCACCATCACAGCGAAGCGCGAGGTGGCCGACCAGTGGCTCACGTCAATGCGATCTGCGAAGAGGCGGCATAAGGGCACCCGTAGGGCCAGAAGGCGATGGGAGAGCTCGTTTACGAGCAGCAGGTGTTCATCAGGTCGCGTCAGCACGTCGGGCGAGGTGAGGCCCGGCAGCCTACCGCATGCCCTGGGGGGACCGCTGAACGAAGAGCCAACGCCGCTGAACGAAATGCCCATGGCCACGTCCCGTCCCCCGGCGCACCTTCTGGCCCGTGAGCGGCGCACCCCCGCGCCCCGCTCGCCCCTGGAGGTCATCATGCAGAGAGATTGTCCCGGGCCCACCGCCCGTATCCTCCCCACCCGTCCAGGCGGCCCGCCGCTGGACCTGAGCCCCCTGCTCGAGGAGCGTGGCCGCGTGGATCCACGCATCTACGTGGACCCCGAGGTGTACGAGCTGGAGCAGGAGCGCGTCTTCGGGCGCAGCTGGCTGTTCCTCGCGCACGAGTCCCAGCTCAAGCGGCCCGGTGACTTCATCACCACGTACATGGGCGAGGATCCCATCATCGTGTCGCGCCAGGACGACGGCTCGGTGGCCGCCTTCCTCAACCAGTGCCGCCATCGCGGCATGCGCCTGACGCAGGAGGACGCGGGCCACACCCGGGTCTTCACCTGCACCTATCACGGCTGGACGTATGACCGCGGCGGGCGTCTGTCCTCCGTGCGCGACGAGCGGGAGCTCTACCGCTGCCCCGTGGACCGCGATCGCTGGAGCGCCGTGCGTGTGCCCCGTGTCGAGTCCTTCCACGGCTTCGTCTTCGGCACCTGGGACGAGCACGCGCCCTCCTTCCGCGACTCGCTCGGGGACGCGGCCTGGTACTTCGAGCCCCTCCTGGACGGCGTGGGGGGCACCGAGGTGATCGGCGTGACGAAGTGGATCGTGCACTGCAACTGGAAGTTCGGCGCCGAGCAGTTCGCCTCGGACGGCTACCACTTCGGCATGTCCCATCTGTCCGCGCTCAAGGCGCTGATGAGCCGGTGCCCGGGGCGCCGCGGACCATGCAGGAGGCCACGCCCCTCCGGAGGGCGGCCGGCAGCTCAAGAATGCCCAGGGCCATGGAGCCATGATGGCCGCCCTCCCTCCCAACAGCATGCGTGGCGCGCGCCTCGCATTCGAACCCAAGGCGAACGAGTGGCTGATGGGGCCGCGTCAGGACTTCCTCGTGCGCAAGTATGGCGAGGCGCGCGCGTCCGTCTTCATCCCGGCGAGCAACCTGTTTCCCAACGTGGGCATCCTGCCCGCCGCCAACACGTTGCGCGTGTGGCAGCCCAAGGGTCCCGAGCAGATGGAAGTCTGGTCCTATGTGATCGCGGACGCGGACGCTCCCGCCGACGTGAAGCAGGCCCTCCGGCTGGGCAACCAGCGCACGTTTGGATCGACCGGCATCTTCGAGCAGGACGACACGCACAACTGGACGGAGATCCAACGCGTGCTCAAGGGCAGACGAGCGCGGCGCGAGATCTTCAACATGGAGATGGACTCGGGCACCCAGCAGGACGCCGAGGGGCGCTTCCCCGGCACCACCGCGAACCGCTCCTCCAGCGAGGTGGCCGCCCGCGCCTTCTACCGCCGCTGGGCGAGCCTGCTGTCCACGGAAGGTGCCCCATGAGCACCGCCCCCACGCTCCACGTGCCCCCCTCGTGCCCGGCCCAGCGCTGCAGTACGAGCTCGAGCAGTTCCTCTACGCCGAGGCCGCTCTGCTCGACGAGCACCGCCTCGAGGCGTGGCTCGGGCTGTTCACCCCGGATGCGCGCTACCGGGTGCCCGTGCGCACCAACCGCGTGACGCGCGAGGCCCTCGAGTCCCAGGACGCGTCCGCCCACTTCGATGACGACCTGCGTGGCCTGTCGCTGCGCGTGGCGCGGCTGACGTCCGGGCTCGCCTGGTCCGAGTCCCCGCTCGGCCGCACGCGCCGCCCGGTGAGCAACGTCCAGGTGCGTGCCCTCGACGCGCCCGGAGAGGTGGAGGTGCGCTCCAGCTTCCTGCTCTACCGTACGCGTCAGGAGCATGCCGTGGACCTGTTCGCCGGGCTGCGTCAGGACGTGCTGCGCCGCGCGGACGCGCCGGGCGCCTGGCGCATCGCGCACCGCACGGTGCTTCTGGATCAAACCGTCATCCTCGCCGGCAACCTCAGCGTCTTTTCTGAGCAGTCCGTCGGGAGGGCTCGCTGGGAGGGGTGCTCCTGGCGGGTCTCCACCCCAGGAGAGTGGGTATTTCAGGGAAAACGTCGGAGGGGCCGGTAGACTTCCCTCCCACGCTCGCGCTGGAAGCCCGCTCATGGATGCCCTCTCCCAACTGCTCCAGACCCTGCACGTGGATGTCGTCGGCTCGCGGCACGTCTCGCTCCATGGGCCCTATGGGGCGCGCTTCGCGCCGGGAGCGGGGCCTCAGGGCCTGTTCATGGTGCTGGATGGAGAGGTGTGGCTCGAGCCCGAGGGCCACGTGGAAGCGCCTCTGCACCTGGCGCCGGGAGACATCGGCCTGTACGGCGGGCCGGGCATCATCGTGCGGGACTCCGCCACCCCGCGCTCGCGGCCCGTCGACGTGAACTTCGAGCACTCGACGCCGGGTCCGCGCAGCCTGGGAGGGCCGGGGCAGCGGACCGTGGCGTTGCTGGGCGTGCGCTTCGACCTGGAGGCGGGCGCGGCGGCTCCGCTGCTCGCGGCCCTGTCGCCCGCGGTGCCCCGGCGCTCCCAGGAGTCGCTCGCCGCCGCGCTGATGCCGTCCTTCCAACGCGTCTGCGAGGACTTCGCGTCCGGACGGCCCGGGGCCCACGCGCTCATCCAGCACGTGACGCAGCTGCTGCTGGCCGAGTGGGTGCGCGCCGCCACCCCCCAGGACGCGGCGCTCGCGATGGGGGCGGGTGCGTTCGCCGATCCCTCCATCGCCGCGGCGCTCACCCTCATCCACCGCCAGCCGGGAGCGCCCTGGACGGTGGACAGCCTCGCCGAGCGGGTGTCGCTCGCGCGGACCACCTTCGCGCTGCGCTTCGCCCGGCACGTGGGCGAGTCCCCCTTCCGCTACCTGACGCGCCGCCGGATCGCGCTTGCCACGCGCCTGCTCCAGACCACGACGCTGTCCCTGCACGAGGTGGCGCTCCGGGTGGGCTACGCGGACGAGGCCACCTTCCACCGCGCCTTCAAGCGCGAGACGGGGACGCGGCCCGGCGCGCTGCGTGGTTCCCGCGTGGGATGAGCGGCGACCTCGTGGCTTCGGGGCCCGGCGCCTCGGCCCTCCCTGAGTTCTTTGCTGTCGTGATGAGGAAACATACGAATGGAAAAAAATCGGCTCTTCCCCTGGTCCGGCGCGGTCGCTGGCGCGGCCCGTCGCCTTTCAACCGTCTGTATCGCGCTGGTTCTGGGCTGCTCGGCGCGGGCCTCGGACGTGCTGGCCGCGGACGTGCAGTGGATTGGCAATTCGTCCATCTACCCCGCCAATGGGAGCATCACTTCGTCCAGCGACGTGTGGCTCAACACCGAGACCTATCCCCTGGGCAGCGCGGCGAGCGTACGGGCCGTGTACAGCCTGGACGAGGGGGCCAACTGGTTGACCGTGGCGATGACGAAGGACGGGGTCAGCGGTAGCAACGACAAATGGCACGTCAACCTGGGCAGGCTGCCTTGTGGCAGCAGGATTCGTTACGCGATCGAAGCGACCAACCCCTCGAAGTGGGACAACAACGGGGGCTCGGACTACGCCGCGAGCGTGAACGTGGCGGACGGTGACATCTGCCCGACGACGTTGAACTGGGTCTCCAATTACGGCTTCAAGAATGGCAAGGATACCGTCGGCGTGACGGTGTCCAATCCCAACACGGATGCGCGGACCTACGTGCTGAGCTCCAACGCGGTCCGCCGGTCCGATGCGGAAAACAAGGGAACCACGCGGACCTTCAACGAGACGTTGGGCAAGCCGGTCGTTCGAACCGGCAACCCGCTCTTCGACGGCTTGTTCGCGCTGGCCTACGACGAGATGGCCAATACCCTCTCCGTGAACCAGATTGGCGATGGTGCCTACAATGGAGGCAAACCCATCCCCTGCCCGAAGGACGGCGGGAGTGGTGGCTGCTTCAAGACCGGCGTGAAGTGGTCCTACGTGTGGACACGGGACAGCGCGTACGCGATCGACTTGTCCCTGGCGCAGATGGATCCGGTGCGCTCGGCCAACACCCTGAAGTTCAAGATCTCGGATCGGCGCGGCAATCCGGGCAGACCGGAGATCGTTCAGGACACCGGGTCCGGGGGCAGCTGGCCGGTCAGTACGGACCGCGTGGTCTGGGCTCGCGGGGCCTGGGAGGTGTTGAAGTACCTGAGCGGCGACGCTCGCACGCAGTTCCGTGACGCGGCCTACGCCGCCATGGTCAATACCATCGAGAACGATCGCATCGCGGTCTACGACGCGGGCACGGGTCTCTACGCGGGCGAACAGTCGTTCCTCGACTGGCGTGAACAGACCTATCCCAGTTGGACCGCGAGCAGCGTCGTGCACATCGGCATGTCCAAGACCTTGTCCACCAACGCCAATCACTGGATGATCCTCGATGTCGCCGCCAGACTCGCCGCTGAAAAAGGCGATACCGCCACGAGCACCCGGTACCAGGGCTGGGCTGACGCGCTGAAGGCCGCGTTGAACGACCACCTGTGGTTGTCCCAGGCGGGCCTGTACAGCACGATGAAGACCACCGAGCTGGATCCTTCCTCGGTGCAACGCTATGAGCTGGTGGGAGAGGCACTGGCGGTGATCGATGGCATCGCGGATGCGGCCAGGACCGCCTCGATCCTCCAGAAGTATCCGCATACCGTGGCCGGTGCTCCCGTGGTGTGGCCGCAGATCAGGGATACTGCCATCTATCACAATCAGGCCATCTGGCCGTTCGCGTCGGCCTATTGGCTGCGTGCCGCGGTGCTCGGGAAGAATGACGCGGTGGTCAACCACAACCTGAAGACGCTGATCCGTGGGGCGGGCCTGAACCTGTCGAACATGGAGAACTTCCAGTTCATCAGCCTGTCAGGCAATCATCAGGATCAGGACAATGGGAACAGGGCGGGCCCGGTCATCAACTCGGAAGCACAACTGTGGTCCGTCGGGGGCTACATGTCCTCGGTGCTGGACGTGGTCTTCGGCCGTCAGGCCACCCAGACCGGTCTGCGCTTCCAGCCATTCGTGACCAAATACATGCGCAACACGCTGTTCCCGACCGCCAACAGCATCCACTTGAAGAACCTGCCCTACAAGGGCAAGACCCTGAACGTGGAGGTGCTGTTGCCAGCGAAGGATGGCGCGAGCAGCGGTTATTACAATGTCGCCAGCGTCAAGCTCAATGGCGCCCAAGTGGCCAACGACACCTACTTCACGGCCTCCTCCTCGGCCAGTGACACGTACAACGTCCAGATCCAGCTCGTGGATGCGAATGCGTCTCGAACGACGATGACGGTGGTGGAGGACACGGGGGACTACAGGCGCTTCTGGGCGCCGAGGGAGCCGACGGGAGTCTCCGTGACGTTGAGTGGCGGCTTGCTGAGCATCGGCTTCAGCCCGAACGGCGAGACGGGCGTGGTGCACCACATCTACCGGAACGGTACACGGGTGGCGAGCAATCTGACGACGACCCGCTGGACGGATCCAACCTCGACCAATCATGCGTCGAAGACCCTGTGCTACAGCGTCGAGTCTCAGTACACCGGCGGCGAGGCGGTCGCCAACCTGTCGCACCACTCGGACCCGATCTGTTACTGGCACACCGGCACCGCCACCTTCTTCAACACCGGCGCGGGCTTGAACAGCCTGGACGGAGCCTCGACCGCGACCGATCACGGCCGCCCGCACTTCAACGATTGGGGCGCCGCGAACCAGGTGCTGGAAGCGGCTTTCACGCCGGGGCTCACCGGAAGCTACGGGGTGCAGTTGGTGTATGGCAACGCGTTCGGCTCGGTGACCTCCGGCGTGACCGCGGCCGTGAAGCGGATCGAGGTGGTCAATGCCGCGGGCCGGTGATTGCTTCCGATGTGGTGATGATGCCGCATCTGAGCAACTGGGATGTCTGGGGTGACTCCAGCTTCGCGCGCTTCTCACTGACCGCGGGTGCCACGTACAAGGTTCGCGTGAAGGACTTCTACAACATGTCCTATCTCGAGAGTAACGCGACCTACGGAGGGGCGGGGGGCTCCGGCGGTCCGGTCAACCGGGCGAACGTTTCGGGCATGAAGCTGCTGCGCATGGAGTAGCCTCTCGGGCCCCCTGCTCCCAGACCACGGCGTTGTCTCCGCGAGAGGCCACGCCGTGACCTCGGACTCCTTCAGCGCGGCCCGTAGCGCTTGCGCAGCTCGTCGAAGGACAGCCCGCTCCATTCGGACAGGAGCGCCACGGCGTCCCGGGCGTGGATGAAGTGGAGCGTGTCCCCGGAGAAGACGGAGAGGAACACGCCGCCGCAATGGGGGAGCTTCGCGCCCCGCGACTCGAGGTAGTCCACGAGCCGGGGCAGCAGGTAGTCGAGCAGCCAGGCGCGGACGTTCCCGTCCGGCAGGAGGAGCTCGTAGCTGGTGGCGTACGAGGACTCGCCGCCCACCTCGTTCCGGACGCGGTCGATGGCCTGGTTGGCCAGATTGGCCGGAGCACGGTCGAAGGCGAGGCGGAGCAGGACATCGGTATCGGCATCCATGGTGGGGCCTCCTGGCGGAGCAGGGATTCCCACCATGTCCGTGGCGGAAGAACAAGGGGCATGCATCGAGGGGAGGGCGGACAGGGGAGGAGGGGAAGCGTCGCCTGGAGCACGAGGGGCGCGACATCGGGCCACGACAGGCGGGTGCCTGTGATTAGGCTTCTCTCATGAGTGACAAGGAGCTCGCGGAGTTTCTGGGACGGCAGGGCATCACCGATGCGCGGGTGCTGGAGGCGATCCAGAGCCTGAGCCGGGCGGATTTCATCTCCGAGGACCTTCGGACCTGGCGGGGCAGGACAGCCCCCTGCCCATCGGTCATGGGCAGACCATCAGCCAGCCCTACATCGTGGCGTACATGACGCAGGCGCTGGCGCTCCAGCCCGGGGAGCGGGTGTTGGAGATTGGCACCGGCTCGGGCTACCAGGCGGCCGTGCTCGCGCGGCTGGGCGTGGAGGTGTACACGGTGGAAGTCCTCCCCGAGCTCGCCCGGCCGGCGCGCGAGCGGCTGGAGCGGCTGGGGCTGGGGGGCATTCATTTCCGGGTCGGGGATGGCACGGCGGGCTGGCCGGAGGAGGCTCCCTTCGATGCCATCCTGGGCACCGCGGCCCCCGAGCGCCTGCCTCCCGCGCTCTACGAGCAGCTGCGCCCGGGAGGCCGCCTGCTCCTGCCGGTGGGCACGCGCACCGGCCATCAGGAACTCATCCGCGTGACGAAGCCGCTCGAGGGCGGCGCTCCCCAGGTGGAGGCGCTACTGGCGGTGCGCTTCGTTCCGATGACGAGCTCGCCCCCGGAGTCCCTTCCCCACTGAGCGGGAGGGCGCTTCGAAGGGGGGTACCATTGCGCCGGGAGGAGCCGGACCGCTAACCTCCGGGTCCATATGATCATCTGCCCCATGTGTGAGCACCAGCAGGCTCAGGGCATCGAGTGCGAAGTGTGTGGGAAGAAGCTCGCCGTGGCCGCGCCGATCGCGGTGGCGGTGAGCACGCTTCCGGAACTGGAGGGCACTCAGCTCGCGGGTGGCCGGGCGCCGGTGGCCGTGGCGGCGATCCAGGACCTGGAGCTGACGCGCCAGGCGCCCGTGCAGGCGGGAGCCGTCCAGCCGGTGGCCGAGCTGGACACGGGGCGTGCCGCCTCGGCGGGCAACGTCGTGGTGGCGCCCATTCAAGACATGGACACGGGCCGCGCGGTCTCGGATGGACTGAGGACGGCGCTGCCCACCGGGCCCATCGTCTGCCGCTACTGCCGTACGCCCCAGGCCAGCGGCCTCATCTGCGAGCGCTGTGGCATGCGGCTGCCCAAGCTGCGTCAGGCGGCCCCCGCGCCCGCGGCCGGCTCGGAGCTGGTGGCGGCGGGCGAGTGGACGAAGTGCACGAAGTGCCACACCCATACCCGCGCGGGCCGGGCCTGCGTGTCGTGCGGAACCCCTGTTCCCGCGGCGGAGTGAGAGTCCATGAGCACGTCTGATTTTCAAGCCGCGTACGCGTGCAGCGAGGGGTGCGGCTATCGCGCCTCGCTGCTCGAGGTCGTCTACCGCTGCCCCAAGTGCGACGGCTTGTTGGAGGTGGCGCACGACGTGGAGGCGCTGCGCTCGGTGCCCGCGGAGGAGTGGAAGCGGCGCTTCGCGCAGCGCTTCGGGCCTCGCGGCTGCCGTACGCCTCGGGCGTCTGGGGCAAGCACGAGTGGGTGTATCCCCAGCTTCCCGTGGGGGACATCGTCTCGCTCGGAGAGGGGCGGGTGCCGCTCAAGCCGCTGCCGCGCATGGCGGCGGAGCTGGGGCTGGCGAGCCTGGACTTGAAGGAGTGCGGCGTGTCGCCCACGGGCAGCTTCAAGGACTGGGGCATGACGGTCCTGGTGTCCGCGGTGAAGCACATGCGCGCCCGGGGCGTGCCCATCCGCGCGGTGGCGTGCGCGTCCACGGGAGACACCTCGGCGGCGCTGTCGGCCTACTGCGCCGCGGCGGGCATCCCCTCGGTGGTGTTCCTGCCCAGGAACAAGGTGTCCTTGTCTCAGCTCGTGCAGCCGGTGGCCAACGGGGCGCGGGTGTTGTCGCTCGACACGGACTTCGACGGCTGCATGAAGCTGGTGCAGCAGGTGACGCGCGACGCGGGTCTGTACCGGCCAACTCCATGAACTCGCTGCGCATCGAGGGCCAGAAGGTGGTGGCCATCGAGCTGTGCCAGGACCTGGACTGGGAGCCGCCGGACTGGGTGGTGATTCCGGGCGGCAACCTGGGCAACGCGAGCGCCCTGGGCAAGGGCTTCGAGTTGATGCTCGCGCTGGGGGTCATCTCCAAGCGGCCGAGGATCGCCGTGGCCCAGGCCGAGCGCGCCAATCCCCTGGTGCGCTCCTTCCGGGGTGGCTTCGCGGAGCTGGTGCCCATGCAGGCCGAGCGCACGCTCGCCTCGGCCATCCAGATTGGCAACCCCGTGTCCTTCCGGCGCGCGGTGCGCATCCTCAAGGCCTTCAACGGCGTGGTGGAGGAGGCGACCGAGTCCGAGCTGGCCAACGCCGCGGCCCGGGCGGACCGCGAGGGCACCTTCACCTGTCCTCACACCGGCGTGGCGCTCGGCGCGCTGGAGAAGCTCGTGGCGCAGGGAGTCATCGCCCGGGGCTCGCGCGTGGCCGTGGTGTCCACGGCGCATGGTCTGAAGTTCCCGGACTTCAAGGTGGGCTACCACCAGGGCTCCCTGGCGGATGTGGCGAGCCGGTTCTCCAACCCGCCCATCGATCTGCCCGCGAACCTGGATGCCGTCCGCGGCGCCCTGTCCGACCTCTGAAAAAGCGACAAGGCCGGGCAGTGCCCCGACCCCGGGAAGACCTCATCGGTCCTTCCCGTGGGAGGGTCTTGCGAAAAATAAGTTTCGCCTATGTTTCCCTTTATAACTGGTGTACACACGGTTCCGGTGAATCCGGTTCTGGCGCGTCTCCCGTCCGGGAGGCGCGCATCACGTCACATATCGGGAGAACACATGTTCAAGCGTCGGTACCTCGGTCTCGCGGCGGTGGGTCTGTTGACGGCGTGCGGTGCGCAGCCGGAAGTGGATGAGAGCCTTTCCACGGACACGCTGGCCTCCACCGAGTCCACGGTCATCGTGGGCAGCGTGGATTGGAAGAGCACCACGTCGCTGACCGGGACGCAGGCCACCCGGGCCAACGCGGTGGGCTATCTGTCCATCCCCGCGGCGGGCTCGCGCTGCACGGCGTGGCTGGTGGCGGATGACGTGATCATCACCAACAACCACTGCATCGGCAGCGCCTCCCAGGCGGCGGGCGCCAAGGCGTCCTTCAACTATATCGACGGCGTCGCCTCCGGCTCGCGCATCTATTACGACTGCTCCACCTTCATCAAGACGTGGAGCAACCTGGACATGACGGCGCTGCGCTGCGCGGCGCTCAATGGCCAGAAGCCGGGCGCGGTGTATGGCAAGCTGACCGTCTCCAGCACCAACGCGGCCGCCAACGCCAGCATCTACGTCATCCACCAGAACTGCGATTACAACACCACGTCCGGCTGCGCCCCGACGAAGAAGTTCTCGCCGGGCACCATCCTGAACGCCAACTACAGCTCCACGGACGCGTCCTACAACGCGGACACGCTGGGTGGCTCCTCGGGCTCGCCGGTGCTCTCCACCTCGAGCAACCAGGTCATCGCGCTGCACCACTACGGCTTCGGTGGTGACTCGTCCGGCCGCGGCACGCACAACAGCGGCGTGCGCGCCACGCTCATCAAGTCGGCGCTGGCCGAGATCGGTCTGTGATGCAGGGCGGCGTGAGCCGCTGAGGTGAAGGGGAGGCGCCCGGGGTGGAGTTCTCCACCGCTCCGTGGCGCCTCTTCGTGCGTCTAGGTTCCGGGCACCAACCCATACAACGTGGTGATTTCACGCGAGCGCGCCGCGTGGAGCGGATCGCTCCGGTCCTTCGCCTTGGAGTGGCGCGCCGGGGTGGAGCGCTTCCACTTCACGCGCAGCCCCCGCCGGGAGAACTGCTCGTCGAGCCACTCCGGGGCGCGCAGGCCCAGCAGCACCGCGAGATCCGAGAGCACCAGCAGCCCCTCGCCGCCGGGATTCAGGTGCTCGGTGAGCCCGTCGAGAAAGCCCAGCAGGAAGCGGTTGTCCTCGTCGAACACCGCCCGGTCCACCCGGTTCTTCGGGGGCTCGGGAATCCACGGGGGATTGCTCACGACGAGGTCCGCCTTGCCGGGCGGAAAGAGATTCGCCTCGAGCACCTCGAATCGCTTGGACAGGCCGAGCCGCTCGGCGTTCTCCCGGGCGCACGCCACGGCGCGCGCATCGCAATCCGTCGCGCTCACCGAGGCCGCGCCCCGCTGCAGCAGCAGGAAGGACAGCACCCCGGTGCCCGTGCCCACGTCGAACACCCGCTTGCCCTTCACGTCGGTGACGGACAGGAACAGCTCCACGTAGTCGGTGCGCGTGGGCAGGTAGACGCCGTAGTGGGGATGCAGCCGGCCCGCCAGCCCCGGCACCTCCAGCCCCTTGCGCCGCCACTCCGCGGCCCCGAGCATGCCCAGCAGCGTCTTGAGGGACACGTGCGTCGTGTCGGCGTCGGGCTCGCCCCACACCGGCGGCACGCCTCGGCGACGTCGGGCGCGCGTTTGACCTGGAGCCGGTAGTCGCGGTCGAGCGCCACCACGATGCGCGACAGGGTCTCGTGTTCGAGCTGCCGCGCCCGGCGCTCGGCGCGGAAGGCGTCCAGGGGAGAGCGGACCTGGGGCGGGTCGGGAAGGCGGCGGGCCATGGCGCCCACGAGCTGCTTCGCGTTGTGGAAGTCCCCCGTGTACAGCAGGTACTCGCCCCGCCGCACCCGGCGCAGGGCCGCGTCCGCGGTGAGGCGGTCATCCACCGGAGAGAGCCGCGATGGGGCGGGTTCGTCGCTTTCTGAACGCCAACGCGTGGAATCCATCCCGGGTCCCTATCCCGGCTCCGGGCACGCATGCAACGCCAGGGTGGGCGCTTGTGGGACTCCCGGAGCGCGAGCTTCTCGACGCGCCCCCCGGGTTCCGCTAGGTTGCCCGCCCCGTGAGCGCAGATACGCAGACCCTTCGTGAGCAGTTCGACCGCCTCCAGGAGGCCCTGTCCACCCGCCAGAGCACCCAGCTCTTCGCCCACGCCGGGCTCGCCTTCATCGCGGCGCTCATCCTCGGCGGCGCGACGGGCAAGCTCTTCTGGGACTCGACCCGCGCCCCGTATGTGGCGTGGCTCGGCCTGCTCGCGACGGTGGGACTGCTCGTCTATGGGCTGCTGCGCCTGAGCAAGGCGCGCACGGTGCTGGCCGACGAGCTGGCGCGCTACGCGACGATGATGGAGCTGCGTCGCCAGTTGCGCCTGGATGATCCCTCGGCGCTGTTGCCCCGGTGAGCCCCGTGTCCGACGCCCGTCGACGCGGCCTGCTCATCGTCCTGGAAGGACTCGACGGCGCGGGCACCACCACCCAGGTGGAGCGCCTGGCCGCGGCCCTCAAGGCCGAGGGTCATTCCGTCCTCACCACGCGCGAGCCCTCGGACGGGCCGGTGGGCGTGCTCATCCGTCAGGCCCTCACGGGCCGGGTGGTGCTGCTCGGCGGCGCGGGGCCCCTGGCGCCCGAAACGCTCGCGTTGCTCTACGCGGCGGACCGGACGGATCACCTGCGCGCCCGGGTGCTGCCCGCGTTGGAGGCGGGGCAGGTGGTCCTCAGTGACAGGTCCGTGCTCTCGTCGCTCGCCTACCAGGGCGCGTCGCTGCCCATGGAGTGGGTGGAGGCCATCAACTCGCACGCCATCCCCGCGGACCTGACGCTCTTCGTGCAGGTGTCCATCGAGGTGGCGGCGCGGCGCCGGGCGGCACGCGGCGGGCCGGAGGAGCTCTTCGACGCGGAGGAGAAGCAGCGCCGCATCTCCCAGCAGTACGAGGCCGCCATCGCCCTGCGGGGCGCGCGCGAGCACGTGGTGCGCATCGATGGGGATGCCTCCGTGGAGGCGGTGACCGCGGCGTGCCTGACGCGCGTGCGGGAGCTGTTCGCGCGCGAGCCCGGGCGGGCACCGGTACGCTAGAGTGCCCCCCTCATGGCTTCCTCGGGCGCTGCGGCGATCATCATCGGCAACGAAGTCCTCACGGCGAAGGTGGTGGACGCCAACGGTCCCCTCCTCATCCAGCGGCTGCGCGAGGTGGGCGTTCCCCTGCGCTCGCTGGAGATCGTCCCCGACGAAGTGGACGCCATCGTGGACGCGGTGGCCCGGGCCCGCCTGAAGGCCGGTACGTCTTCACCAGCGGTGGCATCGGCCCCACACACGACGACGTGACGGTGCGCGCGGTGGCGCTGGCCATGGGCCGTCAGGTGGTGCGGCTGCCCGAGATGGTGGAGCTCATCACCCAGATGAGCCGGGAGCGGGGCCACGAGCAGGTGCTGCCCGAGACGCTGCGGCTCGCCGACGCCCCCGAGGGCGCGGAGCTGCTCGCGCATCCAGACCTCGGGTTCCCGGTGCTCACGGTGGAGGACGTGTTCCTCCTGCCCGGTGTGCCGCAGCTCTTCCGCTCGCAGCTCGAGGTGGTGCTCTCGCGGCTCAGTGGCTCGCCCGTGTACCTGCGCGTGTTGTACCTGGGCGTGGGCGAGAGCGCCGTGGCGGGCGTGTTGGATCGTGTGGCATTGGACATGCCCCATGTGTCGATTGGCTCGTACCCGATGTTCGATCCTTCACTGGACTACCAGGTGAAGGTGACGGTGGAGAGCGGGGAGCGTGACTCGGTGGAGGAGGCGCTCGCCCGGCTCCAGGCGGGTCTTCCCACGGGCTCGGTTCTGCGCAGCGGGTAGTCGCCACGGGGGGTCAGGCATGGTAGCTGGAGGTCGAACGGACCGTCGTCCGAGGAGCTCCCCATGTCCGAACCACTCGACCCGCCGTCCTCTGGGCCGGATGAGGCCCTCTCGGACTACGCCGTGCTCGCACGGCGCTGGTCCAGCAGGGCTGGCTGCTGCGCGCCATCGCCCTGTGCAAGATCATCCTCCGGCTCGAGCCGGATCACACCCCGACGCGCCGGCTGCTGTCGGAGCTGGATGCCCGGCGCCTGGATCCCTTCGCCATCCCCGCGGGCCCCGCCGTGCCGATGCCCTCCAACCTGGAGCGGGACCTGCCCGTGGGCGCTTCCGAGCGCAAGCCGGCCTCCGCCTCCCTGCTGGCCCGGCTCGGCCGGTGGGAGTTCCAGACGGTGCTCGAGTCCCTGGAGCTGAGGGACTTCCATGCCGGGGAGATGCTCGTGGAGGAGGGCACCTCGGGGGACTCGTTGTTCGCCATCGTGGAGGGGAGCGTGGAGGTGTTGCGCACGCTGAAGTCGGGCCGGCGGCGCACCGTGGCCCTGCTGGGCGAGGGGGACTTCTTCGGGGAGATGTCGCTCTTGTCCCACGTGCCGCGCGTGGCGAGCGTCAGGGCCTTCGAGCGCACGGCCGTCCTGGAGCTCAAGCGCGAGCGCCTGGAGCGGATCGCCCAGCGCCATCCGTCCGTGGAGGAGGTGCTGCGCGGCTACCAGCGCGAGCGTCTGCTCGACAACGTGCTGCGCGCCAACTCCCTCTTCCGGCTGCTGTCGAGCGCGCAGCTGGAGGCCCTGTCCCACGAATTCCAGCTCCGGGCCATGCCCGCGGGCTCGATCCTGTTGCAGCAGGGGCAGCCCGTGGACTCGCTGTACCTGCTGCTCCAGGGCCAGTGCCAGGTGATGCACCAACACCCGGACCACGGCGAGCAGGTGCTGCGCACGCTGGAGGAGGGGGACATGTTCGGGGAGATCGCCCTGCTGCTCGGCTTTCCCGCCACCGCCACGGTCCGTGCGAACACGCCCTGCATGCTGCTGCGGCTGGATCATGCCATCTGCGAGCAGCACCTGCTCGAGCAGCCCGAGGTGCGCGACGCGCTCTCGCGCCTGGGCACGGAGCGCTTGCTGCACAGCGCCAGCTTCTTGTGGATCCGCTGTCGGCCAAGCCCGTGCGGCGCTCCTGAGGAGACGGGCCGCTACGCCGCGTCCGGCGGCTTCGCCGTGTCCGGGGCGTCCAGTTCCACGGGCCCTCGGCCATGCCGGAGCGTGGAGTGGCGGTAGCCATAGGCGAAGTAGATGACGAGCCCGATGGCCAGCCAGATGCCGAAGCGCTCCCAGGCGTGCACGGGCAGGCCCTTCATCACGAAGAGGCAGGCGGCGGCGCCCCCGAGCGACACCGGCCACACGAAGGGCACCTTGAAGGGCCGGTGCCGCGAGGGATCCTTCAGGCGCAGCACGGGCACGCCCAGGCACACCAGCAGGAAGGCGGACAGGGTGCCGATGTTCGTCAAGTCATAGGTGGCGGCGTCATCGGCCACCAGCGCGCCGAGCGCCACCAACACGCCCGTGATGATCGTGGTGATGTGGGGGTGCGGTACTTGGGGTGTATCCGGGCGGCCCACGGGGGCAGGAGCCCGTCGCGCGCCATGGCGTAGAAGATGCGCGGCTGGCCGTACTGGAAGACGAGGATCACCGCGGACATGGACACCACGGCGCCCAGGGCGATGATCCAGCTGAACTTCGTCAGGCCCGCCACCTCGAAGGCATGGGCCAGGGGATCCGCGGCCCGCAGCTGCTGGTAGGGGATGAGGCCCGTGGCCACGGCGCCGACGATGACGTAGATGATCGTGCACACGCCCAGGCCCAGGAGGATGCCGCGGGGCATGGTGTGCTGGGGATTCTTCGTCTCCTCGGCCGCCGTGGAGATGGCATCGAAGCCGATGTAGGCGAAGAAGACGATGGCCGCCGCCTGGTGGATGCCGGTGAAGCCATTGGGCGCGAAGGGCGTGTAGTTGGCCGGGTTGATGTGCATCGCGCCCACGCCCACGAAGATGGCGAGCACCACCAACTTCACCGCCACCATGGCGTTGTTGACGCGGGTGCTCTCCTGCACCCCGATGACCAGCAGCCAGGTGATGACCAGGATGATGAGGAAGGCGGGCAGGTTCACCAGCACCGGCACGTCGAACACCCGGGGCGCGGTGTCCAGCAGGGCCCGGATGGCGGGATCGGAGCTCGCGTGCACGTTGTAGTAGCCGTGCGTCAGCCAGCCGGGAATCTGGACCCAGGGGGAGATGAGCGAGTTGAAGTAGCCCGCCCAGGCGATCGCCACCGCCACGTTGCCCACCGCGTACTCGAGGATCAGATCCCACCCGATGATCCACGCGATGATCTCCCCCAGCGTCGCGTAGGAGTAGGCATACGCGCTGCCGGCCTGGGGAATCATCGACGCGAGCTCCGCGTAGCAGAGCGCCGCGAGGGCACACACCACGCCGAGCAGCAGGAAGGAGACGGTGAGCGCGGGCCCGGCGCCAAAGCGGATGACCTCTCCATCCGGCATGACCTCGCCCGCCGCCGCGGTGCCGAGCGTGGAGAAGATGCCCGCGCCAATGACCGCCCCGATGGAGAGCATGACGAGATCGCCCGTGCCGAGCACGCGCCTGAGGCCTCCGGAGGGCGCCTCGGAGGGGTCGGCGATCTGCTTGCGCTGGAAGAGAGAACGCATGGGAGGGGGGCGATTAGCACGATCCCCCCGTCGGGTCTCGCCGTGCGGTAGGGGGTGGGGCGGGTCCGGGCCCCGGGAGGCGTTCGTTCGCTGGCGGGGCCCATTCATGGGGCTTGTCCTCGGGCCAGCGGACGGCTAACTCCGCGTCTTGTCGAGGGACAGGGTTTCAAAGAGGAAGGAAGACCGTCATGCAGGTGGTCAGTGTGAAGAAGGCGCTGGATGGCTCGGTGGCGCCGGACACGAAGGTCGAGGTGCGGGGCTGGGTACGTACCCGCCGGGACTCGAAGGCGGGCATCAGCTTCGTCAACGTGAGCGACGGCTCCACCTTCGATCCCATCCAGGTGGTGGCGCCCAACACGCTGTCCAATTACGAGGCGGACGTGCTGCGGCTCACCGCGGGCTGCTCCGTCGTCTGCCGCGGCACGCTCGTGAAGAGCCAGGGCAAGGGCCAGTCCTTCGAGGTGCAGGCCGACGAGGTGCGGGTGCTCGGCTTCGTGGATGATCCGGACACCTATCCCATCCAGCCCAAGCAGCACTCGCTGGAGTTCCTCCGGGAAGTGGCCCACCTGCGCCCGCGCACCAACACGTTCGGAGCCATCACCCGCGTGCGCCACACCGCGGCCCAGGCCATCCACCGCTTCTTCCACGAGGAGGGCTTCTTCTGGGTGAACACCCCCATCATCACCGCGAGCGACGCCGAAGGCGCCGGGCAGATGTTCCGCGTGTCCACGCTCGACACGGTGAACCCTCCGCGCACGGACACGGGGAAGATCGACTGGAGCAAGGACTTCTTCGGCAAGGAGGCCTACCTCACCGTCTCCGGCCAGCTCAACGTGGAGGCGTACTGCCCGGCGCTGTCCAAGGTGTACACGTTCGGCCCCACGTTCCGCGCGGAGAACTCCAACACCACGCGGCACCTGGCCGAGTTCTGGATGATCGAGCCGGAGATCGCCTTCGCGGACCTCAACGACGACGCGAACCTGGCCGAGCGCTTCCTCAAGTATGTCTTCCAGGCGGTGCTCACCGAGTGCGCCCCGGACATGAAGTTCTTCGAGGAGCGCCAGCAGAAGGGCGTCACCGAGCGTCTGGAGAAGTTCATCCAGTCGAGCTTCGAGCGCATCGACTACACGGATGCGATCGAGATCCTCAAGAAGGCCAAGAAGAAGTTCGAGTACGCGCCCGAGTGGGGCAAGGACCTGCAGACCGAGCACGAGCGCTACCTCGCCGAGGAGCACGTGGGCCGGCCCGTGGTGGTGATGAACTACCCGGAGCAGATCAAGGCCTTCTACATGCGCATGAACGACGACGGGAAGACCGTGGCGGCCATGGACGTGCTGGCCCCGGGCATCGGCGAGATCATCGGTGGCAGCCAGCGCGAGGAGCGCCTGGACCGGCTCGACGAGCGCATGAAGAAGTTCGGCCTGCACCCCGAGGGCTACCAGTGGTTCCGCGATCTGCGGCGCTACGGCTCGGTGCCGCACGCGGGCTTCGGGCTCGGGTTCGAGCGGCTCATCGTCTACATCTGCGGCCTGCAGAACATCCGCGACGCCATTCCCTACCCGCGCGTGCCGGGCTGGGCGCAGTTCTGAGCCTTCAGCGCGGCATCCGGTAGAGCACGATGCCCGAGCGCGGTGCGTGGAAGAGGTATTGCGCGCCGCGCTCCGCTCTCAGGGCGTACTCCGCCGCGGAGCCGCCCTCCACCCCCACCCAGCGGGGCTTCAGCGCGTCGATGCGCGCGAGGTAGCGGGCCACGCCCTGGTCGCTCGGCACGTACTCCACGCGGGTGCGGTAGTCCCGGGCGAAGAACTCCCCGAGGAACACCACCGACTGGTCGTACACCACCACGTCGCCCGCCTGGAGCTCGCGCTCCTTGCGCTCGCTCCACTCGGTGGGCCACAGCCAGTCCATCACCTGCCGCGTGGCGCGCTGCTCGGACTCGAGCGCAGCAGGACGCCGAAGTGCCTCGGGAAGAGGAAGTAGTCGCGCTCGAGCACCTGGACACTCGCGCCCCGCCAGAAGGTGACGGCGGTGAGCGCGAGGAAGACGAGCGACAGGCCCAACCGGGGCGCCAGGTGCCTCAGCCTCCCCTGGAGTGAGCCCAGCGCCACCAGCCCCGCGGTGGCCACGCCCATCACGAACCTCGGCCACCAGGCCGACTGCACCATCAGCGACGCCAGCCCGAGCACGAGGATGGGCAGGTGCGTCTTCCAGTTCCTCGGGCGGAGCAGCTCGACGACGAGCCACGCGAGACATGGCACCAGGAGCCAGGAGAACAGCGGACCGAAGCCCCCCGTGCGCACGTCCGGCCAGTACACCGGCTGCTCCACGTACCAGCTGCGCAGGAGCTGCAGGAGCGCTCCCGGCGAGCCGAAGAAGAGCGGGCTCTCTCCCGGACGCGAGCCGTAGAAGACGGCCGGATCGAACAGGCCGGGCAGCTCGGTGCCCAGCAGCGGCAGCCTCACCTTGAAGGCCCACAGCGGGTTGCCCGTCTTCCACAGGTTCTGGAAGTACTTGAACGAGCCCACCGCCATCAGCGCGAGCACCGACAGCACCATGTCCCCGGCGCGCCGCCACCGCTCGCCCCGGGCGTGCCACAGCTCCAGCCCGCCCCGCGCGGCCACCCACGGCCCGAGCAGCAGCAGGTGGAAGGCGCCCGTCATCTTCGTGCCCGCGTACAGCCCGAGCGCCAGCAGGCTCATCCACCTGTCCCTGGGCGTGGGCCGCTCACGCAGGAAGAACACCGCCGCGCTCAGGAAGGCGCCGCACGCCAGGTCCACGTGCGTGCTCCACATCTGCAGGAACATGGGGGGCAAGAGCATCCACGCCGCGCCCACTCCCGCCGCGAAGGCTGGCCGCGCGCCCACCTCCCGCGCCCACGCCGCCGTCACCGCCGCGCCCAGCACCGCGAAGGGCAGTTGCGAGCTGTCATCCAGCCGGTTGTCCAGGGGGAAGATGCAGTTCCACGCCGCCAGCAGCTCGATGTTCTTCGGGTGGCTCTGCGTCCAGGGCACCGAGGTGTCGATCCAGTCCAACGAGCCCATCTGGATGGCGTACGCGGTGATGGGCACGTGGTACCAGACGGGATCCCACATCCAGGACCTGTAGAGCCACACCAGCAGCCCCGCGAAGAGCAGGACCCCCAGGGCGACTCCCACGGTGAGCACGGCGGGCTCGCGCTCGCGCACGGCCTCGCGCAGCAGCCGGACGGGGGCGCCCAGGTCCGAGCGGAGGAGGGCCCACGCCCGCTCACGCCCCAGGTGCCGCGAGGCCAGGGCCGCCGCGCTCGCGAACCCCACGGGCGCCAGCGCGCCGAGCCACACGGGCCGCAGCGCTCCCACGAGCCCCAGCGCCTGCATGGGCACGAGGAGCAGCGCGGGAGCCACGAGCAGGGTGGCGATGAGCCGGTGGAGGACACCGCGATCCGGGTAGAGCGCCGCCGCCACCCAGAAGGCCGCTCCCAGGCACATCGCCGTTTCGACCACCCAGACGAGCCACCCCACGAGAGCCCCCACGCCAGTCGTCAGTAATGCCAGGGGAAGCGCTTGTAGTCCTGGTCGCGCTTCTCCAGGAAGGCGTCGCGGCCCTCCTGGGCCTCCTCGGTGCCGTAGGCGAGCCGCGTGGCCTCGCCCGCGAAGAGCTGCTGCCCCACCAGGCCGTCATCCGGCAGGTTGAAGCCATACTTGAGCATGCGCATCGCCGTGGGGCTCTTGGAGTTGATGAGGGCCGCCCACTCCAGGGCCACCTCCTCGAGCTGCGCGTGGGGCACCGACGCGTTCACCATGCCCATGGCGGCGGCCTGATCCGCCGTGTAGTTGAGCCCGAGGAAGAAGATCTCCCGCGCCTTCTTCTGGCCCACCTGCCGCGCGAGCAGCGCCGAGCCGTAGCCACTGTCGAAGCTCGCCACGTCCGGATCCGTCTGCTTGAAGATGGCGTGCTCGCGGCTGGCGAGCGTCAAATCACACACCACGTGCAGGTTGTGCCCGCCGCCCACCGCCCAGCCGGGCACCACGGCGATGACCACCTTGGGCATGAAGCGGATGAGCCGCTGCACCTCGAGGATGTGCAGCCGGCCGAGCCGGCCCGGATCCGGCTTGCCGGCCTGATCTCCCTCGTACTTGTAGCCGTCCTTGCCGCGGATGCGCTGATCTCCGCCCGAGCAGAACGCCCAGCCGCCGTCCTTGGGCGAGGGGCCATTGCCCGTGATCAGCACGCAGCCCACGTCGGTGCTCGTGCGCGCGTGCTCGAGCGCCGTGTACAGCTCGTCCACCGTCTTGGGCCGGAAGGCGTTGCGCACCTCGGGGCGGTTGAAGGCGATGCGCACCGTGCCCTGATCCACGGCGCGGTGGTAGGTGATGTCCTCGAACTTGAAGCCGTCGACCTCGCGCCAACGCGCGGGGTTGAAGAGGGCGGAAACGGTCATGGGCGTGTCACTCCTGGCCAGAAGACGCGGCGGACCCTACCGCCCCCGGTGCTCGCGCCGCCAGTGTTCCACCCGCTCCACCTGCTCGAGATCCTCGGGGTGCCCCGCCCCGCTTGAGCGCGAGCAGGGTGTCCAGGTCCATCACCGGCAGGCCATGGCTCATCCGCGCCTCGGACACCAGGGCGCCGATCCCCAGGGTGTCGTGTTCGTAGGTGCCATCGAGCACCAGGGAGCCCTTCCGCGCCCGGACATAGTACTTCCCACGGAGGGTCTCGAACTCGAGCGGCACCCCAACGGGCTCGTTCCACACGGCCAGGGCCCAGCCCTCCTCCACGAGGAGCGCCGCCCACCGCTGGAGGTTGTCGACGGAGGGCTCGAGGAGGAGATCGCAGTCCGGCACGGGCTCGCCCCCGAGCGCGTCCATGAGCAGGCGCAGCGCGAAGGAGCCGGTGAGGGCGAAGCGCACCCCGTGCGACTGGAGCCGGTGCAACAGCTCCAGGTAGGCGAGGTGCTCGGAGGGCAGGGCGCTCATGCGGTGCGCAGCAGCACCTCGCGCTCCGGATCCCAGTCCGCGCAGAGGTTGCCATTGGCGTGGAAGACGAACTTGTGGATGACGCCCGAGCGGTGCCGGGCCTTCATGTCCTGGTAGTCCGAGCCTCGAACGTCACCGAGCACTGGCCGCGCCAGCGCAGGCGCGCGTTCCAGTAGTAGTAGCCCAGGGTGATGTCCACCGGCTCGAAGTCCGAGCCGGACCCGTCCGGCAGCAGCGGCTCGAGCAGGGACTCGATGCGTACCCGGTCGCGCTCGATGGTGCGCCAGGTGGCGTTGGGCTGGTAGAGCCCATGCAGCCGGGAGAACTCGCGGAACACCACGTCCGTCACCCCCAGCCGCTCCACCGCCCAGCGCAGGTACTCCACCACGTCCGCGGGCGTGGCCACGCCCGTGCGCTGCACGATGCACACGAGCCGCACGGGCACATGGCCTCGGGCCGCGCGCACCGCCTCCTCGAACACCTCCTGCCGCGCCACGGGCTGGCCCGGGCGGAAGCGCATGATGGCGTCGTTGCGCGGGGCCTCGGGGTGGTGCCGGGAGATCTCCACGCGGGTCAGGCCGTAGCGTGCCAGCCGGGGCAGCAACACGCCGCCCGACGTCTCCGCGCACAGCCCGGCCGCGTTGGAATAGAGGACCTTCTCCTCCACGTGCCCCGCGGGGTGGCGCTCGTGGGCCTCCAGCACGTCGAGCACCCCCAGCAACCACTCCGGCGCATCCGTGGACTCGAGCCCGGACAGGGAGATGCCCAGGGGCAGCCCTGGAGCGCGGCGAGCGCCCGGGCGAGCCCCTCCTGGTAGCGAGGGCCCGGCCGCAGGGAGGCCGACAGGCGCCCGGAGCCGTGGGGCCGCAGCGTCTCCGAGCAGAAGACACAGCGGGCCGAGCACGGCCGGGCCGACGCGAAGGGGGTGAACGTCACCGGGAGCGCCACGGGCCACAGCCTCCCATCGAGGGCATGCGCTCGGAGCTGCTCGGGGGGCGGCACCTTGTGGCGCACGGGCAGCGCGGCGAGGGAGGGCGGGAGGACGGCGGGCACGGGCATGGGGGAGCGCCCGACTCTATAACGCGACACGCCCCCTCCGGATGCTCTCGGAGGGGGGCGTCTGTCGACCGGGCGGGCCGCCGGAGTCCTGCTCCGGCGCCCCGGTGTGCCGACTAGTACTGGTAGCGCAGGCCGAGCTGCACGCGCAGCGGCGTCTGACGCGCGGACGCCAGGCCGAAGTTGTTCACCGCGGCCGTACCGTCCAGGTTCACCACGTTGGTGGGGGTGCTCAGGTTGAGCAGGTTGAAGGCGTCCACGATGAGGGTGAACTTCTGGCCGGTCAGCTCCCCGAAGTCATAGCTCACACGAGCGTTGACGGTGATGGTGTCCGGCAGGCGGAACTCGGCGATCTGCGTGGGATCGTTGGGCGTTCCCGGCGTGGTGCCGACGGGCGAGCGCATGATGTAGTTGGTCGTGTTGACGTCGCCCGTGTTGTAGCCCTTGATGTACGGCGTGCCCGAGGCGAAGCTGAAGCTCGGTCCGAAGGACAAGCCCTTCCAGGTGTAGGAGCCCAGGAGCTTCAGCTGGTGCCGCGTGTCGCCCAGCGCGAAGCCCGTGAAGAACTGCCTCTGGCGCGGGTTGAAGTACGGGTTGTAGTCCACGCTCAGTCCCGTGGTCTCCTGGCTCATGGACCCGATGGCCGGACCGTAGCGGTAGGACAGCGTGTAGGCCGCGTAGAACTCCAGCTCCGGCGTCGGACGGCCGTCGAGGATGAGGTCCACGCTCTGGTACTTGACCCAGCTGTCTTCCGGACGGGTGAACTTGTAGATGGTCGTGGGCACGCCGTTGGCGTAGCCGATGACGCGCGTACCGCTCGGATCCCAAAGCTGGTTGGTCTCCACGGCCTGCCAGATGTTGGACATCTGCTTGTAGGTGTACTCGACCGACAGGCCGGTGTTCTTGGCGATCTGGCGGCGCAGGCTCACCAGGAACTCATCCGAGTGCGGCGGCGTGTGGTTCTTGGGATCCACCTCGGTGGCGCCGGGGCCACCCTCCGAGTAGTCGAACTTGAAGGACTTCGTCTTGGCGTCGTAGATGTAGTTGTTGGTGGTGGCGGTGGGGCTGGCGTTGGCCGCGGCGAGCAGCGACAGGGTCTCGTTGGAGCGACCGTAGAAGGCCGAGAAGATGGTCTTCGAGTCGCGCGTCAGGTCGAGCACGGCGCCCAGACGGGGACCAAAGCCGACGAGCTGGCTGGCGACCCGGCCGGAGGCGTCCTCGGTGTAGCCGTGGTCGAAGCGCAGACCCGGCATGATGGTGATCCAGTCCACCGGCTTCCAGCGATCTTGCGCGTAGAAGCCGTACCCCCGGCCCTTCTCGATCGTGTCGTAGTCCGGGGTCTCGGAATAGCTGTAGCAGCCCTTGCCCGTCGTGGGATCGCACAGACCGGCCTCGCCCGCGCCTCCACCCCGGTCGACGTAGGTGCGGCCCATTCCCGGGGTCTCGCCACCCGTCTGGCGGTAGGAGAAGAAGCGCTGGATGATGCGGCCCTGGAAGCCCGCCTGGGCCTCGTGCCGCTGACCGAACAGGGTCGTGCGGTGGGCAACGGACAGGTCCGTGCTCAGCGTACGGCGGTTGTCCACCTGGGTATAGCCCCAGTTGTACCAGTAGGTGTTGTCATCCAGGTTGCGGTGCCGCGCACGGTTTGGATCGTACTCGAGGTCCGGATTGCCGTAGCTGTCGCGGATGGAACCCAGATCGAAGGTGCCGAAGACGCCCTGGGGGCCGGAGGTGATGGTGCTCGTCTGGGCACCCACCATGGCCTTGAAGGTCGTCTCCGCCGTGGGGAAGTACTCCCACGTGAGGTTGCCGAGGACTCCACCCTGGCTCTGGTAGCGGGCGGCGAACGGCATCGTGGTGTTGGCGGCGGAACCGCTGAAGTCGGCGAAGGGGATGCTGGCCGGGTCCGTCAGGGCGGACAGGGTCACGCGGCTGCGCTCGCCCGGGGCCCACGTCAACTTACCGCGCACGTAGTGGCCAACGAACTCCCGGTTGGGGCCCTGGAGGTTGAGGGGCGGACCCGCGGGGGAGGACGCCTGGTTGTTGGTGTACTGGTAGGACAGCGCGTACCACAGCCGGTCCTTGAGGATGGGGCCGCTGAGGTTGACGTTGCCCTGGTAGCCCTGGGTGGGCGGACGGACGGTGACGTTGAACGGCTTGTAGCCTTCGTACAGGTTGGAGCCGAACTGCGTCGGGGCCGAGAGCTTGTAGTGGTTGGCGTAGATCGACGCGTCGATGTGGAACTCATTCGAGCCCTGGGCCGAGATGAGGTTGATGACGCCGCCCATCGCGTTGTACTGCGCCTCCATACCTCCGGTGATGATGGAGAAGGAGGAGATGGAGTCGAAGTTGATGTTGGACGAGAAGGTGTTCGTCACCGGGTCGGTGATGTCCAGACCGTCCACCAGATAGCGGTTCATGATCTGGCTGGCGCCGCGCACGTCCGGGTTGCCGCCGCCGCTCACACCGGCCACCTGCTGGGCCACGTTCTGGTAGCTGCGGCCCGAGGCGAGCTTCGACTGGCCCGTCGCGGAGAGCACCGCGCCGGACTGGGTGGACTCGGGACGCGTGCCGGGAGACTCGTACTCGACGACGATGTTCTCCTCGATGTCCGACTCGACGTTCCACGTCACGTTCAACGGGCTCGTCTCGCCCTGGCGCACCACGAGCTTGCGCGTGATGGGCTTGATGCCCTCCAGTTCGAACTGGACGATGTACTCGCCGGGCGGCAGGTCGGTGGCGAGGAAGTAGCCGTCCGGGGCGGTGGCGACCACCTTGGAGCCGCCGATGAGCGCGGGCGAGGTGAGGGTGACCTTGGCTCCCGGCAAGGGGGGCCTGGGTGCCCGCCTCACGCAGTCGGCCGTCGATACGACCGTTGAGTTCCGCGCCGAACGCCGCGCCGCTGCCCCCGAGGGACAACGCGAGCGCGAGATGCAACCACTTGATGTTCCTGGATGTCATGTGCGTTTGTCTTCCGGGCTCGCGCTATTCGAGTTGCAGGCAATAGACGTAGGGATCACCAGCAGCGGGGCCTCGAGGGTGGCGCCGTACAGGGTCTCGACCTCCGCGGCGCTCTTGGGCAGCTGGGCCTCGGTGAGCGGACCCCCCGCGTCATAGGTGAAGACCTGGCACACGGGCGAGTAGCCCGCCTGGCCACGCCGGGCCGTGAGCACGTCATAGCCCTCGCCGACGGAGACCTCCTGGTTCTTCGCGTTCACGATCACCGGGGAGCGGGGATGGTACAGCTTCTGCGTCACCAGCCTGCCGCCCTCCGTGGGGATCTGCCCGCCATCGAGGTAGGCCAGGAGGTACTGGTTGTACCAGCCCCACTTCTGCCGGCCGACGCCGGTGCTCGTGTCCGGGTCATCCCCGAGGCCGTAGACGGCCGCGCCCGGCTCGATGATGGCGTAGGCATAGTAGGTGCCGTCGGGAATACCGACCTGTTTGCCCGTGACGGGCGCGGGAGGGGTGAGTTCCAGCGACACATCCTTGCGCTTGGTCAGCACCGTCTCGCTCTTGATGGTCTGGCAGGTCACGCCGTTGGGCTTCACGGGCACGTGCGCGACGATGGGCACATAGGTCCACGTGGGCGCGGTGCCCACGGCATACGTGGCGCTCGGCAGTCGGCTGAAGATGACGCCCTGCTGGGAGTAGTCGACATCGTCGCGGACGGGATCGAACGAATACCCCTCGGGCGCCTTGCAGCCGTCCTGGAACACGTAGGCGTTGGGCCGGGACGAGGCATTTACCGCCAGCGGATCCTTGGCCGCGAGCTGGGCGGCGGAGAACGAGAAGATGAAGTAGCCGACCTCCGCACCGTCTACCAGGGCGGGGGCGGCCGTGAAGCTGCCCGAGCCCGCGAGCTGGCGGTTGCCACCGGCCCCGAGGTACTCGGGTGGGAAGTTTATCGGGTCCACCGGACCGGCGTTGAACTCATCACCCGTCCAACGATCATAGGGATTGCAACCGCCCAGCCCCATCAGGGCGAGCGAGAGCGGGACCACCATCCGCTGCACTCTCATCAACAGCCTCCCGTCACGAAGGGTCGGCGTGAGGGCGCACGCACGACGGCCCTGCTCCGTCCCTTCGCGAGCTATCTCAACTGGCGTTGCTTGGTTTTCCGGATCACCCCTCCGGTAATCCGGTGGACCGCGAGGTCCTTGGAGTTCACTCCCGAGTAAACGGGAGTGCGACACTGGATTGATACAGGAGCGTTATCCCACTTGTAAAGATGGATGGCCGACAAAAACCGGCGGCACTCCTTGCGGGCCGGAAGTCCCGCTCCTGGACGCCCCCCGCGCGACAGGCGCGGTCCAGGATTTCGCTCGGGCCGTACGGAGCGGTTGCACCCGAGCCTTGACTCCTCCGGGTCAGCTCACGGCAGGGACAGGCCGAGCCGCTGGCGCAGGCGCAGGAAGTCGTCGCCGAGCACGTAGGAGAGCAGTTGCTGCAGATCGAGGCGCTCGCGCAGGGCCTGGAGCAGCGGCTCGGTGTGGTCCAGGCGCGAGTTGGCGAAGTTCGGATCCTCCTTGAGCACGAGCGAGAGGCCCACCGACACGTCTCCGCACAGGAGCGCGCCCGCGCGGTCCGCCGACAGCGCGAGGCCCTCGAGCATGGGGGGCAGCTCCACCTTGGACTGGGGACCCAGCTCCAGCGCGGCCGGCTCCAGCGCCTTGAGCGCCTTGCGCGAGTAGGCGCGGCGGTACTGCTTCACCAGCTCCTCGTTGTTGCGCCCCAGCGCCGTGAACTGGGGCGCGAAGATGCGCACCGAGTTGCCGAACAGATCCAAGGTCTCGCCGCGCGACAGCTTGGAGAGCACCGCCGTCTTGTTGAAGAGGCCCATCACCGTGCGGCCGATGAGGAACTTCTGCTCGCGGGCGTTGAAGCGGCGCACCACGTCCTGGCCCACGCACACCGCGAGCGGCTCTCCCGTCTCCAGCGCGAGCAGTCCGCGGCGCGACTGGTACACCTCGAACTCCTCCACGCCGAACACCTGCGCCACGGCGCGCACGGCCTTGAACACGGCGTGCTCCGGCTTGAGCTTGTCGTCCTTGCGGTTGACGCCCAGCAACTCGAACTGCGGCGGGTGCAGCTTGCCGAGCTGATCTCCCACGGCCCGGAGCACCTCGAGCAGGGGCCCGCGCGCGGACGGGTGGGTGAGCGCCGTGTCGAGATCCGTCACGCTCAGCCGCTCCTGCGTCTCCAGGGGCAGGCGGTTGCGCATCTCCGTGTAGAAGATCGCCTCCGCCTCGTTCGTCGCCCGCAGGAAGTGCAGCACCGACGCGGCGCAGAAGGCCTTGTCGTTCTGCTTGAGGCCCTCCCACAGTCGGAAGAGCGCGTGCAGGCTCTCCACGCGCGTGGGCTCCAGGCGCAACAGCTGCCGGTGCTCCTCGATGGCGAGCTGCGCCGACGCCGCGTCGCGCATGTACAGGTTGGCGAGGGCCGCGCGCGCCGCGACGTTGCCCGGCTCGGCCTCCACGATCTGCCGGTAGAGCGTCACCGCCCGCGCGGGCTCGCTCAGGGGGCCCGCGCTCAGGTCGGCCACCTTCAGCCGCAGGGTGACCGCGCGCTTGCTGTCCCCCGCGCCCTGGGCCTGCGCGGACTGGGTCTCCAACATCTGCGACAGCTCGGGCAGCTTGCCGGCGCGCTCGTACAGCGTCGCCAGCCGGTCCACGAGCGTCATGTCCCCCGGGCTCAGCTCCAATGCCTGGCGGTAGAGCGTGGAGGCCGTGGCGAGATCCCCCAGCCCCTGCTCGTGCACCTGCGCGAGCGTCACCGTGTGGCGCGCGCGGTCGGCCACCGGCAGCTCCAGCTCCAACAGCCGCCGCAGGCAATCCATCGCCCCCGTCCAGTTGCGCACCTGGAGGAAGAGCGTCGACAGGCGCTCGAGCACCTCGACGTTGTGCGGCAGGGCCTCGCGCGCGGCGTGCAGGTGCACGGCGGCATGGCTCGGCTCGGCCAGGTGATCCTGGTACAGCGCGCCCAGCGTGAGGTGCATCCTCGCCACGAGCGCGGGATCTCCTCCGAGCTCGACGCGCTGGGTGAGCGTGGCGGCGGCCTCGCCGTAGCGCCGGTGCTCCAGCAGCAGGTGCGCGCGCAGCTCCAGGGCCTCCGGGGCCGTGGGCCGCAGGGACAGGGTGCGCTCGAGCAGCTCCAGCGCACGAGCCTGGTCTCCCACGCCCGTCAGGTACGTCTTCGCCGCGTGGAGCAGGGCCTCGGCGGCCGCGTCCGTGTCGCCCTGGGCCAGCCGCGCCTCGGCGCGCCGCTCCTGCATCAGCGCGAGATCCGCCGCGCCGCCCCGCGCCGCCAGCAGCTCCTCCAGACCGGCGGTGGCCGTCGCGTCCAGGGGATCGCGCTCCAGCGCCTTGCGGTACAGGGAGATGGCGCCGTCCGTGTCCTGGAGGGCCCCCGCGGCGAGCCGGGCCGCGGAGATGAAGGACTCGATGGCGCCGCGGGGATCCCGGCTGGCGTTCGCCTCGCTCTCCAACAACACGCGGGCGGAGGCCGCGTCGCCCCGGCGGGCCAGCACGCGCCGCAGGCCCTGCAGCGCGGGCAGGCACTGCGGCTGCAACTGCAACACCGCGCGGTAGGCCTGCTCGGCGCGCAGCGGATTGTTCAGCTTGCCCTCGTCCAGGTCCGCGCAGCGCAGCATCAACTGCACGCGCTCCAGCTCGTCCGTCACCACCTGGAGCCGGCGCAGGTACAGCTCGGACAGGCCGGCCGCGTCACCCGCCTGACGCAGGGCGCGCTCCAGGCTGAAGGTGAGCCGCACGTCGCGGGGATTGGCCGCCACCGCCTGTCGCAGCGCCTCGAGGTCCACCCCCTTGTCCAGGTCCGCCGCGGCGTTCACCCGCAGCGCGAGCCCCAGCCTCGGGTCCGTCACCAGCTCGGACAGGCGCAGGCGCAGCTCGCCACGGCGTGCCCGATCTCCGCGCGGATGCGCTCGAGCGTCTTGAGGGCCGACAGGTGGCCGGGCTCCAGCGCGAGCACCGCCTCGCAGCACTGGGCCGCGCGCGCCGGCTCCTGGAAGTGATCCAGGTAGAGCCGCGCGAGCTTCATGTACGCGGACACCTTGGCGCCCGCCGTCTGGCCCATCTGCGTCTCGCGATCCAGGAGCGCCACCAGCTCCTTCACGTCCTCGTCCGCGAGGAACAGCCGCTCCAGGGCCCGCAGGGTGGCGGTGTGGCCCGGCGCCAGACGCAGCACTTCCTGGAACACCTCGATGGCCATGTCCGGCCGCTTGAGCTGATCCTCCCAGATGGTGGCCGCGTGGTAGAGGGCGTTGGCGCGCTCCATGGGATCCGTGCGGTTGGCCGCCTCCGAGCGCAGCACCTCGATGAGGCTCTCCCACGCGCCCTTGGCCTTGTAGAGCCGCGCGAGCGCGCGCAGCGCCGGGAAGTGGCTGGGGGCCAGCGTGAGCACCTCCTGGTAGGAGGCGACGGCCTGGCTCTCGTCCTTGAGGCGGTGCTCGTACAGCTCGCCAATCTTGTGGATGAGCGCCGCGGCCGCGTCCGGGTTGGTGGAGAACTCCGCCTCGGTGCGGTACATGCGGATGAGCTGCTCCCACTTGCCCTCCTGCGAGTACAACCGCCCGAGCGCCTTGAGCGCCGGCAGGTACGAGGGCATCAGCGTGAGCACGCGCTCATAGGCGGCGATGGCGCCGGGGCGATCCTTCAGGTGCTCGTCGAGGATCTCCGCGTTGCGGTGGTAGAGCGCGAGCACCTGCTTGGTGTCGCCCACCAGCGACGCCTCCAGCTCCTGGTTGCGCAACAGCTCCGGGAAGTTCCCCGCGCGCTCGAGCAGCCGCGACAGGTTGCGCACGCTGGAGAGGTGATCCGGCGCCGGTCGAGGATGCGCCGCATGCACTCGATGGCGTGCGCCAGATCGTTGAGCCGCTCCTCGTGGATGACAGCCACCTTGTTGAGCGTGTCGATGATCTGCTCGCGGTCCTGGGTCTGCAGCAGATCCTGCTCGTACATGGCCACGAGATCGGCGAAGCGGCCCTGACGCTCGTAGAGGCCGATGAGGGCCTTCTGGGCGGGGAAGTAGCCCGGCTGGACCTGGAGGCAGGCGGTGTAGCGCTGGATGGCCTCCTCCTGGCGGCTCAGCCGCTCCTCCATCACCTCGGCCGCCTTGTACATGCGCGCGGCCTTCTCGCGGGGCTCCTGGGTGGCGGCGGCCTCGGCGTCGAAGACGGAGACGAGCCCCTCCCAGTTGCGGGTGCGGAAGTAGAGCTTGCCCAGGCCCGCGAGCGCCGCGGCATGGCCGGGGATGCGCGCGAGGATGGCCTGGTAGCGGGCGATGGCGTCCGCGTCGCGCTTGAGGTCCTCCTCGTACAGCGCCGCCAGCCGCAGGTTGATGGCCACCAGCTCGCTCTCGTCGCCGATGCAGCCCACCCACGCGAGCAGCACGTCCGCCAGCTCCTCGAAGCGGTGGCGCGTCTCGTAGATGTTGGCGAGCGCCGAGAGGATGAGCGACTCGTTGGGGCTCACGCGCCGCGCGTCGAGCAGCGCCGCGAGCGCCTCCTCCTTGCGCCCCAGTCGCTCGTACATCTTGCACAGCTGCAGCCAGGCGGGCGCGCCCTGGGGCCCGAGCACCTCGGCCTCGGCGGTGAGCACCTCGAGCAGCTCCTCGGCGCGGCCCTCGCGCACGGCCACGCGCTTGAGGGCGTTGAGCAGCAGGGGATCCGCGCTGTCCAGCCGGAAGGCCTCGCGGAAGCACGCGGCGGCTTCCGCGGTGCGCTTGAGGCGCTCGTCGAGCACCAGGCCCGCGGCGGTGAGGTAGTGGGCGCGCAGCGCGGGCGTCTCCAGCGCGACGGCCAGCAGCCGGTACACCTCCACGAGCGAGGAATGATCATTGCGCGCGGCGTAGAGCGCCTCGAGCTGGGTGAGCAGCGCGGGATCCCTCGGCTGGAGCTCCAGGCACTGGGCGAAGGCGGCACGGGCCTCCTCCGCGCGCCCCAGCCGCTCCTCGAGCAGACTGCCCTTCTCGAAGAAGAGGGCGGCGCGCTCGAGGGCTCCTCGGTGGCGTTGAGCTCCGCCTCGAGCAGCTGCACGGCCATCTGCCAGTTGCCCACGTCGGCGAAGAGGCGGCGCGCGGCGCGGATGTTGGAGAGGAAGCGCGGGGCGATGCGGTAGGCCTGGTTGTAGGCCATGGCCGCGTTGCGGGGATTCTTGAGCGGGTCCTCCCAGAGCCGGCCCATCTCATGGAAGAGCAGGGCGGCCTGGGGCTCGGTGCCGAGCGCCCGCGCCTCGCGCTCCAGGCTGGCGATGCGCTCGCGGGCGTCCTGCTCGGGGCTGGAGGCGGCGGGCGGCAGTGCGCCCAGGTGGGAGGCGAGGGCCTCGGAGACGGCGGGGCGGGAGGGGGCCTGCACGGTGGGGATCGCGGAAGCACCCGTGGTGCTCCAGGTGGGCGACCTCGGCAGGTCGTTGCGCTCGCTCATGGGAAAGCCCTCTGCGACAGGGAAGAAGCGTGGCCGATGGGGCATGGCCGGCGTGGGTCGTACCATGTGCTTGCCAGCCCCCTCAAGTTCCCGACTTTCTTGGGGTTTCACTCGTCGTCTGACTGCTCGCCGGGTGGCCCGGCACGGCGCGCGCGGCCTCCGGCGGACACGGGTAACCTCCGCGGCATCGGTCCGAAGGAGGTGCCCTCGTGCTCGAGCTTACTGCTGGTGGTGCTGACTCAGGTGGCCTGCACGCCCGGCGAGATGTCAGCGGTGTGCTGTTGCAAGCAGGGGAGGGTGAGTGCGTGCGTGGCTCTCGCGGGGGACGACGCGCGCAAGGCCGCCCAGGTGTTGGACGAGGTGAATGAGCTCCTGGAGCAGGCCAGCTGGATGGAGGGGAAGGGCGACGAGAGCACGAAGCAGCAACTCCAGGCGGCGGCGGAGTCCTTGTCTCAATCGCTGGGCTCCTCCGAGCCGCCCCAGTGCAAAGGCCAGAATCACCACCTCATCTCCCGGCCCATCGCCAAGGGTCTTTCAAGGCACGCCACGCTCAAGGGGTTGTTTGAACCTCGGGATCCTCGTTTCGTCTCTCGGGCCAGAGATGAGCAGGCACACTGCGGCTACCAGGATTGGCATCGTAAGGTCGACGAAGAGGTCGTTGAGTGGCTCAGGGTGCATCCCAAGGCAACGTTTGAACAGTTCATGGAGAAATTACGCGAGATCTATAGCCGCCCGGAGATGAAAGCGAGGTTCCCCCATGGCTTCTGAAGCCACTGTGGCCCCTCGCTTCTTCGTTCTGGAGGACGGAATTCTCGGGTCCCGTTTCGATACAGATGTCGACACGGTCGAACCTGTCAATCTCGCGGATGCTCCTCGTTGCGTGAAATGCGGCGACATCATCGGAATGTTGATCTGGCTCCCCCCTACCAGGTCAAGCTGGAACTACACGGAGAGGAGCTCGGAGACTTCATCGAGAGTGTAGGGTACGAATTGCTTGTCTCCGAGCGGTTCGCGGAAGCCTTCCGCGCCGAGGGGCTCAGCGGACTGGAGGGCTTCCATCCCGTCGAGGTGGTCCGGGTGCGCCGCATGACGAAGCGGTCTCGCCAGCCCCTCACCGTGCCCCGCTACTTCGTCGTCTGGCCCTGCTTCGGCCGGGCGGCGGTGGACCTGGTGCTCAACCGTGTGCGTGTCTCCTCGCCGTCCACCTGCACCGAGTGTCGCGCGACGGGCATCGACGCCACCCACGGCTTCATCCTGGAGCCGGGGACGTGGGCCGGAGAGGACATCTTCCGCCCTCGCGGCATGCAGGGGAGGGTGGTCGTCTCCGAGCGGTTCAAGCACTTCGTCGAGCGGCACGGGCTGACGAACATGCGGCTCACGCCCACCGAGGAGTTCGTGCGCGACCCTTCCAACCTCGGACCCGCGCCCCTACCCACGCTGTGAGCCGGACAGCGTGCCACGCGGGAGGCCACCCCGTCTCTCCCTCCAGCGGAGGAGGGGGTCTTCGTCATCCAGGAAGAGAAGGACCTGACGGACATCCTCCGGGAACTCGAGCGCGGGGGCTCCGGAAGCGAGGAGCAGGCCAGCGAGGGACGGTCTGCGAGACTACAAGCCGAAGTCCTGGTAGAGGGGAGGACGGCTTCCGAGCCCACACGTCATGCGCACGCCGAAACGAATGAAGGCCGGACCGGAGCAACTCGTTCACCCGGTGATGGCGGTCCAGTCGAAGAAGCAAGACCCCGAGTCAAAACCCGTGACACTCGGCGAACTTGAATCCCACTTGTGGGAGGCGGCCAACATCCTTCGGGGCAGTCCGGTCGACCGCACGGACTGGAAGTCGTACATCCTGCCGCTCCTCTTCTTCAAGCGCATCTGCGACGTGTGGGACGAGGAACACGCCACGATGATCGCCGAGTACGGCGAGGACTATCCCGACGAGCACCGCTTCCAGGTCCCCGAGGGCTGTCACTGGCGGGACGTGCGCGCGGCTCCGAAGAACGTCGGGAACACGCTCGCCAACGCCATGCGCGGAGTCGAGGCGGCCAACCAGAAACACCTCTACGGGGTCTTCGGCGACGCCTCGTGGACCAACAAGGAGCGCATGCCGGACGAGTTGCTGAAGGATCTCATCGAGCACTTCTCGGCACTGGCCATTGGCAACCAGCGGGTCGACTCCGATGTGATGGGTGACGCCTACGAGTACCTCATCAAGCAGTTCGCCGATGCCACCAACAAGAAGGCGGGTGAGTTCTATACCCCGCGCAGCGTCGTGCGGCTCATGGTCGACATCCTCGACCCGCGCGAGGGCGATAGCATCTACGACCCGGCCTGTGGCACTGGTGGCATGTTGCTCGCGGCGGTGGCCCACGTTCGCGCGCGTGGCGGCGATCCGCGCACCTTCTTCGGTCGGCTCTACGCTCAAGAGAAGAACCTGACAACGGCCGCGGTGGCTCGCATGAACCTCTTCCTTCATGGGATCGAGGACTTCATCGTCGAGCGCGGCGACACCCTGCGCAACCCCGTCTTCACCGATCCGAGCACGGGTGGCCTCGCGACTTTCGACGTGGTCATCGCCAATCCTCCCTTCTCGCTCGAGCAGTGGGGCCGTGAGGTCTGGGAGAACGACCCCTGGGGCCGGAACTTCGCGGGCCTGCCGACTGACTCCAACGGCGACTTCGCGTGGGTGCAGCACATGGTGAAGTCGATGGCCACGCGCTCCGGGCGCATGGCCGTCGTGCTGCCCCAGGGGGCCTTGTTCCGAGGCGGTATCGAGGGGCAGATCCGTCAGCACCTGCTCAAGCAGGATCTCATCGAAGCGGTGATTGGCCTGGCGCCGAACCTCTTCTACGGCACCGGTCTCGCGGCCTGTGTCCTCGTGCTCCGGCAGACCAAGCCACCCAAGCGCAAGAACAAGGTGCTCATCGCCGACGCCTCGACCCTGTTCCGCAAGGGGCGGGCGCAGAACTTCCTGGAACCCGGCCACGCCTCGGACATTCTCGGCTGGGTGCGGGGCTTCGCCGACGTGGAGGACCGCGCTCGCGTGGTGAGCCTGAGCGACATCGAGAAGGAGGGCTGGACGCTCAACATCTCGCGCTACGTGCTGCCGCCCATCGGAGCCGACATCCCGCCCTTGCCGGAGGCGGTCGCCGCGTTCAAGGACGCGCTCGCGCGCTGCCGAGAGGCGGAGGACAACCTTCGTCGGGTGATGGTCGAAGGGGGATGGCTCGAATGAGCGCGCACCAGACCCTGCCACGAAGCGCCTGATACCGGCTGAAGGACAATCTCCATGCTCTCGAGCTTGTTGCTGGTGGTGCTGACGCAAGTGGCCTGCACGCCCGGCGAGATGTCGCTCGGGACGCACGCTTCGTTTCTCGGGCCAGGGACGAGCAATCACACTGTGGCTACCAGGAGTGGCACCGCAAGGTCGACGCTTGGCTCAAGGAGCACCCCAAGGCAACACCCAAGGAGTTCATGGACAAGTTGAGTGACATCTACAGCCGTCCGGAGATGAGAGCGAGGTTCCCCCATGGGTTCTGAAGCTTCTACTTCCTCGCGCTTCTTTGTCCTGGAGGAGGGCGATGTCGGGTCACGTTACGAGGTCTCCTTCGAGAAGGCCGAGCCCGCCAACCGGGCGGACGCACCGCGTTGCCAACGCTGCGGCGACATCATCGGGTTGCTGACCCGGCTCCCCCCTATCGGGTCAACCTGGAACTACACGGGGAAGAACTCGGGGACTTCATCGATGGTGTGGGGTACGAACTGCTTGTCTCCGAGCGGTTCGTGGAAGTCTTCCAGGCCGAGGGGCTCACCGGACTGGAGGGCTTCCACTCCGTGGAAGTGAACCGGGTGCGCCGCATGAGGAAGAAGAAGGGCGAGCCGCTCACCGTGCCTCGCTACTTCGTCGTCTGGCCCTGCTTCGGCCGGGCGGCGGTGGACCTCGGTGCTCAACCGAGTGCGTGTCTCCTCGCCCCCCACCTGCACCGAGTGCCGGGCAACGGGTATCGACGCCACTCACGGCTTCGTCCTGGAGCTGGGCACTTGGGCCGAAGAGGACGTCTTCCGCCCTCGCGGCATGCAAGGGCGGGTGGTTGTCTCCGAGCGGTTCAAGCACTTCGTCGAGCGGCACGGGCTGACGAACATGCGACTCACGCCCACCGAGGACTTCGTGCGGGACCCTCCCATCTCGGACCCGCCCCTTTGCCGACTGCCTGAGCAGAGGCGCGCCCTTTGCTATCTACTGATTGAAACCTTGATAAGGGAATGAACGCGCACATGACCCAGCAAGAACTCGAATCCTATCTCTGGGGCGCAGCGGTCATCCTCCGCGGCCTCGTGGACGCCGGTGATTACAAACAGTTCGTCTTTCCGCTCCTCTTCTACAAGCGGCTCTCCGACGTGTGGGACGAGGACTACGCCGAGGCCCTCGCCGATTCCAGGGACCCGGCCTACGCCGCCGCGACCGCCAACGACCGCTTCGTCATCCCCGAGGGAGCCCACTGGAAGGACGTGCGCGCCGTCGCCAGGGATGTGGGCCGCGCGCTTCAGGCCGCCATGCGGAAGATCGAGGCCGCCAACCCCGGGCGCCTCGAGGGCATCTTCGGCGACGCTCCCTGGACAAACAAGGAGCGCTTGCCCGATGCCACGCTCAAGAACCTGCTTGAGCACTTCTCCGGACACATGCTCTCTCTGGCCAACGTGCCAGAGGATGAACTCGGCAACGGATACGAGTTCCTCATCAAGAAGTTCGCCGATGACAGCGGGCACACGGCGCAGGAGTTCTACACCAACCGCACTGTCGTCCACCTGATGGTCCAGATGCTGGATCCGAAGCCCGGCGAGAGCATCTACGACCCCACCTGCGGCACGGGCGGGATGCTCATCTCGGCGCTGGCCGAGGTGAAGCGCAAGGAGGCGAGCACCGCACGCTCAAGCTCTTCGGGCAGGAGCGCAACCACATGACCGCCTCCATCGCCCGCATGAACCTCGTGCTGCACGGTGTCGAGGACTCGGAGATCGCTCGTGGGGACACCCTGGTCGCGCCCGCGTTCTCTGACAATGATCGTCTACGGACCTTCGACGTGGTGGTGGCCAATCCGCCCTACTCGATCAAACAGTGGAACCGGGAGGGATGGACGACCGACCCCTGGGGACGGAATTTCCTGGGCACGCCGCCCCAGGGACGCGCCGACTATGCCTTCTTCCAGCACATCTTGAAGAGCCTCGACCCGAAGACCGGTCGCTGCGCCATCCTGTTTCCGCACGGGGTGCTCTTCCGCAAGGAAGAGGCCGAAATGCGGCGCAAGCTCATTGATGCCGACCTTGTCGAGTGCGTGCTCGGACTCGGACCAAACTTGTTCTACAACTCGCCGATGGAGGCCTGCGTCGTCGTCTGCCGCACCCGAAAGCCTCCGAAGCGGCGGGGCAAGGTGCTGTTCATCGACGCAGTAAATGAAGTGACACGCGAACGGGCGATGAGCTTCCTCAAGTCCGAACACCAAGCTCGCATTCAGGAAGTTTATGCGGCCTTTGTTGATGAGGATGGCTTTGCGAAGGTAGCAAGCCTCGAGGAGATCGGCACTCATGGCTGGAGCCTGTCCATCCCGCTCTACGTCAGGCGGGCAGTGGCGACGCTGGCAGTTGAGGGGGAACCACAGACGCTCGGAGAGACATGGGCCGTATGGGAGTCATCGGGGCGGGCCTTCTGGACCGAGATGGACGCAGTGGTGGACATGCTCGATGGGGTTGTCATCGGGGACGTGGGGGCGGCAACTAATGGGTGAGTTGAAGCCGGGGTGGCGGCGCGTGAAGTTCGGAGACATTGTGCGCCTCGTATCGGAGCGGTGCGACCCAATTGAGGCGGGTATCGAGCGCTTTGTAGGTTTGGAGCACATCGAGCCGGGTGAATTCTCAGTTCGTTCGTGGGGTGATGTTGCGGACGGGACCACCTTCACCAACCGCTTCCGACCGGGCCAAGTGCTCTTTGGTAAACGGCGGGCCTATCAGCGCAAGGTCGCGCTCGCGAACTTCGACGGCGTGTGCTCAGGCGATATCTACGTACTGGAGAGCGCGGATTCAAGACGGCTCCTACCTGAATTGCTGCCCTTCATCTGCCAAACCGATGCGTTCTTTGAGCACGCGGTGGGTACATCGGCGGGCTCGCTGTCTCCGCGGACCAATTGGACCAGTCTTGCGGGATACGAATTCGCACTACCACCAATAGAGCATCAGCGCCAATTGGTTGATTTTCTCAGCGCGATCAAAGCTGTGGTTGATCGCAGCGTCGCTATGGCGAAGGCCTTGAAAGACGTGGAAGCTGCTTTGCTAGCAGATCGATTTCCCTCGGAGAGGGGCGTTCCTATTCAGCGAACAGTGCCTCTCTCCGAACTTGCTGAAGTTAGCCTCGGGTACAAAGTATCTCCCGTGCATCGCGGCGAGCGAACGACTCTCCCCATCGTGACTGTTGCCCAACTACAAGATGGCTGGTTCGATCTTTCGAACGTGCGGGACACCACTATCCCGCATCACATGGTTTCTTCGTTTCGTCCTCAATCTGGCGTTTTGCTTTTAACGGAAGGCGGAAGCATAGATCAATTAGGGCGCGGTGCTGTGTGGCGCGGTCAGCTGGATGATTGTGTCTTCCAGAATCACGTTTTCGCTATTAAGCCTAAGTCGAGTCATGTGCTGGTCGAGTTTCTTGAAGGTTTGATGAGAAGCCCGCGTGGACGCGAGTTCTTCTTGCGCCATGCCAAGAGGACCAGCAATCTTGCCACGATTGACAAACGTAAGGTCGAGACCATGCCTGTTCCTGAGATAGCCCTGGCAGATCAGGAAGCTTGGGTTGCGCATTACTTGTCAGTACGTCGCTCTCTTGTGGCGGCTGCTCGTCGCGTCACGGAGGCTCGAAACCTAATTCACGCAGCGTTTACTTGCCTTCGAGGGATGTGACACATGTTTACCGAAGCCTCCACTGTCGAGAGCCTTGTCCGCGATCTGCTCTGTGGCGGCGTCACGCACCATACCGCCGTCGGCTCTGGACTCGCCCGACGAGCCGGCAAAATCTCCGGCTTTGGCTGGCACTTCCTGGCTTCTGGTGACGTCGCCCGCCAGACCCACGAGGTCTTTGTTGAGCCTTGGGTTCGTGATGCACTGATCCGACTCAACCCTGAGATCGCCGCCGTACCCGACCGTGCTGACGAGGTGATCTACAAGCTGCGTGCCATCGTGCTCGCGGTGCGCTCAGATGGGCTCATCAAGGCCAACGAGGAGATGACCTCCTGGCTCCGCGGCGACCGTTCGATGCCCTTCGGGCCGAATCACGAGCACACGACCGTTCGCCTCATCGACTTCGAGAACCCAGAGAACAACCACTACGTCGTCACCACCCAGTTCACCTTCCGAGCCGGTCCGGCCGAGCGCCGCGCCGATCTCGTGCTGCTGGTAAATGGGCTCCCGCTCGTCGTGATCGAGGCGAAGACCCCGGTGCGGCAGGCCGTGAGCTGGCTCGACGGTGCGCTCCAGGTTCACGACGACTACGAGAAGAACGTTCCCGAGCTGTTCGTCGCCAACGTGCTCAGCGTGGCCACCGAAGGCAAGGAACTCAAGTACGGCTCCGTACGGATGCCCGTGGACCTCTGGGGGCCGTGGCGCGACGAGGAGTCTACGCCGGGCACGCTCGAAGGGGTCAAGGCGGCCGTGAACGGGCTGCTGCGCCCGGCGGTGCTGCTCGACATCCTCGCCCACTTCACGCTCTTCGCCACCGACAAGAAGAAGCGCCGTATCAAGGTCGTGTGCCGTTACCAGCAGTACGAGGCGGTCAACCTCATCGTGCAGCGGGTGCTGGCCGGACATCCGCGCAAGGGCCTCATCTGGCACTTCCAGGGCTCGGGCAAGTCGCTGCTCATGGTGTTCGCGGCGCAGAAGCTCCGGTTCCAGCCGAAACTCGGCAACCCCACCGTGCTCATCGTGGTCGACCGCCTCGACCTCGACGCGCAGATCAGCTCGACCTTCCACGCCTCCGACGTGCCCAATCTCGTGAAGGCCGAGACGCGCGCCGACCTCCAGAAGCTGCTCCAGCAGGACACCCGGAAGATCATCATCACGACCATCTTCCGGTTCGGCGAGGCCGAGGGTGTCCTCAATCCCCGGGGCAACATCGTCGCGCTGGTGGACGAGGCCCACCGCACCCAGGAGGGCGACCTGGGGGTGAAGATGCGCGCGGCGCTGCCCAACGCCTTTCTCTTCGGACTCACCGGCACGCCCATCAACCGGCGCGACCGGAACACCTTCTATGCCTTCGGCGCCGAGGAAGACGCCCGCGGCTACATGAGCCGCTACGGCTTCGAGGAGTCGATCCGCGACGGCGCCACGCTCGAACTCCACTTCGAGCCTCGGCTCGTCGACCTGCACATCGACAAGGCCGCCATCGATCAGGCCTACGCCGAGCTCACGGGCAACCTCTCCGACCTCGACAAGGACAACCTCGCCAAGGCCGCCTCGAAGATGGCCGTGCTGGTGAAGGTGCCCGAGCGCGTCCAGAAGATCTGCGCCGACATCGCGAACCACTACCAGGAGAAGGTCGCCCCCAACGGCTTCAAGGGCATGGTCGTCACCTTCGACCAGGAGTGCTGCCTTCTCTACAAAGCCGCGCTCGACAAACTCCTGCTGCCCGAGGCCACCGAGGTGGTCATCTCGGCCACCGGTGGCGACGAGCGCTTCAAGCCCTATGACCGCAGCCGCGATGAGGAGGAGCGGCTGCTCGACCGCTACCGCGATCCGAACGATCCACTCAAACTCCTCATCGTCACGGCCAAGCTGCTCACCGGCTTCGATGCGCCCATCCTCCAGGCGATGTACCTGGACAAGCCGCTGCGCGATCACACCCTGCTCCAGGCCATCTGCCGCACGAACCGCACCTATGGCGACAAGAAGACCCACGGGATCATCGTGGACTACCTGGGCGTTTTCGATGACGTCGCCAAGGCACTGGAGTTCGACGAGAAGGGCTTCCGCGACGTGGTGTCGAACATCGCCGGGCTGAAGGACCAGCTCGGAGAAGCCGTCCAGAAGTGTCTTGCCTTCTTCCCCGGTGTGGACCGTACCCAGACGGGCTACGAGGGTCTGATGGCGGCCCAGGAGTGCCTGCCCAACAACGACGTGCGCGATGCCTTCGCGGCCGAGTTCAACGTCCTCGGCAAGCTGTGGGAGGCCATCTCCCCGGACCCGGTGCTGCTGGCGTTCGAGGTCGATTATCGCTGGTTGTCTCAGGTCTACGCATCGGTCCAGCCCACCTCGGGCACGGGCAAGCTCATCTGGCACGCACTCGGGGCCAAGACCATCGAGCTCATCCACCAGAACGTCCACGTCGAGGCCGTGCGCGACGACCTGGAGACCCTGGTCGTCGATGCCGAGCTGCTCGAAGCGGTGATGGGCTCTCCGGATCCGAAGAAGAAGTCGAAGGAGCTCGAGCTCAAGCTCACCGCGCGGTTGAGGAAGCACATGGGCCTGCCGCGTTACAAACAGCTGTCCGAGCGCCTGGAGGCGTTGAAGGACCGGCACGAGCGGGGGTTGCTCAACAGCGTCGAGTTCCTCAAGCAGCTCCTGGAGCTGGCGCGCGACGTTGTCGCGGCCGAGCGTGAGAGCCCAGCCGAGGAGGACGCGGATCGGGGCAAGGCGGCGCTCACCGCGTTGTTCCAGCAGGTGAAGAACGAGAAGACGCCGGTGGTGGTCGAGCGCGTCGTCACCGACATCGACGAGATCGTGCGGCTCGTGCGCTTTCCGGGCTGGCAGCAGACGAGCGCGGGAGAGCGCGAGGTGAAGAAGGCTCTACGCAAGACGCTCCTCAAGTATCAGCTGCATCAAGACGAGGCTCTGTTCGAAAAGGCGTACGGGTACGTGAGGCAATATTACTGACGGAGTCCGTAACTGGGTCGGTGAGATGTTCGGGTTCAGCTCCCTGGACGAGAACTGCCAGCGAATTCACTGCCTGGCGCTTCGAGGGGGACTCGGCGTGGGGTCCCCTGAAACTTGCAATCAGCTGCGTCACGACACGCTTGATAACGACTGAAAGAGGTGCCCCATGCTCTCGAGCTTGCTATTGGTGGTGTTGACGCAGGTGGCCTGTACGCCCGGCGAGATGTCAGCGGTGTGCAACTGCAAGCAGGGCATGGTGAGTGCGTGCGTGGCCCTCGCGGGGGACGACGCGCGCAAGGCCGCCCAGGTGTTGGACGAGGTGAATGAGCTCCTGGAGCAGGCCAGCTGGATGGAGGGGAAGGGCGACGAGAGCACGAAGCAGCAACTCCAGGCGGCGGCGGAGTCCTTGTCTCAATCGCTGGGCTCCTCCGAGCCGCCCCAATGCAAGGGCCAGAATCACCACCTCATCTCCCGGCCCATTGCCAAGGGATTGGAGAATCACCCCACGCTCAGGGGCTCTACCAACCTCGGGATCCACGTTTCGTGTCTCGGGCCAGAGACGAGCAGTCGCACTGCGGCTACCAGAAATGGCACCGGGATGTAGACGATGAAGTCATCGAATGGCTCGACAAGAATCCCAGTGCAACGCCCAAGGAGTTCACGGACAAGCTACGCGAGATCTATAACCGCCCAGAGATGAAAGCGAGGTTCCCGAATGGATTTTGATGCATCTGTCTCCTCGCGCTTTTTCGTCCTCACAAAGGGCCCCTCTGGTCTCGTTATGATACGGATGTCGATACCGTCGAGCCCATCAACCGCGCGGATGCGCCTCGCTGCCCGGGGTGCGAAAAATTCGTCGGGTTGTTGAAGTGGCTTCCTCCTTATCGGGTCAAGCTGGAGCTGCACGGGGAGGAACTCGGGGACTTCATCAAGAAGTCCGCGTATGAGATCCTCATCTCCGAGCGGTTCGCGGAGGCTTTTCGCGCGGAAGGTCTCACCGGGCTGGAGGGCTTTCACCCCGTCGAGGTGGTCCGGGTGCGTCGTATGAAGAAGGGGTCTCGCAAGCCTCTCACCGTGCCCCGCTACTCCGTCGTGTCGACTTGTTTTGGCCCGGCGGCGGTGGACCCGGTGCTCAACCGGATGCGTATCTCCGAGCCCCCCACCTGCCCGGAATGTCGATTGACGAGCGTCACCGCCATACACGGCTTCGTCTTGGAACCAGGGACATGGCGGGGCGAGGACATTTTTCGTCCCCGCGGGCTGGTGGGAGACCTCGTCGTCTCCGAGCGATTCAAGGACTTCGTCGAGCGACATGCGCTGACGAACATGGTGCTCACGCCCACCGAGCAGTACGTGTGGGACCCCTCCCATCTCGGACCCGTCCCTCTTCCCACGATGTGAGTCCGGGAGGCGAAGTCCGAGCCGGGCGAGAGAGCGGCCTGGTGATGGCGTACGAACCTGGGGGCTCGGGTCCTCTCGGGGTGAAGGCCGTGCGCACTCGCGTCCTCGAGGGTAGGGAAAAGGTCGGGCAGGTACGTCACCGCCCGCCTCGAACGCCCCTGCGGTAGGATCCCGTCTCACCTACTCGGCATGCTGACCATTCCAGGCTACACCCTTCGAGGGGCGTTCAGGTCCACGGGCACCAACCGGCTCTTCCACGCGGTGAGTGATGCCGATGGCACGTCGCTCGTCCTCAAGACGCCCCTGTCTTCCGGGCCGGACCCGCAGGCGATCGAGCGCTACCGGCGTGAGTTCGACATCCTCCAGCGGCTGCGCGACGTGCGCGGCGTCTCGCGTGCACTGGGCTGCGAGGTGCTCCAGGAGCGTCCGGTGCTCCTCTTCGAGGCGGTGGAGGGCGAGCCCCTGTCCGCGCTCGTCGGCCGCCCCTTCGAGGTGCTCCGGGCCCTGGAGCTGGCCCTCTCCCTGGTGTCCACCCTGGCGGAGGTCCACCGCCACGGCGTCATCCACAAGGATCTCAAGCCCGCGAACATCATCGTCACCCCCTCCGGGGACACCCGCCTCGTCGACTTCGGCGCCGCCACCTTCCAGCTCGTCGAGCACGTGGAGGCCGCTCCCGCCACGCTCATCGAAGGCACCCTGGCGTACATGTCTCCGGAGCAGACCGGGCGCATGAATCGCGCGGTGGACCACCGCGCGGATTTCTACTCGCTGGGCGTCACCCTCTATGAGGTGCTCACGGGCAGCCGCCCCTTCCAGGGGCGTGACGCGCTCGAGTGGTTCCATGCCCACATGGCCCAGGCGCCCCAGCCCCCGCGGGAGCGCGTGCCGGACCTGCCTCCCATGCTGTCCGCCATCGTCCTCAAGCTCATGGCCAAGGTCGCCGAGGAGCGCTACCAGAGCGCCGAGGGGCTCGCGGCGGACCTCGCGCGGTGCAGGGACTCGCTCCTGCGCGGCGTGCACGAGGACTTCCCCCTGGGCGAGCACGACCACCCCACGCACTTCCAGCTCCCCCAGCGCCTCTACGGGCGCGGCTCCGAGGTCGCCGCCCTGCTCCAGGGCTTCGAGCGCGTGGCCCAGGCCGGACGGCCCGAGCTGTTCCTCGTCCGGGGCTACTCCGGCATCGGCAAGTCCGCCGTGGTGCACGAGTTGCACCGGCCCGTGGTGCGCCAGCGCGGCTTCTTCCTCAGCGGCAAGTTCGATCAGCTCCAGCGCGACATCCCCTACGTCACCCTGGCCCAGGCCATCCGCGGCCTGACCCAACAGCTGCTCGCGAGCACCGACGAGGAGCTCGCGCGCTGGGGCGCGCGGCTCAACGAGGCCTGGGAGGGCCAGGGCCGGTGCTCGTGGACGTGGTGCCCCAGCTCGAGCTCGTCGCTGGCAAGCAGCCCTCCGTCGGCGAGCTGCCTCCCGCCGAGACCCGGCACCGCTTCCAGCTCGTCCTGCGCAAGTTCCTCGGCGTGTTCGCCACGCCCGAGCACCCCCTCGTCCTCTTCCTGGATGACTTGCAGTGGGCGGACCTGGCCAGCCTCCAGCTGCTCCAGCACCTGCTCACCCACCCGGAGACGCCTCCGGTGCTGCTCATCGGCGCCTACCGTGACAACGAGGTGGACGCCTCGCACCTGCTCGCGCAGACGGTGGACGGGTTGCGCGCGGCCGGGGCGCGGATGACCGAGCTGCACCTCGAGCCGTTGACGCTCGAGGAGGTGCGGCGCTTCGTCGCGGACGCGCTGCCGGGGGCGGGGGACGAGGTGCTCGAGTCGCTGCCGGTGCTGGCGCTCGAGAAGACCGGCGGCAACCCGTTCTTCCTGCAGCAGTTCCTGCTGACGCTCCACCAGGACGGGCTCCTCGTGCGTCTGCCCAAGGGTCCCTGGCGCTGGGACGCCGCCGCCAGCCGCGCCCGGGGCTACTCCGACAACGTCGTCGACTTCATGGCCGGCAAGCTGCGCCAGCTTCCCCTCGGCACGCAGCACCTGCTGCGGCTCGCCGCCTGCGTGGGCAACGTCTTCTCCCTGGAGCTGCTCCGCCTCATCTCCCACATGGAGGAGTCCTCCGAGGTGTCACGGGGTCTGGCTCCCGCGCTCCAGGAGGGCATGCTGATGAGGACCGGGCCGGGCGAGCAGTTCCGCTTCCTTCACGATCGCATCCAGCAGGCGGCCCAGGCCCTCATCCCCGAGCCGCAGCGCAAGGCCGTGCACCTGCGCATCGGCCGCCTGCTGCTCGAGCGCCTGCCGCCCGAGACGGTCCAGGATCAGCTCTTCGACATCGTGAGCCACCTGAACGCCGGAATGGAGCTGATCGACGATCCGGCCGAGCGTCTGCGGCTGGCGCGGCTCAACGCCAAGGCGGGTCGCAACGCCAAGGCCACCACCGCGTTCCGCTCGGCCGCGGCCTACCTCGCCACGGCCTACCGGTTGATTCCGGGAGACCCCTGGGAGGCGGAGCCCGCGCTGACCTTCCGGATCCAGCTCGATCGGGCCACCTGTGAGTTCATGAGCGGCAAGGCCGCCGAGGCCCGCCGCCTGGTGGAGGAGCTGTTGCCCCGGGCTCGGACGCGCACGGACACCGCGGCGGTCTACCGCCTGAAGAGCAGCATCCACGTGGCCGCCAGTGAGATCTCCGCGGCGCTCGTCTGTCTGGTGGAGTGCCTCACCCAGATGGGCCACCCATGTCCGCGAGTCCCTCGTGGGACGAGGTCCTCGCGGCCAACGCGGAGGTCTGGGCGCTGATGGAAGGGCGCTCCATCGAGAGCCTGCTCGAGCTGCCGCGCATGACGGACCCGGACATCGAGGCGGCGATGAGCGTGCTGGGCGCCATGTTCGCGCCCGCGTACTTCACCAACACGAAGCTGCTCATCGTCAACCTGTGCCGGATGGTCTGCCTGAGCATCCACCACGGGCTCAATGGTTCGGCCGCGCAGGGGTTTGGCTGGTACGGCCTGGTGCTGGGCACCATCTTCAAGCGCTACCAGGAGGGCCATGCCTTCGGCCAGCTCGCCGGGGCCATCGTCGAGCGGCATGAGATCTCCAACTTTCGCGGCAAGATCCTCTACATCCAGGGCACCCTCAGCGACTGGACCGAGCCCCTCGGCAACTCCCTGGAGCTCATGCGCCGGGGCTTCCATCACGCGCTCCAGGCGAGTGATCTGCTGATCGCCAGCTACTGCTGCAATCACATCGTCGCGGTGCGGCTCATGCTGGGGCACCACCTGGAAGAGGTGGACCAGGAGTCGGTCATCCGCCCGGCCTTCGTGCGCAAGGCGAGCTTCCCGGACGTGCAATCCGTCGTGCATCACGTCCAGCGCTACGTGCGGCAGCTGCGCGGCGTGTCCACGTTCGGCTCGCTGACGGGGGAGGACTTCGACGAGGCCACCTTCGAGGCCGGGCTGACGCCCGCGCGCATGAGCACCATGCGCTGCTGGTACTGGAGCTTCAAGATGCAGGCGCGCTTCCTCGCGGGCGCCTGGGCCGAGGCGCTCGAGGCGGGCAACCGCGCCGCCGAGCTGGCCTGGGCGTCCTTCTGTCAGATCCAGATCCTCGACTTCCACCTCTTCCATGCCCTGAGCCTGGCGGCCTGCCACGCGAAGATGACTCCGGAGCAGTGGTCGCGGGCGAAGCAGACCCTGCTGCAGCACCATCAACAGCTCGCCGAGTGGGCCGCCCAACAGCCCGCGACATTCCGGGCCCCGGAGCGGATGGTCTTCGCGGAGCTGGCCCGCCTCGAGGACCGGGAGGGCGAGGCCCTGCGCGCCTATGAGGAAGCACACGACTGCGCGCGAGCGCACGGCTTCATCCAGCATGTCGCCCTGGCGTGCGAGCTCGCCGCCCGCTTCTGGTACGAGCGGAAGCTGAAGACGCTCGGGGACTCCTACGCGCGCCAGTCCCGGACGCGTGGGCGCGCTGGGGTGCGCATGGCAAGGTCCAGCACCTGGAGGCCCAGTGGCCCCATCTGGCCTCCTCGCCGGTGGCCTCCGATCGCTCCGCGGAGACGGACTCCACGAAGATCGACGCGCTCACCGTGGTCAAGGCCCAGCAGGCCGTCTCGGGGGAGATCGTCCTCGAGCGCCTGGCGGCCACGTTGTTGCGAGCGGCCATCGAGAACGCCGGCGCCCAGCGCGGCGCCCTGTTGCTGCCGCATGGCGACAAGCTCTCGGTGGTCTCCGTGGTGGGCCCGTCCCCCGAGGACGCCGCCGGAGCGGACGAGTCCCGGCTGCCCTGGAGCCTCATCGCGTATACCCGGCGCACCCGCGAGCACGTGCTCATCGGGGATGTCTCTCAGCCCCATTCCTTCTCGGCGGATCCCTGGCTCGAGCGAGGTGGGGCCCGCTCCGTGCTGTGCCTGCCCTTGTTGCGCCAGGAGGCGTTCCGCGGCGTGCTGTACCTGGAGAACGGGCTGGCCACCAATGCCTTCACGCCCTCGCGGCTGACGTTGCTCGGGCACCGCCTCCCAGGCCGCCATCTCCATCGAGAACGCCCGGCTCTACGCCGAGGTCCAGCGGACGGAGGCCGCGCTGCGCGCCGCCAATGACGAGCTGGAGAAGCGCGTGGAGGAGCGCACGCACGAGCTGAAGCAGGCCCAGGCGCGGCTGGTGGGCGCCGCGCGCGCGGTGGGCATGGCGGAGGTGGCCGCCAACGTGCTGCACAACGTGGGCAACGTGCTCACCAGCGCCGTCGTCAACCTGCAGAGCATGACCGAGACGGTGAATGTCTCGCGCCTGGGCCGACTCAAGCAGATCTCCACCCTGCTCGAGGAGCACCAGGGGAACCTGGCGGACTTCCTCACCCGGGATCCGCGCGGCCAGCAACTGCCGGCCTATTTCTCCGCGCTGGGCAATGAGCTGCTGCGCGAGCAGAAGACGCTCCAGGACAGCATGGGCGCCATGAGCAAGCACCTGGATCACATCCGGGTCATCGTCCAGGTGCAGCAGTCCTACTCCCACGCAACCCTGCTCACCGAGGAGTGCGAGCTGTCCCAGCTCGTCGACGACGCGCTGAGCATCCAGTTGCCCTCACTGCAGCACCACGGGGTGTCCGTCACCCAGGAACTCGTCAGGCTTCCCCGGGTGCGGTTGGACAAACACAAGGTGTTGCAGATCCTCGTCAACCTCATCAGCAACGCCAAGAACGCCATGGACAGCCTGCCCGAGGGGCGGAGGCACCTGCGGGTGCGGCTCTGGGCCCAGGAAGACAGGGCCTGCATCCAGGTGGTGGACACCGGCATGGGCTTCACGCCGGAGATCGGCGAGCGGCTCTTCGCCCAGGGCTTCACCACGCGGGAAGGGGGCACGGCCTGGGCCTGCACTCCAGCGCCCTGGCGGCGAAGTTGTTGGGAGGCCGGCTCACCCTGGTGAGCGACGGGCCGGGCCTGGGCGCCACGGCCACCTTGGAGTTGCCCCTGGGGTGAGCATGGGTCTGGTGCTTCATCGTCTCGCGAGTACCGTTTTCATAGGCCGGTTTCCTCCAAGCTCATCACCAAGAGTTCGAAATAAGAGGAGCCCTCATGACAAGGTATTACAAGCTATCCGACGATGTGGCTGTTCCTGGTCGATGGGAGTTGGGCAAACTCAGTGATGGGCGTGGAGACGAAGTCTGGCCCGCTCTGCTCATGAGGGGGGAGCCCGCCGAGATAGAAGGGCGCATCCGGGCTCCCGTGAAGCTAGCGGGTCAACCGCTCGACTTTTCCCAAGCGGCTTTCGGCATCCCCATTGTCCATGCCAGGGTTGAATCTGTATTCCCTGCGTATCGCCCCCTCGAAGGTAGATGACGCCAAAGTCTTCCGCACGTGGGGATGGACGGTGGCCCTCATTGTCTCCGAGCAACTCAAGGATGCACTGGAGAGCGTCGGGGCCACGGGGACGAAGTTCAAGGAGGTATAACGGGGACGGCGGAAGGACACGGGAGGCGACCGTGCCACTACATCCGATAGTGTCTCAGTTTCTGATAATCTTATCGGGCAGGACTTCCGCAAGGGCCGCGTGATCAGCGAGCCGGGCTTGGCTGTTTGCGTCAAGCGGTTGGCCTTTGCTTATGACGCAACCAACCCGTCCAACGCCGCCAATCCAATGATGCGCTGGAACGGGTAAAAGCGAACTTTGTTTTTTGCCAAAACATTCCATGCTAGAAGAGCGCCCCGCTGACCCACACAAGCTGGTGAGGACACCTCCCACGTGGTCGACCAGAGCGCTGAACTCGAACTGTCCGATGCCCAGACCGGTGTATGGCTCGCCGAGCGCGCCGGGCACAGCCGTCCCGGTTCCTATCAGTGGGCCGAGTACCTGGACCTGTGCGGGACCGTCCGGACCGACCTGCTGACCGCCGCTCTCACGCGGGCCGCCGCGGAGTGCGAGGCGGTCCGGGTGGTCTTCGAGGAGACGGCCGATTCCCTTCCCCGGCAACGGATCCTGGACTCCGCCGAACCCCGGGTGACCACCGTGGACTTCCGCGAGGTCCCCGATCCCGTCGCCTCGGCGCGGGCGTGGATGGCGGAGCGCCTCGCGGCGGCGGGCGAGGAGCTGTTCCTGGGTGCCGTGCTGCGGCTTGCCGAGGAGCGGCAGTGGGTGTTCCTGCGGGTGCACCACATCGCCCTCGACGGCGCGGGCATGGCGCTGCTCGTGCGGCGCGTGGCCGAGATCTACGAATGTCTCCGGGAAGGGCTCGCCGTCCCCGGACACGGGTGGGCCGCCCTCGCCGAGGTGCCCTCGGCCGAGCGGACGTACCGCGACTCGGCCGCACTGGCCGAGGACCGCGAGTGGTGGCTCGCACGGCTGGCCGACCGGCCGGAGCCGGTGGTGGTCGGGTCGCGCGCCGCGCCCGCCGCCGAGGTCTCGGTGCGGTGGACCCGAGTGCTGGAGGAAGGGGAGTTCGCCCGGCTGCGGCAGGGCGCCGAGCGGCTGGGGACGCGGTGGTCCCGCGTGCTCGCCGCGGCCACCGCCGTGCACGTGCAGGCCGTCACCGGGCAGTCGGATCTGCTGCTCAGCCTGCCCGTCTCCGGCCGCGCGGCCGAGGTGGACGTGCCCGCCATGACGGCCAACGTGGTGCCCCTGCGCGTGCGCGTCAACCTGGCGGGCACCGTGGGCGGGCTGCTCCAGGAGGTGTCGGCGCAGCTGCTCGCCATCCGGTCGCGGCAGCGGTACCGGGGCGAACGCCTGCGGCGCGAGCTGGGGCTGCCGGAGGATGGGCGGAAGTTCTTCGGACCGGTGCTCAACATCCAGCGGTTCGACCATGTGCTGCGCTTCGGCTCGGCGACGGTGACCGTGCACAACCTCCAGGCCCCGCCGTCGGAGGACCTGTCCGTGGTGGCCTACGACCGGGCTGACGGCAGGCTGCGCCTGGACTTCGACGCCAACCCCACCACGTGCTCCCCCAAGCGGCTGCGGGAGCTGGGCGAGCGGTTCGAGCACGTGCTGTGGCAACTGGTCGAGGCCACCCCGGACACGCCCCTCGTCGACATCCAGCCCACCACGGCCGCCGAGCGCGCGCACCTGATAGACCTGGGCACCGGGGCCCCACAGGCGGCGCGAGCCAGCACGGTGACCTCGGCCTTCGCCGCGCGGGTCCGCCAACAGCCGGAGGCCGCCGCGGTGCACTGCCCGACGACCGGGCGACGGCTGACCTACCGCGAGCTGGACGAGCGCGCCACCGCCCTGGCCGCCCGGCTCGCCGGGGCAGGGGCGGGGCCCGGCCGCAACGTCGCGCTGCTGCTGCCGCGCTCGGTGGACCTGGTGGTCGCCGCGCTCGCCGTGCTCAAGTCCGGCGCGGCCTACGTGCCCCTGCTCGCCGAGGACCCGCCGCCCAGGCGCGCGGTCGTGCTCGCCGACTCCGGGGCCCAACTGCTGCTCACCGATCAGGCGGACGTGACGGCTCCCGGTCCGCGCGTGCTGACCGTCAACGGCACCGGCCCGGGCGCCGCGTGCCCGGAGGTCGGCGGGGACGACCTGGCCTGCGTCATGTTCACCTCGGGTTCCACCGGCACGCCCAAGGGCGTCGCCGTCACCCACGCCAATCTGGTCGACCTCGCCGCCGACCGCTGGTGGACCGAGGGCGGGGCCGAGCGGGTGCTGCTGCACTCCTCGCAGGCCTTCGACGCGATCAACCTGGAGCTGTGGATACCGCTGCTCACCGGCGGCGAGATCGTGCTCGCCCCGCCCGGCAGGCTCGACCCCGGCGAGCTGGCCCGCACCATCTCCACCGCCGGCGTCACCGGGATGTGGCTCACCGCCGGGCTGTTCAACGCGATCGCCACCCAGGACCCGCGCTGCCTCGCCGGGCTGCGCCGGTGTGGACCGGCGGTGACGTGGTCTCTCCCGCCGCCGTGCGCGCCGTGCGGGAGGCGCTGCCCACTCTCACCGTCGTCAACGGCTACGGCCCGACCGAGACCACCGTCTTCGCCACCCGCTACCCCGCGGGCCCGATCACCGACGTGGTCCCCATCGGCCGTCCCCTCGACGGCATGCGGGTGCTCCTCCTCGACGCGGCCATGCGCCCCGTACCGCTCGGCACCACCGGCGAGGTCTACCTGGGTGGCGCGGGAGTGGCACTGGGCTACCTGAACCGGCCGGGTGCCACCGCCGAGCGCTTCCTGCCCGACCCATCCGGTCCGCCCGGTGCCCGCGTCTACCGCACCGGCGATCTGGCCCGCTGGAACGCCGACGGGCAGCTGGAGTTCGCCGGGCGCGCCGACGGCCAGGTCAAGCTGCGCGGCTTCCGGGTCGAGCTGGGGGAGGTGGACGCCGCGCTGCTGGCCCAGCCGGGGGTGCGGCAGGCCGCGACCGTGATGCGCGAGGGCCGCCTCGGTCTCCTACGTCGTCGGCGAGGTCCCCGACGGGCTGCTGGAGCGGCTCGGTGAGCGGCTGCCGCCGTTCCTGGTGCCCTCGGCCGTGGTCGGGCTGGCCGCGCTGCCGTTGACCCGCAACGGGAAACTCGACCGCGCCGCCTTGCCGGACCCCTCCGCCCCCGCCCCCGAGCCGGTGCGCGCCACCGGCTCGGCCGTCGAGCGGACCCTCGCGAAGCTGTTCGCGCAGGTGCTCGGCCGGGCCGAGGTGCCCGTGGACGGGGACTTCTTCAAGCTCGGCGGCGACAGCATCCGGGCCATTCAGCTCGCCGCCGCCGCACAGCGCGCCGGGCTGGCCGTCAGCACCTCCGACGTCTTCCGCGCCCCGACCGTCGCCGCACTGGCCAAGGGTCTCGCACTGCCCGCCGCGCGCGGCCGTAGCCTGGCACTCGGCGATCCCGACGACCCGACCGTGCCGCTCACACCGGTCATGCACTGGCTGCGCGGCCGGGGCGCGCCGGACAACCGGTTCGTCCAGTCGATGACCGTGCGCACACCGGCCGGGTGCACCGCCGAGCAGGTGCGCGCCGTGGTCCAGGCGCTGGTCGACCACCACGGCATGCTGCGCCTCGCCCTGTCCGAAGTGAAGGGAGTGTGGGCACTGCGGGTGCTGGAGCGCGTCACCGTCAAGCTGGACCGGCCCATCAACCTGGCCCTCGGCCACGTCCTGCACGCCACCTGGCGCGAGGGCCGGCTCACGCTGACCGCGCACCACTTGTGCGTGGACGGCGTGTCCTGGCGCATCCTGCTCGACGACCTGCACACGGCCTGGGCGGCGATCCGCGACGGCCGCGCCCCGAAGCTGCCCGCCACCGGCACGCCGTTCCCGCAGTGGGCGCGGGCCCTGCTCCAGCACGCCCACCACCCCGACGTGTTGGCGGACCTGCCCCGCTGGCTCGCCCCGGTCGCGGACCCGCCGGTCGGCGACCGCGCGCTGGACCCCTCGCTGGACACCGAGGACACTCGGCAGTGGCTGTCGATCAGCCTGGCCGCGGACTTCCTCACCAAGGCCGCGACCGCCTTCGACTGCTCGGTGTACGAGCTGCTGCTGACCGCGTTCGCGCTGGCCATCGGCCCGGTGCGGGTGGAGCTGGAGGGCCACGGGCGCGAGGAGTTCGCCGACGGCGTCGACCTCTCCCGTACGGTCGGCTGGTTCACCACGCTCTACCCCGTCCAGCTCGACGCGGGCTGTCCCTGGCCCACCGACCCTGTCGACCTGGACGGCGCGGTCGCCCGGGTGCGCGAGACCCTGAAGGGCCTGGCGCGCACCGGGTTCGGCCACGGCCTGCTGCGCCACCTCAACCCGCAGACCGCACCGCTGCTGGCCGCGGTACCGGCCCCTCGGTACGCGTTCAACTACCTGGGCCACTTCGACGTCGACGGAGACGGGGACTGGGCGGTGCTGCCCGAGGACACCGTGGTCGGTGCGACCACCGGCGGACCGCTCGCGCTGGCCCACGCGGTGGAGCTGGACGCGGTGCTCGCCAACCACCCCGATGGTCCCCGGCTGGTGGCGAACTGGTCCTGGCCGGGCCGGCTGCTCCCCCGCGAGCAGATCAGCGCGCTGGCCGAACGCTGGTTCGAGGTGCTGACCGCGCTCGGCACCCGGGCCCGTGCCCGTGCCACCGGCGCGTTGCCGCTGCCGCCGCTGGCCCAGGGGCTGCTGTTCCACTCCCTCTACGACCACGACGGCGCCGACCCGTACCTGGTGCAGTTCGTCTTCGAGCTGGAAGGCGCGCTGGACGCGGCCGGGCTGCGCACCGCCCTGCACCGGCTGCTGCGGCGCCACCCGCAGCTGTCCGCCGGGGTGCGGCAGAGCCCGGCGGGCAGGCCGGTGCAGGTGATCGACCCGGAGTTCACCGTGCCCTGGCACGACCTGCCCGCGCATGAGGACCTGGAGGCCTTCCTGGCGCAGGATCGGCAGCGGCGCTTCGACCTGCTCGCCCGCCGCTGTTCCGCGCCGCCCTGCAACGGCGTGCCGCCGACCGGCACGTGTTCGTGCTGACCACCCACCACCTCCTGCTGGACGGCTGGTCCATGCCGATCGTGGTGAAGGAGCTGTTCGGCCTGTACGCCGGGCAGCCGCTGCCCCCGGCCCCCGCCTACCGCGACTTCCTGGACTGGCTCGCCACCCGCGACCCGCACGCCGCCGAGGCGGCCTGGCGCGGCATCCTGTCCACCGTGGACGGACCGACGCTGGTCGGCGGACCGAGCAGGCGGGGTTCGGCCTCGGCCCGGCTGCGGTGCGAGGCGGACCTGCCCGCCGGGATCGCCGAGGTCGCCCGTCGGCATGGGGTGACCCCGAACGTCGTGGTGCAGCTGGCCTGGGCCGTGCTGGTGGGCGCGCTGACCGGCAGGCAGGACGTCGTCTTCGGCGCGACGGTGTCCGGCAGGCCGCCGGAGCTGCCCGGCGCGGAGGGCATGGTCGGCCTGTTGATCAACACCATCCCGGTCCGGGTCGGACTGGCCCCGGCCCGCACGGTCGCGGACGCACTGACCGCACTGCGCGAACAGCAGCTGGCCGTGCTGGAGCACCAGCATGTGGACCTGACACGACTCCAGGCCCTGGCCGGGCAGTCGGAGCTGTTCGACACGGTGGTGGTGTTCGAGAACTACCCCCTGGAAGAGGAGGCGCTGCCCGGGCTGGTGCTGCGCAGCGCGCGGGGCCTGGACGGCACGCACTACCCGCTGACCCTCGTCGTGATGCCCGGGGAGCACGGGCGGCTGCGACTGGACCACGGCGCCGACGTCCTCGACGCCGAGGGCGGGCACCGGCTGCTCGCCCGGCTCGCCTCGATCCTCGCGCAGTTCGCCGACCGGCCGGACGCATCCCTGGGGGCTCGATCTGTTGCTGCCCGACGAGCACGAGCCGGTCCCCGCCCCGGAGACCGCGCGGCGGTGCACCTTGCCCGAGCTGTTCGAGGCCCAGGTGCGGGCACGCCCGGACGCCGTGGCCGTCACCTTCGAAGGCGAGCACCTGACCTACCGCGAACTCAATGCCCGCGCGAACCGCCTCGCCCACCACCTCGTGGCACGGGGGCGGGCCCGGAACGCCTGGTGGCGCTGGTGCTGCCGCGTTCGCTGGACCTGGTGGTCGCGGTGCTGGCGGTGCTCAAGTCCGGCGCGGGGTACGTGCCCATGGACCCCGACCAGCCCGAGGAACGCCTGCGACAGGTGCTCGCCGCGGTGAAACCGGTGGTGGTGCTCGACCAGGTCGACCCGTCGCGTGAATACCCCGAGCACGACCTCGGGCCGCGCGCGGATCCGGACGGCGTCGCCTACGTCATCCACACCTCCGGCTCGACCGGTGTGCCCAAGGGCGTGGTGGTGTCGCACCAGAACGTCGTGCGGCTGCTGGACACCACCGACCATTGGTTCGGGTTCGGCCCTGGCGACGTGCACACGCTGTTCCACTCCTACGCCTTCGACGTGTCGGTGTTCGAGCTGTGGAGCATGCTGGCCAAGGGCGGGCGGCTCGTGGTGGTGCCCAAGCACGTCACCCGGTCACCTCAGGAGTTCCTCGCACTGCTGGCGCGCGAACGCGTGACCGTGCTGAGCCAGACCCCGTCGGCCTTCTACCAGTTGCCCCCGGCCGACCTGGCGCTGCGCGTGGTGATCTTCGCCGGCGAGGCCCTGGCGCTGAGCCGCATCCGCGCCTGGCGGCGGCCCGGCGGGCCGAAGCTGGTCAACATGTACGGGATCACCGAGACCACCGTGCACTCGAGCTACATCGAGCTCGATGACCCGGAGGAGACCGCCAGCGTGGTCGGGGTCGCGCTGCCCGACCTGCGGCTGCACCTGCTCGACCATGCCCTGCGGCCGGTGCCGCCCGGCTGTCCCGGGGAGATCTACGTGGCCGGGCCCGGCGTGACGCGCGGCTACCTGAACCGGCCCGAGCTCACCGCGGCCCGGTTCGTCCCCAATCCGTTCGGTGCCCCCGGTGACCGCATGTATCGCTCCGGTGACCTCGCCCGGCGGCGCCCGGACGGCGGCTTCGAGTACCTGGGCCGTGCCGACCAGCAGGTGAAGATCCGAGGCTTCCGCATCGAGCCCGGTGAGGTCGAGCGCGTCCTGGAACGGCATCCCTCGGTGGTCCAGGCCGTGGTGCTGCCCGATGGGGACCGGCTGGTCTGCTACGCCGTGCTGACCGGCGACCTGGACGCGGCCGGGCTGCGCGAGCACGCGCGGAGCGTGCTGCCCGAGTACATGGTGCCCGCGTTCGTGGTGCCGGTGCCGAAGATCCCGTTGACCGTCAACGGCAAGCTCGACCGCAAGGCCCTGCCCAAACCGCAGTCCACGTTGCCGGTGAGCAGGCCGCCCCGCACGCCGATGGAGAAGCTGCTGTGCGCGCTGTACGCCGAAGTGCTCGACGTGCCCGAGGTCGGCGCGGAGGACAGTTTCTTCGACCTGGGCGGGCACTCGCTGCTGGCCACCCGGTTGATCAACCGGGTGCGCGCGGAAACCGGTGCGGTGCTGGGCATCCGCACCCTCTTCGACGCCCCCGTGGTGGCCGACCTGGCCCGCTGCCTGCCGGCGGAGCCCACCGCGCCGGACACCGCGTTCACCCCCGTGGCCCGGCCCGCGCACATCCCGCTGTCTCCTGCCCAGCGCAGGCTGTGGTTCTTCAGCCAGTTCGCCGGGCCCAACTCCGTGTACAACATGGCCTTCGCCACCCGGCTGCGCGGTGAGCTGCACGAGGACTCCCTGCGGGCGGCACTGCACGACGTGCTCGAGCGGCACGAGAGCCTGCGCACCAAGGTGATCGATGGCGGCGGCGAACCCGGCCAGCTTATCTGCTCGGCCGATGAGCTGCCCGTGCACTCGCTCGAGGTGCCCGAGTCGGCGCTGGCCGACCGGCTCGCCGAGGCCGCCGGGCACGTCTTCGACCTCACCGCCGAACTGCCCGTGCGCGCGCTGCTCTGCCGCACCGGGCCGCGAGAGCACGTGCTGCTGCTCGTCCTGCACCACATCGCCGCCGACGGCTGGTCCCTGTCCCCGCTGGCCCGCGACCTGTCCACCGCCTACCGCGCCCGACTCGCCGGGAACAGTCCACAGTGGACGAACAGGCCGGTGCAGTACGCCGACTACGCGCTCCAGCAACGCAACACCGACCCGGCCCATTGGGTCGAGGTGCTGCGGGGCATCCCGGACGTGCTGCCGCTGCCCACCGACCACCCCCGGCCGCCGGTGTCCTCGCACCGCGGTGAGAGCGTCGGCTTCCGGCTGGACGCCGCCCTGCACGGCCGGATCACCGAGCTGGCTCGCGCGCACCGGGCGAGCGTGTTCATGGTGCTGCACGCCGCGATCGCCAGCCTGCTGTACCGTCTCGGCGCGGGCGCGGACATCCCCATCGGCACCCCGGTCGCCGGGCGGCACGACGCCGCGCTGCACGACACCGTTGGCTGCTTCATCAACACCGTGGTGTTGCGCACCGACCTGTCCGGAGCGCCCACCTTCGCCGAGCTGCTGGCGCGGGTGCGCGCGGTGGACCTGGACGCGTTCGCCCACCAGGACGTGCCGTTCGAGCAGGTGGTGGAGGCGCTCAATCCGCCGCGCTCGCTGTCCCGGCACCCATTGTTCCAGGTGATGCTGGCCATCCAGGACACCCCGGCCGCCGAGTTCTCCCTGCCCGGAGTGCACGCCGAACCCGTGGCCGTGCACGGCGGGGCCTCGCGCTTGGACCTGCTGTGGAGCCTGCGCCAGGAGCCCGACGGGATCGACGGGCTGCTCGAGTACAACACCGAGCTCTTCACCCCCGCCACGGCGCGACTGCTGCTGGCCCGCCTCGACCTGCTGCTGCGCGCCGCCGTCGCCGACCCGGACCGCCCGGTCACCGACCTGCCGGTGCTCGTGCCCGGTGAGCGGGAACGGCTGCTCACCCGGTGGAACGACACCGCGCGGAGCGTGCCGGACACCTCGGTGCACGCCCTGTTCGCCGAACAGGCGCACGCCCATCCCCAGGCGCTGGCGGTGGACGACGTCACCTACGGGCAGCTGGCGGAGCGGGTCGAGCAGCTCGCCGAGCAGTTCCGCGCGCTCGGAGCCGGTCCGGGCAGCCTGATCGCCCTGGTGCTGCACCGCACCGCCGACCTGCCCGCCGCGATGCTGGCCGCCGACCTCGTCGGCGCGGCCCACCTGCCCCTGGAACCCGGGCTGCCACCGGATCGCCTCACCGCGCTGCTCGCCGACGCGCGACCGGCGCTGGTGGTGGACAACGAGAACGGACCGCGCGTCACGGCCCACCCGGGGATACCGGTGCCCGAGGACACCGCCTACGTCCGGTACACCTCCGGGTCCACCGGGAGACCCAAGGGCGTGGTGGTGCCCAGGTCCGCACGGCTCAACCTGCTGCACGCCATGCGCGAGCGGCTGGGCCTCACCCCGGCGGACCGGGTGCTGGCCTCCGCACCGGTCGGATTCGACATCTCCGAACTGGAACTGCTGGCGCCCCTGGTGACCGGGGCCGCGCAGGTGCTCGCGGACCGAGACACCGTGCGCGAGCCGGACGAGCTGCTGGCCCTGCTCGAGCGCCGCCAGGTCACCGTGGTGCAGGCGACGCCCTCGCTGTGGCACGCACTGGCCGCCCGCCGCCCGGAGTGCCTGCGCCGGGTGCGCGCGCTGATCGGCGGTGAGGCCGTGCCCGGTGGGCTGGCCGAGGAACTGCGCGGCCAGGTGTCCTCGCTGCTGGCCTGCTACGGGCCGACAGAGACCACCGTGTGGTCCACCTTGCACCCGGTCACCGGAGCCTCCGGTGCGACCGTCCCCATTGGACGTCCATTGTGGAACACCCGCTGCCACGTGCTGGACGCGCGGTTGAACCTGGTGCCGCCCGGTGTGCTCGGCGAGCTCTACCGGCCGGGGACGGGGTGGCCACCGGCTACCTGCGCCAGCCGTGCCTCACCGCCTCGCGCTTCCTGCCCGACCCGTACGGGCCGCCCGGGACCCGCATGTACCGCACCGGTGACCTCGTCTCCCGGGGCGCGGACGGGGTGCTGCGCTTCCACGGGCGCACCGACGACCAGGTCAAGGTGCGCGGCCACCGCGTGGAGCTCGGTGAGGTGGAGGCGGTGCTCGCCCAGCACGCCGACGTGCACGCGGCCGCGGTGACCGTGCACCGCAAGGGGGTGCTGATCGGCTACCCGGTGCCCGCCGTCGCCGAACCGGACCTGCCCGCGATCAGCGCGCACCGGCGCGGCACCTGCCCGACCACATGGTGCCCGCCCGGCTGGTCGTGGTGCCGGAGTTGCCGTTGAGCGCCAACGGGAAGGTGCGGCGCGACCTGCTGCCCGAACCGGACTGGTCCGTTGCCGCCGAGGTCACGGCCACACCGGAGGAGCAGCTGCTGTGCGGGCTGTTCGCCGACGTGCTCGACCTGCCCTCGGTCCGCCCCGGCGACAACTTCTTCGAGCTGGGCGGGCATTCGCTGGTGGCGGCCAGCTGAGCGCACGGGTGCGCGCGGTGTTCGGCGTGGCCCTGGGCGTGCGGGACGTGTTCACCGCACCCACCCCGGCGGCGCTCGCCGCGCGCCTCGCCGGAGCGGCCGAGACCGGTCCGCTGGTGCCCCTGCGCAGCGGTGGGTCCGCCGCACCGCTGTGCTGCGTTCCGGCGTTGAGCGGCCTCAGCGGCGTGTACGCGGGCCTGTTGCCCCACCTCGACGGCGAGCACCCGGTGTACGGCCTGCACACCGACAATCTGCCGGACTCGATCGAGGAACTGGCCGACCACCACGTCACGGCACTGCGCGCCGCCCACCCCGACGGGCCCTATCACCTGCTCGGCTGGTCCTTCGGCGGACTGGTGGCGCATGCGATGGCCGTGCGGCTGCGGGAACTCGGCGCACCCGTCGGCCTGCTGGTCGTGGTCGACTCGGTCGCGGGTGCGGTGGCCGAGGCGGGGCCCGTCGAGGAGCGCATCAACCGGTTGCTGGGCCGGGACAGCGCGGCGCTGGCCGCGGTGGCGCGCAACAACGAACGGCTGCTGCGGGCCTACCGACCGCCGGTCTACCCGGGTGACGTCGTGTACTTCAACGCGGCGGGCGGCGCGAACCACGAGCGGTGGCGGCCGCACGTCGGCGGGCGGCTCACCGTGCACCAGCTGGCCGCGGCACACCACGAAGTGTTCCAGCCTGAGCACGTGGCCGAGGCCGGCGCGCTGCTCCGGAACGAACTGAGGAGGACCCGATGAGCGACCACCTGATCGACCACCTGCCCGCCGGTGCCCGGGTGGTGGTGCGGCTGCCCAACGGACCCGGCCTGGCCAAGGCCCTGCTCGGCTGCTTCGACCGCGAACTCGTCGCGGTGCCCATGCACCCGCGCAGCACGGACACCGCGGTGCGCGGCATCGTCGACCGGGTCTCCGCCTCCGCCGTGCTGGACGAGCACGGGCTGCACGACACCGGCCACCCCGCCGCGCACCCGGATGCCGAGGGCCTGGCGTTCCTGATGTTCACCTCGGGCTCCACCGGCCCGCAGAAGGGCGTCATGCTCAGCCGGAAGGCGGTGCTGGGCAACGCGGCCAAGACCGCCGCGCTCCACGGGCTCACCCCCGACCGGCCGCACGGCACCTGCCTGCCGCTGTACCACTGCAACGCGCTGGTCATGTCGTTGCTGGGCACGCACCTCACCGGCGCGCCGCTGGTGCTGCACAACGGCTCGGACCCGGCCGGGTACTTCGCCGCGCTGCGTGCCGCCGGGGCCCGGACCGCCTCCATCGTGCCCGCGCTGCTGGCCGACCTTCTGGATGTCGCACCGGAGTGGCCGGAGGACCTGGAGTACCTGATCACCGCGGCCGCGCCGCTGACTTCGGACCCGCCCGCCGCTTCCACGACCGCTACGGCCCGAGGCTGCGCCAGGGCTACGGCCTGACCGAGGCGATGAACTTCAGCTTCACCACGCCCCTGCTCGACGAGGCCGCGTTCACCCGCCAGTACCTGGACCAGCACCCGCCGGTCGGCGTGGCGCTGCCGGAGACCGAGCTGCGGCTGGTCGACGGCGAGGTGTGGGTGAGGACCCCGGACATGATGCGCGGCTACTGGCAGGACCCGGCGGCCACGGCGGCGGCGCTGACCGAGGACGGCTGGCTGCGCACCGGGGACCTCGGTGAGCTGCGCGACGGCCTGCTGGTGCTGCAGGGCCGGGCTGGGGAGCGCATCAACCGGGGAGGGGAGAAGTACCACCCCCTGGACGTCGAGCGGACCTGGCGCGAGGCCGGGCTCGGCGGGCGGTTCGCGGCGGTGGCCGTCGCCGAACCCACGCTCGGCCACGAGATCGGACTCGTCGCCACGGACCAGCAGGTGGAGGCCGTGCGCGCGGTGTGCGAGAACAGCCCGCTGCGGCCCGCCTCGGTGCAGTTCGGCGGATTCCAGGCCACCTCGACGGGCAAACCCCAGCGCAAGGCCATGGGCCGCTCGCTGGTCGCGCTGCGGTACGCGCCCGCGCGGTACGAGCGGCTGCTGCGGTACGCCTCGGCCACCGCGCACGAGCTGCTCCGCTCCGGTGTGGACGATGCCGGGCTGCGTGCGCTGGCCGGGTACGTGGACGAGCCCGCGCGGGAAGGGGAGGAGGCGGTGTTCGAGGCGCTGGAGTTCATGCGCGCCCACTGGCACCGGCGTGCCGACCCCGAGTTGGCGGAGGCGAAAGCCCGCTGGCGCGAGCGGTTGAGCACCGAATGGCCACTGGCCGGGTACGGCGAACTCGCCGAGCGCCTGCGCGAGGCCCACCCGGACGCTGTGGTGACCAGCCACCTGCCCACGAGCACGACCCCCGACGGATGCCCGTGGGCACTCGGCCCACTGCTGTCCTTTTTGGAATACCCCACCCAGGAGCCGGGCGACCGGTGGCACGGGCTCGCCAGACTGCGCGAGGCGGGCTTCGCCGTCGTCGGCTGCGCACTGCTGCGCGCGGGCCGCCACGACCTCGGCGGCGTGCTGTGGGCCCACACCCCGACGAGCGGAAACAGAGGCAACGCATGAGCAGGATGAAGCAGGTCCCCGACCACGAGGACGAGGTGTTGGACCTGGAACGCCACGAGGACCCCGGCCGCAACCGCATCACCCCGGTGGTGCAGCTGCCCCCGGACGTCGCCCTGACCGTCGTGACCGCGCTCGCCGGGCTGGTCCGCCACGCCCACCGGCGGGAACACGAGTCCCCCACACCCCCCGCGCGCTGAAGGAGGCGCAGTCGTTCGAGGAGGGCGACGTGTTCATGCTGGCGCCCCCTTCGAGGGCTACTTCGCCGACCGCTACCTGATGGACTTCTACGACACCCGGGAACGCGGCATCTGCTCCCGGATGCACCTGCACACCGGCCTGCGCTTCGTGCGGATGATGACCGGCCCGGACACCACCATCCGCGTCTCCAGCCTGTCCCCCCTGACCGTCCGCTCCCGCCCGGACTGGACGACCCCGCTGCACGCCTTCGTCGATCGCCTGCCGGACACCCCGGAGGGCGTGCACCGGGACCGGTACAACGTCGTCGTGCCACCGAACTCCTGGGTGGACATGCAGATCCCCCGAGGCGTCTCGCACCAGTTCAACGCGGTCGGGCCCCATGCCGTGATCGACTCGGTGCACCCGGAGGAGTCCATCGAAACCCTGCGCGAAGGCATGTCCGGGTACCGCATGATGGCGCAGACCATCTTCCTGGCGGAGCACCGCAGTTCAGCCGCCACCTGCGAGGACACCGGCGACGGGGGCTGAAGGCATCAGAGGAGCAAGGAGCCGCCCGCGGCATCGCGAACTTCCGGGCGGCCGACCCGATGCGGCGGGCGACACAGCCTCCGCGCCTCCCGACGAGCTTGGCGGAGGCAGGCGGTAGACGATGGAGGCCACGTTGAGGGGGAGGGCCGGAGCAGAGGGGCCGAGACAAGGTGATCGAGACCTTCGCTTCTGCCGTGGCGTCGCGCCCGTACTTCACCGGCGAGCGCTTCACCGCGGTGGACGTGTACGCGGGGTCGCAGATCGTCTGGGGCGTGCAGTTCGGCTCGATGCCCAAGCTGCCCGTGTTCGAGGCCTATCTCGCGCGGGTCACCGCGCGCGACGCGTACAAGCGTGCCTCCGCGATCGACGACGCGCTGGTGCCGCCGCGCAAGTGACGCGCCGTCCGGCCCCCAGACCTGAATCCCAGCGCCTGGGGGCCACGGCTCCGTCGCTCAGTCGTCGTCCACGATGGACAGCGTGGTGCGCGTGTTGCCGGTGAGGCTCGCGTTGCTCGGGTTGCTCAGCACCACCCGGAACTGTTCGTTGCGCTCGTCCTCGGTGTCGTCGAGCACGGGCACCTCGAGGGTCTTCTGCGTCTCGCCCGGAGCGAAGGTGAGCGTGCCCTGGCGCGCGGTGTAGTCACTGCCCGCCTTGGCGCCGGCGTCCTGGGTGGCATAGTCCACCGTCACCGTCTGCTCGGACGGCCCGTTGAGGACCACGGTCAGTCGCGCCACCCCGGCCCCCTCGGGGACCTCGAGCCAGCCCGTGCCGAGCGACACCCCGTCGTTGGCGGGGATGTAGACCATGGCGCTGAAGGGACTCGCGGTCGCGGCATGGACCGGGTTGCTCAGGAAGAGCCGGAAGTCTTCCTTGGTCTCGGACAACGAATCCTCGGTGATGGAGACCTGGAAGGTCTTCTGGGTCTCGCCCGGAGCGAAGGTGAGTGTGCCCTGGGTGACGACATAGTCCGTTCCCGCGAGCGCGGAGCCGGTATGGGTCGCGTAGTCCACCTTCACGGTCTGCCGGGAGGGCGCGTTGAGCACCACGGTGAAGGTGGCCGGCCCGGCCTTCTCGCGCACCACGTACTCTTTTTGGCTGAACGACAGCTTGTCGTTGGCGAGGATCGTCACCGTCGCGCTGGAGTTCGCCCCCATCCGGGCCCCGACCGGATGGCTCAGGGTGAGCACGAAGGTCTCATCGCCCTCGGGCACGGCATCCTCCAGCAGGGGAATCTCGAGGGTCTTGACGCTCTCGCCGGGGGCGAAGGTGAGCGTGCCGCTCGCGGCGCGGTAGTCGGCGCCCAGGGAGGCGGAGCCGCTGCGCGTGGCGTACTGCACCGTCACCGCCGCCTCGGCCGCCGAGCCGAGGAAGACCCGGAGCGCGACCACCCCCTCATGCTCGTGGACCTGGACCGCCTTGGACTCGAGCGAGAAGGCGCGGGACTCGAAGGCGGCGACGGGGTAGGCGGCCGTGGTGTGGGCCTCGAGGATCGAGTCCTCCACGGAGGACGAATAGAGGGAGAGGTTCTGCACGCGATACGGTCCGTTCACGCCGTGTTGGAGGATGGCCTGGCCGGAGAACGACAGCGCGAGGCGATGGACTCCCGTCGCCAGCGCGCGGGTGCTGGAGGCCCAGACGATCTCCGCGCCCGCCGGGTCGACGAGTCGGGCGTTGAAGTCGTAGTTGCCCGGCACCGCGATGCGCGCGTCGAACTCGAAGATCAGCGCGTCACTCACTCCATCGCCATTGGTGTCCGCGACGCGGTCGGACCAGTTGCCGGGCAGCAGAAGTCCGGAGGACTGAAACTGGCGGGCCTGGTAGGGCCGGGTCGTGGGCCTCGAACAGACTGTCGAGCAGGTTGTCCGCGTTGTCCTTCAGCGTCAGGTTCGTGAGGCGATAGGGCCCGTCCACGCCGTGGGTGCGGATGGCGGCTCCCGGGAAGTCGAGACTGACGGTGTGCGCGCCGGCGGCGAGGGACACCGAGGTCTGAGCCGATGTGACGCTCTGCCCGTTGGCGTCCTCGAGGGTGGCCTCGAGGACATAGGTGCCCGCCGCCGCCTCCACTCCCACGCGGGCGCGAAGCACGTCATAGAGCGAGTCCTTGTCCAGATCGAGGCCTTCATCCGTGAACTGGCGGGTCAGCTGGCCGGCCGGCGCCTCGAAGTCCTTCAAGGCATACGCGCGCGTGGTGTGTTTCAGGCCCGCCACCGTCTTTCCCGCCGTGTTGATGAGCGACAGGGTCACCTGGTAGGGACCCGCCGCACGGGCGCGGGAGATGGCCACCCCATTGAAGTGGAGCGTGGATGGCACGGGAGTCCTGGTCGCATCCAGGGTCACTTGCTGGGTATTGCTCCCGAGCAGATTGCCCTCGCCGTCGCGCAGGTAGCCCCGCAGGGAGTAGGTGCCCGCCACGAGGGCGGCGGCCCGGACCGACACCGTCAGCTCCTCGAACCGCCCGTTGCCATTGCTGTCCACGCCCTGGTCCTCGGCGTTCCCGGAGAAGAACGCCGCCGAGGGCTGGAATTGGGAATAGAAGTAGGCGGCGGTGGTGTGTCGCGAGTTCTCCGAGTAGTAGGCGTCTTGCAGGGAGAGCTGGACGGTGTAGGGGCCGTCCAGCCGCTGGTTGAAGATGACGTCTCCGGGGAAGTCCAGGTCCACCGTGTGCCGGCCCAGGGTCCACTGGAAGGAGCGCTGCTGGTTGCCCAGGAGGGTGTTTCCCGCGAACAACTGGGCATTGAGCGTCACAGGGCCCGCGCTGAAGGACTCGGTCTCCACGGAGACCCGGAGCACGTCGTCTCCGGGCGTGGTGTTCGTGTTCACGGCCTGGTCGCTCACCCCGCGGATCTGGGCAATCAGCCCCTGGAAGGCCGTGGGCGCGTAGGCCGCCGTGGTGAAGGTGGCCTTGTCCGGGGGGCGCCCTGTCCGTCGGTCAGCTGGACCCGCACGGTGTAGGGCCCGGCGACCTCCGCGGAGCGGAGGTTCTGGCCATTGAAATACACGGGGACGAGGTGGGAACCCGGGTTCAGGGTCACGTCCAGCCGCGGGGAGGAGCGGAGGATCGCGGGGTCCAGACTTCCACTGGCGAGCGGACGGCCATCGGCCGCGACCAGCTCCGTCATCAGGAAGTAGGTTCCCGCCTGACTCGCCGTGACGCCCACGTCCACCTGGAGGTGCTCGAACAGGCCATTGCCATCGGCATCGTAGCCATGGTCGCTCGCGCGACCGTCGAGCGACGCCGCGCCCGAGGCGGCCAGCGCAGCGGCAACGATGGGACGCGAGGGCCTGGAGGTGTACTGGTACACGGTCCAATCCCCGTCATTGTTTTTGGAGCGGCTGATGTCGATGAGCAGGACGTCGTTGGCCGATGACGACGGAGTGCAGGTCCAGGGGTTGGAGGACGTGTCGGTGACCGGCAATAGGGACCGCTCTCCATGCTCGAGATCGCCGAGGCGCCAAACGTGGGATCGTAGTAAGCGCCGTTGTATTGACCATAGGCGTGACGGTCAAAAATCCAGCGGTCCCCCTTGGCCGTGGTCGCGTTGATCAGGTTGGCCCATTGATTTTCGAGTGCCGGCTTGGTGGTCGTCGCGAACTTGAAGCCGGGGGGTTTGTAATCCGCGGTATTCGTAGGCACGCCCAGCAGATGTGTCATCCGCTGCCAGACGTCACGAAATGAATAACAGCTGCCTTTCTGCCCAGGGCCTGTCGCCTCGATCATGGTCTCCGCGGTCGTGCCGACGACGTTGGCGTAGAGCCATCCCTGGCGGTTCTTATACTCTCCCTCGACGGTTTTCGAGGCCACTTCCAAATCGGTCTTCGCGCCCGTGGCCCACTCCACGGCCACGTCCAACCACTTGTCCACGGTAGCCGGCTCCATGAGCGGCGCCTTCCAGGTGACATACAACACATGCTCCCGATTCTCCGTCTTCGTGAGTTTCGGATGGCCCTCCCGGGAGATGACAGTCTTCACGGTCAGCTTGTATTTTCCCACCTGGATCGGCGTGGGGATATCGAACGATTTCGACCAGCCCTTGAGCTTGCCGGAGTCGGACGTCGACGTGGGGCCGGTGAGCTTCCATGTGTACTCCACCGTGGGCTCCCACGGGGGCGTGCTCTTGCCGGGCCATTGACCGACCACGTATTCATAGGTGAAGGAGGCGTTGGGTTCCTCGAAGAAGTCCGCGATGGGGTAGTTGGGTTGCTGGTTGTTCGCACCCGGTGGAGTTGCCTTGCCCGCGGCGTCGAAGACAGCCTTCCAGATGGTGTCGCCATAGAAGGGGCCCAGGCGTGTCTTCTGGAGGTCGACGTCCTGAAGGGCATGGACCTCGAGCAGGGCGATGTTGAAGTCGAGTTCCACGCTGGCGAAGTCCACCTGCGCGGACCAGCACCCGGTGCCGCCCGTGTCGACCTGGACCTGGAACTGGTTCGCTCCGGGCTTGAGGGTGCCGGGAGGGGCGGAGAACGTGACGGTGCTCCACTGGGAGTTGGCCCCGCTCAGCGTGCCCAGGTAGGTGCCATTGATGTAGAACTTGTCCACCTCGGGCCCGCAGTCGGGGGGCTGCCCTCCATGTCGATGTCATAGACCTTGAGCGTCACCTTGCTCGGATTGGAGGGATGGGCCTCGAAGCCCTGCAGGTCGACGACGAAGTTGATGGTCCCCGAGGTGTATTGATCGAGGTTGCCCCCATCGGTGACGGTCAGCGTCACCTTCGGCAGGTTGTAATCGACGGTGGGCTCGCCGGGCGCCAGGAGCCGCGTCGCGGCGCTCGGGGCGGGGCCTCGCGAGGGTGCATCCATCGGCGAGTCCCGCTGACTCGCACTGGCCATGCTCCAGGGGACGGACATCGCGAGACAAGCAAGCAACCCAGGTAAACGCCAAGCAAGTGACATCGTTTTCATGCGCGCTCTCTTCCGCGATGGGGGGAGCACTTATAGGCATTCCTATGCAACACCCCAAGTAAATTCCCCCCCGCTAATGTTGAAGCACCAACAGGAACTGTCCCCGCGTGTGTTCACTGCGCCGCACCGGACCGTCCTTTCCACCTCGCAAAGGAGCAGCACCCATGACGACCCTCGACAACCTCTTCCCCACCGAGGAGCAGATCCCCGCCGACGTGCGGCTGCCCGGCCACCTCGAACAGCGCGAGTACCTCCTCGGGGGCGAGCTGCGCACCTGGACGGGGGAACTCAGCCCGGTGCAGAGCCCCGTCCACGTGAAGACGCCTCGGAACCTGGAGCCCCGGGTGATGGGCGCCACGCCGCTGCTGACCTCCAAGGAGTCGCTAGGCATTGCACGCTGCGGTGAGGGCCTATGACCACGGCCGGGGCACCGGCCCTCGATGCGCGTCGTTTAGGGCCACCCCTTTCAAGGTCGATGGCAGGTGTTTCTTTTAAACGAGCAGATAGGAAGGGAATGGCGAGCCATGGCTACCGGCAGTTTGTCAGGATGGGCTTGCCCCGGTTACGTGGACAGTAGGGTTAAGATGCCAACTTCTGCGGTAAGGCCGCAAGCTCAAAATCCACTGGACTGACGTAGCCCAGAGACGAGTGCCGCCGCTGACGGTTGTAGAAGACCTCGATGTACTCGAAGAGCGCCGTGCGGGACTGCTCATGCGTGGCGAAGTCGGCGTCGTACGAGCTCCATTTTCAAGCTGCTGAAGAAGCTCTCAGCCACGGCGTTGTCCCAGCAGTTGCCCTTGCGCGACATGCTGCACTGGATGCCACGAGCGGCCAGTGCCTTCTGGTAATCCTCGGGGGCCCTCTCGGGCTCCTCTCATCGCGGACCGAATCTATCCGCGACCCTTCCTACCTTCTCCTCATCTCGAGGACGAGCCCCGAAGGACTCCGGGCGCGGGCGGCTGAGACGGCTGAGACTCCGGGCATTTGCGCTCCCTCCTGTAGGGTTGGCCGTCCCGCATCCTATTCTTCAGGGCTGTTTCTCCTGGGGGAGGCCAGCGCCATGTCGAAGAAGCAACCGAGTCCCGCGGTGGGGAAGGGCGGAGGAACGCAGGTGGAGGTCCGGCGGGGCCCTCCACCGTGGTCACCGGCCGGGGCCCTCTGGCTCATTGTCCTGATGTTCCATGCGGCCTGCGCGTCGCAGGGTCCCGCGTCAAGCAGGGGCACCGGGGGCGGCCGGGCAGGTGACGAGGCCGCGGAGAGCGAGGCGCGAGCGGCGCCGAGGGAGCTGCAGCCGGTGCTTGTCGTGTACGCGGCCGAGGTGGAGGCGCGCGGCGGCACGCGGGTGGTGGCCGTCACGCGGGAGGAGTACCAGCGCGCGGTGGCGCAGCTCCTCCAGCAGCACCGGTGCACGGGACGCCCCAGGAGGCCGCCCAGGGGCTGCTCCAGGCCATGCCCGAGGAGGAACTGCTCGCCGAGGTGTACCGGGACAGGGTGCTTACGCTGGTGCCGCTCAACGACAAGGGTTCGCTCGCCCCCGAGGCCGAGGCGGTGCTCAAGGCGAAGTACCTGCGGTGGTGCCAGCCACGCGGCGGTGGGGACTGCCTGGGCCTCTTCACGGACGGGCCCTACCTGCGCACCGACGACAGGCGCCCCCTGGCGCTCGCCCTGGCCTTCGGAGGGGTACTCGACGAGACGCGAGCGGCCCTCGGGCGCGAGCTCAGCCCTCAGGCACTGCTCTCCTCCCTGGTGTGGGCCGCGGGCCTGTACCGAGGGCGGTGGATCGAGAGACAGGTGGCCAACCGTTTCCCGCACCTATCCTGGAACAGCCGCGGCGTGGACGTCACCGGCCCTGGTGGCCAGAGCTACCACTACGAGATTCTGTCTGGTACGGAGTCCAACTTCGCGCTGCACGGGCGCCGGATGGCGAGCACCTTTTTCCGCATGATTTTCTTCTGAGGCCCGCGTGACTCCCAACATCCACTACGAGAATCGAGAGATTGAGGGCGAGCGCCTGGAGCTGACCGATAAGACGGCTATCTACTGGCTCGGGCCAAACGTCACCCTCCGGGGCTGTACGCTGGTCACGAACGTTTCGGCGCGGTGGCTGCACCTGGTGTCGGGAACCCTGATCGACTGCACCATTCAGGCGAAGAGCGAGCTAAAAACGCTGCCGTGGGCAGCCATGAAGTTGAAGGGGTGCCGGTTCAAGGGCCGCTTCGGTGGAAACGACTTCGGGTTGCGCGAGGACCTGGACGAGAGGCAGAAGCTCGGAGGCATTGAGGACTGCGACTTCTCAGAGGCCCGACTCAACGGGTGCCGGTTCCGCAATTGCGACATGAAGACCATTCGCCTGCCGCGGTGGCCGTGCTTCACCTTCTTGGATCCCCTCAGGCACGTGGCGGAGCTGCGCCGGCACGCTTGGCCCGGACTGGTCGGCAGAGCGACTGTCGAGGCTGTGTGCGAGTCGCCTGTCGGCACTGTCGCGGTGACCGGCACGCGCCCACCGTGGCCGAGAAGATGGACACGACGGTTGAGGAACTGCGCGCCGCCCTGGAGACGGCTCCCGGGATTTTCATGTAGGTGCCGACTTGTAACCAGCGCGGTCACAGGTGAGGAGGGTTTTGTCGCCTGGGCTGCAACAGAGACAGGACATCTCTCCCTGGAGACGACGGAGAGCGAGCGCGTGTTGGCTGCTGGCACAGTCGGTGCTTGGTGACGCCTCGTTGTCCACCTGCGCCGGGCCACAAGGCCACGCAGGGCACCCCTCCGAGGCCCCTCATGAGAAATCACGAAGCTCCCACCTGCATGCGTCTTCCTCTGATCCTGCTCGCGCTTGTCCTCGTGTTGCCCGGTGCCTCCTCCGCGGCGACGGTGTCGTTCTGTCCGGAACCACTGGTGCCCTCCGGCCAGAACTTCGTGAACTCCAACGGCTCGTATTCCGGAGCCCTGGCCTCCGGCACGTATCGCATGACGCTGTCGCAGTCTGGGCCCTTCACCATCCAGAACCTCCAGGCCACCTGGAACGGTGTCGTCGCCGGTGCCTATCAGCAGATCATCACCGGCAGCTCGAACGTCACTCTCAGCGGCATCCTTCCAACGAACGTCACGCCCGGCCAGACGGTCACGGTGACCTTCCGCATCTATAACATTTTAGGGCAGGTGGCGGACTCCAGCGCGATCACGGTGACCGTCGGCGGTCAAAGCCCTGGCTGGCAGAAGGTCTGGACGGCCTCGAGCCAGTCGGGTCTCGCGGGCTATTCCAAGCACTACATCGGTGACTTCGACGGAGACGGCGCCGAGGACATCCTCGCCGTCAGCACGGGTGGGTGGATGACCCTGTTCCACTGGCACAACAACGACTGGGAGTGGGGCTGGAGCAACTACGGTAGCTCCAGCGCGGGCGGCGGCATCTACGCGTACCGCAACAACCTCGTCGTCGGCGACTTCGACGGAGACGGCAAGGACGAGGTGCTGGGTGTCTCCTCGTGGGTGACGATGTTCCACTTCGACAATGGCACGTGGAACTGGGGCTGGAGCAGCAATGGCAGCACCCAGGACCAGCTCTACGCGCATGCCAACGGGGAGGGTACCTCGTGGCCGGCAACTTCGACACCGTCAACAACAGCGGGAACTCGCCCGTCAACAAGGATGAGATCCTCGGCGTGAACCCGAACGGGTGGATCACGCTCTTCCGGTTCAATGGCAGCAGTTGGGACTGGGTCTGGAGCACGTACGGCAGCACGTCTCACGCAATGTATGGCTACCGGTCCAGCCTGCGCAACGGCGGCGACACCAACGGTGATGGCCAGGACGAGATCCTGGGACTGAGCGGTTGGGCGACGACCTTCAACTTCGCCAATAACGGCTTCAATTGGGCCTGGAGCACCTATGGGGCCAACAACATCGCTGGCGTGGGCTACCCGCAGGCCAACAGTGGCGTGCTGCTGGTGGGCAACATCGACCAGAAGGACTCTCGTGACGAGTGGTTCTTCATCCAGAAGGGCCCGAGTGCGAGCTGGGCCACCACCGTGGACTGGTCCGGCAGCCAGTTCACCTGGAACTGGTCGAACCATAACTACAGCCCCGCGGTGCCGTTCATTGGCGACTGGCCGCTCGCGAACAACGCAGGAGGCAGCGCCAGCTACGAGTTGATCCGCGCGGTCGCCGGTCAGCCGAAGTACCTCTTCGCACGCCAGTGCAAAGACATGCGCATGTACGTGGTGTCGAACCCCTTGGCCAACTACTGAGGCTCGCACGGCGGAACGTGCACCCATCGCGTGAACTGCCTCCTGACAACCAACAGGAGGCAGTTCACGCGAAGCCTGATCGGCATGGTTGGCACGAAATCAAGGTCTCTGACGATTCTCCACTGAATGGTCATCGGCTCCTCCGCTCCAGTCCACCACCTCTCCACGGGCCTTGCATCCTTCCTATGCTCGGGTCGTACACCTCCGCGTGGCCTGGATATCGGATCACACGCTGCGAATGGTCCCTCCGTCGACGCGCAACACCGCACCGGTCACATACGCCGCGCGAGGGCTCGCCAGGAACACCACCGCGTTCGCCACTTCTTCCGGCCGGCCCAGACGACCCACGTCGTTGGGAATGAACTCACGAACGGCGGCGCGCTCGAGTTCGTCCCACTGCGTGCCCCAACCGTGCGCTTCGGCCACGTGCCGCATGAAGCCCTCGATCGCTGGCACCCGAATCGCCCCGGGAGCAACCGCGTTCGACGTCACGCCACTTCCCGCGAGCTCACGCGAGAGCGAGACCGCGAGGTTGTGCCGGGCCGCGAGCGTCGCGTTGTAGTGCGGCTGCGTCGGCGCCGGCTGTATTGCGAGTCCACCACCGATGGTGATGACCCGGCCCCAACCACGCGCCCGCATTCCGGGAACGAAGTGCCGAATCATCCGCACGCCGGAGAGCACGTTCTGCTGCCACACGTCGGCCCACTGCTCCGGCGTCGCCTTCAGCCATCCCACATGTGCGTAGCCGCCAGCGTTGTTCACCAGGATGTCGATATCCCCTCCACCGCCGCGCGCACCGCATCGGCCCCCGCGTCGGTGGAAAGGTCTCCGAGGGCCATCTCCGCGCGTCCACCCGCGGCGCCGATGGCCTCGACCACCTGTCTGGCCCGTGTCGTGTCGCGGCCGTGCACGATGACCGTCACACCCTCCGCCGCCAGTTGCTTCGCGATGGCTTCGCCGAGCCCCGAAGTGGAGCCCGTCACCAATGCCCGTTTCCCCTGAAGTTCCATGTTCATGAGCGCTGAATTTGCGTCCGGCACGTCGGATCCGGAAGATGCACGTCACGAATGACTGTCTTTCGTGAGAACGAATGAATGCGCGGACCCGAATTCGCTGACCTTTCGGCCTTCGAGGCCGTCGCAACGCACCGGAGTTTCGCGCGTGCCGCGCAGGAGCTCCGCACCACGGCCCCGGTCCTCAGCGTCACCGTTCGCCGACTCGAGACGCGCTTGGGCGTCCGGCTCCTCAACCGCACCACGCGGAGCGTGAGTCCGACCGAAGCCGGCCTCCAGCTGCTCCAGCGACTGAGGCCGGCGCTGCGCGAGCTCGATGCGGCAGTGCTCGTCGTCGAAGACTTCCGCGACCGGCCGGTAGGCACGGTGAAGATCAACTCCGCACACTCGGCGGCGGTGTCGTTGATTGCACCGGTGCTCGGCGAATTCTTCGACCGCCATCCCGAAGTGAAGGTCGAGCTGAGCGTGAACTCCTCGACGGTCGACCTCGCTGGCGGCGGTTACGACCTCGGCGTGCGGCTCGGGGAGCGCCTCGAGAAGGACATGGTCGCGCTCAGGCTCGGCGGCCGCCGGCAGGTCTACGTCGTCGCATCACCGAAGTACCTCCGGACGCACGGCACGCCGCGGACCCCGTTCGAGCTCAAGCATCACCGCTGCATTGGCACCCGGCGCCCCGATGGCATCGCCACCCGTTGGGAATTCGAGCGGCGCGGCAAGAGCGTGAGCCTGCCCGTCGACGGCACGTTGGTGGTCGACAACCTCGCCGTCCAGTTGCGCGCCGCGCAAGACGGAGCAGGTCTCGCGTACACCATCGACGACTCGGTCGAGCCGCTCCTCGTGAAGGGCAAGCTGGTGCGGGTGCTGGAATCGTGGTCGCCGCGGTTCGACGGCTTCTACCTCACCTATCCCAGCCGCCGCCAGCTCACTGGAGCGGTGCGCTCCTTCATCGACTTCATGACCCGCCGTTGACCTGCTCAGCGGCGTGGGAGGATGTCTCGTGCCGGGGAAAGTGTCAAAGGACTCGTTCCGCTAGAAGGCGCCCGAGGTGGAGCCCGTGCCCGAGGCGGGCGTGCGGTAGGCCACGTTGGCGCCTCCCTGCCACACCACGCCGTTGGCGGGATTGGCCTCCTCGCGCTTGAGGCACTTCCACTCGATGGAGGTGTTGGCCGGCAGGGAGAGCGAGCCCGTCCAGGTGGGGTAGCTCGTGGGGTTGAGCTTCACGGCGCTCGCGGGCGCCCAGTTGCCCAGGGCGGCCTGGTTGCCCACGACGTAGACGCTCTGGCCCAGGGTCGTCGTGCCATTGGTGCAGGTGAAGTTCACCGTGACATTGCCCGTGGTGGGCGGAGGCGTCGTGCCACCCGAGCCGAGCGCGCCCACGTGGAAGGCGGCCGCGGTCATGGCGGGCACGGAGAAGGTCGCGTTTCCGCTCGCGTCCACGGTGATGCCACCGCCCGAGCACGTGCCGTTGGTGGCGTCCCCGGCGATGATGTTGCAGTAGCTGCCCGCGGGCAGGCCCGTGGCGAAGGTGCGCGAGAGCGTGGAGCCCTCGCGGTTGATGACCACGAAGCCCTTGCCCGAGCGGGCGAAGGCCACCCGGTTGTTGCCGTTGTCCCACCACCTGGACACGCCCGCGCCCTCGGTCACCGCGCGGAAGCGCACCATGTTGGCGATCTCCCGCCAGCGGTGCTCGCACTGCCACTCGCCGCCGAAGCAGTTGACGCTGGTGCCGTTGTGCACGGCCGAGCCCGGCGGGCCCGCGTCCGTGTTGGTGAAGGCGTAGCTGGACATCACCTGCGGGTAGCCATAGGGCCAGCCCAGCATGAAGACGTTGGCCAGGGTGTAGAGCGCGCCGTCCTTGTAGGTGAGGATGTTGGTGCCGCCCGCGCCGTGGCCGCGCTGGTTGTCGTGGTTGTCGGTGAACACCACGGCGTAGTTGCTGGACATGAAGCCCCAGCTCGCCGAAGTTGGTCAGGTTCTTGAGCTGGCCCGCCTTGAACTGGGCGCCGATGTTGGCGCTGTACTTGAACTCGGTCACCGCGCCGTAGCTGAAATACTGGCTCGCCTTGACCGCCTCGCCCCCCAGGTCGATGACCTCCTGGAAGACGTAAGGCGAGCCCGTCATGCGGCCCCGGATGCCGCCCACGTCGCCCGGAGCCATGTGCTTGGCGGCGTCCACCCGGTAGCCCTTCACGCCAATGGTCGTGAGATCGTTGATGTAGTTGGCGAGCGTCTGCTGCACGTAGCTCGAGCCCGTGTTCAGGTCCGGCAGGCCGCTCAGGTCGCAGTTCTGCACGTTGCTCGCGTTCTGATAATCGGTGATGGAGCAGATGGGCGAGTGGTAGTCGGCGGACGAGTACATCGGGTGCTTGCGGGGCGTCCACGACGTGCCGCCGGTGCCTACGCCGCCGTTGCTCAAGGACGCCGTGTGGTTGATGACGAGGTCGGCGTAGATGCCCACCCCCACGGCGTTGCAGCGCTTCACCATGTCGATGAACTGCGCCCGCGTGCCGCCGCGCGACTCGAGCTTGTAGCTGACGGGCTGATAACGGGTCCACCACGCTTCGCCGCTGACGTGCTCGTTGGGCGGCGACACCTGCACCGCGGTGTAGCCCTTGGGCCCGAGGAACGTCTCGCACTCGCGCGCCACGTCGGGCCAGCGCCACTCGAACAGGTGCACGTAGACACCCGCCTCGGCCGGGGCCGCCGTGCCCAGGGCCAGCGCACAGCCAAGCGTCTTGAGCACCGCTCCACGTCTCGTCATCGCCGCGTTCATGCACTCCACCTCGTCCATCGGGTTGGGCCGGGAATGTCCCCGCCCTGACTTCACTGCCTGTCCGGAGATTCTCAGGAAATGAGGTTAGACGCTAAAAGTCGGTCTTCCACGAGTTTTTCGCGTAGATGGTGTCAAAGGATTCGAATCCGGGACCCAAAAGGGGAGCGTGCCCGCCATGACTGGGAGACGGAGGGGGTCAGGCCGCGCTCGCGGCCGCGCTCGCCTACAGATGCCCGCGAAACAGCAGTTCGCCGGGTGACGGATCGGGCGCGGCGGCGTCGTCGGCATCCGCGACCCGTTGCACCTGTAGCCCGCACGCGGCCATGGTGCGCGCGAGCGCGCCGGGCGCGATGCCCCAACGGAACGGTTCGCCGCGCGCGCAGCCAGCCCGTGACCCAGCGCCGCGCGCGCAGGAACGCCGGACGCCCGCCGGGCGGGCAGAGCATGGCGGTCGCGATGACCTCAAGCGTGCTCCCGCAGGCGTCGCGCATGCCGGCGAACAGGTCCGCGACCTGGGCGCGATCGAGATACATCAGGAGGCCCTCGGCGACGAACAGCGTCGGCCGCGCCGGATCGAACGCCGGCACGCCCGACAGCAACGCGGGCAACGGCGTGCGCGCGAGATCGCCCGGCAGCAGGACATGGCGCGGACAGGCCGCATCCAGCGCCTGCAGCGCACGGGCCTTGGTTGCCATGCTCGCGGGACGGTCGACCTCGAACGCGACCAGGCGCGGATGGCGCCGCACCATGCCGGCCGCGAGACCGTCGAACCCCGCGCCGAGCACCACCAGCTGGCGCGCCCAGGTGCCGCAGGCGAAGTCGGTCCAGTCGCGGATGTACCGCTTGCGCCATGCGAAGTGGGCCCCGAGCGCGGGCACGCCGAGGCGCTCGACGAGGCCGAGCAGGAGGCGCCCGGCGGCGTTGTCGGCGAGACCGAGCAGGCAGCGGCCGCCCGCACCGCTGGCGCGCAGGCAGCCACGCGCGATGTCGACGTCCAAGGGCGGCGAGCGCCGCCCCTCGCGGACGGTCGCCGCGGCGACAAGCATGGCGGTCGTGATGGGGGTCACGCGCGGCCCTCCAGCAGGGTGCGCAGGTGGCGGTGCCAGTCGCTGTCCCAGCGGCCGGGCGGGATCGCGCGCGTCCTTTTCCGCGAGGAACGCGTGGATGCGCGGGTGCGCGGCCTCCAGCTGCTCGCGCGTGGCCCAGCGGTGGTAGGTCAGGTAGTAGCTGCCGCCGAACGCGAGCGCATCGTCGATCAGCGCGCGGAAGGCGCCGGCCGCCGCGGCGATGCCCTCGGCGTCATGGTGGACGTGCAGGTTGAGCACGATGCAGGCCCAGGGTTCCCGCGCCCATGCGAGCAGGCTCGTCGGATCGCGCTCGATGAGGCGCACCGTGCCGTAGATCGGCCGTGCACGGTGCCGGCGCAGTGAGTCGGCCGCGCGCGCCATGAAGTCGGCCAACCGCTCGCGCGGCACGTAGAGTTCGGTGATCATCTCCGACGCGCGGTGACCGAGGGCCGTGTCCACCGCGAGGTGGTAGCCGTCGAGGTAGACGCCGGTCTGCTGCGTGTCCGAGGCATAGCGCTGTCCGTGCGTCGACAGGTAGAACGCGGCATAGGCGTCGAACGCGCGCGAGGGTTCCGTGTGCGCGAGGAGCAACAGCTCGGCGAAGTCGGACGGCCCGAGGTGCTTCTGCGTGCTGGCCTCCGGCGCGGGGCCGGAGACCGGGCGGTAGCAGGACAGCACGCCGAGGTCGAGGAAGTCGTCGTGCGCGGGGTCGATCGCGAACTGGAAGTCGCCGAAGCGGCAGCCAGAAGCGATCGCGGCGTCGAACGCCGCCATCAGGTCCGCGCCGCGGCACAGGCGGACCTCGCGCCGCAGGGTCTGCCGGCGTTCGAGGCGCAGGCGCAGCCGGACCACGACGCCGAACAGCCCGTAGCCGCCGGCCACGAGCGCGAACAGCGCCGACTCGTTCGCCCGGTCCGCCTCGACGCAACGCCCGTCCGCGTCCACCAGCACGATCGATTCGACATCCTCGACGAACGGCGCGAAGAGCAGCCCGCGGCCGTGGATGTTCGAGGCGAGCGCGCCGCCGAGGCTGAACTGGTCGGCGCCGGTCTGCTTCTGGCGGATGGTCCAGCCGGCGTGGTTGTCGGGATGCGCGGCGAGCCAGTCGAGCAGCGCCGGCCAGCGGACACCGGCCTCGACCGTGACGAGGCCGCGCACCGGGTCGAAGTCGAGGATTCGGTCGAGGCCGGCGGTGTCGAGGACGAGCCCGTCGGAGAGAAACTGCTGACCGCCCATCGCGTGGCGGGTGCCGGCGGTGATCAGCGGGCGGCCGTGGCGGGCGCAATCGCGCACGGCGGCGCAGGTCTCGAGCACCGAGGTTGGCGTGAGCACACCGGCCACCTCGGTCGCGTTGAGGTGGGAATGGATGTCGTTGAGGAGCGTGCGGCGCGTGGCGGCGCGGGTGGGGTGCATGGCGCGTCCTTGAGGGGCGGAAGCCGCAACGGTGCCAACGGGTATCTTCTGGTGCAATCGGATCCGCGGAAGTATCAGGATATGATCCCCAACGGGCCACGCCACGCCACGCCACGGAGGGGGCCATGAACGATCGAAGCCGATTGATGACCGCACTGAAGCAGCTGCTCAAGGCGCGGGGCTGGCGCTACGCGGACCTCGCCGAGGCGCTGGGCGTGTCGGAGCCGACCGTGAAGCGGATGCTGTCGTCGGGGCGGATGGATCTCGCCCGGCTCGAGGACGTCTGCGCGCGGCTCGACATCGACTTCTTCGAGCTGGCGCGGATCGCGCGCGGGACGCGCGACGCACGCACGCACCTGTCGCCCGCGCAGGAAGCCGCGCTGGCCGATGCGCCGCGGCTGATGACGATGTTCCACCTGCTCTGCCAGGGCTGGCGCGTCGACGCGGTGCGCGAGGCGTTCGCGCTGGACCGTGTGGAGTCCACACGGTTGCTGGCCGCGCTGGACCGGCTCGGCCTGATCGAGCTGCTGCCGGGCGACCACGTGCGGTTGCGCGTGCCGCGCGACTTCGCCTGGCGCGACGACGGCCCGGTGCGCGCGCGCTACATGCACATGGCCAGCGAGGAGTTCCTGCGCGACCGTTTCGACGGACCCGGCGCGCTGTTCACGCTGGAACTGCGGGAACTCGGCGACGCGTCGGTCGCGCAACTCCGCCGCAGGCTGGAACGCGTGGTCGCGGAGTTCCGCGAAGCCGCGGACCTGGACGTCACGCTCCCGGCGGAGCGCCGGAACAGCGTCGGCCTGCTGCTGGCGATGCGCCCGTGGGTGTTCTCGATCGTGGACAGTCTGCGGGCGGATGCAGCGGCGAAGCCGGCCCATCTCCCCGCGGCGCCTCGCGCGCGCCGCCGCTGACGGTGCGCCTCAGGTGGCGTGCGGGCGCTCCGGAGAAGGTGTCAGACGATTCGTGTGCGCCGTGCAAAGCCTGGGTTACGAGTTCAGCGGCGTGGGAGGATGTCTCGCGCCATGTCGATGAACGCGCGCAGTGGGCGGGAGGCTCGCGTCCGGTTGGGGAAGTACAGGAAGAGGCCCGGCACGACGGGCGCCCAATCTTCCAGCACGGGCCGCAGCGCACCGGTGCGCAGCCAGGGAGCGGCCTGGTGCTCGGCCACGTAGACGAGGCCCAGGCCCGCGGCGGCCATGCTCAGCAGCAGCGGCGCGTGGTCCGAGGCGAGCGGCCCCTTCACCGGCACGCTGAGTTCCCGCCGCCCCTGCTCGAATTCCCAGTGATACGGCAGCCCCGTCGAGGGTGAGCGGTAGCCCAGGCAGGAGTGGTTGGCCATGTCCTTCGGCCGCCGCGGAGTCCCATGCCGCTCGAGGTACGAAGGGGCTCCCACGACGAGGAACCGGAAGGCGGGCGTGAGGCGCACCTGGACCATGTCACGCTCCACCGCCTCCGATAGACGGATGCCCGCGTCGAAGCCTTCCTCGACGATGTTGACGAACCGGTCCTGCACGGACACGTCGACGTGGACGTGTGGATGGGCTTCGAGGAATTTCGCCAACATGGGCTCGACCACGAGCGGCAGCGAGAACGCGGGCACCGACAGGCGAAGCGAGCCCGTGAGCTGCGTGGTATCGGCGGACAGGTGCTCGAGCGCCGCCAGCGCTGATTGGAGACCCGGCGCGGCGTCTTCCAGGAGCCGGCGCCCGGCCTCGGTGAGCGACACGCTGCGCGTGGTGCGGGCGAGCAGCGCGTGTCCCAGCTTCTCCTCCAACTGGCGGACGGCCTGACTCACCGCGGAGGAGGAGACCCCGAGCTCCTTCGCGGCCTGGGTGAAGCTGCGGCGCCGGGCGACGGTGACGAACACGGCCAGGGCATTGAGGGGTGTGAGGGCCATTTCTTAGAAACTCTAAAGAGTGTGTGCGGATTCCGCCTCTTCATTTCGGGGTCCCTGGAAGGCAGTTTGAAGCCATCCACAGGGGAGACACATGACGACGACACCTCGAATCGACTCGCTGGCGCAGTACCACCTGCTGGGCCGCAGCGGCCTGCGCGTGAGCCCGCTGTGCCTGGGCACCATGACCTTCGGCACCGAGTGGGGCTGGGGCAGCCCGAAGGAAACCGCCCACCGCATCCTGGCGCGCTACCTGGAGGCGGGCGGTAACTTCCTGGACACGGCGGACGGCTACACGGGCGGCACCAGCGAGCAGCTCATCGGCGAGTACTTCGCGCAACACGGCGGGCGGGACGGCGCGGTCATCGCGACGAAGTTCACCATCAACACCTCGCCGGGGGATCCCAACGCCGGCGGCAATGGCCGCAAGAACATCTACCGCGCGCTGGAGGGCTCGCTGCGGCGGCTGAAGACGGACTACGTGGACCTCTACTGGCTGCATGCGTGGGACGGCCTCACGCCCGTGGAGGAGGTGATGCACACGCTCACCGACCTCGTGCGCGAGGGCAAGGTGCGCTACATCGGCCTGTCCGACGTGCCGGCCTGGTACTTCGCTCGCGCGCAGACGCTCGCGGAGCGCGAGGGCCTGGAGCGCATCGCGGCGCTGCAACTGGAGTACTCGCTCGTCGAGCGCAACATCGAGCGTGAGCACATCCCAGCGGCCCTGACGCTCGGAGCGGCCATCACTCCCTGGAGCCCCCTGGCGTCGGGGTTGCTGTCGGGCAAGTACACGCGCGAGGGCGTAGGGGTGAAGGGGGACGGCCGGCTCCCCTCCATCTCCACCTCCGGCAACCCGGGGTTCCTCAAGCTCTTCACCGAGCGCAACTGGGGCATCGTCGACACGCTCAAGGATGTGGCCCGCCAGTTGGATCGGCCTCCGGCCCAGGTGGCGCTGGCGTGGGTGACGCGCCGGCCCGGTGTGGCGTCCACCATCATCGGCGCGACGCGGCTGGAGCAACTCGAGAGCAACCTTCGCGCCCTCGACGTGGAGATTCCGGCCCCGCTCGCCGAGCGCCTGGATGCCGCCAGCCGCCCCGAGCTCGTCCACCCGTACCACTTCTTCGAGGAGGCCTTCTTCACCGGCGGCATGTTCACGGGAGGCACGACGGTCCGGTCCGAGCCCACGTGGTTCCGGACGAGCCCGGGCCGCCGGTAGGTCTGGAGGTGTGCTCTCCTCGAGGTCGACGGAACTCTCAGCCCGAGACTCGTTCCTTCCCTCATGGGGTAGGGCGGTCGCCAGTCTGGCTCCTCCCCGGCTCATTCCCGAGCACAACGGGTTGCCGGGAACGGGCGCGAATGTTCGCGACCCTTCACTCCGCCATGGGCACACCTGGTGCAATCGCTCGCGGCGGACACGGAGGTCCGAACGTGAATCGAAGACACTGCAAGGGGTGGTGGGGCGGGGTGCTGTCCGTGTTGTGGTTGGCGGGCTGTGGTGACAGCCCGCGGGAGCTGGCCTCCGCGGGGGTGGGCGTCGCGTCCTCTCCAGTCCTGCCAGAGAGCTGCATGCCTCGCACGGATACCTATGTGCGCGCCTCCTCCCCATTCGAGGACAGCTACGTCTCCCAGCGTGAGCCCACCGTCAACTTCGGTACGTCCCCGGTGCTGATGGTGGATGGCTCGCCCCAGCTCGAGTCCTACCTGAAGTTCTCGCCCTTCAGTGAGGGCCTCGCCATCCGCGCGGCGCGGTTGGAGTTCACCTCCGTCGATGGCACGTCGGACGGTCCACGCCTCTACCGTGCCGGCGATGACTGGACCGAGGGCGAACTCACCTGGAACAACCGGCCTCCCGTGTTGGGCGGGGTGCTGGGCGATCTCGGCGCCATCCACCCCAACACGCGGGTGTCCTATGACGTGACGGGCGTGGTGACACAGGAACAGCCCTACAGCTTCGTCCTCCTGTCGGACTCGAGCGATGGCGTGGACTTCTATTCGAACGAGAGCATCCAGGCGGAGCGCTTTCCGATGCTGGTCGTCACGACGGAGAGCCCTCCGTTCTGTTCCTACAGGGGCTCGGGCACGGGCGGCCTCAGCGCGTGGGTGCGGCAGCTTGGGGGGCGGGCGCCGAGTCGGTGTCGGTGGTGGCCCCCCATCCCCAGGGCGGCTTCGTGGCCGCGGGCCTGTTCGGTGACGCGGTGTTCGCCGAGGGCGAGGCCTCGCGCTCGCGCGCTACGGCGCGGATGGCACGTTCCAGTGGTCGAGCGTGGTGGCCACGAACGACGTGCTGGTGACGGACATCACCGTCACCTCCCTGGGCAACCTCCTCGTGGTGGGCCGCTACCACAACGCGCCCGACCTGGGCACGGGCCCTTTCCTCCGCGCCGGAGACGGAGGCGTGGATGGCCGGATTCTTCATCGCCAAGTTCTCCCCCGTGGGGCGGCTGGTGTGGGCGCATGGCTTCGTGGCCCGGGACGCCACGGGCATGCTCCAGCGGGTGGCTCCGCGGGCAGTGGCCACCGATGCCCATGGCAGCCTCCTCGTCACTGGCGGCTTCTCGGGCCAGATGGACCTGGGGACGGGGCCGATCGATTCGGGCTCCACGGGCGAGCCCGGCTTCGCGATGAACACAGGGGGCTTCGTGGCGAAGTTCTCCTGGGAAGGCCAGCCGCTCTGGTCGCGGGCCCTGCGCACCCACCGGCCGGGCAGTACGTCCAGGGCTGGACCGTGGCCGCGGACGCGGAGGACAACGTGCTCCTCGGTGGCTCGGCGAGCGCCCTGACGGACCTCGGAGATGGCCCGTTGGGGGAAGAGGGCTGGTCGGGCGAACCCGTGCCCTTCCTGGCGAAGTACACCTCCTCGGGCGGTTTGTCGTGGAAGCGCGTGTTCAGCGGGGGGGCCGGCGAGGTGAGGGTCATCCAGCCGCAAGGCGCGGATCGCATCGCCTTCGGCGCCAACATCGCGGGCCTCTTCACCTTCGCGGGGCAGTCCTATGAAGGGGAGTTCCTGGAGACCCTGTCCGCCAATGGCTTTCTCGGGGCCATGACAGCCACGGGAAGCGACGCATGGTTGCGTGCCGTGGGTGAGCCCGTCTCCCTCGGCGAGCTGGCCGTGGGGAATGACGGCTCGCTCGTCCTCTCCGGTATGGGCCTCGAGGCGTTCGACGTGGGGGTGGGGCGCTGGGCTTCGCCTGGGGCTCTCCCTTCGTCCCCACCAATCGCTCCTTCGTGGCGCGCTATACGGCACAGGGCGAGCACCTCTGGTCCCGCTCCTTCGATCAGGGCCGCTCGCTGGATATGGCGCTGCTATCCGATGGGGGGTGCTGCTCGGTATCTCCCTCCGGTGGAATTTCCAGCTCGATGGGCGCACCTTCACGCCCGTGGGCGGCGGCGACCTGCTCTACCTGAGGCTCAATCCGTAGCCCCGAAAGGGTGTCAGACGATTTGTAGGAGACGAGGTGTTGGAACGAGTCCTTTGACACCTTCCCCGACACCTTCCCCGGCCTCACCGCAGCAGCAGTACGCACAGCCCGCCGAATCCAGCCACCCCCAGCGTGAGCCGGTGACGTAGTCCCCGATGTGCCCGTTGTGCACCTTCCTCAACCCCGTCATCGCCGCCCCGAGGCTCCGTTTCAAACCCTCGCGCATGGCCCGTGGCAACAGGCGCTCCCGCCCCAGCGTCACCCCAGCCAGGAGCACGGCACCCGAGGCCGACAGCACCCCATGGAGGGCGGACTTTCCCAGCGGCTCGGAAGGCTCCACCCCCGCGGGAGGGAGCGGCCGTCCCTCCAGCACCCGCGCCGATTGGCCGGCGGCGTCCAGCATGCGGCCCGCCGCCGCCTCCGCTCCATGGCGCAGCTCGGGGAACAGCCCCACCGCCAGCCCGGCGAGAAGCAGCGCCACCGCGGGTCCCATCATCGACGCGGGCACCGAGCCGGTGTCGGGTGTCTCCGGGGACTCGCTCGTCTCGCCACCCATGCCGCGGACCTCCTCCCGGGCCGGCCCCCATCCCGCGAAGACACGTCCCGCGGCCCGCAGCACCGCGCCGCCGGTGAGCACCGCCACCGCGGCGAACAGCACCGCCAGCCAGTCGTAACCCGCCGCCTTCGCCGCCTCGTCGAGCGCGCTCTCTCCCAGGTACGTTCCGAAGGGCGGCAGGCCCGCGAGGCCCAGCCCGCCCAGCGCGAACACCCCGCCGAGCAGCAGCCGCCTCCGGCCCCGGCCCTGGAGTTCCAGCTCGTCCACCGTGCGGTAGCGGTGCAGCAGCACGCCCGCGCATAAAAACAGCGAGCCCTTCACCCCGGCGTGCCCGAGCGCGTACACCGCCGTGCCCGCCAGCCCGCGCCCGCTGAGCAGGCCGAAGCCCGCCAGCATCAACCCCATGTGGCTGACGGTGGAGAACGCGAGCATCCGTTTGAGGTGGCGCTGGGCGAAGCACATGAGGCCGCCCACCACCGCCGTCAGCGTGCCCAGGCCCACCAGCAGCATCCGCAGCCGCGCCTCCTGCGCCCCGAGCGGCCCCACGAAGAGCGCGCCGTACACGCGCGCCACCGCGTACAGCCCGGCCTCCACCATCACGCCCGAGAAGAGGACGCAGACGGGCGCGGGCGCCACCGCGTGCGCCTCCGGCAGCCAGAAGTGGAACGGCACCGCCGCGGCCTTCACCAGGAAGCCACAGGTGAGGAACGTGAAGGCCACCAGCACCAGCCCATCCCTCGGCGTCCCGAGCCCCCGCGCCATCTGCCCCAGGTTGAGCGCTCCCGTCCTGCCGTACAGCAGCGCGAGGCCCGTCAGCACGAGGAACGCGCCGAGGGTGTTGGTGACGCCGAAGTTGAGCGCGCCCTCGAGCGAGCCGGGCTCCTCGCTCTTGTAGCCGCACAGGGCGATGGCGGCCGCGCCCATCAGCTCGAAGAAGACGAAGAGGTTGAAGAGGTCGCCGGTCAACCCGAAGCCGCAGAGCGCCGCCAGGAAGATGAGCATCAGCACGTGGAACATCGCCCCGAGCGCATCGAAGTAGCGCGCCGAGAACACGAGCGCGGCCACCATCAGCACGCCCGTCATCGCGCCCAGCCCCGCGCCGATGGGGTCGATCACGAAGGAGATGCCCACCGCCGGTTCCCGCGCGGGAACCACCCACCAAACCAATACACGAGCGGATTGTCGCGCGAGGCGAGCAACAGCACCCCGCACAGGACGGCCGACGCGCCCGCCGCCAGCAGCGCCGGCCATCCGCGAGCCACCGGGGCAGGTGCTTGCCCGTGGCGGCCAGGAAGGCGGCCATCAGCAGCGGGAGGACGACGGGAAGCGGCACCAGCACCTCGGGCTTCATCCGCGCATCCTCCTCAGCGCCAGCTCGCCCGGATCGAGCGTGCCCGTCCGCTTGTGCGCCTGCACCGCCAGCGCCAGCAGCAGCGCCATCACCGTGGCCTCCACCACCACGTCGGTGAGCATCAGCGCCTGCACGATGGGGTCCGTGGCCGGCGTGCCCGGATCCCGGTCCACGAAGATGGGGGCGATCGCCCCCCGCTCGTAGCCAATGGCCAGCAGCAGCACGTAGGTGGAGCTCTGGAGCACCGCCACGCAGATGATCAGGTGGACCAGGTTCTTGCTGGTGGCCACGCCGTACAGGCCCCAGACGAAAATCCAGGCGGCCACGTAATAGGGCAGGTGGTCGAGCAGGGCATTCATCGCCTTCCCTTCCCCGCCCGCCGCGAGAGCACCTGCTCGAGGAAGACGCTGAGCAGCAGGACGAAGCCTCCGGCGACCTCGAGGCCAGTGCTCAGGTTGATGAGCGGGATGGTGCCGGCCGACGTGACCTTGGGGTCCGAGGGTCCGAGCGGCACGACGTTCTGGAGGTACAGGCCGCCCAGCACCAGGCCGAGCAGCCCCAACAGCACGAACCCGGCGGCGCCGCACGCCTCGCCCACCTCGACGAGCCAGGGCGGCGCGATGCGCAGGAACTTCTTCGGATTTCCGGCGAGGTACACCAGCAGCGGCGCGGTGGCCAGGATGACGCCTCCCTGGAAGCCACCCCCCGGCGTGAGCTGGCCGTGGGTGACGACGTACAGGCCGAAGGTGACGATGATGCCCACCAGCACCAGTCCCATCACCCGCGTGGCCGCGCTCGGGTCCGGCGCGGCGCGAGCGCTCGACTCGTCCTCCCGCTGCTCCTGCCGCTCGCCGCCGGCGTCTTCTTCCTCCTCCACCTGGTGGCGCAGCAGCACCGCCACCCCCATGACCGAGGCGAAGAGGATGAACTCCTCGCCCAGGGTGTCGAAGCCGCGGTAGTCGAACGTCACCGCGGTCACCGCGTCCGTGGCGTGGCGCTCGGTGACCACCACCTGGTTGATGATCTTGCCGTAGAGCCCCCGGTACTCCCCGGACGGCGGCAGGCCCTGGAGGCCCCAGACGTAGAGCCCCGCGAACCCGAGCAACGCCACGAGGAGCACGGCGCGCCGCGTGGTGTCGTTCATCGCGCCTCCTCGCTTTCGCGCCGTTCCCGTTGCTCGCGCTCCTCGCGATCCCGGCGGATGCGCGCCAGCGCCAGGAGGATCATCAGCGGCAGCGCCACCGCGCCCACGGTGAGCTGCGAGAGCGCCACGTCCGGCGACTGGAAGAGGAAGAACATCAGCGCCAGCAACACCCCGTAGAGGCTCACCGTGATGGACTGCGAGGTCGGCTCCCGCGTGAGCACCACCCCCGCGGCCATGGCGGCCACGAGGAGCAGAATGCCCACCTGCATGAGCTGGACGACGAGTGGATCGCTCATCATTCCCGGCCTCCGGATGGCTCCTCGTCGTCCTGCCCCACGTAGCGCCGCTGGCCCACGATGGGGATGCGCTCGTCCGCGGACGCTTGCCAGCGGCCCTGTTCGCGCACGCGCACGGCCCGCGCCGTGGCGTGCGTCACCACCGCGTTCATCAGGCACAACACCCCGGTGACCAACAGCGTCTTGAGCCACGCCTGCTTCTGCGGCTGGTCGAGCACCACCGCCACGGTGATGAGCACCGCGCACAGGGTCGCCGGCGGCGACACGTAGTGCAGCCGCTGCAGCGGATCCCTCATCACCATCACCCCCACCGCGCAGATCAGCACCAGTCCCACGGCGAGCCCCAGCAGCACCGCCACCACGACGCCGTGCACGCTCATAGCCAGCGCTCCAGGAAGCGGGCGAACACCAGCCCACCGCCGAACGACAGCAGCGCCATCGCCACCGCCAGATCGTAGAAGGGCACGCGATGGAAGCCCTGCGCGAGCAGGATGAGCTCCAGCGTCAGGATGATGGAGCCCATCTCCAGGCCCACCAGGCGATCCGTGGGTTTGCCTCTCAGGCAGGTGATGGCGCAGGGCACCAGCGCCACCAGCAGCACCGCGGCGGAGACCAGCCACGCGTTCATGCCCTCGCCCCCAGCTTCTTCGTCATCTCGAGGACGTCGGTCTTCGAGATCTGGTGGTAGATGAGCAGCTTGCGCTCGAGGTCGATGTCCACCACCACGAAGTTGGGCGTCATCGTCGTGTAGCCGATGGCCAGCGCCTGGATGAGGGTGGCGTGCTCCTCGTCGCCCGGTGACTCGTAGGGCACCGCGAAGAGCAGGGACTCGGCCTTCTTCCGGGTGAAGAGGTGGCGCGCCAGGACGACGAGGATTTCCCAGGTGCCGGTGAACATGTAGATGGGCAGCCGCCAGCCCTCGGCCAGCCAGCGGAGGCTGGGGACGACGCGCGCCGGCGGCTCTCCCAGACGATCTGCGAGGCGGTGGCCCCGAGCGCCGCCACCGGCACCCCGACGAGGAGTTCCCCGGCTTCCAGCCCCGCCACGAAGAGCACCCAGGCCCCATAGAAGAGGAGCCACTGCCTCGCCCAGGCGAGCACCGTCTTCCAGCGCGGCTGCCGCTCATCTCGGGGGTGTCTGGGCATAAGCTCTGCCGGGGAGGCCCGGACTGGAACATGGGTAGGCATGCGGCTCTACCCGTGAAAGCCCGGCCTGACCGCGGCCAGGGGCTTCTGTTGGCGGATGATCGGACCACCCGGCCCGAGGCACGGGAGCATCGGAGAACCGACTGCATCGGTTCGACTCTACCCTCCAGCGGGGAATTGAACGGGACGAGGACCAGGACCGCGCCGAGGGCCGCCGACGCGGCTTCCACCCTCACGCCACGCGATGACTCAGCCTTCCTCGTGGAGGAGCCAGATGTTGTGCGTGGCGACGTCGGGCCGCTTGGACAACTCAGCGATGCGCTGGCCCGGGGCGAAGGGCCGGTTGAAGGGGAAGCCCCATTCGCCCGAGGTCTCCTGGCCCTCGCCGGTGACGGTCACCTGGAAGCGGTAGACGAGGTGTCGGAACGAGTTTCGACCTTACCCATTTCTTTCCCGGCCCTCTGAGTCAGCAGCCCGCGCCCAGCAGCCGCCGCTCCGCTTCGCCCAGCGGGTCCACCACGAAGAAGAGCACCTTGCGCGCAGTGCCCGGGCTCTGCCCGCCGCCCCGCACCAGCGCCCGGTGCAGGCGGTAGCGCCCCTCGCCCAGCAGGGCCCCGGCCAGCGGCGTCCAGACCAAATCCACCGCGCTGGGGCGCTGGTGGAAGCGCCTCCAGCGTGTACTCCCACGCCGTGGAGGCCAGGAAGGTGGCCAGGAAGGCCGCCGCCGGAGACTGGCCACAGTGGCGGGCACGGCTGTAAATCTCGCTGCCGAAGAGGCCATGGCCCACGGTGTTGAGCAGCCACGGATCCCCATCCGACTCGAGCAGCGGCAAGTCCCGGTGGAACTCGGGCGGCCGGGTGTAGGCCTCGCGCAGGTGCGAGAACCCCTCGCGCAGCCGGCTCGGGTCATAGTGGCGCGGCCAGAGAATGGAGAGCGAGACGCGCATCCCCACCATCAGCCCCGCGGTGTGGGCCAGCGGCACGTCCCAGCGGCCGACGGGTAACGATGGCACAGGCGGTTGCGGCGCGGGCACCTCGGGCGCGGGCACCTCGGGCGCGGGCACCTCGGGTGCGGGCACCTCGGGCGCGGGCTCCCCCATGCCCTGGATGTTCAGCTGCCGCGCCAGGTGCTCCGAGTAAAAGCCAGAAACTTCGGGTGAAGCCTGGATGCCGGTGAGTCCGGGCAGCGCAAGCCGCACCGGTTCGGCCGCGAGGCTCGCGCTTGCGCACAGGCAAGCGGCGAGCACGGTGAGTCGAAACATGGAGTCCCTCGCCCTGATTGACGAAGACACCTTAGCACTACCGCGTCATGAGCCGGCTCGCCCCCCAGTTCATGCTCAAGCAACTGGCGCGCACGGGAAGGCCCCGAGCCCTGCCGGCTTGAGGCGGCAAGGAAGGAGACAGCGAGGAGGCGCTGGCCATGTTCGGCTTTGTCGGCGGGCACTCGATAGGGGCTAGAGCGCGTCGATCCAGGCCGTCACCACCGCGTTCACCTCGGCGGGGCGGTCCAGCATGATCCAGTGCCCCGCCCGGCCCCAGACATCCACCTTGATTTGGGCCGCGAGAACCACGGACGCATGCGATCGGCCTGCGCCGGGTCTCGGCACAGGTGGTAGACAGGCACCGTGAGGCTCCGGCAGAACTCCCCGCTGGCCGCGCCCACCCCCACTTGCCCAGCCCCCAGGAACAGTGGGCCGAAGGATTCCCGCACCACGTGCGCCGGCGTGCCCTGCGCGCGCCGCGCGTGCCAGCGCTTGTGGCCGGGGTCGGTGGCCGGGTCGTAGAAGCTCTGGAACAAGGCCGGTGCGACGACGCCGGGGTCGCCAGCGACCAGTTCGGCGACCGTCTTCTGGAACAGCGGCGTGAGCTCGTCCGAGAGCCCCAGCGAGCCATCGACGGACACCACGGCGCTCACCAGGTCGGACCGCCGAGCGGCAAGGCGGGCGGCGATCTGCGCCCCCATCGAATGCCCCATGATGAATAGGTGATATATTCCGTCGCCGGTTCGTCTGCCAAACAATCTTGTCGTTGTCACCCAAGAGGAGGAATGCCATGCGCCGCTGGTTCCTGAGAGCCGATCAGGTTGGTGTCGATGCGCTCCGGGCCGAACACCTTGTTGCAGTATGCGCGTAGAAGCTCCGGCTCGTCGGCGGGGCCGCGAAAGGCGATGTGGCCATCGGGCCGCACCAGGATCAGGGCGGGTGTGCTTCCAAGGCCGTAGGCGGCGTGGGCAACACCATCCAGGTCGGACAGCACGGTGGCGTCATCGGCCTCCGGGATCGCCGCGCCGAGCACCAGCCTGGGCCGCACCCATTTCCAGCCTTGAACCTCGGCAAGCGCAGTCCGGAGCTGAGACATCGCGTCCGATCGTCGCCCGTCGAAAGCGAGCAGCGACCAGCCCCAGCTCCACCCATCAGGGTTGTACAGGTGCGCGAACAGCGTCGTCGAGGACCCGTCGGCCGCGATCACGTCGGCGTCCGGCGCCCGCTCGCCGGGATGCGGGACGTGGCGGTGCAGCAGTTCGCGCAGGCCGCCCAGATGGTCCTCGTTGAGTGGGCTGGTCGGGTATCCCACCGTCAATTGCTGGAGGTCTGCGGTGCCTTGGAGCAGCGAGCCGATGTTGGGCAGGAACCGGCGGCGACACTCATGGCCGCATCCATGATCGGACCGCGGTACACACTGTTCCGGAACCCTCGCGCCTGCTGTTTGTCGAGGCGGCGGTGCTCGCCGCCACGCTCCACGTCGTAGGAGTCGAGCAAGACCGGCTCCGCCTTTCCGTCCAGCACCATCGCGAGCCGCCGTGCCACGCCGATGGCATCGTGCATGCCCGCGTTCATGCCCTGCCCACCGGCTGGCAGCGTCCGATGTCCGGCGTCGCCGACGAGGAAAATGCGCTCCTTGGCGTAGTGCGCCGCCGCGCCATGCTGGAACCGGCTATGGGTCAACCAGATGGGATCGGTCAGCGTCAGGGTCTCGTCCTCGGTGACTTCCCGCGCGAGCGCCTGCATTTCCTCCAGGGTCGGATCGCGATCGGGGATGCCCGTGTCATCCGACAGGAAGAACAATCGGTGATATCCGCCCCACACCGGCAGCACGCCGCAGAAGCCCCGCGGGTAATAGAAGAACCAGAGATGATCATACTCGGTCGAACGCCTCCAGCTCAGTTTGGCGTCGACCTGACGGTTCATGCAGTTCGGCATCTTCTCCGATTTGAAATCCAGTCCGAGCGCCTTGCGCACGAAGCTCTCGCAGCCATCGGCACCGATCAGGTAGCGGCAGCGCAACCGCTCGGTCCGCCCTTCGGTCTTGTCCTCGTCCTTCTGGCTCACCGTCGCGAGCGTTACCGTAACGCCATCCGCGTCCTGCTCGAGCCCGATCACCTTGCGCCCGCGCTCGACCGTGCCGCCCTTTGCCTCGACCTGCTCGGCCAGGACCGTCTCGATCACGTTCTGCCCGCTGTAGAGGACCGGTGGGTACGGGCTCGCGACATCGGCGATGTCGATGGGGTCCACCGTTCGTCCGTTCAGCAGCGTGTTCACTTGCGTGATCCGGTAGGACTTTTCGGCCAGCGCATCGCGGATGCCGATGCTCGCGAGCAGCTCCTGCGGCCGCGCCCAGACGTTGTTGGCACGCGAGTAGGGTTTGGGCTCCCGCCGCTGTTCGAAGACGCGGAAGTCGACACCGTGGTGGGCGAGTGCGCATGCCGTGGTCAAGCCGATCGGGCCGCCACCGATGATGATGACATCCGTGTCGAAGTCGTCGTGCCTGGATGAAACGGTCATACCCCGTCCTTTCGTGGTTTCTTCATGACAGCATCGACCGCCGGCGTGTCGGAGGTCTGATCCATCACATCGTTCATCTCACGCAGCACCGCGATCGCGGCCGCGATCCGCTTGGCACCGATCCGGTCGAATATCGCCCGGTTGATCGGGGCCTCCGCCGCCTCGGCCGCATCCAGTGCGGCGCGGCCCGCCGGTGTCAGCACGACCAGCTTGGCGCGCTGATGATGAGGGTTGGGCTGAAGGCCGACGAATCCACGCTCGACGAGCAGGTCGACGACGCGCTGCACCGCCCGGCGGGTAAGGCCCATGTTGCGGGCGATGTGCGCCACCGCGAGCGGCACCGGCGAGTAGCCCAGCGCTCCCAACACCTGCCACAACGCCGTCGTCAGCCCAATGTGGCGGACAAGCTCGTTGCCTGTCTCCACAAGACGGCCGTTCGTCTCGAATACCGTTATGACCAGCTCGCGAATGAGCGAAGGATTATGTCGGTCGCGCATACGACAATATATTGTCGACATGACAGCATGTTGTCAAGATGTGTCTGGTTGCTCGTCGGTGAGGTCCGCGATGGACGTTCCCTCGCCCCCCGCGTCCAGAACACCGTCATCGCCCGATCCAGGGCCTCGTTTCTGTCGAACTCTCAGGGCCGGCCCAGCCCCGACTCTCGCTGGGATTAGCCTTTTTCATAGTGATCGCTCTGTAATTCCCGTCACGTCTCCGGTATTTCCATATCGGTCGCTACGAAAAAACGGAGGATGTCGATGCGCACGAGAATGGGACATGGGCTGAGCGCGGTCATGCTGGGACTGTTGCTGGGGGGACAGGCCCTGGCGGACACGCCGGTGAAGGCACCGGTGGAAGCGCCGGGCAAGACGCCGGAGAAGGCGCCGAAGGTGGCCGCGCGGCTGGACGCGGTCATCGACAAGGCGCTGGCCGACAAGCGCCTGGTGGGCATGGTGGTGCTGGTGGCGCGGGACGGGAAGGTGATCTACCACCGGGCCGCCGGAGACGCCGACCGCGAGGCGCACGTGCCCATGCGCGAGGACGCCGTGTTCCGGCTGGCGTCGGTGAGCAAGCCCCTGGTCACCGCGGCGGCGATGGCGCTCGTGGACCAGGGCAAGCTGGGGCTCGAGGATCCGGTGACGAAGTGGCTGCCCACGTTCCGGCCGAAGCTCGCCGACGGCCGCGAGCCCGTCATCACCGTGCGGCAGCTCATCACCCACACGGCGGGACTCGACTATGGCTTCTTCCAGCCGGCGGACGGCCCCTACGCGCGCGCCCGGGTGTCGGACGGGATTGATGAGGTGCCCGGGCTGAGCCTGGAGGAGAACCTGCGCCGCCTCGCCTCGGTGCCGCTCGGGTTCGAGCCGGGGACGCGCTGGAACTACTCCCTGTCCATCGACGTGCTGGGCGCGGTGGTGGCGAGCGCGGCGGCGCGCCGCTGCCCCAGGTCTTCGAGCGGCTCATCGCCCGGCCCCTGGGCCTGCGTGACACGGGCTTCGTGGCCAAGGCGCCCAAGCGGCTCGCCACGCCCTACGCGGACGGCAAGCCCGAGCCGGTGCGCATGGGGGCTCAGTATGTGATGAACCTGGGCACCAATCGGATGTTCTTCGCCCCGGGCCGGGCGCTCGACGCCCACGCGTACCCCTCCGGGGGCGCCGGCATGGTGGGCAGCGCGGGCGACTTCCTGAAGTTCCTGGAGGCGGTGCGCACCGGCGGCGCGCCCTCTTCCAGCAGCCCGCGACGGCCACCTCGATGCTCACGCCCCAGACCGGCGCGCTGGAGATCACCAACGAGCCGGGATGGGCCTTGGCTTCGGCGGCGCCGTGCTCCAGGACGCCGCGAAGGCCGCCACGCCCCAGACTCCGGGCACCTGGAAGTGGGCCGGCGCGTACGGACACTCCTGGTTCGTCGATCCGAGCCGCCGCCTGAGCGTGGTGGCGTTCACGAACACGACCATCGAGGGCATGTGGGGCGCGTTCCCGCGCGAGCTCCGCGACGCCCTCTACGCCGCGCTCCCGGACGAGGCCCCCGCGCGGTAGGGGCGCCCGGCTCAGCCACCCGCTTGTTGGCGAGCCAGTCCTCGAGCGCCAGCAGCGCGGAGCCTCGTCGTCGAAGGTCTCGGACCGGCATGGGTTGTCAACGTGCGCGGAGGCGGCCGAGCGGCCGTGGGGCGGACGTCGCCCTCAGCGGGTGAATCGCTCCACGTCGATGGAGGAGACGCCGTAGGGGCCGGAGCCGTCATTCGGTATTCAAAGGGGGATGTTCTTTTGAAACAACCCGGGACGACCCACTTCACCTTCAGCCACGGCGTCGTGGGCCGTCTGCTCCTGAGCGCTGTCACCCGCGCGACCGGAGGCCAGAAAAGGTGGCGCGGACTTCCTCCACGAAGGCCGGGGGTGCTCCAGCGCCGCGAAATGCCCCCCCGCTCCAACTCGTTGAAGTGGACGAGGTGGGCGAAGCGGGGCTCCGCCCAGCGCCGCGACAGCCGCACCTGCTCGCCGGGAAACATGCTGATGCCGGCCGGCGTCGGCATTGGCAGGGCCGGCATGCCACCCTGCTTCATCGCCTGTGCGCTTTCCCAGTACAAGCGCGCGGAGCTCGGCCCGGCGTTGGGCAACCAGTAGAGCATGATGTCGTGAAATCCAACAACTGATCGGCATCGCCCCAGTAGAGGATCCGGCGGCGGTTGCGCAGGATGATGGGGGCCTCTCCCGTCAGCAGCTCCATGAACATCCCATTCAACACGGAGTGCGCGCGAATGGGTGCCCGGTCGACCCGAGCCATGAAAGAGCGACGCAGATCCAGGTTGCGGTTGTCGCCCGGCCGCGTCTTGGTGAAGTCGAGCGAGAAATCAGACGGCATGAATCGCGGCACGCCGGCCGCGACCGCGGCGTCGAGCAGCCGGCTTTGCAAGCCAATGATCGTCGGTTCCAGCCCGTTGAGAACGGAAACGACGCAGGCGGCGCCGGCGCAGGCGCGTTCGAGCGCCGCGGCGTCGTCGAAGTCGACTTCGATGGGGGTCGCGCCAGTCGCGAGCACCGCGGCTTTCCTCGTCTCCGACGTGCCCACCCGGACCAGTGCGTGGACCCGCGCGTGCCTCCGGGTCAACGCGCTCGCGAGCCGTCCGCCCAGGTCTCCGGTTGCCCCCGCCAGAACGATGAGCTGGCCAGTCCCGTCCCTCATGGCGCCCCCTCGACTTCGTGCGCGCTGCTCCACTCCTCGAGCGTCATCCTGGTCACGTCACAACTCCCCTCGATGAGGTAACTGAACGATGCCGTTCAGTTGCAATGAGCGGGGAAGTAGCCTATGCGCTCCGGTCATGCAAGGGAAAAGCACCTCTCCCCCCAAGGCTCCGGCGGCGCGAAGGGGCCGGGGTGGCCGTCCGGCGGCGGAGCAGGCCGGCGAAGTCGATCGCCGCATCCTGGAGGCGGCGACACGTTTGTTCTTGCAGCTCGGCTTCGATGCGACGAGTTGTGATCAGGTCGCGGTTCAGGCCGGCGCGGGCAAGGCCAGCATCTATGCGCGATACGCCAACAAGGAGGAGCTGTTCACCGCGGTCGTCCGCCACAACGTCGCGAGCATGCTCGCACCGTCCAAGGACCTCCCAGCCGGCCTGACGCTGCGCGAGCGGTTGCATACCGTGGGGAGCGGCATCCTGGCCCATGCACTTCAGCCCCGGGTGGTTGCCCTGATGCGAGTGGTGATCACCACCGCGAATCGCCTGCCGGAGCTCGCTCGGCTCACGGACGGCATTGGACGGGACCGGGGTATACAACTCGTCGCGGAGGCAATCGCGGGCCCGTCAGCAGGAGCGACCGAGGCCATCGAGCGAGCATTGCCAGTCGCCGCCAAGTTCATCGACCTGGTGTTCGTACCGAATCAAATGCGCGCGCTTCTGGGTGACGATCTGGACGAACTCGTGGCGAAGGCCCCCACGGCATCGACGAAGCCATCGACCTTCTTCTCGTGGAGGATGGTTCAACGGGTGGGAGTAGCCGAGGGCCGCCGGCGCGGTTTCCACCCTCACGCCACGTTAGGGCTCAGCCCTCCTCGTGAATGAGCCAGATGTTGCGCGTGGCGACGTCGGGCCGCCTGGACGGCTCCACGATGCGCTGGCCCGGGGCGAAGGGCAGCCGCCGGGGAAGGGGGAACTCGCAACGGATGGACACACAGGCAGCTTGTGTCCCCGGTCGTAGGCGGGCTGTCCACAGCAGCGCGCTCAGGCAAGTTGCGCCAACGGCGATGGGTCCGCGAAGGCGGGCAGCGTCCGCACACAGCTAGAGTTCGTCCCAGACTTCGGAATCGGACAAAAAATTCCGTTCCTCGCCAGAATACGATCGTTTTCGAGCATCGCTTGCAGTTGCTGGTGCAAAAGTGGCTCATCGGGAAACTTTTCCAAGGCCTCGCGCTCGAGCGCGGGGTCTTTGGAAAGCGCCTCAAACTTGACGGCGTCACGTTCAGCCCCGGCGCGAATGGCAGCGCGCATCGCGAGAAGCCAGCGGACGGATTCGACCGACTTCATCCATCCCTCCTCGGGCGCTGTCTGTCAAACCCAGCGACGATCTCGCTGAAGATAATCTCCAGGTCCGGCAAGCTGAGGAAGCCGTCGCACCGTCGCATTTGCCAGAAAAGGGCAGTCTGGACCTCTTGAAGATGCGCCCTCGCGAAGTCGACGCCCGGTAGCTTGGGCGTCAGGCTCGCCCGTGTCTCGACATCACCCGACTGACTGCTGACACAGTGCATGAGTAGACGAGCAGTGATGAATTCACGGACTTTCGGTGGCAAGTTACGACGCGCCTCCTCGCGGCCAGAGGCCAACGACGCTCGTCTTGGCCTCTCCCGGCAGCCCGGTGCCGCCGGGGCGCCCGGGCTGGCCGTGGCGACAAGGAGTTCGTCTATCGTTTCAACAGGTGGGGGCCTGGGCCTCTTTTTGATGGCCTTCACCTCGTCCGCAGCCCAAATCCCCAGCTCACCTGTCGGAGGTAGCACTCGAGTGTTCGGCGAGCGGTCGATGGGCGCGATTTGCTCGCCCGGCTGGCCCACCCTGGGTGCCTCGCTCCCGCGGGGACGTACCGGGGAACAGACACTGGGATGGACGGAGCTGGAGGTGGAGCTGGCGCCACAGCCTGGGCGTGAACCGCCGTGGCGACCAGCACACCGAGCCCCATGACACGGGAGGTCATTCCGAAGATTCCTACTGAGACGTCATACCCCGTGCTTCTATCCCCGTTTCCATTGCCCAGGCAAGGCTCCCCTGGGCGCCCACAGCCGCCCACGTTCCCCCTGCGAGGACCCTGAGAGGGTGTTGAACTGCCCCTGGCAGTGGCGGGGAGGTTCAACTCGTGGCCCTGCCCGAGGCGGGGCGGCACCTGCGCGAGCGGCTCTGGGCCCGGGACGACATGGCCTGCATCCAGGTGGTGGACACGGGCATGGGGTTCACGCCGGAGATCCGCGAGCGGCTCTTCTCCCAGGGCTTCACCACGCGGGAAGGGGGGCACGGCCTGGGCTTGCACTCCAGCGCCCTGGCGGCGAAGCTATTGGGGGGCCGACTCACCCTGGAGAGCGAGGGGCCCGGCCTGGGCGCCACCGCCACCCTGGAGCTGCCCCTGGGGTAAGAATGGGTCTGGAGCTTACTGTCTTGTAAGTGCCGTCTTCGTAGGCTGCTCTCGTCCTCGATTTGGAGGGAGTTTCATGGTCCCCCAGCGTCTGCTCATTGCGGTTCTGCTCTTGGCCCTGTCCTCAGCGTGCAGCACCGCTCGCGTGGTACGCCTTGACACGGGGGGCGAGCATCTCATCCGCCTCGCTCGTACGGGCGAAGCCGAAGCGGTGGAATTGAAGGAGGAGGAGTTCACACGGGCCATCGCGAAGGAAGCCCGGCACTGGAGCCCATCGAGAAACCCCGAAAAGGTAGCCCGGGAGTTGTTCGGAATCCCACCCAGCAGTGGCTGGTATGGGTACAACCAGCACCAAGGTGTTGTTCCCCTGGTCGGGCAACCTCCTGCTTCGCAGTGGGCCAAGATGGATGTACGAGTGACCCAGGAGTACCTGCGATTCTGTAAATCCATTGGGAACCCTGGAGACTGCCGGAGGGTGCTGCTGAACAACCCGGTTCTCATCGGGGATGGTCGCTATGCCCTCGCTATGTCCTTTGCCTTGGAAGAAGTCATTCCCGAGATGATGGAGGCCTTCAAGGACATGGCCGATCCCGAGGCGATCAAAGCGTCCATCCTCTGGACGATGACGATTTACGCCGCGATGTGGATGGCACCGGAACCGGTATTCTCTAAAGGGCTGGCGACGGTTGTGACGGCCAGCGTCATCTGCTACCTCGGTGTGGATACGTTCTGGACGCTGATGGTGGGTTGGAGGCGGTTGGTGGAAGCAGCGGCTCTGGCTACCTCCTTCTCGGAGCTCAGCGCGGCTGGGAAGAAGTACGGCAAGGTAATGGGCAAAACGCGGCTCGGGCGTTTGCCCTGCTGCTCACTGCCGCCATCGGTCAGACTGCCTCCAGTTTCTCGGCCAAGGTGCCCACGCTGCCCGGTTCGGCTCAAGCGTCAGCAGCGGGCGCGAAGCGGATGGGAGTCCAACTGACTGAGGTGGCGCAAGTGCAAGCGGTGGCTGTGTCCGCCGACGCGGTCATCATCGCTCTTGCGCCCAATGTGGTCGCCGCGACAGCCCAGAGCGTGAGCGGGGTGGCTTCCAAACCTGTAGAAGCGGAGTGGCCCGAGCACCATATCGCCACGGATAAATGGACCGAAGCAACCCACAGCGGCGGTCCGTGGACACCCCGCTTCCAGGAAATCTTCGACCGGGCGGGCATGTCGCTGAACGACCCCGCCAACAAGGTGCGCGTCAAGGGCCACATTGGACCCCACCCTCAGGAGTATCACGAGGAGGTGTATGACCGGCTGAATGCAGCGACGCTCGAATGCCGGGGCATTTCGCAGTGCCAGAATGCATTGGTGGCGGAACTTCGTGCGTTGGCCGAGGAGATCAACACGGAGGGAACCAAACTCAACAAGCTCATCACCAAGAGTTCAAAATAAGAGGACCCCTCATGACAAAGTACTACAAGCTATCCGACGATGTGGCTGTTCCTGGCCGATGGGAACTGGGCAAGCTCTGCGATGCGCGTGGAGAGGAGATCTGGCCCGCTTTGCTCATGCGGGGAGAGCCTGCCCAGATAGAAGGGCGCATTCGGGTTCCAGTGAAGATGGCGGGTCAACCCCTCGACTTCTCCCACGCGGCTTTTGGGATCCCCGTTGTCCATGTCAGGGTTGCAGCTGTTTTCATGGATCTAGCCGGAAATGATGCGCAGTTCTTCCCGGTGGATATCGAGGGAGATTCCGAGCAGTACCGCATCCTCAATGTCACCCAAGTGGTGAAGTGCATCGACGATCAGGCCTCCGAAGAGGTGCGATACTGGAAGCCGGAAGATGGCAGGCCAGAGAAGACCGGACAATATCGGGCCGTGTACGGCCTACGCATTGCTCCCTCGAAAGTGGGTGAAGCCAGGGTTTTTCGCACATGGGGATGGACGGTGGCCCTCGTCGTTTCCGAGGAACTCAAGGATGCACTGGATCGCATCGGGGCATCCGGGACGAAGTTCAAGGAAGTGTAGTCAATCGTGGTGAGAAGTAGTGGTGCGGCGGATGGTCGATGTCTTATTGATGTAAGTTTCTACTTCATGAACTCCTCGAGAGAGATAGCTTGAAAGCTCAAGAGACCTCTCTTTCTGAGGTATTCGCACCGTCGGCGCTGGTCATTGTCGTCACTAATCAAGAAGTCGTTATATGCAGTGTCGCCAGCAATGAGGATGTCGTACCAAGTCCCCTCCTCGTTTTTTGGCCTTTGTCCGCCATAGTCCAATCACCTGCTCCTGTTCTCTTGTCGTGGTCTTCGGATCTACTGTGTTTGCAAGTAAAAGCCTCCGAAGCAGATGCGAAACTGCATGTGTCGCCTTGGATCGCCCAGGCTCTGTCACGATCCTTTCTGCTGACAGGGTTCCTCCTGCCAAGCGCACAGCTATTTCAATCACGGAATCATCGACTCGTGGCGACTCGTTCGATGCAATGGACTCTATGATTGAACTTGCGTCAGGAGACGCGCCCTTTTCGGCAAGAAGCCGAGATCCTCCCTGTGGAGGTATTCCTTTTCTTGCGCATCCAGATGTATGATTCGGGAAGATGCCTCGCTATTTTTAGGAGTTCTTTCCGGCTCGCGTTTTCAAAATCGCTCCAGCCTTTCGATATCGGGCCTTTGAGCCAACTGCGAGTTTCAGCTCGTATGAGGTCTTTGTAGTCTGGCGAACGGTGCATTAATGGCCCAATTTTTCGGCAAAGCGCCTGAAGCCGCTGGAGCCTGAAAAACACACCATCAACATCTCCGTCCGATGAGATTTCGAATAGGACCATATCCGAAACAAAAACGGTCACATGCTTGCGATGAACTGCGTTGACAAAGCGTTCCATCACATGTTCATCGTCCAGCGCATTTCCGAGGGCTGATGTGTCAAGAGCAATCGAGCACCGGAATCGCGTGGGTATGATTGAAGGTGCGTCGAGCACTTTCTTCTCCGGGTGGAAGTCATGCCGTTTCTTGGCATCAACAAAGATGTGGGATGGCTTCTCCCTCTTCTTATTGGCCTTGGTGAATGTCCTGCCTCAGCCCTCCTCGTGGATGAGCCAGATGTTGCGCGTGGCGACGTCGGGCCGCTTGGACAGCTCCACGATGCGCTGGCCCGGGGGGAAGGGTCGGTTGAAGGGATAGCCCCACTCGCCCGAGGTCTCCGTCTCCTGGCCCTCGCCGGTGACGGTCACCTGGAAGCGGAAGAGCATGCCCTCGCGCCGGCCCCGGGGCAGCAGCAGGTGCGCGGGCCAGCCCCGCTCGTTCACCACGGTCGCCGTGCGGACGGACGGAAGATGACCGCGCGCTCCGAGGGCCGCAGCGTGTGGACGAAGCCATCCATCTCCATCCACATTCGCCGCTCGTCCACGAAGGGCTCGGCCACCAGGTGGATGCGCACCGTCACCCGCTGCTCGCGCGGCAGCAGGTTCTCCATCCGCAGGAAGTAGGAGAAGGGCTCGTGCTCCAGCCGTGGCTTGAGCACCTCCGAGCCATCCGGTAGCCGCACCGGGCGCTGCGCCGTGGGTGCGCAGCACGTGCGTGGTCATCGGGAAGGAGGGGGGCCGCCCGTCCCAGTTCTCTCCTCCGAACTGCTCCTCGCCCCAGCGCTGCCCGTCGAAGTCCGGCGAGCCCATCCCGGGCACGTCCTTGTCCAGACACAGCAGCAGGTCCGGGCTCTGGTGCATGGGCGCCGGGCCCTCGGTCATCCACGCGCGCATCCGCACCGGGGTCTGCTCGGACAAGTCGTGCGGAGCCTCATGCGTGCTCCGCCATGCGTCGAGGATGTCGTCCACATGGCGGTGCCAGCGGTAGAAGAGCGGATCCTCGCCGCCGTGGCCGGAGAGGCCAGCACGCCGGGCAGGCGGCTCGTGTCCCTCGGCGAGCGCAGACAGGCGAGGAGCAGCTCTCCCAGGTGGTGGTACGAGCCATGGGGACCGAGCGGGTCACGCCGGCCTCGCCGTCGAGGGACGCGGGCGTGGACTCGAGCGTGTGGGCGAGCTGCTCCACGTTCTCGATGTCGGTGGGCGTGTCCCCGTGCCACAGCAGTCCCGAGGAGGCCGCGGCGCAGAGCCGATCCCTCCGGGTGGCATGGTCCTCGACGCCGTAGCCGGGCACGCCCTGGAGGCTCAGCCCGGGAGGGCGGGGCGTGAAGCCGGGCAGGCGGGAGTCATAGGCCTCGTTGAGGGGCGCCGTGAAGTCCTGCAGGGGCGCCAGGCGGGGCATGCCGAACGACAAGCGCTCCGTGTCGTAGCGGGCGAGCAGTTGCTGGTGCGTGTGCCAGAACGCCTCCGCGTGCCGGGCGGGGAGCACGCGCCGGGAGGGTTGCGTGGGGTCCGGATGGCCCGCGGCCGGGTACCGCACCCTCCATGTCTCCACGGCCTCGTTGAGTCCGGAGTCCTCGCGGAAGTAGTCCAGCCACACCTCCGCGCCCGGGACGCCCGGGGAGCCCTTGCGCGGCGGCATCGTCCGGCGCGAGGGCAGCACGAGGTGGGGGGCGCGCTCGGGCAGCGGGGGCACGGTGAGCGCGCGGCCCTCGGGGTGGTGGGCGAGGAAGAGCCGCAGCGCGTACCGCACCCACTCGGGGTCGCCCAACCGCGCGCCCCACTTCGCCGCGTCCAACACCGCCGCGAGTCCCTCCTCGCCGGGCCGGGAATTGGCCAGCGTCATGAAGTGGGCGGCCGTGGACAGCGCCTGCTCGAGGTGCGCGGGTAGCGAGGGCAGGAAGCGATGCTCGGGCGAGGGCGGCTCGAAGAGCGACAGGCCTCCCTCGGGCGTCCGGGGAATCGCGTGGGACTCCGGCTCCCGGCTCGACAGCAGCTCCCGGAGCCGGGTGTTCAGCTCCTCGCGGCTCACTTGAGACCGACGTAGATGTTCTGCACGTCGTCGTCCTCGTCCATGGCCTCCAGGAACGACTCGACCTCGGCGCGCTGCTCGCCCTCCAGGTGCACCGGATTCTTGGCGATCCAGGCGAGGTTCTGCGCGCTCACCGTCCAGCCCAGGCCCGTGAGGGCGCGGCTCACCGCGTCCAGGTCCGTGGGCGCGGTGAGAAAGCGCGTCGTGCCCTCGTCTCCGGGCTCCAGCTCCTGCGCGCCCGCCTCGATGGCGGCGGCCTCGGCGTCGGCGCCCCCTTCCGGAGGCGAGCTCGATGACGCCCATCCGGTTGAAGTCCCACGACACCGCGCCCGTGGTGGCGATCTGCCCCTTGCGGAAGAGCACCCGGATGTTGGTGGCGGTGCGGTTCTTGTTGTCGGTGAGGCACTCGACGATCACCGGCACCGGTGGGGCGCGAAGCCCTCGTAGGTGACGAGCTCGTAGTTCACCGGCTCGTCCAACAGGCCCGCGCCCTTCTTGATGGCGCGCTCCAGCGTGTCGCGCGGCATCGAGCCTTCTTGGCCTGCTCGACGGCCAGCCGCAGCCGGGGATTGGTGCCCACCTCCGGCCCACCGGCCTTGGCGGCGATGATGAGTTCCTTGACCAGCTTGGTGAACAGCCGGCCCTTCGCGGCCGCGTGCTCCGTGCGGCCCTTGTGCTTCCACTGAGCGCCCATGACAGGCGCTCCTACCTCCCGGGACGCGCCGGTTCAATATGGAACCGAGCGCTTTGTCCGGGAGTCACGAGGGGAGAAGGGCGCCGCTCAGGGAGGGGCCGGCCGGTGGAGGCCTGGGCCATGCGTACCGCGCGCTCCATCAGCTCGTGCTGGGCCCAGCGCTTCTCGCCTTCCGGGGACGGCGCAGCCGTGCCCCGTCGGCCTGGAGCACCCAGGCATGGGTGTTCTCCGCGAGGCAGCGGTCGAGGATGTCGCGCACCTGGGCGACGAGGGTGGGGTCCTCCACGGGGTGAGCCTCGACGCGGTGGTCGAGGTTGCGCGGCATGAGGTCCGCCGAGCCGATGTAGCAGCGCGTGTCGCCGCCGCGCTCGAAGAGGTAGACGCGCGAGTGCTCCAGGAAGCGGCCGAGCGTGGAGACGACGCGGATGTTCTCCGAGACGCCGGGCACCTGGGGGCGCAGGCAGCAGATGCCGCGGATGTTGAGCTCCACCTTCACGCCGGCGCGCGAGGCGTCGTAGAGCGCGCGGATCATCACCGGATCCACCAGCGCGTTCATCTTCAACACGATGCGCGAGGGCGTCTCGGGCGTGTGCTGGGCGATGGTGCGGCGGACCTCCTCGAGCAGGCCCTCGCGCATGTTGACGGGGGCCACGAGCAGCTTGCGGAAGGACTTGGGGCGGGCGAAGCCGGTGAGGAAGTTGAAGAGGTCGGCCACGTCGGCGCCGATGTCCGGGTCCGTGGTGAACAGGCCCAGGTCGGTGTAGAGCCGGGCCGTCTTGGAGTTGTAGTTGCCGGTGCCCACGTGCACGTAGTGGCGCACCTTCTCGCCCTCACGGCGCACGATGAGGATGGCCTTGGCGTGCGTCTTGAGGCCGGGAATGCCGTAGACGACGTGCACCCCGGCCTCTTCCAGCGCGAGCGCCCAGCGGATGTTGGTGCGCTCGTCGAAGCGCGCCTTGAGCTCCACCATGCACACCGCCTGCTTGCCGCGCTCGGTGGCGCGGATGAGCGCGGGCACCAGCGGCGACTTGTCCGAGGTGCGGTACACCGTCTGCTTGATGGCGAGCACGTCCGGATCCTCCACCGCCTCGGTGACGAAGCGCTCCACCGAGGTGGTGAAGGACTCGTACGGGTGGTGGACGAGCAGGGCGCCGCGGCGCATGGCCGTCATCACCGGGGTGAGTTCGCCGTCGTCCTCCGACTGCAACCGGGGCTGGGTGACGGGCGTCCAGGGCGGATCCCCAGCTCGGCGAAGCCGGGCGTGGCGACGATCGCCATCAGGTCCGACAAGTCCAGCAGGCCCCGCTCCTCGTAGAGATGCTGGGGCTCGAGCGACAGCGCCTCCATGAGGGGCTCGAGCAGCTTGGGGTTCATCCCCGCCTGCACCTCCAGGCGGATGACGTCGCCGAAGCGGCGCTGACGCAGCTCGGTCTGCACCGCCACGAGCAGATCCTCGGCGTCCTCGGACACGGTGTAGTCCGCGTCCCGGGTGACGCGGAACAGCCCCTGGTCCAACACCTCCATGCCCGGAAACAGGGCGCCGAGGTGGTGGGCGATGACCTCCTCGAGCGGCACGAAGGACGTGCCTCCTTGAGCGGCACGAAGCGCGAGAGCAGCTCCTTGGGCACCTTCACCCGCGCCACGTTCTCCGTGTCCGTCACCGGATCGCGCAGCAGCACCGCCAGGCTCAACGACAGGTTGGAGATGTAGGGGAAGTGCCGCCCCAGGCCAATGGCCAGCGGGGTGAGCACGGGGAAGATCTGCTCGCGGAAGCGCTGCTCCATCTGGGCGCGCCCCTCCGCGTCCAGCTCCTTCATGGAGTAGATGCGGATGCCCTTGTCCGCCAGCGCGGGGCGCAGTTGGCGCTCGAAGCAGTCCGCGTGGCGATTGCCCTGTTCGAGGATGCGCTCGTGCATCTTGGCGAGCGTGTCGCCCGGGGTGGAGCCATCGGGCACGAGCCGGGCGACGCGGTTGCTCAGCTGCTCGTGCAGCCGCGCCACGCGGATCATGAAGAATTCATCGAGGTTGCGCGCGTAGATGGCGCAGAACTTCACGCGCTCCAGCAGGGGAACCGAGGGATCCTCGGCGAGCTGGAGCACGCGGTTGTTGAAGGCGAGCCAGGACAGCTCGCGGTTGAAGAACAGGCTGCCGTCCGACACGTCCGTGCCAGGGGGGATGACGTCGCGCTCGGCGGTCTTGCTGGAGATGTTCTTGCTGGATGCGCGCTTGGGCATGTTGCGCTCTCTAGGTCAGACCGGGCGGTCTAGCAGAGCGTCATGGCGGGATTTGTGAACTTTGAAGCTGGACGCTATCAGGCGCCGACGAGCCGCGAGGCGCGCCGCGGCTGGGGGTGCACGGCCACCTCGTACTGGTTGCCCTGGGCGTCCTGGCGGATGACGGCCCAGCCCTGGCGGGGCGGCGTGCCCCGGGACTCGACCTGGAAGGAGCGCCGGGTGGCGCGCGTGCTCAAGAGCCTGCCCAGGCACTCGGCATGGGCCTGGAGGGGGAGGATGCACAGATCGGAGCGGTTGCCGAGCTCGTCCTGACGCACCAGCGCCCAGCCATCCAGGGGCAGGGGGTGCTGCATGTCCACGCGCCAGCGCACGTGCCGCGGGGCGAGGCCCAGGTGAGCGAGCGCGTGCTCCACCTCGACGTGGTCCATCCACAGCGTCGCCTCGCCCTCTTCCCCGGCGGCGTGGATGGGCAGCTCGATGAACAGCTCCAGGCCGCACTCACAGGTGGACTCCCACCGGTAGCGGGGCCCCAGCCCATCGCCCTCGTCCTCATGCACGCTCGGGCGTCCCAACCGCTGCTCGAGTGTGATGCGCGTCACACCCAGGGTGCAGGCGCGCTTCTGCGTCGTCAGGGCAACGGGGCGGCGGATCGGGAGCGGCTTCATGGATTTCTCCTCTTCGGGGTAGAGAAATCTAGTGCTCATGCACGGAGCGGCCAGGGGGCAGGCGTGCTTCGTTCATTCAGTCACGCCCTGACGAGGGATTGTGTCCGTTGCAGGAAAGGCGTCTCGGACCCGGGGGCCAGGGGAGGCCTCGCAGTGGGGCGGGCGAGGTTCGAGGGGGGAGGAGTGGGTGCCCGGCGCACGAGGTGGGGGCGTCGGGCACCTCGTGGAGGCTCAGCGGGTGAAGCGCTCGGAGATGGGCGCGTCGAAGGCGCCGCCCACCCTCAACACCTGTCCCGTGTGGAGCAGCACCCCGAAGGTGGAGGTGTAGGGAGGGGATGGAGTCCCGGAGGCCGCGGGCAGCCACGCGTTCTGGGTGGGGTCATACACCGCCGCCTGTCCGGCGTCGTTGAAGGCCAGCACCTCGCCCGAGTAGAGCAGCGTGGTGGAGGTGGGGGCGGCGAAGGGCAGCGGCGGGCCCGCGAGCCAGCGCGAGTTGTAGGGATCGTACAGGTGCGTCTCGGCCCCGATGGGGCTGTCGCCATCCACCAGCACCATCACCCGCCCGAGTTGAGGCGGATGGCCTGCCGGGGGCGATGGAGGTAGGGCGGAGGGGGCGTGCGGGTCCAGGTCTTCTTGGAGGGATCATAGATTTCGGCGGTGGCCGTGCCCTCCGGCTCGCCGCCCACCACCAGCACCTTGCCCGAGTACAGCACCGTCGCGAGGTGCCCGGAGCGCGGCGAGTTCATGCTCGCCACCGTGGTCCAGGTCCGAGTGGTCAGATCGAACTCCTCCGCGCGGGTCTGGGGAATCTGCTCGCCGAGCACGATGTCGAAGCCTCCGGCCTGGAGCACCCGGCCCGAGCCCAGCACCGTCGCGGAGAAGTCCGCGTGGGTCAGCCCCGGGTTCCTGGGGAGCTGGAGCCATTCATCGGTGGCCGGGTCGAACGTCGCGAGCTCCCAGTAGTCGGCGAACCTGTAGTTGTTGCCCCAGACGGCGATGACCAGCCCGAGCTCAACTGCACCATCGAGTAGATGCGGCAGAACCCCGGCGAGCAGGCGGGAGTCGTGACCCGCCGGTATCGGTGTATGGGTTATAGCGCTGCACGAAGCCCTGATAGGACTCGAGCACCTCGCCGGTGGCGCGCAGCCGCACGGCGCTGTTGGAGGGGTAGGGCAGGGCCTTGGTGGCGGTGGGCGTCCAGGTGCCGACGCCCGTGCTCAGGGCCTCGGTTCCACTCGCCATCGTCGCGGGTGCCTCGGAGATGTCGGGCTGGCAGCCCAGGGTCATGGACAGACAACCCGCCATCACCAGGGAGGAGACTCGAACTTCATGGGGTATTTTCCTTGGTCAATGAACCCACCCGGGGTCGGTGGGTCCCGCTCAGGCTACGACGGGGGAGTGACGGGGCGAAGGGCCGGCGAGTGTCCTGAATAAGGCGAAGCAGGTCGCGTCGGAGCGCGCACGACATGGGCCGCCCAATCGCGGGCGGCGTCGGCACGAGGGATTACGCAATGCATCGCACGAGAAGTCATGGGGGGCTGCGTCTGCTGGGCACGGCGGCCGCGTTGGTGGCCACGCTGGTCACCGGGGAGGGCCGGGCGCAGGAGCAGGAGTTGCGACCCCGGCAGGAGCAGGAGCGGGGGCAGGAGTGGCAACAGTCCCCCTGGGCCTACGCCCTGAGCGAGAGCCCTCCGCTGCGCTTCAATGAGTCCTCCCGCTTCAACGTGCTCGCCACGCGCAACCCGGGCTATCCGCGCGCCGAGGGTGAGCGGATGGTGCTCGTGCCCGAGAACCGCTCGGGCGCCGCGGGTGCCATCTTCCTGAACAACCAGCCGGTGCAGGCGCCCTTCGCGGTGCAATTCGATTTCAACACCTACAATCGCAAGGGCGGCGGTCCCTGGGACACGGGGGACGGGCTGGTGCTGATGTTTGGCCGGCGGCCACTGTCGCGCCGGGACGTGCTGCCCACGGGCAGTGGCCGCGCCTTCGTGACGGATGGCTCGGGCTATGGCGTGCACGTGACGCTGTATGGAGAGGAGCGCGGGTTGCTCCTCACGGATGGCACGGGGCGCGCGCTGGCCACCCGGCGCAATCCCGCCGTCTATACCCATGATCGCTGGGCGACGCTGCGCGTCGAGGTGGAGCGCGACGGCATCCGCGTCTACCTGGATGGGGCCTTGCAGATCGACTGGCGCGGCCGGTGAACACGTCCTTCACGGGCCTGGGCATCGGAGCGGCGACGGGGGACGCCAACGCGTTGCATGCCATCCGCGACCTGCGCCTGGCGCTCCAGCCCCGCTCCCCGCCGCGTCCTCCCGGGCCTCCTCCGGGGCCTCCGCCGCCGGACTCCTCTCCGACGGCAACCTGTTGTTCAACGGGGACTTCGAGCAGCCTTCGCTGCGGCGGGGCAGCTTCCAGAGCCTGGGTGAGCTGCCGGGATGGAGGCGCGCGGCCGGACGCACCATCGAGTTGCAGAACAACGTGGCGGGCAGCGCCGCCCAGGGCTCCCAGCTCGTGGAGCTGGATGGCCAGGACAACACCACGATCCAGCAGGACGTCGCCACGCGCCCGGGGGCCGAGTACGAGTTGCGGTTGGCGTTCTCCGCCCGTCCGGGGACGGACGCGCGGGACAATGGCCTGGAGGTGCTGTGGAACGGAGAGGTGCTCACGCGCCTGGAGGCCAGCGGCCAGAAGTTGTCGGACACCGCCTGGACGTACGTGGTGCTGCGGGTCCGGCGGACGGCCCCAACTCGCGCGTGGAGTTGAGGGACGTGGGCCGCTCCACGGGCTCGGGCACGTACGTGGATGATGTGTCGTTGCGGCAGGTCTCGGGCGGCCGCGGCCCCCGGCGCTGAGCCCTCCGGCTTCCGGCGGCGAAGGGGCGTTCACTAGTCGCCCCTTCGCGCGGGAAAGCTCCCGGTCTCCTCGGATTCTGGCGTGGACTGGTGGGCACCACGTCTCATTTCCAAGAGGGAGACTTCATGAAGATCGGGTTCATCGGACTGGGAGCCATGGGCAGTGCCATGGCGGGCCATCTGCTCAAGGCCGGCCATGCGCTCACGGTGTGGAACCGCTCGCCGGACAAGGCGGCGCCCCTCGTCGAGGCGGGGGCTCGCCGGGCTGCTTCACCGGCCGAGGCGGCGGCGGGGGCCGAGGTGGTGATCAGCTCGCTCGCGGACGACTCGGCGGTGGAGCAGGTGGTGCTGGGAGAGGACGGGCTCGCGCGAGGGCTGGGCGCCGGGGCGGTCCACGTGGGCACCAGCACCATTTCCCCAAGCTCTCCGAGCGGCTGGCGGACGCGCACGCGAAGAAGAGGCAGGGCTACGTGGCGGCCCCGGTGCTGGGGCGGCCTCCCGCGGCGGCCCAGGGCAAGTTGTTCCTGATGGCGGCGGGGGAGGCCGGAGCGGTGGCCACCGCGCGCCCGGTGCTGGAGGGACTGGGACAGCGCCTCTTCGTGGTGGGCGAGGCGCTCGCCCAGGCGCACCTGCTCAAGCTGTGCTGCAACTTCCTCATCTTCTCCACCATCGAGCAACTGGGCGAGGTCTTCGCCCTGACGGAGAAGGGTGGCCTGGACAGGGCCCGGGTGTTCGAGGTGCTCACCGAGAGCTTCTTCTCGGCGCCCGTGCACAAGAACTATGGCCGGTTGATCCTCGATCGCGCCTACAGCCCCCAGGGTGTTCCGGTGACGCTGGCGGCGAAGGACACGCGGCTGATGCTCGAGGCGGGAGAGGCGCTGTCCGTTCCGCTGCCGTTGGCCTCGCTGGTGCGCGACCGGTGGATCTCGGCCCGCGCCCGGGGCGAGCAGGACCTGGACTTCGCCGTGCTCGCCCGGCAGATCGCCCAGGAGGCGGGACTCAAGGAGTGACGGGGGCGGCGCGGGTCGGATCGAAGCGGGCCTCGCACTCGCGGATGCGCTCGTCGGTGAGGGGCTCGCGGCGGGGGAGCACCGTGAACCGGCCTTCCTGGTAGCGCAGGTTGGGCTCGAAGCACTCGAAGTAGCCCGGAGGTGGCCGGCGGTCATGGGCCATGGTCCGGTTCTCCTGTTTGGCGGCGCTCAAGGGGGTGCGCGCCACCACCCGGTCGTTGAGTCCGAGGTAGTCGAGGATGACCACCTCGGGCAGCACCCAGGAGACCACGCCGACCGTCTGGCTCACCAGCACGAGCCGCGTCATCGGATCTCCGAACTTCTGCTCCTCGCCCACCTCGCGTGGGGGAAGGGTGCGCTGTTTCACCTCGAAGAAGACCTTGTGCTCCTGATGTCTCAGGCCCACCAGGTGGCGGATGAGCCACGCCTGCTGCGCATCGAAGAGCTGGGCATAGGCGCGCACGCCGGGGGGAAACGCGTCCGCCACGGGCTGGAAGAGCATGTGGGTGCTCGCGCGGGTCGTCAGCTCGTGCGTGCGCGCGTAGTGGACCCAGGGCAGGGGCAGGCTCAGCAGGAGGAAGAGGCCGCCCACCGCCGCCGCTCTCCGCGCCGGCCACTCCAGCCACGCGAGGAAGCCCACGAAGGACACCCACAAGGGCAGCACGAGGTGCGCGTAGACGCGGTACTCGAAGTGGTCCCCTCCGATGATGAGGGTGTAGTAGGCGAAGTGCGCCGCGAGCACCGCCACGGCCGCGACCGCGCCGGGCCGCGCGCTCACCGCGCTCACGACGCGCCGCCCGCCCAGGCGCCGGAGGACGGCCACGGTGGCGGCGATTCCCACCACCAGCCACACCCACAGCGCGTATTCCAGGACGAACGACAGGGCATAGCGCAGACCACTCGGGCCGGCCGCCACGTGCTTGGCGAAGTACGTGTTGGGGACCCACTCGCCATAGGTGGCGTGGCGCCAGAGCAGGTGCGCGACATCGAGCAGCAGGGGCAGTCCCGCCAGCACCCAGCGGCCCCGGGGAGGCGTCCTCAGGAAGAAGCCCAGGGCGAGCAGCCCGCTGGCCAGCACCATCAACTGCCCGTCCGGCCGGGTGAGCGCGGTGAGGGCCGCGGCGGTGCACGACACCGCGAGCGCGCGAGGCCCTCCGCCCCGGTCCAGCTCCAGTGTGGCCACGAGCCAGAGCGTGGTGCAGAAGATGAAGAGGGACGTCTCCAGTCCGGAGCTCATCCACGCGAGGAAGGTCCGGTTGGACAGCACGCCCACCAGGACCGCCACCGCGAGCGCGAAGCGATGGCGCTCGAGCGAGGGGGGCAGGGCCATGCGCCACACCCAACGGAAGCCCAGCGCGAGCGTGCCGTAGGACAGCAGCAGGGACACGGGGTTGGCGGCGTCGGGGGGCTCCACGCCCGTCAGCCGCCAGATGCCTTCCAACAGCACCATCCAGAGGAAGTTGGAGTAGCCCTCCACGGGGCGGAATGGGGGCGGATTCCACGTATAGCCCCAGCCCCGCATGTGATTGCTGATGTAGCGGAAGGTGATGAACGCGTCGTCCGTGAGGAACCAGAACGTATTCCAGCCCACGTAGGCCGCCCCGGCGATGAGGACGAGCACCGCCGGGCGCGAAGGACTCAGGTCTCGGAGGGAGCGCGTCATGCGGGAGAAGGCCCGGAGGTCCTCCCGGGCCATTGGGGCGGGGTCTAGGCGGTGGCGTGGCGCACGGTCTGCAGGAGCAGGCCCGAGTCGATGAGCTCGCAGACGGCCTCGATGTCGCGGTGGATCTCGCGATCCTTCTCCATGGTGGGCACGCGGCTGCGCACCAGCTCATGCGCGGCGCGCGGGCCCCGGCCGGCCTTCACCGGCAGCCGGTAGTCGAGCGCCTGGCTGGCCACGAGCAGCTCGATGGCGAGGCACGTGCGGGTGAAGTCCGCCACCTGACGGCCCTTGAGCGCCGCGGTCATGCCCATGGACACGTGGTCCTCGCGGCCGGCGGAGGAGGGGATGGAGTCCACCGAGGCGGGGTGGCAGAGCACGCGCGACTCGGCGACGAGCGCGGCGCTCGTCACCTGGGCGATCATGAAGCCCGAGTTGAGGCCCGGGTTCTTGGCCAGGAAGGGGGGCAGGTTGGACAGGGCCGGGTTGACGAGCTGCTCCACGCGCCGCTCGCTGATGGAGGACAGCTGGGTGAGCGCCATGGCCGTCACGTCCATGGCGAGCGAGATGGGCTGGCCGTGGAAGTTGCCGCCCGAGATGATGCGGCCCGTGTCGACGAAGACGAGCGGGTTGTCGGTGGCGCTATTGACCTCGACCTCGAGGATGCGCCGGCCGAAGGCGAGCCCCTCGCGCGCCGCGCCGTGCACCTGGGGCATGCAGCGCAGCGAGTAGGGGTCCTGCACCTTGCTACAGTTCACGTGCGTCTCCACCAGATCGCTGCCCGCGAGCAGCCGCAACAGGTGGGCGGCGACGGCCTTCTGGCCCTCGTGGGGGCGCACGTCCTGGATCTCCGGCAGGAAGGGCTTGTGGCTGCCGAGCAGGCCCTCGAGCGTCATGGAGCCGGCGATGTCGGCCACCAGGGCGAGCGACTCGGCGCGCAGTTGCAAGAGCGTGCCCACGGCGCACATGGCCTGGGTGCCATTGACGAGTGCCGCCCTCCTTGGCCTCGAGCACCACGGGCTTGAGGCCGGCGCGCTCCAGCGCTTGACGAGCGGGCATGCGCTGGCCCTGGTAGAAGCGCCTCGCCCTCGCCGATGAAGACGAGCGCCGGTGCGCCAGCGGCGCCAGTCTCCCGAGGCGCCCACGCTGCCGCGCTCGGGCACCACCGGCACCACGTCCTTGTTGAGCATGTCCAGGGCGAGCTTCAGCGTCTCCAGGCGGATGCCGGAGAAGCCCTTGGCGAGCACGTTGCAACGCAGGAGCAGCAGGGCGCGCGCTTCGAGCAGGGACATGGGGGTGCCCACGCCGGCGGCGTGCGAGAGGATGAGGTTGCGCTGCAGCTCCGACAAGTCCTTCTTGTCGATGCGCACCTCGGCGAGGGTGCCAAAACCGGTGTTGATGCCGTAGGCGGGCGCGTCTCCGGCGGCCACGCGTTCCACGAGATCACGCGAGGCCCGCACGCACGTTTCCGCCTCGGGGGAGAGTTCCACGGTCGCCTCGTAGCAGGGCGACCTGGAGGATTTCCTCCAGGCGGAGGGTGTCTCCATCGATCAGAAGTCGGGGACGGTACATGTGAGCAGCTCCAAGGACTGTCGGGCGGCGGGGCCGCGCGAGGGGCGTTCCCTCTATCTCAACCCGGGCGCGTGTGCAGCCCGTCCCCTCCGGGACCTTTGACAGCCCCGGGCGGCCTCACTACGGTGGCCGCTCCCAGGTCTTAAGGTGAGGAGGAAGCAGCCCAGGTGGCCTTGATCGTCCAGAAGTACGGCGGCACGTCCGTCGGCGACACAGAGCGAATGAAGAACGTGGCCCGCCGCTGCATCGCTGCCCAGGCGGCCGGGCACGACGTGGTGGTGGTGGTATCGGCCATGTCGGGAGAGACGAACCGGTTGCTCAAGCTCGTCTCCCAGATCACCGACCGGCCCAACGAGCGCGAGCAGGACGTGGTCGTCGCCACCGGTGAGCAGGTCTCCATCGGGCTCGTGGCGCTGGCCATCCAGGCGCAGGGCGCCAAGGCGACCAGCTTCCTGGGCCACCAGGTACAGATCGTCACCGACAGCACCTTCGCCAAGGCTCGCATCAAACGCATCGAGGCGGAGCGCATCGTCGAGGCGCTCAAGCAGAAGCACATCGTCGTGGTGGCCGGCTTCCAGGGCCAGGACGAGCAGGGCAACGTCACCACGCTGGGGCGCGGCGGCTCGGACACCACGGCGGTCGCGCTGGCCGCGGCGCTCAAGGCGGACGCGTGTGAGATCTACACGGACGTGGATGGTGTCTACACGACGGATCCCAACGTGCTCCGCGGCGCGCAAGCTCGATCGCATCTCCTACGAGGAGATGCTGGAGCTGGCGAGCCTGGGTGCCAAGGTGTTGCAGATCCGCTCGGTCGAATTCGCGATGAAGTACAAGGTGCCGCTCTGGGTGAAGTCGTCCTTCTCGGACGATCCGGCACGCTGGTGTGTGAGGAGGACAAGTCGATGGAGAACGTGGTTGTCAGCGGCATCGCCTACGAGAAGAACGAGGCGAAGCTCGCCATCAGTGGCGTGCCGGACATGCCGGGTGTGGCGGCGAAGATCTCGGCACTCTGGACGAGAAGAACATCGTGGTGGACCTGATCGTCCAGACGGCCTCGCGCGACGGGAAGACGGACGTGTCCTTCACCGTGGGCAAGACGGACCTGACCAAGGCCCGCGAGGCCGTGGAGCAGGTGGCCCGGGAGATCAAGGCCGGCGGCGTGGAGACGGACAGCGACGTGGCCAAGATCTCCATCGTGGGCGTGGGCATGCGCAACCACTCGGGCGTGGCGGCGAAGATGTTCCAGGTGCTCTCGCAGGAGGGCATCAACATCCAGGTCATCTCCACGTCGGAGATCAAGGTCTCCTGCCCGGTCCAGTCGAAGTACACCGAGCTGGCCGTGCGCGCGCTGCACACCGCGTTCGGTCTGGACAAGCCCGCCACGGTGGGCTGAGGATGAACCGCACCGGCGCGCTCGCGGTGGCCGCGCTCGGGCTGTGGGGCCTGGGCGTGGTGGCGCGCGTGCGCGGGCCCTCCTCCGAGCCCACGCTGGACTGTGCGCCGGGCGAGGTGCGGATGGTGGAGGGAATCGCCCGGTGCGGCACGGGCGAGCCGCCCTCCGCCCCCCAGCGCCTGCTGCTGGGCCAGCGGCTGGATTTGAACCGGATCTCCGAGGAGGACCTCGCCCGGGTGCCCGGCGTGGGAGCATCCCTGGCTCGTGAGCTGGTGCGGACGCGGGCGAGGCGGGGGCCGTTCGCCTCGTGGGACGAGGTGGCTTCCGTCCCCGGCGTGGGATCGGCCGTGCTGGCGACGCTCCGGGCGGCGACGGAGTTGCGGTAGGCGCCAGGGCCCCGAGGCGTGTGATAAAGCACGGAGCGTGGAGATCGCCTGCCCTCAGTGCTCGATGAAGTACGCGCTCGACCCCCGGTTGTTGCCGCCCGGGGGTGTTCCGGTGCAGTGCACTCGCTGCGGCCATGTCTCATCGCGGGCGCGTCCGCTCCGGCTCCCGCCCCGGCTCCGAAGGCACCGGGAGTCCCGCGCGCGCGCCCAATCCCCTGAACTCCACCTTGCTCTACGGCACCCAGGCCGGGGGCTCGGACGCGCAGGCCCCCACGGCCACGCAGGCGTTTGGCGCCGTTCCCTCCGTTCCCCAGGTGCCGCAGGTGGCGCCCGTGACGCCCCGGGCCCCACCCGGTGCCCCGGCGGCGCCCCCGATCCAGAAGACGCAGGCGTTTGGCGCCGTCCCCCAGGTGCCACCCGCCGTGAGGCCCGCGGCCGTGCCCGCTGCCCCGGCCACGAGGCCTGCCCCGGCCGCCACCCGGCCTCCCGTTCCGGCGGGGCCGCCTTCCGCGCAAGCCGCCCCCGCGCCCCACACGACGCAGGTGTTTGGTGCGGTTCCTCCCCCCACCGACGTCGCCGCCCCGAAGCCCACGGGCAAGCCCCCCGGCGCCGCGGCCCCCCGGCCCACGTCGGCCCGTCCCGTCACCGTGTCGCTGCCGGTGTCGCCCCAGGCCGCCCCTCCCACGCGGGAAGAGGAGCCCTTCGCCGCCCTGGAGGCGTCGGACCCCGCCGCGTTCTCGCCGTTCGATGAGGCTCCCTCCGGGCCACCGCTCTCCCAGCCGCCCGGCATGACGCCTCGGGCCGGAGCGTCCGAGCGCTCCTGGCCGGAGCCCGCGCCCGCGCCAGCACCCGTGCCCCTCCCGCGGCATCCGCCGCTCCCACGCCCTACGGTCACGAGCCTCGGATCGGGGTCGCGGCGACGACGCCCATCGAGCTGCCCGACGAGATCCTCGTCCAGTTGGATCGGCCCTCTCGGAGTTGATGGGGGAGGAGGCTCCCGCCGCGGAGGCACCACCTGCCGTGGGGCCCGCGCCCGCCTTGAACAAGCCGCTCGAGCTGCCGCCCGAGTTGATGGATGCGCCCAACCTCTCCGCCCGCGACCAGGGCCGGGGCAAGCGCCCGGCGAAGGGTGGCAAGGGCCGGGGCCTGCTCATCGCGGCGGGCGTCCTCGTGCTCGCCCTGACGGCGGCCCTCACCTCGCGGGCCTGGCTTTCCAGGTCCGACGTCCTGCCGCACACGGTGCAGGCCGCCAGGGACGAGGCGGTGGCGAAGTTTCGCCGGGATGACGTGGCCTCGAAGGAAGAAGCCCTCGCCGAGTTGAAGTCCCTGTCGGCCGTGCATCCCCAGAGCACCGAACTGCTGGCGGAGGTGGGCATCGCGCTCGCCCTGCACCTGGATGACACCCAGGTCCGCCTCACCACGCTCCAGGCCAAGGAGAAGCGGCTGAACGAGCTCATCCATCGGCTCGTCTCGACCCAGACCCCCATCGACTGGCAGAGCCGCGCCAACGCCCGCAAGGAGGAGCTGACCGCGCTCCAGCAGCAGCGCTTCTCCCTGGAGGAGCGGAGCAAGGCGCTGGCGGAGGAAGCCGTTCAGGTCCTCAAGAACCTGACGGTGGAGTCCGCGAAGGAGCCGCGCGAGGCTGCCCTGGCACGCCCAGGGCCCGGGCCCTGTTGACCGCCACGCTGGGGGTGGGCAACACGTCCGCGCTGGCCGTGAAGCTGGCCCAGGCGGAACAGTTCGAGTGGAACTCGCTGGTCATGGCCGAGTACGTCCTCCATTCCGCCTCGGCCTCGCCCGCCGAGACCCAGGAGGCCGCCGCCGGGATGGAGCGCATCCGGGCCCACAACAGAACCGACCTGCGCGCCTACGTGCTCGGGGCGCGCATCGCCCTGCTGCGCAACGAGCCGGCCGCCGCGCAGACCCTGCTGGACACCGTCATCACCCTCAACCCCAAGCACGAGCTGGCCCAGCAACTCCACGCCTACATCCAGGACCTGGAGCGCCAGGAGTCCGAGCCTCCCCCCGCCGTGAAGCCCCCGCCGGCCCCCGAGCCAGCACCCACGCCCGCGCCCACGAATGAAGCGGCGCCCACCGCTCCCCCGGTCTCCCCACCCGCGGAGGGCACGGCGCCCGCGGAGGGCATGGCGCCCGGGGAGCCCTCGAACTCGACGTCCGCCTCACCCTGAGGGACGCCTTCCTCGCGCGAGGAGGGTGAAAAAGTTCCGTCTTCGGGCCGTGCGCCAGGGGTTTTCTCGCTCGGGCCCCAGGGCAGGTGCCTGGAGCGGACGGCGGTACGTGCCTTGCTAGCCTGGAGTCTCCGAGCGGGACGCGCATGGACGCGATTCCCAGGTCGGAGGCACGGGTGATGGCGGAGCTGGTCTTCTGGCGTGCCGCGGTGCTGCTGGTTCACACCTACTTTTTCTACCCGCTGGTGTTGTTCGCGATGGATGGCGTGGCGCAGGTGGCGCACAACCTGCGCTACATGCGCTCGGGGGCGAACCAGCGCCGCGCGGAGCCGGTGGGCTTGGCTCCCCGGGTGAGCCTGGTGGTGGCGGCCTACAACGAGGCGAGCTGCATCCAGCAGAAGCTGGGCAACAGCCCGGCGCTGAACTACCCGGCCGAGCGCTTCGAGGTGCTGATCGGCTCGGATGGCTCGTCGGACGGGACGGACGAGCTGGTGATGGCGTGCACCGACGAGCGGGTGCGGCTGTCGGCCGCGGCCCGGGGTGGCAAGACGTCGGTGTTGAACCGGTGCATCCCCATGGCCGGGGGCGACATCGTGGTGCTCTCGGACGCGAACACGATGATCGAGCCAGAGGCGATTCAGCGCCTGGTGCGGCACTTCGAGGACCCCGAGGTGGGGGCGGTGTGCGGGCAGTTGCGGCTCTACAACCCGACGAAGGCCGAGTACGAGGAGAGCACGTACTGGACGTACGAGTCGCTCATCAAGTTCTACGAGGGCAAGCGTGGGGCGGTGATGGGGGCCAACGGCGGGCTGTACGCCATCCGCCGCTCGCTGTTCCAGCCGCTGCCGGCGTCGACGATCGTGGACGACTTCGTGATTCCGCTGCGCATCCTGGAGCAGGGCTACAAGGTCGTCTACGAGCCCGAGGCGGTGGCGCACGAGGAGACGACGGAGGACTACGACAAGGAGTTCGGCCGCCGGGCGCGCATCGCGGCGGGCAACTTCCAGAGCCTGCGCATGGTGCCTCGGCTGCTCTCTCCGTTGGCCGGCTTCCCGGCGTTCGCCTTCTGGTCGCACAAGCTGCTGCGCTGGTGCGCTCCCGCGCTCATGCTCCTGGCATTCCTGGCGAACCTCCTCCTGGTGAACAGTATTTTCTACCGGTTCACGTTGATGGGGCAGGTGCTGTTCTACGCGCTGGCGCTGCTGGGGAAGACGGGGGCGCTCAAGGGCACGGCGCGCCGGGTGGCCTCGGTGGCCTACTACTTCGTGACGATGAACCTGGCGATCGCGGTGGGCTTCTGGCGCTTCCTGCGCAACTCGCAGCGCGCCGCCTGGGATCGCACGGCGCGCGTCTCGTCCTGAGTCCCGCGCCTCCCGGGGGCCTCGCCCTCGCGGGGCCGGTTTTCAGCGCCGGGCCACCGCCTCCGGGCGGGGCTCGGGCAGCACGGAGCCATACGCGGCGAAGAGCTGGCCGGTGAGCACCGGCGCCTTGCCGGCGCCCGGCGCGCGCAGCGAGTCATTGAGCACCGCTCCGGTGCGGGGATCCTTCTTGAGGTCGGGCCGGGCGAGGTTCATCCGGTAGCGCACCACGCCCCGCTTCACCCGGTGGATGACGACGACGGTGCCATTGGGCTCGACCTTGTCCACCAGGGCCACGTGGGTGAGCCCGTCGTTGCGCCGGCCATCCCGGTTGCGATCATAGGTCTCCCGGAAGAACACCAGATCTCCCGGCCGGGGCGTGCCCTGGGTGTACACCCGGCCCTTGGCGCGCGCGTAGCGGTAGAAGGCGGTGACCCCGTTGTCGCCCTTCGCGGCGGCGCCGCGCAGCGACACCCCGGCCCTCGAGTGCACGGCCTCGACGAAGCCGGTGCAGTCCGCCGGCCAGGAGCGCCCGGACAGTTGGATCTTCGTGCGGCCCAGCAGTCCCCGGGCGGCGGCGAGCACCTTCTCGCGCGCATCGGGTCCGGGGGAGCGTCGCGGCTCGGGCGCGGAGGCGGCCCCGTCGGTGCTGGAGTCGCCGGACGCGGTGGGGGCGGGCGCGGCGTCGACCCCGTCGTCCGGAATGGGCCGGGGGCCGCGGGGGGCGTCAGCGGGCTGTAGCGGTAGTTCGAGGCGAAGAGCCTTCCTCCGGGAGGGCTGCCCGTGGCGCACCCCGTGCACACCAGCAGTCCCGCGAGCAGTACACCCAGCTTCATGTCGCCACCTCCCTGCATCAGGCCTCGGGGCGATGCTCGGGTGGAGGCGGGGTGTGGTCAAAAAAACCACCCAGTCGAGCGGACAGGGGCCGGTGTGTTTTTCGGGCGGGGGCGGGGTGGTAATGCTGGGGGGATGCGTGCGTTCCGAGCCCTGTGCCTGCTGTGGTTGCTGACCGGTTGTGGACTGCCCCGGGCCTACGAGCGGGCGCGTGGCGCGGACACGGTGGAGGCGTACCGCGAGTTCCTTCGGCAATACCCCGAGGGGGACGAGGCGGAAGCGGTGCAGGTGCGCATCGCGGAGCTGGAGTTCGAGGAAGCGAAGCGGCTGCACTCGGTGGTGGCCTACAAGCGCTTCATCGAGGCGCACCCGGAAGACTCGCACGTGCGGGCGGCGCGGGCGCTGCTGGAGGGACTGCGCTTCAACGTGGCCAAGGACGAGGGCACGGCGGCGGCGCTGCGCCAGTTCCTGAGGGATCATCCGGACGGGGCCCAGCGCGAGGAGGCGCGGCGGCTGTTGAAGGCGGCGGAACTCGAGGAGGCGTCCTCGACGAGGATCCGGCGCGCATGCGGGAGTACCTCCAGGAGGCGCCGGAGGATCCCCGGCGGCTGGAGGTGGAGTCGCGCCTGGACGACGAGAGCTTCGCCCGGGCGGCGGGGGCGACGGAGCTGTTCGCCTACCTGCGTGACTTCCCGGCGGGGCGTTACCGGGAGCAGGCCAAGGTGAAGTTGCTGGGCCTGGAGGTGGAGGGGCTGCTGTTTTCGGGGCTGTTGGAGGAGGCTCAGGCGCGCGTGGCGGCGCATCCGCTGGGCCCGAAGCTCGAGGACTTCCCGGCGCGCCTGGGGCGGGCCGGGCCGAGCGCGCGGTCCTGCTCCAACCCGACGCCCTGGTCCGCTCGGCCCAGGTGGAGCACTACCTGCGCTCCCTCGAGGACCTGGGCCGGGCGCTGGTGGCCCCGGATCCGATGGATCGCTGGCAGGCGGCGCAGGAGCTGGGACAGCACGTGTCGGTGAAGGCGTTGGATCCGCTGCTGGAGGCGCTGCGCTCGGGGCGCAACCCCCTCATCCGGTGGCAGGCGTTGGAGAGCCTGGAGACGGTGCTGCGCGCCCTGCCGCGGCGGGTGGCGGAGTACGAGGTGGCGGTGCGGCTGGAGGCGCTGCGCGAGAAGGCGGGCAGCCCGGAGCTGTACCTGCGCACGGCGGTGTTGTTGGACCTGTCGGGGCGGGTGGGCGAGGCGGCGGCGGAGTACCAGCGGGCCTTCCTCCCGGAGGATCCGGATCCGGTGGTGTTGCGCAGGTGGATCCGCCTGCGAGAGGAGAGGCTCCAGGCGTTCTCGGCGGCGGTGGCGGCGCGGCAGCCTCGCTGTGGGCGCTGCGCGTGGCGCGCGAGGAGACGCTGTCGGCCGAGGGCGGAGTGCCGCTGGCGGCGGCGCGGCAGTTGTGCGCGGCGGCCCGCTCCGCGCGGCTCGCGTCGGAGACGCTGGGCCGGGCGCGCGCGGCGAACACCGAGTTCCCCGAGGATCTGGAGGGCTTCGCGGTGACGGCGTCGGAGGCGCTCAAGCTGAGCGAGGCGCGGCTGGCGGACGCGGAGTTGCTGTTGCGCCAGCAGTCACCCGGGGCACGCACCTGCGGAGACGACGCGGTGCGTGAGCGCCTGGAGAGCGCCGTCGCCGAGCGCCGCGCGGCGCTGCGTTCGGTGGGCACGCGGTTGCCGCGGCTGGCGCCGGTGCTGCTCGAGGCGGCGAGGGCGCGGGATCCTCCGGGGACATCCGGGCCGAGGCCGAGCGGCTCCTGGCGCGGCCGACCCCCTGAGTCGCCCGGACGTATCGCCGGGATGTGACCGGCCGGGGTGGGTGGCCCTCTGTCGTCCAGCGGGAGCGAGCGGCCGAGAAGTAAGCATGAGCGCGCCTGTCGTGATACAGAGGAAAGCTCCACCATGGCGGACAGACCTCGCATCATCGGGATAGATCTGGGCACGACCAACACCCTGGTCGCGTCCGTGAAGAACCGTGTCCCGAAGATCGTCCCCACGGATCGTGGCAACCTGGTGCTGCCCTCCGTGGTGGCGCTGTCGGCCAAGGGCGAGATGCTGGTGGGTGGGGTGGCCAAGGATCAGATGGTCACCAACCCGAAGAACACGCTCTACGGGACCAAGCGCCTCATCGGCCGCAAGTACGAGTCCAAGGTGGTGGAGGAGCTCAAGAGCTACTTCAAGTACGACATCGTCCCGGGGCCCGATGGGGACGCGGCGGTGTCGCTGGGCGGAAAGGTGTACACGCTGCCCGAGGTCTCCAGCTTCATCCTCAAGCAGCTCAAGACGATGGCCGAGCAGTTCCTCGGGGGCCCCATCGACGAGGCGGTCATCTCCGTGCCGGCGTACTACACGGACAGCCAGCGCCAGGCGGTGAAGGAGGCGGGGCGGCTGGCGGGACTCAACGTCAAGCGCATCGTCAACGAGCCCACCGCGGCGGCGCTCGCCTACGGCTTCAACCGGGGGTTGGATCAGAAGATCCTCGTCTATGACCTGGGCGGAGGCACCTTCGACGTGTCGGTGCTGCACCTCACGGGCAACGTCTTCGAGGTGCTGGCCACCGGCGGAGACACCTTCCTGGGCGGCGTCGACTTCGACAACCGGGTGGTGGACTACGTGCTGGAGAAGGCGTGGGAGGAGAGCAAGATCGATCTCTCCACGAGCCCCATCGCCATGCAGCGCATCAAGAACGCGGCCGAGGCGGCGAAGATCGATCTGACGCTCATCCCCAACGTGGTCATCGACCTGCCCTTCCTCGAGGAGCGCAAGGGCAAGCCGGTGGACGTGCGCATCCCGCTCACACGCGAGACGCTCAACGCGCTCACCATGGATCTGGTGGATCGCACCTTCGAGCTGTGCGACCGGGTGCTGAAGGAGAAGGGCATTGATCGCGCGCAGATCGACGAGGTCATCCTGGTGGGCGGACAGAGCCGGATGCCGCTGGTGCAACAGCGGATCCACGAGCACTTCGGCAAGCCGCCGCGCAAGGGCGTACACCCGGACGAGTGCGTGGCGCTGGGCGCGGCGCTGCTGGCCGAGTCGCTGGGCAGCCTCGACTCGGTGACGTTGCTGGACGCGGTGTCCATGCCCATCGGCTACGCGCTGCCCAACGGGCGCGTGCGGCGGGTCATCGACAAGAACACCATCATTCCGCTGGTGAAGAGCTTCCGGCTGCCGGCGCCGCGGGAGCCGGGGGCGCCCTTCATCGAGATGGACATCTTCCAGGGAGACAGTGATCTGGTGGTGGACAACGAGTACCTGGGCACCCTGAAGGTTCCCGCGGAAGCGGCGGGGCGGAAGATCGACTTCCGGCTCAACGAGGAGTGCCTGTTGCAGGTGGTGGTGGACGATCCGAGCGGTCCGCGGCGCATCGAGTTGGCGACGCGGGACACGCCCGAGCTGCTCAAGAAGGAGTTGGCGCGCGTGGCACAGGAGAAGGCCGAGAAGGCCGAGAAGGCCGCGGCGACGCCGTCCTCGCCTCAAGAGGGCAGTGGGCTGTTGTCCAGTATCAAGAGCATCTTCCGGAGAGGGTAGCGGTCGCGCATGGCTTCGTTCCCATCGAAGGAGTGGTGTGAGGAAGCGGTGCGTTTGTTGAACGCGGATCCCGAGCGCTCGCTCGCTGCCCGGGGGTGGCAGGGCGACATCGGGGTCATCGTCGACGCGGAGCCGGGCCGGCTGGCACGAGCCTTCGTGGTGCACGTGGTGCCGCGCGGCACGCTCATCGAGAGCCTGCGCGTGCTCGACGATCCGGACGATCTGGACGAGCTGGAGCCCGCCTACCGCGCGCGCGCCCTACACCGTGTGGAAGCAGCTGTTGCAGGGCAGCCTGGATCCGGTGGAGGCGGTGCTGCGGCGGCGCATCTCGGTGAAGGGGGACCTGCAGCAGCTCATCGAGCGCCTGCGGTTCAAGGGAATCGCCGATCGGGTGCTCAGCGGGTTGAAGACCGAGTACCTGGACGAGCCGTAGACGCGCCCTGGCGCGTCGGGAGGAAGAGCCATGGGGATCCGCCAGAGATTGACGAAGCAGGCCCTGGGGGCGTCGCACAAGGCGATGGAGACGCTGCTGGCGGACGAGCAGCGGGCGCGCACGTTCGCCGCGGCGCTCGGCTCCATGCAGCGGGGCAAGCAGGCGCTGGACCGGGGCCAGGAAGAGCTGATGCACACGTTGAACTTCGCGACCCGGAGCGACTTCAAGGCCGTGGGCAAGGCGCTCGCGGGGCTCAAGCGCCGGCTGCGCGAGCTGGACGAGAAGCTGAGTGGACTGGCGGGAGAATAGGCGTTGACAGGTGGGGGTAGGGGGTGGCATCTAGCCCCCCGTCGCTTCGTCGGGGGCGCATAGCTCAGCGGTAGAGCACTGCCTTCACACGGCAGGGGTCCCAGGTTCGAATCCTGGTGCGCCCACACCCACGAAGCCGGACATGCAGTCGGGCGCATAGCTCAGCGGTAGAGCACTGCCTTCACACGGCAGGGGTCCCAGGTTCGAATCCTGGTGCGCCCACACGACAGAGGCCGTGAGTCCCCAGGGGCTCACGGCCTCTTCGCTTTTGGGGGGGTCCGTGCACTGGTCAGTGAAAGGGTGGGGGCCGGGCGCATCCTCACTGCGCATCAGTGTTCTTGCTGGAGTAGGAGGGGGAGCTTGGACGCTCGGTGTATCCGCCATCAGGTTCGTGGATGGCCCCTCTGCCCGGGCTCCTTCCGGTGCGGACTCGCCGCCATGGCTCCACCCCCTCTCTCATCCACTCATGTCCCGGATGAACTCCTTCTCCAGGCGATGAAGCCTTTACGCTCCTGCTTCCAGTTCAATTGGGCCTTGAGCAGGGTCATGAACCCTTCAGCGGTCGTTTCTTGTGAAAAGTCGAGCTGGTCGCAATGAGGCGAGAACACCACTGCCCATCTGTCGTTCTTTGACAATTGCTCAAGAAAGAAGACCTCGAGTGGATGTTCATCCCATTCCACCTCCTGACCATTGACCTCGCGTGAGAGCAAATCCAGCCCATTCCCCTCAAGGGCAAAATAGGACCAGCCGTTTTGGAACAACCCCTGGGGAAGCCGGGTCAGGAGATGAGTGGGAGGCTGCGCGTACTTTCGTAGTTCGACCTGTCGCCCCCACCGGTAGGTCTCGGGCTCTTGTGGGTGGACAACGCCTTCCCACATGAACTCACGCCGCTCTTGCCGAAGTCCCGCCATCGGCCAGAGTCGCGGCAGGAAGATATCGACACAGACATCCATGACACCCTCTTGATGAGCTGATGAGTAGCCGCCCGTGAACCGGGCTGTGTGTGGCGTGGTGAAGACCAGCCCTGGTCTTACACCGCGCCCATACCAGTTGCTATGGGAGAAAGAACGGCTGCTGAGGACCGTCCACCCACTTGCCCTGTGCACGATCATGGGTGAACACATGTTGGTGTGGGTTGGTATGATCATTAGGCCTTCCGTGATCATGCCAGTCCACGCGGCTGTTGGGCACGTCTTTGCCGCCAGCCTTGGGCCAGGACGGGGTGTCGGAGAATGTTGCCGATTGTCGGTATCGGACGCCATCGCTACCAGTACGTCCTCCGAGCGTCGTATGTGCACCCTGTGCCCGAGGATCTGGCGTCGGAATGTCCACCTGACCGATACTTTGCTGTGGCAAATCCGTGTCGGGAATATACCCCTTGCCATTGCCGAGGCAGGTGGTGGTGTTGTTGTGGACCCATGCGCCCACTCCTCCGACGAAGTAGGTGTGCAACTCCTCGACCTCGAAGTTGTACACCGGCTGCCGCACCCCCGCCCAGACGCTGTGCGTGACGCGTAGCCACCCGCCATCAGCCGATGGAACCCGATCTCCCACTCGGAGATCCTTGGCCTGCCGCCAGCCTTGTCCCTCCACCCAGAAGGGATGGTTGCCGCTCGCGCCAATCTCCTCGTCGTGCCCGTCCTCGTTGGCCAATCGCACCGTGAGGATGGGCTGCTCGGGCTTCACGGTCGTCCGCACCACGCGCCGCCAGCCGCTCTGCTGCGTCTTGTCCGAGCGGGCCCAGACCCAGGCTCCGGCCTGGATCTCCTCAATGGCGCGTAGACCCTCGCTCGTCAGGACGGGTGTTCCCGCCACGAAACAGCCCTCGGGCAGGCCGCACGAGCCTCCCACACACCCCCTGCTGGTGGCCTGGGCCGCATCCGTGGCTCCATCCGCCTTGTTGACCACATTGGCGGCCTCGCTCGCCCTCTCGGCCGCGCGGACGGCATCGTTCGCCTTGTCCACCCCCTGGACGGCGTCTATGGCATTGTCGACCGCGCGTGCGCCCTTGATGGCCGCTCCGGCGCCGCCCGGAACGAAGGGCACTACCACTGCGGCGGCGTCCGCCACGACGCCGATGACGTCCATCACCTTGCCAAAGGTCGAGGTGTTGTTCTCCTTCCACGAGCGGATGCTGTAGATGCCCATGCCCAGGCTGGCCACGTCCCACACCGTCTCGGCGACGGTGCCCTTCGGATCGACGAAGGTGACGGGGTTGCCCACCGCGTAGCCGTACAGGTTGCACTCCACCGGCCGGTCGACGCACAGCTTCGGCTGTTCGAGGAAGAGCGGATCCGGCGTCATGAAGCGGTTGAGCCCGGGATCGTAGTCGCGCACCCCCATGCGGATGAGGCCCAGGTCCGCGTCGAATCCCTTTTCCACGTAGTCGATGGCCGCGGCGTGCGAGGGATGGATGTCACGAGCGCCGAAGGGGGAGGCCGGCGCGGGGTTCCGTCCACGTCCGCGATGACGGAGCCCCGGGTGTCCGCCGCCAGCATCTCGAAGGAGCCGTTCTTCACCAGGCCCACCACGTGGCCGGCGAACTTGAATGGCTGGGTGAGCCCTGTCTCGTCGAGGTACATGCCCCCATCAAGGTAGGCCGCCACCGGGGTGTTGCCGGCGAGCTTCACCAGCCGTTGGCCGGCCTCGTCATGAAGGAAGCTCCACTCGAGGACTCCCTTGCGCGCGAGCGCGAGGTGGCCATGGGGGCCATAGGTGAAGGTGAGATTGCCGCGGGTGACGGTCCGGCCGAGCGCGTCGAAGGTATAGGTGACGTCGCCTGCGGTAAGGGTGGAGCCTTGTCGGCTGAGCGTGCGGGTCCCCGTGTTGTCGGTGATGGACCTGGGCAGACCGAAGGTGTCGACGCCATAAAGATAGACCGCATCCGCGTCCGTCGACTGAGTCAGGAAGCCCTGGGGCGAGTACTGGTAGGCGCGTTGGAGCGGCCTGCCGTTGACGATGATGTCCTCGGTGTCGAGGAAGCCGCGGTCGTTGAGTTTGAGGCCGGTCGAGGCCGTCCAGCGATTGGAGTCCAGGAAGAGGCCGGTGCGCTTGCGGCTGAGGCCGTCGTAGGCCAGGGTCGCCGTCTCGCCCGTGGTGAAGGTGGCCCGCCAGGGCTGACCCTGGGCGTTGTAGGTGAACGTCGCGAGCGACTGGCCATTGAGGTGGAGGGTGTGCAGGCGGCCGTAGGTGTCCCAGCCGTGCTCCAGGGTGGAGGCGGACAGGATGAGGCCGGCCGCGTCCCTCACCGTGGTACTGGCCTGGGCGACGTCACCATTGTCGGCGTAGGTCCACGCCGTCTCCACCGTGCGCCAGCCATTGAGCTGGACGGTGCGGTACCACTCCTTGCCATCGGGGTAGTACGAGAACGTCTTGACGAAGCCTTCGCCCTCCACCGCCGTCAGCATTCCCACGTCCGTGCGGAGCGAGGGCTGGGCCGGAGTCGCCCCGTCGTAATGGAAGCGATAGGCCAGCGATGTTCCCGTGGCCGGATCGGTGTGCGTCTCCACCTTCTTGCGGCCGATGCCATCGTAGGCGTAGGCCTCCTCGCGCATCGGCTGGCCCGCCGGGGAGAGGAATCGCTTGCGCTCCAGCAACCCCGTTCCGGGAGCGTAGGTGTACTCGACGGTGGCGATATCCTCGCGCCAGATGTGGGAGACGCGGCCATGTCCGTCATAGGTGGCCCGGTGTTGCTTCCCGTCGGGCAGCAGCACCGTGCGCAGGCGGCCCAGGGCGTCATACCCGTAGGTGTAGGGCGTGCCCACCTCGTCCTCGTAGGCCACCACGCGCTCGGCGGCGTCCACGACGTGCGTCCGCCGGTGCGTGCCGTTCTCCAGCACCTGACGCTGGAGGAGTCCGCCCCGGAAGGACACCGAGCCGGCCGTGTGGCGCTCCACGTCGACGTGGAGCCGTGACAGCGCATCCACCTCGTGGCCGAAGCCCGCGGTCCGCGTCCGGCGCAGCAACTGCCCACCGCGCAGCAGGTCCGCGTACGTGACGGACATGGTGTCCAGGCTGAGCGGCTCGGTGTCGCGCTGGTAGGTGCTCGTCTCGCGGGAAACCCGGCTGCGCGTGGTGATGCCGTTGAAGGCCCAGCCCTCGGGGATCTTCTCCGCGGCCGTCACGTCCTCTCCGGCCGCCGTCTGCCATTCCACCGACTCGGAGTGGGCGCCGGACCCGGCGTCCACCAGCGAGGCCACGCGGATGGAGCCGGGCCGTTGGGCCCGCGCGAACTCGTAGGCCAGCACCATGTTGGGGTCGGCCTCGGTGGCAAGGCCCGCGTCGTTCCACTGTTTCTTCAGCCGCTCCTGGCCGTCGTAGCGGAAGTGCTGCGTGTACGACTTGTTGCCTCGCTGCTTCACCAGCGAGAGCAGGCCGTCGGTTCGCGAATCCCGCTGCGCCACCTCCACCCAGGTGCCGTCCGGAGCGGTCACCTTGTTCAGCAGCAGGCTGGTCGGATCCACGCCAAAGGTGGTCGTCCCCTGGCCCGGCTGGGAGATGCTCTGCACGGTGTGGTCGGCGCGGTAGCCCACCTCCTGCAGTACCAGTGTCTGGCCATCGCCGACGCTCTCCACCCGCTTCACCAGGCCCACCGCGTCGCGGATGAGGTAGCCCGTATGCTCGAAGTTCAGCGTGCTGTCTTCGTGGGTGCCCGACAGGATGACGCGATCCTCCAGGCAGTGCATGTGGTTGGAGAGACCCGAGAGCTGCGCGCGTCGCGTCTCCGTGGTGAGGGTGCCCTGCCTCAGGTGGCGCACCACCTTGGCGGGGCATACGTCGGCCTCGTACTCGGGATACTCCGTCCACTCCACCAGGCGCTCGCCTTGGGAGTCGCTCCAGCCCGACCGCTCCTTCTTCAGGCGTTTCCAGGGGATGCCCTGGAAGTTCGCGTCCTCGTACCGCCGGGCGGTGACGCGGTGCAGGCCAGGGGTGAGTGCATCTTCCTGGGAGGAGGAGGACGGCAGGCCGGCGTAGGTGTCTCCCTGGATGAAGTGCTCCGTCTGGGTGACGATGCCGTCCTGGCGCTCCACGGTGCCATAGCCCACCAGGAACTTGCCCTCCGAGTGGTGGACGGGTTGGGTATACGAGTAGTCGTACCGGCGGGTGTCATAGCCACTGGACTCCACCTCCAGATAGGACAGCACCGCCGGCCGCTGCTGGACCTCGGGTCCGGAGGGGCCACGCCCGTAGCGGAAGTGCAGCACGGTGCCCCGGCCGTCGTCGGCGGAGGCCAGCAGACCCGTCTCGGGACTGTCCAGCGCCACGCCATGGCCGAGGCCCTGGGCGGCGAAGGCCACCTCGGTGTTGCCGCTGCCGCGGAAGTCCGCCACCACCGGCGGCGTGGAGCCATAGCCCAGGTAATAGAGGGAGGGGACGTCCATCTCCTGGAAGTCCAGGCCCGAATTCATGAAGAGGCGCACGTCGCCCTGCGCCACCAGCAGGACATCCGTGAGACCATCATGATTGCCATCCATGAAGTGGAAGGCATAGGCCGCTGGATCCACGTAGTATCCGTGGAGATTGATGAGAGGGTATTCCCGCGCGATGGGTTCGAACTCGAACTGCCCCTTGGCCCACCACACCGACAGCCCGCCCAGATGGCGCACCAAGAGGTCCGGCAGGCTGTCTCCATTCATGTCCTGGACCCAGGAGGCCAGGGGTTGGTAGGAGCCGCCACTCAGCGACAGCAGGGCGCCCTGGCGCGCGGCACCGAAGGCGAGCTGGTCGGAGGTGCTGATGTTGGGGATCACCTCGAAGGAGCCCGTATCCACGCGCAGCAGGTCCGGCTTCTGGTCCCGGTTAAGGTCGACGAGGCGGGTATTGGCGCCGGCTCCCACAGGCCCTCCAATACGGAGGACTGCAGCACCTTGCCCTCGCGGTTGCACATCACCAGATGGGTGATGCCGCGCGAGGCATCGAAATCGAGCGACACCACCTGATGAGCGCTGTCCTCGGGAAACATCCGCGCCAGGTGCCGCGGGAGGTTGTAGTACGAGGCTCCGGAGCGGCAGCCATAGTAGGCGTCGGCGGGAAGCGCTGGCAGGTATTCGATGGCGAAGCCCTCCTTCGTCTGTCGCACCATCGCGCCGTCATAGGCGTGCTCGAAGTCGATGAGGCCATCGGAGTCCACGTCGAGCAGGGTGGCCCGCTCTGGTTGGAAGGCATCCTCTCCCAGCATGGTCAGGATCTGATCCAACCGGTCGTTGATGAACCACTCGGGCTTCAGCAGACGCTCGCGAGCGGAGTGGTAGGTGTAGTGGGTGGGGGAGGCTGCTCGCCGGAAGCGAAGCGCTGCGTCACCTGCTCCAGGTAGAAGGCGGGCCCGAAGCCGTCACCGACATGCGTCAGCGTGTAGCTCCAGCGCTCGGTGTCGATTCTGGTGCCGCTCCCCCGCGCGTACACCGTCACGGTGGATACGCGCTGGTCCAGCGCCGGCCCGTGCCGGAGCGATAGTCCACGAAGGGCAGGACGAGGGGCTGATACGCCAGCTCGATGCGGTACTGGAAGTCCGTCCCCGTGCCACCATAGAAGGCGCGCTGGAGGAAGAGCTGGCCCGAGTCGTTGGGCTGCCACTCCAGGCGGGTGCGGCGACCGAGTACCGTCACCACCTCGGTGAGGTACCAGGCGAAGGTGCCACGCGGGGTGTCGATGCGCGCCGGGCCACCGAAGTGCCGGTGCTGCCGTCCGGAAGCCGGGCGGTGGCGCTCGTGCCATTCATCCGCACGCGCACGGGCGTGGACAGCCCCTGAGGGTACCAATCCCCATCACTGCCTTGCACCAGCCGGCCCCAGGGGCTCGTCAGCCCATCGGTGGCGTAGTCGAGGTCACCTCGGGCCCTCCAGCGCTCGAGGAGTAGGGAGGAGCGCCAGCCGACGCCCCATTCCGAGGCGCCAGAGTCCGGGGAGTACGTGGGAAAGAGGGGTGCCAGCAATGCTCCCCGGTCCTCCGGCACGCTGAAGGCGGAGGGCAGCGAGAAGGCTCCCCGGCTGACGTCGGCGGGCCCAAAGGCGGTGTGGGCGAGCTGACCCGCCAGACTCCCGCGCTGCGGCGCGGAGAGTTGGGGCGCCTGCAAGAGTCTGTCCTGCAAGGGGCCATCGAAGGCCAGGGACGAGGAGGCCGAGGCCAGACACACCCATGCCAGTACAAAGATTGGGACGAGAGAGCGCTTCACGTTTCTTTACCCCTACCACGTGAAAAGACTGTCAACTGAACAGCCCCCTGGTGGACGCATCGGGTGCGTCCGCCAGGGGGCGGCGGTGGCGACTCAGAGGCTAGGCGCCTGGGTCACCGTGAACGACGACGAGGTGAACGAATCACCGGGCTTGGACAGGCAGGACTCGATCCAGGGGAATTGCGGACGCTCGCCAGAGCGCGTCTCCAGTTCGAACACCACCACCATCTCCGTCACCAGATGCAGCAGCTCGCTCGACTTGAGCGCGCGCAGGTTGATGTCGAAGCGGGTGAACGGCGACAGCCCGTTCGCAACCGCGGCGCTCTGGTTCACCGGGTTGCCGCGCCGGTGAGGTAGGTGGATGCCGCCTGGTTGAAGTGCCCGAACAGCGGCTGCCCAAAGGATTGGGAGAGCCATGTCGCGTTCTGCATGCGGTAGTGCTGCGGACCGGCCTTTGTCGGGAAGACCATGTCCCCATCCACGCTGAGTGGCAGATCCATTACCTGCGTGCGGGCCCGCTCCACGTCGGATGCCCGCTGGAGGGTGAAGAAGACCATCATGTTGCGGATGATGGGCACGTCCTTCTCGCACGAGAGCCGCTTCGTCCCATCCGCCTGGAAGATGTCCTCGGGGCGCACGGGGATGGAGGCAATGGAGGTCCGGTTGACCTTGTCCCAGATGGACTCGGACATGGCGGCGTCCAACGAGTAGTACACCGTTTCCGGTGGCTGGGCGGCGGGAGGTGGCTGCGGCTGCGGGGACCACTGCGCGCGTGGGCGCGGAATGCTCAGGTACGCGTAGCTGACCGTGGGGTTGCCTTTATGCCCCAGGTTCAGCTGTTGCGTTTCAGTCTCCACCTGTTTGGACACGTCGATCAGCTTGTGCACCAGCGAAGCATAGGAGCCGTTGAAGTCGGCGTTGATGAAGCTGTTGAGTGCCGTCATCGTCCCACCGGCCCCCGTGCTCGCACGCAGATTCTGCAGGACCACCGGATAGCGCAGCTCGAGGATGGGGTAGAGGTAGTCATTGAGGACCCGGGACACGGCCCGCACGTACAGACGGAGCGACTCGGCATCCATGTTCTGAAGCGATCGCCGGGGCAGCCACTCCAGCAGCGTCTGCTTGCGCTGGGTGTCCTTCAGCCCGTCGTTGATGGCCCGTACCTCCAGTGCCATCAGCTCGAGCTGCCGTTCGATGGATTGACGCTCCACCGCCCGGGTTGTCTCGACCAGCTCTCGTGTCACCCACTGCTCCACCAGTGGATGCAGCTCCGCCGGAACGGGGGCGCTCCGCTTGCCCATGTTGACCCAGAAGGCCTGTCGGAGCTGGGTCAGATCCTCGGGTAGCAGACGCCCCTGGCCCTGCTTCTTCAGGGCATTCTCGCGGAGCGTCTCCAACTCCAGCATCGCGGCCTGCGCCACGGTGTTCAACGTGGACTCGGACTCCGGACGCAGCACCCGGACATTGACCTTCATCGTATAGGGGGTATCGGCATCCATGCAGGTCGCCAGCTCGTTGGCCACCGGTACACGTCCACCGGCTTCTTGGCGATGATGGCGGTGCTGGGCGCCTGCACGAGGTAGACGTTCTCGAGGAGCTCTTGCGCCGTCTGGCCCGTCGGAACGAGAGCGGCCAGCAGGCTGCCGGTGGGCAGTGTGGGGTAGGGGGTGTCCTGGGCCCGGATGCCCATGGCGAAGCTGGCCGACATGCCCGTCTGGCCGGAGAAGCTCGCGCTCGTCGATATATTGGTGCCAGCCCGCGTACCCGTCTCCACCTGCTTGCACGTCTCCAGCATTCCGTAGGCGGAGAGGGAGACCGACGCGGGAGCGAAACCAAGGGGGTCCGGCGACTTGACCGTTGCATCCGCGCGCGCGCCCGCGCACGCCCGGTTGCTGACCGAGACGTTGCCGTAGGCCTCCGCGGAGTTCACCGACTGGTTGCTGATAGCGGTGGTTCCCGATGCCGACCGGCTGATGAGGTAGCCCTCCGGACCGGTGGGGGTCGTCGTCACGGTGCCAAAGGAGAAGCCCGCGAAGGAGCCATAGCTGTTGGCGCTCACCTTGCGCAGCGCGCAGGTGGGTGACCAGGAGCCCTGGGTATTGATGTAGAGGATGTCACCGGTCTGGAGCTGGATGGGGCCACTCCCGGGCACACTCAGCGCCCTCACGTCCTCGCGGCCCACCTTCGTGTTTCCTCCCGGCGTGTTGACTCCTTCCGGGTTGAAGCGCGCGCTCGAGCGGGCCGTCAGCGAGAACTCCACGTTCTTGAGCAGGAGCTGGTAGGGAGGCCGATTGGCCCGCTGCGCCTCGGCGGCATCCACGAAGGACTTCATGAAGTCGCCAAACTTCGCCTCGTCATGGGCCGAGCTGAGCTTGAGTCCCGCCAGATCCTCGTAGAGTTGGGCCATTCGCGTGACCCTGTCTTCCATCTGTGACTTGAACTGGGCCTGCGCCGTCTCATTGCCGATCTGCGCGACGAGCCGCTCCACGTACTTCTCCTCTTCGGCCTCATAGCGTTGGAGCTCGGTCTCCAGGTCGCTCCGGAAGTCGATGAGCGCCTTGCGCGCCGCGCCGAATTGGGCGTCCTGCATACCGGTGTGGAGGATGTTGTTGATGCCCGGGTCGAATCGGCCGGTGGCTTCGTAGCTGCTGGTGCGCTGCTCCGCGTCCTTCACCTGTTGGACGAAATCCAGCAGGAGGAAGGCCAGCGCGAGTCGTCCGTCTTCATGAAGCGGGAGGCGAAGGTTTCCGAGCTGTTGGTGGAGGCGGGAACCATCCACTCCTCCAGGGCGGCGTGGATGACGGCGCGGTTGTCATACAAGCCCTGGAAGAGGGTGCGCCACTCGTTGGCCACGACACCCGTCGTCGCGAGGCGCCGCAAGCGCACGTCCAGCGCGCCCGGGTCGTGCAGCGAGCCGAGCAGGCCCATCAGCTCACTGACCTGCGTGCGCGACTCGGGCGCCTTGCAGCCACGGAAGCGGCAACCCAGGTCATGCAGCATCACCATGTCCTCCAAACGGTTGGCCAGCGTGCGCAGGCCCCCGTCCAGTGTCAGCAGGAGGGGCATTTTCTTGAGCTTCGGCTGGGGGCCGCCCTCCGTCCTGGCCATGTTGGCGATGGCCGCTCGGAGCACCTTGTTGTCCACCGCCAGTCCCTCGGCGACGAACTGGCTGACATCGCGATAGCCGCCGGCCGCCGATCCATTGGAATCGAAAGGCGCCTCCGCGTCGTAGAGGCTCTTCCAGAACGCTCCCATCAGCTTGTCGAGCTGCTGCAACAGGGCTGGGTCTGGCGTCTGGCCAGCGCGCAAGGCGTAGTCGTACCAAAATTGGATGGCGTCCAGACGCTTCTGCACCTGCGCTTCCGTCAATGGCGCGGTGGAGGATTCCTTCACCATCCTGGAGGCCAGGTTGTAGAGGGTGTCCTGGTAGTCCTTGCGCCAGGAGGCGAGGGTGTCCCGGCAGGTGCCGTAATCCTGGATGAACGCGGGGGCCAATCCGGCGCAGTAATCGAAGGCGGTATTCGATGCCTCCACCGGGACGTAATCGGACGTCAGCCGGGCGCAGAAGTTCAGCTTGAAATAGTGCTGAAACAGCGCGGTGCAGTCGGGATTTCCGGTATCCGGGTGCGACTCATCGAGGTAGGCCAGTTCCTTGCCACACGTGGGGTAGGTCTCCTCCTGTTCGAGGTGGGCCAGGATCTTCGCCCGGCGGTGTGCGGCCTCGACCGGATCCGCGCTCAGTTCGTGCGCGTTGAATTCGTAGAGCAGTCTGAGGTGCATGAGGAGCTTGTAGCGCGTGTGGATTTCTTGCCAGTTGCGCTGCTCCAGGCCCCTCATCAGGCACTCGTACCGGGCGGACGGGGTTGCTTCATCCTCACAGGTAACGCAGCGGGGAGCGATGACATAGACAGGCGTCCCACTCAAGTTGCCCTGGTTTGTCCAGTGCCTCTTCACACTCTCGGAGGCTTCTTCAGGGGTTTGCTGCTGGGGCGTGCTGCTCCACGAGTTGTCGGGTCCTTCGTTCGCGCCTTCGGAGCACTCGCTGAGGTCCGCGATTCCGTGCTCGGGGTGCCGGCAGTTGTTGTAGACGGGCCTCGACTCGTCGTCGCAGGAGTACTGGTAGGGAATCCCGCAGGCGGGATTGTTCGGCTCGGAGAGGTACTGCTCCTTCACGTTGTCGAGCCAGACGCTGCATGTCGCTCGGAGATCTGCGTTCCCCGAGAGGCTGTAGGTGTAGCGGGTTCTGATGGTGCTGACCTGATCGGGGTAATACATACTGCGAATGGTGATCGCCGCCTGGTTGCAGGGGCCATCATAGTCATAGACCCCCTGGTTTCTATCGGGGAAGACGACCTGGGTGAATGGTCCCTTGGAGACCGTGCGCGTGAGGGTGCACTGACGCCAGCAGTCCTTCTGGTAGTAGCGTCCACTCGGTCCACACGATGGCGAATTCTCGAGGTACTTGTAGCACTGCAACTGGTACTCGAAAGGACCATCACAGGTCCCCGTGGATTGAGGCCAGTCGATGCTGCTCACCTCGCACTGCGGCTTCTCATTGATGATTTCCTGTTGCTCCGACTGAGTCTCGGACGCGACTTCGCCGTCCTCGGGTAGCTCCGTCCCGCATCCAGCCAGAAGCACCAATACCAATCCACTGAACAACAACTGCGGCTTGAACCTTGACACTGTTCCCCCTGCGAAAACACATCGCCCCGTCGCCGCATCAGCTGGCGCGACACGGGCTCCTTCAATGGCAATCACGAATGCGGACCGGAACTGCCGGGGCCCGGCACTTCGAGGCGTAGGTACGCCTTCACGTCATGGAGATTACTTTCTGAGAAAACAACCCTGGCTCATTGCGCGCCCAGCGCGCTCCGCGGTTCCCGTCCAGGGTCCTCTACCTCTGTCTCCGTGCGAAAGCTGTGAACCGGTTCACACCAGATGCGAAAAACCTCGATTGGCTCCAGCAAGGTGGCCCTCTCCGCACGATTGAGGCCCAGGAGGTGCCACACAGTGGTGACGGCAGCGTGACCACTCTCGCGGCGAGGTGCCGTTCCGCCCGTCATACGGGCGTCACTGACAGCCGCCCAGCAACGGGCCCGTGGGCAGTGGCCGGGAAAATTCCGCGTCAGGATCTGGAGAGGTCCGCGTCCTTCCTGGCTGAAAGGAGCGGTGAGGATGCGAACGATGACGATGACGCCGAACCCGTTGAAGCTGAAGTCCTCCCATCGCTTCGTCGCGGGCTCTGCCCCGGGGAACTTGTTCGTATCGCCGGGCGCCTCGTGGTCGCGCCCCTGGTGCTCCCGCCCGAGTCCCTTCTGAGGCTTCGTCTCGAGACTCGAGGCGGTGCACCGGAGGCCGGGTCCCCCAAGGGGTCCGGCCTCCCGCATGTCCAGTCCGCTGTTGATTGTCTTGTCTGGGTGTAGCTCAGCCTGGTGGAGCGCACGGTTCGGGTCCGTGAGGCCGCAGGTTCAAATCCTGTCACCCAGACTTTTTCCTGTCGTGTGAAGCATGCCGCCCTGGCGTAGGTGGTCCGCGCGCCCGTCTGAAGAGCGGGAGGTCTCGGTTCGATTCCGAGGGACGGCACTCGTCGTATTCCCATTGTAGGCCGCGCTCTGGGAGCAGCCTGGACTCCAAATCCGGGCATGCGGGGTTCGACTCCCCGGCGGCCTGTCCGTCCGCGTGGCCCAATTGGCAGAGGCGGCTGGCTCAAACCCAGCTCACGTGCGAGTTCGACTCTCGCCGCGGACATCCCACCGAAGTGAAGGACACCCGAGTCATGGAGACGTTGGTTCTCGATCCGTCCTACGAACCCGTGGCACGGATTTCCTGGCAGCGAGCGGTCATGCTGTTGTGGCAGGGGAAGGTCGAGGTGGTCGAGGAGTATGACCAGCTCATCCGCTCCGTCACCCTGGAGATCCGGATGCCCTCCATCATCCGCTTCTTGCGCGGCTCGCGGCGCAAGGGGCGCGGCATCAAGTTCAGCCGTGACAACGTCTACATGCGTGACCACTGCCGGTGTCAGTACTGCAACCGCGCGGTGTCTCGCCCCGAGGCCACGTATGACCATGTCGTGCCCCGGGCCCAGGGCGGTCGTACCACCTGGGAGAACATCGTGATCGCGTGCGTGCCATGCAATCAGGCCAAGGGAGGCCGCACGCCGGAGCAGGCCGGGATGAAGCTGCTCAGCATTCCCGAGAAGCCCCGGAAGATGGCGGGCACGGTGCGACTGTCCTTCACCTACGAGAAGGGCATGCCCCTGCCATGGAGGAAATTCCTCCGTGATGTCGCGTACTGGCACACGGAGCTGGAGGAGTGAGCGGCGGGCAAGGGTGCTCCCCAGAGGGGGACTCCCCGGCCTCTCTCCTGGAAGGGAGTAGGGGCCACCTCGGACGAGACCAGAGGTCTCTTCCAACGCCCGTACGCCCCGCGCGCCAGCAGGCGGGCCCTGCTGCTGGCACTTCTAGTTGACGACGACGTTCTTGCCCTGGACCGCGCGCTCCTGCTTCCTCGACTTGAGCAGCGAGGCCACGATGGACACGCCCAGCAGCAGGGCGATGACTCCCAGGGACACCGGCGAGGGAATCTTCACCACGTCCACCAGCGCCATCTTCGCGCCCACGAACACCAGCACTCCGGCCGGGCCCACCTTCAGGTAGGAGAACTTCTCCACCGCCCCCGCCAGCACGAAGAACAGCGAGCGCAGGCCCAGGATGGCGAAGATGTTCGAGGTGAAGACCAGGAAGGGATCCGTCGTCACCGCGAAGATGGCCGGAATCGAGTCCAGCGCGAAGAGCACGTCCGTCAGCTCCACCAGAATCAACGTCATGAACAGCGGCGTGGCCAGCTTCCGGCCGTTCTGCACCGTGAAGAAGCGGTCCCCGTCCAGCTCCTTCGACGAGGGGATGATCCGCCGCGCCAGCTTCATGGCCGCGCCACTCTCCGGGTGCTCCTCGTGGTTGCGCTGCACGAAGAGCTTCACCCCCGTGAAGATGAGGAACGCGCCGAAGACGTAGATGAGCCAGTGGAAGCGCTCGAGCATCGCCACGCCCGCGAAGATCATCACCGCGCGCAGCACCAGCGCGCTCAGGATGCCCCAGAACAACACCCGGTGCTGGTACAGCACCGGAATCTTCAGCGCCGAGAAGATGACGACGAAGACGAAGATGTTGTCGATGGAGAGCGACTTCTCGATGAGGTAGCCGGACAGGAAGTTGAGCGCCGGCTCGGAGCCGAACTTCCACCAGATGCCCAGGTTGAACAGCAGCGCCAGGGAGACCCACACCCCGCTCCACGTCAGCGCCTCCTTGAACTTCACCTCGTGCGTCTTGCGGTGGAAGACCCCCAGGTCCAGCGCGAGCATCGCCAGCACGAACAGGATGAATCCTCCCCAGAGGACGGGGCTGCCTACGCTGTGCGCTTCCATGTGGTCGTATCCTTCGGATGGAAAAGGGGGACGCCGTACCGCGCGCTTCCCTCTGAATTAAGGGTCCTCCAAAGGTTCGGCAAATAGGAAATCAGGGTGGAATCCTTAGGAAAAAGCGAAGCATGACGGACCCCTCGGCCCTGTACCCGGAGGGACTCCGAGCCGTGCGAGGCCGGGGCCCACGGAGTGCACGGACGAGGCCTTGCCTGGGAATCTCCGTTCCCACCCTCGCCTCGCGCCCATCCACTAGTGGGCGTTGTGTCCGGTACGGCGCTTGCTCCCGCGTCTTCGGGCCAGGGAGTCGGCGGGGAGGTCATGACGATGCGAGCATGGGTGGGGGCGTGGGGGACGGTTCTTTGTTTCACGGCATTGGGGGTCGCATGCGGTGGCGGGCTGACAGAGCCCGTGCCCGGGGATTCGGCGCGTCAGGCCCCCACGGAGCCCGTGGCGCCCTCGGATCCACGGCCGCCCCCGGGGACGCCGGCACGCCCCTTCCCGAGGATGGTGGAACCACCCCCCGCCCGCTGACGCGGGAAGCCCACCCCCGTGGACGCGGGCACACCCGGGGATGGAGGGAGCGTGCCTCCCCCCGACGCGGGCACACCCGGGGATGGAGGCACGGACGGAGACGGTGGCACCGGCGACGACTCCGGGGGTGGGCCGGTCGACGACTTCCCGGGCGTGGACATCTGGCCCCAGGAGCCGGTGGTCAACTACACGCAGCGCTTCGGAGTGGGCCAGCCCCAGGGCGTGGCGGTGGATGACGCCTTCAACATCTGGCTGCTCCAAGGCAACCTCATCGGCGTGCTCCGGCCCGGAGACACCCAGCCGCAATGGGCGAGCAACATCGGTCAGGCGGGCAGGGGCTTCATCTCCACGGTCATCTGCGGCGGCGGCGCCGGCCGCGCCTACGTGGGCTACTACGCTCGGGAACTCGATGATCCCAAGCGTCAGTCCCATGAGGACTCCACCTACGGCGAGGGCGATCTGGACGCGGTCCACCTCACGGCCAATGGCATCCGGCTCGAGGAGCACCTGACGCGCTCCTACCGGTGGAGCCAGGAAGGCAAGCTGACCTGGAACCCGCCCGGCAACACGGGCATCCACAACTCCAATGATTGGCATTACGACGAGGATCGCGCGGTGCTCGGCTGCGTGAAGGTGGCGCGCGGCCGGGACAAGGGCGACGTGTACGTCAGCACCAATCACGGCGTCACCCGCGTGCGCGGCCTGGACTACAACAGCCATCGCCATCCGACGTGGTTCGACGAGCATGGCGGCCAGCACATCGGCTACAGCTACGCGGTCGGCATCGCCCAGGATGGAGACGTGCTCATCGGCAATGACTGGACGTTCGGCATCGTCACGCCCACCGCGGACATCGGCTACTGGGATTGGATGGACAAGTCCGTCAACAAGATGAAGGTGGAGTCCTCCTTCCTTCCCGAGGTCAACTCGCTCGCCGATTTCGATTACTGGCGGGGCTTCCAGCAGACGCGCGATGGCCGCTACTACCGGCCAGCGCCAGTTTCGGCCTCTGGGAGATGACCATCCTCTCCGCCGGAAGCCGGCCCCAGAAGGGCACCGCGGTGGCGGGGCTGCCGACCCAGCGGCTCACGTCGCTCGCGGCCACGGATGACGGCTCGCTCTTCATCGGCACCGATGGCGGGGGCCTGTGGCGGATGAACGCCAACAAGCAGCTCTCTCGGGTGACGGAGGTGACGGGCAACAAGGTGAAGCAGTTGCTCTACGATCCCAACGCCTCTCCGGCGATGCTCTACGTCGTCACCGACCAGGGCCTCACCGTGCTCCGGGGCTACTGAGACAGGGCAGGGGACACGGGCACACCGTGTCCCCCCGGCTTCCGAGAAAGCAAGACGCCCGGTCCCCGCTGGCGCGCGCGCCCTCGACGCGATAGGGAGAAGGCCGAGCCCCCACATGAGTCCCCCTCCTTCTCCTGATCCCTCGCCGCCGCCGCGCCCCGACGAGGTCCACCTGTGGATCGTGGAGCCGGAGCGGGTGACGGAGCCCCGGCTGCTCGCGGCCTACCTGGCCCTGCTCGGCGCCGAGGAGCGGGAGCGTCATCAGCGCTTCCGCTTCGAGAAACACCGGCAGCAGTTCCTCGTGTCCCATGCCCTGGTGCGCGTCTGCCTGTCGCGCTACGCGCCGGTGGCGCCCGGGACTGGCGCTTCTCCACCAACGCCTACGGCCGTCCGGAGCTCGCGGGCGAGGGCCTGCCCCGGTTGCGTTTCAATCTCTCTCACACCGATGGCATGGCGGTGTGCGCGGTGGCTCACGACATGGAGGTGGGCGCGGACGTGGAGCACTCGGGGCGCATGGGCCAGACGGTGGAGCTGGCCGAGTCCTTCTTCGCGCCCTCGGAAGTCGCGGACCTGCATTCCCTGCCCGAAGCGCTCCAGCGTGAGCGCTTCTTCGACTACTGGACGCTCAAGGAGTCCTACATCAAGGCCCGTGGCGCCGGGTTGAGCCTTCCCCTGGATCAGTTCTCCTTCCACCTGGCGCCGGGGCAGCCGCCGCGCATCTCCTTCGATGCGCGCATGGTGGACGATCCCGAGGCGTGGCAGTTCGTGCAGTTGCGGCTGTCGGCGGAGCACCCGGCGGCGGTGGCGGTGCGCCGGGCCCGGGGGCTCCCTCTCTCCGTGCGCTGCCAGCGGTGCGTCCCCCTGGCCAGCGAGGAGCCCCCCTGGACGGTGGCCCCGGGGGAGCGCTGAGCTACGGGCCCACGTCGGGCGCCCAGCGCACGAGATCCTCGCGCAGGGCGCTCAGCAGGGGCTCGCGCGCGGTGCGCAGGAAGAAGTGCTTGCCGGGGAAGCTTCGTGTCCGGAACTCCCCCGTCGTCAGCTCGCGCCAGTGCTCGAGCGCCGACAGCGTCACGTAGGGATCCTCCACTCCGCCGTAGACGGAGATCGGACAGTGCACGGGGAGCGAGGACATCACGGCGTCGGCGATGGTGAAGTCCGCGCGCAGGGTGGGCAACACCATGTCCAGCAGTTCCTTGTGGGCGAAGAGCTCCGTGGGCGTGCCCTCGTACTTGCGCAGCAGCTCGATGAACTCCGTGTCGCTCAGCGCTCCCCGGGAGGCGCGGGGCCGGTGGGGCGCTCCCGCGGCGGCCATCACCAGGCCCAGCGGCAGCGGCGCGCCCCGGCCTGCCAGCGCTGCGCGAGCCCCAGGGCGATGCGCGTGCCCATGCTGTAGCCGAAGAAGACGAAGGGCTTGTCCAGCAGCGGCGCCAGGGCCTCTTCCAGCGCATCGAGCAGCGGCGGGAGCTGCTGGAAGGGCTTCTCCATGATCCGGCGCTCGCGGCCCGGAAGCTGGACGGAGACCCACTCGATGCCCGCGGGCAGGGCCGTGGCCCATCCGTTGTAGATGGAGGCGCCGCCGCCCGCGTAGGGAAGACCGAGGACGCGCAGGCGCGCGTGGGGGTTGGGCTGCCGGAGGGGAAACCAGGGATGTGGAACGGGAGGCACGGGTCACTGTCGCCCTTCATCCCGTGAGCGTCAAGACGCCCGGAGCCCCTATACTCGCGCCCACCATGCTGAAGACGGACACTCTCAAGGACCAGCTCCGGCGCACCCTTCGGCGCGATCTGTGGCTCGTCCTCGGGCCCTCGATCCTGCTCGCGATCGCCGCGTTCGCCGTGGCCTTCTACTTCATCAAGCCCGCGCCCCCGAAGAAGCTCGTCGTCGCGGCCGCCCAGGATGAAGGAGGCTTCAATTACTTCGCGCGCCGCTACCGGGACATCCTCGCGCGCCACGGCGTCACCCTGGAGATCCGTCCGACCCGGGGCTCGCTCACCAGTCTGGACATGCTCACCGGCGACAAGGCGGAGGCCGACGTGGCCTTCGTCCAGAGCGGCTCGGCCGCGGGGCGTCCCCAGGCGCCCGACATCGTCTCGCTCGGAGGCCTGACCTACATCCCCCTGTGGGTCTTCTACCGGGGTGAGCCCATCGAGGACGTGCGTGAGCTGCGCGGCAAGCGCGTCGCCGTGGGCACGCCCGAGAGTGGCACCCGCGCGCTCGCCCTCTCGCTGCTCAAGGCCAATGCCGTGGAGCCGTCGTCCACGGAGCTGCTCACGCTCGATCGGGACGAGGCCCTCGCGCGCCTCAAGCGGGGCGAGCTCGACGCGGTGTTCCTCGTCGCCTCCGCCGAGGCGCCCTTCGTGCGCAAGCTCATCGCGGAGCCCGGCATCCGCCTGCTCAGCTTCGCGCGAGGTGAGGCCTATGTCCGCCGCTTCCCCTACCTGTCCCGGCACGTGCTGCCCCGGGGGGTGTTGAACCTCGAGGCGGATCTCCCCGCGCAGGATGTGGTGCTGCTCGCGCCCACGGCGAGCCTCGTGGCGCGCGACTCGCTCCATCCGGCGCTCGCCTACCTCCTGCTGAGCGCCGCGAGCGAGGTGCATGGTGGCGCGGGCATTCTGGATCGCTCGGGGGAGTTCCCCGCGGCGCTCGAGGGGGATTACCCGCTGAGCGGGGAGGCGCGCCGCTACTACAAGTCGGGCCCCCCGTTGCTCCAGCGCTACCTGCCCTTCTGGGCGGCGAATCTCGTGGACCGGCTCTGGTTGATGCTCGTGCCCATCATCGCCGTGGTGGTTCCGCTGGGCCGCGCCGTGCCCGCGCTGGTCCAGTGGCGCATCCGCTCGCGCATCGTCCGCTGGTACGCGCGCCTCAAGGAGATCGAGCTGCAGCTGGAGGAGAACCCGGGACGCAAGCTGCTGGAGGACATGCTCTCGCGGCTCGACGAGGCCGAGCGCGAGGTGAACCGCATCCCCATGCCCCTGGCGTACGCGGAGAACCTCTACTTCTTCCGCGAGCACATCGACGTCGTCCGCCGGCGCGTCACCCGGCGGCTGTCGGGCGCCCCCGATGAAAGCGAGGCCCTGACCCAGCGGGTGGTGGTCAGTTGACGCCCACGGCGCGTGCTTCGCGTGGGAAGACGCGCCCGTGTCCCAGGCGGGAGCCTCGTCGCCCGCCGTGCCGTCCTGACGGGACCACAGGTCCACGAGCAGGCCATCGCGCAGACCGCGCTTGATGGCGGTGATGCCGTCCACGCCCAGGTGGTGGACCAGCCGCTCGAGCAGCACGGCACCGGCGACGATGATGTCGGCCCGTCGCGCGTCGAAGTGCTCGCGCCGCCGCTCCGGTGACATCCGCGCCAGCAGGTGCGCGGCGCTCGAGAGCGCCTCCCGGCTCGCCACGCGGGAGCCATCGCGCGCCGCGAAGTCCACGAGGGCCCGGATGGTGCCGGAGGAGCCGATCGCCGTGAAGGGCGGAGAGGCGAGGGAGGCGGGGAGCGTCTCGAGCAGGCGCGCCTCGGCGAAGTCGCGCAGCGCGCTCAGCCGGGAGGGGGAGACCTCGCCGGAGGTGTCGAACAGTTGCGTCAGCCGCACCGCGCCCAGGGGCAGGCTCCACATGGCGTCGGGCCGCTCTCCGGTGGCGAGCACCACCTCGGTGGAGCCTCCGCCCAGATCCACCAGCAGCGAGCGCGTGCGCGGGGGCGTGCGGTGCAGGACGCCCAGGCAGATGAGCCGCGCTTCCTCCTCGCCGCTCACCACCTCTAGCTCCAGCTCCGCCTCCTCGCGCACCCGCTGGAGGATTTCCTGTTGGTTGCGCGCCTCTCGCAGGGCGCTGGTGGCCACCGCCCGGACCCGGGCCTCGTGACGCCGACACACGGCCGAGTAGCGGCGCAACGTGCTCACCAGCCGATCCGCGGCCCCCGGTGACATCGTTCCCTGGGAGAAGACGCCCTCACCCGGGCGGATGGCGTCCCGCTCCTTGAGCACGGTCTCCAGCACGCCCGTGGCGCCGGGCCGGGCCAGCTCCAGCCGGGCGGCGTTGGTGCCCACGTCGATGGCGGCGAAGACGGGTCGCGAGATCGGATCGGCCATGGGTGACGAACCTTTCGGTGTGGTGGGACCACTCCTACTCGACCGACAAGCTAGGCGGGCTTTGTGCCAACCCCGTGACACCCCGGCGCTATTTGCCCGAAGTTTTCACGGGCGGACGCCCCCTCCTGGTAGCCAGTGGGCCCACCGGGCCGGGCGATGGCCCCTCGCCTGGTCACTCGCCGCCGATGATTTTCAGCAGATCCGTGCGCACGTAGGCGTCGAACCAGCCCCAGGGCGAATCGGACAGGGCGGCGAGCCGCTCGACTTCTTCCCGGGGCGTGCGCAGCAGCTTGAGGCAGACGCGGGTCATCTCGAGGTAGTCCTCGATGAGCTGTTTCTCCGCGCGCCGCACCAGCACGCAGTTGCGCGCGTTGGGCGAGAGGGACCCGCCGCGCAGCAGCTCTTCGTCCTGCGCGAGCGAGGTGGGGAAGATGGAGAGCCGGGCCTGGCAGGTGGCGGCGAGCAACTCGAGGACATTCTCCTCGTTTTCCACGCTCAGGGGTCCGAGGGCGCGCTCGCCGGACATCACCCGGCTGGAGATGTCCTCGATGTCATTGGGGACGGCGGCGGCGATCCGCAGGAAGGAGAACGCCATGCGGGTGGTCGTATGGACGTACGGGCGCGAGATCTTGAAGGGGCGCGCGGCGGTGGGGGAGGAGCATGAGCAGCATCTGCTTGGTGGCCGCGAGCGGATCCCCATCGAGGATGCGCAGGCCGAGGAAGGCCTCGTCGTGCTCGTTGTCGTCCGTCACGAAGCCGAAGTGCAGCAGCATCAGATCGTTGCTCTTGGCCCCATAGCTGTCGTGGACCTCGTCGCCGGCGGCCACGGGGTTGTTCGCCTTCATCACGAAGGACTCCCCATCCTCCGTGGTCTCCCAGAGCACGTCGGGCGGGCGGCGGTGGTTGAGCATGTCCGCCATCGGCACGAGCGTCTGTCCGAGATAGCCCCCCTGCTTCAGGCTGAACAGGCGCGAGGACACCGAGAGCCGGGCCCAGACGAACTCCCCGGGGGTGAAGCGCTCGTAGCCGGGGACGTTCTGGCACAGGCTCAGGTAGTCCTCCCGGAGCGACTGGGCCTGATGCGTCAGCAGGGTCAGCGCGAAGCAGCCCTTGAGCAGGGCGTGCTCCTCGCTCCCGTAGAAGAGGGGCATCTGGGCGTAGGACTCGGGAAGGCTGTCGATGTAGGGCTTCCAGAAGGAGCCCTCGCGGTGCTTTTCCTGGAGGAGGAAGGAGGCGGTACAGGTCCTCGTTGTCCGGATCGAGCCCCTCGGCGATGGCGCGCCCGATCTCGGACTCCTTCGCGAGCTCCAGGGTGAGCATGTGGGTGCGCGGCACCTGGAGCACCGTCTCTCCGGCGGAGATGGGAGCCTGGGCGAGCACGGCGCGCTCACCGTCCTCACGCCGGACGAGTTGGAGCTTGGGAAAGCGGGCTCCCCCTTCTTCCAGCCAGCGCAGCAGGTTCGACAGCTTCTGATTCGAGGAGGACGCGGCGGTGTCGGCGCTCATGGTGCCGGCACGCTACTCCAAGTCCGCCTCGTCGATCAGGCGCTTGTCGCCGGGGCGGACTTGCGCGAGGCCACGTACTGGCCGCGCACCTCCGCGAGGGTGTCCGCGTCCAGCATGACGGCCGCCTTCTCCTGTGTGGAGAGCCGCTCGGGTTCTCCCTCCATGAGCTTGCGGCGGGCCGTGGCGAGCGTGAGCGACGTCCCCTCGGCACCGGGCGAGGACTCCAGCAGGGCCGGTGCAGCGCGTGCGCGCGGTCGTCCTGGAGCACCCGCTCCAGCGCGTCCTCCACCGGCTCCACTTCGTTGCGCGCGAGCTCCGTGGCCCGCACCAGCACGGGGGGAGGCGCCGACTCCTCGGGGATGAGGAACAGGCCGAGCCGCGCCGTCCACTCGCCCCAGGAGGCCCGCGACGTCCACACCGTCAGGGGGATGGACAGCAGCAGTCCCGCCACCACCGGGGCCAGCCATGGCAGCAGGCCCGGATTCACCCCGAACGCCACCGCCGCCACGCCCACTCCCACGCCCATGTGCACCGCATGGCGCCGCGCCGCTTCCGTCCATGGCAGGGCCTCGTCGCCGCGCTGCTGGCTCGACCAGGACACCCGGTAGCCGAGGATCGTCCCGAAGACGAAGTGCGACTGGAAGAGCATCATCACCGGGGCGAGCAGCGTGGACACGACGCTCTCCACCAGCACGCCGAGCACCAGCCGGAGCCGGCCACCCATGCGCGCGGACTCATCCCGATCCGCCAGGGCCAGCAGCAACCCGAAGACCTTGGGCAGCAGCAGCATGGCGAGCGACACGGACATCAACCGCAGCGCGCCCGGCACGTCGAAGGAGGGCGCCTCGGCGAGGGGGCCGAGCGGGGACTCCGCCGCCACGAAGCGATCCCACAGCGCCGCCCCCAGCCCCGCCGCGAGGAAGAGCAGCCACAGGGGCGAGGCCACATAGGACATGACACCCATGAGGAAGTGCCCCCGGCTCGACGGGTGCAGTCCTCCGGCGAGCACCAGCCCCAGGTGTTGCAGGTTGCCCTGGCACCAGCGCCGGTCGCGCTGCGCGTACGCGAGCAGGTGGGGCGGGGACTGCTCGTAGCTGCCACCCAGCTCCGGCACCAGCCACACCGTGTAGCCCGCGCGCCGCATCAGCGCCGCCTCCACGAAGTCATGGCTGAGGATGTGGCCCCCGAAGGGCTGCTGGCCCGGCAGCACCGGCAGCCCGCAGTGCTCGGTGAAGGCCGACACGCGCAGGATGGCGTTGTGGCCCCAGTAGTTGGACTCGCCGAGCTGCCGGCCGCCGCGCCCGCGGCCACCACGGGCCCGTACACGCGGCCGGCGAACTGCTGCAGGCGGGCGAAGAGCGTGGTGCGCCCCACGCACAGCGGCGGCGCCTGGAGGATGCCCACGCGCGGGTTGAGCTCCATGAGCCGCGCCATGCGCACCAGCGTGTCACCCGCCATGAGGCTGTCGGCGTCCAGCACCACCATGAAGTCGTAGCGGCGGCCCCAGCGCTCGCAGAAGTCCGCGAGGTTGCCCGCCTTCTTGCCCGTGTTGTCCGAGCGCCGCCGGTAGAAGATGCGGCCCTGGCCTCCCACGCGCCGGCACAGGTCCGACCACGCCAGCTCCTCGGCCACCCACGCCTCCAGGCGCGTGGAGTCGCTCAGCACGTAGAAGTCGAAGGACTCCAGCCGCCCCGTGGCCGCCACCGACTCGTAGGTGGCCTGGAGGTTGGCGAAGACCGACGTCGGATCCTCGTTGTGGATGGGCATCACCACCGCGATGCGGCTCGTCAGCGGCGCCGCTTCCTCCCGCGCGTCCGGCCAGCGCAGACCCGGCGGCCGCTTGCCGAGCAGCGTCTGGACGAAGCCCGCCACCGCCGCCCAGAAGGAGAGCGAGATCCAGGCGAAGCACAGGACGAACAGGCCCGTCATCACCCCCTCTGGGAGGGTGAAGTCCCGGACGCTCAACAGCCGGACCAGCTCCCCCGTGGCCACGAGGGTGGACAGCGCGGCCGGGCCGAGGACCAGGGCCCGCCGCAGCCCGGCCGACCCGGGCGAGAAGGAATGCGCGTGCATGAGGAACTCCAGGTGCTTCAGCGGGAGACGGACACGTCCGGCTCGCCCACCCGCCACCAGCGGCGCAGCAGCTCGCCCAGGGACCAGGTGGTCAGGGTCTGCTCCGGCATCGTCGTGGGCTGCGGCCGCGGGGCGGGCACGGGCACCGACGCCCGGAGCGCACGCGTGAACTCCACCGGCAGCGCGCCCGGCGCGGACAGCAGCACCGCCGCGCCCCAGCGCGCCCCATCACACAGCACGAACGCCGCGCGGCCGCGCGCCAGCAGCGCGCCGTGGGCCACGTGGGCCGGCCCGAGCGCCTCGGCCAGCCAGTGCTCCATCCGCTCGCGCGCCAGCGCCAGGGCGGCCTCGCGGGAGTCCACCCGCCGCGCGCCCATCGCCCACACGGCCAGACGGGACAAGTCGCTCTCCTGGCTGAAGCCGAAGGAGCGGAAGAAGGCATCGAGCGCCTCGCGCGTCCCGGCGGGAAGCGGGAAGCTGGAGGAGAGCACGGAGGCGGAGGAGATCGACGTCGTCACGGTGTCCACGGGTAACTCCAGGTCTCGGTGAGGGTTTCGGTTCCGCGTCGCAGGAAACAGCGCAATTCGATGGGAGCGGAGGTGCCCGCCGCGGGCACCAGCTCGAAGGTGGCGCGCCAGCCGCCGGTGGCGGCGTTGGGCTGCGCGATGGGCCGGAGGACTGGCCCGAGGACGCCGTGACGACGGCTTCCACCGGACCCTCGCCCCCCTCGGGGCCCCCGCGCGAGAACTCGAGCACGAAGCGCCGCGCGCCCGGCTTGCTGCCCGCGGCGATGCGCGTGGCGGTGCTCAGCGCCACCTGGGAGCGCTCGGGGGCCTCGCTGCCCCAGTGCAGCTTCCAGGACAGGCTCAGCGGCGCCCCGGGCCCGAAGGGCTTCTCGGGCACCCAGTAGGCCACGATGTTGTCGTTCACTTCCTCTTGGGTGGGAATCTCCACCAACTGCACCGTGCCCGGGCTCCACTCGCCCACCGGCTCCACCCACACACTGGGGCGCTTGTCGTAGCGCGCCTCGAGATCCTCGTAGCTCGGGAAGGCCTGATCGCGCTGCAGCAGCCCGAAGGCCCGCAGGCCCTTCACCTGGAAGCTGGACACGCTCAGCTGGGACGGGTTCTGCAGCGGACGCCACAGGTGCTCGCCGTCCTTCATCCACAGCAGCAGCCCGTCCGAGTCATGCACCTCGGGCCGGAAGTCCTCGGCGCTTCCCCGATCGTTCTCGCCAAAGAGGTACATGCTGGTCAGCGGCGCCACGCCCAGCCGCTTCACCGGCTTGCGCGCGTGCAGCACCGCCTCCACCTCCATCACCGTGCGCTCGCCCGGGATGATGACGAAGCGGTAGGCCCCGGTGACGCTCGGGCTGTCCATCAGCGCGTGCACCACGGCCCGGTCCGCGCCCGGCTTGGGCTTCTCCAGCCAGAACTCGCGGAAGAGGGGGAACTCCTCGCCCTCGGGCAGCGCCGTGTCGATGGCCAGCCCGCGCGCGGACAGCCCGTACACGTTGCCGCGGCCCAGCGCCCGGAAGTAGCTCGCCCCGAGGAAGACCACGATCTCGTCGAAGTAGTCCGGCCGGTTGATGGGGCCGCTGAGCCGCACGCCCGCGAAGCCCTCCACGGACGAGGGCGGCGGCTCCTTCACGAGCGGGCCATAGGTGAAGAGCTGCGGAGAGAAGCGCACCGCCGTCACCCGTCCGCCCTCCACCTCGTGCATGGGCAGGGGCGCGGGGTAGAAGAGGCCCGGGTGGAAGAACTGCGCCTGGAAGGGCAGGCCCGCCTCGCGCCACAAGGCCCGCTCCGGGCGGTAGCGGATGTCCCGGTACTGATCGTACGTGAGCCCCGCGAAGGCCCCCTGGGGCAGGGGCGCCGGGGCCCGGTAGGGCTTCTGCGCCAGCTCGCGGGCGCGCGCGCGGACCGTCTCCGCGCTGAAGGCGGGCGGGGTGGCGCGGGGCGCGGCGCTGGCCACCAGCGACCCGAGCACCCCGAGCGCACAGACTCCGCGCACCCACCTCTTTGCCCACGTCATCGGCTCCACTTCGGGTGACCTCCTCGCAAGCCTGCGAAAGTGCGAACGAGGTCCGGCCCTAGCAGCTCCCGTGCCAATCAGCTCGGGTCGCTCGTCTGCCCAGCAAATTCACGAGCTTCCCTCTCAGCTCGCGTGAAAGAGTTTGCGGTGCAAACGAAATCAGGGGGTTGACGGGCTGTCCGGAGCGGACGGGATGTGCCCGGTTCTGGCGCGAGTGGGGAGCAGAAGAACAGGGGACGAGGTGATCCTGTCCATTTGCTCCACACCGGGCCTGCACCGGGGTCTGAGAGACTCGGGCGTCCAACCCTGTCAGTAAGTTCCACGTGTCGCGGAACACCCCGTGTGGCGCTTTTCCCTGTCCCTCCGGGGGCAAGAGGTGACACAATGGGGGGTGACATTCGTGGAGTTCTGGAGATTAATCCCACGGCACTAGAAAATTTCACTTCAGCGGAACGGTACGACTCCTGCTAAAGAGGTATTCAGGAGGACGCGATGGTGGTCAAGCGCGCCTATTCGGTGGTTGCCCAGCAGAATGACTCATTCCCGTCGGGAGCACGGGGAAACCGGAGTTCTCCCCGGAGCGCCCCAGGGCCACGCCCTGGCGGGTGGTGGTGATGGAGAACCTGCGCGAGCGCGGTCATGGCCTGCGCGATCTGCTCCTCCAGGATCGTTTCGAGGTGGATGTGGTGGAGGACTCGCGCGGCGCGCTCTCGCGCTGGCCCAGGAGATGGTGCCCGAGGGCGGCACGCCGCCGGATCTCCTCATCTGCAACGCGCGGATGCTGGGCGAGCCGGGGCTGGCGCTGCTCGAGCGCTGGTGCCATGCGCATCCGTGGGTGCCCGTCATCCTCGTGAGCGCCTTCACCAACCCGAGGCTGCGCGCGCGCATGGAGTGTCTGCCGGTGCACCTGGTGTTGGATCAGTCCTTCGAGCTGGAGGACGTGCGCTCCGCGGCGCTGGCGATGACCGAGTCCGACGTCATCCCGTAGACGGCACCTCGTAGACTTCCAGGGGCAGGCCGTCCGGGTCGGCGAAGAAGGTGAAGCGCTTGCCCGTGTACTCATCCACGCGGATGGGCTCGGTGCTCACGCCGCGCCGGTTCAACTCGGCCACCACCGCCTGCACGTCGGGCACGGCGAACGCCGGTGGCGCAGGCCCTGGGCCTCCGGTCGCGTGGGCCGCGGCGGCGGGTTCGGAAAGGAGAACAGCTCCACCTGCACGCCCGGGCTGATCTCCAGGTCCAGCTTCCAGGAGTCACGTGCCTCCCGGTACACCTCGTGGACGATGCGCAGGCCCAGCACCTCGCTGTAGAAGGCCTTGGAGCGCGCGTAGTCCGAGCAGATGATCGCCACGTGGTGGAGCGCGGGCAGCAGGGGCTTCATGGGCTCTCCCGCGACACGTCGAACAGCTCGCCGAGGCCGCGCAGCCGGTTCTTCTCCGTGGACTTGCCTCGCCTGTCCAGCAACCACGCGCGCATGCCCACCTGCCGCGCCCCCTCGACACACTCCGGCCGGTCATCGACGAACAGACACGCCTCGGGCGCCACGCCGAGCGCGCGCGCCATGGCCTGGTAGGCCTCGGGCCGGGGCTTGGCGGCGCCAATCACCGCCGCCGACAGGGCCGCGTCCACCAGCTCTCCCAGCCCGAGCGCCTCCAGGGAGCCCGGCAGGTCCAGCAGGGTGAAGTTGGACAACACGCCCACCCGGTAGCCGTGGCGGCGCGCCTGCTCGAGCGCGGGGCGCGCGTCCGCGAAGGCGCGCAGCGTGCGGCGGGGCTCGAAGCGGCACAGCTGGCCGCGCACCTCTTCATCCAGGCCGTGCGCCCGGCACAGGTGCGCCCAGAAGGAGTCCCAGAAGACGCGCTCGCTCGCGGCGTCGACGATGGCCTGGGCCCGGGGCGCCCAGTCACGCAGGTGGGCGCCGAGCTGCTCGAGTCCGAAGGGCAACAGCCCGCTCAGCTCCCGGTGCGCGCCCGGCAGATCAAACTCGGCGAGCACTCCATCCCGGTCGAAGATGACGGCGTCCGTCACGCGGCCTCCTGAGGCTCGTCCTCGCCGAGCGAGTGGCGGATCTCCTCCTCGGTGATGAGTTCGTTGCCCCTGCAGCGCCGCAGCCGGTCCACCCAGGTGCGGGTCATCTCCTGGATGGCCGGGCGGAACTCGGGCGGCGAGCTCATCACGCAGGTGCGGTAGTCGGCCAGCACGTGCCGCACGGTGCCGCGCACGCCCACGTCGAGGATGGCCTCGTGGATGGGACGGTAGATCTTCGCGATGGTGGGGTTGAGGTGCGCTGGCGTCTTGTGCACCGCCGACGCCGAGGCCCCCGTCATCACGCGGCACACCCGCCACAGGTTCGCCACGTCGGTGCGCAGGCTCGGCTGGTTCTCGAGCGTCACCAGGAGTGGCCGCGTCACCGCGCCCATCAACACGTCGTCGTTCTCGCCCTCGGTGCGCCGGTCCTCGATGATGTTCACCAGGTCATCCACGTCCTGGAAGATGCGCCCGAAGGCCTCCACCACGCGCGTGGGCAGGGGAGGCCGCCCGTTGAGCCGCAGCGCCGTGTCGAGCCCGAAGGACACCCCCAGCGTGTTCTCGCGGTAGCGGTTGTCGAGCCAGCGCCCGAACAGCGCCTCGTTGGGGTAGAGGTGCTGACGCTCCCAGATCTGCAGGGCGTACAGCTCGGTGAACAGGTTCATCGTGGCCCCGAGCAGGTGCGGTTCGACGCGCGCGGCCTCCTGGGCCGCCAGGGCGATCAACGAGCCCACGAAGGGCGTGGTGCTGGGCTCGCCGAAGCGCAGCGCGAAGGTGCGCCGGCCCGAGCGCATGGGGGTGCGGTCCACCGTGTCATCCACGATGGCGCAGATCTCCATGGTGAGCAGCAGCACGGGCAGGAAGCGGCGATGCACGGCCTGGATGCCCCCCGACGCCTCCGCCGTGGCCAGGAACATGAGCGGCAGCAGCATGAACGACGGCTGGGGGTTGTCGCGCACCACCGTGTCGTAGAAGGGCCGCAGCGCCTCGGGCACGGGCAGGGTGTGCAGCGAGCGCCGGGCGTCCTCCACCAGGGGCACGAAGACCTCGCGCCGACGGGCGAACACGCCCTGGAACATCTGCGGGTACTGCAGGGTGACCAGATCCTTGTTCATTCGCCGTCTCCCAACCCGAGCGCGGGGAGGACTTCCTCCAGCCGGGACGTCACCGTGAACAGCGTCTCGACGCGCGCGTGCGCGAAGCCCTCGCGCGCCACCGCCTCGGCCAGCGCCACCAGGGGCTGGAAGAAGCCCCGGACGTCCAGCAGCACGATGGGCTTGTCCATCATCCGCATCTGCTTCCAGCTGATGACCTCGAGCGCCTCCTCCAGGGTGCCGAAGCCCCCCGGCAGCACCACGAAGCCATCCGAGCGCTCCGCCATCTGGCGCTTGCGCTCGTGGAGATCCTCCGTCCAGACGAGCTCGCTCAAGCCCCGGTGGGCCACCTCGTAGCGCTCCAGCCCCGGGGCATCACCCCGACGACCCGCCCCCCGGGCCAGCGCCGCGTCCGCGACCGCGCCCATCATTCCCACGCGGGCGCCTCCGTAGACCAGTTGCAGTTGCCGATCCGCCAGGAGGGTACCCAGGGCGGAGGCCGTGCTCAGGTGAGCTTCATGCACACCGCGCGGAGCCACAGAAGACACAAACGGATTTCGTCATGACTCGGCGAGACGGCGAGGGTGGGTCAAATGGGGGAGGGGGGTTCCGAGTACCCCATTGTCTACTTGAATGGGACTGGACCACAACGGGCATGTCGGTGAGCTGACGCCACAGGTCATTTCCGCAATCGACAAGCAGACGTGTGGCGGCAGGCCACCACCGGGGGCCGCTCCACCGGATGCCCCTCCCGGAGGGACCAGGCCCGCCGCGCGAACCGTGCAGGTGTCCAGGTGAGAGGCGTGGCCGAGAACGTCGCCTCGCCCGCGAGGTAGTCAGGCTGCCCCGTGGGGGGCCGTGCATCCCACATCCGCTCGGGCGGCCTCCCTCCCTCGTTGTCGGAGAACATGTGTACCCCTTTCGAGTTGGACTCCGGCAAGGGAGGCACGAATGGGGTGGAGCGCAAGCCGTCCCGCGCGCTCTCACGGCCCGACTGTCAGCGGTAGCGCTGGGACAGCTCGTCGATGCGCCGCAGCTCGTCCGCGGACAGGGAGAACCCCATGGCGCCCACGTTCTCCTCGGCGTGCCGCCGCTTGGTGGCCCCCGGGATGGCGACCACCGTGTCGCCATGAAAGGCGCACAGCCAGTTGAGCGCCACCTGAGAGGGGTGGCGCCATGCGCGGTGGCGATCTTCTTGAGCTCCTCGATCAGCGGCCGGCTCTTCTCCAGCCCCTTGACGCGGAAGTTCGGCAGGAACTTGCGTGGGCCCACGCGGCTCTTGATGAGCGAGGGATCATCGTGGAACTTGCCCGACAAGAGCCCCTGGGCCAGCGGCGAGTAGGCGATGATCGTGATGCCCAGCTCCTTGGCGGCGGCGAGCACGCCGTTGGACTCGATCCTCCGATCCAACAGGCTGTACTGCATCTGGTTGGAGACGAGCGGCACTCCCCGGCGGGCGAGCGCGGCGTGCATCGCGCGCATCTTCTTCTCGGAGAAGTTGCTCACGCCCACCGTGCGGATCTTCCTCCTGGACCAGCTTCGCCATCTGCTCGGCCTGGGCGTCGACCGTGGCGAACGCGTAGGGCTGGTGGATCTGATGCAGATCGATGCCGAAGGGGCTCAACGCGGAGAGCCGCTCGCCGATCGTCGCGCCGATGCTGGAGGCCAGCCGCGCCACGGGCAGCCACTTGGTCGCGACGACGACGTCGCCCGGCTTCTTGCCCAGACGCGTCAGGGCGGCGGCGAGCGCCTGCTCCGAGCGGCCATTGCCGTAGGCCTCGGCGGTGTCGAACCAGTTGATGCCTCCCTGGAGCGAGGCGTCGATGATCTCCTCGACGACCGGAGCGGGCAGGGCTTCCCAGAACCCACCCACCAGACCCACACCCGCGGAGAACTGCCAGCAGCCCAGGCCAATGGGGGAGATCTCGATGTCCGAACGACCCAGTTTCCGCAGCTTCTCCATGTGTTCCGCTCCTCCCGCGTGCGGCGGCCAATTTCTCCCGCTTCGTGCCCGAGGGGCAAAAAAGTGAAGGGGCCCGGCCGGGATATGTTCTCCCCATGAATCCCATCGTCCACGCGGAGTTGTCCTGGTTGATGTCACAGGCGCTGCCCGAGCGCCGTGACCGGATCCTCGTCACCCTCGCTGGCCTGTCGCCCGATCTGGATGGGCTGTCGCTCCTGGGGGGAGTGGACATGTATGGGCGCTACCACCACGTGCTCTCGCATGGCTACGTGGGGGCGCTCGCCGTGGCCGCGGTGTGCACGGCCCTCGCGCGGCGGCGCGGGGCGGTGGCGCTGCTGTCGCTCGCCGCCTTCCACCTGCATCTGCTCTGCGATCTGGTGGGCAGCGGCCCCGGCTGGCCCCTCCATTACTTCTGGCCCACGTCCATGCGGGAATGGTTCTGGGAGGGGCAGTGGGATCTGGCCTCGTGGCAGAACTCCCTCATCGGCATGGCGGCCACGGCGGCGTGCCCGGCGTGCGCCCTGCGCTGGCGCCGCACCATCGTGGAGGTGTTCTCCGTGCGCTGGGACGCCGAGGTGACACGCGCCCTGCGGGCCCGTTTCCTCGGCGAGTCCTCCTGAGCCGCGCCCGGAGGCTCCGCGCGGCTCACCTTGCACACCTGCGTGAACCGGACTGCACACCGCACTCCAGGATGCTCAGAAGCGGCCCCCAGGCCCAGCAGCGCGCCGCGCGAGGAGAACGACAGCAGCGGCTGGATGCCCGGGCGCGAGGACACCTCTGACAAGGGGCGCTGGGACAACTCGTAGCCGAGGTGGGAGCCCAGGATGAGGGGAAGGGGTACGGCGAAGGCCAAGGCCCCACCGGACCCGCTGACCGCCTGGAACAGGACGGCGGACAGCGCGGTCCCCAGGGTTCCGCCGAGCAGGGTGAGCAGCAGCTTGCCATCACCCCCCACGACTTCTCCGCCCCACCAGACGCCCAGCGCATAGCCCTCCGCGAGCCCCAGCAATCCTCCGATGAGCACGGGCCCGAGGCATCCGAAGTAGCTCTCGTCTCCCAGGCCCGTGACAGCGCACACCGGGCCGCCCAGCAGTCCTCCCGCGAGGATTCCCCCCGCGGCCGTGACGGCGCCCGCCCCCACCTCCGCCAGCAGGCGCAGCCCCAGGGACGCCCGGGACCGTGGCGACTCCTCGTGCCAGGACTGCTCGGAATCCGGCGACGACTCCGCATCGGCGAGGGGCCCGTTCAGGGCCGGGCGGGGGAAGGCCAGGGGCGCGTCCTGCGCGGCGAGCCCCACGCGGGGCACCCCCAACAGCAGCGACAACAACAGGGGAAACATCCAACCAGCCAGGGAGCGAGGATCATGCGACCGCCTGATTGCAACACCTGGACCGTCTCCGGCCTACCCGGGCGCGGGTGGGGCGCCGTGGCGGTAGTGCGCGCGCCAGGCGGCGGGCGTCATCCCGTGGGCCCGCCGGAAGAGCCGGATGAAGTGGGTGGCGTCCGCGTAGCCCACCCGCTCGGCGATGACGGCGACGATCTCATCGGTGTGCAGCAACCGGCGCCGCGCCTCGCTCAGGCGCCCCGCGATGATCCACTCCTGCACCGAGCGCCCCGTCGCCTCGCGCACCGCCGTGGTGAGGTGGGCCGGCGAGCGGTGCACCGCCGCCGCCACGTCCCGGAGCGACAGCGGCTCCAGGCAGTGCCGCTCGATGTAGCGCAGCGCCTCGGTGACGAGGCTGTCGGACGCCCCCGCGCGCTGTCCCCAGGACGCGGCCCGTGCCACCTCGGCGAGGATCAACGTGAGCAGGCTGCGCTCGATGGCGAAGGTGCCTCCGCCCTCGCGCTCCACCTCGTGCCGCAACTCCCGCAGGAGGCTCTCCAGGAAGGGCCGGCGCCCCTCGGGAATCTTCACCACCGCCGCGGCCCCCGAGCGCACGTGCTCGAAGGGCGCGAGCAACTCCTCGGAGGCGTCGTCGCCCAGGAAACACACCGGACAGAAGCCGACGCCCATGATGTGCGATTGCCGCGAGGCCAGATGCCGGTGCGGCGCGCCCGCGGGGATGAGCAGCACGTCTCCCTCCTCGAGTGTCCACTGCCCCCGCTGCTCCACGGTGGAGCTGCCCCCGGTATGGAAGGCGAGCACGGCGTAGTCATGGGTCACGGGGGCATGGGTGGCCTGGGATTCGGTGGGGCCCCGGTGGATGACGAAGAGGGGCCGGCCGTGGCCCTGGCCGTCCTCGGCGCGGACCTTCTCAGACATCGGTGTCCTGGAGCGCGGGCAAGGTCGATCTCCTCGTGGCGGTCGCCGCGCGCGACCATAGCAGGTGCTCCGTCGGACGACGGCGGTGTTGTCCGGGCGTCACCTCGGGACTCCCTCACCCGGGCGGTGTCCCCGGGAGGGGAAGGGAATTGGTCGGTGAGCGCCCTGTCTGGGTACTTTATTTCCCATCCTGTCGCGGGGGGCCCCACCGCTTGCTCCGGCGAACAGTGGGATAGCCCTGGCGCGCTGTTTGCTGTTGATGCGCGGCCATGAGAATCGCGCTCTTCGCTGGACTCCTCTTGCTGGTGAGCGCATGCGGTGGCCCGAGCGAGCCCTCCGTCATGCCCGAGTCGCCTCCCGCTCAAGCCGACGTGGGAGGCGGCGGGGTCGCGACGCCGCCGAGCCCCGACACGCCACGGGGTGAGCCGCCTCCCCAGCCGGTTCCACCGCCGAAGGATCCACCGACGCAGCCACCCCCCGAACCCCAGACGCCGTCGAGGCCTCGCCCTCCGAGCCCCGCTGGCCGGCGCTGCAGACGTCCATTCCCGTCTACGCGCTGACGTTGAGCCAGGCGGACTACGACGCGCTCCACGCGCACATCAACGATCCGCCCTCCCGGGACTTCAGCGTGATGGGACGGTTCACGCGCGAGGGCCGCGCGTACACGACGGAGCTGAGCTTCCGCGGGCGCTCCTCCAAGACGGACCCCCGCATCGTGAAGAAGTCCTGGGACGTGCGCTTCGACAAGAAGGATCGCTTCGAGGGCAAGAAGAACATCGAGCTGCTCGCGGCGTGGAAGGACAGCGGCTACCTCACCGAGAAGCTCTGGTATGACTTCGCGGCGAGCATCGGGTTGCGCGCGTCGAACGCCCGCTATGCGCACGTGGAGCTGCACCGGTGCAGCCAGATGGCTCCGTCGTCACGCGCTACGAGGGCGTCTTCACCGAGCTGGAGTCCGTCAACAAGGACTTCCTCGAGGCCCACGGCTTCGACGACGACAGCGACCTGTACCGCGCCGGCATGCACGATGGCGAGATGCGCCCGCCGCCTCAAGAGTCCTACCAGGAGCCCTGGGACAAGAAGACGAACGAGGAGGCGCCCTGGGACGAGCTGTGGAGCTTCCTGGACGGCATCAACCGCACGCCGCCGCACGCCTTCCCGGCCTTCGTGGAAGAGAACCTGGAGCTGGAGGACTACCTCACCGGCTGGCGATGGAGACGCTCATCTCCCATGATCTCCAGGGCGACGCTCGCAGCTACCTCGTCTACGACCGGAAGACGGAGAAGTGGACGCACGTGCCGTGGGATCTCAACAACGCGCTGTCGCTCTACAACCGCACCAACCCCGTCATCCAGGGCGTGAAGAAGGCGCACCCGCTCTTCAGCTTCACCCCGTACGATCCGAAGGTGTACGAGCTGCGCGCGGAGCGCCGCGTCTTCGAGGGTATGGAGGACATGAAGCCCGGGTGGAGCACGCTGTCCACGCGCATCTATGATGACCCGGGCCTGCGCGCCCGCTACGCCGCCCGGCTGCGCCAGCTGCTCGACACGTGGTTCACCGAGGAGAACCTCGGGCCACGCATCGACGCCATGCACACGCTGCTGGCGCCCTACATCCTGCCGGGTCCGGACGGCAAGGCGCGCGATCCCTACGTCAGCACCGAGCACGCCGCACGCAGCACCGAGTACCTCCACCGGTTCGTGCGCGAGCGCCGCGCCTGGTTGCTCGAGCACCTGAAGGACATCGAGTCGCATGGCCAGGGCGCGCTCGTCATCGATCGGGTGGGCCGTGACGCCTCGGGAGCCTTCTGGGTGCAGCTGTACAACCGGGGCTCGGCGCCCGTGGCGCTCGGCGGCCTCATGCTCACGGGCCACACCCGGCTGCCCGAGCAGTGGACGCTGCCCGTGTCCACCCTGGAGCCCGGACAGGTCATCACCCTGCGCCAGGGCGCCGTGGGAGCCCTGGCCCTGGGCGCGACGCTGGACCCCAAGGCCCCCGAGCTTGCGCTGTACTCGGCGGACGGATTGATGGCCCTGGACGTGCTGTGGCTGGCGCCGCTGAAGCCCGGGGAGGCCTACGGGCGCAAGTCCCGAGGGGCGGAGAGCTTCGGTCCTCAGACGGGCCCGTAGGGAACGCGCCCGGACTCCGGCATGCTCCCATGCCGGAGGTGGACGCGATGAGCTGGCGTGCGAAGGCGGTGGGGCTGGGGTGGGGGCTGGCCTTGTTGGGATGTGGTGGCCTCCGGCCTGCGTTGGAGGCGCCCGCCGCGGGAGGAGTTCCTCCCGATGGGCGGGCGGACCTGCATGTGCACGTGACCATGAGCGAGGCGCTGCACCCCTTCTTCCAGGGCGAGCCGGGTGGGGGCGAGTTGGCGGACGCACCCGGGCAGCGCCTCGTCAACCGGTGGAGCCCGAGGCGCTGCGGCGCGCGGGGGTGCGCCCGGTGCTCGCGACGGTCTGGCCTCCGAATGCGTTGCGTCCGGGCCGGAGCGCCCTGGGCGAGGCGCTCCACCAACTGGCGCTGCTCGAGGACTTCGCCCGGAGGAGTCCGGACTTCGTCCTGGCGCATGGTGCCGGGGAGGCCCGTCAGTCACTGGCGAGCGGACAGCTCGTGTTGGTTCCCACGGTCGAGGGGGGCGAGGGCATCCAGCGGGTGGAGGATGTGGACCTGCTGTACGCGGCGGGGGCCCGGTCGATCACCCTGGTGCACTTCTTCGACAACTCCGTGGCGGACGCGGCGGATGACCAGTTCGGACCGCTGGTGGGAGGGCTGACCAACGGAGGCGAGGGGCTGACGCCGCTGGGCGTGGAGGTGGTGCGGCGGATGATGGAGCTGGGCCTCCTCATCGACGTGGCCCACGCCAGCGACCGGACCATCACCGAGGTGCTCGCCCTGACCGAGCCCGCCGGGGTGCCGGTGGTCTACTCCCATACCGGGGCGGGGTGGGCGGACACGAGATGCCTGAGCGCTCCGCTCGCGCGCCGGGTGGGGGCGGGTGGCGGGTTGATTGGTATTGGGCTGTTCCGCTCGCCTTTTCAGCAGGTGCCGGTGGAGGAGCGCTGGGAGGATTCGAGCCGGGAACGTGTGACGACGACGTGGCGCACTGGCTTCACTACATGCGGCAGGCGGGGGCCGAGGCCGTCATGTTGGGCAGTGACTTCAACAGCGTCATCGAGCGCGCCCGTCCTGGAGGAAGCTGTGCGCGGGGGATGCGCCACACGGGAGATCTGCCGGCGCTGTTCGCCGCGCTGGAGGCGCATGGGGTGACGCGGGAGCAGCTCGACGGCTCGGCGGCGCGGATGCTGCGCGTGCTGGAGGCGGTGGAGGCCCATGCGCGGCCGGAGGCCCAGCGTGTGGCGCGTGGGCGGAGGCCGCCGCGTGAGGACCTCTTTCCCTCGAATGTTCCCTAGAACCGCTCGGCGGAGCGGAAGAGCTGGGTGAGGGAGAAGTCCAGGAGGGACTGACGCGAGCGCAGGTAGCGGCGGGCGCGGACCATGGGCCACCAGACGCGCTGGCCCACGCGCACCTGCGCCTCGCCGAGCTTCTGGCGAGGCAGCCATTGGCCGCCCAGGTGCTCCACGAGGACCTGGCCCAGGTAGGCCCCTACGGCCGGCACCACGTGTTCATCGAGGACGTGGCGCAGGCGTGTCTCGGGGAAGTCCTCGCGCCAGAAGTAGAAGTCGAGGTCCGTGAGTGACTCCGGCGTTTGTTTGAAGAGGAGGGCACGTCGGAGTGGACCATCGCCACGAGGTGCTCGGCGAGGAGGCGGTAGGAGGAGAGAACGCGCTCGGGGTCCTCCACGTCCGGGGGAAGGGCGTCGGAGAGGGGGAGCCACTCATCGGGTTCGGGAGGCCGCCGGGCGTTGAACTCGGCGATCTTCCGCTGGCGCTCGTGAATGGCGAAGCGGTCCACCACGCGGGAGAGGAGTGGGGCGAGGTCCGGGGGAAACGGGGCTCCACGGGGGCGAGCGAGGCGCTGCGCTCGCGCAGGGTGCGCAGCACGGTGGGCCCGTGCAGTTCGGGCCGGAGGTGGACATGGGCACGGGCCTGGGCCTCGCGAGCCTCCTGGCTGGCGAAGTCCGCGGCGGTGGGCCAGGTCACCAGGAGGACGGAACCGTTGGGGAGTTCCTCTACCCGCCAGGCCGGTGTGGACAGCACGCGCTCGCGGCCGACGGATTCCACCAGCTTCGGCCCGAAGACGTTGAGCCAGCTGACCTCGTAGACTTTGTCGAAACCGTCCCTGCGTCGTGTTTCCTTGTCGCGGCCAAAGTCAGGGGAGTCCGTCAACTCCGTGTCCGCCATGCTGTGAGCCATGGCATGAGAGACCGGGTAGCGAGAGGCCCACGCGCGTATCATCTCCACGAATCGGTGACAGCGCTCCTCGTCCGCGAAGAAGGACAGGGGTTTGATGTGGAGAGTGACGCTCAGCCTGGGAGGCAGCGGTGGAAAATGGAGACTGAGCATCATGTCCAACGCGGGCCACTTCGTGCGATACAATCCAAGCCTCGTACTGTTCTCGTCGCGCTCTTCCTCCAGGGATTTCCAGACGGACGGGCGGGAGTATTTGCGCCGTCGCTTACCTTCAACGGTGTCTGGCATCCACTCATCCGCATACCCCTCGAGAGCTTGGAGGAAGGGGTCGAGCTCGCGCTCCAATTCAGCCTGCTGGTCAAACTCGCTGTCGAAGGTAAACCAGAGGTGATCCTCCGGCTTCAAGTCGTGCAAGCTCAGCACCTTCATTGGACCAGTACCTCCACTCCCTTGATCCTCAGTTCGATGTCATCCATGGCTCTCTTCAATGCGTTGACATTCCTTGGCTTGAGGTCGCCGCCCTCGTAGATGAGGCGAACCCTTTGAATAGGAACTTCGCTGCCCTCGCGCAAAAGGGGTTGGAGGGAGGGCCGACGGATGTCCAGCGTCTCGCCGTAATACCGCAGTGCATCCCTCGCGTCCGCGCTCATTTGCGCGTCCAAGGCCTTTTCATCCAACAAAGCAAGATTCCGACTCTTGAAGCTGAGGGTCTCCACACGAGGAGAGGAGCCGGAGAACGAACCCTCCTCGATGACGAGCACATCCGCGAAGCGCAGACCGCTCGTGGGTTTCCACACGCCCACGTACCACTCGACGCGCGGCTTGTCGAAGTCCCCGAGGAAACGGCGCTGGGCCCTGGGCAGGGCCGCGTCGGCTCGCAACACCTCCGCCATGGTGCGCTCGAACTTCAGTCCCCGCGTCACCAGCCCCCGCATCCGCTGGTAGCCCTCCCACTGGAGAGGCGGCTCGACCGTTCGCCCCTTCTTGGCCTTGGTGCCCTGCTCGAGTTCCACCAGGCGCGCTTCGCCGTAGCGCACGTACTCGCTCCAGAGCGGGTGGTTCTGGGCACCGGCCGGTGGGGCGTCCCGCAGGGCCGCCAGCTGTCTTCTCAGCACCGCCACGTCCCCGGACATCCGCGGCCCCGCGGACTCCAACTCCCCTGGAGGAGCTTGGCGTCCAGCACCTCCCGAGGGAGGTCCACTGCGCCATCCGCCAGGGCGGCGGCCTTGCCGGGCATGGAGCCCTTCGCGATGCCGCCCTTGGGGGAGGAGGAGCCCGGAGGCGCACCCTGGGCCTGGGACAGCCGGCACGTGCCCCGGGCACATTCCCCCGAGACTCTGAAAGGGCCAGGGCACCGGCTTCTCCTCCCTCCGCCACGAGGAGGGCGGCCTCCGGGTCCGCCTGGAGGTAGCGCGCCACGGCCTCCAGGCCCTCTGCTCCGAGCTGCTCCCGCAGGCGCTTGGCTGTCTCCTCAACTCCTCCAGGCGTGGCTTGAGCGCACGCGCGCTCTTGCCTCCGGCGTACAGGGCCACCATCAAGGCCGCGGGTGTCAGCTCGCGCGTGGCCTGCTCGTATTCGCCCCGTGTGAGGGAAGACACGCCCCGGCCTGTCCCCGCCGCCAGGTAGTAGAAGCCCAGCGGTACCCCGAAGGTCAGCTCGTCCAGGACGCCTGTCGTCACGTGGCTTGGAGAGAAGGCCTGCTGCACCAGCGCGCTCTCCACCTGCGTGAGAGCCTGCTGGTAGGGCAGGGGCAACTGCCGCTTGCGCGTGTCGTAGTCCTGGGACGCGCCCCACTGAAGCAGGGGAGCAGTGGACACGGCCTCCGACAAGGCCTCGCGAGCACCCCGGGCCATGTCCTCGCGGGGGCGCTCGGGCCGGTCCGGCAAGTCCGACAGGGAGAGTCCTCGTCGCCGCAACTGCTCGCGCACGACGGCCATGTCCCCCAGCGTCGAGCCCAGGCGCTTGTCCCACGCCAGCGTGCGCAACACCTGCTTCAAGTCCTGGTCAGAGGAGGAATGAAGGACGAAGAGGGCGAACACCTCGGCCAGGGCGGAGCCATCTTCTCGGACACAGGTGGTGAGGAAGGAGGCACGTTTGCGGTTGACGACGTCCGCCGCGGGGGCGGGCATGGGGCCCAGGGCACCAAGGCGGACGGCACTCCAGTCATCCAGCCCCTCCAACAGCCGGACCATGTCCACCCCATGCTGCAACCGGACGAAGTCGGAAGGTGAGGTGCTCGCGAGGAAGCGGGCGAGGAGCTCCTCGGCCTCTCGGGAGGAGTCGGGACGTTCTGGAAGCGGAGGCGCACCACCGCAGCCTTCCTGGACGGCGAAGGGTTGGGAGTACGGGTCCAGGCCGTTCGTCGGACGTTCTTGGGGGAGACCCGTGGCGCACCCCGCGAGGAACATGAGCACGGTCAGGACCAGGAGCGCCGGGCCTATCAAGGCGAACTCTTTTCGGGATCGCACGATGGGGTTTTCGTCAACATGACGCCTGCCTTTTAGCAAGCACAAGCGCTCTTGAGAGTAGTCCAGATCGGAGTTCCAGTGCCAGCTGAGCACGTCATGATTTGGTTAATGCGATGAAGAGTGCTGATCGCAGTTGAAGCCATCCTCGCTGGACTTGGATGATTGGAGGCGCGTGCACGCAGGCATCTCGAACCCTACAATCTCAAGAGCGGTGCCGCTCGGCGGAGCGGAAGAGCTGGGTGAGGGAGAAGTCCAGGAGGGACTGACGCGAGCGCAGGTAGCGGCGGGCGCGGACCATGGGCCACCAGACGCGCTGGCCCACGCGCACCTGCGCCTCGCCGAGCTTCTGGCGAGGCAGCCATTGGCCGCCCAGGTGCTCCACGAGGACCTGGCCCAGGTAGGCCCCTACGGCCGGCACCACGTGTTCATCGAGGACGTGGCGCAGGCGTGTCTCGGGGAAGTCCTCGCGCCAGAAGTAGAAGTCGAGGTCCGTGAGCGACTCCGGCGTTTGTTTGAAGAGGGAGGGCACGTCGGAGTGGACCATCGCCACGAGGTGCTCGGCGAGGAGGCGGTAGGAGGAGAGGACACGCTCGGGGTCCTCCACGTCCGGGGGAAGGGCGTCGGAGAGGGGGAGCCACTCATCGGGCTCGGGAGGCCGCCAGGCGTTGAACTCGGCGATCTTCCGCTGGCGCTCGTGAATGGCGAAGCGGTCCACCACGCGGGAGAGGAGTGGGGCGAGGTCCGGGGGAAGCGGGGCTCCACGGGGGCGAGCGAGGCGCTGCGCTCGCGCAGGGTGCGCAGCACGGTGGGCCCGTGCAGGTCGGGCCGGAGGTGGACATGGGCACGGGCCTGGGCCTCGCGAGCCTCCTGGCTGGCGAAGTCCGCGGCGGTAGGCCGGTCACCAGGAGGACGGAGCCGTTGGGGAGTTCCTCTACCCGCCAGGCCGGTGTGGACAGCACGCGCTCGCGGCCGACGGATTCCACCAGCTTCGGCCCGAAGACGTTGAGCCAGCTGACCTCGTAGACTTTGTCGAAACCGTCCCTGCGTCGTGTTTCCTTGTCGCGGCCAAAGTCAGGGGAGTCCGTCAACTCCGTGTCCGCCATGCTGTGAGCCATGGCATGAGAGACCGGGTAGCGAGAGGCCCACGCGCGTACCATCTCCACGAATCGGTGACAGCGCTCCTCGTCCGCGAAGAGGGAAAGCGGTTTCACATTGATCGTGATGTCCAGTCTGGGCGGCTGCGATTCAAGCCAGAGCCAGAGGGACATATCCAAGGCGGGCCATTTCGTGCGATAGAAACCGAGGGGCGCACCGTTATCGTCGCGGCTCTCTTGTAAGGCCTTCCAGAAGGACGCGCGAGAGTATTTGCGTCGTCGCTTGCCTTCGACGACATCGGGCATCCATCCGTGGGCGTGTTCCTCGAGCGCCTGGAGAAAGGGCTCCAGTTCACTTTCCAGCGAGCATGGGTCCACGAGTGTGCCATCAAAAGTAACCCAGAGGCGATCCTCTGGCCTCAAGTCGTGCAAGTCCAGTACCTTCATTGGACCAGTATCTCCACTCCCTTGACGCGAAGTTCTGCTCTGTTCCTGGCTCTCTCCAACACGTTGATATCGCGGGGCTTGAGGTCTCCACCTTCGTAGATGAGCCGGACTCTTTGAATTGGCACCTGACTGCTTCCACCAGTAAGCGGCTTGAGGGAAGGACGGCGGATGTCCAGTGTTTCGCCGTAATAGCCCCGGGCTTGATTGGCGTCCTCAATCATCTGTGCTGCCAGGGCATTGTCTTTCAGCATCGACATATCGCGGCTCTTGAAGCTGATGGTCTCCACGCGAGGGGTGCGCCCGGAGAACGGACCCTCTTCGATGATGAGGACATCCACGAAGCGCAGACCGCTGGTGGGTTTCCACACGCCCACGTACCACTCGACGCGCGGCTTGTCGAAGTCCCCGAGGAAACGGCGCTGGGCCCTGGGCAGGGCCGCGTCGGCTCGCAACACCTCCGCCATGGTGCGCTCGAACTTCAGTCCCCGCGTCACCAGCCCCCGCATCCGCTGGTAGCCCTCCCACTGGAGAGGCGGCTCGACCGTTCGCCCCCGCTTCACCTTCGTGCCCTGCTCGAGTTCCACCAGGCGCGCTTCGCCATAGCGCACGTACTCGCTCCAGAGCGGGTGGTTCTGGGCACCGGCCGGTGGGGCGTCGCGCAGGGCCGCCAGCTGTCTTCTCAGCACCGCCACGTCCCCGGACATCCGCGGCCCCGCGGACTCCAACTCCCCCTGGAGGAGCTTGGCGTCCAGCACCTCCCGAGGGAGGTCCACTGCGCCATCCGCCAGGGCGGCGGCCTTGCCGGGCATGGAGCCCTTCGCGATGCCGCCCTTGGGGAGGAGGAGCCCGGAGGCGCACCCTGGGCCTGGGACAGCCGGGCACGTGCCCCGGGCACATTCCCCCGAGACTCTGAAAGGGCCAGGGCACCGGCTTCTCCTCCCTCCGCCACGAGGAGGGCGGCCTCCGGGTCCGCCTGGAGGTAGCGCGCCACGGCCTCCAGGCCCTCTGCTCCGAGCTGCTCCCGCAGGCGCTTGGCTGTCTCCCTCAACTCCTCCAGGCGTGGCTTGAGCGCACGCGCGCTCTTGCCTCCGGCGTACAGGGCCACCATCAAGGCCGCGGGTGTCAGCTCGCGCGTGGCCTGCTCGTATTCGCCCCGTGTGAGGGAAGACACGCCCCGGCCTGTCCCCGCCGCCGGTAGTAGAAGCCCAGCGGCACCCCGAAGGTCAGCTCGTCCAGGACGCCTGTCGTCACGTGGCTTGGAGAGAAGGCCTGCTGCACCAGCGCGCTCTCCACCTGCGTGAGGGCTCGCTGGTAGGGCAGGGGCAACTGCCGCTTGCGCGTGTCGTAGTCCTGGGACGCGCCCCACTGAAGCAGGGGGTGGTGGACACGGCCTCCGACAAGGCCTCGCGAGCACCCCGGGCCATGTCCTCGCGGGGGCGCTCGGGCCGGTCCGGAAAGTTCGACAGGGGCAGCCCTCGCCGCCGCAACTGCTCGCGCACGACGGCCATGTCCCCCAGCGTCGAGCCCAGGCGCTTGTCCCGCGCCAGCGCGCGCAGCACCTGCTTCAAGTCCTGGTCAGAGGAGGAATGAAGGACGAAGAGGGCGAATACCTCGGCCAGGGCGGAGCCATCTTCTCGGACACAGGTGGTGAGGAAGGAGGCACGCTTGCGGTTGACGACGTCCGCCGCGGGGGCGGGCATGGGGCCCAGGGCACCAAGGCGGACGGCACTCCAGTCATCCAGCCCCTCCAACAGCCGGGCCATGTCCACCCCATGCTGCAACCGGACGAAGTCGGAAGGCGAGGTGCTCGCGAGGAAGCGGGCGAGGAGCTCCTCGGCCTCTTGGGAGGACACGTCATCTGAATGCCGCGGTGCGCCTCCACAGCCGTCCTGAAGGATGGTGGAGGGGCTCGTCAGTCGCTCCTGGGGGCGACTCCTGGCGCACCCCGCGAGAAGCAAGAGCGTCGTCAGGGCCAGGAGCACTGGGCCGAGGCCAGCTGCCGTGACAGGACTCCGCGCGCGAACGCGCCATGGGGTTTTCGCCAGCATGAGGGCTGCTCTCTTCACACTCCGTCGACGTCCCGTTCCTGGGGAGTCGGGTAGGGAAGCGCTTCCCATGCTTCACGCCTCACGCCAAGGGCCCAGCGCCCACTTTGATGAGGGCTGCACGGACAGGAGAGACGCCCCATGCGGCAGCGCATCGCGGATTACGCCTTGCTGGGCGACTGCCACTCGGCGGCGCTCGTGGGCCGGGATGGCTCCATCGACTGGGCCTGCTTTCCCCGGTTCGACTCGGCCTCGGTGTTCTGCCGCATCCTGGATGCGCGCCGGGGCGGCTCCTTCCGGGTCGGCCCCGAGGGCGCCTTCCAGTCCCGCCGCCAGTACCTCGACGACACCAACGTGCTCGTCACCACCTTCACCACGCCCACCGGCGTGTTGGAGGTGACGGACTGCATGCCCGTGCGCATCCGTGACTCCCAGGGCCCCCGCTTGGGCTCCAGGCACTCGCTGCTCCGGCGGCTGCGTTGCACCACGGGCGAGGTGGACGCGCGGGTGGTGGTGGCCCCTCGCTTCGAATACGGGGCCTTCGTGCCACGCATCCGCCTCACCTCGCCCCAGACGGCCGAGTTGGTGGGCGGCGCGGACGCGCTGTGGGTGACGGCCACCCGGCCGCTCATCGCACACGACGATGCCCTGCGCGCGCGCTGGCACTTGCGCGCCGGGGACGAGGCCTGGGTGGAAGCGGCCTGGACGCCCTCGCTCATCGAGCGCACGCCACGAGAAATGCCGGACCGGCGGCGCTGCGCGGGCGGCTGGAGGACACGGTGGCCTTCTGGCGCGAGTGGATTTCCCACTGCGCCTACGAGGGCGACTACGCACACGCGGTGCGCCGCTCGGCCCTGGTGCTCAAGGCGCTCTCGTACGCGCCCTCGGGCGCCATCGTGGCCGCTCCCACCACGTCCCTGCCCGAGGAGCCGGGCGGCGTGCGCAACTGGGACTACCGCTACACCTGGCTGCGCGACACGACGCTCACGCTCATCTCGCTGATGCTGCTGGGCTACCAGTCGGAGACGCTCGCCTTCCAGCACTGGTTGGCGCGCACCAGCGCGGGCCGGCCCGAGGACGTTCAAATCATGTACAGCATCCGCGGCCACCGGTTGCTGCCCGAGGTGGAGCTGCCCCACCTGGAGGGGCACCAGGGCTCGCGGCCGGTGCGCATCGGCAACGGCGCGGTGAAGCAGCTCCAACTCGACGTCTTCGGGGAGCTGCTGGAGGGCTCGTGGCTCTTCGCGAAGATGGGCGGGAGCCTGTCCCCGGGGCACTGGGACTTCCTGCGCGGGCTGGTGGAGGAGGTGTGCGAGCGCTGGCGCCAGCCGGACCAGGGGCTCTGGGAGATTCGCGACGAGCCCCGGCACTTCCTCCACTCGAAGCTGCTGTGCTGGGTGGCGTTGGACCGGGCGCTGCGCATCGCGCGGGCGCGGCGGTTTCCGGCGCCGGTGGGGCGGTGGTCGCGCGAGCGCGCGCTGCTGCGTGAGTATCTGCTGCGTGAGGGCTCACGCCTCGGGTGGTTCTCCCAGGCGGTGGGCTCGCAGCGGGCGGACGCCTCGGTGTTGCAGCTTCCCGCGCTGGGCTTCCTGCCTTCGGGCCACCCGCTGGTGGAGCGCACGGTGCAGGCGGTGCGCGAGCAGTTGGAGAAGGGAAGGCTCCTCTTCCGCTACCACGCGCCGGATGGTCTGAGGGGTGGGGAGGGCACCTTCCTGCTGTGCTCCTTCTGGATGCACGACGTGCTGGTGCACTCGGGCAGGGCGGAGGCGGCGGAGGAGTTGCTGCGTCATCTGCTGAGCCTGGCCAACGACGTGGGCCTCTACGCGGAGGAGTCCGTCCCGAGCACGGGAGAGGCGAGGGGCAACTTCCCGCAGGCCTTCACGCACATGGCGCTGGTGGCCTCGTGCGCGCAGCTCTCCGCGGGGCGGCGCTTCCACCTGCCCAGGCCCGGAGCGTATGACTACGCGGACTTCGCGCTCGCCTATCACCTCGGCCGCCGTTCCATGTTCATGTCCCATTTCTCATGGGAGGCGGCGCACTGAGGGGCGCGGTCCCTCGAGGGTCCTCCGAGCGTGGGCACGGCTTCTCGTCCGTCCTCCCATTTCCGGGTGCTCGGCTTGCAACGTCCGCGCCCGCCGGGCATCCAACCCCCATGCTTCAGTTCACCTCTCGTTTCATCGACTCGACTCCTGGAGATCCGCAATCCGACCGGCGGCCGCGTCAGGTGCACGGCGCCCTGTGGTCGAAGGTGCAGCCCACGCCGGTGTCGGCTCCGCGGCTCGTGGCCCATTCTCCCGAGGTGGCGGCCCTGTTGGGCCTGGACGAGGCGTCGCTGCGCTCCGAGGAGGGCGTGCGCGTGCTCTCGGGCAATGGGTTGTGGCCGGGCATGGTGCCCTACGCGGCCAACTACGGTGGGCATCAGTTCGGACAATGGGCGGGGCAGTTGGGTGATGGGCGTGCCATCAGCCTGGGCGAGTTGCAGGGGCCGGATGGCACGCGCTACGAGCTCCAGCTCAAGGGAGCGGGGCCCACGCCGTACTCCCGCCGGGGAGACGGGCGGGCGGTGCTGCGCTCCTCCATCCGGGAATTCCTGTGCAGCGAGGCCATGCACCACCTGGGGGTGCCCACCACGCGCGCCCTGTCGCTGGTGGCCACGGGGGACGCGGTCATCCGGGACATGTTCTACGACGGCAATCCCGAGGCCGAGCCCGGGGCCATCGTGTGCCGGGTGTCGCCCACCTTCCTGCGCTTCGGCAACTTCGAGCTGTGCGCGAGCCGGGGGACGTGGGGCTGCTGAAGACCCTGGCGGACTACACGTTGAAGAACTTCTATCCGGAGCTCGGCGCGCCGTCGAAGGACACGTATGCCGCCTTCTTCCTGGAGGTGGCGCGCCGCACCGCGCGGCTCATCGCGCATTGGCAGGCGGTGGGATTCGTCCACGGCGTGATGAACACCGACAACATGTCCATCCTCGGACTCACCATCGACTACGGCCCCTATGGTTGGGTCGACGACTTCAACCCCGGGTGGACGCCCAACACCACCGATGCCCAGCAGCGCCGCTACCGCTTCGGCAACCAGCCGGGCATCGGCCTGTGGAATGTCGAGCGGCTGGGGATCGCGCTCCTGCCGATCCTCGACGAGGAGGAGGCGCTGGTGGAGGCGGGACTGCTCGAGTACGAGCGCGTCTTCCAGAGCGAGCTGGAGCGGCGCTTCGCGGCGAAGCTCGGGCTGTCCTCGCTCGCCCAGGAGGGAGATCTCGAGCTGGTGCAGGGCTGCTTCTCGTGGCTCGCCGCGCAGGAGACGGACATGACGATCTTCTTCCGGGGGCTGTCGCGGGTGGTGACGGCGCTGGAGGCTCCGGGCGAGTGGCCCGCGGTGCTGCGCGAGGCCTTCTACGGGAAGGTGCCCGACGAGCACGTGGCGCGGGGCTTGGAGTGGCTGACGGCCTGGTGGCGGCGCACCCGGCGCGAGGACGTGGCTCCCGCCGAGCTGGCGCGGCGCATGGACGCGGTGAATCCGAAGTACGTGTTGCGCAACTGGCTGGCTCAGGAGGCCATCGACGCGGCCCACGCGGGTGATGACTCCAAGGTGCACACGCTGCTGGAGGTGATGCGGCGGCCCTTCGAGGAGCAGCCGGGCCGCGAGGCGTACGCGGGCCGGCGGCCGGAGTGGGCGCGTTCGAAGCCCGGGTGCTCGGCGCTCTCGTGCAGTTCCTGAGGGCGCGTCCCGGGGCGGACTACTTCGCCCCGGCGGCGTGCATCGGGCCGCTTGGCGATGCTCATGACGTCTCCTGGGGGGAGGGGCTCTTGGAGCCGGGGCTCATTGTAGCTGCGACCCGCACGTGCCGTGTTGTCCCCGGCGAAAACCCTGAGCTGGCGAGCCTTCACGTGATCGCTCATTCCTGGGTGTGCCATGCTCCGCCCCCTTTTTTGGATGGGGTGGACACATGACACGTATCGTTCCGGCCACGTCGTTGCTGGCCCTGCTGTTCCTCTTTCCCACGGCGTGCGCGGACGCGAGCCATGCCCAGGACGAGATGGCACTGCGCCAGCTCGTGGCGGTTCAATCCGAGGCATGGAATCGCGGGGACGCGACGGCGTGGACCCAGGATTTCACTCAGGACGCGGACTTCATCAACATCGCGGGGAGCCTCTTTGAAGGACGGGCGGAGATCGAGCAGCGCCACGCCGCCATCTTCTCCACCATCTTCAAGGGAAGTCAGGTCAAGGTGACGGTACGCCGGATCGTGTTCCCCGAAGCGGACATCGCCGTGGTGGACACGATCCATGAGTTGACGGGGCACTCTGGACTGCCTCCGGGAGTGCAGAACACCGAGCCCGGGCTGCTGCGCACCCAGATGAAGTACGTGATGAAGAAGGTCTCCGGGCAGTGGCGGATCCTCGCCGGGCACAACACGGATGTGAAGCCCAGACCCTAGCCGCCTGTCGTCGGAGCTCTCCGATGCACGGCCCGGGAGCTTCCGGTAAGGTCGAGGCTCCACCGGGACCGATCGCCACGGGCGGAGGACACGCAATGGAGCAGGCCACGCAAGAGCAGGCGAACCAACTCCGATGGCGCGTGGGCGCCTCCTGCGTGGGATTGGTCCTGTTCGTCCTGCTCTGGGATCTCGCGCTGTATGTCTCGGGTGCGCCGCTGCTGCCCCGGCCCTGGCAGGTGGGGCTCGGGCTGCTGGAGCTGCTGCGCCGGGGGGTGCTGTTCAAGCACCTCATCGCCTCCTTGTTCCGGGTGACGTGGGGCTTCCTGCTGGCGGTGGCCGTGGCGCTGCCCCTGGGGTTCGTCCTGGGCTGGAGCCTTCACGCGGGCCGCGCCCTGGGCCCCTTCGTCCAGCTCGTGCGCCCCATCAGCCCGCTGGCGTGGATTCCCCTGGCCATCCTCTGGTTCGGACTGGGTGATGCCTCGGCCGTCTTCATCATCTTCATCGCCTCGGCGCCGCCGCTGACGCTGGCCGCCATGAACGCGGTGCGCAACGTGCCCGCGGTCTACGTGCGGGCCGGCCAGAACTTCGGGTTGGACACCCGGCGGCTCTTCCTGCGCGTCCTCCTGCCCGCGGCCCTGCCCGAGCTGCTCTCCGGCATGCGCCTGACGCTGGGCATCTCGTGGCTCGTCGTCGTGGCGGCGGAGATGATCGCCGTGAACTCCGGACTGGGCTATCTGATCGTCGACTCCCGCAACGCGGGCAACCGGTACGATCTGGTGGTCGCGGGCATGGTGTTGATCGGCCTCACCGGACTGGCGCTGGACCGGGCGATGGCGCGAGTGGCCCGCTCGCTCATGCATCGCCAGGACGTGGTCGGCGAGGAGCCAGGATGAGCATCGAGAACCCCTTGAAGTCTGGCGCCATCAAGCTGCGAGCCCGTGGCGTCTCGGTGCATTTCCGGGAGAGGGGCAGCCACGCCGGGCGCTCGCTCCGGTGGACTTCGAGTGCCGCGAGGGCGAGTTCCTCTGCCTGCTCGGACCGTCCGGGTGTGGCAAGACCACGCTGCTCAACGTCATCGGCGGCTTCCTGAAGCCCACCACGGGGCAGGTGCTCATCGATGGAGAGCCCGTCACCCGGCCCGATCCGCGACGCATCTTCGTCTTCCAGGAGCGCGGCGTCTTCCCCTGGCTCACGGTGGAGGAGAACATCGGCTTTGGCCTGACGGACCTGCCCGCGCCCGAGCGGCGGCGGCGGATCGCCCACTACCTGGAGCTGGTGGGGCTCACGGGCTTCGCGCGGGCCGGCCCTCGGAGCTGTCTGGCGGGATGAAGCAGCGGCTCGAGGTCGCGCGGGCGCTCGCCGTCAAACCCGACATGCTCTTCCTGGACGAGCCCTTCAGCGCGCTCGATGCCATCACCCGGCACATCCTGCGCCAGGAGCTGCTGCGCATCCAGGCCGCCGAGCGGCAGACGATCCTCTTCGTCACCCACGACATCGACGAGTCCGTCCAGCTCGCGGACCGCGTGCTCGTCATGTCGTCCCGGCCGGGCCGCATCCAGCGGGTGGTGGACATCGAGCTGCCACACCCCGGGATCTCAGCTCCCCGCGCTATCTCCAGTACCGCGACGAGCTGTTGGTTGAGCTGGGTCTGGCCCATCAGGTGTGAGACGGTGACGCGGACATGAACGGCTCACGCAAGCTTCCGGGCCTCCCGTGGCCCTGTGCCGTGGGGGCGCTGCTGCTGCTGCTCTGGCACGCCGCCGTGAAGCTCACGGGGACGAAGGTGCTGCCCACTCCGTTCGAGGTGCTCCTGGGCCTGCGGGAGCTCGCCCTTGGCGGCCACCTGCTGCCCTATGTCCGGGACTCGCTCGTGCGCGTGCTGTCGGGCTATGGGCTCGCGGTGCTCCTGGGCCTGCCGGCGGGGTTGGTGATGGGCCTGCACCCGCTCACCGCCCGCGTGGCCGGGCCGGTCCTCCAGGTGCTGCGCCCCATCAGCCCATTGGCCTGGAGTCCCGTGGCCATCCTCCTCTTCGGCGTGGCGAACACCGCGACCGTCTTCCTCATCTTCCTGTCTTCCTTGTTTCCCATCGTGACGTACACGATGGAGGCCGTGCAGCGCGTCCCCGGCATCTACCTCCGGGTGGGGGACAACTTCGGCCTGGGCCGCTGGGCCCTGCTCCGCCGCGTCATCCTCCCCGCGTGCCTGCCCTACGCGCTCACCGGGCTGCGCCTCGCGCTGGGCGTGGCCTGGCTGGTGGTCGTCGCCGCGGAGATGATGGGGGTCGACTCGGGCCTGGGCTACCTCATCATCGACGCGCGCAACGCCGGCAAGCGCTATGATCTCGTCGTCGCCGGGATGCTGCTCATCGGCGTCATCGGTCTCGGCCTCGACGGACTCATGCGCCGCATCGAGCGGGCCGGTGCGGTGCGCTGGGCCTTTCATCGGGAGAGCTGAGGCGCTCCCTCCACCTGAAGAGAACCATGTCCCCTCGCAAACTCGCCGCGGCGCTCACCCTCTGGGTCCTCACGCTCACCGTGCTCCATGTCTCGCTCAACGTGCGCTGGGACGGCGTCGTCAACGAGTGGCGTCCGGAGAACGAGCGCAAGCTCAACGTCGCCTACATCCCAGTCACCTGACACCTCGCGTGCCCGGTGACCGACTACATCGCCCGTCGCTCACTCGATCAGTATTTGTTCCTCCCCCGGCTGTTCCAGGGGTTCCCGGAGATCAAGGAGGCATTGATCTCCAATCGAGTGCAGGCGGGCTTCCTGGTCGCTCCCCTGGCCGTGGCCCTGCGGTCGCAGGGCGTTCCCATCAAGATCGTCTTCCTGGGTCACCGCTACGGCAGCGCGGCGGTGGTCAAGAAGGGGGGCTCCGTGAAGACGGTGGCCGACCTGAAGGGGAAGACCGTGGCCATTCCCAGCCGCTTCTCGGACGAGCGGCTGCTGTTGCTGCGCGCCCTCGAGCAGCACGGGGTGCGCGCGGAGGACGTGCGCATCGTGGAGATGCCGCCCGCCGACGTGGCGGCGGCCCTGGCGTCCAACGCCATCGACGGGTTCGTCATGGGCGAGCCCTTTCCCTCGCAGGCGGAGATGGGGGGCTACGGCCGCGTGCTCTTCCACGCGCGCGAGTACTGGCCGGACTACATGTCGTGTGTGCTGGTCGTGCGCGAGGACGTCATCGAGCGGCGCCCCGAGGCGGTCCAGGTGCTGGTGGATGGCATCGCCCGCTCGGGGCTGTGGTTGGACTCGGGCCAGAGCGAGCGCGAGTACGCCGCCGAGTTCGTCGGGCGCTACTATTACAACCAGCCGCCCTCGCTCCTGAAGTGGGCGCTGACGAGGCCATTGGATCGCGTGCGGTTCAATCCACTGCTTCCCCGAAGGGATGACTTCGAGCTCGTCACCCGGCTGATGCTCGAGAACAAGCTGATCGACAAGCCCATCGCCTTCGAGGAGTACGTGGACTCGCGCTTCGCGGAAGGCGCCGCCTACGAGACGGCGTGGGACTACCCCGTGGGGGCCGGACGGTTGGATCCGGAGAAGGCGGACGATTGAGGCTCAGGAGCGGTGGCGCTCGGCCACGCGGTAGAGCTGGGTGAGGGAAGAGTCCAACAGCGACTGGCGCGAGCGCATGTAGCGCCAGGCCCGGACGAAGGGCAACCAGACGCGCTGGCCCACGAGCACCTGGGTCTCCTCGAGCTTCTGGCGTGGAATCCACTGGCCCCCCAGGTGGCGCACCAGCACCTGACCCAGGTACGCGCCAATGGCGGGCACCGCCCGCGCGTCGATGTTTTCCCGCTCGAAGACACTCGGGAAGTCCTCGTGCCAGAACTGGAAGTCCACGTCCGTGAGGGACTCGGGGGTTGCCTTGAAGACGGAGGGCACCTTCGTGTGCATCAGCGCCACCAGGAGCTCGGCGAGGTAGCTGTAATGCTCGCGGGCACGCTCGGGGTCCGCCACGTCCGAGGGGAGGGCGGCGGTGGCCGGGCGCCACTCCTCGGGCTCGGGCGGTGGGTTCGCGTTGAACCCGGCGATCTTCCGCTGGCGCTCGTGAAGGGCGACGTCATCCACCACGCGGGTGAGGAGCGGCGCCACGTCCGGGGGAAGCGGGGCTCCACGGGGGCGAGCGTGGCGCTGCGCTCACGCAGGGTGTGCAGCACGGTGGAGAGGTCCAGGTCCGGGCGGAGGTGGGCATGGGCACGGGCCTGGGCGAGGCGTGCCTCCTCGCTGGCGAAGTCCGTGGCGGTGGGCCGGTCACCAGGAGCACGGAGCCGTTGGGGAGTTCCTCCACCCGCCGGGCGGGGTGGACAGCATGCGCTCGCGGCCGACGCTCTCCACCAGTTTGGGGCCGAAGACGTTGAGCCAGCTGACCTCATAGATTTTGTCAAACCCGTTTCGAATGGATGTCTGCATATCGCGGCCGAAACGAGGGGCACCAGACAACTGGTCGTCAGCCAGACTGTGGGCCGAGGCATAGGAGACAGGGTAGCGCGAGGCCCAGGTGCGCATCATCTCCACGACGCGAGGGCCGCGCTCCGCCTCCGTGAAGAAGGAGAGTGGATAGACCATGAGCAGGAGGTTCAGCTTAGGAGGGAGGGTCGAGAAATAGAGTCTGAGCGTCATGTCCAGCGCGGGCCACTTCGTTCGATAGAGCCCAAGGGTTGCTCCTCTTTCGCTACGCACCTCCTCTAGCGACTTCCAGATGGCGGCGCGGTTGTATTTGCGCCGCCGCTTGCCTTCAACGACGTCTGGCATCCATTCGCCCGAGAATTCCTCGAGCGCTTGGAAGAAGGGCGCCAACTCGTTCTCCAGTGCCGCTCGCGAGTCGAAGGTACCTTCGAAGTTGAGCATGAGTCCATCCTCCGGATTCAAATCGTGCACGCTCAGAATCTTCATTGGAATAGCACCTCCACTCCCGGAACTTCACTCTGGACTTTGTTCAAGGCCTCATTCACTGCTCTTGTTATCTTCTTGGGCATGAGGGCACCACCTTCATAGACAAGGCGAACCCTTGAAACTGGCACCGGCTGCCCTCGCGCAGAAGGGGCCGCAGGGAGTCCCGGCGGATGTCCACCGTCTCACCGTATTTCCGCAGGGCCTCTCTTGCGTCCTCCATCATCTGTGCTTCCAGTGCCTTCCCTTTCAACCGTGATAGATCGCGGCTCTTGAAACTCAAGGTCTCGACGCGAGGCGGACCCTTGGTGAACTGTCCCTCCTCGATGATGAGCACGTCCGCGAAGCGCAGGCCGGTATCCACCTTTCTCACTCCGACGTATCGCTCGACGCGAGGCGTGTCAAAGTCCCCGAGGAAGCGACGCTCCGCCCGAGGCAGCTTCGCGTCGGCCCGCAGCAACTTCACCATGAGGCGCTCGAAGGCCAGCCCCGGGCGAACCATCCCCGCATCTCCTCGTAGGGCGCCCAGCGCAGAGGCCCTTCGCGTGCCGTGCCTTGTTTGATTTCCCCGAGGCGCTTCTCGTAATAGGCGACGTACTCGGGCCAACGCGGGTGACCCTCGGCTCCAGGCGGTGGAGCCTCCACGGAGGGACGTTGCTTCTCCAGTTCCGCCACGGTCGTGGGCAGGCGTGGGCCCATGGACTCGAGTTCCACCGCCGTGAGCTTGGCCTCCAGTACCTCCCGGGTGAGGCCCGACTGCTCGTCCAACAGTGAGAGCAGGCTTCCCGGTCGCGGTGGGACCCAGACCGTCTTCGTGGGAGGGAGGGCGGCCTCCGCTCCCCTCCTTGGGGACGAGGAGCCCGTAGCCCCCGGCCGGGCCCGGGCCATCATCGCCTGGGCCCTGGCCACGTTTCCCCGGACTCGTGTAGCGCCAGGGCGGCGTCCACTCCTCCCTCGGCCACGAAGTGGCCCGCTTCCCGGCTGGCCTGGATGTTCCGAGCCAGCTCTCGCAGGCCCTCCACGCCCAGCCGGGCCTCCAACTGCCGTGCTCTCTCCTTGAGCGCTGTCAGGCGCGGCTCCACCAACCCCAGCCCTCGCGCTCCTTCCAGTCCGAAGCCCGGAGTGCCTCGCGCCTCGGCCAGGGCTCGCATGCCTTTTCCTCCGGCATACAGGGCGCCCAACAACATCGCGGGTGCCAACTCGCGTGTGGCCTGCTCGTACTTTCCCTGGGACAGAGAGGAGAGGCCCGCGCTCGTTCCGGCGACCAGGTAGTAGAAGCCCAGCGGCACGCCGAAGGTCATTGCGTCGAAGCTGCCCACCGCAACGCTGCCCGGGGCGAAGTGCCGCGAGGCCAGGAGCCGCTCCAACTCGTGCAGTGCTTCCCGATAGGGTGGTGGAAGTTGCTCCCATCGCGCGGACATCTCCATGAACCGCAGGCCATCCATCGTCTGGCTGGTGGCGAGGGCATCCCGGGCGGCGCGGCCCAGCCCTCGCAGCACGTCACCAGCCCGTTCGGCCCGATCCGGGTACGCCGACAGCGGCAGACCTCGCCGCTCCAAATCCTCGCGCACCCGGGGCATGTGCCCCAGCGTCGGCCCCAGTTGCTTGTCCCGGGCCAACAGGCGCAACACCGCGTCCACCTCGTCGTCATGGGCCGAGTGCAGGACGAAGAGGGAGAAGACTTCGGCGTACACGAGGCCATGGCGCTCGGTGGTGTCGAGGAGGAAGGCGGCGCGCTTGCGGTTGAGGATTCCGACTGCGTCCTCACGCACGGGCCCCAGGGCACCGAGGCGCATGGCGCGCCAGTCATCCAACGCCTCCACCAACCGGGGCATGTCCACCCGCTGCTGCAACGCGATGTACTCAGCGGGTGAGGAACACGTCAGGAAAGGCGCCAGCAGCGCCTCGGCATCGCCGGAGGCCGGTCGGGCCAACCCGCGGGTGCGGCCACTCCCCCACAGGAGAGCGCCTCCCCTGGGGAGAAAACCGCCGGAGCCTCCCGTGGCGTCTCCGAGGCTGCGCGAACCGACGCCGCTCTTCGAACTCCCGAGCGGGGCACTCGTGGCGCAACCCGCGAGGAGCACGAGCGCGGCCACGGCCAGGAACGCCGGGCCAACTCTTCGCACAGTGACAGGGCTCATTCCCGTGTCGTGGGTGTGTTTGTCGGACGAGCGACTCAGAAGGAGCAGACGGAGTCGGGGCCGCAGTAGCCGATCCGCCCGTTGCACTCGCAGTCCAGATCCTCGGAGCAGAACCGCGCGGGACAGATCGGACCGCCGCCACCGCCCCCACCCCCGTGCCGTAGGTGTAATGGCAGGTGTTGTCGATACACGCCGCGGTGCGCGCGCTCGAACACGAGAACAAGCACTCCTCATCGGTTTCGCACAGGCGCGCCAGACAGATGAACCCCCGCGCATCCTGCTCCTGGCTCAGCGAGGCATTGGCGCGCGAGCTGTTCTCACAGAGGGCGGTGGGCTCGGCGAACGCGGTGGGGGACAGGGTCACGGCGAACGTGGCGAGGAAGGACAGGCCGCGGCGGACGGACATCATGGGGGCGACTCCAGGGGGAAGGCACGTCACGCCCGTTCATGGGCGAGGGAGAGCATACGCACCCGGAGTGTTCTCGTACCAGGAGTCCACGCTCGCCGCGATGGCCCCCACGTCCATCGACGCATGAATCGAGCTACGGCCGTCCTCCGCTCGCGCGCACGATTTCTCCGGTGACCGCGGTGTTCGCGGAGGAACACAGGAAGACGATCGTCGGCGCCACCTCCTCCGGGGGAAGCAAGCGCCCAATGGCATACGCCTTTCCGCGTTGCTCCTGAACGTTGGGCGGAAGCGCCGCGCTCATCCTGTCCGAGAGGGTGAGACCGGGCACGACCACGTTGGTCAGGATGCCGTGAGGCCCGAGCTCTCGCGCGAGACAGGCGGTGAGGCCGTGGAGCGCGGCCTTGGCCGCGCCATACGGTCCTGCCCCCACGACCCCATCGAGGGCCACACCCGAGGACACGTTCACGATCCGTCCCCAGCCTCGAGCCCGCATCGAGGGCAGCGCCGCCTGAATCGCCGCGATGGCGCCATCGATGTTGTCATGAACCGTGCCCTGCCACTCGGAGAGCGCGTAGTCCTCGAAGCGAGGCGCCTGCCACGGCATCTGCTCGCTCCAGCGGACCGCGTTGTTCACGAGGATGTCGAGCTGCCCGAAGCGCGCGAGCACGGCGGCCACGGCGCCTTTCACCGAGTCGATCGACGAGAGGTCCATCTCGATCGCCAGGGCCTCGCCGCCGCCCTGCTCGATCTCCCGGACAACCTCCGCGGCCTTCTCGCGCTCGCTTCGGAAGGTCAACGCGACGCGCGCGCCTTCCGCGGCGAGCTGTCGCGCCACCGCCCTCCCGATTCCCTGCGATCCGCCTGTCACCAACGCCACCTTCTTCTCGATCCCGAGCTTCATGTGCCACCTCCGTTCGAGACCAAGCTAAGCAAACTGGAATTAAATTCCAATATGAAGTTGGAAGAATCCTCCAATTGGCCGAGCGCTGGACAGGGGTGGCCCGCCGCGTTATGGGGTGGTGCGATGGCCGTGGTGCGACAGAATGGCGTTGCCCGCCGGGAGGCGCTGCTGGACGCGGCGCTCCGCTGCTTCGACGAGCGCGGGCTCATGCGCACGGGGATCGAGGACATCCGGAAGGCGGCGGGCGCGAGCCCGTCGAGCGTCTACCATCACTTCGAGGATTTCCCCGCCCTGGTGGCGGCGCTGCTCGAACGCACGTTCGAGCGTCTGCAGGGCTTCATTTCCCCCCGCGTTCTGGCGACCCGAACCGCGCGCACGGCCGTGAGGGCCCTGGTCGAGGGGCACTTGAGCTGGGTCTTCGACAACGAAGTCGAGGCCCGCTTCATGTACCAGGCGCTCGCGTTGGAGCTCGACGGTGGGCATCGCGGTGCCCTGAGAGTCCGGAAGACGGAGCTCAAGGCGGAGATGATGGCCCATCTGACCGGGCTCGGCGTCTTCGCGGAGACGCGATCGCCCGAACTCACGTTGAACGTGGTGATCCTCGGTCCGGTCCACCAGGCCTGTCGGCTCCATCTGTCATCGCCGGGAAGCGTGGATCCGAAATGGATGCTCTCGACGCTCCCCGAGCTCGCCCGGCGCAGCGTGAGTTGACAGGGGCGCGTGCCCCCGGGACGATACCGCCAGACCGCATGGCCCCCTCCTGGCCATGTGCCGCTCTGGGTGGAATGAAGATCTGGAAGCATTCGCGCCGTGACGCGGTCCTGTTTGCGCTGAGCCTCGCCCAGGCGGCGACGATGTTCGCGCTGGCGGCGGCCTGGGCTGGGTCCTCCTGGCCCTGGCGGCTGGGGGGCGCGTGCCTCCTGGTGCTGATGGTGACGTACAACTTCATCGTCATCTCGCACCTCCTCATGCATGTGCCCTGGTTCGAGTCGCGGTGGCTCAACGCGCTGGCGTCGGCGCTCAACTCGCTCATCATCGGCCAGTCGTTGCAGCGCCATCAGCTGTTCCACGTGCGCAACCACCACCGCTACAACAACGATCGGAAGGACGCGGACGGGAAGACGAAGGATCTGACCTCCACCTTCCAGAAGGGCGAGGGCGGAGAGCACGACGGCCTCTTCCATTATGCCTTCAGCGGGGCGGTCTCCATGCTGGGCACCACCGGACGGGGGCTGTTCTCGCTCACGCGGTTGTGGCGGGTGGGCGAGCACGAGCGGGAGCTGCTCGAACTGGTGGCGAAGGATCCGGTGCGGCGCGAACAGGAACTGCGCCGGTGCGGCTGGAGCGTCTGGTGCTCTTCGCCGAGCTGTGCGTCTTCCTGGCCCTGTCGTGGCGCTGGACGCTCTGCTGCTACCTGCCGGCCCTCTTCCTGGCACTCGTGCTGGTGAACCTGCAGAACTACTTCGAGCACTTCGGCGCGGCCCCCGAGAGCCGTTACACGGACTCGGTGAGCTACTACGGTCGGCTCTACAACCTGCTCGCCTTCAACGACGGCTATCACCAGGAGCACCACCTGCGGCCTCAGGCACACTGGAGCCTGCTGCCCGAGGTGCGGCGTGAGCTCACCGCCCAACTGGAGGGCGCCGAGCGCGTCATCTCGCCGGTGCCCGCCCTGCTGGGCTTCCTGCACCGCGACCGGCCCCTGCTGCACCGTCGTCGCGGTGGGGGCTCCATCGCAGGTCCGCCGCGAGCGGTACTCGTCCTCCTGCTGTCCATCCTCATGGGGGCGGACACCGCTCTCGCCTCGGCTCCCTACCTCTAGGGGGTGGACGGGAAGCGGGTTCAGCTCTTCTCCATCGAAGTGGAAACCGCCCGGCGGCGCGGCCAGAGGGCATAGCCCCAGAAGGGGAGGAAGAGCAGCAACTCCACCATCACCACGTAGACGCCACGCGCGGAGAGCATGCCCGCCCCGATGGGCGCCACGGGAATGGGACGCAGGGGGAGGAAGTAGCGGGCGGTGGTGAAGGGCCACAGGAGCGCCGCGCCCAGTCCCCCCGTGGTCATCGCGTCCAGCAGGCCATGGCTGCCCACGGCCACGAAGGCGAGCAGTCCCGCCTCGAGCGCGGGCCCTCGCGCCACCCGCGTCCCCACCGCCACCCCGAGCGACACCAGCACCGCGAGCACGAGCGAGTGCGAGGCGCCGCGATGTCCCCACTCGGCCGCGTAGGGAATGCCCACTTTGAAGGCGACGACGTCCGCGTCCGGCAGCATGGCCAGCGCGGCCAGGGCCACCATCACGGCCGCCCGCCTCCGGGGTGATGCCGTCCTTCCACCCAGGCGCCCGAGCGCCAGTCCCACCGCGATGTGTCCGAAGCTCGCCATGTGCTCTCCGGGGAGAGTCTAGCTTCACCACACCGGGGACGCATGGGTTCTGGCTGGCACTCGTGCGGGGTCCTGGGCGGGGGCGACCCGTCATCGCCTACGGCCGGGCCTGCTTCAGACGGCGCTCGATGGCGTTGATCAATCCACGGCGGCCTGATCCACGAAGAACACCACGCGCCCGCCCGTGGCCGGATTCGTCACGCCGCTGACGCCCTCGGTGACCGTCCACAGGTTGGTGCCGCTGCCCGTGGCGTGCATGCCCTCGGGCATCCGCGCCCACTGGGAGCTGCCGGACAGGTACGCCGTGCGCGAGGCGCTCGTGGACACCTTGAAGAGCGCGCCGCCGTAGCGCGTGGAGCTCAGCCAGTACGAGGTGGTGGCGGTCGAGGTCATCACGGGCGCCACGCCCTGCACGTTCGGCTCGTTCATGATCCAGGCGCGCTCGGGTACCACCGTGCCGTTCACCACCACGAGCCGGTTCGTGGTGGCGTTCAGGGCCAGCGGTAGAGCCGCCCGCCGAGCCCCGGTGTGGAGCCGTCATACGGGCACTGCGCGTCGCCGCTGTTGCAGTACTCGCCCGAGAGCACCGCGCTCGTGCCCCCGCGTGTCCTTGCCGAGGAAGGAGAACTTGGGGCGGCAGGGGCTCGCGATAGTCGAGGGCACGGTGTACGCACTCACCTGCGGCAGCACGTACTTGTACCCGTACGCGCACCAGACCGAGCCCACCTTGCCCACCTGGGTTTCGCACGTGGTGCTGGTGTCCACCTGACGGATCTGCGTGAGGTCGAACACGCGCAGGCCGTCCGAGGTATCGGCCATGTAGAGGTAGTTGCCGAACCAGGCGAGCCCGCCGCCATGCTCGTTGACGGTGGTGAACTGGCCCGCGCCGGTGGGCCGGACGAGCAGCACGTGCCGGTAGTTGACCGTGCTGCCCGACATGTCCGAGATGTCCGCCACGGACAGGCGCACGCCCTTGTCCGGGCTGCTCGGCGCGTAGTGCCAGGAGACGAGGGCGACATTCGTGTCGCCGGAGACGCCCGCCGTCAGGGCCTGGGGAATCCAGTCGGTGGTGGCCATGTCGCCGTCGTTCCAGCGGAAGCCGCCCTTGTAACCCGTGGCGGGGGGATGGGTGCTCGCGGTGAGCACGGGACCCGCGCGGTTGAGATCGCCCAGGAGGGCCGGCAGCCCGAGCGCGGGGCCCACGTCCGCCATGTTCGCGACGGAGCTCGTCCAGGTGTTCTGATCCACCAGCCGCAGACAGCTGGCGTCGTGGGCCGTGAGCGGCGCGCCCTCGGTGAGGGGCCGTGCCTGTGTTTCCAACGGGGGCTCGCTTCCGGTCTCCACTTCCGGAGCGGGGCCGCACCCACTCAAACCGCCAAGACACGTCGCGAGGAACAGACTCCATGCCGCCGGGCCACGTCCGAGCACATCCACCTCCTGGTAGAACGAGAAGGTTGGGTTTACCCGTTTATGTCAAGGAAAGGCAACGCGCGGCCCCGCGCCCCGGTGCCGGATGTCTATCGCAGCAGTCCCACGACCGCGCCGCCGAGGATGAGCCAGACGGAGTTGATGCGGTAGCGCAGCAGGAGCAATGCACTGACGAGCGCGAGCCCCACCGTCACCACGTCCACCAGGGCCGCCCAGCCCAGTTCCCAGGTGACGCGGGCCATCAACGCGAGCGAGGCCACGTTGACGCCGTCGAGCACGGCACCTGCCACCCACGAGCGGCGCAGGCGCGGAACCAGTGGCCCGCTCACCGCGACGAAGAAGAAGGCCGGCAGGAAGATGCCCGCGGTCGCGACCACCGCGCCCGGCACGCCCCCCAGCACGTAGCCGATGAACGTGGCCGTGGTGAAGACAGGGCCAGGCGTCACCTGTCCCACCGCCACCGCGTCCAGCAACTGCGCCTCGCCCAGCCAACCCCAACGCTCCACCAGGTCCGTGCGCAGGAAGGCCAGCAGCACGTAGCCGCTGCCGTAGAGCACGGAGCCCACCTTGACGAAGAAGAGGAACAGTCCTCCCAGGCTGAAGGGCACGGCGCTCGTGGCCCCGGCCGCGAGGCCCAGCGGTACCAGGGGTCCTCCCACCAGCCTCGCGCCGAGCCCCTTCGGCGCTCCGTCCCGAGCCGCCGCGCGCCGGCCTCCTTGCCAGAGCACCATGAGGGCCCCGGCTCCCACCAGGACGAGCAGCTCGTGCAGGCCCAGGCCGTTGGCGAGCACGGCGGCCAGGGCGACCACGGCGAGCACGCGGGTCTTCACCGCGCTCCGGCCGAGGCCCCAGAGGGCCTGGAGCACCACCGCGATGATGACGGGTTTCACCCCGTACAGCACGCCTTCCATGGAGGGCAGGGCGCCCCAGCGGACATACGCCCAGGCGGCTCCCAGGGTGAGGAGCATCGCGGGGAGGATGAAGCAGACGCCCGCCACCAGCAGGCCCGCCCATCCTCCCCGCCGGTGACCCAGGTGGATGGCCAGCTCCGTCGAGTTCGGCCCCGGGATGAGGTTCGTCGCGCCCAGCAGATCGAGGAACTCGTCGCGGCTGAGCCAGCGGCGCCGACGCACCACCTCGTCCTCCATCAAGGCGACATGGGCCGCCGGCCCACCGAAGGCGGTGAAGCCGAGCCGCAGGAAGAGCAACGCCACTTCCTTCAACGCGTGCGCGCGGGCCTGCCCGATGTCAGACACGCGGGGCTCCGTGCCGCCGCCATATCCGCGCGTCCAACGACCTGGGGCCCGCGCCCACCCACAGCAGGAAGAGGGCGCCGAGGAGCATGGACACGTCCGTGCGGGACTCGTGCGCCATCTTCCAGAAGCCGCTCGCCAGCAGGATGGGCACCTTGGTGGTGGTCAGCGCCACCCCGATGACGGCGAGGAGCGGAAGGGTGGCCGGCGCGTCACCAACCCCAGGAGCACCAGGGTGCCGCACACGATCTCCACTCCACCGACGAAGGGGCCCAGCAACTCGGGGGCGGGGAGGCCGATCTTCGCGAACCTGCCGGCGCCCACCTCGGCGGGGAAGAGGAACTTCTGGAGCCCCTCGGAGAGGAAGACACCGCCGACCATCAGGCGGATGAGGAGCGTGGCGGCGGGGGCCTCGGTGGCGAGGAGGCGTGACTTGAGGGCGTGTGGACTCATGGCTGGGGCATCACGCCATAATTAGAGGCGCTGTGTGTGGCCCGTGTGAGCCGCTTCGAGGGGCCCGACGGGGTCGGCCCGGAGGGACCGCCACCGTCGAGAATCGGTCAGAGCGCTTCCGGGGAAGCCGGGACCCCGTCCGGGGGGACACCGTCCTGGCGAGGGACGACGCGACGGCGTTGCATCCGAGGTGCGGCCTGCGATAAACCCCGTTCGCCCACGGTCCCGTAGCTCAGTTGGATAGAGCGGCGGTTTCCTAAACCGCAGGCCACTGGTTCGATTCCAGTCGGGGCCACTCGCCCTGCTTCCCAAGTCCCCGGAAGCAGGGCGTTTTTCTGTCTGGGGGCGTCCAGCGGCGTTCAGGGGCGTTCGCCCGATTTGGTACCCGTTTGGTACCGCCCTCTTGCCCTCTGCTCCTGCCCGCCACCCTCAACAGGGCCCCTGTCCGTCCGATACGCTCCTTTACGGCGTGCTGTTGACCAGGAAGTTTCGATTCCCCCAGAATTCACTCGGCGGCTTGGTGGTCACCTGCTCGGAGTGCGAGCGACACGGCAATGGGACTTGGAAAGGCAAGCTCCCATCAATCGCGTGCATCGAATCCGAGGCTTGCTGGTCCGCAGGGGGAGGGCTCATGGTGTTCAAGATACGCGAAAAACAGCTGAGGGAGATGGAGCGGATAATCGGGCTCAGGCATCTTGAGGACGAGATGGTCGTCCACCTGCGTGATTTTGCGCCCGTGCACGCGGAGATTCTCAGGGACACAGGGCTACGACGTTGTATCCGGTTCGGAATCGAGCGCGCGCGGGTCTATGGTGTAACCAATCCCGGGCTGCTGCGGTTTCATGTCGAGCTCATGTTCATGTTTGGCGGCCTGTTCGATACCGACCCACTGCTGCCATGGGCGAGCGGGGTCTTACGCGATCCCAGCATCCCCGATGAGGCGACCCGGATCGACCGCCTATACGACGCGATGAGCGCGTATCTCGAGGCCGTCGGGGACTCCCGCGATCCAGGTGCTACAGAACCTCCGGAAGGTCCTCCACGAGGACATCCCGGCTGTGGATCTGCTCGTCGAGCAGAAGGTTCTCGACACGCTGCTATGGATCGACCCAAAGCGTTGCGCGTACCTGGGCGACGCGCAACTATGGCGGCTCCTCCGCCGCGGTGTCGAGGAGGCGGCCCGGTTTGGCATGTCGACTCCCCGAGGAAGGCGCCTCGTCATCTGGATGATGTTCGCGATGGGGCATGGCTTCACAGAAGATCCTCTGTTCCCGTGGGTATCTGCCACGCTGCTCAATCGATCTCCCGAAGACATTGAGGAGTGCGTCGTGCGCTTGGAGACTCAAGTGCGGTGCTATATGGACCAGGCGCTGAACTCCCTCGAAAGAAGGCTCGCCGATGGGTAGGGGGTCAACAAGAACGCCAGGAAGACCGAGTCCCACGTCGCGTCGACGTTTGGTTCAGCCATGTTCAGCCACGACCAAAAAACTTTCGTATCGAAGTGAATAGCGCTTCGGCTACGTCCCCTGTGCGGGCCACTCTCTCGGTATTGCGAGGGGGACCTCGCAGGTTGGACCTTTTCCTATGACCTGGTCCAGGGTAGCGGGGCTGATGGTTCCAAGTGGAGGTCCATGTTTCTGCGCCTTGTGTCTGATGCCGACGATGATGCTGCGTCTGGAAATGGCGTCACCAGCGACCCCAACAACCAAACCATCCTGGTCAAGTTGGGAGACAAAGTAGAGGCAGCTTTCAATGTGGCATCCTGTGCTGCGAGCGTGCGACTCCCCGTTGGACGACCGGCTGCGGAGAACGACAACGGTGCAAACCCCCGCCTGCACGACATTCGCACGGTATTCGCAGGCGGATACAGCGCGGGCGTCCTTCTCAATCCTCCGACTGCTCACGAGACAGCCATACTGGCCTACAAAGATAGCAATGCGAACACGATCGACGTGTTCTACGTCGAGAGACTGCTCAACTCAGGAGGACGCGGCACTTCTTATCCGAAAGCGCGCAATCAGTCTGGGAATCCACTGAATAGCAATTGGGTGGTGATGTCCAGTGCCACGGCAGGGGGAGGTTATCCTAATACTCTGGCACACGAGTTGATGCATGTACTCCTGGACACTGCGCATCGCCCAAATGAACCAGCGACAGCTCTCTTTAGAGGAGGAACAACGCCCAACAAGAGCGTTGGTGGAACCAAGCGCATCGGTCCCTACCCGGGTGCGGCCTCCGCTGGCGTAGGGAACTCCGATGTCACGGTGATCCGAGCCAATGCTGAGACCCTTCCATAGGTCAACCGAACATCGAGGTGAGCGCTCAGGGTTCATCCGCACCGGCGGGCGACTGCTGTTGACATTCCTGGCCTCTTTCTCGTGCGTGATGAGTTGCTGGTATGCTGCTGATGTAGGAGTTGTCAAGATGGAACATGAACCTTCGCAGCTATCGATTGCCCGAACCCACCACTGCAGCACGCTGCTGGATAACGGTTCGATTCTCATCACAGGCGGAGTCTCCGAGGAGTCCCATGCAATCGATCTGGCGGAGACGCTCGACCCCATAGCCGGGAGGTCGACCCTGATTGCCGACCGACACCTCCCGCGGGAGCAGCACCGTTGCGTGAAGCTTGCGGATGGGCGTGTCGCGCTCATCGGAGGTGCTGGCGCCAACGGAAGACCCGAGAAGAGGGTCGAGGTGTTCAATCCCACGAAAGGAACGTTTTCAGTCTTGGTGGACCTCAAGACGGCGCGAGTCAAGCATGAGGTTGCGATGCTGCGCGACGGTCGGATTCTCGTCGCGGGCGGCGTGGACGACGAAGGAAACGCGCTCGACAGCGCGGAAGTCATCGATTCGGTGGCAGGGACGAGCACCAAGTTGCCGAGCCGCATGCGCTTCCGTCGCTACGAGCACGCGGTCGCCGTCCTCAAAAACGGTCTCGTGTTGATCACCGTAGGTGGCCCTGCCGTTCGGGATGGACACACGGCCACACTGATGAAGGACGGTCGTGTCCTGATTGTCGGCGGCGGCGTACCTGATTTCTCCGACGACCTGCTCGGTGCACCTCTGCTCTACAACCCGCAGAGCAACTCATACGTGGATCTGAACTTGTATGCCCCCTCGGTCAACCGAGCGAACCACACGGCCGTATTGACGTGGGATGGCACAGTCTTCGTCATGGGCGGCAGGACGCTGAACTCCAGCGCTACGAAGGACGTCTACGCATACGACCCGGCTGCACGCACTTTCCGGAGCGTGCGAAGAAACGCGCAGTGAGCCTCCGCAGGTGGGTCTAGAGTGGGCTTGCCCCAGTTATGTGGCTCTCCCGCAGTTTGTGTGCATCCCCCGGCATTCGGTTGGTCGCACGATAGTAGCTTGCCTGCCCGCATCGGGTGGCGCACATCAAGTGTGGGAGAGCCACATAACTGGGGCAGGCTCAGCGGCGTTCAGGAACGTAGGGTTGTGCTCCAGCGTGCAAGGGTGCGAGAGTTAGCCCGGCTGGCCGGCCATGAACCCCTGGATCCTCTCCTCGCGGCTGGTCCCGGCCCGCCAGGAGGCTTATCCACAAGGTATGGCTCAGGAGACTCCAAACGGAACGAGTCAGGAGGAGCCCGAGTGCCGCGCCTCGCGGCTCGAAGCGGAACTCCAGCGAGCCCAGGCTCGGCTCGAGCGCCGCGACCGGCAACTTCAGCTCCTGACGCTCGCCGCGAGGGGCCTCAACTCGAGCATTCATGGCCTGGACATCATGCGGCGGCTCGTCTGGAGCGCCATGGAGCTGGTGGACGCGGCCGAGGGACTCTGGGGACGGCTGAGCGAAGGCCGCATGATCATCATGGAGTCCCTCTGGCGCGAGGGGAGGGCCGTCGAACCCCGCCACGTCGTCTTCGAGCCGAATGTGGGGGTTCCCGGCCACGTGTTGGTCACCCGGGAGCCCTACATCTCGAACGATGCGGCCAACGATGAGCATGTCCTATCGGAGCTCCAGAAGGCCCGGGGCTTCTACAACCTCATCGACCTGCCCCTCTTCGCCCGCACCGGGGAACTGTTGGGTTGTTTCGAACTCCACGACAAGAAGGACCACCAGCCCTTCACCCAGGAGGACCTGGAGCTCCTCCAGGCGCTGAGTGCCCTTGCCGGAGTGGCCCTGGAGAACTCGCGCCTCTTCGACACGGTCCAATCCGAGCGCAGGACCCTGGAGACGATCGTGCAACAGATGCCAGCGGGCTTTACCCTCGCGGAGGCTCCGTCGGGAAGGATCATCTACTCCAATCAGGAGTCAGAGCGCCTCCTGGGACATCTGGCGTTGCGGCCCACGGGCCAGGAGCCGTACGCCCAGTGGGGCGCCGTTCATCCGGATCTCACTCCCTACAAGCCCGAGGAGTATCCGCTGGCCCGGGCCCTCCACGAAGGCGAGACCATCAAGGACGAGCAGATGTTGTACCGCCGTGGCGACGGAACGCTCGCCTACCTCTCCGTCATGGCGGCGCCGATCCGCGATGCGGAGGGCCGGATCACCGAGGCCGTCAGTGTCTTCTCCGACATTACGGGACGTAAGCGGGCCGAGCGGAAGCTCGAGGAGAGCGAGAACAAGTTCCGCCGGCTCTTCGAGTCCAACCTGATCGGTATCGTCATCGGCGACGCCCAGGGGGGCCTCTACGACGTGAACGACTATTACGCCCGGCTCATCGGCTTTCCTCGCGAGGAGATCCTCGCGGGCAAGGTTCGCTGGGATCTCCTCACGCCGCCGGAGGATCTGGAGAAGGACAGGGCCGCGGCGCGGGAGATGCTCGAATCACCCGAGGGCGTCTGCACCCCTTACGAGAAGCGCTACATCCTCCCGGACGGCCGGGTCGTGTGGATCTTCCTGGGGTGTGCCTTCCTCGATGCGGGCCGCCTCAAGAACGTCGCGTTCGTCCTCGACATCACGGGGAACAAGGAGTCCGAGGAGCTGCTCGCGAGGAGCCTCTCCAGTGAGCAGGTGGCCCGAGAAGCGGCGGAGACCGTCCTGACGCAACTCCGGATCGAGCGGGAGCTGCGCGAGCGTTTCGTGTCGGCGCTCAGCCATGATCTCCGCACGCCCCTGACCGCGGCGAAGATGAGCGCCCAGCTCATTCCCCGCCAGCCGAACCTGCCCGACAAGGTCTACTCCCTGGCCGCCCGGGTGAGGCACAACATCGACCGCGCGGACCAGATGATCTCCGATCTCCTGGATGCCAACCGCATCCGGGCGGGCCAGGGGCTGCCCATCGAGCTGGCGCCATGCGATCTCTGGCAGGTGGTGTCCGACACGCTGGAGGAACTCTCGACCGTTCACGGGGAGCGGTTCCTCCTTCGGGGAGAGGAGCGGCTCGTGGGCGACTGGGATGCGCGGGCCTTGCGCAGGCTCGTCGAGAACCTCTGCGGCAATGCCATCAAGTACGGGGACCCGATGGCGCAGGTGACCGTGAGCCTGAAGCAGGACAGCGACCTGGCGGAGCTGGCCGTCCACAACTGGGGAAACCCCATCCCCGCCGACGAGCGGGAGCAACTCTTCCACTACCTCTCCCGGGCGAAGAGCGCGGAGAGCAGTGGAAAGAAGGGCTGGGGAATCGGGCTGACGCTCGTGAGGGAGTTGCCGAGGCGCATGGTGGAAGCGTCCACGTGGAGAGCACCCAGGAGACGGGGACGACCTTCCGCGTGCTCCTCCCCAGGAGGGCCAAGCCTCCCGAGTGAGGCGCTCGAGGAGGTTCCCGTGGTTCAACCGGGTGGGCGCTCCGCCCCGCCCAGCTCGGCGAGCAACCGACGCGCGGCCGCCTCTTCCAACGGCATTCCCAGGGACCGGCCGCGCTCGCGGCCTCCTCGAACCTTCGCCGTGCGGCCCGGCGCCGCCCATCCGCCAGCAGCAGCCGACCCCGGCACATGCGCGCCGCCGGCCGCGCGGCCGCGCACGCCCGGGCACCTCGCTCCATCGCTTCGCAGAAGCGCCGGGCGAGGCGCTCCAGTCGCGGGGCCTCGCGCGCGTCCTGCTCCCGCGTCACGAGCCACAGCTCGAGGAACGTCTCCGCCATGCCGCTGTACCCATCCAACACCGGGACGGTGAGCGGGATGCGAAACACTCGTTCCGCCCGTGCCTCGGCGATGGCGCGCGCCTGCTCGGGGTTGCCCTGCCTCAGCCACGCCAGCGACAGCGAGCCCGCGAGGGACGTCACGGCGAGCGCATCCCCGTGCTGATCCAGCTCCCTCAGGAGCTCCAGGGCCTCGGCGAAACGCCCCTCGCGCAGCAGCACGCGCCCCTGATCCTCCCCCGCCCACCGCGCGATCTGCGCGTCCTCGCGCTTGCGCGCCGAGGCCACCAGCGCCGCCGCCATCGCCGCCGCCTCGGCCAGCCGCCCCTGGCAGATGTGCAGGTTGATCATCACCAGCCTCGCCTCATCGGCCTGGCGCAGGTTGCCCAGGCGGATGAAGCCCGCGAGGCTCTGCCGCACCGCCACCTCCGACTCGGCGAAGCGGCCCGCCTCCATCAGGTAGAGCGACAGCACGTGCTGGGAGGAGACCAGTCCCTGCGGATCATTCGCTTCGCTCGCGAGCGCCGGGCTGGCCCGGATGTAGGCGTTGGCCGCGGCATGCAAGGGCACCGCGCTCATCAACACCGTCAACGCCGCGTAGGCCCCCGCCCGGAGGCTCGCGATGCCGGAGCGATCGGCGAAGTGGGCCATCTGGAACACGAGGTAGCCGAGCCGCGGCACTTCCAACTCGTAGTACGCGAGCGTCGCCAGATCCGCGCACGTCTCCGCCGCCTCCACCCACGTCCCGGAGTCCTCGCCCCTCGCCCCGGGCGCCGGAGGCCCGGCACCCACCCGAGGAAGTGCCGCGCCGCGCCGAGCAGCGTCCCCAGGGCGAGCGCCCCGCGGCCCTGGGGGACCGGGTGGCCCAGCAACTCCATCGCCCGCGACAGGTGCCACCGCGCCTCGGGCTTGCCCAGCCACCGCAACGCGCGCCCCAGCCTCCGCTCCCAGCGCGCGCGCCGCGAGGGTTCTACCCGCTCCGGACCCTCCGCCTCCAGCTCCAGTGCCTTCGAGAAGAAGCCCACTGCCTCTCTCGGTGCGTGTGTCGCCAGCGCGTGCTCCCCCGCCTTCTCCAACGCCTCCAGCGCCTTCGTCCGCTCGTTCGCGCGGATCCAGTGGTAGGCCAGCAGCGGGTAGAGGGGCGTGAGTTCCCGCTCATGCGTGCGCTCGTACCAGCGCGCGACCGCCTCGTGGAGCCGCCGCCGCTGCGAGAAGAGCAGCAGGTTGTACGCGACCTCTTGCGTGATGACGTGCTTGAAGAGGTAGCTCGACTCGGAAGGCGCCCCCACCGGCAGCGCGAGATCCTGTGCCTGCAAACGCGAGAGGTGCTCCTCCAGCCGCTCGCGCTCCTCGGGCAGGGGGTGCACGTCCCCGAGCAGCCTGCTGCCGAAGGTGCGGCCGATGACGCTCGCCGCCTTGAGGGTGAGCTGCTGCACCGTCGTCAGCCGATCGATGCGGCTGGTGATGAGACCCTCCAGCGTCGAGGGCAGACCCAGCGCCTCCAGGTTCCCCGCTTCCGGCGCCAGCCGGCACTCGCCGTGCTCCACGAGCAGCAGCCCGTTGTCGCGCAGGGTGTAGGCCAGTTCCTCGCTGTAGAAGGGGTGGCCCTCGGCCTTCGCCTGGATGAAGGCCGCCACCGCCCCGGGCAGCCGTGTCACGCCGAGCCGCGCGCATACCAGCGCGAGGATGTCCTCGCCCTTCATCGGCGACAGCACCACCCGGCGGGTGGAGGGCAACCGGGAGAGGTACTCGAGGGCCGGTGGCGGGCTGTCCAGGAGCGGCCGCGTGGACAGCACCACCAACCAGCCCGGGACGTCGCGCGCCACCCGCCTGAGCAACTCCCACGAGGACGAGTCCAGCCAATGACCGTCCTCGAGGAGGAGCACCGCGGGGCCTGCCTCGCCCAGCAGCCGCGCCATCAACGACAACGTGGTGTCCGCGCGCGCCTGATCGCGCAGGTGGAGGGTGCGCTCCGTCTCCGGTAGCTCCAACAGCAAGACGGGGTTCAACAGGGGCGCCAGCGACTCCGCCTCGGGGTCCTGGGCCAGCCGGGCCCGCACCGCCGCGTGCCGGGTCTCGGGCGGATCGGCGGGGGAGAGGCCGAACAACGCGGTGAAGACGGGACGCCAGGCGTAGTAGAGGGAGGCGTGCTCCGCCGCGTCCGCCTCACCGGACAGCACGCGAAGCCCGCGCGCCCGCGCGCCCCGCGCCGGTCCGTGAGCAGGCTGGACTTGCCCAGGCCCGCCTCTCCCTCCACGAGCAGGATGCCACCCTGGCCCCGGGCGAAGCCCTCCAGCGCCTCGTCGAGGACCGCGCGCTCCGCGGCGCGGCCCACCAGGGCGTTGGGGTCCGAGCGGTGGGCGCGCGCCTCCCCGACGCCGCCGGGCCGGAAGAGGGGCACCGGCTCCACCACGCCCTTCACCCTCACCGGAGGCAGGCGCTCGGCCCACAGGCGCTCGCCGAGGGCCTGGGCCGTGGCCTCGTCGAACAGGACGCCCTCCCGGGCCTCCTGCATCAGCCGCGCGGCGAGGTTCACCGTCCGGCCCATCAACGCGTACTCGTGCCGGAGGGCACCGCCGCGCAGACCGCAGCACACCCGCCCGGTGGCGATGCCAATGGCCGCCGTCGAGCCCTGCGTCCGCAGTGTCGCGAGCGCCTGGAGCGCCGCCTTCACCGCCCGCGCCGCGTCATCCTCGTGCGCGCACGTGGGCAGCCCGAACGCCGCCACCAGCACCAGGCCCTTGTCGTCCACCAGGAGCTGGTTGACGCTGCCGCCCCAGGTGTAGACGGCCTCCTGCATCGCGCGCACGGCGTCCGCCAGCCGCGGCAGCAGCTCGTCCGACGCCTCTTCCGGCAGCCCGTCCAACCGCAGGAAGAGCACCGTTGCCCGGCGCAGCTCGGCGAGCCACCCCGCGCCCACCGCCTGGGCCGCGAGCAGCACCCTCGACACGAAGGGCCGCAGCGCCGCGTCCGCTCCCTCGGGCAGCTCCGGCAGGGACATCGCTCGGGGAACGGGGGAGCGCACCGCCTTCACGCGCGCCGCGCCCGAAGACAAGACCTCGCCCGCGAGTTCCTCTCCCACGCACCGCCGGGCCGCCTCGGAGACCACCACCTCGCCCGGAGCGGCGGCGCGCCCCGCCTCCCGGAGCTGCACGAAGGGCTCGCCCCGCACCAGCGCCTGCCACCTTCCGGAGGCCCCTCCCACCACCACCGCCTGGACCTCGCCGGCCCCGACCGCCACCCGCAGAGAGAGGGACAGCTCCCGCATGAGGGGCTCGCGCATCGCCCGCTGGAGCCAGAGGCCACACTGCGCCGCGCGCCGCACGGCCTCCGCGAGCGCCACTTCTCCCTCTCGCGCGGGCCACAGCGCCAGCAGGGCATCCCCGGGAAAGTGGAGGATCTCCCCGCCGTGCGCGGTGACGATCTCCACGAGCGGACCAAACAGCTTCTCGAGCAGCCGAGACAGCTCCTCCGCGCCCGCCGAGCCCCGCTGGGCCAGGCGCTCGGTGAGCGGGGTGAAGCCGGACACGTCCGCGAGCAGGACGGCGGCGGGGAAGCACCCGGACTCGGGTCCCTCCGGCGGAGAGGGACGGTGGGCCGCACGGCGCAGCAGCAGCGCTGGCACGCAGGGCTCGAGCAACTCGGTGGTTTTGATCGCGCACTCCACTTCGACGACAGGGCGTCGAATATAGTGGACGTCCCTTCCCGCGACGATCCTCACGAGATGTAGGGGAGGGACCGACCCGCTTCGCGGGCCGTGAAGGCAGGTGCGGGGGCTTCACCACCTCACGCCACTTTCCAAGTGGGCAAGCATGGACAGACCTATTTCTTCGCCAGTCCAAACCAGCGTGTAGAGCAGCGCGAAATAGAGTCCACCCAAAAGAAACCCCGCCGCCGGCGGGACCGGGGCGGGGCAGGGCGGGGTAGGGAGGCCGGCTCTCTCGCCGGCTACTGGCCGTCGAGCTTGCCGTCCAGGTTGCGATCGATCGCGATGCGCACGCCCGAGCCCGGCGGAACCGCGGTGAAGGTCACCTCCTGGCCCACCTTGCTCGCCAGCGCGCGCAAGGCCGTGGTGGTGATGTTCGCGGTGCCGTCGTCGGGCTTCCACGTCCCCGCGCCGCGGTCGTAGAGGAAGCCCTTCGGCTTGCCACCCACGACCGTCTTCGCCACCAGGTCTGCCTCGTAGGTGGCGCCGCCCAGGGCCTTCGACACGAACGGCGCCTTGGCGCGCGCGATGAGCAGGTCGATGCGCGAGCCGACGGCGGCGGCGTTCGTCGACGTGAGCGTCACCTGCTGGCCCACGATGGGCGCCAGATCGGAGTCCGCCGCCAGCATGAAGGCTCCACGTTGCGGCGGTCGGTGTCACCCGGGAAGCCCACGAGCGGCCCACCGACGCTGGTGTTGGAGAACACGATGGCGCTGAAGAAGCGGAACAGGGTGTCCACCGCGCCGTCATGCGTGAAGCCGAAGCCGCGGATCTGGTCTCCCATGGGCCCCGTCTCCGGATGCTGGAAGAAGCTGCTGTCCGGGAAGCCGAACATGCCGACCTTCGTGTACATGTTGCGCACGTGGGGAATCTTCATGATCTGGCTGATTCCCTCGAAGCTCGACTTGCCATCGGTGCCGTAGAAGCCCTGCGAGGCGTCAATGGCGTGGCAGCCGTTGCAGTTGAAGCCCGTGTCCGAGCCGATCGCGAGGCCGTCCACCCGGCGGCTGCCGAAGTAGAAGTCGCGGCCGGCCTGCTGGGCGGTGGTGAGCGAGTTGTCCAGCTTGCGGATGGGGTTGGGCGGCAGCTGCACCTGGAGCTGGAAGGCGGTGAACTTGTTCATCTCCTCATCGCTCGGCATCGAGACGCGGCCGAGCAGCCCCTCGTACGCCACGATGAAGTTCTTGAACGACACGTCCTCCGCGTCCGAATTGACGCCGTAGAAGCCGTTCGAGCGGTCACCCCGCCAGTGCATGGCGCCCGAGTTCGCCATGCCGCGCAGGGTCTGCGTCGTCATGGGCCCCTTCATCGGGTGGAAGGCATGCTGGTCGCCGGTGCCGTTGATGGGCGAGCCCGGGTGACCGGTGAGCAGATTGAACGCGCCGATCGCCAGATCGCTCGCGAGGCGCTTGTCGATGGGGTTGGTGGACACCTCGTCGTCCGGATTGCCCAGATCCCAGGCGATCTCGTCCTTGTCGCCGAAGATGTGGCAGCTGGCGCAGGACGCCTCGCCGTTGGCGGAGGAGAAGTCCGCGTCGTACAGGAAGGGACGACCCTCCACGACGGAGGCGGGCTCCGGGTTGTAGAGCGCGGCCGAGGCCACCTGCTTCCGGGAGGCCGGTCGATGACCTTCACCCCGTTGTCGAAGCGGGTCATCACGTAGAGGCGGTTGCGCGCCTCATCCAGCACCAGGCCGCTGGGGCCGCCGCTCACCGGGATGTAGTTGGCGCTCGCGGTCCTCGGGTTGAAGGTGTCGGCCTCCAGCGCCGCGGTGTCGAAGACACCGACCTTGTTCGAGCTGAACGCGGCCACGTACAGCTTCGTGCCATCGCTCGAGATCGCCATCTCCGTCGGGGTGGAGAGGCTGTGGTTCTTGGCCGTGGGATCGAACCCGGCGGAGTTGGCCAGCTTCGAGTAGTCGATGTGCTTGTTGAGGTGGCGCGGGTAGACCGTTCCTCCGGAGATGACGCTGATGCGCATCTTCGCGATGTTGCCCTGCACCGTGCTGCCGCCGAAGACGCCGGGACCCTCGAAGCGCGTGAGGTTGTTGGCGTCGCTGTTGGTCGCGTACACCACGCCCGTCTTCGGGTTGGTGGCCAGGTTGAAGATGCTCGTGCCCACGCCCGTGTAGAAGGCCTTCTCCAGCAGGCTGTCCGCGTCGATGGCGAAGACGTCCTTGTCGGGCAGGTTCAGGCGCACACCGTTGTTCCAGTTGCGGCCGAGCATGTCCTCCCACTGACCGGTGGCTTTGTTCCACTTGACGATCAAGCCGGTCTCGGGCGCCTTCGCGCCCGCGGCGTTCGTCCGCGGACCGGGCAGACCGCCCGGAAGGAGGTTGTTGCCCCACGGCTTCGTGTCGGGGAAGACGAAACAGATGCCCGCGTCCTCGAACCCGTCGCACACGCTGTCCATGCTCACGGACGTCGTCTGGTTGCCGGACTGGGCAATGGCCGCATAGACCGTCTTCTTGTCCGGGCTGACGGCGAGGCCACGCGGCGTGTCGCCGAAGAGCGTCACGATGCGCACGGGCGTGCCACCCAGCGTCGTTCCCAGGGAGGCCGGGTTGAAGACCCACACGTCCGCGCGGCCCACGCTGGGCGTGGTGAGCTGCGGGTCGCCCGCGCCGGGGACGGAGGCGATGGACGGATCCGTGCGGTGCTGGCCGCGGTGCGCGGTGGTGATGAACGCATGACCCTTGGTGCCAGCGAACACGATGTCGCGCGGCTCATCTCCCACGAGCAGCGTGCGCACCACGCGCGGAGTCCCTTCCAGGCTCACCACGCTGATGCTGTCCGAGAGGTGATTGACCACCCACACCTCGGTGTTGCCGCGCGCGGCGACGGAGACCGGCTCGAGGCCGACCGGCACCTCGGCGATGAGCGAGAGGCCAGTGGCGGAGACCGAGAAGACCTCCAGGCGATTGTCCGGCGTGTTGACGGCGAACAGCTTCGTCCCGTCTGGCGAGAGGGCCATCGGACGGACGTGCGCGCTATCGAACTCGACGAACGATGGCGTCTGGGCGGTGGCATTGACCGAAACCAACATCGATGCGGCGGCGCACAACGAAGCGGCTCGAGCGCGCCATCGGCTCTGGCTCGCGCCCACTTGCTGGGTACCCATGGGTTGGACCTCCTCGGGGGGTAAGCGTTGCAGTTCAGACCGCAACGCACGGGGAGTACCAAGCGACGCCCCGACATCGCCCCCACCGAAGGGAGGGGGAACCCCCCACGGGCCCGCGAAAACGCGCGTTGACGCGATGCGTCCTGGACGGGACGGCCTCTCTCACGACGCATCACACCACGAGGACTGTAAAACTCTATTTCCACGAAATAAGGGCAAAAACCAGGAGTACGTGTTCTAATTGACGCGGAAATCAGTCGTCGGGGGATGGGTCAATGCCGAGCCTTGGAAGCGCAATGAGGAGTCGTCGTGCGTCATCGCCTTTCCTGTCGGACGTCACGGAGCATGCGGCACCGTGCGGCGAACATCTCTCGCATCTGCTACCCACGAAGCTCTCTCCGCCGCAGACGACGTCCGTGCTGGTGGCGCGTGACGCGCCGCTGCGCAAGATGGACCGGGGCGCCGGCGCGAAGCTGGTGCTGGTGAGCGCGCCGCTCGGCTGGGGCAAGACGACGCTGCTGGCGCAGTGGTACCGCGAAGCGTGCGCGCGGCGGCTGTTCGCGTGGCTGTCGCTCGACGAGCTGGACAACGCGCCCGAGCGCTTCTTCTCGTATCTGGTGGGGGCGATTCGCCGGGCCGCTCCGGACTTCGACGCGTACATCGCGAGCCCGCTCGACGCGCAGGTGGAGCTTCCGCTCGATCACGCCATCTCCGTCGTGCTGCGCAGCCTGTGGAACCTGGGACGCGAGCTGGTGGTGGTGCTCGACGACTTCCACGTGCTGCGCGAGCCCGCGCTGGTGCGGGCCTTTTCGTATCTGCTCGAGCACTCGCCGCCGCACGTCCACTGGGTCGTCTCCTCGCGCAGCCTGCCCGAGCTGGGCCTGGCGAAGCTGAAGCTCACCGAGCAACTGGTGATGCTCGACAGCCGCGACCTGCGCCTGGATGGCGAGGCCATCCGCGAGCTGGGACAGCGCCTGTGTGACACCGAGCTCGCGCCCGACGACGTCGAGTACCTGCGCTCCCGCACCGAGGGATGGGTCGCCGGCGTGAAGCTGGCGCTGCTGTCGGTGGGCGAGCACGCGAACGTGGGTGACGCGCTGCGCAAGGCCATCGGCTCCAACCGGGACGTGGCGCGCTACCTCGCGGACGCGGTGCTGCGCGAGCAGAGCGAGGAGGTGCACGAGTTCCTGGTGCTCAGCTCCGTGGTGGACCAGCTCAACGGGGAGCTGTGCAACGCGTTGCTGGGCATCACCCATGGCCCGGCGTTGCTGGCGAACCTCGAGCGGGCGCAGCTCTTCATCCAGCCGCTCGACGCCCAGCGTCAGTGGTACCGCTACCACGCCCTGTTCCTCGACTTCCTGAGGACCCAGCTCGCGTGTGACTTCGGCGACCGCATCCCCTGGCTGCATCGGGCGGCGAGCGCGTGGTTCGCCGAGCACCAGCGGCCGGACGAGGCGCTGAAGCACGCGTTCGCCTCCGGAGACCGGGGCTGGTGCCTGGAGATCACGGCGCGCTGCGCCGAGGCGTGGATGCGCGAGGGGGAGATCGCCTCCGTGCTCCACTGGACGGAGAAGCTGACGACGGAGGAGGTCATCCGCTCGCCAGCGCTGTGCGTGGCGCACATCGCGTGCCTCATCCTGTCCCGGCGCTACGCGCAGGCTCTTGCGCGCTGCGGGACGCCGGGCACCACCTCGCGACCGCGCACGGCACGTCCGAACCGGGGCGCGAGCGGCTGTCGAGGCAGCTCGAGCGCCTCACGCTGTTGCACTCCATCCTGTCCGGCGCGGCCCCGGGCTCCGGCACGGAGCTGGACGCGTGGCCGGGCCATGAGGACCCGGACGTCTTCATCGCGGGCGTGCTGCTGGCGGCGAAGGCCTACCGGCGCTCCGGATGAACAGGTTCGATGCGATGCGCCGGCTCGCGCTGAGCGCGCGCGAGACACTGCGGGGACTCAACAGCCCCTTCATCAACGGCTACACGGACGTCCTCATCGCGCTGGCGGACCGGGCGCAGGGGAACATGAAGGACGCGGCGGAGCGGTGCGAAGTGGCCTTCGCGCAGGCGAACCGTGGCCGGCGCAACCCGGTGTGGGTGAACGCGGCGACGGCACTGGCCAACGCCCGCTACGAGCAGAACCGGCTCGACGAGGCCGAGGCGCTCTGCACCGAGGTTCTACCTGCTGCCGCAGGCGCCCGCGTTCGAGACCTGCGCGATGGCCTACCTCGTGCTGGTCCGAATCAAGTCCATCCGCGGCAAGCACACGGAGGCCCGGCAGCTCCTGGACTACCTCCACAGCGTCCTCGAGTGCGGCCACCAGACGCGCTTCCTCGCCCATGTCTGTGGCGAGAAGATCCGGCTCGGCCTGATGGAGCAGGCGCCGGAGCGCATGCGAGTGGTGGCACAGGAGTTCGGCCTGGGCGAGCGCATGCGGCGCGGAGAGTGGAGCGAGCGGCGCTTCTACGACGAGACCTGGGAGCGGCTCGGGCTCGCGCAGGCGTGGGTGCTGATGGCGCGCGGGCGGTACGGCAAGGCGCACGCGCTGCTGGAGACGCTGCGAGCCAGCGCCCATGACGTGGGCTACGTGTCCCGGGAGAGCGCGCTGCTCGCGGCGATCGCGGTGTGTCACTGGCGAGCCGGAGATCCCACGGCGGCGTTCGCCGCGCTCAACCGCGGCTTCGCGCTGGTGCAGCGCTTCGGCTTCACCCGCGGCGTGCTCGACGAGACGCCGGGGCTGCAGGAGGTCATCGTCGCGGCCGCCACCCAGCGCAAGCTGAGCCACGTCCTGCCCTCCCGCTACACCGAGCGGTTCCAGGACGTGCTCTCGGCGGGGATGAGTGGGCCGCGGGAGTTCGCGGAGCCGCCCAGCGTGCCGCTCGAGCCGCTCACCGAGCGCGAGCTCCAGATGCTCAAGCTGCTCGCACAGGGGCTGAGCAATCAGGAGATCAGCGAGCGCTCCAACGTGGCGCTCTCCACCACGAAGTGGCACCTGCGCAACGTGTTCGCCAAGCTCGAGGTGACCACCCGCACCGCGGCCATCGTGAAGGCCCAGGAGCGGCTCCACCGCAACCTGTGATCAGCGCGTCGTCTGCTGGAAGGTCCGGATGACGTCGTTGATGCGCCGTCCACTCGGATCCTCCTTGCGGGAATCCGCGACCACCAGCAGCACCTTCCCGGAGACGATGGACGAGCCGACGGCGCTGCCCACCAGTTCCCAGCCCGCGTCCTCCGCCTTGCGCGCCTGCTCCGCCTCCGAGAAGTCGCACACCGTGGCGTCCAGGCCGGCCACCCGGCCCGCGACGCACTTGCCCCCGGGCAGCTTCTCCCCCACGTCCTTGAACTCGCCCGGCGTGTGGCCCGCCTTCTTCCAAGCGGCGATGACATCCTCGCTGCCGCTGCTGCATGCCGCCAGCAGCAGCAATCCCAAGCACGAGAGTCCGCGTCGCATGCTCAATCCCTGTCCTTGAACTTCTTGTGCTTGTGTTTGTGCTTCATGTGCCTGGGCCTGTCGTGCTCATGGTCGTGGACCGGTGCCGGGTTCACGTTCACCTCGATGCCCACGGCGGGCACGTTCACGTTCACCTGCACCACCGGGCCGTGGTACCCGCGCGGCGGCGGCCTCGTCACCACCGGGCGCGCGTAGTGCCACGGCCGGTAGATGATGTTCACCTGCACCAGCCTCGGCCGGTCGCGCGTGTACGCCTCCGGGTACTCGTCCGTGTAGTAGTACACGTCCTCCTGCTCCTCGAAGTCGTGGCGCGGAGGCGGCGGGTAGTAATGGGAGTGCGGCCCGTCGTGGTAGCAGTACGCCACGTCGTCCTCCCGGGAGTCCTCCCCGAGGACGACGTTGATGACCACCGGGTGGTGCCCATAGTACGAGTGGCGCGGCCCGTCGTACCCGAAGGGCGTCGGGTCGCCGATGAAGAAGTACACGTCGCCGTGCTGCCGGTAGAGCACCGGCGCATGCACCGGCGACGCGGCATGCACGTGCACCGCCTGGATGTGACACAGCCCGCCCTCCGGCTGGCCGGTACGCGGGTGCGGCCCCGCGTACTTCACTGGCTTCGCCTCGCTCACCGCCGCGCTGGCGAGCGCCAGCAGGAGCGCCCAGCCCATCACGTCCATTCGTGCCATCTCACCCTCCGTGGGGCGCGCAGACTACGACGGATGGCGTGAAGGAGAAGAGACGCCCAGTGGCCCCCGCTGCCTGGGGTTGCAGCGCCACTGCACGCGTGCCCGCCTGATTGTACGGCTCGCGTGGAAGCGGACAGCTCGACGGTGTTCACACGGCGCCTCCCCTCGTTCCAGGATGCGGCCCGCACCGCGCATCCACACCCACGCGCGTCTCGATGGATCTCCTCGTCTCGCACACCGCGCTCCGCCGTCTTCTGCTCTGGCTCCTCGGGCTGCTCTCCGGCCTGGGGCTGGCCGTCGAGCTCGCGTACGCCCGCTGGCGTTCGCCGGGACTCAGGCCGCTGCTGGGCTTCCTGTCGCTCAGCTACGAACAGAACCTGCCCACCTGGTACGCCTCGGGGCTGCTGCTGTGTTGCGCGCTGGTGCTGGTGGCCATCGCGCGCGACGCGGCGCTCCGTGGCGCCCCCTCCGCCACCATTGGTGGGGGCTCGCCGCGGCGTTCTTCTACCTGTCCATGGACGAAGCGGTCGGCCTGCACGAGCACCTCGGCGAGGGGTTGGAACTCGAGGGCGTGCTGTACTTCAGCTGGGTGGTGCCAGCGGGGGAGCCGTCCTGATGTTCGGGCTGCTCTACCTGCCCTTTCTCGCTCAGCTGCCCGCGAGGCCCCGCTGGCGATTCCTCACCGCGGGTGTCCTCTACGTGAGCGGCGCCCTCGGCATGGAGCTGCCGCTCGGGTACTGGACGGAGCGGCATGGCAACGACAACCTCGTCTACGCGCTCATCGATCTCGTCGAGGAGTCCCTCGAGCTGCTGGGGGTGAGCCTCTTCCTCGTGGCGCTGGTGGAGTACCTGGGAGCGCGGGTGCGCGTCACGCTCTCGGCCCCCGAGCGCCGGTGTCGTCCGGGCCATGAGCGCTTCCGTGGACAGGCCGTCGCCATACATCGTGGGGCCGGTCTACGACTGGGCCTTCTTCCTGTTGCCGCCGCTCGGGGCACTCGCGCTGGGGGTGGCCATCTCGGGCACCGCCTTCAGCGGGGAGCCGTTCGTGTTCTGGGGCCGCGAGAAGACCCTGGCCGGGCTGCTCGTGGGCTCCCTCATCCACGCGCACCTGGTGGCCGTCTTCTTCCGGAGCCATGGCAACCCGGCCCTTCTGCGACGCTTTCCCCTGCGCTTCCTCCTGGTGCCGGTGCTGGCGTGGGCGCTCATCCGTGGCTCGCCCGTGGTGGCGGCCCTGGCCACCGTGCTCGCCACCTTCTGGGACGTGTGGCACTCGGGGCTCCAGACGTTCGGCTTCGCGCGCATCTATGATCGCAATGGGGGCAACCCGCCCGCCCTGGCGCGACGGCTCGACTTCTGGCTCAACCATCTGCTCTACGCCGGGCCCATCCTCGCCGGGGCCACCATGCTGGACCACTTCCGCGGCTTCGATGCGCTCGAGGACGTGGGCCTGCCGTTCTTCACCGCCGTTCCGGCCTTCATGTCCGCCACCCACCGTGCGTGGACGCTCGGGGTCATCACCCTCGGGGGCGCCTTCCTCGCCTTCTACGTGCTCGCCTACTGGCGCCTGTACCGGCGGGGCTACCAGTTGTCGTTCCCGAAGGTCTTTCTGCTCGTCACCACGGGGGCCTGCTCCATCTACTCCTGGGGCTTCGACAGCTGGGGCGAAGCCTTCTTCATCATGAATCTCCTCCACGCCGTGCAGTACCGGCCCTGGTGTGGGCCTCCGAGCAGGAGCGCATCCGGGAGCGGCTGCGGCTCGGCCGGTGGCGGGCCAGCAGTGCCGTGGCGGCCGCCGTCTTCCTGGGCTCGGTGCTCGTCTACGGCGTGGGCGCGGAGCTGCTGGATCCGGATCTGGAGAGCCTGTGGGCGCTGACCCTCGTCGTGTCGCTCATGCACTTCTGGTACGATGGCTTCATCTGGTCCGTGCGCCGCGAGCAGGTGTGAGCGTCGAAGCATGAGTCAGCCCGGTGTCCGGCCAGTCACCGGGAGTTGGTGCTCACCTTCGCTTCGTTCCCCCCTGCCTCGGGGTTCTCCGGTGAACCGTTCGCGAGCAGGTCTCCACTCGACAGCACCGCCGTGGGCACCTCGCTGCTCATCGAGGCGGAGCGGTGCTCCACCCGGGTCACCTGCTCCGTGCTCCGCATCGCGACCCGGCCCGCCTTGCGCGCGAGAGCTTCCTGCACCAGGAGGCCCAGCTCCCGCTGTCCGTGGGGGTAGGGCGCGAACGCTCCCGTCAGGGCACACAGTTGCTCGCGCAGTTGTTGGCCCTGCTGCGTGCGGTCCACCACCTGCCACCGCAGCAGGTCCATGATGGCGGCATCCAGCGCCGGGGGCACTTCCGGGCGGTGCACCGAGGGCGGCACGAGGAAGGGCGGCGGGGTGCCGCGCACCATGTCCGAGGCATCCTCTCCCTGGAAGACGCGCTGTCCCGTGAGCGCCTCGTGCAGGGTGAGCCCGAGCGCGAAGAGATCCGCTCGCCCGTCGAAGGCCTGGCCTCGCGCCTGCTCCGGTGCCGGGTAGCCCAGCTTGCCGCGCACCCGGTCCACCTGCGTGAGCCGGACGTGAATGGCCGCGCGCGCCACCCCGAAGTCTCCCAGCTTCACCTCGCCGATGCGCGACAGCAGGATGTTGGGCGGATTCACGTCCCGGTGCACGAGGTTGAGCGGCAGGCCCTCGCTCGAGGTGCGCCGGTGCACGTAGTCGAGCGCCTGGCCCAGCTCCGCCCCGAGGTACGCCACCACCGCCAGCGGCAGCGGCCCGTGGCTCTTGAGCAGCTCGCGCAGGGACATGCCCTCGATGTGCTCCATGGCCATGAAGTAGGTGTCTCCGAAGCGGCCCACGTCGAGCACCTGGACGATGTTGGGGTGGTTGAGCAGCGAGCCCAGCTCCGCTTCCCGGCGGAACAGTGTCACGAAGTCCTCGTCCTCGGCGTAGGCCGGGAGGATGCGCTTGATGGCCACCACCTTCTCGAAGCCGCCCTCGGGGCTGTAGGTGGCGCGGAACACCTCCGCCATGCCGCCCACCCCCAGCCGCTCGTGGAGGAAGTACTTGCCCACCAGCTCTTTTTCTCGCACGGCGTGCAGCGCCTGTTCGGCCCGGTGCGTGAGGTAGCTGGCCACGAGCGCCGACAGCCATCCGATGACGAAGTAGTAGACGGCCCGCAGGATCACCATCGGCGGTGAGAAGATGAGGGGAACGGGCTCGGCCAGCCGGGGCCAGGCCAGCAGGAAGTAGAGCAGCACCGTCTGCGCCGCCACGAGCCCTCCCGCGAAGAGGGCCAGCCGCGCTTGCCCCGCAGCGCCGTGAACACGATGGTCCCGGTCCAGAGCACGGCCATGGGGTTGCCCAGCGCCTGCTCGGCGGTTCCGAAGAGGGTGTCGCAGACGAAGAGGAAGGCCCCGGTGGTGGTCTCCAGGACGACGTTGACCCAGTAGATGGCGGGGTGGAACCAGCCTCGCCGCAGCCTCCGGGACAGCACCCCGTAGTAGACGGCGAAGACGGCACACAGGCCCGCCACGGACAGGGCGCGGGGCCAGCCGATGAGTGCGGTCATCCCGAGCGTGGAGACGATGAAGAGGCAGGATATCCGGCTGATGAACCGGGTCACCGCGGCCTCGCGGGCGATGGCGTCCGCCCGGAAGTGCTCGGCGAGCAATTGTGAGCCGAGCGGCGCCGCGCTACCTGGAGGGAGGGAGGGGGGCATGGGGAGCCTCATTGTCTTGCAGCCAGCCGTGGCGGCAAGGCAAATCCCGGCGCTCCACCCGGCTCGGGGCTCGCCGCCGCGGACTCGTTGATGGGCGGCCCCAGCTGGCTGGTGAACAGCGCGGCAGTGGCGATCAGGTGCGGATTGCCCTTGGCCTCCGTCCCACCACCCACTGCCAGTGCTGGACACTGCTCGCCGAGTATCTGCTCGTACGCCGAGCCGACGCGCTGGAACGCCTGGACGCGGCTGGGCTCCTTGCCTCCGACCAGGCCCTCGGTCGTGCCCTCCCAGGCCACGCCGTGGTGGCCGAGGGCATGGCGGATGTCGAGCTCCACCCGCGCGGCGAGGTCGGGAGCTCCCGCCGGGTGGGTGGAGAAGCGGGTCACGGCGCATGTCGTCCCGTTGCCCGCCGTGAAGACTTCATCGATTCCAATTCCAGACATGTCACTGCATGTACCCCAAGAGGGCCTCACCGCCTGTCCGCTTCCGTGTGCTCAAGGGCAGCTAACTCCTCACATGACCTACATTTCCCGTGTGGGAGTGTTGTCCGGGTGGATCATTCCCAATACACGACATGGAATGTTTCTCATCTCTTGAACATATTTCTCGACGACCGTGGCCCGTGAGGCAACAGGTCTCCAGTGGGCTCATGTCCCACCGTTCGTGGGGGCAGTCCATCGTTGGATGGTGGACGATGTATTCGCCTGTTCTTCCGGAAGAAATGGCAACCATTGTCCTGCGTTGGCAGACAAGTGTTCGCTAGCGTCCAAGGATGAGGCTTTGAATTTGGCCTCGGTAGGCGGGCACGCTCGGTTTCCCGTATTCCCTTTCATCTCAGTTTCGCGCAGTGCTCCCTGATTCGTTGCATCCCGTGAGGCCTCAAGAAGGCGCGGCGCGCGCTGGGGGCGGGTCTGAACCGTCTCGAGCAGATGGGGGGAATCGCATCATGCCACTCGCCACGCATGCGCTGCCGCGGCGGTCCGTCGTCCTGGGACTGAGGGGGCTGTCCGGGCTGCTGCCCCACGAAGCCCGCCTCGAGCCCGAGGCGCGTGAGCCGCTGGAGCTGCTCGCGACGGAAGGGGCGAGGGTCTTGTATCGCGCACGCGGCATCGCCGCTGGCGTGCCGTCCTGAGTGGGCGGCGATTTCTAGAGAAGGGGGGAAGTGCTTTGGAACTGGATCGCGAGCGGCTGCTCGCCACCTTCGCGGAGGAGTCGGAAGAGCTCCTGAGCGGAATGGAGGAGGTTCTCGTCTCGCTGGAGGAACACCCGGACCCGGAGCGGCTGCGGTCCATCTTCCGGGGCGCGCACTCGGTGAAGGGGGCGGCGGGCGCGCTGGGCTTCTCCAGAATGACGGACGTGGCGCACGTGCTGGAAGACGTGCTGGAGACGCTGCTGGAGCGGCGTCTGGCGGTGTCCGACGAACACGTGACGCTGCTGCTGGCGGCGGTGGACCGGCTGCGGGAGTCGCTGCCGGCGGTGCTGGTGGGCCAGGAGCGGCCGGCGGAGGAGGACGCGGGGCTGGTGGAGCGGCTGAGGGCCTGCCGCGAGTCCTTGCGCCAGCAGGAGTCTCCCCGGAGGGTGTACGCCGGGCCGGTCGAGGACCCGGCGGTGGAGGTGGGCGGACGGCGCGGGCGCACACTGCGCGTGGATGTGGAGAAGCTGGATCGCATCGCCATCCTGACGGGAGAGCTGGCCATCGCGCGCACGCGGCTGGCGCAGGTGCTGAGTACGGGCACGGCCGAGGAGGCCCTGGAGGTGCACCGCGAGGCGGACCGCCTCAACGAGGAGTTGCAGGAAGAGGTGATGCGGGTGCGGATGGTGCCCGTGGGCCCGCTGTTCCGGCAGCACCTGCGCACGGTGCGGGACCTGACGCGGGTGGAGCGCAAGTGGGCGCGGCTGGTGTTGGAGGGCGAGGACGTGGAGGTGGACACGGCGCTGGTGGAGGGCCTGCGCGAGCCCCTGCTGCACCTGGTGCGCAACGCGGTGGACCACGGGCTGGAGACGCCGGAGGAGCGGCGGGCGGCGGGGAAGGAGGCGTGCGGCACGCTGGTGCTGAGGGCCTTCCATGAGCCGGGCTCGCTGGTGGTGGAGCTGTCCGATGACGGCCGGGGTCTGCACTACGCGCGGCTGCGGGAGAAGGCGCGCGCGCTGGGGATGGAGCCCGCGCGGATGACGGTGGAGGAGTTGGAGGAGCTCGTCTTCCTGCCGGGGCTGTCCACGGCGGAGGCGGTGACGGAGGTCTCCGGGCGTGGGGTGGGCATGGACGTGGTGCGCCGGAGCGTGGAGGCGCTGCGGGGCCCGGTGACGTTGCGCAGCGAGGAGGGAAGGGCACCACGGTGACGCTGCGGGTGCCACTGACGCTGGCCTCCATCCAGGGCTTCTCGGTGGGCGTGGGCGAGGAGACGTACGTGTTGCCGCTGGCGGCGGTGCGCGAGTGCCTGGAGTTGCCCGCGGATCGCCACGGGCAGTCCGGTGCCGGCGTCTTGAGTCTGCGAGGCCGTTCGCTGCCCTACCTGCGGCTGCGCGAGATGCTGGGGGTGCGCGGCCCCGTGTCGGCCCGGGAGAGCGTCGTCGTCCTGGGCCACGGTGGGAGCCGGGCGGGCCGGTGGTGGACGCGCTGTATGGCGAGGGCCCGTGCGTCCTCAAGCCGCTGGGCCGGCTCTTCCGCCACCTGCCCGGCGTGTCCGGCTCCACCATTCTCGGCAGCGGTCGCGTGGGGCTCGTCCTGGACGTGCCCACCCTGCTGCGCACCGCCATCCGCCCGCGGGCCGCCATGGGCTGACGCCCTGCTGGCCTGGATCCTCCAACCGCTCGAAGGACGACCATGCTTCTCAAGAACTTCACCATTGCCCGCAAGCTGCAGCTCGGATTTGGACTTCTCGTCGTGTTGCTCGCCGCCGTCATCTGGGGGGCCTACGTCTTGTTCCAGTCGGTGGTGAGCAATGATGGGTACTACCGCTCCCATGATGTGCGGCTGGAGCTGCAGTCCCTCTCCATCAGCGTGATGGACATGGAGCACCGGGCGCTGGAGTACGCCTTCACGGGCAACGAAGACATCCTCGAGCCCTTGCCCCAGCGGCAGGCCGCGTTTCTCGAGTCCAATGCCCGGCTGAATGTGCTGACGGCCAGATACCCGCGTGAGCAGGAGTTGCTGCGACAGCTCGTGGACCAGTACCAGCAGAAGTTCCTCCCCCACCTCGAGAGCGAGGTGGCGCTGCGCCGGGAGGTGGACGCGGGCCGGGTCCCCTTGGAGCAGCTCGTCGCGTACGTGAAGGAGGACAAGGGAGGAAAGATCCTGGAGCGCATGTCCAGCTCATCGGATCTCTTCCGGCAGGAAGTGCTGGAGCAGCGCCGCCGTCTCATGGAGGAGACCGACGCGCAGACACTGTCTGTCTCCCGGATGCTGGTGACGGGAGGCGTGGCGGGGCCGATGCTGGCGGTGCTGCTGGCCTGGGTGCTGGCGCGCAGCATCGTCCGGCCGTTGCATGAGGCGATGGGGCTCACCAGCAAGCTGGCCTCGGGAGACCTCACCACGGTCATCGAGGTGCGCGGGCGGGACGAGGCGGCGCGGATGATGGAGGGGATGCGGGAGATGGTGCGGCGCTTCGGCGGCGTGCTGGGCGAAGTGCGTGGAGCGGTGGGCTCGCTGTCGGGAGCCTCGGGGCAGGTGGCGGCGGCGGCGCAGGCGCTGTCACAGGGCACCAGCACCCAGGCGGCCTCGGTGGAGGAGACGACGACGAGCCTGGAGCAGCTGAGCGCCTCCATCAGTCAGAACGCGGAGACGAGCAGGCAGTTGGAGGCGATGGCGGTGAAGGGCGCGGCGGACGCGCAGGAGAGTGGGCAGGCGGTGAACGAGACGGTGGAGGCGATGGCGGCCATCGCGGAGCGCATCTCCATCGTGGAGGAGATCGCGTACCAGACGAACCTGCTGGCGTTGAACGCGGCGGTGGAGGCGGCGAGAGCGGGGGAGCATGGCAGGGGCTTCGCGGTGGTGGCCGCGGAGGTGAGGAAGCTGGCGGAGAGGAGCCAGAAGGCGGCCAAGGAGATAGGGAGCCCGGCGGGCAGCAGCGTGAAGGTGGCGGAGCGCTCGGGGAGGTTGCTCAAGGAGCTGGTGCCGTCGATTCGCAAGACGGCGGACCTGGTGCAGGAGGTGGCGGCGGTGTCCAGGGAGCAGGCCGGTGGAGTGGCGCAGATGAACCGGGCGATGGTGCAGGTGGACCAGGTGACACAGCGCAACGCATCGGCGGCGGAGGAGTTGTCATCGACGGCGGAGGAGCTGGCCGCCCAGGCCGAGTCGCTGCAGCAGATGATGACCTTCTTCCGGGTGGTGGAGTCGGGGTGGGCGGTGCACGGGGGATGGCGCAGCCGGCGCGCTCGCCGAGGCCCGCTCCGGCGCACCTCCCGATGCCCCCAGCCGTGCAGGGACTGAGGGCGGTGACTCAGGCACCGCCGACGCAGCAGCTGCCGACCCCGTCATTCCCGACAGTACCCGAGCGTGCGTCGTTCAGCTCGGACCACGACTTCAAGCGCTTCTAGGGGTCCTCCATGTTCCAAAACGTCAGCATCACTCGGAAGCTGGAGCTCGGGTTCGGCACGTTCGTCTCGCTGCTCGCGATGGTCGCCTGGGGAACCTTCTTTCTCTTCCAGTCCCTGGTGGAGTCGGCCGTGAACAACTACCGCTCCTACGAGGGCTTGTTGGAAGTCCGAAGCATGGGCGTCGCCCTGATAGATCATGAGGCCCGGCTCCAGGGCTTCGCGCTCACCAGCGACGAGGCCTTCCTCGAGTTCGTGCCTCAACGGCAGGCCGAGTTCCTCGCCAGCCACGCGAAGGTGAAGGAGCTGACGATGGACAACCCCCACCAGCAGGAACGGCTGCGACAACTGCTGGACCAGTACCAGCAGAAGTTCCTCCCCTACGCCGAGCGCGAGGTGGCGCTGCGCCGGGAGGTGGACGCGGGGCGGATCCCCCTGGAGCAGCTCGTGGCGTACGTCAAGGATGCTCAGGGGCAGAAGCTCGTGGCCTCCATGCGGGAGCTGGCGAACGCCATCCGCCAGGAGGAGCAACTCCGGCGCGACGAGCGGAGCGAGATCTCCAGGAAGGGGGTGGAGCTGGTGAAGCTCATGTTGGCGGCAGGTGGCGTGGTGGGGCCCGTGCTGGCGGTGCTGCTGGCCTGGCTGTTGTCGCGCAGCATCGTCCGGCCGTTGCAGGAGGCGGTGGGGCTCACCAGCAAGCTGGCCTCGGGAGACCTCACCACGGTCATCGAGGTGCGCGGGCGGGACGAGACGGCGCGGATGATGGAGGGGATGCGGGAGATGGTGGCGCGCTTCGGCGGCGTGCTGGGCGAAGTGCGTGGAGCGGTGGGCTCGCTGTCGGGAGCCTCGGGGCAGGTGGCGGCGGCGGCGCAGGCGCTGTCACAGGGCACCAGCACCCAGGCGGCCTCGGTGGAGGAGACGACGACGAGCCTGGAGCAGCTGAGCGCCTCCATCAGTCAGAACGCGGAGACGAGCAGGCAGTTGGAGGCGATGGCGGTGAAGGGCGCGGCGGACGCGCAGGAGAGTGGGCAGGCGGTGAACGAGACGGTGGAGGCGATGGCGGTCATCGCGGAGCGCATCTCCATCGTGGAGGAGATCGCGTACCAGACGAACCTGCTGGCGTTGAACGCGGCGGTGGAGGCGGCGAGAGCGGGGAGCATGGCAGGGGCTTCGCGGTGGTGGCCGCGGAGGTGAGGAAGCTGGCGGAGAGGAGCCAGAAGGCGGCCAAGGAGATAGGGAGCCCGGCGGGCAGCAGCGTGAAGGTGGCGGAGCGCTCGGGGAGGTTGCTCAAGGAGCTGGTGCCGTCGATTCGCAAGACGGCGGACCTGGTGCAGGAGGTGGCGGCGGTGTCCAGGGAGCAGGCGGGCGGAGTGGCGCAGATGAACCGGGCGATGGAGCAGGTGGACCAGGTGACGCAGCGCAACGCATCGGCGGCGGAGGAGTTGTCATCGACGGCGGAGGAGCTGGCGGCCCAGGCCGAGTCGCTGCAGCAGATGATGACCTTCTTCCGGGTGGTGGAGTCGGGGCGGGTGCATCAGCCGGAACACGTGCCGGGTCCTGCCCCGATACCCCCTCCCGTGCATTGGCCAGTACGGGGACTGAAGGCGGTGGCGCAGGTGCTGCCGATGCAGCTGTCGCCCACGCCGGATCACGACTTCAAGCGTTTCTAGGATGAAGGACCTCCGCCCATGATCACGAACACGAATTCCCTCTCCGAGGTCACCCGTCCCGCGCAGTACCTGGGTTTCTCCCTGGCCGGCGAGACGTATGCCATCGAGCTGCTGCGCATCCGGGAAATCATCGAGCACGTGCCCATCACGCGGGTGCCGGGAATGCCTTCCGCCGTGCTGGGCGTCATCAACCTGCGGGGCCGGGTGGTTCCCGTGGTGGACCCGGCGGTGAAGATGGGACTGGGGCCTCGACCCATCACGCGCTGGACCTGCTTCGTCGTCGTCGAGGCCATGATGGACGGCGAGCGCACCACGCTGGGGCTGCTGGCCGACTCGGTCAGCGAGGTGCTCGACCCGGCGCCGGGCGACGTCGAGCCTCCGCCCGCCTTCGGCACGCGCACGCCGGTGGACTACCTGCGAGGCATGGGTCGGCAGGAGCAGCGCTTCATCCTCCTGTTGGACCTGGACCGGATGTTGTCCGCGGAGGCGCTGCTGGGACTGGTGGGCGCCGCGGCCGGTGGGGGCGTATGAGAGCGGCGAGCTCCTCGGATGCGGTCGTGTCCGGCGTGGGTCCGCTTCCGCTGTCGGAGCGGGAGTTCTCCCTCTTCCAGACGTTGGTGGAGCGGGAGGCGGGCATCCACCTGGGCCCCTCGAAGCAAGCGCTGCTGGTGGGGCGGTTGTCCCGGCGGGTGCGGGCGCTGGGGCTGACGTCCTTCGGTGCCTACTACCGGCTCGTCTGCATGCGCGGCAACGAGGAGGAGCGGGTGCGGATGCTGGACTGCCTCTGCACCAACGAGACGCACTTCTTCCGCGAGCCGGGGCAGTTCGAGTTCCTGCGGCAGCGCGTCTTCCCGGAGTGGACGCGGCGGGCGGCGCAGGGACTGATGGCCGGCGTGTGCGGGTGTGGAGCGCGGGGTGCTCGACGGGAGAGGAGCCCTACTCGCTGGCGATGACGTTGCTCTCGCACTTCCCACCGGGCTCGGGGTGGAGTTGGAGGTGCTGGCGACGGACCTGTCCACCTGGGCGCTGGAGCGGGCGAGGCAGGGGCTCTGGCCGATGGAGCGGGCGGCAAGCATCCCCCGGCCCCTGCTGCGGACCTTCATGCTCAAGGGCGTGCGCAGCCAGGAGGGGTGGATGAAGGCGGGCCCGGAGCCGCGGGCGGTGCTGCGCTTCGCGCGCGTCAACCTGAACGAGGAGCATGGCTGGCCGGAGGGGCCTTCGAGCTCATCTTCTGCCGCAACGTGCTCATCTACTTCGGGGCCCAGGCCCAGCCTGGGTGTTGAGCTCGCTGCTGCGCCGGTTGCCTCCGACGGGCTACCTCTTCCTGGGGCACGCCGAGAGCCTCACCGGCAGCGCCGAGCCCGCTCGCTGCGTGGCCCCCAACATCTATTGCGCGAAGTCCCCTCTGCTCGTGAGTGGTGGCGGCCCGGCTTGAGGCACGGGCGCTCCGTGCGCGCCAGCGGCTGCTCGGTTCAGCCCGAGACGCGCTTGAAGGACACCACGCTCTCCGCCAGCTCTGGGAAGTCCAGCTCGCGCGCGAGCCGCCAGAGCCGCTGCCGGAACAGGGGCTCGGGGGGCAGGGGCTCCAGCGTGCCCACCAGGATGAGGTTGCTGTACTGCGCGGCGCCTCGCAGCATCGCGCAGTCCTCGAAGGAGCTGGCGAAGGTCTCGATTCGCTTCGCCACGTTCCGTGGCTCCTCCAGCGCGATGTTGAGCACCGCCACGCCCCCGAACGAGAGCCTGTGCCGGACATCCTCGAAGACACGCGCTTCCTTCAGGTGGTCCGGAGTGCCTCGGTCCGAGAAGGCATCGAGGAAGATGAGATCGTAGCGGGGGCCCTGCCGCGTCATGAAGCGGGCGCCCTCATCCACATGGATGAGGAGCCGGTGGTCCTCGTGGACACCGAAGAAGCGCCGGGCCATGTCCACCACCACCGGGTTGAGCTCCACCACGTCGATCCGTGATCTGCAGGGCAGGAGCCGGTGCAGCAGCATGGGAAACGAGCCTCCGCCAAGGCCCACCACCAGGATCCGGGCGCGGCCCTGGGTGAGCGCGAGCCCGGCGGTGGCCACGCGCACGTAGCTGATGGGAACCGCCAGCGGATCGCTCTTGAGAATGGCGCTCTGGAGGGTGCCCTCCGGGCTGTCGAAACGCAGCGAGCGCTGATCGCCCACGTCCACGACGTACACGGGCCCGAAGGGCGAGTCGGCCTCGTGGACCACTGTCGCTGATTCGCTCACGGGCAAATCGGTAGCACGGCTCGGCGCTCCGGGCGAGGGCTCCGGGTCTGGGACCGTGAAGGACCCTGGCTCACTCCGCCCTCGACGCGATGAGGGCGATGTTGCGTGGGGACAGGCGCGGTTCGAAGACCTGCAGGAGCTCGACCTGGAAGCCCAGCTCCTCGAGGAGGAGCGCGCGATCGAGCAGAATCACGATCTCCAGGGCCCTCGCGAAGCGATCCCTCAGCAGATGACACAGGAAGATGCGCCTCGTCTCGGAGCGAGCGGCCACTTCGAAGGAATTCAGCTCGGCATCCGTCATGCCGACATCGAGTCGCAGGCGCTCCAGGCGATCACGCGCATAGGCGGCGAAGCTCTCGGCATAGAGCGCCTTGGGTGCATCCCCCGCCCGCACGAACCCGAGAGCGGGAAACTTCCGCCTCAGCAGGAGATCGAGCGCGAACCGTTGCGCGTAGACGCGTTTCATCAGCGCGAACTCCGCCTCGGTCTTGTGGTGCCGTCCGCGCGTCGCCAGGAACAGGGCACGTCGGGTGAGGGGAAGCGCATGCGCCTTCCCGAAGCGCGAGACGGGGTAGTCCCGTGCGGCGTCCATCTGGTCGTAGCAGCAACCAAAGTTCAGGAGGAGTCCTGCCTTCTGGCTCTTGCGAATCTGCGTCAGCGCGAGCGACCCGCAGGTGTGTAGGCCAATCGAGACCCGATCCTGACCGGAAAAAAGCGGATCAATCTCGCCCTGCGGCCTGTCCTCGACGGAGGCATGGATGAAACACAGCTTTTCCCGTGGCAGGGTCCGGCCCTTCGCAGCCAATCCCGGCCTTTCTCCTGCAAGGCGGCATCACGATCGATGCTGTGGAAGGTCCAATCGAAGGTCCTGACACAGAGACGAGCGAGATGTCCCATGCCGCCCCCGATGTCGACCGCCTGGCGGATCGTCCTCGTTCTCGGCCCGAGCAGGGCGAGGACCCGCTCGATCTCATGGGCCTTCTTGGCATTGAGTCCCTGCGCGTCCGTGGTGGTCAGACGTTGAACGCCTTCATGCCAGGGCAGCGCCGTCAGTTCGCGAAGCGCGAGCACGAGCAAATGCAGCGACGGGGGAGGCTCACCTGGAAGCTCCCCCTCATCCAGCTTCCTTTCGCCCTCTTCGTCGAGTGATTCAGCGTAGGGCAGCCAGGCTTCGGGATAGGCGGCTCCGGACTCCGGCCAGTTCTGGAGGATGGAACGTGACCAGAGCTCGGACCACGGCCCGAGCAGGTCGGTGAGCGCTTCGAGCCGATCTCGAGGGTTCATCGTCTCCGCCGGGCGGAGCGCTCGGGGGAGGGTCCGCCCGCGCCACCTCGTCGTCCTCCAGCCCGCCCTCGGGGGGCGAGGGCATGTGTTGCTCCAGCGCGCCGAGCGCACGCTCCAGGAGCTCCAGCGCGCGGCCCAGTTCCTTCAGCTCCGCCGGGGAGGCGCTCGCGAACTGGGCGGCCGGTCACCGGTCAGCGCTCGCCGGACCTGCTGGCTGACCGCCAGTCCGGCCTCCGTCAGCACCATGCGCAGCCGCCGCCGGTCGTCGGGCTCGGGCTCGCGTCGCACGTAGCCTCGCCGCTCCAGGCGGTCGAGCAGTCCGGTGATGACGGCCGGCGTGACCAGCAGCCGCCGCGCCAGGAGCTTGGGCGAGGAGATGCCCTGCTGGATGGCGTAGAGCATGGTGAGCTGGCGCAGACTCAACTCCCCGCTGAGCTGGTTCGCCTGCACGCTCGTGGCGGCCCAGCGTTGCAGGCGGGACATCAGCTGCAGTGCGCGCTCCGCGTGCTCGAGAGGGGGGCGCTCCGAGTCATCGTTTCCTACGCCTCCGCGGGGGCGCACAGCCGCGCGCGCAGCGTGGCCACGGGGGTCTCCCAGTGCTCCTCGAACCAGAAGTCGAGGAACCGTGGGGAGGCGCGGCCACGGCGGTACGCGGCCCACACCCGTCGCAGGTACTCGGACCGCTCGACGCCGGACTGCGGCGCCTTGAGTTGTCCGAGCGTGCTGTTCAGCAGGACGAACAGCGTGGTCCGCAGCCCCAGATTGGCCAGGACGTACGCCTGCAGCTCCATCTCGCCCACCACGTCCGTGGCGTAGCCCGTCAGTACGTGCAGCAGGTCATGCGTCTCGCGGTAGCGCTTGGCGAGGAAGTCGACGTCGTTCTTGAGCTCGAGCGTCGTCTCGAAGGGGGAGATCTTGTTGTCGCGGTAGTAGCGCGCGAACTCATGGCCGAGCGTGCCCTCGGGCAGGCGCTCGAACGCGGGCAGATCCAGTTCCCTGGCCTCCAGGGAAGGGCGCTTGGACAGCATGCGACGCCCCTCCTCGCTGCGCTGGAACTGCTGAGCGAGCGCCGCGTAGACCTTGCCGTTCAGGCTCAGGTTGAACGTCTGGCCGTAGGTGGGATTCGTCGGGTCGTCCTTGAGCCTCTTCAAGCACTGACCCGCCACGCGCAGGCGGGTGAACAGGGAGGCGTTGTCGGGCAGGAACACGGCCTGGGAAGCGCTCATGGCGTGGCTCACGGGAAGGGGTAGGGAGGTGACGAGGGCTCGACTCTCGTTCAGTTGGTTTGTGTCGTAAATGATATATGACGTAAACAATTCCGTCAATGTGTATCCCCAGGGGCCGGTGCCCTCGAGCCGGAGAGCGGCGAGCCGACCGAGGGGTTTCTGGATGTGTACACGGACCCGGATTCGTTCGTTCAGTCAGCGCCGGGTCCGGGTTAAATCAGGGGCCCAGAATGCTTCCCGCTGCGTTGATGCTCCTGAACCGGCACCTCCCCCGTGGACTGGCGGCCCTGACGCTTCTCCTCGCCTGGGCTGTCGCCGCCGCCCCCATCAAACAGGTCCCCGAAGGAGGACGCGCCATCCCCGTCATTCAGCAGGGGATCGTGTGCGGCCCGGTGAGCGGGGGTGGTCACTGTCGGCGGATGGGCGCTCCATCCGGCCGCCTGCCCCAGGCACCGAGGGGGCCGCGCGGACACTCGATCTCAAGGTCGCGGAGGATACGTCTCAGTGTGCGTCGAGTCAGGACATCGTCACCGTCATCGCCACCGGGCCTTTTCCGAGCATCGACGCCGCGGGGACGAGCTTCTTTCCGGACGATGGGCGCATCGAGCTGAAGGGACAGCGGCTCCAGGACGTCGCGGTGAGCTGGTTCGTCCCGGCGAAGAAAGAGCAGGAGGGCCCCCGTGAAGGCATGGACGTCTGCCTGAATCCGTCTTCCGGAGCCGGGCAGTCCGAGTGCACCGTGCCCCTGGCGTCCGGTCTCCCCACGGATGCGGCGCTCTTCTGGATTCCACCCCATGGCAAGCGCGGTCCCGAGGTGACGACCTACGACGCCAACGGCACCCTCGTGGCGCCCGAGTCCTTCCAACTCCGGCCCGGTCGCATCATCCTGACCCGGCCGCTCTTCCAGCAGTCCAGTGGCGTGGATCTGTCCAAGGGGCCGGGCCGGGTGGTGGTCTCCCATCCCGAGGCGGTCGCCTCCGCGGATTGCGCTCCCGCCCGGTGCGAGCCCGCCGAGGACGCCATCTCCATCCGCAACGTCACGGGTCTGGAGGCCCAGGTCACCCTGCGCCTGCGGCTCGTCCCCCGCGTCCTGGTCGCCCGTGGAGACGCCTTCGACGCGACGGTTTCCGCCACGTTGCCCGTCCTGTCCTGTCCGCTGACCGCCGTGGAGGGCACGGTGCTGCGCGATGCCGCGGAGTCGGCCCTGGTGGTGCGTCTGGATCCGTCCTGTGGACATGAGCCCCAGGGCCTGCTCTGGACGGTCAATGGCGAGCGCGCCGTGGTGGGGCGGGTGGTGAAGGTCTCCGATGGCACCTATGTGCTCCTGCGCACGGGGGGCACCTCGTCCCAGCAGGTCACCATCTCGGCGGCCAGTTCTCCCCTCGAGCGGACCGTGGTCGCCTCGACGACCGCGAAGACCCTGCCGCTGCCCTACCCACGCGTCCGTCTCGAACTGCCGAACCACGGTGACCTCGATTTCATCCCCACCAATCGTCCCGCGCTCGTGCAGATCTCCGGCGCGGGAGAGCTGGGGCGCTTCGTGCTGCTCCCCATCGAAGGGGCCTATCGCGTCATCAGCCAGGGCAACTCCATACTCGTACTTGGGGACACGACCGCGGGTGGATTCGTGTCGCTGCGCTTCGGCTACCGGGTCCCCTCGCTCCCCGGCGAGCTGGCGACCGCGGATCTCGCGCAGGTCGAGGAGCGCGTCCAGCGGGCGGTGCGGGAAGCCAGCGTCCCCACGAACGTCGACAACCTCATCGAGTTCGTCTGCGCGGACAAGGACGGCGTGGATCACTCCATCGAGCCGAGCCGTCCCTACCGCATCAACTACGCCATGCGGCACACCTGTCGGGTCATCGTTCATCGCGAGCGGCTCGACCCCGAGGAGGGAATCCAGGAGATCATCCTCCGGATCGACGTCACCAGGCGCGATGGCTCCTCCCGAGGAGAGAGTCACGTCGAGCAGCGGATGCTGCTGCGGCCCGGAGGCGAGGAGCGCGTCATCCCCGTGCAGGGCGGCCTCGGTCAGTTCGATCGGATCCTGGTGCAGGTCGCGCATGTCGCCGACGAGTCCCGTTATGCCTTGAGCGCGACGGACCGGACGGGGCTTCCTCGGCGCAATGGTCGGCCATCGTCGAGGGAGGCATCCTGCGGCTCTATGCGACGGGCGCCGTTCCCGCGGGCCTCTACCGTGTGACGCAACCCAGTGGTCAGCTCACGCTCAACTTCGGGGTGCTGTCCCGTCTGGTCCTGCTGAACGAAGAGGGACAGGAGCGGTTGCTGGGAATCGAGATCGGCCTCATGGGGCTGGGGCTCATTCCCCAGTCGGGCGACATCCACTTCCCGCCCACGTTGGCGCTCGTGGGTGGCGTGGGCCTGCGCGTGCCGATCGGCACGGGCGCGGCGGTGGGTGTCCAGGCGTGGATCGCCCACGAGTTCCGGGGCGACGTCACGCGCAACCTGAAGCCCGGTGAGGACCCGAACACCGACCTGCGGGTCCCCTCCAGCAAGTGGTCCTTCATGTTCGGACCCAGCATTTCGATCGGCGACATCGGGTTCAATCTGTAGCGCGCCAGAGCCTCCATGGTCGGCCGGCATTCACTCGGTGAGCGGGCGCGTGGGACCCACGGGCATCGCGAGTGGAATCGAGCGGGGAGGGGACCGCGAAGGAGCCTGGCTGGCGCTGGCGGCGCTGCTTCCGGGGAGCATACAGTCGCGCGCCCCGTTCGTTCACCTTCGAGCCCGAACCAGCACCGATGAGTCGAGTCGCCACGTTCCTGCTGCGCGTTGCCCTGATGACGGCGTGCCTGTTGTTGCCCTCCCCATCGGTCCTCGCCGCCGAGGCGCTGGCGCCCGAAGCCCAATCCCTGGAGCACATGCATCACACGGCGTGGTCCGAGCGTGACGGAGCGCCGGGCAATGCCTACGGTATCGCGCAGACGCCGGACGGCATGCTGTGGATCGGCTCGCCGATTGGTCTGTACCGCTTCGACGGCGTGCGCTTCGAGCTCTACACCGCGCCAGACACGGGCCGCCCACTCACCGAGGAAGCCTACCGCCTCCACGTCGGCCGCTCGGGCGAGCTGTGGATCGGCCTGCAACTGGGCGGCATCTGCGTGCTGCGCGAGGGCGTGCTCACGCGCTACGGCCAGGAGGATGGCCTCTCCCCGAGCACCGTGACCGACTTCGCGCAGGACCTGGAGGGCAACGTGTGGGCCTCCACCGCGCGCGGCCTGTATCGCTTCGACGGCCGGCGCTGGCAGGTCGTCGAGGGAGGCGGGCTGAAACAGGACAGCAACGTGCAGACCGTGACGGTGGACCCGCGCGGCACGGTGTGGGCGGCCACCTCGTTCCAGATTTTCGCGCGTCCACGCGACGCGACGCATTTCGCGCCGGTGCCGATGCCGCGTGACGCCGCCGGCGGCGAGCGCAACCTGCTCGGGGGCATCAACGTCTGCGTGGATGGCGTGGGTGAGCCCTGGTTCGCTGTCGTGACCGGGGGCCTCATGCCATTGGCCGACCGCCAGCGGTGGTTCGACGGCAAGCGCTTCGGCAGCGCGAGCGCCGAGACGCAGGGCCTGTGCCTGTTCGATCGCCAGGGCGGCGTATGGATCGCGCTGGAGGAAGGCCCGGCGCGGTTGCCGTCGGCGAGCGCGCTGGCCGGAGCGCCAGGGACCGGGCCGTTCGCGGACATGCAGCGCACCAGCTCCGCCGTGCGTCTGAGCGGGAGCACCGTGAACAGTTTGTTCGAAGACCGCGAAGGCAACGTCTGGGTGCTCACCAACGCTGGCATGGACCGCTTCCGCCGGAACAAGGCAGTGCCCGCGCTGCCCGAAGGCCCCCAGTGGCCCAACGTCGCGCTCGCCCCCGCCGCCGACGGCGGGCTGTGGATCGGCACGAGCCGCCACGGCCTCTTTCTGCGCGACGCCTCGGGACAGGTGCGGGGGCCGCTGGACGGTCCGGCGCCGCACAAGTCGGTCCTCGTGCTGCACCGCGACCGCGCGGGCGACCTGTGGATCGGCAAGGTCGGCGAGCTGTGGCGCCCGGCCGGTGGCCAGCGGGAGGGCCGTCTGGAGCGCATCGAGCCGCCCGTCGACCTCGGCAATCGCGGCAGCGCCGTGCAGGCCATCGCCGAGGACAGCGAGGGCGGCCTGTGGATGTCCTTCCGCGGCCTGGGCGTGCACCGCTGGAAGGACGGCCAATGGAGCGCCAAGGGAGGTGTGGCCGACCTGCCCGAGGACACGGTGGTGAGCATCGAGGCGGAGCCCGCCGGGCGCGTCTGGCTCGGCTATTTCAACAACCGGCTCGCCCTTGTGGAGCACGGCCGCGCGCGGATGCTGGGTCCCTCCGAGGGACTACAGGTCGGCAACGTCGCCGCGCTGCGGCCCTGGGGCGAGCGGCTGTGGGTGGGCGGCAACGCGGGGGTGGCGCTCTACGCGCGAGGCCGCTTCCACGCCCTGGTACCCGCGAGCGGCCCCGCCTTGCACGGCGTGTCCGGCCTCGCGCGGACGGCCGAGGGCGAGCTGTGGATCCACGGCGCGGGTGGCGCGGTGCGCGTGCCTCGCGAGGAGGTGGAGCCTTCGCGCGTGACCCCGCTCATGCCGTGCAGGTGGAGCGCTTCACGGCGGACGACGGGCTGGAGGGCTCGCCCGAACCGCTCGGTCCCATTCCCACCCTCCTGCTGGGCGAGGACGGTCAGTTGTGGCTGCCCACCTCCACCAACCTCTTTCGCATCGATCCGCGGCGCATCGCGCGCAATCCGTTCGCGCCCAGCGTGCGCATCGGTACGGTGACGGCGGCGGGCACGGACTACGCGGCCAGCGAGGCCTGCGGCTGCCGGCGCTCACCACAGCCTTCGAGATCGACTACACCGCGTTCAGCCTCACCCTGCCCGAGCGCGTGCGCTTTCGCTACCAGCTCGAGGGCGTGGACGAGGGCTGGCAGGAGGCTGGCAACCGGCGGCGCGCGTTCTACACCAACGTGGGGCCGGGCTCGTATCGCTTCCGCGTGACGGCCGCCAACAACGACGGCGTGTGGAACGACACGGGCGCCGTCTTCACCTTCACGGTGCGGCCCGCCTTCCACCAGACCACGTGGTTCTACGCGCTGTGCGTGCTGGCCGCCGCGGCGCTGCTGTGGGGCATCTACCAGCTGCGGCTGCGCCGTGGCCGCCCAGCTGCGCGCGCGGCTGGAGGCGCGCTCACAGGAGCGCGAGCGCATCGCGCGCGAGCTGCACGACACGCTGCTGCAGGGCACGCAGGGCCTCATCCTCAGCATCCAGGGCCTGGCCGCCGAGCTGCCCGAGGCCAACCCCACGCGCGGCAGGATCGAGGCGGTGCTGGACCGCGCCGACCAGGTGATGGAGCAAGCGCGCGACCGCGTGCGCGACCTGCGCACCGAATACACCGCCGCCCAGGATCTGCCGCGGGCCTTCGTCGTGCTGGGTGAGGAGCTCGCGAGCGAGCGCTCCACGCGCTTCGGCGTGATCGTCAAGGGCACGCCGCGGGACATGCCGAGCGCCGTGCGCGACGAGGCCTACTGCATCGGCCGCGAGGCGCTGCTCAATGCCTTCGCGCATGCACGAGCCCAGGCCGTCGAGGTGGAGTTCGTCTATGAGACGAGCGCCTTCCTGCTGCGCGTGCGCGACGACGGCACGGGCATCGACGAGGAGGTGTTGGCGCGGGGCTCGCGGCCCGGGCACTGGGGCCTCGTGGGCATGCACGAGCGCGCGCAGCGCCTGGGCGGGCAGCTGGAACTGTGGAGCCGCGCGGGCGCGGGCACCGAGGTACAGCTGCGCCTGCCGGCGGTGATCGCCTATGCGGCGGCAAGGCGCAAGCCTCGGTGGTGGCGCTTCAGCCGCCCGCCTCCAGCGCGCTGAAGGCGGTGGCGGAGTCGGTGCTCGCCTTATCTCAGGGGCAGGGACACATAGGACGGGCTGTTGCCGGGCGAGGAGAACCTCACCGTGGAGAAGTCCGGCGCCTTGTCCGCGTAGAGCGCATCGACGGTGTCGATGACGAGCGAGAGGCGATGGCCGCTGGGAATGTCATAGGCCGTGGCCGGGAAGTCCACGTCCACGGCATGGGGCTGGCCCGCGACGGCGCCTCGGAGCGTGACCGCGACGTGCGTGACGAGGCTCCCCGTCCCCCCAGTCCGAGTCGTAGAGGTACGCGATGATCGTTGTCTGACCGGAGTTGCTCGGAGTGACGGTCAGGTTCAGGTGCGGGGCTCCGCGCACGCGTCGCGGGCTCGTGAACCATTCCGACTGCCAGACGGCCGCCTTCGCCCGGTTCACCCCCGGAATCCACGCCGTGGGCGGCTCACCGGTGATGGCCTCCACGCCGTTCGTCAGCAGCGCCAGGCCTCCGTGGGCGATGGTGTCATCGCCCGCGAGAATCGTCTTGCTCCAGCCCGTCTGCGAGCCCGTCAGGAGGTCCCCCTCGTTGCTCCACGCGTACACGTCACTCAGGTTGTAGCGCGCGGTGCTCGTCGAGACGGCGCTCCACGACGGGTACGTTTCATAGAGGCTCTGGCCCCGGAGCTGGAGCTGTACCGGGTTCTCCGAGGCGATGCCCGTGTCCACGCCGCGCAGGTACTGGTCGAACCAACGGCGCGTGCTCGTCCAGGCGTCATTGGGAAGGCCGAAGATGCCGGTCAGCTCGGCGATGGCATGGTCACCCGGGCGGAGTTCGAGCCGCTTCGGCCCCGCCAGCCGGGTGAAGAAGTCGGTGAGCTGATTCGGCCCGAAGAAGCTGTCGCCGTAGGCGTTCCCCATGAGGATGGCGGGACGGTTCGCGTTGATGCGATCCAGGTACGTCGCGGCGCTGCGCACCTGGGCGTAGGCGATGACGCTGTCCAGGTTCTGGTTGGCGAGGAAGTTCGAGAGGGCCTGCCGCAGCTCCGCCGAGGGCTGCCCGGTCAACTCCGCCGAGAGCCACAGCAACCCGGCGCTCTGCAGATGGCGCGTCTGGTTCGCGAACAACGAGTACGTCAGATCCGTCCAGCAGCTCATGGCGGCCACGGCGCGGATGCGCGAGTCGAAGGCCGAGCCGATCAACGCCATGCCCGCGCCATAGGAGACGCCCGCCGCGCCGATGCGGGTCGGGTCCGTGGGCGTCTGGGCAATCGTCCAATTGATGACTTCGGTCAGGTCGCCAATGTCCTTGGGGCCCGCCGTGTCGATGCCGCCCCCCGAGGAGTAGAAGCCTCGCGGGGTGTACGAGACCACGACGTACCCGGCCTCGGAGAACTGCTGCGCCTGGACGTAGTACTCCAGGGTGGGCAGCGCCCAGCTGGTGATGAAGATGATGGCCGGGTGCTTCCCCGGAGTATCGGGCGTGAAGACGTTGCCCTTCAGGGTCACTCCATCACGCACGGTGATGTCGATGACGCGGAAGGAGGAAGCCGCGGACGCGGGACCGGCGAGAACGCACAGCGACAAAACCACGGACACGGCGATTGCTCGTAACCAGGACAAGACAAACCTCCGGAGGGGTGGGGGTACCGGGCACTGCACTCACGACTGGATTCGAAGCTGCCGCGCCAGGGGCCCCGGCCGTCGCGTCCCCCCGTCCCTCATCGCCCCCCGGTGCGTCGGTCACGGTGGCTGCTCCCGCCATCGAGAGCCACCTGCTCGCCTGAAATCTACGGCCACGTAAGTTACGAAAGCGTAATTAGATTGTCAAACCGGCTGCTCCAGACATGCACGGGGGCCGGAAATCCGTTGCGGACGGGTGAGCCTCGAACGTCCGCTGGCGGCACGAATGGGTCCGAATCTACGTCCGCGTAGGTTGCCGAGCGCGCCCTCGAGCCGTTCTCACGGCCGAGCCATACGACGCACCGCGAAATGCGGCGCGGGGGTGGAGTCGGGTGTACTAAAGTGTTTTTCCATGGCCAGCCGCGCTCAACGCCTCCCCGCCTCAGCCCGACGAGCCCAGCTCATCGAGGTCGGACGCTCTGTCTTCGCCCGACGCGGATACGAAGGGGCTTCCGTCGAGGAAATCGCCGAGGTGGCGAAGGTCTCCAAGCCCGTCATCTACGAGCATTTCGGCGGCAAGGAGGGCCTGTACGCCGTCATCGTGGATCGCGAGATGGAGTACGTGGTCCGGCGCATCTCCGAGGCCATCGCGCAGGGCAGTGCCCGTGAACGCGTCGAACAGGGAACCCTCGCGTTCCTGACGTATGTGAAGGATCACCCCGACGGTTTCGCCGTCCTCGCGCACGACACCCCCATCACTTCTGCTCGCGGTGGGATGTCGTCACTGCTCAACGAGCTGGCCGAGCGCGTCGGCCATATCTTCCTCACCTCGTTCAAGACCGCGGGGTATGAGCCCAAGGTGGCGCCGATCTACGCGCACGCCCTGGTCGGCATGGTCACCTTCGTCGGCCAGTGGTGGAGGGGCGTGCGCAAGCCGCCCGTCGAGGAGGTCGCCGCGCACATCTCGACCCTCGTCTGGAAGGGTTTGCGCCACCTTCCCAAACATCCGGAGATCGTCTCGACGCGGCGGAAATGACGCCCGGTCCGACTCACGACCCGGGCGTGAAGCGGATCGCGTTTCCTTCCGAGAGGTCGAGGGGCGTCTGGAAGGAATACGAAACGCCAAGGGTACCATCGGACGACTCGAGGCCTATCTCGGCGGCGGAGCCGAGCACGCGAGCGCGCAGTTGCTGGCCTGGCTCCGGCCCCGGGTCGAGCTGGCAATAGCGGAACTCGATCTCCTGACTCCCGCGCAGCAGGGCGACCTGGAACGACAAGCGGACATGGGGATTGGGCACCGTGTCCGACGGAAAGCGCAGCGTGAAATGGTTGTAGCCAATCACGAGCCGCTCGTTGGCACCGGTGCCCGTTCTCAGCACGCGCACGTCGCTCTGATGGGAGTCCAAGGCGGTGAGCCGCGAGTCCCAGAACGGAGCCAACCAACCGTTGGGGATCCGCGCGTCCGGGGGCCGCCGCGGCTCTCCGGCGGTGGAGACGAACAGGGATGCCCCGCCGAGGAAGAGCTGCCCTTGCTCGGTGGCCACGAAGCGGGTCGCGGTCTCTCCGAACAGGGGGAAGGGGAACGGCAGGTCCTTGTAATCCGTCACATGGGTGAACGTTCCGAATTCGAGGACCTCGGCGGAGGACAGATCCTCGCAGGTGCTCGTCACCCGTGATGCCGTGTAGGTCGGGTTCGGGCCCGTGTCGGGTGGAGCCGGCTCCTCACCGGGCGGGTCCACCTCCGGTGGGACGCAACCGACGGCCATCAGGAGCAAGAGCGGAAGTCGGGCTGTTCGGAACATTCGAAGTCCCTCCACGCGGCCGTCACGGTGGGGAGGCACGCGGCGGGCATCGCGGCACGATCAGGTTGTCCCAGCCGAGGATCATGGGCGTCCCATCCTCTTGCCATCCGATGAAGAGCGCGATGGGGATGAGTGCCAGCAGTCCGGAGTTGCTCTCGTCCGCACGCCCATTCGAATAGGCCCTTCCTCCCTTCCAGGCACCGACCACCCGTCGCGACCGAGCAACGCCATGCGCAGCCAGGGGCGCTCGAGCATCACCCGCATGAACGGGCGTGCCTCCTCTCCGCCGGTGTCCTCCTGCCCGGAGGGCGGGAGCCAGAAACGCGGTGGGATGGCGTTGCAGACGAAGTAGGGGCCTTCTTCTCCCTCGCGCTGCCCGGCGGCGAACGCCTTTTGCGCGGAGGCGAAGGCCACGCTCAGATCGCCCTGATGGAACGAGGACAGGGTCGCCAGCGCGGCCTCGATGCGGCCAGGCTGCGCCGTTTGAAGCTTTCTCCACTCGGCCTCCCCGGTCCGCCCCGCGGCGCGGGCCTCGTCGTACGCCTGCTTGTAGGCCAGATAGGTCTTGTACGCGCGCGTGGGCACACTCTCGTTGTCATCCGTGTAGAGCAACTGCCGCGCGGCGGTCACGGACGGTGGCACCTCGCGGGGTGGCTCCACGACCGTGGCGCCGAGGAGCTCCGCGTACAGCACCGAGATGAGCCGCCCGGTGGAGCGTCGCTCGGGGTCGAGCGCGGGCACCTCATCCGCGGCGCGGGCCAGTGCCTCCGGGGTCTGGAGTTCCGTGGCCGGGCGAGGAGGCACCTCGAGGGTGACGTAGCCCAGCCCGGTCTCGGACAGTTGCTCGTAAAGCGAGTCAATGCTCATCACGGCCGTGTTCCTCACTTCGGGGGGCAGGCGGGAACGACGCGGTTCAGGAACGCGACGATCTCCAGGTCCGGCGTGTACAGATCCGTCTGGTTGGAGGCCGCCCAGGTCGAGGAGGTCGTGCTGCTCGAGCCGCCACCGCCACCGAACTGGAACGGCCCGATGCGGATGCCACCACCGGCCTGCATCGTCTGGGTGAACGTCTGCTTGTCGACGGCGCTCCAGCTGGCGGTGGCGCGGACCTGCCGCGCCACGATGAAGGCGACCGGGAGCAGGGGGAAGACGCCCGTGTTGCTCCTGTCGACATCGCCGGTCGAGTAGCCGTTCTTGCCTCGGCCCTCGACCCTCCAGCCCGTGGTGGTCAGCAGGTTCTCCTTGAGCCAGGAGCGCCGGATGTCGACCCGGGCGAACTGGAACGAGAGGCGGAGATTGGTGGTGTCCTGGTGCAGGGTGTGGTTCGACCAGGACCTGCCCCCACCGCCGCCGATGCTGAACAGGCCGAAGTTGAGACTACCGCCCGCGTTCCAGCTTCCGAAGCTCGAGCTGCTCGACGTATGGATCTCGTTCGAGTTCAGCTCCACGTTCGAGTAGGCCTGCGTGGTGGGCCAGTTGGCGGGGAAGGCCTGCACCGGCAGGTACGCGCTGAACCCCTCGCCCCGGGGCGCCAGCTCGAAGATCCGCCGCGCCTCGGCGAAGCGGCGCACGAGGCCGATCTGCGACGCCTGACCGAGGATGCTCTCCTTCTCCTTGATGATGCCGGGCTTGCTGGTGTCGAACTCCGCGTAGGCCATCCTGACCTTCGTCTGGAGGATGGGGGCGATGATCGCCCAGGCCTGCATGTCCTTGGGGTTGCTCTGGTCGACCTGCTGCCACTGGGCGAGGTACGAGGTCAGCGCGGCCTCGAACAAGGCGAACTTGTTCTTGTAGTTGGCGTAGGCCGGCGAATCCACCGAGTTGGGCACGGTCACGGGCTGACCGGTGACCGGATCGAAGTCGACCCCATCGTCGAAGAGGAAGTTCTCCGCCGCGGCCACCGCGGCCTCCTGCTCCGGATTGGGGGGCGAGGGGTCCACCTCGGCCCGCACGATCTCCTCGTAGAAGTCCTCGACGCGGCCAATCGGCGTGTACATGGGGTTGAGCGCGGGGGCCTGCGAGACCAGCTCCGCCAACGCGCGTCCCGCGACGTCGCTGCCCTCGGGATTGACCGGGCTCCAGGCATTCGCATACAGCATCGGCTCGATACGCAGACCCGGCTTGAGCAGGGTGAGGAAGCCGCTGCTCGGCGGGACAGAGCGCGAGGCGGCGACGCCCGGCACGTCGCCCGTGAGTGAGCCATACAAGGCGTCGTAGATCGACTGCATCATCATGTTGCTATCAATGGCCATGACGTTTGCCTCCTCGGACCGCGTTTGTACTGCCTCTGTCCGCCTGTCACCCGTCGAGGGGAGGGCAGGCGGGAACGAGCTGGCTCATCCGGCCAATGACTTGCAGACCTGGAGCCGAGATGTTCACGCCGTCGAAAGTGGCCCGGGCCACGGTCGTGGTCCTGGCGCGAGGGCGTTGGTACTGACCCGAGAGGGCGAAGGGACCAAAGGTCAGGTCCTCCTGGTCGAGGCGCTCCCGGATGAAGGTGACGTCGGATGGGGACCAGGCCGCTGAGATCTGGAGCTCCCGCGCGAGGATGAGCGCGGTGGGCAGCAGCGGGAAGATCCCCGTGTTGCCCGTGAGCGAGCCGGTGGACAGGGAGTTGCGGCGCCTGCCCGCCGTGGCCCAGCCCCCGAGGGAGAACAGCGAGGTGTCGAGCCACGGGCGACGGATGCTGACGCGCGCGAACTTGAACCGCACCCGGATGTCGAGGGACTCGCGCGCGACCGGCCGGCGCAGGAGCTTGTCCTGGGCCCGGTAGCCCCACAGCCCGGAGTTCAATGCCGTGAGCGCGGTGGATTGCTGGAAGCGGGAGCCGCCATTGAGCGGCAGTGTCCGGCTGGTCCTGAGGTCGACATCGAAGAAGGACGCCTCGGGGGTGAACCAGTTTTGAGGCTGGGCGAGGGTCATGTGCCACGTGTAACCGGGTCCCAACATGCTCCCGAGCGTGCTGAGCTCGAAGTTCAACCGGGCCGCGGAGAAGAGGGCGGCGACGCTGTTGTTCTGCCCATCGACCTCGCTCGAGGTCACGGTGGAGAGGGCCTCCTCGATCTCTCCAGCCCCCCGGCCTCCATGGCCCGGGCCGTCGACTGGAGCTGGGTCTTCAGGGCCGCCGCGCTCGCCTCCCAGCGTTGCTTCTCGGCGGGGTCGTTCATGTCCACCTGCAGCAGCCGCGACATGTAGCGGGTGACGGCCTCCTCCCGGGCCGCTCGCAGGTCGAGGTACTGGCGAAGCGCGGGAGTCTCGACGAGGGTCTGGATGGACCGTCCCCGAGGGGTGGGAACGGTGGTCTCGGTGAAGAGCCGCGCGAAGGCTCCCCGTCGCACGGCCGCGTCGACGACGAGCCGGGGGCCTCGCACGGGGGTGAGCCCTCTCACGGGGCGTGTTGGCGGCGGAGTGGGAACGGGGGCCGGGACGGCTGGCGCTGTCGTGGGCGTGTTGGCCTGGACGAGCTGGCCGTAGAGCGTCTCGATGGAGTTTCCGTTGGGTGTGTAGACGGTGGACACCTCGGGGATGGCATCCACCAGCCAGGCGAAGTTCTCCGCCGTCACGGGGTTTCCCCCCGGGTTCAGGGGCGTCCAGGGATTGATGAACTCGGCGGGATCGAGCGGCAGTCCTGGGATGCTCAAGCTCAACACCGTGGAGGCGGCGTTCATCACGGGCTGACTGCCCGCCGGAGCGGTCGTCAGTGAGTCATAGATGAGGTCATGAATCGCCCGCGACAACTGTTCTGGATCGGCGGCCATGGTTGCCCCGGAGCGGATAACAGACTCAGCCAGCCAGGACGGCGGCGGTGTCTGTTGTTCGACCCATGCAAATAGAGGGGCGTTACCCGGTTCGTGACGCCCGCTCCCGGCGAATCCGCACCCGGGCGCGAGCGAGCCATTGAGGCTGCCTGCCCATCAAGGAAGGATGGGGCTCACCACCCTGTCCCTCAACGTCCGCCGGCGAGCGCGGCGTCGAGAATGGAAGGAGAGGGCGCGCGGCTGCGCGGACCGGGCGCCGAAAAAGCTTTCGGTCATCGAGGGAAATCGGGTGAAATCCACGTGTGATCTCCTCGCGCTCCTCGCTCCTGCTCCCGTTGTTGCTCCTCTGCTCCGTGCTGGCCTCCGCCTGCGGCGGTGATGGGTCCGAAGGGGATCCACTGCCCGGTGTCGGTGACGCGGGCGTGGGCCCCACGGAGGACGAGGGAGACTCCGGCGACGCGGGCGGCCTGGGGGACGCGGGGATTCCGGATGCCGGCCCGGTGGTGCGTCCCTCCGAGGCCCTGTTCGCCGGCACGAGCATCCCCCTCTTCGAGCTGACCCTGTCGCAGGCGTCCATCGACGCCCTCAACGCGGCTCCGGACACCTACGTGAAGGGCGACCTGCGCTTCGAGCTCGACGGGCAGATCCTCGAGCTGCCGCAGGTGGGCGTGCGCCTCAAGGGGAAGCTGGGCTCCGCGCGCAATCTCAATCAGAAGGCGGCCTTCCTGCTCAAGTTCGACAAGTTCCAGAACAAGCAGACGCTGTTCGGCCTGAAGAAGCTCGCCCTCAACAACATGGTGCAGGACCCGAGCATGATCCACGAGCGGCTCGGCTACACCCTGTTCCGCGAGATGAACGTCCCGGCTCCGCGCTCGGCCTACGCCGTGGTGTACCTCAACGGCTCGATGTATGGCCTCTACGCCACCGTCGAGCCGACGGACAACTCCGACTTCCTCGAGCACTGGTTCGGCAGCGATGAGGGCAACCTGTACGAGGGCGAGTACGGCAGCGACCTCAACGTCGGCCAGGAGAACACCTTCGACCAGGACAAGGGGAAGGACGTCGGGTTCGCCGACCTGACCGAGCTCGCGCGGGCGCTCGACCAGATGACCAACCCGGCCACGTTCCTCGAGGAGGTCTCCCGGGTCATCGACATCGACACCTACGTGCGCTTCGCCGCCACCGAGCTGTTCCTCGGCCACTGGGATGGCTACGCGTCCTACAAGAACAACTTCTATCTCTACCGCCGCCCGTCGGATCAGCGGTGGGTCTTCATCCCCTGGGGCATCGATCAGACCTTCGTCCAGTACACGGATCCCTGGTTGGCCAACGGCCGGGTGCAACAGAAGTGCGTCGCGTCCACGCCCTGCAAGGTGAAGCTGGCGCAGGCCTACACGCAGGTCCTCGAGAGCGCCCTCCGCCTGGATCTGCGGAGCCGGGCCCTGGACCTGGGCTCGCTCCTCTGGCCCGCGGTGTACGCGGATCCTCGCAAGGAGGTGAGCGTGGGGACCGTCTACACCAAGATGTCCGAGACGCTCGACTTCCTGAACAAGCGCCCGGCCGACATCCAGTCGCGCGTCGGGTGCGTGGACCCGGCCGCGTGCCCGCGCTGCACCCTCCGGCCCGCGCCCAAGGGTGGCAAGCTGGCCTTCTGCACCCAGGCGCTGAGCGTCCCGGATGCCGAGGCGGACTGCGTCGCCCAGGGCGGGCACCTTGTCTCCATCCACGATCAGGCCACCCAGGACGCCGTGTTCGCCGGGGCGCGTGCCCTCTCCACCGGCTCGTGGTGGCTGGGGCTGACGGACCGCACCGTGGAGGGGAACTTCACCTGGCTCGATGGGTCGCCCCGCGACTACGTCGCCTGGGCCTCGGGCGAGCCGAACGACTACGGTGGGAACGAGGACTGCACGCAGATGTACGGCACGAACGGCGCCTGGAACGACAGCGCCTGTAGCGACAAGTCCAACTTCATCTGCGCCCTGCCCTGAGTGGCTCAGGGCGGCGGGGGCGTCATCAACGAGAAGCCGGGGCGGAGCGACTCACTCCGCCCACAGCAGGCGCAACGACAGCTCCAGCGCGCTGAAGGGCTCGGCACGAATGGTCTCCGCGCCCGAGTGCAGCGCACGCAGCGAGTAGCGCCGGCCCTCGAGCTCGAGCTCCTCCAGGGTGCGCACCTCGGGGTCCACCAGCCACACGTGGCGGATGCCCTCGTGGGCGTAGAGGGGCAGCAGCCGGGCGCGCTCCTCGGGGTGGGAGAGCACCTCGCAGACCCAGTCCGGGGCGATCGCGATGCTGGAGGTGCCCCGGGGCAGGCGGGGCAGGTGCTCGCGCCGCCAGCCCATCAGGTCCGGGGCGAGGAGGCTCTGGCCGAGGTGGATTTCCAACCCGGAGAGCAGGAGCCAGGAGCCGGGGATGCCGCGACCGGCACCGTAGGTGGAGATGAGCTCCGCGCCGAGCTGGGAGGTGGCATAGGCGTGGAGCGCGGCGGCGCGGGGGTTCACGGGACGCACGGCTCTCGGCAGGGCCCCCGGCCGGCGGGAGGGATAGGCCTCGAGATGGGCGGTGACAGGGCTTTCGAGCGACAGGGCGGTCATGGGGCGCCACCATGCCCGGGGGGTCTGACATGTCCGGGGGAGGGCTTCCCGTCGGCCTTGGAGTGAGTGCGCCTGAAAATACCGTTCAGTTGTCCCTCCTGCTCGCGGACCGGGTGGCGGTGGTCTGGCACCACGGGTCCGAGGTGCTCACCGGCCTCGTCATCCAGGGTACGCTGCGCGAGCACGTGGAGCGCGACAAGGTCAGCGGACGGCGGGCCCATGGACTTCCGTCGTGAGAACCGCGATGACTGCCGCGTTGAGGAGGGAGTCTCATGAGTGAAGCGAGTGTTGTTGCGGTGCCGGGTCTGACCAAGCGTGACTGGATCGCGGTGCAGGTGCTTTCCGCGGCCATCAGCCGCGGCGATCCGCTGGAGGACACCGAGAAGATGGTCCGGTGGGCGTACCGCGTGGCCGCCGCCATGATCAGGACTCAAGAGAAGATCGACAGGGCGGAGGCAGCGCCGCTGCATGCGAGTGCCGATACAGCCGAGGGACAGGCGGAGCTGGACCAGGCCAGACGGACACGCGAGGACCTCCTGGGCGATTGATGGCTTTGATAGCGATGGTTGGGGCAAAAGGGTCCCTTCCCGGTTGACCCTCTTGCCCCACCCAGGGGCCCCTGGCGCCCGGACTCAAGCCGCCGGAAGGGCGGGGGCCTCGGGCCAGTCGAGGTCGGTCTGGGCGACGACGGCCACGGCGTTGGTGAAGCTCCTGAGGGTGACCACGGCGATGACGTCCACCACCTCGGCGTCGGTCAGGCCGGCCTCACGCGCGCGGATCAGCTCGCCCCCCGCGCCGTGCCCTCCGGTGCGCACCACGCGGCGAGCCAGGGCCAGCAGGGCGTTCTCGCGAGCGTTGGCGCCCGCGCCCACGCGTGCCGCATCAATGTCCTGCGCGCTCAGCCCGAGCGACTTGCCGATGGCCGAGTGGGCCGAGATGCAGTAGCCGCAGCCGTTGAGCTCCGAGACGTGCAGGTTGAGCTGCTCGCGCTCGCGCCGGGAGAGCGTGCTGCCCTGCGACAGCGCCTCCTCCCAGGCGAGCATGGACCGCAGCGCACCGGGCGAGTGGCCGATGGTGGCGTAGAGGTTGGGCACGCGGCCCAGCTTGCGTTGGAGGGCGCTCAGCAGGGGCTGGGTGGCGGCGGGGGCGGAGTCGGCGGTGGGGATGGACAGGCGGGACATGGTGTTCTCCAGCGCGCGGCGGGAGCGGCCGGAAGTGGCCGGATCGCGCCGTGACACCGAGAAAGGTGTCCAGCCCCGCCGGCATTACGGCCGCTTCGACACCCGCGCGCGCCGGGCCTCGCATGCAACGCGTCTCGGGCTCGCGCATCCACTGTCGATATCGGGGCCCACCTCGGGGCTTCGAGCTACCTCCGCGATAAGGAGCACCTATGAGCACTCTGGTCGTTGTCGCCACCATCACCGCCAAGGCCGGGCAGCAGGAGATCGTTCGGTCCGCCTTGGAGAGAGTCGTGCCGCCGAGCCGCGCGGAGGCTGGGTGCCTGCGCTATGAACTCCACCACGATAATTCGGACACGGCGCGCTTCGTGATGCTGGAGGAATGGCGCGGTGCCGAGGCCTTGCGGCAGCACGAAGCGACACCGCACTTCCAGGCGCTCATCGCGGCGATTGGCGGACTGGCTCAAGTGCACGTCGCGAAGCTGACGAAGCTCGCCTGAACGGTCGTCGCCGGACGAATCTCCTCCAATCGTCCCCGCGCTCAGATGCGGGTGCCCAGATAGGCGTTCTGCACCTTCGGATTGGACAGGAGCGCTTCGGCCGAGTCCTCCAGGACGAGCCGGCCCACCTCCATCACGTAGCCCCGGTGGGCCAGCTTCAGGGCCGCGCGGGCGTTCTGCTCGACCAGGACGATGGTGACGCCCGTCGTCTGGTTGATCTCCCGAAGGGTCTGGAAGATCGCCTTCACCAGTAGCGGCGCGAGCCCCAGCGAGGGCTCGTCGAGCAGGAGGATGCGCGGGTTGGCCATGAGCGCCCGCCCGATGGCGAGCATCTGCTGCTCGCCCCCCGAGAGCGTCCCCGCCAGTTGCGTGCCTCGCTTCTCCAGGACCGGGAAGAGCCGGTGGATCCACGCCAGCGTCTCGGCGATTTGGGGTTTGTCCGTCCGGGTGAAGGCACCGAGCATCAGGTTCTCGCGGACGGTGAGGGTGGCGAAGATGCGCCGCCCCTCCGGGGCCTGGGCGATGCCCCTCTTCACCAACTCGTGCGCCGGGAGGGCGTGGATGGGCTTTCCCTCGAACAGGATCTCTCCGCCGAGGGGCGGATCAGTCCACTGATGGCCCGCAGGGTGGTGGTCTTCCCCGCGCCATTGGCGCCGAGCAGGGTGACGATCTCCCCCCGCCGCACCGTGAGCCCGATGCCGTGGAGCGCCTCCACGTTCCCGTACTTCACCCTCAAGTCCTTGAGCTCCAGGAGCGGTTCGGCCATCGCTAGACCTCCTCCGTCCCCAGGTAGGCTTCGATCACCTTCGGATCCTTCCGGACGAGCGCGGGAGGCCCTCGGCGATCTTCTCGCCATACTCCAACACCACGAGGTGCTCGCAGGCTCGCATGACCAGGCTCATGTCGTGCTCGATGAGCAGGAGGGTGATTCCCCGCTGCTGGATCTTCCGGATCAGCTCGACGAGCTGGTCCGTCTCCTGTTCGTTCATGCCGCCCGCGGGCTCGTCGAGGATGAGCAGCCTGGGCTCGGTCGCCAGCGCCCGGGCGATCTCCAGGCGGCGCTGGTCCCCGTAGGACAGGTTCTTCGCCAGCTCCATCGCCCGGCCATGCAACCCCACGAAGGCGAGCTCCTCCATCGCCCGGGCCACCGCCTCGCGCTCCTCGCGGACCTGTCCGGGCAGACGCAACAAGGCCGACAGGAGCCCGGCGCGGGTGCGGCAATGACGTCCGGCGAGGACGTTCTCCACGGCGGAGAGCTGCTGGAAGAGGCGGATGTTCTGGAAGGTCCGGGCCACTCCCAGCGACACGATCTGATGGGGCCTCAACCCCACCAGGGAGCGCTCCTTGAACCGGACCGTCCCGCGATCCACGCGGTAGTTGCCCGTGATGAGGTTGAAGGTCGTGGTCTTCCCCGCGCCGTTCGGGCCGATGAGCCCCACGACGGACCCCTCGGCGACCTCGAAGGAGACGTCGCGCACGGCGGTCAGTCCACCGAAGGCCTTTGTGATCCCCGGACCTCGAGAAGGGCGCTCATGGTGCGGACCGGGCCCGTTCGAGGTCGGACTTCTTGAAGCGCACGGTCCGCAAGGGCAACAGCCCCTGCGTGCGGAACACCATCAACACCATCATCACCAGGCCGAAGACGAGCATGCGCGCCGAGGCGAAACCACGAAAGAGCTCCGGCAGTCCCACCACCAGGAAGGCGCCGAGGAGCACCCCGGGGATGGAGCCCGAGCCGCCGAGGATGACGATCAGGAAGAGGAGGACGGACTCCCAGAAGCTGAACGACTCCGGGGAGATGATCGTCATCTTCGCGGCGTAGAGGTTGCCGGCCATTCCCGCCCAGGCCGCTCCCAGGGCGAAGGCCAGCAGCTTGTAGCGGCCCGTGTTCACGCCACTGCCCTCGGCGGCCACCGGATCCTCCCGGAGGTAGTTCAGTGCCCGGCCGAACCGCGATTGCTCCAGCCGGTGGAAGAGGAAGACCGTGAGCGCCACGAAGGCCCAGATGAGATAGAAGAACTCATTCGGGCGGCGGATCTTCAGACCGAAGAGGGTAGGGCGCGCGATGCCGAAGAGCCCGTTGGCCCCGCCCGTCAGGCCGAATACATCGTTCACCAGGGCGATGCGCACGATCTCCCCCAGCCCGATCGTCACGATGAGCAGGTAGTCCCCCCGCAGGTGGATGACGGGGCGGGCCACCAGCGCCGCGAAGAGCGCCGCCACCAGTCCGCTCACCGGCAGGGCCCACAGGGTGGGCAGGCCCAGCCGGGTGTTGAGGATCGCCGTGGTGTACGCGCCCACGGCGTAGAAGGCGGCATGGCCCATGTTGAAGAGCCCGGCGTCGCCCAGGATGATGTTCAGGCTCAAGGCCAGCAGGGCATAGAGGCCCACGCTGTTGAGCACGTCCACCCAGTACGCGTCCAGGACGAGCGGGGCCCCGGCGAGCACGAGGGTGAGGACCGCGTAGGACACGAGCAGGCCGCGGCTCATACCTTGTCCGCCACCCGCTCGCCCAGCAGCCCCGTGGGACGAACGATCAGGATGAAGATGAGCACGAGGAAGGAGAGCGCGTCCTTCCACGCGAGGGAGAGGTAGGCCGCGCCCAGGGCCTCGATGACGCCCAGCAGCAGGCCGCCCACCATCGCACCGGGGATGTTGCCAATCCCCCCGAGGATGGCCGCGGTGAACGCCTTCATCCCGTAGAGCCAGCCCATCGTGAAGCTGACCTGCCCGTAGTAGAGGCCGACGAGCAGTCCGGCGGCGCCGCCCAGGGCGGGACCGATCAGGAACACGAGCAGGATGACCCGGTTCACGTCGATGCCCATGAGGCGGGCGGCGCCCTGGTCGATCGCGGCCGCCCGGATCGCGGTGCCGATCCTCGTCTTCTGCACGAAGAGGTAGAGGACCGCCATCATCACGACCGAGGCCAGCACGACGACGATGCGCATGAGCGGCACCTCCAGCCCGAGCACGTTCACCGTCGCTTGCGGAAGCAGGTCCTCCGGGTAGACGTGGACGCGGGCGCCGTAGAGGAGCATGAGCGCGTTCTGCAGGAAGATGGACGCGCCGAGCGCCGACACCACGGCCGACAGCCGGGGCGAGTCCCGGAGGGGCCGGTACACCGCGCGCTCGAGCACGGCGCCGATGATCGCGACGAGCCCCATGACCATCACGGCCAGGAGGACCAGCCCCGCCACCATCCCCAGCCGGTCCTGGAGGAAGAAGGAGGTGAGGAGGGTCATCCCGAGGTAGGCGCCGTACGTGAAGAGGTCGCCGTGGGCGAAGTTGATGAGCTTCATCACCCCGTAGACCATGGTGTAGCCGAGGGCGATGAGCGCGTAGATGCCCCCGACGGCCAGTCCGTTGGTGAGTTGCTGGAAGAAGTGCTCCATGTGGGTGGGCGCCGGGCGGCGTGCCTACTTGCGCAGCACGAAGTCGCCCGTCTTCTCGACCTTGTACACGCGGTACAGCTCACCGAGCCGGTCCCCCTTCGCGTTGAAGGAGATCTTCCCCGTCAGGCCCGGGAAGTCCTTGAGGCGGGTGGTGAGGTACTCGCGCAGCTTGTCCGCGTCCGTCGACTTCGTCTCCGCGATGGCCTTCGCCACCACCCGGAAGCCGTCACCCGCCAGCACGCCGTAGATGGAGCCCGGCGTCTCGTTGTACTTCTTCGTGTAGCTCGTCAGGTAGGCCTTGGCCTCGGGCGTGTCGAGATCCTTGGGCACCGGGGGCGAGAGGAACTGGAAGCCCTCCGCCGCGTCCTTGCCGGCGATCTTCACGAGGTCCGGGTTGTTGATGGCGTCCCCGCCGAGGAAGGGCACGTCCCACCCCATCCGCTTCTTCTGCTTCAGCAGCAGGCCCGCCTCCGGGTAGTAGCCGGTGAAGAAGACCACGTCCGGAGCGGCCGCCTTGAGCTGGGTGAGGATGGTGGAGTAGTCCTGCTCCTTGGGCGTGAGGGCGTCGAAGAAGACGACGTTGAGCTTCTTCGCCTTGAGAATCCCCCGGATCTCATCGGCCGGGCCCTTGGAATACGCCGAGTTGTCGTGCAGGAGCGCGATCTTGGTCGCCTTCATCGCCTCGAGCGTCGCCGCGGCCACCCGGCCCTGCTCGTCATCGCGCGGGCAGGTGCGGAAGAAGTACTTGAGGCCCTTCTCGGTGAGCCGCACGCTCGTGGAGCCGTTGGCCACCTGGATGATGCTCGCCTCGTCGAAGATGTTCTGGGTCGCCTCGGTCACCGCCGAACCGTAGGTGCCGATCACCGCCACCACTCCCTGGGTGCTCAGGCGCTGCGCCGCGAGTGAAGCGGTGCGCGGATCTCCCCGTCATCCCCGATGATGACCTGGACCTGCTTGCCCAAGAGCCCGCCCTTGGCGTTCAGCTCGGAGGCGAGCAGATCGACGTTCTTCTTCATCTCCTGGCCTTCGCTCGCCCAGGAGCCGGTCATGGGCGCCAGGAGGCCGATCTTGATCGTATCCGCCGCACGGGCTGAGCCGAAGCTCAGGAGGCACAGTGCCAGGGCGAGACCCATCGCTCTCTTCATGAGGTTCTCCTCGGGGTTCAGGAACCGGTCGTTTCCATATCAGCGCGCGGCGGTGGGCAAGAGCAGATTCTCGCCAGACGCGTCGCGCCAGAACCCGTACGTACCGAAGGAGGGCCCGTCCCGAGTCACTTCTCCGGAGGTGAGCGTGGCGCCCGCTGTGTGTCCGGGCCATGCCGTCGATTGCATGCCCGCGCAAGTGTTGATTTCATGCCACGCGCCGCATTTGGGGTTCATGAGGCGATTTGTTTTCTGCTAGGCATCTTGCCGGGTGCGTGGCCCAGCTCGGGAAACGATCATGGTGACGAACGATGCGCTCCCCATCGCCGCGCGTCAGACAGACCGCGCTCGAGACGCTGCTCGCACCGACCCGAGGCGCCGTTCGTAGGGATCCCGGCTGACGGCGGGACCTGTTCCGCAGTGGAGGGTCCTCCGACGAGCGCTTCGTCGGGGGCCGAAGCAGCGTGCTCACGCGGCTCGGATTGGACTCTTCAGTGAGGTCTACGTGTTCAAGATATCCAAAGCACAGGTTGCACTGTTCGAGCAGGATTCGCTGAGGCAGTTCGAACAGCGCGCGCTCCGGTTCGTCCGTCAGGGCTTCAGCCGGCATTGGAAGTACCTCGGAGAGGCGCAGATCCTCGATGTGATCCGCCGTGGTCTCAAGCGGGCCAACAGCCACCACCTGACCCTGGAGCCCAGCGTCCTGTCCTATGTGAGCGTCATGTTCATGCTCGGCAGCGGCTTCGACGCGGATCCCCAGTACCCCTGGGCGAAGGAAGTCCTGGCGGACCCCGACCTCTCCGCGGAGAACGCGCGCGCCAGTCGCCTCCACGAGCGGGCCCTGGACTACGCCCAGCACGCACTCAAGGACTTCCGGGACGCCAACCACGAGATGGAGAATGGCCGGTTCGCCGAAGAGATGCTCCGCATCTTCAGGGAGGAGTGCGCCGCTCGTGCCGGAGTTCATTCCGGACTTCACCGACCGGATGATGCAACCCCTGAACAGGGTGTTCCCCAACAAGTGTCACTACCTGGGCGGGAGCACTGTGCGCCAGGTGGTCCAGCATGGCATCGACCGCGCCGCCGAGCAGGGACTCCGGACGGAGCGGGGCACGAGCGTCTTCATCCTCATTCAGTTCGTGTTGGGCAGCGGGTTCGTCGACGATCCGTTGGTGCCCTGGGCTCCACACCTGTTCGCGGAACTGCGGACGATGAATCCCTCCCAGCGGGCGGACAAGCTGTACGAAGACGCCCTGTCCCAACTCAAGAGCTGGTCGAGGCTCGCGTGATATGCTCACGGTGCGCCCGGCACGACCAACCGACGCGGCCCTGCTCGCGCCGCGTCTGCGCGAGGCGGATCTCCTGGAGATCGCCGCAGTCACCACGGAGAAGCCCGTGGAACTGCTCGAGCGGAGCATACGGTGCTCCGTTCCCTGCCATGCTGTCCTCGACGAGCAGGGATTGCTGCTGGCCCTGTTCGGCGCCGCCCCGGATGGGCGCAAGCCGGAGGCGGGACTGGTCTGGCTGCTGGGCTCGGACGAGCTGGAAAAGCACGCGGTGACATTCCTGCGCCAGGGTCTCTACTGGATCGAACGGCTGCACGAGCACTACTCCGTCCTCGGCAACTGGATCGACGCGAGAAACGAAGTCCACATCCGTTGGCTGCGCTGGTGCGGCTTCCAGCTCATCCATCGGGACGAGAGTCATGGAGTGCAACAAAGATCCTTCTACGAGTTCGTCCGGATCCGGGGCGCCACGTCTCCAGGAGAGAGCAGCCCGGACCCGACGAGCCGAGGAGCATGAAACATGTGCTGTCTGGACGCCTCGGTCGCGGACCCCCTGAAGTCCACTGGGAGCCTCCCTCCACCCTCCACGGGTACAGGTGCATCCCCCCACCCACCTCCTCTGCCCTGAGCATTGGTACGAACCCCTCCGTCGCGTGCTCCAGCACGCCGGTCGGCTCGGCCGTCGCCCCGTGTCCCCAGACCCATGTCTGGCTGTGGGATGCGCCGCACAACATGGACCGGATGCAGTTCGTGAACCTGCCGGCGGCCTGGGATCCACCCAACAACGGGCGCAGGATCGAATTGGTGGGCCACGTCGAGCCTCGGGTCGCGGGCGAGGTGATTACTTTCGATGTGCTCGCGGAGAGCACGAACGAGCCGGACGCGCCTGCGGCCGTGCTCGCGAGGACCACGGCCAGGACCGATGCCCAGGGGGCCGCCAAGGTCGAGCTGACGTTGCCCTTCTATGGCGGCGCGCGGTTCACCGTGGGCGGCAAGACTTCTTCCATGGCGGCGCCCGTGCGCACGGGCCGCATCACTGTCTGGCGAAAGGTCTTCTACCAGATCACGGAAATGGCCTCCTCCCCGCCGCCGGACGACGTCTCCTTCGCGGCGCCCTCCGACATGATTTCGGCCCTCCAGACCGCGTTCGACCCGGTCTTCTTCAAGCTGGAGCCCGGGGTCAAGAATCACGACATCACTCCCTACCAAGCCCACTTGACGGCGGCGCAACGGTGGTCGGTGGAGAACACCCTCCGCCCGGCGGCTGTGGACGCGCGCTCACCGTTCAAGATGAACATCGTGATGATCGACACCGCCGACATCGTGGCGGAGCACGAGTGGCTCTCCCCGGCGACCACCGCGAACGTCCAGACGCCGAACTTCACCAAATGGCCCCACGAGGCGACCGTCATCCACGCGGAGTACCAGACCACGGGAAGCTCGTGGGCTGCCCTCTCCGGCGTGACCGAGGTGCCCGACCCGGCAAACCCCTCGCTGGTTTCCGTCAGCGCCACCATCCCGGGCTTCACGGCGGGTTCCACCGTGAACGTGCGCATCAAGTACCGCATGCAGCGCGGCCGGGCGGGCGGCTGGGGCGGCATGACAGGAACGCTCTTCATGTGTATCGGCCGGGCTCGCCGCACGGATCCGGCCACGCCCACCGGCGCGCAATTGCAGCAGGCACTCACGCATGAGATTGGTCACGCGCTGGGGCTCGTCCCCAATGGTGCCGCGTGGCATGACACGGATCCTCGGGATGTCCCCTACAGTTTGAAGCACTGCAAGTACAATGACGCCGCGACCCCGCCCAGTCCCCGGTGCGTCATGTGGTTCATGCTCGGAGGTAGCGGACCCCGTCTGCTCTTCTGCTCGAGCAACAGGCCGGATGACTGCTCGCATTTCCTCTACCGTACCGATTACTCCACCCTGCGCTGGATATAGGTCATGGTTCCTCCTCCAGGTGTAAGCCTTCGGGTTCCCGCCTCCGCCGACTCGAGTGGTCCCATCCCCTTGGATGTGACCATGGTCGCCAACATGCCGGTCTACTATGCCAATGATGGCATTCTGGATAAGTCATTGAATGTCGTGCTCGTGCGCAGGGATGCGCCGGGCGTGTGCTTCCTCGCGAAGATCGATCCCCAGGCGCTCATGTTGCCGGATCCACCGTTGCCACCGCCGCGCATCGATCCGGCGAAGGACCCTTCCGTGGTGCGCGAGAAACGCACGCTGGATCCGCTCCACTACGGCGTCACGCACGAGGGCGCGGCGGACTACCACGTGTTCGCGACGTTCGCGCACTGGCGGACGGAACCCGAGCCCCTCACCATCCAACACCCGCGGAACTCCCTGCCAGTGGGCGCCCACGGGCACGCGCCGCGTCCGGCTCCGCACATTCAGCAGGCACTCCCTGCCGCCCCCGCCTCTGTCGGCGTGGTGGCGCGCCTGTCTGTTCAGGGAGACCTCCGCATCGAGGGTGCCTTCCGGACGGCGCTGCCCCACGCACGATTCCAGGGCGAGCCGACACCTCCCCCTTCGTCACCATCGTGGCAATCCACCTCGCCCCCACGGGAGGGGTCGCCGCTGGCTCGTTCGTCGTGGATGCCCGAGCGGAGGGGGCCGACCGCGTCGGGCAGTTCTCGATTCCCCTGGCCCAGCTCGGCACCGGCTCCAGCCAGGGGCCTATCACTTGCTCGTCTTCTCGGGAGACGAGCGCGCCGCTCCTCTTCCGGTCACCATTCCCTGATAGTCCATGAACGCGCCAAGGCTCGCTCAGAGGGTGCTGTCGGTACTCGCCATGCTCGCCTGTGGATGCAGCACCCGGCCCGCAGAGCGCTCCAGCTCTGCCCCGGTGATGGCCAGCGAGCCCTCGCAAGGATCTTCCGTGTCTTCTCCTGACAGCCCCGCCGATGCACTCATCCCGGAAGCGCTCTCCCGTCTGCGCGCCGCGATGCCGCCGAGAGGGGACTACTGCATCCTCCTCATTATCGGCAGCGGAGAGGCCGCCGCGCGCGCGGCCGCCGGATTTCGCAAGGCCCTTGAGCAGGAGCCGCGCGTGCGCTTCGCCCGCGTCTCCGCGAGACCCGCGCCTCCCGTCGAAGACCCCAATGTTCCGGGTGGCCACGTGAATACGGTGCAACACGACATCGAGCCCTGGCCCGATGTCGTGGTGCGCGTCAGCGAAGCGCAGGGGCGTTTCTATTTCGCCGCGCGTGCACCGGGGACAGATCCCCTGGGGCCGCCGCAGTCGGACTGGCTGTGGGTGCTCTCCAGTCCCTGACGGTCCGAGGCCCGGAGGTGGCGTGACGGCGCCGTCTTCCTGGGCTCGGTGCTGGCAGGTGTGAGCGTCCCAGTGCTCAGTCGGCACGCGGGGTGGGGCGGGCCTCCGGCCCCGTCGTACCCGACGCGGCGAACACCGTCTCCAGGAAGGCGCCGAGCACGGGGTTGTCGTTGGTGCGGCTCCACGCGAGGAAGAGCTCCACGGGCCCGGCCGGCTCCATCTCCACGGCCTTGAAGACGACCCCTTCGAAGTTGAGGGCCGCCGCGGCCTCCGGCACGAGCGCCGGGCCCATCTCCGCGCGCACCAGCGCCAGGATGGAGTGGATCTGACTCATGTTCTGCACGTACCGGGGTGCCACCCCCGCCCTGCCGAACACCGACAGGACGAGGTTGTGGAGGTACTGCGCCTCGTACGGCGAGTACATGACGAAGGGCTGGCGCTCGAAGTCCCCCAGGGTCACGAAGGGCTGCCCGGCGAGCCGATGGGTGCGCGGGATCGCGGCGATGAGGGGCTCGCGCAGCACGCAGCGTGAAGCGAAGTCCGGGTGCTCCACCGGCACGCGCACCAGGCCGACGTCGAGCTGCTTGGACATCAGGGAATCCACCTGCGCGCTCGTCACCAGCTCCTTGAGGATCAGGTCCACGCCGGGCAGGCGCGAGCGCAGGGCGGAGATGAGGCTCGGCAGGTAGTTGTAGCCCGAGGCCGCGGTGAAGCCCAGGGTGAGGGTGCCCGCGTCCCCACTCGCCACACGCCGCGCGCTGAACGCGGCGCTCTCGGCCGGCTCAGCAGCCGGCGTGCTTCCGGAAGGAAGGCGCGGCCCGCGGGCGTCAGCTTCACGGTACGGCTCGTGCGCTCGAAGAGCTGCGTCCGCAGGTTGTGCTCCAGCAACTGCACCTGCCGGCTCAGCGGCGGCTGGGTCATGCTCAGCCGTGTGGCCGCGCGCCCGAAGTGCAGCTCCTCGGCGACGGCCACGAAGCAACGGAGTTGGCTGAACTCGAACATTGATGCGTCCCCGGCATGGATGGAGCCCCCGCGAAGTCTATCTGGCATTCATCCGGCCGCGGGCCGAGCCCTCGGGTGACGCATGGGATTGAACGATGACGCACCGCGCCTTCACGGCACGTGTCTCCTCACGGGCGGGCAGGGGAGCGAAGTTCCGCCCGTGCCGCGCTCGAGCGTCATGGCGCGGAGCGTCGCATCCATCCACTTCGTGCATGGGTACATGCCCTCTTTGGTCTGGAGCGGCATGGAGCCGACACGTACCTTGATTCGCGTGGGACGGACCGCGAACCGAGGCCGACCCGAGGAGATAAAGGCCCATGACGCAGATGACTCCGGTGGAGATGGCAAAGCAGCTGGGCAAGGGGCTGCTGTCCTTCCCCGTCACGCACTTCGACGCGACGCTCGCCTTCGACGAGCGTGCCTATCGCACCAACCTGGCCTCGTTGAGCGAGCACCGCGTGGCGGGCCTGTTCGCGGCCGGCGGGACGGGCGAGTTCTTCTCCCTCACGGCGGACGAGGTGAACCGCGTTGTCAGGGCGGCGGTGGAGGAGACGCGGGGCCGGGTCCCGGTGATCGCTCCGACCGGCTATGGCACCGCGATGGCGAAGGACCTCGCCCGGGCCGCCGAGGCCGCGGGCGCGGACGGGCTGCTGCTGTTGCCCCCCTACCTCACCGAGTGCGATCGGGACGGCATCGCCGCGCACGTCGAGGCGGTGTGCGCCTCCACGAAGCTGGGCGTCATCTTCTACAGCCGCGCCAACGCCGTGCTGGATGACGTCACGCTCGCGCGCCTGTGCGAGCGCTGCCCCAACCTGGTCGGCTTCAAGGACGGGGTGGGTGACATCGAGGTGATGACGCGCATCCACCAGCGCATCGGCGACCGCCTCATGTACATCGGCGGACTGCCGACGGCGGAGACCTTCGCCCTGCCGTACCTGGAGATGGGCGTCACCACCTACTCCTCGGCGATCTTCAACTTCCTGCCGCGGTTCGCGCTCAGCTTCTACGATGCCGTCCGCGCGCGTGACCTCGCGACCGTGTCGGCGGGCCTGCGTGACTTCGTGCTGCCGTACATCGGAATTCGCAACCGCAAGAAGGGTTACGCGGTCTCCATCGTGAAGGCGGGCATGCGCGCGATGGGCCGTTCCGCCGGACCCGTGCGTCCTCCGCTGGTGGATCTCACCGAGAGCGAGTTCGGTGAGCTCAAGACCCTCCTGGCCGGGCGTTCCTGAAAAGAGGCTCCATCCATGGCGATCCATTCCGAGGCTCTCACGGGAGAGATGTTCATTGGCGCGGCGCGAGTGCGTGGCACGGCGGGGACGTTCCGCGGACTCGACCCGGCGCGTGGCGCATGGCTCGAGCCGGCCTACGGCGGCGGCACTCCGGCCGAGGTGGAGCGGGCCTGCCAGCTCGCGTGGGAGGCGTTCGACGCGTTCCGCGACACCGACCTCGAGACGCGCGCCCGCCTGCTCGAGACGGCCGCTCAGCGCATTCTCGACCTGGGCGACGCGCTGATCGAGCGCGCCTGCGCGGAGTCGGGACTGCCGCGCGGGCGCATCGAGGGTGAGCGGGGCCGCACGGTCGGCCAGCTGCGGCTCTTCACGCAGGTCGTGCGCGGAGGCGAGTGGCTCGAGGCGCGGATTGATCCCGCCCTGCCGCAGCGCCAGCCCGCGCCCCGTGCCGACCTGCGCCAGCGTCACATCGCCGTGGGGCCCGTGGCGGTGTTCGGCGCGAGCAACTTCCCGCTGGCCTTCTCGGTGGCGGGGGGTGACACCGCGTCCGCGCTCGCGGCGGGCTGTCCCGTCGTGGTGAAGGCGCACAACGCCCACCCGGGCACCTCGGAGCTCGTCGGGCGCGCGCTGCGCCAGGCGGTGGCCGACTGTGGCCTCCCCGAGGGCGTCTTCTCGCTCCTCTTCGCCTCGGACAACGAGGTCGGCACCGCGCTCGTGGCGGACCCGCGCATCAAATCGGTGGGCTTCACCGGCTCGCGACGCGGGGGCATGGCGCTGATGAAGGTCGCCGCCGCTCGCGCCGAGCCCATCCCCGTCTTCGCCGAGATGAGCAGCATCAACCCGGTGTACCTGCTGCCGGCCGCCCTGGCGGCGCGCGGAGCGGACATCGGGCGGAAGTTCGTGGCCTCGCTCACGCTGGGCGCGGGGCAGTTCTGCACCAACCCGGGTCTGGTGATCGCCGCCGAGGGCCCTGGGCTCGACGCCTTCCTCGAGGCTCCGCCGCGGCGCTGAGCGACAGTCCGTGCGCGACGATGCTCACGCCCGGCATCCACGCGGCGTACGACGAGGGCGTGGGGCGCCTGTCGGCCCATCCCCGGGTGAAGTCGATCGCGCGCGGAGTGGCCACGAACGGACCGAACCAGGCTCGCGCCGCCCTCTTCACGACCGATGCGGGCAGCTTGCTGAACGATCCCGTGCTGCAGGAGGAGGTGTTCGGTTCCTCCTCGCTGGTGGTGCGTTGCGAGAGCGTGGAGGCGATGCGCGCCGCGACCGAGCGCCTGGAAGGGCAGCTCACCGCGACGCTCCAGATGGACGAGGCCGACATCGCCGTGGCGCGCCAGCTCTTGCCCGTCCTCGAGCGCAAGGCGGGGCGCATCCTCGTCAACGGCTTCCCCACGGGGGTCGAGGTGTGCCACGCCATGGTGCATGGTGGCCCCTTCCCGGCCACGTCCGACCCGCGTGCCACCTCGGTCGGCTCGCTCGCCATCCGGCGCTTCCTGCGTCCCGTCTGCTACCAGGACCTGCCGCAGGCCCTGCTGCCCGAGGCGTTGCGCGATGGCAACCCGCTCGAGCTGTGGCGGCGGGTGGATGGGCAGCTCGTCCCGCCCTCCGAGCCCCGCCGCTGAGCCGTCTGTCCCGACGCCTGGGCGTCATCCGCACCCCGTAGCGAGGAGGGTTTCGCATGGAAGATGTATCCGCCGTGGACACCGCGGGAGAACGGACGCGCAGCCGTGTGCGCTACTTCGTTCTGTTCATGGTGTTCATCGTCACCACGCTGAACTTCGCGGATCGCGCGACCCTCTCCATCACCAGCTCCACGATGCAGAAGGAGCTGGGGCTGGATCCGGTGCGGATGGGCTACCTGTTCTCCGCTTTCGCCTGGGCGTACGTGGCGGGACAGCTCCCGGGTGGTTGGCTGCTCGATCGCTTCGGCACCAAGCGCGTCTATGCGTGGAGCATCGCCCTCTGGTCGTTCTTCACGCTGATGGCGGGGCTGGTGGGCGCGCTGCCCGCCGCCACTGTGGTGGGTGCGTTCTTCCTCTGCCGGCTGATGGTTGGCTTCGCCGAGTCACCGGCGTTCCCGGGCAACAGCCGTCTCGTGGCGGCCCGGTTCCCCACCGCCGAGCGGGCACGGCGTCCGCCATCTTCAACTCGGCGCAGTACTTCGCGGCCGTGCTCTTCACGCCCCTCATGGCCTACCTCACCCATGCCCACGGCTGGCGGAGCGTCTATTTCGTGATGGGCGGTCTGGGCCTCGCGCTGGCGGTGCTGTGGCTGTACGCCATTCACGAGCCCAGGTCCCACCCGCGCATCAGCCGCGCGGAACTCGAGTACATCGAGCGCGGCGGTGGACTCGTGAGTCTCGAACAGCAGTCGGCGGCCAAGGCGCCGCTCCCGCGGGGGGCGGTCAAACAACTGCTCGCCAACCGCATGATGATGGGCATCTACGTGGCCCAGTACTGCATCAACACGCTGACCTATTTCTTCCTCACCGGTTCCCGGTGTACCTGGTGCAGGAGCGCGGGATGTCCATCCTCAAGGCGGGCTTCGTCTCGTCGCTGCCGGCGGTGGCGGGGTTCATCGGTGGCGTGTTGGGTGGCGTGATCTCCGACGGACTGATTCGCCGCGGCCACTCGCTCACCTTCGCGCGCAAGACGCCCATCGTGCTCGGGATGCTGATGTCCACCAGCATGGTGGTGTGCAACTACGTGGACTCGCAGTGGCTGGTCGTCGCGATCATGTCCCTCGCCTTCTTCGGCAAGGGCGTGGGCGCGCTGGGCTGGGCGGTGATGTCGGACACCTCGCCCAAGCAGATCGCCGGCCTGAGCGGCGGGGTCTTCAACACCTTCGGCAACCTGGCGGGCATCACCACGCCCATCATCATCGGTTATATCTTGAAGCAAAGCGGCTCCTTCGCCGCCGCGCTCGTGTTCGTGGGCGCCAACGCCTTGCTCGCCATCGTCTGTTACCTGCTGGTCGTCGGTGAGATCCGGCGCCTGGAGCTGAAGCAGGCGTAGCGGCTCCCGGTCGGGGAGCGAGCACCCAGGAGAGAAAGGACACGAGCCATGACGATGCAGCTGATGGGGGGACGCCACGAGGCGCCCACGGTGACCAAGGTTCGTGTCGTCCCGGTGGCGGGCCACGACGGGATGCTCCTGAACCTGAGCGGGGCCCATGCTCCCTTCTTCACCCGCAACGTGGTGGTGCTCGAGGACAGCGCTGGTCACACGGGAGTGGGGGAGGTGCCCGGTGGCGAGGCCATCCGCCAGACGCTCGAGGAGGCCATTCCTCTCGTGCGCGGGCAGCGCCTGGGCAACTATCGCAACGTCCTCCACGCGGTGCGCCAGCGCTTCGCCCATCGCGACGACGGTGGGCGCGGGCTGCAGACCTTCGACCTGCGGGTGACGATCCACGCCGTGGCGGCACTCGAGTGCGCGCTGCTCGACCTGCTGGGCCAGTTCCTCGAGGTGCCCGTGGCGGCGCTGCTCGGCGATGGGCAACAGCGCGAGCGCGTCGACGTGCTCGGCTATCTCTTCTACGTGGGCGACCGGAAGCGGACGGATCTGCCCTACCGCTCCGAGCCAGACGCGAAGGATGACTGGCTGCGGTTGCGCCACGAGGAGGCGCTGACGCCCGAGGCCGTGGTGCGGCTCGCCGAGGCCGCCTACGCGCGCTACGGCTTCCGGGACTTCAAGCTCAAGGGCGGCGTGCTGCGGGGCGAGGAGGAGATGGCGGCGGTGACGGCGCTCGCCGGCGCTTTCGGACGCGCGCATCACCCTGGACCCCAACGGCAGTTGGTCGCTGGAGGAGGCGGTGAGGCTGTGCCGCGGCCGCGCGGACGTGCTCGCCTATGCCGAGGATCCCTGCGGCCCGGAGCGGGGCTACTCGGGCCGCGAGATCATGGCGGAGTTCCGCCGGCAGACGCGCCTGCCGACGGCGACGAACATGATCGCCACCGACTGGCGCGAGATGGGGCACGCCATCCAACTGGGCTCGGTGGACATCCCGCTGGCCGACCCGCACTTCTGGACGATGCAGGGGTCGGTGCGCGTCGCGCAGATGTGTCACGAGTGGGGGTTGACCTGGGGCTCGCACTCCAACAACCACTTCGACATCTCGCTGGCGATGTTCACCCACGTGGCCGCGGCGGCGCCCGGGCGCATCACCGCCATCGACACGCACTGGATCTGGCAGGACGGCCAGCGCCTGACGCGCGAGCCGCTGCGCATCTCCGGCGGGCAGTTGACGGTCCCGGATCGCCCCGGGCTGGGCGTGGAGCTGGATCCGGATCAACTCGAGCAGGCCCACGCTCTCTACCGCGCCCAGGCGTTGGGAGCGCGCAACGACGCGGCCGCCATGCAGTACCCGGTGCCGGGGTGGAAGTTCGACCCCAAGCGCCCCTGCCTCGTGCGCTGAGGCTGGAGTTCTAGAGAGGAGAAGGCAGATGTCCGATCGTGCGGAGCCCCTGCAGACGCAACCCCTCACCATCCGCATGCACGCTGATGACAACGTCGCCATCGTCGCCAACGATGGTGGGTTGCCAGCGGGAACGGTGCTGCCCGATGGGCTCGTGCTCAAGGACCGCGTGCCGCAAGGGCACAAGGTCGCGCTGGTGGAGCTGCCCAGGGGCCAGGCGGTCCTGCGCTACGGGGTGCCGATCGGCTACGCCCTGGAGGACATCGCGGCCGGACGCTGGGTGAACGAGCGCCTGCTCGACATGCCGGGGGCACGGGGGCTGGAGGACCTCCCCATCGCCACCGCGAAGGCCGCGCCCCTGCCGCCGCTGGAGGGCTACACGTTCGAGGGCTACCGCAACCCGGATGGCTCCGTGGGCACGCGCAACATCCTGGCGATCACCCAGACGGTTCAATGCGTGGCGGGCGTCACGGAGTTCGCCGTCCAGCGCATCAAGGCCGAGCTGCTGCCCCGCTTCCCGAACGTGGACGATGTCGTGGCCCTGGAGCATGGCTATGGCTGTGGCGTGGCCATCGACGTGCCCGACGCGATCGTGCCGATCCGCACCTTGCGCAACATCAGCCTCAACCCGAACTTCGGTGGCGAGGTGATGATGGTGAGCCTGGGCTGCGAGAAGCTGCAGCCCGAGCGTCTGCTGCCACCCGGCTCGCTTCCGGTCGTCGGTCAGGAGGGGGGAAGCCGAGCCGGTCTGCCTGCAGGACGACAGCCACACCGGCTTCATGTCGATGGTGGAGTCCATCATGCGGCAGGCCGAGACCCACCTGAAGCGCCTGAACGCGCGAAGGCGCGAGACCGTGCCGGCCAGTGAGCTGGTGGTGGGTGTGCAGTGCGGCGGCAGCGATGCGTTCTCGGGGGTGACGGCCAACCCGGCGGTCGGCTTCTGCACCGACCTGTTGGTGCGCGCTGGCGCCAGCGTGATGTTCTCGGAAGTGACCGAGGTGCGTGATGGCATCGCCCAACTGACCGCGCGCGCCACCACCCCGGAGGTGGCACAGGCCATGATCCGGGAAATGGCCTGGTACGACGCCTACCTGAAGCGAGGTGGTGCCGACCGGAGCGCCAACACCACGCCGGGAAACAAGAAGGGCGGCCTGTCCAACATCGTCGAGAAGGCGATGGGCTCCATCGTCAAGTCCGGCTCGGCGCCGATCTCCGGCGTGCTGTCGCCCGGAGAGAAGCTCAAGACGCGGGGACTCACGTACGCGGCCACTCCCGCGAGCGATTTCATCTGCGGCACGCTGCAGCTGGCCGCGGGCATGAACCTGCACGTCTTCACCACCGGTCGTGGCACGCCCTACGGCCTGGCCGCGGTCCCGGTGATCAAGGTCGCCACGCGCAGCGACCGGCGCGGCGCTGGCATGATCTGATGGACGTGAACGCCGGGACCATCGCGGAGGGCTCCGCCAGCATCGAGGAGGTGGGGTGGGAACTCTTCCGCTTCATGCTGGACGTGGCCAGCGGCCGCAAGAAGACGTGGGCGGAGCAGTGGAAGCTGCACAACGCCCTGGTGCTGTTCAATCCCGCCCCCGTGACGTGAGGTCCGCCGGGGAACGCGACCGGCCGATCTTCACTTCCTTGGCGTGGATCCCGTCCGCGTCGATACAATCGGCCTTGATCTCCTTGGCGTAGATGGTCTCCGCGGAGACTTCTGGGCTTGCACCTCACCGCCGCCCCAGTCTCCCTTGCCGCCCTTGAAAGTTCGCTGGAGCTGGTACCAGCCTGGTACTAGGTCAGCCCATGCGTGGTCCAGTCTGCTCGCTAATCACGCGGGGGGCCGAGTTCCACCGACAGAGCCCGGAGATGCTCCACCAACGCTCTGCCCCGTGACAGGTCTGCGGCCCCAAGCACCTCGATCCTCCAGCCCTTATTACCCTTCTGCAGCCGCTCGCGGATGTACCGGTCGCGGCGCAGCCTCTGGCCCCGGTGGAAGGCCGCGCCGTCGATGTAGACGACCAGGCGCGAGCCGCTGATGACGAAGTCCGCTGTGGAGATGCGCTTGCCGCCCTTGTCTGCGGACAAGGGGACCTGCTTGTCCACTGACAGTCCGTGCTCTTCGAAGAGCTTCAGGAATCGATGCTCCAGCGGGGAACCCACTCCTGCCTCATAGGCTTGGAGCCAAGGCAGCGGGTCATCAGGGAGCGTGGGGTTTGGGCTGGGGGGCGTCTCCGCCAGGGCTTCGAGCTCCGGCACCACCAGCGGCCAGTTCAAGGAGGCATGGACACGCTGGTTCTGGTAGCTCTTGAGACAGCGGTAGCATGCCGTCTCGCAGTCGGGGTGCTCGAGATGCTCCAGCGCGCGTCGGGCCACTAGATGCAACTCGCGCGTCGCACGCTCCAGGAAGCCGCTGCCGCCCACCGCCGGATCGATGAAGGTGAGGGCCCCCTCCTGGTGCTGACTGCCTCCTTCCATGCTCTTCCACATCGGCTCAAGGACGAACTCGATTTCTGGCCCATCCAGCATGTACAGGTGGCGCATACCAGTGCGCAGCGCGTAGCCAAGCGACTGGCCCCAGCGCTGGTAGTCTTCGTCACCCATGTCCACCGGCAGCCGCACGCGGAGGCGCAGGGTGGTGGCCGGGGTCTTCGTGGTGACGGCCAGCGGTTCGGGCTCCTTGCCGAAGCGTACACAGCCCTTCGCGTGGCCGAACGGATCCTCCTCGTCGCCCTTCCGGGCCTTCTTCCGGCCCTTCACCTTTTCTGGCTCTTCCTGGGCGGCAGAGAGGATCCTTCCGCAGGCAGGACAGAGATAGAAGCCTCTCGCCTCCGAGTGGAGGCGGGGCATGTTCCGGGCCAGTTCGGCCTCCGTGGGTGCCCGGACTCATTCACCCAGCGCACCTCCTCTCATGGCGCAGTTCCGCGGACCAGCCGGTGGGAAGTTGAAAGCGGGCGATGGCCTGGACGTCCCACTGAGGGAAGCACTGCAGGAGGCTGGTGATGCTGAAGCGATCCTCTTCCTCAAGCACAGGCGTGTCGTCACGTACGGCCAGGAATCCGCCGAACTCGTAGCCCTTCAGCTCGGCGCTGACTCCGTCTGAGGCGCGGCAACGCGGGCAACGGACGTGTTTCTGCGTCTCGTAGCGCAGGCCGCAGTCGCCGCAGACCGTGTACACCCACGTGGGTGCGTCCCCTTCGGATTCCATGGTGAGGTCATGTCCAGCCCCACCACACGCCAACGGTGCCCGCGTGCATGCGCGGGCGCGTCCGGCTGGTACTGCGCGAGCCCGAACCGGCGCACCACGGTGATGGGCTCGTCTTCGTCCTTGTCTCCCAACAGGCGCAGCGTGGCGGGTTCGCTGGGAAACTCATAGCCCGGCAGTAGCCCGAACTCCGCGAAGCGGCGCATGGGGTGGCCAGCGCTGCGGTCATCCGCCTCGTTCTGGCCTTCCTTGGGCTTCTTCTCGCTCGGCAGGCCGAGCAGCCGCCGCTTGAGCTCCATGGCGCTGAGCGCAGCCCAGTCACCCTTGCCCAGCTTCGTCCATTGCTCGATGGCCTTTTCCAACTCGAGGATCTGTCGCCGTACCCGCTCGAAGAGATCCCTGACGCGTATTGGCTGCTCTCGTAGTGCTGCACGCAGCTTGTCCGCGCTTTCCAGCCCGGCGGGGCCAAGAATCTCCGGTCCCCATGCCTGGAGTGCCAAGGCGACCGCGTGCTCGCGTTGCGCCTCCAACGCAGTCAGCAACTCGGAGATGTGGGACTCCACCAGCTCGCCCTGGAGGGTGATGTATTCGCCCATGCGGCCGGCTAGTCCGGGTTCGGCGGAACCGAAGGCGATGGCGTTGAGGTGCCGCAGCACGACGTCCCGGTTGCCCAGACCGATGGCTGGAGCGGGTACCTCGCCCGCGATCATCTCCTGGGGCTTGTCGTAGAAATAGGCGTCATGCGGCGTGCTCCGTGCGTACCCGAGCACGATTCCCACTCGGGTGCGACGGCCGGCGCGCCACCCCGCTGGGCGTAGTTGTCCGGGCGGGGCGGAACGTTGCGCAGCACCACCGCGTCCAGGCCACCCACGTCGATGCCCATCTCCAGAGTGGGGGAGCAGGCCAGGACATTCAGTGGTGACTGTTCCGGCGGACCCTTGAAGGACTCCTCGAGTTGGATGCGGGCATCACCCGTCACCTGTGCCGTGTGCTCGCCAGCCGCCAGCGGCAGCAGGTTCTCGTTGCGGATGCGCTGGACGTAGCGGTTCTGCTCCACCTCGTGAGTGGGCCAGGGTTCGAGCACACCGTGGCAGGCAGGGCAGGGCGCACCCTCAGTGGACCAGGGCATCTTCACGTTGCACACACTGCATCGGTAGCGCTCCGTTGGCGCGACGAGCACTAGCTGGAGGGCGTCCGCGTTCACCTGGAGCAATTCGAGGGGCTTGCGGTACCCGTGCAGCTTGGAGGGTGAGGAAGACCGGTGAGAGGAAGGCGAGTAGCTCGAGCAGCAACTCCTCGGAGGGGTCGACCCCGCCCATGCGCGTCAGCAGGTGTTTGAACTTGCGCTCCAGACTGGGGCCGCTGCCGCCAACGCCCGGTCTCCGCCAGCAGTTGTTCCTTTGGATGCCGGGAGGGACATGGGCGGAGTCCAGGTGGCCGGCAGGCCGGCCTCCTTCTTCGCAAGCATAGCCCTGGGGGTTTTCACCCGCCGCTCCCAGTCCGCTGGCTCCTTGAATTCATCGGGGCAGTTCGGATTGGAGGGGTGGTAGCAGAGCATCGGACGCGACAGTGCGCCACGGCGCCGCATCTCGTCCAGAAGGCACCGGGCCATGTGGAGGAGCTGGGCCGGGGTGAGCTTCAGGTCCGTCGCCAGTTTCCGCCCCTTCTCCTCCACGAACCGGTCGAGCAATTCGTAGCGTACCCCCACCAACCCAAGGTTGAAGACGGTAGCGCGATAGCTGGCGCTCAGCGCCGGGTCATCCAGTAGCGGGGCCTCCTCCCAAGCCGAGGCCTTGGCCTGGATGGGTCTGGGCAGGAAGTCCGCATGCTTGTGGTTCTTGACGTGGGGGTTGTCCTGCTTCTCCACCCCTTGGGCCATGAGGCCGCGCACTGCCTCCTGGATGCTGAGAGGCCCTGCTGCGCGAGCAGTCTCACCAAGCGGCGGCGCATCCGATCATACCGGCCCGCGTAGGTGATGAAGCGGGCTTGGTGGGCGGCATCCTGTCGGCTGTCGGCGAAGATGAGCAGCCGCTCCTTGCGATCATGTCCGGGCCGATTCGCGTTCTGCTCGGCGAGTCCCTCGACGAGTCCCTCGGCCATGACCCGCACGGCGGCGGAGGTGCCCAGCGCAACCGGGGTGAGGATGCGCCCGGCGTTGGCGGTGGATCCGCAGGCCGGCAGGTGTTGCGCGCGGGGGCCAGCGCGACACGGACGGGGTAGAGGCCCTCGGGCGCGAAGTTGCAGGTCTCCGGATCAAAGGTGCCGAGCAAGACCGGGCGCTCCTTCATCTGCTTCTTGGCGAGCGTGGGAGCTGCGCCGCTCTCCTCGTCATCCCCGGCCAGGGTGAGGCGATCCCGATCGTAGAGGAGCCACTCACCGTCGCTGCTACGCGAGGCATTGGGCGTGAGCCGGCCCGGCTGTGAGTCCTCCTCTCCCTGGAAGCGCAGCGCATCCGCGCCGCAGCTTCGGCACAGGTAGAGCGGGGCGGTCATCTTACCGCACGTGCATCGATCCTCGCCCATGGCGTAGAGCCGGCCACAGTTTGGATCCACGCAGCGGTGGAAGCGCCAGCCGCCGCGGACGAAGCGGTGGGTGCGCAACCGGAGAGCTCGGGCAGCTCGTCCGAGAGCGCGGCTCCCGCGACGATGGCGGCATAGACTTCCTGCCGCACCCGGTCGGCCGGTGCGTCACGCCGTTCAGGCACCGTGGCTTGGAGCTCGGAGACGATCCGGCTCAGCGACAAGGGGCGGCGGGCGAGCAAATCATTGAGGTACCAGAGGAGGCGGGTGGATCGTACTGCGCGCTCCAGCGGTGTGTTTTCCGGCAGTCCAGCCAGACGGGCCAGGGTGCGTCGTACCGCGTCCGCGTCGCGGAAGGGGGGAGGAGAGACCTCTACTGGAGCCCGCGGCCAGTGGGCCTCCTCGGGAATATCGAGGTCGCGCAGCTCCTCTCCCAGCACCCGGAAGTCACCACGTGCGAAGCCTGTGAGGCGGAGAGGAAATCCTGGACCGCTTCGTCCCGGAGGCGGCGTACCTCTTCAGGGAATGGCCGGCCTCCTCCACGCTCTTGATGGTGGCGGAGGTGGCGACCGGCAGGAGCCGGGGAAAGCGCCGGCCCTCGGCCATGTCGTCGGCGGCGTAGTCCTGGACTGCCTCCGCGAGGTGGGCCCGGAGGCGGCGGAAGAGCAGGGCGATGTTGGCGCCCAGGCTGCCACGGTAGGTGTGCACCTCGTCGAGGACGACGAAGCGGCAGCGGTGGTTGGCGAAGAGCGCCACCCGGTCCGACGGCCTCACCAGGAGGTACTCCAACATCATGTAGTTGGTGAGGAGGATGTGTGGAGGGTTGCGCCGCAGGGCCTGTCGCTCGGCCTCCTTGGTGGAACGGTCGTACCGGGCGACCCGCACATAGGTGTGGCCGGAGGCATCGAGGTAGTCCCGGATGCGCGCCTCCTGGTCGTTGGCCAGGGCGTTCATCGGGTAGACGAGGATGGCAGTGAGACCGCTGCGCGGGAAGCGGGCCGCGTCTTCGATGGCGTTCTGGATGACGGGCAGCAGGAAGCACTCGGTCTTGCCGGAGCCGGTGCCAGTGGTGACGACGAGTGGCGAGGCGGCGGGCGAGAGCAGGTGGCGGATGGACTCGCTCTGGTGGAGCCGGGCCCGCTTGGACCGGGAGCGCTGCTCCATGAACGAAGCCAGTCGTGCATCCAGGCCGAGCTCCCGCCACGGAGCTCCGTTCTTGAAGGGGCGGTGGGCCTGGAAGAACGCCTCCTGGGCGAGGAAGAGGGGCCTTTCGAGCGCCTCCTCGAGGTCCCTGCGCAGCTTGGGGTCGCGCGCGCGAAACTCAGTGAGCAGGTAGCTGCGGTACTCCTCGAGAACCTGATCGACGACGGCGATGGGGTGCAGGGACATGAGATTCTGAGACGAACGATAGCGGAAAGCCGGATACCGGGCGCACTTTCATTCCCGGCGCTCGAATTCCGCAGGATGTTCCGATACGGGGGATGGTCCGGTGGGAACATGCAAGTCACACTCTGTCCGGGTGCGATCATGTGCAAGCATCCAGACCGTCGCCTGCCCGCACGGAAGCCAATGGTGCCCCTACGCGGCTCCGGCTGCATTGCATCGACCAGTTTCGCCCGTTGCACAACCCGATAAATGCTGTAAGGGGGACCGCCGCTGAGTTTGAGTTGATCGAATCCGCCCTCGAACCGTCCGTGGAACTGCCCCCGGAGTGGCGGACGGCTGCGTTGCTGCGGCTCAAGGAGGAAGGGCTCCTGCTCCCCGAGCCGCCTTGAGTCATTCGGCGACCAGTCGCTCCGAGTTGCTGACCTCGGTTCAAGACTGGGGCGAACTGGTGGTTTCCTGCGGGAGCGCTTCGGTGGAGTCGCGATGGGCTGCTTGCGGTGAGTGGGCGCACGGCGGCGTTGTTCAGAGTTGGCGCCGCCTGAGGCCGTCTCCGCGTCAGCGTCCTCGTCGTCCGCGGCATGGCGGAGAGGTTCTGGCTCTGTCTCGTAGCTGGCCTCAGAGAAGACGTCGTCCGCGAAGCCAGGGAAGTTGATGACTGGCTTGGGAAGTTGTTCGTTGAGGTCAATATCCCAGTACGGGTCATGCTTCTTCGCGAAGGTCTCGGCGCCCAGGGATTTCAGTTCATCGAAGGCCGCGAGGCAGCGCACCGGTGCGTCAGGGTAGCTGGAGTGGCTGAACCCCGAGAGAACGTGGTGGTACTGGTCGCGGGTGAGCCCATAGGCATCGGCAACCAGTGCGTCAATGGCAGCGCGGACGGCCCAGCGCGAGTCCTCATCCGTCAGCACAGGCCATGCGAATGGAAGGAGGTCCGTCTCCCTCCAGTGCTCTCCGAGTTGTTCCTCCCAGAGCGCACGGTATCCCGCATGGTTCGCGGATAGGCGGAGGGCTCCGTGAGCAAGCGCACGAGCAACCATCGTCTTCGTGTCGAAGGTGGGAATCGTGCACCCCTCAAGGATGAAGAGATTGACTGTTGCCTGGACCTTGAGGCGGAGGATGAAGTCGAAGGTGAATGAGTTGAATGACGCGAGCATCATCAGTGCTGATGCTGATGGGCGCTTCGCTGGTTGCCGCTCACAGGGAGCCTTGTTGCCGCATACAACCCGGGTGGCAGCAAACAAAAAATGGAGGTGCGCTCATCCGTGGACACTGGCAATGTCGCGGAATGCGAGGCGGTAGTGTCTGGCGACCTGGAGCCAAGCTGGACGGTCCTTTATTTTGGTGACCTCGACCAGATAGCGCGGCTGATCCCAATGGTCGTTGTACTGATGGAAGGTCTTCCCTTCGTGCAGAACGAGATGCCCCTGGTGCAACAATCGATGTACGAATGACTGATCCCAGATGTCTTCGTCTGGTTTGACGATCTTGCTTGTCGACGTGAAGCGCCATGCATCATCCGTCATGTGCATCTCACGCCCAAGCCGAATTTGAGACCGAGGCAATACCTGGCTGATCGCTTCGCCGTTTTTGAAACAAGAGTTGGCGATCTTCGCGTCATCAGGTGAGCGCAACTCCAGAAAGCTCAGGTACTCGCCGCCAGTCTTCTCGATAAGGGCAAGCGTGTAACGCAGTGGCGCGTTGTCTTCGAAGAGCCACTGCAAGTCATGCAGATAGAAGGCGCAAGGAAATTCGGTAGTTCCATCGTCGTTGCGCTGTGCGACGATAGCGGCAAATTTGAATCTAGAATCGATTTCGAACAGCTTGTTTCGGTTCTCGAACGAGTAGCAGCACTGCAGTGAAGCTTGGTGCAGGTACAATTCGCGGATTCCTGTGGCGCTCTGATTGGCGTGGAAGGCGGATGGCAAAATGAATCCCACCCGACCACCATGGCGCAAGAGTTGTAGTCCTCTCTCTGCGAAGACCTGCCAAATGTCCATTGATGCACCGCTCGGACGCCCTCCGGTCTCGCGATTTACGTGTGAGTAGCATTTTCCAATGGTTTGTTTTGCTTGGGAAAATTGCCTCATGTAATTGTCGTGGGCATGTTTTATTTCTGGGTTTTTTAATAACCGTTCTTCGATGGCTGTTCTCTCGAGTTTTGTTGGAGCATCGAGAATGCTCAAGTCGAAGGCTGCGAAGAACTCCTTTGCGAGCGGTTGAATCTCGTCCCACGGCGGGTTGCCGATGACCGCATCGAAGCCGTAGGACTGTTGGAGTGTTCCGTCGGGGAAAAATACCTCCGGGAGTTCCAGCCCATAGGCGAACGCGCCTTGGCCCGTTTCCACCATCCGCGCCAGTGTGGGCCGGTTGGCGACCAGGGCTTCTGTGTCGTGTCTTTCCGCTACGGCCTTCAACAACTCTTCATAACCATGATCATCAGAGCCGTCGGGGCCGAGCATCGCTCCACCTGTCCATGCACGTGCCAGTAGCTTGAAAGGTTTCAGGGCTCGATCTAACCGCTCCTTGGCTGTACGCTTATGCTCGATGTCAACCACGTTCTTGCCAATGGTTGCTTCGAGAGCGTGCACATGCACTAGCGCTTCATTCAGCACTTCCTCCAAGAGCGGGACTAGGCGTTGGAGGAACAGGCTGCTCACGGGTTGTCCTGTCCCCGGTCGGGTCAGCAGGTTTTCGTAACGAGCCCCTGTGATGGAGTCTCCGCAGATGAGTCGGTGATTGAGGAACGTCAGTGGCAGTCCCTCGCTGTGTGATTCCAGCCATAGGGACAGCTTGGCTAGTTCGACTGCGAGAGGGTTCTTGTCCACGCCGTACAAGCAGTTCACCGCTACCAAGCGGCGGCAAAGCGCTTGGGCCCGGCTCTGGGAAAAGCCAGTCTCCGCCCCCTCGGGGATACGGCTGGGCAAGTATGCAACGAGCTCGTCATTCGGGTCTGGAAGCGCTTCCACCGGCTACGCAACTCGGTGGCTCGTTGCTGAGCCTGGGCTCGTTCCTCCTCTGTCTTTGCACTCCTGGCTCGTTCCTCGGCAGTGCTGGCGAGATCGTCACAGAGCCGGCAGGCCTCATAGAGCTTGTCCGCCAGGAAGCGACAGGCCTCCACGAGGAAATGGCCGCTGCCCATCGCCGGGTCTAGCACCTTGAGCTTCAAAATCTCAGCCGGCCTGGGGTCGTCCGTTGGGCTGCGCAGGGCTACCTCCGGGCCGAGTGTCTCCAGCACCAGGAAGCGCACGAATGGGTGGGGCGTATAGTAAGATCCAGTCGATTTACGACCCAGACCTACCCGCAGGAAGAACTGGCCGGGTCGGATATCTTCCACCCACTCCACCGCAATGCCTGTTCTCTGATCCCCATCGGGCGCGGCTGGTCTCAGTGCCTGCGGAACCACCACCTCCAGCTTGTCCCTCCGCAGCCGGCACATGGGTTGGTCCGCGATGCCGGGCTCCAATTCGAGCAGGGCCTCGTACACGCGGCCCAGATCCTCCACGTCCAGTGGCCCGTAGTGGACGCGTTCCGCTCTGTTCGCCCATCACCGGGCGTCCACAGCAGTCGGTCCAGGATCAGTGCCACCGCCCGTTCCCCCCAGCGCAGGCTGTCCAGCAGCGGCATTCCGCCTTCACCGAAGAGCATGCCGCCCAGAGGGCTCACCTTCAGCTCGCTGGATGATAGCCCACGCTCGAAGAGTCGGAAGAGTGCTCGGAGACCGCCTTCCAGCAACTGCCCGGTCTCCCCCTTGTCGAGCACCTGCCGCGCGTGTCCGGCCAGCGCGGTGTTGGGCGAGTAGGTCGTGCGCCACAGGCTGGTGGAGGCGAACGAGAAGGCCCGCGCCGGGTCCGGAGAGGTCTCCAGCTTGAAGGTGAAAAGGAGCCGGTAGACGAGTACCAGCCCCTCCTTCCACAGGGTTCGGGCCAACTCCTCCTGGTTCGTCCATTCGGCCAGGGTCTTCGCATTCTCCGGGTGCTCCAGAACCTCCTGCACGAAGCCTTCGACGGCCTGGCGCGCCTGCTCTCGAAGCCGGGCCGTCACCTTCGTCTGGCTGAGCCGCGCCTCCTCGGTCAGCTCGGGTATCTTCGCCACCCCGGCAGGAGAGGCGAGCGCGAGCACCAGCCGGTATGAGTCCGGCATGCTCCGCAGGCTCGCCAGCCGTTGGCCCGGTCAAGGCGGATGGAGATCTGGCTGTCCGGCCGGGCGGGATCGCTCACCAGCAGCCTGAGTTCCAATCCGTCGGTGAGCAGGCCGAAGCGTTCCCCCTTGGCGAGCAGTACGCGTTGTGCCACGCGGGCTGGGCTGAAGCGGTAGGCCCGGCCGCGGCGGTTGGTGCATCGAGGTCCGTACCCACGGCGACGGACCAAGCACGCAGGTGCGCCTTTCCGTTCTCCGTCCTCAGCAGGAAGCCTCCGTCTTCCTCTCCCTCGCGCGTGGCCACCGTGGACTCGCGGACCATCTCCGCGTAGCCCAGGCGCTCGCGCAGGGGCTCAAGCACGTGGTGGGCAACCCTGATCGGGCCTCCCTGTTCGCCCAGCGCGCGCAGCTTGTTGCGCAGCGAGTCCCATCCGGCCTGCAGCGTTTTGAGCTCGGGTCCCCTGGCACGTGGCAGCAGCCGTGCCTTTTGCAGCAGCGCCTCAAGGTCGAACCGGACGAAGGGCTCCGGCAGGGCCGGGCCGTAGAAGGTGCAGTCCCGAAGATCCAATGGCATCTGTCAGTGCTCCGCGTCCGTGGGAATCAGCATGAGCATTCCGATGGGACTCACGGCAGGGGGTCAACTGGCCTCGGCGGTCCAGTTCGTTGGTGCGACGGCGATACAACTCCAGCACGCCCTCGGCCTCGCGCCTCGCGCGGATGGGTTGGCCAGCGTCGGTTGCGAAGGCCGCCAACCGCTCGGTGTCATTCTCCATCATGCGCCACCGCTCCAGGTCTTGGCCGCCGGTCTGCTCGAAGAGCTGGGCCTGGACGGCGCGGCGGGAGCCGCACAGCGCCTCTGTTCGGGCCCGCAGCCACTGCTCCAGTTGGAGGCGCTCGGTGGCGAGAGCCTCGGCATGGCGCTCGGCGTGTACGTGCGTCAGGGCTTCGAAGAGGGAGAGGGCCGCGGTTCGGGCGTCCTCCTGGCGCCGTGGAGCCCAATCCTGGAAATGGCGCTCCCACTGGCCGGCGGTGGGCATGCCCCGCTCGGTCGACACGAACCGTTCCCAGTCGGCGGCACTGGCCATCACCACCGGCTCGCCCTCTCGGCCCAGTTGGACCGCCAGCACGCGCTCGAGCTCCGGTCCCGTTCCACTCTCCACTCGGCCCAGGAAGGTGAGCAGCACCTCCGGCTCGGAGCCGTCGCCGCGCACGGCGCTGACACGCCGGTCGAGCGTTCCTCCTCCCGCGCCGAGCTGGAGGTTGCGCACGCGGTCGAGAGCCCGCCGCACGAGCGGGTGGGCCCGTCCCAGGTAACCCACGTGTCGGCCCTCTCCATCCCGTTGCTGCTCCAGATCCGTCGACAGCAGGAGCACCCCACGCTCCGGGTCGTAGCCCGGCAGCTCATTCAGCCCATAGGTCCAGTTCGAGGGCAGCTTCAGCTCCCAGATGCCGTCCGGCTTCTGCTGGACGGCCCGGGATCGCCGGAGTCCGCGCGCACGGCATCGAGCACGAACTCCGCGAGGTGTGAGACGCCCAGGGTGCTCGCGCTCCGCTGGGCCTCCTCGGCCTCTTGTAGGGAGTACTCGTCCGCGGCCATACCCGCCTCGCCGAGCCAGTCGAACGTCTTCGCCGCCTTTTCGAAGCCGCTGAAGGAGCGATCAATCTCGGAAAGCAACTCGCGGTAGGCCTCACTGCTGGTGTCCTCATCCTCCTCGCCGAAAGTGATTGCCTGTCCGGGGCGTTGGAAGAGCTGTCCCTCTTCGTCCGCGATGCCCTCCAGAAGCCGCACCGTCGAGGGGTCGGACTCGTTGGAGAGGATGCCCAGTGTGTTCGGCACGAAGCTCAGGGCCTTGCGCTGCCGCTCGTACTTGGAGACCAGCCGCAGCAGCAGTCGCTCCTCGAAGGTGCCGGTGAGGTAGAGGTAGCGGACGACGGGCTCCCGCGTCTGTCCGAAGCGGTCGATGCGCCCGTTGCGTTGCTCCAGCCGGTTGGGGTTGTACGGCAACTCCAAGTGGATGAGGTGGTGGCAACGCTCGTGGAGGTTGAGGCCCTCGGCGGTGGCATCGGTGCTGACGAGCACCAGGCTGTCCTCGAGCAGAAGCGGGTGGTGGCCGCCTCGCGCTTCTCCTCGTCGTCCAGACCGTTGATGGCCAGCACAGCTCCGGACAGATCCCCCCGCTGGTGGGCTGCATCCAGCGCGGCCAGGACGGCTGCTTGGCTGTCGGCATACTCCGTGTAGACGAGCACGTTGGCGTCGGGCTCCGCCTGGCGGATCTCCCGGAGCTGGGCGAGCAGGGCGGACAGCTTCGGATCCTCGGGCTCGCTCTGTTCGGCGAGCTGCTCCAGGTCGTTGATCTTCTTCCGGACCTCGGCCGCGCGGCGGAGCTCACTCCGGCCGCGACGGGCCTCCCGCCGGGTGGATTGGATCTGCTCGAACAGGTCGCCCTCGTCAGACTCGGCCAGCTCGGCGGCCATGTCCTCCGCCTCCAGCATCGCTTGGTCCTGCTCCTCCTCGAACGAGAGGGCGCCGAAGCGCCCCATGCGTCGCTGGTAGTCGCGCAGGGTCTTCAGTCTCTGCCGGCGGGCTTCCTGGTCTTCCAGACCATTCTCCTCGATGGAGCGCAGCCGCTCGGCGATGACGTTCAGCGTCTGGCGGCAGGCCGCCATCGTGGAAACCGAGCGCTTGAGGAGCGATATGAAGGCGAGCACCTCGCCGTAGCGCCGTTGCCGGAGCGCCCGGCGCAGGCGGGGGGCGACCAGCGCGAGGAGCTCCTGCTGGAAGGTGGTGAAACGTGGGTGGCTTTTCGGAGCGAATTCCACTGGATGGGGGAAGACGCGGCGCTCGGGGAAGAGCTCCTGGCCCGTCTGCGGATCCTTGAGGTTGACGTGCCGCTTGAGCCGACGGACGACGTGGCGGCGGTAGGCATCGCCTCGAAGCATGTTCCGCCCATCGATGAGGCTCGGGTCCAACAGCTCGACGAGGGATGCGAAGTGCGGGTCGTAACCGTCATGGGGCGTGGCGGAGAGGAGGAGGAGCCCGTCCGCCTGCCGGGCCAGCACCTCGGCGAGCCGGCGGCGTTGGGAGTCTTGTTGGTCTCCCGAGGCGCCGAGCGCCGCGCAGTGGTGAGCCTCATCGATAACGACCACGTCGTAGTGGGTACGCTCCAGATCCTGGAGGATCTTCTCCTGCTTGGCGAAGTCGATGGAGATGAGGCCGAGCGCCTCGTGATCAAAGGGGTTGGAGCCCAGCTCGGTGGCGTAGCGGATGTCCTGGAGACCATCACGGTCCAGGATGCGGAAGCGTAGGCCGAAGCGCTCGCGCATCTCACGGCGCCATTGTAGGAGGAGGGGCCGGCGGGCGAGACGATGAGAATGCGGTGGGCGCGGCGACGGGCGATGAGTTCGGCGAGAATAAGGCCCGCCTCGATCGTCTTTCCCAGGCCCACGCCATCGGCGAGCAGCAAGCGGGGGGCGGCTCATGCGCAGCACCCGCATCACGGGGACGAGCTGGTAGGGGGCAATGCGTAGGCGCCCGGGCTGGGCTGCGAGCAGTGCGGTGGGGCCGAGGGCCTGCTCGAGGAGGAAGGCCTGGTGGTAAATGCGCCAGTGCTGAATCCGGGCCGCGCGGACCGGGTCCATTTCCTGGGCGATGGGTTGCAGGGACTCAAAGGGAACGAGGAAGTCGTACTCGACCCCCCGGAGCGCTCCGTCCAGGCAGCGCAGGCGGTGGATCTCCTGGTCTCCCGCCGGCTGGATGGACACGATCTCCCACCGGAGGCCGCGTGCGAGCACCTCCGTTCCCGGCAACAGGCTTCCCATGCGTTGAGTCCCTTCCTGGTGCGGCCGGACGGGAGGCCGGACGCGCACGTGCACGGTGCTTTCTATCGGGAGTCCGAGGGTTTCTCCACCATCTCCAGCAGACTCTTCGTCGTGACTTCACCCGGAGTCAGGGAGATCCATCAGGGCGTACTTCAGATGCCCGCCCTAGTGGCTCCTGCGAGTGGCTCCTTGTGGTATCCGTGGGTCGTCCGCAGAGGAGAGCTTGCATGGGCGGTACCGGTATGGATGTGCTGATCGTGACAGCGCTCAAGGACGAGCTGGATGCCGTCCTCGAACTTGAGGTGGAGGGCGTGGGCCGCGAAGGCTGGGAGCTGAAGCGCGACCAGGATGCGTTTCCGTTCCATGTGCGTGAGCTTCGGAACGAGCACGGAGAGACGCTCCGCGTAGCGGCGGCGTGGTCCGGGGAAATGGGCGAGACATCGGCGGCCATGCGGGCGGTGCGGTTGATCGACGAGCTTGATCCGGCATGTCTCGCCATGTGTGGAATCTGCGCGGGTCGGCGAAAGAAGGTTTCGCTTGGGGACGTCATCGTGGCGGACCGGGTGTTCAGCTACGATCACGGCAAGCTCGTGGCGGGCCGGGATGTGGGCGAGGGCGGGGGCTTCTTCAACGACATCACCACGTACAACCTTGAGGCGACGTGGAAGATGGAGGCCACGTACTTCGCGCAGGAGTTCCAGAAGAGTTGGAAGCGTGCACTTGAGCGCCCAATCTCCAAGGAAGCTCAGACGCGCTGGCTGCTCTTGGCCCTCGACGCGCACGAGCAGCAGGGCGCGATGTCGCCGGATAAGCTCTCCGACCGCAAGACGCGATGTCCTGGCTGGGCCAGCCTTATTCCGGAGCTCCGGGAGAGGGGCCTCCTGGATTCGACACGAGGCGTTCTCCGGCTGACAGAGGAGGGGCGGGCCCGGGCCGCTGATGAGCGGCTGCTGGATCCCGACAACGAGGCTCAAGAGCCGGTTTCCGCGTGCATGTGGCTCCTATCGCCACGGGCAAGACCGTGCGTGAGGATCCGAAGTTGTTCCAGGAACTGGAGCGCCATGTGCGAAAGGTGCTCGGAGTGGAGATGGAGGCCACGGCCATCCAGTTCGTGGCGGAGCAGCTCAATCGGCGCTCCATCATCGCCAAGGCTGTTTCCGATTACGCCGATCACGACAAGGACGACGCGTTCCGCGCGTTTGCGTGCCACTCGTCCGCAGCATTCTTGGTGTCGTTTCTCCGTCGATACGTTCGCCCAAGAGAGCCGGGAACCCGGCTGGCACGCAAGGAGCGCCAGAGGCGTTCGACGGGCTTGGATGACGAGGAGCCTGTCCTTCGGAAGGAGCGCCGGGACGACTTCCTCAGTCGGGTTGAGCGTGCGTGTGCGTTGCGCGAGCCACCAGGGACGCGGATCGAACGAATAGAGGGCTCGACCCCCTTCGATGTGTACCTCGAAGTGTCGGCGCGAGATGGGAACTTCCTCCGGGTCTATCCGGTGGGCGCACTCGACCAGCCCATCACTCGCGAGGCGCTCGATGCCTTCATTCAAGGCCCCCACGCCAAGTATCGGTATTACTACTCCTCAGTCATTTCGACACTTGTGCATGTGGGGGGCGCCGCTCCACCGGAACTGGCTCGGTTGGCTGAGTCGAAGCGAATCAACCTGCTGAGCTTCGAAGAGTTCCAGGGGCTCATCGATTTCACCGAATACCTCCGGCAGCAGACGGTAAGGCTTGAGAGCGATCTCATCTACCCTCCTGCGTATTACGTTGAGCAGCGGGGACAGGTGAGCATCGGGGGGCAGAATGCCGAGGCTGTGGAGGACATCCTCCAATCTCTGCGAGGGGTGCTCGGCGAGCCTGATCGGCGTTTTGCGCTGGTATTGGGCGACTTTGGAACGGGCAAAACGTTCCTGCTGCACGAACTGGCGCGGCGCATGGGGAATGAGGAAGGCGGGGCATTGGTGCCCGTGCTGATCGAGATGCGTGCGTTGCAGAAGCAACGCACCCTAAAAGAACTGGTGGCTCAGCACTTTGCAGGAGCGGACGTACTGCGTTTCGAATTGGAGAAGTTCCTCTACATGTTGAAGGAGGGGCGGATCGCGCTCCTGTTCGACGGCTTCGATGAGCTGGCGCTGCGCGTCACGTATGACCGGGCACTGGAGCACTTCGGGACCCTCATTGATGCGGCGCAGGGCAAAGCGAAGATCGTCGTCACCAGCCGCACTCAGCACTTCCTGACGGACCACCAAGTCAAGCAGGAATTAGCCCGCAGGGCAGAGGCAATCCAGGGTTACCGGCTGATAAAGCTTGAGCGCTTCAGCGAGCAGCAGATCCGCCACTTCCTCGTGAAGCGGCTGGGAGGGGTGGATGCCGCCGACGAGCGCATGGGGTTGCTGCGCGACGTGCGGGATCTGTTGGGGCTGTCGGAGAACCCCCGGCTGCTGAGTTTCATCATCGAACTAGACGCGGAGCAGTTGAAGGCAGCCAGGGATGGGGCAGGGAGATCACCTCCGCCCGGTTGTACGCATTGCTGATCGAGAAGTGGCTCCAGGGTGAGCATGTACGTGTCAATCCCAAGGGGGCGCCGAAGGGACTCAGTCTGGAGCAACTCCGTCGAGGGGCAACCCAACTGGCCCTGCTGATGTGGGGGCGGACGGAGCGGACAGTAGGGATGGATGAGCTGCCCGAGGATCTTCTCGTGGCGGCCTCGCAAGGCGAGCAATCCCTGGAGGTGGAGAAGGTACGGCACCAGCTTGGCTCTGGTTCGCTGTTGGTGCGGGATGAGGAGGGGCGCTTCTCGTTCGTCCATCAATCGGTGATGGAGTGGCTGGTGGCGGAGATGGCGGCAGAGCAGGTGCGTAGCCGAGGCGAGTCGCCCGCACTCGGACAGCGGGAGATGAGCGACCTGATGGCCGACTTCTTCATCGCCCTGGCCGGGCGCGAAGCAACTCGCGTGTGGGCCGAGGCGAAGTCCGCCTCTGGGGAGGGCGATATGGCCAAGCGCAATGCGCTTCATGTGCTCAGCCGGCTCCGCCAGGAGGATGAGCGCCGGGGACGAGTGGCGGAGCTCGAGTCGGTCAAGAACCTTGAAAGAAACGATCTTCGTGGCCGGGATCTCTCGAAGGCCGATCTCCATCACGCCAACTTGAGGCGGGCAGATCTCTCCGGGGTGCCCTTGGTGGAAGCGAACCTGGAGAAGGCCCAACTTCAGGAAGCGTGTCTGACCCGAGCAATCCTTGATCGTGCCAAGCTCGCTGGCGCGGACCTGACTGGTGCGGACCTCATGGGGGCCAGCTTGATGGGAGCCGATCTCCGCGGGGTCAGGCTCAACGGAACGTCTCTGCGAAGGACCCGGTTGTTGGGCGCCCTCGTGGACTCTTTCGAGGGCAGTGATGTATTCGGCGCGGCTCTCCCCGTGCAGGGCCAGCCGGTCCCGCAGTTCGCCATGGAGTCCGCCTGTCTGGTGACTGCCTTCAGTCCTCGGGATGGGCTGTTAGCCACGGGGCATGAGGATGGGACTCTCCTCGTGTGGAGTGCCGTGGTGGGCAAGCCCTTGCGTGTGCTGCAAGGGCACTCCGCCGAGGTGCTGGACGTGGTCTTTAGCCCGGATGGCGCCCTGCTGGCATCGGCCTCAGTAGATGGGACGGTGAGGCTCTGGAGCCTCGAAGAGGCACGGTGCCTGCATAAGATGAAAGGGCATGCGGGATCCGTCCTCGGGCTCGCCTTCAGTCCGGATGGTTCTTTGCTCGCCTCGGCTGCCGAGGATGAGAGGGTGAGGCTTTGGAGCGTGTCGGATGGGCAGTTCTCGCGCGTTTTGAATGGGCGTGTCGAAGACGTCCTCGAACTCGCATTCAATACGGAGGGAACGTTCCTCTCGACAGTCTCCTCTGGGGGACAGGTGAGTCGCTGGAGCGTATCGAACGGTGATCGGTTGGATACCTTTCAGTTGCCACCGGAGGGCAGTCTCCGGGCTGCGGCCTTTAGCCTGGACAGGGAATGGCTGGCCTTCAGCATTTCTGACGACGATAAGATCCGCCTCTGGAGCATGGCCTCGGGGCGGTTGGTGCACGCCCTCGTGGGGCACAAAGGTGCCGTGGGTGACTTGGCCTTCAGCCCGGACGGCACAACCCTGGCCTCCGCCTCTTCTGAAGGGACCATCAGGATCTGGGGCGTTTCGGACGGAAGCGACTTGCATGTCCTGAATGAGGCGGATGCCTTCAACTGCGTCCGCTTCAGCCCTGATGGGACAAGCATTGCCTCTGGTTCCGAGTACGGACCGGCGAGGCTTTGGAGCGTCACGGAAGGCCGGAGCCTCCGTGTTCTGGAGCAGAGGGCAGCATACCCGGCGTTGGGGGTAGCCTTCAACCCGGACGGCACGACACTCGTCTGTGCCTCGGATAATGGTTCCCTGGCGTTCTGGGATGCGACCGGCGGGCGGCTCCTCCGTACGTTGGAACTGGATGCTGGCTCGGTTGGCAGAGTGGTTTTCAGTCTGGAGGGGTCGCGCGTCGCGACATGCAACCGCAAGGCATCCCTCGTCAAGGTCTGGAACATGTCCGACAAGCGCAGTTACCGTGTGAGCCACCCCGCTGCGGTGACCAGCCTCTCCTTCAGTCCGGATGGAGGGACCCTGGTGCTGGCATCCAATGATGGTGTTGTTTCTATCTGGAGCGTGGAGACGCAGCGTGCTCGGGTCGAGGCGGGTGCTCCGGAGCGAGGGGGCATCCTTGGTACTACTTTCAGCCCGGATGGGACGCTGCTCGCGTTGGCTTGCCGTGATCGGGTCATCCGGCTCTGGCGTATGCCGGAGTTCACACCCGGGCCCATCCTTGAAGGGCATGGAAAGCCCGTCCGGTGTGTTGCTTTCAGCCCGAATGGCAGGATCCTGGCTTCCGCATCCAGTGATCGCTCCATCTGCCTCTGGAGCATTCCGGACGGGAAGCTCCAGAAGCACCTTCCTGTTGGGCCTGAATCTCCTGGAGATGTCACCGAACTGGTCTTCGATCCAAGCGGGATGTTCATTGTCTCTTTGTGCTCCATGGGAACAGCCCTGCTCTGGAGCGTGGAGGAGGGGCGCATCTTACGGGTTCTCAACGAGGAGCATCGCCTTATCCAGGGGATATCCTTCAGCCAGGATGGACGCACTCTCGTCGCGGCACATGAGGATGGGGCGGTTGATTTCTACAACGTCGAGACGGGGGAACGCCTTGGTCAGCTCCTGTGGTTCTCCGAGGGCTGGTTGGCCCTGCGGAGCGATGGCCGCTACAGGAGTGGAGGAGAGACTGCAGGGGCATTCTGGTACGCTCAAGGGCTCTGCCGCTTCGAGCCCCAGGAGCTTTCCCCCTACCTGACCACCCCTCTTCTGCTCGATAGCACAGAGTCGTTCCTGGCCCCGGCTCCAGGCGCTTCTCCAGGCACGACGGCGGGCCATCGACAGACAGGAACTCCACGTGAGTCACGGTGACGCGCCAGTCATCCATCCGATGGTCGAGTATCTGAACTCTCTGCGTACGCAGGAGAAGCACTCCAACCCGACCCACGTCCACGAAAACCGTAAGACATTCCTCGACATCCTGCGCCAGCGGTGGCCTTGGTTCCTAACAAACGAGGAGCTCCACGTCCGGACAAAGCTCGATGCGGTGGCGAACGCCATCCACGCGGGGACCCTGGACGCGTAACTCGGCATGACAGCGAGGGGCACCTGACCCACCTCGACTACCCACCCATCTGCGGGCGCATTGGGGTATCGCTGCTCGAAGAGGGCTCGCAGCAGCTCCGGTAGCCGTGCTCGCATCTCCTCCTTGTCCTCTTCCTGTCCGCCCGCAGGCAGTAACAATTGAATGCGCGAAAAGATCACCGTTCCGTCATCGTGTCGCAGCCCACCCGCAAGGAGCACGAACCCCGCAGCGAGTTCGTAGGGCCCCACCTCGCCGCAGCAAAACACGTTGATGACTCCATGAGTGAACTCTGTCTGTCTGAAGAGGTCGAACCAGTTCCGGCGAGTTCGAGCCTAAGCCCCGGACATAAATGTTGTACACCCGCGGCATGGGGCCCCTGCTGCGGTTGTCCGAGGAGGAGCGTCGACGATTGCGCGAGATCGCCGGACCGCTGACGCGGGCTGGCACACATCAGGGACTCTCCGTGTCGCCGGACAGTCATGCTCACACGGCACCTCCATCCAGGAACTCCACGATGCCCCGGGTGCCGTCCACGCGGATGCGCTGGCCGGTGTGGATACGCCGCGTCGCGCCCGTCACGCTGACGACCGCCGGAATGCCGTACTCGCGCGCCACCACCGACCCGTGCGTCATCAGCCCTCCCACCTCGGTCACCAGTCCGGACGCGTGCACGAACAGCGGCGTCCAGCCCGGATCGGTATGTGGCGCCACGAGGATCTCTCCCGCGTGAAGCACCTCGCGCGCCGGGTCGAGCACCACGCGCGCATGCCCTTCCACCACTCCCGCCGAGGCCGCCGTCCCGGACAGCGCTCCCGGTGGCAGATCCTCGCGGGCCGCCAGCACGGGGATCTCCCTCACTCGACATCACGAAGGGCGGCGCGCGTCTGGCGTCGCGCCGGAGCGTGGCCCGCCGCTCCTCGGCGAGGGGCCGTAGGTCGGGCGTCCGCTCGGCCTCGAGCGCCGCGATCAGCTCCTCGAAGCGGAACAGGAACACCTCGTCCGCCGCCGCGAGTGTTCCGCGCTGGACCAGGAGCGCCCCGGCCTCGAGCACCGCGTCGCGCACGAGCTCCAGCACGCGGACGAGCAGGAACTTGGGGTGTTCCCGCAGTCCCATGCCCGCGCGGGCCAGGCGCACCCACCGGCGAGCCAGCCGGGCACGTAGCCCTCCGGTCAGACCGCGTCGGGACGCGGCGATGATGCGCTCGCCCGCGGCTTCGGCCCTGGCGGCCAGCGCCGCGTGGTGGGCCCGGTGCTCGCCCGCGGCTCGGCTCGCCCCCGCCGGCCCGGCTCCTCCCACGATGGTCGCGAGCAGGAGCGAGGATCCTCCTTGTAACGAGGCCGCGACAGGTCCACTTCTCCGGGTCCCCGCATGCCATAGCGCTCGAGGAAGGCCCGCCATGCCGCGAGGAAGGCGGGCCCGCCCTCGAGTTCCCGTGCCGCGTCCAGGGCCTCGCGGGCGGGACGGTCGCGAAGCACCGCGGTCAGGGCCGGATGGGGGCGGACGAGATCCGTCAGATCTCCCACGGCCAGATCCATCTCGGTGGTGACGTTGCCGGGCAGGCCCCGCTCCAGCGCGGAGAGCTCCTCCTGGGTCCCGCCGAGCAGTCCCCGCTGGATTGCCCGGCCCAGCAGCCCCTTGGCCACCACGCCCGCGAGGATGTTCGGGGGCAGGGCGAGGACGCGGGCCATGAGCTCCGAGAGCACACGTCGCGCCTCTCGCAACCGTGCCCCGCCCGGGGCCGCCGCCGTGAGCCGGGCCCGCATCTCGGCGAGCAGCGACTCGCTGAACGTCTCCACCCGGGAGAGGAGTGAGGCGGGATCCGCGACGAGCAACCGGTGCAGCATCCGGGCGAGCAGGGGAAGGGCGATGCGGCCAACGCCCCTCATCGTGGCCCGGCCGCTGCTCGCGCCGCGCTGGAAGGTGGGCTGGCTGGCCAACGCTTCCATGCCCCGGCCCAGGTCCTCGTAGACGTGACGGGCGATACCCAGAACCCGCCGTCGCAGGAAGGGATGGCGCAGCATGGGCGTCGCGTCCACGAAGATCCGGCTGCCCGCGAGGGCGAGGCTCCGTGTCTCGTGGGGCGCGTCCTCCGTGCCCGACGACGTCCTGCCGAACGGAACCGTCAATTGCCACACCTGGAGCGCGAGCGGTGGCATGGGGTCCGTCATCATCTGGAAGTGGCCGAAGCTGAGGTAGATGTGAAGGCCATCGTCCGGAGCGGGCGTGGGCAGCGGGTACAGACTCGTGATGGGGCGGGCCTGCACCACGTGGATGCGCCCGGCCTCGATGCACCATTCGATGTCCTGCGGCTCGCCGTAGTGCGCCTCGATGCGCGCGCCCAGCGCGGCCAGCTCCCGCGCGGTCTCGTCATCCAGGGCCCGGGCGCGGCGAGTGGTTTCCGGCAGGGGCTCCTCCCGGGTTCCGCCCTCGGGCCTGGGGCGGATGGCCAGGGCCTTGTCTCCCACCTGGACGCTCAGGAGCTCTCCCGTCGCCTTGTCCACCTTATATAGGTCGGCGTTGATGAGTCCGCTGACCAGCGCCTCGCCCAGCCCGAAGCCCGCGTCGATGGACACGGTGCCCCGCCGCCCGGTGAGGGGATCCGCGGTGAAGAGGATGCCGGACACCTCGGGCATCACCATGCGCTGCACCACCACGCTCAGCTTCACCCCGCGATGGCCAAAGCCATTCCGGGCCCGGTAGAGCACCGCGCGATCCGTGAACAGCGACACCCAGCAGCGCCGGACCGCGTCGAGCAGGGCCTCGGCCCCGCGGATGTTGAGGAAGGTGTCCTGCTGGCCCGCGAAGCTGGCGTCCGGCAGATCCTCCGCCGTGGCGCTGGAGCGCACCGCCCACGAGGCTCGGTCCCCAGGGTCCGCCAGGCGGCGAGCACGGCGTCGGCCACGGCCGGGGGCAGGGGCGCCTGGCCGAGCGCGGCACGGGTGGACTCGGCGACGCGGCGCGCCGCTTCCACCTCCCGTCCATCCAATGACTCCAGCGCCGCGTACAGCGCCTGGGTCTCCCCGACGCCGGCGAGGAACTCATCGAAGGCGGCCGTGGTGACACAGAAGCCGGGAGGCACGGGGAACCCGGCGCGGGCCAGCTCGCCCAGGTTGGCCCCCTTGCCTCCCACGTGGGGCAGATCCGCCGAGGAGATGCGCTCGAACGGGAGGATGAAGGGGTCCGGCTCCATGGCGCGGACGACGGATGGAGTGGGGTAGGGGTCCACGCTCATGGGGTTCTCCGGTCCGGCGAAGGTCAGCCCATCCACTCCGGGTGCTTCGTGGTGCCGTCGAAGTGGGTGCTGACCTTATACTTCTCGAAGGCGCCGGCCTGGGCGGCCTTCTCGGTACGCGCCAGCAGCGCCTGGATCTCCTTCTCCGTGTAGGGCTTGAAGCCCCGCGCCACCTTGAGCGCCTGCTCCACGCGCGCCATCGAGTCCATGCCCGTGATGACCACGCTCACCGGCAGGGACAGGCTGTAGCGCAGACACTCGGGCGCGCTCACCGTCTTGCTCTCCAGGATGAAGGTGCCGCCCAGCGACTTCATCCCGAGCACGCCGATCTCCTCCTTCACGAGCACGGGAAGCACGCGCTTCTCGAAGCTGTCGAAGTGCGCGTCCATCACGTTGAGCGGCATCTGCACGGCGTCGAAGCGGAAGCCGTGCTGGCTCGCCGCCTCGAGCATGCTCAGGTGCATGGCGGGGGACTTGTGCCCGGTGAAGCCCAGGAAGCGCGCCTTGCCCGCCTTGCGTGCCTCCTCCATGGCCTCGAGGGCGCCTCCGGCCGCGAACGTGCGCTGGGGATCATCCTGGTGGATGACCTCGTGCAGTTGCAGCAGATCCAGGTGATCCGTTCGCAGACGCTTGAGTGACTCGTCGATCTGCGCCGCGGCCGTCTTCTTGTCCCGGCCGTCGATCTTCGTCATCAGGAAGGCCTTGTTCCGGTAGCCCTCCTGGAGCGCCTTGCCCATGCGCACTTCGCTCTGCCCGCCGTGGTAGTCCCAGCAGTTGTCCAGGAAGTTGATCCCCGCGTCGAGCGCGCTCCGGATGATGCGGATGCTCTCGGCCTCCTCCTTCTGCCCGCCGATGTGCGCGCCCCCGAGGCCAATGCACGACACCTGCTCGCCCGTGCGGCCGAGCTTGCGGCGGGGCACGTCGCGCGACGCCGGGGCCTTGTTCGCGGCCAGGGCCTCCGAGGACAACATCAGCGCGAGCGTGGCCTCCAGGAATTCTCTGCGGTTCATGGCGAAGTCCTCATCGGGTACGGGCGCGGGAGCGCGGGGACCCTCGACATTGCGCGCCGGGCGAGGCCCTCACAATCCGCATGTGTCCACCCCCGGTGCCCGCACACGGGCCGCGTTGGCGGACATACTCGCCCCCGGAAAAACCATTCGCTGGCGGACATTGGCTCGGGCGCGGGGCCGGCCCTGGAGCGTTCCAGATTCGCAACGCAGTGATGCGTCCTGGACACCTAGCGCGGGGGCCGCGAGCCCTGCATTGGATCTCCCAGTCGGACACGAAGCACCGGAGGCAGGCACATGAGTGACGAGAGCGAGGATGGGGTGACGCGGCGCACGGCGCTGGTGGGGGGCTGGCCGGAGCGGCGGGGCTCGCCGCGCTGGCGGGCTCGGCCGAGCGGCGGGCGGGCTCCCTGGCGAGCGCATGCCCGTCGTCTTCATTCCACACGGCGGGGGTCCGTGGCCGTTCGTCGAGCTGGGTTTCAACGACAAGCCGGGGTTCGCCGCCCTGGCGGACTACCTGCGCTCGCTGCGGAGCGTGCCGAAGACGGCGCCCCGGGCGCTCCTGGTCATCTCCGCGCACTGGGAGGAGGCGGTGCCCACGGTGATGACCAGCGCCCGTCCGCCCATGCTCTACGACTACTACGGCTTTCCGCCCGCCTCGTATGAGATCACCGGGCCCGCGCCCGGCCACCCCCAGCTCGCCGAGCGCGTGCGGGAGCTGCTCGGGGCGGCGGGCTTCGCGACGGCCTCCGACTCCCAACGGGGCTATGACCACGGCACCTTCGTCCCGCTCAAGCTGACCTACCCGGACGCGGACATTCCCACGGTCCAGTTGTCGCTCAAGCACGGGCTGGATCCCGCCGAGCACCTGGCCATGGGGCGCGCGCTCGCGCCGCTGCGCGACGAGGGCGTGTTCATCATCGGCAGCGGCATGTCGTACCACAACCTGCGCGCGGGCTTCGGTCCGCGCACCCAGCCCATCGCCGAGCCTTCGACGCGTGGTTGCGCGAGACGGCCACCCTGGAGCCCAAGGAGCGGGATGCCCGGTTGGCGCGCTGGGATCAGGCCCCCGCCAGCCGCCAGTCCCACCCTCGCGAGGAGCACCTGCTGCCCCTGATGGTCATCGCCGGGGCGGCGGGCGCGGATCACGGCACCGTCGCCTACAACGGGACCTTCATGGGCACGCGGCTGTCGGCGATCCACTTCGCCTGAGTCAGTCGCTGCTGGCCATCAGCGGGTTGGCCTCGATGAAGGCGATGAGGAAGTCGCGGAAGGCGGCGACCTTGCGGGGCACGTGCTCGGTGGGGGTGGACGAAGAAGAGGCTTCCCGCCTTGAGGGACCACGTCGGGAGCACCCGGACGAGCAATCCGGCCGTCACGTCCTGCCGCGCCAGGAAGGTGGGAATCAATCCGAGTCCCAGGCCCTCGCGGATCGCCCGGTGCACGAACAGCAGATCATCGGTGACGAGGCGTGGACTCGGGGGCGACACGAGCGGCGAGGGCAAGCGCTTCCACTGGCTGAAGGCCACCCAGTCGTGCGAGGCCACGTCCGTGAAGGAGCGGGGGACGCCTCGCCGCGCGAGGTAGGTGGGCGCCGCGTAGATGGCGCTCTCCAGGCCACTGAGCCTCCGGGCCACGAGCGTCGAGTCGGTGAGCTTCATGGCGACGCGCAGGGCCGCGTCGAAGCCCTCGCCCACCAGGTCCACGGTGCGGTTGGTGGGCCGGATGTCGAGCTGGATGCCCGGGTAGCGCGCGGAGAACTCCGCGGCCAGTTGGGCGAGGAAGGTGAGCCCCATGTCCATGGGCGAGGTGATGCGCAGCTCTCCGGATGGCTCCGCCTCCTGCTCGGGAAGTCCTCCGGTGATGTCGCGCAGGGTGGCGATGACGGGCCGCACCTTCTCGTAGAACGCGGTGCCCGCCGTGGTCAGCGCCACCTTGCGCGTGCTGCGGTGGAAGAGCTGCACGCCGAGCGACGCCTCGAGCGCCGCGACCCCCGGCTCACCGAGGACTTCGGAATCCCCAGCTTCCGGGCCGCCGCGGACATGCTCCACGTCTCGGCGACCGCCACGAACAGCGGCAGGAGGTTCAGGTCGGGTGTTCCCATGGTCACCCTCGACGTGGCGTCATGAGGCGCTCATCGCGCGGAAGATCGCGTAGAGGACCGCGGACAGGGCAATCGAGACGAGGACGGAGCCCACACAACCGAGCTTGCTGGAGAAGAAAAAGAACATCTCGTGAAGGTGTGGGGCCCGTGGGCGGGTTGCAGTCTCCGCGAGCGGCTGGAGCATGTGAAGTGTACGGCGAGCGACAGGTGGGCGAGGGGCTTCCTACTCCAGCACGAGGCCCGCCGGCAGCCCATGGGGATTGAGCAATCCAGAGGATCCCGGGACGCGCGCCATGTCCGCAGGAGGGAGAGGTCTTCCGCGTAGAGCCCCCGGAGGGAGGACGCATCGAGGATGCTCCCCCCGCGCGGGGAGGGACGGCCACCGGCGCGCACGCACCACTCGAGGCAGGCCTGGTGGAGCGCCTCGGCGGCCCGGAGTCCGGGCCCGTCCCCCACGTCCACGCCGTGGTAGAGGCCCAGGACATACAGGCGCTCCGCGCGTTGGGTGGGCGGCCTCATGTCGAAGGGCCCGCGTGTGCGGCCCGGGGGGTTGGCCAGCCCCAGCAGGGAGACGGTCTCCAGCCCGGACATCCACCCGGGCCGCCCCTCGAGGAAGCGCGCGAAGCCACGCAGCCCCTCCAGATCCAGGCAGTAGTCGCACCACACCCGGCGGCGCCAGGGGTGGCGCTGGCGCGTGTCGTCCTCGTCGCTCCAGGTGAGGAGTTGAGGGGGGGCGTCGAGTTCCGCCCGCTCTCGCGTCATGCGCGCCAGGGGCTCGGGCAGCGGGGCCCGCGTGGCGCTGGCCTCGTCGGCGAAGTCCCGTCCGAAGACGGACCAGAAACGGCCTTCCTTCCAGAGGCCGAGGAAGTGCTCGGGGGTGGACTCCCGCCACGTCTCGGTCCACGCCACGGCCTCCACCAGTTCACTCAGGCCACCGTGGGGGTTGAGCTGCAGGCGGGTCAGCGGCCACGAGGGCAGGGTCGCGAGCACCACGCGCTCGAGGACGCCCACCTGACCGCAGCCCGCCAGGGCGAGGCGGAAGAGGTCCGGCTCCTCCCCGGGGCCACACCAGAGGGCGGTGCCATCCGCGAGCACGAGCCGCAGCCGCTCGACGTGGTCCACCTGCGCGCCCTGGTGGAGCGAGCGCGCGCCGAGGCCTCCCTCCGACAGCGTTCCGCCCACGGTGGCGCCGGGCACGGACGTGAGCACGGGCAGCGTCCTGCCCGCGGCGTTGAGCGCCTCCTCCACCGGCCCCATCGCGTGCGGGCGGAGACCTCCACGCGGTCCCCGTCGAGCAGGCGCACCTCGCCCCCTCCGCGCGGTTGTCGAGGATGATGCCTCCCTCGTCCAGTACCTGGCCTCGGGTGCTGTGGCCGGAGCCGCGCACGGTGACGCGAACCCCATGGGCGCGAGCCACGCGCAGGGTGTGCACCACGTCCGCCTCGCACCGCGCTCGCACCACCACCCGGGGCACCCGGCGCACGAGCCCCCGAAGTCATGGGCATACAGCTCGAGTTCTTCCGGGGTGGAGCGCAGGGGACCGCTGAGCCCCCCGCGCAGATCATCCAACAGGGACAGGGCAGGGGGGCTCATGGAGGTGGTGGCAGGCTATAGCACGAGCCACGTGGGGTCCTGTCCGACCCGGTCTGGAGCGGCCTTCGCTACCGGTAGGTGATGAGCGCCCGGCGCGCGCCCTCGAAGTGGGCGTGCTCGTTGAGCGTGGAGAGGTAGCGGCCGCGCTCGCTGTAGATGAGCTTGGTGACGCCGCAGTTGGTGAGCATCCAGTTGATGCGGAACGCGTGCTCGTCCGGGAGGTGCAGCAGTTCCTGACACACCGCGGTGATGGGTCCCCCCGAGGTGAAGACCACGCCGGTGGCGGAGGGCCCCAGGGTCTTCAGGACGGTGTCCAGGGCCTGGGTGCAGCGCTGGCGGAAGGCGGACCAGGTCTCCTGGTACTCGGCGTCGTGCTGGCCGCTCACCCAGCGGGCCACGGCCTGGGTGAACAGCTCCTGGAAGGCCCGGCGCGGATCCGTGGTGGTCATCAACTCCTGACGGAGCGTGGCCGGGTCCGCGTAGCGAGGCGTGTGCAGGCGGATCAGCTCGTCCTGGTCGAACTCGTCGAAGCCCGGGAGGCTCTGGAGCTTCAGGTCCACGCCCCAGGTGGACTGGCACGCCTCGGCGGTCTCCCGGTGGCGCCGCAGGCTTCCGGTGAAGAGCGCGTCCGGCCGGGGCAGGCGCGCGCGCAGAGTCTCGCCGAGTACGCGCGCCTGCTCGAAGCCGGTCTCCGACAGCGCGTCGTAGTCCGCCTTGCCAAAGGAGGCCTGACCGTGGCGCACCAGGTACACCGCGCCCATCAGCGGCCCTCCCGCTTGATGAGCCCGCGGCAGCGCCAGTCGAGGTAGTTGACGAGCACCCAGAAGTTCTTGAACGCCGGGTTGCGCGTCTGCTTGTGGTGATAGCGGTAGTAGATCTGCTGGATGATGACGGCGAGGCGGAACAGGCCGTAGACCTCGTAGAAGGTCCAGTTGGCGGGCTTGAGGCCCATGCGCTCGAGGTAGTAGGCGACCACCTCCTCGCGCCGGAGCATGCCGGGCAGGTGGGTGGGCTGGCGGCGGGTGCTGCGCAGGATGATGTGATCGTCGGGGTGCACCCAGTAGGCGAGGGTGTTGCCCAGATCCATCAAAGGGTCGCCCAGGGTGGCCATCTCCCAGTCGAGCACGCCGATGACCTCGGTGGGCCGCTCGGGGTCGAGCACCACGTTGTCGAAGCGCCAGTCATTGTGGATGACGCACGTGGCGATGTCCTCGGGGGTGTTCGCCTTGAGCCAGTCGCGCACGCGGCGGTAGCTCGGCACGTTCCACGTGCGGGCCTTCTCGTAGCGCTCGGACCAGCCCTCGATCTGCCGCCGGGGATAGCCGGGCCCCTTGCCGAGCGACGTGAGCCCCGCGGCCTGGGGATCCACCCGGTGCAGCTCGATCAGCTTGTCGATGACGTTGAGGCACAGGCGGCGCGTCTGGGCGGTGTCCAGCGTCATGCCCGCGGGCAGGCGCGAGCGCGGAATGAGGCCCGGGATGCGCTCCATGACGTAGAAGTCCGTGCCGAGCACCGCCGCGTCCTGGCACAGCCCCACCATGGTGGGCACGGCGGGGTAGACGGGCTTGAGCGCCTTCTGCACGTTGAACTCGCGCGCCATGTCGTGCGCGGACTTCGCCTTGGTGCCCGCCGGGGGCCGGCGCAGGATGAGATCGCGCTGGGGGTACTTCAGCCGGTAGGTCCAGTTGGAGGCGCCCCCCGAGTACTGCGTCACCTCGGGCGTGCCCTCCAGCGAGGGCTCCTGGCGCTTGAGCCAGGCGTCCACGGCCGCGACGTCGAGCTCCTCGCCCTTGCGCACGGCTCCGGCTTGATCAGTGGTTGGGGTCGCGGACATGGGTTCCTCAGGCCTTCGCGGTGCCGAAGCCGCTCATCCGGCGCGCCTGGTTCCTGATCAGCTCGGAGTAGATCCGGCGGGGCAGCAGCCGCTTGGCCAGCCAGGCCTGCCGGCCCTCGGCGTGGGGCAGGACGTAGAACTCGCGCGTCTTCACCGCCTGGAAGATCTGCTCCGCGATGTCCTCCGCGGTGATCTTCGAGCGGTTGAGCAGCTTGCCCATCACGGCGCGCATGGCGGGATTGCTGGCGCGCAGGGAGTCGGCCAGGTTGGTCTTGAAGAAGGACGGGCAGACGAGCGTCACGCCGATCTTCGAGTCGGCGAGCTCGTTCTGCAGCGTCTCGGAGAGGGAGACGACGGCGGCCTTGGTGGCGTTGTAGGCGCCCATCATCGGCATGTCGAGCAACCCCGCCATGGAGGCGACGTTGACGAAGTGGCCGTGGCCCTGGCGCTTGAACAGGGGCGTGAACACATGGCAGCCGCGCACGACGCCCATCAGGTTGATGTCCACCACCCACTGCCAGTCCGCCATCGACACCTCGTCGATGCCGCCCGCCTGGGCGACGCCCGCGTTGTTGACCACGACGTCCACGCCGCCCCATTCCTCGTTGAGCCGCTCGGCCGCCGCGCGCAGGTCCCCCTCGCGCGTCACGTCACAGTGCACGGACAGGGCCTGGGTGCCCAGCGCCTTGAGCTCCGCGAGCGTCTCCTTGCCGCGCGCCTCGTGCACGTCGCCGATGGCCACGCGCCAGCCCGCCCGTGCGTAGCGCAGCGCGATGGCCTTGCCCAACCCACTGGCACCACCCGTGATGAAGATCCGCTGTGAGGTCATGACCGGTCACTCCGGGAGAAGCCGCGCTTGGCGAGCTCGATGCGGGCGATGACGCCCTTGTGCACTTCGTCCGGACCATCCGCCGGCGCAGGGTGCGCGCCTGGGCGAAGAAGCCCGCGAGCGGGGTGTCGTTCGACACGCCCGCGCCACCGAAGATCTGGATGGCGTCGTCCACCACCTTCTGCAGGACGTTGGGCGCGACGACCTTGATGGCGGCGATCTCCGACATGGCCCCGAGCGCGCCCACCTCGTCCATCTTCCACGCCGCGTAGAGCGTGAGCAGCCGGGCCTGATCGATGGCGATGCGGGCCTCGGCCACGCGCTCGCGGTTGCCGCCCAGGTTGAGCAGGGGCTTGCCGAAGGCGGTGCGCTTCATGCCGCGGTCGATCATCAACTCGAGCGTGCGCTCGGCGGCGCCGAGGCAGCGCATGCAGTGGTGGATGCGGCCGGGACCCAGGCGGCCCTGGGCGATCTCGAAGCCCTTGCCCAGGCCACTGATGACGTTGGAGGCGGGCAGGCGCACGTTCTCGAAGCGCACCTCGCCGTGGCCGCCGTGCGAGATGTCGTACTCACCGAACACCGGGAGCATGCGCTCGACGGTGACCCCGGGCGAATCCAGCGGCACGAGCACCATGGAGTGCTGATGGTGCCGATCCTGCTCCGGCGCGGGGGTGCGCGCCATGAAGATGGCGACCTTCGCCTTGGGGTTGCCCAGGCCGCTCGACCACCACTTGCGGCCGTTGAGCACCACGTGGTCGCCGTCCAGCACCGCCGTGGCCTGCATGTTGGTGGCGTCCGAGGAGGCCACGTCCGGCTCCGTCATGCAGAACACCGAGCGGATCTCCCCGGCGAGCAGCGGCTCCAGCCACTGCTTCTTCTGCTCCTCGGAGCCATAGCGCCAGAGCACCTCCATGTTGCCGGTGTCCGGGGCGTTGCAGTTGAAGACCTCGGGGGCGATGAGGCTGCGGCCCATCTCCTGGGCGATGGGCGCGTACTCCAGGGTGCTCAGGCCCGCGCCGAGCTTCGCGTCGGGCAGGAAGAGGTTCCACAGGCCCTCGGCTTTCGCCTTGGCCTTCCACTCCTCCATCAGGGGCGCGATGCGCCAGCGCCGCCAGTCTCCCCCCACTTGATCCGCCTGGAGCTGCGCCGTGTAGCGCGCTTCCGCCGGCTCGATGTGCTCGCGCACGAAGCGCTTCACGCGCTCGAGGTACTCCTGGCTCCTGGCGCTTGGCTCGAAGTTCATCGTTCCTCCCGTGTCCGTTGCGCGCGGCATCCTGGAGCAGGGGGTGTTGATGAATCCAGTGAATCCTGGTCATGTGTTCGCATGAACCGGGCTCATGAATCGTCCCGTCTGACGGGGCTGGATCTCAACCTCTTCCGGGTCTTCGACGTCGTGCTCCAGGAGCGCAGCCTCACGCGGGCCGCGGAGGTGCTCTTCCTGAGCCAGTCGGCCGTGAGCCATGCGCTGGCGCGGCTGCGCGAACAGCTCGGCGAGCCGCTCTTCGTGCGGGAGGGAAGGGGCGTCACCCCCACGCCGCTCGCCGAACGGCTCGCCCCGGAGATCCGCGAGGCGCTCGCGCTGCTCCAACAGGCGGTGCACCGCACCCGGGGCTTCGAGCCCGAACGGGACGTGTCCGAGGTGACGCTCGCGATGAACGACGAGCTGGAGCCCGCACTGCTGCCGCGTCTGGTGGAGCGCCTGCGCGCGAGCGCCCCGAAGGTCCTGGTCTCCAGCGTGCGGGTGGAGCGCTCCAAGCTGGAGAGGGATCTGGCGTCGGGGTGGTTGGACCCGGCGATCGACGTGGCGCAACTGACGGGCGCCGGACTGCTGCACACGGCGCTGATGCGCGACAGCTTCTGCGTGGTGAGCGGGCGGCGGCGCAAGAAGCTGGACGTGGCGGCGTACCTGGCCGCGCGGCATGTCACGGTGTCGTCCCGGCGCACGGGGCTGGCCATGGAGGATCTGGTGATCAACCGCCTGGGCCACCAGCGGCAGATCGCCGTGCGTTGCCAGAACTACGAGGCGGCGTGCCGCATCGTCTCGGAGTCGGACCTGTTGCTCACCCTGCCACGGCGCCAGGCACAGGCCATTGGCGTGCCCATGGGCAACCATCTGCTGCCGGTGCCGCTCGCGCTCCCCCCCATCGAGCTCCACCTCTACTGGCACCGGCAGACGGACCTGGATCCGAGGGGCCGGTGGTTGCGCGAGCAATTGCTCGCGCTGGCCGGGGAGCTGCTCGGCCGAGAGGCCCGTCAGGGGTAGGACTTCACGGTGTGGGTATGGTTGAGGGGTCCATTGCCGTGACCGAAGCCGGGCGCGGTGCGGATGGCGGTGCGCACGTAGGCATGGGCGCGCTCGACGGCCTGGTGCAGCTCCATCTTCTGGGCGAGCCCCGTGGCGATGGCCGACGCCAGGGTGCAACCCGTGCCGTGCGTGGAGGAGTCGGGGAGGCGCTCGCCCCGGTACTCATGGCGTCCCGCCGGACTGAGCAGCACGTCGCGCACCACGTCTCCCGGCACGTGGCCGCCCTTGAGCAACACGGCCCGGGCGCCCATCTTCAGCAGGCGCTCGGCGGCGCGGTCCTGCTCCTCGAAGGTCGTGACGGGCAGGCCCGTGAGCGCCTCGGCCTCGGAGGCGTTGGGAGTGATGACGGCGGCGCGTGGCAGCAGCAGCTCGATGAGGGCCCGCTCGGCTCCGTTGTCGAGCAGCCGGGCGCCTCCCTTGGCGACCATGACGGGGTCCACGACGAGGGGGACGTCGGGCGCGTGGCGGTCGAGCTCCTCGCGCACGGCGGCGATGACCTCGGGCTTGCTCAACATGCCCGTCTTGAGCGCATCCGCCCCGATGTCCTCGAGCACCATCTGGATCTGCAACCGGATGAAGGGCACGGGGACGTCGTGGATGGCCCGCACGGTGCGTGTGTCCTGGGCGGTGAGCGCGGCGATGGCCGTGGCCGCGTACCCCTCGAGGGCCGTCACCGTCTTCACGTCCGCCTGGATGCCGGCTCCGCCCCGGAGTCCGATCCCGCGATGATCAACACACGTCCCTTCACGGCTTGTGCTCCTTCTCCAGCGTCATTTCCCGGATGGCTCCGGGAGCCCGGGGTATACCAGTGCTTGCCCGCGTGGAAGGGGACATGTCACGGTCCCGGGCTTCTCCGCTCGCCGAGCCCGCCTCATGACGATGCCCGCCCTCCTGGTCGACGCCCCGGTTCCCCCGCCCATCCGCAAGGTCATCGAGCGGCTGCGGGAAGAGGGCCATGCCGCCTACCTCGTCGGCGGGTGTGTCCGGGACACGCTCCGGGGGTCGCGCCCAAGGACTTCGACGTCGCCAGCAGCGCGTGGCCCGAGGAGGTCCAACGTGCCTTCCCCAAGGTCATTCCCACTGGCATCCAGCACGGCACCGTCACCGTGCTCATGGGCGGCGTGCACGTCGAGGTCACCACCTTCCGCAGCGAGGGCGACTACCACGACGGCCGCCGCCCCAACACCGTCACCTTCGAGCGCGACATCGCCAAGGACCGGCCCGCCGCGACTTCACCATCAACGCCATGGCGTGGGACCCCGCCGGAGGGCATTTCGTCGATCCCTTCGGGGGACAGGAGGACCTGGGCCGGCGGCTCATCCGCTGCGTGGGCTCGGCGCTCGAGCGCTTCTCCGAGGATGGGCTGCGTCCCCTGCGCGCCGTGCGCTTCGCCGCGGTGCTCGACTTCACGCTCGATCCCGCCACCCAGGCCGCCATCCCGCCCTCGCTTCCGGTCTTCCGGAAGGTGGCCATCGAGCGGGTGAGGGAAGAGTTCGTCAAGCTGCTGCTGTCGCGGCGCGCGGAGTTCGGGCTGGAGCTGCTCGCCGACACGGGCCTGCTGGGCGTCTTCCTGCCCGAACTGGCACAGGCGGAGCCCGAGGCCGCCCACCGGGCCCGGTGCGCCGCGGTCGCCGCCCCCGCCGAGGTGGAGCTCCGGATGGCCGCCCTGCTCGCGGACCTCGTCGAGCCTCCGCGCGCCGAGGAGATTGGCGTCCGGCTCAAGTTCCCCACCAAATGCATCGAGCACATCCGCCTGCTGGTGACGCACGCGGGCGTCGAGCACCTCGTGGGAGCACCGGATCCCGTGCTCCGCCGCCTGCTCGCCAAGGCAGGGCTCGCCCAGCTCGAGGGGTTGTGTGCCGTGGCCCGGGCCCGGCTCCAGGTGCGCGAGCCCGCCCGGATGGCGGAGTTCGAGGCCCTCCTGGAGCGCCTGCGCGCCCTGGCCGCGACCAAGCCGCCGCTGAGCCCCAAGGAGCTCGCGCTCAACGGCGGGGCCATCATGTCCGCCCTGGGGGTGGGGCCCTCGCCGATGGTGGGGGAGGCGACGCGCTTCCTCATGGAGCAGGTGCTCGACGAGCCCTCGCGCAACACGCCGGAGGCTCTTCGGGAGCTGCTGCTCGGGTGGCGCCAGGCGCGTGGTGCCTGACAGGTGGGCACCAACGCCCTTTTCCGTCACGGGCTGAGCAGCCCGGGCCTTCATCCGTCCAGGGCACGACGGGTGCCGTCCCCACGGAGGGAGCGGCGGTTGACTTCCCCGGGTGCGGAGGCAGAACCTCACCGCCATGCGCACCATGGCCGCGGTGCTTGGTTTCTCGGTACTGGCCGGGTGCTCCGGCCGGTGGAACAACAGCGCGTAGCCACCCCCCCGGAGAAACCGGCCCCCAGCGCCGAGCCCGCTGCCGCGGGTTCCGCCCAGGACGAGCGCTTCCTGGGTGTAGTGCTCGGCAACGAAAAGGTGGAGATCATCTCTCCGTTCGAGGGCCAACTGGCACGCCTCGACGTCCAGCCGGGGGAGCACATCCAGGCGGGAACGCTCATGGGGAACATGGCGCTGGAGCAGTTGCGCAGCGCGGAGCGGATGGCCCAGGCCCAGCTCGACCAGGCGGAGGCCGACCGGAAACGGATCGAGGCGGAGGCGCACACGGCCACCGAACGGCTCCAGCGCTACCTGAAGCCCCCCGCGGGCGTCCTCTCCGCCGATGAAATCTCCAGTGCAGAGAACGCGCGGAAGACCGCGCTCTCCCTGCTGGACTCCGCGCGAGCGCTCATCCGCGAGCGGCAAGCGTCGCTCGCGCAGATCCGCCAGCGGATCGATGAGGCGGTCTTCCGCGCGCCCTTCGACTGCGTGGTGGCGATTCGCTACCTGGACCCTGGCACCAGGGTCCAGGCCGGAGCGCCCATCCTGCGGCTCCTCCAGGCGGGCGGCTTCCGGGTACGCTTCGCGATTCCGGAGCAGTACAGCGCGAGGGCCACCGTCGGCCTCCCGGTCCGCATCTTCCTCCCCGCCCTGGGCAAGGAGTTCCCCGGGAAGCTCGAGAGCGTCTCCCCCGAGGTGGACACGTCCTCCCGGATGATCTTCGCGCTGGCCATCCTGCACTCGTCCGACGAGGCCGTCCGGGCGGGCATGGTGGCTCGCGTGTCCCTGGCGGCCGGGCTCAGTCCCCCGGCGCCGCCTTCCGATGGCGGGCAGCCAGGGAAGAATAGTGGCGAGTGAGCAACGCGTAGAGGACCAGCTCCTGCGCGCGCGCCGCCGACCGGGCCATGCGGTTGGCATGCATGTGCAGGAAACTCTCGGCCAGCTCGGCGATGGGGAGGCTCAGCTTCCCCGCCGCCTCCAGCCCCTTCAACCTCGCGGCGATGGGCGCCAGCTTGTCGGAGCGCCGCTGGAGCACCTCCAGCCCCTTGGCCAGAACGGCGGTGCCCGCCCTCCTGGAACCCAGCAGTTCCTCCAGGCTCCGGCGCTCCTCGCGAAAGCGCTCATTCAGCCGCCGCTCGACGGCGTGATCGACCTGGAACTCCCGGCCGAAGTCCTCGCGCAAGGCGCTGACGACCGCGAGCCGGGCCTCCATCCCGAGCCCCAGGTCCGAGAGCAGCAGATCCATCCCGCACAACAACAGCCGCCAGCGCGCGTCCGCCCCCGCGTCTCCCGGGAGCAGTTCCAGCAGCTCCAGCACCGCCTCGCTGTCCACCTGGAAGAGTTGCTCGGCGAGGAGCATGGCCTCCGGTCCGCCGTAGCGCTCCACCTCGCGCTCGTAGGTGTCGAGCTGCACCTTCCACAGGAGTTGCTCCTGGAGGAGCGGCGCGAGCGCGCCGGACAGCTCGCCGGCCAGCTCCCGCATGCGCGCGGGGGAGCCGTGGAAGCGTAACCGCAGATGCCAGTCCGGATCGCCATAGCGGATGAAGAACCACCCATCCGCCGCCCCCGAGCCGAGCGCGGTGTTCACCAGCGAAGCCACCGGGCCGGTGAGGAGGCGGTCCGCCGTGGCCGCGCCGGTGTAGAGCTTGAGGAACAGCCAGTCCGAGCCGGGGAGGAAGACGCGGGCCGGGCTGGAGGGCCGAGGCTCCCGCGCGGGACGGCCCGGGCCCACCGGGAGGCGCGCGGGCTCCTCGGGGCGGGAGCGCACGAAGGGCACCACCAGCTCATGGACGAAGCGGCCCTCGGGGCCCTCGGCGCCCAGCGCGTCCGGCGCCGGGAACATCTCCACCAGCGTCGCCAGGGGCCGGCCCTTGAGCTGCTGGACCAACGTCTCGACGGCGAGCACGTTGTCCAGATCGAAGGGCAGCAGGTTCTCCTCGTCCTCCAGCGCGACGAAGCGGGGCATGCGCCGCTCGGCCCGGAGCGTCTGGATGGCGGCGAAGCGGTGGGCTCCTCCGCCTTGCCGAGCCCCTCCAGGGTGTCGCGCCCGAGCTTCCATCTGGCCAGACTGAGCACCAACCGCCCATGGGTGACCCTCGGCAGGAAGCTGGCGCCGGCCAGCGGTCCCCAGTCCCACATCAGTCCGCGCAGGTGCTGTTGGTGCTGCAGGGCGCAGAGGAAACGGTAGAGCCCGAGGTTCTGGAACTCGAAGTCGTGCGCGGTGGTCATCCGGGGAAGGACCTCCGCCCCAGCCGCGCCGAGCGCAGCACGATGCGCGAGTCCTGGATGGAGACCCTCAGATCGGACGCCTCGAGCTGCCGTTCGCGCGGAGCACCGGACCGCCCCAGGTAGGGGATTTCGTACTCACGCAGGACCGGGCGGGTGAGGATGTTGCCGACCCGGCCCTGGGGCAGATGGACGATCTCCGCGAACACCGCGTCCCGCCGGAGCGCCTCCTCGGCGCGCAGCAACGCCTCCACCTCGCGGCGGAGCAGGGAATCCCCGTGGCAGAAGCGGCCCAGGAGGTTGGCACCCGAGGCGGTGACGTCCTGGAGATGGAGCTGGAAGCGCCCCTGGGCGAGCGCCGCCTCGGACTCCGCCGCCACGGCCGCCAACACCGCGAAGGAGTCCGGCAGGGGCTGGCGCTGCTTGTTCGCCGGGCGCTCGACGAACGCGTCATCCAGCTCGAGAACCTGGCGCCCCGTGCACAGGTTCTCCTCCCACTTGCGCAGGAGGACGGCCTCGCGCTCGCCGAAACTGGCGCCCGCGGCCTCGCCTGCCGCCCCGCCCAGGAGTAGCCCGGCCAGCAGCGGTGCCACCTCGGCGCTCGGGACGTGGGAGGGGTTGAAACCGATGCCCGCCTCGGAATCCAGTGCCTCCAACAGAGGCACCTCGCGCCCCTCGTACCGCTGGGTGAACGCCTCACGGAAGCGCTCCAGCTCCTGCCGCGGCGAGGCGGGGGCGAGCCGGTGCAACAACTGGACGCCGCGCTCCAGCTCGCGCACCACCTCCCGCCCCAGCACGGCCTCGGGGGCGGGCTTGACCATGTCCACCTGGAACAGCCGCGGCAGCTCGACGGGCGCGGGCAGCTCCGAGAGCATTCGGGCCACCTCCAGGTAGCGCTCGCTCGGCGCGCCGAGCCCACCGTCATCCAGTTGCTCGAGGGCGGACTGGACCGGGAGCAGCGCATCGGCGAAGTGCGCTCCGCCGGAGAGCCGTTGGAGTTGGGAGATCAGCTCGGGGAGCGCCTCCGGTCCGGTCACCGGGGGCGAGCTCGGGCACCAGGAGCTGGCTGTCGATCAGCTCCTCGACGAAGTCCTCCGCCTCGGCGAGGCTGATCCCTGGCTCCCTCTCGACCAGCGCACGCGCCAGCACCTCGGGCGAAGCGCCCTCCCGGGCGCGGCCCAGCGTGGCCTCCAGGTACCCGGTCGGTTCGACCGCCACCAGTGGTACGAGCGGGACTTCTCGATCATCCGTCCCTCGGCGTAGCGCAACCGGCCACACGCGCGGTACAGGCTGGTGTTGGGCCGATAGAGGATGGACCCACGCAACTCGGGATCGCGAGACAGGGCCTCCGCGAGGAGGCAGGCGTAGTCCATGTCCAGGCGGGTGTGGCGCTGGTAGTGGGCACGAGGGCCGAGCCGCAGTCGCGTCCGCTCACCCAGCTCGCCGACGGAGCAACCCGCGAACAGTCCGAAGGGAGTGGGCCGCCCCGCCATGCGGAGCATGTAGCGGACCACGCTGTGCTCGACCTTCACTCCGCGCTCGCTCTCTGGTTCTCGCTCCCAGAGGCCCAGACACTCATGGAGGCTCGGCGAGGCCACGAAGAGGGCTTCCCGCACCTCCGGCCGCCGCAGCCATTCGCCCAGGCGCGCCCGGAGGATGGACTGGTCCCGACGCAGCGCCGGCTCGAGCCCCGGAGAGCCCGGCTGGACACGCGGGGATTCCAGCCCCTCCCCCCACCGGATCAGCTCCTCGAAGGGCAACAGGGGCGTGCGCAGCGCGAAGAACCCCGCTGGGGAGAACGCGAACGCCTGGGACTTCTCCTCGGAATGGGAGTGGTTCATGGGCGTGCGAGCTCAATCGGGGATGGCGGCCAGGAGCATGCCGTCCCAGGTGGGAGGGAAGGGGTGACATGCCGCCAGCAGGGTCAGCGCGGTACCGGCGGCGCCTTCGAGCAGGCTCCCATCCATCCCCCTGCCCAGTTCCTCCTCCTCCTCCTCATCCTCATCGGTCTTCGGATACCAGGAGAGATAGCCCGCCAGGCCCTCCCCGGGACGCCGCATCTCCAGCGTCTGGGCGAACCACGCGGTAGCCGCCTCCTTGAACACGGGCTCCCGGGAGGATTGGTAGAGCCGGTTGTAGAGATGCCCGAGGCCAGCGGAGCCATGGCAGATGGCCGCATCCCGCACCCCTGCCTGTGCCATCGGACGCCGCGCGGCCTCGCGAGCGAGCTCCAGCGCCACCCGCTCGAGCTCTCCGTCCGACAGCGCTCGGGCGGCAACCCGCAGGCAGACGACGGCGCCAGGGTCTCCGTAACACCGAGGCGGAGCGAGCTGGCTCGACGGGAGTGCCCGGCGCGACACACCAGGGGAAGCGAGCCCCCGGGCTGTCGGGCAACACGTTCGCCAGGAGCCAGCGTGCTCCTCCCATGGCGAGCTCGCGCGCCTTCCGCTCGGAGACTCCCGCCCGGGCGATCAGCCCCAGCAGGGCCACCACCGCGGGCACCCCGTGCGCGACGCCGAGGTTGAAGTGTCCCTCGCGATACAGGGCCGCCTGCTCCTTCGGCAGATGCCGTACCGGAGTCCACCATGACAGCCCCGGCCCGGCGGGAGTGGAGCGCTCCGCCAGGCGGGCCACGATCTCCTCGAGACACCGGACCGCCACCGGACGGGGCATCCGCTCGAGTGCATAGACGCCCAGGCCAACCAGCCCGGAGATCAGATCGTAGTCCGCGTTCCACGGATGCTGGGAGACCAGACCCAGCAGCACCTCATCGATCTCCTCGAGGCCCTCGACCGAGATGATTCCCATCGCCCCGAGTCTCGAGATGGACCAGGCGATCCCCGAGAATCCGGCGTACAGCCAGGGCGGGAGCGGTAGCTCCTCGAGCGCCGACGCGGCCTCCAGGAGGAATTGCTCCGCGCAGGCCCGGTGGCCCTGCTGGGGTTGCGCCCGGTCCAGCTCGGCGAACAGAAAGGCCAGTCCCGCCAGACCTCCCGAGAGCGTTGGCCCCTCCACCCCCTGACGCTCCCGGAGCGCCCCCGCGATCTCCTCCACGGTCCGCAGCGCACGCTCCCGCAGAGCGCCCTCGAGCAGCGTCGTCCATCCCGTCATGAAAGCCCACCTCCGCGCCGCCAGACGACGTCATCTGCTCCGGCCTCCAATCCAATACAACCTTTTCCCCACGCGGGCGATGCGGCGACAGGGTTGGTGTTGATCAACTTCGCAACACCCCCAGCGCCCGGGAATGCACATGGTTTCCCTCCCGACACGTGGATGCACTCCGGGACGAGGGCGAAACCTCCCCGCATAGGCTGTCCATGCCTGCATTCCCTATCCATCTTCGGGGTGGACATCCCCAGATGGCAGAGCACGATCAGATATTCCGGAAAGAGGCGCTCGACTATCAGGCGGGAGCCCAGGGGCAGGGGACCGTCCTGCGGCTCTCTCCTCGTGGACACGTTGGGCCTTCTGGCTCCTGCTGGCGGTGGTCGGCTTCTATGTCGCGTTCGGAATATTTGGATGGGTCACCCAATATGCGAGCGGTCCGGCGGTGGTGCGGATGCAGGGACGGCTGGAGGTGACGGCACTCTCGGCGGGGCAGGTCACTTCGGTGGAGGTGCAGCCAGGACAGCGTGTGAAGGAAGGGCAGATCCTGGCGCGCTTCTTCGCCGGGCCGGAGCAGGCCAGCCTGGAGCGCTACGAGCACGAGTTCGAACTGCTCCTGCTGCAACGGATGAGAGACCTCACGAACGAGGCGGCGGACCAGTCCTTGACCTCGCTGCGCGCGGAGATGGAACTGGCGAAGTTCCAGCTCGAGCAGCGGCTGGTGCGGGCGCCCCAGGCGGGAGTGGTGAGCGACGTGCGGATCCGGCGCGGCCAACACCTCTCCGAGGGGGAGGTGGTGGTCGCGCTGGTGCAGGAGGACTCGCCCATTGAAGTCATCGCGATGCTTCCCGGCGGCTCCCGCCCGTTGCTCGCCAAGGGAGGAAAGATGCGCCTGGAATTGGAGGGGTTCCAATACCAATACCAGGAGTTGCTCATCGACCAGGTCGGGGATGGGCTGGTGGGGCCGGAAGAGGTACGCCGGTACCTGGGCCCGGAACTGGCGGACAGTCTGACGGTCAACGGGGCCGTGGTGCTGGTGAGAGCCCACGCCCCCTCCCGGTTCTTCGAGGCGGATGGCAAGCAGCTCGCGTACTTCGACGGAATGCAGGGCACGGTCGATGCGCGGGTGAAGTCGGAGCGCATCATCCTGACCATCATCCCCGGTTTGAAGACCCTGTTCCACTAGCACACCATGATCAGCCCACTCCATTCCCTGCTGGAACGATTCCCGGAGTTGCGCCGGCTGGGTCTGCCCGCACGCCGCAGGCGGATTCCCCACATCCAGCAGATGGATGCCAGTGATTGTGGCGCGGCCTGTCTGGGCATGGTGCTCTCGTACCATGGCAAGGAGGTACGTCTGGACGACATCCGCCAGGTGCTCGGCGTGGACCGGGACGGTGCGACCGCGCTGACCCTCCTCGAGACCGCCCGCTGGTATGGGCTGCGTGGCCGCGGGATCTCCCTGGAGGTGGAGGATCTCGACTACCTCCCGGCGGGCTCCATCCTCCACTGGGAATTCCGCCACTTCGTGGTCTTCGAGCGCCTGGGCAAGGGCTGGGTCGACGTGGTGGATCCAGGGATGGGCCGGCGGCGGGTGCCGCTCGACCAGTTCCGCCGGTCGTTCACCGGCGTGGCCCTGCTGCTGGAGCCGGGCGACACCTTCGTGAAGGAGAAGGGCCAGAAGCTCCCGCTCCGGCGTTACCTGGAGCAGCTGCTGATTCAATCGGGGATGCTGCCCCGCATCCTGCTCATCTCCCTGCTGGTGCAGCTCTTCGCCCTGGGGCTGCCGGTGCTCACCGGGGCCATCACGGACAGGGTGGTGCCCCGCGGCGACTACCACCTGCTGGTGGTGCTGAGCGTGGCGATGGGCTCGCTGATCTTCTTCCAGTTCCTGGCGTCGATGGTGCGCTCCTATCTGTTGCTGCACCTGCGCACGGAGCTGGATGCGCGCATGACGCTGGGCTTCGTGGAGCACCTGGTGGAGCTGCCGTACGTGTTCTTCCAGCGCAGGGCGGTGGGCGATCTCATGAATCGCCTCGGCAGCAATACCACCATCCGCGAGATGCTGACCTCGGGGGTGCTCTCGGGCCTGCTGGATGGCTCCATGGTGCTCCTGTCCCTGGGGGTGTTGTTCATCATGAACCTGCCCCTGGCGATGCTGGTGCTGGGACTCTCGGCGCTCCAGGTGGGCGTGTTCGCCTGGAGCTGGCGGCGGCAGTCGGAGTTGATGGCCCGCAGCCTGGAGGCGTCGGCGAAGACCGAGGCCTACGAGGTGGAGTTCCTCACCGGCATGGAGACCTTGAAGGCGATGGGTGGCGAGCACCGGGCGGTGGATCGTTGGTCGGGGATGTTCGTGGATGTGCTCAACATCTCGCTCCTGCGTGGACGGCTCGAGGCCCTGGTCGAGTCGCTGCTGAGCACCCTGCAGCTGGGAGCGCCCCTCGTCACCCTGTGCTTCGGTGCCCGGCAGGTGCTCCGAGGAGTGCTCAGCCTGGGCAGCATGCTGGCGCTCAACGCGGTGGCGGTGGGCTTCCTCGGGCCGCTCGGGAACATGGTCTCCACGATGATGCAGTTGCAGCTCCTGGGCAGCTATCTCGAGCGAATCCATGACGTGATGGATGCACCTCCCGAGCAACCGGCGGGCAAGGCACGCCGGGCGCACAAGCTCACGGGACACATCTCCCTGGAGAAGGTCTCGTTCAGCTACGGCCCCCACGCGCCCCTGGTGGTACAAGACGTATCGGTGGAAATCCAACCCGGGCAGCGCGTGGCCATCGTGGGCCGCTCGGGGGCGGGCAAGTCCACCCTCGCCAACCTGCTGCTGGGCATGTACCAACCCAGCGCGGGACGCATCCTGTACGACGGGATGGACCTGTCGGAGCTGGACCTGCGCTCGGTCCGCCAGCAGTTGGGAATCGTCCTGCAGAACCCGGCCCTGTTCAGCGCGAGCATCCGCTCCAACATCACCCTGGCGGACCCCAACCTTCCCCTGGAAGCCGTGGTGGAGGCGGCCAGACTGGCGCAAATCCACGAGGAGGTGCTCGCCATGCCCATGGGCTACGAAAGCCTGCTGCTGGATCGCGGGACCTCGCTCTCCGGCGGGCAGCGGCAGCGGCTCGCGCTCGCCCGGGCGCTCGTCCGCAAGCCCGCCATTCTGCTGCTGGACGAGGCCACCAGCGCTTTGGATGCCATTACCGAAAGCAAGGTCCACCAGGCCCTGGCAACCCTCGAGTGCACACGCATCGTGATTGCCCATCGGTTGAGCACCATCACTGGCGCGGATCTGATCCTCACCCTGGAGGATGGCGCCCTGGTGGAGGCGGGGACGCACCAGCAATTGCTCGCCCGCGGAGGAATCTATGCCGCGCTGGTGGCGGCCCAGCTGGGTTGAACACCCCCACGGCCAGGGCCTCCCTCGCGCGGAAGAATTCCCAAACGCCAGGAATGGAGTTCGGGTACACCGCACTGCCGGCGGTGAGCCGCACCGCGCCTCTACACGCGGGCGGATACGGCACCGGCAGGCGATGGTTCAACCGCTAGTCACGACACCTGTGGTAGTGCCGCGAGTAGCGGTGGCAGCCGCGGTGGCCACGGTAGGAGTACCTGTCGCGGTCCCTGTCGCGGTCCCTGTCGCGGTCCCTGTCATTGCCACCAGCGACCTGATCCAGGTTCTCATCCGAGAGGTTCCGGATGGTCTCTCTGTTCAGGCTGAGCCTCTTCGGGTTCGTCTCGATCATGATCCTGTCCTCCCCATGATGCCGCCGAAATTGGCGGCACTTCTGATCTAGTTGCCCAGGACAAGACAAACCACTAAGGGGTCAACTGATGAGGGCTTGTCCGAGGGGAAGATCGGGATGGGAGAGAGGAGGGGGAAGGGGAGAAGCGAGGAGAAGCGAGGAGTGAAGCGGGGCATGCGCAAACGGGTGAGGAGGCGACGCCCTGGGGACAGCCCGAACACAAGCCTGCGGAAATTCGTTGTCCAAGAAGGGGAGTGGAGGAGCCGGGCCCCGCGGCTCCTCGGCAGGTTCCACAAAGAGAGGCACGACAGCATTCCGCTCTTCACCTGCCGAGGAGGGCTCGGCCGGCCGCCTCGTTTCGTCGGCCACTTGCGCTTTCATCCGCTCCTGGAGTCCCCCCATTGTGACTCATTCGGCTGAGCGCCTCCGCGCGTTCAGGTAGTCCTGGTGCCAGGCCTTGGGCAGGCGGGCCAGCACGTCCACCGGCTCGTCCGCGGGACGCTCCAGTTCCTCCTGCATGGAGAGATCCCCCACGAGGAAGCCACCCGCGAACATCGTCCGGCCGAGCGCGTCCACTCCCGCCAGTTCCTCGGCGGTCCCCAGCTTCAGGTTGAACACGCGCTTGCCATTCACTGGCACGCGCTTCACCGCGGTGAGCGAGGCCACGCCCTTGTCCGTGCGGACCTGATCCCGCACCTTCAAATCCCTCGCCGCCACCACCTGGCCACTCGCGGTGATGACCGGGTGCATCTCGGTGAGTGTCACCTGGTGGCCGAGGCTGTCGCGCAGGTGCACGAAGGGAGTCATCTCATTGCCGCGTGCCACGTCGGTCACCGTCAACGCCGCACGGCCGGCTCCGGCGAGGATCTTGTCTCCGAGCTTCACCTGCTCCACGGGGACCTCGTGGCCCCCGGCGAGCTGGATTCGGGTGCCCTCGGCCATGCAGCTATTGCGGAAGAAGAGCCGCTGGGTGGTCAACGCGCGCCCGTCGATCGCCTGGGACTTGTAGAATGGCTCCAGGTAGTCGATACCCTCCGCGCTGGTGCATCGGGCCTTTCCCAGGAGGGTGATGGTGAAGGTGGTGGCTCTGTTGAGGACCTTGTTCACCCCACAGTTCTCGGGGTCGCTCTGGTTGATGCTGTACGAGGTATCGGCGAGATGGTTGAACGTCGCCGCGTAGTTGCCCACGGGAAGCAGGGCCTTGAAGTCCACCGTGTTGGAGCAGACCACGCCCGTGTCGGTGTGGAGCCTGATCCGGCCGTAGGAGTAGCTGTGCACCTTGCATTGCAAGTAGTTGCGAACCCCTGCCTTGATCTCCGTGCGGATCGGGATGTAGAGCCGCCGGTTGTTGAAAGGCGCGGAGAACTCCCAGTAATCGGCGGGGCTGAGCACGCCCGGGGCGTCGGACCTCGACGCCGCGACTCCGGTCGGCGTTGGGGGATAGGCCATCAACACGCCATTGGAGTAGCCGGCCACCGCGTAGTCGCAGTCCGCGCCGCCACGGAGCTGACACAGGACGATGTCGGCCGTGCTGTTCGGGACGTTCTCGCGCGGATGGAGGAGAGTGAAGCCTCCCTCTTCTCGCAGGGCGACGGACGTACGGGCCACGGTGTAGGTGGAGACGTCCCGGCCCGTCACGTCATCGACGGCCAGGGCGATGGACTCCAGCCGGAGCAGGCGTCCATCCGCCACGTTCACCGTGGCCGCGGTGCCCACATCGATGAAGTTGGTTCCACCGCCGTACTCCTCGCCCGCGTTGGACGCGACCACCCTGCTCTGGGTCTCCGTCTGATTGGTTTCATAGGCGACGATGTCCGCGTAGACGTAGGTGGCCCCTCCCTGGCAGCTCACGTGGACATACGGTTCATAGCGCATGGACTTGCCGTCATCGAGGGGCACCGGAGGCTTCACGATCAGGTAGTGGTCGCACCAGATCGGCTGCTCGGCCAGCGCCGCGGCCGCGGGTTGCCTGTTCCCGGGGGAGAGGGCACGCCGCCTCAATCTGGCCAGCTTGTTGAAGAGCTCGGGCGAGTTCCGCTCATTCTTGCCCGCCGCATGGAGCCGATTGAGCACGAAGCCGTATTGCGCGTCATCCGACAGGTCGAGTTCGATGCTGAGCCGGTCGCCACCCGCGCGCGATCTGACATCATACAGCGCGCTCATCTGCCGGGACTGCTCGGTCAACACCTGGTGCGACACGTTCGTGGAAAGCGGCCGCGGCGGCGTGCTCCATCCAGCACCCAACAACGCCAGACCTGACAACTGAATGGCACGGATGAAACACTTCCACGGTGACAAGGCTCTCTCGAGTCCCATTGGGTGCTCCCTTGCATGGATACCGCGCCAGGCGCGATAGCTTGGTAGGGATTGCAGAAAACAACGGAAAAGGAAATGCACTGCCGGTATGGCGATACCTCCGGGCAATGGGTTATAGGCTTTCCGTCGGACCTCGTTCCCGGCCCTCACGCTTTTGATAAGACAACCCTCACGGTCGCAGGGAGCACCAGGACAAGCGCTCGGCTCGCTGGCCGCTGACGTGGGGAAGGCCTCCGCCGCCCCCGCCTGGCCTCGGACGTTCCCCCTGCGGACGCTCGCCCGCCCGCCAGGGCTCCAAGAGCCCGCCGGGAGGGTGGGGGGACCGGAAGGACCCTGGGGGCCCTCTTCGAGGCGTCGAGGGGGTCGCATGCGGCGGGGCGGACGTGTAGAGGGAAACCATGCGAGTCGTCGTTGCCATGAGTGGAGGAGTGGACTCCTCGGCCGCCGCCGCCCTGCTCCAGGAGCAGGGGCACGAAGTCATCGGGATCACCCTCCGGGTGTGGTCCTACGAGGGCAAGGCCCAGTGCGGGAGCTGTTGCAGCCCGGATGACATCGACGATGCCCGCGCCGTGGCGCAGAAGCTCGGCATCCCGTTCTACGTCGCCGACGCCGAGGAGCTCTTCAAGGACCGGGTCATCAACCCCTTCGTCCAGTCCTACCTCGGGGGCCGCACGCCCATCCCCTGCGTGGCGTGCAACCGCGACGTGAAGTTCAACTTCCTGCTCAAGCGCGCCCGTGCCCTGGGCGCCCGGCTCGCCACCGGGCACTACGCGCGCGTCGAGCAGGAGGGGGCCGCTACGTGCTGCGCCGCGCCGTGGACGCGGCCAAGGACCAGAGCTACTTCCTGTTCACGCTCGGGCAGGCGGAACTGGCCGACATCCTCTTTCCCGTGGGCGGCATGACGAAGGCCGAGGTGCGCGCCGTCGCCGAGCGCCACGGGCTGCCCACCAGCCACAAGCCCGAGAGCATGGAGATCTGCTTCGTGCCGGACGGGGACTACGCCGGCTTCGTGGAGAAGGTGGCCGGGCCCCAGCCCGCGGGGGAGATCGTCGACACGGCGGGACAGGTGCTCGGCACGCACGCGGGGGTGCACCGCTTCACGGTGGGGCAGCGCCGGGGGCTCAACCTCGGGGAGGGGAGGCGCGCTACGTCCAGCGCATCGAGCCCGAGTCCAACCGCGTCGTGGTGGGCCCCGCGGACGAGTCGGCGCGCGGCACTTTTGGACTTTTGCAGCCGCACTGGGTGGATGGGCCGCCCCCGCCGGAGCGCTCCGTGATGGTTCGCATCCGCCACCGCCACCCGGGCGCGGCGGGCCGCGTGGAAGTGTCTCCCCATGGGCTCGTGTCCATCCGGCTCGACACCCCGCGCGCGCCGTGACTCCCGGCCAGGCCGCGGTCGTCTACGAGGGGGATCGAATGCTGGGCGGTGGGTGGATCGTCTAGGCTCGCCCTGAATTTGACCGGCAGGTAGGTGGGGCGTACCTTCCGCCGCACCTCGACGCTACAGGCCGCGACACTCGTGTGGCCGGGCCGGGGCTCCGCTACAATCGAGGACCGCTACGCCATGCGCGATGCCCATCGGATGAAGGAGAAGTTCGACGTCTCGCTCGACAACCGGCAGGTCGTGAGCCTGTTGATCGCCGGGATCATCGTCATGGGGGCCGTGTTCGTGCTCGGCGTCGTGGTGGGCAAGCAGCTCGCCGGCAACGCCCAGTCCGCCGCCGCCCCGGATCTCCTGTCGGCGCTCGATGCCAATGCCCAGGCGCTCCAGCAGGCGCGCGAGGCCGAGTCGCCGCTCACCTTCCAGGACGAGCTGACGCGCAAGAGCAGCCCGGACGCCGCGCCCTCCAAGCCCGGCACCGTCACGGTCGCCATTCCTCCGCCGGCTCCCAAGCCCAAGCCCGTGGAGGTCCCGCCCGCCGACGTGGCCGAGCCCACCGAGGACAACCCTCCCGCGCCCAGCCCCACCGACGACGACTACGCGCCCACCGCCACCGCCAAGGCCCCCGCGCCCAAGCCGGCCGAGCCCAAGGTGGCCGAAGCCAAGCCCGCGCCCAAGCCGGCCGAGCCCAAGGTGGCCGAGCCCAAGCCCGCGCCCAAGCCGGCCGAGCCCAAGGTGGCCGAAGCCAAGCCCGTCACCACGCCCGGCAAGGTGGAGTCCGCGCCCGTGGCGACCCGGACCACTCCGGCCGCCGGTGGGATGAAGGATGCCATCGCCCGTGCCGCCCAGCGCCCCACCGAGGCCGTCCCCGGCGGTGCCTTCACCCTGCAGCTGTCCGCCTTCCAGAGCCGTCCGGAGGCCGATCGCTTCGCGGCGAAGCTGCGCGACCGCGGCTACGCGCCCTTCATCGTCCCCGCCGAGGTCCCCGGCAAGGGCACGTGGTACCGGGTCCGCATGGGCAGCTTCCCCTCCAAGGACGCCGCGTCGCGCTACCTCACGGACTTCAAGCGCGAGACCCAGCTCCAGGCCTTCGTGGCCGCCGCGAACTAGCCTCCCGCCGTCATGCACCTGCTCGACAACGTCATCCAACCGTATGCGTGGGGCTCGCGAACGGCCCTCGCCGAGCTGCTCGGACAGCCCGCGCCTTCCGCCACCACCCAGGCCGAGCTGTGGATGGGCGCCCACCCCGGAGGCCCCTCGCGGGTGGGCCGGGATGGTGCCTCCCGGACGTTGCTCGAGCTCATCCGCTCCGCGCCGGAGCGCGAGCTGGGCGAGGGGGTGACGCGCCGCTTCGGCGCCGAGCTGCCCTTCCTCTTCAAGGTGCTCGCGGCCGAGACGCCGCTGTCCCTGCAGACGCACCCGAGCCTCGCGCAGGCGCGTGAGGGCTTCGCGCGGGAGAACGCCCAGGCCATCCCCCTGAGCGCGCCCCACCGCAACTACAAGGACGCCAACCACAAGCCCGAGCTCACCTGCGCCCTGACGCCCTTCGAGGCCCTGTGTGGCTTCCGCCGCGTGGACGAGATGCTCGCGCTCTTCGACGCGCTCGGGGTGGCGGCGCTGGAGCCGCTGCTCGCTCCCCTGCGGGCCTCGCCCGATGCGCGCGGTGTCTCGCGCCTGTTCGAGGCGTTGATGACGTTCCCCTCCGAGCGGCGCGCCTCGCTCGTGGCCGGGGTGGTCGACGCCTGCGCGGCGGGCCTCGTGCGGCCCGGTCCCTTCCACGCGGAGTGGCGCCAGGCGGTACGGCTCGGCTCGCTCTATCCGGGAGACCCGGGCGTCGTGGCCGCGCTGATGCTCAACCTCGTGCGGTTGCGACCCGGCGAGGCCATCTACCTGCCCGCGGGCAACCTCCACGCCTACCTCGGCGGGGTGGCCGTGGAGCTCATGGCCAACTCGGACAACGTGCTGCGCGGCGGCTGTACGCCCAAGCACGTGGATGTGCCGGAGCTCCTGCGCGTGCTGGACTTCCGGTGTGGCCCCGTCGACGTGCTCGTCGCGCTCGCCCGGGAGGACGGGGAGGCCGTCTACCCGACTCCCTCCGAGGAGTTCCGTCTCTCGCGCTTCCAGTTGCGTCCGGGCGCCGTCTCGCGTCCGGCACGCCGGGGGCCGGAGATCCTCCTGTGCGCCGAGGGCTCCGCCCGCCTGAGTCTGCCGGGCGAGACGCTCGCGTTGCCCCGGGGTGCCTCGGTGTTCGTGAGCGCCGCGGATGGCGCCTACTCGCTCGAGGGCGAGGGGCTCGTGTTCCGCGCCACCGCCGGGCTCTGACGCCGGGGCTCCGGCGTCGGGCCCACAACCACAAAGACCTACCGGGAGTCAAGCGCTCATCCCTCGGAAATTCAGAGGGATTCACGACAGAAGCGCCGAAAACAGCGCTACAAGGGCCATGTCACTCCATATATTTTCACGTATCGCCATGGCCCGAAAGAAGATCAGCACGACCATCTACATCACGCCGGAGCAGAACGAGATGCTCAAGGCGTTGAACCAGAAGACGAAGGTTCCCGTGGCCGAGTACATCCGGCAGGGGATCGATCTCGTGCTGGAGAAGTACAAGGCGCAACTGCCGGGCCAGGCGACCTTCGACGAGCTGGGGACGCGGTCATGAGCAGGGCGCGGAGCATGAAGGGACAGCGGGTGGCGGTGTTGGGTGGCGCGGGTTTCCTCGGCTCCCATTTGTGCGATCGGCTGCTGGACGATGGAGCGGCGCGCGTGGTGTCGGTGGACAGCTTCCTCACGGGCGCCGAGCGCAACGTGGCCCACCTCCAGGGGCACGCGGGCTTCGAGTCGACGCGCCAGGACATCACCGAGGGCCTGTCGGTGGAGGGCCCGCTGGACTACGTCTTCAACCTGGCCTCGCCCGCCTCGCCCATCGACTACGCGAAGCTGCCGCTGGAGACGATGCGCGTGGGCTCGGTGGGCACGGAGAACGGGCTGAAGCTCGCCGAGGCCAAGGGCGCGGTGTTCCTCCAGGCCTCCACCTCGGAGATCTACGGAGATCCGCTCGTGCACCCCCAGCGCGAGGACTACTGGGGCAACGTGAACTCCATTGGCCCGCGCGCCTGCTACGACGAGGCCAAGCGCTACGGCGAGGCGCTCACCATGGTGTACGCGCGCTCGCGTGGGGTGAAGACGCGCATTGTCCGCATCTTCAATACCTATGGCCCGCGCATGCGACTCAACGATGGGCGCGTGGTGCCGGCGTTCGTGGGCCAGGCGCTGCGGGGCGAGGACTTCACCGTCTTTGGCGACGGCACCCAGACGCGCTCCTTCTGTTACGTGAGGGATTTGATCGACGGCCTGGTGCGGCTGGCGCTCTCGGACGTCATCGAGCCGGTGAACATCGGCAACCCCCGGGAGATGACGATGCGGGAGTTCGCCGAGGCGGTGCGCGCGGCGGCGGGTGGGGGTGGGAAGATCGTCCACCTGCCGCTGCCCAAGGACGATCCCAAGCAGCGCCAGCCGGACATCACCCGGGCGAGGGAGTGGCTCGGGTGGGAGCCTCGCGTCAGCTTGGAGGAAGGTCTGCGGGAGACCATCTCCTGGTTCCGGACGGTTGCCGGCCAGGGAGCGGGCTCCTAACTTCGCGGCACGTTTCACGACGTTTTCGAACGCCACCCCGGGGTGGCAGGAGCCTCAGAGTGAAAGTCCTGGTGACGGGTGGAGCGGGCTTCATTGGCTCGCACGTGTGTGACGCGTTCGTCCGTGCGGGCCATGAGGTCATCGCCCTGGACAACCTGTCGAGCGGCAAGAAGGAGAACCTGGAGCCGCGCGTGCGGTTGGAGGTGGCGGACATCCGTAGCCCGGAGGCCGCGCAGCTCGTGCGCTCCGAGCGCCCGCAGGTCCTCTGCCACCTGGCGGCGCAGATGGACGTGCGCCGCAGCGTGGAGGATCCCCGCTTCGACGCGGACGCGAACATCCTCGGCTTCCTCAACCTGCTGGAGGCCTCGCGCGTGTCGGGCGTGCAGAAGGTGGTGTTCAGCTCGACGGGTGGGGCCATCTACGGCGAGCAGGACGTCTTCCCGGCGCCCGAGTCCCATGCCACCCGGCCGATCTCTCCTACGGCGTGTCCAAGGCGGCGGGGGAGCTGTACCTCAACTATTACAAGGCCCAGTACGGGCTGAAGTACGTGGCGCTGCGCTACGCCAACGTGTACGGCCCGCGGCAGAACCCGCACGGCGAGGCCGGCGTGGTGTCCATCTTCAGCACGCGGCTGCTCGCCGGCCAGGACTGCACCATCTACGGCGAGGGCAAGCAGACGCGCGACTTCGTCTACGTGGAGGACGTGGCGCGCGCCAACCTGCTCGCGGCGGAGAAGGACTACTCGGGCCCCGTCAACATCGGCACCGGCGTGGAGACGGACATCAACCGCCTCTTCAGCCTGCTGGCCCAGGCGGCCGGCTACCCCAAGGCCGCGGGCCACGCCCCGGGCCGGCCCGGTGAGCAGATGCGCTCGTGCGTGGACAACCGGCTCGCCCGGGAGGTGCTCGGTTGGCAGCCCACGGTGGACCTCGCCGAGGGCACCCGGCGCACCGTGGCCTTCTTCCGCGAGAAGGCCGGGCGCTGAGCTTCCCCGAGGTGCTGGGGAGTCCACACCGCCGGACTCTTGTGGGCAACGGGGCGGCTTCCCTATGACGCTCTTTCCGCCGCTTGTCGGCTGAAAGGGCTCCTCGTGCTCAAGAAGATCCTCCTGGGTCTGGCTGTCGTCATCGTCGCGCTGTTCGGCGTCATCGCCACGCGTCCGTCCACCTACTCCGTCCAGCGCTCCGCGACGTTCAAGGCGCCGCCGGACATCGCCTTCGCGCTGGTGAACGACTTCCACCAGTGGGGTGGGTGGTTGCCGTGGAACGCGCTGGACCCGAGCCAGAAGACGACGTTCGAGGGCGCGCCCATGGGCGTGGGGGCGCGCTACGGCTGGTCCGGCAATGATCAGGTGGGCGAGGGCCGGATGCTCATCGAGGAGAGCAAGCCGAACGAGTTCGTGCGCATCCAGTTGGAGTTCATCCGCCCCTTCGCGTCCACCACGCTCACCACCTTCACGTTCAAGCCGGTGGCCGAGGGCGTCGAGGTGACCTGGGGGATGAGCGGCGAGGACAACTTCATGGGCAAGGCCTTCTCGCTCGTCGTGGACCGGGACGCCATGCTCGGCAAGGACTTCGACAAGGGCCCGGCGGCCATGAAGACGCTGGCGGAGGCCGAGGCTGGCAAGCGCGCCGAGGCGGAGGCGGCGAAGCTGGCGGCCGAGAAGGCGGCGGCCCCGGTCGAGGCGCCTCCGGCCGCCGAGGGTGGGCAGGCCGTCGCGGCTCCCACGCCGTGAGCCGACCGGGGGAGCCAATCCTTCCGGGAGGTTGCGAGGGGTGAGGGGGCCCTGGGGGGCGCCCCTGGCCTCGGGAGGAGGCAGGGGAGGGCGGTGACGGACAGGCGGATGCCTGGGTGACGCCCCCTCGTGTGCGTGGATTTCAGGGGGGTTCGGTGTTAGTCAAGCCGGCTTCCTCGTAACCCGAGGCCCCTTGACCATGCCGTCCGAAAACGCCCACATCCGCAACTTCTCGATCATCGCGCACATCGACCACGGCAAGTCCACCCTGGCCGATCGCTTGCTCGGCGCCACCGGCACGGTGACGAAGCGCGAGGCGCAGGACCAGTTCCTCGACAACATGGAGCTGGAGCGCGAGCGGGGCATCACCATCAAGGCCCAGTCGGTGCGGATGAACTACACCGCCAACGACGGCCAGAAGTATGTCCTCAACCTCATCGACACCCCGGGACACGTCGACTTCGCCTACGAGGTGAGCCGCTCGCTCGCCGCGTGCGAGGGCGCGCTCCTGGTGGTGGACGCCTCCCAGGGCGTCGAGGCCCAGACGCTCGCCAACGTCTACATGGCGTTGGATCACAACCTGGAGATCATCCCGGTCATCAACAAGATCGATCTGCCGAGCGCCGACGTGGAGCGCACGCGCACGGAGATCGAGGACGTGATCGGCATCGACGGCTCCAGCGCCGTGCCGGCCTCCGCCAAGGAGGGCATCGGCATCAAGGACATCCTCGAGGCGGTGGTGAAGAACGTGCCGCCCCCTCGGGGATCCGGCCGCTCCGCTGCGCGCGCTCATCTTCGACAGCTGGTACGACAACTACCGGGGCGTCGTGACGCTGGTGCGCGTGCTCGAGGGCACGCTCAAGCTCAAGCAGAAGATCAAGCTGTGGAGCAACAACAAGGCCTTCGAGGTGCAGGAACTGGGCGTCTTCAGCCCGTTCTCCCGCCCGGTGCCGCAGCTCATCGCGGGCGAGGTGGGCGTGCTCGTGGCCAACGTGAAGGAGCTGCAGGACGCCAAGGTGGGTGACACCGTGACGGAGGAGCTGCGCCCCACGGACGCGCCCTTCCCGGGCTTCAAGGAAGTCAAGCCCATGGTGTTCTCCGGCATCTTCCCGGTGGACTCCGAGCAGTACGAGGGCCTGCGCGACGCGCTCGGCAAGCTCAAGCTCAACGACGCGGCCTTCACCTACGAGCCCGAGTCCTCCACGGCGCTCGGCTTCGGCTTCCGCTGCGGCTACCTGGGCCTCTTGCACATGGAGATCGTCCAGGAGCGCCTGGAGCGCGAGTACAACCTGTCGCTCATCACCACGGCGCCCTCGGTGGTCTACCGCATCACCGACTCGCAGGGCGCGGTGACGCACGTGGACAACCCGGCCAAGCTGCCGCCGGTGCAGAAGATCGCCAAGTTCGAGGAGCCCGTCCTCACCTGTCACATCCACGTGCCCAACGACTACCTGGGCGCGGTGCTCAAGCTGTGCCAGGACCGGCGCGGCGTGCAGAAGGACATGAAGTACCTGGGCACCAGCGGCACGCGCGTGCAGGTGACGTACGAGATGCCGCTCGCCGAGGTCGTCTTCGACTTCTTCGACAAGCTCAAGAGCGTCACGCGCGGCTACGCCAGCCTCGACTACGAGCTGGCCGGCTACGTGGAGGCGGACCTGGTGCGCCTGGACATCCTCATCAACGGCGATCCCGTGGACGCGCTCAGCGTCATCGTCCACAAGGAGCGCGCCTACCAGCGCGGCCGCGAGGTGTGCCAGAAGCTCAAGGAAGTCATTCCCAAGCAGATGTACGAGGTGGCCATCCAGGGCGCCATCGGCGCGAAGATCATCTCGCGAGAGACGATCTCCGCCATCCGCAAGAACGTGCTCGCCAAGTGCTACGGCGGTGACATCAGCCGCAAGCGCAAGCTGCTGGAGAAGCAGAAGGAGGGCAAGAAGCGCATGAAGCAGGTGGGCTCGGTGGAGATCCCGCAGGAGGCCTTCCTCGCGGTGCTCAAGACGGAGGAATAGGTCATGTCCCTCAGCGCCACCTCACCGACCGGCTTCGAGGCCACCCTGTCCGCCCGCCAGAGTCCCGAGCAGCTCAAGGCGAGCCGCGCGCTCTTGTGGCGCGAGCGGCTCACCAGCCTGTGGGCGCCCCTGGTGGTGATCGGCCCGGCGTACATTCCCTACCTGCTGCTCATCGAGTTCCTCCCCGAGTCCGCCGCGTGGGCCCAGCCGCTCATGCAGGCGCTGGCGGGGGGCATGGTGCTGTACTTCCTGGGGCTTTTGCTCTGGCGCCTGACGGTGCCCCGGGCCCGGGTGCTGCGCGCTGAGGAGCGAGGCGCGCGAGCTGCTCGAGGAGGTGGTGCGCATCCACAAGCGCGTGCCGGGGAAGATCTCCACCGAGGCGTCCGTGCGGCTCGCCGAACAGGCGATGCAGGTGGAGGCCGCCATCGTCGCCGGCGAGGTGCCGCGCCTGGAGCAGGAGACGCGGGCGTTCGACGCGCTCGCCACCCAGCTGCTCGGGGTCTGGCGCAAGCAGGACACCTGGGAGGTGATCTCCGGCTTCGCCAAGGCGTTCGCGGTGGCGGTCGTCATCCGCGTCTTCATCATCGAGCCCTACCGCATCCCCTCCGGCTCCATGTTGCCCACGCTGGAGATCGGCGATCAGGTCTTCATCAACAAGTTCATCTACGGCGTGCGGCTGCCGTACACCAACTACGTGCCGTTCCAGATCGTCCGCGCCCCGGCGCGTGGGGACGTCATCGTCTTCAACAACCCCGTGCAGACGGACGTGGACTTCATCAAGCGCGTGGTGGGCGTGCCCGGCGACACCGTGGAGCTCGTCGACGGCGAGGTGCGCATCAACGGCGTGCCGCAGGAGCGCACGTTGGTGGACGAGGATCTCATCGTCTACAACAAGCACGACACCCTCGGCTGGTTCCCCGAGCACCGGCGGCTCTACGAGGAGAACCTGTCGGGCAAGCGGCACGCCGTGCTCCAGGACGCCCCGACCGCCCGCACGCCGCACGAGGGGCCCTACGTCGTCCCCGAGGGCCACGTCTTCGTCATGGGTGACAATCGGGAAAACAGCTCCGACAGCCGCTACGGCCTGGGCACCGGCATGGGCGTGGCGTTCGTGCCCTACGGCTACATCAAGGGCAAGGCCATGGTCATCTGGCTGGCGCTCGGCCACGGTGGCTGGTTGAGCGGCTTCTTCGGTGGAACCGGCTTGCGCACGGATCGCCTCTTCACGCCGGTGCGCTGAAACCCACGCTTGACGCCCCGCGCGTGCCACGGTACGCGGGGGCCTCATGCGTCATCTGTTGGGAATCGAGGGCTTGCGTCGCTCGGACATCGAGGCGCTGCTCGATCGGGCCGAGGCCCACCTGCACGGCAGTCCCGACGCCTCGCATGTGCTTCGGGGCAAGGTGGTGGCCAACCTCTTCTTCGAGGACTCCACCCGGACTCGCACCTCCTTCGAGATGGCCGCTCACGCGCTCGGGGCCGAGGTGCTCAACTGGACGATGGCGGGCTCGTCCGTGTCCAAGGGCGAGACGCTCCTGGACACCGCGCGCAACATCGAGGCCACCGGCCCCGTGGCGCTCATCATCCGCCACCGCTCCTCGGGCGCGCCCCACCTGGTGGCCCGGCACGTGCGCTGCGCCGTCGTCAACGCGGGCGACGGCACCCACGAGCACCCCTCGCAGGCCCTGCTGGACGCCTTCACGCTGCGTCGGCGCTGGGGGAAGCTCGACGGGCGCACGGTGCTCATCATCGGCGACATCCTCCACAGCCGCGTGGCGCGCTCCAACCTGCACTGCCTCACCGCGCTGGGCGCGAAGGTGGTTCTGTGCGGCCCGCCCACGCTCCTGCCCCCGGGGCTCGAGGCGCTCGGAGCCCGCGTCACCTCGCGCCTGGACGAGGTGCTGCCCGAGGCGGACGCCGTCATGTGCCTGCGCGTGCAGTCCGAGCGCCAGAGCGAGAGCTTCTTTCCCTCGGCGCGCGAGTTCTCCCGGCTGTTCGGGCTCAACGCCGCCCGCGCCGAGCGGCTCAAGCCGGAGGCGCTCGTGCTGCACCCCGGCCCCATGAATCGCGGGGTGGAGATCGCTCCCGCCGTGGCCGATGGTCCCCACAGCGTCATCCTCGAGCAGGTGGCGCACGGGGTGGCCGTGCGCCGCGCCGTCCTGGAGGTGGTGTGCCGATGAAGCCGACGACAGTGCTGCTGCGCCGCGGACGCGTCATCGATCCGCGCCACGGGGTGGATGGGGTGCGGGACGTGCTGGTGCGCGACGGGGTGGTGGCCGAGGTGTCCGAGGCCCCGCTCGACGCGCCGCCGGACGCCCAGGTGGTGGACGCCCAGGGCCGGTGGGTGTTGCCGGGCTTCATCGACCTGCACGTGCACCTGCGCGAGCCGGGCGAGGAGGGCAAGGAGACGGTGCTCACCGGGAGCCGCTCGGCGGTGGCCGGCGGCTTCACCGCGGTGGTGGCCATGCCCAACACCAAGCCCGTCAACGACAGCGTGCTCGTCAGCGAGTACGTGAAGGCCAAGGCGCGCGAGGCGGGGCTGTGCCGGGTGTACCGGCGGGCGCCATCACCAAGGGCCTGCAGGGCGAGGAGATGGCGGAGATGGGGGCGCTCGTGGCCGCCGGCTGCGTGTGCATCACCGACGACGGCCGCCCGGTGATGAACGCCGGCCTCATGCGCCGCGCGCTCCAGTACGCCACCCAGTTCGACCTGCCCGTCATGGTGCACGAGGAGGACCTGACGCTGTCGGGCAAGGGCGTCATGCACGAGGGCGCCACCGCCACGCGCCTGGGGCTCATCGGCATTCCGCCCTCGGCCGAGGTGGCCATGGTGGCGCGCGACCCGGTGCTCCTGGAGGAGACGCGCGGCCGGCTGCACGTGGCCCACGTGTCGTGCGAGGGCAGCGTGCGCCTCATCCGCGAGGCCAAGCGCCGGGGCCTGCGCGTCACCGCCGAGGCCACCCCGCACCACTTCACGCTGGAGGACGAGGCGGTGGGGGACTACGACACCCACGCCCGGATGAATCCGCCCCTGCGCACCCGCCAGGACGTGCTGGCCGTGCGCGAGGCGCTCGCGGATGGGACGATCGACGCCATCGCCACCGATCACGCGCCCCACGGCGTGCTGGAGAAGCAGGTGGAGTTCGACAAGGCGTGGAATGGCGTGGTGGGACTGGAGACCGCCCTGGGGCTCACCCTGGCGGCGGTGCGCGAGGGCGCGCTGAGCCTGACGCGGGCCGTGGCCCTCTTGTCGGACGGGCCGGCGAGGGCATTCGGCCTGCCGGGCGGCCACCGGCCGTCGGGGCTCCAGCGGACATCACGGTGGTGGAGCCGGACGTGGAGTGGACGGTGGACGCGACGCGGTTCTTCTCCCGCAGCCGCAACACCCCCTTCCATGGCCGGCGTTTGACGGGCCGGGTCGCCCAGACGTGGGTGGGTGGCCGGCTGGTCTTCGAGAACGGGCAGACGAAGGAGTCCAGGTCATGAAGAGGGCCGTGCTGGCGTTGGCGGATGGCACCACCTTCGAGGGTCGCGCGCTGGGCGCGTCCGGCGAGACGGTGGGTGAAGTGGTGTTCAACACGTCGATGACCGGCTACCAGGAGATCCTCACCGACCCCTCCTATGTCGGGCAGATCGTCACCATGGCGTACCCGGAGATGGGCAACGTGGGCGCCAACCCCGGCGACGAGGAGTCCCCCAAGCCGCACGCGGTGGGCATGGTGGTGCGCAACGCCTCGGCGCAGCAGTCCAACTGGCGCGCCCAGGAGACGCTCGACGCCTACCTCAAGCGCCACGGGATCGTCGGCATCGAGGGGCTCGACACCCGGCGGCTCGTGCGCCACCTGCGCATCAACGGCGCGCAGATGGGCGTCGTCTCCACGGAAGGCCACTCGGCCAACGCCCTGGTGGAGCGCGCCCGCAACGCCCAGGGCATGGAGGGCATGGACCGGCCACCGGCGTGTCCACCGACAAGCCCTACCTCTTCACCAGCCCGTCCCCGACGCTGCTCGGCGAGGAGCCGCGCCCCGTCGTCGAGCCGCGCTTCGACGTGGTGGCCTACGACTACGGCCTCAAGCGCTCCATGCTCCACTACCTGGTGGACGTGGGGTGCCGGGTGAAGGTGGTGCCCGCGGGGACCACCGCCGAGCAGGTGCTCGCCGACAAGCCCCATGGTGTCTTCCTCGCCAACGGCCCCGGAGACCCCGCGGCGGTGAAGGGCGCGGACAAGGTGGTCGCCTCGCTGCTCGGCAAGGTGCCGGTGTTCGGCATCTGCCTGGGCCATCAGATCCTCGCCCTGGCCCTGGGCGGGCGCACCTACAAGATGAAGTTCGGCCACCGGGGCGCCAACCAGCCGGTGAAGGACCTGCTCACGGGCAAGGTGGAAATCACCAGTCAGAATCATGGTTTCGCCGTGGATGACGCCAGCGTGAAGGGCAGGGCGGCGGTGAGCCACATCAACCTCAACGACGGCACCGTGGAGGGCCTGAACGTGCCGGACGCCCGGGCGTTCAGCGTCCAGTACCACCCGGAAGCCTCGCCGGGGCCCCATGACGCCCGCTACCTCTTCACCCGCTTCGCGAAGCTGATGGCCGGAGAGTAGGATCTCGCCGCCCCCATGGAATCCCCTCTTTCGCCGTTGTCGTACCAACCCTATCTGGATCAGCTCATCGCCTTCGGGAGTCAGGAAGCGCGCAAGCCGGACCTGCTCGTCGCCAAGGCCGAGTACCTGCGCCTGACGGGCGAGGTGTTCGAGGACGACCAGCTCTTCGAGCTGCGCATGGCGTCCTTCCTGGACTACTACCTGTACGACCGCGTCTCGCCCGCGTCCGGCAAGACGCCGGCGGCGGAGCTGTACGAGCTGCGCTTGCAGAGCGGGCCTCCCGAGGAGGCCAACGCCTTCCGGTGCTTCACGGAGACGGTGCACGGCCTCTTCGAGGTGCGCAAGCTGGGCAAGGGCCTGGTGCGTCTGCGCGAGCTGCACTCGGGCAAGGACTTCGACGTCACCGAGCGCCGCCACATGGTGGGGCTGGAGACGGGGGACGTGCTGGAGGCCCGGCTCATCCCCTTCGCCGGCCACCTGCTCTTCTCCGCGGCCTTCTGCTTCCACCCACGCGTGGCGGTGAAGGCCATCAAGGCCGAGGCCAAGCGCCGCAAGAAGAAGGAACCCGAGCGCCCTCCCGTGGAGATGGTGTGGGAGTGCGCCCGGCGCGCGGTGAAGGCCGAGCGCTACAAGCAGATCGCCGTCGAGCGCATCTACGACTTCTCGCAGACGACGCCCTGGTTGGCGTCCGCGAGCTAGTTCTCCTCGGGGAAGGTCGAGGCCCGGCTCCGGGCCTCCCTCTCCGTGCCGTGTGATTCCCCCCATTCCCGTGTCTCGTCGCGTCAAGAGGCGCGCGAATTTCTTCGCGCAAATCCTGACTTTCGGGCTTGTCATCTCCGTTTCGGGGGCGTATAAAACGCTCATTAACGGAATTTTCCTCCCCACCTGTATTCCGGAGAGACGATGAAAACCATGAAGTCCACGGCGAAGCGGGTCCTGAAGTCCTTCCTCGGTGGCGCGGCGCTGGCCGCGGCGGGCCTGTGCTTCACTCCGGGCACGGCCTCGGCGGCCGCCCAGTGCGTGGTGAAGTCGACGGGAGGCCACATCCCGGCGGCCAAGCTCGTTTCCCTGGATCAGGCGGCCCTGGTCACCGTCACCTTCTGCAATGGCACCGCCGGCTACAAGAGCCAGACGTTCCTGGTGCGCCCCGATGGCACCGTGCACGTGGGCACCGGCAACACCACGCCCACGGGGACGGAGTACGACGTGGGCACGTTCCTCAAGGGCGGCGAGCTCGTCTTCGCCATCCGCGTGCCCGAGACGGGCTACACCTACTACTCGGGCCCGGGCAGCCGGAATCCGGATGGCCTCGTCCATGCCGCGGTGACCGACCTGGGCAACAACAACTACCACGTCGGCTTCGAGGACCTCTACGCGAGCGGTGACGCGGACTACGACGACATCAACCTCGTCGTCACCTCCACCGCGCTCGTCGTCGTTCCCGCCGATGACAAGGATACCGACGGCGACGGCATCATCGACTACGTCGACAACTGCGTCTCCATCCCCAACGCGGACCAGAGCGACATCGACGGCGACGGCGTGGGTGACGCGTGCAGCACTTACGGCACCTGGTCGCCCACGGGCCCCATGTTCCAGGTCCGCATCCTCCACACCGCCACCAAGCTGAACGATGGCCGCGTGATGGTGACTGGCGGCTACAACCCCTCCACGGAGATCTACAATCCCGCCACGGGTGCCTGGACGCGCTTCGCCGACTCGCGCACCAACCACCGCTACCACACCGCCACCAAGCTGAACGACGGGCGCGTGCTGGTCGTCGGCGGTGATGGCGCCAGCGCCACCAAGTCCGCCGAACTCTACGACGCGGCCAGCAACACCTGGACGCTCACCGGCAACCTGGCGACGTTCCGCTCGCGCCACACGGCCACGCTCCTGCCCTCGGGCAAGGTGCTGGTGGTGGGCGGCATCGACAAGGCGACGAGCGCCGCGGTGGCCTCCGCCGAGCTGTATGACCCGGCCACGGGCACCTGGAGCGCCACCGGCGGCATGAACGAGGCGCGCGCCAACTTCACCCTCACGCAGCTGGCCGATGGCAAGGTGCTCGCCACGGGCGGCGGCTCCGGCGAGGTGCGCTCGGCCACCGCCGAGGTGTACAACCCGGCCACCGGTACCTGGACGCGCGTGGGCAACATGACCCAGCCCCGCAACTCCCACGCCGCCGCGCGGCTCGCCAACGGCAAGGTGCTCGTGATGGGCGGCGGCGTCGACGGCGTGCCCTCCACCACCGCCGAGCTGTTCGACCCGGCCACCGGCACCTTCACCGCCACCGGCAACATGCACCAGCCGCGCCGCAACCACACCGCCACCTTGCTCCCCACGGGCCTGGTCGCCGTCGCCGGCGGGTACGACAAGTTCACCGGCACCCACGGCAAGGCGGAGATGTACAACCCGCTGACCGGCACGTGGATCCCCACCACCGAGATGATCGAGCACCGCTACTCGCACACCGCGACCCTGCTCGATGACGGCAAGGTGCTCGTGGCCGGCGGCATCAGCGTCGCCGTGGAGAACCAGGTCACCGCCGAGGTCCTGCACTAATCACCGGCTCCCGTCGTGACCCGAGGGGCCCTGGCCATCGCGATTCCTTCGCGGGCCAGGGCCCCTCTCGCGTTTTCCGCCCCGGGTACCTTGGGTCTACCCTGGCCGTCGCGGCCCTGGCTCGCGGGCCTCGTCCGGTGGCGCGCCGGGCTCCAGGAGATCCGTGGGCATGCGGATGGTGAAGCGGGCGCCCCCATCCGGGAGGTTGTCGGCGGAGATGATCCCTCCATGGGCCTCGACGATCTCCCGGCTCACGTACAGTCCCAGACCCAGTCCGCCGTAGTGGCTCATGGGCGCGGCGCGCTCGAACCTGCCGAACAGCCGGGGCATGTCCTTCTCCGGCAGGCCGGGCCCCTTGTCGGTGATGACGAGGATCACCTCGCCGCCCTCCCGCGCCATCGAGAGTTCGATCGGGTGGCCAGCCGCGTACTTGAACGAGTTGGACAGCAGGTTGGTGATCACCTGCTCGATGCGGAGCCGATCCCACGTGCCCTCGATGGGCTGTGCTTCCCGGACGAGGAGCTCACAGCCGGCCGAGGCGGCCGCGTCGCGCAGGCGCTCGGCGAGATCCTTCACCGTGGCGACCAGATCGATGCGCTCCGGGTGGAGGGTGAGCCGGCCGGTGGAGATCCGGGAGACGTCGAGCAACGTCTCGATGAGATGGGACAGCCGCCCGGTGCTGCGCAGCGCGCGTTCGAGCCGGGCCTCGTGATTGGGCTCGAGCGACACCATGTCCCGTCTCATGCCCTGGATCTGGAGCTGGAGCGCCGTGACAGGGGTCTTCAGCTCGTGCGCGGCGATGGAGAGGAACTCGTCGCGCAGCCGGATCGCCTCCCGGCTCTGGGCGAGTTGGAGGCGCTCCTCCTCCGTGCGCTTGTGTTCGGTGAGGTCGCGCGTCACCTTCGAGAAGCCCAGCAGGAGGCTTTCGCGTCCCGCATCGCGGTGAGGGTCGTGCTGGCCCAGAAGCGCGAGCCGTCCTTGCGCACGCGCCAGCCCTCGTCCTCGACGCGGCCGTCCCGCTCGGCGGCCTCGAGCTGCAGGGTGGGCTTGTTCCCCGCGAGATCCTCGGGCGGGTAGAAGCGTGAGAAGTGCTCGCCGACGATCTCCCGGGCCGAGTAGCCCTTGAGGTGGGCCGCGCCGTCGTTCCAGGTCATCACGCGCCCATGGGGGTCCAACATGAAGATGGCGTAGTCCTTCACGCTGGAGACCAGCAGCCGGAAGCGCTCCTCGCCGCGCCGCAGCAGCTCCTCGTTCTTGCGGCGCTCGGTGAGATCCCGCGTGACCTTGGCGAAGCCCCGCAGGCGGCCCTGCTCGTCGCGCACCGCGGTGATGATCACGTTCGCCCAGAAGAGCGAGCCGTCCTTGCGCACGCGCCAGCCCTCGTCCTCGACGCGGCCCTGCTCGGCGGCCTCGCGCAGCAGATCCCACGGCTTGCCCCGCGCCACCTCCTCCTCCAGGTAGAAGCGGCTGAGGGGCTGCCCGATGATCTCCTGGGCCTGGTAGCCCTTGAGGCGCTGGGCGCCGGGGTTCCAGCTGTTCACCCGCCCATCGGGCTCCAACATGAAGATGGCGTAATCCTTGATGCTCGCGACGAGCAACCGGAAGCGCTCCTCGCTCTGACGGAGCTGTTCCTCCGCCTTGCGGCGCTCGGTGAGATCCCGGGTGATCTTGGCGAAGCCCACCAGCTTGCCCGTGGGGTCGCGCATGGGGGTGATGATCACGCTGGCCCAGTACTGCTCGCCACTCTTGCGGATGCGCCAGCCCTCCTCCTCGAAGCGGCCCTCGGTCGTGGCGCACCGCAGCTCGCGCTCGCACTTGCCGGCGACGATGTCCGCCGGAGGGTAGAAGAGCGAGAAGTGCCGCCCCTGGATCTCCCCCAGGGTGTAGCCGTTGATGCGCTCCGCGCCCTTGTTCCACGTCTTCACGTGCCCGGTGGGATCGAGCATGAAGACGGCATAGTCCTCGATGTTGTCGAGGATCATCCGCGCGCGCTCTTCTTGAAGGGACGCGAGCTCCACGACGGCCGACGAACCCTGGTCACGCATGGCGCCGAGCCCCGCTCGATGCGCGGGCGGGGTGCACGCCGCGGCCATGGAGCGCGGAGAGTGGATCGAGGGTGGTTCCGAGCACTGGATGAGAATCGTGCATGGTGGAGTTCTTGACGCAGGATGCGCCCGGTACAAGGCCCAATCCGAGACGATGCCACGTGTTCAACGGCCGGCCCGTGACGCGGCGCGCCCAATGAGCAACCACACGCGACGGATACGCCACCGCCAGAATGGACGGATCCATCAGACTTTTGATGTGCCAACAGTGTAAAGCACGAGACCGTTCCCTGGACGCGCCCTCGTTTCAGCCAGGGGCGCGTGGGTGCTCCCAGCTTCCTCCCGGAGCCGACGGAAGGATGGCCGTGCCCGGCTGCTCGCCGAGGGCTAGTGGCCGGCTCGTGAGGAGAGCGGGAGTTCGAGCGTGGCCACGGCGCCCCGATGGGGCCCCCCGCTGCGCAGGGTGAGCTGGCCCTTCATCATCTTGGCGGCCAGCGCGCTCGAGTGCAGTCCGAAGCCATGGCCATCCTTGCGCGTGGTGAAGCCGTGGGTGAACAGGCTGTCCATCAGCTCCGGTGCGATGCCCACCCCGTCATCCTCCACCTGGATGCGCGCCACGTTGCCCTCCGCCGTCAGCCGCACCCGGAGGTTGCGCTTGCCCTCGGGCATCTGGCCGAGCGCGTGGTTGGCATTGCTGATGAGGTTGATGAGGATCTGCATCACCTTGTGCTTGTCCGCGCTCACCCGGGGCAGCGCCGACAGCTCCCGGTGGAGGGTGACGCCGTGGCGCTCCAACGCCGCGAGCTGGATGCGCAGCGCGTCGTCGATGAGCTGGGCCAGATCGCACTCCTCCGTCAGCAGCGCGTTGCGCGCGTAGGTCTGCTGCACCTGGATGATGGCGCGGATGTGCTCGATGTGCCGGCTCATCGCATCCATGTCCTCCATGAGGCGCGTCTGATCCTTCATCAGCTCGTCACTCAGGGCGGCGAAGTAGTCCGGCAGGTGGCCGCCGCGCGGATCCCTCGTCAGGAAGTCCGCCAGCTCCTGGCGGTGCTCCACCAACAGGGCCGAGGCCTGCTTCAGCCGGCCCACGCGCAGGGCGCCCACGGCCTTGCGCATCATCTCCAGGTGGATGACGGCGCTGGTGAGCACGTTGCCCACGTTGTGCAGCACGTTGGAGGCCACCTCCGTCATGCCCACCTCGCGCGCGGCGTCCATCAGCCGGGCCTGGGCCTGCTTGAGCTCGCGCGTGCGCTCCTCCACCCGCCGCTCCAGCTCGTCGTTGGCCTGGTACAGCTCCATCCGGGCGCGCTGCACGTCCGCGTACAGCCGCGCGTTCTCGATGGAGATGGCCGCCTGGGAGGCGAGGTGACCCAGGAGCGCCAGCCGCGCCGGGCTGAAGGCATTGGTGGCAGGTTGTTCTCCAGGTAGAGGGCCCCGGAGAACACCTCCTGCCGGATCAGCGGCAGGCACAACACCGAGCGCGCCGTGCCGCGCGCCGGTGGGATCGGCCGAGAACTCATGGGGCTTGGAGGCATCGCCGATGAGTACGTGCTCGCGCGTGCGCCGGACGTAGGCCAGGAGCGTCCACGGCAGCTCGTGGTGGCCCGCCTCGTCGGGCGCCAGCGTGGCGCCGTCCGGTGAGAGCCGGAAGAGGGCCGCCACCGCGAGTGTGTTCTCCTGGGACAACAACAGGGCGCCCCGCTGCGCGCCCGCGTTCTCGATCGCCGCCTTCATCAGCGCCGTCACCAGGCGCTCCAGCACGATCTCGCCGGAGACGGCCTGCTGCGCCTTGACCACGGTGAGCGCGTCGATGTGGGTGGAGTCCGCGCCGCTGGTGGTCGTGGTCTGCGCGTCCCGGTTGGCCTCCGGGGCCGCGAGGTACGGCCACTGGGCCTCGAGCTGCCGCGCCTTGGCGTGGGCGCCCCATTGCTGGTACGCCGCGTGGGCCTGGTGCGCGAAGCCCTGGGCGACGAGGGGCAGGCGGCGCGCGCGCCAGAAGTACGCCGCGAGCTCACTGGCCAGTGCCGGTACTGGGTGGCCCCGCTCTCCTGGGCCGCGCGGATGGCCTCCTCGTAGGCGTGGATCGCCTCCTCCGACCGCGCCTCGAGCCGGGCCCGCTCCGCGAAGACGAGCCGCTCGAGCGCGCGGAAGTTCTCGGGGCACAGCTCCGCCCACTCCGCGAGCCGCTGGTGGTGCCGCGCGATGGCCGCGAGGTCCTCCTGGCGCCGCTGGGGCGGGGCCGCCTCGAGGCACGCGGCCAGGGCCAGGGCTCGGAAGAAGTGGCCCTCGCGCGCATTGAGGCTGCCGGTGGTGGCCCAGAGCAACCCGGCCACCTGCTCCGCGGCTTCACGCGCTTCCTCGTAGGCGCCGCACATGTAGCGCGACTGCAGCTTGAAGAGCCAGTAGTGACACCGCGTGGCGCCCATGCGCTGGGGAGTCATCCGGGCCTCGTAGGCCCGTTCCTCGAAGCCGTCTCCGTCCAGGCTCTGGAACGACGGGGTGTGGCCGCGCAACTGCTGCACGTAGCGCTGCACCACGAGGAGCCATTCGTGGGGATCCACGAAGCCCATCTTGCGCACGACCTCGCCGCGCGAGAGCGTCTCCTGGTGGACCTCGTCCAGGGGGTGCCCCATGGCGAGGCGCAGGGTGACGAGCGCGGAGCCACAGTAGGAGGCGGACGAGGTACTCCCCGATTGCCGCGCATGGCTCAAGCCCTCGAGGATGAGCTCCCGTGCGCGGGCGAGGGGTTCGACCCAGACGCTGCAGAAGTGGGTGCTCAGCAGCACCCCCGCCCGGAAGGGCAGGCCGTGCCGGTCGACGAACCCGAGGGCGAGCCGCGCGAAGGCCATTCCTTCCCGGTGGCGATTGAAGAACGAGCCGGTGATGACGCCGAACCAGGCGTACCCGCTCACGGCGTCGGCCACGAAGCCGTGGCGCAGGGTGAGGACGACCATCCGGCTCAGGATGACGATGAGCAGGTTTGGATTGCTGGAGTGGGCGGGAGGAAGAGCTTGAAGAGGGCGGCCACGCCCATCTTCATGTCCGGGTCGGTCATGAGGGGCAGCCCGGCGAGACTCTCGATGGGGCGTGAGCCCAACAGGTTCCACACCTCCTCATGGGCGGCCACCGCCTCTTCCCAGGTGGGCCGCGGCGACACCGGCATGCCCAGCAGCGCCAGGCACGCCATGACGCGGTCCATGCCCTGGAGGAACTCCCCCGGGCGAAGTGGATGTCCTGAAGCAGGAAGGAGACGGCCACGGTGTCCACGCGGGTGCGGGCCCGGGCGCTCAGCTCCTCGGCCAGCCGATGGGCCTCGGCGGTGTTGCCGCTCATGAACTCCAGGCGTGTCAGGGCGAGCCGCGCCTTGAAGGCCAGCTCGGGGTCCGTCTCCCAGGGGTCCCCGGGAATGAGCGCGAAGGCCGTCGTGAAGTAGGCGCGAGCGGGATTCAGCGCGAGCGCGATTTGAGCCTTCACTCCCGCCTCGACGTTGAGCCGCGCGAGCCGGTGCCGCTCCGCGGGCTGCTCGATCAAGGCCGCCGCGGCGTTGAGCTGGTACACCACGTCGAAGAGCGAGGCGGGCAGCTCCTCCGGGGACAGGGTCTCGAGCAGCCACCGGCCGATGCGCAGGTGCACCCGCTGGCGCTCCGCCTCGGCGCTCAGCGCGTGGGCCGCCTGTTGGATGCGATCATGCAGGAAGCGGTACTTCTCCGCACCCACGCGTCCCAGCATGCCCTCCTGGAGCGCGGGCTCGAGGCCCTGCTCCACCTGGAGTACGTCGGGCAGCCCCAGGAGCATCCCCAACACCCGCGGGGAGAAGACATTGCCCGCGCAAGCCGCCAGCCGCAGCAGGTGCTGCGTGTCCGCGGGGAGCTGGCGCAGCTTGTCCACCATGAAGTCGACGATGTTCTCCGAGTAGTCCCGCGCCCGGACGCCTTCGTCGTCCCACCGCCACCCTCCCTCGGGCAGGCGCACGAGCAGGCCGTCCTGGTGGAGCGTCACCAACAAGCGCAGCAGGAAGAAGGGATTGCCTCCCGTCTTCTCGTGCAGCAGCGCCGCGAGGGGAGCGACCACGTCCGCATGCGCCCCCGGGAGTGCATCGCCCACCAGTTGCGCCACCTGCGCCACGCCCAGCGGCTCCAGTTGGATGTCCGTGATCCGGACCCCCGCCTCGCGCAAGGACTGCAAGGTCGACTTCAAGGCGTGGCCGGGGCCCACCTCGTTGTCCCGGTAGGCCGCCAGCCACAACACCGGCGGGCTCTCGGGCCCCGTCAACAGGTACTCGAGCATCCGCAGACTGGAGGCGCCCGCCCACTGCATGTCATCCAGGAACACCGCGGCCGGGTTCTCCCGCGTGGAGAAGGCCGACGCGAATTGGCGCACCACCCGGAAGAAGCGGCGCTGCGCCTCGTTGGAGGGCAGCTCCTGGAGCGGGGGCTGCCGGCCCACCACCACTTCCAGCCGGGGCACCAGATCCACGAGCAGTTGACCCTGGCCTTCCCAGGCCCGGTTCATCCGCTCGCCCCAGCCAGCGAGCTCCTCGTCGCTGCCGGCGAGCAGTTGTTGGACCAGATCCTGGATCGTCTGAACCAGGGCCGAGTAGGGAAGTTCCCGCCGGAACTGATCGAACTTGCCGCTCAGGAAGAACCCGCGCCGGCGCACCATGGGCTTGTATAGCTCATTCACCACCGCGGACTTGCCGATTCCCGAGTACCCGCGGATGACCAGCAGCTCCGGCCTGCCCGAGCTCGCCACGCGCTCGAAGCCCTCGAGCAGGGCATTCACCTGGGCGTCACGCCCATAGAGCCGCCCCGGCGGTTGGAAACCATGGGGCGCGTCCCGCGTCCCCAGGGGGAAGACCTCCCGCGTGCTCTGGCCCAGGGGGTCGCGGCACCGCTCCAGATCGGCCTTCAATCCCTCGGCGCTCTGGTAGCGCTCCTCGGCCACCTTCGCCAGCAGCTTCATCACGAGCGCGGACAAGACCGGCGGCACCTGGGGATTCAGCTCGTGGGGGGGCCGCGGTTGGTGCGCCATGTGCGCGTGAAACCATTCGAGCGCGTCCTTCGCCTGGAAGGGCCTGCGCCCGGTGAGCAGCTCGTAGAAGGTGACCCCCAGCGAATAGAAGTCCGTGCGGTGGTCCACCGGGCGGTTCATCCGTCCGGTCTGCTCGGGGGACATGTAGGCCAGGGTTCCCTCGATCTGCTGGGCCGGTGCCCCCGCCGGGTGTTCCACCTGTTGCAGCGTCGCCACGCCGAAGTCCACCAGCCGCACCTCTCCCGATGGCTCCAGGAGGATGTTCGACGGCTTGATGTCCTTGTGGATGACGTGGTGACGGTGGACTTCTCCCAGGATGGAGACCAGCGAGATGGCCAGGGGCAGGAACCGGGAGAGCTCCATCGGCTGGCTGCTGGACTCCGCCAGGGGTGCGCCCAACACCTGCTCCAGCAGCAGCACCGGCCGCCCGTGGAGCCACTCACAGGAATAGGCGCGGGTCACCCCGCGCACGTCCCGGAGCCGGTGCAGGATGGTGAATTCCCGCTGGTACCGCTCCTTCTCGAGGGGCCCGGGGGAGGGGGTCAGTGGCGTCTTGAGGATGAGCGGCACGCCATCGGCCTCGCGCACCGCGTTGAACAGCACGTTCGAACTCGTCGCGCGGAGCGTGCCAATGACCTTGTATCCCGGCATGTCCAACATGAAGAAAGGTCCTCGTGGGCGGAAGCCGCGCCTCCTGCGAGGCGTGGCACCGACGGGGTGGATCGTACGCTGTCCCAGGCGTGGCGCGGTGAGTGGAAGCGTCCCGGACCGGGAGTGTTTCCCCGCTGGGGGGTGCTGCTATCTTCTCCACCCATGCACAAGACGCTGCCTTGGCGCACCGTATTGGAATCCAATAACGCCATGGTCAAGTCGCGTCCGCTCACCCAGGGCGAGTGGACGGGCAGGTACGAGGAGCCCGCGCTTCGCGAGCGCACCCTGCAGGCGAAGCAGGAGCACGAGGCGCACTTCAAGCAGGCGCTGAACGCCTATCAGTCGGACACCTGGTTCTACCCGGCCCTGCGCAGGCAGCTCCGGGGAGCCTATGACGTGGTGCTGGGCTGGAATCATGCCCTGGTGCTGCGTCCGCTGGACCTGCACCTCTACGCCGTCGAGTGGATCCTCCGCTATTCCGCGGACGAGCAGCACCGGGTGCATGGCGGCGTGGGCATCGACGTGCACGAGGCGGGGACCCAGGGGCCCTGGACGGTGTATGCCGTTCGCCAGAAGGCCGTGCTGCGCCGGGTCACCACGTACAACGCCACGTCCTGCTCGGTCTCCGTGTTGTTCCCCGAGTCGGGGCAGGGGCGGATGGTCATCTCCCATATCGACGCCACCCCGCCCATTCCCTTCGGCGCCGCGCTCGCCCGGTGCGATGCCCACGACGAGAAGGTCATCCATCTGGAGCGGGCGGGGTTGAACAACACCCGCGCGCTGCGTGCCTTCTGCTCCATCTGTCCGGACACGGCGGAGGTGGCCAAGTTCAAGGACGGCGTCTGCCTGTCGGATGGGACGGGCCAGGGCTCGTCCTCCGGGTACAGCTCCGGGCGGACGATCTCCTCGCTGCTGCTCACGCGCGGAAAGCTCCTCGACAATCAGGTGTGCCCGATGGAGTTCAACACCCAGGCGGGACTGGTCTTCGAGCGGGGCAGGGCGCCCCTGTTCCGCGTCTTCCTGGGCAGCCCGCCGCACCTCTATCCAGGCCTGGTTCCGGAGTCGGTGAAGCGGGACATCGCCTCCGTGGTGGCCCAGTACGGCAAGCAGCGGCCGCTCAACGAGCTGATCCTCCGCAAGCAACGCGAGCTGGCCGCGCTCAATTCGACGCTCTTCGATCTCCAGCGCAGGCGCAAGGCGGAGGCGCTCGGCCGGCAGCAGCGCGAGGCCGAGGAGACACTGGAAGAGCTTCAGTTCCTGCTCAAGGACAACGCGCCCCTGGCGCTCCTGTCGCTGCTGGACGACACCCATGGACATGCCCGGCTCCACCAGGCCATCTGCCAACGGTTCGCCGAGCGGCCCCCCTGGCCGAGCTCGCGCGAACGCAGCCCTCGGCCGCGCTCACGCTCGCGTTCCACCAGGCCCTGACCGAGCCCGAGTCCCTCGCCAGCGAGATGGTGGGCGAGGAGCTGCGCAAGTACTTCCGCTGCGTCGACTTCCCCCTCACGCCCCGGCTGCACCAGACGCTCTGGGCCCTGCCGAGCCAGGCGAGAGCCTCGCTTTGAGCATCACGCGAAGACGTCGGAGACCGAGGCGGCCCTGCTTCTCCATGTCCGCCAGCCACACCAGGGCCTCCTCCGAGGAGCAGCCCACCTTCTCCTGGTGGATCCGCGCCAGCGTCTCACGGGCCGCGGGCGCCATGAGCCGCCCATCCCCACAGATGAAGAGCAGGGCGCCCTGATCGAGCAGCGCCTTCACCTGCTCGCGCTCCTTCCACAGCCGGTGCTGCACGAACGTCACGTCGCCGTCGGGCTGACGGAAGAAGGCGGGCAGCACCTTCACCACGCCCTCGCGCTCCCACGCCGCCAGCTCCTCGCGGTAGAGGAAGTCCACCTCCGGGTGATCGCACCCGAAGAAGAACAGCGCGGGCCCGGCCGCCTCGCCCCGGGCGTGACGCAGGGCACGCTCCTGGAGGAAGCCCCGGAAGGGCGCCAGCCCCGTGCCCGCGGCCACCAGGACGATGGGCGTGGCGTTCGACGCGGGCGGGTGGAAGGGCACGTTCGGCGTGCGCACCGCCACCGCCACCTGCTCGCCCGGGCGCAGCCGTGCCGGTAGCTCGAGCACGTGCCACGGAAGCGGCCCTGGCCGCTCCACGCCTCCGCGTCCACCACCGCCACCGTCAGCGTGCACACGGTGGGGTCCTCCAGGGGGGACGAGGAGACCGAGTACTGCCGCACGCGCATGGCCGGCAGCAGCTCGAGGAAATCTCCGAGCGAGAGGATGCACGAGGAGTACTGCTCCAGGAGCTCCAGCACGCTCACGCGCTTGTCGAGGATCTCCTTCTTGTAGCGCTCGGCGTCCCGGGCCAGGGCCACCAGGTGCATGGCGTGCGGCGGGCAGGGGTTCTTCTCCGCCAGCCGCTCCAGGTCCTTGCGCGTGGCGGGCGACGACAGCTCCACGTGCCGGCCGAGCAGCTCGCGCACCAGCACGGGCCTTCCCGTGGGGAGCGAGGAGCCCTGATCGCCCCGGGTGGAGCTGAGGATGACGGTGGCCTCCGGGCTCACCCCGAAGCGGCGCGCGGCGCGCTCCACGAGCTCCGGAGGGTTCTCCGGCAGCACCGCCGGTAGTCACCCGCCGCGTACGTCACCCCCTGGGGCAGCTTGAACACCAGGTGCCGCTTGGAGCGGCCGAACGGCGACGTCATGTCGACGAGCTCGCGGTTGTCCACCAGCGTGGCCAGCTCGAGCTTGTTATGCTTCACCAGCTCCGCGCTCACCGGGGGGACGACTTCCACCGAGTAGCGCGGCCCCGCGTCCACCTCGCTGGAGGCCACCCCCAGGCCCTCGCCCACCCGGGTCCAGAAGGGGGAGTACCAGTAGTCGAAGTCCCCGAAGAAGTCGGCCCGCGCGTCCGCCTCGCCTCGCGGGAGCAGGACCGGGCCCCCGCCGCGCTCAGCCGCTCGTCGATGAACTTGGGCACGGCCTGGTAGGTCTCGCCCCAGTCGCGGTTGCCGCAGCCGAACACGGCGTAGCGCACGCCCTGGAGCGCGCCCGCGGGCACGCTGGACAGCCACGTGTGGAAGGCGCGTGCGTTGTCCGGGGGCTGGCCGTTGTAGGAGGCCGTCACGATCACGACCGCGCCCTCCTTGGGCAGCTTGCCGGCGTACTCGTCCAGCGAGGCCACCTTCGCCGTGTAGCCGCGCGCGAGCCCGTCACTGGCGATGCGCCGGGCGAACGCCTCCGAGGCCCCCGAGTTGGAGCCATAGAGCAGCAGCAGGCACGTGCCGTGCGAGGCCGTCTTCTCCGTCGGCTGGGACGAGGACGCCACGGGCGCGGGGGTGGTGGCGCGCCGGGCCGCGGGCGCGCGGGAGACGGGCTTGCGCGCGCGCACGCGCAGCTTGAGCCCCTCGGGCTTGAGCGTGAGCGTCTCGCGGATGCGCAGTGCGTAGGGCTCGGGCGTGGAGATGTGGAAGCGCTGCAGCATCGTGCCCAGCACCAGCGTGGCCTCCTGGAGCGCGAACGCCCGGCCGATGCACGCGCGCATCCCGTTGCCGAACGGCTTCCACGCATGGGCCGGAATGCTGTCGCGCACCTCGGGGGCGAAGCGCTCCGGATCGAAGCGCTCCGGATCCTTCCACACCGCGGGGTCGCGGTGCAGCATGGGGATGAGCACCAGGAGCGTGTCCTTCACCCCCACCGGGTAGCGCCCCGCCAGCAGCGTGTTGTCCGCCTTGGCGTGCAGGGTGAAGGCCGGCGCGGTGGGCCACAGGCGCAGCGTCTCGCGCAGGATTTGATCGATGTACTGCAACTGGGAGATCTGCTCGAAGCGGGGCGGCTCCGAGCCCAGCACCCGGTCCACCTCCTCGTAGGCCTTCTGGAGCACCTCGGGGTAGCGCAACAGGTAGTGGACGGCGAAGGACAACAGGCCGCTCGTCGTCTCGTGGCCCGCGACGAGGAAGGTGACGAGCTGGGCGCGCACGTTGTCGTCGTCGAGTTTCTCTCCCGTGAGGGGATCCTTCGCCTCGAGCATCAGACCCAGCAGATCGCGCGGAGCCGCCTCGGGCGGGAGCGCGCGGCGCTTGGCGATGAGCTGGCGCGTCACCTCGTACATGTACTGGATGTCCGACTGGTACTGGCGCTGGGTGCGCACCATGAGCTGCGTCTGCAGGGGCACGCGCCGGGTGCGATGGCCCGCCTCGGCCAGGGCGCGCACCATGGACTCGACGAAGGGGTGCATCTCCTTCTGGTAGAAGCTGTTGAAGCGGAAGTCGAAGCCGCACAGCGCGATGGTGTCGAGCGTGAGCCGCGTCATGTTGTCGGACACGTCGATGTCGGTATCGGGTCCGAAGCGCTCCCAGCGGGTGAGCATCTGGTCGGCCACGTCGTACATGCCGTCGTGGTAGTTGCGCATGGCCGCGGGGCTGAAGGCGGGCATCAGCAGGCGGTGGGCCTTGCCCCAGTTGGGCTCGCGTGTATCCGCGGTGAAGAGGCCGTCGCCCCCCAGGTCGCGCAGCTGCAGGAGGGCCTGGCCCAGCTTCTTCTCGAAGCGCGTCTCGTCACAGGCGTCGGCCACCAACTCGTAGGAGCTGATCACCCGGAGGAAGTTCTCCCCCGGGAAGGCAAGCCGGAAGATGGGCCCGAACTCGCGCGCCAGCTTCATCATGTTCTGCAAGGGCGTTTCGAAGCCCACGTCGGGCACGTTGCCCACGAGGGGGCGTGTACGGGGCTGGGGGATGGTCGTGGACAGGAGGGCTTGCTCATGGGAAATCCAGAACGCATGCTCACGGGTGAATGCTCAGCCGGCCGGTGCCTCGGGGTCGAGACTCCGGCGGGACGAGTCCTGACTGGAACAGTAAGGACTGGCTCGCGGGAGCGAAATTCGCATCCGGCTCAGGTTTGGGAGACGGGGTGCCATGAGCGGACGCAACCGGGCCTCCCCTCGGAAACGGCCCCGCCAGGAGCGCGCGAAGGCCACGGTGGAGGTGATCCTCGAGGCGGCGGCTCACGTTCTGGTCAGCTCTGGCTACGAGGGCACCACGACCAAGCAGGTGGCCGAGCGGGCCGGAGTGAGCATCGGTTCGCTCTACCAGTACTTCCCGAGCAAGGAGGCCCTGGTCGCCATGCTGGTCGAGCGGCTGCACCAGCGCGTCCTGGGCATCCTCGCCGACAAGCTGGTGCCGCATCCGATCACGGATCTGGCGCAGGAGGTACGCGAGTTGGTGCGCGCCCTGGTGGATGTCTACGGGGTGAATCCGGGGCTGCAGCGGGTGTTGCTGGAGCAGGCGCCGCGCATCGGCCCCCTTCAGGTCGTGCAGGAGATCGAGGCGCGCGTGGAGTTCCTCGTCCAGGGCGTGCTCTCACAGAACCTGGAGTTCGAGCGTCCGCGCAACCTGGGCCTGGTCGTCTTCATCATCATCCGCGCCCTGCGCAGCGCCGTCTGGGCCGCGGTCGTCGAGCGGCCCGAGCTGATCGGCACCCCCGAGCTCGTGGAGGAGCTGAGTGCGCTGGTGCTCGGCTACCTGCGGCCCCGCGTCCCCGGCCCGGTTCGCCCGGAGCCGTAGGCGCGGGAAGACGGGCCCCGGGCGAGCGAGCCGAGGGGCCCTGGTGTCTCAGCTCACCGAGTGGGGCGCCACCTGATGACCGAGCTCGCTCGGCGACTTGAGGATGGAGGCGTGGCCGCCGTGCTGGACGCGCTGCTGCTCGTCGTAGGGCGGCGAGAACGTTTTGGCGATCTTGTTGTAGGTGCCCATGATGAGGATGGAGGGCGCCCACTGGCCGATGAAGTTCGCCCAGGTCTTGCGGCCCGAGATCATCAGGATGGCGCTGACGGCCATGCACCCCACGGCGACTCCGAGGAAGCCGATGGAGGGAATGCGCCGCGTCTGGAGTTCGACCTCGGTGGTGAGAGTGTCTTCGTTCTTCATGTCTGCCTCCGTGCAGAGGAACGGTGTGCGGACACGTTGTGCATGTGACGGCGCGGTGGAGACGGCGCGGCCTCCACGCGGATGCCCACCCGCCTGCCGGGCGGGTGGGCACCCAATGGCCCGAGGGCTACTGGCGGATGAGCTGAACGTCGTCCAGGTGGACGTAGCTGCTGCCGCTGGTGGCCTGGGTGTGGAGGCCGAACTCCAGGTAGCCCGCGGTCACGGCGATGGTGGGCGTCTCCACCTGGGTCCAGGTGCCGTACGTGCCGAGGTGCGTCAAGGCGGGGGTGCAGGACGCGCACGTCTTGGCCTGGAGGAAGGAGAAGCCGAAGTCACCGCCCTTGCGGACCCAGGCACGCACCCGGTAGTTGCCGTTGGGCAGGCCGTTGAGCTGCTGGTACGTCCACGTCTCGAAGGCCCCCGGGCTGTAATGGGTCAGGTGGTTGGCGCTGTCGTGGCCGCCGTTGTAGGTCTCGGTGAAGGCGGCCCCGGCGGTGCCATTGGGTGACCGGTGTTCCAGCCCGTCATGCCGGACTCGAAGCCGCTGTTGGTGACCGTGGGATTCGTGGGGGGCGGATTCGTGGTGCCTCCACCGAGGATGGTCGCGGCCTTGTCCGGCTGCAGGGCCACGAAGTAGTTGAAGGCCTCGTTGAGCTGGCTCTGCTTGGACGCATCACCCGCGTACTGCTTGCGCTGCTCGTACAGCTTGCCGATGAGCTCCAGCTGGCTCTGCCCGTAGGGCACGCCGAGCTTCTGTTGCAGGGTGGTCAGGAAGCCGTAGCCGAACTCGCGCGTCGGCTCGATCATCGTGCCTTCGCCGTAGTCGTTCCAGGTGGCGAGCTGGATCCAGTTCACGCCACTGTTCTTGGCCATGTCCATCGTCTGGCCAAACGTGCCCGTCCCGTTGTAGGGCAGGGACCAGGTCGGGCCGCCCCAGCCACCCGCCGTGTAGAAGGTGTTGAAGCCGGGGTAGGCCACGCCGAACTTCACGCCCAGCGGACGGTTGTTATAGAAGTTCTGCAACCCGGTCGTGAAGTCCGAGTAGATCCACGGGTACTCGCCCTGGGCGTTGGCCCCGGCATCGCCGTTCTGGTACCAGAGCGTCAGGAAGGTCGGTTTGGTCGACAGCGGCGAGAAGATGTTGCTCCAGTCGCTCGGCGACTTGAACGTCTGCGGGCCGAAATCCAGCAGCAGGGGAGCGTTGTTGATCTTGATGTAGTTGCCGCGGGAGAAGTAGTTGTCCCGCATGTAGCTCATGTCGTTGCGGGCCACGGCGTACTTGTCGGGAACGGAGCAGCCGTAGCCGGGCGCCAGCGTGAGGTTGTTGTCCTCGTAGACGATGGCGAACTCCAGACCCGCCGCGGCCGTCTTGTTGATGAAGGCCTCGGCGTTCTGCTTGTTCTTGGGGTAGTCCACGCAGTTGAGCGTGCCGGGCCAGTCGATGAGCACGCCATCCACGCCCGCGTACTTCATGAGCAGCAGTTGGTACTCGATCACGTCCTTGTCGCCCGACCCGTAGGGGCCGATCAACGGGTAGTAGTGCGAGGCGATCTGCCGCTTGCCCGTGCCATCCACCACGTTGGGATTCTTGTTGGCCATGGTCCAGTGGGCTCCCCAGGAGCCGTTGCCCGAGGTGGTATTGCTCTCGAACCAGGGCATCAGGTGGACGTAGACCTTCTTGGTGAAAGTCTTGCTCACGGCGAGGGGCGCGCTCACGGCGGCGGAGGGCTCCACCGCGCCCGGACGGGCCTCACTCCCCGTCTCCGACGGCGTGGAACCACATCCCGCCAGCACGAGCGCGGCGAACACACCGGCTCCCTCGTTCACGAAACGATGACGCGTCATGGCTCTGCTCCTTGGCTCGGAGGGCCTCGCCACGACCTGTCGGGAAGAGGGGGGACAGGGTGGGAGGCCGTGATCAGACAACGCGGGCGATGGCTCGCCGCGCGGCGCTCATTAGCACGAATCCGAACAAGCAGAAGAACCTATTAATCTTGTAAATGTCGGAAAAACTGAAAATCCTCGGCCGCTCGTCCTCGGGGGGCGGTGCTGGGACGGCGCGAGAAAAGGCGGGAACCCGTTTCCGCACGCGTTGTCCGAGAACCGCATTCACACGAGGAGGACGCATGATCGAGGCATTCGTGGCCGGTGGCTGGGGCATGTACCCGACCCTGTTGGCGGGACTCGGACTGCTGGGGGCGAGCCTGCGCTACGCGCAGTGCCCCGAGTCGCGCTACGTGCCCCTGCTGGTGACCCTGGGGCTCTTCACGCTCCTGGCCGGGGGGCTGGGCTTCTTCAGCGGGGTGCTCGTCCTGCTGGGTACCTACACGGGCCCCCTCGGGGAACAGAGCCCCCGCGTGCTCTTCCTCATCGGCCTGTACGAGGCGCTGCACAACGTGGCGCTGGCGCTCCTGCTCACCACGCTCTCGGCGCTGGTGGCGTCCGTGGGCGCCCTGCGTCTGGCCGTGGGTCCGCGCTTCCTCGCGCCCCGGACCTGAATCGTTTCCGCACTCCACCTCATGGATGCGGGGCCCGTGTTCCCGGGTATGGTCCGCGAAACCCGACTTACCCCCTGGAAGATGGAACTCCCATGATCAAGTTTGGTGGAAGGTGGTTCACGTCCATCGCGCTGTGCGGACTGATGCTCGGCAGCGCCGGTTGCGAGGAGGAGCCGCCTCCGGCGCCTCCCGTCACACCGGATTGTAGTGCCCCGCCCGAGGTGTCCTCGCCGGACTGGGTGCCCTGCCGTTTGAAGGAGATGACGCTCGAGGAGAAGGTGGGTCAGCTCTTCATGACCCATGCCTATGGGACGAGCGCCGCGGATGCGGATCCGAAGATGGTGGAGAGCAACCGCAAGGACCACGGGCTGGACACGGCGGAGCAGCTCGTCGAGCGCTATCACCTGGGCGGCATCATCTACTTCACCTGGGCCAACAACCTGCAGAACCCGGAGCAGATCGCCCGGCTGTCCAATGGGTTGCAGCAGGTGGCGATGCGCCAGGAGCGGGCCATCCCCCTGCTCGTCGCGACGGACCAGGAGCATGGCGTGGTGGTGCGGGTGGGCGAGCCGGCCACCCAGTTTCCCGGCAACATGGCCCTGGGCGCCACGCAGGACGTGGAGACCGCGCGCCAGGCGGCGGCCATCACCGGGCGGGAGCTGCGCGCCCTGGGCATCAACCAGAACTTCGGCACGGTCGCGGACGTCAACAGCAACCCGCTCAACCCCGTCATCGGCGTGCGCTCCTTTGGATTGGATCCCGCGCGGGTCGCGTCCTTCACGCAGGTGCAGGTGGTCGCCCAGCAGGGCGAGGGCACCGCGTCCACCGTGAAGCACTTCCCCGGCCATGGTGACACGGACGTGGACAGCCACTACGGGCTGCCCATCATCAATCACAGCCGGCAGCAGTTCGACGCGGTGGACCTGCCGCCGTTCGTGGCCGCCATCGACGCCGAGGTGGATGCCATCATGTCCGCCCACATCGTGGTGCCCGCGCTGGAGAGCTCGGGCCTGCCGGCGACGCTCAGCCACTCCATCATGACGGACCTGCTGCGGGGCCAGCTCGGCTTCAAGGGCGTGGTGGTCAGCGATTCGCTCTCCATGCAGGGCGCGAAGCCCTACGGAGACCAGAGCGACGCGCGCGTCCCCGTGGAGGCGCTCAAGGCCGGCGTGGACCTGCTCCTCATGCCGCAGCGCATCGACGTGGCCTACAACGCCGTGCGCGACGCGGTGAACAGCGGGGAGATCAGCCAGGAGCGGCTCGATGAGGCGGTGGGACGCATCCTGACGCTCAAGCAGAAGCGCGGCGTGCTCGCCCAGCCCCTGGTGGAGCTCGCCGGGCTCCAGCGGGTGGGCGCCGCCGAGCACCGGCCGCCGCCAACGCCATCACCGAGCGTGGAATCACCCTGGTGAAGAACGAGGCGAGCGTGCTGCCGTTGAAGCCCGAGGTGGGCAAGGTGCTGGTGACGGGGTGGGGCGTCACGGCCACGGCCACGCTGACGCAGGAACTGGCCCGGCGAGGCCGGTCCGTGGAGACCGTGGAGACGGGCACCTCGCCGACGCAGGCGAAGATCGACGCGGCGGTGGCCTCGGCCGCGCGCGCGGACGTCACCGTGGTGCTGGTCAACCGCGTCTGGACGTCCAACGCCCAGAAAGCGCTGGTCCGCGCGCTCCAGGGCGCGAACAAGTCGGTGGTGGTCGTCTCGGTGCGCGAGCCGTATGACCTCGCCCACCTGCCGGATGTGTCCACCTACGTGGCCACCTATGGCTACCAGCCCGTCTCCATGAAGGCGCTGGCGCGGGTGTTGGTGGGGGAGGTGAACCCCTCGGGCCATCTGCCCGTGTCCATTCCCGAGGCGGGCACGGGCTCCGGGGTGCTCTACCCGATGGGGCATGGTCTCTCGTATGACGGGTAGGCGCTGAAATGAGAGGGGAGGCCCTCGCGAGGCCGAGGGCGCTCCCGCTCAAGTCGTCACACCCATGGGTTTTCCGCTGGCGGACGTGGCGCTCACTGCCGGCCAAGCATTAACGACAGCAATCCCGCGGCAATCAGTGGCCCGACCGGCACGCCCCGGAACAAGGCCACACCCAACACCGTTCCCACCAGCAGCCCCGCCACGATGGTCGGCTGGCTGCTCATCAGCGTTGCACCGCGCCCACCCAGCCAGGAAACAAACACCCCAACCGCGATAGCCACCAGCGATTTCCAGTGAAGAAAAGATTGAAAAAGTGTCGCTGGGGGCAAGGTTCCACTGGCGATCGGCGCCATCACGCCGATGGTGAGAATAGTGATACCGATGATCAGCCCCTTTTTTCCACCCAGGGGAAGAACTGATTCAGCGGCGTCATGCGGATGATGATCAGGACGAGGATGGAGACGGCGACCGGCCTGTTATGGCTGATAAACCCTAGCGCGGCGAGCGCGAGCAGGATGAGCAGCGTCGGATCGAACATTCAAGGCTCCTTACCAAAAAAGCAGTAGCCGTTCACCGACGGGCTCGGGCCGCGTTCGAGCGCTGGACCGACGTCTGAGAGGGCAGCTTCATCCCTGGCGCAGGACGAGCAGCCGCGGCTCGGTCATGTCCTCGATGGCGTACTTCACGCCCTCGCGCCCCAGCCCCGAGCCCTTCACGCCCCCATAGGGCATCGTGTCGACGCGGAAGCTCGGCACGTCCCCCACGACGACGCCCCCCACCTCCAGCTCGTCCCAGGCCCGCATCGCCTTGGACAGCTCGTTCGTGAAGAGGCCCGCCTGCAGCCCGTAGCGCCCGTCGTTCACCGCGCGCAGCGCCTCGTCGAACTCGCGGAAGGGCTGGAGCAGCACCACCGGTCCGAACGCCTCCTCCGCGGACAGTGGCTCGTCGGCCGGCACGCCCTCCAGCACGGTGGCCTCGAGCAGCGCGCCCCGCCGTCCTCCTCCGGCCAGCACGCGCGCTCCCCGCGCCACCGCGCGCTCGATCCAGCCCTCCAGCCGCCGGGCCGCGGGCTCGTCGATCATGGGTCCGAGCGTGGTGGTCTCGTCCCTGGGGTTCCCCGAGCGCAGCGCCCGCGCCCTGGTGACGAGCCGCTCGCGCAGCGCGCCGTACAGCGACTCGTGCACGAGCACGCGCTGCACCGAGATGCAGCTCTGTCCCGCCTGGAAGAAGGCACCATGGGCCACACGGTCCGCGACGAAGTCCAGGCGCTCGCCCTGGTCATGGTCCACCACGCACGCCGCGTTGCCGCCCAGCTCCAACACCACCTTCTTGCGGCCGGCGCGCGCCTTGAGCTCCCACCCCACCTTCTCCGAGCCGGTGAACGAGAGCAGCTTCAGCCGCTCATCCTCGATGAAGGGCCCCACGTCCGCGAGCCGGGTGGGGAGGACGGAGAAGGCGCCCTTGGGGAGCGCCGTCTCGGCGAGCACCTCGGCCATGAGCATCGCGCTCACGGGGGTGCGGTCCGACGGCTTGAGCACGAAGGGGCAGCCCGCGGCGATGGCGGGCGCCACCTTGTGCGCCACCAGGTTGAGCGGGAAGTTGAACGGCGTGATGAACGAGCACGGGCCCACGGGCACGCGCTGGGTGAAGCCCCGGTAGCCAGCCGCGCGCGGTGAGACCTCCAGGTTCAGCACCTCTCCTCGTTGCGCACGGCCTCCTCGGCCGCCGCCTTGAACGTGTCGATGAGCCGGGTGACCTCGCCCCGCGCGTCGCGCAGGGGCTTGCCCGCCTCGATGCAGAGCGCGAGCGCGAACTCCTCGGCCCGCTCGCGGAAGCGGCGCACGCAGTGCTCGAGCACCTCCTGTCGCGCGTAGGGGGCCAGGCGCCGCATGGGGCCGGTGGCGCGTACCGCCGCGGCGATGGCCTCCTCCACGGCGTCCGCGTCCGCGAGCGCCACGTGGGTCACGACCTCGCCCGAGTACTTGTCGGTCACGGCCAGCTCCGCGTTGGGCTGCTTCGGGCGGTTGGCCGGTAATACGGATAGCGTTCAGCCAGCATGGTGTTCCTCGCTTTCTGTCTCGTGTTCGGGGCTCAGCGCGCGGCTTCCTCGGCACCGGCTCCGAGCGCACGCGAGTTGTCCGAGTAGTCGATGGGCAGGTCGATGACGTGCACGCCGCCCGACTCCAGGCAGCGCGCGAGCGTGGTGCCGAACTCCGAGGCGCTCGTCGGGCGGTGTCCCCGCGCGCCGTACGCCTCCGCGTAGCGGACGAAGTCCGGGTTGCCCAGCTCCATGCCGAAGTCCGGCAGCCCCATCTGGCCCTGCTTCCAGCGGATCATCCCGTAGCCGTCGTCGCGCACCACGACCACGGTCAGGTCCATCTTCAGGCGCACCGCCGTCTCCAGCTCCTGCGAGTTCATCATGAACCCGCCGTCACCGCAGATCGCGACCACCTTGCGCCGTGGGTACACCAGCCCGGCGGCGATGGCGGACGGGAGCCCGGCACCCATCGTGGCGAGCGCGTTGTCGAGCAGCAACGTGTTGGGCCGGCGGCAGCGGTAGTAGCGGGCGAACCAGAGCTTGTACATGCCGTTGTCCAGGCAGACGATGCCGTCGTCCGGCATGGCGCGCCGCACCTCGGCCACGAGCCGCGCGGGGTAGATGGGGAAGCGGTCGTCGTCGATGCCGCGCGCGAGCTGCGCGTCGAGGCCCATGCGGGCCCGCTCGAAGGCGGAGAAGTCCCAGTGCGCGCGCGGGCCGCCGACGCCCTCGGCGATGCGCCACACCGCGTTGGCGATGTCGCCGGTCACCTGCACCTGGGGGAAGTACACGGGGTCCACCTCGGCCGACGAGAAGTTCAGGTGGACGACGGTGCGGCGGTTGTCGCGCATGACGAAGGGCGGCTTCTCGATGACGTCGTGGCCCACGTTGACGATGCAGTCCGAGCCTCGATGGCCCGGTGGACGAAGTCCCCATCGGAGAGCGCCGCCGTGCCCATCCAGAGCGGATGCGTCTCGTCCACCACGCCCTTGCCCATCTGGGTGCTGAAGAAGGGCAGGCCCACGCGGTCCACGAAGACGCGGAGCATCTCCGAGGTGAGCTTGCGGTTGGCGCCCGCGCCGATCATGAGCAGCGGGCGGCGGGCGGAGGAGATGGTCTCGACGGCCTGGGCGATGGAGGCCTCGTCGGCCACGGGCCGGCGGGGGGTGTAGGGGGCGAGGGGAGGGGCGTCGGAGGACTCACGGGCCACGTCCTCGGGCAGCTCCAGGTGCGTCGCGCCGGGGCGCTCCTCTTCGGCGCGGCGGAACGCCTCGCGCACCGCCGAGGAGACGTGGTCGGCGGAGATGAGCGTGCGGGTGGACTTGGTGAGCGGCCGCATCATCCCCACGACGTCGACGATCTGGAAGTGGCCCTGCTTGCTGGCCCGGATGGGCTTCTGCCCGGTGACCATGACCATGGGCATGCCGCCGAGCTGGGCGTAGGCCGCGGCGGTGACGAGGTTGGTCGCGCCGGGCCCGAGCGTCGCGAGGCACACGCCCGCGCGCCCGGTGAGCCGGCCCCACGTGGCGGCCATGAAGCCCGCGGCCTGCTCGTGGCGGGTGACGACGAGGCGCAGGCCCGAGGCGCGCATTGACTCGAGCAGGTCCAGGTTCTCCTCACCCGGGAGTCCAAAGACACAACGCACGCCCTCCGCTTCGAGCGCTTTGACGAACAGATCCGATGCCTTCATGGGTTTTCTCCTTCGCGACGAGGGGAAATGTAAAGAAGGCCCACGATTCTTCCATTCGTTTGTTCCCATGGAGGCGATAGGTATTGCCTATGATGGGGGAATGGAGCTGCGCCACCTCCGCTACTTCTCCGCCGTCGCCGACACCCTCCACTTCGGACGTGCCGCCCGGCACCTGCACGTCTCGCAGCCCACGCTGTCGCAGCAGATCCGCCAGCTCGAGGAGGAGCTGGGCTCGCCGCTGTTCGAGCGCGCGCGCACGGGGGTGCGGCTGACGCAGGCAGGGGAGCTCTTCCGCACGTACGCCTCGCGCGCGCTGGAGGACGTGGACGCGGGGAGGGTGGCGGTGAGCGCGCTGAAGGGACTGGCCACGGGAGCGCTGCGCGTGGGCTACCCGCCGAGCATGCGTGGCGTCGTGGTGCCGGCGCTGGCGGCCGTGCTGCGCAGGCATCCGCGCCTGGCGCTGAGCGCCGAGGAGGCACTCGTGCGGCGGGTGGAGCGGCGTCTGGCCGACGGCAAGCTGGACGTGGGGTTGGCGTACGCGCCCGCGCGCTCACCGGACCTGGACGCGGAGCCCGTCTTCGACAGCAGGCTCGCGCTCGTCGTCGCGCGGGGGCACTCACTGGCGGGAGCGGAGTCCGTGGGGGTGAAGCAGTTGGTGGACGAGCCCTTCGCACTGCTCTCACGAGGCTCGCGCGTGCGCGGGCGCGTGGACGCCTACTTCGATGCCACGCGGCTCGCACCGCACATCGCGCTCGAATCCAACGCGGTGGCCACGGTGCTCGCGATGGTGCGCGCGGGCCTCGCCGTCACCGTACTGCCCGAGCCGCGACTGGCCGAGGCCGAGCGGCTCGTGGTGAAGCGCCTGTCTCCTGCGCCGCGCTCCGAGCTCGCGGCGCTGCTGTGGCGCAAGGGCGCGCCACGCACACCCGCGGCGGAGTTGTTCGCCGCGGAGGTGCGCGCACGGGCCCAGGAGTCCGGGGCCTGAGTGGATTTGGACGGCTGCCCGGCCCACGCGCCACGTACAATCCCCCTATATGGATTTCGCGGACTTCCAGTGCCGGGAACCGAGGAGCCGGAAACGTGCTGAGCGCCATCGAAGCCATCGCAGCCCTGAAGGATCGTCTCGAGCGTGAGAAGGAGCTTCCCATCAGAGCGGTGCGAGTGACGCCAGTTGATGCAAAGGAGCTGAGGCGGCTGGAGAGCACGCTGGGCAAGGTGCTTCCAGAAGCGTACCTTCAATTCATCACTCGGCACGGTTTGTTCTGTGCGACGAATTGGCGTGGCATGGAGCGGGCCCGGATGCTGAGCCCCGCGGAGGTGTTGGAGCGCCACGAATGGAACAAGGAGTTCGTGGAGGAGGACTCGTTCGGCGACGGGGAAGAAGAGAAGGAAGCCGCCCGCCGCGAGTTGGAGGTGAGGAGGCGGCTCGTTCCATTCCAATACATCGCGGACTCGTACGTGAGCGATTTCTACAGCTTCGATACGGGGCTGTGCCGGGCCAAAGGGGCGCTCATCATGCAGGCCTACCACGACGATTTCGACCTCGCGACGTGGCTCTTGGATGAGACACCCGATCTCTCTGGCTGCACCTTCGACTTCGACGAGCACATGCGCTGGGTGCTCCGAGAGTGTCTGGAGGAAGGGTCGTGGGGCCGGATGGACAAGGCTGGATAGCTGGACGCGCTCACCATCACGTCACGGCAGCAGTGCTTCCTTCTTCAGCAGCTTGTTCGCGAGCGTGGTGTAGGACCACTTGCCCTCTTCATCCACGAGCCCCTTCTCGAGCAGTTCGCTCAGCTTGGGACCGATCTGGCTGGAGTGGCCGACGAGGTGGTGGTCCGCGCTCACCTTCCCGATGGCGTCCTCGCGGTCATCCGCCACGACGAGTCTGGCGGACAGCGTGTCGGCGTAGGTGGAATAGTCACTGTAGTAGGTCCACGCGACGCCCTCGAGCGTGAAGCCTCCGAGGACGACGAACTCGCCGTGGAAGAGGAGGTTGTCCGCCGCGAGTGAGCCGCCGACGAAGAGCAGGGAGTAGTCGAAGCCCTCGTGGATGATGTTGCCTTCCACCACCAGGTCGCCGGCCACGAGCAGGCGCCCCTGGTCCTCGATGACCAGGTTGCCCTTCACCACGAGGCCGCCGTCGAAGCGCAGATCCTCTCCCTCGGAGACCTTCAAGTCCTCGGCCACCTGCTTCACGGTGTCGGAGGGGGTCAGCTTCGCCTTGAGCGCGGCCCGGCTGGAGGCCGAGCCGGCGTGGTCGTGAAGCGAGGACTCCTGCAGCAACGTTTCGAAGAGCTTCATGTTTCCAGGCTAGAAGCCAGAGGGGGAGGAGCGAGCGGATTTTCGTGCGAGAGTCCCCCGCATGGATTCGCATCTCGAGTTCCTGTTCGAGGGGTTGATTGGGAAGAACACCTACTATCCGGCCCAGCTCGGTCCGCCGGTTCGGGTCGAACACACCGCGAACCACGCGGTCATCGACTCCGGCCACGAGACCGACACCTTCAACCTGGTGATCAGCAAGCGGCTGGGTGAAGAAGGTCCGGCGCTGGCCGAGCGCATCTGCGGGGAGTTCAATGCGAGGAGGCTGCCCGCGGCGTGGTGGACCTGCGACGAACTCCGGGAGGAGCCGTTCCTGGACGCACTCCAGCGCCATGGCTTCGTCGAGGACGAGGCCGACGTGGGGATGCTCGCGGATCTCCGTGAGCTTCCGGTGCTGAACCGGCCCGCCGGACTGGAGATCAAACTGGTGGAGCGGCCAGAGGAGGTGGAAGCCTTCGGCCGCATCATCGCCTCGCTCTTCGAGCCGCCGGACGTCTACGTCATGCCCTTCTACGAGAAGGTGGCCCGGCTGGGACGGCTCGCGGAACGTCCGCTGAAGCTCTTCCTCGCGTCGGTCGACGGCCGCCCGGTGGGGACGAGCTCCATCTATCTGGAGGGGAGGGCGCGCACATCTTCGACATCAGCACCCTGGCCGAGTACCGCAACCGGGGCTACGGCTCGGCCATCACCCACTTCTCCCTGTCTTTCGCGCGCGCTCTCGGCGCGAAGCGCGGCGCCCTCCAGGCCTCGGCGGATGGGGTGGGCATCTACCGGCGGATGGGATTCCGCGAGGTGTGCACGTTCCGGATCTACTCCAACAAGCGCCAGCGTGGTGCGCGCGGGCCCCTGACGCAGTCGGCCCGTCGCGGTACGCCGTGCGCGTGACAGCAACTCCGCGTCGCGTGCCGGATTCGGAAACCCGATGGCCTGTGAGGCAGCGGAAGACCAGTAATTTAGCCACCCAAGGTATTGTGGAATTGCCGGTGAATGAATGCGCTGTAATAAGTTGAGCATGGGAAGCCCACGGGGTGACCGCTCCGGCCCGTGATCCGAGCGGCGTATCTGCTCTGAAACTTCTGAACCATAGCCCTCTGGTGACGCATGACCCCAATACGCACGTGCGCCCTCGGCCACGGCCACCAGCACGTCCGCCGCCGCTGCGAGCCCTGCTCCATCCAGTGGCAACTCTGCATGCACCTCGAACAGGGGCTGGCCGCCAGGACTGAGGCTTGCCGTTTCTTGGAGACCAGAAATCATCACCGGATAACTCTCGTCCCCGTTGCAGAGGAAAGGAAGCTCTCCGTCCTTGGTTGCTTCTGTGAGCCATTCGTCGCGCTGTGGCAACGCGGCAAGCTGTCGTGCCTCAGTCACGCTCCACTCCAGGCGCAAACCAACGAGCGCCCGCTCCATGCCCCGGACAATAGCAAGTGCGCGACTGTCATTGTCCGAGAGCGCTGGCGCGTGAGCACTTCCGGCACAGGCCGCGTCTCCGGCACCGGCAGCGTAGGCGGCGGCAGCGTAGGCGGCGGCAGCGTAGGCGGCCGAACCTGGGGACGGCCCCTCTTCTCGTAAGCCTCCAGCGCCTCTTTGATGGCGAAGCCCACCACCACCACGCCCGCCACAACTACCTCGCCCACGACGATCTCAGGAGCCGCGAGGACGCAAACCCCGACCCCCAGGGCCGCGGCACCGGCAGATGCCACCGCGCATCGTCCCTTGAGGTCGTGAAACTCGATCCGGTCATGGTCGAGGGCATGAAAGCACTGCTCCATGGCCTCGGCGCGCCCCTGACGGAAGCATGACGGCGCCGAGGGCCAGCGGGAAACTCACGGCAGCAGTTGGATGTCGTCGAGGAAGAGCGTGCCCTGGTCCTTGCCGGACTGATCCTGGAAGTAGATCTCCTGGAGCAGCCGGCTGCTCGCGCCCAGGGAGCCGAGCGGGATGAGGACCTGCTCCCAGACGCCCGGCTTGATGGCGTGGCCCAACGCCACGTCCAAGCGCATGCCCCCCAATTCGGTCGAGCCATCCTCCTTGAGCAGCACCCGCACGACCTGTCCGCCCGTGGTGCCCCCATGCACCCAGAACGACAGGGTCTTGTAGAGGCTCAGGTCCACCCGCGTGGTGGTGTTGAAGAGGAGGGCCTTCCAGGAATCCGGCTCGAAGGAGATGGCCGACGTGCCCGAGTGGATGGGGCTGGTCGCGGCCGGTTGCGCGTGGCCCAGCTCCGGTCCTTGAACGTGGTGTGGAGGCTGTCCGCGTAGAGGGTGAAGGCGGGCGTCGCGGGTGGCGGCTCCGTGGGCGGCGGCTCCGTGGGCGGCGGCGTGCTGGAGCGCAGCAGCCGGATGTCGTCGAAGTACACCGTGCTCTGGATCGTGCCCGTGTCGTCCTGGAGGTAGAGATCCCGCACGACGCCCGTGGAGGCCACGCCAATGGAGCTCAACGGGACGATGACCTGCTGCCGGTGCCCGCCTGGATGGCGTGGCCCAGCACCGTATCCAGCCGCACCGAGCCGAGCTTCAGCGAGCCATCGTAGGCCAGCAGCCGCACGCCCTGACCACCCGCGGTGCCACCATGCACCCACAGCTCGAGGGACGTGTACTGGGACGCGGGGAGCCCCGAGGTGTGGTGGAGATAGACGGCGTTCCATTTGTTGAGCTCGGCGGAGAGGGATGCCAGGCCCGTGCGCACCACGGTGCGATTGTCGAGGTTGTGCGGGGTGTAGCTCCAGTCCGTGAAGCCATCGCCCAGGGTATCGGCATAGACAGACGTGTCGCCCAAGGCGTCGCCCGTCGATCCATCCATGCGCGCCCGGCCCTCGGAGACGGTGACGATGTCCACGTTCTTCGCCTTGATGGCATCGAGGATGGCCTCGAAGTCGGTGGCGCCATACTCCGTGGACGAACTCGCCGTGCCGGTCACGATCTTGTGGAAGGTGAGGATGAGCCAGCTGCCGTCAGCGGCGGCGGCGTCGATCCACGCGCGCACCGTGTCCACCGTGACGCCCGTGTGCACGTCATAGGAGCGCAATTGCAGGATGTTCGAGTCCTTGAAGTTCTGGCCGCCGCTCACCGTGCGATGGCTGCCGTAGTACTTCGAGATCGTGCTCAGCACGCTCGGGTTGTAGGCGCCATAGGGCGAGGCGAACGAGGGCACCGAGAGCAGTCCGAACTGCGACTTCAACCAGGCCTGCGAGTCGCTCAGCTCGATCTCCAGGGCGTTGGCGGTCAGGGTGGTGAGATCCGGGTGGGTGATCGTGTGGGAGCCGATCTCATGGCCCTCGGTGATGAGCGTCTGCACCTGCGGCACGGTGAAGTATCCCGAGAACCCGCCGCGGATGTTCTGGGTGATGAGGAAGTAGGTGGCGGGAATGCCGCGGGCGTTGAGGGCCGGGCGCGCCGTCGTGTACTGCGAGCTCAGGCCGTCATCCAGCGTGATGCTCACCATGCCACGTTGAAACGGCGTCGAGCCCCACGCCGGGCCCATGCTCACCAGCAGGGCCATCACGAGCCCCCGCAGCATTCCTCGTACGACAAGTCGTCCACGCATGTGTCTTCCTCTCGATGAAGCCCCCCTGAAATGGGCTCCGCACCACCTTACCCTTGATTCGAGAGGTCTCGCGCCGGGGCCGCCCGAGTGACGCGCCCGGCCATTGGAGAGGCCGCGCAGCCCCTTCCAGCTCCCTTCACGTACACCAGGCGTGCTGGTATGTTTCGCGGGCCGCCCCTGGTGCGCCCGCGTCAGGCGCTCGAGTCGGATCCATGCCGCGCACGAATCTGAATGACATCACCGTGTTCATGGCCGTCGTCGACAGCGGGAGCTTCGTGGCCGGTGGGCAGGCGCTGGGCATGACACGATCGGCGGCGGGCAAGGCCGTGATGCGTCTGGAAGACAGGCTCGGCGTACGCCTTCTGAACCGTACCACCCGGACGCTGAGCCTCACCGACGAAGGCCGGGCGTTCTACGACCGGGGCCTGCAGATCTTCGCGGCGATCGAGGACGCCGAGGCCAGTGTGGCCAGTCGAGCCGGGACGCCGCGCGGCGTCCTGCGGCTGACCGTGCCCGATGCGTTCGGACGGCGGGTGATTCTTCCTCTGCTGCGGAAATATCTGCGGGCGTGGCCCGACGTTCAGGTCGAAGTGAGCTTCACCGATCGCGTGGTGGACATCATCGAGGAGGGATTCGACCTGGCGGTACGGATTGGTGTCACGGATCCGGACTCGCGGCTGGTCTCCCGGGTCGTCGCCGGTACAGCGCGCTGCTCTGCGCGTCTCCTTCCTACATCGCCGAGCGGGGAGAGCCTGAAGGGATCGCTGAACTGGCAAGCCATGACTGTCTGGTGTTCAGCAGTGCCACCCGAAGGCAGAGCTGGCGCTTTCGCGGCGACGATGGTGTCTGGGTGAAGGCAACCGGACGAAGCCGTCTGCGATTGGATAGTGGAGAGGCCCTCCGGGATGCCGCCGTTGCCGGGTTGGGCATCGCGCTTCTTCCCGACTTCCTGGTCGCGGAGGATCTGGCCGCCGGCCGCCTCATGCAGGTGCTCGCGAACCTCGAGGTCGGCGAGGTGAAGATCGTGACGCTCTATCCGACCAGGCGTCTGCTGGAACCGCGCGTCAGACAGTTCCTCGACCTCATGCTCCGTGAACTTGGAACTCGATAGCGAAAAATCTTGACAGAGGGCGCATCCCCCCGAGATGCCGCTCCAGCCTGCCCATGACTGGCTGGCTGCTTCATGCCCAGGTTCACGTTGACGGACCCGGGTACGGTGTACGATGGACGCCCCGGGAGCCGCCCTCATCTTCTTGACCCGCGGGGGGCGTCCCCGTTCTAGAGATCTCCGTAATGAGCACCACGACCGCCGCACTGACCGAAGCCGACAACCGCCGCGCCTCGGGCCTGCTCGACTTCGAGGCCTACCAACAGACCTCCTACTTCAACGTCCTGGATGGCCTGCGCGGGCTCTCCATCGGGCTGGTGCTGTTGCACCACGTCCCGAGCCTGCGGTTGCCATTCCTGGAGCTTCTGCAGCTGAACGGCCGCTACGGGGTGGACCTGTTCTTCATCATCAGTGGCTATCTCATTTGCACCCTGTTCCTCCGGGAGGAGCAACGCTGGGGGAAGATCGATCTCTTGCGGTTCTATGGCCGACGCTCGCTCCGGCTGATGCCGCTGTACTACGCCGTGCTCCTGTTCGAGTGCTTCATGATCTTCGGGCTGAACCAGTACAGTCCGCACAATCAGGTGCTCTTCAAGGAGAAGCTGCCGGCCTACCTGTTCTACTACAGCAACTGGCTGAGCACCGCGACGCAGGGCCCCTTCTTCCAGTCCTGGTCCCTCGCCGTCGAGGAGCAGTTCTACCGGCTTTCGGGCTGCTCTTCCTCTTCTGTCGGCGCGCGGTGTGGTGGATCGTGGGAGCGCTTCTTGTCGCGAAGGTGATGCTGTTCAACTTCGCTCCCGACACGGTGGCCGGGCTGCCCTTGTCCAACGTCCTGTTCAGCTATCGGGAGCCCATCCTGCTGGGGGTGCTGGCCGCTCTGCTCATGAACCGCAAGTCCTCCTATGAGGCCTTGAGCTCGGTGACTCGCCATCCCCTCGCATTGGCCGGGATCGCGTTGGCCACGGTCGGGTGGATGTGCGTCCACTCCTTCGGCTTCAAGTCCGGTTTCGACGCCCAGGCGCTCTACCTGCTGATGGTCTTCATCGTCATCGGCTGCGTGAGCCGTCCAGACGTGTTCCCGCTCACCCACCCGTGGATCCTCCATGCCGGGAAGATCAGCTACGCCGTCTACCTCCTCCACATGACGGTGATCAATCTCGTCAAGAAGGGGCTGGGTGATCGCCCGGTGGCGATCCTGGTCGTCTCCACCGTGGGCAGCATTCTCGTGGCGAGCCTGGTGCACCGCTACTTCGAGCAGCCCATCATCCGGTTCTACAAGAAGCGCCTCTCCCACTAGGCAGGGGCCGCCGAGGTTCGGGGGCGCTCATCAGTCCTTGCCGCGTAGGGACAGAGCCACTGACGATCGCGCACAATCCAGGAGGGTGGACAGTGCCTCGGGGCCCGAGCGGTGGCTGTCGGGCTTGAAGCGCTGGAGCAGTTCCTCTTCGGGGAGCTGGAGCAGGTGTTCCACGCGCTCCGAGATCAACCCGAGGAGACTTCGCAGGTGCCGATCGAACTGGAGCGCCAGGTCCGCACCGCTCCCGGTGGTCGAGTCGAGCCGTGGGGCATCGAAGCGTGGGAGCGGACCTCCCCAAAGGCTTGGGAAGAGCACACCGCGCGGCTCCTGGCCCAACACACGCAGCGCCAGGGCCGCGAGTGAGCCTGCTCGCGCGATGTGCGCTCGCCGTGGGGAGTCCGGAGCCGCGGTGAGCGCGGCGGCCAGCCCGCCCAGGGCGAGGGACCGGGCCGCCTCGGTGGCCACCTCGAGCGCGGGAAGCTCCTCGCGGGCACGCTGGTAGAGCCGCGTCGTGTGCTGGAGCAGACCCGAGAGTGGGTGCTCGGCGAACCTCCGTGACAGGTAGCTCAAGAGCCGCATGCCGTGGACGGACTCGGCGGGAGGCTCCTCACGGAAGAGCTCGAGCTCTCCCTCCTCCACCTGCTCCCCGGGCCCAGCACCTCCCAGTGCAGCAGCAACGCCGGGTGCTCGATCGGCTCGCGATACTGCAGCACCAGGACACGGTCCACGGCCAATCGCGTCTGGACTCCGCCGAGCAGGGAGAAGGCGGGCGGAGGGGGAGGCTCGACGCCTGCCGGGCCCTCGAACCGGAAGCGAGCGACATCCGCCAGCAGGAGCTCATCTCCCGGCTCGAGGAGGATGGACTCATTGCCCCACAGACGGCGGGGCTCGGCTCCCTGACGTACCAGGAAGGTGCCATTCGTCGAGCCCAGATCCATCAACCAGACGCGCCCGGCCTCATGGCGGAGGCGGCAGTGGCGCCCGGCCACGTGCGAATGGAAGATCGTGACATCCACCTCGGCGTGCCGCCCCAGGCAGAGCGTGGTTTCCGGGTGGAGGGGAATGACATGGGTCTCCAGACGCGCCGTGGAGCCCTCCAGATAGATCAGGCGAGGCATTCCGGGAGGGTGCCGCACGTGAGCGGGAGACGAGCCTTTCATTCGACATCCTCGAGAGGGTTCATCGCGAAGTGAGTCCGTCGCGGCCCCGTTCAACCGAACAGGCCTCGCTCGGCATGGATGGCGGTGACGAGTCGGTCCAGCTCCTCGGACGTGTTGAACAGGGCCGGCGTCACGCGCATGACCGGCCCCGAGGCGAGTCCGCGTTTGGCGACGACGAGGATGCGGTGCTTCTCGATGAACACGCGCTGGACGCGTTGCGCATCCTCCCAGCTCCCCTGGCCCGGCAGGCGGAAGGCGCCGATCGCGGCGTAGCGACCCGGCTCCTCTGGCTGGACGATCTCGACCCCGCTGATTTCGCGCGCCCCTTCGACCCACCGGTTCCGGTGAGCGAGGAGACGCTGAAGCTTCTGGTCTGGACCGATCGAGCGATACTCCGCGATCGCATCGGGGATGGTGAGGCGCGCGGCGAAATCGACGGTGCCGGTCGGCATGCGTGCCCGGATGTCGGTGTCCGGATGGATGTGATTACCAAGCCAGGGCGCGATATCCTGCTGCCGACCCTGGCGGATATAGATGCCGCCGGTGCCGAGCGGGGCCGCCACCCATTTGTGGAGGCTGAACCCCATGAAGTCGACGCCGAGCTCGTCGACATCGACGGGGATCTGGCCGACCGCCTGCGCGCTGTCGAGGACGACGTCGACGCCTCGCGCCTTCGCCATGGCCGCGATCTCCCGCACCGGCAGGATCAGCCCGTTGCGGTTGGAGATGTGCGTCAGCAACAGCAGACGCGCGCGCGGCGTGTCGCTCAGCGCCTTTTCATAGGCGGCGAGGATGTTGGCCGTGGTCGATGGTTCGGGAATGGTGATGCGGACAAGCGTCGCGCCTCGGTTGGCCTCCAGATAGGCCATGGCGTACTGCATCTCGTCATAGTCGATATCGGCCATGATGATCGCATCGCCGGGATTGAGCGGGCGATAGTTGACGATCAGCCCGTACAGCGCCTCGGTGCCGCCGCCGCACAGCGCCACCTCGCCCGCCTCGGCGCCGATCAGCCCGGCCACGGCATCGACCGAGCGCTGGAGGCGCTCGTCGCGCGTCGGGCCCGGCAGCGCGCTCCGCAGGAACAGCGCGTTGTTGCGGTTCACCCAGTCGCCATTCGCGCGATAGGCGGCCGTGACCCCGCGAGTCATCGCGCCGTAATAGGCCGCATCGAAGTTGGTCATGCTTCGATCGACATCATAGCGGGAGACGAAGTCGTCGGACTCGTCCACGGCCCGAGCGGCGGCCGCACAGCCGCCGAAGCTCACGCCCAGTGCCATGCCGCCAACGCTCCTCAGAAAGGTTCTCCGACTATTCAAAACGCCTCCTCCTGGCTTGACCTCGCGCCGCGCGACCGTCATCAGCGCCGGAGACGATACAGCACGACAACGCTATGGGTTCAGTGACTTCTCGGCCCGGAGCCGCTCGACCGCGAAGTCGACGAAAGCACGCACCCGTGCATTGGCACGCCGCCCCTCGGGGTACACGACGTGGATGGGAATGGGCGGAGGCTCGAAGTCCTCGAGCACGAAGCCCGCTTCTTCCGCTACCGTGACGAACACCCGCAGGGTCTCGAGACGATCCATCCCATCATTCCGCGGAGCGGAATGGTGCCTTGTCAAGAACGCTCATTCCGTATCGGGGCCGCAACACGCATCTTCCTCCTACGAAAGCGAGGCCCCTCCGTTCATGAACCCGTCCACCCGTCCCCTCCGTCTCTATCGCCATGTCCTGTCCGGTCACTCGCACAGGGTCGAGCTGTTCCTGTCCCTGTTGAAGCTCCCGTTCGAACTCGTCGACATCGACTTCTCCAAGGGAGAGCACAAGAGTCCCGCCTTCCTGGCCCGGAACCCGTTTGGTCAGCTGCCGGTGATCGAGGACGGAGAGGTGACGCTGGCCGACAGCAACGCCATCCTCGTCTATCTCGCGACGCGGTATGACCCATCGGGGCGCTGGCTTCCGCGCGAGCCGGTCGCGGCGGCGCGGGTGCAGCAGTGGCTCTCGGTGGCGGCGGGGCCGCTCGCCTCCGGTCCCGCGGCGGCACGCCTGGTCACCGTGTTTGGCGCGGAGCTCGACGCCGAGCGCGCGAAGGCGATCGCCGCCCGGCTCTACGCGGTGATGGACCCGCATCTGGCCACCCGGAGCTTCCTCGCCGGGGAGGCGCCGACCCTCGCCGACGTGGCGCTCTATTCGTATACGGCCCACGCTCCCGAGGGCGGCGTGTCGCTCGAGCCTTACGGCAACATCCGGGCGTGGCTCGCGCGCATCGAGGCGTTGCCCGGCTTCGTGCCGATGCGGCGGACACCGACCCGGTACGCGGCCTGAGCCATCGTGGGAGCGCCTGCCATGCCGCCGAATGATCCAAACGCCACGGGTGCACCCCCGCCGGGGTGGTCTCTCGAACAGTCGCCGTTCCATGCCGGTGAGCAGGCCGTGCAGGAGCGGGTCGGGATGCGCGGACGCCTCGAGCAGACGGGGCGCAAGGTCATCCGCCCCTTCATGCCGGAGCAGCACCGCGAGTTGTTCCGCAAGCTGCCCTTCCTGCTCGTGGGCAGCCTGGATGCCGAGCGGCGGCCGTGGGCCTCCATCCTCGTGGGGCATCCGGGCTTCGTGAGCTCGCCGGACCCCGGGACGCTCGTGGTCTCCGCTCGCCCTGGCTTCGGAGATGCCCTGGGCCAGAACCTCGTCCTGGGCACGCCCCTGGGTCTTCTCGGCATCCAGCTCGAGACACGCCGCCGGAACCGGATGAATGGAACGGTGGTGGAGCTCGGCGAGGACCGGTTCGCCGTCCGGGTCGGGCAGAGCTTCGGCAACTGCCCGCGGTACATCCAGGCACGGGAGCCTGTCCTCGTGGCCGAGCCCTCTCGTGTCACCGAGCCGAGGCCGGTGCGAGAGGAAGGCCCGCTCCTGTCGGGTGCCAGTGTCCGGCTCATCGAGTGCGCGGATACCTTCTTCATCGCGTCGGCGTCCCCGGCGGCACGCGGGGAGGATCCGGTCGAAGGTGTCGACGTGTCGCATCGCGGAGGCAGGCCCGGCTTCGTGCGTGTGACGGAGGAGGGCGGCCGGAGCGTCCTGACGGCTCCGGACTTCAGTGGCAACCTTCATTTCAACACGCTGGGCAATCTGGCCCTCCACCCCCGAGCCGGTCTGTTGTTCGTCGATTTCAGTTCGGGTGGGCTGCTGTCGCTGACGGGCGAGACGGAAATCGTCTGGGAAGGGCCCGAGGTCGAGGCCTTCGCGGGAGCGGAGCGGCTCGTGCGCTTCCGGGTCACGCAAGGCTCGTGGATCGAGAACGGCGTGCCGCTCCGCTGGTCCGCGCCACGGCCCGTGCCATGACTCGGAGCCACGGACTCGTGGGTGGTAGGACACGAGGCCGTTCGTTCCGTCCTCATGGCATCATCGAAGGCCAGCCACTTCAGCGGACAGAGGACTGATGAGCGGCGCGACCTTCGAAGAAGGCCCTTGCTGGGTCCGAGCTTCTTCCTTTCCCGTACGGCGCTCCGCTCGCTCGCGCTGGCCCATCGGGACACCTATGGCGCCGCACGGCCCTATCCTCGCTGCGGTGGCCCCTGCGCCGGGGCCAGCTGAGCAAGCCACGAGGGCAGCCCCAAGTGCTCCAGAATGGCGCACCCCACCAGGAGCCTTCAGGTACGCCAGCACCCGCCGCCTGCCCCCACACATCGGGCAGGAGAAGACGTCTAGCGCGAAAGTACGGCGCAGCAGCCCGGCCCAGTCCAATTGCGGCGTGCGCTCCTTTGTCGGCTCCACCCTTCATGGAAGTGACCGAAGGGGACGGAGGCTCGCTCTCCCCTCATCGAAGCAGTCAGACTGCACTGAACTCCCCCTCGTGGAAGACGTCGGGTGCGTGCGTGTCGCCAGCCGAAGTAGGTACCATCCTGGCAACAGCAATGAATCCAATCGCGGGCTATTCCATCAAGGAGACGCTGTTCACCAGCGTCAAGTCGGTCATCTATCGCGCCACGCGGACTACGGATGCGCGGCCCGTCATCCTGAAGGTGGTCAACGCGGAGTTCCCCAGCACCGAGCAGGTGGCCCGGCTCCACCGCGAGTACCGGCTGACACGGGACCTCGCCATGGACGGCGTCATCGAGGTGCTGGGACTGGAGCGCTTCCGCACGAGCGTGGCCATCGTCCTGGAGGACTTCGGGGGCGAGTCGCTCGCCCGGCTCCACCGGGGCCGCATGGAGCTGCCCCGCTTCCTGGACATGGCGCGGCGACTGGCGGACATCCTGGGGCACGTCCACCGGCGCCACATCATCCACAAGGACATCATCCCCTCCAACATCGTCTGGAATCCGCACACCGGGGTGCTCAAGCTCATCGACTTCGGCATCGCGACGGAGTTGGTACGCGAGACGACGGCCGTGCTCGGTCCCGGTGTGCTCGAGGGCACGCTTCCCTATCTGTCTCCGGAAGCGACAGGCCGCATGAACCGGGCCACGGACTACCGCACAGACCTCTACTCGCTCGGGGTCACGCTGTACGAGCTGCTCACCGGTCAGCTCCCCTTCACGTCGGACGATCCCATGGAGCTCGTCCACTGCCACATCGCGCGCGTGCCGGTGCCGCCCCACGAGCTCGTCCCGGGCCTGCCCGAAGCCGTCTCCTCCATCGTGATGCGCCTGCTGTCCAAGCGAGCGGAGGACCGCTACCAGAGTGCCTTCACGCTGGCCCGCGACCTCCAGCTTTGCCTCCAGGACTTCCAGGCCACCGGCGGTGTCTCACCCTTCGAGCTCGGGCGCGGAGACGTCCCCGAGCGCCTGCAGTTGCCGCAGAAGCTCTACGGCCGCCAGCGGGAGCTCGAGGAGCTGCTCGCGACCTTCGACAGGGCCGCCGAGGGGCGCGCGGAGCTGGTGCTCGTCGCGGGCTACTCGGGCATTGGCAAGAGCGCGCTCGTCCACGAGCTCCACAAGCCCATCGTGAAGCGCCGGGGCTACTTCGTCTCCGGCAAGTTCGACCAGTTCAACCGGAACATCCCCTACGCCTCCCTCCTCCAGGCGTTCCAGGAGCTGATGCGGCAGTTGCTGACCGAGCCCGCGGAGCGGCTGGCGCACTGGAAGGAGAAGCTCCTCGGGGTGCTGGGGCCGAATGCCTCGGTCATCATCGACGTCATTCCCGAGCTCGCCTTCATCCTCGGGCCGCAACCGCGCGCCCCCGAGCTGCCGCCCGCCGAGGCGCGCAACCGCTTCCACCTGGTGATGGAGGGCTTCGTCCAGACCTTCGCCGGGCCGGAGCATCCTCTGGTGGTGTTCCTGGATGACCTGCAGTGGGCCGACCTGCCGTCACTCGAGCTGCTGCAGCGGATGCTGACGGATGCGGGGACCCGGCACCTGCTGCTGATTGGCGCCTACCGCGACAACGAGGTGGACGCGTCGCACCCGCTGCTGCCCACGCTCTCGGAGCTGCGCAAGGCGGGAACCCCCGTGAGTACCATCACCCTCGGCGCTCTGACGCGCGAGCAATGCCTCGACATGCTCGTCGACACCCTGAGCCGCTCCCCCGCGCACGTGGAGCCACTGGCGGAGCTGTGCCTGCGCAAGACGCAGGGCAACCCCTTCTTCCTAGGACAGTTCCTGCTCTCCCTCCATCAGGAGGGGATGATCCGCTTCGACGCCCATGCCGGCGGGTGGACGTGGGACATGGAGCGGCTCGTCCACACGCCCATGACGGACAACGTCGTGGCCCTGATGACCACCAAGATCCAGAAGCTGCCGTCCGACGCGCAGCGCATCCTCTGGCTGGCGGCGTGCATCGGCAACACGTTCGATTTGAAGACGCTCGCCATCGTCGATGAGCGCTCGACCCAGGACACGGCGGACTCTCTCTGGGCGGGGCTGCACGAGGGGCTGATCCTTCCCCTGGGAGACGCGTACAAGTTCATCGAGGATCGCTCTGCCGCCGCGGCCCTCCTCGTCCACCACGAGGCGTCGGGGGCGGGTGCCCGGGTCGCCTACCGCTTCCTGCACGACCGCGTGCAGCAGGCGGCCTACTCGCTCATCCCGGAGAACCAGCGGCGGCAGGTCCACCTGCGCATCGGCCGACTGATGCGCTCGGCACTCACCAGCGAGGAGCGGGACTCGGAAATCTTCACCATCGTGGGGCACCTCAACCAGGCCACGGAGCTACTCACCGAGCAGGGGGAGCGGGACGAGCTGGCGGAGTTCAACCTCCAAGCCGGGCGCAAGGCGCAGTCCTCGGCCGCGCACGTGGCCGCGCGGGGTTACCTGGAAATGGGCCTCTCGCTGCTGGGCCCGGAGCACTGGACACGGTGTTACGAGCAGGTCCTCCAGCTTCACACCCACGCAGTGGAGGCGTGCTTCCTGTGCACGGACTTCCAGCGCATGGAGCACCACGCCACCGAGGTGCTGGAGCATGCTCGCGGCACACTCGACCAGGTCCGGGTCTACGAGGTGAAGCTCCAGGCCTTCATCGTCCAGAACCGGCTCCAGGACGCGGTGCTGACCGCGCGCCGGGTCCTGTCCCTGCTCGGCATCACCTTCCCGGCGCAACCCACCCCCGAGGATGTGCGGGCCGCGCTCGCCCGGAACAAGGCCCTGCTCGGAGAGCGCCGCATCGAACAGCTCATCGAGCTCCCCCCGATGACGGACCCCGTGAGCCTCGCGGCGACCCGCATCCTGGCGATGAGCACCTCCGTCATGTACCTCAGGGATCCGCTGCTCTTCCTCCTCGCCGTGCTCCGTCTCGCCGAGCTCGCGCTCGAGCACGGCAACTCGGGGGTGTTGGCCTTTGGCTATGCCACCTATGGCCACGGCCTCGCCGCGCAGGGAGAGCTCGACTCCGCCCATGCTTGCGGCAAGCTCGCCTTGCGGCTCCTCGAGCGCTACGAGGCCCGGGAGTATGGCGCGCGCACACACTTCGTCTGGAACCAGTTCATCCAGCACTGGAAGGAGCACGTGCGTGACGGCCTCCCCAACTTCCTGGCCATCTACCAGTCTGGATTGGAGGTCGGCGATCTCGAATTCGCCGGGTGGAGCGTGGGGGCGTATGCCATCCATGCCTTCTTCCTCGGGCGGGAGCTCGCGGAGCTGGATCTGAGCACCGCCAGCCAGGTCCAGGCCGTCGCACAGTTCAAGCAGGCGAGCGCTCTCCAATACCTGCAGATCATGCATCAGACGATGCAGAACTTGAGGGGTCTTTCCGAAGACCCGTGCCGTCTCGCGGGCGCCGCGTACGACGAGACGAAGATGCTGCCGATTCACCTCGAGCAGAACGATGCCTTTGGGCTCGCGATGATCTTCATCCACAAGCTCCAGCTCTGCTTCCTCTTCGGACGCCATGCCGAGGCGCTCGCGAACGCCGCGAAGGCCGAGCCCTACCTGGGAGGGATCGCGGCCACCACCAGCATTCCCAGCTACCACTTCTTCGGCACGCTCACGCGTCTGGCGCTCCTCGACGGGATGGCTGCCGGGGAGCGCGAGCGTGCGATGGAGCGGGTCCACGACAGCGTGGAGAAGATGAAGGGGTGGGCCGGACACGCGCCCATGAACTACGGGGCGAAGCACGCCCTGATGGAGGCGGAGCGCCACCGCGTGCTGGGCCAGACGGAGCAGGCGCGGACGGAATACTACCGGGCCATTGCGCTCGCCCAGGAGCACGAGTACCGCAACGACGAGGCGGTGGCGACGGAGCTCTTCGCCGCCTTCCTGCGCCAGCGCGGAGAGGGAGAGGTCGCGCGGCTCTTCCTGACCAAGGCGCGCCACCTCTACCACCTGTGGGGCGCCGAGGCGAAGGTGCGGGAGCTCGACAATGCCTTCCCGGAGCTGCGGGCGACGACCTTCGGTGGAGACGCGGCCACGTCGCGCACCACCGTGAGCACCACCACCACCTCCGAGGGCACCCGCACGTCGCAGGCGCTCGACCTGGTGAGCGTGCTCAAGGCCTCACAGGCCATCTCCGGCGAGGTCGTCCTCCCCGAGCTGCTCAAGAAGCTGGTGCGTTTGGTCGTCGAGAACGCCGGGGCCCGCTCGGGCCTGCTCGTGCTCGAGGGCGAGCGGCCGCTCATCGCCGTGGCGCAGAGCACCGCCCAGGGCAATGCCAGCGCCGTCACGCTCCACGAGAGCCTCGAGCAGCTCCCGGTCGAGTTCTCGCGCGCCATCCTGCGCTACGTGGAGCGCACGCACGAGGTGCTGGTGCTCGGTGATGCGTCGAAGGCCGAGGCCTTCCGGTCGGACCCGTACGTCGTGGCGCACCGGCCCAAGTCCGTGCTGTGCATGCCCATCCTGCACCAGAAGAAGCGCGCGGGCCTGCTCTACCTGGAGAACGAGCTGCTGGCCAATTCCTTCACGCCCGACCACTGCCGGTGCTCTCCCTGCTCGCCGCGCAGGCCGCCATCTCGCTGGAGAACGCCAAGCTCTACGACACGCTCGACACCCGGGTGAAGGAGCGCACGCGCGAGCTGTCCGAGACGCTCCATCACCTCCAGCAGACCCAGAAGCAGCTCATCCTCCAGGAGAAGCTCGCGTCGCTCGGCAGCCTCACCTCGGGCATCGCGCACGAAATCAAGAACCCGCTCAACTTCGTGAACAACTTCGCCGAGTTCACCGTTTCGCTCGTCTCCGAGCTCCGCGAGGAACTCAAACCCCAGGGCCGCGCGGTGGATTTCGCCGCCGTGGAGCAGCTCCTCGGGGAAGTGGAGCACAACGCCACGAAGATTCACGAGCACGGAGCCCGCGCGGACCGCATCGTCCGGGCGATGCTCGAGCACGCGCGCACGGGTCCCGGGACGATCCGGGAGGTGAACGTCAATGAGCTCGTGCGCGAGTACGTGAACCTCGCGCTGACGAGCCATCGGACGCACAGTGTCCCCTCCATCCCCTCCAGTGCGCTGCGCACCGGCTTCGACGAGTCCCTGGGGTTGGCAACGGTCACCTCCGAGGACCTCGGGCGCGTCGTCCTCAACCTCACCAACAACGCCCTCTATGCACTCGTGGCCCGCGGTGGCGAGGTGGGCCACGGCTTCACCCCGCTGCTCGAGGTGAAGACACGTGACCTGGGAGACCGGTTCGAGATCCGCATCCGCGACAACGGGTGCGGCATCCCGCCCCAGGCGAAGGAAAGGATCTTCACGCCCTTCTTCACCACGAAGCCTCCCGGACAGGGCACCGGGCTCGGCCTGTCCATCAGCCACGACATCGTCGTCCAGGGCCATGGGGGGACGATGTCGTTCTCCTCCCAAGAGGGCGAGGGCACGGAGTTCGTGGTGGCGCTGCCCAAGCGCGCGAACGCCACCACTCCGGACCAGGACTAAGTAGGTCGCCAGAAGTTTTCGACACCTACAGGGCCCATTCCCCTCTGGGAAAGAGCCCTTTGTGTAAAGGAACTTCTGGTCACCTACTTAGATGCTGGTCGAGTTCAGAACCTGTGAGGGGACCAAGTACGCGTAGACAAAGGAGCGCTGGGCATTGCGGAGCGTGATCTGCGACTCGGCCTGTTCGAGCGTCCCCTGGAACTGGCCCTCTGCTCCGTCGCGTTGGACAGCGGGGGCCCGTACATGGCGGGAGTCATTGGGGGATGTGACAGGTCTCACAGCGGAATTGTGAGCTGCATCACTGCCTCCACACGGCGTCTCGCCCATCATTCTCTCTCGTTGGACCCCAACCCCCATCGCTCGTGAGATTCCATGTCGCTGCCCAACCCGAATGAGTCCCTTCCTGATGTGCCCTGCCTGCCCCAGCAGGATCCCGACCCCTTGCAGCGGCGCAATGGCGTCCTGGCCCTCCGGGATCAGTACGCCTGGGACCACGCCTACCTCCCGCCGTTCGCCCTGCTGAAAGAGCTGAACGGGGAGGACTTCAAGAATCCGTTGGTGCCAACCCCGCAGGAGGTGGCTTCCAGGATCCCCAAGCAGGAGCGGCCGGGACTGGAATACAGCCAGGGCCGAAACGCGGTGGCTCAGGAGCTGACAAAGGCCAAGGAGCAGGCCGCGGCGTTCATCCAAGAGGTCGGTACATTCAAGTCATTCGAGGATTATGCGGAACTCCTCAAGGTTTTTCCGCCGCCCGAGTGCTTGCCTCATTGGAAGGACGATCGCTACTTCGCCCGGCAGCGGGTCGCGGGCCTCAACCCAGTTGCCCTGCGCAAGCTCAAGGAGGTTCCCGCGAAGCTTGCCGTGGACGATGCCCGCCTCACCGGAGTGCTTCCCGAGGGAGAAACCCTCGCGGGGCTTGCCGCCGCAGGCAGACTGTTCGTGTGTGACTACGCCATCCTGGAGGATTTGAGCCTGCAAGCCCCCAAATACGTCGTGCCCGCGATTGGGCTGTTCTTCAGCAATGCCCAGGGAGAACTGCGGGTCGCCGCGATCCAGTTGGGGCAGAAGCCGGTCGCCACGGACGTCTATACGCCAAAGGACGGCGAAGCGTGGCTCATGGCGAAGATGATGTTCCAGACCGCCGACGTGAACGCCCACGAGATGGGCACGCACCTGTGCCGCACCCACTTTGTTCTCGAGGGGGTGCTCGTCGCCATGGTTCGCACGCTGTCCGTGCGCCATCCGGTGGCCGTGCTGCTCAAGCCGCACTTGCGCTACCTGGTGTTCAACAACATGTTGGGGCGCTATTTGCTGCTCGGCCAGAATGGCTCCGCGACGAGCCTGCTCGCCGGAGGAGAGCAGGGCAACAAGCAACTGCTCGAGCGCAGTTACTCGGGCTATGCTCGGGCTCAACTGGAGCCGTGGTCCTTCGAGGACTGGGATCACCCGTGCGAGTTGCGTTCCCGTGGTTTTGACGAGGACTCGACGCTCAAGAAGTACCCGTTCCGCGACGACGGGATGCTCCTGTGGGAGGCGGTTGGCAAATTCGTCTCCCAATACATTGATGTGTACTACGCGAGCGACGCCGAGGTGGGAGGCGACTCGGAACTCCAGGACTGGATGACGGAGCTGATCTCGGCGACGGGGGCCCACCTGAAAGGGGCGCCGGACCGGCTCGGCTCGCGCGAGGACCTCGCCCTGCTGTTACAGCGCATCATCTGGGCGAGCGGACCCCTGCACTCGGCGCTGAACTACCCGCAGTATGGGCAGCTCGCGTTCGCTCCGAACATGACTCCCGCCATGTTCGGGCCCCCGCCGTCCAACGCGACGGAGCAGGACGCCATGTTGCCGGACAAGGTGCGCGGCCTCCTGCCGCCGCCTCTGACCGCGTTGATGCAGGCAGGCACCATGTACACGCTGGCCATCTACCACTTCGACCAGCTCGGCCTGTACCAACCGGGAGACTTCGCGGACCCGCGGGTGAGTGGCTGCATTGGTCAGTTCCAAGAGTTGCTCAAGCAGACCGAATCGCAGCTTACGCTCCAGAATGCCCAGCGCCCTTGGGACTACCAGTACCTGCTCCCCTCGCGGGTCCTGAACTCGACCAGCATCTGATCGCGGAGCGAAGGAGAGACACCCACGGTGAATGACTGATCCTGGTCCGGAGTGGCGCTCGCACGCTTGGGCAGCGCCACCACGAGTTCCGTGCCCTCGCCATCCTCTGGGATACGGTCCGCCCAGGAGGACTTGCAGATCGGGCCCAAGCGTGGACCCCGTCTCCATCGAGTTGACCGGACAGAGCCTCGTCCTGAAACGGGGCATCCACCACCGCGAGTTGAGGCTCGAGGAGGGCATCTTCCGGGACAACGGCCGGTAGGGCGCGAGCGGTTCGTTCTGTCCTCATGGCATCATCGAAGGCCAGCCACTTCAGCGGACAGAGGACTGATGAGTGTCGCGACCTTCGAAGAAGGCCCTGCTGGGTCCGAGCTTCTTCCTTTCCCGTACGGCGCTCCGCTCGCTCGCGCTGGCCCATCGGGACGCCTACGGCGCCGCACGGCCCTATCCCCACGTCGTCATCGATGGCTTCCTGGGCGCGCGACTCGCATCCGGGCTGGCCGGGGTCTTCCCGGGCGCATCCGAGGCCCCCTGGATGCGGCGCGACTACCAGGAACAGGCGGCGCGCCTGGGACAGCTCCAGCGCAAGGCGTTCGAAGGGGTGCACGGAGCGCTGCGACACCTGCTCTCGGAGTTGTCGAGCATGTCGTTCCTCGACTTCCTGGAGACGCTCACCGGAGTGCAGGGGCTCATCGCGGATCCGCATTTCCGGGGCGCCGGGCTGCACCTCACGCTTCGTGGGGGTCATCTGGCGCTTCACGCGGACTTCAACCGTGATCGCTCACGTGGGCTCTCGCGGCGGCTCACCGTCCTCTACTACCTGAACCCCGATTGGGAACCCGCCTGGGGCGGAGATCTCGAGCTGTGGAATGCCGACCTCTCCAGGTGCGAGGCCCGGATCGCTCCGCTGCTCGATCGGTTGGTGGTGATGGCTCATGGCGATGACCACTGGCATGGCCATCCATCCCCACTGGAGTGTCCGGAGGGACGCGGCCGAGCCGTGGTCGCGGCCTACTTCTATACGGTGGAAGCGTCCTCGGACGCGCCGGATGCCCACGGCGCCATCTGGGCGCCAGTGCGTTCCCAGGAACTCGGTTGACACCATACCCGGGTGCTGGCGGGTCCCAGTCCCGCCGCCTCAAAATGGGGCTTGCCTCCCTATCCCATGGGGGGTGGACAATCACCGGCTCACGCTCCCGGGGTGCTCCGAGGGGCAGGAGGAGCCGGTCATGCGTCAGCTTGCCACCCACGCCCTGTGCCTGGTGCTGATACCGATGTTGGCTCGAGGCGCCCCACCCAGCCGAGCACTCGAGCCTGTCGAAGTGCGCGAGTACGACGGCGGCTGGGGGCGTCAAGGGGTCCAACTCATCTTCAAGCGACTCCCGCCCGACCGCGACCAGGGGGCGCTGACCTGGGAGGACGGGCAAGCCATCCGTGCGGCCTTCGAAGAGGTATACGGCAAGCAGGAGCCACTCCCTCCGCCACGGTACCCGGGCGGGACGAGGCTCGCGAGTGTGGGGACGCAATATGTCAGCACGGCTCCTCCAGAGTGGCAGGATAAGATTCGCAAGGACTATGAAGAGCTTTACGGGGAAGGGGCCGTCTGCCCTCGCGTTGCCAAGCAACCTGGAAAACAGCCGCTTCTTCCAGGCGCTGAGGCTCTCCCCTCAATATATGGGAGAGGGCGCACGGGAGGCGGCCATGGAGATGTTCAGCTCGCCCTCTTTTATCGTATCCATGGCCGCCTCAATGACTTTGTATCTCGCGGCGCTCGCGGCACCTGAGCCTGTTTTGAGCAAGGGCTTCGTGACGGCTGTCTCGCTATGGCTCCTGATCACCTATGGCGCTACGGAAATCATGAACATAGCGATGGCGGTCAATCATCTGTACCAGGAGGCCGAGGCGGCGCAGAACTTCGAGCAGCTGGACAAAGCCGCCCAGAATTTTGGCCCGAAGATAGGCGGCACGGCGCTGAGAGTCCTTGTGACGATAGCCCTGGGGCGGCTGGCGGGGAAGCTGCCACAGGTGCCCAAGGCGCCGGGAAGAGGTGGATTGTGGACAAGGCTCGGCATGCCCCGGTACGCACTGACGAGAAATGTCACATTGCAGGGGGCACCGGTCGTGCAGGGGGCCGGTGCGCAGGTGACGGTCGTGGTTGGAGAGGCAGCGGCCGCAGAGAGCTCCGTGGCGAACGGGACGGTCCTGCTGATGGGGGCTCTGCCGGGCACAGAGGCCTCCGCGGCCAAGGCAGCCATCAAGGCGGCCCGGACAACGGGTGGCTGCCGGGAAGACAACAGCAAGGGTGATGCTCCAGAACACCACATTGCCACCGACAAGAATGGCAAGGCCGAAGTCAGAGGCGGCCCCTGGACACCACAGTTTGAGCTTCTCTTCGAACGAGCCGGCATGAGCCTCGATGATCCAGCGAACAAGCTCTTTGTTATTGGCCACAAGGGGCCTCACCCCGAGCAGTACCATCAAGAGGTTTATGACCGTCTGAATGACGCAATCAAGCTGTGCGCAGGGCCAGACGAATGCAGACGCAAACTGATCAATGTGCTTGATGAAATCGCAGGCGACATCTGCGGGTCTGGATCAAGACTCAACAAACTCGTTACAAAGAAACCATGAACACTCAGGATAGATATTTCCGTCTAACGGGCGATGTACACATTCCGGGGCGCTGGTATGTCCAAGGCCCATGGGACGCCGAGGGAAGGAGGATTATTCCCGGGCGGCTACAAGAGGGAAAGACTTTGAGCTTGGACGGCATGCCCTTCTTCTCTGTGCGTTACTCCGGGCAGGCACTCGATTATACAGAAACAGAGGCCACTGCCGTTGTAAGCCATCGCTTTGTTTCCCTGTGCGAGCAGCTCGGCATCCAGAACAACGTGCAGTTCATCCCGGCGCGAGTGGAGAACCAGTCTGAGCGGTATTTCATCCTCAACACTCTCCACATCATCAGGTGTATTGATGAGGCTCGATGCGAGGAGGTTACATTTTGGGAGCCCAGGCATGGAGAGCCAGAAAGGGTGGGCGAGTACCGGAACGTCGCCGGTCTGAGGATAGACCCGACCAAGGTAGGCGACGCCAATATCTTCCGTCCCTGGGGCTGGACGGTGGTGCTGATCGTCTCCGAGCGCGTCAAGCTGGCCATGGAGGAAGAAGGCCTCGCCGGTGCCAGGTTCATCGAAGTGTGACTGGGAGCCTTCCGCTCGTCGCCTCCCGTGGGAGACGCGCCTGTGCCGGTAGAGATGGGAGCCCCATTTTCAGAGGGAAAACGGGGGGCCTCGGCGCCGGCACGAGCAGATGAGGGTTGTCTGGCCGCGGAGAGGTCCGCGCGGGCTACCTGTCGGGCTGCCCCGGCTGCTCCAGCAGCCAATCGACGAAGGCGCGAGCCGCCGGCCGCAGCCGTCGATGTGCTGGATACACCACGTAGTAGCCGAAGCGCGCCGGCATGGTCGGCCCGGGGAGTCGCACGAGGCGGCCGTCGGCGAAGTAGGGCGCGATGATCTGCTCGCGCGCGAGCACCGCGCCCAGGCCATGCACCGCGGCCATCAGCGCATCGGTGGTGTCGCTGAAGCTATGACGCTCATCGAGCCGGGCGCTGCGCACGCCCGCGGCGCGGAACCAGTCCTGCCAGCCCTGGAGCGCGAGGTCCGAGACCAGCGGCAGCTTCGCGATATCGGCCGCTTCGTGGATGCCCTCGATACCGGCCAACGCCGGTGAGGCCACCGGGAACAGTGCGTCGTCCATCAGGTGGTGCGCGGTCAATCCCGGCCAATGGCCCTGGCCATAGCGGATGCCGAGGTCGGGGCCTGCTTCGTCGAAGCGAGTCAGCACCAATTCGGTGTCGACGTGGAGACGGATGCGCGGATGCGCGGCGGTGAACCGCGGCAGGCGCGGCAGCAGCCGGTGTAGGTCAGCGAGTGCAGGGTGGTGATGCGTACGCGGTCGTGCTCGTCGCGAGCGGCGCGCAGCCCGCGCAGGACGACGTCCATGTCGGTCAGCGCGCTGCTGGCGGCATCGGCGAGCCGGCGACCTTCGGCGGTCAACGACACGCCACGCGCGTGCCGCTGGAACAGCGCGACGCCGAGCTGTGCTTCCAGCTTGCGCACGTGGTGACTGACCGCGCTGGCGGTCAGGTGCAGCTCTTGCGCCGCGTGGGCGAAGTTCTGGTGGCGGGCAGCGGATTCGAACGCCGCCAGGGCCGGGAGCCAGTCCGTCGGCAGGGTCATGGCGAGCCTCAAATCACATTCGTGGCTGGCCTCAAAAGGATGCGCTTGTGACCTGGGCCCGGGTGGCGACAATCGCCGTCAGACACCCCTCTCATTGTTGTCACGGCGCCGCCTTTCCTCCCTTCCAAGGACCCGGCAACCCCATGAGCTCTCCCTCGCTCGCTCGTACGACATTCCCTTCCTTCCGCGCGGGAGCGTGGCTCACGCCGCTCGAGCTGGGCCTGCTTGGCGCCATCTGGGGCGCGTCCTTCCTGTTCATGCGCATCGCCGCCAGGGACTTCGGCGCGCTGCCCCTGGTCGAGCTCCGGCTCGCCCTGGGCGCGCTCGTGTTGATGCCCTTCCTGTGGCGAGCGCGTGCGGCCCTCGGTCCGAAGCCGTGGCCGAAGCTGGCGCTGATCGGCGTGATCAACTCCGCGGTGCCGTTCTCGTTGTTCGCCTGGGCGGCGCAACGTGCACCGGCCGGCATCGGGGCGATCACCAACAGCATGACGGTGCTGTTCACCGCCCTGGTGGCATTCCTGTTCTACGGGGAGCGCATCGGCAAGCGGCGTGCGGTGGCGCTGTTCGCCGGCTTCGCCGGCTTCGCCGGCGTGGTGGTGCTGGCCAGCGGCAAGGTCGGGGGCGCGAGCATCGGCTGGGCGGTGGTGGCGGGCACGACGGCCGCGTTCCTCTATGGCATTGGCGCGAACATGGTGCGACGTCATCTCACCGGTCTGCCGGCTGGCGCGGTCGCCGCGGCCACGCTGTCATGCGCGGCATTGCTGACGCTGCCGTTCGCGGTCTCCACGTGGCCGTCGCATCCCATCCCGGTGGTGTCGTGGCTGTCGGCCGCGGCGCTCGGCGTCATCTGCTCCGGCATCGCGTACACCTTGTACTACCGCCTCATCCAGCGCATCGGCGCGGCGCGCGCGGTCACCGTCACCTACCTCGTGCCGCTGTTCGCCGTGGCCTGGGCCTGGCTGATGCTGGGCGAGCCGCTGACGGGCACCATGTTGAGCGCGGGCGCGCTGATCCTGGGAAGCGTGGCGTTGAGTCAGCGGCAGTCGGCATAGGATAGAGGCTGTTCACGGAGCGTCGCCGAGTTCCCACTGACGAGGGCTGGGCGATGTCAGCCCCGTGGATTGTGAGCTTGCGGCCTTACCGCAGAAGTTGGCAGCATGACACTACTGTCCACGTAATCGGGGCAAGGCCAGATGTCGACCACCGGCGATACGGCGGTAGGGCAAGTCCACCCCGCGACGATGAAGTCGGTGTTCGGAGGTCCTCCGGCTCACACGCGCGAGGAGGTCGTCGCACGCGCCGTGCGGAGCATTGGAGTCGTCGGCTCACCGGCCTTTCCGGCGGACCTGGCCCAGGTGGCCGAGGTGGCCGGGCTCGCATACGACCGCGGCCATGACGAAGCCGCGATCGCGCGCCAGGCCGTCGCGACGGTCGCCTCGGGAGACCGCACGAAGCGGCTGCGAACACTCGACGTGCCGACACTCGTGCTGCATGGGCTCGCCGACACGCTGTGCGACCCGAGCGGTGGGCGCGCCACGGCGGCCGCCATCCCCGGTGCCGAGCTCGTGCTCATCGAGGGGATGGGCCACAACCTCCCGCCGGGCCTCTGGGAGCGGATCGCCGACCACATCGGCGCAATCGTCCGGCGGGGCGAGGCCGGGCTCACGCCAACAGGCGGTGCTCCTTGAGGGAAGTTCTCCGGTAGAGTCCTGCGCCCCATCCGCCCTGGAGCCCATGTCTTCCGCCTCCCCAGAGCCACTCCGGTCCGAAGCCCTCCCGCCCCGATGGCTCGTCCCCACCCTGAGCGTGGGACTCACCTTCCTCTTCTTCCATCGGGCGGTCTTCTCCGCCAACGTCTTCTTCCTGCGCGACGTGCAGCAGGTCTATGTCCCGCTGTGGGAATACTGGCGCGAGCGGGTGCTCGGCGGGGAGTTCCCCCAGTGGTATCCCTTCGATGGGCTCGGGCAGCCCTACGTGGGCATGGTCGTCTCCGGCGCCTTCCACCCGGCCCAGGCGCTGTCGCTGGTGCTGCCCGGGGCGCAGGGTCTCAAGTGGCTCATGCTGCTGTGCTTCCCGGTGGCGTTCCTCGGCATGAGCGCGCTGGGGCGGCGGCTCGGGTGGGGCTGGGGGCCGCGCTGCTCGCGGCGATGAGCTACACCTTCAGTGGCTACCTCGTCAGCATCACCAACAACACCCTGTACCTCCTGGCGGCCGTCACCGTGCCCTGGGTGTTCTGGGCGCTGGAGGGCTTTCTCCGGGCGCCCACGGTGGGACGGGGGCTCGGGGTCGCCGTGCTGCTCGGGCTCGTGCTGCTCGCCGGTGACGTGCAGGGCTACGCGGTCTGTCTGGGCGGGGCGCTGCTGTGGAGCATGAGCCGCCCGGCGTCCGGCGGCACGCCCCGCGCGCTGCTGGGGATGCTGGGGGTGGGGCTCGTCTCCGTGCTGCTGTGCGCGGTGCAGATCCTCCCGACGCTGGCGGGGCTGGACGAGGTGCGCGCCTCGAATCAGACGCTGGCGCAGGCGACGGTGTGGTCCGTCCATCCCCTGCGACTGGTGGAGCTGCTGCTCGGGCCCCTGTTCGTGGGCGAGTCCGGCCAGCCCGTCCAGGTGGCCATCAGTGCGTGGCTGCTGTCCACGTCGAGGACCGAGCTGTGGGCGGACTCGTTCTATCTCGGCGCGCCCGCGCTCGTGCTGGCGGGCGTGGCGCTCACCCGGGTGCGGGGGCCTCGCGCGGTCTTGCTGCTCGCCGCCGCCCTGGGCGCGGTGCTGCTGGCGCTCGGCAAGCACACGCCGCTCTACGGTTGGGTGTTCGACTGGGTGCCACCGTGGCGGACCTTCCGCTACCCCGAGAAGCTGATGACATTCGTCACCTTCGCGGTGTGCCGGCGGCGGGCGTGGGGTGGGAGCGGCTCGAGCACGCGCCCGACGTCCGGCGCCGGGTGGGGCTCGGCGCGCTCGGCCTGGGCGGACTGGTGCTCGCGGTGGGCGGCGCGGAGTGGCTCGGCCACGTGTTCTCCGAGGGGATGTTGTCCGGCCTGTGGATGGGTTCGCCGCCGCCCGAGGCCCAGCGGCTCATCGGCGAGCACTTCGTGCTGGGCTGTGGGCTGGCGGGCGCTAGCCTGCTCGCGTTGGGGGGCATCCTCGGCGGGGTGCGCTCGGCGCAGGCGCGGGCCGGGCTCGTGGGGGTGGTGGGCTTCGGGGGGCTGCTGCTGGCCAATGGCGACAGCTACAAGGTGGGGGAGCCGGAGCTGTTCGACGAGCCGACGCCCTTCGTCCTGCGCATCCTGGCGGAGCTGAGCGAGCAGGGCGGGCCGCCGCCGCGGGTGTACCGGCTGTTGGGCCGCTACTACGCGCCGCGCCCCTTGCCGCTGCCCACCCTGGAGGAGACGAACGCGCTCATCATGGGGGCCTCGCTGATGCCGCTCGTGCCAGCGCTCTTCGGCCTGGAGAGCTCGACCGCGTACATGCCCGCCGTGTCCCGGCGGGTGGCGGACGTGCAGGCGGACACGAACGCCTGGGTGCGTCACACCGCGGGCCTGTTCCACACGCGCTACTTCATCCTCTCGAGCGAGTCGAAAGAGGTCACCGATCAACTGGTGGTGGAGCCGCTCCGCGTGCTGGAGCGGCTGGACGCCTTCGGGCTGTGGCTGGTGGAGGACCCGAACGCGCTGCCTCGTGCGTACCTCGCCCACCCGCGCTGTGTGGCGGGTCCGCGCGAGGCGCTGCGGCGGCTCGGGAGCGTCCAGGCGCCGCGCGAGGTGGTGGTGGAGTGCGCGCGGCCCCTGCCCGAGCCGCCACTGGAGGCGCCCCGGGGCGAGGTCACCGCCGCTCGGTTCGCGCCGGAGCGGGTGGAAGTGGAGGTGCGGGCGCGGGGCGGGGAGGTGCTGGTGCTCAACGACGCCTACTACGGGGGGTGGACGGCGAGCGTGGACGGGGAGCCGGTGCCCATCCTGCCCGCCAATGGGGCGGTGCGCGCGGTGGTGGTGCCCCCGGGGGATCATCAGGTGCTCTTCCTCTACCGCACGCCCGGGCTGGCGGTGGGCGCCGGGGTGAGCCTGGGCACGCTGCTCGTGCTGCTCGGCGTGGACGGGGTGCTGCGGCGGCGCCTCACGTCTGGCGCCGGGCGGAAGGAGCCACGGGCGCACCCTCAGGCTCAGGCTCAGGCTGGTGTCAGACGACTCGTAAGCGGAGAAGTACCGGAACGAGTCCTTTGACACCTTCCCCGACACCTTCCCCGACACCTTCCCCGACACCTTCCCCGCTTGCGGTACCCGCTGTCGCACCACTCGAGGCAGTCGCTCCACCTCACCTCGTGTGGGTGGCGGCAACGCCGCGAGGGGCGTCGTTTCTCGTGGTACATTTATATCAAACTGATATATAGGGGTAGGAGGTCACCTTGGCGCGAGAGAACACCTGTCAGTTCGCCATCCTGGGGATGCTGTGCCGGGAGCCCATGAGCGGTTACGGCCTGCGCCAAGCCATCGAGCGGACGGTAGGGCACTTCTGGCAGGAGAGCTACGGCAACCTCTACCCGACGCTGGAGCGGATGGAGGCGGAGGGGCTGGTCGCGCTCGACCGGGAGGAGCACTCGCCAGGCGGACGGGTGCGCAAGGTGTACCGGGTGACGCTGGAGGGGCGGCAGGTGCTCGCGGAGTGGCTGCGGCGGCCGGTGGTGCCCCACGTGGAGCGCAACGAGTTGCTGCTCAAGCTCTTCTTCGGCGCCCGAGTGGGACCGGAGGCTCGCTGGCGCACGTGGAGCGCAGCCGGGCCGAGGCCGAGGCCCTGCTGGCCGCGCTGCGACCCATCGACGAGGACGTCCGCCGCTCGCGCAAGGGCGACCCGGAGCTGCCCTATTTGCACCTGTCCATTCGCGCGGGGTTGCTCGGACTGGAGGCGCACCTGCGCTGGTGCGACGAGGCCCAAGAGGCGCTCCAGCGTCTGGTGCGCACGAAGGATTCGAAGCAGAAGGAGCCGCGGGATGAGCGGTGAAGACGGTTCGCGGCGCTTGCCGGTGTTGCTGCCCTGGCTCGCCCTGGTGGGCGGAGCTGGCATGTCGATGCTCTTGAACTCGCGCGGGTCACTGCTGCCCGGTTGGTTGATGGGCGCCTTGTTGCTCTTCTTCGTCCGTCAGCAGCGGCCGGGGGTGGGCTTCGTCGGCATCCTGTGCGTGAACACGCTCGCCACGGGGCTGGCGAACATGGAGGTGTTCCCGGGGTCCGTCGCGGGCAACTTCGGGATGGCCTTTGGCGGCGCGCTCTTCATGGCGCTGACGTTCCTGGCGGACCGGCTCATCGTGGGGCCGCGGGCGTCCTTCGCGGGGACGCTGTTCCTGCCGGCGGCGATGACGGGGTTGGAGCTCTTCAGCAGCGTGGGCAACCCCTTTGGCACCTGGGGCTCGCTGGCCTACACCCAGGCGGGGGCACCCGTGCTGGTGCAGCTCGTGTCGGTGACGGGACTGTGGGGCCTGACGTTCGTCCTGGTGTGGTTCGCCTCCGTGGTCAACTGGGCCTTCGAGCACCGGGACGAGGGGCGCCGCGTGCTGCCCGGGCTCGTGGTGTTCGCGGGCGTGCTCGGGGCCATCCTCGTCTTCGGCGCGCTGCGGCTCGCGGGGGCGGGGAGCGTGGGCGAGCGCGTGCCGGTCGCGGGCATCACGGTGGCGGGGGAGGTGGCCGCGGGCCGCGAGGCGGGGCTGTCCCGGCTCATCCAGGGCGAGGTCTTCGGAGACGAGGACTGGCGGGCCTTCGCCGAGGCTCGGGTGCGGCGAACGAGGAGTTGCTGCGCCTGTCGGCGCGCGAGGCCGAGCGAGGGGCGAAGCTCATCCTCTGGTCCGAGGGCAACGCGGTGGTGCTGGCCGGGCAACTGCCGGCCCTGCTCTCACGGGGGAGCGCCCTGGCGCGCGAGCGGAGCGTGTGGCTCGGCATGGCGGTGGCGAGCCTGGAGCCCTCGGCGGAGCGCCTGTTGCGCAACGAGCTCATCCTGGTGGGGCCGGATGGGAACGTGGCCTGGCGCTACGTGAAGGCCCGGCCGGTACCGGGCTGGGAAGCGGACCACTCCATTCCTGGCAGCCCGGAGGTGCCGGTGCTGAAGGACTCGGGCGTGGGGAACGTGGGCGGCGCCATCTGCTTCGATGGGGACTTCCCGGCGCAGTTCGCCGGCTCCACGGCGCGGGGCCTCGAGCTGCTGCTGCTGCCGGCGAGCGACTGGCGGAGCATCAGCGCGCTGCACATGCGGCAGGCGGTGTTCCGCGCGGTGGAGCAGGGGTTCAGCATGTTGCGGCAGGCCAACCAGGGCACGTCGGTGGCGGTGGATGGCTACGGGCGCGTGTACGGCGAGATGGATCATTTCACGGCCGAGGAGCGGGTGTTGCGCGCCGGGCTGCCGGTGGGGCGGGTGCCCACGCTCTATGCGCGCATCGGTGATGCCGTGGGGGCGCTCTCCGGTCTGGTCGCGCTGGGGTGGGTGCTCTGGGCCGTCGTGGGGGGGCTGGCCCGGCGGTGGCGTGCGCGTGAGAGGCTTCACGCGCAGCCAGGCGCTTGACGCTGGCGACTGGCTCTTCTCGTGCCAGGGGCCGGACGGTGTGATGCGCGGCGTCAATCCCGAGCGGTGCCCGCGTCGGTGCACGGGTTGAAACCGAAAGTCCTTCGCGCGATCGTCGCGGACCCATGCGGAGCGCGCGCGCGAATGCCGCGTCTCCGCCGCGTCGGCACTGCCGTTGGAGCACAGGAGCGAGATGATGAAGCGCAGGACATTCATGCTGTTGGGGATCGCCCCGCTGGCCATGGCGGCGTGCCGCGGCGGCGACGAAGAGCCGACACCCCGGAGCCGACACCCACCGATGATCGGGCGAGCCGCGCTCGCGATGCCATGAAGCGCGCCGCCGTGTTCATGGACGAGCGGGTGTCCTATCGAGGCGGCTACGTCTGGGCCTATCTCGCGGACCTGTCCAAGAGCTGGGGCGAGATGGAAGCCAAGCGCACCATGTGCTGGATCCAGCCTCCCGGCACGCCGAGCGCGGCGCATTCCTTCCTCGACGCCTATCACGCCACCGGGGACGAGGCGTTCTACCGGGCGGCCGAACGCAGCTGCCGGCGCTCATCGAGGCGCAACATCCGGCCGGGGGCTGGAACTACATCTACGACTTCGCGGGCGAGGAGTCGCTGAAGCACTGGTACGAAACCATTGGCCTCAACGGCTGGCGGCTCGAGGAGTTCCAGCATTACTACGGCAATGCGACCTTCGACGATGCCGGCACCGCGGTGGCCTCGCAGGTCCTTCTGCGCATGTACCTCGAGAAGCGCGATCCCCGCTTCCTCGAGCCGCTGAACAAGGCGATCTCGTTCGTCCTCGAGGCGCAGTACAAGGGCGGAGTCGCCGATGGTGGCTGGCCGCAGCGCTATCCGCCGTCGCCGAACGCGATCTCGTCCATGCCACGGCCCAATCCGGAGCAATTGCCGCCGGGCGCGTCGCAGGGCATGGCGGACGGCGACTACACGCGGCACGTCACGTTCAACGACGATGTGGCGGGCGAGAACATCAAGTTCCTGCTGATGTGCATGATCGGACTCGGCGAGACGCGGCTCCTCGAGCCCGTCATGCGCGCGATGGAGGCGCTGCGCCGCCTGCAACAGCCGGCGCCGCAGGCCGGGTGGGGGTTGCAGCACCTGTCGGCCGACCAGGACGGCCGCCCCGCGGGAGCCCCGGCCGGCGCGCGCAGCTATGAGCCCAGGGCCCTGGCCACTCACACCACCCAGACGAACATCCAGCAGCTGTTCCACTACTTCCGGCTCACCGGCGACCGCAAGTTCCTCGAGCGGGTGCCCGAGGCCCTTGCCGGCTCGAGAGCACGCGGTTGACGGAACAGATGATCGCCGAGAACCCGCTGCTCAAGGGCCGCACGCACCCGACCTTCGTGGAACTGGGCACCAACCGGCCGCTGTTCGTGCACCGCTACGGCTCCAACATCTGGAATGGCGCCTACTACGTGGACCACGACCATCGCGACACGCCGTCGCACTACTCGGCGGGCCGCAGCATCAACATCGCCAATCTGCGGGCGACCTACGAGCAGCTCAGCTCGATGAGCGACGCGGCGATCGCGGAGATGGTGGCGAAGTCGCCCCTGAAGACCACCCAGCCGCGGGCGCTGCCGAAGTACTTCTCGCTGCGCGAGGTGGACTTCCCCGACTTGTATGCCGACGCGGTGATGACCACGGCCGCGGTGACGGACGAGACGGTCGACGCGCTGATCCAGGATCTGGGCACCAAGGATCACTGGCTGACGCCCGTGGTGCGCAGCGATCCGGCGGTCGCGGCTTCCTTCGTCACCAACCCGTATCGCGGCAACGGGCCGAGCACCGCCTATGTCGGTGACGCGTACCGCAGCAAGCACGTCGGCGACATCTACGACACCTCGCCCTACGACTCCCAGGATCCGCCGGCCACCTATGAGAAGAAGCCGCGGTTGACCGGCATCTCCACCGCGGACTTCGTCAGCAACATGGGCAAGCTGATCGCCTACGTGGCGCCGCTGAAGTGACGTGGGCTGGCCGCACGCGAGTTCCAACGGTGGGGTGGAGCGACGTGAGGACAACGCTTGTCCTCATTCCTGGATTCCACCCCACCAGGGACGTGGCATAGAACTCCCGCGCGTGCCCGAGCCTGGGCGCCACGGGAGGTACATATGGAGCTGAAAGACAAGGTCGTCCTCGTGACCGGGGCCAGCGGGTTCGTGGGGACGTACGTCGCCCGGGGCTTGCGCGAGCAGGGCGTCCGGGTTCGCGCGCTGGTGCGGCGCCCCGAGGCTCGGGCGGAGCTGGAGCGGTTCGGCGTGGAGGTGGTGTTGGGAGATCTGACGGACGCGCGCGCCGTGGAGGCCGCCGTGCGCGGCACCCAGGCCCTCGTGCACTGCGCGGTGCTGCCCACGGCGGATGTCTCCGAGGCCCGGCGGGTGAACGTGGAGGGCACGCGCACGCTGGCCCAGGCCGCGCTCGCCACCGGCTGCGAGCGCTTCGTGCACGTCTCCACCGTCGCCGTCTACCCGCTGCGCGACCGGGAAGGCGTCGTGGACGAGTCCCTGCCCCTGGCGGATGACAAGGATGCCTACTCCATCACGAAGATCGAGGCGGAGCGCGAGGTGGAGGCGGTGGCGGCCCGGGGCCTGCGCACGGTCATCCTCCGCCCGCCGGTCATCCTCGGCGTGCACCCCAGCTCCTTCTGGGGCACCCAGGTCCCCAAGAACATCGCGGCCGGACAGTTCGCGCAGGTGGACGAGGGCCGACGCCCCTTGATCTACGTGCACGTCCTCAGCCTGGTGGACGCGGTGATCCGCGCCCTGCGCGTCGATGAGGCCGTGGGCCAGACGTTCAACATCAGCGACGGGCACACGCCCTGGCATCGCTACACGGATCTCTTCAAGACCCGTCCGCTGCCCTCCGTCCCATCGGCGCAGCTGCCCGCGTTCATGAGCTTCCGGGGGACGCTCTCGACCGAGAAGGCCCAGCGTGTGCTGGGCTGGAAGCCTCGGGACACCTTCGACCCGGTCATGTCCGAGGTGGTGCGCGCCCTGCCGAAGCCGTAGGCCGCGCGCCCTCAGATGCGGTGCACGGAGATCATGTTGGTGCTGCCCGGCTCGTTGAGGGGCACTCCGGCCACGATGACCACGGGAGTGCCGCTGGGGCACAGGCCCTCCTCGCGGCACAGCCGGCGCACCTGCCGCAGCATCGCGTCCGTGGACTGCAAGCGGCCCACCCGCCGCGGCGTCACGCCCCAGTAGAGCGCCATGCGGTTGACCGTCTCCGGGTTGGGCGTCAGCGCCACCACCCGCGCGCCCGGCCGGAACTCGGAGATGAGCTGCGCGGTGCGGCCGCGCTCGGTGTACGCCACGATGGTGCCGATGCGCATCTGCTGGGCCGCGGCCACCGCCGCCGCCGCCACGCCCGTGGAGATGTCGTCCCGGGCGTGCTCGAAGGGCACGTCCCGGGCAACCCGCTCCGAGCCCGTTTCGATCTCCTCCACGATGCTCGCCATGGTGGACACCGCCTCCACCGGGAACTTCCCCGCCGCCGTCTCGCCCGAGAGCATCACCGCGTCCGCCCCATCCAGGATGGCGTTGGCCACGTCCGACACCTCGGCGCGCGTGGGCCGCGCGTTGGTGATCATGCTCTCCAGCATCTCCGTGGCCACGATGGTCAGCCCGCCCAGGCGGTTGACCAGGCGCACCATCTGCTTCTGCAGCGAGGGCAGCTTCTCCAGCGGCATCTCCACGCCCAGGTCCCCGCGCGCCACCATGATGCCGTCCGCCGCGCGCGCGATGGCGTCCAGGTTGTCCACCGCCTGGGGCTTTTCAATCTTCGCGATGAGCGGCGTGCCCGGGACCACGAGCGCGCGCGCCCGCTCGATGTCGTCCGCCGTGCGCACGAAGGACAGCGCCACGTAGTCCACGCCCAGTTCCTGTCCGAAGGCCGGTCCTCCCTGTCCTTGGCGGTGATCGTGGGCACCGACACATGCGCCCCCGGCAGGTTGAGGCCCTTGTGGTCCTTGAGCACACCTCCCTGCTCCACGGTACACGTCACGTCCTGGCCCGACACCGAGTCCACCCGCAGGCGCACCCGCCCATCATCCAGGAGGATGGGGTGGCCCGGTTCCACGTCCCGGGGCAGCGAGCGGATGGGCGTGGGGATGAGGTGGCCTTGTCCGAGCACCTTGCGCGTCGTCACCACCACCTGCTCGCCCGCCTTCACCTCCAGGCGGCCTCCCTCGAAGCGGCCGAGGCGGATCTTCGGACCCTGCACGTCCTGGAGTATGGCCACGGGCACGCCCAGCCGGCTCGATGCCCGCCGGATGCGCTGGACCCGGCGCAGGTGCTCCTCGGGTGTGCCATGGGAGAAGTTGAGCCGGGCCACGTTCATGCCCGCCCGGATGAGCGCCTCGATGACGACCGCCGAATCCGAAGCGGGCCCCAGGGTGCAGATGATCTTCGCCTTTCGCATGGGCGACCATCCTAGGCTCCGGGGGTGCCTTGACAGTTTCGTGGCCCCGGGAATAGATGTTGCTCACGCGCGGGCGCAAGCAACGGCGTTGGCGCGGGCCGTGGTGTTGTTTTGTCGTCGTTCTCGTTGCGAGAAAACCGGCGTCCCGGGAGGGGGGGCCGGTTTTCACCGTCTTGCTTCGGGTCTCCGAGCCGGGTCGGCCCCTCTGTCCTAGAGGCTGATCTCGTCCAGGCGGCCCGGCTCCGGCTTCATGCCGGGATGCGGGGACGTTGGGTTCTGGTGGGGGTTGAGGCCATGCGGCGGGAAGGGCAGGGCATCCTTCATGTCCGGCTCCCCGCTGCCGCCCACGCCCGGGCCGTCGCCGCCACGCAGCGAGTCGATCTCCTCGCGGCTGATGCCCGCCTCGTCCAGCACCTTGCGCGTCACCCGGATGCGCGCCCGGCCATCCAGCGCCATGGCGATGGAATCCGAGGGGCGGGCGTCCAGGGTCATCTTGCGCGCCCCCTGTTCGAGGAAGACGCGGCCCACGTAGATGTCGTCCTTGAGGTCATCGATGCGGACCTCGGTCACCTTGGCGCCCAGCTCCACCACCATCGAGCCGAGGAGATCCTGCGACAGGGGCTGGGGCGAGCGCAGGTGGGCGAGCCGGAAGGCGATGGCCACCGCGGCCGACTCGTCCACGAAGATGGGCAGCACCATGGCGCCATCCGGGGTGGTGAGCACCACGGCGTGGGTCTTCGCCTCGACGAGCGGGATGACGTCCCGCACCTCCAGCTCCACCAGCTCCTTGCAGGCGGAAGGATTGCCCCCTGCCTTGGGTTGACAGACCGGGTCGGCCGGAGCGGCGGCCTTGGGTGAGGGAGCGGGACCGAAGCCCGGCAGCAGCAAAGCGCCCAGGGTGAGCAGCGCGGCGGAGAGCGGACCCAGCAGGAACGTGGCGGCAGGAATGGGCGTTTTCACCCTTCAAACCTGCACATGTATGACGGGGCGGGGAGGGCCGGAGAACGTGCTCGCTTGCCCACCAGCCAATCGCCCCGCCAGCCCCCCTTCATCCTCCGGGGGGCGCTGGACAGACGAGCCTCAGCGCTCGTCCTCGCCCTCGTCGTAGTCCTCGTCGTCGGATTCCTCGTCCTCGTCCTCGTCGAAGTCGAGTTCCTCGTCGTCGGACTCCTCGTCCTCGTCGGACTCCTCATCGTCGTCGAGTTCGTCCTCGAGATCCTCGGTCTCCAGGGCGAGGGAAACGGCGAAGCGCTTGCTCAACGCGGCCACCTGGGTCCGCATCTCGGAGAGCGCCGCGACGAAATCCTCCTGGATGTTCGTCGGGGACTTCTGGCCGCAATGGGGGCACACCAACTTCTCCGTCCCCTCGATGAGATCCTGAGCGGCCAGCTCGAAGGTGCCCTCGCACTTCTGGCAGGTGAGATCGATCGTCATGTTCGAGGCGCGGAATATCCATGGGGATGTGAACTGTCAACGCCCGCGGCACGCTCCGTATGGCTTTCCGTGACCCCGGAAACGTCGAGAGGGCCGAGGCGGAGAATCCGGAAGGACTCTCACCTCGACCCTCTGGGGAAGCGCGCGGGGAGCGTGGGCTACTTCTGGCTGCGCTCGCTCATGGGGACGTAGTCGCGGCGCTTGGAGCCCGTGTAGACCTGACGCGGACGGGCGATCTTCTGCTCGGGATCCTTCACCATCTCCTCCCACTGGGTCACCCAACCCACGGTGCGCGGAATGGCGAAGAGCACGGGGAACATCTCCACCGGGAAGCCCATGGCCTCGTAGATGAGGCCCGAGTAGAAGTCCACGTTCGGGTAGAGCTTGCGCTTGACGAAGTACTCGTCCTGCAGGGCGATGCGCTCGAGCTCCACGGCGATCTCCAAGAGCGGGTTCTTGCCGGTGATCTCGAAGACCTCGTCGGCCACGCGCTTGATGACCTTGGCGCGCGGATCATAGGACTTGTAGACGCGGTGGCCGAAGCCCATGAGCTTGGAGCCGCCCTCGCCGCCCTTCACCTGCTTGATGAACTCCGGCACCTTGGAGACGTGGCCGATCTCACGCAGCATGCGCAGCACGGCCTCGTTGGCGCCGCCGTGCAGCGGGCCGTAGAGCGCCGCGATGCCCGAGGCCACCGCGCTGAAGGGATCCACCTCGGAGGAGCCCACGGTGCGCACGGACGTGGTGGAGCAGTTCTGCTCGTGGTCGGCGTGGAGGATGAAGAGGACGTCGAGCGCCTTCTCCAGGGTGGGGTGCACCTTGTAGGTGGTGGTGCCGATCTTGCGGACCATCGCCAGGAAGTTGCCCACGTAGGACAGATCATTGTCCGGGTAGACGTAGGGCAGGCCCATGCTGTGGCGGTAGGAGAAGGCGGCCAGCGTCGGCATCTTGGCGATGAGCCGGGTCATCTGGATGCGGCGGCTGCGCTCGTCCTTGGTGTGCTTGGCGTCCGGGTAGAAGCCCGAGAGCGCGGCCACCGTGCTGGACAGCATGGACATGGGGTGCGCGTCGTAGCGGAACCCGTCCATGAACGTCTTGATGTTCTCGTGCACGTAGGTGTGGTGCGTGACGAGGTACTTGAACTCCTCGATCTGCTTCTCGTTGGGCAGCTCGCCGTTGAGCAGCAGGTAGGCGACTTCGAGGAAGGAGGAGCGCTCCGCCAGCTGCTCGATGGGGTAGCCCCGGTACTCCAGGATGCCCTTGTCCCCGTCGATGAAGGTGATGGCGCTCTTGCAGTTCGCCGTGTTCAGGAACGCTGGGTCGTATCCCATCAGACCGAAGTCATCGTCAGAGACCTTGATCTGCCTGAGGCCGTTGGTCCGAATGCATCCGTTCTCGATCGGGACCTCGTACGTCTTCCCGGTCCGGTTGTCCGTGATGGTCAGCGTATCCTTTGGCATGGGAGGACTTTTCACAGGCGGCGGAGCGCTTTCAACAAAAAAGAGCGGCGCCCGGAGAGGCCGCGTTTCCCTCCGGGCACCCGGGGTCTCAGGTGAGCCGGGCTCCCGTGAGTTCCATCTGTTGCCAGAAGCCGGGGAAGCTCTTCTCCACGCACTCGGGGCCGGTGAGCGTCAGGGCCGCTCCCGAGAGGGCGGCGAGCGTCGCGGACACCATGGCCATGCGGTGGTCTCCCCGGCTGTCCATGGCGAAGTGGCGGGGCGGCGTGGGGGGAGGATGGATCGTGAGCGTCTCGCCCTCCAGAACCGTCTTCCCGCCAACAGCCTCCACCAGCGTGCGGATGCCTTCCAGCCGGTCGCTCTCCTTGACCTGCAGGATGCCCACGTCGGTGAGCGTGGAGGAACGTGGCAGCACGCACGCGAGCGCGGCCAGGGTGGGCAGGAGGTCGGGGCATTCCTTGCCCGAGGCCACGAGACCGTCACGGGCCTCGCCCACCAGGCGCAGGGTGGCGTTGGGACCGGGCTCGGCGCGCAGGCCCGCGCGCTCCACCAGCCGCACCAGCGCCTGATCCGGGTGCGCGCTGCCGAGGTCCGCGCGCTCCACGCTCCCGCCCGTGCGCCAGGCGAGCAGCAGCAGGTAGCCGAGCGAGGACCAGTCACCCGGCATGGCCGGGGTGCGCTCCGGGGCGCGGTAGTCCGCCACCTCGAAGCGGCCGTCCCGCTCTTCCACCGTGAAGCCGAAGCGGCGCAGCCAGGACACGGTCAGCTCCAGGTAGCCCGCGCTGGTGAGCGTGCCGGTGATCTCCACGCGCCAGGGCCGGCGCTCGCGCAGGAACAGCGCCGCGCAGCCGAGCAGCAGGCTGGAGGCGTACTGGCTGCTCTGATCTCCGGGCACGCGGAAGACGGGCTCGCCGGTGCGCTCCGGGGCGCGGAGCTCCACGGGCCAGGGCTTGCCCTCGGTGAGCACGAGCCCCGAGCCACCGAGCGCCTCGCGCAGGGACTCGAAGAGCGGGCCATGGGGCCGCTCGCCCAGGCGGGGCGTGCCGGTGAGGCGCACGTGGGCGCCGGGCGTCACCGCGGCCTGGGTGACGAGGATGCGGAAGGGGGCACCGCCGTCCGCGCAATCCACGTCCCGCACGGTGCCGGGCGGCAGGCGCAGGGCCTCGACGCCCCGGCGCAGCACGCGTACGTCCGCGGGGAGGAAGTGCTCGGGCTCGCGCTGGATCTCCGGCAGGGGCCAGGCTCCGGTGAGGTGCGCGAGCACCAGCGCCCGCTGGGCATCCGACTTGGAGATGGGCGGCGTGAGGACGGCGGGGGTGAGCCGGCTCGGATCGACGTGCAGCCGGGTCTGGGATGAACTCGTCATGGGCGGACTCCCTTCGTCCAGGCGGGCCAGAGCGCGCGCCACTCGGGCGCGGAGACGTCGCGCACCTCGGCGACGCCAATGTCGGTGAGCAACACCATGCGCAGCTCTCCCGCCGCGCCGGACTTCTTGTCCGCGGCCAGCAGCACCTCGATGTCCTCGAGCGCCGCGCGCTTGAGCAGCGCCGCCGCGCGCTTGCGGCCGAGCACTCCCGGCCCCTTCTCCAGCGCCGTCTCCACGCGCACGGCCACCTTGTCGGGCGTCACGCCCACGGCGCGCCCCACGTCGAGCGCGCACAACATGCCCAGGCCCACCGCGTCCCCGTGCGACAGCTTGAAGTTCGACACGCTCTCGAGCACGTGGCCGAAGGTGTGGCCGAAGTTGAGCACCCGCCGCAGGCCCTGCTGCTCGTACGGATCCTGCGCGCACACGGTTTCCTTGAGGCGCCGCGCGTCCTTCACCAGGCGCTCGAGCGAGGGCGGCCGGCGCGTGTAGCCCTGGAAGAGCTGGGCGTCGAGGCTCGCCACCATCTTCCATGCCTCGAGCGCGCCCTCGCGCCGCTGCGTGTCCGAGAGGCTCTCGAAGAGCTCGGACACAGCCACGTCTCCTCGGCGTAGTGGAAGACGCCCACGGGGTTCTTCACCACGCGCCCGTTCACGGTGACGTCCACCGCGCCTTTGCCGCCGAGGCTGCTGTCCACCGCCGCGAGCAGCGTGGTGGGCACCTGCACCAGCCGCACACCGCGCTTGAGCAGGTGCGCGGCCATGGTGCACACGTCGCCGATGGTTCCCCCGCCAATGGCCACGAGCGTGCCCGAGCGCGGCAGCATGAGGCCCGCGGAGAGCACCTGCTCCAGGGACTCGAAGGACTTGGCCCGCTCGCCTCCCAGGATCTGGAGGAGGGCGAGGGGGCGGCGCGCCTGGAGCGCGCTCAAGAGGGTGGGGTGCAGCTTCGCCACGCGCTTGTCCACGACGACGAGGCTGCCCTCGGGCAGCGTGGCGCTCACGCGCGAGAAGGGGCCCCAGCGGTCATTCGCGGGACGGTAGGCGCCCGGGGGGAGGTGGGTATAGGCGCCAGGAGGAAGAGAGGTCATGTCGAGTGGGGCCAGGCGTTGTACTGCAGGGCGAGATCGGCCAGGACGAGCGACACCATGGCCTCGAGGACGGGGACGGCGCGGGGCATGATGCAGGGATCATGGCGCCCGCCCCTCGCATGGTCCGCGAGCGTGGCGGGGGGCTTGAAGTAGACGCGCAGGAACAGGGGCTCGCCGTTGGTGAGGCCTCCTGGATGCCGCCGTAGGTGTCCTTGCGCGCGTGGAACTGGAGGCCGGGCTGCGCGATGCGCTCGAGCAGATCCGGCGGCCCCCAGACGACGCCGGTGACGGCGCCCACGCTGCCCAGCGCCTGCGCGAGCAGCGCCTTGATCTTGCCGAAGATGGGCTCGCCCAGGCCCACGGGCAGGCCCTCGACGCGCACGTCGATGCTGCCGCCCAGACTGTCTCCCGCCTCCTTGGCGACGAGGATGCGCCGCGACATCTCCTCGCGCACCGCCGCGTCCGGGCAGCGCGTGGGGTGCTCGTCCACCCGGGCGCGCGTGAGGCCCAATTCCGGCACCGCGCTCACCAGGTCTCCCACCTGAGACACCCACGCCACCGTGGACACCTTGGGGAACTGCCGCTCGAGGTACGCCTCGGCGATGGTGCCGCCGATGACCCGGCAGAGCGTCTCGCGGCCGCTGGTGCGTCCGCCGCCGCGGTGATCCCGGTGCTTGAAGCGCTCGCGCCACACGGCGTCCGCGTGGCCGGGGCGATCCTCCGCCTTGAGCTTGTCGTAGTCCCCCGAGCGCTGGTTGGTGTTGCGCACGATGGCCGCGATGGGCGTGCCGAGCGTCTTGCCCTCGAAGACGCCGGAGAGGATCTCCACCTGATCCGGCTCGGAGCGGGCGGTGGTGATGGTGGACTGGCCGGGCCGGCGGCGATCGAGCGCGGTCTGGATGCGCGCCGTCTCCAGGGGCACGCCCGCGGGGCAGCCGTCGACGATGGAGCCCAGGGCCGGGCCGTGGCTCTCACCGAAGGTGGTGAGGCGGAACAAGGTACCAAAGGTGTTCATGTGGCGGTCTCCCAGAGGGCTCGCTGCCGGCGGGCCTGGGCAATGAACCACGTCGCGCCGAGGAGCAGGGGCACTCCCCGCGGCGGGTGATCTCGGTGGCGATGCGACGGGCCGGGGCGCCGTAGGCGATGACGGCGACGCGGGCTCCCTCGAAGCGCAGGGTCTCCGGGGGGTGATGCGATCCGGCCACGTCCAGATGCCCGTGCCCTTGAGGGGCTCGGAGATGGAGGCGCGGCGCAGGAAGCGCAGGTGGTCGCGCTCGGAGGCGGCGGCGCGCAACGCGGCACCCACCCCTCCATCTCCGAGCACGAAGAGGTCCCCTCCACCGAGCCGCTCGAGCACCGTGCGGGCGCCCTCGGTGTCGGTGTTGAAGGACTCCCAATGGTCCCCGCGGCGCACGAGCGTGTTGATGGCGTCGATGGACGCGCCGGTGTGCCGGGCGAGGCGCGGCTTGAAGGGACTGGTGACGGCGAAGCCCCGGTAGTGGGGCAGCAGCGCGTCCACGAGCGCCTCGACGGGGGCGTCCTCGGCCAGGTCGATGCGATCGAAGGGCTGGGGGTGGATGCGGGGCGAGCGCGAGTGGGTGATGGACGTGCCGAGGATGCCCAGCCGGCCCTCGCGAGCGGGGGCACGGGCCTCGCGCGCCGCGTCCGCGAGCAGCCGCTGTCCCGGCGCCGCCTTCCAGTCGCCCCCGATGGCCACGTACTCGAGCAGGTTGCGCCGGGAGAGCACCGCGCGCACGGGAAGCGCGACCGGCCCCATCGTGAGCACCGTCACCCGCTGCGCGCCGAAGCGCTCGCCCAGCTTCGCCTGGGTCTCGAGCAGCACGGCGATCCGCGCCGCGGAGGGCTCGCCGAGCGGCTCGACATGCTTCACCAGGGCGCCCTCCGGCAGGGGCCCCTCCCACAGGCGCAGCGCCTCGTCGGTGCTCAGGGGACGATCGGCGTGGTGCGAGGCGAGCAGCTTGCCCGCCGGAGCATCCAGCGCGCTCGCGTGGACCACGTCGCGATCCACCCAGCGCGCGGCGGCCACCCACGCGGGCGGCAGGGGCACTCCGCGCTCGGACACGAGCAGCTCCAGGATGCGCGCGAGGGCCGCGGCGTCCACCGTGTCGGCCGGGTGCAGGTCCGTGCGCACCTCCAACATGTCCGCGCCCTGGCTCCGGGCATCGGTGGCGAAGCGCAGGGCATCGGCGCCTCGCAGGACCGGGGGCAGGGTGACGACGAGGCGCGCGGACTTCATCGGGGATTCTCCGGGTCGGCGAAGGCTCGCAGGAACGCGGCGATGCCCACCGTGGGGACGCGGGCGTGCAGCAACTCGCGCTGCTGGTAGATGGCGCTCAACTCCTCCTCGAGGCTCACGCCCGGGCTCAGCCGCGGCCGGCGCGTGTCCTTGAGCAGGCGCTCGCGGTAGGTCTCGAAGGTGATGGGCACCAGCAGGATGTGGCAGTCCCGCAGGGCCTCCGGATGGTGGGACAGGAAGCCGCCCCCCACCGCCACGAGCCCTCCGGCGGGCAGGGACAGGAACAGGTCACGCTCGGCCCGGCGGAAGCCGTCGGTGTCCGTGACCACCCAGTCGCGCAGCGAGCGGCCCGAGCGCTTCTCCAGCTCGACGTCCAGGTCCATCCCGGGCCTGCCGGTCAGCGCGCTCACCAGGGGCAGCAGCCGCGTCTTGCCCGCGGCCCGGTGTCCGCCGATCACGATGGTTTTCGACGCGGGAGGTGGCGTACCGGGCGCGAGCCGGGCGAACTCCTCGCGGATCGACTCGGACAGCCGCGGGTCCACGGACCCGAGGATTCTTTCGATGAGGTGTTTCCGCTGCTCAGCGGACGGTACCGACATAGACGTAGGATGTCCCGAACGTCAGGGGATGGGCCACTCTTTCCTTATAGCCGCCGGACTGCTCCATGAGGGCCAGGAATCTGTCGCCCGCCGGGAAGGCGGCGGAGGTGCGTGGCAGGTACTCGTAGGCGGCCCGGTTGCCGGTGAGCAGCCCGCCCACGCGCGGCATGACGACCTTGCTGTAGAAGCGGAACAGGGCGCCGAAGAAGCCCGTGGGCTGGCCGAACTCCAGCACCACCACCCGGCCTCCGGGGCGCACCACCCGGGCCATCTCGCTCAGGCACTTCACCGGATCATCCACGTTGCGGATGCCAAAGGCGATGGAGGCCACGTCGAAGCTGTTGTCCGCGAAGGGCAGGGCCATGGCGTCGGCGACCTGGAACTCCACGCGCAGCCCCTCGCGCTCGGCCTTGGCCGGAGCGCTGTCCAGCATCTCCTTGCAGAAGTCGGTGCCCACCACGCGCCCCGCCTCGCCCACCGGCGCTTGAAGGCCAGCGCCGGTCTCCGGTGCCGGTGGCGCAGTCGAGCACGGCATCTCCGGGCTTCGCGCCGCTCAGGCGCACCGCCTTGCGCCTCCACAGGCGGTGGATGCCGAGGGACAACACCTCGTTCGTCACGTCATAACGCGTGGCGATGGAGGAGAACATCTGACGTACTTCGGTGCTCATTCGAGCCCTCGCCTGGGGAGAGGCACCCGCGTGCACCGCCGGGTCGCCGGTGGAGTTCACGTTGTTTTGAACCCCGTATTGCTTGTATAGCCCAACGCGCGGACAGGACAACAAGAGGTTGTGGCGCGCGCGGTGGCGCGGGGACGGTGGCGGGACGCATGAGGACGGCTGATGACGACACTCGGATCCACTGACGCGAGCCGTTGGGTGGCGGGGTGGATCCCCCTGCCCGCGGTGGATCCGCTCGCCGGAGCGGAAGCGTTCGGAGAGCCGTCCGTGTACTGGGAGCGGCCGCTCGGGCGCGAGGCGGCGGCGGGCTGGGGCGAGGCGGGCTCGAGGGAGGCCACGAGCGCGGCGGGGGCCCAGGCGGTGTTGAAGGAGCTGTCGGCGCCGGACTCGGTGCGCTGGCTGGAGGCACCGCCCCCCGAGTTTCCCGGGCCCTGGTTCGGGGGCATGCGCTTCTCGGCGAGCGGGCAGGACGCGGGGTGGAGTCCGTTCGGCTTCGGCCGCTGGACGCTGCCCGAGACGTTGGTGTGGCGCACGGAGACGGGGCTCGCGTTGGCTGTCTTCGCGCCCGAGGGGCCCGGTGCCGAGGATCGGGTGCGCTCGCGGCTGTCGCGCCTGGGCTCGGCGTTTCCTCCAGCTACCGGCATCCGCGGGGCGCGCCCCAGGCGCTGCGCGTGTCCTCGCCCCGGCCGGACTTCGAGGCGCGGGTGGAGCGCGCGGTGGAGGCCATCCGCGCGGGCAACCTGCTCAAGGTGGTGCTGGCGCGGGCGGTGGAGGTGGAGGCCGAGCACGACTTCGACCGGGTGGACACGCTGGCGCGGCTGCGCGAGCAGAACCCGCGCTGTGCCACCTTCCTCTTCCAGGCCCCGGACGGCACCGCCTTCCTGGGCGCCACGCCGGAGACGCTCTGCCGGCTGGAAGGCCGCCAACTGGAGACGGAAGCGCTCGCTGGCTCCGCCGCTCCCGCGCGCTCCGGGGAGCTGGAGTCGAGCGACAAGGATCAACGGGAGCACCAAGCCGTGGTGCGCTACATCCTCGAGACGCTCCAGCCCCTGGCCGAGCGGGTCGAGTCGGACCGGGAGCCCGCGTTGCTGCCCTTGAAGAACGTGGTGCACCTGCGCACGGGCATCCGCGCCACGCTGCGCGAGGGGGTGGGGGTGGCCGAGCTGGTGTCGGCCCTGCAACCCACGCCCGCGGTGGGCGGCACGCCCCGGGCGCTCGCCCTGGAGTTCATCGCCGCGCACGAGTCGCTGGATCGGGGCTGGTACGCGGGGCCGGTTGGTTGGGTGGGTCCCGGGCGGGCCCACCAGTGGTCGCGCTGCGCTCGGCTCGGGTGAAGGCCCGCCGGCACGGCTTTTCGTGGGGGCTGGTATCGTGGCGGGCTCGCGCGCCGATGCGGAGTGGCACGAGACGGAGATGAAGGGACTGGCGATGCTGCGGGCGCTCGGAGGCGGACATGTTTGACGCCCACGTGAATCAACTCTGGGCCCAGGCCCTCGTGGAGGAGCTGGTGCGGGGCGGGGTGAGGCACGCCGTGGTGTGCCCGGGCTCGCGCTCCTCTCCGCTGGCGCACGCGTGCGCCATGGCCGAGGGGCTGCGCACCTGGTCCGTCATCGACGAGCGCAGCGCGGGCTTCTTCGCGTTGGGCATGGCCAAGCAGTCGCGCGTGCCGGTGGTGCTGGTGGCCACGAGCGGCACGGCGGGCGCGCACTTCTATCCGGCGATCATCGAGCCTCCATGTCGCAGGTGCCGCTGGTGGTGCTCACCGCGGACCGGCCCCTGGAGTTGCAGGGCTGGGGAGCGCCCCAGACGGTGCCCCAGGCGCGCATGTTCGGGGAGTTCTCCCGGCTGTTCGCGGACGTGGGCCTGCCGGAGTCGGAGGACGTGGCGCTCGTGCACCTGCGCGCCACGGTGGCCCGGGCCGTGGGCGTGGCCCAGCGCGCGCCCCGGGGCGCGGTGCACCTCAACGTGCCGTTTCGCGAGCCCCTGGCGCCCATGCCCGGTGATTCCGCCGCGACGCACCTGTCTCCACTCGCCTGGGAGGGACGGCCGGGCGCCCCGCTCACGCGCATCAGCCCGCCGGTGCGCCAGCCGGATCCGCTGACGCTGGCGGCGGTGCGCGCGCGCGTGGCCGCCACCGAGCGGGGCGTCATCGTCTGCGGCCCCCGGGACGAGAACGACGGCTTCGCGGAGGCCATCGCCTCGCTGGCCGAGGCCACGGGCTACCCGGTGCTGGCCGAGGCCACGTCGCAGGCCCGCTATGGCGGTGGGCCCTCACGCTGTCGCTCTACGACGCGATGTTGCGGCACGAGCCCTTCGCCCGCGAGCACCGGCCGGAGCTGGTGCTGCGCTTTGGCGGCGGGCTCACGCCCAAGGCTCCCCAGGCGTGGATCGAGAGCTCGGACGCGGAGGTGGTGCTCTTCAGTGACGAGGGCGCGCTGTTCGATCCCTCGCACCGCGCCGCGCGTGTGGTGGAGGGCTCGGCGGTGGCGGCGTGCGAGGCGCTCGGCAAGGGGTTGTCGCGAGGCCTGGGTCCCTGGGCGCGCGGCTTCCTGTGGGCCGAGCAGTGGTGCCGGGCGGCGCTGGAGTCGGCCTTCTCGGAAGACGCGACGCTCACGGAGATGCGGCTCGCGCATGAGGTGGTGGCGGTGTTGCCGGACGGAGCGAACCTCTTCGTGTCCAGCAGCATGCCCATCCGGGACGTGGACGCGTTCGCGCCCGCGGCGGGCCGCCGTCTCCGGGTGCTGGCCAACCGGGGCGCCAATGGCATCGACGGCATCATCTCGAGCGCGCTCGGCATGGCGGCGGCCTCGGGGCGGCCCACGGTGTTGCTCACGGGGGATCTGGCCCTGCTGCACGACATGGGCGGCCTGCTGCTGGCGCGCCGCAACGGCGTGCCCCTGACGGTGGTGGTGGTGAACAACGACGGGGGAGGCATCTTCTCCTTCCTGCCCATCGCCCAGGCCGAGGGCGCGCGCGCACTACGAGGCCCTGTGGGGCACGCCCCATGGCATGGACTTCTCGCACGCCGCCGCGCTCTACCGGGCGCGCTACCGGCGGGTGGAGTCGCCCGCGGCGCTGCGCTCGGCGGTGGCCGAGGGGCTCAAGGGCGGGTTGAACCTCATCGAGGTCCAGGTGAGGGATCGCACGAGGAACGTGGAGTCGCACCGGCAGTTGTTCGCGAGGATGGCCGCCGCACTGGGAGAGGGCCCATGGCTCTGAAGCTGGCGTATGAGACGTGGGGAGAGGGGCGCACCCCTTCTCCTCGTGCACGGGTTCACGGGGAACCGCACGTCGTTCGATCACCTGCGTTCCTCGTGGAGCCCGCACGTCAAGGCCATCGTGGTGGAGCTGCCGGGGCACGGGCAGACGCCGCTGCCCACGCGCCCCGGACGCGAGGGCTTCCTGGAGACGCTCGACGCGCTCTACGCGGTGCTCGACGAGCTGAACGTGGCGCGGACCAACCTGCTGGGCTACTCGCAGGGGGCGCGCTTCGCGCTGGCGGCGGTGATGCGTCGGCCCGAGCGCTTCACGCGGCTCATCATGGAGAGCGGCTCGCCGGGGCTGCACCGCCGGCAGCACCGCACGGAGCGGCGGGTGAAGGACAGCGAGCTGGCGCTCTTCCTGCGGCAGAAGGGGCTCACGGCGTTCATGGACTACTGGGAGTCGCTGCCGCTGTTCGCGGGATTGCAGCGCCTGCCCGAGGAGATGCGCGCGGCCCTGCGGGCCCGGCGGCTGGCGAACACGGCCGAGGGGCTGGCCGGGGCGCTGGAGTGTCTGGGCCTGGGCGTGCAGCCGGACTACTGGCCGGAGCTGCAACGCCAGCGGCTGCCCACGCTGCTGCTCACGGGCGCGCTGGACGAGAAGTTCACCCTGACGGCGCGGCGGATGGCGGAGGAGCTGCCGGTGGTCTACCGCCGCGCGTTCGAGGGGTGCACCCACGCGCCGCACCTGGAAGTGCCCGAGGAGTTCGCCCAGGAAGTGCTCTCCTTCATCCGCACGCCCTGGTACGAGTCCCCCGAGTTCGGAGCACGGGGGCCGATGCGAGCCCGGCGCCGATCGCCACCGTGGATCCCTCCCTGTCCAAGAAGTCCCAGCCCACCCCATGAACGCGATTGCTCCCGCGGTGCAGGCGCCTCGCCCCACCTTGAAGACGTGGTTGATGGCCGCCCGGCCCAAGACGCTCACGGCGGCGCTGGTGCCGGTGATGGTGGGCACGGCGCTCGCGTATGGACTGGGCGTGGGCCAGTGGATGCCCGCGCTGGCGGCGCTCGTGGGCTCGATGTTCATCCAGGTGGGCACCAACCTGACGAACGACTACTTCGACTTCAAGAAGGGCGCGGACACGGCGGAGCGGGTGGGGCCCCAGCGGGTGACGCAGAGCGGGCTCATCGCTCCGGGCACGGTGCTGGCGAGCGCGCTCGCGTGCTTCGGGCTGGCGGTGCTCACGGGCATCTACCTGGTGGTGGTGGGCGGCTGGCCCATCGTGGCCATCGGGCTGGCGTCGGTGCTGGCGGGCTACTCGTACACGGGCGGCCCCTTTCCCTGGCCTACCATGGGCTCGGCGACGTGTTCGTCTTCGTGTTCTTCGGGCTGGTGGCGGTGCCGGGCACCTTCTACGTGCAGGCGCTGACGGTGACGCCGGCGGCGTGGTGGGCCGCCATTCCGGTGGGAGCGATCGGCACGGCCCTGCTGGTGGTCAACAACCTGCGCGATGCGGCCACGGACGTGAAGGCGGGCAAGCGCACCCTGGTGGTTCGCCTGGGGCTGCGCGCGGGACGGGCCGAGTACGTGGCGCTCCTGGCGCTCGCCTTCGTCACGCCCCTGGCGATGTGGAGCCAGGGCCTGGCGAGCCCGTGGGTGATGCTCGCGTGGCTGAGCGCGCCCCTGGCGGCGCCGCTGCTCAAGCTCGTGCTCGGGCAGGAGGGCGCGCCGCTCAACCGGCCCTGGGTGGGACGGCGAGACTCCAGCTCGTGTTCGGGCTGCTGTTCTCGGTGGGGCTGCTGCTGAGGTAGGCGCGATGCGCATCGTGGAAGCGAGCCTCGAGCGGTTGCGCCTGGAGATGGTGCGGCCGCTGAGGACGGCGGCGGGCGTCTACGCGGCCCGCGAGGGCTTCGTGGTGCGGCTGGTGGACGACGCGGGCCGGGTGGGGTGGGGCGAGGCGATGCCCCTGGCGGAGTTCGGCACGGAGACGCCGGAGGCGTGCGAGCGGGTGTTGACCGCGCTGCTTCCGTCGCTGCGAGACGCGGCGGGCCCGCCTCTTGCCGGGCCCTGGGCGGAAGGTGGCGAGGAGCGCTTCCCCGCGAATCACCCCGCGGCCCGGCACGCGCTGGAGCAGGCGTGTCTGGATCTCCTGGCGCAACGGCGGGGGCTTCCCCTGTGCCAGCTCCTGTCGTCCGAGGCGCGCACGGCGGTCCACGTCAACGCGCTGCTGGGCGCCGCGTCCCCCGAGGAATTGGCGCACGAGGCGCGGCGGGCGGTAGCCGAGGGGTATGAAACGCTGAAGCTCAAGGTGGCGGGCCGCCCGGTGGAGGAGGACGCCACGCGGTTGTCGGCGGTGCGTGGGGTAGCAGGTGTGGCGCGGGTGCGGATCGACGCGAATGGCGGGTGGACGGAGCCGCAGGCGGCGCGCGCGTTGGAGGTGTTGGGCTCGGAGGGCGTCGAGCTGTGCGAGCAGCCCGTGGCGGCCGAGGCGCTCGAGGCCCTGTGCCGGCTGGCCGCGCGGGCGCCGTGTCCTCTGGCGGCGGATGAGTCCCTGGCGCTGCCCGGGGCCGCCCGAAAGCTGCTGACGTCCGCGCCCACGGTGCGCGTGCTCGTGCTCAAGCCGATGGTGCTGGGAGGCCTGTTGCCCACGCTCGCCCTGGCGCGCGAGGCGGCCCGCCAGGGGGTGGACGCCTATGTGACGAGCTCGCTCGATGGGGTGATCGCCCGGGCGGGGGCCGCGCATCTGGCGGCGGCGTTGCCCTCGGGGCGATATGCCTCGGGGCTCGGTGTGGGGCACCTGTTCCGGAACGAGCCGGACCTCCACCCATTCCGCCCGAACCGGGGCCGCATCCTGCTGCCGCGGACACCGGGCCAGGGAGTGCATTCATGAAGGGCACATGTCCCATCCAGGCCGGCACACGGACGCGTCCGGACGCGCTGGCGCTCACGTTCGCGGGCCGGCACTGGACGTACGCGCGGATGGATGACGAGGTGGGCCGGTGGGTGGCCGCGCTCCGGGCTCGCGGCGTGGGGCCGGGAGAGCGCGTGGGGGTGTTGTCGACGAACCACGTGGCACTGGCGCACCTCTTCTTCGCGCTCGGCCGGGTGGGGGCGGTGCTGGCCCCCTTCAACGCGCGGCTCACTCCGGCGGAGCTGCGGCCGCTCGTCGAGGACGTGGCTCCCCGGCTCCTGCTGGCGCTCGAACCCCTCCGGACCCGCCTCCCGGACGCCGAGCCCCTGGAGTCCTTCGCGGACGCGGTGGGAGGACCCTCGCCCGAGTGCGTCGACCTGGACGACACGTCGCCCCGGGTCATCCTCTTCACCTCGGGCACCACGGGCCGGCCCAAGGGCGCGGTGATCACCGAGGGCAACTTCCGGGCGTCCGCGCGCTGCTCCGCGGAGAACCTGGGCGCGCACCCGGCGCCGCGTTGGCTGGGCACGCTGCCGCTCTTCCACGTGGGGGGCCTCGCGATGCTCACGCGCACCGCCTACGACGGGGGCTGTCTGGTGTTGCGCGAGCGCTTCGCGGTGGACGACACCAACCGGGCGCTCGACGAGGAGGGCGTCACCCACGCGAGCTTCGTGGCCACGACGTTGGAGCAGGTGCTGGAGGCGCGTGGGGACAGGCCGGTGCCCGCCTCGTTCCGCCATTCGTTGATCGGCGGCGGGCCGGTGCCGGCGCCCCTGCTCGCGCGGGCGAGGGCGGCCGGACTCGGGCCCCTGCAGACGTATGGGCTGACGGAGGCCTGCTCCCAGGTGGCCACCGAGCGTCCGGACGAGGCGGATGGGCTCACGGCGGGCCGGGCGCTGCCGGGGCTGGAGGTGCGCGTCGTGGGGCCTTCGGGCGAGCCCCTCGAGGAGGGCGCGGAGGGGGACATCGAGGTGCGTGGCCCCACGGTGATGGCCGGCTACCTGAACCGGCCCGAGGCCACGCGCGAGACGTTGCGGGATGGCTGGTTGCGCACGAAGGACGTGGGGAGGCTGGACGCGCGGGGGCGGCTCACGGTGCTGTCGCGGCGCACGGATCTGATCCTCCGGGGAGGTGAGAACATCTACCCGGCCGAGGTGGAGAAGGTCCTGGCCGACCATCCGGCGGTGAGGGAGGTGGCGGTGGTGGGCGTGCCGGACGCGCGCTGGGGCGAGGTGCCGGTGGCCTTCGTGGTGGTGCGCGCGGGCGCCGGGCTGCCCGAGGAGCTCGGCACGTGGTGCCGCGGCTCGCTGGCGGGCTTCAAGGTCCCCGCGCGCTTCCTCGCCATCGACGCCCTGCCACGCAACGCGCTGGGCAAGGTGGAGCGCACGGTGCTGCGGGAGCGGGCGCGGGGGCATGAGTCACGCCGAGTCGTGCTGCTCTTCATCCGACATGAGCCAACGCCGCGCCTCCTGCTCGTCCTGGAAGCGGCGCATCATGCGGTCCATGCCGCTGGCGCGCGCGATGCGGTTGAGCTGGAGCGCGGTGAACTCGCTGTCGACGAGCTGGGCGAGCCGCCGCATGCCCGCCTCGATGGCGGTCTGGTGCCCCTGACGGAGGAGCTCGGCGGCCTCGGGGGAGGCGGCCTTGAGCAGGCGCATGTCGGACAGCACCCGGATGTAGCGGCCCTGGGCGGTCAGCGTCCGGGTGGCCACGAGCAACTCGGCGATGAACTGCCGCATCTCGTCCTCGCGGATGACGCCCTCCAGCTGCAACTCCACGAGCGCTTGGGCTTCATCGACGCGAATCCGGAACAAGGATTCATCTCCTCTTGAGCAGGGGGGCGGAAGGGGCTTCTACCTGGACTCGTGCTCGCGGACCAGGAAGAGCAAGGGGGTGGCGGGCGCGAGGGTGGGGGCCCCAGGGCTCGTTTCGGCGGGATTTTGGCTGGTCCCGGGGGTTGTGGCTAGACTTCGACCCACGGGAGAGCTCAACTCGCTTGGATCAGCCAACCCTCAACAAGTTGCTCACGGTGGGCGTGCAGAATGGCGCCTCGGATATCCATTTCCGGCCGGGCGACCCTCCCATCTACCGGGTCAACGGGATCCTGCGGCCCTTGAAGATGGAGAAGCTCCACCCGGATCATACCCGTCAGGTGGCGCTCCACGTCATCTCCGACCCGCTCACCAAGACGCAGCTCGACAGCCTGCAGGAGTACGACACCTCCTATGGCCTGCCGGGCGTGGCGCGCTTTCGCGTGAACATCTACCGCCAGCGCGGCACCATCGCCTGCATCCTGCGCATCATCCCGGACGAGATCCCCACCATCGACGGACTGGGGTTGCCGCAGGTGCTCAAGACGATCGCCGGCAATGATCAGGGGCTGGTGCTCGTCACGGGGGCCGCCGGCTCGGGCAAGAGCTCCACGCTCGCGGCGATGCTCGATCACATCAACCGCACGGAGAACCTGCACATCCTCACCATCGAGGATCCGATCGAGTTCATCCACAAGAACGTCAAGTCCTCCATCTCCCAGCGGGAGATCGGCCCGGACACGGAGAACTTCGCCATCGGGCTGCGCGCCGCGCTGAGGCAGGATCCGGACGTCATCCTCGTGGGCGACATGCGCGACATGGAGACGGTGGACATCGCGCTCAAGGCCTCGGAGACGGGCCGGCTGGTGTTCACCTCGATGCACACGATGGACGCGCCGCGCACCATCAACCGCCTGGTGTCGGTGTTTCCCGCCGAGGAGCAGGCGATGGTGCGCATGCGCCCGGCGGACAGCCTCAAGGCGATCATCTCGCAGCGGCTGTTGCCCCGCGCGGATGGCAAGGGGCGCACCGTGGCGCAGGAGATCCTCGTGCAGACGCCGCAGGTGGAGCAGTTCATCCGCGAGGATCGCGCCCACGAGCTCAAGGAGGTCATCGAGCATGGAGGCGAGCCCTTCGGGATGCAGACCTTCGAGCAGCACCTCAGCCAGCTCTACCAGCAGACGGCCATCACCCTGGAGACGGCCATGAGCGCGGCCCCCCGGCCGGACGAGCTGCAGCGCGTGCTCGACTCCGCCTGAGCCCGGTGCCCTACGTCCAGGCCACGGAGTAGGTGCAGCGGGCGGCGCCCCAGGTGCGGCACGTCTCGGGCTCCAGGTGTGCCAGCGTGGCCGAGGGCTCATGGAACCGCGCGAAGGCCAGCAGCAACCCCTCGTCGAAGGCACACGGGTAGGGGCCGGTGCACTCACAGAGGATCCGCTTGTGGCGGGCCAAGGGGCGCGCCGTAGTGGCCAATGCCATCCTGGAGCTGGCCCGTGTGTTCGGAGAACATCGGCTGGCCGTTGACGGCATGGTTGGCGTGGTACATCACGTCCAGGTGCTGGAACGCGGAGTGGACGTCGCTGTCGGCGGGCATGGCCCGGGCGAACCTCGGGAGCGAGGCCCCCACCTGCCGCAAGGCCACTTCTCCGAAGTCCTTGCGGATCCGCTCGAGCACCCGGAGATGGCCCGTGAGTGGGTACCACGCGTCCGAATCGAACTGGGCCAGCCCGTCGGGCCCCGTGGTCCCCATGCTCTCCTCCAGCATGAACCGGCTGGCGAGTCGCCAGAATGAACCGAGCCCCGAGCTGACGGTGCTCATGTTGTGTCCCAGGCACTGGATGCGCTCGTCGGTGATGTATCGGCTCATGGTGTCGAGGGATGTTCCGACCCGAAGGGTCCGCTCTTTCCGGGGAAGCGCGTTCCACCGTGAGCTGAATGGTACTCCAGGTGTAGATTTCCATCGAGTGAGGAATTTTACTTCACGGGTTGTCGGTGTGAATCCACTCTTGGACTGTGGACGGAAGTCCAGGGCCCCTTCCGGGTGATGGAAGGAGGCGGGAGGCATGCACTACAACCCGGGGAATGAGCAGCAGCCAGACGGGCAGTTCATCCACGGAAGGGGTCCCGGGGCCGGAGAGCCTCGTCCCCGACGCACAGGAGCGGGGCGTGCGGCGCGCCTATGGGGAGATCGCCGAGGCCTATGAGGCCTTCTTTCCCTCGCTCCAGCGCTACGAGGGGCGGGTGGAGCGCTTCCTCGCGGAGACGGTGACTCCGGGTGCGAGGGTGCTCGACATGGGGTGTGGGCCGGGGCTGCTCACGCGGGGGCTGCCGCCGGACGTGGAAGTGGTGGGCCTGGATCTCTCACCGGAGATGCTCGAGGTGGCGCGGCGGGGCCGGCCTCATGGGACGTACCGGCCGCACAGCTACCGGGCGCCGATCGCCGGGGAGGACGGCCGCTTCGGGGTGGCCCTGGCGGTGGGGTGCCTGGACTTCTGCGAGGAACTGCCCCGGACCCTGGGCCACCGGCGAGGGCGCTGGCCCCGGGGGACGGCTGCTCTTCACGGTGCTGGAGCGCCGGCCGGGGCTCGAGGCCCACGAGGAGGCGAGCTGGCCGCTGCCGGAGGCGGATCCCCGGTAACTCTGTATTTCTGGTCCTTCGCGTTCGTGGCCCGTGCCCTGGAGGAGGTGGGGCTGGTGCCCGTGCGCTACCAGCACGCACCGGGTTGGCTGCGACTCATGGACGAGCGGGTGATGCACTTCGGGTGGTGGGACGTGATGAGGACTGGCTCCGATAAGTCAGGACGCTCGGCGGGCAGCCAAACTCCTTGACGCCAGGGGCCAGAGGCGCAAAGCATCCGCCGCCCTTAAGTCCCCCTCATTTCCTCAACATCAGGAGCTTCGTCCATGGCGCCTCCGAGCGGCGAGAAGATCACCCTGCAGAACGGCAAGCTGACCGTGCCGAACAACCCCATCGTCCCCTACATCGAGGGTGACGGCACCGGCCGCGACATCTGGCGCGCCTCGCAGAACGTCTTCGACGCGGCGGTGGAGAAGGCCTACGGCGGCAAGAAGAAGATCTCCTGGTTCGAGGTGCTCGCCGGCGAGAAGGCCTTCAAGACGGTCAACAACTGGCTGCCCGACGAGACGGTGGCGGCGTTCCGCGAGTACCTGGTGGGCATCAAGGGCCCGCTGACGACGCCGGTGGGCGGCGGCATCCGCTCGCTCAACGTGGCGCTGCGCCAGCTGCTCGACCTGTACGTGTGCCTGCGCCCCGTGCGCTACTTCAAGGGCGTGCCCAGCCCCGTGAAGACCCCCGAGAAGGTCGACATGGTCATCTTCCGGGAGAACACCGAGGACATCTACGCGGGCATCGAGTTCGAGGCGGGTTCGGCCCAGGCCGCCAAGGTGCTGGAGATCCTCAAGAAGGAGTTCCCCAAGGAGTTCGGCAAGATCCGCTTCCCCCAGGACGTGGGTCTGGGCGTCAAGCCCGTGTCGAAGGAAGGCACCGAGCGCCTCATCCGCGCCGCCATCGAGTACGCCCTGGTGGAGAAGCGCAAGAGCGTCACCTTCGTGCACAAGGGCAACATCATGAAGTTCACCGAGGGCGCCTTCCGCAAGTGGGGCTACGAGCTCGCGGCGCGCGAGTACGGTGACAAGGTCTACACGTGGGATCAGTGGGAGGCCACCAAGGCCGCCAAGAACGAGGAGGCCGCCAACGCCGAGCAGAAGGCGGCGCTCGCCTCCGGGAAGATCCTCATCAAGGACTCCATCGCGGACATCACCCTGCAGCAGGTGCTCACGCGTCCGGACGAGTTCGACGTGATCGCCACGCTCAACCTCAACGGCGACTACCTGTCCGACGCGCTCGCCGCGCAGGTGGGCGGCATCGGCATCGCGCCGGGCGGCAACATCAACTACCTGACCGGCCACGCCGTGTTCGAGGCCACCCACGGCACCGCGCCCAAGTACGCGGACCTGGACAAGGTGAACCCGGGCTCGGTCATCCTCTCGGGCGAGATGATGCTGCGCCACATGGGCTGGAACGAGGCGGCCGACCTCATCATCAAGGGCATGGACAAGGCCATCGCCAGCAAGACCGTCACCTACGACTTCGCCCGCCTGATGAACCAGGAGAAGCAGACCGGCGTGACCGAGGTGAAGTGCTCGGAGTTCGGTCAGGCCATCATCAAGAACATGTAGTCGTCACGAGGAGACAAACCACATGGCTCACTCCAAGAAGAAGATCGGCCTCATCGGCGGTGGTCAGATCGGTGGCAACCTGGCCCTGCTCGCGGTGCAGAAGCAGCTCGGCGACGTCATCCTCTACGACATCCCCGCGGCCGAGGGCCTGGTCAAGGGCAAGGCGCTGGACATCAACCAGCTCTCCGCGGTGGACGGCTACGACTGTCGCGTCACCGGCACCACGGACTGGAAGGACGTGGCGGGCGCGGACGTGGTGATCATCACCGCGGGCGTGCCGCGCAAGCCGGGCATGACGCGCGAGGACCTGCTCGACGTCAACCTGAAGATCATGCGGGACGTGGCGGCCAACATCAAGCAGCACTGCCCCGACGCCTTCGTCATCAACGTGGCCAACCCGCTGGACGCCATGGTGTACGCGCTCCAGAAGATCTCCGGCCTGCCGTCGAACAAGGTCGTGGGCATGGCGGGCGTGCTCGACACCAGCCGCTTCAAGTTCTTCGTCGCCGAGGCGCTCAACACCTCCATCCGCGACGTGGAGGCGCTGGTGCTCGGCGGCCACGGTGACGACATGGTGCCCCTTGTGCGCCACAGCACCGTGGGCGGCGTGCCCCTCACCCAGCTCATCGCCAAGGACAAGCTGGACGCCATCATCGACCGCACCCGCAAGGGCGGCGCCGAGCTGGTGGGCCTGTACAAGACGGGCAGCGCCTACTTCGCGCCCGCCGCCAGCTCCATCGCCATGGCCGAGAGCTTCCTGCTCGACCGCAAGCGCGTGCTCCCGGCCGCCGCCATGCTCAATGGCGAGTACGGCATCAACGGCGTCTTCTTCGGCGTGCCGGTGCAGATCGGCGCGGGCGGCGTGGAGAAGATCCACACCGTGGAGCTCAACGAGGCGGAGAAGGCCGAGCTGGCCCGCTCCTATGACTCGGTGAAGAAGACCGTCGAGAGCGTCAAGCTGTAATCGCCGTGTGCCGCCGCTCCGCCGGCTGCCCCCGTGGGACGAAATGCCCCACGAGGGGCTGGGCGGAGCGTGGCTGATGCCGGTGATGGAGCGCGCTTATTCTCCGTGATCCGGTAATCTTTGCGGCTTGCTGAATCCACCAGTTAACTTGCCGTAGCACTGCACCGAGAGGTCCGGTTTCCCGCGCCCGCGAAGACGGGCAGGCGGCGCCGGCGTGTACCCGGCGACGGGCTCTCGGGGACACCAAGGAGACGCAGCATGGCAGCAGCAGCGCGATTCACGGTGGTGGGCGGCGGACTCGCCGGGCTGATGACCACCATCAAGCTGGCCGAAGCGGGGCACCAGGTCGACATCTTGTCGCTCGTGCCGGTCAAGCGTTCCCACTCGGTCTGCGCCCAGGGAGGCATCAACGGCGCGGTGAACACGAAGGGGGAGGGTGACAGCCCGGACATCCACGTGAAGGACACGCTGCGCGGCGGAGACTTCCTCGCCGAGCAGGTCTCCGTGAAGGGCATGTGCTACGCGGCCCCCGGCATCATCTACCTGCTGGATCGCATGGGGGTGACGTTCAACCGCACGCCCGAGGGTCTGCTCGACTTCCGCCGCTTCGGCGGCACGCTCCACCACCGCACCGCCTTCGCGGGCGCCACCACCGGCCAGCAGTTGCTCTACGCGCTGGACGAGCAGGTGCGCCGCTGGGAGGTCGAGGGCCGCGTCACCAAGTACGAGTACTGGGAGTGGCTCGGCACGGTGAAGGACGGCACGGGCCGGTGCATCGGCAGCGTGGCCATGGACCTGCGCACCAACGAGATCCGCACCTTCCCCGCCGAGGCCGTGTGTCTGGCCACCGGGGGTCCGGGCATCGTGTTCGGCCGCTCCACCAACTCCATCATCAACACGGGCACCGCCGCGGGCCGTGCGTACATGGAGGGGGCCATCTACGCCAACGGCGAGTTCATCCAGGTGCACCCCACCTCCATTCCGGGTGAGGACAAGCTGCGCCTGATGAGCGAGTCGGTGCGTGGCGAGGGCGGCCGCGTGTGGGTGCCGCGCAAGAAGGGCGACACGCGCGATCCCCGGCAGATCCCCGAGAGCGAGCGCTTCTACTTCCTCGAGGAGAAGTACCCCAAGTACAAGAACCTGGTGCCGCGCGACGTGGCCACGCGCGAGATCTTCACCGTGTGCCGCGAGCTGGGCCTGGGCATCGGCGGCCGCGACGCCGTGTTCCTGGACGTCACGCACATCCCCGCCCAGAAGCTCACCGAGAAGCTCGGCGGCGTGATGGAGATCTACGAGAAGTTCGTGGGGGATGATCCGCGCCACGTGCCCATGCAGATCTTCCCGGGCATGCACTACTCGATGGGCGGCCTGCACGTGTCCTTCGAGGCGGACTCGAAGACGCAGACGCCGCTGGTGGGCAGCCCCGTCAACCACTCCACGCGCATCCCCGGCCTGTACGCCGCGGGCGAGGCCGAGTACGCCTACCACGGCGCCAATCGCCTGGGCGCCAACTCGCTCTTGTCGTGCATCTACGCCGGCATGATCAGCGGCCCGGCCATGGCGTCGTTCGCCAAGAGCCAGGCCAAGAGCGCCACCGACGCGGACCTGCAGAAGCACTTCGCCGAGGCGAAGAAGTTCTGGGAGGAGCGCTTCGCCTCCATCAAGAAGATGGACGGCAAGGAGAACGCGTACGGGCTCACCAAGGAGCTCGGCGAGATCATGACGGAGAACGTCACCGTCGTGCGCTACAACGACCGGCTGCAGAAGACGCTGGACAAGATCCGCGAGTTCAAGGACCGCTGGAAGAACATCAGCGCGCTGGACACGGGCAACGTGGCCAACCGCAGCATCTCCTACGCCAACCAGCTCTGGAACATGTTCGAGCTGGCCGAGGTCATCACCAAGAGCGCGCTGATGCGCGACGAGAGCCGCGGCGCCCACTACAAGCCGGACTTCTCGCTGCCTGAGCCCGCCAGCAAGGACCCGACGCAGGACCCCAACTGGATGGGGCTGTGGAAGAAGCGCCACGAGAAGTGGGCCAAGACGACGCTCGCGTCCTATTCGCCCGAGTCGCCGCAGATCAGCTACGAGGACATCCCCACGCCCGTGCTCGACCCCGAGCCGCGCTGGTACGCCTGAGCAGAGGGAACGACATGGACCACGCGACCACGACGCAAGCGCCTGTCAGCAACACGACCAAGCACGTCACCTTCCGCATCTGGCGCCAGGACGGTCCGGATCAGCAGGGGCACTACGACGAGTTCCGCATCGCCTACCGCCCGGGAGCCAACGTCGTCTCCTGTCTCATGGAGATCCAGCGCAACCCCGTCACCACCGACGGGCGCAAGGTGGCCCCGGTCATCTGGGACGCCGCGTGCCTGGAAGAGGTGTGGCAGCTGCGCCATGAACATCAACGGCCGGGTGCGCATGGCGTGCTCCGCGCTCATCGATCGCATCATCGGCAACGGCGAGCCCACCATCACCCTGGAGCCGATGAAGAAGTTCCCCGTCACGCGCGACCTGGCGGTGAACCGGGATCGCATGTTCGACGCGCTCAAGCGCGTCAAGGCGTGGATCCCCATCGACGGCACGCACAACCTCGGCCCCGGTCCTCGCCAGTCCCCGGCGGATCACTCGGTGATGTACAAGCTGTCCACGTGCATCACGTGTGGCAGCTGCCTCGAGGCGTGCCCGCAGGTGACGATCGACAACGACTTCATGGGCGCCGCCTCCATCAGCCAGGCGCGGCTGTTCAACATGAACCCCACGGGCAAGATGAACTCCGAGGAGCGCGTGCGTGGGCTCATGGGCCCGGGCGGCATCCAGGACTGCGGCAAGGCACAGAACTGCGTGAAGGTGTGCCCCAAGGAGATCCCGCTCACCACCTCCATCGCGGTGATGAACCGCGAGGTGACCAAGCAGATCATCAAGGACATCTTCTTCAATCAGGAAGGTGACAATAAGGGCACGGGCGGTCCGGCCTAGCTCTCACGTGTCACCCCGCAGTAGGTTGTCCGAGGCTCCGTGTCTGGCGTGGATTCGCCGGGCCGGAGCCTCTGTCTTTCCCGTCCGCGGGAGCAGGGCCCTTGACACTCGGGCCTTGCCAAGCGGGCCATTCTGCGCGAGAGAGGCAGCCGTCCCGGGGCTGGCTCCCGGCGGCCAGTCTCGCGTTATTCCGCGTCACCCGGAGCTTCGATGAAGATCCACGAGTACCAGGGCAAGGAACTCTTCCGGAAGTATGGGGTCCCCACGCCGCGAGGCATCCTCGCGAACACTCCCGACGAGGCCGAGAAGGCCGCGAAGGAGTTGGGCACCTCGGTGGTCGTCGTGAAGTCCCAGATTCACGCGGGCGGCCGTGGCAAGGGCGGCGGCGTGAAGCTGGCCAAGAGCCCCGCCGAGGCGAAGCAGCTCGCCCAGCAGATGATCGGCATGATGCTCAAGACGATCCAGACCGGGCCCGAGGGCCAGAAGGTCAACAAGGTCTACATCGAGGAAGGCCTGGCCATCGGTCAGGAGCTGTACCTCGGCGTGACGCTGGATCGCGCCACCTCGCGCATCACCTTCATGGCCTCCCGCGAGGGCGGTGTGGAGATCGAGGAAGTGGCCGAGAAGCACCCGGAGAAGATCCTCCGCGAGGCGGTGGACCCCATCGCCGGCTTCCAGGACTTCCAGGGCCGCAAGCTGGCCTTCGGCCTGGGGCTGACCGGCCCCACGGTGAACAAGTTCGTGCAGTTCTGCTCCGCGCTCTACCGCATGTTCATCGAGACGGACGCGGCGCTGGTGGAGATCAACCCGCTGGTCATCACCAAGGATGGCGGCGTGGTGGCGCTCGACGCGAAGGTGGACTTCGAGGAGAACGCGCTCTACCGGCACAAGGATCTGCTCGCCTACCGTGATCTCGCGGAGGAGGAGCCGCGCGAGACCCAGGCCAAGGAGTGGGACCGGCCTACATCGCGCTGGACGGCAACATCGGCTGCATGGTGAACGGCGCGGGTCTGGCCATGGCCACCATGGACACCATCAAGCTGGTGGGCGGCAGCCCGGCCAACTTCCTCGACGTGGGCGGTGGCGCGAGCAAGGAGAAGGTGACGGCGGCCTTCAAGCTCATCCTCGCGGATCCGCAGGTCAAGGCGGTGCTCGTCAACATCTTCGGCGGCATCATGAAGTGCGACATCATCGCCGAGGGCATCATCGCCGCGGCGAAGGAAGTGCAGCTGAAGATCCCGCTCGTGGTGCGGCTCGAGGGCACCAACGTGCAGCAGGGCAAGGACTTGTTGAGCAACTCCGGCCTCGCCATCACCCCCGCCGACAACCTCCGCCAGGCCGCCGAGAAGGCCGTCGCGGCGGTGAAGTAGTTCCAGGCAGAGAAAGGTCAAGCCATGAGCATCCTCGTCAACAACGACACGAAGGTCCTCTGCCAGGGCATCACCGGCTCGGCGGGCTCGTTCCACTCCAAGCAGATGCTGGAGTACGGCACCAAGCTGGTCGGCGGTGTGACGCCGGGCAAGGGCGGCACCGACTTCGAGGGCAAGGTCCCGGTGTTCAACACGGTGGCCGACGCGGTGAAGCAGACCGGAGCGAACACCTCGGTCATCTTCGTGCCGCCCCCCTTCGCCGCGGACTCCATCATGGAGGCCGCTGACGCCGGCATCTCCCTCATCATCACCATCACCGAGGGCATCCCCGTCAACGACATGGTGAAGGCCAAGCGCTACATCCAGGGCAAGCCGGGCGTGCGCCTCATCGGTCCCAACTGCCCCGGCGTCATCACCCCTGGCGCCAAGTGCAAGATCGGCATCATGCCGGGCCACATCCACAAGCCGGGCCGCATCGGCGTGGTGTCTCGCTCGGGCACGCTGACGTACGAGGCCGTGTACCAGCTCACTCAGCTGGGCCTGGGCCAGTCCACCGCGGTGGGCATCGGCGGTGACCCGGTCAACGGCACGGACTTCGTGGACGTGCTCAAGCTCTTCAATGACGACCCGGAGACGGACGCGGTCATCATGATCGGCGAGATCGGCGGCAACGCCGAGGAGGCCGGTGCCGAGTACGTGGCGCGCGAATTCAAGAAGCCCATCGCGGGCTTCATCGCCGGCCAGTCGGCGCCTCCGGGCAAGCGCATGGGCCACGCGGGCGCCATCATCTCCGGCGGCAAGGGCACGGCCTCCGAGAAGATCAAGGCCATGGAGGCCGCGGGCTTCCTCATGGCCGCGAGCCCCGCCGAGCTGGGCACCACGCTGCAGGAGGCCATCAAGCGCGGTCCTCCGAAGAAGAGCCGCTAGTTCCCCCCGTTTTCCGCCTCACTTCCCAACGACACAACGAGGAGCCAGGACCATGGCCATCGAGCGTACGCTGTCCATCATCAAGCCCGACGGGCTTCAGAAGGGCGTCATCGGCAAGATCATCTCCCGCTTCGAGGAGAAGGGTCTCAAGCCGGTCGCCATCCGCCTGCAGCACCTGTCGCAGGCGCAGGCCGAGGGGTTCTACGCCGTCCACAAGGCGCGCCCCTTCTTCAAGGATCTGGTGAGCTTCATGATCTCCGGCCCCGTCGTCCTGATGGTGCTCGAGGGTGAGAACGCCGTCACGGCCAACCGTGATCTCATGGGCGCCACCAACCCGGCCAACGCCGCCCCCGGCACCATCCGCCGCGACTTCGCCACCAGCATCGACCAGAACACGGTGCACGGCTCGGACAGCCTGGAGAACGCGAAGAACGAGATCGCGTACTTCTTCCGCGAGACCGAGATCCACGGCTACGAGTACTCCGGCAAGAAGTAGTCCCGACGGGCCTCGATGAGAGGCCCGGTGGACTCGAGGCCCGGCTCCCGCGCGCAGCTTCGCGGGGACCGGGCTTTCGTCTTTCAGGAGAAGAAGACCTCGGCGAGGAAGGGCGCGAGCGACGTCCACGCGCGGCGCGAGGCCCTCTCGCTGTACAGGATGCCCGAGGCGGGATCATTGGCGAACGGCGCCATGAAGGCGTGCATGGTTCCGCCGTACGCGTGGACCTGCCAGTCCGCCTTGCACCGGGTGAGCTCGCGGCCCAGAGCCACCACGTCCTCCGGCAGCGCCATGGGATCATCCCACCCGTGGAAGACCATCACCTTGGCCTTGATCTCCGTCTCCGAGAGATCATCGGGGCGGCCGAGCAGGCCATGGAAGCTCGCCACGCCCCGCACGTCCGCGCCCGTGCGCGCCGGTCCAGCACGCACAGGCCTCCGAAGCAGAATCCGATCGCGGCTACCCGATTGGCATCCACCTCGGGCAGGTTCCGGACGGTCTCCACGGTCTTCAGGATGCGCTCGCGCAGCGTCGCCCGGTCCGACACCAGGGGGGTCATGAGCGCCCGACACTCGTCGGGTGTCGTGCCTTTCAGGCCCTTGCCGTAGAGATCACAGGCGAAGCCCGCATATCCCCAATCGGTGAGCTTCTTCGCGAAGTCGAGCTGTGCCTCGCTGCGGCCCTCCCACCCATGGAAGACCAGGACCGCGGGACGCTTGCCCTCGCGGTGGCCGTCGTAGGCCAGCACGCCCTCGAAGGCCTTGTCGCGGTGGGTGTACTCGACTGCTCGGGTGTCGATGCGCATGGTGTGTGTCCCTCCGTCGTGCCAGGGCCGCCCGCGACGCGACGGGGGCCGGAACGAGCGAGGATAGATCCAGGGCGGGGAAGGGGACGAGCCCTCCTTTGACTCCACCGGCCTGGTTGTGGGAAGTGGCTCCTACACCTCTCCGTTGGAACCATGATGACGCCGACAGAGCCCGCCAGCGCCACCGTCGACACCGCCGCCCCGCCCGTGCCCGAGCCCACCCCGGCCGCCACGCCGCGCACGGAGGTCTCCAGCCTTACCCTGGAGGGGCTCACCCGCTTCCTCACCGAACAGCTCGGCGAGCGCGCCTTCCGCGCCGGCCAGCTCTACCGGTGGCTCCACCAGCGCGGCGCCACCTCGTTCGACGAGATGACGGACCTGTCCAAGGCCCTGCGCGAGAAGCTCAAGGCCCACGCGGAGATCGTCCCCCTGGTCAAGGACGCCGAGCAGCGCTCGGTGGATGGCACCATCAAGTACCGCTGGAAGACCCGGGACGGCCGCTACATCGAGTCCGTCTACATGCCCTCGGAGGACCGCAAGACGCTGTGCGTGTCCACCCAGGTGGGCTGCGCCATGGCGTGCACCTTCTGCATGACGGGCACGCTCGGCCTCAAGCGCAACCTCACCCCGGGGAGATCGTCGCCCAGGTGCACGCGGTCAACCGCGAGGTGCGCAAGAACGAGCACCTGGAGACCCTGCGTCCGCTCTCCAACCTGGTCTTCATGGGCATGGGCGAGCCCCTGCACAACTTCGAGAACCTGAAGACGGCGCTCTCCATCCTCCAGTCCGAGGACGGGCCCAACTTCAGCCACCGCCACATCACCGTGTCCACCGTGGGCCTGGTGCCGATGATCGAGCGCTTCGGGCAGGAGACGGACGTGAAGCTCGCCATCTCCCTCAACGCGAGCACCGACGAGCAGCGCTCCAAGACGATGCCCGTCAACCGCAAGTGGAACATCGCCGCGCTGCTCGACGCCTGCCGCAAGTTCCCCCTGCGCCAGGGCCGCCGCATCACCTTCGAGTACGTGCTGCTGCGCGACTTCAACGACTCGGACGAGGACGCCGCGCGCCTCATCCAGCTGCTCGACGGCATCCCCGCCAAGGTCAACCTCATCCCCTACAACGAGAACCCCGGCCTGGGCTTCCAGACGACCATGGACGAGCGCGCCGAGCGCTTCCGGGAACTGTTGTGCGCCGGGCACGTGGCGGCCTTCATCCGCCAGAATCGGGGCCGGGACATCGCCGGCGCCTGTGGCCAGCTGGCCAATCGGGGAGGGAGAGCCCCTCGGAAACACCGCAAAGCCCCGAGCTTCCTTGACAATCCGCTCGTGGGGGCGTTAAGAGCGCCCCCTCCAAGCTGATCACCTTCTTGTCTCACCTTCAGATTTCACCTGGAGCATCAGAAATGGCCGTTGTCCTCCGTCTCGCCCGCGCGGGCGCCAAGAAGAAGCCGTACTACCACGTGGTGGCCACCGACTCCCGCAACCCCCGGGACGGCAAGTTCATCGAGGCCGTGGGCGCCTACGATCCGAACCAGAACCCGGCCAAGGTGGAGTTCGACGCGGAGCGTCTGGAGTACTGGCTCAAGAGCGGCGCGCTGCCCTCCGAGACCGTTGGCGAGCTCATCAAGCGCCACAAGCGCACCGCCGCCGCCACCCCGCTTCCTAGTCCCTTCCGGGGCTGAGTCGACAGCGTGGAGCAACTCATCCTCTATCTGGTACGGGCCCTGGTCGATCACCCCGATCAGGTCGGCCTGCGCGCGTCCGAGGTGGACGGGGCCCAGCTCTATGAGCTGAAGGTCTCCCCCGAGGACGTGGGCAAGGTCATCGGCCGTGACGGGCGCACCGTGGGCGCCCTCCGGACGCTGCTCGGCGCCGCGGGCCAGAAGCAGGGCCAGAAGGTCCGCCTGGAAATCCAGGACGACCGGCGCCTGCCCCAGGCCGCGGCCTCCGCCACCCCTCCCGAGGGACAGTGACCCTCAAGCCTCATCTCGAGATGGGCTACGTGGCCCGGGCCCATGGACTCAAGGGCGAGGTGGCCGTGCGCCCCTTCGATCCCGCCTCCGAGTCGCTCGATTACGTCGAGCGCGTGCTCGTGCGCACCCGCGCGGGCCAGGAGCGGCTGTTGCGCATCGAGTCCGTGCGGCCCACCCCCAAGGAGACCCTCGTGGTCTTCGAGCAGGTGGAGCGCCGCGAGGACGCCGAGGCCCTGGTGGGCGCCACCGTGCTCGTCTTCCGCGAAGACCTCGAGCCTCCCGAGGAGGACGAGTACTTCCAGGGAGACCTGGTGGGCCTCACCGCGGTGGACGAGGCCGGCAACGTGCTCGGCCGCGTGGAGGAGCTCTGGGACACGGGCGAAGTGCCCAACCTGGTGATCCGCGCCGAGGGCCGTGAGGAGCTCGTCGTGCCCTTCGCCGACGACTTCGTCTCCACCGTGGACATCCCGGGGGGGCGGCTCGTGGTGAAGCCTCCGGAGTACCTGGAGGCGGGCGGAGGCGGGCCGAAAGAGGAGGCGTGATGTACCCCGTGGAGGTGCTCACCCTCTTTCCCGACAGCGTCCTGGGCTACCTGGGCGCGAGCATCCTCGGCAAGGCGCGCGAGAAGGGCCTGGTGGGCGTCACCGTCACGCACATCCGCGACTACGCCGAGGGCAAGCACCGCGTCACCGACGACGCCCCCTACGGCGGCGGCGCGGGCATGGTGATGAAGCCCGAGCCGCTGGTGGCCGCGATCGAGGCCGCTCGGAGCCGCGCTCCCGCGGGCGCCAAGGCCCTGCTGATGAGTCCTCGGGGCCCGACGTTCACCCAGGCCCGGGCACGTGAGCTCGCTCGGGAGCCGGGGCTGATCCTCGTGTGCGGCCGCTACGAGGGGGTGGACGAGCGCGTGATGCCCTTCCTGGATGGAGAGGTGTCACTCGGCGACTTCATCCTCACCGGGGGCGAGGTGGCCGCCCTGGCCGTGGTGGACGCCGTGGCGCGGCTCTTGCCCGGGGTGCTCGGCAACGAGTCCTCCAGCGTCACCGAGAGCTTCGAGGAGAACCTCCTCGAGCATCCGCACTACACCCGGCCTCCCTCCTTCCGGGGCGCCGAGGTGCCCGCCGTCCTCCAGTGTGGAGATCACGCGCGGATCGCCCGGTGGCGGCGCTGGCACGCGCTGCGGCTCACCCAGGAGCGGCGGCCGGATCTGTTCGCTCGCCTGGAGCTGGGCAAGGCGGACGTGAAGCTGTTGCAGAAGAAAGAGGAGGAGTTGTAGTCCTTCCGCTGGTTTCCAGTGCCGGGTGGTGCTTTGCGGGCTTGTCCGCCCCCCGGCTCTCTGGTAGGACGGCCCGCTCTCAAGTTTTCGTACCGCCAGTCCAAGCTTTTCTGGAGTGAGTCATGCGTCGCAGCGCTATCGAGTACGTGGAGGCCAAGAACCTCCGTCAGGACGTCACCGCTTTCCAAACGGGTGACTCGGTTCGAGTTCACTGGAAGATCAAGGAAGGCGACAAGGAGCGCGTGCAGGCCTTCGAGGGTCTCGTGATCCGCAAGACGCGGGGTTACAACCGCGCCACCTTCACCGTGCGCAAGGTGTCCTTCGGCGTGGGCGTGGAGCGCATCTTCCCGGTGCACAGCCCCCGCTACGAGAAGATCGAGGTCCTCACCCGCGGTCACGTCAACCGCAACCGCCTCTTCTACATCCGCAACCTCAAGGGCAAGGCCTCCCGCGTGGAGAGCCAGGAGGACGCGGAGATGCGCCGCGCCGCCAAGGCCCACCGTGCCAAGGCCTGAGTCGACTCCGGCCTGCTCGGCCGGTCTCTTTTCGGGGAGCGCCCTTTTCAGGGACGCTCCCTTTTTCATATCCGCACGCGCTAGAATGGGGGGCGCATGCACTTCGTTGAGCTCGCTGTCCAGAATGTCCGGGGATTTTCCCCCGCCGGCCGTTTCGCCCTGAAGACCGGGTACTTCGTGCTCAAGCCGCCCACGGTGGAGCCGAGTCCGCTGGCCGGATTGTCGCTCGCGCTGCTCTACGCGGATGGCCGTGGCGAGGACGCCGCCTTCTCCGCCACCGTGCAGAAGCCGGGCAAGGGCGCCTTGACGTTCGTGGGCCAGGACACGCTCACCTACCGCGTGCTGCGCGAGCTGGGCGGAGGGGGCACGCTGCACCGGCTCAACCCCACCACGAAGCAGCCCGAGCTCGTGACGCAGGACACCGGCGAGGCCAATCAGTTCCTCCGCGGCCGGGCGGGGCTGCCGCCGCGCACCACCTTCGAACAGCTCTTCACCCTCCAGGCCGCGCAGCTGCCCTCGCGCCGGCCCCGCTCCGGTGGACGCACGATGTCCACCCCGGGCATGCCCGCGGCCCGGACGCTGTCGTCCCCGGGCATGCCCGCCGTGCGGACGGCTTCCTCGCCGGGCCTCGCCGCCGCGCAGTCGGTGCTGCCCGCCTCGGACATCCCCGCCGCGGAGGCCGTGCAGCGCGAGTTGGAGAAGGAGCTCGTGCTCTGCAAGGAGGTGGACAACCTCCAGTTCGAGGTGGATGGCCTCAACTCCCAGGTCTTCAGCCTGGAGTCGAAGTTGCGCAGCACCGAGCCGCTCAAGGAGAAGCTGCGCGAGGCGGAGGCGCTGTGGAACGCCGAGCCCACCCCCGAGTCCATGGGCCTGCCCGCCGACATCGTCGCGCGCGCCGAGCGCTATGGCCGCGTTCTCGCCCGACGCGACGAGGCGCTCGCGCGGCTGATGTCCGAGAAGGAGGTGGCCGACGAGGAGGCCGCGCGTCTGCCCGACGTGGAGCCCCTGGTGCGCAACCGCAACTTCTGGATCGCCGTGGGCGTGGGCGTGGCGTGCCTCATCGCCAGCTTCTTCGTGCCCAAGACGGTCCGCTACGTGGCGCTGTTGGACGTGCCCGCCTTCGGCTTCGCCGCCGTGCTCGCCCTGCGCTACGTGGAGGAGCTGCAGGACAAGGATCGGGTGGCGCGCCGGGGCGAGATGTTCGCCGTGCGCGAGAAGAAGATCGCCGAGGAGTTCGAGGCCGAGGCGGGCCCCGTGCGCAAGGCCATGGAGGTGTTCGACGTGGACACCCCCCAGGACATCCCCCCGCGCCTGCAGCGCCGCGAGCAGCTCGGCGCCACCGTGGCCGAGCTGCGCACTCAGCTCATCTCCCTGGAGAAGCACCCCGACTTCATCGACGCCGGAAACCAGCTGCCCATCATCCGCCAGCAGATCGAGCTGCTCAACGCGCAGATCGAGCAGAAGGGCTCCTTCGTGCGCGACCTGCGCGAGGTGGAGCGCGAGCTGAGCCGGGTCAAGGACTCCATCGCGCTCGCGCGCAATCCGCACCGGCCGCGGGCGCCGTGCCGGCATGGAGACGGCCGCCCACGGTGCGCAGGCCCTGGAGGATCCCTCGCCCCAGTTGCTGAGGCTCGCCGGGGATCTGCTCGCCACGGACATCCAGGCCGTCATGGGGCTCGTCCGGGAGCGTTGCGTGCAGTACTTCAGCGCGCTCACCGAGCGCCGCTACACCGGCGTGGAGTGGGACCGGGACGGACGCACCTCCGTGATCGGCGCCTCGGGCCGGCGCCTGCCGCTGGGCGAGCTGCCTCCACGCGAGGTGGATCTCTTCTTCCTGAGCCTCCGGCTGACGTTGGTGGAGAAGGTGTCCGCCCGCGTGAAGCTGCCGCTCATCGTCGAGGATGCCTTCATCGGCGTGGACGAGTCCCGGCTGCCGTTGCTCGGCCGGATGCTCAAGCACCTGGGCACGCTCACGCAGGTGCTCCACGTCACGCCGCTCGCGGGCTTCCCGCAGCTGTCGGACGGGACTGTCAATCTGTAGCGCACGAGGCCCCGAGAGGCGGGGCCGCTGGGGAGGGTGGGGATGGAGCGGGACGGGACGAGGGGCGAGCGCAAGCAGTACGGCGACGAGGGCGAGGAGACGGCGGTGCGCTTCCTGGAGACGCAGGGCTACCGGGTGCGGGCGCGCAACTACGCGTGCCGCCACGGAGAGCTGGACGTGGTGGCCGAACGCGGGGATACCGTGTGCTTCGTGGAGGTGCGGATGCGCTCCACGGCGGTGTGGGGAGATCCTTCCCACACGGTGTCCTTCGCCAAGCAACGCAGGGTGGTGAAGGCGGCGATGCACTACCTGATGGCGCACGGGGTGCGCGATCGGGAGCTGCGCTTCGATGTCATCTCGGTGGTGGGCCGCGGCGAGCGCGCGACGGTGGAGCACCTGCCGGGCGCCTTCGACGCCGGCATGTGAGGTTGTCGATGTCGGGAACGCTCTATCTGGTGGCCACGCCCATCGGGAACCTGGGGGATGTGTCCTCGCGGGCGCTCGAGACGCTGCGGCAGGTGGCCTTCGTGGCCTGCGAGGACACGCGGCACTCGCGCGTGTTGCTCGAGCACTTCGGCATCGCCGCGGACACGGTGAGCCTGCCCGCCTTCGCCGAGGGCCAGCGCGCCGGCCGCATCCTGGATCGGCTGGTGGCCGGCGAGGACTGCGCGCTGGTGACGGACGCGGGCAGCCCCGGCATCAGCGACCCCGGCGAGAAGCTGGTGGCCGAGGCGCTCGAGCGCGGCGTGAAGGTGGTGCCCGTGCCCGGCCCCACGGCGCTGGTGGCGGCCTTGAGTGCCTCGGGCCTGCCCACCGGGCGCTTCCACTTCCTGGGCTTCCTGCCGCGCAAGGGCCCCGAGCGCCAGGCCATGCTGGAAGAGGTGGCCCCGCTGTCCGCGACCATCGCCCTCTACGAGTCGCCGCGCCGGCTGGCCGAGACGCTCATGGACTTGCGCGACGCGCTGGGCGAGCGGCGCGCGGTGGTGGCGCGCGAGCTGACCAAGGTGCACGAGGAGTTCGCCCGCGGCACGCTCGGCTCGTTGGGCGAGCGCTACGCGGCCGAGGAGCCCCGGGGCGAGGTGGTGGTGTTGGTGGAGGGGCGCACCGGCGAGCACCGCTGGAGCGAGGAGGAGCTGCTGCGCGCGCTGGAGGCGGGGCTCGGCCGGGGCGACAAGCTCAAGCCCCTGAGCACCGAGCTGGCCCGCCGCGCCGGTTGGTCCGGTCAGGACGTGTACCGGCTCGGACTCGGGCTCAAGAAGCGCTGAGGCGCGGCGCTTTCAGAAGGTGAAGTTGATCGTCGCGTTGAAGCGCAGATCCCTGCTCCCGACGGCGTAGAAGCGCCCTCCGGGCTGATCCCAGGCGGGGTTGAAGTTGGGATTCCGGTCGATGTCGGAGTCCGCCTTGCCGTCGTTGTCTTCGTCCCGGCCCACGGACTCGGCCGTGAGGGCGTGGTCCGTGTTGTAGAGGAACGCGGCCGTGCCACGGAACGAGAAGTACTCGTTGAGCTGGAACGTCGCGCCGAGCTGTCCTCCCAACTGGAGGTACTCCGAGGAGTAGAGCAGCTTGCCCAGCACACCGCTCAGCTCGTTGTAGTAGCGGCCCGCGGACACGAAGTTGGTCACGGCGCGCGCGTCCAGCTTGAGCATGCGCGCGGATCGGTCTCCCACCTGGAACTCCGAGCCCATCGTCACGCCCACCACGTGCGGTGCCTGGATGCCCGTCTCACCACGGCTCCACCCGGGCTTGCCACAGTTCTCCGGGGCGCCCATGCCCAAGGTGTTGTCGCAATTGGAGTAGGCAAACGGGCCGCGGACCGGGATGGTGTAGGCCACCTTGAAGTAGGGCTCGGCCAGGCCGATCTTCCGCGAGAGCGCCGTGGACAGCGTGTACTTGTGGACCCGGTCCCCGATCGTTGTGCGGTCGGTCGGTCGGGAGACGAAGCTTGGATCGAACGCCGGAGCCGTGGGGGCCTCGTAGTTGAGGCGCGCCACCCACGTGGGCTTGGTGTCGTCCTTGCGCTGGTTGAAGATGGCCCACCCGAGCCCGAAGCGCGCGTTGCCCAGACCCCAGCGGTACGCCCGCGTGCGCCCGGAAATGTCGATGTCGGAGATGTTCGCGAGTGAGCCTTGCTCGGCGGCCGGGCGGTTCCAGTACTCGTTGTGCAAGAGCACTAGCGGCAGACCGAAGGAGAACTCCACGTCCCGGGAGATGCCCACCGCCAGGTCGAGGTTCAGCCGGGTCTCGTACTGCCCGTACGTGAACGCATCACGGAGCTGGGGCGGAGCACTGCCGTCGGAAGTGGCGACGGACGTCTCGCGGACGATCCTCGAGTTGCGCTGGGCGTACTCGACGCCCGCGTCGATGAAGAGCCCGAAGGGATCATCATCCTCGAAGGAAGAAGCGACGCGGGTGATGTCCGCCGCCGTGGCGGCGAAGGGCACCCCCAGCGTCAGGACGGCGGCAACGGCGCGAAGCCTGGACATCCGACCTCCGTATAATCACACCCCCGGCAAGCACACCCAACCGCCTAACCCCGGGAAATGTTGAGAAATTTCGGGGACGCTAGCCGCCGGGCACGGGGGTGTCAAGAAACGGATGCGGTCAATTGCCCGCGCCCCCGAGCCGGCCATCACCGTGGCCCCGAGCAGCCCATCCTGCCGGCGCATCTCGGTCTCGAAGGCGGCGCGCTGGGACGCCGGGAGCGAGCGCCGGTAGGTGCGGTGGTTCTCGTAGGGATCCAGGATGCGCTCGTCGGCGGCCTCGAGCTGGTAGTGCAGGTGGGGCGCGAAGGAGCGGCCGCTGTTGCCGCTGCGGCCCAGCACGCTGCCCACCGCGATACGGTCTCCCACCTTGAGTGAGCGCGGCAGCTCGTCCATGTGCAGGAAGAGGGCGTGGCGGTGCTTGCCGCCCACCTCCTCGAGGTCGATGCAGTTGCCGTTGAAGCGGAAGGCCCAGTTCTTGCGCCGGACGATGCCGGTGAAGGGCGCCTTGATGGGCGTGCCCACGGGCGTCTTGAAGTCCACGCCCTTGTGCTTGCGGCCATCGCGCAGGAGCGACGTCACCTGCTCGTAGTCGTCCAGGGGCGAATTCACCAGGCGCAGTTCCAGCTCCTCGCCGCTCGGCAGGTAGTAGCGGGCGTTCTTGTCGCCCGGGGCCTGGAAGCGGTAGGCGCGGTGCGTCTGGCCCGTCTTGCCGCTGGAGAAGCGCACCGCGTGCACGAGCGGCTCCTCGTTGGAGCGCACCTCATAGAGCACGTCCAGGGTGTCTCCGCGGCGGATGTCTCCCGGCACGTCCACCCACCACACCAACGTGCGCGTCACCACCTGGGCGAGCGCGGGGCCCACGGCGGCACCGGCGGCCGCGACGACGGCCGTCTCCAACGGGCCCTCCACGCGGATGGCGGCGTGTGACAGCTCGCCGGGGACGGAGGGCACCGCGCCCCGGGGCGGGGTGGCGGGCACTGGATCCACGGTGGTGGGGGCCAGGGGCGGCTCGTTGGGGTTGGTCGAGGACGGGGTGGCGGCGAGCGCACCGGCCTTCGCGGGAGCCACGGCCTCGGCCTTCTCGGGGGCGTCCCCGGTCTCCGCCGAGGGCGGCGAGGCGGGCCGATGCTTCCACCACCACACGCCTCCGGTGCACAGACCCAGAAGCAATGAGAGACCTATCACCGGCCCCAGGGGGCTCTTCTTCGGTTGAGGTCCAAGGGTGGGAAGAGGCGGCCGCATTCAGGCTCCCATAGGGTGAAGGGGGGTGGCGCGGGGACCGAAACCGTTGGTGTCGCGGCGATATTTCGCCACGGGTCTCAGTCGTCGGCGCCGTCATCCCGCCCATCTTGGGCGGTCGTGTCGCGCAGACCAAATTCCTTCATCTTCGTTTGAAGGGACTTGCGGCTGATTTGCAGCAGTCGGGCCGCCCGGGTGACGTTGCCGCCCGTCTCCTCGAGGGCCTTGGTGATGAGATCCTTCTCCAGCTCGGCCGCCTTCATGCGGACGATGTCCTTGAGGCCGCCCTCGCCCGGGGGCGTCTCCGCGAGGGCGGCCGGGGAGGCGGGCACTGGAGTAGCGGCTCGGCGCACCGGCTCGGGGAGATCCTTCGCGGTGATGAGCGGCCCGTCGGCGAAGAGCAGCACGCGCTCGATGAGGTTCTCCAGCTCGCGGATGTTGCCGGGCCAGTTGTAGGCCTGCAGCAGGGCGAGCGCGTCGTCGGCGATGCCCTCGATCTTCTTGTTGAGCTTGCGGTTGTACTTCTCCACGAAGTGCCCCGCGAGCATGTGGATGTCGCCCCGGCGCTCGCGCAGGGCGGGCAGGGTGACGGGCACCACCGCGAGCCGGTAGTACAAGTCCTTGCGGAATCGGCCGGCCTCGATCTCCGCCTGCAGGTCGCGGTTGGTGGCGGCGATGAGGCGCACGTCCACGCGCGTCGTCTTGATGCCGCCCACGCGCTCGAACTCGCCCTCCTGGAGCGCGCGCAACAGCTTCACCTGCATCTCCACGGGGATTTCCCCGATCTCGTCGAGGAAGAGCGTGCCCCCGTCGGCCAGCTCGAAGCGGCCGGGCTTGGAGGTGACGGCGCCGGTGAAGGCCCCGCGCTCGTAGCCGAAGAGCTCGGACTCCAGGAGGTTGTGGGGGATGGCGGCGCAGTTGATCTTGATGAAGGGCTTGTCGCGGCGGCTCGAGGCGCCATGCAGCGCGGAGGCGATGAGCTCCTTGCCCGTGCCGCTCTCGCCGGTGATGAGCACCGTGGAGGGCGTGTCCGCCACCTTGTCGATGATCTTGAAGACTTCCTGGAGCTGGGGCGACTCGCCGATGATGGCGGCGCGGGCCTTGGCGTCCGCGCGCACCGAGCGCTGGGCCACGACGTGGGCCTTGGCGGCCTTGGCGATGGCGGCCGACAGCTCGGATTGATCGAAGGGCTTGGTGACGTAGTCGAAGGCGCCCGCCTTGATGGCCTCGACGGCGGAGTCCACGGTGCCGTGCGCGGTGATGATGATGACGGGCACGTCGGGGTTGGCGGCGTTGACGGCGCGCAGGACCTCCATGCCGCCGGCCTTGGGCATGACGAGGTCGGTCACCACGATGTCGGCGCCGTTCTTGTGGAACTCGGCGAGGCCCTGCTCACCATCGGCCGCGACGGTGACGTCGAAGCCGTCCCGGCGCAGCATGGCGGCGAGCACCTTGCGGAGGTTCGTCTCGTCGTCGATGACCAATACTTTCGGCATGGGAGGTCGCGGCGCCGGGCCGGGGGGCCGACGCGAAGCGGTTGACCATCGCGGTCCGTTGGGGGGAGCGTCAAGGGAAACCCGGGGAGCGAGGAGTTCGGGCTTCAAGCCCGTGAAGGCGCCGACATAGAGTGCGCTCTCCTTGACCGTTCCCACTCCTGCCCCCGAAGCCCCCGTCTCCTCTCCCCCTCCTCGACCCTCGGTACAGGGGCGTGCCGCCAGGAGCGGCGGCGCGTTGTTCGTCGCCGCGGGGATCCTCGCCTCGAAGCTGGTGGGCCTGGTGCGCGAGGTCTTCATCGCCTACTTCCTGGGCAATGGGGTGGCGGCGGGCGTGTTCAAGGCGGCGCTGCGCATCCCCAACTTCCTGCAGAACCTCTTTGGCGAGGGCGTGCTGTCCGGCTCCTTCATCCCCGTGTACGCGGGGCTGCTCGGCAAGGGGGACGAGAAGGAGGCGGACCGGGTGGCGGGCGCGGTGTTCGGCCTGCTCGCGCTGACCACCGCGGTGATGGTGGCGCTGGGCATGCTGGCCACGCCGCTCTTCGTGGACACCATCGCCGCGGGCTTCGAGGGAGAGGCGCGGCGGATGACCATCCGGCTGGTGCGCATCCTCTTTCCAGGCACGGGCCTGCTGGTGATGTCCGCGTGGTGCCTGGGCGTGCTCAACAGCCACCGCAAGTTCTTCCTGTCCTACGTGGCCCCCGTGGTGTGGAACCTGGCCATCATCACCTCGCTGGTGGGCGCGGGGCTGAGCGGGCTCGCCGAGGAGCCCCTGGTGGTGGTGCTCTCCTACGGCGTGGTGGTGGGCTGTGCCCTGCAGTTCCTCGTGCAGGTGCCCTCGGTGCTTCGGGTGCTCGGCCACTTCCGGCCCCACCTGTCCACGGCGAGCGAGTCCGTGCGCCGGTGCTGCGCAGCTTCGCCACGGTGGTGCTCGGCCGGGGCGTGGTGCAGATCAGCGCCTACGTCGACACGTCCTACGCCTCGCTCCTCTCCGTCCGGGCGCTGTCCACGCTCACCTACGCGCAGACCCTCTACCTCATCCCGGTGAGCCTCTTCGGCATGGCGATCTCCGCGGCGGAGTTGCCGGAGATGTCCCGCGCGGCCGGAGCGGGCGAGGCCGTGGCGGGCAAGCTGCGCGCGCGGCTGGAGGCGGGCTCGCGCCGCATCGCCTTCTTCGTGGTGCCCTCGGCGGTGGCGCTGCTCTTCATCGGCGACGTGGTGGCGGCGGCGCTCTTCCAGTGGGGCCGCTTCACCGCCGCGGACACGCGCTACCTCTGGTACGTGCTGATGGGCGCCTCCATTGGCCTGGCCGCCTCGGCGCTCGGGCGCCTGTATGCCTCGACCTTCTACGCCCTCAAGGACACGCGCACGCCCTGCGCTTCGCCACGCTGCGCGTGGTGCTGGGCGCCGCCCTGGCCTGGTTCCTGGCGCTGCGGCTGCCGGGGCTGCTCGGCCTGCCCTCCCAACTGGGCGCGGCCTTCCTCCCCCTGGCCGGGGGAGTGATGGCCCGGTTCGAGGCCCAGATGCTGCGGCGCACGCTCGCCTTCCGGATTGGCCCCGTGCCCCCACCGCCGGGGATGGCGAAGCTGTGGGGGGCGGCGAGCGCGGCGGGCCTGACGGGCCTGGGCATCAAGGTGGCGCTGACCCACCTGCTGGGTCCCACCCCGGGGTCTTGAAGGAGTGGGGAGGCAACGTCCTGCCTCCGCCCCACCTGCACCCGGTGCTCGTCTTCCCCCTGGTGGTGCTGCCCTTCGGCCTCGTCTACTTCGCCCTCACCAGCGCCCTGGGCATCCCCGAGGCGAAGGCGGTGCTCCAGCGGGTGTTGCGGCGCAAACGATCCGTCTAGGCCTCGCCCGGCTCGCCTGGAGCCCGGGGCCGGGTGTGGAGCAGGCGGGCGGGCCCTCGCGGCGCGAGGGGGGATGGACGTCGTGGCCGCCCGCGTTATGGGGGGATTCAAGGCCGGAGTGCGGAAGACGACCAGATGCGTCTTCCGTCCAGACACGGCGCGGTGTAGAGTGCGCCGCCTTTTCCCCCAGCGGGGGGCATGGTCCCCCCACGCTGGATTTCGATTTCGTTCAGGAAGGTCCCCGCAGTGAGCGACGAGAAGAACGGTTCCGTGGGTTCTGGTGGCGGCGATGGGGCAGGGGGCTTGGCCCCAAGAAGCCCAAGGCCACCTTTGGTGACGTGATGCTCGGCATTCCCGCGGGTCGTGGCGGCGAGCGCGAGGAGCGCGGTGGTCGCGGCGACAAGGACCGCCGTTCGGATCGCCCGCGTGGCGAGCGCGAGGCCGCCGCCCCCAAGCCCACGGGCGAGGCGGGAGGCAAGCCCCAGGGCGCGCCCCGCGAGGAGCGCCGTCCGCGCGGTGAGCGCGGGGAGGCCGCGGGGGTGGCGAGCGCCAGCCGCAGGGTCCCATGGTGGTGGTCAAGCGCGCCTCGGGCGCGGTGGAGACGCGCGGACCGGTGACCCCGGCCCCGGCGGCGTCGTCCGAGCCCACCGCCGAGACGGCTCCCGAGGCCTCGGCTGCTCCGGCGCCCGTGACGCCCAAGGCGCCCGTGGTGCCCGCGCCCACCCCCGCGCTCTACGAGGAGGTCCCCGAGGACAAGTCCTTCGCGGAGATGTTCGAGGCGCAGCAGAAGGACGGCGGCGTGCCCGGCCGTCGCGCGGTGCGCGTGGGTGAGAAGGTCACCGGCACCATCTTCCAGCTCGGCGCGGACACGGCCTTCGTGACGCTGTCCAACGCCAAGAGCGAGGCGATGATCGAGCTGCGCGAGCTCAAGGACGACGAGGGGGTCCTGCGCTACGGCGTGGGGGACACCATCGAGGCGCACGTCATCGAGGCGGGCGCCCGGGGCATCCTGCTCAGCCGCGCGCTGGCCAAGGGCAGCGCCAACATGGCGATGCTCGCCGAGGCCCGCTCCTCCGGCATGCCCGTGGAGGGCATGGTGCTCAGCGTGAACAAGGGCGGCGTGGAGGTGGCGATCGGCGACGTGCGCGCCTTCTGCCCCATCAGCCAGCTGGACATCCGCTTCGTGGAGAAGCCGGACGCCTTCATTGGCGAGAAGCTCACCTTCCGCGTCACCGAGGTGCGTGACCGCAACGTGGTGCTCTCGCGCCGCTCGCTGCTCGAGGACGAGCAGAAGCAGCTGGCCGCCAAGACGCGCCAGACGCTGGAAGTGGGCAAGGTCGTCAAGGGCAAGGTCACCGGCGTGCGTGACTTCGGCGCCTTCGTGGACCTGGGCGGCGTGGAGGGGATGATTCCCGTCTCCGAGATGTCCTACATGCGCGTGGCCCACCCGAGCGACGTGGTGAAGCAGGGCGAGGAAGTGGAGGTGGAGATCCTCCGCATGGAGCCCGGCCAGCCCAACTCGCCGGACAAGTCCAAGCAGAAGGAGCGCATCACCCTCTCCATGCGCGCCCGCCAGGAGGATCCCTTCAAGACGGCGCTCGCGGAGATCAAGGAAGGCGACCGGCTGCAGGGCAAGGTGGTGCGGTTGCAGCCCTTCGGCGCCTTCGTGGAGCTGCGCCCGGGCGTGGATGGCCTGGTGCACATCTCCGCGCTGTCCGAGCGCCGCATCGCGCACCCGCGCGACGCCGTGAAGGAGGGCGAGGTCATCTGGGTGCAGGTGGAGAAGATCGACGCGAACGACAAGCGCATCGGTCTGCGCCGCATCTCCGAGGAGGAGGCCCAGCGCCCCGCCGAGGAGCGCCCCGTCGCCGCCGCCACCGAGGAGAAGAAGCCGGCCGAGCCCGCGGCGCCGCGCCCCAAGGTGGGCCAGGTGGTGGTGGGCAAGGTGGATCGCATCGAGCCCTACGGCGTCTTCCTCGCGTTCCCGGGCGGCAAGGGGCTCATCCCCGCCGCCGAGACGGGCACCGAGCGCGGCACGGACCTGCGCAAGAAGTTCTCGCTCGGCCAGGAGCTGAAGGTGGCCCTGGTGGACATCGACGCCTCCGGGAAGATCCGCCTGTCCATCACCGCCGCCGAGCGCGCCGAGGAGCGCGCCGAGGTCGAGGCCTGGACGAAGACCCAGCAGCCCGTGGGTGGCGGCAAGAAGGGGCTCGGCACGTTCGCCGACCTCTTCAAGCAGAAGCTGGGCAAGTAGTTCGTGCCCCGAGCGCTCGGGAGACACGCGGAATCCCAGACGTGTCTCCCAGCGTTCGATCAAAAGAGTTGACGGTCCAGGGGGAGGGCGGTACTAAGCCTCTCACTTCGCCGCGGGGTGGAGCAGCTGGTAGCTCGTCGGGCTCATAACCCGAAGGTCGCAGGTTCAAATCCTGCCCCCGCAACTTGACAGGCCAGAGACCCTGTCGAAAAAAGGTGACAGGGTCTCTGGTGTCTGACAAAGAGAAGCGCAGCAAAGGCAGCAAACGGTATCGCGGGGTGGAGCAGCCTGGTAGCTCGTCGGGCTCATAACCCGAAGGTCGCAGGTTCAAATCCTGCCCCCGCAACTCTGAAGACGAAGCCCCGTGGACGATGAGTCCACGGGGTTTTTCTTTCCGGACCCTCAGCTCCCCCGGGCGCGGTGCTCCTCCAGGTACGCGGAGAAGCCCGCCTTGGATTGGATGCGAAAGGCGGGCAGCCGCGCCAGCGCCTCGGGAGCGAACGCGTACTGCTCGCACACGAGGCTCGCGCGGAGCTCGCCCTCGGGGCCGCCGGTGAAGGGCTGGACCTCGTGCGTCAGGTCGCCCCGGAAGTGCACCAGCATGCCCGGCCGCGGGCGCACCTCGCCCAGCGCGAGCTGTCCCCGGGAGAGCACCAGCGCGCCGCCCTTCGCGCCCTCGGGCACGTTCAGGTAGAGCACGCTCACGTGCTCGGGCGTCGCTCCTGGCACGCCGCTGGGCTCCTGCAGGGTCGCGTCGATGTGCCGGCCCACGCCCCGGCCCGCCTCGAGCAACAGCAGGTTCAGGTAGAAGGCATTGGGGCGGCGCCGCTCGGGCCTGGGACCGAGCAGCCGCTCGCGCCATGGCAGCAGCCCCCGCCAGCTCCGGGGCTCCAGCACCTGGGCCGGTAGTCGCGCAGGAAGGGGAAGCGCTCCTCGAGCGTGGCTCTTCCCACTTCCGTGAAGATGACGGCGAAGCCGCGGCTGCCCTGGAAGGTGCCCATCAGGGGGCTTCTCGCCACGAAGCGCGAGGAGAGCAGGGCGCCGCGCAAGGACTCCAGCGCCTGCTTCGGCAGGACGCCGCGATGGGTGACGTACTCGCTCACCCTCGCGAGTCTACGCGGGTTCGACTCCCGCCGACTCCACGGGAAGCCACCCGCCGTCTCAAGCCGCGTCCCCACCGGCCAGGGGGCTTCGGCGAGAGCCGCTCATTTCAGCGAGCGGATGAAGTCCGTCAACCGGGTGGCCATGGCCTCCTGGGTCGCGGCCGAGGGATGCCAGTCCTCACCGTAGGGACCCTGCTGCGGGGTATAGGCGAGGTAGTGGACGCGGGCGTCCCCCCGGGCGTTGAAGTCCTTCACCACCGAGGAGACCCAGTCCTGGATCTTGCTCCAGTGCTTCTGCCCGGCGGGGTACCAGTCGTTCATGATGGGGCCCACGGCGCAGATGATCCTCGCCTTGGGATAGTGGCTCCGGAGACGGGCGACGAAATCCTGGTAGGCCGCGGTGAATTGGGCGGCGTCCGGTGTGCCCCGGGCGAAGTCATTCGTGCCCAGGTTGAGCACCACGATGGAGGGCGTGTAGTGCGCGATGTCCCAACGCGGGGTGGCTTGCCTGGGAAGGACGCGATCGTAGAGTTGAGGGAGCGTTCCCGTCGTGTCCCCGGTGTTGTTGCGGTACATCCCCCGACCCGAATAGCAGACCGTCATCAACTCGGCGCCGAGGTTGCGCGCGGTGAGCCAGCCATGGGAGCGGGTGATGTTCTGGTTGATGGAGTGGAAGCCCGTCGTCGGGTTGTCGGCTTCCGGGATGGACACCTCATTGCCGTAGCCGCAGGTGATGGAGTCCCCGATGAATTCGAGCTTCAGGGCCGGACGGGCCGGAGGGTCCAGGAGCTCTCCGTGGACCTTGAAGCCTTGCAACTCGCTGGTGCCGACCTCGCTCTCCGTCAGCTTGACGAGCTCGAGGGTGTGCTCGCCCGGCGCCAGGCTCCAGCCCATCTCATACACCGCCCGGTCCCCGTGGACGGCGAACTTCATGGACATCTGTGCGTCGAGCGTGACCTGATAGTAATTGGTCGTCCGCTTGTCACCCGCGCTCCGGTCCTTCAGCAACAAGGCGATCGCGTCTCCCTTGAACCGGACCTTGGTGGAGACTCCCGGGTAGGAGAACACCGCGGCGGCATCCGAGACGTCCACCCGCCCCATGTATTGGATTCGGGAATCGGACGCGGGGACCGTCACCCACGTGAGCCCGGGGGAGGACGCCTGGGACGGGGGAGGCATCGCGGAGCCCGGTAGCTCCTGAGGCGGGGACACCTCCGAGGCCATCCCCCGCAGGCGAGAAGGGCCGAGAGAGCCCAAGTGAGCACTGGGATTCGCCGTGTCATTCGTAACGCCTCCGCCGAGGGGTGGGGAGGCGCAACGTAGGGAGCCCACTCAGGAGGGGACAGGGAGGGGCTTGCCCGGAGGGTTGTCAACTCCACCGAGTTGACGGCTCAGTGTCTGGTTCGCGCCGGGAAGGTCCTCCGAAGGTCCCGGGAACAACGCCCCATCGGGAGGCCCCGGGAAAGGTATCAGACGAAGCACTCGGGGATTGACAGACGCCCGCGGTGTGCTTTATGTGCTGTCCCAGCATCAAGAGCGGCCTCCGCTTCACGCGGTGGCTCGACAACCTGGAGTCGGACCTCCAAGGTGTCCAAACGATGCGGCTCGAGGAGAAATACCTCCCGGGCAATCCAAGCGTCCGAAGCAAGGGCCACCCCCAAGCTTCGGTGAGAGAGGACCCCCGTGGTTCCATCCACCCGTGCCGCATCCCTGAACGCCGTCGCTGACCGCCTCATGCCGTGCCGTCTCCCGGCCGCGTGCATGCGCCAGCTCCGCGCGGACCCCGCTCGAATGCGCTAGCCCTCCGGCGGACGCGAGTCCCCGTCCGCCAGGGCTTCTCCTCTTCCCGATTCCTCTCATGCCGTGGGCGCGCGTGCGCCGCGACGGGCCCTCGTGTGCCCGGAGCGCGGGACGTGTCTGCCTTTGACCGTCTTCCCGGGCCCGCGGGGCCCTCCAGAGGTTCGCAGATGAGCAGCGCTCCCTTCCAGGTGATGAAGTTCGGAGGTTCCTCCGTGGGCTCGCCCCCGCGGCTCCGTCAGGTCATCGAGCTGATTGGTACACACGCGAAGCAAGGGCCCCTCGCCGTCGTCGTCTCGGCCATGGGCGACACCACGGACTGGCTCCTCGAGGCGGCGGGGCTCGCCACCCGGGAGACCTCGAGGGGGCGCTGACCGTGGTGGCGCGCATCGCCCACCTCGCGAAGACGAACGCCGCCGCGTTGGAGCCGGCGCACTCCACGGTGCTCGCGGAGCGGGTGGAGACCCTGCTCACGCCCCTGCGTCAGCTCCTCCAGGGCCTCTTCCTCACCCGCGAGTGCTCGGCGGCCTCGCGCGACAGGGTGCTCTCCTTCGGCGAGCTGGTCTCCGCCACGCTGCTCGCGGAGCTGCTCACGGCCTCGGGCACCGGGGCCACCTTCCGCGACGCGCGGCAGCTCCTGGTGACGGATGACCGCTTCGGCGCGGCCCGGGTGGATGGGGCGCTCACGCGCGAGCGGCTCCAGGCGGCCGTGGCGGGCTGGCGGGCTTCCGTGCCCGTCCTGCCCGGCTTCATCGCCGCGACGCCGGACGGGCGCACCACCACGCTGGGGCGCAATGGCTCCGACTACACCGCGGCGCTGGTGGCCCAGGGCATCGGCGCGACGGAAGTCACGGTGTGGACGGACGTGCTGGGCCTGCACACCGCCGACCCGGACCTCGTGAGCGACGCCTACCCCGTGGCGCACCTCACCCACGGCGAGGGGCTGGAGCTGGCCGCCGTCGGCGTCCGCATGCTGCACCCGCGCACGATGATTCCGCTCATCGAGGCGGGCATCTCCCTGCGCATCCGCAACACGATGCACCCGGACCACCCCGGCACGCTCATCGACGCCATCGGCTCGCGCGACGGCCAGCGGCCCACGTGCATCGCCACCCGCGAGGAGCTCGCGCTGCTCGGCATCGAGGTGCGCAAGCTGTCGGACCAGTTCCAGCTCGGCGAGCGCGTGCTGGCCGCGCTGCGCGAGGCGAGCGTCACGGTGTGGCTGTCCACGCAGTCGGCCAATGGCCAGTCCATCGCCGTCGTCGTCCCCCGGCCGGACCTGCACCGTGCTCGGGGCGCCCTGGAGAACGCGCTGGCCCAGGAGCTGGCCCGGCACGAGGTGGAGCCCCTGGCGCTGCGCGAGCCGGTGACGCTGCTGACGCTGGTGGCCGAGGCCATGGGGCAGGGCGCCAACGTGGCCGGGCGCTTCTTCGGCGCGCTAGGCGCGGTGGGCGTCAACGTGCGGGCGAGCGCCCAGGGGGCGAGTTCGCGCTCCATCTCCTGCGTCGTGGACGCGGCGGACACCGCCATCGCCGTGCGCACCACGCACGCGGCCTTCAACCTGGCGCACCAGCAGGTGAGTCTCTTCCTGCTCGGCCGGGGCACCGTGGGCGGCCAGCTCCTGGCGCAGGTGCGCGCGCAGCAGGCGCTGCTCCGGGACAAGCACGGCATCGCCCTGCGGGTCGTGGGCCTCGCCGACAGCCGGCGCGTCCTGTTCGACGCGGCGGGCCTGCCGCTGGAGGGCCTGGAGGAGCGGCTGGCGCGTGTGGAGCCGGGCCCGGAGCCGCGCCCGCTGGTGCCGCTGCTGGACGAGCTGCGCCGGCTGCCCGTGCCCATCCTCGTGGACTGTACCGCCGCGAGCGGCATCGAGACGCTCTACACGGAGGCCTTCCGCCGAGGCATCCACGTGGTGGGGGCCAACAAGAAGCCGCTGGCGCTGCCGTGGGAGGAGCGGGAGGCGCTGCTCGCCGAGGCCCGGCGCCACCATGTCGCCTACCACTACGAGACGACGGTGGCCTCCAGCCTGCCCGTCATCGACACGCTGGCCAACCTCGTGCGCACGGGCGACACCGTGCGCCTCATCACCGCGTCGCTGTCCGGCAGCGTGGGCTTCATCTGCAACGAGCTGACGGCCGGCGTCCCCCTGTCCGTGGCCGTGCGCACCGCGAGGAGCGCGGCTTCACCGAGCCGGATCCGCGCGAGGACCTGAGCGGCACGGACGTGGCGCGCAAGGCGCTCATCCTCGCCCGCGAGCTGGGGCTGCCCCTGTCCCTGTCCGACGTGGCGCTGGAGCCCTTCGTCCCCGAGGACCCGCGGCCCGGCGCTTCCGTGGACACGTTCCTCCACGGGCTGAAGGCCCTGGACTCGGCCTACGCGGAGCGTGTCGCGCGCTGCCGGAGTGCCGGCACGGTGCTGCGCTACCCGGCGCGCATCGATCCGTCGAAGGTGGGCACCGGCTCGCCCGTCATCCGCGTGGGCCCCGCCCCCGTGGAGGCCGGCCAGCCCGGGGCGGACCTGCGCGGCTCCGAGTCCTTCGTGTCCTTCACCACCACGCGCCACAGCGACTTCCCGCTCGTCGTGCGCGGCGCGGGCGCGGGCGGCGCGGTGACGGCCTCGGGCGTGCTGGCCGACATCCTCCGCATCTCCCAGGCGCTGCGCGGCCGCTGACCTCTTCCCTTGCCCTCACCGAATGAAAGAGCCCCTTCCATGAAACTCGCCACCGCGCTCGTCCACGCGGGCGTGCGCCGGGACCCCACCACCGGCGCGGTCGCCGTCCCCATCTACCAGTCCGCCACCTACCAGCACCCCGCGCTCGGCCAGTCCACCGGCTACGACTACTCGCGCACCAAGAACCCCACCCGCGGCGCGCTCGAGGACGCGCTGGCCCGGCTGGAGGGCGGCAGCCGGGGCCTCGCCTTCAGCTCCGGCATGGCCGCGCTGCACTGCGCGCTCCAGCTCTTCGGTCCGGAGGACCACATCCTCCTCACCGAGGACCTCTACGGCGGGACGTACCGGCTGGTGGACCGCATCCTCCACGTGCCCTTCACCTTCGTGGACACCACGCGTCCAGAGGCGGTGCGGGCCGCGCTGCGTCCCAACACGCGGGCCATCGTCGTGGAGTCCCCCACCAACCCGCTGATGAAGACGGCGGACCTTCCGGCCATCGCGGACATCGCGCACGAGGCCGGGGCGCTGCTCATCGTCGACAACACCTTCCTCACGCCGTGGCTGCAGCGGCCGCTGGAGCTGGGCGCGGACATCGTGGTGCACAGCGCGACGAAGTACCTCGCCGGGCACAACGACGTGGTGGCGGGCGCGCTGGTGGTGCGCGACGCGGCGCTGGGCGAGCGCCTCGCGTATCTCCAGAATGGCATCGGCGCGATTCTGGGGCCGCAGGACGCGTACCTCGTGATTCGCGGGCTGAAGACGCTGGCCCTGCGCATGGAGAAGCACCAGGCCAACGCGCGCGAGGTCGCCGCGTGGCTGTCCGCGCACCCGCTCGTGGAGCGCGTCTTCTACCCGGGCGTGGGCGGCATGCTGTCCTTCAACGTCACCGAGGCGGCCCTGGTGCCCGGGGTGCTCGCCTCCGTCCAGGTGTGCCTCTTCGCCGAGTCGCTCGGCGGCGTCGAGACACTCATTACCTATCCAACCACCCAGACCCACGCCGACATCCCCCTCGCGCGCCGGGAGCAACTGGGCATCTCCGACAAACTGCTTCGCCTCTCCGTGGGAATCGAGGACTGTCATGACATCATCGCCGACCTGGCCCAAGCGCTCGAAGGAGCCCGCTGTGCGAACCCGCTTCGCGACGCGCCTGCTGCACACCGGGCATGAGACCGATCCCGCCACCGGCGCGGCGGCGGTGCCCATCTACCAGGTGTCCATGTTCGACCAGCCGGGGTTGGAGCAGCCCGGCGAGTTCGACTACGCGCGCTCGGGCAACCCGACGCGCAAGGCGCTCGAGGGCGTGCTCGCCGAGCTGGACGAGGCCCACGCCGCCTTCGCCTTCGGCTCCGGCATGGCGGCCATCTCCACGGTGCTGATGTTGTTCAGCGCGGGGGACCACCTCGTCGTCACCGACGACTGTTACGGCGGCACCTACCGGGTGTTGACGCGTGTGTTCAGTCGCTTCGGGCTCAAGGCCACCTTCGTGGACACGAGCGACCCGGACGCGGTGCGCGCCGCCATCCGTCCCAACACCAAGGCGCTGCTGGTGGAGAGCGTCAGCAACCCGTTCCTCAAGCGCACGGACATCCTCGCGATGTCCATCCTCGCGCGCTCCTGTGGCGCGCTGCTCATCGTCGACAACACGTTCCTGTCGCCGTACGTCTCGCGGCCGATCACCGAGGGCGCGGACATCGTGGTGCACTCGGCCACGAAGTACCTCGGCGGGCACAGCGACGTGGTGGCGGGGACGGTGGCGGTGAAGACCGCGGCGCTGGCGCAGGAGGTGTATTTCCTCCAGAACGCGGTGGGCGCGGTGCTGGGCCCGCAGGACTGCTTCCTGCTCCAGCGCGGCATCAAGACGCTGGGCGTGCGCCTGGAGCGGCAGGTGAGGACGGCGGCGGGGCTGGCCCGCTGGCTGGCGGACAGGTCCGAGGTGAAGGAGGTGTTCTACCCGGGGGCGGGCGCGGTGGTGTCCTTCCGGCTCGCCCGCGACGAGTGGGCGGCCCCCTTCGTGGAGGCGCTCCAGTTGCCCCTGCTCGGTGTGTCGTTGGGCGCGGTGGAGAGCATCGTCACGGTGCCGGCCCGCCACTCGCATGCGTCCGTCCCCGCGCCCGAGCGGCAGCGGCGCGGCATCACCGATGGGCTCATCCGCTACTCGGTGGGGCTGGAGGACCTGGAGGATCTGCAAGAGGACCTCGCGCTCGCCTTGGGACAGGCCATGTGCGTGGCGGCGTGAGTGTTCCCCCTGGCCCTCGGTCTACGGGGGTAGGGCAGGGGAGGACCTTCTCGCGTTTTCCCTGGAGTCGCGGCCCAGCCGTCTTCGGAAGGACCGCCTATGGCGGTCTCTTCTGCCCAGGGGGACGCGCAGGGGCGTGGGCTTCGGGGAGCCGTGACCTGGTTGAAGCTCAACAATGCGCTGCCGCGCTTGTGCTAGCCTACCAGAGGAGCCTGGACGGGGGGGATTCGAAAGGTGACAGGGCTTGAGCGACACACGCGGGACCGGACATACCCGCCGTCGTCCCAAACTTCATCTGGAGTGTAGACGCGTGGCCCATCGAGAAGCGTTTCTCCGAATCTTCGTCCAGGATCCCGCTGGCAATCCGCTAACTCCCGGTCCAAAGGACAAGGTCAGGGTAGACGGTGTTGAGCTGGTTTATTCGCCCAAGGAAGGCTTCGCCTTCAAGTTGGGCAAGGCGAAGATCGAGCTGACCATCGAGTACTCGGGTCGAGCGAGCCTCCATCAATGGTTCGATGCCGATGCGTCGGCCGAGCAGCCGAAGCTGACGCCGTTCTGGCCAGGGAAGGGCAAGGATCCCGAGGCGGCCAAATCGACGCGCAGCGGCTACCTCCTGGCGTGCATGAAGAAGGCCCCTGTGACTGGGAGCAAGGCCGCGAGCGCCCAGGTCACGTTCGATTACACGGTGACCTTGCACCCGACGCGAGAGTACGTCGCGGTCATCGGGACGGACTATTGGGAGGGAGCGGTCAGCGGGAGCGCGCACCCGCACCAATCGCACCTGGATTTCAATCAACATGCGACGACGTACGCCAAGCATCTCTACGCGAGTGGCACGCTCAACGAGAGTTCGCCATTCACGATGATCGATTGTCCGCGTGGCAAGGTCATCGTGTGGCACCACGAGCAGAAGAATGGCTGGCAGCCCGCCTACGTCGCGACCACGAAGACCGCCGCGCCGAATTGGCCCACGGCGACCTCCTTCACGTCCTGGTACAACAGTGTGGCCAATGGAACGACAGCCGCCAGTCAATACCTTGGCGGGCCGGATGTATATGGATACCTGTCGACCCTCGGGACCAATCGTCCCGGAACGGTGGCCAACTTGAGTGTCTTCAGTCACTCCTGGGTGGGTGGGCCGATCCTCTTCAATACGGCAGGCAGTCGCACGGTGTTCCGCTCAACCAAGGACCTGGACATGCGGTACACCGACTTCAACCCGCCAACCGGCGGCCTGGCCCAAGTTGAAGGATGCCTTCTCTTCCGGCGCGACCATCAACATCTGGGGGTGTTTCGCGACGATGCTGTATCACGAGATGGTCTATTTCCTCGGTCATGGCAAATCTTCGGACAAGTTCCACGATGCCTGGATGGATCCAGCCACCCCCGTGGACAGGAGCCGTGCCGACGTCATCGGGATGCTTCAAGACGCTATGGACAAAGGCTGTTACATGAAGTTCATCGCCAACCATACGGGATGTCAGACCTACGGAGGGCCACCGGGTTACGGCGCCGAGTGGAAGGAGTACAGCAGCCTTCAATCCGTGAGCCCCAAGCTACGGACCTCCACGAAAGGGCAGATCCTGGTGGTCCCCGCGACGCTCAACAAGGCCTCGTCGGTTCGAAAGCTCTACGAGAGCAGCGCTCTTGGCTCACGCAAGTTCAACGAGTTCGGATACATGCTCTACTCGCCGTAGCGTGGAGTCTTCCAATGCGTCCCATCCACTTGCCGCTTCTCGTCGCGGTCATCCTGTCGTTGGCGGCGGTGTGTTCGCTGCACTGCAAAGAGGAAGCGGCCCCCCGCGGCGGCACCGCGGAGCGCGTCTCTGCCCCTTCGGCCGTGCCAGTGCCCAAGGAGGAGCCCTGCACGGCGCTCCGCCGCGAGATCTTGCTCTCCAGTGGAGTTGAGGACCCCCAGGCTCAATGGGTGTGCCTCCCGGAGCGAGGTAGGGCCTGGGCCGCGTACCGGCTCCGGTATCGCCAGAGAGCGGTTACGCTGCGTTGCGCATCCTGTATTCCGGCCAGGCGAAGGCGGATGCCAACAGATCGATTCACCGGAGGGACGAGCAGTTGCCGCTGCCGATGCTCGCACCGGAAGCCAAGGCGCGCTTGTCTCCCGGCGCTTCATATGACTTTGACAACGACGGCGCGCAGGAGTTCTTCGTCAAGGTGACGTTGATCGACCCCCAGCACGGGGATGTGGTCTACGGTTTTCTCAACAGATTCGACGGCACGCGGATCGTTGATTATGAGCCCGCGCAGGGCCTGCCCGTTGATGAGTTGAACGATGTCGACCACGATGGTCGGCCCGATTTGATCCTGGCTTATGAGCTCGCTGGCGAGCCGGTGTTCAAGCGCTGTGCCCTGCCGAGGAACAACGTCGGTTACCTGCGCCATCTGGCGCACGCGCTCCCCGATGGGCACTTCTCGCTGGACGACTCAGCGGCCGCCGCATTCGCGAAGAGGAGTGTCCGAGCCCGCCGCCGCCGCAGCTGCCGTCACCCCGTCAACCAGCGGAGCTGCTACGGGCTGTACGTTGCATGCGCTTGTGGGGAACCCCACTCGAGGAGATCCAGGCCCGGATGACGCAGGCCTGCGGGAAAGCCCCCGCCAAGGAGCCGTGCGCGGAGTCTGTGGTCCGCTGCTGGAGCACCTCTTCAATTACGCACGGTTCAACCCACCGCTCACGTTGCACCCGTAGGAGGAGTGTCAAACACCTTTGGCCGCCCTCGGTCCACTGGGGCAGGGGAGGGCCTTCTGGCGTTTTCACTCACCTCGAGACGAGTCCTTTGTCACCCTCCCGGAGCCAGAAAGGGGTAAATCCTATGCCAGTCGAGACGATGGGCTCAGCAGCAGTATTTGGGAAAATAAAAGCGGTAGTTGGCCTTATTGTGACCGCATTTAAGACGTGGAAGCAAGTTGGCAAGTGGCTTGGCGTGCGACGAGCGGGGCGTATCGCGAGACTTGCAGAGATAGTTGATATTCCGGAGTTACACTATGTTCCCAACATTCGAAAACAAATCACCAGTTTCTTGGGCGATGATGATGTTTACGGGAGTGTAGAGCAGGCCGCCAAACAACCCAAGCCAAACTTGAGTTCGCTTGAAGTCTCCTTTCGACGCCACCTGTTCTTGCCGGAGACTGTTGAAGAAAGGCGTTTAGTGGTTTCAAGGGAGGTTGTGAGTACCCTTGTCGTAGAATTGCGAAAACAGATGCTTGGGGCGGATGGTGGTCTTGTCCTTGCGGATGAATTGGCCGCGCAGCGAAGTGCCCCAATCGAGGCGCACCTTTCCTCCATTGAGGACATAGTAAGCGGGCGCAAAGTTGTGCCTCCACCAGATCTCGTAAAAAGGGTTGAAGAGTTGGCAAAGGAGAAGTCGCACCGAGAAGTACTGGCAATTTGGCAGGCGACTTTGAAGCATATAGAGGCTTCTATGGTTCCAGCCGAAGTGCGCGCGTCTGTTATCGCGCGTACAGGGCTGGCAGCCCAGGCTTGATTCAAAGTCCCACGAGAGAAGTTATCCCACCTGGACCTACGGAAGAGGTAAGGTGCCCATCCATGGGACGAGGTGGCGCGGGCAGCGGTGGGCTGATCGCGTGGCACGAGTCCGGCACAGGTAGGACGCGGGCCAGATGAGGCCGTTGGAGAGTCGACGTGGACGGGGAGAAAAACCGGGGCGGGAGAGCTGGCGGGCCCTCCACACCCCCTGAGAAGCAAACAGGGACGAGGAAGCAGCAGGGAGCAAACACCTCGGCCGTGCAGCAGATGCTGACGCGATTGGGACTGACGTTCAAGGAGATAGTGGACCCGCGGGCCAGTCGCGGCAAGAGGCACGGGTTGGGGGCGCTCCTGTCGCTGCTGGTGGTGGGGATGGCAACGGGAAGAAGAGTGCTGCGACAGGTAGAGGCATTGGGGGAGGACCTGGTGCGCGAAGGGACGGAGCCGAAGGGGTTGAGCGGAGCGGTGTCGGACACGACGTTGGATAGAGTGCTCAGTCAGCTTGGGCCCGAGGGATGGGACAAGGTGTTGCAGCAGTCGGTGCGGACAGCACTCGAGCAGGGAGTGCTGAGGCAAGACAAGCTAGCGGCGGGAGTGGTGTCGATTGACGGCAAGGCGGGGGAGAGCACGCGAGGACAAGCGCCGTGCGAGCCCTGTCACACACTCCGGGATGAGCAAGGGCAGGAGTATTGGTACCCCTTCGCGCTCCGGGCGGCGCTCACCAGCAGCAGGGCGTGCCCGGTGCTCGACCAGATGATGTTGGAAGGCAAGCAAGGAGAAGCGACGGCCTTTGCGAAGTTGCTCGGACGAGTCGTGGAGAAGTATGGCGAGCACTTCAAGTATGTGACGGGGGACGCGGGGCTGACGAGCGCGGCGAACGCGAGGGCGGTGAGGGAGGCGGGTAAACACTACCTGTTCGCGCTCAAGGAGAACTTCAGCCGGTTGCACGACGTGGCGTGGGTAGCGCTGGCAACGGCCCCGGTACAGGTGAGAGTGAGAGAGAAGGCGCGGGGCGAGTGGGTGGAAAGGGAGTTGAGAGTCACCCCCGTACCCGAGGCAGAAGAGTTTCCCGAAGCCCGGCAATGGATATGGGTGCGCAGCACGCGGGAGCGCGAGGGGCGTTTGCCCGAGGTGGAGACGCGACTGTTCCTCACCTCCATTCCCAGTGGGGAGTTGTCGGGGGAGCAGATGCTGACAGTAGTGAGAGGGCATTGGGGAATAGAGAACGGACCGAACTGGACGGCGGACGTGGTGCTGGAGGAAGACACGGCCTCGGCCAGCCTACGGGGGCAGGCCCCCGTGGTGCTCAGTTGGCTGCGGCTGCTGGCCTACAACCTGTTGGCGTTGGTGCGCACACACCTGCTCCCAAAAGACGGCAGGCCCGTGTCCTACGCTCGCACCCAGGAAGTGCTCTACCAAGGCTTGCTGGGCCGGCGGTGCTCCCGGAGACTCTGGCCGCACTTGCCTGAGCGCCCGCCAGCGCCGGCTCCGGTCTCCTCTGCTTCACCTCCTCGGCTTCGCGGGTCCGTCTTCAGCCAGTATCCCTTCCCGGGGGGCGCCTCTCGCGAGGGCCGTCTGGGAGAACGCCACCTCATTGCCTGATACGGATTGTCTCCCGCCCACCCCTCCTCAAAACCTCCCCCCAGGACTTTGGATCAAGCCTGGGCTGCTTAATGTGCTGACGAAATGGCTTGAAACGGCAATAACTTGAGGCCGTAGAATAGGGCCGCAGACGCGGTGGGTGGTGCTCGGAACTAGTGGAGACCGGGCGCGGATCGCTCCCATCTCGGACGCCCATCTCGGGTGTCCCGCATCCTGTTCTTCGGGGTTGTTTCTCCTGGGGAAAAGGCCAGCGCCATGGCGAAGGAGTACCGAAGTCCTGGGGCGGGGAGGGCGGCGGTAGGCAGCTCGAGGATCGGCGGCGTTCGCGGGGCAGGCCGTGGTGGGCTTCGCATGGGGTGGTGCTGGTGCTCCTCGGTCTGTAGACGGCGTGCGCGACGGGCTGCCCCATGGGCGGGATGCTCGCTGGCCCGACGCGCCACTGGGGGCGCGTCCAGGCGGAGGACGGTGCACGAGGAGCGCGCCGGTGATGCCCGGGCCAAGCCTTATGCGGAGAAGGTGCGCACCCTCTCGCGGCTGGCGACGGCGGCGGTGCTGACGGTGGGCACGGCCGGTGCTGGAGCGACGAAGGCGAGCCGTTCTGGTTGCGGCATCTGCTAGGTTCGTGACTTCGGAGGTGCCCAGCCCTGACCCAACTTTTCCCGTGGTTGCCGCTCACGCTTGTTCTGACTGGAGCCACAGCAGCAGCTCAGCCCCATCCTCCCGCCCGCGAGCGCCAGGAGCGGCGTGTGACCCTCTCCGGCAACCCGGAGGAGGCCGGGCCGGAGGTGAGTGTGGCCGCCGGTACCGCCACCTACATCCGCTTCGACGCGCCCATCGACAAGGCCTCGGTGGAGGTGGAGGGTCGGCCGATACGCTTCCGCTGGGTGGATGTCGGGGAGCGTCTGGTCGCCCTGGAGCCCTCCGCGGACCTGGGCGTCGAGGAGAAGCTGGTGGTGCGGGTGCGCTACAAGGACGGAGCCTCCCCGGCGGGTGTCACGCTCGTGCTCGCCTCCCACCCCACGCGGGTGGACAAGGAGGTAGAGGTGGTGCGCCGCCCGCGCACCGTCGAGACGTTGGAGGCGGCGCTGGCGGAGAAAGAGGCGGAGCTCGCGACACTTCGGGCCTCGAGCGGGCTGGCCGGGCTCGTGTTTTCCGGGCGGCTGGACCCGTACGGGGTGCGGGCCCAACGCATCATGAGTGCACCCGAGGGCGAGTGGGGTGGGCTGAAGGTGGCGGGCGGAGAGGGGTATCGCGCCAGCTCCTGGGCGCTCGCCGTCGTCCGTGTGCGCAACCTTCCGGGGCAAAGCCCCTGGGTGCCGGGCGTGGCGCGGCTCATCCGTGCGGACGGCACCGCCGTGAAGGTCCTCTCCGTGGACATGAACAAGGCACAGCTCGCGCCGGGTGAAGAGGGTGTCGTCACGGTGGAGCCAGAGGCCCCCTCCTGGAAGGTGGGCGATGTCTTCCGCCTCGAGCTGCTGGACAAGAGCGGCGTCCGGCCCCTCCCCACCCTCGACGTGGCTCTCTAGAAAGGAGGCAGGCCCCATGACGATGGAATCCCTGCACCCGGACCACCTCCAACCCGGCCATGTGGTGGGCCCCTGGCTGATCGTCCAGGTGCTGGGCCGAGGAGGCTCCTCCCGCGTCTTCAAGGTGGAGCGCGACGGCCACCCGTACTCCATGAAGATGGCGCTGCGCCCCCTCACCCAATCCAAGGAGGGCTTCTCAGAGGAGAAGTACGTCGAGGAGAAGAGCGCCTACCGGCAGTTGGCGCGCGAGGCGGCAGCGCTCTTCACCTACTCGTCGCACCCCAACCTGCTGCGCGTGTACGGGGTGGACTTCTGGCCCAACCCCGCCCAGGGCTATCCCTTCCTCATCACCGACTACGTGGAAGGGGACACGTGGCACGAGTGGCGCTGGCGCACGCCTCCGCACGCCATTGGGCTGGTGGACACCTTCAGTGACGTGGTGCGAACCGTAGGCGTACTCCACGCGCGCGGCGTCTACCACCGGGACTTGAAGGCGGAGAACATCCTCATCCGACGGAGGGACGGGCGGCCCTTCCTCATCGACTTCGGCACCGCGCGGCTGCCGGGGGCGCTCACGAAGACGCTGGGCCTGCCCGATGGCGCCCTGCACCTGGTTCCGCCCGAACTCCTGGCCTACACTCGTACGGAGGCGTGGAAGCGAGGCGAAGCCTTCCAAGGGGGCGTGGCCGCGGATTTGTACGCCCTGGGGGTGTTGCTCTACCAGGGCCTCACGGACCTGCACCCCTTCAATCCGGAGTTGCCGGACAAGGAACTGGTGGCCGCCATCGCCACCCGTCCTCCAAAGGCCCCGCACCTGCTCAATCCCCTGGCGCCGCGCTCCCTGAGCGACATCGCCATGAAGCTGCTGGAGAAACGGCCCGAGGACCGGTACCCGGACACCCAGGCGCTGCTCGAGGCGCTGGAGAAAGCCGCCGAGAAGGAGAGGCAGTCCCCCGCCTGGAGGCTGCCGCTCTTCGCTGTCGAGGGCAGTCCAGCAGCGGAGCCAACGCTCCAGGAGGTAGCGGTCCAGCCAGCCCAGCCGCCGGATACGGCGTCCGAGGAGTCAGAGGAGGCTCAGCCGCCTGAGGAAGAGTCCCAGGCGGCTCCTCAGGCGCCCCCCGCTGCACCTGCCCGCCCGAGGCGCACAACGTGGCCCAGGGTCCTACTCGCGGGTCTGATCGTGCTCGGCCTTGCCTTGTGGCTGGTGCGCTCCACACTCGCGCCTCCACCCGAGGCGCTGCTGCCTGGGTCTGGCCCCGAGAAAGGAAGCCCAGCTGTGCCCACTCCTTCGCGCTCTGCCCCTTCGAGTTTCCTCGCCGCCTGGCTGTGTGCTGTCGTCAACGCCGGCTGCCCCGCCGCCCAGGTGAAGCCCCCGGAGCCCGCTGACTGCCCCAGGGAGGCAACCGAGGCCATGTTCAAGGAGTTGAAGATTCGGACGGGCAGCTTACTTCGGGCTGTCGTGGATGTGAACCAGCCTAGCGGCCAGGGCGTGCCGGGGGTCTACCAGGATGGACCCGTCGTCAGCCAAATCGTGGAGGGCGATGGCAATATGCCCGAGGGGACGCTGCTCCACGGCCGTCTCTGGACAGGCCCCGGTATCTACTACACGTATTCCGAGATGGATGTGCAAAAGAAGCGCCCGGCTGTCATGGGCCGCTACACCCTGGCCGTGCTCCCTGATGGTCGAAAGTACCCCGTGTGCATCATCCTGGGCGACCATGTCGGGCGCGTGCCCAAGCTTGAAGGCTCCAAGGAAGGGGCCGCCGTGCTGAGGCGGGAGCTGCCGGTGAGCGCTGTCTGGAGTTGGCCGTGAGGGGCGCATCCGAGCTCCGCTCCCTGGCGGTGATGCCATGACGAATCCGCTCATCCTTTCGGATGCACAGCAGACGATTGGAAGACGTTGGAACGACGGACAGTCTCTAGAGCAGGCGCGGATTCTCGGCCTTGCACGGGATGCGCTGGATTTCATCTCCGCCACGGGCCAATGGTATCCCTTCGATGATTACCGCGTGAGTGGCTGGCATCACGGCTCTCCTCCTGCCGCCGATGAGCGTTCCACGCGGTTGCACGAACAGTTGCGCACGACAGATGCTTTCTTCGAGAGGCTTCTCAATGATCCGACGGCCGCGGATGAACAGCCGGCCATTCAGGTCATCCTCGACGCGCTTCGCTTCATCTCCTCGACCCGTCAGCACGAAGCCTTCGCTCATTTTCTCGAACATCTCGAGGCCAACGCACCGCCATATGTCATGGCCGCGTTCGACACGCGGGAAGAGGCCGATGCATGGCTCCAGAAACATCCGAGCCCACCTCTCTTCGCCGAGGTGCTGATCGGCAACAAACCTCATGATGTGGTGTATGACCGCGAAACCAACTTCCGGCGCCTGCCATGGAATCGCCGTCTCCACCAGTATCTCGCCTGGCTCGAGGAATTCGATCCGCCCGATGCCGAAGCCTCGTTTTCCACGCTCGAAGACGCGGAAGCCTGGCTGATGAGACAGGCCCACCCAGCCAAGCGAACATGGGTGAAGGTCGCGGGTGAGTTCTACCTCGCGGTGTATTACTCCAACATCAACCACCGCGCCCTCTTTCCCATGTCCATGGCCGTGCGTGGCTCGAAGGACCTCAAAAGTTCCTAACCCCTCCCTCGCCCCAGCGGGCCTTGGAACGAGTCCTTCCGCCAGAGGTTGGCTTGCGCATCCGCCTCACTTGCTCCGCACGCGGGCCTTCTTCAACGCCGCGATGGCCTTCTTCACCGTGGGCTCGCGCACTTTCTCCAGGACGGCCTCCGCCTGGGAGTCCGCCACGAACCTGCCGTCCTCGGTCTGGAACCACACGTCCGCGACACTGAAGGGAACGGCCCCTTCGGGACCCACACCCGTCATGGCGGACACGATGGTCACGATGTCCGAACGGCCATCGTCATCCACGTCGGAGAAGGCCACGGCCTCCACCTCGTAGATGCCCCAGGTGTTGGCGCGGTGCTCGGGCAGGGCCTGCGCCAGGGTGTTGCCCGCGATCAGGCCGAATCTCACCTTTCCCGCCGCGTCCATGCAGGTGCCGGCCACGAACACCTTCCCATCGAGCACCGAGCCCTTCTGCTGCAGGCGAAACAGCTGGCTCTCGGCGAGCTGGCGGTTCTCACAGGTGCCCCACAAGGCCTCCAATCCCTGGAGGGACTCCCGCTCCTTCACCGTGAGCTTCACGGCCTTCACGGGTGGGGGCGCCTTGGCCCAGGCGGACACGGAAAGCACCAGTGACATCAGACCGCACAGGGGCAACCAACGGCGAATCGGGTGGTTCATCGATGAGTCTCCTCTCGAGGCGTGAGGATACACGCGAAATGAGAGCGACATGACAAGACGGCGTGAGCGCCCGCGCGTGCGGAACGGCGTGCCTGACGTGCGTCATGAACAAGTTGTTCCAGTGGAAACAGGAAATCAAGTATAGCTGGCCGATACCGTGACGCACATCAGAGGAATGCACATGGCACGTCGGCAACTTGTGATCGGCTCGAGTTTGCTCCTGGGTCTGACTTCTTTCCCGGGATTCGCGGCGGATGAGCGGTTCTCCATTCCGCCCACCTCCGTCACCGCGAGCACGGATGATGGCAACATCCCCGCCAATACCGTCGACGGAGACCTGACCACCCGCTGGTCCGCGGAGGGAGATGGACAGTGGCTCCAACTCGACCTGGGTACCTCCAAGAAGGTGGCCTTCGTGAAGATCGCCTTCCTCAACGGCGCCTCGCGGACCTCCACCTTCGACATCCAGACCTCCACGGACGGCACCACGTTTTCCACCGTGCGCTCGAAAGCGACGAGCAGCCTGACGAGCAACCTCCAGACGTTCGACTTCCCGGATGTCGGGTCCGCGCGGTACGTGAGGCTCGTGGGGTATGGCAATTCCGCCAACGCCTGGAACAGCTACCTGGAGGTGGAGGTTCACGGGAGCGCCGCGGAAGCGCCCTCGGGCAACATCGTGAACGTCTCCACCGCCGCTCAACTCACCGCGGCCCTCGCCAGCGCGACCGCGGGCACGACCATCGTCCTGGCGGACGGCACCTATACGAACAGCGGCGCCTTCGTCCTCAAGGGCAAGAACGCCACCTCCTCCAGTCCCATCACCCTCAAGGCCGCGAACCGGGGCAAGGCCATCATCTCCGGCGGCGCCTCCCTCCAGGTGTCCAGCTCCTCCCACGTGGTCATCTCGGGCCTGAAGTTCACCAACACCGGCAACAGCGCCATCGTGCTCGATGGCTCCAACAACATCCGGGTCACCCGGAACACCTTCGCGCTGATCGAGGACGGCACCCAGATCAAGTGGCTGCTCATCAAGGGAAACGGGAGCCACCACAACCGGATCGACCACAACGACTTCGGCGGAAAGAGCAACATCGATCCGGTCATCGCCCTGGATGGCAATTACTCCACGCAGATGACCCAGTATGACGTGATTGAGTACAACTACTTCCACGACGTCGGGCCGCGCGTCGCCAACGGGTTGGAGACCATCCGCCTCGGCCTGTCCGCCCTGTCACTGCTCGATGCCCACGCCACCGTGCAGTACAACCTGTTCGAGAACTGCGACGGGGACCCGGAGTTCATCTCCATCAAGAGCGGCCACAACACGATCCGCTACAACACGATCATCACGTCGCAGGGACAGCTCACCGCGCGGCACGGAAACAACAACAGCATCTACGGCAACTTCATCCTGGGTGATGGCAGCAAGTCCGGCGTGGGCGGCATCCGGCTCTACGGGACCGATCACAAGGTCTACAACAACTACCGGCGAAGCTGACCGATGACGCGCTCCTCATCGACGGGGGCGATTTCGATGGAGGGCCGACCTCCAGCACCTATACCGCGAGCGATCTGAGCAAACACTGGCGGGTCTACCGGGCCGAGGTCGTGAACAACACGGTCGTCGACAGCACGGCGGGCCTCCTCATCGGGAAGAAATATACGTACGCACCGGTGGACTCGAAGGTCGCCAACAACCTCATCCGGAACACGACGGGCACCCTCTACAACGAGTTCAAGACGAGCAACACCCTGTTCCAGGGCAACATCGGGTACGGCTCGACCCCGAGCAACAAGTCGCGGACGTCCAGTGAGATCCGCAACGTGAATCCGTCCCTGACCGCGGTCAATGGTTTGCAGAAGCTGAGTTCCACGAGTCAGGCCATCAACGCGGCGACGGGCGCGTACACCTACGTCGCGGAAGACATGGATGGGCAGCTGCGCGCCGCCAACGACGTCGGCGCGGATGAGTACTCCACCGACCCCATCGACCACGCGCCGTTGTCGGCGGCCGATGTCGGCCCGAATGCCCCTTGAGAGAGCCTCGTCACCGTGCCGGCCCCACGTCCGGTTCCTCCCGGTGGGGGCGGACTTCCCTCTTCTCAAGAATTGGCAAAAGTCTTGCAGAAAAGATCCGCAACTTCGTGAGGCCGGGCGCGATAATGGGTAGGTTCCCCGCGATCAGGACAGCGTGGCTCCTGGTTGTTGTCGAAATCGCTCCCGCCTCCAGGGTTTCTCCATGTCCGGCTCCATTCGTTCCCAGCTCCCTGGCCTCTTCAAGACCGCCCAGAAGTCCCTGGCGCAGGTGTCCAACCCCACCCCGAAGCTCGTGGGGGAGCTGGCTTCTGGCAACGCCAGCGTGAAGCAGGCGCTCTCGCAGCTCGGACAGATGGATGGCTTCGCGAGCGTGGCCAGCGGCAAACAGAGCCTCGCGTTGGCCGCCAACAACGCCCTGGGCTTCGCCCACAACGCGGCCGGTCTGGCCCAGAGCCGTACGGGTATTGGCCAGAAGCTGATGAGCGGGGTGCTTCAGTCCGGGACCGTTCCGGGCGGCATCCTGCATGCCCTCGCGATGGCGCGGACGCCGCACCAGGCCACCACGAAGCCAACGGGCCACTCGGGGTTCACGGGACCCATGGCCCAGGGCATCGCGGGCGCGGTGAGCTCGCTGGCCCATGGCGCCGCGAGTGGACACGGGCCCCTGGCCCAGGCCATCGCGAGCGCGTTGAGTTCGCTGGCCCATGGCGCCACGAGCGGGCCGCATGGGTTGCAGCATGGGACCGCGAGCGCGGTGGGCTCGCTGGCCCATGGCGTCGCGAGTGGACACGGACCCCTGGCCCAGGGCCTCGCGAGCGCGGTGAGTTCGCTGGCCCATGGCGCCACGGGCGGTCCGCATGGGCTGATGCACGGGGCCGCGAGCGCGGTGGGCTCGCTGGCCCACGGCGCCGCGAGTGGACACGGGGGCCGGCCCAGGGCCTCGCGGGCGCGGTGAGCTCGCTGGCCCATGGCGCCACGGGCGGACCGCATGGGCTGATGCACGGGGCCGCGAGCGCGGTGGGCTCGCTGGCCCACGGCGCCGCGAGTGGACACGGGGGCCGGCCCAGGGCCTCGCGAGCGCGGTGAGTTCGCTGGCCCATGGCGCCACGGGCGGACCGAATGGGCTGATGCATGGGGCCGCGAGCGCGGTGGGCTCGATGGCTCATGGCGTCGCGAGTGGACACGGGCCCCTGGCTCAGGGCTTCGCGGGCGCGGCGGGTGCGCTGGCTCAGGGCCGGCGGGCGCCATGGCCAAGAACTCCACGAGCGGGTATTGAAGCACCGCCCGTGCTCCTGGCTCGAATGGGCCGAGGGGCGGGCTGGGCCTGTCCGGCCACTTCACGCCGGGCCTCACCCTGATGGGCGCGGACACGCCTGAGCCTCCTGCGGATCTCCGGCGGCTCGGGTAGGGTCCTTGTCTGGAAGGATGACTTCATGGACTCGAACCCGAAATCCTCGCCCCCCGCCAAGAGGCGAGCCGGCATTCCGATGTACACCTCGCCGGCCCGCAGGGCCGCGCAAGGCGGTGAGGTCCAGCTGCCCCCAGTGATCGCTCCGTCACTGGAAGGCCTCTCCGTCACCGTCCCCGCCCCGGAGCCCATCACCGCACAAAGGGTCCAGGAACGCTTCCAGGAGCTGGCGCGCGCGCATGCCTCCGTGCGCATGCGTCCGCGCACGGAGGGCCTCGCCTGGGGTGACGAGGTGCTGGTCGATATCGCGGGTTATTCGAATGGGCGCCTCATCCCCTTCAGCGTGCGCACCGACGTCTGGCTCCCGCTGGCGCCCGACCCCCTCCTGCCGGGCCTGTACGAGCAGTGGGTGGGTCACCTGCCGGGAGAGAGCGTGCTCGTGGACATCGTCCTGGGCGAGAACTACCCCATCGAGGCGCTACGGGGTCAGCCCGCGCGCTTCGCCCTCCTCATCCAGGCCGCGCGCGAGGTGAAGTACCCCGACCCGACGAATCCGGAGTTCCTCGAGGCCCTTGGCCGCGGGGCGACCCTGGAGGAAGTGATGCGCGGTGTGGCGAGGAGCTGCAACAGGAGGCCGCGCGAGCACGGTTCCTCGAGGGCCAGCAGCGGGTGCTCGAGGAGGTGGCCGCACGCACACAGGTGGACATCCCCGAGGAGCTGGTCGACGAGGAGATCCGCCTGCGCTGGGGCGCGAGCGAGGGTCGCTCCGTGACCAAGCTCAAGTTCAGCAACAAGCATCAGGAGGAGTCGCTCCAGACGTGGCTGGCGGACGAGAGGACCCGGGCCGAGGCCGGGCAGCGGTTGCGCATCAGCCGGCGCTGGGCGCCATCTGCAAGCGTGACGGGCTCATCCTCTCCCCGGCCAAGGTGCTAGAGGTCATCCAGGCCGAGTCCACGGCCGCCGGTGTGCCGCTGGAACAGGCCACCGCCGTCTTTGCTTCCGAGCCACAACAACACGCCCGCATCACTCAAGCCGCGTGGCATCTGTTGGCGGTGGACCACGTCATGAGCAAGGCCCAGGTGCACGGCGCGGGCACCTGACACGCGCTAGGCAGCCGCGCGCCGGATGGACGCCACTGCGTCTTCGAGACGGACCTCGCCCTCGAAGCCACCCGCCGAGACGGCTGGCCGCTGCTGCTCGATCGCGTGGGCGAACTTCACCGCCGGATCGGCCTCGAGCTTCTCGACGAGCCGCCGCACGTTCGGGAATGCACGGCGGTCGACCGCGTCGTGGTACTCGGTCCAGCGGGCGATGCCGATGAAGTAGGCGTCCACCCAGGTGCGGTGCTCGCCGAGCAGCCAGGGGCGGTCGCCGAGCAGGGCCTCGAGCCTGGTGTAGGCCTTCCCAACCTTGGCTCGGCCGTAATCGGTCAGTGCCCGCTTCGCCTCCGGCTCCAACGCGTGCTCGTAGGCGTACCAGAGCGGGCTGAACGAGCCGAAGAAAGTCGTGTTGAGGAAGGCCAACATCTGGTTCCAGCGGTCGAAGTCGTGGGTGCCTTGGGGGAAGGCGAGCCGCCGGTCGATACCGAGCGGACCGAGGTGATTCAGGATGGCGATGGTTTCGCTGATGACCCGGCCATCAGCCGTCATCAGGGAGGGCGTCTCCGCGACGGGGTTGATGCGCTTGTACGTGTCGCTCGTGACGACGCTCGGCATCTCGATGCGGCAAAGCCGATAGGGCCGCGCGAGCCACTCGAGCGCGACGATGGAGCCGAACGAGCAGCCCGACGGGACACCGTAGAAGAGGATGGGGGACACGAGATTCTCCGTGGTTGAAGGCCCGTTGATTCGGGTCCCATCACTTTGTCGTCGTGGACTTTGACCGGGTAGAGGCTAGAACGGTGACGCAATGTCTACCCATATGGACTTTGGGGGTCTCGATGCTCAACCTCAACGACCTGGCGCTCTTCGTGGCCGCGATCGAACACGGAGGCTTCGCGGCGGCGGCGCGTCGTCTCGGCGTGCCGAAGGCGACCATCAGCAAACGGGTGGCGGAGCTCGAGGCGAGCCTGGATGCCCGGCTCGTCCATCGCACCTCACGCAGCTTCACGCTCACCGAGGTCGGGCGTGATTTCCACGAGCGCGCGCGTGCGGTGCTGATCGAGGCGGAGGCCGCCGAGCAGGTGGTGCGCGGGCGCGTCGCCGAGCCCAGCGGCACGGTCCGGTTGACCGCCAGCGTCCCGACGGCCCAGCTCTACCGGCCGAGCACCTGCCGAAGCTCGCGCGCGCCTACCCCAAGCTGCGGGTGCAGTTGGATGTGACCGACCGTTTCGTGGATGTCGTGCAGGAGGGCTACGACATCGCGGTGCGCTCCCACTTCACACCGCTTCCGGCTTCGGGTCTGGTCCAGCGGCAGCTCGTGAGCGAGCCCATCATCCTCGTGGCCACTCCCGACTACCGGCGGCGCGGGAACCGCTGGAGCGTCCCGAGCAGCTCGGGCGCCATGACGGCCTCGTGGCCGCGCTGAACTCGACGGGCTGGCGCCTGCTCGGCCCCGCGGGCGAGCGCGTCGAGGTCAGTCCGATCACCGTCATGGCGGCCAACGAATCGACGGTGCTGCTGGGAGCCGCCAGGGCCGGTCTCGGCGTGGCCTGCCTGCCCGAGCATGTGTCGTGGGGCCCTGCGCTCGGGCGAGCTGGTCCGGGTGCTGCCCGAGTGGGTGGCGGGGACCGTGACCACGACCCTCCTCATGCCCCACCGGCGCGGTCAGTTGCCCGGGGTCCGGGCGACGGTGGAGTTCCTGAGCGAGTGTCTCGCCCAGAAGGAGCGAGCCCGCGCTCAGTGAGGACCTGTCAGCGCGCGGTGGATCGCCGAGGTGAGCCCGGCGGCGCGGATGGCATCCAGCGCGAGCTCCCAGCGGCCCTCGGCACACAGGCCACTCAGGCCCGCATCCTCATAGGCCTGCCGGGCGGCGGCCGCCAGGGCTTCGCGCACCGCCTCGGCGACCGCGTGGCCGACCTCGTCACAACGTCTGCATTCGAGCTCGATGCCCAGACGGCTGCGCCGCCCTTCTTCCGTGAGGACCCAGGGGCGCTCCATCCACGGGGGCTCATGGCGCACGTGCTGCCGGTGGCCGCACTCGAGCTCGGCGACCCAGTGGTTCTCACCATCGAGGTGGAATCCCGTCATCTTCTGTTTCATCGGACGTGCATCCTCGTTCTACGAGCAGACTCCATTCCACCTCCAGAGATGCGCATGGCGGAGCGGGTGGACAGCCCCCCGTGGAGCTTCGCACTCCTGGAGTGACAGTTCCCAGGGGCGGCGGTGTTCCAGGGACATGACTCGCGGAGCAGCGCGGTCGGCTGGCGTCATTTCAAGGAGAGGGAACATGCGGAAGAGCCTGGGTTTGGGGGTGGCGGCACTGATGTTCATGCCCGCCTGCGGTTTGTTCGGAGAGCAGGGCAATGGCCACAAGGTCACTCAGCCGCGCGAGCTCACCGGCTTCACCCGGGTGGAGAATCACTCCTCCCTGGATGTGGTGGTGCGCGAGTCCTCCGCCGAGTCCGTCACCCTCACGCTCGACGAGAACCTGCACCCGTTCATCACCACCCGCGTCTCCGGGGAGACGCTCGTCATCGAGAACACCGAGAACCTGTCGTACTCGGGTGAAGGCCGCGTGGTGGCGACGCTGCCGCGCTTCCTCGGCGCGGAGAATGATGGCTCCGGCGACTTCCTCGTCGAGGGCGTGACCCAGTCGAACGCGCTCACCTTCGAGCTCGAGGGCTCTGGAGACATGGATTATCGCGGGCCGGCCGCCAGCCTCACCGTGAACCTCTCTGGCTCTGGGGACATGACGCTCCGCACTCCGCGGGAGCAGGTGCTGGAGGAGGTGCGTCTGGGGCTGTCTGGCTCCGGCTCGCTCTCCTATGACGGCTTCGCGAAGAGCCTGGAAGCCGTCCTCGAGGGTTCGGGCGGCATGAGCCTCACCGGTGCGGCGCCGCGCCTGGTGGCCCGGTTGAACGGCAGCGGGGATCTGGATGCCCGGGGTCTCCAGCTCGGAGGCGGAGCTGTACATGTCCGGTTCCGGCAATGTGAGCGCCACCGTCGCGACCACCGTGACGGTGCATATCGATGGCGCTGGCGATGTGGATCTATGGGGAGACGCCTCGTTGCGCGACGTGCGCCTCGAGGGTGACGGGGAACTGCGGCGTCACTGAACCAGAAGGTGAGTACCGAGGTCCTGGGGCGGGGGAGGGCCGGGTGGTGGTCCTCGACATGAAACGCTCGACTCCAAAACCAACGGTGTGCGATTCCTCCGCCAGCCTCCACCACGAAGGAGTCCGACGTGCTTCGACATGCCTCACGATGGGTCACGACGTTGGTAGTGGGTTTCACCTGGGTCCAGGCAGGCTGTGCTCCCGCGGAGCCCACGGCCTCGGAGACACCACGCACCGAAGAGGCCGCGCGGCCGCTGCTGCCGGGTGAGCGCTCCCTCTTTGGCGCCTCCGCCGTGCCGGCCGTGGCGGCCGCGGACGACGGCGCCGCGGTGGAGCTGGGCGTGCGCTTCCGCAGCGACGCGCCCGGACGCATCATGGGCGTGCGCTTCTACAAGGGCGCGGGCAACACGGGCACGCACACCGGCAGCCTGTGGTCGGCTTCGGGGGCCCTGCTGGCCACCGCCACCTTCCAGGACGAGACGGCCTCGGGCTGGCAGGAGGTGCGCTTCGCGACACCCGTGGCCATCGCGGCGGACACGGACTACGTCGCGTCGTACCACGCGCCCGCGGGCCACTACGCGGCGACGAACAAGGGCTTCACCTCCGCGCTGGATGCGCCGCCCCTGCACGCGCCCGCGAGCGGGACGGGGGCGGCAACGGCCTCTACCACTACGGCACGAGCGGCTTTCCCACGGACAGTTACCAGGCCAGCAACTACTGGGTGGACGTGGCCTTCCAGCCCAACGACACCACGCCTCCGCGCGCGCCCACCAACGTGGTGGCGACGCCCAACTCGTCCACCGCCATCGACCTGACCTGGTACGTCTCCGTGGACGGCTCGGGCGAGACGCAGGGCAACGCGCGCGCACCTGGTGTACCGGGGCAGCCAGCTCATCGCGGAGCTGCCCGGCACCACCACGAGCTACCGCGATACCGGCCTGACGCCCACCACCTCGTACGAGTACACCGTGCGCGGTCGTGACGCCGCCGGCAACCTGAGCCCCGCGTCCGCCACCGTCACCGCCACCACCCTCGCCAGCAGCGTCTGCAATCCCTGCAGCCTGTGGAACGTGGTGACGGGCGACCCCCAGTTCGTGAATGGCGACGCCACCCCCACCGAGGTGGGACTGAAGTTCCGCACGGACGTGACGGGCACGGTGACGAAGGTGCGCTACTACAAGAGCAGCGTAGACACCGGGCCGCACGTGGGCCACCTGTGGAGCGCCACCGGCGAGCTGCTGGGCACCACGGTGGAAGCGCCTGGGGAGAGCAGCTTCGGCTGGCGCGAGCTGACGTTCCCGACGCCGGTGAGCCTCGCGGCGAACACGACCTATGTCGTGTCGTACTTCGCGACCGGGGGCTACTATGCCATCACCAACAACTACTTCAGCAGCGCGGGCGTGGACGTGCCGCCCCTGCATGCACCGTCCGCCGTCGCGGCGGGCGGCAACGGGGTGCGCCACCTCCATGGCAGCGGCTTCCCCTCGGAGGCGTGGATGAACACCAACTTCTGGGTGGACGTCGTCTTCGTGCCGGCCACGGGGGATGCCTCCCCGGTCGACGTGTCCGTGCGGCATTCCTTCCCCGCCGGAACGGGCGTCCGGGGCGAAAGACTCGACTATGACATCACGGTGACGAACCACGGCACGAGGGCGGCCACCAACCTCACGCTCGACGTTCCCGTTCCCGCCGGGCTCGCGCCCTTCGCCTTCATCCCGAAGGCGTCGGTGGGCACGTGCGGCTACTACACCGAGGACAACATGCACTGCGACATCACGAGCCTGCCCGCCGGGCAGAGCGCCGTCGTTCGCATGACGCTGGTTCCCTTGCTCTCCGAGACGTTCCAGTTCCAGGCGACCGTCGCGGCGTCCGAGACGGACAACGTTCCGGGCAACAACACCAGCACCCTGACGATCCCCATGGGTCCCGCGTCGAACCTGGTCACTTTCGATACCTTCGACGGTGAGAACGAGGTCATCACCGGCATCCACGGCCCCTTCGATTTCGTGTCCAACGAGTGGTACATCGCGCCGCCCTGGGGCGGGTTCACCACGAAGAGCATCTCCTTCAACGGCGGGGGGGTGAACCAGGGGGAGCTCTACATCTACGGGGAGCGGACGGTCGTCGGCCTCGACGCCTTCACCTGGGACGCGGGCGCGACGCTCACCCTGAGCTGCTTCAACCAGCCCACGCGCACCTTCACCCTGACGCCGGGGGAGGTGACCCACGTCGTGACGAACTGGCAGGGCACCTGCTCGTCCGTCACCCTGGCGACGTCGAACGGCTGGGACACGAACTTCGACAACATCGAGCTATCGCCGCTGCCGTGAGCCGTTACGGGCAGCTGTGGTTCGTGGGCTCGCACAGCGCGAAGCGGAAGAAACCCAAGGGCAAGGCGATGGTGAAGGACCTGGAGCGACTGGCCACCGTGGAGCACGAGCCCTGGCGCTTCCTGCTCGCCCGGGTGCCGCTGCCGGAGAAGGCATCGGGCTCGGCCCGCCCGGCGAAGCTCATGCGCGCGGAGGGCCGACAGGACTCGGGGGTGAACGTGCTGGTGGAGCTGCTGCGCCAGGACGCCCACCTGGGGCCCTTCCTCGTGCCAGCCTCGCCGGACGATCCGGATGGAGCCCTCGCCATCCCCAGCAAGGACAATGGGCTGGACATCGAGGGGCTCGCCGTCCACGGGGACCAGGTCTTCCTCGGGCTCCGAGGCCCCGTGCTGCGAGGCTACGCCGTCCTGCTGCAAATGGAGGTGGAGGAGGTGGGCAAGGGCCTGCTCGCGCCCCGGCGGACGAGGAAGGGCGGCGCCTACCAGAAACACTTCCTGGACCTGGATGGTCTGGGCATCCGCGAGCTGTGCCGCCATGGGGAGGATCTGCTCATCCTCGCGGGGCCCACCATGCCGGTGGAGGGCCCCATCCGGCTGTTCCGGCTGCACAAGGGCCTGCTGCTCTCGGGAGACACCCTCCACGCTCAGGAGAAGGGGTGCTGGAGCCGCTCTTCGACCTGAAGAACGGGAGCACGGATGACAACGCCGAGGGCGTGGCTGTGTTCTCCTGGTTCGCGCCGAACGACTCCGTGCTCGTCGTCTACGACACGCCCTCGCCGCAGCGCCACTACGGGCCGGACGGCGTGCTCGCGGACGTGTTCCGGCTCTGAGGGCTTCGTGGTGGCGGGTCCCACTGGCGGACCTGCTTGACGCTCCCCCAATCGAGGAACTTCAGGGAGCCCTTTTGGCGGCGGTCGTATTCCTCGGAGCTCGGCTCGCCCTTGACTTCACGGGTGAGCTTCATGGCTCCGGAGTCCACCGAGGACTCGCGATACACGATGCCCTCGGACTCACAGTCCTGCCCCCGGCGCGACAGCTTCGAGAGTGCGCCCGCGCTCCACCCGTAGGTCTCATGGAAGAAGCACATTCCGGCGCAACCGCAGTTCCACATGCCGCCCTCCAGTTGCCTCGCGCCTGGGTCGATCTCCAGATTCTGGAGGCTCGACAGCTCGGAGTGCCGCTCGTAGCGCTTCAGCGGGGGCTTGTACAACCAGACGTCCGAGCAGCGGACACGTCCCTGGCCATCGGTGAAGCCCGTCACCCACAGATCGGCGTGGCCATCGAAGTCGAAGTCGACGAGCAGCGCGCTCAGTCCGGAAGAATCCGCGCTCCGACAAGCTCCGTCCCGCCACTTGCCGGAGAGCTTCACGGAGTAGCCCTGCTCGCCATCCGCGGAGCGCTGTATCCGCAACTCCACGGCTCGCTCGACACGCCCGGTGGTTGCCTCGTCGAGCCGGACGAAGGCCCGGGCAGGGCTCTCGGCGTTCGCGGCGCTGCTCGTGCACAAGAGGAATGCGGCCAGGAGTCCTCTCGGCGGATACCTGTTCATCGTGATCCCCATCCCGCGAGCTTTACAGAGCTCCTTCCGGGCGACCAGCCTTCGCCTGCCCGTGTATCGGGCCTGACAAGTCGACGGGGTGACCGATGATTTCGGGCGGATTCCGTCGTCCATGGGGTCGAGGCTCCCAAAAGGAGCCGTTTTCTCGACCGATAAGGAGCTCGGAGAAGGTGTCAGACGACTCCCTCGGAGAGGGTGTCAGACGACTCGGAGAAGGTGCCCGGAGAAGGTGTCAGACGACTCGGAAGGGACGCTCGGAGAAGGTGTCAGACGACTCGGAAGGGACGCGGCGCCGGAGAAGGTGTCAGACGACTCGGAAGGGACGCGGCGCCGAAACGAGTTCCTTGACACCTTCCGAGACACCTTCCGAGGGGGTAGAGAGATGCACCGTGATCCAGCCACCCCCACAGGAGGTTGTGACGTACTTCGAGCCGTGTCCGACTTCGGACGAGGTGCCGACACGGCTGGCGAGCCCGTTCGAGTCCGGCCCTCCCCATCCCCTGGCGCAGCACGCCGCCGTGGCGCTCCAGGAGGACCTGCGTCGCGGCGACCTGCTGGCGGGGTTCGACCCTCGGGTGCTGGATGTGCCGGGCGGCGGCAAGATGTTCGGGGTGCTGGTGGTCGCGACGGAGGACGGCCGCATCGGCTACCTCCGTGGGTTCTCCGGCATGCTCGGAGGACGCTGGCACGTCCCGGGCTTCGCGCCGCCCTTGTTCGACCCGGGTGCGCTCGACACGTTCTGGCTCGCGGGCCAGGCCGAGCTGCTCGAGTTGAAGCTGCTGCATGCTGGACTGCTCGTATCCGATGAGCGCCGGGCCAACGTCGGCCACCAGCGTGCGGAGCTCTCACGGCGGCTGTGGCGGCAGCTCACCGGCACGTATGTCCTTCCGAATGCGCGCGGAGAGCGCCAGTCCCTGGCATCGCTGTTCGCCCCCGAGCCAGCACCCGGAGGAGCCGGAGATTGCGCCGCGCCCAAGCTGTTCGCCTGGGCCTACCAGCACCGGCTGAGGCCCCTGGCGCTCGCGGAGTTCTGGTGGGGCGCGCCGCCACTCACGGGAGAGCGGCACGCGGGTGGGTACTACCCGGCCTGTCGGAGCAAGTGCGGGAGGGTGCTACCGTACATGCTCGAAGGGCTGCCCGTGGAGCCTCCTCTGGCCCGCGCGCCACGGGAGGAACCACGCGTCGTGTTCGAGGACCGGTGGCTCGTCGTCGTTGACAAGCCCACCGGACTTCCTTCGCTTCCCAGCCGCCATGCCCCGCTGCGCGACTCGGTGCTCGTCAGGCTCCAGCGGAGCTCCTCGGATGCGCCGAAGCCGCACGTCGTGCACGCGCTCGACCCGGAAGTCTCTGGGCTGTTGCTCGTGGCGAAGGACCTGGAGGTCCAGGCGGCGCTCCACCGGCTCTTCGCGCGCCGTGAGGCGGACCTCCAACATGTCGCCTGGCTCGAAGGAACCGTGGTGGGCGAGAGTGGCGTCATCGAGCTGCCGCTCCGGCCCGAAGGCGGAGAGGCATTCCGCCGGTCGTCGACCCCGCCCACGGCAAGCGCGCGGTGACCGGGTGGCGCGTCACGCGGCGAACCGGTACACGAACCCGGGTCTCACTCCTTCCTTGCACCCGGCATCCCCACCAGCTTCGACTCCACGTCGCTCATCCGCTCGGGCTCGGTGCTCCCATCGTCGGAGACACCCTGTACGGAGCCGGTGAAGACACACGGCTGATGCTCCACGCCGAGGCGCTGACATTCGTCCATCCGCGCACGGGCGAGCGCATCGACCTGAAGAGCCTCACGCCGTTCTGACTCAGCCGGGCTCGGAGATGGTGTCCGAGATGGTGTCAAAGGACTCGCGGAGATGGTGTCAAAGGACTCGAAACGAGGGACTCGAGCGAGAACAAGGCTCGGCGTAGACGGGTCACCTCCCGCTCTTCACGTCTTTCTGAGGACTTGGAGTTGGCCTACGGGGTGCATCCGTCCCGGCGGAGTGCTCGCGGGGGGATGGGGATGGGCTGGCCGTTGAGGATGTTCCAGGAGGAGGGGCTCTATTTCGTCACCTCCAGATGCTTCCAGGGGCGGCTGTTGCTGCGTCCCAGCGCGGAGGTGAATGAGGTGGTGGGAGGCGTGCTGGCGCGAGCCGTCCAGCACAGCGCTGGCACCATCCGGCTGCATGCCTTCACCTTCGCGTCCAACCATTTCCACCTGCTGGTGTGGGCGCGGGGAGCCGCGCTCGCCTCCTTCATGCAGTATCTGCGCTCCAATCTGTCCAGGAAGGTGGGGAGGCTGGTGGACTGGAGCGGAGGCTTCTGGGAGAGGCGCTACTCGGCGGAGCCGGTGCTGGACGACACGGCACTGGTGGGCCGGCTGCGCTACGTGCTGGCCCATGGGGTGAAGGAGGGGCTGGTGGAGCGGAGCGCCGAATGGCCGGGACTCACGAGTCTGCCGCAATTGCTGGGGCCGGCGCGGCGAGTGTTCCAGTGGTTCAACTGGACAAGACGCTGGAACCAGAGGGGGAGCGAGGACATGGAGGGAGCACGGGGACGCTTCGCGGAGCAATGGGCCGAGCCCGTGGAGTTGGAGGTGGCGCCCCTGCCGTGTTGGAAAGGGATGGGGGAGGAGGAGAGGCAGCGTGCGGTGCGGGGACTGGTGGAGCAGGTGGAAGCCGATGCTCGCTCACGGAACAAGCCCGTCCTTGGGGTGAGCGCCGTGAGGGCCCAGCACCCGCATACCCGGCCCGAGCACCTCGAGCGCAGCCCGCGGCCGTTGGGGCATGCCTCCACGCGCCGGCGCTGCGAGAATTGCGTGTGAAGATGACCGCCACGTAGGGCGGCTCGGGTGTGCTGGCAATGCTCATGGCCCTGGACACTGGCACATGGCATCGCCAGCTCCAAGAGTGCTCGGCGCGGCCATCACTCCCTGGCGCCGCGCTGGACCTGGGCGAAGACGTCCAGCGCGAACCTCCGGCGCGGCGGCCACCCGGGACAGCCCCTCCTCACTGATCGGGGTCGGCGTCGGCGAAGGTCGTGCCCGCGCCGATCTCGTCGAACCAGATGCTGCGCGTCCCCTGGCTGCCCTGCATGTACCCGTTGTCGTGCCAGCCGTTCGCGTAGAGGCCGACGCGGAACTGGAAGTACCGATCGTCGGACACGGTGGTGCTCAGATTGTACTGCTCGAGGACCTTCTGGCCATCGAACCAGAGCTTGTAGAAACCCGTGCCGTCGCTCGCCCACTTCGCCTGGATGACGATCTTGTGCCACTCCCCGGCGGTGACGGTGGCGAGATTGCCGAACGTGACGGTCTTCTGCGAGCAGACCGAGCCCTGCTTGACGCGCGTGAAGAGTTGATTGCCCGAGAGCCAGATCATGCTGGACGGCATGTAGTCATCGCAGCCGGTATTGGAGAAATCCGCGATGAACTGGGCGATGTTGTACGACTGGGGTTGGAACTGCCAGTCCTGCTGCAGGCGGAACGCGAAGCCGTAGAAGCCGGTATCGCCGCGACGATACACGTTGTTCTTCACGACCTCCGAATGGTAGCGGCCGCTGTACGAGGGATCGTAGATCTGCGTCACCTTGATGGCGGTCGGGCCCGAATAGGTGACATTCGTCACCTCGTTGACGGTTCCCTTGTGCTCCCTGTTGATGGAGTTCCAGCCAGAGACGGTGCCCGTGTTGTGGAAGGGTTCTCCGGCCTGCGCCACCAGGGAATGCGAGAGGAGGGCGATGCCGACAGTCATTCCAATATTTTTGATCTTCATTGAACTCGGGGGATGTGAGGGGGACCAAATGGCCGCATTCCTGTCGCGGTCGGGGCATGCCCCGCGTCACGACCAGGAACTCGAACCAAGCTAGCCGATAGGCGCTCGCCCCGGTATCCCCATTTAGAGGGATTTTCATAGATGTCTCGTGTCACCGCTTTGTCCACCAGGCAACTGGAACCGCCGCCGTGGAGCAGGCCGGGCGAAGCGCACGGGTGCCCGTTAGGCAGGAGAACCGTGCGGGACTCCGACGCCACACCTGTCCGTCTCACCCTGGTCGCCGAGGACCCGCTCGCTCGGGGTGCGCTCTCCCGGGCCGTCTCGGAGCAGGGGAGCGACGTCGTGGTCACGGCGTCCGGTACCCGGGTGGAGGTGGAGTCCTCGAGTCCCCAGGCCGCGGCCGATGTCGTGCTGTGGGACGTGGGCCTGCACCCGACCGGGTCCGGCGGGCAGCTCGATGCGCCGGACCTGGGGGCGCCCGTGCTCGCGCTCGTGCCCGATGAGAGCGCGGGAGAAGGCGCGCTCTCCGCGGGGGCCCGGGGTTGCTCTTCCGGGACGTGGCTCCCGCCCCGCTGCTCGCCGCGCTGCGAGCCGTGGCGCGAGGACTCACCGTGTTCGACCCGGCCCTCGCCGCGCTGCGCGCCACACCGCGCGCCTCGGCGCCCACCTCGACGCCCGAGGGCCTGACTCCCGGGAGCGCGAGGTGCTCACGCTGCTCGCCGAGGGCCTGTCCAACAAGGCCATCGCCGAACGGCTCGACATCAGCGAGCACACCGCGAAGTTCCATGTGAACGCGGTGCTCGCCAAGCTGGGCGTGCAGCGGCGAACGGAGGCCGTCGTCCGGGCGGCGCGCCTGGGGCTCGTGACGATCTGACCGGAAGGGGAGGGGGACTCCCCATTCGGGCAGGTCGAGGCCCTCCGTCTCGCCGATGTGCCGCGCGGGCGAGGCCTTAGCTTTCGAGCGAAAGGAAATCCCGCCATGTCCGCCGATCTCAGCGCCTTCTCCGAGTCCCTCGCCTCCCTCGTCGAGCGCATCGCCCCCGGCCTCGTCCGGGTCGAGGCCCGTCGCCGCCCCGGTGCCACCGGCATCGTCTGGGACGCGGAGGGACACATCCTCACCACCCACCAGGCCATCGAGCAGGAGGGCTCCCTCACCGTGGGCCTCGCCGATGGCCGCACCGTCCCGGCCGAGCTCGTCGGGAAGGATCCCTCCACGGATCTCGCCCTGCTCAAGGCGGACGCCTCCGGACTCACGCCGCTCGTGCCCGTGCCGCTCGAGGGCCTCAAGGTGGGGCACCTGGTGCTCGCCCTGGGCCGTCCTGGCCGCACCGCGCGCGCGACGCTGGGCATCGTCAGCGCGTTCGGCGAGAGCTGGCGCACCTCCGCGGGAGGCCGCATCGACCGCTACCTGGAGACGGACGCGGACCTGCCGCTCGGCTTCTCCGGGGGGGCGCTGGTGGACACCCGGGGGCGCTTCCTCGGCATGCCGACGGCGGCCCTGTCGCGCACGGCGGCGGTCGTCATCCCCGGAGAGACGCTCGGCCGGGTCGCCCAGGCGTTGAGGCAGTACGGCGGCATCCGCCGGGGCTACCTCGGCGTGGGAGCGCACCCCGTGCGACTGCCCCAGGGCCTCTGGGAGCGCGCGGGCGGAGAGCACGGGCTCATCTTCCTCACCGTCGAGCCCGGGGGCCCCGCCGACGAGGCCGGGCTGATGATGGGGGACGTGCTGGTGAGCCTCGGAGGCCAGCCGTTGCGGAGCATCGAGGAGCTGCTCGGCTACCTCGGCGACGAGAAGGTGGGCACCCAGGTCCAGGCGAGGGTCCTGCGCGCGGGCGAGGTGCGCGAAGTGCCCGTCTCGCTTGGCAAGCGTTCGTGAAGGGAGAGTGACGCCATGAAGTTCCTCCAACAGTTCTCCGACGAGCTCGAGTCGCTCGTCGCCAAGGCGATGCCGGCGGTGGTGGCGGTGCAGCACGCGCGGGGGCACGGCACGGGCCTCTTCCTGACACCGGACGGCTACGTCCTCACCAACCGGCACGTGGTGCGCAGCCAGGGCCGGCTCACGCTGGAGCTGCACGACGGCAGCGAGGTGCGCGCCGAGCTCGTGGGAGCGGACGCCCCCACGGACCGGCGGTGGTGCGCGCCGAGGCAGGCGCGAAGTTCCCCACGTTGCCGCTGGCGGAGCCCCACGACGTGCGCGTGGGGCAACTGGTGGTGGCCATCGGCAACCCCTTCCGCCTGGAGCAGTCGGTGTCGATGGGCGTGGTGAGCGCCATCAACCGCACCCTGCCGTTGCCGGACGGAGTGATACTCGAGGGCCTGTTGCAGACGGACGCGGCCATCAACCCGGGCAACTCGGGAGGGCCGCTGCTCAACATGCACGGACAGGTGGTGGGCCTCAACACGCTGGTGCTGCCGTACGCGCAGGGAATCGGCTTCGCGGTGAGCGCCGCCACGGCGGCCTGGGTGGCCAGCCTGCTCATCCAACGAGGCAAGGTGGACCGGCGCTTCCTCGGCATCGCCGCCACGGCCATCACCCTGCCGGCCCCGAGCGCCCAGGAGGCGGGGCAGCTTCGCGCGGTGCGCATCATGAAGGTGGGCCCGGGCACGCCCGCGGCCGACGCGGGGCTCGAGGCGGAGGATCTGCTGCTGGGCATCGACGCGTGGCCCGTCACGAACGTGGATGACGTCCAGCGCCTGCTGGCGCTCGCCACCGGGCCGGAGGTCCGCCTGGAGGTGTTGCGCAAGGGACGGCGCCGCACCCTGCGGGCCCGCACCACGCCTCGCGAGCACAGCAAGGCGGCGTGAGCGCCCGCGAGGGCCGGGCGGAAATCCGAGGCGGCGCTGCCTGCCGGCCAGCAAGTGCTGACCTGCTTGCTCGCTGCCGCCTCGGGAGTGGCCTGATTACCTTTGCCGCAACGCCTTCCAGGCACCGGTGGACCACAGCGCCCAACCCATCAACACGGGCTGGAAGAACAGCCGGACAAACCGCTTGGTATCCGTATCGAGACCGAATGCGGAAATGCGCCGGCGTACTGGTGCAGGTTGCCGGGAAAGATCAGCGCGTAGAATGCCGCCAGGCCCAGTCCCATGGGGACCTTGTGCCGTGTATTGAGAAGCAAGGCCAGCCCGAGTCCGATCTCGACCACCCCGAGAGCAGGACCACGGTGTCCTTCTCCATCGGCACCCAGTCGGGCACTTGCGCTTGAAAAGGTGCCCGCTCGAAGGTGAGGTGGCCCGTGCCAGCCCCTGTCATGAATGTGCCCAGAATCCAGCGGCCCACGTCTTGCGAAGCTGTTGTCTTGGTTTCGTTCAGCACCGGGTCCCTCCTCCTCTCCAGTCCGTCACCGCTCAAGGCGGCAACAGGCCGTCCATCCCTCCTATTCTCCGGGGGTGCGATCGCCGAGCGCGGGGATCATTCGGGTCTGGCGGCCTTGAGCCATTTCATCCACCGGTGCCATAGATCCGAGGAGAGGCCGGAGGAAGTGTCCGCGTAGGCGGATGCCGCGTGGATCCGCACTTCCACCTCCGTGCCACCCTCCGGCGCACTGAATATCCGCAGCGCTCCACCCAGGCGTCTGGCGCGCTCGAACATGCCCTTGATGCCGTAGCGACCCGGCTTGCCGTGGTGGTTGGCATAGCTGGGGTCCAGACCCATGCCGTCATCCTTCACGTGCAGGCTCAAACGGTGCTCGTCATAGGTCAGGGACACGGCGATGGAGCGGGCCTTCGCGTGGCGTACCGCGTTGGCCACCGCCTCCCGGGCGAGCATGAGCAGCTCGTCGCGGGCGGCGGCGCGCAGGGGCCTTTCGTCGCCGGTGACGGAGACGTGGACGAGCAGCTTTCCGTCCGCCACTTCTCGCGCCGCGCAATCGAGCGCCGTGCCCAGCGGCCCGTCGGTCGCGCGCAGATCAGAGACCCGGTCGCGCGCGGCGGTGATCAGGACCTCGGCCTTCACGATCGCGCGCTCCATGCTTTCATTGAGTTCAGGGTCGACGATGCGCCCGCCACGCTGTCGAACTGAAGCACCAGTCCCTGCACGCCCTGGAGCAGCGTGTCGTGCAGTTCCCGGGCAATCCGCTCCCGTTCGCGGTGGCGCTCCTCCAGTCGCAACTGGACCTGGTTCTCGATGGCGCGGGCCCTCATCCGGTACGCGACCCAGACGAGGGCCAACAGCGCGACCACGCAGGCCACGGCGAACGCCTTGGTCTGCACCAGGGTGGGCTCGATGGTGAAGTCCAGCGTGGCGCCGGTTTCGTCCCACACGTCGTCACCGTTGGAGGAGATCACGCGGAAGCGATAGCGGCCGTGGGTGAGATGGGCGTAGGTCGCCTCGCGCAGCGAGCCGCCGTCGTGCCACTCGCCGTCCACGCCCTCCAGCCGATAGCGGAAGCGGGCCCGGTCCGCCGCCGCGAGCGTGACCGCGGTGTAGCGCAGCGTCACGCTGTGGGTCCCTTCTGGCAGATGCAGCTCGTCCCCGGCGAGATAGGTCCGGTCGCCGGCCCGCACGCTTTGGATCTCGGTCCGAGGGGGCGCTCGTTCCTGAGCAACCCGGTGGGCTCCAACCACGCGATGCCGCGGTTGGTGGCGAACCACAACCGACCGCGTTGATCCCGCACCGCCGTGGGGACCGGGCCCGCCTGCATGGCGATGCCGGGCAGTCCGTCGCGCCAGTCGAGCAGGCGGTAGTTCAGCGCACCACCGGGCCGCGAGAACATGCTTTCGATGTCGCCCGCCTTCACCTGCACCACGCCCCGCCCGCCGTTCATCCACAGATCCCCGTCCAGCGACTCGACGATGCCGGTGATGAAACCAAAGGCGGTGTCCCGGCTTTCCTGAATCGTCGCGAAGCGCTGGCCGTCGAACCGCGCGACCCCGCCTTCGCCAGCGACCAACAGGTTCTTGTCGGTCGCGTGGATCGTGGTGGCGCGGCCGATCGCCAGCCCCTCGCCCGCGCCGTATCGGGTCGAGTGGCCGCCGGACCACCGGACCACTTCATCCTCGAACGCCAGCCAGACCTCGTTGCCGGGACCGAGCGCCATGGCGTTGGGGGCGGGGCTGTAGCCGAAGCGCTTCTCGGGGTGGATGCCCTCGGGTGTGGCGACGAAGATCCCACGGCCGACGATGGACAGCCACATGCCGTCCTCACCGTTGGGGATGAAGGCCACCACATGCGAATCAACGGTGTCGGCGGGGAGCTCGAACTTGCGCGGCGTGTCGCCCGCGTGCCGGAACACCTCCCGTCCGGCGAACCACCACAGCGCGCCATCGGCGGCGTAGATGGCCGTGCGGTTCGGCGTCGGACCGTCGTAGGCGCGAGGGGGAGCGGGAGGGTCCAGCACCAGCGTGGTCTGCCGATTGCCCGCCACCACCCGGGTATCCAGTACCGCGAGCGTGAAGCCCCCTTGAGACATTGACGCCAGCTCGGGGATGTCCTGCAAGCGCTTCGTCTGGAAGCCCGCCAGCCCGGCGTTCGTGCCCACCCACACGGTGCCCTCGGTGTCCTCGAGCACCGGCACCACCACCGGAGAGGCCAGTCCATCGGGCTGCTCGAACTTCTCCAGCGGGTCCGAGGGGCGCAGACCGCGCCCGGTCGGAATGCTGGCCGGGGAGGGCAGTCGCCAGATGCCGGCTCCCCAGACGGTGAGCCAGAGGCTGCCGTCGCGGGCGAACAGCATCTGCTTGGCCCGTGCGAAGGCAGGCGCGCCCGCCGTGGAAGATGACGAAGAGGCGTCGGACGTCGGCGGCGCCGCTGAAGACGCGGGGGCGGTGCCCGGCGGGACGGACCGGGCATGATCCGGCAGGGGCCGCGTTCCTTGAGCTCCTCGCTCACCCACAGCCGGCCATCGGGGTCCTCCGCGAGCACGGCATCTCGGGAGATCGTCTCTCCCGTGTCATGGAACCGTCGCTCCCCCGGACGGAGGAAGACCAGCCGGCGTGGCGTGCAGACCCAGAGCACGCCGCGCCGATCGACGTAGACATATTCCGCGGCACCGCCGTCGTAGCCCCAGTCCCGGCCCACGGCATGCCATTGCCCCGCCTCGTACACGGCGGGCCGCTCGCGGCGGCGGCCCAGAGCACACCGTCCGGGGTGGCGGCGAACCTCAGCACGCGGCCCGGCGGCATCCCCTCGTGGGGGCCGAAGACGGTGGCGCGGCCGTCACGCAGTCGCGCCGCGCCTCCGGCGAAGAAACCCAGCCAGATGTCGCCGTTGGGCAGCACCTTCAGCGCGTTGATGTTGGAGGAGGGCAGTCGCTGCCCCTCGCGCAGCGGATAGCGGTCGAAGCGGACCCCATCGAATCGATAGAGGCCCATGCCGGTGCCGAGCCAGAGGTATCCCGTGGGGGCCTGCTCCAGCGTCCAGATGTCGGCGGGCGCGCCGTCGTTCACCGGTGCTGGGTGTAGGCGTAGTGGTCGAGGGACGTGGCCGCGGCGTCACAGGGGTGCAGGGAAGCCGCCAGTGCGAGCAGGAGGGGGAGGAGGGACGACCGGGGACGCATGGGCTCTCGGGCAGGCGGCGAAGTATGGCCCATCGCGCACGGTGCTGCCATTCAGGAGGGGCCCGGCAACGTCGTTGGCACACGCCTGCCCCCAGCGGGCCCCCTCACGGGACGCTACACCCATCGTGAAGCCGGCAGGGTGGATTTTCTCTCCGAGTGAAACGTGACACAGTGCCAAAGCGGCACGGGCGGTCACCCGGCTTCAATCCAGACACAGACACCCATCCCCATCCCTTTTCATGAAAGGTGCTTTTCCATGAAACGAGTCTCTTACTTCGAACTCCTCTCCAAGGTATCGCCCGCGCAGTCGGCGTTGAGGGCCGCGGAGTCGAACCGGCTATTCGCGGAGCGCCCGCGCAAGCGTCACGAAGGGCTCGCTCCCTCCGTGCAGGCGCTGGCCGATTACGTGAAACGCCCGGAGAACGAGTTCCTCCGCATCTACATCGGGAGCATGCTGGACGAGGCCAACCAGAAGAACCCGCTCAACATCAAGACGCCGGCGGATTTCTTCCAACAGCTCGACAACGCGCTCGACAGCCTTCCGAGGTACGATTCGAACTTCATGGCCGCACTGCCGTTCTACACGGTCCTGCAGCCCTTCATGGAGAACAGCTACGGCTGGGCTTTCTTCACCAACGAGGCGGTCCGGCCCTATTTCGCCGAGATCCTGAAGGCGTATCACACCAACCTGGAGACGCCCGCCTCTCTCGCCTACCTGAACGACTCCTACGGGAACTGGCTCAGCGCGGAAGCCAGCCAGTACCTGAGCCTGAACGAGTACGTCTACGACCCCGCCCAGCCGCACGGCGGATTCAAGTCTTGGAACGAGTTCTTCATTCGCCAATTCAAGGACTTCGACGCCAGCCGCCCCCTGGCGCCCGATCCTCGGGGAAGGTGGTGATCAGCCCGGTGGACGGGCAGGTCTGGATGATCTCCAAGCAGGTGCAGCGCGAGGCCGCATTCGAGATCAAAGGTGAGCAGTACTACCTCGCGGACCTTCTCGCCGAGGACGCCGACAGCCCCCTGCTGCAGTCCTTCGTCGACGGGCTGGCGGTGCAAATCGTCCTGATGCCCTTCAACTACCATCGGTGGCACTCGCCCGTGACGGGCAAGATCAAGAAGGTGCGGACGGTCCCGGGATACTTCTTCGCGCAGCCGTCCCCGAAACAGGATTACGCGGCATCGTTCCCCTTCTTGAGCCACGTCAACACCCGGACGATCGTCTACATCGAGCCCGAAAATCCGGCCATCGGGAAGATCGCCATGATCTTCGTGGGGCTGACGGAGGTGTCCTCGTGCCGGCGACGGTCCAGGAAGGTGACTCGGTGCGGCGAGGAGAGGAGATCGGCCACTTCGCGTTCGGCGGGTCGACCTGCTGCATGCTGTTCGACCGGTCGAAGATCGCTTCTCTCTACATCACGGACAACGCCACGTTGAGCGACGGCGCCAGCGGGTCGGGTGAGAAGCTGGCGAACGTGGTGCAGGTGAGACAGGACATCGCGCTCGCGCGGTAGCGGCGATCACGGCCTCCCCTCCGCGAGGGCGGAGCCGAAAAAGGCATTACGTGGCGGCGTGGATCAACGGCCGGCGACTGGCCCATGGGCGGGCGCGTTCGAGCTGCGCCGCCAGGCGGAACAGCGTGGCCTCATTACCCCAACGGCCGGCGAACTGGACCCCGATCGGCAGGCCCGCGCTCCAGTACAGCGGCACCGACATGGCCGGCTGGCCGGTGGCGTTGAACAGCGCGGTGAACGGGCACGCCGTGAAGATCCGCTTCACCCACTCCTCGGCTGTCATCCGGGCGTTCGCGTCCATCACGCCCAGCTTGAAGGGGGCACGGCCACCGTCGGGGTCAGCAGCACGTCATGGCGGGTGAAGAAGCGACCCACCGAGCGCGAGATCTGGTTCAACTCCAGCAGCGCGCGTTGCAGCTCGATCGCCTTCAGGGTCCGGCCGTGCCGCGCCGTCGCCCACACGGTCGCCTCCAGGGTCTCCTCCGGCGAGCGTCCCGTCGCGGCGGCCAGCCCCTCCACCCAGACCGCGAGGTTGGAGCTCCAGATCGCCACATTGGCCTCGTGGAGCTTCGCGGGATCGTACTGGGGAGAGCTCGACGACCTCGTGCCCCAGCTCCAGGCAGAGCATCGCCGCGTCCTCCACCGCGGCGATGCACTCGGGGCTGACGGGCACGTCGGTCCCGAGCGTCCGGGAGAAGGCGATGCGGAGGGTGCCCGGTGCGCGCTCCAGCTCCGACAGATAGGGCCGCTCGGGGGCCTGGATCTGGTACGGCTCGCCCACATCCGGGCCCAGCGTGGCGTCCAGCATGGCCGCGCTGTCGCGCACCGAGCGGGAGATGACGTGCTCGATTCCGAGCCCGTTCAACCCGTCCGCCGCGTCGGGCCCGATAGAGGTGCGGCCCCGCGTCGGCTTGAGGCCGAACAAGCCGCAGAACGAGGCCGGGATGCGGATGGAGCCGCCACCATCATTGGCATGCGCGAGCGGCACGATGCCCGCCAGGACGGCCGCCGCCGCGCCCCCGCTCGAACCCCCCCACGCTGTGCTCTGGATTCCACGGGTTGCGGGTGGGCCCCGGAGGAGCGGCTCGGTGGTGACGTTGAAGGCCATCTCGGGCGTGTTGGTCCTCCCAACGGGGACGAGGCCCGCCTCGCGGTAGCGGGCCATCAGCTCGGAGTCGTGCGGCATGACCGCGCCCACGGCCAGCCGGCTCCCCATCTCGCAGGCGATGTTGGCCGCGTGGAGGACGGCATCCTTGATGAGGAAGGGCACCCCGGTGAAGGGTCCTTCCGGCACGCCTTGCTCCAGAGTGGCCCGCGCCTCTTCTTCCAGCGTACCGATGACGGCGTTGATTCTCGGGTTCACGCGCTCGATGGCCGCGAGCGCTGTCCGGACGAGCTCACCGGGCGTGACTTCCTTGCGGCGCACGAGCTCCGCCAGTCCCAGTCCGTCGTACTCCGTGTATTCGTTCAGATGCATGGGCAACAGCTTCCTTCATTCGCGAGTGAGCGGCCGTCGGTGGCGTTGGAAGCAGGACTCTACCGTTCCCAGGTCAACCGCACCCGCGTGCCATGGGGCTCCAGGGGGTCGATGGCGATTGCCCACGAGAACCATGACTCAACCATGACACCCGGGCGGGGCGGGAAGTGATTGGCTTTCCCTCCCATGTCCCTTCCGCGCGCTCTCCGTTCCTCTCTGCTGTGGGCGACACTCGCGTCCGTGGGCTGCATGCGTGGCGCCTCGGCTCCGTCCCCGCCCGAGGATGTGGCCCCACCCGCTCGCGTGTCCGATGCACCCGCGCCCGTTCCGCGACCCGAGCCCCTCGCGGAGCCCGAGCCCCTCACGGCCGACGTGGCCCCGCTCCCGGTGCCCGCGAACGTCCCCGCCTCCTTCGCCGACGCGGGCCTCATCGCGCCCACCACCGCTCCGGGGGTCGCCGATACGGGGAAGGTGGACCTCGCGGCGCTGCGTGACGCCGTCGCCGACCCGAAGCCCATTCCCGAGGCGATGGTGAAGCGGTGGAATGAGCGAGACGAGAGACGCCAGGGAGACCGCGAGGGCGGGGTGGTGGGGGGCGTCATCGGAGGGGTGGTGGGGGGCGTGCTGGGTGGAGCGATGGCGGAAGAAGGAGCCCCCGCGGAAGCGCCGTTGATGCGCGCCCCTGTCTCCGAGTGGGAAGCCGAGGAGGCGAAGCAGGACGCCCCCTCCACACCGAAGAAGCCCGGCGGCCCCCAGGGGCCCCGGCCGGTGTTGCCCACGGTGGAGTCCGCGCCGCGCATGGCCAAGGTGCTGGTGCTCGACGAGCGGGGCCGCTACCAGCCCCTCACGGCCCGAGCGGTGCGCGTGGTGACGTACATCCAGGGGGCCCGCGCGCGCACGGTGGTGGACTACCTCTTCGAGAACGACAGCCCCCGCGCGCTGGAGGGCACCTTCTATTACCCGCTGCCGGGCGGGGCGACGGTGGCGGGCTTCGCGCTGTACTCGGGCGCGGTGGCGGTGGACTCGCCCTCGCTCTTCCAGTCTCCGGAGCTGTTGCCGCCCCTGGGGGACTCGGGCCGGGCGGAGGAGCTGGTGGCCGCGGCCCCGCCGAGCCCCCGGGACGCGGCGCGCTCGTGGGGCCAACCTCAGGAGGCCCGCGTCGTCGAGCACAAGCGTGCTCGCGAGGTGTACGAGGACGTCGTGCGGCGCAACGTGGACCCGGCGCTGCTCGAGTGGGCGGGGGCTTCCACCTTCAGCGCTCGCGTCTTTCCCCTGCCGCCGAAGTCCCTCAAGCGCGTGGTGCTCGCCTACGAGCAGACGTTGCTCTTCGATGGCCAGAACCTGCGCTACACGTGGCCCCTGCCCCCCGAGGCGGGCCGGACGCTCCAGGTGTCGGCGCGCGTCCACGTGGACCCGAGGTACGCGCGGGCGATGACGGTGCTGCCCGCAGCGGGCAAGCCGAGGGACCTCGGGCCCTGGCGGGTGTGGGACTGGCCGCGATTGACGGGGGACGGAGCGCTGCGGGTGGCCCTCGCGCCGTTGCGCCAGGACGCGGACGTGCTGGTGGGCTCGGATCCCGCGGGGCTCCCCGGCCAGGCCTTCTTCGCTCGGGTGCGGATGCCCTCGGACTTCATTGTGGGAGGGGGAGGCGCGACCACCGGAAGGGCGGTGCTGGTGGTGGACACCTCCCTGTCGGCCGAGGACGGCAACGCGTGGGCCCTGCAAGGCGCCCTGCTGCGCGCGCTGCTGGAGCGGGACACGAGCCTCACCGAGTACGCGGTGCTCCTCTTCGACGTGCGCCCGCGCTGGCTGCACGGCCCGGGCTTCCGGCGCAACACGCCCGAGGCCCGCCGGGAGACGTTCGGCGAGCTGGAGCGCGTCTTCCTCGAGGGCGCCTCGCATGTGGATGGGATGTTGGGCGAGCTGGACCGGGCGGGCCGCGACTGGCTGAAGCCGGCAGGGGGTGGCGGGCGGGTGACGGCCTTCCTGCTCTCGGATGGCCATGTCACCTGGGGACGGGGGCAGGTGGACGCGCTCGTCTCGCACCACCCCTCCTCGGAGACGCTGCGGTGGATGAGCTACCGCTTCGGCGAGTCGGCGGTGAACACGGACCTCTTCGACGCGCTGGCCCGGGCGGGGGGCGGGCGGGTGGTGAACGTGCTCTCCGGCTCGGAGGTGCCGGCGGCGGCTCGGGCGCACCGGGCGGCCTCGGCGGTGCTGGAGCGGGTGGAGGTGCGGGGCTCGCCGGTGAAGGACCCGGTGGTGGCGGGCCGGCCGCACCTCGTCTTCCCAGGGCAGGAGCTGCTCGTGGCCGGGCGGCTCGTGGAGGAGGGCGCGGCGGAGCTCGCGGTGGTGGTGCGCTCGGGCGGCGAGGAGCGGACGATGCGGGTGCCGCTGCCGCGCGACCGGGACAGTGCCTTCGCGCCGAGGGCCTGGGCGGAGGGCTGGGTGGCCCGGCTGGTGGCCCTGGAGGATCCCCGGGTGGACCGGATGGTGGTGGCGCTCAGTCAGCACTACCGGCTGGCCAACGCGCGCGCCTCCATGCTGGTGCTGGAGTCCGAGGAGGACTACGTGCGCTATGCGGTGCGTGACGAGCAGGTGGACCTCTCCGAGCTGGAGGCGCTGCGGCGGCGCGAGCAGGACCAGGCGCGCGAGGAGCTGGAGGGGCTGTCTCTGCGGGACGTGCCGGACTCGGGCCGCGCGGTGCTCCGGGTGCTGGGGGCGAAGCAGGCGGAGCTCGGCTCGCGGCTGAAGGCCCAGCCCCTGCGGGACGAGCCCTACGCGGGAGGCGAGGAGCGGCTCCAGGCGGAGCTGGAGTACCGGCGGGCGCGGCGGGCCAACAAGGACGACGTCATGGTGTACGAGGAGGTGGCGCGCACGCGGGCCTTCGCGGGAGACACCTGGGGCGCGGTGCGGGCGCTCTCGTCCCCCGTGGAGCTGCGGCCGAAGGATCCCGAGGCCCTACGGCTGGTGGGCTACGGGCTGCTGGCGCTCGGGCAGTACACGGCCGCCACGGAGCTCTTCGAGCACGTGCGGCTCAACCGCCCCTTCGAGCCGCAGGCCTACCTGGAGGAAGCCCTGGCCCTCGACGCGGCGGGGCGGCCCGCGGAGGCCGCGCGCGACTGGGAGATCGTCCTGGCACGAGGCTGGGCCCGGCACGAGGCGGAGACCCGGAGGGTCGCGGCGTACCACTATGGGCGGATGCTGCTGGCGCTGGTGAAACAGGCCCGGCTCTCGGGGGCGGAGGTGGAGGCCCTGGAAGTCCGGCGGCGCGAGCTGGCGACGCTCGCGGAGCCCAGGCCCATCGACTACCAGCTCACCCTGCACTGGAACTCGGATGGGACGGACATCGACCTGTGGGTGGTGGAACCGGACGGAGAGCGGTGCTCCTACCGGCGGATGAAGACGCGGCTGGGTGGCGAGCTCTTCTGGGACACCACGGATGGACTGGGGCCCGAGCTCTACCAGGCGCGCAAGGCCGCACGAGGCACGTACCGGTGGCGGTGCACTACTACGGCAACAACTCGGCACGCTATGTGGTGCCCACGGCGCTCCTGCTGGTGACGGACCGGGGTTCCTTCTCCCGCGATGATGGGTACCAGCGGCGGTTCCAGTTGCGCATCCTGCCGAAGGCCGAGGCCGCGCTGCTGCTGCGCAGCGAGGACGTGGTTGCGGAGAAGCGGGCCGTGAAGGAATGAGGGGGGTGCAGAGTCCGTGCGGCTGTCCCTACGAATCGTCTGACACCTTTTCGGACACCTTTTCGGCGCGTCCTGTTTAGGGTTTTCCATTGCCTGATTCACGGGTTCGCTTCCCGCCGCCTCCAGTAGGGTTTCAGTCGTCGTACAACCCGTCCATGAACTCTTGGAAGCTGTTGGCGACGGGGTGGACGGAGCCCTCGGTGGAGACGAGGACGATACGAGGCTGTTCAGGCGAGCCTCGGTAGTCAAAACACAGATCCTCTCCACCAGGGGTTCTGGCGAAGGGGAAGATGCCCGATGAGACATGGGAGCGAATGACTTCGTATGAATTGAGGATGGAGTAGCTCTCCCTCCCTCGTGTTCGGAGACTGTCAGTAGAACACCCAATGCATTGTCGCCTCTTCCAACCCTGAACCCATTCGGCTCGGGGGCCATGCCCTGATACATGGATACAACCCGCTTGTAGTCATCGGGAAGTTTGACTCCCCATGTAGACTCGAGCCGCTCCAGTTCATGTGGACTGACGGAACCTGGCGCTTTCAGGACGTGCGGTCTCCAGTGAACACTCATTTGAACTCCTCCATCCGAAAATCTATTGGTATCCGCCTCCCCAGATGGACATTCCTCCGGTGTGCGGTTTCGCGAGTTGGTGTGCGCCATCCGTAATGAGCTGCATTCTGCCCACGTCCTGGTGGTGATGCCATGTATAGCCACTTGGAGCAGTAGTGCTTGTCGGCAACGCTTCAATCTCTCCTGGAGAGAGCTTCAGCTCTTCTGCCAGACGGGGAGTATCCGTGACCGCCTCATGCAGTCGTTGATTGGCTGCCTTGAAATGCATCCTGTGGCTGCTGCTCCCGATGTGGACGTCATCAATGAGCGTCTCGAACTTCGTCTCGAACTCGGCGAAGCCGTGCTTGTCGAAGCGGACGGTCTCCCGCCCGTTCGTCACCGTCTGGCCTGCACGGTTGCGTCCGAAAATGGTCACCGTCATGCCCAACGCGATCAGCTTGGAGGTTGGCTCGGGCAGTAGCAGCAAGCCGAGGTAGATGGAGAGCGAGGTGTAGACAGCAATCTTCAATTGTTCCGGGTCTACCGACGCCTCTACTACTGACTGAACACCGGGCCAGAGGCTCTCGAACGCGAACATGAGCGCCATGTCCGCCCGCTCCTCCTCATCCAGGTGCAGTTCAGGCTCTCGGACAGTCCCGCAGTGCGAAGGGGCCTCGTGATGGGAGCACGAACTCGACCAGGCGAGCTGCGAGGAGCGCGAGGCTCGCCAGGCCGCAGAGAGCCTCGGAGTCTTGCCCGGCCGGTGGAAGAGGGGCTGGGGCGGGCCGGGGAGTTGCGCCACCAGCAACCGCATGGCGTGCTCGAACTCAGCCTGGGAGAAATGCACGGGCGCGCGCCGGTGCAGGGCGGGGAGCACCACCTGTCGGCCTTCCGCCTCGAGCACCACCCGCGCGGGCCCGGCCACCGACTCGCAGAACTCCTCCGCCACCGCTCTGGCGGGCTCCTGCTCCCACCGCATTCCATCGTCCGTTGCGCATGCGGCCAAGGCCAGTACCAGCGCCACTGCCCACGGGCGCAGCCCTTGAAGGGCTCGGCTCGTGCGCTCATGGCTCGGTGGCGGCTTGCGCCCTCTCCTGGTCGTGGCCGGCATGGGAGCGGAGCATGGTCCACATCATTTGATTGGGACAAGTCGGCGCGCGAGCGGAGAGCAGCGCCTCATTCGAGGGAACCGTGGTGGGCGAGCGTGGCGTCATCGAGCTGCCGCTCCGGCCCGAAGGCGGAGAAGCCTTCCGTCAGGCCGCCGACCCCGCCCACGGCAAGCTTCAGCCATCTGCCTGCATGTGCGCCGGGGCGCGCAGGGCGTGGCGCGCATGTACCAGCGCCGCGGATTCATCCGCGAGCCGTCGGCCGACCTGGACACCTCCTCCGTGTTCCTCGAGGCCTTCGTCCTACGCTTTCCGCGATGAACGGGGGCCGTCACGATTCATGTCGTCCTCCGGGGCGGACTCCAGGAGAGTCGCCCCGGTGTGTCGACGGCCCCGGCGTCTCAGGGCAGCGGAGCCGCCTCGTCGATCTCGCGGGGGACCTGCATGCGCGGCTCGGTCTGGATGAGCTCGGAGAACATGATCTCGAGCTGCTCGCCCATGACGATCAGCTCCTCCTTGGTCAGCAGTTTCTTCACGTTCTTGAAGAGCTCCTTCTCCTCCTCCTCGACGTGATGCTCGACCAGATCCTTGAGCACCTTCACCTTCGCCTTGAACTGCGCGTCGGAGGGCTCCATGTCGAGCAGATCCGCGATGACGCGCTTGGCCGACAGGTGCTCCTCCACCGCCTCCTGGAGCTGGTCCGCCGTGGGCCCGACGTAGACGCTGGGATAGAAGAGCTTCTCCTCGATGGTGGCGTGCGCCGCGAGGTTGTCCGCGATGCGCACGAACAGCTCCCTCAGCAACTCCTCCTTGCCCTCACCGGCCTTCTCGAACTTCTCGAAGAGTTCCTCGACCTCGCGGTGCTGCTGAGTCAACAGTGCGATGGCGTCCATGGCTCGTTCCCGTCCCGTGTGAGTCGCGTGAGGCGTTCCTGGAACCCAATGTCGGCACGGCTCCCGGGGACGCCAACTGTGAGGTTCCTTCTCCGCCGTGCTGTCGGGGAACCTGACTCCGCGAGTCCACTCGGCCCGGAGACTTCTCCCGTGGGGCCCGAGGTGGCTGAAAGCATGCCTGCTCACCGGCATGGCGGACGCTGCTGTCGCATCCGGGATGGACAGGTGGGAGAGCATGGACGGGTGCTTCCGGCTGCGCTTCACTGCGGCCGATGACTCCTCACCAAGCAGAGAAGGCCCTGGCGGACGCGGAAGTAGTGCCGTGCGCGGAGATGCAGCTCGCGGATGCCCGGAGGCTGGTGGACGCCTGCCCGGCCGAGGGCGTGCCGGCTCTCGTCCACCGCGAGGCGTGTAGCAAGCCGAGCTGTTCCCCGAAGTTCCAGGTGCTCGTGCGTACCGAGGACGTGCCCCGGGTCGCCGGCCTGCTCCAGCAACGTTGGCTGGACAGCCTCCAGCGCGAGGATTGGTTCCCGAGGGTCAGGCCCCCGGGAGCTCCCGGAGGACGGCGAGCCGCCGTGCCCCGCGTGCGGCACGGCCGCCCCGCTCGTCGAGGGCGCGTGCGGCGACTGCGGACTTCAGCTCGAGTGAGCCGCCACCAGAGAGGAACCTGATGCCGTACTACAACGAGAAGAACTACAGCATCGATCGAAGCGTTGGCTATCTGCTCAACGAGCTCGCCAAGCTCATCAACGATGACCTGGACGCGCGGCTCAAGGATGCGCTCTCGGTGAGCTTCGCGCAGTGGCGTGTGCTGGTGGCGATTCTGCAGTGCGACACCGAGCCCGAGCCCGCGTCCGCGTCCATCCTCTGTTCCAAGATCGACTATGACTCCGGTGCGATGACGCGTCTGCTCGACAAGCTGGAGGCGCTCGGCTTCGTCACGAGGGAGCGCGACGTGTGGGACCGCAGGGCCTACACGCTCAAGCTGACGAAGAAAGGGCGCCTCGTGGCGACCAAGGGCACTGGTGATCGCCCGCGACAACCTCAATGACTCGATGGCGGATCTGACGAATCAAGAAGCCGAGACGCTCCTCTCACTGCTCATCAAGGTGAGGCAGACGAACCTGGCCTTGAAGACGGCACGGCAACCCACCCAGAAAGCTCCGAAGCGGGCCTAGCTTCCGCGGCTCCGCCCGAGGCCCTCAGTCGCGATCCGGCGCGCCGAGCGGAAAGATGGGGCGATAGGGCCGCGCTTCATCCACGGCGCGCGCGTAGGACGGCCGCGCCAGCAGCCGCTGGCGATACGCCCGGACGTTCGCGAACCGCGCGTCGATCGCATGCGTCCAGTCCGCGTAGAACAGGGCGGGCGCGGCGGAGCAGTCCGCGAGGCTGAAGCGCGAGCCCGCCGCCCATTCGCGCTTCGCCATCACTCCGTCGAGCCAGCCATACGCCGCCTCGAGCATCTCCCGCGCCTCCTTCACCCCGTAGGGGTCGCGATCCGCCTCGGGCCGGATCTGGTTGAAGACGATCCTCCCCTGCGGCGTCGACACGTAGTTGTCGAAGAAGCGGTCCATCGTCCGCACCTCCAGTGCCTCGCGCGCGTCCTCGGGAATCAGCCGGACCGGCCCCGGATGGTACAGCTGCAGGTGCTCGATGATGATGCTCGACTCCACCACCGTGCGGCCCTCGTCCACCAGCACGGGGAAGCGCTTGAGCGGCCAGAGCGCCGAGCTCGGCCATCGCCTCGGGGTCGTCGAGCATGCGCAGCTCGAAGGGGAGGGCGTTCTCGTAGAGCGCGATCAAGACCTTCTGGCAGTACGACGAGAACGGGTGCGCGTAGAGCTTCAGGGTCATCGTGGGCTCCGAGCCTTCATGGATTCAATCCCTGGCACCAGGGGGGCGCGATGAAATGCCCTCTGGCCTTGGCCCGCCACAAGAAAATGGTGGGCCGGAAAGCCTGACGCACGGGACCTGCCGCCGTGAACGGCCCCTCAGCGGGCGGACAGCTCGGCCATGACGAGCGGAGCGGCTTCCTCGAAGGCCCGCTGCACCGCGTCCAGCAGGGGGCCGGCATCGTCCAGCCGCTGCTCCCGGGCGTGCGTCTCCAACGCCAGACAGCAGTGCCGCAGCCGGGGCAGGGCGTACACGGCGCTGCTGCCCGCCAGCCCATGCGCCTCGCTCGCCAGCGCCGCCGTGTTGCCCGCGGCGATCGCCTCGCGCATGCGCGTGAGCTGGGGCGGAATGCTCTCGAGGTAGCGTTCGAACATCCCCCGCAACATCTCACCCGCGTCTTCCTGTCCCAGCTCGCGCAAGCGCGAGATCTGCTCCACATCGAGCACCGAGAGAGTGTCGTCCATGGAGCCAGTCTACACGGCGGCCGCTGGCAGCCCCCCAACATCTCCAGGAGCGCTTTTTCCGCCCCGTGCAGCCCGGGCTTCTCCTGTTGGGCCAGCTCCTCCACCGACTCGAAGTAGCGCTCCACCACGTGTCCCTTCTCGAACATCGCCAGCACCGAGGGGTAGATGTACGAGGCGCGGGCCACCGCCGGGGTATTGCCCAGGTGCTCGGCGGCCTCCTTCACCGCCGCCACCATGGACTTCTTCACTCCCCGTGCGCCCGCCTCCCGGGCCACCCGCTCCTTGGCCCGCGCCAGCGCGCAGGCACAGATGAGCGTGCCCGCCCAGGTGCGGAAGTCCTTCGCGCTGTAGCGCTCGCCCATCACCTCGCGGATGTACTCGTTGATGTGGCGCCGCCGCACGTCCACCACCAGGCCGTCGTCCAGCACGAACTTGAAGAGATCCCTCCCCGGCACCTTCATGCACTCGCGCACCACGCGCGCCACCTGCCGATCCTTCAGCTCGCGGTGCTGGTGCTGGCCGCTCTTGCCCGGGAAGTCGAAGATGACCGTGTCGCCCTTGAGCTTCACGTGCCGGGCGCGCAGCGTGGCCGGCCATAGCTCTGGTTCTCCTCGGCGTACTGCTGGCTGCCGGGCCGGATGAAGCACGTGCCCAATATCCGCAACAGGCACGCCATCACCCGATCCTCCCCAGTCCCCGCTTGCGCAAATCCTGTGACACCCGCCGCCGCAGCTTGGGCAGCGCTCGGGCGAAGTCCACGATGCGCTCGAACTTGCGCGCCTCCTGCCGCCGGGTGAAGGACTCGTGGTAGCGGTACTGCCACCGGCCCGCGCTGTCCTTGCCCATGGCCTGCAGCCGCGCCGTCCTGGAGGGGCTGATGAGCACGTCCTTCCAGGCCGGAGGCAGCTTCAGCGCCTCAATGCGCTCGACTTCCCTCGCGGGCACCCGCTTGCCGTCCGCCGTCCGGTAGTGGAACCCCCGCTGGGGACTGCCCATCCGGTGGATCCCCACCTGCTGCAATCGCTCGATGTGCGTCATGTCCGCGTCACGGCTCCCCGGTCACGTGCCGTGCACGCGGCCTCCTTTATGGCTGCGCAGCCGAGAGCGTCGCGTCAATGCATCCCTCTCTCCCTCGGAAGGCGGGCGGGCAGGCGGAAAATCGACTGGGGGGTGTTCGTGGAACCTTTGTCCTGGAATAAACTCCCGCCACCTCTTTCTCGCTGGATGTGATGACCGACTTCCTGGCCGCCATCCTGGCCTTCCCCACCGTCCTGTTCACCATCCCCCTGGGCGTGGTGGTCGGCTACTGGCTGACCGTCATCGTGGGCGCCGTGGGCATCGACGTGTTGGATGGGGGGGACATGGGTGGTGCCCTCGAGGGTGGGGCCAAGGGAGCGATCGAGGGCGGAGCCAAGGCGGCCCTCGAGGGCCACGCCCATGGCTCCTTCCTGGATGTGCTCGGGTTCGGAGGCGTGCCGACCACGGTGTCGGTGAGCTTCGTCGTCTTCCTCTCCTGGCTGCTGTCGCTGGCCGTGGGCCGTCCGCTCCAGGCGCTGCTCGGCGCGCTTCCGGGGGTGCTCGTCACGGGGGGCCGGCCACGCTGTGCCTCGGGGTGGGGGCGGTGCTCGCGGGCCTCGCCGTGCGGCCCCTGCGTCCGCTCTTCGCCGTGCAGCAGGCCCCGCGCCGCGCCGAGCTGATGGGCCGGGTGTGCATCGTCGCCAGTGGCCGGGTGGATGGCCGCTTCGGTCACGCCACCGTCGAGGACGGCGGGGCCGGCCTGATCCTCAACATCGTGTGTGACAAGGCCAATGAGCTCAAGCGCGGGGAGAAGGCGCTCATCCTCGCCTACGACGCCGCCCGGGATGCCTACGAGGTGGAGCCCGTGGACTGGCTGCTGCCCCAGGAGATCGAGCACTTGAAGGATCCGCTCACCGCCTCGGCCATGGCCCGGGACAAGGTCCGCACCCGGTAGGTCCGCCTGTTTCTTTCTTCTTCTTTCTTCGTACCGCGCCGGAGTCGTTTCAGGGGGAACCGGCCGCGTCTTCCACAAGTACCCCCGGTCTACTTCGTTCGGGAAAAGCACCGACATGGAACTGCCAATCGTCGCCTCCGGAATCGCGGGAGGACTCTTCTTCCTCTTCTGCTCCGCGTTCGTCGTCTCCAGGTTCTACCGGCAGGTGGACCAGGGCCGCGCGCTCATCATCAACCCCTTCAAGGGCGAGCCCGTCGTCACCTTCACCGGTTCCATCGTGTGGCCCATCATCAACCGGGCCGAGGTGATGGACATCTCCCTGAAGACGGTGGAGATCGACCGCCGGGGCAAGGAGGGCCTCATCTGCAAGGACAACATCCGCGCGGACATCAAGGTCACCTTCTTCGTCCGGGTGAACAAGACGCGCGAGGACGTGCTCAAGGTGGCCCAGTCCATCGGCTGCGCGCGCGCCAGTGACGAGCAGACGCTCGAGCACCTCTTCGAGGCCAAGTTCTCCGAGGCCCTCAAGACGGTGGGCAAGAGCTTCGACTTCGAGGAGCTCTACACGCACCGCGAGGCCATCAAGGATCAGGTCGTCCACGTCATCGGCCGGGACTTGAGCGGCTACATGCTCGAGGACTGCGCCATCGACTTCCTCGAGCAGACGCCCGTGGACATGCTCGACAAGCACAACATCCTCGACGCCCAGGGCATCCGGAAGATCACCGAGCTGACCAGCGTCCAGAACGTCCACACCAACGAGTTCCGCCAGAGCGAGCGCATGGCCATCACCAAGCGCAACGTGGAGGCCGACGAGGCCATCTTCGCCCTGGAGCGCCAGCGCACCGAGGCCGCCGCCAAGCAGAAGCGCGAGATCGAGTCCATCCAGGCGCGCGAGACGGCCGAGGCCGAGCGCGTGAAGAGCGAGGAGTACGCCAAGCAGCAGCTCGCGCGCATCAAGGCCGAGGAAGAAGTCCAGATCAACGATCAGAACAAGCAGCGCCAGGTGGAAGTGGCCCAGAAGAACCGCGAGCGCGTGGTGGGCGTGGAGGCCGAGCGCGTGGAGAAGGACCGCGCCCTGGAGGCCATCAACCGCGAGCGCGAGGTGGAGCTGTCGCGCATCGGCAAGGAGAAGCAGCTCGAGGCGGAGAAGAAGGCCATCGCCGACGTGGTGCGCGCGCGCATCGCCGTGGAGAAGACGGTCGCCGAGGAGGAGGAGCGCATCAAGGATCTGCGCGTGAAGGCCGAGGCCACGCGCCGCAAGGACGCGCTGCTCATCACCGCCGAGGCCCAGGCCCAGGAGAAGCTCGTCAAGGACATCAAGGCCGCCGAGGCCAGCAACGAGGTGTCCAAGTTCACCGCCAAGGAGAAGCTCACCCTGGCCGAGGCCGAGCTGCAGGCTCCGACATGACGGCCAAGGCGAAGATCCGTCTGTCCGAGGGCATCCAGGCCGAGGAGGCCGCGCTGGGACTCGCCGCCGCGCGCGTGAAGGAGGCGGACGCGCTCGCCCAGGAGAAGCAGGGCCGGCCGCGGTGCGCGTGAAGGAGGCGGAGACCGCCGTCACCGAGAAGCAGGGCCGGTGCAGGCATCCGTCATCGAGAAGCAGGGCCGGCCGAGGCCAACATCGCCCGCGAGAAGCTCGTCGCCGAGGCGGCGGGTGAGAAGGAGAAGGGACTGGCGCGCGCGAGCATCGGCGAGGCCGAGGCCCACGCCATCCAGAAGCGCGGCGAGGCCGAGGCCATCGCCACCCGCGAGAAGCTGCTCGCCGAGGCGAAGGCCATCGAGGAGAAGCTGCTCGCCGAGGCGCGCGGCCTCGCCGAGAAGGCCGAGTCCATGAAGCTGCTCCAGGGCGCCACGCGCGAGCACGAGGAGTTCCGCCTGCGCCTGCAGAAGGAGCGCGACGTGGAGCTCGCCTCCATCCACGTGCGCAAGGACATCGCCGAGCACCAGGCGAAGGTGCTCGCCGAGACGATGGGCCACGCGAAGATCAACATCGTCGGTGGCGACGGTCAGTTCTTCGAGCGCTTCATCAAGGCCATCTCCGTGGGCCAGTCCGTGGACGGCGCGCTCGATCAGAGCGAGACGCTCAAGCAGGCCTTCGCCGGCTACCTCAACGGCCAGAAGGACCTGTCCGCCGACTTGAAGGACATCCTCTCCAAGCCGGGCCTCACCAGCGACGCGCAGAACACGGCCATGGCCGCGCTGCTGCACCGCATGGCCCCCGCGCCCGCGGCCGCCGCCGCCTCCAACCTCAAGTCGCTCGTCGAGTCCGAGCCCGCCGCCCGGGCCTCCGCTCCCGAGCGGACCCAGGGCTGAGAGACAGGCCGGCCCTTTGCTCGCATGACCGGCGCCGCGCTCCGGGTGTTCCCGGGGCGCGGCGTCCGCGGTTCGACGCACCCTTCCTCCGCTTTTCCCGGTGAACTGACGATGGCAACACAAAGCCCCACCCCCGCTGGCGAGGCCACGCTGGAGGGCGGCAGCTACGAGGTCATCCGCGCGCGCCTGCTCACCCAGGCGGAGGCGCTTGGCACCCAGGCCTCGGATCTCAACGAGCGGCGCAAGAAGCTCTTCGGTGGCACCGAGCTCACCGTCATCGGCAACGAGCGCGTGCGCACGGAGAACAACTGCGTGGCGCGCGACATCGTCGGCGTCGGCAGGTACCTGCTCTTCGGCTACAACGTCTTCATCGGCCTGAAGAAGGGCACGTCCGTGGCGGACGTCTTCTCGCTGCACAAGTTCGAGAAGACCGCCGAGGGCTTCGACTTCTCCGAGGTGCCCCCCACCGAGGCCGGCGGCTTCCTGGTGGATCCGCGCTTCGTCAAGGACTTCGGGGAACTCTACAAGTACTACAAGGACGCGCGGCTCATCCAACTGCGCCGCAACGAGTCGCGCCTGCTGGCCATCTTCCAGACGGGCCAGTCCGAGCGCGACATCAAGGTCTTCCGCTTCTCGCTCGACGTGGAGGGCAACGCCACCTACCTGGACAACCAGGGTGACCGCGATCACGTCTTCCCCGCGGCCCATGATTTCGAGTGGACGGTGGCCACGCGGGACAACTACGTGTTCGGCCAGCACCCCCACGTCAACGTCCTGGATCAGGTGTTCGTGGAGACGGTGAAGGGCGACCTGACCGTCAAGGTGGAGAACAACACCGCGGACGGGCAGGGCATCTACCGCGAGCCCGTGGACGATCCGGACCAGTCGCTGGACGACGCCGAGTTCGCCTACGCGAAGGTGGGGGGCCTCATCCTCCTGCGCGTGCTGCCCTTCCGCGAGCAGAAGCACCGCTACCTCGTCTTCAACACCCGCACCCAGCACGTGGTGCGCATCGACGCCGTGGGCCGGGCGTGCGTGCGCCTCCCCGAGGACCAGGGCATCGTCTTCCCCGGCGGCTACTACCTCCAGACGGGCGACTACAAGGTCTTCGAGGGCATTGGCGAGGGCCTGCGCTTCAAGCGCGCCATCCGCTCGCCCAACGGCGAGGACGTGCTCTACGTCTTCTTCCGCGGCGACGACGGCTCCTACGTGCTCTTCCCGTACAACCTCGTGCGCAAGGAGGTGCAGAACCCGCTGCAGTGCCACGGCTTCAGCCTCTTCGCGGACGGGCGCATGGTCGTCTTCCGCGCGACGACCAACGAGCCCACGCGCGTGCACCCCATGCAGGTGTGGCAGACGCCCTTCGTCTCCGCCGAGCACGCCGCGAAGACGCCGCCCGCGCCCGGCTACCTGGGCAAGGTGGGCAACGCGGAGCTCGTGCGCGGCATCTCCGACTCGCTGACGCTCGTGCGGATGGCCCGCTCGGACAAGCCCTCGCGCCGCACCTACGAGGACACGGCCGCCGCCGCCTCGCGCATGCTCGATGCCTTCTACTGGCTCGGCCACGAGGAGACGCGGCTCAAGGAAGGCATTGAATCCCTGCGCCGCACCTCCGAGCTCATCATCGACGAGTTCGAGAAGGTGCTCGCCCTGCGCAAGCGCGCCGAGGACGCCATCGCCGAGGCCTCGCGGCCCAGGAGCAGATGCTGCTGCGCGTGCGCCCCGAGGAGTTGCAGAACGCCGAGGGCTTCATGATGGCGCTGTCGGACCTGCGCAAGCAGCGCGGCCACCTCATCACCCTCAAGGAGGTGCGCTACATCGACGTGGCCCGGCTGGAGACGCTCGAGCAGCAGGTCATCTCCGAGACGGACCGGGTCAGCGCCGATGCCGTGGGGTTCCTCCAGGGCGACGAGGCGCTGCGGCCCCTCGCCACCCGCCTGGATGAGCTGCTGGCCCGGCTGGAGCCCGTGCGCACCACGCTGGAGCTGGCGCCGCTCGGCGAGGACATCGAGCAGGTGGGCAAGGGACTGGAGGTGCTCAGCGAGACGGTGGGCGGGCTCCAGGTGGGAGATCCGCTCGCGCGCGCGCATCCTGGAGGGCATCTCCGAGCTGTTCAGCCGCCTCAACCGCGTGCGCGCGGGCCTGGGCGCCCGGCGCAAGGAGCTGGTGGGTCGCGAGAAGCGGGCCGAGTTCGGCGCCCAGTTCAAGCTGCTCGGCCAGGCGGTGGAGAGCGCGCTGGGCGTGGCGGACTCGCCGGAGAAGTGCGACGAGGGCCTCTCGCGCCTCACCGTGCAGCTCGAGGAGATGGAGGGGCGCTTCGGCGAGTTCGACGAGTTCCTCGGCCAGCTCACCCAGAAGCGCGAGGAGCTGCTGGAGGCCTTCGGGCAGAAGAAGCAGGCCCTGGTGGACGAGCGCCAGCGCCGCGCGCAGAACCTCTTCGGCGCCGCCGAGCGCATCCTCACCGGCGTCAACCGCCGGGCGAAGTCCTTCAAGGCCGAGGACGAGCTCAACGCCTACTTCGCCTCGGACTCCATGGTGCTCAAGCTGCGGCAGCTCGCCCAGCAGCTCCTGGAGTTGCAGGACAGCGTGCGCGCGGACGAGGTGCTCAGCCGCGTGAAGACGGCGCGCCAGGACGCCCTGCGCGCGCTGCGCGATCGCAATGACTTGTACGAGGAGGGCTCGGGCGCTCCCGTCATCAAGTTCGGCAAGCACCGCTTCAACGTCAATACCCAGACGTTGGACCTGACGCTGGTGCCGCGTGACGGCGCGCTCTACCTGCAACTGACGGGCACGGACTACGCCCAGAAGCTGGAGGACCCCGAGCTGACGAAGTACCGCGAGCTGTGGGAGCAGCACCTCGTGTCCGAGACGCCCGAGGTGTACCGCGCCGAGTACCTCGCCGCGCAGGTGTTGCTGGACGCGGAGGAGGGCAGGGGAGGCGTGAGCCTCGCGGCGCTGCGGCAGGCGGCGCTGGAGCCGGGCGGGGTGCTGGAGAAGGTGCGCGCGTACTCGGCGGACAAGTACGACGAGGGCTACGAGCGGGGCATCCACGACGCGGACGCGGTGGCCATCCTCGAGAAGCTGCTGCCCATGTACACGGGCGCGGGGCTGTTGCGCTTCGCTCCCACGCCGCGGGCCTGGGCCGCGCTGTACTGGGCCCTGGGCGGGGAGAACGAGGAGAAGGCGCTCCTGCATCGCCGGGCGCGCAGCCTGCACCGCCTGCGCACGGCCTTTGGCGAGGGCGCGGAGCTGCTGGTGCTCGGCGACGAGGCCGGCGAGCGCATCGGCGCCTTCCTCACGGCGGTGGGCGTGACGCCCGGCCCCTCCGAGGCGCGGCTCGCCGGGCGCTACCTCGTGGAGGAGCTGGGAGGGGAGCGGCCCCGCTTCACCACCAGTGGCGAGGCGGTGGCCATCAAGGACGCGTTGCTCTCGCACCTGGATCGCGCGGGCACGCGCTCGGCGTTCGAGGATGACCTGCGCGGGCTGGAGAAGAGCCTCCCCGAGCGGCTGCGCGTGGTGCGCGCCTGGGTGGATGCGTACCTCGCGCGGCGCGAGGGCGGGGCGGGCGCGGCGGCCCACGTGGCGGTGGAGGCCGCGGTGCTGCTGCTCACCGAGCGCAAGTTGGACCGGGAGGTGGCCGGGGCCCTCACGTCCGCCGAGGTGACGGGACTGCTCGGCCAGCACCCGCGCGTGCACGAGCGCAAGCTGGCGCTGCGGCTGGATGAGTTCCTCGCCCGCCTGAGCGCCTTCCGCCGGTGCGCGTGCCGGCGTACCACGCCTACCGGGGGCTCCTGCGCGATCTGCTGGAGCGCGAGCGCCGTCGTCTGCGCCTGGACGAGTTCACCCCCAAGGTGCTCAGCTCCTTCGTGCGCAACCGGCTCATCGACGAGGTGTACCTGCCGCTCATCGGCGCCAACCTCGCCAAGCAGCTCGGCGCGGCGGGGGAGAACAAGCGCACGGATCGCATGGGCATGCTCCTGCTCATGTCGCCTCCGGGCTACGGCAAGACGACGTTGATGGAGTACGTGGCCAGCCGCCTCGGGCTCACCTTCGTGAAGGTGAATGGCCCGGCGCTCGGGCACTCGGTGAAGTCGTTGGACCCCGCCGAGGCGCCCAATGCCACGGCCCGCCAGGAGGTGGAGCGCATCAACCTGTCCTTCGAGATGGGCAACAACGTGATGCTCTACCTCGACGACATCCAGCACACGGATCCCGAGTTCCTCCAGAAGTTCATCTCCCTGTGTGACGGCCAGCGCCGCGTGGAGGGCGTGTGGAATGGCCAGACGCGCACCTATGACTTGCGCGGCAAGAAGTTCTGCGTGGTGATGGCGGGCAATCCCTATACGGAGACGGGGGATCGCTTCCGCATCCCAGACATGCTCGCCAACCGCGCGGACACCTACAACCTGGGTGACATCCTCGATGGCAAGCAGGACCTGTTCGCGCTGAGCTACATCGAGAACGCGCTCACCTCCAACGCGGCCCTGGCGCCGCTCGCCACGCGCGAGCCCGCGGACATCCACAAGCTCATCCGCATGGCCCGGGGCGAGGACATTGCCACGGGCGAGCTGTCCTATGGCTATGCCGCCGCGGAGTTGCAGGAGATCGTCGCCATCTTCCAGCGGCTCTTCCGCGTCCAGGAGGTGATGCTCGAGGTGAACCTGCAGTACATCGCCTCGGCGGCGCAGGACGAGCGCTTCCGCACCGAGCCTCCCTTCAAGTTGCAGGGCTCCTACCGCAACATGGGCAAGGTCACCGAGAAGGTGGTGGCCGCCATGACGGACGAGGAGCTGGAGCGGCTCATCGACGACCACTACCAGGGCGAGTCGCAGACGCTCACCACCGCGGCGGAGCAGAACCTGCTCAAGCTGCGCGAGCTGCGCGGGCGGCTGTCGCCGGAGCAGGCGGCGCGCTGGGAGGAGATCAAGCAGGGCTTCGCGCGCGTCAAGCGCATGGGCGGCAAGGAGGATGATCCGGTGGCGCGCGTGACGGGTCAGCTCGGCGCCATCGAGGAGCAGCTCGGCTCGGTGCGCGACGCGGTGGTGCGCGCGGCCGAGGGCGCCCGGGGCTCCCAGGGCACCCACCCCGTGGCGGAGATGGCGCCGCGGCTGGAGGCCCTGCGCGAGGCGATGCTGGAGCTGGCGCGCAAGGAGTCTCCCGCGCCCGTGGTGCAGGTGCCCCCGGGGACGGACCTCACCCCCTATCTGCAACACCTGGCCAAGGTCCTGCGCGCGCTCGCCGAACGCTCGGTGGCGCCCGCGCCCGCGGTGGACCTGGGCCCGGTCATGGAACAGCTGACACTGGCGGTGAAAACCATGGCGGAGCGCCCGGTGCCCACGGGGGTCTCCCCACCGGCACAGGCCCTGCACCGCGCGGCGGTGACATCTCTGTCACCGGACTTGGGGCGGCAGCTCTCCCTGGTGGAGAATGCCCTGGCGCCCCTGGAACGCGTTGCCAAGCGGACATTGCAGAGTGGAGAGGAGAGCCTCAAGGCGATGCAAGTCTGGCAGGCCGTCACCGAGGCACTGGAATTGCTTCAGTCCCTCCAGCGCCCCATGAGCTGACGCGCCCCCGTGAGCAAACACTCCCATGGGACGGGTGGGAGTCTGGCGTACTCACGAAGAGTGAGCATTACTAGAATTGTTCGGAAACCTTGAAAGTTAATTGAGCTTATGGGAATATTGACGCGCCCGGCCATTGTTGGCCGGACCGCCCACAGTTTCCATCCCTCAGGTGACCGCTCGTTCTATGCCTTTCAGTGGAATCAAATCTCGTGGACGCTTTGGTTATTTCACGCTGGCCCTGTTGCTGGCGGGAGTCGCTGGTGGAGTCAACGCCATCGGTTTCTTCGCCTTTGGGGTCCGCATCAGTCACATGACGGGGAATGTGTCCTGGTTCGGTGAGTCGTTCGCCGCTGGACGTTTGGACAACGCCATCGGCGCCGGACAGCTCGTCATGGCCTTCATCCTGGGAGCCATCGCCTCGGAAGCGCTGCTGGAGACGTCGCGCCATCGCGCCCGGGGGCAGTACATTCCCGCGCTCGCCGTGGAAATCACCACGCTCGGCTTCGTGGCGTTCTGGGGCCATCACCGCCCGGAGACCCACGAGGCGCTGCTCACGCACGGCCGGCCTTCAGCATGGGCCTGCAGAACGCACTCACCACGCGTGTCTCCGGCGCGGTGGTGCGCCCCACGCACCTGACCGGCGTGCTCACGGATCTGGGCATCCAGATCGTGCGCATGGCGGTGTGGGTGCTGGACGGAGGCCGGAAGGAGGGGACCCGTGGCTTCATGCTTCGCCTGTTCGAGCTGCCCGTTGCCCCTCAATTCGAGCGGGCCCGGCTCCAGCTCGGCCTCGCCGTGGCCTTCATCCTGGGAAGCTTCATCGGCTCGTTCCTGTTCCTCACCTTCGGCACCATCGTCCTGCTCCTGCCGTGTGTGGGATTGTTGGCGGTGATCGCCATTGATCTCAGTATCATGGCGACCCAGTCTCCCCCCGTAGCCAGTACCTGAGTCCCGCGCGGCCCGATGCTCTCGGACAGGGGCCCGCTCCTGCCCCCGTCCGAGTCATCGAGGTTCGCGCATGTCGTCCCCCGCCGCTTCCGGCTTCGATCCCTCGTCCGTGGACGTCGAGGCCTTCCTGCGTGACGTGCGTGCGCTGCGCGCGGAGATCGACGCCAACGTGGGCGAGGAGGATCTCTCCCACCTGCGGCGCATCGAGCGCTGGGGCCGGACGGCCACCGCGGTGGGGCTGGCCACATGCTGGCTCGCGCCCAATCCCCTGAGCGCGGTGGCGCTGAGCCTCGGCCGCTCCACGCGCTGGCTGCTCATGCACCACGTGGGCCACCGCGGCTATGACCGGGTGCCGGGCGCCCCCGTGGAGCGCACCAGCAAGGGCTTCGCCAAGGGGGCGCGCCGCTTCGTCGACTGGTTCGACTGGATGCTGCCCGAGGCCTGGGTCTTCGAGCACAACGTGCTCCACCACTCGCACACCGGCGAGGACGCGGATCCGGATCTGCTCGAGCGCAACGCCGAGGGCTCCCTGCGCCGGGGGGACATCCCGCTCGCGCTGCGCTACACGCAGCTCGCGCTGCTCGCCATCACCTGGCGGGCGAGCTACTACGCCCCGGAGACGCTCGCGTCGCTGCGGCGCAAGCGCCGGCCGGACGGTCCGCTCACGCGCGAGGAGTGGTTGGAGGTGCTGCGCTCGGGCTACGCGCCCTATGCCGCGTGGAACTTCGTCGTGCTGCCCGCGCTCTTCCTGCCCCTGGGAGCCTGGGCGGGCCTGAGCGCCCTGGGCAACTCGCTCATGGCCGAGGTGCTCACCAACCTGCACACCTTCCTCGTCGTGGGGCCCAACCACACCGGCGAGGATCTCTACCGCTTCGACTCGGCGCCGGAGGGGCGGGGGGAGCGCTACCTGCAGCAGGTGCTGGGCAGCGCCAACTACCGCACGGGGGGAGATCTCAACGACTACCTCCACCTGTGGCTCAACTATCAGATCGAGCACCACATCTTCCCGGATCTGTCGATGCTCCAGTACCAGCGGGTGCAGCCCAAGGTGCGCGAGCTGTGCGAGCGCCACGGCATCCCCTACGTGCAGGAGAGCGTCTGGACGCGGGCGCGCAAGATGGTGGACGTGGTGGTGGGCAAGAGCTCCATGCGGAGGCTCGCGAGCCTGGGCCGGAGCAAGGGGAGCGGCGGAACCGCTTCCCGACGTGGCGTGATAGGGTGCGCGCCCGTGCACACCATCTTCGTCATGATCAAGTGTGAGCTGGGGCAGACGTACAAGACCGCGGCGATGATCGCCGACCAGGTCGACGAGGCCGCGGAGGTCTACTCCACCTCGGGCGGGTACGATCTCCTGGCCAAGTTCCACCTCGACAAGGCCCAGGACATCGGCCGCTTCGTCACCGAGCGCATCCAGACGATGCCCGGCATCAAGGACACCTACACCATCACCACCTTCAGCGCCTTCTAGCGGGCGGGGGCGGGGGCCCGGCGCGGATGGCCGGGGCCCCCTTCCTTCCCACCGTGGGCTACATGCCCGGCGCCGCCGCGTCTTCCTGGGAGGCGCGGCCATCACCCTGGGCGGGCCGGCTCCCGTCGCCATCGGCGCGGGCCGAGTTGTCGAGCATTGGGGTGCCGAGGGGGGCCCACACGCCCGTCTTCGGCTCGAACTCCAGCACCTCCGAGTGGCCCACGTCGTAGAACCACGCGTGCAGCCGCACCTCGCCAGCGTCGTACTTGCGGCGCAGCACGGGGTTGGTGAGCGCGTTTTCCAGCTGCACCAGGGCGTTGGCCTTGGCCGCGTCCTCGGGGCTGGCATCGGGGGACAGCTTGCCGAGCACGGGCGTGGCCTCGGCCAGCCAGTTGACCACTCCGGGCAGCCCCTCGGGCTTGTCCTTGCTCAGCAGTGCCTTCATGGCGCCGCAGGCCGAGTGGCCGCAGACGATGACGTCCGACACGCCCAGCACCTCCAGCCCGTACTCGATGGCGCTGGTCACCGCGGGGGACAGGGGCGAGTCGTTCTGGGGCACGAGGTTGCCCACGTTGCGCACGATGAACAGCTCACCGGGATCCGTGGAGGTGATGAGGCTCGGGCTGATGCGGCTGTCGGCGCAGGTGATGAGCAGCGTGTGGGGCGTCTGGCCCTTGGCGAGCCGGCCGAACAGCTCTCCATAGCGGGGGCGGCGCGCGCGGCGGAAGCGCTCCACGCCGTGCACCGGGCGATCCCTCGGCGAGGGCTCCGTCGCGCCCTGGAGGCCCTGGAGGCGGGCCACCACGTCGGACTCGGTGAGGGCGAAGAGTTCCTCGAAGCCCGAGTCCTTTGGCCTGGCGCAGGAGCAGCTGCTGCACCTCGGGCAGCGCGCCCTGGATGACGAGCGGGTGCTGGGCCTCGATCAACTCACGCACCAGCTGCGTCATCAGCTCCGCGCCCGACACGTCCATGGCCGTCACGTCCGAGAGGTCGAACACGATGCCCCGCCCGGGCTCCAGCGAGCGGGCGTCGTTGCGCAGGGCCTCGAGCTTCGCGGCGCTCAGGAAGGTGATGGGGCCGGTGAGCAGGAAGCGGCTGGGCCCGGGCGAGTTCGTGTGGACGAGCCCCGCCTGACCCCGGCCCAGACGCACGACGGCGATGGCCAGCGCCACGATGATGCCCGCCTGCACGCCGACGATGAAGTCCAGGAGCACGACGGCCGTGAAGGTGACGATGAACACCGTCCCCTCCATGCGCGACACCTTCCAGAGCCCCAGCAGATCCCGCGGGCGCAGCATGCGCACCGCCAGGGCCATCAGCACGCCGACGAGCGCCACGATGGGGATGTGGGCGAGCACGGGCACCAGCAGCAGCACCGCTCCCAGCACGAGGATCGCGTGGAGCAGCGTGGCGCGCCGGGTGCGTCCCCCGCCTTCGCGTTGAGCGCGGCGCGCGCGTAGGCACCCGCCGCCGGGATGCCGCCGAGCAGGGACACGGCCATGTTGCTCAGCCCCAAGCCCACGAGATCCTGATCCGGATCATGCGTGGGACGCGGGGACAGCTTGGCCACCACGCCGCCGGCCGTCACCGCCGTCAGGGACGACAGGGCGTAGACGATGAGCGCGGTGCTCAGCAGCTCGCCCCAGCTCGCCGTGGACAGGCCCGGCATGGCGGGCAGGGGCAGCGCGTGGGGCAGCGCGCCGAGCGTTGGCACCTCCAGGCCCAGGCCCAGGACGAGGGCGGTGGTGACGGCGACGGCGATGAGGGGCGAGGGCAGCTTGGGCGCCACCCGGGGCAGGCTCAGGGTGATGGCCAGCGTGAGCGCGGTGAGGGCGAGCGCGACGGGCTGGGCACGGTGCATCAACTGGCCCAGGTGCGCCAGGACGTCGAACACGTGGTTCTGATCCGGAGGCGGCAGGCCCAGGGCGCGCGGGAGCTGCCAGACGAGGAGGATGGCGCCGATGCCGGCGGTGAAGCCCGACACCACCGGCATGGGCACCGGGCGGATGGCCCGGCCGAGCCCCAACAGGCCGGTGAGCACCTGCAGCACGCCCACCACCAGGCCAATGGTGAGCAGGCCCTGCAGGCCGTACTGCTGCACCGCCGAGGCGATGAGCACCGCCATGGCGGCGGTCGGGCCCGTCACCAGCAGGGGCGTGCCGCCAAACAAGGAACCGACGAAGCCCGCGACGATGGCCGTCACCAGGGCGATTTCCGGGGACACACCCGAGGCCAGACCAATGGCCAGTGACAGGGGGACGGCCACGCTGGCCACCTGCAAGGCGGCCAGGATGTCTTCCTTGAGATCACGGGAGGAGAAGAGGGCCTTCCACTCGGGAAGCAGCTGACGCAGGCCGAGGCCTGAACGCGCGGGGGGAAGGTGGGAAGAAGGCCGGGAAGAGAAATTCACACTCATGGCGTAAAAAGTGAGCTCGATGACACGGCGGCGCCATGGCGCCCGGGCAACCGCATGCCCAGGGACCACGAGCCCCATGGAGTTGGATGACGAAAGGCAGACGCTTCTGTCGGACCGAGGGGATGGGCGCCCGAGGCACCTACCCCCCGATGCGTTGCTCGTCGTCCGGTGGAACGCGGGGCGGCATCAACGCCGCACGCCAACGTGCCACGGCGGTATGCGTCTCGTGTGACGGGGGCGCCGCGGCCACCCGGTTCTCGGACCGGGACTCATACCGGGGCTCCAGCCTCCACCGTCTCGCCGCCCCGGCCGACCAGCGCAGCTGGCAGCCCGAACGCAGTCCGGGCAGCTCCGCCTTCTCGGCCAGTGTCGGACGGGGAGGATCCTCGACCTCCAGTCCCTGGGTGCCCCGCTGCCAGAACCCCGCCTGGACGAGCACGGACGGCTGCTGGAGGGACAGCAGGGCGCACAGCAGGAACTGTAGGAACGGGATCCGACGCAAGGCCTCTAATCTAACCCATCTGGGTAACGCGGTGCATCCCCATTCATTGGGGCCCCCGCAACTTCCGCGTGAATCCCTGGATTCCAAGCCCCCACTGACAAATTTACCAGTCAAGATAAACGAGATAAGTGTGTAAAATGAGAAGATTCCTCATGATAGTATGATGCGACGTGGAAGGTCACCCCGGAGGGCCTCGGAGGGTGTATCCGTGGACTCCACCGGCGAGCCTTCAGGAGGACCGTACAACGTGATGCCGTCGCTCAGGCCCATCCGCTTCCTGCTCTACCCCGCGCTCGGGGAGGTGCGGGAGCACGTCCGTGTCGAGCTCTTCGGCCGGACCTTGTCCGAGCAACTGGGATGTCCCGTGGTGATGGAGCTGGCGTCCTCCTACGAGGTGCTGGAGGCCGAGCTGCAGCGGGGACAGGTGGACATGGTGTGGGCCACGGCCGAGCAATGTGACGCCTACGAGCCGCGGGCCCGGGCGGTGGTGCGCGCGGCGCGCTCGGGCAGCTGGCACTACCACGCCGCCCTGGTGTGCCGCGCGGACGCGCCGCTCACGCTCGAGACGCTCCGGGGCCAGCGCGCCGCCTGGGTGGCTCCGCACTCCACGGGAGGGCACCTGCTGCCCGTGCGCTTTCTCTCCAGCGGGGCCTGTCCCCGGACTCGCTCTTCCAGGAGCAGCGCTTCCTGGGCACCTACCGCCGGGCGCTCCAGGCGGTGCTCCAGGGAGAGGCGGACGTGACGTCCGTGTTCGCCAGCCATTCCAATGAGCACGCCATCCGCGCCACCCTGGCGGGCTTCGTCGGCCACGAGCAGGAGCGGCTCGTTCCCTTCCTGTACACCGAGCCCACCCTGGCCGATGGCATCATCCTCATGCCGCGGCTGTCCGAGGCGGAGGCCCAGGCGATCGTCGCCGTGCTCACGCGGATGAACGTCGATGGCTCGGGCCTGGAGATGTTGATGGGGCCCTTCCGGGTGGAGGGCTTCGTCCTGCCCTCCGAGGCGGAGCGCGCGCCCACCTCCAGCCGGCCGATGCTCGGCGCCGAGTACCTCGTGGCGGAGCTGGATGGGCAGGAGCGCTGCCACCGGGTGTGGTCTCCCACGGGACGGGCGTTTGGCCGGGAGCTCACCGGCGCGGATGGGCGCACGCTGCCGGAGCTGCTGGGGCAGGAGGCGAGCGAGCCCCTGGTGTCCCTGGCCCGCACGGTGCGCGAGCGCGGCCTGGGCGGACGGTTGGACTACCAGCTGGACGTGGAGGGGGAGACGCGCTGGTACGTGGCGGAAATCACCCCCTGCGCCCCCCAGCGGGGCGCGCCTGGGGTGTGCCTGGGCCTGCTGGTGCGCGACGTCTCGGGGATGCGCGCCCTGGAGGATCCCTCTACCGCCGGCCTCCTTTCCGCTGCTGCACCCCGAGCCGTTGCTGGAGCTCAGCTCGCAGGGCGAGCTGCGCTACGCCAATGGGGCCACGTACTCGGCCTTCCCGGAGCTGCTGGAGCAGGAGGCGCAGCACCCGATCGTCCAGGCCGCGCTGCAGTGGGCCTGGCGTGGCGCGTCCGCGGGCGAGCCCATGCCCACGGTGCAACTGCGCGGCCGCGACTGGGAGCTCACGGTGTTGCAGCTGAGCGATCCTCCCGGCCTGCGGTTGTTCGCGCGCGACGTGACGCTGCGCAAGCAGATGGAGGCCCGGCTGCTCCAGGCGGATCGGCTCTCGGCGCTGGGCTCGCTGGCGGCGGCGGTGGGGCACGAGATGAACAACCCGCTGGCCTTCATGCTGGCCAACCTCCTTCGCGCGCGAGGAGCTGGAGCGGCTCGGCCAGCTGCCCCGCCTGCGCGGCGAGGCGGGGCAGGCGCTGGACGACGTGCTGGAGGCCCTGTCCGAGACGGTGCAGGGCGCGCTGCGCCTCAAGCACATCGTGCAGGACCTGCGCACGCTCTCGCGCAAGCCGCCGGAGCACCGGGCGCGCGTGGACGTGCGGCCGGTGTTGGACAACGCGCTGAAGCTGGTGCGCGGCGAGCTGGTGGCCCGGGCGCGGCTGGAGCGCGACTTCCACGAGGTGCCGCCCGTGGACGCGGACGAGGCCCGGCTCAGCCAGCTCTTCCTCAACCTGCTGCTCAACGCCGTGCAGGCCATGGACGTGGAGAACAGCGCGCGCAACGTGCTGCGCGTGGCCGTCTACACGGGCGAGGAGGGCGAGGTGGTGGTGGAGGTCCAGGACACGGGCCGGGGCCTGCCCCCGAGGCGCTCTCGCGCATCTTCGAGCCCGTCGTCTCCGCGGGCGCCCCGCACACCGGGCTGGGCCTGTCGGTGAGCCACGCCATCGTCACGAGCCTGGGCGGCACGCTGCGCGCCGAGAGCCACGAGGGCCGCGGCACGCTGCTCACCCTCACGCTGCCCGAGGCCGGGGATCAGCCCTGGCCCCGCTTAGAGCCGGACGCCTCCCCGGCGTTGCTGGCCGGGTAGGGGCGGCGGCCCGGCGCGCTCACTCCCAGGAGAACTCCACCTCGTTGTCCAGCGGCCCCACCTGCCGGCCCCGCACCACGGCGGTGGTGATGCCCAGCGTGCGGAACAGCCCCAGCAACCCGCCCTCGTGGCTGAGGTAGAGCAGGAAGTCGCGCCGGGTGACGAGCACCCCCTTGCGGCTTCCCGTCCAGTGCACGGACAGCTCCCCGAAGCTCGCCGCCGCCCGGAAGGCCACCGGCATGTTGTTGATGAGCTGCCGGGGCCCCTCCTTCGTCAGCAGCATGAAGGCCTTGCCCACCACCGAGCTGAGGAAGCCGGGCGCGAGCCCCGAGGACATGCGGCGCACCGCGTTGTCGAACGAGCCGTACTTCTCCTGGAGCATCCACGCCGCCGTGTACTGCAGCCGCAGGTAGTCGCTCACGGGATAGGTGAAGAAGCTCTTGAAGCTCGTCTCCACGCACTGCGCCCGGCAGCGCGCCATGGCCTCGTCGCCCAACTCCAGACGCACCGCGTCGAGCATGTTGTGGAAGGACAATCCCCGCACGGTGTCGGTGGCCGTCGCCAGTGAGAGCCGCCGTTGCAACTCCATCTCCGTGCCCAACCCCGACTCTCCCTCCATCGCTCCCTCCATGGAGATTTGACTCGCCGTCATCCTTCTGGATCCTCCCCTCGCGCCCAGAGCGAAAGACTCTAGCCGTCATGCCCTCCGGAGGGCCATGCCTGGGAGGAGCAGGGGGTGTCTGGCGGGAGGGGAAGGAGGAGGCGAGGCTTCACGGGGCGAGTGAGGCGCGGACTTCGTCGAGATCTCCGAAGACGTAGCGCCCCCGCCGCCGATCCTGGCCCAGCCAGCGCTGGATGAGCGCGAGGTAGGCCTTGGCCTCGGGAGGTGGCCGGGTTGGAAGACGAGCTTCACGTGGTTGATGCGCCGCAGGAAGACGGGGAGGGCGTGAGGGCCCAGTGCCGCGGACAAGGTCCGCAGGTGGGGGGAGGGCCTCGGGATGCGAGCGCAGGTGGAGATGACCCACCCAGTCCACGAGCGCCCGCCGCTTGGTGGGCAGACACAGACCCCGCTCCTCGAGCACCTCGAGCAGCGCCGACCAGCGCGCGGTGTCCGCCTCGTGCAGGCTCTCCGCCAGATGGCACTCCACGCCCAGGCGGGGCTGGACGGTTCCGTCCACATCCAGGCTCAGCGCCAGCCGCTCCACGCGAGGCGCCACCGCCGACAGCAGCGGCTCCCACTCGGCGGAGGCCCCCGGCCAGCCGACGCGCTCGAGGTAGCCGGGCAGGGTGTCCGGCGACAGGCCGTGCAGGCACAGCCGCACCCCCTCGAAGCGGCGTGAGAACATGGCCCCCACGGCCGACACCTGACCGCCAGACGGCAGGGCCTCGAGGCAGGCGATTACCCTCTCCCGGACGGTGTGGGCCAGCGGCTCACCCCAGAGCAGGGCGAGAGCGTCCTCCATGATCTCCAGGTCGCGCGTCGCCCGCCGCTCGTACTCGATGAAGAAGGAGGGGATGGGCACCTGCTCGGGCGTCCCCTCGACGTCGAACTCCAGGAAGATGTCGCCAATCTCCCGCGCGAGCCGTGAGCCCGGCTCGTCCCAGCGCGCGCCGAAGCGCCGCAGGCGCTCCCAGACGGGGTGGGTGAAGCGCGAGAGCTCGAACCGCCCTTCGGGGTCTCCCCGGCCGGCGAGCACCGCGCGGCTGCCATCCGCGGCGAGGAACCTCACGCCCAGATCCGCCAGCGCCTGGGGCCGACCCAGCCGGCACTCGAAACCGGAAGCCGAGGCGGGCGGGAGCTGCCGGGCGATCCGCTGGAGATTCCCGAACGCCTCGGGCGAGACGAGCTCGGGGGACAGGTGCGGCGCGGCGAGTCTCAGGTACGCATCCAATGCATTGCTCATGGGCCCCCTCCTCAATGCCTGACAACCCTGGTTCTCCAAACAAACAACGGACGGGCGCGTTCAATGCGCCCGTCCGTGCGGGAACGACAGGGTGGCGGGTATGGATTACTGCCAGGCCTGCGTGTTGCTCAATTCCTGCGCTTCGCCGGAAATGAGGTCATCCAGCGCTTCATCGCTCAGCTCGGTGAGATTGACAGGCTGCTCGGAGACGGTCTCGTTGCTCATGGCATTTCCTCACTGGGGATGGTGGTCCTGGATGGGGGGACGAGTATCTGTCCAGGTTGGCTCCCGGCGGTCAGTCATTCCTTCCGTCGAAAGCGATTAGAAGAATAAAGAGCGGCCATTGAGAAGTCAAAGTGCTCGTCTCTCTTTTTGTAAGTCATTGATGACCTCCCCCTGGGTCGGAAATCAACCCGTCTGGAGTACGGGAAGACGGGACAGGCGCGCTGTATTGGATTGCCACGGGAATCCTTATCCGGGGCGCGGTCCCTCGAGGCAATCGGCCAGGGCCGACACCACGGTGGCGGTGGTGAAGAGCCGGTTGCGATCCGTGAGCACGGGCAGCAGGAGGCAGCCCTGGGGATCCTCCCAGGGGGCGTGTTCCCCGGGGCGAGGCATCCGCATGAGGGGGCGCTGTCCCAGTCTCCCTCGGGCCGTTGGGTCCGCACCAACCAGTGGAGGCCGGAGCGCAGCGCGGCACGGGAGGGCCCGGGGTCGAGCCGCAGCGTGGCGAGGGCGAGCGCGGTGTCGAACGCCGTGGACGCGCCCCCGATGCCGTTGCCCCAGCCCCCATCCTCCCGCTGGGTGTCCCGCGTCCAGCGCACCGCGCGGGCCACCGCCCCGGACGTGTCCCCCTCGAGCTGGAGCAGCTCCGCCGCGTGGCGGGTGGTGTACGTCCGGCCGTGCCACCAATAGGCGTCCCAGAAGCCCTCGGGTGACTGCCGTTGCCGCACCCGGCGGGCACAGGCCTCGAGCACGGGCCGGTGGCTCGGCGCCCCCACGGCGTGCAGCACCCGTCCGGCCAGGGCGCTCACGCACAGGTGCACGTCACACCAACTGCTGCCCGGGTAGCTGGCCCAACCGTCCAGGGAGGGCCGCTCGGCGGGGCGGTACGTGCGAAAGCCCCCTCGGCCTCGTCCCAGTAGCGCAAGAGCTGCGCGCAGCTCGGCGAGCGCCGCCTCGTCGGCGGGCTCGCCCCGGGTGTGTGAGAGGAAGTGCACCACGTTGGCGGTGGAGTCGGCGTCGGCGGGGGTGGCCAGACTGAAGCCCCAGCCCCCTCCTTATGAGCATGCGCCTTCAACCAGTCACGCGCCCGCCGCAACACGGCCGGGTCCGCGCCCACCCGGGCCAATGCCTGTCCGACATAGGCGGTGACCCATTGCGAGCTGATGACGTCCCGGTCCCCCACCACGAACCGGAAGCGGAAATCCAACCAGCGCCCATCCGCCTTCTGCGCGTGCTCCAGGGCTCGCCGGGCTCTCGCGAGCGCCTCGTGGACCGTGCCTTGCAGCTCCGGCTCCTCTTGTCGAATGGCTTGCATCCGCGTCCTCCCCCAGGTCGTCCGGCCCTTCGGCGCTGCATGGACACTCAGGGCCCGAGGACCCGGCGGCCGATGAAGGTGCCTTCGGCTCCAGTATGACTGGCTTCACGTGGCGCCGCGATCTTTTCGATCGGTCAGACGCACTCCGAAATCCAGCCTAGGCAGACAATTTTAGAGGATGCGAGGAATTCGCGGGTTCTCCCGGGTCTGGGGAGCGGGGCCCCGGATGACGCGGGCCCCGGAGACATCCCGTGCTCAGGCGGCTTGCTCCATCGGCTGAAGCCGCACCCCCATGGCCCGCGCGATGAGCCGCAGGTCATGCTCGCTGATGGAGAACAGCCCGAAGCGAAGCTGGTAGCCCCAGTTGCGTCGCCCCGCCGAGAAGTCGAGGGACTCGAGCAGGGGCTGGATGGGCGCGGTGCGTGCTGGAAGCCGGTCACGTCCCGGCGGAACGGACGGAAGCCCCCGCCCATGTCGAAGACATAGGGCTCTCCGGCCTTCACGAGGCCCAGGGCCGTGAAGGCCTGGAGCCTGTCCTTGCCCTGGAACGAGACGGTCGGCGAGTAGTAGATGACGCGGTCTCCCGGCTGGAGGCGGCGCAGCGGCGCGGCCTTGCCGTGACAGACCTGCATGAAGCCCGCCTCGCGACCGCGCAGGACGTGCTCGGCCGAGGCCACCGCGATCCAATTGCGGCTCATGACGCGCTCGGAGCGAAGACCCGGAGGCGGTGGCCGTCGGGATCGATGGCGACGAACGTGTGGCCGAAGTCCATGTCGGCCGGCGCCTGGAGGATGGTCAGCCCACGCCCCCGCCAATCGGCGTGCATCGCACGGACGGTGTCGGCATCGGCGACCGCGAAGGCCAGCTCACCGCCGCCGCCCGTCACCGTGGCGGCGGGCTCCACCGTTTGTTTCGACCAGAGCCCCAGCTTTCCTCCCGATGACAGGATGAACATGACGAAGGTGGGCGAGGACTCGACGGGCGGCCGTCCCAGCAGCTCGGTGTAGAAGGCGGCGCTGACGGGCGGGCTGTCGACGTAGAGAAGGACGAAGTTGGGCTCGGCCATGGTGACTCTCCGGGGTGACGAAAAGGGAACGTCTTCGCCGGAGCGGGGAGAACCCGTCCGGCGAGAACCGTCATACGGGAGGCCCCTGTCAGATTCTGTCAGCAGCGAGCGGGCGCTACTGGGGCGGGATGCGCGTGTGCTCCCGCCACTCGCGCAGCAGCGCCTGGCGCCGGCGCGGATAACGCGTCTGTGAAGGCGTCAGCGTGGTGAGCCGATCCGCGCGGAAGTGCCGGAACCCCTGGCGCAGCTCGCACCAGGCGACGATGACGCGCACGCGGTCGAAGAAGCCGAGCGCGAAGGGCCAGATCGTCCGCGTGCTCTCGGCCTCCTTGAGATCGCGGTACGTGATGACGAGCTTGAGCTCCTCCCGGATGGCCCGCCGCACGGTCCCCAGGTCCAGGTCTCCGGCCACGAGCGGCTCACCCGGACCCACGAGCAGCGTCGAGGACTCCAGGTCATCCCGCAAGTCCTCCGGAAGCACGGCGGCGATCTTGGCCAGCGCGTCCCGCGCGGCGAGCCCGAGCCGGTCATCCGCCCGGTGCGCCACCCACCGCGAGCCGAGCACGAGCGCCTCGAGCTCCTCCTCCGAGAACATCAACGGCGGGAGCATGAAGCCCGGACGGAGGATGTACCCGAACCCGGGCTCCCCCTCGATCCCGGCCCCTTGGGCCTGGAGGCTCGCGATGTCGCGGTAGAGCGTGCGCAGGCTGATGCCGAGCTTGTCGGCGAGTACCGCGCCGCTCACCGGACCCCGCTGTCGGCGGAGGAGTTGGAGCAGCTCGAGGAGTCGTTCAGCTCGGGACACGGGGGGAATCTTCCACGAGAGAGAGCGCTCCTGGGGGACGGGTGGGGCGCCGGACCGCGCGCCTCCGCCCCCCCCCGAGGCTCCACCCGCGACTAGTAGCGGTAGTGGTCGCTCTTGTACGGACCCTCCTGGGTCACGCCGATGTACTTCGCCTGCTCGGGGGTGAGCTGGGTGAGCTCCGCGCCCAGCTTGGACAGCTGCAGGCGCGCCACCTTCTCGTCCAGGTGCCGCGGCAGCATGTACACGCCCGGCTTGTACTGGCCCGGCTTGGTGAAGATCTCGATCTGCGCCAGCACCTGGTTGGCGAAGGAGGAGCTCATCACGTAGCTGGGGTGGCCGGTGCCGCAGCCCAGGTTCACCAGCCGGCCCTCGGCCAGCAGGATGATGCGCTTGTTGTCCGGGAAGACGACGTGGTCCACCTGCGGCTTGATGTTGTCCCACTTGTACTGCTTGAGGCTCGCCACATCGATCTCGTTGTCGAAGTGGCCGATGTTGCACACGATGGCGTTGTTCTTCATCCGCTTCATGTGCTCGTGGGTGAGCACCTGGAAGTTGCCCGTCGCGGTGACGAAGATGTCGGCCTTGTCCGCGGCGTAGTCCATGGTGACCACGCGGTAGCCCTCCATCGCCGCCTGCAGGGCGCAGATGGGATCGATCTCGGTGACCCACACCTGGGCCTGCAGGCCGCGCAGCGCCTGCGCCGAGCCCTTGCCCACCTCGCCGTAGCCGGCCACCACGGCCACCTTGCCCGCGATCATCACGTCCGTGGCGCGCTTGATGGCGTCCACCAGCGACTCGCGGCAGCCGTAGATGTTGTCGAACTTCGACTTGGTCACCGAGTCGTTGACGTTGATGGCCGGGAACTTGAGCCGGCCTTCCTTCGCCATCTGGTAGAGCCGGTGCACGCCCGTGGTGGTCTCCTCGGTGACGCCCTGGATGTTCTTGAGCGTCTTGGAGTACCAGCCCGGCTGCTTCTCCAGGCGCTTGCGGATGGAGGCGAAGAGGATCGTCTCCTCCTCGCTGCCCGGCTTGGCCAGCACCGAGGGATCCGTCTCCGCGTTGGCGCCCAGGTGGAGCAGCAGCGTGGCGTCGCCACCATCATCGAGGATCATGTTGGGCGAGCCACCATCGGCCCACTCGAAGATGCGGTGCGTGTAGTCCCAGTACTGCTCCAGCGTCTCGCCCTTGAAGGCGAACACGGGGGTGCCGCCCGCGGCGATGGCGGCCGCGGCGTGGTCCTGCGTGGAGAAGATGTTGCACGAGGCCCAGCGCACCTCCGCCCCGAGTGCCTCCAGCGTCTGGATGAGCACCGCGGTCTGGATGGTCATGTGCAGCGAGCCCGCGATGCGCGCGCCCTTGAGCGGCTGGCGCTTGGCGTACTCGTCGCGGATCGCCATGAGGCCGGGCATCTCGGTCTCGGCGATCGCGATCTCCTTGCGGCCCCACTCGGCCAGCTTGATGTCCGCGACCTTGTAATCCGTGAACTTGTTCAAATCGACGACAGCCCTCATGCGGTTGCTCCTGCGTGGCGGCAGGGCCGGATGGGGCGGGGGGTTGCTCGCCACACCCGGGCCTGGAAAGCCACGAGTCAGCGAGCGCCGTTACGGGAACCTGAGCCTGGCGGGGAGTCCTCCCCGTTGCAGCGCTCCTCAGGGTTCGCGCACCTACCTCAAGGACGCCGTCCGTCACCAGGGATCAAAGAGGCGGGGAGGGAAGGGGGCCGACCCGCCCGGCTCCTTCCCACCCCGCCCCGGGGCACTCCGCGATGGGGATTACATCCCGGTCAGGGCGCGGGACACGTGACCGAGCCCGGCTTGTTCGGCACCCAGCGGATGTTGGCGATCGTCAGTTTCATCGTACCGGAGGTGGTGATGAGCAGGGGCGTGTCGATCCGGGTGTAGTCCAGGTTCATGTCCGTGAAGCACGCGAGCGGGAGGGCGACCTCCGTCCACTCCTCGTCGGGCAGCGCCTTGAATGCCTCGGTGATGTCGAGCTCGGCCCGGGAGGGATACCCGCTGTCCACGCGGGCCGTCACCGCACTGGTCGGGTGCTCGCTCATCTTGATGTCGAACACCACCGAGCTGTTCGAGTTGCTGTACTTCAGCAGGTCGCGCCTCTCCCCGGGCGCCTGCATGAGGATCTGCCCCGCCTTCGTCCAGGTGGTCTCGATGCCCGCCCACTGGCTGCCCACGCGGTCACCCACCGGGGTGGCGACGACCTCGCCCTTAAGCGTCTGGGTGCTGTCGGGCGTGCCCTGACGCACGTCGATGTCCCACTTGGGATCCGCGCCAATGCGCATGACCCAGCCGTCCTGGTTGCCACGATCGAAGATGACCAGCGGCTGGTTCGTGGTGTCGGTGGGCAGGTCGCTCGCGCCGCAGCCCTTCGCCGGGGTGGCCTCCTCGTACGCGCCCTGCTCCTGGCCCTGGGCGTAGGTCAGACCGTAGCCGTACGGGTAGAGGGGATCGTAGCTCGCGTCCAGCCGGTTGAGCGCCGTCTGGCAGGCGCTCTTGGGCCAGGAGTAGGAGAGCTTGCCGGTGAAGTCGAAGTTGACCGAGCCGTCCTCCTTCTTGAACAGCACGTCCGCCATGCCGTCCCCCTCGGTGCCGGGCAGGAAGGCCGCCACGAAGGCATCCGAGCGGTTGAGCTCCCGGTTGGTGTAGAGCGGACGGCCCGAGTACAGCACGGTGACGATCTTCTTCACGCCCCTGGCCTTGAGGCTGTCGATGAGCGCCAGATCCTTCTTGCCCTTGGGGGTGCTCCCGGTGCTGTTGTTGGGCAGCCGGAGGGTGGAGTACTCCAGGGTGTAGTTGTCCCCGATGTCGCCAGAGCCCTCGGCGTAGGGATTCTCCCCGATGACGACCACGGCCACGTCGTAGCTCGCGTCCGCGAGCGCTCCGTCGGCGCTGAGCACGGCGTTGGGGGCGATCTTCTGGATGGCGCTCCACAGCGTGGTGCCGCCGCCGAAGTCCTCGTTCTTGTTGTCATTGCCCTGCCAGCTCAGGGACCAGCCACCGGACTGATCCCGCAGGCTGTCGGCGCTCTCGCCCGCCACGAGGATCTTCGCCGAGCGCGTGAGCGGCAGCGTGTTGCCGTTGTTCTTGAGCAGCACGAGCGACTTGCGCACCGCCTCGCGCGCCACGGCCCGGTGCTCGGGCGTGCCGACCTGGGCGGTGGCCATGCGCTCGGAGGGCTTGGGCTTGGTGAACAGGCCCGCGCGCATCTTCACGCGCAGGATGCGGCGCACCGCGTCGTCGATGCGCTCCTGCTTGATTTCCCCTTCTTCACCGCGTCGAGGGTGTTCGTGATGAAGGCCTTCCAGTCCGAGGGCACCATGATCATGTCCACGCCGGCGTTGATCGCCTCCGGGCAGTTCGCGGCGCCGCAGACGATGGGCGAGTCGCTGTTGTCCGGCTTGATCTGCCCCAGACCGTTCCAGTCGGAGACGACGTAGCCGTCGAAGCCCATCTTGTTCTTCAACACGTCCGTCAGCAGGTACTTGCCGGCGTGCATCTTGTAGGGCTTGGCGCTCTCGCCCTTGGAGGCATCCTTCCAGCTGCTGAAGGACGCCATGATCGTCTGGGCACCCGACTGGAGCGCGGTGATGTAGCCGCGGCCGTGGATGTTGAGCAGCTCCTGCTCGGTGACGAAGGTGATGCCCTCGTTCCTGCCCTTGACGGTGCCACCATCCCCGAGGAAGTGCTTGGGCGTGGAGACGACCTTCTCGTTGGCCCTGGCGTCCTTGCCGAGCTGGCCCTGGAGCCCCTCGACGATCTTCCCCGCGTACGCCGCCACCAGGGCGGGATCCTCGGAGTAGCCCTCATAGGTGCGGCCCCAGCGATCGTCGCGCACCACGGCGACCGTCGGACCGAAGACCCAGTCGATGCCGGTGCTGACCACCTCGCGCGCCGTCACCTCGCCAATGCGCTTGATCAGCTCCGGATCCCGCGTGGCCCCCAGGCCGATGTTGTGCGGGAAGAACGTCGCGCCCTTCACGTTGTTGTGGCCGTGCACCGCGTCCGTTCCCCAGGTGATGGGGATCTGCTGGGGGTTGGCCGTCTTGTCCATCGAGGCCTCCCAGTACTTGTCGGCCAGCGACGTCCAGTCCTGGATGGCCGAGGCCTTGTTCCCATTGGGCGGGCGCCGCCTCCATTGAGCACCGAGCCGATGTGGAAGTCGCGGACCTCCTCGGGCGTGATGCTCTTGATCTCCGGCTGGGTCATCTGACCCACCTTCTCCTCGAGCGTCATCGCGCTCACGATGGCGTCGATGCGCTTCTCCATCTCCTCGTCACGAGGAAAGGTGCTCTGCACCCGGGGCCAGTCCGGCAGCGGCTCCAGCGGCTGGTCGATGGCCTGCTCGGGCGGGGGCGGATCCACGGGGCCGGGATGGGTGGGGTCGGGCGTCGGCTCCGGTTTCGAGGGGCACGCCGTCAGTGCCAGCAGCGCCACGAGCGCGCACGCGGGAGTCTTGCGCCTTGCGAACAGCCGTTCCATGTACTCTCCAACTTGTCGGGTAGGGTGCACTGACTCGCGTGTGCGGCTCCGGGCCCTGCCAGATGAAAGTCCATGGAGCAGCAACCGCGTGTCGAAGCGGCGGCGACGCTAGAGGCAAAGGACTGCTCACGCAACGGCCAAGTGAAATTGTCAGCCTTTGAGCAGAACACGAACAATCGCTTGTGACGGCGGCGTGGCCCGCCGCGTCAAGGATTTGCTGTCACGTGCCGGTGATCTGATCCGTCACGTCCTGGCCGGGGAGGAAGACCGAGAAGCGCGTGCCCTGGCCGGGGCCCTGGCTCTCCGCGTGGATGCGGCCTCCATGGCGCTCGACGATTTCCCGGCAGATGGCCAGTCCCAGTCCCAGTCCTCCCGCGTGGTGCGAGGAGGCGTTCTGGGCCCGGTAGAAGGGCTCGAAGAGGTGGGGCAGGTTCTCGGCGGGAACGCCAATGCCCTGATCCTCGACCTCCAGGAGCACGCCGCCGTCCTGGAGGCGCACGCGCACGTGGATGGGTTTGTCGGGGCGCGAGTAGCGCACCGCGTTCTCCACCAGGTTGGTGAGGACTTGATCCAGGCGCTGCTCGTCCCAGACGCCCACCAGGGGCGTGTCTGGCAGCTCGAGGGAGATGGGCGCGGTGAGCTCGCCGCGCGCGTGCGCGATGCGGTCGACGACCTCGCGCGACAGGGCGCACAGGTCCATGGGGGCCCGGCGCAACGAGAAGCGCCCGGCCCGCAGCCGTGACACGTCCAGCATGTCCCCGATGAGCCGGGTGAGCCGGTCCACCGGCGCCGCAGCCGCTCGAGCGTGCCGCGCAGCCGCTCGGGGGACAGCTCCTGGCCCGTGCGGCACTGGCGCAAGAGCAGCTCGATGGTGGCCTTGAGCGGAGTCAAGGGCGTGCGCAGCTCGTGGCTCGCCATGGACATGAACTGGTCACGGCTGTCGATGGCCTCGCGCAGCTCCTTCTGGGTGCGCTCGATGCGGGCCGCCATCTCGTTGAAGCCCTCGGTGAGCTGTGCCAGCTCATCGTCTCCCGGGTGGGAACGGGCTGGTCGAGCCGCAACGTGCCGAGCGCCGCGAAGCCATCCCGGAGCGCCGTGAGGCGTTGCGCCACGTCCCGCCCCACCCAGCGCGACAGCAGGAGCGCCACCGCGCCGGCGGCCAGCGCGATGAGCACCACGATGAGGCTCAGCCGCGTCACGGCCGCGAAGGCCTGGCGCAGGGGCGCGGTCACCGACACGCTCCACGGCGTGCCCGGCACCTGGGCATGGGCGATGAGCAGCCTGCGGCCCGAGGCGTCCACCGCCTCGGTGATGCCCTCGGTGGGGGTGAGCGCGGCGCCGTCGAGGATGGACATCACCGGCGCGCGGGCGAGGACGCCCTCCTGGTTCGTGGCGCGCAGCAGCTCGCCCCCACGGCGATCGAAGATCTCCACGCGGTAGTCGCGCGAGGCGGGCGCCTGCTCCCGTCCCATGCGCGGCAGGGCCATGCCTCCCACCAGGACGTCGAACCGACCCTCGCCGAGCACCACGGGCGTGGAGAAGGCCACCATGGGCAGCTGATTCACCCCGCGGAACGGGCGTGACAGGTAGACCTCGCCCGGGGTCCGTCCCCCCTGGAAGTAGTCGCGGAAGGCGAAGCTGTTCCCCGCGTCGCTCGGCAGTGAGGGCGCGCGCAGCGGTCGCCCCTCGCCATCGAGCACCCAGGCCGCGTCGAAGGGACCGGGCTGGAACTCCAGCAGCCGCAGCCGCGACTGCAGCGCTTCCTCATCCCGTGCGCGCAGCATGGCCAGCAGCACGGGATCCCGCGCCTGGACGAGCAACAGGAAGCGCGCCATGGTCATGGTCTGCTCCAGCCGGGCGACCTCGGTCGCCACGGTCTGCCGTGCCTTGTCGCGCAGCTCGCGTTCGATCGCCCTTTGCGCGAAGACCGAGGCCAGGGCGCCCACGGCGAGGATGGGCAACACCGACACGAGCGCCACCCCGCGGAACAGCCGCCAGCTCACGCTGGACGTCTCGGGCCGCCGGCGCAGGAAGAGCATCAGCGCGCCCCCGAGCGTCATGACGAAGTACAGCTGCATCCCCGTCCAGGTGCCGCGGTAGCCCGCGACGAAGGCCAGCTGGCCGAAGAGCAGGGTCAACATCCCCACGGCGCCGCGCTCGAGCCTCACGTTCGAGCGCCACCACCCCGCGCCCAGCAGGGCACCTCCCACGAGGAAGAGCACACCCAGGGGCCGGGCCACCGGGCGGTAGACGGGATAGAAGCCCGGTCCGAGCCAGGAGGGATCCACGAGGATGAACGCCCCGAAGGCCAGCGAGGTCGTCAGGAGGAACCCGGTGAACAATCCCTGGGTGCGCCAGCGCGGCAGGCTCTCGACGAGGAGGAACGCCCCCATCACGGGGTAGACGATCACCCCCGTCACGACTCCCCCAGCACCGTGGCCTTCCACCAGTACAGGGTGAGCGTCCCCATGAACAACGCGCGTCCGACGCCGCCGATCCACGTGGGCCGGTGGGTAGAGCAGGGCGACGAGCATCGCCGCCGAGCCCACCATGAACGAGGTCCCCATCAGCCGGATGTGCGGATAGATGAGACGGAAGATGCTCGTGCCGAACTCGTAGGGCACGTAGACCATCGTGACGCCGGTCAGCAGCCCGAAGGCGGCGGCGACCCACTCGACCCGAACCCGGTTCAGGCCTGCTCGAGACACCGCTTCGCCCACGCTCGTCTTCTCCCGGAGAGTGGCGCCATGACGACTCCGTCGCGAGCGCCCTGGATGAACCTCCCACATAGCAGCGTCGTGGGTGGGGCACTCGCGGAAAACCGGTGGGGTTCGCTCCGGGTGTCAGTGGAGCGCGGTGCGTTGATAGGTGCCCACCAGTTCACCAAAGCCCAGCACGTGGCCCTTCATCTGGCGCAGGAGCGCGGAGCGTCCCGGGTGCGAGCCGAGGTGGCGGAGCTCGCGGTCCAGGGCGAAGAGCTGGAAGTGGTAGTGGTGCGCGCTGTCGCCACGGGGCGGCGCGCAGCCCACCCAGCCGGTGCGCAGCAGCGTCGTGCGGCCCGTCTCGACCGTCGACGCCTGCTCCTTGCCCAGCAGGACGCCCAGGCTGCGGGCATCCGGGGGCATCAGGGCGATCCAATGCACGAAGGGCTGGGGCGTGGGCGCGTCGGGATCCTCGGCGATGAGGACGAGCGAGCGCGTTGCTTCGGGCACGTCCCGCCACAACAAGGGTGGCGTGAGGCTGTCCCCATCCGCGGTGTACCGGCTGGGAATGGGCCCGCCCGGGTTGAAGGCCACGGAATCCATGGGGATGATCACCGGCAGTCCGCGCACTCCGAGCCGGGCGGACGCGAGCCGCTCGGCTCCCGCCCTGACCGACGAGCGGCCTCCGAGGAGGAGATGGGGAATTCCCGTCAGCAATGCCCGAACCGTATGACCGATTTCCATGGGTGAAGCCTCCCGCGACAACCTTGGCTTCACCCCCGCCGTGAAGCAGCGGCACGGCGGGTGTGCGAGAGCCTCCTGGCCGCCCTTCCAGGAAGCATCCCGGGCGCATGGGGGCTCAGCGGGCGTCGCGGGCCGTGGCGCCGAGCAGTCCTCTCGCCTGGGTGACGAGCCGGGTGAACTCCACCCGATCGGACTGTCCCTCGGTGGCGCCCTCGGCGAGCTTCGGACCGTGGCGAGGCTCCACTCCTTCGCGCTCGGGCTGTTCCGGAGCACGTCCGCGGTGGCCGCCACCGCCAGGGCGAAGCGGAAGTCGGCGGAGGCCGCCTCGAGCGAGGGGCGCATCATCTTCGGCTCGAAGGGGAAGGCCTGCTCGGAGCCTCGGTGCCGGTGGGGGTCTTCGCGCGGATGCGCACCGTGCCGAGCGACGCCTGGGGCTGGGTGAGCTCCACCTCGTAGAGCGCGGTGACGCTGTGGCCGGCGCCAATCTCGCCCGCGTCCACCTTGTCCTCGCGGAAGTCCTGGTCGGCGATGTTCCGGTTCTCGTAGCCCACCAGCCGGTAGCGGCGCACCACCTTGGGGTCGAACTCCACCTGCACCTTCACGTCCTTGGCGATGACCTCCAGGGTGCCGGTGAGCTGCTGCTCGAAGACCTTGCGCGCCTCCTTGTGGCTGTCGATGTAGAAGCAGTTGCCATTGCCCTTGTCGGCGAGCTTCTCCATCAGGTCATCCCGGTAGTTGCCCATGCCGAAGCCGATGGTCGACAGGGTGACGCCTTCCTTCACGTAGCCCTCGATGCCGCGCAGCATGGTGTCCGCGGAGAGGTTGGGGCCGATGTTGGCGTCGCCATCCGTGAGCACCACCACGCGCGACACCACGCGGCCCGAGGCCTTCTTCACCGCGTGCTTGTAGGCCATCTCCATGCCCGAGCCCATGGCGGTGCCGCCCCCGGACTCCAGCGAGTCGATGGCCTTGTAGATGCGCTCCAGGTCCGTCGCCGCGGTGGGCGGGAGCACGTCCCGGGTGCTCCCCGCGTAGGTGACGAGCGCCACCGTGTCGTTCTCGTTGAGGTTCTTCACCGCGATCTTCATCGCCTCCTTGGCCAGGGGCAGCTTGTCCGGCTGGCTCATGGAGCCACTGGTGTCCACGAGGAAGACGAGGTGCGCGGGCTTGCGCTGCGAGCGCGAGACGACCTTGCCCTGGATGCCCACGCGCACGAAGTGCCGGCCCTGGGCGAAGGGCGAGGGCGCGCCCTCCAGGTGCACGCGGAAGGCGCCCTCCTCGGGAGGGGCGTAGCGGTACTTGAAGTAGTTGACGAACTCCTCAACCCGGACCGCCGCGCCCGGGGGCAGCGAGCCCTGGGTGAGGTAGCGGCGGGCCACCGTGTACGAGGCCGTGTCCACGTCCACCGCGAAGGTGGAGAGCCTGTCCGCGGCGGTCTCGGTGAAGGCGTTGGGCGCGTGCTCGGCGAAGGTGTTGCCCGGCGACACGGGCTCGGGGGCGAGGTCCTTGTCCCCGTGGACGACTTTCATTCTCCCCGCCGGCGGCTGGCGCTTCATCTCCATCTTGGCGGCGACAGGGGCCTGGGGAACGATGGCCACCCCGCCGAGCGCGCCGCTGGATGCCCCGCTCACCCTCTCCGCGCTGTCGGCCACGTCCGCTTCCACCTCGGCGGGGGCGGCCTCGACATCCATCCGGGGCTTGGCGGGGGAGGGGAGCGTGTGGCGAGGACTTCGCGCCGCTCGGCCTTGTTGGCGGCGGGGGCGGGCGCCGCCGCGAACTCCTGCTGGGGCTCGGGCGAGGGGGGAGGAGGAGGGCTTTCGGCGAGGACTTGCTTCCGCGCGACCTCCTTGCCCTGGATGACCGGAGCGGAGGCGGAGATGGAGGACGTGCTGCATCCGGAAACGAGGCTCAGGGCGAGGGCGGCGCCTCCCCATCGGCTCAGGGGGTTGGGCTTGGACGAAGGCATGTGCGCTCCAGGGCGGTCCGTGGACATGGGCCCTGCGAACGCACCAGCCTCGCGTTCGGTCTACCGGGGTCGCGCGAATTCTTCCCCGCGACCTTCCCGGGTGGCGCGGGAGAGGAGCCGCCGCAGCGGGAGGCCCCATACGAGGTCCAGGCCCTGGCACAGCGCGTAGGTCAGCAGCATGAGCAGCCCCGTCAGCAGGGCGTACCCTCCCCACCCGCAGCGGTTGCCCCACACCACCTCGAAGCTGAAGCCGAAGACGTGGAAGTAGAGCAGCCCCAGGTGGATGACGTACGCGGACAGGGACGAGGAGCCGAACGACTCCACGAAGCGGCGGAGCCGCGAGGGGCTCCTCCGAGCCCCGCCACGCCTCCAGCGCCACCAGCCCGAGCAGAGGGATGCACACCCACAACCAGCGCTCGGCCGCGTTGGAGGGGTTGGTGACGTAGAAGTGGTGGTCCGGGTAGAGGGCCTTGAGGGGCCGCGCGGCGTACGAGCCGGCCAACCCGAGCCCGATGAGCAGCAGCAGGGCCCTCACGAGCCCCGCGCGGCCCTGTTCTCCGGTGACGGCCCCCGCGTACGCGCCGAGCCAGGCGAAGCCGAGCCAGGGCAACAAGGGAAACACCGCCCCGGTGGACTTGTTGAGCAGGAAGGCCCAGGGCCCGCTCACGTCCTCGCCCAGGGGCGAGAGGAAGAAGGTGATGAACGCCAGGGCCAGGGTCACCCCGCGCAGCACGCGGGGCCGCGAGGCCAGACCCGCGCCCACGCCCAGCAGGAGCAACAGCGACAATCCCACGCAGTGCAGGATGTCCAGGCGCAAGAGCCACCGCGGCTCGCGCAGCACGGGAAACCACATCCAATTGACGAGCGTGGCCGTGCCGAGCACCTGGAGGATGCGCCGCAGGTTGCGCCCGAGCCGCTCGATGCGCCTGCCACTCGCGGTGCTGCGCACCAGCAGCAGCGCGAGCGCGAAGCCCGCGGAGAAGAGGAAGGCCGGGGCCACCACGCCGTCCGCCCGGAGCAGCTCCTCGCCGCCCGGCTCACGCGCAGGTCCGGCCGCAGCAGCACGAACGCGTGGCATTGGATCATCATCAACACGGCGAGTCCACGCAGCCAGTCGATGGCGCGCACCCGCTCGAGGGCAGGCGGAGGGCTCATGGAAGGCAGGACAGCTCGGGTTCGGGGGCGCCCTGGTCCTGCAGGCGCAGCAGGCAGCGCAGGGCCGTGGGGTCCGGCGCGTCAGCGCTCCAGGAGCGTCGCCACAGCAGGGCGGCCACGCGCGTGGGGATGCGCGAGTCCGGCGCGACGAGGGCGCGCACCACGCCGTTGCTTCCCACGCGGGCCTCCTTCTGGAACTGCGTCAGCGTGGCGACGATCTCGGGGCAGCCCTCGGGGCAGTTGTAGAGGAAGACGGCGTGCCCGTGCTCCAGGTTGTGCAACCACAGGCACTGGTTGGGCTCGGTGTCATACACCCGGCAGCCCAGGGTGCTCGCGCAATGCAGCCCGCTGGTGGGTGGGTTCAGGCCGTCCCCGCACTGGGTGCTCGAGCAGGACACGTGCTGGGTGCTCGCGGGGGCGGGGGCGAGCGGAAAGTCATAGGGTGCACACTCCGCGTCCTCGAAAAGACTCGGGCCGCACGCGAAGAGGGGGAGCCACCACAGGAGGTGGACGAGACGGAGGGGCGACGACATCCCGGCGGTCTTATCGCATCCCGCGTGGGGATGGGGGTGTCACCTGGAGGAGAGCCGGGAAGCTCGGACGCCGAGAAGGGTTGCATCCGGATCCCGTTCCTCTAGCGTTCGCCCCCCATGACTCCCACCCCGCTCCGTTCCTTGTTCCTGCGCGCGGCCCTCCTGTCCATGCCGCTCGCCGCCTCGGCTGGCTGCGCGTCCTCGGCCCATGGCTCCACGGCCGCTTCCTCCGAGGCCACTCCCGGCGCGACCCCCGCGACGGTCCCTCCCCAGTCCTCCACCACGCAGGCCGACCTGGCGTCCCTCACCGCGGAGGACGCGCGCCAGTTCGCCACCCGCGTGAATGACGAGCTCAAGCACTTGTGGGTGAAGCAGGCCACGGCCGATTGGATCAAATCCACCTACATCACCGACGACACGGAGCGCAACGCGGCGAGCGTCAACGAAGAGGTGATGGCCTACCTCAGCCAGGCCATTCCTCAGGCCGCGCGCTTCAAGGACGTGAAGGGAGTGGATGCGGAGTCCGCGCGCCTGCTGCGGCTGTTGCGGCTGTCCTCCATGCTGCCCGCGCCGAACGAGCCGGCGCAGCGCGCGGAGCTGGCGTCCATCGCCGCGAAGCTCGAGGGCCTCTACGGCAAGGGCAAGTATTGCGGCAAGGATGGCAAGGGCACCTGCAAGGATCTGGGCGAGCTGTCCGACGTCATGGCCACCAGCCGCGACTACAACACGCTGCTGGAGGCGTGGGTGGGCTGGCACACCATCTCCCAGCCCATGCGTCCGCTCTACGAGCGCCTGGTGACGCTGTCCAACGCGGGCGCCCAGGAGATCGGCTTCAAGGACGCGGGGGCGCTGTGGCGCTCGAACTACGACATGCCGCCCGAGCCTTCGAGCAGGAGGCCCAACGGCTGTGGGGGCAGGTCAAGCCCCTCTATGACGACCTGCACTGCTACGTGCGCGCCCGCCTGGCCAAGCAGTACGGCGAGGACAAGGTGCCCGCGGGCAAGGCCATTCCCGCGCATCTCCTGGGCAACATGTGGGCGCAGGAGTGGAACAACATCTACGGCCTCGTGGAGCCCTACAAGGGCCAGCCCAGCCTGGACGTGGACGCGGAGTTGAAGAAGCAGAAGTACGACGCCATCCGCATGGTGAAGCTGGGCGAGGGGTTCTTCACCTCGCTGGGCCTCAAGCCCTGCCGGAGACGTTCTGGCAGCGCTCGCAGTTCACCAAGCCGAGGGATCGCGAGGTGGTGTGCCATGCCAGCGCGTGGGACGTCACCTACGACAACGACTTGCGCATCAAGATGTGCATCAAGCCCACCGAGGAGGACCTGGTCACCATCCACCACGAGCTGGGGCACGACTACTACTACACGTATTACTACAAGCTGCCGGTGCTCTTTCAGCAGGGCGCCAATGATGGCTTTCACGAGGCCATCGGTGATGCCATCACCCTGTCCATCACCCCGAGCTATCTCAAACAGATGGGCCTGTTGAAGGACGTGCCCACGGGGGACAAGGGCCTCATCAACCTGCAGATGAAGGACGCGATGGAGAAGGTGGCCTTCCTGCCCTTCGGCCTGCTGGTGGACCAGTGGCGCTGGGAGGTGTTCTCCGGGCGGGTGACGCCGGCGGACTACAACGCTTCCTGGTGGGCGCTGCGCGAGAAGTACCAGGGCGTGCGCGCGCCGGTGGAGCGCTCGGAGAAGGACTTCGACCCGGGCGCCAAGTACCACGTCCCCGCCAACGTGCCCTACACGCGCTACTTCCTGGCGCGCATCCTCCAATTCCAGTTCCACCGCGCGCTCTGCCGTGCCGCCGGCCACCAGGGCCCGCTGCACGAGTGCTCCATCTATGGCAACAAGGAGGCCGGCAAACGGCTCCAGGCCATGCTGGAGCTGGGCGCGAGCAAGCCCTGGCCCGAGGCGCTCGCGGCGCTCACCGGTCAGCGCGACATGGACGCTTCGGCCATGCTGGAATACTTCACTCCGCTGCGTCGCTGGCTGCAGGAGCAGAACAAGGGACAGCAGTGCGGTTGGTAAGTCCAGGCAGACCACCCGGTAGACAGGCCTGAAGCACTGGCTTACATTGGTTGCCGCTTGGCTGGGCTTTCTCCAGCCGGGACCCGGCGGCGACGGTCCGCGCGGGTGTCGACGGAAGAAGAGTGCAAATGGCGACTGGTACCGTGAAGTGGTTCAACGATGCGAAGGGCTTTGGATTCATCACGCAGGACGGCGGTGGCGAGGACGTGTTCTGCCACCACACCGCCATCCAGGTGGATGGGTTCCGCACCCTGGCCGAGGGCCAGCAGGTGGAGTTCGAGGTGACCCGCGGCCCCAAGGCCTGCAGGCGCAGAACGTTCGCCCGGTGTAACGCTGAAGCACTTCCTCAGCTGTTCCCCATAAAAGGGTCCGGTCCGATGGGATCGGGCCCTTTTCTTCTTTCCGGAGTCCCTCGCGTGTCCTCGCGCTCGAAGTCTTGGTTCCGCGCTCCCCGCGCATCCGTGGCCGCCCTGCTCACCTGCCTGGGTTGTGCCTCGGGCTCATCCGCCGTCTCCTCCCGTCCGTCTTCCCCGGAGGCCCCGTCCATGAAGTCCTCCCCCTCGCGTCCGGAGCTGGTGGCCCGGCTCGTCGCCCGCCATGGCGAGGCGCATCGGGCCCGCATCGAGCGCGGCGTGGCGCAGGTGGCCGCGCTGTGGCGCGAGGAGGATGGAGACCTGGAGCCTTCGTCACCGAGTACTTCATCCCCGACGAGGCGGCGCTCGACGCCACGCTGGCCCGGCTGGAGCAGGCGTTCGAGCAGCTCGATGGGCACCTGAACGAGGTGGGCCGGGAGCTGCGGCGCCCCACGGATCTGGACCTGGGGCCGTTGCTTCCGGTGGATGCGCTGCTCGCCGCCTATGATCCGAGCGCGCACGTCACCGAGGACTTGTTCCGCGCGAAGGTGGGCTTCGTGGCGCTGCTCAACTTCCCGCTCACCACGCTCGCCGAGCGCATGGAGCAGGGCCCGGGCTACACGCGCCGCCAATGGGCGGAAGTGCGGCTCACGGGCCGCTTCAGCAGCCGCGTGCCCGCCGAGGTGCGGCAGGAGGCGACGCGCGCGAGCGCGGCCGCGGACCTCTACATCGCCGAGTACAACCTCTGGATGCACCACCTGGTGGACGCCCAGGGACGCCGGCTCTTTCCCAAGGGCATGCGGCTCATCAGCCACTGGAACCTGCGCGACGAGCTGGAAGTCGCGCTACGCGGATCCGGACGGCGTGGCGAAGCAGCGGATGATCATCCAGGTGATGAGCCGCATCGTCACGCAGACGATCCCCGCGGCGGTCATCGACAATCCGCGCGTGGATTGGGATCCCTTCACCAACACGGTGAAGGCGGCGCCCGCGGAGGAGGTGGAGGCGGACGCACCCCAGCGCCCGGTGGTGGTGGATGGGGCGCGCGAGGACGACGTGCGCTACGCGAAGCTGCTGGCGCACTTCCACGCGGCGCGCGAGCAGGACCCCTACGTGCCGGTGGCGCCCACGGCGATCGCCCGGAGCTTCGAGCTGGGACGGGAGCTGCCCGAGGCCCGGGTGAAGGCGCTGTTGGAGCAGGTGCTCACCTCGCCCCTGGTGCCCCGGGTGGCGAAGGTCATCGAGCAGCGCCTGGGCCGCGCGCTCGAGCCGCAGGAGCTGTGGTACGCCGGCTTCAAGGCGAACGCGACGCGCCCCGAGGCGGAGCTGGACGCGCTCACGCGCAAGCGCTACCCGACCGCGGACGCCTATGCCCGGGACATGCCCCGCCTGCTCCAGGGACTGGGGTTCTCCAAGGAGAAGGCCACCTTCCTCGCCGAGCACATCCGGGTGGACCCGGCGCGCGGCGCGGGTCATGCGATGCAGGCGGCGCGGCGCGGCGACTTCCCCGGCTGCGCACGCGCGTGGGCCCGGGCGGTATGGACTACAAGGGCTACAACATCGCGGTGCACGAGATGGGACACAACGTGGAGCAGGTGTTCTCGCTCTACAACGTGGACCACACGCTGCTCGCGGGCGTGCCCAACAACGCCTTCACCGAGGCGCTCGCCTTCGTCTTCCAGGCGAGGGACTTGGAACTGCTCGGCCTGGCGAAGCCCGACGCGGCGAGCGAGCGCGAGCGGGTGCTCAACGACTTCTGGCAGACGTGGGAGATCGCCGGCGTGGCGCTGGTGGACATCGCGGTCTGGCATTGGATGTACGAGCACCCGGACGCCACGCCCTCGAGCCTGCGCGAGGCGGTGGTGCGCATCTCCCAGGAGACGTGGGATCGCTACTACGCGCCCGTGCTGGGCGGGCAGGGCACGCCGCTGCTGGGCATCTACAGCCACATGATCTCCTACCTGCTGTACCGGGCGGACTACCCGCTGGGGCACCTCATCGCCTTCCAGATCGAGGAGCACCTGCAGAAGTCCGGCAAGCTGGGCGCGGAGTTCGAGCGGATGGCGAGTCAGGGGGCCCTGACTCCCGATGTGTGGATGACGAAGGCCACGGGCGCGCCGGTGAGCGCCGAGCCCCTGCTGCACGCCACGGAGAAGGCGCTCGGGCAGTGAGCGGTCAGCGCTCGGTGGCGGCCTGCTCGGAGAGCGCGCGCAGGCCGCCGAGGGTCATGGCGGTGAGCCGCTCGAGGTAGTCCGGCGGAGTGGCTTGCCCCGTCACGATGGCGCGCCAGTAGAGCGGGGCGCCGAGCAGATCCAGGGCGAGCTCGACATCGAGGTCGGGTGACAGCTCGCCCCGGTCCATGGCCCGGCGCAACAGCTCCTGGGCCCGGGCGCGCCGTCCCTGCTGGATTCCCGTGCGCACCGCCGAGGAGAGCGCTGGTGTGCGCCGCATCTCCGCGTGCATGTCCGGCAGGATGCGCGTGATCAAGGGCCGGCGCAGCAGGGCCCGGGTCTGAGCAAGGAGGGCCGCGACGTCGCCGCGCAGCGACCCCGTGTCCGGTATGTCGACAAGATCGGTGCCCACCTCGGCGAGCAGCTCCGACACCATCTCCAGCTTCGAGGGCCAGCGCCGGTAGATGGCCGCCTTGCCCACCCCGGCGCGCTTCGCCACCGCCTCGATGCTCAGCGCGGCATACCCCGTCTTCGCCAGCTCGCGGAACAGCGCGCGGGTGATGGCGGCGGTGACGTCGGCCTGGAGCACCGCCGCTCCGGCCACCTTCCTCTGCGTTCTTCGCATGGGCTTCTCCTTCATCGTCTTCACGTTACGACGATACGCTTGCGTTCCATCGTTCATTGCCCTATTTGTACGTCGGAACGCAGCCGTTCCAACGTGAAGTCGCGAAGGGGAGAGAACCATGTTGATGAGTCACCAGGAAGAGGCGCTCCAGAACCCCAACATCCGGCTGTTCGTGTCGGGCTACCGGGCCCTGCTCGACGGGAATGCCGAGGGCTTCGTGGACATGTGGGCCGAGGACGGCTCGATCGAGTTCCCCTATGCCCCCCGGGGTTCCCCCAGCGGCTCGACGGCAAGGCGGCCATCCGCGAGCACCTGCGGAAGTTCCCCGAGATGCTGCACTTCGACCGCTTCAGCGATCCGGTCTTCCATCAGTCCCAGGATCCGCGGGTGCTCGTCGCGGAGTTCTCCTGCGAGGGGCGCGCCGTGGCCACCGGCAGGCCGTACAACCAGCAGTACATCTCGGTGGTCGAGTTCCGGGATGGACGGATCGTGAAGTACCGGGACTACTGGAACCCGGTGATCGTGCTGCGGGCCATGGCCATCGCCCTGGACACCCAGGAGGGCTGAGCATGAGCAAGCCTGGGATTCTCGTGACGGGTGGTACGGGCAAGACGGGTGGCCGCGTGGTGCGGCGGCTGAAGGAGCTGGGTTGGCCGGTGCGTCTGGCCAGCCGCTCGGGGAGCGCGCTCGAGGGAGTCGAGGCGGTGCGCTTCGACTGGAACCAACCGGAGGGCCACGCCCGCGCGCTGGAGGGCGTGGAGCGCGTCTACCGGGTCGCGCCGGTGGGCGACACGGATCCGCTGCCGAGCATGTCGGCGTTCGTCGAGCGGGCGCGCGCGGCGGGGGTGCGCCGGTTCGTGCTGCTCAGCGCCTCGTCGCTGCCGGAGGGTGGACCGGCCATGGGCGGCGTGCACCGGTTGCTGCGCGAGACCGCGCCGGAGTGGACCGTGCTGCGCCCCTCGTGGTTCATGCAGAACTTCTCCGAGGGACAGCACCGGCCACCCTGCGGGATGAAGGGGCGCTGTACTCGGCGACGGGCGAGGGGCGCGTGCCCTTCATCGACGCCGACGACATCGCGGAGGTGGGGGTTCGGGCGCTCATCGACGAGAAGGCGCACAACGCGGCGCACCTGATCACGGGGCCTCGCGCGCTGAGCTACGCGGAAGCGGCGGACATCATCGGTGCCGCGCTGGGCCGGCCCATGCGCCACGTCAACCTGACGGAAGAGGCGCTCGCCGAGCGCTGGAGCCGCCAGGGGCTGACGCGGGAGTACGCCGCGCTGCTGGCGTCCATGGATGGCGCCATCGCCCGGGGGGCGGAGGATCGGACGACCGCCACCGTCGAGCAGGTGACGGGGCGGCCTCCGAGGGATCTCGCGGATTTCGCCCGGGCCTCGGTGTCGGCCTGGCGAAAGCAGGGCTGAGCCGTGGTTACTTGGGCTCGGGCGTGGCGCGCGGCACGTCCGCGCCCTGACCGCCGATGCCCAGCAGCTCCACCTCGAACACCAGGGTGGCGTTGGGCGGGATGGTGGGAGGCGAGCCCTGCTCCCCGTAGGCCTGCTTGGCGGGGCACACGAGCTGCGCCTTGCCGCCCACCTTCAGCTTCTGCACGCCCTCGGTCCAGCAGGGGATGACGCCGTTGAGGGGGAACTCGGCCGGCTCGCCGCGCTTGTAGGAGCTGTCGAACTCCGTGCCGTTGGTGAGCGTGCCGCGGTAGTTGACCTTCACGGTGTCGGTCGCCTTGGGGCTCGCGCCAGAGCCCGCCTTGAGCTCCTTGAAGATGATGCCGGAGGGCAGCTTCACCGCGCCCTTCTCCTTGGCGGCGTCCTCCAGGAACTTCTGGCCGACCTTCTCCTGCCGGCCCTTGGCGAGCGCCTGCAGCTTGGGCCCGTACGTCTCCAGGTCCACCGCGGGCTTGGCGTTGGTGAGCGAGTCCGTCAGGCCCTTCTTGACGATCTCGATCTCCGCCGGAGTCAGGTCGAAGATCTTGATGCTCCGGCCGATCGACAGCCCGAGCGCGTACACCGTCTTGTCATCCTCCGTCTTGAGCGAAGCCGAGGAGGCCGGAGCCGCGGCCGGAGCCGGGGCCTGCGCCAGTGCCTGCATTCCAGTGAAACCGATGACCGCCGCTGCCAGTACACCCAATCGCATGTGGGAATCCGCCTTTCGAGGAGCGGCGGGAAACATAGGCGCGTCCGCGTATTCCCGCTGACCGTTTTCTTGCGGCTTGTCCGGATGCTCCTACCCTCGCGGGAGTTCGCTGCAGGCAGGAAGCGGCCTGTAGCGGTGTTTGTCCCCGGAGTGGTGCCACCGGAAGGGTGTGACGATGAGCGACAAGCGGAAGAACGCGCGGGTTCCCCTCGACATCTACCTGAACAAGTACATGTCGGGTGTGCCGTACATGGTGCACGCCAGCGACATCAGTCAGGAGGGCGTGAGTCTGGGACGCCTCATCGAGCCCGAGCATTCCGCCAGGCGGGTGGGGTTGCAGTTCCAGCTCCCCGGCTCCGAGGAAGTCATCTACGCCGAGGGCGAGGTGGTGCGCGAGTGGGTGGAGGCCAGCCCACGTCAGCACGAGCGCTCGGGCGTGCGCTTCACGCTGCTCACCTCGCGGCACCGGCAGATGATCGACGAGTACGTGTCGCGCGGCACGCGAGGCCACTGAGCCCCGCGTGCTCCTTGGGCGGGCGGCCGGACGAGCCGCCTTGACCGGGTGGGGAGCACGCCGTTGAATCCCGGGCCATGCGAAGCGCAGCGTGGTGGAGTCGCGGGTGGCGGGCCCTGGGCCTGCTCGGGGTGTGGGCGCCGTTGACGGTGCTGGCCGCGGGTGGGAGCGTGGATTGGCAGCGGCAGGTGCTCCGGGTGACGGGCAATGGCCCCCCGGACGTGAAGGCCAGCAATCCGGCGCAGGCGAGGTTGGGGGCGGAGCGCTCGGCGAAGGAGCACGCCCTGGCCGACCTGTTGGAGCTGGCGAAGGGGTGCCGCTGCGCTCGGACCGGACCGTGGGTGAAGAGATGGCCCGGGAGGAGACGCGCCACCGGATCGAGGAGGTGCTGCGCGGCCAGCAACTCATCCGCAAGCGCTACTACTCCGACGGGGGCGTGCAGTGGGACGTGGAGGTGCCCTTGGGCGCGCTCACCCAGGTGCTCGTCACGCCGGAGCCGGAGACGAAGCCCTCCGAGCAGGGCAAGGAGTCCCCGACCAAGGCGAGCAAGGCCACGGGGCTGGTGGTGGATGCGCGCAAGCTGGGGATGACCCCGGTGTTGGCGCCCCGGCTGATCGACGCGGCCTCGGGCGAGCGGCTCTATGACCTGGCGTCCCTGGACGCGGAGGCGCGCAAGGGCACGGGCGTGGCGGGGTTCTTCCAGCGACTGGAGGACGCGCGCAAGGCGGGCAGGGTGGGCGCGAAGCCGCTCGTCCTCGAGGCGGCGCGGCTCGAGGGCTCGGATCTCCAGCTCGGGCCGGACGCGGTGAAGAAGCTGGGGGAGCTCGAGCCGCGGCTGCTGGCCGAGGGCCGGGTGGCGATCCTCATTCAATAGGAGGGAGCGCGGATGCGGGCAGCGGGCGGGTGGTGGAGGCGCGGGTGGAGAGGGGCCGTGTGGGTGTGCGGGCTGGGGCTCGGGTGTGCATCGGGTCCCGGGGCGGTGCAGTCCCCGACGGTGGATCGGGCGCGCGAGATGCTGCGGACCGGACGGGCGCGTGGAGGCAACCTGGTGTTGCGGTGCGAGCCCGGGGACGCGGACGTGTACCTGGACGGGGTCGCCCAGGGCTTCTGCTCCGACTTCGGGGACGCCCAAGGGGGTTGCACGTGGGCGAGGGCATGCACCGTGTCGACGTGAAGAAGGAAGGCCACTGGCCCTACACCACGTACTACGAGCCCGGCCGGGCCCGGGCGGTGCTGAGCATCCGGCTGCGGGAGAATGCGCCGGGGGGTGGGCAGTCCCCGTGAGCCGTCCGGGCGCGCTTCCGGTGTAGCCTCGGGGCCACGGCTCGCCTGGAAGGGCGGGCATGAAGAGAAGGGGTGCGGTCATCGGACGCAACAAGAGAGGCAAGGCGCAGGCGGTGAAGGCGCCCGTGGCCCCGAGGGTGGACGAGGCTCCGGCGGAACCGGCGCTGCAGGTGGTGCGGAGCGAGCCCGAGGCCCTGCTGTCGGAAGCCGAGGCCCGGCGGGTGGACTTCGTCTGGTCGGCGGTGATGGTGGGCGTGCTGGGGCTGGTGTTCGTGCTGCTCTCGGTGTTCGGCGGAGTGGCGGTCCCGGTGCTGCTGGCGCTGGGCACGGCCTACGTGCTCAACCCCGTCGTCACGGGCCTGGAGCGCCGGGGGTTGATCGGACCTGGGGGACGAGCGCGGTGTTCGCCGCGTGCACGTTGGCGACGGCCGGAGGGGTGCTCTATCTGGTGCCCGTCTTCCGGGACGAGGCCGCGAAGCTGCCGGAGTTCTTCAGGTGGGCGAGCTCCCAGGTGGTGCCCCAGGTGGAGTCGTTGTTGGGCCATCCCCTGCCGGACCTGCTCCAGCAGCGCATGACGGAGCTGGGCGGACGGGCGTCGGAGCTGTTGCAGAGCGCGGGACCCACCGCGGCGCGGCTGGTGGCGAGCTTCGCGGGCAACACGGCGCGCTTCGTGACCACGCTGCTGGGGCTGTTGGTGGTGCCGGTGCTGGCCTTCTTCTTCCTGCAGGACTACCCCCGCCTCGGTGGAACTGGTGCGGGGCTGGTGCCTCGCCGGGCGGAGCGGCTGGTGAGCCAGCGCTTCGGCGAGGTGGATGACGTGTTGTCGGCCTTCGTGCGCGGGCAGGTGACGGTGGGGGCCATCCTGTCGGTGCTCTACAGCGTGGGGTTGGGTTTCGCGCGCATCGACATGGCGATCGTCATCGGGGTGATCGCGGGCTTTGGCAACATGGTGCCCTACCTGGGCACGGGGGTGGGCGTGGTGCTGGCACTGCTGGGGGTGATGCTGTCCTGGCAGGGGGCGTGGCAGCTCGCCGTCGTGGTGGGCACGTTCGTGGTGGGGCAGATGGCCGAGGGCTTCATCATCACGCCGCGCGTGGTGGGCGATAAGGTGGGCCTGTCCTCGATGGCCGTCATCATCGCCATCCTGGCGTTTGGCGAGCTGTTCGGCTTCACCGGCATCCTGCTGGCGGTGCCCACGACGGCCATCCTCAAGGTGGTGCTGAGCGTGGTGGTGGAGCGCTACCAGAAGATGCCCGTCTACACGGGAGAGAAGCCCACCCCTGAGTCCCGGGCCCGGGAGCGGGCAGTGGAGCCGGGGGTGCTGGCGCCCGGGGGGAGGGGAGCTAGGCAAGGATCGTGGCGAAGCGCGAAGCGATGGAGCGTGACTTGGCGGGCCTGGCGTCCCTTCATGAGGAAATCATCGCCTGCCGGGCGTGTCCCCGGCTGGTGGAGTGGCGGGAGAAGATCGCCCGGGAGAAGCGCCGGGCCTACCGGGACTGGACGTACTGGGGCCGGGCGGTGCCGGGGTTCGGAGACCCCCGGGCGGGCATGGTCATCGTGGGACTGGCGCCCGCGGCGCATGGGGCCAACCGGACGGGCCGGTACTTCACGGGGGATCGGTCGGGGGATTTCCTCGTGGCCGGGTTGCACCGCGCGGGGTTCGCCAATCAGCCCCGGAGCGAGCACCGCGACGACGGGCTGGAACTGACCGGGGCCTTCATCTCCGTGCCGTGCCGGTGCGCGCCCCCGGACAACAAGCCCCTGCCGGAGGAGCTGGCGCGCTGCATGCCCTTCTTCGACCGGGAGCTGGCCCTGCTACCCGTCCGGGTGGTCCTGGCGCTGGGGAGCATCGCCTGGAGCGCGACGCTCGCCTGGATGCAGCGCACGGGGGTGGAGCTCTCGCCCCGGCCCGCCTTCGGCCACGGGGCCGAGCTGGCCCTGCCCGGGGCCCCGGTGCTGCTGGGCAGCTACCACGTCAGCCAGCAGAACACCCAGACGGGGCGGCTCACCCCGGCCATGTTCGACGCGGTGACGGCCCGGGCCCGGGTGTTGTTGGCGTCGCCGCGGGAAGAGCGCGCACGCGTGTCGCTGTTTCCTTGACAGCCGAGGGCGCCCCCGTATTCCCCGCCCACCTCGCGACGACGAGTCCCGAGGGGAAACGGGTCGTTAGCTCAGCGGTAGAGCACTACCTTGACACGGTAGGGGTCAGTGGTTCGATCCCACTACGACCCACAAGCATCACTGTTTTCAACGCGCGGGCGGCAGGCTGATCAGCCTTGCCGCCCGTGTTCTTTTCCGAGGTCTCGCATGGCGGATCAAATCACGGTGACGCTCCCCGACGGCAGCCAGAAGCAGGCGGCGCGGGGCACGACCATCGCTGACTTCGTGCGTGAGGGCATTGGGGCGGGCCTGGCCAAGGCCGCGCTCTTCGCGCGGGTGAATGGCGAGGACATGGACTTGTCGCGCCGGCTCGAGTCGGACGCGAAGCTGCAGATCTTCACCTCCAAGAGCCCCGAGGGGTTGGATCTCATCCGGCACGACGCCGCGCACGTGGTGGCGGCGGTGGTGCAGCGGCTCTATCCCGGCACCCAGGTGACGATCGGCCCGTCCACGGAGGAGGGCTTCTACTACGACTTCTTCCGCGACCGGCCCTTCACGCCCGAGGACCTGGAGAAGATCGAGGCGGAGGCCAACAAGGAGATCGCCCAGAATCAGCCCTTCGTGCGCAGCGAGGTCTCCATGGAGGAGGCCATCCAGCTCTTCGAGGGCAAGGGCGAGAAGTTCAAGGTCGAGATCGTCAAGGACATCGCGGCCAAGGGCGCCAAGACGCTCACGCTCTACACCCACGGTGACTGGGTGGACTTCTGCCTCGGGCCCCACGCGCCGAGCACCGGGAAGATCGGCGTCATCAAGCTCATGTCCACGAGCGGTGCCTACTGGCGCGGCGATCATCGCAACCCGATGCTCCAGCGCATCTACGGCACGGCCTTCTTCGACAAGAAGGCGCTCCAGGACTACCTCAACCGGCTGGAGGAGGCGCGCAAGCGCGACCACCGCAAGCTGGGCAAGGAGCTGGATCTCTTCCACTTCCACCAGTTCTCGCCCGGTGGCGCCTTCTGGACCCCCAAGGGCACCACGCTCTACAACACCCTGTCGGCCTTCATGCGCCGGCTGACGGGCGACAACGGCTACGTGGAGATCAAGACCCCGCTGCTCTACAACAAGGGCCTGTGGGAGACGAGCGGCCACTGGGGCAAGTACAAGGAGAACATGTTCCTCGTGCTGGACAGCGAGAGCGGCGAGCACGACTTCTCGCTCAAGCCGATGAACTGCCCCAGCCACCACCTGTACTACGGCTTCAAGAAGCACAGCTACCGCGACCTGCCCCTGCGCCTGCACACCCAGGACATCCTCCACCGCAACGAGGCGGCCGGCTCGCTGGGCGGTCTCACGCGCGTGCGCCAGTTCGCCCAGGACGACGCCCACATCTACTGCCGCGAGGATCAGATCCCCGACGAGGTGAAGCACTTCGTCCACATCCTGGATCGCGTCTACAAGGCCGTGGGGCTGAGCTACTCGGTGAAGCTGTCCACGCGGCCGGAGAAGCGGCTCGGAGATGATTCGCTGTGGGACCGGGCCGAGGGTGGCCTGAAGAGCGCGCTGGAGAGCCTGGGCCTTCAGTACGAGCTCAAGCCGGGCGATGGCGCCTTCTACGGCCCGAAGATCGACTTCGACGTGTCCGACAGCATCGGCCGCAAGTGGCAGCTGGGCACCATCCAGCTCGACTACCTGGCGCCCGAGCGCTTCGATCTCACCTACGTGGGCGAGGACAACGCCGAGCACCGGCCGGTCGTGCTGCACCGCGCCATCTACGGCTCCTTCGAGCGCTTCATCGCCATCCTCATCGAGCACTTCGCGGGGGCCTTCCCGGCGTGGCTGGCGCCCGTGCAGGTCACGCTCGTCACCGTGGCGGACCGGCAGCTCGACTACGCCCGCCAGGTGCGCGACCGGCTGCGCGCCAAGGGCTACCGGGTGGAGCTGGACGAGCGGGGCATCACCCTCAACGCCAAGATCCGCGAGGGCCGGTGCAGAAGATCCCCTTCACCCTGGTGATCGGCGACAACGAGGTGGAGGCGGGCGCGGTGTCCCCCCGGCGCTACGGCGGCGAGGACCTCAAGAGCATGAAGCTGGAGCTCTTCGAGGCCCTGCTGGAGAAGGAAGCGGCCCGGCCCTGATGTCCTACCTGTCCTATCTGGGCTTCCGGGTCTTCGAGGGCTCTTGACTCCCGGAGGCTGGCAAGTATCTTGCCCCCTTCCGAGGGGAGTACCTGCTCCCACTAGCTGGAGGACTGTCACATCGCTCGCGACCAAAGAACGAACCGCCGTATTCGCGCTCGCGAGGTCCGCGTTGTAGGACCGGCAGGAGAGCAGCTCGGTGTCCTTTCGATCGAAGCAGCCCTGGAGCGCGCTCAGTCCGAGGGGATGGACCTCGTCGAGGTCAATCCCATGGCCAAGCCGCCGGTCTGCAAGATCATGGACTACGGCAAGTTCAAGTACGAGGAGAAGAAGCGGGCCTCGGAAGCGAAGAAGAAGCAGGTCGTCGTCCATCTGAAGGAAGTCAAACTCCGCCCGAAGACGGAGGAGCATGACTACGAGTTCAAGGTCCGCAACGTGCGTCGCTTCCTCGAGGAGGGGAACAAGGCCAAGGTCACGATCATGTTCCGTGGCCGGGAGATCACGCACAAGGAGCTGGGCTCGGCCATCCTCGACGACGTCATCAAGGACCTGAAGGACGTGGCGGTGGTGGAGCAGATGCCGCGCATGGAAGGGCGGCAGATGTTCATGATCATCGCCCCCAACCCGAAGGTGGCACAGCGGGCGCGCGATCTGGCCCGGCAGCAGGCGGCGGCGGCGGAGAAGGCCGAGGCGGCGGGCAAGCCCGCGGCGGGTGGCCCGGCGGGTGGCAAGAAGCCTGGCGATGCTCCGGGGGAAGGCACCCCGGCGGTGGAGGCACCGGTGGCGCAGGCGGTAGCCGCGATGGCTCCGGCGGCCCAGTCCGGCGGCGCGAAATAGATGTATCCGGTGGAGGGTCTCTTGACCTCCACCCCCAGACGGACGTCGAGCGAGAAGGAAGGAAACGGCATCATGCCCAAGTTGAAGACCCGAGCGGCGCGAAGAAGCGCTTCCACGTGAAGAAGTCCGGCCAGGTGAAGTTCGCCAAGGCCTTCGGCAAGCACCTGTTCACCCACGCCAAGAGCCAGAAGCTCAAGCGCGAGCACCGGGGCACGGGTCACCTCCGGGACATGGACGCGAAGAAGGTGCGTCTGGAGCTGTTCCCGTACGGGGCCAACTAGTCGAGAGCGCAGTGGCAGTCGCAGTGGCAGCAAGAGGGCCCTGACGGTGTGGAGAACACCGGGGGTTTTCAAACACCTCGAAGGTAGGAGTGAGTCATGCGCGTCAAAAAAGGATTCAAGGCCCGTCGTCGTCGTAATCGCATTCTGAAGCTGGCCAAGGGCTACCGGGGCCGCCGCAAGAATTGCTACAAGCGGGCCAACCAGGCCGTGGAGCGCGCTCTGGATTACGCCAGCCGTGATCGCGCGCAGCGCAAGCGCAACTTCCGCTCGCTGTGGATCGTCCGCATCAACGCGGCCGCTCGCCTCACGGGCCTGTCGTACTCGCGGCTGATCGCCGGTCTGGCCAAGAACAAGGTCGCCCTGGATCGCAAGGTCCTCGCCGATCTGGCCGTGGCGGATCCCGCCGGTTTCGCCGCCGTCGCCAACATCGCGAAGGCGGCCTGAAGAAGCGGCAGTGGGGTGGCGGCCCGGGGTGTCCCGGGCCGTCCTCCACTCCTGGAAGTGAACCGGGCTGCCCCTGTGGGCGGCCTTTTTTTGCCCCGGCATGAGCCCGGGGAGGAAGGCGTAGTCCGATGCGAGACCGCTTGCAGTCGCTCGCGGATGCGGCACGGCGCGAGATCTCCGTCGCCTCGGAACCCACCGCGGTGGAGGCTCTTCGGATCCGCTACCTCGGCAAGAAGGGCGAGTTGTCCGGAGTGCTCGGCGGCATGGGCAAGTTGCCCCCCGACGAGCGCCGCGCCCTGGGCGAGGTGGCCAATCAGGTCAAGGCCGAGATCGAGCAGTTGCTCACCGAGGCCATCCAACGCGTGGAGGAGGCGGCGCTCGAGAGCGAGCTGCGCGGCCCCAAGCTGGACGTGACGCTGCCCGGGCGGAGCGTCACCCCCGGCAGCCGCCACCTGGTGTCCCGGACGATGGAGGACATCGTCCGCACCTTCCAGCGGCTCGGCTTCGAGGTGGCCCACGGGCCGGAGATCGAGCTGGACTACTTCAACTTCGAGGCCCTCAACCTCCCGAAGGATCATCCCGCGCGCGACATGCAGGACACCTTCTACGTGGACGAGGCCTCGCTCGGCCACGCGAAGAAGGCGGACAGCCCGGTGCTCCTGCGCACGCACACGTCGCCGGTGCAGGTGCGCTTCATGCTCAACCGCAAGCCGCCCATCCGCGCCGTCATGCCCGGCCGCGTCTACCGGCGCGACTCGGACATCACCCACACGCCCATGTTCCACCAGGTGGAGGGGCTGCTCGTGGACAAGGACGTGAGCTTCGCCGAGCTCAAGGGCACCCTGGACGCCTTCGTGAAGCGCCTTCTTCGGCTCGGACACGCGCACGCGCTTCCGGCCCTCCTTCTTCCCCTTCACCGAGCCCTCGGCCGAGGTGGACATCTCCTGCACCTCGTGCGGTGGCAAGGGCTGCCGCGTGTGCAAGCAGACCGGCTGGTTGGAGGTGCTCGGCAGCGGCATGGTGCACCCCAACGTCTTCAAGTACAGCGGCTACGACGCCACCGAGGTGACGGGCTACGCGTTCGGCATGGGCGTGGAGCGCATCGCCATGTTGCGCTACCGCATCGATGACCTGCGGATGATGTTCGAGAACGACGCGCGCTTCCTGGAGCAGTTCTGATGAAGATCTCGGTCAAGTGGCTCAAGGACCATGTGGCGCTGCCCGCGGCGGTGGAGGAGCTGGCGCGCAAGCTGACGGCGGTGGGGCTGGAGATTGAAGGCCTGGAGCGCCCCGGCGAGGCCCTGCGCGGCGTCGTGGTGGCGCAGATCCAGGAGTCCGTCCAGCACCCCAACGCGGACAAGCTGTCCGTGACGAAGGTGGACCTGGGCGGCCCGGAGAAGCTCCAGGTGGTGTGCGGCGCCAAGAACTTCAAGGTCGGGGACAAGGTGCCCCTGGCCACGCTCGGCACGAAGCTGCCCAACGGCGTGGAGATCAAGCAGGCTCCGCTGCGCGGCGTGGACAGCTTCGGCATGCTCTGCTCGGCCAAGGAGCTGGGTCTGTCCGAGGAGTCCTCCGGCCTGCTCATCCTCCCGCCCGAACTCAAGCCCGGCACGCCCATCGCCGAGGCACTCGGGGTGGATGACGTGGTGCTGGAGGTGAACGTCACCCCCAACCGGCCCGATGCCCTGTCCCACCTGGGCGTGGCGCGCGAGGTGGCCGTGGCCACGGGTGCTCCCCTGAAGCTTCCCGAGCCCCGGCTCGCGGAAGTCGGCGAGCCCGCCTCCAGCAAGGTCAAGGTGCGCGTGGAGGACGCGGCGCGCTGCCCGCGCTACACGGCGCGCGTCATCGAGAACGTGAAGATCGGCCCCTCGCCCCAGTGGCTCCAGGATCGGCTCAAGGCGTGCGGTGTGCGCCCCATCAGCAACGTGGTGGACGTGACGAACTTCGTCCTCCTGGAGTACGGCCAGCCCCTGCACGCCTTCGACCTGGACAAGGTGGCGGGTCAGGAGATCATCGTCCGCACCGCGCGGCCCGGCGAGAAGATGACCACGCTGGATGGCAAGCAGCGCGCGCTGGACGCCGAGGATCTGCTCATCTGTGACCGCGACCGGGCCCAGGCCCTGGCCGGGGTGATGGGCGGCGCGGACAGCGAGGTGAGCGCGGGCACCACCCGCGTGGTGCTGGAGTCCGCCCACTTCCAGCCCTCGAGCATCCGCCGCTCCTCCAAGCGCCACGGCTTGCACACCGAGGCCTCGCACCGCTTCGAGCGTGGGGCGGACCTGGACGCCGTCCTCCCGGCGGTGGACCGTGCCGCGGCGCTCATCGCCGAGCTGGCCGGCGGCACGGTGGCTCCGGGCCGCGTGGACGTGTACCCCCAGCCCCAGCCGCCCCGCCGGGTGTCCCTGCGCTATGGCCGGGTGGAGAAGGTGCTCGGCGTGGCCATCGCCGAGGCGGACTGCCGGCGCATCCTCGGCACCCTGGGCTTCCGGGCGGTGGAGGAGGGCAGCGGGCAGACCACCTTCGAGGTGCCCCGCGCCCGCGTGGACGTGGAGCGGGAGGAGGACCTTCTCGAGGAGCTCGCCCGCGTCCACGGCTACGACAACATCCCCGCGAAGCTGCCGCGCGGCCTCGCCGAGCTGGCCCCCGAGCCGCTCGCCACCGAGGCCGAGCGCCGCGCCCGCCGTGCGCCTCGGGAGCGGGGTTGAGCGAGGTGGTGAACTACTCCTTCGTGATGCCGCGCGTGCTGGAGGCGCTCGGGGGCAAGGAGCAGCCGGTGGCGCTGCTCAACCCGCTGAGCGTCGAGCAGTCGGTGATGCGCACGAGCCTGTTGCCCGGCCTGCTGGAGAACCTCTCACGCAGCGTGCGGCATCAGGTGGACACCGTGTTCGTGTACGAGATGGGCCGGGCCTACCTGCGCGACCCCGCGGGCGGCCAGGGCCAGCAGCCGGCCACGCGCGAGGTGCCTCGGCTGGCGGGCCTGTGCTGGGGCCTGCGCGGTGGCCGCTCCTGGACCCAGAAGGACGCGAAGGCGGACTTCTACGACGCCAAGGGCGCCGTGGAGGGCGTGCTGCACGCGCTCCATGTGGACGGCGTGCGCTTCGTCCCCGCGGAGGCGCCGGCCTATCACCCGCGCGCCTGCGCCCGGGTGGAGCTGGCCGACGGCACGGTGCTCGGCCATGTGGGCGAGTTGCACCCGCGCGTGACCAAGGCCCTGGAGCTGCCCCGGGACGTCTTCGTCTTCGAGCTGGACTCGGTGCCGCTCTACGCCGCCGCCCGGCTGGTGCCCGCCTGGGGCGGCCTGCCTCGCTTCCCGGCCGTGCTCCGGGACCCGGCGGTGGTGGTGCCCCTGGAGCTGCCCAACGACGAGGTCCGCCGGGTCATCCTCGAGGTGGGCGGGCCGCTGGTGGAGGACGCGCTCGTCTTCGACGTCTACACGGGCAAGCCCATCCCCGAGGGACGCAAGAACCTCGCGTACGCCATCCGCTACCGCTCGCCCGAGCGCACCCTCACCGACGCGGAGGTGGGCACCGCCCACCAGCGCATCATCTCCGAGGTCAATCAGCGCCTGGGCGGAGCCCTTCGCGCCTGAGAACGCGAAACGGGAAAACCTGAGTGAAACCGGTGGGTTGACAGTCGTTGGGGAAGACTGTCACAGTCCGCCGGGTTCACTCCGGAAGAGGGACGCGAAGGCACGCGCATGACCAAGGCGGACATCATCGAGGGCGTCTACGAGAAGGTCGGCTTCTCCAAGAAGGAGTCGGCGGAGATCGTGGAACTCGTCTTCGACACCTTCAAGGAAACGCTCGAGCGGGGGGACAAGATCAAGATCTCGGGCTTCGGCAACTTCCAGGTGCGCCAGAAGAAGGCGCGCGTGGGCCGCAACCCGCAGACGGGCAAGGAGATCGAGATCTCGGCGCGCCGGGTGCTGACCTTCCGGCCGAGCGCGGTGCTCAAGGCCGCCCTCAACGGCGAGCAGATTCCGGAGAACCACTCCGAACTGGACGCCGCCGAGGAGGCCGCCGCCGACGCCGCCGAGGCCGCCGGGTTGGATCCGGAGGACTTGGACGAGGAGTTCGAGGGGCTCGAGCCCGTGAAGGTGTCGCGGGCGGAATGAAGGCGAAGGCCGGGTGATTTTTTCGAAGGCTGCCCGATCTCTTTCTTGACCTGAGGATGGGGTAGGGGCATAAGGCAGCCCATCTCGCCGACGCCGAAAGGCACCGCGCGGGAGACAGCACAACGGGGCGTAGCGCAGCCTGGTAGCGCACTTGCTTGGGGTGCAAGTGGTCGCAGGTTCAAATCCTGTCGCCCTGACCATTGAAGACCCTGGAGTCTGACCTCATCGTAGGCTCCAGGGTCTTCATCTCCCCTCGCGGGGAGCAGTCGTTGTGGGGAGTTAGTTCAGTTGGTTAGAACGCCGGCCTGTCACGCCGGAGGCCACGGGTTCAAGTCCCGTACCTCGCCAAGAGAAGCCCAGCAATCCTCCGGGGTTGCTGGGCTTTTTCTTTGCCCCGTCCTCGCTACTCGGCAAGCTCGCGGATCAGCTGTTCGACCCCACGCGCGGAAGCGTCGTCCGCCGGTGAGAGGACAAACATGCTGAGGCCGTCGCTGTCGTCGACGGAAAACACCGACGTCTCGAACACGAGCTCGCCGACATTCGGTCGGACGAGTCGCCTGTACCTCACACCGTGCGTGCGCAGCTCATTCTCGGCCCACAGCCGGCGAAAGTCCGCGCTCGTCTCCATCAACTCGTCGACGAGCGCGGCGGCTTCTTCTGATGCTCCCGCACGCGCGATGTCGACGCGAAACGCGGCGAGGCACGTGCGCTGCATGTCATCGGCATGCGGCAGGAACGGGTGGCTTCGGGATGAAAGACCCGGCGCAGCATGTTGCGGTCGCGCTCGGGAATCGCGGCGTAATCGCCAATCACCGCCACGGCGGCGCGATTCCACGCGACGATCTGAAACGTCGGCGTCTTCACGAACGCGGGCACGTGCAGGTTGTCGAGCACGCGCTGCAGCGCCGGCGTGACCTCGGTGGGCGGCGTGTGGCGGCGCGGTGGCGGACGATCGTGAGCGAGCAGGAACAGCATCTCGCGATTCGTGTCGTCGAGCTCGAGTGCGCGAGCGAGGCGTTCGAGCACGTCGTCGGACGGCACGCCGCCGCGACCTTGTTCGAGCCACGTGTACCGGTGACGCTCACCCCGGCGCGCGCCGCGACCTCCTCGCGACGAAGTCCGGGAGTGCGACGCCGCTCGGTCGACTCGGGGTGAAGCCGCTCGCGGCGAGCACGGAGAAATTCGGGGAGGGTGGTAGTCGCCATACCGGTATGCGGGCACGCCTTTTGCACTGACTCGTGCAGCCTACAGTTCGCTCATGACCACGACAATGTGTCGGGCACGGGAGTTCAGAACGGAGTTCGTATGCTGATGCTGCATCATCTCGGACGTTCGCAATCGGAGCGGATCGTCTGGCTTTGTGAGGAGCTCGGGCTCGACTATGAGCTGAAGCGCTATCAGCGCCGGGCCGACAACCGAATGGCCCCGCCGGAATACAAAGCGCTTCATCCGATGGGCACGGCGCCGATCCTCACCGACGGCGACCTCGTCCTCGGGGAATCCGGAGCGATCTGCGAGTATTTGATCCAGACCCATGGCAATGGCCGGCTCGCCGTGAAGCGCGGTGAACCCGGTTTCACCGACTATCTCTACTGGTTCCACTTCGCCAACGGGACGCTGCAACCGGTCGTCTTGCAGGTGAGGAGTCTGGAGCGCGTCGATCCTTCGGACAAGAACGCGCCGCTGCAGACGGCCAAGGACCGGTTCAAGCTGATCTTCTCGACCTTGGAGAAGCGGCTGGGGGAGGTGCCCTATCTGGCCGGCAAAGAGTTGACGGCGGCGGACATCATGACCGTGTTCTCGCTGACCACGATGCGGCTGTTCAAGCCGTATGATCTCTCGCCCTGGCCGAACATCCTGGCCTATCTGCAACGCATCGGCGCGCGGCCGGCTTATCGTCGGGCGATGCAGAAGGCCGATCCGGATTTGACGCCGGTACTGGGGGCCGTCCCGGAATAAGCGGCAGCCCAGCCCCATCCAGTCGCGGCGTCCGCTCCTTCTCAGGGAACGGAAACGCCGGAAGCGACCCGGCCCTGGTTGATCCATCCGCCGTGGCCGTCGCCTCCGGCCCAGGAGTACACGGTGACGGCGTTGGTGGACAGGTCGGCCAGGAGGTAGTCGGCGTTGCCGTCGCCGGTGAAGTCCGCGAACGAGACCTGGGTGGCCTGGGTGGTCAGGCCGACGGCGACCTTGCCCAGGAGGAGCCAGCCGCCGCGGCCGTCACCGCCGCGGTTGAGGTAGGTCTGTACGGAGCCATCGGTGCCGATCACGCTGTAGTCGGCCCGGCTGTCACCGTCGAGGTCGGCGAGCCGGACGCGGCTGGCATCGGTGGTGGTGCCGGTGGCGATCTGGCCGAGCGACAACCAGCCGCCGCGTCCGTCGCCGCCACGATTCAGGTAGGCTTGGATCGCACCGTTCGTCCCGATGACGAGGTAGTCGGCCTTGCCATCGCCGTCGTGATCGGCGAACCGGACGCGGCTGGCATCGGTGGTGGTGCCGGTGGCGATCTGGCCGAGCGACAACCAGCCGCCGCGTCCGTCGCCGCCGCGATTCAGGTGGACCTGGACCGCGCCGTTCGTGCCGATGAGGATGTAGTCGGCCTTGCCGTCGCCGTCGTAGTCGGCGAAGCGCACCCGGCTGCCATCCGTGGTCAGTCCTGTGGCGATCTGGCCGATCGGCGACCAGCCGCCGAGGCCGTCTCCACCGCGGTTGAGGTAGGCGGACACCGCGCCGCTGCTGGCGACGGTGAGGTAGTCCATCCGGCCATCGCCGTCGAAGTCCGCCCACCGCACCTTGCCCGAGCCGGCCTCGGTGCCCGCGCTCAGCGCGGGTGCGCCCACGGTCCAGCCATCGGTGAACGCCCGGTCCAGCGGCCCGTGGAAGGCCTGGGCCATGCGCTGGTAGCCCTCGTCGTTGGGGTGGAGTTTGTCGGGAAGCTGGGCGGCGGTGAGCGCGGGCGGTTCGACATAGCGGAACTTGTTGCCCGCCTGCTGCTGACTGCTTTCCAGGGCCCGCGCCTGGCTGTTGAACGTGCTGACCTGTGCCTCCAGGCCGGCGTGGTCGGGATCAGGCCCAGCACGAGCACGGTGACGCCGTGCTTGTCCGCGAAGATCCGGTCGACCAGGGCCTTCAGCCGATTGGGCGCGTTGGGGACGTCGATGCCGCGGTTGAGATCATTGATGCCGATGTGCAGCAGGACGACGTCCGGTCGTGCCCCGGCCATCCAGTCATCGATGCCAGCGCGGATCTGGTCGATCGTGTAGCCGCTGTGCCCTTCGTTGGAGAGATCGGGGAGATTGCCGGACGCTTGTGAGCCGACGAAGCTCACCGCGTACCGGGACTGGTTGGCCAGCAGGTTCGCCAGCGGCCGCCGATACGACGACGTGGTCGCGCTGCCCACCCCCCAGGTGATGGAATCTCCGAGCGGCATCACCCGCACGGTAGGCACCGCCGCGGAGGCGCTCGCGGACGTCAGCGCCAGTCCGGCCCCGGCAAGCGCGAGGACATGGCGGGCCGCCCTCCTTGCCCAACTCACAGCAGTCGACCTCATGAATCTCTCCTTCGTGAATGGGGGTGAATTCAAGCCACCGCGAAGTATAGGAGTAACAAGAACATGAAAAACAGTGAAAACTATATATAATTGGATTTCTGGTGACGCGTGCGGCTGACTCGCCGCACGTGCGAACGTTCGGGCATGAACTCGACCCGAATCAGCTGCCGTGTGAATGCGCCGCGTACTGGCTGGCGGTTGTCACTCGCGAGACTCGCGGCACTCGTCGAGGCGGGCTGATACAGGGACACGGAAAGGGCGTGATACAAACTCGCCATGCTCGACCTGACGACCTCGATGTTCTTCCTGGCCGCGACGCTCGCACTCAACGTGACGCCCGGCCCCGACATGCTCTACGTGGTGGCCCGTAGCGTGAGCGAGGGCCGCAAGGCGGGCATCGTCTCGGCGCTGGGCATCGCGGTCGGATGCCTCGTGCACACCTTCGCCATCGCCGCGGGGCTCTCGGGACTGCTCATGGCCGTGCCGTTCGCGTTCGAGCTGGTGAAGCTCACGGGCGCGGCCTATCTGCTCTACATTGGCGTGCGTGCGCTCCTCAGCCGCGACACCGGGCTGGCCGCGCCCACCGTCGAGAACGCCCGCCTGTGGGCCATCTTCCGCCAGGGCGTCGTCACCAACGTGCTCAACCCCAAGGTGGCCCTGTTCTTCCTCGCCTTCCTCCCTCAATTCGTGGATCCGAAGCGTGGCCCCGTGGCGGCGCAACTCGTCCTGCTCGGGTTCCTCTTCAATGCCTCGGGCACGCTGGTGAACACGGTGGTGGCGCTCGTGTCGAGCGGGGCCGGGCGGTGGACGACGCGCCGCGTGGGCTCGTCCACCGTCTTCAAGCGCGCCACGGGGCTGGTGTTCGTGGGGCTCGGGCTGCGGCTCGCCCTGCTCGAGCGGAAGTAGCCGCTACCCCGTGGGTTCTCTCCACATGCCAGGGTAGGGGGCGCACCGCGACCCAGTCGCAGGTGAGAGACGACCTTGAAGCCGAAGTGCCGGTAGCGGTCCGTGTTCTCCGGAGTGGTGCTCTCCAGGTAGGCCCCCACGCCTTCCCGGTCACAGCGCTCGAGCACGGGCCGCAACAGCGCGGAGGCATATCCTCTCCTCTGGTGCTCGGGATCCACGCCGAGCAGCGCCAGGTAGTAGTGAGGCCGGGAGGGATGGTGCTTCTCCATCTGTCTCAACCCGCGCAGGGTGCGCACCACCTTGCCCAGGCCGACGCAGCGGACAATGGTGGATGACGCCGAAAGCTGCTCGCTCAGCCCCAGCTTCCACCGATCCGGGGAACCCAGACGCGGTCCCCGCACGGTCCTCGGTGGTCAATACCTCTCCATGCGGCAGGGTGAACTCGCGCAGGGTGATCTCGAAGTACATCTCCAGAGCCCGTACACGCCGCTCGTCCTCGCGCAGGAACCAGCGGAGGAGCGGGTCCCGATCGAACGAGCGCACCAGCGTCCGGACGAGGTGGGGTATGTCTTCGTGGGTCGCACGGCGGACAAGGGGCGTGGGCTGAGCATGGCCTCGCAGACTACCCGTCCGCCGGCTCGGGTAGGTTGCCCGGTTCGCGGCCGTTCCCGGCCAGGGAGCGCTCCACCCGCGCTCCTGAAGCCAGCACGCGCTAGGACTTGGAGTTCGAGAGGACCTCGGAGCGGAGGTCTGGGAAGACCTTGCCCACCTTGCCGAGCAGGTAGTCGCCGTAGGTGCCACGAAAGGCGTGGATGTTCTGCCCGTCCCAGCGCTCGCTGGAGTCCTCGGCGGTGGCGACGCCACGAAGGGCCGGGGCCTCGATGGGACGGACCTCGGCGGTCCAGCCGGGGTCGAAGAAGAAGGGCAGCGACAAGCGGTCGCGCCCGGAGCGGTTGAGCACCCGGTGCGGCGTGGAGCGGTACACGCCGCGGGTCATGCGGTCGAGCATGTCACCGATGTTGCAGACGAACGAGCCGGGGATGGGTGGCGCGTCCACCCAGTGCACCTCGCCGCCCAGGCGGGACTTCACCTGGAGGCCACCGGCCTCGTCCTGCTTGAGGATGGTGAGCACGCCATAATCCGTGTGCTCTCCGACGCCCCAGGCGGGCTGTCCGTCCCCGGCGGTGCCGGTCCAGGCGGGTAGTTGAAGATGCGGAAGAGCACGAGCGGATCGGCCATGGCCCCCGTGGCGAAGTACTCCTCCTCGAGGCCGAGGCTGAGCGCGATGCCGCCCATGAGCGAGTGGCCGAGGCGGGTGAGCGCGGCCGGTACTCGAGCACGGCCTCGCGCAGACCGGATGGTTCACTCGGGAAGAGGTTGGGGCCATGGAGAGGCGTGCCGGCCCGGACGAGCGGATGGTCGGCGCCGAGCTCGGTCCCGAGATAGAGGCCCTCCTTGCGGTCGGGACGGCCCGAGGTCAGCTCACCTCCCACGGGGAAGTAGCCCCGCCGGCCGGCCCGCCAAGCGCCATGCGGATGGCCATCTTCTCTTCCACGGGCAGCGCGAAGAAGCGGCGGCTCAATGCCTCCAGGTGCGTCTGGAGGACCTCGTCGACGCCGTGACCGACGACGTAGAAAAGCCGCTCTCCCGACAGGCGGCACCGAGCCGTTCCGCGACGGCGCGGCGCGCGGCGGCACCCGACGACGCGTCCACGAGCGCGCGAACATCGATGACGGGGACTTCATCGACACTTCCAATCTCAGTCATGCTCTCCCGCCCCGCGGCATACCGCCGCTCTTCAAGGGGAAACACTGTATTCGGGCGTGAATTGCCCCACGACGGTGAAGGAGCAGGCGTCCCGGCGCGCTCAGCGACAGCCCTGGTTTCGGGACACCTGGAGAACGTCCCCGTGGAAGGAGGGGGTCAACAGATCCAGCGCCCCATCTCCATCCACGTCCGCCACGGCCAGCGAGCCCGGGCTGTCGAGGACGCCGTGGTTCGTCGGCCGCTCGAAGGTGCCGTCCCCCCGTCCGGCGAGGATGCTCACGAAGTCGCCGGTGCGCGTCGCCGCGAGGATGTCCAGCCGACCATCCCCGTTCAGGTCCGCCAGCGCCAACTCGAAGGCCGTCGCCCCGAGGGCTTGGACCGGCTGCCCCCGGAATCCGCTCGCCGAGCCCAGGAGGACCTGGACGCCGCCGGTGCCCGCGACGGCCAGGTCGAGGAAGCCATCCTTGTTGAGGTCGCCCGCCTTCACATTCAGGGGCTGGCTCAGCGTGAGCACCCGCTGCACGTTGGTGAAGCCACCGCTCCCGTCGTTGCGCAGGATGATGACGGAGTTCGCGCCGCGATTCGCTACGGCCGGTCCACCCTGCCATCGCCGTTGAAGTCGCCCGGCGCCACCGAGTTGGCCCCGCTCGCCGTGGGGATGTGACGGAGGGAGCCAAGGCCGCCCGTGCCATCGTTCAAGAGGAGCGTCACCGTTCCCGAAATCCGGTTGGCGGTGACCACGTCCAGCCGGCCGTCCCCGTTCAGGTCCGCCAGGGCGACACCGTTGGGCACCTCGTCGACGAAGTAGGTCCGCCGGAGCGGAGCGCCCGTGGCGTCCTGGCGCAGGACGGTGATGGAGTCATCCCCCGCGTTGGCGACGACGAGGTCCGGCAGGGGATTGTCATCCAGGTTGCCGACCGCGAGGGCGGCGGGGTTGTCACCCACCACGGTCGCCAGCGGCGTGCTGAACCCACCGTCCGGCAGGCCGTGGAGGCGGTTGACGGTTCCATTGAGCCCATCCGCGACGGCCACGTCCAGCCGCCCATCCCCATTCAGGTCCGCCACGGCCAGCGCCGACAGCATGGACGAGGTGGCGGGGGAGGCCCGGGCTCTGTACGCCCGGTGCGGCGCGAGGATGCCACCCCGGTTCCCGTAGAGCGCGCCGAAGGTGTTCGCGTCCCGGGAGGCCATGACGATGTCCAACATTCCATCCGAGTTGATGTCGCCCACGGCGGTCTGGACATAGTCGTCGTCCGTGACGTACCGGAGCTGTTCCTCGAAGGTGCCGTCCGTCTTCGCCAGGAAGACATACACATCCGCGCCGCCGTTTCGTTCGTTGAGGGCGATGGCATCGGCGCGGCCGTCACCGTTGACGTCCGCCACGTTCACCGCGTCCACGAAGGTCTGGGTGGAGAGGTACTGACTCGAGGAGAACGTGCCCGTGCCAGAGCCGAAGTCGACCATGGCCCGGCTCTCGTTCAGGTTGCCGAGCAGCACGTCGAGCTTCGAGTCCGCGTTGAAGTCCGCCAGCCGGATGTCGGTGTGCCGGACCCAGCCTCCCGTACGGCGGGTGGGGAACGTCCCATCCCCCTTGCCGAGCAGGACCGCGAAGCCGCCCTCGGAGTAGAGGGTGACGGCCACGTCCAGGATGCCATCCCCATTCACGTCGCCCACGTCGAACGCCGGGGGCGTCGTGCTCACGCTCGTGAGCAAGGCTTCCGCGAAGGTTCCATCCCCCTTGCCGAGCACCACCGCGATGCCGGACGCATACGGCCCCATGAGGTCCTGAATCCCGTCCCCGTTGAAGTCCCCGGTCCGGAGCGTGTAGCCACTCAAGCCCTGGGGTCGCGTCTCCGCCAGGACGAAGGTGCCATCTCCCCGCCCGAGGAGCAGGCTGGCCGAGTTCAACTCGCTACCGGTGGTGACCACATCCACCGAGCCGTCGCGATTGAAGTCCGCCACGGCAATCGCATACGGGCTGAACGGAACGGTGTATGCCACCGCGGCCGTGAACCTCCCGGTGCCCTCTCCGAGAATCACGGCCACCGGCCAGAGCGCGCGAAGACCAGGTCCAGCCTTCCGTCCCGGTTCAGGTCCGAGAGCGCCACCGCCCGAGGCCGCCCCGCTCCCGTCGACTGCGACGTCGCGAAGAACGGCGCGGTGCGTCCACAGGTCGTCTGCGCCGTCACCGGCGTTCCCTCGAACGTGAGCCCCGCGTCCGGCGATCCCGCGTCCGTCGGACCGGCATCCGGCGCGCCGCTGTCCGGACGGCCCGCGTCGGAATCGTGGGTTCCACTGTCCGGCGGGGGCTCCTGCGTACCACCGGCGTCCGGGTCCTCGCCGCCCGCGTCGGCTCCGCCGTCTCCGGCGTCCGGGTCCTCGCCGCCCGCGTCGGCTCCGCTGTCTCCGGTGGAGGCATCCGCGCCGGTCCGTTGCCCCCGCATCCCGCGCGGGGGAGTCATGCGTGTCGGTGTCGGCACACGCGGCCAGGAGGAGGGTCAGGATTGCGAGCAGGGACAGTCGACGCATGGGCTGGAAACCGTGGGAGGTGTGGCGCGCGTATCCCGCTGGGTGGCGGTCCCGCGCACGCGCGAAGGCTTCACCCTGGCGGGAGCCACGTCGAACCTATCACTCCTCCCATGCTCCCAGGTAGGCGCGGACGACAGGCTCCGCTGGTGAGTGGCTCGGTCTGTCCGACTCCTGGAGCTGACTCCGCAGCACGGTGTAGAGCTCGACCGCGGCGGCCATCGCACGACGACACTCCTCCGCGTCGTGGCGCGCACAGACCCGCGAGAGCGCCGAGGCATGGCGTGAGGCCTCGAGCCTCCGCGCCCCGCGCCACACGCCACCTTCGATGAGTTGGATCAGCGGCGCCAGGGCCTGGGCCCGCAGGAACGCCAGCATGTCCAGGCACTCGAAGAGCTCTCCGCGCCGGAGCTTGTCGATGCCGTAGTGGATCCACACCCAGAAGCGATCTTCGATCCACTGCGCCGACGGCATCCCCAGAGGACTCGCCCGCGTCGAGCCCAGCCGCTCCGTGATGATGCCAGTACGCTCGAAGAGGACCTCCGGGTCCTCGATGCGGGAGTCGAGCTCGGAGACGGAGATGAACTTCAAATCGACATGGAGCAGCGGCGGGCCGTAGAGGCAGATCAGCAGGCGGGGCTCGCCCACGTGCTCCCCCGTGAATCCCTGGAGGAGGGGACCCGCGGCGCGGGCAATCGCCATGCGCTCCCGCGCGATGGTGGCCCGCAGCTCGTCCGAAACGACGAGGATCAGGTCCAGGTCGGAGAACTCGTCCATGTTCCGGCTGAGGTACGAGCCACCCGCCAGGACCCCCAGGATTCCGGGGTTGGCCCGCCAGATACTCAGTGCGGAGGTCAGGAATTCACGGTGTCGGACCGGTAGGTGTTGCATGCCACCCTGATAGCATCCTGGCTGGACCCATCCATAGGGCCAGAAACCGCACGAAGCATGGGGCCAGATGCGAAACGGTCGAGCCGAGGTCTCACACCCACTCGTGACGCTGCGGCGGGATGCTCCGCTGCGGAATCAGCTCGTCGGAGAGCTCGGGCACGAATCCTCAGCGGCGAGCTTCCCGGTGGCGCCGGCTGCCCTCCGCGAGACGTCTCGCGAGCGAGCTGCGCGTGGCGAGGATCACCGTCGTCACCGCGTACCACGCGCTCGCCGACGAGGGGTACGTCGAGCTCGAGGAGCGTCGTGCTCCGAGGGTCGTCGACGTTCCTCCCGAGGCGCGCATGAACGTGGCGGCACGCGCCCGCGCGGCGGGTGGAACGAGAACCTCCGAGGATCTCCTCCCGTGCGCGCCAACTGCTCCACACGGGCCGCGGCGCGTTGCTGTCGTATGACGGAGGCCCCCGTCCCTTCCGGGCGGGTCTTCCACCGCTCGATCTCTTTCCACTGGAGGACTGGACTCGGGCGGTGGCACGTGCCGCCCGGCGCGCGACGAGGCGGGATCTCGTCTATGGCGCGCCGCAGGGAGCGCGCGGGCTTCGGGAGGCCATCCTCGAGCATGTCTGTGCCGTGCAGGGTGTACACGCCCATGTCGACCAGGTTTTCGTGACCGCGGGCTCCCAGGCGGGCTTCGATCTCTGTGCCCGCGTGCTCATCGAGCCCGGCGCGACGGCGTGGGTCGAGGATCCCGGCTTCCCGGGCATCCGCGGCGCGCTCCTGGCCAGTGGAGGCCGCGCGGTGCCGGTCCCCGTGGATGAGGAGGGGCTGTGCGTGGGGATGGGACGGGCTCGTGCTCCGGACGCGGCCGTGGCGTTCGTCTCCCCGTCGCACCAATTTCCCCTGGGCGTCCGGCTCTCGCTGTCGCGGCGTCTCGAGCTCCTGGCGTGGGCGCGGGAGGGACGGCGTTGGATCGTGGAAGATGATTACGAAAGCGAGTACCGGTTCGAGGGCCGCCCCGTGGCCGCGCTCGCCGCGTTGGATGAGTCACACCGGGTGCTCTATGTCGGCACCTTCAGCCGGGTCTTCCTTCCAGGCTTGCGTCTTGGATACGTCATCGTGCCCGAGCAACTCGTCGAGCCTTCGCCGCGGTGCGAGTCCTCGTGGATCGTCACTCGCCGTACCTCACCCAGCTCGCCTTCGCGGAGTTCCTCGAGAGCGGTCGGTTCGCGCGTCACCTGAGACGGCTTCGTGCCTCGACGCTCGAACGGCGTGACCACCTGGTCTCCGCGGTGGGGCGCCTGTTTGGAGCGCGCCTCGGGGTGGAGGTGCCCGATGCGGGGAGTCACGTCCTGGGTTGGTTGGAGCGTGGACGGGATGACCAGGAGGTCGCACGGGCCGCGGCACGGGTCGACGTGGACGTGTTCCCGCTCTCGCGGTTCACGATGCGCCGGCGAATGCCTCCGGCGCTCGTGCTGGGGTATGGGGCGTATCCGCCCAACGCCGTGTGGGAGGCCCTGGAGCGGCTCTCCGGGGTGCTCTCCTGGCTTCCATGCACCAGACCCGCGCCACCTCGGACTCGGCGGTGGTAACGCGGCGCTTAAGGTGGCGCACGTCCGCGCCCAGCGTGCCCCACTGCCCGGCGAGGCCGACCAGTGAGACGGCGAGGGGCACGCCAGCGTCAACCAAGGGGACGGTTTCGACTCAGGGGGCGTGCTCATGCCCGCCAAGAAGGGGCGTGCTCTACACGCTTCGAATGTGAGTTGACCTACAGGGGCTGGGTCCTCTACTTCTTTGAATCGCCAATCCCTACCGAAGCCTTCACAATTCCCAAGGTCCGTTCCGCGTAATGAATCACGGTGTGAAGAACGACAAAAAGAGCGACAGCGGATACAGGAAAAAAGACATCGCCTTGTACCAAAACGTGCTTTCCGCGTTCATCAAGGACCCAAGCAATAAGGCGCTCCTTCCACTGAAGAGGAATCAGCGCAAGGCGTGCCAACGCGCTCGGAGCGCCTCGTCCCCGTAAGCACGGAGACCCACGCTCTGGCAAGGGATGCCACTCCCCGAGGATCGGAAACGGAGCAGGGCGCACTCCGCGGTGTACTGGCTTGAGCCTGCCCCAGTTTTGTGGCTCTCCCGCACTTCATGTGCTCCGAGCATTGGGACCCCTGCCGTCCCAACGAGCGTTGATGCCGCATGACCGGCGAGCACGCAATGTGCGGGAGAGCCACGTAACCGGAGCAAGCTCACACGGCTTCTCCACCTGTGCGGCGCACGCACGGGCGACCCCCGTCTGCGGCCCTCCGCGACCCCTCTGCTCCAACCCTCCTCAACAGCTCCCCAATTTCTCCTATGCTCAGGCCCTCCGCTATAATCGGGGGGCCTGAGCAGACGTCTCCTGTGGTTCTGGCCGCTGGTCCTCGCCATCCCTGTGGCCCTTGGCGTGGTGATCCACTCCAACCAAGCACCGACCGGTCGGGCGGTGGCGGTTGGCTGGTAATGGGCCTGTTCTCCTATACGCTCTACTACTTCGTGCTCACCTGGCCGGTGTGGTTGATGCGCATGTCCCAGGCACGCAGGATGGTCATCAGCTCGCTCGTGCCTGGGGTCCTCCTGCTCATCCTGGCCGTGCTGCCCCTTCCCCGAAGAGCCCCTTCCTGGACGTCACGGTGCGCGTGGCGTCCTTCGACGTGTGGTTCATGCCCGGGGCGGTCCTCTACGGCAAGCTGAAGGGGATCGTGTTCGCCTCGCCCTGCGAGGTTTCCCTGTGGGAAGCCGGCCAGCATGGGCTCAGCACTGAAGTCCTGGGTGTCACGTACCAGCCCGACGGCAGGATCCTCATCCAAGGCTCCATCTCCAAGGAAGGAACGAGGAAGAACGGCGTGAAGCTCTCCCGGCTCCTGCCAGATGGGAGCGTCGATCCCACCTTCAAGGGACAGGACCGCTGCTTGAGCCTCGCGCCCGCGCAGCCAGGCCATGTCTGGCTTCAGTCGGATGGAAAAATCCTCCTGGGCTCAGAGTCGATCTCCAGCTCTCCGAATCACGAGGACGAGCTGGCCCTGATCGTCAGCCCGGAGGGAGAAGAACTCCGCCGGGTGTCCATCCCCAAGCACCCGGCCGAGCAGCACGTCGAGGGCCCGGTCGCGGAGATCCAGCTCCAGCCGGATGGCGGGCTGTTGCTGTATGGAGGCTTCCGTCGTGAGGCGGATTCCAAGTCCGGGAGCCCCATCCTGCGGATCACTCCCGAGGGGCTGCCAGACCTGTCCTCATGGAGGGAGATGCCAGGGCTGGATGTGGCCGATTCCATTTCCGGCGCGAGCGGTGCCAATGGGCGACGTTTCCTCGTCGCCGACAATCCCAACTATGCGGAGTCTCTCCTCCCGGCCGTCTACTCCATCAGCGCTGAAGGGCAGCCTGATGAGGTCTTTCATGAGCGGCTTTTGGGGATGCAGCGCGCGCAGGAGTTGCGCCGGCAACAGCCCTGGCTGTTCAGGCGGACGGAAAGATCGTCACCGCTTTCGTGACGGGTGAGGCTCGTTCCGTGGTGATGCGTCTGAACCCTGACGGAACCCTGGACGACACCTTCCAGCGGGAGGAGTTTCCCTTCGAAGCCAACCACCTGAGCGCGCTTGCGGACGGAGGCCTCATCGTCGCCCGATTGGGTATCTTGAACGCGTTCGAGGAACGGACTCCAGTGGTGCTGGCACGCCTGGACTCGAACGGGCGGATCGACAGGGCGGTCGCCGAGCGTTTGCGCTCGGCGTTCGCCACGGAAGAGATCTCGAGCATTCTCGGGCTCACGGTGAGGCCCAACGGCACCGTGCTTCTCTATCGCTTCGCGCCTGACCCGGCTGGTGGAAAGACGTTCCACCAGCTCGTTCAGCTTCTACCAGACGGCAGCCTGGACACCGGCTTTCATTCGCCGCTTTAGGGGCGATGACGCTCAATGGCCAGCCATGCCTGCCGGATGGCACCACTCGGATCCTTCCTGCAGGCCTTGGCGAACGCATCGAGCGCCTTCGCTCGCTGCGTCAATGCCCTGGTCGTGGTGAATCGCGCCCTGATCTCCTCTGGCGTGGTCGCCAGACCATTCTTGACCACGTACACGATGTTCCCAACATTCGCCACGTTCTCGAGAGGATTGCCGCGGATGGCGATCAGATCGGCGAGCTTGCCGGGCTCGATGCTTCCCAACTCGTCGCCGACGCGTGCGTTGAGCGCACCGTTGATGGTCACGGTCTTCAGCACCTCGAAAGCGCCCAGCGTCGTGGCCTCCTCCCGCAGGATCGTGTGCAGTCCGCTGCCCGCGGGCGCCAACGGGAAATCAGTCCCCATGGTGACCAGACCTCCGCCGCGGACAACCGGATCGTTCTGCGAGGAGCCCGTGGTGGCAACCATATTGAACAGTCCGCGGGTGCGAAGCTCGCGGACGTCCTGGTAGCGAGTGGATACCGACCAGGAATAGCCCAGTCGCTCGGTCGCGGACAGGTGCGACGTGCCCAGCAGTCCGGTCTGGATTCCCGGAGAGAGGAAGTGCGAGAAGCTCGGCAGGCCGAGTTCGTGGGCCGTACGTGCGACGATCTCCATCACGGGAATGGGCGCCCGCACGTAGGCCTTGAGCAGATCGACGTCGAAGGGCTTCATCCTGCTCATTTCGAGCTCGGCGACCTGCTCGTTGCGCACGGCTCTGGCGGACGGGTAGAAAACTCGCGAGCCATCGTAGAGCGGCGGTGCGATGAACGCTCGAGGGCCCACCAGGACTCCAGCATCCAGCGCCTCGCGGACCTCGACGCTCTGATACAGATCTCCGCCCATGGAAAGCGTCGACGTCACGCCCCAGGCGAGCATCTCGGCCCATGCGAGTCCGTAGGCCTGATTGTTGAAGACGTCGAGAGGATGGACGTGTGAATCCCAGAGCCCCGGCATGACGGTCAAACCGGACGCATCGATGTACTTGTTCGCGGTGTCCGGGGCTCTCGTTCCGTGCGGCTCGATCGCGACGATGCGATTCTTGTCGATGATGATGTCCTTGTTGTACTGGAGGGTTGCGGTCACGCCGTCCCAGAGACCGCCCGCGTGGATGATGGTGATGCCGTCGGGCGTGGCCTGCCTGTACCGCATGTCGAGCGCGACATCGTGCGTGGCCCTGCTGGAGAGGTTGAGCGTGCGCAGGTGACCGCTCGCCATGAAGAGCAGCGTATTGGAATCCGGTCCCCACGAGGGCATGTCCGCTGCGTACGTGGTCAACTGAGCGGCGGGACCGTTCGGCGAGCCATCGGGATTGACCGGCATGACATACAGCAACGAATCCATGATGAACGCCATCTTGCGTCCATCGGGCGACCACACGGGGCCTGCTTCATTTCGCTCGGAAATGCTCGCGGGCGTTGGCCCGACCGCATGAAACACCGCCGTCTTGTTGTTGATGTCGATGATCCTGAGCTTGTTGTACCCCTCCCTGAAACGGTTGTTCACCCGCTCGGCATCACAGACCGCGAGCAGCCGCTCATCGGGTGACCACGAAGGGCGGCTGACACCCGTTCCGAGCGAAGGATTCACGAGGACCGTGCTCGTGCGTGCCGCGAGATCATGGATCTCCACCCGGCCACCCCCGGTCCAATAGGCGAGCTGCCGGCCGCTGGGCGAAAGCGAGGGATACGCCATCGAGATGCCGGTGAGGATGGCGAGCCGGCTGCGCTTGCGAGAGGACAACTCCACTTTGTCGACGGCGAGAACACCGCCACTTTCCCTGTCCGTGGAGAAGTAGACGAAGCTGCCGTCGGGCGACCATCCAGGACTGGCTTTGTAGTCCCTCGTGTCGGTCAGCCGGACCGGCTGGCCGTCGCCGTTGATGCTCAGCACCCAGATGTCGTTGAGCGCGACGAAGGCGACCTTCTCCCCGTTCGGAGACAGGATCGGAGCTGAAATGCCCTTCACGGTACGCCAGTCAAGATCGTCGAGGCGATGCTGCGCCTTCGGCGTGAAAACGGGCCGGCGCAGCGCGACATGGGCGCTGAAGGAACCTCGCTGACACTCTCACCCGTGGTTGCGCGGATCCTGATCTTGCCGTCGCCGGTGTACAAGAAGCGGCCGTCCGGCAGGAAGCGCGCGGGGAACGGAAACAGATCCTCGCTGGCGGCATTCACGGGGATTCCGTTCACGCTCCAGTAGCCGCCACCCTGCGAGATCACGTCGCTTCCATCGGGTGTCCACGCGGGCGCGCTGCCGGCCCCGCGAGAGGTGCGTGCTCCCGTGACGAGGTCCACCAGGACGACGCCGCCATTCTCGACGAGCAGCAGCTTCGTGCCATCGGGGCTCAGCGCGGGATGGCTTTCGGCTCCCGCTCCCGTGGTCAGCTGCTGATACTGGCCGTCGGCAATGCCGATGCTCCAGATCTTGTATTGCATGTCGCCGCCGCGGTCAGAAGAAAAGACGAGGCGCGAGCCGTCGGCGCTCCAACTCGGCTCGCGATCATCGAACGGGCCGCTCGTGACGCGAGTGGCATTTGATCCATCGGGAGCGATCGTCCAGATGTGATAATTGCCTTCGGTGTCGTAGTTCTGGAACGCGATGCGCGAGCCGTCAGGTGACCATACCGGGTGCGTGACTTCCATGCTCCAGGTGGAAATTCGCCTTGCCTCGCCTCCGGAGAATGGCACCACGTAGAGCGCGCCCTGCAGCGCCAGCGCGATTCGCGTCGCGTCTGGAGACGGCGCTGCCGCCATGTTGGTACCTTCCGTGAGAGTGAGCGTGAACTCTCTCACGGATCGAGCAGACGATTGATCCTGCTCGCCGCCGGCGGGTCCGTAAACGATGGCGCGGCCAGCGTCGCTCCCTGCCACCCTGGTCCAGGCCCTTGGCGCCCGTAAGAAGGAAGAATGCCGAAATGGCTAACACACCTCGAGAAATGGAAAACATACTACGATGGGAATGCAGAGGAGGCATGGTGATGTCCTGTTCTACTTCGCGCGCCACGGGGCGCACGTCTGAAGTCTGAATAGGGTCGGCGCGGTCCGAGTGCCACAAATTCAAACACGTCAAGCGGCGGTCGGAGCCAGGAGAGACCGCGTGCCGCGCCGGATGGCCTGGGCGCGCCCGGCGATCAGCCGCACCACCACCGCGGTGAACAGCAGCGCCGAAGGCACGGCGTACCAGTAGTTCATCGGCACGCGCTTGAAGTACGAATAGGTGAACACCGCCGCGATCACCCACATGCCGGTGACGTGCAGCCGCCGCCGGCGGTCGGGCCCATGCGCCGGGCAAGACCGCGATGCGAGGTCACCGCCAGCAGCAGGATGGCCACATAGCCGATCGTGCCGGGCAGGTTGGTCACGGTGGAACGGCCGGGCCAGAACTCGGGATTGAGCTGGCCGAAGGAGTAGATCGCGATCGCGTGCAGCAGGTGCGAGAACGCGAACGACAGGCCGACGATGCGACGCTCGCGCAGCAACGCATGGGTGAACGGGCCGGGCAGCAGCGAGGCGAACGAGGACGCGGTGAACGTGGCCAGGAACAGAACGAAGGAGGTACGGGCGGTGACGCGGATCGCGCGGCGGCTGCCTTCCACGGCGTCGGGGCCGAGCAGGTAGGCGGCGCCCGCGGAGCCCATCAGCAGAGCGGCCAGCATCAGGAACAATTTCCAGCCGCCGAAGCGGTGGGGGAGGGGAGCGGGTTCATGGTGAGGACTCCATTCAATCAGGGTGGAAGGGGTCGGCGTCGGCGGGAGCACTGGCCGTCACGACGATGCGCGCGGACCACAGCTCGGCGAGCAGCACCTGCCCGTGCGCCAGCATGTCGGCCGCGGCCGTGCCGCTCTCGTGTGCCAGCGCGGAGAGATGCGCCCGCGCGCTGTCGGCTCCGGTGGCGATGGCCTGCAACAGGCGATAGGCGAACGGCGAGAGGAGGTCGGTGCGCAGCACATGGTCCTCATCGCGCCGTAGCAACAGCAGGGTGGGCGCGGCCGGCGGTGGGTCGGTGTCGGGCGGCAGTGCCGACTCCACATGCACCGGCCAGTGATAACCGCGCACGCGGGCCAGCGGCGACAGTGCCAGCGGTACGTCCAGAGCCGACTCGGCCATGGGGACGGGTGCGGCGGTGGCCTCGGCGAACAGCAGCGCATGCCGGCTCCATTCGTAGTCGGCCAGTTCCGCCGCCCACGGCGGTAGCGCCGTGTCGGACTCGGCCAGCCACGCGGCGAACTCGCCGGCGACCCGCGGGAACAGCGGCGTATCGCAGCGATGCCGGCGGTAGAAGTCCTCGATGGCCCGACGCCACCCGGCCTCGCCCAACATCATGCACAAGCGCGGGAAGCTGCCGGTGAGCAGCGACTCGACGCCATTCACGCACAGCGTGCGGTACAGCGCCAGCCGTGCCGGGTCTACGCCCGGCGGTGGCGGTCGCGAGGATCGCGCACATGTGCCGCCCAGGCCAGTTGAAGCGCGCGCAGCGCGGTGGTCATGGCACGAGCTCCGGTCGTGGCAGGTGCGTGGCCTGCGTGTCGCGGATGCGTGCCACCTCGGACAGCAGCTCGGAGATCGGCGGGAAATTGAAGTCGCGCTCGAGCAGGGTCGGACGCACACCGAAGCGTGCGTAGGCATGGTCGAGCAGGGTCCACACCAGGCCCTTCACCGCGGCGCCGTGGGTATCGATCTTGAAGCCATCGGCCCGGTCGAAGTGGCCGGCGACGTGGTACGAGGCCACGCGATCGGGCGGCAGCTGGTCGAGGAATCCGAAGGCGTCGTAGCCGTGGTTGCAGGCGTTGACGAAGACGTTGTTCACGTCCAGCAGCAGGTCGCAGTCGGCCTCGGCCAGCACCGCGTTGATGAATTCGCTCTCGCTCATCGCCGGCGTGGGCACCGCGTAGTAGGAGATGTTCTCCACCGCGATGCGCCGGCCCAGCATGTCCTGCACCTGCGAGATGCGCGCGGCGACATGGCGCACGGCTTCCTCGGTGAACGGCAGCGGCAGCAGGTCGTAGAGCTGGCCGTCGGCCGCGCAATAGCTCAGGTGCTCGCTGTAGAGCGTGACCGCGTGGCGGTCGATGAATTCGCGCGTGCGCACCAGCAGCCGGCGGTCCAGTGGGTCGGTGCCGCCCAGCGACAGCGACAGGCCATGGCAGGTGATCGGAAAGCGCGTGGACAGTTCGTCCAGCACCTTGCCGAAGGAACCGCCCACGCCGATCCAGTTGTCCGGCGCGCATTCCAGGAAATCGACCGCATCTGGCGTCAGGGCGAGCAGATCGGTGAGCATGCCGCGGCGCAGGCCGAGCCCGGCCGAGGCGGTGTGCAGGGTGGGATTCATCTCGTTGCTCCGCCGGGGCGCCGCCGCACGGAGGCGGCGGCGCGGGGTGTTTGTTCAGTCGACGATGTGGGCGAAGCGGCCCTTCGGCAGGGTCTTGCCGTTCGCCTCGTAGGCCGCGCGCAGGAAGTCGTGCGCCTCCTGCTCGCTGATGTAGCCGTCGTGGTCACTGTCGATGCGGTCGAAGTCGGCCGCGCGCTTGGCGGCCACGGCGAGGAACTCCGCGCGCGAGACCTTGCCGTCGTGGTTGCTGTCGGTGTGGGCGAAGGCGGCATCGCCGCACTTGCCTTCGCCGCACTTGCCTTCGCCACACTTGCCCTCGGCGGCTGGCGCGGCGGTAGTGCCCTTCTTGGCGGTGGTGTCCGTCTTTGAGGTGGTGCCCTTCTTGGCGGTGGTGTCCGTCTTGGAGGTGGTGTGGCTGGCGCCGCATCCGGCTTCGCCACACCCGCCTTCGCCGGCGCTGGCCACGGCCATCGCGCCGAGAGTCAGTGGTTGCATCGCCAGCGCCTGCGTGCTGAGCAGCACGCCGCCGGCCAGGGCGACGCCGATCGCGCCGACGAGGGGTTTACGATTGCGGGATTCGGAATGGGACATGGTAGGCTTTCCTGCGGGACGTTGCGTTGACATGGACAGCTCCTCGCCATGGCGGCGTTGATTGGATGGTGGCTATTGAAAGGGCGCGAGGTATCCGCACTGTGTCGGGCGGGCCGGAGTTTTGTCAGCGCTTGTGTCGGGGACGGCGGTCGATACATTTCGATACGAAATGCCCGGCGGTGGGCGATTGGCACGGGGTGAGGCCACGCGACCGCGCACCGGCGAGGCTGGAGCGGCGTTGTGTGTCGAAACGTAGCCCCACGCCGCGCCGACACATTGTGTGACAAGAAGCCGGCCGCGCGGAAACAGCGGCGATACAGTCGTGGCTTGCAATGAGTGCTCCTTCCACAGGAGTGCTCTCAATGATTCGCAAGACGATGCTGGCCGCGCTGATGGTCATCGCCCTGGTTCCTGCCGCCGCGTGCTCGGGTCCGGTGCATACCGATCCGGCCGCGCCCACGGTGATCCTGGTACATGGCGCCTTCGCCGACGGTTCGAGTTGGAACAAGATCATCCCACGCTTGGAGGCCAAGGGGTGCCCGCCTTGGCGGTGCAGAACCCGCTGACCTCGCTGCAGGACGACGTGGCCGCCACGCGCCGCGCCATCGCCGCCGCGCCGGGCAAGGTGGTGTTGGTCGGCCATTCCTGGGGCGGTACGGTCATCACCGAGGCCGGCAACGACGACAAGGTGGTCGCGCTGGTGTACGTGTCCGCGTTCGCGCCCGATGCTGGCGAGAACTCCGCCCAGCAGGGCGAGCATTTCCCGACGGCGCCGGGGCTGCAGCGATTGCAGGATCGCGACGGTTTCCTGTGGCTGCCGGCCGAGGCGGTGGCCGAGGACTTCGCGCAGGACCTCGATCCAGCCACCGCGCGCCTGATCTACAGCACCCAGGGCCCGCTGAAGGCCAGCGCGCTGTCCGAGCCGGTCGCGCGGGCGGCGTGGAAGCACAAGCCCAACTGGTACGTGCTCACGCGCGAGGATCGCATGCTCACCCCGGAGTTGCAGTCCGCCACCGCGCAGCGCATCGGCGCGCGGCTGCATTCGCTCCAGGCCAGCCATGTCTCGATGCTGTCCCATCCGGGCGAGGTCGCCGACGTCATCCTCGAGGCCGCCGGGGTGAAGTCGGCCGATCCGTCGTCGGCCAAGGTGGGTGGCTGAGATGTGGGCCTTCGTCCTGGCCGCGCTGGCCGGCGTGGCCACCATCCTCTCGCCGTGCGTGCTGCCGATGCTGCCCATCGTGCTGGCGCGCGGGCCGCCGGCGATCGCCGTGAACCGCTGCTGATCGTCGTCGGCTTCGTCGCCTCCTTCGCCGCTGGCGGCATCGCCATCGGCGCGCTGGCGGCGTCCTCGGCCAGTTCGAGGCGGGCGTGCGCGTGGCCGCGCTCGTGGTGCTGCTGCTGGCCGGGCTGGCCTGTGTGTGGCCGGCGCCGTTCGAACGGCTGCAGCAGCGCTGGCTGGCCGGCTCGCGTCTGTTCGCCCGGCAGCCGCGGGCGGCTGGCGCGGGCGGCGCGCTGCTGGTCGGGGTCTCGCTTGGCATCGCCTGGACGCCATGCGCCGGGCCGGTGCTGGCCTCGGTGCTGGCGCTGGCCGCCAGCGCTCAGGCCACCGCACGCGCCAGCGCCCTGCTCGGCGCGTACGCGCTCGGCGCGGCCACGCCGCTGTTGGCCCTGGTTTACGGCGGTCGCTGGGCCAGTGCCCGGCTGCGCCCGCTGCAACGCCACACCGCCTGGGTGCGGCGCGGCTTCGGCGTCCGCGCCGTGGCCATGGCCCTGCTCCAGTTGTGGCAGCTCGATGCCGCGCTCACCGCGCGACTGCTGCCGTGGCTGCCCTCCATCTCCACCGGATTGTGAACATGCCTACCTTCCTCCGTGCCTTTCATCACCGCCATCGCCACCGTGTCCACCGTGCTGGCCTGGTCCTCCTCCCACGCCGACGAGGCGCGGCCGGCCCCGCTCACCACCGCGCCGGACTTCAGCGGCGGCGGCGAGTGGATCAACAGCCCCCGCTGAGCACGTCGCAGCTGCGCGGCAAGGTCGTGCTGGTCGAGTTCTGGACCTACTCGTGCATCAACTGCCTGCGCGTGGCGCCTTACGTCTCGCAATGGCACGCGCGCTACGCCGACCAGGGCCTGGTCGTGGTCGGCGTGCACACGCCCGAATACGGCTACGAACGCGTGGGCGACAACGTGCGCGAGGCGGTGCGGCGCCTGGGCATCCACCATCCGGTGGTGCAGGACAACGGCTACCGGATCTGGAACGCCTACGGCAACCAGTACTGGCCCGCGCTCTACCTGATCGACAGCGAGGGCCGGGTGGTGTACCGCCATTTCGGTGAGGGCGACTACGACCGCACGGAGGCGCGGATCAGGGCCCTGCTGGCCGCGCGCTGACGCTGGCGCGCTATCATGGCGGCGTCCGGGCGCGGCCGCCGCCATTCTTCCCACGGACGACACCATGGCCCATACAGACCACATCCTCATCGTCGACGACGACCGCGAGATCCGCCGCATGGTCGGCGAGTACCTGCAGCGCAACGGTATGCGCACCACGCTCGCCGCCGACGGCCGCGAGATGCGCGCGGCGCTGGACACCAGCGACGTCGACCTGATCGTGCTCGACGTGATGATGCCCGGCGAGGACGGTCTGTCCCTGTGCCGCAACCTGCGCGCCGGCAAGCACCGCAACGTGCCGGTGGTGATGCTCACCGCGCGCGACGAGGAGACCGATCGCATCGTCGGCCTGGAGATGGGTGCGGACGACTACGTGGTCAAGCCGTTCTCCTCGCGCGAGCTGCTGGCGCGCATCAACGCGGTGATCCGGCGCTCGCGCATGCTGCCGCCCAACCTGCAGGTCACCGAGGCCGGCCGGCTGATCGGCTTCGGCCAGTGGCGGCTGGACACCACCGCGCGCCACCTGCTCGACGAGGACGGCACCGCCTATCCGCTCAGCGGCGCGGAGTTCCGCCTGCTGCGCGTGTTCCTCGATCACCCGCAGCGCGTGCTCAGCCGCGACCAGCTGCTCAACCTCACCCGGGGCCGCGACGCCGAGTTGTTCGACCGCTCCATCGACCTGCTCGTCAGCCGCCTGCGCCAGCGCCTGCGCGACGACGCGCGCGGGCAGGCCTACATCAAGACCGTGCGCAGCGAGGGCTACGTGTTCTGCCAGCCCGTGGTCCTGCTCGGCGAGAACACATGAACGTCCCCCCGCGCACTGGCTGGCGACGCCTGCTGCCACGCACCCTCGGCGCGCGCCTGAGCCTGATCCTGTTCACCGGCTTGCTGCTCGCGCACGCGCTGTCCTTCGCGCTGCTGTTCTCCGAGCGCTACGTGGCCGCGCGTTCGATGATGCTCACCAACATGGACCAGGACGTGGCTGTCAGCGTGGCCCTGCTCGAGCGTCTGAGCCCAGCCGAGCGCGTGCGATGGGCGCCGCGCCTGGAGCGGCGCACCTACCGCTACCTGCTCGGCCCGGCGCGGCCCGGCGTGCCGCTGACCAGCGACCGCGCGCGCGAGGTCACCGCCGTGATCGACCGCAGCCTGAACCATCGCTACCGCCTGCGGGCGCGCACGGTGTCCACCTCGCCGGAGCGCTTCGAGGTGGAGCTCACCCTGGCCGATGGCCAGCCGTTGACCATCGAGGTCACCCCCTCGGTGATGCCGATCGCGCGCTGGCTGCCAGTGGTGCTGGCGGCGCAGCTGGTGCTGCTGCTGCTGTGCGCGTGGCTGGCGGTGCGGCTGGCGACGCGGCCGCTGGTACAACTGGCCGACGCGGTCGAGCGGCTGGACCCGGCACGCGCGCATCCGCCGCTGCCGCAGGAAGGACCGGTGGAAGTGGTCAAGGCCGCCACCGCGTTCAATGCGATGCAGGCGCGCATCGGCCATTATCTCGCGGAGCGGCTGCAGATCCTGGCCGCGATCTCGCACGACCTGCAGACCCCGATCACGCGCATGAAGCTGCGCCTGGAAGCGATGGAGGAGGGCGCCGACCGCGATCGCCTGATCGGCGACCTGGAGCAGTTGCAGCAGTTGGTGCGCGAGGGCATCGCCTACGCGCGCAGCACCCACGGAGCCACCGGCCCGGCGGTGCGGTTGGATCTGCACGCATTGCTCGACAGCGTGGTGTGCGACTACCAGGACGCGGGCAAGCCGGTCACGCTGGGCGAATGCGCGCGCGCTTCGTTGAGCACGCGGCCGCCGACCTTGCGGCGCATCGTCGAGAACCTGATCGACAACGCGGTGAAGTACGGCGGCGGTGCCGAGGTCGGCGTGCGCCAGCTCGACGACGGGTGCCTGGCCGTGGACGTGTGCGACCGTGGCCCGGGCATTCCCGAACACGAGATGCAGGCGGTGCTGCAACCGTTCTACCGGCTGGAAAGCTCGCGCAACCGCGATACCGGCGGCACCGGACTGGGGCTGGCCATCGCTCATCAGCTGGCGGCCACGCTGGACGGCGAACTCGTGCTCGCCAACCGTGGCGGCGGTGGCCTGCGCGCGACGCTGCTGCTGCCGGTGGCTACGGGATGAGCAGCAGCTTGCCGGTCGTGCGGCGGCTTTCCATGTCCGCATGGGCCCGCGCGGCTTCGGCCAGAGGATGGACGCCCCCGATCCCGACCTTCAGCGCGCCGGCGGCGATCCAGTCGAACAGGCGCGCGGCGCGGCCGCGCAGCAGCTCGCGGGTCGCGACATGGTCGGAGAAGACCGCGTAGCCGAGCTTGATGCTCTTGGGCAGGCTCATCACGTCGATGGGCCCGGGCCCGCCGAGCACCGGCCCGTACCAGCAAAAGGTCCCGCTGCGGCGCAAGGCGGCCAGGGAAGCCTGGAAGGTCCGCGGACCCGAGCCGTCGTAGACCACGTGCACGCCTTCGCCACCGGAGAGGCGGACCGCCTCGTCGGCGAACTGGCCCTCGGCGTCGACGATCACATGGTCGGCGCCCGCCTCGAGCGCGACGGCGACCTTGTCCGCGTGCGACACGCGGCCAATGACACGGCCGCCCCTCAGCTTGATGATCTGGGTGAGGAGCAGGCCCAGGCCGCCAGCGGCCGCATGGACGAGCGCGACCTCGCCGGGCTGCACGGGGTGGAAGTCGGTGGCGAAGTGGCTCGCGGTCAGACCCTGCATCATCACCGCCGCCGCCGTGCGCTCGTCGAGGGCGTCGGGCAGCGGCACGAGCGCGTCGACCGGGATGGCCACCCGTTCGGCGTAGCTGCCGGGCGCGTAGACCCAGGCGACCCGGCGTCCCACCCACGCCGGCTCGACGCCGGCGCCGACCGACAGGACCCGCCCGGCGCCTTCGACGCCCAGGACCTTCGGGTCCGGCATGTCGCTCCAGGCGAGCCCCCGCCGTACACCCGTGTCCATGAAGTTCACGCCCGCCGCGGCGATCTCCACGAGCACCTCACCCGGCCCCGCGACCGGCTCGGGACGCTCCACCAACGCCATGACCTCGGGCCCGCCCTGGCGGGTCATCACGACAGCTTTCATCGTTCTCTCCTCATGTTGAATGTTCATTCCAGAATCGTGCAAAAAAGAGGAAGCTCACCGCAGGGCGCGCAGCGCGAGCCGGCCCAGGCCGCGCAGCTGGTCGGCCTTGGCGCCGCCCCGGGCGGCGATGCGGATGGCGGCGAAGCTCGCGACGAGGAAACCCGCCACCTCTTCGGGCTTCAGATCGACGCCGACGTCGCCGTCGGCCTGGGCCGCGCGCACGCGTTCGACGATCAGGCCGTGCAGCGCTCGCTCCGCGGCATCGTGGATTTTCGCCAGATCGGCCCGCGCGCGGCCGAACTCACAGATGGACCCGACTCCGAGGCAGGCCTGCCCGGCGTCCTCGACCAGCGCTCCACCATGGCCCGAAGCGCCTTCGATGGCCCGCGGCCGACTGCGCAGGGCCGCGGCGTGGGCTTCACCTTCCTGGGCCGAATAGCGCCGTACGGCGGCGCAATAGACGCCCCATTTGTCGCCGAAGGTGTCGTAGAGGCTCTGCCGGCCAATCCCCATGGCCTTGACCAGCATGTCGGCCGAGGTCCCCTCGAAGCCATGCTCGCGGAACACGCCGATCGCGGCATCCAGCGCCTCCTCCGTGTCGAACGCCTTGGGTCTGGCCATGGTCGTTGGATACATGATTCTGGAACGGGCGGTCAAGAAGCGGCGGGCCGCCGCCCTCTTCTGGCCTAGGGCAACTCGGTCACGTCGAGCACCGCCTGGGCGAAGGCATTGGGCGCCTCCTGCGGCAGGTTGTGGCCGATCCCACCGGTGATCAGTCGATGGGCGTAGGGCCCGGAAAACCTCGCCCTGTAGGCCGCCGGCTGCGGATGGGGCGCACCGTTGGCGTCGCCTTCCATCGTGATCGTCGGCACGCCGATCACGGGGAATTGCGCGAGGCGGCTCTCGAGGGCGTCGTAGCGCGCCTCGCCGGCCGCCGAGCCCAGGCGCCAGCGGTAGTTATGGACGACGATCGCCACATGGTCGGGATTGTCGAAGGCCTGGGCCGAGCGGGCGAAGGTCGCCTCGCTGAATTGCCATTGCGGCGAGGCGGTCCGCCAGATGAGCCGGGTGAAGTCGCGCAGGTTGCGCTCGTAGCCGAGGCGGCCACGCTCGGTGGCGAGGTAGAACTGGTACCACCAGGAAAGCTCCGCCTCGGTGTCAGGGCTCCTGGTTGGCCTGCGGGCTGCCAATCAGGTAGCCGCTCACCGAGACCAGCGCCGTGCAGCGCTCCGGCCAGAGCGCCGCGACGATGCCGGCGGTGCGCGCGCCCCAGTCGAAGCCGGCGATCACCGCTTGGGCGAGACCCAGCGCGTCCATGAGGTTGATCACGTCGACGGCGAGGGCCGCCTGCTGCCCGTTGCGGACGGTGTCCCCGGACAGGAAGCGTGTCGTCCCGTAGCCGCGGAGGTGGGGCACGATGACCCGGCGCCCGGCGGCCGTCAGCCGCGGGACGACGTCCACGAAGCTGTGGATGTCGTAGGGCCATCCGTGCAGCAGGATCACCGGCGGGCCGTCGGGCGGGCCGAAGTCGGCGTAGCCGATGGAGAGGTCGCCGGCGTCGATCTGATGGATCGGCGCCCAGGGAGCGGACGGGGAGGAGGGCGGGGTGGGCTCGGCGAGTGCCGCACAGGCGAGCTGGTTCCAGGCGCCGACGGCGAAGGCCCCCGCGATGAGCAGGCGGCGTCGGCCTGGATTGGCGAGGTCGTCGGATTTGAAGGTCATGGACGGTCTCCTGGCTTGTCTCTGGTCGGTTGGACGCGAACTCAGGCGAGGTCGAGCGTCACGGCGATGTTGCCGCGCGTGGCCTTGGAGTAGGGGCAGGTCTGGTGGGCCGCCTCGATGAGCGAGCGGGCGAGGTTCGCCTCCAGGCCCGGCAGACTCACCTTCAGACGCGCCTGCAGGAAGAAGGCGCCCGCCGTCGTGCCGAGATCCACCTCGGCGTCGACCGCGACGCCGGCGGGGAGGGTCACGTTCATGCCGCGCGCGGCGAGGCCCATCGCCCCGATGAAGCAGGCGGACCAGCCGGCGGCGAACAACTGCTCGGGGTTGGTGCCCGCTCCGGCGGACCCGGGCGGCGACAGCTTGATGTCGAGCCGGCCGTCCGAGCTGCGCGCGGTGCCGTCGCGGCCGCCGGTCGTATGCGTCTTGCCAGTGTAGAGAACGTTTTCGATGGGGGACATGGAGTGCTCCTATTGGTCGGAACCGATTTAATCGGTACCGAGTTGATAACCCGGGTCCGTGGCATTCGTCAACCTTCCGATTCAATCGGGTCCGATCTATATGTAGTCAGTCTCCATCACACGAGGGCCCACATGACCAAGCCCCAGAACCCGAAGACCCCGAAGCTGGCGGACTTCATGTGCTTTGCGATCTACTCGGCCAACCCGGCGTACGGGCGGGCCTACAAGCCCATCCTCGACGAGCTGGGAGTGAGCTACACCCAGTGGATCATCATCGTCGCCCTGTGGGAGGAGGACGATCAAACGGTCGGCGGCCTGGGCGCTAAACTCTTCCTGGAATCCAACACGCTCACGCCGATCCTCAAGAAGCTCGAGACCCTCGGCTTCCTGAAGCGTCGGCGCGACCCGTCCGATGAGCGCCGGTGATCGTCAGCCTGACCGAGGCGGGTCGCCAGTTGCGCGAGAAGGGTCTGCAAAAGACCTTGGTCAAGGCGACCGGCCTCGAGCCGGAAGAATTCGCCACGCTGCAGCGCGCCGTCACCAAGCTTCGCGACAATCTCATCCGCCACGCCGACGGGAAATAGACAGCCGCCGGCGATCCTGGCCGCCGCTACCAGCCCAATCCGTGGGCTCAGAAACCCATACCCAGTGAGAGCTCGCGCCCGGCTGGAAGGAGGATTGCGGCACGTTGAGCCGCGGGGCGTGGTGGAAGTACGCTCCACTCACTCCCACATCGCCCACGAATTCGACACCGCCCAAGGTGGGGAGCAGCAAGCGCAGCGAGGCCCCCACCTCGGGACCAGCCGTTTCCACACCCGTGGTGCCTACTCCGGAGAAATGGAAGCCGCCGTCGTCGTCACCCACTTGCAGTTCCGCGAAGCCAATGCCCAGGCGCGGCTGTAGCCGGCGCGCCCCGTCTTCCAGGACGCGAGCTTCAGCCACGAGCGGAAGTGGGCGATCTCCGGCTCGGGGTTGTGGTGCAGGAACCCCGCGCCCGTACCGCAGCCCTCGATGGAGAGCATCTCCAGGGGCGAGAGTTCCAAGCACAGTGTCAGGCTTCGACTCGAGCTGGAGGCACCGATACGCAAGTTGCCATAGTTGCGCGGAGTGTCATCCCATGCCGTACCCCCGACAGGAATGGGCTCCGTTGCCCATACGCTCCCCCATGAGGGCAACACCCACCAGGGCCATTCTCATATCAATGCACAGTGGTCTCATCATCCCCCCTTGCCGACCGCGGACGGCTCCCCTTCTATCACCGTCCGCGGCCTGACGTGATCCGGGCGCGCCGTGGGCCTGCTTCGGTGCGGTTGCCGTTGCTCGCCGTGTTCTCCGACGGACAAAGGCTCACTGATCGCTGAAGGTGCCCTCCGGCGCCGTGGCGGACCAGTGTTGATGCGGACGTTGAGCGCCCGGAATTGCAGCGAGCTGTTCCAGTCCCCCATCAGCACGACGAAGTTCGGCGTGGTGAGGGCCCGGCCGTTCACCGAGCGCTCGAGGCTCGTCCCACTCACGGTGGCCCGACGCCGTAGTAGACGTAGGGCTGCCGGTCGCGGGGGTGATCACCTGGGGCTGGAAGGCAGCTCCCGCGACGGGTCCGGTGGCCGTGCCATATCCCGCGCCGGTAATGACGGGCGTGAAGGCTCCCCGGGTGACGCCGTCCGCCCCCGCCGCGAAGTGACCGAAGTCGAGCGCTGACGGCGCGTGGGTCGCGGCCTGGATGAGCCGGACCAGGGGCACGGGCACCGCATCCGGTGCGAACTCCTCCTTCACGACGGTCAGCCGCACCTGATCGCCCTCCGTGCCGCTCACCACGGCCGGTAGCGGCGGCCCGCCTCGAGCGGACCTGTCGGGGCATCGGCCAGCACCGTCGCGGCGCTATCGCCCGAGGCCGTGATCCGCAGCGTCCCCCGGTCGGGGAGACCGGCAGATCGCCGATGGCCGGCGCGGCCCCATACCGGAGGTTGTTGGCGATGATTCGCGAGCCCTCGAGGACCTGGAACAGAGTGGCATCCGCGTCGGCCGTGGCCGGATTGACCGCGTGGAAGAAGTAGAGGAGGATCCCGCTTCAGGCGGACGGCTCCGTCCTTCCCCGAGGGAACCAACAGCAGCGCGGAGCACCTCGTCCTGCAACGTGCGCCGGTCATCCCCCGTGGTGATGGCGAACCAGGCACTCGCCGCCGCCAGCGTCCCGCTCGGGGGAGAGAAGAACAGCTTGCCGCTCTGCGAGGGCGTGAAGTTGGGTGTGCCGATGATCGCCAGCCGCTGGAGCTCCGCCGGGAGGGAGACGCCACCCGTTGACGTGTCGGCCGAGTACGGCTCCACCGCGGTGGTGTAGGGCGTCGTGCCCGTCTCGTTGGCGAGCCGGCGGTTGCGGCTGGTTCCCGTCACCCGGTCCGCCGTCACGTAGCGCACCCGGACCGTGCCCGCCTCCACCGGCTCGAAGGACTCCTTCAGCACCAGCAGCCGCGGCCTGTCCATGCGGTCCGCCCCGGCGTACAGGACGTTCCCGGTACCCACGAGGGTGAGCCGCTCGCCCTCCTCGAGGGTGATGATCTCCGAGGTCGCCACTGGCGCCTCCGAGAGCTCCGACTCCGCGTTGCGCACGACGAACCGCACGCTCTCACCGGGGGCCAGCTCGAGCTCACGGTAGGTCGTCACCGCCTCGTCCCCTGGCTCCACCGACACCGGGAACAGCTTCGTGTCCCCGACGTAGAGATCGACCTTGTACGGCTCCCACGGTGCGTCGGCCTTGTCGCTGGGGTTGTTCTTCAGGCCGAGGTAGGCATTGACGAAGCGGACATAGGCTTTGGGCGCGACGGTGCCAGCGTCCGTGCCGCCATCGGTGCCCGCGTCCGACGGGGGCTCGATGACGGGTCCACCATCCCCACCGTCCGGATGAGCGTCTCCGCCATCCACCGGGCTCCCCCCGCGTCCGTGTTGCCGGGAGGGCCATCCGGTCCGCCGTCGTCGCAGCCGGTGGTGGTCCCGGCCGACAGGGCGAGGACCGTCATCAACAACCAGACACCCAGAACGTTCCTCTTCACGCGTGCTCTCCCACAGGAATCAGAAGACAGACATCCGTGCTCGTGGCTCACCGTTTGTCGCACTCGCCGCGCAGCGGGTAGATGCGGCCCTTGGACAGCTCATCGCGCAGGTAGAAGTAGGCCATGACCCCCGCGTTGAACTGCGCGTGCTGGAGCCACTCCGAGACCGCGGCGGAGTCGGTCCCCGCTTCGATCTCCGGGGTCAGTGGATTGTCGAGCGTGCAGATCTTCTTCCACAGGGTCGCACCGCCGATGGCGCTCGGGTTGCCGCTGGGCGGCTCGCTCGAGCCGGTGCCGAACTTGCCGACGCGCACGAGATCGCAGGCGCCACGGGCCGCGCCGAGCATGTTGGCGCCCCACTTGCCCCAGTCCGTCTCCCGGGGCGAGAAGTCGATGTCCACCTCGCCGTATTTGATCCACGCCTGCATGAATTCCGGAGTGAAGGTCACCGTGGTGCCGCCCGCGGCCATCCACGTCGTAGCGCGCGCCGCTGCTCCTCGAGCACCCGCTCGAACATCGCCAGATTGGCGGTGCCGGTGGAGGAGGTGCCGAACAATCCCTTGGCGAGGTTGGCCACGCGCGCCCCGTTGAGCGCGACCAGCGTCTTGGCGGCGCCGCTCTGCCCGTCACCCGCGCGGCCGTGGCAGTTGGCGCAGATGCCCTGGAACACCGCGGCTCCGGGCGTGGTGGAGTACAACTCGCCCCACGGCTGCTTGGGATTGCCCAGCGTGTCCTTCATCCACGGTTCGATGGACTCCGGCGGCGGCGCGTTGGCGTCGAAGCGGCAGCCCGGCTTCGGCGTCCAGAAGTTGGTGGGGATGCGCTGGTGGGCGAGCGCCTCGTGCGCCGCGGTGATGGGGTAGCGCTTCAGGTAGTCGAACGGCGGGACGCCGATGCTGGACTCCCAGTGGGTGTTGCGCGGCTCGTAGGGCACCTTGTCGGTGAAGTCCTCGGAGACCCAGCGCACGTCGGGGGGATCCTGGCAGGTCTCCTTCACGGCGAGTTCCGCCCGGCGCAGGCGCTCCTGACGGTTGGCTTCCTTCTGCGCCGTGCTCAGCCCGCTGTCGCGAGGCCAGTCCAGCGAGGCGAGCCACCGCGCCACCAGCAGCGGCGCGCGGCAGTCCTGGCCGGGCACGTTGGCGGGCATGTGGATGATGCGCTCGTCGGTGTCGCGGGCGACGCGCTGGAAGAGCGTGCTGGAGGGTCGGGCCGCGCAGGTCCGCGGCGAAGTCCGTCACCCCGAGGTTGACGTAGGAGCGCAGCCCGTTGCTCTCCTTCAGCGTGGTGGGGAACTGGAACAGGCTGCCGCCCGCGGAGAAGTCGAGCGAGGCGATCGCCGGATTGCTGAGCACCGCGAAGCCGTTCGGGTTGTGGCACTGGGCGCAGTTGGCGATGAAATAGCCCTGGAGTTCCAGCTCCTGCGTGTTGCGCGCGCTTGCTCCCGTACGTCTCCAACCTGGGCAGATCCGCGCTCGAGCGGATGCCCGTGAGGACGCCGTAGCTGATCAACCGATCCACCTGCGACAGCTCGTCCTCGAGCACGTCCGCCTCGGCGTCCACACCGCCCTCGCCACCGGGCCGGCGGTTGAGCTGCAGCGGGGTGAAGCCGAGGACGAAGTTCTGTCCCTCGGAGCCGGTATGACAGTCCACACAGCGGTGGCGGCCGGGGATGGCGTAGTTGCGCGTGGTGCCGGTGGCCTCGTCCGTGCGGTAGACGATGACACGATCGGAGAAGCTCGAGCCGTCGCGGTAGCGCAGGTCATGCAGCTCCGCCACCGTCTCGTCCTCGTTCCAGATGTACGTGCCGAAGAGTGAGTCCTTCCACGGCTGGCGCACGACGATGAGCCGCGTCTCGATCTTCCGGTAGCCCACCTGTCCCCGGGCATCCTTCACCGGCTTGAAGAACGTCTTGTAGAAGCGGGTGTTGGGGGGGATCTCGAAGTGCTTCGTCTTGGCGTCGTACCGGATGGACGTGCCCGCCGGGACGTGCACCTGGCGCAGCTTCTTGGCGTGGTCCGAGAAGAGCGGGTAGGTGGGCGCGAAGGCGACGGTGCCGCGCCGGGCCAGCTTCTCCGCATCGAAGGTCACGATGTCGGTGTCCGTCTCGGACAGGAAGCGGGGCAGGGCGGTGGCGCGGGCGAACCAGGCATCCTTCTCCGGATCGCCGCCCAGCGGCGCGCTCTCGGGGATGCAGTGGCCCAGGTCCGTCATCGCCTCGCCCACGCCGCGCGCCACGTCCACGCCGCCGTCGCTCGAGCCTTCCTCCCGCACCTCGAAGGAGCCCTCCGGCGTGCCCTGCGCGAGCCAGGAGGAGAGCGCCTGTCCGAGCGCCACCGCCTGCTTGAGCTGCTCGGAGGAGGGCAGGGGCGGCATGGCGCCCTGCGTGGCCATCCGGGCCATGGCGGGGGCCGTCGTCCGCAGGCTGGCGAGGTCCGAGGTGTACTGGAAGCCGCCCCGGATCTCGGGGGCCTTGTGACACGAGCCACACTGCGCGTCCACGCGCGCCCTCAGGTTGTCGAAGGTCTCCGTGACGACCTCGCGTGTCGCCGCGTGGCGCAGGGGAATGCGCTCGTTCGAGCGGGCCGGGGTGCAGGTGATGCGAGGGGTGCCCGCGTCATCCGCGCCGGGCCCGTTTCCGTCCGTCGGGCCGGCGTCCGGGACGACCGGGCTGCTCCGGGGACGTGCAGCCTCCCATCGTGGCAACCACGAACATGGACACACCGAGAGCGAGGCCCGTGACGAGCCCATTCCTTGTCATCACCATGAGACGGAATCTCCTCCTGCGCTGCGCGAGCCTTATCGGAGAACGTGGAGAGGGGTTTGAAAAAACATCGTGACGAGCGCCGGGCTGGAATCTTCCAGGGCCACCGGGCTTGTCACGATTGTATGTCTTTGACGAAGGGTGACGGCCGGAGGAGCGGGAGGCTCCTCCGGCCGTGGAATGGCTCAGGGGGTGGGGTTCAGCTCACAGGCCCTTGCACACGCCGGCGCCGCGGCCGAGGTCCCCGCCGCAGTCGAGCGGGCTGACGGTGCTGCAGGAGATGAAGCCCTGCTGGACCAGGAGGTTCTCGAAGTCCTGGGTGTTGGTGCTGTAGACCCAGTCATACAGGGCCTGCTCCTGGGTGGCCTTGGCGTAGTTCACGTTCTCGTTGAGGAAGAGCTTGCGCGAGAGCGGGTAGACGCCCGAGGTGTTGCTGGCGATGAGCTTGCGGACGTTGGCCGCGGTGGGGGCGATGCCGTCCACCTTGAGCGCCGCGTTGCCGGTGCGCTTGGCCGAGTCACCGGCGTAGCCGATGGCGTTGGCGTTGTTGGCCGTCAGCTTGCCGATGCAGGTGGTGGCGCTGTCGGAGGTGGTGCAGGGCGAGGGGTTGGTGGAGGCCTCGTCCTTGATGACGACCACGTCGGCGCAGAACGTGGTGCAGCCGAGCAGCGACTTGAAGGTGTCCGTCGTGCCGGACAGGTCGTCACGGCGGTACTTCGCGATGGTGCCAGCGGTGGGGCGGCCCAGCGCGGTCCAGTTGCTCACGCAGGTGGCGGCGCTGCCGCTGCCGTCACCACAGAAGGCTTTCTTCAGGTTGGCCGTGGAGATGCTGTTGCCGGCCAGGGCGTTGTAGGTGGCGGTGCTGACGAAGGCATTCACCGCGTCGAGCGCGATGACGTTGCTGGACTCGCCAGGGCAGCACGCGCCGCTGGAGGCGGTGCCCCCGCGCAGGTGCCCGCCTTGAAGTCGCGCGACATGGGCGCGAGCGTCTGCTGACGGCCGATACAGGACGTGCCAGAGCCGTTGCGCAGACAGCCCTCACCCACGCTCGAGCCCTTGCCCTCGATGGTCAGGCCAGCGCCCGACTGGACGTTGGCGGCGACCAGGGCCTCCTTCAGGGTGTCCGAGCCGTAGAACTCGTTGTTGGGACCCAGATTCTGGACCACCGAGCCGAGCTGCTGCTGCTCGCTGCTCATGGACTCGCCACCACAGCCCACCACGGACATCGTCACCACCACGGCGGCCGACATGGCCCACTTCATCTTGTTCATGACGAATGCTCCCAGTTGCGAGGGTTTGATTCTGGACAAAGGCAATGCCTCTCCGCACGAGCGGTACGGGGAACGCGGGCTTCGGGGAGAGGCGTCGAGCCCGGTCGGGGCCGGTTCGACGGGGCGCAAGGTGCCTCAATCCCCGGACTTCTCGCGCTCCAATTGCGTCAAATCTCCGCCCATGGCGGTTCACATGTCATGAATGACTATCGTGTCACGGATGGCTCACGGTGCCTCCCGCTCCGACGTTTGCCGGGCGAGCAGACACGAAGTTGACGCAAATGACACATCCCACCCCGTACTGTTGGGCTCGAACATCGGAACCACGTTCGGCGCGCAGCTCGTCGCCTTCCAGATCAGCAAGTACGCCCCCGTGGGCTCGCGCTGGGGGCGCTGCTGCTCGCCTTCGGCCGGAGCGAGCGGTGGAAGCACGTGGGGCGCATGGTGTTTGGAATGGGGCTCTTGTTCTTCGGGCTGGAGCTCATCGAGCAGACCATGGAGCCCTTCAAGGACCACGCGCCCTTCCTGCGGTGGATGCGGGAGCTGGGCGCCAACCCATTGATGGGCGCGGCCGTGGGAGCGCTGTTCACCCTGATCATCCAGTCCTCGTCGGCGACCATGGCCATCATCGTGACGTTGGCCAGCCAGGGGCTCATCTCGCTGCCCACGGGAGTCGCGATCATGCTCGGAGCGGAAATCGGCACGGTCGCGGACACGCTCATCGCCACGATCGGGCGCAGCCGTCAGGCCATCCGCACGGGGGTGTTCCACTTCCTCTTCAATCTCATCACCGCCGCGCTCGGCCTCCTGTGTGCGTCCCGGCTCGTGAGCCTGGCCCAATGGGTTTCGGGGGACGCGAGCGTGGGCCGGCAGCTCGCCAACGCACAGGTGATCTTCAACGTCCTGGGCGTCCTCCTGTTCATCGGCTTCGTGCCCCTCATCGACCGGGCGCTCCAGGTGCTGCTCCCGGAGCGGCGCACGGAAGCCGCCTCGCCGCCAGTCCTCTCCCGGGAACAGACCTGAACGAGCACTGGATCCTCACGGCCCAGCACTGCGTCTATGAGAGGGCCTCGCGGTGACCTCTCCGAGCATCGTCCGCATCGCCGCGGGCAGCTCCAAGCTCAGCACGATGGACAGCAAGGGACAGATCCGCTTCGTCGACGACGTCATCCCCTTCCCGGGCTTCGCGGGCGTGAAGAAGGGCAAGGACGTGGCGCTGCTGCACCTGTCCAAGCCGCTCACCTTCAACGGCAAGGTGGCGCCCATCGCCCTGGTGACGGCGGAGGATGAGGCGGCGGGCCTCACTGCTCCGGGGTTATCTCCACCGTGACGGGCTGGGGCGACCTCGCCTATAGAGGAACATGGCAACGGCGAGACCTGCAGCATCCCCCACCCGGCGGCGGGCACCGGTTCATCTCCGTCCAGGGCTACACCGCCTTCTCTGGGTGAGGGTGCACGCGACCTCGTACTGAGCGCGACGTCTCACGCCTCCGAAGGGCTCAATCCGTGATCTGGATGATGTGGAGCGTGGATCTTCCTTGCAGGTCAGGTGGTAGGACTTGCGATGAACCTGCAAGGTGATGTGCGGATTGGGGTCCGGGGCGCGATTCGCATCCCCGACTCCTCCTTCGTGGACCCCGGCCCGAATGGTCCAATCGTGATTCCGCATGGCATCGAGCAGTTCCTTCGCCACGTACTTCCGAGTGGACTCCGGGGTCTCTCCGGGAATGCTGTACCCCGTGGGTCGAGAGGCGGCGTCCTCGAGCAGGTCCACCATCATCGGAGCGGTCAGTTTCTGGAACACCCGCTCATCGCCGAGCGGCTGGTACTGATTCCTGCGCTTGCCTTGACAATTCATGATGATGTGTTGGCGGACAGTTGGATGAAGCATGCTCACTCCCCCGGTGATGGATGGTGTTTCAGGGGGAAGCACAGCAAGCTTCTCCAGGGTTCCGCCAGACACTCCTCGCTCCTTCGTTCATTTGCGGTCATTGCCCGGCGTGGACCACGAAACGCGAAGATTCAACACGCGCGCTCCGCGTCGGGTGGCGCCTCCGCCTCGAGCGCCGCGATCTCCTCCAGGGAGAGGCCCATCCGCTGGTGGAGGAAGCGCACCATGGTCCAGTGCGGCAGGGCCCCCTCGTCGTAGGGACCGAACTCCTCGCGGTACAGCGGCAGCCAGCGCAAGGCCTCCTCCAGCATCCGCTCCCGGTTGGGTTGCCCCTGCTGGTAGTCCTCGTACGGCAGGCTGCGGTGGTGGATGAAGAAGCGTCCCGGAGCCGCTCCTCGCACAGCTCCCGGTACTCCCGGGTCTGGAGGATCAGATAGTGCCAGACCTCGTCGATCGCCTGCTCCACCGGCAGGAACAGCCCGACCAGCCGCTCCGGGTAGCGGGAGAGCAGATACAGGTACCTCAGGCATTCGAGGAGCTGACGCTCGACGTACGCGGGCTCCTCGCCGGTGGTGCGCACGAAGTGCCGGACCACACCGGAGTAGAGCGGGTCACCGAGCAGGGCCTTGAGCGCGGCGGGCGTCACCTTGGCGGAGGGGAATTCACGGCTCACCTCGTCCAGTCATCTCTTCCTCCCGTACCAGCCACGCATACTTCCGGACTTGCCGATCGCGATGTGCGCGCGATGCTCGAGGACGCACTCGAGCCCGGTGTTCTCCAGGATTCCCCGCCGCAGCGCCTGCTCCGCGGCCGGCTCGATGGGTCCGCCGTCGAAGGTGGTGTACAGCAAGCGTGCCCGCCGGGGCGCCTCCAGGTGGAGTTGATAGACGAAGATGGAAGGTGTGGCGTCGGCGATCCAGTCGTCGAGATCGGCCTGGGAGATCACCCCTCCACGCTCGAGCCGCAGCAGCTCCTTCTCCTCGCAGAACCGGCGGATCCGCAGCGGATCGGGGGAGCCATCGCTCGTCTCGGCGCAATCGCCAGAGCGATAGCGGATCAGCGGCATGTAGGGGTTGCGCAGGCTCGAGACGATGATGCTGTAGATCTTGCTGCCCGGTTCGACGGGGATCAGCTCCAGGTGCATCTTGTCGAGGTAGGGCCAGTACCGCCCGTGGCGATCATTGAAATACAGATAGCCCAGCTCGGTGCTGCCAAACAGATCGATGATCGGGCAGTCGAAGTGCCGCTGCAGGAAGCGCTGGACGTTCCTCGGCGTGTACTCGTAGGCGTGAATGATGCTGGCCGGCTTCGGGAACTGCTGCCACAGGCCCCAGTCCAGCGCCTTCCGCACCAGTTGCGCCGGTGGTAGCTGTCGCAGTCGAGGTGATACCAGCCGCGCGGATGCGCCTGCTGGATTGTGCTCATCTCCTCGAGCATGCGCTCCACCTCGCCGCGCTCCCAGAGCGCCGGGTCGAGTCGCAGGTTGAGATAGAGCGTGCGCGGGTCGAGCCGCCGCTCCTCGAGGCTCGGAAGGGCGGAGGGCTCGGCGCCGCGCTTCCTCGCGTTGACCCGCGCCACGTGCTCGGTCGCCAGCACCGTGGTGATCGACACGCGCTGGCAGTCCTGCTTCCAGGTGTCGGAGATGTCGGGGTGCTCGCTCCAGAGCTGGTAATACGATTTCAACAAGAAGAAGGGCGGGCGGATGATCTGCATCCGCGCGTGGTTGGTCCCCGTCGAGAGCACGAACTCCGCCGCGCCTTCCTTCAGGGCATCGGCGAGCCTCGGGGTCATCCAGTTGTCCGGGAATCCCCTGGCGATCTCCGGCTTCTCCAGGATCGGGAAGTACCCCTGCTCGATCGACGGGCGATAGATGGGGATGTCCCGGACCTGATCGATCATCTCGGCGAAAGTCTGTTTATGGGCGTTCATCGGTTGAGTCTGGGGAAGACAGTCGAACGGGCCATCCAGAAGCGTTGCACCCACCCGGAGAAAGGGCCGCGAACGCGGCGGGACTCCACGAGGACGAGCTCGTGCCCGCCGCGCTCGCGACCCAGGACAAGCCTCCAGCTGATGCAGCCCGCCTTGGAGGAGATGCAGCCGGCCTTCGCGGGCCGGAAATACAACCCGCCTTCGCGTGGCCAGAGATACAGCCAGCCTTCGCGGGACCGGAGATGCAACCGGCGTCCACCGCCTCCGCGGGCGAGTTGGCCTCGACCCACTGGTTCCACAGCTGATCCTGGGCGAGCTGGCGAATCAAGTGCTTCATTTGAACCTCCGAGAATGGACTGGTGGATGATGCGTGATTGACCACACTTCCACTGCGCGCACCCCGCTGCGATCGGGTGCTCCACGACCGGGCGGACCGGCTCTCTGGTTTCCTGGTCGCATGTTTGTTTTAAGGACCAAGCACTTGGAGGTCAAGGATTTATTTGATTGCATTGATGACGCGAATCGCCATGACTCCATGAGTTACGGCTTTTATCGCTGACTGGGAATCCGAGCGGACGGGAGGGGCGGGGGCGTGGAAAACGCTTCTCCTGCTCGCGTCAGGGTGAAGCCCTCGTAGCCCTGGGCCGCGATGGCCTCGCACTTCTTCCTGTAGGCTCCGACGCCGCCGGCATAGGGCAAGAGGACGCGCGGCTTGCCGGGAATGTTCGCCCCGATGTACCAGGAGTTGGCCAGGGGGTAGAGCGTGCGGCCAGCCACTTCCTTGACGTGCGCGACCCACTCGTCCTCGGCCTGGGCGGTGGCCTCGATGCACTCGAGCTGGCGCTCCCGCAGGTACGTGATGCAGTCGGTGATCCACTCCACGTGCTGCTCGATGGAGACGATGGCGTTGCCGAACACGGAGGGGCTGCCGGGGCCCGTGATGGTGAACAGGTTCGGGAACCCGGCGATGGACAGGCCCAGGTACGAGCGCGGCCCGTCGGCCCATTTGCGCTTCAGTGAGGCGTTGGCCCGGCCCCGGATGTCGATGTTGAACAAGGCGCCCGTGAAGGCATCGAAGCCCGTGGCGAACACGATGCTGTCCAGTGCGTACTCCGCGCTCCGGGTCCGAGCCCCGTGGGGGTGATCTCCTCGATGGGCGAGGCCTTGACGTCGACCAGGGTGACGTTGTCCCGGTTGAAGGTCTCGTAATAGTGCGTGTCCACGCAGATGCGCTTGGTCCCCAGGGGGTATTCCCTGGGGCACAAGGCCTCGGCGACGGCCGGATCGCGCACCGTGGCCCGGATCCGGGAACGGACGAACTCGGCGGCGGTCTCATTGGCGTCCCGGTTGGCCATCACGTCCGAGAACGTGGCGAGGAACGAGGTGCCGCCCACCTCCCAGCGTGCCTCGTACGCACGCTCGCGCTCCTCGGGCGACACCTCCAGGGCGGACTTGGGGTTGACCTCCATGATGACCCCGGCACGCGTCTCGCGGGCCTTGCGCCGGTACTCGGCATAGGTCTCCTTCATCCGCGACTCGTAGGCTGGATCGAGCGGCGCGTTGCGCGCGGGCACGCTGAAGCTCGGGGTGCGCTGGAAGACGAAGAGGTGGGCGGCCTGCTCGGCGATGATGGGAATGACCTGGATGCCCGACGAGCCCGTGCCGATGACGCCGACGCGCTGGCCGGTGAAGTCCACCCCCTCGTGCGGCCAGCGGCTCGGTGGAGCCGGTGCCCTGGTAGGTGTCGAGCCCCTTGAAGTCAGGCACCTTCGTGGCCGACAGGCAGCCCGTCGCCATGATCAGGAACCCGGCGGATACCAGGGCGCCGCCGTCCGTCTGGACCGCCCACCGGTTCGTCGCCTCGTCGAAGACGGTCGCCGTCACCCGCGTCTCGAACTGGATGTCCTGGCGCAGCTCGAACCTGTCCGCGACGTGGTCGAGGTAGCGCAGGATCTCCGGCTGGGTGGCGTAGCGCTCGGTCCACTTCCACTCCTGCTCGAGCTCGTGCGAGAACGAGTAGGAGTAGTTCATGCTGTCGATGTCGCAGCGCGCGCCCGGGTAGCGGTTCCAGTACCACGTGCCGCCCAGGTCGCCGCCCGCCTCGTAGACCCGGACCGACAGCCCGAGCCGGCGCAGGCGGTGGAGCATGTACAGGCCCGAGAACCCGGCGCCGACGATGACGGCGTCGAAGTGGCTGGCGGGCTCCGTTCCGGTCTTCACTCGATTCGACCGCGCGTCTGGCATGTCGTCGTCTCCACTCGGTGTGTGGTTTCGGCGGGCATGCTACCGGGGCTCGTTGCTGCGCAAAGGACTCTCCGGGTAGTCGTGGATGATTTATTTCGCCGGAAGATGTCTCGTGGACTACCTGATATCCACAACAGTTGCGGAAGACAATTAATGGCAGACACAATTGATTGGCATCCGCCTGGGGAGCGTCCGGCCCGACGACCCACGCCAGCGGCATGACGCATCGCATCGGTCGATTTTTTCCGTGCGACCGATGAGTTCGGCGCCCTCGGCGGGTCTACACCCGCGAACCCCATTTCCTGGAGGCACCCATGACCGCGAACCGCTCCCCCGGATGATCTTCGTCAACCTCTCCGTCCGTGACCTGAAGCGCTCGATGGAGTTCTTCAGCCGGCTCGGCTTCGAGTTCAATCCGCAGTTCACCGACGAGAAGGCCGCCTGCATGATCGTCAGCGAGCAGGCCTTCGTGATGCTGCTGGCCGAGCCGTTCTTCAAGACCTTCACGAAGAACAAGATCTGCGACACGAGCACCCAGACCGAGGGCCTCTTCGCGCTGTCCTGTTCCAGCCGGGCCGAGGTCGATCAGATGGTGAAGAGCGCGATCGCCGCGGGCGGCAAGCATGCGATGGAGCCGCAGGACCACGGCTTCATGTACGGCTGGAGCTTCTACGATCTCGACGGCCACCACTGGGAAGTCATGTGGATGGACCCGAAGGCCGCGGCGGGGCAGCCGTAGGCGCGCCAAGCCGAGGGTGGGCGCGGGGAACACTCGCGGTAACAGCAGAACTACACCGCCAATGACGTGGGATTAGTTCTTCTACATGGAGTGGATACCCCTTCCATCTCACACCTGTCGATTGGTTTGACCCGAAAATAGGATGTTTTTAGGTCGAGGAGGCTGTTGAGAAAAGGAGGTCCCATATGAAGACGCTCATCCTGTGCACCGCTGTCACCACCCTGGGCTTGCTCGGTTGCTCGCATTCGCAACAAGCCTCCCGTTCGAGCGCGAACGAGCTGCCCTACCAGCAGCACTTCAAGCACGGACGGGGACGACCCTGGCCAGCTGCTCGGACTCGCAACAGGCCGCCCACTCGAGCGCGAACGAGCTGCCCTACCAGCGGCACTTCAAGCATGGCCATCACGCCGAGTGTGCGACCGAGTCGAACGCCGAGGAGTGAAGTGAAGCGCCCGGTCCCCCGCGCCGGTGAGCGGGGAGTCCCAGGCCATGCCCCGTCGCGCGGCGTGGCCCCTCGTCACGTCCCCCCTTCGTGAAGGCCCTCGGCCCACGGGCGCTCCGCCCGGGCCTGAGCGGCCTCGCGCCGGGGGGAGGGCGTCCCCCGCGAAAAAAAAGAAGAAGGGGAGTGACGGATCCCTCCGGCGGCGGTGTTCCATGCCGCCGAAAGAGGGAGGCGTCAGTCCGTTGGCCATCGATGTCGAGGCTTATTACCGCCGTTACGGCCCCCAGGTGCTCCGGCGCTGCCGCTTCCTCCTGCGCGATGAAGAGAAGGCGGTGGATGCCATGCACGACGTATTCGTTCAGCTCCTGCGTCATCGGGAGGACTTGAGGAACAGCGCTCCTCGAGCCTGCTCCACCAGATCGCCACGCGGGTGTGCTCAACCGGCTGCGCGGCGCCCGCCGCCGCCCCGAGGACGCCCACGACGAGCTGGTGCTGCGCATCGCCTCCGCCGAGGACACCGGGGCTCGTACCGAGGCGAGGGCCTGCTGGACCGGCTCTTCGGCCGGGTGCCCGCCTCCAGCCGGGACATCGCCGTCCTCCACCTGGTGGATGGGATGACGCTGGAGGAGACCGCCCGCGAGGTGGGCTTGTCCGTCTCCGGGGTGCGCAAGCGCCTCCGGACCCTGTCGACCGTGCTCAAGGAAGTGGAGGCCGCGTGATGTCCCCCCACCGAACCCCGGATTGGTTGTTGGAGCGCATCGCCCTGGGCGAGCTGCCTCCGGATGAACTGGCCGCGGCCCGCGCCCGCCTGGCCCGGGAGCCCGACGGCGAGGCCCGTCTGGCCGCGCTCGAGGCGGAGAACCGCACCCTGTTGGAGCAACTGCCCCGTCCGCCGTGGCACGCGAGGTGGAACGCCGCGCCCGGCGGGACGAGGCTCGCCCACTCGAGGCGAGCCCCTGGCGCCAGTGGCGGCCCGCGCTCGCGCTGGTGCCCGTGCTGGCCGTGCTCCTGCTCGTGGTGGCGCGTCCCGGCACGAGGCCGGGAGAGCTGGAAGGGGAGCGCGCCGAGGAGACCCGCACCAAGGGTCTGCCGCCCCAGCTCGGTCTGCATCGCCCGGCGGCCCTGGGTCCGGAGGCGCTCGCCCAGGGCGCCCTGGCCGCGCGAGGGGACGTGGTGCAGGTCTCCTACGTGGCCGCCGGGGCCCGCTTCGGCGTCATCTTCTCCGTGGACGGCCGGGGCACCGTCACCCTCCATGCCCCCGAGAGCGGCCTGGACGCCCTGCCGCTCGAGCCCCTCGGGGACGCACGCGCTGCCCCAGGCCTATGCGCTGGATGACGCCCCCGCCTTCGAGCGCTTCTTCGTCACCTCGGACGATCCCTTTTCCTTGGAGGAGGTGCTCGCCCCCGCCCGCGTGCTCGCCACGTCGGACGGGGCACGCACCGCGCTCCTCCCGCTCGCCGGGCGCTTCCGGCAGGTGTCCTTCACCCTCGAAAAGAGTTCCCCATGAGTCGCATGATCTCCGTCCTGTTGTGGTCGGCCCTGCTGTTTGTCTCCTCCGTGGCCGATGCGGCGCCCGCCCAGAATGGAGTGCGCAGGCTGGCGCTCCTGGTGGGCGTCAATGACGGAGGGCCCGAGCGGACGCGCCTGCGCTACGCCGCCACCGATGCCCAGTCCTTCTCCCAGGTGCTGGGGGAGCTGGGCGGTGGCTCCCGCGGATCGGGTGTTGTTGCTGGAGACGGCCGCGCCGGGCTGCTCGAGGGCTTCGAACGGATGAAGCGCCCGGTCGCGTCGTCCAAGGCCTCGGGGGCGAGCCGGGTGGAGGTGCTTCTCATTACTCGGGGCACTCGGACGAGACGGGACTGCTGCTCCAGGGCGAGCGCCTGACGTATGGCGAGCTGCGCCGCGCCCTGGAGGGCCTGCCCGCGGACGTGCGCATCGCGGTGCTGGACTCCTGTGCCTCGGGGGCCTCGCGCGCCGCAAGGGCGGCTCGCCGCGGCCCGCCTTCCTCGTGGATGCCGGCAGCCGGGTGACGGGACAGGCCATCCTCACCTCGTCCAGCGAGGACGAGTCCTCCCAGGAGTCGGACAGGCTGGGGGCTCTCTTCACCCACCATCTCATCTCCGGGCCAGGGCGCGGCGGACATGACGCGGGATGGACGGGTGACGCTCAACGAGGCCTACCAGTTCGCCTTCCACGAGACGCCTCGCGCACCGAGCGCACCCAGCGCGGCGCCCAGCACCCGCCTACGACATCGAGCTGGCGGGCACGGGAGATCTGGTGATGACCGATCTGCGCGCGACCTCCGCGGCGCTGGTGCTGACGGACTCGCTGCAGGGGCGGCTTTCGTGCGCGACGAGGCGGGGCGGCTCGTCGTGGAGGTGATGAAGGTGGCGGGGCGCTCCACGGAGCTGGGCCTCGCGCCCGGACGCTACCGGGTGCGGCGCGAGCTGGATGGCGGGCTGTCCGAGGCGTCCTTCGTGCTCTCCGAGGGCCGGAGCACGCAGCTGGTGACCGCGAGCTTCTCCTCGGTGTTGGGCGAGGCCACGGTGTCGCGGGGCGGTCCGGTGGACGAGGTGGGGAGGCCATCCCCGGCCGTCGGCGTCTGGCCTTCAACTTCGGCATCGCGCCGGGGGTGAGCAGCAATGACTGGTTCGCGCGGGGCGCGGAGGTGGAGAACGGATGGGCGTTGGGCTTCATGAACCACGCCACGGCGCTGAAGGGCGGCGCGTCCCTGTCGGTGTTGTCGAACGCCTACGGCGACGAGGCGGACGGGGTGCTGGCCACGGCGGGGGTGAACGTGGTGGGCGGGGGCATGGGCGCGCAGTTGTCCTCGCTCCTCAACGTCACGGGCCGGGATCAGGGGGCGCGCAGCTCACGGGAGGAGTGAACACGGTGGAGGGGGCATGCGGGGCGTGCAGGTGTCCTCGCTCCTCAACGTCACGGGCCTGGAGCAGGGGGGCGTGCAGCTCACGGGAGGAGTGAACACGGTGGGCGGGGGCATGACGGGAGGCCAGATCGCGGGGCTGTTGAACACGGTGGGCGGGACGATGTCGGGCTTCCAGGTGAGCGGGCCGTCAACCGAGCGCGGAGCGTCTCGGGGTTGCAGCTCTCGCTCGTCAACGTGGGCGGGGACGTATCCGGCGCACAGGTGGGAGTCGTCAACGTGGGCAAGGTGGTGCGCGGCACGCAGGTGGGGCTCATCAACGTGGCCGACGAGGTGCACGGCGCGCCCGTGGGGCTGCTCTCCTTCGTGAAGCAGGGGCAGTTGCACCTGGAGCTGTGGTCGAGCGACATCCTGCTCACCAACGTGGGCGTGAAGCTGGGCGGCCGGCACGTACTCCACGTTCGTGGGGGGCTTCGATCCGACGGATCGGTTCCAGCGCTTCAGCCTGGGCTTCGGGCTGGGCGCGCACATTCCCCTGGGCACGCGCTTCTGGGTGGACGTGGACGCGGTGGGCAGCAGCGTGCACCTGCTCCGGGAGCCCTTCGCCGGAAACAACCTGCTGGCCCAGGCCCGGGCGATGGTGGGCTTCCAGATCCTCCCGCGGCTCGCGGTGTTCGCCGCGCCCACGTACAACGTCTACTTCGCGTTCTCACCCGAGGAGCGGCGCGACATGACGCGGTTCACGGCGCGCGAGCGTCCGCTGGGCAATGGCGGCTCGATGCAGTACTGGCCCGGCATCCAGCTCGGCCTGCGCATCTGAGCGCGGGGTGGAAAACCGCCTCGGGTGACATCCGCGTTGTCCGCTCCGAGGGCTCCCGTTAGCGTGCGGCGCGCATGGAACAGAGTGCACCAGGAGTACCGGCCGGAGCGCGGCCCTCGGCCCGGTTCGTGTGGGGGTTGTGCGCCCTGCTGCTGGTGCACCACTTCGGGCTGTGGGCCTGGACGGCGTGGCATCGCGGCTTTCCGCTGCTCGCTGGCCTCGACCACTGGGACTCGGGGCACTACAGCACCATCGCGACGCGGGCTACGCCACGCCGCTGTGGGCCTTCCTGCCGCTCTACCCGCTGACGGTGAAGCTCGTGTCCGGGGCGCTGGGGGTGGGTGCCCCCGCAGGTGCTGGGCTGCGTGCTGTCCACGGGCCTCCTGGTGGCCTTCGTCGCCTGGGTGCACCAGCGGCCTCACGGCGGGAGGTGCTCGCCCTCGAGCCGAGGACGCGCTGGGGTTGGTTCTTCTTCCTCTTCAGTCCGGCCAGCTTCGCCCTGCACTCGCACCACACCGAGGCGTTGTTCCTCTTGCTGTCGCTCGGCGCCTTCGCTTGCGCGTGGACGGCACTTCTGGCGGGCGGCGGTGTTCGCGGGCCTGTGCGTGTGGACGCGCAACCAGGGCGTGTTCGTGGCGATCGTCGCGGCGCTCCTGCTCGCCGAGCGCGTTCCGGGAGTGCCCGCCAGCGCCTCCTCCGCTTCGCCGGGCTCGGGTTCCTGTCGCTCGCGGCGTATGGCGGGATGATCCTCTTCGAGTGGCGGGCGTCGGGAGATCCGCTGGCGCACCTTCATTCCCAGTCGAGCTGGCCCCATGTGGACTCCGCGTGGGGCGCTGCGCACGCTCTGGTTGGGCAACCCCCACCAGGACTGGGATCGCTGGGAGATTCCACGAGCCCTCTTCTCCTTCTTGTTGCTCGGGGGCTCGCTGGCCCTGGCGCGGGTGAACCGGCCGCTCGGCCTCTATGGGGTGCTGTCGTTCGCGGTGATGCTGCCGCAAGGCGAGTTCGCCAATGCCCTGCGCTTCGGCGCGGTGCTCTTCCCGGTGCTCTTCCTCCTGGGCGATGCGCTCGCCGCGCGCCCCGCGTGGCTGCGCTGGAGCGTGGCGATCCTCGCCTTCTGGGCCAATCACAAAATCACTCACGGCTTCGTGAATGGCTTCTGGGCCTACTGACTCCGGCGATCGATAAACAGAGGACAACCCGACCACGTCCGCGCCGATTTCTCCGTCGGGAGCGGGCCCGTCCTTCTGCTATGGCGCCCCACCAGGAGGAACAATCGATGCGTTCTGGTCGTCCGTCCGTGGTGTCCGCTTCATCCGCCCTGATGGGCCTGCTCGCGTGTGTCCTGGCGAGCGGCTGTGCCCACACCCTCGCTCCGAGAACAAGGCCCGGGAGTCCCAGGACCAGGGGCCGGTGCTCGCGGACACGGCGCAAGGTCAGGTGCGCGGCGCCACCCTCGACGGCATCCGCGCCTTCAAGGGCATTGCCTACGGAGGCCCCACCTCGGGCAAGAACCGCTTCATGCCCCCACGCGGCCCGAGTCGTGGAGCGGCGTGAAGGATGCGCTCGCGTATGGCCCGCGCTGTGCCCAGCGCAGCGCCATTGGCGCCAACGTGTCCCGCGAGGTCGTCTCGGCGCTCGTCACCCCCGACACGAAGGAGACGAGCGAGGACTGCCTGCGCCTCAACATCTGGACGCCCAACGTGGCGGACGGCGGCAAGCGTCCGGTCATGGTCTGGCTGCACGGCGGGGGCTTCGTCGAGGGCTCCGGCTCGGCCGCCCTGTATGACGGGACCGCGCTCGCGAAGCGGGGCGACGTCGTGGTCGTCACGCTCAACCACCGGCTGGGTGTGCTCGGCTACCTGTACCCGGGCGCCGCGGCCGGCGAGGCGTGGGCCTCCTCGGGCAACGCGGGCATGCTCGACATCGTCGCGGCGCTGCAGTGGGTGCGCGACAACATCGCCTCGTTCGGCGGTGACCCGGGCAACGTCACCATTTTCGGCGAGTCGGGCGGCGGCATGAAGGTGACGCTCCTGCTCGCCATGCCCGCGGCGCAGGGGCTGTTCCACCGCGCCATCAGCCAGAGTGGGGCCATGGTGAAGGCACTGGCGCCCGAGCCGGCGGCCACGCAGGCCGGGGAGGTGCTCGCCGAGCTCGGCCTCAAGCCCGGCGACTTCGCCGCGCTGCAGGAGCTTCCCGTGGACAAGGTGCTGGACGCCCAGACCGCGGTGCTCAAGAAGAACCGGGGCGCGTTCAGCTTCAACTCGCCCTTCACCCCCGTGGCCGATGGCAAGGTCCTGTCCGGCCATCCGTTCGATCCCGAGGCTCCGGCCGTCTCGGCCAGCGTGCCGCTGCTCATCGGCACCAACAAGGACGAGATGACGCTCTTCCTCCATGGACAGACGTCGCTCATGACCGATGGCATGGCGCGCATGGGCATGGGCCGGATCGCGGGAGACGCGGCCGGTCCGATCTTCGATCACTACCGGAAGCAGCTGCCCGAGGCCTCGGCCAAGGAGGTGCTGATGACCGCGGGCAGCGACATGTTCCGCGGCCCCTCGCTCCTCGTCGCCGAGCGCAAGGCCGCCCAGCAGGCCCCCGTCTACGTGTACCAGTTCAACTGGGAGACGCCCGTGCTCGACGGCAAGCTCAAGGCCACGCACGCCCTGGAGATTCCCTTCGTGTTCGACAACGTGGACCGGTGCCGAGCCTCACCGGCCGCGCCCCCGAACTCGCGGGGCTCGTCGACCAGCTGAGCACCGCGTGGATCGCCTTCGCCCGCTCGGGCAACCCCCAGCACCCCGGCATCCCCGAGTGGCCCGCCCATGACGCGGAGCGGCGCGCCACGATGATCTTCAACCTCCAGTCCCAGGTGCAGAACGATCCGGGACGCGAGGAGCGCCTGCTCTGGCGGGAAGTCCTCACGAAGTGAGCCCGGCGCCCGGAGGACTCCTTCCTCCGGGCATCAGCGGTCCCTGCTTCGCGCTACAGTCCGCGAGCTTTCCCGGAGGAGGTCGAGACATGGGCTGCTGTCATCACTATCAAACGGTCGCGGAAGGCTGTGACTCGGCCTTCACGGTGGACACCTCGCGCGTCACCTTCGGCCGGGGCTGCCCGGCGGAGGTGGGCGAGCGGGCCCGGGCGCTCGGGATGACGCGCGTGGCGTTGTTCTCGGACGAGCGGCTGGCCCGGCTGCCGTTCTTCCAGACGGTGCTCCAGTCGCTCGAGGCGGCGGGCCTGGACGTGGTGAGCTACACCCACGTGCACGTGGAGCCCACGGACCAATCCATCCTGGAGGCGGCGCGCTTCGCCGCCGAGGCACGGCCGGATGGCTACGTGTCCCTGGGCGGGGGCTCGGTCATCGACACCTGCAAGGGCGCCAACCTCTACGCCACGCACCCGGCGGACTTCCTCGCCTACGTCAACGCGCCCGTGGGCGAGGGGCGTGCGGTGCCCGGTCCGCTCGCCGCACATCGCCTGTCCCACCACCTCGGGCACGGGCAGCGAGGTCACCGGCATCACCATCTTCGATCTGCTGTCGCTGGGGGCGAAGACGGGCATCGCCTCGCCCCGGCTGCGGCCCACCGAGGCGCTCATCGATCCGGACTGCACCGCGACCCTGCCCGGCGAGGTGACGGCCGCCAGTGGGATGGACGTGCTCTCCCACGCCTTGGAGTCCTATACGGCGCGGCCCTACGTGCGCCGCCCCGCGCCCGCGCGGCCGAGCCTGCGGCCCATGAGCCAGGGAGCCAACCCCTGGAGCGATCTGGGCTGCCGCGAGGCGCTGCGCCTGATGGGGCAGTACCTGGAGCGCGCGGTGGCGGACGCGGAGGATCGCGAGGCGCGCGAGCAGCTGATGTGGGCCTCCACGCTGGCGGGCATCGCGTTCGGCAACGCCGGAGTCCACGCCCCCCATGGCATGGCCTACGCCGTGGCGGGGGCGGTGCGCGACTTCCGGCCCTCGGGCTACCCGCAGGAGGAGCCCCTGGTGCCGCACGGCATGGCCGTCATCGTCAATGCCCCGGCGGTGTTCCGCTACACCGCGGAGGTGAGTCCCGAGCGGCACCTGGAAGCCGCGCAGTGGCTGGGCGCGGACGTGCGCGGGGCCACGCCCGGGGACGCGGGCGAGGTGCTCGCGGGCCGGGTGCTCCAGCTCATGCGCGCGGTGGGCATGCCCAACGGGCTGAGCGGGGTGGGGTACACCGAGGCGGACGTCGACACCCTCACCGAGGGAGCCTTTCCCCAGCAACGCCTGCTGCAGAACGCCCCCCGGGAGATGAGCAAGCCCGTGCTCTCCGGGCTGTTCCGTCAGGCGTTGCGCTACTGGTAACCCCGCGGAGACCACGCCCGTGTCCGACGCCGAGACCGCCAAGCACTACCGTTACTTCCTGCCCATCACCACGCGGTGGATGGACAACGACGCCTACGGCCACATCAACAACGTCACCTATTACAGCTACTTCGACACGGTGGCCAATCACTACCTCATCCACGAGGGAGGGCTGGACATCCTCGCGAGCCCCGTCATCGGCCTGGTGGTGGAGTCCAAGTGCTCCTACCACGCGCCGCTCGCCTATCCGGATGCGCTCCGGGCGGGGCTGCGCGTGGACAAGCTGGGCAACCGCTCGGTGACGTATGGCATTGGCATCTTCAAGCAGGGCGAGGAGCGGGCCGCCGCCCACGGCTACTTCGTGCACGTCTTCGTGGACCGGCACACCCGCAAGGCCGTCGCCATTCCCGAGCGCCTGCGCACGGCGCTCGAGCGGCTCCTGTCGGCGTGAACGGGCGGGGCCGCCCCCGGTGCCTCACGGCTTGAAGGTGTCCACCGTCCCGGAGACCTGCTTGCCGCGGTGCCAGACGGCGTGGATCGTCTTCGTCCGGGAGATGTCGGTGCTCGGGTCGCCGTCCAACACCACGAGGTCCGCCTGCTTGCCGGGGGCGAGGACGCCCCGATCCTCCAACTCGAGGAGGGTGGCGGCCTCCCGGGTGGCGAGCGTGAGGGCTTGCAGGGGCGTGAGGCCGGCCTCGGTCATGAGGAGCAGCTCCCGGTGCTCCGCGACGCCGGGGATGCGCAGGGGAGTCGCGCCCGAGTCCGTGCCGAACCCGATGCGCACGCCCGCGTCGTACAGGGCCTTGAGGTTGCGCTGGTTCATCGCCATGTCCTTCCGGGCCTTCTCCGACTTCGGCTCCGCGCGCGTCTTCTCCACCCAGGCCGGGTCGGCGAACTGCGCGCGCAGCGCGGGCGGCACGGCGTGCTGGAAGAAGGGCTCGGCCATCCACTCGGGACGGTCGGCGTAGATGAAGGTCGCCTCGTCCAGGCTCAGCGTCGGGACGTACCAGGCCGAGCGCTCCTTCATGAGCTGGATGAACTCGGCGTCCACGGGCTGGTCGCGCACGCCGTGGGCCACGATGTCCGCGCCCGCCCGGACGATCGTCTTCGCGTCCTCGAGATCATGGATGTGGGCGGCGACGCGCACGCCCCGCTGGTGGGCCTCGTCGATCACCGCCTGGTAGATGTCTGGCTTCATCTTGACGGGCAGCGAGCCGCCGAAATCATCCAGCCACAGCTTCACCACGTCCGTCTTGCGCGCCACCATCTCGCGCACGGCCTGACGCGCCTGCTCCGCCGTCTCGGGACGGGCGAGTTGATCCTCGCCCACCGGGCGGCCCCCCAGGGTCGGCGGCGCGCCTTGGGGCACGCCAATGCCCCGTTCGGCTCCGAAGAGCTCGGCGCCGGGCCCGCGGCCCGCGTGCTGCTGGGTGCGGAGTTGTTGCAGCAGGGGACCATTCAGCCCGAGCGCCATCACCGTGGTGATGCCATAGGCCTCGTACTGGCGAAGCTGCCGCGAGATGTTGGCGCGGGTGTAGTGCCCGGCGCCCATGTCGGCCCCCTGGACCACGCCCACATGCGAGTGATTGGAAATCAATCCCGGGATGAGTGTCTTTCCCTGGTAGTCCACCACGCGGGCCTTGGCGGGCACCGTCGTGCTCGCGGCCGGACCCACCGCGAGGATGCGCCCGTCCTGGATGACGACCACGGAGTCCTCGAGGGGGGCTCCTCCCGGCCGTCGATGAGCCGCGCCGCGCAGGGCGACGAGCCCCAGAGAGGTCTTCGCGGGCGCGGCGGACGCCAGAAGCGGGGCGGTCAGGAGCGAGAAGAGCAGGGCGTGTGATTTCAAGGGCACCTCCCAAAGGGGTCGAACGAAGCGCGCGGCACCCTATACTCCCGCGCCATGAGAATCCTCTTCACATCGCCCACTCACCGTACTCCCGACGTACCCGCCTCGCCCTCGCCGCCAAGGGGTTGACCGCCGAGCTGCGCGAGGTGCGCGCCCAGCCCGAGTTCTTCGAGGAGGCCCGGCGGCTCTCCCCCTCAAGACGGTTCCCGTGCTGGTCGAGGAGGATGGGCGGGTCATCGGAGACTCGACGGCCATCTCCCACTACCTGGACCGGGTCTATCCCTCGACGACGCCGCTGTGGCCCACCGAGCCCGACGAGGCCCTCGCCGCCTTCGAGGTGGCCTCGCTCGTGGACGTGGCGATGAACACCCTGGTGGACCTCGGAGGGCGCTACCACCCGCTTCACTCCTCCGATGCCTGGGAGACCGTCCGCACCGAGGCCATGGATCGTGTGCAGCGCGCGTTGGACTCCCTGGGTCAACGGCCGCGGCGCTCTCGCGTCCCACCTTCTCCCGGCGAGGCTGGTCCGCGCCGGACATGTGGTTGTTCACCGCGGAGAATTGGCTCGCTTCACTGCCCGCGCGTGTGGCCACCGCCCCCGTGGCCACCCAGGTCCTCTCCCTGGGCTGGCGTCTGCCTCCCGAGCTCTCCCGCTGGGCCGACCAGCACCGCGACCGGCCCGACGTGCGCGCACTCGCGTAGCAATCGCGCTTTTGTTTCATTCGCGGTTTTCCATGACAGACGAGAGCGAATCACTCTCTTGTCTGTCTTTGTATCAGAAAACAAGAATGAAACATTTCGAGGGTCCGCGTCTGGACTAAAGCCAGCCATGCCGTGTATTAATTCTCTCACCGGGTTGGCCCATCTACCGGTCATCCATGAGAGGGAGTTCACTGCGTGAGCCAGAATGTTCGTGGTTTCAAGTGGCTGGTGGGGGGAGTGGTTGGAATGTCCCTGCTGGGTGCGTGTGGCGCGCCGATGGAAGGGGAAGACACCTCGTCCGAGCTGAACGCACAGGTGGTGAATGACATCGCGGTGAGTCTGTCGGTGGCGAGCAGCAGCCTGAGTGCTCGCGACGACGTGGCGGTGACGGTGACCTTCACCAACGTGTCCTCCCAGCCGGTGCAACTGCTGCGCTGGTTCGTGCCGGGTACCGAGGGCATCAAGGCCGGTCTGTTCGAGGTGTCTCGCGACGGCGAGGAGGTGGAGTACATCGGCCCCCACGTCAAGCGTCGCGCCCCCCAGGCCGAGGACTTCATCACCCTGGCCCCCGGCGAGAGCCTGTCGGGCAGCGCGCCCCTGTCGGGTGTGTATGACCTGAGCGAGAGCGGCACGTACTCGGTGCGCTTCGCCGCCCAGTCCACCCACCAGCACAACGTGGGGCTCACCGCGCCGCGGCCCTGGACTCCAACTTCGTGAGCCTGTGGATCGAGGGCCGCCCGGAGCGCGAGCCGGAGCTCCAGGCCCAGGCCGTGACGGCCCAGGGCCTGAGCACCGCCAGCAACTGCTCGAGCACCCGCGCCTCGCAGATCTCCACGGCGTATGCCTCCGCCAAGACGTACGCGAGCAGCGCGGTGAGCTACCTCAACGGCATCTCCTCGGGCACCACGCGCTACACCACGTGGTTCGGCACCTACTCCAGCACCAATCTGACCACGGCCCGCTCGCACTTCTCCGCCATCAACACCCAGCTGGCCAACCAGGCCATCGTGGTGGACTGCGGCTGCACGGACTCGAGCTACGCCTACGTGTACGCGAACAAGCCGTACAAGATCTACGTGTGCGGCTCCTTCTGGAGCGCCCCCAACACGGGCACGGACTCCCGCGCCGGCACGCTGATCCACGAGATGAGCCACTTCACCGTGGTGGCGGGCACGGATGACCACGCGTACGGCCAGAGCGCGGCCAAGAGCCTCGCCAGGTCCAGCCCGACCCGGGCCTTGGACAACGCGGACAACCACGAGTACTTCGCCGAGAACACCCCCGCCCAGAACTGAGGCCGGGCCAGTCGAGCAGGAAGGAACGGGAGCGGCGACGCTCCCGTTTTTTTTGCCCGGCGGCCCGCCCACTTCAGCCCGTGCGGAATGCTACAGGCAGTGACCTCGATGTCGCGGCCCGTGTCGGGCTGATCTCGTTTTGCCTTCAAAGCTCCAGGTTCACGTTAAGAACTATTTCTCCATCCTTCAGTACCTGTACTTAATCCAGGGTTCTCGTGTTATGATGTTCGCGCCGGGGTAGCGGAGCTACCGGTCCTTTTGAAAGGATTTGCTCGTGAGCCAGAACGTGCGTGGTTTCAAGTGGCTGGTTGGCGGAGTGGTCGGAATGTCCCTGCTGGGTGCGTGCGGCGCGCCGATGGAGGGGGAGGACACCTCGTCCGCGCTGAGCGAGCAGGCCCTGGGCGACGTCGCGGTCAGCCTGTCGGTGGCGAGCAGCAGCCTGAGCGCCCGTGAGGACGCGGCGGTGACGGTGACCTTCACCAACGTGTCCTCCCAGCCGGTGCAGCTCTTGCGCTGGTTCGTGCCCGGCACCGAGGGCATCAAGGCCGGCCTGTTCGAGGTCTCCCGCGACGGCGAGGAGGTGGCGTACGTCGGCCCCCACATCAAGCGTCGCGCTCCCCAGGCCGAGGACTTCATCACCCTGGCCCCCGGCGAGAGCCACTCGGGCACCGCGTCCCTGTCGGGCATGTATGACCTGAGCGAGAGCGGCACCTACTCGGTGCGCTTCGCCGCCCAGTCCACGAATCAGCACAACGTGGGGCTCACCCGCGCCGCGAACCTGGACTCCAACCTCGTGAGCCTGTGGATCGAGGGCCGCCCGGAGCGCGAGCCGCAGATGCAGGCCCAGGCCGTGACGGCCCAGGGGCTGACCACCGCCAGCAACTGCTCGAGCACCCGCGCCTCGCAGATCTCCACGGCGTTCGCCTCCGCCAAGACGTACGCGAGCAGCACGTCGAGCTACCTCAACGGCATCTCCTCGGGCACCGCGCGCTACACCACGTGGTTCGGCGCCTACTCGTCCACCAACCTGGGCACGGCCCGCTCGCACTTCTCCGCCATCAACAGCGCGTTCGCGAACGCGGCGGTCACGGTGGACTGCGGCTGCACGGACTCGGCCTACGCCTACGTGTACCCGTCCCAGCCGTACAAGATCTACGTGCAGCGCCTTCTGGAGCGCGCCGAACACGGGCACGGACTCCAAGGCGGGCACGCTGGTGCACGAGATGAGCCACTTCAACGTGGTGGCCGCCACGGATGACAACGCCTACGGCCAGAGCGCGGCCAAGAGCCTCGCCATCTCCAGCCCCACCCGGGCCTTGGACAACGCGGACAGCCACGAGTACATCGCCGAGAACAACCCGTTCCAGAACTGAGGCGGACGGGCAGAGAGAAGTTGAAGGAAGGGACGGGAGCGGCGACGCTCCCGTTTTTTTGCCAGGGAGGGCCCATTCCGGGCTCCCCTTCCAGAGGAGAACACCCTGTTTATGACGCGTGGACATGTGGGTTGGGTCGCGCAGCTGTCTGGCGCTGAGTGGTGGCGGCTGTTCGTCTCGCCGTGAGTCGGCGGAGGGCAAGCCCGCGGAGCCGGCGGCGCCCGCGCAGCCCTCGGCCCCAGCACAGCCCTCGGCGGAGAAGCCCCCCGAGACGCAGGCCCCCGAGCAGAAGGAGACTCCCGCCATGGCCGCGAACCTGGAGTGCAAGTTGAGCGTGCCGCCGAGCGCGACCGTGGGCCAGCCGGTGGAGCTGCTCTTCCAGCTCACCAACCGCACCGCGGCGCCGCTGTACGTGCTCTCCTGGCGCTCGCCGCTCGAGCGTGGGGGACGTGACTTCGACATCACCCGCGACGGCGCCGAGGTGGCCTACCAGGGGCCGATGAAGAAGCGCGCCTCGCCCTCGCCGGACCAGTACCTGGAGGTGGCGCCGGGGGCCACGGTGGAAGGACGGCTCGATCTGGCCCAGGCCTACGACTTGAGCCAGCCCGGGCGCTACCGCATCGCGTTCCCCGGTCCGCTCCTGGACGTCACCGACAAGCGGCCCGACACGGCGCGTGCGTTCGATGTCATGACCGCCCGGCCGGTGACGTGCGCCCCCGTGGAGACGACGCTCACCAAGCCCTGATTCGCGCGATGTCCTGGCGCGCTCGCACCACATCCTCCATGGTGCGGACTTTACGCGGCGCGGCAAGGTGCCTCGCCGCCATCTCCGCCCCTGCATCGAGGAAGAGGAATGAGTCGCGTCCTGGAGGACCTGCTGGAGCTCCTGAAGCTGGAGCCCATTGAGGAGAACCTGTTTCGCGGACGGAGCCAGGATCTCGGTTTCCGGCAGCTGTTCGGGGGGCAGGTGCTGGGACAGTCGTTGTCGGCGGCCAGCCAGACCGTGCCCCCGCACCGCCCCGTGCACTCGCTGCACGGCTACTTCCTGCGCCCCGGCGACGCCAGTCTGCCCGTGGTCTACACCGTGGACCGGCTGCGCGATGGTGGCAGCTTCACCACCCGCCGGGTGGTGGCCATCCAGAAGGGGGAGCCCATCTTCACGGTGATGGCGTCCTTCCAGGCCGAGGAGCCCGGCTTCGAGCACCAGGCGAAGATGCCCGAGGTGCCCGGCCCCGAGGGCTTCCCCACGGATCGCGAGCTGCTCAGCCGCAAGGCGCACCTCATCCCCGAGAAGATCCGCGACAAGCTGCTGTGCGAGAAGCCCATCGAGATCCGCCCGGTGACGCACCTGGATCCCTTCGATCCCCACGTGCTCGAGCCCGCCAAGCAGGTGTGGTTCCGCGTCGACGGCGCGCTGCCCGACGACTCGCGGGTGCACCGCTACCTGCTCGCCTATGCCTCGGACTTCAACCTCATCACCACCGCGCTCCAGCCGCACGGCACCAGCTACATGCATCCCCAGATGCAGCTGGCGAGCCTGGACCACGCCCTGTGGATCCACGGCAACCTGCGGATGAATGACTGGCTGCTGTACTCCATCGCCAGTCCCTGGGCCGGCAACGCGCGCGGCCTGTCGTATGGGCACATCTTCACGCGGGAGGGCCGCCTCGGTGGCCTCCGTGGCGCAAGAGGGGCTCATGCGCATGCGCCCGCCGAAGTAGCGCCGCGTCCTTCGTGGCTCAGGCCGGGGTGGAGGGGCTCGCGGACCAGGAGCCGAACCAGCGCCCGCCCTGGGCATCCTGGGCGTGGACCACCCCGCGCAGTCCGTCCTCCGTGCTCACCGCGCGGAAGTGCAGCGTGGCGCCGAGGATCCTCGCGTCGTGGAGGGAGAACACCAGCTCCTCGCCCTCCACCTGGGGTGCCACGTCTTCCTCCAGGGGGGCGTCTCGTGGAAACAGGATGCGCACCTGTCCGGTGAGCCGCGTCTCCCGGACTCCACCGAGAGCCACAGGGGCACGGGCGCCATCTCCAGCTCCGAGGGGTAGAGCGAGAGCGTCCCCCGCCACGTGCCCGCGACCCTCGAGGCGTCCAGCGGAGCGCCGCGCGGTAGCTGGGGGAAGGCGAGGCGGGGCTCGGTGGGGGAGGGCCTTCGGGAAGCGCGGGGACAGGGCCACCTCGGAGCCCACCTGCTGGAGGTAGCGCGCGGTGTCCTCCGGGAGCTCCACCAGCGTCTCGGTGCGCGAGGTGTCGAAGGCCGAGCCCGTCCAGGGTGAGCCGGACAGGGTGCTCGGCGCGCCCAGGCAGGGCTGGTGGAACAGCGAGGCGTAGAGCACGCAGGCCGCCGGTAGGTGCCCGCGGGTCCCGGGTGGTGGCCGTCCTCCCCGTACAGCTCCAGCTCGGGCCGCTCCCGCCGCACCCGCTCCCACGCCACCCCCACCGGCGCCAGCACGCCTCCTTCCTCGCGCGCGATGTGGGCATAGGCGCGCGTGAGCACTTCCTGGGCGGGCAGGTCCGCCTTGCGCGACCACGTCATGTAGAAGACCGGGCTCGCGCCCACCGCCGGCTCTCCCGCGCGAAGAGGCGGGCGTAGGGGTAGAAGCTCTCCTCGGGCTCGTTCATCCACAGCGCCCCGTCGATGCGCAGGTGGCCCAGCAGGCTCTGCTCCTGCAGCACGACGTGGCTCCAGGCTTCCCCGCGCAGCAACTCCCTCGCCTCGCCCCGCTTCCAGTGCGACTCGAGCGTCGCTCCGCCCAGCAGCACCGCGCCCGTCTCCAACCGCGCCTCCGGAGACAGCGCCCGCACGAGCCCCTCCAGCATCGCCGGAAGATCGTTGTTGTAGGTGTAGCTGTTGCCAATGAAGAGCACGCGCACGGAGTCCTCGGGGGCGGGGCGGGAAGTCGTTCGGAGTCTAGCCCACATAGACGGACTATGTGAATGGACGTGGGGCCGCTCTCGAATAGACAGACGTGAAATGCAAAAGTATATGTCTGTATTTGATTGGCTCGGCGTTTGCATTGATGTTTTGTTTGTATTTGATATGTATTTACAAGATAAAAACAAACAAAACAATTCGCTTTGATTGACATGGGCTGATAATGATTGTCAATCCATGTCGATAATGTCTGTCTTTGCTACGGCGTGGCGGGGGCGGGCGAGCCCATGTCGACGAACTCCGGCAGCAGGAAGTCGTCCAGGGCGGGCATCTTGTCGATGAGGTCCAGGTCCACGAGCTGCCGGGCCAGGGTGTCCCAGCGCTCGCGGCTCATGGTGCCCAGGCCCTTGGCGCGCGTCTGCTCGTCTTCGATGAGGGGCTTCTGGGCGCGCGCCGCCTCGGCGAACGTCTCCGCGTCCATGGAGGTGTTGAGCTTGCCCATGACGGCGTTGGTGGCCGCGGGGTCGTCCAGGTAGGCCTGCCAGCCCTCGCGCACCGCCTCCACGAAGTCCTTCACCCGGGCCGGCTGCTGCTTCCAGAGCTCCCGCCGGGTGATGACCACGGCGATGTAGGGATTGAATCCCTCGTCGGCCACCAGGAACACGGCGGGATCCGCGCCCTGGCGCCGCGCGGCGATGGGCTCCGAGGTGATGAAGCACTGCTGGCTGAAGTCCTTGTCCGCCACGAAGCGCGCCACGCCGCCGTCGTAGGGCACCACCTTCACCTTGTCGAAGCCATACTTCTTCTTCAGATACGCGGCGTAGGGCTGGCCCGGCTCCAGGGCCACCGTGCCCGAGGAGAGCAGATCCTTGATGCCCTTGGCCCCGCGTGACGCATGGGTCATCAGGGCTTGCGGCGCCGTCTGGTACACGGCGAACAGGGGAATCACATCCACGCCCCGCGCCCGGGCGGTGAGGAGCTCATCCGCGCCGAGGATGCCGAATTCCACCTGCCCGTGGCCACCATCTGCACCACCGGCACGCCGGCGCCGCCGCCCTGGATGCTCACGTCCATGCCGCGGCGCTTGAAGTACCCCAGGTCCCTCGCGGCGTAGAAGCCACCGAACTCGGGCTCGGCCACCCAGTTGAGGGCCAGCTTGACTTGCGCCACCTGGGGGGCGGCGGGGCTGCCCGCGTCCCCTCCCGCCGCCTGGGGCGCGCTCTCCTTCGCGCGCGAGCACGCCCCGGCCACCACGAGCAGCACCAGTCCACCCACGACTCCAGCCAGACGTCCTTTCACGTGTGCCTTCCTCTCCGATGCAAGGGTTCTCACGGCCCCGACGAGGCCGAGGGGTGCCAGCGCTTGAGCAGCCGGAAGCCCGTCAGGTTCACCGCGCCGAACAGTGCCAGTCCCAACACCGCCGCCGCCAGCACGGCGGCGAAGATCAGGTCCGTGCGCAACTGCCGGTAGGCCGTCAGCACCAGGATGCCCAGGCCCGCGCCTTCCTCGGCGAAGCCCGCGACGAACTCGCCTACGATGGCGCCAATGACGGCCAGCCCCGAGGCGACGCGCAGCCCGGTGAAGAGTTGTGGCAGCGCCGCCGGCAGCTCCAGCTTCCACAGCGTGGCGAGCCGCTTCGCCCCATACAGGCGGAACAGGTCGCGCAGCGCCGGCTCCACCGAGCGCAGCCCGTTGAGCGTGTTGGTGATGACGGGAAAGAGCGAGACGATGAAGGAGGAGACGGCCACGGCGCGCGTGCCCGGGCCGAACCACAGCACCAGCAGCGGGGCGATGGCCACGATGGGCACCGTCTGGAGGAAGAGCGTGTAGGGGTAGAGCGCCCGCTCCAACAGCCGCGAGGAGCCGAGGAGGATGGCGGTGAGCACGCCCACCCCGGCGCTCGCCGAAGCCGATCAGCGCGGCGCGGCCGGTGGTGAGCATCGCGTTCCACAAGGTTTGCGCGTCGTGCACCCCGGCGAGCGCGATGGCGGACGGGGGCGGCAGGAGCCAGGGGGCGATGCCGAACACCCGCGTCACCCCCTCCCACAGCGCCAGCAGCACCACGAGCGCGACCAGGGGCGGCACCACCTGCCGCGCGAAGGAGCCGTTCATGCCGCGTCTCCTCGCTCGAGGGCTTCCTGGAGCAGGCCCAGCTCCCGGGCGAAGCCGGGCTCGGAGCGCAGGGAAGCGCGGCGCTCCGCGGGCAGGTCGAGCCACCGGTCCAGCATCACCCGCGCGGGCCGCCGCGACAGCACCACGGCGCGCTGCGCCGGTAGGCCGCCTCCGAGAGCGAGTGGGTGACGAAGAGCACCGTCATCCCCAGCTCCTTCCACAGCGCCAGGAGCTGATCATCCAGCCGGTTGCGCGTGAGCTCGTCCAGGGCGGCGAAGGGCTCGTCGAGCAGCAGCAGCCGGGGACGGGTGACGAGCGCCCGGGCGAGCGACACGCGCATGCGCATGCCGCCGGAGAGCTCCGCCGGGTAGCGCGCCGTGGCGTCCCCCAGGCCCACCTCGGTGAGCAGGGCCTGCGCCGCCGCGTGGCGCTCGGGGGCCGGCACTCCCGTCAACTCCAGTGGCAGCGCCACGTTGTCCAGCACCGAGCGCCAGGGCAGCAGGTGCGCGTCCTGGAAGACGTAGGCGATGGGGTTGCGCGCGCCCGTGTGTGCTGCTCGAGCGGAGGGGAGAAGGTAGGGTGCCCGCGTCGGGCCGGTCCAGTCCCGCCACCAGCTTGAGCAGGGTGGACTTGCCACAGCCCGAGGGCCCCACCAGCGCCACGAAGGCGCCCGCGGCGATGTCCAGGTCCATGCCCGAGATCACGGGCACTCGCCCGGAAGGTACGCCGCAGGCCCGAGAGCCGCACACGCACGCCCCCCGGCCCTCGTCGGGCGCCACGGGGGAGGGGGAATCCGAGGGGGTGGAAGTCATGAAGTGCCAGGGTTCTACCCGCCCCACGCGCCGGGGGCCAACCTCATCCGACCAACCCGGTGGCTGGCACGCCCGCGCAAGGCCCCCATCCCGGTTCATGGACCCCCCGGGGCCTCGCCGGTCTCCCAGCGGGCCCCAGGAGGCGAGCGGCACTCAGGCCGCCTTGCGCTCCGGCGCGATGACCGCCGCGGAGAAGCGCTCCATCTCCTCGAGCTGCGGGCTCATCTGCAACAGCAGCAGATCCACCCCGGCCGCCTCGAACTCGGCGATCCGCGCGCGCACGCGCTGGGGCGTGCCCACCAGGCCCGGCCGCAGCCCGCGGTTGGAGACCGAGTACTCCTTGATCTTCAGCTCCCGCTCGAGCTGCGTGCCGGACAGCCACTGCTCGAAGTTGGCGAAGCCCGCGGCCTGGGGATCCAACGTGGTGATGCGCTCCACCTCGGCCTCCGCCTCCGCCTGGCTGTCGCGCACGATGGCGTAGGCGGCCATGCCGAAGCGCATCGGGGGCAGGCCTCGCGCTCGCGCCGCGCCCTCATGTCCTGGATCTTCCCGGCGATCACCTCCGGCTCGTCCCCATGCATGACGTAGGCGTCGCACTGCCGCGCGATCATCTGCTTGGCTGTCTCCGACTCGCCCCCCGCGTAGAGGAGCGGACGCGGCCTGGACAGGGGCTTGGGCTCGCAGATGGCGTCCTTGAGCTGGTAGCGCTGGCCCTCGAAGCTGAAGGGCGTGCGCGACCACAACCCATCCACCACCTGCAACCACTCGGTGGTGCGCGCGTACCGGTCATCGTGCTGATCGAACTGGAGGCCGTACTGCCGCGCCTCGTCCGCCCACCACGACGACACCACGTTGAGCGCCAGCCGGCCCCCGGAGATACGATCGATGTTGGCCGCCTGCTTGGCGAACAACGCCGGGTGGTGGAAGTTCGGTCGCACCGCCACCATCAGCTCCAGCCGGCGGGTCACCGCCGCGAGCGCCGCCGCGGTGGACCAGGCATCCATGGCCGGCTCGGTCACGCCCTTGATGTCGTTGAGGTTGAGCTCGGCGACGAGCGTCAGGTCATAGCCGATCTCCTCGGCGCGCCTGCACAGCCGGCTCATGTACTCCCAGCTCGCCTCCATCTTCTCGTCCCGCACGTTGCGCAGCCAGCCGCCAAAGACGGGAGCCCAGAATCCGTATTTCATGCCGCCTCCCCGCGCCGCGCCGTGGCGACGACGCCCTCGAGATAGTCCACCAACTGCTCGTGCGGATCCCACCCCAGCACCTCGAGCGGTTTGGCCACGAAGTTGGACAGTCCGTTGATGTCGTAGAAGCGGCGCACCCGTCGCGCTCGTCGATCATGAACTCGATGCCGCACACGTCCATGTTCGCCGCGCGCGAGATGGTCTCCACCGCGCGGATGGTGTCGGCGTCCAGCGTCGTCTGCTCGAGCTTCACCTGGGGCTTGCCGACCATGCACGCATCCGCGGGGCACAAGTCGAAGGTGCCGCCCGTCGTGGTCACGGTGATGGCGTAGAGGAAGCGGCCATTGAGCGTCTCCGCCCGGACGATGTGGCGCTCCTTCGTGGGCACGTACTCCTGCACGAGCAGCACGCTGTCGATGCTGTCGGGCGTGGAGCGCTCCTCGACGGCCTGGGCCAGCTCCTCGGCGCTCTCGTAGCGCACGACGCCCGCCCCCGAGCCGCCGATGTTGACCTTGACCACGATGGGAAAGCGCAGGCCCTCGGCGGCGCGCACCGGTCCGCCCGGCGATGCACCACGCGCGTGGCCGGCGTCGCGTAGCCCAGCGAGTTGATCAGCGACAACTGGCGCGCCTTGGACGTGTCCACCGCCAGCGCCGGGTTGCCGTTGATGATCCGCGCGCCAGCCTGCTCCCAGTGCGAGTAGAGCGACTGGGTATAGAAGATGGCGTGCTCGCCCTGACGCAGGAAGGAGCTCATCGCCGGGCGGCTCAAGATGACCGGCGCTGGCGGCTTGCGCTCGCTCAAGTCGAAGTAATGCTGATCGATGCGGAGGGGCACGTAGGACACGCCCCGTCGATCGAGCACCGCGAACAACGGCTTGAACCACTCGGGATGTTCGTAGACGACGGCGAGCTGCGGCTCGGGACTCATGGGTCACCGCGGGTGAGTGGGTGGGGGAACAGGCACTCACCAGGCGGAGCCGGGGTGTAGAACGACCCCGACCGGCCTGCAACTCCCCTCGGTCCACCCCAGGGCCCGGCCACTGACTACTCGTAGTCCACCTCGGAGCCGCCGGAGCGCTCCACCTGGACCCTGGCGGGCTTGGCGCCGGCCTTGACGGTGGACCCACCGGACAGCTCGCCACGCAATTGTTGCGTGGGAGAAGCCTCGACGTGGGTGCCCCCGCTGGCCTCCACCTCCAGCGTCTCCACCTGGACCTTGCGCGCCTGGATGGTCGAGCCGCCGCTGCCCTCCACCTTCATCTCCGCCGCGCGGCCCCGCAGGGTCACCTCCGCGCCGCCGCTGGCCTCCACCTCCAGCTTCTTCGTGTCCACCCCGGCCACGAGCAACTCACCGCCGCCGCTGGCCTCCAACTCCAGCTCGCTGGCGGGGGTGACCTCCGCGTCGACATGGGCGCCGCCGCTGGCCGTCACGTGCTCGATCCGCGGGTTGGTGACGTAGAGGCGCACGTCCCCGATTCCCGAGGAGACCCACGAGCCCTTGTCCACCCGCGTCGTCAGGATGCCGTCCTTCACCTCGAGCTTGATCCGCGCCAGATCCTCGGCACGGCCCTCCAGCCGGACCGACTTGGCGCCCGGCCTCACCTCGGCGCGCAGACCATGGCCCACGGCCACGCCGCGGAAGTCGGGGACCTCGATCGTGCCCGGACGCGGGGACGCGGCCTTGTCCTGCGCGAGCACGGGAGCGGACACCAGGAGGACCAGGGGCAGCAGCAGGGAGCGTGACATGTCTGTGACCTCGGGAAGCAGGAGGCGCGGGGCCTCGGAGTCATCAGGGTCCTACGTCCCGCGCCCAGGCCGATTGCACCCGGGCCGCTCGCCTGCTTCGTCCCCCGACGGGCTCAGGGCTGGAGTGACACGGAGCGCGACAGGTTGCGCAGGACCCGGTTGGTGGCCGCGCTTCCCCCGCCACGGAACTCACCCCATCCAGCCACCGATCATAGGCCGGTGCAGGGTACGGCTCGCCTCCAGGGACTCGGGCGACAGGGTGAGCCCTCCAGGGACACCTCGGCGTTGACGACGTCGCTCGTCTCCAGGTGGAAGGGCACGGCGGACCTCCGTCGGCGGCAATCCGCTCCTCCAACACCAATGTCTTGCCCTCCATGTCGGGGTGCTCGCCCAGGCCCTCGGCGTCCGCGTCCGCCGGGGCGAAGACGAGGTGGACGCGGCAGTAGCTGTCCGGCGGAGGCCGCAGGGTGCCCAGCGCCAGCGCCTCGCCGTCCACGGGCCCGAGCCCCATCACGTACGGCGTGCCCAGCTTCCGGGGCTGCCGTCCGAGTGCGCCTCGGCCGTGCCGATGGGGGAGAGCGCGCGCAGCCACTTCCAGGCCGTGCTCCTCTGGCAGGGGAAGATCTCCACGGCGCTGAGCGTGACGTGGGCGCGGCGCAGGCGGATGCGGTCTCCCCGGTCGGTGAGGAACTCGCGCGTGGTGCCCTGCGCGAGCACGTCCCCCGTCGGACGGAAGTCGAGACCGAGGTGCATTGGGTGCCTCCTCGCGATAACCACACGCGCACAGGGTCAGCAGGGCGAGGAGGAGAGGGAGGAGGAGGTTTTCATAGATCGTGGACGAGCGCGGCCTGGAGGATGGGGGTGGGCCGGACGTTGCCGCGCAACTGGTTGAAGACGGGCACGCGCACCCCGAGCTGCAACACCACGTCCGTGACGGGGCTGAAGAGCACGTCGGGCGACACGTACGCGATGGCGCCGCTGCCCACCTCGTCCCGGACACCGGCCTGGTTGCTCTCGCCCTCGACGCGGCCATCCACGGCGAGTCGCAGCGCCCAGGAAGGGCTCGGCTGGAACTGCGCGGCCAGGGTGGAGAGCACCGAGGCGCCCGCGCGGAAGCCCTCGCGCCCGCGCGTGGGGAGGTAGCCCGTGGCGCTGGCGATGAAGGACCAGTCCCCCGCGTAGGCCGTGTAGGACAGTCCCAGGAAGGGATCCCACGAGCCCGTGCCGAGCTGGGCATCCAGCGACAGCGGCAGGCCCCGGGCCGTCTGGGTGACGGAGGTGGGCAGCCGGCTGCCGGCGAGCACGCTCACGAGGTGGTTGGCGGAGAACTCCCGGTCCCGGAAGAGGAAGAAGCGGGCGCCGACCTCCATGTCCCCGAGGCCCCAGCCCCTCGCGCGCGAGGCTGACGTCCTGGACGGTGCGGGCCTGCAGGGGCGCCATGACCGACAGGAAGAGCCAGGGCACGGGGGCATAGGCCACCGACAGGTCCATGCGCAGCTCACGCAGATCGATTCCGTCCACGCGGGGCTGGCCCGACGCGAGGCTCCAGGCGCGCACCTGGGTGGCCAGACGCAGGCGCCCGGCGAAGGGCTGCTCGGTGCCCATGGACGTCAGGGTGGGGTCGCCACAGGCACAGGTGGCGCAGGCGAGTGCCTCCGGGTCGGCAGCAGGAGGGAGGCCAGGACGGCGAGGGCGAATCGGATCTTCCACATGGCGCTCGCACTGTAGGGCCAGCCGCCCGCCCATCCCCCTGCGGCGAGTTGTCGCGCCTACCCCTTGGAGTCGTGATGGTCGCCTACTCCACGCTTCCAGTAGCCGGTCACCTTCACCCACTCCTTGCGCAGGCCGCGCTCCTGGGTCAGGTGCTCGCGGATGGGCTTGAGCGTGTTGGCCTCGCCCGCCACCCAGGTGAAGCCGTCTCCCGGGGCAGTTGCACCTCGCGCAGCGCCTTCTCCAGGAGGTTCGTCGTCCCGGGCTCGGCGCCGTCGCGGTGCAGCCAGGTGATGGTCGCCTGGGCCTTGGTGTCGAAGCGCTGCTCCTCGGAGGCGTCGGCCACCTCGATGAAGACGAGGGCGCGCGCCCCGGCGGGGAGTTCCTCGAGCCGGCGGCCGATGGCGGGCAGGGCGCTCAAGTCTCCGGCGAGCAGGTACCAGTCGAAGTCGTCGGCGACGAAGTACGTGCCGCGGGGGCCTCCCACGCCGAGGTAGTCACCCGGCCTGGCCTGGGCGGCCCACGACGAGGCGGGCCCGGCACCATGCAGCACGAAGTCGATGTCCAGCTCCCCCCGGGCCGCGTCATACCGGCGGGGCGTGTAGTCGCGCGAGGCGGGCTTGGGCTTGCCCTCCGGCATCGTCAGCCCCTGGGGCCCCAGCACCGGCATGGACGGCATGCGCTGCCCCGGCTCCGCGAAGAACAGCTTCACGTGGTCATCCGCCCCGGGGCTCTGGAAGCCCTCCAGCTCCGGGCCTCCCAGCGTGATCCGCCGCATGTGCGGGTTGAGCTGCGTCACCCGCCGCACCTCGAGCAGCCGCAGCTTCACGGGCAGGGGTCCTCGCCGGCCAGCGCGTTCGGTTGGCTCCATCAGTCACTCTCCTGAATCTTGATAATGATTCGCATTGTCATATTGGACGGAGCGCCAGGGGGCAACCTGAATCTGCCTCCCAGGCGGGGGCAGGGAGCCCCGCGCGGGGGGGCTCCGAGGTGACGGGAGGGTGAAGGGGTGGGAAGCGGGCAAGGGGGGAGGCGGGAATGCCGGGCGCGGACGGGAGTGTGCTAGAAAACACCCGTCTTCCCCCCTGCTCCCTATGCTGGATTCCCTCTCCGTACCGAAACGACGCGTGGCGGCCCAGTTCATCCTGCCGGGTGGCTCCTCGCGCCAGGTCGCCGTGTTCCTCGCCGAAGCCACTCCCGCGCGCACCGGCGGCGAGCGGCTCTCGGATCTCCTCAACGACAGTGGCTCCCAGTTCATCCCCGCGCTCGACGCGGAGACGGAGACCATGACGTTCGTGCACTGCGAGAACCTCGCCATGGCGCGCGTGGCCGCCGAGCACGAGCCCAACGTCGTGGATCCGTTCAACATCCCCACCGAGCACGAGGTGGAGGTGCGGCTGATGGACGGGCAGCGGCTGCGCGGACTCATCACCTACGTGCTGCCCGAGGCCCATTCGCGGCTGACGGACTACCTCAACAGCGCCCCCCTTCTTCCCCATCCTCGAAGAGGCGGGGCAGGTCGTTCTCGTCAACAAGAAACACGTCGCATATGTGGAAACCCTTCGCCGCTGAGTAGCCATGGCCCGGTTCGACGCCTTCATCGACAAGCTCTACAAGGAATCCGCTGTCGCCATCATGCTGGAGACCGGCAGTGGCATCACCCTGCGCACCGCCTCGGGCAACGTGCCCATGGTCAAGGCGGGACTCAACTCGCAGCAGATCATCGGCGCGCTCTCGGAGATCGTCCCCGCGGATCTGCGCGCCAACTTCCCCGAGGGGTGTCCTCCTTCCCGTACTCGGCCCCGCGGGCGCCGTGCAGGTGAAGGTGCAGAACGTCTCGGGCCACCTGAAGGTGGCGCTGGTGCCCTACAAGGCCCCGGCCCCGGCGGCCAACACCGTCGTGGCGGCGCCCTCGGCCCCGGCCGCCCTGGATCTGCCCCCGTCCTCCGGTGAGGAGAAGCTGGAGCTGGCCTCGCCCGCGGACATGATGGACCTGGCCGCCCGGGGCTCCGGGGGCGCCTTCACCTCGCCCCCGCCCGCCGCCGCCAAGGCTCCCGCCGCCGCCAAGGCTCCCGCGCCGACGCCGGCCCCGGCTCCGGCCGCCCCCGAGCCGTCCAACATCAAGGTCCTGCCCGTGGAGGCGGATCCGGACGCGCACAAGACGCTGCTCGGCCTGCTCAACCGCATGCTCGACAAGAAGGCCTCGGACCTTCACATGTCCAGCCAGGTGGTGCCCATGCTGCGCATCGACGGCGACATGGTGCCCCAGGACGACTACCGCGAGCTGTCGCATGACCGGCTCAAGGCGATGCTCTGGAGCATCGCGCCGGAGAAGAACAAGAAGCAGTGGGAGGAGACGCGCGACACGGACTTCGCCTACGAGACCGAGCGCGCCCGCTTCCGCGTCAACGTCTTCGAGGATCGCAAGGGCATCGGCTCGGTGATGCGGCAGATCCCCACGAAGATCATGACGGCCGAGGACATGGGCCTGTCCAAGCACATCCTCGATCTGTGCTTCCTGAGCAAGGGCCTGGTGCTCGTCACCGGCCCCACTGGCTCGGGCAAGTCCACCACACTCGCGGCGATGATCGACTACATCAATCGCAACCGCGAGGATCACATCATCACGATCGAGGACCCGATCGAGTTCGTCCACCCGAACAAGAAGTGTCTGGTCAACCAGCGCGAGGTCCACGTCCACACGCACGGCTTCAAGAACGCGCTGCGCGCCGCGCTGCGCGAGGACCCGGACATCGTGCTCGTGGGCGAAATGCGAGACCTGGAGACGATCGCCATCGCGATTGAAACGGCGGAAACGGGCCACCTCGTCTTCGGCACCCTGCACACCAACACGGCGCCCTCGACGGTGGACCGCATCATCGACCAGTTCCCCGCGGACCGTCAGGAGCAGATCCGCATGATGCTCTCCGAGTCCCTCAAGGGCGTCATCTCGCAGATGCTCGTGAAGAAGATTGGCGGAGGCCGCGTGCCCGCGCAGGAAGTGCTCCTGTGCACCAGCTCCGTGGCCAACCTCATCCGCGAGGGCAAGACGTTCCAGATTCCCTCCATCATGCAGACCTCGCGCGGCATCGGCATGTCCACGCTCAATGACTCGCTGTTCGATCTCGTCAAGCGCAAGCTGTGCGAGCCGAATGACGCCTACATCAAGGCCGTGGCCAAGGGCGAGTTCAAGCAGATGCTCGAGCGCGCGGGCTACAAGCTCGATCTGCCCACGAGCTGACACACCCCGTCGGAAGGAGCGCCGCGCGTGTGGCGGCGCTCCCTTCGTCACCTCCACCTTCTCGGCTCCACGTGAGGGCATCCCCCTGTATGGTTGGATGGCTCGCGTCCTATCCTTCAGGGTTGTTTCACCTGGGGAAAGGCAGCGCCATGGAGAATGAATACCGGAGTCCTGCGGCGGGGAAGGGCGGAGGTACGCAGCTCGAGGTTCGGCGGAGCCCGCGGGGCACGCCGTGGTGGGCCTCGCTCTTTGTGGCGCTGGTGCTCCTCGGGCTGCAGACGGCATGCGCGACGGGCTACCCCATGGGCGGGATGCTCGCTGGCGGCGCGCGCCCTCGGTGGCGGGTGCAGAGCTCGAGTCCCAGGTCACAGGAGGGCGCTGGCCAGGCTCAGAGGGTGTCTTCAACGAGGGCCGGGGCGGCCATTGAGGACACCGAGGGCAGTGACGCTGGCACCGAGGCGCGCGGAGCCGCGGTCCCGACGGAGGTTGGCGCGGGCGAGTCCGCCAGGGCGCCGGAGCGAGCCCGGAATCGACCGCACGGCGTGAGCGTGGTGGACGAGGAGGTAAACCTGGAGGGGAAGGGCGGTGGATGGCCGGATGGCGTGGGCGACGGGCGGCCGTTCGAGGTGCCCATGACGCTCGACTACTTCCAGGGGTTCCTCGCGCAAGCTGGCGTGCTGGCACTGCGTTGCCCAGGGACGGGCGCACACTGGCGCCTCAGCAGGCATTGAAGCTGGTGCAGCACCTGCTCTCCACGCCGGTGACGCTGGGCAACTTTGGGCTGCGCCGCATGGCGGCGCACCTCCTCTGGAGGTAGCCGCTAGCGGCGAGGGGGTGACGAGGACGAGCTCCATGCGCGAATGCGGCGCTTCTCGCGGTTGCTGGTGCTTCGTCCGGACGGATACCGGTGAGGGCCACAACGGGGTGGCGGTCCAGCACGCCGGTCAGGTCGTACTCGCCGAGGACGGGACGTTACGAGCCGGTCGCTTCGAGGTGGGGCCCTTCATGCCATCGAGGGCGGGCGCCTCTTCCTGGTCGACCAGAGGCTCGAGGTCCCGAAGGGGTGCCGCCGGTCGGCTTGTATGAGCCCGACGACAACCCGGCGCTGGCTGTGGCCGAGGGGGCGGTACTCGCAGTGGTGGACTTGGTGGAGGGCCTCTACCGGCTCGTCTTCTACACGGACGAGACGTTCGAGGGGCTCGCGCAGTTGCCGGGCGCAGTGAGGCAGCTCTACGAGAACTCCCCGCGACTTTGGGACGAGTTTCGGCACAAGCCCTATGCGGAGAAGGTCCGCACCGTGTCACGGCTGGCGACGGGGATTGTCCTGATGGTGGGCACCTCGGGGGCGGGGGCTGCGAAGGCCGCGTCCTGGGGGGAAAGCTCGGGAGCATGAGCGTGCCAGTCTTGTCGCTCTCGAGTGATGGGCTTCTCGCGGTGCGCTTGGTCGCGGTTCCTGTCGGGGGAGCGGTTGCAGTAGCGGAAACGCGCTGAGTGCCACCTACGTCCTGCACATGGCGAACATGGGCGCGCAGGGTGGGGGCGGCTGGCCTCCCTCTGGCGGTCCTGGGAAGTGGGAGCCGGCAAACGAGAGCATGTCGGAGGACTCTCGCTGCTACCAATGCCAGGTGACAGGAGCGCCGCCGGGGTGGGTCTACCGCGTGTGGAGGAACGGAGAGAAGGCGGACTTCGACGGCTACAGCATCTCGGAGGGTGTTCTGCAGGACGGCAAAGCGTTCAGCTACGCCAAGCACTTCGACGAGAACCTTGAACCCAAGGAATATTTTCGAGGCGCAAAGAAGATGCTGGAGACAGCGAAGCGCCAGCTCAGGGTAGCCAATGGCGTCACTATTCGGTGGTACGTGGCAGAGCCGGAGATGGTCGGTATTCTTGAGAAGATGCTTGAGAATGCGGGCCTTCACGGGATTGAGATTGTCTACCAGCGGGCCTCAGCGGGAGGAGTGCCATGACGGAGAGGTACTACGCAGGCGTCTACTGGCCAGCCCGGCTGAGTCCGCGGAGGAGTGCGCCCGGCGTTCGGTTGCTTTCTTTCGTCTCCTCGCGCAGTGCGACGAGATTTACGCTCGTTGGTTCGAGCAGGGGGACTCATTGGAGGAAGCGCTTCAGAGGGGAGTTCACGCCGGATGTTGGGGCCTTCCTTCGCTACTTCAGTGTGAGGAGAACCAGCTCGGAAAGGATGGATTCAGCCTTGGAGCCTGGACGGGGCACGCGGAGGCCGGGCGCGGGGGCATGGTGCAACTCACTTGTGGGGATGCCTCTGGAGCCTACCCCAATAGCTGCGTGCTTTATCTGCCTCGGACGGACGTTGAACCAGAGGGTACACGCGTGCTGACAGCTCCCGTCCTGGTGAGCGTGCTGCGGGCAATGGTGCTCGCGTGGGAGCCGCTCTTCGGCGTCATCGCCACCCATGAGTTTCGTAGGGCGCTTCGACCTGCGAGAGATCCGCGGGCTTCGCGGGTTGGCTCACCTACGTAGCGCGTGCGCGCGGGGATGTGCCTCGCTGCCTCCGCCCGTCCGAGCGGAGCCAGTAGAGGACAAGGGGACGGTTATGGTCCTGGCACCGGAGCGTCTGAGCGCCTCCAACCCAGAGCACCTGGCGCTCGGTCGCAGGGTCCAGGAGGTGTTGGACGCGAAGGGCCTACTCCGCCCAGTGCTCTCGTAGAGGCTGCGTGCCCGCCAACATCCACTTCTCTGGATATGGGCGCGAGCGCTGGTCGTAGGAATCGGGCTCTCGGCCCCCTCCTGCTGCCCAGAGGTGACTGCTCGACATGCGCCCCCATGGGCTACACCCTGAGTCCCTGACGCGGGCGCGGCTCCGGCGCTAACCTCGCCCCTCGCATGAAGGACTCCCGCGAACCGCCTCCCGTCATCTACCTGTCCGACCGGCGGCCCACCCTCAAGGATCTCCCCACCTTCGATCCCGACCGGGCGTCCGCCTCCGAGGCTCCGTCCCCGGACGAGGGCCTGTCCGAGGCGGAGTTGTTCCAGGAGATCGAGGTGCGCCAGGCGCTCCTGCTCGAGCGGCTCATCCCCCTGGCCGCCCCGGCCATGAAGCACTTCCAGCTCGCCCCCCTGCGCGAGCGCCTCGACTGCCGAGCGGCTCGCTGGAGGCGCGGCGGCGCGCCCTGGAAGCCCGGCTGGGCACCCATCCGGACAAGCTCCTGCGCGAGGCGTGGTTGGACTCGCCGGGCTATCCGCTCGGGATGGATGCCGGCCTGTCCGTCTCGGGGCAACCCCGCTGCGGTGCCCCGGGCGGCGTGCACCTGCGCCGCTCCCTGTTCCTCCTGCCCGACGAGACGCTGGCGTATGTCGAGGAGGTGGGCGTCTGGAGCAGCGAGGGCCTGGACGGGTACGAGAGCACCTTCACCCCGATGAACGCTCGGCGCATCGTCGTGTTGGACGCGGTGTGCCTGTTTCCCCTGCACCGGGTGATTGGCGGACTGCGGAGCCTGCTGTGGTTCGACCGGGGCGCGCCCCAGCTCCCGCCCGAACCGGGACTGGAGGCTCGGCGGGCGCGCTTCCTCTCCCTGGTGCGCGACTTCACCCAGGCCTCGGCCGTCTACAACGAGCGGCTGCGCCAGATGGCGCTCGACTCCGCCTGAAGCAGCCGCGAGGGCGGAGCCGAAGAAGGCGTGCCCAGATAGCTGGGTTGAAGGCAGGTGGCCCGCCTCGCCCGGCCCTACCGTAAAGTCCATTTCACTGCAAGGCTGTGAAATGCTGATTGGGACTCGGAGTGAAACCTCCTAGTCCTGGGGGCCATGGCAACCACTTCGAGGCGAGGCTTCCTCCAGGTCCCCTGCGGCTGCAGGCGCTGTGTCTGGATGCGGAAGAGACCGTGGTCCGGGCTCTGGCGGACTACCGCAAGCTGCCGTCGCTGCACGACCAGGGCGATGTCGACGACCAACCCAACCTCAGCGGCTCCATCCTCACGCCGCCCTTCACGCGGGATCTGCCCCTGCCCGCGGGCATCCACCTGCACTGGATGCTGCCGTCCGTGCTCACGCGTGGCGAGAGCGACGCCGACGGCATCCGCTTTCCCCAGGTGCCCAACCGCTGGCTCATCCTGCGCTCCGGCGGCGGCCAGCCCGAGCGGCAGTGGGTGGTGGAGAGCGACTACCTCTACCCGGAGGGGTATGGGGATGAGTGGGAGCAGGAGGGCAAGGGCGAGGGCGACATTCCCGTCAACGTCATGGCCGTGCCGGACCCCGCGCCCGGCCCGGGCCTGCGCTACCGCTTCCTCGGCCGCGCCCTGCCGCTGACGGACTGGCGCGCGGCGCGCGGACAGACGGGCACCGAGTTCCTGGCGGACCTCACCGCCGTGGGTCCCGAACCGCGGCTCAACGCGTTGGATCCAGTGCGCGCCACCTTCGCGTCCTTCTATCCCAACTGCCGCACCGTCTTCGGCTTCCACGACGCGGACTTCACCACCGCCTCGCCGCCCGCGGACCTGCGCTACGACGTGCTCGGCTGGTACGCCGACGCCTCGCGCGACTGTCTGCTGCCGCTGCTCGACGCGGAGACGGACCCCGAGCGGCTGCGGCTGCGGCTGGACGAGGAGTTCCAGTGGACGCTGCCGCCGGGCGAGGTGCTGCCCGCGGCGAGCCTGTACCACGCGCGGCTCACCTTCGCTCCCGGCGCGCGGGCGCTCAGGGACCGGGTGCGCTCGCTGGACAAGCCCCTGCTGTCGGTGGGCCAGACGGAGTCGGAGGCCCTGGCGGCGCTGCTCGCCCAGCGCCGCGCGCCCGAGACGAACGAGCAGGCCCGGGCCGTGCGCCGCCAGACGGAGGAGCAGCTCGAGGCGCTGCAGCTCACCGAGCGGCTCGAGGGGCTCACCCTGGATCTCGACGCGCGTCTGCTCGAGTCGCGTCACGAGCGCGGCTTCGTCTCGCTCTCGGCCGGCATCCGCTGGGCGCTCAAGCCCCAGTCGGACGAGACCCAGGATGTCTTCACCTCGCTGCGGCGCCGCTCCTCGCGCGCGGTGCGCTCCACGGGCCTGCCCCCCGCGTGGATGGGCCAGTTGCAGACGCTCAACACGCTCCAGGAGGACTACCAGCGGGCCGGTGACGAGCTGGAGGCGCTGCGCCAGCGCATGTACACCGCCTGGTACGACGCCATGGAGCGGCACGAGAACGTCAACTCCTCCTTCTTCGAGGAGTACGTCGTCCCCGTGCGCCAGCGCCTCACGAGCCGGGGCGTGCTGCGGCTCGACGAGCGCGGCACCACGCTCGAGTCCGTGTCGTTCACCGTCGTGACGCGCGAGAGCGACTTCTTCTCCACCTACGTGGACGTGCTCGACGCCGCGAAGCCCTTCGAGCTGTCGGACGTGGACGCCGACTCGTACTGGACGTGGGCCGTGGAGTTCCCCAACTGCCTGGGCGAGGAGCTGTCCGCCCAGCACACCGTCGCCGTGGTGAAGGCGGGTGAGGCCTGGGAGATCCGCGACCGGGGCGTCGTCTACCCCGTGCGCGCGAGCGCCGAGGGGCTGGTGCTGGAGCTTCCGGTGCGGCCCACCAGCCTCGCGTCGCGGCTGGCCGGGGCGCTGGACGCGCTGCGCGCCTCGGTGGCGGACTACAACGCCACGCCCGAGGGGCAAGCCACTCCCTACCAGCTGCACGCCCTGCCCGCGGCCTCCTACTGGGAACCCGCCGAGCCCGTGCTGCTCTTGTCGGGCCCCGCCGCCCGGAGCGATCTGTGGGGGGACCTGAACGCCGCCACGTCCGCCCCGCGCCAGCTCGCGTGCCAGCACGTGGACCTGACGCTGGATCGGCGGCGCTGCCGGACGCCACCCTCACCGCGCTGCGCACGCACCTGTCGGGCCTGGAGTCCCGGGGCGACGTCTGGACCCAGGCGCCCTGGAGCCCGTTCCTGATGAACTGGCACTTCCGCGTGTCGCCCGCCGGCCGCGACGACAACGGCGACTATGACCCCGGGCTGCTGCAGCGCCACTACCAGCTGGACACGCGCGCCGTGGACCAGACGCTCCAGTCCGGACACGAGCAGGACTTCGCCAAGGAAGGCAGCATCTACAGCGGCCTGAGCCTGCTCACGCCCGGTGTCAGCCTGGAGGTGGGCGGCCGCCTGCGGCGCTACCTCGCCCAGGAGGTGCTCGAGGACTACTACACGGCGCAGAACGTCCCCGCCGACGCCCGGCACGAGGGCTACCTCGACGCGAACTACGACGCCGTCCACGCCTGGTACGTACAGCGCCAGGGCGCCACGCCGGGCGTCGAGGATGCCGTGTACACCGCGCTCTGGGCCTTCGGGCAGCTGCGCTCCACGCCGTGCCTCGCGCAGTCGCTCGGCCACTTCAACCAGGTGCTGATGCTGCGCGAGCCCTCGCTGCAGCTGAAGATCAGTGATCCCCTGGCCTCCCGCGACACCGAGCAGTTCTTCTACACGGAGGCGGTGCGCGACGCGATGGGCGCCACCGTGCAGCACCGCCCGCTGACGCTCGACATCTTCAATCCCTTGCGCACGGGCGCCCTGGCGATCAACGGCCTGTGGCTCGTGGACACCTTCGGGCAGGTCAAGGAGATCGTCGACCTGGAGACGTCCGAGGACACGCGCGTCATCACCACCGACGAGCTGACGCCGCCTACGAGCGCCCTGGGGCAGCACATGCTCTTGCCGCCGCGCTTCAACCAGCCCGCGCGCCTGCGCTTCGAGTTCCTGCCCGCCAAGGACGTCCAGGTCCAACGCGCCACGGAGCACCCGGACACCAACCCGGTGTGTGGCTGGCTGCTGGTGAACAACCAGGACCGCGCGCTCGCCGTGTATGACCAGGCGGGACGGGCGCTCGGCACCATCGATCAGGGCGGCACGTGGCGCACGGCACCGGGCACCCGGGCCGCGGTGCGCACGAGCGCCCAGGGCCTGCCCGAGTTCGCCAACCCCCACCTGCAACAGGTGGTGCGCCACGTGCTCGCCCAGGGCGAGACGTTCCTGAGCGCCTTCCTGTCCACCCAGCGCACCGCCCTGGAGACGATCGATCCGGCCGCCTACGCGGAGCATCCGAGCCGCGCCCTGCTCATGGCGCGCCCCGTGGCGGTGGTGCGCGGCGCGCTCACCCTGGAGCTCAAGGGGCCGCCGGCGCTGGACCCCAACGCCATCGCCGACGGCGAGGACACCACGCGCGGGCTGGAGAAGGTGAAGCTGCCCATCCGCCTGGGCGAGTTCGGCCAGTTGGATGATGGGCTCGTGGGCTACTGGCGCGAGAGCCCGGATGGAGCCGGGGGCTACACGTACGAGCAGGGGGGCACCTTCTTCTCGCCGCAGCTGCGCTCGGTGGGCCATGCGCTCATCAAGACGTACGGCGACGAGTCCCTGCACATGCTGCGCACCGCGGCCGACCCCGCCCAGCACGTGACGATGCTGCTGGATCCGCGCGGCCAGGTGCATGCCACCACGGGCGTGCTCCCGAGCGAGCAGCTGCGCCTGCTGCCCGAGTTCTACACCCAGGCGCTCGCGGACCTGGAGGTGAGCTTCCTCACCGCGCCGCTGCTCACGGACCGGGGCACGCTGCGGCTGCCCGTGCCCGAGGAGCCCGGCCTCACGGTCCTGGACGACGCGCCAGCCCGACGGGGCCTGGGCCGAGACGAACAAGCTGGATCCCGTGAACCCCCGCGCCGCCTTCTCCGCGACCCAAGAGGTCCGCGAGGGCTGGCTGATGCTGCGCCGCTCGGAAGAGCCCAACCCTGAACAGGTGACAATCCCCATGGCCGGAGAGACGCCGAAGAAGAAGCCGTTCGCTTTTGATGTCAGCTACGAGTTGTTCGACTCGCGGGGCGAGCGCCTGCGCGAGGTGCTGCTCATCGACAACCCGGGCTCGGGGCAGGTGATGCTGCTGGGCATCACCAACGCGCTGGCCGCGGAGAACGAGCGCATCATCCTGCATCCGCTCCCGAGCGCGGACGCCACCCAGTACCACTTCCGGCTGCGCTTTCCCGAGGGGTCCTGGCGCGCCGCACGGTGGGCGTAGAGGGTGAGGACTGGCTGGTGACACGCGTGGACAATCAGGACGAGCCCACGGACGTGTTTCTCTCCTGGAGCGGTCCGGAGGTGACGCTCGCGCCCGGAGAGCTGTTGGTCCTGGGTCTCAAGGGCGTGTCGGCGGAGCCGGGCGTGGGGGCCGAGGTGGTGATGGAACTCAAGTGGCCCAAGCCCGAGACCGAGGCGGGGCTTCCTCGGCCCTGAGCATCGTGACGCCGGACGGGCCGGGCCAGGGGGGGACTATGAGCTGGAGGCCCAGCGGCCCCTCGGCACGCGCAATCGCCGGGGCCGGCCGGACTGCCCCTGCGCGCGGGCTTCATGGGCGCGAACCGGTGCTCAACGTGGACGGCGAGCAGGGCACGCTTCGCCTGCGGTTGGTCAACGGTGCGCCCACGGGGGGCGCCGCGCTGCGCTTCGTGTACGACGCGAACGAGCCCACGCGCACGTCGAGGCTGGTGCTGGCCTTGCCGGTGGGCACTGTGGCGGATGCGCCATGGGCGCTGGGCACCGAGCAGCAGGTCAAGGACATCACCTTCTCCACCCTGACCAACTGGAATCGCTCGGCCGCCACGCTCAGCGCGGACGGCACGCATGTGGAGTGGACGTTTTCGCCTTCGAAAGAGGTGACGCTGGCGCCCCGGGCCGCACTGGAGTTGCAGCTGGGCAAGCTGGTGACGCTGCACCCCAATGGCGAGACGCAGCTCGTGTTGCGCTACGAGAACGTGCCCGGGTACTGGGATGGAGAGCGGGTGTGTGTCCTCGAGAAGGCGCCGCTGGTGTTCGGCCAGAAGGTGGACGCGGGCCACGACTATTCGAGCCACGTGGGTATCGGCAATGCCAATCCCACGGCGCGGCTGTACCTGCGTAAGGGCAACCTGCGTCTGCACAACGCGGAAATACAGAACGAGGGGCATCTCGTCTTCCGCTCGGATGCGGACAACTCGGGAGACAGCACTTCGGTCCAGTTCTTCAAGAAGAGCGAGACTACCGCGCTGATGCAACTGAATGCCAACGGCGACCTGATCATTCGGGGCAACGTGAGCAACACCGGCAACATCAGCTCGGACGGCAACCTGACCCTCAAGGGGATGTGAGCGCGGATGGGAACCTGACGATCAAGGGGCGGGCGAAGGACAAGACGGGCTGGCTCGTCCCCGTGGGCACCATTGTCTGTTACGGAGGCGAGACGGCCCCCGAGGGTGGCTGAGGTGTGATGGAGCCATCTACAAGCGTGCCGATTACCAGGACCTCTACGCGGTCCTCAAGGACACCTACAAAGTGGATGGGGACCGTCCTCTGCCCGGTTCCACGGAGTTCGGGTGCCCACGCTCCAGGGCCGGGTGCCCGTGGGCTTCCAGTCTGACGCATTCTTCTTGGGCACCATGGGGGGCGAACTCTCGCACACGCTGACCATCGACGAGATGCCCGTGCATGACCATTTCGTGGACGACCCGGACACTCCCATTCCATCACCACCACCAATGCGGAGGGAAGCGGAGATCTTCGGCCCAACCGCGATGCATCCAAAGGGCATGTCGACATCCCGACGAACCACGTCACGACTGGGGTCACCCTGCGGACCAACGGTGGTGGCAAGCCCCACAGCAACCTGCAGCCGTACACGGTCGTCAATTTCATCATCAAATACTGACAAGGCGCCATGGCGGACACCAAGAAGAAGCCGTTTGGCTTCGAAGTGAACTACGAGCTGTTCGACGCCCGAGGCGAGCGCCTGCGCGACGTGCTGCTCATCGAGAACCCGGGCTCGGGCCGGGCGCTCGAATTGAGCATCGTCAACAGGCTGGTGCAGGAAGAGGAAAGCATCACCCTGCACCGCATCAGCGAGGTCGATGCGAGCCGCTACCACTTCCGGCTGCACTTCGCCGCCAACACGTTGGCGCCGCGCGAGGCGAGTGCGATGGGCGCGGACTGGGGCGTGCTGCGCGTGGGGAACACGGACGGCACCACGGACGTGTTCCTGGCGTGGCGCAGTCCCGACGTGACGCTCGAGCCGGGCGAGTCGTTGACGGCGGTGCTGCACGGCGTGTCCGCGCTGCCCACGGTGGGCGCCGAGGTGGTGATGGGCCTCAAGTGGCCGACGCCCGAAACCCAGGCCACGGACACCACGTTGTTGAGCATCGGGCCGCCGAAGGGACCGGGGCAGGCAGGGGACTACGAGTTGGAGGCTCAGCATCCGCTCGGGGTCCGCAATCGGCGAGGCAAGCCCGACTGCCCCCTGCGCGTGGGCTTCGTGGGCGCCAACCAGGTGCTCAACGTGGACGGCGAGCAGGGCACGCTGCTCCTGCGGCTGAGCAACGGGGCGCCCGCGGGCAGCCAGGACGGCACGCTGCGCTTCGTATACGACGCGAACGAGCCCACGCGCACGTCGAGGCTGGTGCTGGCGCTGCCGGTGGGCACGGTGGCGGACGCGCCATGGGCGCTGGGCACCGAGCAGCAGGTCAAGGACATCACCTTCTCCACCCTGGCCAACTGGAGCCGCTCGGCCCCCACGCTCAGCGCGGATGGGGACTGGGTGGAATGGACCTTCACACCCACCCAGGCGGTGACGCTCGCGCCCCGGGCGGCGCTGGAGCTGCAACTCGGCAAGCTGGAGACGCTGCACCCCAACGGCCCAACGCAGCTGCTGCTCCGGTACGAGAACGTGCCCGGGTACTGGGATGGCGAGCGGGTGTGTGTCCTCGAGAAGGCGCCGCTGGTGTTTGGCCAGAAGGTGGACGCGAGCCACGACTACTCGAGCCACGTGGGCATTGGCAACGCGACGCCCACCGCCCGGTTGTATCTGCGCGGCGGGCCCCTGCGTCTGCACGACGCGGAGATCCAGAACGAGGGGCAGCTCGTCTTCCGCTCGGACGCGGACAACACGGGGGACAACACCTCGGTCCAGTTCTTCAAGAAGGACGAGACCACCGCGCTGATGCAATTGATGGCCAACGGAGACCTGAGCATCCGGGGCAACGTGAGCAACACCGGCAACCTCAGCTCGGGGGGCAGCCTGACCTTCTCGGGCGATGTCGTGCCCTCCAAGGGAAACATGGCCGTCCAGGGCCGGGTGAAAGACAAGACGGGCTGGCTCGTGCCCGTGGGCACCATCCTCGCGTATGGCGGGTCCAACGTGCCCGACGGCTGGTTGCTCTGCGATGGCTCCACGAAGAGCAAGACCGAGTATGCGGACCTGTTCGCCGCCATTGGCGATACCTACAAGGGTTCGTCGGCGCCTCCCTCCGGGGAGTTCCGGCTTCCGACCTTGCAGGGCCGCGTACCCATGGGCGCCAATGGTTACTACTTTCTGGGAACGATAGGTGGTGAGGCCACGCATACGCTGACCATTCCCGAGATGCCCAGGCATGACCATTTCGTGCGAGACGCGGGTCATTCCCACGAAATCTCCGCCCGGAATGACGAAGGCCGAAATGACAAGCACGGCCGGCACATCCAGAACTGGATCAGCGGTCCCGATAAGTACCCGACGCAGACGAACCATGCCGTGTCGAATGTCACCCTCGATACGAATGGCGGCGGCCAGCCCCACAACAACCTGCAGCCCTATACCACCGTCAACTTCATCATCAAATACTGACAAGGCGCCATGGCCAATTTCGATATCGTCATCGACCCGGGCAAGATCCAGAGCGTCCGGGATGTCATCTTCGAGCTGGAGCGCACCTTCCAGGCGGATTTCGTTCCGGACTTCCTGCGGACCCTGGATGACACGCTGCCCGTGCAGAACGTCGCGTTCAGCGTCAATTCGGAGAAGCAGCAGTACGAGTTCGATGTGGGCATTGGCATCAAGGTGGGCGAGGAGGGAGAGGACGAGGACGCCGAGTCCAAGCACCTCATCCTCGGTCTGGCCATGGCCTTCAAGCCGGATCCGGCCACGGGGAAGTTCCCGCACGTCGCCGACTTCGGGGCCCGGGTGGAAATCCCCCTCGAAGGCGACATCACCCAGCTCGTCTTCGAGGGCGCGTTCACCCGGAAGCTGGGCAGCGCGCTCGTGGTGCAGTGCAATCTGGTGGAGGAGCAGGGATTCCCCTGCACGCCATCTTCGGCGGAGTGGCCCCGGCGCTCGGACTGGCCATCCCCGAGGAGCTGTCCCTCCCCATCCGGCAGAACTTCATCCTGGTGCTCTCGGGGCAGCTCAATCAGCAAGGACAGACACGGCCCCGGTTGCTGCTCGGCGGTGGGGTGAGCGCCGGAGTGGATCTGGGCCAGCTGCCCCTGGTGGGGCTCTACTTCAACTCCGCCCAGACGGGCGCCAACGTGTCGGTGGACGTGCTCGTGGCCACCGCCCGCTTCACCAAGGACGAGGTCAAGGCCCTCAACGGCGTGCTGGAGGAGATGACCTCGCCCTTCCGCATCCGCTCCTCCAGCGCCGCCGCCCAGGAACTGGAGCGCGGTGCCTACCTCGTCGGGTACGCGGCCATCGGGGAGATGATCCGCTCCTGGTACATGCCGCTCAAGCGCCGGCGCACCGGCGGCACCGGCGTGCGCTCCACGCGCGGGCTCGTCCCGAGGCAGCTGACGCGCGCGCTCTTGGACGACATCCCCATCACCCTCGCCGACAATGGCGCGTGGCTCACCGTGCAGCGCGCCGTGGGGCCCGTGCACTTCGAGAAGCTGGGGCTCGTCTACAAGGACGGCGCCGTGCAGTTCGTGCCGGAGATCGTCCTGTCCGTGGGGGACCTGAAGCTGTCACTCACCGGGGTGGCCGTGCGCCTGCCCCTGCCGAGCGGCTCCACGCAGCTGCTCCTGGAGGGCTTCGGGCTCGAGTACGAGAACGCCACGCTGCGCCTCGCCGGCGCCTTCCTGCGCAAGAAGCGCGAGGGCTACGAGGAGTACGCCGGCATGGCCGCGCTGCAGATGGGCGTGAAGGGCCAGTCGCTCGGCCTCGCCGCCATTGGCGCGTACGCCGTGCCCAACAACGGCGAGCCGTCGCTGTTCCTCTACGCCACGCTGGACTATCCACTCGGCGGCCCGCCCTTCTTCTTCGTCACCGGCCTGTCCGCGGGCTTTGGCTACAACCGCGCCTTCACCGCGCCCGCGCTCGAGGACGTGCAGGACTTCCCCCTCGTCAAGCAGGCCGTGGAGGGCACGGGCGACTGGGACTCGGACAACGCCACCGAGGCCGTCGCCACCCAGCTCGAGGCGCTCACCCGCTACCTGAAGATCCAGCCCGACTCGGGCTTCCTCACGCTCGGGGTGAAGTTCACCTCGTTCAAGATGCTGGATGGCTTCGCGCTGATGTACGCGGCCATCGGCAAGAGCTTCGAGCTGGGGCTGCTCGGGCTCGCGCGCCTGACGGTGCCCTTCTCCAAGCCCGGCGCGGCGGCGAAGGACCCGCTCGTGTTCGTGGAGCTGGCGCTGCAGGCGCGCTTCGCTCCGGAAGAGGGCGTGGTGATGGTGCGCGGGCAGCTCACGCCCTCGTCCTACCTGCTGGGCAAGGCGTGCAAGCTCACGGGCGGTTTCGCCTTCGCCACGTGGTTCGCCGGTCCCCACGCGGGCGACTTCGTGCTCACGCAGGGCGGCTACCACCCGTCCTTCAAGAAGCCCTGCACTACCCGGACGTGCCCCGGGTGGGCTTCAACTGGCAGGTGGACAGCAAGATCTCCATCAGCGGCGAGTCCTACTTCGCGCTGTGTGCCCATGCCGTCATGGCGGGCGGCTACCTCAAGGCGAGCTACGAGAGTGGCTCGGCCTGGGCGTCCTTCACCATGGGCGCCGACTTCCTCATCAGCTGGCGGCCGTATGCCTATGACATCCGCCTGTATGTGAAATTCAGGGCGGGTCTGGGTTGTCTCAAGGGCAGCATCGGCGCGGACCTGCACCTCTGGGGGCCGTCGTTCGGCGGCAAGGCGAGCCTGGACTTCTGGCTGTTCAGCGTGTCGGTGAAGTTCGGCAACCAGGGGGGCGTGGCGCCGCTGCCCATCGGCTGGGACGAGTTCCGCTCGTCCTTCCTGCCCGAGGACAAGGAGATCGTCAGCGCCGCCGTCTCCGAGGGACTCCTGCGCCAGTACAAGTCGCCGGCGGGCGACGAGGTGTGGATCGTCAATCCCAAGGAGTTCGCGCTGGTGACGGACTCGGTCATCCCGAGCAAGAAGGCCGTCTACGCGCCGTCGGGCGACGAGTTCACGGGCAACCAGGCCCTGGGCGTGGCCCCCATGGCCAAGGAGACGAATCAGCTACAGAGCGACCACCACGTATCCATCAAGTACAAGGGCACGGAGGTGGTGCCGGGCAAGTTCACGGTCACCAAGCAGACGCGCAAGGTGCCCGAGGCCCTGTGGGGCGCGCCCAAGACGCAGACGGTGGGCGGAGAGAAGCGGCTGCGCTTTCCCGGCGTCAACGACCGCTCCTTCGTGGAGGACACGCTCTCGGGCCTGCGCTTCGAGCCCGCGCCCGTGGAAAATCCAGCGGACACGAACGACCTGCCCGTGGAGCTCTTGCGCTACGAGACGGAGTCCTTGCGCGAGGCCTACTCCTGGCAGTCGCTGCCCGGCTTCCGCGCCCAGGCGCTCGAGGATGACAAGCGCCGCGCGGCCATCCGCGAGTCCATCGCCAGCAACCCCGCGCGTGACGCGCTGCTCGAGTCGTTGGGCTTCTCGCCCGCCGAGCACGTGACGCTGCGCGCCGATGTCGCCGACCTCTTCGTCTTCGCTCCCCAGGTCAAGGAAGCCTGATGCCCATGAAAACCTCCCAGATGGACCTCCGGTCGAACCTCCGCTCGCCGAGCGCCGATGCGAAGATTGAGTTCCTCCAGTACGAGCAGCCGCCGCTGGAGAGCGGGGTGTATGACGTCACGGTGTCGCAGACGGTGACGGTGGACGGGGAGCCGCACGCCGTCCCGTCGCGCACGCTCACCTTCGCGGTGTTGGGCGAGCGCTTCGGGCCGCTCGCGCCCGAGGACATCGCCGCGGTGTTCCCGCCCGATGGCAGCGTGGGCGAGCACTCCAACGTGCTGCCCCACATCTCCCTGCGCCGCAGCACGCTGCCCTGGGAGCGGCTGCCGGGCTCAAGGACGAGAACCTGTCCTGGCTCGCGCTGCTGCTCTTTCGCGACTCGGACTTCGCGGGACAGAAGGACCGCTCGGCGCTGCTCAAGACCCAGAGCGTGACGCTGGGGCAGCTCAAGTCCCCACCGGCGGGCGCGGGGCGTTTTCCCGCCTTCGAACTGGAGCCGGGCCAGAGCATGGAGGACCTGGTCACGGTCATCGACGTGCGGCGCGATCTGCTCGAGCCCCTGCTGCCGACGGCGGCGGAGCTGGGGCTGCTCGCCCACGCGCGCCAGCGCAAGACGTTTGGAGGAGCGCCGGAGGGGACGCCCAGTCCACGGTCCTCTGCAATCGCCTGCCCGAGGTGGGCGCCGACAGCACCGTGCACCGGGTGTCCCTGGAGGGGCGCTACAAGGACGGCGCCTTCGACTTCCAGGGCGCGGGGGCCTCGGACTTCATCCGGCTGGTGAGCCTGACGAGCTGGGCCTTTCACAGCGTGGATCCCGCCCAGGGCTTCAGCGCGCTGCTCAAGCGGCTCAACCGCGAGCTGGTTCCCTGCACATGCCCGCGCCCGCCACGGCCTCGAGCGCGGCCCAGGCGTGGCTCGCCCAGGGCCATGTGCCCGTGACCCACGCCCTGCGCCAGGGGGACAAGACGGTGTCCTTCTACCGGGGGCCGCTCATCCCGGGACTCCGCCGGACGCGCCCACGCTGCCGGCGCGCAGCGCGGACGAGCTGTTGCGCTACGATCCCACCACGGGCCTCCTGGATGTCTCCTATGCCTCGGCCTGGGAGCTGGGGCGCATGCTGACCCTGGCCAACACCCGCGTGGCGATGGAGCTGTACAACTGGAAGCGCAAGGTCGCCCAGGAAGGCAACGTCCAGTCGCAGCGCGCGGTGCGGGGGCTGCCCACGCGGCGGCGGCGGCTGGCGGCGCGCGCGTTGGACGCGGGCATGCCCGAGGCGACGGCGGCCTGGTTCGAGGGCCTGTCGAAGCTCGCCGGCCTGCCCTTCAACTACCTCATTCCGGACGAGCGGCTGCTGCCCACCGAGTCGCTGCGCTTCTTCTGGTTGGATCCCGTCTGGGTGGAGTGCCTCCAGGACGGTGCGCTGAGCGTGGGCCGGGTGACGGAGACGGACTTCAAGGAAGATCTGGGCCTGCGCTCGCGGGTGGCGACCCGGAGTGGTGGCCGCGTGGTGACGGGCTTCGTGATGCGCTCGAGCGTGGTGTCCGGCTGGCCGGATCTGCTCGTGGAGGCCTACAACGAGCGCGTGGAGGACGAGGACTTCCTGCCCACGGACAAGCAGACGCTCCCGCCCATCCGCATCGAGAAGCTGTCCAAGGACGTGCTCCTCGGCCTCTTCGAGGGGGAGCTCAAGACGCTGGACGTGCACCAGAAGCCCGAGGCGATGCACTTCGGCTTGGATGCCCAGCAGGACGGAGGCTCGGCGAACTACAGCAAGAACCTGAGGAATCCTGAGTCCGGCGCGGGGGATGAGGAGCTGCTCATCGACGCCGTGCCCTGGCGCGATGGGGAGCGGGGCCCGGTGGACGTGGTGGGCCTGTCCGAGGCGATGCGCGGCAAGCTGGGTCAGCAGAAGTCCTTCACCTCGGCGCCCTTCGCCCTGCAGATGATCGAAGGCGTGCAGAAGGTGCGCTTCGTGTCCAAGGGCTAGGGGCGGGCCGGCGCGAGGGCGGGTCAGTCTGGCGCTCGACTCCGCCTGAGCGCGGGCGTCAGCTCTCCACGCGCACGGGTTCGCCGAGCGGGGCCAGGGACGAGTCCTCCTGGGACTCCACCACCGGGGCCCGCCGCCGGGCCGGGCGCACCAGGGCCCAGAGCGCCCCGAGCGAGTCCACGCTCCTCACCCCCGGCTCGATGATGCGCAGGGCGAGCAGCGCCGCGGCCAGTCGCGCCACCGCGGACAGGGCGAAGAGCACCTGGAGGTTGGCCCACACGTGGCCGCCCAGGGTGAACTCCGCGGGCAGCGCGCTCGCCAGCGCTCCCCCCACGGACGAGGCCAGCGCGTAGGCCAGTCCCGCCGCCGTGGCGAACGCCGCCAGGTAGAAGGGCCTCCCCTGGCGCGGGGCCACCGCGAGCGGCAGCGCGAAGATGGCCAGGTTGTGTCCTCCCCACAGCACGCCCGCCATCAGCGCGTCGAGGATGAGCGGCCAGAGGAACGTGGCCGTGGGGAACAGCCACACCAGCGGCAACAGGCCCAGGGTCAGCGAGCACATCACCACCACGGGCTGCGCCCCCAGCCTGTCGATCAGCTTGCCCCACATGGGCGCCGCCAGCATGCGCACGGCGGCCACCGCCGCGAGATGCACGGACATGAGCAGGAAGCTCATCTTCAGGTTCTGCAAACTGAAGAAGGAGTAGAAGGGCGCGGACAGGCCCACCGCCGCGTTCCAGAACGTCTGGTACACGAGCACCCGGCGCGCCCGCTCGTCGCGCAGCGGCACCAGCGCCACACGCAAGTCCAGCTTCGGCTTCTCCCGGGTGCCGGGGGGCGCCGGATCATGCTGCCGCGCCATCAGCACCGTGCACACGATGCCCGCCGCGCACGACACCGCCGCGAGCAGGGGCAGCGCCGGACCCACGCCCGTCGCCGGCCGCAGCCGGTCCATCACCACGCCCGCCACCAGCGAGGCGACGAGGTTGCTCAACGTGCACAGCGCCGTGCGCCGGCCGAAGAAACGCCCGCGGATGGACTCGGGCACCAGCTCGCCCATCCACGCCACCCAGGCGTTGTTGCCGATGACGCCCAGCACCGCCCACAGCCCCGCCACCGCCATCAGCAGCCGCTGCTGGCCCACCAGCGACAGGGCAGCCACGGCAGCGCGCACAACGCCAGCATCATCAGCCGGGAGAAGAGCACCACCGAGAGCGCCATGCGCCGGTGGCCGAAGGTGGACGTCAACCACGCCGCCGGGAACTGCACGAACTGGGCGAAGAAGGGCAGGGCGGTCATCATCCCCACCTGGAAGGGCCCGAGCCCCAGCGCCAGCGCCCACGCGGTGAGCGCCGTGGAGCCCGCGCCCGCCGTCACCACCTCCGCCATGATGCCCTCGGCCACCGAGGCCCGCAGCGAGCGGCGCAGGCGGCGGCGCGCCTTGCGGCTCGAGGGCACGTGGGCCGTGGTGCTCGTGGAGGGGGCGCCCGCGAGGGGCGCGGAGCCGGGCCGGGCGAACGGCACCACGGAGGCGAGGGCGGCCAGACTGCGCAGGACGTGACGGTGCAGGACGGCGAGAGGCACGCGCCTGTCTCTACCCGACCCTCCCACCCGCTCCAACCGACCCTCCCGGGCCCGCCTGCTCCAGGGCCGAGTGTGCTCCGCCCACCCCCACACCGCCCCCCGGCCCGCCCGGGCCCACAGGAAGCTGGTGCGGTTCATGCGGTCTTGAACTATATGAACGCCCCGGAGGAGAGGGGTACATGGAACTGGCGCTGAGCTGGCGGACTTTCTGGGGAGCGTGGAGCAGCGACTGGGCACCATGCTGGACGACGGGGACGCGGGACCGGACACCCAGGGAGACACGTTGATGGAGGCCGCGCGCCACCTGTGCCTGGGCGCCGGCGGCAAGAGGGCCCGGCCCCTGCTGGTGCGCCTCTTCGGGGGCGTCTTCGGCGTTCCCCGAGAAGCTGCTCGACGTGGCCGTGGCCGCGGAGATGATCCACTCCTCCAGCCTCCTGCACGACGACGTGGTGGACGCCGGCATGTTCCGCCGCGCCCGGCCCACGGTGAACGCGCGCTGGGGCAACATCGTCGCGGTGATGAGCGGCGACCTCATCCTCTCCACCGCGCTCTTCCGCCTGAGCCACCTGGACCCGCGCCTCACCCAGAGCGCGCTCGCGGTGGTGATGGAGATGTCGCGCGCGGCCATCGCCGAGGTGGAGTCGCGCGGCAACCTGGAGCTGTCGCTCGAGCGGCTGCGCTACGTGGCCGAGGGCAAGACGGGCTCGCTCTTCGGCTGGTGCGGCCATGCCGCCGCCACGCTCGCCGGCCAGCCCGAGGCCGCCCAGCGCTTCGACGCCTTCGGCCGCCGGCTCGGCGTGGCCTTCCAGATCGCCGACGACATCCGCGACGTGCTCGGCACCGACCCCGGCAAGCCGCGCTACGCGGACATGCTCTCCGGTACGCCCTCCCTGCCCATCCTCCTGGCCGTGGCGCGCGATGGCTCCCTGCGCGGCAAGCTCAAGGACGCCTGGGCCTTCACCACCATCAACGCCGAGCGCACCCGCGCCCTCGGCGACGCCATCGAGCGCACCGACGCGGTGCCGCTGGCCGTCGAGCGGATGAACGCGGAGATCGCCTCGGCCCTGGAGGCGCTCGGGCCCTACGCGAACCAGGGCATGGGCACGGAGCTGGTGCGCTGGGCGCGTCAGCTCTCCGAGGGCATCACCGCCCAGGCCGAGCCTGAGCCGGGCGGCATGAAGGGCTACCTGTGGACGGGTGGCGAGACGGGCCGCGGGGGCCGCCGTCTCCGGGCACCGCTCCCTGGGAGGCCGTCGCCACGGACGCGGTGGGCAACGTCATCGAGTTCTGGGGCTTCAAGCGCAACCAGGGCCGGGTGTGGGCGCTGCTCTACCTGCGCGGCGAGCCCCTCACCGCGGGCGAGCTGGAGCGCGAGCTGGAGCTGTCCAAGGGCGGGGTGTCCATGCTCCTGCGCGACCTGGAGCGCTGGGGCGTGGTGCGGCGGGTGCGCTCGCCCCAGGACAGCGCCTGGCGCTACGCGGCCGAGACGGATCTCATCCGCATGGTGTCGCACGTGGTGGAGGAGCGCGAGGCGTCCTTCATCGCCCGCATCCGCGCGGACCTCGTCGAGGCGCGCCGGCTCGCCGAGACGCAGGGCCTGGTTCCCGCCGAGCGGCTGGCGCGGCTGGAGAAGATGGCCACGCTCGCCGAGCGCGTGGAGCGCGCGCTGCGCCTGTTCATCAAGACGGCGCGGCTGGACGTGGGCGGAATCCTCGACGCGCTGCGCGAGGAGTCGAACCGGTAGGCCCGTCGTGAGGAGGAGCACCCCATGGACTCGCATTACGATCAGGTGATGAAGGCGCGCAACGCGGCGGACACCGGGGCCACCCGGCTGTACTTCGCCTACTCCACCATCCTGGACCGGGCCGCGTTCCTGGAGTGGAGGGATCAGCACAGCTACGGCTTCTTCGAGCTGCCCGAGGGCCGGCTGGCCGAGGCGCTGGACGTGGACTGGTCTACGACTTCCCGTCGCGGTGGTGGGGAGGGCGGGTGGCGGGGCTGACGGACGCGGCGGGGCGGAGCGTGTTCGGGCGGCTGTTCGAGATTGGGGGCAAGGACTGGCCCATCATCCAGCACAAGGAGGGGGCGGTGACGGGGATGTGCGTGGAGCGCGAGGTGCGCGTACGCGTGGAGGGCCAGGAGGTGAAGGCCACGGCGTTCGTGACGTCGCCCCGGCGCGCATCCACGGAGGGGCCGGTGAGCCCGCGCTTCATCGAGGCGCTGGTGCGCGGCGCGAAGAGCGCGGGCCTGCCCGCCGAGTACATCGAGCGCCTGGCCCGCGGCCCTGACGCCGTGTCCTCACCACGACCCGGCTGGCCCTGGGCTCGGGCCCCCGAGTCAGAATCTCCGGCCCATCACCCGGTCGTCGTGGACTCCCGAAGGGGGAACGGTCGAGACCGTCGAGCACCATCTCCTCGTGAGAGATGTCTTTCGCATCGTCTTCTTCCTTCCCCACGACCACTTCGACCTCGCGTCGGGAGTGTCTCACGCGCTCGACACCTACTTGCGCGCGGTGGAGGACCGTCCTGATGCGCTCTCCGAGTACAACTGCTGCTGGTGGCAAGCCTTTCCGCTAGGGGAGAGGGATGGGAGCTCATTCGGGACACCTTGAAACCGAAGGAGCGCACGTCCTTCGAGGACTACCCCGCGCACAAGGCTCGTTCCGCGGAGAAGGATGGGGCGGATCCTTTCTTCATCCTCCACGGCGCACGAGAGAGCGGCTACTGCTTCGACTACCGTGCTCGCATTCCCTTCCGCGAAACACCTCCCAACTTCGTCAGTGTCCTCCGCGTCACGTTGCCGACGGAGTATCTGGAAGAGCAGGGGCCCGGTTTCATGCGTGAATGGGTCCTCCACCACCTCCGTCCAGGAGTGGGGCGAGGGCGCGCCGTCGTGGCGTTGGGCCCGTGGCCCGAAGCTGGGGACTTGCGCCAGGGCCAGACGCTTCCCGCGTACCGCGAACTTGCTCGGGTGCTCGAACCCTGGCTCGAACCGTTCGACCCGGGCTTCCTCCTGCTCGGAGCAGGCGGGTGACGAACAAGCGCTGCTCCAGTGGTGGAAGCGCTTTCTCGCTTGAGGCCCGCGATACTTGATGGGCTGAAAGCTCCTACGCTACAGCATCCCGACAATGGCCCATTTCCGACCTCCACGGGACAGTGAACTCGAAGACTTCCGTAACCGGAACCACGAGCGCGCCACGCAACAGCGGCGTGTCGAGCGGCGCATGGTCGCCACCGGGTGGCGTAACCGTGCCGTCAGCATGGCGCTCCTGCTGGTGACGGCGTGCGCCACGGGAGGCCCCTCGACCAGGAGACTGGCTGTTGACGGATACCACGAAGGTTCGGGCAAGGCGGAAGCCGTCCTCGCCACACTCCCGGTGGACTTCGCACCGGTGCGGCTCAGTGAGTCCGAATTCACAGAGGCCGTGACAACGATCTGGCTGAGTGTGCCTCTGCGGGTGGCCTCCGGCCCGTCGCTGTATGTCGGCCGCCAGCTGGCGCTGGCGTCATCGCCCTCGAAGGGGGGCCATGGACATCTGACCGGCGCGCTCCTACGGACAATATTGCGAGAGGTGTGGGACACCGGGTGACTGTCTGACCCTGTTCGAGGATGGGCCCCATCTCCAGGACGATGATAAACGAAGCATCGCGCTGGCCTTGGCGGTGGGACCCGCATTGGAAAGTGCGAACGCGGAAGTGCGGTCCATACTCAACCCGACGCGGGTGCTGGCTACTCTGAGCATTGGAATCACTGCCTATATGGCGTTATTGGTTGCGCCGGTGCCTGAGCCAGTCACCAAGGGGCTTGCCGCCACATTGACCGTAGTGCTGTGGGGTTACCTTGGGTGGGAGTTTTTCGACCTGCTGCGGGCCTATGCGCAACTCTACGAAGACGCACCCCAAGCTTCTACATTCGCACGATTGCAAGAAGTTGGTGAGCAGTTCGGAAAGGTCATTGGCCCCAACAGCGTAAGAATTCTCGTCATGCTGGGAACAGCGGCCGTGGGCGAGACGATAGCGTTCGCGTCCAAGGCGCCGAAGCTGCCGGGGTTCAGGCATGCATCGAGGGCGGTCGAAGCCGAGGCGGGCATGAACCTGCTGGAGGCGGCAACTGGTGCCGAGCGTGTCATTGTCTCCGTTCCTCGGGGAACAATTCGTCTCGTCCTGGCGCCTCATGCCGTGGCCATGGTGGCGCAGAACTCAGCCCCCGCGAGTTCCGCACCGACGCGGGGCAAACTCCTCCCTAACGGTCATAGAGCGTGGGGTCGTTTAGTGGTTTCAAGTCGGCCATGGGGCCCGCGGGTCCGGGCAAGGAATGGCATCACATCATCGAGCAGACCCCGAGTAACGTGAAGCGATTCGGGGGGCGAGTCACTGCACAATACGGAAAACATTACCGCGATGGACAAGACCCTCCATACTGACGTGGGTCGTCTTTATTCCTCGGTTCGTTACGATATTACCGGCTCGTTTTTGACCGTCCGGAAGTGGCTGGGTGGTCAATCCTATGAGGCTCAGCGCGAGTTCGGTTTGCAGGCGATCAGGAATGTGGGGAGTGGGCTTTGGTGAAGAACCTCCAGAAGTTCGTGGATGAGTTTGCTCATCACGTCCAAGCCCAGAACGAGGAGATCTTCCGGGGGACGCGAAGAAGGGCAACATGCACGCCAGGAAGATGATCGCCGCGTTCACGCAACTCCGCGCGCACGGTGATGCCGGACGGGACGCGCTCGCGGTGCTGTTCTCCCATCCTCGAATGGACGTGCGCGTCATGGCGGCGGTGTTCCTGCTCCGCCATCGGACGGCCGAGGCCAAAGCCGTTCTGGAGGAGGCCGCGAAGGGGCAGGGGTTGGTTCCATTCGGAGCCTCCGAGGCCTTGAAGCGCTGGGAGGAGGGCACCTGGGCCTTGGATCCCGCGGATGATGCCGTGGATCCGCCAGAACCGCCTCGCCCACCTCCTCAGCGAAGCAGGGCTCGTACGGCGAGAACCCCGAGTGACAGCCGGCGGGGGCTCAAACGAGACAAGCCGGGCGGGTGACGGGCCCGTGCTACTCCAGTGGTGGAAGCGCTTCCTCGCCTGAGGCCCCTGATCCAGAGGACAGGGTCCCTGTTCAGTACTTCAGGAGTCGTCCAGGAAGGCTGTACTCAGGAGACGGTTCCCCTCACCCTGGTTCCAGGCCGGTGCCATCTTACTTGAGTGGCTGTAAGTAACTGCGCTACAGCCCTCAGACAATGGCGAATTCCAGACCTTCCCGGGACAGTGAACTCGAAGCGATCCTCGAGCGGGTCCGGCACGTCCGTAATTTCGACTTCCGCAACTACAAGCGCGCCACGCTGCAACGGCGCGTGGACCGGCGCGTGGCCGCCACCGGTTGCCGCAACCGTGCCGCCTACCTGTCGCTGCTCGAGCGGGACCCCAACGAGGTCAACACCCTCGTCTCCTCCATGCTCATCAAGCTCACCACCTTCTTCCGGGACCGGGAGGTGTGGGTGGCGCTCGACAAGGTGCTCAAGGAGCTCATCCAGCGGCGGCGGCCAGACCAGGAGCTGCGCATCTGGAGCGCCGGCTGTGCCACGGGCGAGGAGGCGTACTCCATCGCCATCCTCGCCGCCGAGGCGCTCGGTCCGGGCACCCCGGGCGCGGAGCTCAAGGTGTTCGGCACCGACGTGGACGAGGCCGCCATCGCCTATGGCCGCCGCGGCATCTACACCCCGCAGCAGGTGGAAGGTGTCTCCAAGGAGCGGCTCGCCCGCTGGTTCGTGCGCACCGGCGAGGGCTTCACCGTGCGCAAGGAGATCCGCCGCACGGTCGTCTTCGGCGTCAACAACCTCGTGTCCGACGCGCCCGTCTCGCGCATCGATCTCATCCTCTGCCGCAACGTCTTCATCTACCTCGACTCGGAGTTGCAGAAGCGGGTGCTGTCGCGCTTCCACTTCGCGCTGCGGCAGCAGGGCGCGCTGGTGCTGGGCCGCTCGGAGCTCATCCCCTTCGCCGCCCGGCTCTTCGAGCCCATCGACCTGAGCCGGCGCATCTACCGCAAGGATCTCCGGCAGGACCCTCCCGCGCTCCTGCGGCGTCCCCTCCCGGCGGACCTGGCCCAGGAGGCGTCGCCGCCCTCCGAGGACCCCTCTCCCAGGACAAGGACATCCAGCGCCACCTGCGCGAGGTGTTCAACTCCAGCCCTGCCCCCTCATCGTCACGGACCTGGACGGCACCGTCACCCTCTGGAACCACGCGGCCGCGCGGCTGTGGAACCGGCACGACACCGAGGTGCTCGACCGCAAGCTGGCCGCCCTGGACCTGCCCGGTCTGACGCAGGATCTGTTCGCCGAGCCGGCCGCCCGGGTGCGCGCGGGCCGCTCCGAGAGCGAGACGGTGGACGGGACGCTGGAGCTTCCCGGTCAGGAGCCGGTGGCGCTGCGCACCCAGGTGGTTGCCTTCCGGGGCACCCGGGGGGGAGGCTCAGGGTCTGGTGTACAACTCGCACGACGTCTCCTCCCTGCGCGGCCTGGAGCACAGCCTCAAGCGCGCCAACGAGGACCTGAACACCGTCAACCTGCGCCTGTCGACCTTCAACGAGGAGCTGCGCGCCTCCAACGAGGAGTTGGAGACGACGAACGAGGAGCTGCAGAGCGCCAACGAGGAGCTGCAGACGACGAACGAGGAGCTGCAGAGCACCAACGAGGAGCTGGAGACGACGAACGAGGAGTTGCAGAGCGCCAACGCGGAGATGGATGCCATCAACCGCGAGCTGGCCCACCGCACCGAGGAGCTGGACGCGCTCGGCTTCTGCCAGCGCACCATCATCCGCACCCTCGCCGTGGGCGTGCTGGTGCTCGATCCCCAGGGGAAGATCACCACCTGGAACCTCGCGGCCGAGCGGCTGCTGGGGCTCACCGAGCGCGAGGCGGTGGGGCAGGTGCTCTGGACCCTGCACATCCCCGCCCTCAAGCGCTCGCTGCTGCAGCGCATCCGCCGCCACGTGGCCGAGAACCGCTCGCTGCGCCTGGAGGACGTCATCTACCAGTTGCCCCATGGGGGCCGCGGCGCCGCCACGGTGATCGTCACCCCGCTCAACAACGAGTCCCACGCGCTCGGCGCCGTCCTGCTCTTCGAGGACACCACCCGCGCCGCCGCGCTCGCCCAGGAGAACCGCGAGCTCAAGGAGCGGCTGCGCAAATGACTCCCCCCGCCAGCCCGGGCGATCCGCCGAGGCCCTGCTCACCAAGTACCAGCAGTTGCTGCGCAAGCACGAGGAGCTGGTGCATCGGCTGGAGGCGCGCAACGCCGATCACATCTCCACCTGGAAGCTCTCCACCTGGGCCCTGGAGACGTCGGCCAGCGGACTGGCGCTGGTGCGCGGGGACGTGCTCCAGGTGTCCAACCGCCGCTGGTTCGCCCTGGCCCAGACGCCCGGGCGCTGGTGCAGGCTCGGCGAGGAGGGCGAGGGCCCGCGCGGTCCCTGCGCGACGTGGCCCTGGCGGAGGCCCGGCTCACGCGCGGCGAGACGGGCCCGCATGTCTCCCGCTACCAGTTGGAAGGCGGTGAGCAGTTCCTGGAGCTGCGCACGGATCTCATCACCGCGGCCCCTGCTGGCACGCAGGTGCGTGTGCTCATCCAGGCGATCGACATCACCGAGCAGGTGCGCTCCGAGCGGGAGCTGGCCCGGGCCCGCGCGACGCTCGCCGAGCAGGAGCACCTGCGGGGGCTCGGGGAGATGGCCGCGGGGATCGTGCATGATCTCAACAACACCCTCAACGCCATGAGGCTGCGCCTGGAGCTCATCCAGCGCGACGCGGAGTTCGCCGAGCGCCAGCGGGGCAACCTGGATGCCCTGGTGCGCATCGTCAGCGATGCCGCCACGCGTCTGCACCACCTCCAGGGCTTCGCGCGGCAGACCCCGGAGCCGCAGCCGAGCGAACGGGTCCAACTGGCGAACGTGGTGCGCGAGGCGATGGAGATCGCCCGGAGTGACATCGAGCACCGCGCGGCCCGGGAGGGCCTGAGCCTGCGCCTGGAGGTGGAGGTGCCGCCGCTGCCGCTCGTGAATGGCTCGGCCACGGATCTGCGCTACGTGCTCATCAACCTGCTGCTCAACGCGCGGGATGCCATGCCCGGGGGGCACCATCCGCGTGCATGGCCGGGCGCGGCCCGCTCACGTGGTGCTCACCGTGGCGGACGAGGGCCTGGGCATCCCCCGGAGAACCTGCGCACCATCTTCCGGCCCTTCTTCACCACCAAGGGCCACAAGGGCACCGGCCTGGGCCTGTCCATGGCCTACGGCGTCGTCTCCCGGGCGGGCGGCACCATCACCGCCGACAACCGTCCGGAGGAGGGGCCGTCTTCACCCTCACGTTTCCCCGCCTCGCCCCCGAGAAGCCGAAGCCCCGCGGCGCCGCGCCCTCGCGAGAAGCGCGCGCGGGGCGGAAGCCGTCCCGGCGCGGCTGAGGGACTCACACGTCCATCCGCTTGAGTTCCTCCTCGTCCGGCAGCTCCTCGGGAGGCGGCCGGGCGGTGTTGTGCATCACCAGCGTGCGCACCAGCTCGGCCTGTTCCTCGGTGGCGCGCGCGCTCCTCGTAGCGTCTGGCGGAGTGGCCGTGGTTGCGATCACGTGCGCGCGCCGCCATGCGGCGTGTCAACGCGGCGCTCTCCTCCAGGGCGCGCAGCGCGGCCCACAGCGCGCCATCCATCGCCGTCTGCTGCGTCACCGAGAGCGCCTTGGCGGTGAAGCCGTGGCCCACGCGGCAGCGGTAGCGCAACAGCCCCTCCTCATCCATCTCGAAGAGCACCCCGCCACAGTCCGGACAGGAGAAGAGCGAGGGGCTTCCCGTGTCCCGGGGATTCGTATGAATACCACGTACCTCTCGCATGGCCGTGACCTCCTCTTCCAGGCGGGGTGAGGGTTTGGGGACCTCGTGTGGGGGAGCGGAGCGGAGACCAGCCGGACCAGCAGCGCCCCCAGGTCCGCGAGCTTCACCTGATGATCGACCTTCACGTATTCCAGTGCGCTGCGTGGCATGTCCGGGCAATAGGCGTCCTCGGGATCCTGGACGATCGCCAGGCCTCCTTGAGCCTTGATGGCGATCAAGCCCGAAGTGCCACAATCCAGGGCGCCCGTGAGCACCACGCCGATGACTCGCGGCCCGTAGGCCCGCGCCGCCGAGCGGAACAGCGGATCCACCGCCGGCCGGTGCCCGTTCTCCCGGGGCCCGGAGTTCACCAGGGCGCGGCCCGGCTCCACCAGGAGGTGGCGATCCGAGGGGGCCACGTAGATGCGGCCCGGCTCCAGCGGCGTCTCGGGCTGGGGGTGCAGGGCGGGCAGGGGCCCGCGCGCGAGGATCTCCGGCAGGAAACTGCGGTGGCCCGCGGACAGGTGCAGCACCACGAGCACGGCCGCGGGGAAGTCCTTGGGCAACTGCGCGGCCAGCTCCTGAGCGCCTCGACCCCTCCGGCCGAGGCTCCTATGACCACGATGTCCCGATGCATGACCGGCCTGCGTGCCATGTGGATTCGTTCCCCTTGGTGGCTCGGCGTCTCATTCAACCTAGGGATGCCCAACCACCGCGTCGACCGGGGGGGACAGGCAACCGAGCTCAAGCGATCCACTGCTCGTCCGCAGGGACATGGACGCCGGGGATCGTGGCCGTGAAGGGCTTCTGGTTCTCCGCTCCAGGCGGGCGGAGCCTCGGGTAGCGTGCGCGGTGCCGCGCGCCAGAGGGCCCGCGATCTTGTCTTCACCCGGGGAAGTGCATGCGACGTCAAGGTTCGTTCCTGTTGTCATGGCTGACAGTGGGGCTGGTGTGGATGGTCTCGGCTTGCCGTCCGGAGGCGCCGCCGTGCCCACCGAGCCCGTCCCGGCGGGCGCGGCCCGGGTGGTAGCGCATCTCGAGCAGCCCCCGGCGGAGGTGGAGCGGGTGTCCGTCACGCTCTCGGCGGCGGGCCTGGAGCCGCGCACCCTGGAACTGGCACGGGTGGACGGCGAGTGGGGCGGGACGATGGAGGACCTCTCCGCGGGCAACGCTCGCGCCTTCCTCGCGGAGGCCTTTGGCGCGGGGGGCGCGAAGCTCCTCGTGGGCGAAGCCTCGGACGTCACCATCGTGGCGGGACAGACGGCGCGGGTGGACATCACCCTGCGGCCGCTGCTGGGACCCCGCCTCCCCGGCCTCCCGAGGTGGTATCGGCCACGAGCTCCGCCGAGCAGGCAACCCCTGGGGCACCTCACGCTGCGCGTGGAGGAGGGATCCTCAAGGCAGCGCGCTCGGCTTCACGTGGTCGGCGAGCCTGGGGACGCTGGGCACGCCGGTGAACGGCGCCTCGGCGAGCGAGGTGGCCTGGACGGCGCCCCCGTGCGTGCCCGCCGGGGAGACGCCGTCCATCACCGCCACGGTGAGCAACGCACTGGGGCTGTCCACCTCCCGCGCCTTCACCTTCGCCGGGCTGCCGGAGTGCCCACGGCTCGCGCCCGGCTCGTGGAGCGCCATCGCGGGGTTGAGCTGGGGCCGGGAGTCCTTCTCGGCGACGCTGCTGCCCTCGGGTGGGGTGCTGGTGATCGGCGGCGTGGCGACGCCGCTCGCCGCGCGGATGACGGAGGTGTACGAGCCATCGCTGGGAGTCTCCCGGTTGACGGGCGCATTGCGCGAGCGGCGGCTCTGGCCCTCCGTCACCGTGCTGCCCTCGGGCAAGGTGCTGGTGGCGGGGGGCGGTACCGCCTCGGCCGAGCTGTACGATCCGGCAACGGGCACGAGCACCCCGACGGGCTCCATGTCCGAGCCGCGCGACTCGCACACGGCGACGCTGTTGCCCTCGGGCCAGGTGCTGGTGGTGGGGGCTGGGATGGCACCACTCTCGCGACGGCGGAGCTGTACGATCCCGCGACGGGCACGTGGAGGAGGGCGCGTTCTCCGCTCGCGAGCCATGGGGGCCATACGGCGACGCTGTTGCCCTCGGGCAAGGTGCTGGTGGCGGGGGGCGACACCACCTCGACCGAGCTGTACGAGCCGGCGACGGACACGTGGTCCTCCGTCGGCTCCCTGCATACGTCTCGGATGGGCCACGTGGCGCTGCTGCTGCCCTCGGGCAGGGTGTGGGTGACGGGGGAGGGGACGACCCAGGGGCGAGTTCGGAGGTCTTCGATCCGGCGACGGGCACGTGGTCTCCGGCGGGGCAGGAGCGTGACGTCGCCGCGGCGGTGGTGCTGCGGTCGGGCAAGGTGTTGGTGCTGCTCGAGGGGCGGGGGGCGGAGCTGTACGATCCAACGACGGGGTCCTGGTCCCCCTCCGGCCCCATGGTTCGGCCCCGCTATCGAGCCTCGATGGTGTTGCTGCCCTCGGGCGAGGCACTGGTGCTGGGAGGCGACAACGACCGGCCATGGCGGAGCTGTACGATCCGGCGACGAACACCTGGCGCTCTCCGGCCTCGACGACGCTGAACCGCACCGCGCACACGGCGACGCTGTTGCCCTCGGGCAAGGTGCTGGTGGCGGGGGGCGGCAGTCCGGCGGGCGCGGTGGCGACGGCGGAGCTGTTCGATCCGGCGACCCATGCCTGGTCCACCACGGGCGGCATGGCCACGCCCCGCCGCGAGCACACGGCGACGCTGTTGCCCTCGGGCAAGGTGCTGGTGGTGGGGGGCGCGGCCACGGGCGAGCCCCTGCGCTCGGCGGAGCTGTACGATCCGGCGACGGGCACGTGGTCCCCGGCGGCGGACCTGGAGACGGGCATTTCCGCGTCCCTGACGCCCGCGGCGGTGCTGCTGCGCTCGGGCAAGGTGCTGCTGGTGGCGGGGGCGCTGGCGGCGCTGTACGACCCGGGGGCGAACACCTGGGCGCCGACGGGAGCCTGCTCGCGGATCACCAGACGCCCACGGCGACGCTGCTGCCCTCGGGCAAGGTGCTGGTGGTGGGAGGCGCGCCGTCCGCCACGGCGGAGTTGTACGATCCCACGACGGGCACGTGGTCCGCGGCGGCGTCCCGGGCCAGGAGCGCAAGCGGCACACGGCGACGTTGTTGCCCTCGGGCCAGGTGCTGGTGGCGGGGGGCTCTCCCGTCGACACGGCGCAACTCTACGAGCCCGCGACGGACACCGGTCCGCGGCGGGCAAGCTGCCCCTGCCGCCCCGCTCCAGCGCCACGGCGACGCTGTTGCGCTCGGGCAAGGTGCTGCTGGTGGGAGGGGATGATGGGGAGGGCGGGCGGTGGAGCAACCTGTACGATCCGGCCACCCACACCTGGAGCGCCTCGGAGGACATCGGCGGCCAGCGCGCGTACCCACGGCGACACTGCTGCCCTCGGGGCAGGTGCTGGTGGTGGGCGGCTACGCCGAGGGCTGGGCCCTGGGCATGCTCTACACCCCGTGAGCGAGGAGGCCGCCTGGACGCGCTCCCACGGGCGATTGCGTGGCAACTGGTCACGCGCACGCCTTGGGAAGTCAAGACTATGGATTTCTCTCCAACTGACATGACCGTCAGTGTGTACGCGCCCGCGCTCATCGGCGATGATGGGCGCCCGCTTGCCATAATCCATGGAGCGGTTGGCTTTGCGGTGGCGGCAGATGTGCTGGCTGCTATAGGGGCTGCTTTCGCGCTCACGACGTACCGTGACGGGCGGGTGGGTAGTGCAACTCACGGATACGCCGCTCTACCTCGGACAACCCCGCCCACCTGGATGCGCTCAAGCGGGCCTACGAGCGCTTTTCGGAGATTGGCGGGCGCATAGCTCCGTCTGGACGGCGTTCGAGCTCTCTGTTCTGGCCATCGGGAAGAGAAAGCCGAGAGCGTTTAACAGCCGACCCCGTTTTTCCGGGACGGAGCAGCTGACGTTTTACTGGCCACCCGCGCCCTGGTAGACTGTCAAGTCGATGATCGACCCCGAGAGCATGGCGCAGTTGCGCAAGGAACTCAGGGAGCGGATGGTCGCGGACCGGAAGCTCCTCGAGGACCTGCGCGCCGAAGTGCGCTCGGGGCTCGGTGACGCGCGGCGGATCATGCCGAGGCAGACCACCGCAGTATCTCTGGTAGGAACCGACGGCGGCAACAACCGGCTCGAGTTCGACCCCTTCATGGCGCAGCTCATTCGGGTCGTCGACTCGAGCAACAACGAGTACTGCCTCGAGGTCGTCACACCGACGACAGATCTGACCGAGCTGTCGAAGCGTCACATCGACAGCGGCACCGCGAAGACCGCGCTCGGCAAGATGATGAAGTTCCTCGGCGTTTCGACGCTGTGGGAGCTCTCACCGATGATCAAGAAGCCGCCTGCGATCCCCTCGCCGAGCTGGGTGCAGGTCTACCGCGAGCTGACGGAATGGGCGGTCCTCTTCTCGCTCGTGCGCGAGAAGGACTACGGCACCGACACGGTCATCGTCTGGGATGGGCTGCTCCGCAGCAAGGTTTTCTCTGGCACCCTGTTTGCCGATCTTCGCAAGGGCATCGACGGGGGCATCCGCGAACAGAAGGCCCGGAAGCGCAGGAGCATCTACGTCGTCGGCGTTGCGAAGCACAGCAAGGTGCTCCAGCGCTACCGCCTCGCGATGATGCTCGAGGGGACGATGCGCTGCGAGTACCCCTGCTACGCCGACGTGTCGCGCGAGCTGGAGCAGAACGCGTACGTCTGGTCCGAGTACGCGCGTGGCGGTGAGATCGAGACAGGCGAGGCCAACAAGTTCGTCGCCGGTAAGATGTTCTTCGTCAAGTTCGGCGGCCGGCCTCGCGATCCGATCTGGCCGGTCGACCTCCTCGAGTCGCAGGTAGCCGACGCGCAGGTCGTCTTCGGCAGCTTGCTGGCGGACTCGATCGAGGGCTTCCCAGTCCCGTTCTATCCGCGCTGCCTTCAGCGGGCGCACGAGAACGCCGCGCTCGTGGACTTCGACATGGACATCCTCCAGCAGGGAATTGTGACCGCGATCCGCGAGTCCCTTGGAGACAACGCTCCAGTGCTCGATGAGCTGGCTCTCCTCGACGCGGACCCCGCAGCGAAACGGTACGGATAAGCATGGCCGACAACCTCAACCTCTTCCCTGCCGAGCAGGTTGTCGGCGTCTTCCGTGGGTTCCGAGAAGGCGGCATGGAGTTTCACGCCGATCTCGCGCTCCCGTACCGCACGGACTTTCACAACACGCCGATGCACGGCCAGTTCCTGCTCGTGCAACTCGAGACGCCCGACGAGGCCGTGCTCGGTCGCATCACGTCGCTGTCGTCCGAAGGACGCCTCAGCGGCCCTTCCGGCGAGGATTTCAACATCCGCGCAGTGCGCGAAGGCCGCGCGGTTCCCGAGGGGTTGCGCGAGGACTATCTGAAGTACCGTGTGAACATCCGGGTGCTTGGCGTGCTCCGCAAGAACAACGGCTCGCTGGTGTTCGTGCCGTCCCACCGGCGCCTACCGCATGTCGGCAGCCCCGTCGCGTTCCCCTCGGGGGCGGTCCTCCGAGGATCGCGGGCCACAACCAGCTTGGCGCTGAGCTCGGGTTCTTCGCATTGGGCGAGTACATCTTCGCGAAGGGCGATCAGCGGCTCAATGCGGAGCAATGGATGCAGCTTCGCGAGCCCCCATCACGGTGAAGTTCGACATCGCCAACCTGGTGTCCCGTCGCTCGTTCGTGTTCGCACGCGCCGGCTTCGGCAAGTCGAACTTGAACAAGCTGCTCTTCAGCGCGCTCTACTCCACGACGCCGACCGTCGAGAAGCGCGGCGGCAAGAAGGTGCCGGTCGGGACGATGATCTTCGATCCCGATGGCGAGTACTTCTGGCCGGACGACAAGGGCCGCCCTGGTCTCTGTGACGTCGCCGCACTTGAGGACCAGGTCGTGGTCTTCACCTCTCGCGCGGCGCCAAGCCCGTTCTACCAGTCGTTCGTCGCGGGCACGATCAAGCTCGACATCCGCCGCCTGCGCCCCTCAGACGTCATATCGATCGCGTTGCCGCCCGAGCGACAGGACCAGCAGAACGTCAGCAAGCTGCGCGGGCTCGACTCGGGCCGCTGGGAGCAACTCGTCGACCTGATCTGGTCGGACCGCAACAACGCCGACCTCGAAGCCATCAAGGAACTGCTGGGGCTCACTAACAGCCAGGACCCCGAGGCGCTCGCCGCTCGCGGCAACATGACAAAGATCATCTCGCAGCTCCATGACCCTGCGAGCCGCCTTCTCGACCTGCTGCTCCGCGCTCTCCGTGACGGGAAGCTCTGCGTCGTCGACGTGTCGCAGCTCCGTGGTGGCGCGTCGATGATCCTCTCGGGCCTCATCCTTCGCCGCATCTTCGACTGGAACCAGGAGCAGTTCACGCGCGCCGACTCGAGAGCATCCCGACGATCGCCGTCGTCGAAGAGGCGCAGAGCGTGCTGAACGACAAGGCTTCGGCCGCGACGCCCTACATCGAGTGGGTGAAGGAAGGCCGCAAGTATGACCTCGGCGCGGTGCTCATCACACAGCAGCCGGGCAGCATCCCCGTCGAGATCCTGAGCCAGGGCGACAACTGGTTCATCTTCCACCTGCTCTCGGCAAGCGACCTGCAGAACGTGAGGAGGGCGAACGCGCACTTCAGCGACGACCTCCTGAGCAGCCTCCTCAACGAGCCCCTGGTTGGTCAGGGCGTGTTCTGGAGCAGCGTGAAGGGCAACGCGTACCCGGTGCCGCTCCGCATCCTTTCGTTCGAGCGCATGCACAAGACGCGCGACCCCGGCTACTCGCTCGGCCCGGTCGAGAACTACGCGACGAAGCTCCGAGACAGTGCCCCGCTCTCGTCCGCTGCGCCGCCGACGGCGGCTGCCGTCGCGAAGGACTCGGCAAGCGCGGTCGCGCCTCCCGCCGCCTCCGGTGACGAGGACGGGCCGGACATCTCGGTGACGCCCCAGGACACCCTGCGCGCCGACACGGAGAGCGCCGTGGCCGCCGTTGAACAGGACGCCGAGGTGCGCCAGAAGATTCTCCAAGGCGACGGCATCCCGTGGTTCGTGGTGATGACGAAGATCGAGGCGATGCTCCCCGAGAGCCTTCGCCAGGACAAGAACCGCATCAACCGCCTCGTCGCGAGTGCCGTCTCGAAGATCGTCGGCGGGCAACAGCACAAGGCGTGGGCGACCGAACGGCGCGATGGGAAGAGCGGCAAGTCGACGCTCTACATCATCCGCCGTTGACGCTGGCCAGCGTCTATGCCGCTGGCGCTGCAGCAACGTTCAGCGGGCTCCATACCACGTCGTCGTCAGACGTGAGGGCAACGAGCTTCACATCGGGGTTCTTCGGATACTTGAAGTCCAATCCAACACCGACGCCCTTGGGAGCGTTTGCACTCGGTTCCACCTCCTCCACATCGGCATCGTCGATCCGCAGGCTCTGGATGCGGCCCCAGCGGGCACCAGTGGATTCAAGGACGACAAACACCGGCTGCCCGACGAAGAGCCTCTGGGCAGGCTTGTCGACAACAACGATCGTCCGGTTCTTGAAGGGCCCGTCCCCGCACGCAGCGCCAGCTCGATGCGGTTCGCGGACGCGTTGTGGTGGGCCTCGAGATAGCGCCCGACCACCAGCCCGAAGATCGACCTCGAGAAACTCTCGATGAAAGCCACCGCGTCGCTCATCGCCGCGCTTCCGAGGAGGTCAACGGGATTTCCTCCACGGTGAGCGACCTGATTCCTGCGTTCGACGATGTCCTTGAGGCGCTCCTCGATCACCGTTCGCTTCACACCATCCTGTGGCACCGTATCGAGTCCCTGCGCGGCGCAGTACCAGTCCACCATCGCGTCGGCGCGACACGCGCGGTCGCAGATCTTCTCGATGCCGACCGCTCCGAAGGCAGCATCGACTTCGCCCGCGCGCAGGTTCGCGTCGTGCGCAATCACCACCGCCTCGTTCAGGACGTATGGCGTGGTGCCGCTCAAGCACTCGAACAGGTTCTTGACCACGCCCAGCTCGCTCATGCCGACGTAGCGCCCCTCCCGAGTCGGCCGCGCCACAGGAGTTCTGCCGTCCCGGCCAGATGCTTGTCCGTCAGCTTTTGCGGCAGCGCGGCATAGGCGACGCGCCGAGACTCGAGACGAACATACGCCGTGATGAGGTTCTCGACGAACTTCTCGAACGACGCGTACAGAGCAACGGCGAACGCCGCGTAGTCGAAGCGACGCCGGATCGAGACGTACTGCTGCACCACGGTGTCCTTGTGGCCCGCCAGTGCGAGGTTGACCGGCTCGATCGACGCCACGAGCGCCTTCAGCTCGGCCAGCTCAGTGATGAGTTCATCCAACGTAGAACGCACAGGCAGGCTCCGTCGCGATCACTTCTTGGTCTTGGCGATCGCGGCGGCGAAGGCTCGCTCACGCAATGGTTCCGGTTCTGGGTGTCCGTGAAGTTGGTGCGACGCCCGGAGAAGAGATCGTGCTTCGCCTTGTACATGGCCTCGAGCTCGCCCCGAAGGACTGCCTTCTTCGCGATGAGCTTCGCTCGATGCGGGACGACCGCAGCACTGTTGGCCACGAACATCAGCGGGTCGTAGACGATCTTGGTGGGGCGCTTGGAGAACCCGAGCACCGTGAACGCCTCTGCCCCGAGCACCTCCCACAAGAAGGAGACGGTCGACTCGAACATAGTGCGGTAGTCCGCCAGCAGCGTCGGCGCGAAGTTGTTGCCGCGGACGATGAACAGGTCGAGGAACTCGGAGATCTTGTTCAGGCCAGCCTTGAACTCGTCGATCTGGCGATAGGCGAAGAAGCGCAGAACGAGTTCCACGTCCTCCATCTTCTCGAACATGCGCGTGCCCGCTGCGGTCGGCTCGTCGACGGTCTCCTCGGACTCCTCGTCGGCCTCCTTCTCCTCCGGCGACGGGTCGAGCGGGATGCCCCACATCCGCCGGAAGTTGTCGTTCTCGGAGAGCGCGAGGCAGAGCGTGTTGAGTGGTCCACCGTAGACGGCGTTGCGCGTCTCCTGGCTGCCGAGCTTCACGCCTCCAGAGTTGAGGCGCTCGAAGACCATCTTCTTGAGCATCGCGGCCTGCTCTTCACTGACCGCCGTCTCCTTGAGGAGGATGATCGACGAGATGTACCGGCGATCAATGCCGTCCCGGACCTTCAACGGAAGCGTCGAGTAGCTTCGCCCGTCCAGGTCCGACCAGTACTGCAACCCGGTGAGCTTGAACTTGTCGGCGTAGAAGTCACTCAGCGCGGTCAGGCGCTGGCGTCCATCCATCACCTCGTAGCGTGCGAGGTCACGCTCGTACAGAAACACGGGCGGCACCGGCACGTTCATCAAGAACGACTCGATGAGCCGCGACTTCCGCTCGACGCTCCATCGATGCCGACGCTGGTACTCGGGGTCGAGCTTGTAACGGAGCTCCTTCTTGCCACCTTCGCCGTCGATCTCCTCCTTCAGCATCCCCAGGATGCCCGCAAGCGGATATCGCGCTTGCTCCGTGACGATGCGGATCTCGCCCTTCGCGTAGCGGCTGTTGAGCTCCTCGTCACTGGCCTTCGGCTTGGTCGCGTCGTCCTCGAACGAGACCTTCTCCCCCTTGAGGAGATGGCTCGCCGCTGCTTGCGTCTTCGCGCCTGCCGCCGGTTTCTTCTGGTTGCCCTTCGTCACTGGCTCTCTCCTCAGGCACGGTGGCAGTACACGTCATGCTCGGTGATGGCCTTCTTTGGTTCGGCCTGGAACTGCCGCACCTGTCGGCGCCCGCTATCGGAGTCGGGGACGGCCTTTGCCGTCTTCATCTTCCAGCCGGAGTCGACCAGCGACTTCTTCAGCACGTCCATCGGCTCGGCGTCGCGGTCGTGAATCCCGCCGTAGCGAATGATGAGGCGTGCGCCCTTCGTCGTGTGGGCGGCGACGTTCTTCCAAACGCGGCCCATTTCGGCCGCGAAGTGATCGGCTCCCGAGTGCTCGAGTTGCCCCTCAGGCTGCCGGTACTCGACGTAGTCGGGGCCACCGAGGAACCAGAGCCGAAGCCACTGGTCCGGCAGGTAGGTGCGCATGCCGAAGTACGGAGGCGACGTCACGACGAAGCGCGCCTTGGGCATGTCCTTGAACGTGTCCGCCACACGGCTGTCGCCGAGTTCCACCTTGCCTTCGACGTCCGGCGGCGGTTCGGAGAGGTAACGATCGGCGCGCGCCTTGATGACGCTCAAGACATCGACGGCGTCCGGGCGCATGCCGCGCTCAGTCCAGAACTTCACGGCGTAGTTAGGCTTTGGCGCGAACGTCCTCGGCGACTGGTTCGAGAAGTACGACGGCGTGCCCTTTGGACGCGGACCGTGCAGCGCGCCCAGGATGATCGCCCGCAGGAGAATACGCGTCGGTGACGAGCAGTCGGTGAGTAGGGCGTCCCTCAGTCGGCAGAGCTGGGTGAGGGTCTCCTCGTGGTACGCGAGCTTCCAGAATGCGCCCTTCGGCACAGCAGTCGGCTCCTTCGCCGCGTTCAGAATCGCTCGAGCGCTCGCGACTACTCGGCTAGGCTCTGCGTACGCGAGCTTGGCCTGCGCGAGGGCGGCGGCGACGGGACTGCTATCCACCCCGACCGAGGGCATCTCGAGTAGGCGGGCCGCGAAGTTCGTCGTGCCACGACCGCAGAAGGGATCGATGACCCACTCACCGCGCTTGCCGTGCTCCTTGAGGACCCGAAGCGGAAACTCCAGCGGGTACATGGTGTAGTAGGGGCAGATGGCATTCAGTGCGTCGAGGCTCATGGGCTGGCTCCGGCGCTGGCATCTCCCCCCGCTGCGCCATCGTGTACACGGTCTTGTCCGCGACCTTGAGCAAGGCCGCGACCTCTTGAACCGTGAGTATCTCGTCACTCATCCAGAGGGCGCTCCGGGCTGGATGGGGTCCGCTTCCAACGGATGCAAGGTACGGCAAAGGGCACCTCCGCACAATGGCGAAGGGGGTGCGCCCGTTCAGATGCGGCCTACCGCCGGACCTGCTCCCACGCTGCCCGCTGATCGTCCCAGCTCCCCGCGTCCGCCACGGCGGGGCTGTACGAGCCCGTGACGGGCACGTGGTCCCGGGCGGCGGCCCCGGGCCAGGAGCGCAGGCGGCACACGGCGGCATTGTTGCCCTCGGGCCAGGTGCTGTTGGTCGGAGGCTCTTCCGTCGACACGGCGCAGCTCTACGAGCCCGCGACGGACACCTGGTCCGCGGCGGAGAGTCCGCCCCTGCTGACCCGCTCCGCCGCCACGGCGACGCTGTTGCGCTCGGGCAAGGTGCTGCTGGTGGGAGGATTACCGAGAGGGCATGCGGTGGAGCAACCTGTACGATCCGGCCACCAACACCTGGAGCGCCTCGGAGGACATTGGCAGCAAGCGCGCGTACCACACGGCGACGCTGCTGCCCTCGGGGCAGGTGCTGGTGGTGGGCTTCTCCGAGGCGGGCATGCTCTACACCCCGTGAGCGAGGAGGCCGCCTGGACGCGCTCCCACGGGCGCGTCCGTGAGCGACAAGGCCAGGGGCACCTTCGCCAGGCGGCCGGGCTCGTGCGTCAGCCGGTGGGCCAGGCGGGCCACCGAGTCCAGCGGATCCCCGGGCAGCTCCAGCCACTGCCACTCCAGGGGGGACAGCATGGCCGTCAGCTCGCGGCGCAGCAGTCCCTCGCGGGCCAGCAACAGGGAGCCGCCCAGCCCGACGCGGATGGTTCCCTTCAGGCGGCACCGGGAGGCCACGGCGGTGATGCCGGCCGCCAGCTCCCGGGCCGCCTCGGCGAGGATCGTCCTGGCCACGGTGTCTCCCTGGGCCGCCGCGGCCAGCACCGCCGGAGCGAAGCTGGCCACGGTGACCTTGGGCGACGAGCCCGTGGCATGTACCCGCGAGCACAGGCTCTCGGCGCGGGTGTCCTCGCGGGAGTCCTCGCCCACCCAGGCCTCGGCCGCCTCGGCCGTGCTCGTCGCCGGCCCCCGGCCATCCTGCATTCGCACCACGGCGGCGAGACCCCGGCGGCCGATGTCGAAGCCTCCTCCCTCGTCACTGAGCAGGTACTCCATGCCGGAGGCCCGGGCCCAATGCCCCTCGGGCGACATGGCGGCGTAGCCCGTGCCCGTGCCGCAGATGGCGACCAGGTCACACGCTCCGGCCGCGACCGGGGGAACGATGTCATTCATCAGCCACAGCCGCTCGGCCCGGAGGGGCTCCAGCCCGCGCTCGGCCAGGGCGCGCAGGGCGGCCCCCGTCTCCTGGAGCGCCTGGCGTGTCCCGGCATTCGACAGGGCCAGGCACGCGGTGGAAATGCGCTCCACCCCCACCGGCCGTTCGCGCCACAGCCGCTCGAGCAACCCGGCGAGGACCTCCATGCCCCGGCCCCCACTGGTCTGCTCGTTGCAGCTCGGCCCCTCGAGCCGGGTGAGCAGCCGGCCCTCGGTGGTGAGCCCCAGGCGGGTGGTGGAGCCACCACCGTCCACGACGAGATCGCACGTCATGAGGTGACCACCCGGGGCTGGAGCCGGGGCAGGGCGAACGCCGCCACCGCCAGCACCGCTCCGGCCCCCGCGAGCATGCCCCAGGTGGCCCGCAGCCCCCAGAGATGGGCAATGGCGCCACACAGCGGAGGGCTGATCAGATAGCCGAGGTAGGCCAGCAGGGTGACCCGCGCGATGGCGGCGCCGTGGGCCGAGGGCTCGGTGATCTCGGTGGTCATGCTGAACACGGTGGGGACGCCGCCCGCCATGCCGAGGCCCGCCACCGCGAAGCCCACCAGGGCGACGACGGGCTGGGTGGCGGTGAGCACCAGCAACAGGCCGGCCGCGGCGCTGACGCCGGCCAGGGAGAGCTGGGTCCTCCCGTCGATCCTCGTGGCCAGTTTCTGGGCCACGAGCCGGCCGCAGAACAGGCTGCCCATGTAGACCGCGGGGCCCGTGCCGCCGAGCACCGGCTGGGCGCCGAGCACCGTCTCCAGATACAGGGCGGACCACTGCTCGACGGCGTTCTCCACCAGGTGCACCGCGGCGCCCAGCAAGCCCAGGCTCAGCAGGAGCGAGGCTCCATGTGGCCGCTCCTGGGCGCGCTGTCCTTGTGGGCCGGCACGGGGAGCCGGGCCAGGTTGGCGGGCACGGTGAGGAACACCAGGAGAGCCATCACGGAGATGAGCAGGGGCACGGGCAGCGCGAGCTGACGGCCGAGTCCCGCGCCGGTGCTGGCGAAGACGACGGCGATGGGGAAGGCCGCGTGGGCCATGTTGAACAGCTTGTGCCCCATGGCCGCCTCGAGGGCCGCGATGCGCGCGTTGAGCGCGATGTCGAGCGCTCCCGAGGTGGCGCCGACGAAGACGAGCGCGATGCCCAGCGCCCAGGGCGAGGTGACGAGTCCCAGGGGCACCACGGCCACGGCGAAGGCGGCCAGGGTCAGCGGCAGGGCCCGGTTGCGCAGCCGGTCCACCCATGGGCCGAACAGGAGCATCGCCGGCATGGCGCCCACCGCCACGCCCAGCAGCGCGAGCCCCAGCTCCCGCTCGCCGGAACCCGTCGCTTCCTTCACGGCGGGGAGCAGGGCTCCCCAGGCGCCCCAGAAGACGCCCCAGGCCGCATAGGCCAGGACGATGCCCACGATGGGCCACCGCGAGTGGATCGTCGCCGGGGGGACTCCCTCCGGACTGCTCGTTGTCTCCTTCATGGCACGACCAATACCTTTCCGGGCCGCGCTCGAGGCCCTTCCGCCCTCAATTCCCCGGGCAGTTCTGTCAGGCCAATACGCCGCAGGACCAGCCGCTCCAACGCCCATGTGGTGTCCGGTGCGGCCAGCCACCGCAGGCCCCGTTCAAAACAAGATGGTTCGGTGCCATAGCTGCCCGTGACCGTCAGGCTCTTTGTCCCCAGCGCACGCGGGCGGTGCCCTCCTGGCGGCGCAAGGGATCCAGCTCGAGCGCGACCCCTTCCTCGGTGAAGCGATCCGTGGCCTGCGTTCCCCCATACAGGAGGATGACGCCGTCGGGCGCCACGGTGTCCAGGGCCCAGCGCAGCCAGCGGGCCTCGATGAAGGCGGTCGCGAGCACGATGGCCCGTGGAGGCGTCCGGGGCGGCTCGTCCTGGCCGAGGGCCCCCGCGGGCAGCAGCCCGGTGGTGCGCAGGAACTCCAGCTTGTCCACGCCCGCGTTGCGCAGGCTGACCGTGGCGCCCGCGGCCTGGGCCGACAGGGCGATGAGCGTGCCGGCGATGCCCGCGCCCACCACGAGCACCTCGCTTCCGGAGATCTGACCTCCCAGCGCCCGCGTCACCCGGTCCAGACAGTGCACCGCGCAGGCGAGCGGCTCCGCGAAGACCGCCCGCTCCAGACGCACGCTGCCGGGGACCCGGTGCAGGGCCTCGGTCAGCTCCTGCTCCGTGCCATCGGCCGGCATGAGGTCGGCGAAGGCCGTTCCCCGGTGGAGGGGCGGTTGGGATCCAGGCATACCCGCTCGCCCACCTCGAAGGGGGCCTTGCCCCAGCGCGCGACCACCTCTCCCACGACTTCATGGCCGAACTGGCTCGCTCCCTGTCGCTGCCGCGCGGCCTCCTTGTAGTCGGAGCGGCAGATGCCCAGCACCAGGGGCCGCACCATCACGCCCGCCGGGTGGCGGGGGGACCAGTCCAGCCCCGGGCGCAGTTGGGGACCCTCGGGCGTCAGGGCCACGTGCCGCAGCTCCGGGCGCGCCTCGCCCACTTCCTTCGTCTCCGTCTCAAGCGAGGGCATGGCACGCCTCTCCGAAGCGGGCGAGGAGCTCATCCACTTCCTTCTCGGTGATGATGAGCGCCGGGCGGAGCTCGATGACGTGGCCGCGCCCATGCTCGGACACCCGGGTCATCAACCCCTGGCGCAGCAGGGCCGCCTGTAATCCCAGCGCCTGGGCCGGCGCGGGCTCTCCGCGGGGGCCCACCACCTCCAGCCCCAGCATCAGGCCGACGCCCCGCACCTCGCCAATGAATGGATGGAACTGGGCGAGCCTGACCAGACCGTCGCGCAGGCGCGCGCCCACGTTCCGGACATGGGGAAGGAAGCCTGGACGCGAGACGATCTCCACCGTCTTCATGGCCGCCGCCGACGCCACCGCGTTGCCCCTCCCGTGAAGCCGTGGTGGATGCGTGGCAGACCCATCAGGCGCTCCTCGGTGAGGATGGCCCCCAGCGGAAAGCCGCTCCCCGTGAGGCCCTTGGACAGGGTCATCATGTGCGGGGAGACGCCGAAGTAGTTCGCGGCGAACATCTCGCCCGTGCGGCCAAAGCCCGTCTGGATCTCATCGAAGATGAGGACGATGCCCCGCTCCTCGCAGAAGCGCTTGAGCTCGGGGAAGTAGCGCGGCGGCGGGACGATGTTCCCGCCCACCCCGAAGATGGGCTCGATCAACACGCACGCCACGCTGCCCGAGCTGGCGTAGCGGATGAAGTCGTCGATGCGCGACACGCAAGGCAGCTCGCACTGCTCGGCCTTCTGGCCGTAGAAGCACCGCGAGCACGAGGGCTCCGGCACGTGCAACGCCCCCGGCATGACGTAGGGGAACGGGGCCCGGTGGAAGGCGAAGCCCGAGTACCCGATGGTGGCCATGGTCTGCCCCAGGTGGCTGCGGAACATGGTGATGACGTCGCGCTTGCCGGTGACGTGCTGGGCGATGCGGATGGCGCCCTCGTTCGCGGTGGAGCCGCCCGGGCTGCGCAGGTGCACGCGGGTCAGGTTCGGGGGCAGGCCCACCAGCGCCGCGCCCAACTGCTCGACGGGCTCGGACAGGTAGGTGGAGCCCGTGTGCACCAGCCGGTCCATCTGCGCCTTCGCGGCGGCCATCACCTCGGGGTGGTTGTGGCCCAGCAGGAGGTTGAAGGTCCCCGAGATGCAGTCGAGGAACTCCCGGCCGTCCCGGGCGCGCACCCGTATCCCCGAGCTCGGTGAGGACGATGTCGCCGGTCTCGTAATAGAAGGGGGAGGAACCGTCATCGGCGCTCCCCGGGGCCGCGCCGAGTCCCAGACTGGAGAGCTGCTGGCGCACCCACGTCGGCAGGTCATACCGGAGGACGACTTCCCGGCGCCGCCGTGCCGCCTCGGCCCGCTCGGTGGGGGAGGCGCGCAGGGCCTCTTTGAGGGCCTGGGCCTGCTCGACGATGTCGAACGGGTTGACGAGCCGCGAGACGTTGGCGAGCGCCTCGGCGGCGCCGCAGCGCTCCGAGAGGATGAGCACCGCGTCGCGCTGGTTGAACAGCGTTCCCTCGAAGGCCGTGAGGTTCTGCCCGTCGACGGTGGAGTTGAGCAGCAGCACGTCCGCCCGCTTCAGGGCCGCGAAGGTGCCGTTGACGCTGTTGGTGCACACCATCCGGACGACTTCCCCGCCCAGGGTCTGGTTGGCCGCCTCGACGGCCCGGCCGACCCGGTCGCGGTATTGCTGGTTGGCCTCCACCGAGAGCCGGTTGGGGTTCATCTTCACGAGCAGCCGGGCATGACGCAGGCCCGGGTCTTCCTGCAGGGCCGCGGTGAAGGCGAGCACGGCCCGCTCGGCGTTCTTGATGGGATCCGTGCGGCCCGAGTGGACGACGAGGGGGTGGTCGCCGATCCACGCGTCCAGCTCGGGGGAACCCTCGCCCTCGCGGATGTCCAGGGCCGAGGGGCTGTAGCCGAGCGCCATCGCCTCGGCCCGCACCGTGCGGCCCTCCCAGCGCACGGTGGCGGACGGGTAGTCCACGCGCGCCTCTGGCAGCAGGTCCTCCACGCAGGCGAGGAAGTTGCGCACCCAGCGGTGGGCGAAGAAGGCGATGACGTCCGCGCCCAGCATTCCGCGCAGGAGCCCCTCGCGCATGGGCCGCGGCAGCATCCGCCAGTAGTCCGCCGAGGGCCAGGGGGATGTGGACGAAGAGCAGCTGGGGCGCGGTGGGGCGCTGGGCGCGCAGGTGCTGGGGCACCCCGCACATCTGGTAGTCGTGCAGCAGGTAGACGGGCTCCGCGCAGGACTTCGAGCGCTCCAGCAGCGTGGTGGCGAAGGTCTCCGTGAAGCGCTCGAAGTTCTTCCACGCCCGGTGGATGCGCGCATCGAAGGTGGGCTTGGTCCAACCATCCCAGAGGTAGTTGTTGCTGGCCCAGAGCAGGTCGGCGGTGATGATCTCCTGCATGTCCTCGAAGACGGCGGGGTCATGCTGGAGCAGGTGGAGGCGGACGGGGGCGGCGGCGCTCACCTGCACCTCCATGCCTCGGGGGTGCTGGGTGGCCACGTACCGGTCCTCTTCCGTCATGGCGCAGGCGATCCAGGACACGCCGAGCTGACTGGCCAGATCGGCCACCACGTTGGCGGTGCCGCCCGGGGCCAGCTCCGCGGTGAGCGCTCCGGAGGCATCGCGGTGGTACGTCACGGGAGCGCGCTTGCTGGCGAGGAAGATGCGTTCTTGGCTCATGGGAGGATTTCCTCAATCGAGGTGGGGGGAGGGGGACATCGAGAAGGGGGCCGAGACGCGCGGCCCCGCGGCAGGCCCGAGATGGTCAGCCCGGAGAGCTCCGGGAGTTGGTGCAGCCGCAGGCTGCGCAGACAGGCATGGGTGGGACGGCACGAGTAGCGCCCGGCGGCACGCTCCACGGGCCGCACGAGGGCGGGGTCCTGGCCCAGACTTCGGGCGATGAGCTGGCCCCATTCGAAGCGGGACGCCCGGTCGGGTCCCGCCGGTGCAGGAGCCCCGCCTGACTTCCCGGAATCAGGCGCGCGAGCACCGCCGCCGCGTCATCGACGAGGATCGGGGTGTTCCAGTGATCGACGGGGGCCTGCACCGGCTGACCGGCGCGTACGGCCTCCGCCACCACCATGAAGAAGTTGCGCCAGCCCCGGCCCGGGCCCTGGGGCTCGTACCCGTAGACGAGACTGGTGCGCACGACGAGGGCGCTCGGGTCCGCGGAGAGCAGCACGTGCTCGGCGGCCAGCTTCGCCCGGCCATAGGCGTTGGCCGGGTTGGGAGTCTGGGACTCGTCGTAGCTGGTGTCCTGGCCGTCGAAGACGTTGTCCGTGGAGATCAACACCTTGCGGACCGAGGGGGCCTCCTGGCACAGGCGCGCGGCGATGCCCGCGTGGGTGGCCATGGCGGCCTCGGAGCGCTCTCGCACCCGGTGATGTCCGAGGGCCGTGCACGAGCACCACGGCGTGCGCCCCGGTGGCGCCCACCGCCTCGGCGATGGCCCCGGGCCGCGTGGCATCCAGGCACCGCCAGGGCTCCTGTGCGAGCCCCGGGGGCCAGTGGCGGGAGGACAGCGTCACCTCGAGCCCCGAGTCCCGCAGGGCCCGGCCGAGCCGCTGGCCGATGAAGCCGCTGCCGATGATGAGGACCTGTCTCATGCGCGCCTCACCACCAGCGCTCCTGCCGCGGGGTGTGCAGCAGCGGGGCCGGATGAAGTCGAGCGCCGGGCGACTGCCCTCCCAGCGGCCGATGGTGCTGTCCTCGTTCTCCACGGCGATGTCCCCGGAGTAGCCCGCGAGGTGGAGCTCGGTGAGGATGCGGCGCCAGTCGAGCTGGCCCCAGCCGGGAATCCGGAAGCGGAAGTTGCGCTCCGCCTGCGAGTAGTACCGGTTGTGGGCCAGGAAGTGCCGCCGGGTGACGGGCCGGAGGACTTCCGCGTCCTTGGCGTGGACGTGCCAGATGCGGTCGGCGAACTGGCGGATGAAGTCCACGGCGTCCACTCCGGCGAGGGCCAGGTTGCCGGTGTCGACGTTGAAGCCCCATTCGGCGAACTCGCCCAGCACCTCCAGGCTCCGCGCGGCGCTCTCCGTCTCGTAGACGAGCTGCTTGGGGTGGAGCTCGTGCGCGAAGCGCACCCGTACTGGCGGTACACGGGCAGCACGGCGCCCATCACCTCGGCGCACTGGGCGAACTGGGGGCCCACCCGTCCTCCTGCCCGGGCCAGCGGAACCAGCGCGCGTAGTCCGGGCACCCGATGAAGCCCGCCACCGGGCGCACCCAGGGCGTCGGCCGCCCGGGCGCAGTCCTGCATGCGCCGGATGGCGTAGGCCCGCTTCTCCGCGGGAGTGCCCCGGTAGATGCCATCCGTCACCTCGTGGAGCGGCCCCAGCAACAGCTGCCCATCCGCGTGGTTGCTGATCGCCGAGATGCCGAGCCCCGCCTTCGCGAGCACCCGCTGCACTCCGCGCGCCGGGTGGGATCGAGCAGGTCCTCCAACTGGAGCATGCGCGAGGAGGAGTCGACCGCCGGTCGATGCACTCCAGGCCGAGCTCCTTCACCCGGGAGACGGCCTCCCCGAGCGGCAGGTCCATGTAGGCCGTGGAAGCGAGACTCAGTCGCATGCCTTGGCCTCCTGATCGACGAGCTGGCACGCGGAGTCGTACTGGCTCCGGGTGATGTCATCGATGATGGTGCACTGGTCGATCGCCGTGGGCATGACGAGCAGGAGCCGGCCATTGCGCACCAGCCGGGCCGTCTCCAGGTGGTTCCACACCACGGCCCGCAGATCATCCGGCACGGAGATGGGCAGCCGCAGCTTGCGCAGCAGACGCAGCACCCGGCGCAGCGTGTCCACGGACGCGAGCCGCATCCCCACGGAGAGCGCCGTGACGGTGGCGATGCCGATGGCCACCGCCTCGCCGTGCCGGTAGCGCACGTAGTTCGTCGCGGCCTCCAGACCATGGCCCACGCTGTGCCGAGGTTGAGCAGCCGGCGCAGGTCCTGCTCGAAGGGGATCCGGCGCGAGCAGCTCCAGCTTCTTGCCGATGGCGGCCGGGATGATGGGGCCGAGGCCTTCGATCAGGTGCCGCGGCGCGGGCTGATCCAGCGCCCAGTCCTGCTGCATGGGCAGCCGCTCGAGCTGCTCGAAGAGCCCGGGGGTGCCGATGAGGGCCACCTTCACCACCTCGGCCAGGCCGTTGATGACCTCGGCGAGGGGGAGGGTGGCGAGACACGAGGGATCGATGACGACGAGATCCGGGTGGTAGAAGCCTCCGATGAGGTTCTTGCCCGTGCTGTGATCGACACCGACCTTGCCCCCGATGGCGCCATCCACCTGGCCCATCAAGGACGTGGCGACGTTGACGTAGGGAATGCCGCGCAGGTAGGTCGTGGCGGCGAAGCCCACGAGATCGCACAGCACGCCGCCGCCCAGGGCCACGAGGACGGTGCGGCGGCGCACACTGCGCGAGCGCAGCTCGTCCCACAGCCGCTGGGCCTGCGCGACGGACTTCGAGGGCTCGCCCGCGGGGATGACGACACACTGGGCGCGCACGCCCGCGGCGGACAGCCGCTTCATCACCAGCTCCGCGTACAGCGGGCCCACGTGGTTGTCGGTGATGACCACGGCGGAGTTGGCGTCGTTGGCCTTCATCACCGGGGCCAGCAGCTCGTCGAGCCGGGACAGGGTGTCCCGGCCCACGAGGATGTCGTAGCGATCCTCGCGGTGGACCGTGACGCGATAGCTTTCCTGTCCTCCCTCTTTTCCTCCATCGATGAGGAGCGAGCCGCGATGAGGAGACTTCACGTCGTGGGTGGGGATGGCTGTGGATGCAGTGGATGGCATGGATCGGCTCCCGGACAACTCGAAGTGTCTGCCGCAACAGGTATTGAGATTCACCCCGGCCAGGGAGTGGGAAACGGGGCGCTCCGCGGTTTCCACTCTCCCCGTGGGACGGGATGTTGCTTACTTCCATGCATCACGGGGCCGAGGGCGCCCACGCGATGGGAGAGGAGCATCGTCCATGGATCACTTGCGAGCGGTGTTACTTGCCGGCGGGCGTGGCGTGCGGATGGGCCGCCTGGGACAGGGCCGGCTCAAGCCGCTGGTCCCCTTGGTGGCCAGTGCCACCTCATCGACTTCAGCCTCTCGAATTGCCGCGACTCGGGCATTGACGAGGTGTTGTTGTTGTCCCAGCACAACGAAGCCCAACTCATCCACTATCTGCTGGAGCGCTGGCACGGCCAGGGCTTGAAGATTCACTTCGGCCCCTATCAAGGCATTACCCCGGAGACGTGTGAGCACGTGCTGGCCACGGTGCACCGGCCCGCCGAGTCCGGCACGGGCGAGGCCCTGCTGTTCAACGCGCCCTACATCTTCGGAAAGGATGTGCGGGATGTGCTCGTGCTCCACGCCGACCATGTCTACCGGTTCGACTACCGGCCGATGTTGGCCTTGCACCGCGAGCGCCGCGCGGCGTTGACGATCGGCTACCAGCGCATCGCGCGCGAGGCCGTGTCCCTGTTTGGCATGGTGGAGTTCGGCCCCGGGGACCGGCTCTTGCGCTTCGTCGAGAAGCCCGCCCACCCCACGTCCGACACGGTATTCACCGCGGTGGCCATCTTCAGCGCGGAGCCCCTGCAACGCTATCTGGACGTGCTGTCCCGAGGGCCGTGGCGGGCGGATGTCAGCCGGGATGTCATCCCCGCCATGATTCAGGCGGGGGAGCGCATCTTCGGCTACCGGTTCGACGGGTACTGGGAGGACATTGGCACCACGGCCCGCTACCTGGAAGCGCACCATCGGCTCGTCTCGCGACCGCCCACGCTGAGCCGGCGCAGCTGCCGCACACGCTCCGGCCGGAGGCCGCCCGCCGCTGGGTGTCCGAGACCGGGGGTCTTCGCCACACACTCACCGGGGAGGACGTGCGGTGTGAGGGCCGGGCCGAGCGCTCGGTGCTATTTCCGGGCGTCATCATCGGCCCACGCGCGGTGGTGCGCGACAGCGTCGTGCTGCCCGGGGCGCGCATCCTCGGGGACAGCCGCGTCGAGGGGAGCATCGTGCTCGATGGCGAGCACGTCCACGATGCCCACCTCTTGAACAGAACGGAATGAAGCACGGCGGCCCTGGGCCCCAACGAGGAAGAAAGAGATTCATGCCAAGCAACATGGTTCATGCCTCCGATGGCGGGCGACGGGCGTTGCCGTTGTCCTGGGGTGGTTGGGCATGGGAATTCCTTCGCCGCAATCCGGAGTACCAGTCCGAGTGGAAGGTCCTGCAGGCCCAGGGCCGGCTCCCCGTGCACTTCTACAGGGGCGATCTGGAGGTGCGACGGCTCTCCGGCGGACAGGAGGAGGCAGCCCGCTGGGGACTCCTGGCGTTTCGTGGACCCCTCGCTCGATGCCTGGACGACCTCGGTGTTCTGGGCGGACGGTACCCTGTCCCGGTTGATGGCCCGCATCCAGAAGGGCCGGAGAGCAAGCGGGGATTCCTGCTGGAGCATCTGCGCTGCCAGAAGGGGCTGCTGCTCGGTCCCCAGGGGAACGCTGCTGCTCACCGGCAATGGGGAGATGATCGCCCTGGAATGCGAGGGGGATGTGGAGGCCTTGCTCCTGCCCGGGGCCGCCTTCGTCCTGAGCATCCCCGGACCACGGACTCTCGACGGCGCCATCTCCGCCCTGAATGACTTCCGGACGCTGCTGCGGCCGGCCCGCCGGAGCCACTGCCCCGCTCCAAGCAGCTCCAGAGCTATCTGATCGCGCTCGACGCGGCCAACGCGGGCGCCTCGTACCGGGACATCGCCATCCTGCTGTATGGCGAGGCCGCCGCGGCCAGGCGCTGGAGGGACCCCGCCCGTCACATGAAGGACGCCGTCCGCTACGCCGTGCGGCGCGGGGGAGCGCTCATGGAAGGGGTTATCGCCGCTTGCTCCACAAGCCACCGGCGGGGACCGAATAGGTCCCCGCGCGGAAGCGCCTGGGGGCTCAGGGCACGGTGAAGGTCTGTGCCACGCTCCAACCGCCCGCGTTGCCCAGGGAGTTGACCGCACGGACGCGCCAGACGTGGCGGCCGCTTGGGGTGCTGCGCGTCACCTGGGTCGAGCTGCCCACGGAGGTGATGACCCCATCCAGCCACAGCTCGTAGCGCGCGAGGGTGCCGCCCTGGGCGAGCGCGAGGGCGGGGGTCCACTGGTACGTCACCTGGGAGCCCGCCGGGGTGGCGCCGTTCAGGGGGCCACCGCGTCCGGAATGGTGGGCTGGGTCATGGCGGCGCAGTTGGGCGGGGTGGCGCGATAGGGAATCTCCCCGCGAATCATCTTCGTGGCCTGACCGGTGAAGCACAGGTAGGCATCCGAGGGCAGACCCTGGTTGTCGCGGAAATGCGCCTGGGTGGGAGGCGACGAGGACACCTTGAAGATCTGCGTGCCCTCGTCGATTTCATCGAACATGCCGAGGAACACCGAGGAGGCGCCGATGGAGGCGGCGCGCGCGACCCGCTCCACAGGAAGGCGCCGGACTGCCGGTTGTCGGCGGCGGGGTCCCAGACCTTGCCCGAGCGGTTGAAGTCGCTGCTGCCCGGGTAGAGCTGCGGCACGTACATGACGCCGCGAGCGGCGAGCGCGGCCTGATCCGCGGCCCAGTAGGAGGAGTTGGGGACATCGCCCGGATTGCTGCCGCTGTTGCCGGTGTTCCAGGGCTGCCAGCGCCCATGCGGTAGATGACCTGTTTCCACTCCTCGGGGTAGGGCTCGATGTTCCAGTACCAGGCGCCGGCGCCCTCGACGAAGGCCTGGTAGGGGCCGGGGCCCTTGAAGATGTCCAGGATGGCGTGGGCGGTGGCGGGGCTGAAGCGGTCGCGGAAGAAGCCGAAGATGCCCACCACGGGCAGGCCGTTGTGGTGCAGGTAGCGCGAGTCCGAGGAGAGCTTCAGGGTGTCCACCGGGTAGTGCCAGTCGCGGGTGATGGTGGAGACGAGCTCGGACTCGGGCGTGCCGGTCATGTCGTACTCGACGAAGAAGGTGCGCCCGGTGAGGTTGGCGGCGGCACGCACGTGGCTCAGCACCCGCAGGGTGGGCAGGTCCGGGCTCGCGCCGGGGAGGAAGCGCTGCACGGCCACGCCGTCGATGCCGTGGGCCTCCATCCACTGGAAGTGGCGCAGCACGGTGCGGGCGTTGTTGGCGCTGAACAGGGTGGCGGCCGTGCCATCGGGGTTGGTGAAGCCGGTGGCGACGTGACGTTCGGCCGGGGTGTACTCGGTCATGTCGGGCCAGTAGTCCACGGCGATCTTCGAGGGGCTCATGACGCCGCCCCAGTCGGGGATGTAGTGCTGCCAGCCGGTGTTGTCGTCGTCGCCCGGGGTGCGGAACCAGCCCTGGTAGCCGCACAGGAGCTTGCCCTTGAGCGTGGTGGCGTCCACCGGCGTGCCCCCGGCATACGTGGGCCCGGTGTAGGGCCCGAGGAAGGCCGTCAGTTGTTGATAGAGCGGGGTGGGCTGATCGCTCACGCGCACCTGGACGATATGCAATTGCAGGGGGCCGGGCTGGGTGAGGCGCAGATCCGTGCCACCGTTCTCGCCGTAGTGCAGGTTGGCATTGTCCAGACGGAAGATGGCCGTCTTGTAGGCGCCGGAGCCCAGCACGCTGTTGCCGACGGTGAAGCCCGCGAACTGGAAGTCATTGCCCACGGCGTTGTACTGGGTGCCGAAGTTGCCCGAGCCGCCGATGTCCTTGAAGTCGACTTCCATGTACAGCGTGGCGCCGGGGGTGAAGTTCACGCCCGCGGGCCGCTTGAAGTACATCAACCCCGTGTAGTTGCCGCCGCCGAGGTTCTGGCCCTGGTAGACGGTCTTCCCATCCAGGCTGATGGTGTTGAAGACGCCGTCGGAGCCCGACCAGGCCGTCATGACCGTGCTCACGGCTCCGGCCCGCCCGGGCAGAAGGGTGAGGCACAGGAGGCTCGCGAGCCAGGACCACGAGAGCAGCCGGGGCCCCCAGGTGCCGCGATTCAGTCCACCGGTAACTTTTTCGGATTTCATGGATTATTGATATAATCCATGGAACGCTGTTTTTCCACCAGGCGGATCTGTCAGGTTCCACTTTCTCTTCAGGAGATCCAAAAATATGAGAAACCGATCCACGGTGCTGGCGTTTCTGCTGACGGCCGCGGGGGGTCCTCCGCCGTGTTCGCGGCCGAGCCGCTTCCCGTTTTCGTCACGGCCCACTACGACCAGGAAGCGCAGGTTCGTTCCATTGCTCCGCGCTTTCAGCACCTGATTGTCGACCGCATCAAGAAGACGGTGCAAACCGAGGCGCTGCCCGAGGAACTCGATGCACTGCGCCGCGCCGGCCTGCGGGTGGAGATCGACAAGGTGGGCACCGAGCGTCTGCAGCGACTCCAGACGGCCCTGACGCAGTACAACAGCCTGAGGAGCGTTCCCGGCTACTCCTGCTACCGCACGGTGGAGGAAACCTACGGCACCATGGATTCGCTGGTGCAGCAAGCACCGAACCGGCCTCGGTGGTGGAGATAGGCCCGAGCTGGGAGCGAAGCAGGAACGCGCAGGCGGGCTATTCGATGAGAGTGCTGCGGCTGACCAATGCCGCGACCAACGCCACCGTGCCCGACAAGGCGAACATGGTCGTGCTCAGCGCCATCCATGCCCGCGAGTACACGACCGCCGAGACCATGACCCGTTTCGCGGAATGGCTCGTTTCTGGCTACGGAAGCGACGCCGAGGCGACCTGGCTGCTCGACAACTTCCGCTTCCACTTCGTGTTGCAGGCCAACCCGGACGGCCGCAAGCGCGCCGAGGCGGGCGCGTCGTGGCGCAAGAACACCAACAACACCAACGGCACCTGCAGCAGTTCCCGCTTCGGCGTCGATCTCAACCGCAACTTCCCGTTCCACTGGAACAGCGTATCCGGGGGGGCCAGCACGTCCCCCTGCGATGAGACCTATCGCGGGCCCACGGCCGGTTCCGAGCCGGAAACGCAGAACGTCGTCAAGTACGTCGCTGGCGTGGCCGGTAGCAACGGAGTCTATAGCGGAGGCGTGTTCCCGGATCGCCGCGGAGACGCGGCCAGTTCCGCGGCTCCGGATGATTACCAAGGCCTGTTCTTCGACATCCACAGCTACTCGCAGCTCGTGCTGTGGCCCTGGGGCGATACGAGCACGAAGGCACCCAACGCCACCGCGTTGCAGACGCTCGGCCGCCGGCTCGCCGGCTTCAACGGATACAAGCCCCAGCAATCGGTCGGGCTGTACCCCACCACGGGGGCCACGGACGACAACTTCTATGGTCTGCTCGGCGTGCCGGCGTACACGATCGAGCTCGGGGTTGCCTTCTTCGAGGACTGCGCCAACTTCGAGTCCAGCACGTTCCCGAAGAACCTCGCCGCGCTGCGCTATGCCGCGCGCAACCTGTACGCGCCGTACCGGTATCCCTCCGGGCCGGACACCACTTCCGTGAGCACGGGACTGTCGGTCGTCGCGCCCGGCACACCGCTGCCCGTCACCGCCACCATTGATGATCGCCGCTTCAACCAGAGCAATGGCACCGAGCCGGTGCACACGATCGCCTCGGCCCGCGCCTACCTGGATCTGCCTCCCTGGGTCACGGGGGCGACGCCGATCACGCTCTCCGCGGCCGATGGAACGTTCAACGCATCGGTGGAAACCGTCACCGGAAGCATCCCCACGACCGGCCTGCGCGCGGGAGTGCACACCCTCTACGTGCAGGGGACGGACGCCGACGGCAAGCCGGGGACCCCCCAGGCCGTGCGCTTCGAGGTCGGGGACAGCAGCAACGCCGCGCCCGTCGCGCTCTTCAGCTACAGCGCCAACCGGATGACGGTGAATTTCACGGATGCCTCCACCGATGCCGACGGCACCATTGCCACGCGCGCGTGGAGCTTCGGTGATGGCGGCGGCAGCACCACCACCCATCCGAGCCATACCTACGCCACCCCGGGCAGCTACACCGTCACCCTGACCGTCACCGACGACAAGGGGGCCCGCCACGGCTTGTCCCAGCAGGTCTCCGTCTTCGAGGGAGGCCTGCTCCAGAACGGGGTGCCCGTGTCCAATCTGGCCGCGCAGAAGGGGCAGCCGCTGTACTACCGGATCGACGTCCCCACTGGGGGCGACGCTCCTCGGCGTGCGTGTCTCTGGTGGTTCCGGCGATGCCGACCTGTATGTGCGCTACGGCGAGCTTCCCACGTCCTCCGCCTATGACTGCCGCCCGTACGCCTCCGGCAACAACGAGACCTGCGGTGGGTCTGGCAACACCGAGAATCCCCTGCAAACGAAGGCTGGCGGTTGGTTCGTGATGCTCAACCCGTATTCCTCCTTCTCGGGTGTGACGCTCACCGCCAGCTATACCTCCGCCCCCTGAGCCCATCCGGCGGTGCGCTTCAGCACCTGAGGCGGCGGTTTCGATTCCCGCCGCTTCCAATTGAGGTTGCCCGCCGCCTTGAGTCGAACCCACCCCTAACGAGGAGGCGTGGAGCATCTTGGGGGACCAAATCGGTTCTTGTCGGACCAAATTTGGACCAAATCCGTACGCCTCAAGCTGTCCACCCTCGCCGTCCTCTCGCTGCTCTCCCTCTCCACCCCGGCCCTGGCCGACCCGCTGTCGCCCACGCCCCTGGCCCAGGTGGCCGAGGCCGATCTGCCCGCGCTGGCCCCGTCCCCGCGGGGGAGAGGAAGGAGGTGGGGGCGCTGGTGGCGCAGGCCCTGGAGACGAAGGACAGGGGCCTCCTGGCCTGTGACCTCCCGACATTGCCCTGCCGCCGGTGAGTTCGATCGTCAGTCTCGCGCAGATTTCAGGCCAATGGATGCTCTTGGATCGGCTTCCCCAGATGCCTTAGCTTATCGGGGTTCCGGACGATGTAGATCGCCGCGATCCTTCCGTCACGAATATCGAGCGCGGTTGTCTGCACGACACCGCGGTCGATACTGATGTAGCCCGGCAAGCCATCAATGACGGAGGTATGCAGCAATGTGGGCGACGTCGCGTTCTTGCGCCGAAGCCCGGCGAACAGGCGCAGCGCACGATCGAGACCGCGGATGATGTTGCGGAAGGCCAAGACCTTACCTCCGCCATCGGTGTGGATCTCGACCTCATTCGCCAACAGCGAGGCGAGCGCTGCGATGTCACCGTCGCGCGCGGCAACGAAGAAGGCTTGCGTCATGCGGTTCGCCTCTGCCGCTTCGACGCTAAAGCGCGGCCGGGCGGCCTGCACATGCTTGCGCGCGCGCGAAGCCAACTGGCGAACCGCCGCAGGCTCCCGGCTGAGCGTCACGGCGACGTCATTCAGTGCAACGTCGAACACGTCGTGGAGCAGGAACGCCGCCCGTTCCAGCGGCGACAAGCGCTCCATCGCGAGCATCAGCGTGACCGTGATGTCGTCGGCGATGGCCTCATCGGGGTCAGTCGAGCCCATCAGCGGGTCCGGTAGCCACGGCCCGACATAAGTTTCCCGGCGCGCGCGTGCCGATTTTAGCTGATCGAGGCACAGGCGCGTGACGATGCGCGTCAGATAGGCCGCCGGGGCATCGACGCCGCCTTCGACTTGCTCCCATTTGAGCCGGGCATCCTGCACGACATCCTCGGCTTCGCTGAACGACCCGAGCATACGGTACGCTAGGCGTACCAGCCGCTTACGTTCTCGTTGAAAGTCCGAAAGGCGCGGGGTCTGCTGCGGCGCTTGGCTCGCCACCTTCTCGCTCTCGCTCCTCGTCACTCACGGCTCCTCTTTGGATTTGCTGATGTGGCGAGCCAGCCCGCCACATTGTGACACGATCGCACGCTGATCGAAAATTTTCCACGGCGTGTCACACAACGGACGGCCCGCTTCGTCAATGCAGCGAGCGTCGCTTGGACGCCGCTGACAAAGGAAGCAGGCATGAACGAGATCAAGAGGCTGGTCTGGCACGAAGTGGCGCCGAAAGGAGCGCAGGCGCTGTTCGGTGTGCATCATTATGTCGCCACCGGCACCAACCTGCCGGAGGAAATGATCCATCTGGTGTTCCTGCGGGTGTCCCAGATTAACGGCTGCGCGCATTGCATCGATCTGCACACGCGCGACCTGCTCAAGACCATGCCAGTGGACAAGGTGGCGCTCGTACCGGTTTGGGCTGAAGTGCCGCACTTGTTCCCACCGCAGTATCGCGCGGCGCTCGCATGGGCGGAAGAAGTGACGCGAGTCAGCGAAACTCATGCCTCCGACGAAGCCTATGCCGCGGCAGCCGCTGCGTTCGAGCCGAAGGATCTCGTCGATCTCACGATCGCGATCGCCGCGATGAACGCCTTCAACCGGCTCGGCGCGCCCTTTCGGATGCCGGTCAAGGCACAGCCCTAATACTACAGTTGGACATTTTTAAGTGGACAGAGGAATGGCCCTCCCCCTGCTGCCGTAACAAGCTGCCGTCCTCCGTTTGGCGTGAACCCATGACTCGGACCTCCTCTCCTCTGAGATAATACGGCCCCAGCGCAACGCAACTGCGGAGGTGGGGTGGAGGGCCCCACTTGTCTGGTGGGGAGCCAGGAGAGAAAGCGAAACGAAGGCAAGGGTGACGCCGGAGGTGGCGTGGTTATAACCCATGGGAGAAGTCACCTTCACCTGGGGGCCGCCATGTCGAGCCGCGCTGTCGTCTCGGACCACAACGAAACGGTTTTCGTCAGGAAATGGGAAGAGGAGTGGCGCCGCGTACAGGCGTGGGTCCAGCCCCACTTCGCGCGTCCGGAGACACGCACCTCGGCGGAGTCGCTGTTGCAAGGATTGCTGGCACGAGTCGAGCGCAAGAACTCCTGGGGCTTGAGTGAGGAGGTGGGCCGGGAGACGCCCTACGCTTTTCAACACCTGCTCAATGGGGCCCAGTGGGACGAAGACGCGCTCCGGGACGACGTGTTGTCGTATGCCCGAGAGCGGCTGGGAGAGGGGGAATATTGGCCGTGGATGAGACCGGCTTCTTGAAGAAGGGGGACAAGTCCGCGGGAGTCGCACGGCAGTACAGCGGCACGGCGGGCCGGGTGGAGAATTGCCAGATAGGCGTCTTCCTGGCCTATGTCACCGATAAGGGACACACGCTGGTGGACCGTGAGCTGTACCTCCCCAAGGAATGGCTTGAGGAGCCGGAGCGCGGTCGCCGGCAGGAATTCCCCGGGAGTGGGATTCCAGACCAAGCCTGAGCTGGCGCGAGTCATGCTCCAGCGGGCGCTGGACACTGGACTCCGACCGAAGTGGGTGGTGGGAGATGAGGTGTATGGCCGGGATGGAGAGTTGCGACGGTTTCTGGAGAGCCAGTCGCAACCGTATGTGCTGGTGGTGGCCTCCAATACCTACGCCTGGCACGGGGAGGCTCACGTGACGGCGGGCGAGGTATTGAAGGAGGTGAAGACACCCGAATGGACGCGGCTGTCGGCGGGAGCCGGAGCCAAGGGACCGCGGCTGTATGACTGGGCGCGAGTCCAGCTCAATTCTCCGGCGAGGAACCAAGCGCGATGGTTTCTCTTCCGCCGCGGCCTGTCGGAGGATTCCGACGTGGCCTTCTACCGGTGCATGCACCGGCCACGACGTCGCTGGCGGCCCTGGTGGAAGCGGCTGGTAAACGCTGGCCGGTAGAGGAATGTTTCGAGTCGGCCAAGGGGGAGGTGGGACTGGACGACTATGAAGTGAGGCGGTGGCGAGGGTGGTACCGCCACATGACGTTGTGCCGGTGGCCCATGCATTCCTGGCCGCCGCGCGCGTCACGGCCAATGAACCCGAGGAGGAGACAAAAGTCCCAAAACGTCTGGGCCCGCCGCACCGAAGAAGTCGCATGGGCGCGTTTCGACGGCGGCGAGGCCTGTCCTCATCCGCTTCAGTCTTCAGGAAGTGAGACGTCTGTTGTGGAAACTCGCCCGGTGGGTGGTACGACCCACGTTGGACTTCATCCTGCGGTGGAGCCGCTGGCGGCGCCACCATCAGGCCGTCGCCAAACTCTGCCACTATCGTCGCAAAGCCCCCAGAATTCACGTCCAACTGTAGTACTAAGGCCGTCCTCCGCTCGTGACAAACGCACCAGCGCCAACGATCCACGTGCTCCATAGCGGCACAGCCGCTCCAGCCCCTGCCTGTCGTTCGCGTGAAGGTGCGTGTTGGCCCCGAGAGGCACGAGAGGGTGTCAAAGAATTCGAGCAACGCGGCCCGGCACAACCCGAGGCGGGAAGGAGAAAAGAGGAAAGGGGGCTGAGAAGTCTCCCAGCTTCCACCGCGCGGCCGCCTCTCGGATCGCCGCGACGAAAGCCCGGTACTGCTCACGCAATTCCTTCAATGCCTGGCGCGTCAAAGCATGCCCCAACGGCCGAGGGCTCCGCTTGAGGTGCGCGGGCCGGGTATGCGGGTGCTGTGGGTAGAATTCCGGCAAGGAAGGGCACTGGGAGCGAGCTGCACATTCAGAACGGCCAAGGGCGCGGCAAGCCACTCAGTTCTGAACAGCCCAACGGTGGGCAGCACACCCTCGCCATGTCGCGCGTATGTCGCATGAACATGCGGAATGACCTGGAACGGGGCGGGACAGGGTGGGACGCGGCGGGATATCGACTCCAAGCATTCCGGACGGTTACGAGGTAAGGGCGCGAATCTGCTAGAGTTTCGCACCGCCCGGCGCGGGTTCGATTCCCGCCACCTCCGCTAGAGGTTGCCCGCCGCCTTGAGTCGAACCCACTCCTAACGAGGAGGTGGGGATCGCCTTGGGGGACCAAATCAGGAGGATGGACTCCGGGTTTTTGCCGGATCGATTTGTGCCGCTCGGAAGACATCGAGGACATTCCTCAGTACGAGTACAAGCAGGCAAGAACGGTCGTCAAGCGGCTTTCCGGGAAGGAGTTCCTGGATTGGTTTCGTGGCGTGCTGACGAGCACGTCCCCATTCCAGTGCAATGGGGTGTCGATCGAGCCCATCACCGACAAGCGCTGGGATGCGAAGCATTACTTCTCGCACAACGAATACTCGCTTTCCTGTTTTGATAGGGGGCTATGTAAATTAGAGTAGGGGTCTATGCCATCGGAAAAACCACCGGACGCCTGGGACCCGGAATCATCGGCCTCTTTCTGGATCAATCGCGCCTCGAGGTCGATCCTGCGGCTGCAGGAGGGACGCCTGCGCCCACTCGGCTTTGGGATGAGCCAGATGCCCGTCTTACACGCGCTCGGGAACGGCGGAGCGATGTCGCAGAAGGAACTCGCGAGGTGGGCCCGAGTGGAGCAGCCCACGATGGCGGAGATGCTGGCGCGCATGGAGCGCGATGGCGTGATCCAGCGCCAGCCCAACCCGCGGGACGCGCGCGGAAGCCTGATCTCGCTCACACGCAGCTCTCTCCTTCGGGTGCCAAAGGCCAAGGCGGAGCTGATTCAAGGAGAGCAAGAGGCGACGGCCGGCTTCAGCCCGGAAGAGAAGCGCAGCTGCTGTCCCTCTTGCGACGCATGGTCGACAACCTCGAGAAGGACCACCTGCTGATTGACGGCGTGTGAACGCTGACTTCAGCGGCGGTTCCCAGGACCCGAAAGCCCGTCCCCCTGAAGCGGGGAGCCCATCGGCATCGTCCCGCTGAGGTCATCGAGCACCGCGAGCATTCGCGGTCCGAACATCTGCTTGCGAATGGGCGCCATCACCAGCTTCGCGAGCAGGACCCCCACCAACCCCTTGAAGCCTGACTGCTCGAAACGCAAACGCGTCCCGCCCTCGTGGGGTTCGAGGTGATAGCTGAGCTGCATCACCTCTCCGCCGTCGGCGAGCCACGAATACCGCAGGCTTGAGGGCTCACGGGCCTCGAGCAGCTCGCATTCGACAATCCCGCTCCAACCGGGCTTCGGCTTGCCGACGAACTTGAACCGCGTGCCCACGTGGGTCGTGAATCCCTCCGGCTTCGCCGCCACCAGCCAGCGCGCCATGAGCGCCGGGTCGGTCAAGGCACGCCAGACCTTCGACGGCGGATGCGGGTAATCCCGGACGAGTTGAATGGATGTCATGGACAGCTCCCTGTCTTCGTGGTCTTTTGGATAGGGACCTATATAACATGGATAGGGGCCTATTCAAGTGGAAGGCAAGCGCGTATAGGAGGGATGGGGGCGGTGTTGAGGGAGAGGGCTGGAGCCGAGGGGTGGAGCAGTGGCTTCCCCAGGGAGGCAGCAGGGGCCGGACGTCCATCTCCGTCCAGCGCAGCGGGCCAGGGTCTCCTCGTAGTCGAGGGACTCGGCCAGGGCCATGGAGGACTCGGCGAAAAAGCGGACGGCACCTCGGCGCGGAGGCGCTCCTCGAACAGGAGGTTGTTCTCCAGGGAGATGGCCATCTGCGAGGAGAGAAGATGGAGGACCTGGACGCGGTCGGGTGCGAAGGCGCGGGTGGCGAGGTTGTTCTCCAATGACCGCACGCCTCCCTCTCTCGATGGGTGCCCCGCTGCGCCGCGACGGCGCGTTTTGACTTGTCGGCAGGGTCCCCGGAGGTAGCACCGGAAGTGTGCGCGAGCGCGGACGAGCCGACAGCGTTTGTTTTTGACTCTCGCGTCGCTGTGGGGGCGGTGGAGTTTCAGCCGATGGGACGCCTCGCGCATTGGGCACTCGGGGAAGACGGTCTGAGTCTCTACGTCATTCCGAGGGGGATTATCTGCCAGGGGAGCGGGTAAAGGTGACGGTGCGCTTCGCGCCGCGCAGGTGCCGGTGTCCCTTGAGTGCGTCCACCGCCGAGCCCGGCGGGTCAACGATAATCACCCGGCCTACGGAAACGTCCGCCGTATACCTGTCGGCGGCGACGTGGTTGTCGAGAACGTGCCGCACGACGGTGTGGTAGATTGTTCCGGATGAGCGTCACAATCACCGAAGACCCAGGAGCGACAGTCGTGCGGAGCGTGTGCCCGCACAACTGCCCGGACACCTGTTCCATTCTGACCACGGTCAGAGCTGGCCGCGCTGTCGAGGTCCGAGGCAATCCCGACCATCCGACGACTCGGGGCTTCCTCTGCGCGAAGGTCTCTCGGTACCTGGAGCGTACCTATCATGCCGGCCGCGTGCTCCACCCGATGCGCCGCGTGGGCGCGAAAGGCGAGGGGCGCTTCGAGCCGATCTCCTGGAAGGAGGCGCTCGACGAGATCGCGCGCCGGTTCAAGGGGATCATCGCGGAGTGGGGAGCGCAGGCCATCCTGCCGTACTCGTTCAGCGGCACGCTCGGGCTCCTGCACAACAGTTCGATGGATCGACGGTTCTTCCACAAGCTCGGCGCCTCGCTCCTCGATCGCACCATCTGCGGCTCCGCCGGCGTGGCCGGTATGGCCTACAGCGTGGGTAGTTCCATGGGCATGGATACAGAGTGCTTCGAAGGAGCGCGCACGATCCTCCTATGGGGCACCAACACGCTGACCTCGAACCCCCACCTCTGGCCGTTCGTCACCGCGGCGCGCAAGAGAGGAGCGAGGGTGATAGCGATCGATCCACGGAAGACGCGGACCGCGGAGCAGTGCGATGAGCATATCGCGCTGCTGCCGGGACTGACGCGGCGCTGGCGCTCGGGATGATGCACGTCATCTTCCGTGACGGCCTGGGCGACGAGTATTATATGGACCGATACTGCGTGGGCCGGAACGAGCTGGCAGAGCGCGCCGCCGAGTACCCGCCTGAGCGTGTGGCGGCCATCTGTGGGATCCCAGCGGCCTCGGTCGAGGCCCTCGCGGTTGAATACGCGACGAGCAAGCCCGCGGCCATCCGCATGAATTTCGGGATGCAGCGCCACACTGGCGGAGGGATGGCGGCGCGCGCCATCTCGTGCTTGCCAGCGGTGACCGGTGCATGGCGCTCCGCCTCTGGCGGTCTCCAGCTATGGACCTTCGAAACCTTCCCGGTCAATCATGCCGCGTTGCAGCGTTTTGAGCTGATCCCGCCCGGCACCCGCACTCTCAACATGGTCGAGCTCGGGCGGATCCTCACGGAGGTCTCCGACCCACCCGTCAAGGCCCTGTTTGTCTACAATTCGAATCCAGCCAACGTGGCTCCCGACCTGGAGCGCGTCAAGGCCGGGCTCCGGCGCGAGGATCTCTTCACGGTCGTTCACGAGCAGTTCCACACAGACACGGCCAACTTCGCGGATCTCCTCCTCCCGGCGACCACGCAGCTCGAGCACGTGGATATGCACCTCGGGTACGGCCACCTGTATGTCATGTGGAACGCGGCGGCAATCGCGCCGCTCGGCGAGGCCGTTCCGAATACGGAACTCTTCCGGAGGCTCGCGACGCACATGGGCTTCAGCGATCCGTGCTTCCAGGACAGTGACGAGTCCATGGCGCGGCAGGCGCTGCAGAGCGAGCACCCATGGCTCGCGGGGATCACACTTGAGCGCGTTCAAGCCGAGGGAGCGGTGCGCCTGAATGTTCCGACGCCGTTCGCGCCGTACGCCGAAGGAGGCTTCTCGACGCCCTCCGGCAAGTGCGAGTTCTTCTCCGAGAGGATGGCCCGCGACGGCCATGACCCGCTGCCGGCATGGACTCCCCCACGGGAGAGCAGCGCGTCGAGCCCTGAGCTCTTTGCACGCTATCCGCTGGCGCTGATCTCTCCGCCCGGTCATTACTTCTTGAACAGCACGTTCAACAATGTGCTGACGCGCTTCGAGAAGGGCCCGCACCTGGAGATCCACCCCACCGACGCGGCGGCGCGCTCGATCATCAGCGGCCAGAGGGTACGTATCCGGAACGATCGCGGCGCGTTCCTGGCCGAGGCCGTCGTGACGGAGAGGGCGCGACCGGGGGTGGTCGTCGCTCCGGCGCTCTGGTTGAGCTCGCTCACACCTGATGGGCGGAACGTGAACCACACGACTTCGCAGGCGGTGACCGATATGGGCGGCGGGGCGACGTTCTACGATAACCTCGTGGAGGTCGAGGGAGGGTAGCCGTAGCAGTCGATGGGAGCAGGGGGGGCCTCGCTCGCGAGGACTCCCCCTCGGAAGAGGGAGCCGCCGTGGATGGCGGGCCGCACCGGGGAGGGGGCGTGGACGGCCCTTGGCTCAGGTCAGGTCGTGCAGATCCTTGCCGAGCGGAGGCGTGAGGCGGAACTCCGAGAAACGCACGCTCAGCCCGGCCCGCTCCGGCGTACAGCACATCGGGCCCACCTGATAGGACGCAGCCTCCGGGAAGGGTGCGAGCCGGACCAACGGCCACGTCTTGCCATCGGCCGACACCTGCAACCGCAGCACCCCCTTGGCCACCGTCGCGCGCATCCAGAACGAGCGGGAGTCGTGTTCATAGGGCCCCGTCGCCCAATCCGACTTGCCGTTCGTCAGCACGCTGCTGAGCATCGCCCGTCCATCGGACAGCTCGATGCCCGCCTTGACCCAGCGCCGATTGTCGACACGCACCATGATGCCGGCCTGGTCATACAACTGCTCATAGGCCGCCTCGACGCGAAGCTGCGCCGTGAAGCTGGCGCCCGTGCGCACACCCAGGAAATGGCCGGAGTCGCGCGTGAAGCCATAGTGGGTCTCACGCCAGAAGTCGGTCGACTTGTCCGTCGTCACCTCGAGGACGCCATCGGCTCGCTTCCAGACCTTCGGCTCGTTCAGCCAGATTCCATCTTCCATCGTCGTTCCCGCTCCCTTGCCAGCCGCTGGCGCGGCCACGGCCTTCTCGACGATCGTCGGCACCAGCAACGCACCCACGCCAGCGCCGAGGACCGTCCTTCGTCCGAATCTCTTCGAGCCCATTCAATGCCTCCATGTCAAACACCGCCATCACTCTCGCGGTGCGTGTCCCTATACACCAGCCGGCGTAGAGGAAGGACAGGAGCCTTGTCGGGGGGGGGCCGGGGTAACAGAGCGTCGGCCAGGAGGGCGCCACGTCGGCGGTGGCGCCCCCACGCCGAGCAGGCCGCGCTCAGTACGGCGTCTGGGACACGGCGAGACCGGGGCTCGACTCCCAGGACGTGACGTAGTTGTCCGGGGTGCGCCGCCACCACTGGCCCCACATCACGCCGGACGAGTTCCGGTACGACCACGCGGTGTTGGAGTTGTTGGCCAGCCAGCTCTTGATGGACGCGTCATTGGCCGCGCCGGCCCACTTGCCGGCCCACCGCACGAAGATGCCCTTGAACCCGGCGGTGTCGCCGCTGCCGCCGTTGGCGTCGTACTCGTCATTGAGGATGTCGGCGAGGTGCTGGCCCGTGAGGTTGCGGCGGGTCCAGTTCACCGCCAGCCCGCCCACGTCGCGGTAGCTCGTGTTGCCCGTGGCCTGGTAGAGCAGCGTCGACGCTCCCGCGAAGGTGCCCTGGTTGTAGGTGAAGGCCCACCACACCTTGGTGCCGTTGGCCTGGATGTGGTCGGCCACCGGCCGGTCGAGGGGTTGACCAGCGTGGCGCGCAGCCAGTTGTAGATCTGGTCCGCCTGCGCCCGGTAGCCGGTGTTCACCGTGTTGCGCGCGAGCAGCATCGCCGCGATGGTGGCCGGACCATTCACGCACGCGTTCTTGGTCTGCTTGTCCGTGCGCCACCACAGACCTCCGCCCAGCTGGCTGTCCCAGGCCCGGTCCCAGATCTTGTTGAACTGCCATTGCGCCTGATCCAGGAACGGGCGGTGGCCGGTGATCTCGTAGCCACGCGTCAGGGCGATGACCGCCCACATGACGTCATCGTTGTACTCGTTCCACGACGCGAAGTCCGTGGTGCCGCTGACCACGTTGTTCAGTCCGTTGAGCAGGCTGAACACCAGATCCCGGTGGGCCGGATTGCGCGTCCGATCATAGGCGTCCTCGGCCGCCTCGATCTGCTCGCAGACCCGCCAGAAGTCGAACCGGGTCGGCCTGGCACGGGTCGTGTCGAGCGCGTAGTAGCCGTTGCCGCCGTTCGCGACATAGAAGGCGTTGTTGTAGGAGTCGAACGCTAGGTTCTTCTCCGTCGGGGTGAGCGCGAGGGCACCGGGCGCGGACGCCACGACCACGGCCGCGACCAGGCCATTCAAGAGCCGCGAGTTCATGTAGGCTTCCTCCTTGGAAGTCAAGGCCTCCTGATTTGGAGGTTAAGTCCAACTAAACCATTTTTACATGGAATAAAAGGAAAAGCGGCCCGGACGGTGCACGGATGGAGCGAATGAATCGACGGGGGCGGGTGCGGAGTGTCCTCGTGGGAGTCGGGGGAGCGCTCGTGCTCGCTCCATCGGCCTCTGCGCCCTATGGCATTGAAGCCCTGGAAGCTACGGGTCAACCGACGTTGGCGGCCTGGGTGTCTCGCGCACGGGGACGTAGCACTTCCCGGCATGCTCGTAGAGCTGGCCGCACGGAGGCCTACCCACCATCTCGAACCAGCACCCGCCGTTGATCTCCACCTGTCCGCCCGGAGGTGGCAAGCACGGAGGGGCCTGCTGCCGTTCCAGGCGCTTCGGGGGCATGGGCACGGCGATGGCGCCGCCGTCACGCGTCAGCCAATCGGTGGTGATGTGCTCGGGCATGGGCCACTCTGGGGGGGGATCGACGCGGATGGGCTCGGGGTACAGCGCGAGCACACCCCACAGGGCGATGCTCACGGCGAGAGCCCCCAGCGCACGCGGAGGCCACATGGCGGGCATGTGCCACACCGGCCACATCTTCCGCTCCCGATTGGGCTCGACCCGTAGCACCACTCGCAAGACCACAACGAAGGGCGCCGTGCTCCCAGTCTTCCACGCACACGCGAGGGAAAAGAGGATGAGCTCCAACCTGCTGAACCCGTGGTGCCTGGCGCCGATGAAGGCTCGGGCCCACTCCCGCCGTTTCTCGAGGGTCATGTTGGCGGGGTTACTAGCGCGTACCGCGAGAACGTGTCCACGGTCCACGCCCGCGGACGCCGACACTCAGTCTCGCAAGGGCGGGGGATTTCTCGCGCACACTCTACTGCTCCAGCTCCCTCTTGATGCGCTCTAGAACACCGAATGGTTTGATGATACCGGAGCACGTTGGGCGCGAGTGGGAGCCGACTCGAGGTGCCGCTGCCAGGATTCGATATTCTGGAGGATGGCGGCACGGCGCAGGTCGAAGATGTTCTTGCGCACACCGCGGTAGCGGGCTCGGCGTCCTTGTCGGCGTGACAAATGCGCCAGCCGGTGTTCCACCTTCACTCGCTTTCTCAGCCGCGCTCTCCCCGTCGGCGACTTCACCAGCTTGCGCAAGCGCTGCTGGAGCGCCTCATCCTTGGCGATGCGGACCATCCGACCGCGTCCGGCCTCTGCCTTCGTACATTCGGTTCGCAGGGGGCAGGGTCGCACCCCCTCGCGTCGAATTCAACGACAGTCTCTAGCTCGAAGGGCAACTCCTGGCCTCCCGGGCATGCGATGGTGCGACTGCGCATATCCAGCTTGAATGCGGACTTGGGCAGCATGTCCCCGTTTCGCGCTGCCCAGGGCTTGCAGAGCACTTCGCCTCTCTGCTCCTGGACAGCGCCCACCATCGGGCTGTTGATATACCCCCGGTCGATATACAACTCGCTCACACCCATTCCCTGCTGCTTCATGTCTTTCTGGAGCGCCGGAGTCGCCTCCGCCTCGGGTCGGTTGGCTGGAGTGACGGTGCAGGCCACTATCAGGTCCATCTCCACCTCCGTGGCGATGTGCTGCTTGAATCCATTGAAGCGCTTGCTCTGGCTCTTGCGCCCGTGACGCATTTCGCTGTCTTCCACCGACACGCGCCTGTCAGGTGCTACCGCCTGGCGGATGCGTATCCCTCCTCCGTCCGGGTCGGGCTCCAAGTCCTGCCTTCGCAGTTGCTCGAGCGTTTGAATGTGCCCACGCAGCGGCTGCCGCTTGAGTGACTCGGGGAGCTCCCTCCTGAGCCACTTCATCAGACAATCCAGTTGCCGCAGCAGGACGCTCAACGCCCGTTTCTTCTGCTCGGCTTCGTTCCAGTCCACGTCCAGCGCCTTCTTCACGCTCGACTCCAACAGCAGGGGGATGCCCGCCTCTCGACACACCCTCTCCTTGGGCCAGTGCAGCAAACTCGCGGTGCAGGCCACCACTTTCGCGCGGCGTGGCCCAGGAGGTTGAACGTGTCCTCGACGCGCCCCGCCCCCTCTATCGGCCGGGAGTCGATGGCCACGCGCAGCGAGGACTTCAACGCTCGCCATCCGAAGTCCCGCTGGCTCATGGCCACCTCGACGCTTCTCTCCAGCAGGCGCCCGTCCATGTGCGTGCGGATGAGTCGCTGGCGGAAGTCGAACAAGGCTCCTTGGGAGAACGCCGCCTCTGTCTTGCCCAGGCAATCCAACACCATCTGCACTCGCAGGTCGAAGACGGTCAACTCCACCATGGTGGCGTCCGAAGCGCCCAGGTAGCCCTGAATCAGCGTGGCCATGGCCATGAGCGCCGGCGGCAGGGGCTCCTTTCCCGCCCCCGTCTGGCGATACATGCTCGCCAACTCCTCCTGGAAGGCCTCGTCGAAGAGCTCGTGACGATGTCGGCGCAGGAACGCGAAGAGCTTTCCGCAGCGCATCATCCTCTCGATGATGCGCTCCTCTTGCTCGCTCAACTCCTGCTTCGGCCTCCACTTCACTATCTCCACAGTCACCTCGCTCCGCTCCACTGCGGAAGTAAGGTGCCCACTCGGACCCCTCTCTGTCGAGCCCCAGGCTAAACCCTCGGAATCTTTAGGGGTTCAATCCATTCGGTGTTCTAGTACTCTGTTGGGACGTCCCATGAAGGCATCAAGCAGACGTCTTTCGACTCCGTGCGATTCCCAAACAGTGGCTGGCTCGAGCCCAATACATTCTTGGGGGGACGCCTCTCTTTCATTGCCAAGGCTGTCGAAAATCGTACAGCGGCGGAGCGGTCCCACTTCCATGTGGAATTGAATAACGGGTTGAGTCAGGTGCTCTTCAATCTCTCTCCACCCGATGGGCTCCCATGACTTCGGATGTGGATGGCGGACAGCAATCCTGAAAAGGATGGGTTTGGATGCGATCCTGTCCAGGTCCGCGTCTGGTTCGGTGGTCCTGTAGTTGTAGAAGGCATCGAACAGCAATTCGAGAACTCTTCCATAACCGAAGGAGCCGTCTGGAAGGGGAATTCTCATGAATGAACCTGGTTTACGCATTGGCCGCATGTCCTAGTATCCTGTGTAACGGTGAAGTTCGTTCCAGCGAATCGTGGCGGCATCGTGAAACCGTCTGCCCCGCGGGTTGTCTTTTGCCACGGCGCGCACGACGTTCTCGGTTCGATGGGGTTTGCCCGTGTCGGACTGGGCGCCTCCACTGGAGTCTATCAGTTGTTGCTCTCTACCGCGAATCCGCCAATATGCTGGGTCATCATACCTCTGATCGTAGTCGATGGCAGCCCCAAGGTCGAATACATCCAGTCGCGCATCATCGAATGAAACACCGCTCGGATCTTTGTTCTCATCAACGTGATGATTGATGTCTCGGAGCTGAATGGCCCACTGTGTCTGGAGTCTGAGAGGCAGGCCGAGATCAACGACCATGCTGGTCCGCCCAGAGTAGTAAAGGTTGGTTGCCTCATTGCGCTTCCTGTAGGTTGCATAGAGACGGCCGCGTTTCTTTTTGCTTTCTCTGGCGGATTCCGCATCTGGCTGTCCAGTGGAAAGAGCGCGGGGAGAGGACTCTGACTCAGGTTGGGGCGTGGGCGCGCTTGTCTCTACTGACACCGTGCCATCAGGCGCTTGGTGAATGAGGATGTCCATCTCGATGTTGGTCGGATGCCCAGAGCCCTTTGGGGAGTACCGGCCTTGAGCCCATCCAAAAACATCTCCGAAGTGTGTGCCGTAGAACCTGTCCGCGATGTCGATGGGAGTCTGCTCACCGTCCACAACCGCTTTGACGGTGAAGCAAAGCAGCAGAACACTGCCCGCGGCCGCGACGACCGCGCCGCCCGTGGCCAGGGCTTCTCCTGCCGCGGTCGTGCCGCCTTGCTGCACCGGGCGGAGCATACCGCGGGGGACCCCATCTCCTGCGCCTCCGCCAGGAAGCCCTCTCAGCGGTGGTGGGGAAGGGGGCGTGGAGCCGTCGGCGAACTCGCTCCCGGCGCGGGCACGGCGGCGGATGCCTCAGGGCAACGTCACTCAGGGGGCCCAGGGGGCCACGATGTTCCAGGTCGAGTCGGCGTTGAAGCCACCGGCCGAATCCCAGGTGCTTCCGTAGCCCGAGGCCGTCCACACCTCGGCGGCGTAGTGGCGGATGTAGCGGCCGGGGTAGTTGAAGGACTCGAACGACACCCCCGAGCCGGACAGACCCGGCTGGGCGCAGAAGGTGGCGTCCTGGTCGAAGAGCGCCGAGCCATCGCGGCGATCCCTCCGCACGCGGCTGGCCGAGTGCCGCAAGTACTCACCCGGGAAGTTGCGCGACTCGAACGAGTAGCAGCTCGACTCGGCCAGGCCGAGCACGAGCTTGAAGGTCGCGTCCTGCTTGAGCGTGTTGGTGCTGGTGGGGGTCACCACCTCGGTGGTGCCCAGGCTCTCGATGTGCCGCACGAAGCAGTTGGTGTAGCCCGGCGTCGTCACCTGCAGGGCGCGGAACTGTCCCACGGGCAGCGGCCCCTGGTGGACAGGAGCACCGAGTGGCCGCCACTGCCGTGCTGGAAGGACTGATGGAGGACGAGAGGCAGAGCAATACCGGGCCTTCGTCGCGGCATTTCGAGAGGCGGCGGCGCGGTGGAGTCGGGGGATTTCTCGGTCTGCTTTCCTCCCTTCGCCTTCCCGCCGCGTGTCGCGCCAGCTCGTGCTGCTCAAGTTCTTTGACACCCTCTCGGGGGCGATGATGGCCGGATTCGGCCGCTCCACTTCCCCATGTCGGCCGATTCCGTCCTCCCACTGTCTTGAAGTCCGCCGTGCTCTGCTCCCAAAGGAAGGCTTCATGCGAGCTGGCATTTTTTTTGCAAAAACCTGTATCCCCTGCCATCCGGCTGGGGCGTCTTGCGATGATAGGTAAAGAAAGAGAAGAAAATTTGATGCGAGTCAAGAATCAACTTCTGGGGATCATGAGCGGTGCGTGTCTGGCCATGCTGCCCGCCTGCAAGTCGAACCTGCCTGAGGAGTTGCAATCCACAGCGGCCGCCTACACCGAGCACGGCCTTGGAGACATGGAGCGGCTGACGAAGGTCGAGCGGGAACTGTACACCGCCGACCAGCGCTACCTTGAAGGGCTCACCGCGCCGGAGACGCGCATCCGCTTGAATCTGGCGGATCCGCGGCAGCACCGCTTCGCGCTGGCGCGGCTCAAGCTCGCGGGCAAAACGCCCGCGAATTCGCCGCACCTGTTCGAGGCCATGGAGCAGCGGCGCCAGTTCCACTTGGCACGCGGCTACCGCGCGGGACTCCTGCCTCAAGAGGAGATGAAGACTCAGCTCGTGGGGGGGCGTGAAGGAGATCCACCGCATCGGCGTGGCCAACGCGGGTGAGACCACCTCAGCGGCGAACGATGGCGTCGGATCCGCGAACTCCACCTTCCCGGGTGGCTCCTATTACACCTATGTCGATACCAGCTACACGGATGCGAATGGCTACTCGCTGGGCGACCTGGACTTCAGAGAGGAGTATGGGGGAGGAAAGAACGTCGCAGTCGGCACGATCGCCGACCTGAGCCGGTCCCAGCTTCGCCGCTACAAGGTCTCATCCTACAAGATCGAGGAGACGGCCGCAGGGTTCACGGACTCATACATCTACAAGGTGACGGGCGCGAAGGAGTCATCGGAGCCGGTGACGCGGCCTATCCTCGGCCTGCTCACGATCAATGCGCCTGTCGATAACAAGTTGGGTGACGGCATCATCGCCATCTGCCTGGACCGTACATGGACGCAGGACTGCGATTACGACCTGACGGGGACGCCCCAATCCATCATGGTGCCGCTAAAAGGCTCGATCCAGCTCATCTCGGCGCACGTCTTCGACACGCAGACCATCGCGCAGATCCGCGCTGATCTCAATGCGGGTGTGAATCGAGCCGACGTTGGTTTCGCCGAGCTGGTGCTCACCAACGTGGGCGGCGGCTGCGATGTGATCAATGGCAACACGCTGAAGCCCGGCATGGCTTCGTTCTGGAACAGCGTCACGGTGTCCGCGAACAAGAAGACATTCTCCTGGGATCTCACTGGCAACAACGCACTGTTCTTCGACGATGGCTGCCGTCAGGTCCAGGATCGGGCCGCGCTGACCGTGCAGATCGACATGCCCATCCTCTCCGCCGTGGGCAACATCCGCTACAGCTCCTCGATCACGCTGAGCAACAATCCGCTGACGCCCCGGCCGACGGCCAACTTCAAGCCTACCACGTTCACAAACAGTTGCCTGGCGGAGGGAACGCGGATCGAGACTGCGGCGGGTGAGTCGTCGGCCATTGAGGGACTGAAGGTGGGCGACCACGTATCCAACCCCTACCGCTCGTCGCTGACGATCATGGATACGGCTGTGGGCTCGGAGACTACCCCTATGGTGCGCATCCGGGATGAGGCCAAGCGCACTCTGCTGATGACCGAGACGCACCCCATCCAGGTCGTGGCGCGCGGTATGGTGCAAGCCAAGGCCTTGCGCCAGGAGACGTCGTCATGACCAGGACGGGCCCTAGCAAGCTCGTCTCGGTCACCCGCGAGGCCTATACCGGCAAGGTGTACAACCTCAAGGTGGGCGCGGACGCCGAGAGGCTGACCCTCGCGCCAGATCAGACCGTGGTGTATGCCAATGGCTTCATGGTCGGAGACGGTCAGATCCAGAGCAAGTACGAGGCCCTCGCGATAGACCGCACCGAAGGCGACGTGCTTGCCCGCCTGCCGAGCAGGTGGCACCGGGACTACCTGCTGTCCACCCAGCGCAAGTAGACGACTCCAGGTACTGCTGAACCTTCCCACGCGAGGAGGTGTGCTTCCTCGCGTGGGCAAGTCCGTACGTGCGCGACTAGCCATCCGGAAGACCTTCTCGGGTGGCCAGGCTGTTTCCGAGACTCCCGGCAGAAAACCCCGTTTGTTCGACAACCGTTGGAGTGACCGAAGTGAATTCAATGAAGACCCTCAATCAGTTCCTGCTAGTCGTCCTGGTGGCGACCGCGGCGTGCTCGGGCCCGGATTCTTCCCCGCCTGGCGGCTCCGCCACAAAGGGGCACGACGCGCTGGGCGCCAGCGCTCCGAGCACCACGGCTCGCCGTCTGGTGCGGCCCTCGGAAGATAGCACGGTGGCCTCGGTCGGAGTCACGAATGCTGCGGTCGCGACCGACATGGCCACCGCCCTCGACCTTCCCCCCAGCATGGTCGTGTCGGCCCAACTCACCAGTCCCCATGCCGAGGCGGCGAAGGTTCTGAATAGCTTCGGGATCATCAAGCCCCTCCGGGGAGGCTCGCTGGTGGTGCTGAGCACGGGCTTGATCAACGGCGGCAACAAGCACCTGCCCGAACCAGGCACCGACTTTGCGCGCCCCGGCGTTGATGACGACGCAGTGACCCTGCGCCTCACGCTCAATGTCCCCCACGGCGCCAACCGGTTGTTCTTCAACTACAACTTCTTGAGCGCCGAATCTCCCGAGTTCGTGGGCACCACCTACAACGATCAGTTCACCTTGAAGATCACGGAAGCCGCCACCCCGCAGGTGGTGAAGCTCGCCTCCATCGACAGTGCTTCCTTCATCGACGCGTCAGAGACGAATGCGCAAGGCACGGGCTTCGAGTTGCTGTTCGCCGATGATCCCGCAGGGGCCGATAGCTTCCCCGCCGCGTACCCCACGGGCGTCCAGATCTTCCCAGACTCAGGGCTCACTGGATTCCAGACTGCCAGCCTCCCGCTGTCGGGAGTCGGCGGACAGATTACTCTGGAGTTCGACCTCCGCGACGTGGAGGATGGCTTCCTGGACTCCACAGTCGTCATCGACAACCTCTCCGTGTCTTGTCTCGAGGTGGTCGATCCGGATGCCATCGAGAATGAGTTGGATTTGATCGACTCGACTGGGACCATAACTGGCGATCCTGCGGAGTTGGCCGTGAAGGGTGAGACTGTTCGAGCCGTGGCCGCCGACGGCGCCACCCGGGTGCTCCTCCGGGCCCAGGTTCCCGGACCGGGAAAGATGAAGTTCTTCCTCCCCAACCTGCGGCCCACCGAGAAAGGCGGCCTGAGCAGGATCGGGGGAGCCGGTTGGAGTGACTCGGTCGAGGTGGAGGCCCAGGCAATTGCCGGTCTGTACTACGTGTTTGCCCTGTATCAGAGCCCCGAGGACTTCCTGGCGCTCAATGATGGCGAATACATGAAGTCCCGGGAACGGCCCGTGAACCTCTCGTTTGAATACACCCCCACTCCGGATTCAGCCAATCCGGGGACGGGGTTCGCGGGCATCAAGGCAATCACTATCGTCAGACCTCCCGTGGTGGTCGTTCATGACATCTGGTCAAATTGCCTCTACTGGCGAACGGCCGCCGACATCTACGTGAAGAATGAGAACAATTTTCTCAGCCTGTATTGCGCTGAATACGGAAGCACGAATTCCAACAGCCTTTCTTCAGCACAGAACCGTAGCGCCCCTATTGATACCGTGAATCTCGCCCTGGATGGTACTCGGGGTCGTGGCTCGAAGGAGACGCGTAGTCATGAGACCGCTGTCTCGCGGGTGGATGTCATCGCGCACGGCGCGGGTGGTCTCCTGGTACGTCGCTTCGTCGAGGAGAAGTATGTCAATCGCCTGATCACCCTCAATACTCCTCATGGAGGCTCGCGTCTGGCATCTGCCATTGTGTCGATGCGCGAAACGGTCAAGAGCATAGAACCGGATCGGATGGATAAGATCAACGACATCCTCAGAGAACTGGGAATGGCCATCGATGGCCCGAGTCCGATGGCTATCGACGATCTCCAGAGAACCAGCCCGTTCATGGGTGGAGTGCAGGAGTTTCATGTTCCTTCCCATGTGATGCTTGGCAGGGGCGGGCTTGGTGGGGTGGATCGCGACGCAGGGTACTCCATGGTGGATCCGAAACGGCCCCTGTATTCCAATCTTGAGCGGTTCTATTCGGTCGAGAATTATGGTCGCCTTGACATGGACATGGTCTTCGGTGCGAAAAGCAAGCTACTGCCCGAAGAGCATGATCTGTTCTTGACCGAGACCGAGCAACAGGGGCGGCTTGCCACAGGCGCGACGACGGCCCTGCTCTTGGCTCCCAAAGACAAAGATGCCGAGCATTTCAAGGTGCCCAGCTCGGACAACTACTACGCGCATCTCGTGGCGTTGCTCAATAGCCCCGTTCATGGAGGCGCATTCGCCGCGTACATGCCCAAGCCCCTCCTTCCTAGAGCGGCCAGAGACCAGCCGGTGACATTCGCCGCCCAGGCCGGAGAGTCCCAGGCCAGGACCCTGCGGGCCACCCCGGGAGGACTGCGCATCGTCTCTCCGCTTGAGGGGACATCGGTGTCTCCGGATGGCACGGTCACGGTCGTGGTCGAGGCCTGGGGGGGATTCATACCCGAGGAATTGTTCGTCATCGGCGCGGGACAGGCGGTCTATTTCGATGCACCCTTTCATTCGGTCGAGTTCAAGATCCCCAAGGAGGCGATGGGGACGGTCAAGTTGACCGCCTTCGGAATCGACTTCGACGGCACGATGATCTCCTCGGAGCCGGTCCTGCTTTCCGTGGCCTCCTCGGCGAAGTTGACGTCCATGAGCGTCCTCAACGGAGATGCCTTCCTGCGCGGCCCCGGCGAGATGCTGCAACTGCGTGTGTACGGTCACTACAACGATGGCGTCACCCGGGACCTCACCGCAGCGGAGCTTGGTTCCATCTACTCGAGTTCGAGCAGCCGCGTCGTCACGGTGACGCGGGATGGACGGATCACGGGCATTGGGCCCGGGACCGCCACCATCACCATCCGCAACGGAACGGTCTTCACCAGCATCTCCGCGACAGTCCGCGCCCGCGAGGTCGACCCGTGCATTAAGGTCCGCCTCGGTCAGTACAACCTCTTCGTTCTCGAGGACTACCTTCAAGGGCATCACGTCGAGGGTCGGGTCGCCGCAGGGGGCAACATCTCCCTTCAAGACTTTTCGGTGGGCAGTGCCCTCTCGGAGACGGACATCGCCCACGGGCTGACGGCCGGCGGCAACATGACCCTCGCCAGCGGCAGTGTGTGGGAGACGTCTGGTATGGCGGACAGCTCTCCTTCAACAACACCGTCCGCTTCAGGCGCGGCACCCAGACCCAGGGCACCCCGGTCAACTTCGCCGATCGAGCGGATGAGCTGCGGACGCTCTCCATGAAGCTCGCCGCTCTCCCCGAAACGGCACCACGACACTCTACCCCTCCTGGGGAGGAATTTATTTGAGTGGCTCCTCGGCCAACGTGAACGTCTTCGAGGTGGACGGCAGCGCCTTCACCAGCGCCAAGGTGCTCTCCCTCGAGGCGCCCGCGAACTCCCTGGCCGTCATCAACATTCGTGGCGCCTCGGCCTCCTTCACCCGGCTCGGCCAGCGCTTCACCGGTGGCATCACCGAGCAGGGCGTCCTCTTCAACTTCGCGGACGCCACGTCCATCTCCTCCACGGGCTATAGCTTCCTGGGCACAGTGTTGGCGCCCCGGGCCCGGGTGTCTCTCACGGGCGGCGGTTGGCGCGGCGGCTTCTACGCCCAGTCCCTGACCGGGGGCGGCTCGGGCTACCTCAGCCGGTTGCGCGACACGGACATCTGTCCGTAGCCGTACCGGGCGGAGAGGCCCTTCGGGAGCAACCCGGAGTGGCCTCTTTGCCTCGTGGCGGGACTCCGGAAACTCCGCTCCCGGGATGTCATTTCCGCGGGAGGAGCAGCGCCACGAGTCGGGCGGAGCCGGTGGCGCAGATACTCCTCGAGGAGGGTGTGGGCCTCGTGGCTCTCCCTCAATTTGTGTGCATCCCTGGGCATTTGGCTGGCCGCACGAGAGAAGGTTGCCTGCCCGCCATCGGTGAAGCACATAAAGTGCGGGAGAGCCACTAAACTGGGGCAGGCTCACTGCGGTCCTGCCGCCGCACGATGCTCACCGTATGTTGGAACTTGCGCTGCCCGCCGAACAGCTTGCCGTCGAGCGGGAAGTCGGGCAGCTTCGCGGTGAACCACTCGGGCACGAGGAAGGGGTTGCCCTGGCGTGACAGGAATTGCTTGCCGTCCCAGTACGCGCGCACCCCATCGAGCTTCTCGCTCATCCACCAGCCCGTCAGCTCGACGTCGTTCTCCCACGGGTGCGCGAGCAGCAGGGGAGGGGCCTTGGCGCCAGAGCCCTCCGAATCGTCCTCCCTGACGGGAACGGGCGCCGAGGCCGCGAGGGTGCCCAGCCGGGTGTTCTCGGCCTCGTCACCGAGCACCTTGCGCAGGTGTTTGCAGGTACGGCGCTCGATGCCCGCCGACTGGTTGCGCCAGGCCGGGCAGGTGCACGAGTACACGCCGCCGGTGTTCTTCAAGATGTACGGCTTCTTCCCCGACCCCTTCACCTCGACCTGCTCGCCGTCCGCGATGTCCGCCACGATGTTCTCCTCACGTGAGGCGGCAATCGTAGCCGCCCCGTCCGTCGTGAGCGGAGGACTTGTGCGCTGGGGTGGCCCCTGCGCCGGGACGCGGAGGGCACGCCCTATTGCTCTAGCTCCCTCTTGATGCGCTCCAGTACTGAGTTGGGACGTCCCATGAAGGCATCGAGCAGACGTTTTTCGACACCGTGCGACTCCCAAACAGTGGCTGGCTCGAGCCCAATACATTCTTTTGGGGTCGCCTCTCTCGAATTGCCGATGCTATCGAAAATCCAACAGCGGCGGAGCGGTCCCACTTCCATTCTGAATTGAACAACGGGTTGAGTCAGACGTTCTTCGAGCTCTCTCCACCCGATGGGTTCCCATGACTTCGAGTATGGGGAGCGGACAATAACCCTGAAAAGGATGGACTTGGATGCGATCCTGTCCAGGTCCGCGTCCGGTTCGGTGGTCCTGTAATTGTAGAAGGCATCGAAATGCAATTCGAGAACCCTTCCATAGCCGAAGGAGCCGTCTGGAAGGGGAATCCTCATGAATGAACCTGGTTTATGCGTTGGCCGCATGTCCTAGTATCCTGTGTAACGGTGAAGTTCGCTCCAGCGAGTCGTGGCGGCATCGTGAAAACGTCTGCCCCGCGGGTTGTCTTTTGCCACGGCGCGCACGACGTTCTCGGTTCGATGGGGTTTGCCCGTGTCGGACCGGGCGCCTCCACTGAAGTCTATCAGTTGCTGCTCTCTACCGCGAATCCGCCAATATGCTGGGTCATCATACCTCTGATCGTAGTCGGTGGCAGCCCCAAGGTCGAATACATCCAGTTGCGCATCATCGAATGAAACACCGCTTGGATCTTTGTTCTCGTCAACATGATGATTCATATCACGGAACCTGATGGCCCACTGCGCCTGTAGATCAAGAGGCAGGCTGAGATCAACGACCATGCTGGTCCGCCCAGAGTAGTAAAGGTTGGTTGCCTCATTGCGCTTCCTGTAGGTTGCATAGAGACGGCCGCGTTTCTTTTTGCTTTCTCTGGCGGATTCCGCATCTGGTCGTCCACTGGGAAGAGCGCGGGGAGAAGACACTGACTCAGGTTGGGGCGTGGGCGCGCTTGTCTCTACTGACACCGTGCCATCAGGCGCCTGGTGAATGAGGATCTCCATCTCGATGTTGGTCGGATGCCCAGAGCCCTTTGGGGAATACCAGCCTCGAGCCCATCCAAAAACATCTCCGAAGTGTGTACCGTAGAACCTGTCCGCGATGTCGATGGGGGTCTGCTCCCCGTCCACAACCGCTTTGACGGTGAAGCAAAGCAGCAGAACACTGCCCGCGGCCGCGACGACCGCGCCGCCCGTGACCAGGGCTTCTCCTGCCGCAGCGCCAGTGCCTGCTCCTGCGGCGGTCGTGCCGCTTTGCGGCACCGGGCGGAGCATACCGCGGGGGACCCCATCTCCTGCGCCTCCGCCAGGAAGCCCTCTCAGCGGTGGTGGGGATGGGGGGCGTGGAGCCGTCGGCGAACTCGCTCCCGGCGCGTGCACGGCGGCGGATGCTCCACCTTGTTCTGCCGGCTCAAAGCCGCTGCTCGGGACGTAGACGCAGTACCTTGTCAGTCCAGTGGCAGGGAGAACGCTCCGGGAGGCGCTACTACACCCCACGAGCAACATGCATGTCAGCAGAGCCATCCCTCTTGACACCCGGCGCCTCCAGGCATGGGCTCCGCTCGCGAGGAGCCCCACGCGGGATTACAGGGAGGCCGTGCGGCCGAGTCAACCAAGGGACAGCGAACGCGAGGGGCGGAGCGGCCAGGGAGCCCTCGCGGTGTGGCGAGGACTCCCTCGGGGCAACGTCACTCAGGGGGCCCAGGGGGCCACGATGTTCCAGGTCGAGTCGGCGTTGAAGCCACCGGCCGAATCCCAGGTGCTCCCGTAGCCCGAGGCCGTCCACACCTCGGCGGCGTAGTGGCGGATGTAGCGGCCGGGATAGTTGAAGGACTCGAACGACACCCCCGAGCCGGTCAGACCCGGCTGGGCACAGAAGGTGGCGTCCTGGTCGAAGAGCGCCGAGCCATCGCGGCGATCCCTCCGCACGCGGCTGGCCGAGTGCCGCAGGTACTCACCCGGGAAGTTGCGCGACTCGAACGAGTAGCAGCTCGACTCGGCCGGGCCCGGCACGAGCTTGAAGGTCGCGTCCTGCTTGAGCGTGCTGGTGCTGCTGCTGGTCACCACCTCGGTGTTGGCCACGCTGTCGATGTGACGCAGGTAGCGGTTGGTGTAGCCCGACGTCGTCACCTGGAAGGACTGGAACGTGTTGGTGGGGACGTTCGCGCTGCTCTTCCACCACGGCGCCGCGATGGCCCAGGTCGCGTCCTGACGGAAGCCCGTGGTGTTCTCCAGGGCGTCCACCCAGACCTCGCCCCCGCGGTGACGCATGTAGGAGCCGGGCTTGTTCTTGGACTCCAGCGACACGTTCCCCGAGCCATCCAGCGCGTTGCGCGCGCAGAAGGTGGCGTCCTGGTCGAAGAGCGCCGAGCCGTCACGCCCGTCCCGGCGGATGCGGCTGTTGGAGTGGCGCAGGTAGCTGCCCGGGAAGTTGCGCGACTCGAACGAGTAGCAGGCGGCATCGGCCGTGCCGGCGACGATCTTGAAGGTCGCGTCCTGCTTGAGCGTGGTGGAGCTGGTGTTGGTCACCACCTCGGTGGTGCCCAGGCTCTCGATGTGCCGCACGAAGCGGTTGGTGTAACCCGGCGTCGTCACCTGCAGGGCGCGGAACTGGCCCACGGGCAGCGGCCCCTTGTTGTTGAGCAGCTTCGAGGCGGCGATCAAATCCAGATGGGCCGCGCGAACCTGGTTGAAGTCCATCTTGAGCACCGCCCGATCGTAGGTGTACAGGCCGTTCACCTCGTTCTCCACGTCGGTGATCTCCGTGTAGACGGACGCGCTCAGCCCGGGGTTGTCGAGCAGCGCCCGCTGGCCCGCCATGAGCTCCAGGTAGCGCGCGGTGAGCGACGCGCCCGTGGTGTACAGATCTCCGTACCCGAAGCCATTGCCGGGGCTCCACTCGTGGCCGGAGACGCGCATGCCCAGGCCGCCGAACTCACCCAGCACCGCCGCGCGCGTGGCGGACGGAACCGAGGGAGCCCGGACCCTGGTAGACGTGCCAGTCCGCCGGTCTCCGTTGCCACCGTCCACGGCACCACAGCAGTTGATGCCGCTCATGTTGTCCACCAGCCGCGAGGAATCCCAGCCCTTCACCAGGTCCGCCAGCCGGGCCTGATCGTACTGACCCCAGCCCTCGTTCTGCACCACCCAGGTGATGAGGGACGGGGAGCTGCGGTGCTCGTCCACCATCTCGCGCAGCTCGCGCTCGAACTGGGCCTTGGCCGCCGTGGACGGCCCGGTCAGGGCCATGAGCGGCATGTCCTGCCAGACGAGCAGGCCGAGCTTGTCGGTCCAGTAGAACCAGCGCTGGGGCTCGACCTTGATGTGCTTGCGGATGAGGTTGAAGCCCAGATCCTTGTGCTTCTGGATATCGAACTTGAGTGCCGCGTCCGTGGGCGCGGTGTAGATGCCATCCGGCCAGTAGCCCTGATCCAACGTGCCGAGCTGGAAGACGAACTGGCCGTTGAGCACCGGACGCAGCACGCCGCCCACCAGCTTGAGCCCGACGGAGCGCATGCCGAAGTAGCTCGTCACCTGGTCCACGACGGTGGTGCCGCTCTTGAGCGACACGCGCAGGTCATAGAGGAAGGGGCTGTCGGGGGACCACAGCTTGGGGTTGGGCACGGGGATGCGGAGCTCCCCGTCCACGCCGCCCGTGGCGCTGCCCACCTGCGTGGTGCCATCGAAGGCCACGGCCTCGACCGTCTGGCCGGCGATTCCCGCGCCGCGCACCGTCAGGCGCAGGGCCGAGCCCGCCACGTCCGGCGTCATGTCCAGGCGGGTGATGCTCGCGGACGGCGTGGGCTCGAGCCACACCGTCTGCCAGATGCCCGAGGCGGCCGTGTAGAAGATGCCACCGGGGTTGTTGCGCTGCTTGCCCACGGGCTGTCCGCCCGCGTCGGTGGGATCATAGACACCGACGATGATCTCGTTGGTGCCCCCGTTGAGCTGGGGGGTGATGTCGAAGCTGAAGCCGTCGAAGCCGCCCTGGTGGCTCCCCACCAGCTGGCGGTTGACGTAGACGGTGGCCTCCCAGTCCACGGCGCCGAAGTGGAGCTGGACGCGCCGGCCGCTCCAGGCGGCGGGCACGGTGAAGGTGCGCCGGTACCACATCCGGTCCTGGTGCCGCTTGATGCCGGAGATGGCCGACTCGATGGGGAAGGGGACGAGAATGCTCTCGGACAGGTTCTGGCCGAAGGGGAGGCGTCTGGCCCGCGGTGGCGTTGCCGAACTGCCACTCGCCATTGAGGTTCTGCCAATCGGCGCGCACCATCTGCGGCCGGGGATATTCCGGCAGGGCGTTGCTGGGAGTCGCCTGCGAGGTCCACTGCGTCGTCAGCGGCGGCGTCTTGGGCGTCCAGGCGGCCTGGGCTCCCTGGGAAGAGAACAAGCCACAAAGCAGGGGCAGCAGTCGCAGCGCCGTGCCGCCAAGGCGCGTGCGTCGAGAGGGTTGGGTCATGGGTGTCCTCCCACGGAGTCGACGGGGGGAATTCAGCTGTCTCCGGGGTAGTTCCCATTTACACGATTTCCAAAGAATTCAACGGACTTGTCCACTCGAGTGAACAGGTCCTGTCCTGAGGAGAGGACAGAGCGCGAGCGGGGAAAACGATAAATGCTCGAAATCACTGAAGTACGGAGTTGGTACCGCGGTTGCTCCAGGCCGCGCGAGACCGCGAGGTCCGCTTCCTCATCCGAGAGCAACGCATGCACACCCTTCCCATCCGTCATCGAATCACTGGACTCCTCGTGTTGTCCCTCCTGGCCGCGTGCAACGCGCCCTTGGAGGAGAGCGAGGAGGGGCTCACCACGGGCACGAGCGCGCTGGCGCCGGCCAACTTCCTCTACCGCCAGGGCAAGCAGCTGTACCTGAATGGCGCGCCGTACCAGATGGTGGGCGTGAATGCCTTTCCGCTGACGGGCTGCGGCGCGGCGCCCAACGACGCGCAGCTCGATGCGTTCTTCGCCGGGCTGCGACCTGACGGGCTCACCCGCGCCTGGGCGTTCAAGCCTCAGGGCCTGGCGAACCTGGAGCGAGTGGTGGCCGCGGCCGAGAAGTACAACCAGAAGCTGATCCTCACCCTGGCCGATGGGCGCAGCTACTGCGGCGAGTGGGACGGCTACAACGGCTCGGACGGCAGCGGCAAGCAGAGCTCGTGGTACTCCAGCGGGTACAAGACCAACTATGTGCCCTGGGTGAAGCAGGTCGTCACCCGCTTCGCGAACTCGCCCTCCGTGGGCATGTGGGAGCTGATCAACGAGCCGGGTGACACCGACAACACCACCCTGAAGGCCTTCTTCAACGACGTCAGCACGACCATCAAGCAGCTCGATCCGAACCACCTGATCAGCTCGGGCTCGTGGGCGCCGTGGGCATACGGAGGCCAGTCCGGGTTCCAGTCCATCCACGACGTGCCGAACGTGGACGTGGGCAGCCTCCACGAGTACGACTACGACTACAACAACGGCAACACCATCGTCTCGCCGCACTTCGCGCCCGCCATCAACGCGATGAACGCGCTGAACAAGCCGCTCATCGTCGGAGAGACGGGCATCAACGCCGCCGACAGCGGCTGCCGGACGAACCGCACCCAGCGCCGGGACGCCATGCGCCAGAAGTTCCAGCAGTACCTCGCGGGCGGAGCGGCGGGCGTCTTCGTGTGGACGTGGCAGGCGACGAACGTCACCGGCTGCGAGCTCAACTTCGGGCCGAACGATCCGATGCTCCCGATGATCCGCGACTACCCGCTGGCGTCGGTGCCACCGCCCCCCACGGGCGACTCGGTGCAGCTCAATGACAGCGTGGTGGGCACGGGCCAGGAGCAATTCGAGTACACCGGCACCTGGGAGGCGGGCACCGGCACTGGCAAGTTCCAGGGCGATGACCACTTCTCGAACACCACGGGCTCCTCCTTCGTGGTGCGCTTCTCCGGCACGCGGGCGCAGCTGTATGGCTCGGTGGCCTCGCACCACGGCATCGCCTCGGTGTCGGTGGACAATGGCACGGCGGTGGACGTGGACTTCTATTCCACCACCCGCCAGGAGCAGAAGCTGCTGTGGACCAGCCCCGTGCTGAGCGCGGGCTCCCACACCCTCAAGGTCACCGTCTCCGGCCGCAAGAACGCCAGCTCGTCTGGATACGTCGTCACCGCGGACCGCGTGGACCTGACGCGGGCGACGCAGGGCGGCGATACCACCGCGCCCAGCGTGAGCATCACCCAGCCCACCGGTGGCACCGTGGCCGTGGGCGGCGTGACGGTGCAGGCCTCCGCCAGCGACAACGTGGGCGTGGCGAAGGTGGAGCTGTGGGTGGACGGGGCGAAGCTGGCCGAGGATGGTTCCTCGCCCTATGCCTTCACCTGGAGCGCCACCGCGGGCGAGCACACGCTGGTGGCCAAGGCGGTGGATGCCGCCGGCAACGTGGGCACGAGCGCCACCGTCACCGTCACGGTGACGGCCTCTCCGCAGACCGTGGTGGTGCAGCTCAATGACAGCGTGGTGGGCACGGGCCAGGAGCAGTTCGAGTACACCGGCACCTGGGAGGCGGGCACCGGCACTGGCAAGTTCCAGGGCGATGACCACTTCTCGAACACCACGGGCTCCTCCTATGTGGTGCGCTTCTCCGGCACGCGGGCGCAGCTGTACGGCTCGGTGGCCTCGCACCACGGCATCGCCTCGGTGTCGGTGGACAATGGCACGGCGGTGGACGTGGACTTCTATTCCACCACCCGCCAGGAGCAGAAGCTGCTGTGGACCAGCCCCGTGCTGAGCGCGGGCTCCCATACCCTCAAGGTCACCGTCTCCGGCCGCAAGAACGTCAGCTCGTCCGGATACGTCATCACCGCGGACCGCGTGGACCTGACGGTGCTTCGCTAGGCTCCCCCGCGCACGCCCTTTCTAGGGACAGAGCCGCTCGACAGACTTGATTCGCACGGCTCCATCGACATTCGGATCGTTCGTCTGGTCACCGATGGCGATGGTGCCGTTCGCCGCGAAGTTGTTCCGCGTGAGCTTCGCGACGCCGTCGACGCTCACCGTTGCCACCTTCGCCGCGTCCACCGAGAGTTCGTAGACGTGATATGCGCCGTCGGTCACCGGGAACGCCGCGGACTGCGTGTCGTCCGCCCAGCCGATCGCCGCGTTGTCGAGGTAGATCATCTGCGAGCGATCCACGGCTTGTCCGACCTGGGGGGTGAAGCTCCCCAGGATGGCCGCGCCGCTATCGAACTGGTTGTGGGTGTTCACCGACTCGACCTGCATCGTCACGCGGAGGGTGAACGGCTTGGTGCCGTCGAGCGCGTTCGCCCGCATGATGAGCAACTGCTCGCTCGTTCGCGCGCCGCTGCTCGTCGACGTCGCGAGGCGAACGTAGTCCGCGCCGTACGTGAGCGTGTTCTGCGTCAGCGAGATCTTCGTCCAGCCTTGCGCCGCGATGTCGTCACCGCCGACCAGCAGCGGAACGCTCGCCCGCGCCGTCCACCGCGTGGTCGACGTCTCCGGCACGCACGTCTCGCAGGCGTTCCCCGGGTTCGGCGCACCCGAGGCGTGGAACACGCCGTCGATGAAGCACTTCGGCGTGCACGTGCCGGCCGAGCAAACCTGTCCCGCGTCGCATGACGTCCCCTCAGCGCGTGGCGTCCACGCGGTCGCGGACGTCGTCGGCGAGCACTGTTCGCACGGATTCGTCGCGTTCACCACCCCGGCGGGGACCTGCTTGCCGTCGATCTGACAGGCCGCGACACAAACACTGCCCTCACAAGCCTCGCCAGTCGCGCACGCCTTGTCACAACCACCGCAGTGCTTCGGGTCGCTCACGGTGCTCACGCAGGAGTCGCCGCACAGTTCGATGCCAACGCCGTTGCACGTCACCGGCGTGGGAATGGAATGATCGCCGCAAGCCGCTACGAGGCCGAGCACGACGAGGCAGGAGAGAGTGATGGGGCGAATGAGGAGCATGGAGCACCGGGGAGATGGCTGCGTTGAAAGGCAATCTGAATAACATTGCGTCATCGATTCTCCTCAAAACATCTTCTTGACAGCCTTGGAGCCCAACAATAGGTTATAACCGGAAAACAGCAATAACCGGAATATCATGGGGCTACAAACATGATCATGAAGAATTCTGTCTCAGCGCTTTTCCTCGCGGCCGCTCTGCTCGGATGCGGAGCGGGGAGCGAGGGAGGGAGCTGTCGGACATTGCAAGAGCGGCGGTGCCGTCACCCGGCTCGCGAGCACCGCGACCAATTTGTCCATCACCGTCGATGCGGAGCGCTACTACTGGTTCAATGGCACGGCCCTGACGGCGACGTGCGAGAACGGCGGCGGCTCCCAGGTGCTGGCCACCGTTTCGTCGCCTCCGGAGATCATCCCCGAAGTCATCGCGGTGGATGGAGAGGGCGTCTACTGGCGCAACTCCAGCCAGGTCTGGAAGATCGCGAAGTAGGGTGCGCCCGACGGTCCCCGGACGGCGCGGAACTCAGCGCCGCTTCCGAGGGCCATATCCGCGGACTTTACGCGGCGGACCGTCCCGCCGCCGAGCCGGCCAGCGATACGGAGAGGGGCAGTGCCTCCAGGCCGCGCAGGCCGATGTTGGGACGCCAGCGCAGCTTCTCCGCCGGCACCGCCGGTCGAGGCGCGGGAAGCGCCGCAGCAGCGCGGGGATGGCGACCCGGGCCTCCAGCCGGGCCAGCGGCGCGCCCAGGCAGTAGTGGATCCCGTACCCGAAGGACACGTGGCGGTTCGGGGTGCGGGTGATGTCCAGCGTGTCCGCGTTCGGGAACGCCGCCTCGTCCAGGTTCGCCGAGGCGATCAGCAGGGTGACCGCGCTGCCCTCGGGAATCCGCACGCCCGCGAGCTCCACATCCTCCTTGGCGAAGCGCGGCGCCACCTGTCCCACCGGGTTGGTGAAGCGCAGCATCTCCTCGATGGCGCTGTCGATGAGGTCGGGCTGCTCGCGTAGCTTTTGGAGCTGATCGGGGTGCCGCACCAGCGCCAGCATCCCGTTGCCGATGAGGTTCACCGTCGTCTCGTGCCCGGCGAAGAGCAGGAGGAAGACCATGGAGATGAGCTCGTCCTCGCCGAGCCGGTCCCCGCCCTCCTCGGCCTGCACCAGCGCCGTCACCAGATCATCCCCCGGCTGGTCGCGGCGCAGCTTCACCAGCCTGCGCAGGAACCGGTTGAGCTGGAGCATGTAGGGGTAGTTGCGGATGAACGCCAGGGGGCTCATCGCCGCGGGATCCAGGACCTTGGTGATCAGCTTGCGGAAGCTGAGGCGGTCGGGCTCGGGGACGCCGAGCATCTCCGAGATGACGGTCAGCGGCAGGGGCAGCGCGAACTCCTCCATGAGGTCCACGACCGGCTTCCGGGCGGCGGCGTCCAGCAGCTCCTCGGTGATCTGCTCCACCCGCCCGTTCATCTTGTCGACCATCAGGGGGGTGAACGCCTTCTGGACGAGGTTGCGCAGGCGGCGGTGATCCGGCGGATCCTTGAGCACCATGCTGGAGACGAGCATCCGCAGGATGGCCGGTACCCACCAACGGTCCAGGGACGTGCCGCCGGGGACGTTGCGGCGGTCGTTGGCGAACCGGGGATCCTTGAGGACGCTGACGACCTCCTCGTACCGGGGGAGGACGAAGCCCTCGCCGTAGAGGGCAGGGGAGCGGAGGACCGGCCCCAGCTTCCGCAGCTTCGCGTAGACGGGGATGGGATTGGCCCGCGCCTCCGGGGACTCGAACTCGCGCTGAAGGTTGACGCGCACTGCCTCCACCATGTGGAACCCACCTGTCCGTGGCCCCTGCGCGGGGCGGTTTGGGGGTAGTTATGCGCGGGAAGCCCGGTCCGCGCCAGGGCCCACATTGACGAGGTGACGTCCGAGCAGCCGACCCGGCTGGCGGTGGATTCCACGCTCGTCGTCGTCTCCAGCGGGCGGCGCCACGGGTGCCGCTGCCTCCAGGGCTTCGCTACCTGCCACCCCGCGGAGAGATGGCCATCAGGACCCAGAACGCCTGATGCGCCAGCACGATGAGCCAGAACGGCACCTGAAACGAAACCTTCCGGGTCTTGTGACGGAACTTCTGTTGGGCGATCAGGGCTCCCGGCCAACCGCCCAGCAGCTCGAACAAGTGCAGCATCGACTCCGACGTCCGCCAGAGCCACGCGTGGCGCTCCGTTTGTCGTCCCAATAGAGAGCGAAGGTCAGCAGGCTCGCCACGGGGTAGACCAACAATGGCCAGACAGAGAGCCCGGCGAGCCACAGTCGGAGACTGCCGAGGGTCGGTAGCGTGCAGAGTGCCAGGAAGATCGCGAACTTCACCCTCGGATTCCGCACCGCCGGCCTTCCATCCGCGGCTCGTGGCGGACGCCCGGCTCGTCGATGGCCAGGCCGTCCAGGTGGGCCTGCTCGGCACGCAAGCGGCCCTGAGTGTCCTTACCCACGATGAAGCTCACCTGATCTCCGGTCCGCGGACGCCGGTCGCCGCGAAACGCGGAGATGTGCAGGAAGACCTCGTCTCCACCCGCCGTGGGCCGGATGAAGCCGAAACCCTTGTCGTCGTTCCAGCGGCTGATCACCCCTGGGTTCTTCATGATCTCTCACTTGGAGTGTGTTCGGACACGCTCCAGAGGTTAACATGCCGTCAGGTGGCGGCGAGGTGGAAACACTGGTCGCGGGCGACGGGCTGACCCAGGCAGGCTCCTCCTCGAGGTTTTCATCAGGATGGTCGGTGTCCTGATGTTGGGACGCCAGCGCAGCTTCTCCGCCGACGCCGCAAAGTCGCTCTCCTTACGAGTTTTTCTAGTTTGGATGGATAATCTGGTTTTCCATTGTGGGCAGGCTGTGTGATGATTCGCACATGCCGTGAAGAAGGCATTCACCCTCCGGGTGACACGCCTTTTCCGGGTGGCTCTCGGAGTCCCCACATCGCAACCGAGTTGCAGAGGAAGAGAGATGAGCCGGTTTCACCATTCCGCGTCGCGTTTGTGTCTGTTCCTGTCGCTAGGCATCCTCGTGGGCTGCACCCAAGGCACGCCCGCTGTCCACGAATCCAGGTCCACCCCGAGTGGCCTCGCGAGCGAAATCAGTATTTTCGGCACGAGCGTGTCGCCCTCCTCGCTCGAGGACTCGGACACGGCTTCCGTCGAGCTGGGCGTGAAGTTCCGCGCCAGCGTCCCCGGCACCGTCACCGGCATCCGCTTCTACAAGGGAAGTGCGGCCAACGCGGGCACGCATGTCGGGAGCCTCTGGAACCGCGCCGGGCAGCGGCTCGCCTCCGCGACGTTCACCCAGGAGACCGCGATCGGGTGGCAGACGGTGCGCTTCGCCTCGCCCGTGAGCATCGCGGCCCATACCACCTATGTCGCCTCCTACCTCGCACCGCGCGGCCGTTACTCCGCGACGGGCGGCTACTTCGCCGGGCAGGACGCGACGAATGGCCCCCTCACCGCGCTGGCGTCCGGGGTGGATGGCCAGAACGGCGTCTATGTCTATGGCAGCGGCGGCTTCCCCACGCAGAGCTATCAGAGCACCCATTACTTCGTGGACGTGCTCTTCCTCACCCCCGACACGAGCGCCCCTCCGCTCGGGTTCGCTCGTCGCCACCGCCTCCGCTCCGGGGAGCATCCAGCTCACCTGGGGCGCGGCCATGGACGATGTCGGGGTGACGGCCTATCTCGTCTTCCGTGAGGGCGAGGAGGTCGCCTCGGTGCCCGGCACGACGCGCGGCTACAGGGACCTGGGCCTCGCGGCTTCCACGCTCTACCGCTACACGGTGAAGGCCCGGACTTCGCGGGCAATCTCAGCGCCGCCTCCAACACGGCCTCGGCCACCACGTCCGACCAACAGCCACCCGATGGGTTGAACCTGCCCCGTGTTCCCTGGGAGGGCGGGCCCGCCTTCTACGCCCGCTTCCCGGCCATGGCGGGCACGCCCTGGCTGTCCGAGGACTTCTTCCCCATCGGCTACTGGGGCGCGTACACGGACGAAGAGCGGCGCATCACCACCGACAAGGCGCACGGCATCAATACCTTCCTGGAGACCTATGCCGGCAACGACTCGTCCGCGGGATGGATGCGCCAGCATGGCATCTGGAACCTCGCTGGCTCGGGTCTGGGCGGTGAGGCGGTGGGAACGACCTTCTACGATGAGACGGACATGTGGGCCGGGCCCGGGTGGGAGCCGTGGACCGGCAATGTGGCCACCTATGACGTGTGCATCCCGGATGATCCGCGCCGCTGTGGCTTCACCATCTACAACGCGCTGTACCAGGAGCTGAACAACCCGAACGCCTTCATCTACGCGAACGTGGGCAAGGGCGCGCTGATGTGGTGGTCGGACGAGCAGCGGGAGATTGGCATCAACGGCGCGGATGGCCCGGACCCGAGGGCGAACTGGCGCTTCGGCATGGTGACCGGCGACATCTACTTCTACACGGATGGCAACATTGGTGGCGAGGCGCCCAACTGGTTCGGCATTCCCGCGAACGAGGTGCGCCGGGCCGCCAACTACGGTGAAATCCTGATGACGGGCCTGCGGAGCGCGTCGGGCGCCGGCAACAACGGCGAGCCGCGCATCCCGCTGGGCGTCATCGTGGAACTGGGCGGACAGGCCCAGGGCAGTGTCATCACTGCCAACCAGGTGGAGGGGGCGGTGTGGTCGACGCTCATCCACGAGGCGCGCATGCTCGGGTACTTCTCGCACGTCTTCTCCGACTCCACCGCGAACCCCTTCACCCCCGACGTCCTCAACGACTCGCGGGCGGAGTACCGGCGACGCGCGAGCGCGTGAAGAAGATCAACGCCGAGGTGACCGCGCTGGCCCGGGTGCTCAACACCCAGTCCTATGTGTGGCAGTTCAACCCGAGCCTGAGCACGATGCTCAAGTACCGCGATGGCGCGGCCTACGTCTTCGCCATGCAGAAGCGGCAGTTCACCAGCGGGACCTACACCTTCACCCTCCCGGCGGAGCTCCCCGCGAGCGGGACCCTCGAGGTGCTGGGCGAGAACCGCTCCATCTCCTACTCCGGCGGCAGGTTCACCGACTCCTTCGCGGCCGAGTACTCGCACCACTCGTACCGCATCCCGGACTGAGCAGGGGTCGCGGGCCCCGCGGCGGAACGGTCTCCGTCGCGGGGGCCGCGTGGGCGGAGCCTCAGTGCGGCTGATACAGCTGGTAGGAGAACGCGTAGATGGAGTCCGATCCCAGGAGGGCCGCGGTATCGGTCGAGTAGACGTCCACGTAACCCCAGTCCCAGTAGTGGCCGCTCACCCAGTTGTCGTAATAGTGCAGACCATAGCCATACGGCACGAGCACGGAGGCCGTGAAGTAGCCAAAGACATCCGCGACGACGTCCTTACGGCTGATGTTCGTGATGCCCTCCGTCTGGAACACGACGGAGACGCGGGCGAAGCTGGCCGCCTGCTGGTTGCTGTCGAAGGCCTGCCCGGTCACGATCAACTCGCACCCCTCCTTCGCCCGGAAACGCATTCCATACCCGTAGTTCACGGGATGGGCATCACTGGACCAGCAGGGCTGGATGTAGGACAGGGTCCCGATCCGGCTCGCCACCGAGGGAGACAGTGACAGCGTATAGCTTCCCGTTCCACTGGAGGAGGCGACCCGGAAGTAGCACGTGCCGGGCGCCAGGGAGAGGCTGTACGTGCTTCCCTGGGCGCCGCGACCCATGCTGCCCAGGTTGGAATTGAAGATGTCCAGGAAGAAGGTGCTCCCCGCGGTCTGCCCGTCCAGTCTCACGCGCAGGTTCGTCTGGGTGGTGACCGGTAGGCGACCCAGTCCTGGTCATAAACGTTGTCGATCGTCCGCTGGAGCGTGGGCAAGCCCGACACGGCCCGGGCCTGGGTCACGTTGTCATCGGGCTCGGCCGAGTCCGGGTTGGGCGAGAACGTCGCCAGCAGGTAGAACGGGGTGGTCGCCGACGAGCCCGCGTAGGAGGTGACGCGGATGAAATAGTAGCCTCCCGCGCTGGCCGACAGGCTGAGCTGCTCGGTCGAGCCCGGCCCGTACATGGAATCGAGCTGGTTCTCCAGGTACCCCGTGGACGCATTCAGCGTGAACACGCTCAAGTCATAATCAATGGTCGCGTCGTTCGGGGGCGACATGAGGGCCGTGAGCTTTCCGGCGGAGGGCGTATAGACATAATACCAATCCTCCTGTCCCACGGCGGTGAGGGAGTCGCTATAGACGGTCTCCAGATTGATGGGAATGGCCTGGCTCGCGTCGTGATTGTTGGCGGCCAGGGGCGACGTGAGCGCGGCACTCGCGGAGAGGGTCTTCATCCCCTCGGGAGGCGCCACCGGTACACGCGGCACTTGGGAAAGCGGTTGCTCCGAACCACAACCCAGGACGGCCATCGAGGCACAGAGAAACGCCAGGAGCTTTCTTCGCATGTTTATTCTTTCCTTGATCATCCAGTCTCGGCGGCGGGTCCCCCTGCCTCGACGGGATGCCCGGCTAGATAGAGCCGCGCCGCTTCAGCTGTCAAACCTTATCGTGCATGGGCTCGGTTCCCTCTCCGACCGATTGTACCAGTACTTCCCGAGCGTGCGTTGGCCGCCGAGCTGGTCACGACGACGCTCAGCGCGGTGGGAAAGGATTTTTCGGAAAGTCCCCGGACCCCCGCGGAGCTCGAAGCCTTCGCCGGGGCCATGGCCGAGATGTTACGCGCCTACCTCGAAGCGCCTCGGGAAGCGTTGAAGCAGCCGTCCCCAAGAGATCCCGGAGCGGAGCCGACGCCGCAAGAGGTGAGTCCGCCGCCTGAGTCAGCGACGAGGGCGGAGTCGAGGGCGGTCCCGGTGGTTCAGGACACCCGCGGGACGGGCGAGGTGGCCATGGGCCCCACGGCCCGAGGCAGGCGCGCCCGGTCCACGTATCCGTGCGTGGCGAACCACTCCACGGCATCCGTGAAGGTCTCCTCGAGCGGCCGGAAGTGGATGCCCAGCGTCCGTTCGGCCTTGGAGGAGTCGAAAGCCGTGTTCGTCCGCTCGCGGCGCAACGTGCGGAAGCCCTGCCAGCTCACCAGCACCGGACGTCCGGAGAGCCGTGCCCAGGCTTCATTCAGCAGCGCCAGCGTTCCCAGCAGCGCGTCCGGTACCTGCCGCTTCGGCGCTGGGAGCCCCGTCACCGCGGAGAGCACCTCGAGCGCCTGGCCCACATGCAGCTCCCGACCCGCCGCCGGTATCGCTCTCCGCGCGGGCCTTTCTCGGCGGCGGCCACCAGCGTGGCGGCCACGTCCCTCGCGTCCACGTAGGCGAAGCGCGTGTTGATGACGCCGGGCAGCCGGCCATGCAGGAAGTCCAGGACGAGCTGCCCCGCTGTCGTGGGACCCGCGTCTCCCGGCCCGTTCATGAAGCCTGGCAGCACCAGCGAGGCGTGCAGGTCCGGGTGGCGCTCCAGGGCGGCATCCACCTCCCGGTCCGCGAGGATTTTCGAGCGGTAGTAGGCGTCCGGCTCGTGCTCCGCGTCACGCCTCATCGTCTCGTCGGTGCGCGGGTGGCCCTGGCGGGGCGCCAGCACGGCGATGGAGCTGGTGTGCACCACCCTCCGCACGCCTTGCCGGTACGCCGCCTCCAGCAGGGCGCGCGTGCCCTCCACGTTGATGCGCATCAGCCCCGCCGCGTGGCTGCCTCCCTTGTAGCTGTCCCGGAAGTAGGCGGCGGTGTGGAAGAGCACGTCCGCGTGCCGCATCGCGGGCGCGAAGGACTCCACGTCCTCCAGGTCGCCTTCGACGAACTCCACCGGCACGCCCGCCAGCAGCTTCCGGGCCTTCCGGGCGAACGGATCAATGCCTTCACTCACCCCGCGAGACACGAGCAGGCGGACCAGGTTGTTTCCGAGCAGTCCGGTGGAGCCCGTAACGAATGCCGTCTTCATGGAAGTTTCTCCGTGCATGCGGGTGCCCGGCGTGGGCTGCCCTCGTTGACACCAGGGGTATCTTCCTGTTGCGTCCCACGCCACACGGGCAAACGCGTGTTGCATCCATGCAAGGGCCTCCGAATGAACTGGGATGATCTCCGCTATCTCCTCACCGTGGAACGAGCCGGCTCGTTGTCCGCGGCGGCTCGCGCGCTGGGCGTCGTCACCTCCACCGTGGGCCGCCGGATGACGGCGTTGGAGCGGCGCCTGGGCACCCGGCTGCTCGCGCGTGTTCCAGAGGGCGTCCGTCTGACGCCCGAGGGCCACGCGCTGGTGCGCACCGCCGCGGCCATCGAGTCCCAGCTCCTTGGCGCCGAGCGCGGGCTGAAGCACGAGGAGGGGCAGCTCGAGGGGCCGGTGCGCCTGACCTGCGGGGACGGCTTCGTCGCGTTCCTCAACCCCTGGCTGGCGCGCTTCCGTGAGCGCCACCCGGGGTTCGCCTGCAGCTGTCCACGGATGCACGGGTGCTGGACCTGGCGCGCCAGGAGGCGGACCTGGGCGTGCGGACCGTGCGTCCCAAGGGGGCCTCGTTGGTGGCGCGCAAGGTGGGGCAGCTCGCCCGGCGGCTCTACGCCAGCGCTCGCTACCTGGAGCGTGCCGCGCCCCTGCGCTCACCGGAAGAGCTGGCGGGGCACGCGGTGGTGGGCTTCGACGCGGCGCTCTCGCGCATGCCGCAGCTTCGCTGGTTGGAAGAGTGGGGCGCCGGTCGCTTCGTTTTCCGCAGCGACGCGGCCGTGGCCGTGGCGGGCGCGGTGCTGGCCCACCAGGGCGTGGCGGCCCTGCCTTGCGCGCTGGCCAGTCTCCACCCGGAGCTGCGGCCCGTCCTCCCGGAGGTGGAGCTGCCCCTGGAGGACGTGTGGCTCGTGGCCTCGCGTGAGGCCCGGAAGGTGCCGCGGGTGCGCGCGTTGATGGGCTTCCTCGCCGAGCGGTTCGAGGAATCACGTTCCGTCATGCTGGGCGTGCGCTGACACTCCTGCCGGCTCCACCAGCGCTCGTATCACCTCGGCGGAGGAGGGGACGGGCGGCCATTGCGTCAGGTCACACACCGCGTCTCCCCCTATCTTTTCACCGAGCTCTCATGACGCACGGGGTGATGTCCATGGCGGAGGCGCAGGCCCAGAGGTTGGACGCGCTCCGGATCGACCGTTCGGCCCACTCCCGGCGGAGACACGGGCGGCGGTGGCTGCCGTGGGAGCGCTCGCCGTCGTGCTCGCCCTCGTGGTGGCGACGCTGGTGGTGGGCGCTGCCCCCAGCGTGCGCGTGGCCGAGGTCCGTGAGGCCCGGCCCGGCGAGCAGCAGACGGAACTCTCCGCCGCTGGATTCGTCGCCTCGCGCCGGCGCTCCGTCATCGCGCCCCAGGTGGCGGGCCGCCTCGTGGAGGTGGCGGTGGACGAGGGGGACGCGGTGAAGGAGGGGCAGGTGCTCGCCCGCCTGGATGACCGGGACGCGCGTGTGATGGACGCTCGAGCCCGTGCGGAGAGCCGGGCGGCCCACCAGAGGCTCCTCGCCGCACGGGCCACGGCGACACGGGCGCGCAACGATCTGGCCCGGGCCGAGCGGCTGGCACAGGCGCAGGTCATCACCCGGGCCAGCCTGGAGGAGTCACAGGCCCTCGCCCGGGCCTCCTCCGCCGAGGAGCTGGCCGCGAGTGCCCAACTCACCGCCGCCCGGCGCGCCGCGGAGGCGGCGGAGCTGCAACTGTCCCACACCGTGGTGCGGGCGCCCTTCCCGGGCACGGTGGTGCGCAAGCTGGCGGACGAGGGCGCGGTGCTCGCGCCCGCCGCGCTCGAGCAGGAGAACATCGGCGGCATCGTCGAGTTGGTGGACCTGGGGGCGCTCGAGGTGGAGGCCGAGGTCAGCGAGGAGCAGTTGCCGCGCATCGAGGTGGGCCAGCCCGCGCTCATCTTCCTGGATGCGTACCCGGACCGGCTTTCGCCGGGAAGGTGCGCTCGGTACGCCCTGTCATCGATCGCTCCAAGGCCACCGCCGACGTGAACGTGCAGTTCGACGAGATTCCCGGCGCGCTGCCGGACATGGGTTCGCGGGTGGCCTTCCTGAAGGAGGCTCTGCCCCGGAGGCGCTCACGAAGAAGGAGGGGGCGCTGCGAGTGCCGGCCTCGGCGGTGGTGCGGAGCGAGGGGCAGTCCGTGGTGTGGGTGGTGAGGGACGGGCGGCTGAAGCGCGAGCCGGTGCGGGTGGCGGAGAAGGTGGGGGACGAGGTGGCGCTGGTGCAGGGGCCACAGCCGGGAACGCAGGTGGTGGTGTCGCCGGACAACCGGCTGCGCACGGGGCGCAAGGTGAAGGTGCTGACGGAGGGTGGATGAGCACCGTGCCGAGGGAGATGACGCCTCCTCATCCGACTCCGAGGAGTCTCCAAGTCCTACCGGCGTGGCGACCTCGTCGTGCCCGTGTTGGAGGAGGTGAACCTGGACATCGAGACGGGGGCCTTCGAGGCTTCATGGGTCCGTCCGGCTCGGGCAAGTCCACGCTGCTCAACCTCATCTCCGGGTTGGATCGGCCCACCACGGGCATGGTGGAGGTGGGCGGGCATGATCTGGCGCGCATGAGCGACAAGGCGCTGTCCGACTGGCGCGCGGGCCACGTGGGCTTCGTCTTCCAGATGTACAACCTGCTGCCCGTGCTCACGGCGGCGGAGAACGTGGAGCTGCCGTTGCTGCTCTCGCCACTCTCGCGCTCCGAGCGCCGCGAGCACGTGGCCGCCGCGCTGGAGGTGGTGGGCCTGGGGCACCGGATGAAGCACCGCCCGCCACACATGTCCGGAGGCGAGCAGCAGCGGGTGGCGATCGCGCGGGCCATCGTCACGGACCCGGAGCTGCTCATCGCGGACGAGCCCACGGGAGACCTGGACCGCCAGTCGGCCGAGCAGGTGTTGGACCTCTTCGAGGTGCTGCACCACGAGCTGCACAAGACGCTGGTGTTGGTGACGCACGACCCGCATGCCGCGCAGCGGGCGGACCTGGTGCGGCACCTGGAGAAGGGCTGCTGCGATGACGTTCGGGCGGCTCGTCTGGAAGGACCTGTTGCGCAATCCCCTGCGGCTGGGCCTCACGGTGCTGGCGGGAGGGGTGGGGGTGATGGCCTTCATCTTCCTGCGCACCGTGGTGGACCTGTTCTACGTGGGAGCGGCGGCGGCCCAGGCGGACCGGCTCCTCACCCGCAGCAAGGTCTCCATCACGGAGGACCTGCCGCTGGCCTATCTGCCGCGCATCGCCGCGGTGCCGGGCGTGAGCGACGTCACCTTCTATGGCTTCTTCGGTGGAAGGTACGGCGAGTCCCAGAAGGACTTCTTCGGCTCGGCCTTCGTGGACCCGCCCTCCTTCATGAAGGTCTTCGACGAGGTGAGCGTCCCACCGGGCAGGTGGCCGCCTTCACGGCGGACCCGTGCGGTGCGCTCATTGGCAAGGACCGGCGGCGCGCTACGGCTGGAAGGCGGAGATCGGGTGACGCTCAAGGGCACCATCTACCCGGGCGACTGGACCTTCACCGTGCGTGGCGTCTACGACGTGCGCAGCGGCGGCATGGACACGGCCTCGTTCTTCTTCGGCTTCCGCTGTCTCAACGAAAAGCTGCCAAAGGAGCGCCGGGACCGTGTGGGCGCCTTCCTGTTGCGGGTGGAGGACCCGTCGCGCTCGGCGCTGGTGTCCTCGTCGGTGGATGCCATGTTCGCCAACAGCCCGTACCCCACGCGCACCGAGAGCGAGCGCGCGGCCACGCTGGGCTTCATCTCCATGCTGTCGGCCATCATCACCGCGGTGCAGGTGGTGTCCACCGTCATCCTGTTCATCATCCTGCTGGTCATCGGCAACACGCTGGCCATGAGCGTGCGTGAGCGCACGCGCGACCCGGCGACGCCACGGGCCATGGGCTTCAAGAGCGGACGGGTGGTGATGCTCGTGCTCTTCGAGTCGCTGGTCATCGGTCTGGCCTCGGCCGCGCTGGGGGTGCTCATCGCGCCACCACTCATCAACGGGTTCATCTCGGCCGTGGGCTCACAGCTGGGCGGCGTCCCCAAGGACTTCATGCGCGAGAGCACGTTGCTGCTCGGGGCGCTGGCGGCGCTGGGGGTGTCGCTGCTGGCCGGGGCCATTCCGGCGCTGCGAGCCGTACGCATCTCCGTGGCCGAGGGGCTGAGGAAGGTGGCCTGAGCAATGATTCCCCTCTACTACAACACGCGCAGCCTCTGGGCTCGGCGGCTGTCCACGGGGCTCACCGTGGTGGGCCTGGGGCTCGTCGTCTTCGTCTTCGCCGCGGTGCTGATGCTGGCCAACGGCATCGAGTCCGCGCTCGCCTCCGGGGAGATCCGCGCAACGTCGTCCTCCTCAACAAGGGCTCCACCAGCGAGCTGATGAGCTCCGTGGCGCGCGACGCCCTGCGCGCCCTGGGGAGCGCGACGCAGGTGGCCTCCTCGGTGGAGGGGGAGCCGCTGGTGGCCGGCGAGCTGGTGGTGCCGGTGCTGCTGCCCCGCCCGGACGGCAACGAGTCCAACGTCAACGCGCGGGGCATCGGCCCCCAGAGCTTCGCCATCCGGCCCATCGTGCGGCTCATCGCCGGACGGCCTCCGAAGGTGGGGACGAATGAGATTGCCCTGGGTGAGGCGCTGGTGGGTCGCTCGCCGGGGCCGGGCTGGGAGGCGAGCTGCGCTTCGCCGAGCAGCATTGGCCGGTGGTGGGCGTCTTCTCGGCCGACGGCGGGGCCTACGAGTCCGAGCTCTGGGTGGACGTCAACCGGCTGGGCTCGGCCTTCGACCGGCCGGGGCTCAACTCCATCGTCGTGCGGACGGGCTCGGTGCCGGCCCGGGATGCCTTCATCCAGGAAGTAGAGGGAGACCCGCGCTTCACGCTCGATGCGAAGCCGGAGCCCGAGTACTGGGCGGAGCAGGCCACGGGGCTGGCCAGCTTCATCCGGGTGCTCGGCCTCTTCGTGTCCTTCATCTTCAGCGTGGGCGCGGTGCTGGGCGCGATGATCACCATGTACGCGCAGGTGTCGGCGCGGCTCACCGAGCTGGGCATGCTGAGGGCGGTGGGCTACCGGCGCCGCAGCGTGCTCGCGAGCATCCTCATCGAGTCCGCGGTGCTGGGGGCGGCCGGAGGGGTGCTGGGCGCGCTGGGTGCGCTGGCGACGCGGTGGATGGAGATCCGCACCTTGAACTTCCAGACGTTCGCCGAGGTGCGGTTCGGCTTCACGCCGACCCCGGGCATCGTGGTGGCGGCGCTCGTCTTCGGGACGGTGATGGGCGTGCTGGGCGGGATGCTGCCCGCTCTGCGTGCCTCACGGCTGTCCATCCTGGATGCACTGAGAGCATGACGTCGCGGTTGCGCTCCGGTCACCGGGCTTTGGCGGACCCCTCGTGAATGAATGGAGTGTCACATCTGGCCGGGCTCGCGTGTGTTTCTCCCCACAACCGGAAAGGGAGTACGCACATGCAACTCAGTATCAATCGTTCAGGACGCACCGCCGGCGCGGGCTTCATGCTCGCCCTCTCGTGGCTTGCCTGGGGGTGTGGAGGCGAAGGCTCCGCCCGCGAGGGCCAATCGGTGAGCGAGCCCGGTGTCCAGGGCTCCAGCACGGCGCCGCCGCCTCTTGCTTCCAGCACCTGCGACCGGATCGCCACCAACGCGGCGACACTGGCGAGCCAGTGGAGCGCGGCCACCGCCGGGCAGACGATCTGCCCGGCAACCGGGAGCTACGGCACGTTCACCGCGGGCACCAAGCCTGGAGTGGTCACCGTCAAGCCCCAGAGCGGGGCCACCGCCACCCTGGCGGTCCGTTTCAACGGCGCGAACAACGTCCGTCTCGAAGGACTCACCATCACCTCGGCCGCGCTGCTGGGCTCGACCCGCGACGTGACGATCACCGGCAGCCGCTTCACGGGCGCCGCGACGATTGACGGAGTGGTCAACTCCAACATCCTGTTCGATGGCAACACGCACCTCGACATCAACGCCCCCACTGGCTCCGCACCGGCACGCATCCACCTGCCCTACAGCAGCTCGACACACTCCGGCGTCACCATCCAGAACTCGCGTTTCGAGGGGGCGACGCGGACGGCATCCAGACGGGGGTGGCGGTCAACATCCTCAACAATCAGTTCAAGGACATCCAGGAGAACGGCCCCAACCACACCGACTCGATCCAGCTGCTCGAGCTCCGGGCGCGGTGGTTCGAGGCAACTACTTCCTCAACTGCGCTACGGGCATCGTCGCCTACGACGGCGTCGAGCGCGCGGTCATCGAAGACAACGTGCTGGATCTGCGCGGCCGCCCGTGGGCCATCGAACTCTACTCGGATGACGGTTCCATCGTCCGCCACAATACGCTGCAGTATGGGGCGTGCGACTGGAACCTCCTGCGGGATCATCGACATCACTCGCAAGACGGCGGACGACGTCGGGCGGGGCACGGTCATCGTCGACAACGTGGCGACCGAAATCTCGGTGTCCAACGGCTCCACCGTGGCGGAGCGCCATCACAACCTCCTTCGGCGGGACGCCCAGAGCGGCGAGCTGACCGGAGCCCCGGTGTTCGTGGGGGAGCGAATCCCACGGACCGTTCCGGCTTCCGCCTTGCAACCGGGTCGCCCGGAAAGGGTGCGGCCTCGGACGGTACGGACGTCGGTATTCGTTGACGGTGAAGGGCGCCAGACGGTTGGCTGGCGGACCGGAGGCACAGGGACTCGAGACCTGCGCCTCCTCTATACTCTTTCGCGAGGCCCCCCCATCGGTACGTCGTGGAATGGAGATCGCGAGCGGATTGCCTCGCTCTATCGGGACTTCGCTCCGGCGATTCATCGCCAGTGCCGGCCGTTCTCCGCGACCCGGAGGAGGCCCGGGACGCCACGCATGAGGTCTTCGTGAAGCTGTTCTCCGCCCGGCGGCTCCAGGATCGCGAGCACGCCGCGGCATGGATCCACCGCGTGGCGACGCACCATTGTCTGAATCGGGTTCGGAACGCCCATCTCCACCGGGACAAGCTGAGCCAGTTGTCCTTCGACGTCGCCTCCAGCGTTGCGCCCGAGACCGTCTCGGAGCGAAAGCTGACGCAGCAACTCCTGAGTCGCTTCGATGAGACCACGCGCGTGGTGGCCGTTGGTGTTCTGGTGGAGGGCCTCGAGCAGACCGAGCTCGCTGGGATTCTGGGCCTCTCTCGCCGGACGGTGGCCCGCAAGCTGGAGCGGTTTCTCGCCACGGCGCGAGCGTTGTTGAATGGGGGGAACGCATGACGGCGTGTCCTTCGTGAGTCGCCCTCGAACATGTCGATTGTCGAATCGAGTTTCGAGCCCTCCGGGCGGAAATTAAAGCTTGCCTCGGAGGGTGACGAACATGGACGCGACGCAGGCTGCGGTGCAGGCGGGTCTCGAGGGCGTGGTGGTGGCCGAGACCCGGTTGAGCGAGGTGGACGGCGAGCGGGGGCGGTTGGTGATTGCCGGTGGGGACGTGGAGTCTCTCGCCGGAGCGATTTCCTTCGAGGAGGTGTGCGCGAGGCTCTGGGCCCCATACTCGAAGGGGGCCTTGCCTCCGTCGCTCCAGGCGGCCCTGGGCGAGGCGCGGGTGCGCGCCTTCGGGTTGCTCGAGCGGGCAGGGGATGCGTTGGAGGCGAGGGACGCGATGGACGCACTCCGGGCCGCGGCGGCCCACGTTCCGGCGCACCCGGGCGAGGAACTGGACACGTTCGTCCTGCTGACGGGCGCGCTGGCGGTGTTCACCGGCGCCTTCGCGAGGCGCGCACGCGGCCTGTCCCCGTGCGGCCGGATCCTCACTCTCGCACGCGGCGGATCTGCTGCGCATGGTGACGGGCGAGTTCCAGCCCGAGCGGGCGGCCGGACTCGAGGCCTACCGGTCACCGTGTCCGACCATGGGCTGAATGCCTCCACGTTCACCGCGCGGGTGATTGCCTCGACGGGCTCGGATGCGGTGTCGGCGGTGGTGGGGGCCATCGGGGCGTTGAAGGGACCCCTGCACGGAGGCGCCCCCGGGCCGGTGCTGGACATGCTGGACGCCATTGGCGCCCCGCAGCGGGCCGCCGCGTGGCTCGAGTCGGAGCTGCGGGCCGGGCGCCGCATCATGGGCATGGGCCACCGCATCTACCGGGTGAGGGACCCGCGCGCGGCGGTGCTGGAGCGCGCGCTCGAGCGGCTCGAGCAGGGGGGCCTGAAGACCGAGCGGCTCGCGCTGGCGCGAGCGGTGGAGCGCGCGGCGGATGAGCTGCTGCGCCAGCGCTACCCGGACCGGCCGCTGCGCGCGAACGTGGAGTTCTACACGGCGGTGTTGCTCGATGCGGTGGGGCTGGAGCGCGCGCTGTTCCCGGCCGTGTTCGCCTGCGGCCGGGTGGCCGGGTGGCTGGGCCATGTCGCCGAGCAGCGGGCCACCGGCCGGCTCATCCGCCCCGCCTCCCGCTACGTGGGGCCGATGCCGGGCTGAGTGGGTCGCGGAGCGTGCGGCGGGCGAGGGTCATGTCGTCAACGTGTCGAGCGTGTTCGGGCTCATCCGAGTGTGCCGCCGCCGACATCCTCGAGAACCGGCGCCGTCAGCTCATCGGGCGATGCCATGCTCATACGACCCATGAGCCCACGTTCCCCTCGCGATGCGATGGAAGAGGAGCTGCGGATCCAACTCGAGGGGACGTGGAGGTGCTTGAGCAGGCCCGGGACCAGCAGGCGGAGCTGTTGAAGACCCTCCAATCTCACGGATGGCGGCGCCGCCTCCGGGAACGGCCAGCGCTGCCGCGGCAGTGGCGCGAGCAGGAGGCGACGCTCGGTGAGGCGATCATGCGCGCCGAGCGCCGACTCCAGACAGAGTCCTCACCCGGGCGTCATCCCCTGCAGCTACTGCTGCGTCAGCTGCACGAACAGCGCGCCCGGCTGGAGACACGGGTTCATGAGCGATTGGTCCAACTCGGCCTCCAATACGTCTCCCTCGCGAAGGGACTTGAGCGACTGGAGGCGGAATTCAGGCCCTGGCCTCCCGGCAAGGAGGAGTTGGTGCTGCTCTCCGCCGGTCACGACGGGGTGATACTCCTGATGATCTTCGCCATGTGGGCGGTGCTGCTGTTCGGCGCGCTCATGTGCAGCGACCTCATCCCCTTGTGGTACTCCCTTCCTTTATGCTCGATCCTCCCGTTTGTCATGTTGTTGGGTTATACCCGCAATACGAGGCGTTATTGGATCACACGCCATCGGCTGGTGTGGGAACGGTATGTGGGCGGACTACAGCAACTGCCGTTGGAATCGATTCAAGCAGACAGAATCACCTGGACCGTGAGCCCGAGTAGTCCGGATAGCCTCCCCGAGCAATTCTACCTGAAAGTGGACGCAAGAGGAGGACGGCGTGTCACATTCACCAACCTCGAGCACCTCGACCGGCTGGAGGCATTGCTCCGCGAGCATTGTAAGCCCCCCGTCGCGGACGGACGTTGAGTCCTCCCATAAGGAGGACCATCGAATCCTGCCTGGAGGTGGCCATCGATCGGCCGCTGACAGGGGCCGGCCGGCTTATTCGCCCCGCCTCCCGCTACGTGGGGCCGATGCCGGGCTGAAGGGCTTGCCCCGGTGACGTGACGCTCCCACCTGCCTCGGTGGAACACTCAGTCGGGCTCGTAGCGGATGCCCTTCAACAATGCATCATAGGCCCGGTAGTAGCGCTTCGCCGGCACGGGCTGGCACACCTCGCGTGCCCTGTCCGCCCGCGTGGACAGCTCGGCCGGATCACTGGTGGCGGCGAACGCGGCCGAGGCCGTGTAGCAATCCGTCACCTGTCGTTCCTGTTCCGGAGTGCAGTAGTCCGACAACACCCGGGGCAACGTGGGCTGGCCCGCCGCATCGGTGCTCTCCTTCTGGAAGTGATAGGCGACTTCGCACTGGTACATGCCCGGGTCGATGTCCTTGACCTTCTGGGTGAGATCGATGGCTTCCTCCAGCTTGCCGATGCACTGATCCTTCCCGCTCTTGAACATCCGCAGTTGGATGGCGTACTGCTGGTCGGTCAGGTGGCCTTCCCAATAGATGCCACCGTTGAAGAGTGTGTCGATCGTGTCGGAGGTGCCAGCGGCGGGATCGACGAGCCCCTGGGAACGGATGCCCATCACCATGTCCGCCTTGCGCATGAAGGGAACCCGGGTGATGACGCGCAGGTTGCCGAGCCGGGCGGTGAGCTCCTCGCACATGTGGTCGGCGTCATCGTGCTCGCAACTGCAGGTGAAGCGCGTGACGGTGAGCGGGAAGATGCCGACGGTGTCGGGCGTCCGCTCCCGGTACGTCCCGCGATAGTCGAGTGCTTGCAGCGACTCGTTCATCTGGACGCGTTTGTCTCGCAGCGACTCCAGTTGTCGGGCGATGCTGCCCGGCGGTGGTGGCGAAGAAGACGGTTCGGCGCGCAGGGTGCGGTCGGCATTGAAAACGTATTCCTGGTGGTACCGCTGGCTCCGCTCCTCTTCGGGGGAGCACGCGGTGGAAAGGACGAACCACCCCATCATCATCACGTATCGGTATCTGGACATGAACGCGATTGTGGCCGTATGGCGCGCATGCGATAAGCCGCGTCGTGCCAACAAGTGTTTCAACGCCGATTTGACGAAGGCGACCTACGAACGCGGAGCCCTCCATGAAGAGAACTTCAGCGCCAGGAAGTCGACGAGGGCTCGGACCCGAGCCGGGACAAAACGGCCACTCGGTATCACGGCGTGCAGTGGATAGGGCTCGGTCCGCCAATCGGAGAGGAGACGGACCAGCGCGCCGCGCTCCAGGTCGTGGCGGACATCGAGCTCGGTCTTGAAGAGGAGCCCCGCGCCGGCGATGGCCCATTCTCGGGCGAGTGAGGCATCGTCGGCATGGCGGTCTCCGGACACGCGCACCTCGGTCCACGCTCCGCCTCGTGCGAAGCGCCAATCCCGGTGGCGCCGTCCACCCCGATCGAAAGTGATGCAATTGTGCCGTGGAAGGTCCTCGGGATGGAGGGGTGTTCCGTGCCGCTTCAGATAGTCGGGCGAGGCACACAGCACGGGATGGGTGGTCGCGAGGAGGCGGGCGACCAGACCGGAATCGGCCATGTTCCCGTAGCGGATGGCGACATCGACCTCCTCGCGCATCACATCGAGCGGCAGGTCGCGCACCAACAAGGCCAGCTCCAGACCGGGATGCGCCGCGAGGAACTCGTCGAGCCAGGAGAGCAGGGTGGTGCGCGCCAGATCCGACGGAGCGGTGATGCGCAGGGCCCCACCAGGGCTCCCAGATCCGCCGTGACCTGGGCCTCGCCCTCGGCGAGCAGTTCGAAGGCGCGGAGGGCATAGTCCAGCAGGGTCTGCCCACGAGGGGTCAGCCGCATCGCCCGGGTCGAACGCTCGAACAAGCGGCATCCCAACCGGCTCTCCAGCCGCTTCAGCATGGCGCTCGCCGCGGCCGGAGTGACGCCCATCGACTGCGCGGCGGCGGTCAGGGTTCCGCCCCTCGCGGTGTGGACCAGGACCTGGAGGTCCGCGACATTCTCGATGGTCATGAGAGCAGATGGGTTGGAAGGCGGGTGCAAGGAGCGCGGGTATTTCTCGATTTAATCTTGACCTCACCATTCTTGTCTGTTATCGGATAGTGGTGTCTATTCAACATATCGACCATATCACCTACGTGTCTGCGTTCGAGGACCAGAACGACTTCATCGCACGATGGGGCTTGCTTGGCTTCAAGGAATACGTTCGCGTCCACACCCCGCGATATCCCGCCGCGCATATCGCTCTGGCGAGTGGTGATGATCCGAACTTTCCATGGGCGATGATGACGGGCCTCTCGGTCAGTGACGATCCGAAGTCGGCCATCAACCTGTTCATCCAGCGTTACGGCGCGGGACCGCAGCACGTGGCCTATAACATCGGGCCTGAAGAGGACATGGAAGAGCTCCACCGCAGGCTGGTTGCCCGCGGTTGGCGCTTCATGACCGAAGTGCTCACCTATCGTGACAGCACGGGTGCTGGAATTCGCCAGATGTTCGTGGCGCCCCAGGTTCCTTACGGTCCCTTCTCCGAGCTCGTCCAGCGGATTCCCGGTCCGTCTGGTCAGCCCTTCGACGGGTTCGATACCACCAATATCGACAACCTGTACGAGGCCTATGTCGACTACAGCGTTCATCTGGACAACCGGAAGTCCGCGGTCCGGGCCGGAACGGCAAACCCTCCTGGCAGCAACATTCTCACTCTCGGATAGGGACTCAGGATGAGCGGACGATTGAGTGGACGCAGGGTACTCGTGACCAGCGCTGACCGGTATGCCGGCCCGCCGGTCTGCGAGCTCTTCACCAAGGAAGGGGCCGAGGTCATCGCCGACACGACCGACTACCTCGACCCCAAGGCCCCCCAGCGGGTCGTCGACGCAGCGGGAAAGATAGACGTGCTCGTGGCCAACTTCGCGGGTCCCCTGAGGATCACGCCCTACTCGAAGATGCTCGGAAAGGTCCAGGACTTCGTCGACGAAGACTTCCAGGCCTACCTGGACGAGATCGTCTGGCCCATGGTCCGCTTCGTTCGCGCGGTCGTTCCGCAGATGATCGAGCGGCGCTCCGGCAAGATCGTGGCCTTCACCAGCGCCGTTGCCGTCCGGGCCATCCAGGGCTGGCGGTCTACTCCGCGGCACGGGGCGCCCAGAACGCCTTCGTCCTGGCCACCGGCGCGGAGGTTGCCCCCTACAACGTGCAGTTCAACGCCATCGCCCCGTCGTACCTGGAGAACGTCACCTACTTCACTCCAGCGATGCTCGCCGAGCCTGGAATGCGCGCCTCGCTCGTGGCCAATATCCCGGCCGGCCGGACCGGCGAAGGGTATGAAGCCGCCGAGCTTGCTCTCGCGCTCTCCACCGATGCCAGCAATTTCATGGCTGGACAGGTCATCTCGATGGCCGGAGGCTGGTGCATCTGAGCCGGTGGCATTCCGCCGGGCGCCGCATCATGGGCATGGGCCACCGCACGCGCCCGAGAGCTGCTACTGACCCTGGCGAAGACACAGACATTCGCTCACGGAGGAGATCGCAAATGAGAGTCCGGAAGGTCCGGGGGCTGCTTGCCTCAGGTGTCATCGCCGCGGTCGCCCTCTCGGTTACGCCTCCAGCCGCGTATGCCGCTACCGCCGTCAACGAGGACTTCGAGGACGGCGTGGCGAACGGTTTCATCGTGGCCACAGGTGAGTACTCGATCGTCACCGACGGAACGAAGGTCTACAAGACGGCATCCGCGACCGCGCGCGCGGTCGTCGGTGATCGGCAAGCACGAACACCGAGGTTCAAGCGTCGGTGAAAGTAGCGAGCTGGTCCGCGGCGACGGGGCGCACCGCGGGGCTCATGACGCGGTATACCGACGCCAACAACTACTACCTGTACGTCTGGGAAGACGGCGCCCTGATGATCAAGAAGAAGGTCGCCGGCGTCCTCACCACTCTCGCCACCACGCCGTACACGCTCGTCTTGGGAACGACGTACACGTTCAAGGGCAAGGTGGACGGCTCTGCCTTGACTCTCTGGGTCAACGGTGTTCAGCAGCTCTCGACCACGACAACTGGTCTGACTTCAGGAAGGGTCGGCCTGGTCTCGTTCAATGGCGACGTCCGCTACGACAACGTCGTTGCCAATGACGTCGTGTCCGCCAGCGCGGTAGACACCTTCGGCATCAAGAAGCTGAACGCGTCTGTCGGGAAGGAATGGTTCAGCGGTTGGGGAGCCGGCGGGGCGCACCTACACCGCGACCAGCAACTTCGCCGTCGACCCCGAGCTCGCCTTCGACAACGGAGACCAGACGGCTGAGATCCACGGCGGTTCCGGAACTCGAGCGGGTCAGATGAAGCTCTTCGGTAACTACCCACGCGTGTACGTCCGAAAGAACGCCTCCTTCAGCAGACCCCGGGGATCTCCGCCGCCGACAAGTGGAACAACGTCGAGATCACCTTCTACGCGTACAGCACGGGTGATTCCGGCGTCGGTTGGGCCGGGCTCGAAGCCGTCGCGAAGACCAACCACTGGCCGGACAACTGGCAGTGCACCACCGGCGGTTACGGTGCGCGGATGCTGTTCGATGGTCGGGTGGACTTCGAGAAGGAGCTGTACCACACGCCGAACGTCAACTTCCAGGCGGGTTCCCTCTCCAACTACTGGACGGCCGCCGAGGGCAGTGTCGGCGGCAGGCTGCCGCTCAACCGCTGGATCGGGTTCAAGTTCGTCGCTCGCAACATCGACGCGGGGAATGACGGCAACCACGCCAACGACACCCAGGTACGGCTCGAGCTGTACAAGGAGATGTCGATCGGAAACGTCACGAACCCCGCGCCACCTGCCGACGGTGGCAACTGGCAACTCGTCACGTCGTACACGGACACCGGGAATCTGAGTTCTGGAACGCCATGCACGCACACCACGTCAACTGACGATGACCCGTACGGTGCGGCGAGCAAGGCGTTCACGTGGCCGAACTACTCCGTGTACCTCCGGACCGATGGGCTCAGCTCGTCGATTCCGCAGTACTACAAGTGGTTCAGCGTGAGGGAAGTCGCGCCGATCCCGGCACCGTAGAACACGAGCGACGCGAGATCACCGGGGAGTGGCGGGAAGCGCTCCTCCGGTGGTAGCGGAACGAGGCGCACCCTTCGGCCCGCTACCTGAAAGTTGATCCCATGATGCGAAGCTCCCTGACCCGATTGCTCCTGCTCGGCGTGGCACTCGCGTTCGTCGCGGCGTGCCCGCGCTCGCGACCTCCATCGGACAGTCCCGAACTGGACGCGGGCGTGGACGGGGGTGACACGAGCCTCGCGTGCGCGCTGCCCGAGCCAGCCGACGCAGGCGTGCCCTGGCGCGAGAGCTGCGCGCTCAGACAGCCGATCGATCCCTGCTCTCAGCTGGTGCTCCCGGACGCGGGCCCCGTGCCCACAGCCGACCGCTGGTGCGAAGACTCTGCCCGCATCCGCTGCGCGGCGTGGGTCGATGCCGGCTCGGTGGACCCGACGGCCGAAGCGGGGTGCGCGCAGTTCGAGGGCGCGCGGTGCGCCTCGAGCTTCCCTGCCTCGCTCGTCGACGCGGGCTACCTCTCGTACTGGCCGGCCGCCGCGTGGGAGTGCCTGCGAGGCGCCGGTCCCCCGGATTCGCCAGCGTGCGGCTGCGCCTTCGTGCGGGGTGGGCTCGGAGCGCCCTGCGCCAATGACGTCAACTGCCGCTCGGGCTACTGCCTCAAGGATGCGAGCGACGCGGGCACCTGCGTCGAGTGCCCGCCCTTGCGCCCGCTCGGCAGTCCCTGTGGCCGAGCCGAAGGCGACGCGCCGTGCGACCGCGACGGCACCTGCGCCCAGGGCTGCTGCGTGCCCCGACCCACCACGGGAGAGTCCTGCGGCGGGCGCCCCTACGTGTCCTGTCACCCCGACACCTCCACCTGCTCCGACACCTGCATCGAAACATGCGGCGGCGGCATCTGCCGTGCGCACAAGGGGGTTGGCGAGGTGTGCGGGCTCGACCCGTTCTGTGGGCTTCGCCCGCGGCAACTCTGCAACCTGGGCACTTGCGGCCCGGGGCTGGTGTGCACGTACGTGAGTTCGGAGCCGTCGAGCTACGCCCAGTGCCAGCCGACGGGCATTCGCTGTGACGGCAACTGGAGCGGCTGCGCCCGGGGCAGGTGTGCACCGCCCCCTTCGGCCGCTGCATCCTCCCGAACTCGCTCGGGGAGGGTGAGGCGTGCGAGGGGCCGCGGCAGTGCGCGGAGGGCTGGTGTGCCGCGGCGCCGACGCGGGCAGCGGCGGGCCCCGCGTGTGCACCGTCGGCCAGCCGGGTGAGTGCGGCTTCTCCTCCGAGTGCCCCTGGGAGCAGGCGTGCGTTGACGGGCAGTGCACCACGCCGCGCCCGCTCGGCGCCGGTGCGACAGCACCTGGGCCTGCGGCAACTACCGGGTGTGTGCGAAAGGTCCGGACGGAGGCACTTGCGCGCCGCGGCCGCGCCTGGGCGAGCGGTGCGTCTTCACCGAGCCGGACGGCGGGTACCCCTGGTGGGTGTATGGCTGCGTCGAGGGCTCGTGCAACAACGTGAGTGGCCGGTGTGAGTGAGGGCCGATGCCGGGCTGAGTGGGTCGCAGACGTTGAAGGGCCCGGCGGAGTCAGCGCAGCTGGAGATCGAAGTACGTCCAGATCAGCGAGCTCATCTTGATGCGCTGATCGAGGTTGGCCACGCCACCGTGCCCACCCTCGATGTTCTCGTAATAGAAGAACGGGTGGCCCTGTTCCTCCATGCGCGCGGCCATCTTGCGCGCATGTCCGGGATGGACCCGGTCGTCCTTCGTCGAGGTCGTGAAGAACACCTCGGGGTACTTCACGCCTTTCTTCAGGTTCTGGTAGGGCGAGTAGGCGCGGATGCTCGGCCTCAGCTTGGGGTCATCCGGATCGCCATACTCCTCCATCCAACTCGCGCCCGCGAGCAGGTGGTGGTAGCGCATCATGTCCAGCAAGGGGACCGGCACACCACGGCGTTGAACAGCTCGGGGTGCTGGGTGAAGGTCGTGCCGACCAGGAGTCCGCCGTTGCTCGCGCCGTGGATGCCCAGATGCCGCGGCGAGGTCATCTTGCGCGTGATCAGATCGCGAGCCACCGAGGCGAAGTCATCGAAGGACTGCTGCCGGTTCTCTCTCAGGGCCGCCCGGTGCCACTCGGGACCGAACTCGCCGCCCCCGCGGATGTTCGCGATGACAAAGACGCCCCCCGCTCCAGCCACGTCTTCCCGGCGACGCCCAGGTAGGACGGCTGCTGGGAGAGCATGAACCCGCCGTAGCCGTAGAGGATGGTCGGGTTGGAGCCATCCAGGGGCATGTCCTTCTCGTGGACGACGAAGTAGGGGATCTTCGTTCCGTCCGTGCTGGTCGCCTCCAGCTGCTCGGAGACAAGCCCGTTGGCGCGGAAGCGCTCCGGAGCGCGCTTGATGGGCACGGGCTCGGCCCCCACGTGCTCGAGCAGCAGGAGCGTGGTGGGCTGGAGGAAGGTGTTCACCGTCACCAGGCTCTCCTCCATGAAGGGGGTGGCCTGGGTGCTGAGGACGCCATCCCTGGGAGTGCGGGTCGGCGTCAGCTTCCACTGCGCGGCCTTCGGGTCCAGGCTATAGAGATGAGTCAGTACATTGTCCTGGATCGTCACCAGGAGCCTGGACTTCGTCCGGATGACTGGCCGAGCGCCTGGCGCGAGGTGGGCTCGAAGAGCAGGGTGGGGGGCTCGTTCATGTGGTCGAGGTCCACGCGCAGCAGGCTGCCCGCCTTGTATGTCTTTCCATTCACCGTCCAGTCCTTGAGCGTGCTGCCCAGCAGCCAGTGGTCGAAGGATGTCTGGGTCTGGAAGTCCTCGGGCAGGGGGAGCTTCGTGAGCCGTGGCTCGTCTCCCGGCTCGAGCGCGTGGAGTTCCCCGAGAAGAAGCTCTTCTCGCGATACACGAAGCGCTTCGTGCCCTCGGGAGAGAAGACCGAGTAGCCGTGGATTTTCATGTCCTGCTTGTCGGCCTCCATCAGCAGCTTCGCCTGACTCAGGTCCTGGCCGCGCGTCCACAGCCGCACCTGGCGTGGATAGCCGGAGGTCGTCAGGGTGTCCGCTCCCCAATCGGTGCCGATGAGCAGGTGATTCTCGTCGTACCAGTCCACCTCGCTCTTGGCCTCGGGAACGAGGAACCCCTGGGGCACGAAATCCCGGGTGGCCAGATCGAACTCGCGCACCACCTCCGCGTCCGAGCCTCCCCGGGACAGGCGCACCAGACACCGGGTCGCGGGGGCGGGCAGGCAGTTGGCTCCATGCCAGACCCAGTTCTCGTTCTCCTTCTTCGCGAGTTCATCCACATCCAGCAAGAGCTCCCATGCCGGAGTCTCCTTCTGGTACTCCGCCAACGAGGTCCGGCGCCAGAGCCCCGCTTGGACTTCTCGTCTTGCCAGAAGTTGTAGGCCAGGCCCTCTTGAAGCTGGATGAGAGGGAGTCGATCCTTCGCCAGCACGATGGCGGACACCTCCTTCGTGAGCTCTGGATACAAGGGCCGGGCCTCGAGCGCGCTCTCGGTCCGCTGGTTCCAGGCCCGTACGGCCGAGAGGGATTTCTCAGAGGAGATCTCCTCCAGCCAGAGGTAGGGATCCTCCGCGGTCGTCGAGTCCGCCGGGGGCAGGGGCTTCGCGGAGAGGTGGGAACACCCCCGAGAGCGACGAGCGACCAGACCACGAGGAACTTCGTTCCCAGCTTGCGTAATGACATCCCCATCTCCGTTGTTCGCGACAGGTTCGCGAAGGAGCCTAGCGCAGACGCCTGGCGGCTCCGTTCGTTCACGTGACGACAGGAGCCCGGGCCCGTGGGCCGTCTCCGAGCCGTTGCTCTGTGTCGTCCCGCACGGGAGCGCGCATCCGCCCGTCGACAAGCCCGGACCCATCTGCCAAGGAGGAGGCACCGCGTCATGAGCGCGGCCATTCAGCCAAAGGGGATGGATAGATGCAGCGCATTCGAGTGGGCGGCTTGCAGGTGGATTCCCGGCTCCATGCCTTCCTGATGCGGGAGGCCCTGCCCGGCACGGGCGTGGACGCCGAGGCGTTCGGCTCCGGACTGGACGCCCTCGTGCACGCGTTGGCCCCCGTCAACCGCTCCCTGCTCCAGCGCCGGGACGCCCTCCAGAAGGCCATCGACGACTGGCACCGCGCCCACCCCCGGCCGTTCGACCCCAAGGCCTACCGGCCTTCCTGGAGGAGATTGGCTACCTGCGGCCCGAGCCCCCTGCCTTCAGCATTGGCACCGCGAACGTGGACGAGGAGATCGCCCGGATCGCCGGTCCGCAGCTCGTCGTGCCGGTGACCAACGCGCGCTACGCCCTCAACGCCGCCAACGCCCGCTGGGGCAGCCTCTATGACGCCTTCTATGGCACCGACGTCCTCCCCGAGGACAACGGCGCCACGCGCTCGGGGCCCTATAACCCCGTGCGCGGCGAGCGCGTCATCGCCCGCGCCCGCGCCTTCCTCGATCAGGCCTTCCCCCTGGCCCGGGGCTCGCACCGCGACGTGACGTCCTACGCCGTGGAGGGGGCGCCGTGGTGGCCACCCTCGCGGAGGGCCAGCGCACGGGCCTCGCCCAGCCCGCGAAGTTCGCCGGCCTGCGCGGCGAGCCGTCGCGCCCCTCGGCTCTCCTGTTCGTCAACCATGGCCTGCACGTGGAGCTGGCCATCGACCGCGACCACCCCGTCGGCCGCACCGACAAGGCAGGCGTGGCGGACGTGCTCGTGGAGTCCGCGCTCACCGCCATCATGGACGGCGAGGACAGCGTGTCCGCGGTGGACGCCGAGGACAAGCTGGTGCTCTACCGCAACTGGCTCGGGCTGATGAAGGGCACGCTGTCGGCGCACTTCGACAAGGGCGGCAAGAAGGTGGAGCGCCGCATGGCCGCCGATCGCGTCTACACGAAGCCGGGTGGGGGCGAGCTCACCTGCACGGCCGCAGCCTGATGCTCGTGCGCAACGTGGGCCTGCACATGTACACCGACGCCGTGCTGGACAAGGACGGCGCGCCCATCCCCGAGAACATCCTGGATGCCGTCGTCACCTCGCTCATCGCGGTGCACGATCTGCGCGGCCCCAACGCCGGGCGCAACAGCCGCACGGGCTCGGTCTACACGGTGCGGCCCAAGATGCACGGCCCCGAGGAGGTCGCCTTCGCCGACGACTTGTTCTCGCGCGTCGAGCGGCTGCTCGGTCTGCCCGCCCACACCCTGAAGATTGGCATCATGGACGAGGAGCGCCGCACGAGCGCCAACCTCGCCGCCTGCATCCACGCGGCGCGCGACCGGGTGGTGTTCATCAACACCGGCTTCCTGGATCGCACGGGCGATGAGATCCACACCTCCATGGAGGCGGGGCCCATGGTGCGCAAGAACGAGATCAAGTCCACGGCGTGGATCAAGGCCTACGAGGATCGCAACGTGGACGTGGGACTGGCGTGTGGGCTCAAGGGCCGCGCGCAGATCGGCAAGGGCATGTGGGCCGCCCCGGACAAGATGGCCGACATGCTGGCTCAGAAGGGGGGCCATCCCCAGGCGGGCGCCAACACCGCCTGGGTGCCGTCGCCCACGGCGGCCACCCTGCACGCGCTGCACTACCACGAGGTGGACGTGGCCGCCCGGCAGGAGGCCCTGCGCCAGCGCGCGCCCACGCCCCTGTCCGCGCTGCTCACGCTCCCCCTGGCCCCCGAGGCGAAATGGTCGCCCGAGGAGATCCGCCAGGAGTTGGACAACAACCTCCAGGGGATTCTGGGCTACGTGGTGCGCTGGATCGATCAGGGCGTGGGCTGCTCCAAGGTGCCGGACATCCACGACGTGGGGCTGATGGAGGATCGCGCCACGCTGCGCATCTCCAGCCAGCACGTGGCCAACTGGCTGCGGCACGGCGTGGTGACGGAGGCCCAGGTGCGGGAGGGCCTCGAGCGGATGGCCGTGGTGGTGGATCGGCAGAACGCGGGAGACCCGGGCTACCGGCCACTGGGGCCGGGGTTCGACGGCGTGGCCTTCCAGGCCGCGAGAGAGCTCATCTTCAAGGGCCGCGAGCAGCCCAACGGCTACACCGAGTGGATCCTCCACGCCCGGCGCCGCGAGGCGAAGGCTCCCGGCGGTAGGGCGGGGGGCATGAAGCCCTGAAGTCGCCAGTGCTTGCTCAGCACCTGGATGAGTTGCTTTGTCGCGCATCGACGGTGGCGGGCATCCACTCCTTTGGGCAGAATCAGGAGGACACCAGGTGAATCGGTGCCTTGGTTCTTCTCCATTGGAGCACCCGTCATGCTCAGGGTCCTCATCGTTGATGACGATGCAAATGCGGCTCATTCAATGCGGCGGTTGTTGCTGCGCGCGGGCTTCTCCACCGAGGTCGTCTACTCAGGAGAGGACGCACTCGAGCGGCTCGCCACCTTCGAGGCGCACATGGTCATCACCGACTTCTTCATGCCAGGCATGCATGGCGCCCAACTCCTGACCCGGATCCGGCACATCGCCCCGAGCGCGATTCGGGTATTGATGTCGGCCAGCGTGTGCCTCGAATGGGCGTTCACCCAGGATCCAACGCTTGCTCTCGATACCATCGACTTCTTCTTTGAGAAGCCGTGGAATGACAAGAGGCTGGTGGCTGACCTCCTCCGTCTCCACACGCGGGGTTCCCGGGTGGAGCCGAATACGAGAAGCCAGCAGAGAGCGCTCCTGTCGAGCGGAAGCGGTACCTGAGCGAGCTCAAGGTGGGCGATCGCCTCCGGGTGACGGGAGGACGGTTCAAGGGAGCCTCGGTGACCGTCAAACACACCTCGCGGCCTTACGTCGACTGTACCCTCGAGTTGAGCGGCCAGAGTATCAGTCTATACCTCCACTCACGACATCTGAGTGTGCTCGACGGGGCCCCATCCCCACCCGCCGTCGAAACCCCACCGCGGCAGGAGCCACCCGCAGAACCTTGAAGTGGAGCAGTCAGGCGAGGCGCCAGAAATGGAGACGTGGCGCGAAGCGCGGACGAGCGGAGGCCTGGGGATGAACGGGGAAACCCGTGGGAGGCCCGCGTTGTCTCTGTCCGCATGCTCCGTGCTCTCTGCCTGCTGGCCGTGCTCCTTCCCCGTCTCGCCCTCGCGGTGTGTCTGAGTGGGGGCTTCTCCATCTGGCCTCCACCCGCGCACCCCTTGCCAGCCAACGGCCAGTTGGTGCTCGAGGGGTCCGGTGACTCGCAGGAAGCGGTGGCCCGTGTCGCCGAGCGCTCGCCGCGCCCGGTGGCCGGGGAGGAGGTGGTCGCCCTGCGCGTCATCGCCGTTCATCGGGGAGCGGTGGGGTTGACCCAGGCCGTCCTCGCGCCGGAGCATCCCCTGCGGCCCGGCAAGCGCTACGTGCTGGGCTTCGAGCCGCCCACGGAGGGAAGAGCGCGCGCACTGCCCAGCGAGCAGTGGGTGGACGACGAACAGGTGCCCTGGGCGTGGACGGTCATCCAGCCGGACGTGCTCCCACCTCAGTGGCGCGGGGTCCCGCGCGTGGTGGGATTTCGCCACGAGCAGTTCGGGTGTGGTCCCGTCATCGAGGTCGACGTCTCGGCGATCGTGGATGATGAAATGCTCCAATGCCATGTGCTGGCCGAGGTGGCACCCGTCGGGGGCGGCGAGCCGGTGCGCTTCCGCCTCACGCCCAGGGGAAGGCAGGTGGCCATCGGTCACGGCATGTGCGGGGGCGCCTTCCGGCTCGAGGAGGGGTGCGCTACTCGGTGCGGTTGGTCGCGGTGGACACGGCGGGCAACGAAACCGGGGCCCCGGGCGGACCGCTGATCATCCAGGGACCCCGGCCGTAGCGGGGAGTGCGGTGGACATGACGGGGAGTGAAGCCGTGGCCCCGGGGAACGTATCGCCCAGGGGAATCGGGCAGGGGGCGCAACCGCCGCCGCCGTCTCGCGATAATCGAGAATACTCATTCCCCGAGACGCCCATGCAAATCCGCAACGCCCTGCCCACCGCCGCCACCGCCCGGACTGCCGCCACCGCGACCGTGACCGCGCCGCCCGCCGGCCTGGAGCTCGGCAACCGGGGCCCCCAGGTGAAGCAGTTGCAGGACGCGCTGGTGAAGCTCGGCTACATGACGAAGGCCCAGGTGGCCACCGGCCCCGGCATCTTCGGCGAGAAGACGAAGGCCGCGGTGACGAAGTTCCAGGCGGACCACAAGCTGCCCACCACCGGCTACTACGGGGACCTGACCCACGCGGCGCTCAAGAAGGCGCTCGGCGCGGGCTCCAAGCCCCCCAAGCCCGGCACCTTCACCAAGCCGCCCGTCGTCAACGCCCCCTCGCCCAACTCCAACTCGCGCGGCGGGGCGGACATCGACACCATCGTCCTGCACCACACGGGCTCCAACAATGGCGCGGGGGACCTCGCCTGGATGCGCAATCCCCAGAGCGGTGTCCGCCCACTACATGCTGGACCGCGACGGGAAGATCTACCAACTGGTGGGCGACGAGAAGCGCGCACGGCACGCGGGCAAGGGCGAGCTGCACGGGGTGCCCACCGACGTGAACGGCCGCTCCATCGGCATCGAGATCGTCAACGACGGCTCGGGCAAGACGCCCTTCACCGACGCTCAGTACAAGTCCCTCACCCAGCTCGTGGGCTATCTCAAGCAGGAGTACAAGGTGCCCGCAAACAACATCCTCGGGCACAAGGACGTGGCCGTGCCCAAGGGCCGCAAGAGCGACCCCGCCGAGAACTTCGACTGGAACCGCCTGCGCGCGGGCCTCTGAGCTCCCGGGGTGACGCCTCGCCCGGGGGGCACCGCGCGGTGCTGTTGGGTATCACCCGTATGAGTGGCGAGGCCTGGTTGCGACGGCTGATTCAATCAGGCTAGACGGGTGCGCATCCACTCGATGGGTCACCCTCCATGACAGACAAGCAGATCTTCCAGGACGCGTACTTCACCGTCCTCGTCGACGAGCAGAGGGGCATCGTCCGCACCATTCGCAGCAGTACACCGTTCCCCTCGCTCGAGGAGCTCGGTGGCATCTTCACGCGGCTCGGTGACGTCCTGGATGCATTGGGGCGCTCGCGGTACGGACTGCTCGCCGACCTCCGGGCCGGCCCCGGCCGGAACGATCCCGAGTTCGAAGTCGTCATGGAGCAGCGCCACCGCCCCCGTTGGGTCGGCGGCTTCCGCAAGGTCGGCGTGCTCGTGCGCAGCTCCGTGGGCGTGATGCAGATCCAACGTCATGCCCGAAGTGACGGCGTCGAACGGATGATCTCCAAGGACGAGGACGAGTTGCTGACGTACCTCACCGGGGACGTCCGGGTGATATGACCCGGTGCCCGCGCGAGTCCGCGTGGGGCAAGGGTCCCGGAGGGAAGCTCGCGGAGGCCCTCGTCAACCAAACTCCTCACGGGAGGTGTCATGGGCAGAGATCCTGAGCGGCTGAGCCGCCGACGCGTCATCGCGCTGGGTGGTGGGGCCGCCGTCAGCGCCGTCGCCTGTACGGCGGCCGGCGAGCCAACCAGTCCCGAGCAGCCCAAACCCGGCGTGCGACCCCGGTTTCCGGTGCGCACCGGCCTGGACCTCCTGGTGGAGGGCGGTTTCGCGGCGCTCGCCGGTGAGCGGGTCGGCATCATCTCCAACCCGACCGGCGTGGACGGCAGGTACAGCCACCTGGCGGACCTGATGCACGCGCACGCCCGGGACACCGGGGGGTTGACCATCGGCGGCGTCTTCGGCCCCGAGCACGGTTTCCGCGGCTCCGCGCAGGCCGGCGGCAGCGAGGGCACCGGGATCGACGCGCGCACCGGGCTGACCGTCTACGACGCGTACAACGCCAGCCAAGCCACCTGGGAGACCCTCTACGAGCGGGCCGGCGTGCGTACCGTCGTCTTCGACATCCAGGACGTCGGCAGCCGGTTCTACACCTACATCTGGACGCTCTACGACTCGATGGTCGCCGCCGCCCGGCGGGGGCTGCGCTACGTCGTGCTCGACCGGCCCAACCCGGTGGGCGGCAAGGCGTACGGGCCGATGATGACCCCCCGCTTCACCACCGCCGTCGGCAAGAAGGAGATCGTCCAGCAGCACGGGATGACCGTCGGCGAGCTGGCCCGCTTCTACAACGGCGAGTTCCTGCCGGCCGACGCCGGGCGCCAGGTCGAGCTGGAGGTCATCGAGTGCGGCGGCTGGGCGCCGGACATGATGGGCGCCGACACCGACGTTCCCTGGGTCATGCCGAGCCCCAACATGCCGACCCCGGACAGCGCGCTGGTGTACCCCGGTACCGGCATGTTCGAGGGCGTGGTGAGCCTGTCCGAGGGGCGCGGCACCACGCGCCCGTTCGAGCTCATCGGCGGGCCCGGGTTCGACTACCACTGGAGCGACCAGCTCAACGCCGCCAACCTGCCCGGGGTGTCCTTCCGGGAGGCCTACTTCACGCCGACGTTCAACAAGTTCGCCAACACGCTGTGCGCCGGCGTCGAGGTGAAGGTGACCGACCCTCGGGCCTTCGATCCGATCCGCACGGCCGTCGCGATGCTGGTGGAGGCGCGCAAGTTCCCCGCCTTCGCCCGGCGGACCGACTCCTGGGACACCGGGCGACCGTATTGGATCGACAAGCTGAGCGGGTCCGAGCGGCTGCGCACGATGATCGACGCCGGGGCGTCCACGGAGGAGATCGTCGGCGCGTGGAGCGACGAGCTGGCGGAGTTCGACGCCCGGCGCCGCCCGTACCTGCTCTACCGCCGTGGGTGACGCCCTTCGTCAAGAGGAGTCATCCCGGGCGCGCTGCTCCTGGATGGCACGCAACAGCGCCTCATCGGAGAGGGCCTTCTCCCAGTCGCCCGGCAGCTCGATGCGCACGGACTTCGCGCCGCCGCTGGGCGTGCAGGCGACGTGGAAGCGGTTGCCCGAGTCCCCGACGCGCGCCGCCTCGGTCTTCTCCGGGTCCTTGCCCAGGCCCGCGAAGGCCTGGATGCAGCTCCACTTGATTCCGTCGCTGTCCGTGACTTCCCGTGGCATGCGCACCTCGCGAGGTTTCAGGGTGCGCATCGCCTCGGGCGCGGACAAGCCGTCGTGGGCGCGGACACCCCGGAGCGCCAGGCCAGCGCGTCCGGGGCGCCCACGCGGGCAGCTCAGGGGATGAGGGGCGCGAGCGCGGGGGCGATGTACGCCTGCTTCGCCTGCTGCACCGTCGTCCAGTCGTCCTGGAGCAGGCCGCCGGTGTCATCGGAGTTGGGATTGAGCGACCAGAAGGCGAAGCTCATCCCGTTGCCGGACAGGTAGCCGGTGAGCGTCTGGATCCACTGCTTGTCCGAGTCGATGAGCAGCTTGGTTCCGAACTCGCCGAGCCACACCGGGGCGCGGTTCTCCTTCACGAGGAAGCCCCAGGTGGCGTCCCACACGCCCGGCAGGTTGGCGGGGTAGCCGGTGGAGCCCTTGTTCTGGAACCACGGCTGGCCGTAGACGCTCTCCGGGTAGTCGTGCGCCGAGTACACCACGCGCCCCGGCACGTTGAGGCGCACCGGGTAGTCGCGCGCGCCCTGCAGGTTGCCGCCCCACCAGTACCAGTTGTTCTGATAGATCTCGATGCCCTCCACGATGATGAGCAGGTCCGGGTTCACGCCGAGGATGGCGTTGCCCGCGCGCTCGGCGGCGAGCCGCCAGTCGGTGTCGAGGTTGCCATCGCCCCAGGTGGCGCGGCCGTGCGGCTCGTTGTGCAGATCCACGCCCACCACGGTGGGGTTGCCCTTGTAGCGCTGGGCGAGCATCTTCCAGTCATCGATCCACGCCTGCTCCTCGGTGGCGCGGTTGGAGCGGTACCAGAGCTCCGACTGGCTGTTGGCGTCCGGACGGTGGCGGTCGAGCACGACGCGCAGCCCGCGCGCCCCGGCCGCCGCGATGATGCGATCCATCACCTGCAGGGACGTGAGCCCGGCGAGCTCCGGATTGAGCGCGTTGTTCATGCTGAGCGGATCCGGGGACACCCCATCGCGCAGCATGGTGTTGCTGTAGGGCAGGCGCAGCGAGTTGTAGCCGAGCGACTTCACCTGATCGAGCAGGCTGCCCATGGCGCGGCGATCCAGCCCGTAGGGCACGCGCGAGGGCCCTCGAAGCCGAACCAGTTCACGCTGGTGAGCCGCACCACGGCCCGTGGACGAGAGGATCTTCGCCCCCTCGGTGTGCAGGTAGCCCGCGGCGCACGGCAGCGGCGTTCCGGCGTCGGTGCCGGCGTCCGTCCCCGCGTCCGTCCCCGCGTCGGAGCCGGCATCGGTGCCCGCATCCGAGCCCGCGTCGGTGCCGGCGTCCGTCCCCGCGTCGGTGCCCGGGGTCGTCCCGTACACGCCGTCCGAGGCGCACAGGGACAGCGTGGCCCCCGGCTGGAAGAGGGCCGAGCACGAGGTGGCCGAGCCCCCGGCGTTCACGGCGCGCAGGCGCACCTGGGTGCCCCGGAAGGACTGGCTGCCGGTCCAGACGTTCGCGTCCCAGGCCGCCTGGCTCAACGCCGTCCACGCGCCTCCGTTCACCGACAATTCCACCCGCGCCGGGGCGGGGAGGCCGTGATCCGGGCCTCCAGCCACCAGTCATTGCTCGACGTCTGGAGGAAGAAGGACACGGGGGCGGCGATCCGCTGCTCCATCTCCGTGAGCGCCGACTCCTCCGCCGCGATGCCCCCTCCACACGCGGCGGTGAACAGCACCGCGCTCAGCAACATCCCCATTCTTTTCATGACACGACCTCCGGCTGTACGTGCTCGATGGCTTCCTGGATGGTTCGGGAAGAAAATTGCCATCCAGGAAAAACACGAAAAGCCATATAGGTCAATGCCTATTCAAAACGCCGAAGGCCAGTCGCAAAATCCAAGAATTCGCAACAACCCGTCGGGCCCTCACAGAGGCTCCGTGACGAGCGTGTGACAATGAAGGTCATTGGGCGAGAAGGGGAGTAATGAGTTGCCATCCCTTGCTGGCCCTCGTCCGCGCGGACCTCAAGGCTGCTTGTTCCCCAGCAACTCCTTGGCGCGCGCGATGGCCGACATGGCGTTGGGCCAGCCGACGTAGAATGCCAGGTGGGTGATGAGCTCGACGAGCTCCTCCCGCGTCACGCCGTTCTCGAGGGCGCGCGGGAAGTGGAAGTTCATCTGCTCGGTCTTTCCGGTCGCCACGAGCGCCGCGCAGGTAATCAGGCTCCGGTCGCGCTTGGACAACTGCGGCCGCTCCCAGACGTCTCCGAAGAGCACGTCGTCGGTCAGCTCGACGAGCTTCGGCGCGAAGTCGCCGATGGCCTTCTGGGCGGCGGTGGTGGGCTTGGGGGTGCTCATGGTGCGTGCTCCTTTCAGGGCCGCGTGCCGTACTGCGCGTCGGTGACCTTCTCCATCCACTCGACGACCTTGCCATCGAGCCCCTCCTGGATGGCGATGTGGGTCATGGCGGTGGTCGGGGATGCCCCGTGCCAGTGCTTCTGGCCGGGCGGAATCCTCACCACGTCGCCTGGACGAATCTCCTCGACGGCGCCGCCCCAGAGTTGCACGCGGCCGGCGCCGGACGTCACGATGAGCGTCTGCCCGAGCGGGTGGGTGTGCCATGCCGTGCGGGCGCCGGGCTCGAACGTGACGGAGGCGCCCGCGGCGCGTGCGGGGAGTCGCCGTGAAGAGCGCATCGACGCGCACGGTGCCCGTGAAGTTCTCGGCGGGCCCCTTGGCGGAGGGCTGCGAGCCACTGCGCGTGATGCTCAGCGCCGGAGCCCCTCCGCCCGAGGCGGCCGGGGAAGTGCCCGCGTCGGGAGAGGCTCCCTTCGGGCTGGCCTGGGCAATGGCCATACCGAGCAGCGGGAGTGAGAAGATCGTCGCGGTGAGGAGTTTCATGTCCATTCCCTGGTTGGGTTGTGAAGTGCCTGCCTCACAGGCCGGTCATTCGCTCCAGCCGTTCCGGATACCGGGCCCCTTGCACCGTGATCTTCGAGGCGGCGCTCTCGATCTCACGGAGATCCCCGGGCGTCAGTTCGACCGCGGCGGCGCCATTGTTCTCGTCCAGGCGGTTGAGCTTCGTGGTCCCTGGGATGGGGACGATCCACGGCTTCTGGGCGAGCAGCCAGGCCAGCGCGATTTGAGCAGGCGTGGCCTTCTTCCTCTTCCCGAGCTCGCCCAGCAGTTCGACCAGGGCCTGGTTCGCCTTCATGGCCTCTGGCGTGAAGCGGGGAATGGTGCTGCGGATGTCGGAGCTGGCGAAGGTGCTGCTGTCGCTGATCTTGCCCGTGAGGAAGCCCTTGCCCAGCGGGCTGAAGGGAACGAAGCCGATGCCGAGTTCCTCGAGGGTCGGCAGCACTTCCGCTTCCGGGCTTCTCGTCCACAGCGAGTATTCACTCTGGAGCGCGGTGACCGGCTGGACCGAGTGGGCGCGACGGATCGTTTCGCTCCCGCTTCGGACAGGCCGAAGTGCTTCACCTTGCCCTCGCGAATCAGGTCCTTCACCGTCCCCGCCACGTCTTCGATTGGCACGTTCGGGTCGACTCGGTGCTGATAGAACAGGTCGAGGGTCTCGACCTTGAGCCGCTTGAGCGAGCCCTCGGCCGCCTTCCTGATGCGCTCGGGCCGGCTGTCCAGACCGCCACGATGCACCCCTGTCTCCAGGTCGATGTCCCAGCCGAACTTGGTGGCGATCACCACCTTCCCACGGAAGGGAGCGAGGGCCTCGCCCACGAGCTCTTCGTTCTTGAGCGGACCGTAGACCTCGGCGGTGTCGAAGAAGGTGACGCCGCGTTCGACGGCCGTCCGGATCAGGGAGATCATCTCCTGCTTGTCCCCGGCCGGACCGTAGCCACCGCTCATTCCCATGCAGCCGAGCCCGATGGCCGAGACTTCCAGGTTGCTGTTTCCAAGCTTGCGCTTCTGCATTGTTTCACTCCTGTCCATTTGTCTTGAAGAAAAGCCCTGGCCCTCAGCGGTCGACCATCGCCATCTGCCGCGGGCTGTATCCTGGTCTCGTGGATTCGGGGCCGCTGCGCCCCGTTCACGAGTAGAAATACGCCCCGGGTCCTCGGATGACTACGTGCGAGGAAGCCAATAGGCTCTTAAGCCGTGCTTAACAGTGATGCGTCCGAGCCCCGGCCGCGTCGTCGCGTTCGAGACTCGCCATGAATACGGCTCTCCTCCCACAACTCCAAGTGTTCCTCGCCGTGGCGCGCCTGCGCAGCTTCAGCGGCGCGGCGCGCGAGCTCGGCGTCTCCACCCCCGCGGTGAGCCAGTCGGTACGGCAGCTCGAGGAGCAGCTGCGCGTGGTGCTGCTCACCCGCACGACGCGCAGCGTGTCACTGACGGAGGCGGGCAGGCGGCTCGTGGAGGGCGCGGGCCCGGCACTCGGACAAGCGCTCGCCACCCTCACCGAGGTGTCCGCTCAACCGGGAGAGACGGTGGGCCGGGTGCGGCTGTCGGTGCCGCGGGCGGCGGTGCCCTCCGTCATCACCCCGGTGGTCCCCACCTTCCGCGAGCGTCACCCGCGAATCGAGGTGGAGGTCGTCATCGAGGAGCGCTTCGTGGACATCGTGGCGGAGGGCTACGACGCGGGCGTGCGACTGAGCGAGGCCATCGAGCGCGACATGGTGCAGGTGCGGCTCACCGACGCCTTCCGCTTCATCGTGGTGGGCGCGCCCGGCTACCTCGAGCGCCACGGCACGCCCCAGCGCCCCGAGGATCTCCTGCGCCACGAGTGCATCACCTTCCGCATGCGCACCACCGGGGCGCTCTATGCCTGGGAGCTGGAGCGGGGCCGCAGGAACTGGCGCGTGCCGGTGCGCGGGGGCGTGGTCACCAATGACACTCAGCTGAGCGTGTCCCTGGCGGAGCAGGGCCTGGGGCTGGCGTACACCCTCGAGCCGATGGTGAGGGAGCAACTGCGTGAGGGGCGGCTCGTGCCGGTGCTCGAGTCCTACGCGCCCACGGTGCCCGGCTTCTTCCTCTATTTCCCCAGCCGTGCGCAGCGCTCCCCGGCGCTGCGCCTCTTCGTGGACGTGGCCAGGGAGCTGACCAGACTCGCGCCGTGAATCACGAAGCCCCCTCGGGATGGGCGCCGGGGGCGAGCTGCTGCAAGTCCAACTCCTCCAGGTCGAGCTCCTGCTCGACTCGCTGGAAGGCCGCATCGCCGATGGTGCCGTCCGCCCGCAGCGCGAGGAGCCGCTGCCGCTCGGCCGAGGTGGCCCTGCGCGCGATGGCCGCCGCGTCGACGTTGAACGCGCGGCCGTCACTCTCGGCCGCCTCGTGAGGCGCGTTGCCATCGCCGGCCAGCTCCGCTTCGGCGCGCCGGAGCATGAGCTCGTAGCGGCGACGCAGCAGCCCCGACAGCTCCTCTCCGGGCAGCTCGGCCGAGGTGGCCGCGAGCGCGGCGCGCAAGGTCTCGACACGGGCGAGCCGCACCTCTCGCTCCACCGAGCCGTCGTCCTCGAGTTGGAGCATGTTGAGGAGGGGCGCAGCGTCATGCCCTGGACGACGAGGGTCCCGAGCACGACGGAGAACGCGGTGAACAGGACCAGGTCGCGGTAGGGAAACGCGGGCCCGTCGGACCCGCCGGTCGGAAGGGCGAGCGCCGCGGCGAGCGTCACGATCCCCCGCATGCCGCACCACCCGACGACCGCCGCGGCGCGCTTCGACAGGGCCACCGTGTCGTGAGGCCCCGCCGTGCCGTCCGGGGCTGGACGACACCTCCAGCGACTGAAGGCCGCGGCGCCCGACACCCAGGCGATGCGCGCGAGGATCGTCGCGACGCACACCGCGCCCGCGACGCCCGCGTACTCCAGGAGCGTGCTCGAGTCGAGCCGGCCGAGGATCGCCTTGAGCTGGAACCCGACGAGGATGAAGGCGAGCACGTTCAACACGAACACGGCGAACTCCCAGACCGCGTACGAGGGGATCCGCACGCGAGCCGGGATGATGTCCGCGGCGCGACGGGCGGTCGCCATCGCGAAGACGACCACGGTGAGGATGCCGGAGAGATGGAGCCGCTCGGCGAGCATCCAGACCGCGAACGTCCCGCAGAACTGCACGACGACCGCGATGGCGACGTCGTGTATCCGCGGGGTCACCAGGAGGATGAGCCGCGACAGCACGAACCCGAGCACCACGCTGCCCACGGTGACGACGAGGAGCAGGGGAATGACGCGTGTCCCCGACAGCGTGCCCGCGAGCGTCGCGCCGACGGCGAGACGGTAGATGAGCAGCGCGCTCGCGTCGTTGAAGAGGCTCTCGCCCTCGAGGATGACGAGGAGCCGATGCGGCGGACGGAGCTGCTTGAGGACGGCGGTCGCGGCCGCCGCGTCAGGGGGAGCGACGATCGCGCCGAGCGCGACCGCGACGGCCCAGGGCATGCCGGGCACGAGCAGGCGGGCCACGACCGCGACGACGACGATGGTGAGGACGACGGCGCCGAGGGCGAGGCCGGCGACGGTCCGCCAATTGGCCCGGAGGTCGCGCGGGGACGCATCGAAGGCGGCGTCCAGCAGCACCGGCGCGACGAAGAGCGTGAGCGCGAGTTCGGGATCCAGGACCAGTGTCGGCGTGCCGGGCACGAGCGCCAGGGCGGCGCCGGCGAGCGCCACCATCGCCGGGTAGGGAGTCCCGATGCGTTGGGACAGCGCGGTGAGGCCCGCGCCGGCGAGCAACAACGCGATGATGATCTCGAAGACGTGCATGCGTCCTGTTTAACTCAACCGCCGCGAGCTGGGGATGCCAACCCATGAGGGCATGTTCTTCCTCTTGACTCGAAAGGTCGAATCCAGTCCGATGGGCGCCGAGTTGGGAGGGAACCACGTGGCGAACGAGACGAGCGGGAAGGGGGGCGGGAGGGGGCCCTTCGAGCGGGGCGGTGCCTACGACGAGGTGGGGCCCGAGCTGGGCCGCCTTCACGAGGCCTGGGATGTGGAGACGGGGAAGGCGGTGCTGCAACTGCTGCCCACCGAGCGCGTGGAGTGGCGGCCCGAGGGGCCCTGGCGGGTGAGCCTCTTGTGTGAGCCGGAGCCGGTCACGGTGACCGTGCGGGTGGAGGAAGCGCCCGCGTCGATGCCCGTGGTGGAACTGGCGGACCTGCTCGTGCTCACGAGTGCCGCGGTGACCCGAGTGCAGGACAGTGACCGGCTCCAGGCCCACCTCGCCTCGGGCCAGCTTCCACCTCGCCCCACCGGAGGCCAGCACACGGGGCACGCCGTCGCGAGTTGGAGGGGCTGATGCTCGGCCTGGGCGTGTGGCTGCTGGCGAGTCTCTCCGCGAGCCCGGCGCCCCACGGCCAGGAGGCGGCCCCGGAAACCTCCTCACGCCAGGATGCGCCGTCCTTCGTCGATGTGGCGGAGTCGGAGCCGAAGGTTCTCGCCTATCCCATGCCCAAGGAGCCCTTCCGCAATCAGATGGCGGCTCCCTGCCCGGGCAGGAAGACCATCGTGGAGATCAACGGGGGATGCTGGGTGACGTTGGAGCAAAAGCCTCCGTGCGACGACACGGATGCGGCCGAGTACCAGGGAAAGTGCTACATGCCGGTCGGCAAACCCAAGAGGTTGCCACAATCCGTCGAGCCGTGAACGAGGCTCGGGGCCATCCCAAAGACTTGAGCTAGACATCATCCTCTCCAAGGGGACACTTTCTATTGCGTCTGGAGTTGCTTGTCCCATTCATACAATTTCTCGAGCAGATCCGCGGTGCAAGCACCGGACACATGCTCGAAGGACACTGGATCGAGTGTCGTGAGACGCTGGCGCTGGAATTCCGGGTTGGCGACCAAGTCCCGGTGTTTCAGGCCGCGCGCGAAGGTGAGCGCACGGGGCATTTGTCGAAGGATGGCCTCGATGCTGTCTTCTTGCGTCGCCCGTGCCATGCGATTCGCGGCCATCTCCAGGCGCATGTGGACCGAGGCGTCCGCCACCGGGCTCCATGCATCCATGGCCCAATCACAGGAGGCCTTTATCAGTTCCTCCAAGGTGAGTACGGCATCGAGGGTCTTGAAGAGGTAACGCGCGGATTGGAGGGTGTCCCAGAAGCGCAGCATCGCCTGGAGGCGGAGTGTCGTTCGCCGCGCGCTCACCGGGCCCGTGGGCGAAACCACGAAGTACAGAGCACCCCAGGCGCTCTCGCGACAATACGCCTCGTATGCGTCCCTTACGGGGAACACGTTCTGCCAATCCAGGGCTTCGTACAATCCGCCCATGACATCCGACACCATGTATAGCCGCCAGGCTGGGCGCTCGTGTTGAAAGTCGGTTACCTCGTGAACCAGCACCACTTCTCGGGAGGTACCTCCAGCATCTGACGTGGAGGAGGAAGGAACCGTTCTCGAGGTACTGCTTGCCGCACCGTGCCCCCTCTTTCCGCGCCTTCTGGTGGACCGTGGAGCGGATGCCGTGAAGGAAGGACGGCATTTGAAGAGAAGACGGTTGTTCAGGCGTCATAGGTGGGTTCTATCAAAGCGGCTCATCGCCGAGGAAGGGATACGCCCGCGGCGGCGGGTGCTTGCGCTGGAGGCGCGGCCGGAGGTGGTCGCGTAGGAAACGGGATGAGCTGTCCTCCTCCTTGGGCAGGAGGCTGTTGGGTGCCTGTGCTCATACGGCCAAGAATCACACTTGAGAAGAAGCCCGTAGCGGCGTTGCCCATGACCTCGATAACGATGCCAACAGCCCCGCTGAATGTAGCGAGCCGTTCGCGTCGACTGACCATTGCGTCCACGGCCTGACCCACCCACCCGCCGTACTCTTGCATCTCCTGCTCGGTGAGTTCCGCCCACTGCCCTGCCTCATACGCCGCTGCCTCGGATGCAAATCGTTGCTGGCTGCGAGTCCAACGGTACTGGAGCACTCCTGGCTCGGTGGTGTGCCACTCCAGACGCTAGATATATTGCCCCCTTGCGAAACGGATCAGGATTTCTCCTTGAAAGTCCGTGCCAGCATTGAATGCACTGCCGACCATGACGGCCCGATTCAATGCTGTCAGGTAGGTTTTCGCCTCTTGTCGGCCTTCTTGGAGGCCTTTGTCATTCCAAGGTTTGATCTCGAAAAGATTCCGGCTGGAGAGATCGAGGATGTCCGGGCGTAGATTCCGCTCGTGCTTGAGCAGCCTCGATGGATCTCCGGTCCCTCTCTCCGCCAGGATCTCGGAGAGGGTCCGGGTGTTGTAGAAGACTCTGTTCTGTGGGTGATTCACACCGTACATATATCCAATCAGCCGGTGTGCGGCATTGCCGAGGAAGAACTCCCAAGGCATCTGTGAACTCGGATTACGGCCGGGCACGTTGTAGCCCAGCACAACTGGAGCGGACGACTCTCCACTTGGTACTGGGCTGTCGCCCATGGCCAGCTGGAGCCGCCGTGGTGCCTTGTACTCAGGCCGAGAGGGAAGGGCCCGCAGAGGCCCAGCGTTTGGCTCTTGTGCGGACGCGACAGCCTCGCGTGGCCTGTGGCGCAGGTTCACCCCCTGGCCGGGCAGTGGTGTGAGCGACACACAGCCGGTGGACAGTAGGGCCAGTGCGAGGAGCAGGCCCGCCCACCGTGTCCATGGAGAGTCAGCGCGCATCGTCCACCCCCAGGCTCGTAGAAGCGAATGGAGTCTACCCAGTTTGGTTGTTCTCCTGCACTTCAGCTCTTTCCGGATTCGTCCTCAATCGAGGAATCGACGCGACCAGCGACGGGCCGTGCCGGGAGGGCAGTCTCGCCAGGAGACGTGCTCTGGGTGGGGGAAGAGCCAGGGCTCGAGCACGTGCGCCAGTTCGCGGTAGGCGGGCAACGTGTCGCCCCGGAGCAGGTCTCCCGCCTCGGGCTCCACGCCGAGCGTCACCACGGCCCGATCATCCCTGAGGGATTGTAGAGAGGTGGAAGGGGAGTGCAGCCGGGAGCGGAGCGCCTCGGCCCCGCCTACCTGGGTCAGTACCTCCGGACCGAGGAAGTTGAGCCAGTGCACGCCGTCCACGCGCGATCCCAAGTCGCGCTGACCATGCGTCATGTCCAGTCCCGGGTGGCGCAGTGCTTCCTCGTGGATGTCCCTCATGGACGGCCCCCAGAGGTTGGGGGAGGAGAAGGCCAGCCCCGCGTGGGCGGACACATAGGGCAGCAGCGCGGCCAGCTCCATGATCTCCGCTCGCATCCGCTCGGGACCGTGCGCTTCCAATTGCTCGGTGGGCCAGGAGAAACTCACCAGACTGACCTGGTCTTGGACGGGCGGGCGCCACGGCAGACGCGCCCAGTAGAAGAAGCCGTAACCGGTGACACCCGTGGCTCCGACCGAGAGTTCCACCGTGCGGTCGAACTGCTCCTTCACCTTCTGCTTGAGAAAAGACTCCTCCGTCCGCTCATCCAGGAAGGCATCCCGAGGAGGTGGCGCCAGGGTGTCCCGGATGTCCGCCCAACCGTCCGCATCGAGCGGCATGGGCTCCTCTCCCAGGGAATACTCGGTGAAGGCGTCTGCCCTCGGGCCTGCGTTCCGCAAGTACACCTCGAGCGCATGACTGACGGGTGTCGCGAGTTCCCGATGCCCGAAGGGCAGGTGCAGCACGAGTCGGATCACCTCCCGCTGGAGGATGCGTCCTCCGTTGTCGGGTGAGGCATGGCGACGAATCCGAGGAATGGGATGCTTCATCGGCTGATTCCCAGTTGGGGCGTGACGAGTGCCGGCGGCTCCGCACCGGAAATCTCTTTGTATTTATCCAACCCGAGCGACGAGTTCCAGAAGTCAGCGGGGGCGCAAGGCGTTGCGTTGAAGCGGTAGGGAAGACCAATGTTTCGCGATGGCCTGGACAAATTCAGAGTGGACGAGCTTGGCGCGCGCGGCGAGGAAGTCGCCTTCATCGTGCCGGACGTAGAGCCCTTCCATGGGGGCCGAGGTCAACTGCGAGACGCCGAGCATCCGCTGGAGGTCCTCCAAGGAGAAGTGGCCCCGGGCCAGGGGGCACGGAGGCGAGTCCAAGTGAGGCAATGAGGGTATCACGACGTGGGGAAGACCAGAAGCGGCCAGCGTGGCGGTCATACACGTCGAAGGCGAGAAACCAGTCGGGCAGGGCGTCGTAGCGGATGCTGTGGACGGCGAAGCACCACTCTCCGAAGAGGATGAGGTTGGAGCCCAATGCCTCGAGGAGCGGCTCGCGCCGGGCCTCAAGCCAAGACCAGAGTGGCTCGAACTGGGCATGGGCACGCGTGCCGAGAAAGGAGCCTCGATTCTGGACGCGTAGCTCCCCGGATGGGTCGGCGGAGATGCCGAGGTTGGCTCCATCCACCTTCTCCTCGACAAGCACCTCGGCCGAGAGCAATTCCCGGGCCTCGGAGGGCGAGAGCACCTTGTCTTGGCGGGATGGCTGGGACGAGAGCCAGGCGAGGTGGGGCGTGTGGGGGAACTTGAAGAAGGACTCGTCCGTCACATGCCGCTCTTGCGCTTGTGAAGTTCCTCGATGTGCTCGGGACAGAGGAAGTGAACCCGGATGCCGCAGTTCGCCAATTCCTCCCTCAACCCCCACCACTTGCTGTCCGTGGCCTGGAGGATGTGCGGCGTGTCGGGATGTGCGCAACTCACGGCGACGAACTTGCGGTCGGAGGGGTCGAAACCAGAGAGGGACTCGTCCCGGGGAAACTCCTCGAAGTCACGAGGGTCCTCTGGCCGAGGGCTGAGTTCCACCCGGGTACAGCGGGTGGGATTGGCTTGGTTGTTGAGTACCCACTTGAGAAAGGCATCTCCCACACCAGGTTGACCGGTTGGAGAGAGCTTGTGCTTGTACTCGTTCAGGATTCGGAACTTGTCGTCGATGACGAGGTGGCCGGAATTCATCAACGCATGAATGGCCCCCACACAAGCCAGCACGCACCTGGGATCCTTCCCCTGGTTGGCGGTCAGTGGAACGTTGGTGTCAACGACACACGGATTGACGGGCGCCGTCATCGCTCCCCCGGACCCAATTGCCGTTTCATGGCCGCCTCGGTCATGGCCGCGAGGTCTCCTATTTCATCGCCAAAGAAGTTTTCCGGCCAGTTGGAAATGTTGCCGTACTCATCGAGCTTGAGCTCTTCGATTGTGGAGCCCTCGTGTCCAGGCTTGCAGAAGTAGAGGGCTACCTGAGCGGGATCCAACTTTTCTTCGGCGATGCGGCGCTGGATGCGACGCAAGAAATGTTCAGAGTGACTCTCCACCAGGAGTTGGAGTTCGCGAGTGGCGCCTTCCTCCTGCATTTGAAGAGCATCAATGAACACGTCCGCGAGCGCTGACTGTGCTCGGGGATGCAAGTGGAGTTCTGGTTGCTCGAAGATGAGCGTGCATCCCGACTCAACGTAGAGGAGTTGTACCAATACTGGAAGCAATTGCGACACTCCGAACCCAACGTCAGTCAGACTGACCGCCTCTGGCATGCCCACCGTACGTACCAGGACCTCGTATTCTTTGCGATGCGGCGCAATGGGAACAATCTCGAAAGAGTCCAGGATGCCCATTTGCTGGAGCCATCGTGCAATCAGTGCCGCGAAGAGAAGACCATTGGTCGCACCGGGCGGCGTGAGCTGACGCTCGCGAGCAGCCAAGAGCGCATCCACCGTTCGTTCGCCCTCCAGACCTACATCCTCGGGAATGTCTCCTGCCCATTCATAAAGACGCGAGGGGGATTGTCGCAGCGGTCCCAGATAGCGGAGGGCCTTGAGCTGCTCCTCCAGTGCTAGTTGAGCCGAGAGGAAGTCAATCGAGCTTCTGTCAAGCGTCGGACTCGCCTGGTAGATGCCGTGAAAGTGATTTGTCTCGAGCGGGGTGAGGAATTTTTCTCGAGTGCCGTGGGGTTCTGGAGTGGTATGCCAGACCTCGTATTGTTTCGGTTCTATCTGTCGGATGCCAAGAAATTCTCCGGGGAGCTTGTATGTGAATGACTTCAAGTTCAAGGGAGCCTGCTCTTGCTGTAGCGTTCCCAGTTCCGCCTCGAACTCTCCAGATTCGACTTCATCCGCGAATCGGATGTCGCCGAGCCATATGGGTGCTACGGCGTATGTCCACTTCACCCCGAACCCGAGCATCCGGCTCGCATCATGCCGGAAGACCATTTCTGGCCATACTCGAGATTCACCAGGCTATGTTTGTCTCCGAAGTGCAGCACGCGCCTGCGGTCTGGGGACTGGACGGTCTGCTTCAGCATCAAGAGGAACTGGAGGAGGCTGGTCTTCCCAGAGCTATTGGTACCGAAGAAGACGGTCAGTGGGGCGAGCCGGATGTTGCCGGTGTCCTGCCAGGCCTTGAAGTTCCGGATGCGGAGTTGGGTGAGCATAGCTCTTGGGGTTCTACCGCGAATCCACCAGCTCCCCTCCTCGCGCGGCGCTGCGGTGAGGTGGATGTCGCCCTCCGCCCTTCAAGACGCAATGCGTCATCGGGTGCTCACGCCGCTGTCAGCGAGGCTTGTCAGCGCGGCTTATGCCCCCGTTGCGCCCGAGAGCCCGTCTGGGCGCTGTTATGCAGGGGCCGCGAGCCGCCCCGCGGCTACACTGAGCGGCTTCCGCAGGCCCGGCGCCGCCGAGGCGAGGGCCTTCCGACCGTAGAACCGAGGACACGAAGCGATGGCGATGGACGAGGATTTTCGCAAAGCGGCGCTCGACTACCACCGGCTGCCCCGGCCCGGAAAGCTGACGATCGAGCCGACCAAGCGCATGGCCACCCAGCGCGATCTGGCGCTGGCCTACTCCCCCGGCGTGGCGGCCGCGTGTGAGGCCATTGTCGCCGACCCCGATGCCGCGCGCGACCTGACGGCCCGCGGCAACCTCGTGGGCGTCATCACCAACGGCACCGCCGTGCTGGGCCTGGGCAGCATCGGTCCGCTCGCCGGCAAGCCCGTCATGGAGGGCAAGGCCGTCCTCTTCAAGAAGTTCGCCGGCATCGACGTCTTCGACATCGAGGTGGACACCACCAACCCCGAGCGCTTCGTGGACATCGTCTCCGCGCTCGAGCCCACCTTCGGCGGCATCAACCTCGAGGACATCAAGGCCCCCGAGTGCTTCGTCATCGAGCGCGCCCTGCGCGCGCGCATGAAGATCCCCGTCTTCCATGACGACCAGCACGGCACCGCCATCGTGTGCGCGGCGGCCATCCGCAACGGGCTCGTGCTCCAGGGCAAGAAGCTCGAGGAGATCAAGCTCGTCACCTCCGGCGCGGGCGCCGCGGCGCTCGCGTGCGTGGATCTGCTCGTGGAGATGGGCCTGCCCGTCGCCAACGTCACCCTCACGGACATCAAGGGCGTGGTCCACGCGGACCGCGGCGACGAGATGGCCCCCAACATGGCCCGCTACGCGCACAAGACCACCGCGCGCACCCTGCCCGAGGTGCTCGGCGGGGCGGACGTGTTCCTGGGCCTGTCCGCGCCGCGCGTGCTCAAGGCCGAGTGGCTGCACCTGCTCGCCCCCAAGCCCATCATCCTCGCGCTCGCCAACCCCGAGCCGGAGATCCGCCCGGACGCCGCCATGGAGGCCCGCCCCGATGCCATCGTCGCCACGGGCCGCTCGGACTTCCCCAACCAGGTCAACAACGTCCTGTGCTTCCCCTTCGTCTTCCGCGGCGCGCTGGACGTGGGCGCCACGGAGATCAACGAGCCCATGAAGCGCGCGGCCGCCGAGGCCATCGCGGAGCTCGCCCGGGTGGAGGCCAACGAGGTGGTGGCCCAGGCCTATGGTGGCACCGCGCACGTCTTCGGGCCCAAGTACATCATCCCCAAGCCGTTCGACCCGCGGCTCATCCTGAAGATCGCCCCGGCGGTGGCCAAGGCGGCCATGGACTCGGGCGTGGCGCGCCGGCCCATCGCGGACTTCGAGGCCTACCAGCGCGAGCTGGAGCTGTTCGTCTACCGCTCGGGTCAGCTCATGCGGCCGGTGTTCGAGGTGGCCCGCCGCACGCCCCGCCGCGTGGCGTACGCGGAAGGGGAGGATGACCGCGTGCTGCGCGCGGTGCAGAGCGTGGTGGACGAGCAGATCGCCCAGCCCGTGCTCATCGGCCGGCGCCGGGTCATCACCGAGCGCATCAAGGAGCTGGGGCTGCGGCTGGAGATCGGCCGGGACGTGCGCGTGGTGGATCCGAGCGAGGACACCGACATCATCCAGCCGCTCATCAAGCGCTACCAGACGCTGGTGGATCGCAAGGGCGTGCCGCTCGACGCCGCCGCGCGCCGGGTGGTGCGCCGGCCCACGGTGGCCGCCTGCATGCTCCTGGAGTCGGGCCAGGTCGACGCCGCACTGTGCGGCGGCCGGGATGACTGGGGACGGCACATGACGTACGTCATGCCCATCATCCCCAAGCGCCAGGACGTGGGCCGCATCTACGCGCTCTCGGCCCTCATCCTGCAGAACGGCGCGCTGTTCTTCTGCGACACCCACGTCAACATCGATCCCACCGCCGAGCAGATCGCCGAGATGACGCTGCTGGCCGCCGATGCCGTGCGCCGCTTCGGCGTCACCCCCAAGGCCGCGCTGCTGTCGCACTCGAGCTTCGGCGCCGGCAACTCCCAGTCCGCCATCAAGATGCGCCAGGCGCTCAAGCTGGTGCGCCAGCGCGCCCCGGACCTCGAGGTGGACGGCGAGATGCACGCCGACGCGGCGCTCAGCGAGACGCTGCGCCACCGGCTCGTGTCCCACAGTCCGCTGACGGGCTCGGCCAACCTGCTCGTCATGCCCACGCTGGACGCGGCCAACATCGCCATGACGCTCCTGTCCGCGGCCACCGAGGCGCTGCTCGTGGGCCCGCTGCTGCTGGGCATCTCCAAGCCCATCCAGGTGCTCGTGCCGCGCGTCACCGCGCGTGGCATCGTCAACATGACCGCCCTGGCCGTGGCTCAGTCCCACGTGCTGGAGCAGGGCACCGCGCGCTGAGCGGGCGCCCACCCGTGGGGTGGACTGGACACCCCGGGTGGGCATTTGCTTTCGCCGGGGGTGCCCGGCGCGTTAAGCGTAGGGGCCATGAGCCAAGCCACCGACTTCGTCATCGCCCCGGCCGAGCGCCCCAGCCTGCCCATCGAGGGCACCTCGGCCCGCTTCCCCATCCGCCGCATCTACTGCGTGGGCCAGAACTACGGTGCCCACACCCGGGAGATGGGAGGGGATCCCACGCGCACGCCGCCGTTCTTCTTCTCCAAGCCGGCCGATGCGGTGCGCGTGCCGGGCGAGCCCGTGCCCTATCCGTCCGCCACCGCGCAGCTCGACTACGAGATCGAGCTGGTGGTGGCGCTCAAGGGGCGGCTTCAACGTCACGCCCGAGCAGGCGCTGGGCACGGTGTACGGCTACGCGGCGGGGGTGGATCTCACCCGCCGGGACTTGCAGGCCGTGGCCAAGAAGGAAGGGCGCCCGTGGGACGCGTCCAAGGGCTTCGATGCCTCGGCGCCCATCGGCGTGCTGCGCCGGGCCGAGGGCGGCGAGCTGCCCAAGGGACGCATCCACCTGAACGTGAATGGCCAGACGAAGCAGGACGGCCAGCTCGCGGACATGATCTGGAACGTGGCGGAGATCATCGCCAAGGCGTCGCAGCTGTGGCGGCTGGAGCCGGGAGACCTGATCTTCACCGGCACGCCCCACGGCGTGGGCCCCCTGTCGCGCGGAGACCGCGTGGAGGGCGGCATCGAGGGCGTGGGCACGGTGTCCTTCACCCTGAGCTGACGCGCCGCCCGCCCGCGCTCACTTCCTCGCGGGCGCCGGAGCCTTGGCCGGAGCCTCGGCCGGGGCCTTGGCGCCGCGCCGCAGGGCCGTGACGCTCTTCTGGACGGTGCGTTGGGCCTCGTCCAGCGCGGCCTTGGGCGTGGCGAGCTTGTGGAGCACGGCGTTCATGGCCGAGGCCGCCGGGGACCAGACCATGGTCATCTCCGGCAGGTTGGGCATGGGCAGGGCCGTTTTCGCCTGCTCGCGGATGGCGGCGAGCACGGGGTCCGCGCCAATGGCCTTGTCCTCGTAGATGGGGGCGAAGGCGGGGTTCTGCCGGCCCTGGGTGGCCATGAGGCGCGCGCCCTCGGGGCCGGTGAGGTAGCGCACGAAGTCATAGGCGGCGTCCTTGTTCGCCGAGTGCGAGGAGATGCCCACGCCCTCCACCGTCATCCACGGCGTGAGCGGCTTGCCACCCGCCTCGTCCACGGTGGGCAGCGGCGCCAGCCCGTAGTCGATGCCCTGGGCGATCTCCCCGACGAACCAGGGGCCGGAGAAGACGAGCGCCGCCTTGCCCTCGTTGAACAGGCTCGTGACGAGCGCCGTGGAGGGCTCGGCGGGCAACAGGCCCTCCTGGGACGTCCAGCGCAAGAGCAGCTCCAGGGACTTGACGTTCTCCGGCGCGTCCAGCCGCACCTTGGGGCCCGGGTCGAACACACGCCCGCCAAAGGCATGCATCAGCGCCGCGTGGTAGTAGAAGTCCGTGTACGGGTAGGCGAGGCACACGCTCGACTTGTCCGGCGTCTTCGCGCGCAACGCCTTGCACGCGGCGAGCATCTCGCCCGTGGTGCGCGGCGGGGTGGGCAGCAGCTTCTTGTTGTAGAGGAGGGTGATGGCCTTGAAGTTCAGGGGCAGGGCGTAGACGGAGCCCCGGTAGGTCATCGCCTCGAGCGTGCCCGGCACGTAGCGCTCGCGCACGGCGGGCTCCAGGAAGAAGTCGAGCGGCTCGAGCAGCGCGCCGCCCTCCACCCAGCCGCCGAGCCGGTCCTGCGGGAAGACGAAGACGTCCGGACCCACGCCGCGCGACAGGGTGGCGGAGATCTTGTCCGTGAAGGCATCCGAGGGGATGGCGAGCAGCTTCACCCGCGTGCCGGACTCGCCCTGGGCGGCGTTGTACGCGGCCACGACCTTCTCCAGGGCGGTGCGCTCGGCGGCGCGGTAGCCGTGCCACACCACGACCTCGGCGGCACGGGCGCTCGCGCTCCACGAGGCGAGCAGCAGCACGAGCAGGAGGGACAGCAACGAACGGCTCTTCATGTGGGGGACTCCTTGGGGCGCGGCCGGGTGGCCGGGGAGGAGGACCATCGCATGCCCCGCGCGCCGGCTCACCCCCGGGGGGCGGGCGCGGACACCCGGGGCAGGGTGAAGCAGAAGGTGCTGCCCTTTCCCTGCTCGCTGCGCACGTCCAGGGTGCCCCCCTGGGCCTCCACGAGCCCCCGGCTGATGGCGAGGCCCAGCCCCGTGCCCTCCTTGCCCGTGCCCTCGACGCGCCAGAAGCGCTCGAAGAGGTGGGGCAGCGCCTCGGCGGGAATGCCCGGGCCGGTGTCATGCACCAGGAAGCGCACGGCGGACGCCTCGGGCGCCACCTCCACCGTCACCGTGCCCCGCTCGGGGGTGAACTTGAGCGCGTTGCCCACCGGGTTGCTCAGCACCTGGAAGAAGCGATCCCGATCGCAGCGCACCGGCAGCGCTCCGGCGGCAGCCGCGTGCGCAGCTCGAGGGAGCCTCCACCGCCAGCGGCTCGAGCAGCAGCAGGCCCTCGCGCACCAGCTCCTCCACGTCATGGGTCTCCAGGTTCAGCTTCAACTGGTCCGCCTGGAGGCTCGCCATGTCGAGCAGATCACGGATGAGCCGATCCATCCGCTCCACCGAGCGCTCGATGGTGTGGGTGTGCTTGCGCATCCGCTCACCGAGCTCGCCCTCGGGAAGCAGTCGGCGCAGCAGCCGGGTGCTCATGCCGATGCTGCTCAGCGGGTTCTTCAAGTCATGGCTCACCACGGCGAGGATGTCCTCGCGCTCCCGCACGGCGCGCTGGGCCTCGCGCTCGGCGTTCTCCGCCCGGGTGCGCTCGCGCTGCTGGGCGGCGGCCTCGTCGCGCGCGGCCTGCTCCCGGGCCTGGAGGCCGATGCGCTCCTCCTCGATGCGCAGGCGCTGGGACTCGGCCCGGTCCAGCGCGAAGGAGGCCGTCCACACCAGCACGGTGAAGATGATCACGTTTCCCGAGGCGATGAGCGACAGGGCGAAGGGGAGGGGGAAGGCCGCGGAGAGGTAGGCCCAGAGCACCACGCCCCCGATGAGGATGGGCAGCACGAACGCCGGAGGCAGCAGCCAGCGCGCGAGTGCCCCGCCCAGGCCCGGACCGGAGACGACCCGCATGAAGCCCCGGGTGGCGCGGGCCTCGAAGACGCCGAGCGCCAGCAGCAGGAAGCACACCGTGGTGTGCACCGCCATCTGCGTGTAGCGCGCGAAGCCGGTGAACTCCTGCTGTCCGTAGAGGTAGCCCGCCGGGCCCACCAGGGCGATGACGCCCACGAGCGCGGCGAGGTACTGCGAGGGCCAGCCCACCACCCGCGTCTCCACCTCGAGACACAGGAGCGCCACCCCGAGCAGCAGGAAGCACAGGGTGGTGTTGGGGGCCATGCGCCCCGGGTAGCCGAGCTCCACGTCGCGCGCGGGGTCCACCACGAGCAGCTCGTCCAGGCCCAGGTTCACGTCCAGGACGTACTGCACGAGCGTCAGGGCGCTGATGAGGATCACGAGCCCCGCGCTCGCCACCGAGGCGCGCCGCAGCGCGGGCGGGGGCCGCGTGAGGCCGGCGATCACCAGGGCCGCTCCCAAGAGGATGAAGCACAGGGCCGTGTTGGCCTTCATGGTGGGCAGGCCCGGCCGCAGCCCCTTGATCGAGGGGATGCCGACCACCCACGCGGTGAGGACCACGAGCCCCACCGCCATCACCACCACGCCATGGACGCGAGAGAAGCGCCGCAGGAGTACGGAGACACGTTCAGCGATTCTCTCGCCCGCCATCCGCCCTCCTTACCGCGCCTCCCTGGCCTCCTGCCATGGCGACGCATGGCGGAGGCCCCGCGACTTCACTCTCCCGCTTCGCTCGCGACGCCCTCGCTGCCGTCGGAGGTCTTCGCGTTGAGCACGATGCGCTCACCGGGAGGCGAGCCCGGCATGACGAAGTCCCGCTCCTGGACGCTCTTGTTCGGGTTGATGACGCGCACGTGGTGCTCGCCCTCGAAGACGGGGTACTCGGCCAGGGGAGCCACGCCCAGGGATTGGCCATCCAGGAAGACCTTGGCCCCCGACTCGGCGAGGATGAGCACGGAGCCCAGGTTCACCCGCATGTTGAACTGGACCTTCTCCTGGGTGGCGCGCACGTCGATGCTGCGCGCGGTGCGCAGGCCCCGGTTCGCATCCACCAGGGAGATGAGGTGGCGGCCGGGCGTCATGGGCACCGTCTGGGGCGAGCGGCCCACCTGACGGCCATCGACGTAGAGCATCACCTCGGGCGTGACGAAGATCTGCACGGGCGTGAGGGGGCGTGGAGGGTCCCGCCTTGGCGGGGGCGCTCGGGGCCACCGCCACGCCGGCATCGGGCGGCGCCGGCACCTCCTCGACGACCATCGGAGTGTTGACGTTGGCGGCCACGCCCGCGTCGGGGCCCAGGTACTCGGGCTCGTGCTGGACGTTCTTCCAGATGAAGCCCACGGCGCTCACGAAGAAGAGCGTGCCCGCGAAGGCGAGCGCGCCCACCGCGAGGCGCGAGCGCATGGCGGACGCCGGGGGTGGCACCCCATACCCGGGAGCCCCTGGCGGGGGCGGCGCGTAGCCGGGAGTGCCCGGGGGAGGGGCCGCGTACACGGGCGTCCCCGGAGGCGGGGCCACGTGGACGGGAGCCCCCGGAGGCGGCGGGGCCGCCCGGCCGACGGCCACGGGCGCGGGAAGCGCGGGAGGGGTGTTCTGGGCCAGCTCGGCCAGGCCTCGTTCGATCAACGCCTTGCGGAAACGCCGCGTCTCGTTGTCGTGGGGAATCTGCCGGATGAGGAACTCGGCGAGCGCGGTGGGCGAGGGCGGCTCGCCCACGAGCGCCTCCAGGGCCTCGCGGAAGGCGAGGGCCGTCGGGTAGCGCTCCTTGGAGCGCTTGGCCGTGGCGCGGCGGATGATCTCGTTGTAGGCGAGCGGCACGTCCTCCGGCAGCGGCGGCAGCGGTCGCGAGAGGATGGCCTTGTCCCTATCAATCGAGTCCTGGAAGGGTTTGCGCCCCGAGAGGCACTCGTGCAGCAGCAGGCCCAGGAGGAACACGTCGGTGGGGATGGACGAGGCTCGCGGCCGCCGAGCAACTGCTCGGGCGCGCTGTACAGGCGGCGGTTGCGCACCCGGCGGCCATCCTTCTCGCGCGGCGCCACGCCGAGCGCGCCGTAGCCCGTCACCTTCACCGGCCCTGGGCGGAGATCATCAACGTCTCCGGGCGCAGATCTCCATGGACGTAGGGCGTGCCGTCGTCGTTGCCGGCCACGTGGGCGTAATGCACCCCCGTGGCCGCCTCCATGGCGATGAGCGCGGCGAACAGGGGCGGCAGCCGCGGACAGCCCTCCAGCACGTGGCGCAAGGGCTCGCCGTCGGCGTACTCCGTCACGCGCGCCACGCGCCCGTCCAGGGACACCAGGGCGTGCACCCGGAGGATGTTGGGATGTTCGAAGACGACGGCGCGCTCCGTCTCCTTGCGCAGTCGTGCCAGCGCCGCGGCGTCCTGCGCGACCTCGGGAGGTGCCCAGATCAACACGACGGGTCGAGGGGCTGGCCCTCCTCGAGGGAAAGGGCGAGATGGGGCCGGTTGGCGCCTTCGCCTGGAAAGAGGGGGCCGAGCAACTGGTAGCGAACCTGCATGGGTTCGACGTTTTACGGCTCTCTCACATCCTCCGCCAGACCATGGCGGGACAACTCACACATTCCTGCCTGGTGGGCTACAGAACGAACAAGGGCATGAATGTTCCGGTGTCCACCAAATTCGTCCGTCCCTGGACGAAAAACCAATAAGTCACGGATTCCGGAAAAATTTCTTCACGAGTCTGGAAAACCGGGTTAAAAATCCACGTGTACTGAATTACTTCACTGAGTCTGTCTTCACCCACCTTCACGGGCAGTCCTCGGGGGCTGCAATGCGGGAGTGGGTCTGGGACGGTCCTCCGAGGAGTCCCGGATGCGTCACGAGACTGAGGCGGAACGCGCGGCGAGTCGGCTCGGTCCGGTATTCGTGTTTTCCGGGCAGGGGTCGCAGTGGGCGGGCATGGGGAGGAGCTGCTGGAGCGCTCGACGGTGTTCGAGATGGTGCTGAGCGCGTGTGACGCGCAGGTGCGCCGGCACCTGGGGTGGTCGCTGTTGGAGGCGGTGACGCAGCGGGAGGCGACGCTCGGGGACATCGAGGTGAGCTGTCCGGCCATCGTGGCGATGGAGCTGGCGCTGGCGGCGCTGTGGCGCTCGTGGGGGAGTGGAGCCGGCGGCGGTGGTGGGGCACAGCATCGGCGAGGTGGCGGCGGCGCAGGTGGCCGGGGTGCTGTCGCTGGAGGACGCCATGCGCGTCATCTGCCAGCAGGGGCGCACCATGGGGCGGCTGCGGGGCCAGGGGGCGATGGCGGTGGTGGGGCTCTCCTGGGAGCAGGCGGGAGAAGCGCCGCCCGGGCTGGAGGGGCGGCTGTGGCGTGTCATCCACGCGAGCCCCGACTGGACGGTGGTGGGGGGAGCCGCTCGTGCTGGAGCAGGCGCTGGCGCATTGGCGGCGGCAGGGCGTGGTGGCGCGCTGGGTGGACTCGGAGGTGGCGGCGCACTGTCCCCAGGTGGAGCCCTTCGGCGAGGAGCTGCGCGAGCGGCTCGAGGGCTTGTGTCCCCGGACGGAGCGCCTGCCGTTCTTCTCCACGGTGACGGGAGGCGACGTGGCGGCGCGGCGGCTCGGCGCGGAGCACTGGGTGCGCAACCTCACCGAGCCGGTGTTGTTCCGCGAGGCCACGGGCGCGCTGATCGCGCGCGGGCACGACGTGTTCCTGGAGATCAGCCCGCACCCGCTGGTGAAGCACTGGCTGGAGTCGTGCCTGGAGTACGCGGGGCGGGCCGGGACGGTGCTCGCGTCGATGCGGCGGGGACGCGAGGCCACCCAGCACCTGCTGGAGACGTTGCGGCGCCTGTCCGGACCCCGCCCGCGCGAGAGCCGGGCGGGCACCCGGTTCCGCGTGGTGGACTCCTCCGTGGAGGATGGCTGCTAGGGAAGATGTCAGCCGCGGTGCCGCTCGGCCTCGCGGTAGAGTTGGGTGAGCGAATAGTCGAGCAGCGCCTGTCGCGAGGTCATGGAGCGCTGGGTCCGAAGGAAGGGTAGCCAGACGCGGTGGCCCACGAGCACCTGCGCCTCCTCGAGCTTCTGGCGCGGAATCCACCGGCCCCCGAGGTGGCGCACCAGCACTTCGCCCAGGTACGCGCCAAGGGCGGGCACCGCGTGCTCGTCGATGGCTTCCCGTAGGCGGCTCTTCGGGAATTCCTCGCGCCAGAAGTAGAAGTCGGCGTCCGTGAGGGACTCGGGCGTCGCCGCGAAGACGGACGGCACCTCCGAGTGCAGCAGCGCCACCAGGTGCTCGGCGAGGGTGCGGTAGTGCTCGCGAGCGCGCTCCACATTCTCCACGTCCGGGGGGAGGGCGGAGTCGGCGGGGCGCCACTCCTCGGGCTCGGGGGGTTGCCACGCGTTGAGCTCGGCAATCCTCCGCTGGCGCTGGTGACTGGCGGCGCGGTCCACCACACGCGAGAGGAGGGGGCGGTCCGGGTGGAAGCGGGGCTCCACGGGGGCGAGCGTGGCACTGCGCTCATGCAGGGAGCGCAGAATGGTCTCGAAGTCGAGGTCCGGCCGGAGGTGGGCGTGGGCGCGGGCCTGGGCGAGCCGTGACTCCTTGCTGGCGAAATCCGCCGCGGTGGGCCACGTCACCAGGAGCACGGAGCCGTTGGGCAACTCCTCTACACGGTGAGCTGGTGTGGACAGCATCCGTTCGCGGCCGACGGCCTCCACCAGTTTGGGGCCAAAGACGTTGAGCCAGAAGACCTCGTAGATTTTGTCGAATCCGTCTCGGTACTCAGTCTCGTCGTCGCGGCCGAAATTGGGAGCGCCCGCCAACTCCCCGTCATCAGCGCTGTGGGCCCTGGCATGATCGACCGGGTAGCGGGAGGCCCAGGCGCGCACCATCTCCACAAAGCGGTGGCAGCGCTCCACCTCCGAGAAGAAGGAGAGTGGCTGCACGTTGATGAGGATTCCCATTTCGGGAGGCCGTGGCGGGAGCCAGAGCCCGAACGACATATCCAACGCGGGCCACTCCGTCCGGTAGAGCCCGATGGACGTCCTGGCCCCATCGTGCTTCTCTTCCAGCGACTTCCAAAGGGCGGCGCGGGCGTACTTGCGTTGCCTCCTGCCTTTGACGACGTCCGGCATCCACCCACCGGCATACTCCTCGAGCGCCTGGAAAAAGGGCTCCACCTCGCGCTCCGGTGCTGCCTGTGGACTGAACGCACCGTCGAAGATGAGCAGGAGGCTGTCCTCCGGCTTCATGCCGTGAGGCTCTAATACTTTCATTGAAACAGCACCTCCAATCCTGGAACTGCCTTCTTGGTTTCGCCCACGGCTCTCTTCAAGAAGTCTATCCGCATGGGCTTGAGCTCGCCCCCCTCATAAACGAGGCGGACCCGCTGGACGGGCGCTGCACCGCCCTCGCGGAAGAAGGGCTGGAGGGAGTCCCGGCGGATATCCAACCTCTCTCCGTACTTCCGCAGAGCTTCCCTCGCGTCCTCAATCATCTGCGCCTTCAGATCTTCGTACTTCAACCCCGAGAGATCGCGGCTCTTGAAGCTGAACGTCTCCACGCGCCGTGGCTGTCCGCCAACTTCTCCCTCTTCGATGACGAGCACATCCGCGAAGCGCAGGCCGGGGCCCGGTTTCCTCACGCCCACCTGCGTTTCAACGCGGGGCCTGTCGAAGTCCCCGAGAAAGCGGCGCTCGGCCCGAGGCTTCAATGCGTCCTCTCGCAGCAGCTTCACCATGTCGCGCTCGAAGGCCAGCCCTCGGGCAAACCACCGGCGCAGCGGCTCGTAGCCCTCCCATTTCAGGGGGCCCTTGCTGGCCTCGCCCTTCTTCACCTCGCCCAAGCGCTTCTCGTAGTAGTCGACGTACTCGTGCCAAAGCGGGTTGCCCCGAGCCTCGAGCGGCGGGGCGTCGAGTGCCGGGCGGTGCTGCTCCAGCACCCTCACGTTCGTGGGCAGGCGCGGGCCCGTGGCCTCCAACTCCACCGCCGCGAGCTTCGCCTCCACCACCGCCGGCGTATGGCCCACCCCCTCGTCCACCAGCGCGGCCAGGGTGCCCTGGCGCGCCGGTGGGGCGCCCGTGGCCCCGGGCCGGCCTTGGACATGAGGGGCCGCGCCTTGGCCACCTCTCCCCGGGCCTCGTACAGCGCCAGCGCGGCGTCCATTCCCCCCACGGCCACGAAGCGGCCCGCCTCACGACTGGCCTGGATGTAGCGGGCCAGCTCTCGCAGTCCCTCCTCGCCCGTACCCAGCCGTGTTCGCAACTCCCGCGTCCTCTCCGCGAGGAGACTCACTCGCCCCGCACCGCCTCGAGTCCCCGCTGGAGTCCGGCTGCTCCTCCCCGGGCCTCGTGGACGGTGCGTACGCCCTTGCCCCCCACGTACAGGGTGGCCAGCAGCGCGACGGGCGTCAGCTCGCGCATGGCCTGCTCGTACTCGCCCCGCGAGAGCGAGGACAGCCCGTGGCCCGTCCCCGCCGCGAGGTAGTAGAAGCCCAGCGGCACGCCGAAGGTGGCGTGGTCCACGCTGCCCAGCAGCACGTTGCCCGCCGAGTAGTGCTGCTCGGCCGCTTCCCACTCCACCTCGTCGAGGTCCTGCTGGTAGGACGGGGAGCTCGCCTCGTTGCCGGGCGTAGCGGGTGTACCAGGCATTCTTCTGCTGCTCGTGGGTGAGCAGGTCCGTGACCGCGCGGCCCGCCCCCCGCAGCAGGTCTCCGGGTTGGAAGTCCCTGTCCGCACGGGCCGAGAGCTTCAGGCCGCGCGCCTCCAACTCCGCGCGGGCCCGGGGCATCCGCCCCAGCGTGGTCTCCAGCCGCTTGTCCCGGGCCAGCCAGAAGAGAAGCTCCCGCAGCTCCTCGTCATAGGCCGAGTCGAGCAGGAAGCGGACGAACACCTCGGCATGGGCGAGGCCATACCTGTCGGTGGCCAGCAGGAGGAAGGCGAGACGCTTGCGGTTGAGCAGGCCGGCGGCGTCCTCACGCACGGGCCCCAGCGAGCCGAGTCGCACGGCATCCCAATCCGTCAGCGACTCCACCAGCCGGGGCATGTCCACATGCTCCTGGAGGGCGACGTACTCCGCGGGCGAGCCGCACGTGAGGAAGGGGGCGAGGAGTGCCGCACTGTCGGGGGAGGAGAAATCGGGCCAGCCCGCGGGCACGGGCCGTCCCCCACAGGAGATGTCCGCGGGCGCCTCGTCCGAGCTCGCCGGTCAGCGTCCGGGCCCAGCGTGACGCAACCGGAGGAGAGCAGCACCGCCCCCAGCAGCGCCGCCCACCCGTGCGCCCAGGCCTCAGCGCGCATTGAGCACCCGTGACGTCATGAAGCCCCCAGGCAGAAGGCTCCTACTTTAGCAGGTGGCTTGCAGACGTCCTTCCCGCTGGCATGATCCTGAGCGATTCGCTTGAGCTGACGGGGGAGTTGCTCGTGCTGGAGCAGGCGCTGGCGCATTGGCGTCTGTTCAGCCGCGGTGCCGCTCGGCGGCGCGGTAGAGCTGGGTGAGTGAATGGTCGAGGAGCGCCTGTCGCGAGGCCATGGAGCGCCGGGCCCGAAGGAAGGGCAACCAGATGCGGCGGCCCACGAGCACCTGCGCCTCCTCGAGCTTCTGGCGCGGAATCCACCGGCCCCCGAGGTGGCGCACCAGCACCTCACCCAGGTACGCCCCAAGGGCGGGCACCGCGTGCTCGTCGATGGCTTCCCGTAGGCGGCTCGTTGGGAATTCCTCGCGCCAGAAGTAGAAGTCGGCGTCCGTGAGGGACTCGGGTGTTCCCTTGAAGACCGAGGGCACCTCCGAGTGCAGCAGCGCCACCAGATGCTCGGCGAGGGTGCGGTAATGCTCGCGAGCACTCTGCATGTCCTCCACGTCCGGGGGAGGGCGGAGTCGGCGGGGTGCCACTCCTCGGGCTCGGGGGGTTGCCACGCGTTGAGCTCGGCAATCCTGCGCTGGCGCTGGTGACTGGCGGCGCGGTCCACCACACGAGAGAGGAGCGGGGCCAGGTCCGGGTGGAAGCGGGGCTCCACGGGGGCGAGCGTGGCACTGCGCTCATGCAGGGAGCGCAGAATGGTGTCGAAGTCCAGGTCCGGCCGGAGGTGGGCGTGGGCACGGGCCTGGGCGAGCCGAGCCTCCTTGCTGGCGAAATCCGCCACGGTGGGCCACGTCACCAGGAGCACGGAGCCGTTGGGCAACTCCTCTACACGGTGAGCTGGTGTGGACAGCATCCGTTCGCGGCCGACTGTCTCCACCAACTTGGGGCCGAAGACGTTGAGCCAGAACACCTCGTAGACTTTGTCGAATCCGTCTCGGTACTCAGTCTCGTCGTCGCGGCCGAAATTGGGAGCGCCCGCCAATGCTCTGTCGTCGGTACTGTGGGCCATGGCATAGGTAACCGGGTAGCGAGAGGCCCAGGCGCGCACCAGTTCCACTAAGTGGTGACAGCGCTCCGCTTCCGCGAAGAAAGAGAGTGGATTCACTGTGATCATGATGCCTAGATCGGGAGATCGCGGTGGGAGCCAGAGCCTGAGCCACATGTCCAACGCGGGCCACTCCGTCCGGTAGAGCCCGAGGTCCGTTCTGTTCCCATCGCGTTCCTCTTCCAGGGACTTCCAGACGGCGGCGCGGGCGTACTTGCGTTGCCGTTTGCCTTTGACGACGTCCGGCATCCATCCATCGGCGTACTCCTCAAGCGCCTGAAGAAACGGTGCCAGCTCGTGCTCCAGTGCCGCTTGTGGACTGAAGGCACCGTCGAAAGTCAGCAGGAGGCGGTCCTCCAGCTTCAAATCGTGCATGCTCAGCACCTTCATTGGAACAACACCTCCACTCCTGGAACGGTTTTCTTGGTTTCGTTCACGGCTGTCCTCAATGCGTCTACAGCCGTGGGCTTGAGTGCGCCTCCCTCGTAGACGAGGCGGACCCGCTGGATGGTTACCTCGCCAGCCGCGCCGAAAAGACGTTGGAGGGAGTCGCGGCGGACGTCCAGCGTCTCTCCGTACTTCCGCAGAGCTTCCTTCGCGTCCTCAATCATCTGCGCTGCCACTGCTTTGCTGTCTAGTTCCGAGAAGTCGCGGCTCTTGAAGCTGAACGTCTCCACGCGCCGTGGCTGCCCGCCAACTTCCCCCTCTTCGATGACGAGCACGTCCGCGAAGCGCAGGCCGGGGCCCGGTTTCCTCACGCCCACCTGCGTTTCAATTCGGGGCCTGTCGAAGTCCCCGAGGAAGCGGCGCTCGGCCCGAGGCTTCAAGGCGTCCTCTCGCAGCCGCTTCACCATGTCGCGCTCGAAGGCCAGCCCTCGGGCAAACCACCGGCGCAGCGGCTCGTAGCCCTCCCATTTCAGGGGACCCTTGCTGGCCTCGCCCTTCTTCACCTCGCCCAAGCGCTTCTCGTAATAGTCGACGTACTCGCGCCACCGTGGGTTGCCCCGAGCCTCGGGCGGCGGGGTGTCGAGAGCCGGGCGGTGCTGCTGCAGCACCCTCACGTCCGTGGGCAGGCGCGGGCCCGTGGCCTCCTGCTCCGCGGCCGCCAGCTTCGCCTCCACCACCGCCGGCGTATGGCCCACCCCCTCGTCCACCAGCGCGGCCAGGGTGCCCTGGCGCGCCGGTGGGGCGCCCGTGGCCCCGGGCCGGCCTTGGACAGGAGGGGCCGCGCCTTGGCCACCTCCCCCGGGCCTCGTACAGGGCCAGCGCGGCGTCCATTCCCCCCACGGCCACGAAGCGGCCCGCCTCACGACTGGCCTGGATGTAGTGGGCCAGCTCTCGCAGTCCCTCCTCGCCCGTGCCCAGCCGTGTTCGCAGCTCCCGCGTCCTCTCCGCGAGGAGACTCACTCGCCCCTGCACCGCCTCGAGTCCCCGCTGGAGTCCGGCTGCTCCTCCCCGGGCCTCGTAGAGGTGCGTACGCCCTTGCCCCCCACGTACAGGGTGGCCAGCAGCGCGACGGGCGTCAGCTCGCGCATGGTCTGCTCGTACTCGCCCCGCGAGAGCGAGGACAGCCCGTGGCCCGTCCCCGCCACGAGGTAGTAGAAGCCCAGCGGCACGCCGAAGGTGGCGTGGTCCACGCTGCCCAGCAGCACGTTGCCCGCCGAGTAGTGCTGCACGGCCGCTTCCCACTCCACCTCGTCGAGGTCCTGCTGGTAGGACGGGGAGCTGGCCTCGTTGCCGGGCGTAGCGGGTGTACCGGGCATTCTTCTGCTGCTCGTGGGTGAGCAGGTCCGTGACCGCGCGGCCCGCCCCCGCAGCAGGTCTCCGGGTTGGAAGTCCCTGTCCGCACGGGCCGAGAGCTTCAGGCCGCGCGCCTCCAACTCCGCACGGGCCCGGGGCATCCGCCCCAGCGTGGTCTCCAGCCGCTTGTCCCGGGCCAGCCAGAAGAGAAGCTCCCGCAGCTCCTCGTCATAGGCCGAGTCGAGCAGGAAGCGGACGAACACCTCGGCATGGGCGAGGCCATACCTGTCGGTGGCCAGCAGGAGGAAGGCGAGACGCTTGCGGTTGAGCAGGCCGGCGGCGTCCTCACGCACGGGCCCCAGCGAGCCGAGTCGCACGGCATCCCAATCCGTCAGCGACTCCACCAGCCGGGGCATGTCCACATGCTCCTGGAGGGCGACGTACTCCGCGGGCGAGCCGCACGTGAGGAAGGGGGCGAGGAGTGCCGCGCTGTCGGGGGAGGAGAAGTCGGGCCAGCCCGCGGGCACGGGCCGTCCCCACAGGAGACGTCCGCGGGCGCCTCGTCCGAGCTCGCCAGGTCAGCGTCCGGGCCCAGCGTGACACAGCCGGTGGAGAGCAGCACCGCCCCCAGCAGCGCCGCCCACCCGTGCGCCCAGGCCTCAGCGCGCATTGAGCACCCGTGACGTCATGAAGCCCCCAGGCAGAAGGCTCCTACTCTAGCAGGTGGCTTGCAGACGTCCTTCCCGCTGGCATGATCCTGAGCGATTCGCTTGAGCTGACGGGGGAGTTGCTCGTGCTGGAGCAGGCGCTGGCGCATTGGCGTCTGTTCAGCCGCGGTGCCGCTCGGCGGCGCGGTAGAGCTGGGTGAGTGAATGGTCGAGGAGCGCCTGTCGCGAGGCCATGGAGCGCCGGGCCCGAAGGAAGGGCAACCAGATGCGGCGGCCCACGAGCACCTGCGCCTCCTCGAGCTTCTGGCGCGGAATCCACCGGCCCCCGAGGTGGCGCACCAGCACCTCACCCAGGTACGCCCCAAGGGCGGGCACCGCGTGCTCGTCGATGGCTTCCCGTAGGCGGCTCGTTGGGAATTCCTCGCGCCAGAAGTAGAAGTCGGCGTCCGTGAGGGACTCGGGTGTTCCCTTGAAGACCGAGGGCACCTCCGAGTGCAGCAGCGCCACCAGATGCTCGGCGAGGGTGCGGTAATGCTCGCGAGCACTCTGCATGTCCTCCACGTCCGGGGGGAGGGCGGAGTCGGCGGGGTGCCACTCCTCGGGCTCGGGGGGTTGCCACGCGTTGAGCTCGGCAATCCTGCGCTGGCGCTGGTGACTGGCGGCGCGGTCCACCACACGAGAGAGGAGCGGGGCCAGGTCCGGGTGGAAGCGGGGCTCCACGGGGGCGAGCGTGGCACTGCGCTCATGCAGGGAGCGCAGAATGGTGTCGAAGTCCAGGTCCGGCCGGAGGTGGGCGTGGGCACGGGCCTGGGCGAGCCGAGCCTCCTTGCTGGCGAAATCCGCCACGGTGGGCCACGTCACCAGGAGCACGGAGCCGTTGGGCAACTCCTCTACACGGTGAGCTGGTGTGGACAGCATCCGTTCGCGGCCGACTGTCTCCACCAACTTGGGGCCGAAGACGTTGAGCCAGAACACCTCGTAGACTTTGTCGAAACCCTCCTTCCGGGAAGTCTTCTCGTCGCGTCCAAAACGGGGAGAGCCCGCCAATTCCGTGTCATCGGCGCTGTGCGCCTTGGCATGACTGACCGGGTAGCGGGAGGCCCAGGCGCGCACCATCTCCACAACCTGGTGACAGCGCTCCTCCTCCGTGAAGAAGGAGAGCGGCTGCACGTTGACCGCGATGTCCAGCTTGGGAGGCCGGGGAGGTAGCCAGAGCCAGAGAGTCATGTCCAGCGCGGGCCACTCCGTGCGATGAAATCCCAAGCTCGTGAACACATCGTCGCGCCCCTCTTGTAAACCCTTCCAGATTGCGGCGCGAGCGTACTTACGTCGACGCTTGCCTTCAGCAACGTCCGGCATCCACCCATCGGCGTACCTTTCGAGCGCTTGGAGAAAGGGCTCCAACTCTCTTTCCAGTGCGGCCTGCTGGTCGAAGCCTCCGACGAAGGTGAGTCGAAGGAGATCCTCCGGCTTCAAGTCGTGCACGCTCAGTCGATTCATTGGAACAGCACCTCCACTCCCGGAACCGCTTCCTCGGCGGCGGTCACGACTGCATCCAGGTTGTCTACCCTCGTGGGCTTGAGTGTCGCCCCCTCGTAAACGAGGCGGACCCGCTGAACGGGAACCTCGTCAGCCGCGCCGAAAGAACGTTGGAGGAATCCCTGCGAATATCCAGGCTCCCTCCGTACTTCCGCAGAGCTTCCTTCGCGTCCTCAATCACCAGACGTCTCAGTGTTCCTTCTTCCAGCAGCGTCAGATCGCGGCTCTTGAAGCTGAACGTCTCCACGCGCCGTGGCTGCCCGCCAACTTCCCCCTCTTCGATGACGAGCACGTCCGCGAAGCGCAGGCCGGGGCCCGGTTTCCTCACGCCCACCTGCGTTTCAATTCGGGGCCTGTCGAAGTCCCCGAGGAAGCGGCGCTCGGCCCGAGGCTTCAAGGCGTCCTCTCGCAGCCGCTTCACCATGTCACGCTCGAAGGCCAGCCCCCGGGCAAACCATCCGCGCAGCCGCTCGTAACCCTCCCATTTCAGGGGACCCTTGCTGGCCTCGCCCTTCTTCACCTCGCCCAAGCGCTTCTCGTAATAGTCGACGTACTCGCGCCACCGTGGGTTGCCCCGAGCCTCGGGCGGCGGGGTGTCGGAAGCCGGGCGGTGCTGCTGCAGCACCCTCACGTCCGTGGGCAGGCGCGGGCCCGTGGCCTCCTGCTCCGCGGCCGCCAGCTTCGCCTCCACCACCGCCGGCGTATGGCCCACCCCTCGTCCACCAGCGCGGCCAGGGTGCCCTGGCGCGCCGGTGGGGCGCCCGTGGCCCCGGGCCCGGCCTTGGACAGGAGGGGCCGCGCCTTGGCCACCTCCCCCGGGCCTCGTACAGGGCCAGCGCGGCGTCCATTCCCCCCACGGCCACGAAGCGGCCCGCCTCACGACTGGCCTGGATGTAGTGGGCCAGCTCTCGCAGTCCCTCCTCGCCCGTGCCCAGCCGTGTTCGCAGCTCCCGCGTCCTCTCCGCGAGGAGACTCACTCGCCCCCGCACCGCCTCGAGTCCCCGCTGGAGTCCGGCTGCTCCTCCCCGGGCCTCGTAGAGGGTGCGTACGCCCTTGCCCCCCACGTACAGGGTGGCCAGCAGCGCGACGGGCGTCAGCTCGCGCATGGTCTGCTCGTACTCGCCCCGCGAGAGCGAGGACAGCCCGTGGCCCGTCCCCGCCACGAGGTAGTAGAAGCCCAGCGGCACGCCGAAGGTGGCGTGGTCCACGCTGCCCAGCAGCACGTTGCCCGCCGAGTAGTGCTGCCGGCCGCTCCCACTCCACCTCGTCGAGGTCCTGCTGGTAGGACGGGGGGAGCTGGCCTCGTTGCCGGGCGTAGCGGGTGTACCGGGCATTCTTCTGCTGCTCGTGGGTGAGCAGGTCCGTGACCGCGCGGCCCGCCCCCCGCAGCAGGTCTCCGGGTTGGAAGTCCCTGTCCGCACGGGCCGAGAGCTTCAGGCCGCGCGCCTCCAACTCCGCACGGGCCCGGGGCATCCGCCCCAGCGTGGTCTCCAGCCGCTTGTCCCGGGCCAGCCAGAAGAGAAGCTCCCGCAGCTCCTCGTCATAGGCCGAGTCGAGCAGGAAGCGGACGAACACCTCGGCATGGGCGAGGCCATACCTGTCGGTGGCCAGCAGGAGGAAGGCGAGACGCTTGCGGTTGAGCAGGCCGGCGGCGTCCTCACGCACGGGCCCCAGCGAGCCGAGTCGCACGGCATCCCAATCCGTCAGCGACTCCACCAGCCGGGGCATGTCCACATGCTCCTGGAGGGCGACGTACTCCGCGGGCGAGCCGCACGTGAGGAAGGGGGCGAGGAGTGCCGCGCTGTCGGGGGAGGAGAAGTCGGGCCAGCCCGCGGGCACGGGCCGTCCCCCACAGGAGACGTCCGCGGGCGCCTCGCCCGAGCTCGCCGGGTCAGCGTCCGGGCCCAGCGTGACACAGCCGGTGGAGAGCAGCACCGCCCCCAGCAGCGCCGCCCACCCGTGCGCCCAGGCCTCAGCGCGCATTGAGCACCCGTGACGTCATGAAGCCCCCCAAGGCAGAGGGCTCCTACTCTACCGCCCGCTCAGGCGAACAGTTGCGTCAGCAGCTCGCGCCGGGGCGACACCGCGTGCCGCCAGGGCAGCCCGGCCGGGCGCGCACGCTTCCGGGGTTGGAGCGCCTCGTGGACGGACAGGCCCCGGGGCCGCCCAGCAGCAGGCCCAACGCCGCGGCCATGAGGGACAGGTTGTACTCGTAGCCGCCCTGCTGGCTGTCGAAGCCGTTGGGGCCATGCACCTTGGCGATGGCCACCGCCTGTGTCACCAGCACGGACACCGCCGCCACGCGCGTGCCGATGCCCAGCAGGGACAGCACCCCGGCGGCCACCTCGGTCCACCCCGTCAGGAGCGCCCAGGTGCGGCCGGGCTTGATGCCCAGCTTCTCGAAGACCTGTGACGTCTGCTCCAGGCCGTCGGGCTGGAGCTTGGTGATGCCGTGGTAGAGCATCGCCGAGCCCAACGTGGCCCGTGGGGAAGTGCCGAGTGGTGGGCCATGTGCCCTTGCAGCAGTGCCGTCCTGGTCGCCGTCATCCTGCCCTCCGGAGTCGTGGTGAGTCGTGGTCCGGATAGCGTCCGCATCCCCCCGCGCCGCGGCAACGGGGCCGGGGCGGGGAGCGAGCGGGGGGCAGCCACGGGGCACGCCTACCCCGGGGTGAACCAGAGCACGGATAGCGGCGGCAGGGTCAGCACCGCCGACGCATCCTGCCCGTCCCAGCCCTGGGGCTCGGTGTGGATGCGGCCCTTGTTGCCCATGCCGGAGCCGCCGTACTCGCCGGCGTCCGTGTTGAGCAGCTCCACGTAGCTGCCGTGCCGGGGGAAGCCGATGCGGTAGCCCTCCTGGGGCATGGGCGACAGGTTGGCGATGCACACCACGTGGCCGCCCGGCTGGCGCGAGCGCCGCACGAAGGCGAGCACGTTGGCGGCGGCCGAGTCGGGTTGGATCCACTGGAAGCCGAGCGGCTCGTTGTCCGCGTCGTACAGGGAGGGGTGCGAGCGGTAGAGCCGGTTGATGTCGGCCACCATGGACTGGATGCCGGCGTGGCCCGGGTTCTCCAACAGGTGCCAGTCCAGGCTCTTGTCGTTGTTCCACTCGTTCGGCTGGCCGAACTCGCCGCCCATGAAGAGCAGCTTCTTGCCCGGGTGCGCCCACATCCACGCGAGCAGGGCGCGCAGGTTGGCGCGCTTCTGCCAGTCGTCTCCCGGCATCTTCCCGTAGAGCGAGCCCTTGCCGTGCACCACCTCGTCATGGCTCAGCGGCAACATGAAGTGCTCGCTGAAGGCGTACAGGAGGCCGAAGGTGAGCTGGTTGTGGTGGTGCTGGCGGTAGATGGGATCCTTGCTGAAGTACATCAGCGTGTCGTGCATCCAGCCCATGTTCCACTTGAAGTGGAAGCCGAGGCCGCCCTCCTGCGTGGGCTGGCTCACCTTGGGCCACGCCGTGGACTCCTCGGCGATCATCACCGCGCCGGGGTACTTGGCGCGCACGCGATCATTGAGCTCGCGCATGAAGGAGATGGCCTCCTCGTTCTCGCGGCCCCCCCAGCGGTTGGGGATCCACTCGCCCGCCTTGCGGCTGTAGTCGAGGTAGAGCATGGAGGCGACCGCGTCCACGCGCAGACCGTCGATGTGGTACTCCTCGAGCCAGAAGAGCGCGTTGGCGATGAGGAAGTTGCGCACCTCGTTGCGGCCGAAGTTGAAGACGTAGGTGCCCCAGTCCGGCTGCGAGCCCTGGCGGGGGTCCGCGTGCTCGTAGAGGGCGGTGCCGTCGAACTGGCCGAGCGCGTGGGCATCCCGGGGGAAGTGGCCGGGCACCCAGTCGAGGATGACGCCGATGCCGTTCTCGTGCAGGTGGTTGACGAGGAAGCGGAAGTCATCCGGGTGGCCGAAGCGGGCGGTGGGCGCGTAGTAGTTGCCCACCTGGTAGCCCCAGGAGCCGCCGAAGGGGTGCTCCGACACGGGCATCAGCTCCACGTGGGTGAAGCCCATCTTCTTCACGTAGTCGGTGAGCGCGGTGGCCATCTCCCGGTAGGTGAGGGAGCGATCGCCGTCCTCCATCACGCGCCGCCACGAGGCCGGTGCAACTCGTAGACGGCCCAGGGCTCGCGGTGCACGTCCTTCTGGGCGCGCGCCTGCATCCACTGCGAGTCCGACCACTGGTACTGATCCAGGTTGTGCACCACGGAGGCCGTGGCGGGAGGCACCTCGGTGCGGAAGGCGAAGGGGTCCGCCTTGAGGATGCGGTGGCCGCCGTGGCCGGTGCGGATCTCGAACTTGTAGCGCGTGCCCTCGCCGACCTCGGGGATGAACAGCTCCCAGATGCCCGAGGAGCCCATGCGCCGCATGAGGTGCAGCCGCCCGTCCCAGCTGTTGAAGTCACCCACCACGGACACGCTCGAGGCCGTGGGCGCCCACACCGCGAACGCCACGCCGTGGATGCCATTGTGGTGCACGGGATGGGCTCCCATGCGCTTCCACAGCTGCTCGTGGCGGCCCTCGCCCGCGTAGTACAGGTCCTGATCGCCCAGCGTGGGCAGGAAGCTGTAGGGGTCGCGCAGGGTGAACGTCTTCTGGCCCGGGTACTCCACCTCCACCTGGTAGTTGAAGGCGTCCGTCTTGCCGTTGACGCGCGCCTCGAACACCCCGTCCACCCGCTTCGTCATGGGGATGCGCCCGCCGAACTCCGGCAGGACGTGGATCGCCACCGCGTCCGGGCGGTACGTGCGCACCACCACCCCGTCTCCATCCGGGTGGATGCCCAGCACGCGGTGGGGCTCGGCGTGCCGCAACTCGACGATCTGCTGCAGCTCCGCGTCCACCTGTTGCCGCTCGTTTGGCTTCTTCACTTGCGGACCTCCATCCTCGCGAGGGCCTCGACGGGGATACGCACCCAGTCCGGCCGGTTCTGTAGCTCGTAGCGCACTTCGTAGAGCATCTTCTCCAGCTCGAAGGCGCCCAGCATCGCGGTGAAGCTCGCCTCGCCCTGCGGCAGGAAGGCCGCCCCGGCGGTGGCCGCGCGGTAGCCCTCCAGGAAGGCCTGACGCGCGGGCTGGAGACGCTCACCCTCGGGCTGGCCCTCCAGCCGCACCGTGGCCTCGGCGTAGTCGAAGGAGCGCAGCATGCCCGCCACGTCCCGCAGCGCCGAGTACTTCTCGCGCCGCTGGGTGAAGCTGCGGCCCGGCTCGCCCTCGAAGTCGAACAGGAGCCAGTCGCCTCCCGAGCGCAGCACCTGACCCAGGTGCAGGTCGCCATGGATGCGGATCTTCTGCCCGGAGGGCGGCACTTGCGCGAGCTGCCGCGCATGGCCGATGAGATCCTCGCGGCGGTTCTCCAGCTCGGGCGAGTGGCGCGCCGCCTGGCTGAGTGTCACGCCCATCTCCCCCACGATGGAGGCGCTCCAGCGCTGCACGTCCTCGGCGAGCAGGGGCTCGGGGGCGAACGCCGGATCATCCGTGGTGGAGGCGAGCGCGTGGTGCAGCTGTCCCAGGCGCTCGCCGAGCACGCGCAAGTCCTCGAGGAACGCGTCCGTCAGGCGCGGGCCCTGGCGGAAGCAGTCCAGGGTGTAGCGCCAGCCGTCGGTGACGTCGGGGATGAAGCGGTGCACCACGGCGAGCGTGGCGCCCGCGGGCCCTCGGACTGCAACGCGCCGAGCAGCGTGGGCGTGGCGCGGAAGGACGTCCGGGTCGCCAGGAAGCGGCCCACCTCGTACTCGGGGTTGATGCCGGCCTCGAGCTTGCGGATGACCTTGAGGATGAGCTGCTCGCCCACCACCACCGAGGTGTTGCTCTGCTCCACCTGGAGCCGGCGCACGGGCAGGGGAGAGGGCAGGGCGATGAGCCCCTCGGGCGTGTCGAGCCACTCGCCCACCAGCTTGCCGGAGGCGCTGGGCAGCTCGCGCTTCTCGCGGATGAGCTGGAAGAGGGCGCGCAGCACCTCCGCGTCCTCGAAGGCGTCCTTCACGCCCTCCTCGGAGGGGAGCACGGGCAGCAGGTAGCGCTCGGGCGAGCCCAGCTCGTAGACGACCTCCACCACCGCGAGGGTGAAGGAGCGGCCACCGGGCAGGTCCACGTTGACGTGGTCCACGGTGGACACGGACTTGATGGGCCAGGCCTTGCCGGCGAACCAGCGCTGGCCGCGCAGATAGTCCGGGAGCTTCGTCAGATCGATTGGTGCCGTCATGGCATTCCCCTCCCGGGAGCGGGCTTCTCGAGGCGGAACCACAGGAACATGTAGGGTCCGAGGGTTATCTGATAGGGCAGGCTGGAGATCATGGGGAAGGGCGTCTCGCCCATGAGCTCCACGGGAATCTGTCCTTCCCAATCGCGCAGGTCCAACACGCCGGGCTGCGCGAAGCGCGACAGGTTGCAGACGATGAGGATGGACTGCCCCTCGTGCTCGCGCATGAACGCGAGCACCTTGCGGTTTTCTGGATTGAGCCAGCGCAGCTGGCCCATGGCGAAGGCGGGGTAGCGCTGGCGCACGCGGATGAGGCGCTTGACCCAGCTGAGCAGCGACGAGCGCGTGCGCTCCTGGGCCTCCACGTTGATGCTCTGATAGCCATACACCGGGTCGGCGATGACGGGAGCGAACAGGCGCGCGCCATCCGCGCGCGAGAAGCCCGCGTTGCGATCGCTCGTCCACTGCATGGGGGTGCGCACCCCGTTGCGATCACCCAGGTAGATGTTGTCCCCCATGCCAATCTCGTCCCCGTAGTACATGACGGGGGTGCCGGCAGGGTGAACAGCAGGCTGTGCATCAGCTCGATGCGCCGCCGCCCGTTGTCCATGAGCGGCGCGAGCCGCCGCCGGATGCCCAGGTTGATGCGCATGCGCGGGTCCGTGGCGTACTCCCGGTACATGTAGTCCCGGTCCTCGTCCGTCACCATCTCCAGCGTGAGCTCGTCGTGGTTGCGCAGGAAGATGGCCCACTGACAGTTCGCGGGGATGTCCGGCGTCTGCTGGAGGATCTCCACGATGGGCGTGCGGTCCTCGCGGCGCACCGCCATGAACAGGCGGGGCATCACGGGGAAGTGGAAGCCCATGTGGAACTCGTCGCCCTCGCCGAAGTAGACGCGCACGTCGGCGGGCCACTGGTTGGCCTCGGCGAGCAGCATCTTGTCCGGGTACTCCGCGTCGATCGTCTTGCGCAGCTTCTTGAGGAAGGCGTGCGTCTCCGGGAGGTTCTCGCAGTTGGTGCCCTCGCGCTCGAACAGGTAGGGCACGGCGTCGCAGCGGAAGCCGTCCACGCCCATGTTCAACCAGAAGCGCATGACGTCCAGCATGGCCTCCTGGACCTCGGGGTTGTCGTAGTTGAGGTCCGGCTGGTGGCTGAAGAAGCGGTGCCAGAAGTACTGCTTGGCCACCGGATCCCACGTCCAGTTGGAGCGCTCGGTGTCCAGGAAGATGATGCGCGCGCCCTTGTACTTGTCGTCCGTGTCGCTCCAGACGTAGTAGTCGCGCTTGGGGCTCTTGGGATCGCGCCGGGCCTCCTGGAACCAGGCGTGCTGGTCGCTCGTGTGGTTGACGACGAGCTCGCTGATGATGCGGATGTCGCGCTTGTGCGCCTCGTCGATGAGGCGCTGGAAGTCCGCGAGCGTGCCGTAGTCCGGGTGCACCGCGTAGAAGTCCGCGATGTCGTAGCCGTCATCCCTCAGGGGCGAGGGATAGTGCGGCAGGAGCCACAGGCAGGTGACGCCCAGGTCCTGCAGGTAGGGCAGCTTCTCGATGAGCCCGGGGATGTCCCCGTGTCCGTCGCCATTGGAGTCATGGAAGGCGCGGATGTGGAGCTCGTAGATGACGGCTTTCTTAAACCAGAGCGGGTCCGTCTGGGTCATGGGTGGGGAGCCTTGGCCTTATTCGTAGTAGTCGAACGCTTGCTCACTGCGGCGGAAGCGGTAGATGGCCCAGATGCAAGCGGGCTGCTCGGGCGTGAGCCGCACGTGCGCCGTGGGTCCTTGCCACAAGCCGCGCGTATCCGTCATCAATTCATGCACCTGGTACGTCTCGTCGGGAGCGATGCCCAGCTCCTCCAGGGGCACGTGCAGCACGGACTCCTGCGCGTTGAAGGGATCGAAGCTCACCGCCACCAGCACCTGGCTCGAGCCGTCCGGGGTGCGCTTGAGATACGACATGACCTGATCGTTCTCCGAGCGGAAGAAGCGCAGGTTGTCGTAGAGCTGGAAGGCGCGGTGGCGCTGGCGGATGCCATTGAGCCGGGCGATGTAGTCGCGGATGTTGCCGGGCGCGTCCGGGTTCCACGCCTTGAGCTCGTACTTCTCCGAGTCGAGGTACTCCTCCTTGCCCGGCGCCACGGGGGTGCCCTCGCAGAACTCGTAGCCGCAGTACATGCCCCACACGCTCGAGAGCGTGGCGGCCATGGCGGCGCGCAGCCGGAAGCCCGCGGGACCGCTGCGCTGGAGGAACTCGGGGAGGATGTCCGGCGTGTTGGGCCAGAGGTTGCCGCGCATGTAGTCGGACACGGGCGGGCTGGTGATCTCCTCGAGGTACTCCTCCATCTCCTGCTTGAAGTTGCGCCGGTGAAGTAGGTGTACGACTGCTGGAAGCCGAGCTTGGCCAGGGCCTTCATCACCTTGGGGCGGGTGAACGCCTCGGCGAGGAAGACGACGTCGGGGCGCTCGGTCTGCACCTCGCGGATCATCCACGCCCAGAACTGCATGGGCTTGGTGTGCGGGTTGTCCACGCGGAAGATGCGCACGCCCTGGTTCACCCAGTGCATGACGACGCTCTTGAGCTCCGGCCACAGCGTGTCGCGCGCGGGGCCGAGCCAGTCGAAGTTGACGATGTCCTCGTAGCGCTTGGGCGGGTTCTCCGCCGTCTTGATGGTGCCGTCGGGCCGGTGGAGGAACCACTCGGGGTGTTCCTTCACGTAGGGGTGGTCCGGCGAGCACTGGTAGGCCAGGTCCATGGCGATCTCGATGCCCTGGGTGTTGGCCTCCTTCACGAAGCGCGCGAAGTCCTCGAGCGTGCCGAGCTGGGGATGGATGGCCTTGTGACCGCCCTCGGGGCCGCCGATGGCCCAGGGGCTGCCCACGTCGTCGGGGCCCGCGGTGAGGCTGTTGTTCTTGCCCTTGCGCGCCTTGAGGCCGATGGGGTGCACCGGCGGCAGGTAGATGACGTCGAAGCCCATGTCGCGCACGTAGGGCAGCCACTTCTCCGCGTCCTTGAACGTGCCGTGCGTGCGCCCGTCGCGCACCGCCGAGCGCGGGAAGAACTCGTACCAGGAGCCGTAGCGCGCCTTCTCCCGGTCCACGAAGACCTCGAGCACCCGGTCATAGCGCGTGGACACCGAGCGGTCCGCGTACGCCGAGGCCGTCTGGAGCAGGGTGGGGTCCATGGCCGCGGCGATGGCGCGGTGGTTCATCCCCGCGTCGAAGAGCTTCGCCGCCTCGAGGAAGCGCCGGGCGTGCTCGGGACTGCCGGCCTTCTCCGCGCGCTCGGCGTGGCCGCGCAGCATGGCGGCGCCCTCGAGCAGCTCGCTCTTCACGTCGCGGCCCGCGTCCACCTTGCGCTTGAGCTCGGACACCCACGTCGCGAAGAAGTCCGGCCAGGCCTCCACCGTGTACTCGTAGCGACCGTTGCTCAACAGCGGCACCGAGGCCTCGAACAAGTCGTTGCCCCTGGCCACCATGGGGATCTCGGCCCACTCCGTCGCCTGGGGCTTGGGCGCGGATTGCCTCCAGCGCACCACCGCCACCAGGACATCGTGTCCCTCCTTGAAGATGTCCGCTTGCACGACGAGGGCTTCACCCTCGACCCGCTTCACCGCCCAGCGGCCCGCGTCCAGCTGCGGCCGCACATTCTCGATGACCGTGCTTCCGATTCTTTCGCTCATAGATGGAGGCGGCCCCTTATAGGTCTCCGCGTCGTGATGCCGACGCCGTCTTTCACCTTGGGTTGATGCTGGACGCTCCAGGCGTCCGGCCCGTTTGCTGGTGAACGTTAGGAACGGCCTCGCGAGGTGCCCACCCGCGCGCGTCACTTCGTTCGCGCCCCACGCCCCGCCGCGTGGGCGGGCAGCCGAGCCCGCGAGACTTGCTCGTGACGAGGGGGAGGGCAGGGGCTCGCCCCGCGGACGGGACATGACCTCGAAGATGACCTCGTGCGCCAGACTTGACAGGTCAAGCGGGCGGGAGCACCATGCGCGTGTCGTTCAGGCGGGGGGACGGGGAAGGAGTTCTGGACGAAGCCCCCGTGGGGGTCTCGGAACTCCACATCCATCCAAGGAGAAGGGGGTACGGCCCGCGTCCTCGACGTGCCCCCGGGTTGACGAGCGGGGAGGGGAGGAGCGCGGCGGGTCGCGCTGGAGAGGAGGAAGACGGAGCGCGCGACTACGGCTGGGGCTGCGCCTGCGGGGACTTGTGCTTGTAGAAGAGGACCAGGGTGTAGCAGTGGAACTCGTTGTCGCTGGACTGGCAGACGACCCGGTCGACGATTTCCAGATCCGAGTTGCTCTTGAGCCAGCGGGTCACGTTCTCGCCCAGCTCCTCCCGCTCCTTGGCCTTCGTCGCGGAGAACACCTTCACGCCCGTGAACATCGCCTTCCACTCCTTGCGCAGTGATTTTGTACTGAGTGTACGGAAGGTTACCGCGCGCTCTCCATAGGTGTCAAAAAAGCTTACCTCTGGGCCTACCCGTGGTGATCGGACCCCCGGGGTTCCCCCCTGGAAGCGCGTGCCTAGATTCCAGGAGTCGATGGCTGTGGCTCCCGAGGGAAGGGCCTTCGGGTGTGCAGGGGATGGGCGAAGGGGCAAATCATGGATGTGAAGACCAAGAAGGACCTGGCGGTCGACTTCATCAACGAGATCCGCACGATGGATCCCGCCGCGCTCAACGCGCTGATCGTCAAGGAAGCAGGGGAGGATCTGGCCCAGTTCTTCTTGAACTACAGCGCCAACCTCATCTCCAAGGATCCCTCGCGGGTGCTGGAGAACACCTCGTCGCTGATGCTGATGGGCTACCTCATCCGCACCCACGAGGAGCGCAACACCCAGGTGAAGCAGTCGGGCATCCAGGGCTACGCGTTCGCGTGAATCGGGCGGGGCGGGGTGCGCCGAGGCTCGACAGCTCCCACGGGAGCCTGTTAGGGAGCGGCGCCCATGCTCATCGATTTGCACGCGCATTCCTACCTGTCCAAGGACTGTGACCTGGACCCGCGCGCGGTTCTGGATCGCGCCGCGATGTTCGGCCTGGATGGAGTGGCCTTCACGGAGACCAACACCCAGGACGGATGCGATGAGCTGTTCGAGATCGGCGCCAAGGCCAAGGTGAAGGTCTTCGTCGGTCTGGAGCTCATCACCGACCGAGGCCAGTACCTGTGCTTCTTCCCGAAGCCGGAGAACGCCCCCGAGCCGGTGCAGCTGTGGGGCAGCAACCGCGAGAAGCCCTGGAGTGCCGCCGAGTGCCTGCCCAAGGTGCGCTCGCTCGGCGCGGCCATCGTCGCGGCGCGCCCGTATGATCGGGATTCGAGCCACCCGGCCATGGACTATGTGCGTTCGCTCGGCGGGCTGGTGTGCGCGGTGGAGGGGTACAACGCCCGCGTGAAGCAGACGGCGAACGACCTGGCGGTGGAAGCCGCCGAGGCGCTCAAGGTGCCGTGCACGGGCGGCAGTGACGCGCGCGCCACGGTGGACGAGGTGGGCTATGGCGCCACCTTCTTCAAGACGCCCATCCAGACGCAGGAGCAGCTCGTGGCGGCCCTGCTGGCGGGCGACTTCCATCCCGTCATGGCCGGGGAGCTGCCCCGGCTCACGCGCCCCGGCGAGGCCCAGGCGGCCCGTGCTTCCGGCAAGCATCAACGCCGCGGGGGCGGTGGGGGTGGACGCCGCCGCCGGTAGTCACCACCTCCTCCTTTCGACTCGAGGAGGGGTGTTCATGAAGAAGTGGAAGAACGCGTGTTTTTCGGCCGCGGCGCTGCTCGCCGCCTGCTCCCACTCGCCGCAGAACCCGGAGGGCACTCCGGACGGTAGCCCAGGCCCCACGCTTCCCGCCCCCGACACGAACCACGACGTGAAGAACTACAGCCGGGTCATCGGCTGGCCGGAGGGCAAGACGCCCGTGGCTCCGGAAGGGTTCGGGGTGACGAAGTACGCCGATGGCCTGCGCAATCCCCGCTGGCTCTACGTGCTGCCCAACGGCGACGTGCTGGTGGCCGAGGCCAGCACCGAGCCCAAGAGCCAGGGCGCCCTCCGGGAGGCCCAGCGCTCGGGCAAGGCCGAGTCCCAGCAGCTGGGCGACAGCGCCAACCGCATCACGCTCCTGCGCGACACCGACGGCGATGGGGCCCCCGACGTGCGGGAGATCTTCCTGCAGGGGCTGAAGCAGCCGCTGGGCATGTTGCTGCTCGGAGACCAGTTCTACGTCGCCAACACGGACGGGCTCTGGCGCTACCCCTACGAGCCGGGGCGCACCTCCATCCAGGCGCCGGGCCAGAAGCTGCTGGAGCTGCCCGCCGGGGGCTACAACAACCACTGGACGCGCAACCTGTTGGCCAACGCGGACGGCTCGAAGATCTACGTGTCGGTGGGCTCCGCCAGCAATGTCGCCGAGCACGGCATCGACGAGGAGCGGCGCCGCGCGAACATCCTCGAGGTGAACCCGGATGGCAGCGGCGAGCGCGTCTACGCGAGCGGCCTGCGCAACCCCGTGGGCATGGGCTGGGCCCCCGGCACGAACACCCTGTGGACCGTGGTCAACGAGCGGGACTACCTCGGGGATGAGCTGGTGCCGGACTACCTGACGGGCGTCAAGGAGGGGGGCTTCTACGGCTGGCCCTACGCCTACTTCGGCATCCACGAGGATCCCCGGCTCGCCGGACAACGGCCGGACCTGGTGAGCCAGACGCTGGTGCCGGACGTGGCGCTGGGCGCGCACACCGCCTCGCTGGGGCTCGCCTTCTACACGGGCAGCGCCTTCCCCGAGAAGTACCGGGGCGGGGCGTTCATCGGACAGCACGGCTCGTGGAACCGCTCGGAGCTGTCCGGCTACAAGGTCGTCTTCGTGCCCTTCAAGGACGGCCGCCCGAGCGGAGCGCCCGAGGACTTCCTGACGGGCTTCATCGCCAACCCCGAGACGTCCGAGGTGTATGGCCGGCCGGTGGGGCTCGCGGTGCTGCCCGACGGGGCCCTGCTGGTGGCGGATGACCTCGAGCAACACCGTGTGGCGCGTCGCCGCCCGCCGCTGAGACGACCCGCTCGCGCCGCCCCCGGAGGAGACGGCGCGAACGGGCAGGGGAGCCGGGCCTACTTCGCCGCGTCCGGCTTCCCTCCTCGACGCGGGACACGACGCCGTCGGTGAGGAACACCCGGCGCTTGCCACCGGGGTAGATCCACTCCTGGCTCACCCGCTGGCCCTCCAACGTGCGGCGGATGCTCTCGGGATGACCCCAGGACATCTCCACCGCCGCCTCGGGCATGTTCTCCAGCACCCGCTTCTGCTTGACGGCGTCCTGGAAGCGCGCCGGGAGCTTGGCCAGGCGCGGCTCCTGCGGAGGCAGGTAGCGATCCATCTCCGCCAGCAGATCCTCCTTCTTGTCGATCCCCGGCCGGAGCACGAGGATGACCGGGGAGCCGGGCGCGCCCTCCACGTCCAGGTAGACCCAGGGCTGGGTGCGGGGTGAGTACAGCACCCGCTCCGCCATGGCCCAGGACGTGGGGAACTCCACCTTGGTCACCCGCACCGGGGTCCCCGCGGGCACCAGTGCCTGCACCGGGCCGGGGTTGATGGGCTTGCCCTGGGTGTCGTTGAGCAGACGCACCTCCTCGGGAGGGTAGGGCGTCAGCAGCCGCTTGGAGGCGTCCCCGAAGAAGGGGGTGATGTAGCTGGAGGTCTTCAGGTGGCGCACCGCCGCCGGGCCCGTGGTCAGGTCATGCTGGAGCGCCGTGCGGTCCTCCGCGCTGAGCTTGGTCTGGCTCACGCAGGCCGTGGCGAGCACGGGGAGGAGCAGGGACAGAGCGAGGCGTCGTGTCATGGAAGGGGCCTCGCGTCAGAAGGAGAAGGCGAAGGCCCGGGTGGTGACGCGGGGCGCCTCGCGGCCACCCGTGACGTCCGCCACGAGCACCGCGCGCTTGCGCGTCTCCTCGACGATGCGGCCGCCGCCCGCCTTCTGGTAGGCGTCGATGCCCTGGATGATGTGCGAGGCGAGCAGGCCCAGGCCGCTCAGGCTCCAGAACCAGGGCACCACGAGCGCGCTCAGCACGCTGCCCACCACGATGATGGCCACGTCGATGACCAGGAACAGGATGAAGCCGCTGGTGTCACCGGCGACCAGGTGACCCGTGCCGAAGCCGATGAGCAGACCCAGCACGAGCGCGAGCACGGGCTCGGTGCCGCTGCTCACCGCGCCACCGGTGTCCAGGGGCAGCAGGGGGCCGTCCGCGAGCGCCAGCCGATGGGCGTCCGTGAGGCGCAGGGCCGGCGTCTGGGAAGGCTTGAAGGTGGCCGCGAGCTCCACTCCCTCCAGCAGCCGGGCATGACGGCCCGCGGCGCTCTGGGCGAAGGAGATGGAGGGATCCGCGGCGGACGCGGCGGACTCCACGGGGGTAACGGCCAACAGGGAAGCAACCAACAGTGAGACGAACATGAAGAGCGACCTCGGTTGGACTACGGTGAGGACGCCTTCCTACCTCAATGGCCGGAACTCAACGATGCATTGTCGTCCGTCCGTGAGCGCTGCTCCGCACAACCCTTCAGCGGTGGACAGATAGGTCCGCGGCCGTCGGGGTCCGGCACCAGCAGGAAACGGCCCAGACCACGGGCATCGGTCAACTCGGGATGGCCACAGAGCACGCAGCGGCGAGGTGGACGCTTGGAGGAGGGAAGGGCACGAGACCCAGTTTCCCCCGCTCCCGCGGGCTCGCGACTTTTCGGCCCCTCAGCTGCTCTTGGCCGCCACGGGCGCGCTGGACGCGCTGCTCGAGCCCGAGGACGACGAGCCGCCCGACGACGTGCTCCCGGAGGAGGACGAGGAGCTGTCGCTCGAGGACGCGCTGCTCGACGATGACGAGCTGCTGCTACTGCTGCTGCTCGACGAGGACGAGCCACCGTCCTTCTTCGTGGAGCCGTAGAGGTCGGCGTACCAGCCACCGCCCTTGAGGACGAAGCTGGTGCGGCTGACGACGCGGCTGAGCGAGTTCTGGGTGCCACAGGCCGAGCACTTCTCGGGCGTCGGATCGCTGACCTTCTGCAGCACGTCGATCGTCTTTCCACAGGAACCGCAGGCGTATTCGTAGATGGGCATTGACGGGCCTCTTTCTAGGTCGTGGAGGGAGGAGTGGAATCCGGCGTCCGCTTGCGCAGGGCCTCGGCCACGCCCAGGCGCTCGAGCGCGCGGAGCACCAGCTCGGACGGGGCCCCATGCTTGCGTCCCACCGCCTCCGCGAGCGCGGTGAGCGACGGGGCCTCGGAGATCATCACGCACGAGGAGCTCCAGCTCTCGGCGCAGCATGTCCGTGAAGCGCTTCTTGATGCCCAGGTCGAGCAGGTACTTCTCGCGCCCGAGCAGATCCAGCTTCTGGGTGAGGTTGCGCGCGGTGAGCGCCTCGCGGCGGAAGCGCTCGCGCACCTCCTCGACTTCCTTGGCGATGCCGCCGCGGTTCTCCACGAGCTTGAGCTCGGAGGGGCTCAGCCCCAGCGCCCAGCCCACCCGGCCCGAGGCGCCCCGGTGCTCGGTGAAGGCGGACAGCAGGGACGTCTGCTCGCGGCGCTTGAGGGCCTCCAACAGCCCGTGTGCCTTGAGCGCGCCCTCCACCTCCTCCAGCGTCAGATCTCCGCGCGCGCCGTTGTACTGCTGCTCCAGGTTGCGCAGCAGGGCGAAGCGGTGCTCGCTCGCCTCCACCAGCGCCTCCAGCGCGTCCTTGCCCGTGGGGCGCAACAGCTCCTGGTAGCTCGTCTTGGGAGCCTCCAGGCGGGTGAAGCGGCCGCGGGGCTTGGGCAGATCCCTCTTGAGGAAGCTGGGGGCCTCGTGCTCGTCGGCCTCGGGGGAAGGGACTCGGCGGCCGGGCGCTTGCGCGGAGCGATGCGCGACTGCACCGTCTCCCCGGCGGAAGCGGGAGCCACCTCGGGCCGGGCGGGCACGGGACGCGCGGGCGGCAGGGCGAACGAGGGGACCTCCGGGGCGGGCGGGGGAGCGGGGGGCCGCTTCTCCTCGTGCACCCGGGCCAGCTCGCGCACGACGTCGTAGTAGCCGCAGCCTTGCCGCGTCGCGGCAAGCTCGGGGGCGGTGCCCTGGAGGACATCGATCACGGCGAAGGGCCCGAGGGGCGTGGCCCCGGGCTCGGCGTCCGTCAAGGAACGGACGCGGAAGTCGTCCGACTCGGCCAGCAAGGCGAGCGCCTCACGGACCTCGGTGGGGGTTGCAGGCGAATGGGCTCGCCGGCAGTAGTCGGAGACGGCCACCGCCACGGGGGTGGGCACGTCATCGGGTTGCCGTTGTCTCTGCCAGGGACGGTTCATGAAAATCGCGGAAAAATGCTCGTTTACGAGGCCGGGTGCCTCTATCTTCGCTGGCGGACGGGTGTCAATGAATCCGGCGGACGCCAATCTAAACAGTCCGTGGATGTTGCAAGTCGGTACTACACCTGAGCAGAAGGGAGTGCATCCCGCACATACGGGTGCACACCTTGTGACCCATGAGGGCCGCGTGGTGGCTCGGGAGGCAGGCGAGCTTTGAACCGGAATATGGACGAGGTGCTCCAGCACTACATGGCGCAGCACGGGTTGAAGAGCACCCGGCAGCGCAGCCTCATCATCGATACCTTCTTCTCGGTGGGGGGTCACCTGTCCGTCGAGGAGTTGTGGAACAAGGTCCGGGAGCAGGACATCAAGGTGTCCGTGGCCACGGTCTACCGGACGATGAAACTTCTCGGGGAGTGTGGGCTGGCCCATGCGCGCAACTTCGGCGACGGGCAGACGCGCTACGAGGCGGCCGCGGGACGCCACCACCACGATCACCTCATCTGCACCCACTGCGGCACCATCGTCGAGTTCGAGGATGACCGCATCGAGCAGATGCAGGAGGGCGTGGCGCGCCGGCACGGCTTCACGGTGACGTCGCACAAGATGGAGCTGTACGGGCTGTGCCGGAACTGCCAGCGCGGCGGCAAGGCCAAGAGCGAGGCATGAGGCGCATGGGCCGGGCCTTGGGACTCGCCCTGGTGCTCGCCCTGGCCGGCTGTCACCACGCCCCCGAGGCGTCGCTGCCCGGACAGGCGGCCACTTCTCCCTACCTGCGCGCACTGTGGCTGCCCGCGGTGGGGCCGGCGCCCTGGAACTGGCGCACGCTGCCGGGGAAGGTGGTGCTGGTGTCCTTCTTCGCCTCGTGGAGCTTTCCCTCCTGGCCCAGTTGCCCACGCTCCAGGCGCTCCAGAAGGAACACGGCGCCGAGGGCTTCCAGGTGGTGCTGGTGGGGTTGGATCTCGACGGCGCCCTCACCCTGGCCCCTTCGCCGAGCAGTACGCGCTCGAGTTCCCGGTGCTGGTGTCCGACACGGCGCTGCAGCAGGGCCAGAGCGCCTTCGGGCTCATCCCCGCGCTGCCCGCCACCTTCCTCCTGGACAGGCAGGGGCGGGTGGCCGGCGCCCGGCAGGGGATGGCCGGCCATGGAGCCCTGTCCGAGGCGGTCCAGACACTGCTGAAGCGCTGACGGGCGCTCCTCAGGGCAGCTCGTGGCGGAGCAGGTGCTGCCGGCCTTCCTGGATGGCCGTGAGGACCTTCTCGAGCAGGGCCTCCTCGCCCTGGAGCGCCGCGAGCAGCTCCGGGCCGCGTCCGAAGAACACCCAACTGGAGGACTCGCTCTTGCCGCTCGGGCTCAGGGTCTTGACCTCGAGGAAGCGCTTGCGCTCCCAGTCCGCCGTCTTGCCGTCCGCGATGGCCGCGCCGATGGTGAACTCGATGGCCCCTTCGCCCTGCGAGGCCGCGGGTGCCTGAACCCGGAGCGGGGCAAAGGCTCCCGTCTCGGGCAACTTCGACCGAGCCTCCGCGCGCAAGCGGCTCAACGCGGCCCGGATGGCCTCGCGCAGTGCTGCTCCGTCCTGACCTGACGCCATGATCTCCCTCTCGTCCAACGCTGCTTCATGCGGCCCCGAAGAGGCCGCGCCGGGTGCTTGTCAGCTCTTGTACTGCGCCTTGATCTCGTAGAGCGCCACCTGGACCCGCTTGATGTTCTCGGCGCTCAGGTCCTCGCTCAAGCCAGGGGGCAGGTGGGGCGGAGCCGAAGGCACCCCGAGCTCCTGGTTGCGGGCGTGGATGTAGCTCTGGTTCATGTACTGGTCGTAGCTCTTCTTCTGCGCCTCGGACATGCCGCTCATGGCGTTCTCGATGGGCGCCACCAGGCTCTGGATCTTCGGCTTCGCGGCCTCGGGCACGTCCCGGACGAGGGGCTTGCCCAGGGACACGTCGTAGGGAATGTGCTCGACGTTGGCGAGCTCGAGCGTCCGGGGGCCGATGATCTGCAACTCCCCCTTCACGCCATTGCCGTGGTTGAGGTAGCCGCAGGCCACGGTGTAGCCGGTATCCATGAGCTTGGACTCGTTCACCCGCAGGGGCTTGCCGGACTCCGCCGCCGCCTGCCGCATCATCTGGATGTGCTCGGGCGTGAAGTAGGGCTTGCCGCCCGGTCCATGCAGGTTGTTGAACTCGAAGATGTCGAGCTTGCCCGAGCGGATGCCGTCGGCGATACGGGCCGCCGTCTTGTCCATCCCCGCGGGCGAGGTGTCCGAGAGCACCAGCCGGGTGCCGACGGCATCCCAGAGGTTGCTCTTGGCCTGCTCGGGGTTGGTCACCGTGGCTCCGAAGCGCTCCTGGGCCCGCTGCAAGCGGTTGCCGGCGGAGACCGGGTCCTTGACGCGTCCCTGCACGGAGCCCAGACCATCGAAGAGGGTGGCCATCTGCTGTTTGGCCGACTCCAATTCCCGCACACAGTCCGGGTGGATGAGTTCGGCCAGCTTGACCATGGCCGCGGGGGTCTTGTCCTGCGTCTTCGCGGCGACGCCCTTCGCTTGCTGGGACGTTCCCAGGGACATGGAGCGAAGCGGTGGGGCACGCTGTGCCGAGGCGCCCTGGAGGCGATTGTTCTTCTCCGGCGAGGCCTCGCTCCCCGGTTTGTACCCATCCTCCTCGGGGGCACTGCTGGCGGGCGGAGGGTTCGAAGCCTGTGGAGCCTGCCCGGTCTGTTGGGCTCTCGATGCGCCACCCGTCGGGGAACCGCTCCGGGCGGCCCCCGGCTGGGACGTGGCTCCCTGCGATGGCGCGGGAGAAGGAGGACGCGTCGTCCTGTCTGACTTACCAATGGCCATGATTTGCTCTCGCTAGCGCCGAGGGCATAGCACAGGTGAATTCAAGGTAAACGTGTAAAAGAGGAACGTCCTCGGGCCGGCCCGTGGGGGCTTCACTCCACCGGCTCGCCCGTCTTCTGGGTGTACCAGCCCTGGGGATTCATCAGCTGGAGCGAGGCCGTGGCGCCCACCTCCACGCCCACGGGCAGGACGCCGAGCTTCACCAACATCAGCGCGCTCGGCACGCCGTCCGTGCTCGACACCCGGCCCCGCACGTCGAGCCCCTGGCCCCGGGCGCGCAGCGCTTCCACCTTCGCGCCCGCCTCGCCGAGCGAGACGTGCCGGACAACTCCAGGTCCTTCGCCTCGAGCAGGGGAGACAGGATGCGCGGCAGCACGCCCTGGTGGGTGAGCAGGGCGACGAACGGGACGGCGTTGGAGAAGCGCCCCGTGAAGCGTCCCCGGAAGGAGGGCGGGGACAGGGCGAGCGTGGCCTCGGGGAAGGCGAGGGTGCCGTCCCAGCCGCGCGCGTCGTTCCCGCCGGTGCGCACGGTGACGTCCTCGAGCCGCAACTGGCTGCCGTCGAGCACCACCGCGTCGCGTTGGAAGGCCAGCTTGTACGCATCCACGTCCAGCAGGACGCGTCCGCCCAGGGTCGCGCCGCCCCAGTGCGCCCGGAGCCCCTCGGTGCTCAGCGACAGGTGGGCCTCGCCTCGTCCCTTCTCGGGACTGGCATGCGAGGTGGCTTCCAGCAGGGCCCGCCCGGACTCCACCTGGAACGACGGGCCGATCCATCCGTTGATCAGCCGCAACTCCACGGGCTCGCTGCGCGCCGCCTGCACCTGGAGGTGCACGTCCGGCAGGGCCGAGCCCAGGCGCGGGGGCCGGGCGCTCATCAGCAGGGCCACCTCGGGGATGCCCACCGCCGGGCCCTGTCCTCCCTCCAGCCGCGCGGGCCCCAGGGTGAGCTTGAAGCCCAGCCGCTGCTCGCCGTCCTCCCGCGTATAGATGTCCGAGGCGAAGCGCCACGGGGCCTTCAACACCAGGGGCCCCACGGGCAACTGGAGCGGCGCGCCCACCCCCTTCAGCACGGTGCCCGCCGCCACCCGGCCCTCCTTCACGTGCAGGTCCACCTCCACCCGGCCCGCGCCTCCGCTCATGTGCAGCTCGGCCAGCCGCGGCACCAGCCTCCGGAACGCGCTCGCCGACGGCACCCGGGCGGTGAACTGGAGCCGCCCCTCCGTCAGGCCGGTGATGATGTCGAGCCCCTCCGGCTCCTGGCGCCGCACCTCGAGCGTGGCGCCCGCCGTGCCTCCCTCCACGTGCGCCACCGTGTCCTGATCGATGGACAGCTCGCCGTGCCCGAGCGACACCCGGGCGTCCTCCATGAGGATGCGCTCGCCGGGTTGGAGATCCAGGTTGCCCGACACCTCCGTGATGCCGGTGAGCCGGGCGCCATTCCACGCGAACTCGTGCACCCCGTGCACCCGCACGTCCTTCAGGTGGATGCGCCAGGGATCCTTCTCGCGCCGGGGTGGAGGTGGGGGCGGCTCGCCCTTCTTCGGGGTGACGGTGTGGATGTGGGCGCGCACTCCCCGGACGTCGACGGACACCGTCTCGAAGCGCCGCAGGAGCAGCCCGGTGAGCGACACGTCCACCCAGACCCGATCGATGTCGAGCCGCCGGGCGGCATTGTTGGGTTCCTCGCGGCGCAGGGAGAAGTCACGCAGGTGGACGCGTCCGGGCACGAAGGACCAGGCCGGCGCCAGCGCAGCTCGGTGCGGGGGATGAGGCGGTTGAGCAGCCCGGCCAGCCCTCCCGTGGCGAGCAGGACGTTGACGAGCACCTGGAAGAGCAGCAGCGCGCCCCCGAGCACGAGGAGCACGCGGCGCCACCGGACCTTCTGGCGGAGGAGGGACACGGGGAGCAAGGTCGGCATCTGGCGCGTGAACGGGAAGCGTCATGCTGACAGGGCGGGGTGCGCGGACTCGCACCCTGTGCGCGGAATGTCCTCGGGAAGAAAGAGCGCGGAGCCCGCTACAGCCCTGGAGCGGTTTTCTTGCCGGAGGGGTCGCCACTGGTACCTTCCGCGCACTCATGACGGTGCGGCGAAAGCTCCTGGCGGTGGCGGCGTGCGTGGCCGCGCTCCTGACCGTGGTCTCGGCGGCGGATGCGAAGGGTTTTCGCCGCTACCTGAGCCTGCGCCAGGACGTGGAGGCCATCCAAGAGCGCAACCAGGCCATCACCGCTCAGAACGAGGCCCTGCGGCGCGAGATCAACGCGCTGCGCACCGACCCTTCCGCCCTCGAGCGCGCCGCGCGCGAGGAGCTGGGCTACATCAAACCCGGCGAGATCGTCTTCCACCTGGAGTAACACCATGACCTCGCACCCGGCACTCTCCGTTGTCCTCAAGCTGCCGCGCCTCGCGGTGCGGGCCGTGCCCATCGCGGCGGTGCTGGCCACGTTCGTCCACCTGGCGCGCGGGGGCTTCCGAGCCTGCACAGCCTGGGCTGGGACGAGGCCGGGCTCGTGCTCTTCCTGCTCGCCGGACTCGGGGTCATCGGCTGGCGGCGCTTCACCCGCGACGCCGTGGGCGCGCCGCTCTTCCTCCAGGACGACCTGGAGCTGGGCGCGGTGTTCCTCGCCTCGGCCTATATCGTGGTGGCCATCGCCGGCGGCGAGCTCTTCCCGCTCGTCTATCTGCTCATGGCGTGCCTCGTCGCCTTCCTGCCGCACCGCGCCAGCCTCGCGCTGGTGGCCGTGGCGCTCGCGTTCGACGCGCTGCTCACCCTGGGCGGCCCCGCGCGCGGGGGCCTGTCCTCCTTCCTGACCCACACGCTCTTCCTGTCGCTCTTCGCGGTGCTCAACCACCTGGTGCTCGCCGCGCGCATCGCCGCCGCGCGCCGCGCCGAGAACGCCGCGGTGGACAAGCGCATCAAGGAAGTGGAGGAGCGCGCCCGCACCTTCCGCCTCGTCAGCTCCGGCGCCCACGACAACCCTCCCGACGAGAAGGATCAGGAGAAGTGGCTGGTCGCCTCGGTGAAGGAGATCGAGGGCGCGGTGGGCGCGGCGCTGGAGATCGCCGAGACGGCGCTCAAGACGAACACCTGCGCCGCCTTCCTGCTCACCTCGGACGACAAGGGCCTCAAGCTCTACGACTGCCGCAGCGCGAGCGATCACGTGCAGCGCGAGCGCTTCAACGCGGGCGAGGGCGTGCTGGGCGGAGTGCTCAAGCGCCGGGCCCCGGTGCGGATGCACTCGGCGCACGGGCTCAAGGGCATCACCTGGTACGACGGGAGCGCGCCCACGGTGGGCGCGGTGCTGGCCGTGCCCATCATCGAGGGCGGAGGGCTGGTGCGCGGCGTGCTCGTGGCGGATCGCCTCTCGCACAACCCGTTCTCGGATGACGACGAGAAGCTCTTCACCACCATCGCCGCCGAGGTGCTGCGCTCCATCGAGGTGGAGCGGGTGATGTCGTACATCCGCAAGACGCGCGACGAGAAGGACCGGTTCTTCCGCGCCATCGAGGAGCTCAACCGCGCGGGCAGCCCCGAGCAGGTGTTCCTCGCGGTGCTGGAGAGCGCGCGGCAGCTCGCGGGGCTGGACTTCAGCGCCGTCACCATCGTGAGCGAGGTGGAGGGCAAGCGCGTGCACAAGGTGGCGCGGATGCTCGGCGTGAGCGCGGCGGGCAAGGCGCTCGAGGGCCGCACCTTCCCGGACAACAACGGCCTGGTCGCCAACGTGGTGCGCTACGGCGCGCCGCTGCCCGGACGGGACTTGAAGGCCATGGACCGGCAGGTCATCTTCGACGAGGAGAGCCAGATTCGAGGGCTCGCGGCGCTGAAGATCTTCCCGCTCACGGCGGGAGACCGGATCCTCGGCACGCTGGTGGCGGGCTCGCGGCGCAAGACGGCGTTGGACCATGACGTGCTGCGGATGCTGGAGGTCATCGCCATCCAGGCGGCGCAGGCGGTGCTGCGCGCCCAGCTCTACGAGCAGATGGAGCGCATGGCGACGACGGACGGCATGACGGGCCTGTACAACAACCGCACCTTCCAGGCGAAGGCGGACGAGATGCTGGCGCACTCGCGGCGCTACGGGCGCAAGTGCTCGCTGGTGCTCACGGACGTGGACCACTTCAAGAGCGTCAACGACACGTACGGCCACCTCACGGGAGACCAGGTGCTCAAGGGCGTGGCGCGCATCCTCAAGCAGCAGGCGCGCGACACGGACATCGTGGCGCGCTACGGCGGCGAGGAGTTCGCCATCCTCATGCCGGAGACGGACGCCAAGGGCGCCAAGGTCATCGCCGAGCGCATCCGCGAGGCCATCAAGGCCGAGGTGTTCCAGACGGAGATGGGCCCGCTGAAGGTGACGTTGTCGCTGGGCATCGCGACGGCGCCGGACCACGGCGTGGACAAGCTGGTGCTGGTGGAGCAGGCGGACCAGTGCCTGTACTACGCCAAGCGCCACGGCCGGAACCAGTCCGTCACCGTGGCCGAGGCCCAGGGCGGCCGCAAGCTCCAGGCCGCCGAGGGGTAGGGCGGGGCTGAAAAACTCACGAAGGGCGCGGGGGTGCCGTATTCTCGACGGCACCCATGCTGACGTCCCTGCGAGTCACCGGATTCCGCAATTTCTCCTCCCTGTCCATGGAGGGGCTGACGCGCGTCAACCTGCTGGTGGGGGAGAACAACGCCGGGAAGACGTCCGTGCTGGAGGCCGCTGAGATTCTTCTGCTCGCCCGGACCGTGCCCCTAGCGCTCGCGCGCGGTCCGATGCGCAGAGGCGAGAGCATACCTCCACGCCTCGATAGCGAGCGCGACTACGGAGAATCGATCGATCTGGCGCATCTCTTCAAGGGTCGCAAAACATCGCTTGGCAATAGATTCGAGATTCACGGAGAGACTCCTGGGGGCATTGTTTCCATTGCGTGCACCCTCGAACAAACACCCTCAAAACCAAGGGGCGTGAACACCGCAGTAGAGTCCCCTGCGAGAATTGCGTTAGAGGTTGAGCCCAAGGCCCGCGTCAACCGTATCCCCCTAGAACTGTCGGGGATGGCTCTCAACCGTCGCTCGCGACCGTATCCACCATCCGAAGAATTGGAGACGCCGGCCCTACAATTCGTCGGAACGGCGTCCCCTGATACCGATTCTCTCGGAGCAATGTGGGACGAGATTGTGCTGACGCCCGAAGAGAAGAAAGTCATCGAGGCTCTCCAGATCGTTCAGCCTGATATAGAACGGATTGCGTGGCTTTCTTACTTCGCCGGGGGACAGGCGGAATTTTCGTGAAGCCTCAGCATTCGGATCTGCGAGTGCCGATCGGTAGCATGGGTGAGGGAATCAAGCGGCTACTGGTCCTGGCGATGAGCATGGCCAAATCAGCTGGCGGCTACTTGTTGGCCGATGAAATCGACACGGGCCTGCATTATTCGGTCATGGTGAAGATGTGGAAGCTCGTGGTCGAGACTGCCCGGCGGTTGAACATCCAGGTCTTCGCCACCACGCACAGCCTCGATTGCATCCAGGCCCTCGCGGGTCTCTACGAGAGCGATCCAGATGTGCGCGATGACATCTCGCTCCATCGCATCGAAAAGGGCGCGGAGGCCAGCATCCGCTACTCCGCCGACGAGATCCTCGCCGCCGCCCGTCGTCAGGTCGAGGTGCGGTAATGCCGCCCCCGAAGAACAGTCCCTACCGGCTGCTGGTCGAGGGGTCCGACGACATGCACGCCATCCTGGGTCTGATGAAACGGCATGACTACGACTGGGATGACGCCAAGCTCACCCGGCCTTATGTCGAGGACATGAAGGGGGTGCACAAGCTGCATGCCGCGGACAATCTATCCGCCGGAGCGAAGAGCCTCGTGCGAATGGGCCCGGTGCTCGACGCGGACCTGGAGTCGGCGCAGCGGTGGCAACAGGTCCGAGACTGCTTCTCGAATCTGGGCATCAAACTGCCCGCATCGCCGGAGCCGGATGGGACGATACTCGACGTCCCGCACACCCAGGGCTCAAGGTCTCCAAGCTGGGAATCTGGCTGATGCCCGACAACCAGCAGCCGGGAATCCTCGAGCACTTCCTGGGCAGGCTGGTCCCCGCGAATGATCCTCGCTGGAGCTACGCGGAGGAGGTCACGGCGAAGGCTCGGGCACTTGGTGGGGCCCTCGCGGAGAAGGACCACGCCAAGGGCCGCATCCACACGTGGCTGGCGTGGCAGGCGGACCCCGGACTTCCCTTCGGCACCGCGCTCACTGCTCGCCTTCTTGGCCACGACTCTCCCGAGGCCCTCCGCTTCGTGGCGTGGTTCCGGCGCCTCTTTGGTTGATGGGGTGGGGTTGCTCGAGCCCGTGCGCCGCGGAGGCACTCAGCGCACGGGCTCGGGGGGCCGCTACTGGGCCAGCAGCTTGTCTGGAGTAATGGGCAAATCCCTCACCCGGAGGCCCACCGCGTCGTAGACGGCGTTGGCGATCGCGGCGGAGACCCCGGTGGCGCCAATCTCACCCAGGCCCTTGGCGCCCAGGGGACTCACCTTGTCGTCGAACTCGTCCACGAAGATGACGTCGAGCGCCGAGGGGATGTCCGCGTTCACCGGAATGGCCACTCCCGACAGGTTCTTCGACAGCCACCGGCCGAGCTTCGGCTCGTGCTCGCTCTGCTCCATGGCCGCCATGCCCCAGCCCCAGATCATCCCTCCGATGATCTGCGAGCGCGCCGTGCGCGGATTGATGATGCGGCCCACGCTGTAGGCCCCCACCATCCGGCGCAGGCGCAGCAGCCCGAGCTCCGGATCCACCGCCACCTCCACGAACACCGCGCCGAACGTCCGCATCGCGTAGGGCGTGCCCAGGCCGCTCATGTTCGCGGCCTCTCCATTCGGCGCGAACTTCCCCTCGGCGGACAGCTCGCTCAGTCCGGCCCGCCCCAGCACCTCGCTGATCGGCCGCCCCGTGCCTCCTCCCTTGCGGCGCACCCTGCCGTCCCCGAGCTCGAGTTCCTCCGGGCGCAAGTCGGCGGCTCGCGCCAGTTGCTCGCGGATCTTCGTCGCCGCGTCGAGGATCGCCGACCCAGTGCAGACAATCGTCGAGGAGCCATAGGTGGGCCCCGTGGTGGGCAGCCGCGAGTCGCCGGCCGTGAAGGTCACCGCCTCCACCGGAATGCCCAGGGACTCGGAGACAATCTGGGGAAGCGCGGTCAGGCCCCCGGTGCCGATGTCCGCGCTGGAGCCCTCCAGTAGCGCCGTGCCATCCGCCCGGAGCCGGAGCCGGACCGTCGAGCCGAAGCGGAACGCCCCCATCGTGCAGTCCGCCATTCCGCAGCCGAGCAGCCAGTCCCCATCGCGGGTTCCTCCCTTGGCGCGCGTGCGCCAGCCGAAGCGCCGCGCTCCCTCGTCATAGGCCTCGCGCAGCTTCTTCGACGACCAGGGCTTGCCATCCGCCGGATCGTTCTCCGCGTAGTTGAGCAGCCGGAAGTCGAGCGGATCGATGCCCACCTGGCGCGACAGCTCGTCCACCGCGCAGCCCATGGCGAAGGAGCCCGGGCCCTCGACGGGGGCGCGCATCGGGCTGGGGATGTTGACGTGGCCCCGCCGCACCCGCTGGGACGTGCGCAGGGTAGGGGTCGCGTAGAGCGCCCGGCCCGCCTCGGTGGCGTACTCGACGTAGTCGTCGGACACGCTCGTCTGGTTGATGACGTCCTGCCCGATGCCCGTCAGTCGCCCCTCGGACGTCGCCCCGAGCTTGACCGTCTGTTCCACGCGCGGCTGGTAGGAAACGTTGGCGTACATCTGCGCGCGCGTCAGCACGAGCTTCACCGGCCGCCCGACCACCTTCGCCGCCGCCGCCGCGAGGAACTCGTGCGGCCAGGTGTAGGCCTTGCAGCCAAAGCCACCCCCGGTATGGGGGCAGATGACCCGGACCTGCTCGGGCTTCAGGCCGAAGGCCTCCGCGAGCGTGCCCTGCGTGCCGCCGATGTGCTGCACGGAATCGAAGACCGTGAGCTGATCGCCGTCCCACCGCGCGAGCGTGGCGCAGGGCTCCATGGGGTTGTGGTGGCGGCTGGGCTGGGTGTAGCGCGCCTCGTGCCGCAGCGCCGCGGTGGCGAGCCCCGCGTCGAGGTCTCCCTTGGCGAAGTCGGCGGGGCCCATGATGTAGCCGCTTTCCCGAGGCTCCACCGGCTCCCCGGCCCCCTGCGGAATGAACGCGCCCGGCGCGTAGCCGACGCGCACCAGCCGCGCACCGTGCTCGGCCGCCTGCAACGTCTCGGCGAGCACGAGCGCCACGGGTTGTCCCTCGTGCCGGATTTCATCCCCCTGCAGAGGCATGAAGACACTCGCGGCGGGTGGCGCGGAGGCGGCCTTGAGCCGGGGCATGTCCCGGGCGGTGAGCACGCGGACGACGCCCGGGTGGGCGAGTGCCTCGGCCGTGTCGATGGACGTGACGCGTCCCGCGGGAATGGGCGCCGTCACGAAGACGGCGTGCAGCGCGTCGGGGAGCGGCTGATCGGCCGCGTAGCGCGCCCTGCCAGTGACCTTGTCCGCCCCATCCAATCGGGTGAGAGGCTTTCCCATGCTCATGACGCACCTCGCGCCGCATCGCGCACCGCCCGGGCCGCCGCGTTGCGGGCCAGGGGAATCTTGAAACCGTTGTGTTCGAGCGCACGCGCCTCGGTGAACCCGAGCGCGAGCGCCGCCTGGGCCTCCTTGCTGTCGGGCCGGGTGCCCACCAGGGCCCGTTCCGCCTCCACCAATCGCCAGGGCTTCATCGCCACCGAGCCGAGCGCCACGCGCGCCGAGCGGATGACGCCGTTCTCCAGGGAGAGGGCCGCCGCCGCGGAGACGAGCGCGTACTCGTAGGACTCGCGCTCGCGGACCTTGACGTAGGCGGAGTGGGGCGCGGGAGCCGCCAGCTCCACGGCGACGATCAGCTCACCCGGCTCGAGCACGTGGTGCTTCTCGGGAGCCTGTCCGGGCAGCACGTGGAACTCACCTATCGGAATGCGACGGCCCCCGTTGGGGCGCTCGGTGACGACGACGGCGTCCAGGGCGGCGAGGGCCACCGCGGGATCCGACGGCTGGGTGGCCACGCAGGCCTCGGTCCACCCGAAGATCGCGTGCCGTTCGTTGGAGCCGTGGCGGGCGGCGCATCCGCTGTCGGCGACGCGCTTGTTGCAGGGGAGGGTCTCCTCGGCCCGGAAATAGGGACAGCGGGTGCGCTGGAGCAGGTTGCCGCCGATCGTCGCCGGTTGCGAATCTGCGGCGAGGCCGCCTTGAGGATGGCCTGGGAGAGCACCGGGTAGTCCCGCACCACGGCCTCGTGTTCGCCGATGTCGGAGAGCCGGGCGAGCGCGCCCAGGCGCAGTCCTCCGCCGGTGGTGTGCTCGATGCGCTCCAGGCCCTCGACGCGGCCGATGTCGACGAGCGCCGCCGGGGCGATGATTCCCAGGCGCATCCAGTTGAGCAGCTCGGTGCCTCCGGCGAGGAACGAGCCTCGGGTTTCGACGCGGCCTCGAGCGCCTGCCGCGGGGACGTGGCGCGGGAGTAGTCGAAGGGTCGCATCAGGGCACCTCGGTCTTCCTGGCCGCCGCCCGGACGGCCTCGACGATCTGGGGATAGCAGGCGCAGCGGCACAGGTTGCCGCTCATCCACTCACGGATTTGCGCCTCGTCGCGCGTGTGTCCCTCGGCGATGCAGGCCGTGGCGCTCATCACCCGCCCGGTGTGCAGAAGCCGCACTGGAGGCCGTCATGATCGATGAAGGCCCGCTGCACGGCGGACAGCTGTCCATCCCGGGCGAGCCCCTCGATGGTCGTCACTTCGCGCCCGTCCGCCTGCACGGCCAGCATCAGGCAGCCGTTCACCCGGCGGCCGTCCAGATGGACCGTGCACGCGCCGCACTCGCCCTGGTTGCAGCCCTTCTTCGTTCCGGTCAGGTGAAGCTGTTCGCGGAGCAGATCGAGCAGCGTGGTCCGGACATCGACGGTCACGCTCCGACGCTCGCCGTTCAGGACGAGGGTAATGTTTCGCGTCCACTTCGAGATGCTGGGATCAGGGGAACTCACGCACGCTCTCCTTGAGGAACACGTCCGGGGCAAAGTGAGCAGCGGGGTCCTGCTGACGAAGCTTCGAAAGCAACGCGAGGTCGGCCTGGGATAGGGTTTGGACGTGACTTCGAGCGAACAGGGCCGGGTGCCCCTGGCGGTGACGACGAGCGGCAAGCCGAAAGAGGCTTTGATCCTCCAGGCCCGCGAGGCCGCCCGTGCGTGGGGCCTGCCATTTATTCCCAGACGCAAGAAGGCGCCGCTCGGCCCGCTGCTCCAGACCGCGGCCGACGCCCTGCTCGTCTTCGAGCGCGAGGGCGAGGTGTCCCTCTGGGATTCGGAGAACTCCTTCAGCTTCAACCCGGGCATGGCGCACCTGCGCCGGTTGCGCTGGCTCGAGGGCGATCGCGGTGACGCCCTGGCGCGCGTGGCCGAGTTGCGCGAGGGGGATCACATGCTCGACTGCACGTTGGGGCTCGGCCAGGACGCGCTCGTGGCGGCGGTGGTGGTGGGCCAGCAGGGGAGGGTGGTGGCGCTGGAGAAGAGCCTCGCGCTGTACGCCGTGGTCTCCGAGGGCCTGAAGACCTACGACGCCGGCCCCGAGTCCTGCCGCGTGGAGCCGGTGCACACCGACGCGCACGCGTACCTGCGCACGCTGCCCTCGGGCTCCTTCGACGTCGTCCTCTTCGATCCGATGTTCGAGAAGCCCAAGAAGTCCCAGCCGGCCTTCGAGATGCTCCGGCGCTTCGCCGAGCACGCCCCCTGACGCCCGAGGCGCTGGAGGAGGCGCGGCGCGTGGCGCGGCGGTGGGTGGTGGTCAAGGGCGCCAAACACTCGGAGGACCTGCGCAAGCTGGGGCTCGAGGCCGAGCCCGGCTCGCGCTACACCTCGCTCATCTGGGGCCGCGTTCCCGCGCTGCCGCCCGCGCGGGAGTGAGCCTCAGTTGTCACCCGGAGGCGGGCCCTCGCCGCCCTCGGGGGACAGCTTCGCGCTCCACGCGCCCGCCTGCTCGTGGGGCATCAAGTCCCGGGGCGAGCGGTAGTACTGCAGGGGCGAGTCATAGAGGAAGTTGGACACCCGGCTCGTGTACAGACACGCGTAGCGCTCCACCTGCTCGCCGAACCGGCTGTTCTCGCTGCCCTCCTTGAAGAGCAGTCCCCAGTACGGGTTGAAGCCTTCCTCCACCTCGCGCTCGAGCGTGTCGGCGATCTCCGTCGCCTCGCGCAGCGCCCGGCGCAGCGTGTCCAGCGCCACCTTGGCCGCGCGCCGCTGCTCCTCCAGTTCCGCCTGGGCCTCGGCCGTGAGCTCCCCGCGCTCCAACGTGCGATCCAGCTGGTTGAGCAGGTTCTTGTGGTCGCCGACCTCTTCCTCCAGCCGCGCGCGCGTGCGCTCCACCTCGGCCAGACGTTCGATCCGCTCGCGCTGGCCGTGCGTGTAGGTGATCTCGTCCTCGATCTCCTGGACGATCATGCACGTGCGCCACAGCGAGGTCTTCTTGGACTTGAGGATGTCGCCGTAGATGTGGTCGCCCACGTAGAGGATGCGCTCGCCCGAGCGGCGCGTGTACTGCTCGAACTGCACCAGGTTGCCGCCCTGGTACACCTTGCCGCGCTCCAGGCCCGAGCTCGCCCACCACGCGCGCCTGCTCGCCGGGTCCGGCCACCTCCAGCTCCAGGAAGGGCCGCTGCTCGGCGAAGAAGGCCGGCTTGGCGGCGAGCGTCACCACGTAGTCGAAGTAGTTGCGCCAGCTCGGGTACTCCGCGAGCTGCCCGTCCAAGAGGTAGCGCATCACCGCGTCCGTGTAGTCCCAGGCCGAGTTGGTCAAGAGGAACAGCCGCTTGCCGCCCGAGCGCAGCTTGTGCAGCGCGGGGCCCAGCTCCGGGTCCTGGAAGATGTAGCGCGACAAGTCCTTGCGCACCTCGCGCTTGAGCGAGTTGTCGCGGTGCACCGTGTCGATGGCCTCGCGGATGTCGTCGTACAGCCGGCCATAGTCCACGCGCTGGCCGAGCGACTCGAGCAGCTCGATGATGCCCGCGAACAGCCGGCCTCGGGCACGGCGAAGAGCGTGTCGATCCACGCGAAGCGCGGCTCGCGCAGCCGCACGCGCTGGTTGCGGTAGAGCGCGCGCCACACCTCGCGATCCAACGGCCGCAGCCCGTGCCGGCCCGCCCCACGTAGCCGAAGCGGTCCATCTTCAGCAGGTTGCCGTTCTCCTTGTCCACGGCCAGCCCGCGCATGACGAAGTGGTGATCGTATTGCAGGTGGCCGATGACGGAAGGGTAGCCCCGCTCGCTGATGAGCCGCGCGAGCGTCATGTCATAGGCGAGCTCTTCCAGCCGGCGCATGTGGTAGATGGCCAGCGTGTAGTCCATGTCGAAGCCGACCAGCTCGATGCCCGACATGCGCAGGTTGCGGTTGACGAAGATGTCGCGCGCGCGCGGGCCCTCGTGCGGTCCATGCCGCGGGACACTCAGCAGGCGGTGGAGTTCGGCGTCGTCGAGCAGGGCCTGGGCGCGGCGCTCGGCCTGCTCGGCATGGGCCTGACTGCGCGAGGAGCGGAAGCTGCCGTGCAGCGGATCCGAGGTCGTCGGACTGCCGGGGATGGGACCAGTCGGAGAGAGTTTGGAAGGCAAGGGACAGACAGACATACCACGCGGCCCGGGGGTCAACCACCGACCCCGGGGTCCGTGTCCCCGTCCCTCACTGGATGGTGCAGGTGGGATCCACCGGCTGCTGCGTGCAGTCCACCATGCGCGGCTTGCCCGTGAGGCCGTCCACCTGGAGCACGTGATCGAGCTTGCCGCTCTGGCTCTGGGTGATCCTCAGGACCGTCTGGGGCGGATTTCCCGTCACCTGGCAGGTGGGGTTGCCCGGGGCCGGTAGCGGGGCGCTCCGCCCCGGCCCAGCCAGCACAGGCCGTTGAGGGAGGACACGTCCAGGGTGGCGGGGATGGCGATGCCCTCGCCCTGCGCCACGCACTCGCAGCCTCCTTGCCACAGGCGTTGAGCAGACAGGCCGCGGCGGGGCAGGAGTCGCCCCAGCGGTGGGCCGTATCGCACGGCAACTGCTCCCAGCGCAGCACGGTGGAGCCCATGACGTTGGTGGCCACGGACAGGCGCACCGGGTACTGGCTCGTGCGCGCGTACGTCCGGGCCTGGTTGGCCAGGGAGGAGATCTCCCGGAGCGCGTTGCGCTCGCTCTGGCGGCGCTTGACGATGTCCATGTTCATCACGGCCATCGAGGCGAACACGCCCGCGATCGCCACCGTCACCAGAATCTCCAAGGTGGTGAGTCCCGCGCGAGCACGTCTCGTCTTCATTGCAGCACTCCCGCCAAGGCGAAGTTGCGCGGCATGATCTCCAGGGTGGAGGAGCGCCGCTTGTAGCCATCCTGCGGATGCTTGTCCGCGTCGAGGATGTACGCGCCAGTGCCGTCCTTGCGGATGAGCGACGAGTCCAGGCGTGCCGTGCGGGTGATGACCTGCACCTGCACCATGCGCACGCGGCTCATCAACGCGTCGCGCGCGGTGGGCGAGTTGATCGGATGCGGCACCCACGTCCCGCCGGGCACCAGGGGGCCACACGTCGCGTCCGTGCACTTCTCCAGGTGCGGGCGCTCGGGCGTGGTTTCCGGGAACCACAGCACGGGCGACTTGGGCAACTTGAGGTCCTCCATCACGCCCAGGCGCAGCCGGATCATCTCGACGTCTTGCGACAGGGCCACCCACTGGGGGCCGTCCCGGATTGGCGACCGAGGAGATGTCCCTGCGCTCCAACACCGGCTTGCCGGTCTTCCAATTCACGCGGAAGGCCGAGCCGCGCATGAGGAGGATGAAGCCGCCGGAGCGGTCCGCGCCCCAGTAATCCAGCGTGCCGTCATTGGACGCTCGCCGGCGGCCGGCTCTTGCACGGGTTGTTGTTGGAGGGCTGGCTCCCGGTGATGCCCGGGCTGACCACGATGCGCGCGTAGGGGGCCGACGCATCCTGGTTCACCGCCGTCACCCGCATGATGCACGCGATGCGCGTCTCGGGTTTGACGACCATGACCAGCCGGTTGTTGAGGCCCGCGGGCACCGAGCTCGCGCACAGCTCGTTGCCCGAGCGGTACAGGTCCGAGGCGTTGGCCGCGTGGGTGCACAGCGTCAGGGGCACCATGCCAATCGGAGTGGCGCCGTTCATGGCCTCGGAGTCCCAGCTCCACACCTGGAGCACGTCCGAGATGCGATCGGCGTAGGAGCCCGTGGGGGCGCGAAGGTGGGGTCCGCGGGGAACGCCCCCGTTCCGTCGAAGCGCTCCTCGGGGCTGACGTTGATGGCGTAGCGCACGTCGTCGGCCGAGGAGGTCTGCTGCTTGCCGAACACCATGCGCGCGCTGCCCACGCTCATGCCCGCGCGTTGCAACTCCACCACGAGCATCTCGCGCACGGCGCGCAGGGTGTTCTGCGCCTCCATGAGCGATTCCTCGAACGTGCCGCGCCGCTGCAGCTCCGCGGCGCTCCACAGCGCCGCGGCGAGCACGATGAGCGACAGGGAGCTGGCCACCACGAGCTCCAGCAGCGTGAAGCCCCGGAGGGCAGGGGAGGGGGCGCGCCGCTTCATGGCCCCACCCGCGTCTGCAACGCCACGGCGTGGTAGTCGTCGCGGCTCAGCTCGTCCCGCCAGCTCACCGTCACCCGCACGTTGACCGTCTTCTTCAAGGGCATGTCCTTGATGACCTCGCGGTCCACGGCTGGACTCCCTCTTGAAGTAGTGGTCTCGAAGGGGGGGTCCACGTCGATCATCACCGGGTAGGGACGCGCCACTTCCGGGTTCGCTCCGGGGGAGGCGGTGTCTCGGAGGGATGCCGCTGGCGTTCCAGTACAGGGTGATGGGCGGGTCATCATCCAGCTCCTTGATGTCTTTGCAGGGGTTGCTGTCGTCGCCCTTGCACCCCATGCGGGTGACGCGCTCCAGCCACCACTCGGCGATGGTGTAGGCCTGGGCCTGGGCGAGGTTGCGCCGGTTGAGCCGCACGATGGACACCACGGTGCTGGCGACCACGCCGATGCCCAGGATGAGCACCGCCGCGGTCATCAAGGTCTCCAGCAGCGTGATGCCACGCCGGCGCCGCGAGGGACGCCTCATGCTCACCGTCCTCCTCACGGCTTCACGACACCGGAGGGATCCGCGTCCCACATGTGGACGCGCACCTGACCCGCGCCGGAGCTATCGGGCCCGTTGTTCCACTTCTTCGGATCCCCACGCACCAGCACCTTGCCGTCCGCGGTCAGCATGATCATGTGCCCATCATGCATCACCGGAGTGGCCAGCTGTGGCCGCCCAGCTCGGTGCCGCTCGCCTGCTCGTCGGGTTTCGGGTTGGCGGAGTTGATGCTGTAGAACATGCCGCTCTTCTCTCCGCTGAGCGAGCAGGCATTGGCCGCCTTGCCCACCGCGGTGCTGGTATTGACGAGCTCGTTGCCCTGGGCGTCCCGGGCGAGCGCGATGCCGCCCCACACCAGCTGGCCCACGCCGAGCTGCTTGATCCACAGCGGAGCGGCGTTGTTGCAGCTGGCGCCCGTGGGGTTGCGATCCTCGAAGGCGAGCACGTAGCCGTGGGGCGGGGTCTTCAGCAGGTCCGCGGGCTCGTCGGAGATGTCCGGGTTGTTGGCGGTGCCCACGTACAGGCGCACGCCCTTGCCCGAGGTGTCGCGGTACATCGTCACGCCCATGGTCGAGTAGACGCCCTGGTACTTCGCCTCGTTCTGGTACTCGGGCTTCGGGCTGTTCTTCAGCTCCGTCTGCACGTCGGCGATCTTGCACACCTGGAGCACCCGGCCGAAGCCGCCCGTGGTGTCCACCTTGTTGGTGGCGATGCGGTAGATCTTGCCCTGCGTCGTGGAGGCGTAGATGAGCTCGGCGGTGCCGTCATCGTTGGCGTCCACCGCCATGGGCTCACCCGAGATGCCCTCGTTGAGGGCCAGGGGGATCACGCCGGCGACCTTGGCGGCCGGCGGCGAGCCCGGCACCTGCACCGGCAGGCCCGTCTTCACGTCCACCAGGAAGAGCGCGCCGGCGGTGTTGGGGTTGGGGACGTAGTCGGTGCCCACCAGCGCCACCCAGCGCAGGCCGCCCTTGGGGCCGAAGTCCATGCGCGCCACGGTGGGGGCGTGGCGCGAGCCGCGCGTGTCCGGCAGCAGCGTGCTCGCGCTGCCCAGGTCGTCGAAGGCGTCCTCCACGGTGAGCTTGCCGGTCTGTCCGCCGAAGTCGACCTTGTCCTTGGCCATGTCGAACTCCCACATGGGCTGGGGGAAGGACTTGCTGGTGGGGTCGGTGATGTCGAGCGCGAACACCACGCTGTGCGAGGGGCCGGTGGGGGTCACGAGCACCGTCTTGGCGCCCTCGGTGGAGCCCACCGTGTCCTTCGGGCCGATCGTCCACGCCTTGTCGGACACGGCGTTGGCGGAGAAGCCCTTGGTGGGATCGTAGGCGCCGAAGCCCAGGTCCACGTCCGCCACCGTCGGGGACGCGTCCACGGAGGCCCGCTTGCCATTGCCCTGACGCAGGTAGGTCTCCACGTAGTAGGGCAGCAGCTTGCGCGGCATGTAGGCGAACTTCTCCACGGCCTCGCCGTACTCGCGGGGGTAGGGCTTGGGATCGCTGGTGTTGGCGGGGCACTTCTGCGTCGACTTCACCTTGAAGTAGCCATTGGCCTCGGGGGTGGGGGTGCAGGCGTCATTGCCCGCCCTGAGCACGCCGGCCTCCACGCCATACAAGAAGCCCTGGGTGGAGCCCACGTAGGCCAGGGTGGAGCGCTCGCTCACGCGCAGATCCTTCATGAAGTTGTTCACGTAGGCGTTCTGCTCCTGCCCCTTGGCGAGCGTCACCCAGGAGGGCATCGAGGAGGCACCGATGATGGCCGGGGTGGACAGCTGCACGCCGCCCATGGCCCAGGTGCGCTTGGTGTCCTGGTTGGTGCCGGTGCGCCGCTCCCAGCCATACAGCCAGTTGCGCAGCAGCGCGCGGTCCGCGTCGTCGGGAGGCCGCCGCTGGCATCCAGGTCGCACACCCAGTTGCCGCCGTTGTTCGTTCCGCAGTTGCCGCTGGAGAAGGCCTCACCGCCGTCGGTGTTGGTCAGCACGCTCTTCAACTCGGTGCGCTCACCCTGCGGATTCATGGTGATGAGCTTGCGCCAGTTGATCGGATCCGGCGCGCTCGTGGAGCGCAGATCGCTCGCGAGCTTGTTGCCGCTGTCCCACTGCACCCCGTCCACGGTGAGGGTGCTGGTGGGCAGCTCCGGATGGAAGAGCTTGCGCAGGTAGAGGTGGCCACGCTCGGACAGGTCCGGCCGGCCATCCACCACGCGCACGGAGGGCTGCGGCTTGCCGGCCTCGAACCACTTGCGGCCGGGCGTCTCGAAGGTGCCGTAGAGGACCGTGTTGGCCACCGCGGACACGGCCGCGCGGCCGTAGTCTCCCGCCTTCACCGCCTTGTAGTAGACGTTGATGTTCCTGATGGTCGGCTGGCACTGGTCGTACTTGCTCTCCATGATGGCCTGCCAGCACAGCTGCGAGCCGGTGAGGCTGCGCTCCAGGAAGTCGCGCATCGTCACCGTCTGATCGCGCTTGCCGTTGGCGGGCGGGGAGTCGAGCGGCACGTCCACCCAGGTCGGGTTGGGGTTGACCGTCATGACCGGGTTGGTCGAGGCGCAGTTGGACGTGCAGACCTTGCAGTCGAGCGCGACCTGGTAGCGGATGCGCGGCTGCTCCCCCGCGGGGCGCGAGCTGCAGAACGCCGCGTCGGTGCTGCTCGACGCGTAGTAGGACTCGTCCTGGGCCCGGAACGTCACCTCGGTGATGGTGAAGTCCTGGGCGATGTCCGGGGTGAGATCGCCCGACACCACGCCCGAGCGCACCCGGCCGCCGTTGGACTTGTGGATCATGAAGCTCACGTCGTTGAAGTCGCGGTCACCGCCACCGGGCAGGTCCTCGAAGCCGAGCACCCAGCGGTACTTGTCGGTGGAGGGCGCGCCCACCAGCACGTGGGGCATCAGGTCCTTGCCACTGGTGTCCGCCTTCACGAAGGCGCGCTCGTGCGGCATGATCAGCTTGTTGTAGGCCGGCACGTTCTTGAGGCGATCCAGCGTCGACTGGTCCAGCCAGCCCGACAGCCCCAGCTCGCACTTGGTCTGGCTGGTGGTGTAGGCGCAGCCGATGTCCAGCTCGGCCACCGACTTGAAGCTCTGGCCGTCCACCGTCTTGGTGGTGGAGGGCTGGGGGTTCTGATCCAGGTTGAGGAACGTCTTGGAGAAATAGACGTAGGTGGGCGTCCTCAGATACAGCGCGCAGACGTTGCTGTTGGCCTTGAAGCTCAGGCAGGGGTAGACCTTGGCGTTGCCGGTGCTCACCGGACCGTGTCCGGCCGAGCCCCACGACACGGCGAAGAAGACGAGCTCCCGGTCGCCCTGGATCTCCCCCAGGTTCACCGTGCGATCGTTCTCCTGATCGAGCGTGTTGTCCGGCGCGGGGACAGGGGCCGGCCATCGGCGTCATAGGCGGAGACGTTGTAGTCGGGAATGCCATTGAAGTTGGTGGAGGTGTCCGCCACCGGACCCAGGTTGCCGCCGGTGTTCTTGTCGCCGTCGTCGTCGGAGTGCAGGAAGACCAGGTGGCCGATGCCCTTGAAGCTGTTCTTCGCGTCACGGGGCTCGAGCAGGTTGGGCACGCTGCGGTAGAGGCCCCGGTCGCTGAACTGATCGGCGCTGTCCGCGCTGCCATCCTGGCCCAGCAGGCCGACCGTGATGTTCGGACGCTTGACGTTGGCGGCCACGGGTTGCCCGCTCGCCAGCTCGGTCGAGGCCGTGAAGTGGGCGCCGCAATCCTTCGAGGCCAGCTCCGGCACGTAGAGTTTGCTGGTCTTCTTGTTCCCGGCCGCGTTGGTGTACGTGTAGTCGAACTTGTTGCTGCAGCGCCGCGTCGAGCTGTCCAGGGAGGTGGCGTCGGTCATCTGGAACAGCGCTTCGTGGAAGTCCGCGATGCCGTTGCCGTCGTTGTCGGCGAGCGTGTCATCCGAGCTGTCGGCGAGGTTGGCGCCGGGGTTGATGAAGCCGCGGTCGACCAGGTCCTTGTAATAGAAGTAGCCGAGCGCCGTGGAGTTGCCGGCCTCCTCGTACAGGTAGCTGACGCGCACCTGCTGGGAGAAGGGGAAGTAGATGCGCTCGGGGTTGAGCACCTCGAGGTTGGTGTCCAGGCGCAGCGCGGGCGGGCTGTCCTTGGTGAGCGAGATGGAGCTCAGGTCCTTGAAGTCCAGGGCCTTGAAGTCGGGCTGCCGGTCCTGTTCGGTGGCGTCGTGGCAGAGCTCGAGCGACCCCGGACTCGATTCGGCCCAGGACGAAGAGGCGCACAGCAGTGCCAGCAGCAGGGTAGGGCGAGAGGCGTGCATGCGTGTATCTCCTGGAGGCCGTCAGGGCGCGGGAGCGGAAGGGGCGGGGACTGGGCACCGCGCAGGAAGGACAGCAGATCATCGACGTCCTTGGGCTGCAGTTGCCTCGGATCGCACAGCGTCTTGGGATTCACCGCCCAGGGGTCCTTCACCCACTGGCGCAGCTCACTGCTCTTGTGCGAGGCCAGCCACGTGGCCAGGTTGTCGGTGGCCTTGGCCCCCGGAGCGTCATTCCGGGCGGGCTGAGCCACGTGGCAGTGGCCACACGCGCTGGTGAAGACCTTCTTGCCATGGCTGGCATCTCCTGCCTTGGCAGGAAGTGCCATCAGGAGGACGAGGAGCGGGAAGGAGCGATTCATCACGGGCCTCCAGGGGAACCACGGGGAACTTCAGAGCTTCGTGCCTTGGGACAGATCGATGTCCGACTTCGGCGTCCGGGGCGAGCTGGCGCTGCTGACCGGGCCGCAGATCTTCTGGGTCTTGGGACAGGGGTCGCTGTTGAGCGACACCGGGTCGGCGAACACGAGCGCGCGCACCACCGAGCGGGCCAGCACCACTTCCCCCGTGCCCGCACCTCGCCCACCGACACCACCCACACCGCGTGGTTGTTGTCGATGCGCGGATCATTCGCCACGAACGCGCCCTCGTCCTCGTCGTCGTGCACGAAGACCCGGTAGGTGACGTTGCGCTGCTCGGGGAAGGACAGGTAGGGCTTGTTGTTGACGTCGCGCAGTTCCTCGCCGGCCTTGCTGAAGGTGGGATCCACCGCCCCGCTCGCGCCCCCCACCCCGGGCAGCAGCGTATAGGGGGTGTTGGGGATGACCTCGTACCAGCTGCGCCCGGTGCCCGGAAAGTTCGCCTCGTCCACCTCGCCCCGGGTATTGAACCCCGGCTTGGAGGCCATGAGCGTGCCCAGCTTGAACATCACGTCCGTGAAGTTGGAGGCCTTCTCCTGGTAGGCGGAGCTCTGGTTATCGAAGTCGCTGTGCTTGGCCAGCAGCATCGTGAGCACCTCGCGCCCCTCGGCCAGTCCCGCCTCCGCCGCGAAGAACGCCTCGCGCGAGTGCCGCTCTCGCCCCTGCAGCTCGCTCTCCTGGCTCACCACGCGCAGGCTGACCAGCGTCGCCGCCGTCACCACCGAGATCACCGCGAGCGCGATGAGCAACGTCATGCCGCGTTGGGAGCGTCGGCCTGCGCGCACCTTTTTCATCTGGGGGCCTCTCCGGCGATGGGGGGGGGCGAGGTCCTCGGAAGGTGACGGGGGCACGGTCCGAGTTCCGCATTTCACATGCAAATACCAGCTCTTCCCATCCTCCCATCTCTTTACAGTCTGTCAAGAAGTGACTGTTCAGGATCGACCGGAAGTCGGGCCTGGGAGGCGGGGGAGGGGGAGCCCGGCCGGCGCGTGCGGGGCCGGAAAATCCGCCCTCCGCCGGGCTTCAAGGAGCAAAGCATGGGAAGGCTCCGGAATGACAGCGGCCAGGCGGGGGAGCCCTGCGTCCTTGCTTGCCGGTGGACGAGTCGGCGTGGCACGCTCGCGGCCCCCCGACGCCCCCGCCCATGTGAAAGGAAGGGATGAGCAGCGCCTATCGGTTGACTGGACGCATCGAGGCCGGCGAGCTCGCCGAGCTGTATGAGGCTGTCCAGGAGCCCGACGGGTCCGGGGTGGTCATCAAGCTCTTCCACCCGAAGACGTCGGATCCACGCTACGCCACCACGCTCGCCGCGACGTACAGCGTGCTCAACCCGCTGCGCTCCGAGGGCATCGTCCACGTGCTGGACATGGGCTTCGTGAAGAACCGGCTCGTCGTGGTGCGCGAGGCGGTGGACGGCTCCAACCTGGGCGTCGCGCTGCAGCGGCTCAACACCAAGGAGGTCCTCCTCCCGCCGGCCGTCGCGCTCAGCCTCGTCATCCAGCTGCTCGAGTCCGTGGAGCGCGCCCACGCGGAGGGCATCGTCCATGGCGCCCTCACCCCGGGCAACGTGCTGCTGTCGCGCTCGGGCGTGCCCCACGTGTGCGACTTCGGGGCGCTCCACGCGCTGCTGGCGGTGCCGGAGCTCAAGCGCGCCTTCGTGGGCCGTGGCCGCAGCGCCTACCGGGCGCCGGAAGTGGGGCGCGGGGGCGAGCCCGACGTGCTCTCGGACGTGTACTCCATTGGCGCCATCGCCTACGAGCTGCTCACCCTGCGCGAGGCCGTCATTCCAGAGGGGGGTATCAGCACCCGCCGCGCCGGACTGCCTCCGCCCAGCCGCCTGGATCGGCGCGTCCACGCGCGGTTGGATCCCCTCATCCTGCGCGCCCTGGAGCCCACTCCCACGCGGCGCTTCCGCTCCTGCGCCGAGTTCGCCACCGCGCTGCGCGGCTTCCTGGCCAACCAGGGCGGACTGCCCGGCGCCGAGGATCAGCGCCGCTTCATGACGGAGTTGCTGCCCAACCAGGTGTCCTTCGGCGCCTCCGGCCCGGTGCCCCTCACCGAGCGCTTCACCCTCACGCCCATCTCCGGCGTGACCCTGGCCCAGGTGAGCGCGGACGCCCTGGACAAGTCCGTGGTGGCGCGCCCCTCCTTCAGCCCGGCGCTCAGTGAGGCGGACACCATGGATGCGCCGCCCGCCTTCGAGGAGTACTCGGGCTCGTTCGACAACGCCCCCGCGCCGCCGCGGCCCGCCCCCCACGTCTCCGAGCACCCCACGCTCGATCGGACGGGCTCCGCGGATACCCACATCCGCGAGCGGGCGTTGATCCATTCCTCGGAAGCCGAGTCCGACGAGCGCGAGGACGACGCGCCCTCGAGCGTGGGCAGGAGCCCCTCGGAGCCCCGGGGGATGAGGCGCCCACCTGGGTGGCTCCTCCCGGCGCCGCGCCGGTCAGGTCCCGCCGCGCGGTCGTGCCCCTGGGCTCGTCTCGGGAGGACGCGCACGGGCAGGAATCCCCGCCTGCGCGTGGTGGAGGACTTCACAAGGCCCGTGGCCCGGCCGGACACGGATGATCTGATCGACACCGCGCCGCTGCGCGCGCGCCCCGCGCCGGCGCGCGTCGCGGCGCCGCCCCCCGAGCCCGAGCCCGCGCCAGAGCCGGTGCCTCCCACGGCCACCGCCCCGGAGCTGCCCGCGGTGATCGCCGAGCGCCAGCGCATGTTGACCGAGGAGCGCAACCTCCTCGAGGACGCGTGGAGCCGGAGGCGGATGCTGGCCGTGGCCAGTGCCATCGCGCTGGTGGGCCCGGCGTGCTTCGCGCTCGGGGTGTGGAAGTTCTCCCAACCGCCCCCGGTGGACACGGATCCCAAGGTGGAGGCGGTCAGCGGCGCCGTGCAGCAGTACCTCCAGGAGACGCCGCCCGCCGCGGAGCCCTCTCCCCGCCGTCCGCCGTTCCGCCGCCCGCGCCCACCCCCGAGCCTCCCGCCGCCTCCAGCCTCGAGCCCGTGCCCGACGCCTCCAAGGCGAACCTGGCGTGGATCACCCTCGAGGCCAACCGCCCGGCGCGCGCCTACATCGATGGCGTGCGCGTCAAGCGTCCGCTGCCCCTGGTGCACTATCCGCTCAAGCCGGGCACGCGCGAGGTCACCGTGGAGACGCTGCGCGTCCCGCGCCAGCGCGAGGTGTTCAAGCTGCGCCTGGAGCGCGGCGAGCACAAGAAGGTCGAGCAGATTTTCCCGCCCCCCGCCGTCGCTGACTGAGGCCATGGACCGCACCCGCGTCTTCATCGTCGAGGATCAACCGACCCTCTTGCGCAACCTCCTCAAGGTGCTCGGCACCTTCGCCGAGCTGGAGCTGGTGGGCAGTGCCCAGCAGGGCGAGGAGGCGGTGGAGGAGGTGGTGCGCACGCGGCCGGAGCTGGTGCTGTTGGACCTGGAGCTGCCGGACGTGCATGGCATCGAGGTCACCCGGCGGCTCAAGCGCCGCGCGCCCGAGGTGGAGGTGCTCATCCTCACCTCCTTCGAGGACGAGCAGAAGGTGTACGAGGCCATCCAGGCGGGCGCCTCGGGCTATCTCGTCAAGCGGGTGGGGCCGGAGAAGATCCGCTCGGCCATCCGCGAGGTGATGGAGGGGGGCACGGTGCTCGAGCCCCTCATCGCCAAACGCTTCTGGAACTACTTCCACTCGCTCCAGGCGCGGCCCCCCGAGCCCGAGCGGGCGCCCAACCCCTGGGGCCTGACGCCCGCGGAGTTCGAGGTGCTGCGCTACGTGGCCAAGGGCCTGTCCAACGCGGAGGTGGGCCGGGTGATGACGCTGGAGCGGCGCACGGTGCGCACGCACCTGTCCCATATCTACCGGAAGATGGGGGTGCACTCGCACGTGGAGGCGGTGGTGCTCGCCCTGCGCGCGGGGCTCGTGGAGCTGTGAGGCCCCTCACCAGCGCACGGGCAGCACGTCGAAGCCGCGGAAGTTGAGGCTGTGGCACTTGAGGCGCGGGGGCCGCGTCTCGTCCAGGCGCAGCCCGGGCAGGTGCTCGAGCAGCAGGGTGATGCCGGTCTCCAGCTCGCGGCGCGCCGGCCCGCGCCCATGCAGTGGTGCGTGCCGAAGCCGAAGGACAGGTGCCGGTGCTGGGCGTGGTCCCGGGTGATGTCGAAGCGATCCGGCTCGGGGAAGGCCCGGGGGTCGCGGTTGGCGGCGGCCATGCCCAGGAACACCACGTCGCCCGCGTGGATGCACCGGCCGCGCAGCTCCACGTCCGCGATGGCCACGCGGAAGACGAAGGGCACCGCCGGGTGGAAGCGCACGCTCTCCTCCACCGCGGCGCGCACCCGCTCCGGCTCCGCGCGCAGCACCTCGAGCTGCTCGGGGTGGGTGAGCAGATCATGCACGCAGTTGCTCAGCTGGTCCGTCGTGGTGGTGTGGCCGGCGAACATCAGCAGGATGGCGTTGGCCACCAGCTCGCCCGCGGTCATGTGGCCCAGCTCCTCCGCCTGCACCATCATGCCGAGCGCGTCCGGGGTGGGGCGGGCGCGGCGCTGCTCGAGCAGGGGCAGGAAGTACGCCTTCATCTCCATCATGGCCTGGTTGGCCCGGCGCGCCGCGCCCAGCATGCTGGCCCCGGCCGCGGGCGCGGCGAACTCCGCCAGCGTGTCCGACCAGCGCCGGAAGCGTTCGCGATCCTCCGCGGGCACCCCCAGCAGCTCCGCGAGCACGCGCGTGGGCAGCGGGTAGGAGATCTCCTGGGCGAGGTTCATCCAGCGCCGCTCGCGCACGCCCTCCAACAGCTCCTCCATGGTGTGGTGGATGCAGGCGCGCATCTCCTCCAGCTTCATGGGCGTGAAGCCCGCGCCCGCCTGCCGGCGCACCCGCGTGTGCTCCGGGCCCGCGCGCATGACCATCTGGTCGCGCGTGGTCTCCATGAACTCGCGGATCGTCTCCGGCTCCAGGCCCTGGATTTGATACTCGAAGAACTTCCAGCGCTCGGCGCTCAGGCGCGGATCCCGGAAGCAGGCCATCACGTCGTCGTGGCGGGTGACGAGCCGGCCTGGAGCGGCTCGGACCAGTGCACCGGCTCGTGCTCCCGCAGCTCGTGGTAGAGCGGAATGGGGTTGTTCAGGTTCTGCGGACTGACCGGATTGCGGTCCATCCCCACCATGGCGACAGTGCTCTGCATGGGCGGCTCCCTCGAGGCGCGCAGCCCGGTGGAGCCGTGTGCCCGCTGAGCACGGTCACGGCCACGGACTCCGCGTGCCGGGAGCTGTCAGCAGAGGCTGTGCCAGCGTCTGTCCGAGCGCGGGCGCGCGCAGACGGACTGGAAAGATGTGAGCCGGTTCGCGCTGGCCCCCCGTGCGCTTGAACCCGGGGGCAGGGGAGCTTTCGACTTGGCGACAGTCCTCGTGGAGTAGGAAGCACCCCGAGGGTCGGACCACACCCGCCCGCCCGGCGCGCGAGGACTAGCAGGTGGTGTCGCGCACCAGACGCAGGTGGGACTTCTTGCCGCGCGGGGACGAGCGGGCGTGCGCCGAGCGGCCCGGCGACGGGGAAGGGGCGTACTCCGGGGTGTTCCACTCCGGCACGAACGGGTCCGTCGGTCCACGCAGTCCCGAGCGCAGGAAAACCAGGAAGAGCACCGGCAGCAGCAGGGACACGAGCACCAGGGGCAGGAAGGAGCTGGTGAAGAGCTGATCGAGTACGGGCGCGGGATCCGGCATGACGAGCAGGGCGGTGAGCAGCAGCCACCACAGGCCACACGCCAGCAGGCCCAGGCCGCCCACCCACAGCTTCACCCGCGACCAGAACGTGCGCTGATCGGGAAAGGCGAGCAGCGTGCCCACATCCGGCTCGCGCCGCAGGGGCCGGGCCTCCTGGGAGCGAGCCAGCCGCCGGTGCTTGCCCCCGCCCACGTGCTCCGGCCCGAGGGGACCGCGTCGCGGTGGCGCCAGCGCAGCACCAGCGCCGACGACAGCAGCACGTAGGCCCCGAGCACCGCGGGTCCCATCCCGAGCGCCTCCCCGGCACCATGCAGTAGCGCCGCGCAGCCGAGGCCCGACAACAAACGCCCGAGGACAGGAGAGGAGGGAAACACCGGCATTCCCCAACGGTAGCAGAGATGCCGACCTTCTCTAGTTTGCCGCCCCACGGAGTGCGGGACGGTGGGCATTCGCGCGGAGATTTCCGCTGGGGGTGAAGCGGGTTCAACCCCGCTCCTCTCTCTCCGTGCGCCGCTCAGGGGAGGGGGCTCACGATGGGGTCGGGCATCACCCAGAGCGCGGCGGGGTCGGTATAGGCCTGGTCGAAGGCGTAGAGGATGCCCGACCAGCGATCCCAGAAGACGGACCAGCTGTACTCGGTGGGCGGCGAGGTGAGGAGGTTGCCGTCGCGATCCGGCTGGCTGTAGGCGTAGTCGGCGTAGGTCCACTCCTGGGTGCCGAAGTCCGTCTTGAGCAGGGGCGTGAGGGCCTGCAGCAGTGCGGGGCGGGACACCTCTCCTGGCAGCAACTGGACCGGGGCGAAGACGGGCTGCGCCATGTCGTGCTGCTCGCGCCAGGCCACGTAGTTGTTGCCCATGGCGATGAGCGCGTCGCGCCAGGCGGGGGTGGACGCGCCGCGGGCCTCCTCGTAGAGCGCGAAGGCCGCCACGAGCAGGCTCTTCCAGCTCATCGCCGGCAGCACTTCCTCCAGCCGGTAGGGCCGGGGCGTGTCGTTCGCGTGGGCGACGGCGTACGCGTAGGCGAGCCGCGCCTCGGACTCCACCGCCCCCGCGAGCTGGAACTCCGCCAGCACGCGCTCCGGCGTCACCGCGCCCGTGAGGCCCCGGCGCCAGTCCAGGAACAGCCGCGCCGAGCCGCCAATGTCCGTGAAGATGGCCGGTTGCCCTCGTTGAGCAGCCGCTCGAGGGTGTTGGCGATGGCCTCCGCCTTGTCGAGCGGATGGACACCCGGCGCGCTCCAGTAGAGCGCGCCGAGGCGCGAGGTGGTGGCGAGCAGCGTGCGGGGATCCGCCAGCGCCGCGCCGTTGAGGGACGTGGTGAGCGAGGCGACGGACGTGGCCGCGTCGATGCTCAGCCCCTGGAGGACGAGCTCCAGGGAGAGCTGCTCCAGGGTGGCCAGCACGGTGCCCGTGACGCCCGCGCGGGTGAGCGACTGCAGCACGGAGAACGCGGGCTCGCCCCGGGCGGTGGTGATGATCTTCCGCGCGAGCGCGGCGGAGAGCATGCCCTGGCCTCCCGTGCGCGAGGCATGGGGCGCGAAGACGAACCAGTTGGGCCGCACCGGCTGCTGCCGCCGGGCTGGAGCGAGGGATCCAACAGCCCGCCCAGCTCATAGGCGATCTCGATGTAGCCCAGGGTGATGCGGCGGTTGTCGTCGAGCGGGGTGGGCGCGGTGTCGGCGTGGGCGCGCGGAAGCAGGACCAGGGAGGCCAGCACCAGGGCGGCGGGGGCCCAGGTGGACACGCTACGGCGAAGAGGGGGGTTCACGGGGATGCGCTCCAGGTGAGCGGGCGGGGTGGGGTGGCGCCCAAGATACTCATCGCCTCCCACCCGCCAAGCCGTCCCCTTCTCGGATCGTGAAAAACTTTGGGAATCAAATATCAATTTTGAGCGCAAACATTCTTGGGAGGAATTGCGGCGCGCGCGCGCCCCGGTGGGTGGCGGGTCTGTCTGGTATTGGGGGACGTCGAGGAGTCGTGTACCTTGTCACGGCGTATTTCCTGCGAAGGTCGAACGTGCCCCACCAGACGCCGTCTCTCCCTGCTCCTTCCGCGCCTCTTCTCCAGACACCGCCCACGCCGCCCAACGCCGCCGTCCGCGCGCCGGAGCCGTCCCCCGCGCCCGTCGCGAGCGTGGCCCCAGCGCCCCTGCCCGTCGCCACGGCCACGGCGCGTCTGGCTTTCGAGCTGTTGATGACCCTGGATCTCGACCGCGATGGGCGGCTCACGCAGCGCGACGCCGGACTGGCGCGCGAGGCGGGGCTGCGCTTCGCGGTGGATCTGGAGCTGGGCCCGGGCGTGCGGCTGGAGCTGGCCGGCGCGGAGCGGCTGGCGCACGCCGCGGACGTGCTCGCCGAGGTGGTGTTCGAGGGCCGGGGGATGAGCCCGGACTGCCCCTGGAGCGCCTGCTGGAGTCGCGCACCACGGCGATGCGCAAGTTGCTGGACCGGGGCTGGGAGGGGCTCGTGCGCCGCTCGGACCGGGCGGTGGACTTGAAGAAGCGCCTCGCGGTGATGCCCGTGAAGGATCCCCAGGGCCGCGCGCGCGTGTACGTGCCCGCGCGCGACCGCCGGCGCTCAAGAAGCTGCGCGCCGAGGCCCGCCGCGTGGGCGGCCTGGAGGCGGTGCCGCTGCACAAGCCCCGCGGCGCCGAGGACTGGCGCACCCTCATGCGCGAGCCGGGCATGCTCTACCTGCCCAATCCCTACATCGTCCCGGGCGGCCGCTTCGTGCAGATGTTCGGCTGGGACAGCTATTTCAATGCCCGGGGCGCCCTGTCCTCCGGCCGCGTCGAGCTCGCCCGGGACATGCTCGAGAACCAGCTCTACGAGATCGAGCACTACGGGAAGATTCCCAACTCCAACCTCAGCTACCACCTGTCGCGCACCCAGCCGCCGCTCATGCCCCGGCTGGCGCTGGAGGTGAACGCGGTGCGCTCGGACCGGCGGCTGCTCAAGCGCGTGGCCCGCATGGCCGAGATGGAGTGGGAGGAGGTCTTCCGCACCGGACCCCGCGCCACCCCTGGCGGGCTGTCGCGCTACCAGGACGACGCCGACGGGCCCGACGCCGAGGACCTGTCCGCCTTCTACGACGGCGCGCGGCCGGATGACGCCGAGTTCCACCGCCATGACCGGGCCATCCGCGAGAGTGGCTGGGACATGTGCCACCGCTTCGCCACCGCCACCCACCACCACGAGCCGGTGTGCCTCAACTCGCTCCTGTTCCAGTACGAGATGGACCGGCGGCGGTGTGGCGGCTCGTCGAGGGCGAGGGCAGCACGCGCGCGGCCCGCTTCACCAAGGCGGCGCGGGCCCGGGCGCGCACCATGCGCGCGCGCTTCTGGGACGCCGAGCGGGGCCTCTTCTTCGACCATGACTTCGTGGCCGGACGGCGCTCCACCTACGAGAGCCTCGCCACCTTCTACCCGCTGTGGACGGGCTGGGCCTCGCGCGAGGAGGCCGCCCGCGTGGCCGCCGCGCTCCCGCGCTTCCTGCACGACGGTGGGTTGACCTCGAGCACCCGCGCCTCGCGCGAGGCCGTCGGGGGAGAGGATCTGCAGTGGGACTGGCCCTTGGCTGGGCGCCCCATCAGGTCATCGCCGTGGAGGGCCTGCGCCGCTACGGCTTCCACGCCGAGGCCGACGCGGTGGCCTACCGCTGGCTGTCCATGGTGTTGGACATCGCCGGGGGCCACAACGGCCTCATCAAGGAGAAGTACGACGTGGTGCGCTGCTCGGCCGAGGTCCCCGTCGAGTACGGCAACCAGGGCGCGGACCGCGGCGCGCTGCTCGCGCCCCGGAGCGAGCGCACCCTGGGCTTCGCCTGGACGAATGCCTCGGTCCTCCTGCTGCTCGGCGGCCTGTCCGCCGGGCTGCGCGAGGCGCTCGACGCCGGCATCCCCGCCGACCGGGTGCTCGGCCCTCGGGAGCTGGTGGGCTCCGGAGGCCCCCGCGGCAAGCGCGTCGCCTGAGTCCCCACCCACCGGTTGGGGAAAATCAGCGGTCGGATTGACCCCACTGGTGGGTAGAGGTTGACCCATCCGTTGTTCTAGAGGATGGTCGAGCCCGCGAACGAACACGAGCGGGTGATCGGACGGATGGAACGGCCCGGCAATCCTGGCACTTCGAGTGAAGAAGAGCCGGTGGAGACACAGCGGGAGGGGGCGCCCACGGCGGAGCAATCGCTGCGGGCGAGCAACCTGCTGTTGCACGCGCTCACCGAGGTGCAGACGGAGTTCATCCAGGGCCACGACACGCACCAGCTCTTCGACAAGCTGTTGTTGGTGCTGCTCAAGCTCACGCACAGCGAGTACGGCTTCATTGGCGAGGTGTTGTTCACGCCCGAGGGGACGCCCTTCCTGCGCACGCGCGCCGTGGCGCACGTGGAGTGGACGGACACGCTGCGCGAGTTCTACCGCCGCGAGCTGTCCACGGGGCTGGAGTTCCCCCACCTGCAGAAGCTCTTCGGCGCCGTCATGGTGAGTGGCCGGCCGGTGCTGGACAACGCGCCGTGCCGGGAGGAGTTCGGCACGCGGCTCGAGGGGCACCCGCCGCTGGGCAGCTTCCTGGGGCTGCCCTTCCACTCGCCCACGGAGATGGTGGGCATGGTGGGGCTGGCCAACCGGCCGGGAGGCTTCGACACCGGGGTCATCACCTTCCTGCGGCCGGTGCTGGCCACGTGCTGCGCCATCCTCCAGGGCCTGCGCAACGAGCAGCGGCGCCGGCGGGCCGAGGACGCCCAGCGGCGCTCGGCGGAGAGCTTCCGCCTGCTCATCGAGCGCTCGCCGGACGCCATCCTCATCCACCGCCGCGGCACGCTGCTGTTCGCCAACTCGGCGGCGGTGCGGCTGTTGGGGTACACGAGCGGCGAGCAGCTGCGGGCCGCGAGCTCGAGACGTTCGTGCTGGCCGGGGGCGAGGCGATGCTGCGCGAGTCCCCGGGAGCAGTGGGCTGCTCGAGGTGCGCTTCCGCCACCGGCAGGGCCACGAGGTGGTGGGCGAGGTGGTGACGTTGTCGCTCGTGTTCGACGGACGGCCCGCGGAGGTGTGCATCGCGCGGGACATGACCGAGCGCCGCCAGGTGCAGCAGAAGCTGCGCGCCACCGAGCGCATGGTGTCGCTGGGCACGCTGGCGGCGGGCGTGGCGCATGAAATCAACAATCCCTTGTCCTATCTGCTGAGCAACCTGCACTTCGTGGAGGACGAGCTGTCGGCCATGGCCGAGGCGGGCGAGCCGCTGGGGAGCGAGCGGGGAGGAGTTGCGCGAGGCTCTCAAGGAGGCGCTGTCGGGCAGCCATCGGGTGCGCGACATCGTGAGGGACTTGAAGACGTTCTCGCGCGACACCGAGGATCAACGCGGCTGGGTGGACGTGCGGGGCGTGCTCGACTCGTGCGTGAACATCGCCTGGAGTGAGATCCGCCACCGGGCGCGGCTGGAAAAGGACTACGGCGAGGTGCCACTGGTGGAGGCCAACGAGTCCCGGCTGGCGCAGATCTTCCTCAACCTGCTCGTCAACGCGGCGCAGGCGATTCCGCACGGGGACGTGCGAGCGAATGAAATCCGCCTCTCCACGCACCACGAGGGCGAGGAGGTGGTGGTGGCGGTGAAGGACACGGGGGCGGGCATCTCCGAGGAGAACCTCCGCCGGCTGTTCGAGCCGTTCTTCACGACCAAACCGGTGGGCGTGGGCACGGGGCTGGGATTGTCCATCTGCCATGGCATCGTCACGGGCATGGGCGGACGCATCACCGTGGACAGCACGTTGGGCGAGGGCACGACGTTCCGGGTGTTCCTACCCATCAAGCGCCCCGCGGGCGTGTCCGCGTAGGTCCGCGGGGTTTCCCCACCGCCGGCCGCGAAAGGTGATAGGTGCCAGGGCCTATGTCTATTTCCAAGCTGATCATTGCTGGCCTTGCTTTGCTGTTGCTCTCCTGCGGCAGTACTCGCCATGTAGCACCTTCATCCGAAGAACTCACCGGCTTTGTGCTCATCATCGAGGAGGCCTCAGATGATCAGGTCCACCACTCCTGGCAACGCGCTGCCGAGTTCGACCTGTCGCGGTATGACAATCTCTCCAGTCATGAGAGCACGATCGGAAGCATCGTGCTCGCCGCATCCCGTCCGAGAGATTGTGATCAAGAGCAAATCGACTGCCACCGGGATTGCATGAAGAACAGGCTTCCATCCAAGTTGAGTCACATCAAACGCGACAATGGAGCCAAGAATCGCTACTGCTCTGAAACATGCCTGTTCGAGTATATGGATTGCCTCAGGCTGCAAGAGCTGAATGCATTGGAGTTTTCCACTGCGAATGGCGCGGCTGAGTGGTTGAAACGGAACCGAAAGGAACTCCTTGTCGGCTCCATCGTCATCATCGCAGGTGTTGCTTTCGTCACTCTCTCAGCTGGCGCCGGCCTGGTTGTTCTGGCGCCTGTCGTGCTCGTGGCGGGTTGATGGATATGCTGACCACACGCACCCACATGAATTCCGATATTCTCATACGTACCCTGCGGCTGCTTGAAGATGTGGATCGGCATAAAACCACTTCAGAGGAACATGAGGCGCTCAGGGACTCAAGAATCGCGCTTTACTTCATCCTGGGGCGAAACGAAGCGGGGGAGTTCGAGGAATACCTCAAGCACTTCAATGAAGGCCCTTTGAGTCCGGTTCTCTCTTTCCCAACGAAGGAAGAGGCCGACGCTTGGCTTGAAACCCACCCCTCTCCTCCCACGGAGCTTTCGTTGGGGTAGGGGAGTTGCGCTATCATGTTGCCTACGCGCGCGAACTCAAGCACCGCAAGTTGCTGCGTCTGCCTACGCAGGAAGAGTGGGCGCGGATGGAGGAGGATCCCGAGGAAGAAGAGGCCGAGGAAGAATCCAATCGTCCCTCCAAAACTCGGCACGGAGTTCCATCTTTTCGACCTTCTCAACGTGGTTTGCTTCCACCTCCACGAGATGGAGCAGCGGATGTCCTCACCTGAAGAACTCGAGGCTCTCAGAATCACCAAGATTGCCTTCCACTTCGTAATGGATACGGGAGAGGAGCATGGCTTCAAGGAGTACCTGGAGACCCTCCGCTCCTCCAGGACCTCGCCCCCGCCCATTCCTTCTCGACCCGCGAGGAGGCGGAGTCCTGGTTGGCGAAGCAGCCCGAGCCTCCGCTTCCAGCCGTGGTCTCCATCGGGAGTGACCTCTACTCCGTGGGGTACAATCGCAGACACCGGATGCGCTTGCTGTTGCGCATTCCCACGCCCGAGGAGCTGGACGCCAGACAGTGTTGAGGCACCGGAGGGTGGGGCGCTCGGCCTTTCCCTGTCTCCCAGCGCAATGGCCCGGGGGTTCCCCCGGATTCACCTTGAGCGCGAACCAGGTGGAGGGGGAGGGGAACCATGCTTCGAAAGAACTCGCCGCGCTTCGCCTCACGGCTGCTCGTACTCTGCTCGCCGTGCTCGGGGTTGGTGCTTGTGTGGAAGGTCCAACCACCCCCGGAGGCAATCCCCATCTCACCACGGATGGAACGTCATGTCCGGTGGCCGCGGATATCGGCCTGCCCGCCTTGAGCGATGAGGAGATCGCCCAGGTGTTCATCACCATGAACATGGGCGAAATCCAACAGGGTGAGCTCGCGCGACAGCAGGCGACGAGCCCGGAGGTTCGTCGCTTCGCCGAGCAGCTGGTCCAGGATCACACGGCGGCCAACCAGGAACTCCAGACGCGCCTGCGCGCCTTGGGCATCACGCCCCGTGAGAACCCGCTCAGCCAGCAGCTCATGGCGGAGTCCAACCAGCTCCTCATGATCCTCCGCGCGAGTGCCGACACGGGGACATTCGATCTGGCCTACATGGACGTGCAGGTCTTCCTCCATGCGCAGACCCTGTTCCTGAGGGACAGCGTGCTCCAGCCCCAGCTCCGAAATGCCGAGCTGCGCGATTTCGTCCTGGCGACCCGAGGAGCGGTGCAACGCCATCTCGACACCGCCATCTCCCTCCAGAAGGGCCTCTCCCCGAGCCCATGACGTGGGCTCGGGACTCGCCGCGCGCTCCTAGGACAGCGAGACCGGCAGCCGCTGGGGCCCACGCATCAACACGCCCGTGCGCCACTTGAGCGACTGCGCCGGCGTGGCCGGCGCAGCTTCGGAAACCGGTTCACCAGCGTCTGCAGGGCGATCTGCCCCTCGAGCCGCGCGAGCGGCGCTCCCAGGCAGTAGTGGATGCCCATCCCGAAGGACATATGCCGATTGGGCTCGCGGCCCAGGTCGAGCGTGTCCGGATCCTTGAACTGGCGCTCGTCGCGGTTGGCCGAGGCGATGGCGGCGAAGACCAGCTGCCCTCGCGGAATCGTCACCCCGCCCACGGTGACGTCCTCCTTCGTGAAGCGCTCGGTGGAGATCTCCACCGGACTCGCGTAGCGCAGCAGCTCCTCGACCGCGGGCTGGATGAGACCGGGCTCCTTCCTCAGCCGCTCCAACTGCTCGGGGTGCTGCAAGAGGGCGAGCGTGCCGCCGGAGATCAGGTTCACCGTGGTCTCGTGCCCGGCCACCAGCAGCAGGAACACCATGCTCACCAGCTCGTCCGCGTTCAGCTTGTCTCCCGACTCCTCCGCCTGGATGAGGGCCGAGAGCAGATCGTCTCCCAGCGACGAGCGCCGCCGCGCGATGAGCTGACGCAGGTAGCGGGCGAACATCACCACGCTCGGCACGGAGAGGATCACGTCCCACAGGTTCGTGTTCGAGATGAGCCGGTTGGACCAGTGCTGGAACTTCCGGTAGTCGCTCGGGGGCACCCCCAGCATCTCGGCGATGATGGTCACCGGGACGATCAGCGCGTACTCCGAGACGAGATCCATGGAGCCCTTGCGCGCGGCCTCGTCCAGCAGCCTGTCCGACAGCGCCTGGACGCGCGAGCGCAACTGATCGATCAACCGCGGCGTGAAGGCCTTGTGCACGAGCGAGCGCAGCCGGGTGTGATCCGGTGGATCCTTGCTCAGCATGTTCTGGGAAACGGGCTCGAAGATCTTCAGGAGCCAGGGCATCCGTGCCCTGCGCTCCGCGCCGGCGGCGCCGAAGACATCCTTGCTGAGGCTCGCGTGCTTCAAGACCTGGGACACGTCCTCGTAGCGCGTCACCAGCCGGTGGGCTCCTTCGTGAAGCTGGTGAAGTGGTAGACGGGCGCTTCCTGGCGCAGGCGCGCGTAGAACGGAAACGGGTTGGCCTTGAAGTGCTGCGAACGGAAATCAGGCGGCGTGATGGTCGGCATGAAGATCCTCCCCGGAAGGATTTATCACGCTCCGGGCGAGGACGCGGCGGGAGGGGGGTCGCCGCTCAGCACCGGCTCACGGCCGGAATTCCCAGTGCCAGGGCTCGGAGGGCACGGTGCGCTTGAAGCCGAACTCGGCGGCGTGGGCGGCCATCCACCGGTAGGTGGCGCTGCTGGTGCTGCCCACGTTGACGTCCACGGCGATGCCGCCCTGGTGGTTGGAGTAGCCCGGCTTCGCGGCGAGGTTGCCGGTGCCGTTCAGGTACTTGCGGTAGAGCTCCTGCTGCTCGGCCATGGTGCGGAAGCCGCTGTTGACGTGCAGGTTGATGCCGGCACGGGCCGCCGCGGCGTGCATGCGGTTGAAGGCGGCCGCCGCGTCCGAGCGCATCTGCTTGCCATTGGGGATGCCGCTGAGGGTGATCTGCCGGGGCACGCCGTTGACGTAGCCGGTGACGACGCGGCCACCGCCCGAGGGAGCGGAGGGGCCCGAGCCGCCGCTCACCTTGATGCCCAGCTTGTCCCACGTCTTGGGGCCCACCACGCCGTCGGCGGCGAGGCCGCGGGACTTCTGGAAGCGCCTTCACCGCCGCTTCCGTCTTGGGCCCGAAGGCGCCATCCGCGCTCCCCGCGTTGAAGCCCAGGGCGTTGAGCCGGTTCTGCAGGGCGCGCACCGCCTCGCCCTTGGCGCCCTCGCGCAGCGTGGGGCCCGAGCCGCCCGAGGACGCTCCCACCTTGTTCAGGGCGCCCCACGTCTTGGGGCCCACCACGCCGTCGGCCGCGAGGCCGTGCGCCTTCTGGAAGGCCTTCACCGCCGCTTCCGTCTTGGGCCCGAAGGCGCCATCCACCGCGCCCGGGTTGAAGCCCGCCGCCTTGAGCTTGTTCTGCAGCGCGGTGACGGAGGCACCCCGGGCCCCTCGCGCAGCACGGGGTTGGACAGGGCCGCGGTGGTGCGGAGGGCGGCGGAGGGGGCGGCGCGGGAAATGGCGACCATGGGGGAGCTCGCTTGTTCGCAGGGGGACCAACTGCTCCCATTTTCGTAGGTCCTGAAAAAAGTTTCCTCCCATGTGAGGAAAAGGGCCGAGCCGCGGTCTCGCGGTCGCCCCTCGTCCCGAGGGGGGTGCTCAGTCGCGGACGACGAAGTGCATGGGGACTGGCGAGGTCGAGGCCAACGCGCGTGTGAGGAAGGCGGGGCGCACGTCGAGCCGCTCGAGCTCCTCGAGCGTGAACCATTGGAATCTCAGCACGGCCCCGGGCTCCGAGCCGAAGTACGGACCGGGGCCGGTCAACAGGGGGCTGTCGTCTGGGAGGGTGACCTCGAAGTACATGCCGAGCTCGTGGTAGTTGCGGCCCGCGTGCGGGAAGAAGTTCTCGGCCACCCACAGCAGGTGGCTCACGGTGGCCTCGATCCCCAATTCCTCTCGCAGCTCGCGAACCACGGTGGCCGCGGACTCCTCTCCGGGCTCCACGCGCCCGCCCGGCAGCGCCCAGATGGTGTCGGTCTCGAGCCGGTGGAGCAGCACGCGCGAGCCCTGGCGGATGACGGCGGCGGCGCGCAGGTGGAAGCGATGCGTTGGCGTGTCGAAGGAGAGCATGGGCGGCGAGCATACCCAGCGGGCCAGGGGAGGGGAGGTCCCTGGCCCGGGCCGCCTCTCGAGGGCTGAGCTCCAGGGGTGAAGCTCAGGCTTCTTCGTCGGGCAGGAGAGTCAGCAGCAGCTCGTCGTCGGGCCCGCGCGGGAGCCATCCGGGAGGCGGCGACGTGGCGAGGAGTGAATCGCTGGCCTTGTCAACGCGCTCCTTATGGGTTTCAGGAGGTGGGCAAACCACGTGCCGAGCGCCACGGCAACCTTGAGGCGGCTATCGTCGTCCAGCACGTCGGCCAACCATTGGGGAGACGCTGAGACAGTTCGCGCACGAGCAGGCCGCGCACAAAGCGCGTGACCTGCTTGCGTCGCTCCGCTTCGGCCAGCAGTCCGCCGAACACCTGCACTCCCGCGATGTCGTCCGGTCGGGGAGGGTGGCGGAGAGCATCGGGCGAGCCGAGACTCCTCGCTCGGCCCTCCGGTCACCGCGGGCCCTGCGGCCTCGTGCGGCGTGTAGTGCAGCCTCATCCCCCGGCCGGGCGGAGTCCTCGGCGACGCACAGGCGTTGGACAGCAATGCCAGGGCGAGCAACAGCCCCGTTCCCCTTGCCCCTGGCGAGTCAGCGCGCATGGTCCACTCCCAGGCCCATGTCGGAGGGTCTCCCGCGTGGGCCCTCACGGCTCGTATTCGTACTCGCCGCCCGGGTACACGAAGGAGTCCGGGGCGCGTACCAGCACCAGGCCTCCACGCGCCGCAAGGGGCTCGCCGGGCGCAGCGCGTACACCGGATGATCCTTGGCGAGGAACTCCAGTGACACCAGCTCGAAGGGGGAGACGACCTCTCCCACGTAGGGGTAGTTGCCCGCCATCAGCCGCTTGCCCACCCGCGTCACGTAGAGCAGGTGGCCGCGCGCCACCGAGCCAATGGCCGACCCCACGCGCGCCACCGTGCGGATGATGGGCACGCCATCCACCCGCGTGGTCGCCACGAGCTCGTCGCCGGTGAGCTCCAGCGCCGTCGTGCCCTGCGAGGCCGGCACGCCCCGCTCGAGCACGTAGGCGCGCACCGTCTCCGAGGAGTTGAAGTAGTGGGTGAAGAAGCGCGCGGGCGTCACGCCATCCGGCGCGGTGCGGCCCGCCAGATCCACCCCCAGGTACGTGAGCGAGTAGGCGCCGAAGCTCGACGTCTGTTCCGCCGAGTCGACGACGTACTGGTTCATGTACACCGCCCGGTTGGCGGCGGGACGCAGCCCCGGGGCGAGCAGCGCCGCGGCGGCGTGCGGGTCGGCGGGAATCCAGCTCGAATACAGCATGCGGCTGTTGATGACGAGCTGGGGAGCGGCGAGTGATGTGGTGGTCATATCGTCCTCGATCGTTCGAGGGCTGGACCGCCCCCGGGGCCACCCCGGCCACGGTCCCCCCCTCGCCCATGGTACGTCCACACCCGGACCGCGAGACACATTCTTCGACGGCTGCTCAGGGGGCGGGGCGCCGCTCGGCCCTCAAGCGCAGGGCGCGGGGGCCGCGCAGCATCAGGGCATTGCCCCAGTTCAAGTCCTGCTCCTGGCCGGGGGCGAACGAGATGTGGCGCACCCGCGAGACGAGCTCCTCGAGCACCACCTTCGCCTCCAGCCTCGCCAGGGGCGCGCCCAGGCAGAAATGCACGCCATGCCCGAGCGACAGCGGACTCGGATTGTCGCGGGTGATGTCCAACCGGTCCGGGTCCACGAAGCGGCGGGGGTCGCGGTTGGCGCCCGCGATCAGCAGCATGACGCGCGCTCCCTCGGGAATGGGGTGGCCGGAGACCTGGGTGTCCTGCGTGGTCACCCGCACGAGGAGCTGCACGGGCGGATCATAGCGCAGCGCCTCCTCGACGGCCGAGGCGGTGAGCGAGGCGTCATTCAGCAGCCGCTCCAGCTCCCGGGGGTGACGCAGCAGGGCCACCATGGCGTTGCCCAGGAAGTTGGTCGTGGTTTCGTTGCCCGCGACGAGCAGCAGCCGGGTGAAGGAGATGAGGTCCGGCACGTCCAGGTAGCCCTCGCTCGCCTCGAGCAGGGCACTGATGAAATCCCCGCGCGGCTCGCGCCGCCGCTGCTCGATGGTCCGCGCCAGGTAGGTGTGGAACTCCTCGAGGCCCGCGAGGATGGAGGCCGGGTCGCGCGGGCTCACGGCCATGGCCATCGTCTGCACGACGTGGTCCGACCAGCGCTTGAAGTCCTCGCGGCGCTCGGGCTCCACGCCGAGCAGCTGGCTGATGACGGTGACGGGCAGGGGAATGGCCAGCTCCGACATCAAGTCGAACTCCTCCCGGGCGAGCATGCGATCGAGCAGCTCGCGCGTGAGCGAGCGCATCCACGGCTCCAGCTCGGCGACGCGGCGGGGCGTGAAGGCCCGGCCCACCAGGGCGCGCAGGCGCGTGTGCTCGGGCGGGTCCGCGGAGATGAGGTTCTTCGAGTTGCCAGTACCCGCGCGCCTTCTCACCGCTCTCCGCCGTCAGCGACACCACGGGCTCCACGCGCGCGGAGGAGAATATTCCCGGGTTCTTGAGCACGGCGGTGACGTCGTCGTAGCGGGTGACGGCGTAGGCCCCCCTGGAAGGGCTCCACCTGGAGGACGGGGCGGACTCCCGGAGCGAGGCGTAGAAGGGGTGGGGATCGCGCAGGTGCTCGGGCGACCACGGCATGGGGGCAGGGGGCATGGAGAACTCCATCGGGGGGGCGAAAAGGGAAGTATGCCTGACAGTCCCCACGTGAAAGGCGTGCTTGCCCCGGCGAGGAGTCGTTATACGGTGTTCCTCTATGGCGAAGGCTCCCGCGAAACCCGCCGCGCGCAAGGCGGATCCCGTCCTCCTCTCCCTGTTCGACGTCCAGGAGGCCACGCTGCCCAATGGCCTCCGGGTGCGTCTGCTGGCCAACCACCAGACTCCGGTGGTGAGTCTCTACACCTTCTTCCAGGTGGGCAGTCGCAACGAGCGGCCCGGCATCACCGGCATCAGCCACCTGTTCGAGCACATGATGTTCAACGGGGCCAAGAAGTACGGCCCCAAGAAGTTCGATCAGACGCTCGAGTCCAACGGTGGCCGCTCCAACGCCTACACGTCCACGGACATGACCGTGTACTACGAGGACTTCGCCTCGGACGCGCTGGAGACGGTGCTGGACCTGGAGTCGGACCGGATGCGCTCGTTGCGCATCAACGACGTGGCGCTCAAGAGCGAGCGCCAGGTGGTGCTGGAAGAGCGCCGCGTGCGCGTGGACAACGACATCACCGGCATCATGGACGAGGAGCTGGGCACGCTCGTGTGGAAGGCGCACGCGTACCGCTGGCCCGTCATTGGCTGGCAGAAGGACATCGAGAACATCACCCGCCAGGACTGCGAGCAGTACTTCCGCACCTACTACGCGCCCAACAACGCGGTGCTCTACATCGTCGGGGACATCGATCCGAAGAAGACGCTGGCGCTGGTGCGCAAGTACTACGGGGACATCCCCAAGGGCCCCACGCCCGCGCCCGTGCTCGACGCCGAGCCCGAGCAGAAGGGCGAGCGCCGCGCCGAGGTGCGCCACCCCGCCCAGTCCCCGGCCTGATGATCGCCTACCGCGGCCCGGCCGCGCGCGACGAGGACACGCTCCTGCTGGACGTCATCCAGTACGCGCTGGCCAAGGGCGAGGGCAGCCGGCTGACCAAGAAGCTCGTCTATGACACCCAGCTCGCCGTGTCGGTGGGCGTGGACTGGGGCTGGCGGTTGGATCCGGGCATCATCCTCTTCTTCCTGGAGCTCAAGCCGGACTCGGATCCGCGAAAGGTGGAGGAGGCGCTCTACGCGGAGCTCGAGCGCCCGGTGGCCGAGGGCCTCACGGAGCGCGAGCTGCAGAAGGCGAAGAACAACCTGCGCGCGGACCACCTGCGCGAGCTGGCCACCAACAGCGGCCGGGCCCACGCCATGGGCCACTACGAGGCGCTCCTGGGCTCGTGGCGCGACGGCCTGAGCCTGCCGAGCGTCTACGCGGCCGCGACGAACGAGCAGGTGCGCGCGGTGGCGGCGAAGTACTTCGCGCCCGAGCGCCGCTCGGTGGTGACGGTGCGGCCCACGACGCCCAAGGACGGGATCGGCGCCGCTTTGGACGCGGTGGACGCACAGGAGGTGGCGTGATGGCGGCCCGGAAGAGCGTGACGAAGAAGAAGCCGGCCGCCGCGAGCACGACGAGCGCGCTGATGTTGCCCGCCCTGCACGAGAGCACCACCTCCAGCGGGCTGAGTGTGCTGGCGGCCGAGCGGGGACCGCTGCCGCTCGTGGCCATGCGGCTGGTGGTGCGCGCGGGCAGCGCGGTGGATCCAAGGACAAGCATGGCCTGGCGGACTTCACCGCGCGGCTCATGCGCCGTGGCACACAGAAGCGCAGCGCGGACGAGCTCGACGAGGCCATCGAGTTCGTCGGCGCGAGCTTCTCGGTGGGCAGCAACGAGGATCTGCTGTCGTTCTTCGTCACCACGCCCGCCGAGCACTTCCCGGCGATGATCGGGCTGCTCGGGGAGATCGTCCGAGAGCCGTCCTTCCCCGAGCGCGAGGTGGAGCTGGCGCGCGAGCGCACCCTGGCGGGCTTCGCCAACGACTTGGACGATCCGTCGACGATCGCCGACCGGGCCTTCACCCGGGCGCTGTGGGGCGAGCACCCCTACGGCCATGACATCGGCGGCAGCTCGGCGCACGTGCGGACCTTCACGCGCGAGGATCTCGTGCGCTTCCACGGCGAGCGGCTGGGGCCCAGGGTGGCGCTCCTGTCGGTGGTGGGCGCGGTGGATCCGAAGCTGGTGCTGGACGAGGCGGAGAAGGCCTTCGCGGGCTGGACGGGCGGGCCGGACGCGGCGCCGCGGATCCCCGAACTGGGGAAGATGGCCTCGGGCCGCATCCTGCTCGTGGACAAGCCGGATCAGACGCAGACGCAGGTGCGCATCGGGGGCCCGGGCTTCCGCATGGGGCATCCGGACTACTTCCCGTCCACGGCGATGAACAACGTGCTCGGGGTGGCTTCACCTCGCGGCTGGTGAACGAGGTGCGCGTGGAGCGCGGCCTGACGTACGGCATCAGCAGCTACTTCGACATGCTCAACGTGGGCGGCATGTTCGCCATCTCCACCTTCACCCAGACGGAGCGCACGCGGGAGATGCTCGACGTGACGCTCGCCGAGGTGGCCAAGGTGCGCGAGGGCGGCATCAGCGCGGCGGAGCTGAAGAAGGCGCAGCGCTACCGGCGGGGCTCTACCCCATGCGCACCGAGACGAACGAGTCGGTGGCGTCCGTCATCGGCGACATCCGGGTGCACGCGCTCGGGGACGACTGGGTGGAGAAGTTCCGCGAGCGTCTGCACGCGGTGAAGCCCCGGCAGACGCAGGAGGTGGCGGCGAAGTACCTCTTCCCCAACCCCCGCTCATCGTGCTCCTGGGCAAGGCGTCCGCGGTGAAGAAGCAGCTCAAGGGGCTGGGGTCGGTGAAGGTGGTGCCGGCCTCGGACTACGAGTGAGCGGCGCGCGCGTCCCCGTCCTCTTCGAGGGCGGGGGAGTGCTCGCGGTGGACAAGCCCGCGGGGATGCTCGTCATCCCCGGGCGCGCCGAGGACAGCGCCCCCTCCCTGCGCGAGGTGCTGGAGGCGGAGCTCAAGCGCAAGGTGTTCGTGGTGCACCGGTTGGATCGGGACACCTCGGGCGTGGTGGTGTTCGCCCTGACGCCCCAAGTCCACCGCACGCTGTCCATGGCCTTCGAGGCGGAGGGGTGCACAAGCGCTACCTCGCGTTGGTGGAGGGCCGGCTGGAGGCGCCCGTCGTGGTGGACGCGGCGCTCGTGCCCGCGCGCAAGGGCCGCATGCGGGTGGCCCGGCCGGGCGAGGAGGGCAAGCCCTCGACGACGCGGCTCGAGCCCGTGGAGGTGTTCTCCGCGGCCAGCCTCGTGGAGGCCGAGCCGCTCACGGGCCGCACGCACCAGATTCGCGTGCACCTCTTGTCCCTGGGACACCCGCTGCTCGTGGATCACCAGTATGGGCGGGACACGCCGTGGACGGCGCGCGAGCTGGGCGGGGAGGGGGAGGACGTGGTGCTGGCCCGCACGCCCCTGCACGCGGCCCGGCTGGAGTGGCCCGCGCTGCCGGGCGTGGGGGCGCGCCGTCTGGAGTCCCCGCTCCCCGGGGACATGGCGCGCACCGTGGAGCTCGTCCGTCAGGGCCTGCGCTGACCGAGCCGCGCGGCGATCTCCGGAGCGGAGCGCACGGGGGCGAACGCGGGCTCCAGGCCAATGGCCTCGAGGTCGTCATACCCCGCGTCCAGCGCGCGCTTGAGCCACTCGGCGGCGCGCTCCAGTTGAGCGTCGCGCGCGTGGTTGAGGGCGGCCGGTAGGCTTCCTCCGCGCGGCCGGTGCTCTCGAAGGTGGCCGCGAAGAGCGCCGCCGCCGCGTCGAAGTCTCCCCGGGCCACCGCGATGTCCGCGAGCAGCGCGTCGCGCCGGGCCAGGGACTTCCAGGCGAAGTCGCGCGCGGTGCGCTCGGCCTCTTCCAGCCGCCGCGCCTTCACGAGCAGACGCACCGCCAGCGCCACGACGGCCTCGGAGGGCTCGCGCTCCAGCGCGGCGAGCGCGGGCGCGAGGGCGCGATCCGGCAGGCCCGCGGCCTCGTAGGCCATGGCCCAGCTGAAGGGCCGCGCGTCCTGGGGCGGCTGCACCTTCTCCAGGTGGGACAGGGCGGCGCGGGGGTTGCCCTCGGCGAGCGCCACCCAGGCGAGCAGATCCTCGCCGCGTTGGTCTCCGCGCCCGGCCGGGCCGACGCGAGCGCCGGTGGGCCAGCCGCGCCGCCTCGGTCTCCTGGCCCGAGCGCAGCGCCTGCCAGCCGCGCGCGAGCGCTTCCGGCTCGGGCTCCACGGCCTGCACGGGGGGCAGCGGCTTGACGTCCCGGGCCACCGACAGGGCCTGCCAGCAGTCGAAGGCCATACGGCCGAACATGAAGGCGGCGAAGAAGGCGCCGACGAAGAGGAACAGGGCCGTCGCCGGGCCCGCCACGATCACGCCCACCCACAGGGTGAGCCGCTGCCGCGTGGGGCCCAGCACGCCGCGCAGGATCTGCCCGCCGTCCAGCGGGAGCACGGGCAGCAGGTTGATGATGCCCCAGCCGAAGTTCACCCACATGAGCTGGCTGAAGATGACCTGGGCCAGCTTCGTCTGCAGGGCACGAAGTAATTGACGGCGATCATCAGTCCGCCGAACAGGAAGCCCGCGGCCGGTCCGGCGGCGGTGACGGCCACGTCGCGCCAGCGGCTGAGCATCCGATCCGGGTACGTCAGCCCGCCGAAGCCATAGAGCCGGATGCCCGCCACGTCGCAGCCCAGGCTCATCGCCATGAGCGCGTGTCCCAGCTCATGGATGAGGATGGAGACGAAGCAGACGGCCACCCACGACGGCACGCGGCGCCAGTCGTCGATCCGGCCGATCATGCCGAACATGGCGGTGATGAGCCAGAAGCTCGGCTCGACGACGACCGGGATGCGGCCGAGATTGAAGTGCCAGGAGAAGGGAGAAGAAGAGTCCGTGCTCATGTGTCTCGTGAATCAGCTCTTGGTGGGAGCCACCGGGAAGGCGTTGGAAAACGCTTGCTCCTCCTTGGCGTCCTCGATCTTGGCGACGAAGTCGTCGCCGGAGCGGTCGATGATGACCTCTATCGGGATCTTGCCCGCCTTGACGGGCACCAAGGCGCGGAAGATCTCCTCGCCCCCGGTGTAGACCGTCAACGTGGCGGTGCCCTGGTAGGAGGCGCGCTCTCCACCTGTCCATGGACGGTGACGGTGATGGTGACGGTGAAGGCCTGGCCCTGGACCTGGGGCTCGATGCGCGAGAAATCGTACGTCGCCCATGGGTCCGGCGACGGCTCTGGCTCTGGCTCTGGCGGCGGCTCCGGCGTCACCACGTAGGGCGTGGCGAAGGTGGCCTCGCGCCCATCGCCCAGGTTCACCCCGACGATGTAGTTGCCCTCCGTCAGCGGCTCCACGGTGCCTTCGAGCAGGCCATGGCCCAGGTAGGTGAGCGGGAGGGTGTGGGGGCCAATCACCATCCGTGGCTGTCCCACCATCCGGGCCGCGGGCTCGCCGTAGTCCACGAGGAAGGCCGGATCCGTGTCGAGTTGTACCCGGACACGCTTCGACTCGTTGGTCTTCTGGGTGAGGGGCGCCACGTCGAGGATGTGGAAGGCTTCCAGAGGGGGTGAAGTGGGCTCGCACGCGCTCAGCACCGTGGCGAGCACCAGGATGAATCGCTTGCTCATAACCGGTACCTCAGGCCCACGCAGGCGGAAAGACCGCCGAGCTGGGCATCGACGAAGAGGCGCTCGCGGCGGCACGGCCCGCGCGCACCTCGAGGAGGTGCTCACCGCGCCCAGACGCCAGACGGCCTGTGCCGCGACAAAGCCCATGAAGGTGCGCCCTTGCTGGACGAGCGGGGTGTCGAAGAAGGAGCTCGTCGCGCGGTGATTGTAGTACGTCGGCCCGGCGCCCACGCGGCCGTACAGGGAAAAGCGTCCAAGCTCGAACGCCAGCCCCCTCACCGAGAACAACAGGGGGTAGGCGAGCACCCGGGAGTCCACCGTGCCCAGGCCCTCCACGAGGGGGTGGGAGGTGGAGCGCCGCAGGCCCGCCTCGGCCTCCAGGGCGAAGCGGCCGTCGAGTGGGGGAAGCTGGTAGCCCACGCCCAGCGAGGCCAGCGGCCCCGGTTGTCCCCCCCGGCGAGGACGCCCCCGGCCAGCACCTGCACGGACAAGGGGTGGGAGGAGGGAGGAGGAGGGGGGCGCGGAGGAGGCGCCACCACGGGCCCGAGCACGAGCGCGGGCGTCACCCCGGCCAGGGGCACCACCAGGGCGGGGGGAGGCGGCGCGGGGGTGAAGCGGGCCACGGCCGTCACGACGTGGGTCGTGAGCCGCGCCGAGCCGGTGCCATCCGCCCGTTGGGCCTCCACCACGACCGCGTTCGCGCCGGGCTCCGGCTTCACGCGGAAGACACTGGGCAGCTCCTCCCGGGTGCTGGCGCCCTTGACCCGCAGGCGCAGCTGCGAGCCCGGCACGGGCTGCGCCCCCATGAGCACGAGCCAGCCGTCCCCACCGGCCGGCAGGGACTCGGGGCTCATCACCGCGAGCAGGGGCTGCTCGGGGGGGACGTCGAGGGGGATGGTGCGCAGCGAGGGCCGCTGGCTCGTGGAGGTGACGCGCACGCTGGCCTTGCTCACCCCCGGAGGCACCTGCACCGTCACCTTGGCCTTGCCCCGGCGGTCGGCGCGGGCGGGGCCGAAGCTGTGGCCGGCCACCTCCACCACCACCTGGGCGCCCGCGGCCGTGTCCACGGTGAGCTCGTTGCGGCCCAGCAGCGGAATGGGCACGCGGGTGATCTCCGGCGGGCCGGCGGGCGAGTCCGTCCAGAAGGCGAGCACCGCCAGCAGCGGGTAGCGGATGTCCGGAGGCGTCCAGATGAACAGGGACTCCTCGGGCTTGGAGGAGCGCTGGGGCGTGAGCCGACCCGTGGAGGCCGCGGCCCGGAGGGTGGGGCGCCGGGCGGGGCCTTCACCCGCACCACCACCACCGGATCCCGGCCGAGCACCACCTCGGAGGGCAGCAGCGTCACCGGCAACGGCTCCGCCCCCGCCAGACCCGGCAGGGCGAGCAGCAGCAGGGTGAGGAGCACGCGCATAGGCAAGGGCCCTTACCGTCCAGCCTCCCCGGCGTCCGTGTCAACCCTCGGCGGTATCACCCGGGACATCCACGGGCTCTTCCACGGGAGCCGCCATGGGCTTGTCCGCTGGGCCTGTCATCTTCGCATTGGGCGGACTGAAACTGGGCTTCTCCGCGCTGGCGCCCCCCGTGGCGTGCACCAGCGTCTTGGTCTCGGACTTGAAGGTGATGTCCACCTTGTTGCCCCGCACGGCCGTCACCAGGCCGAGGCCGAAGGTGGGGTGCTGGATGACCTGATCCACCTTGTAGGTGTCCTTGGGGGTGTAGCGCGGGGCATTGGCGATGTCCTTGCCCGCCAGCTGCTCCTCGAAGGAGATGATGACCTTCTCCTCGTCCGACGCGCGGCTGGCGCGTGGGGCGCGGGGGTGCTGGAGCCGCCGCCGCTCGAGCGCGACGAGGTGCTCGGCCGGTCCGTGGTGCCGGGCGCGGACCGGAAGGCGTGGTCGCCGTTGCAGGTGTTGCAGCGCACGCGAGCGATCTTCGTGCCCACCATCGCCAGGATGGTGTGTGCGAGCGTGAGCCTGCAGCGGGTGCAGAACGCGTCGACCTCGCCGCCGACCTTGAGTTGGGTCGCCATGGGTGTGTGCTTCTCGCTTCTCTATGTGGAGGGGGATGAAAAGGGGGGCGCAACATAACGGCAACACCGCTCCGGAGAAACCCCCTTTGTCGGCCGGGGGGTCGGTGCCTGGATGCCTGGGGCCCGGGAAGCCTGGGCGCGCACGGGGAGTGGGGGAGGCGGAGCCTTGCTTGTGCCTGGAACCGGGGCACGTAGAGTAGGCCCCCCGTGGCGTCCGAGAACACAGAGCAGAAGGTGGAGCAATCCCCGCGTACCTCGTGGATCGTCCAAGGCATCGAGAGCCTGGGACGGGTGTTCGTCGAGGGAGTGGAGGAGCTCGGCCGGCTGGCGACGCTCGGGGCGGACGTGGCGCGCTGGAGCGTGCGCCGGCCGTTTCGCGCCGCCAACTTCTTCTTCCAGCTGGACTTCGTGGGCGTGGGCAGCGTCTTCATCGTGCTGCTCACCGGCCTGTTCACCGGCATGGTGTTCGCCAACCAGTCCGCGCGCGCCTTCGCCATGTTCGACGCCCAGAGCCTCGGTGGGCCCCACGGTGGGCCCGGTGCTCACGCGCGAGCTGGCCCCCGTGTTCTCCGCGTTGATGATGACCATGCGCGCCGGCTCCGCCATGTGCACGGAGCTGGGCACCATGCGCGTCACCGAGCAGGTGGACGCCCTGGAGACCATGGCCGTCAACCCCGTGCAGTACCTGCTGGTGCCCCGGGTGCTCGCCGGCCTGCTCATGGTGCCCGCGCTCACGCTGCTCTTCGACACCTCGGGCATCTTCGGCGCCTACATCGTCGCGGTGTCGGTGCAGAACGTGTCCCCCGGCACCTTCATCGCCCGCACGCAGCAGTGGTTGGATCCCATCGACGTCTACGAGGGCCTCATCAAGGGCGCCGTCTTCGGCCTGTCCGTGGCGCTCATCTGCTGCTTCAAGGGCTACAACGCCACCGGTGGCGCCAAGGGCGTGGGCCAGGCCACCACCGCCGCCATGGTCAACAGCGCCCTCTCCATCTTCATCCTCGACTTCATCGTCGGGGTGCTCCTGCACTGATGGGCGACACGACTCCCGCGCGGCCGATGATCGACATCCGCGGCCTGCACAAGTCCTTCGGCCCGAACAAGGTCCTCACGGGCATCGATCTGGCCGTGCCCGAGGGCAGCACCTGCGTCATCCTCGGCGGCTCGGGCTCGGGCAAGACGGTGCTCATGAAGCACATGATCGGCCTGCTCAAGCCGGACGCGGGTGAGGTCCTCGTCGACGGCGAGGACCTCGTCCCCCTGGGCGCCGAGGGCCTCGAGCGCGTGCGCCACAAGTTCGGCATGGTGTTCCAGGCCGCGGCGCTCTTCGACTCGATGACCGTCTACGAGAACGTGGCCTTCCCCCTGCGCGAGCACCGCCGGCTGTCCGCCGACGAGGAGTCCACGCTCGTGCGCTCCAAGCTTCGAGCTCATGGGCCTGCCGCGCTCGGTGGAGACGAAGTTCCCCGCCGACCTGTCCGGCGGCATGCGCAAGCGCGTGGCCGGCACGCGCCATCGTGATGAATCCGAAGATCGTCCTCTACGACGAGCCCACCACGGGGTTGGATCCCATCACCACCGACTACGTGGACGAGATGATCCTCGCGGCCCAGCGCGAGCTGGGCATCACCAGCGTCGTCATCAGCCACGACGTCGCCTCGGCCTTCAACATCGCCAACCAGATCGCCTTCCTCAGCAAGGGCGTCATCCTGGAGCAGGGCACCCCGGAGCAGCTGCTCGCCTCGCAGCAGCCCGCGGTGAAGATCTTCCTCCAGACGTGGTTTGGCAAGAACGACTAGGAGTCACTCCCGGTGAAGCGCTTCGTCACACCCTTCCGCGTCGGTCTGCTGGTGCTCATCGCCGGAGGATGCCTCATGGCCTTCATCCTCTTCACCCGCAAGGGAGGCATGGGCAGGGACGAGGCCATGGAGGCCTACGCCTACTTCCGCGACGCCTCGGGCCTGGGCACCAAGAGCCGCATCCAGATCGCCGGCATTCCCGTGGGCGAGGTGACGGGCGTCACCCTGGAGGGCACGCGCGCCAAGGTGACCGTGCGCGTGCGCCGCGACGTGGTGCTCCACCAGGACGCCGCCCTCATCAAGCGCTCCGAGTCGCTGCTCGGCGACTACCTGCTGGACTTGAACCCCGGCACCGAGATGACCCCGCCGCTCAAGGACGGCGAGGAGATCCGCAAGGTGGTGGACGTGCAGGGCATGGAGGCCGCCTTCGCCTCGCTCAGTCAGATCACCGAGGACATCCAGCAGGTGACGGGCGCCCTGCGCGACGTGCTCGGCGGCGAGAAGGGCGCGGGCCTGCTCGGGCGCATCGTCGACAACATGGTGCGGCTGTCGGACTCGGTGGACATGACGGTGCGCACCAGCTCCGAGCGCCTGGACTCGATTCTCCGCAACTTCGAGGGGGTGAGCCGGGACGTGCGCGGCATGACGCACTCCAACGAGGAGAGCGTCGGCCACATCGTGAAGAACATCGAGGTCATCACCCAGGACACCCGCGAGGTGCTCGTCACGGTGCGCCAGATCATCGGCAGCGGGGAAGGGGACCTCAAGGACAGCGTGTCCAGCCTCAAGAGGACGATGGAGCGCCTGGACCGCTCGCTCGCCAACATCGAGGAGGTCACCACCAAGGTGAAGAACGGCGAGGGCGCCGTGGGCACGCTCCTGAGCGACGAGCGCCTGGGCCAGAAGCTCGCCGAGACCGTGGAGGACGTGTCCAGCCTCGCCTCCACCCTCACCGGGCTGCAGACCGAGGTGGGGCTCCAGGCCACGTGGCTCACCGGGCAGGAGACGTCGAAGAACAGCCTGTCGGTGCGTCTGGCCCCCGGCCCGACAAGTACTACCTGCTCGAGGTGGTGGACGATCCGCGCGGCATCACGGAGACGGTGTACACCCAGACCAACCCGCCCTCCTCGGGCGAGCCCGTGCTGCAGCAGCAGAAGATCACCCGCCAGGGCTTCACCTTCAGCGCGCAGTTCGCCAAGCGCTACTACTTCACCACGCTGCGCTTCGGCATCATCGAGTCCACGGGCGGCGTGGGCGCCGACTTCCACTTCTTCAAGGACCACCTGATGCTCAGGCTGGACGCCTTCAACTTCTCGGTGGACGAGCTGCGCTACCCGCGCATCCGCACCTCGCTGCGGGCCCAGGCCTTCGATCGCATCTTCGTCACCGTGGGCATGGACGACCTGCTCAACGCGCCCCAGCGCGACATCAACACCCGGCGCATGCTCGCCGGCCGCGACTTCTTCTTCGGCGGTGGCCTCTACTTCACCGACGACGACCTCAAGGCGCTGCTGCCCGTCCTTCCCACCCCTTGACCTGACCGGCCCAAAAGTCGTACCTCGCCTCGGCACGGGCCCCTGGGAGCCCCCGTGCCGCTTGTCAGCCGGCCGCGCTCCTCCTGGATGACCCATGTCTCTTCTCGTCGTTGGCTCGATCGCGCTGGATTCGGTGGAAACCCCCTTCGGGATAAAGGAGGACGTGCTCGGCGGCTCGGCCAGCTTCTTCTCCACCGCCGCCTCGTTCTTCACCCCCGTGCAGATGGTGGCCGTGGTGGGTGAGGACTTCCCAAGGCCCACCTCGACTTCCTGCGCGCGCGCGGCGTGGACACCGACGGCGTGTCCCACGAGAAGGGCCGCACCTTCCGCTGGAAGGGCCGCTACACCTGGCAGCTCAACGAGGCCGAGACGCTCGACACCCAGCTCAACGTCTTCCAGAGCTTCTCGCCCCAGCTGTCCGCGCGCCACCGCGACGCCCAGTACCTCATGCTCGGCAACATCCACCCCGATCTCCAGTCGAGCGTGGTGGACCAGGTCAAGTCCCCCCGGATCGTGGCCGCCGACACCATGAACTTCTGGATCAACCGCACCCGGCCCGAGCTCCTCAAGACGCTCAAGCGCGTCGACCTGCTCTTCGTCAACGACGCCGAGGCGCGGCAGATCTCCGGCGAGCACAACATCATCCGCGCCGCCCGCGGCATCCTCGGCATGGGCCCCCAGCGCATCGTCATCAAGCGCGGCGAGCACGGCGCGCTGCTCGTGGAGAAGGATCACCTCTTCGCCTGCCCCGCCATGCCCCTGGCCGACGTGTTCGATCCCACTGGCGCCGGAGACGCCTTCGCCGGCGGCTTCATGGGCACGCTCGCCACCGCCGGCGGCTCCCTGGACACCTCCGTGCTGCGCCGCGCCATGGTCATGGGCAGCGTCATGGCCTCCTTCACCGTGGAGAAGTTCAGCCTCGAGCGCCTGCACGAAATCTCCCGCGCCGACATCCACCAGCGCTTCTCCGAGTTCAAGCGCCTCACCCACTTCGACGACCTGCCCGTCCTCGACGCCTGACCCCCCAAGCAGCCCGCCAGCCCTTTCCGGATCGCCTCTTGACGGATTTTTACAATCCACCTAGAGTCGATTCCGGTTAATCCGGACTCCCTCGAAACCAGGGGGAGGGCCGTGACATGGTGAGTCCGCGAGAAACGGGCTTGGAGGGCAGCGGGGTGCCGATCGATAACCGGAAGACCACGCGGTTCGCCTCGCGCCTGCGCTGCTGGTGCGAGTCGGAGGACATCACCCTCTATGCGCGGGTGGCCAACCTGAGCGAGGGGGGATGTTCCTGCAGACGAGCACGCCCCTGGACGCGGGCCGCCGGGCGCGGGTGCGGCTGGGAGGCGGGGTGGTGCACGAGGTGACGGCCGAGGCCACGGTGATGTGGAATCGGTCCCGGCGTCAGGACAAGGGCCCGGCGGGGATGGGCCTGCGTTTCGAGGGTTTGGATTCTGGCGCTCAGGACTTGTTGAGGCGCATCATTTCCAATGAGCAGCGGGGCCCCCGTTCGGCCTCTCGTAGAGACTCGACCACATGCGAATCGCGATCATCTCCGACATCCATTCCAACATCGAGGCCCTCACGCAGGTCCTGCGCGTCACGGAAGAGCAGAAGGTGGACCGGATCGTGTCGCTGGGCGACATCGTGGGGTACGGCGCCTCGCCCAACGCGTGTTGCGACCTGGTGCGCTCGGTGACGGAGGTGACGCTGCTGGGCAACCACGATGCCGCGGTGGCCGGGCGCATGGACTACTCGTACTACTACGACGCCGCCCGGCACGCGCTCGACTGGAGCGCGAGCGTGCTGTCCGACGAGAACATGGAGTGGCTCAAGACGCTGCCGTACACGTACCGGATTGGGGACGTGGGCTTCTGTCACGGCTCGCCGGTGGAGCCGCGGGCGTACGAGTACATCTTCGCGCTGGAGCAGGCGCGCGAGCTCGCGCCCTACGTGGAGCACCTGCCCGAGGTGACGTTCATCGGGCACAGCCACTTGTGCAAGGCGTTCGCCATCGGCAATGGCGAGGTGCATGACGTGGTGGCGCAGAAGTTCGGCATCCGCCGGGGCTACAAGTACATCATCTCGGTGGGCAGCGTGGGGCAGCCGCGCGACTACGACAACCGGGCGTGCTTCGTCATCTGCGACACGGGCGCGCGCACGGTGGAGTACATCCGCGTGGAGTACGACATCGAGGCGGCGGCGCAGAAGATCTTCGACGCCTCGCTCGCGCTCAACTTCGGCAAGCGCCTGTTCCTCGGGGTGTAGCGGCCCTACCTTCGACGTGGGCTGGTTGTACACGATGAGACACGTCATGGCCTTCGCGTTGCACCACGCGAGGCGCATGCGACACTCTTCGTCCATGGTCCTCCGCCGCACTCCCGAATCCGAGTCCACCGGGCGCAACGCCCCGTCCGTCGAGGTGGCCTTCCAGTCGGCCCCCGAGGACATGGTGGCGGAGATCCTCGAGGGGGAACTGCACCTCAGCCCCCGCCCGGCCCGGCCCCACGCCAACGTCTATTACAACCTCGCGGGCCTGCTCTCGGGGCCCTTCAAGTTCGGCAAGGACGGGCCCGGCGGATGGGTCCTCCTCGCCGAGCCCGAGCTTCATCTCGGCCCGCGTCCGGACAAGGTCGTGCCGGATCTCGCCGGGTGGCGGCGTGAGCGTCTGCCGCGTGCCGTCGGGGGCGCGGACGCTCCCGCGCACTATGAGCTCGCTCCGGACTGGGCCTGCGAGATCCTCTCCCCGGGCACGCGGCGCGTGGACCAGGGCCCGAAGATGCGCATCTACGCTCGCGAGGGCGTGCGGCACCTGTGGCACGTGGATCCACTCACCCGGACGATCGAGCTCTTCCGGCTCGACGAGGGCCAGTGGCGACGCGGCGAATGTTTCACCGGCGAGGGCCGCGTCCGCGCCGAACCCTTCGAGGCCATTGAGCTGGACCCGGCGCTCGTCTGGTCCGAGTGAGCGACAGCGGTCGCATGAAATACTACGAACTGGAAAGAGACCCATCACCTCGCTACACGGGCAACCTCAATGCCAAACATACGTGGTGGTTGCCCGGTGTGGAGTCCTGCCCTGCCTGTGATTTGCAACCAGAGGGGGGGACATCGGCCCAATATCCGTGCGTGGACCTGTCGGGTCTGCCCTCGGAGGAGCAGAAGAAACTGTCCAGTGCCTGGCCCGTCCCGCGTGAGGAGTTCATCCGGAGGCGCGAGCTGGTGCGCCCCCTGGCGCCTCCCTATGCCGTACTGGAATCAGGAGCGGCATTCGGCCCACTCCAGGGCACAGGCGCGAGCCACTTCGGCCAGCTCGTCATGCAGAACCCCTGGTCCCTCTGTATGCGCCGCGAGGCACTGAGCGATCGCAGAACACGGGTGTGCGTGGCCTGACCGGCTGCCCCACCCAGGTGCGATTCCGCACCAAGAACGCACCCGAGCTGCGAGACATCCAGCTCGAATCCCACGGTCGCTTCCACCCAGACTGCCTGCCGCCCCCGAATCCTCCGTGTCCCTCCTGTGGTGTTTCCATGGGCCACGGCGTCCCGGACCCATATTGGCTCGACGCCTCGTCGCTGCCGCGGCACGTGGACATCTTCCGGCTGGCCGAGCCTCGACGCTCATCATCGCCAACGAGCGCCTGGTGGACGCGGTGCACCGCCTGAGCTGGACGGGGTCGTCTTCAAGGCGCTTGAGACCCGCTGAGAACATCGCGCCGAGCTTCTGCTCTCCAGTGAATAGGAGGACCGCCTCTCGGACGGACGGACCATGGACGGCCGAGCCGCCCGTTGGGTAGAGGAGAAGAACATTCCCTCCTGGAGGCCTGCCCATGTCCAAGTCCGTCCTGGAAGCCGATGTCGCCATCGTGGGAGCGGGACCCGCCGGGACAGCCGCCGCGCTGCATCTGGGTCAGCTCGGGGTGAAGCGGGTGGTGCTCGTGGACCGGGCGGACTTCCCCGGGACAAGACCTGCGGCAGCGGGGTGAGCCCCAAGGGGATTGGTTGTCTGAAGACGCTGGGCGTCTGGGAAGCGGTGGAGCCGCACGCCTACTGGATCAAGGGCCTCCGGCTCACCACCCGGGGCAACGAGACGATGTTCCTGTCCGGAGGCGAGGCCGCCGCCGCCATCATCTGCAACCGCCGCACGCTCGATGAAATCCTCCTGCGCCGCGCGCAGTCGCTCGGGGTGGAGTTCGTCCCCAACTTCCTCGTGCGCTCGCTCCTCGAGGAGGGCGGGCGCGTGGTGGGCTTCCAGGACGACGAGGGCCGCGAGGTGCGCGCGCGCTACACCGTGGTCGCCGATGGAGGGCACTCCAAGCTCGTCCCCGAGCGGGGCCCCAAGTCCATCCTCCAGGCCATCATGGGCTGGTGGGAGGGCGTCGAGTTCACCCCCCACCACGTGGAGATGATCTTCGATCCACGCGTGGCGCCTTGGTACGTCTGGCTCTTCCCGGAGAACGACACCCGGGTGAACATCGGCATCTGCTACCGGGACGACGCGCACCAGCACAACGCCCGCGTCCTGTTCCAGCAGATCCTCGACAGCCACTTCGCCCCCGCCTGCGCGGCGCGCGGCAGCTCGGCGGCTGGAAGGGCCACCCCATCCTCTACTCGTACTCCATCGAGAAGCTGCACTCGCCCGGGCGCATCGTGATTGGCGAGGCGGGACGCATGGTGCATCCGGCCACCGGCGAGGGCATCTACCAGGGCATGCGCTCGGGCATCCTGGCCGCCGAGGCCCTGCGCGACATGCTCACCGGCGCGAGCACCGAGGCGCGCGCCTTCGAGCGCTACGAGTCGCGCTGCCGCCTCGCGTACTCCGCGTCCTTCGCGGCGACCCGGCTCCTGCAACCCCTCATCGACTCGCCCGTGCTCGACACCGTGGCGAAGGTGCTGCCCAAATCCTTGCGCAACCGGGCGACGGCCGCGTCGTAAGGAGCGGGGAGGGTGGGGGCCTCCAGCGGCGAGGACCTACTGGAGCGTCCGACTTGAAAAACTTGTCGGACTAGCCCGGATAATTCACCAGGGCTTGGCGAGAAGCCGCGAAGCAGCCGTGCGCAGGACCCGGGGCACGATCTGGCTCGTTGCCCCTATCTGTCAGGTGAACGGCAACCAGGTTGGCAAAGGGAAGCGAAATCCGTGGGGTTGGATGTCAGCGACTCACGCGCAGCACCGGGCGCACCTCGGCCGTGTCGGCCAGGTAGCCGTGCGCAGGAGCAGCGGGGCGTGCACCGCGCGTCAGCTCACGAGGGTGCCCAGTTCAGCGAGCCGGCCAGGGCCATGAAGACGGCAGCCAGAGGGAAGGACATCGGCAAGCGCACGCACAGCCGGCGCACCGAGCGCGTCACCTGGGCCGCCACCTTCAACAGGCTGAGCCGCAGCGTGTCCATCTGCACCGTGGCCAGCGCGGGAGCCAGTCGGCCCGCCTCGGTGCGTAGCGCATGCATCAGCACGTAGGCCGCCGCGTGCAGCAGCAGTCGCAGGAAGTTGGCCCAGAAGGTGGAGCAACTCAGCCGGTCAGCCAGCAGAGCCCTCTTCAAGTCCTTGATGTAGTTCTCGCACTGCCCGCGCTCGCAGTAGGCGTCGTAGAGCAGTTCGGGCGGAAAGCCTTCCAACGAGGTGACGACAAAGCGCGGGTTTTCTCCTTGGCGCTCACCTCGGCCTTCATCACCACGTGGCGCTCGTGGGGCCAGGACTCGGCCGCGTAGAGAAGCGCCGAAGTGGCGCACGTAGGAGCGGCCCTGTGCGTACTGCTCGTTGGCGGCGGCCATGACGGGCGCGCCCCTGCGCTGCAGGACGGGATTGCGCGCCAGTCCCAACAGGTAGTCGATGTCTCCGTAGTACGTGTTGAGCTCCTCGAGCGTTCGCAGCACCCGCGGCATGGCGAAGCCCGAGTCGCCGCGCACGACGACGCGCACCTTGGGAAAGCGTTGCTTGAGGGCAACAATCAGCCGGCGCAGCACTCCCGCGGCACCTCGTGCGGCGTGGGCCGTACCCGGCCGCAGAATGGCGGTGACGAGCTGGCCCGTGGTGCCGTCGAACACCAGCAACGGGTGGTACATGTGCTGGTCGTAGAAGCCGTGGAAGAGAGAGAATTGTTGCTGGCCGTGCGTAGGGTCATCCGTGCTGTCGATGTCGAGCACCACCACCTCGGGGGCGAGGTGAAGGAGTCGAGGTAGTGCTGCTCCAGCACGCCCAGCAGCTTGCGCACGCTGCGTCCGTCCACGGCATTCTCCAAGCGGCAGAGTGTGGGCTGGGAGGACAGGGGCGAGCCGCTGTGCGGCACCACGTCGCACGCTACCTGGAGGGCCGGGTCATGGCGCAGGGTGTGCGCGTCGTTGCAGTCCTCGTAGCCCAGCGCCATCTGGTAGATGCGCTGGCGCACCTGCTCCAGCCGGGTATGCACCACGCGCGAGGGGTCGCGTGCGTCGGGGATGCAGCCGGCCAGCTTGCTGGTGAGGCCCAGGCGCTCATCCATCTGCCTCAACAGCAGCGCCCCGCCATCACTGGACGTGTCCGGCGCGTCGCACGTGAGGTGGACCGGAAGAGTGGGATGGAAGTGGAGAACGGCTGGAGTACAGTGCGTCATGCGGGCGTACGCTTCTGGTTCGGCCTGAGTTCTGGACAAACCCAAGCTAAATCAGTGCGTTACGCCCGCAACCGCCCCCTTTCCCCTCTGCCCTGGTGAATTATCCGGGCTAGACCTCCTTGAACTTGAACCCCGTGGCCCCGATGCGCTCCAGGGCCTCTTTGATCTCCTCGGAGACGATGAGGGCCACCGTCCATCCCCAGGTGCGGAACACCTTGGCATCCTCCACCTTCGAGGGGTTGATGCGCATGCCGTACACGGCCCGGTACTGCCCCGTCTTCTCAGGCCGACCGTCCTCCGGCTTCCAGTGCCGTACCTCTCCAGAGGCTTCGTCATCAATGCAGCGGACAAGGCGGGTAGCATTCAGGATGTAGAACTGATCCGGTTGTCCGTTGAGCCCCACGGGGATGAGCTCCACGTCGTTCGGAGCCAGCTCCCCGAGAAGGGATGCCACCCTGACGTGGACGACGGGGATACTGAAGGCCGCGTGCGAGAAGTCGAGGGGAGTGCCGGGTTTCTTGACCGGAATCTGAACATGACCCTTGAACCGGGCCGGCTCTCCCACCCTGAACTGCCAGGGGTCTTCGAGCTGATGGCCGTTCTGGTCAAGGGGATGGCCCAACTCCCAACGCCTCGGCAGGTAGACATCGTCCGCCAGATCGAAGTACCGCTTCGGCATGGCTCCCTCTTACCGTCAACGGTTCGCGGCTCAGGACTTGAGGTAGCGCTCGAACACGAAGCCGAAGTCCTTCACCCAGTACTTCTGCTGCGCGCCGAGGAACCAGGAGAAGGCGGCCTGGTTGAGTTCCTTGAAGGTCTCCACGAGCGGCGCACTGCCCGCCCGGCCGCGGCCCAGGGTGGTGGAGGCCAGCTCGATGCTGGTCTTCGCGAGGCCGAGCGCCACCTCGTTCTCGTGCATCAACTCGGAGATGCGGAAGAGGGCCTTGTAGAGATCCTTCACCTGCTCGAGGTGCTTCTTGTGCACGTCGATGGAGAAGCTCTTCGCGCCGAGCTGGAACTTGATCTCCACGTCCATGTCGATGGTGCCCGCGGTCTCGAGCCGCACGTTGGACACCGGGTGGGAGCCGTAGCTGTAGCGGTGCAGCATGCGCTTCTTGCTGGTGGCGCTGGTGCCATCCAGGTGGACGAGGGCCTTGTTGGTGAAGCAGTACTCGTCGGACTTGGACTTGATCAGGAAGAAGATCTTCTCCTGGTCCTCGTGCATGACGTAGTCGTCTGCATCCACCTTGTCGTAGTCGGCCGGAGCGATGACCGTGCCGATGTCACTGAGACCGAGGGCGTCGGCGGCGAGTTTTCCGAACATGTTCATTCTCCCGGGATAGGGCCATGGCGCATGAGCGCGCGGTGGCCATGCGAGCATAACCGCGCGGTCAGGGCGGACGGCCCGGCCCGGTGGCGCGAGCCTGGATCGTCCCGCATGTGAGACGCGCGAGGCGTGCGAGGGAGTGGGCTCGTCGCGCCTCCTGGCGATGCCCACTCGGAGGGGCCTGACTGTGTCACATGGCCTACCGCTTGCTCTTTGGTGCCGCGGGGACGATTGACCGGGCCCGCCGCGCGCCTCACCCTGGCGGGCATGGCACGGGACGAACAGGAGCGGGAGGACGCCTTTCCCCGGGCACCCTCTCGGGAAGAGTGGGCGAGGATGAGCGAGGAGGAGCGGGTCCGGGTGGTGGAGGCCTTGCCCGGGGAGGTGACGTGGGACGAGATGGCGATGCCGGAGGGAGACCTGCACTCCCAGGCGAAGATGGGCGCGTTGCAGGCCCTCAAGGGGTACTTCTCCCGGCAGCGGCAGCGGGTGTACCTGGGCACGGAGCTGCCGGTGTACTACCCGACCGAGCGCCGTTTCGCGCCGGACCTGTTGGCCGTGCTGGACGCCGAGGCACACCCTCGAAACAAGTGGGTGGTGAGCCAGGAGGGCAAGGGGCTGGACTGGGTGCTGGAGGTTCACGTCGGCGGCGACCGGAAGAAGGACGCCGAATACAACGTGAGGCGCTACGCGCGGCTGGGCATCCCCGAGTACTTCATCTACGACCGGGCCCGTCAGCGGCTGGAGGGTTATCGGCTGCCGTCCATCGAGGCGAGGGAGTACGTCGCCATCACCCCGGAGCAGGGCCGCTACGCCTCGGAGGTGTTGGGGCTGGAGTTGCAGGTGGAAGAGGGGCGGCTGCGCTTCTGGGCGGGGCACGCGCTGTTGCTGGAGTACGAGGAGCTCATCGCCCGGATGCAGGAGATGATGGAGGGGCTGCAGCGGCGCGCGGATGAGGAGGCCCGGCAGATCGAGCAGGCGGAGCGGCGTCTGGCGGACGAGACACGGCGGCGGGAGGAGTTGGAGCGCCGCCTCGCGGAGTCACAGGCCGAGCTGCAGCGCCTCAGGCAGCGCGGGGGTGAGCCGAGCTGGATGAAGCAGGGGCGAATGAAATTCCGGGATTGACTTGATTCCGGGAGTTTCCATGCCGCACGCTGGCGCCCATGCTTCCGACACTCGCGAAGATCCATCGTGCCTCCTGGCTTCCCGCGCGCCTGATGGCGCTGGCCCTGTTCGCCGTGGCGCTCCCGGCGTGCGAGCCCGACGTGCCGCCGGAACGCGGCGAGACGGTGGTCCGGAACGAGGAGGCGCTCCCGAGTGGAGGCTGGCAGGTGCTGATGGCCAATGGCGGCGCGCCCATTCGTAGCATCACCCGCCGCTCGGACGGGGTGTTGCTGGGTGGGGCGAGCACGGGCCATGGCATCACGGTCTGGGCGAGCCGCGACAATGGCGCGACCTGGTCCGTCCACGGCTCCGTCGTGAGCAACCCGGCCGTGGAGTTCGGCGACGTGACGATGCGCGCCATCCCGGGCACTCGCACCGTCTTCTGTGCCTTCCGCGAGTACGCCAATGGGCAGTTCCGCGTCACCGTCACCCGGAGCGACAACGATGGGGATGGCTGGGTCTACGACAGCACCGTCGTGGGTCCCGTCTCCCGCTTCGTGGGGGCGCCCTTCCTCTTCCAGCGCGCGAACGGCGATCTGCAGGTGTACTACGACTCCGAGCCGCTCGCCGAGCAGGGGGGATACTCCGGCCACCAGTGGATCGCCATGCAGGGGCGCGCTGGGACGACGGGGCCGTGGACCGCGTATGGCGTCGTCACCGTGTCGCGTGACAAGCGGGCCGGGGCGCTGAGCCGCGAGGGCATGGCGACCGTCGTGCAGCTCGGGGGCGACCGCCTCATGGCCGTCGTCGAGGGGGTGGAGCCGTTCGCCACGGGGGCGCTCGCGCCAACATCATCAACGCCGTGCAGTCGTGGGATGGCGGCAGGACGTGGGACGACTCCCTGCGCCGCACCGTCTACCAGTCGCGGATCGATCCCGCCTCGGGGCGGCGCTACAACGCCTATGTGCCCTTCGCCATCCGCGTGGGCAACGGTCCGGTGGGCGTGGCCTTCTGCACCGACGAGGACAAAGCGGGAACGCCGGACCTGTCGAGCACGCCTCCCGATCAGCGCCACTGCCATGTCGGGTTCGTGAGCACGACCACCAACTTCGAGACCTGGTCCGGCCCGAGCGCCGTCTGGACGGCGACCTCGCGCAACTACACGCCGGGCCTCTTCGAGCGGGCTCCCAACGACGTCATCGTGGTGATCGACGCGCTCGGCGGCAACCGCGTCCTGCGGCGGTAGGTCCGCGAGGGTCCAAGCTGTCTCGGAGACCGAGGGGACGGTTCAACGGAACTCGTTCACGATGTAGACGCCCGCCTGGGGCGAGTCCACGATCGCCGTCCCTGGTAGGGAGTCGGGTCGCTTGCGGAGTTGACCCAGCCCGAGCCGCGCCACCGCGCAGATGGGCACCTGATCGCCTCCATTCATCGGCTGGGCGGAGTAGTACCGGATGATGGCCTGGGGCCCACTCGTCCAGACCCGGCCATAGAGCCGGGCCGGCGCTTCCAGGAGTCCGAGATCCTCTTGCAGGATGCTCTCGATGTTGCCCTCGTAGAGGGTGACGGGAGAGGTGCTGGTCTGGTTCGCATCGAGCACGACCCAAGCGGATTCGCCGACGAACATCCTCAAGTAGCTCATCGCCTTGGGTGCGTCCGCCGGGCACGCCTCCGGTCCCGGAGTGCCGTCGGCCCGGAGGGATACGCGTCCCGTGGCGGTTCCGGGGCAACCCGAGGACATCAACAGGAGCAGGGCACAGCCCGAGATCACGAACGTGTTGGAGGCCATGTCTTCGCTCCTAGCGCGTCACGAGATAGGGATCTAGCTGGACGAGGACCTGCCGGAATCCCTCCTGCTGGTAGACCTCGAGGAACAGACTCGTCCACTGGCCGTCCTCCAAGAAGGCGCTTTTGTCCACGACCAGGGCCATGACTCCCGAGGCGCCGGGGGCGATTTCACGAAAGGTGGCGCGAATGGCGACCACTCGCTCTTCACCTCTGTCCTTGGTCACGAGTCGAGCCGACGTCATGCTCCAGGGCTGCTCGGGATCGAGGTTCTTGATGGTGAGGACGACCGCGGCCTTCCCTTGCCTTGAAATACCCTCGCCCTCACGGTGGCCTTCTCATCCCTGCCGGAGAAGCGGTCCACGACCTTGAACGGCGTCTGCGCGAGCGCTCCCGAGGCGAGCAGGGCGGCCAGGGCGTGATCCTCCGAGGTCTCCTCCTTGCGGTAACGCGCGTTCTCCTCGCTGAGCGTGCCGTTCTCCTTGAGCGCTCGCTGAAGGGCGGAGTGCATGGCCGCGTAGCTTTCGCGATCCTTGAACACATCGACCTGTTGGTCCGCCCAGTCCCACGCCTGGCGCCTCGGAGGTCTCAGGAGGAACGACACCTCGGTCCCATCCGCCAGCGTGCGGATGCTCCGAGAGGAGAAGGGGACGGACGGCGGGTTGATCGCGCTCGTTCGCCAGGGTGTTCGTGGCCACGAGGACAAGGAGCAGGGTAGACCGCAGGAGTAGGGGCGCGCGCATGTCCCGGATGACTTTATAAGGCGGGTCCGGTGGCTTTCAAGCACGCGTTTCCCTCGGGTCAGGTCACTTCTTCTGGCGCAGCAGCCCAAGCAGATCGTTGCGCACGTAGCCGTCGAACCATCCCCACGGCGAGTCGGCACGCGCGGCGAGCGCTTCGACTTCCGCCCGGGGCTGACGCAGCAGCGCCCGGCCCGCGCGGGTCAGCTCCAGGTAGTCGCGCAGCAGCCGCTTCTCCTGGCGCCGCAGCAGCACGCAGCTGCGCTCGTTCGGCGACAAGGGCCCCTCGCGCAGCAGCCGCTCGTCCTCTTCCAGCGTGGTGGGGAAGGCCTTCAGCCGCTCCTCGCAGGCCGCGGCCAGCGTCCCCAGCACCCGCTCCTCGCACGCCACGCTCACGGGCGCGATCGTCTTCGGGCCCGACAGCAGCCGGTTGGACAGGGCGAGGAACTCGTCGGGTGACGTGTGCGCCATGCGCAGGAAGGAGAACACCGACCAGGACGCCGGTACTTGCCCTGGCGCGACACCTTGAAGGGATGTTTCGCCGTGGCCGAGGCGAGCCCGAACATCTGCTGCTTGACCGACGCCAGCGGATCCCCCGGAGGCAGCCCCACGGAGAGATACACCTCGTCGTTCTCCTCGTTGCCGTCGGGCACGAAGCCCGAGTGCAGCAGGAACACGTCACTGCTCTTGGCGCCGTAGTGTGTATGGATTTCCGCCCCGGCCGGCACCGCGCGCTGCGCGATCATCCGGAACGTCTGTCCATCCTCCGAGGTCGACCAGAGCACGTCGGGCGGCTGGCGGTGGTTGAACATGTCCGACAACGGCACGAGGCTCGGTCCCTGCAAGCCCCCCTTGAGCGAGAACAGGCGCGAGTACAGCGAGATCCGCGCCCAGACATACTCCTCGAAGCCAAAGCGCTCGTACTCGGGCAGCTTCCCGCGCAGCTGCGCGTACTCCTGCTCGAAGGACTGGCGCTGCACCTCCACCAGCCGCTCCAACTGCGAGCCCTTCATCTGCGCGCGCTCCTGCTCCGAGTAGAACAGGGGCACGTGGGGATAGGCCTCGGGCAGGCTGTCCACGAAGGGCTTCCAGAAGGAGTCCGCTCCCGGTGCTTCTCCTCGAGCAGCCACGAGGCCAGGTAGAGGAAGTCGTTGTCCGGCTGGAGCTGGGACTGGATGCGGCGCCCGATGTCCGACGCCTTCGCGCGCTCCAGCGTGAACAGGTGCGTGGTGGGAATCTGGAGCACCACCTCGCCCTCGGCGATGTCCGTGCGCGCCAGCACCGAGCGCTCCCCATCCGCCTGCCGGACGATGTGCATCTTGGGAAACAGCGCTCCGCCTTGTTCCATCCACCGCAACAGGCTCGACAGCTTCTGCTCCGAGGACTCGGCGGAGGTCCTCAATCCAGACGTCGCGGGGGGGCTCGGGGGGAGGCGGAGTTCATGGGTGCCCCGGACGCTACCCCAGGCCAGGACGAGCGCGGAAGTCGTCCGCGCGCCCTACCGCGAGGCGTCCTCCACGAAGGTCAGCACCTGCTGGAAGGGCACGTCCGACAGCAGGCCGAACAACTCGTGGGAGGCGAGCCGCGCCCGGGACACGCTCGGCGAGGCGATGCCACAGAGAAACCTCGCCAGTTGCCGGGGCGAGGCGAGGGCCTCGTGCCGCTCGGCGCGCAACCGCTTCAACCGCTCCACTTCCCGCGCCCCCGGGGCGGGGACGGCCAGGGCGGGCAGGGGGCCGGGGCGCTCGCCCGCGCACCAGTCGCAGTGGCCGCAGTCGGCCTCCAGGTCCTCGCCGAAGTAGGTGAGCAGGAAGCGGGTGCGGCACCCCTCGTGGCCGGCGAAGTCCAGCACCTGGCGCAGCCGCCGCACGTCCCGGCGCTCGCGCTCGTCGAAGCGCTCGATCATCGTCCGGGTGAGCGTGGCGGCATCGACTCCGCCGCGCGTGCGCCGGTAGCCCTGGCGCACCCCCGTCACCTGGAGCTTCAGCGCCCCCTGTTCCTCCAGGTAGTTGAGCGCGGCGATGATGCGCGCGCGCGGCTCGCCGAGCTTCCGGGCGATGTCATCGAGCTTGAGCAGGGACCAGGTCCGCTTGGGCTCGGCGAGGGCGAACACGCGGCGCAGGAAGTCCGCCCGTGGGGCGTCGAAGCCGGCGAAGACCTCGTCGAGCGGCCGCAGGGCCTGGAACTTGTACTCCGTATAGAACGGGCCCGTGGACTCCAGCAGGCCGTCCAGCTCGAGGTAGGTCATCAGCGTCTCGATGACCAGCGGACGCACGTCATGGGTCTGGGACAGCTCGTGGAGCGAGACGTCGAAGCTGTCGCCCTGGCCGAGCACGTGCTCGAGCACTCCGGCCACGGCCTCGGGCGTGGGCGTGTCGCCATAGGTGAAGTTCTCCAGGACGACCACGTCCTCCCGGGCCGCGAGCAGCTCGCAGTCCGAGGGCTGACCGTCCCGTCCCGCGCGGCCGATCTCCTGGGCGTAGTTCTCCAGGCTCTTGGGCAGGTTGCAGTGGTAGACGGCCCGGATGTCGCTCTTGTCGATGCCCATGCCGAAGGCGATCGTGGCGACCACCACCGCGTCGGCCGAGCCCATGAACCAGTCCTGCACCTCGTGCCGCACCTCGGGCGCGAGGCCCGCGTGGTACGCCCGGGCGGGCAGGCCGTGGTCGGTGAGGAAGCGGGCCGTCTCCTCCGCCGTGCGCTGGAGCGTGACGTAGACGATCGTCGCCCCGCGCGGGCGCGAGCGCAGGCGCGAGAGCAGCAGCTCCCGGCGCGCGTCGCCGCCGGGGGTGGGGGAGACGTGCAGGGTGAGGTTGGGCCGGTGGAAGCCCGTCTGGACCACATCTCCGGGGGCGATGCCGAACGCGCCCGCGATGTCCCGGGCCACCGAGGGCGTGGCGGTCGCGGTGAGCGCCAGCACCCGTTCCACCTTCAGCGTCCGCGCGAGCGGTGCGAGCTTCATGTAATCGGGCCGGAAGTTGTGTCCCCACTCGCTGATGCAGTGGGCCTCGTCCACCGCGAGCATCGAAATGCGCACGCCGCGCAGCGTCTGCAGGAAGCGCTCGTTGGCCAGCCGCTCGGGCGCGATGTAGAGCAGCTTGAGCGTGCCCGCCTTCAAGTCCGAGTAGAGCTGGCGCAGCTCCTCCGGCCCGAGCGTCGAGTCGAGCCGGGCGGCGGGGATGCCCCGGCCCTGGAGGAAGTCGATCTGATCCTTCATCAACGCGATGAGCGGGGAGATGACGAGCGTGAGGCCCTCCAGCATCAGCGCGGGGAGCTGGTAGCACAGGCTCTTGCCGGCCCCGGTGGGGAAGATGGCGAGCACGGACCGGGCCTCCAGCAGGCGCGAGACGACGGGCTCTGGCCCTCGCGGAAGCCGGAGAAGCCGAAGACGGACTGGAGCACGTGGGCGGGGGAGGTCATCGGGGGCTCGGGAGGAGGAGGACGCGCAGCATGCGGCGGGGGAGGGCCCCGCGCGAAAAGGGGTGCGTCCGCCCGGAAATGGCGTAGAAAACCGGACCCATGCGCACCTACAGCCCTCGTGTTGGCCGGACGTTCGCTGCCCTCCTGACCGCCTTGCTGCTCGCCGCCCCCGCCGGCTGCCGCAAGCCCGCCCAGCCCTCGGAGGCCTATGTCGAGGCGCAGACGCGCTTTGGCAAGCTGTACGCCGCCAAGGGCGACGATGCGTTCGTGGACTCCGAGCTGTCCGCCATCGAGGGCCTGCTCGCCCAGGTGCCCGCCAACAGCCTGGACGCTCCGGCGGCCAACGAGCTGCGCGCGCGCATCGAGGACGGCAAGCAGCAGGCCCGCTCCCGGCAGCGCGCCCTGGAAGAGGTCCGCAGCAAGGCCAGCGAGCCGGCACGGATGCCCGCGGAAGGGTATGGAAGCGCTCCGTCGTTCCTTCCTCCCGGCCCACCGAGCCCACGGCCGAGGCCGAGGATGCCGGGACGGATGCCGGCACGGCGGGAGGCGCTCCGGGGTCGGCACGCCCGCGAAGGAGCTGGCGAGCGGCTTCTCCGGCTGCTTCAAGCAGGGTGAATCCCTCCAGGTCGAGGGCCGCGGGCTGCGTGACCGCTGGGAGTTGTCCGACAGCAAGGCGTGCCGCGAGCAGTTCGCCGCGCTCCAGGATCAGGTGTTGATCATCGAAGAGGGCAAGGTGCTCGGCCCGGCCTCCAAGAAGTCCCTCCAGGCGATTCCCACCGATGGTGGCACGCCGGGCCCCGCCGCCGACGCGGGCCGTTGAATGAAGCGCGAGTTCGCGCGGTTTCCTTTCTCCCACCCCTTTCCCTTCTCGTCGCGCCCCTCATGAACGAACAGACCTTCATGAAGTTGATGCAAGTGCTCCCCAAGTCCGCGCTGTCCACGGCGGTGGGTATGGCCACGCGTCTGCCCGCGCCCGCGCCGTTGCACCGGGCCGCCATCAAGACCTTCGCCCGGCTGTACAACGTGGACGTGGCCGAGGCCGAGCACACGCTGGAGCACTACCCCACGTTCGCGGAGTTCTTCACCCGTGGGCTCGGGGCGGCGCGCGCCCCATCGATCCGGGGGAGAAGGTGGTCGTGTCCCCGGTGGACGGCGCGGTGTCCCAGGTGGGCTACTCCGAGCACGGCCGGGTGCTGCAGGCCAAGGGCATCCACTACACGGTGGGCGAGCTGCTCGGCGACGAGGCCGCGGCGAAGCCCTTCCACGGTGGCGCCTGGACGACCATCTACCTGTCGCCGCGCGACTACCACCGCATCCACGCCCCCCTGGGCGGCAAGGTGACCGGCTACGCCTACATCCCGGGCGAGTTCTGGCCCGTGAATCCCGCCTCGGTGAAGAACAAGCAGTCGCTCTTCTGCGTGAACGAGCGGCTGGTGACGTACCTGGACACGGTGGCCGGGCAGTGCGCGGTGGTGAAGGTGGGCGCCACGTGCGTGTCGCGCATCAAGGCGGCCTACGAGGACGTCATCACGCACCAGGGCAAGCCCGGCAAGGTGCACCGCTATGACACCGGGCTGCCGGTGGACAAGGGCGGGGAGCTGGGGCGCTTCGAGATGGGCTCCACCGTCATCCTGCTGTTCGAGCCGGGCCGGGTGAAGTGGGACGACAGCCTGCAGCCCGAGGCGGTGGTGCGCATGGGCCGGCGCATCGGGGAGATTCCGTGAGCAAGATTTCCGGCGTCAAGGGCATGAACGACATCCTCCCCGGCCAGGTGGAGGTGTGGCAGCACGTGGAGCGCACGGCGCGCGAGGTGTTCTCGCGCTTCGGCTACGGCGAGGTGCGCACCCCCACGGTGGAGGACACCGCGCTCTTCGTGCGCAGCGTGGGCGAGGAGACCGACATCGTCGGCAAGGAGATGTACACCTTCGAGGACAAGGGCGGCCGCAGCCTGTCCCTGCGCCCCGAGGGCACCGCTCCCGCGGCGCGCGCGTACATCGAGCACTCGGTGGTGAACCAGGAGCCGCTCACGCGCTGGTTCTACATGGGGCCCATGTTCCGCTACGAGCGCATGAAGACGGGCCGCTACCGCCAGTTCCACCAGATCGGCGCCGAGGCGTATGGCTCGAAGGAGCCCGCCCAGGACGTGGAGATCATGGACGCGGTGGTGCAACTGCTCCAGAAGCTCGGGCTCACCGACGTGTCGCTCAACGTCAACTCGCTCGGCGACGAGGCGTGCCGGCCCGCCTACCAGGAGAAGCTGGTGGGGCACCTGCGCGCCCACGTGGACGAGCTGTGCGCGGACTGCAAGGTGCGCCTGGAGCGCAATCCGCTGCGCGTGCTCGACTGCAAGCAGGAGCGCTGCCAGCAGATCGCCCAGGCCGCGCCGAGCATCCTCGAGTCCCTGTGCGAGCCGTGCCGCGCGCACTTCGGCGACGTGCAGCGCAAGCTGGGGGCGCTCGGCATCAAGTACGAGGTCAACCACCGCATCATGCGCGGGCTGGACTACTACACGCGCACCACCTTCGAGTTCATCGCCGCGCACCCGGTGCTGGGCACGGCGAGCACGGTGGGCGGCGGCGGCCGCTACGACAAGCTGATCAAGAGCCTCGGGGGGCCGGACGTGCCCGCGGTGGGCGTTGGCATCGGCCTGGACCGGCTGTGCATCCTCCTGCAGGAGAGCGGTCAGCGCTTCTCCCAGCCCACCCAGCTCTTCATCGCCGTGGCGGACGAGGGCTCGGCCGACGAGGCGCTCGTGCTGGCCAGCCGCCTGCGCCGCGAGGGGCTCCGGGTGGAGCTGGACACGCGCGGCGGCAGCCTCAAGAGCCAGATGAAGCGCGCGGACAAGGTGGGCGCCACCTACACCCTGGTGCTGGGTGAGCGCGAGCGCCAGAGCGGGGAAGCCCAGCTCAAGCCCATGGCGGGGGGAGACCCCGGCCCGTGAAGCTCGCCGAGCTGGCCCAGGAGCTGCGCGCCTCGGGCAAGCCCGCCGCCTGAGCGAGTCTTCGGGGCTCCCGCGCGGGGCCCGAGCGCCGATGAAGCCCTTGCTCACCGTCATCGCCGGCCCCACCGCCTCGGGGAAGACCGCGCTCGCCGTGGAGCTCGCCCTGCGGCACGGGGGAGAGATTGTCGGCGCGGACTCGCAGCAGGTGTACCGCGAGTTCGACGTCGGCACCGCCAAGCCCTCGGCCGAGGAGCTCGCCGCGGTGCCCCATCACCTCGTCTCCGTGGTGGAGCCGCTCGAGCCCTTCTCCGCCGCCGAGTACCAGCGCCGGGCGGACGAGGCCATCGCGGATATTGTTTCCCGGGGGCGGCGGGTGTTCGTCGTGGGCGGCACGGGCATGTACCTGCGCATCCTCCTGCATGGGCTCGTGGAGGCGCCGGGCGCGGATCCGGAGCTGCGCGCCGAGCTGGAGGCGCTCGCCGCCTCCGAGGGCCGTGAGGTCGTGCACCGCCAGCTCGCCGAGGTGGATCCGGAGACGGCTGCGAAGCTGCCCCCGCAGGATCTGGTGCGTGTCATCCGGGCGCTGGAGATCCACCGGCAGACGGGCCGGCCCGCCTCCGAGTTCCGCCGGGAGCATGCCTTCGCTCCGAGCCGCTATCCCTTCCGGATGTACGTGCTCTCACCGCCGCGCGAGGCGCTGTACGAGGCCATCGATCGGCGTACCACGGCGCTGTTCGAGCGGGGCCTGGTGGAGGAGGTGCGAGGGCTCATCGCCCGGGGGTATGCCGAGGCGGCGCCCATGCGCAGCGTGGGCTACGCGCAGGCGAAGGCGGTGGTGGAGGGCCAGCTCTCGCTCGAGCGGGCGCGAGAGCTGGTGGCCCAGGAGACGCGCCGCTACGCCAAGCGGCAGCTCACGTGGTTCCGCAAGGAGCCCGGGGCGCTCTTCGTGGAGCCGCCCTATGACGCGGTGAGGGCCGCGGAGGCGTCTCAGGAGGCGTAGCGCCCCGTCTCCCCGGCCGCGTCGTGCGGCGCCTCGGTGGAAGCGGAAGAGGTGTCGGGCACCGGCCCATGAGCTGGCGCAAGAGGCGCTCGGGATCCACGGGCTTGGGCAGGAAGGCCTCGGCGCCGGCGTCGAGCGCGCGCTGGCGCACGTGGGGCCGGTTCATGCCGCTCATCACCACCACGCGCGTGTCCCGCGTGAGCGGGTGTTGCTTGAGCCCCTCGCACAGCCGCAGTCCGTCCACCCAGTGCAGCACCACGTCCAGGAGGATGGCGGTGGGAGGCCGCCGGGCCACCGCGCAGAACAGGGCCAGCTCGTCGGCGAAGGCCACCACGTGGGCGCCCGTGGACTCGAGCAGCTGCGTCATGGCCTCGCGCTGATCCGGATCGTCGTCCACGATGTAGTAGAGGTCGCGCTCCATGGTGGGAATCGTCGTGGGCAGGGGCTCCATGGCGGTGCGCACCCAGGAGGACATGGTCTCGCGGATGCCGGCCCAGCGCGCCACGGACAGCAGCATCTGGGGCGAGGGGGCGGGAGGCCCAGCACGCCCGAGCCCACGGTGCCCGCCGCGGCGACGCGGTGACGGGCGGTGAGGAAGGCCTGGGGAGCGCGGCGTCCCGCGCGGCGCAACCAGGTCACGGCGCGCGCCCGCGGCCGCGTCATCCAGCAGATCCCCCAGGCCGTCGCGCACGTAGCGGCGCTCCAGGGCGGGGGCCTCCAGGCCCGCGTCCAGCAGGGCCACGGCGGCGCGGCTGCACGAGGCGAGGGTGTCCGACAGGCCCACCTGGAGCGGGTGGCCGAACGCGGCCGCGCCCACCACGAGCTGTCCGGGCGCCACCAGCGAGCGGCCCGGCCCGTAGGGCAGGCGCGTGGTCTCCAGGGCGAGCAGCTCGAAGCCCTCCTCCACGAGCCCGTCGCGCGCGGCCATCATCAACGCCTGACAGAGGTCCGCCGGCGTCACCGCGGGGCCATAGGCGAGCGCGTACACCGAGTGGGCGCCCGGCAGGAGCACGAGCCCATCCACGGAGGGCAGGGGAGACATCCACAGCCGGGCGAGCGGCGGGGACCCATGCGGGGAGAGGGCAGCCGCAGGCGCCTGCACGGCGGCCACGGAGGGAGCGGGCTGGAAGCCCGGGAAGAAGGAGTCGCCGAGCGACGCGCCCGCGCCCGTGGCGAGGGCCACCGCGTGGAAGCGCTCGCCACTGCCCTGGGCGCGCACCACGAGGGGACCATTCTTGCGCACCACCGCGGGGGCATCCGGCGCCGAGGGCAGGTGCTCCACGCGCTCGACGCGCCGGGGCACGAAGCGCGCGCCCTGGGCGGTGGCCGCGCCCGAGAGCGCCTCGCGCACCAGCGCCAGCCCGCCCTGGCCCTGCGGCCACGCATCCACCACCCACAGGCCGCCGGCCGACGCGGGCATCACCTCGCGCTGGCCATGGGAGAGCAGCTCCACGCCGCGCAGCTCATGGGCGCGCCACTCCTGGGGCACCCGGGCGCCGAGCGCGGCCAGGCGCGAGCGGCACTCGGGTGTGAGGATGGCGGGGGGCGCCACGGAGTCCGGGTCTCCGCTTTCGTACACGCGCACGTCGAGCGCGCACCCCCGGGCCCGTCCATTGAAGATCAGCGAAGCGGCGAGTCCCGCTCCGGCGATCCCCCCACCGACGATGGCCACCCGTGATCCACTCGCCAGCCTGCTGCCGCTCATCCGCGCCCTCGAGCTACCGTCCATCGCGACCTCTGGGGGGTAGTGAAACCGTCTGTCAGTGCCGTTGTGCTGCCTTGGGGGACGCCAGATCCGAGGCGCCATACACCACCACGCGATCCCGGCCCTCGCGCTTGGCTTCGTAGAGCGCCGCGTCCGCGGCCCTCAGCAACTCGTCGGTGCACGTGCGCGGCTGGGCGGGGGAGTGATCCGCGATGCCCACGCTCACGCTCAACCCGAAGGGGGCGGGCCGGCCGTCGCTGCGCGTGATCTTCACCGTGCGCAGGCCCGCGCGGATGCGCTCGGCGAGCACCGCCGCCTCGGCGGCCGTCTGGTGGGGCAGGAGCGCCACGAACTCATCGCCGCCGAAGCGCGCCGCGAAGTCCACCTCGCGCAGGTTGGTGCGCAAGAGGTTGGCGAGCGCCAGGATGGCGCGGTTGCCCACGTCATGGCCCATGCCGTCGTTGATGGCCTTGAGGTGATCCAGATCGATGACCACCACGGACATCGGGTAGTCGTAGCGGCTCGAGCGCTTGAACTCCTCATCCAGGCGCATGGACAGCGCCCGGAAGTTGGCCGGCCGGTGAGCGCGTCCGTCTGGGCCATGGCCTTGAGCCGCTGCTGCTGCTCGCTCTGGCGCAGGGCCCGGTTGATGCGGGCCATCAGCTCGCGCGCGCTCGCCGGCTTGTGCACGAAGTCCACCGCGCCCAGCTCCAGGCAGCGCTCGAGCGTGCCCTCGTCCGAGTCCCCGGTGATGAAGATGACGGGCACGGACTCGGTGGCGCGCTCGTGCTGGAGCGACTCGAGCACGGCCAGGCCGTCCTCGCCGCTCTCCAGGAAGCGATCCAGGAGGATGAGATCCGGGTGCCGCTCCCGGGCGAGCTCCACTCCGGACTGGCCGTCGCTGGCGCTCAATACACGGTAGCGGGCCGACAGCAGCTCCGTCAGGCTGTCGCGGGTGCCCACATCATCCTCCACGACCAGGATCAGGGGCATCTCTCCGTGTCGGTCGTGCTGCCGCATGCTCTGCTCCGCTTCCTGCGCCTGGCCCTGGAATCCGGAGTGCGTGTCCCGAGCCAACCGCTCGGAGGACTCGCCTGCCCGCTCTTCCTCCGCCGCCCTGCCCATGTCCTCCATCACCCAAGACCCCCGGCCGCCTGCTGATCCCCGGGATTCGCTTCTCCGGGGATGGTCCACCCAGGAGCAAGGGACGTGCCGCTCAACCGTCCTGATTCCGGACCGTGATTCCGGGGGTTGCGATCAGCGCGTGAGCCGCCTCGCGGCGGGATAGGCAAGAGTTGCAGCATTACCGGGAATGCGGTCCGGTAGGAATTCCCGGAAGGGAGGGTCAGCGTCGGGGATTGAACTGCACGCGCCGACCGCCGCCACCCCCCATGATTTGAGGGGAGGGGTCTCCAGCCCGAACTGCCACCACATGGGCTCGTAGGGTTTCATCTTCAATTTCTTGTCGTTCTGCAGGGCCGACAAGCTGTTCTTGAGCTTTTCGTCGGAGGGGTTGGCCTCGACCGCCCGCCCGAGCACCTTGAGAGCGCCCTCCTTGTCCTTGTTCTGCAGGAGGCACCAGGCGTAGACGGCCCACACCACGGACTCCTTCTTGCCGGAGACGACCGCGGCCTCGAAGGACTTCTTCATGGCGGCGCTGTCCTTCTTCTGGAAGAAGAGGGCGCCCTCCATGGCCTTGGCCAGGTAGTTGCGAGCACTCGAGCGGGCGAAGTGCCCCTGGGCGCCCTCGAGGTCCTTCGACATGTACTTCAACATTCCAATCTGGGAGTGCACCTCCGCGCCCACGAGGAACTGCCACTTGTCGTAGACGAGACCGGACTCGAGCATCTTGACGGCCCGCTCGATGCGCGCCTGGGCTTCCTTCTGGCTGGCGGGCTGGCCCTGGAGCTCGCGCTGCACGGCGGCCATGAGGGCCTGGAGCTTCTGCCCGATGCGCCGTCCGAGCCAGATGTAGGAGCCGAGGAAGGCGAGGGTGCCCGGGACGAGGGCGGCCCAGATGTTGAAGCCGGCGAACTTGATACCCAAGGTGATGGCGAGGCCCGCACCCAGGGCGATGAGGAGGTTGTACATGGCGCCCGTTTAGCGATCAGCGCGGGGGACCGCAATCTTCGGATGCGTCCGGCGCGGAGTCGCGGTATACGTCTGGCCGTCCCACCCCCAAGGGGCCCTCTGTCGAAATTGGTAGACGAGGCGGACTCAAAATCCGCTGCGGCTGACCCCGCGTCCCGGTTCGAGTCCGGGGAGGGCCACTCCTAGAGTAGAGGGACGTTGTCGCCCAACGAGCAGAAGCACGCCTCCCAGGCGCGGATGAGTCCCTGACATGCCCGGCGAGAAGAGCCCGATGAAGGTGCTGCTGGTGGAGGATGACGCCGGGCTGCGCGAAGGCATGGCGGAGCTCATCGCCGAGCAGACCCCGGTGCGCGAGGCGGGCAGCGTGGCCGAGGCCCTGCGGGTCCTCCAGGAGGAGTCCTTCGCCCTGGTGCTCACGGACCTGCGCATCGGCGACAGCGGAGGCGGCGGGCGCATCATCCTCGAGGCGGCGCGCAAGCGGCTGCAGCCGGTGGCCATCGTCAGCGCCTCGACCGCCGAGGAAGTGGTGCGGGTGCTGCGGCCCCACGAGCCGGACGCGGTGCTCAACAAGCCCTTCCAGATCGAGGACATGATGCTCCTGGTGGAGCGCTTCGTGCGGTTGCGGCGCGAGGTGGAGCGCCCGGCCGCGGGGGCGGTGCCGCCCGAGGACACCTGGACGACGGAGCCCACCACGGGCCTGCGGCTGTCGCAGCGGCCGGATGGGGGCTTGTGGATGCGCCTGGCGCCGGGAGCCAGCCACCGCTCGCCGGTGAGCCGGGGTCACGCGGCGCTGGTGGTGGAGGGCTCGCTCGAGGTGGATGGCGAGACGCGCGGGCGCGATCACTACTTCTTCCTGGCGGCTGGTCCGCGCGAGCTGCGCACCCAAGAGGGGGTGCCTCGGCCGTCTCGCTCCCCGTGGACGCGTGAGTTTCTGGCCCGACACCTTCCTGGACGAGGCGAGCCTGGGGCGGCCCTCGCGGCGCGCGGCGACCGCGGCGCTCGAGGCCCACCTGTCCGTGCTCAAGGGCGAGCCCCTCAAGCTCTCGCTCGCCGAGGCCCTCAAGGACGCGGGGGGCTGGGGGGCCAGGAGCGGCGCTTCACCGCGCTGGTGGTGCGCGAGCTGTCCCGGCACCAGCGGCTGTTGGATCTGGCGGCGCGCACGTTGGGCCACGCGCCGAGCAAGATCGGGCTGCTGGAGGATCAGGCGCTGGTGCGCTACGTGCTCTGGCGGCGGCTGTTCTGTGGCGCCACCTGGGCGCGCATCGGCCCCGAGGTGAAGCTGCCCGGCCCGGTGCGTCCGCGCACCCTCAAGGATGATTTCCTCGAGCGGGTGGCGCAGTCGCCGCTCGCCGAGCCGTCCCTGCCCGAGTCCGTCCCGGATCGCCCGGCGACGCGCTACTCCTTTCCCACCTGGCTGGTGCAGCGCCTGGCCGAGCTGCATCCCGAGCCCGTGCTGGAGGCGATGCTGGCGGCGTTGGACGAGGAGCCCTCGCTGCACCTGCGCGCGCGCCCACGGGCAGCCGCGACGAGGTGCTCGCGCGGCTGGCGGAGGAGGGCGTGGCGGCGGAGCCGGTGGCGCTGGCGCCGGGCGCGGTGCGCGTCGCCGAGGCGAGCCACAAGGTTTTCGAGACGCGGGTGATGCGCGAGGGGCGCCTGCAGGTGCAGGACGTGGGCAGCCAGCTCATCGTCGAGGCCTGCCGTCCCATCCTCGAGCAGGGTGGGAAGGGGGGCTCGCTCGCGGGGTGGACGGTGGCGGACGTGTGCGCGGGGGCGGGAGGCAAGACGCTCGCGCTGGCGGACGAGGTGGGCAAGGCGGGACGGGTGCTGGCCGGAGATCGCTCGCGCCGCCGGCTGGCGCACGCACGCGACCGGGCCCGGGAGTTGTCCCTGCGCCACGTGTCCTTTCCGCACCCGCTGCCCCTGGAGCTCGCGGACGTGGTGCTGGTGGACGCGCCGTGCAGCGGCACGGCTCGCTGGCGCGCGAGCCGGATCAGAAGTGGAAGCTCAGCGCCAAGGCCGTGGCGGAGTTCCACACGACGCAGCTCGAGTTGCTGCGCGAGCTGGCGCCCCAGGTGAAGCCCGGTGCGCTGGTGGTGTACGCCACGTGCTCCTTGCTGCCGGAGGAGAACGACACGGTGGTGCGCGACTTCCTCGCCCGGGAGTCCGGCTTCAGCCTGGAGCCCCTGGCGCCCGTCTTCGGCCCCGAACGGGCGGCCCTGCTGTGCGATGGCCCCTTCCTGCGTGCCCTGCCGCCGCGGGTGCCCGGGGGCGGCTTCTTCGCCGCCCGGCTGCGCAAGGGGCCGGGGCCGGGTTGACAGTCCGGTCGCGCGCACGCTACGCAGGAAAACCCCCTTTTTCCGCGAGGTTCGCGCCCGGTGGCAGCCGACCCCAAGCAGTCCGAAGCCCTGCGACAGATTCAATCGGCGTTCGAGTCCGCTCAGCAGAAGATGAGCGAGCTGCGCAAGCAGGTGGAGACGCACTCCGCGCTGGCACAGGCGAAGACGCAGAGCGACTTCCTCCAGAAGGAGAAGGATCGGGTGCTGCGCGATCTGGGCGAGGCCGTCTTCAAGCAGGTGCAGAAGGGCCGCCTGGAGCTGCCCACCTCGTTCGCCCCCCTGCTCAAGGCGATCGAGCAGGTGCAGCTCAAGGTCGAGGCCCAGGCGCGGGAGATCAGCGATCTGCTCCAGGAAGGGGAGGAAGCGGCCCAGCGCCTGAAGCAGAAAAACAACGGGCCCGCGCATTCGGGAGTAGCGACCCGCACGAAGAAGTTGTAGAAGAGCGCCGCTTTCGACGGCGGCCACTCCCCAGGTGGTCACTCGCGTTGTGGGGCTATAGCTCAGCTGGGAGAGCGCTTGAATGGCATTCAAGAGGTCATCGGTTCGATCCCGATTAGCTCCACTGGAAGAAGAGACGAGGCCCGGCGGTCACCCCTTCGGGCCTCGTCTCCCTCCGTCGATGGCAACAGAAGATGAGGGGCTATAGCTCAGCTGGGAGAGCGCTTGAATGGCATTCAAGAGGTCATCGGTTCGATCCCGATTAGCTCCACAACGTGAAAGGCCCACCCGGTGCGAATCGGGTGGGCTTTTCGCTTTTCACGCCCCGTGAAGCGCGAGTGACCTTCACGCGCGCCGATGGGCGCCCGGTGGGCCCCGCAACGAGAAAAGCCCACCCGATGAAAATCGGATGGGCTTTCGTTTTTCCGGCCGCCCGGGGCGACCCGGCCTTGCTCAGGCCTCGCGGATCATCAACATCTGCAGCAGATCTCGCAGCATCTGCTTGAGACCGCCGGCCTCGGGCAGGGTCTGCAGGATGCGCGCGGCGGCGTTGGTGGAGCGCTCGATGATGCGCTCGGTGGCGGAACGCCCGCCGTGCTGCTCCACCAGCTCGCGGGCGCGCTGCAGCATCGTCTCGTCCTTGGGGCCGGGGATGCAGAGCGTCTCCATCTCCTGGCGGGCCTCGGGCGTGGCGCGCAGGTAGGCGGCCAGCAGCGGGAAGGTACGCTTGCCCTGCGCCGGTCCGAGTCGGTGGGCTTGCCCACCACCGAGGACTGGCCGTACAGCCCCAGCAGATCGTCACGCAACTGGTAGGCCGTGCCCACGTAGCGGCCGAAGCGCTCCAGCTTGTTGATGATCTCCGGCGCCGAGCCGGACAGCATGGCCCCGCAGACCAGCGGCGCGGTGAAGCCGTAGAGCGCCGTCTTCAGGTAGGCCACGCGCAGCGCGTTGTAGATGGACAGCTCGGCCAGGGGCTGGTGCGGCAGCCGGATGTCCATGTACTGCCCGGCGGCGGTGTAGCGGCACACCTTGAGGAAGTAGCGCGTGGCCACGTCCGCTTCCGGCAGGTTGCAGCCCAGCATCACCTCCAGCGAGCGCCCGTAGAGGTGATCCCCGATGACGATCGCCGGTTCTCGCCCAGGCGCCCCTCGCCGAGCATCTTGTGCAGCGCCGCGCCGCCGCGGCGGGTGTCGGCCTGATCCGCGACGTCGTCGTGGATGAGCATGAAGGTGTGGAGCAGCTCGGTGGCCGCCGCGAACCGCCACAACCCCGAGGGGGCGCGCGTGTCACCCCGTCCCAGCGCGTAGCCCACCAGCACCAGCGCCGGCCGGATGCGCTTGGAGGGCCGCAAGCTGTAGCTGCGCACCTGCTCGAGCACCTTGTTCCACGCGGGATCCAGATGGCGTTCGTCCTCCAGCTCCAGGATCTGATGCAGCACGACCTGGGTCTGGTACTGGACCGTCTTCGCCCACGACGTGAAGTCAACGGGGGAGGGAGGAGCCTGCTGCTGCTCCGTCGCCGGCGCCTCGGCCTGGGTAGAAGACTTCCGCTCTTTCATGACCGAGTAGGGTGCACTCGAGGTTCCGCGCGTCGGCATTGTATCTTGCACTGCGGCCACCAGCGTCAGCATGTAGAACCTCCGGGGCGGACTTCGGGGATCAAGCTCGCCCCTCGGACATTCCTCGATATTTTACTATCAGAAAAATTTTCTTCGAGCAAACAACTTCTTCGAAGGAAGGAATACTGCCGTTGAAATCAGCAAGGAAGAGCCCCTCTGTGGAAACGTGGCTTGGGTCACGCAATACCCGTGAGGTTCTTTCAGCGGCAGACGTTTCCTCGCTCAAGTAACGAACAAGCGGCCGAGCCCTCGAGGAGCAGCGGCCGCCTGGGTGTGGGCCTGAGTGGGGAACCGACTCAGGGGGTGTTCTTGAAGATGGCCATCACGTCCTTGAGCAGCTTGACGGACTCGGCATGGGGGCGCTGGAAGGCGTTGCGGCCCATGATGGAGCCGAAGCCGCCGCCGGCGGCGATCTGGCGGATCTCCTCGAGCAGATCCTCGGTCTTCTTGGACTCGCCGCCGGAGAAGATGACGATGCGCTTGCCGTTGAAGGCGGACTTCACCACGTCGCGGATGCGGTCGGCCATGGTGGCGGTGGGGATCTTGAACTGCTCGTAGACCTTCTTGGCCTCGGCCTGCTCGAGGAAGTCCTGGGGCGGCTTGACCTTGATGATGTGCGCGCCGAGCTGGGCGCTGATCTGCGCCGCGTAGGAGATGACGTCGATGCCCGTCTCGCCCTGCTTGCTCATGTTGCCGCGCGCGTACGCCCACACGATGGTGGGCAGGCCGTAGTCCTTGGCCTCGGCGATGATCTCGCGCAGATCCTCGTACATCTGGTTGCGCGCCCCGGAGCCCGGGTAGATGGTGTAGCCCACGGCCGAGCAGCCCAGACGCACGGCGTCACGCACCGAGGAGGTGACGGCGGAGATGGGATAGTCCGTCTTGGCCAGCGTGTCCGAGTTGTTCAGCTTGAGCACGAGCGGGATCTCGCCCATGTACTTGCCGGCCACCGCCTCCAGGAAGCCCAGGGGCGCGGCGTAGGCGTTGCAGCCCGAGTCGATGGCGAGCTGGATGTGATAGTCCGGATCATAGCCGGCCGCGTTGGGCGCGAAGGAGCGCGCGGGGCCGTGCTCGAAGCCCTGATCCACGGGCAGGATGACCAGCTTGCCGGTGCCCGCGAGCGTACCAGTGTTGAGCAGACGGGCCAGGTTGGCCAGCGTGCCGGGGTTGTCGGACGGGTACCACGAGAGGATCTGCTTGACGCGATCGGTGTACGCCATGGGGTTCCTCGATAGGGGCTCGACGCCCCGGGACTTGAATAGGCGGCGCGGATTCTTCCCACGCGAACGGCCCGCAACCAAGCGATCATTCATTTCTTCGTCGCTCGTGTGTCTCTCTTGCGGGAACGATTCAGCCTCCCGGGAATTCCAGGCGGGAGATGCCGCGTCGCGTCGAGCCGGATCCAGGGTATTCACGGGGCAACGGAGGGAAGTCCGTGGTGGAACGCAGTACATCGCGACGAGTCATGGGGCTGGGCTGGGTGCTCACCGCGACGTTGGCGGGAGCGCAGGTGGCGCCACCGCCCACCGCGCCCCCGGCGGTGCCCGTCCCCAACGGGCAGGTGGAGTCTCCCGCGACGCTGGAGATCACCCCCCAGGTGGGCGAGGCGGCGGAGCGGTCCGTGCCAGACGAGGGCCCGTCCTCGGCGCCCGGCGAGGTGAAGCGCACGCCGCTCACGCTGGAGCAGCTCGTGCGGCGCGCGCGCGAGCAGGACGCGCGGGTGGAGGCCGCGCGCGCGGAGCTGCGCCGGTTGCACGCGCTGTTGAGCGAGGCGCGCTGGGCGTGGTTTCCCAAGTTCGAGACCCGGGTGGGCCTGGGCGGCCCCATTCCCGAGGCCTGCAACGACGGCCTGGGCGGTCCTCCCACCACCCAGGCCTCGCTGGAGGGGGATCTCGATTTCGGCCGCGTGGGCGTGACGGCGTTCGTCGAGTCCAACGCCGTGCTGCCCCTCTATACCTTCGGAAAGCTCAAGGCCCTGGAGCAGGCCGCGGAGCAGGGCCCCGTCATCGGCAAGGCGCTCCAGGCGCGCGCCGAGGACGAGGCGGGGTTCCAGGCCGCGCAGGCCTTCTACGGCTACCAGTTGGCGCGCTCGGGGCTCGCGCAGCTCGAGGAGACCTCCCAACGGCTGGAGGACGCGGCCGGGCGCATCCAGGAGATGCTGACGGAGAAGTCCGATCAGGTGTCGAGGATGGACCTGTACAAGGTCGGCTACTTCCGCAAGCAGCTCGACGCGCGCCGCGCCCAGGCCGAGCAGGGCCGGCAGGTGGCGCTCGCCGCCATCCGCCTGCTCGCGGGTACCCCCGCGGACGAGCCCGTGGAGGTGGCCGAGGTGGAGCTGGAGCCGGAAGAGGCCGGGGAGCCGCCCGCGCTCGAGCAGGCCCTGGCCACGGCCGAGCGGCAGCGGCCGGAGCTCGCCGGCATCGCCGCGGGCATCGTCGCGCGCGAGAAGGAAGTGTTCATCCGCGAGCGCAGCTTCTATCCGGATCTCGGCCTCGCGGGCTTCCTCACCCTGCGCTTCACGTCGAGCGCCACGCGGCAGCGCGATCCCTTCGCCTACGATCCATACAACGACCGCGAGGCGGGGGTGGGGCTGGTGGCGCGCTACACCTTCGACATCCCCGTGAAGCAGGCGCAGTTGGATCAATCCCGGGCGGAGCTGGACAAGCTCAAGGCGCAGCAGCGGCTGTTGTTCTCGGCCATCCGCCTGGAGGTGACCCAGGTGCACGGGGCGCTGGTGGCGGCGCGCGATCGCGCCCAGGCCCTCAGCCAGGCCGAGCGGGAAGCGCGGCGCTGGGTGACGGCGGCCCTGAGCGCGTTCGAGCTCGGCACGGGGGGCACGAGGGATCTCATCGAGGCGTTCACGGCGTTCGCCCAGGCGTCGGCCGATCGGGCCCAGAGCTGGCATGACTTCCAGGTGGCCCGGGCCGAGCTGGACCGGGTCCTGGGCCGGGTCCCCGGCGCGCCGTGAATAACCCGGCCGCGCGGAGTGTCCTGGCCCTCATCGTCTCACCCCTCAATGCCGGAGCCCCCATCCATGCTCGTCTCCCTGCTCACCGCCGTGCTCCTCACCGCCTCGCCCGGCCCGCTCGAGGTCGTGAAGGAGGGCAACACCAACGTCCAGAAGGTCGCCTCCGCCAAGGCGGCCACCGCGGAGCAGGTCTACCAGGTGGTGGAGCGCTTCGTGGACTTCGGTGAGCTGTCCAAGCGCGCGCTCGGCGAGACGTGGAACAAGCTCACCGCCGCCCAGCGCAAGGACTTCTCCAGCACCATGGAGGGCCTGCTGCGCGCCTCCTACGCCCAGAAGGCGCTCGGGCAGGGCCGCACCCAGGTGCACTACGGCAAGGAAACCATCGAGGGCAACGAGGCCAGCGTGGACACCACCGTCAACGTCAACCGCGACAAGTACCCGGTGAACTACAAGCTCTACCGCTCGGGCGACCAGGCCGGATGGCGCATCTACGACGTGGTCACCGATGACGTCTCTCTCCTGGAGACCTACCAGGAGCAGTTCCGGAAGATCCTCGCCACCAAGGGCTTCGATGGGCTGCTCGCCACGCTCAAGGCCAAGCGGGCGCAGATCGAGAAGACCCTCATCCCCTGAGGCCCGGGGGAGGAGAGGGCAGGGGCCCCTCGACAGAGCCCCCCACCCACACACGGTGATTACAGGGGCTTCTCGTAGACGCGGAAGACCTTGGAGCGCTTGCCGCCCATGGACTCGATGGCGCGGTTGACGAGGTGGTTGTCCTCGAGCGTCCAGGAGATCTCCCCGCCCTCGAAGCCCAGCTCGCGCGCGGTGCGCAGGGTGTCCAGGTAGAGGATGGCGTCCAGGCCCCGGCGCCGGTAGCCCTCGATGGTGCCGAGCAGGATGAGGCGCAGCCGGCGGATCTTCCGCGAGGCCAGCAGCAACTTCGCGAGCCCGATGGGCAGGCCGAACGTGGTGAGCCGGCCATTGGCGGCCTTGAGGGCCTCGTTGGCATCCGGGACGGTGAGGCTGAACGCCACCGGCTCACCCTTGACCTCGCCGATGAGCACCAGCTCCGGGCGCACCATCTGCTTGAGTTCGCGCGCCAGGTTGTCGAACTCGGCCTCGGTCATCGGCACGAAGCCCCAGTTGTTATCCCAGGCCTTGTTGTACATGGCCTTGATGCGGGCCACCTCGCCGTCGAAGTCCTTGAGGTTCACCGGGCGCACGGTGATGCCCTCGCGCTGACGGATCTTCTCCGCCACGCGCGCCACCTTCTCCGGCGGCGGGGTGGAGGAGGACAGCTCCCACGCGTACAGGTCCTTCACCTTGGCGTAGCCGTTGGCCTCGATGAGCGCGGCGTACCAGGGCGGGTTGTACGTCGTCATGATGGCCGGCGGGGTGTTGAACCCCTCGACGAGCAACCCCACCTCGTGGTTGGTCGAGTAGCTCATCGGGCCGATCACCGAGGTGAAGCCCTTGGCGCGCAGCCAGCCCGCCGCGGAGTCGAACAGCGCCCGGGCCACGCCCGCGTCGTTCACGCACTCGAAGAGCCCGAAGAAGCCGACGTTCGTCTTCTGGAACTCGTTGTAGCGCGGGTTGTTCACCGCGGCGATGCGTCCCACCACCTGTCCCTCCCGGCGGGCGAGGAACAACTCCACCTCGCCGAACTCGAAGAAGGGGTTCTTGCGCGGATCGATGAAGTCCCGGCGCTCCATCTCCAGGTGGGGCACCCAGTTCGGATCCCCCTTGTAGATGGTGTAGGGGAAGCGGATGAAGGCCGTGCGCTCCGCCGAGGTGCGCACGGGCGTCACCTCCACGTTGGCGGGGAGGGGAGGCAGGGAAGTGCTGCCTGCTGCGGTGGACGGTTCGGCGGCGGCCATGGGTGACTAGCTCCTGTCTTCGCGACCGTTACGGATGAAGAGATTGGCGCCCTTCTCCAGCAAGAGCCCGGGGATGTTCGCGCGCTTCTCCCACAGCTTCATCGGCATCTGCCCGAGCTTGCGCAGATCCTCGGACTGGAGGTTGGCGGCGCGCCGGGTGAGGTTCTCCACCGCGTCGAACAGCCGGCCGGCCACCTCGCGCGAGGACATGCGCGAGAGCTGATCCAACGAGAAGCCGTTGGGGGCGAGCTCCCCGGCGGCGGCTGCTGCCCACTTGTCCGACGCCTTGTTGTTGCGCACGAAGGTGTGGGGACGGGCGATCTGCACCGGCGTGTAGCTGGAGGGCCGCGTCTGGGGGATGACATCCATCTTCTTGCCAATCTGCTCGAAGATGTCGAGCACCCGGTCGAGCTGCTCGTCGGTGTGCGTGGCCATGTAGCTGGTGCGGATGAGCGCGTGGCCCGGCTCCACCGCGGGCGGAATCACGGGGTTGGCGAACACGCCCGCCTCGTGCAGCGCCTTCCAGAAGCGGAAGCACTTGACCTGGTCGCCGATGAGCACCGGCACCACCGGCGTCACCGACACGCCCGTGTCGAAGCCCATGGCGCGGAAGCCGTTGTGCATCTTCTCCGCGATGTCCATCAGCCGCGCGCGCCGCTCGGGCTCGGCCTGGATGATCTCCAGCGCCTTGAGCGCGCTCGCCACGGAGGCGGGCGTCATGGACGCGGAGAAGATGACCGAGCGCGACTTGTGGCGCATGTAGTTGATGACGTCCTGGGGCCCGGCGAGCACGCCACCCAGCGACGCGAAGCTCTTGGAGAACGTGCCCATGACCAGGTCCGTCTCCGCCTCCAGGCCGAAGTACTCGGAGGTGCCCCGGCCCTTCTCGCCGAGCACGCCCATGGCGTGCGCGTCATCCGTCATCACCCGCGCGTTGTACTTCTTCGACAGCTCCACGATGCGCGGCAGGTCGCAGATGTCGCCCTCCATGGAGAACACACCGTCGGTGACGATGATGCGCCCCGCCTTGGGCTCCTTCTCCACCGACTGCTGCAGGAGCTGCTCGAGGTGCTCCAGGTCGTTGTGGCGGTACTTGCGCTCGGTGGAGAAGGACAGGCGCACGCCGTCCACCAGCGAGGCGTGGTTCTGCCGGTCCGCGAAGACGATGTCGTGACGGCCCAGGATGGAGGCCATCGCCAGGTTCGTCTGGAAGCCCGTGGAGATGACGAGCGCCGACTCACGGTTGAGGTACTTCGCGAACTGGTGCTCCAGTTCCTCGTGCAGCGCGAGCGTGCCGTTGAGCAGCCGCGAGCCCGAGCACGTGGTGCCGTAGCGCTCCACCGCCTTGATCGCCGCTTCCTTCACCCGCGGATCCGCGCTCAGGCCCAGGTAGTTGTTCGAGCCGACCATGATGACGCGGCGGCCCTCGATCTGGACCTCGGTGGCACCAAAGGACTCCTCGATGGCGCGGAAGTACGGGTAGAGTCCCGTGGCCTTGGCGATGCGGTAGTCGTTCCAGTTGCGGCACTTGTCGAACACGTCACTCATGGCTGTCTTCTCTATCCGGGGCGCACACCGGGGCCTTGGGGTATCCGGGCCTCGCGGCGAGGGTCCTTCTCGGGGGGCGGCGTGGCGTCAATATTGAGTCACTTCCCAGGTGTCAAGGCATCGGCCCTCGGACGAGCCGCCTCCTCGGAAGCCCTCGGTGCCTTCCCGACTCGTGAGAACTCCCACCCGCGCCCCTGCTGGGCGTCCGAGTGCGCAACGGCCTGCACACCCCGACTCGATTGCCCTGGTTCCGGGGGGCGGGCCCCGAGACCGGTCGGAAGGTCCGGCGAGGGGGAGGGGTTGGGAGCTGGAATCGGGAGGCCCGTGACAGGAATCCGGAAGTTTGCTCTTTGAGGGCCTCCACTGGATTGGGGTCAAGGCTTGGCAGAGTCGCATCGACAGCGGTGGTTGGAGACCTTCCTGCGGGCGTCGCTCACGCGGCCCGGGCGGGTGCTCCTCGCATTCACGCTCCTCGCGCTGGGAGGGCCCTGCTGGCCGGACGCCTCGAGTTCCGCGGCTCCTTCGTGGAGCTGCTGCCGGAAGAAGCACGCGAGGTGAAGGATCTCTCGCGCGTGTCGCAGAAGGCCGGCGGCGACGGCTACCTGGTGGTCCGCGTCCAGGGCCTGCCGCCCGAGCCGCTGCGCGCCTTCGCCGGCACGCTGGCGCGCCAGCTCGAGACGCTGCCCGAGGTGCGCTACGTGGAGCACCACTTCGACGTGGGCTTCTTCGAGGAGCGCGGCCTGTGGCTGCTGCCCATCGAGAAGCTGCGCGCGCTGCGCAAGGACGCCGAGGCGCGGCTGCGCTACGAGAAGCAGAAGGCGCTCGCGGTGGACCTGCTCGACGAGCAGGACGCGCCGCCGGACTTCGAGGCGCTCGTGAAGAAGTACAGCCCCGAGGCGCCCATGCGCGAGTACCTCTCCAGCCGGGACGGCACGGAGATGTACCTCATGGTGAAGCCGGACGGCACGGCGGCCGATCTGGTGTTCGCGCAGAAGCTCGTGGATGACGTGCGGCGCGAGTCCGAGCAGCTCGCGCGCGGCACGCCCGGGGTGAAGCTCGACTACGGTGGGGCCTTCCAGGCGCGCCTGGAGGAGGACGCGGTGATGCGCTCGGACCTCACGCGCGCGGGCGTGCTCTCGGCGCTGATGGCGGTGGGCATCATCCTGCTGGCCACGCGGCGGCTGTGGGCGCTGGCCGTGGTGGGCGTGCCCGTGGTGTTCGGCGTGGCGTTCACGTTCGCCTTCGCCGAGCTGGCGATCGGCCACCTCAACATCGTCACGGGCTTCCTGGTGGCCATCCTCATCGGCCTGGGCCTGGAGTACGGCATCCACCTGTCCATGCGCTACTGGGAGGAGCGGCGCGAACTCCCGGTCTCCGAGGCGCTCTCCGCGGCCGTGCGGGGCACCTTCTTCGGCGCGCTCACCTCGGGGCTGACGAACGCGGCGGCCTTCTTCGTGCTCGTGTTCGCCCAGTTCACCGCCTTCCAGCAGTTCGGGCTGCTCGCCGGGGTGGGCGTCCTGCTGGCGGTGCTGAGCGCCTATGCCCTGGGCCCCGCGCTGCTCGTGCTCGCCGAGCGGCTGCGCCCGGGACGTCGGGCGGCGGCGGGGGAGCCTGCCCCCGAGCCGTCCACGCCGGCCGTCGTGCCCTCCGGCAAGCGCTGGCCCACCGTGGGAATCGCCAGCATCCTCGTGGCGGTGCTGAGCCGGCGGCCTGGTCGCTCTACGTGGCGCCCCGCGTGGGCTTCGAGACGGACATGCGCAAGCTCAAGGGCGACTCGCCCACCGTGCGGCTCGACGAGCACATCATCGAGGAGACCGGCACATCGCTCAATCCCGCCATCCTCCTGGTGAAGGACTTGGAGGAGGCCCGGGTGGTGCGCGAGGTCATCGAGCAGGTGAAGCAGCGGCATGGCGCCGGCTCGGCCATCAAGATGTCCGCGTCGCTCAATGACTTGCTGCCCCAGGACGTGCCGGCGCACGCCGAGCAGATCTCCGCCATGCGGGCCTCGCTCGACAAGCTGCCCGAGGACGTCCGGGCGGACTCCCGCGTGGCCTCCGTGACGAAGATGCTCGAGTCCCAGCCCTATGGGCCCGGCCGGTGCCCCTGGAGGTGCGGCGCCGCTTCGAGGCGCTCGATGGCAAGGGCCTGTTCCTGCTGCTCCTGCCCTCGGTGTCCAATCACGACACGCGCGAACTCGCGGCGTGGTCCTCGCAGGTGGGCGAGGTGATCGACGGGGCCCAGGCCCGGGGCGTGGACCTGGCGGTGCTGGACAGCAACCTCATCGCCGCGCGCATCTTCTCCATGGTGCGCGCCGACGGGCCCTTCATCCTCTGGTCGGCCGCGGCGGTGGTGTTCCTCGCGCTGCTCGTCAGCCTGCGCAGCTTCAAGCGCGCCTGCCCGGTGGCCGGGCCGCTGTTCCTGGGCATGCTCTGCCCGGCGGGGGATGTACCTCTTCGACGTCAAGCTCAACTTCATCAATGCCGTGGTGTTGCCCAACCTGCTCGCCATCGCCGTGGACAACTCGGTGCACCTCTTCCACCGCTACGAGGAGGAGGGGCCGGGATCGCTCGGTCATGTCGTGCGGCACACGGGGCTGGCGGCCGTGGTGGCCACCCTGTCCAACGCGGCGGGGTATGGGGCGCTGTTGATTTCCCACCACTCGGGCTTGAGGTCGATTGGTCAGATTGCACTTCTGGGCGTCATGTGCACCTTCCTGGGCACCACGGTGTTCTTTCCGGCCCTGCTCGCGTTGCTCGAGCGACACAAGGGCCGGAAGGGTGGTGGGGTCGAGGTTGGGGCGGGTCGGGTTCAGAGCCTGGAAATCGGCGCTCCCCCAGGGGAGGTGGCCGTAGAGCCAGGGGAGCGTAAATCTGCGTGAATACACGGACATTGGAGCGCCGCGTCCTTCCGGACGCGCCTGAGGTTCGGTTCAAGCCCGTCGACGTGGTCATCATCGTCGCCTGTGCGGTTGCCGCCTTCCTGCTCGTGGGGCCCTACAAGTGGGCTCCTGGCGCGGCGAGTTCCGCTGTCACCTTCTTCATCTTCGCGCTCGGCCCTCGGTGCTGCGCACCCTGGAGTCCTACTTCCCCCGCCAGCGCCTGCTCTCCTTCGCGGCCTCCTTCTGGCTCCTGCCCGTGGTGGCCCTGGGCCATGGCGCCATGTGTCCACTGGTGACCGCCGTCTCGCCCGGGCTCCAGGACGCGCAGCTCGCCACGCTGGATCAGCGCCTGTTCGGCGCCCAGGCGTCGGTGGTGCTCGGCCAGCTCTCGCCGCCCTGGCTCACCGAGCTGCTGTTGCTCTGCTACTACGGCTACTTCCTGTGGCCGCTGGTGCTGGGGATGACGCTCTACTTCGCCGGCAAGCGCGAGGCCTTCGACGAGTACCTCCTGGCGCTCAGCCTCTTCTTCGCCTTCAACTTCGTGCTGTACTCGCTCGTGCCGGCCATTGGCCCGCGCTACTTCCTCTACGGCGCCTTCCCGGAGACGCTCCAGGGCCTGTGGCTCACGCCCTACCTGGAGTCGGCCATGCGCCAGCCGGGCTTCGCCAAGGACTGCTTTCCCTCCGGCCACACCGGGGCCACGCTCGTGGTGCTGGTGTACGCCCTGCGCTTCGAGCGGCGCGTCTTCCGGGTGATGCTGCTGCCGGGCCTGGGCCTCATCGCCGCGACGCTGGTGGGCCGCTTCCACTACGCCACGGACCTGATGTGCGCCGTGCCCCTGCTGCTCGGGGTGGTGGGCTTCGCCATGGCCTACACCCGTTCGATGGCCCGGCGCGGAACAGTGGCGCGCCCGATGGGGATGGACGCTATCGTGCGCTCCTGAGCAAGGGAGCGTGACGCATGAGCAGGCCGGTACTCGCGGGTAGGGTGGCCCCTCTGGGCACCACCGTCTTCAGTGAATTCAGCGCGCTGGCCCTCCAGCACGGCGCGGTCAACCTGGGGCAGGGCTTCCCGGACTTCGATGGGCCCGAGGCCGTCAAGGAGGCCGCGCGCACGGCCATCACCGAGGGGCTCAACCAGTACGCCCCCGGTATCGGCCTGCGCGCGTTGCGCGTGGCCATCTCCGAGCACTCCGCGCGCTTCTACGGCCAGCAGATCGATCCGGACACCATGGTGACCGTCACCAGCGGCGCCACCGAGGCCATCCTCTGCGTGCTGCTGGGGCTGGTGGATCCGGGCGACGAGGTGGTGCTCTTCGAGCCCTTCTACGACTCGTACGACGCCAACATCGCCTTCGTCGGGGCCCGGCCGCGCTACGTGCCGCTGCGCCCCCGGATGCCACGCACGCCACGTGGTGGTTCGATCGCGACGAGGTGCGCGCGGCGTTCGGCCCCCGCACGCGCCTGCTCATCATCAACTCGCCCCACAATCCCACCGGCAAGGTGTTCACTCGCGAGGAGCTCGAGTTCCTCGGCGGCCTGTGCGCCGAGCACGACGCGCGCGTGCTCTCGGACGAGGTGTACGAGCACATCGTCTTCGGCCCGGCGCGGCACCTGCGCGCCGCCACGCTGCCGGTGCTCGCGGACCGCACGGTGACGGTGAGCAGTGGGGGCAAGACGTTCAGCCTCACCGGCTGGAAGGTGGGGTGGTTCATCGCGCCCCCCGCGCTCAACGACGCCGTGCGGCGCGCGCACCAGTTCGTCACGTTCGCCACCGCCACGCCCCTGCAGGCCGCCATGGCGGCGGCGCTGCGGCTGCCGGACTCGTACTTCCAGGAGCTGGGCAGCTCCTACCACGCCCGGCGCGAGCGCCTGCTCGCGGGCCTCACGCGCGCGGGGCTCGCGGTCCACTCCCCGAGGGCAGCTACTTCATCCTCGCGGACATCTCCGGCCAGGGGCACGGGGACGACGTGGCCTTCTGCCGCCACCTGGTGACGCACGTGGGCGTGGCCGCCATTCCGCCGAGCGTCTTCTACGGGCCCGAGCACCGGCACCTGGGCCGGCGCTTCGCGCGCTTCGCCTTCTGCAAGACCGACGCGGTGCTCGACGAGGCGGCCCGCCGGCTGAAGGAAGGGCTCGCTCCGTCGCGCTGAGGGCCCTCCGCGCGCCGGGCGCTCGTGCCACCTCCGCACCCTCCACCGAAAGGGCGGTCCGCTCTGAGCTTCTTTGGCGAGTTGTACCTGCGCTCCACGCGGCCCTTCCTCTCCGCGGAGACGACGGAGAGGGAAGTGGTCTACCTCGAGCGTGCATTCCAGGGCCTCGCACTGCCGGGCCCCATCGTGGACCTGGGCTGTGGCCATGGCCGGCACGCCGCCCCGCTGAACACCCGGGGGGCCCTGGCGGGCCGCATCCTCGGCCTGGAGTTGGATGCCCTGACGCTGCGCGAGCGCCTCCCGGGTTTCCCCGTGGTGCGCGCCGATCTGCGCTCGCTTCCCTTCCGTCCCGGCTCCCTGGCCGGGGCCTACGCCTGGTACTCGACCCTGTTCGTCTTCTCCGACGAGGAGCACGTGGCGCTGTTGCGCGAGGTGGCGCGGAGTCTGCGACCGGGGGGCCTGCTGGTGTTGCACACCGTGCCGCGCGAGCGCCTGGAGTCCGAGCCCCAGGCGTCCTTCTCGGGCCACCTGCCCGACGGCAGCCACCTGGAGGAGCAGAGCCGCTTCGACGCGGTGCGTGGTCGGGACGAGGCCACCCGTCGCTTGACGCTGCCCGACGGGCGCGTGCTCTCGGGGCGGTACGCCATCCGGTACTACCGGCTCGAGGAGTTGACCCAACTGCTGGAATCCACGGGGTTTTCGGTGGAGTGGATCCACGGCGGGCTGGAGGGGGAGCCGCCCTCGGAGTCCTCGCTGGATCTCATCGTGGGCGCGCGGGTGCGGCCTGGCTGACATGAGGGGCGGGAAGAGACTCGCGATAGTCTTGCGCGACGCGGCCCGGAAGATCATCTACACAGGGGGCACCCGACGCCCCAGGTGTTTGTCGGCGCCCTCCAGGAAGACGTCGAGGCGGTCGGCGGGAAGCTCGACGCAGGACATCATCCAGTGGACTCGAACCAACAACATCGCGGCCCGCGCGTCACAGGGCTTGGCAGTCTGCCGCGGCGGGTGGACCTCTACGAGGTCGGCCCACGCGACGGCTTGCAGAACGAATTGCGCACACTTCCCACGCGCGACAAGGCGCGGCTCATCGAGGCGTTGATCGCCGCGGGCGAGAAGCGCATCGAAGTCACGTCCTTCGTCCACCCCAAGTGGATTCCCCAGCTGTCGGACGCCGAGGAGCTGCTGCGGCTGGTGGGCAGGCGCGAGGGCGTGACGTTCTCCGCGCTGGTGCCCAACCTCAAGGGCCGGCGCGCGCGAAGGAAGCGGGGCTGGAGGAGGCGGCGATCTTCATCTCCGCGTCCGAGGCCCACTCGCACAAGAACATCAACAAGAGCATCGCCGAGGCGGTGGCCGAGGCCCGGCAGACGAGTGAAGCGGCGCTCAAGGCGGGCCTGCGGGTGCGCGGCTACCTGTCCACGGTGTGGGGCTGCCCCTACGAGGGCGAGGTGCCCGTCTCGCGCGTGGTGGAGATCAGCCGGGCGCTCATCGCCGACGGCATCTACCAGTTGAGCCTCGGGGACACGATCGGCGTGGGCACGCCCCGGCAGACGGAGACGATCCTCTCCGCGCTGCTCGAGCACCTGCCGGTGGAGAGCCGGCGCTGCATCTGCACGACACGCGCGGCACGGCCCTGGCCAACGCGCTGGTGGGGTTGCAGATGGGCGTGACCACGTTCGACGCCAGCATCGGCGGACTGGGCGGCTGCCCCTATGCCCCCGGCGCGGCGGGCAACCTCGCCACCGAGGACATCGTCTACATGCTGCACGGCATGGGCGTGGAGACGGGCATCAACCTGGATCGCCTCGTCGAGGCGGGCATGGTCGCCCAGGAACTCATCGGCCGGAAGCTCGCGGGGAAGTTCCTCCAGGCCGCGCTCGGCGAGCGCGAGAAGAAGGCGAGCCGCCGGGCCCGTAGCCAGGCCTGACGCTCCGCCTCCCGCTCGGACTACTGCACGGTTCCGGCCGCGCTGCCCGCGGTCAGGGGGCCGCGCTCGGACTTCTCCACCGGGGACGCCGCGTGCGCGGGCATCTCCGTGGGGGCCGGCTCCGTCGTCTCGATGGGCCGCAGCGCCGGCGCGGGCTCCGTGGCCGCCGGGGGCTCCTGCGCGCTCAGCACGGCGGGCTCGCTGGTGGGCGAGGACTCGACGGGCGCGGGCGTGGTCTCGACGACAGGAGCCGGCGTGGGCTCGGCGGCGACCGCGGCCGTCTCGGTGGGGCTGGCCGAGGGCGCGGGCTCGACGGGGGCCACGGCCGTCTCGACCGGAGCGGGGGCGGGGGCGGGCGTGCTGGCCAGGGCGGGGGCCTCAGGGGCGAGGCCCGGCGGCAGCTTGCGCGGCGGGACGATGACGGGCGGCGGCACGGGGCAGCGGGTGCAGGGGCCGCGCAGGGGCACCGCGAGCACCGGCCAATGCGCAAGAGGATGCTGCGCAGCCGGCTGGCCTTCTTGATGGCCTGCACGCCGGAGCCATAGCGCAGGGCGATGCCGCCGAGCGTGTCACCCGAGCGCACCCGGTGCATGACCATGTTCTGATCCGGCTGGAGCGCGAGCAGCGGGGCGATGCGCCAGCCCAGTTCCTGGGCGCGCGGGTTGTAGAAGCGCACGTGGAAGTGATCGCGGTGGCCGCGCGCGTGCTTGATGAGGGCCGAGTCCCCGAAGAGCGAGGACACCCACTTCGGATCCTCTCCCTTGCTCAGGGCGTACTCGCGCAGGACCTTCTGCACGCGCTTGTCCACGAGGATCATCTGCACGTCGGTGTGCTGGATGAGCGACTTGATGAGTGCCCAGTTGAGCTCGAGATCGATGTACTTCTCGCGCTCGCGAGCCCGGATGGGATCCACCGTGGGGTAGTAGAAGCCGAGGTCCACGTCCCGGCCGGACTGGTGGCTCTTGTGCGGGCGCAGGTAGCCGCCGTCGCGGGAGCTGATCTGATTGACCCGGAGGGCGGGGGCCTTGGGGTAGGCGGCGCGGACCTCGCGGATGGCCCGGGTGGTGTAGTCGATCGTCTCCTGGGTGGCCCACGCCAGCTCGGGCGACACGACGATCCACGCATCCCCTCGGGGGAACTGAACCGAGTTCACCATCCGGCCGCTGTGCACGAAGCCCACCGAGATGGAGCCGAGCTCCTTGGGCTGCTTCTTCCACAGCTCCGTGAGCGCGTCGTCCGAGTACTCGGCCGTGTAGAAGGGCCCCGAGGGCATCGAGGCGTCCGCGCTCGTCTCGGTCTCCTCCTCGCCCTCCGCGCCCTCCGCCGACTCCTCGTCATCCTCTTCCTCCGTCTCGGCGCTCGGGGCGGCGGCCGGGGAGGGCGCCCCGGCGAGGCCTCGGCCGGGGGGCTCGTCGCCGGCAGCGTCTCGGGCGAGGGGGCACCGAGGGCGCCGTGGCCTCGGCGGGCGGCGGGCCTTCCGAGGAGGCGGTCGTCACCAGGGGGGCGGGGACGGTGGACGCGACATGCGCGGTGCAACCCGCGCACAGCAACAGGACTATCCAGGATGGGGAACGCACTGAGTCACAGCATCGCCTGAAATTCCTGGTCCACCAAACAAAGGATCCAACCGGTGGTACAGCAGGCGAGCAGGCGGGAAGGACCCGAGGGGTAGGGAAGCGGCGCGCCGGGAGTGCCGGACGGGTTGACGCTCGGTGGGAAGCAGGGGGAGAAGCGTGCGTCTTCCTCACCCTCGCCTCGGGACGGACATGACCCCTCTCCGCCTTTCCTCGCGCCTGCCGGGCTTCTGGTGGCTCTGTGCGGCAGCCCTGTACGCGGTGCCCGCCCGGGCCGCGCCCGTGACTCTGTCCAACGCCGGCTTCGAGACGCGCCAGGCCACCGGGAAGCCCTCGGGGTGGAGCGTGAGTGGCGCGGGCCGGGTGGAGTCCAGCGCGGACGTGCGGTCCGAGGGCACGGCGGGGCTCGTCATCGCGCACTCCGAGGCGGGCGCGGAGACCACCGTCGAGTCCGAGCCGGTGAAGCTCCAGGTGGGCCACCTCTACCGCCTGAGCGCGTGGGTGCGCACCCAGGGCGTGCGGGCGGATGCCCAGGCGCGCTACCCCACGGCGCTCGGAGCGTGCGTGTCCATGCAAGCTTTCCCTTCACCAACTGCTCGCCGTCGCTGGGGGCGGAGCAGGAGGGCCGCGTCTCGGTGCTCTTCTTCGCGCCCCAGGCCACGGACAGGGTGCGGCTGCACCTGGGCCGCAACGGCGTGGCCACGGGCTCGGCGTGGTTCGATGACGTGCGCCTGGAGGAGGTGGACGACATCGGCGCGTACATCCCCCTGGAGTCCGTGCGGTGGGCGGGCAAGGGCTTCCGCTACGACGACGGCGGGTGGAAGTACGTCCACATCGAGGGCGCGCCGTACGAGCGGGGCCAGCAATACGGCGAGCTCGTGGCGGAGGACATCGTGCGCTACATGGAGAAGCTCGGCACGCAGAAGAACCGCCAGGACGCCGTCGATGGATGGAATCAGGTACGGCTGCTCACCGACTCGCTCTTCCTGCGCCGCTACGATCCCGAGTACCTCGAGGAGATGCGCGGGATCGCCGACGGGGTGAACCGGGCGGGGGTGAAGTTCAAGAACCGGGAGCTGGAGCTGCTGGACATCGCGGCGCTGAACTCGGCGGTGGACCTGGGCCAGCTCGAGAGCGCCAATCGGGTGAGCGCCACGCCCCTGTCGGGCCGTACCTTCCTCAAGGCCGAGGACGAGACGGCGCGCGCGGGTGAGGGAGACCACTGCTCGTCCTTCGTGGCCACGAAGTCCGCCACGCGCGGGGGCGACTTCATCATGGGCCAGATCTTCATGTGGAATGGCTACACCGGGGTGCACTGGGACGTGATGTTGGACGTGCAGCCCACGAAGGGCCACCGCTTCATCATGCAGACGTTCCCCGGAGGCATCCACAGCGGCGCGGACTGGTTCATCAACGACGCGGGGATCGTCATCGGCGAGACGACGGTGGGCCAGACGCCCTTCAATCCCGACGGCACGCCGCAGAGCAACCGCATCCGCAAGGCCGCCCAGTACGCGTCCTCCATCGACGAGGTGGCCCGGCTGCTCAAGGAGCGCAACAACGGCCTGTACAGCAATGACTGGACGCTCGCGGACACGAAGACGGGCGAGGGGGCCTGCTTCACGCTCGGCACGAAGACGTCGCGCATGTGGCGCACCGGCGACGCGAAGCACGCCGCGGACACCCCGGGAGGACTCAAGGACTTCATCTGGGCCAACAACAACAACCGCGACCTGGAGATGCGCAAGGAGTCCATCGCCAACCCCCTGAATGCTCCGGTGGACCGGCCTTCAACACCTGGAACCGGGACATCGCCTTCCAGAAGTACTTCGAGCAGCACGGCCGGGGCGGCATCGACCTGGACAACGCCATCCGCATGCTGGCCTCCAGCCCCATCAACCGCCCGCATGCGTGTGACGGGAAGATCACCACCGGGGAGATGGCGCGCCAGCTCATGTTCCTCGCGCATTACGGCAAGACGACCCTGCGCGAGAAGAAGGTGGGCGGCCGGTGGATCGCGGACCTGCCCGGCGCCACGCCCCACCTGACGCTCGGCTACACCACCTTCAGCCCGGTGTTCGTGGCGGACAAGCTCAAGGCGGCCCGGCGCGCGAAGGAGACGAAGGCTCCGGCCAGCAAGCGCGACCTCACGAAGCTCCAGGAGTCGCTCGGCTTCGACAAGAAGCGCCTGTGGGCCAACACGGTGTTTCCCGCCACGGACGGGGAGAACTGGCTGGTGAGTGGCACGGCGGCCTATTGGAACCAGCTCCACGATGCGCCGGACGAGGCGGACAAGGTGTTCGAGGCGCGGCGCGATGCCCTGGCGGAGCTCAACGCGCGCTATCTCTATCTCACCTCGCGCGAGGAGGACGTGGTGCCCGTGGCCGCGCGCACCTCGTACGGCCGCTATGGCACGTATGCCATTCCGCGCATCAAGGGCACCTTCCTGTTGCACCAGTTGCGGCTGCTCCTGGGCAACGAGTCCTTCGCGAAGGTGATGCGCACCGTCCACGAGCGCTACGCCCAGAAGAACATCACCACGAAGGACTTCGTGCGCACCGCGTCCGAGGTGGCGGGGAGGGATTTGACGCCCTTCGTCTCGCAGTGGGTGGAGCGCGCGGGACTGCCCGCGCCCCGGCTGCGCGCGAGCGTGGCGAAGGCGCGGGAGGGCCATGACGTGACGCTCGAGGTGGAGCAGGGCGGGGTGCCCTACCACTTCGTCACCGCCGTGGAGCTGGTGACGAACAAGGGCTCGGTGCTGGAGCGCGTGGAGGTGAAGGGGGCCCGGCAGTCCTTCACCTTCCACGTGGCCGAGCGGCCGGTGCGCGTGGTGTTCAACCCCACCAACGACATCCCCGTGCCGCGCGAGCACTTCCAGGTGCTCTCCAACGCCCTGGATGACTTCAGCCAGCTGCTCTTCGTGCACGGCACCGCGCGAGGGGTGGAGGCCGGACGCACCCTGGCGCTCGAGTTCCGCGACACCGTGGCGGATGCCTTCACGGAGCAGCTCTCGCCGCTCAAACCAGACGCCGAGGTGACGGAGGCGGAGCTGGCCGGGAGGATCTGTTCGTGCTCGGAGGGGCCGAGGACAACGCGCTGGTGGCGCGGCTGGCGGCGGAGAAGAAGCTGCCGGTGGAGCCGGGCCGCCGCTTCTTCCGATGGCGGGGCCAGACGTATGGAGGCTCCGAGGAGGGGCTCGCGGTGGCGCTGCCCAACCCGTGGAACCCGAAGCGGACGCTCTACCTGTACCGGCCAACAGCGGCACGCAGCTCTGGCACATGACGCGCGCCTTCCAACCGGGACAGCTGCGGGGCTGGGCGCTCTATCGCAATGGCGAGGTGACCGCCAAGGGCTACCATGACCTCGATGCCCTGGCGGTGGAACTGCCCGCGCCCGCCGTCTCCCCCGAGGCGCCCCAGGTGAAGCCACTCGGCGCGGCGACGGAGACGAACTAGAGGAGGGGTGCTCACTCACCCAGCCAGTAAAGACCCCGCCGGGTGCGCAGCACCTGCTCCAGGAATTCCGAGAAGGAGCTTGCGACCTGCTTGCAATAGGCGGGGTCTGGCCACGCCTCGTGGTCACCATCGAAGAGGGGATAGCGTCCGTTCTCCTGGCGGGCCACGTCTTGCAGGGCGGGTCCCACTGTGTTCCAGGGCGACATGCCTTCGTGGCAGGCGGGGTACGCCCTGTTCAGGGCAGTTCCTTTTTTGTCGCCGGTTGGACCCCTGGGGATGGGGTAGGGCCGGAGCCGCCCATCCCACGAGTTGTTGCGCACCCCGAGAGGAGCACGACCAGCACGTTCGCCCAGCGCGGCTTCATGCGGATTCGTCCTGACGAGAGCCCGCGGCCCAGCCGCTCCAATACAGGGCGGCTGGGACATCGTCAGGCTCCAGGCGTCACGCCCCTGGAACCTGCGGTAGCGGGAGACGACGGCCATGTACACCGCGTAGGCCACGAGTCCCGCGGCGGCCAGGGTCAACAACACGTCCCCATAGGGCTGGCTCGCCAGCGTCGCCAGGGTCCCATCCAGCCCCCGGGCCTCGTTCGGGTTGGAGCGCAGCGCCGCGATCAGGAAGAAGAAGCCCATCATCAGGAACACCACTCCCCGGGCAGCGATGCCTCCCTTGCACACGCGCATCGTCCAGCGCTCCTGCGAGGCATTCAAATCCCGCAGGCTCAGCTTGCGGCGGAACTTCTCCGTCCACGCCTTGTAGAGCTGCACCACGCCCATGCTCGCGATCACCAGCCCCACCACCGCCACGAGCGCCTGGCCGAACGGCTCCGACAGCAACTTCGCCGTCCACGACTGCATGCTCTGGTCTCCATGCTGTCCCGCGCCGCCGCGGCCCAGCACCATCCGGAAGGCCGCCACCGCCAGCGAGGCGTGAATCGCCGCGCTCACCCCATAGGCCACCCGGACCACGATCCCCTTGGTCCCCGTGCCCTTGCCATCCGGATCCATCCACGCCTGCACCACCCGCCACAGCACGTAGCCCAGGAGGCCCACGGCCACCACCGCCAGCAGTGCCGTACCCCACGTGCCGCGGGCCAGCGAGGCCAGCGCCCCGCGCGTGTCCGTCATCTCTCCGCCCTGCCCAAACGCCACCTGCAGCGCCAGCACTCCAACCACGGCGTACACCACGCCCTTGGCCAGGTAGCCCATGCGCGCCAGCGGCACCAGCCAGGGGTGATGCAGCGCCTTCGCGCCGAGTCGATCCCCCTGGTTCTTCAGCTCCACGGCTTTGCGGCCCAGTTCGTTCATCCCCGTTCCCCCTCATGCCCGGAAGTGCGCGGAGTCATCGTCCGGTCGTCCGTGCCGGAAGGTAGGCACCCGGCGTGGAATGTCTCGGCGAGCGCATGCCCGGCCGCGTCCAGACCGGCCAGACGAGCGCGTGAGGATGTAGAGATCCGCTCCGACCAAACCTCGGCCCCGGGGTGATCTCCCGAGTAGGGGAGGGGCGAACGGCGAGCCTTGCCGCCTCTGGCTCCTCATGCTGGACTGCCGGGGCAAGCTCCCTCACTCCCTTGCCAGCCGGTGATCCGCCCATGAAGAACTACGATGCCCTCGCGCCCTTCCAGGTTCTTGGCGCCAACATCCAGAACATTCTCGATGCCTTTGGTGCCTTCTCCGTGCTCGCGGGCAAGATCATGCTCGATGAGCAGCTCGGCTCCCAGGCCGCGGATGGCTCCATCCTGTTCGATCCGGAGAAGTGGTACCCGCTCGCCAACAACCTGCGGGCGATCGAACGGATCCAGAACGAGTACGGCAGCATCGTCATCCGCCAGATGAGCGCGGCCCTGCTGCGCAACGCCAAGTTCCCGCCCACCGTGACGAACATCGAGAGCGGACTGGCCTCCATCGATGTGGTCTACCACATGAACCACGCCAAGAATGGCGTGGCCCTGTTCACCCCGTCGACGGGCCAGATGGGCGAGGGCATTGGCCACTACGCGTGCAAGCCCGTCGCGGGCAAGAAGCAGATCATCTGTGAGTCGAACACGCCCTACTCGTGTGTCTTCGATCAGGGCGTGATCCTGGCCATGGCCCATCGCTTCCAGCCCACGGCCACCCTGGTGCACCAGAACCCCACGCAGTGCCGCAACAGCGGCTTCCCGTCCTGCTCCTACTCGGTGACCTGGAAGTAGGGCGCGCGGGGGCTCCCGCGGGGGCTCACATCGTGGCGGTGGACCAGGAGACCTCGGCCCACTTGCCCATGCCCGACATGTCCCGGTGGAAGTTGCCCGTCCACAGGGCGTACTCGAGCAGCTCGTCGAACATGCCCTGGAAGAGCGTGTACACCTCGTCCACCGCGTCCAGGGCCTCCGCGAGCTGCGCCTCGCTCAGCTCGTGGCGGGTCATCATCTCCTCCACCGCGTCGCTGGTGATGGTGTGGTTGGCCTCCATCATGTCGTGCGTCTTGCCGAAGTAGTGCAGCTTCTTGCCCGTCTGCGCCTCGAAGTCCTCCGCCGCCTTGCAGAAGGCGTCGAACGCCACGTCGGCGGTGCCCTCCACCGCCTCGACGATGAGGAAGCGGATGCGCGGATCCGGGTGGCGCGTCACCAGGCTCGTCAGCTCGTACGCCAGCATCCGCGTGTGCCGGCAGTGCTTGCCCCAGAGCATCTTCAGCACGCTGCCCAGGTCCATCGTCGTGTTCATGTTCAGCGTGCGCAAGTCCTTCACGTACATCCGCCAGTGCTCATCCTCCTCGCGGCTGTGCACGTTGATCATCTGCTGAACCGGATCCTCCGAGCCGTCATCCCGGATGACGTACTTGTTGAGATCCATGAAGGCCATCGCGAAGGGCGCCAGACACGGCACGAAGGCGAAGCGTTCGCGCGCCTCGATCGACGAGTCCTCGATGAAACTGAGGAATGAGGACCGGGACAGCTCCTGCTTCTTCTTCTCGATGTAATCCAACACACGCTTCATGGGCCTTCTCCTCGTGAGGAAAAAGTGGAATCCGGCTCTTGAGGGTGGGTCACTTCTCACCCCCAGCCCTCATTCGCGTGTGTGAAAAATTACCCCGGCATTTCATGGAAGTCAAAAGTCTACAAGGCAGAAAGAATGGTTTTTCGCCTACTTCTCTCTGGAGATTCACCTGTTCGTCACGTGGAAACGTGCACGAGTCGAAGGAAGATCGGTCCCTGGGTCGCAAGTGACTCATCTGGTGGGTTTGACCCAGGTTGGGCATGCGAAAACCCGCACGTGCGCGGCGCGTCCCCCTCTGGAAACGGAGGAGGGACGCCGGGTCCGTGGAGCGTGTGGGGAAGGGGCGCGACTACTGCCGGGACAGCCGGCTCAGGGAGGCGGCTTGCACTCCCGCGTCCTCGTCGAAGCGGGTCGCGACGGTGTACTCGCCCTCGGGGGTTGCCTGGCAGCGCAACACGTACAGCGTCGTCCGGGGAACGCCCAGCAGGGGAATGCTCGCCTCGAGCACGTCTCCCATCTCCAGGGGGGTGGACAGGAGCAACAGGCAGCCGCCTTCCGAGGCGTTGATGACGTGGGCCGCCAGTTGCGCGCCGTCCCGGTGCAGCGTGATGGGCAGCCGCAGGGGGTAGCGCTGATGCCGACGGCGTTCATCCTCGTGGGACACGGGTTGCGCTCCTCTCGACCATGGGCGGCCTGACCGCGAGTGAATCTAGCACGTCCCCTCATCCGGTCGCGGCCCGCTGAATCGCTTCACGGAACACGCTCTCCGGCTGGGCCCCCGACACGGCGAAGCGCTCGTTGAAGACGAAGAAGGGGACGCCGCGGATGCCGCGCTGGTGGGCCTCGTTGTCGCGCTCCCTCGGCCGCCCCCAGAGCCCCATTGCCCCGCCGCGAAGTTGGGCCTATGGGAGAGGTCTACCCAGCGAGGACGCCGCATGTCGCAAGTGCCTCTTCACATCGCCACGGACTTCCCAGCCCCCTCGGTGGACGACTGGCGCCGGCTCGTGGACAAGGACCTGAAGGGCAAGCCCTTCACGTCGCTCCAGTCATCGCTCGAGGGAGGCCTGTCGCTGCGGCCCCTCTACACGCCCGAGGACGCGGCGGGCACTCCTCCGCCCGAGCCTCCCGGCGTCGCCCCCTACGTGCGCGGCACCCATCCGCTCGGCCTCACCGAGGGCGGCTGGCTCGTCTGCCAGGAATACTCCGAGCCGGACGTGGCGCTCGCCTCCGAGGCCATCCGCGTGGACCTGGAGCGCGGCGCCCTCGGCGTGTGGTTGTGCCTCGGCGAATCGCGGGGCATCCGCGTGGCGGATCCGGCCTCCCTGGAGCGGCTGCTCGCCCATGTCCCGCTCGACAGGACGCCCGTCTACCTCGAGCCGGAGGCGAAGCCGCTCTCCTTCGCGCACCTGCTGTTGCAGGCCGCGCGAAAGGCCGGATCCCGCGCGAGAAGCTTCGCGGCGGCCTCGGGATCGATCCGCTCGGTGTCCTGGCGCGCACGGACGCGCTGGCCTCCAGTCGCGGGGTGGAGTGGGACGCCGAGGCGGTGTCGCTCATCCAGTCGCTGCGCCAGGAGGAGCCGGGTCTGCGCGCGCTGCTCGTCTCGACGCGCCCCTACGCCGACGCGGGCGCCACGTCCGTGCACGAGCTGGCGTGGGCCATCGCCACGGGCGTGGAGTACCTGCGGACGCTGGAGCGCGCGGGCGTGCCCCCCGAGGACGCGGCGCGCTCCTCCAGTTCGCCCTGTCCGTCGGGGGCCAGTTCTTCCCGGAGATCGCCAAGCTGCGCGCGGCGCGGCTGCTGTGGTCCAAGGTCGTCGCCGCCTCGGGGGGCTCGCCCGAGGCGCAGGCCATGGTGCTGCACGCGCGCACCGCGAGCGCCACCAAGACCCAGGAGATCCTGGGTGAACATCCTGCGCGCCACCGCCGAGTCGTTCGCCGCCGTGGTGGGTGGCGCGGACAGCGTGAGCACCTCGCCCTTCGACGAGGCGCTCGGGACGCCGGACGCGGGCGCGCGCCGGCTCGCGCGCAACACGCAGCTCATCCTGCGCGACGAGTCGAGCCTCAACCGCGTGGCGGACCCGGCCGGGGGCAGCTACTACCTCGAGCAGCTCACCGGGGAGTTCGCCCGCGCGGCGTGGGCGGAGCTGCGGCGCATCGAGGCGCTGGGCGGAATGGCCCGGGCGCTCGCCACGGGGGAGGTGGAGCGGGTGCTCGCCGAGACGCGCGCCGCGCGGGACAAGGCCGTGCGCACGCGCCGCCTGCCCATCGTGGGCGTGAGCGAGTTCCCCCACCTGGGCGAGACGCCCGTGCGCCGCGAGGCCCGTCCGTCCGTGCGAGGCAATCCGTCGCTGCGCCCCACGCGGGTGGCCGAGACGTTCGAGGCGCTGCGCGACGCGAGTGACCGGTACCTGCTCTCGCACGGCGTGCGGCCGCGCGCCTTCATGGCCAATCTGGGCACGGTGGCCGAGCACACCACGCGCTCGACGTGGATCGTCAACGCGCTGGCTGTCGGCGGCATCGAGGCCCAGGAGCACCATGGCTTCGCGGACGCGGCCGCCGCGGCGGAACTCTTCGCCAGCTCTGGCGCCGCGCTCGCGGTCATCTCCGGCCCGGATGCGCTCTACCCGGATCAGGTGCCCGCGCTGTGCGCCGCGTTCAAGGCCCGAGGCGCCCGGGTGGTGGCGGTCGCGGGCCGTCCCGGTGATCACGAGGCCGCGTTCCGCGCGGCGGGCGTGGAGCTCTTCATCTACGCGGGGGCGGACCTGGTCGCGCTCCTGTCCTCACTGCACCAGCAACTCGGAGTGGCCTGATGCGCACCCATGTCCCGGACTTCTCCGGCATCGACTTCGACGCCCCTGAAACGCGCCCCTCCGCGTCCGCGCTCGAGGCCCAGCGCCAGCATGCGCGCGAGGCCACCCGCGGCGCCGAGCCCTGGCTCACGCCCGAGGGCCTGCCGCTCAAGCCCGTCTTCACCCCCGAGGATTTGAAGGGCGTGGAGCACCTGGGCTCGCTGCCGGGCCTGCCGCCCTTCGTGCGCGGCCCGTACTCCACCATGTACGTGCAGCAGCCGTGGACGGTGCGCCAGTACGCCGGCTTCTCCACGGCCGAGGCTCCAATGCCTTCTACCGCCGCAACCTCGCGGCCGGACAGAAGGGGTTGTCCATCGCGTTCGACCTGGCCACGCACCGGGGCTACGACAGCGACCATCCGCGCGTGGCGGGCGACGTGGGCATGGCGGGCGTGGCCATCGACTCCATCAAGGACATGCGCATCCTGTTCGATCGCATCCCGCTCGATCAGATGAGCGTGTCGATGACGATGAACGGGGCGGTGCTCCCGGTGCTCGCGCTCTACGTGGTGGCGGCCGAGGAGCAGGGGGTGAAGCCCGAGCAGCTCAGCGGGACCATCCAGAACGACATCCTCAAGGAGTTCATGGTCCGCAACACGTACATCTACCCGCCGGGCCCGTCGATGCGCATCATCGGCGACATCTTCCGCTTCACCGCGGAGCGGATGCCGCGCTTCAACAGCATCAGCATCAGCGGCTACCACATGCAGGAGGCGGGGGCGACGCAGGACCTGGAGCTCGGCTACACGCTGGCGGACGGCGTGGAGTACGTGCGCGCGGGGCTCGCGGCGGGCCTGAGCGTGGACGCGTTCGCGCCCCGGTTGTCGTTCTTCTGGGCCATCGGCATGAACTTCTTCATGGAGGTGGCCAAGATGCGCGCGGCCCGGATGCTCTGGGCCAAGCTCATCAAGGGCTTCTCGCCCAGGAGCGACAAGAGCCTCGCGCTGCGCACGCACTGTCAGACGTCCGGCTGGAGCCTCACCGCCCAGGACGTGTTCAACAACGTGGTGCGCACGTGCGTGGAGGCCATGGCCGCCACCCAGGGCCACACCCAGAGCCTGCACACCAACTCGCTCGACGAGGCGATCGCGCTGCCCACCGACTTCAGCGCTCGCATCGCGCGCAACACCCAGCTCTACCTCCAGCTCGAGAGCGGCACCACGCGCGTCATCGATCCGTGGGGCGGCAGCTACTACGTGGAGCGCCTCACCCATGAGCTCGCCCAGAAGGCGTGGGCCCATATCCAGGAGGTCGAGGCGCAGGGCGGCATGACCAAGGCGCTCGAGAACGGGCTGCCCAAGCTGCGCATCGAGGAGGCGGCGGCGCGCACCCAGGCCCGCATCGACTCGGGCCGGCAGGCCATCATCGGCGTGAACAAGTACCCGCCCGAGCACGAGGACAAGATCGAAATCCTCAAGGTGGACAACTCGGCGGTGCGCGAGGCGCAGATCGCCCGGCTGCGCGAGCTGCGCGCGGAACGCGACGCGGACGAGGTGCGCCGGCGGCTCGACGCGCTCACCGAGGCGGGCCGGCGCAACGAGGGCAACCTGCTCGCGCTCGCCATCGACGCGGCGCGGGCCAAGGCCACGGTGGGGGAAATCAGTGACGCGCTCGAGAAGGTCTTCGGCCGCTACGAGGCCACGGTGCGCGGCGTGACGGGCGTGTACTCGAGCGAGGCGGGCAAGGACGCCCAGGGCATCACCGAGGCGCGTGCTCGGGCCGACGCCTTCCTCGCGCGCTTCGGCCGGCGACCTCGCATCCTCATCGCGAAGATGGGACAGGACGGACACGACCGCGGCCAGAAGGTCATCGCCACGGCGTTCGCGGACCTGGGCTTCGACGTGGACATCGGGCCCCTGTTCCAGACGCCCGAGGAGTCGGCGCGCCAGGCCGTGGAGAACGACGTGCACATCGTGGGCGCCAGCTCGCTCGCCGCGGGCCACCTCACGCTCGTGCCCCAGCTCCGGCAGGCGCTCGCGGCGCTGGGCCGCGAGGACATCATGATCGTCGTGGGCGGCGTCATCCCCGTGCAGGACTACGACGCGCTGCGCGCCGCGGGGGCCTCGGCCATCTTCGGCCCCGGTACCGTCATCGCCAAGGCGGCCATCGAGCTGCTCGACAAGCTCACTGCCTCGCTGGGGGAGGAGTGAAGCCCCTCTCGGCGGACACCTACGTGGAGGGCGTGCGCTCGGGTGACCGCGCCCTGCTCGCCCGCGCCATCACCCTGGTGGAGAGCGAGCACCCGCGTCATGCGGCGCTCGCGCAGGAGGTGCTCGCGCGGCTGCTGCCCCACACGGGAGGCAGCCGGCGCGTGGGCATCAGCGGCGTGCCGGGCGTGGGCAAGAGCACGTTCATCGACGCCCTGGGCATGCACCTGGTGGGGGAGGGAAGGCGCGTCGCGGTGCTCGCCATCGATCCGTCCAGCACCATCACCGGCGGCAGCATCCTGGGCGACAAGACGCGCATGGCCCGCCTGTCACGCGAGCCCTCGGCCTATATCCGCCCCAGCCCCTCGAGTGGCACCCTGGGAGGCGTGGCGCGCAAGACGCGCGAGACGTTGCTCCTGTGCGAGGCCGCCGGCTTCGACGTGGTGCTGGTGGAGACGGTGGGGGTGGGGCAGTCGGAGACGGTCGTCACGGACCTGGTGGACTTCTACCGGTGCTCATGCTCGCCGGGGCGGGCGACGAGTTGCAGGGCATCAAACGCGGCATCCTGGAAATGGCGGACATGGTCGCCATCAACAAGGCGGATGGGGACAACGCACCCCGGGCCACGCGGGCCCAGGCCCAGTACCGCGCCGCCCTGCACCTCATGCGCGCGGGCGCCGAGCCCGAGGTCCTCACGTGCAGCGCCCTGGAGGGCACGGGCATCGCCGCGCTGTGGTCCTCCCTCGAGACGCACCTCGGCACACGCTCGGCGTCCGGGGAACTCGCGCGCCGCCGGCGGCCCAGCAGGTGGACTGGATGTGGGCGATGATCCAGGACGGACTGCGAGCGGCCCTGCGGGCGCACCCCGAGGTGGCCGCCCTCATCCCCAACCTGGAGACCGAGGTGCGCGAGGGACTTGTCACCCCGACATCCGCCGCACTGCGCGTGTTGGATTGTTTCCTGCCGAAACCGCCCGCATGACGGGCCGCGTCGGAGCCGAGCCAGCAGGTTCAATCGCTTGCTCCGGCCTTGGGCGCGCTCTAAGTGTACGAGCGTGAGAAACGTCCAACTGAACCCCGTTCCCAGCCCCTACAAGCCACGTTTCCACGTGCGGATCGTGACGGCGGCTTCGCTCTTCGACGGCCACGACGCGGCCATCAACGTGATGCGCCGCCTCATGCAGGCTTCCGGCGCGGAGATCATCCACCTGGGCCACAACCGCTCGGTGGCGGAGATCGTCGACTGCGCCATCCAGGAGGATGCCCAGGGCATCGCCATCACCTCCTACCAGGGCGGGCACGTCGAGTTCTTCAAGTACATGATCGATCTGCTGCGCGAGCGCGGCGCGAACATCAAGGTGTTCGGCGGCGGAGGCGGCACCATCCTCCCGGCGGAGATCGAGGAGCTCCACCGCTACGGCGTGGCGCGCATCTACTCGCCGGACGACGGCCGCGCCATGGGCCTGCAGGGGATGATCGACGACCTCATCTCCCAGTGTGACTTCGAGAAGCGCTCCGCGGACTTCAAGCCCCTGCTCGAGTCGCCGCCCTCGCGCGAGCCCGCGAAGCTCGCCTCGCTCATCACCATCGCGGAGAACTTCCCCACCGTGGGCGAGGAGCTTCGGGCGGCGCTCGCCCAGCTCGTCGAGAAGGGCCCTCGCGTCCCCGTGCTCGGCATCACCGGCACCGGCGGCGCGGGCAAGTCGAGCCTCGTCGACGAGCTCGTCCGGCGCTTCCTCGCCGACTTCCCGGACAAGACGCTCGCGGTGCTCTCCGTGGATCCGTCCAAGCGCAAGTCCGGCGGCGCGCTGCTCGGCGATCGCATCCGCATGAACGCCATCGACCATCCGCGCGTGTACATGCGCTCGATGGCCACCCGCCAGAGCAACCTCGCCCTGTCCAAGCACGTGGGCGACTCGATTGAGATCTGCAAGGCCGCCGGGTTCGATCTCATCGTGGTGGAGACCTCGGGCATCGGCCAGTCCGACACGGAGATCACCGAGCACTCGGACGTGTCGCTCTACGTGATGACGGCCGAGTATGGCGCCGCGACGCAGCTCGAGAAGATCGACATGCTCGACTTCGCCGACGTCATCGCCATCAACAAGTTCGACAAGCGCGGCTCGCTCGACGCGCTGCGCGACGTGCGCAAGCAGTGGAAGCGCAACCACAACGCCTTCTCCACGCCCGACGAGGCCTTGCCCGTCTACGGCACCATCGCCTCGCAGTTCAACGACCCGGGCATGAACCAGCTCTACCGGGCCATCGTCGACACCATCACCAAGCGCACCGGGGCTCCGCTCCAGTCGGGCTTCCAGCTCACCCCGGGCATGAGCGAGAAGAAGTGGATCATCCCCCCGAGCGCACCCGCTACCTCGCGGAGATCGTCGAGACGTGCGAGTCGTATGATCGGTTCGTCCGCTCGCAGGCGGCGATCGCCCGGCGGATGTACCAGTTGCACGGCACCATCGAGGCGCTGCGCGCCAACGTGGGCAAGAAGCACCTGGAGATCGTCGAGCCCAAGGACACCTCGGACGTGGTGCACGTCACCGAGCGCGTGGAAGGGGAGCCGGCCTACCTGGGCGAGCTGGTGGAGCTGTACCGCGATCTGGAGTCGCGCCTGCACGCGGACTGCCGGCGGCTGCTCGGCGAGTGGCCCGCGACGAAGCGCCGCTACGCGGCGTCCAAGTACCAGTTCCAGGTGCGCGACAAGGTCATCGAGCTGGATCTCTTCACCGAGTCGCTCTCGCACCTGCGCATCCCGAAGATCGCGCTGCCGCGCTACGAGGACTGGGGCGACATCCTCACGTGGCTCCTGCGCGAGAACGCCCCGGGCGCCTTCCCGTTCACCGCGGGCGTCTTCCCCCTCAAGCGCGAGAACGAGGACCCGGCGCGCATGTTCGCCGGCGAGGGCGGCCCCGAGCGCACCAACAAGCGCTTCCACTACGTCTCGCGTGGGCTGCCCGCCAAGCGTCTGTCCACGGCGTTCGACTCCGTCACGCTCTACGGCGAGGACCCGGATCACCGGCCGGACATCTACGGCAAGGTGGGCAACTCGGGCGTGTCGATCGCCAACGTGGACGACGCCAAGAAGCTCTACTCGGGCTTCGATCTGGCGGACCCGTCCACGTCCGTGTCCATGACCATCAACGGCCCGGCGCCCATGCTGCTCGGGTTCTTCCTCAACGCCGCGGTGGACCAGCAGTGCGAGAAGTGGATCCGCGCCCAGGGTCTGGTGGGGGAGATCGACAAGAAGATCGACGCGCTCTACCAGGAGCGCGGTCTGCCCCGGCCCCGCTATCAGGGCGAGCTGCCCCAGGGCAACGACGGACTCGGCCTGCTCCTGCTCGGCGTGTCGGGTGACGAGGTGCTGCCGCGCGACGTGTACGAGCGCATCCGTGCCTCCACGCTCCAGTCCGTGCGCGGCACCGTGCAGGCCGACATCCTCAAGGAGGACCAGGCGCAGAACACCTGCATCTTCTCGACGGAGTTCGCCCTGCGGCTCATGGGCGACATCCAGCAGTACTTCATCGACAAGAAGGTGCGGAACTTCTACTCGGTGTCCATCTCCGGCTACCACATCGCCGAGGCCGGGGCGAACCCCATCTCCCAGCTCGCCTTCACGCTGGCCAACGGCTTCACCTTCGTCGAGTACTACCTGTCGCGCGGGATGCACATCGACGACTTCGCGCCCAACCTGTCGTTCTTCTTCTCCAACGGCATGGATCCCGAGTACTCGGTGCTCGGGCGCGTGGCCCGACGCATCTGGGCCAAGGCGATGCGCGACAAGTACGGCGGCAATGACCGCTCGCAGAAGCTCAAGTACCACATCCAGACGTCCGGCCGGAGCCTCCACGCCCAGGAGATCGCCTTCAACGACATCCGCACCACGTTGCAGGCCCTGCTCGCGCTCAACGACAACTGCAATTCCTTGCACACCAACGCCTACGACGAGGCCATCACCACGCCCACCGAGGAGAGCGTGCGGCGCGCGCTCGCCATCCAGCTCGTCATCAACAAGGAATTCGGTCTGTCCAAGAACGAGAACCCCAACCAGGGCTCCTTCATCATCGAGGAGCTGACGGACTGGTGGAGGCCGCCGTGCTCACCGAGTTCCGCTCCATCTCCGAGCGGGGCGGGGTGCTCGGGGCGATGGAGCGCATGTACCAGCGCTCGAAGATCCAGGAGGAGTCGCTCTACTACGAGACCCTCAAGCACGACGGCACGCTGCCCATCATCGGCGTGAACACCTTCCTGGATCCCAAGGGCTCGCCCACCGTGCAGCCGCCCGAGGTCATCCGCGCCAACCGCGAGGAGAAGGACTACGCCATCGCCTCGCGCGATGCCTTCCGCAAGCGCAACGAGCAGTCCGCTCCCCAGGCGCTCGAGGCCGTGCGGCGCGCCGCGCTCGACAATGGCAACATCTTCACCGCGCTGATGGACGCCTGTAAGGTCTGCACGCTCGGGCAGATCTCCCGCACGCTGTACGAGGTGGGCGGGCAGTATCGGCGCAACATGTAGTGCCCCGCCGCGGCGCGGCGGACTCGCCCGCTGGGAGAAAAGCGTCTCGACGGAAGAGAAAAAGCACGTCCCCAGGCAACCCGGGCCCATCCGCTCACGAGAATGTCTCAGCGGATGGGAAATGGGAGCCCTCCGTGCCTCGCGGCGAACCCTCCCCATCAGGGGTTGGACATGAGCAGCTACCGGATTCGCTCGGGTGACACGTTGAGCAGCATCGCCCGGCGCTACGGCACCACCGTGGACGCCCTGGCCAACGCCAACAACATCCGGGATCCGAACAAGATCTCCGCGGGGAGCCGGTTGGACATTCCCAGCCAGCGGGCGCCCGCCACGAGCCCCCGGGTTCCGCCACCGCCTCCGCGTCCGCCCGCGCAGGCCCCGATCCCCGCGCCGCGCCCTCAGCACCGGGCCGACACCTTCACGCCCGGGCCGCAGCAGACCCCGCCGGCCAGCGCCGAGCGGACCTGGAGCGATCCGAACAATCCCAGCAAGACCTACGCGAGCCGCGATGGCGTGCCGCGCTTCAGCCAGGGGGACACGGACTGGGCGGGCTCCCGGCTGGGTGGGACGGGCGAGGTGGGCACGCGCAGCCGCGACAGCATCCAGCAACAGGGCTGCGCCATCACCGCCAGCGCCATGGCGGTCAGCGCCCTGAGCGGCCAGACCATCACGCCCACGCAGATGGATTCCTACCTGGACCGCTCCGGCGGCTACAGCGGCAACAGCGTGGACTTCACCCGCGTGGGCGGAGCCGCCAACACCCAGCCGCCCATCACCTCCACGCGTGTCCGGGGCGGCCTCACGCCCGACGGCATCGATCAGCAGCTCGACGCCGGACGTCCCGTGCTGGTGGGCGTGAACTACCGCACCACCAACACCGACAAACCGGACCACTGGCTGACCGTCACGGGGCGCAACTCGGACGGCAGCTACCGGGCCATCGATCCGAACGGGGGCGGCGAGCTCACCCTGCACCGGGACGGCAATCAGCTGGTGGCGTCGACGGCCGAGGGCGCCCGCCACGACTACCGCTTCAGCGGTCAGGGCGTGACGTTCTCCGGCGGCAACCCGGTGCGCCCCAGCGGGCAGGACGCGTTCGCGAACGCCAGCCCCGAGGAGCTCGCTCCCACGGAGCTGGCGCCCACCGAGCTCGCTCCCACCACGGAGGCCGCCGCCACCGCCGGGGACAATGCCATCCTGGGCCAGCTCCAGACGCGCGGGGCCTCGCCTCGCACGGCAGGGCAGGATCGCGTGCCCGAGGGCGTCGAGGGCTCCCACCAGATGGCGGAGAGCGACCGCGCGCGCATGGAGCGCTTCCAGGACACCTTCCAGCAGGTGGGCAACGAGTACGGTCTGCCTCCCGCGCTGCTGGCCGCGATCGCCAGCCGCGAGTCTCGTGGCGGCAATGCCCTGAACCCGGATGGCACCGCGAAGTACGATCCCAACGGCTACGGGCTGATGCAGATCGACGCCAAGCACAACCCCGAACTCGTCCGGGGTGGGCCCTACAGCCGGGAGCACGTCGCCGCCGCCGCCGGGCTGCTGCGCGACAACCTGCGGACCATCCAGAGCGAGCACCCGGACTGGAGCCCCGCCGAGCAGCTTCGTGGCGCGGTGGCCGCGTACAACATGGGGACCGACGACGTGCGGACCGTGGCGAACATGGATGTGGGCTCCACCGGGGGCGACTACTCGTCCGACGTGTGGGCCCGCGCCCAGTACCGGCCTCGCGGGGGTTCTAGTGAGCTTCCGCCTTCCTTCGAGGAGGCTCATGGGGTGGAGTTTCGACGCGGCCGAGATCGCCTCCGTCGAGGGATGGCCCTGCGAAGCTCCCGGGTAGAGGCGCGGCAGGCGAACTGCCCCCAGAGCAGGTGCTCGACGCTCTCCATCATGTGGCGCAGGGCTCCCGGCGTGGGGCGGAGCCCCCGGTGGGCGGCGGCGCTCCCCGCGTCGATAACGACAGCCAGCCGCTTCCGGTCCTCCGCCCCGAGGATGCCCCCGATCTGGAGCGCCTCCAGCTTTCGCGCGAAGGGCCCGAGGTCCCCCACGACACTCGTGGCGAACTGGTCAATCAGCGTGCGGATGCCCATGGCGGGCAGGGCCCGGGCGTCGTTTTCGAGGGCGTCGTAGACCTCACGAAGGATGTGCTGGAACTCCGGCGGCAGTTCCCGGAGCCAGCGAGGCTGCGCCAGTCCTGGGATCGGCGGAGACGTCTGCGACGGACGTTGACGGTCATGTGAACCTCCCGTGGATGCGAGAGCAATATCCGCGGAGGCACCGGCCGCGTCCACGGACGCTGCAATTGCACTGCAATTGGATAGATTGCGGTGCATGGGTTGGCTCCGCGAGCGGGTGAAAGAGCTGGGGATGACGCCAGATTCGGACCGTGAGGTGGCGCGCCGGATGCTGAAGTCCCGTCATTGGCCCAAGGGCAAAGACCTCGATGGGGCCTCCCTGGCCATCTACCTGGGACGGCTCGACAAGGAGGGCCGGGCGGAGTGGCTCGATTCTCGGCCGGCGGCGCGGAAAGCCCTGGCCGAGGTGCTGGAGCTGACACTGGAGGACCTCGAGGAACACCTGAGAGGAGGTGCCCGCGAGCCCACACGGCTCTCCGAGGTGCGCATCACGCTGTGGGACCTGGATGCGCCGTTCGACTTGAGGCGCGAGCCCCTTCCCCCGGGATTCCGGCGGAGGCCATGGACCCGCGGACCGGCCGCGCTGGTGGCGGGCCCCGAGTGGCTCGGGCCGCAGTCTCGTGGGTAGGTGGCTCGAAGCACGCGGGCTCGCCACATTCATCACCGCGGAGACCTGGGCTGAGGCCGAGCGGCAACTTCCACCGCGCGGAGCGGTCTTCGTCGAGTTGACGCGCTCGGCCCACACGGCGCCTCCGCCGCTGGAGCCTCCGACCAACCTCGCCATCTGCATCGCCGCGGACGAGCTGGCTCCCACGCCACCGAGCGATCCCGGGAGGATGGCCGTGTTTCCCGGCCCGCCCATCACTTCCCGCTGGCCCTGGCGGTGCCCGAGCCCATGGAGTCCTGGCTGGGGTCGCTGGTGCATTGGGCCGCGGAGCGGCTCCCGGGTGAGAATGGCTTCAACCCCGAGGCATGCCTGCGCTGGCTGCGGGAAACCCCGCTCGCTCTGGGATTGATGGACGGATTTGGCGCGGCGCTGGGGTTCGTCGGCCTGTTCGCCGAGTTTGGTGGACGGCGCTCCGCGCGCGCGAAAGGCCCGCTGGAACAGGCCACGGATCTCCCCGGGCTGGCCCGGCTCTTCCTGCGGATGCGCCTGCGGCGCGCGGAGTCCCTGAACAAGGTCCAGCGTGACAAACTCTGGGAGGGCTTGCTGCATCTGGCTCGCGGACTTCTCATGCGGAGTTCTCGCGACTGGATGGCCCCGAGGACCCTGGATGAGTGGTACTCCCTAGCGGACGCGCGCCCGGATGCGACGGACCTGCACTGGGTGGAGGCCCTGCTCTCACGGGGCAGCTTGAAGCCGAATGCCGCCGAGGAGTTGAAGCGGGCCGCGAGCGAGCTGCCGCCCAATGTGTTTCGCACGGTGCAGTTGCTGAAGGACTTGAAGCTGCTCCGGGTGGAGACGCCCCTGCACTTCACGCTGCGCCCCCGGTGGTTCCTCGTCGCGCTCATCGAGAAGGCGGGCAACCTGTTGCTGGACGAAGACCCGGCCGCCTGGGGAACCGTGCTGCTGCATCAGCATGGTGCGGCCATCGTGCTGGAGCACCTCGTGGCCCGCTGCCATGAGGGTGACTACGCCCCCATCCGGAAACTGCTGAACGCCCCCGCGCCCCGGAGGCCGGAGTGGGTCGCGGCGCTCGAGGGCGCTTTTCGCGCGCTGGGTGTCACGCTCCTCGAAGGCGGAGAGGTGCCCGAATCGCTGCGGTTGGAAATGCTCCACCAACAGCTCCCCTTGCTCGTCAATCGCTGGGACAAGTACCCCGTTCCCCGTATCGGCTACGAACCCTCGCGGTGCCGGCAATGGCCCCTGCTGGAGCGAGGGACATGGTACCTCGCCGCCTTCGCGCTTTCGGAATCGCTCGGGGCGCAGCTCCCCGCGAGCGCCTCCCAGGTGGTCCCATGGCGTGGAGACACGCCCCCGCAGTGCCTCCAGAACCTGCTGGGAGAAATCACGCGCGTCGGAGTGGATGGTGATGGTTTGTCGGAGCCACGGCAACTCGGGGCGCTCGAACTCGGTGGCCGCCTGCTCCAGAGGCTCGGTCCGATTCGCACGAGCTTCGCACCCATCAGCGAACTCCAGATTCCGGAGTGGCTCCTCCAGCAATTCCAAACGGGCCTGCTCACATGGAAGCACCTGCACGAGTTGGATGTCCTGCGGGTGCTGCGGCTGATGCCCGGGTACGTCGAGCGCCGAGATGCAAGCTGGGACGCAATGGCCCGAGCGATATGGGAGGTGTGGCTCGACTCGCTCGGACCGGAGCGGGAGGAGATGCCCCAACTCTTCTGGCCGGAGCACTCCTGGTCGCCAGCCCTGTGGAGAGCGTTGCCCGTCGAGGCCATGGACACGCTCATTGCCCGCTTCTTGGGAGTCCTGTTCAACAGGCCGACGGCCTTCGCCTATTTCCAGGCGGAGCACTGGCGCGCCTTCTTCCGCGCCTGGGACGGGGTGCGGGACCGGATGAACCATATCCGCGCGGCATCCTTCTGGCGGCAAGTGCCTCCCGACATCCTGCGCGAGGCCGTCAGAAACCGCGTGTTCGCCCGGTATGAGAACGAGCCGCGCGCTGAACTCTGGAGGCAGCTACCAGCAGCAGTCACCGAGGACATCAGCCTGCTCATCGACGAGGGACGCTGGGAGGACGCGATCGATCTCGCCCGGTCCCCGCCGGAGGACCAGGGCGCCGAGGTCATCCTCCGCGTAGCGGCCGGCCTGTCTCGCCAGGACGTGCCCCGCGCCCTGCTCACGGCCTGGGCCTACGAATGCGTTGCGAGAAGGCCCGGGCTGGGCCCGCGCGTGGGAGGTGCTCGAACGCCTGTCGGGCACCGGGAGCTGAACCCACCGGAGGTGGAACCGCCCTGGACGGCCGCCACGTGGCCGCCTGATGGGCTTCAGGTAGTGCTAGAACACCGAATGGTTTGATGGGCTTTCCCTCAAGGAAAACAGCTACTTGGCGCGACGCCATCAATTTGCGTGGCATTGCAAAGGGCTGGAATCATTGAGGTTTCTATCAAACTGGTCGGTGTCCTAGGAACGCCGCTTGGGTCCGGACGGGGAAGGGGAGGCGGGCGGCTCATCCCCTTGGTTCAACAGGAGGGCCCGCGCGGCCGCGAGCAGCTCGTCCGACAGCGGCTGCGAGGCCGTGGCTCGCGCCAGCGTCATGGCCCCGAAGCACACCACGATCGTCGCCAACGCCTTCTGGCGCGCCGTCCTGCCCGGCTCGTCCTCCAGGTGCGCCTGGGCGTCGCGCGCCAGCGCGTCGAGTTCCTCGGCGAGCATGGCCTGCACCTCGGGAGAGGCGCGCGTGAGGTCCGACAGGACGGACGGCATGATGCAGGCCGTCGTCGGGTCATCCCGGAGCTGCTGGTTGAGGTAGCGGCGCACGAAGTGGCCCAGCCACTCCTGGCCCTGCAGCTCCTCGAGCCCCGCGCCCCACCGCGCCCGGCGCTGCTGGAGGAAGGCCCGCAGGCTCTCCACGACCAGCGCCTCCTTCGTGGCGAAGTGCGCGTAGAAGCCCCCCACCGTCAGGCCCGCGGTGCGCATGACCCGCTCCACGCTCGCCCCCTCGAAGCCGTGCTTGCGGAAGAGCGACTCCGCGGCCGCGAGGATGCGCATGTGCGTCGACTGCTTGTGCTCGGGTCCGTATCTCATGGAATGGCGATCATCATCGAATGCAAGCCACTCTGGCAACTTCAGGACTGGCCAATGAGATTATGACCATTATACTATCCCCGTCCCAGGCCGCTCGCCCGGGGGTGCACCGGGCGGGCCCGAGCCAGAGGAGGGTGGTCCAGATGGAGAAGCGACGCGTGGTGGTGACCGGGCTGGGGCTCATCAGCCCCTGCGGCACGGGCGTGGAGAAGAGCTGGGAGGCGCTCGTGCGAGGCCAGAGCGGCGTGGGGCCCATCACGCTCTTCGACGCGAGCGGACTGGACTGCCGCATCGCCGGAGAGGTGAAGGACTTCCGTGCCGAGGACTTCATCGATCGGCGGGAGCTGCGGCGGATGGACCGGTTCTGTCAGTTCGCGGTGAGCGCCGCGGACATGGCGATGAAGGACTCGGGACTGGTCATCACCCCCCAGAACGCCGAGCGGGTGGCGGTGCTCGTCGGCTCGGGCATTGGCGGCATCGGCAGCCTGGAGGAGACGTACCGGCGGGTGCTGGAGAAGGGGGCGGACCGCATCAGCCCCTTCTTCATCCTGCAGATGATCATCAACATGGCGCCGGGCCACATCTCGCTGCGCCATGGCATCAAGGGCCCGAGCTGGTCCACCAACTCCGCGTGCGCCACCAGCGCCCACGCCCTGGGCGAGGCCCTCCGGGGCATCCAGCGCGGCGACTACGATGCGGCCGTGGTCGGTGGTGCCGAGGCGCCCATTACGGTTCTGGGCGTGGGCGGCTTCGCGGCGATGAAGGCGGTGTCCACGCGCAATGACGCCCCCGAGCGCGCCAGCCGGCCCTTCGACGTGGATCGCGACGGCTTCGTGGTGGCCGAGGGCGCCGGGATGCTGGTGCTGGAGACGTGGGAGCACGCCCGCTCACGCGGCGCGAAGGTGTACGCGGAGCTGTCCGGCTATGGCGCCAGCTCGGACGCGTACCACGTGACGCACCCGCGCCCGGCCACGAGGGCGCCCAGCGCAGCATGCGGCTGGCCCTGGCGGACGCGCGGCTCGAGCCCTCGGACATCGGCTACATCAACGCCCATGGCACGTCCACGGACGTCGGCGACGCGCTGGAGATGGAGGGCATCGCCCAGGTGTTTGGCGAGGCGGCCTCGCGGGTCGCCGTCTCCTCCACCAAGTCCATGACGGGGCACATGAACGGCGCGGCTGGCGCGGCCGAGGCCGTCATCAGCGTGCTGGCGCTCCAGCGCGGGGTGCTGCCTCCCACCATCAACCTCGAGAAGCAGGATCCCCGAATCACCCTCGACTGCATCCCCCAGCGCGCGCGCGAGAACGGGTGGAGGCGGTGATGAGCAACTCGTTCGGCTTCGGAGGGACGAACGTGTCGCTCGTGTTCCAGCGGCCGGCATGAGGCGGGGGAGTGGCCCGCCCCCGGTCACTTCTCCAGGTGGTCGACGAGCTGCTGGACGTCCTGGGCCCGTTGTTCCGCTCCGGGGATGGGCGCGCCTTTGACCTTCTGCCAGGCGGTGCGGGTATCGGGCACCTCCTTCATGTCTTGCAGTCCCTCCGCGGCCGTCGCGGGGGTATGGCCCGAGTAGTTCGTGCGCTGCGGCATCCCGAGCTGCTGGCGGATCTTGTTCTCCGACGGCGCATTGGGACGGCCCGGGGTCGGTTGCATCCCCACCGTCTCGAACTCTTCCTTGAGCCGGGCGTGGAAGTTGATGTTGTCCTTGAGCAGTTGGCCGCCTCCGGCTTCCACCTTGTTGGCTGCTTCGAAGGCGGGGTGGTGCTGGAGATTGCTTTGCTGCACCGTTCCCACCTGCATGCCATTGGCGGCGCGATGGGCGTGAACCATCTCATGCCCCATGCTGTTGGCGCGATTCTGGGGGGAGCTGGCTTCATTGGCGTTGTAGGTCACCTTGCTGGCCCGGCCCTCGCCCGCGTGACCACTGGCACGGTAGGCCGAGTTTGTTTCGAGGAGCGCCTTCTGCTGGTGCTTCTCAATCACCTTGGCCTGGCCCTCCTGGTCACCCGGGCGCAGCGCGGCCAGATCGTTGCCGATGGCCACCCGGTCGAACTCGCCGTGCCGGGGCGCATGGGTCATCGTGTTGCCGGCATGGATGTCCACGGCCGTGGTCGGTTTCTGGGCCGTCCCCAGGGAGCCATTGTTGAGTCGCGGGGTGCTGTCGTTGATGTCCGTCAGCATCTTGTTGCCGACGGACTGCGTCCCATTCGGATTGTTCTCCATCAGCGTGTGGATGGAGGCCCGGGAGTCGCGCGTGTGATCCGCGAACTCATGGGCCGGCAGGTTGTCCCGGCGGGTGCGGATGCCCGGCAGGTCCGGATGCACCATGCCGTGGTCGGTCTTCTTGAGCGACGCCTTGCCCTGGCTGAGTTCGTCCGGGCTCGGAGCGCGGGGACGCTGGCCGTACAGGGGAGCCCGGGGCAGGGGAGGCGCCGCGGGAGCAGGGCGCGCGGGGGTGCCCGTCAGGTTGACGCTCCCCTGTTTCGCGGCCGGAGCGAGCGAATCCGAGACCGGGGGCGGGGCCGTGGGGGCCGGGGCGCTGGTGCTCTGCGTGGGCGCCGAGGCTTTGGTGGGAGAAGTCGGCGAGGTCGGCGCGCTGCGTGCCGTCGAGGTCGTCGAGGGGAGGGGGCTGACGTTCGGCCGGTTGACTTTGATCATGAGTCACTTCTCCAGGTGGTTGACGATCTCGGCGACCGGCGGCTCTTTCTGTGTGAGCCGCGTCAGAGGCCGTTCTTGACGTGCTTGTTGACCTCCAGCAGCTCCTGGTGATTGGCGCCCCGGGAACCGCACCCGAGTAGTCCTTGCGCGGGGGCATCCCGAGCTCCTTGCGGATCTTGTTCTCCGTCGGAGCATCGGGATTGCCCGGAGTGCGCTGCAGGCCCACCGTCTCGAACTCCTCCTTGAGGAGGGCGTGCTGGTTGATGATCTCCTTGGGGTAGTTCACCCCCCCTGGGGTGTCGGGCTCGAAGGGCTTGAGTGCGGGGTGCTGGGCATGCTTGCTGGCTTCCAGCGGGGCGACCTGGACGCCATGGGCCGCGCGATGGGCGTGAACCATCTCATGCCCCAGACTGTTGGCGCGGAAGTCCCCGGGACGCAGCGCCACGTCCGTGGAATCGATCTTGCCGCCATTCGGATTGTATTTGACGGTGCTGGCCGCGCCCGTGCCCGGCTTGCCATCGAAGCGGTACGCGGGCCTGGACTCCGCGAGCTTGTCCGCATCGGAGGCGAATGCCGAGACCCGGGGGTTATGGGTCATCTTGTTGCCGGAGTGGATGTCCACGGCCGTCAGCGGCTTCTGAGGCGTTCCCGTGGCGCCGGGGTTGAGCTGCTCGGTCTTGTTGTTGATGTCCGTCAGCATCTCCTGGCCGGTGGGAACCTCCATCAGCCGGTGCGTGGAGGCCCGGGCGTCACGCGTGAAGTCGGCGAACTCCTGCGGCTGCGCGAATGGATTCCGGCGGGTGCGGATGCCCGGCAGGTCCGGATGCACGACACCGTGGTCCGCCGGCTTGAGCGACACCTCGCCGTTCTTGATCTGCTCATGGACTTGCTCACGGGCAGTTGATGCGCCCGCGTTGCTGGGACGCTGGCCGTACAGGGGAGCCCGGGGCAGGGAGGCGCCGCGGGAGCAGGGCGCGCGGGGGTGCCCGTCAGGTTGACGCTCCCCTGCTTCGCGGCCGGAGCGAGCGAATCCGTGACCGGGGGCGGGGCCGCGGGGGCCGGGGCGCTGGTGCTCTGCGTGGGCGCCGAGGCTTTGGTGGGAGAAGTCGGCGAGGTCGGCGCGCTACGTGCCGTCGAGGTCGTCGAGAGGGGAGGGCTGCTGTTCCGCCGTTTGACGGTCATGTGACATTATTAACGCCAAAGCGTGACAAAAGATACGTGCCGGCCGCAATTCCTTTCAGGCGGTGTACGGCCTCACCCACTGAGAAACAGTGGGGGGAAAGTCTCAGCGCACGAGCGCGCGGGAGGGGCCCGCGCCGCCCCTTGGGTCACTTCTCCAGGTGGTCGACGATCTGCTGGACGTCCTGGGCCCGTTGTTCCGCTCCGGGGATGGGCTTGCCACTGACCTTCTGCCAGGCGGTGCGGGTATCGGGCGGCTGCTTCATTTCCTTCAGGTCGTACGCGGACGTCGCGGGGGTATGGCCCGAGTAGTCCGTACGCTGCGGCATCCCGAGCTGCTGGCGGATCTTGTTCTCCGTCGGTGCATTGGGACGGCCCGGGGTGGGCTGGAGGCCCACCGTCTCGAACTCCTCCTTGAGCTGGGCGTGGAAGTTGACGTCCGCCTTGAGTTGTTGGGCGCCTCCGGGTTTCGCCGTTTCGGCGTCCTGGAAGGCGGGGTGGTGCTTGAGATTGCCGTGCTCCACCGTCCCCACCTGCATGCCATTGGACGCGCGATGGGCGTGAACCATCTCATGCCCCATGCTGTTGGCGCGGCCCTGGGGGGAGGTGGCTTCATTGGCGTTGTAGGTCACGGTGCTCGCCCGGCCAGGACCCGGCTGGCCACCGGCGCGGTAGGCCTCGCCTTGCTTCATGAACGCCATCTGCTGGTGTTTCTCGATCACCTTGCCCTGGCCCGCCTTGTCATTCGGCCGCAGCGCACCGAGGTCATTGCCCAGGGCCACCTTGTCGAACTCGAGCCGGGGTGCGTGGGTCATCGTGTTGCCGGCATGGATGTCCACGGCCGTGGCCGGGTTCTGGGCCGTCCCCAGGGAGCCATTGTTGAGCTTCGCGGTGCTGCCGTTGATGTCCGTCAGCATCTTGTTGCCGACGGACTGCGTCCCATTCGGATTGTTCTCCATCAGGGTGTGGATGGAGGCCCGGGAGTCGCGCGTGTGATCGGCGAACTGGTGGGGCGCCAGGTTGTCCCGGCGGGTACGGATGCCGGGCAGGTCCGGATGCACCATGCCGTGGTCGGTCTTCTTGAGCGACGCCCGGCCTTGTTTGATTTCGTCCTCGAGCGACGCGCTCACGTTCCGGGGGGCTGGCCGGGCGCGGCGGTCGTGGCGGGCCGCGGCGGGGGAGGCGGAGCGGGGGGAGGAGCGGTGGTGCCCGCCGGTTGACGCCCCCCTGGCCGAGGGCCGCATGGTCGTGGAGAGCGAATCGGTGACCGGGGCCTGGGTGCGCTGCGTGGGCGCTGGGGTCGTGGTGGGAGTCGTCGGCGAGGTCGGCGCGCTGCGAGCCGTCGGGGTCGTCGGAGAAGGAGGCGCGCTGACGTTCGGCCGGTTGACTTTCATGCAGAGGATTATCGTCACTTCTCGGTGAAAGGTGTGTGACCGGCCCCATTCATTTTCGGGCCTCGCGTGAATGTCTCCTCTCGAGAATCAGGATGAAGAACTCTCGGCGGGTGAGAGCGGCCCGTTGCCGCTCTCGGCCCGCGGGCGGGTCGGGGGATCAGGCCTCGGCGCGCGCGTTGAGGATGGCGTGCAACTGCTTGGACAGCTGCGAGAGCTGGTTGGCCGTCTGCATCGTCTGCGAGGAGGTCGTCTCCGCCTGACGGGCCGTCTGCGCCACCTCGAGGATGGCGGTGTTCACCTGCTCCACCGCCGTCGTCTGCTGCTGGGTGCTCAGCTCGATCTCCCGCGCCACGTCCAGGTTGCTGCGCACCAGCTCCGCGATGCGCCGGAAGTTGCCGGCCACCTCGCTGAACTGCTTGGCGCTGCTCTGCACCGCCTTGGAGCCGTCCTCGGTGGCCATGATGGTGGTGTTGGAGGCGGCGCGGATCTCGTCGATGAGCACGCGGATGTCCTTGGTCGCCCCGCCCACCCGGTCCGCCAGCTTGCGGATCTCATCCGCCACCACGGCGAAGCGCTTGCCGTGCTCGCCCGCGCCCGCGCTTTCAATCGTGGCGTTGATGGCCAGGATGTTCGTCTGCTCGGACAGCTCGTTGATGATGTCCAGGATGCCGCCGATCTCCTGCGAGCGCTTGCCCAGCTCCAGCATGTGCGTGACGATCGCGTCCACCTGGCGGCTCACCACGTCGATGGCCTCCTGGGCGCGCTGCACCGTGTCCTTGCCCGTCTGCGCCGCCCCCGCCGTGTCGTCCGCCACGCGCGCCACCTGCTGGGCGCTGCCGGCGATCTGCCGCGACGTGGACAACAGCTCCTTCACGGTGATGGAGATCTCCGTCGTGGCCGACGCCTGCTCGCGCGCGCCGGACACCTGCTGCGACGCCGCCGAGTGCAGCTCGGCCGACGAGCCCTGCACCTGGGCGATGGCCGTCTGCAGCTTGCGCTCCAGGCTCCTGCCGATGACCAGCGCCACCAGCGAGGTGAAGAACAGCAGCGCGAGGCCGTCGATCCAGAAGAACCGGTCCAGCTCGGCCACCTCGTTCTCGCGCCCCTGCTCGCGCGCCGCGAGCTGCTTCTCCTCATGCTGGAACAGCTCGGCGACCGTCCCCCGCAGGCTCTCCATCACCCGCGGGCCCTCGCTCGTCTTCAGGCGCGCCAGGGCGGCGTCGAGTCCCTGGTCGCGGCGCACGTCGATGTTGGCGCGCAGGCTCTCCAGGCGCTGCGCGGCCAGATCCTTGAACGTGTCCAGCCGCCGCAGTTGCTCGGGGCTGTCGGAGAGCAGCACGCGCAGGGGCTCGAGCTCCCGGGCCAGGGCGGACGGTGCCGGCGGAAGGGCTCGAGCGCGCCCTCGTTGCCGGTGATGAGGTAGTCGCGCTGTCCCGACTCCGCGTCCTTGATGATGGAGAAGACCCGCTCGATCTGCCCGATCGTCTGATGGCTCCGCTCGACGAGGAGCTCGGCGTTCATGAGCTTCTGGGTGCTTTTGCGGGTCAGGAAGATGAAGCACGTAATCAACGTCGAGATCAGGAGCAAACCCACGAAGAACTGCCGCCCCACGGTCCATCTCGAAAACATCGTCTCGTCTCCTCGGCCGGGGGTGGTCCCCCACACAGCGTTCCCGGAGTCTACGCGAACCGTGGGCGTTCGGCGCGCCCCTCCGCCCGCTCCCCCTGGGTCCACAAAGCGGTTGACGGCCCGTGCGGGCCCGGGGAAGCGTGGAGGGCATGGACCAAGACTCGCGGACGCGGCCGTATGCACTGGTGACGGGGGCCTCCAGCGGCATTGGCCGGGAGCTGGCGGTGGTGCTCGCGCGCGAGGGGCACGCGCTGGTGTTGGTGGCCCGGCGCACCGAGCCCCTGCGCGCCCTGGCCGAGCAGCTCGAGCGCGCCCAGGGCACCCCGTGTGTGGTGGTGGGCGCGGATCTCGGCACCCCCGAGGGCGTGGCCGAGGTGGTGCGCGAGGTGGAGGCGCGGGGGCTCGGCATCGAGGTGCTGGTGAACAACGCCGGCTTCGGCCTGGCGGGCCCCGTCGCCTCGCTGCCCGCCGAGTCCCAGCTGGGGATGATCGACTTGAACATCCGGGCGCTCACCGCGCTCACCCGGGCGTTCCTCCCGGGGATGGTGGCGCGGGGCCGGGGCTACGTGCTCAACGTCGCGTCGACGGCGGCCTTCCTGCCGGGCCCCCTCATGGCCGTCTACTTCGCTTCCAAGGCGTACGTGTTGTCCTTGTCCAACGCGCTCCACGAGGAGCTGCGAGGGCAGGGCGTCCGGGTGACGGCCCTGTGCCCGGGCTACACCGAGACGGAGTTCGCCACGCGCCTCCGAGCACCAGCGGCCCCGGCTCTTCGGGGGACCGCTCGGCACGGGCAGCGCGCGCCAGGTGGCCGAGGTGGGCTACCGGGGCATGAAGCGGGGCAAGGCGGTGGTCATCCCGGGCTTGCTCAACGTGCTGAGCGCCTGGTTCGTGCGGTTCGCGCCGCTGGCGCTCAAGCTGCGCATGACCCGCTACCTCAACGGGAGCGGGAAGTAGGGCCTGGGAATTCCCAGGACTTCCAGGCATTTGAAAGACGTCCACGAGGATGATGCCCATGTCCCGAGCCCTCCTGTTGAGCCTCCTGTGCCTGCTGACCCTGGCGGGGTGTGCCCGGAGGCTCACGTGGCCCGCCACGAAGTGGAGCGAGGAGAAGCGGGCCCTGCACGTGCTGCGGCGGCTGGCCTTCGGGCCCTCGCCCCGGGACTGGGAGGAGGTGCGCCGCGTGGGCGCCACGTCCTGGGTGGAGCGGCAGTTGTGGCCCGAGCACATCCCCGATGGGGACCTGGAGCGCCAGTTGGCAGCCCTGCCAACGGTGAGGCTGAGCATGGCGGAGGCGATGGAGCGCTACCCGTCGCTCAACGAGCATGCGCGGCAGCTGGGGATAAGGCTGGAGACGCAGGAGGATCGGGCGCGGCTCACGGAGATGCTGGGACGGGACGTGTTGCCCGATCGCGTGGACCAGGAGCTGCGCACCCAGAAGCTCTTGCGCGCGGTGGACAGCCAGCGCCAGTTGCAGGAGGTGCTGGTGGACTTCTGGTTCAACCACTTCAACGTGTCGGCGGAGAAGGGGCCGGTGCGCTGGATGGTGACGTCCTTCGAGCGCGATGCGCTGCGGCCCCACGTCTTCGGGCGCTTCCGCGAGCTGTTGGCGGCCACCGCGCACCACCCCGCCATGCTCTACTACCTGGACAACTGGCGCAGCGCGAGCGACAGCCCCGCGCCGGGCAAGGGCGGGGGCAAGAAGGCGTCCACCGGACTCAACGAGAACTACGCCCGGGAGCTGCTGGAGCTGCACACGCTCGGGGTGGATGGCGGCTACTCGCAACAGGATGTGCGCGAGGTGGCGCGAGCCTTCACGGGCTGGACGATCGACCAACCCGAGCGCGCGCCCGCCTTCGTCTTCCGGCCCGACATGCACGACGCGGGGGTCAAGCACGTGCTCGGCGTGACGCTGCCCGCGGGGGGTGGACAGGAGGACGGGGAGCGGGTGTTGGATCTGCTCGCGCGCCGCCCCGCCACCGCGCGCTTCATCGCCACGAAGCTGGCGCGCAAGTTCGTGTCGGACGAACCGCCCCCGGCCCTGGTGGAGCGGCTGGCCCGGGAGTTCCTGCGCACCGAGGGGGACCTGCGCGCCGTGTACTCGGCCCTCTTCACCTCGCCCGAGTTCTGGTCCGACGCGGCCCTGGGCGCGCAGACCAAGACGCCCCTGGAGCTGGTGGTCTCCAGCCTCCGCGCCCTGGGGGCCCGGACGGATGGGGGCCGGGGCTCGCCCGCATCGTGGAGCGCATGGGGCAGAACCTCTACCGCGCCCCCGCGCCCACGGGCTTTCCGGAACACGCGGCCCCCTGGGTGAACACCGGCGCCCTCGTGCAGCGCATCAACTTCGCCCTCCAGCTCGCCGAGGGCAAGGTGCCGGGCACCCGCGTGGAGTTCCCCTGGGGATGGGCCTCGCCTCCCGCGAACACGGCGGCGCTCCTGGACGCGCTCGCCCCCGGATCCTCTTCGAGCCCCTGTCCGCCGAGACCCGCGCCACGGTGCTCGGCGCGCTCGCGCCCGGTGAGCGGGACTCCATGCCGGATGGGGAGGTGCGGCCCCTGGACACCCGCGACATCCGCCGCGCGGCGGGCCTGCTGCTCGGCTCCCCCGAATTCCAGAAGCAGTGAGGTCAACCGCCATGCCGCACCTGTCGCGCCGTCTGCTGCTCCAGGCCTCGGGCCTGTCCCTGCTGGGCCTCACCGCGCCCCCCTTCCTCGCCCGCGCCGCGCACAGGTGCCCGGAGGCGGGCGCCGGGTGCTCGTCACGCTCTTTTTGCGCGGAGGGGCGGATGGGCTCTCGCTGGTGGCGCCGGTGGGGGACGCGGACTATGTCCGGCTCCGGCCCAACATCGCGCTGCGCGCCACGGGGGAGCACGCCGCGCTGCGCCTGGATGACACCTTCGGGCTGCACCCGGGGCTCGCCGCGCTGATGCCCCAGTGGAGCAACGGCACGCTCGCGGTGGTGCACGCGGTGGGGCTGCCCCAGGCGATGCGCAGCCACTTCGACGCCCAGGACTTCGTCGAGACCGGGACGCCCGGGGTGAAGTCCACCCGCGAGGGCTACCTCAACCGCGTGCTGGCGCAGCTTCCCCCCGGAGCCGGCGAGTGCCTTTCGCGCCGTGGCGATCCAGGACACCCTGCCGCTGGCGCTCGTGGGCACGGCTCCGGCCCTGTCGCTGGAGACGCTGGCGGACTTCCGGCTGCGCGACCCCCAACGCGGCGCCACCTTCGCGTCCCTCTATGCCGGAGCGGTGGACGAGGCCCTGCGCACCACGGGCGTCGAGGCGAGCGCGGCGCTCGCGCGGGTGCGGGATGACCGCCCGGCGGACCTGCCCCCGGCGCACGGAGCGGCCTATCCCCGCTCGCCGATAGGCAAGCGGCTGCAGGACATCGCGCGGCTCGTCCGCGCGGACGTGGGCTCCAGGTGGCCGCCACCGAGATGGGGGGCTGGGACACGCACATGGCGCAGGGCATCACCACGGGCCTCTTCGCCGCGCGGGCGCGGGAGCTGGGCGAGGCCCTGGGGGCGTTCGTCCAGGACCTGGGGCCGCGCTGGAGCGACGTGCTCGTGGTGGTGATGACGGAGTTCGGCCGCACGGTGAAGGAGAACGGCAGCCGGGGCACGGACCATGGCACGGGGAGCGCGATGCTGGTGCTCGGCGGCGGCGTACGCGGGGGGCGCGTGGTGGGGCCATGGAAGGGACTCGCGGCCGAGCACCTGTTGGAGGGGCGGGACGTGCCCTCGCTCACGGACTTCCGCGTCGTGCTCTCCGAGGCCCTGGAGGGACACCTGGGCGTGCGCTCCCTGGCGTCCGTGTTCCCGGGCTTCCAGCTCCGGCGCGAGGCGCGGCTGCGGTTGTTGCGCGGGTGACGCAGAGGCTCTTGGGGCACTCCCCGCTCAAGCTCACCCGCCGGGTTTGTCCCGCTTGCTCCCCTCCGTCCTCCCAGCGCTTCAACGCCTGGGATGCCTCAAACGGGAGCAGTCCTTTTCCCTTCGCTGCTTCCTCCAAAACCGCTTTGGCTTCCGCCGTGCGATGGCGCAACAACAGCGCAGCCGCGTGATAGGCGAACTCCGCGACGAGCTTCTCGAAAGCTTTCACTATACCCCGGTCCTGACATTGTCAATCGCCGACAGGCCGAACGCCCGCTGTGCTTCGTAGGACTGGCCGCGTAGCCACTCCTGGACGGTCAATCCAAACGAGTCTGTAATCATCAGGCCTGGTGAGGTGCTGAAAACAAATCGAGCTGAGCCATCCCCTCATTTCAGCAGGGGAGTAAACAATTAGTACCAACGAGCAATCACACAGTTCGGGAGCTTCCTGCCAAACATAGACTGGTTTCAATATCAGACCGTGGTCGTCCCAGGTCTGCGCTTTACTGCTCGGGAGCCGATAGGTTGCGGCCACCGCCTATCCAGGGAGAGACCCATGCACCGTCCCGCAGCAGTCGCGGTCCTCTGTCTCGCGCTGTCCGCGTGCGCCTCCGGCCCGCGCAGCGCCGAGGCGCTGCAGCAGCATCCGACCGCGACGTCCACGCCGGCGCCCACCCCCGCGGCCCCGGCCGTGCCCACCCCCGCGGCCCCGGCCGTGCCCGCCCCGGCGAGGAGCGAGACGTTGGCCGCGGACACGCCGCGCACCACGCCCGGTGGCGCGACGTTCACCGCGCCCTCGGGTTGGACGGTGACCACGCGCGAGCCTCGGTCTTCCTCGAGCCGCCCGAGAAGGACACCCGGGTGGTGCTGGTGGACGTGGGCACCGCGGCGGACGCGGACGCGGCGGTGGCGGCGGCGTGGAAGGCGGCCGACCCCCGCCATGCAGCGCAAGCTCCTGCTCGCCGAGCCGCGGCCGGGCCGCAACGGCTGGGAGGAGCGCCGCATATACACCTACGAGACCTCGCCCAACGAGAAGCGCACCGTGCGGGCAGCGGCGCTGCGCGCGGGCGGCGCGTGGACGGTCATCCTCATCGACGGCACGGACGCCACGCTGGAGCGGCGCGATGCGCCCACGGGCCTGCTCATCGGCAGCCTGCGCCCCAAGGGCTACGCGCGCGAGTCCTTCGCCGGCAAGAAGCCGCACCCGCTGGACGCCGCCCGCGTGGAGGCGATGCGCTCGTTCGTGGAGCGCTCGGCGAAGGAACTCGAGGTACCGGGCGTCGGCTTCAGCCTCATCCAGGACGGCAAGGTCGTCTTCGAGGGCGGCGTGGGCGTGCGCGAGCTGGGCAAGCCGCAGAAGGTCGACGCGGACACGCTCTTCATGGTGGGCTCCAACACCAAGGCGCTCACCACGCTGCTGCTCGCGCGGTTGGTGGACGCGAAGAAGCTCACGTGGGAGCAGCCGGTGGTGCAGGTGGACCCGTCCTTCAAGCTGGGCGACGCGGACACCACGTCGCGGGTGCTGGTGAAGCACCTTATCTGTGCGTGTACGGGCCTGCCGCGGCAGGACATGGAGTGGCTCTTCGAGTATGGGAGCGCCACGCCTGCCTCCTCGATGAAGCTGCTGGGCACGATGCAGCCCACGAGCAAGTTCGGCGAGGTGTTCCAGTACAGCAACCTGATGGCGGCGGCCGCGGGCTTCGTGGGCGGCCGGCTGCTGTACCCGGACCGCGAGCTGGGCGCGGCCTACGACGCGGCGATGGACAGCCGGTGTTCAAGCCGCTCGGGATGAAGGACACCACCTTCGACTTCGCGCGCGCGCTGCGCCGCAACCACGCGAGCCCGCACGGGTGGGACGTGGACGGGCGCACGGTGGTGGAGAAGATGGACCGCAACTACGCGGTGGTGCCGGTGCGGCCCGCGGGCGGGGTGTGGACGAGCGTGCGCGACCTGTCACGCTACGTGCAGTTGGAGCTCGCGCGCGGCGCGCTGCCCGACGGCACGCGGCTCGTCTCCGAGGAGAGCCTGCTCGCGCGCTACGCGCCCCAGGTGTCGCAGGGCGAGGACGTAACGTACGGCATGGGCCTGGTGGTGGACCGCACGTGGGGCGCCACGGTGGTGCACCATGGCGGCGGCATCTTCGGCTACACCAGCGACATGCTGTGGCTGCCGGAGGCGGGCGTGGGCGCCGTCGTCCTGACGAACGCGGACTCCGGTCCGTTCATGCTCGGCGCCTTCATGCGCCGGCTGCTCGAGGTGCTCTACGACGGCCGGCCCGAAGCCGAGGAGGACGTGAAGGCGCAGGCCCAGACGCTGCGCGCGGAGATTCAGCGCGCTCGCGAGCGCCTCACGCTGCCGCCCGACCCCGAGGCCGTGCGCGCGCTCGCCCCGCGCTACCACAGCGACGCACTGGGCGACCTCGCTGTGCGCACCGGGCGCGACGGGCGCACCATGTTCGACCTCGGTGAGTGGAGCACCGCCGTCGCCACGCGCAAGGAGGAGGACGGCAGCCTCACCTTCGTGGGCATCGAGCCGGGCAAGGTGGGGATGGAGTTCGTCGTCACCAACCGCGAGGGCCGCCGCGCCCTCGTCGTGCGCGACGGGCAGCACGAGTACGTCTTCATCGAGGTGGCCCCGGAGCGCTGAGGCGGGGCGCCGGGCCCGGGCGGCGGACCGCATGCGCGGGACGCCGCCGCCCGGAGCGGTCAACTCCGCAAGAAGCCCGAGTCCAAGCCAGGAACAGCCATCCTCGAGTTCTCCAGCGCGGCGATCTACATCGTGAATGCGTTTCGCTGAGCGACCGCGGCGCTCCGGCGCTCCAGGCCCATGGACACGGCGAAGAAGGTCAGTCCCCCGATCGCCATGGCCGCGCCCACTACGCCGGTGGCGTTCCAGCCGAAGCCCGCCGAAATCACCAGGCCGCCGAACCAGGCCCCGAGCGCGTTGGCGAGATTGAAGGCCGAGTGGTTGAGCGCCGTGGCGATACAGGACACCCTGCCGCTGGCGCTCGTGGGCACGGCGCCGGCCCTGTCGCTGGAGACGCTGGCGGACTTCCGGCTGCGCGACCCGCAGCGCGGCGCCACCTTCGCGTCCCTCTATGCCGGAGCGGTGGACGAGGCCCTGCGCACCACGGGCGTCGAGGCGAGCGCGGCGCTCGCGCGGGTGCGGGATGACCACCGGCGGACATGCCCCCGGCGCACGGAGCGGTCTATCCCCGCTCGCCGGTGGGCAAGCGGCTGCAGGACATCGCGCGGCTCATCCGCGCGGACGTGGGGCTCCAGGTGGCCGCCACCGAGATGGGGGGCTGGGACACGCACATGGCGCAGGGCATCACCACGGGCCTCTTCGCCGCGCGGGCCCGGGAGCTGGGCGAGGCCCTCTGGGGGCGTTCGTCCAGGACCTGGGGCCGCGGTGGAGTGACGTGCTCGTGGTGGTGATGACGGAGTTCGGCCGCACGGTGAAGGAGAACGGCAGCGGGGGCACGGACCATGGCACGGGGAGCGCGATGCTGGTGCTCGGCGGCGGCGTGCGCGGGGGGCGCGTGGCGGGGCCATGGAAGGGACTCGCGCCCGAGCACCTGTTGGAGGGGCGGGACGTGCCCTCGCTCACGGACTTCCGCGTCGTGCTCTCCGAGGCCCTGGAGGGACACCTGGGCGTGCGCTCCCTGGTGTCCGTGTTCCCGGGCTTCCAACTCCGGCCCGAGCAGCGGCTGAGGTTGTTGCGCGGGTGAACGCGCGGTGAGTGGGCGGTGTTCATGCAGAGGCAGCACAACACTCAGCCCGTTCTTCCCAAGGGCCGTTTGCTAGATCCGCAGAGCTGGGTGCGCGATGCTGCCGCGTTGGAGAGAGTCATGCTCATTTCCGAACGCTCCAGGATACGCCTCACCCTCTTGGCGGCCCTTCTGGCGCTCGCGGGCTGCGAGCGGTGCGGTGCCTCCGGCTCGCGTACCGCGCAGGCTCCCACCGGGCCGGTGGACTGCGGGGAGGATCTCGAGTGCTATATCTCCCGGGTGAGCAGTTGCCTGCCCACCTCCGTGCTCTATCACGAGCAGGTGCAGACCTCCGGAGTGCCTGTCCGAGTCACCACCCGCCATGAGGTGGTGGGCCGAGTCCGGGGGCGCTGCCACGTACGGCGCACGCGCCTGGAGCCTCCAGCCCCACCGCTACCCCCACCGCGCAAGTACGACCCGGCCAACTGTCCGACGGAAGACGACCTGAAGACGCCCTCCGAGTTGGACGTGCGCAGCCCGCCCCGGCTGCAGTGCCTCTACGGGTATGAGCAGGCAGCCGGGGTCATGCGCAGGCTCCAGCAGGGCCGCCCTTTGCCGGAGGATCTCACCCCATGCCAACCGGGGGATGGGCGCTGCGGCAGGCTCCCGCTGCTGTATTACGGCTGCGTGCTCGGCGACTGCCTGCTTGGGAGATGGACCTATACTTGCGAGTTGCGGGGCCAGCGCACGATTACCCAGTGCGAGGGAGTGCGCCGGCCGGACGCGGATATCGGCTACGCCATGTGGTGCGATGCCGAGGGACGTGAGCACTCAACGCCAATTGCTGACCCCGTGAAGTGGAAGAGGGAGCACGAAGAACGCTGCGACTGGTGAGGGCCACCGAGTCCCACCTCTCCAGGGGAGTCCGCGCGCGTGAGCGGGCAGGACCCGCTCATGTCGGCCCCAACAGGTAGGGTATCCAGCCTACGACCTGGAGAGGCCGTAACACATGGATCGCCGAACGCGCGTGTTGACGTGTCTGCTGATCGCCCTACTGGCTGGCTGTAGCATGGAGGACGACCATGTCCGATCGGAGGAAGCCCGACCCGAGGATCTTGTCGACCCGAAGGCTTCTGCCGAGGAACTGTACTACGAGGTGCTCCGGCTGCATTCGGTGGGGTGGCTGAGCCAGGAGCGGCTTCACCTTCTGCAGGATGTGATGGGCTCGGTGGATGACCTTCCGGGCAGCAGCGACCAGGAGCGCGAGAGGCTGCTGCGAGACCTGCTGGCTTCCACCCTGCGGCGAACCTGGAACGAGCTCCGGCAAGGAGAGGACGCGGCTGTAGCGGAGGCCGAGCAGGGGCGGGGCTACGCCCGGCGGATGTACCGTGCTGGCCTTCAAGAGGCCGAGCGCGGGGCCGAGGGGGTCATCTTCATCGCCGACATGCTGGGCTTTCCCACCAGCAAGGAGAGCGCGGTGCTCATGGTGGCGGCGCCCTTCGGCGGCTACCTGGTGGTGAAGGCGGGGAAGATGGGGCTCAAGCGTGCCGCGTTCCTCCTGCGCCGCTTCCAGAAGCTGGACGACTTCGTGGAGCGTCAGGCGCCGCGGGGCCTTGAGATGCTGTATGCGGCCAACCGGAGCGAGTTGGAGTCTCTGGTGGGCAGGGAGGCAGTCGCGGCTGCGGAGCGGGCCGAAGCTCATGTGGGAGCCTTGGCGGGACGGGGCGTTGGCAAGGCAAATGCCTGGAACCCACTCAATGGGAAGGACAACTGTTCGGCATGTGTGGCAGCAGTCATCAAAAATTCCCTAGAAGAGAGCTTTCTCTACACCGCAGAGGACATCCAAAGAAGGTTTGGAAGCGCGGGGAGAGCAATGAAGTTCGATGTCGACAAGTCCCTGCGCTACATCGAGCGAGCGACCGGCCTGAAGGCAACTTCCAGGCCAGTCGCAATGCTCGATCCCAAATCTCCTGTTGGCCATTATGCAGTCTTTACTCGCTGGGACGGAGGGTACAAGCATGTGGTATATGGGCGAGTGACCGCAACGAGGCGCGTCGTCATCTACGATCCACAAGCAATGGAGCGCATGACGTATCAAGAACTGCTGAAGCGATACGGCAAAGCCGCGACCTACCTTCTGGAGGCACCATGAGCGACGAACAGTTCTTCTGCGAGTATTGCGGCCATTCCTCCATGAGCCCGACGCAGTGCACGAATTGTGGGAAGGATATTTCGGATTTCGACCCCAACCCCCCTTCATCGTGTCCATCAGCGGCAAGCTCACCTTGCGCCCCTACGATCGCTCCCGCGCTGCGGAGGCGTGGAAGGCTTTGGCCGAGCTCTGGGACAGGCTTGAGCGGGAAACCAATCTCTGCATCTGGCCCAGTCAGATGGATAAGTTTCCACCCCAGGGGGACGTCCTCGAGCTGTATGGTTCGACTCTTGAGATCGGTGATATCCACAGGCACCTGCCCGGGATGTTCACTTGTGAGTTCCAGGAGCTGCCGGAGTCAGAAATCCCCAAACACCCGCCCTCGCCTAGATTCCTTGAGGTCCTCGAGCGAATCAAAGAGATACGGGAGCGCTGGGCCAGGAAGCAGCGCTGACCCACTGAGGCAGGTTGGACACCACCGACGCCAGTCCCATCACGCTGTAGGACGGACCGGTGGAGAGCATGCGCAACAGCCCCCTGGGTCCGTTCCCGTCCGTCAGCCGACTCTATGTCGTGAATTCGTTTCGCTGAGCGACAGTGAAGTTCCGGAGCTCCAGGCCATGGACACGGCTCAGTGGTCGCTGAGCAGCGCCGCGAGCTTGTCCTGCAGGCCCAGGTGGCCGGCGGCGAACTCCAGCATCCGCCGCTCCTTGCGATCGATGCGTCCGTCCACGAGCGCCATGTCCACGAGGTTCTTCAGGAAGACCTCGGCCTCGGGGGTGCCACGCTGCACCAGCCGGGTGAACAGCGACGGCCCCGCGTTGATGGCCATCTCCACGTTGCTCCAGGGCACGCTCCAGCGGCGGGCGCAGTCCTCCAGGAGCTTGCGCTCGGCGCGATCCACCTGCCCATCCGCGCTGGCCAGCGCGGCCATCATGTAGAGCAGCCGCTGGCGCTCCTGGGGATCCGTGATGACGTCATCCCCGTGCCTGGGCTCCGCGGGCGCGGGCTCGGGCTCCACCGGCGTCACGCCCTCGAGCGCAATGGCGCGCCGGGCCCGGGGAGGCGCCGCGTCGAAGCGCCGCTGCTCGCGGGCGTCCCACGACTCGTAGGGGTCGGCCGAGGCCAGCACCCAGTCGCGCTCGCCGCGGCCCAGCTCCGTGCCGCAATAGTCGCAGGTGATGGCGGCCGAGTCCGTCAGGGCCGCGTTGCACTGGGGGCAGCGCGAGGTGGACATGCCGTTGTCCGTGTTGGTGCGCGCGCCGTGCTTGCGCACGAGCGTGAACACCCAGCGCTGGGGCACGGTGGGCAGGGCGGGGGGCTTGCTGTCCACGGGCCCCTGGCCCATGCGCGCGCTCCAGCGCACCTCGACGTGGGCCTGGTCGAACCCGTCCGGCACCACGTCGAAGCCCCGGGTGGTGACTCCGCCCACGGCGCACTCGAGGAACACCCGGCGCAGGCGCCGCTGCCGCAACTGCTCCGTGTCCTCGTCGAGCCGGGAGATGAAGCCGGGCGCCGCCACCTTGTTCAGGCCCTGGGTGTTGGCGCGGCTCTGGGCGTCCACCCACTTCCAGAACAGGAGCGAGGCGCGGTCCTCGAGGATCTGCAGGTTGAGGGCGGGGTCGGCCTCGCGCGCCTCGCGCAGGTGGTCCACGTAGGCGTGGTGGCGCACGTACTCCATGCCCTGGGTGATCTCCGAGAGCGTCCAGTCGTAGTTGCCCGAGTTGACGATGGCGTCGCAGTAGCCGCAGCGGTTGGAGGCGCCGCCATTGTACGGAGCGCCGCAGTTGGGGCACTTGCCCTGGAAGAGATCCTCGCCGATGCGCGTCTTCACCCCGGGCTTGCGCACGAAGGACCAGACCTCGGTGAAGGCTCGGGCGGCACGCGCCGGGCGGCGGCGATGGCCTCCTCGTCCGAGGCGGTGGCGGGCACGTCGCTGTCGCGCATCCGGGCGCGCACGCGCATGTGCACGGTGTCGAACCACTCGCTCTGATCGAGCCCGATGAGCTGCACGTCCAGCACCTGGATGTCGGTGATGGCGTCGCGCACGCCCTGGGCACGCATGAGCTGCAACTGCACGTCGAAGCGCTGGGCGGTGGCGTCCGAGAGGAAGGGGCGCACGGGGGACATGTCGCGCCGGAACCAGGCGTCCTGCACCTGGAGGAAGAGCTGGCGCGTCTTGTCGAGCAGGGCTTGCGGCTCGAACTGGGGATCCTTGAGGCGCAGGGCGTTGACCCAGCCCTGGACGTCCTGGGTGGAGAAGGTGGTGCGGTACTCGGCCTCGCGCTGCTGGAGCGCGCGCTGGGTGGCGCCGGTGGGGTGGAGGTTCTTGCTGTAGAAGCGCCAGCCCAGCCAGCACAGCGCGATGAGCGGCAGCATGATGTGCGGGTAGCGGAAGGTGAACCGCACGAGCTCGAAGATGAGCCAGATGGGAATACCGCCGCCCCCGCCGCCATCCGAGTCATGGTCCCGGGAGGGGGCGGTGTAGTGCTCACCCCGCCGCCGCGGGCATCGGCCACGAGGGGGAGGAGCAACAACAGGGGCCCGAGGCTCGCGAGGAGCCAGGGAGCCCGGCGGACGAGGGAGCTGGGGAGCGCGGTTCGCATCACTCCCAACACTAACCGTTTCCGCCTTGTCAGGTCCGGGACTCGCCGCAGGCTGGCGGCCGAGTGGCGGCCCGGTGGAGGGCCGGTCTTCAGGGAGGGGTACATGGCGGAGTTCAAGGTCGACGCACGCGGGCCCATCGAGATCTGGACCATTGACGGCGAGGGGCGGCGCAACGCCATCAGCCGGGCGATGCTGGCGGAGCTGGAGGCGCTGGTGGGCCGGGTGTCCCAGGGGCACGACACGCGCGCGGTGATCATCACCGGGGCAGGGGACAAGGCGTTCTGTGCGGGGGCGGACCTCAAGGAGCGCGGCACCATGAGCGAGCCCGAGGTGCGCGCCTTCCTGGACGGACTGCGGCGCACCCTGCGGGCGATCGAGAAGAGCGATTGCGTGTTCATCGCGGCGCTCAACGGGGCGGCGTTCGGCGGGGGCACGGAGCTGGCGCTCGCGTGTGATTTGCGGGTGGCGGCGCCCGCGGCCGAGCTGGGGCTCACCGAGGTGAAGCTGGGCATCATCCCCGGGGGTGGCGGGACGCAGCGGCTCACGCGGCTGGTGGGCCCCGGGCGGGCCAAGGATCTCATCCTGACCGGGCGGCGGCTCAACGCGGCCGAGGCCTTCAGCATCGGGCTCGTGGGCCGACTGGCGCCCGAGGGGCACCTGCTGGACACGGCGTATTCGCTCGCGGAGAGCATCGTGGAGAACGCGCCGCTGGCGGTGGCCACTGCCAAGCACGCCATCGACGAGGGCGTGTCGCTGGAGCTGGACGCGGCGCTCGCGCTGGAGCTGCGGCACTACGAGACGGTGCTCGCCACCGAGGACCGTCTCGAGGGCCTCAAGGCCTTCGCCGAGAAGCGCAAGCCCGTCTACAAGGGCCGCTGAGGCACGGGGCGCGCCCCCGGGGTCTCAGCTCGCGGCCCCGGGCTCGAAGCGCGCGAGGAAGACCTTGAACTGGAGCGAGAGGAAGATCGGACGCGGCGCCACCAGTCCCACCTGGGCGAACATCGAGAACAAGGCGGCATCGGACTCGATGGGCCGTATCCTCTTGAAGGCCTCGCGCCGATACTCCAGCTGCTCCGGGGTGATGCCATACGCCCGCAGGCGCCGCAGCTCCACGTTCATCAGCTCGGGGTCCATGCCGACGCGGCAGCCCACGACGAGGGGCGCTCCGGGCTTGAGCCGCCGGGTCACCTCACGCAGCAGCGCGAGCCGGGCCTCCGCGCCCTCCACGTGGTGCAGCACCCCCATCATCTGCGCGCCGTCGAACGGGGGCCCGGGGGGCAGGGTGTGCAGCTCGCCGACGTGCAGGTGCGTCCGGGAGAGCATTCCCTCGGCTTCCAGGCGCTGGCGGGCGACGGCGAGCATGGCCTCGGAGGGATCGATGCCCGTGAAGCGCCAGCCCGGCACGTCGAAGCGTTGATAGGGCATCAACTCCGCGCCCGTGCCCAGTCCCACGAAGAGCAGCGACGCGGCGTCCTGGCCGTCGAGCTGGGCGGTCAGCGCGCTCACGCCGAGCTCGTACAGCGCCTGGGCGCCAGCGAGGTTGACGGACGCCTGGGTGTCGTAGTGGACGGCGCGGTCGGCGCCAAAGCCCGGAACGAGGTGGTGGACGGAGGGGTCGGAGTGCTGGTGGGCCATGATGCATCCTCGGGGGGCCCGCGGGAGGCGGGCGATGTGACTGGAGGATGCGTCGGGACGTGAAGCCGCGGGAGAGCGGGGATTCAGGCCGGATCGGCGGGGATTTCGGTCACCCCCCGCCCATGCGCGGACCTGGATGAACGCGCGTGGGCCCGAAGAGGACTCCGAGCCCGCGCGGAAGGCCGCCGCTCAGGCGTTGGGGCGCACCATGGCCACGTCGTAGTGGCGCCCGGTGATCTCCCCCGTGGCCGACGAGCCCGGCCGGTACAGGCCACCGGTGCGCTCGTCCACGTAGAAGCGGTTGTTGGGGTTGGTGTCCTGGCCCTTGCTGGCGTGGCGGGTGCCCGGATCGTGGAAGGTGTAGTAGGTGCGGCCCTGGGCGTCCTTGCCCCGGCCGGTGATGGTGACGAAGTGGTCCGTCAGCCCGTCCGCGTTGTAGCTGGCGTCCTTGTGGCTGACGCCCACCACCACGGGCTTGTTCGCGTTGAGCTGCTGGTCGATGTAGTTACGGCCCTGCGCGGCCTTCTGCGGGTTCACCTTGAGCCGGCCCTTGCTGTCCTCGCTGGTGCCCAGCTGGATGCGCTGATCCGGCCCCGTCACCGTGGCGCCCGCTGCCTTCGCCATCGCCGTGGCCGCCTTGAAGCACGCCGTGTCGCTCGGCGTGTAGCCGTGGCCGCCCTCGAACTGGCTGTAGAAGGGCACCTGCACCTTCTTCGCCGCCTTGTTGTCCCCGGTGGGCTTCACCCCCTCGGACTCGGCCGGCGCCGGAGCCGCTCCGCCCTTGCTCTCGCGCGCCAGCCGGGCCAGGGCGTCCTTGGACTCGCTCTTGTAGCGGTCGGACACCCCCTGCTGGACGTCCTTCGAGCTGCTGGAGAAGTACACCAGCTCGCCGCTGCCATTCTTGCGGCCGCGCTCGGCGTAGATGTCCTTGATGAGCTGCTCGTCACTCACCTTGGCGGGATCCCTCCCGGCGAGAGCGCGCTTGAAGATGTCGTCGGCGGCCTTGGGCCCGTGCTGCACCGAGGTGGACCAGGCCACGTCGCGCAGCGCCTGCGAGCGCGTGTTGACGTCGAGGCCCGTGGCCTTCTTGATCTCCGCGGCGCCCACGTCGTAGTGCGTGGCCTTGATGTAGTCGTGCTGGGCCTTGTCGAAGCCCTTGGGATCCTTGGCCGCGAGCTGCTTCCAGGCGGCGGAGAACTCCTTGGTGCCGGGGGCGTGGCCGGACAGCGCGGCGTGGTAGTCCGGGTGGCTGGTGCGCAGCGAGTCGACGAAGGCCTTGGCCGAGCCGTTCTTGGACGCGAACTGATACGAGCCGTAGGACACGCCGCCGTGGTCGCCCTTGCCGGTGGAGACCGTGCCCGGGCCGCGCGCCTCGTACTTGCGGCTCAGGCTGCCCAGCTCCTCGTTGGCGGCCGGGGTGGAGGGCGTGGACGGCTTGCCCGCCGGGGCCGTTGTTCCACCCGTCGAGCCCGAGCCGCCCGGCACCGTGAGCGTCTGCCCGGAGGAGATCCTGTTCGGGTTCTGGATGTCGTTGGCCTTGGCCAGTGCCGACACGGTGGTGTGCAGGTTCTTGGCGATGTCCGACAGCGTGTCTCCCGGGCGGACCGTGTAGCTGCCACCCTGGGGGGCAGCCTGGGGGCGCCGTCACCGTCCTTGGGCAGGGAGGGGCGGGGCTTGCTCTCGAAGTTGTCGGGGACCTTGAGGGTCTGTCCCGCGGCGATCTTGTCCGGGTTCTTGATGCCGTTGCTCTTGGCGAGCTCGGCGACCGTGGTGTTGTAGCGCGCGGCGATGGTCGACAGCGTGTCGCCCGAGCGAACCTTGTAGTTACTCACTCCCGTCATGGACCGACTCCGCCTTGGGCAGGCCACGTCCCCGCCGGGGCCGTGGAGATGATTTTCAGGATCATCGAACTTTCGCTGAGAAAGTTTCCTCCCATTTTCTCAAAGGGACCACCCACGGAGAGCATGGCTGAGGCGGTAGGCTCACCGGCCGAGCGGTCCGAAAGGGAGAACGAACCGATGGGCAATGCGATGCGTCACTGGATGGGAATCGTGGTGGGGATGGGCGCCCTGGCGGCGGGGGCACAGCCGGCGGGGGATGCGACGGGCGTGTACAAGACGGCGGGAGGAAGCTGGCCATCGTCCAGGGCGACAACGAGACGCTGGTGCACTACCAGGGCTCGTTTCCCCAGGGGGACAGCGCGGGCACGTGCGAGTGCACCCTGGTGGTGAAGAGCAAGACGGCCACGCGCTGGACGCTGGCGGGCCCGGACCGGCGCCTGGCAAGCTGAGCCTGGACGTCGCGCCGGGACGCTTCGTGCTGGCGGGAACCAACCCGGGCTGCTGTGGCGCCGGGTGGCCGGGCCGTGAGGAGTTCTCGCGGGCCCAGGCGGCCACGCCTCCCGCGTCGTGCAAGGTGAGCGCGCCGCGCGTGTACTTCCAGGCCACGGACGAGGGCAACACCCAGCGCAAGGCGTACGTGGTGCAAGGCGACACGGTGGAGGCCTATATCCCCGCCACCGAGCCGGACCTGGTGCCCGCGCGCTTCAAGGGAAAGAAGACGACGGCGGGATTGCTCCAGCGCACCCAGCTCGAGTGCACGGCCGCCCCGGCCGCCGCGGCCCCGCCCGCGGTGAAGGCCGAGCAACTCCAGCCGCTCGCCGGCAAGTGGGTGGAGCTCACGAAGAAGGGCAAGGGCTACGTCATCTACAAGCCCTGCGCGGCGGAGACCCGTACCTTCACCGTGCAGCCGGACGGCGCGCGGATGGAGATCCAGCTCGGGCAGGAGAGCACGAGCGCCCGGGTGACGAAGCTCCAGCCCGGCGCGGGCACCGGGGCCTACGTGTTGGAGCTCACCCCCGAGGGCGGCCAGGGCGAGCAGGTGGAGTGGAAGGTGACGGACGCGGCCAAGGGCATCGTGTCCCTCACCAGCCCCGAGCTCTTCTCCCAGAGCCACACCTACGTGCGCGACGCGAAGAAGGGCGCGTTCCGCGTGGAGGCCGAGAAGAACTGCGAGAGCGAGCACGACTAGCTGAATTCACTCGACATGTCCGGAGGAATCGATAGTGATAATCAAAATCAACTTCCGGACACCTCGAATGAAAAGACTCTCCCTCGGCGTCCTGTTCTTCCTGGGCTGCACCCACGCGCCATCCGTGTCCGCGCCGTCCAGCGAGACCCCATCCACTCCGCCCAAGACGCTTCCCGCGCGGGAAGGGGAGGGGCATCTGGGCTCGTTGCGGCAGCTCACCTTCGAGGGGGAGAACGCCGAGGCGTACTGGGCCATCTCGGGCGAGGCGCTCACCTTCCAGGCGCGGCTCGAGGGGCAGCAGTGCGATCGCATCTACTGGCTGGATGCGAAGACGGGCGCGACGCGGCCCATCTCCAGCGGCGAGGGCGTCACCACGTGTGCCTACGCGCTGCCGGCAGATGGCGAGGTCATCTACGCCTCGACGCACGAGTCCGGCGCCGCCTGCCCGCCCAAGCCCGACATGAGCCAGGGCTACGTGTGGCCGCTGTACGCGGGCTACGACATCTACAAGGCCCGGGCGGATGGCTCGGACCGCAGGCCCCTCACGCGCACGCCGGGCTATGACGCCGAGGCGACGGTGTGCCCGAAGGATGGCTCCATCGTCTTCACGTCCGTGCGTGACGGGGACCTGGAGCTGTACCGCATGGACGCGGACGGGGAACGTGAAGCGGCTCACCTTCACGCCCGGCTACGACGGCGGCGCCTTCTTCAACCGCGACTGCACGAAGATCGTCTGGCGCGCGTCGCGGCCCGCGCCGGGCAAGGAGCTGGAGGACTACCAGGCGCTGCTGGCCCAGGGGCTCGTGCGGCCCACGAAGCTGGAGCTCTATGTCGCCGACGCGGACGGCTCCAACCCCACGCAGATCACCTACCTGAACGTGGCCTCCTTCGCTCCGTCCTGGCACCCCACGCGCGAGCGCATCCTCTTCTCCACCAACTACCCGAACGCCCGTGGGCGCGAGTTCGACATCTGGGCGGTGAACGTGGATGGCTCGGGCCTGGAGCGCATCACCACCGCGCCCGGCTTCGATGGCTTCCCGCTGTTCTCCCCGGACGGCAAGCAGCTCGCCTTCTCCTCCAACCGCGAGACGGCGCCGGGCCGCCAGGACACCAACGTCTTCATCGCCGAGTGGAACGACGACGCGCCGGCCCCCACGGCCGAGCCCCAGCCCGCGGATCGGGTGATGGAGGACGTGCGCTTCCTCGCGGCGCCCGAGCAGGGCGGCCGGGGCGTGGACACGCCGGGGCTCGAGCAGGCGGCGCGCTACCTCGAGCAGCGCTTCACGGCGCTCGGGCTCGTGCCCGCGGGGGACGGTGGCACCTTCCGCCAGCGCTTCTCCGTCACCACCGAGGTGAAGGCCGGCGCCGGCACGGCGTTGGAGCTGGGCGCTGTGCGGGCCCAGGACGGGGCGTTCCTGCCCCTGGGCTTCTCCGCCGACGGGGACGTGAGCGGCGACGTGGTGCTCGCGGGCTACGGCGTGCGCGCGAAGGAGCTGGGCGTGGATGACTACGCGGGGCTCTCGGTGAAGGGGAAGATCGTCGTGGTGCGGCGCTTCGTGCCGGACCAGCCCGCGTTCGCCTCGAGCGAGGCGCAGCGCCGCTATGGAGACCTGCGGCACAAGGCATGGGTGGCGAAGGAGGCGGGGGCGCGCGCGCTCATCGTGGTGGACTGGCCCGCGGGCGCGGCCATGGGGGCCCACGGCGCGCCCACCGAGGCCCGCCTGCCGCCGCTGCGGCCCGAGGGTGCCCAGGACGCGGGACTGCCCGCCGTCATCCTCCAGCGCGCGGGCTTCGAGCCCGTGCTCCAGCAACTCGAGCAGAAGAAGAAGGTGCGCGGCCGGGTGGTGGTGCGGCTCGACAAGGTGCGGAAGGACGCGTGGAACCTGGTGGGCCGGCTGCCCGCGGCGTCACCCGAGGCGCGCACTGGCTCCGGCGTGGTGGTGGTGGGCGCGCACTATGATCACCTGGGCACGGGCGGACGGGGCTCGCTGGCGCCCGACAGCCACGAGCCGCACCTGGGCGCGGATGACAACGCCTCGGGTGTGGCGGGCCTGCTGGAGGCGGCGCGGCTGCTCGCGGCGAAGCGGGAGCGGTTGCACCGGGACGTCTACTTCACGGCCTTCTCGGGCGAGGAGCTGGGCGTGCTGGGCTCCACGGCGTGGACGCGCTCGCCGCCCGCGGGGCTGGCGATGAAGGACGTGGTGGGGATGATCAACCTCGACATGGTGGGCCGGCTGCGCGGCAACCACCGGCGGTGCTGGGGGTGGAGTCCGGCCAGGAGTGGCGCGACGTGCTCGCCCCCGCGTGCGCCCTGGCCCGCGTGCAGTGCGACGGCTCGGGGGATGGGTATGGGCCGTCGGACCACACGCCGTTCTACGCGGCGGGCGTCCCGGTGCTGCACTTCTTCACGGGGGCGCATGGCGACTACCACAAGCCGTCCGACAGCGCGTCGCGCATCAACGCGGCGGGGCTCGCGCAGGTGGGGCTCATCGTGTCCGAGGTCGCCGCCGAGGTGAGCGCGAGGTCCGGGCGCCTCACCTACCGCGACGTGCCCGCGCCCGCGCCGGCAGGGGACATGCGCTCGTTCAACGCCTCGCTCGGCACCGTGCCGGACTATGCGCCCCCCGAGGGCACACGCGGAGTGCTGCTCGCGGGCGTGCGGCCGGGTGGGGGAGCGGACAAGGGCGGCATGAAGCGGGGGGATGTGCTCGTCCGGCTCGGCACCCACGACGTGGGGAGCGTGGAGGATTTGATGTACGCGCTCAATGCCGCCAGGCCCGGCGAGACCGTCACCGCCGTCGTCCTGCGCGAAGGCCAGGAGGTGAAGCTGTCCGTGACGTTCCAGGAGAGCCAGCGACGCTGAGTTGTTGGAAAATCGTCGTGCGGTGTCTTGGTGGTGTGCAACGCGATGATGTCCGTGGATTTCGCGGACCTGCCCACGAGGGTGATGGGGGTTCCCTATCGTCCCTGAAGCGTCTATGACGTCTGGCGTCAAGTTCCGGTCAACCCGATGGGAGTGTGCTGAATGAGATCCAAGATCCTGTTGACTCTGATGGTGTTGGTGTCGACCCCCGTGCTCGCGGATCTGGAGCGCAGTGGCCCCGCGAGCGCCACGTTCTCCGGCAAGGGGCCGGCTGGCTTCAAGCTGGAGGGGAAGACCGAGGAGGTGACCCTCAAGGACGATGGCAAGACGGTGGTCATCTCCGTGCCGCTGGCGACGCTCAAGACAGGCATTGATCTGCGCGACCGTCACATGCGCGAGAAGTACCTCGAGGTGGAGAAGTTCCCGCACGCGGTGCTGGAGGTGCTCTGGACCGCCATCCAGTTGCCGGAGGAGGGGAAGACGACCACCCAGACGGTGCCGGGGAAGATGACCCTGCACGGCAAGACGAAGGACGTGTCCGTCACCTACACCCTCAAGCGCACGGGGGATGCCTACGAGGCGAGTGGCAAGCTGCCCCTCAACCTCAAGGACTTCGACATCGTCCTGCCGAACTACCTGGGCGTGACGGTCAAGCCCGACATCGAGACGCTCACCTCGTTCCAGTTCAAGAAGAAGTAGGAATCGCTCTGCCATGCGTCAGTCTCTCGTAGTGCTGTTCCTGTTCGGGCTCCTCGTGTCGCCTCGGGCCGAGGCCTACACGTGGATGATCCGCCACGGCTACTCCAGTTGCGCCGCGTGCCATGCGGACCCCTCGGGAGCCGGCCTCGTCACCGCCTATGGGCGGGCCCAGTCCGAGCTGTTGCTCGCCGCCAACTACGGCAAGGCGAAGGAGGAGGTCAGCCCCAGCACGGGCTTTCTCTTCGGCGCGGTGAACACGCCGGACTGGCTCCTGTTGGGGCTGTCCTTCCGCGGCGGCGCGCTCGTCAACCAGGCGGGGTCGGCGGACCCCACCGTGCGGCCGGTGCAGATGGCGAGCGACATCCGCGCCCAGGCCACCTTCGGCCAGTTCCGCGCCAATGCCAGCCTGGGCTTCGCGCTGCGCCGCGCGCGCCGGCGGCCCTGACCACCACCGAGGCCAACAACGTCGTGTCGCGCGACCACTGGCTCGGCTGGGACAACGAGAACCAGACGCTGCTGGTGCGCGCGGGCCGCATCAACCTGCCGTTCGGTCTGCGCAACGTGGAGCACACCTCGTGGGTGCGTGAGCGCACGCGCACCGACACCAACGAGCACCAGCAGTACGGTCTGGCCGTCGCCTACAACGGCGAGGGCTTCCGCGGCGAGCTCATGGGCATCGCGGGCAACTTCCTGCTCAAGCCCGACGAGTACCGGGAGCGCGGCTACTCGGGCTACTTCGAGTGGTCCCCGAAGACGAACCTGGCGCTGGGGGTGAGCAGCCTCGCCACGCGCGCCGCGTACGACGTGGACTCGCGGCAGCCGGACTCCTGGCGGCAGGCGCACGGCGTCTTCGGCCGCTGGGCGGTGAACGGTCCCGTGGTGTTGCTCGGCGAGGTGGATCTGCTCGTCAACTCCTCGCGCGATCAGAGCGCGGGGCTGGGCTACACCGGCCTGCTCCAGGCGGACATCGAGCCGGTGCAGGGCCTGCACGTCATCGTCTCGGGAGAGACCCTGCGCACGGTGGGAGGAGTGGGCACCAACGTGGGCGGGAGTTTGGGACTGGCCTTCTCCTTCCTTCCCCAGGTCGAGTTGCGTGTCGATGGTGTGGTGCGGAGGTTCGCGACCGAGACGGGCGGCACCAACACCCTTTCCATCCTCAGTCAGCTGCACCTCCTGCTATGAACAATCCATCCAACCGCGGCTTGCCGCACGTGCTGGCGCGGGCCAGCCTCCTGGGAGTCGTCCTGCTCGGCGCCACCGCCGCGAGGGCCACCCCCGGGTTTCCGCAGGTCATCCGCTCCGAGTTGGGGCTCTCCACCCAGCCCTCGTGCGCCGTCTGCCACCAGGGCGCGCCCTCCGTGGGCACGGTGACCACGCCCTTCGGGACGGCGATGCGCGCCCGGGGCCTCGTGTTCTACGACGATGCCTCGTTGCGCAAGGCGCTGACCGCGCTCAACACCGAGAAGGTGGACAGTGACGGGGACGGCACGCCCGACACGGAGGAGCTGAAGGCGGGCACGGATCCCAACAAGAGCGACGGGACCAGTGGTCCGGGCCAGGGTCCGGACGGAGGCAATGTGCTGCCCGAGCCCTCCTACGGGTGCGGGGCGGCGCCGGGCGCTCCGGTGGGCCTGCTGCTCGGCGGGCTGTGGCTCTTGCGCAGCAGGCGCCGCCGGCAGTAGGCGCCCGAGCGGGCCCGCCCTCATGATTCCTTTCGGTCGGGAGGGCGGGCGATTATACAGGGGACTCCTTTTCACGCGGAGTCCTCCTCATGTCGATCAAGGTTGGCGACGAAGCCCCGGACTTCAACTTCACCCACAAGAATGGGAGTCCGGGGAGTCTCAAGTCCCTGCGTCAGCAGAAGTCCGTTGTCCTCTACTTCTACCCCAAGGATGACACCCCGGGGTGCACGGCCCAGGCCTGCTCCTTCCGCGATTCCTACGAGGACTTCGTCCAGGCGGGCGCCGAGGTCATCGGGGTCAGCTCCGACGAGACCTCGTCGCACGAGGCCTTCGCCGCCAAGCATCGGCTGCCCTTCACGTTGATCAGCGACGCGGACGGCGCGCTGCGCAAGCGCTACGGTGTGCCGCGCTCGTTCCTGGGGCTGGTGCCGGGCCGGGTCACGTATGTGATCGACCGTGAGGGCATCGTCCGGCACGTCTTCAATTCCCAGCTCCAGTCCACCAAGCACATCTCCGAGGCGATGGATGTCCTCAAGCGCCTGAGTGCCTCCTGACGGACGCGCGGCGATCGCGCGGGGCGCGTTCCTGGTGGCGCTCCTGGCTGCTGGGGGCCTTGCTGCTGTCCCTGGTCCTGCATGGGGCCCTGGGTCTGCTGCTGTGGCGCGCGAGGCCCCCGTCGTTCGAGTCTCCCGCCGAGGCCCATGAGCCCCTCCTGCTCGAGTTCACCGAGCACGAAGTGCCTCGCGCGGCGCCCGAGGCGGAGCGTCCAGCGGTGCCGCCCCGGGAGACGCCCCGTCGGCCGCCCCAGCCGCCTCCCGCACGAAAGCCGGCCTCCGCCGCGGCTCCCGCCCCGGCCCTGGAGCCCGTCGCGTCAGGGCCCCCGAGTGGACCCGAGGCACCGGCCACTCCCCGGAGCCCGACATGCCGCGAGCGGTGCGGTTGTTTCCGGGTCCGGGAGGACTGCCGGTGGAGCAGGGGAGCGCGGACGCGCCCCGGGGCCACACCTGGAGACCCGGGGAGGGGCCGTCACCCGAGCAGCGCCTGGCGGAGGAGCGCGAGCGGGTGAGGGGCCGTGTCCAGGGCTTCCTCGATGACGGCCGGCCACGGCGCGAGTGGAGAATGGCCTCGTCGACACCTACTTCGGCCAGATGGACCATGCGCTGGAGAAGGGGCTGACGGGCGCGTCGCTCTTCGACTACCAGGGCGTGCTCCGGCACTTCCTCCCGCGCTCAATCCGCGCGAGTTGATGGAGGGGGCCGCGCGTTACGGGGCCACGGGCAATCCAGACGACGCCGCCGGAGGGCCCTTGGGGACGGATCGACTGGAGGACGTGGCGCGCTCGGGGACCGCGGGCACGAGGGCTCGGCGGGCTCGCGATACATTGGGAGAGCTGGACAGGAGCGTGGCGCGCGCCAACACGTTGTCGGTGGAGCTCGAGCTGGAGCAATCGCCCACGGGACAGTTGTTGGGGGTGAAGTTGCTGCGAGGCTCGGGCAACCCCCTCTTCGACACCTATGTCCTCGACAAGGTCCCCGCGTCGCTGGCGGCGTTGGGCCCCGCGTCGGAGAACTTCGCCGCGAGGACTCGGGCACCCACGGTGCGCAGCGACTGGAATGTCGAGGGCCACGTGAGCTTCTCGCGCACCATCAAGCTGTCGAAGCTGCACACGCTCGACGCGGCGGACGCCGCCTATGTCTCGGCGCTGCTCGCGACGAGCCTGCTCGGGGGATCCTTCGAGGAAACGCGCGGCGAGGTGACGATCATCGACGTGCGCCGGCCCCACTTCGACATCCGGACTCAGTTGCTGCGGGTGTACTGAGGCCGAAACAAACAAAACAAAACGAACAAAAGAGCCCGGGGGATGCCGGTGTCGGCACCCTCCGGCTCCGGAACAAAACCTGACGCGGTGCGGCTCAGGCGTTGGCGGTCTTCTCCGGCACGTTGATGCCCTGCTTGCCGAGGTAGTCCATGGCCTTGTCCTTCACGTTGGTGCGCAGCTCTGGCCCGGTCTTGGGCGTGAGCAGCAGGGCGGCGATGCCGCCGACGGCGCAGCCGATGACGAAGGCGCCGATGCCCGCGAACGAGGAGCTGGCGGGCTTGTAGGTGGTGAGGCCCACATAGTGCAGCGCATCATCCGGATCGAAGTCCTCCCACCGGTTGCGCGCGTACTTGGGCAGATCCTTCAGGAGCTTCTTGGCGAGGAACTTCCGATACAAGTCACTCTTCGCCGCCAGCTTGGCCTTTTTCGCGAACATCATTCCGTCCTCCTCGGTCCGATGACCCCAGGCAAGGCACAGAACTCCCCCACGGTAGTTCGTCCTTGGTAGGAAGAAAGGTAGGCAGGGTTGTCCGGGATGGCACCCCCGGCGTGCGCTTGTCCACTCGGCTTCATGACCAGCGCTCGCGAGGAAGTCGAAAGCAGCCGGGCGAGCCCCTTTCTGCTATGCCCCCCGGCGCCATGTCATCCGACCAGAAGCTGCTGGAAAAGCGCGCCCAGGTGGAGCGGGGCGGGGCCGAGAAGTACCACGCGAAGAACCAGGAAACGGGCAAGCTGTTCGCGCGCGAACGCATCCGGCACCTGGTGGACGAGGGCTCGTTCGTCGAGGACGCGAAGCTCGCCAACAACCTGGACCCGGAGTTGCCCTCGGACGGCGTCATCACGGGCCTGGGCCGGGTGGCGGGGCGTCCGGTGGCGATCATGGCCAACGACTCCACGGTGAAGGCGGGCAGTTGGGGCGCGCGCACGGTGGAGAAGATCCTCCGCATCCAGGAGACGGCCCGGAGCCTGCGCTGTCCGCTGCTCTACCTGGTGGACTCGGCGGGAGCGCGCATCACGGATCAGGTGGAGATGTTCCCGGCCGGCGGGGCGCGGGCCGCATCTTCTACAACGAGGTGCACCTGTCCGGAGAGGTGCCGCAGGTGTGCCTGCTCTTCGACCCTCGGCGGCCGGTGGCGCGTACATCCCCGCGTTCTGCGATCTGGTCATCATGGTGGACGGCAACGCCTCCATGTACCTGGGCAGCCCGCGCATGGCGGAGATGGTCATCGGCGAGAAGGTGACGCTCGAGGAGATGGGCGGCGCGAAGATGCACTGCTCGGTGTCCGGCTGCGGCGACGTGCTGGTGAAGACGGAGCCGGAGGCCATCGAGGCGGCGAAGAAGTACCTCGCCTTCTTCCCGGAGAACTTCACCCAGGCGCCCCCGGTGGCGGAGGCGCGCGCGCCCAAGGTGAGTGGCAAGCGGGTGGAGGAGATCATCCCCGCGGATCAGAACAAGCCCTTCGACATGCACGCGCTCATCGCGGAGCTCATCGACGAGGGCAGCTGGTTCGAGGTGAAGAAGCTGTTCGCCCAGGAACTGATTACCGGCCTGGCACGCATCGGGGGCCGGCCGGTGGGCATCGTGGCCAACCAGCCCAAGTACAAGGGCGGGGTGCTCTTCGTGGACTCGGCGGACAAGGCGGCGCGCTTCATCTGGCTGTGTGACGCCTTCAACATCCCGCTGCTCTACCTGGCGGACGTGCCGGGGTTCATGATCGGCACCAAGGTGGAGCGCGCGGGCATCATCCGCTCGGGCGCGAAGATGATCTCCGCGGTGAGCGAGGCGAGCGTGCCGCGCATCTGCGTGGTGGTGCGCAAGGCGTATGGCGCGGGCCTGTACGCCATGAGCGGGCCGGGCTTCGCGCCGGACGCCACCCTGGCCTTGCCCCAGGCGATGATCGCGGTGATGGGGCCCGAGGCGGCCGTCAACGCCGTCTACTTCAACAAGATCCAGGACAAGCCCGAGGCCGAGCGCGCCGCCTACGTGCAGCAGCTGCGCGACGAGTACAAGGAAGACGTGGACCTGTTCAAGCTGGCGAGCGAGCTGGTGGTGGACGAGATCGTCCCGGGTGAGCGGCTGCGTCATGAATTGTTGCAGCGCTTCGAGTTGTATTCTCGCCGTTTCCAACCCCGGGCCGCCAAGAAGCACGGCGTCTACCCGGTTTGATCCTCCTACCCCCTCTGCGATACATCCCGACCATGGACTTCGAACTTCCCGAAAGCCATCGAGCTCTTCAGTCTTCCCTGCGTGACTTCTGCGAGGCCAAGGTCCGTCCCTTCGCGCGCGAGTGGGACAAGGACGAGACGTTCCCGCTGGAGGTGGTGCGGGAGCTCGGCGGACTGGGCGTGCTGGGCATGCTGGTCTCCGAGGAGTACGGCGGAGCGGCCATGGACTCGCTGGCCGTGGCGGTGGCGGTGGAGGAGATCGCCCGCTACGACGGCTCGCTCGCCCTCACGGTGGCCTCGCACAACGGCCTGGGGACGAGCCACCTGCGCGTCTTCGGCAACGACGCGCAGCGGCGCAAGTACCTGCCCAAGCTCGCGAGCGGAGAGTGGCTGGGCGCGTGGGGCCTGACCGAGCCGGGCAGCGGCTCGGACGCCGCGGGGATGAAGACGACGGCGGTGCGCCACGGCGACACGTGGGTGCTCAACGGCGCGAAGATGTTCATCACCCAGGGCACGGTGGGTGACGTGTTCGTGGTGTTGGCCGTCACCACGCCGCAGAAGAAGCAGAAGGGCATCACCGCCTTCATCCTGGAGAAGGGGATGAAGGGCTTCAGCCAGCGCTCCATCCACGGCAAGCTGGGCATGCGCTCTTCCGACACGGCGGAGCTGGTGCTCGAGGGCGTGGAGGTGCCGGACAGCCAGCGGCTGGGTGAGGTGGACTCGGGCTTCATCGACACGATGAAGATCCTCGACAAGGGCCGCATCACCATCGGGGCGCTGGCGGTGGGCCTGGGGCGGGGCGCGCTGGAGGAGTCGGTGCGCTACGCGCGCGAGCGCACGGCCTTCGGCCAGCCCATCTCCGAGTTCCAGGGCCTGCGCTGGATGTTCGCGGACATGAAGACGGAGCTGGACGCGGCGCGGCTGCTCGTGCACCGCGCGGCCCTGCTCGCCGACGCGGGCCGGCCCTACAGCCAGGAGGCGTCCATGGCGAAGCTGTTCGCCTCCGAGGCCGCCACGCGCGCCTGCAACAAGGCGGTGCAGATCCACGGCGGCTACGGCTACACGCGCGAGTTCCCCGTCGAGCGCTACCTGCGCGACGCCAAGCTGTGTGAGATCGGCGAGGGCACGAGCGAGATCCAGCGCACCATCATCTCGCGCGAGGTCTTCAAGGGCACGTGAAGGGGCCTGGGATGACACAGCCGCTCGCCGAGCGCGTGAAGCTCCTGGAGCAACGCCTGGGGGTGGTGTTTCCCCGCGCGGAGCTGGCGCTCACCGCGCTCACGCACAAGAGCTGGGTCAACGAGCACCGGGGCGAGGGGTTCCAGGACAACGAGCGACTGGAATTCCTCGGGGACGCGGTGGTCAACCCGGCGGTGGGCCACCGGCTCATGGAGCGCTTTCCCCAGATGAGGGAAGGGGAGCTCACGCCGCTGCGCGCCCGCATCGTCAACGAGGAGGGCCTGTCGCGCATCGCGCGCCGCCTGGGGCTGGGAGAGCTGCTGCTGCTCGGACGGGGCGAGGAGCTCAGCGGGGGCCGGGACAAGAACTCGCTCCTGGCCAACGCGCTGGAGGCGATCTTCGCCGCGCTCTACCTCGAGGCGAGCCTGGCGCCGGTGATGGAGCTGGTGGACCGGCACTTCGCCGAGGCCCTGGACGGCGTGGCGCAGGCGCTCAGCCGGCTGGACTACAAGACGAAGCTGCAGGAGACGGCCCAGGAGCAGCTCAAGGTCACGCCCCGCTATCAGTGCGTCTCGGAGGCGGGCCCCGACCACGAGAAGGTCTTCGAGGTGCAGGTGTCGCTGGGACCGGACGTGTACGCGCGCGCCACGGGCCGTAGCAAGAAGGAGGCCGAGCAGAACGCCGCCCATGCCGCCCTGAAGTGGTTGGCACGGGGGGAAAAGCCGGAACCACCGGATTCCCCGTCGGATTCCGTTCCGAAGGAGGACAGACCGGGTTGAAACTCCTTGGTCCCACTGGAAGGGACGAATAAGGTCGCGCGTCGGCCCACGTTCCACCGTTGGCCTGGTTGCCCGGCCGCCCGCAATGACGAGCGGCGGGTCCGCTGTTCTCGTGCTGTCCTGGGGAAGTCTCCTCGTGAGAGGGGGTTTTCCTGATCACCTTCGACCTTCGACGCTTCAGATGCCTCCTCCCACCCACCGCAGCGGTTTCGCCGCGCTCATCGGCCGTCCCAATGTGGGCAAGAGCACGCTGCTCAATCAACTGACGGGCGAGAAGCTCGCCATCGTCTCGCCCAAGCCGCAGACCACCCGCAACCGGATCCTCGGCGTGGTGACGCGGCCGGAGGGCCAGGTGGCCTTCCTCGACACCCCGGGCATCCACCGTGCCAAGGGGGAGCTCAACCGGTACATGGTGGAGGTGGCCCTGCAGGCCGCGGACGAGGTGGACCTGGTCCTCTTCGTCATCGAGCCCACGGGCACGGAGAAGCAGGAGGTGAGTCCGGGCAACCGCCACATCCTCGAGCGGCTGCAGAAGACGGGCAAGCCCACCTTCCTCGTCATCAACAAGATCGACACCATTCCCAAGCCGGTGCTCCTGCCGCTCATCGACCTGTACCGCCGGGAGTTCCCCTTCGCCGAGGTGATACCCATCTCCGCCAAGGAGGACGACGGGGTGGAGGGCCTGTTCCAGACGGTGCTGCGGCACATGCCCGAGGGCGAGCCCTTGTTTCCCGAGGACGTGCTCACGGACCAGGCGGAGAAGACGCTGGTGGCCGAGTACATCCGCGAGCAGGTGTTGCGCCATTGCCGCCAGGAGATTCCGTATTCCACGGCGGTGCTGGTGGACTTCTTCGACGAGTCCGAGCGCGAGCCGCCACCGGGCACGCCGCCGGGCAAGCTCGCGGGGCTCATCCGGATTTCGGGCTCCATCTACGTGGAGCGGGACAGTCAGAAGGCCATCATCATTGGCAAGCAGGGCCAGATGTTGAAGACGATCGGTACGGACGCGCGCAAGGCCATCCAGCGGCTCTTGGGGGCGCACGTGTACCTCTCGCTCCGGGTGCGAGTGGAGCCCCGGTGGAGCGAGCGGCCCGAGGGCCTCAAGAAGCTGGGTTACGAGTAGAAAGCCACATGAAGCCTCTGGTCGCCATCGTGGGACGCCCCAACGTGGGCAAGTCCACGCTCTTCAATCGCCTCGCCCGGCGCCGCATCGCCCTGGTGGAGGACATCCCCGGAGTCACCCGCGACCGGCATTACTGGGACGTGGAGTGCGAGGGCCGGTTCATCACCATCATCGACACGGGCGGCTTCGTGCCCGGGGAGAAGGACTCGCTCCTGCAGCAGGTGCGCGAGCAGGCGCAGCTCGCGGTGGAGGAGTGTGACGCCATCGTCTTCGTGACGGACGCGCGCGCGGGGCTGACCGCGGCGGACCAGGAGGTGGCCACCTACCTGCGCCAGAGCGGCAAGCCCGTGGTGGTGGCCGCCAACAAGCTCGACAGCGAGTCGCAGCTCGTCCAGGCGCACGCCTCGGAGTTCTTCCGGCTGGGCCTGGGCGAGGTGTTCCCCATCTCCGCCGAGCATGGCCTGGGCGTGGGCACGATGATGGAGGCCGTCGTGGGCAAGCTGCCGCCCATGGACGACGAGGAGCTGGCCGCCAAGGCCTTCGCCGAGACGGCGCTCGACGAGCCCGTGACGGAGGAGGACGAGGCGGCGTTCGGGTACGTGCCGGAAGGGGAGGAAGGCGAGGACGGGGAAGGGGACGAGGACGGGGAGGAGGGCGAGGCTCCAGCGGCGACTCCCATCGGGGCGCAGGAGGAGGACGAGGAGGAGGAGCGTCCCATCCGCATCGCCATCATTGGCCGGCCCAACGTGGGCAAGAGCACCCTGGTCAACGCGCTGCTCAAGGAGAAGCGCGTGGTGGCCAGCGAGGTGCCGGGCACGACGCGAGATCCCATCGACTCGGAGCTCAAGTACAAGGACCGGCAGGTCATCCTCACGGACACCGCGGGCATCCGGCGCAAGAAGACGATCGCCCACCGGCTGGAGAAGTTCTCGGTGGTGGCGGCGCTCAAGTCCATGGAGCGCAGCGACGTGGCGGTGCTGCTGATGGACGCCACCGAGCCCGCGGTGGACCAGGACGCCAAGCTCGCCGGCCTGGCCGAGGAGAAGGGCCGCGCGCTGGTCATCGTGGTGAACAAGTGGGATCTCATCAGCACGGATCAGCGCAAGCAGGAGATCTTCCGCGAGGAGCTCAAGTACGCGCTGAAGTTCGTGCACTACGCGCCCATTGTGTTCACCTCGGCGCTCACCGGCTCCAAGGTGGAGAAGGTGCTGGAGCTGGCGGTGGAGCTGGCCGATCAGTTCCGCTACCGCTCGCCCACCCCCCAGCTCAACCGGCTGCTCAAGCACATCGAGGAGAGCCACCCGGCGCCCATCGTGGGGCGGGGGCCGCTGCGGGTGTACTACATGGCCCAGGTGGGCACGGCGCCGCCCACCTTCGCCATCACCTGCAACCGGCCAGAGGGCGTGCCGGACATGTACCGGCGCTACATCACCAACCAGTTGCGCAAGACGTTCGACTTGCGCGTCCCCATCCGCCTGCTCTTCCGCGAGCGGCCGGGACAAGAGAAGCGAGCGGCCCGCAAGAGGCCGAAGCAGACCGGGAAGCGTTAGCCGGTCCGCGTTGACACTCCGGGTGCGCGCTCCGTAGATTGCGCGCCCTTCGACCCCCGAGCAGAGGTGCGCACCACCGTGGCCGAAAAGTCCGAGAAGATGACGAAGCAGGAGCTGACCGCGCAGGACGCCTTCCAGCTCTATGGCGCCGAGGCGAGTAACTGGCTGATGAAGCGGCAGCAGATCATCGGCGCCGCGCTGGGCGTGCTGCTGGTGGGCGGACTCATCGCCGCGACGGTGCACTACTTCTCCAGCCGCGGAGAGGAGAAGGCCTCCAAGCAGCTGGGCCGGCGCTGACGGTGCTCGAGCGGCCGGTGGTGACTGGGGTGGATCTCCAGCCGGCGGAGGCGGGGCAGGAGCCGCCCTTCAAGTCGGAGAAGGAGAAGGACGAGGCGATCGTCAAGGCGCTGAGCGACTTCCGCGCGGCGCACGGGGGCTCGGACGCGGCGGTGACGGCGGCGCTGCCCCTGGGCAAGGCGCAGTACCGGCTGGGCAACTACGACGGGGCGCTCGCCGCCTTCGACGAGTACATCGCCAAGGGCGAGAAGAACGAGCCGCTGATGGTGTCGGCGCGCGAGGGCCAGGGCTATGCCCACGAGGCCAAGGGGCAGCTCGACCAGGCGCTCGCGTCCTTCCAGGAGATGGCGAAGCTGGACGCGGGGGGCTTCCTGCAGGGCATGGGGCAGTACCACCGGCGCGCATCCTCGTGGCCCAGGGCAAGAAGGACGAGGCGGCGCAGCTGCTGGCGGACCTGAAGTCGACCCAGACGAACACGGCGGCGGGACGGCTCGCCACCGAGCGGCTGGCGGTGCTCGCGGCCGAGGGCGTGAAGATTCCCGAGCCGAAGGCGGCTCCGGCCGCGGCCCAGGACGCGGGGTAGACGCGGGCCTATGAGGACTTCGCGCTGGTGGAAGTCTTGGGTGGGTGGACTCGGGGCGGTGGGCCTGTTGGGGGCCTGCCAGACGGTGCCGGTGTACGGCAACCCGGTGACCTCCGCCCCCGTGCAGCCGCCCCGTCATTACTTCTCGGTGGACTGGTGGAAGCCGCTGGTCGAGCCCACGCTGCTCGAGTACGCCCCGCGCGAGCAGGCCCGGCCCGCCTATGACGAGCAGAACGAGCGGGTGATCGCGCTCACCCGGGACGGGTACGTGCGCAGCCTCGGAGCCGGGGGCCAGGAGGCGTGGAGCTACCGGGTGGGCACGCTCTTCTACGCGGGCGCCACGGTGGACGACGGCACGGTGTACGTGCCGGGCACGGACGGCGGACTGCACGCCCTGGACGCGCGCACGGGTCAGTTGAAGTGGAGGTACGCGGCGGAGGAGTCGCTGGCGACCGCCCCGGTGATCGCCGGCGACCTGGTGCTGGTGGCCTCGCAGAGCGACACGCTGTTCGCGGTGAAGCGCGCCACGGGCGAGCTCGCGTGGCTGTACCGGAGGGACCCTCCGTCGGGCTTCACCATCCACCGCACCTCCACGCCGGCCGTGCGGGGTCAGACGGCCTGGGTGGGCTTCTCCGATGGCTCGCTCGTGTCATTGGACCTGGCCGATGGCGGCGTGCGCTGGGAGAAGTCGCTCGCGCAGGCGGGCGCCCGGCAGTTCATGGACGTGGACACCTCGCCCGTGCTGGATGCATCGGGCCGGGTCTACGCCGCGTCGTACACGGGGGGCCTGTATGCCCTCGAGGCCGAGACAGGCGACGTGGTGTGGACCTCGGTGGCGCAAGGCATCACCTCGCTGATGGTCCATGGGGACGTGATGATCGCCACCGGGGATGACCGCCTGGATGCGTACCTGACGGACAATGGGAAGCTCATCTGGTCGCGTCCCCTCGAGGAACGGGCCGGGCTGGAGACGGTGTTGGTCAAGGGCATGCTCCTGGTGCCCGCCCAGCAGTCGCTGCTCTTCGTGGATCCGCGCACGGGCCGCTCGCGCATCTCGTGGAACCCGGGCAAGGGGATTTCGGCCCCGCCGCGGGTGGTGGGGAGCAAGGCGTACGTGCTGTCCAACAACGGCTACCTGTACGCCCTGCGTCTGGATGGGAGGAGTGGTTGACCTCGGGGGCGGTGAAGAAGGCGGTCCGGGTGGTGGCCGCCCTCATCTACCGGCCCGGGGATGACACCCGGTTCCTCGTCCAGCAGCGCCTGCCAGGGGGAAGCCGTGGCCTGCTCTGGGAGTTTCCAGGCGGCAAGGTGGAGCCCGGCGAGTCCGAGCCCGAAGCGCTCGTGCGCGAGTGCCGGGAGGAGCTGGATGTGACGCTCCACGTGGGAAGGCAGCTATGGGCGGGCAGACACGAGTACCCGGATCTGACGGTGGACCTGACGCTGTACGCGGCCCGGCTGGAGTCGGGGGAGCCGAAGACCCTGGGAGCCCAGGCGCTGGCGTTCCTGACGCCGGAGCAGATGCGGACGCTGCCGTTCTGCGAGGCGGATCTCCCGCCCCTGGAGGAGCTGGTGGCGGGCAGGCTGGGTCCGCTGCGCTGATGGTGCGGCGCACCTTCCAGCTCATCCCCGGTGTGGGTCCCTGGAAGGAGAAGGATCTCTGGGCCCGCGGCATCCACACCTGGGAGGACTTCCCGGAGAGTGGCGTGGTGCTCGGGCAGAAGGTGGATGGACTGGCCCGCCAGCGGCTGGCCATGGCCCGGGAGGCCCTGGCGCACGGGAACCGGCGGCGCTGGCGGCCATGATTCCCCCGCGCGAGCACTGGCGGCTGTACCCCGAGTTCGCTCGCGACGCGCTGTACTTCGACATCGAGACGAATGGAAACCAGGAGCAGGAGCCCACGGTGGTGGCCCTGTTCGACGCGGACGGCCTGCGCGTCTTCATCCTCGGGCGCAACATGGACGAGCTGCCCGAGGCCATGGCGCAGCGGCGCTTGTGGGTGACGTTCAACGGCTCGTGCTTCGACGTGCCCGTGTTGCGGCAGTACTTCGGCAAGCGCTTTCCCACGCCCGAGGCGCACATCGATCTGCGTTTCGTGTGCCGCCGGCTGGGCATGGGGGGTGGGCTGAAGGAGCTCGAGGACAAGCTGGGCCTGGGGCGGCCTCCCCACATGAAGGGCGTGAACGGGTGGGACGCGGTGCTGCTGTGGCGCGCCTATCTCGCCCGGGGCGACGTGGAAGCCCTGCGCTTCCTGGTGGAGTACAACCTCTATGACTCCTTCCAGCTGCGCGCGTTGATGGACACGGCCTACAACCGCGCCCTGGACGATCTGAACATGGACGCCGTCGCGCGGCTGCCCGTGTTCGAGCGGGGCGAGGTCCTCTATGACGTGAGCCGGCTCATCCTGGAGCTTGGGCCCACGCAACGCGACCTGAAGGTGCTCGAGCGGGTGCGCGCCCAGGATCGGGATCTGCGCGAGGACTGAGGCCGGCTGCTCGGGGAAGTCGGGCGGCCGTGTCAGTCCGGGCTGGTAGGGTGGTTGACGCTGGAGGTTCGGCGCTCGAGCCCTACCTCTGGTATTCCCCGGCGCGGCGTTGGCGTGCAGCACAAAGGAGAGCCCGAAGATGTCCATCGACAGGCCCGAGTCCTCGACCCTTCCCAAACTTCTCTTTTCCGTGGATGGAACCCGGTACGAACTCGTTCGGAAGCTGGGACGTCGCCAGTCGGGGGAGCTGCTGTTGGCCCGGCGCCGCCACGCGATGGGACCGGCCGGATGCGTCGTGCTCAAGCGGCTGTCGCGGCCGGTCAGTGAGAAGCAGAAGCAGCGCCTGGTGCAGGAGGTCCAACTGGCGTACCGGCTCGACCATCCCGGCATCGCCAAGGTGTACCAGTGGGTGCTGCATGGGGGACGGCCCTACGTGGTGATGGAGTACGTGGAGGGGCATTCCCTCGAAACCGTGCTGAGCGTCGCGGCCATGCGGCAGCGGCCCATGTCCGAGGCGCTTCGTCTGCCACGTGGCCTCGGAGATCGCGGATGCACTGCATTATGCGCATACCCGGACGGATGAGCGGGGACGGTTCCTGGGGATCGTCCACCGGGACATCCAGCCGGAGAACATCCGGGTGGGCATCAGCGGCGAGGTGAAGCTGGTGGATTTCGGAGTCGCGTACTCGCTGTTGCCAGGACGGGATGCCACCACGGCCTCGGTCTTGCGCGGGGACATCGCCTACGCGTCCCCCGAGCGCATGCGCATGGAGCAGGTGGATCACCGCTCGGATTTGTTCTCGTTGGGCCTGGTCATGCTGGAGCTGCTCACGGGCAAGCACCTGTTCGACCTGGAAGACGTGGAGCAGGCGGCACGCACGGCGGTTCCTGGAACGGTGGCCGTCCACGTGCGGGACGAGCTTCGCTGTGAGGAACCCAGCTGGGTGCCGGTGGCGGAGATGGCCGCGCGCATCGAGCGGTTCGGCCCCGCGGATGTGGAGCGGGCCACCCAAGGGCTCTCCGAGCCCCTGCGGGCCGTGGTGCACCGGACCCTCCAGCGCGAGCCGTCCGCCCGTTATGCGTCGGGACTGGAACTGCGTGACGCGCTCCGGGCCTTGCTCGTGGTGAAGGGCCGGCCCTATGGACGGCCGGAGGCGGCGCGCGAGGTGCTGGTGGCCGTGAAGGAAGCGGAGTTGCTGCGCGAGTCCGCGGATGTCCTCGAAGCGGATGTCTTCCCGGAGCCCTCGCGCCGGACGACGACCGAACACTGAGCCCTTAGCGAGAGCGTCGTTTCTTCGCGGGCGGCGGCGGCGGTTTTCCTTTTCCCCGGAGACCTGGAAGGGCATCCGGATGTCGGCGATCTCCCGGCCCTCGGCGTCGGTCATCGAGGTGCCAGTCTGCGCGTCGATGACCAGGACATAGCCATGGCCGGACTTGAGCGGCGTGGGCAGGGAGATCCGGTAGAGCAGTCCGTCGGGAGACTCCTCGGCGGTGTCATCCGACACCAGGGCCCGATCGGCCTCGTCGAACAAACGGACGCGGTAGTTGCGCAGTGCCCGCGAACTGCGCAGCTCGAGCGCCGACGTGGGCTCCACGATGGGACGTCCTTCTTCCTCGCCAACCACGGGAATGGACTCCGTCCCGGCGTCCGCCAGGGTGTAGCGGAGCGTGAAGGTGGCGGGGGCTGGTTGCGCGAGTGCCGCGTCCGGCGGGGAAATGGCGGCCGTGCCGGCATCCTCGGTGGGGACAGAGGGCTTCGGACATCCGGCCAGGCCCAGCGCGGCCGCGCCGACGACGCTCAAGGAGAGGAGTCGCATGAGGCGGGAGACCCTATGTCCCCAAGCGGGAGCCGAGAAGCGCGAACATGCACCGGGGACGGGAGGCCCGGGAGCCGCCAGAGGAGTCGCATGAGGCGGGAGACCCTATGTCCCCAAGCGGGAGCCGAGAAGCGCGAACATGCACCGGGGACGGGAGGCCCGGGAGCCGCCCGTTGGCCCTGGGTCGCGCACCTGTCGTGGGGTCTGATAAGGTCGAATTAGGGTAACTTTTGACGCACGGACTTTGCGGAAGGCGAATTCAACGCCGGACGCTCGATCCCCCGTGTTACCACTTTGCGCAGGTCGGTCCATTGGGACCCCCGCAGGCCGAGCTCTCGCGCGGCTTGCCGCACCACCCCGTGGCAGAGGTGCGTGAAAACCTTCCGGGTTCCGGGTGCCGCGCTGACAGTCCCAGGCGCTTCCAACGCCCAACCCATCAGAAAGCCGCTCGGCGCTTCCAACGCCTTGTGGCCTAGGGCACCGGGTCGAGACGGCCAAGTCTCCCCGGTGCCCGCCGCAGTCTTGCGCGGCGGGTCCTCCAAGGCTGGCTGCTCCCCCTTTAGGAATCAAGAGCGAAAAGTGGCGAAATGGCGTCGGGCGCCTAAACCCTTGGAATGTCGCGAGGTTGGGAGGGTGTCCACGGGCGCGGGCCGGGCCGCTGTTGGGACTGTGGTTGGGGGGCGTGGCGAAAATGCCGGGTGTGTGCCCGGTGGGCGTGCCGCGACCACCGAAGAGGTCACGGGAATTGGTTCCGGTGCTTGGCGTGCCCACCGGAGGAAATGGTGGCGATGCTGCGCGCGTGGCACGAGCAGGAGCGCGAGGAGCGGGCCCTCGCTCGCCTGGAGCCTCTCGACACCCGACCCTGGCCCCGGGTAGGCACCTCCGGCCTGCTCGAGCTGCCCGGGGGCGCGGTGGTGCTCGGCGCCCGGCACCTCGAGCTGTGCCGCGGCGTGGTGCGCGGCGCGGGCCTCGCGCGGGGCGTCTTTCTCAGACGTGCTGGGCAGCCGCTTCCGCTTGCGCTGCTGCCCGTGGATCCACCGGAGTAGGGTAGGGGCATGGCCTGCTTCCGAGAACCCCACTGCCGCCCGCCGCGACATCATGACGATCGTCTTGCCCGAGTGCGGCCCCCGGCGCCGTCGCGTCACGCGCCCACCGGCCGTCCCGTCTCGTCCCCGCGGTTGCGCTCGTGCTGGCGGTGGTGGCCGTGGCACTCCTCCCCGGGGACGTCAGCGAGCTGCAGCACCTCACGGGCAGCCTCGAGGCCGCTCCGGTGCTCACTGACGGAGAGGGACAGCCACACAGGTCCTGGGGCAGTCGCCGAAGCCGCAGCAGGGGCAGAAGCCGGCCCCGTGCGCGAAGGGCGTCGAGATCGAGGCCACCGGCTTCTGCTGGCTCGAGCTGAAGGCAAGCCCGCCCAAGTGCCCCGCGCAGTCCGTGCAGGGGTTGGGGAAGTGTCTCGTCCCTGTGTGGCCGGTGGCGCGGCCCCCAACGAGCTTTGGTCCCTGACTCTGCTAGAACGCGGGCTCCCTTCTCAGGAGGTAGTCGCGTGAAGAAGCTCCTCGTGGTGAGTGCAATGATGTTGGCAGCTTGCGGTCCCGGTGAGCCGGGCCCCGCGGGCCGGCAGGGCCTGCTGGACCCCAGGGACCTGCCGGGCCCCAGGGACCCGCCGGCAGCAACAACAACGTCACCACGTACCTCTGCCAGTCCAGCCGGACGCTCGGCGATGGCAGCAGCCAGGCCCTTTCTCACATCTTCTACGTGTACGCGGACGGGTCGGTCATGGCCACCTGCCTTGTGAGCAATGCCGCGACCCAGGTGTTCACCTCGCTTCTGTACACGGCTACCAATCCGACCACGAAGACCGCCGCATGCACGGTGACCCTCGACTCCCAGGGAACCGCGTCGGGTGGCGCGTACGTCTTCGAGTCGAACGAGGCGCGCACCTCGAGCGAGGTGCGCTACCGTGACGTCCCCAACGGCACGACGACCATTCTCGGCACGGCCACCTGCACGAAGTACTGAGCCGCCCCCAGAAACGAACAACCCCGGTGAGGCGCCAGGCGGGCACCGGGGTTGGATGCAACGGCTCGGCTCGAAGCGCAACCGCAGCTGCGCCGGCGTCACCGCCGCCTGACGCCGAACCTCTTCCGCCGAACCTTCGCCGCGTACTCCGCGACGGCCTCCCGGTACACCTCGGCCACCGTGACGTCGCGTCGCCCTGCCTCTTGGGCGAGGGTCATGTCATCGGACGAAGGGACCTGGACCGTCCTGGAGCGCAGGTGGCGCGGATCCACCCCCTGGCCCCTCGAAGCGGGCCATACGGCTTCCCACGTCGCCGCTGGGTGTAGTGCCCGCTGCACACCCCTCGAGCGAATGGCGGGAGCGGACATGACCCTTTCTCCCATGTTGCGGCGCACCGCTTCACGCCTTCCTGCTGCTCGTCCATCGCGTCTCCCATCGCCGACAGGCAAGCATTTATCAGACTCCCCACCCCTGACAAAGGACGCGGCACAAGTCGCGGCCCTGTCAGACGCAGTGCCACTGACAAACGAAGAAACCCCGGTGAGGCGCCGGCGCCCCACCGGGGTTGAGTGCTTCGTCCGCGGGCCGGAGCTGCTACGCGAGCCAGCCGCGGGACTCACCGCGCCAGAGCTCGCCGCCGAGCCGCAACCACGGGCGCTCGTGCACGGTGGCCTGGGCGCTGATGGTGTGCAGGTCCAACCAGGTGGTGTCGGGCACCACGGGTGCGGACGGGGCGGGCGCCGGCGCGTTGGGCACCGCGGGGGACTGCTGCTTGCTGGCCCCGCCCGGCGCCGGGGACGCGGGGGTCCCGAGGTTGGGCGCCGTGGGGAAGCCGTTGGCCTGGCACACGTTGGCCACGGCCTGCGCGCCCTGCTGGATGGAGCCGGGGGGCAGGCCCACGGCGAGCGTGCCGGCGACGGAACACAGGCTGCTGACCACGGCGACAATGAGGGTTCTCCAGTTGAAGCTCTGCACGTGTGACTCCTTGCTGGGGTTGGACTGCGTAGCGGCTCTCAGGCCGTCTCGGACGAGCGGTGCACGACGAAGGCCACCGCGGCGCACGCGAGCGCGCCGCAGGTGAAGCCCACGCCGAAAGCGAAGCCCCGTAGCACCGGCTCGCGAAGGGGAGCTCTTCGCCGGGGAGGACGAGGAGGGAGGACTGCCGCGGCTCGCCAAGCGGCAGGACGGCGCCGGGCTCGGTGCAGCAGGGTGGCGTGGTGATATTGGGGCTCTTGGACGTGGTGTCGCTCATGGCTTGTTGTTCTCCTTGGCCCGGGTGGGCCGGACAGAGGGACGAGAGGTGCTGGGCGAAGTGGCCACCTCGAGCGCGTCAACGCGGGGCTCGAGGGCCTCGAGGCGCGCGTGCGTCTGCCCGGCGAGGCGCTTGGCCTGGGCGGCCGTGCGCCGGGCGCCCCGGGTGTTGGCGATCGCCGCGGTGACGCCGCTCCCCACCGCGGTGAGCAGACCCACCAGCACCTGGAAGGCTTCGGGGGAGAGGCTCACGCACTCACCCCCAGCGCGGACTTCGCGCGGCGCCAGAGCACGGCGCGCTGGGCGTTGCTCGAGTCCGAGCCCTGCACGCGGATGGAGATTTGCCGGAAGTCCTCGTCCGTACCGCGCAGCGCGTAGGCGGACAGGTTGTGAGAGTTCCAGTAGTAGCCGGCGGTGCGGAAGGCCATGGCGTCGGTGGCCGCGAGCTCGGGGTGGGCCACCGGTCCACGCCCAGGGCCTTGGCCGCGGCGGTGTAGTTGGCCCGGCCCGTCAACTGGATGGCGCCGCGCCCCTTGAAGCGCACGCCGTCACCGGGCTGGGTGTTACCCAGGTTGGCGCGGCCCTCGTACGCGGCGCCGCTCGCCACCTCCTCAAACTTCCGGAAGGAGTCCGACTCGAAGGCCACCTGGCCGAGGAAGGCCGCCAACACGCGCGGCTCCGTCAGGTTGAACTCCCGGGCCGCGCGGATGAGGTGCGGCAGCAGCTGACGCGCACGGGCCGCGGGGAGGTTGGGGACGACGTAGAGCAACTGCTGAAGGCTGAGCACCGCGTCTCTCGCTTTCTGCCGGGCGGTGTACCCGGCGAGCACCGCGCCGCCGGCGACGGCGGCGGCGCCCAGGGGAAACAGGAGAATCATTCGAAGCTCCTCACCAGCTTGGTGAGCGCGCCCGCCACCGCCACCACGGCGGTGGCGCCCACACCCACCTTGAGCCAGAAGACGAAGCTGTCCCGCGCCTCGGGGTCGGGGACGAAGGGCGCCAGTGCCTCGTGCGCGGCCTTCGACACCGCCGCGGCGGCCTCCTTGGCCGTCGTAGCGGTGTCGTGCGGCACGTTGCTGAGCGCCGCGAAGAGCGAGCTGTCCCAGGCCTCGCCAGTCGCCTGCTGAATCCGCTGGGCAATGTCCCGCCCGGCCAGGACGAACAACTCCGGGTTGTACGCGGAGCCGTCCGCGCGCTGTCCCGCGAGCACCCAGGGCAGATACCTGGACTCGAGGGTGACGAACTGCTGTCGCGCCGACTCCATGTCCTGCGCAGCAGGCACCCCAGTGGTGAGTGCTTGGTAAACCAACCCGGCGATGTTGCCGCCCGAGCCCGCGAGGGTGGCGAGTCCCGCCCGGAGCAACCCCAGTCCGTACTGCCGCTTCAGCTCCGCCACCTGCTCGCGGTAGCGGCTCGCTTCCTCGGGCGTGGCGGCGGCCATGGCCTAGTACCCCACGGCCCAGAAGCGGAAGAGGAATTCGCCGTCCAACCGGTACAGCGGCGGGTTTCCCTCCACCCAGAAGTAGAAGTGAGCGAAGGGCGGCAGGTAGGACGTCACCGAATTGAGCTGGGCGCTGGCGTAGCCCGAGCCGAGGTGCAGCGTGTTGTTGACTCCCACGCCAGACCCGAACTCATTTCCAGTGCCGCAGGGACGCTGGGTGATGATGCGCCCGCCGTTGGGCCCGACCTCACCGCACCACGCCTGAACGGTCGTTCCCTCGAAGGGATCGTCCATTTCCGCCACCGGCTCGAGGTAGCGGGCCTCGACACCGAAGAGCACCTGACGGAAGCCAGTCAGGTCGAACCCCTTGCCGAAGTCGAGGTCCGCATACCAGTTCTCTCCGCCCTGGCGCCTCTGCTTGAGCGTCCCGGGGTTCTCGGGATCGACCCACACGTACCGGGCGAAACCATCCGGGTGATCCTGGAAGCCGTCGCGCAGCGCCGGCAGCTCGGTGGCGTAGTCGAAACTGAAGAGCACCTTGCCGCCCGGCGCCGTCGTCTTCAGGATGCCCGCGGAGTCCGTCGAGAAGCGGGCCCGGGGACGTCGAACTGCGTCGAATACAACTCGACGCGCCACCCGTCGCCCGCGATGCCGCCACCGGGCGTGGTGTCAATCTCGAGCCGATTGAACCGCTCCGCCTGGGGAAGGGCGGCCGGGGAGTCGACACGGAAGGAAGGGCGCCCGTCGCACGAGACGAGCACCGGGAAGCCTCCACGGTTGCCGGGCTCGGGCCGCAAGGCGAAGGAACAGGCGTCGGCGTTTTCGACGGAGAATTTCTTGTCGGCACGGACGACGGCCGGCGTGTTGGAGTAGTCGCGTTTCATGAGTGGTGCTCCGTGTTGCTGACTGAGGTGGACTACAGGCCGCCGAAGAACTTCCCCAGAAGGCCAATGCCTTGCTCGATGATGCCGCCCAACGAAGGCTGCTGTGGCTGCTGCTGGGCCTGCTGCTGTTGCTGGTACTGCGACTGCTGATACTGGTATTGCATCTGCTGCTGGTACTGCCTGTCCCGCTCGGCCTGCTGTTGCTGCAACTGCATCATCTGGAGTTGCAGTTGCTGGGCGCGCTCGTCGGCCTCGGAGTCCTTGCCGGACGAGTTCAGGTACACGGCCACCCCGACGCCCGCCGCGAGGAGAACCCCGCCCACCACCAGCGCCGTCGTCGTTCCGCTATCACTCATCGTGTCTGCCTTTGAAGGAGGGCACATGGCCCGTTGAGAGTCTTTCGGGCGCGCGCCAGCTGAAGAAGGGCTCCTCCACGAGCTCCGGAATCTTCTTCGGAGTGGTGCGGGGCTTCGTCGACTTCGGCGGGACGACGCCGGCGGCGGCTTCGGCGGCGCGTTTTTCCGCCAACTGGTCGTCCCACATCTTCTGGAGGGCGGCCCGCTTCACCGCGGCTTCCTCGGCCTCGCGCGCCTTGCGCTCGGCTTCCTCGCGTGCCCGGCGCTCGGCCTCTTCCGCGGCCCGCGCGGCTTCCTCGGCCTTGCGCTTGGCCACGGCTTCGGCCCCGCCGCCAAAGAGGTTCTCGATGCCGCTCGCGATCCCCCCAACAATCTGCCCGGGGACTGTCTGGGTAGAGGTCGGGTCCAACGCGCGGAACACGCCGCGCACGGCCTCGTCCGCCTCGGGGGAAATGGCATGCAGGAGCGCGGACGCACCCTGGGCCACGAGGATTGGCGGAATAAGGAAGAGCGCCCCGGTGGCGGCCGCACCGGCGGTCTGCTCTAGCGTCTTCTTCAGCCGCTCGTCCTCGAGGCCCACCGCGTCCGCGACGAAGTCGACGGCCGCGACGGCCGCGACGGCGGGCAGGGCGGCCACGCCCACCACGCGCGCGGCGTCCGCTCGCCCTCGCTCTGGCCGAGCGCCTCGGCCACGCGGCCCACCACCTCATTTGCGGCCAGGCCCGCCTTGACGACGTTGCCCGAGAGGAGCGCCTCCGCCCCTCCACCACCACGCCCACCGTCGAGGTGCGGCCGGAGTCCGGCGCGGCCTCCACGGGAGCGGCCGGGTGCACGGGCGGAGGCAGCGGCGGGAGCTCGGGCAGCGGCGGGAGCTCGGGCAGCAGCGGGAAGGGGTTGAGGCCGAGCGCCGGCGGGGCGCGGCGGCGTCGGCGCAGCAGGACGAAAGCGGGCGCGGCCAGTCCAACGGCACCAGCAGCGAGGGCGAGCGGAAGCATGGGGACTCGGGGAGAGGGAATAGAGAGGGTGCTGGGGCCGCGAGGGACCTCTCACCCAAACAGCCATGCAAGGCCGCCGCCGGCGGCGGCGAACTTCTCCAGCGTCTGTGCCTGCGACGCGTCGACGAGGCCGCGCTGGATGGCGATCTCCAGTGGCACGGCCTCCTCCGCCTTCAGCTCCGGCCCGCCCGTCGTGCCCCGCAGGATGGCATCCAAACCAGCGAAGGCCTTCTCCACCTCCAGAGACTGGAGGACGGGGGGCGGGACCACGCCCGTGTTGACGCGCGCCATCTCGACGGGGGCGCTGGCCTGGGAGGGAGGAGCGAAGCCCACGTCTCGCACGACGGGCCCAGTCTCTTTCGGGGCAGGGGCCGTCGCGCGGGGCGCCGCCGGAGCTGGAAAGAAGACGAGGGGCACGGGCTCAACCGTCACCTGGTGACGTCGACGCCAGAGCGCGGCGAAGCAGGGGGCGACGAGGCCAACGGCGCCGGCGACAAGAGCAACCGGAAGCATGGGGACTCCAGGGGTTGGGGCGGGGCTTGCAACTCTTCGGGGGGGGGGGGTAGAGGCGGCTGGCTGACGCCAGCCGCCCCAGTGGCGCACTCAGCGCTGCCGGTTGGCGATGCCCGTGGCCATGGCCTTCAACTTCTCTTCCACCGTCCGGTACACCCAGCTCGACGCGCCGGCGTAGCCCAGGGGGTGCACCACGGCGCCCGGCACCTCGTCGGACAGCGAGCGCACCGCCTTGTGCATGGCGCCGCCGTCCGACATGGCGGCTCCGGCGCCGTACTCCTGCCCGGCCCGGTACAGTCGCACCGTCGGCACCCACACCTCCGGCTCACCGCCGTAGGCGCACCGCAGGCCGGCGGTGCGGAGCGACAGCTCGTGCCCCACCTTGACGGCGCAGAAGCCCACGTACGGCAGTAGGGCGTCGCGCACCTGGAGCCCTTCCACGGTCGCCGCGGACACCAGGTGGATCGACTCGCCGGGCTGCAGTCGCGCCGCCAGGGCCTTGGCCGCGGCGAGATAGAACTCGGTTGGCTGAAGCGGGATGTACAGGTACTCGAGGTTGAAGCCCGTGGACTTCACCACCTGGTGGATGCGGACGCGCCCCGGGACCATCTTGTTGATGCTCATGTCGGCCTGCCGGTACAACGGGGTAACCGCGAGGTTGACCCCCTTCTCGACGGCGCCGCTGTCCGGCTTCGTCGCGAAGTTCGCCTCGACGCTTGCCGGCGTGCTCGGATCATCCGTGACGACGTAGGCAGGAACGGCACCGTAGCCGCCCACGCTCACGCGGATTGCCTGGAACAGGTTCGTCGCGGTCGGCCTGGCCGTGTCCGCCACGAAGAGCACCAGGCCCTCTTCGGTCTCCACCGCCTGGGCATCGCTGTTGATGATGGTCTCGTAGTGCACCGGGTGCCCGAACCGTTGCACGCCGGGCAGTGTCGCGGTGTTGTCCGGATAGAACTCGACCGACACCTCGGTGCACTGCAGGTCGGCGTCCAACGCCTTGAGCGGGTCCGCGCTCGTCTTCAGGGTGAGATCGGCCAGCCGCAACTGGCTGTCCCCCATCCCGCCCAGGGACGCGGACTCGTCCATGAATTCCACGTGCCCGAGCGGCACGATGCTGTCCCAGGTGATGATATTCACCCCACTCACGAGGGCTTCGCGAGGCCCGTGGCGCCGTTGTAGCCGCTCACCTCCGTCTCCATGAGGACGTGCTGGAGGCGCCGGAGCGTGGCGAAGGTGATGTCGGTGAAGGGCCGGGTCTTGAAGGCCCCGGACTCCTTCATATACCCGAACGAGAGACTGATGGCTCCCAGGAGCGCGGCCTGCTGCGGCAGCGTCATACCGCCCGCCTTCGCTTGGGCGGCCGTCACCCGCGCGGTGACGCGCGCGATGACCGCACGGGCGTTGGTCCCCGTGAGCGCTTCGATCTTCCCCTTCTCCAGGCCCCGGGAGTCGCCCATGGCCAGGGTCAACTTGCTGTTGGTCCACCGCGTCGTGGTGTCACCCATTTTGTCTCTCCTCGAGTAGTGGCCGAGCACCGGGCGCGGCCGTTGAGACTCGGCAACGCCCCAAGGCGCCAGCCCACACAGGACTGGCGCCGCGCTCACCTCGCGTTGGGTGCTTCCACTCGAGGTGCCGCTACTTGGCGGCGGTGCTCGTGGGGGCGAAGGTCTTCGCCGCCGTGGTGCCGCTCGAGCTCCCGTCGAGGTACATCATCACGGCCACCGCGCCGCCCGCTCCGAGGAGCGTGCAACCGATACCAATCGCGATCGCCGTCCCCATGCTCACCGTCTTCTCCGCCATCTCAACTCTCCTTGTCCTTGGCGGCCGGAGTGGCCGCCAAACTCGAAAGCAACTCCGGGTCCGCCTCGCCCCGGTTGCGCGCGCGAAAGTGGCCCTTGGGCAGCACCACCATTTCGCGGGCGAAGCCCCGGCCGCAGTCCTGGCCGACGAAGCGCACGTCCGCCGAATCCACCGGCAGAAGGTGAAGACCTCGGTCACCTGGGAGCGGGTGTCGATCGGGATGTATCGGTACCCCTGAGCCACGAACCATGGCCGAACGCCCTCCTTCAGCCACCCGGTGGCGACCACCTTGAGCAGCTTCTCCACCTTCGCGTTCGCGCTCGCCCAGCGCGGTAGCTCCTCGAAGACGACGTCCACGTCTCCGCGCGCCTTGAGCGCGGGGAGCACCTCGCGCACCTGCGCGGCCAACTCCTCGTCATCGTCGTCCCGCGACACGGGCACCACGCTCAGCGCCAGGCCCGGCCCGCGGAACAGCCGTTCGTTGGCGGCCACCCAGCGCCGGAAATTCGGCGCCTCCACGCGGAGGGGGAGGGGGCCCAGGAATTCGCGCGACGCGGCTTCCCGTGAACCGAGTACTCGTCGTCCACGTCGATGACCACGACCGCGCGCCCCGCCTCGAGCAGGGCTGGCACCACGACCTTTTTGAGGAGCTCGCCCTTACCCTGCCCGGTCATGCCCAGGACGGCGCGCGCACTGCCCGTCCACGAAGTCCGCCACCGTCACCGGCTTACCGGAGGGCCACCACTTGCCGACGCTCGGCCGCGGCCCGGAGTGCGCCCTGGCCTCACGCCTCCCCCCGCGCCGGGCGCGCAACTTCTCGCGCACCTTGCCGGCCAGACCTCCCACCGCCGACGCCGCGGCCAGGGCCCTGTCCTTGAGCAGGGGGCCCACCAGCACGCACGCGAGCGCCGCAGCTCGAGCCGCCGGCGCCGGCGCTGCCCGCCTCAGTGGCCGCGCCAATGCCACTCGCGAGCTCCACCGCAATCAGCTCCCCGAAGCGCTCCTCGGGCAGCCCCTTGATTGCTATTTCGCCGGCGTGCCGCGGAAGTACACCCTGTCAATCTCCTCGGTGGGGTCGAAGCCCGGCCGCTTGGCGGCCTGTACGAGGACGCGCGCGAACACCGCCGCGGGGGCCGCGAAGCGCTTCACCTTTTCCACGTCCACGCCCATGACGAGGACGGCGGGAGGGGCAGGGACCGCGGGAGCGACCGCGGCGGGCGCGGGAGCCGGGGCCGGAGCGGCCGGGGGAGGGGACTCCGCCGGCGCCGCGGCGGGCGCGGGAGCCGGGGCCGGAGCGGCCGGGGAGGGAACTCCGCCGGCGCCGCGGCGGGCGCGGGAGCCGGCGCGGGCGCGGCGGGCTGCACGCCGGGCATGAGCGCGCGCACCTCGTCCGCGCTCAGGAGTTGCTGTTGGAGCGCTTGGCGGAGCTCGGCGGGCAGGAGCTGCCCGAGCTTTCCGGAGGCCCGGGCGTACTCCACCAGGTGCCGGAGCGCGTTCGCACAATCGGCGGCATCCACTCCGCGGCGCTGGTGGGCGTAGCGCTCGGCCGCCTCCACGTACGCCCGGCGGTGCTCCTCAAGCGTCCGGTTGCCGCGCTTGGCGTTCGGCTTGGGTGGGCGCCCCCGGCGAGCTGGGCGCGCGACCGCCCCGGCGCGCGGCGGGGGGGCGCCCCGCTCGGGGGCCTCGAGGAGTTGCAACGCCGGCCGGGCCTCGGGGACGGTGGCGGACTGCTCGGCACGGAGCTCGGCGAAGTAGTCGCCCCGCCCGGCTCCTGCTTGGGCAGGCGCCAATTCCGCAGTCTCCAGGGGCCGCAGCTCATCCACAGACACGCTCCGAGGCGAAAAGAAGGGTGTCGACGGTGGGCTACTCCAACCGGACCGGGCACGTTGGCCAGACACCGCCCCGCAGGCGGAAGTCCTTGGTCTCTCGGGCTCGTTTCGCGCCGTCGACGCAAACATCAATCGCAGAAGTCGCGGCAGAAAACATCTTGATGAGTTTCTGCATTTTCGCCGTCCGCGCACCTCTCCGCCACGTGGTGCGTTTCGCCCCAGGTGTGGCGGATTACGCCAGCCGGTGACACTTTCGCCACCGCGCCCACGTCTGTCGTAGAATGGACGTATGTTCTGTAATTCGCCTCCCTCGAAAACCAAGACGTTCCGCGGCTATCCCATCCCCGAGGGCTATCGGGTCATGGGCGCCAAAGAGGCGGCAGAGGCAACGGGCATAGAGATCCGCACGCTCTACCGTGCGTTGGCGAGCGGGCGGGTATGGGCGTGGCGCATCTTCGACGGCACCTCGCCCTGGTATGTTGTGGTGGCGCCGGACGGGCTGCCGGCGGATCCACCGCGGGAGACGGCACCGGCGTGCTTCAGGTGCCCGCGATCTCCCGAAGTGGAGCGCGAGCCCGCGCCGTAGTACCCCCTGGCACATGCCGCGCGCCTCTTCCGCGAAACGCTTGTCCGCCGCCCTCCGCCATCACCTGCTCGAGGACTTCGAGCCCGAGCGCTTCGCCCGCGCGTGGTGGGACGCCGTGAGTTGCCTCTACGGCTGGCCGGGTGCCGACGCGCGGGTGCGTGTTGTCCTGGCCCGCGCGCTCGAAGCCTTCACGCCCGAGGAGCAACGCGAGCTGCTGCTGCGCATGCTGTCCGCCGCGCCCGCGGTGCACGCCGCGCGCGAGAGCGCCGGCGCGCCGCCCGGTGAGCCGGCGCCCCGGGCCCCAGCCCAGTCCCGTTTCAGGCGCCCGGCCCGCCCCCAGTCCCCCTCCCGAGACGGCGCTCCCTCCTTGGCGCTCGAGATCGGCGCTACCAGCGGCCCCAGGGGCCTCGCGCGTCCGCAGGGCTGCCGGAGGTGGGGGCGGGCGCTTTCGTCGCGCGACGGGGCACGGGGCCCTTCCCGGCGCGAATTTTCGGCGAAACTCCCCGCACGGTCAGCCCTGGGCACGGCGGGCGTCAGTGCGAAAAGGGCTCGAGGCTTGGCCGTGCTTGTCCAAAGTGGCGGGCGCCGCCGGCGGGCGGCGCGCCACCGCACGGTGGGCCAGCACCAGCCTTCGGTCGAGGCGTCCATACCCCGGCGGGGGTATATGAATACTTAAGAGAGGGTTTCACGTTGGAAGGGGTGAAGTCCTGCTCCACCGCGGCGCAGAGTCTCGCTCGCAGGACTCGGTAGAGAGGGGCGAGGCGCCGGTAGAGGTCCTCGCGCATGGGGCTCTTCTGGAGGACGGGCCGGGCGCCCGCCGCGGGCGCACGCGCTGCTGCGCGCGCCGGCGCAGCAGCCGGCAGCCCATGAGGGTCGGGTAGGTGACGCCCTGGACGTCGCAGAAGCTGCGGAGGCGCCCCTCGGGGTGCTGCGCGTCGCCGGCGTCCAGCCAGCGCTCCCGGCGCTGGGCATAGGGCAGGTTTCGCGTGAGCGTCTTCAACCGGCGAAGCTGCTGGAAGCGGAGGACGTAGCTCGTCCCCGTCGGCTTGCGCGGTTCAGGCAGCGGCGGGAGTCCCCGCATTTCGCGCCAGCCGTTTTTCCACCGCACGCGCCGCAGCTCGCGGCGGTATTCCGCGCTCGGATCCAGCCGGGCCTGAATCACCTGGAGCCAGCGCTCGCTACACCCCAGCTTGCGCGCAATCCACTCCGTGGACGCCTGGAGGCCGCACCCGGTCCCGTACACCCGCGCGCGGCGAGTGGTGGCCGGGCGCAGTCCGTGAATCCACTCGAGCAGCACCAGGTAGGGCACCGCGGCGGGTGGCACTCCCATCCGCTTGCCCAGGCGCGCGCACTCCTCGGGGAACGTCGCGCCCCACCCGTCGGGAATGGCCTCATCGAGGTCATCCGCAACCACGTACAGCGCGCGGTTCCGCCGGAGGTGCGCCGGGAGGTTGGGGTGGCGTGGCAGTTTCGCCAGGGCCTCGAGCTCGCGGGCCTTGGCGGCCACGCGCGCGCTCGGCCTCGTCCGCGGCTTTTCGCCGCCGGTACTCCGCGACTTCCGCCGTGCGCTGCTCCAGGAGCGCGCGCTCCGCGGCGCGGAGCTGCACGTGGGCCTCGAGGAGTGCCCGCTCTTCCTTCGTGAGGGCGGTGTCCCCCGTGCCCGGAGGCATGGGGGGAGGTGCGCCGGGCTCGCTCACCCCGCCACCCCCAGCAGCGGGAGGAGTGAGGCCTGCCGCGGCTCGAGGCAGTGGGGCGAAAACCAGATCCGCTCCCGAGCGGAGTTGCTGAAGTTGCTGCAGCGGTTGGCGTAGCCGCCCGAGGACTCCCACTCCACACAGCGCCACGTCGCGGGCATCTGGTGCTCGCCCTCGTAGCCACAGAGGGCAATGCGCAGCCGGGGGTTTCCGCCATTCGTCAGGGCCCATTCGCGGACCGCGTGGGCCACTTCAAGGTCATCCTCCGCGTAAATGGACGGGTCCCGTCCTGCCTCGGCGGAGTAGGGCGGATCCAGGAGAACCGCCGTGACGCCGATGCCCTCCGTCACCGCGGGCGTCACCACCCGCGCCCAGTCTCCGCAGCACACGCGCACGTAGCGCAGGCGCGCGGCGAGCTGCTGCATCCACTCGCGCACCGTGCCGGCCGCGCCCGTGGCAAGCACGCCGCGTCCGGTGGCACCCGAGTTGCCCGAGAGCGCGGGTTTCTGCAGTCGGGTGCCGTGGACGCCGCGGGCCTTTCCGCCCGCGTGCCCGCGGCCCTCCCAGAGGACGGAGTGGGTGAGTCCCTCACCACGCGCGCCGAGCGCGTGCACACCGCGCCCCGGCTTGCTGACCGTCGGCCGCTTCTTCTGGTCGAGCGGCCGTTCTCCCTTGCCGGCACTCTCCCATCCGGGCTGGGCACACCAGCCGCTGCCAATCCAACAGCAGAGTCCCCACACCCACCGGCCGGCAATCTCCGGGTCGAAGTAGGCGTCATCGTGGCGCATCCGCTCGCGGAACGCCGCGCCCAGTGGGCGTCCGGCCAGGTGGGCGCCGCGGAGTACCTCCTGGGCGGCAGCGACGTTGCCCTCCGCCAGGGCCTGGAGTGCCGCGAGGTTGGCGCGGGTGAGGCGCGAGGCTCGGACTCGCCGTCACACAGCCACCGATGAGTGGCGTGCAAGTTGGCCTCATCCACGGGACGTGCCGCCCAATAGGCAACTTCATCGGGGGCGCGCTGCACCGCGCGCCAGAAGTTCGCGAGGTACGTGTCTTTGTCGTTGACGGTCTCCACCCCCGCCGCGTGGGGCCGGGCGAGGAGCGTCGCGAGCGAGCCCGCGAAGGGCTCCACGTAGTTAGGCGAATCCCCGAAAGCTTCCCACAGGAGGGATGCCGCCCGGGACTTTCCACCAAACCAGGGGAAGGGCGCGCGGAGGGGCTCACCCACGGCTCACCTCCCTCGTGGCCCGCATCGCGTCCTGAAGTTCCTCCGTTGCCTGCCCGAGCGCCCGTGCTTCGCGCTCGCGCACCTCCATCGTGCGCGCCCACAAGGTCCAGGCCGCATGGACAGCTGGCCCCGGCCCCCATTCACGCGACATGGAGTCCCAGTGGCGAAGGGCCGCCCCTTCGTCCTCGATCGCCGCCTCGAGGCGCAGACGCGCCGTCAGGTAACGCGACAAGGCTTCTGCCCTGGCCAACTGCTCAGGCGTCACGGACATGCGTCCTCCAGTCCAAGGGAGAGTTGTGCGGGGTGTGGCGGCGGCGCTGCCTTTCGCTTGCGGCGTGGCGGCGGGGCAGGGGACTGCTCCGGCGGTCCGCACAGCAGGTGGAGCCGTGTGCGGAGTTCGTCGAGCGTCGCGGAGGTGAGGACGTCCGCCTCAATCAACTCGAAGGCTTTCGCCGTGCGTGGCACGGCTTGCCACCCGCCCGCCTTGCGACGCCGACGCGAAATGGTGAAGCCCTGGCGCCGGGCCCACGTGCGGAAGGCGCGCTCGGCCTCGCGCTCGGCTTCCGCCGCGGCCTTGCGCGCGTCGAGCGACTTCCAGAATTCCGCGAGCGACGACTCTCCTTTCGCCGCTTGAGGCGCACGGTGGCCTCGGTCGGCCGAAGACGCGGAGCCGGAGGGACGGGCCGCACCTCGTCCGGGACCGGCGCCATATCCAGTCTCCGCATCTCCGCGAGCACCGCCCGCTGCAAGCCGGGCGAGGACAGGGAGTCGAGCGGCGGGAAGGTGCGCACCCGCCCGTGCCAGTCGACGTAGGGCGCGGGTGCGTCGGTGGCCTGGGCGCGAGGGCCGGGCGCCGTTGCCACGGCGCGCCTCCACCTCGCCCACCGCAGGCACGCTCCACTCGGCGCGGTGGAGCCTGAGCGTGGGCTCCCGCCGGCGAGCTCGTGGATTCGCCCCCGGCGCGGGACTCTGCCCGCCTGGGAGAATCCACAGGACGTCGTCCGGGTTGGCGGCCACGGGGAGGGGGGAGGGCGGGGCCCCACCTCTTGCACCGCGTCCGCAGGTGCCCAGTCCAGCTCGAGCAACTCGAGCGCTTGGGGCACCCCCTCGATGAGCGCGTCCCAGTCCACCTGGGCTCGTGCGATCATGGCGCCACCCCATAGAACCAGCGCGCCCACGCCCAGACGACGAGCTTCAGCGCCGCCCACCGCAGGTGCGGCTCCATCAGCCGCAGCGCAGCCGCGCGTGGGGACACCAGCCTTCGCTGCGCGGGCCGCAGTTCCGCGAGCGTCTGGCCGTGCGGCAGCAGCAGGACCCGGTCGTACTCGAGTCCAGGCAGCCCGCGTGGGTGGTGGCTCACCTCGCCGCGGAGCTCGCCCGTCGTCACGTGCACGGAGCCCGAGCCCGGGAAGGCCAGCGCGAGGCAGCAGACGAGCCGCGCCCAGCGCTCTCCGGGCGGCACGCCGCGCAGGTCCGCCAGGAGCCGCGCGAGCCGAGCCTCCGCGTTCTCTGCATAGCGCGCGGAGAGCACGCCGGGCTTTCCGCCAAGGGCGTCCACACACAAGCCGGAGTCGTCCGCGAGGGTGGGCAGGCCCGTGGCCGGCAGTAGTACTGCGCCTTGAGCCGTGCGTTGGCCTCGAAGGTAAGCCCGTCCTCCGCGGGCGCGGGGACGGCCGACACGTCGGCCAAGGACAGCACGCGCCAGGAGGGCTCGAGGTGCCGGCGGAACTCCTCGAGCTTGCCCGGGTTGGTGGTGCCGATCAGGAGTGGAGGGGGGCGCTCACGCTTCACCTCCCTTCCCGCCCCGAACCCGCTCGACGAGAGCACCCAACGAAGAGGCCTCGAGCACTTTCCCGGTGGGCGCGTGGCGCGCACGCCACGGGCGAGGGCCGGCGACTACCTCCCAACCAGACTCCACCAGCCGCACCACGTCGCGCTCCACCAAACCGACGAGCGCACCGGGCCCGGAGCACGCCACGGCGACAGCGAGGCTCGCGTCGAGACTCGCCGTCGCGGCGGCGCCCCTGCCACCACGCTCCGCGAGTTCCGCCACGAGATCGAGCGTGTGAGTCGCCCGCTCGAGCTCGCGGGAGGCCTGCGCCAACAGCGCCGCGTCCCCCTGGCGCTCCACCTGACGCGCCAGGGTGGCCGTGGAGCTCAGCGCGCCTCCCACTTCGCCCAGCGAGGCGCGCACCTCACGCACGCGCGCCAGGAGCTGCCCCACGTCACCGGACTGAGCCAGCGGAGCGCCGCAGTCCGCGCACCGGCCGGGGGACGCCTTTGTCGGCGAGTGCGCCGCCCGTTGGAGGCACACGCGGGACACCACGTTCGCTCCCAGTGTCGTGAGGAATACCTGTTCACCCTTGACGGACACCGCGCCGTGCAACACGAGGCTCTTCACCGTCGGCGAGGCGCCTGGGGATTGCCCGGTCCCGAGGACGCCCGCCAGGTCCGCCATGGCCAGCGGCGTCCCCGCTGCGAAATTCAGCTCTCGGAGCGTGGCGAGTTGCAGCGTGGTCGGCCTCCACTCCGCGGCTGTTCGCTTCTTCGTCGTGGGGCTCATCACCGGGCCCCCAACACGACGAAGTGGAACCGACTCGGGCCATCCGCCGTCTCGGATGCGCGGACGAGGTCCCGGTCCATGGCAGAGACGAGATCCGCCCGTGAAAGGGTGACGCGGGCCTCCCGGTTCGCCTCCACCAAGCGCGCCTTGAAGCTCGCGAGGTCCAACACACTCCCCGCGGGCATCGCGCGGAACACCGCGGAGATAAACACCTTGTTGTCACCGAATGCGCCCGGAGTCCCGAGCAAGGAGCGCGCGGCCGACTCCACCTGGCGGGCGAACGCGCCGATTGGAACCGGGGCGGGCGGTGGGGCCGGGCGAGGTGCAACCGGGTCGATGAAGTGAAAAGAGGCATCCCCGACACCGGGGCGCGTCTCGCTTTCCGCCACGGAGCGCGGATCCATCAACTCGACCATGTCCCCGCGCGCCAGGTTCAACAGGCGCCTCCGGTTCGCCGCCAGAAGCCGCGCCTTGAAGTCAGCAAGACTCCCCTGGCCAAGGGGCATCGCCCGGTAGACATGGCTGATGTACAGCCTGTCGTCTCCAAACGCCGCCTTGGTGCCCACGAGCGAGCGCGCCACCTCGAGCACCTGGCGCGCGAAATTCTCATCCGACTGAGGCGCCGTGGACGGCGCGCCCGCCGTGGACTCGGACCTTGCTTCCCCCTCGTACTCGGCCGCGTCTTGTTCAATTTTCGCGAGCTCCCGGCAGCACCTCCGGCAGTAGTCCCTTTCCGAGTACCGGCGCCGTCCACGATGACGATGGAAGGCACCCCCTCCGACAAGAGATCCTCGCAGAGCGAGTAGGAGCTCGCGGCCGACGTCTTGAGGTGCGGCTTTCGTCCCGCCGCGTTGGACTTGGACGCGCGCGTGGCGGGCGCCGCGCTTCCGTCCAGCTCAAGCAGCACCCCGTGGAGCGCGTACCAGACGAGCCCGCAGCCGGCCTTGACGCGCGCGACGACGGCACGCACGTCCGCCAGTCTCGCCGCGCTGGGCACCCCACCGAGGAAGCCGAGGAGCCCCAACAGGGCGTGGCGGCGCGCGCCCAGCTCGGCCCGGCACCACCGCGCGGTGAGCGCGAGTTCCTCCGGCTTCACGGGGAAGCCGTCCAACGTGGCGCTCGCCGTGCGCAAGTCCTCGGAGGCCGTGCGCAGCACTTCCGCGAGCTGCTCTCCCAGCGGCGCCGCGCCGGAGCGCTCGGACCCCACCGTGAGGAGGGCTTCGGCCTCGCCCGTGGCGGACTGGACGAGTTGGAGGCGCTCTTGGGCCTCGCGAACCAAGCTCGCGCTACCCATGGCGCACCTCCGGAATCACGCCCTCGAGCCGTAGCAAGCACTGGTCGACAGAAACGGCGACGGCACGAAGCGCCCCCGGACAGGACCTCGCGTCCTCCACGCCCCCGGAGAACCAGAGAGAGGGTGCCATCGAGCATGTAGACGACGTCGGCAACATCGTCCGCAACCCGATCGGCCTGGAGCGCCCACCTCGGCAGGTCCGGGCCTGGGTTCAGCTCCCAGGCCTTCGCCTGCGCGGTCGCCCGATCAAGCGACTTCGTCGCAGCAATGCAGTCCTCGCGCGTCTTCTCCAATTCCTGTCTGAGAAACTCGTTGGTGGACTGAATTCTGTACTCTGCAAACCGGGCTCGCTCTGAGGCCTTGCGCAACGCGGTACGCGCCGCCTCGAGGTGCTTGGGTGGGTTCACTTCCGGGGCGCTCATGAGGACCCCTCCGCCGCGCCGGCATGGGCCAACTCCGCTTTGGCCAGCGCGGCCCGCACCACGAGAAGCCACAGGCACGACTCGCCAATGGCCTGGGCCACGCTCCGACTGAGAGTTGGATGTTGAACCGCGGACCGGGTGCCCCCGAGTTCCTCGAGCGCGAGACTCCACAACCGGAGACCGGCGGCGACCTCGCTCAGCGCCTTGGAGGTGTGGCCATCCGGGAGGAGGAGGTGCGCCGCGAAAAGCGCCGTGTCGGCCCGCTCCGCAGCGACGCGCATGGCATCGACGCCGGGGGATGGCCACACGTCGCCCGCGACGTAGTTGATTCTCAGAGCGGCGTTGTGAAAGCCCTCGAGCTGCGCGAGCGCCTCGCGGAGCTCGTGAACCAGCGTCCGCAGGTGGACCCGAGCCTGTGCCTCGGTGAGCAAGTGCCAGTTGGCCATAACCACGGACGAGCCCTGGGCCGCCGTGTCCTCCAACGCGAGCCGCAGCACCTCGGCGTCTTCGACGACGCGGGTCAGCCCGAAGCACCAGAAGGGCGCCGGGTCAGTGCCGGCGGATGCTCCGGTGCTGGTTTCCAGCGCGGCGACTGCCGCCTGCTGCACCCCCAGCAGGTGATCGGCCGCCGCGCGAACGCGGACCGGGAAGAGCGCCGTCAACCCGGTGGAGTGCTCGCAGATGGCTTCCGCCATCGCGACGCGCGTCGCGTCGAGATGCCGAAGGGCGTCGGTGAGGGACTTCGAAGCATCAGAACTCAGGCACGACGAAGCCGTGCGCGTGGGCGCCGGCGTGATGGGTCGGTACATGGACAGGGTTCCGGCCGAGAGAAACGCGCCGGCCGGTGCCCGGAGGCGAATGGGCCTCCGCGGGCGCCCGGCGGAACGCGACCTGTCCAGGTCGGCCGTGCCGGGACAGGAAACGCACCTCGGACCACCCGGAGCCGCACGCGGGGCTCGCTGGGAATCCGGGGAGACTCAGGAATAAGTACCCCTTAGAGTCTGATAAGATGCGTTATGTAAACTAAGCGGATGACCTGGGACTGGTGCCCCGTGACCGGTCCTCCCAAGCCCCTCCCCACGGCAATCGGGACGGCCGATGCACCGCGCCGGCCCGCGTACCGACTCTCGGCACCTCAGGACGTGACCGTGGAATCAACGCCCTGCTCGTGTGTTGGCGGGCCCGGAATTTTCGGGCGCTTGACGGCGACCCACGATTCCCGGAACAACTCCGCGCCCCTGCCGCCCCGAAAGGAAACCCATGAAGCGCCTGCTTCTCACCGCCTCTCTGCTCGGCGTCGCTCCCGCGCTCGCCGACGAAGGCATGTGGACGTACAACAATTTCCCCTCCGCCACGGTCAAGGCGAAGTACGGCTTCGAGCCCTCCCAGGACTGGCTCGACACCGTCCGGTTGTCCTCGGCCCGCTTCGGCTACGGGTGCTCGGCGAGCTTCGTCTCCGCGGATGGTCTGGTGATGACGAACCATCACTGTGCTCGTGGCTGCATCCAGCAGCTGTCCACCGCCAAGAAGGATCTCATCGCCAACGGCTTCTACGCCAAGACGCCCGCCGAGGAGCTCCAATGCCCGGCCCTGGAGATCAACCAGCTCCAGGAAATCACCGACGTCACCGAGCAGCTCAACACCGCCACCCGGGCCTCACCGGCAAGGCCTACGCCGACAGCCTCAAGGCCGAGATGGCCGGGCTGGAGAAGGCCTGCACCACGAGTGATGAGGTCCGCTGCGATGTCGTGACCCTGTACCAGGGCGGCCGTTACAACCTCTACAAGTACCAGCGCTTCCAGGACGCGAGGCTCGTGTTCGCGCCCGAGCACGCAATCGCCTTCTTCGGCGGCGATCCGGACAACTTCGAGTTCCCCCGGTACGACCTGGACGTGGCGTTCGTGCGCGTCTACGGCAAGGACGGCAAGCCCGCCCGGCCCGGCCACTACTTCAAGTGGTCCGAGCACGGCGCCAAGGAAGGCGAACTCACCTTCATCTCGGGCCACCCGGGCAGGACCTCGCGCGGCCTCACCATCTCCCAGCTCGAGTTCCTCCGGGACGTGTCGCTGCCCCGGATGCTCTTCCGGCTCTCGGAGCTTCGCGGACTCGTCACCGAGTACCAGAACCGCGGCGCCGAGCAGAAGCGCACCTCCAACAATCTCCTCTTCGGCGTGGAGAACAGCCTCAAGGCCAACAAGGGCAAGCTCGAGCAGCTCGTCGACAAGAACTTCTTCGCCCAGAAGCTCGCCGCCGAGCAGGAGCTGCGCTCGAAGGTCAACGCGGATCCGAAGATGAAGGCCAAGTACGGCATGGCCTGGGACGAGATCGCCCGTGCCCAGCAGACCTACCGGAACATCCTCAAGGAGTACGAGGCCCAGGAAGGCGGCCCGTACTCGCAGTTGTTCAGCCGGCGCGCACCCTGGTGCGCGCCGCCGAGGAGCTGCCCAAGCCGGATGCCGAGCGGTTGCAGGGCTTCAATGACGCCAGCCTGCCCACCCTCAAGCTCCAGACGATGAGCAAGGCGCCCATCTATCCGGAGCTGGAGGTGGCCCAGTTGACGTTCTCGCTCACCAAGATGCGTGAGGAGCTCGGTCCGGATCACCCCTTCGTGAAGAAGGTGCTCGGCAAGGAGTCTCCGCGCACCCTGGCCACCCGGGTCGTCCAGGGCTCGAAGCTGGCGGACCTCAAGGTGCGCGAGCAGCTGTTCTCCGGTGGCAAGGCGGCCATCGCGGCCTCGAAGGATCCGATGATCCAACTGGCGCTCCTGGTGGACCCCGATGCCCGCGCCATCCGGACCCGGTACGAGACCGAGGTCGAGGCCGTCATCCGCAAGAACAGCGAGCTGGTGGCCCAGGCCCGCTTCGACATCTACGGCACCAAGATCTACCCGGACGCCACGGGCACCCTGCGCCTGTCCTTTGGCGCCGTGAAGGGCTACCCGGAGGACGGCAAGCAGGTGGAGCCCTTCACCCGCATGAGCGGCACCTTCGAGCACGCCACCGGTGAGGAGCCGTTCGCCCTGCCCAAGAGCTGGCTCGCCGCGCAGAAGCAGCTGTCGCCCAACACCCCGATGAACTTCGTCACCACCAACGACATCATCGGCGGCAACTCGGGCTCGCCCGTCATCAACCAGAACGCGGAGATCGTCGGCCTCGTCTTCGACGGCAACATCCAGTCGCTCGGTGGGGACTTCGGCTACGACGAGACCGCCAACCGCGCCGTCTCCGTCCACAGCGACGCCCTCATCGAGGCGCTCCAGAAGGTCTACAAGGCCGATCGCATCGTCCAGGAGCTGCGTCCTGGCACCGCGTCCACCGGCAAGGGCGGCTCGGGACCGCAGCAGTAGTCCGCCGCTCCTCGCGGACAAAACAAAGGGGCTGCCCGGTGAGTCCGGGCAGCCCCCTTGTTTTTTGTCTTCGTCTTTTGTTTTGTCTTCCCGCCCTACTCCCACTCGATCGTCGCGGGCGGCTTGGAGGACACGTCGTAGACGACGCGGTTGATGCCGCGCACCTCGTTGGTGATGCGCGTGGAGATGCGCTCGAGCACCGGGTACGGCAGCCGCGCCCAGTCCGCCGTCATGCCGTCCACGCTCGTCACCGCGCGCAGCACGCACGTGGACTCGTAGGTGCGCTCATCGCCCATGACGCCCACGCTCTGCACCGGCAGCAGCACCGCGAACGCCTGCCACAGCTCGCGGTACAGCCCCGCGTCCCGGATCTCCTGCTGGACGATGGCGTCCGCGCGGCGCACCAGCGCCGGCGCTCCTCGGTGATTTCCCCCAGCACCCGGATGGCCAGACCCGGCCCCGGGAACGGCTGCCGGGACACCATCTCGTCCGGCAACCCCAGCTCGCGGCCCAGCACGCGCACCTCGTCCTTGAACAGCTCGCGCAAGGGCTCCACCAGCTTGAGGTTCATCTTCTCCGGCAGGCCGCCCACGTTGTGGTGGCTCTTGATGGTGACGGAGGGCCCCTTGTACGACACGGACTCGATCACGTCCGGGTACAGCGTGCCCTGCGCGAGGAACTCCGCGCCCCGCACCTCCTGCGCCGCCTCCTCGAACACCGCGATGAACTCGCGGCCAATCGTCTTGCGCTTCTTCTCGGGATCCGTGACGCCCGCGAGCTTGCCGAGGAAGCGCTCGCGCGCGTCCACCGTCTTGAGCGGCACGTGGAAGCGGTCCACGAAGAGCGCCTCCACCTGCGCGCGCTCGTCCTGCCGCAACAGCCCGTTGTCCACGAAGATGCACTGCAGCCGCGCGCCGATCGCCCGGTGCAACAGCAGCGCCGCCACCGAGCTGTCCACGCCGCCCGACAGGCCACAGATGACCCGGCCGTGCTCGCCCACCTGCCGGCGGATGGCCTCCTGCGCCTCCTCGATGAACCCCTTCATCGTCCAGCTCCCGCTCACCTTGCAGTCGGTGAACAGGAAGGCGCGCAGCATCTCCTTGCCCGCGGGCGTGTGCACCACCTCGGGGTGGAACTGCAGCCCGTAGATGGGTCGAGTGCGGTGCGCCGCCGCCGCGAAGGGCGAGTTGCCGCTGCGGCCAATGGACTCGAAGTCCGGAGGCAGCGCGTCCACCCGGTCGCCGTGGCTCATCCACACCTTCACCCGCTCGCCCACGCCGAACGCCGCCAGGGCCCGCGCGGCGTGAGCACCTCCACTTCCGCCGCCCCGTATTCGCGGTGCGCCGAGCGATCCACCCTGCCGCCCAACAGCTTGGACAACAATTGGAGCCCGTAGCAGATCCCCAGCACCGGCACCCCCGCCTCGAAGACGAAGGCGTCACACCGCGGCGAGCCCTCCGCCTCCACCGAGGCCGGGCCTCCCGACAGGATGATGCCGCGCGGGGCGAAACGACGGATCTCCTCGGCCGACAGGTCCGGCCGGTGAATCTCACAGTACACACCGAGCTCTCTCACCCGGCGCGCGATGAGCTGCGTGTACTGACTGCCGAAGTCGAGGATGAGAATCTTCTCTGCGTGGATGTCCACCACACTCTCCCTGGGATGCGCGCGTTGACGGATGCGGCCCTTACCGCTAGAAACTTTCGGAAATCAACCATTAAGTCCCGCTCGAAGAGGTCCTGGATGCGCCTGCCCGCCGTTGCAACCGTCTTGTTGCTGTCCTCCGCCGGTTGCGTGAAGGAAATCTCCTCGGATGAGCGCCTGGATCGCGAGACGGAGTTCCTACAGGCCCGTGGCACGCCGGACGCCGCCGCGCTGGGCAAGGTGCACTGCGACGACACGGGCGATGCCCTCAACCAGGCGCGCAACGTCAACCGCCCCGAGACCGACCGGGTCATCAGCTACATCGAGCTCTACAGCTCGCTGCTCAAGCGCAAGGCCACCTTCGACGAGGCGATGACGCGCAACCCGGACCTGAACTACACCGAGGGCAGCCAGAAGCTCGTGGCCGCCCGGGACAACTGCATCCAGCAGGCCGCGGACGTGAAGGTCGAGTTCGAAACCTACGTGCGCGAGCTGGTGAGCGTGCCCACCGTGCAGGAAATCAAGGGCGGCAACACCGTCACGGTGGCCCGGCTGGACTTCAACACCCTGCGCCAGGCCATCGACACGCTCAACACCGAGGACAAGGAGCAGCTGCTGGCCCGGGTGCTCGCCACCGAGAAGCAGGTGGCGCCCGCGGGCGGTGACGACGAGCCCGCCGCCGCCCCGCGCAAGCGCGGCAAGTAGTCGCCGCGCCACACGGCTGCCCTCCCGCGCCCTACTCCACCCGGTAGTTGGGCGCTTCCTCGGTGATGATCACGTCGTGCACGTGGCTCTCCTTGAGCCCGGCCGAGGTGATGCGCACGAACCGGGCCTTGGCGCGCAGCTCCTCGATGGTGGCGCAGCCCACGTAGCCCATGCCGCTGCGCAGGCCCCCGAGCATCTGGTGGATGTTCATCGCCAGGCTGCCCTTGTAGGGCACGCGGCCCTCGATGCCCTCGGGCACGAGCTTCACCGCCTCCACGTCCGACTGGAAGTAGCGATCCTTGGCGCCCTGCTTCATGGCGCTCAAGGAGCCCATGCCGCGGTAGCTCTTGTAGCTGCGGCCCTGGTACAGGATGACCTCGCCCGGCGCCTCGTCGGTGCCCGCGAAGAGCGAGCCGATCATCACCGTGCTCGCCCCGGCGGCGAGCGCCTTGACGATGTCGCCCGAGTACTTGATGCCGCCGTCGGAGATGATGGGCACGCCGTGCTTGTCCGCCTCGCGCGAGCACTCGTCCACGGCGGTGAGCTGGGGCACGCCCACGCCCGCCACCACGCGCGTGGTGCAGATGGAGCCGGGGCCGATGCCCACCTTCACCGCGTCCACTCCCGCCTCGATGAGCGCCCGGGTGCCCGCGGCCGTGGCCACGTTGCCGGCGATGAGCTCGAAGCCGCGGAAGTTCTTGCGCGTGTCGCGCACCGCCTCCAGCACCCCACGCGAGTGGCCATGCGCCGTGTCGATGACGATGACGTCCACGCCGGCCTTCACCAGCGCGTCCACCCGGGCCTCGCGATCCGCCGAGGCCCCCACGGCGGCGGCGCACAACAGCCGGCCCTTGGAGTCCTTGGCCGCGTTGGGGCGCGTGCGGCGCTTCTCGATGTCCTTGATGGTGATGAGCCCGCGCAGCTCGAACTGCTCGTCCACGATGAGCAGCTTTTCAATCCGGTGCTCGTGCAGGAGCTTCTGCGCGTCGGGCTGGCTGATGCCCTCGCGGCCGGTGACGAGCTTGCGCGTCATCACCGTCTCCACCTTCTGGCCCAGGTCCGTGACGAAGCGCACGTCCCGGCTCGTCACGATGCCCACCAGCTTGCGGCCCTGCACCACCGGGATGCCGGAGATGTTGTACTGGCGCATCAGCTCGATGGCGCGCGCGAGCGGCGCCTGCGGCTCCACGGTGATGGGATCCACCACGATGCCGCTCTCGAACTTCTTCACCTTGCTCACCTCGAGCGCCTGCTGCTCGGGGGTCATGTTCTTGTGGATGACGCCGATGGCGCCTTCCTGGGCCATGGCGATGGCGGTGCGCGCCTCGGTGACGGTGTCCATGGCGGCCGAGAGCAGCGGAATGTTCAGCCGCAGGTTGCGCGTGAGCCGGGTGGACAGGTCGGCGTCGCGGGGAAGCACCTCGCTCTCGGCCGGAAGGAGGAGGACGTCATCGAAAGTCAACGCGAGCGGGACATCGGGGATCAGCATGGGCGCTCCCGGGGGGAAAGTGCCGCTTCCATACGGGGTGGAGACGGCGGGTGCAACGATCCGGTGCTTTTTTCACCCCCTGTTCCCCCGCTCCCCGGGGGAGAAAGGGGCTCATCCGCGCCCGGCTCACTCGCGGATGCGCAGGCCCTCGGTGCCCGAGGACTTCTCGAACACGGGAGCACTGGCCGACGAGGCCTCGGAGGCCATGCCGGTCAACAGGTGGGCCGACAGCGACGAGGGCTTCACGGCGGCCTTGAGCGCCTCGGCACGCAGGGCACCCAGCCGCTTGCGCCACAGGAACGCACCCAGGCCCACCACCACGAGGCCACCCACCACCACGAGCTGCCCTTCCTTCATCCGCTCGATGGCGTAGTCGAGCTTGTCGCCGAAGTGGAAGCCCAGCCACACGAAGAAGGGCGCGGACAGGAGCGCCGCGAGCCCATCCCAGAAGATGAAACGAGCGTAGGACATGCCCGCCGAGCCGGCGGTGAAGTACGTCACCGCGCGCACGCCGGGCAGGAAGCGGGCGATCATCACGATCTTCTGCCCATGCAGGGCGAAGAGCCCCTCCACCCGGGCGCGCTTGTCGGGCGTGACGACGCGGGCGAGGAAGCCCGTGGGCGAGCGGCCCACCTTCGAGCCCAACCGGCGGCCCGCCAGGAAGATGAGGCTGTCGCCCACCAGGATGCCGCCAAAGCCAATCAACATCATGCCGGCCGGCTGGCCGCGCCCTTGTGGGCGAGGAAGCCACCCAGGATGAGCGAGATGTCCTCGGGCAGGGGCACCCCCAGGCCACACGCCACCAGGATTCCGAACACGGTGAGGTAGGCGAGGACGCCGTGGGTACTGCCCAGCAAGTTGGTGAGGAATTCTTGCACGCTCGTCTCTCTTCGCTTCCTTGAGGCCCCGCCCGGGGACACTACCCGGCGCCGCCCTTGAAAAGCCCACGCATCAACCACGCCTGCTTCGCGAAAACTCCGGGACCGCCGCCAGGATAGCGCTCATGCCTGTCCGCTCGCTCTTTCCCTGGAGGCGCCCCGCTCCCCTGCGTAAGGAGCAACCGGGCGCCCGCGCCATCTTTCCCGCTGCGTCCTTTCGGGAAAAGGGCTCGATGAGGTAGGTCCAGGTGGCAGCCGCCAGCCACCCTGTACGCCAGGAACTTCCCGTCACGCACACGCTCCGCTCCGACCTCGGGACTCGGGCCTCGCCGCGGGCGGAAGGTAGCACGGAGCGCAACCAGGAGCGGGTCAAGGTTTGCCCACGAGCGACTTCATGGCGCCCTGGTTGTCGCGGACCTTCTGGCTGAAGTGGAGGATGACGCTCATCAGGAGCTTCACACAGGCCTGGGGCTTCTGGGTGGTGAGCTTGGAAGTCCGCGTGGCGGATCTCCACGGCGAGCACATCGGTGAGGGCGGTGGCGGTGCACAGCCGCTCCCCCTTCTGGATGAGGGCGAGCTCGCCCAGGGGCTCGCCCCCACCGACCTCGGCGAGCGCCACCTCTCCACCCGTGGGGCTCTTCGCGCTCAAGCGCACCGAGCCCTCATGCACGATGAAGAGCGATTCTCCGACACGCCCTTCCTGAAAGAGGGCCGAGCCCTTGGGAAAGGCCCGGGAGACCCCGATGCCGGCGAAAATCTGGATGCCGACGTCGGAAAAGTCCTTGAAGAGCGGGCACGCCTTGAGTGCGGCTGCGACCTCCATGAGAGGGGGTCCTAGCACGCGGGGGCGCGCACGTCACTTCGTTAACGGCTGGCGCGGTGCTCGCCGGCGGTCTCCACGTAGTGCCGGGCGGACTCGAGCAGGAAGGTTCGCTCCTCGGGGGTGAGCGGCCGCTTGACCTTGCCGGGCGAGCCCACCACGAGCGAGCCCGGGGAATCTTCGTCCCGGGCGTCAAGAGCGTCCCCGCGCCGATGATGCAGTCCTCGCCGATCTCCACGTCGTCCATGACGATGGCGCCCATGCCCACCAGCACGCGGTGGCCCACCCGGCAGCCGTGCAGAATCACCCGGTGCCCCACCGTCACGTCGTCCCCGATGACCGTCTCGGTCTGGCCGGTGACGTGGATCATCGTGAGATCCTGGATGTTGGTGCGCTGGCCGATGCGGATGCCGTTCACGTCCCCGCGCAGCACCGAGTTGAACCACACCGAGCTGTCCTCCCCCAGCTCCACGTCGCCGATGACCTGCGCCGACTCCTCGATGAAGCAGCTGGGGTGGATGCGCGGGGACTGATCACGAAAGCGGCGCAGGGCCATGGTGGGACACCTCGGGGAGGGCAAACGGGGGCTTCAGGCGACGACGCAGGTCTCGGGGGCTGGGGCAGCTCGGCGGGAGGCATCACCGTGGGCGGGCTGAGCACCTCGAGCTGCTTGCCGGCCAGCTGGTTGGGCGTGGCGCTCTCCACCTTCACCTTCACGAAGGCACCCGCCGGGGCGTCCCCGTCGAAGTTCACCGTGCGGTTCTCCGCCGTGCGCCCAAAGCGCTTGAGCGGGTTGTAGCGCGAGGCCCTCCACCAGCACCTCCACCTCCTGCCCCACCAGCGCCTGGGTGATCTCCCCGCTGATGCGCCGCTGGATCTTCTGCAGCCGCTCCAGCCGCTCGATCTTCACCTCGTGGGGCACCGGGCCCCACTCGTTCTCGCGCAGCGCCGCGCCCGTCTTCGGCCGGGGGCTGTAGATGAAGGAGAACTGGTTGTCGTAGCGCACCTGCTCGGTGAGCGCGAGCGTGAGGGCGAAGTCCTCCTCCGTCTCGCCGGGGAAGCCCACGATGATGTCCGTGGTCATCGCGATGCCCGGACGTGCCGCGCGCAGCTTGCCCAACCGCTCGAGGTACTCCGCCACCGTGTAGTCGCGCCGCATCCGCTTGAGCACCGGATTGGAGCCGCTCTGCACCGGCAGGTGGAAGTGCGGGCAGATCTTCGGCTGGACGCGGAACGCCTCGATCAGCTCGTCGGACAGGTCATGCGGGTGGCTCGTGGTGAAGCGCACGCGCTCGATGCCCGGCACCTCCGCGCAGCGCAGGAGCAGCTGCGCGAAGCTCACTCCGCCCTGGTACGAGTTCACGTTCTGCCCGATGAGCGTCACCTCGCGCACGCCCACCTGGGCGAGGCTGGCCACCTCGGTGAGCACGTCCGGGAAGGGCCGGCTCACCTCGCGGCCACGGGTGTGCGGCACCACGCAGAAGGAGCACACGTTGTCACAGCCCTTCATCACCGTGACGAACTCCGTCACCTTGCCCCGGCTCGTCTCGGGGTCCGCGCGCGGGAAGACGTACTCCTCGGAGTCCACCCAGGCCGTCTCCACCACGCGCTCGCGCTCGCCCTTCACCCGGCCGATGATGTCCGGCAGCTTGGCGATGGAGTCCGGGCCGAAGACGAAGTCCAGGTAGGGCACCTTCTTGAGCAGCTTCTCCTTCTCCTGCTGCGCCACGCACCCGCCCACGCCCAGGAGCGTGCCGCGCGCGAGCTTCACCGTGCGGTAGCGCCCCAGCGCGGAGAGCATCTTGTCCTCGGCCTTCTCGCGGATGGAGCAGGTGTTGAGGATGATGAGGTCCGCTTCCTCCGCCACCGGCGTCGGGCGGTATTCGAGCGAGCCCAGCACCTCGCCCATCCGCATCGAGTCGTTGACGTTCATCTGGCAGCCGAAGGTGTGGATGAAGTAGCGCTTCATGGGTCTTTCCGTATGAAGAACGGGCCCTTATCCGACGGGGCCCGGCGGATTGCAACACCCGGGCGGGCGGGCACGCGGGCGCTTCAGGCCCGGGTCAGTGCCCGCTGCATCCGGGCATGCAGGGCGACGAGCCGCTCCTCGTGGGGGGCGAGCAGGTCCAACGACTCCTGGCCGTGGCGCCGGGCCAGGGGGTCCAGGTCCTCGATCCGGCGCAGCTCGGTGCGCGCCTTGGCCGCCTTCTCCGCGGACGCGGCGTCCGGCTGGGCCTCCAGCTCCCCGAGCCGGGTGCGCAGCCGGCGCGCCGTCCAGCGCTGGCCACAGTAGGCGCGCAGCAGCACCGTGCCCAGCTCCACCCGCTTCACGTCCAGCCCGGAGCCTCCAGGCCCGCCTGGTGGGCGTCGGCCACGGCGTCCGGCCCTCCCGAGGGCCCTCGACCCGGGCGAGGAAGGCTTCCTGGTAGCGGATGAGCCCCTGGAGCTCCTCCTCGGTGAGGGGGTGGGCGGACAGCCGCAGCGTGCGCGAATCGACCGCCTCCATGGCTCCGGAGGGGGTCGCGTCGAGGTCATCGAACAGGGAATGGGACATGTGGCCTCTTCTGGGTCAGACGGGGACGAGCTGCTCGGCGATGCGGGACAGCGCGGCCACGGAGTTGACCACCACGGCGTGGTGGCAGTGCTTCGAATAGGTGAGCATCTCGCTGTCGCCAAGGCCCCAGTTGTCGCGCCCCTCGGGACAGACCCAGAGCAGACGCTTGCACTTGCGCTTGAGCTCCTCGAGCGCCCAGGCATTGGCGGCGTTGTGATTGTTGCGGCCGTCCCCGATGACCAGCACCGTGGTGCGGCGCGTGATGCTCCCGAGTTGGTGGCGCGTGAAGGTGGCCAGCGCCCGACCATAGTCGGAGTTGGCGGTGAGCGAGACGGCTCCGCCTAGCGTGGCCAGATCGATCGCCCGGTCCACGTCCCGCTCCTTGAAGTGCTGGGTTACCTCGCCCACGTCCGCCACGAAGACGAACGAGCGCACGCGCGCGAAGAGCGACTGGAGCGTGTGGGTGAAGAGCAACATCATCCGCGAGGCGTTGCGCACCGAGTCCGAGACGTCACAGAGGACGACGAGCTCGGGGCGCTCGGGGCGGCGGGTGCGGAACCAGGGCACCATGGGCACTCCACCCCACGGCAGGTTGTGGCGCAGGGTGCGGCTCACGTTCAGTGAGCCCTCGCGCCGCGAGCGCCGCTTGCGCACGAGCCGCGCCTTGAGCTTCTCCGCCAGGGCGCGCACCGCCGACTGCATCTGCTTCACCTCGGCCTGGCTGAGCCGGTGCAGCGGTTTGTCCTCCACTCCGCCCGAGGGTTTGCCGATGCGCGCGTCCGCCTGGCGCTTCACCTCGCGCCGCGCCGCGTCCTCCACCCGGCGCAGGGCCCCGTCCATGTGGCGCGAGACGATCTCCACGCCGTCCGGCCCCAGGCCCTGCTCGCGCAGCGCGTCCTCGAAGGCCTGGAGCTCCGCGCGGGCCTGCTCCAGCCCCGCCGCCACCATCAGCCGCCGCGAGAAGAAGCCCATCTGCAGCGGGCCCCTCATCCGGGAGAAGTCCAACTGGAGCTGGGCCGTGCGGAACAGCCGCGCCAACGCCCCCGGGTTGCCCTCGAGCACCGCCTGGGCGAGCGGAGACATCCCGGGAAGACGCCTGTGCAGCTCGTCGAGCACCGTCCTCAACGACTCGCCCTCGAGCAGCCCCTGCTCCTGGAGCCTCCCGGCGAGCGACGGCTCGAGCGCATCGAAGGGCCTGGACGTCCCCGAGAAGAAGAAGTCGAAGGCGCGCTGGAACACGTCCCCGTCCTGCTCCCGCTTGATCAACGTGGTGCGCAGGACGGCGCGAAAGAGGCCTTGTCCTGGAGCCCCACCTCCGCGGCGGCCCGGGTCGCATCCGCGACCTCGGACGTGCTCACCCGCACGCCGTTCTGGCGGAGAACCTCGGCGAACTCGACGATGCGGGCGTCCATCGGGGCTTTGTAACCTCCACCCCGCCCTACTTCCAGGGACCCGAGGGCACGGGCTCACCCCACGTTCACCCGGCCTCGCGAGGGCGCCGGGACGTCCAGGGAGCCCAACACGCCGTCCCACAGCTCCGCCCGGGCGCGCAGGGCGGACAGGGCCGCCTCCCGTGCTTCCCGCCACCGCTCGGGGTCCTCTCCGCACAGCCGGCACAGGAGCTGCTCCGCCCGGACACCGTGCTCCTCGCCGTCGAGCTGGATGTGCCGCTCGAGGTACAGCCGCAGCGCGGAGCACCCGGTGCCCAGCGGCTTCACGGCCGTGAGGATGCGCTCGAAGACCGCGGGGAGCAGGGACTCGCGGCCGAGGAGGAAGGCCGCCGCCACCTGATGCGGGCGCAGCCGGGTCGTCGCCAGGGTGTGGCTCACGAAGGCCCGCGCCGCCACGGGCGCGTGCTCCAACGCCCGCTCCAGCGAGTGGCCGGAGCGCAGGGACTGGACGAAGCGCAACACCGCGCCATCGTCCGCGCCCACCTCGCGCATGGCCTCCCGGTAGAGCTCGAAGTGGCTCTGGTACACCCCGGGCCGGACCTCGTCCGTCTCCTCGCCCAGGACGATCTCGTTGATCATCCGCGCGCACTCGATGTCCGCCGGGGGCATCCAGGGCACCTCCACCACGTGAGCTGGCGCTGGAGCGTCTTGAGCAGGCTCATGAAGTCCCACACGGCGAACACGTGGGCCCCCATGAAGGTGCGCAGGGCGTTCAAGTCCGAGAGCCGCTCGTACACGGGATGCCGCAGGAGCACCGGCGCGGCGCATCCGTGGCGGACAGGAGCCTGGAGAGAGAGCTGGGTTCATGGCCGGGCGTGTAGACGCCCACGCGGGGGCGGCGCTACCCACCCCGGGCCGGATGTCCCCACGGGGGTGCTGACGCGGAGAAGGTTTCCTTTCGCGCGCGTTTCACCGGGAGGCGGGGTCCGGCCAGATGATGTGCCCGGCCTCGGGACGGGCCTGACCCGTCACGACGTCGCGATAGACGGCCTTCAATGCCTCGGGGCCGCGATGGTGTTCGAGCCGCAGCCAGGAACTGGCGGCCACGAAGCGCTTCATGGCCTCCGCCAGCCGGGCCTCGAAGGTCTCCAGGCCCCAGTCCGTCACCCGCTTGCGCATCCGATCCGGTGCGAAGAAGAAGGTGGGCGGGGGCCCCGGCAGGGGCTCGCCCTTCGCGGGGGGAGGCGTCCGCTGGTGCGTGCCTCCCACGAGGGTGCTCTGGCGCAGCCCATCCTTGAGCTGCCGATGGATGCCCGCACCACGGCCGGATCCCCGGCGAAGTCGACGAAGACCGCGGGCGTCTCGACCCACAGCCCGGCCATCGCGTCATAGGGGACGAGCTGCTGGTACAGGCCCAGGCCACCGAGCAGGGTGAGGTTCTTGCGCGACGTGAGCCCCACCACCTTCATCCCGTGCCGCGAGAGCAACCACGCCAGGCCCATGGCGGTCTTGCTCGAGGCGCTCGACAGGATGACGGTCTTCGTTCCGGCATGCTCCGCCTCGTACAGCATGTCATCCAGGAGGAACGAGGTCGCGAAGAGCGGCCGCAGCAGCGCGCGATGATTGTCGAAGGACTCATCCACCTCGACGCGCGTGTAGCGGTTGTAGAACGGTGACAATCCCGCCCGGTGCGTCGCCGCATCCAGATAGCCACTGCCGGTGCGCTGGAGCCGGGCCACGAAGTGCGTCGACATGGGCACGAGGCCGAAGAACCTCTGTCCCACGGGGGCCTCCGGGGAGGCGGAGCGCGAGACCCGCGCGTAGCCCCAGGCGGGAATCCGGCCCCGCCAGTCGGGAGCGGCGGAAAGCAGCGCCAGTAGCCCAGCGCGTCGCCCATCACCCCGTAGGTGATGTTGTTGGCCGTCAGCGCGAAGCGCTCGACCGTGAGTACCGCCTCTCCCGGCGCGAGGGGCTGCTCCACCGGATCCGTCGAGGGCTCGAGGAAGACCCGCTCCAGATTGTCTCGCGCGACCAGGAAGTCCCAACCCATCGACATGCAGACACACCCTTCTCGGCTCGCGCGTGGGGAGCGCGAAGTCCGGAGGGGGACTCTACGCCGCCCGCTCGAAAGACATCACGGATTCCACGTGGTGCGTCTGGGGAACATGTCCACCACCTGGAGCGCCCGGGGCGCATAGCCGGCCTGTGCGAGGGCCGCCGCGTCCCGCGCCAGCGCGCCGGGATCACACGCCACGTACACCACGCGCCTCACGCCCAGTGCGGTGAGCCACTTCGCGAGCCCCGGCGCACCGGTGCGGGGAGGATCCACCAGGGCCAGATCGAAGCGCTTGCCCTCGCGGATGAGCCCCTCGCACACCTTGCGGGAGTCGCCCTGGACGAAGCGCACGTTGGCCACATGGCCCTCGCGCGCGCTGCGCTGGGCCAGATCCACCGAGACCGAGGACGACTCCACCCCGAGCACACTCGCCGCGCTCGCCGCGAGCGGGAAGGTGAAGTTGCCATTGCCCGAGTACAGCTCCAGCACCGAGTCCGTCTCGCGCGGGGCCAGCTCGTGCACGGCCGCGGTGACGAGCCCCACGTTGGCCTCGCCATGCGCCTGGGAGAACGCGTCCGGACGCAGGAACAGCGGCACCTCGGGCACCAGCGGCGAGAGCGAGCGCAGCACGGGCTTGCCGATGATCCGCGGCGAGCCCTCCTTCGGCACCAGCACCGCGCCCTCCAGCCGCAGCGTGCGCACCGCCGCCTCGCACGCCTCGACGTACCGGGGCGCCACCTGCCCCTTGAGCATCACCGCGAAGGCCGCCTTCTTCCCCTCGGCCAGCAGGTGCACTTCCTCGGCCTCGCGAGCCAGGGGCTTGAGCAGCGGCCCGAGCTTGCCGGGCAACTCGGCGAGCGCCGGCATCAGCGCGGGGCACACCTCCACCGGCACCCGGTCATGGCTGCGCCGCCCGAAATACGTCAGCTCGTCCTTGAGCGGATGCAGCACCGCGCGCCGCCGGTAGCCGAAGTCCCACGGAGCCACGAGCAGGGGCCGCACGGCGAAGGTGTCCCGCTTGAGGTGGCCCAGGTGCTCGAGCGCGGAGAGGACGATCTCCTGCTTCGCGGCGCGCTGGGCGGACTCGTTCAACTCAACCAGTCACACCCCGCACCGCGCGCTGATCGCGCAGGGCGAGGGCTTGCGATCGGGTGACGGCACCAGCACCTCGCCCACGAGGTGCCCGCGCATCACCTTCCCCTCCTGCTCCAGACGTACGCGTACCCGGTCTCCCGGAAACGCCCCGGGCACGAAGACGGTGCGGCCCTCGTAGGAGGCCACACCCTCGCCCAGTTGCCCGAGGCGCTCGATGGTCAACTCGATGGGAGAATCCGGCAACACGGGAGCGGGAGCGTTTCAGACCTTCATCTCGCGAAGGTCCGGAGCGACCTTGAGCGTGGCCTCGGTGAGCGAGCGCACCTGCTCCACCGTCACGCCGGGAGCCACCTCACGCAGCACGAGCCCCTCGGAGGTGACATCCAGGAAGGCGTACTCGGTGACGATGTGGTTGACGCACTTGAGGCCGGTGAGGGGCAGCGTGCACTGCTTGAGGATCTTCGACTTGCCCTCCTTGTTGGCGTGCTCCATGGCCACGAAGACGCGCTTGGCGCCCACCGCCAGATCCATGGCGCCACCCGGGCCCTTCACCATCTTGCCGGGGATCATCCAGTTGGCCAGGTCACCCTGCTCGCTCACCTCCATGGCGCCGAGCACGGCCATGTCGATGTGGCCTCCGCGGATCATCCCGAAGGACAGCGCCGAGTCGAAGAAGGCGGCGCCCTTGACCACGGTCACCGTCTCCTTGCCGGCGTTGATGAGGTCCGGATCCTCTTCACCCTCCAGGGCCAGGGGCCCATGCCGAGGAGGCCGTTCTCCGAGTGGAGCATGATGTCCATGCCCTTCGGGACGTAGTTGGCCACCAGGGTCGGCATGCCGATTCCCAGGTTCACGTAATAGCCGTCGCGCAGCTCCTGGGCGATGCGCTGGGCGATCTGCTCACGGGTCAGGGGCATGGCGTCCTCAAGCCTTCTTCTGCACGGTACGGCGCTCGATCCACTTCTGCAGGCCCTTCGCCTGGACGATGCGGTGCACGAAGATACCGGGCACGTGCACCTCGTCCGGGCCGATCTCGCCGGCCGGCACGATGTGCTCGGCCTCGACGATCGTCGTCCTTCCCGCCATGCACATCATCGGCGAGAAGTTACGGGCGGTCTTGTTGAACACCAGGTTGCCCCAGGTGTCCGCCTTCCACGCGCGCACGATGGTGAAGTCCGCCTTGAGCGGCGTCTCCAGCACGTGCAGGCGCCCGTCGATCATCCGGGTCTCCTTGCCCTTGGACAGCTCGGTGCCCGCGCCCGACGGCGTGAAGAAGCCGCCGATGCCACAGCCTCCGGCTCGGATGCGCTCGGCGAGCGTGCCCTGGGGGTTGAGCTCCACCTCCAGCTCCTTGGAGATGAACTGCCGCTCGAACTCCTTGTTCTCCCCCACGTAGCTGGCGACGATCTTCTTCACCTGCTTGGCGTTGAGCAGAATGCCCAGGCCCAGCTCGGTGGTGCCGCAGTTGTTGGAGATGATGGTCAACCCCTTCGTCCCCTTGCGGTGGATGGCCGCGATCAGGTTCTCGGGATTGCCACACAGGCCGAAGCCGCCACTCATCAGCGTACTGCCATCCGGGATGTCGCGAACGGCCTCGTCCGCGCTCGGGATGATCTTGTTCATGAACCCCTCCTTCTCGAGAACGGGGCCGGGGCCTTTCTCACGTCGGGCCCCCGCCCCGCCCCCTCTCCCCACGGGAGAGCGAGTCCGTATGGATTAGCGCTCCACCATCAGCGCGATGCCCTCGCCGCCGCCAATGCACAGCGACGCCACGCCCCGCTTCTTGTCCAGGTCCTTCATCTCGTGCAGCAGCGTCACCAGCACGCGCGCGCCGAGGCGCCAATGGGGTGGCCGAGCACCACCGCGCCGCCGCGGGGATTGACCTTGGAGGGATCCAGGCCGAGCAGCTTGTTGTTGGCGATGGCCACCACGGCGAAGGCCTCGTTGATCTCCCACAGGTCCACGTCGCTGGCCTTGAGCTGGGCGCGCTTGAGCAGGGCGTTGATGGCGTCCGCGGGGGCGATGGTGAACTCCACCGGCTTGCGCGCGGCCCCGGCGTAGCCGGTGATGCGGCCGAGCACCGTGCGGCCCTCGGCCTTGGCGCGCTCGGCGCTCATGAGCACCAGCGCCGCGGCGCCGTCGTTGATGGACGAGGCGTTGGCGGCCGTCACCGTGCCGTCCTTCTTGAACACGGGCTTGAGCGTGGGGATCTTCTCCGGCCTGGCGCTCTTGGGGCCGTCGTCCTCGCTCACCACCACGTCGCCGCCCTTGCCGCCGGGCACGGTGACGGGGACGATCTCCCGGGTGAACAGGCCGGCCTTCTGGGCCTCGATGGCGCGCCGGGTGGACTCGAGCGCGTACTCGTCCTGGGCCGAGCGGGGAATGCCCTGGCTGAGCGAGCACTCCTCGGCGCAGTTGCCCATGTGCACGTTGCCGTACACGTCCCACAGGCCGTCATGGATGAGCGCGTCCTTGAACTCCACGTTCCCCATGCGGGCGCCGCCGCGCATGGTGTGGCTCAGGTAGGGCGCGTTGCTCATGGACTCCATGCCGCCAGCCACCACCACCTCGGCGTCGCCGAGGGCAATGGCCTGGGCGCCGGCGATCACCGCCTTGAGGCCCGAGCCGCACACCTTGTTGAGGGTGACCGCGGGGACGCTCTCCGGGATGCCCGCGAAGATGGCGGCCTGACGCGCGGGAGCCTGGCCCACGCCCGCCTGGAGCACGCAGCCCATGATGGTCTCGCTCACCTGGTCGGGCGACACGCCCGAGCGCTCCAGGGCGGCCTTGATGGCGATCGCGCCAAGCTGCGGCGCGGTCAACTTGGCGAGCGAACCCTGAAACGTCCCGATGGGAGTCCGCGCCGCGCCCACGATGACCACTTCACGTGCCATGATCCGCCTCCGGGGAAAGTGCTGAGAAAAGCTGAAAAAGGACGAGGTTCAATAACCTCGGGCACGGCCCTTATCACCGTGCCTCCCGAGGGGGTCAAGCCCGCTGCCCTCTCCGTCATGACGCACGAGGTCAGCCTCGCGCCAGTGCGTGAAAACAAACGGCCGGGCTCCCGCTGGGGAACCCGGCCGCCGTGCCACCCTCGTTCCGAGGGATGAAGCGTGGACTACTTCGAGCTTGCTCGCCATGACGTCGCCGAGGCGCGCCTTGAGCCCTCGGCCTGGCGGCGGAGGTACTCGCGGTAGTCCTCACCCTCGCCGATGAGGGCCTTCATCGACAGGGCGACCTTCCGGTCCTGGGTGTTGATGTCGATGATCTTCACCTCGACGTCCTGGGCCTCCTGCACCACGTCACGCGGGTTCTCGACACGCTCCTCCTTCAGCTCGGAGACGTGCACGAGGCCCTCGATGCCGGGCTCGATCTCCACGAAGGCGCCGAAGTCCGTCACCTTGGTGACCTTGCCCTTCACGCGGCTGCCCACCGGGGTGCGCTCGCTGAGCGTGTCCCAGGGTCCGGCTGGAGCTGCTTGATGCCCAGGCTGAAGCGCTCGTTCTCGACGTCGATGTTGAGCACCACCGCCTCGACCTCGTCGCCCTTCTTGAACATCTCGCCCGGGTGCTTGATGCGCTGGGTCCAGGAGATGTCGGACACGTGCACCAGGCCGTCCACGCCCTCCTCGACGCCGACGAACACGCCGAAGTCGGTGACGTTGCGGATCTGTCCCTTGATGACCGAGCCGATCGGGTACTTGTCCTCGAGCAGCGTCCAGGGGTTCTGCTCGATCTGCTTCATGCCGAGCGCGATGCGCTTGGCCTTGGGATCGATGTCGAGGACGACGGCCTCGACCTCCTGGCCGACCTCCAGCATCTTGCTGGGGTGCTTGAGGCGCTTGGTCCAGGACATCTCGGACACGTGCACCAGACCCTCGACGCCCTGCTCGATCTCGATGAACGCGCCGTAGTCGGTGATGGAGACGACCTTGCCCTTGACGCGGGTGCCGACCGGGTACTTCTCGTCGGCGCGGTGCCACGGATCCTCCTGGATCTGCTTGAGGCCCAGGCTGACGCGCTCCTGCGCGGGGTCGAACTTGAGGACGACGACGCGGACCTCATCGCCCACGTTGAACATCTCGGAGGGGTGACCGATGCGGCCCCACGACATGTCGGTGATGTGCAGCAGGCCGTCGATGCCGCCCAGGTCGATGAAGGCGCCGTAGTCGGTGAGGTTCTTGACCACGCCCTTGAGGACCGCACCCTCCTTGAGGTTCTTGAGGGTCTCCTTCTTCATCTCCTCGCGCTGCTTCTCGAGCAGCACGCGGCGGGAGAGCACGATGTTGCCGCGCTTCTTGTTGAACTTGATGACCTTGAACTCGAATTCCTTCGAGATGTACTGGTCCAGGTTGCGCACGGGGCGGATATCGACCTGGCTGCCGGGCAGGAACGCCTTGACGCCGATGTCGACCGAGAGGCCACCTTCACGCGGCCCACGATGGTGCCCTTGACGATCTCATCGCGCTCGCACGCGGCGCTGATCTCGTCCCAGATACGCATCTTGTCGGCCTTCTCCTTGGAGAGGACGACCATGCCGGTGTCGTTCTCGCGGCTCTCCAGGAGGACCTCGACCGGGTCGCCCGCCTTGACGGAGACCTCGCCACGAGGGCTGGTGAACTCGGAGATCGGAACTGGCCCTCGGACTTGTAGCCGATGTCGACGATGGCATAGTCCTTGGTCACCTGAACGACGGTGCCCTTGACGATCTCGCCTTCCTTGAGGATGCCTTCGCCCCCTCGCTCCTTGAGCGAGGCCTCGAACATCGCGGCAAAATCCTCGTCGCCGACCTCTCCGATCTGCTGGTTCACATTCTGCTGCATTTGGTAGGGAATCCTGGGAAACGGTGCTACTGCCCCCGGTTGTTGGACGTCGGCCACTCGCGGGGAGCTACGAGTGGCCCGCGATCAGCACCACAGTGGAGCTGACTCGAAGCCGCGCACCCTAGACACCGGTTGGACCGGCAGTCAAGGGAGCACGCGGCCGGCTTCTGGATCTGTCAATACCGTCGCGACGCGAGGCGCCCCTTGAGACTCAAATGAGACTCAACGGGGATTTCGCACCGTTGCGAGACTGTAGGTCCTGGTGGGTCTCGATGCATGCGGGACCTGAGCCTCCGGTCCCTGGGCGATCAGGCGAGCTGCCCGGACGCCGGATTCTCCGCCCGCATCCGCTGGCACGACTGCCAACAAGCGTCGTCTCGTTGTCATCCCCGCCAATGAGGGATGCGTGGCGGGAGGGAGCGGAAGGTAGGTTGGCGCGCGATGGCCACCGGGCGCCCCGCCCGCCGCGAGAAGACCTCGCGTGCTCCCCGCTCCCCTCCCCCAAGTCCTCGCGGCGCCGCTCCCCGAGCAGGCGCGGGAGGCCATCCTCGAGGCGGCCGAGTCGCTGCTGCGTGAACGGGGGCCGGACGGGGTGGGACTGCAGACGGTGGCGCGCGCCGCGGGGGTGAGCCATGGGCTCGTCACGCACTACTTCGGCACCTACGAGGCGCTGGTGCGCGAGGTGTTCCAGCGCCGGGCCCGGCTCCTGGCGGACGGCTTCTGGCAACGGATGCTCGAGTCCAGGGAGCCCCCCGACACCGCCCAGTGGCTGGAGCTCTTCTCGCCGCTCCTCCAGGACGAGGGAAATGTGCGACTGATGGCGTGGGCGTTGCTCACCGGGCGCGGCGAGCATCTGTCCTTGGGCCAGGGGCTGCGCCGGGTGATGGATGTGCTGGAGTCGCAGGTGGACCGGGTCGCCACGGTGCAGGGGCTGCCGCCCCATCGCGCGAGGCCCTGGAGATGACGCTGCTCGTGGGGCTGTGCGCCGCGCAGGGATACACGCTCGCCCGGCACGTGCTGCTGCCCGGGCTCGGGCGCACCGAGGACGCCCAGGCGGATGCGCGTTTTCGCGCCGTGCTCTCCGCGCTCCTCGACGCCGCCCTCGGGCTGGAACCGCCCAGGGGGCGATGAGCACCGCGAAAGCTACGCGCGTCCCGTACTTTGTTGCATCCACTCGTGGAGCCGGTGCTTGAGCCCTCGAGCTCACCGCACGCGCTCAGGACACCCTTCCACTTCCCGGCAAGCTCGCGCATGGCCCAGGCGCGTCCCTGACCTGGGTCGAGTTTGGGCGCCCGCTCGGAGAGAAACGGATGGGCGTAGCGTTCCTTGGGGTGGTGTTCCCGGCGAATCTCGCTCCAAGCATCGGACAGGGTGTCTCGATGGGCCGCGAGCATCCAGACCTCGATCTCCTCGATGGCGAGGCAGACGAAGAGCCGTTGCTGGGTGCTCTCCATCGCGGTGGCTCGTTCTGGTCTCTTGGGATCGCCGTCACGGTCCACCATGATCAGGAACAGGTCGACCATCGGGTAGGTCTGGATGACGTCCGCGATGATGGTGGCGTCCAGCGCCTGGGCGATGCCGCGCAGTCGTGGCCTGGAGAGAACCTGGACCCGCGCTTGCTTCCCGAGGTCGGCCAGGAGCCGCTCGACGATGGGCTTGAGGATGTACTGGTCGAGCGTCGGATCCTCTGGGATCACGAGCACCTTCACAGGGCCATCTCCATCCAGCCCGTGGTGAACAGCTCGTCGATGCTCTTGTGCTGGGCCACTTCGCCAAAGTGCGGCAGATCTCCCAGGCGACGTACGAGCGTGCCTTCGTGCTCCGGAACCCGGCCGAAGACGAGGCTGTTACGCAGGGTCTCCTGATTCAACCACTGGAGGATGACGGGAGAATGGGTGGTCGCGATGACCTGGATGCCGCGCTCACGGGTCACTGCTTCCAGGTACTCCACCAGCAACTTGATGCGGGTCGGATGCAGGCCCGAATCGAGTTCCTCCAGGATGATGACAGAGCCGCTGGGTGCAAGTCTGAGGGCCAAGAGGGTTCCGAGAAACGAAGCGTCCCATCTGAAGCGCTCCTCACGGACAACCGCCGTCCGCTCTTCTCGACGAACATGGCCATGACATCGCCCAGTTCCTTGACCTCCACGAAGTCGATGTCGACGATCTCAGGAGCACAGAACTCGGCCAGCCAATCCGTGATCGCTCGCTTGGCCTCGGCATCATCGCAGAGTTGGGCAAGGACTCCGGAGATGTTCCGCCCCTCGTTTCCAAGAGGCGCATTCCTGCGGCCGTAGTCGCGCATCGCCGAGGGCTGGATGTTCAGGAACTCGATTCGAGACAATGCTTCGCCGAGTCCAAACCGGGGAGTCTCAAAGGCCTGAAAAATCCCGCTGCGTGCAGGTGGCTGAGGCCACATGAATACACTCCTGTACGCACTGACCAGCTTCGTCTCAGGAGTGGCGTCAGCACCTGAAAACAGCCCAGGGGGTACGCTTATCTCGATGCGGTCTCCTCGAAGAGCACCCGTGCGAGTCGGCATTCCTCCCTCTGGAGTAAAGCTCTCCTCCTCAAGAGAGGAGGAGGAGGACTGTCCGGCACGTCATTCGATGGGTGAAGCTGACAACGTGCTCGGAAACGGGTTCATTGTCGAAATCCCAGGCCAGCCCGGACCAGTCACTTTCGAGCGTGAACCGCGATGTCCCCAACCTCGCGGCCTCGGCGGCCCCCCTCTCAATCCGCGCCAAGTGTCGGGGGGGTTCCGTTTCTCCCCGTTGAGGATCTGTTCCAGATCGAGGTTGAACGAGTTGGCGTGCAGGAACTGCAACGCGTCCAGGAAGTTGCTCTTGCCGGAGGCATTGGCCCCGAGGAGCAGCGTCAACGGGGCGAGCGGGACGTCCTCATCGACAAAGCTCTTGAAGTCCTTGAGGCGCAGCCTCTTGAGCACGGTGCCACCCCATTGAACAACGAGTGCGCCTCTCCACTCAGCCGAGCAGCTTGAACGTCTCGCGGGCGATCACCAGGCGCTGCACCTCGCTGGTGCCCTCGTAGATGGTCTGCACGCGGGCGTCGCGGAAGTAGCGCTCCACGGGGAACTCGTCGATGTAGCCGTAGCCGCCGTGGATCTGCACCGCCTTGTCCACCGCGCGGTTGGACATCTCGCTGGCGAACAGCTTCGCCATGGACGCCTCGCGGGTGAAGGGCTTGTCCTCCTCCTTGAGGGTCGCCGCGCGCAGCGTGAGCAGCTCCGCCGCCTGAAGCTCCGTGGCCATGTTCGCCATCATGAAGCGCAGACCCTGGAACTCGCCAATGGCCTGGCCGAACGCCTTGCGGTCCTTCGCGTAGCGCACGCTCGCGTCCAGCGCCGCCCGGGCCACGCCACACGCCTGCGAGGCGATTCCAATCCGCCCACCGTCCAGGGCGATCATCGCCAGCTTGAAGCCGTCCCCCTCCTTGCCCAGGAGGTTGTCCGCGGGAATGGCGCAGTCCTCGAAGGTGAGGCTCACCGTGTTGGACGCGCGCAGGCCCATCTTGTCCTCGTGCTTGCCCACGTGCAGCCCCGGCGTGCCGCCCTCCACGATGAAGGCGGAGATGCCCTTGCCGCCCTGCCCTCCCGTCTGCGCCCACACCACCATCACCCCCGCGTACTCGCCCGAGGTGATCCACTGCTTGCTGCCGTTGAGCACCCACGTGTCCCCACGCCGCACCGCCGTGGTGCGCATGGCGCGCGGATCCGAGCCCGCGTGCGGCTCGGAGAGCGCGAACGAGCCCGCCACCGCCTCGCCCGACGTCAGCCGCGTCACGAACTTCTCGCGCTGCGCGTCGGTGCCGTACGTGTGGATGAGCTCGGCGCACATGTTGGTGACGGCCATCGTCACCGACGTCGACGCGCACGCCGCCGACATCTCCATCATCGCCAGCGAGTACGCCACGACGCCCGCCTCGGCGCCGCCGTACTTCGCGGAGATGTTCACCCCCATGAGCCCGAGCGAGGCCAGCTCCCGGTACAACTCCGTGGCGAAGGTCTCCTCCCGATCGAAGGTGCGCGCCTGGGGCGCACCCGCTCGCGCGCGAACTTGCGCGCGGTGTCCCGGATGAGCGTCTGGGTCTCGGTGAGTTCGAGGTTCACGGGGGCTTCCTACTTGATGGCCTTGAGGTTGAACGGATACTCGATCGGGTGCTCTTTTTTGTCCGAGGGCTCGGGGAACGTGATGCTGGTGAGCACGTTCACCACGCACTCGTTGAGGCGCTCGTTCTTGATCGTCGTGCCCGCCTTGGCCACCTGGGCGTTGCGCACGAAGCCGTCGGGAGAAATGGTGAAGGTCGTCAGGATCCGGCCCTCCTCCACATTGCTGCCCTTCCTCGCGAGGATCTCCTCGTAACAATCCTGGATGTCCCGCGAGTAGTAGTTCATCACCATGCGGATGGAGTCCGGGGTGAAGGGCAGCTTGGTGACGTCCGGCGGCTGCGGCCGGGCCGCCGGCGCGGCCTTCTTCCCCGAGCCACCCGGCTCGGCGGCCGGTGCTCCCGCGTCCGTGGCCGCGGACGTACCCTTCTTGCCCGCCGTGCCCTGCGCCAGCGCCGTGCCCGCCGACAACACCACCGCCATCGTGATCAACGGTCGCTTCATGAGTCGTCGACTCCTAGTCCTTGAGCAGATTGGCCGAGATGACGATGCGCTGGATCTCGCTCGTCCCCTCGTAGATTTCGGTGATGCGCGCGTCGCGCACGTGGCGCTCCACGTCCATCTCCTTCGAGTAGCCCATGCCGCCGTGCACCTGCAGGGCCTTGTTCGCCACGCGGCTGGCCATCTCGCTCGCGTAGAGCTTGGCCATGGCGCTCTCGGCGGAGTGGCGCACGCCCTGATCCTTGAGCAGCGCCGCGCGCAGCACCAGCAGCCGCGCCGCGTCGATCTCCGTGGCCATGTCGGCGATCATGAACTGGATGGCTTGGTGCTCGCGGATGGCCTTGCCGAAGCTCTTGCGCTCGCCCGAGTAGCGCACCGCCTCCTCGAACGCCGCGCGCGCGATGCCCAGCGCCTGCGCCGCGATGCCGATGCGCCCGCCGTCCAGCGTGCTCATCGCCACCTTGAAGCCATCGCCCTCCTTGCCCAGGATGTTGCGGGCCGGCACGCGCATGTCCTCGAAGAACATGCTGCACGAGTGCGCCGCGCTGATGCCCATCTTCTTGTCGGGCTCGGCCCGGATGAAGCCCGGGGTGTTGGTGGGCACGATGAAGGCGGTGATGCCCCGGTTGCCCGCTTCCTTGTTCGTCATCGTGAACAGCACGATGGCGTCGGCCTTGGGGCCGTTGGTGATCCAGTTCTTCGAGCCGTTGATGATGTACTCGTCACCCTTGCGCACCGCCGTGGTCTTCTGGGCGGCCGCGTCGCTGCCCGCCTCGGGCTCGGTGAGGCCGAAGCAGCCGAGCTTCTCGCCCCGGGCGAAGGGCGTGAGGAACTCCTTCTTCTGCTCCTCGGTGCCGTAGCGCTTGACCGGATCGCAGTAGAGCGAGTTGTTCACGCTCATGATGACGCCCGTGGAGGCACAGCCGCGGCTGATCTCCTCCATGGCCATGGCGTAGCAGACGTTGTCCAGGCCCGCGCCGCCGTACTCCTCGGGCACCGCCACGCCCATCAGGGACAGCTCCGCGAGCTTCTTCACCGCCTCGGTGGGCCACTGGTGGTGCTCGTCCCACTGCGGGCGTTGGGGGTCAGCTCGCGCGCGGCGAACTCGCGGCATACCCGCTGGATCTCACGCTGGATGTCGCTCGGCTCGAAGTTCATGACACTCCTGGGGGGAAAGACGCGGGGTACATAGTACGGGCCATGGGCCCCGGAAACAGGGTTGGCTGAAAGGCGGGGCACCCGAGCACCCGCCGGGCCGTCTACCGGCCGGAGAAGACCGCCGGGCGCTTCTCCAGGAAGGCCTTCATGCCTTCCTTCTGATCCTCGGAGCCGAAGAGCACGCCGAACGCCCGGCTCTCCAGCTCGTTGGCCGTGCGGAGATCCTGATCGGCGCCGATCTCGATGACGCGCTTGGCCTGGGACAGGGCCATGGGGCCGTTCTTGATGAGCTTGTTCGCCACCGCCTTGCAGTGCGCGAGGAGCTGGTCGGCCGGGAGCACCTCGAGCACGAGGCCGATCTCCTTGGCCTTGGCCGCGTCCAGCCGCTCGGCGGTGAAGATGAGCTCCTTCGCGCGCATCTTGCCCACCGTGCGCGCCAGCGCTGGGTGCCGCCAAAGCCCGGGATGACGCCGAGGGTGGCCTCGGGCAGCCCCAGCTTCGCCTTGTCCGACGCGTAGATGAGGTCGCACGCGAGCGCGAGCTCACACCCGCCGCCGAGCGCGAAGCCGTTCACCGCGGCGATCGTCGGGATGGTGAGCCGCTCGAGCAGGTGCATGACGCGGTGGCCGAGCGCGGAGAACTCCCGCGCCTGCGCCGAGTTGATGGAGGCCATCTCCGCGATGTCCGCGCCCGCCACGAAGGCCTTGTCGCCCCCGCCGGTGACGATGAGCGCGCGCACCTGCGAGGGCAGGAGCAGCAGCGCCGACTCCATCTCGAGGAACGTCTGGGTGTTGAGGGCGTTGAGCGCCTTGGGGCGATCAATGGTGAGGACGGCGACGGCGCCCTCGGTGTCCAGCCGGATGTTCTCGTAGGCCATGGGTGTGTCCTCGTCCTAGTACTTGTAGAAACCGCGGCCGCTCTTCTTGCCATACCAGCCCGCGTCCACGTACTGGCGCAGCAGGGGGCTCGGGCGGTACTTGTCGTCGCCCAGGCCCTCGTGGAGCACCTCGGCGATGTAGAGCACGGTGTCCAGGCCGATGAAGTCCGCGAGCTGCAGCGGGCCCATGGGCTGGTTGGTGCCCAGCTTCATCGCCGTGTCGATGTCCTCCACCGAGCCCACCCCCTCCATCAGCGCGAAGCACGCCTCGTTGAGCATGGGGATGAGGATGCGGTTGACGATGAAGCCCGGGAAGTCCTTGGACACCACCGTCGTCTTGCCCATCTTCTCCGCGAGCGCCCGCGTCGTCTGGTACGTCTCCTCGGAGGTGGCCGCGCCCCGGATGATCTCCACCAGCTGCATGATCGGCACCGGGTTCATGAAGTGCATGCCGATGACGTTTTCCGGACGCTTCGTCGCCGCGGCGATGCGGGTGATGGAGATGGACGAGGTGTTGGTGGCGATGATGCCCCCGGCTTCACCACGCCGTCCAGCTCCACGAAGATGCGGCGCTTGAGCTCCTCGTTCTCCGTCACCGCCTCGACGGCGAAGTCCACGTCCCGCACCTCGGTGGCGCGCTCGGCGGTGGCCGGGTTCGCGTACGCCGCCTGGAGCCGGGCCTCGTCCAGCTTGCCCTTGTCCGCGAGCTTCTTGAGGCCCGCGCGGATGCGCTCGGCACCCTTGGCGAGTCCGTCCTTCGACACATCCACCAGCGTGACGCGCAGGCCCGCCTGCAACGCCACCTGGGCGATGCCCGACCCCATCTGTCCTGCCCCGACGACGACGACGTGCTCCGTTGCCATGGCGTTCGCGACCTCTTTCGAGCGGTTTGGAACCGGGCGGGCTATAGCCCCCGCCCCCCACCGGTCAACGACTCCCGGCCATCCTCAGGTTCCGCTCCACTCGGAGATCCTCCGTTCCAAGTGTCAGGTGCTCCACTCGGGGTGGCAGGGACGGTCCGTGCTGTCCCCGGGGAAACACCCAGATCTCGTACGTCCCGGCGGCCAGTTCCGCCTTCACGGTGAGTGACGCCGGGGGGCCGTTCGGGAAGGTGAGCATCACGCGCTTGAGCAGGTCGCCCTCCGCGTCCTTCACCTGCACGTCGAGCGCGCGGATGTCACTCCAGCCCGGGCCCTCCAGCCGCCACACCAGCTCGCGCTCGGGCACTTCCGAGCCCTTCCACCACCACAGGCCCAGCGCCAGCAGCAGCAGCAAGGGCAGCCGCCGCACGAGGGATGCCGGCGCCAGTCCCGCTTCCCTGCCTCGTCCTCCACTCGTCCTACTCCTTCTTCGCGGCGGCCTTCTTGCCGCCCCGGCGCGTGCCCAGCTCGGAGATGGCGATCTTGGTGCGCAGGGGCGGCTCGGCCTGCTCCTTGTCTTCCTTGTCCGCGGGCACCGGGCGGATCTGCGCCTTCACCTCGATGGTCATCCCCGACAGGAGCTTGAGCACCTCGTCGCGCAGCTTCTCCGACTGGAGGAAGCGCCGCAGCTCCTCGGAGACGACCCGGCCCACCTCGTCCTTCGTCTTCTCCGCCTGTCCGAGCACGTAGCCGAGCACCTCCTTGGGCAGCTTGAGCTGGCCGGCCATCGCGCGCAGGCCCTCCTCCGTCATGAAGAGGGCGCCCAGCCCCGCCACGGCCACCTTGCGCATGAACTCGGGCACGAACCCCGCGCGAGACCCCTCGCCCCTGTCCTGCCCTTCGTCGAGCAGCGGATCGAAGTCCTTGTCGGGTTCCTTGCCGGTCGTCATCGGGGGGCCTCGTGGGGGAACGGGGGACGGCTAGCGTACCACCGGGAGCTTCACCGCCACGCGCATGTTCTCGGTGGAGACGCGGCCGGCGATGTTGCGCGCCATCGTCCGGAAGGCCAGGGCCTCGGGGCTGTCCGGCGCGCTGAGCACCACGGGCACGCCCGCGTCACCCGACTCGCGGATCTTCAAGTCGAGCGGGATCTCCCCCAGGAAGGGGATGCTGAACATCTGCGCCGCCTTCTGGCCGCCCCCCCGGTTGAAGATGTGCGTGGCGTGCGAGCAGTTCGGGCAGATGAACTGGCTCATGTTCTCCACGATGCCCAGCACGGGAATGTGAACCTTGTCGAACATCTGCTTGGCGCGCACCACGTCCGCGAGCGCCACGTCCTGCGGCGTGGTCACCAGCACCGCGCCCGCGGCCCGCACCGACTGGGACAGCGTCAGCGCCACGTCACCCGTGCCCGGGGGCAGGTCCAGGATGAGGTAGTCCAGCTCGCCCCAGCGCACGTCGCGGATGAGCTGCATCAGCGCCCCGTGCAGCATGGGCCCGCGCCAGATGAGCGCCTGCTCCGCCTCCACGAGGAAGCCGATGGACATCACCTTGAGGCCGTGCTTCTCCATGGGCAGCAGCGTCTTGCCGTCCGGGCTCGTGGGCTTCTCGGTGATGCCCGTCATCAGGGGGACCGACGGGCCGTAGAAGTCCGCGTCGAGCAGGCCCACCGTGGCGCCATCGCGCGCCAGGGCCGTGGCCAGGTTCACCGACACGGTGCTCTTGCCCACCCCGCCCTTGCCCGCGCCCACCAGAATCACGTTCTTCACCTGGGGCAGCAGCGCCGGCCCTGGGAGCCGCCCATGCCGGCGGGCGCCGACGCACCTGCGCGCCCCACTCGATGTCGAACGTCTTGAGGCCCGGCACCTGCTTGAGCGCCGCTTCCGCGTCCGCCTGGATCTTCCCCTTCATCGGGCAGGCGGGCGTGGTCAGCTCGATCTTCAGCTTCGCCTTGTCGCCCTCCACGCGGACGTCCTTCACCATCCCTGCCTTCACGAGGTCGATGTGCAGCTCGGGATCCATCACCTTCGACATCGCCGCGAGGATGTCGCGCTCGGAAACGCTCATCTGGAGTACCTGAATCCTTGTGGAACACCGAGGGCGGGGGACGGCCCTCGGATGGGGCGCGCACAGCCAGCGGGCCCGGTGGTGTCAACCTCCTCTAATCTCCCACCGGCCCGGATGCACGCCGCCTCATTCGAGCGCCTCCACCCGGTACTCGCCCGCTTCCCGCGTGAGCCGCACCGCCCGTTGCTCCCCCAGGGGAACGCCGCCCCCCTTCCGTCACCTCCACCGGGCCCTTCACCGCGAGTCGCGCCCGGCGCACCCGCTCGGCCGCCAGGGGCTCGCGCTGGAAGTCCTCGCGCAGCCGCTCCGGGGTGTACCGGGCCCGCAGGGAGGAGGACAGGAGCGACCGGGCGGTCTCCCAGTCGGAGCCTCTGTCGCGTCGAGGAACCGCGTCAGGCTGGCCCGGGGCGCGTCCTGGGGGGATTCCTCGACCACCCGCCAGCCCCCTTCAACTCGATGAGGGACAGCGAGGGCCCTGGGCCCGGAGCTCGGGAAGGGCCGCGCGCACCTGGGCGATCCGGGCCCGCCGCGCCTCGGCGTCCGCGTAGTGCGAGAGGAACGTGGCGCGCTCCTCGGGGGGCAGGCTCGTCAGGGTGGACGCCGCCTCCAGCCGGTTCTCTTCCAGGGCCCGGACATAGGCCGTGGCCACCTCGCGGGGGCCCGGAGCGTGGGCACAACCCACGAGGGACGACACCAGCGCGAGGCCGGCGGTGAGCGGGGAGGAACGGGGAGGAGGCAAGCGGAGCATGGGCACGAGGGGCCTCCGAGGTTAGCGGAAACCCCCGTGCCGCGCCGCTGGAGAGACGACGCGGGGACTCAGGGCACCTGCACGCCGTTGGCCTTGATGACGTCCCGGTACCAGAGCGCGCTGTCCTTGGGGATGCGCTGCTGGGTCTTGTAGTCCACCCAGACGATGCCGAAGCGCTGCAGGTAGCCGCGATCCCACTCGAAGTTGTCCATGAAGGACCAGACGAAGTAGCCGGCCAGCGGCGCGCCCGCGTCCATCGCCTTGCGGGCCGCGAGGAAGTGGTCGCGCAGGAAGTTGAGCCGCTTCTCGTCGGGCACCCGGCCCTTTTCATCCGGCGGGGTCGAGAAGCTCGCCCCGTTCTCCGTCACGTACAGCTTGCGCGGCCCGTAGTCGACGTGCAGCCGCGTGAGCAGCTTGCGCAGGCTGTCCGGGTGGACCTCCCAGCCCATCTCCGTCCACTCCGACTCGGGCGCGAGGTGCACCGTGCGCGGGTGGTTCTTCTCCTCGGGCACCTTGTCGCTGCGCAGCACCGCGCGGTTGTAGTAGTTGACGCCGAGGAAGTCGGTGTCCACCGCGATCGCCTCGAGGTCTCCCGGCTGCACCACCGTGAAGCCCTCGGCCGGCAGGTGTCCGGCCTTGATGTAGTCCGCGATCATGTCCGCCGGGTAGTGACGCCCGTAGAGCGGATCCAGGAACCAGCGGTTGAAGTAGCCGTCGTGATGGCGGAACGCATCGTAGTCGGCGGCGCTCGGCGAAGCGGGCTCCGCGGGCGACAGGTTCAGCGTGATGCCCACCTGGGCGCCCGGGCTCGCGGCGCGGATGACGGGCACCGCCCAGCCGTGCGACAGCAGCACGTGGTGGCTCGCCGCGAGCGCCAGCCGGAAGTCCTTGAGGCCCGGCGCGTGCAGGCCCTTCTCGTGGCTGAGCAGGCTGATGCACCAGGGCTCGTTGTGGGTGATCCAGTTCTTCACCCGATCCCCGAGCGCGCGCGCGACGACTTCCGTGTACTCGACGAAGGCCTCGGCGGTGGAGCGCCGGGGCCAGCCGCCCTGATCCTGCAGCGTCTGGGGGAGATCCCAGTGGTAGAGCGTCACGAACGGGGTGATGCCCGCCTCGAGCAGCCCGTCCACCGGGCGGTTGTAGAAGTCGAGCCCCTTCAGGTTCACCTTGCCCCGGCCCGTGGGCAGGATGCGCGGCCACGCCACCGAGAAGCGGTAGGCCTGCATCCCCAGGCTCTTCATCAGGGCGATGTCCTCGCGGTAGCGGTGATAGTGATCACACGCCACGTCGCCGTTCGTCCCGTCACCCACCTTGCCGGGCGTCTTGGAGAAGCGATCCCAGATCGACTCGCCCCGCCCGTCCTCCAGGGCGGCCCCTTCGATCTGGTACGACGAGGTAGCGGTACCCCAGAGGAAATCCTTCGGGAAGCTGATGAGTGCCATGCGTGTGCTGGAGCCTCTTGATCGAGGGAAGAAACAAGGGCGCCGGCCTTGGCGGACTTCTCCGGAGCGGCGCCCTGATGATGGAGGGAAGACGGAAGGACGCTACGCCTGGGCGGCCTGCTCCGGCGCGGCTGCGGTGCCCTGCCCGTGGAGGTGGCAGCTCACCCAACGGTTCGCGTCCAGTTGTGTCCTGCCCGGCATCTGCTCGCGGCAGACGGGCATGACGTGGGGGCAGCGCGCGGCGAACGGGCAGCCCGGAGGCGGATCGATGAGCACGGGCGCGCCCGGCCGGCCTTGAGCTCGCCCGTCATGGGGCTGGTCGGATCCGGCACCGCCGACAGCAGCAGCTGGGTGTAGGGGTGCGCCGGGCGCTGCATCAGCTCCTCGCTCGGCGCGCTCTCCACCAGGTTCCCCGCGTACAGCACCATGGTGCGGTCCGCGAAGTAGCGCGCGCTGGCCAGGTCGTGCGTGATGTACAGGTAGGAGATGCCCCGCTCCTCCTTGAGGCGCTCCATCAGGTTGAGCACGCCCACCCGGATGGACACGTCCAGCATGGAGATGGGCTCGTCGGCCAGGATGACGGAGGGCTCGGGCGCCAGGGCGCGCGCGATCGCCACGCGCTGGCGCTGTCCACCCGAGAGCTGGTGCGGGTGCTTCTCCGCGACCTCCGCGGCCGGGTTGAGATCGACCGTCGTGAGCAGCTCGTGCACGCGCGCCCGCAGCTCCTCGTCACTCCGGGCCTTGTTGTGCAGCATCAACGGCCGCTCGAGGTGGTAGCCGAGCGTGTGCACCGGGTTCAACGAGCCGAACGGATCCTGGAAGATCATCTGCACGAGCGAGCGGTAGTCCCGCGACGCGTGCTTGGGCTCGTCGGCGAGGACGTTGCGGCCCTTGAAGCGGATCTCCCCCCGGACACGGGCATGAGCCGCGCGATCAGCCGCGCGATGGTGCTCTTGCCACTGCCCGACTCCCCCACCAGCGCGATGACCTCGCGCTCGTGGAGCGAGAAGGAGATGTCGTTGAGGGCGCGCAGGCGCTTCGGTTTGAAGCCACCGCCCACGTTGAAGTACTTGGTGAGGTTCTTGACCTCGAGGAGCGGCTGACGCTCGGGAGCGGGGGTGGTCATGGGGCGTGGAGGTGGCAGACGCTGAGGTGGTGGGATCCGAACGTGCTCACCTTGGGCTCTTCGGTCCGGCAGTGAGCCATCACCTGCGGGCAGCGGGGGTTGAAGCGGCAGCCCGGAGGCGGAACGCGCATGTCCGGCGGCGAGCCCGGAATGCCCATGAGCTTGCCCCGCGGTCCGCGCAGCGAGGGCGCCGAGCTCAACAGCCCCTTGGTGTACGGGTGCTTGGGCGTGTGGAACAGCTCGCTCGCGGTGGCCGTCTCCACCACCCGCCCCGCGTACAGGATGGCGATGCGCGTGGAGAACTCGAGCAGCAGCGACAGATCGTGCGTGATGAACAGGATGGAGAAGCCCAGCTTGTTCTTCAGCTCGGTGATCTGCTGGAGGATCTCCTTCTGCACCACCACGTCGAGCGCCGTCGTGGGCTCGTCCATGATCATCAGCGGCGGATCCAACGCGAGCGCGATGGCGATCACCACGCGCTGGCGCATGCCGCCCGACAGCTGGTGCGGGTAGCTCGACAGGCGCGAGCTGTCGATGCCCACCAGCTTGAGCAGCGAGGCGGCCTTCTCCAGCGCCTGGGCCTGCTTCATCGGCACGTGCGCCTGGATGGCGTCCGCGATCTGCTCGCCGATCGTGAGGATCGGGTTGAGGGCGTTCATCGCGCTCTGGAACACGAACGACATCTTGCTCCAGCGGAACTGGCGCAGCTGCTCGTTGTTCATCGCGAGCACGTCCTGGCCCTCGAAGAGCACCTCGCCGCCGGTGATCATCGCGGGCGGGCGCAACAGCCGCAGCAGCGCCTGCGCCGCGGTGGACTTGCCACTGCCCGACTCGCCCGCCAGCCCGAGCACCTCGCCGCGGCCGATCTCGAAGGACACCCCATCCACGGCGCACACGGGCCCGGAGGGCGTCGTACTCCACCCGCAAGTCCCGCACCGAGAGCAGCGGCTGCGCGGGGGCAGCCACGATTGCGTTAGCGGCCATGGCGCCTCACCACCGGGGTCGACAGACCCTCTTCCAGTTTGTTGAGCTTGAGCATGCGCGTCCAACCGCGATCCGTGCGCAGCCGGGGGTTGGTCATCTCGTCGATGGCGAAGTTGATGAGCACGAGCGCGAACGCGACGAGCGCGACACACAGGCCCGTGGGCACCACCGTCCACCACGCGCCCGTCAGCATCGCCGCGTTGTTGCTCGCCCAGTAGAGGTTGGTCCCCCAGGTGACCACGCCCACGTCGCCGATGCCCAGGAACTCCAGGCCCACCTGGGCGCCAATGGCGTAGACGGTCGCGGAGATGAAGCCGCTCATCAGGAGCGACGTCATGTTGGGGAGGATCTCCCGGAAGATGATGCGCAGGTGGCCCTCGCCGCTCACGAGCGCGGCGGACACGAAGTCCTTCTCGCGCAGCGCGAGCATCTGCGAGCGCAGCACGCGCGCGTTCCAGGCCCAACCGGTGACCACCAGCACCACGCCGATGGTGACGGGCCCGGGCCGCAGGTAGGCCGCGATGACCACCGTCATGGGCAGACCGGGGATGATGAGGAACACGTTGGTGAGCAGCGACAGGACGCTGTCCACCCAGCCCCCGAAGTAGCCCGCCGTCATGCCGATGATGGCGCCAATCACCATGACGACCAGGCCCACGATGAAGCCCACCGCGAGCGACGTGCGCGCGCCCGCCACCGTCTGCGCGAGCACGTCCTGGCCCTGCCCCGTCGTGCCGAAGGGGAACTCGGCCGAGGGGGCCTCGTTCGGGGCCCCCACGAACGCACCCGGGTCATGCGACACGAGCAGCGGTCCGAAGAGCGCCATTGCGACGAAGAAGAGCACCAGGCCCACCCCCACCGACGCCTTGCGATTGCTCAGCAACTGCCAGAGCAGTCCCGTGCGCGGACTCCTCCGGGCCGCCGGCTTCGCGCCCGCCTCGCCGATCTGCGCACTCACACTTTGATTCGCGACTTGCATTGTAGGCTCCCGCCCTCGACTCCCGTCAGCGCGCACGCGTCCGGGGATCGAGCCATACATAGAGGATGTCCACGAGGAGATTGGCGCCCAGCACCGCCAGGGTGATCGTCAGGAAGATGCCCTGCATGAGCGGGTAGTCCTGATTGCGCACCGCCTGGATGAGCAGGTAGCCCTGACCGGGATACGAGAACACGATCTCGGTGAGCAACGAGCCGGACAGCACGAAGCCAATGGCCATGCCGAACCCGGTGATGTTGGGCAGCAGGGCGTTGCGCGCGGCGTAGTGGAACATGATGCGCCCCTGCGACAGGCCCTTGGCGTTGGCCAGCGAGATGTAGTCCTCGGCCAGCACCCCCACCATCGAGCTGCGCATGCCGAGCATCCAGCCGCCCAGCGAGGCGATCACGATCGACAGGGCGGGCAGCACCATGTGCTCGGCGACACTCCCGATGAACTCGCCACTCAGCTCCGGCGCGAGCATGTCGCTGTAGGCATGGCGCAGCGGGAAGGCGCCCAGCGTGTAGCCCAGCCCGTAGAGCAGCACCATCGCCAGCCAGAAGTAGGGAAAGGCGCCCAGGAAGCTCAACAGCGGGGGCAGTGTCGAGTCGAGCCAGCCGCCGCGCCGCCGGTGGCCACCACCCCGAGCAGCGAGCCCAGCGCGAAGCTGATCAGCACCGCGGTGCCCGACAACAGCAGCGTCCACCCCAACCCCGTGCCGATCACCTCCGTCACCGACGACGGGAAATACGCCACGGAGATGCCCAGATCCCCCTGGAACATATGGGACAGATATGTGAAGTATTGCTGCAGCAGCGGCTCGTTGGTGAAGCCAAACGCCGCGCGCAGGGCCTCGATGGCCTCGGGCTGAAGCTGACCCGCGAAGCGCGCGAACATCGCCGACGCGGGGTCTCCGGCATCATCCGGGGGATGATGAAATTGAGCGTGAGCGACGCCCACGCGGCGAGGGCGTAGAGCCCCAGGTTCTTCAATAGATGACGCACGGCGCTTGATTCTCCGCGATGAAGATGTCTTGGGCTTGGGCCCGCTCCGGGGCGGAGCGGGTGGGTCCGCAGGGGCTGTGGGGGATCGACTGCGCGAGGGAGTGTCCTCCCGGACCTCCTCCACCCATCGTTGATTACCACGAATCTCCAGGAGAAGAAGCCCTACAATCAACTTCCGCAAACGTTTCGATTCCCCCAGAGGGTGTTGCGGCGCGTCAATTGCTGCAATGCGTCGAGACGAGTGTCTGCATTTGAACGGCGACGCGCTCCGAGGCGCCTTCTACCGCTGCCGGGGGACGGCGCCCGGAGGCCGGCAGCGGGAACAATAGACATCTCCCTCATACACGAACATGTCTGACTGAATCGTGTCAGCGCATGCCGAGCATGTCTGGATGGAAGTCTTCCCCGTGCTGGCGGGAGCCGCCTGGAGGTCCGTCACGCCCTCCAGCCGCGCGTAGCCCCCGCGTCCAGCCAGAGGCCCTCGCAGTGCGGGCAGACCTCCACCGGGCCGGCGCGCGTCACCACCCGGGCGAGCCGCCCGCCACAGTCCGGACAGGTCAGGGGCGCTGGCGCAGGTGGCGCACGTGCCGCGCTCCGGGGGAATCAGGTGGCCCTTCTTCCGGCAGCGCGAGGGGGCCCGGCGCGCCGCCCCGAGGAAGGCCCGCATCGGAGGACGATCCGGCACGCGCGCCCATGCCCCCGGGAAACCACAGCCCGTGGCAATGGGGGCACGTGCCCACCTCCACGTGGGAGACCCGCAAGGGCCGAAGCTGCTCGTTCTCGCACAGGGGACAGGGTCGCGCCATGCGAGGCACGAGGTTACTCGAAGCGCTCCCCTCTTCCGAAGCCCTCCAGGCTCCACGCCGTCGGGCAGAAGGCATACGTGCCCGTCTGGGCGCCGCCCCCCAACAACAGCCGCAGCAGTGAGAAGCGCCGGCCGCCGCCTCCGAACGTCTTCAACTCGAAGGGCCCCGGCACCTTGGCCAGCTCCATGGCCCGCGCGCACGCCTCCTCGAAGCCGCCCTCCGTCCGGTCCACCAGCCCGCCGCGCGCGCCGCTGCCCGCTGTACACCCGTCCCTCCGCCAGCGCGTGGATCTCCTCCTTGGTGCGCCCCCGCGCCCGGGCCACCCGCTCCAGGAAGGCCTGGTAGGTCTCCTCCATCTCCGCCTCCATCAGCTCGCGCTCGCGCTCGGTGAAGCCCCGCGACGAGGAGAACATGCCCGCGCTCGCCCCGGGTGATGAGCGTGCGGTGCACCCCGAGCTTCGCCAGCAGCCCGGAGATGTCGAACTTCCCCGAACACGCCGATGGAGCCCACGATGGCGTGCGGCGTGGCCCAGATCTCCCGCGCGCCCAGCGCCGCCATGTAGCCGCCGCTGGCCGCCACCCGGTCCACGAAGGCGATGACGGGCTTCTTCCGCGCCACCCGCTGCACCGCCTCCAGGATGATCTCCGAGGCCACCGCCGAGCCCCCGAGCTCGCCACGTACAACACCACCGCGCGCGAGCGCCGATCCCTCCGCCGCGCGCAGCGCTTCACCACCGTCTCCGAGCCCGACAGCTCGGGCCCACGCCCGTGCCGCCCTTGCCCGTGACGATCATCCCCGACACCGGCACCACCGCGAGCCGGGGCTTGCGCTTCAGCCTCCGCCACCGCACCGGCGGCCACGGCAGCCGCGCCCGGTACAGCTCCATGGACTCCACCCCCTCGCCCTCCCCCTCCTCGTCCTCGCCGGTGCTCAGGCCCAGCCGCTTGGGCAGGTCCATCTCGTCACACAGCCCGTCGATGAGCCCCTCGGCCGCCGCGCGCCGGGCACTGTAGGGCCCCACGTCGATCCACCGCCGCACCTCCTCGGGCGCGCGGCGCCGGCCCCTCGCCACGATGTCCACCAGCTCCCCGTAGCGCTCGTCCAGGAAGGCCTCCAGCGTGCGCCGCTGGATGTCCGACACCTGGGGGTGCGTGAAGAGCTCGGGCGCCGTCTTGTACTCGCCGCGCCGGAAGAAGTGCGCCTGGATGCCCAACCGGCCCAGGCCCTCGCCCAGCGCGGTGGCCTCCGCCGCGTAGCCCACCAGCTCCAGCCGCCCCGCGGGGCTGAGCAGCACCTCGTCCGCCGAGCACATCACCTGGTAGCCCAGGCTGTCCGTGCTCACCGCCCAGGCCACCACCCGCTTGCCCGCCGCCCGGAAGTCCTCGAGCAGCTTCACCAACACGTCCCGCTTGGCCGGCGGCACCGCCAGCTCCCCCATCTCCAGGAGGATGCCCTTGATCGCCGGGTCCCTCGCCAGGAGGGCGAGATCCTCGCGCAGCCGCTCCAGGGACGTCACCGTGGCGGGCTCGGGCGGCCCTGGCTCCCGAGCAGGCCCAGGCGCGCAGGGCGTGAGGGTGCCCGGTAGGAGGGCTCTCCGGACAACCGGAAGCGCACGTAGGCGGGGCGGTTGCGGGCCCCCAACAGGCGCAGCGGCAGGCCCAGCAGGGCACGGAGCAACAACAGCAGGTTGATCAGGGGAACGAAGAGCAGGCGCACGGCAGCCGCGCCTAGTGGAGCCCGGCAAGCGAAGCAAGCCCTGTTCTTGGCTGCTGTCGGGTCGTGATAGGCTGCCCGCCCATGCACTTGTCCCGCTTCTCGCGTCTGTTGGCCGTTCTCGTGCTCGTCTCGGGAGGCGCCGCCCTCGCCCAGCCCCAGCCCCAGCGCCGGCAGCTCCACTCCTACCAGGACACGGAGATGACCCTGGAGGAGCGCAACGCCGCGCGCCCGGCCCAAGTCCAACATCAACGCCTACACCAAGGACATCAAGGTCAAGGAAGAGCCCATTCCCTGGAAGGCCATCGGACTGGCCGTCATCGCCTTCGCCATCACCGCGCCCTTCGCCTGGCGCGCCTACAAGGGCACCACCCGGGACATCGCCGCGGCCAACACCTTCGGCATCTCCAGCTCCCGCGGGGGCGAGGACGCCGGCGAGCAGTAGTCCCGTGGTGCCTCCTCACATGTCTGGCCCCCGGCCCAAGACGTGCGCCGCCTGCGGGCGCGCCATCGCCCCGGTCGAGCTGTACTACCGCTTCACCCTCGTGCTCGAGGGGGAGCAGGACGTGATTGGCACCGCCGCGCGGCCGGGCACCCCGGACGCGGAGGATGAGCTCGCCACGCTGCTCAAGCGGCTCGAGGACGGTTCCGAGTCCTCCGAGGAGCTGGAGGCGCAGGTCCATTGGGAACGAGGCGGCAGCGTGTGCGGGACCTGCCGCGCGGTGCTGGTGCGCACGTTGTCCGCGCCCCCGGACGTGGCCGAGCCCCACTGACTCAGGACGTCACGCCCGTGCCTTCCACCGACACGTCGAGCTGATCGAAGGCATGGCCCAGGGCCACGATGCCCAGGGCCACCTCGGTCACCAGCACCAGCGCCGCGGTGAAGCCCGCGAAGGGCAGTGCCCACACCCCGGCGTCCAGCAACTGGTACAGCCCGAAGCCCACCACCGCCGCGAGGAACGCCGCGGGCAGCATCCCCACGAGCAACACCACCATCGTGCCCACCAGCGTCAACAGCCGCTGGCCGATGGCCTCCAGCCCCCGCGCCCGCTCGCCCTCGGGCGGCAGCCAGGCCGGAAAGAGCACCACCGCCGCGTTCTGCACGAAGAGCCCGCCCAGCGTCACCGCGGGCAGGAGCCACATCGCCCCCAGCCCCAGCGCCACCCACGGCTCGTCCCACCCTCCGCTCGCCACACCGCGCCGCCCACCGCTACCCCCAGCAGCCCCACCTGCGCGGCACCGAGCAGCAACGCGGGCGCGGCCAGCTCCGCGGCCACCACCTGCCGGCCCGTGAGCGGCAGCGCGCGCAGCTGCTCCAACCGGGGGAGATCCATCCGCAGATCCATCCGCACGGCGGACGGGCCGAAGAAGCACAGCAGCACCGCGAAGCCCCGCACAAGGGCGACAGGAAGCCGCTGAGCTGGGCGAGCGCCTCGCCCGGACTCTCGCCCGAGGCCGCCACGGCCACCCCCGCCCAGCAGCGCCGCGACGACGAGCCGTCCCACGCTCCCCGTGCGTCTGCCGGCGATGAGGTTCTTCCAGAGGATCGCCACCTCCGGCCGGCCCACGGCCGCGAGCCGGAAGGGCGGCGCGCTCGTGCGCGGGGGCATGCTCCGGCCCCCGCGCTGGGCGAGCTGCTCCCGGAGCCGGGCCCGCTCCTCGGCGCGCCCCACCGCCGACTCCTCGAAGGGCACCGCCGCCTTCATCACCCACGCGTAGTGCACGGCGAGCAGGCCGAGTCCGAGCGGCAGGCGCCGCAGGAAGGCGCCCACGTCCTGCGCGAGCGGCAGGGCCACCAGCGCGCGCCCCGGCCACAGCGCCGGCGACGTGCTCAACGCGAGCACCCACTGCCGCAGCGTCAGGGATCCCACCCCTCCTCCGGAAAGGGATGGTGGCTCAACGCCTCCATGGCCGCGCCGATCAGCAGGGCGCACACGGCCGTGAGCAGCACCCAGCGCACCACCGTGCCGGACGTGCCGCGCCGGGCGAGCCGCGTGCGCATGAAGGAGGCCGCCGTCACGTGCAGGTTCACCGTGGCGAGCGTCACCGTGGTGCCCAGGAAGAAGAGCACGGGGTGCGGCGTGAGCACGCGGCTGACGAACACGGTGGCGGCGAGCGCTCCACGGCCGCGCCCCCGAGCCCCCGCGCGAGCTTGAGTGCAGCAGCTCCCGCCTCGACACGGGCGCGGGGAAGAGGTGCTGGACCTCCGTCTCGCTGAAGGACAGCGCGGGCCGATCGGGCCCCAGCGCCCAGGCCGACAGCAGCGTGCCCAGCATGGCCGTGCCGAGCATGAACTCGCCGAAGAGCCGGGCCATGGGCGACACCACCGTCCACTCCTGCTGGTAGCCCAGACGCCGCAGGAGCAGCGAGTAGACATACAGCGCGCCGACCAGGGCCCCCACGAGGTACTTCGGCTGACGCAACCGCCGCACCTGGTGCAGCACGCGGTTGCGCGCCGAGGCCGCCCAGAGGAACACCACCGCGCGCGAAGCTCATGGCGCCTCGCGCTCCGGCCCGGGCGCCGCGCTGGTGATGCGGATGAAGAGCTCCTCCAGGGACGCGCCCTCGGCCTCGGGCCCGCTCAGCCGCGCGCGGATCTCCGGCAGCGTGCCCAGCGCCACCACCCGTCCCCCGGCGATGATGAGCAGGCGGTGGCACAGCTCCTCCACCAGGGGCAACAGGTGCGAGGAGAGCACCAGCGCCGTGCCCTCTTCCGCGCGCCGGCGCAGCGAGCCTTCATCCGGCGGATGGCCAGGGATCCAACCCCGTGAGCGGCTCGTCCAGGATGATGAGCCGCGGCGTGTGCAGGAAGCCGCACGCGATGGACAGCTTCTGCTTCATCCCGCGCGACAGCTCTCCGGGCAGGGCCTTCTCCTTGCCCACCAGCTCCATCTCGTCCAGCAGCGCCCGGGCGCGCGGCTCCCAGTCCGCCACGCCATACAACCGGGCCACGAAGTTCAGGTGCTCCCAGACGGTGAGGTACTCGAAGAGGCGCGGCTCGTCCGGCAGGAACGCCAGGGAGCGCTTGGCCTCCACGGGATGCTGCGCCAGGTCATACCCCGCCACCGTGATGCGTCCGGCCGACGGAGGCGGGATGCCCGCCGGGCAGCGCAGCGTGGTCGTCTTCCCCGCGCCATTGGGCCCCACCGGCCGAGCACCTCACCCGGAGCGAGCTGGAACGTCACGCCCTGTACCGCCTTCACCTCGCCGTAGGTCTTCTCCAGCCCACCGACCCGCAGCACCGGCGCCGTCACCTCGCTCATAGGGGTGACAAAATACGCGCCCCCCAGGGGGATTCCACTGCGGTCGGCGGGCCCGAACCGTTAGGGTACATGCCCCTTCGCCGGAGGTCATGATGCGGTTCCTCGATGACCAGAAGCCCACCTACGATCTGACCTACAACGATCTCTTCCTCGTGCCGGGCCGCTCGGAAGTGGGCTCCCGCCTGGACGTGGACCTGACGCCCGCGGATCGCGTGGGCACCACCCTGCCCCTCATCGTGTCCAACATGACGGCCGTGTCCGGCAAGCGCATGGCCGAGACCGTGGCGCGCCGCGGCGCCATCGCCGTGCTGCCCCAGGACATCCCGCTCGACATCGTCGCGAGCAACATCGCCTACGTGAAGTCGCGCCACCCCGTGTACGAGACGCCCATCACCTTGCGTCCCGGCGACACCGTCCAGGAGGCGCTCAACCTCATCCACAAGCGCGCCCATGGCGCCGTCATCGTCGTCAACGAGAACGACGAGCCCGTGGGCATCTTCACCGAGAACGATGCCACGGGCGTGGACCGCTTCACCCAGCTGCACCGCGTGATGTCCACCGAGCTGCTCACCTTCGAGGAGGGCACGCCCCTGGAGCCCATGTTCGAGCAGCTCGCGACCAAGCGGCTCTCGTGTGCTCCCCTGCTCAAGGGGCGCAAGCTCGTCGGCGTGGTGACGCGCCAGGGCGCCCTGCGCTCCACGCTCTACCGGCCCGCCGTGGATGCCCAGGGCCGCTTCCTCGTCGCCACCGCGCTCGGCATCAACGGCGACGTGAAGGCCAAGGCCGAGGCCCTGCTGCGCGCGGGCGCGGATCTGCTCGTGCTCGACGTGGCCCATGGCCACCAGCGCAAGATGCTGGAGGCGGTGGAGCTGGTGCGCGCGCTCTCCCCCTCCGTGCCCCTCATGGCGGGCAACGTCGTCACGCGCGAGGGCACGCGCGATCTCATCTCCGCGGGCGCCGACCTCGTGAAGGTGGGCGTGGGCCCCGGCGCCATGTGCACCACGCGGATGATGACCGGCGTGGGCCGGCCCCAGTTCTCCGCGGTGCTCGACTGCGCGGAAGAGGCGCGCAAGCTCGGCCGGCACATCTGCGCGGACGGAGGCGTGCGGCACCCGCGCGACGTGGCGCTCGCGCTCGCGGCGGGCGCGGCCAACGTGATGATCGGCTCGTGGTTCGCCGGCACCTACGAGAGCCCGGCGGACGCCATGCGCGACAGCGATGGCCGGCTCTACAAGGAGAACTTCGGCATGGCCTCCCAGCGCGCCGTCAAGGCCCGCGCCCGTGGCGAGTCCCTCTTCGAGCGCGCCCGCAAGGAGCTGTTCGAGGAGGGCATCAGCACCTCGCGCATGTACCTGGATCCCAAGCGCCCGGGCGTCGAGGACATCATCGATCACATCGTCGCGGGCGTGCGCAGCGCGTGCACCTACGCGGGGGCCCGCACGATGGAGGAGTTCCACCACAACGCCGTGGTGGGCGTGCAGAGCCAGGCGGGCTACGAGGAAGGCCGCCCGGTGCGCACGAGCTGGTGAGCCTTTCCATGACACCCATGACGCCCGCGAAAACAGCGAAGACACTGCTCACCCGCCTCCGCACCACCTACCCGGAGGCCCGCTACGAGCTGAACTGGAAGACGCCGTATGAGCTGCTCGTGGCCACCGTGCTCGCCGCGCAGTGCACGGACGAGCGCGTCAACCGCGTGACGGCCACCCTCTTCGAGAAATACCCCGGAGGCCCCAAGGCGCTCGCCGACGCGGACCCGGCCGAGCTCGAGGAGGACCTGCGCCCCACGGGCTTCTACAAGCAGAAGACGAAGGCGGTGCAGGCGCTCAGCCGCGCGCTGCTCATGGACTTCGGCGGCGAGGTGCCCCGCACCGTCGAGCAGCTCACCACCCTGCCGGGCGTGGCGCGCAAGACGGCCAACGTCGTGCTCAACACCGCCTTCAACCTGCCCTCGGGCATCATCGTCGACACCCACGTGGTGCGCGTGAGCCAGCGGCTCGGGCTCACGAAGAAGAAGAAGCCCGAGGAGATCGAGCAGGAGCTGATGAAGCTCGTGCCCAAGGAGGAGTGGACCTTCCTCGGGCCCGCCACCGTCCTGCACGGCCGCTACACCTGCATGGCGCGCAAACCCAAGTGCGACGCCTGCCCCCTGGCCGACTTCTGTCCGAAGCTCGGAGTGGAGGCGTCGCCCGGGTAGTACGGGCCCACGGCTACGGGAGGACGCCCTCGAGCTCCCGCACCTCGTCCGCGGAGAGGCGGAACTCCATGGCGCCGATGAAGCCATCCACCTGCTCGGCGCTGCGCGCGCCCACGATGGCGGCGGTGACCACGGGCTTGCGCAGCGTCCAGGCGATGGCCACCTCCGCGGCCGAGCGCCCATGCTTCGCGCCAATGGCCTTGAAGCGCTCCACCAGCGCGAGGTTGCGCGACAGCCGGGGCTCCTGGAAGTCCGGGCTGCGGCTGCGCCAGTCGTCCTTGGGCAGCTTCGCCGCGCGCTCACGCGTCATCGCGCCCGTCAGCAACCCCGACGCCATGGGCGAGTAGGCGATGACGCCGATGTCGTTGCGCTCGCAGAACGGGAGGATGTCCTTCTCGATGTCCCGGTGGATGGCCGAGTACGGCGGCTGCAACGAGGTGATGGGCGCGATGGATTGCGCGAGCTCCATCTGCTTCGCGTCGAAGTTGGACACGCCAATCCAGCGCACCTTGCCCTGACGCTGCAGCTCCGCCATCGCCTTCCAGCCCGCCTCGATTCCCTCGAGGGAGCCCGCCGCGAGCGGCCAGTGGATTTGATACAGATCGATGGTGTCCACCTTGAGCCGGCGCAGACTCGCCTCGCACTCGCGGCGGATGGAGTCCGGGTGGAGGTCCTTGCGCTCCTGGCGGTTGTCGTCCCAGACGAGGCCACACTTGGTGAAGACGTAGGGCCGGTTCGTCCGGCCCTCGAGCGCCCGGGCGACCACCTCCTCGGAGTGGCCGAGCCCGTATACCGCCGCGGTGTCGATCCAGTTGATGCCCCGATCCAGGGCGTGCTGGATGGCGCGGATGGACTGCTGATCATCCTGGGAGCCCCAGGCGAAGTTCCAGCCGGTGCCACCAATCGCCCAGGCGCCAAAGCCGATGGGCGTGATGTGAAGATCGGAATTGCCGAACCGCCGCTTCTCCATGGACTACCTCCACGAAAGGGGGCCCCTGATTTCCACTCCGGCCCCACGCGCGCAAGCCAGAATCACCGGAGTGTGGACCACCTCCCAGGGAGGCGGCGCCTCAGCGGGCGGCGCGGGCCACCCGGGCGAAGTGGTGGGCGAGCCGCTCGAGCAACTCCCGGTTCTCACCCTCCGCCGCGCGCAGCTTCGGCAGCTGGGCGCGCAGCTCGTCCACGTTCTTCTCGTACAACTCCGTCAACTCCTCCGCGCCTTGCGTGAACCAGCGCTCGAGCTCGTCCGCGGTGAGCTCCAGGTGGAACTGGAGTCCATACGAGTCACCGAGCCGGAAGGCCTGCTGGGTATAGCGATCCGTCGAGGCCAGGAGCGTGGCGCCCGGCACCGGCTTGAACGTGTCCTGGTGCCAGTGCGCCACGGTGGCCCGCGGGCGCACGCCACCGAGGACCGGATCCGCCGGCCTTCCTTCGTCCAGCGCACCGGAGCCACGCCCACCTCCAGGCCGTTCTTCCCCACGAAGACCTCGGAGCCCGCCGCGGCCGCCAGCAGTTGCGCCCCCAGGCACAGGCCCAACACGGGCCGCGAGAACGCGAGCCGCTCGGTCAACAGCGCGAGCTCCTCCGCGAGGAAGGGGTGACGATCGGCCTCGTAGACGCCCATGGGGCCCCCGAGCACCACCACCAGCTCCGCGTCCACGTCCTCGCGCTTGACGCTCCGGAAGCGTTTGACGAGCGTGAATCCCGCCGCCTCCAGCGCGGGACCGAGCATCCCAGGGCCCTCGTGCTCCTCGTGCTGCATCACCACCGCGCGCATGATTCTCTCCGAATGAGAATGGGCAAGGTCGCCCGTGCAATCTACCCATTCGGCGCTACAGTGGGGGGCTGGTTTCCCCCGAACCAACCGAGTCCCCTCACGAGATCCGTCCCCCGCCGGAGCTGTCATGAGTGCCCGCCTCACCTTCGATGATTCGCTCTGGCCCCTGGTCATCTTCCGCCCCGTGGGCGTAATGACGTACAGCCAGTTCGAGGAGTTCCTCGCCCGCTCCGCGTCCTTCCTGGAGCGGGGCGAGCCGTACGTCAGCATCACCGACGCGCGCCAGGCGGGGATGCCCCCGCTCGACCAGATCCGCCGGCTGTCGGAGTGGCTCGACACGAACTCGGACCGGCTGCGCGAGCAGGTGCTCTGCAACGCCATCCTCGTCACCTCCGCGGCCATGCGCCTGTCGATGAGCCTCGTCTTCCACCTCAAGCGCCAGCCGATGCCCCACCGGGCCATGTCCGACATGGAGTCGGCCCTCGAGTATGCGCTCGACAAGCTCCGGGAGGCGGGGCGCGTCGACGACGCCGAGCGCATCCAGCGGCACTTCGCCGCGGCCAGCGCCCACGTGGGCTGACGCCCCGGCTTCAGTCGCCCGGCTCCCGCGCGCAGTCCTCGTGACGCAGCGGCTTCTTCACCTGCTTCGTCACCAGCTCGCCCTTGGGCGCGGAGAAGGTCCAGGTGCGGGCGTGCAGCTCGGCGCGCGGCCCCGTGTCGCACGTCGGATCCGTCAGCCACTCCTCCAGCACCACCTCGTTGCGGCCGCCCTTCAGGCGCTTCGCCTCCGACGAGGCGCCCTCTTCCGGGGGCTCGACGACGGTGGTCGTGACGTCCTCCTTGCCCAGCAGCCCGAGCACGAGCAGCCAGCCGTGCCGCGCCCCCGCGCCCTCCCCTTCGATGGAGCGGAACAGGGTCGCCGCGAGGCTGCCCCCTTGGCCCACACCCGGGCGCTCCCGCCCAGCGACCAGCCCGGCGCCATCGACGGACACGCGCGTGGCTCCCCCTCCTCCCACATCACCCAGCGAGTGGTCGCCAGCGGCTCGAGCGCCTTGAACACCTTCGCCATCTCCGTGCCCGACGCCCGGTCACACACGCCCAGCACCACGAAATAGGTGCCGGGCCGCAAACCAGGAACCTCCGAGCCCTCGATGATTCGCGGGAAGCCGGGCCCGAGCTCCACCACGCGCGCCCAGCTCTCCGCGCGCTCCTGGTAGGACGACAGGACGGACTCCGCCTCCTCGCGAGTGCGGCCGCCTCCCCACATCAGCAGCGTGCGCTCGCCGAGCGAACCGATCGGCGGAAGCTCGGGCTGGGCCACCGCCCGCGGGGACAACAACCACACGACGAGGAGGAACAGGAGGCGCATGCGGCCGGGCATCATACGGCCCGCGCGGACCCCAGGGACGGCCCGCGAGCGCACTTGGGGACCGGGCGAGTTGCTCGACCCGGAACCCGGGCAGGGCGCGGAACAGCAACCAGTCCCCGCTGCCCACGAGCGGCCCCTTCACCAGGTGCCCGGTGTCGAGCACCTGCCGGCCAATGGGCGTGGAGGTGTCCTCGAGCGCGAGCTGGAAGCGCACCTGCTCGTGCCGCCCATCCTCCAGCACCACGTCGCCCTCCACGCACACGCTGTCGTCGCGCAGGAACACCCGCGAGGCCCTCTCCACCCGGCCATAGGAGTTGTCCGCGAGGATGAGCTCGAAGCGCCCCTCGCGCAGCACCGAGGGACAATCCCCGCTCGGGGTGTGCCCCACCACGAGCCGGTGGATGCCCGCGTCGGCGAGCGTCGCGATGAGCCCGGAGACGGCAGCCCGGGATGGTTGTTCGCGTCGGCCATGCGCCCGTACACCACGCTCGCGGGGTTGACGCGCTGGCCCGGAATGGGGGCCTGGTAGGCGATGAGCGGCTCCCAGTCCGGAACACCGCCCTCCAGCCGGCCCTCGGCGAACGCCGCGAGCTGCCCGGCATACCAGCCGTTGAGCGCCTCCCGCCACGCATCCACCCCTCCACCCGGCCCCGCGCGGGCACGAAGCCGAGGCTCTCCTCGCGCACGCCGCCGTGCACGAACAGGGTGTTGCCGATGCGGTGCGCCAGCTGGCACGCGGTGAGGTAGTCGCGCAGCACGCCCCGGGAGCCGGTCCTCGAGGAAGCTGTCCACCACGTCCTCCTCGCTCACGGTGCTGTCCTCCCGGGCCAGCTCGGCGTGACGGAACTCGAAGGCCCCGCGCGCCCCCATGGTGTTGGCGAAGATCCACCGCAGGAGCACGGGCCGAGGCGCGCGGCGCATGTCCTCGGGCGTGCGCGCCAGGGGGTGTCCGTTCAACTCGCGCACCAGGCGCAGCTTGTTGATGTCCCGGTTGCCCGCCAGCAACACCACCTGCGTGGGGAACTCGCGCCGGGCGTCGAGCAGCGTGCGCACCACCCGGCGCCCGTCGGGGCCCCGGTCGAGCGCGTCCCCGCCATAGACGAACGTGGCGCCCGGCCGCACGACGAGCCGCCCTCCGTCCTCGAGCGACACGTGGGGATTGTCCTGGCAGAAACTGGCCAGCTTCTCCCAGAGCCCCTCCACATCCGTGAGGTAGGCGATGGGGTGAGCGGCGGGGAGATCTCCGGCAGGGGACTCGCCATGGAGGCAGCGTGCCCTGCCGCGAGGGCTTCGTCACCCCTCTTGTCGGGGAAACGAAGCCCGAAGCCCGCCCTACGGGCAGGGCGTTCCGCAGATGATCTTCCCGGTGATCGGATCCTTCCAGCACGGCGGCTGACAATCCACGGCCTGCACGGACGTGGAGGCAAGTCCCATTCCCAAGGCGAGCACGGCGGCGGCGAGAGCGATGATGCGCTTCATGTGGAGGCTCCTGGAGTAGAGGGTTTCACTGCTTTTCCCACTCTACCTGGATGAACCGGCGGGCTGTCGGAAAAATGCCAATCCGGGCACGACGTCACGCGAAGTCCCGGCGGAGTGGGACCTCGCGTGCACCGCGGCGAGGACCGGGGGCGCTCCGCTCGCGGATGTTGTCTGGCGAAAACCCGGGCTGGGTGAACTGACCTCTTGAAGACAATCAATTGTCCGTGGGGCCGGGGCCGGATTCGAGTTCATGCGGAAATAAATGCGCCCGTTAGTGACACGGACCCTGGAACGAGGGGCGCCCCCTCCCTCTCCGAACGACGCACGCGATCCGATTCATTCCGAGCGAGGTGTTCATGAAAGCACTCACGTGTGTGGCGGTGCTCGCGCTGGGCGGCACCGTCCTGGCGCAGCCCGCGCCGCCCCAGAAACCCTTTCCCCTGGGGGTCTCCCCGGTGCTGTACGAGCTCTCCGTGCCCCCGGAGCGGCGGCCCACCGCGGCGCAGATCACCCTGGGCGAAAAACTCTTCAATGACAAACGCCTGTCCGCGGACGACTCGGTGAGTTGCGCGACGTGTCATGATCCCAAACGGGCCTTCACGGATGGGCTCCCCCGGTCCGAGGGCATCAAGAAGCAGCGGGGCCAGCGCAACAGCCCCACGGTGCTCAACGCCCTCTTCAACGCCACCCAGTTCTGGGACGGGCGCGCGGGGACGCTCGAGGAGCAGGCACTGCTGCCCATCATCAACCCCATCGAGATGGGCATGCCCGACGTGGAGGCCGTGGTGGCCAAGGTGAAGGGGCTGCCCGAGTACCCCCCGAGTTCCAGAAGGTGTTCGGCCGCGAGCCCACCGCCGAGGATCTCGCCACGGCCATCGCCGCGTTCGAGCGCACGCAGTTCTCCGGCAACGCCCGCTTCGATCGCTTCCTGGCGGGTGACGCCAAGGCGCTCAGCGCGGCGGAGAAGCGCGGGTGGGCGCTCTTCAACGGCAAGGCGCGCTGCAACAGCTGCCACGCGGGCAACGCCGTGTCCCCCTGTTCTCCGATCAGAAGTTCCACAACATCGGCATCGCCGCGCACCAGCACGACTTCTCCAAGCTCGCCGCCGAGGCCCTGCGCGTGGTGCGCACCGGCGACGCCGGGCAGATCGACGAGCTGGCCATCCAGACCAACCTGTCGGAGATGGGCCGCTTCCTCGTCACCAAGAACGAGAACGACATCGGTAGTTTCAAGACACCCACCCTGCGCAACGTGGGCGTCACCGGCCCCTACATGCATGACGGCTCGCTCGCCACCCTGTGGGACGTGATGGACCACTACAACAAGGGCGGCATCCCCAACCCCTTCCTCGACGGAGGCATGCAGCGGCTGGGCCTCACCGAGCCGGAGATCGACGACCTGGTGGCCTTCCTCTTCGCGCTCACGTCGGAGGACCTGGCGGCGCTGGAGAAGAAGGAGCTGGCGAGCCAGCGCGCCCGGAAGAACAAACGCCCCGAGCGCGATACCGCCGTGGCCCTGGGCAAGAAAGGCAACCTCGGCGACATCGGGGTCAGCCCGGATCTCTCCATCTCCAACCCCGCCGATCGCGGCTTCTATGGGCCCGTGGGCCCGTCCTCGGAGAAGTGACCCATGAAGCACATCAAGAGCATCGAGACGAAACACCACGAGGAGCGCGACGCCTTCTTCGAGGGCCTGCGCCGGTTGGATCGCCGCGGCTTCATGAGGCTCGCCGGCCTGTCCGCGGGCATCGTGGCCGCCAAGGGCCTCATCACCCCGCACAGCTTCCAGCTCGTCAGCGTGGCCGACGCCGCGCCTCGGCCCGCCCCCGCTTCACCTTCGCGTACATCTCCGACACGCACCTGTACAAGAAGGAGCTCAACGATCGCTTCGTGCGCTCCATCCTGCGCGCGGTGGATGACGTGAACCGGTTGGATCCCCAGCCGGACTTCGTCCTCTTCGGCGGCGACCGGCGCAGCTGGGCAAGAAGGAGGAGCTCGACCTGGGCCGGGAGATCCTCAAGGCGGTCAAGGCGCCCGTGCGCATGATGGTGGGCGAGCACGACTGGTTCCTCGACATGGGCGAGCACTGGCGCACCAACTTCGGCGAGCCCCAGTACTCGTTCGATCACAAGGGCGTGCACTTCGTCACGCTGCTGAGCGTGAACGAGAAGGACTTCTGGACCGAGCGCGGCATGACGCCCGAGGAGCGCATGCAGACGGTGGCGGGGCTCGACAACGGCGTGCAGTCGCGCTTCGAGGTGGGCGCGGCGGGCCGCGAGTGGCTCAAGCAGGACCTGGCCAAGGTCGACAAGAAGACGCCGCTCATCGTCTTCAGCCACTCGCCGCTCTACAAATACTACCGGCCGTGGAACTTCTGGACCGAGGACGCGGACGAGGTCCAGGCGCTGCTCAGGCCCTTCGAGAACGTGACGGTCATCCACGGCCACACGCACCAGATGCTCAGCAACCAGATCGGCAACATCCAGTTCCACGGGATGCTGTCCACCGCGTGGCCGTGGCCCTACGCGCCCGAGGGACTGCCCTCGCTCACGGTGCAGATGAACCGCGCGGATCCCTTCAGCAACTTCGACGGGTGCGGCGACGGCCGCTTCGACGTGACCGCCGAGGGGCTGGCGGACAAGCTCTACAACCTCTGGGACCGGGATCCCGTCACGGTCCGCTCCAGCTACCTCGCGTCCAAGGGCAAGAAGGACCGCCCGGCCGCGACGAAACTGCCGTCCTACTAGGAGCCCACACCATGAACGCACGCAAGACATCCGGCATCGCGGCGCTCGGCGCCCTCGGTCTGCTGTCGCTCGGGGCCGCGTCCGCGAAGGACGCGTCCACTCGGGCACCTCCCCGCTCCCGCGACGCATCAGGTTCCCCGCTCGGCCGAGGGCAACGTGGTGATCGCCCTGTGCGACGGCGAGACGACGCTCGAGGTCAAGGGCGTGAAGGATCCGGCGCGAATCGACAAGAAGCAGGCCCAGGCCATCTCCGATCAGCTCATGGCCGAGTGGCATCGCAAGAACCCCCAGGCGAACTGGGATCCAGTGCCCGCTCGCGTGGCGCTGGCCCAGCCGCCCACGCCTCCGCCGGCCGCCAAGGCGGACGTGAAGAAGCAGGGGGAGAGCGCCTCATCGGACGCGGCCGGGGTCGCGAAGCAGAAGGGCGGCGAGCAGACGGGCCATACGTATGGGGCCTTCAGCGCTCGGGACGAGGCGCTGTGGAAGGCCTCGGCCGAGCAGATGGTGAAGGAGGGGCACCGGGTGTTCCATGACTCCAAGGAGCTGGGCAGCACCGTGGCCATCTCCTGCGACATGTGCCACCCGGACGGCGCGAACACGCACCCGGAGACCTATCCGAAGTACCGGTGCAGCTCGGCCGCGTGGCGCTGCTGCGCGACATGGTGAACTGGTGCATCGAGAACCCCGTGCGCGGCAAGCCACTCGCCGAGGATGACCCGAGGATGAAGGCCATGGAGGCGTATATCTTCGCCCAGCGCAAGGGCGTGAAGCTGGAGTACGGCAAGCACTGAGCGGCGCGGAGCGTGCCGCCGCTTCGGGGGGTGACCATGGCTTGGAACGAGGTGCTGGAAGGCTCGGGGGTGTGGGTCCACGCGTATGACGTCCGTCACTTCGGGCCCACCAACGCGTTCGCCGTCCAGCTCCACCCGGGAGAACTCACGGTGGTCAGCCCGCCGCCGGTTCTGTCGGACGCGGACCATGCCGCGCTCGGGGCCCATGGCCGGGTCACGGCGATCGTCGCCCCCCACTCCGGACATGACCTGGGCCTGCCCGCGTGGCAGGCCCGTTATCCCGAGGCCCGCTCCTATGCGCCCTCGGCCGCGCTCGCCGCCCTGACCCGGCCCGGCCTGAAGTCCTTCACGGACCTCTCGGGCCTGCCCACCCTCCCGAGGTCGTCTTCCGCGAGCTGCTCGGCTCCAAGAACGGTGGCACCCTGGTGCGCGTGCTGCGGGGGCTCGGCCCGTGCTCTATATCGACGAGCTGCTGGGCAACCAGGCCGCGCCTCCACCCCACCTGTTCTGGAAGTTCGCCTTCTGGGTGAGCGGCAGTGCTCCGGGGTTGCGCATCAATCGCATCTTCAAGACGGTGTTATGCACCGAGCCCGAGCGGATCGCGCGGACATTGCTGGAGGCCTTGGAGGGCGAACCCATTCTCGTGCCCTCGCATGGGGCGCCGCTGCGCCGGGCCGAGGATGTCGCCCGCGCCCGGGCTCTATTGCAATCGATTGCATCATGACAAGCAATCAGGTGTAGCGCAGGTGGAACCCACGCGTAGGCGGTAGAAGAAGCCATGACCGACGAGGAACGGCTTGTCTGGCGACAATTCGAGCAACTGGAGCAGCGAGTACTGGCGCAGGGCGAGGCGCTCGAGCTGAGTGACGAAACCCGCGCCCTGCTGAGTGGAGGCGCCCGACTCGTGGCGATCAGCACCGGGGACATCGAAGACGCCCTGCGCGGTGTCTCGACAGCGACCACCCTCCTGCGGGAGATTGGTCGTCGTATCCGGGACGGCTCCCTGCGCTTGGGGAAGGTGGATTCCCAAGTCGATGCCCTGCGCGACAAGGGCGACTTCGCTGGCGCGCGGAAGGTGATCGAAGATGCCCTCGCAGCCGAGATCGTTTCTCACTACCGGGAGCAGCTCGAGATCCGACTCGACTATCTGGCAACATTCGAGACGATCTTCCTGACCGGGCAGGTCGAACAGGACTTTCACCCATGGGGGCAGATCCGAGCCCTGGCTCGCCGGGTTCAACAGGGCCAATCAAGCGCATGGACGACGGAAAGCGGCGGCTTTCACAAGCTCTTCACCGGATGATCCGTTGTCAGGAAGCAGGAGATCTCGAAGGGGCACGTCATCAACTGCGAGCGGTGCTGGCCGTGGAGATTGTCCCGCAGTACCGCCGCATGGCCGAGGAGAACCTGAGGAGCCTGGACGAACTGCCCTCGGCGTCGTGACCTGATTGGCAGAGACTTCGCTTCCACGGCAGTGCGACTCTCCGGGAGGTGTCGCGCGGCTTCGGCATGGCCCCGTCAGTAGACGATGCAGTCGAACTGCTCGATGACGGCCCTGAACGCTTCCTCGGTGGTCTTGCGGCGCCGGCGAGGGCCGGGGCGTAGAACGTCACGGCCGTTGTGCGGGGAGGCTCCTTGTACTGCCCCTCCACGATGATCGGGCGAAAACCTCCCGGCCACTGGATGCTATTGAGTTCACGGGCTCGCCCGATGGGGTCCAAGAAGGTTGGTGGTTGGCTCGGGCACCACCCACATCATGCAGTAGAGCGCTACCGTCCAGACGACCGTGGAGACGATCATCCGCACGTCCAGCAGCTCGTGCGCCAGGGCCTGGCGCGTCTCGTCGAGACGCGGCCGAAGGCCAACGCCAAGGCGAACGCCCGCCGGTCATCCGTGCGCAGGTAGGGCCCATCGTCCAGAAGACCCAGGCAGTCGCCGCCTCCCCGGGGCACACACCACTGGAGGTACCTGACCCTCAGGGCTTCATCCGCCGCGGGGGTGAGTACAACCGGGCCCTCCTGGCGCTCGGGCACCAGGGTGTAACCCTGGTCACGGTAGACCTCCAACAGCCAGTCTCCCTGGCTGTCCAGGGTCTCGATGCCCTCGGGTGGCGGCAGCAGGTGGAGCAACTCCCGGGCGGCCTCTTGTGGCGTCTTCGCTCCCGGCCGCATATCGCGTGACAGGCGCAGGAATGCCTGCTGGAACTCGGCCCTGGGAATGGGCACCGGCCGGGTGGCGACGGCGCCGGGCTCCATGAAGTCCACGACATACACGGTGGCGGACGCGAGGCCGGGCTCCGCCGTGGCGGCCACACGCTCCTTGGGCGCTGGTGGGGGCGTTAGCGAGTGGTAGCGGGAGGCCACGAAGCTGCCCCGTGGGGTGCCCGTGGCGCACGACAATTGGGAGAGGACGAGGAAGGCCCAGGCGCCAAAGCAGGGGCCCAGCCGAGCACTCGTAGGGCGAGCGCCAGGAAGACGGGTGGACACGGCGCACCTCGGGAAGCGACGCAGCCAGCCGTCGCTCCGGAACCACACGAAAATGCGGTTGTGCCCGTCAAGCCGCCGGGTTGGTCAAGCGAGTAGATCGGCACTTGCCTCGCAACCTGAACGAAAAAGGCCCAGCCTCGCGAGGAGACTGGGCCGGTGCGGGTCCTAGAGGACGCGCTTCAGGACGGGCGAACGTTCTGCGCCTGCAGGCCCTTGGGGCCACGGGAGACGTCGAACTCGACCTTCTGCCCTTCCTGCAGGGAGCGGAAGCCGTTGGTCTGGATCGCGCTGTGGTGGCAGAAGAGGTCCTCACCCCCGCCGTCCTGCGTGATGAAACCAAAGCCCTTCGCGTCGTTGAACCACTTCACGGTACCGATTGCCATTTACTCGTGTCTTCTTTCTGGTCCGGCCTCAATGAGTTGAGGCGGAGGCCGCTCCCTGTCGGGGGCGGCCATTGCCGTGTGTCACGTTTCGAGGCTCGTGCCCAGGGTTCCTTTTCGAATGTCTCCGAAAAGTGGCCCCCGTGACTGGCGGCTGGGGATGAAACCCCGGGTCTCGGGCCTCCATTCCGCGGGTCCTCGCCAAGGCCAAGGATGACCCGGGAGGTGTCAGGCCGGATGGGGCCTAGATGCCCGGAATGATGTCGCGGATCTTGTCCTCGAGGAAGTCGGACACGGAGTCGAAGGCGTCGCCGGCGAGCTTGCCCACGTCGCCGCCCAGGTCCGCCAGGCCCTCCAGCGCGTCCTTCGCCACGCCCACGCCCGCGCGCGCCAGGTTGTCGAGGTGGCCCACCGCCGCCTCCGCGAGCTGCCCACCCGCGCCAGCCAGATCCTTCAGAGCGTCCACTCCCGCGTCGCCCAGATCGGCCAGGGCCCCCATCACTTCCTTGCCGCCCTCGGTCAGGTTGTCCTTCCAGGCCTTGGCGACCTCCTTGAAGGACTCCACCCCATCCTTGAGCAGATCCCTGGCGAACTTCTTCGCCCAGTCCGCGCGCCGGTCCACGAAGTCCTTCACGGCGGTGGCCGCGGCCTTGGCCGCCTCGCCTCCCTTGCGCGCCAGGTCCGACAGCGTCTGGCCCGCCCAGTCGCGCACCTTCGCGGCGGCCTCGCCCGGGTGCTCCGCCACGTAGCGCAGCGTGTCCACCGCGGCCTCGCCCGCCTTGGCCAGGCCGCGCACGACGTCCTCGGCCACCGCCAGGCCCTGCTCGCCCAGCGCGCGCACCGAGTCCCACGCCTTCTTCGCCAGCTCGCCGCCCTTGGCCAGCGTGTCGGAGAGGAACCGCTTCGCGTTCTCCGCGGCCTCGCCCGGGTGGCTGGCCGTCCACGCCAACAGCTCCAGGCCCTTCTCGCCCAGCTCCTTCGCCTTGTTCACCGTGGAGCTGACGAGATCCCTCGCGCCGTTGATGAGCTCCTGGGCCTTCTCCTTCGCGGCGCCGGTCAGCTTCTCCCAGCCAGCCTTCAGGCCCTCGAGCGTGTCCACGGCCTTCTTGTAGAGGTCCTTGCCGAACTTCGTCGTCAGATCGATGCCCGAGTTGACGAGGCTCTGGATGCCGTCGAGCGCCTTCTTCGCGACCTCGCCCGGGTTCTCGGCGAGGTACTTGAGCGTCTCCAGGCCCTTGGTGCCCAGCTCCTTGGCCTCGGTGATGACGTTGTCGAGGACCTTCTGGGCCTCCTTCGCGATCTCGCCTCCCTTGGCGATGGCGGCGTTGAAGGCCTCGGTGGCCTGCCGCGCCACCGCCTCGCCGTAGCGCGAGGGGTTGCGCACCACGTCCGCCATCTTGTGGATGAAGCCCGCGGTCAGCTTCAGGCCATCGCCCGTGGCCTCCGCCGCCGACACGCCCGCGAACTCGGCCAGCTTCACGGCGCCCTTGGCGCCCGTCTCCACGCCCCACTGCGCCAGCTCGGCGGCGCCCTCGGGGCCGTAGTAGGCAGCCAGCTGAGCCATGCCCGCCGGGCCCTGCGCCGCGGCTCCGGCCGGGTTGACGGCCTTCATCCACCCCGGCGCCTCGTAGTTCTCCGGGTCCGCCTCGTACTTCGCCTTCTCCTGGTCGAAGCCGATGTCCATCGCCAGCTCGGCCGCGCCGAACGCCACGCTCGTGCCCACGTCCACGGCCACGCCCGCGCCTCCGGTGAACACGCCGGCGACGTCCAGCGCGATGCCCACGCCCGCGTCCACGACATTCAACGTGGCGGCGGTGTGCGCGAAGTAGCCCAGGTCGTTGTTCTTGCCGCGCAGCTCCAGCGCTTCCTTCTCGTACTTCACCGCGTCGATGGCATTGGGCACCGCGCCCGCCACCGGGATGGCCTTCGCCAGGTTCTTGAAGACCTTGCCGGCCACCTCGGCGGTGATCTCCACGCCCATCTTGCCCAGCGCCTTGTCCAGCACCTTCAGGCCCTGGCCCACGAGCTTGCTGCCCGCCTTGTCCACGAGCGGGCCCAGGCCCTTGATGGTCGTGTTGAGGGCGTCGGCCCCCACCCCATCGGTGAAGCGCAGCAGCGACTTGAGCGCCGCCCCGTCCATGTCCTTCACGGCGTTGGCCAGCACCTTGCCCGCGTCGTCATCCAGCTTGGTGGCGAGCTGGGAGAGCTGCCCGGCCACCTTGGGATCGGCGAGCGTCTCGTTGAGCACCGAGTGCTCCAGGCCGCCCAGCGCTCCCACCAGCCGCTTGCCCGCGGCGGCGTCCAGCGAGTCCAACTGCCCCACCAGGTTGTCGAGCGCCTTGGGATCCGTGACGCCCTTGAGGACGGACTCGAGGGACTCCGGGCCGCCCAGCTTCGTGGCGGCGGCCTTGAGCTTGTCCAGCTGCGCGGGCGACAGCTTCGAGGCCAGCGCCGGATCCAACCCCTTCACGGCGACCTCGGCCAGACGCGCGCCCTGCTGGGCCACCTCGTCGGCCTGGGAGACGCCCGCGTTGCGCAGCATCTGGGCGAAGCCGGTGACGTTCTTCTTCAGATCGGGCAGCTCGGCGGCCAGTTGCGCGGCGGCCAGGGCCTTGTCCTGCACGGAGGCCTTGGGATCGAAAGGGTGATGGCGGCGCCAGCCGCGCGCATCGGGCCGTCCAGCTTGCGCAAGTCATTGGCGAGCTCGGGGAACTGCTCGCCCGCGAAGTCCTTGAGCGCCTTGCCCAGCTCGAGCGTGGCCTTGGCCTTGTCCACGCCAGAGGCGTTGGGGTCCGCCCACGTCGACACGGCGCCGATGAGCTTCTCCGCCGAGGGCAGGCCCTTGAGAGTGGTGTCCAGCACGCCCTTGAGATCGGCCGGCTTGAGGATGTCACCGGCGGCCTTCGCCAGCTTGAGGCTGGCCTTGGCCTTGTCCACCGCGGACTTGTCCGGGTTGCTCAGGGTGCCCAGCGCGCCCAGGGCCTCGGAGTTGGTGGCCAGCTTCGCCAGCTTCGAGTCCTTCACGCCCAGCCGCTCCAGCGCGTTGGGCACCGTCTGGGGGAACTGCGAGGCCAGCTCCCCGAGCGCCGTGGCCTTCTCCGAGAAGGAGCCGGTGGCCAGCTTGTTGAGCGAGTCGTACGCCTTCTTGATCTCCTCCTTGCCCTTGCCCTGGAGCTCCGGGAAGAGCTTGGGCAGATCCTTGGGATTCTCGGGCAGCGCGTCGGCGCGCTCCGGCGGGGTCTCTTCGGTCCGGGCGGCATTGCGCGCGGTGGGGGAGCCGGACGCCGTGGCGAGCTGGCGGACCGTGGTGGAGCCCGTGGACGGAGGGGTGCTGGTGGCCGACACCGGGGACTCGCCGCTCAGCCGGTTCTGGACCCGGTTGTCACCCGCGGAGAACTCATTGCGGTTGAAGAGCTGGGTCTGCGGCTTCTGGGACTCGGCCTGCTGGCGGGAGGCGGCCTCGGCGGCGGCCTTCGCGGCGGCCTCGGCGGCGGCGCGACGGGCGGCCTCGGCGGCGGCGCGACGGGCGGCGGCCTCGGCGGCGGCGCGGGCAGCGGCCTCGGCGGCGGCGCGGCGGGCGGCTTCGGCGGCGGCGCCAGAGTCAACGGGGCGGGACATGGGGGAGACTCCTACCGTTCAGGAAATGAGGCGGGTTTTCCCAATTATCGGCAAAGTCGGCGAGAGGTTGCGAGGCCCCTTCCCTTCTCGGATGGGGACCGAGCGGGCCGGCACGGTGCGTCCCGCTCGGGCACGGGGGAGATGACGGCTCGCGTCATGGCCCTCCCCGGTCCGGGATCAGACTACTGCCACTGGTAGACGCGCACCCAGTCGACTTCCATCGTCTGGGGCGTGTTGCGGATGAGGTCCACCGTGGACTGCGGCACGCCGGGGTACGGGTAGGTGGCGCCGTTCACGCCCTGCGGATAGCTGCCTCCGACGGCCGGGTTGAGGATGATGTAGAAAGGCTTGTCATACACCCAGTTGCCGTACCGGGTGACCTCGGACTTGAGCGTGGTCTTCACCAGCACGCCGTCGATGTACCACTTGATGTCCGAGGGGGAGTACTCGGTGCGGTACACGTGGAAGTTGGCGACGGAGGAGTTGGGATAGAAGCGGCTGTTGATGGGCGTATTGCCCGAGTAGCCCGGGCCGTGCAGGGCACCCGAGGTCCAGTCGCTGTAGCCCACGTTCTCCATGATGTCGAGCTCACCGCACGCCGGCCAGCCCACCGAATTGATGTCATGGCCGAGCAGCCAGAACGCCGGCCAGAGGCCCGCGCCCACGGGCAGCTTGATGCGCGACTCGATGCGGGTATGGCCGAACTGCCGCTTGCCGGCGCTCTCCAGACGGCCCGAGGTGAAGGGATAGCCGTTGTTGGACTGCAGGCGGGCGGTGATCTTCAGCGTGCCGTTGCTCACCGACACGTTCTGGGACGAGGTGGTGTATTGCTGCTGCTCGTTGTTGACGTGGACGTTGGTGACGTACGACCAGTTGGAGGTGTTCACGCTGGTGCCGTCGAACTCGTCGCTCCAGATCTGCACCCAGCCGGCCAGGGGTTTTTCCTCCTGCTTCGTGGCCGCCTCTTCCATGGGTTGCTCGGCACCGGCCCCACATCCAGCGGAGACCAGCAATGCGCCACCCAGACCCCATGCCAGAAGATGCTTGAACCCACTCAGACGCTTCGAATCGGAGATCATGTTCATGTCGGGATTTCCCCTCACCCCGGCGCATCACGTCGGCGTGGCGCCCGAGAGGGAAAACATGTTTAACATGATTCAGAGTAAAGTTCCTAATAAATGATTTTCCTGGAATAGCTGACGCATTGGGTCAACGCGGGTGCACCCAGGATCGGAAGGATGCACCGTGAAGATCCAAACAGTGGGTCCACCGCCAAGAATGGGGCGAACGCAGCATCCAACCGTGGGGGAAAGCCGTGAGACGCTTCGTCGAAACGTTTGTGGTGATGTCGGCCGTAGCCGTCCTCGTGGGCCAGTCCGGCTGTGGGGGCTCCGATGAGAATCCCGAGGAGGGGCTCACGCCCGAGCAGCTCCAGTCTCGTTGGACCTCCGAGCACGCGGGCCGTCCGGTCGGACACGCGGCCACCTTCGAGTTGTCCGGCAGCCCGCTGATCCTCACCACGCAAGGCACCGCGCGCGTCGACGCCCCCAGCACCCTGGTGACGGGTGCCAGCTTCCCGGATGGCAAGTACTACGTCTTCTTCGCCGAGGCCCAGGTTGGCGCGCAGACGGGACTGTTGCTGCTGGAGGGTGAGCGGATCTCCGTCACCGCGGGCACGCTGGGGGCCGTGGCGCTCTCCAAGGTGACGGCGCGCACGCACCGGGAGGATGGAAGCGCGGCGCCCGCCGTCGAGCTGAAGACCCGGATGGACTCCGGCGTGAGCGATCCCCAGGTCACGTTCCCGGAGGACTGGAGCCTGGCCCAGAAGGCCCTGTTCTTCTCCGATCCCGTGGCCATCCAACCCAGCGGCCTGAGCCTGTCCGGTTTCACCCGGGGCGTGCTGGTCACCGCGAGCGGCTCCACGGCGGTCTCCGGAAGCGTGAAGGTGGACTCCGCGAAACACATGTACTGGTACACCACCTCGTTCATCGAGAACCGGGCGAGCGTGATCGAATCCTCCCGGTTCGCGCTCGGGGGAGCGCCCCAGGCCGGAGCGCTCTCCGTGTCGGAGCTCGCCTCCGCCCCTGCCGCCTGGCGGCGTGGTGGGCGTGCAGGGCCGCGTGCTGCTGCAACCCGGAGCGCCCGCAGCGAGGGCTCCTTCCAGCTCACCCAGGCCATGACGGAGTCGGGCCTGCTCGTTCCGGCCGAGGTGCAGGTGGCCTTCGACAAGAAGCCCCTCAAGGTCCCCCAGCACGGGCGGGAGCTGCTCACGGTCGTCTACCGGGAGAAGTCGCTGCGGGGGGACGCCGTGCTCGGCGATCTCCAGGTCACCGGCAGCGGCAAGGAGGCGGTGCGCGTCGCGATCGACAAGCCGGAGACGCTGGTGGGAGAGCTCTGGGACGCGGTGGAGGACGCGGGGATCGCCGGTCCCGTGCTCGCCGTGCCCATCGCCATCGTCACGCCCTTCGTCGCCATTGGCGAGTGGATCTCCTGCCTGTTCTCCACGTGCCCCCAGGCCTATCCCCTCTGGATGAAGGCGGGCACCGTGTCGCGCTTCCACGTCATCATCCAGGGCGACAAGCTGCCCGCGGGCACCTATGCCGCGGAGGTGACGCTGACCGGCCGCAACTACGCCCCCATCATCATCCCCGTGCACTTCACCATCGAGTAGGCCCCCTGCCCGCCTGCCCCCGGGCCTTGCGTGGAAGGCGGGCCCGGAGGGGGTGTTCCTGGGGTCGATTGCCTCCCGGGCGCTCCATTCCCAGACATCTTCTCTGGGAGAGAGCGAACCTCATGGCACGAGCAACCAGGCCCTGCGGGGTCCCAATCTCTACGCATACAAGACCGTGTTGCGGATTGAATTGGACATCGGTCCGCTCGAGACGCGGCCGAGCAATTCCTTCCAGGTTTCGTCGAACGGCTGACGAGTTGGGTGCCAGGGTTGCACACGCATGAGTGCAGCGTCGGCAAGCCCGGCGGCTTCGTGGAGCGGCTGAGGCGCGGCACGTACCGGCGCACATCACCGAGCACGTCACCCTCGCGCTCCAGAACGAGATGGGCTTCGACGTGGGCTATGGCCGCGCGCGGGGCACGGGCGAGACGGGCGCCGGGACGAGGATCTGGTGGCCACCTTCAAGGCCTCGCTGCCCTTCGTGGACGAGTACGTGCTGCATGACCTGAAGGACCGGTGCGAGCGCGCGGTGATGGAGGTGCCGCGGTTGATGAGCAGCTGTCTGACCGACGACACGCCCTAACGGGTGAGCGCGTGGGGAAGTGCGATGGGGTGGTGTTGGACGCGCGTTCACTCGAGGTGGGACGGTAGGTTGGTCGCGGAGGAGTAAGGAGGCGCGTCACATGGCGAAGCAACGGGGCGACCTGTTGATCATCGGCGGCAGCGAGGACAAGGAGTCCGACGAGGAGCAGGCCATCCTGCGGCAGGCCGCGCGGCGGGCGCTGGCGAAGGAAGGGGGTCACCTCGTCCTGCTCACCGTGGCCACCCTGGAGCCCCAGCAGACGGCGGAGACGTACCGCGAGCGCTTCAGCCGGCTGGGGGTGCACCGCCTGGAGGTGCTCGACATCCGCAACCGCGACCAGGCGTATGACCCGGCCAACGTGGAGAAGCTCTCGGGGGCCGCGGTGCTGTTCTTCTCCGGAGGGGATCAGCTGCGCATCACCAGCCAGATGGGCGGCTCGCCGCTGCTCGAGCGCATCTTCGCGCTGCACGAGGAGGGAATCCCCATCGTCGGCACCTCGGCGGGCGCGGCGGCCATGTCCGAGACGATGCTCATCGGCGGCCCCGGCAGCGCCATCAATGGCGGCCCCCCACCCTGTCTGTCCTCGCTGGCCATGGCCCCGGGGCTCGGGCTGCTCGAGGGCGTCATCGTGGACTCGCACTTCTCCGAGCGGGGCCGCTTCGCGCGCCTGATGGGGGCCGTCGCGCAGAATCCCCACAACCTGGGCATCGGCCTGGACGAGGACACCGCCGTGCTCGTGAGGAACAACGACGAGGAGTTCACCGTGCTCGGCTCGGGCGGCGTCTATGTCATCGACGGCCTGGGCATCCGCTTCACCAGCCTCTCGGACATGCACACCCAGGGCATCCTCACCGTCCACGATGCGCGCGTGCACGTGCTGGCCCGGGATGATCGATTCAGCCTCAAGGAACGCAGGCCGCTCCCCCTCCCCGGCCCCGAGCGGGTGAGCGCTGTTCCAGGCGGTGGACAGGGCCGTGAGGTGAGTCAAGCTATGCACTCCACCGCGTGCCACCCAAGGAGCCGCCCATGGAACTGAACCTTCAGTCCACCCTCACGTTGAACAATGGCGTCGAGATTCCCCGGCTGGGGCTTGGCGTCTACCGGCCTCCGGGGCGAGGAGACGCGTCAGGCGGTGCGGTCGGCGCTCGCCGCGGGCTACCGGCACATCGACACGGCGCGCGTCTATGGCAACGAGCGGGACGTGGGCGCCGCGGTGCGCGAGAGCGCTTTGCCCCGCGAGGACATCTTCGTCACCACCAAGCTGTGGAACTCGGATCAGGGCTACGACTCCGCGCTCCAGGCCTGTGCGCGGAGCTTGAAGGAGCTGGGCCTGGAGTACGTGGACCTGTACCTCATCCACTGGCCGGTGCAGGGCCGGCGGTTGGACTCGTGGCGGGCCCTGGAGACCCTGCTGCGCGACGGTCGCTGCCGCGCCATCGGGGTGAGCAACTTCATGGAGCACCACCTCGACGAGCTGCTCGCGCGCGCCCAGGTGGTCCCCGCCGTCAACCAGGTGGAGCAGCACCCCTTCCTCCACCAGCCCTCGCTCCTGCGCCATTGCGCGGACAAGGGCATCGCGGTGGAGGCCTATAGCCCCCTCACCAAGGGCTTGCGGCTCACGGATCCCCGGCTCGTGGAGGTGGCCCGCCGGCACGGCAGATCCACCGCGCAGGTGCTCATCCGCTGGTGCCTCCAGCACGACATGATCGTCATCCCCAAGTCCACCCACGCGGCCCGCATCCGCGAGAACGCCACCGTCTATGACTTCTCCCTGTCGCCCGAGGACATGCGCCAGCTCGATGGGCTGAATGAAGACCTGTACACCGGGTGGGATCCCCGCGAGGTGCCTTGACGCCTGGTCACCCTCACGAGTTGTCCTGAACGGAGCGCACGCGCGGAGCCTTTATCGGGCGGGGCTTGGTTTCCTGTCGGGAATGGTCGAGTCTGGCCGCGAAGCAACCCGCGACGATCCCATCGCGGCCTCAACGGCACTTCCTGGAGATCTCGCATGGCTGCAACCGTGACCCCGACGCTCTTCCTGCTGGAAAGCCAACCCGACTGGGGCCACGCGGCCCTGATGGATGATCGGGATGGCAAGCTCACCCTCTGCTTCGAACACGGCGGAAGGCGAGTTTTCGCCAAGGCGCAGGTGAAGGGGCTCAAGCAGGCCGAGCTGGGTGCCGACGAGGCGAGGATGGTGGACGCCCGGCTGCGTGGCCGGCCCATGCCGCAGAAGAACGCGGCCAAGAAGCCCGGCAAGGCCAAGGCCCGGAGCGCCCCCGCGCCCACCGCGGTCTTCGCCTCCTTCGAGGCGCAGGTGTCCTGGTTCGAGAAGTTCTTCCCGGGCGGCTTCGGCGGGGAGCGCTTCATCTCCGAGGAACGGGGCTCACCGGAAGCCAAGGGCAAGAAGGGGTACAAGACCGCGGCCATCGCACTGGCCCAGACGAGCCTTTCCCCCGAGCGGCTGGCGAGCGCCACGCCGGAAGAGACTTTCGAGGTCGCCAAGAAGTTGTTGAGCTTCACCAACCTCGTCTTTCCCATGGAAGGCCCCATCCCCTTCAAGTCCATGAAGGAGGAGGACCGGCGGGAGTTCGTGACGGCGCTGGGCGGGCTGTTGCACGAGGAGGGCCCGTACGGCGCGCGCTTCGAGGGCTTCGTCCAGTCCATTCACCTCTGGGATGACGAGGGCAAGGCCCGCAAGGTCACCGGCCCCTGGCCACGCTGCTGCAGGCGTATTACGCCCCCGAGCAACACACCTTCGTGAAGCCGACCGTCTTCGAGAAGCAGGCGCTCGTCTTCCACCTCAAGGCGGACAAGCAGCAGCCCGTCAACGGCACGGGGTATGCCACCTTCCTGGAGGTGGCACGCAAGACGTCGGAGCGGCTGGTGGCCGCGGGACACCCGCCCCGCGACCTGATGGACGTCTACTCGTTCATCTGGCGCTCCCACGCGGAGCAGCCCGCCGCCTGAGCACCTCGGGTCTCAGCGGTCCATTTCAGTGATCCATCGACGGGCGGACTCCCGGACGCAGGCTCTCGTCGATGAAGCGCAACAGGGGCGTCATCAGGTGGCCGCGCTCCGGGTTCTCGCCGTGGAGCTTGAGCTCGATGCCCTCGAGCTCCGGGAAGCCCTCGTCGACGGACAGGGTCCGCATGCTCTCGGTCATGCAGCACTCCGGGAGCGCGGCGACGCCCAGGCCCGCGCGCACCGCCGCGGTGACGCCCATGATGCTCTCGCTCGTGTAGAGCACCCGCCGAGCCCGCCCGAGCGCCTCCAGCGCCTCGAAGCCCCGCGCGCGGAAGAGGCACGGCGGTGGCAGCGTGCAGATGGGCACGGGCGCCGCCGCGTCGAGCCGGAACTCGCGCGCGCACACCCAGAGCAGCCGCTCCCGGCGCAACAGCCGGCCGCCCCCTGCCCCGGGTTGGCGCACAGGGCGATCACCACGTCGAGCTCCCCGCGCTGCTGCGCCTCGAACAGGCTGTCGTTGAGGCCCACCTTCACCTGGATGTGCACGCGGGGATGGCTCTGGGAGAAGCGCGACAGGATGCCGGGCAGGTGCTGCGGTACGAAGTACTCCGCCACGCCCAGGCGCAGCTCCCCCGCGCTGTCCGGCTCGGCGAAGCGCTGTACCGTCTCGTCATTGAGCTTGAGGATCTGCCGCGCGTAGCTCAGGAGCAGCTCGCCGTCGGCCGTCAGCGAAGGCAGGCGGCTGCCGCGGTCGAACACCCGCCGCTCCAGCAGCTCCTCGAGCCGCTTGATGCGGATGCTCATCGCCGCCTGGGTCCGTCCGAGCTTCGCCCCCGCCGCCGTGAACCCCCCCGCGTCCACCACCGTCACGAAGGAGCGGAGCAGATCCATGTCCAGGTCCGTGTACCCCATGCGCTCCATATTCAGCGTTTATGGGGCGCATATCAACTATCAATCACGCATATTCCTCGAGGGGTTTATCTAGCGACTCGTGAACGCGGCGCACCGAGTGCCGCCGAGGAGAAGCCCATGAAAGCCGTCGCCTACCGTCAGTCGCTGCCCATCACCCACGCCGACAGCCTCATCGATGTGGACGTTCCCGTGCCGACGCCCACCGGGAGGGATTTGCTGGTGCGGGTGGAGGCCATTTCGGTGAACCCCGTGGACGTGAAGGTGCGCATGCGGGCGGACCCGAAGGGCGAGAACAAGCAGCTCGGCTGGGATGCGGCGGGCACGGTGGTGGCCGTGGGCCCCGAGGTGAAGTTGTTCAAGGTGGGAGACGCCGTGTACTACGCCGGCTCGGTGGATCGCCCGGGCGCCAACGCGGAGCAGCACCTGGTGGACGAGCGGATCGTCGGCCATAAGCCCCGCTCGCTGAACTTCGCCGAGGCGGCCGCCCTGCCCCTCACGTCCATCACCGCCTGGGAGATGCTGTTCGATCGCCTGCGGGTGGCGCGCGGAGAGGGCTCGAAGGGGCAATCGGTGCTGGTGCTCGGGGGCGCGGGCGGCGTGGGCTCCATCGCGATCCAACTGGCGCGGCGGCTCACGGGGCTGACCGTTATCGCCACGGCGTCCCGTCCGGAGACCCAGGCCTGGGTGCGCGAGCTGGGCGCGCACCACGTGGTGGATCACCGCGAGCCCTGGGCCGCGAAGGTGAAGCAGCTCGTCCCGGAAGGGGTGGATTACGTGCTCGCGCTCACCCACACCGAGCAGCACTTCGATGAGATCGTCGAGGTGCTCAAGCCCCAGGGGGCGCTGTCGCTGATCGACGATCCCGCCGAGCCCCTGCCCATCAACAAGCTGAAGTCCAAGAGCCTCTCGCTGCACTGGGAGTTGATGTTCACCCGCTCGCGCTTCCAGACGCCGGACATGATCGCCCAGCACCACCTGCTGAACGAGGTGGCTCGACTCGTGGAAGCGGGCGGTGCGCACCACGCTCAAGACGAACCTGGGCACCATCAACGCGGCGAACCTCAAGAAGGCCCACGAACTCATCGAGAGCGGCCGCGCCCTGGGCAAGGTGGTGCTCAGCGGCTTCTGATGCACGGGCACCTCGCGGAGAGCGGACAGGGGCCTCGTGATACCGTCCCTACCTGATGGTTGCCCCGCTCGCGTCCGCTTGTTCCGCCGTGTCTCCGTTCCGCGATGTCCGGAGGCGGACCCACGCCGCCGTGCTGTCGCTCGTGCTCCTGGCGGTCCTGGGAGGCTGCCGCAAGTCGGACGCCGAACGGGCCGCCGAGGAGCGCGCGAAGATCGAAGAGAAGATTCGCGGCTCCTACACGCTGGTGCCCTACCGGGCCCTCAAGCTGACCCTCCGCGCCGAGGGGCAACCCCACGCGCCCGAGGAGATCGCCGCGCTCTGGAAGGCCCTCGAGGCGACGCGGGCGCTGCCCGACAAGGCCGTCACGCAGGAGGAGGCCCGCCAGATCGCCAGGGAGTACGTGGACCTGGGCGTTGCCTTTTACAAGGCCAAGAAGACGCTCGAGAAGCGGGACGAGGACGAGTTCCCCCTGCTGTGGACCCGCTGGAGCCCGGACAGGCCTCCTCCTTTCCGGGGTACGGCATCGAGGAGGAGCACGCTGTCCTGGCCTCCGTCTGGCTCCTGCTCGACAGCGCGGATCGGGGCAATCGGGTCCCGGCCACTGATCTGGTGTTCTACGAGCTGTCACGCGCCACACCCCAGCCGACGTGGGATCCGCTGTTGCGCGTCGCCATCCACGCCAACCGCGGCTTCGCGTTCTGCGAGGCGAAGTACCACTACGCGGCCGAGGAGGAGCTGAACGCTTTTCTGTCCGAGGCGGAAGCCCTGCCCCCGGCGGCCTTCCCCTCCTATCAGGGCGCGGGGCGAGAGCAGACGCGTGAGGCGGTGCTGGCCACCGGCTACTTCCTGCGCGCGTGGAACCGCATGGGGCTCGATCGCGAGCGCGCCGCGGAGGACGACATCGAGCGCGCACTGCGCTCCATGGAGAAGCTGGGCGTGGAGAACGAGCTGACGTGGTGGAGCTGGGCGTTCATCCACTTCCGGCGCGAGCGCTACGAGGAGTCCGCGGCATCCCTCGACACGCTGGCCGCCAGCCCGTACGTCGGCGAGAAGGAGCGCGAGGAGATCCATGCCTGTGCGCAGGAGCTGCGCGGACACGGCGACCGGCTGCCCATCTTCCTCCAGACCCGCGCCGCCATCATCCTGGGGCAGGCGCTCATCGCCCGCGCGGGTGGGCCGGAGGGAATCCTCGTCACCCTGCTTGGCCCCGAGCGCGCGAAGGAGGTCTACTCGCCCCTGGCCTGGTTGGACCGGGTGCGCCAGGGCATGGGCGAGGTCTCACCGGAGCAGGTGGCGAGCGGCGCGGGGGACGCGCTCGGCGCGGCCCGCGAGGCGGGCGGCAAGGGCTGGGAGGCGCTCAAGCGGAAGCTGGGGGCCACCCTCTCCGGTGGCACCGCGGACTCCAGCCCGAAGTAGCCACTCGCGCGAATTGTCGGCCAGGGTGAAGAGCTGTCGCGTGTAGGATGCTTGATGGCCAACATCCCGACAGGAGAGTTCCTTGAGTTTCAAGGTCGTACCGTCAATGACAGTCATCTCCGCGACCGAATTCCTGAATGTGCAAGAGATAGGAGCTTGGGGCGAAAAGCTCACGCCGATCATGATGGCGGAAATCGAGCGCTATGGGCTCTCGGCGACTGGACCCTGGCTCTTCATCTCCTACGGACGTGATGGCGACACGAGCAGGAGGTTCCGTCACGACTATTGTGTGCCCATCGGCAATCCAGAGCGGTACAGAGGAACTTTCAGGTCCGTACACTCGACCCGTTCCCCTGTTTCTTCACCCTGCACACGGGCAGGCCCTCCGAGGAGAACCTCCGTGCGGGCTACGGAGGCGTCATCGAGGCGATCACCCAGGCCGGGCGGGAATTCAGCGGAGAGAGCCGCGAGGTCTGGCATGGATGGATATCGGCGGACTCCACGGCCAACGCGTTCGAAATCCAGATCGGCGTGAAGTGACGCCGCTCCTGGACGCCACCTGTCCACCACTGCCGGGGCTCAACGGCCCGTGCCGAGTTCCACCAGCGCATCGGCGAGGCGGTCCATCTCCGCGCCCTCGAGCCCGGTGGAGGCGAGCTCCTCGCGAGCCTTGCGCCGCACCGCCTCGCGGTCCAGCCCGCCAGGAACGCGCGGCACGAGGGTGCTGATGCGCGCGCTGATCCGCGCGAGCGCCGGCCGTAGCTCGCCATCCAGGGAGTGCACGGGGGCCTCCGCGGTGTCGGGGGCGCGGAGCTGGATTTGCTTGGCCGCGTCCATCTGCGCCTGGAAGAACGCGGTGATGGCCTCGTCCCTGGGCGGCGCGAGGCCCAGGGCCGTCGCGGCCTCGTGGACCTCCTTCCGGGCGGTCTCCAGCACCCGCGCCTCCTGCGCGAGCACCTCGATGGGCTGGCCCGCGCGGCGCTTCGCCGTGGCCACCCGGGGCATCAGCGCCAGCCGCTCGGCCGTCGCGGCGAGCAGCGCGTCCACCGGCGTCGCGGTGGGCCCGGTGGCGCCGGGGCCCAGGTGCCGCGCGCGGATCCGCTCGAGCGCTCCACTCGCCTCCTGTCGCAGGAGCCACGTATCCAAATCCGCGGCCAGATCGGCCCGCGAGGGCTCCACGTAGAGCGCCACCACGTCCCGGGTGAACGGGCCCACCCGCTCGATGCCGGAGAGGCCCTCGGCCCAGCGAGGCCCCTCGAAGGTGTTGGTGAGCGCCGCGTCGGCCTCCCCGTTGGCCAGCGCCTCGCGCACGGCCGCGTTGTCGGGGATGGCGCGGATGCTCGCGTGGTGGAAGTGGGCGCGCGCCACGCGCTCCAGGTGTCCGCCCCGGTTCACCGCCGGGCGGAACTCGGGTCGATCGAGCGCGCGCAGGAGCGCGAGCGGCTCCTCGGGAGAATTCGCGGGCGGAGGAGCCCAGGCAGGGCGGCGCAGGAGCAGCAGGGCCCCGTTGCGAGCCACCGGAACGGTATAGCGCCCGGTCAGCGAGCGATCGGGCCGGACGGTGATGCCACTGGTCGCCACGTCGAAGCGATGGGCGCCGAGGTCCGCCACCAGCTCCGGCCAACGGAAGCGCACCCACTCGAGGCGGTAGCCACGGTCGGACGCATAGGCCTGCATGAGCTCGGCGTCGAAGCCGGATGCCTGCCCGTCGCGCAGGGTGCTGAAGGGCGGGTAGTCGCTGCTCGTTCCCACGCGCAGGACGCGGGGCTCGCTCGAGGGCGGGAGGGTCCGGGGCTGTGCCGCGCACGCCGCGAGCAGGGCCAGCACGGTGCCCGCGAGGAGACGGAGGGGTCGGACCTGGGGATGAGGGGATGAGCGCATGCTCCGAGTCTGCCCCAGAGCCGCGCCTCCCGGGTGAGCGGAGAGGGGCTCGCCCCCGACGTCCTCCTCGGGGGCGAGCACCGCGTCCTCACTTCATCAGTAGATGACGTAGGAGGCCGTACCGCTGCAGCTCTCGTTGCGGAAGCAGCCGACACGGATTTGATGCGGCATGTTCTCGCCCAGGTAGTTCACGTGGTGGATGACGTGCGAGAGGCTCCCGCAGGTGCCGCCGGCATCGTCGTTCTCGGCCTCCACCATGCCCGACGGGCCGTGCACCCTCACGATGGTGTCACCGACGCCCGAGGCGCCGTCCACGCCGCAGGTGCCCACATCGAGGGTCTGGCCATACGACAGCGTCACGTTGAGGTTGGCGGTGTTGCGCGAGCCGCTGCTGGTGTTGCTGAGGTTGAAGGAGAACGTGCCCCGGACGAGGTTGGCGTTCGGGGTCACCTTCCACACCACGACGCCACCGCAGAGATCGCTGTTGGTGCAGCCGGCGCGAATGGTGTAATCGCCCGAGGCCCCCACCCTGTGCTTGAAGTAACACGAGTTGGCGGCGATCTCGGTGCCCTGTGCGTCGGAGAGGCGCAGCGAGGTGTCACCGGCGGCGAAGGCGCCCGGCAGGGTGCAGGTGCCCACTTCCACCACATCACCCGCGGAGAGACTGATCACCTTGTCCGTCGTGTTCTGTTGGGCATTGTTGGTCTCGCCCGTGAAGTAGGTGAACGAGGTGGCCGGGCGGTTCGTGGGCGGCATGTCGGCGCACAGCCGCGGGCTGGCGTTGTTGGTCGCGGCGCACAAGGTGCGGATGGCGTTGTAGACGTAGGTGCTCTGCTCGCCGGTGCAGCCCGTCTCGGGGCACGTGTTCACCACGTTGCAGGTCCCGTTGGCGACATAGTCCGCGTCACCGCGCACGGCGATGCTCGCCACCGTGTAGTTGTCCATCTCGTACACGGCCGAGCCCGAGTTGCCCGCGAAGGTGTCCGTGGTGGACACCAGGAAGTCCAGGCTGTTCGCGCGCGTCACGCACCGTGCCACCGGAGGCGATCTTGAAGGGGATGGCGCTGCTGCTGCCGATGACGGCCAGCTTCTGCCCGACGGCCAGCGGGGTGTTGCCCTTGCGGACCGGTGCCGGGGTGAAGCGCGGCGTGGCCGGCCGGTCCAGGCGCAGGATGGAGTAATCCATGTACCAGTTCAGCTCATGCGCCACGATGGCGGTGCAGCGGAAGATGTCCTGCGTGGTGACCTGCTGCAGCGCTCCTTCCGCGGTCCGGTAGAAGTTGAAGACGAAGCGGGTGTTGGCGCACTCGTCGGGGGTGGGGACACAGTGGGCCGCGGTGAGCACCGGGTCATCGTCGATGAGCGTGCCGGAGCAGAAGGCCGCCCGCGGGTCATCCCGGAAGCGCTCGGTGGTGCAGAGGTTGCGGCCTTCGCCCAGCGTCTGGCCGGTGAAGACGACGTGGTTGGGATCCGTCGCGTCGATGAGCGGGGGGTGCATCAGCGCCACGGTGGACTGCTGTGCCCGCGCGCGCAGCGTGGCGTCCGGGTGGGCGTAGACGTCCAGCCGGTCGTCCGTGCCATAGACGACCTCGCTCTTCTTCTCTCCGAGCGCGCCCTTCTCCACGGCTGGCTCCGTCGCCGGGCCGCAGCCCGCCACGAGCGTGAGGGTACACATCACCGCGCCCACGAAGGGGCGCACCTGGAACCCAGACCCGAGATGCTTCATGAGGGATTTCCTTCCTGTTTTCTTGGGGGCGAGAAAACCTGCCTTGGCAGGCAAGTGAAAGCTAAATACCCCAAAAAAGCCGCATTCGTAAGGAGAATTGAAAAGCGCCTGGGGACGGTGGTTCACTGAACGGTTGGATTAGAGAGACTTCGCGCTCCATTCGACTGCTGAACACCAGACAATTGTAGCTCCCGTGTCGCCGGAGGGGGAACGCCGTTCGCCAATGGGCTCGGTATACGAGTTGGGCAAACACCCCTTCAAGCAACTGGAGCACACCCATGCCCGTGACCCTGATCAACCCCAACGGAATCCCAAACACCGACGCGTTCGGATACCGACAGGTGGCGATTGCCACCGGTACCCGGCAGGTGCACATCGCGGGACAGGTCGCGTATGACGCGAATGGTCAACTCGTCGCGCCGGGTGACCTGGCTGGACAGGTGGCGCAGGCCTACCGCAACGTCGCCATCGCCCTCGCGGCCGCCGGGGCGACGTTCAACGATGTCGTCCGACTGACGGTCTATGTGGTCGACTGGAAGCGCGAGAAGATCTCCGACTTCCTCGCCGGCGTCGAGCGGGTCGCCAAGGAGTTGAAGATCGCGCCGGCGCCGGCCTCGCTGATCGGGGTCTCCGTGCTCTTCGAGCCGGGTGTCCTCGTCGAGATCGAAGCCACCGCGGTCGTGGGCTGACGTGGGCTGATTCACGTCGGGGCCGTGGATCCACCGGCCCCTGTCGCGGTACTCCTAGGCGCTCATGCCAGGAGAGAGACCATGAAGAGGCGATTCGGCGCGCTGTCACTCGCGGTGGCGGCGACGCTCTTCTTCGGACAGCGGGCCGGGGCCAGCTCACACGACGTGGAGGCGGGGCTGCTGCGTGACGACGCCGACGCCCAGGACAAGTGCCCCGCGGCCTGCTCCACCCAGAGCGAGTACTGGACGGGCCAGTGGCGGACGGCGGCCCCCGAGAAGACGTCCAGTTGCCACTGTGCCCTGCCCCTTTCGAGCACCTCGTCATCGACGCGGGCTCTTCAGGCACCCGGCTCCTGCTCTACGAGGTGGCGCGGGGTCCCCAGGGCTGCCAGCTCACCCCCGCCAAGACGCAGGAACAGATGAAGGTTTCCACGCTCGGCGCCCTGGCGGACATGGACGTGAAGACGGCGGAGAAGGAGCTGGGTGAACGAATTGCGGCCCTGGCTCCCACCCGCGTGGTGCTGCTGGGCACAGGGGGCTTCCGCCAGAAGGGAATGCAGGGGGAGCGCAAGATGCGGGAGCTGCGTGGGCACCTCGCCCGACACGTCCAACAGGTGGAGATCATCTCGGGGAAGACGGAGGGCGAGCTGGCCGGCTGGCCACACGTCCCCTGGAGAAGAATCCCTTCTCGACCCTGGAGATCGGAGGCGTGTCGGTACAGTTCGCCACCGGCGAAACGAGCGGCGACGTTCAGAGCGTCAGTGACGATGCCGTGGGCATCCACGTCCTCTCCGCGGAGCTGGGCACGGACAAGGCCAACTGCCTGAAGGAAGAGGAGAACTTCACCCGCTGCATGGCCGCCGTCGGGCAGCGGCTGGAATCCTCGCAGTTCGTGCGCAAGACAGCCAGGCTGCTCCCGGAAGGAAAACGCCGCCCGGTGTATATCATTGGCAAGGAGCTGGATGCGCTGTTCCAGCCGGGCAAGGAGCTGAGCCCGGCGAACCTGGAAGGAATTGGGAAGAAGTCGTGCAAGGAGGCGCGCGCGGGTGATGACAAGGCCAAGGCCCGTTGCTTCAACCTGGCCTATCTGTCGGCCCTGTTGAAAGCGGTGAAGACCGAGTCCATTCGCAAGGGGGCCGACTCCTGGACGCGAGCGGCCGCGGTGCATGCCGACTACTTCCCGAACTGCCGCTGACCGCTGCTCCGTCCCCCCGCGAGGTAGAGGTTCATGGACCGTATCGACGCCATGCGCGTGTTCGTCTCCGCGCTCGACGAGGGCAGTCTGGCCGGCGCGGGCCGCGTCCTCGGACGTTCGCCCGCCGCCGTCACGCGCGCCATCACCTTCCTCGAGAACCACGTGGGGGTGCAGCTCCTGCACCGCACCACGCGCTCGCTCCGCCTCAGCGAGGCCGGTGAGCGCTACGCGGCCGCGTGCCGCCGCATCCTGACCGACCTCGAGGAAGCCGACATGCTCGTGGCGGGCGAGCGCGGCGCACCCCGAGGCCTTCTCTCCGTCACCGCGCCACTCGTCAGCGGAGCCCGCATCCTCCGCCCCATCCTCGACGCCTTTCTCGACCAGCACCCCGCGGTGAAGGCCCGCCTGTTGCTGCTCGATCGCACCGTGAGCCTCGTGGACGAAGGCATCGACGTGGGCTTGCGCATCGCGCACCTGCCCGACTCCAGCCTCATCGCCACGCGCGTGGGCGAAGTGCGCAAGGTGCTCTGCGCGTCGCCCGCCTATCTCGATTCGGCCGCGCCCATCGAAAGCCCGGCGGATCTCACGCACCAGCGCTGCATCCAGATGGCCGCGTTCGGACAGGAGTCCTGGAACTTTCCCCCGTGCGCGGCTCGAGCGTGACCCGGCACGTGACGATCCATCCGAGGCTCGTGGTCAACACGGTGGAGGCGGCGGTGGAATCCGCGCTGGAGGGTCACGGAATCACGCGCGTCCTCTCGTATCAGATCGCCGAGCAGGTGGCCGCGGGCAGGCTCCGGATCATCCTGGCCGAGGACGAGCCCGCGCCGCTCCCGGTGCATCTCATCACCCCGGAGGGGCGACTGTCCGTGCCGAAGGTCCGCGCCTTCTTCGACTTCGCGGCCCCCGGCCTCAAGGCGGAGTTCGCCCGCCGGCAGCGCGCCTGCGCGGGCTGAGGACGCTCAGGACTCCTCGCGCTACCAGCGGCCGGCGTGCTGACCACCGTCGACGTGCAGGGTCTCGCCGGTGACGAAGCCCGCGTCCTCGAGATAGAGAACAGCCTGGACGATTTCGTCGATCCTTCCCATGCGGCCCAGCGGATGGAGTCCGGCGAGCGTCGCATGGGTCTCGGGGGCGTGCATCGGTGTCTGGATGATGCCGGGGGAGACCGCGTTCACGCGGATGCCTCGAGACGCGTATTCGATCGCGAGGCCGCGGGTGGCGGCATCGATGCCCCCCTTGGTCAGCGAGGCGAGCACCGAGGGAACGCCGGAGATCGGCTGGTCCACCAGCGACGTCGTCACACTTACCACATGGCCGCCCCGGCCCTGTTCCAGGAACCGCGCGATCGCGGCTTGGGTGACGTAGAAGAAGCCCGCGATATTGACGCCGATCTTCTTCGTGAAGTCCTCAGCCGTGTAGTCAGTGAAGGGTTTGGCGATGAAGATGCCGGCATTGTTGACCAGGCTGTCGACGTGTCCGAACTTCTCGACGGCGGCGGCGACGAGCTTCCGGGCGGTCCGCGCGTCACCGACGTCGCCGTCGATCGTCAGGACCTGGGGATCGTCGCCGAAGGTGCCGGGCTTGATCGAGCGCGAGTTGGCGACGACGCTCCAACCCTTTGCACGATAACCTCTGACGAGTCCGGCTCCGATGCCCTGCGAGGCACCCGTGATGATGACCACCTTGTTGTTGTTGCTCATGGTGCGGCTCCTTGTCTTTCAAGCACGATTCAGGCCGGCAGGTGGCGCGCCAGGAAGTCGCGCATCAACGGCACGAGCTCGTCGGCCTTGTCCTCGAGGGCGAAGTGCCCGGTGTCGAGCAGGTGGAGCTCGGCCTTGGGCAGATCGCGCAGGAAGGCCCTCGCTCCCTCGGGTGGGAAGATGCTGTCGTTGGCGCCCCAGGCGATCAGCGTGGGCGGCTGGTACGTCCGGAAGAACTCATGGAACTTCGGATAGAGCGCCACGTTGTTCCGGTAGTCGTAGATGAGATCCAGTTGGATCTCGACGCTGCCCGGCCGGTCCAGGAAGAGCTGATCATGGAGCCAGGCCGACGGGTCGAGACGGGACACATCCTTGACGCCATCGACGTACTGGGACCGGGTGCCCTCGAGCGTCATGAAGGGCCGCACCGCGTCGCGACGCTCGCGTGAATTGTCGGCCCACAGCGCCTTGATGGGATCCCAGAAAGCCTGGAGGCCCTCTTCATAGGCATTGCCATTCTGGGTGATGAGCGCCGTCACCCGCTCGGGGTGCTTGAGCGCGAGCCGGAAGCCCGTCGGCGCGCCATAATCCATGACATAGAGCGCGTAGCGCCTCGCGCCGAGCTGCTCGAGCAGGCCGTCGATGATCTCCGCGTAGTGCGCGAAGCTGTAGGTGAACGTCTCGCGCGGGGGCATCGCCGACAGGCCAAAGCCGGGAAGATCGGGGGCGATCACATGGTAGCGATCCGCGAGCGCGGGGATCAGGTTGCGGTACATGTGCGACGAGCTGGGGTAGCCGTGCAGCAGCACGACCACGGGCGCATTGGCTGGACCCGCCTCGCGATAGAAGATCTCCAGACCCTCGACCTTCGTGGTCCGATGGTGGGTGACGGGAAGGCGGATCGACGGGGTGGCGGACATATCGGTTCTCCGGGGAGTGGCGTTGACGAGGACTGATCTACTTCCCCGCCCCTCACGGAAGAATGTGCTTCACGTTGAAGTCAGTCTTTCGCTCCACGCAAGAATCGCCGCCGGAGCTGCCGCCCAGGCCCATCGATGTTAGGGCCCCGCCCCATGGATCAGACCTCCACCGCCATCGTCGTGCGTGACTACCGCCCCTCGGACGTGGACGCCCTGATGGCCCTGTTCCGCACCGCGGTGCTCCAGGTGGCCCGGCGCGACTACACCGAGGCCCAGGTGCGGGCCTGGGCGGGGCGGATGGACCGGGCGCGCTGGCTCGAGCGCCGGCGGCCGAGCCGACCTTCGTCGCCGAGGTGGGCGGCGAGATCGCCGGCTTCAGCGACCTGGAACCGGATGGCCACATCGACATGCTGTTCGTCCACGCGGACCATCAGGGACGGGGCGTCGCCTCGGCCCTGTTCGCCCACCTCCTGGCCCGCGCGACGGCGGCGGGCCTGGGGCGCCTGTACACCGAGGCCAGTCTCACCGCCCGGCCGTTCTTCGAGCGCCGCGGCTTCACGGTCATCGCGGCCCAGGACGTGCCCGTCGCCGGGGAGGTGCTGCGCAACTTCCGGATGGAGCGAGTCCTCTCGTGAAACGCCCGCCCCGGCGCGTGACGCCAGCGGGCTGGCTCCGAGCGCTCAGCCGGGTGGGCGGCTGGGGCGGCTGAGAATGTAGGCCGCCCCGACGAGCATCAGCGACCCGGAGATGGCCAGCACGGGCCACTTCACCCGCAGGACGAAGGCCATGAGCGCGAAGCTGACCCCCATGGCGGAGATGGCGCTCGCCTTCACCTTCACCGGCACGGTGCCGTACCGGGTCCATTCCTGGAGCCGAGGCCCGAAGCGCGGGTGCGTATACAGCCAGTGATGGAAGCGGGGCGAGCTGCGCGAGAACGCCCACAACGCCAGGAGCAGGAAGGGCGTCGCGGGCAGCAGCGGCAGGAACGCACCGAGCATCCCCAGACCGACACAAACGAAACCGGTCGCCATGAAGAGGGGCCGGAGGCGCTGGTTCCGGCCCTCGTCGACGCTCGGGGAAGGTGGCTCCATCGTCGGTTCGTCTGGCACCCCCCTCGTATACACCAGGAGACACTCCGCGGGACCCCTGGCGGTGTCCGCTCAGTGCAGGGTGATCCGGTCCACGGTGATCGTCGCGGTCCTGGGGAAATGAACCCGGTATTCGAGCACGCGGTTGAGCGCCGTCTGCTGGAAGGCCAGGCGGAAGTCCTGGTACTGGTGGGCGGCGGCGAACTGTTGAGACGTCAGGTCCATGCTCGCGAGGACGGCTCCCGTGGTGTTGTCCCTCACGTCCACGGTGGCGATCACCTGGGCGCCGAGCGAGTTGTCGTCCGTCTTCACCCGGAACGTCACCTTCCGGTTTCCCACCGGCACCTGGGCGTCATAGGGGCCGTAGACCATGTGCCCGGCCGCGTCGAGCGAGGGCGAGGCCTGCCAGCCATCGCCGCTCGAGCGGCCGGCGTGATGTGCCACCACGGCCCCTTCCGCCTCGTACTGGCCGAGCCGGGTCGTCGTGGTGACCTTGTCGATGTTGATGGCGGCCCGGTCCTTGTAGTCGGCCCGGAACTCGAGCTGATGGCCGGCGACGTTCTCGTAGGTCAGGCTGAAGTCCTGATAGACGCCCGCGGCCTTGAACTGGTGGCGGTAGACATCGAACGACGTCAACACGAGCCCCGTGGTGGCATCCCGGACGTCGAGCGTCACGACGTGATCGTTGTTGCCGGTGTTGACGTCGATCTTCATCTTGAACGTGGTGGAGAGCGGCCCGGCCGGGAAGGTCGAGACATAGGGGCCGTAGAGCATCATGCCCGCGTTGTCCTGGGAGACGTTCGCCGTCCAGCCATTGTCGCTCGACCGGCCGACCGTGTGCGAGAACGGCGAGGCGGCATAGCTCGTCGTCTCCGCCTCGTATGTCTTCACCACCGTGGAGGGCTCCGTGGGCAGGAGGTAGGACTCGCGCATGAGCTGGAAGTAGGTGTCCGGCCTCACGAAGACGATGTTGCCGTTGGCCTTGAAGGCGTTCACCACGTTGACGAAGCTCTGGATGCTGTTGCCCTCCCACGGATTGGCCTGGATGCTGACGAACCGGGGAGCCGCGCCGTTCCAGCCGGAGATGGCTTTGTTGATCTCCGAGATCATCGAGCTCTCCGTCGGGCAGTACGTGGCATTGAGGCCCTGGCTCGGCAGGACGTTGTTGTACACCGTAATGCCGCCGCCCGCGTTCTGCGCGGTCAGCCCCAACAGGGCCGGCGCGTTGTACGCGAAGGAGTTGCCCACGTTGGTGTTCGTGGCCCCGTCGATCTTGTTCCACACGGTGAGGACCTTCAATCCCGCGCGGTTCATGTAGTCGCCGGTCAGCGACACGTAGTTGTCCAGATGGGAGGCGTTGCCCCAGTAGTTGGGATAGGTGTAGCCCAGCCCGGTCGGGCCCGAGATGAGGTTGTCGTTGGGCGTGGAGGTGGCGTGCAGGTAGTTCAGCACCCCGGGCATGGCGTCCAGCATGGCCGGCGAGATGGTCCACCCAATGGGAACCTGTCCCCGGGCGGGGCTGTCCCAGAGCTTCTTGAAGAGGTGCTCCACGTACTGGAGGTTGTCCCCATCGCTCAGGATGAGCGTGATGTAGATCTTGTTGCCGAGCACGGGCTTGTTGGGCACGGGTTTGACGTTCACCGTCCGGGACGTCCCGCCGAACACCGTCAGGTTCGAGGCGAAGTCACTGGCCACCGTGGAGATGCCGTACTCGGAGACGCGCTGGACGCCCGAGGCCTCTTCCGGCCACCAGCCCATGTAGATGCCCCCGCTGCCGTAGGGCATGGCCACCAGGAACTTCCTGAGCAGCGAGTCCTCCGCGGCGACCCGTGGGTCCAACCACACGACGGCCATCTTCGTGGCCGTGGCGTAGTCCCGCAGGAAGCCCTTGATGTCCGGAGCGAGCCCGATGAGCACCCGGTGCGTCACCTGGGACCAGTAGTTGTCGTACAGGTACTGGTAGACCTGGAGCTTCGTCGTGAACCTGCCGCGCAGATCCGTGAGGATGGGCAGGTTGTAGGGAGCGGACGTCAGTCGGGCGACCAGTGCCGGGGAAGCAACGACGCCATTGCCCAGGCCCGCGAGGGTGGTGGCCAGGTTCAGCGTGTCGGGCACCGCGGTGTCGTAGACGACGATGCCCGCGACCTCGCTCCTGTACTTGCTCAAGAGGCTCCAGTTGTCGGCGACGTCCGTGTAGTCAAGCCCCAGGGAATTGAGCCAACCGTACTTGCCATCCTGGCCGCGCACGGCGGTGTCATACGTGAAGATGCGGGGCTGGGTCCTGTTGACGAGCCCCTTGAGGGTCGTGAAGAGCGCCGCCTCGTCGGCATTGGCGGCGGTCAGGTCCATCACGTCCAGCGTCGCCGCGGGCGCGGTGAAGGACGGGAGCACCTGATTCGCGGGCCGGTGAGTCCAGCCGCCAGGGCCACCGCGGGGGCCGTCAGGGTCATGGCGAAGACGGGCGCCCACCGGGCCCACCGATGAATCTTCATGAGTCACTCTCTCCCGATTCCGACAGCGATGACGCACACCAATAGAGGCGGGCCACGCGATGACGATCGGCGAGGAGTAGCGGCGGAGGCCCCCCGCTTGATACACCCCTCCCTTCATCAAATCAAGATTAATGAGGAAAACCCAAGTAACGGAGAGTCGCTCAAGGCGACCCGGCTCAGTGCAAACGTACTTTCAGATGCTCCTCATCGGCATTAGGCCTTCCCAGGAAGGTATCCAACAGGCGTCCCTCAACTGATTCCCGCTCCCAGACCGCCGCCCGCTCTACCCCCACGCATTCCTGGGGCTCAGCGGCTCTCTCATGGCCAGCGGTGTCGAAGATGGTACAGCGACGGAAGTCTCCCAGATCCTGCATGAACTGAACAACAGGCTGGGTCAGTTGATCCTCAAGCTCCCTCTGCCCAATGACCTCCCACACCTTCAAGGCCAGATGGCGGATCGCAATCCTGAAGAGGATGGGGTTTGACTTGATCCTGTCCAGATCGGAGTCCGGACTCGTGGTTCTGTAGTCGTAGAAGGCTGCATACGGCGACTCAAGCAACCTTGCATAGGCAAAAGAGCCATCGGCGAGGGCAATCCTGATAAATGCTCCTGCTACATGCTTCTGTTTGCGCATTTCTCAAGTTCCAGTGTAGGGACCGAGGGGCGCATCACGAACCCACGCGGAGCAGAAGGATCGGATGCCGGGGCTCCACCGGCTCCTGCCAGAAGACGTCCAGCCCCTTCAAGGCCCGCTCGTCCCCCAGAAGGTCCAGTGGCCCGCTCGTCCCCCGGAAGACCACCTCGTGGGCCGGCAGCTTCGCGGCGAGGCGCTCGGCGAGAGGACGGTAGCCGGAGCTCCGGCTGATGAAGGCGATGCGCATGGCCGGCAAGCCTACCCGGGGCCGCCACGAATCCCGCACGAAGATTCCTCGAGCAGGCGCGCGCCAAAAATGTATTACCCTCCTCGGTGGAGTTCCCATGCGTACAAACACTTCGGGAATCCAACAAGGAAGCCATACATGAAGATGACAAGGATCGTCGCGCTGGTGGGTGCCGGCTGGCTCGTGGGCTGTGGCGGTGTCGAGGCTCCCATGGACGAGCAGATGGACCTCGCCACGCGGACGGACATGCTCCCGTCGTGCAACCACAAGCAGTTCGAGCGGATCTTCTACGCGGAGCCGGCGAAGCTCACCGAGGTCGGCCGTTGGGAGTGCAATTGCGACTCCAACACCGCCTTCCAGCACGGTGGGACGTCGCTCTACTACACGGACGTCAACGTCGAGTTCTGCCCCGTCGGGGGTTGAGCCCAGGCCGCTCCGCGCCTCCTCCGGCCGCGCCGCCACGAATTCTGCACGAACATTCCTCGGCGGGTGCACCGCTCCCCCATCCGGGTTGCACGCCGGAGATCCACTCTCCGGCGCCATGATCCTCGACACGCCTCCTCCTCCTCCGCGACCGGCCCCGAGCCTCGCCCGGCGCGCCGGCGCGTGGCTCATCCGTCACCACGTCCTCGGCAGCCTCGCCATCGTCCTCTTCGCCACCGCCGTCATCTCCAGCCAGATGGTGGACCGGACGGACTTCGCCAGCTCGGAGCTGGAGCGCGGTGTCATGGAGCGCTGGGGTGCTCCCGTCGTGCAGCCCGCACCCTCGCTGCGCTACGTGCAGAGCGGCACCCTCTTCACCGAGCTCAAGCCCCTGCCCTTCGCTCAACAGCACGTGCAGGTGCAGGCGGGGATGAACTACCGCAAGCGCGGCCTGCGCTACTTCTCCGGCTTCGACTTCACCCTCTCGGCCGACTACGCCGCCGTCAACCGCGAGGGCCATGACATCGACGTGGCCTTCATCTTCCCCATCGAGATGGACAAGTCCCAGGTGCTCCTGTCCGACTTGAGCTTCCTCGTGGATGGGGCCGAGGCGGACCTGGACCTGGGCGAGTCCGGCAACCGGCTCGTCTGGACGGGCCGCATCCCCCAGGGCGCCACGCGCCGCTTCTCCATCCGCTACCGCGCCCGGGGTCTCGACTCCTTCCTGTACAAGCTGGACCCCACCCTGCCCGCCCACGACGTGCGCCTGCAACTGAACGTGACGGGCGGCGAGAACTACGACTATCCACCCCAGGTCCTCGCCGCCAGCAAGGTGGAGACCGGCAACGGCACGGTGGCGCTCGACTGGGCCTTCCAGTCACTCGAGTCCGGGGTGAACCTGGGCGTCATCCTCCCCTCGGTGGAGGCCTATGACGAGCTCATCTCCACCATGGCCCGCCGCGCCTGGGTGCCCTTCCTCGGCCTGATGGCGCTGCTGGCCGCCTTCAGCCTCCACCACCGGCGGCCCCTCGCCATCTACGAGACCTACCTGCTCGCCGCCGCGTATGGCTTCTACTTCGTACTGCTCGCCTACCTCGCCGCCTTCATGAACTTCTACGTGGCCTACGTGCTGGCCACCGCGGGAATGGGCGCCGCCGTGGTGCTCTACGCCCGGCGCCTCTACCCCCGCGAGTGCACCTCCCGGCTGGCCGCCGTCTGGGCCGCCACGCTCGTGGTGCCCACCACCGCCGTCATCCTCCAGGGCTACACCGGCCTCGTCTACACCCTGGAGATCCTCGCGGCGCTGCTCGGGCTCATGGCCCTGTCCACCCGCGCCGAAGTGCGCGCCCTGCTGTCGGATCTCCCCCCGGGCGGCGAGCCGCCGCGCGCCCCTCCTCTCCTCAGGAAGCGATGTGACCCATGTGGATGCCTGCCCTCGTACTCGGTTTGTTGTTGACCACGACGGATGTCCCGCCCTCGGGCTCGGCGACGGTGCCCCTTCCGGAACTGCTCACGCTCTACGGGAAGAAGGAGCACGAAGCCGCGCCCCCGGAGCCCCCGCGCGAGCCCTGGTGGTGAAGAGCCAGCTCAAGGGACGTCTCACCGCGGAGGCCCTGCTGGTGGAGGCCCACTTCGAGGTGGAGGTGCTCGCCGACGAGACCTGGACACAGGTGAAGCTCTTGCGGCTCGACGCGGACACGTACCTGACCTCGCTGCCCACGCTGGGGAGCGCCACGGTGGCGGCCCTGGACGAGCACTTGACGTTGGTGACGCGGCGGCCCGGCCGCCATGTCTTCGACGTGAGCTTCACCCTGCGGCCCACGGCGGCGGGCCCCGAGCGTCAGGCGCAACTGCGCTTCGGCCCCCACGTCACGCCGGTGCCGCTGCGGTTGGAGGCGGATGCCACGGCCTTCACCCTGACGGAGCCGGCGCTCGCCTCGGGCGAGGAGGTGGACGTGTATCCCCGGCAGGGCGTGCTGCGGGTGGGCTGGCGCACCACCGTGGCGCCGAAGGTGGCGCGCCAGGTGATTCGTCCTCCGCTGGAGCCGAGCATCCCCGAGGCCCACGCCACCTGGGTGTCCACGCTCGAGGGCAAGGCCAGTCTGCGGGTGCGCTACGCGCTGCGTCTGGATCGTGAGCAGCCGCTGGAGCTGACGCTGCCCGAGGGCCACCACCTCGAGCGGGTGCTGCTCGACTCCGCGCCGCTCGTGCCCGAGGAGAAGGAGGGCCGGTTGCTCGTGAAGGTGGCCCCGACGCGGGTGGGTGAGATGGAGGCCACGCTGGAGGTGGTACTGACGCGGGACCTGGGCGTCTTCCACCTGTCGGGCCGGTTGAAGCTGGCGCTGCCTCGGGTGTCCTGGCCGGTGGCGGAACTCCAGGCGCGGGCGCACTTCCCCGCCGTCTTCAACTACCGGCGCGAGGGCGGCAGCATGGAGCCCGACGAGGCCAGGGCCGAGAGCGCCCCGGACACGTCGACGCCCCTGCCCGGCAAGGTGCTCCACTTCCGCCAGTACCTCGTGGCGGCCTCCGCGCCCACGCTGGAGTTGGGCTACTCGGTGGACATCTCCCAGAGCTACTTCCGCTGAGGACCGGGCGGCGCCGTGAGCCCCGCTCACGCGGCGCGTTCGTACTCGCCCAGCAGACCTTTGAGCTTCTGGCCCATGGCGTTGAGGGCCTGCATGGCGTGCTCGGTCTGCCGGGTGCTGGAGAGCATCTGCTGGGTGGCCTGGCTCACGTCGCGCATGGCCTGGCGGATCTGCCCGATGCCAGTGGCCTGCTGGGCGGCGGAAGCGGAGATCTGCGCCCCGGTGAGCGACGCCTGGCCGAGCAAATCGCCCAGCGTCTGGATGGTGCTGCCCGCCTGGGACACCACGCGCGTGGCGGTGGTCACGCTCTTGGTGCCCTCCTCCGTGGTCATCACCGCGCCCTGGGTGGCCTTCTGGATCTGCCCCAATATCTGCCGCACCTGGGTGGTGGACTTCTTGGACTGGTCCGCGAGCGCCTTCACCTCGGCGGCCACCACGGCGAAGCCCCGGCCGTGTTCGCCCGCGCGGCTGGCCTCGATGGAGGCGTTGAGGGCGAGCATGTGCGTCTGCTCGGAGATGTCGTTGACGGTGGTGATGATGTCGCCGATGGCCTGGGCCTGCTCGGCCAGGGCGAGGATGCGCGAGGCGATGGACTCCACCTGCTCGCGCACGGTGGACATGGCCGCCACCGCCTCCTCCACCGTGCGCCGGCCGTTGCGGCCCACCTCCTCCGCATGGCGCGCCGACTCGCTCACCGTACGCGCCCGTCCCGCCGCCTCATCGGACGTCTGGGCGATCTCCTCGACGGTGCTCACCGTCTCGGCCACCGCGCTGCCCTGCTCCTGGGCGCTGGCCACCTGCTGCGTGGTGCTCACCAATATCTCCGCCGTGGTGCCCGCGAGCTGGTTGACGAACTCGGCCACCGTCCGCAGGGTGTGCTCGCGCTGCCGGGCCTGCTCGGCGAGCTGGGCCTCGGCGGCCTTGCGGCGCTCGGCCATGTCATTGAAGGAGCGCGCGAGCTCCCCGGTCTCGTCGCGGTTGTGCACCTCGATGCGGTGCTCGAGGTTGCCGCGGCCCAGTTGCACGGTGCCCTTCACCAGCTTGTCCAGCGGGCCGGTGATGCTCCGGGTGATGATCCAACTGCCCAGGCCCACGATGAGCAGGCCCAGCAGCGTGCCCGAGGCCAGCACCCAGATGCTGCGCCAGGCGCTCTCCCGGGCCGGCTCTCGAACTCCGCCCAGCGCAGATCCTCGTACTTCAACATCTCACCGAGTCCCCGGCGCACCTCCTCCATCAACTGCCGGCCCCGGCCCGAGCTCGCGCGGACGGCCTGCGCCACGGCATCCATGCCTCCGGACTGTTCGCGCAACTGGCGCGTGCGCTCCAGGGTGGCGAGCCGCTCGCGGATGATGGGCTCGAGCTGGTCCAGGCGCGCCAGTTGTTCGGGAGAGCTGGTCAGGTCGCGGCGCAAGAGGAGGAGATCCTCGTCCAGCTTCTGGAGGGCCCGCTGGTAGGGCTGCAGATAGATGGGATCCCCGGTGATGACGAAGCCGCGCTGGCTCGTCTCGGCGTCCACGATGAGCGAGAGGACCATGGACATCAGGCGGCCCTGATCGCGGCTGTCCACCAGGCCCTCGGTGGTCTCCTGTAGCTGCCGGGCGCCCTGGAACGCCACCAGCGCCACGATCAGCAGCACCAGCAGCGACAGGCCAAAGCCCAGGGCGATCTTCTTTCCAATGCTCATGAGGGCCCTTCCTAACAGGAGACAACCTGTAGCGGGCTGTTGCGTCCGCTACCGCCCACTACCGCTCACGAGACCAGGCGACACTTGGAGCACGCGGATCCGCTGATCCTGGAGGGCCAGCAACCCCGGGGTAGACGACCGGGCGGGGACGCCTCAGATCGCGAACGTGGATCACCCGGCGATCAGCGTCCTCCCCGAGCGAGCCCCACGAGGGATCAGCTCTGTGCTCCCGGAGACAGAGCGGCGGACGCGCGGCGGTTCCACGGGAGGTGATGGCATGGCCGGATTGGACTGGGTACAGGTCGACGTGGGCTTTCCCCTGAGCCTCGAGGCGGTGTGTGCGGCACGCACCCTGGGGATGGACCGGCGGGCCTTCCTGGGCTCCATCGTGGAACTGCAGATCTGGGCGGTGCAGGCGCTGCCTTCCGGGCGCTTCGAGCCCTTCGCCATGTCCGGCGGACCGTCCGGCGGACAGGTGCCGGACGCGTCCGCGGACGAGGCGGTGTGGTGCGAGGCCCTGGAAGGCGCGGTCCGGTGGACGGGCACCCCCGGTGCGTTCTGGGACGCGTTGCTGCGCGCCCGGATCCTCGTCCGGGAGGGGGACACGGTCCGCCTCACGCTGTGCGATCGCTACGTGCAAGTCCTCGAGAAGAGGCAGAAGGAAGCCGAGCGCAAGAGGAAGGAGCGCGCCGCCAAGGCCTCGGGCGTGTCCGCGGGACGTCCGGCGGACGCGTCCGGGACGTCCTCGCCCAGAAAGAAGAAGGAAAGGGAGAGTGAGAAGAAGACTTCTTCTGCTGCTGCCGCGATGGAGGTGAGGGAACCGGGGACGTCCGCGAGCCGGCTCCTGCCCGTGCCCCCGCCCCAGGTGGAGGACGTGCCCGAGGAGACGACGCCCATCCAGCGCTGCCTGCCGGGCATGCACATGGTGCCGGCCTCTCCGCCCCCGGAGGTGCGGCTCCAGGCGGCCGCCACCGCCCTGACGGCCCGGAGCACGTCCATGGACGCCGAGCCCTGCCCGGCGGCGGAAGAGGCCCAGGCCGAGGCCTTCTTCGAGGCCTGCCAGCGCGAGCGCTGCCAGACGCTGCCCGGCATCCCCGCCGAGGAGCGTCCCCGGACGTGGGGCGCCCGGTACCGCTTCGCCCTGGACAAGGTGGGGGGACGAGCGCCGGCTCCAGGCGGCGTGGCGCGGCTACCTGCACTCGGAGTGGGGCCGCACGCGCGAGCCGCGCTGCACGGCCCAGGCGTTCTGCTCACCCCGGGTGTGGGCACGCTACCTGGAGCCCGTCTCCGAGCCGTCCCCCGCTCCGTCCGCGGACGAGTCCACCGAGGCGGGTCGCCGGTGGAACGAGTGCCTCGGGTGGTTGCGGGACAACGGCAAGCGCTACGCGCTCTCGTGGCTGGCCCAGGCGCGCGCGGTGGACGTGGAGGACGGGCACCTGGTGCTCGCGGCCCCCGACGCCTACTTCCGTCAATGGGTGGAGGAGAACTACGGCCCCCTGGTGGAGGGGCTCGTGAAGGAGGCGGGGCTCGTGGGGGTGCGCTGGCGGAGCTCCGGGTCCCCGGACGCCGGGCGGCAGGCGACGGGGGCGTAGCCGGGCGCCCGCGTCAGCCGCCAGTGTTCTTGATCACCGTCATCGCCTGCTCGTGATCGCTCTTGAACAGGCGGGTGAGGAGATCGCAGATCTTCATCTCCATCGCCATCTTCATCTGGGCCTCCAGGAACGGACGCATCTCCGCCGGAGCCTGGGCGAGCATGTCGCGCTCGGCACGGGTCTCGAGAAGGAAGCCCGTCTGCACCTCGACTGGAATACCTGGAACGCTCATGCGTGCACCCTCCGCCCGGGGCATTGTCTTATCGTATCGGCGCGCCGGAAGTTGCTCCGGAATTCCAGGAAGTGCCCTCCACCACGGCGAAGGCGGCCCCCTGCCCTCCGCGGGCAGCAGCTCCAGCCGGGCCCCGAAGGCGCGCAACATGGACTGGGCGATGGTCAGCCCGAGCCCCGTGCCCCCTCGCTCCCGGGCCGTCGTGAAGAAGGCATCGAAGACACGGGCCCGGTTGGCCTCGGAGATGCCCCGGCCGTCGTCGCGCACCACCACCCTTCCCCCTCGCTGCCCCCTTCCGCCTCCAGCCGCACGCGCACCCCCTCGCCTCCGTGCTGGGCCGCGTTGGTGATGAGCTGCCAGAGGAGATCCTCCAGCACCTCGGTGGGCAGGTTCAGGACGACGCCCGGAGACAGGGGGCCCACCTCCACCGCGAGCCCCTCGGCGCGGCCCCGGGCGGCGAGCGCCTCGAGCACCGGGGCGACGGGCGTGCGCGAGGCCGGGCCACGAGGGAGTCCGCGCGCGCGAGCTCCAGCAGCCGCTGCACCAGCCGGGTGAGGCGCCGGGCGTCGGCGTCGATGTTGGAGAGGAAGCGCTCGCGCTGGGCGGCGGACATGCCCTCGGCGCTGTCGCGCAAGAGCTCCACCGCGCCCTGGATGGCGGCCAGCGGCGTCTTGAACTCGTGGGACACGTTGGCCGCGAAGGAGCGGATGTACTGGTTGCGATCCCGGAGCGCGGTGGCCATGCCCGCGAGGGACTCGGACAGCTCGGCGAGCTCGCGCACCACCGGGTGGGAGATGGGCGCGAAGCCCTCGGGCGCGCCGGTGGCGATGTCGCGCGTCTGCCGCACGAGGGCCCGGACGGGACGGACCACCAGCGCCGCGCCGGCCAGGGACATGAGCGTCACCACCCCCAGGAGCACCAGCCCGATGGCGGTGAGGTTCCATCGGTCCGCGTAGACGGCCTTGGCGAGCGTCATCGGCGTGCGCGAGAGCACCACCGCGCCCCAGATGCGCTCCCCTCCCGCACGGGCAGCACCACCAGCACCCGCACGACGTTGTCCCGGCTCGCGGAGGCCAGGGGCGCGTCGCCGGAGAAGGACAGGCGCATCCGCAGCACCGCGCGGTACTCCCCCCGCAGGGCCTCCTGCACCTCCTGCCGGCCGATGAGGGTGGCGCCCAGATCCGACTCCGAGGCGGAGCTGGCGACGACCACCCCCTGGAGGTCCACCACGCGGATGCCCGCCAGGGTGGAGCGGTTCACCTCCTGGAGCAGCGCGGAGAGGGGCTCGGCGGCCTCGCGGGCATGGGGCTCGGCGGGGAGGATGGACCGGGGCGGGGGTGCCTCCACGGGGGGCAGCACCTCGTCCGAGGCCCGGAGGACGGAAAGATGGGCCGCAGCGAGGAGCCCGCGATGGGCACGGACGGACCGGGTGACAAGGCCATCAGCCCATAGCCGGGCTCCACGCGCTCGCGCAGCCGGGAGCGGTACAGCTCCGCGACGACGACGCCCTGGGTGATGAGCTCGGACTCCGTCTGGCGGATGAGCTGATCATCGTAGACGCGCACGACCACGAGGCCGAGCAGCGCGAGCACGAAGGCGCCCAGGCCCACCGCCGCGAACACCAGCCACAGGCGCGGGCGGGAGCGCCCGCCGTCAGGGGATCGCGAGCCGATAGCCAAGGCCGTGCACCGTCTGGATGACCTCGCCCCCGGCGTCGGCGAACTTGCGCCGGATGTGCCGCACGTGGCTGTCGATGGTCCGATCGCTCACCACCACGTCCTCGTAGACGCGGGTCATCAACTCGTCGCGGGTGAACGCCTTGCCGGGGGCGCGCAGGAGCGCGGCGAGCAGGTGGAACTCGGTGACGGTGAGCACCACCTCGTGCTCGTTCCACCAGGCGCGCCACAAGTCCATGTCCAGGCGCAGGGGGCCGCGCTGGAGCACCGGCGAGGGGCCGCGGGCGGCGGGCTCGCGAGGGCACGGGAGCGCCGCAGCACGGCCTTCACTCGCGCCACCAGCTCCCGGGGCTGAAGGGCTTGGTGAGGTAGTCGTCGCCGCCCAGCTCCAGGCCGAGGATGCGGTCCACCTCGTCATCGCGCGAGGAGAGGAACACGATGGGGCAGTCGTGGGCGCGGCGCACCTCGCGGCACATCTCCAGGCCGTCCATCTCCGGCATCATGATGTCCAGGACGATGAGCGCGGGCACCGAGCGGCGCACGAACTCCAGACCCTCGCGGCCATCGCGGGCCTGCTCGATGTGGAAGCCCGCCTGCGTGAGGGCGAACCCCACCACCTCGCGCAGGTGAGGATCATCGTCGACCACCAGGATGGAGGCGCGCTCCGTCATGGATTCTCCTCGCTCGGGGTGGAACCCCTCGGGCCCGAGCTGCTCGATCTGGTAGCCGTGGGGATAGGTGGGATGGGGAACCTGGGTGGTGAAGTGGGGCCGCTTGCGCTCGGGCATGAGGCGCAGCAGCCGGGCGCGGGTCTTCATGGCCCCCATCACCGTCTGTCGCAGCCAGGACGGGGGTTCGGGGAAACCGAAGGCCCGCAGGAGTGGGGGATCCATCAGCGCATGCACCGCGGGAGCGCCGTAGCCGTGCAGCGGCTTGGGCAGGAACCAGCCGAGGAACAGGTCGCGGGTGGCCTCGCCCACGCGGCGGCTCTCGTCGGTGTAGCGGAAGTGCTCGCGCTCGTACTGGAGGTTGATGCGCTGGAGCTCCTCGAGGGTGGAGGGGATGCCGCGGATGTTCATCCGCCGCCCCACCTGCTTGAAGAAGTGGAAGCCGGCGAGCCGCTCGTGGTCCGTGTAGGGCCGCCAGCCGAAGCGCTCCATCCACCGGATGGGCTCCAGGACGAAGGTGGAGAGGACGTAGAGGTAGTCGTCGTTGGAGATGTCGAAGCGGTGGTGGAGCTGGTTCATGCGCCGGATGGCGCGGCGGCCCCGCTCGCTGTCGTAGCCGGACTCGAGGAACTCGGCGATGAGCAGATCCGTGTCGTCGTAGCGCTTCTGGGTGCGGCGGGTGAACTCGCCCGTGGAGTCGAGCAGCTTGCCGATGCTCGGCACGGCGTAGGTGCGGAACAGGGCGAACTCCAGCGCCTTGCGGCTGTCCCAGACGAAGTCGTGGAACCAGCTCAGGGAGAGGATCCGGTGATCATCCTTCTCCGGGTCGAGCCGTTGGATTTGATCGAGGATGGTGCGTTTGAAGGGCATGGGAACGGGCCTGGGCCCGAGCCTACCATCCGAACACGTCAGAACTCCTCCCGGGCCTGGGCCAGGGTGAACTCGGCGTGGGTGGGAAGGACCGGCCCCTTCCTCTCCACCAGCCGGGCGGGGGCTCCATCGGGCAGGTAGAAGTCCTCCTCGAAGGGCGACAGCCCCAGGTGACGCAGGTAGTCCTTGAGCATGTCGAACGTGAACCGGTCCTTCACCCGGCGAGCCTGGTATTGCTCCACCTTCTCGAAGGGAAAGGGCTCGCCCGACTGGTCGAAGACCCACTCGCCCCCGTCATTGGACGCGCTGACGACCCGCACGTAATTGAGCCACTCCGTCCGATGCGGGCCGTACACCTCGAGCATCACGGCACCAAAGCGGCCCTTGTCCTTCCGAATGGTGTTGGGCACGGCGACCACACGCAGGCCCCGGCAGCCCAGCGTCCGGGCCATATAGCGCATGGTGCCCGAAGCATAGGTTCCCCCCACCCGTTCTCGACATATGCCGTCCAGGGGCTGCCTGTCGGCATGAAGAGATGCCGCTGCGTCTCCGGACGGGTGATGGGCAACAGCGTGGAGAGAGCCTTCTCCAGGGGCCTGAAACCGGGCGAACCTCCACGGCGATACCACGGGGTGCCTGCAGTCCTGCCTGCCACGCCGCGAAGGCGTGAGCGGCGTGCTCCGCACCGGTCTCCAGGAATCCCATCTCCGACGTGACAGGCGCCCAGCGATCCTCCAGCAGCAGTCCCTTCATGTTCTCGGTCATCAGGTAAGCCTCGTCCGTCAGGGCACAATGAGGAGGATGATCTCCGCGTTGGGGTCGTTAGAAGTGGTGCGCGACTGGTGGCCAGAGCCACGGCCCGATGCGGGCGTGTCGTACTCCACATGGTAGCGGCGGCCGTTATAGTCGAACTGCAGGTCCGGTCGATTGACTCCAACGCGCTGGGCATCGCGCGCCGTAATCTGCTGCTGGTTCACCCGGATATTCGTGGCACCGATGGTGTCCAGGTACTCGATGTCTACCTGGAGTTGTGCGTTCTGGCTGGGGCTGGGGCCAATGGGACGGTTCGGCTTACGCAAACTGGGCACCCTCGGGCTGATCGCGACATCCTGTGGTAGGCGCGAGCCCGGAGCCACTGGCGGCGTCGAGCGGTTTCTGGCGCGGGGGCTGTGGCTCGTGTCGCCGGTGTTCGCGACGCCGGAGCCTCGCCCCCGAGTACCTCCTTCCGCACGGACGGACGGAGTGCGGGTTCCGAGGCCATTCGCACCACGCGCGAGAAGGCTCCCTGCAGAACCCTGGTCCCCGTCAGGGTCAGCAACATCACCTTGAGTTCACGCTGGACTGTTTCACCCAGGTGCTCACGCACCTCGAGCATCAACCGGGCAATGCGGGGAGTCGTGGCCGGAGAAAAGAGGGTGGGCACGATGAGCGCCCCTCCCGCTCCACGGTAGTAGGCGTACCTCGCCTGCCCCGAGCCGGAGGCACTGGCCGCCATGTCCGTCAGGGCCGTGTCCCGGTCCGGGTAGATGGATGGATTGAGCGGCTCCGTGCTCGTGAGTCCCAGAGCGACATGAGACTCCGGAACCAGCACGGGCAGAGGCAACCCCTCGCAGTAGAGAAGGTACCCGCCCACCGTGAGACCAAAGCCCACCGCTGTCACACGGTGCTCAACGAAGTCTCGATGCGCTCGTGGGTGGGCTGCTTCCGTGGAGAGCCGGGGCAGTTGCACGCCTCTCTGGCGCAACTCCTCTGCTCGTTGGGGCGTAGGCAACTCAAAATCGACGTCGACAATTTGTTGCCCGACCCACGCTCCGTCCTGCCCATGCCACGGAGCGCCTCCCATGAAGGGTTGCGCGGCACATCCCGTGAGAAGCAGCAGGAGCACCAGCGCGTTCAACCGATGGGAACTCCGCCCGAACACGTCAGAACTCCTCCCGGGCCTGGGCCAGGGTGAACTCGGCGTGGGTGGGAAGGACCGGCCCCTTCCTCTCCACCAGCCGTGCGGGGGCTCCATCGGGCAGGTAGAAGTCCTCCTCGAAGGGCGACAGCCCCAGGTGACGCAGGTAGTCCTTGAGCATGTCGAACGTGAACCGGTCCTTCACCCGGCGAGCCTGGTACTGCTCCACCTTCTCGAAGGGAAAGGGCTCGCCGGACTGGTCGAAGACCCAGTGGCCCCCGTCATTGGACGCGCTGACGACCCGCACGTAGTTGAGCCACTCCGTCCGATGTGGGCCGTACATCGTGAGCATCACGGCACCAAAGCGGCCCTTGTCCTTCCGAATGGTGTTGGGCACGGCGACCACACGCAGACCCCGGCAGCCCAGCGTTTGGGCCATGTAGGACATGGCGCTCGAAGCATCGGTTCCCCCCCACCCGTTCTCGAGATACGCCGTCCAGGGGCTGCGTGTCGGGATGAAGAGTTGCCGTTGTACCTCTGGAGTGGTGATGGGTAGCAGGGCGGAGAGGGCCTGCTCCAGGGAGCCTGACACCGGACGCACCTCCACGGTGATGCCGCGCGGCGCTAGCAGCCCTGCATGCCACGCCGCGAAGGCGCGAGCGGCGTGCTCCGCACCGGTCTCCAGAAATCCCAGTTCTGACGTGACAGGCGCCCAGCGATCATCCAGTAGCAGTCCTTTCATGTTCTCGGTCATCAGGTACGCCTCGCCTGTCAGGGCACAATGAGGAGGATGATCTCCGCGTTGGGGTCGTTAGAGGTGGTGCGCAACTGGTGGCCAGGGCCACGGCCCGACATGGGCGTGTCGTACTCCACATGGTAGCGGCGGCCGCTATAGTCGAACTGCAGGTCCGGTCGATTGACTCCTACGCGTTGGGCGCTGCGTACCGTCAGTTGCTGCTGGTTCACTCGAATATTCGTGGCTCCCATGTTCCGCAAGTACTCGATGTCCGCCTGGAGCTGTGCGTTCTGGCTTGGGCTGGGGCCGATGGGACGGATCGTCTCACGCAACCTGGGCACCTTTGGGCTGCTCGCGACATCCTGCGGTAGGCGCGAGCCCGGAGCCATGGGTGGCGTCGGGTTGTTGCCAGCAAGCGCCTGGACCAATCCCCGAGATGGCGCGGGTGCGCTCGTCGCCGTCGCCGTCGTAGGCGCGGGCGCCGCTGACGCGGGAGCGGTTTCTGGCGTGGGTGCAGCAGCTCGTGCCACCGGTGTTCGCGACGCCGGAGCCTCGCCTCCGAGTGCCTCCTTCCTTGCGGACGGACGGAGTGCGGGTTCCGAGCCCATCCGCACCACGCGCGAGAAGGCTCCCTGCAGAACCCTGGTCCCCGTCAGGGTCAGCAACATCACCTTGAGTTCACGCTGGACTGTTTCACCCAGGTGCTCACGCACCTCGAGCATCAACCAGGCAACGCGGGGAGTCGTGGCCGGAGAAAAGAGGGTGGGCACGATGAGCGCCCCTCCCGCTCCACGGTAGTAGGCGTACCTCGCCTGCCCCGGCTTGGAGGCACTGGCCGCCATGTCCGTCAGGGCCGTGTCCCGGTCCGGGTAGATGGACGGATTGAGCGGCTCCGTGCTCGTGAGTCCCAGAGCGACATGAGACTCCGGAACCAGCACGGGCAGAGGCAACCCCTCGCAGTAGAGAAGGTACCCGCCCACCGTGAGACCAAAGCCCACCGCTGTCACACGGTGCTCAACGAAGTCTCGATGCGCTCGTGGGTGGGCTGCTTCCGTGGAGAGCCGGGGCAGTTGCACGCCTCTCTGGCGCAACTCCTCTGCTCGTTGGGGCGTAGGCAACTCAAAATCGACGTCGACAATTTGTTGCCCGGCCCACGCTCCGTCCTGCCCATGCCACGGAGCGCCTCCCATGAAGGGTTGCGCGGCACATCCCGTGAGAAGCAGCAGGAGCACCAGCGCGTTCAACCGATGGGAGTTCCGCCCGAACACGTCAGAATTCCTCCCGGGCCTGGGCCAGGGTGAACTCGGCGTGGGTGGGAAGGACTGGCCCTTCCTCTCCACCAACCAGGCGGGGGGCACCCTCCGGCAGGTAGAAGTCCTCCTCGAAGGGCGACAGCCCCAGGTGACGCAGGTAGTCCTTGAGCATGTCGAACGTGAACCGGTCCTTCACCCGGCGAGCCTGGTATTGCTCCACCTTCTCGAAGGGAAAGGGCTCACCCGACTGGTCGAAGACCCACTCGCCCCCGTCATTGGACGCGCTGACGACCCGCACGTAATTGAGCCACTCCGTCCGATGCGGGCCGTACACCTCGAGCATCACGGCACCAAAGCGGCCCTTGTCCTTCCGAATGGTGTTGGGCACGGCGACCACACGCAGGCCCCGGCAGCCCAGCGTCCGGGCCATGTAGGACATGGCGCTCGAAGCATCGGTCCCATCCCACCCGTTCTCGAGATACGCCGTCCAGGGGCTGCGTGTCGGCATGAAGAGTTGTCGTTGCACCTCTGGAGTGGTGATGGGCAGCAGCGTGGAGAGGGCCTGCTCCAGGGGGCCTGATACCGGACGCACCTCCACGGTGATGCCGCGCGGCGCTTGCAGCCCTGCATGCCACGCCGCGAAGGCACGCGCGGCGTGCTCCGCACCGGTCTCCAGGAATCCCATCTCTGACGTGAGGGGAGCCCAGCGATCCTCCAGCAGCAGTCCCTTCATGTTCTCGGTCATCAGTACCCTCGCCCGGTCAGGGCACGATGAGGAGGATGATCTCCGCGTTGGGGTCGTTGGACGTGGTGCGCAATTGGTGGCCAGCGCCACGGCCCGACACGGGCGTGTCGTACTCTACTTGGTAGCGGCGGCCCTTATAGTCGAACTGCAAGTCTGGTCGATTGACTCCTACACGTTGGGCGTTGTTCACCGTGATTTGCTGCTGGTTCACCCGGATGTTCCTGGCGCCTATGTTCTGCAGGTATTCGATGTCCACCTGAAGCTGTGCGTTCTGGCTTGGGCTAGGACCGATGGGACGGTTCAGCTTGCGAAACCTGGGCGCCTTTGGGCTGATCGCGACATCCTGTGGTAGGCGCGAGCCCGGAGCCATGGGTGGCGTCGGGTTGTTGCCAGCAAGCGCCTGGACCAATCCCCGCGATGGCGCGGGTGTGCCCGTCGCCGTCACAGTCGTAGGCGCGGGCGCCGCTGACGCGGGAGCCGTTTCTGGAGCGGGTGCGGTGGCTCGCGTCACTGGTGTTCGCGACGCCGTCGCCTCGCCCCCGACTACCTCCTTCCGCGCGGACGGACGGAGGGCGGATTCCGAGCCCATCCGCACCACGCGCGAGAAGACTCCTTGCAGAACCCTGGTCCCCGTCAGGGTCAGCACCGTCACCTTGAGTTCACGCTGGACTGTTTCACCCAGGTGCTCACGCACCTCGAGCATCAACCGGGCAACGCGGGGAGTCGTGGCCGGAGAAAGAGGGTGGGCACGATGAGCGCCCCTCCTGCTCCACGGTAGTAGGCGTACCTCGCCTGCCCCGAGCCGGAGGCACTGGCCGCCATGTCCGTCAGGGCCGTGTCCCGGTCCGGGTAGATGGACGGATTGAGCGGCTCCGTGTTCGTGAGTCCCAGAGCGACATGAGACTCCGGAACCAGCACGGGCAGAGGCAACCCCTCGCAGTAGAGAAGGTACCCGCCCACCGTGAGACCAAAGCCCACCGCTGTCACACGGTGCTCAACGAAGTCTCGATGCGCTCGTGGGTGGGCTGCTTCCGTGGAGAGCCGGGGCAGTTGCACGCCTCTCTGGCGCAACTCCTCTGCTCGTTGGGGCGTAGGCAACTCGAAATCGACGTCGACAATTTGTTGCCCGGCCCACGCTCCGTCCTGCCCATGCCACGGAGCGCCTCCCATGAAGGGTTGCGCGGCACATCCCGTGAGAAGCAGCAGGAGCACCAGCGCGTTCAACCGATGGGAACTCCGCACTCTGGAACGACCCGAGTTCGCAAGACGCATATTGAAGTCAAAACCTCATGCCGCGCAGGTGAAGTGCACGCCCTCGAGCCAGCCGAGCGCGCCGAGGGTGGCTCGGATCTCATCGCGGATGCCGCGCACGCCCACCGCCGCGATGAGGTGCGTGTCCTCCGGTGGTCCTCCCAGGGACTCGGGCCGATCCACCGGAATCCCGTGGATGCGCGTGCCCACCTTGCGCGGGTGCACATCGATGAAGCGTGCCACCCGGGCGCCCTCGGCGAGCAGGAAGCGCGTGAGAATGAGTCCTCCCGGGCCCGTGCCCCACACCGTCAGCGGACGCCCCGCCACCTCGCGGCTGCGCGCCGGTAGCGTGCCTTCACCCAGATGAAGCGCTTGTGCGCGTACCTCGGATCCGTGCGCGTCAGCCGCTCCGCGCTGTCCCGCCAGCGAAACAACACCTCGGGCAGGTTGCACATCCCGTGGCCCCGATCAATGAGCCTCAGCCACAACTCGTAGTCCTCCGGGAAGTCCCCGTGCGCCCACCCTCCCGCGGCCACCACCGCCTCCCGCCGCAGGCACACCGAGGGATGGCAGATGGGACTCTCCACGAAGCGCTCGCGGTGCAACCGCTCGACCGAGGTGAGCCCGTTGAGCCACGCCGCGTAGTCCCTCATCGAGGGGCTCACCGGCTGATCCTCGCGGAAGAGCTCCACACCGGTGCCCACGCCGCCCAGGCGAGGATCCGCCTCCAGGGCCGCGACACTCGCCTCCAGCCGCCGGGGCAGCGACTCATCATCCGCGTCCATGCGCGCCACATAGGGCGAGGCGGCCCGCGCGAGCGCGAGGTTGAGCGCCGCCACCAGTCCGCGCCCTCCCCCGTCCAGCACCTCCACCCGCGCATCACGCGCCGCCAGATGCTCGAGCACCTCGCGCGTCCCGTCCTTCGAGCCGTCGTCCACCGCCAGCACCCGGATGTTCCTCAGCGTGCCGTCGAGGAGACTCGTCACCGCGCGGGCCACGGTGCGCTCGGCGTTTCGGGCGGGCAGCAGGACGGTGACGACCGGAGGCGGCATCGCACGCAGATAGACCATGTTCACGCACCGTGAAATAGGGTTGAATACATCAGCCCGATCCTCGTCCAGGCGCGGCTGTCCATCCCCGCGCCTGTCCACTACACCCCAGGGAGAACACCCACGATGAAGAAAGCCTCTTTTGTCTGGAGTTGCTGTGCCGCGCTGGTGCTGTCCGCGTGCCCCAGTCCTGCTCCCACCACCATCACCGTCACGGGAAAGGTGCTCGGCGACTCGCTCCAGGCCGTCTCGAAGGCCTCGATCCTCATTCCGGGTAATGGCAGACAGCCGGTGGCCGTGGACGGCTCCGGCGCCTTCAGCATCTCGGACGTGACGCCTCCCTACGATGTCATCGTGGCCGACAAGGAGCGCCGGGTCGCGACCGTCTTCAAGGGGCTGACGCTCGAGACCCTCACGGTTCCCCTCGTACTCGACTTGGATGCCGATCAACCCGACCCCGAACACCGGGCCACCGTGGAAGGGACCGTCACCGGTGAACAGCCGTCTTCAGCCATCACCACGACCAGCCTGCTGTTCGCTTCGACGGGCGGCGAGGGGTCTGGTTCCGTGGAGCCCTCGGGGACCTACTCGCTGAACGTGGACTGGAGCGGTGCCACCTCGGTCTCGGGCACGATCTACGCCCTCCAATCGGAGAGGAGTAATCCCGTCTCTCTTCGCACGAGCTATCTGGCCTTCGGTCAGCGCGACAACGTGACCGTCTCCAAGGACGCCACGCTCCCCGCGCAGGACATCGCCCTGAGTCCCGTGACGAACTCCAGACTCGCGGGCACCTTCACCGTGCCGGAGGGATACGCCCTCTCGTTGAGCACCTTGAGCCTCGCCTTCAAGCCGGGCTCCGAGATCAGCTTGGGCCTCGCGTCTGTCTCCTCGGGCACGTTCGACTACGTGGTGCCCCAGATTCCCCAGGCCACCTTCTCGATTTTCGCGGTCGCCAGCCCACGCAGCGCGGAGGGAGAGATCGGTACGCTCCTCTTCAAGCGGGGATTGACCGCTGGTACCACCAACGCCTCGATAGAAATCCAGGCACCCGCGCGTCCGGCCCAGCCCGCGGACGCGGCGAAGGACGTGACGCGGACCACCGGGTTCTCCTGGTCGCCGTTCGTCAACGGCGTGCATGTGCTCATGCTCCAGGAGGACAAGAGCGAAAACCAGACGCCCTACACGGTGACGATCTACACGAGCGGGACCCAGGCCACGCCGCCGGATCTGAGCGCGTTCGGCATCGACCTGCCCGCCAACACCGAGTTCACCTGGCAGGTCCTGGGCTTTGGCCCCGCGACCTCCCTGGACGCCCTGGTCGGGCTGTTCGAGCAGGGCAATCCTTTCGAGCAGAGCACGGGGGACCTCTCCGTCAGCACCTCCGAGACCCGCACCTTCACCACGGCCGCGGCGCCCTGAGTCAGGGGGTGTAGAGCGTCACGCCGAGTCCCGGACGGACCGTCGCCAGGGCGAAGGTGTCGGCCTCCGGGACCGCGGCGAGGTTGAGCAGGAGGCTCGCATTCACCGAGAGCCGGGGGAGGACCCAGTACTCCAGTCCTCCTCCCGCCGAGACGGCCACGCTGAGGAGTCCGGTCCTGCCGGCCGTCACGCTGGTGAACCCCAGGCCGGTCGTGAAGTAGGGCCGCAGCGCGGCGTCCGGGCTGTCGCCATAGAGGTTCACCCCCACGCCCAATCCCAGACCGGACACCGTCGCCTGCTCCGCCGCGCCGATGGAGAAGCCTGCCTCCAGGTTGAGCCCTATCCAGTCCTCGACGAAATAGCGCACGCCCACCGTCGAGACGGAACCCGTGCCCGTCCCGGTCACCGAGCCGACCAGGGAGCCATGCAGGCCCAGTGCGCCCTTGTGCGGACCGTTCCCCTGGATGGGTGCGGAGGGAGACACGGGAGCGGTAGGTGCCGGGGGGCCTCCGGTGCGGCGGGTGCCGCGGGCTCCATGGGTGGAGGTTCGGGGGGAGCGGGAGGCTGGGGTGCCTCGGCGACGGGTGGCACCGGAGCCTCGGGAGGCGTGGGGGGAGCGGACTGCGCGGGAGGCTCCTCCGAAGCAGGAGCCTCCGGCACGGCGGGAGCCGGGGCTCCCTGACGCTCGCGTTTGAGTTCCGCGAGGCGCTCCGAGGCGCTCTTGGCCCGGGGGGCCGTCGCGCAACCCGTGACGAGCAGGACGAGGGAAAGGAACAGTGGGCGCAAGGAGATCATCCTCCGAGAGAAGGGCGTGCGCCCATACCATCCGGCGGCCGCTTCCGGCGAGGGATGTCAACGCGTCGCGTGCGCGTACACCGGCGGGAAAGCTCCACGATGAGCGAGCGCGCCACCGACTCATCGGGGATGCCGCGGGTGAGCACCACGAGGACGTAGGGGGGATGGCCCGGGGGTAGACGATGGCGGCATCATGGAGGACGCCGGAGATCTGCCCGGTCTTGTGCGCCACGGGCGTGCCCGGCGGGAGTCCGGCGGGGATCTCCCGGTTGAGTTCCTGGGCCAGGAGGATGGAGCGCATGGCGCGGGTGGAGGCAGGAGAGGCCACCCTGCCCCGCTCGAGGGCGGACAGCAGCGAGGCGAGATCCCGCGCCGTCGCGGTGTTGTTCAGGCCCCGGGCGTGGGCCTTGCCGTCCTCCACGCCGCGCAGGACCGTCATCCGCCGGGCCCCCAGGGCGCGCAGGGTCTTCGTCACGCGCCGGGCGTCCACCCGGGAGAGGACCAGGTTGGTGGCCAGGTTGCTCGAGCGGGTGATCATCCGCTCCACCAGCTCGCGCAACGGCACGGGTTGTCCGAGCCGCTCGTGGAGGGCGGCGTCCTCGTCGTCCTTCGCGTCGAGCACATAGGGCGAGCCGTCCACGATGGAGGCGAACCGGGAGGTGAGTGTCACGGGCTCCTCCAGGGACAGGGTGCCGGCGTCCACCTGACGGAAGACCTCGATCATCACCGGCACCTTCATGGTGCTGGCGGCGTGGAAGGAGCGATCCGCCTCCAGGTAGAGGGCGTCCGGGGCGCCTCCGAGGCGTTGGTAGGCGAGCGCCACGGATGCGCCCTTCACCTGGGAGATGCGCTCCTGGAGGGACTCCCGGAGGGAGGACGGGGCGGGCGTCGCGGCGAGGAGGACGAGAATCGGGAGGGCGAGCATGGCGGGCTCCTGGGCGGGGACACGCCGGCGGGCACAGCTCCGGCGTTCCGCTCCCATGGGGCCAATATATGGAACGAACTTCCCGAGCTTCAGGGCGTGAACAGCTCCGCCGACGCGAGTTGAATATCGCCATCGACGATATGTCCCCCCACGATGAGGACCTTGCCGTCGGGCAGCAGCACCGCCGCGAGGTTCTGGCGAGCGATGAGCATGGGGGCGGCGAGGCGCCAGTGCCCGTGGCCGGGTCGTACACCTCCGCCGTCACCTGGGACGCCTCGATGCCGCCGAATCCCCCCACGATGAGCACCCCGCCGTCGGGCAGCCGCGTCGCCGTGTGGGTGAAGTGCGCTTCGGCCATGGAGCCGGTCTCGCTCCAGGTGCCCGTGGCCGGGTCATACAGCTCCGCGGTCGGGCGGTTGCGGCCCCCCACGACGAGCACCTTGCCGTCGGACAGCGGTGTCGCCGTGTGGCCGTCGCGGGATGAGGCCATGGAGCCGGTGGCGCTCCAGGTGCCCGTGGCCGGGTCATACACCTCCGCCGTCGCGAGAAAGCTTGTACCGCTCCATCCCCCGGCGACGAGCACCTTGCCGTCGGGCAGCAGCGTCGCCGTGTGATCGTAGCGAGGTGAGGCCATGGAGCCAGTAGCGCTCCAGGTGCCCGTGGCCGGGTCATACAGCTCCGCGGTCGGGCGGTTGCCGCCTCCCACGACGAGCACCTTGCCGTCGGGCAGCGGCGTCGCCGTGTGGTGGGTGCGCTCTTCCGCCATGGAACCGGTAGGGCTCCAGACGCCCGTGGCCGGGTCGTACACCTCCGCTGTCTCCACCCCGCCGACCGTTCCTTCCACCGCGTCGAGACCGGTTCCCCCCACGACGAGTACCTTGCCATCGGGCAGCGGCGTCAACGTGTGATAGGCGCGCTCGTCCGCCATGGAACCGGTCAGGCGCCGGTGCCCGTGGCCGGGTCGTACACCTCCGCCGTCTTGTAGGAGTATGCATCCACCTCGTATTCCTCGAGCACTCCCCCGCTGACGAGGACCTTGCCATCGGACAGCACCGTCGCCCTGTGGGCGCGGCGGGGTTGGACCATGGAGCCCGTCCGGGCCCAACTGCCCACGGGGGGAGGACAGACTGGCAGCCCCGTCACCGCGAAGCTTCGAGTCGCGACCCGAGAGAAGTCATTGACGACGGTGACGGTGATGGAAGGGGGCGCGCTGTCGCTGACACAGGAGGGGGCTGTCCAGGTGACGCGGCTGCGCGAGGCGTCGTGGCTCGGCGGGTCCAGCACGCCTGTCGAGCCTCCCAGTAGAAGGAGAGGTCCGAGCCCTGCGGATCGCTGGCAACCACTTCATAGGTGAGCACCGGCCCGGGGTGGCGGAGTCCGAGGAGCGGTAGGTCCGGAGGATGTCGGGAGGGAACGGGTGGGAAGGATGCGTGTTGCTGATGCACAGGGCGACGGTGCCGGTGTTCAGCCCGCCGTGTCCGTCCGAGACCGAGACAGTCAGGCGGCAGTTGTTGCAGGCGCCGGCGGGCAGGAGCGAGGGGGTGAATCGAGCGGAGCTGGAGGAGGCGTTGCTCCAGGAGCCGGCGCAGGAGGCGCTCCACGCGTAGGAGAGGCTGTCGCCATCCGGGTCGGAGGCGGAGACGGAGACAGAGGTCGTCTGCCCGACGGGAAGCCGCGTGGGAGAGGCCGTGAGGGAGGCCACCCGAGGAGAGCTGTTGAAGGTGATGGAAAGCTGAGCCTCTCCCGTTCCACCGTTGAGGGAGACCTGGATGGCCAGGACAACGCGAGCGGACAGGCCACGGGAGTCCGTCACGGTGAGGGTGAGGGTCTCAATGCCAGTGGAGGCAGGCGCCGTCCACGAAGTGGAGGAATTGGAGGGTGAAGAGAAGGAGCCCGAGGTGGCCGTCCAGTCATAGGAGAGGGTATCGCCCGAGTTGGGATCATGGGCCGAGGCCACCAGGGAAAGAGAGCCGCCGACGGGCACGGAGATGGCGGAGCCTCCAGGAAGTCAATGAGCGGGGCCTCGTTGTCGAAGGCGGGAGGAGGATTGACTTCCTGGAGGATGATGACGACGAGGGTCGTCTGGTTTTCAGCGAGGGTGACGCCGGAAGCAGCGCCCTGGAAGAGCAGGATGCCCGAAGCGTCGAAGGCCCGTGCCAGGAAGGAGCGATGGGTGCCCGCGGGGATGTTGCCGAGGGTACCGCCCCAGATGCCCCGGGTGGGTGCCAGCTCCACGGTCACGGAGGGAATGTCCGAGGCGCTGGAAGTGACGGAGACGCGGGCGATCTCCGAGGAGAGGGCTTGGGGCACGGAGACGGCGAACCGCGCCGAGCCGGTTTCGGAGGAAGAGACCGAGCAGCCCGCCAGCAGCGCCACGGTGAACGCCAACATCCATGGAATGAATGCCCTTTTCATGAACCCCCCCCGCGCGACTTGAAGACACGGCAATGGAGCAGGAAGGAAGGGGGTTGGCCATCCGTCCAGATGGGCCTGTGCGCCGTCTCTTACTGGTCAAACCCGCGGGTATCGCGCTCAGCCTCGAACCACGCCCGGAGCAGCTCCACGAACACGCGCGTCTTCGGCACGAGTGCACCGCCGGCGGGGAAGACGGCATGCACCTCGAGCCCAGGCGGTGTCGACTCTCGCAGGATGGCCACGAGCTGCTTCTTGGCGACATACGGCTCCACGACCGAATACGGAGCACGGACGATCCCCATCCCCGCGGCCGCGGCCCGCGCCGCGAGCGCCAGGTCGGACACGACCAGGCGGGGGCGCAACGTGACTCGCTTGGGCCTTCCCGCGACGACGAAGGTCCAGTCCATGGGCGCATCCCCCTTGGGGACCGCGATCGTGTCGTGCGCCGCGACCTCCTCTGGCGACTTCGGCTCGGGTCTCCGCGCGAGATAGCGCGGGCTGGCGTAGTAACCCCCGTCGGCCACGCCGAGCCTCCGCGCGATCAGCGATGAGTCCTCGAGCGCGCCCGCCCACACGGCCAGGTCGAAGCCCTCGCGGACGAGATCTCCTCGATGCTCCGACACGTGGAGCTCGACGCGCACCCGCGCATGCCCGGCGAGATAGTCCGCCACCACGCTGTCCATCACCAGGGCCGCCAGCGCCGCCGAGGTCGTGACACGCAAGACGCCGCGCGGCTCGGCCTTCGCGGAGAGGACCACGGCCTCGGCGTCCCGCACCGAGGCGAGTGCGCGTGACGCATGCTCGAAATAGGCGCGGCCCTCGTCGGTCAGTCGCAGCGAGCGCGTGGTCCGCACGAGCAGCGGCACGCCAAGGCGCGCCTCGAGCTCCTGAACGCGCTTGCTGAGCGTCGCCTTCCTCCCCCGCCATCAAGCAGGTGGTGAACCGGGCGTTCGCCGAACTCGGGCGAGTGGACGTGGTCGTCAACAACGCCGGCTACGGCCTCTTTGGCGCCGCCGAGGCGCTCACGGACGAGCAGATCGTCCACCAGCTCAACACCAACCTGCTCGGCTCCATCCAGGTCATTCGCGCCGCCACTCCGCACCTGCGCGCGCAAGGGGGTGGGCGAATCCTCCAGATCTCGACGTACGGCGGACAGGCGGCCAGCGCCGGGGGGTCGCTCTACCACGCGAGCAAGTGGGGCATCGAAGGCTTCGTCGAGTCGATGATGCAGGAGCTCGCGCCGTTCAACATCGGCGTCACGATCGTCGAGCCGGGCGGCGCGCGAACGAAGTTCCGCTTCGGCAGCGCGAGGGTCGGCGCGAAGATGGCCGTCTACGAGGGCACGCCCGTGGGCAGGGTCCACGCGCTCCTCGAGGACACGTCGCTCCTACCCAAGGGCGACGCCGCCAGGATGGCCCAGCTCATGATCGCGAGTGTCGATCAGCATCCCGCGCCCAAGCGCCTGGTCCTCGGCGGCGACGCGTACGCGGCGCTCGTGAAGGCGCTCAGGGAACGGCTGGCGGACATCGAGCCCCAGAAGGACTTCGCGGCCTCCACCGACCTGCGTGAAGGTGCATGAGCCGAGCCTCTTCGGCCGTGGGGCCACGCGACGATCCACAAGGTGGTCGGGCACGGCTATCATCCGGGGCCGGCACCCAGGATCGACGAGGCGACACGCATGGAGAAGAGCTGGCTCAAGTACTACCCCCGGGCGTTCCGACCGAGATCGATGGCTCGCGCTACGCCTCGCTCGCCCATCTCATGGACGAGTCGTTCCGCACGTTCGCCGATCGCCCGGCGTTCGAGAGCATGGGCCGGTCCATCACCTACCGCGAGCTCGATGCCCTGTCGCGCCAGGTGGCGGCGTGGTTGCAGGCCCGGGGAGTCGCGCGCGGCTCGGCCGTGGCCATCATGATGCCCAACCTGTTGCAGTACCCGATCTGTGTCGCCGCCATCCTGCGCGCGGGCTGCACCGTGGTGAACGTCAACCCGCTCTACACCCCGCGCGAGCTGGAGTACCAGCTCAAGGACAGCGGGGCCGTGGCCCTCTTCCTCCTGGAGACCTTCGCCCCCACCCTCCAGAAGATCCTGGAGAACACCGCCTTGAAGCACGTGGTGACGATCGCCGCGGGCCCGCCGGGCACCGCCCCTGCCCTGCCCCAGGCGACCCCGTTCGAGCGCGTGCTGGCCGAGGGCCAGACGCTGCCGCTCGCTCCCATCACCGTGGCGCCCGACGACATCGCCTTCCTCCAATACACGGGGGGCACCACCGGCGTGGTCAAGGGCGCCATGCTGCTGCACCGCAACCTGGTCGCCAGCATGTTGCAGACCGAGGCCTGGCTGCAGCCCGTCCTGCGCAAGAGCCAGGGCCAACCCCTCACCTTCGTCTGCGTGCTGCCGCTCTACCACATCTACGCGCTCAACAATTGCGCGCTGCTGGGCATGCACGTGGGCGCGATGAACATCCTCATCCCCAACCCGCGGGACCTCACCGGCTTCATCCAGACCCTGTCCCAGCGGCCCATCCATGCCCTGCCGGGGGTCAACACCTTCTTCAACGCGCTCGTCCACCACCCCGACCTCGGCAAGCTCGATCTCTCCCAACTGATGGTCGCCACTTGCGGTGGCGCGGCGGCGCAGCGGGTCGTCGCGGAGAAGTGGTTCTCCCTGACGGGCGTGCCGCTCCTCGAGAGCTACGGCCTGACGGAGGCTCTCCGGGGTGACCTGCAACCCGCTCACCAACACGGAGTACTCCGGCGGCATCGGTCTGCCCCTGCCCTCCACCGAGGTTTCCCTGCGCGATGACGAGGGACGGGACGTACCGCTCGGAGAGCCCGGGGAGCTCTGCGTCCGGGGCCCCCAGGTGATGGCTGGCTACTGGAACCGCCCGGAAGAGACGGCCCGGGTCATGACGCCCGATGGCTTCCTCAAAACCGGCGACATCGCCGTCCGGGACGAGCGCGGCTTCCTGCGCATCGTGGACCGCAAGAAGGACATGATCCTCGTGTCGGGCTTCAACGTCTACCCCAACGAGGTCGAGGGCGTGGTCGCCGCGCACCCCGGAGTCCTGGAGGTGGCGGCCGTGGGCGTGCCCGACGCGCACTCGGGCGAGGCGGTGAAGCTCTTCGTGGTGAAGAAGGACCCGGCCCTCACCGAGGCCCAGGTGCTCGACTTCTGCCGCGAGCAGCTCACCGGCTACAAGCGGCCCAAGTCCATCGAGTTCCGCGCGGAGCTGCCCAAGAGCAACGTGGGGAAGATCCTCCGCCGGGAGCTGCGGCCCTCGACGAGCTGACTCACCTCGAGGCTTCCAACTGCTGGAGCCGCGCGGCGAACCGCGAGAAGAACGCCGCGTGGACGCGGTCCAACCCCAGCAACTGGGCCTCGGAACCGAAATACTCGCCCTGCCAGAGCAGCCCGGCCTTCCCCTCGGACGCCTCGATGGAGACCGTGGCGCTCGCCGCCAGGGGATGGCCCTGGAGCGAGGCGTACCGAAGCTGCTTCGGGGGGGAGAACTCCATCAGGCGGTAGTGCAACACGGTGCCCGTGGGCTCCATGCGCTCGGCGAGGACCGTGCCCTCCCTCAGGGGGCCGTTCAAGGCGTGTATCCAGGAGATGTCGTTCGCCCACAGCACGCCCTCGCGCGAGTCCGACAGGGTGCGCGTGAATTCCGTCCAGAGCACCTCGGGCGGGAGCTGCGTGGGGAACGTCTTGGTGAAGCGCCGCACGCTGGAGCCGGGCGCGGTCGGCTGCAGCGGAAGCGCGGTCGGGTCGAGGAGGGTATCCGTCATGGCGGGCACCACCATACCCGCGCGAGCCTACCCGTGATAGCGCGGCGCGACCTTGCCCGACATCGTCGCCTTCATGAACCCGACGCGTGCCGCCTCCAACGCGTTCCAGGTCCCCACGTCGAGCACGGACGGCACGGTCACGCCCTCCCCCGCATCGAGCCCGGCGAGCGCGGCATCCACGAGCTGTTCAGCGGTGAGATAGGCCTCGTTCGGAAAGACCGCGTCGCTCATGCCTTGTGACGAGAAGAACTCGGTGCGGATCGGTCCGGGCATGACGAGTTGAATCCGGATCGGCTTGTCCGCGTACTCCAACTGCAAGGACCGGGTGAAGTTCAGCACATAGGCCTTCGAGCCGCTGTAGGCGGCGCCACTGGCCGACGGCGAATGCGCCATGACCGAGCCGATGTTCACCAGCGCGCCCGCGTCGCGCTTTCGGAAGACCGACAGCGCCGCGTGTGAGAGGCGCGTGAGGGCGGTGACGTTCAACTTGATGATGCGCTCGAGCTGATCGGCGGTCATGTCGGCGCTTCGGCCCAGACCGCCCGCGCCGGCGTTGTTGACGAGGAAGGCGACGTCGTCGGACGCGACGCGCGCCTCGACGGCCGACAGCTCCGAGGGACGCTCGAGATCCGCGACGAGCGTCTCCACGTCTACCCGGTGCGCGCGAGACAATTCCTCCTCGAGGCTGGCGAGGCGGTCGGGCCGACGCGCGACCAGCAAGAGCGAGTAGCCACGCGCCGCCAGCCGCGCGGCATAGGTGGCACCAATACCCGAAGAAGCTCCGGTGACGACCGCCAGGCCTTTTTCCCTACCCATGATCACGATTCCTTTCCGCGCGATTGTTCCTTCGCATCCGCAACCCAGCGACCTGCCTCAAGCATGGGTCCTGGGTGAGGGCTTGTTCTCCGCGATCCACCGCTTCTCGTCTTCCGTTCCCGGGCGAGGCGGCCGAAAGCCCTGGACCGTCCAGAGATCGAAGGGCGTCTCGTCGACGTGGAACTCCCAATCGAAGCCTCGGTCCTTGATGAATGGAGCGAGAGCGGCATCGACCCGGGCGAGGAATCTCGCCTTGGCCTCATCTGAATTCAGCGTGCGGGCAATATGATCCGCATGAATCCTGACGAAGTTCTTCGTCGGCTCTCCGCCAATATAAAACGAGTCCGCGGCGATCTCCTGGAAGATCACCCCGACATAGAACCTGGGCAGGACCGGCGAATAGATCTCCGTGATCTTCTTGGAGAGAGCCTGCTTGTCCTCGCCGGTGAATGCACCCACCGGGTGATAGATTTTCCACAATGGCATTTCCGTCTCCCTGACATGAAGGCAGCGCCGCCGCGGCGGGCGTTCATATTACGCTCATAATATGAGCATCGAGCCTCGTGTCAAGAGAGGGGAAGCCGTTACCCGCCAGACGAGGCGCCGCGCGCGGCTCCGGCCGGCTCCACCCCCCGCCGCACCACTCCGTCGAGCGCATGGCGAATGCCCTCGAGAACGGAAGAGGCCGGGCGCCCACCAGCACCGTGCGTACCCACGGCCGTGACATGGGCCGTGGCATGGATTGATATGTGTTTGCCGTATCTCGTTGGACACGGGGGTGACCCCAGCCCCATGAGTACAGGAGGGATGTAAGAGTAGAGGAGGGATGGATGCGCCGTGGAGGGGTGGTGGGCCGCCCGCATCAGCCGGAGACCTCACGCCCCCGAGGGGCCGGGTCGGGGCAGGGAGAATCCATCCCCGCGGGTCGAGTTAACAATCGTGGCGGCCTCCGTCGAGTGTATAAGACCGGACGGTCCTCTCGTATTGGAGTTCCCGTGATGCTGTTATCTCGCGATGTCTGGAGCAGGGTGCTGGTGTTCGTGGGGAGCGCGCTCCTGCTGTCCTGCGCGAAGGAAGCCTCGTCGCCCGCCAACGACGACGCCGTGGCCTCCATCATCGCGCCCATGGCCGTGGCCCCCGGCTGGTCCTCCACCGCGCCCATGGACAGGCCAAGCTCGCAGCATGCCGCCGTCCTGCTCGGCTCCGGCAAGCTCCTGATCATCAATGGCACCGACAGCTCGGGCCCCATCTCCAGCGCGGAGCTCTACGACCCGGCCACCGATACGTGGACCTCCGCGGGAGATCCCGGCATCCAGGGCAACATCACGCAGGCCGTGCTGCTCCCCAATGGCAAGGTGCTCGTGCTGACGGAGTCCTCCCGGACGGGTCGCCTCCATGACCCCGTCACGGGCACGTGGACGGACACGGGCGACCTGTCGGATGACCGCGCGCTGCCCAGCGTCACCCTCCTGGAGTCGGGGCAGGTGCTGGTCGCCGGTGGCTCGAATCGCGCGGGAATCCAACTCACCTCCGCCGACCTGTACGATCCCGTCACCAACACGTTCACTCCCACCGGCAGCATGACGCTGAGCCGGGGGTCGCACTCCGCCACGCGACTCAAGGACGGCAGGGTTCTCGCCGTGAGTGGCTACAACCAGGGCAGTGAGGTCCCCGGCGCGGACCTCTATGATCCCGCGACCGGCACCTGGTCCGCCGTCGCGCCGCCCAACGTGCCGCGATACTTCTTCACCAGCACGTTGCTGCCCGATGGCCGCGTGCTGATCACCGGTGGCGCGGGCGCCGGCGGACTCGTCCTGTCCGACGCGGAGCTGTACGATCCGGTGGCGAACACGTGGACCGCCACGAACGACATGGCCCTCACGCGCTCGCGCCATACGGCCACGCTACTGCCCGATGGCAAGGTGCTGGTGACCGGCGCCGGCATCGGCCAGACTCCGCTCTCGGAACTCTATGATCCCGCCACCGGCCAGTGGTCCCCCGGGGGCACCATGGCGGACGGGCGGGCGGGCCACACCGCGACGCTGCTGCCGTCCGGCAAGGTGCTGGTCGTGGGTGGCTACGACGCGGCGGGCTCCGCCACCCTCGCGAGCACGGAGCTGTATGACCCGGGCGTCAACGGGTGGACCCCGGCCGGCGCGCCGGTGGCGCCCGGGTGGATCCGCTGGTGGCCCTGCTGCCCTCCGGCCGCGTCCTCGTCGCGGGAGGCCGCGACAGCGGAGGCGCGTCGCTGGCCTCGGCGCAGCTCTATGATCGGGCGGCCAACACCTGGACGTCCGCGGCGGCCCTCTCCCTTCCGCGTGAGCGCGCCACGGCGACGCTGCTGCACTCGGGCTCGGTGCTCGTGGTTGGCGGCCTGAGCGGGGGCAGCTCGGTGGGTTCGACCGAGCGCTACGATGCGGCCACCAATGCCTGGAGCCCGACCGCGCCGCTCGCCAGTGCCGGCACTTCCACACCGCCACGCTCCTCACGGACGGCCGGGTGCTCGTCGTGGGCGGGCAGCGCGACACCACGGTGCTCGGGACGGCGGAGCTGTATGACCCCGCCGCCAACGCGTGGACCCCGGCGGGCTCCCTGGCCACGGTCCGGTCCGCGCATGCCGCCGCGCTGCTTCCCAATGGCCGGGTGCTCGTCGCCGGGGGACGCAACGGCGCGGGCGCGGCGCTCGCCTCGGCGGAGGTGTACGACCCGGCCAGCAATACCTGGGCCCCCGCCGCGGGGCTGGCCCAGGGCCGCGAAGGCCTCACGTTGACGCCGCTGCCCTCCGGCCAGCTCCTGGCGGCGGGAGGGCTCTCGGGCGCCGTGGGCCGCACGTCCACGGAGCTGTATGACGCCGCCACCAACACGTGGGCCGCTGGGCCCGCGCTCTCCCAGGCGCACGGGTACCACACCGCGACGCTCGCGCCCTCGGGCAAGGTCCTGGTCGCGGGCGGCCTGAGCGCGCCGGGCACAACCTCCACCTCGGCGGAGGTCTATGACCCCACCCTCCATGACTGGACCTCCGTCAGTGCTCCGGCTTCGAGCGGAGGGCTCGTCGCGGCCGCCCTGCCCTCGGGCGAGGTGCTCCTCGCGGGCGGCTCGGCCGCGACGGGAGCCGAGCTGTACGAGGACACCGGCGCACAGCCCGCGTGGCGCCCGGTGGTGAGTCAGCCGGACGTCCTCTTCCTCGCCTGTCCGAGCGTCCTCCAGGGCCAGGGCTTCCGGGGTATCTCGGGCGCGAGCAGTGGCTCCTTCAGCAACTCCCCGACGGACTTCCCCCTGGTGCGCCTGCGGGGCGCCGAGGGGGGACGACTCTGGACGCTTCCCGCGACGGACATGTCCGCCACGAGCGCGACGGTGACCGTCCCGGCCGACGTCCCGCCGGGGACGTACGCCCTGTCCGTCTTCGCCAATGCCATTCCGGGTGGGCGCATGGTGACGGTGCTCCCCAATACCGTGCCCACGGCGCAGTCCCAGACGGTCTCCACGCTCCGCGGCACGCCCGTGGCCATCACCCTCGTCGGGACCGACCCGGATGTGGGGCAGACGTTGAGCTGGACCCTCGTCACGCCCCCGCAGCACGGGACGCTGAGCGGCACGCCGCCGTCCCTCACCTACACGCCCGAACCGGGCTACGAGGGCCCCGACAGCTTCTCCTTCCGGGTTCGGGACTGCGGCCAGGACAGCAACGTCGCCACCGTGGACCTCGCCGTCACGAATCCGCCTCCCACCATCACCTGCCCCGCGGACACCGTGATCGAAGCGGAGGGCCCCAATGGAGCCCCGGGCAACTGGCCGCCCGCCACGGCCACCGACGAGGGAGCCGACCCCACCATCACCTATTCGCCGCCCGCCGGGAGCACCTTCCCCCTCGGCAGCACGACCGTCACGGCCACGGCGACGGACGAGTCGGGCGGCACGGCGTCGTGCTCGTTCCAGGTCACCGTCCAGGACACGACGCCCCCGTCCGTGACGTGCCCGGAGGACATCCAGGTGCGCTCGGATGATGCCTCGGGCACGTCCGTGACGTTCGAGCTTCCCCCCGTCCACGGACGCCGTCTCCTCCACGACGGTGACCTCCTCGCCGGCTTCGGGCAGCGTCTTCAGACATGGCGCCACGCGCGTCACCGTCACCGCCACGGACGCGGCCGGCAACTCCGCGCAGTGCTCGTTCCAGGTCACGGTCCAGGCGACGGTGGTGTCCATCGCCGGAGGGGGCTGCCAGAGCACGGGCAGTGGGACGGCCTCGTCGCTGGCGCTCCTGCTGGGGCTGGCCTGGTGGAGCGGGCGGCGCCGTCGCCACTCCGCGCCAAGGGACTTCCCTGGCGTACACAGGCTCGGAGCCGGGCGCTGGTCGTGCTCCTGGTCGCCCTGCTTGCCCCCGCCGTCCAGGCCCAGAGCGCCGGGCCCATCCTCCCGATGGACCTGGAGCGCCTGCGCTTCTCTCCGCGGCCACGGACTCGCTGCTGGTGGACACCGGTCACGTGCTCCCAGAGGGGAGTTATCGCCTGCTCCTCATGGCCGGCTACGAGCGCGGCATCCTGCTGCTCAGGGGCAGTGATGGCGTGGAGCGCCCCATCATCGACTACCGCGTCGCGGGCTGGCTCGCGGGGGCTCGGTCTCCCGTCGAGCGCCTGGAACTGTCCGCGCGGCTGCCCATCATCATCGCCCAGGGAGGATCGGGCGCGGAGTCGCTGGTCGGAGTGACGGCGCCGACGTCCTTCGGACTGGGAACGCCGGAGCTGGGCGCGCGCTATGCGCTGCTTCGCCGCGAGGACGGGGCGCCGGTGTTCCTCGGCCTGGGACTGGACCTCGGACTGCCCGGCGGAACGGCGAGCGCGTTCGGCCGTCAGAATGGCTGGGCGGGGTTCCAGTTCGCGCCCCGGGTGGCGGTGGGACGCGAGGTGGGACCGGTGTCGCTGGGCGCTAGCGCGGGCGTGAGGATCCGCTCCACGGAGGTCGAGCCCGGCCGGAACTTCGGCAGCGAGCTCGAGCAGGGGCTCGTGGTGGCCACGCGCGGCACAGGCCTGCGCGCCGAGATCGCGCTGGAGGCGGCCGAGTCGCTCGTGGCACCGGATGTGGCGCTGGAGTTGCTCGGTGGCTTGAGGCTGCCGCTGGGCCAGGGCTTCGAGGCGTTCGCGCTGGCGGGGCATGGCTTCACGGACATTCCGGGCACGCCCTCGTTCCGCGTGGCCGCGGGCATCGCCTGGGCTCCCCAGGCGTCTCCTGCCCGTGCCCGTGAAGACGTCTGCCAGGAGGGCCGGTCCCACACGCCAGAGCAGTGCCCGGAGCAGGACGACGACGGGGACTCGGTGGCCAACGCGCAGGACCGCTGCCCGCTCGAGGCCGGCTCGGTGGACAACGGCGGCTGCCCGGATAGCGACTCGGACGGGGACGGCGTCGTGGATCGCCAGGACCGGTGCGCCTCCGAGCCGGGACTCCCGCGCTACCAGGGTTGCCCCGCCCCCGACGCGGACGGGGATGGCATCGCGGACGACGAGGACGCCTGCCCGCAGGAGGCCGGCGTCAGGGCGAATCGCGGCTGCCCGGCCCAGGAGGAGAAGCCCACCGAGGCGCCCCCCGCCGAGCCCCCGCGCGAGGAGCCGCCGCCGCGGGCGCCCCCGTCCGAGCAGACCTCACTGCCGACGGACCACCACGTGCTCTTCCCGGTGGGAGAGTCGTCCCTCCAGGAGGAGGAGAAGCGGCAGCTGGATGCCATCGCGGACTACCTGAAGGCGCACCCGGAGCTGTCGGTTCGCGTCGAGGGACACACGGACAGCACCGGTCCCGAGGAGCTCAATGTCACGCTGAGTCAGCAGCGCGCGGACATGGTGCGCGAGTACCTCATCCAGCGCGGCATCGCGGGCTCTCGCCTGACCGCCAAGGGGTACGGGTCCAGCCGCCCCGTGGCGGACAACAGCACTCCCGAGGGGCAGCGCGCCAACCGCCGCGTCGAGTTCGTCACGGAGAAGCGCTGAGCCACCGGAGCGCCCGAGACGGCAGGGACCTGAGCCCGCGGGCTTGTCCCTGACGTCTCGGTCTACGGCACGAGCACCACGCGCCCTCGAACCTCCCGTCGCTCGAGGAGTTCGTGGGCGCGCGCCGCTTCGGCGAGCGGGAGCACCGTGGTCGGCGGAGGAGGCAGCCGCAGGGCGAGCAGTTCGCGCGTGGCCGCTCGCAACACGTCTCCATCGAGCGTCTCCGTCGAGTAGCCGGTGAGGACGCGCCCGTCGAGCAGGCTCCAGACGTCGAAGGAGACCTCGCCACCGGCCGCCGCGCCGACGAGGCAATACCGACCGGTTGGGCGAAGCGCGGAGACGAGAGTCGGGAAGAGCGGCCCCGCGACGCCATCGAGCACCGCGTCGACGCTTCCGGGCGGTGGCGACGGGGAGCCGCGCTCCAACGCGACGACGTCCGCGCCGAGCGCGCGGCCAATCTCGACCGCCACGGCGCCGACGCCGCCCGTCGCCCCCGAGACGAGGAGCGTCTTGCCGCCAGGCGGTCCGAGCCTTCGCATGGCCTCGAGCGCCGTCACACCGGCGAGCCCGATGGAGGCGAACCGCACTGCGTCCAGGTCGGCCGGCAACGGCGCGAGCACGTCGGCCGAGACGGTGACGTACTCGGCATAGCCGCCGTCACGTTCCGCACGCACGCCGCCGAGGCCCTGCATCGTTGTCCAGGCGCGCTCCCCGACGGCGAACCCGCGCACGTCGTCCGCGACCTCGACGACCTCTCCGACGACCTCCAGCCCTGGCACGTAGGGGAAGCGCGCTTGCCTCAGGATGGGCCAGTTGCCGACACGAATCTCGAGGTCCGAGTGATTGATGGCCGAGGCGAGCGAGCGCAATCGCACCTCACCGCGGGCGAGCGGCACGAGCGCGAGCTCCTCGACCCTGAGGACTTCTGGCGGACCGGTCCGCCGCATCACGACTGCTCGAGACTTCATCGCCATGGCCATCCGCATCCCCCGGGTTTGTGGATCATCTGATCGTGCTCGGCTGAGCCTGGCTCAAGGCGCAGGGGTGAAGTGGATGTCCACCCAGTAGTTGGTGTCCTTGTACGAGTTCGTCGGGAACCCTCCACCCGTGGCGTAGACGTAGACACCATTGCCCCCCACGCTGGCGCTCGCGGGCGCGGTGAGGTTGCCACTGACGAGCGCGCTCGCGAACCCATCCACGTCCCGCGCGAACTGGCCGTTGGACGAGTAGTAGGAGACCACATAGGTCGTGCCCGCGGTGATGGGCACGGGCGAGGACAGGGTGACTTCCTGCCAGCCGGGAAGACGGCCGTCGCGGACCGGGACCTGGGCCAGCAGCGTTCCCGACAGGGTCCACAGGCGCGCCACGTAGCCGTTGGCATTGCCGGTGCCCCGGTAGAAGCGGAGCGCGGTGACGGTGCCCGCGACATTGCTCCGGAAGCGGACGCCGACCTCGACGGCCTTCGTGTCCGCCTGGACGGGGGTGCCCGGCACGCGGTCTCCGAGCAGGCTCTGATGCCACGGCAGGATGAGGGTGGCCACCACGGGGCGGTGATCCGACTGGGACGACGCCCCGGGCACGGTGGCGGACACCGGCGAGGTCCACGCGGAGCCGAGCATCAGGTAGTCGATGCGCCGCGTGGGAAAGCCCGCGGAGCTGGTGTAGCCACTGCCCGAGCCGCCGCGGCTCCAGGCGTCGGTGAGCTGCTGCATCAGGCTGGAGATGCCGGCCTCGGAGGGCGTGGCGTTGAAGTCACCGCCGAGCAGGGCCCAGGGCTTGCCCGCGAGCGCCGCCTTGACGTCCGCGGCCTGGTTGAGCCGCTCGGCGGAGTCGGTGGTGCCGAAGTGGGTGACGCCCACGGGCAGCAGGTGCTGGGCATCCAGCTCCACCGTGTAGAGCGCGAGGATGCGCTGCTCGGCGGCGGAGCGCAGGGCAATGCGCTGCGAGGAGCGGATGGGGTAGCGCGACAGGAGGGCCAGCCCGTACTGGCCCGAGTCGTAGCTGAGCAACGAGGGAACGAACACGGAATACATGCCGGTGAGCTGGCCGAGCCGCGTGGCTGGTCCACCTTGCCCGAGCGCGTGGTGAGGACATCGACCTCCTGGAGCGCGACGAGATCCGGCGCCTGCGCGTTGATGACGCCCGCGATGGCCTCGAGGCCGCTGAGCTCGCCGTGCTTGATGTTGTACGTCATGAACCGCAGCCCTCCGCCGGGCGTGAGGGCCTGGGTGGCTCGCGCCGGGAAGGCTTCCTCCTCGGGGGCGGACTCGGGCGGAGCGCAGCGGGTGAGGAGGGCGACGAGCAAGAAGGCGAGGACGGTGTGGACGCGGGGACGCATGACGCACTCCAGCAGGCGGCTTGAGGAGAGGATCTCCCGGGCCTGGACTCAGGGGTATCGGTGATTCTCGTGAACCCCTGAGTCCTGGTTGCCTCCGTCCTCTCGGCCGATCGCGGTTGACACGATGGCCCTGGACGGCTGGCGTGGCGGGATGCGCCAACTCCCGCTGTTGCTCCTCGCCCTCGGGCTGCTGCACTGCACCCATGCACCTCCGGCCGCACCCGCGGACTCCGCTCCCGCCGCGGCGGCGGCCCCGGCGACCGCCGCGTATCCCGAGCCCGCGCCGCCCGCGCTGAGGCTCCCGGACACGGTGTGGCCGGTGCGCTACGCACTGGAGCTCACCCTGCTGCCCCAGGAGGAGACGTACCCCGGCACCGTGAGCATCGACGTGGAGGTGCGGGCGCCGGTGCGCCGGTGTGGCTGCACGCACAGGATGTGCAAGTCTCCTCGGCGCGCGTGGAGCACGAGGGCCGCGGCTTCGAGGCCCGCATCACCACCGCGGACACGGGGCGCCTCGGGCTGCTGCTCCCCGAGGAGCTCCCCGTGGGACGCGCGCGGCTGGTGCTGCGCTTCACCGGGCGGGTGGATCGCACGCGCAGCCAGGGGTTGTACGGGGAGACGGAGGCCGGCGAGCCGTACCTCTACACCTTCTTCGAGCCCATCGACGCGCGCCGCGCCTTCCCCTGCTTCGATGAGCCCACCTTCAAGGTGCCATGGCAGCTCACCTTCACGGTGAAGGAGTCGCACGTGGCGGCGGCGAACGCGCCGGCCGTGCGCGAGGAGCCGCTGCCCGGCGGCCTCAAGCGCGTCACCTTCGCCGAGAGCAAGCCCATGCCGAGCTACCTCGTCGCCTTCATGGTGGGGCCCTTCGACGTGGTGGAGGCCGGCACGGTGGGCCGCACGCCGGTGCCGCTGCGCTTCATCGTGCCCAGGGGACGCGGGCCGGAGACGGCGTATGCCGCGAGCGTCACGCCGCGCATCGTCGAGGTGCTGGAGGACTTCTTCGACCAGACCTACCCCTTCGAGAAGCTGGATGTCGCCGTGGTGCCGCGTTTCTGGGGCACCATGGAGCACCCGGGCATCGTCGCGATGGGCCAGCCGCTCACGCTCATCAAGCCCGGCCAGGAGACGCTCGAGCGGCGCCAGGACTACGCCATCATCCTCGGGCACGAGCTGGGTCACTACTGGTTCGGCGATGTCGTCACCTGCCGCTGGTGGGATGACGTGTGGCTCAACGAGTCCTTCGCCAGCTGGCTCGATCGCAAGACGATGGACGGCTTCGAGCCCTCCTGGGGACTGGGCCGCGAGTTCAGCGCGAATGCGCTCGTGCACGCGATGGGCACGGACTCGCTCGTGAACACGCCCCCGGTGCGCAAGCCCGTGGCGAGCAACGACGACATCATTGGCTCCTTTGACAACGGGACCACCTACTCCAAGGGCTCCGCCGTGCTGGGGATGCTGGAGCCGTGGCTCGGCGAGGAGCGCGTGCGCGACGTGATGCGCCAGCACGTGCGCACCCACGCCTGGGAGACGGCCACCTCGGACGACTTCCTGCGGACGCTGGGCGAGGTCGCCGGAGCGGACGCCGCGCGTGTCTTCGAGAGCTTCGTGGATCAACCCGGCGTCCCACGCATCCAGGGGGAGCTTCAGTGCCAGCCCGGCGCCCCCGCGCGGCTGCGGCTGCGTCAGGAGCGCTTCTGGCCCGCCGGCTCCCAGGGCGAGCAGGGCCAGACGTGGGCGGTGCCGGTGTGCGTGCGCGCCGGTACCGGAAGCCGGGCCGAGCGCGGCTGCACGCTGCTCACGCGGGCCGAGGGCGAGCTGGAGCTGAAGGCGCCCGGCTGCCCGCGCTGGGTACTGCTCAACGCGGACGGCCGCGGCTACTACCACTCCGGCTACGCGCGCCCACAGCTGGACGCCCTGCTCGGGGCCCCCGCGGGGACGCTGAGCGAGGACGAGCGGCTCGCGCTGCTCGCCGACGTGCGGGCGGGCGTCTCGCGCGGGGACCTGCTCAGGGGAGAGGCGCTGCGCGCCGTTCCCGCCACGGCGAAGGACCCGAGCCGGTTCGTCGTGGAGCGCGGTTTGCAATTGCTCAGTGGCGTGCGGGTGGATCGGCTCTCCGAGGAGGACCGCGTCCGCTACCGGACGTGGATCCGCGGCCTCTACGCCCCGCGGGCCCGGACGCTGGGATGGGTGGCCGGCCCGGTGAGGACGAGAGCCAACAGCGGCTGCGCCTGCTGCTGCTGTCGTTGGCGGCGGGCATGGGCGAGGACCCCGCGCTGAGCCGGGAGGCCGCGCGACTGGGCCGGGCGTGGCTCGCGGATCGCGACGCGGTGAAGGAGGACGTGGCCCGGGTGGCGCTGCGGGTCGCCGCGAAACAGGGCGACCGGGCGCTGTTCGACACGCTGCTCACGCAGGCGCGCGGCGCGAAGGACCGCCGCGAGCGCTCGGAGCTGCTCTCCGTGCTCGGCTCCTTCGAGGACCGGGCGTTGCTGGGAGAGGCGCTGGGCCTGGTGATCGGAAGCGAGTTCGACGTGCGCGAGACCGTGGAGATCCTGAGCACGGCCCTCCACGGCGAGGACTCGCGGGCGCGGGCGTGGGCCTTCTATCGCGAGAACTTCGACGGACTCGCGGAGCGGATGCGCTCCGACGAGCTCGGCCACCTCATCGAGGACGTGGGCGTGCTCTGCGACCCCGCCCAGCGCGCGGAGGCCGAGGCGCTGCTCGGCCCGCGGGTGAAGGGCATCGAGGGCGGACCGCGCGCGCTCGCCCGTGCGCTCGAGTCCATCTCGCTGTGCGTGGACTCGGAGGCGCGCCATGCGGCCAGCGTGCGCGAGTTCCTCCGCGCGCGGGGGCGCTCCGAGTAGAGCAACACGCGAGCCCCCCGCGTTGGCTACTTCGCGAAGACCTCGGCGAGGAAGTCGTTCATCGCGAGGTAGGCACGCCCGGCCACCTTGGCGTCGTACTGGACCTTTCCCGGGGTGTTGGCCTCGACAATGGTGAAGCTGTGCACCGCGCCGCCGTAGGACACCAGCTCCCAGTCGGCCTTGGCCTTGCGCATCTCCTCCTGGAAGCCCTTCACCTCGGCGGGAGGGACCTGGGGATCCTCGGCCCCATGCAGCACGAGCACCTTGGCGGTGATGGCGCCCTCGGCGGCGGGAAGGGGCGCGTCCAGGCCTCCATGGAAGGACACCACGCCGGCGACAGGCATGCCGCTGCGCGCCATCTCCAGCACGGCGGTACCGCCCAGGCAGAAGCCGACGGCGCCCAGCTTCTTCGCGTCGAGCCCCACCGCCTTGCCCTCGGCGCGCAGCACGTCCAGGGCCCTGTTCACGCGCGTGCGCATGAGGTCGCGATCGTGCTTCAACACGCCGGAGACCTTGCCCGCCTCGTCGGGGTTCTTGGGGCGTACGGCCTGTCCATACAGATCGGCGACGAAGACGATGTACTGCTTGCCCGCCACCAAGGCCGCCTGCTTCAGGTTGGGCTCGTTGACGCCCAGCCAGTTGGGAACCAGCACCAGCCCCGGACGGGGTGTCTTCACGGCGTCGTCGTAGACGAGCACGCCCTCGAACTTCGCTCCCTCCAGCTCATAGACCACCGGCTTCTGCACGGGCCGGCCGCCGCCGTCAGCGCCAGCAGGCCCGCGAGCACTCCCAGGACTCGCTTCATGTCGTCGTCTCCTCGGGTGGGAAAAGCGCGATTGAGTGTTCCTGGCCCACTCGCTTTGCAAGCGGATTCATCACGGCCGGAATGGCACACCTCTGGACGGGCTACTTCTTCTCGCCCTGGCGCGAGTGGGTCCAGGGCAGGCTGACCTCGACGGACTTCTGGAAGTCGGAGAGGAAGGCGCGCTCCGCCTGTCTGGCGAAGGCCTCGTCGTCGACGATGAGCGCCCCCTCCTCCAGCAACCGGAAGGAGAGGATGTCGAAGTTGATGGAGCCCACCATGACCAGGTGGTCGTCCGCGAGGATGACCTTGGAGTGCATCATGGAGATGGGCCACTCCCAGATGCGCACGCCCGCGGTGGCGAGGTCCGGGTAGGACATCCGCTGGGCGGTGGTGATGACGGGCTGGTCGTTCTTGTCGCCGGGGGTGAGCACCCGCGTGTCCACCCCCGCGTGCGCCTGCTCCACCAGGAGCGCGAGCAGCGTGGAGGTGGGCGTGAAGTACGCCCGGCCGATCCACAGCCTCCTGCGGGCCGCCTTGCACATCAGGAGGATGCTGCGCTCGGCGCGGGTCAGCTCCGGGTTGGGCGTGCTGGTGATGAAGGCGGCGCGTGCGCCTCCGGGCTTGGGGGGCGCGTACATGGCCGCGAAGTCCGAGGCGGGCAGCAGCACGCCCCCCATCTCCTGCCAGTTCTCCGCGAACGCCTGCTGCATCTGCGCCACGACGGGGCCCTCGGCCCGTACGGCGACGTCCCGCCACTCCTTCTCGTTGCGTGCGTCCCCGAGCCAGCTCGTGTGGACCCCGAAGCCACCCGTGTACCCGACGCGCCCATCCACGATGACGAGCTTGCGGTGGTTGCGCCCCAGCGTCTCGTCGGCGGGCAGGGGCCGGAAGACGCGCACGTCGCACCCCGCCCGCTCCAACTGGGGCTTCACGATCTCCAGGTCGGTGCTTCCAAACGGGTCGAGCAGCACCCGGCAGACGACGCCCGTCTTCGTGCGCGCGGCGATCTGCTCGGCGAGCGAGTCCCCGGGCTGACCGGAGCGCCAGATGAACAGCACGATGTTGATGGAGGATTTCGCCGTGCGCACGTCCTTCTCGATGCGCTCGAAGAGCGCGCCGTTGTCGATCCACTCCACCTGATTGCCCGTGGTGAAGCGGGTGCCCAGGGTCTCGTAGAGGGCCAGGTCGAACCCCTCCGGGTCCGTGGGGATCTCGCCCCGCAGGGAGAAGTCCGAGATCCGCGCGCCATTGGAGGAGACACAGGCCGACAACCCCAGGACCAGCGTCAGGAGACACAGCTTCTTCGTTCCACGCATGGCCGCCGACACTACCCTGCAGATCCTGGAAGTGACCCGCGAACTCCTCAAGGAGCGGGGATATCTCACCAACGGCTCGAGATGAGCGAGCTTCAGTACGTGTAGGCCGTCACCCAGTCGATGAGCAGGTGGCCACCCGCGCTGGAGGACGAACCGTCGTTGGCGGCCTGGAGGCGCCACGAGTGCTGCGTGAACGGGACGGCGTCCGTGTTCGTCAACACGAGCGTGCCGTCACGGTAGTAGCGGACCGCCGAGGGCGACCACTCCACCGTGAACGTGTGCCATCCGGATGCGGCGGTCACGCCGTAGTTGACATACGAGCAGTTCGACGCGGCGTCGTCACCCAGGCAATGGTGGAAGGCATGGAGGTTCGAGGCGAAATTGCCCTCGGTCCAGTCGATCTCTCCGTCACCCCAGACATCGCTATCGGGCCACAACATGTTGGCCATGCCGAAACCGGAGAACGCGGCACTGGCCTTGAACCGGATGCTGTACCGGCCATAGAGCTGACCGTAGCCCGCGGGAAGGGTGAACGTACCGGCACCGCCGATGCGGACCCCATTGGCGATGTGCAGGTTCCAGTCCATGACACCGTCATGCGCCGAGATCACCTGCGTGTTGACGTACTTGCCCTCGCCCGAGCCATCGGGATAGCCCGCCCAGAAGGGGTATGCGTCGGAGAAGGCGGTGCCGGCCGCTGCTGTGGTGAACTCCTGCCTCAGGACCTGGTGCCACGTGTGACCATTGCTGGTCACGTCACCCAGGGGAGCCGCTTCTCCCGAGGGGTTGGTGTGGGGTGCGGCGCCCGGGATGACGAGCGTCACCGTCCCACTGTTGTACCAACCCCCGTTGTAGTTCAAGCACCCGAAGACCGTGCCCTGCCACCCGGCCGGAAAGCTCCGCGTCTTGGTCACGCTCGTGCCGGAGCTGGTAATCACCGTGGAGCCGCTCTTGGTGAAATCCCACGAGTCGTCGGTGGGCGCACCGTCCTGACGAGCACAGAGGCCCACCGCCGACACCGTGGCGCTGCCCGATGAGACCTTGATGAGCGTGCTCGCCGTGACGTTGTACGTCCCGTTGCTGTTGCTGGCCGAGGCGATGCTGACGCTCGGATTCGAGAACAAGAACGTGGGCGCCGCGAGCGCCGGAGAGGCGGCGGCGAAGACGATGCTCAGAGCGGCGGTCGTGACAGGAAAACGGAAACTCAAGGTCGTCTCGATGTTCATCGGTGCTCCTCACTTTTCTGGAATTACCAGGGGTTCTTCCCAGTAGAGGAGGGAGCGACTCCGCCGTCGTCCCAAGAAAAGACGGCCTCTTGGGAGGTGCCCACGATGAGCGACCTGCCCCTGGGGCTCGGGTCGCCCCGAAAGCGAGGGTGGAAGCGGTGTCCTCGTGTCGTTGGCGGTCGTGCCATGATGCGAAAGCCCGAGCCGCACGCGGGCAGTCAGGCTCACCGAGGGGGCAAGGCATGCAACAGGTCGAACTGAGAGGCGATGACGAGGAGACCCTCCTGCATCCGTCGGAGCTGGAGGAAGAGCTCCGGCGAGGGACGGTGCTCGGTTCGGCGGAGATTCGCTACGCGCCCTGGACGGGGACGGAGTTCGCGCGAATCGACACGATCCCGGCGCTGGCCCGTGCCGTGGAGACGCCAGCGGCCCGGGTGGCGACGCGGCTGGCGAGGAAACCCTTCCCGTGGACCACCGTGCTGCTGTGCGTGCTGATGCTCCTGGCCTTCGGCCTTCAAGCCTGGCTGAGCCAGAGGGGGGTGGAGCTCGCGCAGATGGGCGCTGTCGGGTTCGAGCCGACCCTCCTCGAGGGAGCCTGGTGGAGCGCGTGGACGGCGCCCTGGCTCCACGTCAACGCCCAGCACCTGATCCTCAACCTACCCCTGCTGGCTTACTGCTGCTTCCGGGTCGAGCGGGTGTTGGGCATGACGGGCCTGGTGCTGGTGCTGCTCGGAGCGGGCCTGGGGGCGGCGGTGCTCATCGTTGCTTTCTCGGCGAGGTCGGCCGTGGGCTCGTCGGTGTTCGTCTTCGGCGCCTGGGGCGCCCAGTTGGGCCTGGGTCTCCGGCTGGGAGAGGCCATTCCGCGCGGGCAGCGCGCCGCCTACGGCTGGCGCTCCTACGTCCTGTTCGCCCTCTTCTCGCTGCCGGCTTCTCGGCCCCGAACATCTCGGTGCTGGGCCACGTGGGCGGCTACCTCGGAGGGCTGGCCGTGTCGCTGTGGGCCCCCGCGGAGACGCTGGCACCTCGCACGGGCCGGCCCTCGCGCGGCTGCGCGCGCTGGGCGTCGGCCTGCTCCTCCTGGCGCTCCCCGCGGGACTGGCGTGGTTGCTGGCCTCCTCGCCGACGCGGATCTGCTCGCTCGACCGGCCCGCCGGACAGCCCCGGGAAGGGCTGGAGCTGTCGAGCTGCTGGCGCATGGCCAACCACCGGGGCACGTTCAAGGGGCTGGAGACGTGGCAGGTGGAACAGGGCTCCGGCAGCGCTGTCTTCGCGGCCTCGCACCTGCTCCGGCAGCCGGACCAATTGGATCCCGAGCTGCTGCAACAGGACTGGGAGCGGCGCCTGGGCGGCTCCTTCACCCGGGCCGAGGTTCCGGCGCTTCAGGAGGGCTGGCGGGCCTGGACGTTCACCGGGGAGGGCCGCGCTGTGTTCGAACAGGCCCGCGTGGAGGGAGTCCACATCTACCGGGTCGGCTGGTACACGGAGCGCCCCCTGGCACCGCCCTACCGGGCGTTCTACGAGGCCGTGTTGAAGACGGTCCGGCTGTCCGAGTCGGCGGAGCTGAAGGGCCGTCGGGAAGCCTGGTCGAAGCTCCAGGACTCTCCCGAGCTCACCTACGCGTACGCCGAGACCTTGCGGGAGACGGGACGCTACGAGGAATCGTTGGCGCTCTTCGCGAGACTGGAGACGCGCGAGGATGGCTATGAATGGGAGTCCACCCGGGCGCGCTTCCGCATCTGCGCCACGCATCCTCGACTGGAGGCCTGCGGGGCCCCTGGCGGGACAATTGGCTGAAGAAGGCGATGCGGGAGGACGTCGGGATGCGCGTGCCGGCCATCCAGTGGCTGGCCGCCGAGGGCCAATGCCCGGAGGCCCAGAAGCAGGCGACGCAGCTGCGAGCCCTGCCCGAGGCCGAGGTGGATTCCAACGAACTCGAGCAGGCCCTGAGCGCCTGCGCCACGCCGTGAGGGGCACGCCCGCGCCCAATCGATGAAGCCACCCGGCGGTATGGATCGATCCGCCTGCCAGCTCGGTGCTCATGCGGAGCCCATCGCTCGAATGCTCGACTGCCCTTCGACGTGGGGACAGAGAGGGTTTTTCACCTGGCTCAGGGCATGTCACGAGGTGTGCGGTTGGTTCTGTACGTGAGTGAAAGAGTTGCAGGTCCTCACAGACAGGAGCACTCCGATGCAGCATCGTTCACGAACGTTGTTCGTCTGTGGTCTTTTGGTCTTCGCTGTCGTGGGTTGTGGAGGCGTCGAGGAAAGCATCCAACCCTCTGATGAGTCCGCCGAGACTCCCACGGAGACACAACCCGCTGCTGGGTCCCAAGAAGGAACCCAGGGGCAGACGCCCGCGGAGGATGGAGATGTCCAGGCCCAGGGCAAGCACTGCTCCGTGAGCTGTACGGTGGCGAATGTGGGGGCCACCTCCTGTCCGTCGAACATTGGAGGCAGTGGAGACACCACCTTCTTGGGAGGCTGCGACAAGGCCTGCCGGAAGGCCGAGGGAGATGCGGCCTCGAAGCTGCCCCCCGGGTGTGTGATCAACACGTGCAGCCGCTCGGGGTGCTAGCGCTCCGCGCGGCGCGTCATCGGCGAGCCGTGTCGGTCGCGGTCAGTTGGTCGTGAGCGTGATGCTGTAGTCGCCCGTGAACGGGTTCTTGACCGTCGACGTCGCCACGCACGTCGTGGCCGGCGTGGCGCCGAGGGAGAAGGTCCAGACTCCGCCGTTCTGGATCTTGCTCCAGTTGAAGCGGCACCCCCGTAGTACAGGACGCCCGCGTCCACGGTTCCGCTGGTGTACGAGCCAAAGAAGTCGGAGCCGCCCGCGGGAATCGTGGTCTGGGGCAGGGGACTCAAATATCCAGACACGTTGATGGTGCCCGTGCGCGTGACGCTCGTCGACCTGATGTTGTTGACCGTGATGTTCGTCACCGGAGCCGCCTGGACCTGGGCCGCGCCAAGGAGGACCACCACACCCGAAAGGCTCACCGCCACGTTCTTCTTCATGTCATCGCCTCGTTGTTCACTTCACTCCAGGGCTCTATTTCACATCCCGCGAGTGAAGACGAGTTCGTGGACGTTGAATGGATCGGGCCCACCTTCGAGGTGGCTTGCCTGAAGACGACATCCCCATTCATATTCCGCCACCGAGGGACGTCATGGCCGATGAGGTACTGCTCGAGACGCGGGGACTGACCAAGGAGTTCGCGGGCTTCGTCGCGGTCAAGGGCGTGGACCTGCGCGTGCGCCGGGGCACCATCCACGCGCTCATCGGCCCCAACGGCGCGGGCAAGACGACGTGCTTCAACCTGCTGACCCGCTTCCTGCCGTCCTCGCGGGGGAGCATCTTCTTCCAGGGCCGGGACATCACCCGCGCCAGGCCCGCGGCCGTGGCCCGGCGGGGGCTCGTGCGCTCCTTCCAGATCTCCGCCACCTTCCCCCACCTGAGCGTGCTGGAGAACGTGCGCGTGGCGCTCCAGCGGCAGCGCGGCGCATCATTCGACTTCTGGCGCTCGGAGCGGGTGCTGGGTGCCTACGACGCCCGCGCGCGCGAGCTGCTCGACGCGGTGGGCCTCGCGGGCCACGAGGGCCTGCTCGCGGCGGAGCTGTCCTACGGGCGCAAGCGCGCGCTCGAGCTCGCCACCACCCTGGCGCTGGAGCCGGAGCTGCTGCTGCTCGACGAGCCCACCGCCGGCATGGGCCACGAGGACGTGGACCGCATCGCCGCGCTCATCCAGAAGGTCGCCGCCCAGCGCACGGTGCTGATGGTGGAGCACAACCTGGGCGTGGTGGCCCGCCTGTGTCACACCATCACCGTGCTCGCGCGCGGGGAGGTGCTCGCCGAGGGCGACTACGCCACGGTGTCCCGCCACCCCGAGGTGATGCGGGCCTACCTGGGGGCCGAGCATGTCTGAGGCCTCGTCCTCCTCCCCTGCTCACCGTCTCCGGGCTGAACGCCTGGTACGGCGAGTCGCACATCCTGCACGGCGTGGACCTGGAGCTGCGTCCGGGCCGGCTCGTCACGCTGCTCGGGCGCAACGGCGCGGGCAAGACGACCACGCTGCGCGCGCTGATGGGCATGGTGCCCCGGCGCGAGGGCTCGGTGCGGCTCGAGGGCCAGGAGACGATCCGGCTCGCCTCGCACCGCATCGCCCGGCTGGGCATGGCCCTGTGCCCCGAGGAGCGCGGCATCTTCGCGAGCCTCGACGTGGAGGAGAACCTGATGTTGCCGCCCGTGGTGCGCCCGGGCGGCCTGTCCCGCGACGCCGTGCTCGCGCTCTTTCCCAACCTGCGCGAGCGGCTGCGCAGTCCAGGCACCCGGTTGTCCGGCGGCGAGCAGCAGATGCTCGCCCTGGGCCGCCTGCTGCGCACCGGGGCCCGGCTGCTCCTGCTCGACGAGCCCACCGAGGGCCTCGCCCCCGTCATCGTCCAGCAGATCGGCGACATCCTCCGCCGGCTCAAGCAGGAGGGCTTCACGATCCTGCTCGTCGAGCAGAACCTGCGCTTCGCCAGTGCCCTCGCGGACGAGCACTTCGTGATGGAGCACGGGCGCGTCATCGACCGCATCTCCGGCGCCGAGCTCGAGTCCAGCCGCGGCCGGCTCGAGAGCTACCTCGGGGCCTGAACCCCCGCCCCTTTTTCCCCGACCTGGAGCACCCGATGAGTCCCTTCCGCACCTCGAAGCTGGTGGCGCTCGCGAGCCTGCTGGCCGCCGCGCTGTCCCCTCCCTCCCTGGCCCAGCCCAAGCCGTCCGCCCCGGCCAAGACGCCCGCCCCAGCCCCCGCTCCGGCCAAGGCGCCCACGCCCGCCCCCGCGCCCGGCGCGGGCATGACCGACAAGGTCATCAAGATTGGCGTGCTCAATGATCAGTCCGGCCTGTACGCGGACATGAGTGGCCAGAGCTCGGTGCTCGCCGCGCGGATGGCGGTGGAGGACTTTGGCGGCAAGGTGAACGGCACGCCGGTGGAGGTGATCGCCGCGGACCATCAGAACAAGCCGGACATCGGCGCGAACCTCGCGCGCCAGTGGATCGACGTGGACAAGGTGGACGTGATCGTCGACGTGCCCACGTCCTCGGTGGCGCTCGCCGTCAGCGAGATCGTCAAGGGCAAGAACAAGGTGCTGCTCGACTCCGGCGCGGGCACCGTGGAGCTGACGGGCAAGGCGTGTTCGCCCAACACCATCCACTGGACCTACGACACCTACGCGCTGGCGCACGGCACCGGCAGCGCGGTGGTGGCCAGCGGCGGCGATACCTGGTTCTTCCTCACGGTGGACTACACCTTCGGCCAGTCGCTGGAGAAGGACGTGGCGGACGTGGTCAAGGCGAGCGGTGGCAAGGTGCTCGGCTCGGTGCGCCACCCGCTCAACACCGCGGATTTCTCCTCCTTCCTGCTCCAGGCGCAGTCCAGCGGGGCGAAGGTGATCGGCCTGGCCAACGCGGGCGGGGACACCATCAACGCCATCAAGGCGGCGCGCGAGTTCGGCATCACCGAGGGCGGACAGAAGCTCGCGGGGCTCCTGGTGTTCATCTCCGACGTGCACGCGCTCGGGCTCCCCACGGCCCAGGGGCTGCGGCTGACGAGTCCCTTCTACTGGGACACGAACGAGCAGACGCGCGCCTTCTCCAAGCGCTTCGCCGAGCGCAACGGAGGCCGGGTGCCCGACATGGGGCACGCGGGCGTCTACGCGTCCGTGCTGCACTACCTCAAGGCGGTGCAGGCGCTCGGCGCGGACGGGGATGGCCGGGCGGTGGTGGCGCGGATGAAGGAGATGCCCACCGAGGATCCCCTGTTCGGCAAGGGCAGCATCCGCGCGGATGGCCGCAAGCTGCACCCCATGTCCCTCTACGAGGTGAAGGCGCCCGGCGAGTCCAAGAAGCCCTGGGACTACTACAAGCTGGTGCGCACGATCCCCGCGGAGCAGGCCTTCAAGCCGCTCGCCCAGAGCGAGTGCCCGCTGGTGAAGAAGTAGCGAGCGCGCGCCATGTCCACCGTCTTCGGCGTCCCCGTGCAGGCGCTGCTCGGCCAGCTCCTGGTGGGGCTCATCAACGGCTCGTTCTACGCGCTGCTCAGCCTGGGGCTGGCCATCATCTTCGGCCTGCTCCAGGTGGTGAACTTCGCCCACGGCGCGTTCTACACCCTGGGCGCGTTCGCGGCCTGGTTCCTGCTCACCCTCGCGGGAGTGGGCTACCTGGGCGCGCTGGTGCTCGCGCCGCTCGCGGTGGGGCTCGTCGGGGCGCTGGTGGAGCGCACGATGCTCAAGCGCCTGGGCGGAATGGATCCCATCTACGGGCTGCTGCTCACCTTCGGGCTGGCGCTGCTGGTCCAGGGGCTGCTGCAAAACCAGTACGGCAGCTCGGGCCAGCCTTACGAGATGCCCTCGTGGCTCAGCGGTGGCTATGCGCTCGGCTTCATGTTCCTGCCGCGCTACCGCGCCTGGGTGGTGGGCTTCTCGGTGGTGGTGTGCGGGGCGACCTGGTTCGTCATCGAGCGCACCCGGCTGGGCGCCACCCTGCGCGCGGCCACCGAGAACCCGGCGCTGGTGCAGGCCTTCGGCATCAACGTGCCCCGGCTGGTGACGCTCACCTACGGGGTGGGCGTGGCGCTCGCCGCGCTCGCGGGCGTGCTCGCCGCGCCCATCTACCGCGTCAGCCCGCTGATGGGCGCGGACCTCATCATCGTGGTCTTCGCGGTGGTGGTGATTGGCGGCATGGGCTCCATCCTCGGCTCCATCCTCACCGGCTTCGCCCTCGGGCTCATCGAGGGCCTCACCAAGGTCTATTACCCCGAGGCGTCGAGCACGGTCATCTTCGCCGTCATGGCGCTCGTGCTGCTCGTCAAGCCCTCGGGGCTCTTCGGGAGGACGGCATGAGGCGGCCGCCGCGCTGGGTGCCCGTGGTGGGGATGGTGGCCGTGCTCGGGCTCGCGCCCCTCACCGGCGTCTACCCGGTGTTCCTGATGAAGGCGCTGTGCTTCGCGCTGTTCGCGTGCGCGTTCAACCTGCTGCTCGGCTACGCGGGGCTCTTGTCCTTCGGGCACGCGCTCTTCTTCGGCGCCGCGGGCTATGCCACGGCGCACGCGGCCAAGGTGTGGGGGTGGCCGCCCGAGGGCGCCGTCCTCTTCGGCACCGGGGTGGCGGCGGGGTACGGGCTCGCGGTGGGCGCGCTCGCCATCCGGCGTCAGGGCATCTACTTCGCCATGGTCACCCTGGCGCTCGCCCAGATGGCCTACTTCTACTACCTGAAGGCCCCCTTCACCGGAGGCGAGGACGGCATCCAGGCGGTGCCACGCGGCCAGCTGTTCGGGGTGGTGGATCTGGAGGCGATGCTGCCGCTGTACTACACCGTGCTCGCCGTCTTCCTGGGGGGCTATCTGCTCATCCAGCGCGTGGTGCACTCACCCTTCGGCCAGGTGCTCCAGGCGGTGCGCGAGAACGAGCCGCGCGCGGTGTCGCTCGGCTACGAGCCGGATCACTACAAGCTGCTCGCCTTCGTGCTCTCGGCGGCGCTCGCGGGCCTCGCGGGCGGCATGAAGGCGCTGGTGTTCCAGCTCGCCTCGCTCACGGACGTGCACTGGCACACCTCGGGCGCGGTCATCCTGATGACGCTGCTGGGCGGCCTCGGCACGCTGCTCGGTCCGGTGGTGGGCGCCTTCCTGGTGGTGGCGCTGGAGCACGCCCTCGCCCAGTTGGGCTCGTGGGTGCTGGTGGCCGAGGGCACCCTGTTCGTGCTCTGCGTGCTCACCTTCCGCCGGGGTCTCGTGGGCGAGCTGGGCCGCCTGTTCCGGCGTCCCGGGTAGTGCGAATGTCTTCAAGCTGGCGTCCTGATAAAGAGCGACCATGCCTGAACAGACTCAACGGCGAGAGGGCGGAGTGCTCCACGAGAATGGGCCCGCCGAGCGGCGCCTGGAGCGGCTCACCGGCCTGAACTCGAGCGGCTCCTCGCGAGGGGAGTCCGGACGGCCGTCCTTCCACTGGGTGCCATGGAGCAGCATGGCTGCCATCTGCCGTTCGCGACCGATACCTGGATCGCCGACGCGCTCGCCGAGCGTTTCTGTGCGCGCGTGGAGGAGGCGATCGCCTGCCCGGCCGTGCCGTTCGGATGCTCGACGGAGCACATGGCTTTCCCGGGCACGCTCAGCTTGAGCACCGCCACGTTGAGCGCGGTCCTCACGGACCTGCTCGTCTCCTGCAGGCGGCATGGGTTCGAGCGGGTGTTCCTGTTCTCGGGCCATGGAGGCAACTATGGCCCCCTGGCGGAGTGCATCGACGCGCTGCGGGCCGCGAGCGCTCCCATGGAGCTCATCGTCTTCATGGAGGGCAAGCGGCTGACGCGCGTCCTCCAAGACGTGAGCAAGGCGCACGGGATCAGCCCGGAGTGCTCGGGACACCATGCCGGCGAGTTCGAGACGTCCATCGTTCGGGGTCTGCGGCCGGACGCCGTGCGACTGGATCGGCTGGAGCCTGGCTACATGGAGCCGACGCGTCCGCCCGGCGGACTCTTCTATCCGAGTCTCCGTGACAACTCGGCGAACGGCACCGTGGGCGATCCCCGTCCGTCGGATCCGGCGCGCGCGGCGCACTACCTCGACGCCTGGGTCGACGTGCTCATCGAGGCGTACCGCGCGGCGACGAGACGGGAATCACCATGAAGAGACGACTCTGCGTGGCCGAGGCGAAATGGATGTGCCCCCCTCGACTCAAGCCACCATGCGCGCTCGGGCGATTTCCACCTCGTCCGCCAGCTCCCGCCGGAGGCGCAGCAGGACCTCGGCGCACTTCTGCTTGTGATTGAGCTCGGTCACTCCGCCCAGGAGCTTGATCTTCTTGTCGATGATGTTGGCGTACCAGTCGTCCAGGGCGACCTGGTAGATGGGCCGGAAGAGGTTGTAATCCTCCGGATCATTGGGATCCAACTTCCGCACCAGGATGAGGGATTCTTTCTCGCGCTCGCCACCGCCGCCAGATACTCCTTGAGCACGCCCTTCTGATCCTGCGTGGCGGCGGCCTCGGAGTCCTTGCAGCACTTCTCGTACATGTCGAGCAGATCGTCCCAGAGGGAACGCATGCACATGTCCACCAACTGCAAGGAGACCCCGGCGTTGATTGCTCGTTCCGCGAGTTGGATGAAAGGCGTCCGGGCGCGTTGTTCGACGAGTTGATCCGTTTCGTTGTACCGCGCGGCGATCTGGGACACCGACGCGTGGCAGTAGGTGAAGACGATCGACTCCCGGGCCGTCAGGGCGGCGATGAGGTGGAGCGGAACCTCATCGATCGACAGCTCACGCAGCACCTGGTGGGCGAATTGATTGCCCGCGCCGACCCCGCCCTTGCGGCCCTGGAGCGTGGAGCCCAGGGCGAGAATCTCCCCGCCCCGCGCGATCCTGCCGTGCTTCGCGGCTTCGTAGAGGAACCTCAGCACGATGAAGGAGGTGACCAGCCGCCGATGGGAGTGCTTCTTCGGATTGGTGATGACCTCGGTGACAGCGAGCCCCAGCGAATCAGGAGAGTAGCGGGTTGGCATGCGTGACCTTTCAAGGAACGGGCTCGTCAATTCTAGCTGACCCACCCCACCCCCCCAACGGACCCGGGAAGTCAGGCCATGACATCTGCTTCATCCAGGCTGTGGTCCGACGTGGGCGGGAGGCGTATAGGCGGGAGAGAGGCCAACTCCTCCACGGACTACATGCTGAGGGAGGTGTTCTTGCCGAAGGACGTGGTTGTCTTCCACTGCTGCCACTTGCTGGAGATGGTGGCGGCCGAGTCCGTGGAGATGTTGGGCGTGGAGGGCCACCGGGTCGGGTCGTACCAGCCCCAGCTGTCCGGCACGAGGCCATGGGTGGCCTTGTAGGACCACATGGTCCAGCTCAGGCCCGCGTTGTCGTACGTCTTCAGCGTGGCGGCCCAGGTGGAGGCGCCGGTGCCCATGGAGTTGAACTCACCGATGTAGCCGGGGACGTTCCACGAGGCGTGGTTGTTGAAGTCCGTCACCTGGTTGGTGGCGCCCTGCTGCACCTGGGCCGAGCTGCCGTTGTACTGGTACTCGTGCATCTCGTAGACCACGTTGGTCCAACCGTACTGCGCGGGGTTGGGCAGCATGTTCCAGTTCCAGTTCCCGTAGGCGCCCTCCAGGAAGATCATGTGGGCGGGATCCGCGGAGCGCACGCTCTTGTAGAGGCTGTCGTAGGCGCTCCACACGGCCGAGGCGCTCGGCGCGCCGATGGGCTCGTTGATGAGATCATACCCCGCCACCGTGCCGTTGCCCTTGAAGTGGTTGGCGATCTGCCACCACATCCACGCGGTGTTGCCCTGGTGGTTGCCATTGGACCAGTACTCGTTGCGGTTGGCCCGGCCGGTGGTGTCCGACAGGCTCTGGCCGCCCACCACGCCGTGCATGTCGATGATGACGTAGAGGCCGCGAGCGCCCGCGTTGTTCACGATCCAGTCCAGCTTCTCGAAGGCATCCGCGCGCCAGCCCGAGTTGGACACGTTGTCGAGCGCGTAGAAGTTGCCCCACCACACCGGAACGCGCACGACGTTGTAGCCACCGGCGCGGATGTTATCCAGGTCCGTGGTGGTGAGCCAATTGTCCTGATACGTCTTCATCAGGCTCTGCTCGGTGGCCACGCCAAAGCGCCGGTCCAGTTCCTTCATGACGCTGTAGGTGTCCGGAAGGTTGCCGCTGTCCATCGGCGTCATCCACCGCTCCTGCACCAGCCAGCCGCCCAGGTTGACGCCACGCAGCCGCACGACGGCGCCCGTGGTGGAGTCCACGATGTTGCGCCCGCTCGTCTTGAGCATGTTGAGCGCGTGGGCCTCGGACGGCGAGAAGCCGCAAAGCGCCGTCAGTCCGAACGCCGCTCCCGCGAACAGGCCCCGGCGCAACGTCCCCTTCACTCCCTGGTACGAGCTGTCGTTGATTCGCATCGCGCACTCCCTCGAACAAGGCAGATGCCTGGTTGGGTGAACGGTGCGTGTCTGACACACAACATGGAACCCGGTCAATAACTGAAAAACATGGATACCATAATAAACATGTACGTGTGCGTCATGAGCCGATGACACGGTGCGTCTTCCCCTTCAGCTCGCCCCCCTGCTCCCCTTCCGCCTATATTTTTCGTCCGCGGCGCTCAATCGGGTGCGCTGTCACGTAGGGGAACGCGGCCATGAATCACAAGGGATTCTTCGACGAGATGTTCGCGCGGGTGGATGCGCTCGACGCGCGCGGTTTCGCGGCGTGCTTCACCGAGGGGGCGTCTTCCGCTTCGGAAACAACGCGCCGGTCACCGGACGTGGCCACATCGAGGACTTCATCCGCGCGCTCAAGGGAGCGAGGAGCTCGGTTGGGAATCAGTTGCAGCCGCTTCCCTTGGTCGGACCGAGGTCCGCCCATTGGATCCTGCCGTCGGGAACGCCCCAGCGCGCGTTGGTATAGCTCTCGAGGTCGATCAGCGCGTCGGCGTCTCCCTTGTTCTGGGTGCAGCAACCCGAACAGTCCGAGTCGGCGCACGTGTCGAGCACGGTGACCACGATGGTCTTCGAGCCGGACTTCAAGCAGAGGTCATGGAGCTTGAGCGCGTTCATGTTGGGGAACACCGCGACGATGTTGTGCGCCGCCACCCACGCCTCCGACTTCTGCCCCGAGCACGCCGCGAACTGCCCTGCCCACGTGCAGCCGTTGTACTTGGTGCACTCCTCGCTGCCCGGATCCGGGTACGACGTGTAGTTGGTCTTGTTGCCGGTCTTCCAGACGAGGCCGGGAGCGTCACAGCCCGTGGCGGGAGGAGGCGTCGTGCCTCCGGACAAGCCAGAGATCGTCAACTGCTCCCACGTGTCGAACGCGGCACCATACGCGAACACCGTGCTGCCGCCGCCGTTCTCCGCCGACACCCAATGGCCCGTCGTGACCGTCTGCAGGCCGACGATGTCGCCGTTGGCGATCGCACCGGTCCCGCTCTTCTTGACGATGCGGAACGTCTCCCAGCCAAGGCGATTCCAGCTGGCGGCGTTCAGCGTCGAGCCGCCGCCGTTCGCGGCCTGAAAGTACTGCCCGGTGCCCGCGGTGATGAAGATCGAGTCTCCACTCTCGAGCGCCCCGCCGTTGATGTCATCGATCGTGAACTTCTCCCACGCCTGGGCGCTCGTCGCCGTCGCGATGACCGCGCCACCTCCATTGTTCTGGGCGCCCAAGTAGCGATTGCCGAGCACCGTCTTGAAGCTCACGCCGGAGATGAGCAACGGACTCGAGGCGGTCTCCATGAAGTCGTCCTGCCCATCAGGCGAACTGTTCACCGGAGAGCACGCTCCCGTGAGCACCAGCGCCGAGCACGCGGCGCGAAGGAACAGCTTTGAACCTTTGAACTGGAGCATGAATCCTGCCTTTTGACGGGTGGAGGTTGAAGTTCGCCCTGACGCCTACGGAGACTCTCGCGGCTGGATTCGGGTCATCGGAATCGACAGGGTGTTCCCAGTGGTCGCATAACACTGGATTTCGACTTTCAACTTGACTTTACCGTCTGGTCAGTTTTCCCAGTTGGAGGAACACCACCCTGCCGAGGCGGCGGGCCCAGGATGATGCGAGACCCGCCGCCCCTTGATTGTGTGAGCGGGAAGCGGGCCTACCGGAACACGGCGACGACCGCGTCATCCATCACGACACCGTAGTGGCCCCACCACCCCTCGGAGTCCACGCCGCCGTCAGTCCAGCGGACATAACGCGCGGCCGGGCCGTAGCCGGTGAACGTATGGGAGACCTTCTCCCAGGCGGCATCGTAGTCACACGGCCCCGACTGCGAGACTTCGCCCGTGTCATACGCCGCCAGGACGTTCATGTTGGTGTCGAGCAGCTCCACCTTGAGGAAGTACGTGTCCGGGCAATAGAAGCGCTTGAACTGCTCGGACACGAAGATGGGGGGCGAGCTGGCCAGCGCGGCCTGCGAGTACCCGGAGCCGTAGAGGTCGACGAGCTGCGTGCGCTTGCCCCAATCGTAGGAGGTGTGGAACTCCCCGCCCTGCGCGAGCCAGCCGTTGCCGCCGTTCTGGATGACGGTCCAGCCATTCAGGGTGTTGTCGGAGGCATTGCCGTTGACGAGCCGGTTCTTGCGCACCTTGAGCACGGCCTTGCGGAGGGCCGCGCCGTAGTGGCCCCACCACCACTCGGAGTCCACGCCGCCGTCCTCCCAGCGGACGTAGCGCACCGTGCCCTTGTTCTTGCCGTAGCCGGTGAAGACATGGGACACCTTCTCCCAAGCGCCGTTGTTGTCGCAGGGGCCCGACTGCCGCACCGTGCCCGTGTCGAAGGTGTCCACGACCTTCATGTCCGCGTCGAGCAGCTCGACCTTGAGGAAGTAGGAGTCCGGGCACCAGGTGCGGCGGAACTCCTCTGAAATCTCGATGGGCGGTGCGGCGGCGAGGTCGGCGGCCGTGAAGCCGCGGGAGTAGAGGTCGATGGTCTGCGTGCGCTTGCCCCATTCGTAGGAGGTGCGGAACTCCCCGCCCTCCGCGAGCCAGCCGTTGCCGCCGTTCTGGATGTTGGTCCAGCCATTCATGTTGCCGGCGCTGCCATCCGAGTTGGCGAGCAGTCCATAGAGCTCTCCCACGGCCTGCTTGTCGAGCGCGCTGAGGAAGCCGTCGCCGTTCCACTCCGGATTGCAGTAGTTCATCACGCTCTGCAGATCCCAGGCGGACATCTTCCAGTCTCCATAGCCGCCCGTCGGTCTGTCATTGCAGTTGGAGGGCGTATCCGTCCGGTTCTGCTCGTGGTCGAAGCCCACCGCGTGACCGAACTCGTGTACCGCGATGTCCTCGATGCAGTCCTGCCGCATGCCCTGACAGGCGGGGCTCCAGGTGTTGAACGTGAAGTTGAGCACCATGCCGTTGAGCAGGCTGTTGATGTCCGTGCCGATCCCCTTGGTGTGGGGATTGACGTCCGCGACCTGGATGCGGACCCCCGTTGAGGCGGCGGTGCAGCTTCCCAGCCGGAGAACGAGATGCCCGAGGCGGCGGACCAGGTGTTCTCCACGGCGGCTTTGACCCAGCCCTTCTCCGTGGCATAGCCGCTGGTCTCCCAGCACACGGGAATGGTCAGGGTGGGCCACTTCCGCGTGGCGATGGCATAGGCGGGCAGGGACACGGCGCCGAGTTCCTCGTCGCCTCCGGCGTCCCCAGGGTTCATGTTTCCGTCACATCCCAGCGGGGACAGGAGGAGCCCTCCGAGAGTGAGGGAGGCGAGCAGGGAGCGTGGCTTGCGGACGTGGGGAGACATGGTGGGGTTCCATCCTTTGCACTGGCGGAGGTGGCCGGTGAGAGCCACGTTGCCACCAGGGCCGCGCCGGGGCTGTGACGGCTCTCACCTCTCGGGGGTGAGGTGCGTCACAACCCCCCGCGGGGAGCAACTCCGCGAAAGTCCGCTGGGACGATCAGCGCCTGAACTCGTAAAAGTCCTGGAGGAGCCCTCCGGATACGGTAGCTATGGTGCCGCGCGCCGCCCACGGCGTCTCGAGGTCATCCTGTCATGTTGCGCCATCTCACTCGCTCCGCGCTCGCTCCACATCCGAGGATCTTCGGAGGCCTGTGCCTCTTCGGCTTCGCGCTGGCGATGCTCCTCTTCCAGCCGGGCTATCTCACCGTCGATGGGCTCTTCCAGTACTTGCAGGCCCAGCGCGTCGGCATCCACACCCAGATCGACGACTGGCATGCCCCCATCATGGCGTGGGTCTGGCGGCGCATCGCCTCGGTGTCCGCGGGCACCTTCGGGATGTTCGCACTGCAGCAGGTGCTCTTCTGGACGGGGCTCACGTTGATCTCCTGGCGCGTGCTCGGCCCCACGCCGCTGGCGGGCCTGTGTGTGCTGCTCATGGCCGCCTTTCCTCCGGTGTTGGCGAACTGGCCCCCATCTGGAAGGACATCCAGATGGGGGCGGCACTGCTGCTGGGCGTGGGCCTGCTGCTGTCCGCTCACGACACCGGCTCCCGCTCCGCGCTGCTCTGGGCCCAGCTCCCGCTGCTGTACGGGCTGATGCTTCGCCACAACGCCCTGGCCGCCCTGCTCCCCCTGCATCTATGGGGGGCGGCCATCGCCCTGCGCCTCGCCCACCGGCCCGTCAGGCGTGGGGCGGTTGTCCTGGGAGGAATGGGGCTGCTCTGCGCTCACCTGCTCGTGAGCACCGCCTTCACCGCGTTCATCATCAAGCCCCAGCGCCACAACCCCGTGCAGTACGTGATGATCCATGATCTGGCCGCGCTCTCGCTCGCCCGCGAGCAGGTGCTCCTGCCGCCCTACCGGTGGACAGAGGCGTTGATCTGAAGGAGCTGCGCGAGGGCTTCCGGGAGGACTCCGGTGACTTCCTCGTCTGGGTGCATCCCGAGCGCATCCTCTCGTTCGAGCCGGCCGATGGGCGTGCCCTGCGCTCGACCTGGCTGCGCGCCATCCTCGCCAACCCGGGGCCCTACGCCGTGCACCGCTGGCGGGTGCTACGCTCGCTGCTGGCCATTGACCGGCCCACGGTGCACATCCCCTTCGTCACGGGCAACCTTCCGGAGAACGTCAAGGCGTCGCAGCAGGCCGCGAGCCTGCCGGACTTCGTTCCCTCGCGCTGGAATGCCCGCCTGATGCGCGTGCTGGAGCAGCTGCGGGATGGCCTCTTCTTCCGCCCCTGGGTCTACGTGCTGCTCGTGCTCGTGGGGGGCATCTGCGCCATGCGGCTGCGCCCGCCCGCCTCCACCCCCGCGCGTGCGATCGCGGCCAGTGGCCTGCTGTACATGGGGACCTATGTGCCCTTCGCCCCCACAGCGGACTTCCGCTACGTCTGGTGGCTCGTCCTCACGGTGGTGCTCCTGCCGCTGCTGCTCTGGCGCGCCCTGCGCGGCGCCTCCCCGCTGCCTCCAGGTCCAGGAGCGGCCAGCCCCGAGCCGCGCCTGCCTTGACGTCGTTGGGGGGGCGTGGTTTAGGCGGGGTGCGCACACATGGGTGGGGGGGACCCCCATCCGGCAGCGGCCCGCCACGTTCAGCCCTCATGACTTCCAGCGTCTACAATGTGGTGGTGGTGGGCGGAGGCTTCTTTGGCTGCTGCATCGCGCTCCACCTGCGGCGCTTCCACCCGCGGGTGCTGCTGGTCGAGCGGGAGGCGCATCTGCTGGGCCGGGCGTCGCTGGTGAACCAGGCGCGGGTGCATAACGGCTACCACTACCCGCGCAGCGTGCTCACCGCGCTGCGCTCGCGCGTCAACTTCGACCGCTTCGTGGAGCAGTACGCGGACTGCGTGGTGAATGACTTCACCAAGCTCTACGCGGTGCCGCGGCGGTTCTCCAACGTGACGGCCGCCCAGTTCCGGGGCTTCTGCGAACGCATCGGGGCCCCGTTGCGGCCGGCGCCCGAGCGCCTGCGGGCCCTCTTCGACGATGAGCACATCGAGGCCGTCTTCGAGGTGCGCGAGTACGCCTTCGACGCGGTGAAGCTGCGCGAGCGGGTGGCCAGCGCGCTGGAGGCCCAGGGGGTGGAGGTTCGCCTGGGCACCGAGGCGTGCAGACTGATGCCCGCGGGAGACGAGGGCCTCGAGGTGGAGCTGAGCCAGGGCCCCGGGAGGCTGGAGCTCGTGCGGGGCACCCACGTCTTCAACTCCACCTATGCGCGGCTCAACACGGTGCTGCGCGCCTCGGGCCTGCCCATCCTCCCGCTCAAGTACGAGGTCGCGGAGATGGCGCTCATCGAGCCGCCCGAGGAGCTGCGCCGGTGGGCGTCACCGTGATGTGTGGCCCCTTCTTCTCCACCATGCCCTATCCCTCCCGGGGCTGCACACGTTCAGCCACGTGCGCTACACGCCCCATGGCCACTGGTATGAGCAGCCCGGCCAGACTCCCGGGGACGAGCAGGCGCTGCTGCGCGAGCGCACCACGCGCTTTCCGCGGATGGTGAAGGACTCGGCCCGCTTCCTGCCCTGCCGGCCCGCGCCCGGTACGTGGATTCGATCTGGGAGACGAAGACCCTGCTGCCGGCCAGCGAGGTCGATGACAGCCGTCCCATCCTCTTCAAGCGCCATCACGGCTTGCGCAACCTGTACTGCGTGATGGGCGGGAAGATCGACAACATCTTCGACGTGACGCACGAGCTGGACATGCTCCGGCGGCAAGGAGAGCTGTGCTGATGGCCCCCTCCGACTGTTTCGTTTCCGTGGTCGCGCCCATCTCGAATGACGCTCCCATCGTGGAGTCCTTCGTGCGCGAGACGCTCGACGTGCTGCGCGCGAACTACACCAACTACGAGTTGGTGCTCGTGGATGATGGCTCCACGGATGACTCCGTGCAGCGCATCAGCGAGCTGCTGCGCACCCAGGAGTGCGTGCGCCTCATCCGCCTGTCGCGCCACTTCGGCGACGAGGTGGCGATCTCCTCCGGGCTGGACTCGGTCATCGGTGACTTCGTGGCCATCCTCCAGCCGGACTCGGATCCGCCGGCGCTCATCCCCGAGTTCGTCGCGCGGGCCCGCGCGGGCCATGGGGTCGTCTACGGGGTGCGCACCTCTCGTGCCGGGCAGCCCTTCTGGCAGCGCATGGGCGCCCGGCTCTTCTACTGGGTGTGCATCCGGCTGCTGGGGGTGGCGCTGGCGCCCGACTCCACGGACTTTCGCGTCCTCAGCCGTCAGGCGCTCAACGCCGTCACCCGGGTGAAGGACCGCAACCGCTACCTGCGCATCATCACCAACTCGGTGGGCTTCGCCAGCAGCGCCATCGCCTACGAGCCGGTGCCTCGCCGCTCCGAGCTGCACCGCCGCACCTTCTGGCAGTCCGTGGGGCTGGCCTGGGACATCATGGTGACCCAGTCCACGCACCCGCTGCGGATGGTGAGCGGCCTGGGACTGGGCGCCAGCACCCTCAACCTCGCCTACATGCTGTACGTGGGCGCCATCTATCTCTTCAAGCCGCACGTGGTGGAGGGTTGGACCACGCTGTCGCTGCAAGCCTCGACGATGTTCTTCCTCGTGTTCCTCATCCTCACGGTGCTCTGCGAGTACATCGGACGCATCCTGGAGGAGACGCGCGAGCGGCCGCTCTACCACGTGCTGGAGGAGCGCAACAGCAACGTCCTGCTCGCGCAGGCCAATCGCACCAATGTGGTGGATGACTCGTCCGCCGAGTCGATGAAGGAGGTGGGAGCATGACGTCCCGGACGGAGTTGGACACCCAGGGCTGGGAGCTGCCGGCCCATGCCACGCACGAACTGGGCACGGAGCGCACGCGCTACTGCGTGTGCATCTTCGTCATCAACGAGGGCAAGAAGATCGCCGCCCAGCTGGAGCGGATGAAGCCACTCGCCAGCCAGGTGGACATCATCATCGCGGACGGAGGGAGCACCGATGGCTCGCTCGAGCCCGACTTCCTGCGACGCATGGGCGTGCGCACCCTGCTGGTGAAGCAGGGGCCCGGCAAGCTCAGCGCCCAGATGCGCATGGCCTTCGCCTATGCCCTGCGGCAGGGCTACGCCGGGGTGGTCACCATCGATGGCAACAACAAGGATGACCCCTCGGCCATCCCGGACTTCCTGCGCGCGCTGGACGCGGGGATGGACCACGTGCAGGGCTCGCGCTTCGTGCCGGGCGGCATCGCGGAGAACACGCCGGCGGCGCGTTGGCTCGGCATCCGCCTGCTGCACGCGCCGCTCATCAGCCTGTCCGCGGGCGTGCGCTACACGGACACGACGAACGGCTTTCGGGCCTATAGCCGCCGCTTCCTGTTGGATCCGCGCGTGCTGCCCTTCCGCGACGTGTTCTCCGCCTACGAGCTGCACTACTATCTGGCCATCCGCGCCGCGCGCCTGGGCTTCCAGGTGAAGGAGCTGCCGGTGACGCGCCGCTACCCGAACCACGGGCCGGTGCCGACGAAGATCAACGGCATGCGCGGCAACCTGTTCGTCCTGCGCACGCTCTTCAAGGCCTGCCTGCACCACTACGATCCGCCGGCGGCCTCCACGGCCTCCCCGTCCCCGATGGAGGCCCCCGTGGCTGACGCGCTCATTGGACACACTGGCTTCGTCGGCGGCAACCTGCTGCGCCAGGCGCACTTCGAGGACCTGTACAACTCGAAGAACATCGAGTCGCTGCGTGGCCGGCACTATCAGCGACTCGTGTGCTCCGGTGCCCCCGCGGAGAAGTGGAAGGCCAACCAGGCTCCGGCCGCGGACCTGGAGAACCTCGAGCGGTTGATGGGAGCGCTGGAGGGGGTGCGTGCCGAGCGCTTCATCCTCATGTCCACCGTGGACGTGTTCCCCGTGCCTCGCGGGGTGGACGAGTCCTCCCCGGTGGTGTCCGAGGAGCGCAACGCCTACGGGCGCCACCGCTATCTGCTGGAGCGCTTCGTGGTGGAGCGCTTCCCGGGCGCGCTCATCGTCCGCCTGCCGGGGCTGTTCGGAGAGGGACTCAAGAAGAACGTCATCTACGACTTCCTGAACAACAACCGCCTCGAGTTCATCGAGTCGCGGGGAAGCTTCCAGTTCTACCCGCTCGTCCACCTCTGGAAGGACGTACAGACGGCGCTCGCCCAGGGGCTGGAGCTGGTGCACTTCGCCACGGAGCCCACCACGGTGCGCGAGGTGGCTCGGGAGGGCTTCGGGATGGACTTCGACCGGGAGCTGCCCGGCACTCCGGCGACCTACGACTTCCGCAGCCGCCACGCGCACCTGTTTGGCGGCGGCGATGGCTATCTCTACAACCGACAGCAGGTCTTCACCGAGCTGCGCGCGTTCGTCACACGCCAGCGCCAGGAGCCGCGCAGCACATGAGACTCGCCGCCTCGAACATCGCATGGAAGCCGAAGGATGACGCCGCCGTCGCGCAGGCGCTGAGCGCCGTGGGCTTCGAGGGCGTGGAGCTCGCCCCCACCGCCGTGTGGGAGCGCCCGCTGGAGGTCCCCGCCTCCGAGGTCCAGCGCTACCGCGCCCTGTGGGAGTCACGTGGGCTGCGCATCGTCGCGCTGCAGGCCCTGTTGTTTGGCCGCCCGGAACTCCAGCTGTTCGGTGACGCGCAGGTGCGCCGACAGCTCGCCGAGCACCTGTTGGGGATGATCCGCCTGGGGGGACAGCTGGGCGCGGGGGCGCTCGTCTTTGGCTCGCCGAAGAACCGCCCGGTGGGGACCCGCACGACGGAGGAGGCCTACGACATCGCGGTGCCCTTCTTCCGGGAGCTGGGCGCGGCGGCGCACGAGCATGGCACGGCGCTGTGCATCGAGCCCAACCCCACGGTGTATGGCTGTGATTGGATCACGACCTCCGTGGAGGGGCTCGAGCTGGTGCGGCGGGTGGACTCTCCCGGCTTCCGGCTCCACCTGGACGCGGGCGGGATGACCCTGTCGGGGGAGTCGCCTGGAGAGGCGACGCGCGCCTGCTTCGCGGCGGCCTGTCATTTCCATGCGAGCGAGCCCCAGCTGGCGCCCGTGGGGACGCCAGCGGTGGCGCATGGCGCCTTCGCCCAGGCGCTGGCCGAGGTGCGCTACAAGGGCTGGGTGTCCATCGAGATGCGCTCCCAGCCCAATGGGGAGGATCTCCCTCCCCTGCGCTCGGCGTTGGACTTCGTGTCCCGGACCTACGGCCCCGCCCTGTCCTGAGCCCCGGAGGGCACGAGCGTTTGGGCTTGGCTGGCCGTGGGACAAGCGCGTGAGAGCGCCAGGTGACTCGCCTCCCCAGCGTTGACCCGCCAGCCGGTGCGGACGACAGTCCGTCCTGGTGGCGTCGGAACTGAAATTCTCCGCGCCGCTCAGGCGTCTCTCTGCGTGCTCTCCATGGAAGATTCGTCCCCCAACTACCTGTCTCTCCCTTGTGCGGGCCGCAGTAATGACCAACCTTCTCGCGAAGCCAAGCATCCCCGCTCGCGGGAGGCCCTCGCGGACTTCGTCGACTCGGCGGCCCTGGGCCTGCATTGGGTCGCGCCCAATGGAACCATCCTGTGGGCGAACAAGGCGGACTACGAGCCGCTCGGCTACACGGCCGATGAGTACATCGGCCACAACATCGCCTCCTTCCACACGGACACCGCGGTCATCTCGGACATCCTCCAGCGGCTCACGCGGGGGGAGCGGCTCCTGGAGTACCCGGCGCGGCTGCGGTGCAAGGACGGCTCGGTGCGCGAGGTCTCCATCTCCTCGAGCGTCCGCTTCGACGAGACGGGGAAGTTCCTCCACACCCGGTGCTTCACGCGGGACGTCACCGAGCACGCCCAGGTCGCACGCGCGCTGCGCGCGAGCGAGGAGCGCTTCCGGATGCTGCTGGAGGGGGTGAAGGACTTCGCCATCTTCATGCTGGATGCGGGGGGCCGCGTGGAGACGTGGAACCAGGGCGCCGAGCGGCTCTACGGCCATACGATGGAGGAGCTCGTCGGGCAGCACGTCTCGACGCTCTACACGCCCGAGGACCTTCGGGTGGGCCGTGTGGACGAAGAGTTCGCGGCGGCCAGCCAGCATGGCCGGTACGAGTCCGAGTGCGAGCGCGTACGCAAGGATGGGAGCCGCTTCTGGGCACATGTCGTCACCACGGCGCTCCGGGACGAGGAGGGACGGCTGCGGGGCTTCGCCAAGGTGACGCGGGACGTGACGGAAAAGCGCAAGGCGGAGGAGGAGAAGGAGCGGCTGCTGCGCGAGCTCAAGGCGGCCGTCGCGGCCCGCGACGAGTTCCTGTCCATGGCCTCGCACGAGCTCAAGACCCCGCTCACCGCGGTGAAGCTCAACCTGCGCGCCCTGGAGCACCGCGCGGAAAAGACGGCCGAGCAGACGGAGGGCGCGGGGAGCCGCAGGCTCGTGCGCATCCACGGGCAGATCGACCGGCTGGCGAAGCTCGTCAACAGCCTGCTGGATGTGTCCCGAATCACCTCCAACCGGCTCGACTTCCATCTGGAGGAAGTGGACCTCGGAGAGGTGCTCCAGGATGTGCTGGGGCAGTTCAAGGAGGAGCTGGACCGGGCGGGATGCGCGCTGCACCTGAGAACCGACGCGGGCGTCGTCGGCCGGTGGGACCGGCTCCGGGTGGATCAGATCATCAGCAACCTGCTCTCCAATGCCATCAAGTACGGGCCGGGCAAGCCCGTCGAGGTGGATCTGCAGCGGTTGGGCAAGAGCGCGCGCCTCGTCGTCCGGGACCATGGCATCGGCATCTCGGAGCGGGACCAGGAGCGCATCTTCGATCGATTCGAGCGGGCGGTGTCGAGCCAGCACTATGGAGGCTTTGGCCTCGGGCTGTGGATCAGCCGGCAGATCGTCGAGGGCCTGGGAGGCAACATCACCGTTCACAGCCAACCCGGGCTGGGCTCGACCTTCGTCGTCGAGCTCCCCCTGATCGGTGACGGCAATCCTCGCTGAGTTCTTCACACACCGTTGCTCCTCGATGCCATGCTCGCGAACATGGCCTCCTCCAACCAACACCCCGCCGACAACCACGACCTGATCCGCGTCCAGGGCGCTCGGGAAAACAACCTCAAGGACGTCAGCGTCGAGCTCCCCAAGCGGCGGCTGACGGTGTTCACCGGTGTCTCGGGCTCGGGCAAGTCGTCGCTGGTGTTCGGCACCATCGCGGCCGAGTCGCAGCGGTTGATCAACGAGACCTACAGCACGTTCGTGCAGGGCTTCATGCCGACGCTGGCCCGGCCCGAGGTCGACGTCCTGGAAGGCTTGACGACCGCGATCATCGTCGACCAGGAGCGGATGGGCGCCAATGTCCGCTCGACGGTCGGCACGGCCACCGACGCCAACGCGATGCTGCGGGTGCTGTTCAGCCGCCTCGGCAAGCCGTACGTCGGCTCGTCCAACGCCTTCTCCTTCAACGTCCCGTCGGTCCGCGGCGTCGGGCAGCTCTCGACCGAGAAGGGCGCCGGGAAGAGCGAGAAACGCGAGTTCACGGTCACCGGCGGCATGTGCCCGCGATGCGAGGGCATGGGCTCGGTGAGCGACATCGACCTGTCGCGGCTGTACGACGACACGAAGTCGCTCGCCGAGGGCGCGCTCACCATCCCCGGCTACACCGTCGATGGCTGGTTGGTGCGCATCTTCTCGGCCTCGGGCTTCCTCGATCCGGACAAGCCGATCCGGCGCTACACCAAGCAAGAACTCCACGACTTCCTCTACCGGGAGCCCACCAAGGTCAAGATCGACAACATCAACATGACCTACGAGGGGTTGATCCCCAAGGTCCAGAAGTCGTTCCTGTCCAAGGACGTCGAGGCGATGCAGCCGCACATCCGGGCCTTCGTGGAGCACGCGGTCACCTTCACCGCCTGTCCCGAGTGCGGCGGGACCCGGCTCAGCGCGGCCGCCCGGTCCTCCAAGATCAAGGGAATCAACATCGCCGACGCCTGCGCGATGCAGATCAACGATCTGGCCCAGTGGGTGCGCGATCTGGACGAGCCGTCCGTCGCGCCGCTGCTGAAGACGCTGCGGCACACGCTCGACTCGTTCGTGGAGATCGGGCTGGGCTATCTCAGCCTCGACCGGCCGTCCGGCACGCTGTCGGGCGGTGAGGCGCAGCGCACCAAGATGATCCGCCACCTCGGCTCGTCGCTCACCGACGTGACGTACGTCTTCGATGAGCCGACGGTCGGGCTGCACCCCCACGACATCCAGCGGATGAACGACCTGCTGCTGCGGCTGCGCGACAAGGGCAATACCGTCCTCGTGGTCGAGCACAAGCCGGAGGTGATCGCGATCGCCGACCACGTCGTCGACCTTGGCCCCCGCGCGGGCACCGCCGGCGGCGAGGTGGTCTTCGCGGGGACCGTGGACGGACTGCAGGCCAGTGGCACCCTCACCGGGCGTCACCTGAGCGATCGGGCCTCGCTGAAGCCGTCGGTGCGGACGCGGTCGGGGGTGATGCAAGTGCGCGGCGCCCGCACGCACAACCTGCGGGACGTCAACGTCGACATCCCGCTCGGCGTGCTGGTGGTGGTGACCGGCGTGGCCGGGTCGGGCAAAAGCTCACTCATCCACGGCTCGGTGTGTGGCCGGGACGGGGTGGTGTCGGTCGACCAGACTCCCATCCGGGGCTCGCGGCGGAGCAACCCGGCGACGTACACCGACCTGCTGGAGCCGATCCGCAAGGCGTTCGCGAAGGCCAACGGCGTGAAGCCCGCCCTGTTCAGCGCCAACTCCGAGGGCGCCTGTCCGACCTGCAACGGCGCCGGGGTGATCTACACCGACCTGGGGATGATGGCCGGCGTCACCACGGTCTGCGAGGAGTGCGAGGGCCGGCGGTTCCAGGCGTCGGTGCTGGAGTACCGGTTGGGCGGGCTCAACATCGCCGAGGTGCTCGACCTGTCCGTCGACGACGCGGTCGGCTTCTTCGGCGCGGGCGAGGCGCGTACGCCGGCCGCGCACGCGATCCTGCGGCGCATGGCGGACGTGGGGATTGGCTACCTGCGGCTCGGCCAACCGCTCACCACGCTGTCGGGGGGCGAGCGGCAGCGGCTCAAGCTCGCCACGCACATGGGGGAAGACGGCGGCGTGTACGTGCTCGACGAGCCGACCACCGGGCTGCACCTGGCCGACCTCGAGCAACTGCTCGGGCTGCTGGATCGGCTGGTCGACTCCGGCAAGTCGGTCATCGTGATCGAGCACCACCAGGCGGTGATGGCGCACGCCGACTGGATCATCGACCTCGGGCCGGGGGCGGGCCACGACGGCGGGCGGATCGTCTTCGAAGGCACCCCGGCCGACCCGGTGGCGGCGAGGTCGACCCTGACCGGCCAGCACCTGGCGGCATTCGTCGGCGGCCGTTCGAAGACTGTCCGAGGCGCATAGCACCGCGCGGCTCCACCGGGACTACGCCTGTCGTCGGTCTCCCCTCCTGGTCGGGGCCTCTGCGAGACCAGGGGAGCGAAAACGAACAGCGGGCCTCCCACGTGCGTGGAAGGCCCGCTGCGCTGACCCGGAAGAGGGGTCCGAACCGGAAGGGACTACTTCCCCGCGCGGTACGTGGTCCACATGCTGTTCATGCGGGTATTCTGGCCCGCGCTGAACGTGTTCATGCAGGAGTCGTAGCTGTAGTCCATGAAGTTGGTGATGGGGTCCAGACCCGCCATGGACGTGCAGGTGTCACGGCCGGTGGGGCAACCGGAGGCCGCGGAGCCCTCGGCCGGCGTGTCGCTCACGCTGTCGCCCGTGGTGGTGCAGCCGCCCTGGAACGTGTGGTACAGGCCCATCCAGTGGCCGACCTCGTGGGTGCCCGTGTCGCCCTCGTTGTAGTTGGTGGCCGAGCCGCCGGGCAGCGAACTCTGGAGCACCACCACGCCGTCCATCTTGGGGCTGCTGGCGTAGCTGGAGGGGAAGGTGGCCCAGCCGAGCAGGCCGCCGCCCATGTTGTTCGTGTAGAAGTTGAGCGCGCTCGCCGTGCCCTTGCGCAGCGCGTTCTTCATGTTCGTCTCACACGTGCCGCCCGAACAGGTGTAGTAGGTCGAGTTGTTCGTGTAATCCACGCCCGCCAGCGTGAAGCTGAAGCCCGCGGTGGCGTAGGCGTTGTTGAGGACCGTGAGCTGGTTGTTGATCTGCGTGGTCGTCACGCCACCGTTGCCACTCGAGTCACGGATGACGTGGAAGTACACGGGGATGGAGGCGCCCATGGCCCGCACCGGCCGCCCATCGCCTGACGGGCCTTGGCGACCTCGAAGCGGGCCTCCATCTCGGCCACCTGCTCGTCGGTGAGGTTGTCGTTGCCGCAAGTGCGGGGATCCGACACCGCCCGCGTGTCCGCCGCCCCGGCGCCCTGCTCCAGTTCCTCGCTGGGACCGCAGCCGCTCACCGCGGCGATCGCACCCACAGCCAGCATCGTCTTCCCGAAAATCGAACGCATGGACGCTCCGCTCCCAGACCAGGGCCTCCTCCTGGAGGACTCCCCTTGGCTGGTGTCGAGTTTTTATCCTATTCTTGGAAAATCATCAAATCTTTACTGGAACCTTAAAAATGATTTCGCGTCTGTCATGGAAAACAGGTTTCAGCCCAGGTGGTTGCACATGCATGGAGTTGCGGTGACGGCCCGATTCACGTGGATGGTGATGACCCTGCTGATGCTGCTGCCCGTGGGTGCCCGGGCGGAGCCGCGGCGACTGGTGCTGCTGCTCACGGGAGACAACCAGGGGGAGATCGCCCCGTGCGGCTGCAAGAAGGAGCCCCAGGGCGGACTGGCCCGGCGCAAGACGGCGCTGGACGAGGAGCGGGCCCGGGGCCTGCCGTGGGTGTTGCTCGATGCGGGCAACGCGCTGTTCCGCGACCCCAGGCGCCAGGACAATCCCCGGCTGCTGCAAAAGGCGGAGCTGGTGCTCGAGCAGATGGAGGCGCAGGGCACGCGGGCGATGGCGGTGGGCGAGCGCGACCTGGCCCAGGGCCTCGACTGGCTGCGGAAGGCCACGGGGGGGCGCGGCAAGAAGATGAAGCTGCTGTCGGCCAACCTCGTGGACAAGGCGGGCAAGGCCCCCTTCCCGGCCTCCCTGGTGGTAGAGGCGGGCGGCGTGAAGCTGGGCGTGGTGGGCGTGTCCCCGAGGGCAGCCCCGCCGGGGAGCCAGGCCTCCAGGGCCGCCCGCCGCTGGAAGCCGCGCTCGCCGAGTCCCGGAAGCTGCGCCAGAAGAGCAAGGTGGACACCGTGGTGGTGCTCGCGGCGGTGCCCTACCAGGAGGCCGTGAAGCTGGCCCTGCAGGCGGGGGACGCGGTGGACTTCGTGGTGCAGTCCAACGACGCGCGGGGCATCGGCATTGGCGAGCTCGTGGGCAGCCACACCGCCGTCTTCCCCGCGGGCGAGCTCGGCAAGCAGATCGCCCGGCTGGAGCTGATCGTGGATGGCCCGGGGCCCTCGGTGGACCTGGGTTCCGGTTCGCGCGCCCGCCAGCAGCTGGCCGTGGTGGAGGGCAACCTGCTCAAGGCCAACGAGCGGCTGGCGCAGGCCCGGGATGAGCAGACCCGCGCGGACCTCACCCGCACCGTCGTGGAGCTGGAAGGCCGTCTGCGCCAGCTCGAGACGGAGCTGGACGTGAAGGCGCCCAAGGGCGGGCGCGCCCACCAGCTCTCGTACATCACCCTGGGTCTGGCCGTGGCGGATGATCCGGCGCTCAAGCAGCGCGTGGATGCGCTCGAGCCGGTCGGCGCCGTCCCGGCGCCTCGCGACTGAGCTCGCCCTACTCTCAGGTCTTATCGCGCGCCGACCGTGGGCAGGGGGTGGAAGGCCACCCCGTCGAGCCCCAGGCGCAGGCAGGTGTCGACGAAGCGCTCGGTGCAGACGACCACAGTGGAGAAATCCTCCAGACGGAAGGCATCCAGGTGGTTGGGCAGGGAGGCAGCATCCAGCACGAGGTGCTTGGGCAGGGAGCGACCCAAACGGCCACAGCGAGGGCACGGCGGTTTACCGTTGGAGGGCAGGCAATCTGGGTGCGCTCGACCCACGGGGAGTAACTCCAACTCGAGCAGCACGGGCGAGGCGCGCTGGCGGAAGCTCAATTGGGTGGGACAGCCCTGAAGACCTGGCAGGCCCTCGGCTTGGAGTTTCTCGAACGCCTCGCGCTGAACGAGCGGCCACCAAGGAACTGGAGTCACGAATGGCCCGAAGCGGCCTCGAGCCCTGCCCACGAGCGGGCCAAACGTTGCACCGGGTGTCAGCACGGCTCCTGGTGGGAGGAGTGGGCGTACCAACTCGCACAGCCGTTCATACTCCTCGATGGGCTCGGGCCGCGCTTCTTCGAAGTCAGCCAGGGAGGCAATGGGGGTGAGGTCTACCGAGGGATACGCTTTGGAATTGTCACTCCAGGTGGCCTTGCAGGTCGGGCAACCGAGAATGCCCGGAAGCCGCCACTTGTGCATGCCGTCAACGTTGCCCGTGTAGCCCGCGGACCTATCCTCCTCGATTTTGAAATATTGCATTCGTGGCTTCTCGGTTCAGTTCTGGCAATAGGGCACGAGTGGGGCATTCACTTTGAACAAGAACATGAGTTCGAACGCGAACTGCCAGATCTCCTCAGGAGTGGCCCCTGGGTTCTGCCCCTGGAACCGACGCCACGCCTCGTTCCACTGGCCGCCCTCGGGCCCTTCACTGTGGAGCCATCGGTGAAATGTGATGGGAAGGCTGACGGTGAAGGCGTGAATGCGGCTGGGACTTCCCACCAGCGGAGGGCGCATTGCCTGGGGCATGGGTCCACGCGCCAGAACCACGGAAGAGCCGGCGTGCCCTATCCGCAGGTGAACCGGCTGATGAAGGCCTGAGGGCAAGCACCCATAAGCTCACCCCACCGTGAGCACGACCTTTCCGAAAACCTCGCCGCTTTCGAGCGCGCGATGGGCTCGGGCCGCATCTGCAAGAGGTAAAATCCGGTCCACGACCGGCACGAGGAGGCCCGCATCGAAGTCTGCGATGATCTGCTGCATGGCCGCCCGAATCTCGGCCATCTCCACCGAGTTCAGGCTGAATGCGAAGAAGGTGGGGGACTTGTGATAGATGGCGATAATATCCATGCCAAAGTCCTCCTTTGGCATGCCGCCTACCCCTCCGCAGAGGACATAGCGTCCGTTTGCCTTGAGCGTTCGAATGGTTTGGCCCAACTCGGGGCCGCCGACGGTGTCGATGACCACATCGTAGGCGTCGTCCCGCGGCTCCAAAGCCTTGGACCGGTCCAGGGTCCTCTGAGCGCCTAGACCTTGGAGCCGCGCGCCTCTCGCATCGGACGAGGTCGTCGCCGAGACCATCGCCTGCCTTGCCGCCGACATCTGAACGGCCATCAGTCCAATGCCACCGCCGGCACCACGGATGAAGACACTCTCATTCTTGCCGATCGAGGCCCGATCTATCGCAATTCTCGCCACCAGCGCGTTCATTCCCAAGGCTACCGCGTCGGCGGCGCTCATCGCCTCTGGCAAATCCATGAGCTGAGCCTCGGGCAGAGCCACGAATTCAGCGTAGCCGCCGCCAGACATCGGCATGCCGAAGACGCGCCGGCCCATCCGATTCTCATTCACGCCTGGGCCGACGGCGACGATCCTGCCGGCAATCTCGAGCCCGGGCACGAACCCTGGCTTCGGAAAGGCAACATAGCGCCCTTGCCGGGCCATGACATCGACATAGCCCACTCCGATCGCCTCGACGGCGACCAGCGCTTCTCCCGCGGCGAGCCCTGGTCGAGGCCGATCCTCCAGACGCAAAACATCGGCGCCGCCAAACTCGGACGTCACGATCACCTTCATGGTCCGCCTCAATCGTCCTCTGCTTGCCAGGCCCCGCCGCGCGACGGCCGACCCTAGCATGCAGCATAGAGCCTCGATGACTTCTTCCGACAAGCCCTTCGTCTTCGCTCAATGTGCGGTAGCCATAGCTCATACTCGCCGCTGCTCTAACTAAGCGACGGGTGGGTCGAGGAGCGTGGCGAGGGCGCGGTACTCGGGCCGCAATCCGCGCTCGGCCGCGCTGCCAGCCACGACCACGGGCAGCAGCACTCCTTCCAGCTCCGGATGGGCCGCGAGCCGCACGGCGATGGGCGCCATGACCTTCGCCTCGATGAGCCGCTTCAAGGGCCGGGCCCCAGCTGGGGCTCATACCCATGCCGGGCCAGCCACGCCCGCGCGTCCGGCTCCACCACCAGCTTCAGCCCGCGCCGCAAGAGCCCCGCCCGCGACGCCGCCTTCTCCAGTTCCAGGTCCACGATGCGCAGCACGTCCGCCTCCGTCAGGCGACGGAACGGGATGATGTGGTCGATGCGGTTGAACAACTCCGGCCGGAAGGCCTGGCGGATGGCCCGCGTGAAGTCCTCCGCGCCCCGCTCCGCCCCCGAACCCCGCCGGCTCCGAGTGCGCCACGCCGAGATTGCTCGTCATGCACACCACCGTCATCCGGAAGTCCACCAGGCGCCCCAGCCCATCCGTCAGTCTCCCCTCCCCCAGGATGCCCAGGAGCAGATCGAAGACCTCCGGATGCGCCTTCTCCAGCTCATCGAAGAGGACGAGTGACAGGGGTTGCTGCCGCACCCGCTCGGCGAGGCTGGTGATGCCCGGGCCCACCTCCATCAACCGCTGGGCCGAGCCGGGCAGCATGTACTCGGACATGTCCAGGCGGATCATCCGCTGCTCGTCGCCGAAGAGCGTACGTGCCAGTTGCTTGGACAGCTCCGTCTTCCCCACCCCGGTGGGCCCGGCGAACAGCAGCGTGCCCACGGGCTTGTCCGGATCATTCAGCCCTGCCTTGAACCGCGCGAGCACTCCGGCGGCCAGCTCACACGCCCGCTCCTGGCCGATGACGCCCTTCTGGAGCTGTGCCGCGAGCGCGTGACGCTCGGCGGGGACCTCGTCGCTGATGAGCTGGAGCGGCAGGCCGGAGTAGCGCGCGTAGGCCTCGGAGGCATCGCGCGGGTAGAGCGTCCGGGACTGGCCGCGCTCGCCCTGCTGCTCCAGCCAGTCGAGGAAGCGGAAGGCCTTGCCCGGAAACAGGCTGTCGCGCTGGAACGTGTCCAGGTGGGCCACGAGCTGCCGCAGCCCCACGGGATGGATGCTCACCCGGCTGCGCCGCACCGACTGGTAGCGCAGCATGAGCTCGGGCATCCGCGGCGCCGGGGGTTGCTCGATGCGCAGAACGCGGAAGGGCCGCAGCGCCTCCGGGAAGCGCCGCTGGCAGCGCTCGAGCTCGGCCTCGGTACACTCGGCGATGAGGGAGATCTCCCCGCTCATCGCGGCCGGCAGGAGCAGCTCTCCAATCGACGAGCCATCCGGCTGGGGCGCGAGCAGGGACGTGAGCCGATCCACGAAGAGGTAGTCCTCCTCGTGCGACAGCGCGTCGATGAGCTTCAGGCAGCGCTCCTGCCACATGCCCAGGTACACCATGCCCGCGACAATCCGCTCGGCGCTGGTGCGCCAGATGTCCGGCAGATGCACCGTCTTGTCCTCGCGCCGCCGCTCGGCGATCCGCCGCGCCAGCATCGACACGTGGCTCGTCTTGCCCGTGCCCGTACCGCCGACGAGCAACAGCGACGGAGGGGGCCGGCGCTGGGCGAGCTCCAGCCATTCGCGCATCGCCTCGGCGTCGTACACCAGGGCCGGCTGCCGGCTGCCCAGGGCGCGCGACGTCAGCTCCTCACCTACCTGCTCGAGCACCTCGGGAGGAGGCTCCCGCCGCGCGCCCCCGCGCACGTCCCGCCGCGCGCCGAGCGGATCCCACGCCCGGACATACTCCTCGCCCTCATGGCGGAAGTCATACAGGCCCTTGGGTTTCTCCCCGAGCAGCGCGGTGCTCAGCGCGTTCTGCAACACATCCCGCGCGATGGAGAGCTCCTCCACCACGAAGGACCAGTCGAAGCGCGGCACCCGCACGCGCCGGGCGCCGCCCTCCATCCGTCCGTAGACGTAGGTGAGCCGCAGGGGGATGAGCGCCTGGGAGATGACCGGCCGCTTCTCGTGCACCGTCTGGGGGTGGATCTCCACGGTGATCGTCCGGGCCTCCAGATCCTCCTCCCAGAGGAAGCGCTCGAGCGCGGCATCGTCCTCGCGCAGCAACTGCCGCACCCGGGTCTCCAGCAGCGAGAGGACCTCGGACTCACTCGTGCCGTAGGCCGAGGGAGGCGGCTTGTCGAAGAAGCTGTCCCAGACGGGCAGGAGCTGCCCCGTGAGCCGGCCATCGTGGTGGGTGGTGAAGTAGACGCGCAGGCTCTTGTCACTCATGGCGCCCTCCCCGCCCGGAGACCGCCGGGTTCTGGCTCATCCGCAACCGCCACAGCACGGGCAGGGCCTCGGCGGAGAGCGCACCCGGTGGGTGCCGCTGTAGGTGAGCAGGTAGTCGTCCAGCTCCAGATCCGCCAGGCCCTGGCGCGCGGGAGGCTCGAAGCGGTAGGCCCGGACCACGGGCATGGCGGCCTCGGGATCCTCGGGCAGGGGCCGCGCGCCCTCCTGCCGCGCCTGGTGGAAGGCCTGGAGCCGGGCGCCATGTCCCGCGAGCAACACCGCGGGCGCGGGAGACTGGGCGTCATGGACGCGCACCTTCACGATCTCCGGCAGCCGCCCCGAGGATTGCCAGACGTGCAGCCCGCTCTCGCCCTCGAGGAAGGGACGGATGCCCGGACCCACCAGCTTGATGGCGGCGTGCACCGGCTCCACGGTGGAGGCATGCAGGAACTCCCGGAGCTGGCGCAGGCCCCGGACACCACGGCGCCTCCGGGCAGGTGCGCGGCGAAGGACTCGATCGCCCCGCGCGAGTGGGCGTAGGCCGTGCACAACCACCGGGTGAGCAACGAGCCGGAGGCCGCGCCCCGGCGCCACTGTCCCAGCGGGAGCAGCTCCAGCAGCACGGTGTGCTGATCCGGCCAGGCGAGTCCCCGGAGGACGCGCTGGAGGAAGTACACCTCGGCCAGCGCATCGAGCAGTTGCTCGCGGGTGGCGGTCCGCACCGGGGCGAGCGCCCGGTGATCGAAGAGGTTGAACCGCTGCGCCTCGATCATCTCCCGGGCCTCTTCCTCGGGCGCGCGGGCGAGCGACTCGAGCTGGGTGGCGAAGTGCTCCAGGTACATGCGCATGGCGTCGAGCGTGTAGAGCGACTCGGCGTGTTCGCGCTCACCGGCCTGCAACCGCTCCAGGTGGAAGCGGACCTGCTCGGACAGGGCGCCGAGCGCCTCGCTCTCGCGCATGGCGCGCACGGCCTCGTGGGCCTCGAGCAGCTTCTCGCGCAGGGCCGAGATGGGCAGCTCCAGGAGGGGCTCCAGCGCGAAGCCCTCGGCCACGGGCTCGCGGGGGATGAGCGCGTCGGCCTGGACCTCGAAGCGCTCCTCGCGGGTGTAGAGCTGGAACAGGCGCAAGAGGGACTGGGGGCCGCGGATGATGGCGTCGGAGAGCACCTGGCCCACGTGCTCCTCCAGGTAGCGTTTGAGGGGCCGAGCGCCCAGGCGGGCGTCGAAGGCTTCCTCCACGATGCGCCGCTTCACCGCGTCGTCCGCGGACACGAAGATGTTGCGCGAGGTGAGCCCCTGCCGCGCGAGCAGCCGCGCGAGTTCCTTCTCGACGACCTTCTCCCCCACCTCGCGCGAGAGCGGCGAGAAGTGGACGATGCGATCGATGCGGTTGAAGAGCTCGGGGGAAGAAGTCGCGCACGGCCCGGTCCGCCTCGAGCGCGAGGGCGCGCGCGTCCGGCTCCCCGATGCCCACGGGAGGCTTGCGCCGGGCGCCCAGGTTGCTCGTCATCACGATGACGGTGTGCGTGAAGTCCGCCGTGTCGCCCGAGGCATCCGTCAGGCGGCCCTCGTCGAAGAGCTGCAGGAGCAGGTAGAGCAGCGAGGAGTGGGCCTTCTCGATCTCATCCAACAACACGAGGGAGAAGGGCTGTTCGCGGATGAGCCGGGTCAGATGGCCCTCGGGCCGCCACGGGTCCCCGGTGAGCCGGGCGACGGCGTCCGGCGTCTGGAACTCGGCCATGTCGAGCCGGATCATCCGCGAGGCATCGCCATACAGGTAGCTGGCCAGCGCGCGCGCGAGCTCCGTCTTGCCCGTGCCGGTGGGGCCGGTGAAGAGATAGACGCCGTAGGGCCTGAGGGGATCGGTGAGCCCGGCATGGATGCGCGCGACGAGATCGCACGCCTCGCGCACGGCGTCCGGCTGGCCCATGACCTTGCGCGAGAGGGCCTCGTGGACCTCCTCGGGCGCCAGGGGCTCCCGGGCGCTGAGCAGGGTGGACGGCAGCCCCGTGCGGCCCGCCAGGTGCGTGAAGAGCTCCTCCACGCCGATCCGGCGGCCCTCGCTCTGGGAGCCCGTGGCCAGCTCGCGCAGCAGATCCAACGCCTTGCCGGGAAGCGCGGCGCCGGGGAACAGGGACGAGGCCTGTTCGAGCAGCACGGGGAACAACAGGGGATGCCAGGACAGCGAGTGTTTGGACTCCAGCTCGCGCGCCTCGTGCAGCAACATGCGCAGCGTCTCGTCGGCGCTCGTCGGGCGCACGTGCACCTGGGTGAAGAGCGCGGCGAAGGACGGAGCGTCCGACTCCAGCCGCTGGAGCTGCTCGGGCGTCACCGCGCCCACCAGGGTGATCTCTCCCCGCGCGAGCGCTCCCTGGAAGAAGAGCGCGAGGTGGGTGTCACTGTCCCGCGTGCGGCCGAGGAGGCCAAAGGCCTGGAGATCCTCGACGAAGAGGATGCGGCGCCCTCCCCTGGCGTCCTCCAGCACCTGGAGGCAGCGCTGCTCCCAATCCCCGACGTAGCTCATGCCGGCGATGAGCCGCTTGCCGGCGATCGTCCACACCTCGGTCACCTTGTCGAGGTTGCGGTGGGCCTGGAAGCCGTCGGCGTCGAGCTGATCGGCGACGAAGTGCTTGAGCAGGGTTCTCTTGCCACTCCCCGGGGCCCGACGAGCAGCACGGGCGTGCGCCGCTCTCCGCCGAGCAGCAGTTGCAACTGCTCGCGATAGGGCACGCGGGGCATGCCGATCGCCAACGAGCCCTCGGCCGCCTGGAGCGTGAGGTTCGTGCCCAGGGTGTGGAGCACCCGGGTGCCGCCCCCCTTCTTCGGGCGCTTCTTGCCCTTGCCGGGCCGCTCCTCCACTTCCAGATCCGCCCAGGGACCCTTCTTCGCGCCGAGCTGGTCGAGCAGTGTCGGAGGCTGGGCAACGAACGAGAACGCCTTGAGGCTGTCCTTGCGGTTGGAGCGCAGCGACTCGAGCTCCTCGGACTCCAGCCGTGCCCAGGCGTGGGTGAAGAACACCTTCGCCTGCTCCTCCAGGGACAGGCCCGCCTCGACGGCGAACCACTCCTGCTGGCGCGAGGGGTGGTAGGCGATCAACAGGGGCTCGCTCCGGGTGCGCCAGCGCGGCTCGAGGATCAACGGAAACAGGCCGGAGAGCCGGGGCGTCTCGGTTCCCGAGCGCACGCGCTTGAAATCCAGCTCCAACTGCACGCGCTCCAGCCGGAGGCCGCGAGGCATCTGGAAGCACGCCAGCTCACGCGGGGGCAACTCGCCCAGGAGGCCGCGCAGGTCCTCCACGAGCTTCTGTTGAAGCTTGACCGCGCCCTTTCCCTCGCGGCTGCGGGTATACGGGCCGAGTCCGAGCGTGGTCCACCGCATGCCCCCCGAGGCACTCCGGCTCTGGTAGACGGCGAGGGTCAGGTTCATGGCGTGGCGGCTCGGAGCGCGTCGAGGACGAAGGCGGGAGCGCTCTCGGGATCGAAGCTTCCCGAGCGCTCCAGGTGCAGGAGGTGTTCGAGCAGGAGGTGCTCCCAGTCCTGGAAATACCCCCGGGCACCGAGCGAGACGGTTCGCGCGCCGTCGCAGAGGACGACGTCTCCCCCCGGCTGGTGCTCACGCACGGCGGGCATCAAGCGCAGCTCCTTGAGGGGAACGGGCGCGGGCGGGGCGATGGCGGGCAGCTCCAGCTCCTTCTGGGACAGGTGGGGCCTCATCGCCACGGGTTGGACGGTGAGCAGGACGGGCTCGTCGCGCGGCGTGGGGGAAAGCGGTGCAGTCCGGCCTCGAGCGCCAGGAACGAGCCGGCATAGGGGCCGCTGACCGACAACAACACCTCGTGGAAGGCGCGCTCGGGCTCGCCGAGGGCCCGCATCAACGCCTCGGCGGAGAGGACCTCGTCGCGCCACCGGCGCTTGTCATCCTTGTGGTGACGGACGGCGGAGAGGCGGCCACCGGCCACCCACCCGCGGCGGGGCAGCGCCTCGAGCAGCGGCGACAGCCAGGCGTCGAGCGCCCGCGTCTCCCCCGCCTCCTGGACGATGAGCGTGATGCCATCGCGCTGGGGCTGCGAGGCGAGCAGTACCGAGGGCAGCATCCGGCGCAAGGCGCGCGACTGCTCCCAGGCGTCCTCCACGAAGGAGGAGATGTCCTGTTGCTCGAAGAGGGCCAGCAGCGCCAGCTCCTCGGCGGCCGAGAGCGCCGCGCGCAGCCGCTGGACCTGGGCCCAGAGCAGATCCAGCCGGCTGTGCTCGTGATGTAGTTGCCCGAGGGAGAGGGCCTCGTGACCCCGATTGGGCTGGGCCCCTTGCGCGAGCTGGGCCACGAGGAAGCGCACCTGCTCCACGAGCCGCTCCACGGCGTCCATGCGGAGGATGGCGTCGAGTTCCCGCCGCTCGGCCTGAAGGGCCTCCACCCGCTCGAATTGATGACGCGCCTGCCTGGGGCTGCCCGGGGTCAACGCCACCGAGAGCCCCTGGGGACCGGAGTGGAGGGTGATTTCACCGCCCTGGGCCTCGGGGCCCGCGGCGGAGAGCGCGCGGGCCAGGGGCACGACGAGCTGTTGATCCAGGTGCCGGCGCAGCGCCCGGGCACCATGGGCCTCGTGGTAGCCGGACGCGGCGAGCGAGGAGAGGAGCTCGGGTGGCACCTGGAGTTCGAGCCCCCGCTGGAGCAGGCCGCGCCGCTGTCGCAGTTTGTCCACGGTGAGCCGGGCCACCTGCTCCACCTGGGCGGGCGTGAGCGGGTGGAAGGCGATGAGCTGATCGATGCGGTTGACGAACTCGGGACGGAAGTGCCGGTGCACCTCGCGCAGGTAGTGCTCGGTGTCATCCACCGGCGCGGCGCCGATGCCCAAGGGGGTGCGGCGGTGCGCGACCCCGAGGTTGCTCGTCATGATGATGAGGGCGTTGTGGAACCAGGCCGTCTGGCCCTGGGTGTCGGTGAGCCGCCCTTCCCCGCAGACCTGGAGCAGCAGATCGAACACGGCGGGGTGGGCCTTCTCGATCTCGTCGAGCAGGAGCACGCAGAAGGGCTGCTGGCGCACCCGCCGCGTGAGCAGTCCGGGCCCCCGGGCACTGCCCCGGATGAGCCGCTCGGCGGCCCAGGCGTCCATGAACTCGCTCATGTCGAAGCGGAACATCCGCTCCGGCGAGCCGAAGAGGAACGTGGCGAGCAGCCGCGCGAGCTCCGTCTTCCCGACGCCGGTGGGGCCGACGAAGAGGAAGGTGGCCAACGGCTTGCCCTGGGGCTGGAGCCCCGCCTTCACCATGCACAGCGTCTCCACCACCCGGCGTACCGCGACCTCCTGCCCCACGAGCTGGCGGCGGAAGGACGCCTCGACGTCCGCGGCGAGCAGGGCACGATCCTCGCGCAGGAGGAACTCGGGGACGCCCGTCTTGAGGCTGAAGAGCGAGTACAGCCGCTCCCGGGTGAGCAGGGGCACCTGACCATCGCCCGTGCGCGCCTGATGGAGGCTCGCGCGCAGCTCCTCGTACAGCCGCACCGCCTTGCCGGGCATCGCGCCCCCGGGGAGATAGCGCTCGGCCAGCTCCACGAGGGGCTCCACCGCGTCCTCGGCCAACTGGGGCCGCGAGGGCTCCGCCTGCCGTTGCCAGGCGGCCCGCGCGCGCAATGTCTCCCGGGCCTGCTTCGCGCTCAGGGGCTCCAGGCGCACGCGCGCGAGCAGGGAGAAGAAGCCCGGGTGCTGGTTCTCCAGGAGGTCGAGCGACTCGGAGGTGAGTTCCCCGAGCAGCCGCACCTGCCCTCCTCCAGGAAGGGCTTCATCACGCCGGGGATGTTGACGGACTCCGTGGAGTGCTGGGCGAGCAGCTCGCCCAGGTTCTCGAAGAAGAGGACGGCGTCGAGCTCCCGCGCGGCGCGCATCACCCGCAGGACGCGCTCCTGCCACTGGCCGAAGCCAGACATGCCGGCGATGAGCCGCGAGCCGCTCGTCGCATACACCCGCCGGGGGCGGCCCGCCTTGCGCTCGGCGCGCATCCACGCCTGGAGCAGCTCCGTCTTGCCCACCCGCTCCGGACCCACGAGCAACACGCCCTGCCGCTTCTCACCGCCCACGAGGGTGGACAGCAAGGCGAGCTCGGTGTCCCGGCTCAGGAGCGGTGGCCCCTGGCGCGCGTCCTCGCGGTCGTGCAGCGGCACGGACACGGAGAGGAGCACTTCATGGGCCTGATCGCGCTGGAGCTTCTCTTCCAGCTTCTTCCGGGCCTTGAGGGCCTTGTCGCCCGCCTCCTCGCGCCGGAGCGTGAGCGCGAGGGTCTCGAGAGTCACGGTCCGGGGAGGCAAGAGCCGCAGGAAGTCGGGAGCGCTCAACTCCCGCGCGGCGAGCAACCGCTCCACATTGGCGCGCACGGTCTCGCGCACGTCCTGGGCCGGGCCCACGAAGACGGTGTGATCCAACGCGGGGACGAAGACCCAGGTCTCGGCGGCGAGCGGGACGACGACCGCGGCCAGCTCGACGAGCGTGGAGGTGGCGAGCCGCTTGGGCAGATCCGCTCGTGCCGCCCGGATCTCCATCATCTCCAGGCGGATCCGCTCGGGGAAGGAGAACCGGGCGAGGTGCTCGGGCTCGATCCGGGAGAGGTGCTCCTCGAGGAACAGCCGCTGCTCCGCGAGGCACGCCTCGAGGGTGGACGCATGGCTCGTCAGGGCGGGCGCGGCCACGGGAAACACCTGGTAGTCGCCATTCCAGAGCTGTTGGCAGAGGAGCGGAGTGGAGAACTCGAGGGTCCCGGATGAGGCGTCGGAAGGGGCCATGCGCCACCCATCCTATGCCGGGCGCACGCCTCCATCAATCTCTATCTCTAATTTTCATGACAATGATTGCTCAATGCGCTCGCGACCCGGTTGTGTATGGGATTTATTGCCAATCAAAACACGATAGAGCATGTGGTTATTTTCTGCAATTGATTGCAAATACAGACAACAAACTCCATCAATAAATGAAAGACAAACAAATAAATGACATATTGAAATACATGTCTGCGTTTGACGTTCACCAAGACGCTCTATGTGGGCATCGCTCCGAGACACCGTACATTCGACTGGCTCATACATTCGACTGGCTCATGGTCCTACGGACGGAGCTTGTTGACGGTGAGGCGGTGCCCGGCGAGCCACCGGTGGTATCCCCAGCCGAGGGGCAGCCATCTTCTGAACCGGGCCATGGGCTCGACCTGGAGCCGGTAGGGGGCGTCCCCGAAGAAGCCGAACTCCACCCAGTCGGGTCCCACGGCCCGAATGGAGAGGATCGCCCGGAGTCCACCTCGGCGAGCGAGAACCGCCGCACTTCACGCATGAGTTCGCCCCCATGTGAGGAACTCTACGAGAAGACGCGAGGGCGGAGTAGTTTCACCGCCTCCCTCTCCCTGTAAGGCAGGAGCCCGACCGTGGACGAGACCGAACCGTCCCCCTTGCCGTTCCCCACGAGCCTCTGCCACCGCTGCGCGGCGCCCCCGAAGTACGTGCGGACGAAGACGTCCACCTTCATCCTCTGCCCCCTGTTGCCGGGCAAGTACCCGCCCCAGCCCGTGCTGCGCTGTCCCCTCTTCAAACCGCGAGGAACACACGAATGACTTCGGAATGGGACGTGCGGACCCGGCTCGTTTGGGCCGACGAGGCCGACGAGGAAGGCGCGCCGCTCAACACCCCCCTGGTGCTCTCCACCACCTTCCGCGCCCACCCGGAGGGCGTGGGTTTCTCCGCCGTGGACATGGGGGAGCAGTCGCCCTTCTTCTATGCCCGGTGGTCGACCCCCACCGTGCGGACCCTGGAGCGGCGCCTGGCCGACCTCGAGGGCGGCGAGGACGCGCCCATCGGTCTGCAACCCCTGGCGCTCGGGGCCGACTTCGTCCTTCATTCCCTGACCAAGTACATCGGCGGCCACGGTGACGTACTGGGCGGGGTCGTCGTCGGTGGGCGGGCCGAGCTGGCGGCGCTCCGGCAGGACTCGCTCATCCACCTGGGCGCCGTGCTCAATCCCTTTCCGGCGTGGTTGCTCTTGCGCAGCCTCGCCACCCTGCCCCAGCGCATGGCGGCCCACGCGGCCACGGCTCGCGAGGTGGCCACGTTCCTGGAGAACCATCCCCGCGTGCATCACGTCCTCTACCCGGGGCTCGACTCCCATCCCCAGGCCGCCCTCGCCCGCCGGCAGTTGCGCAACACCTCCGGCATGATTGCCTTTCAGGCGGAGGATGCCCTGGCGGTGGCGCGCCGCCTCGCCGAGCGGTTGAAGATCGTCCACTACGCCGTCTCGCTCGGCAAGCCCCACAGCCTCGTCTTCTATCTGCCCACGGACGAGCTGCAGCGCACCTCGTTCCAGCTGTCCCCGGAGTTGCTGGCGCGCTACCGCGCCTGGGCGGGCGACGGCGTTTTCCGTCTGTCGATCGGCCTGGATGCCCCGGCGGACATCATCCGGGATCTCGAGCAGGCCCTGGCCCCGTGAGCCACGCATTTAGACGGGACATAGAAGAGTTGTGACGCCCATGCCGAACGACACTCCCTCTCCTTTCCTGCTCGTGGATGACTCCCTCTGGCCCCTGCTCATCATCCAGCTACGAGGCGTGGTCCCGCTCACGCACTTCGAGGAGTATCTGGTGCGGAGGCTCACCTACCTGCGGCGCCAGGAGAAACACGTCGTCCTCTTCGACATGAGGCACGCGCCCATGATCTCCTCCGAGGTCCGCCAGCGTCAGTCCGAGTGGATCAAGCAGCACACGGCCCTGATCGATACCCAGGTGCTCGGCCATGCCCTGGTCGTCACCTCCCCCTTCTTGCGGTTGATGCTCTCCACCTTCCACAGAGTCCGGCCGCGCAACGGCCGCCATCTCATCACGCCCCATCTGAACGACGCGGCGCGCTGGTGCCTCAACGTGCTCGAGGAGAGCGGCGGCAACCCTCCCACCCAGCGCATCGAGGCTCACTTCGGCCTGAAGGCCCACTGAGTCGTTCGTCGTGGCGGGTGCGGAGACGGTGGTGATAAGCCAGTGGAGGTCAACGACGAAAGGAGAGTGCATCACATGAGTACCCTGCGGCGATTCCGTGGTCTTGCATTCCTGGGCGTGCTGGCTGGTCTCTCTGCCTGTCAGAGCGCGGACGAAAGCGCGAAGAGCAACGGCGGCACCGAGCTGGACCCGGCCTCCGGCGTCACGATTTCCAATCTCCAGGTGGTGGGCACCGACCGGAGTCAGGTGCCCACCTTCGCGAATGGAAACTTCGGCCAGATCCGGCTGGGCGTACAGAAGAGGACCGAGGAAGCCGAAGTGAGCGCGCTGCGCCCAACCCTCACCGCGCTGGCCAAGGTGTTCCGTGTGGACCCCGCGGAGCTCTCCTTCCAGAGGGTTGTCACGGACAACATCGGCGATCGGCACTTCGTCTATGCGCAGCGCAAGCATGGCCGTGAGGTCGTGGGTGGCACGCTCGTCCTCCACACGAGGAATGACACCGTCTACGCGGTTCACGGCAACGCTCGCGCCGATATCGACGCGCCGCGGGACGCGCGTCTCAGCCCCGAAGAGGCCATCGCCGTGGCCGGGCAGGACTCCGCGCGGCTCGCTCAGCTCGAGCTCGAGGCGCTTCCGCGGATGGCCTACTGGCCGACGGGTGAAAAGCTGGAGCTCGTGTACCGGGTGAATGTGGCGGGAATGAGCCGGGACGGGACGCCCGTGGATGACGACGTCCTCGTCAACGCGGTGAGCGGATCGGTCGTGCAGCGGCTGACGAACATCTACTCGCTCAAGAACCGGCAGATTCACAACGCCAACTACGGCACCACCCTCCCGGGAACCCTCGTCCGGGCGGAGGGTGGCGCGGCGGTCGCGGACCCCGTGGCCAACACCAACTATGACCAGCTCGGGAGGACCTACGACTGCTACAAGGCCGTCTTCAATCGCGACTCCTACGATAACGCGGGGGCCGCGCTCGTGAGCTCGATCCACTATGGATACAACTACGCCAACGCGGGCTGGCTGAGCTCGAAACAGCAGATGATTTACGGGGACGGCGATGGCGCGACGTTTGGAAACATGGCCGCCGCGCTGGACGTGACGGCTCATGAACTCGCGCATGCGGTCACGTCCGCCACTTCCAACCTGAACTACTTCGCCGAGTCGGGTGCCCTGAACGAGTCGATGTCCGACATCATGGGCAGTGTGTGCGAGTGGTACCGTGACGGCCGGGTGGTGAGCGCCAACACCTGGAAGTGCGCGGAGGAGATCTATACGCCCAGCACGCCCGGCGATGCCCTCCGCTACATGAACGACCCCAAGAAGGATGGCCAGTCGCTCGACTACTACGACGCGAGCTACAGCCCGTTCACCGATGTCCATCTGGCCTCGGGGATCCCCAACCTGGCGTTCTATCTGCTGTCTCAGGGCGGCCAACATCCGCGGGGCCGCTCCACCATCACCGTGCCCGGAATCGGCATCGCCAAGGCAGCCCAGATCTTCTATCGGGCCAATACGGTGCTGCTGATCGGCAAGCAATTCGCCACTTTCACCGACGCGAAGATCGCCACGGAGCAGGCCGCCGCGCAGCTCGGGTACAGCACGGCCGACATCGCCGCCGTGAACGCCGCCGGCAGGCCGTGGGCGTGAAGTCGAACAAACTCACCTACGGCCAGAGCCTCTCCCTTGGACAGTCGATGCGGTCGTTTGACGGCCGGTTCACGTTCACCTTCCAGTCCGACGGGAACCTGGTCCACAAGGACGCGCAGGGCACTGTGCTGTGGACGTCGAATACCGCTGGCCTGCAGGCGAAGTCGGCTCACATGCAGGGCGACGGCAACTTCGTGCTCTACACCACGATCGAACCGACTGTCGGCGCGGCGGTCTGGGCGACCAACACCGGCGGGCGTCCGGGAGGCTCCGTCTTTCTGCTCGTCCAGGACGATGGCAACGTCGTCCTCTATGACTCGAACGGTGTCATCCCGCTCTGGGCGACCAACACCGGCGGGCGCTGAGAGGCCGCGGCGGGGGCTCCGCCGGGCAAATGGCCACGAGGCGTGAGCCAACCCGGCGGAGTTCAGGGGCAGCTCCAGGACGAAGGAGGCCCCTGCCCTGCTCCCTCACCCGGGAGTGACCGGATCCTACTCGCAATCCACGGAGTACTGTCTGTAGGTGCTCGTCTGGCCCCACGAGGCGTAGGTGCCACAATGGCAGCCCCTGCCACCAATCAACGTGGTGTACGTGGCGTCGCTGAAATACATGGTGTAGTAGTCGCCAGACGAGCAGTCCGGAATGGCATCCTGACGGGTTTCCAGATCAGATGCTCCCTGCGTGGTCTCGTCGTCGACGACACCGCCGCAGCCCACCACCAGACCCATCGTCAACGACAGACCCACAGCCCACATCGCGTTCTTCATGTGACCCCTCCACCCAAGTACGGCGTTGATGGGATACACGTTAGGCTCAGGATTTCGCGCGAATCAATAAAAGGGGCGCACGGCTCTCAATCCCGTATGATCCGGTCAACCATCGTTTACTGGTGACGAGGCCGGTCGTCGCCCGACGGCGACCAGGAATCCGGCCTCGTGGCAGCTCACCCTCACCCCACGAGAGCCATGAAGATCAAGAACATCGGCGTCGCGGTCGGCGCCTCTCTGCTCCTATTCGCCCTGGTCACCGAGCCCCAGCTGCTCGGCGTCCCCACCGCCGACGCACGCGGCACGTACTTCCATACCGAGATCCATCCTCCTCACTGGCTGCCGTGGACCACCGATGGAGCGCCCGCGATCGAGAGCGGCCCTGCCTTCCTGACGCACGGCCTGCGCTGCAGCGGCCGCTACTGCGACAACGTGAGCCTGCTCAACGTGGAGTCTGGATATACGCAGACGAACAGCTGGTGGACGGACTCCTTCTCCGAAGAGGGCGCGCACGAGCAGGTGTGCGGCGACAACGGCTTCGTGACGGGCCTTGGCTGCTCCGGCGACTACTGCGACAGCATCGCCCTGCGGTGCTCCCGGATCGACAACGGCGGCGTGCGCTCGAACTGCTACTGGACGGAGTCCATCTCGGAAGAGAGCGGCGGGACGTTCGTGGCCCCGGAGTCCATGTACCTCGCGGGCGTCCGCTGCTGGGATCGCTACTGTGACAACAAGCAGCTCTATCTCTGCCAGGCGGACAATGGCGGGCCGTCTTTCGATTTGAGCGCGATGGCGGCCCGGTACGCGCCTCGCCTGCGCTTCGACCAGGAGACCACCACGGGCTCCGGCGAGCAGAGCAAGTGCTTCCCGAGCGACGCGGCCACGTACTTCGAGCAACGCGCGCAAGGCGCATCCCCCGTTTCGCTCTGCAACAAGGACTATTCGACGATTCGGAACAACCAGGTCCCGGCCTACTACATCGCCACCCAGGTCGGGACGAACACGGTGCTCATCCGCTATTGGTACTTCTATGCGTGGCAGAGCACGTGCTTCGTCAGCTCGGGCTCGCACGCCGCGGATTGGGAGTCGGTGGCGGTCCTGGTCGTCGATGGGCGGCTGAGCCGGGTCGCGTTCTACCAGCACGGCGGGTGGTACAGCCGGGAAGCCGGTTCGTTCGAGACCGTGGAGGGCACGCATCCCATCGGCTACGTCGGGAAGAACGCCCATGGCACCTACCACGACTCCGGGGGCTCGGGCGGCTGCCTCTACTTCGAGGACTTTCGCAATCCCGGCGGCAACGACTACCACATGGATACCTGGAACAACCTCGTGCCCCTCACCCGGGGCGGCAACTCGCCCGCGTGGATGAACTGCACGGGCTCGGGTTGCTTCGATGGTATCGGTCATCCGATCGAACAGACGGGAGACCTGCGTTCGATGCGTGGCTGCTCGAAGGACGGCTGTGGTCGGTCTTCCCTCGGTGAGAACATGCCCTTCCAGAACGACCCGGCGGGCACGGACCATACGGCCATCTACCTCCAGCACAGTGGCAGGGTGATCGATGTCCCCGGGGCGAGCACCAGCGATGGGGTGGCGCTCACCCAGTTCTCCAACTGGGGCGTGGACAACCAGCGCTGGCTGCTCGAGTCGATGGGAGACGGATTCTTCACGTTGCGCGCACGCCACAGCGGCAAGTGCATGGACGTGGCCGGCGCTTCCATGACGGCCGGCACGAACGTCGTCCAACACACCTGCAACGGCGGCGACAACCAGAGGTTCCGCCTGCTCCCGTACGGCAACGGATACTTCGCGATCCAGGCGAAGCACAGCAACCAATGCCTGGACATCGCGGGCGGCTCCATGGACGACGGCGGGTCGCTGATCCAGTGGCCGTGCAGCTGGACGGCGAACGAGAGCTTCCGCTTCGCGCCGTGACTGGTGAAGTACACGTCCTGCGCCGCGTCCTCCACGGGTCCGTGAGGGAGGGGGCGGCGCAGGAACCGCCCCGTGATCACTGGGGCACGCGGAGCCCCACGAGCCCATCGATCGTCGCGCGCGAGACCTCGTTCGGAAGCGCGGGCAGCAGGGCGCGGGCCGCGCCGGGGAGGTTGCCCGGGTGGAGGATCATCACCTGCACGACCCGCGACTGCTCGTCGAGGAGGATGGCGAAGTAGCGGTCGTCGAGCGGCCGGCGCCACACCGGCGCATAGGCACTCGCCCGGTTGTCGGCGTCGATCACCGCGCCCTGCGCCATGGCCTTGAGCGCCCGCGCGTCGAGGAGATCGGAGCCGGGATCGAACTGGCCGATGCCACAGCCCGCGATGCCGCACACGGACCCGCCGAGGCTGCCGACCTGGAACGACCTGAGCCCCGTGCTGATGATGTCGCGGTTGCCCCACTTGCTGCCCGACGACTCCGCCACGACCTCGAACACGTTGATCTGGCCGCACCCATCGCCCACGGCCCCGTTCGTGTTCGCGAAGCAGTGACACGGGTGATAGCCCGACCACCCGTCGCGGTTGAGCTCCGAGGGGCTGAAGCCAATCCACGGCGCGTCCTGCTGGCGCTCGTCCTCTCCGGGCTTGATGCAGCTCAGCGGCTTGAGCGTCGGATCATCCGCATAGGGCATGGAGGCGAGCAGCACCACGAGCTTGGAGCCCGGCCAGCCGTCGTAGTCCAGCGCGGAGCCGGGGCAGTACGGGTTGCTCCCCGGACCGCAGGGGAACTTGTGGTCCTGCATGGCGTAGAACGCGCAGTTGTTCCCGAGGTCACCCGTGAACGGCGTCTTGTCTCCGGGGCCGGAGATGTGGAGGTTGTGGAACGTGGTCGGAGCCCGCCGGTCCCAGAACGACTTGATGGCCCACTTGCCCGTGGGCTCCGCGACCGGCTGGTAGACGGCGAACTGCTTGACGCGCAGCGGCCCTTCGAGGACCAGCGTCATCTGCTCGTTGTACGGGGACAGGCGGTTGGTCGTCACCTGGTGCTTGGTGCGGCAGCAGTACTCTTTACCCCCCAGGGGTAGCTGATCCATCGCGCCTCGACGTCGCAGCGTGGGTCGCCCTCGCTCGCCTCGATCCGGCGGCCCCAGTAGCCCGTTGCGCCGATGTTGGTGAAGGTCATCGTGCCGCCCCGGGTCGCGGGCCCCGTGTTTGACGGCGTGGGGGGCTCGTGCGTGGGAACGGCGGACTCGCTGCCCGACGTGGAGGGGGGCGCGCCGTCGGCCTTCGGATCGGCGCTGCACGCCGCGCTTACGAGCCCCAGGGTGGCCGCGGTGATGAGGAATCGAAGTCGCCAGTCACTCCCACCAGGTCTGCTACCTGTGCCTACGCTCATCTGCGTTGCTCTATCATCGAGAGGAGTCCGGAGTCTCGGTGAAGGTTGAAATACCCGGGGGGCGCCTTGGTGCGTGTGATGGGGGCTGGGCCGTGGTAGACGCGCCGGCGCCCCGGGGAATCACCGTACCCGGGCCCCACTCTCATGTCCGAACCTACCCCCACTAAGCGGGATGCCTTCGGCTCCTCGCTCGGCGCCTTCGCCGCGACGCTCGGCTCCGCTGTCGGCCTCGGCAACATCTGGAAGTTCCCCTACCTCACCGGCTCCAACGGCGGAGCGGCCTTCGTGCTCACCTACCTGCTGGCGGTGGCGCTCGCCGCTCTGCCGGTGATGGTGGTGGAGCACGCCATCGGCCGGCACCTGCGCGTGGACGCGGTACAGGCCTACGCGCGCATCGTGCCGCGCCAGCCCTTCTGGGCCGCCATCGGCTGGGCGGGACTCGCCGCGTCGCTCCTCATCATGGCCTTCTACACGGACGTGGCCGGGTGGGTGCTGGCCTACGTCTTCAAGTCGCTGGGTGCCTTCATCTCGGGCGAGCCCCTCACGCCCGCCACGTTCCAGGCGCTGGTGGGCGGCACGTGGGAGCCCGTGCTGTGGCAGCTGGCCGTGCTGACCGTCACGGTGGGCGTGGTGGCCGCGGGCGTGTCGGGCGGCATCGAGAAGGTGACCAAGACACTCATGCCGCTGTTGCTGCTGCTGCTGCTGGCCTGCGACGTGCGCGCGCTCACGCTGCCGGGTGCGTCGGCCGGCGTGGCCTACCTCTTCACGCCCGACCTCTCGAAGCTCTCGGGCGCGGTGCTGCTGTCCGCCCTGGGGCTCGCCTTCTTCAAGCTGTCGCTGGGCATGGGCACCATGACGACGTACGGCTCGTACCTTCCGGACGACACGCGCCTGGTGCCCAATGCGGTGCGCGTGGCGCTCGCCGACACGCTGGTGTCGCTGCTGGCGGGCCTGGCCATCTTCCCGGCCGTCTTCGCCCTGGGTGACACCCCGGCGGGCGGCCCGGGCCTGCTCTTCGTCACCATCCCGCGTGTCTTCGCGCAGATGCCCGGCGGCGAGCTCTTCACCGCCCTCTTCTTCGTGCTCGCGGCGGTGGCCACGCTGGGCGCCATGGTCAGCCTGATGGAGGTGCCCGTGGCGTGGCTCATCCGCTCCGTCCGCCTGCGCCGCCCCGCGGCCGCGCTCCTCACCGCGCTGTTCATGGCGGTGCTGGGCATCCCCGCCACCTTGTCGCAGGGGCCGGTGCTCTCGCACCTGCGCGTGCTGGGCCGGGACCTCTTCTCCCTCTTCGACTTCCTGTCCTCCAATGTCCTGCTGCCGCTGGGCGGTCTGGCCATCACGGTGGTGGGCGGCTGGCTCGTCCCACGCGCCGTCCTGCGCGACGAGATGAGCAAGGGTCACGGCGAACCAGCCTGGTACGACAGTGGGGTCCACGTCCTGGTTCGCTACGTCACCCCCGTCCTCATCCTGCTCATCCTGTTGCACAGCCTGGGACTCCTCGGCGGCACCTGAGCCGCCTCGGAGACTGAACCGGCTCAGTAGGGCCGCAGGTGGAAGCGCTGGCAGGTGTTGTCCAGCCAGCTGTACTGCTGGACCGTGCCCCCGTCGGACAGGGAGCAGCTGGACACGTCGAGGGCCTTGCCACTGTGCCGGGCGATGAGCCGGGCGGTGCCATCCGCCAGCGGCTCGATGCGCCACTGGGAATGGGTGCCCGAGCAGGAGCCCGTGACGGTGCGCGCGGAGTTGGCGGTGGAAGCCCCCTCGATGACGAGACAGCTTCCGGAATTGGAGACCGGCGAGATCTGGAAGTACCCATCCCCGGTGGGGGTGAAATTCCATCGCTGACAGTTGTTCCCCAGCCAGCTCCACTGGTTCACGCGGGTGCCGTCCGCGGTGCCGCAGTTGGCCACGTCCAGCACCTTGCCACTCGAGACGTTGACGAGTGCTACCGGCCCCACCGGCTGGAGCTGCCACTCCTGACAGGTGTTGCCCAACCCGGACCACAGGTTCACGGCGGACCCGTCCACGCTCGCGCAGTTGGCCACGTCCAGCACCTTGCCGCTGTTGCGGTTCTGCAGACGGAACCACCCCTCCGAGGTGGCCACGGGCATCCACTGCTGGCACGCATTGCCCAACCACGACCACTGGCCCACGCGGGTGCCGTCCGCGGTGCCGCAATTGACGGCGTCCAGGGACTTGCCGGTGCTGCTGTTCACCAACCGGTAGTACCCGTCAGCGGTCGGATCCAGCACCCACCCGGTGGCCGCACTGGAGCAGGAGGCCAGGACCGCGCTCGCCCCATCGCCGCTCGAGCCCCCGCTGATCCCCATGCACTTGTTCGCCGACCGGCTCACCAGCTTGTAGGCCGCGCCGCGCACGGCGGTGGTGATGGGCGCGCGCTCACCGGAGGGAACCGCGAGCGACGTGCCGAGGGAGACGGGAGCGCCGAAGGAGGGTGTGCCATCCGAGTTCCAGGTGAAGGCCTGCGCGCGGGTCGAGCGCGTCCGCGAGCAGCCCTGATTGGCGGCGCTGTTGGCGTGGTAGACGATCCAGCTTTGCGTGCCATCCGGCGAGGTGAAGAAGCCGTTATGACCCGGCCCGTAGACCCCATTGGCGTCGGAGCGCTGGAACACGGGGTTGGCGGACTTCATCCAGGAGGACAGGCTCAGCGGATCGCTCCCGGTGAGCGTCAACATTCCGAGCTTGTAGTCCGGGGTCCCGCAGAAGCTGGCCGAGTAGATGAGGAAGGTCTTGCCGCCGCGCTGCAGGACCACGGGTCCCTCGTTGACGGGGGAGCCCTGCGTCTCCCAGCCGTACGTGGGACTGGAGAGCAACACCTTCGTACCGCTCGTGGTCCAGGGGTTGCTCATCCTGGCGATCCACATGTTCTGGTTGCTGCCCTGGAACGCCGAGGAGAGCAGGTACAGCGAGCCGTTGACCTGGAGATAGGAGCCATCGATGTTCCAGCCGGTGCCCTGGGGCTCGCTCTTGAAGGAATAGGGCCCCATGGGATCGTCTCCCGCGCTCTCGAGCACCACCAGGTGCTGGTTGTCGAAGTTGCCTCCCGTGCCGGCCGTGAACATGAAGTACCAGCGGTACCCATTGGGACCATTGAGCCGATGGAACTCGGGAGCCCAGAAGTTACAGCACCGGCTGGCCGTGGTGTCCGACCAGATCACCACCGGCGTCGCGGTACTCAACCCCGCCAGGGTCGGCGATTTGCGCATCATCATCTGCGAGGACCAGGTCGTCGTCGCCAGGTAGTAGTTGCCGTTGTAGTACTGCAGCCAGGGGTCCGCTCCATCCCCCAGCAAGGGGTTGCGGAAGGTGGTCTCACCGACCGCTCGCGCGGGGGTGGCGGAGAGAACCAGAACGGCCAGACCAAGCAGCAACGCGGTGAACGCCCGGGGGTGTGCCATGTCTCACTTTCGATCAGGGAATGCGGACACCTGCGCGCGAAGCCGGTCTGGGATGCCATGCCAGCGGAAGGAGCAGCCTGTCCGGTGCGGGAACAGGAGATGTGAGCGTTCACATCTCCTCGTTCGAAGCTGCGCTCATCCAAGAACATTGTCAACCGCATCTCAAACGGCGCGGTGCATCATGGGTTCCGGCACGGACCGCGCGCCCAACACCCCACGGCCGAGGGTGTTCGGCACCGGACAGTGCCATGAGGGGCACCATTCGCCCCGAGGTCCGCCGCGCCAGGCGTCGTCCGAGCGGAAAATCACACCCCGCTTGAGCGGATGACTCGTGCCAGCCATTCCCTGACTCGTGCCAGCAGGGCCTTCCCAGCCATTCAATCCCTGACGGCGCGATGCATCATGACCAAGGCGCGCCGGTTTCAGGGCAGCGCGTCATGAGACAGCGGCCCTGCTCCTTCGGGTTCGCCATTGCACGCGGGTTTCATCCGTTGGTACCTTGCGGCACCGCGAGGATGTGAACGTTCACAATCCTTCCGTCCCGACCCGATGAGTGTCCCCCCAAGCACCTCGGTGCACGACCCCCAACGCTGGTGAGAGATACGACATGAAATCAATTGGCTCCATGGTGGTGGCAGTCGCGCTGGGGGCGTTCGCGCTCATGGCTGGCGCGTGTACCCAGGACAAGGCGACCATCGGCGTCTCGATGCCCACCAAGTCCTCGGCCCGCTGGATCGACGATGGCAACAACATGGTCAAGGCCCTCCAGGCAAAGGGCTACAAGGTCGATCTGCAATACGCGGAGGACGACATCCCGAATCAGCTCGCCCAGATCGAGAACATGCTCACCAAGGGCTCCAAGGTGCTGGTGATCGCCGCCATCGACGGCACCACCCTGTCCAACGTGCTGCAGCAGGCGGCCGATCAGGGCATCAAGGTCATCGCCTATGATCGCTTGATTCGCGACTCGAAGAACGTCGACTACTACGCCACCTTCGACAACTTCCAGGTGGGAGTGCTCCAGGGCGGCTACATCGAAAAGGCGCTCGGCCTGAAGGAGGGCAAGGGCCCCTTCAACATCGAGCTCTTCGGCGGCTCGCCCGACGACAACAACGCGTTCTTCTTCTACAACGGCGCCATGTCCGTGCTCAAACCGTACCTCGACAGCGGCAAGCTCGTGGTGCGCTCGGGGCAGGTGGGCATGGACAAGGTCTCGACCCTGCGCTGGGACGGCGCCGTCGCCCAGGCCCGCATGGACAACCTGCTGAGCGCCTACTACGCCGACAAGCACGTGGACGCCGTCCTCTCGCCCTATGATGGTCTGAGCATCGGCATCCTCTCCTCGCTCAAGGGCGTGGGCTATGGAACCCCGACGCAGCCCATGCCCATCGTGACGGGCCAGGACGCGGAGGTGCCCTCCGTGAAGTCCATCCTCGCCAAGGAGCAGACGTCCACGGTGTTCAAGGACACCCGCGAGCTCGCCCGGGTCACGGCCAACATGGTGGATGCCGTCCTCACCGGGAAGACGGTCGAGGTGAACGACACCCAGACCTACAACAACGGGGCGAAGATCGTGCCCTCCTACCTGCTCAAGCCCGTGAGCATCGACGCCACCAACTGGAAGCAGGTCCTCGTCGACAGCGGCTACTACAAGGAGAACCAACTCAAGTAGTTCGACGGCGAAGAATGTCAACGCTCACAACCTCCGGGCCGTGAAACGAGTTGGAGAAAGCACATGGCAACATCCGCATCCCGTTCCAGTGCCCGACAAGCAGTCGGACTGGGTCTGACCTTCGCCCTGTCCATCGCGCCGGAATCGGTCGCCGCGAAGCCCGTGGCCCCGGAACCGGTCGCGTCAGCCATTGCCGGACCGCTGAACCGGGATGCGATCCTGGCGGCGCAACGCCTCGACGAGCCCCAGTGGTACAAGGACAACATCCCCTTCCTGGACACGCCGGACGACAAGCTCGACGAGGTCTATTACTACCGCTGGAGCACCTACAAGCGGGCGCTGCGCTACACCGTGCCCGGCACGGGCTATGTCTCCACGGAGTATGACGTCCCGATCGGCTACGCCGGCAACCCCTACACGGCGCTTCCAGATGCGGCTGGCTACCACATCCAGGATGGACGGTGGCTCGCCAATCCGGACTACGCCGGGGACTACCTGGACTTCTGGCTGCGCGGTGCCGGCTACACCGGAACCTTGAACTTCTCCGAGTGGATCATCGATGCCGCCTATCAACGGGCGCTGGTGACCGGAGATCAGCGGGATCTGATCTCCCGCCTCCCGGAACTCATCGGGCTGTACCAACGCTGGAACGGCCGGCTCGTCGACAACTTCCCCCTCAACGGTGGAGCGTCGAACGCGAAGCTGTATTGGCAATCGCCGCTGTCGGACGCGACGGAGTACACCGAAACGTCCATGAAGAGCAGCAATTGGTTCGGCGGCGGTGCCGGCTACCGCCCGACCATCAATGCCTACATGTACGCCGCCGCCACCGCGATCAGCAAGCTCGCCCGAGCCGCCGGAGACACCGCGACCGCCGACGATTACGCGTCCAGGGCCGCGTCCATCAAGGACGGCGTGCAGAAGGCCCTGTGGGATCCCCAGCGCTCCTTCTTCTTCCAGGTGTACACCACCTACGACGACTCCAATGGGGCCTTGAAAGGCACGCGAACCACCTGGCGTGAGCTGATGGGGTACGCGCCCTGGGCCTACAACCTTCCGGACGCGCAGTATTCGTCCGCCTGGCAGTTCCTGACCCAGCCCGACGGTTTTGGTGCCGCCTACGGCCCCACCACGCTCGAGCGCATGCACCCGCTCGAGGCCGAACAGGCCGTCGTCGCCAACGCCACCCGGTGGACCTCGGGCTCCGCCTCCAACGGCTCGTACATCGGCCAGATCGACCTGGCCACCAGCAGCGTCACCTTCACGGTCGACGCACCGGGCAACGGCACGTACCCGGTGAAGGTGTTCTACGCCAACGCGACGGGTGCCAGCAGCACGCATCAGTTGTTCGTCAACGGCGCGTCGACGCCTCAGACCGTCACCTACCCGGCGACCCCTGCCTGGGGCCAGTTCTCCGCTCAGCAATTCGTGACGGTGCAGGTCGCGATGCGCGCCGGGTCCAACACCTTGAAGTTCCAGAAGGGCACCGGCTACGCCGAACTGGACAAGCTCTCCGCCAATCCCTACTTCAACTACCAGGCCATCCCGTCCCAGCCCAATCGCGAGGACTGGAACTGCTGCCATTGGAACGGCCCGAGCTGGCCGTTCCAGACCAGCCAGGTGCTCGCCGGTCTGGCCAATCTGCTCCAGAACTACCCGGCCCAGTCCTACATCACGGCGGCGGACTACCGGGAGATGCTCAGTGACTTCACGGCACTGCAGTACAAGGAGGGCAAGCCCTACGTGGCCGAGGCGGCCAATGGCGACACCGGCCAGTGGATCTACGACGGCTTCAACTTCAGCGAGCACTACAACCACTCCTCCTACATCGATCTCGTGCTCACCGGCCTGCTGGGAATCAAGCCCCAGGCCAATGACACCCTGGTGCTCAAGCCGTTGGTGTCACCATCCTGGGACTACTTCGCGGTCCAGGATCTGCCCTATCACGGCCACAAGCTCACCCTCGTGTTCGACCGGTACGGCACCCGCTACGGCCAGGGCTCGGGTCTCCGGGTCATCCAGGATGGCCAGTTGATCCACAGCGCGGCCACGCTCAGTGAGACGACCCTCAAGGTCGCCCCGACAGTGCTGCCGGCGGCCGGGCAGCGGATGATGAACGTGGCCGCCAATCCGCTGACCATGGAGCAGGATTGGCTCAACCGAGCGATCACCCAGCCCTACCCGCGCGCGTTCGCCTCGTACACCAACCCGGTGTCCAACGGGCCGCGATGCCACAGCGGACAGACGTGCCGGCCGACCACCTATGATCAGCCGATGCGGGCCACCGACGGGTGGATCCGGTATGACACCATCCCGGACAACCGGTGGACCAACCTGGGCTCCCCGAATGCCACCGACCACCTCGGCGTGGACTTCGGAGCGGTGCGACCCCTCCAGCAGGTGAGCCTCTACCTCTACGATGACCGCGATCGAATCCGCGCGCCGGCCGCGTATGACGTCCAGTACCTGGACGGGCAGACGTGGAGAAGCATTCCCAACCAGGTCAAGACGCCGGCCACGCCGGTGGGCAATGACCTCAACACGGTGACCTTCCCGGTCCTCTCGACGTCTCAGTTGCGCGTCGTCTTCACGCCTCAGGGCGGGAAGTTCGTGGGCGTCACCGAGTTGCAGTCGTGGTACCCCCAGCCGCCGCCCGTGCGGCTCGTCAGCAAGAACAGCGGCCTGGAACTGGCGGTGACGGGGAGACTCCATGGCCTTTGGCGCCGAGGTGTCGCAGCAGGCCACTACCGGGGCGCGCTCGCACCAGTGGAACGTGGTCCCGGCGGAGAACGGGTTCTCCAAGCTCATCAACGTCCAGAGCGGGCTGGTGCTGGGCATCCGCGACGCCTCCACGGCCGCTGGCGCCCTCGCGCTGCAGTGGGGTGACACCCTGACCCGGGATCACCTGTGGTCCATCGTGGACATGGGCAATGGCTACTCCAAGCTCGTGAACGCCCACAGTGGGATGGTGCTGGGCATCCGGGACGCGTCCCGGTCCGTGGGGGCCCCCGCGCTGCAATGGCACGACACCGGCACCGACGATCATCGGTGGCGCATCGAGACCGCCGCTCCCTCGTCCGTGGCCCCGTGAGGCCCCGGACGGCCAACATGACGGGCCCCGTGCACGAGACGCACGGGGCATTCCCTCCCACCAGGACTTCCTCATGACCGTTGTGCTCGAAATGCGGGGAATCACCAAGACGTTTCCCGGCGTGCGTGCGCTCCACGACGTCCACCTCACGGTCCAGGCCGGCGAAATCCATGCGTTGATCGGCGAGAACGGCGCGGGCAAATCCACCCTCATGAAGGTGCTGAGCGGCGTCCATCCGCATGGCACCTATTCGGGAGAACTCCTCTTCGAGGGCGAGGAGCGGCGCTTCTCGGGCATCTCGGACAGCGAGAAGCTCGGCATCATCATCATCCACCAGGAGCTCGCCCTCGTCCCCCTGCTGTCGATCGCCGAGAACATCTTCCTCGGCAACGAGCAGGCGGAGCACGGCGTCATCGACTGGTCCGTGACCCACGCGCGCACCCGGCAACTGCTCGATCGGGTCGGACTCCAGGAGTCCCCCGACACGCTCGTGACCGAGCTCGGCGTGGGCAAGCAGCAGCTCGTGGAGATCGCCAAGGCCCTGGCCAAGGAGGTCAAGCTGCTCATCCTCGATGAGCCGACCGCGAGTCTCAATGAAAGCGACAGCAGCGCGCTGCTCGAGCTGCTGCTGCGGTTCAAGGAGCGGGGCATCACCTCCATCCTCATCTCCCACAAGTTGAACGAAATCACCCAGGTCGCGGACTCGATCACGGTGCTGCGCGATGGAGCGACCATCGAAACCCTGGACTGCCGCCGCGAGCCGGTCAGCGAGGACCGGATCATCCAGGGCATGGTCGGCCGGGGCATGGCGGACCGCTATCCCAGACGCGACCGGGCCCCGGGCGAGGTGCTGCTCGAGGTGGAGGGATGGACGGCCCATCACCCGGTCCATCCCGCGCGGCGGGTCGTCAAGGACGTTTCCCTGTCGCTGCGCCGCGGGGAGATTGTTGGCATCGCCGGTCTGATGGGCGCGGGCCGGACCGAGTTCGCGATGAGTCTGTTCGGCCGCACCTACGGCCGGGACATCCGCGGGCGCGTGCGCGTCGAGGGCCGGGAGGTCGACGTCAGCACGGTGGAGAAGGCCATCCGCCAGGGAATCGCCTACGTGACCGAGGACCGGAAGACCTATGGTCTGATCCTCTCCGAGGACATCCGGAAGAACGTGACGCTCGCCCATCTGGACGGAGTGTCGCGCTTCCAGGTCATCGACGAGGTGCGGGAGCTCGCGGTCGCGAACGAGTACCGGGATCGGCTGCGGATCCGCTCCTCGAGCATCTATCAGGAGACCTTGAATCTCTCGGGCGGCAATCAGCAGAAGGTGGTGCTCAGCCGCTGGCTCTTCGCCAATCCCAAGGTGTTGATCCTCGATGAGCCGACCCGCGGCATCGACGTGGGGGCCAAGTATGAGATCTACACGATCATCAACGAGCTCGCCCGGACGGGCAAAGGCGTACTGATGATCTCCTCCGAGATGCCGGAGCTGCTCGGCATGTGCGACCGGATCCTCGTGATGAGCGAAGGCGCACTCGTGGCGGAGTTCACGGCCGAACAGGCGTCACAAGAGAAGATCATGCAAGCCATCATGCGCAAGGGAGCACACTGACGATGGATACCGGGCTGACCCAAGAATCCCAAGCGTTGCGGACCGCCCCGCGTCCGCTTCCCTCCGTGGGAGGCTTCCTCAAGGCGCATTTCCGTGACTACGGCATGCTGCTCGCGCTGCTGGCGATCATGCTGTTCTTCCAGGTGTCCACCGGGGGAACGCTCCTCAAGCCGCTCAACCTGACGAATCTGGTATTGCAGAACAGCTACATCGTCATCATGGCGCTGGGCATGCTGCTCGTGATCGTCTCCGGGCACATCGATCTCTCCGTCGGCTCGGTGGTCGGATTCGTCGGGGGCCTCGCGGCGGTGCTGATGGTCGAGTACGGCCTGCCCTTCCTGCCGACGATGGGACTCTGCCTGGCGGTGGGTGGGCTCATCGGTGGCATCCAGGGGTACTGGGTCGCCTACATGCGCGTGCCTTCGTTCATCGTGACGCTCGCGGGCATGCTCGTCTTCCGGGGGTTGCAGCTCGCGCTGCTCGGGGGCCGGTCCGTCGGTCCCTTCTCCACCGGGTTCCAGAAGCTGAGCTCTGGCTTCATCCCCGACGTGTTCGGCGGGGCGGCACTCAACGCCACGTGCCTGCTCCTGGGCGCCGCGACCGTAGCCGCGACCCTGTGGGGGCATTCGCCAGCGCCGTCAACAGCAGCGGCATGGGCTCGACACGGTGCCCTTCGCCCTGTTCGCGTTCAAGAACGGGCTGCTCGCCGCGCTCGTCCTGTCCTTCTGCTATCTGCTCGCCACCTACCGCGGCCTGCCCAACGTGCTCCTGATCATGTCCCTGCTGGTCGCTCTGTATGCCTTCGTGACGAACCGCACCGTGATGGGACGACGCATCTACGCCCTCGGCGGCAACGAGAAGGCCGCGAAGCTCTCCGGCATCAAGACCGAACGGCTCACCCTGCTGGCCTTCGTCAACATGGGAGCACTCGCGGCACTCGCCGGCCTCATCTTCGCGGCGCGCCTCAACACCGCGACCCCGAAGGCGGGCCTCGGCTTCGAGCTGGATGTGATCGCCGCCTGCTTCATCGGCGGGGCCTCGGCCGCTGGTGGCTTCGGCAAGGTCACGGGCGCGGTCATCGGCGCGTTGATCATGGGCGTGATGAACAACGGCATGTCGATCCTCGGCATCGGCATCGACTACCAACAGATCATCAAGGGGCTCGTGCTCCTCGCCGCCGTGTCGGTCGATGTCTACAACCGCAAGAAGTAGAGGGCGTATGTCCACCTCGTCGGCTCTCCAGCAATTCCTCTCCCGCCTCGGTCCCGATGGAGTGCTCGCCTGTACGTGCGGCAGGCACCACGGCGTCCAGGTGAAGCAGGTGCTCATCGGGGAGGATGCGCTGCGGCGGTCCGCCAACCTCCTGCGGACGCAGTGGGGCAGAGCCCGACGATCTGGGTCCTGAGCGATGAACACACGGAAGCCGCCGCGGCGGAGCGCTGGAAGACGAGCGTCCACGCCGGAAGGCTCGTCGCGCGGATCCTCCCCGGAGTACCCCGGCCGGTGCCGACGCTGGCGCTGGCACAGGAACTCGCCGCCGAGGTGCGGGCCGTGTCGCCGGAGCTCCTGGTCGGCGTGGGCAGCGGCGTCATCAGCGATCTGGTGAAGAAGGTGTCCCTGGACACCGGCCTGCCCAACTGGTGCATCGCGACCGCACCCTCGGTGGATGCCTACAGCTCGACGACCGCGGCGCTCCGCCTCCAGGGGTACCATCAAGCCGTCCCCGCGCGGCCCTCCGAGGTCATCGTGGGGGACCTGGACGTGCTCGCCCGCGCCCCCCGCCTGTTGTTCCTGGCGGGCCTGGGAGATCTGCTGGCCAAGTACCGGCGCATCTGGACTGGCACCTCGCCCGGCTCGTGACGCGGGAGCCTTCTGTGCCCCCTCGCCGGACTGGCCCTCGACTCGGCCCGGGAAGCGCTGGCGGCCGCGCGGGCCTGGCGGACCCAGCCCCTCGAGGCGGTCCGTGCCCTCACCGAGGCGGCGCTCGCCTCGGGCTTCGCGATGCAGGCGGTGGGCAGCTCACGGCCAGCGGCCTCGGCCGAGCACACCATCGCGCATTTCTGGGAGATGGCGGGCGCGGTGGCCGAGGAGGAGAAGGAGCTGCACGGACTGCTGGTCGGCGCCGCGTGCCGGCTCGTGCTGCCCGGCTACGTCGGCTGGTACCGCCAGCTCGGAAAGGTGGAGGTGGACGTGGACGCCCGGCTCACCGCCCTGGAACAGGCACCGCCCTGGCACGAGCGCCTGGAGGCGGCGATGATGCCCTTCCGTCACAAGATCGAAGGGGAGATGCGCGGCCGGACCTTCGACCGCCAGGCGCTGGCCCAGCGCCTCGACGCGTTCGCCGTGCAGCGGGAAGTCCTCCAAGGCATGGCCGAGCCCCTGCTGAAGGAGCTCGCCGACGCCATCGCGCTGCTGGAGCGCATCGGTTTTCCCTTCGCGCTGGAGGAGCTGGGAATCGACGCGCGCCACGGGATGCCCCCCGTGCGCCATGCCCGTCTGCTGCGCAACCGCTACACGACGTTCGATCTCGCGCACGAGCTGGGCCAGGAGGACGCGCTCCTCGGCCTGATCTCGCGCGGCGCGCTGCAATGACGGGCGGCGCACCGCCCGCCGCCGGCCTCAGCGAGCCTTCGCCGCGGCGGTGCTCTGGCGCAGGATGAGCTGGATGGGCACCAGGACATGCTCCTTGGTCTTCGCGCTGCCCTCGATCTGTCCGAGCAGCAGGTGGATGCAGCGCCGCCCCACCTCGGCGAAGTCCTGGCGCACCGTGGTCAGCGGGGGCGTGAAGTAGCCCGCCTCGGGGATGTCATCGAAGCCGACGATGCTGATCTGCCGGGGTTTCTCCCGGTTGACCTCGTGGAGCCGGCGCAGCAGCCCCAGCGCCATCTGATCGTTGGCCACGAAGACCGCGGTCGCGTCGGGCTTCTCCAGCAACTGCCGGCCCAGCTCATAGCCGGAGTGGGCACTCCAGTCCCCCCGCAACAGGGCGGGGATGGGGGCTCCGGCCTGCTTGAGCGCCGCCTGCCACCCGGAGATGCGCTGCTCGGCCTCGATCCAATCCTCGGGCCCGGCGAGGTGCCAGACGGTCCGATGGCCGAGATCCAGCAGGTGCTGCGTGGCGGCCTTCGCGCCGCCGATCTGATCCACGGCGACCACGGGCACCGCGTTCGTGGAGCCGGCACCGACCGCGACCATGGGAAGGTCCGCCGGCAACCGGCGCAGGGCCTCCAACGCGGTGGTATGGGGCGCGATGACCACGACCCCGTCGACCGCCTGGTCCTGCAGGAGCTGCACCGCGTCGAGGACCGAGGTGCGGCTGCGCGAGCGCAGGCTGGTGATGCTGACCGCGTAGCCCGCGTTGTGCGCCGCCTCCTCGATGCCGAGCAGGGTCGACGCGGGACCGTAGTGCACGGTGTCCAGGCTGACGACCCCGATGACCCGTGAGCGCCCCGTGACCAGCGCCTGCGCCACCGAGTTGGGCCGGTAGTTGAGTTGCCGGATGGCCGCGAGAACGCGCTCGCGGGTTTCTCCCTTCACGTGCGGACTGTCGTGCAACACGCGCGAGACCGTCTGATGCGAGACCTGGGCCAGCTTCGCGACATCCGTCATGACGGCGGGCCCGCGCCCACCCTTCCGCGTCTTACTTCCCTTCTGTGATCCACTGCTCATACTCGACAGCCTATCCCCGTCTGGTCGACCGCGCCCCTGAATGCGCCGACTCCGGGCCTGTTCCCGGCTCGGCCCGGACAGGCTGGCACGTGTCATGCGCTGGCGCAACGCATCATGTCTTCCCTCCAGAAGCCCTTGCTTGACGTCCCGCATGTGAACGTTCACAATTCTTGGCCATGGGATGTGCTCGCTGAGAAAGCCTGGTCACGTTCCCACCCCTCGAAATCCACTTGGAGGTCCCCATGAAGCGCGGGGCGTTTGTCATCGGGATTGATTTTGGAACGGACTCGGTCCGGGCGGTGATCGCGGACGCGGCGGATGGGGAAGTGGTGAGTGTTTCGGTTCAGCATTATCCGCGCTGGGCCCGGGGGCTCTATTGCGAGCCGAGCGAGAACCGCTTCCGCCACCACCCGCTGGACTATCTGGAGGCGATGCAGGCGGCGATCACGGAAGCAACCGCGCGGGCGGGACGAGAGGTCGCCTCCCGGGTGCGCGGCATCGCGGCCGACACCACCGGCTCGACGCCCGTCCTCACGGACAAACGCGGCGTGCCCCTCGCTCTCACGCCCGGGTTTCGCGAGGACCCGGACGCCATGTTCCTCTTGTGGAAGGATCACACCGCGGTGGCGCAGGCGGAGCGCATCAACCAGACAGCGCGCACCTGGGGCGGGGCCGACTTCACGAAGTACGAGGGCGGCATCTACTCCAGCGAGTGGTTCTGGGCGAAGGTGTTGCACGTCGTGGAGACCAATTCCGCGGTGTCCGAGGCGGCGGTCAGCATCCTGGAGTTGTGTGATTGGATTCCCGCCGTCCTCACCGGGTGCGACGACCTCGGCAAGCTCAAGCGCAGCCGCTGCGCCGCGGGGCACAAGGCGATGTGGCACGCCGAGTTCGGCGGCTACCCGGCGGATGAGTTCCTCGCCCGGCTCCATCCGCGCCTGGTCGAATTCAAGGCCTCGCTCGGGCAGGAGACCTTCACCTCGGACATCCCCTTTGGCACGCTCTCCGCGGAGTGGGCCGTGAAGCTGGGCCTGCCGCCCGACACCCTCGTCGCCGTGGGCGCCTTCGATGCGCACATGGGCGCGGTGGGCGGCAACATCAAGCCCCATCAACTCCTGAAGATCATGGGGACGAGCAGCCTGGACATGGTCGTGGCACCCCGGACGCGGGGGCCGGAGCGGCTGGTGCCGGGCATCTGCGGCCAGGTCGACGGCTCCATCATCCCGGGGATGATGGGCTACGAGGCGGGACAGTCGGCCTTCGGCGATGTCTATGCCTGGTTCAAACGGCTGCTCAGCTGGCCCCTCGAGGCCCTGCTGCCCTCCCAGACCGGAACCGACCCGGAGACCCGCCGCGTCATCGGCGACGCGCTCATGGATCGCATCCTTCCGGAGCTCGAGCGGGCCGCGAGGGAGCTTCGCTCGAGGACGGCTCGCTCCTGGCGCTCGACTGGATGAACGGACGACGGACGCCCGACGCGAACCAACGCCTCAAGGGGGCCCTCACGGGCATCACCCTGGGCACGGACGCCCCGCGGCTCTACCGGGCCCTGGTGGAGGCGACGGCCTTCGGCTCGCGCGCCATCGTCGAGCGCTTCCGGGCGGAGGGGGTCCGGCTCGACAGTGCCATCGCCATTGGAGGCGTGGCGCGCAAGAGCCCCTTCATCATGCAGACCGTGGCGGACGTGATGAACATGGAGATCTCCGTCTGCGCGGGCGACCAGGCCGTGGCGGTGGGAGCGGCGATGTTCGCGGCGACCGCCGCGGGCCTCTACCCCCGGGTCGAGGCGGCGCAGGAGGCCATGTCCCCCGGCACCGAGCGGACGTACCGGCCCGACCCGGCGCGCGCCCAACACTATGCGTCGCTCTATCCGAAGTACCTCGAGCTGGGCGGCTTCGTGCAGACGCGGCTGACCCGGCAGGACGACGCCCACCCTTGAGCATGTCCGGTCCGGAGCCGGACCGGGACGAGAACCAGGAGCATGTGCATGAGCATGATTGACTTGAAGACGCAGGAAGTGTGGTTCCTCACGGGCAGTCAGCACCTGTATGGGAACGAGGCCCTCGCGAAGGTCGCCGCCAACTCACGCCAGATCGCCGAGTACCTCGACTCCTGCGGCAAGCTGCCGGTCCGCGTGGTCTGCAAGCCCACGCTCACCGACGCCGAGGCCATCCAGAACGTCTGCCTGGAGGCCAACAACTCGCCGAACTGCGTGGGCGTCATCACCTGGATGCACACGTTCTCGCCGTCGAAGATGTGGGTCGCCGGGCTGTCGCGCCTCCAGAAGCCCCTGGCCCACCTGCATACCCAGACCGAGCGGGAGCTGCCCTGGGACAAGATCGACATGGAGTTCATGAACCTGAACCAGTCCGCCCATGGCGACCGTGAGTTCGGGTTCATCGGGGCCCGGCTGCGGCTGGAGCGGAAGATCATCGTCGGCTACTGGAAGGACGAGGATGTGCTGGCGAAGCTCGACGGCTGGGCGCGGTCGGCCTGCGGCCTCGCCGAGTCGCGGCGCATGAAGATCGTCCGCTTCGGCGGCATGAACATGAGGGAGGTGGCCGTCACCGGCGGCGACCGCCTCGAGGCGCAAATCCAGCTCGGCTGGTCCGTCAATGGCCACGCGGTGGGAGACTTGGTCGGGCGCATCGCCGACGTGAGCGACGCCGAGGTCGATGCCCAGCTCTCCGTGTACGAGGACTCGTACACCCTCGTCCCCGCCCTGCGGAAGGGCGGCGAGCGCCGTTCGGGCCTGCGCGATGCGGCGCGGCAGGAGATCGGCATGCGCGGCTTCCTGCGCGAGGGCGGCTTCAGCGCCTTCACCACCACGTTCGAGGATCTCCACGGGCTCAAGCAACTGCCCGGCCTCGCCTGCCAGCGGCTCATGGCGGAGGGCTACGGCTTCGGCGCGGAGGGTGACTGGAAGACGGCCGCGCTGCTGCGCGTCATGAAGGTGATGAGCGCGGGACGCCCCGGGGGCGCCTCCTTCATGGAGGACTACACGTACCACCTGGCCAAGGGGCGCGAGCTCGTGCTCGGCGCGCACATGCTCGAGGTCTGCCCGTCGATCTCCGACAGCAAGCCGTCGCTCGAGGTGCACCCGCTCGACATCGGCGGCAAGGCGCCGCCCTGCCGTCTGGTCTTCGCGGCCGGGACCGGTCCCGCGCTCAACGCGACCCTCGTCGACATGGGGGGACGCATGCGGATGATCGTGAACGAGCTGGAGGTGGTGAAGGCCGAGAGCCCGATGCCGAACCTGCCCGTGGCACACGCCGTCTGGAAGCCCCTGCCCGACTTCAAGAGCAGCTGCGAGGCGTGGATCCTCGCGGGCGGCGCGCACCACGCGGGCTTCAGCCGCGCCGTCACCGTCTCCCAGCTCCAGGACTTCGCGGCGATGGCCGGCCTCGAGTTCATCCACATCGGTCCGGGGACGAGCCTCACCGCCCTCAAGAACGAGCTGCGCTGGAACGACCTCGCCTACCGGCTGGCCCGCTAGCCACACGCGCTGGCTTCGCTCCGTGTCACGGCGGGCCCGACACCCGGCGTGACACGGCTTCCCCTTCCTCAATCCCCAGAGCCGTACCTCCCTCCAGAGAGCCACCCCATGAAGAGTGTCACGTTCAAGGTCGCTTCCGCGGTCGTCGTCTTCCTCGCGCTGCTTCCCGGTGCCGTGCTGGCCAAGGACTCCATCGTGCTCGGCTTCTCCCAGGTGGGCGCCGAGAGCGAGTGGCGCACGGCCAACACCCAGTCGATCAAGGAGGCCGCCACCCAGGAGGGCATCACCCTGAAGTTCTCCGATGCCCAGCAGAAGCAGGAGAACCAGATCAAGGCCATCCGCTCCTTCATCGCCCAGCGGGTGAACGTGATCGCCTTCTCGCCCGTGGTCGAGACCGGCTGGGAGCCCGTCCTGCGCGAGGCCAAGGCGGCCCGCATCCCCGTCATCCTCACCGACCGCGCCGTCTCCGTGAAGGACGAGTCGCTCTGGCTGTCCTTCCTGGGCTCGGACTTCGTGGAGGAGGGCCGCCGCGCCGCGAAGTGGCTCGTCAGCTACCCGCCCGTCCAGGAGCTCGCCGCCAAGGGCGAGGTGAACATCGTCGAGCTCCAGGGCACGGTGGGCTCCGCTCCCGCCATCGATCGCAAGAAGGGCTTCGAGGAGGTCCTCAAGGACCAGCCGAAGTTCAAGATCATCCGCTCGCAGACCGGTGACTTCACCCGCGCCAAGGGCAAGGAGGTCATGGAGGCGTTCCTCAAGGCCGAGGGCAAGAAGATCAACGTGCTCTACGCGCACAACGACGACATGGCCATTGGCGCCATCCAGGCCATCGAGGAGGCCGGCCTGAAGCCCGGCAAGGACGTGATCATCGTGTCCATCGACGCGGTGAAGGGCGCCTTCGAGGCGATGATCGCCGGCAAGCTCAACTGCACGGTGGAGTGCAACCCGCAGCTGGGGCCGCAGCTGATGCGCCTGGTGAAGGACGTGGTGGCCGGCAAGCAGGTGCCCCGGCGCATCGTCACGCAGGAGTCCGTGTTCCCCCAGGAGAGCGCCGCCCGCGAGTTCCCGAACCGCAAGTACTGAGCCCCAGAGCCTCGCGCGCGGAGGAGAGGAACATGATGCAAGCCGATCCAGTGCTCGAAATGAGGGGAATCTCGAAGCGATTCTCCGGCGTCCAGGCGCTCCAGGGCGTGGACTTCCGCCTGCTGCCCGGCGAGGTCCATACCGTCATGGGCCAGAATGGCGCGGGCAAGTCCACGCTGATCAAGATCCTCACGGGGGTTCATCGTCCGGACTCGGGCCGCATCCTGCTGCGAGGTCAGGAGATCAAACCCCGGAGCCCGCTCGAGGCACGCAAGCTGGGCATCAGCACGGTGTACCAGGAGGTCAACCTCTGCCCGAACCTCTCGGTGGCGGAGAACATCTGCCTCGGCCAGGACGCCTCCGAGACCTTCGCCATCCGCTGGAAGCAGATGCACCAGAAGGCGGAGGCGCTGCTGGCGGACCTCAATCTCCAGCTCGACGTCACCGCTCCCCTCTCCTCCTACTCCATCGCGGTGCAGCAGGTGTGCGCCATCGCCCGCGCCCTGAGCACGCAGGCGAAGATCCTCATCCTCGACGAGCCCACCTCGAGTCTCGCCGAGGACGAGGTGAAGATGCTCCTGTCGGTCATGAGGAAGCTCCGGGCTCAGGGGATGGCCATCCTCTTCGTCACCCACTTCCTCGAGCAGGTCTTCGAGATCTCCGACCGCATCACCATCCTCCGGAACGGAGAGCTCGTCGGCGAGTACCCCGTCCAGGAGGTGTCGCGCATCGAGCTGGTCACCCGGATGGTCGGCCGCGAGGTGGCCGGGACGAGCCCGGGCCGGGGCAAGAGCGCGCGCGTCCCCGCGGGCACGCAGGCCGTCACGGACGAGGCGCCGGCCCCAGCCGAGGGGCCCTTCCTCCGCGCGGAGGGACTCGGCCGGCGGGGCTCGGTCCAGGACGTGGGCCTGGAGGTCAGGCGGGGCAAGGCCCTGGGCATGGGAGGGCTGCTGGGCTCGGGACGGACCGAGCTCGCCCGGCTGCTCTTCGGCATCGATCGGGCCGAGAAGGGCTCCATCAAGATCGAGGGCCGGGCCACGCGGATCTCCTCCCCCTGGAGGCCATCCAGCACGGCATCGGCTTCTGCCCGGAGGATCGCAAGCACGAGGGAATCGTGGGCGAGCTGTCGATCCGCGAGAACATCCTGCTCGCGCTCCAGGCCAAGCGGGGCATCTTCCGCACGCTCTCGCGCAAGCGTCAGGACGAGCTCGCGGCGGGCTACATCGAGGCCCTGGGCATCAAGACCCCGAGCGCGGAGAAGCCCATCTCGCAGCTGTCGGGGGAAACCAGCAGAAGGTCCTCCTCGCCCGCTGGCTCGCGACCGAGCCGCGCATGCTCATCCTCGACGAGCCGACCCGCGGCATCGACGTGGCGGCGAAGCACGAGATCATGGGGAAGGTGATGGAGCTGTGTGACAAGGGAATGGCCATCCTCTTCATCTCGTCGGAGATCGAGGAGGTGCTCTGCTACTCGGACCGCATCGCGGTCATGCGCGACCGGCGCAAGGTCAGTGAGATCAAGTCGGGCGAGGCGGACGAGAGCATGGTGTTCAAGATCATCGCGGGGGGACAGGTATGAGCGCGGCCACGAAGTCCTCCGGGGCGTCCGAGTCCCTGCGAGCGCTGGTCAGGGGACGGCTCTTCTGGCCGCTGGTCACCCTGGCCCTGTTGCTCCTGTTCAACCTCGGTCTTCAACGCGCACTTCTTCTCCATCACCGTCCGGGACGGCCACCTGTATGGCAGCCTGATCGACATCCTCAACCGCGCCGCGCCCCTGATGATCGTCGCCATGGGGCTGACGCTGGTGATCGCCACCCATGGCATCGACATCTCGGTGGGCGCGGTGGTGGCCATCTCGGGAGCAGTGGCGGCGACGCTGATCGGCGGTCAGCTCTCTCCGGGCGGTGGAGCACCAGAGGCGGCCGGTCATCCGATGCCGCTCGTCATCCTCGCGGCCCTGGGCGTGGCGATGGCACTCGGAATGTGGAACGGCGCGCTCATCTCTTTCTTCGGCATGCAGCCCATCATCGCCACGCTGATCCTCCTGGTGGCGGGGCGCGGCGTGGCCCAGCTCATCACGGACGGGCAGATCATCACCATCTACCACACCCCCTACTTCTTCATCGGCAATGGGTTCCTCGCGGGGCTGCCGTTCTCGCTCTTCATCGTGACCGCCGTGCTGCTGTTGCTGCTGGTGCTCACGCGCCGGACCGCGCTGGGACTCTTCATCGAGGCGGTCGGACTCAATCCCGTCGCCGCCCGCTTCGCGGGAGTCCGGGCGCGCGCCATCACCTTCTGGGCCTACGCCTTCTGTGGCCTGTGCGCCGGAATCGCGGGGCTCATCATCAGCTCCAACGTGAAGAGCGCGGACGGCAACAACGCGGGCCTGCTCTTCGAGCTGGATGCCATCCTCGCGGTGGTCCTGGGCGGAACGTCGCTCAATGGCGGCCGGTTCACCCTGGTGGGCAGCGTGCTGGGGGCCCTCATCATCCAGACCCTCACCACGACCATCTACTCCGTCGGCGTGCCGCCCGAGGTGACGCTGGTGGTGAAGGCCGCCGTCGTCTTTCTCGTCAGCATCCTGCAGTCCGATCGGGTGCGCGACCGCATCACCTCGATGGCCGGGCTGGGGGAGGCACTGTGAGGAACGAGACCGACTCCAGGTTCTTCGCCGCGCCCCGCGCCCTCCCCGCTCGCGCGCCCGCGCGGCCCCGGCTGGATCCGCGGCACCTGCCGTTCATGGTCACCCTGGGACTGTTCGGGGTGATGTTCGGCGCGGGCTCGATCGCGTTCGACGGCTTCTTCTCCCTCCAGGTCTTCCTCAACCTGTTCATCGACAACGCCTTCCTGCTGATCGCCGCGGTCGGGATGACCTTCGTCATCATCTCCGGCGGCATCGACCTGTCGGTGGGCTCGGTGACCGCGCTCACCACCATGGTGCTGGCGCACCTCGTCGAGAACCGGGGCTGGAGCCCCGCGCTGGTCATCCCGCTGGTCCTGCTGATGGGCGCCACCATCGGACTGATCCATGGGTTCGTCATCCAGTACTTCTCGCTCCAACCCTTCATCGTCACCCTGGCGGGCATGTTCCTCGCCCGGGGCTCTGCTACCTCATCAGCGTCGACTCGATCGCCATCTCCCATCCCTTCTTCACCGACATCTCCGCGATCCGCTATCCCCTGCCCTTCGAGACCTCCGTCTCCGTCAATGTCGTCCTGGCGCTGGGGGTCCTGCTCGGAGCGGTGTACCGGCGCACTCCACGCGCCTGGGGCGGACGCTGTATGCCATTGGTGGCAGTGAGCAGTCCGCCCTGCTGATGGGCCTGCCGGTCGCGCGGACGAAGATCTTCGTCTACACGTTCAGTGGTTTCTGTTCCGCCCTGGCGGGCATCGCCTTCACCTTCTACATGCTCTCTGGCTACGGGTTGCACGCGCAGGGAATGGAGATGGATGCCATCGCGGCGGTGGTGGTGGGGGGCACCCTGCTCACGGGCGGCGCGGGCCATGTCCTGGGCACCCTGGTCGGCGTGTTGATCTACGGCACCATCCAGACCCTCATCATGTTCGAGGGCAGCCTCAGCTCCTGGTGGACGAAGATCGTCATTGGCCTGCTGCTGCTCGTCTTCTGCCTGCTGCAGAAGGTGCTGGCCAGAGCGCCCGCGCGCCAGGGCTCCACCCGCGCGGCCCGGCAGGACACCGCACAACTCCACCCCGTTTCCCCCATCGAGCGGACCGCCCAGGCGGGCGGGTAACCCCCACGCAGCACCCTTCCCCAACGGCATCGAGGCGCCATGGAATCGAAATACCACGCACTGAAAGAACGAGCCTGGGCGGCGAACATGGAGATCCCGCGGCGGGGGCTCGCCATCTATACCTTTGGCAATGTCTCCGCCCTGGACGCCCGGGCGGGCGTCTTCGCCATCAAGCCGAGCGGCGTGCCCTATGACCAGCTCCAGGTGGAGCACATGGTGGTGGTGGACCTCGAGGGGAGGATCGTCGACGGCACCCTGCGGCCCTCCTCCGACACGCGGACCCACCTCGTCCTGTACCGCAACCTCAAGGGCGTGGGGGGCATCGTCCACACGCACTCGACCTATGCCACCGGCTGGGCCCAGGCCCACCTGCCCATCCCCATCTACGGCACCACCCACGCCGACCACCTCGCCGAGGACGTGCCCTGCACGGAGGTCATGAGCGCCGAGGCGGTGGAACGCGACTACGAGATGGAGACCGGCCAGCAGATCCTGGAGTGCTTCCGCCACCGCGACCCCCTGCACACGCCCATGGTGCTGGTGGCCGGACACGCGCCCTTCGCCTGGGGAGAGACCCCCGAGAAGGCGGTCTACAACGCCGCCGTGCTGGAGGAACTCGCGAAGATGGCCTTCATCACCCGTGGGATTCATCCCGAAGCCGCGCGTCTCCCCGACCGGCTCATTCGCAAGCACTTCGAGCGCAAGCACGGACCGAGCGCTTACTACGGCCAGAAGTAGCGCGGACCGCCGGGCACACGCGGTGGCGCGTGCCCGGCGGTTCATCCCGCCCGGCCCTCAATCCGCGATGAACGTCGCGTCCGCATTGTCCGTGGCGGTGGAGAGCGGCTGGACGTAGAGCAGGTAGTTGAAGTGGCGCAGGTAGCGCCCGGCGTAGTTGTACGACTCGAACGACGAGCCCGTGCTGCTCGCCGTGCCGGTGCGCTGGTAGAACGACGCATCGTTCTTGAACGAAGTGGAGCCATCACTCTTCTCCACCCAGGCCTCCAGGTTCTTGTGCCGCAGGTAGTAGCCCGGGAAGTTCGCCGACTCGAACGAGACCGTCCCCGAGCCGGAGAGGCCCGGCACGAGCCGGAATTGCGAATCCGCCAGGGGATTCACGTTGGCCTCGAGCCGGCCCCGGAACTCCCAGTGACGGATCACGTAGTTGGGCAGGTTGTACGACTTGAACCGGAAGGGCGTGGCCCCATCCGCCAGCGGAATTCCGAAGTTCGGTGTCCCGTCCGCGTTCCAGTAGATCTTCTGCACGCGGGTGTGGCGGTTCGGATCGTACAGCGGGTCCCCGTTGATCTGCTGGTAGGGGCGCGCGTGGTAGACGAGGAGGTCGCTCTGGCCGTCCTCGGACACGGTGAAGGAGTTGTGGCCGGGGCCGTACTGACTCGTGTTCACGTTGCTGACGAACACGGGCGTCGGCGACTTCCGCCAGGAAGCGGGATTGAGGAGATCACTGCTGTCGGAGGCCGTCAGCAGGCCCATGCAGTAGCGGTCATCGGTCTTGCTGGCGGAATAGGTGACGAAGATCTTCCCGTTCTTCTTGAGCACCGCGGGGCCCTCGTTGACCCGGAAGCCCTGGGTCTCCCAGGCGTACTCGGGCCGGGTCAGCAGCACCGGGGAGCCCGCCAGGGTGGTGGGGCTGCTCATCTTCGCGATGTACACGTTGCTGTCTGGATTGTACTGCGCCCAGAGCATGTATCGCTGGCCGTTGTGCTCGAAGGTGGTGGCGTCGAGCGAGAACGAATCCACTCCCGTGGAGATGTTGCCTTTCTCGGTCCAGGACCCGGTCAACGGGTTGGCACTGCTGTTCTCGAGGGCATACATGCGGATCCTCCAGATGTCGTTGGAGGCACCCGCCGCGAAGTAGATGTACCACTTGCCCGAGATGAAGTGGAGCTCCGGCGCCCAGATGTGCGCGGCCATCTCGCCGGAAGAATGCTTGCGCCAGACCACCGTCTCCGCCGCGGACGCCGGCCCTGGATCGACGTGGCGCGCCGCAGGATGATCCGGTCGTACTCGGAACGGAAGCCGTGAAGTAATAGTAGCCGTCGGTGTGCTTGTAGATCTGGGGATCCGCCCGCTGGGCGATCAGGGAGTTCGTATACTTCGGGGGAGCAGCCAGGGCGGTTCCCGCCGCGAGGCCCAGGGACAGGGCCGCCACGACCAGGGAGAGCACGCGCCGCGAGAGGGATGAGCGTTTCGTCATTGAAGGTTCTTCCTTTCCTACGGACTGACTTCCTTGAACGTCGCGTCCGACTGCCCGGTCGAGCTGTTGATGGGATCGATGCGGAGCGTGTAGTTGTAGTGGCGGATGTAGGAGCCTGGAACGTTGTACGACTGGTAGGACGTCCAGGCCGGGTTCGCCGTGCCCGCGACATCCCGGAAGGTGGCGTCCTGCTTGAACTGGTTCGTGCCATCATCGCGCGCCAGGACCAGCACGTAGTTGCTGTGTCTGAGGAAGTAGCCAGGAAGGTTGACCGACTCGAACGAGACAGCGCCGTTGCCATCGGCCAGTCCAGGAACGATGCGGAAGCGCGAATCCTCGACCGGAGACACATTCGGCTCGATGCGGGCCTGATAGTCGTAATGGCGGGCGTAACGGTCCGGGAAGTTGAAGGACTGGAGGCGACGGATGTCACCGGCCTGTCCCGGCTCCTTCAGCACGGTCAGGTGCCGGACGAAGCCCGTGAGCGAGGGGAGCTCCTTCTTCGCCGACCAGGAGGCGAAGGTGTTGGCCGAGTCGCTGTAGTAGTACTTCCCGGACGAGTACCCGTCGAAGAGGATCCGCCAGGAGCCATTGTCCAACTGGATCAGCGCTGGACCTTCCACCCAGTTGCCCCAGCCCGCCCAATCCCCGGTGCCCTTGAAGGTGTAGGGTCCGGTCAAGCTGGAAGCCGTCGCGTACTCGATGTACTTGCTCGTCTCGTTCTTGGTGAACGCATGGTAGGTGCTGCCCAGCTTGACGATGAACGTGTCGATGTAGTTGGGCCCCAGACCCGACAGGGGGACGGGGCTGGACCAGGCGGTCAGTGAGGCGTTGAGCGCCTTGATGACATGCGGGGTGAAGTTGCTGGTGCCCGTGGTGCGCAACGAGACGATGATGTTGATACTGCCGTCGCTGTCCTTGAACCACTCGGGCGCCCAGGTGTTCTGCAGGTTCGCCGTCGGGAGCGTGACGTTCTGCATGAAGGTCCAGTTCACGCGATCGGTGCTCCTGGCGAAGCCAATCGTGTTGCCGTCCCAGTTCGTGGTGTACGTCACGTAGTACACCCCGTCCGTGTGTCGCAGAATGCTGGGGTCGCGGATCAATCCCGACGGAGGTGTATAGGCGGGCCCCTTCATCAAGCCGTAATGGGTGCCGTCATAGGACTGGTACACGTACATGTTCGATTCACTCGAGTTCGTGAACGCGGTCATGGTGTACACCGGGGTCGCGGCGGAGGCCGGAGCCGGCAGGAGCGTGAGCACCGCCAGGGCCATCGATGTGAGCGCTAACATTCCGGAACGCGTCGAATCGCTCGTCGTTCTCGTCTGAGGCATGAACAAGACTCCTGCGGTGTCGGGGAAGGGACCGCGCGCTGGACATCAATCGCCACGGTCATACCTATGTGAACTCCTTCTTTGGTTTACGGTCAAGGCGTTGAATTCACATTTCGCGGTCGTTGCCGCGGCCTCCGTGCAACGCATTGCATCAATGTTCGAGAAAGCACGCTCCCTGTCTCGATGAGGCTTTTACCCGGACTCCGGGCGCCGCCCTCACCTCCGGTTACAAGCCGGTTACACCCCGCGCGGTCCTTCATTCGTACTGTTCTCCGCGTGCTCACTCGGGCACCGACGTACGAAAGGACGCACGATGAACTCGGCACTCAAGCTTCCCGTCATCCTCGGCTCCGCCGCGGTGCTCGCGGTCTCCGCCCTCCTGCTGGACCAGCCCATCCCGATCACGCCCGAGGCGCCTCCCGCGAGGCCGACCGTGGCCCCTGTCGCCAGAGCGAACGCGAATCAGCCCGTCATCCAGATTGCCCTGCTGCTGGACACCAGCGGCAGCATGGACGGCCTGCTGGACCGTGCTCGCTCGCAGCTGTGGAACATCGTCAACCGATTCTCCCACGCGAAGCGCGACGGCGTGGCGCCGCAGCTCCAGATCGCCTTGTACGCGTACGGCAACGCCGACCCGGGCGCCAACTCCCATGAGATCCGCCAGGTGCTGCCCTTCACCACGGACCTGGACCTGCTCTCCGAGCACCTCTTCTCCCTGAGAACGTCCGGCGGCGACGAGCACTGCGGAGAGGTCATCCGCGACGCCTCCGCCCAGCTCGCCTGGAGCAAGGACCCGGACACCATGCGGCTCATCTTCATCGCCGGCAACGAGCCCTTCACCCAGGGCCCTGTCGACTTCGATGACGCGGTGAGGAACGCCCGCGAGCGCGGCATCACCGTCAACACCATTCATTGTGGCGACTACGAGGAGGGCGTCGCCGGGAAGTGGAAGGACGCGGCGGTGCTCGCCGACGGCAGCTACATGAACATCGACCAGAACCAGCGCGTGGTGGAGCTCGCCGCGCCGCAGGACGCGGAGATCGCCCAGCTGGGCGCGGAGCTGAACAAGACGTACGTCGCCTACGGCGCCGCCGGCAGGAAGAGCCAGTTGCGCCAGGAGGCGCAGGACAGCAACTCGCGCGGCGTCTCCATCGCCAGCATGGTGTCGCGCTCGGTGGCCAAGTCGTCCCGTAACTACTCGAACGAGAGCTGGGACCTGGTGGACGCGGTGAAGAAGAACCGGTGGACGTGGCGTCCGTCCCGGCCGAAGAGCTGCCGGAGCCGATGCGCGGGCTGGACGCCGCCGGCCGCAAGGCGTGGCTGGAGGCGCGCGAGCAGGAGCGGACCCGGCTCCAGCAGCGCATCCAGACGCTCAACGCCGAGCGCCAGCGGTTCCTCGCCCAGGCGCGCGAGCAGCAGGCCGCCCCAGCGGCGGACACGCTGGAAGGGGCCATCGGCCAGGTCGTGGAGCGCGAGGCGAAGAAGCGTCACCTCACGCTGGAGTAGGATGCCATCATGGCCGCGCGCCGAGTGCTTGTCGTGGAGGATGACCCGCCATCCGGCGGGGAATCGTGGATGCCCTTCGCTTCGAGGGCTATGAGGTGCTCGAGGCCGGGGCCCGCGTGGAAGGACAGCGGCTCGCCGAGCGCACCCCCTGCGATCTGGTGTTGCTGGACCTGGTCCTTCCCGACGGGGACGGGCTGGAGCTGCTCCGGGCGGTGCGCAAGAGCCGCCCCACCCTCCCCGTCATCATCCTCACCGCTCGGGGCCAGGAAGAGGACCGGGTCAACGGCCTGAAGCTCGGCGCCGACGACTACGTGGTGAAACCCTTCTCGGTGCGGGAGTTGCTGGCCCGGGCGGGCGCGGTGCTCCGTCGCTCGGCCGAGCGGCCCACGGGCACGGGCCGCATAGACTTCCCGGGAGGACACTTCGAGGTGGAGCGGCGCGAGCTGAGCTTCGACGACGGCTCGCGGGTGGACCTGTCCGAGCGTGAGGCGGACGCGCTGCGCTACCTGGGTGACAACGCCGGGCGAGCCATCTCCCGCGAGGAGTTGCTGGAGCGGGTGTGGCACCTGCCCGCCCGGGGCGTGCAGACACGCACGGTGGACATGACCATGGCGCGCCTGAGAGAGAAGCTCCGGGACGACTCCGAGGAGCCCCGTGTCATCCTCACCGTCCGTGGCAAGGGCTACATGTTCGCCACGCGAGGCGCCGCTTCGTGATCCGCTCCTGGCGCATCTGGATCGCCGTGAGCGCGTGCCTGTGCCCGGCGCTGGCGGGCGTGGTGGCGCTGTCGGCCTTCGCTCTCCGCCTGGACCGCGCGGACCGTCAGGCCCGGGAGAGCGCGGCGCGCGAGGAGAACGCGCGGCTGGCGCTGTGGCGGCTGGACTCGGACCTGCTACCGCTGGTGGCCCGCGAGAGCGCGGTGGCCCCGGAGCCTACCGCCCCGTGTCCGCGGCGCGCGGGGTACTCGACCCGAAGCTGCGTCCCATGCCGCGAGGCGAGGCGCTGCTGGCCTCACCGCTGCTGTCCCCACTCCCGGAGCATGTGCTGCTCCACTTCCAGGTGGCCCCGGATGGGACGGTGTCCTCACCCCAGGTGGTGGAGCCCGGGCTGCGCGAGTCGGTGGGCGCCACGCTGCCCGCGTCCGCGCTGGCCACGCTGGAGGCCCGGCTGGGGAAGCTGCGCGGCCTTCTGGGCGGTACGGACCTCCGGCGGGCCCTGAGCGACCCGCCCCCGCGGGTCCGGCGTCCCGAGCCCAAGGTGCGCTACGAGAGCACGCTCGCCGAGGTCTCCCAGGTGGCGAAGAACGTGAGCGAGTTCAGCGCCCGCTCCCGGAGCGCGAGTCAGGCCCTCCGGGGGTGAACTCGAACGCCTACGAGGACAACCTCCAGCGCGCCCCCGTGCGGAGCCAGCGGGAGGATGGCGACGCGATGCGGGCCCTCTGGGTGGGGGATACGCTGCTCCTGGCTCGACGCGTCTGGCTGGACGGGCGGGAGTACATCCAGGGCTGCTGGCTGGACTGGCCCTCGCTGCGCACGTGGCTGGTGGGGCAGCTGGGTGATCTGCTGCCCTCCGCGACGCTGGAGCCCGTCGCGGGCAGGCCGACGCACGGAGATGGCCGGATGCTGGCGGCGCTGCCGGTGCGGTTGGTGCCGGGACAGGTGCCGGGCGGGTATGACACGGCGTCCATCTCCTCGCTGCCAGTGGTGCTGACGGTGGCGTGGAGCGGCGTGCTGCTGGCGGGCGCGGCGGTGGTGGCGCTCCTGGTGGGCGTGGTGGCGCTGAGCGAGCGGCGGGGCGCGTTCGTCTCCGCGGTGACGCACGAGCTGCGCACGCCGCTGACGACGTTCCGGATGTACACGGAGATGCTGGCGGCGGGCATGGTCCCGGACGAGGCCCGCCGCCAGGAATACTTCGACATCCTCCACCGCGAGGCGGAGCGACTGAGCCACCTGGTGGAGAACGTGCTGGCCTACGCCCGCATCGAGCGCGGGCGGGTTCCGGCCCGGCTGGAGCCGGTGGACGTGCGCTCCATGGTGGAGCGGATGGAGGAGCGGCTGGCGCAGCGGGCGGCACAGGCGGACATGGAGCTGTGCGTGGACGTGCCGGCGGGCATCACGGTGCTGACGGACCCTTCCGCCGTGGAGCAGGTGCTCTTCAACCTGGTGGACAACGCGTCCAAGTACGCGGCCCCGGCGGTGGACCGGCGCATCCACGTGGAGGTGGAGCGGCGCCGGGGCCGGGTGGGCCTCGGTGGTGAGAGACCACGGGCCCGGCGTGGACGCGCTGACGGCGCGGCGCCTCTTCGAGCCCTTCTCCAAGTCCGTGCAGACGGCGGCGAAGACGGCGCCGGGCGTGGGGCTGGGACTCGCCCTCTGCCGGAGGCTGGCGCGAAGCATGAAAGCGGACCTCCGTCACGAGCGCGTGACGGAGGGTGGAGCGCGGTTCGTGCTGTGGCTCTCTCACGGTGCATAAGCCCCCCGCATGAAGCTCGAAGACATCCATCCAGCTAGGGATTTGGCGTGTCGATGGACTTCACCAGGAAACCCGTGAACTCGTAGGCCCCCAGGTGGCGCTTGTATCCTCCATCGCTCGAGGCGAAGGACTGGACATAGTCGCCCTTGCTCAGAAGCAGCGCGACCGTGTGGGTTCCCGTCGATCGGCCGCTCGCAGTGGTTTCACCCGCCCAGGCACAGCCTTTGTCCACCCCATTCAGGGTAAGGCATGAGTAGACATCATCGCTCGTGCCCCCGTAGTAATACGGGTCCCTTACCAAGGAGACCGTGAAGGAATAGAGCCCGTCGCATGGCGCGATGAACGTTCCGCCACCAGGAGTCCATCCTCCGCCCTCGTTCGAGTAGGTGCGGGCATAACCCAGAAGCGTGGCACCTCCTTCGGAGACATGGGCGCCGCCACTGGCGGAGAACGCCACGATTCTGTTGCCAGGACAGCAGGGAAGCGAAAGCGTCCGGGACAACACGCGGTCCACGGTCTTGTAGTCGGGGACTTCCACTCGCGGCGACTCCTCCGCGTGTGCAACTCCCACCGATGCGATCGACACAAGGGTGACACTGGCCGCCATCATGAACGACGTCCCATCACAACGCATGCGTGGACTCCTTGAAGAAAGGGCCAGCAACCGCTCGAACAACGCCACCACTTCACGAAGCGCGAGATACGCCTGACGCGGATGTATGTACCGCCATCCGAGTAAAGCCCGATGGAAGCAGCAGAGCATGCTGCTGACCGCCCCCATCGCCGTCAATGGAGGTACTGGCATCCGCTCCAGGACTGTAACTCCAGCAACCCGAGTGGTGCTGAGAGACGGACATATGGAGCGTGGCACAACCCAGGGTCGACAGATCACCGTACCGGAGGCGGACGGCACACTGTGCCAGCTCCTCCTCGCGCACGACGCACAGCGCCCATCCTGTCCCTGCTGAAGATGCAGGCATTGCGTGCGGTGAACCGCGCATGCCATCGTTCGTCCACGGACCCCAGCAGCAAGGGAGCGGCCTACCGTGTTGAGCGATGCACAGGTCAAGGAGTTCTGGGAGAAGGCCCAGCCGTTCTCCGAGTGGGAACCCTGGAAGATGAACTACCTGGAGGTCCTGAAGAAGGTTCAGAGCCTCTCGGATGCCGAGTTGGCCCAGGCCGACACCCAGAAATGGCTCTGGTCCTTGGACGACATCACCACCCTGGGCCCGGGAGGACGGGTCAAGGTGGAGGGTGCCTTCACCGATCCGGAAATCATCGGCGCGATCGTTGCCCTCCGCCACCGCTCCTGGCCGGAAGACCCCGTGGAGCGGGCGGACGTCCTATACGCCGAAGGCGAGCGCATCCTCTCCCTGGTGTCGCCCCGCCATGGACCCCGCCGGCCTCAAGCCCGGCTCTGGAGGCTCTTCGCGGCCCTGATGCCCGCGGACTTCCATTGTGTCTTCAACTACCAAGCCCAAGCCCGGGTGGCGGAGCTGCTGCTGCCCGAGAATACCGCCCAGTCCCGTCTTGTTCCGGGACCGCCTGCGCCGCGCGCTCGGCCCCGAGCGGGACACCGAAGAGCATGTCCGCCGCTCTATCTTCTGCTGGTGGCTGCATGAGCATTACGAGGCCATCAAGGCGGGACAGCCGGAACTGGGAACGTCCACCCCGGCGCCCGTGGACCGCAGGCCCGGCACCCTCACGCTCTGGGCTCACGGCAAGCAGTTCAAGGGCAACCCCGCCATCAAACGGCTCGTGGAAGCCTACCGGGACGTGGTCCAGACGACGCTCCCTGGCCTCTCCCGGAAGGATCTGCTGGAGGAACTGAACGACAAGGAGGAATTCAACAATCTGTCCCTGGCCTCGAAGCGCGGCCTCATCTCCCGTCTGAGTGGCCTGGGACTCATCGCGGAACGTGACGGATTGCTCCACCCGACCCGCGACGGGGACGAGTTCCTGGAAAACGATGTGCCCGACATCCTGGTCCATCGGATGCTTGAGCGGATCTTCCCCCTGGCGTTCATCCTCCGCTTCTTGAAGAACGGGGCGCGCCGCAGTGGGGAGATAGTCAAGTACCAGCAAGAGATCTACCCGAGCTGGACTGGGCCCATGGGGCCCACGTCGAATCTCGCGTGGGTGCGCAGCCTGGACCTCGTGGAAAGCAGGCCGGACGGCAGATACCAGCTCAGCGAGTACGGCGCGGCCTGGGAAGCCCGACTGCCCCAGGAAATGCCCCTCCCCGGGCCGAGGATGCCCCAGAGGAGGTGGAGCAGGTCCTGAACCTCGCTGATAACGAGCCTCCAGCGGAAGGCACGCACGTCACGAACGCGGCCCCTGCCGGTCCTGGCCTTCGTTGAGTGAGCTGCGCAAACGGTTCCAGGAGAACGCCAAGGCGACGGGGTTCGTCCTGGACGATGCCCAGTTCACCGCGCTCCACCATGCCCGGCACTGCAATCCACAGAAACGCTTCGTCATCCTCGCCGGGTTGTCCGGGACGGGGAAGACAGCGCTCGTGCGGCACTACGCGCGCATCTATTGCGAGGCGATGGGTCTGGACGCCGGCCGCCACCTGGAAGTGGTGGCCGTGTCCCCGGATTGGAAGGATCCCACGGGGCTGCTCGGCTACTACAACGCGCTGCACGAGGTGCCCTCGTTCCAGGTGGAGCCCACCTTGCGGCTCCTGCTCGCCGCGGTGCTCAACCCCTCCGAGCCCTACTTCCTCCTCCTGGACGAGATGAATCTCGCCCGCGTCGAGCAGTACTTCGCTCCGTTCCTCTCCTCCATGGAGTCCGGCCTGCCCCTGGCACTGCATGGGCAGGACTCCGCCGTCAATGGCGTGCCCCCTCGCCTGGAGTGGCCCCGTAACCTGTTCATCGCGGGCACCGTGAACATGGACGAGACGACCTTCCCGTTCAGCGACAAGGTGCTGGACCGAGCCTTCACGCTGGAGTTCTGGGACGTCGATCTGGGCGCGTTCTTCGCGGGCGCCCCGCGGGCCGTCAGGAGGAACTGGAGAAGGCCATCCACGCCATCCACGAAGCCCTCCGACCCATTCGCCGGCACTTCGGTTATCGGACCGCGGGAGAGCTGCTGGCGTTCGTGGAAGCAGCAGGCGCGGAGGCCACGCTCGAAGAGAAGAAGGGCTTGCTCGATCAGGGCGTATTCTCCAAGGTGCTTCCCCGCCTGCGCGGTGAAGCCAGCATGGAACTGCGTACCGCCTTCGCATCACTCCGTGAACTCTGCGCCCAACAGTCGCTCAAACGGTGTGAAGCAAAGCTAAGCCAGATGGAAGCGGGTCTCCAGCGTATTGGCATGGCGCGCTTCTGGGGGTGAGATGCGGGACCTCGAATTCCAGGATGCCCAGGGCAACCGCCTGGACCTCATCCAAGACAACGTCGTCCGGTTGGAAGAGGCCACGACCTACCGGATCGCACTCCAACTTGGAGACGCGGCACGCACGGGGTGGAGGGGCTGGCTCGGAGAGCTGGAGCTGGAGTGGAAGCCCGCACTCACCAGCTTCGAACTGCGCACGAGCTTCTGGGTGGGCAGCCAGTCCCTGCGCGTGCAAGGACCTCGAGGCGAGACACGCCTGGCCGTGGAGGTCATCCCGCGCACGACCAAGCTGGAGAGCGAGGCCTGGGCGCACCTGCTGCGGGACCTGAACACCTGGATGCCCGGCAGCACGGTGGGACAAGAAGGAGGCCGGCACGGCGCTGTGGGACACACCGGCTGTGACATCGCAGGCGTGGCCTCCGTGCTGGGAGAGCTCGTGCCGGCGTTCGTCTCCGCGCTGGAAGCCCTGCTGCGAACGCCGCGCGAAGGAAGCAGCGAGCACTGGACCGAGATCCCCGTCCACGCCGTCAAGCAGGCCAACCGCTCGACCTTGCGCTGGCTCGTGAATCATCCCGAGGTCTACCAGAGCGTGCTGGGCTACACCGAGGAGCGGCACGAGGGCCGCGGTGCCCTGGTTCCCAACCGGGAATGGCGCGGCTCGATGGATCACGCGGCCAACCGCTACGTCGCCGGGCTCGTCCGGCAGGTCATCCTCAAGCTGCGCGACACGGCGGCCGTCGTGCTCAAAGCGCTCCAGAAGAAGAAGTCGTTGGATCCCAACATGCAGCGCTGGTGCGAGGAGCGCGCCCGGTGGCTCCTCGCGGGATCCGAGGCCCTGGACGTGCTGCTGCGGCGCTCGTCGCTCGGCGCCCTTCCTCGCGAGCACGAGTCCAACGCGGCGGGCAACACCCTCGTAGATGATCCCGTCTATGCCCGCGTCCACGTGTTGGCACGGCTGTTCCTCGAGCCACGCTTCCAACTCGTCCAGGAGGATGCGCTGCTCGACGCCCCCGTCCGTCCCTCCTACGAACTGTATGAGCTCTGGACCTTCATGGCCCTTCAACGACTCCTGGCGGAGCAGCTTCCCCACGCGACCTGGAGGAGTGACGGCATCGACAAGCTGCGGCTCTTCGATGAGAACCCGAATGGCGCCAGCTACACGGCCCATTGCCCGGGACGGGGCACACTGACGCTGTACTTCAATCTCCCCTTCCCCGGCTTCCTGACCAAGCAGCGGGAGAAGACAGGGCGCTGGAGCATCTCGAAAGCCGGGCGTCCCGATCTGGTGGTGACCTGGACTCCTGACTCAGGGCCGGGTCAATGGATCTGCCTGGACGCCAAGTACCGCACCGACAAACAAGCCGTGGAGGAGTCCTTCGAATCAGTCCACCTGTATCATGATTCGCTGCGATGGCCGGCCCTGGGCGATCGTGGTGGACGCTGCGCGGGAGCCGTCCTGCTCGTTCCCTCCATGAACCCCACCACGGCGCCATGGTTCGAGCAGGACTTCCTGGATGCGCATGGCGTTGGAGTCTTCCAACTCACGCCCGGCCAGATCCTCCACCAGACTGGTGGAGTGGATCCACCAACGACTCGGATTCAATGATTACGGGACGGGGCACTCGTTGTAGATGATTCCACCCTTCCGCCGACACCAGCCAGCGCCACTGGTGCACCACGGCGAGAACGAGAGCTTCCGCTTCGCGCCGTGACACGGCCCCAGCTGGGAGGAAGCCGAGGTCCACTTCCCCGGCAGGTCGGAGAGGAAGCTCTCGAGGAGACTGGATGCCCAGGAGGGTGATCGCCCGCTCCCTCTTTCGGGTGAGTCTTTTCATGGGCTTCCGAGTGTTCTTTTCCGAGGAGTGACTCCCTAGTCTCGACAGGGATAGCGGCTGCCTTCTCCGGAAGAGAAAACGAGACAAGACCATGCCCAAGGGCATCAGCAAGACCTCGCCATCCGCCGATTCCAGTCGAGGCCAGCAAGCGGATGAACCACGCCGCGGCGGCGGGATGTCCGTTCGCGAGTCCATCGCCGATCTGGTGGCGAGGTACGCGTGGGCCTACGACACCCGTAACTGGGGCGCGCTCGTCGAGTGCTTCACCCCGGACGCGTCGCTGTCCCTGCGAGTCGCCGGCGGCGACCTGGCCGGACCGTTCCGGGGACACGCGGAGATCCTCCGCCTGATGCGGGACTCCGCCGCGGCGCAGGACGACCGCAGGCGGCACGTGTGCACCAACCTGGTCGTCGACCCCTCCGGCTCCGGCACGGCCACCGCGCGGTCGTACCTGACACTCATCTCGGTGCGGGGCGTGAACCTCGAGGTGCTGGCCACCGGGACCTACACCGACGAGGTGATCCAGACTGGGGGCGCCCGGCGGTTGCGCGCCCGGCACATCGAACTCGACTGCCCCGCTGACGGCCGACGCCCGCGATGAACCTCGGACTGATCCCCGCCAAGTGGGCGGCCCTCACTCCCGGAAACCGCGCTGGTCGACATCACCCACCAGCGGCGCATCGACTGGGCCAGCCTGGACTCCCGGGTGCGCCGGTTGGCCAACGGCCTGCGAGCCCTCGGTCTGCGCTCCGGTGACCGGGTGGCCGTGCTCAGCCGCAACAGCATCGAGTACCAGGAACTCTACTTCGCCGTGGCCCGCGCGGGCCTGGTGCTGCAACCGCTGAACTGGCGGCTGTCCCCCGAGGCGCTGCGCACACTCGTCGTCGAAGCCGAGCCCGCCGTCCTGGTCGCCTCGGCCGAGTTCCGGCACGTGGCCGAGGACCTGGGCCGGGCGGTCGACCTGGTGCGCCTGCTCCACTGTGGACTCAACGGGGATGGCAGCTACGAGGAACTCATCGCCTCGGCACCGGATACCGAGCCCCCCTGGAGCGAACAGGTCCAGGACTCCGATCCCTGCTTCATCCTCTATACCGGCGGCACGACCGGAATGGCCAAGGGCGTGGTGCACTCCCATCGCAGTGTGGCCGCCGGGATGCTCAACCAGACAGTGGCGGAGCGGGTCCTGCCCTCGGACGTCTACATGCTCACCGGGCAGATGTTCCACATCCCCGTGGTGCTCTCGATGAACTACCGGCCCACGGCTGCCCCGTGGTGCTGATGAACTTCGATGCCCGGCAGGCGCTGGAAGTCATCGAGCAGGAGCGGGTCTCGGCGTTCCTCGGCATCACCACGATGCTCAACTGGATGCTGGCGGTGCCAGGGTTCCACGACTACGACCTGTCGAGTCTGCGCAACATCCAGTACGGCGGCGGCCCGATGCCCAGCGCGATCGTGCGAGCGGTGGCGGAGTCCTTCCCGTGCGGGTTGATCCAGGGCTACGGGCAGACCGAGGGGGTGACCATGTCGTTCCTGTCCCAGGAGGACCACCGCGACGCGCTGCGGGGGATCCACCCGCACCGGCTGCGCTCCTGTGGCCGCGAGGGCTTCGGCACCCGGATCCGGGTCGTCGACGCGGACGGCCACGACGTGCCGCGCGACCGCAAGACGCCCGGAGAAATCGTGGTCCGTGGCGAGGCCAACATGCTCGGCTACTTCCGGCGGCCGGACCTGACCGCGGCCACCTTCCGGGACGGGTGGATGCGCACCGGCGATGTGGCCACCTGGGACGACGAGCGCTACCTGTACATCGTCGATCGACTCAAGGACATGATCATCTCCGGGGGGAGAAGATCTACAGCGTCGAGGTCGAGGAGGCGATTGGCAGACACCCGGCGGTGCTGGAATGCGCCGTGATCGGGGTGCCCGACGAGCAGTGGGGAGAGTCGGTGAAGCGCCTTCGTGGTGCTCAAACCGGACCAGACGGCGACCGCGGAGGACATCATCGACGTCGCCCGCCGGCACCGCCTCCTATCAAAAACCACGTTCGGTGGAGTTCGTCGCCCGGTTGCCCAAGGCGCCCACCGGCAAATTGCTCAAGCGGGAGCTGCGCGCACCGTACTGGGCGGACAGGGACATCTCATGAAGACACCAGGCGTATTCATCAGCGCGACCGGGGCCTATCTTCCCGAGCGAATGCCAGTCGAGCGGGCCGTGGCCCAGGGACTCCTGGGCGAGGCCGAGGCCGGCGGTACGGCATCCAGAGCGTCACGGTGGCGGGTGACCTTCCCGCGCCGGAGATGGCGCTCCGGGCGAGTCGGCAGGCGATGCAACGCGCTGGCCAGGACCCGGCGGAGCTGAGCCTCCTGCTGTACGTCGACACCGGTACCAGGGACCCCACGGCTGGTGTCCCCAGTACTACGTCCAGAAGCACACTGGCTCCGGACAGGCGACCGCGGCGGAAGTCCGGCAGGCCTGCATGGGCATGTTCTGCGCCTGCGAACTGGCCGCGGCCCACCTGATGGCGTCACCGGAGCACACCGCTTCCCTGATCACCTCGGCGGACAACTACAACACCCCGAAGATCGACCGCTGGCGGTCCACCCCGCACGCCCCCTCGGCGACGGTGCGCGCGCTGCTGCTCACCCGGAAGAGCGGTTTCGCGCGCCTGGAGGCCATCAACTCGGTGACCCTGCCCCAGTACGAGGACCGGCACCGGGGCTCGATCCCCCTGTTCCCACCGGAGGCGACCCTGGACACCGGTCTCGACCTCGGGAAGGTCAAGGAGCAGTGGCTCTCGACCACGCGCGTGGACCCGCGGGAAATGGCGACGCTGGTTACCAGAACCATGCTGGAGGTCGTCGACAAGACCCTCCGGGAGGCGAGCCTGGACATGTCCGAGATCACCCGGATCGCCTTCGTCAACTGGTCCGAGGAGCGCGTGCGGGAACGCGCCGCCGTCCCACTTGGACTGCCCATGTCCAGGTTGACCTGGGAGTACGGCCGCACCATCGGACACATCGGTGCCTCCGACCAGGTGCTCTCGCTGGACCACCTGCTCGTCTCCGGCGAGCTGAACGCGGGCGACAACCTCCTGCTGCTCGGTACCGGGGTGGGGGCGAACATCGCGTGCATGGCCGTGCGGATCCTGCACCGGCCGCATTGGGCGTAGCTCAGGGGGCCGCGCAGGCGTGCTCCCTGACGGTTCTGTCTCCCAGTTGCATCCGCCAGAACGCGCGGGCATCGGGCCTCGAGTCGAGCCGCTTCCACAGCGCCTCCATTCCACCGGCCTCGCGCGCGATCCGCCGGGCGAGCGCCGCCGCCCGCGCATAGGCCCGCTCCCGAGCCTCCGCACGCACCTCCAGCAACTCCGCCGTCAGGGCCCGGCAGTCCTCCGGCCCGCTCGCGGTGGGTCCCGGCTCCACCAGCGCCGTGGCGAACCCCTCGACGAACCAGCGAGGCAGCGCCGGCCCCGCATGGGAGATCAACGCCAGGTGCGCCACCTCGTGCCGCGCGAGCGCGCTCAGGTCCTCCATCCGGTCCACCACCCGCGCGGGCGGAAAGAGCACCTCGTCCTCCACCACTCCGGCCGCGGCGGTGCGCGGCAGGCCGGTGCGCGCGCTGAACGCCTCCACCGACTCGGACAGCACCGCCCGCACCTCCAGCACCTCCGTCCCCACGAAGGGCGGCAGCGACTGGCGCGCCCGCTCCAGCGCCCGCGCCACCCGCGTGGCCACGCCCTCCGCGCCCTCCTCGTGCCGCACCACCGTGGCGCCCACCTGCACCTCGGCCGCGAGCACCGCGCTCATCACCACGCTAAAGAGGGGGTTCGCCAAGCGTCCGCTCCGGGAAGTAGTGCTTCAGGATCTTCTCGTACCCGTACCCGCGCCGCTCCAGCTCCGTGGCGCCGTACTGGCACAGCCCCACCCCGTGGCCAAGTCCCCGCCCCTCGAAGCGCACCTTCCCGCCCTCCTCGCGCGCCCTCACCGCGAGGCTCTTCAACGTCTGGTAGCCCAGCTCCCGCCCACCCGCGCATGAAAGGCCTCGCCCGACAGGCGCACGCCGAACGTGCGCACCTCCAGCGCCCGGCCCCCGCTGTCCTCGCGCAGCACCTCGAAGGCCGGGCCCTCGGCGGGAATCCCCAGCGCCCGGGCGAGCTCCTGCCGCGACACCTCGAAGTGCCAGCGGTGGTGCGGTGAGCCGGCGCACAGCGGCCCGGACGTGCCCACCCGATCCGCCACCGCGCTGGAGCCTCGGACGCGCCGAAGACACTCGCGGCCGTGCTCGTGGCGCCACCGCAGCTCGAATGGAAATAGGCCGGCGCCAGTGGCTCACTCGCATGGCGTCCCCGGAGCACCCTGCCCCGCGTGGCCTCCACCGCCTTGTCCACCTCGGGGCGCTCGTCCTGCCGGCCCCGGTAGAGCTGGCAGTGGGTGAGATCACACACGTCATAGCCCGCCCGCTCGTGCCGGTTGCGCCCGGCCAGCGCGTAGGTGCGCGAAACGACGGCTTGGGCCTTGAGCGCCTCCGGCTTCCCGGCCAGCTCGCTGCCCACCACGCCCCGGAGGTAGTCCTCCACGGACAGCTCGTTGAACAGGGCGATCCGCCCATCCAGCACGGTGGCCCGCAGTGCTCCCCGGTACCGACGCGTGGTGGCACCGAGCCGCACCACCACGCCCTCGCCCGGTGCGTAGAGCTCGCGGCAGCGCCGGTCCGGCCGGCCCAGGTCCAACAGGCCCTGGTCTATCTCCGCCGTGGCGCCCGTCAGCTCCAGTGTCTTCCCATCGCAGCGCAGCCGCCCCCCGTCGGTCATGACCCTGACGCGCACCGGGCCCAGCTTCTCCAGGACGCGGACGCGCAGGTGGCCCGGGGGCGTTCCCAGGGGGTGCTCTTCGGCGCATCGCCCCCGAGCGCGAGGCTCAACAGTTCCGTCCCCGGCTGCGCGGCCTCGGTGGGCTCCACGTCCCTCCCGGGCGAAGACCACCACCGCGAAGCGTGGCGCGCGGAAGGGCGCGAACCCGATGAACCAGCCGTGCGTGTGCCAGCCCTTGTCCCAGCGCGCGGTGCCCGTCTTCCCCGCCCCTCCAGCGTCCCCAACCGCGTGGCCTCCAGCGTGCCGCTCTCGGCCGCCTGCCGCATCGCCTCGCGCAGCACCTCCACCGCCGCCAGGTTCCCGAGGCGCGGCCCTTGACGGCCACTCCCCTCGCCCCGGCTCCGCGCCTGTCCCCGGCCCGCGACCACCGCCGCCATCTGGAGAAGCTGGAGTGGCGTCACCTGCACCCGCTCGCTGTCCCCGGCCGCCACGCGGATCCGGTCCTCGCGCGAGAGCGCCTGGGGCACCACGCCCCCTCCTCCCCGGGCAGTGCCCCCGTGGGCCTTCCGAGCCCGAAGTCCCGCAGGGCGCGCAGCAACTCCTCGCCCTCCAGCACGTCTCCCAGGGCGTGGAAGTAGATGTTGCAGGACAGGGCGAGCGCCCGCGTCAGCTCGATGCGTCCATGGCCCGAGCGCAGCCAGCACGTCCGCTCCCGGCCTCCGATCTCCGCGCGGCCGCTACAGCGCAGCGGCTCCTCGGGCAGCCGGTGGGTGTCGAGCGCCGCGTAGGCACTGGCCAGCTTGAGCACGCTGCCGGGCGGAAAGGCACGCGTGAGGACCGCGGGGTGATGGGCCAGCACCAGCTCGCCGGTGGCCAGATCCATCACCGCCGCCGCGTCATCCTCGTCCGGCAGCAGGGCCTCGGCGCGCTCGGCCAGCCGGGTGCCCGGCTCGGGCGTGCCCCCGGCCACGGCGAGCACCAGCAACAGTCCCAGGGGCACGAGGGTTACTCCACGACCCGGGCGGCCTTCACCGTGAAGGTTCCCACCTCGAACTTGCCGCCCGTGCGGGTCAGCATGTGACGGAAGGTGTGCCGCTCCTCGCGGTCGGTGCCCTCGTGGATGAGCACGTCCACCTTCACCTCGGTCTGGGCGTTGCCGTGGTCGGAGAAGTAGTCCACCAGGATCTTGTAGGTGCCCGTCTGTGAATTGGCCTGGGTGTAGATCTCCGGCCCGTAGCCCGTCGTCACGTCCACGTCGAGCGAACCACCGCTCGCGGTCTCCTTGTGCCCGTACCAGGACTCCTCGCCCGAGGGCTCCACCACGTGCAGGTCGAGGTCCGTCTCGTCGGTGTCCCAGGAGAGCACCACGCGCAGGTCGATCTTCGGCACCTTGGCGAACACCGACACCTTGGCGCGGCCCACGCCCGCCCCGTTGGCCGCCGATACCTCAATCACGTTCATCCCCGGCGACAGCACGAGCGAGAGGTCGAACGCGCCGCCCCGCAGGGGTAGCGGCCGCTCGGTGCCGTTGATGGAGAGCGTGCCGACACGCAGCGAGGTGTCGGAGATGGTGCCGGTGATGTGCGCCACCCGGTTCGAGGTCCATCCCCCGGCCGGCGTGGCGAGCGTCACCGTGGGCGCGTCGTTGGCCCAGGCGGGGGTCGCCCCCCAGAGCAACAACGTCAGCACCGACAGCAAGGTCCGGGCGTTCACTGCTCACCTCCCACCCGCAGCGTCTGCTCGCTCGAGGTGCCCCGCACCTGCGGGTGGTACATGAGCGAGGCGCTGGCCGGCATCACATGCAGGTTGCCCGCGAAGCCCGGCGTCATCATGTAGCCGAAGACGTTCTTGCCCGCCTTCAGGTCGCTCGCGAAGAAGACCACCTTCTCGTCACGCACCTCGCGGTGCAGACCCTTGGGGTGCAGCTCCTGCCTCCGGGCGTGCGGCCCACGTCGGCCTCCTCCACCTCGCAGCCGGAGCAGAGCGGATCCTCCAGCATCACGTACTCCATGGCGTTCGGGGCGTTGACCTCCAGCTCGACGAAGAGCAGCTCGTCCTGCTCCGCGCTCTTTCCGAGCGGCTCGAGGGTCTCCTGGATGTTCGCGCCGCCCTGCTCCCGCTCCACGCGGTGGTAGCGGCGGGTGATGCTCAGACCACTGCTGCTCGCCTTCAACCCCTCGCCGGCATCCAGGTACGACAGCCGCGCCTCGAGCATCAGCCCGGAGCCCTGGCCCCGGCGCGCGACCTGGAGGGTGTGCGTCCCCGGCTTCACCGTCAGCGACTCGCCCACCATCAGCTCGGGGCCATAGAGGTCCTCGCCGGAGTAGGTGCGCTCGCCGAGCGGCTGGCCATCCAGCACCGCGGCCACGGTGGCGCCCGGCGCCTGGCTGGCGAAGCGCGGGAGCACATCGGCCAGCGCGGACACCACCACCGCCGTGTCACGGGTGCTCTGCCAGTGGCCCTCGCGCCGTTGCTGCAGGAGGAACTTCACCGCGCCGTCGATGAACGGGCTGGAGGGACGCACGCGGGCGAGCGCCCGGAGCGCCGAGGCCGTGGACTCGATGGGGTCTCCATCCCAGGTGGCCATGGCCGGCTGGATGCGGCCCCGCCACCAGGGCTCCGTCCCGCCGCCGCCGAACACCACCAGCTCGCCGACGCGGTTGGCCGAGCGCTCGAGCTCCTCGGCCAGCGCGGCGGCGTCTTCCTTCTTGCCCGTCTCGGCCAGCGCGAGCACCACCAGCGACTTGGTGTAGGTGGACAGCGCGATCTGCTCGCGCACCTTCTGCGCGAGCGCGGTGAGCATCGAGTCCGACGACTTGCCCGCCATCGCCAGGTTGTAGAGCAGACGTGCCCGGAGTCCGTCCTCCATGTCCCCCGTGCTGAGCGAGGACAGCTTCGCCGGCCCCGCGTGAGCATCTGATCCAGCTCCTCGTTGCCGTAGCCGAGCGAGCGCGCCATGGCGAGGCCCTGCACCACGTAGCCCGTCATGGCCGCGTCCGTCTCGTCCTCCTCCCACCAGCCCCAGCCCCCATCGCCGTGCTGGAGCTGGCGCAGCCGCGCCACTCCCGCCATCACCATCTTCGGCAGCTCCTCGTGGCGCTGCTTGCGCGGCAGCTTGAGCTGCTCATACGCCTTCACCGCCACGAGGTTGGGCACGAAGCGGCTCATCGTCTGCTCGGTGCAGCCGTACGGGTAGCCCACGAGGTAGTCCAGGGCGCTCTCGATGGCCGGAGCGATGCCGGTGCTGGCGTAGAGCGCCAGCCGCGAGCCTCGGGGTGGGCGGAGGCCGGAATCTCCAGGGCCAGGTCCACCGGCGCGGTGGAGTCGGCGGCCAGCGAGGCGACGATGGCCTCACCGAGCAGCGCGCCGTGGGCCAGCCGCGGCACCTCCAGCTCCACGGAGTCGGAGTGGCTGCCCAGCGTGCCGTTGGCGCGCAGCTTCACCTTGCCCTCGCCCCCCACCACCCGGACGGGGAACATCACCACCGCCTGATCATTGCCCTCCACCGTGAGGGTCTTCTTCTTCTCGGTCAGCTCGACGCCCGTGGTCTCGAGCGTCACCGTGGCCGTGCCCTTCTGGCTGGTGGAGTTCTCCAGCAGAACGCCGAGTTGCAGCGAGTCGCGCTCGCGGAAGAAGCGCGGGGTGGCCGGCGCACCAGGAAGTCCTGGTGCACACGCGCCTTGCCCACGCCGAAGCCCACCGAGGTGTCGGCGGTGATGACGCGCGCGGTGGCCCGCCACGTGGTGAGGTTGTCCGGGAAGACCACCTTGAGCTGGGCCTTGCCGTCCGGGCCGGTGGCCGTTGGGGGAGAAGAGCAGCGTGTCCTTGAAGTCCTTGCGCACCTTGCGCGAGAGCGTCTTCAGGTCACCGAAGCCCGCGCGGCTGCGCCGCACGAGCTGGCTCATCTGCTCGCGCACGCTGCGGCCGTAGCCGTAGAATCGGAAGGTGGTGGAGCTGGTGCCACGCACGTTGTCGCGCACCGGGTGGAAGAAGAACTCCGGCAACGAGGGGGCGATCTCCGGGGAGACGGCGTAGATGGCCTCGTCCACGACGGACAGGGCGATGTCGGCGTTGGCCACCGGCTTGCCGTCCGGCGATTTCACCGACACCGTGAAGGTGCCCGTGTCGCCCGGCGCGTACTTCTCCTTGTCCGCCGTCACCTCCACCTGGAGCACCCGGTCCGTGGGCGGCACCCGCAGCAGCAGCTCCTTGCGGAAGGTGCGTCCGGCGGAGATGGCCATGGCGCCCACGTACATGTTGGGCGTCATCTCCTTCGTCACCTTGAAGCGCAGCACCGCCGAGTAGCCCTTGAGCTCGAGCGCCTCGCTGGCGAGCACCTCCAGCCCCTGGTGCGTCAGCAGCACGCTGGCCGAGTCGAACGGAGCGCGCACCAGCACCACCGCCTCGTCGCCCACCTTGTAGCTGGGCTTGTCCGAGTACAGCTCGAACCCGCCCTTGGCCATGGGGATGTCCCCGCCCTTCTTCGTGACGAAGAAGGGCACGGTGGTGGTGATGACCGAGCCGGCATCATCCTTCGTGGTGAGGTGGGCCACGTAGGCGCCGGGCTCGGTGGGCTTCAGCTTGTGCAGGCCGCCCGTGGCGGACGCCGTCACCTGGAGCTGCTGCGCGGGCAGCGCCGCCTGGGCCACCGAGTCACCCGTGCGCTTCTGGTACTTCACCTCCACCTGCACGGGGGCGGCCACCGGCTTCTCCGCGTAGTCGCGCGCCACCACCTGGAGCGACACCTCGTCACCCGGCTCGTAGACGAGCTTGTCCGCCCGGGCCGACAGGAAGAAGCGACCCACCGTCACGTCCACCACCTTCTGGCCCCGGGCCGTCTTGCCCGAGGCTTCCACCACCTTGGCCTCGATGGAGTACGTGTAGTCCTGGCCGTCCCGGGCGGTGGGGAAGGCGAAGGCGTACGTCCCGTTCGCGTCCAGCTCGCCGGACAGCTCCTGGACGATCTCCCGCCCCGCCGAGGCGCGCTCGCCCTCGGAGACGAAGAAGTCCGCCTCCGCGTCCGCGAAGTCCGGGATGAAGAAGCGGCTGCGGTACACGGTGAGCTGCACGTCCCCCTTCTTCAGCACGCCGCCGTGGAAGAAACGCGCCTGCACCCGGCCCGACACCTCGTCGCCCTGGACGTACGACGGCCGCCCCAACTGCACGTTCACCTGGTACTCCGGCTTGGAGAACTCCTTCAGCTTGAACTCACCCTCGAAGGACTCCCCTCCACCTCGGCGCGGATGCGCCAGACGCCCGCCGCCGGCTGCGTCTCCTTGCCCGGCAGCTCGAAGCGCCCGGTGAAGCTGCCATTGGCGGCGACCTCCACCTCCAGCGAGTCCACCGCCGTGCCGCCCGGCTCCACCAGGGACACGTCGGCCTTGCCCCCCTTCGGCGGAGCATAGGACGTGCCCGCGCGCGAGCGGATGATGCCCTTGAAGTGCACCTCGTGCCCCGGGCGGTACACCGGCCGGTCCGTGAAGAGGTACACCACCCGATCATTCGCCGCCCCCGAGTAGAAGGAGGCATCCGCCAGCGCCACGTCATCGCCCTTGCGCGCGAGCGCCAGCGTCTGCGTGGCCGCCTTCACCTTGGCCGTGAAGAGGCCGTCACCGTCCGTCACGCCCTCGGCGTACGGCTTGCCCTGGTCGAACAGCGTCACCTTCACGCCCGACAGCGCCGCGCCCGTCGTCTGGTCCACCGCCAGCGCCACCGTCCGCTCCGGGCCCTGCTTCACCATCAGGCCAATGCGCGACACCACCGCCAGCGTGTAGCCCACGTCCTCGCCCGTCACGCCCTCCACCAGGTAGACGCCACTCTCCTTCACGCCCAGCGCCAGCGTGCGCAGCATCCAGCTCCCACCGCGGCCCGAGTAGCCCTCGCCGTCCTCGCCGCTCTCCTCCGCCGGCTCCGATTGGGAGGCCGAGCCGTCCAGGTCCTCCCGCCAGTAGCTGACGAGCGGATAGTCCTTGAGCAGCGGGATGCGGACCTGCTCGCGGGCTGGGATTGACTGGGCCTTGGACAGGCCGTCATTGGCCGGCTCGAGCACCGTCAGCGCCGAGGCACGCGCCTTGGGAGACACCGCGTCGCGCACCTGCTCGCGCAACGAGGTGGCCGCCGCGCGGTAGCCGCCGGTGAGCACCGTGAAGAGGTGCTTGTCGCGCAGGGTGTTCTGCGTCACCGGACGGTGCAGGTCCGTCTGCCCGAGCATGAAGCGCTCGGGCTCGGGGATGCGGTAGACGCGCATGGAGAGCGCGCGCACGCCGCTGGCCTCGATGCTCACCGTGGGCTGGGTGCCCGGAGCGCTCACCGTCTGCGTGGACAGGTAGAAGCGCCCGCGAGCGGATGCGTCCGGCGCGGCCAGCACCCACATCACGGCGAGCAGTAACTTCAGTCGAGAATCTTCCATCGGTAGAACCCCACGAAATGCGGGTTGTCGTCGCGCGGGCGCCACTTCTCGTCCGGATGCGACAAAAGGTCTTCGAGCCGGAGCCGTTTGACGATTCCCCTGGAACCGCCGGGCCGGCTGTCGGGGCCGGTATGGTAGACGACCTCGGGCCCGAGCCCGTCGAGGTCCCCCAGGTACACCATCGAGTGGTAGGACATCCCGCGGGCCTCGGGATCCTCGAAGAAGAGCAGGTCCCCCGGCAGGGCACTCCCGGAGGGGACGCGCACCACGTTGGCGGACAGGAGCCAGCGCGCGCTGGCGGACGTGCTGAAGGCCGACTCGAGCGGCCCCTGGGCGTCATGGGCGCCGGCCGCCACCCGGAAGAGCTTGTCTCCGAGCACGGGCACGGCGGGGTACTGGTACTTGCGCACGTCCGGCGCGGAGGCCGTGTTGAGCTCGCGGCCCTTGCGCCAGCTGGCCCCGTGGGCCTTGATGGCCTCTTTGTAGGCGAAGCGCAGCAGCCCGGCGCAGTCGCGGTGCACCTCGGGCCAGTGCGGATCGGGCGTGGGGTACTGCGCGGCGGCCAGCGTCACGAACCAGCGGCGGAAGGCCTGGCGGTCGTCCTCCGAGTCCAGCTCGACCGCGTCCGGAAAGCCGTCCTGGTCCGTGTCGGAGTCATCCGCCCGCAGGCGCAGCTCCACCGGCAGCTCCGTCACCAGCCCGAGCGCATCCTCCACCCGCAGGGTGCCACGCACCTCGCCCGGCGTGGTGCCCGCGACGACGGTGCACACGGGCCCATGCGCGCCCGCCCCACAGGAGGCACGCGCGATGGAGGGGGAGAGCGAGAGGCTCGCCCGGGTGGAGGGCAGCAGCGGCGCGGAGAGCCCCAGCAGCGAGCGCGGCTGGACGTGGAAGCTCATCGAGGCGCTCCCATCGGCGGGCAGCTCGGACGCGGAGCGCTCGACCCGCGCGGAGGTGCGCAGGCCCAGCGCTGGCGCGGCCAGCACGGCGGCGATGGCGAGAGCCCACTTCACGCGTCAGCCCCCCTACTGCCCCAGCAGCGGCTGGAACTGGCCGGCCACCACGGTGCCGTCCACGGCGAGCCCACCGCCATAGGGAGGCAGCTTCTTCATCGCCTCGCACAGTGGCGCCACGCTGGCATCCACGTCGCCGGTGTCGAAGCCCTGGCTCTGGTCCTGGCCCACGGCGCGGAAGAAGGTGAGCATGGCGTCGGCCGCCTTCGCGGTGTCGACGTAGGCGGTGAGGAAGCGCGTGTCACCGCTCTTGCCCACCTGCTGGAAGCCCTTCACGTCCGAGAGGGCGGGCCGCTTGCCGAGCCCCGTCTCCACCGCGGCCTGCAGCGACTCCAGGTCCGTGGCCGCCAGCAGGTAGTCCTTCGTCAGCGCCAGGCACAGCCCCTCGGTGGAGTTGCAGAAGGCGGACACGCCCGGGGCGACGTCCTTCTTGTCGGGCTTGTCCAGCCAGTTCTTCGCCAGCTTGGGGAAGGCCTTGGCCGCGGCGGCGCCATCCTTCAGGCCCAGGCCGAGCAGGTGATCGAAGCGGGTGTCCGACACGCCGAGCAGCCCATAGAAGGCCTCGTCGGTGAGGGCATCCTCCAGCTCCGCCGGGAGGACGAGCGCCTTGCGCACGTCCTTGGCGCTGGCGTTGTTGCCGCCCGCGTCGCCGAGCCGCTCGAGGAAGGCCTCGGCGTTCGCCGCGCCGAGGCTCGAGAAGAGCACCACGTCCCTGGGCACGTAGGCCAGCGCGCGGAAGGCCGCCACGGTGTCGGGCGAGTCGGACAGCTCGCCGCCGAGCTGAAGCTGCCCCGAGTCCACGTCCAGCCCGAGCACCAGCCGCGACAGGCCCAGCAGCAGCGCTGGCGGGCCGTCCGGCTCGAGCGACATCAGCGCGGCGAGGCGGTGGCCCTGGAGCTTGTCCAGCTCCTTCTTGTAGCCAGCGATGGACTCGACGGACTGGCCGCCCTTGTCGAGCGCCAGCGAGAGGGCCGCCCTGGCCAGCTTCTCGTCGGTGGAGGCGATGAGCACGTTCTGGAAGGCGGCCACATGCAGGGTGCGGCTGCCGCGCCGCAGCTCGTGCAGGGGGTGGCCCTCGTGCTGACTGGTGCTCACACTGGAACCCTTCACGGTGGAGACCATCAGGGCGAGGCGGACCACGAACTCCTGGGAGCCATCCACTTCCTTCACCAGCACGAGGTCGGCGTCCCCGTCGTCGCCATCCACCACGCCGAGGGCGGCCGGGCCGGAGAGGGCCTCGGCGAGGCGATCCGCGGCGAGCGGGTGCTCCGAGGCGGAGGCCGGTCATGGCTGAACGAGAGGAGCCGCTCCATCTGCGCGGAGAGGCTCACGTGCTCGATGGCGTGGCCTTCCACCAGCGCCTTGCCGGGCGCGGTCCGCATGAAGGCTCCCAGGTGCCCCGGGCATCGGCGGCGGCCACCACCATGGAGCGGGGGGAGTCCAGCACGGCCTTGGGCACCAGCGCCGAGGGCCGGGAGACGGCGGCCCTGGGCAGGGACTTCAACAGCTCGGAGGGCGCCGGGCCCTTCTTCGCGTCCTTGTCTCCGCCGCAGGTGCAGCCAGAGAACATGACGAAGATGAGCGCAACTGCCGCGAGTGAGCGGCTCCGCATTCGTTAATCCCCCGCTTGAGTGTGGGCTCCGAACGCATTGTTTCGTAGCACACACATGCTCCGGAAACCTAGTACTACAGTTGGACATTTTTAAGTGGACAGAGGAATGGCCCTCCCCCCTGCTGCCGTAACAAGCTGCCGTCCTCCGTTTGGCGTGAACCCATGACTCGGACCTCCTCTCCTCTGAGATAATACGGCCCCAGCGCAACGCAACTGCGGAGGTGGGGTGGAGGGCCCCACTTGTCTGGTGGGGAGCCAGGAGAGAAAGCGAAACGAAGGCAAGGGTGACGCCGGAGGTGGCGTGGTTATAACCCATGGGAGAAGTCACCTTCACCTGGGGGCCGCCATGTCGAGCCGCGCTGTCGTCTCGGACCACAACGAAACGGTTTTCGTCAGGAAATGGGAAGAGGAGTGGCGCCGCGTACAGGCGTGGGTCCAGCCCCACTTCGCGCGTCCGGAGACACGCACCTCGGCGGAGTCGCTGTTGCAAGGATTGCTGGCACGAGTCGAGCGCAAGAACTCCTGGGGCTTGAGTGAGGAGGTGGGCCGGGAGACGCCCTACGCTTTTCAACACCTGCTCAATGGGGCCCAGTGGGACGAAGACGCGCTCCGGGACGACGTGTTGTCGTATGCCCGAGAGCGGCTGGGAGAGGGGGAATATTGGCCGTGGATGAGACCGGCTTCTTGAAGAAGGGGGACAAGTCCGCGGGAGTCGCACGGCAGTACAGCGGCACGGCGGGCCGGGTGGAGAATTGCCAGATAGGCGTCTTCCTGGCCTATGTCACCGATAAGGGACACACGCTGGTGGACCGTGAGCTGTACCTCCCCAAGGAATGGCTTGAGGAGCCGGAGCGCGGTCGCCGGCAGGAATTCCCCGGGAGTGGGATTCCAGACCAAGCCTGAGCTGGCGCGAGTCATGCTCCAGCGGGCGCTGGACACTGGACTCCGACCGAAGTGGGTGGTGGGAGATGAGGTGTATGGCCGGGATGGAGAGTTGCGACGGTTTCTGGAGAGCCAGTCGCAACCGTATGTGCTGGCGGTGGCCTCCAATACCTACGCCTGGCACGGGGAGGCTCACGTGACGGCGGGCGAGGTATTGAAGGAGGTGAAGACACCCGAATGGACGCGGCTGTCGGCGGGAGCCGGAGCCAAGGGACCGCGGCTGTATGACTGGGCGCGAGTCCAGCTCAATTCTCCGGCGAGGAACCAAGCGCGATGGTTTCTCTTCCGCCGCGGCCTGTCGGAGGATTCCGACGTGGCCTTCTACCTGGTGCATGCACCGGCCACGACGTCGCTGGCGGCCCTGGTGGAAGCGGCTGGTAAACGCTGGCCGGTAGAGGAATGTTTCGAGTCGGCCAAGGGGGAGGTGGGACTGGACGACTATGAAGTGAGGCGGTGGCGAGGGTGGTACCGCCACATGACGTTGTGCCCGGTGGCCCATGCATTCCTGGCCGCCGCGCGCGTCACGGCCAATGAACCCGAGGAGGAGACAAAAGTCCCAAAACGTCTGGGCCCGCCGCACCGAAGAAGTCGCATGGGCGCGTTTCGACGGCGGCGAGGCCTGTCCTCATCCGCTTCAGTCTTCAGGAAGTGAGACGTCTGTTGTGGAAACTCGCCCGGTGGGTGGTACGACCCACGTTGGACTTCATCCTGCGGTGGAGCCGCTGGCGGCGCCACCATCAGGCCGTCGCCAAACTCTGCCACTATCGTCGCAAAGCCCCCAGAATTCACGTCCAACTGTAGTACTAGGGCCGCTGTCCTCACTTATCCCACAGCCCATTTTTAAAGATTCTGGTACAAATCCAGGATATTCAGAATAATATTGATTTAAAATCTGTTTTCTCTAGTTTCTCCGGTTTGAAGCAGCACCCTTTCATCCCGGAGAAAGAGGATGCACCTCCCCAATAGACAAGCACACGCGCGGATGACCTCGCGGGGGCTCAGGACGGCGGCGTTCGTGTTGCCGCTGCTGACCGTCCTCGGCGGTTGGAGCGCGCGGGCGGCCCCGACCTTGTTGTCGTTGAAGCGCCCCGCCTATGCCTCCTCGCAGGAGGGCAACAACTCGGCGGAGCTGGCGGTGGACGGCACCACGGGTGCGCGCTGGGCCAGCCAGTGGGGGGTGGATCCCCAGTGGATCTACGTGGACCTGGGCGCCACGGCGCAGCTCGAGCGGGTCAAGATTCAGTGGGAGGGCGCGTACGCCAAGGACTACAAGGTCCAGGTCTCCAACGACGAGCTCGCCTGGACGGACCTCTATGGCCGGACGAACTGGGCGGGCGGCGTCGATGATCAGGCGGTCACCGGCAGCGGCCGGTTCGTGCGCGTGCTCGGCACGAAGCGGGCCCTGAGCGCCTATGGCTATTCCATCCTGGAGTTCGAGGTCTACGGAACCGGAGGCGTGAACAAGCCGCCGCTCCAGTATGGCCCCAACGTGGCCCTGAACCGGACCGCCACCGCTTCCTCCACCTCGCAATCCCTGCCGCCGGGCAACGCGGTGGATGGCAACGCGTCGACGCGCTGGAACTCGGCCGCGACGGACGATGAGTGGATCTCCATCGACCTGGGCGGCACGCGCACGATTGGCCGGGTCGTCTTGAACTGGGAAGCAGCCGCCGGGCGCGTGTTCGATCTGCAGGTCTCCCCGGATGGCGCGCAGTGGACGACCGTCTACCGGACGATGCAAGGCGCGGGCGGAAAGCAGGACATTCCCCTGTACGCCTCCGGCCGTCACGTCCGGATGAAGGGGTACGCCCGAGCCACGGGGTATGGGTATTCCCTGTTCGACTTCGAGGTCTACGACTACGTCGAGGGCCACCCGAAGCCCACCTACACGATTCCGGCCCTCCCCACTCCCAGCTCCATCCAGGTCGGCCAGGGCAGCTACCTGACGAACGACTACAAGATGCCGCAGCCCCGGTATCCGCAATACCGGGCCGACACCTTGAAGGCCCCCCTGCCCTCCAATGACTGGTGGCAGTCGCTGCTCATCAAGCCGCTCGGGGACATGATCGTCACCCAGCCCCTCAAGTCGAAGTTCTTCAGCCAGGGGCTCGGCATCCTGACCCCGGGCGCGGGCTACATCAACGGCGACAAGTCCGCGGTGAACGCGGACGGCAACCCGGACCTGTACCTGATGGCCAACACCATCGACACGTCCAAGATGGCCAACCGGGTGACCGGCTACGGCGACTGGTCGGTGGACTCCGTGCTCAGCGACGACGCCACGGACAAGCTCAAGGTGACGTTCGTCAAGGGCTCCCCTACCTCTATACCCAGTTCAGCGATCCCAACTCGGTGGAGCTCTACTCCGCGCGCATCACGCAGATCCTCGATGATCAGGGCAGCGCGATCCTCACCACGGATGGCGCGTCGGTGACGACCGACCGGATCGCCGTGAAGGTGTCCAACCCGGATGGCGGCGGCACGCTCCAGACGCGCTATTACGGGCTCTTCGCGCCGGCGGGCACCGTGTTCCGCAAGGTGGGCCCGAAGATCAAGATCCAACTCGGAGGCGGCCAGGGCTACCTGTCGCTGGCGGCCCTGCCCTCGGCGGCCAACCTGAGCTACTTCCACCAGCATGCCTATGCGTTCGTGACGGGCACCCGCGTCAGCTACGTCTTCGACGAGGCGAGCGCACAGCTCACCACGACCTTCACCCTCACCACGCAGCTCAAGCGCACGGGCTTCTCCGACCAGACCCTGACGGCCCTCTTCCCCCACCAGTGGAAGAACTCGGGCTCGCCGCTCACCGCGCTCTCCTACCCCTCCGTCCGCGGAACGCTGAAGGTGCGCGAGGGCAACACGTTCTTCACCGCGAACCGCTTCCAGGGAATCGTCCCCCAGTTCACCGAGCCCAACAACCCCGAGTACTCGCGTGCCCTGATGAGCCAGTACCTGCTGACGCTCGAGCGGGAGACGGCGAACGTCTCACCGGCGGCGGATGCTTATTGGCAGGGCAAGGCGTTGCACCCGCTGGCGATGGGCGTGCTGGCCGCGGACGAGATCGGTGACATCGTCTACCGCGATCTCTTCCTGTCGCGGCTCAAGCCCCTGTTGACGGAGTGGTACACGTACACGCCGGGAGAGAAGGACTTCTTCTTCTATTACAACCCGGACTGGGGAACGACGTACTACCGGGTCAGCGAGTTCGGGGCCAACACGGGCATCACGGATCACCACTTCACGTATGGCTACTACGTCTTCGCCTCGGCGGTGCTGGCCTCGTACGACGCGAACTTCCGCACCCAGTACGGCGCCATGGTGGAGCACCTGATCCGCGACTACGCGAACCCGACGCGGACGGATCCGCTCTACCCGTTCTTCCGCAACTTCGATCCCTACGAGGGCCACTCGTGGGCCGGGGCTACGCGGACAACAACAACGGCAACAACCAGGAGGCCGCGGGCGAGTCGCTCTTCGGCTGGGTGGGTCAGTACCTGTGGGGTGTCACCACCGGCAACACGTCGTTCCGCGACGCGGCCATCTTCGGCTTCACCACGGAACTCAAGGCGGTGGAGCAGTACTGGTTCAACTATGACGGGGACAACTGGCTGCCCGAGTGGCCGCACAAGACGGTGGGCCGGTGTACGGCTCGTCGAACTTCTACGGCACCTTCTTCAGTGGCGCTCCGGTGCACATCTACGGCATCCACTGGCTGCCCACCTCCGAGTACCTGACCAGCTATGGCTTCAACCCCGCCAAGGCGGCCAGCCTCTACAACGGCTTCGTCAAGGACAACGGCGGACCGGAGACCTCGTGGCAGCACGTCGTGTGGCCCATCCAGTCGTTGAGCGATCCCCAGGGGGTGCTGGCCAAGTGGAACGCCACCCCGGTGCAGAAGAACGAGCTCTTCAACACGTACTGGTTCGTCCACAACATGGCCAGCCTCGGCCAGCGCAGCGCGGACATCTGGGCCACGGGCGGCGCGAGCGCGACGGTGTACAAGAAGGGCACCACCTACTCGGCCCTGGTGTGGAACCCCACCGCCACCGCGCTCCCGGTGACGTTCAAGAACGCGTCCGGAACCACCGGAACGGCCACCGTGCCCGCCCGCTCCCTGGTGCGCGTGAATCCCCTGCAGAACAACTGACGCGGCGCAAGTGAGGCAGCCGGCCCGTGCCCCCGGTGGGAGCACGGGCCATTTTTTTCGGGTCAATGTCCTTCCATCAGGACCGTTACTCACCAGGAAAACGGTTTCTACTTGTTTTCCCTGCCTAGGCAGGGTATCGAGGCGAGCATCCGGCCACCACTTGCCAGGAGCCTGGCCGGGAGTCCCCTCTGGAGAACCCAGTCATGAGCACCCAGCGTACGCGTCCCCTCGGGCGTCGGCTCGCCGCCGCCAGTGTCGCCACCACCGCGGTCGCGGTCCTCGCCGCCGCTCCGTCCGCCTCGGCGGCGCCCAATCCCACCGGCCCGGTCAAGGGACTCGCCGGCAAGTGTATCGACGTGGCGGGCGGCAACTCGGCCAATGGCACGCCCATCCAGCTCTACGAGTGCAACAACTCCGCCGCCCAGCAGATCAACCTCAACGCGGATGGCACCCTCCGGGCCCTGGGCAAGTGCCTGGACGTCACCCAGTCCGGCACGGCCAACGGCACGCCCATTCAATTGTGGGATTGCAACGGCACCGGCGCCCAGCAGTGGATCCACACGCCTGGCCAGGACTTCGTCAACCCCCAGGCCAACAAGTGCCTGGACGTCTTCGAAGGCAACAGCGCGAACGGCACCCGGCTGCACATCTGGGATTGCGTCGGGGTCAGCAGCCAGAAGTGGACGCCGCCCGCCCACACCCGGACGTACCGGCGCACGGTGGTCTACTACCAGACCCAATACAACGGCGGCACGTATGTCTCCCCGCTGGGCCTGACCAACAACAACACGCGCGTCACCGACGTGATCGTGGCCGCCATCCACCTCAACTCCCCCACGCAAGTGCACCTCAACGACCATCCGCCGAGCGACGCCCGGTTCCAGCAGATGTGGCGGGACCTCGCCGCGATGCAGGCCAAGGGCGTGCGCGTGCTCGGGATGGTGGGCGGCGCCGCGCAGGGCAGCTTCCAGCGCCTGGACACCGACTTCAACACCTACTACCCGATCCTCAAGAACATCATCACCACGTACAAGCTGGACGGCGTGGACCTGGACGTCGAGGAGTACATGTCGCTCGCGGGCATCGAGCGCGTCATCCGCGCCCTGCGCACGGACTTCGGGCCCAACTTCGTCATCACGCTCGCCCCGGTGGCCACCGCCCTGTACGGCGGCGGCAACCTGTCTGGCTTCAACTACGAGCAGCTCTACCGGGACGTGGGCTCGCAGATCTCCTGGTTCAACGGCCAGTTCTACAATGGCTGGGGCTACATGGGCACCCCGGCCAACTACCAGTCCATCATCAACCGCGGGCTCATCCCCGCGCAGAAGGTGGTGGCCGGCATGTTGAGCAACCCGGGCAATGGCGGCTCCGGCTACATCGACATCCCCACCGCCAAGAGCACGGTGAGCGGTCTCGTCGGCACCCACCAGGCGTTCGGCGGCGCGGCGAGCTGGGAGTACTTCAACTCGCTGCCGGGCAACACCGGCGCCCCGTGGCAGTGGGCGGCCGAGCTGTCCTCCGCCATGGGCCGCTGAAGCCCTGCTTCGCGGCGTCCATGGCCAGACACCTGGGCGCCGCACCGCGGCAATCCTTGACGAGACGAATGACTACTCCTACGGAAGCCACACCAGCTTCATCGATTGGAGCAAGATCACCGTGCACGACGCCGGCTCCGCGCCCACGGAAGGGCTGCGCGGCGGCACGCCTCCCTCGGGCGGAGGCGGGACCCCGGTGGGGCGACACGATCACCACCGAGTTCTTCGACGACTTCAGCTACACGAGCGCTAGCGACACCAACTTCAGGAACTGGTGGAACGTGCGCAACGACACGAATTGGACGGGTCCCGGGCCCGAGCCGGAGTACGGCGCGCCCTGGGCGGCGTCCAACGTGTCGATCGTCACCGACTCCGCGGTCTCCGGCAACAAGCTGCTGCGGCTCCAGACGAGCACCCGCGGCACCAACGCGACCACGGCGCAGGCCGAGGTGTCCTCGAAGAGCCGCAAGTTCAAGAACGGCACCTATGCCGCGCGGGTGAAGTTCAACAACACCCCGCTGTCGGGCACCCGCTACTTCGCCGACAAGCCCGTCGAGACCTTCTTCACCATCACCAACTACGTCTTGAATGACCCGAACTACTCGGAGCAGGACTTCGAGTACATGCCCAACGGCGGCTGGGGACGTGGAAACACCAGCACCTTGTGGATGACCTCGTGGGAGGACACGCAGCTGCCCATCGAGAACGCGGACCGGGTCTCGGATTGGAACAGCAAGGACTACTCGGGCTGGCACACGCTCGTGCTCCAGGTCTCCAGCACCGGCATCTATTATTACATCGACGGGGCGCTGCTGACCTCGCACACCCAGCTCAAGTACCTGCCGGAGGTGAACCAGTCCATCTACTTCAACATCTGGTTCACCGAGCTGGACCGGGCGCAGACCAGCTCGCGCACGTACCACCAGGAGGCGGACTGGGTGTACTTCGCCAAGGACGCCGTCCTGACGCCGGCGGAGGTCACCAGCCGCATCGCCGGCTTCCGCACCGCCGGCACCGCCCGGAAGGACACGGTGGTTCCGTAGTCACCCGTCGCGAGCCGCCCTCCGGTGGATCATCCCGGGGGCGGGGCGCGACCTCGACCGTGCCGTCCGCCTCCACGCTCACCCGCACCGGCAGGAAGCGCTCGAGGAGCCGGGCATGGGTGGTGAGGTGCTCCGTCACCCGCTCGGGGAGGTAGCGCGTCGTCCCCGGCGCGGCCGGACCCAGCCGCCCCGCCGCCAGCAGCGCCGCCGGCAGGAGGATCTGATCGCCCAGGTGCTCGTCCAACGCCCCCGTGCTCTCCATGAAGCCCGCCAGGGCCTCCGCCGCCTCGCGGCCCACCGCCTCCGCCGGATGGCCCCGCCGTCCCAGGGCGGTGAACCCCGCGATCGTGTGCTCGAACTGCGCCAGCAGGAAGGTGACCGTGCCCACCGAGCGCGTCGTGGGCAGGGGACGGTTCGCCGCGTGGCTGTGGAAGCCCCGCTCGCGCAGCGCCGCCACCGCCGCGTTGGACTGCCGCTCGGCGATGCCAAAGGGCAGTCCGCCCACGAACGAGCCCACCGCGATGTCCCGCAGCGTCCCGCGCGCCGTGAGCTCCACCCGCCGCGGGGGCTCACGCACCGGCTCCACCTGTGCGACGAACTCCCCCGCCCCTTCCGGGTAGAAGCCCGCGTGCACCAGGCGCAGCGTCATGTGCAGCCCGAACGCCCGCGCCATCGGCTGCCACACGCCCGCGAGGTAGTGGTAGCTCGGACTGTGCGGCAGGTGCGTTCCCCCGCGCAGAGTGAGCGAGCCGCCTCCCGCCACCGCCAGTGGGTAGAAGAGGCATTGGTAGAGCAGCGGCGTGCTGCCCGCCGTCCCCACCTCCAGCACGTAGTCTCCGGGACGCACCGGCCCCGGCTCGAAGCGCAGCTCCGAGGCCCCGACCTCGGCCCCTCGCTCCGGCCGCCACTGAGCGCCTCGGCTCCTCGCACGCAGGCGAGGTGCTGGGGCCTCAGCCCCGAGGGCTGGCGATTGGCCCGCGCCCGGTACAGGTGGAAGGATCGTCCGGTGATGAGCGACAGCGAGAGCGCCGAGCGGAGGATCTGCCCACCGCCCTCCCCTTCGCTTCCGTCCAGCTCCACCGGTGCGTCGTCGCGCTCCGCGTCCGTCATGTCCCTCCTGGGGATGTGCTCCACTCGTGGTCTCCAGCCTAGGTGCCTCCTGGCGGATCGGCCAGGGGGCACGTGGCCATGGACCTCGTCACGGGTGGAAGAGGGTTCAGCGCTGGTCGTTCACGGGAGGCGCGTCACGCCGCTCACCGGCGCTCGAGTCATGGGCGCCGCGGCCCAGGCCCTTCTCCTTGATGCGATCCTCCCCCACGTCCTGGTCCGCCACATCCCGGCGCAGCACGCCGTCCTGGTGCCGGGCCGAACGCTCCATCTCCTCCACGTTCCTGTCCGCCTGGGGATCATCCGTCCGCTTGTCCGCCGGGCCCTTGTTGTCCGCCATGGTCGTCTCCCTCTCGGATGGGCCCCGCGCGTCATGGCACGAAGCCGGGTGATGAGAGGAAGGTCCGAAGCCTCCCTCCACCCGACAAGGGGCCAGGGCCGCCTCGTCCACTCCCCTCCGGCTGGCGGTTCCATCGGGAGGCCGGGAGGCATCCCCGTCCGGCCTCCCTTCGGGTGGGACGGGTTCAGGTGGCCCCGAAACGGTGCGCGAGCAGGCCCCAGCACAGGGCCCGGTCGCTCACGAGGCAGCGGTCGAGCCCGAGTGCCCGAAGGCCCTCGAGCAGGATGAGGCAGCCGGCGGGAATCACGTCCTCGCGCTTGGGCTGGATGCCGGGCAGCTTCCGGCGCTCGGCGAGCGGCAACCCGCATAGCTTGTCCGCCAGTGCCTCCAGTTGGACGCGCAGGAGGGTGCCGCCGTGCACCCGCCCGGAGTCGTACGGGTCGATGGCGTGCTGCACGGCGAAGAGCGTCGTCACCGTGCCGGACATGCCCACGAGCCGGGCGCCCGGAGGGCATGGGGGCAGGACGGAGAACGTCTCGCGCAAGTGTCCCTCCACGAGGGCCCGGTCCTCGGCGGTCAGCGGATCCGACGTCACGTAGCGCTCGGTCATGCGCACCGACCCCACGTCGAAGCTGTGGCAGAAGGACACACGGCCCTCGGTGTCGCCGTAGATGAACTCGGTGGAGCCGCCGCCGGTATCCATCACCACGAGGGGCCCCGAGGCGTCACGCCCGAAGTCCGCATGGGCCGAGGTGAAGCACAACCGCGCCTCCAACTCGCCGGAGATGATGTCCACGGTGACGCCGGCGCGCTGCCCGGCGGCGGAGAGGAACTCGGCACCGTTCTCCGCGTCGCGCGCGGCGCTGGTGGCGGACACGGCGAGGGCTCCGCGCCGAGGCTCCGGGCCTCGGAGGCGAAAGCGGAGAGCACCTGGAGGGTCTCCTCCATGCCCTCGGGCGAGAGGCGGCGGCTCTGGTCCACGCCCCGGCCCAGGCGGGTGATTTCAGCGCGCTCGCGGACGGCCTGGAAGCGGCCATCGGGCTGGCGGTCGGCGACGAGCAGGAGGACCGCGTTGGTCCCCACATCGAGGGTGGCGTACCGAGGCATTCGCCGAAGCCTATCAGCCGGCAGCGCCTCGATTGTAGCTCACGCCCACCGAGGGCCCCTGCCCCGCCGCGGGGCGTCAACGCCAAGACGGGTAGGGACGAAGATCGGATAGTCTCACCCGTCATGCGAATGACCTCCTTGTCCTGCTCCTCCTGCCGTTGCCCGCCGTGGCCGCGGTGAAGAACGTCTCGACGGTTGCCCAATTGCAGTCCGCGCTCGCCTCGGCGCAGGCGGGCGATGAAATCGTCCTCGCGGATGGCACGTACGCGGTGAACGCCAACATGAGCTGCGCGGCGGAGGGCACCGCCACCCAGCCCATCACCGTGCGCGCCACGAACCGGCACGCGGCGCGCATCCAGTTCAACGCGAGCGAGGGCTTCAAGGTATCGGGCCGGTACTGGACCTTCGACGGCCTGACCATCGAGGGAGTCTGCCCCCAGGACACCAATTGCGAGCACGCGTTCCATGTCACGGGCCACGCGGAAGGCTTCGTGCTGCGCAACAGCCGCGTGCGCGACTTCAACGCGCAGCTCAAGGTGAACGCCACGAAGAACAGCAGTGGCGTCTATGAGATGCCCCACCGCGGCCTCGTGGAACACAACGAGATCTACGACACGCACGCGCGCTCGACCTCCAATCCCGTCAACAAGATCAACATCGACACCGGTGACGACTGGGTGGTCCGCGACAACGACGTGCACGACTTCTCGAAGGCGGGCGGCATCTCCTACGGCGCCTTCATGAAGAGCGGAGGCAAGCGGGGCGTCTTCGAGCGCAACCGCATCCTCTGCGTGAAGGACTCCCCAGCTGGAGACACGCGCATTGGCCTGTCCCTCGGCGGCGGAGGCACGGGCAACGCGTACTGTGCGCCCGCCTTCGATCCGAACGTCCCCTGCGATCCCGAACACACGGACGGAGTCATTCGCAACAACGTCATCATCAACTGCTCGGACGTGGGCATCTACCTGAACAAGGCCGCCAATACGAAGGTGCTGTTCAACACGCTCATCTCCACCACGGGCGTGGACTTCCGCTTCGCCTCCACCACCGGAGAGGCCCACGGCAACGTGATGTCCTCGGTCGTTCGCGCTCGCGACAGCGGCCGCTTCACTGCCGGCACGAACCTGATGAACGTGGCCACGACCACCTGGAACACCGGTACCAGGCGCCCCTGAGCGGAGACCTGCGCCTCAAGGGCAACGTGTCCCAACTCATCGGAGCTGCCGCGGCGCGGACCACGGTGACGGACGACTTCTGTGCCCGCCCGCGTCCCTCGGGAGGAGCCTATACGCTCGGCGCGCTCGAGCACTCGCTGGGAGACTGCGACGCGGGAACGGCCTCGGATGGGGGCACCGGTGACGAGAATGGACAGGGCTCCACGGGCGGAGGCTGCAACGCCAGCCCGGGCCTCACGGCCGGGTTCCTGTTCATCCTGTTGCCGCTTTATGCCGCATCCATCCGGCGCTGGCGGCGAGCACCTCCGGCGTCGGAGCGCTGATCCTGGCACCTATTGCGTGATGCTCGAGGGCCCGAGGGAGGTGGCGGGCCCGCCTCAGCTCGAATGAAGCGAGAGCGAGCCATCCCCCTCCAGGGTGGGCTTGAGCCGATGACGTGGCGCTGTAGCGCCTCGGGCGGCGGGTTCGATTCCCGCCGCTCCCAATAGAGGTGGAGCGGTTGCCGCGGGGGACGCCACCGGGTGGCCGCGCCTGCTGGAAAAAGGGGGCCCTGCCCGCGCAAGGGCCCGAGGACGCGCTGCAGGCTTGGCAGGCGCACTCGCTGCAGCAGCGGATGTGCTGGACGGTGGACGTTCGGCCCCCACCCAGGAAGCAACCCCGGTGCGCCTTGCTGGAGGGCATCTCTCCGCACGCTCCGACCCCCCCGTTTGCTAGTGGTGAGCTGGTTTACTATTATGCCGGGCCGCACGGGGCTTGGCGCACCTGGGCAAATCGGAGAGCCAAAGCGAATGAATGTCATCGTTGATACCGATGTGGGCTGGGATGATGTCCTTTCCATCTTGAGCTTGATCAAGAACCCAAATGTCAAAATCGTGGGTATCACTGTCACGGGTTGTGGGGAGACACATTTGGCCGATGGCGTCTCCATCGCGCAGGCCCTGCTCGAATTGGGGCAGGTCGATGCTCCGGTGAGCGCTGGAGCGGGCTCTCCAGCCTGTACAACAATCAATTCCCGGCGCCCTTCCGTGCGCAGATGGATGACGTTCTGACGCTGCGCAGCACGCTCCCCCGGTGACCACGAACCCGGATCCACGCCCGGCCTGGGAATTCATCCGGGATCAGTTGAATGGTAGCAGCGAGCCCATCACCATCATCTCGCTGGGTGGACTGACCAATCTGGCTCAACTCCTAGAGCAGTACCCCGACAGCAACTGGAGCAACCTGCAACAGATCGTCATCATGGGCGGCGCTGTGTTCAGTGATGGCAACGTGTCGCTCCTCAACAACGCAATGCCAGCGTGGGACCAGGGCCCCGCCTATTCCACGAACACCTACGCCGAGTGGAATATATTCATCGACCCTCTGGCGGCACAGAAGATCCTTCGTTCGACGCTGCCCCTTACGCTGGTCCCCCTAGATGCGTGCGACTACGTATTGCTGGATCCCGGCTACATCAACAACATCACCGCGCAGGATCCGGTCGCGCAATTCGCTAAGAATTTGTTGATCAAGAAGTCGGCTGGCTCGACCTCGGAGCCGATTCCCGTTCCGATCTTCGACCCGCTCGCGACGTTGGTGGCGACCCTAGACCTGAAGCACATACGCCGGGAGAGCTTCTGCCTCGACGTGGTCCTTGAGGAGACTTCGGTGGATGACCACGCGGGGCAGACAGTCATCGTCGAGAACGATGGAACCCTGAGGCCCATTACCGTCGTCACCTCCGCGTCACAGACGGAGTTCGAGACCGTGTATGCGCAGATCATGAACGGGGAACTTGTGTCGAAGCGGCAGGGATAGACGCAAGCCACTCCAGTACCTTTGCTTCCTCCGCACCTGCCTGGGGAGGCGTTGGTCTTGGTGCGTTCGAACAAGAACTCAAGTAATCGTCTGGATAACCCGGCATTCTTCGGTGATGGTCCGACGATAAGTCCCCTGAGATCGCGGGCAGCGCGCTCCAGTGCGGCTTTGTGCGCGGGGCTTCGCACGCCGACCCGGAAGTTAAATCCACAAGCCAGAGCGAGGGCACGCTCATCCCGCAACTCTTCCACCTGACTCTCGACCACAATTTCCGAAGGTCGGGCGGGTACGTGTCGAAGTTATCGGTCTTGACCTCCCACAGCGTGCGCGTGGCCAGTTGCAGCGCGTCGAAGTCCTTCCCATTCACGAACACATCCCCACCTGGGTTAATGTTATTCGGAATTCTGTCGGCGCACTTGTTGTGCAATTCATTACCGCCACGGTGATAATTTTTCGGTATGGGCTCGCACCTGCGGCGATCTCGCTCCAAAGCCTCGGGTGGCTCCAGCGGCGGGAAAAAATCCGGCCCCTTGGGCTCCGGCTTGGGCCCTTTTTCCGGCGAGGTCTCCTGCGGGGCGGGCTTCGTTACAGGCACGGGCTTCACTTCAGGCACGGGCCGCGTAGGCGGCGGCCGAACCTGGGGACGGCCCTCTTCTCGTATGCCTCCAGCGCCTCTGAGATCGCGAAGCCCACCACGACAACGCCCGCCACGACTACCGCGCCCACGACGAGCTCCGGTGCCGCCAGCACGCAAACCCCGACCCCCAGGGCCGCGGCACCGGCAGATGCCACCGCGCATCGTCCCGTGAGGTCGTGAAACTCGATCCGGTCATGGTCCAGGGCCTGATAGCACCGCTCCGCCAGCACGGGCCAGGGCTCGGAAGCTTCGCGGACGGCACAACGCCCCCCGTCCGTCCAGGGCAGCGTCGCCGCTCGCTGGAGGTTGGCGAGCCTCGGGTCGCGGGCCGCTCGCACTGTTGGGGGCGCTGACGTAGCGCAGGCGGAGACATAGAGCAGAAGCGCGATGCACGCTCGGAGACGCATGGGCGGTCCTCCCTTGGCTCTAGGACCGGCGGGTCCTGGCGGGGCCGCTCGGAGTATGACAGTGCGCTCCGACAGCTACGAACGAGCGCGCCGGGGGCACTCACGGGTTCGCTTCCCGCCGCCTCCACTTCCCAGTGAGCCAGCAGGCAGCGCCCTGAGCACGGCCAGCGCGAGCCGCGCCGAGCCGCAATGGCGCCATTCTACGGCATGCGGTCCTTCGCTCCTCCGAGCAGTTCGAACGCGACGTCCCATGTCTGAGAATCGGATTCAGCGCGCGGCGGCAGACGGTAGTGGGCGGGCAGGCCGTCCTCGTCCGGGGCCCTCGGATCGGCGCCCGCGTCGAGAAGCAGCCTCATCATCGGGAGGTCCAGCCGCGATGCCGCAAGCCCGAGTGCAGTGTATCCGGCCTGCCCGCCCCATTCGTTGATCGTCCTAGCGGCCCCCTCGCCCAGGAGGAGAGAGGCGATGCCCAGCTCGCCCACGCCCGCGCACGCCCGCAGCGGCGTGTCCCCTTCGCTGCTACGCACGTTGGGATCAGCTCCCGCCTTCAGGAGCGCTTCGACTGCCGCCTGCTGGCCTTCGGAGACCGCCACCAACAAGGGGGTCACGTCCCGCCCGACGTTCCATGCGTTGACGTCCGCGCCGTGCTCAAGGAGCGCCATGAGCACGTCGAGCCCGCCTCTCTCCGCGAGTTCGTTGATGGCCACATGCAGCGGACGCAAACCCGGCCACTGCGCCTGCGGCTCATTCGGATTGGCACCACCGGCCAGCAGCGCCTTGACCCGGGACGCATCGTGCCGTTCGATCGCTGCGAAGAGTTCTTTCGACATAGCTCTTAACTCCGCGAGCGGAGTTCGCGTTCCGCCATGATGAAAGCCCGGCCCCCGTGGAGGGACCGGGCTTTTGAATGCGTGCTCGCGGAAGGCGGCCCGGGACGAGTGGCTCAGCCCGCGGGGCAGAACGTCACGTTGAGCTGCCGGCCACCGTTGCAGGTGTAGAAGCCAGCCCGGTTGGCCGCCATGGGGTAGTCGTCGTAGGGGAACCCGTACACCGCGCCGCACTGGTCATGCACCCACTTGGCGTACTGGTTGTAGGGCTTGCCGGTGTTGTAGTACTGGGCCACGTTCGTGCTGTCGGGGTTGTCCACCATGCCGCGGGTGATGGCCGAGCACCACTTGGCGCTCTCGGCGAAGAAGCTGCCCGAGCAGGCGTACACCTGCGGCGTCTTCGCCGTGCCCGGGTTGCACTGGCCGGGGTACTTGCTCGCGCACCGGGCGATCTCGCTGTCCAGGCGGTTGCACACCGAGCCGCGGCGCGGGTCGCTCGCGTACTCCCCGTCGATGCAGAAGGAGCGCGGCGCGAGGCAGATGGTGCCGCCCCCCATGGTGTAGCGCAGCCCGTCCGGGCACGCGTTGGCGATGGCCGAGCTCAGCGCGCTGTAGCTCTTGTTGCACTGGGCCATGTTGCAGCCGTTGTTGCCCACGGTGGAGATCTGCATGGGCAGGCCCACGTGATCCACGTACGTGAGGTTGTAGTAGATGTTCTGCACGCCGTTGCCGTCGGGTCCGAGCGTGAACTCGGCCTTCTCCAGCTCGCGCGGCGAGGTGGGCGAGGGCAGCGTGCGGTAGGCGCTCACGCGGCCGCTGGGGTAGTTGCCCGGCGGGTAGTAGGTGTAGCTGCCCCCGGTGCCGAGGTTGCGGAAGATCTTGTTGCCCGCGCCGTCCTTCTCCAGTGGGATGTCGTCCACGCCCGAGAGCACCACGTTGAGGGCGAAGGGACACTTGTTGGTCACCACCACGGGGACGGTGCCGGCCGGGCCACCGCCACCGCCCGTGCCGAGCTTGTCGAAGGTCCAGTGCTGGTTGGCGCCCCCCGTGTACGGGTACTGCACGAGGATGGTCCCGTTGTCCGCCGAGCCCCAGTACAGATCAATCGCCATGTCCGTGTGGCGCGGGTGGAAGCTGAACTGGTTGTTGCCGCGGGAGATGAACCGGAACTGCTGGTTGTTGCCGCCCACGTAGGACCACTGATGGAGGACGGCGTTCTGAGCGGTGCTCACCTCCGCGATGTCGAGCGCCTTGCCGCTGTTGACGTTGATGATCTTCCAGTAGCCGTCCGACGTCGGGGACAGGTGGAAGGTCTGCGCGGCGGAGCTATTGCATTCCCACTCCTGCACCTTCGCGCCGTCCGCCGTGCTCGCCGCGTCCACGTCGATACACTTGTTGGTCATCGCCGAGCGGATGACATAGTCGCCCTCGGCGATGCTCGAGACGATGGCCGCCTGCGCCATGCTGTCGAGGGCTTGCGGCTCGACGACCTGGCCTGCCCGGTCGTCACACGCCACGGTTGAGGTGCACAGCATTGCCGCGCCCACCAGCCACGCGGTCTTCTTCGCGGAATAGGCCATGTCTTGCTCTCTCTCGGGAATGGAGACAGGGAATCGACGACTCGCCATATACACGCTGATACGAGACATCACAAATGGTTTAACGACTTTTCCGGCTTTTGCCGACGATTCCTGTTTGACTCACTGCGTCGAGGCCACGCCTTGGAAGTGAGGCTCGCTTACAAGGCCAAGCCAAAATTGCACCCCAGGTAAAGACGTCCAACGCGAACGTGTCCCGCGCAGCAGCTGTGCCTGGTCCACTCTCGGCACAGCTCATGAGTTGGGCACGGCAGCCTATGCACTCAGGGAGTGCCAGTGGCGGCGCGAACAGCTTCCAAACGTAATCCGGGAGTTCGTGCTTGATGACCAGCGTCTACGCAATGAATCCACCGCATGGACCGTGGACGCACTCTCGACTACGCGCTAAGTCGCCCCGTCATCATGACCTTCAAGAAAAGGCGGGAGTGGGCTCGAGTCTTTATCGGTGCTGGACGCCAGGGATTGAGCAGGCGAAGAATCATCCTCTTCTCCGTCGAATGCGCGAGGCCTCTGGGTACCGTGGTGCCCATCCTCGTCGCTCTGCGTGTGGTGCTGCGGGTCAAGCCCACTCAAGGACAGAGGGTACGCCCGGCGTGGCGCATACCAGCCACGTGGGCACCACGCGCATTGGGGGCACTCGCCGTGGGCATCGCGCTCTGGGGCGTGCTCTCGTTTCCTCCCAAACCCATTCGCGTCGCCCCCTCGCCAGAGCGGTCCATGCCCGAGGAAGTCGCGACCGATTGGTTGACTCGTGATGGCGGCACCATCGCCGTGCCCATACCGCCAAAGCGTCTGGAGCGCCAGCAGGCCCCGCCGTGCTCCCCTCCCTGATGGGCAGGTGGAGATCAATGGCGGGTGCTGGAGTCGCATGGAGCAACGGCCACCCTGCGGCCAGTTCTATGAACACCAGGGCCGGTGCTACGTCCCTGTGCGCGAAACGCCCAGGTCGCCTACTTCGGTTGAACCATAGCTCCCGTACCGCATGCGGGTGGGGCATCCGAGCCCCACGGGCGCACCTGTAACCACCTCCGCGAGAACACAAACACCAGAACACTCCCGCGTGCTTGTTCTGACGCGGGAGAAGTGCGGACAAAAAGCGCGTCGGGCGGATCCATTTCCCAACCGCACACTCAATAAGAGAGGAGAGCAGGGGAAGACCACTTCGCACCGTGAGGAACTCCATGACCTTGAAGAAGGTATCGACCACCGCCTCGATTCTCGTCGCCACACTGTGGGTGGGCCTCGTGGGAGGCTGCGGAGGAACCGCGGAGGAGCGCAGCGGCGATCCGCGCCTCCAGGGCGACAACCTGAGCACGGGCGGATCGTGGCGCGGCGGGAGCACCCCGGCCGACGAGGAGAACACCCCGGCCAGCGAGGACGACGGCTGGGTGACCCTCTGTCACGTTCCTCCGGGCAACCCTTCCCAGGCGCACACCATCACCGTGGGGCAGCCCGCGGTGAAGGCGCACCTGAAGCATGGGGACACGCTCGGTGCGTGCGAGAGCGGCTCGGAGCCGGATGGCGGCACCACGGACGCGGGCGATGGGACGGGCGGGAGCGACGCGGGGACTCGGACCCGCAGCCGGACCCCGGCACGGATGGGGGTACGGGCAGCCCGGACGCCGGCCCCTCGGTGTGTGTCCCCCATGGCAATGAGTGCGGCGGGGGCGCCGAGTGCTGCTCCGGATTGCAGTGCTCCGCGGGCGTCTGCTCCATCATCCTCAACTGAGCGCGGAGCACCTTCACCGTTACCGCGCGCGCGGCTCCCCGGCATTGTGGGCCGCCATGCGCAGGGCGACCGCGTGGAGGCGAGCGCGGAGCGAGAGGGGCGCGAGGACCTCCACGCCGTCACCGAGCCCGGCGAGCTGGTCCACCGCCACCTCCTCGCTCTCCAGCCGGAGCTCCGCCGTCCGCCAGCCTTCCGCGTCCTCCGGCCCCGCCGCCGCGAGCATCTCCCGCACGGCCTCATGGGGGAGGAGGTGCGGCAGCAGGCGGCAGGCCCGCCGTGACAGGCGCACCGTGCAGGGGTAGCGCAGCAGCGAGCGGTCGAACTCCGCCGAGGTCTGCTCCCACCAGGCGGCCAATTCGAAGCCCTCGGGGCGTGTGAAGCGCGCTCCGGTGAGCGTGGCGCGCGCCACGCGGCTCACCCGGTAGGTGCGCACCTCCCCGCGGTGGCGGGCGACGAGGTACCGGTGCCCCCCTTGAGGACGAGCCCGAGCGGGTCCACGCGTCGCCTGACGCCCTCCTTCCCGTAGCGCAGGTCCAGCCGTCGGCACTCCCAGACGGCCTCGGCCACGGCGGGCAGCGCCCCGAGCGGCTCGGGCCGCGAGAACCACCCGGGGGCATCCAGGTGGAAGCGCTCGCGCAGGGCCCCTGCCCTCGCGCGCAGGGCCTCGGGGAGCGTGGCATCCACCTTCGCACGAGCGCTGGCCGCCACCGCGGCGAGCCCCAGGTCAGAGACGGCCCCGGGTGCGCCGGAGAGCAGGAGGGCTGTCGCCTCGGGCGCCGTCAGTCCATCCAGCCGCGTCCGCCACCCCTCCACCAGGCGGATGCCGCCTTGCGGTCCGGGCTCCGTCCACAGCGGCACGCCCGCGGCCATCAGCGCGGCGACGTCCCGGTAGAGCGTCCGGACGGACACCTCCAGCTCGGCGGCGAGCTGCGGCGCGGTGGCCTTCCCACGGCGCTGGAGGTGCAGGAGCAACGCCAGCAGGCGGCTGGATTTCATGGCCGCATCCTGCCCGAGAAACCCTGACAGGAGGTGTCAGGGAGGGGCGCGTAGGCTGCCGACCATGACCAGGACCCAGTACTACGTGGCGGCGAGCATTGACGGCTACATCGCGGATGCGGAGGGGCGGCTCGAGTGGCTCTTCCAGTTCAACGATGCCGAAGGACTGATGGAGCACTACAACGTCTTCCTCGCGGGCATCGGCGCCCTCGCCATGGGGGCTCGGACGTACGAGTTCCTCCTCGGCGAGGGCAAGGAGTGGCCCTATCCGGGGCTCCCGACCTGGGTGTTCACCCACCGGCGGCTGCCCGCCTTCCCGGGCGCGGACGTGCGCTTCACCTCGGAGGACGTCCGGGCGGTGCATGCCCGGATGGTCGAGGCCGCCGGGGGCAAGAACATCTGGATGATGGGGGGCGGGGAGCTGGCCGCGCAATTCGCGGCGCACGGCCTCGTCGACGAGCTGCACCTGTGCGTCGTCCCCGTCTTCCTCCGCGCGGGGGCTCCCCTGCTGGCGGCGGCCCTGCACACGCCGCTCGAGCTCGTGGGGGTGAAGCGCTTCGGACAGGGGCTGGTGGAGCTGCGCTATGTCCTCCCCGCAGGCACCCGTGCAAGCCCACGCGAGCCGAGCGAGCGGTAACGCTGTCGCTGACAGACCGTGGCCGGGCTCTTCCGGGCCCATCAGGGGGCGGGCCCGGAGCGAGACCGACTCAGCCGAGGCCCGCCATGAGATTGTCCATGGCCGTGCCAACCCTGTTGAACGCGTCCATGTTCTCGAACGCCGCATCCTCGTGGTGCTGCTGCATGAAGTCCGTCGCCACGGAGATGGACTCGCCCAGGAGGAGCGTCTTGTCCGCCTCCTCTGTCTGCCGAGGCCATTCCGGACTCGGCTCGCCGGTGCGAGCGAAGTTGAACCAGCGCTCGCTGACGCTGCTGGCGACCGCGTAGTCCTTCGCCGTGACCGTGACCGGATTCTGCGGCTGGCCCGGCGGGAAGGGCGGGGCGTATTTGAGCGTATCCATGGCGAAGGCGACCTCGTCGCCGTGACGCGTGCCCTTGGTGACGAAGGGGCGGTGGTTCTCCGCGGTGTAGTCGAAGTAGTACCGCCGGTCGGTGCACGCTGGCTGTGCGCCTTGGCGAGCCTGTAGGTGGCCACGGTGAAGAACGCGTCGCGGGCCGGCGGCGACCGAGCTCATCCTGGTCGGGAGATTCCTGCTCCGCGAGATCCAGGTAGTAGCGCTTGGGGAATTTGACCTGGGTGGTGGTCACCGCCAGCGTGACGATCTGGCTTGGCTTGCCTTTGAGCTGGTCGAGCACCACGCTCCCGTCATCGCTGGTGTTGCCAATGATGAGCGGCAATGCCGCCACCTCGCCCTTCTCGAAGCGGGCGAGGATCCCATCCGTGCCGGGGAGTACGACGTCTCCGGCGATCCCCACCGGGGAGTTCGCCGTCCCCTTGAAATCCTTCGCGGGATCGATGGGGACGTTCATGAGAACCCCCGCCTCGACGTCGCGGAGCTGCGCGAGGGTCGCGGTCGCGCCTTGCCCTTTCTCGAGCCCGAGGACGACTTCCGCGAGCCTGGTGCCGCGCTCGAGCGCCTTCTCCCGGAGCCTCCGCCGTCCGGTACACGCTCTGGGCAATGCCGCGGTGGAAGAGAGGCTTTTCCCGATCCTTGGTGAGCGGCGAGGCGAAGAGCGCGAGGACGCTCCGCGCACCGGCGGATTGACCGAAGATGGTCACGTTGTCGGGATCGCCCCCGAACTTCGCGATGTTGCGCTGCACCCACTCGAGCGCGGCGATCTGATCGAGCAGTCCGAAGTTGTAGATCCGCTGCTGCTCGACGGTGACCTCCTTTTCGAGCGCGGGGTGCGCGAAGAAGCCGAGGGCGCCCATTCGGTAGTTGATGGTGACCAGGATCGCGCCGCGATTCACGAACGGCGCCCCATGATAGATGGGCAGACTGCCCGCGCCGATGATGTAGGCCCCGCCGTGGATCCACACCATGACCGGGCGCTTGGGGGCGCCCGCCTTGGGCTGGGGTGTCCAGACATTGAGATAGAGACAATCCTCGCTCATGATACGGGGATCGCCCCCGCCGACCTCGATGCAAAGGTCCCGATTCTGGAGACAAGACGGGGCCTGGTCGTTCGATGGGAGCGTTTGGGTCCAGGGCGTGACGGGCTGCGGCGCCCTCCAGCGCAAATCCCCCAAGGGCTTCGCGGCGTAGGGGATGCCCATGTACGCGATGACGTCCTCCACGAGAGCACCCTGCACGGGGCCCTCCACGGTGTTGATGATGGGCAGGGTGATGTTGTTGGTCATTTCGTTCGACTCCCTCCGAGCGGATCCGTACCGGCCCGCCGCGCGAGCGCACAGAATGGAAAGTGATGGCAACAGGCGATCCACGACGATCGCGGTCACGCACTGAACGGCGGAATCAACCCTACACATGACACACGAAGAAACGTATCTGTGTTTTTCGCTGAATTGACAGTCTAGCGATTTCGTGATCCGGCAGTTCAGTGCGCCGCCTTCGGCCCGTCGGGGAAGTTTTCCACCTGCGAAAAGCTCACGGCTCGGACGTCCGACACCAAGACCACCCCGGCAAGAAGTGGCGCTTCAAAAACAAACGCCGTTGTCTCGTCCGGAGTCATACACGCCTCTGGCACCTGCCCCGTGGAGTCCGCCGCCAGGAGCGCGGTGAGCATGGCGCGCGACGCTTCCCGAGCGCGGCGCGGCCATCAGCAGTCCCGGCGGGCCGGCTCTCCTCGGGGCTCAGGACGGCACGGGCAGGGCGCGCAGCAGGGTGACGTCCGAGCCGGGCGGCTGGATGCGCAGCAGCAACATGCTGCCGGGTTTGGCCGAGCGCAGCGCCTCGGCGGCCTGCTGGGCGTTGGCCACCTTCTGATCGCCCACCTGCCGCAGCAGCGAGCCCGGTGGCAACTCCGCCCGCTCCGCCGGGCTGCCCGGGTCCACCCTCACCACGCGCACGCCCTGGCCCTGGGGATCATCCGCCAGCCGCATGCCCAGCCGCCCCTTGGCGGGAGCGTTCTCCTCCTCGCGCGAGGGCACCTCGGGCTCGCCCCGCTGGGCGGGCCGCGTGCCGAGCGTCACCTGCAACGCCAGCGGCTTGCCGTCGCGCAGCACGTGGACGGAGACGCGGCTGTCCGGACGTAGCAGGCCCACGGTGCGCGTGAGGCTGCCCGCCGAGACGATGGGCGTGTCCTCCACCCGGGTGATGACGTCGTTGTCCTGGAGCCCCGCGCGGGCCCCGGGGCCGCCGTCGTTGACATCGGCGATGAGGGCGCCCTTGTCCACCTCGAGTCCCAGCGCCTTGGCCAGGTCCGGCGTGAGATCCTGCGCGGCCAGGCCCAACCAGCCCCGGCGCACCACGCCGTCCTTCTCCAGCCGGGGCAGCAGCGAGTGGATGAGGTTGCTGGGCACGGCGAAGCCAATGCCCGTGGCCTCGCGGACGATGGCGGTGTTCATGCCGATGACCTCGCCCTTGAGGTTGAAGAGCGGGCCGCCCGAGTTGCCCGGGTTGATGGCGGCGTCCGTCTGGAGGAAGTCGTCATAGGGCCCGGCGTGGATGTCACGGGCGCGGGCCGAGAGGATGCCCGAACTCACGCTGGAGGCGAGGCCGAAGGGGTTGCCGATGGCGAGCACGAAGTCACCCACGCGCACCGCGTCCGAGTCGCCCAGCGCCACGTGGGGAAGATCCTTCGGCGCGTTCTGGAGCTGGAGCACCGCCACGTCGGTGAGCGGATCCTCCCGAGCACTTGAGCGTCGAACGCGCGCCCGTCATCGAGCTTCACGCGCACCCGCTCGGCGTTCTCCACCACGTGGTTGTTGGTGAGCACCAGCCCCTTGGCGTCGACGATGAAGCCCGAGCCCTGGCCCTGCTGCACGGGGCCTGGCGCATCGCCCTGGGGCGAGCCCGGGATGCCGAACTGCTCGGCCCAGCCCGGAGGCAGGCGGAGCATCCCCCGGGTGGCGGCGACGGGCGCACGTGCCAGCACCTCGACGTTGACGACGGCGCCCTTCACGGCCTCGACGAGCGGGGCGAGCGAGCCGGGCGACGGCACGGTGACGGAGGGGATGACGGGGGCCGCCGCGGTGGCGGCGGGAGGCGCGGCCGGAGGGGCCGCGGGAGGCGTCGTGCCGAGGGCCCGGCAGGCGGACGCCATCATCATGAGGGGAAACAGGACGCCGCGCACGGCCTGGCGGGAAGAAGAGGGAGAGGACACGGTGAGGGCTCCTTTCGGACCGGGTTCCATACCCAGTGCATCCGTTCGGGAGCAGTCCTCGTGCATCCTCCGCGCCAGGGACCCACGCCGATGCTTGGAGCCCCCTCTTCCCTCGGGCCTGGTCCACGGGGCCGTTTATTCCCGAGGCCTGTTCCAGGAGAGGTCGGGGCAAAATGCCCTGAGCCTCGTGGGCGTGGGGCATTCCTCCCGGGGCGCCGTCACGAGGAGGCGAGGAGTTCCTCGTAGGCCTCGGGCTTGAAGCCCACGAGCACCCGCGAGCCCCGCACGAGCACCGGCCGCTTGACGAGCTTGCCGTCGGCCGCGAGCCACTCGACGAGCTGCGCGTCGCTCGCGGCGTCCACCTTCTCCTTGCCGAGGGCGCGGTAGCTCTGCCCGCTGGTGTTGAGCCACTTGCGCACGGACACCCCGCTCTGGGGGATCCACTTCGCCAGCTCGGCGGGGGTGGGCGGCTGCTCGACGATGGGGCGCACGCGCGCGGCCACGCCGTGCTGCTCGAGCCACTGCTGGGCCTTCTTGCAGGTTCCACAACCGGAGTACGACAGCATCAGGACGTCGGTCTTCATGCGGCCGCTTCTACCAGAGGCGGGCGGCGCCGCTCGCGTCCGGAGATGTGGACTCCGAGCCGCTCAGCCTCCGACCCGGCCGAGGAGGAAGGCGGCCAGGAAGCCGAGCGATGACAGTGAAAGCCCCGCCCGCCTGCTCGGCGCGAGGCGAAGCCGTGCGAGCACCTCCAGCGGGTGCTGCTCGACGTGGAACGCGAGGAAGGGTCGGGCATCGGAGGGCCCGTCGTACAACTCCCAGGGAGAGCACACCATGAAGGCCTACGAACTGCAGAGCACTGCCGGCATCGAGGGTTGGGTCCAGGTCGAGAAGCCCCAACCCCAACCGGGCCCTGGACAGGCGCTCGTCCGCATCCGCGCCGTATCGCTCAACTATCGGGATCTCATCATCGCCAAGGGCACCTATCCGGGCGCCAAGGTGCCCCTCGTCCCCGTCTCCGACGGCGCGGGGGAGGTGGTCGCCGTCGGCGCGGGAGTCACCCGCGTGAAGCCCGGGGACCGGGTCGCGCCCACCTTCTTCCAGGTCTGGACGGATGGTCCGAGCACCCCCGAGAAGGTCGAAAAGGCGCTCGGCGGGAGCGTGCCCGGCGTGCTCGCCGAGTACGTGGCCCTGGACGCCGAGGGGCTCGTCGTCCTGCCGGACTGGCTGTCGTTCGAGGAAGGCGCCACCCTGCCCTGCGCCGCCGTCACCGCCTGGAACGCGCTCGTGCCCCAGGGAGGACTGAAGGCGGGCCAGACGGTGCTCGCCCAGGGGACGGGCGGCGTGTCCATCTTCGCCCTCCAGTTCGCCCGAATTCTTGGAGCGCGCGTCCTCCTCACCTCCAGCCATGACGACAAGCTGGAGCGCGGCAAGCGGCTGGGAGCAGAGGGACTCATCAACTACAAGAAGTCGCCGAACTGGGAGGAGCAGGTGCTCGCGCTCACGGGTGGCGAGGGTGTGGACCACGTGCTCGAGGTGGGCGGCGCCGGGACCCTGCCCCACTCGGTGCGGGCCACGAAGAAGGGGGCCACATCGCCCTCATCGGCCTGCTCTCCGGCGCTCCAGGCAAGGCCGACAGCGTGGACACCGGCGGCAAGCCGCTGCGCATCGAGCGCACCTACGTGGGCAGCCGCGTCATGTTCGAGGACATGCTGCGCGCGATGAGCCGGGAGAAGACGAAGCCGGTCATCGATCGCGTCTTCCCCTTCGCCGAGGCGCGCGAGGCCCTGCGCTACATGGAGTCTGGCGGCCACTTCGGGAAGATCGTCATCTCCGTGTGAGCCGGTCCTGGTGAGCAGGGTAGGCTGCCCGGCATGCCGCTGAAGGTGATGACCCTCAACATCTTGATGGGTGGAGAGGAGCGAATGCCTCTGCTCCTCCCGCTCATCGCCCGAGAGAACCCGGACGTGCTCGTGCTGCAGGAGTGCCTGGGCTGGGAGGATGGCGAACGCCTCGGCCAGGTCGCCGCCGCGATGAACCTCCCCGTCACCGAGGCGCACGTGCGTCTGGGCACGGCCCGCCCCCGCCCGAGTGGAAACCGCTACCACGTCGCCGTCGCGAGCCGTCTGCCTTTGCGCTCGGCCCGCGCCCACAACGACGCCCACTTCATCGGCCATTGCCTGCTCGAGTGCGAGCTGGAGACGGGCACGGCGCCGTTGACGCTCTTCGCGGCGCACTTCGACTCCCACCACGAGAACCTGCGCTTCGTGGAGGCGCGCTACCTGCGCTCGCTGCTGGAGCCCTCGACTTTTGGCGAGGGGACGTTCCTGTTGGCCGGGATCTCAACGCCCTGTCACGCGCGGATCCCTATCCCGTGGACCTCGCGGACCGCGTGCGCCGCGCGAGCCTGGACAAGTACGGCCACCCGCCCCGCTTCGACGTCATCGATGACCTGGAGGGCTTCGGCTGGGTGGATGCGCTGCGGCGGCGGCCCGCCTCTTCCCGGTGGGTGACCGCCCGGCGCCGGCGCGGCGCGGAGGTCCTCGAACTGCGCACGGACTACCTCTTCGCCTCACCCCGACTGGCCGAGCGGCTCCTCGGCGCCGACGTGGTGGACGTGGGCGCCGCCTCCGACCACCACGCCCTGACGGCGACCTTCACCGAGGCGTGAGCTTCTCGGAGTTCCACTCCGGCCGTCCCCCTGACAGGAGCTACTCAAACTGGCTTGGGGGAGCCGCCTCATCGAGGCAACCAGGGCAGCTCCGAGGGCCATGTCTCACGGCCAGCGCAAAACGACGCTCACCGGCACGTTCCGGTTAAGGATGAAGGCCCCCGGCTTGGAGCCCTCCACCATGGCGATACGCCCGTCTACGTCGCCCAGCACGATGCACACGGGGTACTTCCGGCCATCCGGCAACACGGCCTGGGTGTAGCGGCCCATGACGGCCGGCCGCCTTTCCTTCCCCCAGAGTTCGTCGATGCCGGGGCCTGTCCAGAGGTGGCCATGGAGCAGCGTCCCCACCGGCAAGTTGCCATCCCCCCGAGTGATGCGGCTGATGACGGGGCCGTCCCGGTAGACGCCGTCCTCGCCGGGTCGTTGGCCGGGCTGGTTGATGTCGATGATCGCCTCGAGTGGACTGCCCTCCGTGACCTTCAACTCCTGGGACATGGCCTCGGTGGCCTCCTGGGGGCAGTCGGTGGGCTCCGGAGGTTTCACCTGCGCGGCGGGACATCCCAACCCGGCGGTGGCACACAACCAGGCGGCGAGGAGACTCGAGGGAGAGGAACGAGGAGCGGTGGGCATGGGCGGACTTCCTTTCGCGGAACGGCGAGGCCCGGGCAGCAGCGCCTCGGGCGGGGGCGCGAGTGTGGAGAGCACCAGCCACAAGGCAAGGCCGAACACGCCAAGGCCCACGGCACCGAGCAGGAGTTGGGTCCCCAGGCGCGGCGCGGAGGGATGGCGGCAGCAGGGGGCGCGGGCCTCACCTGCTCCTCGGCTGAAGGCGGGGACACCTCCGGAGCCGCGCTCGCGCCTTCCGGCTGTGCGCCCCGTCCCTCGCCGATTGGCGGTGGCGGTCGCTCTTCTTCAGGCCCCTTGGGCTCTGGCGCCAGCAACCTCGGCGAAGGTGCCACTTCTTCCTCCTGCTCCGCCGGCCCTCCTCGGCGAGAAAGAGCGGCACCTTCCAGGCGGGGGAGGTACTCCCCTTCTCCGCGGCCGCATCCAGCGCCTGGAGCAACGCCTCGGTGCTGGGGTAACGATCCTCGGGCCGCTTCTCCAGCAGCTTCATGGCGATGTCGCTCAAGGCGCGTGGTGCCAGGGGGTTGAGGAGGTGGGGGCCACCGGAGGGACGCTGGCGATGACCGCCACCAGTTCCTTGTCTGGCAGCTCCGGATCGAAGGGATTCAGGTCCGTGAGGGCCTGGTAGAGCAACACCCCCAGGGCGTACAGGTCCGCGCTCGCACCGCCCTGGAAGGGCTGGCCCCGCTTCCACGCCTCGGTGCGCGCGTAGGCCAGCAGTTCCGGCGGCAGCAGGTGCAACACGCCCTCGGGCAGGCCCATGGTTTGAGTGAGGGCGCCGGGCAGGCGCGCGGTGCCGAAGTCGATGAGGAAGGGACGCCCGTCCGCGCGGCGGATGAGGATGTTCTCCGCCTTCAAGTCCCGGTGGTAGACGCCGCGCGCGTGCAGCGCCCCCACGGTGCGCACCACGTCACTGAAGGTGTGCACCAGCCGGGTGGCGTGCGGGGGCGTGCGCCAGCGCCACTCGTGCCGGTGTCTCCGTCCACATAGTCGGTGACGAGGAAGGGGTAGCCCGTGCTGGGGCTGGGCCAGAAGTCCACCCCATACACGCGCAGCAGGTTGGGGTGGGAGGAGTAGGTGAAGAGCGCCGCGGCCTCGCGCGCCAGCCGACGGTAGGTATTCTTGTCCTCCACGTACTCCGCTTCCGGGTACTTGTCCTCGAAGAGGTGCGCCCGGGAGTCGGAGAGGGGGCGGAGCGCCACCTTCATGGAGTAGGGCTGGCCGTCACGCTCCACCTTGAAGACGCGCGAGGAGCCGCCGCGGCCCAGCACCTGGGTGATGAGCCAGGGCCCCACCGTGTCACCGGGCTTGAGCTGGTCCGGGTGCAAGGCATGCGTCGTCATGCGTCGTCGCTCCTACGGCTTCACGTTGGGGATGGAAAGGTGCCGGGTGCCGCTCTTGTCCACGAGTTCCAGACGGAAGACGTCCTCCGCGTTCCAGAAAGGCGCTTCCGTCTCCACCGCCACGAGGCCCTCCTCACCGGGAGCCAGTTGCGCCTTGTCCATGTCCACGGAGAGCACCTTCACCGGGGTGCCGTCCAGCCGGGTAAGGAGCGCGGAGCCGGGCAACCAGGGTGGCTGCCCTGGCAGGTTGCGCACGCGGACAACGACGAGCGCCCAGCGGGCGGCGCGGTAGCCCTCGCCTGCCGCGTACTCCAACCCACTCTGGATAGTCGTGCGGATATCCTCGAGGCGCCGGCCCCGCACGCCTCGGAGGTCGAGGCGCCCCGAGAAGACAAGCCCGGCGGGCCCACTCGCCCGGGCTTGGGCCTTGAGCGCTGCGAGTTCCGCCTCCAGTGCCTCGAGCGTGTGCGGGCGGCGCACCACCTCTACCTCCTTGTCCACCACCCCGGGGCGCGTCACCAGCGCGAGCGTGGCTTTCGCCGGAGAGGCCCCGTCCCGGTAGCGCACCCGCACCACCAGCTTCTCCTCGGCCCCCAAGTCCACCGAGGGATCCAGGGCCACGAGGGTGTCTCCACGTCCACCCAGGTGAAGCGGAAGGTACGGCTCTCCACCTCCACTGCGGCCTTGTCCAGGGCGGCGTCGAAGAGCAGGTAGGTGGTGACGCCGGCGGCTACGCGCACCTCCGGGCCTGGGTCGTCCGGGTTGCTGGACAGGGTGACGCGGCGCTCCTGGCGCTCGCGGGTGGGAGACGGGGGCTGAGCTTCCGCGGTGGCTCCCATCAAGAGGAGCGCGAGCGAGAGCAACGGGAGAAGTCGGGCCAGGGTGGATACCTCCTGAGTCCACCGTAGCAGATGCCGCATGCAGGACCACCATTTGCGGTACTACCCCTCACCCAGTTCTACCGGGTGGCCGAACGACATCGTTCCTGAAGGAAGAGGCAGGAATGAATCAAATCCCGAGTGTCCGCAGGAACTTGTCGAGGCTCTTCGAGCCGGCCGCGCCCTTGGAATGAGAGCGTGCGGTTGGGAAATCCAGCTTCGTGAAGATGTCGGGTCCGTCCTTGGTCTTCGAGTAGGAGCGGCCAAGGAGGTTGGTCAACTCGACGACGCCCTTGAGTTGCCGCTCCCCCATCTGCCCCTCGAAGCTGTTGAATTTGGGAGCGTGCTTGAACATCTTTCGCTGGTGCAGGCCCTTGGCGTCCGCCAGGAGCCATGCCTCGAATGTTCGATCGGCGATGACGACATGGACATCGTCCGAAGGCTTATTCAGGCGTTGTAGTTCCGTCTTCAGTGCTTCCAGAACAGCCGTGGCGAAGCCTGGAGCACAGAGGGAACGCTGCTCCCGGTCGATGCAGACGACGACCTTGGTGCGGCCTGCTGTTTGATGCGCGATGACCTTGGGCGCAATGAGCTTGGCGATGCCTTCTGGTTTCCGGTCGGATCCAACTCCGTTGAGATTGGAGGCCTTGAGGGGTGGGCAGGCGGCGATGAGCTTGTTCTTGTGCAGAAGAGGAAATGCGGCGAATTCCGCATCCCCTTCGACGACGAGCCCGACGGTGGGTTGTACGCCCGCTCGTCGCGATTTGGAGTGATGCTGTGTCAAGACTCGCTCCCTGGCACGCCCCCAAGGCTGCCATCGAGCCAGACATCACCCAACTTCTGACCACTCTCCTCCAGGATGGCCTTCAGGGCGGATTCCCGTTCGGTCGCTGGAGTGACGATGGTGCCTTTTTTGTTGTCGTTTTCCACGAGGAAGAGGGACTCTGGATCGACAACGGCATTCACGACGGTTTCCGAGTGGGTCGTCAGGATGATTTGTCGTGAAGAATTTTGCGCCTGGGCGATGAGTTTGCGCAACGGCCATGGATGGATGGCGTTTTCTGGTTCCTCAATGGCGAGAAGGCCAGCCTGGCCTGATGCTTCTTGGTGAAGTGCGACAAGCAGAGCGAGCGCATGAAGCACTCCATCCGAGACGCTTCCCTGACCGAGCTCATCAGAGATCCCATGCTCCTTGAATAGGAGAATCAAATGGCCAGAGGGAATCCTGCGCGCGGAAACATCCTCTATTCGTGGATAGACTTCTTGAAGCTCTTCTAGAACCTTGCGGAACTGAGCACTTGGCTGCGATTTTGGACCCTGAGCTTGGCAACAGCGGAAGCCGGCCTTCTCCAGTTGGGCCGAGCATCGACTCTTTCGAATCCTCGGTTGGCAAGTCCTTCCTCAAGGCAGAGGCATCCAGGCGAAGTCGTTTGACCTGACTGATGTCTCGCATGTACCTCATCACTCGCGTAGGCTGTCGCTGCCAGTTGACAAGATGCAGAAGCTGCGGATCGACTGGCTCTCGAGTACTGGGAAAAACTGCGTACTGATTATTTCTTTTACTGTTTTTGCGGCTTCTGGACTCGACAGCTCCAGCGCGTGCGTTTTCGGCAAATAGAAAGGGAGGTCACTGTGTGCCACAAACCAAAGCATTGGATCATTTCCGATGCTTGCGGTGCCTTGGTTCCCGTTCCAGACAATCTCAAGAGTTCCTTTGGGGCTTCTCAGGGTGAGTTCTTCACGGCTGACCGTCACTTCGTCTGCATGCACGGAACCAGTCACGTCAATGCTGATGTCGAGATGAACCGGTCCGGAGATGGCAATTGGCTTCTTCCAGTTCTCCAAAACGCTCAAAAACCTCAGGGCATCTTCAACTATCGTTGATGGCAACTCAGAGCGAATCGTGAAGCGCAATCCAGAACGCGCGGGGCGTTTCTCGCGGCGAATGAGCTGGTCATATCCGTGCTCTTGAATGGGCTCGACTGTTCCACGGTGTAGAACCTCTCCAAAGACCTCCAGGGCGCGAACGAGGTTCGTCTTACCTGCTCCGTTGGGACCGACGAAGACCATGAACTTCCTCAGGTCGAGACCGAGGTGTTTTATGGATTTGAAGTTCGAGACTTCGAAATGCGTGATCATGGGTCTTCTCTCGCGAGGCTCTCGCCGAGATGAGAACCTACTCGGTGCGATTCGTCCACACCCGGGTGGCTGGAAGTAGGTTTCTCGCCAGTCCAGCGTCGGCTACTGTCCCGCGCGCCTTGGCTCTCGCGATCTTCCTGTTCACCTACGTCTTCATCGCCGGCGTCCGCCTCCCTTCCCCCGGTTGGACCGCCCTGGCGGTGCGCTCGTCGGCGCCGTCCTCATGGTGGTGGCGGGCGTCGTCGCTCCCTCCCAGCTCTTCGGCTCCAACGAGGGCTCCCCTCACGCCGTCGACATGGACACGCTCATCCTCCTGCTCGGGATGATGCTGCTCGCTGACTACCTCTCGCGCTTCCTTCTTCCGCGCCGCCGGCGCCTGGGCGCTCCAGAAGGCCCACACCCCCCGGCTCCTGCTCGTGGCCGTCGCCGCCACCAGTGCCTTCCTCTCCGCCTTCCTCGTCAACGACACCGTCTGCCTCATGCTCACCCCGCTCGTCCTCGTCGTCGTCGAGGACGCGCGCCTGCCCCCCATCCCCTACCTGCTCGCCGTGTGCATGGCGTCCAACTCGGGCTCGGTCGCCACCTTCACCGGCAACCCCCAGAACATGCTCATCCAGGGCGCCTCGAAGCTGCCCTACGCCCAGTTCGCCGCCTACATGGCCCTGCCCGCCCTCGTCTCCACCGCCGTCGTCATCGCCGGGCTCCTCTACATCTTCCGCCACGACCTCTCCCACGAGCGCTTCTCCACCCATCCCCCTCCGTCCCCGTGGATCGCCCCCTCCTGGGACTCACGCTCGTCACACTGCTCGGTGTGGTCGCCGCCTTCTTCGCCGGCCTGCCCATGAGCTGGAGCGCCCTCACCGGCGCCGCCGTGGTGATGACCCTCGCCCCGCGCGTCTCCCCCGAGAGGCGCTCGAGCGCGTGGACTACGTCCTGCTGCTCTTCTTCGCCAGCCTCTTCGTCGTCGTCTTCGGCGTGAACCGTGCCGGCTGGGCCGAGGACATCCACCGCCTCTTCTCCCCCTTCATGTCCGGCCCCCCTGGCGCGAGACGCTCGGCTTCGCCGGACTCACCCTCGTGGCCAGCAACCTCTTCAGCAACGTGCCCTTCGTCATGCTCGCGCGCCCCTGGATTCCCTCCCTCCAGGAGCCGGTGCTCGGCTGGCACGTGCTCGCGCTCGGCTCCACGCTGGCCGGCAACCTCACCCTCGTGGGCAGCGTCGCCAACCTCATCGTCTTCGAGGCCGCCCGGGACAAGGTCTCCCTGAGCTTCCTCGGCTACCTGCGCGTGGGCCTGCCCATCACCCTCGTCAGCTTCGTGCTCGCGCTCGCCGTGCTGCTCGCCGAGCACGCGCTGTTCTGAGGCCTCAATCCGATCCGGCAGCTCCCCGGGCGGCAGCTCGGGGGACGGGGCTTCACCTGCACCGGCCGCTCCCGGCCCGGCGCCTCCGTCTCCGGTCTCGCGTCCGGCCGCGGCGGCACCCCCGCCTTGCGCTCCTTCGGCGTCAGATCCTCGGCGAAGCGCGAGGACAGCACGTCCACCAGATCCGTCATCCGCTCGCGGAACAGCGCGGGCGTCTTGCCCACCTTGAAGGGATCCAGGTGCTCCACGCCCCCGTCCACCTCGTCCAGGTGGAACGGGTGCCGCCACAACTCCGAGCGCCCCTCGAGCCAGAACATCCGCGCGTAGCCCTTCAGGTACGCCCCCGCCTTGCCCCGCTTGCTGCGCATGCCGTAGTCCTCGATGACGAACTCCACCACCGTGTCCGCGCGCAGCGTCTTGAGCAGATCGTAGTCCGGCTGCAGCGCGGGCACCTCCTCCACCAGGAAGCTCTCCAGCACCGTGGCCACCTGCGCCGGATCCACCGTGTTCAGCCACGGCGCCTCCCGCGGCAGTTGCCGGAAGGTGGCCACCCGCAGGCGCTCGGACAGCTCGAAGCGCGTCATCGACGAGGCGAGCTTCGCCTCGAGCCGGCGATCCGCATCCTGTGGCGCCAGCTTCTTCAACTTGTCCCGGTAGGAGCCATCGTCCTGGAACACATGGCTGTGCGGACCCGCGGTCAGCGTGATGCGCGAGATGAACGCGGGCCGCCGCACCTCATCCAGCGCGGAGCCCGACAGCCTCCGCGATGAACAGCCCACGAGGAGAAACGCCAGGAGTCCGAGCAATGCGCGTCGCGTCATGCGTCACACATACCCTGGATCCCCGCCCCAACCCAGTAGTGGGAGCAAGGGGTGGCGAGCACCCGACGGAGCCGCTCAGACGAGCACCGTGTCCTCGAAGGACTCGGTGTGTGGGGTGCCGGTGGAGCCGTAGCCGCCGCCGAGGAGGGCCTCGTTGCTGCGCTGGCGTGCATCCGTCAGTTCGGACACCAGCACGAGCACCTGCGGGTGGGTGAGGATGAGGGTGTCGAAGTCCTCGCGGGGCAGCCGCAACAGCGAGCAGTTGCGCGCCGCCGTCACCGTGGCGGTGGCGGGCGTCTTGTTCAGCAGGGACATCTCGCCGAACAGCTCCCCCTCGCGCAGGTGGGCCAGGAGCTGGCCCCCTTGCTCACGGCCACCTCGCCGGAGAGCACCACGTAGAGGCCATCCACCCTCTGGCCCTCGTGGATGAGCACCTCGCCGCGGCGCACCTCCCGAGCCCGGAAGCGCTCCACCAGCTCGCGCCGGTCCTTGCGCCCGAAGGGCTGGAAGAGCGCCGAGGTGTTCATCACCTGTGACAGGAGCCGCTGCCGGCAGAAGCGCCGCAGCGCCCGCGCCACCTGGGGATTGAGGCGCGCGAGCTCCCCGAGCACCGGCGCGGAGATCTCCAGCACCTGCGTCTCCTCGGCGGCGCCCACCACCGACGCCGAGCGCGGGGCCCCGGACAGCAGCGCCATCTCGCCGAAGAAGGCCCCCTCGCCCAGCACGGCCAGCTCGCGCGTCGTCCCGTCGGACTCGCGCACGATGCGCACACGGCCCGAGCAGATGACGTAGAAGGCATTGCCCTGGCTGCCCTGCTCGATGATGCGCGCGCCCTCGGGGAAGCGGTGCAGCGGGCAGCGCTCGAAGAGCGCGATGAAGGCCTCGCGTGGCAGATCCGAGAAGAGGGGATCTCCGGCAGCGCCCGCTCGCCCATGGAGGGCGCCGACACGGGCTCCTCGCCTCCCCCGCGCCCTGGCGCGTGCGCCGCCGCCAGCTCCACGGCGTGCAGCAGCGAGTCCGCCTCGATGACGAGCTCCGGAAAGGACGCGCTCGGGGGCGGCGCGGGAGGAACGGAGGGCGTGGGAGGAACAGGTGCCTCGGGGGCAACCGGTGCCTCGGAGGGCATGCGGATCGCCGGCACTTCCATCGTGCGCCGGCGCAGGCCCGGCGGAGACGGAGATGGAGGCGGGGGCGGCTGGTCGGGCGGTGGGGGGGGCCGCTCGGGGAGGGCGGCCTCCAGGGCCTCGTCGATCTCGGGAGGCAGCTCGATGAACAGCGCGGTCCGGGGCGGGGGCTCGGGCGGCGCTGGAGGAACGGGCGCGGGTGTGTGCGCGGGGACTCGCCCGTCCCACCCCGGCGCGCGTAGAGGCTCGCGAGCGTGTGCTGGACGCCCTGATGGGAGGGATCCAGCTCCAGGATGCGCTTGCTGGTGGCGATGGCACGCGGCAGGAAGCCCTCGCGGGCGAACCCCTCGGCGGCGGCCTGGTAGGCGAGGATGGCGCGGCGCGAATCTCCGCCCTTCACCCAGGTGTCGCCCAGGCGCAGCCGCGACTGGTGGTCTTGCGGCTCCAGCGCGCAGTACGCCTCGAGCAACTCGGCGGCCCTGCCGAAACGGCCCCTGGCGATCGCCTCGTTGGCCTGCTCCCTGAGCCGCCGGGCCTCCATATCAGCGGGAGCCCTCGGCGGCGGTCGCCGCCTTCGACAGGGCGAGCGTGGCGGCCTCGCGGACCCGGCGATAGTAGTCGCCCTTGAGCGCGTCCAGGGCACCCGCCTGCTCCCCCGTGCCCGTGCGCGCCAGCGCGGCGGCGGCCGCGGCGCGGATCTCCGGCAGATCATGGTACAGGTCGCGCGCCACCACCTCGGCCACCGCGCCATCGCCCACTTCCCCGAGCGCGGTGAGCAGCTCCCGGCGGCCGACGCTCGTGGGATCCTCCAGCGCCTTGACCAGCACGGGCACGGCCTGCTTCGCCTTGAGCCGGCCGAGCAGCGTGGCGGCCAACACCGACTCGGGACCGCCCTCGGACACCACGGTGTTCAACGCCTCCACCGCGGAGGGCGGCGCCCCGGTGTGGGTGAGCGCGTCGAGCAACACCAGCTTCTCGTTGCTGATCTTGGGCAGCAGCTCCACCAGGACGGCCTGACCGGCCTCGCCCTGCTCGCCGAGCGCCCGGGCCAGCGCCTTGATGAGCTCCCGGTCGGGGTCGAACATGCCATCCCGGGCGGCGGCCACGCCCTCGGGCCCCAGCCGCGTGAGGCCCACCAGGGCGGCGGTGCGCAGCGTCACGCTGGATTCCTGGGTGAAGCCCTTGAGCAGCTCCATCGCCCCGGAGCACGCACGGCGCCGAGCGCGCGCAGCAGTCCGGCCAGGGGCTCCAGGCGCGAGGCATCCACGTCGTCGAACAGTTCCGAGGGCGGACGCGGCTGCACCACCGGCCGGCCCAGCTCGCGCGCCTTGGCGGCGTTGAGCGCCTTCACCCGCGACATGAGGCCAGACTGCTTCTCCTTCGCCTGCGCGTCGCGGTCCGCCTCGGTGGCGGCAGGCTGGCTGGGATCGAAGCCCTGGCCGTACTTCTCGGGCAGGGGCTGGGAGATCCAGTCCTGGCGCGCGGCCTGGACGGCGGCGAGTTCCTGCTCGTAGGCCTTCTGCAGCACGGGCGCGGAGGAGGGGTCCGCGATGGCCGCGACCGCGTCCACGGCGAGCGCGCGCAGCGCGGCATCCGGCTGGGACACGAAGGGCAGCACCTTGGGAGCAGCTCCTTGGCGGAGGAGCCGAGGCCCACCACCGCCTGGAGTCCACTGGCGGCGGTGGGGAGGCGGGACAGCCGCTCGGCGATGGGCTCGAGCGGGCAGCCTCCGCGATCGCGCATGGCGCGGGCGACGCGGATGGCGTCGGCGGTGACGGCGTCCAGCGCGACGGCGCACAGCGCGGCGTCCGTCTGGGGCTGGCGGGGCAGCTCCAGCAGGCCGTCGATGGCCAGGGGGCTCACCGCGCTCTTCTCCCCGGCCACGGCCTGCAACCGGACGATCGCCTGGGGCTCCTGGAGCCGCACGAGCGCGGTGATGGCGGACTCGCGCAGCTCGGGGAAGCTCTCGTCCAACAGGGGGAGGATGGCGGGCGCGGCGCGCTTGTCGCCCAGGTCCCCCAGGCCCCGCACCGCCGCGGCGGCGAGGACGACCTGACTGTCGCGCACCAGCGGCAGAAGCCGGTTGAAGGCCTCGGGGCGGCCACTCTTGCCCAGCTCCTCGGCGGCCCCCACGCGCTCGGGCAGCGAGCCCTCGGAGAGGGTGAGCAGGTTGCGCTCCCAGATGCCCTTGGATTCGGCGGCGACGACCTCGGCCATGGGCCCCGGCACGTTCGCCTGCATGAGCGCCTGGACGATGACCTGCCGGGTCTGCCGGCCGCGGCGGCCGTACTGCAGGGTGAGGTAGGCCTTGGCCTTGTCGTTCTTCACCTGCGCGAGCGCCATGGCCGCCTTGCCCTGGACGTCCACGTCGGAGTCCTCGAGCAGCTCGCCGAGCAGATCCACCACGCGGGGATCCTGGCTCTTGCCGAGCGCGGCGGCGGCCTCGCCCCGGACGATGGCGGCCATGTCCTTGGCGGCGCGCGTGAAGAGGGCGAGATCCTCGAGCGTGACTCCTCGGCCAGCTTCTTCACGGCGAGCGCTCGCACCTCGGGACGAGGGCTCTGGAGGTCCGCCAGGAGTTGATCCCTGTTGCCACTGCACCCGGAGGACACGAGGAGGGCCAGGACGACGAGGAGGGGGCGCGCGCCGGTTCGCATCGTGCGGCGGGTTATATCAGCGGCGCGCGCGAGCGCCCAACTCAGCGACCCTCGGGGCCCTCGCCCCCTGGGCGCCCCAGCACCCTCACGCGGCGGGCGAGCCTTGCCGAACGAGCCTCCCGCTCCTCCGAAGGTCTTCCGAGCGGGCCGCTCACCGATGTCGCCGCGCGGTCCGGACCGCGGAGCCCGGGCGGGAACCCGGCGCTCGGCGCTCGGATCCGCGCTGAAGGATCCACGCTCGGGCCGCTCGCCGCGCCCACCCGCGCCGAAGGGCTTGCGGGCCGGACGCTCGCCTCGCTCGGCTCCTGCCCCGAAAGGCTTGCGGGCCGGACGCTCACCGCGCTCGGCACCGGCCCCGAAAGGTTTGCGAGCAGGACGCTCGCCGCGCTCGGCATCCGCGCCAAAGGACCTGCGCTCGGGACGCTCGCCACGCCCGGCACCCGCGCCGAAAGGCTTACGAGCCGGACGCTCACCGCGCTCGGCATCCGCGCCGAAGGACCTGCGCTCGGGCCGCTCGCCCCGCCCGGCTCCCGCGCCGAAAGGCTTACGGGCCGGACGCTCACCGCGCTCGGCATCCGCGCCGAAGGACTTGCGCTCGGGCCGCTCGCCGCGTCCAGCACCCGCGCCGAAAGGCTTGCGAGCGGGCCGCTCGCCACGCTCGGCATCGCCCCCGAAGGACCTGCGCTCGGGACGCTCACCCCGCCCGGCTCCCGCGCCGAAGGGCTTGCGGGCAGGACGCTCGCCGCGCTCGGCATCCGCGCCAAAGGACCTGCGCTCGGGCCGCTCGCCCCGCCCGGCTCCCGCCCCGAAAGGCTTGCGAGCGGGACGCTCACCGCGCTCGCCATCGGCCCCGAAGGACCTGCGCTCGGGCCGCTCACCCCGCCCGGCTCCCGCGCCGAAGGGCTTACGGGCCGGACGCTCGCCGCGCTCGGCATCCGCGCCGAAGGGCTTGCGCTCGGGCCGCTCGCCGCGCCCAGCACCCGCCCCGAAGGGCTTGCGGGCCGGACGCTCACCGCGCTCGGCATCCGCGCCAAAGGACCTGCGCTCGGGCCGCTCACCGCGCCCAGCAGCACCCGCCCCGAAGGACTTGCGCTCGGGCCGCTCACCCCGCCCGGCGCCCGCGCCGAAGGACTTGCGCGCGGGACGCTCGCTCCGCTCCTCGCTCGGCGCCTCCTGCTCATCCTCCCGAGGCGTCCACGTGTTGCGCTCGGCACGGCCACCCGCCGCGCTCCGGAACGCCGGCCGGGAGCCGCCCTCTCGAGGACCGGCCTCCCGACGCTCGGGACGGCCCGCGGGGCCCGCGCCGGCTTGCGCTCCTCGCGCCGCGGCGCCGCCGCCTCCTCGCTCACCTCGTCGTCATCGTCCGCATCCCCCTCGAAGCCCGGCGCCGAGCGCCCATGCCGCCGGGGAGGCAGCTTCGGCTCCTTGTCCGCGGGCGTAGCCTTGCCATCCGCCACCTCCTGGAGCTGGCGCACCTGGGCGTCGGAGAGCGGCCGCAGCTCGCCGGGGCGCAGCGTGTCGACGGAGACACCCGCGTAGGAAGGCCGGTACAGACGCACCACCGGGCAGCCCACCGCGGCGCACAGGCGCTTGATGAGGTGCGGGCGGCCCTCGGCCACCACGAGCTTGAGCCACGTGTTGCGCTCGGCCCGCTCGAACACGTCCACGGACAGGGGCGTGGCCATGCCGTCCTCGAGCCGCACGCCGCCGCGCAGCTTGTCCAGCGTGGCCGCGTCCGGCGAGCCCTTCACCTTGGCCGGTAGGTGCGCGGCACCTGGAAGCTCGGGTGCGTGAGCTTGTGCGCGAGCGCCCCGTCGTCCGTGACGAGCAGTGCCCCTTCCGCGTCATAGTCCAACCGGCCCACGGGGAAGAGCCGCTTGCCCGTCTGCTCGATGTAGCTGGCCACCGTGGGGCGGCCCTGGGGATCCGACAGCGTCGTCACGACGCCCACCGGCTTGTAGAGCAGGAAGTACGAGCTCTCCTCGGGGGGCGTGACGAGCGAGCCGTCCACCATGACCAGGTCTCCCGGGGACACCTTGGAGCCCAGCTCGGTGACCTTCTCGTTGTTCACCGTCACGCGCCCGCTGGTGATGAGCTCCTCGGCGTGCCGACGCGAGGCCACTCCCGCGCGCGCGAGGTACTTCTGCAAACGTTCTGCCGCCATTGTCCTACACCTTCCGCCCGTCAACCGGGCTCGGACCCCGAGCCGCCCTCGGTGGGCGGGGGTCGGGTTCAAGAGGCTGGTGGCGGCCTGCTGCGTCTTTTCCGCGGCATTCATGGCCTCCTCCAACTCCTCGAGCGCGGCCTCGGAAGCCGCCACGCTCTTCTCCATCCGTTTCTGGAACTCCGGATCCGCCAGCGCCTCCACCGTACCACTGGCGGGGGTGCAGCCGGGCGCTCCTTTTCCACAATCTCCTGGTGCTCCTGCGTCAGCTCGTGGAATTCACGCAGCGTGGGCAGGGCGGACAGGTCCTTGAGGGCGAAGAATTCGAGGAACTCGCGCGTCGTCCCGTACAACATGGGCCGGCCCACCTCCTCCTTCTTGCCGAGGATCTTGATCAGCTTGCGGTCGAGCAGGGCCTTGATGACCGCGCCGCAGTCCACGCCGCGGATGTCCTCCACCTCCGGGCGGGTGACGGGCTGGCGGTAGGCGATGATGGCGAGCGTCTCCACGGCGGCGCGGGTGAGGCGCTGGGGTTTGACGCGCAGGTAGCGCCGCACGTACTCGGCCGAGTGGGGATCCGTGCGGAACTGCCAGCCGCCGGCCACCTCGTAGAGCACCACGCCGCTGATGCCGTCGCGGTGGATGCCGGAGATCTGGTTGAGCGCCTCCTGGATCTTCTCCCGGTCGATGCCCGTGGCCTCGTAGAGCTGGTTGAGATCCAGGGGCTTGTCCGCCACGAAGAGCACGCTCTCCACGATGGTGCGGATGCGCTCGGTGGACAGGTTGCGGCTCTTGACGAGCAGCTTCTCGAAGGAGGACTGGAGGTCGGGCGCCTCGTCGGCCTCGATGGTGGCGACGTCGGCGTCCTCCAGGTCGTCCACGTCGCCGGGGCCGGTGACGGCGGCGATCTCCTCCTCGGTGAAGGGGCTGGGCCCTCCCGAGCCACGTGCTGGCTTGCCCCCGGGGTCCCCGGGGCCCTCGTTACCGGTAGTCACTCTCGTCCATCTCCGTGGGGAGCAGGTTCTTCAGTGCGTCCCCGTTGGGCCGCAGGAGGATGGCCGCGAGCGGCTCCTCCTGACTCACCTTGAGCAGCCGCCGCTTCACCATCTCCAGGATGGCCAGGAAGGTGATGATCACCGCCTGACGCGTGCGCTGCTCCTCGAACAGGCTGTCGAACGTGCAGGATTCCGCCGCCGCGAGCTTCTCCGCGATGCGGCGCATGGCGTCCGACAGGCTCACCTTCTCGCGCACCACCTCGTGCTGGAGCTTGGGCGCCAGCCGCTCCATCACCCGGTCCAGCGCTTCAATCAGCTTGAGGACGCTGAACTCCTGCAGCCCTACCTCCTCCTCGGGGATGGGCACCGCCTCCACGGGCACGCGGCGCGGGAAGATGTCCCGGTCGAGGATGTCCTGGCGGGCGAGCTGCTCGGCGGCATCCTTGTACTTCTGGTACTCCAGCAGCCGGCGCACCAGCTCCTCGCGCGGGTCACCCGCCTCTTCCTGCTGGAGCTCGGCCACGGCGTCCACCGCCTGCTCGGCCACGTCCTGGCGCGGCAGCAGCATGCGGCTCTTGAGGTGGGCGAGCGTGGCGGCCATCACCAGGAACTCCCCGGCGATGTCCAGGTTGATCTCCCGCATGCGCTCCAGGTACTCGAGGTACTTCTCGGTGATGAGCGCGAGCGGGATGTCGAAGATGTCGAGCCGGTGCTCCCGGATGAGGTGGAGCAACAGGTCGAGCGGCCCCTCGAAATTGGGCAAGGCGATGCGGAAGGCGTCACCCGGCGTACGGGGGACGTCCGCGTCGAGCAGCTCCTCGGAGGGAGGATCGCTGGGACCGCCTGTGCTCACCCGAGGTCCTTCACGGGATCAGGGAATACCCACGGCGCGACGCACCCGCTGCAACACCCGGGTGGCTTCGGCGCGGGCCCGTTCGGCGCCATCCTGGAGGATGCGCTCGAGTTCGGCCGGATCGTTCTGCAGCTCCGTGTAGCGCTGGCGGGCCGGCCCGAACGTGTCGAGGAAGGTCGCGAGGAGCAGCTTCTTGTAGTCGCCATACCCCTTGCCACCCGCGCGCCAGGAGGCGTCCGCCTCGGCGAAGCGGTCCGCGGGCAGCATCAGCTTGAGCAGATCGTAGAGGGGGGCGTTCTCGGTGGGCTTGGGAGCCTCCACGGGGGTGGAGTCCGTCTTGATGCCCATGATGCGCTTCTTGAGCTCCTTCTCGTCGCCGAAGAGATCGATGGTGTTGCCGTAGGACTTGGACATCTTCTGTCCGTCCACGCCCGGCACCGTGGCGGTGTCCTCCTGCACGCGCGCCGCGGGCAGCTTGAGCAGGCCGGGGGCGTGCCCCTTCTCCTTGCCGTCCGGATCCTGCGGATCGTAGCCCGGCACGTAGGTGAGGTTGAACTTCACCGCCCAGTCGCGCGCGAACTCGATGTGCTGGATCTGATCCTTGCCCACCGGCACGAAGTCCGGGCTGTAGAGCAGGATGTCGGCGGCCATGAGCACCGGGTAGGCGAACAGGCCGAAGTCGGCGCTGATGCCCTTGGCCAGCTTGTCCTTGTAGCTGGTGGCACGTTCCAGGTTGGCCACGGGCACCACCGTGCCGAGCAGCCAGTACAGCTCCAACACCTCGCGCACGTCGCTCTGGCGGAAGAGCACCGCCTTCTTCGGATCCAACCCGAGCGACAGGTAGGCCATGGCGGCCTCGCGCGTGTAGGTCTCCGCCTGACGGGGATCCCTGAGCGTGGTGAGCGAGTGGTAGTTGGCGATGAAGAAGTAGGCCTCGCCCTGCTCCTGCAGCTGTACGAACTGCCGGATGGCGCCGTAGTAGTTGCCGATGTGCAACCGACCCGAGGACTGCACGCCCGAAAGAATCCGCATGACTCCCACGCCTATAATCGAAAGGGGTGACAGCCCTGGTTCGCACACCCTTGGCCCCCCTGCAACTTTCCTGCGGGTACGGGCAACCCGCCCCCCAGCCTGCCCGCCGCCCAGACGGAGGGGTGGCTGGTGCGTCCTCGCGCCGACATCAAAAGGTGTGTGAATTCAACGGGTTGAGGAGAACTCCGGGTTCCGCTACCCTGGCACTCTCGTCTCTCGCGAAGAAGGAAGTCCACGGCATGGAGCGCTTCAAGGGCAACCTGGCCAGCTATGGGCTGTCGCTGTTGATGCCCGCGTTCGTCGACGCCTCGGGGCTCGAGGGGACGCTGAAGGTGGAACGGGGGGCGGTGCGGCGGCAGTTCTTCCTCCGGGACGGGCACCTGGTGGGCGAGAGCTCGACGGAGCCCCGGGAGCACCTGGGCCGTGTGCTGGCGCGCATGCGCATCCTGGACGCGCCGCGGGCGGCGCAGGCCTTCGAGGCGGCGGAGACGGCGGGCGTGCCCTTTGGCACCTTCGTGGTGGAGCGGGGGCTGGTGGAGCGCGCAGCTGCTCGAGGCGATGGAGCACAAGGCGCGCGAGGCGCTGTTCGACTCCTACGGGTGGCAGTCCGGGGAGGTGGAGTTCGTGCCGGGGCTGCCGGCGCCGGGCCGGGCGGTGGAGCTGCCGCGGATGGCGCTCAAGGAGCTGCACCGGGACGCGATGACGCGGCAGCGCGAGTGGAAGGTGTTCTGGACGCTCTTCGCGGGGCCGGGGACGACGTTCGGGGTGTGCCGGGAGTTCGCGCTGGAGGCGGCGTCGGCGGCGGAGGAGCACCTGATGTGCATGGCCGAGCAGGGCGTGACGCTGGGCGCGCTGCTGGCGGCGAGCCCCGAGGGGCCGGTGCACGGAGCGCGCTGGGTGCTGCGGCTGTACCGGCGGGGCGCGCTGCTGCCGCGCCAGACGCAGGGGCCGAGGCAGGACGAGGCCGCGGCGCTGGCGGCGCTCTTGGAGCAGGCGCGCCGGCGGGTGGAGGCGGGCCAGTACGAGGAGGCGGTGGCGGTGGCGGCCCAGGCGCTGGAGCGGGCGCCGATTCCCGAGGCGCACGCGCTGTACCGGGAAGCGGAGGTGCGGCTGATGGTGGCGCTGGCGGACGAGGTGCTGGCGCTGGATGGGCGGCTGCTCTTCGAGCCCCTGCCCCGCCCCACCCCGCCCTCGCTGACGGCGGACGACTTGTATCTGTATTCGAAGCTGCGCGGCAGCCGGAGCGTGCGCGAGGTGCTGCGCAACACGGCCATGGGCGAGCTGGCGGCGTACCGGGCGCTGCGGCGGCTCATGGCCGCGGGCGTCGTCCGGCTGCGGCCCGAGCAGGAGGAGGGAGCGGCTCCAGGGCGCACGAAGACGGATCCGTATGGGGTTCCCATCATCGTGTTGGGCTGAGCGTCTCAGTCAAGGAAGCGGCGCCACCAGCGCCGGGCCTCCTCCTCGGTGAGGACAAGCTCCGTGTACCGGGGGTCCCTCTCGGAAGAATCCCAGCACGGCTCGAGGAACAGCGGCTCGAGCCAGGGCTCCAGAATCCGGGCGAGTTCGCGGTAGGCGGGAAGACTCATTCCGGTGGCCGGTCTCCCGCCTCCGGCCTCTCTCGAGTGAGACCAAGACGCGCTGCTCGTCTAGCTCCATCACCGTCGTCCCGGCGGAGTCCAGCCGGGATTTCAAGGCGGTTGCGCCTCCGAGTCGAGTGAGCGTGGGAGGTCCGAGGAAGTTGAGCCAATGAACGCCATCCACGTGAAGGCCCATCCACCGCTCGTGGCGCCATGCCGCTCGCAGATCGATGCCCGGGTAGCGCAGGACCTGGGCGCGAAAGGCATTGTCCGCGGGCCGAAGGCTCCAATCGAGCACAAGAGCCAATCCTACGTGGCCGGAAGCGAACGACAGCTTGGAAGCCATCTCGAGGGCCAGCTGGCGCACGCGACCAGGGTCATGCTCTTCGAGGTACTCGATGGGAAGTGTGGCCGTGAGCACGCTCGCCATCGTTCGCTCTGGAGCGGGCCGCCAGGGGATGCGCGCCCGGTACTCAAGCTGGTAGCCATTCTGGCTGTCCTCTCCCCCAGTGAAGCGAAGCCTTCGCTCAAAACCCTGCTTCTGGATTTCTCTCCGCTCCCAGGGTTCGTAATCAGCAGGGAATGAGCGGCGCTTCGTCGTCTCCAGGAGACGGCGAACCCAACTCCACTGCTCCTCCTCCAGGCGCATGCCCTCGTCATGAGAGAAGTAGACGTAATTGATGGTCCGGGGACCTTGGCCCACCGCGCGAATGTAGCTATCAATGGCGTGGCTCACGCCGAGAGAGAGTTCAGGATGGTCGTGTGGCATGTAGAAGACGATGCGCACGACTTCACGTGCTAGCAGTTGCCGCCGCTGGCGCGGAGGCTCTTCCTCATGGAGCATCCATGGGCCCGGGGGAATGCCACGAAGGCGAAGCCGGGGGTATTGGCCTGTCATCAATCAATGCCCCATTGCCAGAGTCCGCCGGGAGTAATGAGCGCCACAGGACATCTTCTTGTCAGGCGCTGGTATCCCTTCAACTGCTCTTTCACACCAGAAGAGGTGATGGGACTGAGCCTGCGGCTTTCGTGACAGGGAAACTTGAATTCGTAGACGCATTGTATGTCGGTGGCGTTCCGGGTCGCATGGACCACGACATCGGGAACGAGGGACCCTGGCCCGTCTGTCGTGAGAGTGATGCCACTGGAATCAGCTTTTCCCTTATAGCGGGGCTCTATAGAGAAATTGTCACCAAACTCCTTCGAGAGGCGTGTTTTGAGGCAGGCGAAGGCGGCAGCATGTTTCAAGGTGCCAAGCTGCTGGGCCATCGTGATGGGGTCGCCGGACTCGGTGAAGCCCATGGCTCGGTTACACTCGGCATCACTCGGAAACTTCCCATTCTTGAATTTGAAGCCTCCGTCCTGCTGCTGGTAGTCCTTGTTGATGTCCGCGTGAGCCTGTGACACGCACTCCTTGAGAATGCCTTCAAGGCGGTCCAACTCCGCTCCGGTGAGGGCGCGTTCGAGGCGCAGTAGACCCTCGGCGGCCTTGATGGCTTGTACGGCTTTCTCTGCCACCGGACGGAGGCGAGTCGCTGTCGGCGCGACAATTTCTCCGGTGCTCGGGCCAACTGGGGCGGCGCAGGCAGCGCCACAGGACTGGTTGAGTCGCGAGTGCGCACCGGGAGGTGGGCCCCATGAAAGCGAAGGCTGGAAGAAAGGAGTGATGTGCAGCGGTGGGAGACGCATTGATGATCCGTGCGTCACTCGCGGTGCGGCGGAGCAGGAGATGCATAGCAATGCGCCGATCGGGACGGCCAGAAGAAGCCATTTAGATTGCATGGGCCAGGAGAAGACCTTGGTGAAAAGCATCCACTGACCTCTCAGAACCCCGGGGGCCGCTCGCCCGCGACACCCGAGGCCCGCTCCAGCGCGATCCCCACCCGGCCCAGCGTCCCCTCGTCGAAGAGCCGCCCAATCAACGTGACCCCATGCGGCACGCGGCGCTTGGGCGAGAACGTGGGCAGTGGCCGCGAGGGATTGGGCGCCCAGTCGCTCCGCGCCCGCTCCACCTCGACGAAGCCCGTGCGCAACGTCAGCGAGGGGTGGCCCGTGAAGTTCGACACGGTGAGCATCTCCTCGCGCAATGACGGCACGAGCAGCAGATCCACCTCCCCCATGACGCGCGCCATCTCCCGAGCCACCTTGTGCCGCAACCGATCCGCCTGCACGAAGTCCACCGCCGACAGGAAGCGCGACTGCCGGAAGAGGTTCGGCCACGCGTCGGGCACCTGCATGGCCAGCGCGTCCACGCCATGCTCCAACGTGAGCTCCTCGAACGCCGCCGCCGCCTCGGCGAAAAGAATGACGTTGAGCGAGGAATACGGCCAGTCGGGCAGCTTCACCTCCACGGGAGTCAACCCCAGCCCCTTGAGCGTCTCGAGCGCCGCCCGATCCACGTCCGTCGCCGGGCTCTGCTCCATCCACGCGGGGAAGTACCCCACGCGCAACCCCTTCACCCCCGCGGTGGCGTCGAAGTCGAGCCGCGAGGGCACGCTCGCCCCATCCCCCGCGTCGGGGCCGGAGAGCACCGAGAGCACCAGCAGCGTGTCCTCCACCCCTCGCGCCATCGGCCCCAGCTTGTCGAGCGTCCAGCTCAACGTCATCGCCCCGGTGCGCGGCACCCGGCCATGCGTGGGCCGCAGCCCCGCCACCCCGCAGCGCATCGACGGCGAGACGATGCTGCCTCCCGTCTCGCTCCCCAGCGAGAAGCCCACACACGCCGCCGCCGTCGCCGACCCCGGGCCCGCGCTGCTGCCCGACGAGCCCTCCTCCAACACCCAGGGGTTCTTCGTCTCGCCCCCGAACCAGATGTCATTGAGCGCCAACGCCCCCAGGCTCAGCTTCGCCACGAGCACCGCCCCCGCCCGGTGCAGCCTGTCCACCACGGTCGCGTCGGTGGTGGGAATCCGATTGCGGAACGGCTCGGCGCCGTAGGTCGTCGCGATGCCCGCCGTGTCGACGAGATCCTTCGCCCCCCAGGGAATGCCATGCAGGGGACCGCGGTACCGGCCCGCGGCGATCTCCTTGTCCGCGCGCCGCGCCTGCTCGAGCGCCAGCTCCGGCGTGAGCGTGATGACGCACTGGAGCTTCGGATCGAAGCGCCGCGAGCGCTCCAGGTAGATGTTGGTGAGCCGCTCGGACGACAGGGCACGCGACTCCACCCACCGCGAGAGCTGGGACACGGGCGCGAAGGCGATGTCCTCGTCCTTCTGGGGCAGCGGCGCCCCCGAGGCCTTGCTCCGGACGAAGCGGTTGCGCGAGGGCACGGTCTTCACCCCCGGCAGCGACGGATCCCACCGCGTCGCGGGGGCCAGCGACGGCTCCAGCTCCACCCGGCGAGGCCCCGTGCGCCGCTCGAGCAACGGCGCCATCATCTCGCGCCAGTTGCCCGCCGCCTGCGCGCGCTCGGCCGGCGTCAGGGTGACGCGCATCAACTTGCTGGCCTCCTCGAAGGTGGCCGCGTTCACCTCTGGTCCCACGGACGGGGCGGTGCCGAACGCGGGCGGAGAGCCCGCCGGGGCCGGGACGCCCGTTCCCGCGTCGGGAGGCGCCGCCTCCGCCCGACCCGCCACCACCGCGCCCGCCACCCCCAGCACACTCTGGGTCAAGAACCACCTGCGTGATGAATCCGACATGGGAAACCTCTCCTGGGCGGGTGACGCCGCCCCCGGCCCTGGAATAAAGCCCATTCCTCCCCTCCTCAGGAGTCCGAAGCATGTCCCTCGCCACCGTCTCGCGCCTGTCCCCTGTCCTGGTGCTCGCCCTGGGCCTGAGCCTCTCCGCTTGTGGTGGCGTGCCCGAGAGCGCCTGCCTCGTGGGCTCGGCGCAGTACCGCACGGAGCTGTTCTTCGGCATGGATCGGGCAAACGACGTGCCCGTCACCAACGCCGAGTTCAACGCCTTCGTCGACACCGTGGTCACCCCCCGCTTCAAGGACGGGCTGACCGTGTACGACGCCGATGGTCAATACCTCATGGACAACGGCAACCTCGTCCAGGAGCACAGCAAGGTCATCCTGTTGCTCCACGATGGCAGCGCCGCGCGCTCGGCGGACATCAACACCATCCGCGAGGAGTACAAGCAGCGCTTCCACCAGGAGTCCGTGCTGCGCATCGACTCGCCCTCGTGCGTCGCCTTCGACTGATTCGAATCCCGTCGGCAAGGAGGCCCAGGCCAACAACGGCGATTCACGCTGGAGCAGCCCGGCTCCGGCACCCGCCAGCGTCCCTCTCCTTCAGGTCACCTTGACGTTGAAGGAGAGGACGTGGGTGGAGCTCTTCTTGGTGGGGTCCAGCACGTAATCGTTCAGGAACACGTCATCCTTCTTCATGGTCGTGGATTTCGCCCGGCGGTTGAGGATGGTCCGGAATTTGTTGAGGTATTCCTGGCTGAAGGTCAGGAACTCCGGGTTGTCCTCGACGATGTACCCGACCCCGTTGAGTCCGCTGAGCGTCAAGTTCCCGCGCCAGGGAATGTCCTTGAGCCGCTTGCGCACGAGCGCGCCGATCCAGACGAGGAGACTCACCTGATTCTCCCCATTCGGCTGTCGGCGGGTCATCTCGATGAGGTTGTTGGAAGGAAGGTCCACGGTCTCCCACCGGGAGCCGTGATCTTCGCGTTCCTGGGTGTGAATGTTGCTGGCGATCTCACAGCAGCAGAACATGAAGTCCGTGATCTTCGCGTGCTTGACCATGTTCGCGACCACGATGGCGATCTGGTCGGCCGTGAAGCCGCCCACGCGGCGATCATCGAGCGGCCTGCAGACATACTTCTTCACGCTCCACTGCGTGGCGTTCTCGAAGAAGCGGGAATGTCCCGTGAAGATGATCTGCGAATGGGCGCTGTAGGTGTTCAGCTTGTCCGCATGCACGGGCAGTTTTTCGATGTCCACAACCGTGACCGTGTCGCCCTTTTTGTTCAGGAACTTTTCTATCGAGTTGGCCATCTGCGCCATCTCGCCGTCCGAGTCATCCTTGCTGCACTTCACGATCAGGACTTTGGCCACGGTTTTTCCGAACAAGTGAGGGAAGACCCGTGATTTTCCGGGAATACGGCCCCCTCCGTCAATCCCAATTTGCGCCGCGAGCACCTTTTTCCGCCCTGGCGGGTTGTGCCAGGGCCTTCCCGAGGGAGGTGGCCCGAGGCCTCGATAGCGAAGCCCCGGGCATCCATCCGACGGCTCAGGGCTGTCCGACGGCTCAGGGCTGGAGGTAGAGCAGCTCCCTCCCGCCACCAGAGGTGCGCCCCTGGCGGGGGTAGCGCGCGCGCAGGGACTCGACCTCGCGGGCTGATGCCCGGCCGAACGGGACCGCGTGCCTTTCTCAGAGGGTGTTGAAGATGAAGGCTTCGGACTCAACACCAGCCAGCGCAACCCTCAAATAACAAGAAACCAGAAATCGCATCGAGGTCTTGATTCGATTTGAAGTTATAACAACCCCATGTCAAATTCATGACTCTCACATCATCAGCGAGGCATTCATGTCATTGACTGGTCATCGACGAGCGCGGACTCTGCTCTTCGGCATCTCATTCCTGGCGGGCGTGGGTTCTTCCACGGGGGTGGTCGCGGCGCCGTCGGACGCGCAACGGGCCGAGTTGCGCGTCCTCGTCGAGAACGTCACCCAGGCGAATGCTCGCCGATACGGAGCGACGGACAGCGCGGGCCGTTCCATGGACACCGCCAAGCTCATCAAGGATCCCGCCGGTGACTACCTGGCCGTCTACCATACCTATCTCAGTGGAACCCCGCGCGTCAGCGTGGCCACCTCCAGCGATCTCATCAACTGGACCTTCCGCCGGGAGCTTGCCATGTACGCCTCTCAGCCCGACATTCGGGCCATGCCCAATGGCTCCTACGTGCTCGCCTGGGAGCAGGAGCCGAGCAATCACATCGCGTTCCGTTACTACGCGAACCGCGGTGACTTGCTCAACGGCGTGGTCTCGCGCAGCTTCGACACGTCGCGCACCCTGTCCTCCTGCGCGGAGGGAACGCCCAACCTCTACTCGGTGCAATTCAACCCCGACGTCGACCACTCGACCATCGACGTGGGCGGCCACTACTACTGGAACTGCGACCGGGACCGGCAGCAGCTCGGACGGTTGACGAACTTCAATTCCTGGAGCACGAGCGCCCAGAACAACGTGGACAACGCCTTGTTGTACTGGGGGGTCGGGGGCAACATCGGCGACAGGGATGCCCTGCACTACAAGCAAAATGTCTATGGTCTCATGGAAGGGCAGTACACCAAGAACGACTTCGGCTCCTGGCGTGTCTTCATCTTCGACCACCAGACGGGAAACGCCGAGCCGCTGAACATACACACCGACAAGGGCAGCACGGCGTTCGCCAATCCCTCTTTCACCGCCTTGACCGCGCCGAACGGACAGAGGGCCATCGCCATCAGCCTGTTCCTTCCCAGCGAGGGCGCGAAGCCGGGAGAGGCCGGCCAGTTGATCTACTACCGGACCTACTGACGCCGCCTCGGTCCTCGCCCCACCCATACCAGGTGTCGATTTCGCGACGCATCCAGGAATGTGGCCGGAATCAGTTGATGCGCACGAGCGTGACGATCTCCGGCTGGGACTGCGTCAGCTCGGAGACCGAGCGGGCTGGCGTGATTCGTGCCTCCTCGTGGCCCGAGATGAATCGCGCCGAGAGCCGCACCGCCTACTCCGTCGAGGTCGCCGGTAGTGCCACGGTTAGCAGGCAAGCAGGCGCAAGGAGTCCGGCCGACGCGACCCTGGCGGAAGTACAGGACCGCGTTGCCCCCGGGCAGGTGAGTACTTGAGCCCGACCACCGGGACCCGGACACACGCGGCTCTGGTTCCTGGCCGTCACGAACACGGGGGCTCCGCTCTTGGGATAGACGCGGCGGAGCCCGAGGTGCCGATGGCGAGGCCCCGGATGTTCGAGAAGGCAACTCCCAGGTTGTCCGAAGTCAAAACACCGCCCGGGCCTCGTCGCCCATCATCTGCTGGCGGACGAGAGGAATTGGCGGGCCGCCATAGCTCAGAAACTGATCGTGGAACTGCTTCCATGCCGCGCGACCGCCGCGCGTGGCGGTCCAGTCGTCGCGAAGTCTGCGGATCATCAGCTTGCCCATCGTGTAGTTGAGATAGGCGGGATCATAGGTGCCGCGCGCCGCCTGCTGCCGGGCATTGCCTTCGTCCTGGTAGCATTGGTCGCGGAACATCCGCAGCGACTGCTCCATGGTCATGTGGCCCGTATGCATGCCGATGGCCGAGAGGTAGCGACAGTTGCGGAGCAGCGCATTGGAAAGCTGCCCGATATGTGTTTCGGGATCCCCGTTGCCGAGCCCCGCCTCCCACATCATCTCCTCGGCATAATGGGCCCAGCCCTCGGCGAAGGCATAACCCACGAAGACCTTGCCGAAGGTGAAGGACGAACGATTGGAGTGGAGGAAGCTGAGGAAGTGGCCGGGCCAGACCTCGTGCACCGAGGTGAACAGAAGGTCGGCCTTGCCGGGAACGAAGCCGGCCTGAACCTCGGGCGGCCAGCTCGGGTCTGGCGGCGCGATATAATAGACGCTGGGCAGGCCCTGCTCATAGGGTCCCGGAATGTCGATATAGGCGAAGTTCTGCCGGTTGTAGGGCGGTGCCTCCTCGACCTGGGCTTCCTCGGTACCGGGGATGGTGACGAGATCCTTCTCCAGGATGAAGCTCTTGAGCCCCGCCAGCTGATCGCGGGCGCCCTGGACGACCCCGCCTTCGGGCTTGTTCGCGTTCATCTTCTCCATGCACGCCGGAATCGTCGCGCCCGGAGCATATTGGCCGCAGGCCTCGAGCAGCGCCTGCTGGTTGCGCCGCAGATCCTCGCTCCCGATACGTTCGAGCTCGGAGAGGGGCACGTCGACCATTTCGGTATCGCGTACCATTCGAGCGAACTTGTCGGCCCCGAGCATGAAGTCCTGCGTCGCCCGCGGCCGCTGGGCTTCCAGCCAGTCGGCGAGGTCGGTCATCGCCTTGGCGGCCGCAGACGCCGCGCGGTCCAGCTCGGCCTGGAGCGCGGCGTCGTTGACCTGGGCGAAGGCCGCCCGCCCGTCCGTCGGATAATAGCTCGCGAAGCCTGCGAAGGTTGCCTTTCCATAATCGATGAAGCTCAGCGGCAGCGGTGTCCTGAGATTGGCCCGTATCCGTGCGGTGGCCCGAGGGATGTTGTCGAGGTAGCGGATGAAGGCGCGCATCCGGGTTTCCGGCGGTGCATAGGGCCGGGTCACATAGACGGACGGATCGAGGCCATTGTTCATGTAATAGGCCGGGTTCAGATGCGGCTGGTCCGCGACGTCGAGCCAGAAGAGATCGCTCCTCGCCCTGGCGATCAGATAGTCGCGCTCGAACCGCTGTTCAGCCGTCAAGGTGGCCGGGTCGAAAGCCTCGGCGACCGCGATCGCGTTCCCGAGGCGAGCCTTCTCGGCGTTCAGCCCCTCTTCGCTCCAATCCGGAAGCTGACCATCGAATTCATGGCGCCCCTGCACGACGGCGAACGGCGGATTGGCCCGAAAGCTCTGCTCGATATGGGCCTGCATGAAATCCTGCCAGCTCCGGGGGCGTTGTGTGGAGTTCCCGGCACCTGTGTTGGCGCAGCTGACGAGCGTGGGAATCGCGCCAGCCAGAATGAGACAGATGAGTTGCTTTCTCATGTCGACCCTCCAGGACATCCTCGGCCCCCTCCTGGCAATAGCTCGGTCCGTCACTCTATCCATCGACCGAGGCAACTCCCATCCCGACGGCACCTCCGCCGTAGAAGACTGACTGAGGATCATCAAATGGGGTGTAGATTATTCGTAGGAGCGGGCGAGCGAGCGGAGGTCGCCATTCTGGCATGAGCCTCGAATTGGGGGCTCGGATCCGGAAAGGATCCGATGACATGCACCCTCTCATCGCGGCTGGCGTCTTCTACATCCCTCAGCGTTCTTCTGTTCCCCGTGACGCTGCTCGGCTACGTCATCTGAACCGGCAGTCTCCTCGTCCGGCGCGGCTCGGGTATATAGACAACAGCGCAAGGACCACTGTCCGCCCGCTGGTTCGAGCACCACCTGGGTACCCGGAAGGACGAGCCGACGGATCGGCTGAGGCGGGTACTGCACGGTGTGCCACTCCTGGGCCCACGCCTCGTGGTCGGCCCCATGCTGTTCGCCCACCGGTTGACGGGCTACGTGCCCAAGGCTTTCAGCTACCCTTTCGAGGGCGAGGCACCCCTCCCGGCTCCCGAAGCCCCCTGGGTGAAGACTGAGCGAGCGAGGAGAGAACATGGCCAGACCGGGCACCTGCGGGGGGCAGCCGCAAGTGTCGTGCGGATCGGCGTCACCGCAGTGCTCGCAATGCGCGAGAGACGCGCGGTGGCTCAAACACAATCCGCGAAGCCGGAACTCCTACGGATCGTCTGGCATCCTTCCTGGAGGGCGTACTTTGTCGGAGCCTTCTCTTACCTGCGCTACACCACCAGTTACTCCTCCGAGTCTGGCATCATGCCGTGCACATGATCAAACAAAAAACCACAGATCATCAATCTATTTCACGGCCGCATCAAACACTTGCTTGCTGTTGTCGAGATTCTTGAAGAGGACGCCTAGAAATTTATTGGAGAAATTGGCTTTAACCTCTCCAACCATCTTATTGTAGACATCGGCACAAATACCCTCAATGCTTTTCGGGTTGTATGCGTTTTTCACAAAATCACCGATGGGCTGATTGAAGCTCGAACTCCCAAAGCGCTTCATAACCGCAGAAATCAGAACCCTATTCCCATGAATCAGCACACCGTACTCTGGTCCGCTTTTCTTGGAGAGAGCTGATATCTTTTTTTGTATCCACGTCTCGATGCATTTCTGTGTCAATGTGGCATTGAATGCGTAAGCACCAGTTGTGGTTTTGTTGAAAATCGCCTTGTATGGAGCTTTTTAAGGTCGACAAAAAACTGACCGATACCGCTTTTGGCTTGAACTGCCAAACTCAGATCGCCGGAGGCACAGGCAAGCGCCGTCGTAACTTCAAGTAGATCGCAGGAAGAACTCGATACAGTCTCATTCTGGCCACGCACAAAGCGGTACTCGTACCCCTCCATGGCCATTTCCTGGCGAATACGCTCTTGTTCTGGATCTTGTGCTACAAAGTCTCGTCCTTCAACGCGGTTTTGAAGATTGTTGCTTCGAGTCACTTCCCTGCCAAACTCTTCGCTCGCGCCCTGAAGGGAAATTACACGTATTGGAACGCGAACCCGGCTTAGCGCCGTGTCGTCAGCGACTCTTCCAATGCTGCTTATGGTTTGGGCCCCGTTGACCACGGATGCGCCTTTGAGCAAGAACACCCCAAAGTACTACAGTTGGACGTGAATTCTGGGGGCTTTGCGACGATAGTGGCAGAGTTTGGCGACGGCCTGATGGTGGCGCCGCCAGCGGCTCCACCGCAGGATGAAGTCCAACGTGGGTCGTACCACCCACCGGGCGAGTTTCCACAACAGACGTCTCACTTCCTGAAGACTGAAGCGGATGAGGACAGGCCTCGCCGCCGTCGAAACGCGCCCATGCGACTTCTTCGGTGCGGCGGGCCCAGACGTTTTGGGACTTTTGTCTCCTCCTCGGGTTCATTGGCCGTGACGCGCGCGGCGGCCAGGAATGCATGGGCCACCGGGCACAACGTCATGTGGCGGTACCACCCTCGCCACCGCCTCACTTCATAGTCGTCCAGTCCCACCTCCCCCTTGGCCGACTCGAAACATTCCTCTACCGGCCAGCGTTTACCAGCCGCTTCCACCAGGGCCGCCAGCGACGTCGTGGCCGGTGCATGCACCGGTAGAAGGCCACGTCGGAATCCTCCGACAGGCCGCGGCGGAAGAGAAACCATCGCGCTTGGTTCCTCGCCGGAGAATTGAGCTGGACTCGCGCCCAGTCATACAGCCGCGGTCCCTTGGCTCCGGCTCCCGCCGACAGCCGCGTCCATTCGGGTGTCTTCACCTCCTTCAATACCTCGCCCGCCGTCACGTGAGCCTCCCCGTGCCAGGCGTAGGTATTGGAGGCCACCGCCAGCACATACGGTTGCGACTGGCTCTCCAGAAACCGTCGCAACTCTCCATCCCGGCCATACACCTCATCTCCCACCACCCACTTCGGTCGGAGTCCAGTGTCCAGCGCCCGCTGGAGCATGACTCGCGCCAGCTCAGGCTTGGTCTGGAATCCCACTCCCGGGGAATTCCTGCCCGGCGACCGCGCTCCGGCTCCTCAAGCCATTCCTTGGGGAGGTACAGCTCACGGTCCACCAGCGTGTGTCCCTTATCGGTGACATAGGCCAGGAAGACGCCTATCTGGCAATTCTCCACCCGGCCCGCCGTGCCGCTGTACTGCCGTGCGACTCCCGCGGACTTGTCCCCCTTCTTCAAGAAGCCGGTCTCATCCACGGCCAATATTCCCCCTCTCCCAGCCGCTCTCGGGCATACGACAACACGTCGTCCCGGAGCGCGTCTTCGTCCCACTGGGCCCCATTGAGCAGGTGTTGAAAAGCGTAGGGCGTCTCCCGGCCCACCTCCTCACTCAAGCCCCAGGAGTTCTTGCGCTCGACTCGTGCCAGCAATCCTTGCAACAGCGACTCCGCCGAGGTGCGTGTCTCCGGACGCGCGAAGTGGGGCTGGACCCACGCCTGTACGCGGCGCCACTCCTCTTCCCATTTCCTGACGAAAACCGTTTCGTTGTGGTCCGAGACGACAGCGCGGCTCGACATGGCGGCCCCCAGGTGAAGGTGACTTCTCCCATGGGTTATAACCACGCCACCTCCGGCGTCACCCTTGCCTTCGTTTCGCTTTCTCTCCTGGCTCCCCACCAGACAAGTGGGGCCCTCCACCCCACCTCCGCAGTTGCGTTGCGCTGGGGCCGTATTATCTCAGAGGAGAGGAGGTCCGAGTCATGGGTTCACGCCAAACGGAGGACGGCAGCTTGTTACGGCAGCAGGGGGGAGGGCCATTCCTCTGTCCACTTAAAAATGTCCAACTGTAGTAAAAGGATCGGGATGCTGTGTTTGCGGGAGCTTTCGCTATCTCCTCCGCGATAAGCGTTATGCCATTGTTGAAATACCAAAAACGATCCGGATTTTGCGTTGCAGTCAGTTTTATTTGAGTGTTTACCTCAGTATCTCCTAGTGCGTGGCGTATATTTGCGGCCAATATATGCTTACCATGATCGACCCACCATGCTTTGAGTTGCTGGCCGTCCACGGTTCCATAGTATGCAGGGTGTGGTTCATGGATGTGTGACCAGTTCTCAATAGTTACGTTCAGCCCGACCGACTTATGCCGAGAGTCGCTGGCAAGACCACTATAAACTTCACTTAATCCGAGAACAGCACTGCTCGCTATCTTGTCTGTCTCGTCTCCGTTGAGTTCCTTCAAAAACTTGTTGATTTTTGTTGTTGAGTGCTTTGCGAGCGAACTGGCTCCGGTTGTGGCGACGACGAGCCGAACAGAGGTGCCTGGTGTGTTTAGCTTGAGGCAGACATCGTCGAGGACTGCCGACAATCTGGGATGAAAATTGTCAATATTCTGCTCGACCAGATCTTTGACCCCATCAAGAAAAGTGCCAATATCCTTTGCTTCAGGCTCTCCGGCTCCTTTGTTTATCCATTTCGATTGCACAACCAAAATGGACTTATCTGTGCTGTCATAATAGACAGCATCCAGGCCATTATCATCTGCGCCGTCGGTAACCGACTGAGCTGCCGCTTGCTCGCTGCATCCGGCCAAGTGGTAAATAGCGAACGCGGCTAAGCAACGACTAAGTACCTTGTTTTCACGCTCAGAGTCGGTTTGCGAGATATCCTTCAACTCCAGGTGCGACTCAAACAAAGCTTTTAGACGATTCCGGATTTGATTGACTTTCAGGCTGGACATTTCGAACTCGTTTTTGGGTGTCAGTGAAAATTGAGTGGGAATATCGGAAAATCTCCCATAGGAGATGGTGGTGAAGGGCGTCAGCTGCTCCTCAGCGCGGCTCGTCGTGCTTGAGGTACTCGCCCTCGGGGGCTCGCCGGCGCTGGTGAGCGACCAGAGCTGCGCGCGCAGTGAGGGGAACTGCTCGCGCGTCTGACCTTGCGCCGCTCCAGGTCCGCGAGCGTCATGCCCTGGGTGGAGATGGGCGTGCCCATGGTGAGAAGAGAGCGCGCGGTGGCGAAGCGCCAGGAGTGCGTGGTCAGCGCTCGGCGCGTGCCGCTCATCGCCAGCGGCAGCACGTCCGCCCCCGCCTCGATGGCCAACCGAAACGCCCCGTCCTTGAATGTCAACAGCTCGTCGTTCTTCGAACGCGTACCCTCGGGGGCGCACCCCACCACCACCTTGCGCTTGTCGAACGGCCAGGAGAGGACAGACAGGAGTGCCTGGATGCAGAAGCCCATTAGCAACACCAGATCGGTTTCCAACCACGCGAATGTGGAGAGCAGGGCATTGCTCATGGAAGTACCCCCCGACTTATCAGCGGCGGACCTTGAGGTCTAGAGCCACAATCACCGGATACTGGTCCGAAGCCGAGCGCCAGGGAGTGAATGGCGGCGCGCTTCACGTAGGGCCTCGCCAAGGGGGGACGGGGACCCTGTCGAAGGATGAGTGCCAACATCTCCGGACGAGCTCAGGACGCCGACACGTCCGGGGCCGAGTGCTCCCGGCACAGCAGCGCGCTGTCCGCTCGGCTGAGCGGCTCCTGCGTCAACCCGCAGCGGAAACGTCCCGGCGCCTCCCGCTGGAAGTGGCGGCAGGAGGCACACACCCCGAAGCTCGGCTGGCCGTGCGCGACCAGCAGGGCCCGGAGCAGGCCCGTCAGCGAGGTCTCCAGCCCGCTGCCACCGTCCGGCAGCTCCTCGAGGGTACGGCGGAAGAGCGCGGGTGGCAGCAGCGCCCCCAGCAGGGCTCGGCCTTCCTCCGTCAGGTGGAGATGGGTGACGCGGCGATCCGTGCTGCTGCTCTCCTTCTCGACCAGCCCCTTGCCCTCCAGCAACGCAATCGTCTGCGACACCGTCCCCTTGGTGAGGCCCAGGTACTCCGTGAGCCCCGCGGGTGTGTTGCTGTAGCGGTTGCACACCGAGAGGTAGTGCAACGCCTGCAGGTGCACCGGTTGCAGCCCATGCTCCTGCCCCACGGCGCGCTCCTCGTTGCGCAGCAGGTTCGTGATGCGCTCGAGCAGCGTGTACAGGGATCCGGCACTCATGGACAGGAAGGTATCGACACCAAACCTTCTTGACAAGAAAACCCCAGGCTCCTATTTGGTATCGAGTCGAAACCATTCGACCGGCCGAGGCCTCCTGGCCCCGGCTCCTCTCCCTCCAGGAGCAACGCCATGTCCCAGATCGCCATTGCCCCCGTCTCCCCCGCCACGACCCCCGAGGCGTCCAAGCCCACGCTGGAGGCACTCAAGGTGAAGTTCGGCGGCGTACCGAAGATGTTCGCGACGTTCGCCCACTCGCCCGCGGCGCTCGAGGCGGTGGCCGGCTACTTCGGCGCGATGGGGAAGGCGTCGCTGCCGGCGCGCACGCAGGAGGCCATCGCCATCGCCGTGGCCGAGGCCAACCGCTGCACCTACTGCTTGTCGGCGCACACGGCGCTCGGCAAGCTCCAGGGCGTCCCGGCCGATGAACTCGCCGGTTTCCGCTCCGGCCGCGCGGCGAATCCGCGGGAGCAGGCCATCCTCGACCTGGCGCTGGCCATCGTGCGCACGCATGGCGCGGACACGGCCCGGCAGCTCGCCGCCGCTCGCCGGGCGGGCCTCACGGACGCGGAGCTCGTCGAGGTCATCACCGCGGTCGCGCAGAACGTGCTCACCAACTACCTCAACGTGGTCGCCGGCACCGAGGTGGACTTCCCCAAGGTGGCCTGAGGGCAGGTACGAGCGGGGGCCGCGTCCACGTGACGAGGGCGGATGCTCGGGTGGCGGGCAGGCGGACGGGCGGCCGTTGCCGCCGCCCGAGTCCGGACACATCCTGGGGACTGGGGAAGTGTTGGGGCGAGGGGGTTGGCACACGTGGCGGACGCGGACATCGAGTCGTCGGTTGGACAACCGTCGCAAGTCACCCTCAAGACCGCGTTCACCGTCTGCTTCGCCGTGCTGTCGGTGGCCGTTCTCGCGGTGCTCATCGTCAAGACGGAGGCGGCGCTCATCCTCACGGGGCTCGCCGCCCTGTTCGCCATGGCGTTGGATCACCTGGTGAGCCTGCTCGTCCAACGCGCGCGGTTCAAACGGAGGTCCGCCATCGCCGTGGTGCTCGCCGCGTTGCTGGTCGTCCTGTCGGCGCTCGCGCTGATCGTCATTCCGGCCGCCATCACCCAGGGCGAGGCGCTGGCCAACGAGGCCCCGGAGCTCGTCGAGAAGGTGCGCACCTCGCGGTTGTTCAAGCTGGTGGATCAGCGCTTCAACGTCGTGGCTCAGCTCCAACCCAAGGAGCAGGGCCCCGCCGGGCTGGCCTCGGGCGCGCTGCCTCCCTGCTCTCCGCCGTCACCGGAGCCTTCAGCCTGGTGGGCGCGACCATCACCGTCGTCTTCCTGATGGTGTTCATGCTCGTCTTCGGCCCGGGGCTCGTCCAGCGGATCCTCTCGCAGGCCCTGCCCGAGCGCCGGCCCCGCTACGAGCGGGTCCTGGACAAGGTGTACAGAGCCACGGGCGGCTACCTGAGCGGCCTCACCCTCATCTGCAGCATCAACGCCCTGCTGACCTCCACGTGCCTGGCCCTGCTCGGCATGCCCTTCTTCCTGCCCCTGGGCATCGCGAGCGGCTTCTCCAGCCTCGTGCCCTACGCGGGGCCCATCGTCGCGGGCGGCTTCGTCACCCTGCTGACGCTCGCCACGGCGGGCGCCTGGAAGGCCCTGCTCGTCTTCGTCTACTTCGTCCTCTACGGGGTGACGGAGGGCAACGTGCTCGCGCCCCTCATCTTCCGGCGCACGGTGCACGTCAACCCGTTGCTCACCCTGTTCGCGGTGGTCTTCTTCGGGGAGCTCGCCGGCATCATCGGCGCGGTGATGGCGGTGCCGCTGATGGCGACCGGGCAGATCATCCTGCGCGAGCTGCTGCTCATCCGCCGCGAGAAGCTCGGCGACCGCGTGCCCGTGCCCTGACCCGGGGGACTACGTCTTCCGGGCGGGTCTGCGCGCGGGCGCCTTGCCACCCATGCTTCCGCCGCCCCGTCCACGTACGTCATCCCCTCGGGGATGGGCATGGTCATACACCGCGCGCAGACGGGCGCTGTTGACGTGGGTGTAGATCTGCGTGGTGGCCGGTCCGCGTGGCCCAGCATGGCCTGCACCGCGCGCAGGTCCGCGCCGCGCTCCACCAGGTGCGTGGCGAACGAGTGGCGCAGCTTGTGCGGCGACAGCGGCTTGCGGATGCCGGCCTTGAGCGCGTAGCGCTTGAGCAGCTTCCAGAAGCCCTGCCGGGTGAAGCCGTCTCCCGGGGGTGACGAAGAGCGCCTTGGACTCGTGCTTGCCCAGCAGCACCGGCCGCGCGCCCTCCAGGTACGCCTGGACCTTCTCCGCGGCGATGGAGCCCACCGGGACGATGCGCTCCTTGGAGCCCTTGCCCTTGGCCACCGGGTAGCCCGCGCTCAGCTGGATGTCGTTGATGCCCAGCCCCACCAGCTCGCTCACGCGCAGGCCCGTGGCGTAGAGCACCTCCAGCATGGCCTTGTCGCGCTGGCCCACGGGGGTGCGCTCCTCGGGCGCGGCGAGCAACTGCTCCACTTCCTCCAGGGTGAGGAAGACGGGCAGCTTGCGCGCCGAGCGCGGCGTGTCGATGTCCTCGGTGGCGTCCTTCTCCAGGTACTTCTCGGCCACCAGGAAGCGGTGGAAGCCGCGGATGGCCGCCGGTGCCGCGCCTGGCTGCGGCGCGACAGCCCCCGGGCGTTGAGCGCCGACAGGTGGCGCAGGATGTCCTCGGCCGTGACGCGCTCGGGCTGGGTGATGCCCCGCTGCTTGAGCTCCGCGAAGTACACCGCCAGATCCGCCGCGTAGGCATCCACCGTCTTGCCCGACAGCCCCCGCTCCGCGCGGATGAAGGCGATGAACGCATCCAGATAGGCTTCCATGCCGCGCCCCTCAGTCCAGCTGGCCCTTGCCCTGGCGCAGCACCTCGATCTGATCGCCGATGAGCGACACCACCGTGCTGGCCTCCAGCAGCGTCACCCCGCCATCGAGGATGAGATCCAACCCGTGGCCGAGCGCGTCCTTGATGCTCCGCGCGTCGGTGAGCGGCTCGCCCTCGAGGTCCGTGGCCGAGGTGGTGACGAGGGGGCGGCCCAGCCCGGCGGCCAGCGCACGCGCCAGCTCCGAGTCCGGCACCCGGATGCCCACCTGCTTCTGCTTGGACATCATCACCTCGGGCATGAGCCGCGTGGCCTCGAGGATGAAGGTGAAGGCGCCGGGCGTCAGCCCCTTCATGGTGCGGTAGGCGAAGTTGCTCACGTGCGCGTACTTCGCCACGTCCGAGAGATCCGGACACAGGATGGACAGGGGCTTCTTCCGGTCGCGCCCCTTGAGCTTGTACAGCCGTTCAATCCCCTTCTTCGAGCCGAGATCGCACCCGAGGCCGTAGTAGGTGTCCGTGGGGTAGGCGATGACGCCGCCGGCGGAGAGGATGTCCACGGCGCGCTGCACGTGCCGGGGCTGGGGGTGCTCCGCGTTGACCTCGAGGATGGGTGCCACTGGCGCCATGGGGTGTGTCTCCGCTAGGCCGCGCCCGGCGACTCGTCCACGTGGGACTCGCCGCTGCGCTGGATGGCCCGCCGGGTGAGGACGGGACCGATGAGTTCGTGCGCGGTGATCATCGCCACGATGAGCACCTCCACCTGGGGGCCGAAGGTGGGGAAGGTGCGCGAGACGAGCGCCGCGAGACCGAAGGTGACGCCCGCCTGGGAGATGAGTCCCATCCACAGGTTCTGCCGCAGCCGGGGATCCTCCGCCGGGGCGAAGTGCCGGCACGAGCCATAGATGGCCACGGCGCGCAGGGCCACGAGCAGCATCGCCGCCGGCCCCACCATGAGGAGCGTGTCCAGCTTGAGCCCCGCGCCGGCCGCGGCGAAGAAGAGCGCGAAGACGGGCAGGCCCGCGCGTTGGATGGCGTGGTGGATGCGCTCGCCCTCGCGCGGATCCAGATTGACGATGAGCGCTCCGGCCGACAGCGACACCATGAGCGGAGACAGGTGCATGCGCGCGCCGGCCTCCGCCGAGGCGAAGCACAGCCCCACCAGGAACAGGGGCAGCTCGCGCTTGACCTGCCGCATGTACAGCAGCAGGCACAGCGCCAGCACGGCGCCCACCGCCATGGAGCCGAACAGCTCCCACCCCACCCCCGTCAAGAGTCCCGCCACGTCCAGCCCGCCGCCGAAGCTCGCCCGCGCCGGCCCGCCGCCACGGCGAAGCCCACCATGACGACCAGGTCGCCGATGATGACGAGCGCCATGAGGAACTCGGTGAAGGAGCCGCGCGCGGCCGTCTCCTGCACGATGGCGATGGTGACGGTGGGCGAGAAGGACACCACCACCATGGAGATGAGCGCGCTGACGGCCAGCGCCTGCGCCAGCGTCATGGACGCGAGGAAGGGCAGCCACGGCCGGAGCGCCAGGAGCGCGCCGAAGATGACCAGGAAGGTGATGCCGCACACCGGGCAGCACAGCGTCACCACCTTGGTGCCCACCCGGCGGATGAGCCCCCACTCCAGCTCCGTGCCCGCCACCAGCGCGATGAGGCTCACCGCGAGCCCCTTGACCAGCTCCAACCCCTTCACCCCCGCGCCGGGAATGAAGCCCAGCGCGTACGGCCCCACCGCCACGCCCACCAGCAGGTAGCCCGTGAGCCGGGGCAACCCCACGCCCTTGGCCACCTTGCCCGCGAACAGGCCACACAACAGCAGCGCCCCGGCGGCCAGCGCCACCGGCGTGCCCGTGTCCACCCGCCACAGCTGGGCCCGGGAGATCGCCGCCAGCAGCACCAGCAACAGCAACAGGCGCATCAGCGCGGGCTTCATCGCGGCCCTCCCCTCATCCCAACGGGCGGGAGCACCGGCTGAAGGCCCAGTGGCCGAGCACCTCGTTGATGAGCGCCCCCGCCACCACCACGTCGAAGACCCGCTGCGACAGGGGCCCGGGCACCAACACCAGGTACTCCGCCACCAGGCACAACGCGAGCCCGCCCTGGGCGATGAGCGCGTAGCCCAGCCGCGGCGGCAGCGCCAGCGTCTGCCCGGCGATGTGCCGCGCGAACGCGCCCCCCATCACCTTGCCAAGAAAGCGCAGCCCCAGGTACGCCGGCACCAGCGCCCACGCGAGCACGTCTCGCGGCTGCACGTGCGCCCCCACCAGGAAGATGAGCAGCAGGTACGCGGGCCGCTCGAAGCGGCCGAGCACGCGCGCCGCCCCCCGCACCGCCCGGCCGCCCACCAGCGCCAGCGTGGCCCCGCACGCCACCCCCGTCAGTAGCGTGGAGACGCGCAGGTAGGCCGACGCCCCGGACACCAGCGCCACCCCGCCGAGCAGCACCGCCATCAACTCGCCCTGATCATTCAGCCCCTGCATGAGGATGGCGATCAGCCCGCCACACGCCACCCCCAGGAGCAGCGCGAGCGCCACCAGCCCCAACCCCTCCCCGGGATGCGCCGCCGCGCCGAAGGTGAGCGCCACCATGAGCACCCCCAGGCCCACCAGATCGTCCAACATGGTGAGCAGCGCCACGGACAGCCCCGTGCGCCGCTCCATGCGGCCACTGCGGTAGCCCAGCACCGCGAAGTGTCCCGAGGACAGGCTCGCCGCCGCGCCCAGCAGCGCCGCCGCGCCCACCGCCTTGCCCGGCGGCAGCCCCAGCGTGAACAGCAGGGGCCCGGCCAGCGGCAGCGCCACCCACAGCAACGCCGTCCCGGAGTGCGCCAGCGCCGCCGCGTACACCTCGCGCGGCAGCAGTCTCAACAGCCGCGGCTCCAGATCCAACCCCACGCTCATCCCCGCCACCCCCAGGCCCAGGGACAGCAGCGGCTGCAGCGAGTTCAAGTCGCTCCAGGACAGCAAGCCCACCAGATCCGGCCCCAACACCGCGCCCAGGGCGAGGAAGAGCAGTCCACTGGCGGCGAGCTGGACCAGGACCGGCGAATGGCTCGGTTCCAGCACCCGGCGGTGGGAGGCCAGCAGCGACAGCGCCGAGATGGCGAGAAGAACGAGCAGGGCCTGCACGGCCCGGGTGCTTAACACCGCCGGACGCGCGCCGTCACTCCCGTCGATGCAAGGACGCTCCGATCACCGGCAGGGCCACCAGCCGGCCCATGGGCGGATCATCCGCGTCCATCTCCAACTGCACGCGCTGCACCAGCCGCTCCACCTCCTCGGTGGGCAGCGACTGCAGCACACTCACGAGGATCAGCTTGTCCTCGTCCGCCCCCAGCGCGAGCCCACGCAGGCCGGCGAAGACGGGAACCTCGGCCGACAGCGTGGCCGCGGCGCTCCGGGCCCGGACGACCAGCGGCTCGGGAATCCCAAAGTCCCGGAACCGCCGGATGGCTCGTTCAGGCTGGTCCACATGGTCGAGAAAAGCGAGCAAGAGGTACACGGCTCGGGTGTCTATCCGGTCCGTGCCCCTCCCGTCACGCTACTCCGTGCGCTCCGGGGTGGCTTCCTCGGCCGCCACGGGCGCACGCTCCTCCTCGGCCGCCGGGGCCGCCGGGGCCGCCGGGGCCGCTGGAGCCGCCGCCGCGCCCGCCTGGGCCTCTTGCAGCGCCCGCGCCGCGCGCTTGCCTTCCTCGATGAGCTTCTTCACCTTCTGCCCACCCTTGCGGCCAATCTCCTCGTAGAAGTTCGGTCCCCGCGTGGCCTTCACCCGGTCTCCGCCCTTCTTGCCGATCTCCTCGTAGAACTTGGCGCCACGCTCGGCCTTGACCGTCTCGCCGCCCTTGCGGCCGATCTCCTCGTAGAACGAGCGGCCGCGCTCGGCCTTCACCGTCGCGCCGCCCTTGCGGCCGATGGTCTCGTAGAACTCGCGGCCTCGCTCGTTGCGCACGGTCTCTCCGCCCTTACGCCCCGCCTCAGCCACCGTCATGCTGCCCTTGTTGTCCTTGTCCTGTTGCATGTCCGTCTCCTCCTGCGTTGCCCCGTCCCCACGCGGGTGCCCCTTGCTTGAAAACTTGGGACGGAGGCGCCCCGATGCAAGCAAGCTCTGTACTCCGCCAGCCGTTCACAACCCGAGGGAAGCACCTGAAACCTCAATGATTTCAGTGGCTTAAACCCCCAAGCCCTCCGTGCACGCCAGACTACGGCCTGTCCGCCTGGACGCTTCAATGTCGAGAACACACCATCCCGCATTGTGGATTCCCGATAGATCTCCCACCTCGGCCCCCACAGGCGGGCGATCACGACAGGGGTAACGGCCCCGGCGAGCCCTGGCTTGGAATCTGGACACTCGGGCGGGCGGCCCGGAGAGGGCTCGCCTTCCCGTCCCCCACGGGCACCGGGAGTCGTCCGGGAACGCTCAGGGCCGGGGGGCGGCGCCCTCGTGCTCCAGGCCCTCGAGGGCGGCGGTGATGGCGTCCACGAGGGCCGCCTCCTCCCCCGCTCCTTCCACCCGGGAGCCCTCGCGCGTGACGTAGAACGAGTCCATGGCGCGGTGGGCCTCGGTGGACACCTTGGCCAGGGCGATGCTCGCCCCCGAGCGCGTGAGGGCCGAGGCGATGGCGTGCAGCAGACCCACGCGATCGCGCGCCAGGACGTCCACCACGGAGAAGTCCCGCGAGGCGCGGTTGTCCACCGTCACCCGGGGCGCCACGGGGGGCAGGTGCCGCTGCGGCAGCGAGCCCGAGCGGCGCCGGCGCAGCACCTCCTCGATGGAGGCCGCGCCGGTGAGCACCCGCAGGAGGTCCGCCCGGGCCTGACGCCAGCGCGAGCGCTCCAGGCGCTGTCCCTGGGGAGGCCGCACGTCGAACACGTCCAGCGCCAGCCCGTCCGAGGTGGAGACGATGCGCGCGGAGAGGATGTCGATGCGGTGGGCGGACAGCACGCCGGCGAGCAGCGCGAGCAGACCCGGTCTGTCCCGGGCCGCGAGGGTGAGCTCGCTGGAGCCCGCGTCCGGGTGGTGGCGCAAGGCGGCGGCCAGGGGCTGGCGCGCGGCCCGGGCGAGCAGCCGGCCATGGAGCGTGGCGCGCGCGGGATCCGTCCCGAGGAAGTAGCGCTCCGGGAGGCTGCCTTCCAGCTCGCGGGCCCGCGCCTCGCCGAGCACCCGGGTCCAGCGCGCGTGGAAGCGCTCGCGCACGAGCGGTCCACCCGTGGGCGCGCTCCGGCCCACCAGGTGCGCGCGCGTCTTGTCATACAGCTCGCGCAGCAGTTGCCCCTTCCACGCCGTCCACATGCGCGGCCCCACCGAGCTGATATCCGCCCAGGTGAGCAGGTAGAGACAGGTGAGCTTCTCCACGTCCCCCACCCGCTGGGCGAAGTCGGCGATGAGCGCCGGATCGCTCAGGTCCCGGCGCTGCGCGGTGTGGCTCATCGCCAGGTGCTCCTTCACGAGGAACTCGGCCACCTCGCGCTGGCGCGCGGTGAGGCCCAGCCGCTCGCCGAGCGCCACCATCAACAGGCGGCCCTTCTCCGAGTGGTCTCCCCCCATGCCCTTGCCCGCGTCGTGCAGGAGCATGCCCAGGTAGAGCGGGAGCGGGTCCGTCAGCTCGCGCATCTCGCGTGACAGCTCGGGCTCCTGCGCCACCAGGTCTCCCGCGCGCAGGGTGTAGAGGCGGCGCACGGCGAAGAGCGTGTGCACGTCGACGGTGTACACGTGGTACAGGTCGTGCTGGTGGTGGGCGGTGACGCGACCGAACTCGGGCACCACCGCGCCGAGCAGCCCCAGGTCATGCAGCTCGAAGAGGAGCTCGCCCCGGGTGCCGGGCCGGGCGAAGAGGGCCTTGAAGGCGGCGGTGACGGCGGGCGTGGCGCGGGCGGCCACCAGCGCGGGCAGGGCCTGCCGCGCCTGTCCCCGGGCCCCCGAGTAGAGCGGCAGGCCGTGCTCCTCGGCGGTGCGCACGAAGTCGAGCATCGAGGCGGGCTCGCGGGTGAACAGCGCGGGATCGGACACGGTGAGCTTGCCGTGGAAGACGCGGAAGGGACCCAACCGGCGCCCCGGGCGGAAGGAGACGCGGCGCGCGGCGCTCAGCTCCTCGCAGCGGGCGATGAGCGCGTCGGCGGCCCGGCGGATGGCGCTGGCGGCGAGGTAGTCGTCGCGCATGAAGGCTTCCACGGGCAGCACGGGCCCCTGCTGGTAGCCGAGGAAGCGCGCCACCTCTTCCTGCAAGTCGAAGGTGAGCCGGTCCTCCTTGCGTCCGCGCAGGAAGTGCAGGTGGTGGCGGATGCGCAGGAGGAAGTCGCGCGCGGCCTTGAGGCGCGCCACCTCCGACTCCGGGAGGATGGACTGCTGGAGCAGGCCCGTGAGGCCGCGCGTGTGGAAGCGCACCCGGGCGATCCACAGGGCCGTCTCCAGATCGCGCAGCCCCCCTCCCCCTGCTTGAGGTTGGGCTCGAGCAGGAAGACGGAGTCGCCAAACTTCTCGCGGCGGGCGCGCAGCTCCTGGGCCTTCTCCTGGATGTAGGCGTCGGCGCGGTGGGTGAGCAGCCGGGGCAGGACGTTCTGGGTGAAGAGCGCGAAGGTGGCGGCGTCACCGGTGAGCAAGCGCGCGTCGAGCAGCGCGGTGCGGATGGTCTGGTCGCCATCGGCGGCGCGGATGCATTCCTCGGGCGAGCGGGCGCTCCAGCCAACGGCGCGCTTCAAGTCCCACAGGAGCGTGGGGAAGGCGCGGGCGAGCGGCGCGGCGGCGGCCTCGGGGATGCCCGGGGGGCGCAAGAGGAGCAGATCCAGGTCCGAGTGGGGGACAGCTCGCGGCGGCCGTAGGAGCCGAGCGACACGAGGGCGAGGCCCGGAGGGGCGTCGAGCTCGGCGGACAGTTCGGAGAAGAGGCCCTGGACGAGCGTGTCGGTGGCGGCGGCGAGCAGGCGGCTGGTGGACAGGCCCGCGGCGCCGCCGCGGTGGAAGGCCTCGACACGGGAGGAGCCTCGCGCAGGTACTCCCGGGCCCGGGCCAGACGATCCGTGGGGCTTCCGGAGGGAAACACCGGCAACGAACCGAAGGTCTCGCGGTGGGTGGCCTCGGGGGGAAACGGGATGGGCGGGACGCTCATGGAGGGCTCGGAACCGGTCGGTCGTCCCGGCCACCATCGCTCAGGTCCGGGCCAGGCCCCAAGCGCGGGAAATGCCGATCGGGTTACGCGGTGTAGAGAATCCCGCCCCCATGACTCCTTACGTCTATACAGTCACGCGACATTTCAGGTAGGAGGACCCGAGAGATGAGGAGCACACATGAGAGATAATACTGAATGGAAGGGCGGCCGGATCGGGCCCTATCAAGTCGGCAACCGCTACCGGGACATCCCAGCGGAGATCGGGCGCATCTACGAGGCCCACAACGTCGAGACGGGCGCGCCCGCGTTCGTGCTACTTCCAACGGAGAACGAGGCGTGGGGCACGCGCTTTGCCTGGAGCATCCGGGCCACGAGCTACGCGAATCCGTCTGCGCACATCATGGAAGTCCAAAACGATTCTGGGGTGGAGGACTCGGCCCTCCACGAACTGACCTTGATGTTCATCCGACTCGCGGGAGCTTCGGCGAGCATCGAGGACCGAAAGGCGGCGCGGGCCCACCTCAACCACAAGTTCAAGCTCACCCTTCCGCGTCGCCGCCGGGTGGCGCACTGGGGACTCGCGGGGGTGGGACTGGCCCTGGCAGCAGGAGTTCTGCTCTTCCTCTGGACACACTCTCTCCAGGAGTCGCAGATGCGTCACGAACCTGGTTCAAGGACGCGGGTGGCAATGGAAGAACCTCTCGCCTTCATTGATGCGCGGGATAACCCCTTCCCCGTCATCGCGTACCCCATGCCAATCGCTCCTTTCAAAGGGCAACAAAAGCCTCCCTGTATCCCAGTGACAGAAACGGAGATCCGAGGCGGGTGCTGGGTTCAACACGCGCAGCTTCCGCCCTGCCCTCCCAGCACGGCCGAGTACCAAGGGAAGTGCTACATGCCCGTCAAGGAAAAGACTCCGGAGCCACGTTCTGTTCAGCCCTGACCCGGGTACTCCCGGGCCAGACGAGCCCGGGGTTCACCGGAGGGAAACACCGGGCTCAAGCCGAAGGTCTCGCGGTGGGTGGCCGCAGGGGAGACGGGATGGGCGGGACGCTCATGGAGGGCTCGGAACCGGTCAGTCGTCCCGTCCACCATCGCTCAGGTCCGGGCCGGGCCCCAAGTGGTGATTCTCAGGCCAGGAACCGGGTGACCCGGCCGGTGAAGTCCTCGATGTCCTGGAAGAGGAACCCATGGCCGGCATCGGGGTAGAGAATCAGCTTCGCGTTGGGCGCTTCCTGGGAGATGACGTAGGAGCGATACGCGGGGAGCATGACATCCGAGGTGCCATTGGCCACCAGGATGGGCAGCTTGAGTTCCCCGAGGCGCGCACGCGTGCCCTTCCATTGAGTCAGGGCCTTGACCTGACGCAGGAAGGACTCCTTCGTGACGGCCGGCACCTTGTCCTGGAGGGCACCCAGTCGGGCCAGGGAGGCCTTCCCCGCCGCACGGCCCGTGTCCGTCTCGGTGAAGAACAGGAACAGGAAATCCTCCTCGCCGTTGACGGGCCGGGTCATGACCTCGGGCACCCGGGGGTGCGCCTGCGGGCCGTCCGAGATCCCGCCCGGACTCGAGCCCGCGATCACCAGCCGACGCACGAGCTGGGGACGGTCGAGCGCGACCTGCTGCGCGACCGTCCCTCCCAACGACCAACCGAGCAGGTCGACCTTCGTGAGCGCCAGCGCATCGATGAACGCGGCCGCCACCTCGGCCATCCCCTCGATGCTGTCCGGCACCTGGCCGCTGGAGCCGCCAATGCCCGCGTTGTCGAACCGGATCACCTGCCGGTGGGCCGCGAGCGCGGAGATGAACGCCGGATCCCAGTCATCGAGCGTCCCCGGAAACGCTGCAAGAGAACGAGTGGAGGAACGCCGCCTCGCTGTCCATCGACGCGATACGCCAGACGACCCAAGCGGGTGTCCGTGAACTGTAATCCATTCTGGCTCATGATGTCGGCTCCTTCGAATTGCCGTGTTTCATCCGCCGGCGATTCGCCGTCGCGGACCTTGTTTGTCTTCACTTGACGCCGGTGGTCAGCACCATGCGGAAGCGCGCTTCGTTGCGCATCATCTTGGCGTAGCCTTCCGCCGCCCGCTCCAGCGGCAGGGTCTCGAGCCGGGCGCGGATGTCCCGCGGCAGGCTGAAGTTCAGCATGTCCTCGATCTCGACCGGGGCGCCGGTGTTGCTGCCCGAAATGGAACGCTCGCCGAACAACAGCTCGGTGACGGGGACTTGCAGCGGCTCCGCGCCCGCGCCGACGATCACCAGCCTTCCCTGGCTCTTCAACCCCCCCAGCAGGGGCCCCATGCTCGCCGGACTGGCGGCGGTGGCGACGATGACGCTCGCGCCTCCGAGCGCCTGGAGGGCCTTCGCCGGCGCTTGCGCCTCACTGTCGATGTAGTGGTGGGCGCCCAGCTCCCGCGCCATCGCCTCCTTGCCCGCGCCGCGCGCGATCGCCACGGTGCGATAGCCCATGTGCCGGGCGAACTGGATCCCGAGATGCCCAAGCCCGCCGACGCCCTGGATCGCGACCAGCTCGCCCTGCCGCGCCGGCGACTTGCGCAACGCATTGAAGGTCGTGACGCCAGCGCAGAGCAACGGCGCCGCGTCGACCGAGCCGAACTCCTCGGGAATCGCGACGAGGCCATGCTGATCGGCGAGCATCGCCTCGGCGTAACCGCCGTCGAAATGGATGCCGGTGATCGGTTGGCTGGAGCAATTGACGAAGTCGCCCCGGCGGCAGGACTCGCACTCCCCACAACGCCCGGACAGAAAGCCCACGCCCACGCGCTGGCCCACCTTCCAGCGCGCGGCGACCTGCCCGCCCACCGCCGCGATACGGCCCACCACCTCGTGTCCTGGCACCCGGGGATACTCGAGGCCAGGGAAGCCGCCTTCGACCGTCAGCGCGTCGGTGTGACAGATGCCGCAGGCTCGACCGTGAGGAGGACCTGCCCGGGACCTGGCCTGGGCAGCGGGCGCTCCACGAGCTCCAACCTGCCTCCGCCCAGGGCCTGAACCGCTCGATAGGTAGCTGCGGACATGTGCGTCGTTCCTCTCGCTGAATCGCTTTAATATGACCGGTCGTATAAATACGGTGCGTGAGGACAGCGGTCAAGCGAATGGGCGTTCTTTCGTCGCGCGGGGGGCCATGAGGCAACGGCATTGCCCGTTCGGACCGCCACCCATTATCTAGAGTGAAACGAGCACGGAGGGAGCGGACACGTGGGAAGACCCAGCATCCGGGAGAAGATCGTGGAGGCGGCTTTGGATCGCTTCCACCTTCTTGGCTACAACGCCTGCGGCGTTCAGGAGATCGTCGAGTCGGCGGGCGCGCTCAAGGGCTCCTTCTACAATCACTTCAAGTCCAAGGAAGCGATGGCGGTCGAGGCGATCGAGCGCTACGGCCAGAGTGTCGGCCTCGACATCCTGAGGGACGAAACGCGCGATCCCGTGCAGCGCCTGCGCGACCACGTCGAGTTCCTGGTGACGCGCCTCGTCCACCATGACTACGAACGCGGCTGTTTGATCGGCAGTCTGGGCAACGAGCTTTCCCACAGCGCGCCCCTCGTTCGCGAGGCGGTCGACCGCGCCCTGGATCAGTGGACCGAGCTCGTGGAGAAGGCCTTGCGCGAGGCGCAGCGCGACGGGCGGCTCGCGAGCGGACTGGAGCCCGCGCGGACCGCGCGCTTTCTCGTGAATGCCTGGCAGGGAGCGGTCCTGCGGATGAAGGTCGTCAAGAACCGGGAGCCCCTGGACGACTTCATGGAAGTCACCTTCCGCTCCATCCTCCGCTGAGAACGGGCACCTGTCCTCTCGAGTGAACAGCTCCTGTTCTCCGAGCAGGACAGTGGCCACGTGGAGACCGGTCCGCCCAGAGGGAGCGCCCCCGCGTTTCCCGGGTTTTTGGCCTTGGTCTGGAGTTTGCTCCTGGGGTTGGCCGCGAACTTCAACCCCACCCAATGGAGCAGTCCTCCATGAATCTGTCGGCCACCCTGCCCCCTCTCTTCTCTCGTCATCGCTTCCCCGGCTCATGACCACCACCGCGGTGCTCGCCCTCTCCGCGGCCTGCGGTGGGCCCCTCGAGCAGACCGCGTCCTCCGACGACGCCCTCGGCATCCTCGAGGGCTCGCTCGCCAGCGCCCTGACGGTCACCAAGGCGGTGTCCATCGTGGATGCCACGCTGGAGCGCGGTCAGACCGTGAGCGCGAGCGTGACCTACACGAACAACGGCACCAGCGCGGTCACCGCGAAGAACATCGTGCTCACCTCGCGCGCTCCCGGCGGCACGCACGCGGGCGGCCCCGTCTACGATCTGACGCCGCGCATCACCAACCGCACCCTCCAGCCGGGGGAGAGCGTGACCCTCACGGCCACGCGCGTGCTCGCCTCGACGGATCCGCTGGGCACCTGGGAGCTCTATCCGACGTGGGAAGACAGCTCGAGCACCGGCTCGATGGCGCGGGGCTCACCTTCTCGGTCGCGACGGCTGGCGGCGGCACGACGGACCCGGGCACCTCCGGCGCCCGGCTCTCCGGCGCCGCGGGCTCCGGCGTGTCCTCGGGCGAGTTCGGCATCTGGCGCGGCACCCCGGTGAAGATCGCCTCCACCTGGTCCGACAACAACACGGCCGCCGCGAACTTCTGGCAGCTCGATCCCGGCGCGGAGTACGGCAGCTGGCAGCAGAACCTGGACATCGCGGTGGGTGCCTTCGACGCGGGCGAGACCTGGGCCAAGGCGGCCAGCGGCGCCTACGACACACGTTGGCGCCAGTCGCTCACCACGCTCAAGAACAAGTGGGGCAGCCGCCCGGGCACGGTCTACATCCGCTTCGCCCACGAGATGAACGGCAACTGGTACCCCTGGAAGGTCACCGCGAGCGACGCGACGTCCTTCATCACCGCCTGGAAGCGCTACCGCGCGCTGCAGAAGGAGATCTTCCCGGCCGCCGGGCTGGTGTTCAACGTCAACCGTGAGTCCGTGAGCTCGGGCATCGACTGGCGCAAGACGTTCCCCGGCGCCGCGTACGTGGACGTGATGGGCGTGGACTACTACAACCAATACCCCTACGTCGCGACGGTCACCGACTGGAACAACGCCATCCAGCAGACCGACGGCTACGGCGCTCCCAAGGGTCTGGCCGGGCACCTCGAGTTCGCCAGGAGCGTGGGTCTGCCCCTGTCCGTCTCCGAGTGGTCCGGCAACGCGGACAACGGGGACTCCCCCGTGTTCATCGAGCAGATGTACAACTTCTTCAAGGTCAACGGTGGCACCGGCGCCGGCAAGCTGCTCTACGAGGTCCTCTTCAACGTGGAGAGGGACAACAGCCGGTGGATCCTCTACCCGAACACCCGCATGCCCAACTCCAAGGCGCGCTACCAGCAGCTCTTCTGAGTCACTGCTCCGCGTCCCCTGACGTCACTCACGCCCGGGCCCGTCCGTATGGGATGGCCCGGGCGTGACTATTTCATTCGTCTCACCGTCGCCGGGCGGCCGGAGCGAGCGCCGGGTTGTCCCACCCCGCGTCGGCCGGATGGATGTTCGTCCCGGGCGTGACGATCTCATCGATGCGATCCAACACCGCGCTGTCCAGCGTGAGTTCGGTGGCACCGAGCTGCGACTCCAACTGCTCCATCGTGCGAGGTCCAATGATGGCCGAGGTCACCGCCGGATGCCGGATGACGAAGGCGATGGCGAGGTGGACGAGGGACACGCCCGCGGAGTCGGCGAGCTGACCCAGGGCATCGGCGGCCTCGAGCTTGCGCTGGTTGGCGGGCTGCGACAGATCATAGCGGGCCGGCATGCGAGCGGCGCGCGGCGTCGAGGGCGCCGCCGAGCCCTTGCGCCACTTGCCCGACAGCCACCCGCCCGCGAGCGGACTCCAGGGGATGACGCCCATGCCGTGGCGCTGGCAGGTGGGCAGGATGTCCGCCTCCACGCCTCGCACGAGCAGGGAATACGGCGGCTGTTCACAGACGAAGCGCGTGAGGCGCCGCTCGCGCGCGGTCCATTGCGCCTCGACGATCTGCGAGGCCGGGAACGTGGAGGAGCCCACGTAGCGCACCTTGCCCTGGGCAACCAGGTCGCTCAGCGCCCCGAGCGTCTCCTCGATGTCGGTGTCCGCCGCGGGCCGATGCACCGGTAGAGATCAATCCAATCCGTCCGCAGGCGGCGCAGTGAGGCCTCGACCTCCTGGAAGATCCACCGGCGGGAGTTGCCCTGCTGGTTGGGATCTTCCCCCATGGACGCATGGAACTTGGTGGCGAGGATCACCTTGTCGCGCCGGCCATCGGCCAGGGCCTTGCCGACGATCTCCTCGGACTCGCCCCGCGAGTAGATGTCCGCGGTGTCGATGAAGTTGATCCCCGCGTCGAGCGCCCGGTGGATGATCTTGATGCTGTCGTCATGGTCCGGGTTGCCCCACTGACCGAACATCATCGCGCCGAGACACAACGGACTCACACGGACACCGGTCCGTCCAAGGATGCGGTAGTTCATGGCTGACTCCCTCTGGGTGATGCATCGAAGTCCCCATGGAGTGCTCACCCACCCCCGCGAGGACCAGCGCGGTGGCTTCCCCGAACGGAGTGCCGCCGAGCCAGCGAGCCGTCCGTCCCCTCCTGGGGAGGTGATGCGGTGCACCCGCATGCCGACCTTGAGACAGACAGCCCCACGAGGGCCCACGACGGAGACAACGCCATGGCCGGCAAGAACAGGAAGGACGCGCCCCGGGACATCGGGGACGATCAGCAGGCGGGCTTCATGCAACCGGGAGAGAACTTCCAGCCACGCGACCGGGGCGAGCTGGAGGACGCCCAGGACGAGGGCGCCGCGCGGGTGAGCCGCCAGCTCGCCAGGGAGGACGGGGCCATCAATCCCGGGCCCCAGGAGCAGACGCCCTGGGAGGCCCGCGTGGAGCGCGGCGAGGAGTGGGACGTGGAGCAGGTGCCCGAGCGCGAGGCACGCGGTGACGAGGAGCCCGACTCGGAGGTCTCGCGCCGGGGGCTGGTGAACCCGCCTCCCGAGGAGTAGCCCGAGGCTCGGGAATGCATGCCGGGGCCTCGGCTCACCATTCGAGGCAGATCTTGCCGAAGTGGCGACCCGACTCCTGGCGGCGGAAGGCGTCGGCGATGCCTTCGAGCGGGTAGCTCGAGTCGATCACCGGCTTGATGCGGTTCGCCTCGATGGCGCGGATCATCGCGAGCTGCTGCTCGCGCGAGCCAACGGTCAGTCCGCTGATCCGCACGTTGCCCGTCATGATGGCGGCCGTCGGCACCTCGCCGGCGAAGCCCGCCAACACGCCGATGAGCCCGATGTGGCCCCGGAGGCGGCAGGCCGCGATCGACTGCGTGAGGGTACCGGCGCCGCCGATCTCGACGACATGGTCGACTCCGCGCCCGCCGGTCAGCCGCCTCGCGGTGGCGCCCCAGGCTTCGTCTCGTTTGTAGTTGATGACATGGTCCGCGCCCAGTGCGGTCAGCCGCTCGAGCTTCTCGTCGGAGGACGAGGTGGCGATGACGCGCGCGCCGGCGGCCTTGGCGAACTGAAGCGCGAAGATCGACACGCCGCCCGTGCCTTGGACGAGCACGGTCTCACCGGGCAGGAGCGTTGCCTCCACGAACAGTGAACGCCAGGCGGTGAGTCCGGCGCAGGTGAGCGTCGCGGCCTCGGCGTGGCTGTAGCCGGCCGGCGCGCGGGTGAAGGCGGTCGCGGGCGCCACCACCTCCTCGCGCGCATAGCCGTCGTCCGCGTCGCCGGGCACCGAGGACAGGCTTTCGAGGGTCGGCTCACCGCCCAGCCAGCGCGGGAAGAAGGTGCTGACGACCCGATCGCCGGGCGCGAACTCGGTGACGCCCTCCCCCACCTCGACCACGTCGCCGGCACCGTCGGACATCGGGATGCGGCCGTCGGGCGTCGGGGCCTTGCCCGTCACGACGAAGTAGTCGTGATAGTTGAGTGAGCTGGCGTGTAGCCGCACCCTGATCTCACCCTTGTGAACTGGCGGCAGCTCCGCCCCTCCGAGCTCCAGCCGCTCGAGTCCACCCGGTTTCCTCAGCCTGATCGCGCGCATCCCGTCCTCCCTTGTGGGCGGCCGAAGATAGTACGTGCCGATTACGGTGGGCACCTCCCTCATGCGCGGCAGCCGCGCCTCGGAAGAATGTCCCGCGTCACACATCAACGAAGCGTGTGCCGGTAATGCCCTCCGCATCCATGGCCTGCTTGAGGTCCTCGGAGACGATGAGGGCCACTCGCCATCCCCATGGACGGAAGATGCGGGCATCGCCCACCCTGGCGGGATCGATGCGCAGGCCGGACACGACCCGGTACTGTCCCAGTTTGTCGGGACGGTCATCCTCGGGCTTCCAGTACTCCACCCGTCGGCATCTGGCATCGTCGATACACTGGACGATGCGCAGCGCGTTGAGGACGAAATAGGGCTCATCATGCCCCTCGATCCGAATGGGGATGAACTGCACGTCCCGGACTCCCATCCGCTCGAAGAGGTGGACGACCCGCTCGTGGACCACGGGGATGGAGAAAGCGGCCCAACAGTAGTCCAGCGGGTCTCCGCGAATGTCGAGTGGGAATCGGGGGACACCCCCCAATTCGAGCCAGCACCCATGCTTGAACTGCCAGGGCTCGACGTCCTGTCCCTGCTCGTCTACAGGAGCGCCCAGATGCCAGCGTGAGGTCGACTGCCTGTCGTCCATCAACTCGAAGTACCGTGCCATGCGCTTCTCCGCCTTTCCGACTAGAGCACCGACTCAGGCTGGAAAACCCAATGGAATCCAGATGGGTGGATGGTCCAGTTGTGTGGACGGATGTACAAGAGAGTGGGTCCCGTGCTCTGAGTTCCGTTGAGGTGAAGGAGAAACACGATGGAGCACTGGTGACAGATGCGTTTGTGCAAGAACACGCGGCAGTCTCGGAGGCATAAATGAATTCCGACGGCGCCGCCAACTGGTTTTACGATAAGAGAGAATCAATCCGTGTCGAGGCGGGGCATGATGCCGAGAAGTTCGAGGCGCTCGTCCTGGACCCAGCTCTCGAGCGTGAAGCTCGGGAGAGGTTTCCTGATGACCCAATTCTATACGCGCAGCTTCGTGCGGTCCTCGAAACCGAGCTCACACTCGCCAAACGTGGAATATTTTTGCTCGATGGTCCGCCCACGGAAGAGCAAATCGCCGAACCGAGGAGACGCAATCGCGAGGAGCTTCGATTGCTGAAATGGTCCAAATGACGTTCGCGGGGTTGCCAGCGACCTGTGCTCACCCGGCTTTTGTGTCGTGTAAGGCGTCATCCCGGCTGGCTCATGTCCTGGGCAGCGCCTGGACGACCTCGGCGAAACGTTGCACGGCCGGAGATTGCTCGTCTCGCCGGTAGGCGATGGACGTCTCCATCCTCGCGCGCACGCCGGTGAGCGGACGGTAGGCAACCTCGATGTCGATGTTCATCCGCACGATGGACTCGGGCACCAGGGTGACACCAAACCCCGCTGCCACCAGATTGAGGCCCGCCATGATGTTGGTGCCGCGGTAGGCGGTGCGGGAGACGAAGCCCGTGATGCCCTCGATGGTGGGAATGCTCAGCTCCGCCCTCGCACTGGAATAGTCGATCAAGGACTCCTTCATCAGCAGCTCCACCGGAACACTGTCCCGTCTGGACAGCGGATGATCGGCGGGAAGGGCCACCATCAACCGCCAGGCCCCCACCCTCGCCGTGATCAGCTCGGCGGGCATGGTGTGCGAGGGGGCCGTGATGAAGCCGACGTGGAGGCGCCGCTCCAAGAGCGCCGCGACCTGGTCATTCGGGTGCAACTCGTGGAACACGAGCTCGATGTCCGGCGCGCGCTGCCGGAAGGCCTTGAGCACCCGGGCCAGCACGCCCGAGAGCGCGGCGTTGAACGAGAACCCGATGTCCAGGCGCCCAAGCTCCCCCGGCCCGCCCGGATCGCCACCCGCGCCGCCCGCTCGGCCTGCTCCTGCGTCCGGCGTGCCTCCTCCAGGAAGAGCCTGCCCGCCTCGGTGAGCTCGACCGTGCGCCGCGTCCGGTTCAACAACCGCACGCCCAGCTCCTCCTCCAGTGACTTGATCTGCATGCTCAGCGCGGGCTGCACGATGCCCAGCCGCCGCGCGGCCCGGCCGAAGTGAAGCTCCTCGGCCACGGTGACGAAATAGCGAAGATGACGCAGCTCCATTCATCAGTCCCAGTGATGAGTGAAGCCCTTTCTATATATTGGAACTCTTTATCCGGCCACGGCATGTTGTGAGTCGAACCCGCCTCAGAAGAGAGACGTGAATGAACTCGCATTGGCTGAAGCCGAGCGCGTGGACGCTGTCCTGCGCCTTGATGATGGCCGCCGTTCCCATGCGGAGCGCCCACGCGCAGGACAACGGCGCCACCGACATCCAGAAGGTCGTGCCGCAAGGCAAGCTGCCCGGGCAGCTCGCGCCCTATTACATCAGGAGTGGTGAGGGCGAGCGGTGGCTGGTGGGCGGGCTGGTCGCGACGTTGATCGCCCGGGGAGAGGACACCGGAGAGATGTTCGAGACCGCCATCCTGACGGGCGGGCGCGACGCGAACTTCCCCCGCACACCCACGCCCGTTCACACGAGGCCCTCCTGGTCCTCGAGGGTGAGGTCGAGTTCTGGCTGGGCAATGGCCACTACCTCATGCACCGGGGCGACTACGCCAGCATTCCCCCGGGGACGCCGCACGCCCTCAAGATGCGGAGCCACCGGACGCAGGTGCTGTCCTGGACCACCGGAAAAGAGGTGGGGCCGCTCTACAAGGCGCTCGGCCAGACCTACGCCGGCTATGTCCAGCCGGAGAAGGTGGACCCCGCGATCGCGGCCGACCTGAAGAAGAAGGCCGAGGCCACCGCGGACGTCCGGTTCGACGCCAAACCCCTCGCCAAGGGCACGCCCCAGCGCGTCCAGAACGCCACCATTCCCGACAAGAACGTGCCCTACGTGCTCGCCGCCGGCGAGGGCCAGAGGATGCTCGCGGGGGATCAGCTCTTCACCTTCCTCGGCGATCAGAAGAACAGCGATGGCAGGTTCATCGCCGTCATGACCGAGGGCCCTCCGGGTCCGATGATCCCGGCGCACTACCACGAGAAGCACACGGAGAACTTCTTCTGCCTGGATGGCCTCATGACGATGCGGGCCAACGGCGAGACGCTGACGGTGTATCCGGGCGACTACGTCCACGTGCCCGCCCGCACGATCCACGCCTACCAGCTCAACAGCCCCTATACGCGCTTCGTCGGGTTCCTCACCCCGGGGCTCTTCGAGTCGTTCTTCCGCACCCTGGGCGACAAGTACGACGGGTATGTCTATCCCCAGAAGCCGGGGCCCTTCCGCTTCGATCGGGTGCTGGCGAAGCTCAATGAGCTGGATTTGAAGCTCGTCGAGTCACCCGCGCCGAAGAAGTAGGCGCGGCCCACGGGGGCCGGCGCCGCTACGGCACCGCCGACGGCGCCTTGGCCACCGGCGGCGACCCCCGACGAAGTCCTCCACGCCCTGGGCGATGGCCTGGGCCACCTCGTCCTGGTACGCCTCCGAGCCCAGCCGCTTCTCCTCCTCGGGGTGGGACAGGAAGGACGTCTCCACGAGGATGGCCGGCATCTTCGCGCCCAGCAGCACGTAGAACAGCGCCTCCTTCGTGCCCAGGTTCTTCACGTCCGAGTAGTTCGCCGACAGGTGGCTCACCAGGTTCTTCTGCACCTGGTTGGCCAGCCGCGTGGACTCCTCGGTGTTGGCCTTGGTGGCCGGGTCCGCGAGGATGAACTGCAGGTCGCTGATGCCCTTCTCCGAGGAGGCGTTCTCGCGCGCCGCCAGGCGGATGGAGTAGCGGTCCGCCGAGGTGTTGAGCGTATAGGTCTCGATGCCGCGCAGCTTGGACGTGGTCGCCGAGTTGCAGTGGATGGAGATGAAGAGATCGCCCCGGGTGTCGTTGGCCAGGCGCGCGCGCTCCTCCAGCTTCAGGTAGCGATCCTCGTCCCGCGTGAGCAGCACCTCCAGGCCGCGCTCGCGCAGCTCCCGCGCGAGCTTGCGCGAGATGGCCAGCGTCACGTCCTTCTCCCTCAGCCCCTTGCGGCCGATGGCGCCCGTGTCGTGCCCACCGTGCCCCGCGTCGATGACCACCCGGCGCACCTTCAACCCGAGCTGCTCCGCCAGCGTCAGCTCCGCGCCGCTGGACACCTTCGCCGCGGCCTTGAGCCGCGCCTGCGCCATGTGCTCGTCCACCGCCGCGGTGACGGGCTTGTTCGCCTCGATCAGATCGGCCGACGTGGGCGCGGGCAGCGCCTTCGCATCGGCGAACTTCACCTCCACGGGCTTCGTCTCCACCGGCTTCGTCTCGGCGACCTTCACCTCGGCGGGCTTCGTCTCCACCGGAGCCGGGGACGACGGCATGGCCGGCGCCTCCCGCGCCTGCTGGCTGATGGCGTCGAGCAACGGCGACGAGCCGGGACGCTCGCCTCCCGTCGTGGCCGGGGCCTGCGCGGTGGCGGGCTCCGCGGGCTTGCTGAGATCGACCCGGATCACCGGCGGCTGCGGCGTGGGAGCCGGCTTGACGGGCTCGGGAGCGGACGCCACGACGGGCGCGGGCACCGGCTCCACGGGCTTGCTCCGCACGGGCGCGGGCGCCGCCTTGGGCGGCGGGGGGAGCGAGGCCAGGAGCGACTTGAGCTCCGCGATCCGGTCTCCCTTGGAGTGTTTGGCCAGGAAGCTGGTGATGATGCGGCGCGCGGTCTCGGGCTGATCCATCCGCTCGAAGTAGATGCGCGCGAGCGTCACCGCCGCGTCGTCCGCGAGCCGGTGCTTCGAGTGGGACTCCACCACGCGGGTGTAGTCGGCGATGGCCGCCTGCTGATCCTCCGCGACGAACGAGAGGCGGCTGAGCGAGTTGAGCAGCTCGGCCGCGGTGTAGAGGGCGTCCGGAGCGCGTTCGCTCTTGGGGTAGTGGCTGGCGACGGCCTCGAACTTGCTGGCCACGTTGAGCCAGTGGTGGCGCAGCTTGCGCCGCGCGGCGTCGTCCTTGAGGACGTAATAGGAGCGGCGCGCCTCCTCGTAGGCGACCTCGGCGGGGTCCCGCTTCGCCTGGGCGGAGAGCGGCAGCAGCAGGGCCAGGAGCGGAGCGAGGTGAGAGCGCATGAACGAGGCTCCAGGTAGGGCGAGGGCTACAGACGTGTGTCATGGCCCTCCCCCCCGGCAATTTTCGCCCCTCAGCGCACCCACTCCAGGGTCCGGGCCAGCTCCTCGTCGATGACCCGGGCCTCTCCGGGCAGGGAGGACAGCACCGCCGCCAGCACCTTGTCCCCGTTGCGCACCGGGGCGCGGCCGCCCCGCAGGCGCGCGCGCACCGCGTGCTTCTGGTCCTGTTTCCAGTAGGTGGCGGGGAAGATGGTTTCCCGGCGGGACTCGGGCAGGGCCGCGTCCGGTGTCAGCCACACCAACATGCCCTTGCGCAGCGGCTCCAGCTCCGCGCGCAGGGTCCGCTTGAGCTCCCAGGCGAAGAGGCCCAGGGCCCCGAGCGCTCCGAGCAGCACGCCCCAGGGCACCAGCCCGAGGGCCCGCGCCCGGGCGCGCACGTGGCGCTCCTCCGGGGCTTGTCTGGCGCCTGGGGATCCACCAGCAGGGGAATACGGGCGCCCCGGCCCAGGCCCTCGACGTCCTCGACGCGCGCGCGCACGCCACTGGCCGAGTAGCTCACGGGCCCTACATTATAGAGCACTTCCAGGCGTGCCTCGGCGCCGTCGCGCTCGTCCAGCGGGGGCAAGGTCATGGTGACCAGTTGACCATCCAACGGCTCGGCGCGTGCGAGAAAGCCCTGCTCTTCCACGACGAAGCGGCCGAGCAGCGCCGCACCCGCCCCGAGGGCCGCCATCAGCAGGAGTCCTCCGAGCAACACCCGGCCGAGCCGGGCGAGTGCACCAGGGACTCGGATGAGCGAGACGCGCCGGGGCGCTTGAGGAATGGCGAGTTGCATGGCCCGCATCCTATACAGACCTTCCCGTACCGACATGAAACCGGAGACCGAGAGTGGAGCGAAAATGCCCGGGGTAGAGAACTCCTGGCTGACGCCGGGGGACGGTTGCTCCGTCGGTTGGACGTCTTTCTTTCCGAGCCCCTGCGCCGGGCGGCTCCGGAGGATCTCGGCCGCTACCGGCTGCTCATCCTCGTCTCCCTCGGTCTGCTGCTGCTCCATGCGCTGAGCCTGCTGTTCCTGCCCTGGAGCCCCGAGCCCTGGGTGCAGGGTCCACTCGCCATCCTCATCCTGGGCGTGTCCACGTGGGCGCTGGCGCGGTTGCGCCGCCCGTGCTCGCCCGAGAAGACGGCGCTCCTGGTCTGTTCGGCATTGGCCGTGGCGCTCGTGTTCTTCAGCACCGCCCAGGAGCTGCCCTACGCGGCCTCGCATGCGGCGACCATGTTGCTGCCCGCGGTGTCCGTCTATCTGGTGGGCGCGCGCCTGGGATTCTTCCTCACGCTCCCCGTCTGTCTGGTCCTGGGCGTGCTCCACCCGATGCGCTACACGCTGCTCGGGCTCATGCCGCGGCAGGAACTGGTCCAGTTATGGATATTGGATGTGTCCGCCGCCGTCTTCATGCTGTGCATCTGGGGGGTGAGCTGGATGCATGCCTCCGCGCTGGACCGGGCACGCGTCTCCCGGGAGCAGGTGCTGCACACGCTGCACGAGAGCGAGTACAAGCTGCGCATGCTCATCGAGAACACCGACGATCTGGTGTGCTCGCTGGACACGAAGGGCCGGATCATCGTCGCCAACGCGGCGATGCGCGACTACTGCCGTGGCCGCTACGGATGGCAGGCGATCCCCGGCGAGCCCCTGCTCTCCCCCGAGGCCCAGAACCAGCGGCAGGTGGAGCACATCCTCCAGCAGGTGCTGCGCGGGCAGTCCGTGAGGCTCGAGGACGGCTCGCTCGACGGCAGCCCACCGAAGGTGCTGGAGCTGTCCTTCAAGCCCGTCCTCGGCGAGCAGGGGGAACCGATCGGCGTGACGCTCTTCGGCCGGGACGTCACCGAGCGCCGCGAGGCCGAGCACAAGCTCACCGAGATGCACCGCTCCCTGGTGGATGTCTCCCGTCAGGCGGGCATGGCCGAGGTGGTCACCGGGCTGTTGCACAACGTGGGCAACACCCTCAACAGCATCAACGTCTCGGTGCACCTGGTCACCGAGCGCATCCGCGCCTCGCGCGTGGGCAGCATGGTGCGCGCCGCGGAGCTCATCCACACGCACCGCGAGGCGCTGGGCAGGTTCCTCGAGCAGGATCCCCGGGGGCAGCAGCTGCCTTCCTACATGCTCGCCCTCTCGCGGCAGCTCGTCGAGGAGCAGCAGGCCCTGCTGGCCGAGCAGCGCACCCTCACCGACGCGCTGGATCACGTCAAATCCATCATCGGCATGCAGCAGGAGCACGCGCGCGTGTCCGCGCCGGTGGAGCTGGTGAAGGTGTCCCAGCTCATCGACGATGCCCTGCGGCTGCATGCCGTGTCCTTCCAGCGCTCGGGCATCGACATCCGCCGCGAGTACGAGCAGCTCCCGCCCATCCTGCTCGACCGGCACAAGCTGCTGCAGATCCTGCTCAACCTGCTGAGCAATGCCCGCCATGCGCTGCTCGACAGCGAGCGGGACGACAAGCGCATCATCATCCGCCTGGCGGCGCTGCCGGATGATCGGGTGCGGATCCAGGTGATCGACAATGGGCAGGGCATCTCGCCCGAGCACCTGACGCGCATGTTCACCCAGGGCTTCACCACCAAGAAGGATGGGCATGGCTTCGGCCTGCATATCAGCGCCCTGGCCGCCATCGAGATGGCGGGCACCCTCTCCTGCGAGAGCGAGGGACCGGGCCAGGGCGCCACCTTCACCATCGATCTGCCCATGCAGGGCGAGCGCCCGGGGTAGAGTCCAACGGATGCAGTCCTCCTTCCTCCTGGCCCTCCTCGTGACCACGCTCAGCACCCAGGCTCCCGCTCCCCGGACTTCGGCGACGAGGCCGCGGCGCGCTTCGCGGAGCTCGCGCTCGCCTGTGTCCATCGCGAGTACCCGAACAAGATCGCCCACGTGATGAACGGCGACGCGGACGCGCGCCCGCCGCGCGAGCTCACCCCCGCCTTCTACGGGTGCTACGACTGGCACTCCTCGGTGCATGGGCACTGGCTGCTCGTGCGTCTGGCACGGCTCCATCCCCAGGCGCCCTTCGCCGCGCGGGCCCGCGAGGCGGTGGCCCGGAGCCTGACGCCCGAGAACATCGCGGCGGAGGTGCGCTACCTGAGCGCCTCGGGCCGGGTGTCCTTCGAGCGCCCCTATGGCCTCGCCTGGCTGTTGCAGTTGGCGGCGGAGCTGCGCGAGTGGGAGGATCCCCAGGCCCGCGCCTGGTCCACCGCGCTCGAGCCCCTGGAGGCGCACGCGGCCGGGCGCTTGCGCGAGTGGTTGCCCAAGCTGTCGCGGCCCATCCGCGTGGGCGAGCATGATCAGACGGCCTTCGCCTTCGGGCTCGTGCTGGACTGGGCCCGGCGCGCCGGGGACGAGGCGATGGTGAAGCTGCTCACCGAGCGCGTGGAGACGTTCTACGGCAAGGATGTCCGGGGTCCGCTCGCCTATGAGCCCTCGGGGCATGACTTCCTCTCCCCCTGTCTGGCCGAGGCGGATCTGATGCGGCGCGTGTTGCCCCCAGCGCGCTTCGCCACCTGGCTGAGCGGCTTCCTGCCGGAGATTCCCTCCAAGGCGGGCGCGTCCTGGCTGGAGCCCGCCGTGGTGACGGACCCGGGCGATCCGAAGCTCGCGCACCTGGATGGCCTCAACCTGAGCCGGGCGTGGATGCTGGAAGGCATCCTCTCGGGCCTGCCCCCCAGGACAAACGGCGCCGCGCCCTGGAGGAGACGGCGCGGCGCCACCGGGAGGCGGGACTGCGCGCGGTGACGGGCGCCCACTATGAGGGTGGGCATTGGCTGGGCAGCTTCGCGGTGTACCGGTGACCGGCAGGGGCCTGCTCCGGCCCTGAGCGCCTGTCCGCCCCTCGGACGGCGGCACGGCGGGCGCGCTTCACCCTCCTGGGGGCGCGGCGCGGTGCTAACCTGGGGGGCACATGAAGCGTCTTCTATGGGTCCTGTTCGGGGTCGTCCTCCTCGGCGTGGTGGCGGCGGGCGGCGCTGGGTCTGGGTACAACGCGAAGTGCAGCGGGCCGCGGCGCCGCCGGGGGCGCCCCCGGTGGAGTTCGTCGTCTCCAAGGGCACCACGGGCCGTGCCCTGGGGCCGCAGCTCGTCTCGGCGAAGCTCATCAATGACGGCCGGATGTGGCGCTGGTTCCTCTTCCGCCGCGGCGCGTTCGCCCCCAAGGCGGGCCGACACCGGTGAGCCCGTCCATGACGATGGCGGAGCTCGCCACCGCGCTCGAGTCCGCCCCGCTGCCCGAGGACAAGCCCTTCGTCATCGTCGAGGGCTGGCGCCTGCGCGACACCGACGCCGCGCTCGCCGCCGCGAAGCTCATCACCCCGGGGGCCTACGTGGAGGCCGCCAGCCACCCCGAGCGCTACAAGGCCCCCTTCCAGCTCCCCCAGGCCACCCTGGAGGGCTACCTCTACCCGGAGACGTATGGCGTCGTGCCCGGGGCGTTCAACGTGGAGGAGCTCATCCAGCGCCAGCTCGACACCTTCGCCGAGCGCTTCTACCTCCCCCACCGCGAGGCGCTGTCGCGCGGCAAGCGCACCCTGCACGAGGTGGTGGTCATGGCCTCCATGCTCGAGCGCGAGGAGCCCGTGCCCGCCCAGCGCGCCGTCGTGGCGGGCATCCTCTGGAAGCGCATCGACAAGGGCTTTCCCCTGGGGGTGGATGCCACCTCGCGCTACAGCCTGAGCGAGTGGAACGATCGCAAGGCCTTCCTCCAGCGGCTGCGCGACACGACGGACCCCTGGAACACGCGCCATCGCAAGGGCCTGCCGCCGGGTGCCATCGGCTCGCCCACCGTGGAGTCGCTCCAGGCGGCGCTCGCCCCCCAGACCAACGAGTTCTGGTACTACCTGCACGACTCCGAGCGGCGCCTGCCCCTCGCGCAACGCCGAGGAGCACGAAGCGCTGCGCCGCAAATACAACGTGTACTAGTGCCGCCCGGGCCCTGTTACATTCGAGGCCCCCCTCTTCCTCGACCCGCCCATGACCTCCCGCACCGAAAACCTCAATGTCGTCGGCATCGATCGCATGGCCACTCCCGCCGAGATCAAGGCGCGGGTGCCGATGACGGAGCGAGCGGCCGAGTCCGTGCTCGCTGGCCGCCGCGCCCTGACGGACATCCTGGAGCGCAGGGATCCCCGCCTGTTCGTCATCGTGGGGCCGTGCTCCATCCACGATCCCGTGGCGGGAATGGACTACGCGCGCCGCCTGCTCGCCCTCTCCGCGGAGGTGCGCGAGACGTTGTGCGTGGTGATGAGGGTGTACTTCGAGAAGCCGCGCACCACGACGGGCTGGAAGGGCTTCATCAATGATCCGCGCATGGACGACTCCTTCCACATCGAGGAAGGCATGGAGCGCGGCCGCCGCTTCCTGAGGGACGTGGCCGAGCTGGGGCTGCCCGCCGCCACCGAGGCGCTCGATCCCATCGCGCCGCAGTACTACGGCGACCTGGTGTCCTGGACGGCCATCGGCGCGCGCACCGTGGAGTCGCAGACCCACCGGGAGATGGCCTCGGGCCTGTCGACGCCGGTGGGCTTCAAGAACGGCACGGACGGCTCGCTGGAGTCGGCGGTCAACGGCATCCTCTCCGCCTCGCACGCGCACAGCTTCCTGGGGCTGAACGAGAACGGGGTGTCGGCCATCATCCGCACCCGGGGCAACGCCCACGGGCACTGGTGCTGCGCGGCGGCGGCGGACGGCCCAACTACGACACGGTGTCCATCACCCTCGCCGAGCAGGCGCTCACCAAGGCGAAGCTGCCGTGCAACGTCGTCGTGGACTGCTCGCACGCCAACTCCAGCAAGAAGCCCGAGCTGCAGCCCCTCGTCATGCGCGACGTGGTGCACCAGGTGCGTGAGGGCAACCGCTCCATCGTGGGCCTGATGATCGAGAGCTTCCTCGAGGCGGGCAACCAGCCCATCCCCGCTGATCTCTCCAAGCTGCGCTATGGCTGCTCGGTGACGGACGCGTGCGTGGACTGGAGCACCACCGAGACCATGCTGCGCCAGGCCCACGAGGTGCTGCGCGGCGTGATGTCCACGCGCCGCGCGGCGTGATGTCCGGGACCCGCGTGCGCTGGCTCGTCGCCGGCGCCTTCCATCCCTCGCCCACGGGGCGGCGCTTCCCACTCACCGAGCAGTCCTTCGCCGAGCAGCTCCGGCTCGCCACCACGGGCCTGCGCGTCACCGTGCCGGATCGCATCGGCTCGGGCGACACGAGCACCCACACGCTGTCCTTCGGCTCGCTGGACGCCTTCGGGATGTCCGCGCTCATCGCCTCCCTGCCGGAGCTGCGCGCCTTGGGCGCCCTGCGCGAGGCGATCTCCGGCACGCGCCCCCTCGCGCCCGAGCATGCCGCCCAGCTCCGGGCCTCGCTGGGCGAGGGCCGCCTGACCGAGGCCCTCGCGCGCGCCCGCTCCTCCCGGGCCGACTCGCTCGCCCTCGTCGAGCAGGCCCTGTTCACCACCGCCCGGGAGCTGCTCCAACATCCGCTCGTGGCCCGGCTGGAGTCCGCCTGGCGCGGGCTGCACTGGTTGTGGACGCACTGCCCCGCCTCCGTGGGCATGGAGCTCGAGGTGCTCGACGTGGGGCCCGAGGCGCTCGTGGACACCCTCGCCGCGAGCCTCGAGGGGCCCGCGCTCCAGCGTCCCGACGCCTGCTTCCTGCTGGACGTGGGCGAGGATCCCGCCACCCCGGGGAGGCTCGCCGCCCTGGGAGAGCAGGCCGGCTGCCGCTCGTCATGGCGGCCCCCGCATCCCTGGGCGGAGCCACGCTCGCGGGCGCCCAGGACTTCCGTCCCCCGGAGGCGTGGAACCGGCTGCGCGCCGACGAGTCCTCGCGCTGGCTGTGCGCCGCGCTCAACCCGGTGGTGGTGCGCGCCGAGCAACATGGAGAGGTGCGCGGCGAATGCCTCGCCAGTCCCGTGCTGGGCGTGGCGGCGCTGCTGGCGGCGAGCTTCCGCGACACACACGTTCGCGCGGCTCGTGGGTCCGGGCAGCCCGGTGCGTGCGCCCGCCGTGTGGCGGCCCCAGGAGGGACGGGGCCCGGTGGCCACCGAGGCGTGTCTCTCCCTGCGGGAGCAGCAGCGGCTGGCCTCGCGGGGCCGGCGGGGGTGAGTGGGTGGTGGGACTCGTGGGACGTGAACCGGCGGCGGCGCCCACCGTGTATGGCGGCCGGGACGCGGCGCCCCTCCCCGCGCAACTGCTCACCGGCCGCATCGTCCGCCTCGCGCAAGAGCTGATCGAGCGGCTGCCCCCCCAGGCCAGTCCCCAGGCCATCTCGGAGGTGTGTGCCCGCGCGGCGAGCGCGTTCCTTCCCGCGGGCCCGGGCCGCCGCTGCGAGTTGCACGGGCAGGTGGTGTCCCTGGGCCGGGGCGAGCGGGGCCTGCACGTGCGCGCCGCGCTTCCTCCGAGCTGGCCGGCACCCGCGTCGAGCTCGAGCTCACCCTGCCCTTGCGCGCTTGAGGCTCGCGCCGCGCTCGGGACTGGCGCACGGACCGAGGGGATGTGCGATGATGAACGGCGCGTCCGGACGCGACGGGGAGGACCGCCGGTGGGTAAGACATTTCACGATGATCTCCGGCTGGAGTTGTCACTCACGGCGGGCGGCGCCACCTTCACCATCCCGGGTGGACGGATCAAACACCTGTCGGTGCAGCTCGCCTCGCATGGCTTCACCGCGGCGGTGACCTTCTGGACCTCGCTGGAGAAGCAGGACGCGCCCCTCTTCGCCGCCTTCCAGAAGCCGGATCTCATCCAGGTGCGCGTGGCCATCGCCACGGAGGATCCCGAGCTCCCCTCGCCTCCCGCGCCGATCGTGCTGACGGGCCCGGTGCGCAGCCGCCGCCTCGTGGCGGAGGTGCACGGCACCTTCCAGGACACCCAACGCGTCTTCCGCCGCTACACGTTCGAGTTCGCCGACGCCGCCCAGGTGCTCTGGCGGCAGCACCGCCCCGTGGAGCTGCACACCAACACCTCCATGAAGGAGCTGCTCGAGGCCCACAAGGCCAGCCTCCAGCTCGCGCTCGACTGGACCGAGCTCAAGCGCAAGCAGCCGATGATCTGCCTGGGGTTGGGAGCGGACGAGCCCGGGGTCAGCTTCTACGACTACGTCTGCTGGTACGTGGACTCGCACCAGGGCGTCTTCAGCTACGACAACCAGAAGAACGAGTACCTCTTCGCCGACAGCAAGCCGTCCTCGGGGCAGGCGGCCCCGCTCGGTCCGCTCCGGGTCCATCGCACGCGCGTCCTGCTGCCCTCCCCCATCCGCCACGCGGCGCGGGTGCTCAACGCCGTGGCCCAGGCCCCCACCACCACGCCCCTCGAGCAACCCCAGGCCGTCCAGGGCACGTACCACGACGTGGTGGTGCGCACCCCGCTCGCCAACCGGGCCGATGAGCGGCAGAAGCTGGAGAAGACGCGCCTGAAGCTCCGGCAGCGCCAGCTCCAGGTGGCCTTCAAGCGCTATCCCCCGGTGGATGTCTTTCCCGGCGCGCTGCTGCGTCTGGAGGGGACGATGTGGCCCAAGTCCCTGACGGGGCGCGACGACGACATGCGGGTGGTGGAGATGGACTTCGAGGCCCATGCCGAGGGCGCGGGCCCGAATGACAATCAGCAGGATCTGCTGGCCGGGTACATGATCCGGTGGTCGGTCCTGCTGGAGTCCGCCTCCGAGGCGGCGGTCCCGCTCCCCGCCTACCGCGTCCCCCGCTACCCCATCCACGTCGAGGGCACGGTGCACAGCCCGGGCGGCGAGCCCGAGGATCGGCGCTACCTCATCGTCGAGGACGAGAAGACCTCGCTCACCGACTACCGGTTGACGGTTCCCCTGTGGAACAAGACGGTGAGCGTGCCGGCCGAGCCCATCCACATGCCGGGTCAGTTCTTCTTCCCGCCGTACAAGAACACCCGGGTGCTGGTGGCGCTCCACCACGAGCGCGCCGAGCTCTTGCGCTTCATCGACTGGAAGGAAGGAGTGCGCACGCCCCAGTCCGGCCAGGGCGATCAGCTCCTGCTGGGCGAGAACAAGTCGAGCCAGACGGCGCTCACCCATGACTTCCAGGAGGACAAGCCCGTGTGGCGCATGTTGCGCACCTCGGGCGGCGACACGCAGGTCATCCGCATGGGCGAGGGCAACCTCTTCATCCAGGTGAAGGAGTCCCAGGCCTCGGCGGCGCCCACGCCCACCTACGACGTCACGCCCCAGGTGGAGGCGGCCAAGGGGGATCTCGGCGTCGGTGGGTGACTCGCTCGGGCAGACGTCCGCGGCCTTCCAGGGCGCGATGGCGGCCTCGCGTGCGAAGATGCAGGGCGCGCAGGCGGCGGCGAAGGCGGCGATGAAGGCGGCCCGCGCGGAGGTGGGCGCCAAGGTGGCGGCGGCCAAGAGTGGAATGCAGGGCGCCTCCTCGAAGCTGTCCCAGAGCTCCGGCCAGCTCGCGGCGGCGAGCGAGTCGGCCAAGGCGTCGCTGCGAAAGCTGCGGTGAGCAACGAACGGATGGATGGGGGACACCCATGCGGGAACTGAGCGCGAAACTCGCGGAACTTCGCGGACAACTGGAGTCCTTCGGCACGGGCGCGACGGCCCGCCTGACACCCCTGCGCGGCGGCGTGGACTCGCTGTCGGGCAAGCTGGCGCAGACCCTGGGCGCCCTGCGGCCCGAGGTGTCCTCGGTGGACGGCTCGCTGACGGGGAAGATCGAAGCGTTGGACGCCGAGCTGGCGAACCTGGAGCCCTGAGTGAAGGCGCTTTGGACGCGGTTCGATCAGACGGCGGAAGAGGTCCAGGGCCTGCGCACGCGGCTCGACGGCTCCGGGGAGCGCGTGCGCAACTCGGTCAAGGAGCTCACGCCCTCCGTCTCCTCCCGGTGTGACGCCCTGCAGGAGCAGGTGAAGGGCTCACAGGACTCCTTCGCCCAGCAGCTCGAGTCGCTGAGCCAGGACACGGCCAGACGTCGCGAGACGCTCCTGAGCGAGGGCACGGCGCGCCTCCAGCAACGCAAGGCGCAGGTGCGCGCCAATGCCGCCCGGCTCGAGCCGGCACGCGTGAAGGAAGAGGAGGCGGCGCTCGAGGCCCGGGAGCGGCAGCTCCAGGAGTTGCTGCGCACGACGGGTGGCGAGACGGATACGCACCTGCGGGGGCCCACTCCCAGCTCACGACCACGGCGGAGTCGGTGTTCGGCCAGGTGGCGCGCACGCGTGAGGCCACGGACGGAGAGGTCCAGCGGTTGCTCGCCGCGCTCGAGGCGGTGCTCGGCCCGGCCCTCCTGGCCCTGGGGCAGCTGCACGCCGAGGTCCAGTCCACGGGCGAGTCCTCGAAGGCCAACACCAGGCGTCAGGTGGAGCAGTTGCGCTCCGGACTCCAGCCGCTGCGCACCCAGGTGCAAGGCGCCACCCAGTCCTCGGAGCAGTTGCTCCAGACGCTGGAGACCACCCTTGGCGCCACCCTGCTCGCTGGCAGCCAGCAGCTCGGGCAGCTGCTCGACACGCTGGATGAGTCGCTGGGCGGGCCGGTGCGCTCGCTGAGCCAGCAGCTCGAGGCGGTGGAGAAGTTCCTCCAGCAGGTGGGCGAGCAGATCGACACGCTCATCACCCAGGGGGTCGGCGCCATCGACACGCTGATGAGCACGGCGCTCACCACCCTCGAGTCCATCCAGGCCCCGGTGCGCCAGACGATCGACTCCGCCTTCGCGGTGCTCGACGGGCTGACGAACACGCTCAGCCAGCTGGAGAAGCAGCTCCAGGCCCTCCTCACCGCCCTGCCCGAGAAGCTCGAGCAACTCCAGACGCTGTTCAAGACGCTGGTGGGCACGCTGGAGTCCCTGCTGTCCCGGGCGGTGCAGATGCTGGAGGCCATCCCCGCCGCGGATCTCCCCAAGCCGCTGGTGGATCCCGCCGTCCAGGCCATCAAACAGGTGGTGACGCAGATCTCCACCCAGCTCGGCACCCTCACCCAGCAGGTGGGCCAGCAGATGACCACGGTGCAGGATCAGGTCATCTCCCAGGTGGAGCAGGTCCAGGCGCAGGCGGTGCAACAGGTGCAGACGATGCAGGAGCAGATCCTGCAGCAGATCCAGTCCCTGACCGAGTCGGTCCAGAGCGGCATCGATCAGGCCGTCGCCCAGGCCGGGCAGCTGGTGGCGCAGGTGACGCAGCAGATCGGCACCGCGCGCGACCAGGTGGCCCAGCAGGTGGAGGCGATGAAGGCCCAGGCCGCCACGCGCGTGGAGTCCCTCCAGGAGCAGGTGAGCCAGCAACTCGCCACGCTCCAGCAGGCCCTCGAGGACGGAGTCCAGGCGGCGGCCAATCAGGTGGCGGCGGTGGAGGCCCAGCTCGAGCAGCAGCTCGCCGCCGCCCAGCAGCAGGTACGCTCCGGCCTGGACGCGCTCGGTGGCACGGTGGACGCGGCGCTCGCCCAGGCGCGCGAGGGGCTCGAGCGCCTCGAGGCCACGGTGACCCAGCAGGTGGAGCAGGTGCTCGCCGCCTTCACCCAGCGGGCCGGGGGCATGGGAGATTCCGCGGCCCAACAGCTCGACGGAGTGCTGGGCGGGTGGACTCGACGAAGGAGCGGCTCCTCGTGCCACTGGACACGCTGGAGGCTCGCTGCGTGACAACGACCCCTTCGCACCGGTGGTGGAGCAGGCCCGCGGCCGGTGGACTCGGTGATGGGGAAGACCGAGTCCCGGGTGCGCGAGCTGACGGGCTGAGCGCTACTTGCCGCCGAGCTTGGGGGCTTCCGGCGGTTTGACTTCCGGCGCCTTGGGGGCTTCCGGCGGTTTGACTTCCGGCGCCTTGGGGGCTTCCGGGGGCTCATCCAGGGAAGGCCCCTGGGGGATGGTGTCGCGCAGGATGCGGCTCGTGGCCAGCTCCACGTCCACCGCGCTCGCCAGCGGCGGGCTGAGCAGCACCTGCCAGTTGCCGTCCGGCGCGGTGAAGAGGAAGGAGAGCGCCACCGAGCCCTCCTTGGGCGCCTTCACCTGGAAGCGCTGGATGGTGCCCGGGTAGATGACGGCCGTCTGCAACACGGTGGTGTCCGGAACGCCCACGCGGGCGGCGACCTCCGAGTACGCCTCGTTGGCGTACTGCTTGGGATCCACCTGCCGCACGAGCATGTACAGGGGCCGGCCCATGTTGGTGCCCACGGGCGACTTCACGGCGATGTTGATCTGACTCGGCCCACAGGCGCCCAGCACGAGCGCCAGCAGGCTCAGGGCGGCGCGCCTCATCGCGGCACTTCCCGGAACGGCACCCAGGGGTCGCCCTTGAGGCCGAAGCTGATGTCCACTCCCCGCTTGTTCACGTTGTTCCCCTGCAGGACCAGGCTCCACTGGCGGCGCTGATCGGTCGTCACCAGAGCCTCCTCGAAGAGACGGAAGCAGCTCCAGATAGAGCGATTCCAGGGCAGGGACAAGAACTTGGGATCATCGCGCGAGGGCGAGCGCAGCTCCAACACGATGGAGGACACCTGCTGATCCCACCAGTTGAGGGGGAAGTCCTGCCAGGAGGGGCTCTGGTTGAAGCCGTAGGCGGTCGTCTTGCCGCACTTGAGGGAGGACATGGTGACGAACACTCCCGGCATGGGCGGGGGCGGCAGGGGCTGGGGCTGCACCTTGAGCATGAGCGGCCGGGAACGGCCCTCGTCGTCCCACAGCAGCTTGGACAGCCGCGCCACCTGACTGAGGGTGGGCAGGAGCGACTCGGGCAGCTGCAGCTTGTCACGCAGGGTGCCGCGCAGCGCCCATTGGGTGCCCCGCTCCACGCACACGCGCGAGTACACCTGCTCCACGAAGTGCCAGAAGGCGCCATCCTTGCGGCGCAGCACCTCGAGCTCGCTCGGATCCACGTCCTCCCTGGCGTCGGGGTTGAACGGGTAGCGCGAGAGCAGGGGCCGCAGCATGCGCGACGAGGCCTCTTCCCACTCCCGCGCGAGCGTGCCCTCCAGCTCCTCCTTGCCCAGCTTCTGCACCCTCAGGAAGGGCTCCAGGAAGGGCTGGCGCAACTCGCCGGTGATGCCCTGGGAGTCCAGCCAGGCCTGGGCCTTGCGCAGGTAGGAGCTCTCCTCCTCGAGCAGCATGGCGAGGGCGACCTTCTCCAGCGGGCTGATCATCTCCGAGAGCTGGGCGTCGGCCGGGGTGCCCTCCGCGAGCGCCTCGTCCTTGTCGGAGGCGGGTGCGTCCTTGGCGGTCGCGTCCTTCGCGCTCTTGGCCTTGGAGCCGGCATCCAGCTCGTCGCGCATCTGCGCCACGAGCGCCTGATAGGGGGCGAGCGCGGCGTAGAAGCCGCTCTTGTCGGCCACCATGAGTTGCACGACGGGGCGGAAGGGCGCCACGGCGTTTCGCAGCGGCTCGTAGTAGGGCCCCTCGAGGGGATCCAGGTTGGCCCGTTCGGCCACCTCGCGCAGCATGTCCACCTGGCCGGAGGAGGGCTGGGACAGCCGCCCCAGCTCGTCGATGAGCTGCTTGCGCGGGACGTTGAAGCGGTACTGGTCCACGGTGTGGAACAGGCCGTCGCGGTAGCCCAGGGAGAAGGAATTCACACGCTTCTGCACGTACTGGGAGCGCCGGGCGGCCTCGTCGGTGGGAAGCTGGGCGCTCTTGATACGCTGGGTGAAGTCATCCACCAGGGGCTTCAAGTCGGTCTCGAAGGCGGTGCGGCTGAGCACCATCGCCCCCGGGCGCACGGCGGCCTGGGCGTTCACGGTGAGCTGGCCAGCGGCCTCCTGGGTGTCGAGCTCCTTCTGGAGCAGCTCCCGGGAGAGCTTCTCGGGAACGAACTCGAAGGACTCCTGGAGCAGCTCGATGCGGTAGGGGCCCTTGTTGTTGCCCGGCAGCCAGAGCCCATCCCGGGTGAGCAGCTCCGAGGCGCCCATCTTGCGCACCGCGAGCAGCCCCGAGTACGCATCGTCCTCCATGCGCAGCACCGCCGCGAGCGCCTCGCGGTTGTTGCGCAACCACTCGAGCACGTCGACGGTGGTCTCGATGCCCTGGAAGTAGCGGGTGTTGACCTGCACCTTGGAGGCGTCGAACAGGTTGAGCAGGGTGGGCAGGGACGCGTAGACGTCCAGGTCGGCCAGCTGCGCGAGCAGCCGCTCCCGCTCCTCGCGGTGCAGATCGAACTCGGCGATGCCCCGGGGGCCGGCTTCCAGCGAGCGGCGCAGGAAGCGCAGGTGATCCAACCAGGGCTTGAGCTGGCTCTCGAACGTGAGCCGCTCCGTGTAGGGCCAGCAGGACCAGAGATCCTCGTTGGGCAGCACCGTCATGTCCCGGCGGCACGGGGGCGTGCGCTCCCAGGGCTCGTCACTGGCGAGGAGGTAGGTGTCGATCAGCGGCTCGCTCAAATCGAGCGCGGAGATCCACGTGCGGTGGGAGGCCCCGGACAGCGTGTCCGGAGCAGCGGATCTGGCGTCGAACCGGCGCGACCCTTTCGGGAGGTTGGACCTCACGAACGTGCCCAGACCGTCTGCATTCGAGGCGTGGAGGGTGGCCAGCAGGTACACGACCTGCTCGGGACGGCAGGCCTGGGGTTGCTTGCGGCAGCGCTCGAGCGCGGGCCGCAGGTGGATCTCCCGGATGCCACTGGCCAGGCGCTGGCGCAGCTCCAGCGTCTCGTCGGGGAAGCTGGTCTCCAGGGGCGGCCACCAGCGCTCGGCGCGCTCGAGATGCTGGAGCGCCTCGGCGGCCTTGTTGACCTGCACCTCGACGACCTCTCCCCTGCCCTCCAGCCCCTGCTCGCGCAGCTGCGTCACCGTCTCCTCGAGCACGGTCACTTCGTCCTGGGCGTCGTCCAGCAACAGGTAGAAGTGGGCGTAGGCGGCCAGCACGGGTAGACAGAACACCGCGGCGATGCCCGCGGCGCGGCGCAGGTGGGTGCGCAGGTACAGCTTGCGCATCGAGTCGTTGGCGCCTTCCGCGGCCACCACGGACAGCGTGCCGCTGGCGCGCGCCTCGGGCGTCAGGGAGGACAGGTAGACGCGCGAGAGCAGCGGCTTGAACGAGAGGGTATCGCCCTCGAGCAGCGCGGTGACGAAGCGGCCCAGCCCCGAGAACGAGCGCCCACCTTGCGAGTAGAAGCGCTCGAGCCGCTCGAAGGCGTCCACGGGCAGCGACGTGAGGCCCAGGGCGAGGTATTGCTCCTGGCTGCGCAAGAGCGAGGACAGCCCGTCCTCCTCACCCTGCCTGGGGATGTCGAAGGCGAGCGCCACGCCGTGTGCCTTGAGCAGCCGGGCGAAGTCCTCGAAGCCCTCCAGGCCGTCCATGTTCGTCAGGCACAGGCGCGTCTCCACCGGACCGCGGCTCGCCTCGGACATGAGGTTGAGCTTGCCGCGCAGCAACTGGGCGAAACGCCGCTGCTCGTCGGGCGGGGTGTCCGACAGCCAGCGCACGTCCAGGACGATGACGGCCAGCCCCTGCTGGCGGTGGCTGAAGCACTTGCGCCACATGCGCCGCAGGGCTGTCCGGGCCGACAGCGTCTCGTCCTCGAGCAGCGGGGCCGACACCTCGTGCACCACGCAGTCCGGACCCAGGTACATCTGCAGCAACGGATCCGACGTGTAGCTGGGCAGGTACTGGCGGGCCTGGCGCTGCCAGTCCACGTCCAGGCCGATGAGCTTCGTCTTGCCACTGCCCGCGGGACCGAACACCACCACGGTGGGCAGATCCACCACGGCGGCGCGATGGGCGAGCGGCAACCCATTGAGGAAGGTGCCGCGCACCTGCACCAGGCGCTGGGCGGCCATGGGCGGCGGTCCACTGGAGGCCGGGGCGGCCGCGCGCCGGGCGCGCCACCACTTCACCAGCATCCAACCGACGAACACGGCGAGCGCCGGGCCCAGCAGCAACAGCAACCAGGGCACGTACGGGCTCACCGCGTTCCAGAACTTCTGGAACGCGGTCTCGGTCTCGGCGATCGACTTCGCCCCCGCCTCCATCGCCTTGGCTGGGTCCGCCGCGCTCAATGACTCCGACACGACCACGTTCAGCAGCCACCCCACGGCTCACCCCCTCCACTGACCGCGGCGGAACCAGCACGTCCCGAGCGTACAGCCAGTTGGAGCGCCTCCAGCACATCTTCCAATTCATTCAACGCGCCCAGGAGCTTCTCCTGCCGGCTCTCCTGCTCCTTGGGGGCCAGGAGCGTGCCTCCCGACTCCGGATGGAGCGCGTTCACGTCCGAGCGCACCGCGGCCAGCAGTGGCTCCACCGCCGCGTCGAGCGTGCCCAGCTCGGCGCGGATGGCCTGCTCGAGCTGCCCCAATCGAGCCCGGGCCCCCAGGCTGCGTCTTCTTCTGCGCCTCGTCCTTCATCGCGACAACCACCAGAGCAAGACCGGGAGTGTCACCACCACGGCTCCGGACACGAGGTAGTAGCGCACCGGGAAGGCGTGGACGAGGGGGCCTGTCCGACGGCTGGAGGGGGAGCGGGCACGGCCTCGGGCTTGGGGATCCGCGCCGCCAGCCGCTCCTTGTACTCGCGCAGCCGCGCCGTGTTGCCCGCGTGGCGGCCCTCGAAGCCGGCGGTGAGGCTGAAGTGCAACAGCTCGAACACCAGGGGCGAGGCCACCCGCAGCGCGAGCTTCTCGTCGGCCAGCTCGTAGAAGTGGTCGCCGCCCGAATCAATGCCATACAGCCGGTGCTGGAGCAGGGGCCACTGCGCCTGCTCGGAGTCCGCCAGCCGGCGCAGCACCCGCTCGTCCGTCAGGTAGACGAAGGGCCGCAGCGCCTCGGTGATTTCCTCTTCCCGGTACGCGCCGCCCAGCGCCTGCTGGAGGCCATTGATCTCCGCCAGCAGCTGCTGCTGGACGAGCGCCAGCCCCTGGGCGCCGACACGCACCTGGGGACGCGGCTCCCCGTCGGCGGGCTCCGCCGGCAGGGATTGATCCAGGACCAGACGCACCTGCCGGTAGGTCTGGAGGACGATCTGCCAATGCTCGAGTTTCATGAAGAGGTCTTCACCGGGAAGGCACCCGCCCCCGCGATCGACGAGCGTAGCACCACGGACGCCTCGCCATTCCAGGCCTCGAGCAGACGTTGGATCTGCTCGAGGAAGCAGGCCACGAGGGGCTCGGCGCTGGAATCGAACGGCTCCAGGATCATTTCGTAGACGTGGAGCAGGCCCGAGCCGCGCAGGGCTCCATCCGGGGCCACCGTGGCCTTGAGCTCGCGCACCCAGGGCAGCACGCGGTTGAAGGGCTCGTCGACGGGGGTGCCCAGGTAGTTGAGCAACGCGGCCAGCTCGTTGCGATCCAGGGTCGACTTGACCTTCCACGCGAGCAGGCGGGTCAACCCCGCCACGTCCTGGCGCAGCGTGCTGTCGCGGTGGGCCTCGAGCCGGCCCACCAGCCGCCAATCGAGCCCCTCCACATGCCGGCCCGGAATGGAGACGCTGATGCGGCCGACGGCCTCGGTGATGAAGTCGGGCTGGTGCCAGAGGGCTTCCACCAACAACTTCTGGGGCTCGGTGAAGGCCTGGGGCAAGGACACGAGCAGACTGTGACGCGGACGCATGTCCCCGTCCAGGGACTCATCCAGCTCGTAACTCGGCCCCTCGCCCGGGAGGAAGGCGGGCCGCATGGGCACGCGTCCGGCGCGGCCCAGGGTGAACACGCCGGTGACCGAGTGCAGCCGGAGCGCCTTGCCGGCCGACATGCCGCGGATGGGGAACTCGGAGCGGGTGCCATCGGCGACGAGCGGCTGGGCGGGCTCGGCCTTGAGGTTCTCCACCGGCACGACGAAGGGCACGAGGATGTCCGGGTGGGTCGAGCGGCCCACGGACCAGGACTTGTCCAGGTCCAGGCACAGGCTGAAGCGGCTCCACTCCTTGCGGTGCGAGGGCACGGCGACGTGGAGGAAGAGCCCCTGCTCGGGCATCTGGAAGAAGGCGCGCACGCGGTGCAGCGGGTGCTCGTAGTTGCCCGCGTCGTCCAGCTCGGCCGGAGGGTCGCCGAGGAAGAACTCGCACGGCAGGCCCTGGGAGCTCTCGCTCGCGGGGGCGTCGTAGACCACCGACACCTGCTTGAGGTGCTGGCGCAGCGCGTGGAAGACGGCGAGCGAGGGGCGGTACTCGTCCAGGTGGCGCACGTGCAGGCTGAACATGCCCACGGGATCGCGCCGGGCGAAGCTGGACTCGAAGCGCAGGATGAGCCGGTGGCGACCATCCGCCAGGCGCACCACGTCCGTGCCCGCGGGGGCGATGGGGAGGATGCGCAGGTTGCGCCGGGTGCGGAAGGTGCCGGGCGCGCCATGGGCGGGGGACAGGCGCAGCTCGGTGCCCCGGGCGAGCGTCACCGTCTCCGTCATCTTGTCCCCCGGCAGCGCCTGCACCATGGCCACCGCGGGCAGGGGCTGGAGCAGGAAGTCGAAGAAGGCGGAGAAGAGCCGCAGCCAGGTGGAGCGCACGTTGTGCTGCGTGGCCGCGCGCGTCTGCACGGAGAAGAAGGCCATGGACTCCACGAGGCGCCGCACGTGCGGATCCTCCCGGTCCAGGGGCACCGTGGGGTAGGCCGTCAGGAAGCGCTGCCGGAAGCGCTCGAGCGCATCCAGCTCATTGAGGTACTCCAGATAAATCCGGTCCGACGAGTCACTCACCGCCACCTCACCCCAGCTTCACGAGCGCACCACCCACGGTGGTCATCGAGCCCTTGAGTTCCGCGAGCCCCGAGGACTCCAGGCCGAGCTTGCCCTGACCGGCCACCTTGGTCATGGGCGCGGACAGCTCCGCCTGGGCCTTGCCGGACATCTTCAGGTTGACGCCCTCCACGGTGTTGTCTCCCGCCGAGGCCGTCAGGTTCGTCTGCATGCCCTTGAGATCGAGCTTGGACGTCGCCTCCACGGTGACGTTGGTGTTGGAGGACAGCCCGGCGTCCTGGGCCGCGCTCTGGGTGAGCTTGGCCTTGGTGTCCAGCGTCATGTCCTTGGTGCTCTCCACCTTGAGGATGTCCTGGCTGGCCCAGCTCGAGGCCTTGGCGGACTTGAGGGTGAGCGTGCCGGTGGCGTCGACGGTGAAGTCCTTGCAGGTGATGGTGACGCTGTCCTGCTTCTGCACGACGGTGCTCGTCTCCTCGTTGCCCTGCACCTTGAGGGTGATGCTCGTGCCATCCATCACCACCGTCTGGGTGATCTTCCCGTCGGCGTTCTCCACCTTCACGGTGACGCCTTTTTCCTTGTCCAACTCGACGGTGCAGACAAGCTTGCCCATGATCGACCCTCACCGGTGGGAGGCGCGAGGGCCCCCTCCTCTTCACGACGGCTCTTCTTTCACCTGGATGAGCAGCGTACCTTCGTTCAGCTGGATCTTCTGGGTGTCCTTGTCATGGGTGCGCTGCATGAGGAACACGGGTTTGTCCTCCGTGTAGTAGTGCTTGAGCGCGGTGCCATTCTCGGGCGTCTTGCCCACGAGCAGTTGGACGCCCTGCCCCGCCTGGGGCATGCGCGCGCCGGCGCGCCAGTCCAAAAAGCGCTTGATCCACGCGCGCTGGAAGTCGAGCCCCACGAGCACCCGCTCGCCCTTGTAGGCCGGGAAGTAGAAGTGGCCGGGCAGCAGGTTGGGGTTGAAGGGCGCGGGGACGATCTGATCCTCGAAGAGCGGCAGCTTCACCTTGTAGCCCTCCACCGAGGTGTCCGGATCGGTGTAGGCCTGCCACGTCTCGTCCGCGTCCCCGCCCTGCTCGCTGACGATGAGGCCCTCGACGTAGCGCGGGTAGACCGGGGCTGCCGGGCGGGCAGCTCCACATGGGCCTCGGTCTTGCGCTCCAGCCGGGTGCTCAGGCTCAGGGTCAGCAGGGCGTAGTCCTCGCCATACACCTCTTCCTGATCCTCGTCCGCCACCTCGCCATACAGGTGCAGGCTGCGCACGCGGAAGACCTCGTCCTTGGTCACCCCCGCGGCGCTCCAGGCATCGTTGGCGGGCAACTTCACGAGCGCGCCCGGGGCCACGGCCTTCTCGGGAAAGGAGCGCCAGGTGAGCTCCACCTCGGATTCGCGCGGCTTGAGCCGGGCCGTCTCGAGGTCCACGCGTGCCTGCACCTCGTCGGAGATGGGCGTGCACAGCAGCACGTCGTGGCGGATGCCCTGGACGGCGTGCGTGTGGGGGACGGCCTGGGTCTGGGGACTCACGGCCGTGGCGTTGAGCACCGTCACGTCGTGACGGATGACCTCGGGCATCAGCACCTCCATGCCCGACAGGTGGAGCGCGTTCAACGTGAGTGGCGTGCCCGAGGTGTCCTTGGCGCCCGCGAACTTGTAGCCGTGCGTCGTGTAGTCGTGGGTGAACACGCCCGCGTGGCCGTGCACGTACCACATCACCCAGTCGTAGAAGCTGGCCCCGTCCTGGGGCGCCGGCCCAGGAAGAGCACGGGGTGCGACGTGCCGAGCCCCGCGTCCCAGTCATAGCTCAGGTCGATCTTCTCGCCCTTGTGCGCCTCCAGCACGTCCTTGACCGTCTTCGCGGTGTAGAGGGCCGTGGGGTGGTGCTGGCGCCACAGGAGCTGGGCGGCGTCCTGGAAGCGGATGCCATAGCGGCGATGGAGGATGAGGTTGCTGTCGCCGGTGGTGATGGCGTCCTCGACGAGCGACTTCTCGGTGACGAAGCCCTTCACCTTCAGCTCCGTCGGCTCCGCGCGCGCCGAGGCCTGCGGCAGGATGGCCTTGATGCCGAGCGTGATCTCGATCAGCTCCGGCTTGAGGAAGGAGGCCAGCAGGGCGTCCTTGTTCTGGCCGCCCTGGGAGTGGTTGTCCATGAGCAGGAACTCCACCTCGCCCTGCAACCCCCAGCTGAACAGCTCCAGCGCCACGCGCTTGATGCTGCCCGCGATGACCTCGTGCGCCGTTCCCTCCACGGTGAGGGTCAGCGACACCGACAGCCGATCCTCGAACGTGCGCTCCATCATCGCTCCTCGTCCTCGTCCACCCGCACCTGCGCGCTCACGGTATGGAAGAGCAGCCGCAGGGTGCAGGGGTACCCTGGAGTGTAGCGGTGAGCACGAAGTGCAGCCACAATCCCGAGTCGCGGCCGCGCAGCTTCAGCTCCACGTCCTGCAGGCGCGGCTCATGGGCCCGGATGGAGTGCAGGAGCTCGCCCGTGAGCGTCTTCATCAACTCCTGGGTGCCGTACTTCTCCGTGTAGCGCCCCAGGCCGAAGCCCTCGACGAAGTAGCCGTAGCCCTCCTTGGTGTTGAGCACGGACTCGAGGTTGAGCCGCACCCGCTCCAGCTCGCCCTGGCGGCCCGGCGCGCGCGGCGCGGCGCCGGTGAACTTGTCCAGGAAGGAGGGGCGGCTCATGTCACCCCGCCTTGCGCCAGAAGAGGAAGACCTGGGTGCCCTGCAGCGCGGGGGTGATGTAGAAGGCCATGCCATTGTCGCGCACGGCGTACTGCCACTCCTCGCCCAGCGACAGCTTGTACCAGGAGATCTCCGGACCGAAGGCGTGGGGGAAGGCGGGGTGCGGCACGTGCTCCAGGGGAATTCCCGGAGCGCCGGGCGGCGCACGGCGGGCAGGCGCGAGGGGCTCGCCAGCTTCACCCCCTCGAGGGTGGCGGGCCGGCCGGGATCCTCGTTGCGCACCAGCAGGTACAGCTCGCTCGCCACGCCCTCCTCCAGGGTGGGCAGGGGCGCGAGGACGAACTGACCCTCACGCGACTCGAAGGGCTTGTAGGTGAGCCGCGTGTCCTCGGGACGGAAGGCGCGGTTGAACAGCTCCATCCACCCCAAAGCCCCGCGCCCGGATCGTCGTGCACGTAGCCGGGCATGGAGTCGTCCGGCACCAGCTCGAGGAAGCAGCACACCTCGAAGTAGAACTGCCGCAGGGCCTCGAAGAAGCGGTACGGGTGGGGAAAGACGTTGTTGCGCATGTCGGCGCGCATCGCCTGCAGGCGGCGCACCTCGAGCAGCGTCCGGCGAGCGCTGGCGAGCCGCTCTCCGCGCTGGTAGCTGTCCAGGAGCAGCGTGCGCAACTGCCCGTGGGCCTTGTCCAACAGGGAGTCCAGCTCCCGGAGGAACCCCTCGAGGAAGGGATTGGGCCCCACCAGCAGCAGGGGCGGCACCCTGCGCTCCGAGGGACTCCACACCCCCTCGAGGTTCTTGGAGAACGTCATCAACTCCAGCGACGAGCGGGCCCGATCCACGGCCGGCTCGGTGGACAGCAGCAGGCGCTGCAGCAGGCGCTGCACGGTGGGCGGTGCATCCGCGTAGAGCGGGACGCCCTCCGTGCCCCGCACCTCGTCCATCAGGTGGAGGTACACGGTGACTTCCGCCCGGCCGGTGGCCTCGAGCGAGAACGAGGGCTCGGCGGCGTTGCCGGGCACATCCACCAGGTAGCCTCCCGGCAGGATGGCGGTCAACGAAGGCAGGGACAGACTGCCCTCGGCCAGCAGCGCCTCGTTCCACACGAGCGAGGCGATGCCGACCTGGGGCAGCCCGGACAACTCGCCATGCAGCCGCGCCTCGGCCGAGAGTGATTCGTCCTGGGCGCGGAAGTGCTCGGGAAGGAGCGTCTGGCCAACCTGCCAGCGGACCCGCGCGAGCTTGTGACGCTGCATGTCGTGGACTCCTGGGAGGACGCGCGTCAGGCGCCCTCGGTGATGCCCCACTGCTTGACGAGGTTCTTGCCGGACGCCGTGGCGAGGTTCACCGTCTGCTCGAGCGACTGCGGCTTCACGCCGATCTGCAGGGTGAAGTTCTTGGGCGACTGCACCTCGGAGGACGGGTCATCCGCCACCGACAGGTTCAGCTCGTCCCCGTTCTTCTCCAGCAGGCCCTTGAGCACGGCGTCCACCGAGTTGGACTTGTAATACTTCTTCAGCTTCGGGTCGTACTCGTAGACCACGTACTTGATTTCCACCTCGATGTTGGACCACGAGCCGAGCAGCGCCGCGGCCAGGGTCTGCTTGTTCTCGGTGGAGATCTGCGCGGACATGTACATCGCGTCCGTGGTGCCCGTCTCCCACATGTAGTGGTTGAGCACGCCCACGACCTTGTCGGCGATGGTCTTGTCCGGCTGCTCCGGATCCTTGATGGTCACCTGATCGGCGGCGAGCGTGATGCCCCCCATCTTCAGGGACGTGATGTAGCCCACGGGGGTCTGCTTGTCCTTCTTGAAATTGAAGCCCTGGTAGACATCCAGGGAACGGGCGAATTGAGGCATGAACTCCTCCTGTGTGTCGTTGGATGGAAGTTACGACGGTCGCCCGGTCATCCCAGGCGGGACTCCAACATCAGCTCCGCGCTGAGTCCCTCGAACTGGATGTGCGGCAAGACGGCGATCTTGCAGTCATACCAGCCGATCTCCCCAGGCCTGGACTCCACCATGACGCTGGTGGCCTTGAAAGGGAAGCGGCGAAGCGTCAGGTCGTCCGGATTGACGACCGTGGTGACGTACCCCGACAGCCACGCGTCGATCTGCCGCTGCACGTAGCCGGCGTCGGCGGTGCTGCCGATGTTGTCGCGCATGATGCTCTTCACGTAGTGCGCGAGCCGGGTGATGGAGAAGGTGTAGGCCAGGTTGGTGACCAGCTGCGAGTTCTCCGAGTCCTTGGCGTCCTTGAACTTCTGGGCGCGCTTGATGGACTGGGTGCTGAAGAACGTCGCCTCGCTGCTTCCCTTGCGGTAGACGAGCGGGATGAAGCCGTTGCGGGCGAACTCGTACTCGCGGTAGTCCGGAATCGCGATCTCCACCGGCGCCTGGATCATCTTCTGGCCGCGCAGGGTGAAGGTGTCCACCGGCAGGCCCGTGACGAGTCCGCCGCCCTTGGGCCCGCGGATGGACTGGCACCAGCCGGACTGCTCGAAGGCCTTCACCAGGTTGCGCCCCATCAGGTAGGCGGCGCTGCCCCACAGGTACTTCTTCGAGTCACCCTGGGCGTCCTCCTTGAAGTTGAGCACGCTGCACGGGTTGGTGTCCGGATCCCACGGCTGGCGCACCACGTAGCGCGGCAGCGTCAGGCCGATGTACGCGGCCTCTTCCTTGTCGCGCAGCTGGTTCCACCGGCCGTAGCGCGGGTGGTTGAGCACGCCGTCCAGGTTCTTGAGCGACTCGAGCTGCTCGACGCTGTCGCAGTCGAAGAACTTGTAGCTCGCCGAGGCGATGAACGGGCAGTGCGCGGCGTTGGCCACCTTGGCCATGCGCTCCAGCCAGGTGATGTCCCCGCGCGTGGCGCTGAAGTCGTACAAGCCCAGCATCACCCCGTACGGCTTGCCACCGAACTGGTCGTACTCCTTGATGTAGACCTTGTCGAACAGGGCGCTGGAGAAGATGCTGCTCGAGTTCTTCTCGAAGTCCTCGGCCAGCTCCTCCTTGTCCACGTCCAGGATGTCGATGGTGATGTCGGCCTGGAAGTTGGTGTGGCCGATGAGATCATCCAGCCCGCGCCAGGCCGACTCCATCTTCTGGAACTTCTCGTTGTGGAGCACCTCGTTGATCTGCTCCTCGATGAGCCCATCGATGCGGGCGATGGCCTTCATCACCTCGCCCTTGTCGAAGCGCACCTGCCCCACGTCGTCCTGGATGGGCTCGACGTTCTGGAGCAGCGCCGCCACGGCGGACATGAAGCGCTCCTCGCCCCCCACCTGCTCCTCATCCTGGGTGATGGGCACCAGACCGGTGCCGATCATCGGATTGGCGTTGAGGGGGACGTCGAAACCACGGACCTTGAACAGCTCGTTGAGATAATTTTTTCGGCCATGAGCGATGGGCTTCCCGGCGAGAAGATGGATGGAGAGAGGGGATCAGGCCTTGACGGTGGCCGGCTCGGTGACGGTCTCGGCGACCAGGGCGGGCTGCCCGGAATCGGGCGGGGCCGCCTTCGCCACGGGCAGGCGCATGGACGCGAACCCCTTGAGCTGCTCGCTCTGCAGCAGCTTGTTGAGCTGCTCCTTGTCGGAGAACAGCTCGTAGAGCGTGCGCCGCAGCTCCTTGCGGTTGTCGATGTCCGACTGCATCTCCAGCAGCAGCTTGCGCATCAGCATCAGCGCCTTGAGCTTGGGCACGTGGTGCACGATCTCATCGGGGTTGAAGGACTTCATCCCCGTGACGGGCAGCGTGACCGACATCTTCGCGCCCGCGTCGGTGCTGATCTTGTCGTCCACCTCGAACGAGATGGACATGCCCATGTCCTTCATCAGCTCGTTGATGTTGGTGTCGTTGACCGAGCGCAGCTGCCGCTCTTCCAGGTCCTGCTGGCGATCCTTGGAGCTGCCGAGCGAGAAATCTCCCATCACCACGACACGGAAAGGAAGCTTCACCTCCGCCGACTGGCCGTTGATGTTGGTGCGATAGGTGAGCGTGATGCGGGATTTGGGCAGATTGTCCTGGATGGGCACGGCTTCTCCTTACACGAGTCGGTTTGCAGCTCCTGCAGAACCCCTGACTCCGCCACCCCTGGTTGCCGCAGGATCAACCCACTGTGTGCTGGGCTAATACTGTAGAGAAAAGCGAACAGGGGGGTCAAGGGCGCTTGTTCCACACGGCGACGTTGGTCTCGGGAGGACTGGAGGTGTCCCCCGAGAAGAGCAGGACCTGCTGGGTATAGTTGGAAGACTCCTGGAGCGGATCATACCCCAGGTAGCTGTCACGCTCCGTACGCAGCACCGAGGCCTGATCGCGCAGCACGAGGAACACGGTGAGCATGAACACCGACTCGGACAGCAGCGGCAGCAGCTTCGTCTCGAAGCGGTGACGGGCCTCGACGGCCCAGGCCACGCCGTTGCTGGCGATGGGCTCGTCGCAATACAGCTTCACCTCCATGCCCCCGGTGGGAATGGACGCGAAGCCTCCCATGGAGTCCCCTCCCCCAGCGTGGTGGCGCCCAGGCGCATCTCGCGCGCGCGCACCCGCTGCTGGCGCACCTCGCGGCGCACCGAGAGCTCCACCTCGGGGAAGATCTTCGCGAAGAGCCAGTGCAGGGTGCTGGGACTCGTGGGGCGCAGCATGCGCAGCCGGTCCAACACCGTCTGGGACCAGCCCGGCAGCAGCGCCTCGTCGCGCTCCGGGTACAGGCCCGTGAAGCACTCGTGCAGCAGCAGGTGATCGAAGTAGCCGACGAACCGTTCCAGCCGATCATGATCCAGCTGATCCATGGTCTGCATCAGGAACGAGGGCAGCGGGGACTGCGCGCTGAGCAACCCCATGTTCACCGTGATGATCACCCGCCTGGTCGGCTCGCGGATGAACTCGATGTCGTGCACCAGGTGGGACTGATGCACGGTGGTGCGGTGGCTGCGGTACTCGATCTGCGCGTCGCCGTAGCCGGACGCGGCGAGCACCGACAACAGCGCGGGGATGTCGAAGCCGCGAATGCGCTCGCGGATGCGCCGTTCGATCGGGCCGTTCATGGCCCTACTCCTCGTCCCCGCCCGCGTTCACGTTCTCCTCCTGGGCGAGGAAGGCCTCCAGGTCCACGCGGTAGAGCTGATCGAGCGCGCGAAACCCCAGCGAGTCGGTGCTCTGCATCAGCGGCTCCACCTCATCCGCCCGGGTGCTCAACCCGGCGAAGAAGCGGGAGAACAGCGCGGGCAGGTACACGCGCGGATCGAAGTGCTCCACCACCTGCAGCACGTCGGCCGCCACCACCGTCGCGCGCCGGTAGTCCTGGCGCTCGAGGAGCGTGTCGAACGCGGCCAGCTTGCGCATCAACTGCGCCAGCGCCGGCGACACGGGGATGGAGGGCCCGGCCGACGCGGCGCGCGGGGACTCGGCGGGCGCCGCGCGCGTGCGCACGGGAACGACTTCCGCCTCGGCTTCCGGCTCGGGCTCGGGTTCCGGCTCGGGCTCGGGTTCCGGCTCGGGCAGCGAGTTCAGGTGCCCTTCCATCCACTGGGTGAGCCGGCGGAACGGCGCCTCGCAGGCATTGCGCTGCAACACCCGGTTGAACGAGGCGAAGATCTCCTCGCTCAGCGCGAGCGCCTGCTCCAGCGGCTCGCGGTTGCTCGCCGGCTCCAGCGCTGCCACGTCTCGTTCTTGAGGCGCTCGTGGTGCTCGATGTGCTTGTTGAGCACCTTGAGCAGCCAGCGCAGGCCCGCGTCGGCGAAGACGTCCTTGCGCTCGCGCGGCCCGAAGTACTGCCAGTTGATCAGCAACGTGCTGGAGAGCGAATGGAAGAGCGTCGGCAGCACCTCCAGGCCGCCCTCCATGAAGAGACCCATCAGGTAGGGGCCCACCAGGCGCACATCGTACAGGCCCTGCTCCAACAGCTCCTGCGCCGCGCGCGCCGCCTCGACGTAGTCGCTGCGCGACACCAGGTTGTTGACCTTCTCCAGCCGCTCATCCGTGCTCTCCAGATCCGGAGCCTCGGCCGTCAGCGGCTGGGTCAGCAACTGAGGCAGGAGCGGGGACAGCTGCTTCGCGGGCTCAGCCATTCTGCACCACCACCTGTCCGGGGGAGACCACCTGGATGACGCCGCCCCAGTTGCACATCAACTTACAATTGCTGTCCACGGCCGGCATGTTGCCGATGAGCAGCTTGGGACAGCCGGGCACCCAGGGCGCCGCCGTGGCGGGCACGCAGGGCATGGGCGTGAGCACTCCCATCGCGGCCGCCGTCGCCGCCGCCACCGTGGGGTTGGCTGGAGACATGCACATACCGAAGGGCAGCACGTTCACCAGGGGCTTGTTGTCCATGATGTTGGCCGCGGGCGTCGTGGCCAGGATCTTGTTGGTGGGAAGCACCACCAATGACGAAGGAGCCGCCCCGAAGCTGCACTGCAGCATGGCTCCCATGACGACCTGGACTCCCATGGTCCATCTCCTTGGCGCCCCCCACGGAGCGACGGGGTATCCTCACACACCCGCGCCTTCTTTTTCCAGCAGCTGCCCGCGCAGCTCGGTGAGCGAGCGGAAGAGGGGATCCGAGCTCTTCCGGTGAAGCGCACCCGTCAGGTACTGCGCGCGACACCACTCCTCATCCACCTCCCCTTCACCCGGCGGGCGTACAGGGGGATGAACTCCGTGCGGTCAGGCAGGTGCTCGCCGCCCATCTGCAATTCGAGAGAGCGGCGGATCTCCTGCGACCAAGCACTCGTGTTCGGTGTCTGGGCTCCCGTGAAGACGAGCAACACCTGCCGGTAGTGGCCCGCCACCCCGCCCGTGGGCGAGGGCACCACCGTGGCGCCCCGGACGAACGGCAATGGCTCGATGGCCTGAGCGACCTCGGCCCCGGGGTACACCCGGCCGTCGCGCCGGGCGGAGCGGGGACCGCCGTAGTGGTACACGCCATAGGCGCGCGTGAGGACCACGTAGCCTGGGGGCCGCTCCTTGTCGGGCAGCAGCGTGAAGACGCCCAGGTCCCCCGGCGCGAGCTGGCCGCTCATGTTCACGTCCCGCAGGGCCCAAATCCGGCCCGCGGCGGGTGGCGCCTCCGTATGCAGATCCCTCACCTGCCGGGGGAGGCGAGCACCGCGCCTCCCGCGCAAGGATCCACGAGCACGTTGGCGGAGGGCACCGCGGACAGCCCGCACTGCTTGACCCAGGCGCGCCACGCCACCCAGTCGATGGGCTCCTCGGGATTGCGGAACCAGTGGGCCACGTTCTTGAGCGGCGTGCGCGCGCGCAGCAGCAGATCCTCAGGGCCGGCGTGACGCCCAGCGCGCGCACCGGGTGCTCGGTGAGCAGCGCGGGGTTCGTCTCGAGGTCCGCCAGCTCCAGGTGGAGATAGGTGGCTCCGCGCAGCAAGGTGGTGAGCAGGAACGCGGGCAGGTGTTGCAGGGGGTGGTAGCCCGGAGCGCACAGGTGCTCGCCCGGACCCAGGCCGAAGGTGAGCAGGCCGTCCACCAGCGCCCCGCGCCAGGCATCCTCCGCCGTCAACACCGAGGGAGTGCCCGCGGGCTCCACCAGCGGGGAGAACAACAGGCCCACGGGCTCGTCCGGCTTCGCCGTGTGCGAGGTGAAGGCCGGAGCGGCCTGTCCCTTGCTCTGCAACACCTTCTTCTCGAAGCCCGCCACCAGGAGCGTCTGGTGGGGCTCGGTGGCGATGTGGTCCGGCGCGAGCGTGGTCAGCCGGTGCGCGATGAACCGCCGGCCCTGCGGCGGCAACAGGCTGACGCACGCGCCCAGGCCCAGGGCCGCCGCGAAGGAGATGAGCAGCTCGCTGCCCACCGGATAGAGCAGGCACACCTTGGCGCCCGCCTTGACGCCCTGCCGCGCCCACTCGGTGGCCCGCCGCGCCGCCTGCTCGTGCAACTGCCGGTAGCCGAGCACCTGCCAGCCGCTCCGGCGGTCATAGAGCCGCAGGGCGATGCGATCCGTGTTCGCGTGGCGCACCACGGCGTCGTGGAAGAAGTCGTAGTGCTGCCCCACCCGGCTCTTGAGGGGAGCGCCGCGGCCCACGTGGGCCGCGGCGAGCGCGGAGAAGAACTCCTCGGACCGGTCCCAGCTCTCCTGCTGCGGTGGAAACCCCCGGCTCCGCGGGAGTCCCCGTCTCGAGTTGCTCGAGGATCTTTCGGACGTCGAAGGCCATCCGGCTACTCCCGCCTCCGCCGCCGCGAGCGCAGACCCACGAGCGTCAGCAGGGCCAGCGCCCCCGCGCTGCCCCAGGCTCCGCCCGCCGAGCACCCCCAGACCATTGCCCTGCCCCGACAGGGTCCGGCCCGCGCCAGTCGTGCGGAGCACCACGTCGGCCGTGGAGGAGTCCTGCAGCTTGATCAGCACCTTGTCCTCGACGCTCCCCGAGTCGCTGGGATCAAACGAGACCGTGAACGTGGCGGTTCCTTGCGCGGGAATGTCCAGGCCGCTCGCGCCCACGTTCGTGCTGAAGGGCGACCACGTCGGCTTCTCCATGTTCACGAGCACCCGCTGGGCCTGGGACGAACCATTCGTGATGGTAATGGTCTTGGACACCGGATCCGCGTTGACATCCACCCGGCCGAAATCCAGGTCGGTTTGATCGACCGCCAGGATCTGCTTCGTCGCCTTGCCGGCGAGCTGCACCTCCACCGAGCGCAACAACAGGGGCTCTTTCGTCCCGAACAACAGCGTGCTCTTGGAGAGCGTCTCCCCCTGGGGCTGGTACTCCACGTCCACGTAGAAGGGGACGTCGGGCTCGAGGAGCCTGTCCTTCAAGGACAGCAAATCGATCTTGAAGCGCTCGCCGGTGATCGACGTCTCCTCGGGCTCGGCCAGTTTGACAGTGTCACTGCTCAGGTTCCTGAGCGCGATCCGCTCCACCCGCCGGTCGACCCCCGCGCGCAGGCTTCCGAAGTCCAGCGTCGTCGTATTGACGGAGAGCACCGCGCGGATTCCTTCTCCATGCAACGCCACCGGCAGCTTTTCCCGGAACTGGCCGAACTCGAGCTTCAGATTGCAGTTCAGCGGGCCCTCGGCCAGGGGCGTGAAGAGGATGCGCAACTCTTTCGTTTCGAAGGGCTCCACGGTGAAGCCCCCCGCCTGCGCGGGATCCGACCTGAACTGTGAGCACCCCGGTGCCGAATCCACGGTCGCGCGGATGAAGGTGATGGGCTCCCCCGTAGCATTGCCAATGTGCAGAACACGAACCGCCGGGTTGTTGATGAGCTGCTTTCCATATTCCAGCTCGGACTCCACCGAGATCGGCTCGAGAATTCCCTTGCCGACGAGCCGCGCCGACACCGCCGGCACGCGATACCCCGTCACGGGAGTGACGATCAGCTGGACCTCGGCGGACGTCCGCTCCGCCGTGGGCTGGAACGTCACCGAGATCGGCAACTCCGCGTTTGGATACAGCAGGTAGGGAGTGACGACCGGTTGGACGATGAAGACGTCCGACCCGTTCGAGGACATGGTGATGCTGTCGATTTCAACCGAACCATTTCCCTCGTTCTTGACGGTGATGGTCTGCGCCTGGGAGTAGTTGCCCACCAGGATGCCCTTGAACTCCAGGGAGGTGGGCAACATCTTGAGGATGGGAGCGGTCCCCTCTCCCACGGCGTCCTTCGACACGTCCCGGGCGTTGGATTTCACCGTGACGACGGCCTCGCGCACTCCCATCGCGATGGGCTTGAAGGTCAGGGGAATGGAGACGATTTGCTGAGCGGCCACGTCCATGGGCAGGGCGAGCCCACCATCGGCGCTGGGGCCGACCGCGAAGATCTGGGACGGATCATCCGGGGAGGACGTCCCCCCATCCGTCGAGACCTTGTTCGAGAAGGCGATGTCCTGGATGGTCAGGGTACCCTGCCCCGTGTTCTTCACGGACAGCTGGGCCTTGGCGGTCGCCTGCACGTTGATCTTCCCGAAGTTCACGGGTCCCGTCGTGGTGAGGAACGCCTCCGGGCCCAGGGCATTGCCGCTCATCGCCAGACTGATGCTCGGCACGGTCACGGAATCGGTCTCGATGACGAGCGTGCCCTTGTGCGCCCCATGGAACGTCGGCACGAAGTCGACGAAGAACTCGGAGTAGTCCGCGTTGTTCTTCTGCAGCACGCGGTTGGCCTCGAAGTTCACCACGGCGAACGGGTTGGGAACCGAGGCACTCGTGCTCGTGGCGTTCAAGAGCCGCAGGGGATACCCACCGCTGTTCTCCACCCGGATGGTGGCTCTCACGGTGGCTCCGACCAGCGTGTCCGCGAAGCTGAACTCCCTCTGGGGCGTCGTCTGGCCCACGCCATCGACGCCCGTTCCCGTCAACGTCACGGGATCAATGGAGTTGATGGCGTTGCTGTAGACCCGCAGCGTGCCCGGCGCCGGGCCCAACGTGGTCGGCCTGAAGACCAGTTCGAGCGTCCGCAACCCCGTCTTGGGGGCGAGCACCCAGGGAGTCTCGGTCGTGGGGAGCGTCACGGCGGGCTCGAAGGCGTATCCCGCGGACAACTCGATCCGATTGATGACCAACTGAGCCTCGCCGCTGCTGCTGATGGTGAGGGACTTTCTCGCGCTGGCCTGCTGCAGCTTCTGCTCGTTGAAGTTGAGCGAGGCCACGGACAGCCCGATGTTGGCCGACAGGCCGTTGCCTCTCAGCGGGAAGGTCATAAAGCCTCCCGTGATGTTCGCGGTGACCTTGAGATCCGCCGAAACCAGGCCGTTCGCGGTGGGCACGAACTCCACCGGGAGTTCGACCGTTTCATTGGGCCGCAGCGTGGTCTTGGACGGGATCTGGGGTCTGAACTGGGGCGTGCTGGGCTCGACGGTGAAGCCGTTCAGCGACAGCTCCGCGTCTCCCGTGTTCTGGAGGGTCACGCTCCTCACGAGGCGCGCGCCCACATTTACATTGCCGAAGTTGAGTTCGCGCTGGGTGATATCATCGGTCACGGTGATGCTCAATTTGGGCTCGGCCCCCTGCCCGACAGGGCGATCCGAACGATATTGGAAGCATTGCTGTCCAACGCAACGCTCTCATACGCCGGGCCGGTCGCCGTCGGCGTGAACCTCATCTGGAACCCGTAACTGCGCTGACTGGGCCCGAGCGTCACGGGTGTCGTGAAGGTACTGCTGAACGGGGAACCCTGCGCGAACCCTGGTGGTTGTACCGTGATGTCCTGGGAACCATCGTTGGAGAGGGTGACGGTCTGCGCCACCGTGGTCTGCACCGGAGTGGAGCCGAACTCGACTCGGCTGCTTTCAGGATTCACCCTGAGCAGGCGCCGTCCGTTTCCTGAAAGCTCGATGCGCACGGACGAACTGTCTGGATCGTTCGTGGAGAAGGTCAGGGCGCCCGCGAACGGAGCAACCTCTGTCGGAGCGAACGTCACCGTGAGCACCTGCGGACCACCTGTCCTCGTCACATCGAAAGGCAAGGAAGGCGCAACCGAGAAAGAAGCTCCGGTCGTGGCGATATTGGAGATGTGCAGTTTACCCGTGCCCGGATTGCTCAGGGTCACTTGCAAGCTCGTTCCTCCCGGCACGCCCACGTTCTGATCGCCGAAGGAAAGGGGCGACCTGTCCACCTGGAGCACGGGCTTGACGCCCACGCCACTCAACCCCACCGCGATGTCATCGATCGCCGGGTCACTGCTGAAGAGCCTGAGGGTGCCCCGGACGGGAGTCTCCGACTCGATCGTAGGGAGGAACTGCACCGTCAGCGACTTGCTTCCCGGGTAAATGGTCACGGGGGTGTTGCGGCCGATGGGTGGATCCAGTCTGAACGTCGAGCTTCCCTCGATGACGACGTCCGCGAAGGTCACGGGGCCGGAACCCGAGTTGGTGATCACCACCTGCAGCGACTTCGTGGCTCCCACCCGCACCTCGTCGAAGTTGACATCGGGGATGGGATCGATCGCGGGTTTGACTCCCCGGCCCTTCAGCTTGACCGAGTAGTTGCTGTAGGTCGGGTCCGTGTTGACGAGGGCGAAGGTGGCCTGGATCAAGGCGTCCGAGTTCTCGGGCGCATGAAAATTCACATCAAACGACAGGGACGACACGCCTTGTCCCTCGGGCGCCAGGGTGACGGCACCGGTGGGCTTGTTGAGGATGGTGAAGGCCGCGTGGGTGGGATTGCCAATGGAGGTGAAGGTGATGGCGCGCGTTCCCGAGTTGCTCACCGTCACCGTCATCATGGTGTCGGTCCCCGCCCGCTTCTCACCGAAATCAAGTCCGTCGGTGGGACTCATGACCAGCACCGGCTTGTTGCCACTGCCCGATAGGGCAATGGAGTAGGTGCCGTATTCCGGATCCGTGTTGGCGAGCGCGATGGCGCCCAAGACAGGAGCTTCCGTGTCCGTGGGTGCGCGGAAGCGCACCGTGAGCGACAGCGAGGAGTTCGTGCCTCCACCAGGCTCGAGGGTGACCGCACCTGGGGGCTTGTTGAGAATGGTGAAAGCCGAGTGGGTGGGATTGCCGATGGAGGTGAAGGTGATGGAGCGTGAGCCCGTGTTGCGCACCGTCACCGTGGCGTCCGTATCCGTGCCGGCCCGCTGGGCCCCGAACGCCAGCCCCGCCGTGGGGTCCATCACCAGCACCGGCTTGTTGCCACTGCCCGACAGGGGAATGGTGTAGTTGCTGTAGGTGGGGTCCGTGTTCGCCAGGGCGATGGAGCCCGAGAGCGCGGCCTCTGAGTTGGTGGGCGCATGGAAGCGCACCGTGAGCGACAGGGTGGAGTTGGCGCCCCCACCGGGCTCGAGGGTGACGGCCCCCGGGGGCTTGTTGAGGAGGGTGAAGGCCGCGTGGCTCGGCTCACCGACGGAGGTGAAGGTGATGGGGCGTGAGCCCGTGTTGCGCACCGTCACCGTGGAGTCCGTGTCCGAGCCGGCCCGCTGGGCGCCAAACACCAGTCCCGCCGAGGGGTCCATCACCAGCACTGGCTTGTTGCCGCTGCCCGACAAGGGAATGGTGTAGTTGCTGTAGGTGGGGTCCGTGTTCACCAGGGCAATGGAGCCCGAGACGACATTCTCCGTGTTGGTGGGGGCGCGGAAGCGCACCGTGAGCGACAAGGTGGAGTTGGCGCCCCCACCAGGCTCGAGGGTGACGGCCCCCGGGGGCTTGTTGCGGATGGTGAAGGCCGCGTTGGAGGGGTTGCCGATGGAGGTGAAGGTGATGGCGCGCGAGCCGGTGTTGGTCACCGTCACCGTGGAGTCCGTGTCCGAGCCGGCCCGCTGGGCCCCGAACGCCAGTCCCGCCGTGGGGTCCATCACCAGCACCGGCCTGTCCGAACTGCCCGACAGGGCAATGGAGTAGGTGCCGTATTCCGGGTCTGTGTTGGCGAGCGCGATGGAACCCGAGGCGGGGGCTTCCGTGTCCGCGGGCGCGCGGAAGCGCACCGTGAGCGACAGCGAGGAGTTCGTGCCTCCACCAGGCTCGAGGGTGACCGCACCTGGGGGCTTGTTGAGAATGGTGAAAGCCGAGTGGGTGGGATTGCCGATGGAGGTGAAGGTGATGGGGCGTGAGCCCGTGTTGCGCACCGTCACCGTGGCGTCCGTATCCGTGCCGGCCCGCTGGGCCCCGAACGCCAGCCCCGCCGTGGGGTCCATCACCAGCACCGGCTTGTTGCCACTGCCCGACAGGGGAATGGTGTAGTTGCTGTAGGTGGGGTCCGTGTTCGCCAGGGCGATGGAGCCCGAGAGCGCGGCCTCTGAGTTGGTGGGCGCATGGAAGCGCACCGTGAGCGACAGGGTGGAGTTGGCGCCCCCACCAGGCTCGAGGGTGACGGCCCCCGGGGGCTTGTTGAGGAGGGTGAAGGCCGCGTGGCTCGGCTCACCGACGGAGGTGAAGGTGATGGGGCGTGAGCCCGTGTTGCGCACCGTCACCGTGGAGTCCGTGTCCGAGCCGGCCCGCTGGGCGCCAAACACCAGTCCCGCCGAGGGGTCCATCACCAGCACTGGCTTGTTGCCGCTGCCCGACAAGGGAATGGTGTAGTTGCTGTAGGTGGGGTCCGTGTTCACCAGGGCAATGGAGCCCGAGACGACATTCTCCGTGTTGGTGGGGGCGCGGAAGCGCACCGTGAGCGACAAGGTGGAGTTGGCGCCCCCACCAGGCTCGAGGGTGACGGCCCCCGGGGGCTTGTTGCGGATGGTGAAGGCCGCGTTGGAGGGGTTGCCGATGGAGGTGAAGGTGATGGCGCGCGAGCCGGTGTTGGTCACCGTCACCGTGGAGTCCGTGTCCGAGCCGGCCCGCTGGGCCCCGAACGCCAGTCCCGCCGTGGGGTCCATCACCAGCACCGGCTTGTTGCCACTGCCGGACAAGCGGATGGCGTAGTTGCCATAGTCCGGGTCCGCCGGCACATCGCTGTTGACGAACGGGATGGAACCCGAAACGAGGGCTTCCGTGTCCGCGGGCGCGCGGAAGCGCACCGTGAGCGACAGGGAGGAGTTGGCGCTTCCACTGGGCTCGAGCGTGACCGCGCCTGGGGGCTTGTTGAGAAGGGTGAAGGCCGCGTGGGTGGGATTGCCAATGGAGGTGAAGGTGATGGCGCGCGAGCCGGTGTTGCGCACCGTCACCGTGGAGTCCGTGTCCGTGCCAGCCCGCTGGGCCCCGAAGGCCAGTCCCGCCGCGGGGTCCATCACCAACACCGGCTTGTTCGCCCTGCCCGAGAGCTGAACCACCTTGACTGTGCTCGCCGGATCTCCCTCGATTTCCAGGACGAGCTCTCCATCGACGAGGTCCTCCGTGTCCACGGGCCCATGGAAGTTCACCGTCAACGTCTGCTCGGCACCGCTCGGAATGTCGATTGGAATGGCCGTGGGTGACGTCAAGGTGAAGCTTGGATGCGAGTAGCCGGCGATCGAGGGAGTGATCGTGAGGGTATCGCCGCCCACGTTGCGGACCTTCACATCCAGAGTCTTGTCGGTCCCCGCGCGAATCAGATCAAAATTGAGCGAATCCCTGTCCACCTCCGTGGCGAAATCCACGCCGGTCCCCGAGAGGGGAATCGGCGCCAGTTCCGCGGTCGCGTCGCTGGTGATGGTCAGCGTTCCATTGACCGAACCCACCGGCCGGCGCTCGGGGTGAACTTGACCTTGACGATCAGGGAGTAGCACCCGTCTGGTTGTTCGGCTTCACGACGATTCCCGTGCCCGGAACAACTGGTTCGACGAGCGTGAAACCGGAACTGGCGGCGATATTGGAGATCGTCAGCGGAGCATCACCATCGTTGGTCACCTCGAATGACTTGATATTGCTTTCCGTCTCGACCAACTGATTACCGAACTCCAGCTTCGTGACCGAGGCCTGGATATGCCGTTCGGCAACGGTCAACTCGAGATCAACGTAGGCAAGGCAGTATTTGGTGCCCTCCGGCTCGAACGTAAGCTTGTTGTCCCCCGATGCGGGCAGCCATCCGATTCCCACCTGATTCGTGTCGTCCGAAAGGGAAACCTCACGGATGGCGGTTGACGCATCATTGTTGGTGACAGTCCCATCGCATCTATAATTGTTCCCGTCACACCTGGCGCGACCCACCGTGTCGTAATTCCCCAGGGCGCGCCCATTCAGCTTGACGTAGACCTTCTTGGTACCGGTCTCGAACACGGTGGCGCCATGCACCTTGGCCTTGACTCCCACCACGAGCTTGCCGGGTGGAAGAGCATAGTTGATGGCTTGAGTCCACGCGGTCTGTGTCTTGTCGCCCGGACATGCGTACGCCGTGATATTATTACCACAGCAGACAACCGCCTGTATTTCCGACCACGTAAGCCTGAGCCCCGTCACGCCTTTGATCACCGAGGTCGCGGCCATGGACTTCACTTGGAGCGAACCCTCGGGCGCGGCCTGCCGTCGTCGGTTGGCCCACAGGAGACCAGGCCGCCAAGGAGCAAGAGGGCCAGCACGTAGAATCGGAGCACTTGTCACTCCCCACGGAAAGAGCGGTAGAATCCTACCTGATCGCGAGCTTACTTTCATTCCCGATCCGGATCGCAACCGCCGCGACACTGCTGGGCTGCTCGCTGGCCTCCGCAGCTTCCGGCGATCAGCTTCCGGGCTTCGACCTGGAGCGGCTGGAGACGAACATCGGGCGTGGCACCCTGCTGGTCGGCAACGGCGAACTGCTGGTGCCCCAGGGACTGAACGTGAACCTGCTGGGGCACTACCAGCACCTGCCGCTCGTGCTGCGCGACGCCGGGGATCGGCTTGAGATCGTCCAGGACCGGGCCACCGCCCTGCTCTCGGCCAGCTATGGGCTCCTGCCGTGGCTGGAGGTGGGCGCGCAGCTTCCGATCGTGCTCTTCCAGAGGGGGGCCAATCCCGACAGCGTGGGCCTGGCGGAGTTAACGGCCCAGGGACTGGGAACTCCCGTTCTCCAGGTGCGGTTGGGGGTGCTGTCGCGGCGCCGCAGGCAACCCGTGGACCGGCGGCGGACCTGGGCGTGGGTTTTCCGCTCGGCACAGGGACGGCGCTGGCCGGCGATGATGGATTTCGCTACCACGCTCGGATGACCGCGGGCATGGAACTGGGCTGGTTCCAGACCTCGCTCGAGGCCGGCGTCCTGTTCCGCCCCAACATCCTCCTGCCCACGTCGGATTCGGATTGGGAGGTCCGCACAGGGGCGTCACCGGAGGTGCGGCTCGGGGCCGCGCTGGCCACGATGGGCAAGGGTCTGCGAGGGGAGCTGGCCGTGCGGGCGACATTCGCCAACCCCAAGCCCTCCTTCGAGTTGCTGGGCGGCATTCGCTTCCCCCTGGTTCCCTCGTTGGACGCCTTCGTGCTGGGCGGCCCGGGAATCGGGGAGGCGCTCGGGACGCCTCTCTACCGCGTGATCATGGGCATTTCCTTCCGCAGTGAGCCGCCGCCCAAGATCTCCTTCCTGGATGCGCGCGCGGATCAGGAACTGCAGCTCGTCCTGGCCACGCCCCCATCCACCGCCAACGAGGAGCCGGTCCGTCCCGTCGCCGCCTGGGAACTCAATGCCCTGGGGCGTGGAGAAGCGCGGACGGCCGACGATGTCGCGCCCCCACGCCGCCCATGCCCCATCAACCCGGTCCCCAGGAAAGGTCGTGCTTCGTGGGGAGCTCCACTTCGCACGGGGTAGCGCCGAACTGCCCGGGGTCGTGCCCCTCCTGGATCAGGCCGTCCTGCGAATGGCGGAACAGGCCAACGTGGGCCGCATCTTCATCGAGGGGCATTCGGACAAGGACAACGCCGACTCGTTCATGTCGGTCCGGCGCGCACAGGCGATCCGACGCTACCTGATCGATCAGGGTGTTCCCGCGACACAGGTGCGCATCCAGGGCTTTGGCTCGGATTGGCCCGTCAGCGCCCAACCCGCCACCGAGCAGGAGCGGCAGCTCAATCGCCGGGCGGAAGTGCTCGTCGTCATCGACTCCGCCGCCCCCATCACCACCCAGGCGTCTCCCCCGTAGCCGTCTCCCGCCCGCCGCCCGGGGAGAGCGGGTGGGAGGAGTCATCGGCGCGAGGATGGAAGGGCACCGATGCGAACCAGGAACCGTGTCTTGCGATCCATCTCCCGCTGCACCTCGTCCAGGTGGCGGGACACGGAACGCTCGGGGGTCCTGGGAGGCGAGGACGAGCCGACCACCCGCACGGGCACGCTCACGCTTCGCGACGGTGCCACCTCCACGCGCGAGGCCGCCCCATCATTCGCGCCGCTCGCGTGGCGCCGCACGAGTACCGGACGGATAGGAAGTGGAGGAACCCGTTCCGTGACCGCACGGCCGTAGAGCCGGCCCCACACCGCCAGAGCACATCGTAGCGCTGGTGGAGCAGCGTCCAGAACCGGTCTCGCATCTCGATGGCCCGCAGGAGCGCGTTCTCCTCCGGCTTCGCGCTCCCCGGCTGCCCGAGCAACGTCCTCAATTGCCCGAGGAGTTGCTCCGCCGCGTCGACCTCGTCGGGAGTCACGGGGGAGCGGCCCGCGATTCGCGCCGCGTTCCTGCGAAACAACGCCACGAGCGCCGGGCAGTCCTCCAGGACATCGTGTCGCGCATGCAGCCAGACCTCGTCGATGTCGGAGTCGGGCAGGAGCTGGCCTCGGCAAAGGCGTCCGCGGCCTTGCGCAACCTGCGCCGCGCCTGTTGAGCGCGCTCGAACAGGGGGCCGAACGAGGCCACCTCGCGCTCGCGTTCCACCCGGAGCGCGGCGAAGGCCGGGCCCTGCACGAGGCGGGGGAGCAGCGAGAGCTCCGCGACATCGACGCCGGCAATCCGCCCACGCTCGTCGCCCCACTGCCCAGAACCTGCTCCACCGCATGGCTCACGCCGTGGTAGGCGAGGACGATGTCGGCGCAGCACTCCTCGATGAAACCGGGCTCGAGGGCCTTGGCGGCGGAGAGAAAGGACTCATAGGCCGATTGAGAGCTGATGCCCTCGAGCGCCAAGGTGTCCACCATCACCGCCCCCGTTGACTCAGCCCCCTTGGAGCCATCCGCTCGCATGGGGCGGCAGATTATCGGGTGCGCTCCAGGCTCGCAACGCACTGGCACCCAGGCGAGGTGGCGAGCCACTCAGGTCGCGGTCCAACCCGATCGATTTCGTCCTATCATCCGGCCGTTCGCAGGAAAGGAGTCCATACCGCATGAAGTCCAGCAAGGCTCTTCCGTGGCTTCCCTCGCTCCTGGTTCTCGCGGGGTGCCCCGGTGAGCCAGAGCCCCAACCTCCGCCGCCCCCACAGCTCGGCGAGATTTCCGTCACCTGTACTCCCACCACCCTGGTGGCCGGCCAGAGCACGCAATGCTCCGCCAGCGCCACGGACCAGGACGGTCAGCCCTTCCCCGTTTCCTCCTACACCTGGACCTCTGGTGACGAGGCCATCGCCAAGGTGGACGGCTCGGGCAAGGTCACCACCATCGCCGTGGCCAGCGGCACCGTGGCCATCCGCGCCAGCGCGGCTTCCGGTGACGTCAAGCGCCAGGGTGAAGCCTCGCTTGCCGTCACCCCCAAGCCCGCCACCGAGCATCCCGAGGATGTCTTGACCGCGGAGACCGGCGTGCCGCCGACAATCCCCATCTGGTGCAGCACGATCTCACGGTTGTGAACTCCGGCTCGCTCACTCTGGAGCCTGGAGTCGTGGTGCGTTTCGCTCCAGGAGCGGGACTGCGCATCTTCGATGGCCTCCTGCGGGCCCAGGGCAGCGCGGAGGCCCCCATCGTGTTGGAGGGCCAGGATCGCGTCACTCGCGGCTCCTGGAACGGGCTGTTCTTCTCCGAGAAGAGCACCGTGCAACTGGACCATGTCACGGTGAGCCAGTGTGGTGCTCCCACGGGCGGGGGCGGCTGTCTCGTCATGCGCGAGAAGGCGACTCCCGTACTGCGCGACGTGTCGGTGCGCGACAGTGGAAGCGTGGGCGTGCTCGTCGCGGATGACGGCAGTGCCTTTGGCTCCGGCTCGGCCCGGCTGTCCGTGTCCGGCAGTGCGGGCCCCGCGGTGGTCATGGCCGCCAATCAGGCCGACTCCATCCCTCCGTCGCTCACCTTGTCTGGCAATGCGCCCGACGCCGTGGAGCTGCACGGCCATGTCTCGCGCACGCAGACCGGCCCAACCCGGGTATTCCCTTCTTCATCCCCCAACCCATGGACGTCGATGGCACCACATCCCTGGTGACCCTCACCATTTCCGCTGGGTCGGTCTTTCGCTTTGGCGCCAACTCACGGCTCGCCGTGGGTTACTACGAGAATCTCGGAGCCCTGATGGTGGACGGCACGGCCGCGGCGCCTGTCCTCTTCACTGCCCACGCGGACGCTCCCCAACCCGGCCATTGGTGGGGCATTCATGTGCACAGCAGTGTCAAGGCTCCCAGCCGCATCTCCCATGCCACCATCGAGTACGCGGGCGTGGAACCCTCTCCGGATGATCCCTACTTCATCGGGGCGGGTAATCTGAACATCCTTGGAAGTCAAGGACAGGAATCCGCCTTCGTCGTGAACGATGTCATCGTGCAGAAGAGCAGCCATTCTGGCTTTGTCTTGGTGGAAAGCGGTGTCTTTGGCACGGGCTCGGCCCGGCTGACGTCTCGCGACAACGGCACCTACCCCATCACACTGGAGGCCGATTCCATTGCCTCCGTTCCGCCAGACGCGGTCTTCAGTGGCAACGCAATCAACGCCGTGGAGATCAAGTCTGGCTATGCCTCCAAGACCCAGACATGGCCTCAACTCAGTGTTCCCTACCTCGTCACCAATCCTAACTTGCTCGTGGGAACTCCCAAGCCCTTTCCGGCGACAACACTGACCATTGCCCCTGGGACGACCATCCGGTTTGCCCCGGGCACGGCTCTCTGGGTCGGTTACGGCGATCGCACGGGGGTGCTGGACGCCCGAGGCACTCAGGCAGCACCCATCCGATTCATCGCGGACAGCGCACCTGCCCCTCGTGGTTATTGGCGTGGTCTCCATTTCTGGAACGCCAAGGGAAGCAAGCTGGACTACGTCACTATCGCCAACGGAGGAGATGCCATCGGCTCCTACTACGGCACCGTCGGCGACGGTAACGTGAATGTGTACACGGAAATCGGCGCTTTCGTGACGAACAGCACGCTCAGCCAGGCGAAGGGCTGCGCGGTGACCGTGAGCAACCAAGTCACCAGCAATATCCTCGCCGGCAACACTGCAAACGACAACGGACAAAATAAGCAATGCCTCTTGAAGGCAGCGGTTGAATAGCCCGTCCCCGGCCAGCGCCAACCGCTGGCTGGGGACTACTTCAGCTCCTTCTGGAGCGCCGCCAGCAGGTTGAGGGCCTCGAGCGGCGTCAGCTCGTCCACCTTCGTGGCCTTGAGCGACTCCAGCACCTTCTGCTGCGCGGGCTCCAGCTTCGGCCCGCCTCCCCCGAACAGGCCGAGCTGACCCGGTGCCGGCGCCGACGTCCGGGAGCCGCGCCGCGCCAGCCGGGGCTTCCCGTTGTCGTCGAACTCCCCCGACTCCAGGTTCTGGAGAATATCCCGAGCCCGCGCCACCACCTCAGGCGGCAGGCCCGCCAGCCGCGCCACTTCAATGCCATACGAGCGGTTGGCTCCACCCGGCACCAGCTTGCGCAGGAAGAGCACCTTGCCCCCCTGCTCGCGCACGGCGATGCACAGGTTCTTCACCCGCGGCTTCTCCCGCGCCAGGTCCACCAGCTCGTGGTAGTGCGTGGCGAAGAGCGTGCGCGCCCCACACTTGTCATGCAGGTGCTCGGCCACCGCCCACGCGATGGACAGGCCGTCATACGTGGACGTGCCCCGGCCAATCTCGTCCAACACCACCAGGCTGCGCCGCGTGGCGTGGTGCAGGATGTGGCTCGTCTCCGTCATCTCCACCATGAAGGTGGACTGCCCCCGCGCCAGGTTGTCCGCCGCCCCCACGCGCGTGAAGATCCGATCGCACAGCCCAATCCGCGCCGCGCTCGCCGGCACGAACGAGCCCACCTGCGCCATCAGCACCGTGAGCGCCACCTGCCTCATCACCGTGCTCTTTCCCGCCATGTTCGGGCCCGTGATGATGAGGATCTGCGACTCGCCCGAGTCCATCTTCACGTCGTTGGGGACGAACGCCTCCCGCCCCCAACATCCGCTCCACCACCGGATGGCGCCCCCCGTGATGCTCAGCACCTCGGAGTCGTCCACCACCGGCCGCACATAGCCGTACTCGGCCGCGCACCGCGCCAGCGACAACAGCGCGTCCGCCGTGGCCACCGCCTCCGCCGCCGAGCGCAGCCGCGGCGCCTCCCTCACCACCTGCGCCCTCAGCTGCTCGAACAGCTCCAGTTCCAGCGTGCCCCGCTGCTCGTCCGCCGTGAGCACCTTCTCCTCGTACTCCTTGAGCTCGGGCGTGATGAAGCGCTCGGCCCCCGCCATGGTCTGCTTGCGGATGTAGTCCGCCGGCACCAGTGCAGGTTCGACTTCGTCACCTCCAGGTAGTACCCGAATACCCGGTTGTAGCGGACCTTCAGCGAGCCGATGCCCGTGCGCTCCTTCTCGCGCGTTTCAATCAGCAGCAAGTAGTCCTTGCCCTGCGTGGCGAGCGCCACCAGCTTGTCCAGCTCGGCATGGAAGCCCGGACGGATGAAGTTGCCCTCCTTGAGCGTCGGTGGCGGCTCGTCCACCACCGCCCGCATCAGCAGCTCCGTCAGCTCCGGCAGGGCCCCGAGCGGCCCCGCCAGGGCCTTGAGCAGCCCCGCCTCGCACCGCGCCAGCACCGCCGCGAGCCGCGGCAGCTGCGCCAGCGACACCGCCAGCCCCCTCAAGTCCCGCGCGTTGCCCGCCCCCAGCGACAGCCGGCCGCACAGCCGCTCGATGTCCCCCACCTCCTTGAGGGCCACCGTCAGCTCCTCGCGCCAGACGCTGCGCTGCGACAGCTCCTCCACCGCGTCCAGGCGCGCGGTGATCTCCGGCCGCGAGCACAGCGGCGCCCCGAGCCAGCGCGCCAGCTTGCGCCCCCAGCCCCGTGGCCGTCCGATCCAACACCCCCAGCAGCGAGCCCTTGCGCCCCCCATCGCGCAGCGTGCGCAGCACCTCGAGGTTGGCCCGCGAGGACTCGTCCATCAGCAGGTGCCCGCCGCGCTGTTGGCGGCTGAGCCGATCCACGTGCGCCGCGTCCGTCTTCTGCGTGTCCTTGAGGTAGCGCAGCGCCGCGCCCGCCGCTCCCGTGGCCAGGGGCGCGTCCTGCAACCCGAACGCCTCCAACGACTGCACCGCGAAGTGGCCCTGCAGGAACGCCGCGGCCCGCGCGGGCTCGAACGCCGCCTTCTCCAGCTCCGCCACCGCCGGCGCGCGCGAGAGCCGGGACACCACCAGGGCCGTCTCCGGCGAGTCCCGATGCCCCTCGGGCACCAGCAACTCGCGCGGCTCCACCCGCGCCAGTGCCTCCACCAGCTCCTGCGTCGTCTCCGCCTCCAGGGAGAAGAACTCCCCCGTGGACGCCTCCAGCAGCGCCGCCCCGAAGCCCTCGGCCCCCGGGTACACCGCCGCCAGGAAGTTGTTCGCGCGCGGCTCCAGCGCATCCTCGTCCAGCACCATGCCGGGCGTGATGACGCGCGTCACCTCGCGCCGGACGATGCCAGGGCCCGCCCCGGCTCCTCCACCTGCTCGCAGATGGCCACCTTGAGCCCGTGCTCCACCAGCCGCGCGATGTAGCGCCGCGCCGAGTGGTACGGCACCCCCGCCATCGGCACCTTCTCCGCGTTCTTCGCCCGCGCGGTGAGGGTGATCTGCAAGAGCTCCGAGGCGCGCACCGCGTCCTCGAAGAACATCTCGTAGAAGTCCCCCAGCCGGAAGAAGAGGATGGCGTCCGGATTGAGCGCCTTCACCTCGAGGTACTGCCGCATCATCGGGGTGAGCGCGCCAATCTCCCGCGCCCCGGCCGAGGGCTCGCCCGCCCCTCCACCGCCGCCTCGCCCTCGTCCCCGCTGCCCTTGACTGCCTTCGCCTGCGTCGCGCCCATCGCCGCCTCTTGTCTCACGCGTCCCGTCGGGGATCAACAGAACATCTGACCTCCGCCGTCCACCCGTTCACGCCTACTCCGCCCATGGGCCCACGCTCGCACGGAGGGCAGACACCCCGGGTGGGAAAAAACCGGTATGTGCCCCGACCAAAAACGTAGCCCCGAGGGAGGAGGTGTGCGAACTGTCCCAACCATGGACCCTCGCCCCGTGCCCCCCGTTCCCCGGCTCTTCCGGGCCGCCGTCGCGCCCGTCCAGGCCTTCTTCAAGCTCGAGGCCAGCAGCGGCATCCTCCTGGCGCTGTGCGCCGTGGCGGCCATGATCTGGGCCAATTCGCCCTGGGCCCCCAGCTATGAGGCGCTCTTCGAGGCCCCCCTGGCGCTCGGCGCGGGCGGGGCCCTCTTCCACTTCACCGTGCGTGAGTTCATCAACGACGGGTTGATGGCGATCTTCTTCTTCCTCGTGGGGATGGAGATCAAGCGCGAGCTGGCCACGGGCGAGCTGCGCTCCTCCCGGGCCCTGCTGCCACTCATCGCCGCGCTGGGGGGCATGGTGGTGCCGGCGGCCATCTACGCGGCGTTCAACGCGGGCACCCCGGCGATCAAGGGCTGGGCCATCCCCATGGCCACCGACATCGCCTTCGCCATCGGGTGCCTCACCCTGCTCAAGGGCCGGGTGAGCCATGGCCTGGTGGTGTTCCTCACGGCGCTCGCCATCTTCGACGACATCGGCGGCATCCTGGTCATCGCCCTCTTCTACGGCACGGGACTGCACGTGTCGTGGCTGCTCGGGGCGCTGGGCATCACCCTCGTGCTGGCGGCCTGCAACCACTACTACGTGCGCAATGGCGTGGTGTACGCGCTGCTGGGCACGGCGCTCTGGTACGCCCTGCACCATGGCGGCGTGCACGCCACCATCTCGGGGGTGATCACCGGCATGATGATTCCCGCGCGCCCCACGCGCCGCGGCCGGGAGGTGCTGCAGGAGCTGCATGGGTTCGTCGATCGGCTCCTCAACGAGCCCGAGGACGAGGAGGTGCGCTCCAGTCAGTTGCTGTACATCGAGGAGCGCCTGGAGGACATCGAGCCGCCGCTCACCCGCTTCGTGCACCTGTGGCACGGCTGGGTGGGCTATGGAATCGTGCCCCTGTTCGCCCTGGCCAACTCCGGCATCTCCGTGCGCGGCATGCACCTGGCGGATCTGCTCGCGCCCCTGCCCCTGGGGGTGATGGCCGGCCTCTTCGTGGGCAAGCAGGTGGGCATCTTCCTGTTCACCTGGGCGAGCGTGAAGGCGGGGTTCGCGGAGATGCCGGGCCGGGCGCGGCTCGGGCAGCTTCATGGGGTGGCGGTGGTGGCGGGCATCGGCTTCACGGTGGCGCTGTTCGTCGCGGGGCTGGCGTTCGCGAACGAGCCGGACCTGCTGGCACAGGCGAAGCTGGGCATCCTGCTGGGCTCGCTGTTGTCCGCGGTGGTGGGCTACGTGCTGCTGCGCTTCGCCCCGTCCAGTCCCGTGTCCGAGCCCGCGCCGGACCCGAGGACGGACGCACCCTGAAATTCTTGGGGTTTGCCGGGCGGCCGGGCCCGTGGAAAGGTGCCGCCCACCGTGCTCTTCCAGGACTTGAACCGCCTCCGGCAGATTGGGGTCATCGCAGCGCGCCACGGCTTCGGCGAGTGGTTCGAGCGGGCCGGGGTGTGGCGGCTGCTCGGGCGCCGCGAGAAGGTGGAGGTCTCCGCGGAGACGCAGCGCGCCAGCACCGCGCGGCGCTTCCGGATGCTCCTCAATGACCTGGGCCCCTCGTTCGTGAAGCTCGGGCAGGTGCTCTCCACGCGCGCGGACCTGCTGCCCGGCGAGTACGTCGAGGAGCTGGCCACGCTGCAGGATCACGTGGAGCCCTTCCCCCTCGAGCAGGTGTACGCGCGCATCCGCGAGTCGCTCGGCAGCGACGCCTCGGAGCTCTTCCGGGAGATCGATCCCAGGCCCCTGGCCGCGGCGTCCATCGCCCAGGTGCACCGCGCGGTGACGCTCGAGGGCGACGAGGTGGTGGTGAAGGTGCAGCGGCCGGGCATCGCCGAGCAGATCGACTCGGACCTGGCCGTGCTGCGCTCGCTCGCGCGGCTGTTGGAGGCCGTGGTGGAGGAGACGAGCCTCTACTCGCCCACGGGCATCATCGACGAGTTCGACCGGGCCATCCACGAGGAGCTGGACTTCGTGCACGAGGCGGCCAACATCCGCGCCTTCCTCGAGAACCACCGCAACCGGCCGTACATGACGATTCCGCGCGTGTACGAGGCGCTCAGCAGCCGCACGGTGCTGACGATGGAGTTCGTCCGGGGCGTGAAGGTGAGCCAGGCGCAGCTGTCCCCCGAGGACCGGCGCGAGGTGGCCGGCCACATCCTCGACACGAGCTTCCGGCAGCTCTTCGAGGACGGGCTGTTCCATGGGGATCCGCACCCGGGCAACCTGCTCGTGCTGGAGGGCAACCGGCTGGCGCTGCTGGACTTCGGCGTGGTGGGCCGGCTCACGCGCGTCATGCAGGAGACGCTCGTCATGCTGGTGATGGCGGTGGCGCTCAAGGACAGTGACTCGGTGGCGCGCATCCTCTACCGCGTGGGCGCGCCGGACTCGCGCGCCAACCTGATGGGCTTCCGCAACGACATCGAGACGTTGCTCGGCAAGTACCTCACGACGACGCTGGGCGAGGTGGACTCGCGCAGCCTCATGCGCGACCTGTTGGACCTGGCGGTGCGCTACCACATCCGCGTGCCCAAGGAGTACGCCCTGCTCGGCCGGGCCTCGGTGGCCACCGAGGGCATGCTGCGCAGCCTCTACCCGGACATGAACGTGCTCGAGGTGGCGATGCCCTACGCCAAGGAGCTGCTCGCGGACCGGTACGATCCGAGCCAGTTGCAGGGCGGGCTGATGCGCACCCTCCTGCGCTTCCAGTCGATGGCGGCGGACCTGCCCACGCAGCTGTCGCAGATCCTGTTGGATCTGGAGTCGGGGAAGTTCAGCGTGACGGTGCGGGCCGAGCAGTTCGATCGGCTCAACGACAGCCTGCGCAGCGCGGCGCTGGTCATGTTCCTGGGCCTGTGCGCGTGCGGCACCATCGTGGGGGTGTTCATCTCCTTCGCGCAGACGGGGCCCTGGCAGTTCCACGGCCTGCCGGTGCTGGGCCTCTTGGGGCTCGCCCTGTCGGCGGGGCTCTTCGGGGCCACCTTCACCTGGTTCCTGTTCGGCAAGCGCTTCGGCAAGGTGCGCGTGAGCCGGTGGCTGGGCAACAAGAAGCCCCAGCGATGAGCGGCCTTGGGGCTCAGGTGCGGTGCCGCTCGGCCACGCGGTACAGCCAGGTGAGGGAGTGGTCCAGGAGCGACTGGCGTGAGCGCAGGTAGTGGCGTGCCCGGACGAAGGAAACCAGACGCGGCTGCCCACGCGCACCTGGGCCTCCTCGAGCTTCCGGCGCGGAATCCACTGGCCGCCGAGGTGACGAACCAGCACCTCGCCCAGGTACGCGCCCACCGCGGGGATGGCGTATCGCTCGATGACCTCCGGCAGATAGCGCGTCGGGAAGTCCTGGTGCCAGAAGAGGAAGTCGACGTCCGTGAGCGACTCGGGCGTCGCCTCGAAGACGGAGGGCACCTTGGTGTGCAGCAGGGCCACGAGGTGCTCGGCGAGGGTGTCGTAGTGCTCGCGCGCCGCTTCCGGGTCGTCCACGTCCGAGGGCAGGGCCGAGGTGGCGGGAGCCCACTCCTCGGGCTCGGGCGGCTGCCGGGCGTTGAATTCGGCCACCTTCCGCTGACGTTCGTAGCTGGCGACGTCGTCCACCACGCGGGAGAGCAGCGGCGCCATGTCGGGGTGGAAGCGGGGCTCCACGGGGGCGAGCAGGGCGCTGCGCGCGCGCAGGGTGCGCAGCACGGTGTCGAAGTCCAGGTCCGGCCGGAGGTGGGCGTGGGCCGGGCCTGGGCGAGACGTGCCTCGTCACTGGCGAAGTCCGCGGCGGTGGGCCACGTCACCAGGAGGACGCAGCCATTGGGAAGTTCCTCCACCCTCCAGGCGGGGGTGGACAGCACGCGCTCACGGCCTATGGACTGCACCAGATTGGGGCCGAAGACGTTGAGCCAGAACACCTCGTAGATTTTGTCGAACCCGTCTCTTCTTCGAGTCTCGTCGTCGCGGCCAAAACCGGGAGCGCCCGCCAGCTCCAAGTCATCGGAGCTGTGGGCCTTGGCGTGATCGACCGGGTAGCGGGAGGCCCAGACGCGCACCATGTCCACGAACTTCCGGCAGCGCTCCGCTTCCGCGAAAAAGGAGAGCGGCTTCACGTTGATGAGGACGTGCAGTTGTGGACGGCGCGGCGGGTGCTTTAGCCCCAAATCACCATCCAACGCGGGCCACTCCGTCCGGTAGAGCCCAAGGTCCGAGCTATTTCCATCATGCCCCTCCTCCAGCGCCTGCCAGAAAGAAGCACGAGAGTATTTGCGTTTTCGCTTGCCCTTAACGACGTTCGGCATCCATCCATCCGCATATGCCTCAAGCGACTGGAGAAAGGGCTCCAACTCACTCTCTTGTGCGGCTTGAGGATCCACATCACCTTTGAAATCGAACCATAGACTGTCCTCCGGTTGCAAATCATGTACGCTCAGCGATTTCATTGGAACAGAACCTCCACCTCCGGAATTTTTGCCCTGGTCTCGATCACAGCCTCGTCCAATAGGCTTGATCCCTGGGCATGAGCACACCGCCTTCGTAGACGAGGCGAATCCTTGAAACCGACACCTCGCGGCCCTGACGAAGGGTGAGCTGGAGGGAGTCTCGGCGGATATTCAGTGTCTCGCCATACTTCCACAGGGCTTCTCTTGCGTCTTCAATCAACTGAGCTTTCAAGGCATTGAGGTTCAGCCCTGAGAGGTCTCGACTCTTGAAGCTCAAGGTTTCAACGCGAGGTGGCCGTCCAGCGAGTTCACCCTCTTCAATGATGAGCACATCCACGAAGCGCAGGCCGGTATCCGGCTTTCCACGCCCACATAGGTTTCGACACGGGGCTTGTCGAAATCACCCAGGAAACGGCGCTGGGCCCTCGGTAGCGCCGCATCTGCCTTCAGCCGCTCCACCATGGTGCGCTCGAAGGCCAGCCCCCGGGTGAACCACCCCCACAGCCGCTCATAGGCCTCCCAGCGCAGAGGACCCTTGGAGGCCTTGCCCTCCTTTATTTCCGCCGGGCGCCTCTCGTAGTAGGCGACGTACTCGCTCCAGCGCGGATTGCCCTGGGCCTCGGGCGGCGAGGCATCGAGCGAGGGACGCTGCTTCTCCAGCACCACCACGTCCTTGGGCAGACGGGGGCTCGTGGTTTCGAGTTCCGCCGCCGCGAGCTTGGCTTGCACCACCTCCCGGGTGAGGCCCGCCCGCTCATCCACCCATGCCGCCAGGGTCGCGGGGTGCTCCATGGCGCCGCCCTGTTTCAGCGAGGGGTGTGCGGCTTCATTCGCCGTGGAGGCACCATTCGTGCTGCCTCTGCCCGTCGAGGAGCCCGTGGCTCCGGGACGGGCTCTGGACAGCATCGCCTGGGCCTGGGCGACGTTCCCCCGCGTCTCGTGCAGCACCAGGGCCGCATCTACTCCCCCCACGGCCACCGGGCGTCCCGCTTCCCTCCTGGCACGGATGTATCCGGCCAGTTCCCGCATCCCCTCCTCGCCCAACAGCTCCCGCCCCCGCCGCGCCATGTCCTGGAGGCCCTTCACCCGGGACTCCACCACCTCCAGCCCACTCAACACCCGCGTCCCTACCCCGGGACACCTCGGCCCTCGGAGAGCCAGGCCGCGCCCTTCCCGCCCGCGTAGAGCGCCACCAGCATGGCCGCGGGCGCCAGTTCGCGCACGGCCTGCTCGTACCTGCCCCGCACCAGCGAGTGCGCTCCCTGGCCCGTCCCGGCCACCAGGCCGTAGAAGCCCAGTGGCACGCCGAAGGTCATGTGGTCCACGACGCCCACCGCCACGGAGCCCGCCGAGAATCGCTGCTCGAGCTGCTCGTGCTCTACCGCGTCGAGCGCCCGCTGGTAGGGCGGCGGCAGTTGGGCCTTGAGCGCCTGCAACGCCATGAGCGTGGATTGGGCGCCATTCACCACGGGGATGGTGGACAGCGCGTCCTTCGCGGCGCGGGACAGGCTCGGCCCACATCGCTCCATTGGAAGTCGCGCTCGATGTAGGCCGAGGGCTCGAGACCACGAGCCTTCAGCGCGGGGCCCAGCGAGGGCAGTTGCTCGAGCAGCTCCGTGAGCCGCTTGTCCTGGGCGAGCAGGCGGAGGATGTCCTTCAGATCATCGTCATGGCAGGAGTCGAGGACGAAGTGGGCGAGCACCTCGGTGTTGGCGGTGCCGTAGTGCTCCATCGATTGGAGCAGGAAGACGGTGCGCTGGCGATTGAGCGGGCCGGACGCCTCCTCGCGCACCGGCCCCAGCGCTCCGAGCCGCACGGCGCTCCATGGATTCAACCGCGCCACCAGCCGGGGCATGTCCACGCGCTGCTGCAAGGCGAGGAAGTCGCCGGGCGAGGCACAGGAGAGGAAAGGCTCCAGGAGCGCCTGGGAATCACCAGAGGAGAGGTCGGGCCAACCTGGGGCAAGAGCCTGGGTGGCACAGGAGGACACCTCCCCGGCCACGCCACCAGAGCCACCAATCGCGCCCCTGGCGCAACCCGCCAGGAGCAGGAGCGAAACCAGGGCCGGCGTGCCGGGCGCACCAACACCCTCAGGGCCCGGCGAGCCCGGGCTTGTCTCCCTCGGCGACAGGCGCGTCCCCGGAGGAGCCGCCCAAGCGCCGCGCCAGCCGCGTCTTCATCCGGTCCGCCACCACGTAGAAGGCGGGCACCACCAGCAGGCTGAGCACCGTGGACAGCGACAGGCCTCCGAGCACCGCCACCGACATGGGGGCACGCGTCTCGCTGCCCGCGCCCAGCGCCAGCGCCGCCGGCACCGCCGCCATCATCGTGGCCAGCGTCGTCATGAGGATGGGCCGCAGGCGCACCGGCCCCGCGCGCAGCATGGCCTCGGTCGCGTCCGCTCCCTGCTCACGCTGCAACAGCGCGTAGTCCACCAGGATGATGGAGTTCTTCTTCACGATGCCCATGAGCAGCAGCAGGCCGATCATGCTGAAGATGTTGAGCGTCGTGCCCGTGGCCGCCATCGCGAAGGCCGCCCCGGCGATGGACAACGGCAGGATGGTGAGCACCGTCACCGGGTGCAGGAACGAGTTGAACTGCGAGGCGAGCACCATGTAGGCCACGAGAATCCCCAGCACGAGCGCGAAGAGCAGGCTGCTGATGGACTCCTGGAAGGCCACGCTCGAGCCGCCGAACACCACGCGCGTGCCGCCGGGCAGCTCCTGGGCCAGACGCTCCACCGTGTCCATCGCCTCCTGCTGCGTGGCGCCCGGGGCCACGTTGGCGAAGATGCTGATGGCGCGCTCGCGATCCCTCCGGGTGATGGCCTGCAGCGCCGGGCGCTCCTCCTGCGTCACCAGCGACGACAACGGCACCAGCTCGCCCGTCTGGGTGCGCACCTTGAGCAGCGACAGGTCCTCCGGCCGCGCGCGCTGATCCTTGAGCAGGCGCATGCGCACGTCGATGCGCCGCCCGCCCGTGCTGTACTTGCCCACGCGCACCCCGCCCACCAGCGAGTTGAGCGTGCTGCCCACCGCCTCCATGGACACCCCCAGATCCGCGGCGCGCGCCCGATCCGGGGTGATGCGCAGCTCGGGCATGCCAATCTGGTAGTCCGTGTCCACGTCCACCACCTTGCCGCTCGCCTGGAGCTGCTCACGCATCTGCGTGCTCGCCTCGATGAGCCGCTCCCAGTCCGCGCCGCGCACGCTGAACTCCACCGGGAAGCCGCGCGAGGCGGTGAAGCCACTCTGCGACAGGTCCATCACCACCGCGCGCAGGCCCGGATAGGAGTTGAGCTCCTTGCGCAGCACCTGCTGGAACTCGGCCTGGCTCATGCGCTGATCGGGCGGCACCAGGGTGACGTTGAGCATGCCGCCATTGACGCTGCTCACCCCGCCGCCTCCGCCCACCACCGCGTAGAGCCGCGCCACCTCGGGCCGCTTGAGCAGGAAGGCCTCGGCCTTCTGGAACAGCCGGTTGCTCTCCTCCAGCGTGCTGCCCACCGGCGTCTGCATCCGCACCATCAACCGGCTCTGATCCTGCGAGGGCACGAACTCGCTCGACAGCGTCTTGAAGGCCAGCCCGGAGACGGCCAGCAGCACCACCGCCCCACCCAGCACCCACCAGGGATGGCGCAGCGCGCGCGCGAGCACCCCGCCATAGCGCCCCTCCAGCCAGTGGAAGGCGCGATCCACGGCGAGCCCCACCCGGCCGCGCCCCTCGCGGCCCGTCTTGAGCAGCTGCGCGCAGCGCGCCGGCGCCAGGGTGATGGCCTCCACGTACGACAGCAGCACCGCCACGCACAGCGTGACGCCGAACTGGAGGAAGAACTTGCCGATGATGCCCTTCATGAAGATGACGGGCAGGAAGATGGCCACCACCGCCAGCGTGGCCGCCAGGGCCGCGAAGGTGATCTCGTGCGTGCCCTCGCGCGCGGCGCGCACCCGGTCCGCTCCCTCCTCGGCGTGCCGGAAGATGTTCTCCATCACCATGATGGCGTCATCCACCACGATGCCCACCGCCAGCGACAGCCCCAGGAGCGTGAAGGTGTTGAGCGTGAAGCCCAGGAAATAGATGACCGCCACCGTGCCGAGCAGCGACATGGGGATGGCGAGGATGACGTTGAAGGTGCTCGAGAGCGAGCCGAGGAACGCCCAGCACACCAGCGCCGTCAGGATGCACGCGAGCAGCAGCTCGAACTCGATCTCGTGCACGCTCTCCTCGATGAACTGGGTGGAGTCGAAGTTGACGCTCACCTCCAGTCCCTCGGGGGCATCCGCCTGGATCTGCGCCATCTTCTCGCGCACCCCCTGGGCCACCGCAACGGCGTTGGCGCCGCGCTGCTTCTTGATGCCCAGGCCCTGCGCGGGCTCGCCGTTGACGCGCGCCGGCGACGCTGATCCTCGAAGCCGTCCTCCACCAGCGCCACGTCGGACAGGTAGATGGGAGCCCCCGCGGCCTCGCGCACCACGAGGTGGCGCAGCGTCTCGAGATCCAACGCCTCGCCCATCACCCGCACGTTGATCTCCCGGCCCTCCGCCTCGAGTCGCCCGGCGGGCAGCTCCACGTGCTCGCGTCGCAGCGCGGCGAGCACGTCCGCGACGGTGAGCCCCCGCGCATCCAGCTTCGCCGCGTCCACCCAGATGCGCACGTTGCGCTCCAGCGAGCTGTTGAGCGCCACCTCCCCCACCCCGGGCACCGTCTGCAGCAACTCCTTGAGCCGGTAGCGGGCGAAGTCGGAGAGGTACTGCGGCGAGAAGGGGCCGGACACGCCCACCGTCATGATGGGCTGATCCTCCGGGTTGCTCTTGGAGACGACCGGCGGATCCATGTCCTCGGGCAGCCGGCGCTGGGCCTGGCTCACCTTGGCCTGCACGTCCTGCAGCGACAGGTCCACGTTGCGCGCCGGGTCCAGCTCCACCGTGATGGAGCCGCTCGACTGCCGCGCGCTGGAGGTGATGGACTTGACGCCCTCCACCTGCATCACCGCTTCCTCCAGCGGCTCGATGATGTCGCTCTCCACCGCCTCGGGCGAAGCGCCCTCCCACGTCACGCCGATGCTGATGACGGGGTAGTCCACGTCCGGAAACTGGCTGATGCCGATGCGCTGCGCCGCCACCAGCCCGAAGGTGATGGTGGCCGCCATCAACATCCAGGCGAAGACGGGCTTCTTGATGCAGACCTCGGTGATGTTCATCGCACCGCCCCCACGCCGCCATCCGTGCTCATCACCCGGGGCTCGCCGGTGAAGGACGGCTCGTCCCCCTTGGCCAGCCGCACCGCCACGCCCTCCTTGAGGGCCTCGCCACCCCGCACCACCAACTGCTCGCCGGGCTCGAGCCCCTCGCGCACCTCCACGCGCCCATCCGCCGTGCGCAGGCCCAGCTCCACCACGCGCTCGCGCGCCTTGCCCTCGCGCACCACGAAGGCCAGGAAGCCGCGCTCACTCGGGCGCACCGCCGTCTGGGGAATGACGGGCGCCCCGTGGGCCGTCTCCACCGGCACCGTCACCGAGGCGAACGAGCCCGGCCGCAGCCCCTGGGCCTGCGCGCCCGCCACCTCGGCCATCACCTTCACCATGCGGCTCGCCGGATCCGCCGCGTCCGCCACGTGGATGACGCGGCCCTCGTAGGCGCGCCCGTCCCCGCGCACCGTGAAGCGCGCCGGCATGCCGGGCTTCACCCGCCCCACTTCCGCCTCCGCCACGGTGAAGTGCAGGAGCAGCGGCTCGCGGCGCAGCAGCGTGGCCAGCACCGTGCCCGGCTGCACGTACTGCCCCGTCTGCACCGTGCGCGTCTGCAGCACCCCATCCAGCGGCGCCTTCACGTACGCATCGCGCAGGTTCAGCTCCGCCTGCTCCACCGCCGCCTTCGCCGCCGCCGTGTCCGCCGCCGCCCCGAGCGCCAGCGCCTCCGCGCTCTCGAGCTGCTCGGCGGGCAGCAGGCCCGGCTTCACCTCGTTGACCGACGCGCGCCGCTGGGACGCCGCCTGCGCCTGCATGCGCGAGGCTCGGCCCGATCCAGCGCCGCCCGCGCCGCGCGCACCGCGATGCCGTAGCGCGTGGGCTCGATCTCCGCGAGCACCTGCCCCTTCTTCACCGACTGTCCTTCCAGGAAGCGCACCTGCTCCACCACGCCCGCCACGCGCGCGGTGATCTGCACCTGCTCGAACGCCTCCACCGAGCCCACCGCGGAGATGGCGTACTCCACGTCCCGCGCCGCCACGGGCTCCACCTCCACCGGGAACTCGATGGGTCCACCCCGGCCCCTCCCCGGCCGCCCCCTTGCCGCCAGCGGAGGCTCCCCGGACGGCTTGCCACACGCCAGGGTCAGGATGAGCGCGATGCCCAGCCCTCGTGTCATCCCATGCCTGCTCACTTACGGCTCCTTCCCAAGGGGATCGAGTCCCACCGCGGCCCGCAGCTCCAACAGGGCCGTGCCCAGCGCGTACCGGGCCTGCGCCAGGGAGACCTCGGCTTCGTATTGACTCACCTGCGCGTCACTCAATGCCAGCGAGGACGCGAGTCCCTGACGGTACAGGATGCTCGTCTCCTCGGCGTTCTGGCGCGCGGCCCGGACGGCCACCTCGCCACGGGCGAACGACGCCTGGGCGGTGCGCAGCGACACCCGCGCGCTCTCCACCGCCACGTCCACCCGCCGCTCGCGCGCCACCGTCTCCCATTCCAGCGCCCGCGCCAGGGCGAGCCGCTCGTGGCGATCCGCGTAGCGCTCGCCCCCATCGAAGAGCGTCCAGGACAGATCCAGCGAGAGGAACCCATTGCCCGTCTGGCCCGACAGACCCGACTCGTTGTTGAAGCTGTACTGCGCGGCGGCGGAGAGCGCGGGGAACAGCCGCGCCAGGGGCTCGCGCGCCAGGGCCCGCTGCTGCTCCACCCTCAGCCTCGCCGAGAGCAGATCCGGCCGGCGCTCCAGGGCCCCCTGCTCCAGTCCCGCGAACGCGTCCACGGGGCGCGAGCCTCGCCGAGCAGCGTCTCGGGCGGCGCCAGCGGGCCGCGCGTGGGCGCCACCAGGAGGTAGCCCAGCTCCAGGCGGCTCGTCTCGGCCTGCCCCACCGCCTCGGCGAGCGTCGCCTCCGCGGTGGCCACGTCCAGCTCCGCGCGCGTCACGTCATTGGTGCTCGCCAACCCCGCCGAGGCCCGTGCCCGTGCATCCTCCAGCGACTGCCGCGCCAGGGTGAGCCGGCGCTCGGCCGCGTCCGCCACCTGGAGCAGCCCCAGGGTGGACAGGAAGGCATTGGCGGCCTGGAAGGCCACCTGCCGGCGCGCCTCCCGCGCATCCAGGGCCGTCGCCTCCTGATCCCTCGCCGCCGCCTGGTACAGCGGGAAGCCGCGCGCGTCGAGGAGCGGCACCCGCGCGGCGACACTGGCGCCCAGGGCATTGGCACGCTGGACGACCACCGTCTCGCCCCCCACTTCCCGTGTCAGCTCCCGCGGACGGCGGGTGTAGGTACCACTGACGGAGAGCCGCGGCAGGAAGAAGGCCTGGGCCTTGGCCACCCGCGCCTCGGCCGCCTCGGCCCGCGCTCCGGCCGCCCGCGCCGTCTCGTTCTGCTCGGCCGCGAGCGACACCGCGCGCTCCAGCGTCAGCGGCTCCTCGGTGAACGGGGCCGGCGAGGAGGTCTCCCCCTGGGCCCGTACAGCGGGCGCATACAAGACGAGCCGGCACACAGGGGGACGGCGAAGGTGGAACGCATCAAGGGCATGAACAGGACATGGGCGGGCGCGACCATGGGAAACGCCCAGGGTTGGATGCTGCACCAAGCATCGGGCTCAACACCCGAAAATGTACGGGCCCCGCGTTTATTCCTAGCACCGTGGCTCGCCCATGATTTGAAATTGACTTTGATTATCGATTTCAAATAGGACGCGGAGCGTCACCTCCTCGAAGGGGCCGCGGATGCGCTGGATGGGATGGGTTCTCGGGTTGCTCGTGAGCGTGCCGGCGCTGGCACAGCGGGGCGAGCCGTCCGTGGACGGTGGGGTCGCGGAGGAGGCGCCGGTGATCCAGACGGTGGTGACGGCGTCGCGCTCGGTGGAGCGGCTCCAGGACACACCGGTGGCCGTCGAGGTCATCACCCGCAAGGACATCGAGGCCACGGGCGCGAGAGACCTGGCCGAGGCGCTGGGCGCGCGGCCGGGCCTGGAGTTGCGGCGCGGCTTCGCGGGCACGGAGCTGCGGGTCCAGGGACTATCCCCCGAGTACACCTTGGTGCTGGTGGACGGCGAGCGCGTGACGGGGCGGCTCGGTGGTGCCCTGGACTTCTCCCGGTTCTCCACGGAGGACATCGAGCAGGTGGAGATCATCCGGGGCCCCTCCTCGGTCCTCTATGGCAGCGACGCCGTGGCGGGCGTGGTGAACATCATCACCCGCAAGGCCCAGCGCCCCCTGGGGGCCACGGCTCAGGCCTCGCTCGGCGGCCTGTGGCAGTTCGAGGCGGATGGCTCCGCGGAGCTGCGCGGCGAACGGGCGGGACTGCGGCTCGGTGGCGGCTTCCAGCGTCGGGATGGCTATGACCTGACCCCGGACACTCCGTCCACCACGGGCAGCTCGCTCGAGGGCTTCCAGGTCTCCGGGCGCGGCGACGTGCGCGTGACGGAGGCACTGCGGCTCGAGGCCCGGGCGGGTGCGTCCCGGCAGGTGCAACGGGGCGTCGACGAGGGCGCGGCCGGCGCGCTGTTCGATCGCGCGAGCCAGAACGAGAGCCAGGAGGTGACGCTGGCCCCCTCGTGGGTGCTCTCCCCCACCGGCTCGCTCCTGCTCTCGGGCCGCTACGCGCGCTTCCGCCATCGCTACGTGTCGGATCAACGCCAGTCCTCCGCGCTGGATCAGGTGGAGGAGACGCGCGAGCAGATGGCGCGGGTGGGCCTCCAGCTCGATCAGACCCTGGCCCAGGCGCACCAGCTCGTGGTGGGCGTCGAGGCGATTGGCGAGACGCTCGACTCCGATCGGCTCTCCAGCCCGGGCCAGCGCGGCCGGCTGTCCCTCTACGGACAGGACTCCTGGAAGACGCCCCTGCCGGTGGCGCTCCACGTCGTGCCCGGCCTGCGGCTGGACGTGGACTCCGAGTTCGGCACGGTGCTCACCCCCGGCTCGCCGTGCGGCTGGAGCCGGTGGAGGCGCTCACGGTGCGCGCCAGCTACGGCCTCGCCTTCCGGGCGCCGAGCTTCCAGGAGCAGCTCATCGACTTCGAGAACCCCAGCGTGGGCTACGTGGTCGCGGGCAACCCGGCGCTGCGCCCCGAGCACTCGCGCGGCGCGACCGTGTCCGTGGAGTGGCGTGTCAGCAGCCGGAGCCTCTTGTGGACGAACCTGTTCCGCAACGATCTCTCCGACATGATCACCGTGGTGCAGGATCCCAGCTCCCCCACCCTGCGCTTCACCTACGACAACATCGCGCGCGCCACCGTGCAGGGCGCCGAGGTGGGCTTCAAGCAGCGGCTGCCGCTCGGGGCCTGGCTGGACGTGGGCTACACGCTCATCCACGCGCGGGATCTCGAGGAGGATCGGCCCCTCGAGGGACAGAGCGCGCATCGGCTCACCACCCAGCTTGGCCTGCGCTATCGGCCCTGGCGCCTGGAGGCGTCCGTGCAGGGCTCCTGGGTGGGTCCCCGCCCCTACTACCAGACCCCCGACGGGACGGAGCGAACCGTCCAGGCCCCCGCCTACGCGACCCTGGACGCACGGCTCGCCCATGGGGTGCTGGAGTCGGTCCGGCTCTTCGTCGCCGGCCGCAACCTGCTGGGCGCGGGAGATGCCAACTACCTGCCCATTCCGCCTCGCGCCTTCTACGCGGGGCTCATCCTCGACGTGTGAGGGAGGACACATGCAACGTACCGCCAGGCAGTCGCGACACCGCTGGGCCCCCGCCCCCTTCCTGCTGCTCGGCCTCGCCGCGTGCGGCGGGGACATCCAACCGGAGCCGGCCCCAGCAGCCCACCGATGGCGAGCCGCCCGCCGTGTTCCGCCACACCCGCGAGGCGGACGGCACGGTGACCACGATCGTCGACGCGACCGATGGGGCGGCGTGGCGCGCCCTGGACCTGGACACGGGCGAGACCGTGGAGGCCGCCGTGCAGTCCGCCTGGGATGTGTCCTTCCAGCGCTTCCACATCCGCACGCGCGGGGGCGTCAACGGCACGGGCGGCGTCGGGGTGGCGCTGCTGCCGGACACCTTCGAGTCCATCACCCAGGCGCCCGCTTCCGGCTACCACGAGGACGCCGCGGACAGCGACGACACGGACAGCGAGCCGGACAACGTCTTCGAGCGGGTGGAGGACGGCTGGTACAGCTACGACGTGATGACCCACACGCTCACACCGCGCGCGCGGACCTATGTCCTGCGCAGCGACGAGGGCCGCTACTTCAAGCTGCGGATGCTGAGCTACTACGACCCGGCTGGCTCTCCCGCGGTGATCTCCTTCCGGTGGAAGCAGGTGGCTCCTCCGGGCCCTTCCCTTCCCTGACACACGAGCAAGGACGATCCCCATGAAGAATGACCCCTCCCCGAGAGCCGAGCGAAGCACGGCATGGCGCGTGGCCCCTGGCGTACCACCGCCCTGATGCTGGCCCTGCTGCTGGAAGCCTGTGGCGGGAACGAGCCCGTGGATCCGCCCCCGCCGAAGCCCCGCGGTGCGAGGCGAGCCCGGTGCGCTGCGCGGAGCAGAGCATCGATCACTTGAACCTGCTCACCACGGTCTCCACGGGGAGCTCCGCGAGGAGGGAACGGTCGCGGGCGAGTTCCACACCTACGTGGACGCGCGGGCGGGAGGCGCCGCCACCACGCAGTCGTATACCTATGGCCACTTCACGCCCCAGGGCCTGAGCCGGGTGGCGGTGGATGACCAGGCGGCCCTGGCCTCGACGGACTGGGACATCGCCCTGCGCCGCTACACCATCCGGGTGAACAGCGGCGTGTCCGGTCCCTCGTGCGTCGCGGTGGCCCGGACTCCGGCGGGCACGAGCTTCGAGTCGGTGACGGCGGTGGACACCGCCTGGGAGTTCCGCACCGAGGACTACTTCACCGAGTCCTGTGAGCCCATCCCCGGGCAGTACGACCTGGGCCTGGCGACGCGGCTGGAGGATTTCTGGGGCTATGAGGCCTGTTTGTCCATGACCGACGCGGTGTTCGTGCTGCGCCTGGCGGATGGCAGGCACGTGAAGCTTCAGGTGACGCACTACTACGAGCCGGAGCCGCAGCGGGTCTGCGATGAGACGGGCGAGGTGCCCCAGCCCAGCGGCGCGGCCCAGCTCCGAGTCCGGTGGGCCTTCCTGCCATGAGGCTCCCCGTGTGGCCGCTGCTCCTGCTCGCCGGGTGTGGCGCTCCGGACCGGCCGCCGCATGAGGTGTTCGCAGAGGAGGCGCGGACGCTGCTCCTGGGGGACGGCCCACCGAGGCCACGGCGGAGCCACCGCGCTTCGAGCCCGGCGAGCCGGTGGAGTCGGTGGTGTCTCCCGGGGCCGCTTCCGGATCCACTTCTCGCGGAGCGGACCCAACGCGGTGGCGCTCGCGGACGCGGAGGGCAACGGGATTCCAGACGCCGTGGACACCGTGGCGCGCACCTACGACGCCGTGGCGGCCTTCTACGCGGGGCTGGGCTACCGCTCGCCGCCCGAGGACTCCGGAGGCGCTGGCGAGGCGGGAGGCGACGGACGCTTCGACGTGTACCGGTGGACTTCGCCGGACGGGCGGATGGGGCCTTCCGGCGGGAGGATTGTGTCTCGGTGGACCTGGGCTGCCGTGGGTACATGCTCCAGGAGAACGACTTCGTTGGCTACGGCTACGCCTCCTACGCGCGGGCCGTGACGACGCTCGCGAGCCATGAGTTCTTCCACGCCGTGCAGGCCGCGTATGGCACGGCGCTCGGACGCGTGGCGGAGGAAGGCACGGCGGTGTGGGCCTCCGAGCGCTTCGCTCCCGAGCTGGACGACCTGGAGCACTTCATCCAGGCGTACCTGTCTCGCGCGGATCGCAGCCTGGTGGTGGAGCCAGACGGACCGGCGCAGGCCTTCAGTTATGGGGCCTCGCTCTTCTTCCAATTCCTCGGCGAGCGACTGGGCGACGAGGTGCTCCGGGCGATGTGGGAGGAGAGCGTGCGCGCGCCCGCCTCGCACTGGGCGGAGCTGCTGGAGACGGTGCTGCTCCGCGAGGCGGGCACGGACTTCGACACCGCGTTCAGCGAGTTCGCCGCGTGGAACCTGGCCACCGGGGAGCGCGCGCGGGAAGGCAGTGGGTACGCACGGGGCGTGGGCTACCCGGGCTCGCTCCCGCCGTCAGGGACTTGCCAGTGGACGAGCCCTCGGTGCGCGTGGCGGCCGCCTCGACGCGTTACTTCGACGTGGCGGGCGGGACACCGGGCGTCTCGGTGTCCTTCGAGCCGAGGGAGGGCACGGACAGCGCGGGGCTGCACCTGCTGGTGGCGGCGGTGACCGAGCGCGAGGTGCTGCGCGTCGTCCGCGCGGACGGGCCCGGAGTGCTCTCCGCCCGGGTCTCCGCCGAGGACGCCACGCGCGTGGTGGCGGCGGTGGTGAACGGGCGACACTCGGGCGACGGCCGCTATGGCCGACTGCGCATCGCCTCGGAGTCCCCCCAGCCGAGCAGCCTTCCCGCGGGTGTCAGACCGCCCCTGGAGCGCTCCCCGGGGCACTGCTCCTCACCGCCGCGTGGTGGGCCATCCCGAGACGACGGGCTCGCTGAACTGGGCCCGAGCCGTTCAAGTGCGGGAGAGCCACGTAACCGGCACAAGCCCTTTCACCACCGATCGACCGATTACGTACGAATGACGTACTATTCGTGCCCAACACGGGCAAAGAGCGTGACCTTCCCAAGCACACTGGACAGCAACGGCGAGAAGTTCCTCACGAGTAAACTCGCCGCGAAGTTCTCTGTCTTCAGACACCCTGTGTGCCATTTTAGCGCGATTCTCCCCAGCCTCTCGTTGAGGTTCCGCGTAGGACTCGCGCAAAAGCTCCAGCAGGGATTCGAATGAGCCCGAATAACCAAAAACAAACCTGGGTTCTGCCGTACTCAGGAGGAGCCACAAGTCTCTCTCTACATTGGACCAGTCCCTGTAATACAGCACCCCCTGCTGAATTGCGCGGAAGTCTACAGAATCGAAGGCAAGCCGCCGGAGCAACTCTCCGTTCAAAACCAAATCATCCAACTCCCCCATTACAATCACCAGCCCCTTGGAGGCGACCATGACACGGGTCAGTTGCTCAAAGAACGAATCGAACTCATGTCGCTGAACCTCACCAGGGCTGAAAGTGAAAAACGGTGCGCTCATATATTCGGAATTTACGTTCTCGCCGCGGCCATTCTCCCTCATTTCCTCTCACCCCAACCTTGAACCCATGCCATGTCAACTTGAGGAGGACTTTCAGCATCTCCATGGGATTTTCGATGCGGTACATCGCTTTCGCGGATGAGTTTATCACCCTCCCATTCAACACGAGCTTCCCCCCGGCTGTTTGGAACCTGATCACCCACTGGCCAGAGTTGTTCAGCATGTTGATGTAGACTTTCCCGTTCACGCTGGGAATGTCGTAAAGCAACTGAAGTCGTCCTACGGTGAATCCCTCTTTGTAGACCTTGCCAGTCGCACTCACTGTTCCTTTCATGAGGAACTTGGCGTTGGGTACCTTGAGGATCGAGTATGTCCCCCCAATTGAGACAATGATATTGGTGAAGACGAAGGCTCTCCTCCCCCAGAGCTCTCCGCTCTCCCCGCCCACCCAATCGCCGACAGCGGCAAATCCCTCCTGAAGAGGATTTACTCCCTTTCCGTTGTTGACATTGAAAATCTGGGTGACGCCTTCGACAACCGTCGATGCACCAAAGACGATGACCGCGGCACCTGCAACCTTGGTAGCGGCAGTGGGTTCAGGGACAAGGATGCCCGCTGCACCAACGACGACCTCCGCGGTGCCCAAGACCGTAATGCCCGCTCCCTTGGTCACACGCCACGCAACGTCCCAGAAGCTCTCTTGGCCTTCGAATTCTTCTTCGACGGCATCTTTCAGATATTCGGCCGCTTGTTGATTGGTCGTCGCACCAGAGAAACTTCCTTCATTGTCAAGGAATATAGTTTTCCTCTCGTGGTCGACGTCCCAGTCCTCAATCCAATGGGATGCCAATTGAATTTTGTAACCAATTCCACCTGGCGTAGTCAGATACAGGAGTTTGGCCAGTTCTTCGAAGCCATAGAGCTGCCCATATGCGTCGATCAATCCGTCGCTGGTTACAGGCCCATTGAGCGGAAGCCCGGGAAGATTGAGTGGCTCAGCGGTGTTGTATTCTTGGACTATGCTGTCGACAAGGGTGTTGCTGGAATCGAAGAGCAAACCGCTTCCTGATATTGACTGAGCGGTTGTTATATTACCCCTATCCAGATTTTTGAGCCTGTTCGCCTGTTGGAAGGGGTTCCCCTTGGCAGTGACACCGGAATCGTGGGAATCTCTGCATGGAACACAACAAGCAGTTGTGCAACATGCCATGTAGGCAAGGCGATGGGAGCACGCAAATATTACATAGGAGCGGCGGAAACCCGTGCGCACAGCATGTCTTTTTCATGACACTCTCTGAGTGGCTCATGAGAGTTCCTGAGCTGGAAGATTAAAGGCATGTGTCACAAAACGACAAAGTGCTACGCGAGACGAGCGAGGTTGTTTCGTGGCTTCACAATAAGCTCTTTCCTCACTTCGTTTCATCGTTCATGTTGTAGTGTCGCCCACGTACGTCCATCCCGCTGTTCTATACTCGACTCCAGGAAGGGTCTGCATCGGGCGATTGTCATGGGTCATGCTGAAGCGCCCTCCAATATCGCGCGGGAGATCGAGGACATCCTCGGACCCAACGAGGAGGAGCGCTGTGAACGCTACGAGAGCGGCCGGCACTGGCGTGAGCGCCTCGAACGGGCCGGCTTCGCGATCACCCCGCCCTCTCCATCACTGACCCAGGGGTCGAACGAGGCCATCACCATCACCGTCGACCGCGGCTACGTCACCCTGCACGGCGCGGGCACATCGCTCGTCGCGCTCCTCCGTGCCAGTCCTGTCGAAGGGTGAGTGCCCAGCACCTTCGTGCACCAGGAAGGCCGGGAACGAAAGGGCCGCATGCCGCGGCCCCTTGGTGTCGTGCAACGTGGATCGCTCAGGGCGTGCGGATCGCCGACAGGGTCACGCTGCTCATGCCATTGCCGAGGAAGAAGCCCGGGTGGGCAGGCTGGTTGTAACCCATGTTCTGACCGGCGACCTGCACACGGTACTGCGGATCGTGCATCAGCGTCGGGATGCGGTAGCTGGTCTCGATCGGGGTGGTGAAGAGCAGCAGGGCGGTGCTGTCGTTGTTGCGCAGCACGACCTCTTCGCGCCAGTCACCGAGGATGTCGGCGGCGATCACCGGGTTGGACTTGGTGCTGTTGTTGGACGCGGCGCCGTAATCCGAAGCGGTCAGCAAGCGGGTCAGGCTCAGGGAGCTGGGTACCCATTTGTCGATCTTCACGCCATCGAGCAGCTCACGCGAGAGGTCGCCATCCCACCACACGGCCATGTTCACGCTGCTCGGGCGCTTGGTCGAGGAGATCTGCACGCCCCCGGCGCTCATCAGCACCGAACCGGCGGTGCTCCAGCACTCCTCGCCCGGATCGGCCGGGTCGATGTCCGCGCACATGCCGCGGCCGACGTCCGCGCCCGAACCGTAGCCCCACAGGATGGCGCCGGTGGCGGCATCATGAATTTCCATGCCGCGATTGCTGCCGTACGTGCCCGGATCCTCGTGCACCATGAAGATCTGCTTGCCGCCGCGCTTCGGGTTGAGAACGCCGACATGCAGCGCATCGCCGTGGCCGAGGCCGGTGCGGTAGCGCAGGCTCCCGTCGCTGTTGATCGTGGCGGCGCCATAGATGATGTCGTCCTTGCCGTCGTCGTTCACATCCGCGACGCTGAACCAGTGCGCGCCTTCGCCGTAGGAGCCCGAACCCGAGGTCGGGCTGTCGTGGAGCCAGCGCTGGGTCAGCTTGCCGTCACGCCAGTCCCAGGCCACGAGCACCGCGCGGGTGTAGTAGCCGCGAGCGAACACGGCGGAGGGCCGGGTGCCGTCGAGATAGGCCACGCCGGCGAGGAAGCGGTCCACGCGGTTGCCGTAGCTGTCGCCCCATTTGGACACGGTGCCGCGCGCGGGCAGGTAGTTGGTGGTGGCCAGGGCGGCACCGGTGGCACCGTCGAAGACGGTCAGGTACTCCGGACCGGAGAGGACGTAGCCGGAGCTGTTGCGGTAGTCGGCCGAGCTGGAGCCGATCACCGTGCCCTTGCCGTCGACGGTGCCGTCGGCGGTCTTGATCATCACCTCGGCCTTGCCGTCTCCATCGAGGTCATACACGACCATCGAGGTGTAGTGTGCGCCGGCGCGGATGTTCATGCCCGGATGGATGCGCCACAGGCGTTTGCCGTTGAGCTTGTAGGCATCGATGTAGGTGTTGCCGGTGTAGCCTGACTGGGAGTTGTCCTTGGCATTGGTCGGCTGCCACTTGAGCACGATCTCGTATTCGCCATCGCCGTCGAGATCGGCCACCGAGCCGTCATTGGCCTCGTAGGTGTAGGCCACACCGTCGGGCGTGGTGCCACCGGCGGGCTTTTGGAGAGCGATCGAGAGGTAGGGATTGGTCAGCACCGTGGCGTTGCTGCCGGCCTGCTCGACACCGTTGAGCACGGGCTTGACGGTATAGGTCGAGCTGGTGGTGCCCACCGTGTCGGTGTAGTTGGTGCCGCCGGTGAGCACACTGCTGTTGAGCCCGGTGGTACCGCGGTAGACATTGAAGCCGATGCCCGAGGGGTCGGTGCCGAGCAGACGCCAGCTCACCAGCATGCCTCTGGCCGCCGGGACGGCGACCACGCCGCGGCCGAGTTTCTCGACGTATTTGGCGGTGGCCGCGATGCTCGAGCTGGAGGACTCGCTGGTCGTGCAGGTCTCGCCTTCCTTGGCGCACCTGGTGGTGGAGGAGTCCGTGGCCGCCTGGGCTCCGGAGGCCAGCAGTATGACGGCCAGACCGCCAAACAACTTGCGATGCATGGTGTACCCCTCGATCTGTCTGGAGGCCATTCGACCGAGGCTTCCAGTGTTCGCGAAAGAAGGCTTGATCGAAACGTTACAAACAGTCAATAGCTGAAATTCAAGCAAACGATGATTTCTCAAAGCAACACCCGAATTCTACACCGGGCCCCGGCCCCGCCCCGTCACGTCCCAGCGCTTCACCACCTGACCGCCGCGCACGGCCCACAGCTCGGACTGGAGGTTCACCGAGACACAGACGTGGTTGGGCACCACCCGCACCCGCTCGCCCACGCGCGGCCTCCACCAGCCCCGTCAGCACCTCCCGCGAGTCCAGCCCCACCGAGAGCCGCACGCGCCGGGGCAGCGCCATCAGCCGCGCCAGCTTCGAGGCGCCCACGGGCGAATAGGCCAGGAGCACGTCGTCCGCCACCGCGCCCATCACCTCCGCCTCGCGGGGCGTGGCCACCGTGACGCCCACCGCGCCCGCCTGGAGCTGCCTCGCCGCCAGTTCCGGCACCTTGTGCGTCTTCGTATGCGGCCGCCACCGCAGTCCGTGCTCGCGCATGTACGCGGAGCCTTCGCCGGTTGCGCTCCAGGCGCTCCTCGTCCACGAGCGCCGCCGGGGTCTCGATATCGTCCAGTGAGGGAAAGCTCATACGGGGCCGGAAAGGTACTCCGCGCGAGCGCGCATGCCGACCTGAAACGCCGGGGCTCGGCCGCACCCGCCGGCCTCAGCTACGAGGCCTGAGCGAGCCCGGCGGGGTCCAGGGGCAGCTCCAGGACGAAGGTGGCCCCGTGCCCCGCTCCTCGCTGCGGACCGTCAGCGAGCCCCCCATCTCCTGGGCCGCCAGCGCGCTGGAGTGCAGGCCAAAGCCGTGGCCTTCCTGGCGCGTGGTGAAGCCGTACTGGAAGATGCGCGTGAGCTGCTCCGGTGCGATTCCCATCCCCGTGTCTCGCACCTCGATGCGGATGCGATCGGCGGCGGCGGCGAGCTCCAGCTTCACGGCCAGCAGCCGCTCCTCCGGCGGCACCCCATCCATGGCGTATTTGGCGTTGCTGAACAGGTTGACGAGGATCATCAGGACCTTGTGCTTGTCGGTGAGCACGGAGGGCAGCGAGGCCCATTGCCGCTCCACCTTCACCTGATGGCGGGAGAGACCGGCCGCGTTGATGCGCAGTGCGTCCTCCACCAACTCCGGCAGGATCACCGGCTCCTGGAGCCGCGGCATCCGGGCATGGTTCTGTTGCACCTTGACGATGTCGCCGATGTGCTCGGTGTACCGGCCGATGTCCCCGAGCAGCTCGAGCATATGGCCTCGCTCGTCCAACAGGTTCTGCCCCAGCTTGTCCAGGAAGGGCAGGAGATGTCGCCCGCGCGAGTCCTGGGCGACGAACGTCGTGAGCTCGCCCTGGTGCTCCTGGAGCAGGTGGGCCACCCGGCCCACCTGCTCGAGCTTCATCCCATTCATGCGCTCCCGGGCGAGCTGGGCCGCGGTGTAGACGCTGTTGAGGACATTGCCCACGTTGTGCAGCACGTTGGTGGCGATCTCCGCCATGCCCGCCTGCCGTGCCGTCCGCATGAGCTGCTGGTGGACATCCTTCAGCTCCCGGGTGCGAGCCTCGACACGTTGCTCCAGGCCCTCGTTGGCCTGCCGCAAGGCCTCCTCGCGCTGCCGCACCTCCCGGGCCATCTGCTCGAAGGACCGGGCCAACTGCCCCAGCTCGTCCTCGCGTGAGGTCTCCAGGGAGACCCCGAAGTCGCCGGCCGTCACCTGGGCCGTGGCCTGGGTGAAGGTCTGGAGCGGGCGGGAGATCTGATCCTGAGCACCCAGAACATGATGAGCAGCTCCACGAGCAGCGACACGAGGCCGAACACCAGCACATAGCGCGCGGCCTCGATGGCTTTCGAGGTCACCACGCTCTCGGGCAGCACCGTGACGAAGTTCCAGCCCGGACCCGCAGCCGCGCCACGGCGATGTACTCACCGTACTCGGGCAACCCCACCACGGTCTGCCCGGGCTGGCGGCGCTTCACCGCTTCGAAGATACTCCGCAGATGGGCCTGCTGCTCCGCGGTGGAAGCCCCGGCCGTAGCCCTCCGGCTGTTGGGCGGCCAGGATGTTGTAGCCGCCCGTCGAGCTGTCCAGCTTGATGTCGGGATGGGCGACGAGCTGGCCATCATCGCGGAAGATGAGGTTGTGCGCCCCGGGCAGGTGGTCGATGAGCGTGCGTGACAGCAGATCATCGACGATCACGTCGTTGCCGAGCGTCGCGATATGCTTGCCGCCCTGGTCCACCGGGGTGACGGCGGAGATCAGCCATTTTCCGGAGACGTCATCCTTGTAGCCGCGGGTCCAGGCCATCCGCCGCAGGGGATTCTCCTGGGGCCGGGAGATGATGGAGTACTCGAAGGAAAGCAGCGGGTAGCCGGGACTGACCTCCAGGGTCCAGTTGGGGACCTCCGGCCAGTAGAGCACGTTCACGCCCTCCGTCAGTGCGATGTACGTATTGGCGTGGCGGGTGCGGTAGACGGGCCCGTATTGGGCGATCACGTCATACGCGGCCAGGAGCCGGCGTTGGAACGCGGTATCGGCATTCACTCCCGGGGCGACCCAGACGCCCGGCACCCGCGTTCCATCGAAGCCCTGGGGCCGGGTGCGAATCGTCCCATCGGGCCGGGGCTCGAACATGCTGTCGAAGCGGGAGGTGGGATCCTCCTGGCTTCCGGCCTGGAGCCGTTCCTCGAAGGACTGCTTGAGGAGGGCGTGGGCCTCCTCCACGAGGACGAAGATGGCCTGCTCCCGTTGGCCGCGCTCCTCGACGTGCCGAGCCAGATGCTCCAGGCTCTCGTCGCGCATGGTGCGCAGGATGTGGAGGTAGCTGACGAGGGTGGTCAGGGCGATGACCACCCCGATGCGCACCGCCATCTGCAAGAGGGTTCGGCGCGCGAGGGTCGAACGGGAGTTGGATGGAGCCGGCATGAGGGATGCCCCGCGAATGGTCTGCTGCTGACGTCCACCAGCATCCCTCATGGGGTGGGGGCGCGGACAAGTCCGGGCAAGGGCGCGGCGGAAGGCTCAGCGCCGGGGGGCGTCGAAGAAGTCGACCTGGCCGGTGTCCAGCGAGTAGTCCGCGCCCACCACCACCAGCCCCTCCTCCTGGATGAGCCGCTCGAGCAGCCGGCTGCCGTGGCGCAGGTGGGAGCAGGACTGCCGCACGTTGGCGCGCACCGCCTCGTGCACCAGGCGCTCCTGCGCCACGTCCGGACCGGCGGCGTGCACCACGCTCTCCACCGCGGGCCGGCACCGGTCCACGATGTCGTGGATGTTCTCCGACGGCGCGTCCACGCGGTGCTGAATGAAGTCCAGCGTAGCCTTGATGGCGCCGCAGCGCGAGTGGCCCATCACCACCACCAGGCGCGTCCCGAAGGTGGCCGCCGCGAACTCCACGCTCCCCACCAGCGAGGGCGCCACCACGTTGCCCGCCACGCGGATGACGAAGAGATCCCCGAGCCCCTGATCGAAGACGATCTCCGAGGGCACCCGGGAGTCCGAGCACGAGAGGATGACGGCGAACGGATTCTGCCCCGCCGCCAGCGAGGCCCGTGCCGACTCGCCGATGGCCGTGTTCAGGCTTCGCACGTTCTGGGCGAAGCGTTGGTTGCCCTCGCGCAGGCGCTGGAGCGCTTGATCGGCGAGCAGGGGGGCGGGAGGAATGCCAGCAATGGTCATGTCCGCGAGCCTCTCCCAAGCACGAGAAGGAGGGAAGGCCCATGAAAATCCGCGCGACCCCGTCCACGGAGGATGGGACGAGGCCGCGCGGAGCGTCGCGGGAGGTTCCCCGTCGCGGACTAGTGGAGGTCCGGCGTGAGGTGCATCGGCGTGTAGAGGGGCCGGACGGTGGATGAGACCTTCGCGGAACCTTCCACCTCATCCTTCAGCAGGTTGTAGAGGATGTTGGCGCTCTTGCGCAGATCCTCGACCGGAGCGCCCTCGTTGGTGCCGTGATAGTTGATCGGCGGCCCCATCTGCTCGGTGAACAGCGGGCCGGCGGCGATCAGGTGCGTATTGCCCTTGGCATCCGTCCCGCCCCCGATGGCCATCCGCGGGCACTGCTCGCCGAGAACCTGCTCGAACGCGGTGCTGACGCGCCGGAACGTATTGCCCTCCACGAGCCGGACGTCGGGCGGAGCCGAAGTCGACGTCTGGAATTCGACGGTATAACCGCCCTCGGCGGGGAATTGCCCCAGCAGCTTCGCGAAGGTGTCCTGGAAGACGCTCTGGAGGCCTTGCCTCCGACAAAGCCTTCGCTCTTGCCGTCCCACGCCACGCTGTGATGGCCGAGGGCATAGCGGATGTCGATCGCCACCCGCGCGGCGATGTCGGGAGCTCCCGCCGGGTTGGTGTAGAAGCGGGTCACGGCATAGGTCGTCCCGTTGCCCGGCTCGAAGACCGCATCGTTGCGCAGCAGCAGGTCCGGGTGGTGCTCGCCGAAGACCTGGGTACCCCAGCTCCAGGTGATGAACCGGCTCAGCTCACTGATTTCATTGCGGACCGGTGCGTGCCCACCTGGGCGCTCAAGAAGTTGGCCAGGGAGATCAGCGGGTTGGCACCCTCCTCCCGGTTCTCACCCGGTGCCGAGCCGTGCTGAGCACCGATCACCTGGGTGGTGAGCACGAGGCGGTTGTCGGCCAGTCCCGACCTGTCCACGGTCAGCGGAGCCCGGCGATAGGCGGGATCGTCGAACCCGTGGCCCTGGTACAGGGCCTCCACCTGCTCGGCGAAGCTCTGGAGCGCCTGCGGCGAGTCCGAGCGGATGACAGCGGTGGCCGTGTCGGGAATCTGGTTGGCGGGCCCCTGGGGGGTGTTGAGCGACTCGATCCACACGCCCTTGGACACCACCGCGGTCCCGCGCTTGATGGTGAAGACGGGGCGCTCGATTCCCTTCTCGGCGCGGATGCACCACGAGGCGTCGAAGATGACGCCCAGGTCTGGGTTCTCCTCCGGTCTGTCTTCCAGGTAGTAGGGCATCGCCATGTCGGTCTCCTCCGAGGTGTCGAAGAGGACCTCCAGGGTGACGCCATTGAGCTTGGAGTCGCCGTCGTATTGCCGGGCCACGGCCTTCAGGACGTTGAAGGCGACGAGGGCGGGGCCCTTGTCGTCGATGGCGCCGCGGCCGACGTAGAACTCCTGCTCCTTGCCGAAATAGGTCCGTTGCTCCTTCACGAGCTTGAAGGGCTCCCAGCCCGCCACCGTCCCCGGCGGCACCGTGTCCAGGTGGCTGCTCAGCGCGACCCGGCGCGGCCCCGAGCCCACGCGCACGCCGAAGAGCCAGTACGCCTGGCCATTGACCGTCTTCTTCCACTCGAAGGGAACCAGCTTGTGGACCTTCTGCTGCGCGTTGAACTGCTCGACCTGGAGCCGCACCTCCTCCTGGATCTTCTGGAGGTTGGCCACGGTCTCGGCCTCGGTCTGGTCCACCCCACGGTAGGTCCGGGCCGCGACGAACTTCGAGAGGTCATCGAACAACTGCTCGTCGATGTAGTTCTGGAGCTGCTCGAGCCCATCCTCCGGCGGCTCCTCTGTCGGGGTGCACGTGCACGCAAATCCTAACAACACAACGAAGGCGAGCCGAATTCCAAATCCAGACATATCGTTCTTCCTGTTCATACGGAGCAGTTGCTCCCCCTTTGCGGACCCGGAGGAAGCCACACGATCCACGCGACCGCCTAGGAGGAACAGGGGCATTGTTGCGTGTGAAACGCATGAGACGCATAAGAGGAACACGGCACCGCCGCGTGTGAGGGAGGGCTGACGCAGCGCTCCAAGCCACCTTCACGGGCTCGTCCAGCCTACGTGTGAGAATTCAAGGGAGACAGCCTGGAGAGGTCAGCCATCGGCCCCCCGTGCGGCCACGAGGCGCCGGCGCGTGTTTTTCGGGTAGAAGAGGGCCCATGCCCTTCGTCGTGCCGTCGTTGTTGTGGACGCTCCTGGGCGCCGTGCCCACGGCGTCCGAGCCGTTGTGCGCCGGGCGCGAGCCCTGCCAGGTCGCCGAGTCGTTCCATGGAGGCACGGACGCGCGCGGCCAGCCCCTGCGCGTGGTGCGTCTGGACCTCGGATGGTATTCCTCCGACGACGCCCCCGAGGAGAAGGGCCGCAAGTTCGGCGCGGGCCGCCGGGCCAACGGCAGCCTCGTGGAGGAGGACTGCGCGGCTTCCGAATGGTGGCTGGTGTCGCCGGGCGCCGCCCAGTTGCTGCTCGCGGTGTGCAACGACGGCTACGGCAGCGCGCGGAAGGGCGAGGACACGGTGAAGGTGAAGAACGGCCTGTTCTCCCACGCACAGGCGGGAGGTGACAGTCAGCGCTGGCTCCACACCCGTGTGTGGCGGCTGTCGCCCCTGCAGCGGGTTCGCGAGGGGCACGTGAACTTCCTCACGGGCCAGGAGCAGGTGGAGGACCGCACCACGTGGACTTCTCCACGCTCCAGGGCAGCCGCTTCCTCGGGCCCGAAACCTGCCAGGACGGTCCGTACGCGCCCAGCAAGCGCACGCTACCGTATCTGCCCCGGGTGCCCATGGACGCGGCCTACGTGGAGGAGGGCTGGAAGCGGGTGGAGTTGGGGGCCTGCGCGCTGCAGGCGAAGAACGTGATCGTCGGCAAGCTCAAGGGCGCGCGGGATGCCTCGCTCAAGGCGCTGCTGGTGGCGCCGGACACGTTGATCCTCGAGGTGCGAGACAACCTGTGGGTGGGCGCGGGCGGCAAGACGTGGCGCGAGGACGACCACCTGGAGCTGTGGCTGGGCCCCAAGTCGCCCGAGGAGATGACGGGCTGTGGCAAGCCCGACGCCGATGAGCGGCCGGTGCAGTGGAGCATCGCCCTCACCACGGGACTGGTGTACCCGGGGTTCGGTCCGCCGCGGGGCGAGCTGGGAGTGGATCGTGTGGAGCTGCGAGGCGCGTCCGGTGAGCTCGAGGGCTACCGGCTCAAGCTGACGTTGCCCGGGCGCTTCAAGGGCATCGGCCTCGCCTACAACGACAGCGACGAGAGCCGGAAGCCGGAGCGGACGCTGGCCACCAGTCCGTTGAAGTTCTCGCGGCCGGAGACGCTCAACATCGTGCGCGACGTGCCCCGTTCGGAGAGCACCTGCGTGGTACGCAAGCAGGAGTTGGAGGTGGTCGTCACGCCCCCTCGGCTCGAGGGGCCGGAGATCGCCGTGCTCCCTTGAGGGGTCGTCATGATCGCGCCGCCGTGGTACCGCGCACGAACGGAACCACTCCCGCGGCCCGATACAACTGGGGCGCCTGTCCGAGCGTCTTCAGCCGGTCGTGCGCGATGACCATCAGCAGCGTGTAGAACCCGATGGACACCAGCACATGCCACCACGCGTGGAACTGCGGGTTGGGGAGCCCCATCGCGGGCAGCGTCTGATTGAGCGTGGAGCAGAACCTGATGTCACCGAGCCACACGGTGACCGCGATCGCGTACGCGCTCATGCCCATCCGGAACAACCGCCGCGCGTGCGCGTCCTGCCCGCGGCGGTGGATGAGATAGACGCCGATCAGCGAGAAACCCTCGAGCACGATGAAGCTCGCCTGGAAGAGGTAGAACTGGACGCGCCCTCGCGTGAACGCGGACAAATACGTCGTCAGCAACGCGTAACCGAGCAGGGCCAGGGGAACCACCGCCCGAACCTCCGCTCGGGGCGGTTCTCCACCAGGGTGTAGACCATCACGCTGGCCGGTAGAGCATCGGCAACTCGTCCATCATCTGGGACTGGAAGAGAAGGGTCGCGTGGAACGCGATGCTGCCCAGCCCCACCACGCCCACGAGCGCGAAGGCCAGGATGAACCGGCGCTCCAGCACCCGGCGATGCAGCAGGATGCCCAGCGCTCCCGCCAACACCATCGCCGGGCTGGACACCGAGTTGAACAGCTCACTGACGTAATGGAAGTGCTCGTAGTTCGTCTCGCACCAATCCACCGTCGCCGTGTTCGGTCCCCAGAAGCCCGTGATTGCCGCTGTCATATGCGCACCGCCACCCTACCCCACCAGCGATGAATACAAGGACGCTAGAAGCAGCTTCTCGAGGGGTATCAGGCTTCGAGCGCATTCTAGCTTGACTGGTAAAACCAGCATTGCGGCTTTTGCTCGGAAGGTTGTATAGAAGACGCTTCCAAGCGGTCTAGCGCCCAAGGAAATACCGTAATGCGAACCCGGATGCTCGCAGCATGCCTGTCACTCACGCTCTCTGCCTGCGGGACGGAGCCGTCGGAGTCTCCCACCCGTCACGAGCACGACTCCACCGGGGATGTCCAGGCCGCGCTCGCGGCGCTTTCCTCCGCCGAGGTCGTGGGCTCGCACGACGATGGCGTTCCCTTCATGATCAAGGGCCGGCTGGGCGCCGCCCAGGCCTCGCCGCGGGCTCGTCGCTGTCGGACATCGCCGCGGTGTTCCGCCTGCGCTCCTCCGATCTGGTGCGGACGCGCTCGCACCGGGACGAGCAGGGCCACACCCATACCCGCTATGGCCAGACGAAGAACGGACTGCCCGTGGTGGGCGGGGAGCTCATCCTCCACCAGGACACCAACGGCCTCATCTACGCGGCCAACGGCTCGGCGCGTGATGGAGAGCGGGCTCCCTCCAGGCCCCTCATCGCCAGCGACGCCGCCGTGCTCGCCGCCCTGAACACCACCCCGGGCCGTCATCTCGAGACCGAGGGCGAGCCGCGTCTGGTGTACGTGCGCTCCAGCCAGGACGACAAGTTGAAGCTGGCCTACGAGGTGGTGGTGACGGGCGAGGGCGAGACGCTGCCCATCCGTGACCATGTGTTCGTCAACGCGGTGAGCGGAGCCGTCGAGCAGCGCGACTCGGACATCCACACGGCGCTCAATCGCAACGTCTCCTCGAGCAAGATCAACGACCCCGTCGCGCGCTTGGAGGAGCCCCGCCCACGGGCGACATGGTCGTGGATACGACCTACGACAACCTGGGCGAGACCTACAACTGCTACAAGACCCTGTTCAACCGCGACTCGTACGACAACGCGGGCGCGCAAATAAATGCCAAGGTCCACTACGGCACCAACTACGTCAACGCCTCCTGGACCGGCACCCAGATATTGTTCGGCGATGGTGATGGCGTGAGGTCCCTGCCGCTCGGTCTGGACAAGGACATGAGCACGCACGAGTTCACCCACGCGGTGACCCAGTACGAGTCCAACCTCGTCTACTCGCGCGAGACCGGAGGACTCAACGAGTCCATGTCCGACATCTTCGCCAGCGTGTGCGCGAGCTGGGCCTCGGGCACCGGTCCACGGACCCGAACATCTACAAGCTCGGCGAGGACGTCTGGACGCCGGGGACCGAGGGGATGCGGTCCGCTACATGGACGACCCGGCCAAGGACGGCGCCTCGATCGACTACTGGTCCAGCGGCGTGGGCGTCGTCGACGTGCACTACAGCTCGGGCATCGGCAACCGGCCTATGCGCTCTTGTCCAAGGGAGGCACGCACCCGCGCGGCAAGAGCACCACGGTGGTGACGGGCATTGGCGTGGAGAAGGCGGGCCGCATCTTCTACAAGGCCAACACGGACTACTTCACGATGTACACCCTCTACGCCGAGGCGAAGACATACACCGAACAGGCCGCGACGGCGCTCGGCTACACCCCGGCGGAGATCGACTCCGTGGCGGCGGCGTGGCAGGCGGTGGGCGTGGGCGTCGTACCGCCCGCTCTCGAGCTGAGCAATGGCGTGGCGAAGACGGGCCTGGGCGCACCCACGGGCGGCGCGCTGTCCTACTACCTGGACGTTCCAGCCAACAAGGCCTCCTCGTTCGTCATCAGCGGTGGCACGGGTAACGCGGACCTGTACGTGAGGGCCGGCGCCATGCCGACCACGATCTCGTACGACTGCCGTCCGAACAAGAGCGGCAACGCCGAGACCTGCGGCATCGCGGCGAAGACCGTGGCCACCCGCATCTACGTGGTGCTGCGCGCCTCCAGCACCTTCTCGGGTGTCTCGCTCAAGGGCACCTACTAAGCCACCCCGGAGATGGTGCTTACACATCCAGCGGCGGCGGGATGCCCTTGGCGGCGAAATAGAGCCGCTTCGCCGCCCCATAGAACTTCGCATCCTTGGGGACCATCGTCCGGAACCAGCCGGTCGCCTGGGTCTCGAACTGGTGCAGCAGGAAGTTCCTGGGCTGCCGGCGGAGGTACTCGGCGAAGTAATTCATGACCTCGACCTTCGAGCGCGCACGCCCGTTGTCCGCGTACTTGGCGACAATCGGTGTGAACCATGGGTACAGGCTGTCGATTCCATGCAGTGTGGTCTTCATGAAGTTGCCGATCAGCAGTTCATCGAAGACCTCGTACTCGACCGCGGCCATCAACGAGCCCCGTGGCACTTCGAAGGAAACACCATACTTCGAGCGCTTGTTGTTCAGATCGACGGTGAAGTCCCTCCCACCCACTCGCAAGCGCACGAAGTCGAGCTTGTTCGCCAGCACCTGCATGTTCCTGAAGTACGAGGTGAGCTTCTTGCGATCGTCCTCGCCAAGCGGCTCGCTCCAGTCGTCGCCGAACTCCCTGGGGTCGCGTGGCCTCCTGTCGGAGGGGGGCGGCCGGAGCTCGGTGACATCGCCCGTCTCACAATCCACCCGAACGAAGGGAGACAGCACCTGGGCGCCGGCAGGTCGAAGCCCTCGGCGTACGCGTCGATGGGCGTGGTGTAGGCCTCCGCCCAGAGGCTGTCCTGGCGGCGGTAGCAGTGGAAGGAACTGAAGGGAATGAAGTAGCGCGCATTGTACCGGCGCATGGGGCCGATCAGCGTCCGGCCCACCGGGTACTTCTTCGCGGCCCAGGGCTCGATGCGTTCTCCGTCCTCGGTGAACAGGTTGAGCATGTCCGCGTCGCCGTAGCCGCTCAGCTTCAGGAGGAAGTTCCCCTCGTACTGGGAGGCCACCCGCGCGACCTCCGCACCCCATCCATGATCGACGTCCCTTCCCCCCAACTCCGCGGTGAGAGCGAGCACTCTACGCTGGATGCTCGGAGCCCGAATCAACACGCCGGAGCGAGGGGGCCGTTCGGGAGCAGACCTTACGGACCGACAGCATGCAGCCCATTGACCGATATTGGCGCATGGAACGGGGGCACACCTCATCGAGTCGCACGTCCAGGTGGCCCCGGGGTGGTTGTCCCAGCCCGGGCCGTTCCCATCCTCCAGGAACAGGTATCTCTCCGGGCGACGCGCGGCGCGTCGGAAGGATGGACGCATGTCGAAGGACCAGCCCTCGAGTCCCGTGGCGACGCTCCGCCAACTGGCGCTGTCGCTCGAACGCCTGGTCGCCCACGAGGCCGCCAAGGGCGTGGTGCGGGGCACGGCGGACGGCTTGCGCAAGGAGCTGCCGGGACTGCATGCCGATGCACTCGCTCGTCGAGCGGTTCAACCTCCTGCTGGACGAGATCATCGACTTCACGCACTCGCGCACGGATGAAATCCACACGCCGAGGGAGCGCGCCCAGGCCATGATACGGGCTCGCCCTTCGAGTTGCTTGAAACACCGCGTGAAGAATCCTATGCCACGGTGGCGGTGTCCGGTGACCTGCATGGCAACACCTGGGATCTGATGGAGCCCCGTCGATGAAACTTGTCCTGGCCAGCCACAACACTGGCAAGCTGAAGGAAATGCAGGCCATGTTGGCCGACCTGCCGCTGCGGATCGTGTCGGCCGGCGAGCTGGGCGTCGGTGACGTGCCCGAGACCGGCCTGACCTTCGTGGAGAACGCGCTGATCAAGGCGCGCCACACCTGCGCCGCCACCGGCCTGCCGGCGCTGGCCGACGACTCGGGCCTGATCGTCGACGCCCTCGGTGGCGCACCCGGCCTTTACAGCGCACGCTACGCCGGCAGCCCGACCAATGACGCGGCCAACAACGCCAAATTGCTGGCGGCCCTGTGTGATGTCCCCACCGAGCGCCGCACGGCGCGCTTCTACGCGGTGCTCGTGCTGCTGCGCCACGCCGAAGACCCGCAGCCGCTGATCTGCGAAGGCAGCTGGGAAGGCGTGATCCTGCGGGAACCGCGCGGCGGCAACGGCTTCGGCTACAACCCGCTGTTCCTCGATCCCGTGCACGGGCTGACCGCCGCGGAAATGGCGCCGGCGCAGAAGAACGCGATCAGCCATCGGGCCCTGGCCCTGCGGCAGCTCAAGCAGCGCCTGTCGGCCATCACCCCGTGACTCCCGGGTGGTGGAGCGGCCCCTGGCGTGTTCCGTCATCTTCTGGACTCGGGGCCACACCGCTGGGCGGGAAGACAGGCAACGCACCCGGGCTCAGCTTGCCTGCCCATGACCCCTTCCCCTGAAGCCCTTCGTTCACGACTCCTCAAGGATCCCAACACCCCGAAGCTGGCCGAGCAGTTGGGTGTCCCACTCGAGGAGTACGTGAAGCAGGTGATGCACTTCGTCCAGAACCCGCATGAGGAGCCGCAGCTCCTGGTCGTGGGTGACGAGGATCTGCGTGCCATGGGCCACGAGCCCCCGAGTGCCGAGGCCTTGAGTCGCATCCTGGACGAGGCGGTGGCCCTGGCGGGGCTCACGCAGACGACGGACTTCACCCCGGCGAAAAAGCCGCTCGTCTCGCTCACCAGCCCGCCGGAACCCCCTGTTCCCACCGCACCGGCTCCGGCGCGCACCGACACGTCTTCCGACCTGGACGCGCAGCTGCGCCGCGCGCGGTTCTCCTCCCACCAAGGAAAGTGAACGCACATGGGTCTGAAAATCGGCGGGTTCTTCAAGAAGATTGGCGATGAACTGGGCAAGGTCACCCAGGGGATCAAGAAGTTCGCCAGCTCCCCCTGGGCAACCTGGTGATGAAGCAGGGCCTGTCCTTCATCAAGGAAAAGCAGGAGCCCTCTCCAACAAGATTCTCGAGAAGCTGGGCAATCTCAAGACGAAGGGAGGCTTTGGCACGTTGTTGAAGGCGCTCGAGCCCTTCGCCAAGAAGCACCTCGGACAGGCCATCGACAAGCTCTGCGCGAAAGGCCTCGCCTTCCTGTCTGGCATCACGAAGCAGGCCTCGAACAGTGCAGACCTGCGGGCCATCGTCCAGCAGTTGAACCTCGCGCGCGCCCAAGCCCCGGCCATGGATCCAACCACCGAGCAGATGGCCCGGGAGAACATCTTCCAGCTCATCGCCCACCGCCACGCGGAGCTGATGCGACAGGTGGCCTGAACCCCGTGGGGGGCATCATGGGCCCGCCAGCGATCAGGACCCCGGGCCGCGCGTGAGACGACGGGCTCGCAACTCCCTCGCGCCCCGTCCGCTCCGCTCGTACTCTCCGTGTTCACCGTGCCCGTGCTCCATTCGCTACACTCCCCCGCCGTCCTGTCCGTCTCCCTCTCCAGATACCCGGGGCTCGCCTCGGGGCGAAGTCCCACGCGTGGGTGCTCGGGCTGGCGCTGCTGCTCGGGAGCGGCCCGGGTTGCCAGCGGCCGGCCAGCTCCCACACGCCCCTCGTCTACGCGGGCTCCGGCAGCATCGGCGACACCGTCCTGTCACCGCTCAGCGAGGGCTTCGTCCGTCGGGGAGGTCCACCCGTCGAGGCGAAGCACTACGTGGGCTCCGCGGGGGGCTTCAAGCTCCTGATGGAGGGGCGCGCGGACGTGAGCGGCCCGGCGCGCTCGCTCCGGAGCACGGAGAAGGCCCGGCACCCCTATTACGTCATCATCGGGTATGCCGCGCTCGCGGTGTACGTCCACCCGGACAATCCCGTCACCGCCCTCAGCCGGGCCCAGCTCAAGGCGTTCTTCACCGGCCAGCTGAAGAACTGGAAGGACGTGGGTGGAGTGGATGCGCCCGTGGAGCTCGTGACGGTGAAGCTGTCCACCGGCTCGGGCACGACGGACTTCTTCCGGGAGGCGGTGTTGGAGGGCGCCCCGTTCGCGCCGACCCATGCCTTCGAGCACCCGCGCGAGGTGCACGCCTACGTGGCCTCGCATCCGCACGCGTCTCGTGGGGGACGCTGGCGCCTGACGTCCAGGGCGTCCGGGTGCTGCCCCTGGACGGCGTGGCGCCAGGGCCCGATTCGATTCGCACGGCGGACTACCCGCTGTCCCGGCCCATGGTGCTGGCGACCCGGGGCGTGCCCGACGGGCCGCTCAAGGACTTCCTCGACTATGTGATGTCGCCCGCGGGCCGGCCATCGTCGCGCGCTCCTTCATTCCCGTCCGAGAGGTGCACTGAGCACCATGTCCTCGCCGCGCCGCTTGACGGTCCGTCACAAGCTCTCGCTGCTCCTCGTCATCATCCTCGCGGTGTTCGTGACGAGCCACGCGGTCCAGGAGTCCACGCTGGACCGGTTCCAGGTCGGCGGTCCCGTGCACCAGCAGCTCAAGCTGCAGGCGGAGACGTACGACACGGTCCAGGCGCTGCTGGGAGAGCTGCACGCCGCGCGCGCGGTCCTGCACCTCATGCTCGCGCCCTCCAGCGAGGACGGGGCGCGGCTGCTGGTCAAGCAGTGGGAGGAGATCGCCTCGGGCGTGGACGCGCTTCGAGCAAGCGCTGTCGGTGACGGATGCCCCGGATGCCCGCCTGTACGTCGAGGACGCACGCGTGGCCTGGGAGGGGTACGCCCGGGCGGTGCGGACGCGCGTCTTCGCCGTCTCCGTGGCGGAGCGGAGCCGGGTGCTCGCGGACTTCCTCGCGGGGGCCCACACGCGCCGCTACGCGCGGCTGGCCGAGCTGCTCGAAGCGGCGGCCAACAGCCTGCGCCTGCGCTCCAGCGAGCTGGAGCTCGAGGTGGCGCGCACGCTGCGGCGGGCCCGGTGGGGGCTCGCGGCGGTGGATGGGGGGCTCGGCCTCTTCCTGCTCGTGTTCCTCGCCGCGGTGGGGCGCTCCATCACCCGGCCCCTGAAGGAGTTGATGGTGGCGGCGCGGCAGGTGGAGCAGGGAGACCTGTCCCTGCAACTGGCCACTCCCGGCGAGGACGAGATCGGCCAGCTCTCGCGCATCCTCGGGCAGATGGTGTCGCACCTGCGTGAGCTGATGCTGGCGGTGCGCCGTGCGGGCCAGGAGATGGCCGAGGCGGTGGAGCGGCTGGCGAGCGCGGCGGACGACCAGGGGCGCAGCATCGAGCGGCAGGCGGCGGCGGTGACGCGGACGAACGCGGTGGCCGAGGAGATCAGCCAGACGTCCGAGCTGGCGGAACGGCAGGTGGCGGGCGTGCTGAGCACGGCCGAGCGGGCCGACGAGGTGGGCCGCTCCGGCATGGAGGTGCTGACCGGGAGCCTGAGGGGCATCCAGGAGCTGCGTGGACAGTTCGATGCCATCGCGCGGCACGTGGTGGAGCTGGCCGAGCACAGCGTGAAGGTGTCCACGCTGACGGAGACGGTGCGGGACCTGGCCGAGCAGAGTCACGTGCTGGCGCTGTCGGCGGGCATCGAGGCGGCGCGGGCGGGGCCGGAAGGACAGGGCTTCCGGGTGGTGGCGGTGGAGATCCGCTCGCTGGCGGACCGCTCGGTGAAGGAGACGGTGGCGGTGCGCGAGCAGCTCAGGCGCTCGAGTGGAGCCATGCGCAACACGGTGGCCATCACCGCGAGGGGCCGCGCCCGGATGGAGGAGGAGCTCGAGCAGGTGCGTACGGGAGGCGAGCGCCTGGAGGAGCTCACCCGGATGCTCCAGGAGTCGAGCATCAGCCTGCGGAGCATCGTCCAGGTGGTGAAGCAGCAGCACCAGGGCCTGGGGCAGATCTTCTCGGCGGTGAACGAGCTGTCACGCACGACGGACAAGGCGGTGGTGTCGGTGGCCGCCATGCGCCAGTCCGCCGAGCAGCTGCGCAGCACGACGGCGCGGCTGACCGAGGCCCTCTCCGGCTTCCGGTTGTGAGCCTCGGGCCACCGGCCACCGACGTCAGTAGGGCTTGTCGCCCTTCTCGATTCCGAAGGCGGACGGGGGCGCGTAGGTGCCGTTCACCGTCGTGCCGCCGTTGTGGATGGCGGGGAATATCGGCTGCATGTTCTGCGGGAACCCGAACGCGGGCTTCGTGAGCGAATCGAGGCGGCCCAGTTCCTCGGCCGTGAGCTTCACGTCCACCCCCTTCACGTTGTCCTCGAGCTGCGCGAGCCGCCGCGCGCCAATGATGGTGGACGTCACGCCCGGCTGCGCCTGCACCCACGCCAGCGCCACGCGCGCCACGGTGCTCTCGTGCGCCCGGGCGATGGCCTCCAGCGCGTCCACGACGGCGTAGGTCCGATCGTTCAGGAACGGGTCCAGCAACATCCCCCGGTCACCCTTCTGCTGCCCCGCGTTCGCGCGCGTGTACTTGCCGCTGAGCGCGCCGCTCTTGAGCGGTGACCAGGGCGTGATGCCCAGGCCGAACTCGCGCGCCATCGGCACGAGCTCCTGCTCCACGGTGCGCTCCAGCAGCGAGTACTCAATCTGGAGCCCGACGAACGCCGACCAGCCACGGAAGCGCGCCAGCATGTTCGCTTCGACGATCTTCCACGCCGGCGTGTCGGAGACGCCGAGGTAGCGCACCTTGCCCGCGCGGACGAGCTCCTCGAGCGCGGCCATCGTCTCCTCGATGGGCGTGTGCACGTCCCAGTTATGCAGCCAGTACAGGTCGATGTAGTCCGTCTGCAGGCGGCGCAGCGAGTTCTCGCACGCCGAGATGATGGACTTGCGGCCGGAGCCGCCGCCGTTCGGGTCCCCCGGGTAGAGGTTTCCGCTGAACTTGGTCGCGATGACCAGGCGGTCGCGCCGGTCGGGGTGGCGTCCGACGTGGTCACCGATGATCTTCTCGGAGTGGCCCTTCGTGTAGAGGTTCGCCGTATCGATGAAGTTGCCGCCCAGCTCGATGTACCGGTCGATGATCCGCTGGGACTCCTCGACGCTGGACCCCCAGCCGAGGTCTTCCCCGAACGTCATCGCACCGAGGCACAGCGGGCTCACGCGAAGGCCCGAGCGGCCGAGCGTCACATAATGATCAAGAGGCATGAGGGCTCCAGGGGATGTGCTACCTTGGGTCGGCCAAATGATTCAGCCTTGAACCAATTTAATCTTGAACCATTTTCCGCGCAACGAACCATGTCGAAAATCGACCCGGCGAAGATCTGGTCACTGAGCTACCGCCTGCTGATGTCGGTGATCGCCCACGTCACCCCGGACGTCGCCACCCTGGGGGTGGAGACCAAGGAGTTGTTCGTGCTCGCGGCACTGGAGGAGCACCCCTACCCCGCGGAGCTGGCGGCGACCCTGAGCATGCCCAAGCCGACGGTGACGGTGTACGTGAAGCGGCTCGAGGCCGCGGGCTTCGTGAGCCGGGAGATCGACGCCGCGGACATGCGGCGCCACCGGCTGCGGCTCACGCCCGCCGGGCGCAAGGTGATGAACCAGGGCATGAAGCTGTTGTCGGACGCATTCGGCGAGCGGCTCGGCCGCCTGAGCGCCGCGCAGCAGGAGGAGCTGCGGATGCTTCTGGAGAAAATGGAGTGACCGAGGGCTCGTCTTCGGCGGACTTTTCGACATTCGCGAGCGCATGTCGATTAAGCGGCACCCCGCGGGGGCTTGTTGGTTGTGACCCACTCGCCTCAATGACAAATCATCGTGGTCGCCGGTGAAGCACCGAAGCACGAAGACAATCTGGCGCGGCTGCTTCCCACCTGGAGAGTCCCTCTTGAGCACGAACAACCCTCGCGATGACCTGTGGGCGCCGCAGACGCGCGCCAACCCCCTGCCCCTCTACGCACGCATGCGGGAGGAGGCGCCCGTGGTCCGGCTGTACGATCCCCATCTGCGGACCCCCGTGTGGGTGGTGACCCGCTACAAGGACGCGGTGGAGTTGGTCCGCGATCCCCGCTTCACCAAGGACGTGCGCAAGTTGCCCGCGGAGGCCCGCGAGCGTCAGGCGCGCTCCGACGCGATGGAGGCGATCAACCAGCACATGCTCATGGCGGATCCGCCAGACCACACGCGTCTGCGTACCCTCGTGTCCAAGGCCTTCACCCCACGCCGCGTGGAGGAACTGCGCTCGCGCGTCACCGCCATCACCAACGAGCTGCTGGACGACGTGCGGGCCCAAGGCTCCGTGGACCTGCTCGACGCCTTCGCCTTCCCCCTGCCCATCACCGTCATCGCCGAGCTGCTCGGCGTTCCGGTGGAGGACCGCGAGCAGTTCCGCGAGTGGACGAACGTCGTCATCACCCCGCCCCTCGATGAAGACTTCGCGCCCATGCAGAAGGCCGGCATGGCGTTCATCCAGTACTTCCAGAAGCTGCTGGAGCGGCGCCGGGCCGAGCCGCGGGACGATCTGCTCACCGCCCTCATGTCCGTGGAGGAGCAGGGAGACCGGCTCTCGCCCCTGGAGTTGATCAGCATGCTGTTCCTGCTGCTGGTGGCGGGCCACGAGACGACGGTGAACCTCATTGGCAACGGGGTCTGGGCGCTGCTCCAACACCCGGAGCAGTTGGCGCGGCTGCGCGCCAACCCGGCCCTCATCGAGTCGGCGGTGGAGGAGATGCTGCGCTACCGCGGCCCGGTGGAGACCACCACCCAGCGCTGTTCCTCCAGGACACCGAGTTCCACGGCCACGTGATTCCCGCGGGAGAGCCCATCCTCGCCTCGCTGATGTCGGCCGACCACGACCCCGAGCAGTTCCGCGACCCGGAGCGGTTCGACATCGGCCGAGAGCCCAACCGGCACATCGCCTTCGGCTTCGGCATCCACTTCTGCCTGGGCGCCCCCTGGCCCGGCTCGAGGCCACGGTCGCCATCAACCTGCTGTTGGAGCGCATGCCCCGCCTGCGCCCGGCGGTGGACCCCGCCGAGCTGCGCTGGCGTGAGGGCATCCTCGTGCACGGCCTCCAGCGCCTGCCCGTGCGCGTGGATTAGGAGGGAGTGGGTGCCCCTCCCTGCTAGTGGAGTGTCCGACAAGTTTTTCAACATAGTCGAGACCAGGGGGCTGGTTGGGTGGAGGAGGAGACTGGGTAAGTTGGGTGGATGAGGAGACGACCGCCGCACCTCCTCCACCTCTCGCCTGGGGAAGTGGCCTACCTCAAGACGCTGGTGGAGGACGGACGTACCGAGCAGCGCGTCGCGCGCCGAGCACGCGTCCTGCTGGCCATGACGGAGCCGGACACCGTCGTGTCGGAGTTGGCCGATAGGCTCGAGTTGGAGCGCACCACCATCTGGCACTTGTGCCGTCGCTACGAAGCGTACGGTGTCGATGTGGTGCTGGAGGCACCCCGCTCCGGCCGTCCGCGGGAGCTTTCCCCGCAGCGAGTGGCGGTGGAACAGTTGGCGTGTTGTGAGCCGGCGGGCGTGGGCTTGCAGATGACGCACTGGTCCACCCGGAGCCTGGCCCTGGTGGCACGCCGACGGGGCATTGCCCCCTCCCTCTCCCACTCCACGGTGGCCCTCATCCTGCGCGATGCTGACTTGCAGCCTCACCGCACGCGCTACTGGAAGACACCCACCCTGGACGACACCTTCCGTCACAAAGCGGCCCAGGTGCTGTGGTGCTACGAGCAGGCGCAGCAGTTGGCCCAGAAGGACGAAGTGGTGTTGTGCGTTGACGAGAAGCCCAACATCCAGGTGCTGCACGGCGAGCAGCCCATGCGGCGCATGCGGCCGGCCTCATCGAACGCCGGGAGTTCGAGTACGTGCGGCGTGGCACGGTGAACCTCCTGGCCAAGCTCGTGGTGCACTCCGGCCGCATGCGCAGCTGGGACCTGGAGAGAAACAACGGGGAGTGCCTGCGCGCCGTCCTGCCGCAGCTCCTTGGGGACCATCGCGACGCCAGGCGCATCCACCTCATCTGGGACAACGGCCCCAGTCACACCGCCAGGCAGACGCACGACTTCCTTCGCACTCACTACCCGCACGTCCGGGTAATTTTCACTCCAGCCCACGCCTCCTGGCTCAACCAGGCGGAGTTGCTGCTACGCGCCTTCGCTGAGCGCTACCTACAACGAGGGGACTGGGCCAGCCGTGACGAGTTCGTCGAGCACCTCGACGCCAGCTGGCCCGAGTACAACCGCTTCTTCGCCCACCCCTTCACCTGGTCCTGGACTCGCGCCAAGATGCACTCGTGGGTGGACCGCCACCTGTCCTGACTATGTTGAAAAACTTGTCGGACACTCCACTAGGGTGTCAAAGTGTCAGGCGCGGGCCACCTGGGTGCACTGGCGCTTGCGCCACTCGAAGGGAGGAATCCGGATGCGCTCCCCGACGGAGCCGTCCCATTCCGTCCTCACCCCGTGGCGTCCGAGCACCTCGCACACCTCGCGGGCGATGGCGAGGCTCGCGGCCTCGTGCTTCGCGTCGTCTTCTTCGTAAGCGCCGAAGGCCAGCATCAGCCCCTGGCCCGCGACGCCTCGCTCCAGGTCCTGGCCATGGTAGAAGACCGCTCCGCGCGGCGGCGTGTGCTGGGAGCTGGCGACCTCATTCACGTCGGACCAGCCCTCGGACATCGTGTAGCCCGCGTTCTCCAGCGCGACGATGCCGCGCCCATTCAGCTCCTCGAAGGCGCTGTCGATGGCGTCGTTGAATGTCGGCTCGCCCCAGCCCGCCTCCCGGACGCGCTGCGCCTGGAAGAGCTTCCGGGCGTGCGCGTCCAGCGTCTCCACCAGTGCCCTGTCGGACTCGCCCAGCTCGTCCTCCACCCACTGCTCGAGCTCCTCGAGCAGCTCCTCTTCGTCCTCGAAGCCGCCGCGCACCGCGCACTCGACGCGGGCGAGCAGGTGCTCGCGGGAATCATCGTCGCTCATGCGCGGGCACTCTACCGCATCCGGGCCGCCAGACCCTCGGGTCTGGACAGCGGTCCGACATCACGAGCAGGAAGAGGAACTCGCTGGGTGTCATTCGCAATCGCGCACGAATGAGATCCGCGCGCGGGCTCGCCTCCTCCAGTAGCAGGGCGAGCGCCCTTCCCGCCTCTACAGCATCTGTCGTAAAACCTCCCTCACCGGGGCGAGGAGTCCTCGTCTGGAAGAGGAATTTCATGAGGTTTGATGTAGTGGTCGGACTGCTCCTGGTCACGGGGCCGCCTCGGCGGGAAACATTCAGGGACAGATCAGTGGGAATACGACGTGGACTCCGGCCGAGAGCCCCTACACGCTGACCGGTGATGTGCTCATCGCCATGGGAGCGACGTTGACGATCCAGCCGGGCGTGGTGGTCATCGCCGCGGCAACCGACGGAGCGAACAAAGGCACGGACACGAGCAAGGTGGAACTCATCGTGCGCGGCACCCTGCGCGTGCAGGGCACCGACACCAGCCCCGTCACCTTCAAGGGCGCGTCCGCTGGCATGAACAAGTAACGTCAATACCATCGCCGTGAGCAACAGCATCGTCGCCAACAGTATCTATGGTATCTACAGCAACTCCGGCTCGATCGCGCTGTCTCACAACAATGTGTGGGGTAACTCCAGTGGCGACTACTCCGGTGTCACACCGGACGCCAACAGCATCTCGGCCAACCCGCTCTTCGTCTCCACCTCCAACTTCCGCCTCACCGGCTACTCTCCGGCCCGCCACGCCGCCTCGATGGCACCTCGGACATTGGCGCCCTGCCCCTGAGCCATCCGCTCATATTGGGCCGAAAACTTCCTGGGAAACAGGCTGCTCGCGCAACAAACCAGCGAATCGATCCATCAAGGGAACCAGTTGCTCCCCCGGCATCATGGGGATGGCTTGGTAATAATCACAGCCTTGTCGGAAGAGTGAGTAGGTGCGCGTCTTCGCAGTGTTGGCCTTGAGATAGCGCTCCATCCCCAGGCTCTCTCCCATTGTCCCCAGGAGCGTCAAGAGCGCGCACGCGAGCGCACTGACCAACAGCAGTCGGTCTCGTCTATCCGCCGAGCGCACCCTCACCCACGACAGGCCCATTCCAAAACGCAAATCCTTCATGTCGCGAAAGGTCTCTTCCGTCCGGAACCTCTTGGCATATAGCCCCACGACGAAAGCCGCGGTCGCTTCTTTCAAACTTGTCACCAGACACCACGCTTCCTCCATTCCTTTCTTCTTCACGCACACCACGGCTCCCACCGACGCTTCGTCCTGGGTGACCCTCGCTCCCGTCAGGCTCACCGCTCGCCCCGACTTGGGCACCCACTCGCCCGAGCTCTTCTTCTCTCCTTTCTCATCCATGACTTGAATGCACTGACGGAAGCGCACGACGTAGTCGAACTTCAACTGCTCAAACAGCGCGTAGAACTTCTGGTCTCCAAATCCCCGGTCGGGCAGCACCGTGAGCCGCACCCTCGGGCACGACTTGCCGCAGTCGATGGAGCACGAAATCCTCCGTTTCGTTGCGCATCCCTCCAGGCAGGCTTGATCCAAAGTCCTGGGGGGAGGTTTTGAGGAGGGGTGGGCGGGAGACAATCCGTATCAGGCAATGAGGTGGCGTTCTCCCAGACGGCCCTCGAGAGAGGCGCCCCCCGGGAAGGGATACTGGCTGAAGACGGACCCGCGAAGCCGAGGAGGTGAAGCAGAGGAGACCGAGCCGCGCTGGCGGGCGCTCAGGCAAGTGCGGCCAGAGTCTCCGGGAGCACCGCCGGCCCAGCAAGCCTTGGTAGAGCACTTCCTGGGTGCGAGCGTAGGACACGGGCCTGCCGTCTTTTGGGAGCAGGTGTGTGCGCACCAACGCCAACAGGTTGTAGGCCAGCAGCCGCAGCCAACTGAGCACCACGGGGGCCTGCCCCCGTAGGCTGGCCGAGGCCGTGTCTTCCTCCAGCACCACGTCCGCCGTCCAGTTCGGTCCGTTCTCTATTCCCCAATGCCCTCTCACTACTGTCAGCATCTGCTCCCCCGACAACTCCCCACTGGGAATGGAGGTGAGGAACAGTCGCGTCTCCACCTCGGGCAAACGCCCCTCGCGCTCCGCGTGCTGCGCACCCATATCCATTGCCGGGCTTCGGGAAACTCTTCTGCCTCGGGTACGGGGGTGACTCTCAACTCCTTTCCACCCATTCGCCCCGCGCCTTCTCTCTCACTCACCTGTACCGGGGCCGTTGCCAGCGCTACCCACGCCACGTCGTGCAACCGGCTGAAGTTCTCCTTGAGCGCGAACAGGTAGTGTTTACCCGCCTCCTCACCGCCCTCGCGTTCGCCGCGCTCGTCAGCCCCGCGTCCCCCGTCACATACTTGAAGTGCTCGCCATACTTCTCCACGACTCGTCCGAGCAACTTCGCAAAGGCCGTCGCTTCTCCTGCTTGCCTTCCAACATCATCTGGTCGAGCACCGGGCACGCCCTGCTGCTGGTGAGCGCCGCCCGGAGCGCGAAGGGGTACCAATACTCCTGCCCTTGCTCATCCCGGAGTGTGTGACAGGGCTCGCACGGCGCTTGTCCTCGCGTGCTCTCCCCCGCCTTGCCGTCAATCGACACCACTCCCGCCGCTAGCCTGTCTTGCCTCAGCACTCCCTGCTCGAGTGCTGTCCGCACCGACTGCTGCAACACCTTGTCCCATCCCTCGGGCCCAAGCTGACTGAGCAGTTCTATCCAACGTCGTGTCCGACACCGCCCGCTCAACCCCTTCGGCTCCGTCCCTTCGCGCACCAGGTCCTCCCCCAATGCCTCTACCTGTCGCAGCACTCTTCTTCCCGTTGCCATCCCCACCACCAGCAGCGATAGGAGCGCACCCAACCCGTGCCTCTTGCCGCGACTGGCCCGCGGGTCCACTATCTCCTTGAACGTCAGTCCCAATCGCGTCAGCATCTGCTGCACGGCCGAGGTGTTTGCTCCCTGCTGCTTCCTCGTCCCTGTTTGCTTCTCAGGGGGTGTGGAGGGCCCGCCAGCTCTCCCGCCCCGGTTTTTCTCCCCGTCCACGTCGACTCTCCAACGGCCTCATCTGGCCCGCGTCCTACCTGTGCCGGACTCGTGCCACGCGATCAGCCCACCGCTGCCCGCGCCACCTCGTCCCATGGATGGGCACCTTACCTCCTCCGTAGGTCCAGGTGGGATAACTTCTCTCGTGGGACTTTGAATCAAGCCTGATCCCCTCCAGGGCGGACTTCTCCAGCGTGTGCCACACCAGCGGCGTGGTTCTCCCATGGCTAGCCACAAGGACGCCACCAGCGTCGTCTATCCGTCCGCATCGAAGTCCGTCCAGTCGAAGGCCACGACCGCCTCTTTTCTCTGACCCAAGGCGTAGGGCACCCATGGCGCCTATGCGAACACCCGAGGCAGTCTGTACCTGGATCACACCCTGTTCCAGGACAACTACGTCGGCATCTTCGTCAATGCCGCCACAGTCGCGCTCAGCTACTCCACCCTCGTGGGCAACGGCGCTTCCTATACCTACGGTGTCTACTTCCTTCCTGGCTCCTCCCCCGGCAACGTCGCCGTGAACAACAGCATCATCACCCGTCACGCCTACGGCCTCTATCGCGAGGGGAGCGCTGGCTCGGTGGTGTTGTCCCCACAACGACGTCTGGGACAACACCTCCACCAACTACTCAGGCGTGACCCAAGGCCCGGCAGCTTCTCCTCCAATCCGCTCTTCGTCTCCGACTCGGATTTCCACATCCAGGCCGATTCGCCCTGCCGTGGCACCAGCCAGGATGCGTGCACCGGAGCATGTGGAACACCGATTCCGGGGAAGTGGAACACTGATTCCGGAGCAAGTGGAACGCTCCTTCCGGCCATGTGGAACACCGATTCCGGGGTTGTGGAACGCACCCAGGAGGTAGGCCAGAGGAAGGGCGACACAGTGGAGCGTTGACGGTGCTGGACGAGCCGCCGCCTCTGCCCTCCCCCCGAAGGAGGTGTTGATGGCGGCAGAGAGACTGTCCATGCGCAAGCTCAGAGAGCTGTTGAGGCAGAGGTTGGAGCTGAAGCTGTCGGTGAGGGAGATTGCCCGGAGCCTGGGAATCGGCGTGGGCACGGTGAATCGCTACTTGTACCGGGCCCAAGCGGCGAAGGTGACGAGCTGGCCGCTGCCGCCGGAGCTGGACGACGACGCGGCGCTCACGGCACTGCTGTTCGCGGACGAGGGCAAGGTGGTGGCGAGTCGGCCCGAGCCGGACTGGGCGCACGTGCACGTGGAGCTGCGCAGGAAGGGCGTCACCAAGCTGCTGCTGTGGCAGGAGTACCGGGAGAGCCACCCGGAGGGCTACCAGTACAGCCAGTTTTGCGAGCGCTACGCGCGATGGGCGAAGAGCGTGAGCGTCACCATGCGCCAGGAGCACCGGGCCGGGGAGAAGTGCTTCATGGACTTCAGCGGCGATGGGCTGGAAGTCCACGACACGGTGAGCGGCGAGGTGCGGGTGGCGAAGCTGCACCGCGGTGCTGGGGGCCAGCAACTACACGTACGCCGAGCCCGTCTTCAGCGAGGAGGTGGCCACGTGGGTGGGGTGCAACCAGCGCGCGCTGGAGTATTTCGGAGGAGTGCCGCAGGTGGTGGTGCCGGACAACCTGAAGGCGGCCGTCACCAGGGCCCACCGGTACGAGCCGGACATCAACCCCAGCTACGCGGACATGGCCGAGCATTACGGCTTCGCGGTGGTGCCAGCACGACCGCGCAAGCCGAGGGACAAGGCGAAGGTGGAGAACGGAGTGCTGCTGGCCGAGCGGTGGATTCTGGCGGCGCTGCGCAACCGGCGCTTCACGTCGCTGGGCGAGGTGCGCGAGGCGGTGGCGGAGCTGCTGGAGAAGTTGAACACGCGGCCCATGCGCAAGCTGGGCAAGAGCCGCCGACAACTCTTCGAGGAGGTGGAGAAGGCGGCGCTCAAGCCGCTGCCGGACAAGCCCTACGAGTTGGCGCACTGGAAGAAGGCGCGCGTCAACGTGGACTACCACGTAGAGGTGGAGGGACACGGCTACAGCGTGCCCTATGGGCTGGTGGGACAGCAGGTGGAGGTGCGCTCCACGCCGTCGTGCGTGGAAGTGCTGCTGGGCGGCCGGCGCGTGGCCAGCCACGTGCGCAGCGCGGAGCGCGGAGGCTTCACCACGTTGGCCGAGCACATGCCGGCCAGTCACCGCGCGCACGCGCAGTGGACGCCGAGCCGCATTCTCTCGTGGGCCTCCACGCTGGGCCCCAGCACGGCGGGGCTGGTGGAGGAGGTGATGAAGCGCAAGCCCCACCCCGAGCAGGGCTTCCGCTCGGCCCTGGGCGTCATCCGCCTGGCTGAGCGCCACGGGCCGCAGCGCGTGGAGAAGGCCTGTGCGCGGGCACTGCGCCACCGCGCCTACAGCTACAAGTCCGTGGCCGCCATCCTCCAGCACCACCTCGAGGAGGTGGAAGCGGACACGAGGACAAGGGGCCGCTGCCCGCGCACGAGAATGTGCGCGGCGCCGACTACTACCACTGACGTTTCCCGCGCCCGGCCACGGTGCGCGGACAACACTCCGCGGTGCCAGCCTTCGCGGCTCGGTGCCTCGGAGGACGCTCGCGCGCCCTTCGGGCGCGCTCCGGCGGCTCAACACCCAACAACCCAACGAGGAGAAGAGACGATGCTGGTGGAACAGACGCTGGAGAAGCTCAACGGGATGAAGCTGTACGGCATGGCCCACTACCTGCGCACCTGGACGGAGCGGGCGCCCGACACGCAACTGGGCCCGACGGACCTGGTGGGCCTGCTGGTGGATGCCGAGTGGGTGCACCGGGAGAACAAGAAGCTCACCTCACGCCTGCGCACCGCGCGGCTGCGCCAGACGGCGTGCCTGGAGGACATCGACTACGGCCTGGCGCGGGGACTGACGAAGGCTCAGGTGCTGGAGTTGTCCACCTCGCGCTGGGTGGCCCAGGCGCAGAACGTGCTGGTGACGGGCCCCACCGGCGTGGGCAAGAGCTTCCTGGCGTGCGCGCTCGGGCAGAAGGCCTGCCGCGACGGCTACGGCGTGGTGTACCGCCGGGCCTCGCGTCTCTTCGACGAGCTCGCGCAGGCTCGCGCCGACGGCACCTACCCACAGCCGCTGCGCGGGCTCGCCAAGGCCCAGGTGCTGATTCTCGACGACTTCGGCCTGGAGCCGCTGGGCGCCAGCGAGCGCAAGGAGTTGCTGGAAGTGTTGGAGGACCGCTATGGCTCTGGGGCCACCGTGGTGACGAGCCAGCTCGAACCCAAGGACTGGCACGCGGTGATTGGCGAGCCCACCCTGGCCGACGCCATCCTCGACCGGCTGGTGCACAACGCTCACCGCCTCAAGCTCTCGGGCGACTCGGTGCGCCGCCCGGAGGGGAATTTGACCTGGCCAAGAAGGGGCGAAGTGAACCCCGCCCAGCGTCGCTGACGCTCCGACTGTTCCTCATGGCCGGAATGGGTGTTCCACTTCGCCCGGAACGGGTGTTCCACTTCGCCGGAATACGCAGCCAGGACGGCACCGACCTGGGCGCCTTCGCCTACCAGAACACCACCGGGGCTCGCGTGGAACTCTCTCCCCAAGCACCACACTGGGGGCAGGACAAACCACCTCGGCTCCATGAATTCGCCGAGTCCTTTGACACCCTACCCGGCGTGGGGTCGTGGAGTCCGCCCTCTCCTTGAACGTCTACTCCAACGGCCTGTCCGGGAAGGCCAGTGGCGGCGCGGTGGGTGCTTCACCGGCGAGGGCCCCATCCGCGCCGAGCCCTTCGCGGCCATCGAGCTGGACCTAGAACACCGAATGGTTTGATGATACCGGAGCACGTTGGGCGCGAGTGGGAGCCGACTCGAGGTGCCGCTGCCAGGATTCGATATTCTGGAGGATGGCGGCACGGCGCAGGTCGAAGATGTTCTTGCGCACACCGCGGTAGCGGGCTCGGCGTCCTTGTCGGCGTGACAAATGCGCCAGCCGGTGTTCCACCTTCACTCGCTTCTCAGCCGCGCTCTCCCCGTCGGCGACTTCACCAGCTTGCGCAAGCGCTGCTGGAGCGCCTCATCCTTGGCGATGCGGACCATCCGACCGCGTCCGGCCTCTGCCTTCGTACATTCGGTTCGCAGGGGGCAGGGGTCGCACCCCTCGCGTCGAATTCAACGACAGTCTCTAGCTCGAAGGGCAACTCCTGGCCTCCCGGGCATGCGATGGTGCGACTGCGCATATCCAGCTTGAATGCGGACTTGGGCAGCATGTCCCGTTTCGCGCTGCCCAGGGCTTGCAGAGCACTTCGCCTCTCTGCTCCTGGACAGCGCCCACCATCGGGCTGTTGATATACCCCCGGTCGATATACAACTCGCTCACACCCATTCCCTGCTGCTTCATGTCTTTCTGGAGCGCCGGAGTCGCCTCCGCCTCGGGTCGGTTGGCTGGAGTGACGGTGCAGGCCACTATCAGGTCCATCTCCACCTCCGTGGCGATGTGCTGCTTGAATCCATTGAAGCGCTTGCTCTGGCTCTTGCGCCCGTGACGCATTTCGCTGTCTTCCACCGACACGCGCCTGTCAGGTGCTACCGCCCGGCGGATGCGTATCCCTCCTCCGTCCGGGTCGGGCTCCAAGTCCTGCCTTCGCAGTTGCTCGAGCGTTTGAATGTGCCCACGCAGCGGCTGCCGCTTGAGTGACTCGGGGAGCTCCCTCCTGAGCCACTTCATCAGACAATCCAGTTGCCGCAGCAGGACGCTCAACGCCCGTTTCTTCTGCTCGGCTTCGTTCCAGTCCACGTCCAGCGCCTTCTTCACGCTCGACTCCAACAGCAGGGGGATGCCCGCCTCTCGACACACCCTCTCCTTGGGCCAGTGCAGCAACTCGCGGTGCAGGCCACCACTTCGCGCGGCGTGGCCCAGGAGGTTGAACGTGTCCTCGACGCGCCCCGCCCCCTCTATCGGCCGGGAGTCGATGGCCACGCGCAGCGAGGACTTCAACGCTCGCCATCCGAAGTCCCGCTGGCTCATGGCCACCTCGACGCTTCTCCAGCAGGCGCCCGTCCATGTGCGTGCGGATGAGTCGCTGGCGGAAGTCGAACAAGGCTCCTTGGGAGAACGCCGCCTCTGTCTTGCCCAGGCAATCCAACACCATCTGCACTCGCAGGTCGAAGACGGTCAACTCCACCATGGTGGCGTCCGAAGCGCCCAGGTAGCCCTGAATCAGCGTGGCCATGGCCATGAGCGCCGGCGGCAGGGGCTCCTTTCCCGCCCCGTCTGGCGATACATGCTCGCCAACTCCTCCTGGAAGGCCTCGTCGAAGAGCTCGTGACGATGTCGGCGCAGGAACGCGAAGAGCTTTCCGCAGCGCATCATCCTCTCGATGATGCGCTCCTCTGCTCGCTCAACTCCTGCTTCGGCCTCCACTTCACTATCTCCACAGTCACCTCGCTCCGCTCCACTGCGGAAGTAAGGTGCCCACTCGGACCCCTCTCTGTCGAGCCCCAGGCTAAACCCTCGGAATCTTTAGAACCTGTTTCGGTAGGAGCCGACGTTACCGGGCCAAGCAGCGTACGAGCGACCCGTAGTCGGACCGGAAACAGGGACCAAGCGCGACCAGGATGGCCCGAACAGGAAGTTGGGACGCAAGGGTCCATGAGCCTCCAGATAGTGGGAGGCTGCTGGCCGAGTGCACCTGCCCCGCCCCTTGCTCCCAACCTATGGGGGAGCAGGTCGTGGAACCAGGTGATGATGCCCAATGCCGTGGAGCATCGCCGGTACGTGTCCTCACGCCTTTCCCAACGCACCAGCAGACGACGGAACTTGTTGAATCCACCCGTGGGTGCGCTCCACCACCCAGCGCCGTGCCTTCTTGCCGCCCTCCAGCGGCTTGTCCGGCTCGCCACGCTGACGCAAGTGCAGGGTGAAGCCGTACTCTTGGGCCAGGGCTCGTACCTCGTCGTAGTCATAGCCCTTGTCCAAGCACAGCCCCTGTCGCGGTGCGTGCGCGCTGGGAGAGGGGCGCTCCACGGGCATGGACTGGAGTGTGGAGCGCATCAGCTTGTGGTCATTGACGTTGGCGCCAGCCACGGCCGGCCCAGGGGAGTGCCGCGCCCATCGGTCAGCAGGCTCTTCTTGGTGCCCTTCTTGGCCCTGTCCGTCGGGTTGGGACCCGTCTTCTCCTCCCAACGGCGCCTTGCCCATGGCCCCATCCATCGCCAACCACTCCCAGTCGATTCCAGCCAGCGCCTCATGGGCCAGCAACCCCTGGCGCCAGAACTCCAGGAACACCCCCGCCTCCAGCCACTCCCGGAAGCGCCGGTAGGCTGACGAGGGCCCGCAGATGCCCGTGGCCTTCAACGCGCGCCATTGCATCCCCGTGCGCAGCACCAGAACAATGCCCTCCATGGCTCGCCGGTCGGGCGTGCGCGGGTTGTGGCACCCCAGCGGATGAGCGGGCCTCGGGGGCAGAAGCGGCTCCATCTTCGCCCACAACTCGTCCGGTAGACGCCAGCCATCCTCTTGCTTCACAAGCCCCATGGCTTCGGTTTCACCTCCCATTAGGGAGAACTCCCGAAGTCACCTCTTCCTTCCTACTTCCGCAGTCGCCCAGCGCCCACACACTCCGCTCCTGCCACGCTCCTTCCCTGGGCGGGCAGGCTCCTACCGAAACAGGCTCTTAGGGGTTCAATCCATTCGGTGTTCTAGTGGACTGTCCGACAAGTTCGTGGACATAGTCGCAAGGAATGCATAGCGCTGGTGGATGAGGAGACGACCTCCACGACTCATCCACCTTCGACCGAGGAAGTAGCCTTCCTTGAGAGCTTGGTGAGAAGCGGACGAACCGAGCAGCGTGTTGTTCGCCGAGCGCGCATCCTGCTGGCGATGGCGGACCCGGACACCATCGTCTCGGAGTTGGCCGACCGACTCGAACAGAACCGCAGGACCATCTGGGGATTGTGTCGCCGCTTCGAGGCATTCGGCGTGGAGGCCGTGAAGGATGCACCTCGCTCCGGCCGCCCGCGGGAGCTTTCCCCTCCAGCGGGTCGAGGTGGAGCGGCTGGCGTGTTGCGAGCCGGCCGGAATCGGTCTGCACATGACCCATTGGTCCACGCGTAGCCTGGCCGTGGCCGCTCGGTTGCGGGGTATTGCCCCCACCATCTCCCACTCCACCGTCGCACTCATCCTCCGGGACGCCGACCTCCAGCCCCACCGCTATCGCTACTGGAAGACACCTACTCCCGACGACACCTTCCGCCGCAAGCGGCGCAGATTCTCTGGTGCTACGAGCGCGCGCACGTCCTAGCCCAGAGGGGTGAAGTCGTGTTGTGCGTGGACGAGAAGCCCAACATCCAGGTGCTCGAGCGCAGGTGCTCCAGCGCCCAATGAGGCCGGGCCTCATCGAGCGGCAGGAGTTCGAGTACGTGCGCCACGGCACCGTGAACTTCCTGGTGAAGCTGGTGGTGCATACCGGTCAAATGCGAGGTTGGTGCCTGGAAGCCAACGACGGCGCCTGCCTGAGGTCGCTCCTGCCCTACCTGCTCGGCAATCACCGTGATGCGCGCCGTGTCCACCTCATCTGGGACAACGGCCCCAGCCACATCGCTCAGGAAACCCACGATTTCCTCCGCAGCGCCTATCCTCACGTCCGGGTGTCTTCACCCCGGCCCATGCCTCTTGGCTCAACGTAAGTCCTCGCCCGGGCCCGTCGTGACGGGAGTGCCGTAAGGTGAGCATGTCCGCCCGCGTCAAGGAGGCGGACAAGATGGACAAGAAAGAGTGGGCGGAGCAGTTCAGACAGCAGGTGCTGGCGCGAGGAGGAGTGGGGCCGCGAGCGCGCTACACGCCGGAGCAGAGGCAGCAAGCGGTGGAGTATGCGAGAGAAAGGCAGCAGCAGGGCGCGAGCGTGGAGGAGGTGTCCAGGGAATTGGGGATGAGTAGCTGGACGCTCAGCCGTTGGAGCAGCGCGGAGCGGCGGGTGAGGCGGGAGCCGGAGCGAGCGGGACTGGTGCCGGTGGAGGTGAAACCGGAGCGCGCGGGGGAGCGGGCGGGAGCGCTGGTGGTGCACGGGCCCGGAGGAGTGAGGGTGGAGGGACTGTCGCTGGAGGACGCGGTGGCGCTGCTACGAGGGCTGCTGTGATTGGCTCCACGCGACGGCTCGCGGTGTACGCCTACGGGCAGCCGTGCGACATGCGCAAGAGCTACGACGCGCTGAGTGGGCTGGTGACACGGGCACTGGGCCGGGACTTCCTGTCGGGCGACGTCTTCCTCTTCGTGGGACGGGACAGGAAGAGGGCCAAGGCGCTCTTCTGGGACGGCACGGGGTTGTGCCTGTACGCCAAGCGGTTGGAGAAGGGACGCTTCGCGCCGTTGTGGCGGAGCGCCAGGGGCGAGCAGCCGTTTCAGCTGACGGTGTCGGAGCTGGCCTCTTCCTGGAGGGCAGCGAGCTGGTGGGACGAGCGCCGCTGTCGCCCGCGCCGTACACGCTGGCGCCGCTCTTCCAGCCACGGGCCGAGGGCGCGGTGACTTCGTGAGTCATGCGGCGCGGACTACTTGCGCGGGAGGGTGCTGGCATGGCACTACCGGCGCATGAGCTTCCAGTTGGAGACAGAGAAGGACATGGAGCGGCTGCGCCGGCGGCTCTCCTGCTGGAGGCGGAAAACAGACGACTGGTGGCGCGCGTGGTGGAGCTCACGCGCAAGTTGATGAGCGCCCAGGGCCAGGACGCCGAGGAGTTGCAGCTGCGCTTGCAGGAGGTGGAGCGACAGCTGGCGCAGCGCACCGCCGAGCTGTTCGGCCCCTCCAGCGAGAAGCGTCCCCGTCCCACACCGGACGAGAGGGAGAAGCTCGAGGAGGCCACGCCCCGGCCGTGCCATGGCCCGCGCCCCCAGCCCACGCTACCGACGCTGGAGGTGGTGCACGCGCTGGACGAGCCGGACAAGCAGTGCCCCCGGTGCGGTGGGGCGCTGGCGCCAATGGTGGGGTGCCAGGAGGAGGCCGAGGAGGTGGATGTGGTGCAGCGGCGCTCGTCCTCAAGCGCCACAAGCGGCAGAAGTACCGCTGCGGCTGCGGCGGGTGCGTGGAGACGGCGCTGGGCCCGCCCAAGCTCCAGGCCGGCGGGCGCTACTCGGTGGACTTCGCCGTGGAAGTGGCCGTGGCCAAATACCTCGACCACCTGCCCCTGGAGCGGCAGGTGCGAGTCATGGAGCGCGAGGGGCTGGTGGTGGACAGCCAGACACTCTGGGACCAGATAGAAGCCCTGGCGCGGCTGCCTCGCCCGCCCACGAGGCGCTGCACGAGGCGCTGCTCACGCGCGAGATTCTGGGCGGAGATGAGACGCGCTGGCCGCTGCTGGGCAGCAAGAGCCAGACACGTTGGCACGCCTGGGCGCTGTGCGCGCCGGACGCCGTGGTGTACCGGATACAGGAGGGCCGGGACGTGGAGGCCGCACGCCACCTGCTGCGGGACTTTGGGGGAATCCTCATGGTGGATGGGCTGAGCACCTACGAGAGCGTCGCCGCGGACTCGGGTGGGAAGCTGACCCTGGTGAACTGTTGGATGCACGCGCGTCGCAAGTACGTGGAGTGCGCGGAGGCCTTCCCCCAGGCCGAAGAGGCCCTGGAGATGATTGCCGGGCTGTACGCGGTGGAGCGTGAGTACAAGCAGGGGCCGGAGGACCTGGAGCGCCTGCTGGAACTGCGACAGCACAAGAGCCGTCCCCTCCTCGAGCGGCTGCGACAGTGGGCATGCGAGCAGCGCGCATTGCCTCAGTCGGCGCTGGGCCAGCAATCAAATACATGAGCAACCGGTGGACGGGACTGACGCGGTTTGTGTCGGACCCGCGCGTCCCCCTGGACAACGGCGCCACCGAGCGCGCCATGCGGGGGCCGGCGGTGGGCCGCAAGAACCACTACGGCAGCCGGAGCCGGCGCGGCACCGAGGTGGCCGCCCTCTTCTACAGCCTGCTGGAGACGGCGAAGCAGTGGGGGTGGACCCCAAGCGCTACCTGCGTGAGGCCGCGCTGGCGGCTCTGCGGGGGGAGCCGATTCCCCTACCCAACCAGCTCGAGCAGTCCGGGGCGAACTGACGCGCCACTCCTGCTGGCAGCATGTCTTGAGAGGACCGGGCGCCGCGGTGGCTGTCGCTCCGCAGTGAGTGACCCCTCATGCCCTGCGCTCGTCGTCAAGCTCCTCGACCACGGGGCTCGGCGAGCATTTACGGCTCAACCAAGCCGAACTCCTGCTGCGCGCCTTCGGTGCGCACTACCTCCAGCGAGGGGATTGGGGCAGCCGCTCTGAGTTCATTGACCACCTCAACGCCAGCTGGCCCGAGTACAACCACCGCTATGCCCACCCGTTCACATGGTCCTGGACCCGTCCCAAAATGCACGATTGGGTGGACCGACACCGCTCCTGACTATGTCCACGAACTTGTCGGACAGTCCACTAGAACACCGAATGGTTTGATGGGCTTTCCCTCAAGGAAAACAGCTACTTGGCGCGACGCCATCAATTTGCATGGCATTGCAAAGGGCTGGAATCATTGAGGTTTCTATCAAACTGGTCGGTGTCCTAGGAGCGTGTCGGAGAAACCCACCGTAGAGGGTGGACCAGAGGGGTGACGCCCCAGGTGGTCCTTCAGGGGGAGGCGAGTTCTGGTTGAAGGTGGAGGGTGAGAACGCCCTCGACGAAGAAGCCGGAGCAAGCCGCCCTGTTGGAAGTAGCCGCCAGCGAGAAGCCGGAGAGGGAGGAGCAAGCGAAGGGCTCCGCCCGCTACGCCTCGCCGAGGCCCTTCCGGGAGTGGACACCGGAGCAGGGGCAGTTGCTGCCGCAGTACGCGCGGGAGGTGCTGGGAGAGGGGCACCGGCGTGCTTCTTCGTCGAGCTGCGCAAGGCGCTCGACTTCAGCCCCATTCTGAAGGCGTACACCCAGGAGCGCGGGCAGCCGCCCTACCACCCGGTGATGATGACGCTGCTACTCATGTACGCGTACGCGCGGGGCATTACGAGCAGCCGGGAGATTGAGAGGCGGTGCGAGACGGACATTGCCTTTCGCTACCTGACGGGAGGCGAGAGGCCGGACCATGACACGGTGTGTGCCTTCCGGGTGCGGCACCTGGAAGCCTTCCGAGCGCTCTTCGTGGACACGTTGAGGCTGGCGCGCGGCTCGGGGCTCAAGAAGCTGGGGCACCTGGCGGTGGACGGCACGAAGGTGAAGGCCAACGCCAGCAAGCACAAGGCCATGAGCTACGGACGCATGGAGGAGTCCATGAAGAAGCTGGACGAGCAGATTGGCAAGCTCCTGGAGGAGGCCGCGGCGCGGGATGCCGAGGAGGACAGGCGCTTTGGCAAGGGGCGGCGCGGGGATGAGTTGCCCGAGGAGATGAAGGACCCCAACAAGCGCGCCGAGCGCCTGCGGCAGGCGGCGCGTGAGTTGGAGGCGGACAAGAAGCTGGCGCTGGCGGTGGACAAGAGCAGGCGCCGGCAGAAGATTCGCCGGCCAAGGAAGAGTTGGAGAAGGAGGCCCGGCAGAAGGCGGAGGCCAAGGGCGAGGACAAGCCCGAGGAGGCCAAACCCAGCGAGAAGGCGCAGCGCAACTTCACCGACCCGGACTCCAGAATCATGCCCCGGGCAGGCAGCTTCCAGCAGTCCTACAACGCGCAGGTGGCGGTGGACGCGGACACGCAGTTGATAGTGGCGCAAGAGGTGGGGCAGAGCGGCAACGATGCACGTCAGCTCGAGCCGATGGTGGAGCAGGTGCGGGGCAACACGGGGCTGTTGCCCGTGGAGCTGAGCGCGGACTCGGGCTACCTGTGCCAGGAGGACATTGAGCAGGTGGAGGCCCAGGGCGTGCAGTGCTTTGTCGCCACCGGCCGCTCCAAGCACGGACACGAGGCGCCAGCGGCACCGCGCGGACGCCCGCCCAAGGGCCTGAGCTTCAAGGAGCGGATGAAGCGCAAGCTGCTGACGAAGCGGGGACGCAAGGCGTACGCGCGGCGCAAGGTGACGGCCGAGCCCGTCATCGGCCGGTGAAGAACGGGACGCTGCCGCGCTTCGCTGCGGGGCCTGCCCAAGGTGCGCGGAGAATTCTCCTTGGCGTGCGCGGTGCACAACCTCAAGAAGCTGTACCGGCAGGGCTGGGAGTTGCCCGCCCTGGTAGCGCAGCCCGCGTAGCAGGCGGGCTGCCCGCCCGGCGCAGTGCACCAGGGGATACCGTCACCTCCGCTGCTGGTGCGCCACCTGGTGCCTGCTACGCGCCACCGTCCTCCTGGCCGATTCGCCGACAAGCTCCTAGGACACCGACCAGTTTGATAGAAACCTCAATGATTCCAGCCCTTTGCAATGCCATGCAAATTGATGGCGTCGCGCCAAGTAGCTGTTTTCCTTGAGGGAAAGCCCATCAAACCATTCGGTGTTCTAGCGCTCGTCTGGAGCGGGTGAGACAGGGGGAGGACGCCCCGGTTCGGAGCAGCCTGGCCCGTCGGGTCTGGACAGCGAGCCGACATCGCGAGTAGGAAGAGCCGCTCATCATGTCCACCTCCGTCCAGCGCAGCCGCTATTGCAGCGAGTGCTCCTGCCCCAGCGGGAGCGCTCGTGAAGCCGCTCCCTCTCGCCTACGCATCTCGTTCGCGCTCAAGGGTCGCTCCCACGCCTGTTGTCGGTTCAGCCCGCCCGGCAACCTCCCCGAGCACCTGCATTATGTACCTATTCTACTTTGGTCCAACTGATTAATTGCGCCTGTTGCTCTGGCGTGAATCCTCTCTTCTTCAGTACCGATTCGAAGGCCGACCGCTCTGCGCTAGAAGGCAAAACCTCTCGCACTGATATCAGTTGCTGCCCGACGGCATTGAACACGACATTGATCAAATATGCCTGTCGAATAGACTCATGTAGCAATGAAACCTCCTCTTGTTGGAGTATATCAATCATTGCCTTAACGAGACACCTCCGGAACCAATCTGGTGGCGCTTCCATCATGGCGATTTTGTTGATCTCGTGAGCCAGAATCACGAGACGGAATCGCTCATTGGCTTCTGGATCCTGCACCAATTCCATGAGGAACTTGTGTGCCTGCTCTACAATCGGATCGCTAAAATCCTCGCCATCCAGGGCTCCCACTATAAAACTGGCCATGAGAGGTCCACTCACAGCCCGGCTCTCGTAGATTGCGCGCTGTATTTGGGCCGAATTCAATATGCGACGGCCAACGGCTTGCTCCCAGGCAAGCGCACGCCGTACATCCTCAATTGCAAAAGGCACCTGAGAACTAGGCACCCTCACAAGCAGGCCACAGGCATCTGCTAACGCCTGCTCGATCGGAGCTCCAGGTCCTAAGTCATTTGCAAATACCAGAAGTTCGAGCCCAGCAGCCAGATCGATTTCAGACCATGGTCCATAGTCGTCAGCAATAAAGCCATCCGCCGGCTTGCGTTGTTCGACGTGGAGATTCAGATCCTGGACAATACTACGCCCCTCAGGTGCCTTGAGTACCTCGCGAACACGCACTTCGATATGTACCGAGCGGCGCAGTAGGGATTGAGCCCCAGCGATGGAGATCGGGCGACCATTCTCCGGGTCGAGCTGAAACAATTCTGAGATGAACTATATATTGATGCCGGTCAACAGGGGATGATGGGCTCGTGTTCACGATATTATCTACCTTTCTGGTTTGTGCAATCAGCGGGTTGAGTTTACAGGATGTCGCAATAATTGCACCGAGGCACAGCAAATTAGCCCATCGATTCAGCATGGCTTAACGTCTCGCATCAACGGCAAGTAAATCGAAGATGCTTGAGCCCGTACTTCGCAATCCGCGCGGTGGGCTTCCTTAGGTGGGGAGATGGTTGATGCTGCCGAAGAGGTGACGCTCGGTGCCTTTACTGCGGTTAGCGCAAGCCCAGGCGCGGCACTGACCGTCCATTCTCCCAGTACTCTCCACTGATACTTCCGCACTACTGCATACACACGGTTGGCCGGGTCGTTGGTCGCCCCTGCGATATTACCACGATTGGTCCAGAAACCTAGAAATGCTGTGAAGTTATCCTCGTGGTGCACCCGATTCAAAGCTCCGGGGAAGTTGGGGTGAAAGTCAGCTTGACCACCACCTGGACTGTCCACAGCCTCCACACGCCAGCGCTGACCGACCGATTGATTTACTTTGTCGGTATTGAGTGACCGGCTCTGCGTCAGAACCGCCGTTTCTCCCCCAATCCCGGGTGGTTTTCGCCCGGTGTCGAGGACAGGCGCTTTAGGAGGAATCGGGGCCGGGTCACCGGGGTTGAAGGTATTTTGGGCTCCAGTTGCCGCAGCACGGTTTGTGGCTAGAACAAGCTGCGAAACATGCCTCCGCATAACTGCCCGAACGTATCGTCGAGCGAAGATTGTTTATCCATCCAGCAAAAACGCAATCGAGCAAGCGACGGCCATCGGGGCCTCCACTCTTCACGTCCACAGTGGCATTCATGAAAATTGCTGCATTCTCTACCCCAGCACGTACATTGGCGATGTTGAACGATCCTGTTGTGACGCGAACACCACCAGGGACAGCGGTGGCGGCAAAGCTTCCAGTGGATGTCACGGTGTTGTCAGCGTGCAATGCGACTTCAACGATCACCGTCGGCAACAAGCGGAATGCACTCCCGGATCGAATACATGGCTCTTGTTGCAATCGGCAAACACACGAACGAAGAACGAGCCCGTGCTATTCAGCTTCAGTGTTGCCTTGGTGTTATCGCTTTTATCGATCGTTAGTGTTGGTAAGGCTGATTTACCATTCAGGGCGGAGTGATCGTCAGGCGATCGCCGCACGTCCCACCAGACAGGTGTGTTCGATGGCTGCACAGTCGCGGTTAGCTTTACCTCCTGCATATCACCACGTATTAACACCAGCGACGTAGCCGCTGCAAAGTTCTCGGCCACCTCTGTGCAAGAGAAGTCATGATCTGCTGGAGCCACGGCACCGGGCCGGGCTGTTAGGGCAGGAGTAGCCTTGACTTTCACATCGATTTTATCGATTTTGGCTGTTGCCTTGCAACTGCATGCCTGTATGGTGCAGGTCGGGGAAGTCCCACCACTTTTCGAACTCGGAGGGGTTAGCTTTTGTTGACCGCCGCTCACGTTTCCGCTCCTTCGCTGGGCTTTGCAAGGACGTAACGGAGCCAAGTGAGCGCTTCTGCTCCAATCGCTCGGCATGGGCCGCTGGGCCGAGGCTCCTCTCATCTCTGAGCACTCGTGCGATCCAGGGATAAATCGGATCATTAGTGCAGCCGTGACCAAACGCAAACATCAACATCACCACGAGTGCTTCCCCTCGTGAGGTGTGATAGCCATACTTTTGCGCCTCGGCCCTGCCCTCGTATATGAGCGCCGTCAGTTGCTCATCTCCAATGTAGTCCGCCTTCTGAGGAAAAACACGGTGCACCTCATGAAGCATGATTGTTGTGAACTCTCTCGGTGAATACGTCATCGGCATTTGCGTAAGGACTGACAAGGCATCCAATGCCTTGTGCATATTTCTCATTCCGTAGCCAGATATTTTATCCAGATAATCGCCGGCTTTTTGATATATATGCTCTGCGCGCTGCATCTGATCACCGGAAGCACGCAGGCACTCGCCAACGGCCGCGTACTGTGGATCTGTGTCAAAAGCGCTGCCGCAAAGGAGCATCAACTCAACGTAGAGACGGATGGGTCCCCGATAGGTAAATCCATACGAGCCAGCGCGGGCAATTGCTTGACGAAGCGCCACGCGAAGTTGCTCTTCGCCAATCACCTCGCAAAGCCACGGCGTGAACTCCTTACTATGCACTACCATCTCGTCTTCGAAGCGCCGCAGAATGGCTTCTTCAAAGGATTTCATTTGATGCGACTGAATCTTGAACATAACGCCCCCTTCGTGGCGACCTTCCCTATTACTCATCCATGAGTCAACACTTGATCCGGGGCACTGTTGGGTGGGAGACGGATTGGAACAGAGAGGGAGAGGCGTCCGGTGCGGAAAGAACAGTTATCCACTGCCGGTAGGGCACGTGCGGCAACAACCGCTCCACCAGATGCACCGCCGACACATACGCCCGCTTCGCCTTCAGGAGGGGCTACACCCCTCGTCCCTTGCACGAGCAGGCAACGAGAAGCTCGTCCTTGCAACTTTAACGGCGCACCCGCGCGAAGCAGTGCGTGAGCACGCCGCCTTTCAGGTACCTACAACACTTGGTCACTTGTCAAAGGCTGCCGTGGAACTTCGAATGGGAAGCCCCTCAGGCAGTGCCCGAAGTGACCAAGTAGTACTCGTGGACTGTAACTGAAGTCGTTGGACATAGTCCGTGGGCCGATGGCGTCCCTCTCCTTGGAGATCGTACAGCATGGTCTCCTCCGGCGCCTCCGCCGATACGCCTACTTGCGCTCCTCCACCAGCCACACCTCGCCAGGGCACACGCTCGCGTCAGTTTCCCACGGGCTTCTCGTGAGCCCGGGGATCAGGGAACGCTGACCGCGCGCATCCGCGAACGGATTGAGCGCGCCCTCAACATGAACGATCCGAATCGGCGCGCCCGCTCCATCCAGGTGCGCCGGAATGGAGCACCCGCCCTCGAGACGGGCCTGGGATTCCCAGTAACTCCGGCCATTTGGCGTTGGCAAGAGCCTTGCTCTGACCAGGGAACGTCCAGGGCGGCCCCGCACGGGAGCGCCCGCGTTTTCGAGGAGGAGCCGTCATGGAAGTGCGTTTCTACGGAGTCCGGGGAAGCATCGCGGTGTCGGGGCGCACGCGGCGGGCATCGGCGGCAACACGTCCTGCCTGGAGGTGACGAGCCAGGGGCACCGGCTCATCCTCGACGCCGGCACGGGCATCCGCGCCCTCGGCGAGGTGATGATGCGCGAGGGCGCGCCGCGCAAGGCCACGCTCTTCTTCTCGCACCTGCACTGGGATCACGTGCAGGGCTTCCCCTTCTTCTCCCCGGGCTACCTGCCCACCACGGAGCTGGAGCTGTATGGCCCGGGGCCGGACGGGGACTCGGCGCTGGCGTCGGTGCTGGCCGGCAGATGGAGCCGCCCAACTTTCCCGTGCCCCTGTCCACCATGCGCGCGCGCATGGCGTTCCGCTCGGCGCTGCACGGCCGCACGGTGGAGGTGGGCCCCTTCCGCGTGACGCCCTTCGACTCCCCCCACCCCCAGGGCTGCCCGGCCTACCGCGTCGAGGCGGATGGCCACTCCTTCGTCTACGCCACCGACATGGAGATGTCGCTCGCCGCGCTGGACGCTCGCCACGCGCGGTGGATGGAGGGCGTGGACGCGCTGTGCATGGACGCGCAGTACACCCCGGACGAGTACAACGGCTCGCGCGGGGCGCCTCGCAAGGGCTGGGGCCACTCCACCATGGTGGACGCGGCCCAGGTGGCCCAGGCCGTCCACGCCCGGCGCCTGTTCCTCTTCCACCATGATCCCGCCCACAACGACGAGCAGGTGGAGGGCATGGCCGAGGAGGCCCGCCAGTACTTCGCCGCCTCCGAGCCGGCCCGCGAGGGCAAGCGCATCCTGTTCGCGGCCGGGGCGCACGCATGAGCCAGGAGGGACACATGGATTCGCCCTGCGCTAGTCTGCTGTCCCTCTTCGAGCTGCCTCCCCTGCCCTTCATGGCCACTTCCCCGGACGTCAGTCAGGTGCTGCCCCTCGGCGGGCTCGTCGGCCGCGAGGTGGATCTCGATGCCTTCCTCCAGACGCTGGTGGATCGCATCGCGGTGTCGATGCAGGCGGACCGGGGCACTCTGTGGCTGTTGGATCCGGCGCGCGACGAGCTCTTCTCGCGCGGCCCACCTGCCCGAGGTGTCTCAAATCCGGGTGAAGCGGGGCCAGGGCGTGGCGGGCTGGGTGGCCCAGCACGGCGAGCCCGTCAACATGCCCACCCCCGGTGGGGACAGCCGCTTCTTCGCGGACATCGATCGGCTGACGGGCTACCGCACCACGACGAACCTCGCGGTGCCGCTGCGCGACACGGGCGGCACGCTCTACGGCGTGTTGCAGGTGCTCAACCGCCGCGGCGGCGAGCGCTTCACCGAGGACGACGTGCAGCGGCTCCAGGCCATCGCCACCCAGGTGAGCCAGGCGCTGCAGCGCACCAGCCTGTACCAGGAGCTGCAACGGGCCAAGGAGCAGCCCCACGCGCCGGTGGGCTACTTCTTCAACCGCATCATCGGCGAGTCCGAGCCGCTCAAGGTCATCTACCGGCTCATCCAGAAGGCGGCGCCCACGGACGCCACCGTGCTGCTGCGGGGCGAGAGCGGGTGTGGCAAGGAGCTGTTCGCCCGCGCGGTGCACGTGAACGGGCCGCGGCGGGACAAGCCCTTCGTGAAGGTGGACTGCGCGGCGCTGCCCGCCACGCTGATCGAAAACGAGCTGTTCGGCCACGAGAAGGGCGCCTTCACGGGGGCGGACCACCGGGTGCCGGGCAAGTTCGAGGCGGCCGAGGGCGGCACGGTGTTCATCGACGAGATCGGTGAGCTGCCCCTGCCGGTGCAGGGCAAGCTGTTGCGGGTGTTGCAGGATCGCGAGTTCGAGCGCGTGGGCGGCACCCAGACGTTGAAGATGGACGTGCGCATCGTCGCGGCGACCAACCGCGACCTGGCACGCATGGTGGCCGAGGGGAAGTTCCGCGAGGACCTGTACTACCGCATCAAGGTGGTGGAGCTGGTGTTGCCGCCCCTGCGCGAGCGGGGCGGAGAGGACATCGAGCGGCTGACGCGGCACTTCATCGCGTCGGCGGCGCGGCGCCACCGCCTGCCCCCGCCGAGGCTGAACGCCCTGGCGCTCGAGCGGCTCAAGCGCTACCGCTGGCCGGGCAACGTGCGCGAGCTGGAGAACTGCATCGAGAGCGCGGTGGTGCTCAGCGAGGGGGAGATCCTCGAGGAGCACCTGCCCTTGCCCAAGGTGGTGGATGGAGCGTCAGCCCCACCCTCCACCGAGCCACGAATGGTGGACGGCGAACTCGGGGACGTGTTGCCACTGGCCGAGGTGGAGAAGCGTCACATCCTGCGCGTGCTGGAGCTGGTGAAGGGCAACCGGACGGCGGCGGCCAAGGCGCTGCGGATCGGCCGCAACACGCTGGGCCGCAAACTCAAGGAGTACGGGCTGTCCGACGAGGGGTGAGCCCGCGTGTGGCGGGTTGCAAGCCCGGCGGGGCGCGGCTACACAGGCCGCCCTGCCCCATGCCCAAGCCACCGAACAGACCGGCGCGAGGCGGTCCTGGCTCGCCCAAACCGGCGGAGCCCTCGCCGGTGGATCCGCGCGTCCATCGCAGCCGCGCCATGCTCCGCGACGCGCTGCTCGGACTCATCCGCGAACGGGGCTTCGACGCCATCAGCGTGCAGGACATCACCGGGCGCGCCCAGCTCAACCGCAGCACCTTCTACCTGCACTACCGCGACAAGGATGATCTGCTCACCCAGATCATGCGGGACATGCTCTCCGAGCTCGCGAGCAGAAGCCGGGAAGTAAGCGCGGGGCCCGACCTGCTCCAGCATGCGCTGGTGGAGTGGTTCCGGCACGCCGCCGAGCACGCCGAGCTGTATCACCTCATGCTCGGCCAGAGCGGCATGCGCGCCTACTCGGTCCAGCTGCGCAACATCCTCGAGCAGTTCGTAGCGCCTCGGCCTCACCACCAGCGCCCATCCCCGGCTCGAGGGGGTGCCCCCTTCCACCCTGAGCCGCTTCTTGATCTCGGCCTATATGGGCGTGCTCGAGTCCTGGCTGGATCGGCGCTCGCCCGATTCGCCCGAGGAGATGGCGCGCTGGTTGTGGGCCCTCACCTCCTGTCTGGAGACCCCGTTGACCAGCACGCCGGGAGGGACCTGAGCGGGGATCCCCGCCCCTCGTCCACTCCCGTTCAGGACTTCATGGGCTCCCGGCGCGAGGGCGCTACACGGCGCACTGCCCGAGCGGAACGCTCTCGTCCGCGAGGCGTTGGGCATCCACGAGCGTCCGGCTCGAGACCATCTTCCGGGCCGCCATGAAGTCCGGGGGCCGGCCAATGACATCCGCGGCGAGGATGCGGCCGTCCTTGAGATAGAAGGCCGAGAAGGTCCGGTTATCGATCGAGCCGCGCGTGACACACCGCTCGTAGCCCGTGGACAGCCCCACCATCTGCAGCTTCAAGTCGTACTGCTCCGACCAGAACCAGGGCGTGGCGGAGGACGGCTCCTGCTTGCCCATGAGCGTGGCGGCGGCGACGCGCGCGTGCTCGAGCGCGTTGGGCACGGACTCGAGGCGCACCCGGGTGCCCGTGTAGGAGCTGGGTTGGTTCGCGCAGTCGCCGATGGCGAGGATGGAGGGATCGCTCGTGCGAGCCAGCTCGTCCACGACGATGCCGTTGTCCACGGCGAGCCCCGCCTGGGCGGCCAGCTCCGTGTTGGGGATGAGGCCGATTCCCACCAGGACGAGATCCGCCTCGAGCGCTTCCTCCCGCCCCCGTGGGTGAGCTTCACCCGGCGCACCCGGCGCTGGGACTCATCGAGCTCGAAGCCCTGCACCCCCGCGAGCTGCCGGAAGTCGACACCGTGTCCGCGATGGATGGCCTCGATGAAGGAGGAAACCTCCGGGCCGGTGACGCGGGCGAGGATGCGCGGGGCGGCTTCCACCACCGTCACGCGCAGCCCGAGCTGGGTGGCGGCCGCCGCGACCTCGAGGCCCACGTAGCCTCCGCCGATGATCACCGGTGGCGCCCGGACACGAACTGGCCATGCATCGCCTCCACGTCGGCGATGGAGCGCAGGGAGAACACGTTCTCGAGCCGGGAGGTGTCGATGCCCGGAAACGACAGCAGGCGCGCCCGGCCGCCCGTGGCGAGCACGAGCTTGTCGTAGCGCAGCCGGCTGCCCTCGGAGAGGAGGACCTCGTGCGCGTCGCGCTCGATGCGCTCCACGCGCGTGCCGAGCTTGAGCTCGATGGAGAAGCGCTCGTAGGTCGCCTGGGGTTTGAGGTGGAGCTCGTTCCGGCTCATCTTCCCGAGCAGGAAGCCCTTGGACAGAGGGGGCCGCTGGTAGGGCAGGTGCGCTTCGTCCCCCACGAGGACGATCCGCCCCTCGCTGCCCTGCTGCCGCAGGCGCGTCGCCAGCTCGCCTCCGGCCTGTCCAGCTCCCACGATGACCACCGTCTCGCCGCTCTTCATCGGTTGCACTCCTCGCGGCCCAGGCCGCTGCGTTGGCGACCCGGATGATGTCGCATCGCGAGGCGTGGAGCACAACCGACAATGTCCGACGGGGCGCCGCTCAGCCCGCGAGCACCCAGGCGGCGGCCACGGTGAGCGCCCCCGCCGCGGCGAACAGCTTCCAGGCCCGGCGCGCCGTGCGTCCCGGTGCCCTCGGCCGCTTCGCCGAGAATCACCATCGCGGGCCCGCCCTGCCGGCCGCGCAGCTCATACCCGCCCGCCACCGGACCGGGCCGCAGCTCGCCCACCACCAGACACTCCTCGCCGAGCTTGCCCACCCGCTCGTACGACAGCGCCTCCTCGGGGGGCGCCCCTTCCACGGGCGCGTCCAGTCCCGGCGCCACCTCGGCGGGCCGTCCCACCAGGCAGGGCCGCACGCGCAGCGGCGCCAGCACGAGGCCCGGCGAGAAGCTCAACGCCGCCTCCGTCTTCTCCCCGCGCATGCGCACCACCGGCGCCGACGCCCGCTCCACCGACAAGAGCGAGCCCTTGCCGCCACCGGGCGTCACGCCGCGCAGCTCCGCCTCATAGAAGGCGCACACCACGCCGCTCGGCGACGTCACCTGATCGCTCGCCGCGAGCCGGCCCCGGTACACCCCCAGCCCGGCGTCTCGCCCCGGCGCAGGGCCTCCACGCCCTCGTCGAGGCTCCGGGGCGCCTCGGCCCGCAGCGCGTCCGCGCGCAAGCGGATCCGCGAGCCCACCACCGCCAGCCCCGCCGCGACCATGAGCAGTCCGACGCCCAGTGCCTGTCGGAAGACGGTGGGGGAAACCCACATGAGTGGGCCCGTGCCGTAGCGCAGCGACAGGAGCGCGACGCACCCCACCAGCAACCCCAACCACGCGAGCGGCGCGCGAGGCAGCGAGGCCCTCACGTCGCCGCGACTCCAGGAAACCGCCGCCACCATCAGCGCGCCCAGTCCCGCCGCGCAAAACGGGGCCAATGCCCACCGCAAGTCCATGGCTCCCCTGCCCCCAATCCACCCCGGCCCACCGTGCCGCACGGGCCTCGACCCCGCCAAAGGTGCGGACGCGGCGGGCCGCCGACAAGGGTACTCGGGTGGCCGCTCCCGCCTGCCTGGGGGCCACCGTTCGCCACGGGCGCGTTACTCCGGCGGGGTTTCCGCCAGCGAACGATCCGACCCTTCCGGGCCTGGAGGCCACGGACCACCAGGTCATCGAAGGTGCACACCAGGTTGCGGCACCCCAGGGCCACCTTCGCCGAGCGACCCTGGAGGCCCTCCAGGAACTTGTGCGCGAAGGGCTCACTCTCACCGTTGAGGTAGGCGGCCACCTCCACGCCGTCCTTCTTGCGCTTGAGCTGGAGCTTCACGCGGAAGCTGCCCTGGGGAACGGGGGTCTCGTCCTGCACCAGGTCCACCACTTCCTGCGCGCTGTTGCCCACCACGTCGCGGCCCTCGGGCGTGGTGTAGCGCCAGCTCAGGCGCATGCCCGTGCCGGGGATGGCGTAGACGGACACCTGCAGGCCGGTGACGCGAAAGGACAGCTCGGCGTAGTGCTGGGCGTCCGCCTCCTCGGGGTAGCCGCGGCCGAGCGCGCTCGCGCTCATGAGCACCTCGGCGGAGAAGTCGTCGCTGGAGAAGTAGCGGTGGGCCGGTAGGCGCGGGGGATGAGCTGCCCGCCCCCGGCGTCGTTGCCGCCCTGGATGGCGTGGAGCTGTCCATTCTCCAGCGTCCACGTCCCCGCGTGGGCGTTCACGTTCTCCTCGCCCCCGACGAAGTCCACGCCCAGGCGCACCCGCCCGTCGGCCAGCTCCTCCAGCACCGAGCTGACGAAGAGATCGCCATCCGTGTTGGCGGGCCAGGGCTTGGGGCTGGGCACCACGCGAAAGAGCCGCCCGAGCACCACCCGCTTGTCCTCGCCCAACGGCAGGCCCACGGGCGTGTCCGACAGCCCCCTCACGCCGTAGGCGAGCACGGCCAGCGCGCCCATCACCGAGAGCGCCGCGCGCACCCGCCGCCACCCCGAGCGCAGCCGGCTGCGCTCCGGGCTGATCGGCTCGAGCGCGGGCCCCGTGGACGACACGTTGCTGACGAGCGCCTCGAGCATCCGGCAGACCTCGGAGGCCCGCGCGGGCGCGCCTCGGGCTCGGTCTCCAGCAGCCGCTCCACCACCGCGTCCACGCGCTTGTCCAGTCCGGGCACGCGCTCGGAGGGCAGGCGGAAGCGCCCCACCGGCACCTCGCCGGTGAGCATCTCGTAGAGCATCACGCCCAGCGAGAACAGGTCCGCGCGCCCATCCACGTTCTTGGCGTCGCGCCGCTGCTCGGGCGCCATGTAGTTGAGCGTGCCCATGGCCACGGACGTGGCCGTCAGCCGCTCCGTCGAGTCCGGCCGGCGGATGCCCGCCAGCCCGAAGTCCGCCACCTTCACGTGCCCGCGCCCATCCACCAGGATGTTCTCCGGCTTCAGGTCGCGGTGGATGATGTCCTTTTCCTGGGCGCACTCCAGGGCGCGCGCCACCTGGAGCGCCACGCGCAGCGCCTCGGGCGGGGACAGCTCGCCCATCACGTCGCGCAGCGAGCGCCCCTCCACGTACTCCATCACGAAGTAGTAGTGCTCGCCCGCCACGCCCCGGTCGATGATCTGCACGATGTGGGGATGGCTGAGGGTGGCCAGCGCGGTGGCTTCCTTGTCGAAGCGCTGGACGAACTCGGGATCCTTGGCGAGCCGCGGCGGCAGCACCTTCACCGCCACGCGGCGGCCCAGCGACATCTGCCGCGCGAGCCACACCTCGCCCATGCCGCCACGGCCCAGCACGCGCAACAACTCGTAGCCGGGAACCGCCAGCGTGCCGCCCACGAAGGTGCTCTCCAGGTCGCCCTCCTCGGCTCCGGTCGGAGGAGCCGCCACACGCGAAGCCCGCACGAGGAAGCGGGTGCCGCAGGCACACGACACCTCCGCTCCCGCCTGGAGGAGCCCACCTCGTGCGTCCGCGCGCAGCTCGGGCAGTCCTGGGTCGCCATCAGTCGTGGTGGGTGTTGGTGATCTCCAGGCCGAGCACCCGGAAGGGCTGGACGCCCTTTTCCTTGCCCTTGACCTGGGTGACGGGCAGCGGCTCCACGTCGAAGCCGGAGCCGGCCTTCTTCACCGTGCTGTCGTTGGCCACGACGTCGCCCCCGCGCGCGAGCCCACACAGGCGCGAGGCGGTGTTCACCGTGTCGCCGATGGCGGTGAACTCATGGCGCTCGTTGCTGCCCATGTAGCCCACGACGGCCTGGCCGGTGTTCACGCCGATGCCCACCTCGATGGGCCGCTTGCCCGCGGCGATGCGCGAGCCGTTGAGCACGTCCACCGCGTCCTGCATCTCCAGCGCCGCGCGCAGCGCCCGCGCCGCGTCGTCCGGGTGGCTGGAGGGCGGGCCCCAGACGGCCATGACGCAGTCGCCGATGAACTTGTCCAGGTTGCCCTCGTGGCGGAACACCACGCCGGCCATGAGGGTGAAGAACTCGTTGAGCATGCTCACCACCTCCTGCGGAGACTCGTTCTCCGACAGGGTGGTGAAGCCGCGGATGTCCGCGAACAGGCAGGTGACTTCCGCCAGCCGGCTCTGACGCAGGTCCTCCGTCTCGCCGCGGATCACCGCCTCGGCCACCGCGCGTGACAGGAAGCGGCTGAGCTCGGCGCGGGTGATGGCCTCGCTCTGGATCTGCGCCGCCAGGGCCGCGTTCTCCAGGGCGATGCCCGCCTGGGCGGCGATGCCCGAGAGAATGGTGAGATCCTTCTCCGAGAAGGCGTTGGTCTGCTGGCGCGAGTCGAGGAAGAGCACCGCCTCCAGCTTGCCCTTGGACAAGAGCGGCACCGCCATGGCCGAGCGGATGCCCTGCGCCACGATGCTCTCCGAGGAGGAGAAGCGCTCGTCGATGATGGCGTCCGCGGTGAGCACCGCCTTGTGCGTCTCGGCCACCTTCTGCAGCACCGTGTCGGACACCATGACGTTGTCCGGCCGGCCGTGGCGGTGCTTGACGGCCACCGGCACGGTGAACTGGCCGTCCGCACCCGCCTTGAGGATGACGCCGTGGTCGGCCGCCAGGAGCTGGAAGGACACCGAGAGGATCTGCTCGAAGAGATCCGCCTGCTTGCCCTGCTGGCTCACCCGGCGGTGGAACTCGTAGGCGGTGCGCAGCTTCTCGTACTCGCGCTTGAGCGTGGCGAGCTCCTGGATCTGCTCGGCGGGCCGGAAGTTCTGCGGCGGCCCCTGCTGATCCATCTGCGCGAGGAAGGCGGGCACCGAGTGCGACTGCGCCACCACCGTCACCCGGGGCGAGCGTGACATGGTGCCGCCCAGGCCGGAGGACAGGGGCGCGGCCACGCCCGGGGACTCGCCGGAGTAGAAGGTGAGCTTGGTGGCGCCCACGCTGATCTCGTCCCCGTCGCGCAGCTTCAGCTCCGAGACACGCTTGCCGTTGACGAAGGTGCCGTTGGAGGAGCCCAGGTCGCGCAGGACGTACTCGCGGCCCACGCGCTCGATGGTGGCGTGCTCCTTGGAGACCTCGCGGTCCACCAGCCGCAGCGTGTTGGAGGGGTGCCGGCCCAGGGTCGTGAGCTGGCCGAGCGAGAACTCCCCGGTCGTCCCGTCCGGAAACCGCCCCTTGAGATGCGGCCCCGCGGACCCGCGGTCTTCGAGGATGGAGGGGAAGCTTGACTCACGCGCGCCACCTCGACGCTCCGGATTCCGACGTCACCTCCGGGACACTACCAGACCTCCCGGAACACCGGAACGACTACGAAAGCCTGCCCGGAGGGTCAGCTCAGAGGAAACTTTCCGGAGTTCCCGGGCTCTGGGGGTCGGAGGAGGTCCGGGAGCCCAGGGGGAAGGGGTTCTTGATGGCCGGCCCACCGCGGGATAGACGATGACGCCCCCGAGGTCGCGCTCCTGGCCGAAGAGGACGGGACGGCAGGAGCTGTAGCCGGCGGTGAGCTCGGCGAAGAGGTGCACGTAGCGGAAGCCCAGGGCGAAGCCCACGCTGGCGCCCACGAAGTGGCTGGACACCTGGGCGGGCAGCCGCACGTCGAAGCCCGACACGTCCTGGCCCGAGTTCGAGTAGTCCACCAGCCGCGAGTCCAGCGACGTGCTGCTGTAGATGTACTTGGGCGCGCCGTACAGCTTGAAGATGTCCCCCAGATCCAGGCTCAGGTAGACGGGCACCTCGAGGTCCCACCGGGAGAACTCGTCGATCTGGACGATCTCCAGGGCATCCAGCACGGGGCTCTTGAAGAGGTGGCGGGAGAGGGCCACGCCGAGCGCCAGATCATAGGACTTGCGCTGGTAGTCCGGCAGCGAGTCGTCCTCGGGATCCCCCCGTGCGCGAGCCGCACCTTGCCGTCGAAGCGCAGGGAGGTGGAGCTCAGGCGCAGGCCCACGTCCAGGGAATGGGAGTCGAGCAGGCCGGCGCGCACCATCAGCTCGTTGGAGGCGCCCGGAGGGGCCACCGCGAGCGCCAGGCCCACGCCGAGCAGGCGCTGGGCGTCCTCCTCCGGCAGACGATAGGGCTCGCCGGACTGGACGGCCTTCTTGATGGCCTTGCCCTGGGCGATGCCCTGCTCCATGAGCGAGCCGAGCTGACCCACCGGCGCGAAGGCGCCCGTCGCGCCGGACACCTGGAACTGGCCTCGGGCGAGGGGTTTGGCCGTCTGCATCGTGGAGAGGGTGGATGCACAACCGGTGGCCGTCAGCAGGGCGAGCAGGAGGAGGAGTCTCATGAGGGGACGCCGAGATTACGCCGCCGCCCGTCCGATTGTCAGGCCCGTCCCCCTTCACTCCTTCCACTCAGGGCACTCCGGCTGTTAAGGGAGCCCGGTGCGAATCAAGCAGAAACCCGAGGATTTCTCCGTCAAGGAGTCCTACCGCTTCGACGAGGTGGCGAGCGGTCGTTACCGCGTCTACCTCATGGACAAGCAGAAGCTGTCCACCTTCGACGCGGCCAACCGCCTGCGCGAGGCCTTCGGCCTCAAGCCCGGCTCCATCTCCTACTGCGGCCTGAAGGACAAGCAGGGCCGCACCGAGCAGCTCATCGCCGTGGACGGCGCCGACGTGGACATGCAGGAGCCCGACCTGCGCCTGAAGTACCTGGGGCGCTCGGACAAGGCCCTGTCCGCGGCCAACATCACCTCCAACCGCTTCGCCGTCACCGTGCGCATGTTGACGCAGGAGTCCGTTGGACCGCTCAACGTGGCCGCCGCGGAGATCAACCGCCTGGGCGTGGTGAACTACTTCGACAGCCAGCGCTTCGGCTCGCTCAAGCACGGCCAGGGCTTCATCGCCAAGGATCTCCTGCGCGGTGACTTCGAGGCCGCGCTGCACAACTACATGGCGCGCCCCTCGGAGCTGGATCGCTCGGAGGACGCCAAGGTGAAGGCCTTCTGGCGCGACAACTGGGGCAAGTGGGACGCGCGCGTGCCCTTCGAGGGCAGCCGCAAGTACCACCGCATCCTCAAGTCCCTGCGCGAGCACCCCGGCGACTGGGTGCGCGCCTTCCTGCAGATCGAGGCGGACTACCGCGCGATGCTGCTCTTCACCTACCAGAGCTACCTCTGGAACGAGGGCGTGCGGCGCTACCTCCAGGTGCTCTTGCCGCGCGAGAGCCTCTTCCCGATGAAGTACCAGGCGGGCACCCTGCTCTTCCACCGCGACGCGGACCCCGAGACGCTCAACACCCTGCGCGCCTCCACCTTCCCGCTCGTCGCCCCGGACACCCGCATCGAGGATCCGAAGGTGAAGCAGGCCATGGACTGGGTGATGGGCCGCGAGAAGCTCGCCTCCTTCGAGGACCTGCGCGTGCGCGAGGCCCCGCGGATGCTCTACTTCAAGCACGAGGAGCGCCCCACCATCGTCGTCCCGCACAAGCTCGTCATCGGCCGGGTGCAGAACGACGACCTCAACCGGGGCTACCTCAAGGTCAACATCGCCTTCACCCTGCCCCCCGGCGCCTACGCCACGCTCGTCATCAAGCGGCTCTTCCACTTCGAGTACGAGGAGGAGAGCGCCCAGAAGATCCGCGAGGGCTGGTACACGCCGCCAGAGCGGGACGAGGAGGAGCAGCCAGCACCCCGTGGACCACGTCGGGCCTCCGCCGGCGGTGAGACCCGGGCCCCCCGTGCCGCGTCCCGGGGCGCCGCGCCCGCCCGCCGGGACTCCGCCGACGACGCTCGCGCCCCCGCGCCCCGTCCCGGCTCTCCACGCTCGCCGCCACGCCCACGGGCCCGGCCGCCCGGCGCTCGCCCGCTTCCGAGCCCACCGGCAACCGGCGCGCCCAACCCCGGGAAGCCGCCGCGCCGCCGCCCGCTCCCACGCCTCCCGCCGGTTTTCGCGAGCGCCAGCGGTTGAAGAAGACCGCCAAGGAGCAGGCGCGCCAGGAGCAGGCCGCCAAGCGCCCGGAATCCCGGAAGAAAAATGATCCGGACCGCCGCCCTCCCCGGCGGCGCAATCGGGGACGGGCGGGGGCGTAGACCCATGCGTGAACGCACTCGCCTACCCCTCAGCAGTCGTCGCGGACCTCGCCCGGGCCATTGGGATGCAGATGGCGGATGAGGCCGTCGCCCCTTCCTGGAAGGCCGAGGTCCTCGCCGCCCGGCGCGGCGACCCCTCGGCGTTCGAGTCGCTCGTGCGCGGGATGCAGCGCCCCGTGTACGGTCTGGCGCTGCGCCTGCTCGGCAACGAGGCCGAGCCTCGAGGTGTCGCAAGAGGCCTTCCTGCGCGCCTATCAGCACCTGCACAAGTACGACGAGTCCCGCCCTTTTGATCTCTGGGTGATGGCCATCGCGCGCAACCTCTGCATGGACCTGCTGCGCCGGCGCGGCAAGGTGCGCACCGAGGAGATCGAGCCGATGAAGGAAGTGCTCGCGAGCGGCGAGGCGTCCCTCGAGGAGGGGGCGATCGCCCGCCAGGAGCGCCAGTCCCTGGAGGCGGCCCTCGCCACCCTGTCCGCCGAGGATCGGGAGGTGCTCGCCCTCTACTATGTGCAGAAGCGCACGACGAAGGAGATCGCCCAGGTGTTGGGCTGCGCGCCGGGCACGATCATGGCGCGCCTGTTCCGGGCGCGCGAGAGCTGCGCAAGAAGATGACCCCCGCCCAGGAGGAGCCGACATGACCGCCACGATCCCGGAGTGCCCGGAGCTGGAGGTGCTCTTCACCGAGCTGGAGGCGGGCGCGGGCCCCGCGCTGGAGCACGCGCGCGAGTGCGAGGTGTGCGCCGCGATCCTCGAGGATCACCGGCAGTTGGAGAAGGACCTGTACCGGCTGGCGGATCCGGCGCCTCCGCCGGACTTCGTGCACCGGGTGATGGCGCGGGTGGCCGCCGAGCCCCCGCCCCTGCACCGCGAGCTGTGGACGGGCCTGTCCATCCTCGCCGCCTCGCTCCTGGTGGGGTTCGGGTTGCTGGTCTCCAACGACGCGGCCCTGAGCGGGGCGGGCACGGGCTCGGCCCGCTTCCTCGTGGATGGCAGGGCCTTCCTCGAGGGCCTGCGCAGCGGGGTGAATGCCCTGTGGAACACGGCGGCGGCCCCCGTCGCCGGCTTGTTCGCCCTGCTCCTGCTCTCTTCCCTGTTCGGCATCAAGCGGCTGGCCGGCAACGGTCCCCAACCTTCCGAAGCGTGAGTGTCGCCATGAAGCTCTCCCCGCCCCTGCTCCTGTCCGCCGCCCTGCTCGCCGCGCCCTTGTCGCTCGCGCAGGCTCCCGCCGACGCCCCCTCCTCCTCCACCCTGCAGCTCCAGTTCCGCGGCACCCTGCGCGACGCGATCCAGAAGATCGCCGAGGAGGGCGGCCTCAACGTGGTCATCACCGGCGAGCTGGACACCCCGGCCGACATCCGCCTGAAGAACGTCAGCGCCGAGCAGGCCCTGCGCACGGTGGCGCGCGCCCACGCGCTGAAGCTCGAGCGCGATGGCGCCATCTACACCCTGCGCCCGATGACGGACGAGGAGAAGGAAGAGGCCAGCGCGGAGTCGTCCTCGGCGCCCGTGCCCCCGCCGGCCCCCGCCGTGGCGCCGCCTCCGCCCGTGCCCCCGGTGGCCGTGGACCCGTCCGACTTCGACCTGGACGAGGACGAGATCAAGGAGCACGTGCGCAGCCAGATGAAGAAGGTGCGCCGCTCCAGCCGGGGCTCGCAGGACGTGGTCGCCCGGGGCCGCTCCCTGGACGTGACTGAGGACGAGACGGTGGACAGCGCCGTCGTCTACGGGGGCGATCTGCGCGTGAAGGGACACGTGAACGAGGACGCCGTCGTCTTCGGCGGCAACCTGGAGATCTCCGGCCACGTGGAGGGAGACGCGCACGCCTTCGGGGGCAACGTGGTGCTCGGCCCGGACGCGAAGGTGGAGGGGGACGTGTCCGCCTTTGGCGGCAGCGTGATCAAGCAGGAAGGGGCGAAGGTGGAGGGCCGGACCGAGTCCTTCGGGGGCGCCAACATCGGCCGCATGGTGGCGGGCGAAATCAAGGACAGCATCAAGGAAGCCAAGCAGGAGCGCGACGAGGAGCGTGACTCGGGCGGCCGGTTCGCGTCCTTCCTGCTCACCTTCGCCCTCCTCTTCGGCATGGGCTTCCTCGGTCAGCTCTTCTTCCCGGCGCGGATGAAGGCCCTGGGCACGGAGATCCGCGCCGAGCCGGCGCGCAGCGGCGCGGTGGGGTTGCTGGGCGCGCTGGCGCTCGTCCCCGCCCTGGTGATGCTGAGCATCACCGTCATCGGCATCCCGCTCGCCCTGGCGCTCATCGTCGTGGTGCCGGTGCTGACGGGTTGGGGCTTCACCGCGGTGGCGAGCGAGCTGGGCGCTCGCCTGCCCCTGCCGCGCGGCCGCAAGACCCAGGCCATGGTGCTCGCCCTGGGGCTGTTCATCCTCCTCCTGGTGGGCCGCATCCCGGTGCTCGGCACGTTGGTGATGTTGGCCGCGACGCTGGTGGGCCTGGGCGCCGTCATCCGCACCCGCTTCGGCCACCGCCCCCAGGGCTTCCCCGAGCCCATCTTCGGCGGCCAGCGCACCTCCTGAGCGGCGCGTCCTGACAAGACATGGGTAGTCCCCATGGGGGCGGTGACGAGCGGATGCCACGCTCGCGCCGCCCCCGCTTCATCGCGGCGGGCGCATGACACGTCGCCCCACGGCCTGACGCGCCGCGCCAGCCCTCCGGGGAGAAGTCGCCGTTGTCCACGCCATCTCACCCGCTGGCTGTTTTGTCTCGTGGGAGGGGGGACTCCCAGGCGGGCTTTGACCGCCCGGGGCCTCTGGGACATTGTCCCGCGCACCCTATGCGCCGCCTCCCAGATGCCGCCTCGCGCGGCAAGTCCATCACCATGGACCTCGAGGGCGAAACGGTGCCCGCCATCGAGGGCGAGCCCGTTGCCTGCTCGCTCATCGCCGCCGGTGAATCCGTCCTCGCCCGCTCCATCAAATACCACCGCGCCCGTGGACCGTATTGCTTCTCCGGTGCGTGCTCCCACTGCCTCATGCGCGTGGACGGACTGCCCAACGTCTACACCTGCCGCGTGCCGGCCCGCGACGGCATGAAGCTGGAGCGGCAGAACGCCTACCCCTCGGCGAAGGTGGACGTGTTCGAGGCCATCGACTGGTTCTTCCCCAAGGGGTTGGACCACCACGAGATGTTCGCCGGTGTGCCCGTGGCCGAGCAGGTCATGGCCAAGGTGGCGCGTCAGCTCGCGGGCCTCGGCCTGCTGCCCACCGCCCCCGCTCCCGAGCGCCTGCCGGTGGAGACGGTACGCACCCGCGTGGCCGTGGTGGGCGCGGGCGCGGCGGGGCTCGCGGCGGCCCAGGTGCTCGCCGCCCAGGGACTCCCCTTCCTGCTGCTCGAGCGCGACAGCGTGCTCGGGGGCCGGCTCCTCGCGGGCGTGCCCGAGGCGGACGCACCGCCTCCGCCGTCCGAGGGGCTCCTGGCCCCGGAGCGCGTGCGCACGCGCGTCACGGCCATTGGCCTGTTCGACGACGAGGAGGGCCGCTTCCTCGCGGCGGTGAGCGAGGGCACCGGGGAGCCGCGGCTCGTGCGCGTGTACGCCGAGCGCTTCCTGCTCGCGCCCGGTGGGCACCCGCCGATGCTGCCCTTCGAGAACAACGATCTGCCGGGCGTGTACGCCAGCCACGCGGCGAGCCTGCTGGTGCGCCGCTACGGCGTGGCACCCGAGACGGCGGCGCTGGTGGGCTCGGGCCCCGAGTTGTACGCGCTCGCGCGGCTGATGACGGAGCGCGGAACGAAGGTGGTGGCGGTGGTGGACCTGAAGGGCCCGCCGCCCGCGGACGCGCCCGCCGGAGCCGTGCGGGGCAGCGAGCCCAAGGCGCACGGCCACAACGCGGTGAGTGGCTTCAGCTACCAGGACGCGTCGGGCCGCCGGGTGAAGGTGGCGTGTGACGCGGTGCTGGTGGCGGTGGCGCCCAGCCCCAGCTTCGAGTTGGCGCGGCAGGGCGGCGCGAAGGTGGAGTACGACGAGGCGCGCGAGGTGTTCGCGGTGGTGGCGGACGCGGAGGGGCGCACCGAGGCCGCGGACGTGTACGTGGCGGGGGACGTGAGGGGCGGACGGAGCGCGGCCCAGGCGGCGGCGGATGGCCGGCGCGCGGCCGAGGCGCTCGTCCAATCGCTCACGCAAGCCGCCGTGGGAGGCAAGTCATGAGCAAGGCACTGGTCTGCTCCTGCGAGGACGTGACGGTGGAGGACATCCGCCACGCGGTCGCCAAGGGCTTTCGCGACGTGGAATCGGTCAAGCGCTTCACGGGCTTCGGCACGGGCGTGTGCCAGGGCAAGAGCTGCTTGTCGGCGGTGGCGGCGCTGCTGGCGAAGGAGAAGGCGCAGAAGCCCGAGGGCATCGTGCCCTTCACGCCCCGGCCGCCGCTCTACCCCACGGAGCTGTCGTTGCTGGCCTCGTACCCGGTGGACGAGTCCAAGCCCCCGGTGGGCGGCGTGCCCCAGGAGCTGGACACCTTCCCCGCGACGTTGCGGCCCGAGGGCTCGGTGCCCACGCGGGCCCGGGTGGTCATCGTCGGCGGAGGCGTGCTGGGACTGGCGCTCGCGTACAACCTGTCGCTGCGCGGCGAGACGGACGTGGTGGTGCTCGAGCGCGGCTACCTGTGCGCGGGCGCTTCGGGGCGCAACGGCGGCGGCGTGCGCATGCAGTGGGGCACGGCGGCCAACATCCAGCTGGCCAAGCGCTCCATCGAGCTGATGGGCCGCTTCGCGCGTGACCTGGGCATCAACGTGTGGCTGCGCCAGGGCGGCTACCTCTTCATGGCGAAGACGAAGGCGGTGGCCGAGCGCCTGGAGCGCAACGCCGCGTTGCACAACAAGCACGGCGTGCCCACGCGCATGCTCACCCTGGACGAGGCGCGTGACGTGGTGCCCGGCCTGTCGCTCGAGGGCGCGCAGGCGGTCTCCTACAACCCCGAGGACGGCGTCATCTTCCCCTGGCCCTTCCTCTGGGGGTACGCCAACGCCTGCCGCAAGGCGGGCATCAAGGTGGAGACGTACACGCGCGTCACGGGCTTCGAGCTGTCGGACGGTCTGGTGCGCAAGGTGAAGACGGATCGGGGTGACATCTCGTGCGACACGGTGGTGCTGGCCTCGGGGGCGTGGAGCCCGGAGGTGGCCAGGCTCGCGGGGGTGTCGTTGCCCAACGAGCCCCACCGGCACGAAATCCTCAGCACCGAGCCCCTCAAGCCCTTCCTGGGGCCGCTGGTGTCGGTGTTGGACTCGGGGCTGTACTTCAGCCAGTCCATGCGCGGGGAGATCGTCGGCGGCATGGGGGATCCGCTGGAGCCCGCGGGGTTGAACATGGGCTCCACGCTGCGCTTCGTGTCGCGCTTCGCGCGGGCGCTCACCGAGCAATTGCCGAACCTGGGCCACGTGAAGGTGCTGCGGCAGTGGGCGGGCTGCTACGACGTGACGCCGGACAACAGCCCCATCCTCGGCCGCACGCCGGGGCTGGAGAACCTGCTCCAACTCTCGGGCTTCGTGGGACACGGCTTCATGATGGCGCCCGCGGTGGCCGAGCGCATGGCCCAGTGGATGACCACGGGCGCGTCCGACGAGCTCTTCACCCGCTTCAACCTGCGCCGCTTCCAGGAGGGCAAGCTGGAGCGCGAGGACATGATCATCGGCTGAGCGACACGGGCGGAGGGCCTCGGTTCAGCTCTCCGCGCGCGCCTTCATGCAGGCACGGCAGGCCAGCCCGTCCCGGAGGGCCTGCCCCTCGCGCAGCGGTCGGGCCTGGCCGCACTCGACGCAGAGGAAGGTGCCCGGGGGCGGCTGCTCGACGGGCTTCTCCTCCACGACGACCAGGCGACTCTCCTGGTGGTCCTCCACGGAATGCGGCTGCCCGGGCGTATGCGCGGGCCTGGCCCGCCGGGGCGGAGGCGGAGGCACACGAGGCGGGGGCGGACGGGCCGCGGGCGGAGGCGTCTCCCGGACCCCCAGCGGGGCGAGCTCTCCGCATCGAGGAACATGCCACGGCACGCCGAGCACACCTCGACGGTGGCGCCCGAGGGAAGCCGCGCCGGGGTCATGAGGATGCGGCACTCCACGCACGAGCGCTGCGTCTCTCCTCCGACGAGCTGATGCCGGCGGGCTCACCGAAGGTGTCCTGGACGCGGCCGGCTGCCCCCAGAAGCCCCGCACTGGGCACACCGGGCCAGCTCGACCTGGGCCCCCGTGCGGGAGGTGGCGACGAAGGGCTCGAGGGGATGGGCGCAGTGGGGGCAGCGGCTCACGAGCGTCATGGAGACGCACTCTACTGCACGAACTGGTTCTCGAACGCGGCCAGCTGCGTCTCCAGTTTCCACTGCAGCGCGGCGCGCGTGGGCGGCGAGGAAGGCCGGCAACCGGCCGACGTGGGGGCCGCGCCGAGCGTGTCCTTGCCACAGACCTCCACCGTCCGGGTGAAGTCGTCCTGGACAGCCCAGAGGCTGTCGCCCTCCACGAAGGCATGCTCCAGGCTGGCGCGCGCCATGTGCTTGAGCGTCTTGTAGTCGAGCCGCTGGTCCGTGAAGGCGGCCACGTACTCCTGGGTGATGTCGCCGCGCAGGATGCCCGAGTCATCGGTCGCCAGGGCCACCGGCACCTTTTTCTCCAGGTACGAGGCGAGCGGGTGCTGGTTGCCCGCCGCACCGAGCAGGACGCGGTTGGACGTCAGGCAGATCTCCACGAGCACGCCCAGATCGCGCATGTCGTTGAGGAGATCCTGCGCGCCATCCCCGCGGTCTCGCCCAGCACGTCCACGCCATGGCCGATGCGCTCCGCGTGGGCCTTCTCCACCGCGTTGCGGATGTGGAAGCGCAGGTGCGACTGGTCCTCGGCCTTGAGCACCGCGGGAATCAGTTCTCCGGCGTGCAGGGAGATGTGGACCGTCTTGCGGCCGGCCGTGTGATCATTGAAGTCGTCGAGCGTGCCCAGGGCGAACATCTCGTCGTCGTAGTACGCGAGGGAATTGTCGTTCTCCTCGGGAGACACCGGGTTGACGCCGACGATCTGGGGCACACGCTGGGCCAGCTCATAGGCGTGCACCCACTGGCCGAACACGTTGGCGCGCACCGCGGTGCGGTTGGCCGAGGACAGCAGGCGCACCTCCACGTCACAGCCGGGATCCGCCTGGGGCGTGTCGCACTTGAGCAGCTGCCGGGCGCCCTTGAGCGTCGCGGCGATGCTGTCGGCCTGCCGGGTGATGGACGCCTGGAAGTCGGGCAGGGCGATGAGCTGCTCGCGTTTGGCCAGCAGTGTCGCCGCGTCCCACGTGTCCGAGGCGGTGAAGAGCCCCTCGGCGAGCCGACCTCCGGTGCTCGCACCGAACCCCTGCATCAGCTCCACGTAGAGCTGGTGGTGGTACCCGGCGCGCGAGAGGATGTCCGCGTAGCTGTCGTCATTGCGCGATTCGAGCTGCACGGCGCCGTACTTGCCGAAGGCATCGAAGAAGTGCTGGTGGGCATCGAGCAGGGGACCCTTGAAGTCCTCCATGGACCAGGCGCTCAGCACGGCGTCGTAGAAGGCCGGGTCCTCCCTCGTGCGCGACAGGGGCGTGGTATCCGCGGCGCACGGGTTGCTGGCGACATAGGTCGTCGTGTTCACGCACGCCCGTCCTCGGCGCCCCACAGGATGAGCTTCTCGGTGGTGATGGCGCCCGAGGTGTGGCTGTGCAGATCCGCGCCCTTGGGCATCTCGTGGAGGAAGTTGAGCGCCGCCGTGGGATCGCCGCGCAGCGACTCCAGGTGGTCGCGCACCACGTCCTCCCGCGGGGGTTGTGGCGCGGGTGGGGTCGGCTTCACGTCGTCCCCATCGCAGGCATTCAGTCCCAGTGCCGCCACCACCACGAGTCCCAGGTTCTTTTTGTTCATCCGTTGGGTCCACGCGAACGAAAGGTACCGCGTGGCTCTCTCCTGTCAGTCAGCCACATAGCTTAAGAGGACTTGCACGGAGAGAGCGAGCGAGTTCTCTCGGAGAGCGTTCGCGGGGAACGTTTCCAAGCGCCGACGGCCGAAACCTTCATCGCGACTCGAGGAGGGCCCTCGTGGGCACACGCGCCGGCCCCAGCGGCCCACCTGGCAGGGGGGCGGCAAGGAGCGTGGGCTTCTGGGGCCGCGTGACGGCTTGGGGCGCAACACCCCGCGCGCCGGGCGAGCCTGGGCTCGAGCCAGACATCGCTCGGTATCGGTCGTGAGGCTATGACCCGGGGTCACCCTCCTGTCCCTGGAACGGGTCATCATCATCATCCATGCATGTCTTTGTCCTTTCCCGTCTGGCTGCGGCTCACCCACTTCATCAACCTGCTCTTCATGACCCTGCTCATCCGCAGCGGGTTGGAAATCCTCAGCGCCCACCCAAAGCTCTACTGGCGCGATGACTGCCTGCCCGGGAGCGAATGGCTGAAATTCACCCGCAAGAAGCTACCCCAGGACAAGTTGTGGACCTCCAAGGACGAGGAGGAGCCATTTCCTTCCTGGCTGGCATTGCCAGGGCGACAACACCTCGGCCTGGGGCGGCACTGGCACTACCTGTCGATCATCGGCTGGATGCTCACGGGCGTCACCTATGTCGTGCTGCTGCTCGCCACCGGTGAGTGGCGGCGCCTCATCCCCACCTCCTGGTCCGTCTTCCCGGAGGCGTGGCATGACTTCGTCGTCTACCTGAGCTTTCACATGCCTCCCGAGGCGGGGCGCTACAACGCGCTCCAACAGCTGTCCTACGCCGGGGTCGTCTTCCTGCTCGCCCCCCTGCTCATCCTCACGGGCGCGGCCATGTCTCCCGCGCTCACGGCGCGCTTCCCCTGGTACCCGCGCGTCTTCCGCAATCGCCAGACCGCGCGCAGCCTGCACTTCATCGTCATGGGGCTCTTCTGCGTCTTCATCTTCATGCACGTGCTGATGGTCTGCCTGCATGGACCGGGCTGGCAGCTGGCGAGGATCGTCCTCGGCCATGAGCAGGCGAGCCACGTCTGGGCCTGCGCCATCGCCGCCGTGGCGCTCGGTGGGGTGGTGGCGATCAACGTCTGGGCCACCCGCGGCTCCCTGGCCCACCCGGCGCGCACGCAGGTGCGTCTGGGCGCGGTCATCGACCCCGTGCGCGAGTTCCTGCTGCACCGGCTCACGTCACGGCAACACTACTCGCGCGAGGAGATTTCCCCCTACTTCCGCGTCAACGGGCGCCCCCGGTGACCCCCGAGTACCAGCAGCTCAGTGCCCGGGGGTTCGCCGACTGGCGCTTGCGCGTGGGCGGCCTGGTTCACACCCCGCTGGAGCTGAGCCTCGCGGACCTCAAGGGCCTGCGCCAGGTACGGCAGGTGACGCGCCATCACTGCATCCAGGGGTGGTCCGCCGTAGCCGAGTGGACGGGCGTACCGCTCACCGAGCTGTTCGAGCTGTGCCAGCCCCTGCCCCAGGCCCGCCACCTCGTCTTCTACTCCTTCCCACAGGAGGAGTACCCCAGCCTCTATTACGGCTCCATCGACATGGAGCTGGCCCACCATCCGCAGACGCTCCTCGCCTACGAGATGAACGGCCAGCCCCTGCCCCTGGAGCACGGCGCGCCCCTGCGGCTGCGCGTGGAAACGGAGCTGGGATTCAAGATGGTGAAGTACATCCACTCCATCGAGTTCGTGGAGAATGTCGAGCGCATCGGCAGGGGGCTCGGCGGCTATCGCGAGGACCACCAACAATACGGTACCGGCGCGGAGATCTGATGGGCGGGATTGCACCGGGGCAGGCACAGGTGGATGCGCACCCGGAGTACGGGCTACTGTCAGGACATCCTCTGGAGAATCCCGTGAATCCCTCGCTGAAGATCACCGTGTGTGGCATCGAGTTCGAGAACCCTTTCTCCTGGGCTCAGGGCCACCGGGCACCAACGCCCGGGTGATCGCCAAGTCTTTCGATCTGGGTTGGGGCGGAGTGGTGTGCAAGACCATCAGCCTGGACGCCTCGAAGGCGATCAACACCGCGCCCCGCTACGCCAAGGTGAAGGCGCGCGAGGATGACAAGGTGGTGGTGGGCTTCGAAAACATCGAGATCATCTCCGATCGGCCCTTCTCCACCTGGCTGGAGGAACTGCGCCAGCTCAAGAAGGCATACCCCCACAAGGTGCTGGTGGCCTCCATCATGGAGGAGTACAGCAAGGAGGCCTGGCAGACGATCGTCCGCGAGGTGCAGGAGACGGGCGTGGACGCCTTGGAGCTGAACCTCTCCTGCCCGCACGGCCTGCCCGAGCGACGGATGGGCGCGGCCATGGGCCAGGACCCCAGCATCTGCGAGGAAGTGGTGGGTTGGGTCAAGGAGGTCTCGCGCATCCCGGTCTGGGCGAAGATGACGCCCAACGTGGGGGACCCGGTATTGTCCGCCCGGGCGGCGGCGAAGGCGGGGGCGGACGGACTCTCCACCATCAACACCATTCTCTCCATCGCGGGGGTGGATCTGCGGACGTTGCGGCCCATGCCCACCGTGGAGGGCTACTCCGTGCCGGGCGGCTACTCGGGCCAGGCGGTGCGGCCCATCGCGCTGCGGCACGTGATGGAGGTGGCCCGCGCGCTTCCCGGCATGCCCCTCTCCGGGATGGGCGGCATCGAGACCGGCTACGACGCCGCCCAGTTCCTGCTGCTCGGCTCGGACACCGTGCAGGTGTGCACCGGCGCCATGCTCCAGGGCTACGAGGTCATCGCCAAACTCAAGGAGGAATTGCTGGAGGTGCTGCGCAAGCACGAACTCGCGTCGGTGCGCGAGCTCGTCGGCAAGAGCCTCCCGTATTTCACCACCCACGCGGACCTGGTGGAGCGCCAGCGCGCGGCCAAGGCCGCCAAGGTGACCGGGGGCAAGGACAACGAGACGTGGAAGGGCGAGATCAAGCGGGAGACGGACTCGCTCACCAGCGAGTAACTTCGCCCCCAGGGCGAGGTCGCGCCGGTGGGCCGTCATGTCCACGTGAGGGCCTCCCGGGCTCCACCCGGTGGGCATCGCAAGAGTGGCGCCCACCGGGCGGAGGGCTCGCTCCCACCCGGCGTATCGCCTAGGGTCGCGCGCTCATTGAGTCCCTGGAGGGGGAAAAATGGAGCGCTTGAACACGCTGGCCGAGGACCTCCGTCATGTCGCGGGGTTGCTCGCCGAGGATGTGCTGGAGCCAGATCCGGAGCGGACGGACTGGAGCGGCATGAAGGTCCGCGTGGACATGGTGCGTGAGGGCATGGAGCGGGTGCTCGACGGCCTGTCCGGCGCGCTGGAGGAGGCCGACGAGGCCGAGATGAAGGCGCTGGTGCGCAAGCGGGTGGCGGGCGTGGCCAGCCGGGTCGCGGCGCTCCTACGGGCCACGGGCAGCACCGAGGCTGCCGCCGCCTGTTGGAGAAGGCCCTGAAGCTGTCCGAGGACGCCTCGCAGCGCGCGGAGCTCGAGGCCGCACTGGCCGAGCCCGAGGTCTTCTGCCGCTTCGCGTACGCGGGGTGGCTCCTGGGCAAGGGCCGCTTCGACAAGGCGGATTCCCTCCTCGAGCGCGTGGTGAAGGACACCCGCCAGCCGGTGCTGAAGCAGGCGGCCCGGAGCGCGCTGCAGGGCTCGCGTCCCCTCGAGGGCGCCCCCACCCTCTTCCGCATCAACGGATGCGGCGTGGGTCTGTACGGCAAGCGCGACGAGGCCCCGGATGGCTCCTATGTGGCCACGTACTTCATCAGCCTGCTCTTCCTCCCCGTGTTCCCGCTGACGGCCTACCGGGTGCGCGAGGTGGAAGGCAGGGCGTACCAGTTCTTCTCCAAGGAGTCGCTCGGCCCCGTGACGCGCACGTGGCAGAGGCTGGTGCTCGCCGGTGTCGCGGGCATGCTTCTCTGGTCGGGCGTGGACGGCTACCTGAACTCGCCGGAGCGTCTGGCGCGGCTGGCGCTGGAGGAGGCCCGGACGGCCGAGGCCACCCTCCCGCGCGAGCAGGCCATCGAGCGCTACCGCTCCGTCATCGACGCGCACACGGATGATTCGGCGCGGGCCCAGGCGGCGGACGCCGTGGTGCGCCTGAGCCTCGCGGGCCTGCCCACGCCCTGCACGAAGGACACGGTGGAGGCGGTGGGCCGCGTGGTGACGGGCATCAGCACCCTGCCCTCCAGCGCGATCAGCGGCGAGCCCTCGGCCCGGCTCGGCGAGCGGCTCGACACCTGCGCCCGGGAGATCGGCCAGGAGACGACGGCGGACGCGCGGGCGGCGCTCACGGTGGTGGAGGACGCGCTGCGGGTGGCGGGCACTCGCGCGCTGAAGGAGCGGCGGGTGGCGCTCATGCGCGGCCAGGCGGAGCGGCTCGTGAAGGAGCAGCCCCTGCGGGCGCTCTCGCTCTACGTCGAGCTGCCCGGCAAGGAGTCGCTGGACGCGGCCGAGGCCATCATCGACACCTTCGGTGAGGCGCCCTCGCTGTGGCTGGAGGCCTCCAGCGACGTGGAGGCGTGGACGAAGCACGAGGACCAGGACAACTCCCGTGGCGACAAGGTGGCCCTCTACCGCGAGCGGCTGGAGGCGGCCTCCGCCACGAGCGCGAAGGACAAGGCGCTCATCCAGGAGGGCGACGAGGCGAAGCTCGCCCGGGCCCTGAAGGCGTCTCCTGGCAACCAGGAGCTGGCCGTGGAGCTGGCCAGCCGGCGCGTGCCCGGGGTGATGCGAAGGGGGCCATGGCCACCCTGACGGCGCTCGGGCCCATGGGGCGGCTCACGGGCGATGCACGGATGATGCTCGGCCTGTGCTACCGCGACCTGGGACAACTGCCCGAGGCGGATGCGGTGCTCTCGTCCTACGTCGCCGATCGCCTGCGGCCCTTCCAGAGCGTGCAGCGCGAGTACGAGGAGGCGGCGGAGGCGCTGCAGGAGCAGCTCGTCTCGCGGGCGCGCGCGGGCCAGCTCCCCGCGGAGGTGATGAAGCGGCTGGAGGTGGCCTCCGGCAACGAGGAGCAGCAGCGGAAGATCTTCGACGAGTGGTTGTCCGAGCAGGTGGAGGCGGACTCCGGCCTGGAGAAGCTGCGCGAGGAGTACCTGCGTTACCAGTCGGTGGTGCCGGCTTCGCTCATGCTGGGCACGTTGAAGCTGATGCGGGCCAACGAGACGGAAGGCGAGGCGCGCCAGGCCCTGCTGGGCGAGGCCGAGCGCGTCTTCCTCTCCATCCGCCAGGATGCCGAGGGCGACCCGCGCTTCCACCTGGGACTGGGGCAGGTGTACCACCGGCTCGGCCGGAGCGAGGAAGGCGACAAGGAGCTGCGCGGCGTGGTGGAGCGCAAGGAGCCGGCGCTCACGCTGCGGGTGGCCCATGTCTATCGCGAGCTGGATCGGCTCGACCAGGCCGAGTCCCTGTGCGAGGCGGTCTACGACACCGCGACGGAATCGGAGCTGAAGTACGGCGCGGCCAAATTGCTGGCGCTCATGGCCACGGACGATGACGAGGAGGAGAAGTGGCTGCGCAAGAGTGATCCGCGCTCGCCCACCATCCAGGACGATCTGCTGCAGGTGCAGGCCACCCGGGCCCTGCGCGAGGGCCGGCTCGAGGACGCCGATCGCGCCCTGGCGAAGAACGTGGCCTTCCGGGCCCGCGAGGCGAAGCACGACTCGGCGGCCGCCAACAACACGGCCACGGCGCTCATGGCCCGGTACCGGGCATCGGGAGACGTGACGCACCTGCGCTCGGCGGTGAAGTACCTGGAGGACGCGGTGCGGCTGGCACCGGACAACGCCCTGGTCGTGGGCAACCCGGCGTCCGCTCGCGAGTACCTGGGCAAGGTGACCGTCCTGGAGCGCTTCGTGCGCACGACGCCGCTGCACCTGCGGGATGGCGAGGCCCAGGAGTTGCTCGCGGTGTTGCTCGAGGGCCCGCTGCGCGAGGAGGTGCTGAAGGCGCTGGACGCGGATCCCTCGCTGCGCCGCGGCCAGGAGCTGAGCCAGCAGGAGCAGACGCTGTCACCGGGGAAGGCCGAGGCCTGGGAGCGGCAGTTGCTGTGGCTGAGCTGGCACCGGGACACGCAGGGACTGGCGTCGCTGGCGAAGCGGCTGGAGACGCTGCCGTCCTTCGAGGGAAGTGCCGGCGTCCTGACCCGCAAGCAGTGGGAGTCGGGCGAGATGGACGCGCGGCTGGGCAAGTGGATGGCCCAGGGCGTGACCTGGGCCGAGGCGACGCTGAAGCGGGCGAAGCAGACGAACCACGCGCCCACGATCGCGGCGGCCGGCACCTGCTGGGCGAGGCCCTCGACAAGCAGCGCTACTACGAGCCGAAGCAGGAGCAGCTCGACAAGATGGTGGAGGCCTATCGAGAGGCCGGGAAGCTCTGGCCGCGGTTCGGCGTGGCCGGGTCCCTGGAGTGGGCGCTGGCCTCCGTGGCGATGGAGCGCGGGGCGGCGAAGTCCGAAGCCCTGGGGAAGGTGTGGAAGGAGGAGCGGCGCATCCGGGGCCTGGGGACGATCATGCACCAGGCGCTGACGGGTCCCTCAGGCGCGGAGGTGGCGGCGGCGCTGCGGGCTCAGTCGGAGCTGAAGGAAGCGGCCGAGCACGCGCGGGAGCGGGCCAGGGTGCGCCCCGAGATGACGGACTGGGTGCTCGCCAAGGCGGCGGGAGACGTGGTGCTGGAGCAGGCGGCGGCCGCGGTGTTCGCGCGGCCGGACGTGGAGCTGAAGCTGGCCATCGACGCGAGGCTGGCGGGAGACCACCCGCGCGAGAAGGCGGAGCAGGAACTCTTCAAGCAGGGCAAGGCCCAGCAGGGCCGGCCCTGACACGGAACGACAGGAGCGGATAACCGAACATGTTCGAAATCACCCACCGCATCGTTCAGACCAACGGCATCCACCTGCACATCGCCGAGGCCGGCCAGGGTCCCCTGGTGCTGCTGCTCCATGGCTGGCCGGAGTCCTGGTACTCGTGGCGCCACCAGATCCCCGCGCTCGCCGCCGCCGGCTACCACGTCGTGGCCCCCGATGTGCGCGGCTACGGCCAGAGTGACAAGCCCTGGGAGATCGAGGCGTACAGCATGAAGCAGCTGCTCGCCGACTGCACCGGCCTGCTCGATGCCCTCGGGGAGAAGACCGCCGTCATCGTCGGCCACGACTGGGGCGCGGCGATGGCGTGGACCAGCGCCGCGCTCCACCCCGAGCGCTACCGCGCGGTCGTCAGCATGAGCGTGCCGCACCTCGGCCGCTCGCCCCAGCCGCCCACGCAGCTCTTCCGGCAACAGTTCCAGGACACCTGGTTGTACCTCCTCTACTTCCAGCAGCCCGGCGTCGCCGAGGCGGAGTTCGAGGCGGATGTCGCCAAGGCGCTGCGCACCATCTACACCGGCACTCCCGGCTACGATCCCATGTCCCCGGTCGTGCGCGCGAAGAAGCCAGGCGACGGCTACCTCGTGGGCCTCGAGACCCCCTCCACCCTGCCCGCCTGGCTCACGGAAGAGGACCTCGCGTACTTCGTGAAGGAGTTCTCCCGCGGTGGCTTCCGCAGCAGCCTCAATCGCTACCGCAACATGGACCGGGACTGGGAGGAATTGCCCGAGCTCGCCACGGTGAAGATCCATCAGCCCGCGCTCTTCGTCATCGGAGAGCAGGATCCGGGACGCGCCTTCGCGCCGATCGAGCCGATGAAGGCCCTGGTGCCTCACCTCCACGAGCCGGTCATCGTCCCGGGCGCGGGCCACTGGGTCCAACAGGAGCGCCCCGCCGAGGTCAATGCCGCGCTCCTCTCCTTCCTGAAAGGCTTGCCCCCCAACTCCTGACGACTCGGCCCCCCTCGTCTACAGCCCGTAGAACGCGTCGATGAACAGCGCCTCGTTGGGCATGCCCAGCGCGAAGGCACTGATGTCCCACGTGTGGCGGAGTTCACCAACACCGCCAGCCGGTAGCTCCCGGACAACCTCATACACAAATTACCGTCAGACTGGAAGACAGGCGGCCTCGTCCTTTCCGCCGAGGGAGTTCGCATTTTTTGGGATGGCACCCCACCCGAGCCCTCTTCCTTTTCAGGAAAGCCTTTTTCCGGCCTTCACTGGAGGAGCCGCGCCGCGTGCTGGTGAGGAGAATCATGAGGATCCGCGTCGGTGATGCAGTTCTGGAGAATTCATATCGCCGTATGCTTATCGCTCCTGACCCCTCTCATGCCGCGGCCACGCAGGGGGGCCCTTCGTATACGCCCGGGCTGATTTTCCTTTGCACCAGCCCGCCCCCTCGAACAGGGCCCCCTTCCGCCTCGAGTCTGTCGGCGTTCATCGCAGCAGTCCCTCAACGACCCTGTTCGTCCCAACGGGCCCCGGAGTTGTTCGCATGCGAGTATTGTTTGGTCATTCGAAGGAGCAGGAAACCCCGAGGTTGCCGGTGAAGCGCCCGCGGAAGCTCGGCGCGATGTTGCTGGCATGCCTCGCCCTCGGCGGCATGTCCATGACGGGCTGCGGCTCGACGGAAAGTGGAGAGTCGCGCGACCAAGTGGTGGTGAACGAGTCCGCGGACCTGCGCCGCAGCGAGCTGCACTACCTGAACAAGACGGACCGCTTCGCTACAGGCGAGGGAGAGGTGGTGGCCCACCGTCCCTTCCGGGCGGTGACGTTCCAGGTGACGGCGCCGGAGTCCTCCCGCTTCGAGTACCAGCTGCGCGAGCCGGGCGGCAGGTGGGGCAGCTGGCAGCCGGTGCCCTTCGAGTGGCGCCAGGGAGAGATGGGCAGCGGCCGGTGGTGCTCGACACCGAGGCGGACGCGGTGCGCGTGCGCGCGAGTGAGGGGCCGAGTTCGTGCGCCTGGAGCTCTTCGCCAAGGCCCAGGTGATTCACGACGACGACGAGGGCCTCGGCATCTACGCGAGCCCCGGCAGTATCCGCCAGTCCGTTGCCATTGCCGGCCGGTGGGCGCCTCCCGCGGACGTGCTGAATGCAGGTGCCTCGCAGTACATGCCCTACGAGGGCCCGCCCGCTGTGTGCGCCGGTGGCCTGCTGCCCGGCACGCGCGAAATCGGTGACTGGATTCGCCAGCACTTCCCGCAGGCCACCTCCTACGGCGGCTACGCCTGCCGCGGCAACACCGCCGACCCGAGCGTCCTCTCCATCCACGCCGCGGGCCGCGCGCTGGACGTCTTTGTCCCGCTCTCCGGCGGGGCCGCGGACAACACGAAGGGCGACGCGATTGGCAACCACCTCATCAAGAATGCCCGCTACATGGGCGTGCTCTACATCATCTGGGATCAGGCCCAGTGGAGCGGCTCGGCGTCCGGCACCAAGATGAGCGCGTACACGGGCCCCAACCCGCATACCGACCACCTCCACGTCGAGTTCTCCACCGCGGCCGCGCGCGACCGTGCCACCCAGTTCTTCAAGGACGGCAAGCCGCCTCCGGGCGGCGCGGGCCTGAACCCGGCGCACAACCACCCGTCGGCGGTGTCCATGGCGGCGGGCACGCAGCAGGTGTACATCCGCGGCCCGGGCAATTCGCTGTGGGTGAAGGGGTGGAATGGCAGCGTGTGGGGCAGCTGGCTGGACCTGGGTGGCCAGCTGACGTCCGCGCCGTCCGCCACCTCACCGGCTCCCAACGTCACGCACGTCTACGTGCGCGGCACCGACAACCAGCTGCACGTCAAGGGCTTCGCCAACAACACCTGGGGGGACTGGGTGCCGCTCGGTGGCATCCTCACCTCCGGCCCTTCCGCCGTCTCCCCCAACCCGAACGTCACCTGGGTTTTCATCCGCGCCCAGGACAACAGGCTGTGGGTGAAGGGCTGGGCCAACAACACCTGGGGGGACTGGGTGCAGATTGGTGGCGACTTCACCTTCGCCTCCGACCCGTCCGCCGTCTCCATGTCTCCCGGCACCACCCAGGTGTACGTGCGGGGCCATGACAACGCCCTCTGGGTGATTGGTTTCGACGGCACTCAATGGGGCACCTGGGTGAACCTCGGTGGCGCCCTCTCCTCCGCGCCCGCCGCCGTCTCCGCCTCTCCCAACACCACCTACGTCTACGTGCGTGGCACCGACAACGCCATCCACGTGAAGGGCTTCGCCAACAACTCCTGGGGCAGCTGGCTGTCGCTCGGCGGCACCATGACGTCCTCGCCCACCGCTGTCTCCGACACCCTCAACACCAATCACATCTACGCACGCGGCTCCGACAACGCCGTCTGGGTGAAGGGCTTCGCCAACAACTCCTGGGGGGACTGGGTTTCCATCGGCGGCACCATGCCGGACTAGGGAGAATAGAAGCCTGTTGAGGGAGAGGGCTGGTGCGGAGGGGCCGAGGAGGGCCGCTGACGGGTGGCACCTCGTTCTCCTCCAGATGGCGGTGGACGCCTACCACACGGGCAATCCCCCACTGTGGATCGCTCTCGTCCGTCTGCCGTTCCAGACCGGGCTCGGGGCGGCGATGACTCACTGGAGCCCGAGCCCGGAGCCGTGATCGATCAGCAGCCGCCGAGATACCAAAACGTCGAGCAGTCGATGTTTCCACAGACGTTGCGGCAAAGCCTCTCTGCCGCAGCGCGCCCTGTATCGCCGGGGCAGTCATTCGCACAGTAACTGGGATAGTGCGGTGTCCAGCGAGGGTCACTGCAATACACCAGTGTCACGCGACAGTCATCTACGTGGAACTCGTTACCTTCGAATATCCCGCCTGGAGGCAAAGTGTCGTCTGTATACTCGGGCGGGATGTGTACGACCTCCGGTGTCGTGCCCTGGGCCACAAACTCATCCCCAGGCACTTCCTCATTGGACGCACATGCGCCGAGTCCGAGTGCCAAGGCGATCATCGGGATCTTGAACCGTAAAAGCGCTCTCATGGGAAACCTCCTGGGATGCGACCAGCCAGGCCGACCCGTACTGATGGTGTGCAACCTCGACACCGCTCGCAACGAGCCGAGAAGGCGACAAGAAGTTTGTCCTTACAACGCTCCCCTCCTGCCGCCTGCGCCAGTACTCCACCCGTGCTTCCCTCCTGACCCTCTCCAGCCACGACATCACCGGCAGCCCCTCCGAGACCGCATACCAGCCGGCGCGCCAGGACGCGCGGTTCGATCTCGCAGTTGGAGCGGGCGCGGCATGGCGCCCGACAGCGCCAACGCTCGTTCCGACAGCAGCAGGACACCGGGCCGAGGAGGGCCGCTGACGGTGGCCGCCCCAACAGTGCGATCGCACCGGGAACCGGGGGTCTGTTGGTCCCCGGGTCGGGGCTGACCCGGGGACCACACGTCCTACTTGGCACGGTAGGCCACGGCGACAAGCTGGCTCGTCGGACGCTCGGCCACCTTGACCGTCAGGACGCGGCTCGCGGCGTCCCAGGTCCAGCTGCCGGCCGGCGCCGCCGGCCGTCGAGGGTCACCGACAGCGGCTCCCGCGCCCCCACGAACCTCACCGTCCACGCGCGCTTCTGCACCTGCCCGGCGAACGACCCGACAACGCCGTAGACCTGAAGCGCCGCGCTCTGGCCGGCATCGGTGTAGCGGATGTCCGTGCGGGTGCTCTGCGTGCGGTCGGAGGTCGTGCCGTCGTCCTCGAAGAGGCTGGCGTACCCCGACGCGCCCGCCCCCACCGTGAGCGTGACCGCGTCCAGCGGATTCTGGACGTCGTTGGTGACGTCCTTGCTGCGCGTGGGCACGATCCCGCCGGACTTGACGAACACCGGCATGGTGTCCAGCCCGGTGGTGATGCTCTGGGTCGTGCCGCCCGCGTACGTCTTGCCGGTGAACCAGTCGATCCACGAGCTGCCCGGCGGGAACCACACCGTGGTCGTGGCGGGGTTCCCGGGCGTGGTCACCGGCGCGACGAGCACGTCCGAGCCGTACAGGTACTCGCTGCCGGCCGTCGCGTACGCGTCCTGCTCGTTCGGGTACGCGAGGTACGTCGGCCGCACCACCGGGACGCCGGTCGCCTCCGCCTCACGTGCGAGCGTGTAGGTGTACGGCACGAGCGCCTCGCGCAGGTTGAGGAACTTCTTCGCCGACTCACCCCCGGCGCCCGGGTACTGCCAGGGCAGCCGGTCGCCGTGGTTGCTGTGCAGGCGATCAATCGGCTGGAAGGTGCCGAACTGGACCCAGCGGGCGTACAGGTCGTCGGGCAGCTTGTCCGTGCGCTGGCCGTTGACGACGACCGAGCCGGGGATGCCCCACAGGCCGCCGTTGTGCCCGCCAATGTCGTGGCTGATCGCCGACAGGCCGGTGGCAACGCCCTCGCCGGAGGTGAAGCCGATCTCCGCCGCGAGCGTCCCCCACGTCGAGGTGGTGTCACCGGTGAAGGGCAGCGTCGTGCGCTTGTCCGCCCACGGCCCGGTCGGCACCGCGGTCGGGTTGCTGTAGCCGCCCGCCTGCAGCGAGCCGAACGCGCGGGAGAACGCGAAGCCGCGGCCGATGCGGGCGTTCGTGTAGTCGGTGTACTGCTGGTTGATCCACGCGTCGCCGGTGGCGCCATCGATGTTGGCCTCGCTGGCGTCGCAGCACCAGTCGAGCCACCAGAAGTCGGTGCCCTGCTGCATCATCGTGTCGTGCAAGCCGAAGAACGCCTTCAACTGGTCAGGATCGCCGAAGTCGAAGGTGTAGCACTCGGAGGCTCGCCGGAGCAGCCACTGGTGTGCCGGGTGAGCTTGCCCTTCGCGGTCGCCTGCGCGGCCGCGAACCGCGGGTCGGTCGGCAGGATGCTGGGATGGATGTTCAGGGTCGTGTGCAGGCCCTGCGAGCGCGCCCAGTCGAAGAACCCCTGGGGGTTGGGGAACTTGTTGGTGTCGATCGCCCAGCCGTTCCAGTAGTTGCCGGCCTTGAAGTTGGTGTCGACGACCAGGACGTCGAGGGGCACGCCCTCCTTGCGGAACGTGGGGATCAGGTTCTGCTGGAAGTCGGCCGCGGTGAAGTCGAGGTACTCGGAGAACCAGACGCCGTACGCCCAGCGCGGCAGCAGCTTCGACGGACCCGTGAGCTTCGCGAGGTCGTCGAGGGCCCGTGGGTAGTTCCGGCCGTAGCCGAAGACGTAGCCGTCCTGGTAGCCGCCCGGGTGCGCGGCGCGGGAGTGAGCTTGCGCGTCGCCGGGTCGTACTCCGCCGAGGCGGTGTCGTCCAGCAGCGACCAGCCGTCCTGGTAGAGAATCCCCGGGTTGAGGATCGCGCTGCCGTTGTTGCCGTCGAAGGCGTCGAGGCCACGCCGGTAGCCGCCGAGCGCGGCGTGCGGCGCGAGCAGCGGCGCGTCGGTCCTCGTCAGCGCCACGGTGTCGACGTTGACCCCGCACCCGCCGGCCTGCGGGCAGCTCAGGCTCACGTCGCTGGTGCCACTGGGGAGGGTGACGTTCGTACGCACCGTGCGCCAGCTGTCCCAGTCGCTCGTGGACGGCAGCGTGAGGGTGGAGGCCGCGCCCGTCCCCGCCTGCACGGTCACTGCGCCCTGCGTCTTCAGCCCGCGGGCGTAGCGCAGCTGCAGCGAGTACGTGCCAGCCACCCGAACGCCGACCGCGCGCACGGTCATCCGCGAGTTGACGACGTCGAACCCCGCCGCGAACCCCTTGCCGCTGTAGCCGTTGTGGTCCTTGGCGATCCTCGCGCCGCCGGACAGGCCCGCGGACTCCGCCTCACAGATGTCGCCGAAGCCGCAGGCCCCACCCGCCGTGCTGCCAGGCGCGGGAAGGCCGTGCCGGCCGGGCCGATGGCCGGCTGTCGATGTTGACGTTGCCGGCGTCGGTCGACTGCCGCACGAACGTGACGTGGTTGGTGCCGGCCGCGAGGTGCACCGGCACGGTGACGGGCTTCCAGGTGTCCCAGCTGCCCGTGGACGGCATGGAGACGGGGGTGCTCGAACCGCCCGCGACCGTCAGCGTCACGCCGGCCAGCGACGCGAAGCCGTTGGCGTAGCGGGCGGTCAGCTCGTAGTCGCCGGCGGCGGGCGCGTCGATGTCGAAGCCAATCGAGTCACCCACGCCCTCGAAGCCCGCGGCGAACCCGTTGCCGGTGTAGTTGAGGTGGTCGGTCGCCGGTGCATCCGGCCGGTGAGCGCGAGCGCCTCGGCCTCGCAGAGCGCACCGAAACCGCAGGTCCTCGCCGCCTGCGGGTAAGCGTCGCCGGACTTGAGCAACGCGAGGCTGTCGATGTTGAGCTGGCCCGTGTCCGACTTGGTGCGCGTCAGGGCCACCACGTGCGGCCCGGCGGTCAGGTCGAGGGGCAGTGCCGGGTGGCCCCAGGAGTCCCAGTTGCCGGTGCGCGGCAGCGAGACCGGCGCGCCGACCCGCCGTCGACCGTGAGCGTGAGCGTGCGCGGATCGCCGAGTCCGTTCGCGTAGCGCAGGTCCAGGACGTAGGAGCCGCCCGCCGCGGGCGCGACCTGGAAGGTGACGCGGGTCCCGGTCCCTTCGAAGCCCGCGGCGAAGCCGGTGCCGGTGAAGCCGGTGTGGTCGCGCGCCTCGCTGATGCCTTCGAGCACGAGGCCCTCCGCCTCGCAGAGCACGCCGAGCGCGCAAGTCGGGATGACCCGGCTGGCCCAGGGGCGCGCCTCGACATCCTGCGCGCCGGCCTTCAGCCTGACGACGAGGTTCTCGTCGGTGAACTGGCCGGAGCCCACCTTGTAGCGCAGCGTCAGCGCGCCGGTGTCGATGACGAGCCAGCCGTCCTCGGTGCTCGTCGTGAAGCTCGTCTTGCCGAAGCCGCCCCGCCCGATGGCGTTGAAGGTCGGGGCGTCGAGGAAGCGGGAGTCACCCGCGTACTCCGTGCGGATGAGCGTGGGGCTGAGCACGTCGAAGCGGGCCTTGCCCGAGATGACAGCCGTATTGGTGACCGGGGACTGTGGGGAGTCCGGGGGCAGTGGGGCGTCCGGAAGCTGTGGGGGAGTCCGGGGGCTGCTGTGGAGCGTCCGGGGGCGTCGAGGGCGCGGTGCAAGCCGCCGAGGCTGACGCGATCGCCGCGAGCAGCGCGAACGTACGCGCGCGGCCCCTCCTCTCTTGAGTACAGTGCGACTTTGCATCGAAAGAGTCCTGCTCATTGTTCGAGCTTCCTTCCCTTCATGAGGGCGTGGCCGAGACGGCGCGCACCGGTGCTTTCCTCGGGGCTCGAACGTGCGCGAGCCTCCGGTGCGCGCTTCCTCGGCGCAGGGTGGCAGGTCTTCCGGAGGCATCCAAGAATAAACTGCTTACCCGAACATCCCTGGTTTGTGGCTCACTCCACACTGCCTTGGCAGGCTGCTCTCCGCGGTGGCCGTCATTGCCGCCAGCACCCAGCGGCCCACCCCGCAGAGGGGGCAAGGAGCGTGGGCTCATGGCCGCGTGACGGCTTGGGGCTCAACACCCTGCGCGCTGGAAACCCGCACCACGCGCCTGTTCGAACCAGCGGCGCCGGGCCGCCGTGTCCGCGCCGAAGTCCTGCCCCGCGAGTTGCGCGAGGAGGACTCGGCGGCGCTGGCCCAGGTGAACTGAGCCGGGCCCGGCTGCCTGGACGAAGGGCACCCGGGGCGCTTGACCCTCCGGTGGATGCGGCGGCCCGGCCCCATGTTGGAGGGGTGAACCGGGAGGCGCCCATGTCCATCCACATCTGCCGTGCCTGTGGAACGTCCTATCCCCAGGCGGACCGGCCGCCCGAGCGGTGTCCCATCTGCGAGGACGAGCGGCAGTACGTGCCCAGGAGCGGTCAGGCCTGGACGACGCCGGAAGCGCTCGCCGCCGGGCATGCCAACAGCTGGCGTCAGCTCGAGCCCGGACTGTTCGAGCTCCTCACGCGGCCGGACTTCGCCATCGGCCAGCGTGCGCTCCTGCTGCGCACCCCCGCGGGCAACATCCTGTGGGACTGTGTGGCGCTGCTCGATGATGCGACCGAGGCGCTCATCCGCGCGCTGGGCGGCCTCGTGGCGATCGCCATTTCACACCCGCACTACTACACCCGCATGCAGGACTGGGCGCGCGTGTTCTCCGCGCCCGTCCACCTCCACGCCGCCGACCGGCAGTGGGTGATGCGCGAGGACGCGGCGATCCGGTTCTGGGATGGGGACACCCTGTCGCTCGTGGACGGCGTGACGCTGCTGCGGCTGGGCGGGCACTTTCCCGGAGGCACCGTGCTGCACTGGGCCGGCGGCGCGGACGGGCGCGGTGCCCTGCTCGCCGGCGACATCGTGCAAGTCGCGGCCGACACCCGCCGCGTGTCGTTCATGTGGAGCTATCCCAACATGATGCCGCTGTCCGCGGGCACGGTGCGACGCATCGTGGACCGGCTCGCCCCCTGGCGGTTCGAGCGCATCTACAGCGCCTTTGCTGGCCACGAGGTGAAGCAGGACGGAGAGGCCGCCGTCCGGAGGTCCGCCGATCGGTACATCGAGTTGCTGGCGGAATAGGCATCCGCCGTCGCGACACGCGCGCCGCGGGGTGTCATTGGCAGACGGTGCTTTCGTCCAGCTCGTACAGATCGACCTCGAGCGGTGAGGCGGAAAGTCCCTTGAGGAGGGCGTTCACCCGGCAGCGAGGAAGCGCCGGAGAGAAATAGATGTAGACCGAGTCGGTGATGAGCCGGACGGCCGGCAGTTCGAGCGTGTCCAGGACCGGGTTGCTGTCGAGGCCCAGTGAGGTGGCCCTTCCCAGACGGGGAAACTGGATGGATTTCAGTTGCTCGTTTCCCTGGCCCGACCGCCCGATGATGATGACCCATGCACTCCGCAAGGAAGGCAGGCGGAAGTTCGTGAAGCCGCTGTACAAGACCTGGATGTAGGACGCCACGCTCGTGAGCGAGGCCGGGCCCTCCGCCGAGGTGAGTTGGGCGTTTCCATAGAGCAGAAGCTGATCTCCCACGGAGGTCACGTTGCGCAGGCCGGAGAGCGTCGTGAGCGCCTCGTTATCGGCGATGTACACCCAGCCCCCAATGCTCCGCAGCTTGGGTGCATCGAACGTGGTCAGCCCCGCGTTGTCCCAGAGGTCGAACTCGCCCGGGAGCTCCTGGAGGTTGGGCAGCGAAAGGAGACCAGCGCCTCCGTGTCGCGGACGATGAACTTCTCTCCAACATGGTAGAGCACGGGCAAGTCCAACTGCTGGAGCCGAGGCATCCTGGCGATCACCAGGTTCTCCCATGCATAGCTGAGCGCGGGGAGGTGCACCTCCGTGGCGGCACTGTCGGCGATGGAGAACGAGCGGACCCGCCCCAGCCAGGGAAGCTCGATCAGGCTCGAGGCCACGTTCCACAGAACGATGTCATCCGCCTGGCGCAGGCGGGGAAGACCGAACACCAAGAGCTTGGGATTCTCGTTCACCCAGATGTCGCCGCTCACGTTCTCGAGCGATGCGAACTCCATGACCACCAATTCGGAGTTCCTGGAGACCCGCAGATCCCCACGCACATCGCGCAGACCACCCAGGTCCACCCGGTCCAGCTTCGGGCTGCTGGAGATTTCGATGGAACCGCCGGCCCTCTCCAGCGCCGGGAGCGAGACGTTGCGCAACTCGCGCAGGTAATCCAGCGTGAGAGAGCCGCCGAGGTACCTCAACGCCGGAAGGTCCACGTTGACGACGCTGTTCGTATAGGAAATCACCAGGCTTCCGGTGATGACCGCCACGTCCTCGAGCGCCAGCAGTTCCAACTGCGAGTTGATTTCCACATCGCCGATGATCACCTGGTCACAGACGTACTCGGTCCTCGTCACCTCTGAATCCTGGAGGATGCCGTCACCGTTGGTGTCTGGGCCGCTTCGCACCGCCGCACCGTCTCCAGGGCAGTTGGAACCCGCCAGCCCGGCATCCACCCGCACGAGCTCTCGCGTCTCGCACACGTATTGGGTGCTCAGGACTTCCCCATCATCGAGCACGCCGTCGGCATCGCGGTCCAATCCGTTGAGGATGCGCCGTCCGCCCGCCGGGCAGTTGAGGCCGGAGCCTCCTCCTCGATGCGCAACAACGCCTGGGGGTCGGCATCGTGGCACAGGTACTCGGTGGCGGTGACCTCCCCCGGGTCCAGGACGTCGTTGCCGTTCGTATCCGGGCCCGTCAGCAGCGCCGTGCCGCCATGGGGACAGTGGGCTCCTTCCGGCTCGGGGACGATCCGGGAGCGCTGTCCGGGTTGCTGACACGCGTAGCGTGTCTCCTCGACTTCCTCATCGGCCAGATGCCCATCCTGGTTGGTATCGTGACCGGTGTGGATGACCGTTCCCCCCAGCGGGCAGGAAGTCCCCGGGGGCTTCTTCCACTCGGACGAGCCGCTCTGGCCGCGCGGGCGGCTCGGGCGGCTCCACGCGGCCACATGCCACCAGGGCCCACACGAAAACGAATCCGCTGACTGTCGCACTCCCCCACTTGCTCATGCGTGCACTCTCTAATGGAAGTCTCCATGAGAAACCAGTGAGGCTCGGTGAGGCCAGAGAAGAACGGTGGGGGTTGGGCGAGCGCTCATCGGTTGATGGGGCAGGCGCACCTTCATGGCTCGCGAGGCTGGATGAGCCTCCAGGCGAGGGGCATCCACAGGCCGGCGAGGGTTGCCTTGAGCAACCCACCGGGGAGAAAGGGCAGGAAGCCCTTGTGCAGGGCCGTGGCGAGGTCGAGCGGGGCCGCTATACAGAGCCAGGGCACGCCGATGGTCAGGATGACGAGCTGGCCAACGAGAAAGAGCGGGACCGCCTTCCATGCCACCCTGTCGAAGCCATGCCGCGCCGCGAGGCCCACGAGGAAGGCCGCGGGGATGAAGCCCACCGGTAGCCGCCGGTCGGCCCGAGCACCTGTGCCCAGCCGCTGGCCCCCTTGGAATAGAACGGCAGTCCCACCGCCCCGAGCAGGACGTAGGCGAGCTGTCCGGCCATGCCACGCACGGGCCCGAGCGCGGCGGCCATGAGGACGACCGCGAGCGTCTGGCCCGTGATTGGCACCGGGGAGCCCGGCACCTCGATGGCGACCTGCGCGAGCAACGCGGTGAACAGCGCGGCGCCAAGCACGAGCGCCCCATCATGGACGCGCGTGCGTGCGAAGACGTCGGCCAGGACGCGAGGCGGTAGAGAACCAGAGGGGCGTGGAGACACGAACCGATGCTCAGCGAGGAGGAGCTCCGATGCAAGACGTCAGCGAGCCCGGGGAACGTGAGCCGCTCCAGGCCCTGCCTGTCGTAGGCATGCAGGGAGAGGCACACCGAGCCTTGGCAGGAATCTTGTCGTTGGTGACGATTGGCCGAAGGCCAGTGATTCGACCGCCGAAATAGGACCGTTTGCCCTTCGTTCATTGTGCGCCCTGGGTCGCACCCAGTGGCTGCGCTTGGCGTTCTGACGGTACTTGCCAGGGTGGCGTGGCCGGGTGGGCGCTTTATGCGCCCGAAGAAGCTGAGCGGCTACTTCACGACCAACGGAGCGAGCGGTCAGCTCGACGAGGACTCGACGGTCACGAGGACTTCGTCGACTTTCCCGGCGCGTTCCCCGTGCATGTGCACGAGGCGGAGCGCAATCGATTCATCGAGCGCAAGTGGAGGGCTGACGATGGCGACTACCACACCCGAGTCCGTATGGAGTTCGAGTCGCTCGGCGGCGACGCGACGCTGGTGCGCATCAGCGAGTCGGGATGGCGCAAGACGCCGGAGAGCCTCAAGAGCTCCTACGGCAACTGCATGGGCTGGTCGCAGATGCTCCTGTGCGCTCGTTCCTTTATTAAGAGTGCTCCCGAGGGCACGGTGCTGACGGGCGGCGACGGACCGGGTAGCGTACCCGGCGTTGCCGCCTCAACGGACGCCGAGCCATGAATCCAATCGCAGGATATACCCTCCGGGAAACGCTGTTCACGAGCTCCAAGTCCATTGTCTACCGAGCGGCGCGCGACGTGGATCATCGGCCGGTCGTGCTGAAGGTGCTCAACGCGGAGCTGCCCGGCGCGCAGCAACTCGTCCGGCTGCACCGTGAGTACCGGGTGACCCGTGAGCTCGCCATGGACGGGGTCATCCAGGTCCTGGGGCTTGAGCGATTCGGGACGAGCCCGGCGATGGTCCTCGAGGACTTCGGGGCTCATTCGCTCGCGCTGCTTCGGCCCCGGCTCGAGCTGAAACTCGACGAATCATTGGGCACGGCGATCCGGCTCGCCGACATCCTGGGGCGTGTCCACCGTCGCAAGGTCATCCACAAGGACCTCAACCCCTCCAACATTGTCTGGAACCCAGACACGGATGAGTTGAAGCTCATTGACTTCGGGATCGCCGCGGAACTGTCGCGAGAGGCGCCCTCCGTCCTCAGCCCCCACGTGCTCGAGGGGACACTTCCCTACATTTCGCCCGAGGCGACGGGGCGGATGAACCGGCCCGTGGACTACCGCACGGACTTCTATTCGCTCGGTGTCACGTTGTACGAGCTGTTCACCGGCCAGTTGCCCTTCGCCGCGTCGGACCCGATGGAGTTGGTGCACTGCCACATGGCCCGCCGCCCCGTGGAGCCCCACGTGCTGGCTCTGCGGCTGCCGGTGATGCTTTCCCATATCATCATGCGCCTGCTGGCCAAATGCGCGGAGGACCGCTACCAGAGCGCCTTCGCGTTGACTGCGGATCTGAGACACTGCCAGGAGGCGCTGCGCGGCCAGGGGTACATTCCTGCCTTCGAGATAGGACGCGAGGATTTCTCCGAGCGCCTGCAATTGCCGCAGAAGCTCTACGGGCGCACGCGGCAGGTGGACGAGCTGTTGGCCACCTTCGGCCGGGTCGCCTCGGGGGCCACGGAGCTGGTGCTCGTCGGGGGTTATTCGGGAGTAGGGAAGAGCGCCCTGGTGCACGAGGTGCACAAGCCCATCGTCGAGCGCCGCGGGTACTTCATCTCCGGCAAGTTCGATCAGCTCAACCGCAACGTGCCCTACGCCTCGCTCGTTCAGGCGTTCCGGGAGCTGGCCCGTCAACTGCTGACCGAACCCGCAGAGCAGCTGGCGCGCTGGAAGGAGCGGCTACTGTCGGCGTTGGGATCCAACGCCGCCGTCATCTGCGAGGTCATCCCTGAGTTCGAGCTCATCATCGGGCGGCAGCCCCGCCTCCCAGAGCTACCGCCCACCGAGACGCGCAACCGCTTCAACTTCTCCTTCGAGCGATTCGTGCGGACAGTCGCCGCGCCCGAGCATCCGCTCGTCATCTTCCTGGATGACCTGCAATGGGCGGACCTCCCCTCGCTCCAACTGATGGAGCGGCTGCTGTCGGACCCGGCGACCCATCATCTGCTGGTCATCGGCGCCTATCGCGACAACGAGGTCTCAGACACCCATCCGCTCGTCACCACCGTGGCGCAGCTGCGCAAGGCGGGCGCCGCCCTCAGCACCCTCACCCTTGCTCCGCTGTCGCTCGAACACTGCATCCAGTGGCTGGTGGATACGCTCAACCGTGAAGCCTCCCAGGTCGAGCCGCTGGCCAGACTGTGTCTGCGCAAAACGGAGGGCAACCCCTTCTTCCAGGGGCAATTCCTGCTCTTCCTCCACGACCAGGGGATGATTGCCTTCGACGAGCAGGCCCGGCGCTGGACGTGGGACATGGAGCGCATTTCCCACACGCCCATGTCCGACAATGCCGTGGAGCTGATGGCGGCGAAGATCCAGGGTCTGCCTCGGGAGACGTTGGACGTGCTCCAGCTCGCAGCCTGTGTTGGCAACACCTTCGACTTGAAGACGCTCTCCATTGTCGCGGCCCGCTCGCTACGGGACACCGCACGCGCGCTCTGGGGGCGCTCCAGGAGGGGTTGATCCTCCCCATGGGGGAGGCCTACAAATTCATCGAGGATGTCCTCGCTGCCAAGCAACTGGTCGCCACGCGAGGCGACACCGGGTCTGAGTCGGTCGCGGCGCTCGACCTCTGGCAGGTGTCCTACCGCTTCCTCCATGACCGCGTGCAGCAGGCCGCCTATTCCCTGATTCCCGAGGGAAAGCGTCCCGGCGTCCACCTGATGATCGGCCAGCTTATGCTCTCCGCGCTGGAGCCCGAGGCTCGCGATGAGAAACTCTTCGCCATTGTGGGCCACCTCAACCGAGGCGCGCCCTTGCTGGGCGGCCAACAGGAGCGCGACGACCTGGCGGAGCTCAACTTGGCTGCTGGCCACAAGGCCAAGGTCTCCGCCGCGCAGGTTGCCGCCAGGGAATACCTGCTGACTGGCATCGCGCTGCTGGGTGGGGATGGCTGGCGGCGCTGCTATGAGCTGGCGCTCAAGCTACACACCCAGGTGGCGGAATCCTGCCTTCTGAGTGGGGATGTTGCAGGCATGGAGTACCACATTGCTCAGGTGCTCGCGCACGCGCGGGAACCGTTAGAGAAAATCCAGGTCTACGAAATCAAATGCTCCTGGTTGAGGGTCAATCAAAAAATAAAGGAGTCCGTTGAGAGCGGGCTGGAGCTCCTCTCGCAGCTTGGCATCGACTTCCCAAGGACGGTAACCCCTGAGCATATCGCCGCCGCGTCCGCGGAGCTCACGGCCGCCCTGGGGGGGCGTTCCATCGAGGAAATCGCCTTCCTGCCTCCCATGACGGAGCCACGGTTGCTCGCGGCGATGCAGGTGCTCAACCGGATCAACATGAGCGCGCACTCCCTGGATAAGTCACTCTTCGTCGTCACCATGCTCCGGCGGATTACCCTGGCGTTGAAGCATGGGAACGAAGGGAGCGTCGCATACAGTTACATCAGTTACTCGGCCGTCCTGACCGCCCAGGGGGAGTTCGACGCCGCCTATGCGTTTGGCAGGCTGTCGCTTCACATCCTGGAGCAATACAATGCGAGAAAGTACGCCGCCCGTGTGCTCTTCATGTGGAATATGTTCCCCCGAGCCTTCAAGGGGAGCCTGCGCGAGTGCCTGCGCGGCTTTCAGGAGACCTACCCGATCGCCCTGGAGGTGGGGGATATCGAGACAGCCGGGTGGCTGATTACCTGTCTCGTGATTACTCCCTTCCTCCTCGGGCATCCACTTGAAGAGGTGGATGCGAGCGCGACCCGGTGGACAGGTGTCCTCCTGCAAATGAACCTTGAGAGTGCTCGCCATCAAGTGAGCCTCGTGCACCGGGCCGTGCAGAACCTGAGGGGTTTCTCAGAGGAGCCCTGCCGGCTGGTGGGCGCTGTCTATGATGAGGTGGAGATGGCGCATTTGGAGGCGAAGACTGGCGATAGCGTCATCACGGCCATGGCACTTCTCAACAGGCTGATGCTCTGCGGTTTCATGGGGCGCTACGACGAGGCGGCCCAGCTGGCGGCGATGCCGGAAATCCAGATGGCCACTCTGGCCGGCAGTTCTTTTCTCCTCCTCTACCACTTCTTCGGTGCGCTCGCGCACCTAGCGCTCCAGCCAGCGGGTTGTTCCCCCGAGGAGCGTGAGCGGGCGCGCGAGCGTGTTTCCATCAACCTGGCGACAGTGAAGGTGTGGGCCGAGAACGCGCCCATGAATCACGCAGCCCGGTACACGCTGCTCCTGGCGGAGCAGAGCCGCGTCGAGGGAGAAACGGAGAAGGCGCGCGCGCGGTTCTACTGTGCCATGGCTCTGGCACAGGAGCACCAGTTGCCCCACGACGAGGCGCTGGCGACGGAGCGCTTCGCCTCCTTCCTGCGCGGGCTGGAGGAGCATGAGGCGGCACGCTTCTTCATGGCCAAGGCCCGCCACCTGTACCAAGTGTGGGGCGCCGAGGCCAAGGTGCGGGAGCTGGACAGGGCCTTTCCCGACCTGCGCCCCCTGGCGCTGGCGCTGAGTGGGAGCCCGCTGACCTCCTCCTCCCTCACGCACAACTCGTCCCTGGGGCACACCTCCTCCGAGTCCAAGTCCACGCGGGGTCTGCACTCCCTGGATCTGCTGAGCATCCTCAAGGCCTCGCAGGCCATCTCCGAGGAGATGGTCCTCAAGGACCTGATGGAGAAGTTGCTGCGCATCGTGGTGGAGAACGCGGGGGCGCGCTGGGGCCTGCTGATGCTCGAGGGAGAGCGCTCACTGGTAGCCGTGGCGAAGCGCTCCGAGGCCGCGGAGGAGCTCTCCATCACGCTGCACGAGAGCCCGGCGCAGGCCCCGGTCGAGTTCTCCCAATCCATCGTGCGCTACGTCGAGCGGACCCAGGAAGTCATGGTGCTCGGAGACGCGTCCTCGGACCATTCCCTGCGCTCGGATCCCTACATCGCCGCGCGCAAGCCCCGGTCGGTGCTGTGCATGCCCATCCTGTATCAGAAGAAGCAGGCGGGCATCCTCTACCTGGAGAATGAGCTGCTGGCCAACGCCTTCACTCCGGAACGGTGCAACGTGTTGGAGTTGTTGGTGGCCCAGGCCGCCATCTCGCTCGAGAACGCCAGGCTTTACGACACGCTGGAGATGAAGGTGAAGGCTCGGACCCATGAGCTGTCCGAAGCCCTTCAGCGCCTGCGCGAGACACAGAAACAACTCATCTTGCAGGAGAAGCTGGCGTCGCTGGGCAGCCTCACCTCGGGAATCGCTCACGAAATCAGGAACCCGCTCAACTTCGTGAACAACTTCTCCCAGCTGACGGTGTCTCTGGTGTCGGAACTCCGGGAGGAATTGGAGCACCAGCGACAGCAGCCACAGAAGGCGAGGCCCGAAGTGGTGGAGCAACTGCTCGGAGACGTGGCGCAAAGCGCTGAGAAACCCGGGAGCACGGCTCGCGGGCGGATCGGATCATCCGGGCCATGCTGGAGCACGCGCGGTCCGTTCCCCGGATGGGCCGGAAGATGAACATCAACTCGGTGGTGCGCGAGCACGTCCACCTCGCCATGAGCGGGTACAAGGCGCGCAACGGGGGAATGCGGAGCGCCGTCAAGCTCCAGGCGGACTATGATGAGTCCATTGGCGACTCGCTGGTGGCACCCGAGGAGATCGGGCGCGTCATCCTCAACCTGGTAGGCAACGCCCTGTATGCGCTCGAGTCCCGGCAAGCTGCGGCGGGCCAGGGATTCCTTCCGCTGCTGGAGGTGAGGACCCACAACCTGAAGGAGTGTTTCGAAATACGCATCCGCGACAACGGTGGAGGCCTCCCAGCCGTGGTGAGGGAAAAGATGTTCACCCCCTTCCTCACCACCAAGCCGCCGGGGGAGGGCACCGGCCTGGGTCTGTCCATTAGCTACGACATCATCACCGGCTGCGGCGGGAAGCTGGAGTTTTCTTCGGTGGAGGGCGAGTCCACCGAGTTCGTGGTCGTGCTCCCGAAGCGCTCGGATGCCGGGTAGCCATCGCAGCCGCTGCTGCAGCGAGTGACCGGCGTACCTGCGCGGTGAGCACCACCGCCAGTCAACCAATCGGATGGCGGCAACGCTGAAGCGCGCCCAGCAACTGCTCCCCGCGCCCGCCCGCCGTTCAATTTCCACTGTCGCCGGTTCCGGGGAACCGACTACGCTGGGCGGCCATGACTCTACTGCTCAGCGCTCCCCCGAATACCTTCAGCAATGCCGCGATGCACAGGCTCGAGAGCAGGCTGCATCGCTGACCGCCACCGACCAATGGGCCCACGTAGACAAGGCTCAGGCGCACCAAGATTTCCAACGCCTCTACGGTGACCTGGCACCGCTCATTGACCACAGCGAGCCGTCTTCACCCGCGGTCCAGCAGCTGATTGCGCGGCACTACGCCATCGCGGCCCGTTTCTACCCGCGTCGCGGCAGGCCTACGTGGGCACTGCGCTCTTCTATGCGGAGAACGCTGCCATGAAGGCGTTCCACGACGCCTACCACCCGCGCCTCGTAGAGTTTTTAGGCGAGGCGATGTTTGTTTACGCGCACCGCGAACTTTGAGTGCCGCATGGCAGTGTCAACGGAGCGAAGGATCGTGGGCTTCTGAGGCCGCGTGAGGGCTTGGGACTCAACACCCCGCGCGCTGGGCGAGCCCCTGACCAATGGATTCGCCTACATTCAGTTCCTGGCCCGTCCCGCCACCAGGTGGAATCGGTCAGGCACATCCCGAGGAAACGCCATGACTCAGATCAATTTGATGTCACCCGAAGTTCTCACGAATCCCTACCCCTACTACGCGGAGCTGCGGCGCCTGAGCCCGGTGTGTCAGGTCGAGCCGCATGGCATGTGGGCGGTGTCCCGCTATGAGGACGTGCTCTTCGTTCTCAAGAACCCTTCCCTCTTTTCGTCGTCGGGTTTCACGGTGGCGTGGCAGCCGGCCTGGGTGGGCTACAACCCGATGGCCAATTCAATGATTACCCGGGATCCGCCGCAGCACACGCGGCTGCGTGCCCTGCTGCTGCGTGCGTTCGGACCCGCCACCATCGCCCGCTTGGAGCCACGCGTGCGGGCCACCGCCGAGAGGCTCGCGAGCGGTCTCGTGGACGGCGCTGACTTCATCCAGACGCTGGCGTTGCCCGTGCCCGCGTATGTCATCAGCGAGATCCTCGGGCTCGATCACCAGCTCCTTCCCTATTTCAAGCAGTGGTCCGATGACATCGTCGCGATCACTCCCACCCCCGCGTCCCCCGAAGCCGCCGAGCGCATTCGCGGCACCATCGCGAAGCTGACGGAGTATGTGGGGAAGGTGATCGAAGAGCGGCGCCGCGCGCCCGCGGACGACACGGTGAGCGATCTGCTGCGCGCGGAGGTGGAGGGACAGCGGTTGACGGACGTAGAGATCAAGGACTTCCTCATCCTCCTCTTGATCGCCGGACTGGAGTCCACCACGAACCTCCTCGGCAACTCGCTCCTCTTCCTCGCCGACCATCCCGAGATGATGGCCCACCTGCGGGCCGAGCCCTCGCTGATTCCGTCGTTCATCGAGGAGATGCTCCGCTACGACGGCGTGGCGCCGGGGGTTCCCCGGCTCGCGGCCAGCGACGTCACGCTCGCGGGAGTGACCATTCCGCAAGGCTCGATGGTGTTCCCGCTCATGTCCTCCGCCAATCGAGACGAGCGGAAATTCCCGGATCCGGATCGCTTCGACCTGCACCGGGGCTCCCAGGGCGGCCTCGCGTTCGGACAAGGCGCTCATTTCTGCCTGGGTGCGATGCTCGCTCGGATGGAGGTGCGGATCGTCCTGGAGACGGTGCTCGCGCGCTTCCAGCGGGTGGAACGGCTCCTGGGGAACATTCAATACCAGTGTGCGCTCACGACACGTGGGCCCGTCGCGCTGCCGCTCCGGTACATCCCTGTCGGTGGTTGAAGGTGGTGCATTCCGATGCCCAGGTACTCGTGGTCTTCCGCGCGACCTGGGCCGGCCCCCACCGGGAGCCGATGAAGGCCACCCGACGCCTCAGCCACGCAGGGTGCGGCCGAACAGCGCGAGCATCGTCTTCCAGTGCCGCTCGGAGGCCTGAGGGGTGAAGGCTGGCGAGCCATTCACGGCGAAGCCATGGCCCGAGCCCTCATAGAGCTCGGATTGGAAGGTGACGCCCGCCTTCTTCAGCGCCTCCTCCAGCCGGGCGATGGACGCGGCCTCCATGAAGACATCCTTGTCGGCGTGGCCGAAATAGAGCTCGCCCCGGAGCTTGTCCGCGAGCAGGTGCGGGCTCCGCGGGTCATCCGTGGCCGGTGTCCGCCGTGGTACGAGGCCGCCGCGGCCACCTGCTCCGGGAAGCCCGCCATCATGCGCATGGCGACGGCGCCGCCCATGCAGTAGCCCACCACGCCAATGCCTCCCTTCTTCACCTCGGGCCGCGAGGTGAGCAAGCCCACCTCCGCGGCGGCATCCGTCAGGATGCGCTCGGGCGTCAGGGTGGCGAGCAGCGCGAAGACGCGCTGGCGGAAGGACTCGTCCGCCATCGAGCCCTGCCCCAGCAGGGGCGCGCGGCCCTCGCGGTAGTAGACGTGGGGCAGCAACACCACGTAGCCCTCCGACGCCAGCCGCTGCGCCATCGCCTCGAACGCGGGACGGGTGCCCCCGGCGTCCGAGATCATGACCACGCCCGGCCACGGGCCCTGTCCCTCGGGGGAGAACAGCTTCGCGTCCATCGTTCCGTCGGCGGTCTGGATGTCAATCGATTGCACGGGCATGGAATGCTACCTCGGGGTTGAACAAGAAGGGGGGCGTCCTGGGCGAGCACGAAGCGGTCGAGGTCATGGCCGTGTGTCGGCTGTTCAACCGTGTGTGGTCTCGATGGCGATTGGCGTCTTTGTCACTCACGGAGCGTGCGGGTCCGTTATAACTTGGTTCTCCACCTTTGCGGGAGTTTCCTACATGCCATCGCTTCGTTCATCATTGCTCTCCCTCGCCTTCCTCGCCGCCTGCAGCGACGGGACGGGCCCCGACAATCGCGACCTGGAGTCCGACAGCCCGGAGAGCCGCTCCGAGGCGATCGCCGCGGGCTTCTCCATCACCGAGGTCGCGGATTTCAATTCGCCCTGGGCGATGACCTTCCTGCCGGACGGCCGGATGCTGGTGACCGAGAAGGCGGGAACGCTCCACCTCGTCTCGGCGGACGGAACGCAGCGCAAGACCGTCACCGGCACGCTCCCCGTGTCCAGCGCGGGTCAGGGCGGACTGATGGACGTGGTGCTCCATCCCCAGTTCGCGCAGAACCGGCTCGTCTACTTCAGCTACGCCGAGTCGCGCTCGGGCGGCAAGGGCGTGGCGCTCGCGCGGGGCACCTTCACCGACGGCACCTCGCCCTCGCTGGCCAACGTGCAGGTCATCTTCCGGGCCACGCCGTATGTGAGCGGAGATGGCCACTTCTCCGGCCGCATCGCCTTCTCCTCCGACGGCAAGCTGTTCTTCACCAACGGAGAGCGGCAGAAGTTCGATCCCGCCCAGGACCCCTCCTCCACGCTCGGCAAGGTGCTGCGCCTCAATGACGATGGCACCCCCGCCGCGGGCAACCCGCTGGCCGCCCGGGGCTTCCACCCCGCCGTCTGGTCCTATGGCCACCGCAACCTGCTCGGCCTCGCCTTCGACGCGAGCGGCAACCTGTGGGAGCAGGAGATGGGTCCCCAAGGCGGCGACGAGGTGAACCTCATCCAGCCCGGCCTCAACTACGGCTGGCCCAACGCCTCCAACGGCAGCCACTACGACGGCCGTGACATCCCCGACCACCGCGCGGGCGACGGCTACGAGGCTCCCAAGGTGTGGTGGAACCCCGTCATCTCGCCCGGCGGCTTGATGGTCTACTCGGGCAAGCTCTGGCCGGAATGGAAGGGCGACCTGTTCATCGGCGGCCTGTCCAGCCAGTCGCTGGTGCGCGTCGACCTGAACGGCACCTCGGCGACCAAGGGCAACCAGTGGAGCATGAACAGCCGCATCCGCGAGGTCGAGGAGGGTCCGGACGGCAGCATCTGGCTGCTCCAGGACGGCCAGAGCGGCTCCCAGGGCAAGCTCCTGCGGCTGCGTCCCGCCCCCTGAGCCACGCGCGCTCCGAGACGGAGGGCGTGGCTCGGCTCGCACCTGGGTGATGGCCTCACCTGGGTGCGGAGCTCGCCGCACCCTCCTGTCTCGTGGAGCCGCTCGCCGTCCACCAGCCGACTGGCTCTTGCGGCTCGCCTGCCTGGGTGCCGCTGCTCGCGAGGAGGGATGGCGACGATGACCAACCATTTCAGGTGGCCTGGCCCAGGAAGGGCCCGGGCCGCATGCCAACGACAGACAGAGCCGGACGTTCGCGTGGGACATCTTCTCGGTGCTCTAGACCTCATCCTCTTGCCCCGACGGGCGGGTTGAAGACATCTCAACCAAACTCCAATTTTCCATCGTGAGCCCAATAACCTGCTCACACAAGGAGGAGGACACATCATGAGGAGCTTACCGTTGAAAGGGGTGCTCGCGGGTCTGGCTCTGGCGCTGGGGGGCTGCGGCGGCCTCGATGAAGCGAGAGAGTCGCAGCCAGGCTTCAGCGGTGTTGTGCCCGCCCAGGTGCAGCACTGCGCGGTAAAGGCCGTGGCCTTCCAACCGGGAGAGGAGCCTCCCCTCAATCCGCCGCCGGCAAAGCTGGACTGCTTTGCCTCGTTCGCCGAGGCGATTGCCTTCGCCACCCAGGGGGCCATCCAACTGCCACCCGATGCGACTCCGGGCCAGCTCACGCCGGAACTGGTGTCGGCGCCGGACGCGACCCCCACACAGAATCTCATTGCCGTTGAATACGAGGACGCCTACTACGGTGGTCGCTCGCTGACCTTCTACAGCGAGACTTCCTGCTACCAGAGCAATCTTGGCACCCCGTCGCTGTCCTCGGACTGGAATGACATCATCTCCTCGGCCCAGGCGTTCTCGGGGTGCAACAACTCGTACCACTATGAGCACGTCAACTACCAAGGGGCGGTCGCAAACTGCGGTTCCGCCTGCACTTGGATCGGCGATGCGATGAACGACCGGACCTCGTCCATTCTCTGGACGCGCTGAGCCCGGTCCTATGCCTCCGGCCTGCCGCAAGCGAGTGGCAGGCCGGGGTCATTCCATGTCAGGAAAGGAATAGCCTCGGCTGTCGAGAGCGGAGGTCAGGCGCACCTCATGCCGTCGAAGAACATCGCGATCAGGCGCCGGATGCGGGCCGGGTCGCCCGTGGCGGCCAGGGCGACCGCGGTGACGATGCAGACGACATCGTCGAGCTGGACGTCGCGCTTGATGACGCGCTCTCGCTTCGCCCGGGCCAGCAGCCGCTCCCTCCTGCGTTGTCGCGTGGCAGCCCGGCGTGCCGCTCCGCAGCACCACTCCAATCGAGGTGGCCAGCCCGCGGTAGAGGCCCGCCGAGGTGACGAGCTGCTCGATGTAGCTCGCCAGCGCTTCGGCCGCGTCACCCTCCTCTCCTTCACGTGACTGGCTCGCCCGCGCGATCTCCAGCAGGCGCTCGTCGCACGAGGCCGCCAGCAGCGCCTCCCGCGAGGGGAAGTGCCGGTAGAGCGTGCCGATGCCGACCTTCGCGTGCCGGGCGATGTCCTCGAACGAGGCGTCGGCGCCACGCTCGGAGAAGACCTCGTGGGCGGCGCTCAGCAGCCGCGCCCGGTTGCGCGCGGCGTCGGCCCGCAGGGGGCGCTCTTCGGGACGTTTCTCCATCTCGTTCATCTCCCTTGCGAACCGGAGGGTCCCTCCGTATTCAATCGGAGCATTTTCCGGAGGGTTCCTCCGTATTTAACCGGAGTCACCTTCCGTTCCTAGCACTACACGAGGGAGCGACCATGGCAGAGGCGAAGACAATCCTGGTTCTGGGGGCGACGGGGCAGCAGGGGGGCGCGACGGCGCGGGCGCTGGTGCGCGACGGCTGGCGGGTGCGAGCGCTGGTGCGCGATCCGGCGAGCCCGCGGGCGCGGGCGCTCGAGGGGGTGGAGCTGGTGGCGGGTGACATGGGCGATGCCGGCGCGCTCGCCGCGGCGATGGCGGGGGTGTATGGCGTCTTCAGCGTCCAGCCCAGCTCGGGCCAGCCGCAGTACGGCGTTACGGATGAGGAAGAGGAGCGCCTGGGCATCGCCGTCGCCGACGCCGCCGGCCGAGCGGGAGTCGCGCACCTCGTCTACTCCTCGGTGGCGTGGCTGGGGCCGGACACGGGGGTCGGGCACTTCGAGAGCAAGTGGCGCATCGAGGAGCACATCCGGCGCAGCGCCTGCCGGCGACCATCGTGCGGCCCGCGGCGTTCATGGAGATGCTGCTCGAGCCCCACCTCGGGCTGACGCAGGGTCATTTCCATTTCTGCATGCGTCCCGAGCAGCCGCTCCAGCTCATCGCCGTCGCCGACATTGGCCGGCTGGTGGCGCGCGTGTTCGCCGACCCCGCGCGCCACCTCGGCCGGACCCTCGAGCTGGTCGGTGATGAACTGACGGGCCCCGCCATCGCCTCCCTCTTCGGCCGCGCCCGCGGCATCGAGGCCAGCTACGCGCGCTTCCCGGCCGAGGTGCTGGCCACCAACGACATGTTGCGCCGCCTGAGCGACTTCTCCGACCGCGGAGGCATGACCGGCGGGGCCGACGTGGCGGCGCTCCGCCAGCTCGTGCCCGACCTGCTCACCTTCGAGACCGGCTGCGGCAGACGACGTGACGTCAGCCGCCGTCACGCCCTCTCGGGCCCGCCGTGGTGCGCTCAGTTCTGGAGCGAGACGGGGAGCGACACGGTGTTCACATCACCGCCAGCGGCGGCCGTGCTCGTCGCCGTTGCCCTCAGGGTGTAGACGCCGTTGGCGAGGGTCGCCGTGTCGAGGTACCAGTCATAGGGAGCCAGTCCTTCCAGGCGGGAGGACACCACGGTGTTGTCCTTGATCAACTCGAATAGCACGTTCTGGATGCCATCTCCGTCCTGGGTGCCCCGGGAGGGATCGCTCGCGATCACCGCGGCGTGGAGCGTGCCACGCACGATGTCGTGGTACAGGCTGGGGCTCGTGAAAGAGACCTGGGAGGAGCTGGTCACCGTGATGTTTCGCGTGCCGCGGCCAAGGAAGTTCCGGGCGCTGTCGTAGGTCTCATACTTGAGCACGTGGTTGCCCACCGTGGGGGATACCACGTGTGGGTGAACGGGGGAGACAGGGTGGCGAAATCCACGTGCGAGTCCGAGAAATACAACACGATGCGCGCCACGGCGGGACTGGCGGAGAAGCGGATGGGGACGCCCTGATTCAGGGTGTAGGAGCCATTCTGGACAGGCGTGATCAGGGAGTTGTCGGTGTCCGGCAACGAAGGCGTCATCACGACGTCTGAAATCTCCGTCCAATCGACGGTCTCGGTGAAGTCCTTGACCAGGGGCGCCGAGCCCGTGACGAGCCGCGGGCCGATGATGAAGTCCATCGGGTCGGTGGGAATGACGGTCTTGTCGGTGATGGTCCGCAGCAGCCTCCCATCGAAGAAGAGGGAGACATGGTCCGCATCGTACTCCAGCGAGGCCTCATGGTATTGCCCGTCGTAGAGATCGACCCCCGTGTCGATCGGCAGGGACAAGGCTTTTCCAAGCTTCGCGCTCTCGAAAAGGAGTTGCGTGTTGGAGAGCGACTGGTTGGTCGTGTAGCCGAAGTTGATTTCGTGGAAGCTCTTCTTGTCCGAGGTGGGACCATTGTCCCACAGCGCGATGCCCCACCACACGGCCCCCTCGGGACGGTGCGACAGGTTGAAGCGCACCTTGAAGGTTCCCGACGTGAAGCGCTTGGGCTTGTAGCGGATCTTCGACCAGGAGCCCGTGTTGTTGGGTTCGATCCCCTTCTTCACCTGGAACTTCGCGGTGCCGCCGGAGACAGTCGGGCAGGAGTACTCGCAGCTCCAGATCGACGTGTTGAACTGGTCGAAGGTGTCAACGAAGGGAGCCGCATGGGCATTGAAGGCAAGGGCCGTGAACAAGGCCAGTGTTGTCTTGAGAAGCGAGGAGAGGCGTGTGAATCCAGGTTGATTCTTCATTCGAAGATTCCTTTCCATTGACGAGGCAAGATGAGCCACGAGGGGCTGGAACGGAATCGAAATCAACGTACAGCGGCTGTACGATTTTGTATGGGTACGACGAACTCGTGGGACGAGCTGCGCATGTTTCTCGCCGTATGGGAGAATGAGAGCCTGTCCGGTGCGGCGCGCATAGGTCGCGAGTTTTCTGGCACCTGACTTACATGTATTTCTAGTATTGCGGTATTTATTGTGGTTTCCTGTCAGGGTGCTTTCACGCTCGACCCGAACCGAGCCGCCACGAAAAGGTACAACCCCCATGAGCCGTCATCATCGCTTCGCCCGTCTGTGCTTGAGTACTTCCGCGCTGAGCGTCCTGCTGCTGGGCGGCTGTGGTCTCTCCCCTGAGACTGAGCAGGCCTTCCCCGGAAAGGCAGGTGAAGTGGTGACGGCCCGGGTGGCGTTGCCGGGACGCGGGGTCCAGACGGTCACCTACGAGAAGATCGACGGAAGGGCCGTACTGGAGGGGACATCCTGCTCGACCTGGGGGAGGAGCCGACCCGAAGCGGCCAGTCCGTGGGCCGGTCGGACACGAACTTCCGTTGGCCAGGGGCCACGGTCCCCTACGTCATCGATGCGGCCCTGCCCGACAGCAGCCGGGTGACGTCCGCCATCCGCCACTGGGAATCCAAGACCTCCTTGCGCTTCAAGCCGCGCACGACGGAAGCGGACTACGTGCGGTTCCGGCCGGGTTCTGGCTGTAGCTCGTCCGTCGGCAGGAAGGGAGGTGAGCAGACGTTGGACCTGGGCGGTGGATGCAGCGTGGGCTCCACGATCCATGAGATCGGACATGCCCTGGGCCTCTGGCACGAGCAGAGCCGTGCCGACCGGGACAACCACATCACCATCAATTGGGGCAACGTCCAGCCCGAAGCGGAGCACAACTTCAAGACCTACGCGCAGAAGGGGGCGGATGGCATGGACCTGGGCCCCTACGATTATGGCTCCATCATGCACTACGGCGCCTACGCCTTCTCCTCCAATGGCCAGCCGACCATCGTCCGCAAGGATGGGGGAGGTGACTTCGGGCAGCGCGATGGGCTGTCAGATGGGGACACCCGTGGCGCGGAGTCGCTCTATAGCCCGCGCGCCCGCTTCAGCAATGGGGTGGCCGTGAATCGCTGCCTGGACATCGTCGACGGCAACCCGGCGCAGGGGACTCGCACGCAGATCTGGGAGTGCAATGGCTCGGCCGCGCAGGAATGGTTCCTGAGCGTCCGTGGGGAGCTGCGCAGCATCCTCGCGCCCAACCGCTGCCTGGATGTGGCCGACGGGAAGACGACGTGGGGCACACGGGTCCAGATCTGGGAGTGCAACGGGACGGCCTCGCAGAAATGGACGATCAGCAACGGAGAGGTGCGCAGCGCGCAGGGGAGCAATCTCTGCCTGGACGTGGCCAACGCGGGCACGGCCATGGGGACCGCGGTGCAGATCTGGGACTGCAACGGCTCGGCCGCCCAGAAGTGGACCCGGTTCTGAGCAGCCGCGACGCTTCCCTTTTCCTCTCGGGTCAATGACATCTCCGCGTGCATGGACTTCAATCCGCGTCCATGCACCGTCGAGATGATCAGACCGTGACTTCGCACCCAGGCGTAAGGCTTGAAAACGCCACCCGCGGCAGTTCGTCGCGGGTGGCGTTTTCGTATGTCCGCGCCGCGGCCTTTCTCATCGCGGACGTTCTCAGAACGGCGACTCCGCCGGCCTCCGCGCGACGGTCGAGAAATCGAAGGTCTTCTGCTTGCGCTGCAGCAGGGCGCCGTAGTTGGCCAGTTCGTAGCGCAGCGGCGAGCCCTCGTACGCCGCCTGAACGGTCCCCATCGACTGGAACAAGCCGGATTGGAGGAACAGGTGCTTCATCACCATCGGCGACTGGATGCGCCGGGGCCCCAGCGAGTACACGGGCTTGTGGCCGAAGTACCGCACCAGTTTGACGTAGGCGAGCTGGTAGCAGAGAATCACGAACGACGAGCAGACCTCGGCCGTCGTGAGGCCGAGGTGCATGTCTCCATCCCGGTCATAGTAGCTGTGGAACTGGTCGAACATCCCGAAGTCCCCCGCCAGCTGCGGAGTGGTGTTCGTCTGCTCGGTCGCGTACGCATCGAGGCGCTTTCCGAGATAGGAGAGCGCTTGCTTCGTGACATAGGTGGCCGCTGTCATCGCGACCACCTTGGCCAGTGACACCATGAGGCCCGACATGCCTCCCGTGCTCAATTCGCTCGCGAGGTTGGCCGCCGTCCACTGATAGCTGAGCTCCGTGGCGGCGTTGGCGAACCTGCTGTTGGCGATCTGGTTGACCCCCTGGGTGGTGATCTTGGCGCCCATCTTGCGATAGTGGCCCCAGTCGTAGGTGCTGCCCGTGCTCAGGAACAGGTCCGCGGCCGTCTGAGCGGCACACGCCGCCAGCTTCCGGTCATTGCAGCGCAGGACGAGCAGTTCCTCCGTGGCACCATTGTCGAAGGTGGGTGGCCGGCCCAGGAGCCGGGCGACCTTGCCGTGCGTCTTGTGCGTCTTGTGGGCCATGAGCTCACACCCCACCAGGCCGTCAGGCTCCATGTGGATGAGGTGTGCGTGGTGCTGCCCTGGCATCAATCCGGCAGACCCCATCTGCTGCTCGAGCTTGCTGCGCAAGTCGACAAACAGCATCACGTGGGACTCGTGGGGCCCCATCGCGACCCCGGAGGCCTTCTCCTGCAGCCACTCACCGCTCTGGATGGCGGTATCGATGGGCTTGTCCTTGTCGTCGGAATGAATCTTGATGAGCAGGACATCGCCATCCATCAGCGGAAAATTGGGCATGACTCGACTCCCACGCACGGCGGTTCCAGGGAGCCCGGAGGATACTATTTCTTGAGGACGGGGAAAATGGGGTTTACTCTATTTCCTAGATCCTCCGGCCGGTGCCCCCTCTCCCCGAGGAACGCACCGGCATGGAGTCTGGTCTCGGACGAGCGCTGCGCTCCCGCTCAACCGTGGGAAAGTCGAGAGAGGCGCTCAGCGGAGAATCCGCCGCATCGTCGGCGGGTACACCACCTTCTGCGGTCTACCCGGTACGAGGCTCCTGAGCTTCAGCGGTTTGCCGGGCGGCGGCGACTCGCTCGCCAGTCCGAAGAGGAAACTGAAGTCGGCGGCCCACCCCGAGTCCCCGGCGATACTCGCGTTCTTGTGACAATTGATGCAGTTGCTCGCCTCTTCCGGCGTGCCCGTCTGGAGGTACGTCTCCATGGTCGTGTTGGCGACGGGGACGTTGAGGGGCGGAGTCGCACCGGTGAAGGGCAGCGGGGTCTTGACGGGCGTCGTGGGATTTGGACTTGGCGTCCTGGACCAGAGCGTGTTCACCAGCACGTAGTTCTTCCAGACGGAGTCCGGGTAGTTCTGGGCGATCGCGGTCTGGATGGTCTGGTTGGTGGCCCGCGCGACCGGATCGATGGGTGTCAGCCGGGTGACCTGGATGGGGACGGGAGCGGGGCAACCCTCGCCGAGCCAGTAGGGAGGGGACACGTTCGGCGTGCAATCCACCGTGACCGAGGTGCGACCCTCCACCGAGCAGGACGCGTCCAGCTCGATCGTCCGCGGCTGGCATTGGGGATCGTAGAAGTTCCAGCTCGTCGTCCGGGATCCGCGCCGTGATCGGGCGCGTTGTTCACATGCTCGAAGGTCGCCCATATCCAAGTGGGCTGGGAGACCGTCTTGTGGATGATATGAAAGCCAACCAGTGCCACCGTGGTGGCCCGGCACTTCTGGGTCGTTGGCTCCACCACCACCGCTGGGGAAAGCTTGTACGCATTCCACCGGCTGTCCTGGGGATTGGGCACCTCCATCCACGCCGCCTTCAGCTCGATAGCACCCAGGGTATTCGACTGCAGGGAGCCCATGGGGTTCACCACGGGGCTCCCCGTGCCCCCGTCCACCAGGGCCTGTTGGTTGGCCGCGTTGTAGAGCTTCTTCTCGGCGATGTACGCGTATTCAGGCTGGCTGACCCGGACGTCGTACCAGACGTTGGTGCCATTGGCGGCCCCCAGCCATGAGGGGAGATCGAGCGGGAACGCCTGATTGCCGCTCCCCGAGGTGAACTGGGTCTCGAACTTCGAGACCACGTTCAGCGCCAGCATGGATTTGGCCTGCTGGGAGCTGACGTTCGCCTCGGCCAGACAGTCCTCCGAGATGCTTGGTGGTGTGCCCCATGGAGGGGGAGTCTCCCCCTCCGGCGAGAAGAGTTGCTGCTTGCTCATGAACGTCTGCCATTGGACCGTTCCGAGATCGCCGGGTGAGCCGAAGAAAGCGTCTGTCGTTCCACCCATGGCGGCGGCCGGCCAGTTCAGGGCGATGAACTCCGCCCAGGCGAAGCAGTTCGCGTCGAACTGGCTGGTGACGTTGCTCATATCCGGCGGGATGCTGGGGCCGAACTGGATGTTCTGGGTGCCGCCGCACGAGAACCACGGAGCGCGGAGAGCGGTCGAGGGAGCCTTGGCCACCGGAGGCACCTTCTGGGGCTCGGTGCCCGCCGGTTGTTCCTGCTTGGTGGGACGGTTGACGCAAGCTCCGAGCATGAGGAGCCCCGGGAGCATCAGACGCCCGAGTGAAACGGGAAGTGAGGACATCTGCCTCCGTTCATCATTGGGTAGATCGATTGGATTGGCCTGGGTAATGAATTGCTTCGCCATGTATGTCTCCTGTGGCGCGCGGAAATCGAGGTGCGTTGGCGAGTATGAGCACCCAGGCCGCATCACACCACCCGCACCAGTGGTACGAGTCAATACATGCAATCAATTATGTCCAGGGGTTAGGCCTCGTCCCGCACGTTCCCGGGCCCACCGGCCAGCAGCAGCCCCGGAGCGGAGTCCGGGTGCGCGGGCCCCAGTTGCGCGGTGCCGTAGCGCAGCCGTCTCGCGGCGGGCAGCCACACGGCCCGCTTCGTCCTCCGGGGCAGGAGCGCCGCCAGCCGCATCATCCACCGGTGCGCCCGGCCGGGGTACACCAGGGGCTCGGCCCGCTCGAAGCCGGCGAGTGCCTCGCTCGCGCACCGGGCCGCCGGGATGCGCAGCCACGACGCCAACGCGCAGTTCGGGGCCTGCGCCGCCTCGTCGCCGCCGGTGTCCACGGGCCCGGGCGCCACCTGCGTCACCACCACGCCCGTCCCCAGCAGCTCCAGCCGCAGCGCCTCGGTGAAACCATCCAGGAAGCGCTGGGTGGCGGCATAGACGGCCAGGCCCGGCACGAACACGCTCCCCCCGCCCGAACCGATGTTGAGGATGCCTCCCGCTTGCGCTCCACCATGCGCCGCACCAACCGGTGCGTCAGCAACAGGGGCGCCGTCATGTTCGCCTGCACCATCTGGTGGATGCGCGACCAGCTCTCCTGCTCGTACAGGCCGTAGTCCCCCATGCCCGCGTTGTTCACCAGCACGTCCACCCGGATGAGGTTGCGGCGCAGCGAGTCCAACAACGTATCCACGTGCTCCGGTTGGGAGAGATCACACTGCTCCACCCACACTCCGAGTGTGGGATTGAGCGCGAGCAACTCCTCTCGCAAGGCTTCCAGCCGCTCGCCGCTGCGGGCGACGAGCACGAGCGTCCTCGCCCTCCTGGCGAGCTGACGGGCGAGTTCGCGGCCAATTCCCGACGAGACACCCGTGATGAGCACGGTGCCGGAATCGATAGGTGGGCGCATGATCTCCTCTCTGGCTCGGGCAGATGGAAAAGCTAGTGCGCTCGCCTCCCGGGTGCAGGCCCCCGCCTGCCTGGAGGTCCTCCTGCCTGTCGAAAGTGGCGAGATTGCATTCACTCCGCGTCGTACCAAGGACTAGATTGAGAGGAGCCCCTCCCTGGTGGAGGACAGGCACACCCGGAGGGACGTCCATGAGCACGCCTACTCGCATCCTCGTGCCGGTGGATTTGATGGAGGGCTCCCAGGCGATCGTCCATTACGCGATCGACCTGGGCCGGCCATTCAACGCGGCCATCGAAGTGCTGCACGTGTGGGAGCCGCCCCAGTACGTGGCGCCGGATCTCCTCGTGGCCGCACCGGGCTGGACGCCCCAGCCATTGGAGAAGGAGGCGCTCGCGGCGGCCCGGCAGTCGCTGGAGAACTTCGTCGGCACCCTCCAGGGCGTGGGCACCCTCACCCTCACCCAGAAGCTGGTGATGGGCGAGCCGTCCGCGGCGGTGATCCAGGTGGCCGAGTCGGGCGGCTTCAACCTCATCGTCATGGGCACCCATGGGCGCCGGGGTCTGCCCCGCCTGCTGCTGGGCAGCGTGGCGCAGCGGGTCGTCTCCGGGCGCCCTGCCCCGTCCTCACGCTGCACGTGCCCACGACGAAGTAGGCACGCGCCGCGCGTCCGTCAGGACTTCTTGAGGTCGCGCTCGCCGAGGTTGGTGGCGCCCACCCAGCGCATGCGGTTGAAGCCATCCAGGTTCTTGTTCGCGACGATCTGGAAGCACGTGGACGAGCCCTGGGCGGCGATCTGCACGGACCAGCCCAGGAACATCTGCCGGTGCGGAACCACCACTCGCCGTAGGTCTTCACGACCTCGGCGCGGTTGGCCATCCAGTTGTCGTACCAGCGCGAGATGGTGAGCGAGTAGTGGATGCCCACGTTCTCCACGCTGTGGATCTCGAAGCCCGCGCTCTCCAGGTTGCTCACCACGAAGGACAGCGGCATGGACGCATCCGCGCCGGGGAAGATGTACTTGTTCATGAACAGGCCCCACACCAGATCCTCGAAGTGGAAGCCCAGCGCGCCCTTCTTCGCGCGCAGTCCGGCGATCTGCAGGTAGAACAGCCCGTCGTCGGTGAGCATCCCGTGGATCTGCCGCATGAAGGCCTGGAAGTTCTTCACGCCCACGTGCTCGGCCATCTCCAGGCAGGAGATCTTGTCGTAGGGCCCCGCGGGAATGTCGCGGTAGTCCAGCGTGAGGATGCGGGCGCGATCGCTCACGCCCATGCGGGAGATCTGCTCGGTGGCGTACGCGGCGCCCTGCTTCGCGATGGTGACACCCGTCGCGTCGACACCCTGGTTCTTCGCCGCCGTGGCCACCAGCGTTCCCCAGCCACAGCCGATGTCGAGGAAGCGCTCGCCCTTGCGCAGCTGCAGCTTGTCCGCCACCAGCTGCATCTTCTGATCCTGCGCCTCTTCGAGGCTCTGGTTGGGCGAGGTGAAGAAGCCCGACGTGTAGATCATCCGCGGGCCGAGGAACCAGCCGAAGAAGTCATTGCCGCGATCATAGTGCTCGCGGGCGATGCGCACGTCCTGCTCCTGCGAGTGGATGAGCACCTCGGGCAGGAAGCGGGTGAAGAGGAACTTGAAGTGCTCGGCGACGGGGGTGTAGTCGACCACCTTGTGCCGCTCGCGGATGAAGGCGAGGAAGTCCCCCTCGATGTCGAGGCGCTGGTTGATGTAGTCCTCGATGAGGGTCGCCATGGGGACCTTGCCCCCGGCGTAACGAGCGGTGATGGATGGGTCCTTCGGATTCAGTCGGAACGACACGGGCGCGTCCATGCAACCTCTTGTGGATGGGCTCATCGTCCGCGGGGGACGGGAGCCGGTTGGGCGCGCACTCTAGGTGATGCCGCATCGCGGCGTGCGGAAAACAGCTTACCCCCCGCGTTAGCGGGACTCGGCGGTCCGCGCGGGCTCGCCCTCGGGCGCGTCACCCGCGCTCGTGAGCGGCTTCAACTGCTCGCGCATCTGGAGGATCTGCTCGCGGGCCATCGTCTTGAGCCGCTCCAGGTCCGCGAGCGTCATGCCCTGGGTGGAGATGGGCGTGCCCACCGTCACCAGGGCGCGCGCGGTGGCGAAGCGCCAGGAGTGCTTGGGCAGCGCGCGGCGCGTGCCGCTCACCGCCAGGGGAAGCACGTCCGCGCCCGTCTCGATGGCCAGCCGGAAGGCGCCATCCTTGAAGGGCAACAGCTCGTCGGTCTTCGAGCGCGTGCCCTCGGGGAAGATCATGATCGGCATGCCCTTGTCGAGCCAGCGCTTGCAGATGCCCATGGCCTGCACGGCCGAGTCCTTCTCGCCCCGGCGCACGGGGATGTCGCCCGCGAGCCACATGCTCCAGCCCACCACGGGAATCTTGAGCAGCGACGCCTTGGCCATCCACTTCATCTCCCAGGGCAGCATGGAGATGATGAAGGGATCCGCGTTGGACTCGTGGTTGCTCACCACGACGGTACGGGGCGCGGGGCGCACGAACGTGCCATGAATGCCGAACTTCCAGAAGGGATTGAGCCGGGCGGCGGTGACGCCGATGAGCCGGAAGGCGCGCCCCGTCACGACCTTGCGCTTGTCGAACGGCCAGGTGATGACCGCCAGGGGCGCCTGGATGCAGAAGCCCGTCAACGACACCAGGCCGGTTTCCAACCACGCGTACATGGAGAGCAGTGCATTCATGGGAGTGCCCCCCGCCCTATCAGCGACGGACCTTGGGGTCTGAGATCCACGCTCACCGGACAGTGATCCGAGCCGAGCACGTGCGGGTGGATGGCGGCGCGCTTGACGTAGGGCATGGCCCCGGGCGAGGCGAGCGCGTAGTCCAGGCGCCAGCCCACGTTGCGCTCGCGCACCCCGAAGCGCTGGCTCCACCAGCTGTAGTGCCCGCTCCCCTTCTCGAAGTGGCGGAAGGTGTCCACCCAGCCCGCGCGCAGCCAGCGGCAGAACTCCTGGCGCTCCTCCAGGAGGAAGCCACTCGTCTCCCGGTTGTCCTTGGGCCGCGCCGGTCGATCTCTTGATGCGCCGTGTTGAAGTCGCCCACCACCACGATGCGCTCGCCGTCGCGCAGGCCCTTCTCCAGGAAGTCGAAGAGGCGGCGGTAGAAGGCCAGCTTGAAGGGCACGCGGCTGTTGTCGCGCTCCTTGCCGTTGCCATTGGGGAAGTAGCAGTTCACCACGGTGAGCCGGCCGAAGCGCGCCACCTGCAGTCGGCCCTCCGTGTCCATCTCCTCCACGCCCAGCACGGACACGACGTCGTCCGGCGTCTTGCGCGAGAACAACCCCACCCCGCTGTAGCCGGGACGCTTCGCCGAGACGATGTGCGCCATGCGCCACCCCTCGGGCTGGCGCACCTCCTCGGGGAGCTGCTCTTCCCGGGCGCGCACCTCCTGCACGCCCACCACATCCGCCTTCTCGGCGGCCAACCAGTCGAGGAAGCCCTTCTTGTGGGCCGACCTCAAGCCATTCACGTTCCAGGAGACGATCCGCACGGTACGGCTTTTTTGCCCAAGCGGCCCGGGCCCGGCAAGGCTCTCTCTATGCCCCGCTCGGCGCCCCGCTCGCCCTGCCTGGAAAGGCGGGCCCCACGCCGTGCGCCGGCGGAAGGCCCGCACGCATCGGGCGATCTCCTCGCCCGCCTCCAACAGCCCGGCGTGGCCCGCGTCCTCCACCAGCACCCAGTCCGCGCCGGGCAGGTACTCGCGCATGCGCGACATCTCGCGCAGCGGCACGAGCAGATCATTCTGGGCGGCGATGATCTGCGTGGGCACCTGGAGCGTGTGCAGCACGTCCCACGATTGCGGCCCCTCGAGCAGCCCACGCATCGTCAGCCAGTAGGTGCGCGGATCCATGAGGCGCAGGGCCTCGAGGAACACCTGGATCTCCTCACGAGGCGCCCGCGCCCGTAACAGTCCCGTGACCCGGGCGAACGAATAGGCCCAGCGCGAGGCGACCAGGGGCTGGACGACGGGGGCGAGCCGGGGCACCAGGGGGGTCAACCCCGCGAAGGCCCGCGCCAGGGTGGCCTGTCCCCCCGGCAGGGGAACCACCCAGTCGCGCGGGTCCGGCACGGAGGGACTCCCCGCCACGAGCGAGACGGCGGCCACGAGCTCCGGCCGGCGCCGGTACAACTCCAACAACACCCGGACGCCCATGGAGAAGGCCACGTGGTGGGGCGGGCGCCCATGGCCCTCGGCCATCACCTGTTCGGTGACGCGCTCCAGGTCGTCCACCTGGGCACGCAGCGAGTAGTCCTCCCCGGGGGCAGCTCGCTCCGGCCATGGCCCCGGTAGTCCCAATGCACCACCCGGTGGTCGCGCTCCAGGTCCATGACGAGGTGGCGCCAGAAGTTCTCCGTCGTTCCGATGCCATTGGTGAGCAGCACGACCGGACGGGACAGGAAGTCCGAAGCGGGCTCGCCCTGGGCGGCCGCGTGCGTGTGATAGGCGACGCGGGTACCATCCGGTGCGGTGATGAAGCGGGTGAGATAGCTGTAGGGCATGTGCACCCCACCATTCTGATGCTTTCCCGGCGCCGCAAGGCCCTCGTTCACTATCGTGCGCCACCCGCCATGACTTCCGTCACCTTCCCGTCCTCCCTCGCGCGCTGGCTCGAACCCCGTCCCCCCGGCGTGGAGGCCCCCCCGGCCGTCGTCGCCGTGGGAACGATGAACTTCGGAGGCCGCACGCCCGCGCCCGAGGCCCGGCGCATCGTGGAGCGCGCCCTGGAGCGCGGCGTGCCCTTCTTCGACACCTCCAACTCCTACAACCACGGCGAGGCGGAGCGCCTGCTGGGCCCGTCGCTGCGAGGCCGGCGCGAGCAGGTGGGCATCGCCACCAAGGTGGGGCTGGCGCGCATCCGGGGCCGACCCGAGGGCCTGGGCGGAGCGCATCTGGTGCGCTCGGTGGAGGAGAGCCTGAGGCGGCTGCGCACGGAGTACGTGGACGTGCTCTACCTGCACGCGCCGGACGCGGCCACGCCGGTGGAGGAGACGCTCGAGGCCGTGCATGGCCTGCTCACCGCGGGCAAGGTGCGGCACTGGGGCGTGTCCAACCACGCCGCCGGCAGATCCTCGAGCTCAACGGGCTGTGCGCCGCGCGCGGCATGCCCCGCCCGGCGCTCTCCCAGGTGCTCTACAACCCGCTCGTGCGGCAGGTGGAGGTGGAGTACCTGCCCTTCACGCGCCGCCATCCCCTGCACACCACCGTCTTCAACCCGCTGGCGGGTGGGCTGCTCTCCGGCCGCTACGCGCCGGGCGCCCCCATCGCCGTGGGCTCGCGCTTCGAGGGCAATCGCCTGTACCAGGGCCGCTACTGGTCCCCCCGGCTGCTGGACATGGCCGCGCGCCTGCGTGAGGTGGCCGAGCAGGCGGGGCTGTCGCTGGTGGAGCTCGCGTATGGGTGGCTCGTGGGGCGGCCCGGGGTGGACTCGGTGCTCGCGGGCCCGGGGACGGTGGAGCACCTGGACGCCGCGCTGGACGCCTGCGCCCGGCCCCTGCCCGAGGACGTGGCCCGGCGCGTGGACGAGCTCCACCGGGAGTGGCAGGGCACGGACGCCAGTTACGTGAGATGAACATGCTGGCGGTGGACGCGAAGACCTTCGAGCTCACGGGCGTGCTGGAGCACTACGCCGAGCACGGCTACGCGCGGCTGGGCCGGGTGCTCGACGCGCACGGGCTCGAGCTGCTGCGCGAGCGCGCGGACGACTTGATGCTCGGCCGGGTGAGCTACCCGGGCTTCTTCTGGCAGATGGACGCGCCCACCGGGCGCTACGAGGACGCGCCGCTGGGGCTCGGCTGGCAGGGGCCCTCGCTGGACTACCGCAAGCTGGAGAAGCTGGAGAAGGACGAACGCTTCCTCGCGTGGATGCGGAACCCCCTCTTCGAGCGCATCGCCCGCGCGCTGCTGCCGCCCGGAGACATCTCGCTCTACCGGGCCATCCTCTTCCACAAGGGCCAGCGCGGCGGCAGCGAGGTGCCCTGGCACCAGGATGGAGGCAAACTGTGGGGCCTCACCCGGGACCCCGAGCTCCAGGTGTGGACGGCGCTGGATGACGCACCTCGGGAGGGCGGCTGTCTGGAGGTGGTGCCCGGCAGCCACCGCTGGGGACTGGCCACGCCGCTCGGAGGCGTGGTGCCCGCGGATCAGGTGGCGGCGCGGGGCGCCGAGCGCCTCGGGGTGGCCCTGCCGGTGGAGGCCGGGGAAGTGGTGTTGCTGCACAACTACGTCTGGCATCGCTCGGGGCCGAGCCGCACGGGCCAACGCCGCCGGGGCTTCTCCGCCTGCTATATGGACGCGGCCACCCGCTGCGTGCGCAAGAAGAAGGCTCCCCGGAGCTTCTTCCCCCTCTTCCGCGCTGGAGAGCACCCATGACGGCTCGGACCTTCGAACTCAACGGAGTCCGCGTCCTCGAACCGCCCGCCGTCCAGGAAGTGGTAGACTTCGGCGCCGAATGAAGTCAGACGGTTTGGCGCCGCGCACCCTGTTCCAGGTGAGGAGGAACAACTACTTCGCCTGCGCGGCCCTGTTGTTGATTTGCGGCGTGCTCCTCCACCTGCCGGTGTTCGCCGCCTATGTCCGGCTCGTGCCGATGCTGATCGCCTGGGCGGTGGGCTTCGTGGCGCTCGGAGCGGGCGTGGGCGCCGGATGGATTCCGGTGAAGGTCTCGGGCGTGTGCGCGGGGATCATCGGCATCCTCGCCAACACGTGGCTCATCCACCTCACCGGGGGGCTGAACAGTCCCTTCTTCCCGGCGCTCGCGGCCATGCCGTTGCTCATCGCCATGTTCACCCCGGATGCCTGGTGGCCCACGCTGGTGAGCGGCACGGCCATGCTGGGCTCGGTGGCGTTCCTGGACACGAGGGCCCACCTGCCGGTGGAGGTGATGGTGCCGCAACTGCTCGCCCTCGCCATCATCGCCGGGGTGGCCCTGTTTGGTTCACACACCTACCGGCGCATGTGGGACGCGCAGAAGGAGGCCCAGCAGGAGCGCTTGCTCGCGCTGGAGCAGCTCACGCAGAGCGAGCACCGCCGGGTGCGCGTCGAGCGCGAACGCGCCGAGGTGGAGCGGCTGGTGTTGGTGGGGCAGCTGGCCGCCGGGGTGGCGCACGAGGTGAACAATCCCCTGTCCTTCGTGAAATCCAACCTGAACTACCTGGAGCGGGAGGCGAGGCCTTCGACACGGAGCTGGACCGGGCGGAGCTGTGTGACGTGCTCGCCGAGACCCGGCATGGGGTGATGCGCATCGAGCAGATCGTCACGGATCTGCGCGGCTTCTCCCGCGGCGACGAGGGCGTGCAGGAAGCCGGGATACCGGAAGAAGCGCTGAACGAGGCGAGGCGGCTGGCGTCGGTGCGCCTGCGCAACCTGGCCGAGGTGACGGTGGATGTGTCTCCGGGGTTGCCACCGGTCCAACTGGGGCATCGGCACATGGTGCAGGTGCTCCTGAACCTGCTGGTCAACGCCGCGGACGCGGTGGAGATGATGACGCCCTCGCGTCCGGCCCGCATCGGCGTGGGGGCGCGGCGGGTGGACGGCGGGGTGCGGGTGGTGGTGGAGGACAACGGCCCGGGGCTTCCGCCCGAGGTGCTGTCGCGGCTCTTCGAGCCCTTCTTCACCACCAAGCCACCGGGCAAGGGCACCGGGTTGGGACTCACCTTGTGCCGGGAGTACGTCACGCGCAGCGGCGGCACGCTTCACGCGGAGAACCGCCCCGAGGGCGGTGCCCGCTTCGTCCTGATGCTGCCCGTGTGCCTGGAGCGCCCCCCGGCGAGGGCGTGATTCCGGGAAACAGGGCCCGTGCCCGCCTGCTCCGCGTCCTGGCATCCAGCGCCCACGGCATGGCACTCCGGGACAACGGACCCTACCCTGGCCTGTCACCGCCACACAGGAGCGTTGCCATGGGACTGCTGGATCGCATCTTCGGACGGGGTTCCTCAACTTCGATCCCCTCGGCCCGGCCAACCGCGGCGAGCGCGGGGTCCGCCGATGATCAGGCGCTGGCCCGCTATCGCTATCTGCTGCGGACGGCGCCTCCCGAGGCGATCGAGCAGGCTCACGCCGAGCGCTTCGCGCAGCTCACGCCCGAGCAGCGCACCCGGGCCCTGCGCGAGCTGAGCGAGCAACTGCCCCCGTCGGAGCGGGGCCCGGCCTCCCAGGACGCCGATCCCCGGGCGCTCGCGCGGATGGCGACCCGCGCCGAGCTGCGCCAGCCGGGCTTCATGGAGCGCACCTTCGGGGGCGGCGGCTTCGGAAGCATGCTGGCCGGCAGCCTGCTGGGGAGCATCGCCGGCAACTTCATCGGCACGGCGATCGCCCACCAGTTCCTCGGCGGCTTCGACGGCTTCGACGGGAGCGAGCCGGGCGATTTCGACGCCACCCAGGCGGAGTCCTCGGGCCTGGAGGAGGACGCGGGCGGCTTCGACGACAGTGGCTTCGACGACGGGGGCGGCTTCGACGGGGACAGCCTCGACGTGTGACGCCGCGCCCTACCCGCCCAACGCCGTCTTCAGCTTGCTCTTGCGGATGGCCGGCAGGCTGATGCGGAAGGTGCTGCCCTTGCCCACCTCGCTGCTCGCGGTGATCTCCCCGCCAAAGCCGGTGATGATGCCGTGACAGATGGACAGGCCCAGGCCGGTGCCCACGCCCACCGGCTTGGTGGTGAAGAACGGATCGAAGATGCGGCTGAGCACCTCGGGCGCCATGCCGCACCCGGTGTCGCGCACCTCGAGGATGGCGTGGTCGCTCTCCGCGCGCAGCACCACGCGGATCTCGTTCTTGTCCGGCTGACCCGCGCTGATGGCATGCGCGGCGTTGATGAGCAGGTTGAGCACCACCTGACCGAAGCGCGCCTCGCTGCCCTCCACGAGCGGCACGTCGGACATGTCCTTGACCACCGTGGCGCGGTGGCGCAGCTCGCCGCGCGCCAGCGCCAGCGCCGAGTCGATGACGCGCCGCAGGTCCACCGCCGTGGGCAGCTCCTCGTCTCCGCGCGAGAACGTCTTGAGGTCCTGCACGATGAGCCGCACCCGGTTGACGCCCTCGTTCGTCTCCTCCAGCACCTCCTCCAGCTCGCTCAGGCGGCCCGGGGGCAGCAGCTCGGTGATGGCGTGCAGCTCCTCGGTGAGGAAGGACAGGTTGGAGATGACGAAGGCCAGCGGGTTGTTGATTTCGTGCGCCACGCCCGCCGCGAGCGTACCCACCGACGCGAGCCTGTCGGCGACGACGAGCCGCGCCTGGATCTGCTTGCGCTCGGTGAGGTCGCGCGCGCTGACGATCGTCGCGGGCTGGCCGGCGAAGACGAGCCGCAGACTGCTGATCTCCGCGGTGAGCACGCCACCGTCCGGGGGCAGGAAGCGCACCTCGCGCACGCGCAGCGAGGTACGGCCGGGCAGCATGCCTCCATCCAGGGTGCCGGCCGCGGCGGCGCGGTCATCCGGGTGGATGAAGTCCAGCAGGGAGCGGCCCACCAGCTCGCTGGCCTTGAGGCGCAGGAACGAGCACGCCGACGGGTTCACGTACAAGAGCGGCCCGCCGCGGTGCACGAAGATGGCCTCGGGCGAGCCCTCGATGAGGGCGCGGAAGCTCTCCTCGGAGCGGCGCAGCGCCTCCTCGGCGGCCTTGCGCTCGGTGATGTCGAAGGACACGCCCCCGAGGAAGCGCCGGCCCGAGCTGTCGCGGGCGATGAAGCGGTAGGTGAGGAACTGCCGCGGCTCGCCATCGGGCGTGGGGATCATGCTCTCGGAGACCGAGGGCTGACCGGACTTGAACGCCTGATCGTCCTGTTCGCTCAGCAGGGTGACCGTCTCCGGCGGCATGAGCTGCTCGTCGGGGATGGTGCTCACGTCGGTGCCGGGCGCCAGCGCGAAGAAGCGCCGGAAGGGCTCGTTGACGAAGACGCGCCGGCCGCTCTCGTCCTTCATGTACGCGAGCGCCGGGTTGTTGTTGAGGAAGGAGTCGAAGAGGTGCTGGCTCTCCTGGAGCGCGGTGACGATGGAGGCCACCTCCGTCATCAGCGCCTGCTTCGCGGCGTGCTCGGCGGCGTTGCCCATGGCGGCGCCGAGCAGGCCCGCCATCAACTCCAGCGTGCGCTCGTCCGAGTCCACGAAGGCATAGGGCACCTGCGACACGATGCTCAGCACGCCCACCGTCTGGTTGTCGCGCTTGAGCGGCACGTTGAGCATGGAGCGCACCTTGAGCCGGCGCGCCACGTCGAAGTTGGCCCGCGGGTCGCGCTCGGCGTCGTCCGTGCGCATCACCTGGCCGCGCAGCACGCTCGAGCCCGCCATGGTGCTGCCCACCGGCAGCCGCGCGCCCTCGAACTGCTTCGAGTAGCCCGTGCAGACGCGGTAGTACATCTCGTCGCCCTCGATGATGCCCACCGCCGCGCCGCCCGCGCCGCAGAGGATCATCGCGCGCTCGGAGATGAGCCGCATCACCACTTCCAGATCCAACCCCGCCAGCGCGATGTCGTTCTGGGTCTGGATGATGGCCGCCAGCCGCTCGATCTCCCCGCGCGCCGACTCCTCGTGGGACTGCCGGCGCATGAAGGCGTAGCAGCGGCGCTCGAACAGGGTGATGCGCGCGCGGATGTCCGCCGCGTGGAAGGGCGCCACCAGGTAGTCGTCCACGCCGATCTCCATCAGCGGGGACAACTCCTCATCGGCGAGGCTCGCGGCCATGCCGATCATGGACACCTCGGCGGCGCGGATCTGCGCGCGCAGGCGGGTGAACCACTCGGATTTCTCGCGGACCTGTTCGGCGCCGACCACCAGGACGTCCACCAGGGAGATGGTGGCGGCCGTCACCTCGGGACCCGAGGCCACCACGACCTCGTGCCCCATCTGGGCGAGTTCCGACCCGATGGGGTGGTCACCGTCGCGGCTGAGAAGGAGAAAGCGCATGGAAGCGGAGGCGAATCCGGGGAGAGCGGAAGATTGAAGGAGTAAGGCCCTTGCCGTCCACCCCAGCGTGCCGGATTCCGGGGGAGTCCCCTGTTTTCACGCAAGCCTACCCCCGTTCTCCGGTCCGAGGGGAGTGGACGTTGGTCGATCCCAGATGATCGCCAGCCAGCCGCCCCCCCCACGAGTGCTCTATGGCCGACGATCGAGCCGTCTCCTCCTACGCACTGGGGCACGCGGGGCGGCGGAAAAGGACGCGGCCCGCCTGCGCGCCCGGACCGGACGGCCTATCTCAAGCCGACCCACGCGGTGAGTGCTGGTGCCACGGGGGCCGGTGCATGCTCTGGACGGGGGCGGGTCCGGGGGAAGGTGACAGAATGAAGTACATCCTCGCGGTGGGGATCTCGATGATGGTGCTCGGCGCCTTCCAGGTGTCGACGCTACCCCGGACGGCGGACCCGCGCGAGGAGAGCGCCTCCGCCGTCCTCTTCGTCCCGGGTGCCCTGACGGTCATGACGCGCAGCCTCGGCACGGAGCTGAGCGGGGAGCGGGTCCTGCAAGCCCCTCACGTGGCGTACGTGCCCACACGTGCGGCGGAGCTGTTTGGCCGCCAACCGGACGCCTCCTCGCGCGCCCGGACCCTCGCCGACGAGATCCAATACGCCCGGCCGCACCTCATCGGTCTGCAACAGGTGACCGAGCTGAGGCTCCAATCCCCCGGGGACGCGCTCTTCGGGGGCACCGAGCCGGCACGGACGCCCTACCTGGATCCGCTCCCCCTGTTGCTCGGCGAACTGGAGGCACGGGGCCTGCATTATCGGGAAGTCGCCCGGGTGCGCAACACGGACGTGGAGGTGCCCTTGCGCCGGGGACGGGAGTTGACCTTCGACGATCTGCGCCTGACGGACTTCGACGTCATCCTCGCGCGCTCGGACGTGACGGTGAGCCGGTGCGCACGGGCAACTATCTGGCGCGCCGCGAGATGAAGCTGCCGCGCATGGCGCCGGTGGAGCTGACGCGCGGGTGGGTGTCGGTGGCGGCCGAGGTGGAGGGGCAGCACTACCGCTTCGTCAGCACGCACCTGGAGCCCGCGCCGGGCGAGGAGGGCCTGCGCGTGCAGCTCGCGCAGGCCGAGGAGCTCATCGGCTCGCTGCGGGGCGAGACGCTGCCGGTGGTGCTGGTGGGGGACTTCAACTCGCCGGCGAACCTGGGGCTGGTGGGCGCGCCCACCTACCGGGAGCTGCTGCTCGCGGGCTACGTGGACGTGTGGACGCGCCGCCTGGGCGGGGCGCTCGCCTCGGGAGGAGGCCTGACGTTGGGGATGACGGCCATGGAGGAGCGGCTCAACCTGGTGCTGGTGCGCACGCCCGTGTCACCCGCGCCCCGCCAGCTCGGCCCGGTGCTGGCCTATGGCGTGGGGGAGCTGCACGAGCGGCGGCGCTTCGGGCCGTGGCGCACGGACTTGTCCGGCGTGGTGGCGCGCCTGCGCATGCCCGTGTCCGCGCGCAACTGAGTACAGTGGCGGCCGTGAGCGTGCCGCCTCGAGTCCTCGTCGCCGAGCAACCCCACTACCTGCCGTGGCTGGACTTCCACGAGCAGCTCGCGCGGGCGGACACGCTGGTGGTGTTGGACAACGTGCAGTGGCTGCGGCGGGGCTGGCAGCGCCGCGCGCGGGTGGCCCTGCCCTCCGGCGCTCCCCTGCCCCCACCCACCGAGCCCGCCTACCAGTGGCTGACGATTCCCCTCGAGGGCGCCCACCGCGACACGCGCATTGGCGACCCGGTGGTGGACACGAGCCAGCCCTGGACGCGCAAGCACCGGCCACGCTGACGATGCTCTACGGCCGCAGGCCCTACTTCCGCTCTCAGGTGCTGCCCCGGCTGGAGCGCTTCTACGCCGCGGCGGCCGAGGAGCGCGGCCCTGGCTCGCTCCTGCGCACGCTGCTCTCGAGCATGACGCTCTTCGCCGAGCCCCTGGGGCTGTCTCCGCGCGTGGTGCTCGCCTCGAGCCTCGAGCGCTCGCTGCCGGACAAGACGGAGCGCCTGGCGGACTACTGCGTCCAGCTCGGCCAGGACACGTACTACTCGGCGGTGGGCTCGCTCTACCTGCGGCCGGGCCCCTTCCGGGAGCGCGACGTGCGCCTGCTGTGGCAGAAGTTCCGCTATCCCGCGTACGACCAGGGCCGCCCCGGCGAGCGCTTCGTGGTGGGCCTGTCCATCGTGGACGTGCTGTCCAACGTCCCCGTGGACACGGTGCGCGAGTGGCTCGCGCCCAGTCCCTGGGGGCCCTTCGCCCGGCCCGCGCCGGAGCCGGAGCACTGAGGCTCCAGGCGCTCCGGGGCCCCGCTCAGCTCGCCGTGGTGCCGTCCTTGTCGAAGCGCACGAAGTAGCTGCGCACCGCGGCATCCACCAGCTCCTGGGTGAGCCGGGGCGACTCGCCGTGGTAGTGCGCCATGTCGATCATCTGATCCAACAAGTCGCGCGGCTGGCACGCCGCGAAGGCGCGGCGGTTGGGCGTGTAGTGGGTGTCGATGAGGTACTGCACGACGTCGGCGTCGTAGTCCACGCCACGCTTGCGGCACATCACCTCGAAGATCTGATGGAACAGATCCTCGTCCGGCCGCTGCACCTCGAGCTTGTAGCGCACGCGGCGCAGGAAGGCGTCGTCGACGAGATCGCTCGGATCCAGGTTGGTGGAGAAGGCGGAGAACACGTCGAAGGGCACCTGCACCTTCTTGCCCGTGTGCAGCGTGAGCATGTCCACGTCACTCTCCAGCGGGACGATCCACCGGTTGAGCAAGTCCTTGGGCGCCACCTTCTGACGGCCGAAGTCGTCGATGAGGAGCATCCCGTTGGTGGCCTTCATCTGGAAGGGCGCCTCGTAGTACTTGACCTCGGGAGAGTAGACGAGATCGAGCATCTCCAGCGTGAGCTCGCCTCCGACGACGACGAGGGGCCGACGGCAGCGCACCCAGCGCCTGTCGTAGGACTGGGCCCCGGCCTCCTCCTCCACGGGCTTGTGCAGGATGTTGTCGTAGATGCGGACGATGAAGTCGTCGATGAGGATGGCGTGGGGGATGAAGATGTCCCCGTCGAAGCAGTTGACCATGCCCTGGCAGATGGCCGTCTTGCCGTTGCCCGGGGGCCCGTAGAAGAAGATGGCGCGTCCGGAGTTCATCGCCGGGCCGATGCCGTCGAAGATGTAGTCGCGGATGATGAGGTCGCCGAACTTGTCCTCCATCCGCTGGCGGGTGATGCGGTTGCCGCGGATGGTCTGCTTCTTCACGGCGCTGATCCACTCCTGGAGCGTGACGGGAGCGGGGCCGTTGTAGCGGTTGCGATCGAGGATCTGCCGCAGCACGTCCGTGGCGAACGTGGTGAGCTGGTAGATCATCGTGGACTTGCCCAGGCCCGAGCCGCCGCCGCCGCGGATGTCGATGTACTTCTGGCGGCGCAGACCCTCGAGCACGTCATCCACCACGGAGGTGGGCAGCTTGAGGCGGTTGGCGATGTCCATGCCCCGCATCTCGCCCGCGTAGAAGATGGCCTTGAGGACGAGCTCCTCCACCATGCTGGCGGTGAGGCCGGACTCCTCGAGCGTGCGCGGCTGGGCGGGCCAGAAGCGCGCCCCTCCGGCGGCTCTCCCCCTCGGAAGAGAGGACGCGACGCATCGTGCCGGTGCTGGTGCGGCGCTCGGGCCCGGCCGGGTTGCCGCTCGAGGGGCCCGCGCGGCGCTCGACGCCCCCGGGGACGGCTCCGAGGGCGGCGCCGGAGGAGCCGGACGGCGCGAGTCGACCACCACCGGGGGCTGCTCCGCGCCGGGGCCCGGCGGGGTGGCGCGGCGCTGCGGCTCGGAGAAGGGAGGAGGCGTGTCCAGGCGCGGCGGGGGGTGGCGCCGTCCTCCGCTCGGGGGACCCGCCGGCGACCTCCGAGGCGGGCGGCGGTGGAGGGGCGCGGCCGACCACGGTCTCCGTGCCCGTCAGGCTCCGGCGGGGCTCGGCCGGGGGAGCGGGCCGGCGCTCGAGGAAGGCACTGGGGCCGGCGGGGCGGCGCTCGGTCGCCGTCAGGGTGGGCGGAGCCCGCGGCGGTCCCGGGGAGCGCCGAGACCAGGAGTCGGCCGGGTCCGGGGCGGCGAGGAGAGAGGACCCGCCGCGACCGTGGGAATCTCCTGGGGAGTGATGGTGCGGCTGGTATCTCGCTCGCTGTCGTCGGGGGACTCGAATCCGGGGGGACTCGCCCCCGGCCTCCGCTGCTCGGCCATGCATGCTCCGGGTTGAGACACCGACTCTATCAGGACCGGGCGGTGCTAGGTTGTCACGTATGAGCTTCTTCCAGGAACCGCCCCGCCTGGGCAATCAGTATGACGAGGACGTCTTGCTGCGCAGCTACCTCGAGCGGGTGCTGCCCCCCGACCTGAAGGCCTCGCTCGAGGACGAGTTCCGGGAGCTGGGCGAGCTGTCGGGCGGCTACTTCTACGAATTCCAGCTCAGGGATCGGCTGAACGAGCCCGAGCTGACGCAGTGGAACGCCTGGGGCCAGCGGGTGGACCACATCGAGGTGTCCCCCCTGTGGAAGGAAGCCGAGGCGCTGACGGCCGGGCGGGGGCTGGTGGCGGTGGCGTACGAGCAGAAGAGCGGGGACCGCTCGCGCGTGCACCAGTTCGCGCTCAACTACCTCATCCAACCGTCGCTGGACATCTACTCGTGTCCGCTGGCGATGACGGACGGGGCGGCGCGCACGCTGGTGTCGCTGGGCAACAAGGAGCTGGTGGAGCGCGCCCTGCCCCACCTGACGTCGAGGGATCCGGCGACGTTCTGGACGTCGGGCCAGTGGATGACGGAGCGCACGGGCGGCTCGGACGTGGGGCTGACGCAGACGGTGGCGCGGCGGGACGCCGAGGGGTGGAAGCTGTACGGGACGAAGTGGTTCACCTCGGCGACGACGGCGCAGATGGCGCTGACGCTGGCGCGGCCCGAGGGCAATGGGGAGGGCGGCAAGGGCCGGCGATCTTCTACGTGGAGACGCGGGGGGCGGATGGGCGGATGAACGGGATTCAAATCAACCGGCTGAAGGACAAGCTGGGCACGCGCAAGGTGCCGACGGCGGAGCTGACGCTGGACGGGGCGCGGGCGGTGCCGGTGGCGGGGCTGACGGACGGCATCCGCAACATGGCGTCGATGCTGAACGTGACGCGCACGTGGAACGCGGTGGCGTCCGCGTGGATGATGAGGCGGGGGCTGGCGCTGGCGCGCGACTACGCGAAGCGGCGGGTGCAGTTCGGCGCGCCCCTGGCCCAGAAGCCGTTGCACGTGGACACGCTGGCGGGGCTGGAGGCGGAGTTCCACGGGGGCTTCCTGCTGGCGTTCCGGGCGGCGGAGCTGCTGGGCAGGATGGAGGCGGGCACGGCGACGGAGGAGGAGCTGCTCTTGCAGCGGCTGGTGACGCCGCTGGCGAAGCTGACGCTGGGGCGGCAGACGGTGCACGTGACGTCGGAGGTGGTGGAGGGGTTTGGCGGCGCGGGGTACGTGGAGGACACGGGCGTGCCGCGGCTCCTGGCGGACGCGCAGGTGCTGTCCATCTGGGAGGGGACGACGAACGTGCTCTCGCTGGACGCGCTGCGGGCGATGGCCCGGGGGGCGCGCTGGAGGCACTGGACGTGGACGCGCGGCGGCGGCTGGCGGCGGCGAAGGACGCGGGACTGCGGCCGGGCGTGGTGGCGGTGGAGGAGGCGCTCGGCAAGGCGCGGGCGTGGGTGATGGAGGCGATGAAGGACCCGGCGGGGGTGGAGGCGGGAGCGCGGCGGTTCGCGCTGACGCTGGGCCGCGCCTACGAGCTGGCGCTGCTGGTGGAGCACGCGCAGTGGTGCCTGGACCACGGCTACGGCCCGAGGGCGATGGCGGCGGCGCGGCGGCTCACGCGCCATGGCGTGGATCTGCTCGCCGACATGAACCTGGAGGAGTCGCGGCTGCTCGTGGAGTAGTCAGCGCGCCCAGAGTCCACCCAGCTCCAGCAGGAGTGGGGTGAAGGGCTCGGCGCGCACGAGGGACTGGCCGCTGTGCGTGCCCAGCGGCTCCCAGCGGGCCCCTCCAGCCCGTACACCTCCAGGGCCTGCCGCGGCGGGTCCACCAACCACAGGTGGCGCACGCCCTCGCGGGCATAGACCTTCATCTTCTTCTCCCGGTCCAGCACCGCCGTGGATGGGGAGAGCACTTCACAGACCCAGTCCGGTGCGAGGGTGACGCGGACCTCCTCGGGCATCTCCGGCATGCGCTCGCGGCGCCGGGCGGCGAGGTCCGGCACCAGGATGTCCTCACCCAGGTGCAGCTCGGGCTCGAAGAGGAGCAACCAGCCACCGGGGCCTCCCCTCCCCTGGTCGAAGGGGTTGTAGAGGGCGTTGTGCAACGCGCCCTGGGCACGCGCATGGTGCAAGGCGGGCCGGGGACTGACGTACAGCTCGCCGTCCACCCGTTCCGCCACCCGGTGTGGAGGCACCGCCTCCAGGTCCGCGTAGGCCACCTCGCGCCTCTGGCCGCTCATGCCTGGAGGATGAACAGCCGGACGCGCCTCTTCAAGGGCGGTCCACGAAGTGCCGCTGGATTCAGGGTTCATCCGAACAAGCTATACCCTACCTCTGACATAAGGTAGCTCTGGCTGCCCGCTCAGGTCACCCGCAACCCTTCACTGTTCATTCCCTTCATGCCGTCGGCCGGATGGAACGTTGGGCCTGCCGGAAGAATTGGGAGCAGGAGTAGTCCAGTGGGGCCTCCCCGTGCCCGAGCGCATGACGGGCGCGCAAGAAGGGCAGCCACGCCCTGTCCCCCACCCGCACCGCGGCCTCCTCCAACTTGCGCCTCGGCACCCACTGCCCGCCCAGCGCGGACACCAGATACATCCCCAGCCATGCCCCCAGGGCGGGAATCAACGCCTCCTTTTCCTCCGCCGTGAAGCGCCCTCCCCAGCCCAGGTGCCACAGGGCGAAGTCCACCGCGGCGAGCGCTTCCAGCGTTCCCTCCGTCGCCTCGGGCACTTGCTGCGAGTGCATCAGCGCGACGAGTTGCTCGGCGTAGAGCCGCTCGTAGGTGTCGATGGCCTGCTTCACGTCCTCCACGTCCGGCACAGGCGCCTGAGCCGCGGGCAGCCACTCCGAGACGGGAGGCGGATGGTAGAGGTTGAAGCGCTCGACCAAGCGGCGCTTGTTCTCGAGTCCCTCGAAGGCGAGCTTCTTGTGGAGGATGTCGGCCACGTCTTCGTCGAAGTGCACGGAGATGGGGACGAAGACGCGGCTGCGCTGGCGCAGGGTGTCCAGGATGGTTTCCAGTTTCAACTCGGGCCGCAGATGAACCAGGGCCCGGGCCTGAGCCAGACGGGCCTCCTCGGAGTCGAAGTCCGCTGGCGTGGGCCGGGTGAGCAAGAGCACGGCTCCTCCTGGCAACTCCTCAACCATCGAGGCGGGCGTGGATAACACATGCTCACGTCCCATCTCTGACACCATCTGAGGCCCATACACATTGAGCCAGTAGACTTCATCCACCCGGTAGGGCGCGAATGGATCTTCCGCGAGGGGATTGGTTCCCATGGAGAAGTCAGTGGAGCTATGCCCGAAACCATAGGTCACGGGGAGCAGCGAAGCAAAGCTCCTCACCCACGACAAAATCCGTCTCGTGTGGTCCTCAGCGGCCCCCGGTTGCCGGACAATCGAGAAAGGTGTGAGGTCCAAACTCACGAAGAGTCGCCCACTCCGTTCCTTCTCGGAAAGGCTGATCCACAACCCCATCCAGGGAGCATTGGAACATTCAACGGCGAACGACGTATGCCCTTCGCTGGATTGCTCGAGGAATACCTCGCGGACGGCCTTGCGAGAGTATTTTCGTCTCCTTTTTCCAATCAGGAGGGTGTCTAGCGAACCGCTTCCTTCCATGGATTCGATGAAATCGAGTATCTTCTCAAACCCTTTCGCACCCTGCTCCACTGGATAGGCTGGCGAATGGAGCTGGAGCCAGAATCCGTCTTGGCTGTTCCATTCATCACTCGGCATGGAAATGGAGTTCGACACCACGAGCTCTTGCCTCGAACCGAAGGGTTTTCCTGAAAAATTCTGGTACAAACCGCGCGTCATAAACAAGATGAACCTGGCTGACAGAGACTTCTCGTCCGAATAGAGGATGGCCAGGCCGACGAATCTCCACCCGTCCCCCGTATTTCTTCAGCGCCTCTCTGGCATCCATTGAGACCCAGTGGCGTGCTTCCACTTCGCTCATGCGCGTGAAGTCACGTTGCTTGTTACTGAAGCAATGCACCGTGGGCTTCCCTCCATGAACCAAGGATGCCTCGTCCACAGCGATCTGGTCCACAAGGTCAGCACGGGCCCCGGCTCATGGGACAGTCCCAGGTTCCCATCCACCCGAGCCCGCGACATGCCTCGCAGATACACCCTCTCCGCCTGGGGCAGTGTGGTCTCCCGCTGGAGGGCTCGCGTCACCCCCTGCTGGAAGTCCACTCCTCCCTGGACCTGGCTCCGGAAGACGGCGTAGTCCGGCCACTCCAGCGGTGGCTTTACTTCGGACAGCCGCGCCGGCCCCGTCCGGCTCCCCGCCAGCTCGCCATAACGCTTCTCCCAGTAGGAAACGTAGTCCGCCCACCTCGGGTGGTCCGCGGCCACGCCAGGGGGAGGCGCCTGCAAGGAGGGCCGCCGATGTTCCAGCAGCTTCAAGTCACTGGACTGGCGTGCGCCATTCGCGACGGCCTCGGCCTCGCGCAGCCGGACTTCCAGCGCCGCCGCCTCCTCCAGCGCCGCCGCCTCTTCCACCTGGCTCAGAGCGCGCTGCCGCGCCACGCCCTCCCGGGCCAGCTTCTCCGCCTCCGCCGCTCCCGCCCTCACCTCCCCACTCGCGGCGCGGCCCTCCACCGCCATCGCCACGCCCCCCACGAGCAGGGCATTCAACGCCGCCGTGATGACGGCGCTCTCCACCTGCTCGCGCCGGGCCTGCCGCTCGAAGCCTCGTGCCAACAACCCTCGCAGCCGCGTGCCTCCCGGGCCCGGCGAGGGAATCAACTCCCCAGTTCCGCCCAGCGCACCGTGCACGTGGGCAGGGCGCTACAGCCCAGTCCCAGCGCCTTGTCCGCCAGTTCCACCCCGGCCGCTTCGGTCGCCACCTCCAGTTGGCCCAGCAGCCTCCGGGCCCGCGCGTCCCCGGCCTGTGCATCCGCATAGACTTTTTCAAGATGCGCGCTGCGATGGACCAGCAGCACGCCCGAGGTCTCTCCAACCAATCGCCCCTGGGCATCGCTGTACAGCCCATAGTCAAAGGGCGGCGCCACATCCCCCCGCCACATCTCCGACGGCACGGCCTCCACACCGCCGCATCGGCTCCCCATCAACACCACGGAGAGCACCACCAGCCGGCCCACCCCAGGAGCCCAGAAGTGCAAACGGTCTTCACCCGGAACCGCCTCCCGCCCTTCCGAAAAAAGCCGTGTGGGCAGCAACGTCAACCAGCCCTACCATGCTCCTCCACACCAGGATGAAGGGCCTCGCCTGCTCCACGAGCTGTCGGGTTTTCCCGTGAGCGCATGGACGATGGAGAGATGATGTGTTAATTCACCGCCGCGCTCATGGGCAACCACACCGATATCACCGATGGTGTTGGTATTCCTGACGCATCAGGTCAATTTCGCCCCCCAGCATCTCATCCCCAAGAAAATGAACATGAATCATTTCAAGACGTGTGGTCTCGCCGTGGTGGCAATGGCTTTCAGCGCGTGCGGTCCCGCTCCCGAAGGGGCGAAGCAGGCCGAGGGCGTCGCGCGGACCGAGTCGGCGCTGACGGCTCCCATTCCGAACACGACGTGCGTGGTCGAGGCGACGGAGCCCTACAAGTACGACAGCGGTCCGTACGCGGGCCGGTCAGCGCCCAGGCGTCTGTCTGGGACTGCAGCGAGGACTACCCGATCATCTACGTGTGCTCGATCATCGAGAAGAAGTCGGTGAGCAGCACGGGCGCCGTCACCTGGACGGCGGTGCCGGGCAGCCGCAGCTGCTATCCCGAGACGAACACCGACTTCGGCGGTCAGACGGCCACCCCCACCACCAACCCCGCGGGGACGTACCGCCAGCGCGCCCAGGCGGCGATCAAGCTCAACGCGACGACGTGGACCCCGGCGCAGCCGTCGACCTGCAGCACGCTGTCCAGCAACGTTCCGTGTGCGTTCGCCACCGTGACCTCCCCGGGCGTCGCGCTGTAATACGCGCCCTCCGGGCGTGAGTCCCCGAAGGTCCGGCCCGTGCCTCGCGCGCGGGCCCGGACCCGTGGCACCTCAAGGCCCGGCGCGCAGCGCTTCTCCCCGGACGAACTGGAACAGCTCCTCGCGAACCTCGCGCGTGTCGAGCACGTTGTTGTGGTGCTTGCCCTCCAGGATGCGCACGGAGACCTGGGGAAACAGCGTGCCCAGCTTCCGCCCCATGTCCACGGGGACGACCTGGTCCCGCGTCCCATGGACGATGAACACCGGCAGGTGGATCCCCGGCGCCTTGGACGCGGTGTCGAACCGGTCCTTCACCAGCAGCCTCGCGGGTGCCCAGGGAAAGAGCCTCGCGCCCAGCTCCACGATGGAGGTGTAGGGCGTGATGAGCACCAGCCGCGCGCCCTGCCCCCGCCTCGCCATCTCCGCCGCCACCCCGGAGCCGATGGACTGCCCCTGCAACACCGTCCGCTCCCGGGCACGCCCAGCTCCCGGTGCAGGTACTCCAGCGCGGCCTCGGACGCGGCGTAGATGCCCTGCTCCGAGGGCTCCTCCTTCCCCTTCGCCAGCCCATACCCCGGGTACTCCACCGCGAAGAACCCGAGCCCTGCCTCCTGGTAGCGCTGCGCCAGCCACGCCTCGTGGGCGAGCTGCTCGCCGTTGCCGTGGAAGTGCACCACCGTGGGGGCCTCGGGCGGCGCCGGGACGTGCAGCGCGTGGACCGTCGTGCCCTCCGGCCCCGGGATGCGGAGGAGCGCGGCTCCGGGCAGTTGGGGCTCGAGCGCTCCCGGAGGCACCGGAAACACCAGGTGGCGCTGGTTGAAGTACAGCAGTGCGCACACGGCCAGGTAGCAGATGACGAGCGTCACCACGATCTTGATCATCACCCGCTTCACCCGGAGCCAGAAACGTCCCATGGGTGGGGTCCTTATCACTTGAGGTCAGCCCCTACACGCGCACCGAGGAGACGATCGGCTCCAACTGCTGCACCTTCACGTTCATCACCTTGCCCGTCTTCTCCAGCGTCCCCTGCCCCACCAGGAACAGCGCGCCGTGGATGTCCTTGCGGAAGCGCGCATAGGCGTCCGGCGGCACCACGAGGTTGGCGATGCCCGTCTCGTCCTCGAGCGACAGGAAGCAGAACCCCTTGGCCGTGGGCGGCATCTGCCGGCAGATGAGCATGCCCCCCACCGCCACGCGGCTGCCCGCGCGCACCCGCTCCAGTCCCGCCGCCGTCACCGCCCCCCGCTTGCGCAGCGCGGGCCGCAACAGCTCCAACGGGTGTTTCTCCAGCGACACGCCCACGGTCTCGAAGTCGGTGCTCACCCGCTCCACCACGTTCATCCGGGGCAGCTCCACCGGCGTCCCATCCATCGCCATGCCGAAGAAGAGGTCCGTCTCCTCCAGCGGGCCCAGCGCCTGGATCTCCCACAGCGAGTCGCGCCGCGAGCTACTGAGGCTCCCCAACGCGCCCGCCAGCGCCAGCCGCGCCAGCTCATGCCGGGGCGCGCGCGTGCGCCGCGCGAGGTCTCCAATGCTCGTGAAGCGCTGCCCCCGCCGCGCCGCGCCTATCCGCCGTCCCGCCGCCTCCTGGAGCCCGCGCACCATCCGCAATCCCAAGCGCAGCCCGCCCTCCTCCAGCGTGCAGTCCCAGTCCGAGTGGTTCACGTCCACCTCCAGCACCGGCACGCCGTGGCGCTGGGCGTCCGCCACCAGCGTGTGCGGGGCGTAGAACCCCATGGGCTGCGAGTTCAACAACGCCGCGGTGAAGGCCGCCGGGTAGTGGCACTTGAGCCAGGACGACGCGTAGGCCAGCAGCGCGAAGCTCGCCGAGTGGCTCTCCGGAAAGCCGTAGTGCGCGAAGCCGCGGAACTGCTTGAACAGGGTGTCCACGTACTCGGGCGCGTACCCGCGCGCCACGCCACCGTCGATGAAGCGCTGGTGGAACGGCCCCAGCCGCTCCTCGGCGCGCTTGTGCGAGGCGCCCGGCGCAGCCCATCCGCCTCGGCCGCCGAGAAGCCGCCCACCGCCATGGCCAGCTTCATCGCCTGCTCCTGGAAGAGCGGCACCCCCAGCGTCTTCTGCAGAATCCTCCGCACGTCCTCCGAGGGGTACACCACCGGCTCCAGCCCCTCGCGCCGCCGCAGGTACGGGTGCACCATGTCCCCGACGATGGGACCCGGGCGGATGAGCGCGATCTCGACGACCGGTCATAGAAGCAGCGTGGCTTGAGCCTCGGCAGCATGTTCATCTGCGCCCGGCTCTCGATCTGGAACACGCCGATCGAGTCCGCGTTGCTCAACATCTCGTAGACCTTCGGGTCCTCCGCCGGAATGGTGGCCAGGGTCAGCTCCCGGCCGTGGTGCACCCGGATGAGCTCCAGGCACCGGCCAGCGCCGTGAGCATCCCGAGCCCCAGCAGATCCACCTTGAGGACGCCCACCGCCTCCAGGTCATCCTTCTCCCACTGCACCACCGTGCGGCCCTTCATCGCCGCGTTCTCCACGGGGATCATCTCCACCAGGGGCTCGCGGGTGATGACGAAGCCGCCCACGTGGATGGACAGGTGCCGCGGCGTGCCCTCGATCTCCCGGGCGAGCGCGAGCGTCTGCCGCACCCGCCGATCCTCCTCGGACAGCCCCACCTCCTTGAGCAGCTCCGGGGACATCTCGCCGCCGTGCGAGCCCGCCACCTTGGCCAGCCGATCCACCTGATCCAACGACAGCCCGAGCGCCTTGCCCACCTCGCGCAGCGCCAGCCGTCCCCGGTAGCAGATGACCTCGCACACCATGCCCGCGCGGTGCCGGCCATGCTTCTCGTAGACGTACTGCAGCACCTCCTCGCGCCGCTCGTGCTCGAAGTCCACGTCGATGTCCGGGGGCTCCTTGCGCTCCATGCTCAGGAAGCGCTCGAAGAGCAGCCCCATGCGCACCGGATCGATCGCCGTGACGCCCAGCGCGTAGCACACCGCCGAGTTGGCCGCGCTCCCGCGTCCCTGGCAGAGGATGCCCTTGGAGCGCGCGAAGCGGACGATGTCCCAGATGGCCAGGAAGTAGCCCGCGAAGTCCAGGGCCGCGATGAGCTTGAGCTCGTGCTCGATCTGCTTCACCACCTCGGGCGGCACGCCGGAGGGGTAGCGCACCTGGAGCCCCTGGTACGTCAGCTCGCGCAGCCACGTGGACGTCGAGTGTCCCGGCGGGAGATCCTCCTCGGAGAAGTGGTAGCGCAGTCCATCCAGCGTGGCATGGCAGCGGCCCGCCAGCTCCAGCGTGCGCTCCAGGGCCTCGGGACAATCGGCGAACAGCCGGGCCATCTCCTCGGGCCCCTTGAGGGTGCGCTCCGCGTTGGGCAGGCGCCGCGTGCCGAGCTGTCCCAGCGTCGTCTTGTACCGGATGGCCGTGAGCACATCCTGCAGGGGCTGGCGGGCGCGGTGGTGCGTGTGCACGTCGTTGTGGGCGCACAACGGCGCGCCGAGCTCCCGCGCGAGGCTCCGGGCCTGGGCCACGCGAGCCTCGTCCCCCGAGGACATCGTGCGGCACACGCCCACGTAGAAACGGTTGGCGAAGGACTCGGCCAGCGGGGCCACCTGGGCGGTGGGCACCGGATACGGAAGCATCGCCAGGAGGCCCTCGTTGCCCTCGGCCAGCTCGCGCCAGGGCAGGCCCGCCTCGCCCTTGGGGTGCAACATCCGGCTCTTGGAGATGAGCCGGCTGAGGTTCGCGTAGCCCTGCGCGTCCTGGGCGTACACCACCACCCGGGGGCCATCCATCAGCGTCAGCTCGCTGGCGAGCACGTACTTGAGGCCCGCGGCGCGCGCCGCCGGTGCGCCTTCACCGCGCCATACAGCCCGTCCCCGTCCGCCAGCGCCACCGCCGCCAGCCCCCGCTCGGCCGCCGCGAGGATCAACTCCTCGGGGTGCGAGGCGCCCCGGAGGAACGAGAAGTTCGATCGGCACAGCAGCTCGGCGTACACGCCCGCCACCCTACTGAGCGGCCGTTCAGGCGGAAGGTCCGCCCCAGTAGGTATGAACAGGATACCCGGTGTGTCTCGTCACTTCGGAAGTGGGCCCGGTGGATCCGACTTCCGCGCTACCACCAGCGGAGTCATCGGGACAATAGGGAAGGGGCCGGCGCGCGGCGACGGGATGGCGAGCCTCGCGAACATGACCGTGGGCAATGGGGCCTTGTGTCCCCGTCCGTGGACGGTGCCCACGGGCGTGATGAGGAGGGGCTGGCCGGTGCGGTTCTCCACCGTGAGCGGGGCGACGAACACGGAGTAGAAGAGCATCATGGCAACCATCAGCACGGAAAGGGCCATGCATGGGTACGTGCAAAACAAGAGGATGCGAAGGAATAGCCTCACGAGTCCCTCTCCACCGTACCACCTGGTGAGCAAGCCCGACGGCTCCGGCCGTCACGTCAGCAACGATACCGTGGAGTTACGGCGCGTGCGCGTCCCGTCTCGACCCACGACAGCGCGCACCGCGCATATGCGTGGACTAGAGTGCCGGTGCCCATGACGCTCCGCTCTCCCTGGTCTTCCGCCTGCCTGCGCGCCTTCCTCTGGTTGCTCCTCACGTCAGGGTGCGCAACGACGCGGGTCGTGAACCTGGACATCGGACAGGGAGCGCCCATCACCTACAAGCCTGTCGACACCCAGCCTATCAAGATAGATGGATCGGAGTTCGAGTCCGCTGTCGCGCAGCTCGTGCTCGACATGAGGCTGGACCTGGGGCTCGAGGACTCGAAGCAGGGCGACCGACTCTCATTGCTCGCGTCCGCCAGCGCCAGTGGGGTCGTCGACGGCGCTCACGGCCGCACGGTACCCCCTTCAGCTGAGCGGATGTGCCAACAGCAGAGCGATCCGAATGGGTGCCTGAGCCTGCTCACAGGTGGAGCCATGAAGGGGCCCGCGGAACGGCGCATGATGGCGCTCTTCTTCGCCTTCGACACGGTCTGGGATGGGGTTGAGGAGGCGGTAGGCGACCTGACGAATCCGGCCGCTCTCCGTGCGATGGTTGTATCAATGATCGGAACCGCGCTCGTCATGCTCGTTGCGCCCGAGCCCATCACGAAGCTCCTCGCGATTGGGCTGACGGCATCCCTGATCGCGTATCTCGGCACCGGTCCCGTGTGGAACCTGGGGCAGGGATTCCGGCGGCTCATGGAAGAAGCGAAGAACGCCCACGACATCTCGGAACTGGAGGATTCCGGGCACCGATTCGGGAAGGTGCTCGGGGACAACGGTGCTCGTGTCCTGGTCATCGTCGCCTTGGCAGCGCTTGGCGGCGAGAACGCCATGGCCGCGCGGGGAGCGAAGATGCCGGGGTTCGCTCGAGCCGCCTCGAGAGCGCAAACCGAAGGAGGCTTCCAGCTACCGGGGGCGCTGGCGGGCGAGGTGCAGTCCATCGCCCTTTCTTCCGCGTCGGTGCTGAACGTCGCGCTCGCTCCGACGGCCGTCGCGGCGGTTGCGATGGGGTTTCGAGCTGGCCGGAATGAAGTTGAGCGACCCCGCGAACCTGGTTCGGCTCAAGGGGCACAAGGGGCCGCACCCAGCCGAGTACCATAAAGAAGTGCTTGGACGGATTACCGAAGCAACGAAGGGCTGCCGGAGCGCTGCGCAGTGCCGAGCCATGTTGGTTGACGCATTGGCGGAGATTGCCCGAGACCTCACAACCGCGGGCACCAGACTTCGTCAACTGGTGCTGAAAAATCCCGAGGCATGACACCATGGAACGACGCTTCTTTGACTTGAGTATCGACGTCTATGTGCCAGGACGTTGGTATCTCGCGGAACCGAGAAACCCAGATGGCCAGCAGATTGAAGACATCTGGCAGTTCATTGACGGAAGGAGGGTTGAGGATCCAGGCCCCTTGCGCATCCCCATATTCAAGCCCGGGAAACCCATCGACATCGAGTTCGCCGGGGCGGGTCAAACCCCCATTGTTAGCGCACGGGTGGCGTCCGTGTTCCGCGAGATGGCGTCCAGCGATGTTCAGCTCTTCCCAGTCGAGGTCGAGGAAACAGCCACCCCCTACTACCTGATGAACGTGGCGCGAACCGTGCGGTGCATCGACGACTCGGCATGCGCGGAGGTGCGTCTCTGGACACCAGAGAATCGTCAACCCGAGAAGGTTGGGCAATACCGCGTGGTTTCCGGCCTGCGCATCGACAAATCGAAGGTGAGTCAAGAGCGCGTGTTTCGACTCTGGGGCTGGAGTTCTCCCATCATCATTGATGAAGAGCTCAAGCAAGCTCTGGAGCTAACCGGCATCGTGGGTGGACGCTTCGACGAGGTCTGAAATGGAGCGACGCAGATTCTTTGACTTGTGGGTCGACGTGTACGTTCCCGGCCGCTGGTATCTCGCAGAGCCCGTTACCGCGTCGGGAGAAGAGATAGAAGACCCATGGATGTTCTCGGCAGGAAGACCCGTCGCGGCTCCAGGGCCCCTACGAATCCCCATCTTCAAGCCTGGCAAGCCGCTCGATATCGAGTTTGCCGGCGTGGGCAATACACCCATTGTCAACGAACGGGTAGCCTCGGTGTTCCGCGAGATGGCACCGAACGATGTGCAGCTCTTTCCAGTCGAGGTCGAAGGGCAATCCGACACCTATTACATCCTGAACGTCACACGAGAGATTCGGTGCATCGACGACGCGGCCTGTGAAGAGGTTCAATACTTCACCCAAGACGATGTGCGCTCTGATCTGGCGGGTCAGTATCGGTCGGTCATGGGCCTGCGCATCGACACGTCGATGGTCGGAGAGGCCCGCGTGTTCCGGCTTTGGGGCTACTACCACCCGATCATCGTCGATGTGGGCATCAAGGAGGCTCTGGAACGAACGGGAATCTCGGGAGGCCGGTTCGTTGAGGTCACCGGCCGACCTTGGTGACTGGCTTGGGCGAGAAAACCCCTGCCCCCCTTCCCGTGTTGAGTACTCGCCTGCCCCACTCCAACCCGATACCGCACCTTCATATGCCTTGACAGGCATATGCCCAGCTCGGCATATAAAGGTCATGCCGAGCGCGTTCGAAGTCGTGGCGGAGCCCAACCGCCGCCGCATCCTGGACTTGCTGCGCGAGGGGCGCCGCCCCGTCGGGGAGCTGGTGGACCGGCTCGGGCTGACGCAGCCCACCGTGTCCAAGCACCTGCGCGTGCTCAAGGATGCTCGCCCGGTGGACGTGGAGCAGGACGCCCAGCGGCGGCTCTACCGCCTGCGTCCGGAGCCCCTGGCCGAGCTGGACGATTGGCTCACGCCGTACCGCGAACTCTGGTCCCGGCGGCTCGATGCGCTCGAGCGCCACCTGGACACCATGGCGGATGATCCCCCCGCCCCCACCCGCCGGAGCCCGGCCCCAAGGAGGAAGCCATGAAGCATGGAACCCTGACGCCCCGGGGCGACCGCGTCGAACTCCGGTTCGAGCGGCGCCTCGCCCACCCGCCCGAGAAGGTCTGGCGCGCGCTCACCGATGGCCAGGAGCTGGCCCACTGGTTCCCCGCGCGCATCGAGGGCGCCCGCCAGAGCGGCGCCGAACTGCGCTTCTTCTTCGCGGAAGGCGAGCCCGGTACCGGGAAGATCTCCGTGTTCGATCCGCCGCGCGTCCTCGAATACACCTGGGACGGAGATGTGCTGCGGTGGGAACTGCGCCCCGAGGGCACGGGCTGCCTGCTCGTCTTCACCACCCTCCCCGGGGACCGCGCCCGCGTCGCCCGCGACGCCACCGGCTGGCACTTCTGCCTCGACAACCTGGAGGCGGCGCTCGCCGGGAATCCCGCCGCCGGGTTCGACAAGGAGCGCTTCTCCGCGCTCAACGCGGAGTACGCCGCGCGCTTCGGCCTGGGCAGCTTCCCCTCCTTCATGACGGGCCCGGCCAACCGCGTCGCGGAGGCCTCGCTGCGCCTGCCCGGCGTCGAGGCCTTCGTGTTCAACGGCGCCGATGGCACCCAGCTCACCCTCTGCCACGCCGGGCGCGACGCGGATACCGGCGAGCACTGGCGGGACTTCGACGAGTACCTCACGGTCCTCGAGGGCCACTACGTGTTGACCATCAACGGAATGGAGATCCAACTCGACCCCGGCCGCGAGTTCGTCGTCCCCCGGGCGCGCGCATCTCCGGACGGTTCACCGCCGGTACGCGCACCCTCCATGCCTTCGGCGGCCGGGGTCTCGAGCGGGCCGAGCCCCAGGCCTAGGGGCACTGGCTCCAGGTGTCATGAAGGACCCAGGAGGGGGTGTTCCCGCCTTTTGTTCCCCCTCCGAGACACTAAGGTGCCCGGCCCAACGACAGACACTGGAGTGTTCATGCGAAACCCCCGAACCCCGCTCCCGACGCTCGCGCTGCTGACCCTGCTGTCATCGGCTGTCACCGCGTGCGGGGAGGAAGTGGCAACAACAACCCCCTCCCACCGGGCCCCAGCCGAACGCGTGCATCAAGCTCGATGTCACCAGCGGGACGACCCTCACCGCCCAGGAGGGCAAGGTGGTGGTGAACTTCCGGGTGCTCGACTGCCTGGACAGGCCCCTGGCGACTTCGGTCCCGGAGAACGCCTTCGAGATCTTCGAGCGTGACCGCCGCATCTCCTCCGAGAGCCAGCTGAAGATCGTTCCGGAGCCCAAGCACTTCGCCAGCTATTCCGTCCTGCTGCTGGATGTCAGCGGCAGTATGTCCCAGCAACTTCCGGGACTCGTGGAGTCCGCGGCCCGCTTCATCCGCATCCTCATCCCCGAGGGGACCGCCCCGGAGGCCACCGTCCATCGCATCGCCATCTATGCCTTCGACGGCTCCATCAAGAAGTTGTCCGACTTCTCCGCGAACGCGGATGAGCTGATCAACACCACGCTGGCGAAGATCCGCGACGAGCAGAGCTGCAAGGCCAATGGGATCTGCCAGGACTCCCGGACCCGCTTGAACGGCGCGCTGAAGCAGGGCATCGACGACGTGAAGGTCGCCCGGGACGCGGGCAAGAGCGCGGGTCTGGATTTCACCACCGCGAGCGTGGTGCTCTTCACGGACGGCCGCGACACGATCAACGTTCCGACCGAGGCGGAGGCCCAGGAGGCGGTGAACAAGAGCGATGCGAACATCTTCGCCATCGGCCTCAAGGGCGCCGACATGGACACCCAGAGCGTCAAGAGCCTGCAGGGCTTCGGCAAGAGTGGCTTCGGGCTGGCGGAGAAGCTCGAGGATCTCGGAAGCAAGTTCGAGTCGATCGCCGGCAACATCCGCAACATCTCCAACAGCTACTTCCAGCTCCGTTACTGCTCGCCGCTGGAGAGCAACCGGAACAAGCTCACCATCAAGGTGAGCCACGAGGGCGTGACCGCGCAGAAGGATTTGACGTTCGACGTCGCCCGCTCCGTGGGAGGCACCTGCTCGGTGGACAGCGGCGGAACGGGCACCCCGTAACGGCCAGCCCCCCTCGCCAGGGGGGCCCGCCCTCAGGACGCGGCGGCCTCGCGCCGCAGGGGCAGCTCCAGGGTGGCGGTGGCGCCCCTGCCGGGGCCCTCGCTGTCCAGCCTGAGGCGGCCCCCCATCAACTGCGCCGCCAGTACGCTCGAGTGCAGGCCGAAGCCGTGGCCGTCCTTGCGCGTGGTGAAGCCGTGCGAGAAGAGCTTCTCGCGCACGCCCGGCGCGATCCCCATGCCGTTGTCCACCACCTGGATGCGCGCCACGGCTCCGTCCGAGGACAGCCGCACGTGCAGCACCCGTTGGTCCTCGGGCAGCACATCCAGCGCGTTCCTCGCGTTGCTCAGCAGGTTGATGAGGATCTGCAACACCTTGTGCTTGTCCACCTGCACCTTGGGCAGCATCGCCACCTCGCGGATGATGGACACGCCGTGGCGCTTGAGCGACCCCATCTGGATGCGCAGGGCGTCATCGATCAACTGCGCCAGGTCACACTCCACCTCCAGCACCGACGTCTTCGCATACGTCTGCTGCACCTGGACGATGGCGCGGATGTGCTCGACGTGCCGGGCCATCGTCTCCACGTCGCCCATCAGCTTCTCCTGCTCGCGCAGCAGCTCGGCGGACAGGCTGGCGAGGTAGTCCGGTAGCTGGATGCCTCGGGGATCCCGGGTGAGGAAGTCCACCAGATCATCGCGGTTCTCCAGTAGCAGGGCCGAGGCCTGCTTCACCCGGCTCACGCGCGAGGAACCGACGGACCGCCGCATCAGCTCGACGTTGATGACGGCACTGGTGAGCACGTTGCCCACGTTGTGCAGCACGTTGGAGGCCACCTCGGTCATCCCCACCTCACGCGCCGTGTCCACCAACCGGGCCTGGGCCTCCTTCAACTCGCGCGTGCGCTCCTCCACGCGCTGCTCCAGCTCGTCGTTGGCCCGGCGCAGGGCCGCCTCCCCCTTCTGGATGTCCTCGTACAGCCGCGCGTTCTCGAGGGAGATGGCGGCCTGGGAGGCGATGTGGCTCAACAACGCGATGCGGGCCGGACCGAAGGCGTTGGTGGCCAGGTTGTTCTCCAGGTACAGCACCCCGGCGAAGACCTCCTGCCGCATCAACGGCAGACACAACACCGAGCGGACCGTGCCGCGCCGCAGGTACTCATCCGACGAGAACGGATGGGGCTGGGAGGCATCGTCGATGCGCACGTGCTCCTGGGTGCGTTTGACATAGGCGATGAGCGTCCATGGCAGCTCCTGGGCGGCGCTGTCCGGCGCGGTACCGGAGACGGCCGCGACCGAGAGCGTGTCACCGCCGGGCAGCAGCAGGGCCCCTCGTTGGGCGCCGGCGTTCTCGATGGCCACCCGCATCAAGGTGGCCGCCAGCCGCTCCAGCACGATCTCCCGGGAGATGGCCTGCTGGGCCTTCACCACCGTGAGCGCGTCGATCTGGGTGGAGTCCGTGCTGCTGGTGATGTCCTCCGCGCCGGTGCGCGCGGGCGGCGCCAGACCCGGCCACCGGGCGTCCAGCTGCTGCACCTTGCCCCGGGCGCCCCAGTGCAGGAACGCCGTCCGGGCCTCGCGCGCGAAGGCCAGGGCCAGGGTAGGCGACTGCCGCGCCCGCCAGAAGTTCGCCGCGAGCTCCGCCGCCACGCCCACGTAGTGGATGAAGCCGTTGTCGCGGGCGGCGCGAAGGGCCTCTTCGTAGACGCGGTTGGCCGCATCCGTTGGATCCGTCAGGCGGGTCAACTCGGCGAACACCATCCGCTCGGGAGCGCGGAAGGTCTCGGGGCAGCTGTCCGCCCACTCCACGAGTTGCGCGTGGTGTTGCCGGAGCTCCGCCAGGGACTTCTCCCGGGCCTCCGCCCCCTGCTCCTCGCGGCACGCGGCCAGCGACAGCGCCCGGAAGAGGTGGAAGTCCAACATGTTGATGCTGATCTTCAGGACCCAGAGCACCCCCACCGCCTGGTCCGCGGACGCGAGTGCCTCCGCGTAGGCGCCACACATGTAGCGGGACCTGAGCTTGGTGATGAAGTAGGCACTCCGCACGGCGGTCATGCGCGCGGACGTCAGGCACGCCTCGAACGCCTTCTCGTCGAAGCCCTCCCCGCTCAGCGTGTCGAACGAGAGCGAATTGCCGCGCAACTGCTGCACGTAGCGTTGATAGACACGAAGGATGTCCTGCGCATCCACGTTCCCGGCCTTGCGCGCGAAGTCGGCTCGCATGACCGAGTCCTGATAGACATCGTCCAGGTTGTGCCCCATGACGATGCGGTTCAGGACGATGGACATGATGCTGTAGCAAGCCGTCAGGATCTCACTGGTCTGGACCGAGTGCTGGAAGGCGCCGAGGATGATCTCCTGGGTGACGGAGAAGGGCTGGCTCCAATAACTGATATACTGAAGGCTGTAGAGGACATTGGAGCGTCGATGGGACAGGTTGTAGCGCTCGACGAACTCGCGGGCGAGCATGCCCAGTGCATAGCCCTCCCGGTATTGCTTGAAGAAGGGGCCGGCCATCACTCCCAACCAGCTGAAGCCGGGCACGGACGACTCCGTGAAGCCGTGACGCAGGGAGAGGACGACCATCCGGCTCAGGACGATGACGAGCAGGTGGATGTTGGTGAAGTACGCCGGCGCGAAGAGTGAAGACAAGGCGATCATCTTCATCTTCACGTCCGGATCGACCATGAGCGGAAGGTCGACGAGGCTCCCGATGGGACGCGTCCCGAGCAATGCCCAGACCTCCGCGTAGGCCTCGGCCGCCTCCGCCTCGGAAGGCCGCGCGGGAATCTCGATGCCCAGCAGGGCCGGGCACTCCAGCATGCAGGTACAGGCTTCCTGGATCCGTCCCGTCCCCATGAAGATGTCATTGCGCACGTGGCAGGCGGCCACCATGTCCGCGAGGGTCCGTGCGCGCAGAGGAGCTCCTCGGCCAGACGGAGCGCCTCGGCGGCGTTGCCGCTCTGGAGCTCGCACGCCGCGCGCTCGAGCCTCACCTTGAAGGCCAGCGTGGCATCCGTCTCCCAGGGATCTCCGGGGATGAGCGCGAACGCCTTGGTGAGGTAGATGATGGCGGGACGATGCGCGATGGAGGCCTTGGCCTTCTGGCCCGCCTCCGCGTTCAACCTCGCCAGGCGGTGACGCTCCGCGGGCTCGTGCATGAGCTCCGCGCCGGCGTTGAGCTGGCTCACCACGTCGAAGAGCTGCTCCCGGAGCTCCTCGGGGGTGAGGCTGGCCAGCATCGCCTGACCGATGCGCAGGTGGACGGCCTTCTGCTCCGCCTCGGAGATGAGGGCATGGGCCGCCTGGTGGATGCGATCATGGAGGAAGCGGTATTGCTCCGGGCCGCATCGCATCACCAGGCCCTCCTGGAGCGCGGGCCCGAGCCCCAGCTCCATCTCCCCCATGTCTTCCTGTTGCGAGAGGGTGCTCAACATCGACAGGCGGAAGACATGGCCCACGCACGCGGCCAGGCTCAGCAGACGTTGGACCGACGTGGGCAGCTGGCGCAGCTTGCTCACCAGGAAGTCGACGACGTTGTCCGAGTAGCCCATGGCCTGGACCCGCTCGGGGTCCCAGCTCCACCCGCCCTCGGGCGTGCGGACCAGCAGCCCGTCGCGGTCCAGTGTCAGCATGAGCTGGTTGAGGAAGAACGGGTTGCCGCCCGTCTTCTCGCGCACCATCTCCGACAACGGGGCGACGAGCTCCGGCCCCGCTCCCGGCAGGGCGTCCGCGACGAGCCGCCGCACCTGTTCCAGGCTCAGCGGCTCGAGCCGGAGGTCGGTCACCCGGGCGCCTGACTTGCAGAGCGTCGCCAATGTCAGCATCAGCGGATGCTCGGGGCTGACCTCGTTGTCCCGGTAGGCGCCCAGCAGCAGCAGCGGTGGCGTCTCCGGATGGGTGAGCAGGTGCTGGAGCAACTGCAGGCTGGCCGGTCCGCCCACTGCAAGTCATCCAGGAACAGCACCAGGGGCTGCTCCGGCGTGGCGAAGACGCCGAGGAACTGGCGGAACACTTGATTGAAGCGGCTGCTTGACTCGGTGGGCGGCAGCTCCTCGACCGGGGGCTGCCTGCCCGCGACGAGCTCCAACTGGGGGACGATGTCCACCAGGAGCTGGCCCTGGTCCCCCCAGGCCGCCTGGAGACGATCGCGCCAGCGGACCAGCTCCTCGTCGCTGCCCGCCAGCAGTTGCTGCGCCACCCCACGAATCGCCTGGGCCAGCGTCGCGTAGGGGATGTCGCGCTGGAACTGCTCGAACTTGCCGCTCAGGAAGAACCCACGCCGTTGCACCACCGGCTTGTGCAGCTCCTGCACCAGCGAGGACTTGCCGATGCCGGAGTAGCCGCGCACCAGCATGAGCTCCGCCTGCCCTCCGCGCAGCACCCGCTCGAATCCACCCAGCAGCGTGGAGACCTGGGCCTCGCGCCCATAGAGTCCCTGCGGCGGATGGAATTGCCGGGGGATGTCCCGGGTACCCAACGGGAAGGGCTCGAGCGCCCCCTGGCGCAGCCCCTCGCGACACCGCTCCAGGTCGGCCCAGAGCCCCTCGGCGCTCTGGTAGCGCTCCTCGGCCGTCTTGGCCAACAGCTTGAGCACGATGGCCGAGAGCGCCGGAGGAATGGACGGCAGCAGCTCGTGGGGCGGCCTGGGGCGCTGGGTCATGTGGGCGTGGAACCACTCGAGCGCGTCACGCCCCTGGAAGGGACGGCTGCCGGTGAGCAGCTCGTAGAGCGTCACGCCCAGCGAGTAGAAGTCCGTGCGGTAGTCCACCTGGCGATTCATCCGCCCGGTCTGCTCGGGCGACATGTAGGCCAGCGTCCCCTCGATGAAGGGAACGGGGAGCGCCTCCAGGTGCTCGGCCCGCTGGAGCGAGGCCCCTCCGAAGTCGACGAAGCGGATGCGTCCTGTCGGCTCGATGATGATGTTGCCGGGCTTGATGTCCTTGTGGATGACGCCGTGGCGGTGGATCTCCCCGAGGTTGGAGGCCAGGGCGAGCGCGAAGTCGAGGAAGCGCGGCAGCGCCATGGGCTTGCCCACGAACTCGGACAAGGGCTCGCCCAGGACCTTCTCCATCAGGAGCACGGGGCGATCGAGCACCTGCTCGTGAGCGTAGGGATGGACCACGCCGCTCACGGTCCGCAGCCGCTGCAGGATGCCGAACTCCCGGCGGTAGCGCTCGCGCTCACGAGGGCCGAGGACAAGACGGAGGGCGTCTTGATGATGACCGGCAGGCCATCGGACTCGCGCTCGGCCTGGTAGAGCACGTTCAAGCCCGTGGAGCGAATCGTGCTGAGAATCTTGTAACCTGGAATGTCGAACATCTTGGCTCGGTCTACGTGCCGCCCCCTCCAGCGGGGAGCGTACAACCTAACCCTCTCCTCTAGAAACCACACCCACGGCACCATTACCTGCTCGCTGAGTCCACCCTGGAGGCATGGGGTTCCCCGTGCGTCAGGCGAGGAGCGTTGCAGTGTGGCCACGGCCCCCTTTCATGGAAGGCGGCCTGGGCTGAAGACATGCGTCACGAAACGCGCGAGCCCACTCCACTGAATCAGGGCGAGCGGCATGGCGTTTCGTTTGAGGAGACACCAATGGCGGCCAGGAAGAAGCAACAGGCAGGACGCCCTCTACTCGGTGTTCCGCGAGACCACGCCCGGCACTACGACTCGCTCGCGGACCCGAAGGGCTGAAGGCTCGAGGGGAACCGCTCGCGCTTGACAGGCCTGGAGCACGAGCGAAGCATGGGCCTCTGTTCATCCGGCGTGGGGGAAGGCTCGACGGTGTCTTCGATTCAGCGACGCAGGGGGTGTGCTGGGGCGTCCTGCTGCTCCTCGTGGGGGCAATGGCCTGCTCCCGGCCGGAGCCACGGCCCCTCGTTCACGACGCCTATGTCTGGCAGCGCGACTGGAGCCCGGCGTTGAGCCAGGCGCTCACGGACGCGCCCCGGGAACTGGGAACGCTCCGGGTGCTGGCGCGTGAGCGCTCGGGTACCCAACGCGTCCCCGTGGACATCGCGGTGGATGTGGACGCCCTCGCCCGCTCGGGCCGCGAGGTGGTCGCGGTGATGCGCGTGGAGGGCACGGCGCCGCTGGAGGGGGTGTCCCTCCAGGAGGTGGCCGTGATCGCCCGGGCCGGCGGGCGCGGGGCGTGCGCGTGCGCGGCATCGAGGTCGATCATGACTGCGCCACCGCGGCCCTGGCCGGGTACGCGGACTGGCTCGAACGCGAGCGGGCGGCACTCGAGGGCGAGCTGTCGCTGTCCATCACGGCGCTGCCCACGTGGAGCGGATCACCTGCCCTGCCCCGGCTCGCATCCCTGCCCGACCACGTCGTGCTCCAGGTACACGCGGTGCGCGCGCCCACGCTCTTCACCGCCGGGCAGGCCCGGGGCTTCGTCGAGGCCTGGGCGCGGGTGACGGACCGGCCCTTCCAGGTGGCGCTGCCCACCTACCGCGTGCGGCTGCGCGACGGCACGCCCCTGTCCGCGGAGCCTCGCGAGGTGGCCCGCTTCCTCGCCGCGCTGCGGGAGCGGCCCGTGGCGGGAGTCTCGGGCCTCGTCTGGTTCCGGCTCGGTCACCGGGGGGATGCCGAGGCCTGGAGCCTGCCCACGCTCACCGCGGTGGTGCGCGGCGAGCCGCTCGTTCCCCGCTTCCTGCCGCGACTGGTGGACGCGGGGGGCGGCACGCTGGACATCGTCCTCGAGAACACGGGCCACGTGGATGCCGAGGCCCCCACGCGGCTCTCTCTCCGGCAGGCTCGAGGTGCTCGACGGCGTGGCGGGTTACGCCGCGCGGGGCACCTCACTCGTGGCGCGCACGCCTCCCCGCCTGCGCGCTGGCGAGCACCGCGTCATCGGCTTCGTTCGGGGCTCCGAGGTGGCACTTGCTCTTCCGTGAGGCATTGGCCTGTCTGTCCTTGTTGGGCGTGTTGACCCTGCCCGTCCGCCCGGCGCGCGTGTGGCCCCGAGTTCCCGCCCCAGTTCCTGGAGGACCGGGCCGGAACGCTGTCGGTGTTGCCATCCAGTGCCTTCCTGATCGAGGCCGGGAGGCTGGTGCCAAGGTCTCCGGATGCCTTCCTGGTGATGGAGTCCCAGGAGCCGGAGGGTGCCCGCACGGGAGGCGGCGCCGAGGAGACGGCGCTGTACGAAGCCGGTGCCCGGGCATTCCACGCCGCGCGGTGGGACGAGGCCCGCGAGCGCTTCCAGGACGTGCTCGCCCTGCCCCCCGAGCAGCGCCGCCGCTTCTCCACCTTCGCGGCCTACATGTTGGGACGCATGGCGGAGTCGGCCCCGGAGGCCCACGAGCACTTCGCCGCGGTGCGCGCGCTGGTACGCGAGGGCTTCGAGGATCCCCTGGGACTGGCGGTGGCGAGCCTGGGCGAGGAGGCCCGGCGGTACCTGGGCGAGGATGACGCGGCCGCGGTCCGCCTCTACGCGGAGCAGGCGGCTCACGGCAGCGAGACGGGGAAGACCTCGCTGCTGTTCGTGGCCCGGGCGCTCGCCCAGGATGTGCCCCGGTCGCGGCGGGCCCTGCACGAGCCCGTGGTTCAGCGGCTGCTCACCACCTATGCCTGGACCCGGGGGCACGAGGAGATATGGGCGGAGGACGGGACGACGAGCCACCCTGTCGCCCTGGCCGCGCTGATGGAGGAGCTCGCGGCCGTACCCACGCTGTCGGGCGCGGACCGGCTGGCGGCGACCGCCTGGCGCGAAGGCCGCTTCGATCTGGCCGAGCGCTTCGCCGGGCGGGAGCGCACCCCGCTCGACGCCTGGGTGCGAGCGAAGCTGGCGCTGCGCCGGGGTGACCGGGCGGCGGCGGACCAGTGGCTCGCCGAGGCCCGGGAAGGCTTCCCGTATGAAGAAGACTGGGTGGGGGACCCGTACCGCTACCCGCTGCGGCCCCGGGTGCGGGTGGACGTGGAGCGGACACTGCTCGCGCTGCTGCGCGATGACTTCACGGGGGCGGCCGAGCACGCGCTGAGCAGCTGCTCCTGGCCGGACCTCGCCTACGTGGCCGAGCGCGTGTTGTCGGTCGAGGAGTTGCGGCGCCTGGTCGCGACGCACGCCTCGGGTCCGGAGCTCCAATGCCAACCCGAGTCTGTCTTTCGTTGGGACGAGACGCGCGTGGCCCCCAGGGTGAGCGAGTCATTGCATCTGCTGCTCGCGAGGCGCCTGTTGCGCGAGGGGCGGGGCGCGGAGGCCCTGGAACACTTCCGGGGGACGCCGTGGGAGGAGCCCGCGCGCCAATACGTGGACGCGCTCGACCGGGCCCGCTCCGCGTGGTGGGACGTGGACAAGGCACGCGCGCTCTACACCGCGGCGCGGCTCGCGCGCACTCCGGGCATGGAGCTGCTGGGCACCGAGGGCGCGCCCGACTGGAGCTGGGTGGAGGGCAACTATGAGCTGGGCACATGGGTTCCCAGCCTGGAGCGGCCCGAGGACGCGCCCCCGGTGCACCCCGAGCTGGCCACCACGGTGCTCCTCACTCCGGCGGAGCGCGGGCGACTGGACGCGCATGTGCCTCCTCACCTCACGCGCTTCCACTACCGCTCCACGGCGGCGGACCTCGCCGAGCGGGCCGCGGCGCTGGTGCCCGAGCGGAGTCAGGCCTACGCGGCGCTGCTCTGTCATGCCGCGCGCTTCACCTCGCGCACCGAGCCGGAGCGGGGCCAACGGCTCTGGTGGACCTATGTGCGAAAGGGCGCGCTCTCTCTCGAGCATCCCATCCCGAGCTTCGGCCAGGAATGCCCGGAGCCGGACTTCGAGCGGCTGCGCGACCGTGGGCTCTCGCTCCGGTGGGAGAACCCGCGGCCGCGCACGCTGGTGGCGGTGAGCGGCGTCCTGCTGCCCATGCTGGGCGTCGTCCTGCTGCGCCGTGGGAAGCGGGGCCGCGCGGCCCGGACGTCCGTCAGGCCCGCTCGCGCAGGAACTCCTCCAGGGCGGCGTTGAGCAACTCGGGCTCCTCCACGGAGGAGGTATGTCCCCCCCGTGGCATCTTCACCAGCCGCGAGCCCGCGATGGCGGCGTGGATGCGCTCGGCCTTGGCCGGCACGGTCGCCGTGTCTTCGGCGCCCACCACCACCAGCGTGGGCGTCCGGATGCGTGACAGCTCCTCGTACACGCTCCGCCGGCGGACCACCCCGTTCACCGCGCGCCAGATGTCCCGCCGGTTCTCCATCAACCGCCGCCGCCACTCGGCCCGCTCCCCCGCGCGCGCGGGGTCTTCCAGGAACGTGCGACCGAACATGATGGGCATCACCCGCTCCGCCACCCACCGCAGGCCGAACCAGCGCGCGACGAAGTTGAGCGCCTTGTAGCGCGGCACGTTCTCCGCGGGCTCCGGGTCCGCCGTGGTCTCCATGAGGATGAGCGAGCGCAACAGCTCCGGCCTCCGCGCGGCCAACCTCATCCCCACGAAGCCTCCCATGGACAGGCCCGCGAAGTGGCAGGGCCCCACGCCCAGCTTCTCGATGAGCGCCACCCCGTCCGCGTACACCGTCTCCATGTCCACGGTGTCCACGCGCCACACGTCGCTCTGGCCCTGGCCCCGGTGATCATAGGTGATGCAGCGGTAGCGGTCCCTCAGCGCCGCCACCTGCTTGTCGAACATCCGGCCACTCCACAGCAGGCCGTGACTGAACACGAGGGGCACACCCGAGCCTCCCGTGTCTTCGTAATACAAACGGGTACCATTGACGTCCAACCAGGGCATGGTGGGGCTCCAGGAGAAAAGTCTCAGGCGCGCAGCCTAACCGCGCGGACGCGTTCTCCCCTATCCTTGTAACCAGGGGAGGCACACGTGTCCGTGAGTCTGGATCAGTTGCTGGCGGAGGAAGCCGAGTTGCAGTTCGATCACCTGTCGCACGAGGACGCGCTCGCGCTGGGGTTGAAGCTGCTCGAGCGCGCGCGGCGCGACCGGCTCCCCGTGGTCATCGACGTGGCGCTCGCGGGACTCACCGTCCTGCACTGCGCCCTTCCCGGCTGCCGCCCGGACAACGAGGACTGGGTGCGGCGCAAGCGCAACACCGTGGGCCGCTTCTGGCACAGCTCGTTCTACATGGGGCGCTACTACGCCGCCAAGGGCTCGAGCCTGGCCGACAAGCCGCACATCGACCCTTCCGAGTACGTGGACCACGGGGGCAGCTTCCCCCTGCTGGTGCGCGGACTCGGCTGCGTGGGCAGCATCACCGTGTCCGGACTCGCGCAGGAGGAGGACCACGCCCTGGTGGTCGACGTCCTGCGCGAGTGGCGGGCGGGCCGCTGACGGCGGCTACTTCTTGTCGGTCTTCTCGGCGATGACGCCGCACGCCACGCGGCCGCCCGAGTTGCCCGCGGGATCCGTGGCGAGGTCGTCCTGTCCCGCGTGGATGACGAGGGCCTTGCCCACCACGTCCTGCGCGGAGCCATCGCCGATCTTCCAGGCCTGCTTGGTGACCTTCAGCGTGCCCCGGCCATCCTGGCCGATCTCGATGTTGCCCAGGTCACCCAGGTGGTGGCCGGGATCCGCGGCGCCGTGGCTCACGCCAGCGGGATTCCAGTGGCCTCCCGCGCTCGAGGCGTCGGCCGCGGTGCAGTCCCCGGTCTGGTGGATGTGAGCGCCGTGCGGGCCCGGGGTGGCGCCAGCGACCTCCAGATCCAGCGTCACCTTGTCACCGGACTCGGTGAAGGTGGCCTTGCCCGTGGTGAGGCTGTCGCTGCGGCTGTCCAGGGTGGCGATGGCGCTGCGCCCCGTGCCGCACGCGGCGAGCACGAGCACGGCGGACATCAGGGACACTCGGATGAAGGCAACGGTGGGGTTCTTCACGGAGGACTCCTTCCCGCCAGGGAGGCGGTGCGGTGGGTGAAACGGCTGGCCGCCTTGCTACCCGGCCAAGAGCGCTCCAGGCATCTGAAAACATGTACATCGTCGCGGGTGCTGTGGGTTGTCGGACGCTTGGCGGAACACCCAGGAGACCGCACGAAGGGATTGCACGAAAAATCCCGGAGGTTTAGTTTGGGCGCACCGAGCGGTCCGGTGTTCTCCGTCCACGAGGCTCGTACTCCATTGAAGCTGCACTCCTGAATCGACAGCGCTGTCCGTCAGCCACTCCCGGGCCCCTCGTGCGTGCCCGGAACGATTCCGGAGTTCCCTCGTGTCATCCGTTCGCGCTCACCGCGTTTGCTTCGCCTTTTCCGACGCCGTCTCCCTGTTCTCCGACGTGGAGTTCCACCTGCCCTCCGGCTGGACGGGCCTCGTCGGCGCCAATGGCGCCGGCAAGTCCACGCTGCTCCGCCTGCTCTCCGGGGAGCTGACACCCACCGACGGCCATCTCCAGTTCGAACCCCCCTCGGCGCTCGTCCAGCTCTGTCCCCAACAGGTGGAAGCGCTCACGCCCGACATCACCGCGCTCGCGGAGGCCGCGGACTCGCGGGCCCGGCGGCTCATCGGACAGCTCGCCCTGGATCCCTGGGCGCTCGAGCGGTGGGCCACGCTGTCTCCGGGTGAGCGCAAGCGCTGGCAGATCGGCGCCGCCCTGGCGCGCGAGCCCGACGTGCTGCTGCTCGACGAGCCCACCAACCATCTCGATGCCGAGGCGCGCAAGTGGCTGCTCGCCGCGCTGCGCCGCTTCCGGGGCGTGGGCGTGCTCGTCTCCCATGATCGCGAGGTGCTCGAGGAGCTCACCACCTCCACGTTGCGCGTGCACGCGGGCACGGTGCGGCTGTGGCCGGGCGCCTATCCGACGGCGCGGGAGGCCTGGGAGGCGGAGCTGGAGGCACGCCGCGCCACGCGCCAGAACGCCCAGGAGGAGCATCGCCGGCTCCAGCAGCGGCTCGTCCAGACACGCCGGGAGCAGGAGTCCGCTTCCGCCGCGCGCAACGCGGGCAGCCGCATGAGGGACAAGTACGACAGCGACGCGCGCACCCTGGGGGCCAAGAACCTCGCGAGCTGGGCGGATGAGCGGCTCGGCCGGCGCGTGACCACCACCCGCCGCGAGGTCGAGCGCGCCGCCTCGGCCGTCGAGTCGATCGAGGTGGAGAAGACCCTCGGCCGCTCCGTCTTCGTGGACTACGTCCGCCCGCCCCACCCGCTCCTGTTCAGCCTCGATCTGCCCGGCCTGCGCGCGGGAGACGTCGAGCTGTTCGGTCCGCTGCGGCTCGACATCCCCCGCGAGGCGCGCATCCGCATCGAGGGCCCCAACGGCGCGGGCAAGAGCACCCTGCTGAGGGCCCTGCTCGAACAAGCCCGCGTGCCCCACGAGCGCGTGCTGTACCTGCCCCAGGACGTGAGCGCGGAGGAGGCCCGGGAGGCGCTCGACACGGTGCGCGAGCTGCCCCCCGACGAGAAGGGACGCGTGCTGTCACTCGTCGCCGCGCTCGGGGTGGATCCCTCGCACCTGCTCGCCTCGGAGCAGCCGTCGCCGGGGGAGACGCGCAAGCTGCTCATCGCCCGGGGCCTGGGCCAACATGCCTGGGCGCTCGTGCTCGATGAGCCTTCCAATCACCTGGATCTGCCCTCGTTGGAGCGCCTGGAGGAGGCCCTGCGGGACTACCCTGGCGCCCTGGTGCTGGTGTCGCATGACGCGCACTTCGCCCGGAGGTGCACCACCGAGTGCTGGCGGGTGGGCGGAGGCGGCGTGGAGGTGAGCTCGGAGTGAGGCGCTCACTCGGCAGGGCCCCCCGTGGCCCATCGCCAGCCCACCGGGCAGCCACCCACCCTCCTCGCACTTTCATGGATCCGCGCGCAGGTTCGAGGGTCGTCGTGCTGTTTCCCACCTTGACCAGGATGTGAATCCATGAGGAGAAAGCAGCTTGGCGACACGGCATCGGCGTGAACTGGTGTGTATGGATTTGAGAGCACGAGCCGAGCGGGCGGGCGCCACGCTGGAGGATGTGCTCTCCCTCCTCGAGGCCACGCAACTGCTCGCCAGGGTCCGGGAGTTTCGTGAAGTCGCCCAGCGCACGTGCGCGCTGGCGAAGCAGCTCTCGGCCGCCGACGGCGCGACCTTCGTGCTGAGCGAGGACGAGAACGTCTATTACGCCGAGGAGGAGGCTCCCTCCTGCCTCTGGCGGGGACGCCGCTTTCCGGCCTCGGAGTGCATCTCCGGATGGGCGATCCGCCACCACCAGGCGGTGGCGATCCGGGACATCTACGCCGACCCCCGCATTCCCCACGCGGCCTACCGTCCCACCTTCGTCAAGAGCCTCGCCATCCTGCCCCTGGGCCACGAATCGCCCGTGGGCTCGCTGGGCGTCTACTGGGCGTACGAGCACGCGGCGACCGAGCGGGAAATGTTCCTGCTGGACGTGCTGGCCGAAGCCGCTTCCGCCGCCCTCGCCCACTCCGAGTGCTGGCGTCGCGTGGCGCAGTTCCAGTCCCGAGGGGCCATGCACGCGGAGTCGTCCGGCACCAGCGAGGACCCCATGCTCACGCGGCTCATGCCCATCCTCGCGCATGATCTGAAGAACCCACTGGGGGCCATCTCCCTGGCGGCCCAGTCACTCCTGCGGCGAGACGGACTCGCGGAGCGGGACCACACCAACGTGCGGCGAATCCTCTCCAGCGTGTCACGCGCTCGCTACCCGGTGGACGAGGTGCTCGAGTACACCCGCCTCCGGCAGATGGGAGGACTGCGGTTGGACCTCGTGCCCACGCGGATGGATGAGCTCGCCCGCTCGGTCGTCGATGAGACGAGGATCGCCTTTCCCCAGCGGCGGATCGAACTCATCTCCGAGCAAGCGAGCGGCATGTGGGATCCGCATCGGCTGGCGGAGGCGCTGACCAACCTCGTTGGCAACGCGGTCCAGTATGGCTACCCGGACACGCCCGTCACGCTCCGGGTCGGGACGCGGCAGACCGAGTCCTACATCGAGGTCCACAACGACGGTCCGCCCATACCCGAGGAGCTGCTCCCCTTCATCTTCGAGCCGTTCCGCCGGGGACGCGGCGATGGGCGCAAATCGGTGGGGCTGGGGCTCTTCATCGTGGACCAGATCATCCGGGCGCACGGTGGGAACATCCAGGTCTGCTCACGGCATGACCTGGGCACCACCTTCACCCTCCGTCTGCCCCTGCGGCAGATGCAGCCCATCCCCGTGCACGCCGGGTCCGCTTGAGCGCCCCGGAGCCGCGCGCGAAGCACCGGCAGGAAGCGCATGGGCGGGAGTCTACCCGCCCCGGCGCGGACTACAGCTTCGCGAGCGCCGCGTCGTAGTTGGGCTCCTGGCCGATCTCCGGCACCTGCTCGGCGTGGACGACCTTGCCCCCCTCGTCGATCACCACCACCGCGCGCGAGTACAGGCCCGCCAGCCCTCCGTCCTGGATGGTCACGCCGTACTTCTCGCCGAAGTCCCCACGGAAGCCCGAGAAGCTCAGCGCCTTCTCGATGCCCTCGGCTCCACAGAAGCGCTTGAGCGCGAACGGCAGATCCATCGAGACGTTGAGCACCGTGACGCCGGGCTTCTCCGTCGCGCGCTTGTTGAACGTGCGCACCGACGTCGCGCACACCCCCGTGTCGATGCTCGGGAAGATGTTGAGCACTCGCTTGCCCGGAATGGAGGACAGCTTCTTGTCGGACAGATCCATGCCGGTGAGCGTGGCGTCCGGCGCCTGCGCTCCCACGGCGGGCAGGTTGCCCTTCGTCTCGACCGGGTTGCCCTTCAGGGTGATCTTGGCCATGCGCGTGACTCCTTGGAAAACGAGAGGGGGCACGTCGTAGCGGCTCCCCAGAAGGAAGGCCAGCGGGACGTGGCCGCGCGTGCTACCCGGCCAACACCGGCCCGCGCCCTCCCCGCGCGTCTCTTCCAGGCGGCCCTCCATTTCCTCCCGGGTTGATGTCTTTCAAAACCAGTGAACTTCGCCATTCAGGAAGAGATGGACGTCTGGATTGTCTTGTGGTCCTGGAGGGGATCCACATGACGAGCGTCGAAGGGGTGCAGGAGGGATGGGCGGCTCGGGTGCTGGGACTGGCGCACTTGGAGAGCCCCGAAGGCAGACAGGTGAGGCTGGAGCGGCGGGCCGCGGTGATGCTGGCCTACCTGGGACTGGAGGGCCCCTCGTCGAAGTTCGTCGTCGCGAGCCTGCTGTGGCCCGACTCGCCACCCACCACCATTCGCGCCAACATGCGCCAGTTGCTGCGCCGCCTGCGCCTGCTGTGCGACGGCGTGGAGCTGGTGGAGGCCACCTCCGAGCGTCTGGCCCTCGTGCCGGGGCTCCGGCTGGACGTCGCCCAGCTCAAGGCGGCGGCCGGGGCCCGCGCCCATCCCCAGGTGCTCGAGATCGCGCGGTGCTCGGGGAGCGGCTCGCTGCTCTCCGGTGTGGAGTTGGAGGACTGCGACGAGCTGTCACGCTGGCTGGACGGCGCGCGCACCGCCGTGGAGGAATGGGTGCGCGCCGCGCGCCAGCAGGGCGTCACCCAGGCCATGGCCCGAGAGGACTGGAACACCGCCTCCACGCTGGTGCACGCCTGGCTGCAACAGGAGCCCGAGTCCGAGCAGGCCGGCCGCCACCTCATCCAGTTGCACTACCTCCAGGGAGACCGCGACGCCGCCCTGGCCGCCTTCGAGCGGCTGCGCGCGACCCTCTCGCGCGAGCTGGATGTGGACCCCATGCCCGAGACGCTCGCCCTGGTGCGGCAGATCGAGAAGGGCACCGGGGTGCGGCCCTCGTCTCCGAGCGCGCCGGGTGCCCCCCTGCCCCTGTCCGTGCGGCGACCGCCCGTGCTCGCCGGCCGGGAAGCCGCATGGCGCGAGCTCGAGGAGGGCTTCGCCGCCAGCCAGTTGGTGTTCATCAACGGTGAGCCCGGGGTGGGCAAGTCCCGTCTCGTCGAGGAGTTCGCGGCCAGCAAGGGACGGTGGGTGAAGCTCGAGGGGCGCTTCGGGGATCAGGCCATTCCCTTCGCCTCGCAGGCCCGCGCCTTCCGGCTCCACATGTCCCACCGGCCCGAGGTGCTCCTCCCGGAGTGGGTCCGCACCGAGCTGTCCCGCATCCTTCCCGAGCTGGGAGGAGAGCGGCCACCGCCGATGGCCTCGGAGGCCGACGAGCTGCGCTTCTACGACGCGAACGTGGAGGCCATGCGGCTGCTGATGGACGGCTACCGCGTCGTCATCACGGATGACGTGCAGTACTGGGACAGCGCCAGCTCCAGGGTGTTCACCTACGCCTTCGAGCGCCTCTTGGACTCGAGCACGGACGCGGCCCACGCGCCCCGCTTCATCGACTGCTACCGCCGCGGCGAGCTTCCGCCCTACTCGGAGAACAGCGTGCGGCAGTTGGTGGACACGGGGCGCGCGCGCCTCATCGAGCTCGGTCCTCTCTCCGAGGAACAGGTCCGCCAGCTCCTGGCGGGCCTGGAGCTGCCCGGCGCCGAGGCGCACTCCGATGCCCTCGCCCGCTACACCGGAGGCAATCCCCTCTACATCCTCGAGACGCTCAAGCACCTCATCGAGACGGATGGACTGCGCAAGGACTGGCCGCACCGCCTTCCCCCACCGGGACGGGTGGGCCCCCTGCTCCAGCGCCGCCTGGAGCGGCTCTCGCCCCGCGCCCTCCAGAGCGCCCAGCTCGCCGCCCTGGCGGGCCCCTTCTTCCGCACCTCCCTCGTGTCCGAGGTGCTCGAGCTGTCCGCCACCGAGCGTCTCGCGGCGCTCGCCGAGCTGGAGGCCGCCCAGGTCCTGGTGGGCGAGCGCTTCAGCCATGATCTGGTGGAAGAGGCGATCCGGGCCAGCGTGTCTCCCATCGCCGCCCGGGAGCTGCATGCGCGGCTCGCCGCCGTCCTCGAACGCTCCCAGGCTCCCGCGCAGATCCTCTCCCACCACTGGAGGGAGGCGGGCGAGCTGGAGCGCGCGCGGAGCATCCAGCCCCGGCCGTTGTGAGGGCCGGGCGGCCCCGGGTGCAGCCTGGGGCCTACGCGCCGCGGGGCCTGCTCTCCGCCAGACACCGATTCACGTGGTTGGCCAGCACCGCGACATTCGGGGACTGGAACAGGCTGCCGTGGTCACCGGGCACGAAGTGCACGTCCATCGAGCCGGTGATGTGTCGGCGCACCCGCTCCAGGGCGGCCTTGAGCGCGTCGTCGGTGTAGTCCTCGCGGGTGTGGTCCGAGATCAGGATGGTGACCGGATGGGGAGAGACCGGGGGCTCGTAGCTGTCGAGGATCCGGCTCATGATCTCCTCGTTGAGCCGCTTCGCATCGAAGAGCCGCCGCAGCTCCTGGGCCTCCGTCGAAGCGGGGACAGCCTCGGCCTCCTTCAGCTTGCGAAGGGCCAGTGCCCAGCGCTCGTCGGCGCCGAGCGGCTCCAGCTCGGCGTAGAGGGCGGTGAGATCCCATCCCGCCTCCCAGCCGATCTCCCGACCGATGAACCAGACGAGATCCGCGAGCGCGGCATCGTACCGCGAGGGCCCTGGAGGCACGGCATCGCCCCCGATGGGTGGATCCAAGAGCACGAGGCGAGCCACCTCCTGGCGCATCTCCGTCAGCCGCCGGGCGATCTCGAAGACGAGCAGGCTGCCGGAGCAGAATCCACCCAGGTAGTACGGCCCCTCGGGCTGGACCTTGCGGAGCGCCTCGACGCAGTCGAGCACCACGCGGTCGAAGTGCGCGCGGTCATACCGCCAGTCGTCCAGGGAGAGCGGGCTGCCCCGGGAGACCGCCTCGGCCAGCTCGGGGGCGAGGGCGGGGGCCTGCAGGCCATAGAAGGGCTGGTCGGGATCCAGCTCGCGCGCCATGTCCAGCAGCCCCACCACCACGTTGGACGAGTAGATGCCACCGAGCTGGGCGGCGAAGAACAACGGGTGGTGCTTGCCCTCCGGCCGCACCTTCACGATCGACGTCTTCCCCTGCCCCGCCGCGGCCTGAGCCTCCGCCAGGGAGGGAACCCCCAGGCTCTTCTGGTAGATGACCTGGGTCAGGTGGACGATCGTCGGATCCTCGATGAAGAGCGCCAGGGGAACCTCCTGGCCGAGGTGCCGGCGGATGCGCGTCATGAGCCGGACGCCGAGCAGCGAGTTGCCCCCGAGGTGGAAGAAGTTGTCCGTCACGCCGACGGGCTTCACGCCCAGCACCTCTTCCCAGATCTGCACCAGCTCCGTCTCCAACGCGTTGCGCGGAGCGACGTAGACCCGCGAGACCGCCCGGCCCACGTCCAGCGCCGCCAGGGCCTTGCGATCCACCTTGCCGTTGGGCGTCAGCGGCAGCTCCGTCCCCGCGGTGATCGCGGCGGGGATCATGTAGGCCGGCAGCTTGTGCTTCAGGAACGCGTGCAGCTCTTCCACGGGGAGGGACTGCCCCTGGCGGAAGACCACGTAGCCGAAGAGGCGCGTGTCGCCGGGTCCAATCTCACGCGCGATGACCGCCACGTCGGCGACGGCCGGGTGCTGGCCGAGCGCGGCCTCGATGGCCCCCAGCTCGACGCGGAACCCACGGATCTTCACCGGTAGTCCGTGCGGCCCAAGAACTCGATGGTGCCATCGGCGAGGTACCGGGCCAGGTCCCCGGTCTTGTAGAGGCGCGCACCGGGCTCGTCGCCGAAGGGATCCGGAACGAACTTCTCCGCGCTCAGGGAGGGCTGTGCCAGATAGCCCCGGGCCAGGCCGAGGCCCCCGATGTACAGCTCTCCCGTGACGCCCACGGGGACCTGATGCAGCCGCGGGCCGAGCACCCGGAGCTGGGTGTTGGCGATCGGCCGGCCGATGGGCTCGGAGGCGTCCTCGCGGCGCTCACCGCGCACCGTCCCCACGCGGTGGGCGGCGGACCAGATCGTCGTCTCCGTGGGGCCGTAGAGATTCCAGACGCGCCCTCCCCGCTCGAGGAGCTGCTCGGCCAGTTCCTGGCGCAGGGCCTCTCCGCCACAGAGGATGCACAGCCGCGGATCACCCCGCCAGCCCGCTTCGATGAGCATCCGCCACGTCGCGGGCGTGGCCTGCATCAGGCTGGGCGTGAAGCGCGCCATCTCCTGGGCCAGCCGCTCGCCATCCGCCGCCGTCTCGCTGTCCGTCACCACCAGCCGCGCGCCCACGATCAGCGGCAGGTAGAGCTCGAGCGCCGCGATGTCGAACGAGATCGTCGTCACCGCGAGCAGCACGTCCCGCGCCGTCGGCTCGAGCTGCTCCCGCATCGACTCGAGCAGATTGGTCAGCGCGCCATGGGTGATCTGGATCCCCTTGGGGATTCCCGTCGAGCCCGACGTGTACATCACATACGCCAGCTCCTGCGTCCCCGCTCCGTCCGGGAGTTCCCCGGTGGGCTGCCGCGACAGGAGCGCGTGCTCGGCCTCGAAGCGGACCTGCCGCACCCCGCTCTCGGGAAGTCGTCCCGCCACGCGCTCCTGGGTCAGCAGCAGGGACAGCCGCGAGTGATGGACCATGTGGGCCAGCCGCTCTGCGGGGAAGGACGGATCCAGCGGCACGTAGGCCGCACCGGCCTTGAGGATGCCCAGCAGCCCGACCACCATCTCCACCGAGCGCTCGACGCAGATGCCCACGAGCGACTCGCGACCCACGCCCAGTGACCGCAGATGGTGGGCGAGCTGGTTGGCCCGTGCGTTCAGCTCACCGTAGCTCAGCGTCTCGCCCGCGACGGTCAACGCCGGAGCATCGGGCGTGCGGCGCACCTGGGCCTCGAAGAGCCGAGGCAGGGTCACGCGGCCGTAGCTGGGGGCGGCGGTGCGATTCCATTGCGCGAAGCGCTGGCGCTCCTCGCTCGCGAGCATCGGCAGATCGCACAGCCGCTGCTCGGGATGGGCGGTGAGGCCCTCCACCAGGGTGCGGAAGTGGCCCATCGTCCTGTGGATCGTCTCCGCGTCGAACAGGTCCGTGTTGTAGTCCCACTCGAGGCTCAGCTCGCCGCGCAGCTCCTTGATGCTCAGCCCGAGCTCGGGCACACCGAAGCTGATGGGCCGGGGGAACCAGTCGACCTCCAGCTCGAACATCCTCGGGGGAGGCACCGGACGGTCCAGGTTGAAGGCCACCGTGACGATGGGCGAGACGCTCGGATCCCTCGGCACCCGCAGCTTCTCCAGCAGCGTCGCGAAGCGGTACGCCCGGTGCTCGTAGTCGTCCAGGAGAGCGCTCTTGATGGCCAGCAGGTGCTCGGAGAAGCGAAGCCCACCGTGGACGTTCGTGCGCACGGGCAGCAGGTTCGCGCAGTGGCCCACCATCCCCTCGCTGCCCTCGACGGTCCGGCCGGAGGCGGGCACCCCGACGATGATGTCGCCCTGTCCCGACATCCGGTGCAGCAGACAGGTGTACGCGGCGAAGAGCATCATGAACGGCGTGGCGCCGTAGCGCTGGCCCACCTTCCTCACGGCCTGACACAGCTCGCCGCCGATCGTGTCCGTCAGCCGTGCCGCCGCGAACGTCTTGATGGGTGGGCGCGGACGATCGAACGGCAGTTGCAGCACGGGCAGCGGCCCGGAGAACTTCTGGAGCCAGTACGCCTCGTGCTCGGCCAGGGTCTTGGCCTGTTGCTGCTGTTGCAGCTCGATGAAGCGCCGGAACTGCATGGGCTCGGGCAGCTCGCGGCGGACGCCCTCGCACGCCGCCGAGTAGAGCTCGGCGAGCTCCGCGATGATGACGGCCACGGACTGGCCGTCACAGAAGATGTGGTGCGTCACCAGACTGAGGATGTGCAGCCGCTCCCCCAGCTCGAGCACTTGCGCGTGGAAGAGCGGCCCGTGGACCAGGTCGAAGCCGGTCTCGCTCTCCTCATCGAGCCACCGGAGCGCTTCCCGCTCGCGCGCGTCCTCCGGCACGTGTGAGAAGTCGACGAACGCGAGCTCCACCTTCACCGAGGGGGTGGACGATCTGCCGGTCTCCCTCGGCGCTGATGGTGGTCCGCAGCGCCTCGTGCCGGTCGATGACGGACTGGACGGCGGTGCGCAGGGCCTGGGGATTCAACGGCCCCGTGAGCTTCAAGGCGAGCGCCTGGTGCCCGCTCATGGAGTCCTCATCCGCCGTCATCTGGGCGACGACCAGGAACTCCTGCTGCGACTCGGTCAGCTCCAGGGTGGTGACCGCGGACTCCACCGACTTCGCCGGCAGCTGGGTGGTGCTCGGCCCGCGGGCCGGGCCGGACGGGCCTGGAGCCCCCCTCCATCCCCGCGAAACCGCTCCTTCAGCGCCACGAGCGTGGGCATGCTCGCCATCACGGCCTTGGGCTCCATCCCGAAGTCCATGAAGCACGCCACCTCGTCGACGCCGAGCGAGCGGATGTGGTCGAGGATCTCCTGGCAGGACTCGGGCGTGCCGATCAAGGCGCTCGTGCGCGCATATCGGTCGTAGGCCATGGACAACATGTACTGCTTGTCGTCCGCCGTGAGCTGGTCCAGGTTGACGGGCAGGTTCTGACTCTTCGCCAGGTTCTGGAAGAGCGCGAAGTGCGTGGCGAGGTAATCACAGAAGGGACCGCGCGCGGCGTCACGGACCGTCTGGAGATCCTCCCCGACGAAGGTGTGCATCAGCACCGTCACCTTGCCGGCGTCCGGATCATGTCCGTGGTCATGCCGGGCCTGCCGGTAGAGGGCGATGTTGCGCTCCAGGTCCTCGAGCGTCTGGCCCATCAGGTTCGTCAGGACGTTGGCACCCATCTGTCCCGCCCGGACGTAGGTGTCCGGATTGTTCACGACGGTGATCCAGAAGGGCAGCTCGCGCTGCATCGGCGCCGGGAAGCAGCGCACGTCGAGTTCGTTCTTGCCTCCGCCGCGCGCGCATGGACTCGCCACGCCACAGCTTGCGGATGGTCTCGACGCCCTCGAACATCATCTCGCGATGCTTGCCGAAGGCCTCGGGCGCGTACACGAAGTCATCCGGATGCCAGCCCGAGGCGAACGAGAGCCCCACCCGTCCCTTGGACAGGTTGTCCACCACGGACCACTCCTCCACGACGCGCAGCGGGTGGTGCAGGGGCACGACGACGCTGCCAGCCCTCAGCGACAGGTGCTTCGTCTCCCGGGCCAGGGCGGAGCAGACCACCGCCGGATTCGGGGAGAGACCGCCGAAGGCGTGGAAGTGGCGCTCGGGAAGCCAGACCGCCGAGAAGCCATGCGCGTCGGCGTAGCGTGCGCTGTCGAAGAGGAGATCGTACTTGTCGTCCCGGAACGGAGCGTCGTACTTGCCGAAGAAGTACAGGCTGAACTCCAGATCACGCTCCGCCCGCCGGGCCTTGCTCTCCGAGTCGTTCGTGCCAGCCACCCGGTTGGACGTGCTCCGAGAGCGCCGCCGCTCCCAGAACTCGGTGCGGGGCTCTGGGAGCTGCTCCCGCACCTGCGCGCTCCCCTTCCCGGCGCCAGTGCCGGGGCTCGCGGCGGACGCGGATGACACTTGGGCGGGAGCGCCGGGGCGCGGCGTCTCGACGGCCCGCGACGGAGGCCGGGTCGCACCGCCACCGCCACCCGGTCCGGGGTGCCCGGAGACAGCTCGGGGAGGAAGCCGCCCTGCCGCAGCTCCTCCACGCTGCCGCGGACGGCCTCGAGGATGTGCGCGATGTCCGCCTCGGTATGGGCCGTAGAGAGGAAGCACGTGCGCCCCTCCCACACGTAAACGCCCCGCTCCACGAGGTGGTAGAAGAACAGGTCGAGGTTGCCCTTCAACACGAAGCGGAACAACGAGCCGAAGTGGACGACCTGCGCGGGGACGCGCTGTTGCTCGAAGAAGGCGTTGAGCTGCGCGGCCAGCTGCGCGGTGCGCTCGTTCAACTGCTCCTGGAGTCGGGGACCCTGCTCCTTGAGGTGCTCGAGCACCGCGTACGCCGTGGCGAGCGACAGGGGCGGCTTGTTGAAGGTACCGGCGAAGAAGGTCCGGTCGGCCTCGGGGTAGGACTGATCCCCGTAGTTCCACTGGCCACCATCGATGCCGTCCATGAAGCGCCGCTTGCCAGCCACGGCCGCCAGGGGCATGCCGCCACCGGGGACCTTCCCGTACGTGGCGAGGTCCGCGCGGACGCCGAAGTGCGCCTGGGCCCCTCCCTGGTGGACGCGGAATCCGGTGATGATCTCGTCGAAGATGAGCGCCGTGCCCGACGCCTCGGTGATGGCACGCACCTCGTGGAGGAAGGCACGCGGCTGCAACTCCGGACGGCGGCTCTGCACCGGCTCCACCAGCACGGCGGCCAGCTCATGGGCGTGCTGGCGCAGATAGTCGAGGGCGCTCTGCTCGCCGTAGTCGAGCACCACCACGTCCCGGACCGCGTTCTTCGAGATGCCCAGGGCCACGGGGATGGCGTCTCCGTCCCCCCTGCGCCTGCGCGAGGACGCCGTCGTAATGACCATGGAACGAGCCCTTGAAGAGCACGATCCGGTTGCGCCCGGTGGCCGTGCGGGCCAGTCGCAGCGCGGTCATGACGGACTCGGTGCCGGACTGGCAGAACGTCACGCGCTCGGCGCCGGTCAGCTCGGTGAACAGCTCGGCGAGTTGTCCCGCGCGCTCCGGCTGGGGGCCCACGCCATGGCCGAGCTCGAGCTGCTGCATGAGGGCCCGCTTGATGAACGGCGCCCCGTGGCCGAAGAGGTGGACACCGAAGCCCATCGCGATGTCGACGTACTCATTGCCGTCCACATCCCAGATGCGAGAGCCCGCGTAGCGGAGCCCACGATGGGGTAGCAGATCTCCTTGATGGGCATGCGCAGACCGGCCAGGGCCCGGTTGTCGGCCAGGACCGGACGGTGCTTCTGGGCCCACGCCTTGGAGCCACCCGTGCGCCGCGCGTACCGCTCCATGAACGAGCGCAGGTACTGCTGCTGCCGCTGGTTCATCTCCGCCGAGTCCACCGCGACGGAGGCGGGCGAGGTGGCAGCGGGGAGGGGCTGGGGCGCGCGGGGCGGCTGGACAACAGGAGCCGGAGCCGGGGCGGCCACTGCTGGCGAGACGAACACGGGGGCAATGCTCCGGGGCTCCGGCTCCACCGGGGGAGCCACGGGCGCCGGGGCGACCCGCGTTCCGCCCGAGTCCTTGAGCAGATCGAGCTGCTTGGAGACGATCTCGAGTTGCTGCGCGAAGAGCCGCTCGAGCGAGCTTTCGGGGAGCGCCGGGGGAGCGTGCCGGACCGGAGCCACCGGGGCGGGCGGCGGAGGCTGGGCGGCGAGCACGGGTGGCTGGAACACGGGCTGCTGGAACGGAACGCCATTGGTGGGCGGCGCCTTCACGACGTTGGAGGTCCGCGCCTGGGAGATGGAGCACGCGGTCGGCGCGATCTCGTCCCGCCGTGGCTCCGCCGCCGCCAGCACCGGGACCGGACTCCGCACGGGAGCCGGAGGGGGCGCGGCCTCGGGAGCGGCCACGGGCGCGGACTCCTCCGGCGGGAGGTGGCGCTCGATGTGGGCCGCGAGCGCCTCGATCGAGGTGAGCTCCTCGAAGAGCTGACGCACGGAGAGCTTGAGCTCGTAGTTGGCGTCGATGAGGCGGATGGCGTCGATGAGCGAAATCGAGTCGGCGCCCATCTCCAGGAACGAAGCCTGGGGGTCGATCTCGGAGGGAGAGGCCTTGAGCAGGTCCGCCACCATCTTGCGCACGGCGACGGTGATGGCCTCCAGACGCTTGGGCTTCGCGGCTTCGGCTGGCTGGGGCCTGGACACTGTGGCTGCGGCGGCTTTCTCACTCACCTCGGTTGCCCCTTCCTTGAACCAGTAGCGCTTTCTCTCGAACGGGTAATGCGGCAGGGACACGCGCTTCCTGGGGTAGTCCCTGTCGAACCCCTTCCAATGCAGCTCCACGCCCCCCGCGCGAAGGGCGGAGAGCGCATCGAGCATCACGACCCAGTCGTTCCGATTCTCCGCCAGCGAGGGCAGCCAGCCGGCCTGGACCTCCGGGAGGCAGCGTGCGCCCAGGTGCGTCAGGACGGGCTTCGGACCGATCTCCAGGAACAGCTCACAGCCCTGGGCGTGCAGGGCGCGGATGCCCTCCAGGAACCGCACCGGAGCGCGGGTGTGCCGCCGCCAGTAGGCCCCGTCGAGGAGCTGTCCCGAGGCCAGGGCCTCGCCCGTCACGTTGGAGATGAAGGGCAGCTTGGGCGCCGGTGACGGATCGTGCCCGCCACCCGCTCCAGCCCATCGAGCATCGGCTCCATGAGCGGGGAGTGGAACGCATGGGACACGCGAAGCCGCTGGCAGCGCACGCCCTCGGCCTCGAACGCGGTGATGACGGCGTCGAGCGCCTCCTTCTTGCCGGAGACGACGATGCTCTCGGGCCCGTTGATCGCGGCGATGTCGAGCGCGCCGGCATACCGCTCGATCGCGGCCGCCACGCGGGGCTCGGGCGCGAGGATGGCCGCCATCGCGCCACCGCTGGGGAGCGCCTGCATCAGCTTGCCCCGCTCGGCGATCAGCCGCAGTGCATCCTCCAGACGGAACACGCCCGCGACGCAGGCCGCGACGAACTCCCCCACGCTGTGCCCCAGCACCGCCGCGGGCTCCACGCCCCACGACATCCACAGCCGCGCGAGCGCGTACTCCAGCGCGAACAGGGCCGGCTGCGTGAAGGCTGTCTCGTCGAGCGGTGAGGCCTTCCCCGGCTCGGGGTAGAGCACTTCCAGCAGGCTCCGGCCGAGGAGCGGGCGCAGGATCTTCGCGCAGCGGTCGAGCGCGTCCCGGAAGGTGGGCTGCGTTTCGTAGAGCTCGCGCCCCATGCCGGTGTACTGGGCGCCCTGTCCCGTGAAGAGGAAGGCCACCTTCGGGCGCTTGCGGCGGTTGAGCTGCGCGTACGTCACGCCCGCCGTCGCCTGCTCGTGCGCGAAGGATGCCGGGCGCTCGCGCAGCTCCTGGGGAGACGCGGCGACCACGGTGAGCTGGTGCGCGAAGGGCGGGCAGCGCGTGTTGGCGCTGAAGCAGAGGTCGCCCAGAGCCACCTCCGGCTGCTCCTCCACATACGCCTGGTAGCGGCGGGCCAGCTCGCGCAGCGCGCTCGGGCTCTTCGCGCCGAGGGCGAGCACGTGCCGGGGCCGCTCCCCCCCTCGTCCTCGGGCGGCGCCACCGGAGGAGCCCCTCCAGGACGAGGTGGGCATTGGTGCCGCCGAAGCCGAACGAGCTGACACCGGCCAGGGCGGGCTCCGGCCGCTCGGGCCAGGGCTTCAGCTCCTGCTGGACGCGCAGGGGAATCTTGTCGAAGCGGATGTAGGGGTTGGGGACCTTGAAATGGAGGCTCGGAGGATCTGCCGGTGCTTGAGCGACAGCGCCACCTTGATGAGGCCCGCGATGCCCGCCGCGGCCTCCAGGTGGCCGATGTTGGTCTTCACCGAGCCCAGCGCGCAGACATTGCCCTCGGGGCGATCCGCGCCCACCACGGCGGCGAGCGACTTCACCTCGATGGGATCGCCCAGCTTCGTGCCCGTGCCATGCGCCTCCACGTATTGCACCCGCGAGGGCGGCACCCCGGCATCCGCGTAGGCCGCGCGCAGCACCGCTTCCTGCGCGGCGGGGTTGGGCGCCGTGAGCCCGTTGCTGCGCCCGTCCTGGTTGACGGCGCCGCCGCGGATGAGGGCGTAGATGGAATCACCGTCCTCCAGCGCCTTGGACAGCGGCTTGAGGACGATGATGCCGGAGCCCTCGCTGCGGACATAGCCATTGGCCGCGGCGTCGAACGCCTTGCAGCGACCATCCGCGGCCATGAACCCCGACTTCGAGTAGCCCACCGTCACCCAGGGTGACAGGACGAGCTGCACCCCGCCCGCGACGGCGAGGGTGGCGTCCCCGCTCCACAGGCTCTTGCAGGCCGGTGCACGGCGACGAGCGAGGACGAGCACGCGGTGTCCACGACCAGGCTGGGGCCCTGGAAGTCGAACAGGTAGGAGATGCGGTTGGCCGCGATGCAGTTCGTGTTGCCCGTGCCGATGTGGGCGTCGATGTTGCGCGAGTCCTGGCTCAGCAGCGTGTAGTAGTCGTAGCTGGACATCCCGACGAAGACACCCGTCCTGGAGCCCGCCAGCCGCTCGGGAATCAGGCCCGCGTCCTCCAATGCCTCCCACGTCACCTCCAGCAGCAGCCGCTGCTGGGGATCCATGGTGGTGACCTCGCGCGGGGCGATGCCAAAGAATTGCGGATCGAATTGATCCACCTGCTCCACGAACCCGCCCCAGCGGGTGCTCATCTTGCCTTCGGCGCTGGGGTCCGGATCGTAGAACGAGTCGATGTCCCAGCGTCCGGGCGGGACGGGGGTAATGGCATCCACGCCATCACGCAGGAGCTTCCAGAATGCCCTTGAATCCCTCGCACCCGGGAAGCGGCAGCCCAGGCCGATGATCGCAATGGGTTCGCGGTTCATCAGATCTCTCGTGGATTGAACTGACAACCCGAGGGGGACAGCCAGCCCTCCCCCCGGAGAACCCCTCACGGGGTGAAGGTGACGGGCAGCGTCTGCGGACCGCGGAAGATGATTTCCTTCATCCACTCGGTCTCGCCGGGGACGAGCGCCATGTCCGGGAACTCCCGGACGAGCGTGCCGATCGCGATCTGTCCCTCGATGAGCGCCAGGGCCGCACCGAGGCAGTAGTGGATGCCGCCCGAGAAGGCGAGGTGACGGTTCTCGCGACGGGTGATGTCGAACGTGTCCGGCTGCTCGAACTGGGCGGGATCCCGGTTGGCCGCGCCCAGGGAGAAGTAGACCAGCTCCCCCGCCGGGATGGTCTGCCCGTGCAGGACGACGTCCTTCTTGGGCACGCGCGTGTTGAGCTGCACCGGGCTGTCGTAGCGGAGGATCTCGTCGATGGCGCCGCGGATGAGCGTGGGCTCCTGGCGCAGCCGCTCGAACTCGCTCCGGTGGAGCAGCAGCGCGCGCATGCCGTTGCCGAGCAGGTTGACCGTCGTCTTCTCGCCCGCGATGAACATCAGCATGCAGACCGAGAGCATCTCGTCCTCGGTCAGCCGGTCGCCCTGGTCGGTGACGGCGATGAGGCTGCTGATGAGATCGTCCTTCGGGTTCCTGCGGCGCTCGGCGAAGAGCTCGCGGAAGTAGGCGAGGAACTCCTGCGCCACGTTGTTCATCTCCGCGTACTGCTCGAGCGAGCGCAGCGGATCGAGCACGCGGGACAGGCCGTCGGCCCAGCGGGTCACCGAGGAGTGGGCCTCCTCCGGCACGCCGAGCATGCTGGCGATCATCGTCACCGCCAGGGGACAGGCCAGGTCATTGACGATGTCCATCCGGCCGGAGCTCCGGACGCGGGCGATCAGCTGATCCACCGTCTCCTGGATGCGCGGACGCAGGGACTCGACGGCGGTGGGGGTGAACGAGCGGTTGACCAGGCTGCGCAGCCGGGTGTGATCCGGCGGATCGCACAGCATGAGCCAGCGGCGCATGGCCGAGGCGAGCGTACGCAGCTCGCCAATTTTCTTGCGCTCGAGGAACGGGCTCTTGCGCTCGATGCGGGTCGGGATGTCGAAGACGCCGAAGTTGTTGTCCCGCAGGAGGACCTTCACATCCGCGTAGCGGGTGATGATCCACGCTCCCATGATGGTGCGGTGGACGGGTTCTTCCTCCCGCAGCCGCGCGTAGACCGAGTACGGGTCCGCGTGGAAGGCGGGGTCGAACATGTTGAACTTGATGGAAGAGCGTCTGGGTGTACTCAGTTCCTTGACGTCAACGCTGGGACGCGCCACTGACTCCACGAATGCACCTCCTGACTTGTCGGGCCTCGCGGCCGTAGAACCTTCGCTCAGGCCTTCAGTTCATCGGCCAGGTGGCGGGCGAGGACCTCCGCGCTCGGGTGCTCCCAGAAGAGGGTGGGCTCGAACTCCCGGCCCAACCATCCCGCCAGCTCACCCGTCAGACTCACGGCCACGGCGGAATCCAGCCCGTAGCGGGCGAAGGGCGCCTGGACGTCGATCTCCTCGGCGGCGACGCCCAGGTACTGGGCCATGCGGCCGAGCAGCCAGTTCTGGATGGCCTCCTCGGAATGGCCATTCGCGGGCGCCTCCGCGGAAGGAGCCTGCTTCGCCTCCGTCTGGAGGTTCTCCACCCACTCGCCCACGGCGTTCAGGGTCTTGTGGAGGAAGCCGTTGCGGCAGGCATGGCGTTGGATCTTCCCGCTGGACGTCTTGGGGATGCTGCTCGTCTTGATGAGCACCACGGCGTGGACCTGGAGCTCGTGATGCTCGGAGACGGCCCGGCGGATGCTGCCCACCACCTCGCCCACGTCGAGGTCCCGCAGATAGCTGCGCTCGACCTCCTGGACGATGACGAGGCGCTCCTCGTCCTCCACCTCGACGGAGAACGCGGCGCCGCCGTTGGCCTTGAGGGCCGGGTGGCTCTCCTCCACGGTCTGCTCGATGTCCTGGGGGTAGTGATTGCGGCCGCGGATGATGATGACGTCCTTGAGGCGGCCGGTGATGACGAACTCCTCGCCCCGGCGGAACGCCAGATCACCCGTGCGCAGGAAGGGACCCTCTCCCGTGTCCGCGATGCGGGCCTGGAAGGCCTCCGCGTCAGCTCCGGCTTGTTCCAGTAGCCCTGGGCGACACTGGCGCTCGACACCCAGACCTCACCCACCCGATCCTCCGGGCACTCCTTGAGCGAGGCCGGATCCACGACGCGGACCTTCTCGAGCAGGCTGCGGCCGGAAGACACGAGCTCCCGTGCCCCAGTCGCGCTGGCCGCCACGGCCCCTTCCACCGGCACCACCCTTCCCTCCTCCAGGGCATCCGCCTGGATGGAAAAGAGGCTGGAGTGCTGCGCGGGCACCTTCCGGAGACCAGCAGCGTCGTCTCCGCCATGCCATAGCAGGGATGGAGGGAGGTGACGCGCAGGCCGTGATCCTTGAAAGCGTCCGCGAAGCGCTGGAGCGTGCCGGGGCGCACGGGCTCGGCGCCATTGAACGCCACCTCCCAGCTGCTCAAGTCGAGTCCCACCCGCTGCTCGGCGGACACCTTGCGGGCGCACAGCTCGTAGGCGAAGTTCGGCCCGCCGCTCGTCGTCGCCCGGTAGCGCGAAATCATGTGCAGCCAGCGCGCGGGCTTCTGGATGAACGCCGCCGGAGGCATCAGCACCGACTGGATGCCCAGGTAGAGCGGCTGCAACACATTGCCGATGAGCCCCATGTCATGGAACAGCGGCAGCCAGCCGGCGAACACGGTCCGCTCGGTGTGGCCGAAGGTGAGCTGGATCATCCGCTCGTTGTGCAGCACGTTCCCGTGGGACACCATCACGCCCTTGGGCGCGCCCGTCGAGCCCGAGGTGTACTGGAGGAAGGCGAGCGTGTCGGGGCCCACCACCGGCTCCTTCCAGGCGTCCCGCCGCTCCACGGCAATGCCATCCGTCGCGAGCCACCGCAGCGTGCTCAGCTCGGGGACGCGCTCGAACTGGGTGCCCAGGTTGGACGCGAGCGAGGACGTCGTGAGCACCCACTTCGCGCCCGCGTCCTCGATGACGGTCCGCAGCCGCGTGAGGTTTTGATTGTTGCGGGGCGGATACGCCGGGACCGCGGTCACCCGCGCGTAGACACAGCCCAGGAACGCGATGATGAAGTCCAGCCCGGGCGGATAGAGGAGCAGCGCCCGCTGATCCGTCGCTCCCATCTCCTGGAGCTGCGCGGCCACGGCACGCACGCGCTGCTCGAGCTGACCAAACGTCAGGACGCTCGACTCCTTCTCGCCGTCCTCCAGGAAAACGAAACCCGTCTTGTCGGGCCGACGCTCGCTGTGGTGCCGAATGAGATCGATAAGACTATGGAACTGCGCTCCATGGACCGGGTCTGCGGCCATCGACACACTTCTCCCGCGATGAAGGTTCGTCAGCGTTCAGTTCGCCAGGCGAAGCCTGGGCGGGCAGCGGGCTCCCAGCAGGTGAATGGAAAGCCGCCGGGAGGCCTCCGCTCCACCGATTCATGCCGCAACCCGACTTGCCCTGCAGTGAAGCATTCTACACTGAACGGAATCCGATGACAACAGTCCATCTGTCAATTTCTCGAAAAACGCGCCCTCACGGGATTGATTTGAGAATCACGGCGGTGGGAGGTGTGCTCACCGGGGACGGTTCATCAGGGTGGCGGAGACGCTCGCGGCGGTGAACCCGCCATCGACGGCGAAGTCCTGGCCGGTGATGAAGGAGGACTGGGGGCCGAGGAGGAAGGCGACGAGGCCGGCCACCTCCTCGGGGGTGCCCACGCGGTTCATCGGGTGGAGCGAGGCGGCGAAGGCGCGCCCCATCCGCTCATTGAGGCGCCAGCCGGCGGTGGCCATTTCGGACTCGATGATCCCGGGGCTCACCGCGTTGACACGAACGCCCTTCTGCGCGTGCTCGACCGCGACGCATTGGGTGAGCGCGACCAGGGCCGCCTTGGAGGCGCTGTAGGCGGACAGTCCTGGCATGGAGCGAGAGGCGCTCACGGACGCGCAATTGACGATGGAGCCCCCTCCCCGCGAGCATGGCGCGCAGCTCGTACTTCATGCACCAGAAGGCCCCACGCAGGTTGGTATTGAGGATGGCTTCATAGTCCTCGGTGGTGGTGTCGAGGAAGGGCTTGGACAGACCGCCGCCCGCGTTGTTGAAGGCGCCATCCAGCCGGCCGTAGGTGGAGAGCGCCGTCTCGACGAGCGCCTCGATGTCGCGCTCGACGAGGAGATCGGCGCTGACCCAGGTGGCCTCGCCGCCCCGCTCCCGGATGCGCGCGATGAGCTCCTGGCCCTGGGCCTCGCGTCTCGCGCTCGCGATGACCTTGGCCCCTTCGTCCGCGAGCGCCAGGGCCGTGGCCCGGCCGATGCCCGAACTGGCTCCCGTCACGATCACGACCTTGTCCTTCAAACCACCCATGCCGGAACTCCTGCGTCCGAGAGAAATGCACCGGGAGTTCACGCCCGCGTGCGCGGAAGATCAAGTCCTGGCTGACCGCGGGGACGAGTCGGCTGAGACATGGCGTGAGAGGCGGCGGTAGCAAGGGTGAAACCCAGCGATTGAAACGTTCTCATCGTGTGAGGGAATGAAGATGCCTGCCGCCGCAGGCAGTGAACTGGTTGAATCAGGAACATTGACGCGAGCGGACCAGATGAGCGCGCGCGTTTCTCAATTCCTGGGGCCCAAGAAGAACTCTGGTCAAGCAACAGTTTTTCTAGTACTTCGGATAATCGGGATGTTTCACGGTTTTTCCGGAACCGACAGGCCTCTGTCTCGAATCACCCTGACCCAGGTACGACTATGTCCCCCAAGACTTTCTCCTCGAAGTTCATGGCCGCCTATTGCCTCGCGGCGCTCTCCGGATGCGGGCTGGACGCCTCCGCGCCCGAAGCGACCGCGCAGCCCGAAGCGGTGGCTCAAACCCAGTCCGAGCTCGAGTACAACCCGGGCTCGGATGGAGCCTCGCGTGGTCGGATGAGTTCGAGGGCTCCAGCCTGAACACCGCCAACTGGACCACGCTCAACAGCGATTTCGATCCCGTCACCAACAACTGCAACTTCGGCACGGGGGAGATCGAGTACCCCCGGACGCAGAACGTGTCGGTGAGCGGCGGCAAGCTCATCATCAAGGCCGAGCGCACGGCGGCGACGACGGTGAGTGACACCCGGTGTGGCGCCCAGCAGCGCACGCTGTTCTCGGGCCGTCTGCACTCCAAGGGCAAGGTGGAGCGGCGCTACGGCAAGCTCGTGGCGAGCATCAAGGTGCCCTCGGGCTACGGCATGTGGCCGGCGTTCTGGACGTTGGGCTCCAACGTGCAGAGCGTGGGCTGGCCCTCCAGCGGGGAGATCGACATCCTCGAGTGGCACTCCAACGATCCCACGTGGATGAAGTCCGCCAATCACTGGTACAACGGCGGCCAGGCGGACTGGGGCACGGGCCAGAGCGGCGGCTACAACCGGCCGACTCCTTCCACACCTACGAGGTGGAGTGGACCGCCAGCACCATGGTGTTCCGGCTGGATGGCCAGTACGCGGGCACGACGTTCTATCACAACGAGACCGAGTTCCAGCAGAACCACTACATCATCCTCAACCTGGCCATGGGCGGTAACTGGTATGGCTTCCCCGCCGCCAGCAGCATCGCGCTGACGCAGGGCCAGCCGAAGACCATGGAGGTCGAGTGGGTGCGCTGGTACCAGCAGGGCAGCACCCGCCCCCGCCCACGGGCAGCGGGGTCTCCAACGCGAGCTTCGAGTCCGGCATGGCCGACTGGTCGACCTGGACGCCGAACGGCACCGCCGGCGCGGCCTTCAGCGAGACCTACAACGGCGGGCACTCGGGCTCCTACCACCTGACGCACTGGAGCAACTCGCCCTTCGAGACCTGGACGTACCGGTGAAGACGGGCCTCGCCAATGGCAACTACAAGGTGCGCGCCTGGGTGCGCAAGGGTGGCAACTTCGCCATCGCCCGGCTCCAGGGCAAGACGAGCGGCTCGGCCGCGCCGGTCTACACCACGCTCGGCACGTACGGCGCCTGGACGCTGGTCGAGACGCCCACCATCAACGTCACCACCGGCTACCTGGAGTTTGGCTTCCACACCCAGGCCACCACGGCGGATGGCGCCAACTTCATCCACATGGATGACGTGGAGCTCGTGAAGCTCTAATCCCAGCGCTTTACCCGATGCTCGGGAGGTGGAGGGTCGTCCTCCTCCACCTCTCCCCCTCCGCCTCTCAGATTGAAAGCCTCTGGTTTGTGAGGTGTTGGAGCACCGAGGACAGCTCCTCGAGCCGCCTCGTGGCTACTCAACGCTCCGTTCAGGGGCCGACGCGGCCGCGGCACGGGCTCGAGGGATTGCTGGCCGTACAGCGTGGCGTAGAGGCCCCCCCGCGCCATCAGCTCCGCATGGTTCCCCCGCTCGACGATCCGCCCGCCCTCGAGCACCAGGATGAGGTCCGCGTGGCGGATGGTGCTCAGACGGTGGGCGACGACGATGCTCGTGCGCCCCGCGAGCAGCGTGGTCAACGCGCGCTGGATGAGGGCCTCGGTGCGCGTGTCGATGTTCGCCGTGGCCTCGTCGAGGATGAGCACCCGGGGGTCGGTGAGCACCGCCCGCGCGAACGACACCAGTTGCCGCTGCCCCTGGCTCAACGTGGTGGAGCCCGGCGCCAATTGCGTGTCGTAGCCCTGGGGTAGCGCGGTGATGAAGTCATGCGCGTGCACCGCCCGCGCGGCGGCCTCGATCCGCTCGCGGCTCGCGTCCGGCCGGCCGTAGGCGATGTTCTCCGCGACCGTGCCCGAGAAGAGCACCGGCTCCTGGAGCACCGTGGCCATCTGCGCGCGCAGGCTCGCCCGTTTGATCTGGCGCACGTCCCGCCCATCCAGCCGCACCACGCCTCCGGTGACGTCGTAGAAGCGCGGTAACAGGCTCGTCACCGTCGTCTTCCCCGCCCCCGTCGGACCCACCAGCGCCACCGTCTGGCCCGGCTCCACCTCGAAGCTCACCTCGTGCAGCACCGGCCGCGCCGCGTCGTACCCGAACGACACCCGCTCGAAGGACAGCCGCCCCGCCGCTCGCTCCAGCTCCACCGCGTCCGGCGCGTCCTCGGGCTCCGGGGCCTCGTCGAGGATGGCATAGACGCGCTCGGCGCCCGCGAGCGCCGACTGCATCAGCGTGTAGACCGAGGACGCCAGTTGCAGCGGCCGGAAGAACTGCTGCGTGTAGAGCAGGAAGGCCGCCACCAGGCCCACGCTCACGTGCCCCTCGAGCACCCGGTAGCCGCCATAGCCAATCACCAGCGCGATGGAGAGCGTGGAGAGCACGTCGATCACCGGCGAGAACGCGGAGGTGATGCCGGTGGCGGACACGTTCGCGTCGCGGTTGGCGGCGTTGCGCGCCCGGAAGCGCTCGATGTTCACCTCGGTGCGGTTGAACGCCTGGGCCTGCCGCACGCCGCCCAGCTCCTCCTGGAGCCCCGCCGTCACGTCCCCCACCGTCTCGCGCGTCTTGCGGTAGGCGCTCCGGGCCCGGGCGGCGAAGCCCCAGGTGGTCAGCACCATCACCGGGATGATGGAGAAGCAGGCCAGCGCCAGCGGCACGTCCAGCGACACCATCGCCACCAGCACGCCCACCAGCCCGAGCACCGAGCCCAAAAGCTGCGCGAGCCCCTGCGAGAAGAACTGGCTGAGCAGATCCACGTCCCCCAGCAGCCGGCTCATCAAGTCGCCCAGGGGCCGCCGGTCCAGGTAGGACAGCGGAAGCGTCTGGAGCCGCTCGAAGAGGCGCACGCGCATCCCGGCGAGCACGCGCTGTCCCGTCTCGCCGATGCGCAGCGTCTGCTCCCGCTGGGCCACCATGGACACCGCGTAGACGACCAGCAGGAGCGCCAGCTCGCGCAACAGTCCGCGCCCATTGTGGCCCCCGATGTCGTGATCGATGGCGTGGCCCACCGGTAGGGCCCCGCCGCCTGCGCCAGGGCGCCCACCACGACGAAGCCCAGGGCGATGAGCAGCGAGCGGCGATGGGGCCGGGTCTCTCCCAACAACCGCCGCGCCACCGCGCCCCGATTCCGGGCGCGTTCCACCTCCAGCTCCGCCATGCCTCGAAGGTCCGCGGGGCGTCTCATGCGGCCTCCACGGAGTCCGGCTGGAGCTGGGAGCCGAGGATTTCATTGTACAGGGCGCTCGTGGCGAGCAGCTCCTCGTGGCGTCCCCGGGCGGCCACGTGCCCCTCGTCGAGCACGACGACGAGGTGGGCGTCGCGCACGGTGCTCAGCCGCTGGGCGATGACGATGGCCGTGCTGCGCGTGGAGCGCATGAGCTCATCGAGCGCCCGGCGGATCTCCGCCTCGGTCCGCGCATCCACCGCCGAGGTGCTGTCATCGAGGATGAGCAGACGCGGCTGGGTGAGCAGCGCGCGGGCGATCGCCACGCGCTGGCGCTGTCCGCCCGACAGGCCCACGCCGCGCTCGCCCACCACCGTGTCGTAGCCCTGGGGCAGCGCGGCGATGAACTCCTCCGCCTGGGCCGCCCGCGCCGCCGCCTGGACCTCCTCCAGGGTGGCCTCGGGACGGCCATAGGCGATGTTCTCGCGCAGGGTGCCCGAGAAGAGCATCGCGTCCTGGAGCACGATGCCCACCTGCGAGCGCAAGCTCGCGAGCGTCACCTCGCGCACGTCCTGGCCATCGAGCAGCACCGCGCCTCCCGTCACGTCGTAGAAGCGGGGAATGAGGTTGATGAGGGTGCTCTTGCCCGAGCCCGTGGTGCCGAGAATCGCCACGAGCTGTCCCGGCTCCACCTCGAAGCTCACCCCGCGGAGGATCTCCCGCTCGCCCCCCGCGTAGCGGAAGCGCACGTCGCGCAACTCCACCCGGCCACTCAAGGCGGGCAGCTCCGGGCCCCGGGCCTGTCCACCACCTCCACCGCCGTGTCGAGCAGCTCGAAGATGCGCACCGCCGACACCCCCGCGCGCGACATCTGCGCGGCGAGGAAGCCGAGCGACACGAGCGGCATGAACAGGAAGCCCAGGTAGCTGTTGAACGCGAGCAACTCACCGACGCTCAGCCGCTCGTGGAAGATGAGCCACCCGCCCAGCCCCACCACCACCCAGATGCCGAGGTTGGCGAACAGGCCCACGCGGGGAAAGTGCGAGGAGATGATGCGGATGAGCTGGAGGTTGTGCTCCAGGAACTCGTCGTTGAAGCGCCCGTAGCGCGCCGCCTCGCGCCCCTCGCCCGAGAACGCGCGCACCACCCGGATGCCGCGCAGGCTCTCCTGCAACACCGAGTTGAGTCGCCCGAGCAGGGCCTGCACCTTGCCGAACATCGGGGAGATGCGGCCCATGAACTGGCGAAGCACCCAGACCACCGGGGCGATGGTGCCCAGCGCCGCGAGCGCGAGCAGCGGGTTCGTGAGGAACAGCAGCCCCGAGCACCCCACCACCATGAGCAGCGAGGCCACCACCTGCACCACCCCGCCCCCCACGAAGGCGCGCACCGGTCCACGTCGTTCGTCAGCCGCGTGAGCAACTGCCCCGTCTGCGCCTGATCGTGGTAGCTGAAGCTCAAGCGCTGCAGCCGCGCGAAGAGCGCGTTGCGCAAGTCGAACGCCACGCCCTGGGGAGGCCCGCTCCGCGAGGTAGCCCTGGAGGAAGTTGAAGAAGCCCCGCACGAGCGCCATGGCCACCAGCCCGCCCACGGTCGCGCGCACCACGGACAGCGACCCCCGGGCGAGTCCCTCGTCCACCGCCAGTCGCACCATCTGGGGCGCGGCGAGGCTGGCGCCCGAGGCCAGCAGCAGCGAGACGAACGCCCCCACCGTCTCGCCCCGGTAGCGCCGCAGATACCCCAGCGCCCGCCAGACGGCCCGTCCTCCTCCGGGCGCGTGTGTCATCCCTCGTTGTTGGTCCATCTCCCGTCTCTCCCGCGACTCCTCGTGGCGAGTCCCGCCCGGTATGCCTTCGTCGCACTTCCATCCCAGGCATTGCAACCCGGACCCATCCTGGGCGAAGACTGCGCGCCGTTCAGCCCTCTTCAGGATGTCTCACCGTGATTTCCGTCCCTACCCTGCTGTCCACCCTCCTCCTGCTGCAGACCCCTCCCGCCGAGACTCCGGCACCCGCGGATGACAAGGCCGCCAGCGAGCAGCGCGCCGCCGCCGCCGCGGATGCCGCCGAGCGCGCCGCCGCCGCCGCCGAGCGCGCCGCCGCCGCCAACGCCCGTATCACCGAGGCCATCAAGCTGCTCGCCCAGGAGATCTCCCGCGCGGCTCCCGACCTCGCCACGACCGGCCCGGATGGCAAGCCCGTTGCGCCGCCAGCACCCAAGCCGGATGTCTGGAACGCCACGGTGGGCCTGGGCCTCATCTTCATCACCGGCAATGCGTCCACCGTGACGCTCAACGGCGCGGCCACCGCGGAGCGCAAGTCGGAGCATTGGATCTACTCCGCCCAGGCCTCGGGCTCGTATGGCGAGAGCCGCGCGCCCACTCTGGAGGGGCAGGAGCAGGCGCCCAACCAGGTGGTGGCGCTCAACGCGGCCCTGCAGTTGCGCGTGGATCACCGCTTCACCCCGCAGATCAGCGGCTACATCCTCGGCCGCGGTGAGACGGACCACGTGAAGAGCGTGGAGTTCCGGGGCAGCGGCGAGGCGGGTATCGGCGTCATCTGGTGGGACGTGAAGCGCCAGGACGGCAGCGAGTCCTTCCTGCGCACGGACCTGGCCCTGAGCTACGCCCGCGAGACGCGCTTCCAGTACTACCCCACGCGCACGGATCTGCCGGACGTGTCGCTGGGCGGCCCGCGCGCCGGCCTGGCCTTCCGCCATGGCATCACCAAGGACGTGGCCTTCGTGGATGAGGTGAGCGTGCTGCCCAGCCTCATCGAGGGGTCGCGACTGCTCGTCAGCAACCAGGCGCAGCTCAACGTGCGGCTCACCCGGGCGCTCGCCGTCGCCACCACCTTCCTCGTGCAGTACGACAGCATGCCCGCGCCGGGAAAATTCCCCACGGACACCTCGCTGTCGGTGAGCGCCGCGGTGACCTTCTAGCCCGCCCGCCCTCCGAGCCGTTGTCACCCCGGGAGCGCCCACGCGCCCGGGGTGACGAGCTTCGCCCGAGATACCCAGTCCGTCCTGAGTACGGGCTCCCGCGCGATGCCCGTCCCCAGAGACGACCTGTTCAGGGGACTCGGCCTCTCTCATACCCATGGGTGATGGCCACGGCACCGGGCGCCCCACATCATCCTCCCTCGATCTTCCAGCCACCAGCGTGGGAGCGGGAGCATGGGTGCTTCGAGGGAGTGCCGGGCAAGACTTCACCCCACGCTGATCTCACTGGCCCTGGGGGAGGGGCCGTCCGGGCTCGTCTTTCGTCCGGAGCCTCCCGGAGACGAAGGGCGCTTGCACCTGCCCCGCGTCGACGTGTCGATCGATGTGAGGGCCGATGAGCTGCGCTGCCTCATGGAGGGGCTGGCTGGAGGAGCGCTCCTGTCCGAGGATGTTCGCGCCGTCCTCACCGAGCTCTTTCTACGAGCCGAACAGCCCCAAGCAGAAGGAGCGCCTCCTCTTCGCCTGAGCGCCGATCGTGCCCCCCTCGTCCCCTCCTCGGCGAGGTGAGCACCGCGCGGGACCGCGCCTTCGCGCGCTCATGGCATTGCTCGCCGTGCTCCGCGCCATGCCTTCATCCGCGAGCGAGGCCTCCGCCGAGGAGCGCCGGGAGCCGCCGGCCTGGTCGTTCTGGGTCGAGGGAGACTACTTCGCACTTCCCGATGCCACGGACTACATCCTCTGGCTGGCCTCCGCGGACCACGGCCTGCTCCACCTCGAGGCCCGTTACAACCATGAGGACCTGCGCACCGCCTCCACCTTCGTCGGCTTGAACTTCGGGTTCGGCGAGCGGCTCCGGCTGGAACTCACGCCGCTGGCCGGGGTGGTGCTCGGACGGACGAGCGGCCTCGCCCCGGGCTCTCCCTGGACCTGTCCTGGTGGAAGCTCGAGCTCTCCTCGGAGCTGGAGTACGTCTTCGCGCTGGGAGCGCGGGACGCCAGCTTCTTCTACAACTGGACGGAGCTCTCGCTCTGGCCCCTCGAGTGGGGCCGCGTCGGCCTCGTCTTCCAGCGCACCAAGGTGCTCAAGACGGACTTCGACCTCGAGCGCGGCTTCCTCGTCGGGATTGAACTCGGCCACATCGCGGCGGCGGCGCACGTCCTCAACCCCGGGGACCGGGCCCATGCCCTCTTCATGCTCGCCGTGAAGTGGTAGGACGAGCCCCTTCGTCCCACGCTCAATACAACGTGACGGCCACCAGCAGGCTGGGGCTCTCCCCGTACAGGTCCGGAACGTGGGGACGCCAGGCGCCCGTCAACAGCGGATTCTCGGTGGACGGCTCGCACTTGTGAGGCCGGAAATCCACGATCGACGTGAGGGACAGCACGGAGCCCCAACTCCCGTCCACTCCGGGGGAGATGCGCAAGCCCTCCGCGAAGAGCTGCGTCTGGAGGGTCGGCGGGGGCACGAGGCTCACGCCCGCCCGGTTCGTGAGCACGAAGGTGTCTATGCCTCCCGTCCCGGGGCTGGCGGAGCTCGAGACCCCCATGCACGCCCCTTGCGGGAGTCCGGCGATGTCCACCAGCACGGGCCGCACGTGCACGCCCCGCGCCTGCCGGAGTTGGAGGGGCGTCAGCCTTCCCCCAGGGTGATGCGCCACGAGGGCCCTCCCCGGCGGCGCCCTGCATCCGCTCCAGTGGCAGCGTCATCAATGTCCACTGGTCCGGGTGGAGCTGGCCTGCCTCCATCTGGAGGAAGGGCTCCCGGCGCAGCAGGTAGTGGTAGTCCGTGTGGATGGGCGCGCGTGGCTGCCCCTTGGGCGCATCCAGCTCTGGCTGGGAGGCGACGGCCCCCATGAGGTGCGACCAGCCCGAGAGCAGCAAGGAGCCACTCGCGACCTCCTTGCCACCGAGGACCATCCGGGAGCGGGAGCCGCCCCCTCGTGGATGGACACGGCGAATGGCGCATCGGACGGGACCTCCAACGAGAAGTATTCGACGTTCTTCGCGTGCTGCCAGACGCGCCCCTCGATGAGCACTTCCTGGACGAGCTGGTACTCCTCCCCAGGCCGGGAAACGTGCTGGCACGGTGGACGGTGAAGAAGACGAGGATGGAGGCCAGGGCACCCAGCAGCACGCAGACACGCGCCTGGAGCGTCGTGCGCCGAGGTGCCCACGGGCGCCTGGAGCGCTCCACCGCCAGGACCGTGAGGAGGATGAACGCCCGGTAGTTGGCCGTGAAGGTCGCGATCTCCAGGAGGCCGACCCAGACCAACTGGAGCGCTCCGGGCCGCGGGCCCATCCACCACCCCACCATGCCCAGGAGCGTATTCAGCGTGTAGGGAAAGAGCGCGCTACAGAGGGCCGCGAAGATGAACACCACCGAGGGCCTCGTCCGCGGAGTGATGCAGCGGCTGCCCAGCCGGACGAGCCCGATGGTCAGCAGCCACGCCACGAATGACGCCAGCACGAGGACGGCGAGGAAGACGGGCCCACGGGAGACCCCCAACTGCCGCGCCAGCTCGGCCTCCTCCTCCAGGATGGCCGTCACCTCGACCGTGATCACCATCACCGGTGGAGCAGCACGCAACTGAACATCAGCGTCCTGCTCCGGAGCACGACGGCGGTCCAGTCCTCCCGTCCCTCGGCCGCCGCGGTGATCGCCGCCTCCCGGGCCACCCTCAAGCCCAGAACCAACGCCCAGGGGACGAAGACGAACGGCACGTTGTCGATGATGAGCCACAGCATCTGGCCCAGGAAGACGTGCGGCCAGCGCACCGACACCAGCTCCGGGTGGATGGTACAGAGCCAATAGGCCCCCCCGAGCAACCCAATCGAGAGGACCCACAGCAGACCGATCAAGAGGCCCACCTGCGCACCGGTCGTCATCCGCGTGCGGATGGTGGGCTGCTCCCGCTCGATCCGGCGAGCCCGGACGAGGCGCTTCGCATGGCGCAGCCAGCGCTCGGGAACGCCCTCGGGCGAGCGGCCCGCCTCCAGCAAGTCCGCCAGCAGTTCCAGCGCGAACGCCCGCTGCCGCGGCACCTCCAGCGCGCCGCGGAACATCGCGAGCCGCCGCGGCTCCACGAGCGCGACGAACGACTTCCTCGCGGCGCGGCGCACCTCCTCCTCATGGTCCGTCAGCGCCAGCGCCAGACACCGCCCGGCGAGCTGGCCCGAGGGGTCGCGCAGCTTCCCGCAGGAGACCGCCGCGCCGCGCCTCACCGCCAGCTCCGGGTGCTCGAGCAGCTCGAGCACCAGCCTCTCGCAGCGGCCCTCGCCGAACTCGTCGAAGCGGGCGCCCCAGTCCGCCACCGAGTCGGCCGCCTCGAGGAGGCTGCTGCGCAGCAGGAACTCCGCCTGCGTCTCGTCGAGCCGCAGCCGCTCCTTCCACGGGTCCACCCGCTCCGCGAGCTGGGGCGCGGTGAGCAGCCACCGCGGGTTCGAGCGCCACTGGGTGTCCTCGCTCAGGGTGACCACCGGGTCGTACGTCGTGCGGAAGTGCACGTAGTCCATGTCGGTGGAGAGCCAGGACTCGACGATGGACATGAGGTGCTCGTGCAGCAGCTCGTACCAGCGCTCGCCCTGGCGCTGCTCCACGCGCAGCAGGCCCTGCTCGGTGAGGTGATCGAGCACGGCGCGCAGCTCCGCGTAGTTCGCCCGCACCGGGCCGGTGAGCAGATCCTCCGCGCGCAAGGCATACCGGGTCCGCTCGGACGACATGAGGGCATCGAGCACCACGCGCACCAGCAGCATCCGCTCCGCGGCCAGCCCGCTCGTCACCCGGTGGACATACCCCCGGAAGATGCCATCCACGCCGCCCAGCCGCTCCAGGTCCTCCCGTGTCAGGTGCACGGGCAGGCCCCGCCGCGCCACCACGTCGCGGTACAGCTCGGTGCAGACGATCTGCAGCACGGGCGGGTCGAAGTTCCAGCCCGCCAGCATGTCCACCAGCCGGTTGACGAAGGCTCCTCGTAGGTGAAGTGCGAGTGCTGGAGCGGCCGGACGATGGCCTGCCGCGCGCCGTAGGCGGTGAGCGGCAGCAGGCGCAGGCCGTACCGGGTCAGCTCGGGCAACTCCGCGCGCAGGTCCTCCAGCTCGGCGTAGTAGTCCTCGCGCAGACTGAAGACGAGCCGGATGTTGGCGGCTTGCTCCCGGTAGATGTGCCCGAGCAGCACCACCAGCTCGGCACGGGCCGCGGGCCGGTCGCGGAAGCGGACGAAGAACTCCTCGAACTGATCCAGCACGATGACCAGCGGCTGGTGGGCGGACAGCTCCTCCAGCAGGTGCGGCACGAACGCCGGCGCTCGGCGGGCGCCGGGCCGCGGGCGAACTCCGGGCGCTGGAACTCCGCGGCCAGGGCGGCGCAGAAGTCCTCCACGGGGGATTCCAGCAGGCGCACCCGCATGGGGTGGAACCCGCGCTGGCGCAGCCGGGGAAAGAGGCCGGCGAGCAACAGGGACGTCTTGCCCAGCCCCGAGCGGCTGTACACCACGTACGTCCGGCCGCGGGTGAGCCCGGCCAGGGCCTCCTGCACCTCGTCCTCGCGCCCGGCGAAGCTCGCCTGGTCATCCTCCTCGAAGTAGTTGAGGAACTTGTACGGCGGGGTGACGGTGCCCCGCGCCAGGCTCGGCGAGCGCTCCAGCCTCATGACGCCGCCTCCTCCTCTTCCTCCAACCGCGAGGTGAGCGCCTCGACGACCGCGGCCGGGTCCTCATGAATCCACTGGACGTTGAAGGGCTTCCAGTAGGCCTCATCCACCTGGGTGGCCTCGGCGGACACGAAGAAGCAGGGCCCCTGCATCGAGGCTCGCCGACCTCCAGGAGCGAGGCGAGGCGCCGCGCCAGGGGCGAGCGCGGGGACACGCCCAGGAAGAGGAAGCCCCGGCCCATCTGGTGGATGAGGTCCACCACCTCCAGGCTCGCGTGCGGCAGGCGCTCCCAGAGCAGGTGCTCGTGGTCGGTCTCGCTGAGCACCAGCGAGGTGGCCTGGGTGAGCGTGCCCAGGGCGTTGAGCAGCAGCGGCTCGGCGTGCTCGCCCGGCAGGGATTGCTCCACGCGGTTGAGCACGCGGGGCAGCTTGCGGGCGCGCTTGAGCGCCTCCTCCATCAGCCCGTCGAAGTGGAGGTAGAAGATGCCGGGCACGTCCCAGGTGGCGATCTGCTCCAAGGGGGCCGGCGGCTCCGCGTGGCCACAGGCCGTCTGAATGGACTCGATGAGTTCGTAGCGCTGGCCGTTGCGCTGGTAGTGCTGGCAGACGCGCGCCAGGAGCAGGGTGAGCAACCAGTCCTGGGCCCGCTCCATGTGCAGCAGCTCCTCCTCTTCCGGATAGCCGCACTCCTGGGCGAGGCGGTGGATGAGCTGCCCCAGGGTGGGGGCGAGCACGTGGGCCTCCACGTTGCGCCGCCGCGTCAACGGCACGAGCCGGTGGAGGCCGGGGCCCACCACCGGGATGAGGCGCCCGTGGCGCAGACTCCGCACCAGCGTCTCCGGCAGCCGCAGCGAGGGCCGGGCGGGCACCGGCGCCACGCGCTGGCGCTCCGGGGCCGGGCGGATGTCGAAGAGCTGCTCGCAGCCGGGGCTGAGGTAGAGCACGGGGGTGATGAAGCCCCGCACGGTGTCCCCGCTGGCGTTGATGCGCAGCGAGCGCCGCGCCTGCTGGACGGCGAGGCCCACGTGCCCGGGGACGCCTCCGGTGAGCAGCTCGCGGTAGAAGCTGTCCGCGAAGCGGATGGAGACCGTGTCGGAGATCTCGTAGCGCATGGCGATGACGGCGGGCACGCGCGCCGCGCGCATGAGGTGGGGGCCCACGCCCGAGAGCGTCCGCGAGATCGAGGGCGAGGCTCCCAGGCAGCAGTTGAGCAGCGCCAGCCGCAGGTGCTGTCCCTGCACCAGGCTGGCGAAGGTGCCGGCATCCATCCAGAAGTCGCCCTGCTCGGACGTCTCCTGGTTGAGCCGCACGGTGATGCCCTCCTCCGTCACCTCTCCATGGCCGATGTAGTGCAGCACGTCCCAGGGACTGGCCTTGAGCTCGGCCATGAGCCGGTCCGGTGTCACCCGCCCCTCCACCAGCCCGAGGTGCAACACCTCCCCCAGGCCCCGGGCCACGCCCCGCAGGTTGTTCCACTCGTATTGCACCTGGAGACCGGAGCCCTCGGGGATGACCACCAGCACGCGCAGGGGTTGCTCGGTGCGAGGGGGCCGCGGCGCGGGCGGGCAGCCCCGCGGGGGGGCGCAGCACGCAGTAGCGTGGGTCCGTCCCGAGGAAGCTGCTCGCCAGCTCGTCGTGGAGGGCCTCCCACGGCAAGCGCTCCACCTCGGCCTCGGGGGGGATGTCCAGCCAGATGAAGAGGGGCCGGGTCTCGTTCGCCTGGGCCTCCAGCTCCATGAAGGCTCGAGGACGCCCGGAGGGCGCAGGGCGTTCCAGAGCTGACTGCCCACGTCCTGGAGGTCCGGGCGGGAGCAGATGCCCTGCTCGATGCGGGCGATGACGCTCCGGGTGCGGGAGCCGAGGGGCAGCTCGAAGCCGAAGGGCCGTTCGATGGGCTGGACGCCACCCGCGCTGAAACGCACCTGGTAGCCCGTGTCGCCGTGAACGAGTTCGAAGCGGCACGCCAGCGCTCTCTCCTCCTGCTCCTGTGCCATCCGCATCCCCGGCCGCCTCCAGACAGGGCTCAGGGCCCGGGAGGCGGCGCGAGCTCGGGCCCGCCGCGGGCTTGCTCCCACAGCCAGCGCGGGAGGACATCCCTCCACTCTCCATAGGCCTCCACGGGCAGGCCACCGTGGAAGAAGTCGCGCAGGGCGCCCTTGAGGTTCATCCAGAAGCTCCCCACCGTCTGGGTGAGCCAGTGGATATCGCTGTACGCCTGGAGGTACCCGGCGGCGTCGATGCGCGGCCCCCCCGGGCGCACCTCCAGCACCACGGCGAGCTGGTGGCTCTCCGCCCCGACGCGCTCCGGCGACGAGGTGTCATCCAGGCGCCAGCGTGCCCCCGTGCCCTGGAGGATTTCCGTCTCCACGCACATCCGGCTGGCCTCGTGGACGAAGGGCCCCACCTGTCCCTTCGCGTAGAGCCGCGCTCCCACCTCGTCGACCCGCATCGCGGGAGACACCGGCGGACGAAGCCCCACCTTGGCGCTCGCCTCGAACTGCAGCTCGCCGCCGAACTCGGCCTTCGCCATCACCTGGCTGCGCTCCTCCGGCAGGAGCTTCACCACGCGCGGGGCGTCCCACGCGCCTGCCTCGGCGCGGAAGTCCACGATGCACTCCACCCGCGAGAAGCCCTGGTCGCGCTTGGGAAAAAGCGTGAGGGGAATGCCCACGAGCCACAGCGAACAGCCGGGCGTGGGTGACACGTCGGAGCCCTCATAGGGGCGCGCGGGCAGTCGCTGGTGGAAGGCCACGAGCTCGCCCCGGAGCTGCTCTCTCAGGCGCTCCATGAGCTCGCCTGGCGGAGCGCCTCCGGCGCGGCTCGGGAGCTGGCGCCGGGCGGCCTGGACGGCTTCGTCCAGCAGGAGCTCGGAATGCATCGGCGCATGCTGGGAGACGAGCTCCCGCAGCGCTCGGGTCATTTGCGCCTCGCCCATGGCTTCCTCCTGAAAGCAACCTGGGAGTGGAGCCGCGCGCATGCCAGGGGCCCCCGAGGGCGCGCCCGGTACCTCGCCCTTGGCAACCCCTCAGCAGCAGGTGTGCCGGGACAGGACGCGCTTGATGGGCGCGGTGGTGCGTGGCGACCGGCCCAGGCGGGCGGCGTCGGGAGGACGCTGGTAGACGCGCCTTCCATCCTTGACGGTCTCCATCACCTTCAGGTCCTTCAACGTCTTCGGGTCCACGGTGAGCGGGTTGTCCGACAGCACCACCAGGTCCGCCAGCTTGCCCGGCTCCAGGGTGCCCTTCTGGCTCTCCTCGAAGTTCTGGTACGCGGCCCAGGCCGTCACCGCCTTGAGCGCCCGCAGGGGATCGACACACTGCTCGGCGCCCAGGGGCACCCCGTCGCGCGTGGTGCGGGTCACCGCGCTCCACAGCAGCGGAAGGATGTCCGGGGGCACCACCGGTGAGTCGTTGTGGATGGTGTAGCGCATGTCCCGGTCCGACGCGGACTTGAGCGGAGAGATGCGCCGGGCCCGCTCCTCGCCCAACGTCTCGCTCCGGTGCCACTCTCCCCAGAAGAAGGTATGTGACACGAAGAACGTGGGCAGGATGCCCAGCGCCTTCATGCGCTCCAATTGGTCCTCACGCACCGTCTGCGCATGCACCATCACCGGCCGGCGGTCTCCCGGGCCGAACTTCGTGGTGGCGCGTTCCACGGCGTCCAGGAACATGTCCGCCGCCGCGTCACCATTGCAGTGCACGTGCAGTTGCCGGCCCGTCTCGAAAGCCTTGTCCACCTCCGCGTCGAGCTCCGCCTGCGTGAGGATGGGCTGGCCCCGGGGATTTTCCGCGGGCGGCTTGAAGTAGGACTCCGACAGGAACGCCGTCTTGCCCTGCGGTGAACCATCCTGGGTGATCTTCACCCCGCCCACCCGCAGGTGGTTGATGTATTGGCTCCTGGGCAGCGGGGGGATCTGGTCGACGACCTCCGTCTCCGTGTATTTGGGGAACACGACGACGTCCAGGGAGAGCAATCGCAGATCCGCGGCGGCCTGAAGCAACTGGAATCCAGGCGCCGTCGCCAGGCCATCCTCCACCGTGGTGATGCCAAGGCTCGCGTAGTACGCCTGCAACTCACCAAGCACCTTGAGCAGGCCGGGGACATCGGGATCCTCCGGCATCAATTGATTGTAGGCATTGACGGCTTCCTCCTCCACCACGCCCGTGGGCCGGCCGTTGTCGTCCACCCGGATGACACCTCCCTTCGGAGCGTCATCCGCCGAGTGGAAGCCCACCGCGTCCAACAGGTGGCTGTTGAACACCGCCAGATGCGCCGAGGTGTGCACGATGCAGATGGGGTGCCGCGTGGAGACGGAGTCGAGCTCCTCGCGGGTCGGATGCCGCTTCTCGGCGAGCAGGGAGTCATCATAACCGCTGGCGAGCACGAGCGTGCCCTCGGGGATGGCCTTCTGTTGGATGTATGCCTCCAAGTCCCGGAGGATGTCCCCGATACACGTGATGGGACCGGCGGGCGGTGGTGCCGGTTCGGAGTGCCCCAGTAGAGCAGCCAACCCATGAGGTGGCCATGGGCATCGATGAAGCCCGGCAAGAGCGTCTGGCCCTGGAGGTCCACCACCTCCGTGTCCTCGCCCACGAGGGCCTGGAGTTGCTCCCAGGTGCCCACGGCGAGGATGCGCTTGCCACTGATTGCCAGGGCTCCACCTGGGGCTGGGCATCATTCATGGTGAGGATGGGGCCGCCGCGATAGATGCGGTCCGCCAGGATCTTCAACTGCTTGTCGGAAGGAAGGGTCATGTCGGGACTCGGGCCTTGGAATGACAGATGGTGGCAACGGTCTATATCCAATCGCGTGAGCATGAAGCGATAAGCCAATTGCTGAATTGACAACAGGGCGCGCCCATGCATTGACCACCCCGCTGTCAATCCTGGAAAAAGAAGATAGGGACCCTTCGCCGCGAATGACTATAGGAGCGCCCCACTCCCAACCCCACGAGGCACGCATGTCCGCATCCACGACCTTTCCGCAGAATGCCCCCAAGGGCAAAGCCGCCTATTACCCCGACGCCTCCCTGATCAAGGGCACGCACGGCGATGTCATCTGGTACCGGGATCTGGACAGTGACAGCCGGCCGGCCTCGCCTCCGCTCGGAGCAACGAGCTCGTGGTGTACGTCTCGGAAAGCGTCCACGGCGAACCCATCGCCGTCTCCGGCATCATCGCCCTGCCCAAGAAGGCGGCCCCCCCGGAGGCTACCCGGTCATCAGCTGGGCGCATGGCACCGTGGGCAGCGCCGACAAGTGCGCGCCCTCCCGCGACGTCGCGGGCGCGGCGGCGCACCGCTTCAACGTGTTCCCCCATGTCCTGCTCAACAAGTTCCTGGACCGGGGCTGGGCCGTGGTCATGACCGACTACGAGGGCCTGGGCACCGCGGGGCCGCACCCCTACCTGCTCGGCGAGTCCCAGGCCCGCGGCATCCTCGACATCGTGCGCGCCGCGCGCCAGCTCCACCCGGAGATCTCCAACCAGCTCGCCATCGTCGGCCACTCCCAGGGAGGCCAGGCGGCGCTCTTCGGTGCACACCACGCGCCGAAGTGGACCCCCGAGCTCGAGCTGCTCGCCGTGGCGGCACTGGCCCCCGCCTCCGCGGTCGGCGCGCTCGTCAACCTCGCCGCTCTGAGCACCGAGAAACCAGATGGCGGCAATGCCTTCGTCGCCCTGTTCGTCACCGGAGCCATCGCCGGGGACCCGAGCATCCAACTGGCCGACGTGCTGACGCCGGAGTCCCTCGCGTTGTACCCCCAGGTCGAGGAGCTCAGCCGGGTGGAGCTGAGCGAGCCGACCTCCTGGGGCCAGTTCGCGGGGTGCGAGCTGCTCAAGACGGAGCAGAACGCGAGCAGGATCGCCCTGTTCAAGCAGTTCGAGGCCATGCACCCGAACCTCGTCATCAATGCGCCCATCCGGATCTCCCAGTCCGTCCCGGACAAGCGCGTGAACGCGGCCCTCACCACGATCCTCGTGGAGCAGCTCAAGGACACCAACGGGAACGACAAGGTCGACTACAAGCTGTACCTCCTGGTCTCGCCGACCCACGACCCCGCGGAACTCGGCTTCCACTTCGGCCTGATCGACACGGACTCGAACGCGTTGACGGCCTGGCTCGCCGAGCGGCTCCCCAAGGTCGAGTAGCCACGAGGGGTACGGGGCCCGCGTGCTCCCATGGGTTGCGGAAGAACCTTTGAGCAGGTACCTTCAGGCTGGCAACTTGGAGGCGTCTTGTCCCGATTCACCTTCTCGCTCAGAGCATCGATGCCCCGGCGCGGCGCTCAGGGAAGGTGTGTCCGGAAGACGCCTTGCCCTGGGTTGCGCGCCTCGACGGTAACGGGTTGATCCCACCGCCGACGGCGCACCGCTTCCCCGCTTCCTAGCAAGACCGCATTCCCTCCTCCTCCACCCCTCTTCCCAAGGGCTTCTGGCGCGCCGTGGCGCACCAGGGGCCTCCGAGGTCCACCATGAACTCACGTCCAGAGATCGAGCAGCGCGTCACGCCCCCGCTCCCACCGTGCGAGTCACCGCCGAGGATCTGCAGCGCCTGCGGGCGGTCGTGGATCGGCACCTCGATGGCGCCCTGGCGGCCGCGGCCGAACAGTTGGACGGAGAGCTGGAGCGCGCGGTGGTGGAGCCTCAGGATCAGATTCCGCCCGATGTCGTCACCATGCGCTCGCGCATCCTCTTCGAGGACCTGGACACGGGCCGTCGCCGCGAGGCGACGCTGGTCTATCCAGAAGAGGCGAATATCGAACAGTCGAAGCTCTCGGTCCTGGCGCCGGCGGGGTTGGCGGTGCTGGGTCTCAAGAAGAATGACATCATCGAGTGGCCGTTGCCGAATGCACGCCGTACCCGATTCCGCATCGTGGAGATCCTCTACCAGCCCGAGGCATCCGGTGACTTCCATCTGTGAGCGAGGAGGCGGCCAGGCAATGGCGGACGACAACCGTTGGGCGAACCTGGTGAACACCGCCTTCCTCCTCGACCAGGCACCCAGGGGCCCGGGCCCGGAGGGCCTCCGGCCGGCACTCGCGATGATCGAGAGCGCGCTCGAGGTGTTTCCCGCGTCCGTGGACCCCGTGGAAGACTTCGAGGGGTATGCCGTGCGCCGGCTGCTCCTGGCGCTCAACGCGGCCCTGTCGGAGAGCGTGCGAAGTTGAGCCTCGCGGACCTTCGACTGCTCCTCGCGGCCGTCCTCGGCATCGCGGCGGCCGTGGGGCTGATCGTCAAGGGACGCCTGCACCCCTTCATCTCCCTGCTCTGCGGGGCCTTCACCGTCGGCCTGGTGGCGGGCCTGCCGATGGAGGACACCGCGAAGGCGGTCCAGAAGGGCGTCAGTGACATCCTCGGGAGCACGGGGCTCGTCGTGGCGCTCGGCCTGTCGCTCGGCGCGATGCTCCAGCTCTCCAATGCCGCGTCCTCGCTGGCGCGGGCCAGCCTGAAGCTCACCGGGCCAGCGGGAGCCCCGTGGGCGAGCCTGTTCGTGGCGATGGTGATCGGCCTGCCCTTGTTCTTCGAGACCGGCCTCGTGCTGCTCCTGCCGATCGTGGTGGCGGCCGCGGCCACCCTGCCCAACGGCCCGAACCCGGACGCGGCCAGACTCCGGCTCATGCTGCCCGCCCTGACCGGCCTGTCCGTCGTGCACGCGCTGGTCCCGCCCCATCCCGGCCCCCTGCTCGCCGTCAACGCGCTCGGCGCGAACATGGGCCGCACGATGTTCTACGGAATCCTGGTCGCGCTCCCCACCGCGATCGTCGCGGGTCCGCTCCTGGCGTTCTTCACCTCTCGCGACGTCCGGCTCACGGCGCCCGTCATCGAACGGCACGACTTCGGGCTCGCCGCGCCGCCCAAGGCGTCCTCGCTCTTCGTCATCCTCATGCCGGTGGTGCTCATCGCGGCGGGGGAGTTGCGCGGGCTGCTGCCGCCGGGGACCGCGTCACGACTGGGCTGGCTGAGCGCGGTGAGCCATCCGGTGCCCGCGCTCCTGCTCACCAACCTCGTCGCCCTGCCGCTGCTCTTCGGGCGGAAGCTGCGCGACTCCCAGGTGCAGGACGCGATCTGGACGGACACGATGAAGTCGGCCGGCGCCATCCTGCTGTCCATCGGCGCCGGCGGAGCGCTGAAGCAGGTCCTGGTCTCGGCCGGCCTTTCCGACCTCCTGGCGAAGCTGGCCTCGGCCCAGTCCATCTCTCCGCTCCTGTTGGGCTGGTTGGTCGCGGTGGCCATCCGCCTCGCGACGGGCTCGGCCACCGTGGCGACGATCACCACCGTCGGCGTCATGTCCGGGGTCGTCACCGCGACGGGAATCGCCCCGGAGTGGGTCGTCCTCGCCATTGGCGCGGGGAGCGTGTTCTTCTCCCACGTCAACGATCCCGGCTTCTGGCTGGTCAAGAGCTATCTCGGGACGAGTACCCCGGACACGTTCCGCACCTGGTCGCTCCTCGAGACCGTGATTTCCGTGGTCGGGCTGGTGTCGGTGCTTTGCGCCAGCGCCCTTCTCTGAGCAGACGCGACCGTCGCCTCACCACGGGCAAGCGCGTGCGCGAGCCGCCCATCACCCTGGACAAGCCGTCGTGAGTTGCTAAGGGCTCCGCACCACTGAGACACGGAGGAGCACGATGGAATACCGCAAGCTGGGACACAGCGGGCTGAAGGTGTCGAGCCTGTGCCTGGGGACGATGACGTTCGGCGAGGCGTCCGAGGGCTCGATGATGCACGCCGTGGGGGCGGACGAGAAGACGTCCTTCGCCATCATGGACCGCGCGCTCGAGGCGGGGATCAACTTCTGGGACACCGCGAACGTGTACGGCAACGACGGCCTCACCGAGCGCGTGCTGGGCAACTGGTTCGAGCGCTCCCAGCGGCGTGACGAGGTGGTGCTGGCCACCAAGTTCCGCTTCCGCATGGGCAAGGGTCCCAACGACACGGGCGCCTCGCGCTACCACCTGCGCTCCGCGGTGGAGCAGAGCCTGCGCCGGCTGAAGACGGACCGCATCGACTTGTACCAGTTGCACATGCAGGACATCGACACGCCCGAGGAGGAGACGCTGCGGGCGCTGGAGGACCTGGTGCGCCAGGGCAAGGTGCTCTACATCGGCGCGAGCAACTACGCGGCCTACCGGCTGGTGGACAGCCTGTGGACGAGCAAGACGCAGCACCTCTCGCGCTTCGTGGCGCTGCAGGCGCAGTACAGCCTGGTGGCGCGCGAGCTGGAGCGCGAGCACATGTCGGTGTGCGAGCAGTTCGGCCTGGGCATCCTCCCGTGGTCCCCGCTGGCGGGCGGCTTCCTGTCCGGCAAGTACCGCAAGGGGCAGCCCCCGCCGGAGGCCTCGCGGCTGGCGAAGTGGAAGGACTGGTTCACCCAGTTCGACACCCCGCGCCACTGGCGCATCCTGGACGCCGTGGACGCGGTGGCCGCCGAGTTGAATGCCTCGGCCTCCCAGGTGTCGCTGGCGTGGCTGCTGCGCAAGCGCGCCGTCACCTCCGTCATCTTCGGGGCGCGTAACGTGGCGCAGCTCGAGGACAACCTGAAGGCGGCGGAGCTCAAGCTGGAGGACGCCCAGGTCAAGCGCCTGGACGAGGCGAGTGCCCTGGAGCTGGGCTACCCGTACGACTTCATGCAGCGCGTCCAGGGCCGCTGGTAGAAGTGGCCTGGACGAGCGGAAGCTCCAGCGTGGCCACGGCGCCCTGGCCGGGGCCCGCGCTCTAAAGGGTGAGTCGGCCCTTGAGCAGCCGCGCCACCAGGGCGCTCGATTGCAGCCCGAAGCCGTGGCAACGCCCCGAAGCGCCAACCCGGAACCGCCCGGGTGCCGCGCCCGGCCCGGCGACACCTGTGCTCGGCCGGCCCCACGCAATTCAGGACTCGCGACGAAGCCCCACTGCGCGGGACAAGAGTCGCTCCCTCACGAGCGCGGCGCGATCCCGCGCAACCTGAATGCGCAGCGGGGAAGAAATCGGCCCCACGAGCAGCATTGCCTCACCCCCATCCCGCTCCATTGATATCACGTGCTCGAGCGAAACCAGCCAATTCCTGTGAACGCGCAAGAACTGCGACCCCAGCACACTCTCCAACGAAGTGAGGGAGAGATCAACATCGAGCCTCCCCCTCGGGGAGTGAACGAAACATAGTCGCCCATCCGCTTCGAACGCGAACGCCTCTTCCCGGCGAAGGAAAACAATGGCGCGTCCGTCTCGGGCTACAACTCGAGCCGCCGGCTCCACGGAAGGCGCCCTGCGATGGGGACGCCTCCTGGAGACTCTCTCGATTGTCGAACGGACACGTGATTCGGTGAACGGCTGCAAAAGCAGAGCAGGACATTCGACATCCAGGCTCGACTCCTCAACATCCCAACTGACGTGGACACGGTCTGGGTACCGAAGCTCGTGAATCATCACATACCGGCGAAGCCACTCAATCTCCTCCGCCACTCGATGCGTTGGGCGAAAGGTCGACGCTTGGTTGATGTTGATTCGGTCATGGCAACTCCTGGTGTGCTCGGCATGAGCCCTGCGCACAGAACCATGACGAGGGAGCGCGTCTCTTGTGTGCGCGAACCGACGAGCCGTTGGTTTTCGGGGACCAGCCGGGGCGCCTCTTCCTGGAATGCGCGGTGGGCGGTTCGACCGGCGGCCATTCAGACGACTGAGCGATGCGCTGGGCGTCGTCGATGGCCGAGAGCAACGCGTGGGGCTCGTACTTCTTGTCGCTGCCCATCACCCGCGGGCTGATGAGGACGGGCTCGGAGCGCGTGCGGAGTTGAGCCGACAGGCTCAGGCGAGCGGAAGCTCCAGCGTGGCCACGGCGCCCTGACCGAGGCCCTTGCTCTCCAAGGTGAGTCGACCCTTGAGCAGCTGCGCCGCCAGCGCGCTCGAGTGCAGCCCGAAGCCGTGGCCGTCCTTGCGCGTGGTGAAGCCGTGCGTGAACAGACTCCCCATCACCTCCGGCGCGATGCCCACCCCATCATCCTCCACCTGGATGCGCGCCACGTTGCCCTCGGCCGCCAGCCTCACCCAGAGGTTGCGCCGGCCCTCGGGCACTCCGTCCAGCGCTTGTTTCGCGTTGCTGATGAGGTTGATGAGGATTTGCAGCACCTTGTGTTTGTCCATCTTCACCCGGGGCACCTCCGACACCTCCCGATGGACGGTGACGCCGTGACGCCGCAGGGACGCCAGCTGGATGCGCAGCGCGTCGTCGATGAGCTGGGACAGCTCGCACTCCTCCGTCAGCAGCGAGTGGCGCGCATACGTCTGCTGCACCTGGACGATGGCGCGGATGTGCTCGATGTGCCGGTTCATCGTCGCCATGTCCTCCATCAGGCGCGTCTGCTCGCGCATCATCTCGTCGCCGAGCGCCACCGGGTATTCCGGCATCTGGCCGCCCCGCGGATCCTTCGTCAGGAAGTCGGCCAATGCCTCCCGGTGCTCCAGCAGCAGGGCGCCGGCCTGCCGCACCCGCCCCACGCGCAGGGAGCCCACGGCCTTGCTCATCACCTCCATGTTGACGACGGCACTGGTGAGGACATTGCCCACGTTGTGCAGCACGTTGGAGGCCACCTCCGCCATGCCCACCTCGCGCGCGGTGTCCACCAGGCGCGCCTGGGCTCGTGTGAGCTCCTGGGTGCGCTCCTCCACCCGCCGCTCCAGCTCGTCATTGGCCCGGTGCAGCTCCATCCGGGCGCGCTGCACGTCCGCGTACAGCCGCGCGTTCTCGATGGAGATGGCCGCCTGCGAGGCGAGGTGTCCCAGCAGCGCCAGGCGCGCCGGACTGAAGGCGTTGGTGGCCGGGTCGTTCTCCAGGTACAGGGCCCCGGAGAACACCTCCTGCCTCATCAACGGCAGACACAACACCGAGCGTGCCGCGCTACGCGCCGGTACGCATCGGAGGAGAAGGCATGGGGCTGGGAGGCATCCCCGATGAGCACGTGTTCCCGCGAACGCCGGACATAGGAGAGGAGTGTCCACGGCAAGTCCTGGGCGCCGCCCTCGTCCGAGGGCACCAGGGTCCCCTCCGGCGAGGTCTGGAAGAGGGCCGCCACCGAGAGCGTGTTCTCCCCAGGCAGCAGCAGGGCGCCTTTCTGGGCCCCCGCGTTCTCCATCGCCGCCCTCATCAGCGCCGTCACCGGGCGCTCCAGCTCGATCTCGCCTGAAACGGCCTGCTGCGCCTTGACCACCGTGAGCGCGTCGAGGCGCGTGGAGTCCGTGCTGCTGGTGGTCAGCGCGTCCTGGGAGCCCCGCGTGGACATGAGCTCCGGCCACAGCGACTCCAGGTGCTGGACCTTGGCCCGGGCCCCCCACTGCTGGTAGGCCGCCCGGGCTTCGCGCGCGAAGGCGTGGGCGACAATGGGTGCCGGCGCGTGCGCCGAAGTTCGCCGCCAGCTCACTGGCCAGCCCCACGTACTGGGTGGCCCCGTTCTCCCGGGCCACGCGGATGGCCTCCTCGTAGGCCCGCGTCGCCTCCTCCGCGCGCCCGGCGAGGCGGGCCCGCTCCGCGAAGACGAGCCGCTCGAGCGCGCGGAAGTTCTCGGGGCACAGCTCCGCCCACTCCGCGAGCTGCTGGTGGTGCCGCTCGATGGCCTCGAGCCACTCCCGCTGCTGCTCGGGCGGGGCCTCCTCGAAGCACGCGGCCAGGGTCAGGGCGCGGAAGAAGTGGCCCTCGCGATTGTCCAGGGAGCCGCAATTGGCCCACAGCAATCCGGCCATCTGGTCCGCGGCTTCACGGGCCTCCCCGTAGGCGCCGCACATGAAGCGCGACTGCATCTTGAGGACCCAGTAATGGCAGCGCGTGCTGCCTGTTCGCTCGGGCGTCATCCGCGCCTCGTAGGCCCGTTCGTCGAAGCCCTCTCCGCTCAGGGTGGAGAACGACAGGGAGTGGCCGCGCAGCTGTTGCACGTGGCGCTGGGCCAGGAGGAGCCATTCCAGGGGATCCACGAAGCCCGTCTTGCGCAGGTACTCGGCGCGCACGAGCGACTCCTGGTAGACCTCGTCCAGGGGGTGTCCCATGGCCAGACGGTTGGTGACGAGGTAGATGCTGCCGTAGGCGGCGGGCCCGACGCCACCCACTTGAAGCGAATGGTGCAACCCGTCGAGGGCGAGCTCCTGCGCCTGGGCAAGGGGTTGGACCCAATAGCTGCTGAACTGCATACCGAACAGCACCGCACCCCGGTAGGCGGTCAGGTGGTAGCGCTCGACGAGTCCGAGGGCGAACCGTGCGAAGGCGAAGCCTTCCCGGTAGCGCTTGAAGAACGAGCCGGTGACGACGCCGAACCGGGCATATCCGTTCACGGCGTCGGCCACGAAGCCGTGGCGCAGGGTGAGGGACACGAGCCGGCTCATGATGATGATGAGCAGGTGGGGGTCGGTGGATTGGGCGCCGGGAAAGAGCATCAAGAGGGCGACGACGGCCATCTTCATGTCCGGATCGGTCATGGGGGGCAGCTCGGTGAGACTCTCGATGGGACGCTGCCCCAGCAGGGTCCACACCTCCTCATGGGCGGCCACCGCCTCCTCCCAGGTGGGGTGCCGCGACACCGGCATGCCCAGCAACGCCAGGCACTCCAGCAGGCGGTTCATTCCCTCCAGGAACTCACCCGTGGCGAGGTGGAGCTGCTGCAGCAGGAAGTAGACGGTCACGGAGTCCGCGAGGGTGCGTGCCTGGGAGAGGAGTGGCTCGGCGAGACGTCGTACCTCGGCGAGGGCACCGCTCATGAACTCCGTGCGCGCCTGGGCCAGTCGCACCTGGAAGGCCAGGGCGTGGTCCGTCTCCCAGGGGTCCCCGGGAATGAGCGCGAAGGCCGTCGAGAAGTAGGTGAGGGCGTGGCGCAGCGCGAGCGCGGCCTGGGCCTTCCTGCCCGCCTCGGCGTTGAGTCGCGCGAGCTGGTGGCGCTCCGCGGGATCCCCTATCAGCGCCACCCCGGCGTTGAGCTGGCTCACCACCTCGAAGAGCGACTCGCGCGCTTCTTCCGGAGACAGGCTCGCGAGCAGCAACCGGCCGATGCGCAGGTGCACCTCCTGGCGCTCCGTCTCGGAGCTGAGTGAATGCGCCGCCTGCTGGATGCGGTCATGCAGGAAGCGGAGCTTCTCCACCCCCACGCGCATCAGCATGCCTTCACGCAGCGCGGGCTCGAGGCCCTGCTCCACCTCCCCCACCTCGGACAGACCCGAGAGGGTGCCCAACAGCTGGAGCGAGAAGACTCTGCCCGCGCACGCCGCCAGCCGCAGCAGGTGCTGGGTGCCCGAGGAGCTGGCGCAGCCTGCCCACCATGAAGTCGACGATGTTCTCCGAGTAGCCCCGGGCACGGACCCCTTCGGCATCCCATCGCCACCCGCCCTCCGGCAGGCGCGCGATCAAGCCATCCTGGTGGAGTGTCACCAGCAACTGCAGCAGGAAGAAGGGGTTGCCCCCCGTCTTCTCGTGCACCAGCTCCGCCAGGGGGGCGGCTACCTCCCGGCCCGCTCCCGGGAGCGTGTCGCCCACCAGTTGCTCCACCTGCGCCACGCTCAGCGGTTCCAACCGGACGTCCGTGAGACGCGCCCCCGCCTCGCGCACCCTCTCCAACATCGCCGTCAGCGGGTGGGTGGGGCTCACTTCATTGTCCCGGTAGGCGACGAGCCACAACACGGTAGGGCCCCCGGCCGTGACAACATCTGCTCGAGTAGCCACAGGCTGGAGGGATCCGCCCACTGCAAGTCATCCAGGAACACCACCGCCGGGTGCTCCTTCGTGTAGAACACCGACACGAACTGGCGCACCACCCGGAAGAAGCGCAACCGCGCCTCGCTGGCGGGCAGCTCCTGGAGCGCGGGCTGAGGGCCCACGAGCACTTCCAACTGGGGCACCGGGTCCACCAGCACCTGCCCCTGCCCTTCCCAGGCCCGGTTCACCTGCTCGCGCCACCTCGCGAGTTCTTCCTCGCTCCGAGCAAGCAGTTGCTGCACCAGTGCACGAAGGGTCTGCGCCAGGGTGGTGTAGGGAATGTCCCGCTGGAACTGATCGAACTTGCCGCGCAGGAAGAACCCGCGCCGCTGCACCACGGGCTTGTACAACTCCTGCACCACCGAGGACTTGCCGATGCCCGAGTACCCACGGATGAGCAGCAACTCCGGCTGACCCGTGCGCGCCACGCGCTCGAAGCCCTCGAGCAGGGTGCTCACCTGCGTCTCACGCCCGTAGAGCCGTTGCGGCAGTTGGAAGCGCTGGGGCGTGTCCTGGGTCCCCAACGGGAACACCTCCTGGGTGCTCCGGCTCGACGTCTCGTCGCAACGCTCCAGGTCGGCCTTCAAGCCCTCGGCGCTCTGGTAGCGCTCTTCGGCCACCTTGGCCAGCAGCTTCATGACGAGCGCGGACAAGGCCGGCGGCACCTGGGGATTCAACTCGTGGGGCGGCTTCGGGTTCTGCGCCGGTGCGCGTGAAACCACTCGAGCGCGTCCTTCGCTTGAAAGGGCCTGCGCCCCGTGAGCAGCTCATAGAAGGTGATGCCCAGGGAATAGAAGTCCGTGCGGTAGTCCACCGCGCGGTTCATCCGTCCGGTCTGCTCGGGCGACATGTACGCCAGCGTGCCCTCGATGAGGTGCGCGGGCGCCGCCTCCAGGTGCTCCACCCGTTGCAGCGTCGCCGGGCCGAAGTCGATGAGCCGCGCCTCGCCGGACGGCTCCAGGATGATGTTCGACGGCTTGATGTCCTTGTGGATGATGTCGCGGTTGTGGACCTCGGCCAGGGTGGAGGCCAGCGAGCACGCCAGGCGCAGGAACCGGGAGACCTCCATCGGCTGACCGCTGCACTCGGACAAGGGCTCGCCTTGCACCCGCTCCAACAGCAGCACGGGCCGCTCGTGGATGCGCTCACAGGAATAGGCCCTGGCCACCCCGCGCACGTCCTGGAGTCTCCGCAGGAGCACGAATTCCCGTCGGTACCGCTCGTTCTCCCTGGAGCCCGGCGAGGGGGACATGGGCGTCTTGAGGATGACGGGGACGCCATCGGCCTCGCGCACCGCGTGGAACAGCATGTTCGAACCCGTCGCGCGCAGCGTGCCGAGAATCCTGAAACCCGGGATGTCCAACATGAAGAGATGTCCTCGTGGCGGGAGTCCCTCCTCGGGGAGGCGTGGCGCCAGCACACCGAATCGTATGCCTCCCGAAGCAGGGCGTGGCGAGGAGGAACACCAGGCCCGTGTGAGTGCCACCTGGGCGCAAGCCGTCATGGCATCCCGACCTTCGGCCGCCTGCCTCACCTCCCCTCGTGGTTCACCCAGCGTAGGGGGCGGCATGCTCCGCCAGGCTCAGTCCTCGTCGCGATCGGATCCTGCTCGCTCCGTCAGGATCGCGCTCGCGATGATATCGAAAAGATGATCGGCGCGTTGCGCGAGCGCGGCCTGGTCTCCGAGCCACGCAAGCGCTCCGATCAGCGCGAACAGATCGGTGCCGTCCATGTCGGGTCTAGCCAGGCCTTTGTCCTGAGCGCGGGCGAGAAGCCGCGCGCCTGCCGTGCGCATCGTGACGCACGAAGCATGGAGAGCGGAGTCCGGGTCGGCGATGGCGGCCATCATCGACTCCGTCACTCCGCGATAGTTTCGCGAGACCGTCACGGCTTCGCGCAGCCACGACACGAGGGCGTCGCCGGGAGACCTCGACGTTTCGAGTTCGCCCGCCCTCGTCGTCAGCTCGTCGAAGCACGCGCGGAGCAAAGCGTCCAGCAACGCCTCTCGCGTCGGGAAGTGACGGTACAACGTGCCGAGCCCGACGCCGGCTCTGCGCGCGATGTCGCGCAGCGACGCGTCGGCGCCCTGCTCGGCTACGACGTCGCGCGCGGCGGTGAGCAGCTGCTCGTAGTTCTTCTTCGCGTCGGCCCGCATAACCAACCTCGACTTGACAAGCGGAGCGGCGCTCCACATATACGGAGCACCGCTCCGAATCCAATAGCGCATCTTTCGCGAAGGGGAAAGCAATGTCGATGAAAACGATGAAGGCGATCCGGCTCCACGAGTTCGGTGGCCCTGAAGTGCTGCGTTACGAGGATGCACCGAAGCCCGAGCTGAAGCCGGGCGAGGTGCTGGTCCGCGTCCACGCCGCCGGCATCAATCCCCCGGACTGGTATCTGCGCGAAGGCTACAAGTCGCTGCCACCCGATTGGCGGCCGCAGGTGCCCTTGCCCGCCATTCCGGGGTCTGATGTCTCCGGCATCGTCGAGGCCGTCGCCGCGGACGTGCGGGGCTTTTCGGTCGGAGACGAGGTGTTCGGCATGATCCGTTTTCCCAGCTTCGGGGGCAGCCTGGCCTATGCCGAATACATCTCCGCGCCCGCGTCGGACCTCGCCCTCAAGCCGGCTGCCATTGATCACGTCCATGCCGCGGGTGCCCCGATGGCGGGGCTCACCGCGTGGCAGTTCCTGATCGAGCTCGGGCACGACGCGGCGAACCCGTTTCAACCGGAGAGGCACCGCCCGGTACCTCTCGACCGCAAGACCGTGCTCGTCAATGGTGCCGCGGGCGGCGTGGGGCACCTCGCGGTGCAACTGGCGAAGTGGAAGGGCGCCCACGTCATCGCGGTCGCGTCGGGCAAGCATGAGGCGTTCCTGCGCGATCTCGGCGCCGACGAGTTCATCGACTACACCAAGCGCCCGCCCGAGGACGTCGCGCATGACGTCGATCTCGTCCTCGACACCCTTGGCGGTCCCACGACCGGCCGTTTCCTGCGCACCCTCAAGCCTGGCGGCGCTCTCTTTCCGGTGTACCTGGGCTTCTCCGACGCGGAGGAGGCCGCGAAGCGAGGTGTGACGGTATCGATGACGCAGGTGCGCTCGAACGGCGCTCAGCTCGCGAAGTTCGGAGCCTTGCTGGACGCCGGCACGGTTCGCATCGCGATTGACAGCACGTTTCCGCTCGCGAATGCGCGCAAGGCGCATGAGCGCGCCACCCAAGGGCACATCCAAGGGAAGATCGTTCTCACGGTCGAGTGAGGGCAAGGGTCAGGCGAACACGTCGAAGTCGAACGTCTTCCTCGAGAGTTCCGCGAAGGTCCACTCGCGGCGTCCTCTCTGGACGTTCGTCTCCCGGCGGCGCGCCTCGTGTCCACGGGACCCGGTGTGAGTCTCCACCGTGAGCAACGCACCTCTTCCCCTTCAGGGGGAGGGAGCCAGGAAGCGCGTCTTCGTGAGCTGCTCCGAGCGTTCCCACAGGGCGCGCGCACCTTCGAGGTCTCGCATCGACGGCCGGTCTCTTCCCTGAGCGCGGGGTCGCTCTTGCCCTTGCCCGGGCCGTAGACTTCGCCGCTTCGCACGTTCACGCCATCCGCCGCTTCGAGAGTCGGCAACGCACCGTTCGCCGCGGGCCGACCGAACAACGCGCTGACCGCGCGTGACGCGACGCCCATCCACCCCGTCGGCTTCTGCTGCATCGGCGTCGCCGCCACACCCGGGTGCGCGAGCACGCTCTTCACGGGCGAGCCCTTCGCGCGCAGCCGGCGGTCGAGTTCCGCGCCGAACAGCGCATTGGCGAGCTTGCTCTGCATGTACGCCGTGCCCTGGTTGTAGCCCTGACTCGCGTCGAGGTTGTCGAGGTTCATCTTCCCCTTGCGGCCGAAGCCGGAAGACACCGTCACCACCCGCGGATCGGTGCCCTTCTCGAGTTGCGGCAACAGCAACGCGGTGAGCAGGAAATGCCCGAGGTGGTTCGCGCCGAACTGCGAGTACACGCCCTCGGCCGTCCTCCGCAGCGGCGCCGTGCCGAGGCCGGCGTTGTTGATCAGCACGTCGAGCCCGAGCTGTTTCGCGCCGAGCGCACGCACGCTGTCGAGGTCCGCGAGATCAACCTGCTCGAGTTCGAGCTCGGCCTTCGGGTGCTGACGGAGGAGCTCCGCCCGTGCTGCTTCTCCACGGCCAAGGTCGCGCACCGCCATGATGACGCGCTCGTTCTTCGCCGCGAGTGCACGCACCGTTTCCAGACCAAGGCCGCTGTTGGCCCCTGTGACGAGATGAGTTCTCATAAGCGGATAACTAGTCCGTTTCGCACGCGGCGCAACGAAAACGGATTTCGTATCCGTTTTTTTGGTGATAGCCTCCCGGCATGGCCTCGAAGCGGTCAGACGCGAAGCAGAACCGGGAGCACCTGCTCGCCGTGGCGCGCGCCCTGGCGAAGAACGGCGAGGTGCCGTCCTTCAACGAGCTGGCGAAGAAGGCCGAGGTCGGTGTTGGCACCGTGTACCGGCACTTCGCCGATCAACAGGCGCTGCTGGCGGGGATGGTGGAAGAGCAGCTCGAGGACTTTCGCGCGCTCATCGAGCACGCGGTCGAGAACGAAGACGTCACCGCCGCCCTCGAGGCGCTCTTTCGCGGAGCCGTCGAGCTCGTCGTTCACCGGCCGCTGGTGGCGAAGGTGCTCGCCGGATCGGAGGACGAATTCCGCTCGATGGAAGCGAAGGTCGAAGCCGTCGTCGCACGCGCGAAAAAGGCGAAGGTGATCAGACCCGATGTGGGAGTGAGTGATTTCAGGCGGCTGGTCTGCGGCATCGAACTCGCGGCGCGGGTGGGTCCGCAGCCAAGAGCGGCCGCGCAGCGCTACGTGGAGATCGTTCTCGCCGGCATCCGCCCGTGAAGGGATCGTGGCGGCCTACCGGGCCACGGACGGCGGCAACCAGCGTCCGGTCAACCGCAGGTAGCAGCAGACGAGCAGCACCAGCAGCAGGGCCATGCCCGTGCCGAAGCCGGCGAACACCGCGATGGGCGCCGGGTAGCGCACGAGGAACCCGAAGGTATCGCTCAACACCTCGCCCACGGGCAGGCCCGGCGTGGCGTAGCGCGCCCCGCAGGAGACGCACCACGTGCCCGCCGCCTGGGGGCTCCGGCAGGCTTCACACGCGAACGAGCCACAGCGGGCACAGGTGAAGGTGGCGGGGGCGGGATGATTCGCGCACGGGGGCAACGGAGTCTCCATGGCGGTCGTCCTAGCGCAACCACGAGGCGTAGAGGAGAGAGGGCGCCCTGGAGGGTGAGGCAGAGGTCGCCATCCTTACACCGGCGTCCAGCCGTTCCCGCCAGTTCCAGGTTCATGCCGTCCTCACTTCGCCTTCGACCCCCAGCCCGACCCCCGCGAGGTAGCTGTCGAGCGCATTGCCCTCATCAGAGGCGATGATCGCGCCGACATAGCCGTCCGGCCGCACCAGCACCCACTCGCCAGGTGCGAGGCCGTAAGCATCGCGCAGATGCCCCGCCTCATCCCTCAGCTCGCGGCCGACGCCGACCTCGTGGATGCGCAGTCCGCGTCGTGGCGCGACGAGGTCGGCCCGTGTTTCGAAACCCACCAGCGTCCAATGCGGGCCGGCGAACAGCTCGAACAGACGTCGGGAGCAGCCGGCGGCTCCGCGCAGGGGCGCGTCCGGTGCACGAGCTCCGGCCAGCAAACCACCGGGACGCGCGGATGACCCGAGGGCCAGCGACGATTGCGGATAACCGATGTCGAGCTGATGGACGTCTCGGGTTCGACGGTTCACTCCGCGCTTCATCGCGTCGAGCAGGCGGGTCGAGAGGCCGAGCACCGCCTCCGCGACCGGGCGCCGCTCCTCCTCATAGCTGTCGAGCAGGCGCTCCGAAGCGCCGCCGAGCACCGCCGCGAGCTTCCATCCGAGATTGTAGGCGTCCTGGACGCTGGTATTGAGGCCCTGCCCTCCCGTCGGCGGATGGATGTGGGCGGCATCGCCGACCAGGAACACCCGGCCGACGCGATAGCGCTCAGCAAGCCGCGCATTCATCGTGTAGGCCGACGCCCACGACACCGACTGCACGCGGATGCCGCTTCGACCGGTGCGACTGGTGACCATCCGCTCGAGCCCCTCGGCCGAGAGGTCGACCTCGCCCTCGAGCGGGATGGGTGCCTGGAGCTGGAAGAGGTCGGTTCCGGCGAGCGGGCAGACAGAAACCTGCCGCTCCATGTCACCCTTGTTGAACTGGTGCCAGGCCTCACGGTTGAACCCGGTCAGCAGGACATCCGCCACCATGGCGCGCACGCCCAGCGTCTTGCCGGGAAAATCCACGCCGAGCGTGCCTCGCACGAAGCTGCGCCCTCCGTCCGCCCCGACGAGATAGCGGGCGCGCACGGTCTCCTCGCCCGCGGGACCCACGAGGCGCGCCGTCACCCCGCCCTCGTCCTGCTCGAACCCGACCAGCTCGCATCCGAACTCGACATGATGGCCGAACTCGGCGAGCCGCTCGCGCATCACCCGCTCGGTCAGGAACTGCGGCACCATCAGCGCGAGGTGGTAGGGCTCGGCCGGTGTCGGCTCGTGCGGCTCGACCATGTCCGATTCGGCATGGCTGCCGTCCTCGCGATATTCGCGCGGCGGCGGGTAGACGCCGCCGGCCGCCACGAGCCGGTCGATGATGCCGAGATCCTCGAACACTTCCTGTGTCCGCGGCTGGATACCCTTACCGCGCGAACCGGGGAACGGACGCTCCATCTTCTCGATCAAACGAAATGGCACGCCCCTGCGTGCCGGGTCGATGGCGAGGGTGAGACCGGCCGCGCCGGCACCGCAGATCAGGACCGCAATCGGGCTTCGCTCTTCCACCAATCACCTCACATGTGTATGATGCACATATCTCCAGGAGATGAGCGCGTGTCAACAAAAAGAGTGCATGATGCACATATCAAGGGCTCCCTACCCGAACTGCACCGAGCGCTGATCGACATCGTGAGCTTGATGAACCGCCCCGAGCGCGACGTGGCGCTGCTGGAGAGGGCGGGTCTGACGCTCGAGCGTGCGCTCTTCCCGCTCCTCGTCCTGGTCGAGCGGCTGGGGCCGATCGGCGTGGGCGATCTCGCCGGTCGCGTCGGGCGCGACTACACCACCGTCAGCCGACAGGTGGCGCGGCTGGAGGAACTCGGGCTCGTCGACCGCCGCGCGGGCTCGGCCGACAAAAGGGTGCGCGAGGCGATCATCACCCCGCGTGGGAAGGCGGCGACGGATGCCGTCGATGCCGCCCGCGAGGAAATGGCATTGACCATGTTCCGCGACTGGACGCTCAAGGACTTCAACGAATTGGTCCGGCTGATGCGGATGCTGGCCGACGACATGAGCGAGTAGCCGGCGACCGCCCCTTGACGAAGTTGAATCGAGAACGCGGCACCGGGGTTCACCGCCCTTCCTGGGCCGCGAACGAGGACAGGGCCCGGACGCCTCGGATGGCGGCGCCGGAGGCGAGCGCCGTCAGCACCAGCAGCCCGAGCAGCGGAGCCAGTGGCAGGGAGGCGCTCGAGGGCCGGGGTTCATGGCGAGGCAGCCGCTCGAAGTCGGCCCGCTGGAACGGCCGCTCGTGGAACAGGTACGGGTAGTAGAAGTCGCGGAGCCGGGTGTGGAACGACTCGATGCCGCGCTGGTAGGCCAGCTGCGCCCGCAGGTCGCTGTCCGCGGCACGGTGGAGGAACGTCTGGACGGCGGCCGCCGGGAGGAGCCAGCCGAGCCGGGCGGCCCATTCCTCGCGGGCCGTCAGGCTCTGGCGGTAGAACGGGACGAGCAAGGCGCCCAGGACCAGCAGGTAGCGCAGGAGGCCGCGGCGTCCCCACACCCCGAGACCGGAGGCTGGCAGGGACACCAGGAGCCGGAGCCGTCCCGCCTCCCGCTCGCCCGACACCAGCTCGTGCATCAGGGCGATGATGACCAGCGGCGCCAGGTAGATCAGCACGAAGGCGAAGTCGAAGGCACCGGGGAGCGCGAGCTCCGGATTCAGGGTCTCGGACTCGTAGAGCTGCGAGTGCAGGCCCAACAGCCGCACGCGCAGGACATAGGGCTGCACGTCCCGCTGGCCGAGCGCCGCGAAGGCCAGGGGCGACGGTGGATCCGTGGTGAGGTGGAAGGTGTAGTAGGCGGCGGAGCCCGCCTCCGCGCCGGGCTTGCCGTACTCCTGGGTCACCGAGGCCGGGTCCAGTCCCTGCGCGGCCTCCACCCGCTCGATGACGGCGGACTGCCGGGCGGTCGCCGCGAGGCCAGCCGCCACGGACAGGGCCGTCAGGAGCAGGAGCAGCACGAGCGCGCCGGCGCTCAACGGCGCCCGGAGCAACAATCGGAGTTCCGCGGTCCAGGTGCTCATCGCGAGGCTCCTCCAGGCGCCGGGCGGCGAGGCCACAGCCGGCGAGCAAGACCGCCAACCAGCAGACCAGCACCAGGAGGTTGGCCTGGATCCGCTCGCCCGCGCGCTGGAGCACGTCCGGCTGCCGGTAGGTGAAGCCCGGCAGCGTCTTCCAATGCCCGGCGGAGATCCGGGGGTCCGCTCCTCGCTCCGAATGAACCGCGACCAACCGCGGTCCCCCTGTCCCATCACGAGGATTAGATGCAATCCAGTAACAATTGCAAGTCAGTTGTCGGAGAGTGAGATCGCCTTCACGCGACGAGGACTGGAGCGACATTCCCCGGCGATGCGCGGCCACCTGATTCCCACAGGTGCAGGGGTAGAGTGGTGATAGCTTGGAGCTTATGAAAACCATCACCTTACAAGCCGTCGGCCGAGTGCATTCCACCCGCGGAAAAGCGGAAGACGATAATTGGGACGAGGAGAAGGTCTATATCGAACTAGACGCTACTCAATTCACCCCGAAGCCCTGGCCGGCCTCACGGATTTTTCCCACGTGGAAATCCTCTTCCATATGGACCAGGTGGATCCCGCCAAGGTGGAGAAGACGGCCAGGCACCCGCGCAACAATACGGATTGGCCGAAGGTTGGGATCTTCGCCCAGAGGGGAAAGAACCGGCCGAACCAGCTTGGGGCTACCATTTGCCGGGTTTTGAAGGTGGATGGCATCCAGCTGCACCTCGAGGGCCTCGACGCCATCGATGGCTCGCCAGTGCTGGATATCAAGCCCTGGGTGGCGGAGTTCGCGCCGCGGGGAGAGGTGTTCCAGCCCCAGTGGATCACGGAACTCATGCGGAGTTATTGGCGCTCTTGACGGCCGCGGCGAGGTCCGGTTGGGCCACGGGCCCTGCTCGAGGCGATGCGCACCGTGCGCCTGACCCACCCCCGTCCCCACGATTGGACTCCCTTCATCGCCGTGGGCAGTGACGCCCCCCTGCACCGGCCTCCCTGCCTCCGGCTCCGTGAGCGCGGGGGCACCCCTTCCGGCGAGAAATTCTTCCCATGCTCAGAGTGGGCTTCCTGGTGGGAGGGGTTCCAATCCAGCCCCACCACGAAAATCTCCAGTAATCACGGGTGCTTGCGAAGATGAGGGGATGCGTCGGTTCGTGGCTCGCAGATTTTCTGCATCATTTTCGACCTCGCCGGCTCTCCTTGTTCGGGAGGAATCGGGGGGAGCTCCGTTCCGATCCTCTGGAAGAGGTCGCCGTGAAGAGCCTCTTCAGCAACATCTCCGCACAGCTCATATGCGGATGAACCGCACGCAATTGCTGTACCCATCGACCCAATCCTAAAAGGAAGACACATGCGTTACTTCGATACCGTATCCTCCAGACTGCTGGGCCTTTTCTCGGCGCTCACCCTGCTTGCCTGCGGTGGCCCGGTCGGAGAAGAGTCCGCCGTCGACGCCGCGTCACCGTCCTCGACGGCCAAGGCGCTCGACACGGGCGAGACCCCTCCCTTGGAGGTGGCTCCGGCCAGCAAGGAGAAGGAGGCCATTGATTTGCGCGGCCCCAATCCGGGAGGCGATCGGCCCTCGATGGCTGCTTTTTCCTACAGCACCAGTTTCACCAACAGCGCCACCACCAACACCGCGGATATCTACTTCAACCTCTCCGCGGGCCAGACCATCGTCGTGGGCACTTGCGGCGTGAACGGCGCATCGGGCAGCGGCGATACCTATCTGCGGTTCTACAACCCCAGTGGGGTGCAGGTGGCCGGCAATGACGATGCCTGCGGCTCGTTGTCGAATTTCACCTATGTGGTCCCGGCCACCGGAACCTATCGTCTGAGCGCCGGCTGCTTTGGCAACCTCGCCTGCAGTGGCACGGTGGGGTATAGCCTTGCTGGCGTGTTTGGTACCTACAGCACCAGCGCCACCAACAGCGCCACCATCAACACCGCGGATGTCTACATCAGCCTCGCCGCGGGCCAGATCATCACCCTGGGCACTTGTGGCTTGAGCGGCGCATCGGGCAGCGGCGACACCTATCTGCGTTTCTACAACCCGAGTGGGGTGCAGGTGGCCAACAATGACGATGCCTGCGGCTCGTTGTCGAATTTCACCTATACGGTCCCGGCCACCGGAACCTATCGTCTGAGCGCTGGCTGCTTTAGCAGCCTCGCCTGCAGTGGCACGCTCGCCTATCTGGTCCAGTGATGGTTCCTGTCGGCTCGTAGTTGGAGTCATTCACGAAGGGCTTCCGTATCGAGTGTACGGAAGCTCATGATGTGATTCAAAGGCACTCCACGCTGCTCAGTCCTCGTGGCCCCGGTACCGGGCTGCTCGTGCCCTTGAAGAGCATCGCGGACAAGAGCCGCACGCCCACGTCCATGCCGGTCGTCATCAGCCTCGCGCCGGCCTCGGCCCCACCCCGTCTCCAGATTGCACGGGAGGCGAGAGGCTGGGCGGGATGAGCCGAGCCGCGCGGCGCCGCGGCGCAGTGGGACTTGCTCGCCGGACTCCCGCGGGTGGAGCGTTGACGGGCCGGGCTCCCGCGGGCGGTCGTCTTCTCTCAACCCGGCTCGCGCGCCATGACGATGTAGCACACGCACACGCCACGCCCGGTGTTGACGAACGCGTGGGGCACGTCCGCCTCGAAATAGAAGGCGTCCTGCGCCTCCACCGTGACGCTCCCGTCCGGGAAGTCGATGCGCAGCGTGCCCTTCTCCACGGCCAGGTACTTGCCCACCGGCAATTCCTTGCCCGGCAACTGCCCCGTCGAGGTGTTCGCCGGCAGCGTGAACCGGAGGAACTCCACCCCACGCGTCTCGAACGGGGGCGACAGGAGCTGCCGCAGCACGCCGCTCTCCCCGTCTCGAAACGTGGGCTGCTGCGCCGGAGGCAGCAACATCCGCGCCTGCTTCGGCCTCGGGTGCGACATCAGCTCCGACAGCCCAACCCCCAGCCCCTTCGCGATGCGCACCGCCACCACCAGCGTGGGGTTGTTCGTCCCCCGCTCCACCTTGGAGATCATCGCCCGGCTCACCTCCGAGCGCTCCGCCAGCGCTTCCAGCGTGAGCCCCCGCTCCTGCCTCAGCTCCCGGATGCGCGCCCCCAACCGCGACGCCTCCGCCGCCTCCAGCTCCGTCGCTCCCGCTCCACTCGAACTCGGCTTGACATTTCTCATATGTGAGAACAGTAAAGGATCCACCCGAACGCCTCGGTCCGGGCCCGGTGGGACGTTACCGCCCAGGCCAGGAGACTGCCCGAGCCTCGGGACGAGTGCACACGCCGTAGGGAGGTCTGGAGCATGGAGACTCGAAAGCTGGGGAAGCAGGGGCTCGCCGTCTCGGCCATGGGCCTGGGCTGCATGGGCATGTCGGACTTCTACTCCGGGCGGGATGACGCGGAGTCGGAGGCCACGCTGCTGCACGCGCTGGAGCGGGGCATCACCTTCTTCGACACCGCGGATGCCTATGGCCCGGGCCTCAACGAGGAGCTGGTGGGCCGCGTGCTCCGCCCGCACCGCGCGAAGGTGGTGCTGGCCACGAAGTTCGGCATCGTCCGGGACCCGAACAACCCGCACGCGCGCACCATCAACGGCCGCCCCGAGTACGTGAAACAGGCGTGCGAGGCCAGCCTCCGGCGGCTGGGCATGGAGGTCATCGACCTGTACTACCTGCACCGCGTGGACCCGAATACGCCCATCGAGGAGACCGTGGGCGCCATGGCCGAGTTGGTGAAGCAAGGCAAGGTGCGCTACCTCGGGCTGTCCGAGGTGAACTCGGACACGCTGCGCCGCGCGTGCGCCGTGCACCCCATCACCGCGCTGCAGACCGAGTATTCGCTGTGGAGCCGTGAGCCGGAGGACGGCGTGCTCCAGGCCTGCCGCGAGCTGGGCGTGGGCTTCGTGCCCTACAGCCCCCTGGGCCGAGGCTTCCTCACCGGGCAGATCAAGCGCTTCGAGGACCTGGAGCCGGACGACTACCGCCGCAACAGCCCGCGCTTCCAGGGGGAGAACTTCCAGCGCAACCTGAAGCTGGTGGAGCACATCGAGCAGCTCGCCCGGAAGAAGCAGTGCTCGACGGCACAGCTCGCCCTCGCCTGGGTGCTGGCCCGGGGGGAGGACCTCGTGCCCATCCCCGGCACCAAGCGGCGCAAGTACCTGGACGACAACCTGGGGGCGCTGGACGTGAAGCTCACCGAGCGCGACCTGGCCGAGATCGACGCCATCGTGCCTCCGGGTGTCGCCGCCGGAGACCGCTACCCGGCCAACATGAAGCACCTGACGCAGTCCGACAGGCCGACGCCCCAGGCTCGCTGAAGACTCTCACCAACGCCTTGCGTGGGCGGCGGCTGTGAATTTCTGGGGTTTCAAAGCCGCAGCGGACCCGTGGCCAGGTGCGCTTTACTGGCACGCCAGACCTGCGCGGGGAAGTAACCTCAGACGCGGTGGTCGTGCTGCTCCGCCACGATGGCGGCGGGCAGCAGCCCGAGACCGGGACGCGTGCGCCCGAGAGCCCGCGCTCCGTGACGGCCGCGCCCTCGGCCATGGACCTCGGCCTCGCCCAGGTGGAAGAAGCTCACCAGGTGGAGCAGGCTCGCCGCTTGCGCCGCCATCTCCTCCGCGGTGCTCGACAGCTCCTCGGCGGCCGCCGCGTTCTGCTGCGTCACATCGTTCAGCCCGAGCATCGCCTTGTTGATCTGCCCGACGCCCGACGACTGCTCGCTCGACGTGGCGGCGACCTCCCTCACCAGCTGCGACGTGGTGTCGATGGACGGGACGAGCGCGTGGAGAAGCTGGCCGGACTGCTCGGCGATCTTCACGCTGCCGGAGGCCACCGAGTTGATCTCCTTCGCGGCGCTCTGGCTTCCTCCGCGAGCTTGCGGACCTGGGAGGCGACGACGGCGAACCCCTTGCCGTGGTCGCCGCGCGCGCGGCCTCGATGGCGGCGTTCAGGGACAGGAGGTTCGTCTGATAGGCGATCTCCTCGATGACGGAGATGCGCGAGGCGATCTGCTTCATCGCCTCCACCGTCTCGGCGACCGCCCGGCTGCTCTTCTGGGCGTCGGCCGCGCCCTTGGACGCGATCGTCTCCACCCGGCGGCTGCTGTCGGCGTTCTTGATGATGGACGCGCTCATGCCGTCGAGGCGGGTGGTCATCTCCTCGAAGGTGGTGGCCTGCTGGCTCGCGCGGCTCGCGAGCGACTGGGAGGTGGCCGATAGCTGTGACGCGGCCGACGAGAGGGCCGCGGCTCCTTCGCGCACCTCGCCGATCACCTGCGCCAGCCGGTCGCGCATCGAGCGGAACGCGTCGGCGAGGATACCGACCTCATCCTCGGAGCGGTGGTCGAGCGCTCCGGTGAGATCGCCGTTCGCGATGCGGGTGGCGACGCTGGAGATCGTCTCGAGCGGCCCGGTGACACGGCGGATGATGAGGAGGACGGCGCCACCGAGCGCGAGCAGCGCGAGCGCCCCGAATCCGAGCGTGAACTGGCGCAACTCACGAGCCGGCGCGAGCACCTTGTCGAGAGGAGCGATGACGGCGAGCGCCCAGGGCGTCACGGTCTCACCGATACGGATGGGAACCACCACCTCGATGGCCCGGGCCCCGAGCACCTCCGAGTCGACCTGGCCGGAGAACGCGCTGTCGCTCGAGAGGGCGGTCTTCACCAGGGTATCCGCGGACGAGGTGCCGAGCGGTTTCGCGCGGCGCTCCGCCGAGGGGTGCGCGACGAACGCGCCATTGTTCGAGACGAGCAACGCGTACCCCGTGCCGAAGGGGGTGAGCTCCGAGATGTGCTTCTGGATCTGCTCGAGAGAGATGTCCGCGCCGACGGTCCCGACGAACTTGCCATCGAGCAGGATGGGCACGGTGATGCTCGTGATCAGGGTGGGCCGCCCCGCGACGGGGTACAGGTAGGGGTTGACGATCGTCTCCCTCCGGCTCTTGCGTGCGAGGAGATAGTAGTCGCCCACGCCCTCCGTCTCGTAATCGACGTTGGGCTCCAGATTGATGCGTCCGGTGCCGCGGGACCAATTGGAGATGTAGCGTCCGGTGGCGTCCGAGCCAGGCGTGTTCACGTACTTCGCATCGAGTCCATCGAACGCATTCGGCTCCCACGTCGTCCAGAGGCCGAGGAGCTTCGGATTGGCCTCGGCGACATTCCTGAGCGCCACATCCGCGAGACGGCGGTCGGTCAGACCGGCGACCTTCTGGGCCGCCAACGTCTGCGCGAGCGTCCGTACCGGGATGAACGCATTGTCGAGCTCCGAGTTGACCGTCCGCGCATAGCGCTCGGCCATCTGCGTGACGAGTTGGTTCGCCTGCTCTTCAGCGACCTGTGCGGACTGCCGGCTGACGATGAGAACGAGGAGGCTCAGCGCGAGGCTGATGATGGTGCAAAGGGCGACGAGGAGTTTCGTCGCCAGGCTCTTGCTGAATGACATGGAGGGCCGATTGGAGCACGGAACGTGGTGGCGGATTGAAGCGCCTCATAAGCAAGCGCCTGGCCGCTCCCTGACACTCCGGGGCGCTTCGAGTTCGATCGGCCCGTGGTGGTTCGCCGAGGCTGCGTTCAACCCGGAATGGTCAGGCCTTTCTTCACCGCCGGACGTTCGACGAAGCGCTCCAGGCTGCGTCTGACGTGGGTGAAGTCGTCGAAACCGACCAACTCACCCGCTCCGTAGAAGCCGATCAGGTTGCGAACCCAGGGGAAGGTGGCGATGTCGGCGATGCTGTACTCCTCGCCCATGATCCAGTCGCGGCCGCGCAGGCGGCGATCGAGCACGCCGAGCAGGCGTTTGGATTCGGCGACGTAGCGATCACGTGGGCGCTTGTCCTCGTAGTCCTTGCCGGCGAACTTATGGAAGAAACCGAGCTGGCCGAACATGGGGCCGATTCCGCCCATTTGGAACATCAGCCATTGGATGGTCTCGTAGCGCGCGGCGGCATTCCGCGGGATGAAGCGGCCGCTCTTCTCGGCGAGGTAGAGCAGGATCGCCCCGGACTCGAACAGCGCCAGGGCTGGCCGCCCGGGCCGTCGGGGTCGATGATCGCCGGAATCTTGTTGTTCGGGTTGAGGGAGAGGAACTCCGCCGAGAGCTGGTCGTTGGTCTCGAAGCTGACCTTGTGCGCCTCGTAGGGCAAGCCGATTTCCTCGAGCAGGATGGAAACCTTGACGCCATTGGGCGTGGGGAGCGAGTAGAGCTGAATCCACTCGGGGTGCCGCGCGGGCCACTTCTGGGTGATCGGGAAGGCAGACAGATGGGTCATGGAGAATTTTGTCCGACGAGAGGTGAGATGGACGAGAGGGATGATAGCTCATCAACGCCTTGCGTGGGCGGCGGCTGTGAATTCCTGGGGTTTCAAAGCCGCAGCGGACCCGTGGCCAGGTGCGCTTCGCTGGCACGCCAGATCTGCTCGGCGAGGTCCGCATCCAGCCAGCGCCGTGGGATCGGTACGGGCGCGAGCTCGTTCGTGAAGTAGCGCAAGCCTCGCCCGCCGGGCAGCGACGGCGTCGTGAGGGCCCAGGCAAGCACCGCCGCGCCCTGCCCCACCGGCTTGATGAGCAGGCGGACATCCGGACGGAGGAACGGGTTGAGCCGAACGGCCTCCGAGAGCGTCGCCAGCACCCGGCCCCTGCTGGACGAGGGAGTCGACCAGGGCGCGCACGGCCTCCAAGCGCGACAGGTCGCACACGACGAACTCGCAGCGGCCACGCGCCTCATCGTCAAGCCCCGCGCTGTCGAGCACGCGACGGCCTTTGTCGAGGCTGCGCACGGGCAAGACGAGGCTCGCACCCCGCAGCGCGAGGACCCGGGCGAGCTCGAGGCCGAGGCCACTCGAGGCCCCCGTGATGAGAAATCGCTGCCCCGCCAGGTCGATGCCCTCGGTGACTCCCTCTGCAGTCGGTTTTGGACTCATGGCGTGCTGCGCGGCAGCATAGGGTGCGAGTCCGCGAAGTTCCAGGATTCTTGACTGTCTTGCATGGAGGCGGAATGGGGGCCCTGCTGCTGGGCAGTGGGCCGGTGCAGGGGGAGGAGGAGCTGCCGTTCGTTATGTAAATCGCGATGGACATCACCGTTCCTCTTGAATATGGCCCGCTGTGGCCCAATCCCGTCGGTTGAGCCATTCCGCCAACCGAGCTTCTCCTATCTTGCGAGCAAGGGCCGTTCCTCGCAGCGCTCTCACCATCCAGGACACCCCGCGAGACATTGCCAGCATGAGCAACCCCTCCATGATGGCGCTGATCAGGGTTGCTATGGCCTCAGCAAACTCGCGAGCGGCACGATCGACAGCGGCAGTGTTCCCTTGGGCATTCCACACAGTGCTAATGAATTTGTGGAACGCCTGGGCGACTTTCCAGCGGGAATCCACAACGCCTCACGCTTTCCGGCAGTCAATTAACACGGTATGAGGCTTGCGCAGGTAGGGGCGCAGCGGCTCCGGCGCCTCTTCGACGTCGGAGAGCCCGGGCGGCATGGGGTCGAGCCATTGGATGGACCCGAAGCCCGCCGCCCGCAGCGCCGTCTCCAGGGCCGCGGCGGACCAGTACCACGCGGTGACACTCGCCTCGAAGTGGTCGTAGCTCAGCTCCAGTTGGACCGCACCGCCTTCCTCGTGGGGGCGGTCGGAGACGAGGCGCAGGCCATAGGGCCGGTAATACTCCGGGTCCCCCTCGTAGGCGGGATGAATCGGCAACGTGAGGAGTCGCCCACCGGGACGCAGGAGCCGAGACATGCTCGCGCACATCGCATGCAGCCCCTCACGCGTGGACGCGTAAGGCAATACATAGACCCCCAGGACGACGTCAAACTGCCCCTCCAGGTGGTCCGCAAGTCTTGACGTATATTCAATTCCTCGCCGCTCCTTCTCCTCGCGCCGGGAGGCATAGCGAAGCATGCCCTCCGCCTCGTCATAGCCAACCACTCGCCTCGCGCCCCGCTCCTTCAAGAGGCGGGAGTACAGTCCCGACCCGCAGCCGAAATCGAGCACGTCCATCTGCTCGACGCTCCCGAGACGCTGCAGCACACTTGGAGTTTCTATCTCTTTACGGAAGGGCCACTGAGCCATGCTCTCGTAAAGTCCGGGAGATCATCGAACTGACTCTCCGTGATGGAGCCCCTCTCATCCTCGCGCTCTTCGACCATAGTACTCTCGCTGCCACCAGGCTTCACGTTCATTGGCAATGCCATTGGAAGTATTGCGTAAGTCCCTCATTTTTCCTTGCCGTGTTGCCAGGAACTATCTACGCTCCAACCGCCGTGCCCTGTGTGCTTGCCCGATACGTGGCAATGGCGGAGCCAAGACGGCTTCAGACAGTGACAAATCAATCCAGAGGGGTGCCTTCGTGACAACGGATTTGCAGACCAAGAAGTTCAATTACGTGTTCAAGTGGTTCGACCAGAATGGCGATGGATGGATCACCCAGGACGACATCGAGAAAATGGTCAAGCTGTTCACCGCCCTGGCGGACGAGAAGGATCAAAGAACAAGAGTGCGATGAACAAGGGGTTCATGAACTGGTGGAACCTCCTGCTGGAGGCCCGCGAGAACAAGGCGAGCGAGAAGATCGGGAAGCAGGAGTTCATCCGCATCATGGATGCTGTCGTGATCGCCCCGAAGAATTTCGAGATTGCCGTGGGCAACATCGTCGAAGGGTTGCTGGGCGCTCTTGACCGCGACGGCAATGGCAGTCTCTCGAAGGAAGAGTACGTGGGGATGTACGACGCGCTTGGAATCCCTCCGACCACCTCCACCGAGGCCTTCAAGAGGCTCGACCGGGACAGCGACGGCGAGATCAGTCGTGCGGAGTTCCATCAGGCCCTCTTCGAATACTACCTGAGTGCGGACCCGAACGCTCCTGGCAACTGGCTGCTGGGTCCCATGGATGTCCTCAAATAAGTGCGAAACTCGATCGTGGCTGCTCAGCCCTCGTGGCCCCGGTACCGGGCCACGAGCCGGGCGAGCCCCTGCTCCAGGGGAATGGAGGGACGGAAGCCCGTCTCGCGCTCCAGTGCCGTCACGTCCGCGCACGTCACCTCCATCTCTCCAGGGGGCGCGGCCTGGAGCTCCACCCACGCCTTGGAGCCCAGCAACTCCTCCAGCAGATCCACGAGCCGTGCCACCGCCACGGGCACGCCCCGGCCCACGTTCAACACGCGGGAGCGCGGCGGGCCTCCCGTGGGCGGCGCGTCCAGCACCCGCATCAGCGCCTCCACCACGTCGTCCACGTAGGTGAAGTCACGCTGGGGCTTGCCCTCGCCGTGCAGCACCAGCGGGCGGCCCTCCAGCATCGCCCGCAGGAACAGCATGGGCGCCATGTCCGGCCGCCCCCACGGGCCATACACCGAGAACAGCCGCAGCCCGGTGATGGGCAGGCCGTACTGGTAGCTGTAGGCGTGCGCCAGCAGCTCGTCCGCTCGCTTCGTCGCCGCGTACAGGTTCAGCGGGTGGGTCGCCGCCGCCTGCTCGGAGAACGGCACCGGCGTGTCCGCTCCGTACACCGAACTCGACGAGGCGAACACCGGTGCCCTACCCCGTGCGCCGACAGGACTCCAACACCTGGAGGAAGCCCGAGACGTTCGTCTCCGCGTAGTCCTGGGAGTCCACCGGCTCCGCCCTCACCCCCACGCGTGCCGCCGGTGCACCACGCGCTCCGGCCGCGCCCCCGTGAAGAGCTCCCGGCAGGCCCTCGCGTCCCGGATGTCCATCCGGTGGAAGCCGAAGTTCGGCGCCGACCTCAGCCGCGACAGCCGCGTCGCCTTCAGCGTCACGTCTCCCGACACGTCCAGGTTGTCCACCCCGATGACCGTGTCCCCTCGGGCCAGCAACCGCTCACAGACGTGATAACCGATGAAGCCCGCGGCTCCCGTGACGAGCACCTTCATGTCCCGCTCCATGACGACCAGGTCCCAGGGCGCGGGCGCTGCCGTGCCCCTGGCCCTGTCGCCCTCCACAATGCCGACGACATACCACCAAGTCAGTCCTCGAGCAGCGTTTCGAGGAAGGGTTTCTGCCGCTCCCGCCAACCCCTGCTACTCGCACCTTCCAAGCGCAGCCGGCCCAATGCCAGACCCGCCGCGCAGGCCTGGACACCCTTACCGACCGGACGGGACGAGAAGCGGCAGGAGGACGTCACTCAGGAATCCGCGCATGCGCTCGGCGTCGATGCGCGCCTCCGGCCCTTCGATGACGGCGACGCCGAACAGGGCGCCGATGAGCAGGTGCGGCACGTGGGGGATCGCCGGGTGGTCGGCCGGCAGTTCGCCGCGCTCCACCGCGCGCGAGAGGATACGCTCGATGCCAGAAAGCTCGGGCATGCCGTAGCGCACGAGCGTGGTGTGCAATTCCAGGTCGCGCTGAGCGGCATCGGCGATCGTCAGGACCAGTCGCACGTTCTGGCCCGCGCGGGCACCAAACATGTCCATGAGGGCGGTGAGGTCGCCGTCGAGTGAACCGGTGTCAATGGTCTCGACGGCCAGACCACTTTCGGCCCGTAACGCGGTGAGCACCAGGTTCGACTTGTCGCCCCACTGACGGTAGAGCGTCGCTTTGCTCGTCTGTGTGCGGATCGCGATCTCGTCGATGCTCGCTCCTTGGTAACCGCGCTCCGCGATCAGCGCGATGGTGGCGCGATACACCTCGGCACGTCGTTCCTCGCTGAACCGGCTCTTGCGGCCGGCAGGTTGTTCGGGACTCATCGTGCGGCGCTCACGCCTGATTGAGCCGATTGTTCAAGGCCCAGGCGAGGGCGGGAGAGTCGGCGCAGAGTGTAGGCCGCGCGGGCACCGGGCAGGCAGAGGTGCCGACGCCGGGCCAGGGCGCGATCAATGTCATCGAGGACCTTGTCGGGGGTGATCATGAGCGGGGAGGACTCCTTCTGGGCAAGCGCCGCGATGGCCGCGGGCCCTCCGCTCATCTGGCTCAGCAGCGGTGTCTTGACGGCGTTCGGGGCGACAAGAAGAACATGGATGCCGTGCCCGCGCTCCTCCTGGTCGAGCGTCTCGGTGTAGCTGTTGACCGCGGCCTTGCTCGCCGAATAGGCGGCGAAGCCTTTGCTCGGAATGTAGCCCGTGATGGAGCCCAGTACGATGATCTGCCCGCTCCGGCGCTCGCGCATCGAGGGCAGCACGGCGCGGGTCATGCGCACGGTTCCGATGTAATTGACGTCGACGACCGTGAGGAACTGCTCGATGGGGATGTCGCCGATTTCGCCGGCGGGCATGATCCCCGCCGAGTGGAACAGCTGGTCAACAGGACCGAAAGCTGTTTCCGCCGTGCGGACGAGGTCGGGCGCGTAGCCGGGATCGGTGACGTCGCCGACGGCCGTGACGATGCCCCGATCACCAGCGTACAACCCGGTGAGCATCGGCGTGCGGTCGGCGGCGACGACGTTCACGCCGCGCGCTCGCAGGCGTTGCACCGCGAGGGCGCCGATGCCGCTCGCGGCTCCCGTGACGATAGCGGTGCGGAGGATCACGCGATGCTCCCAGCGGCCGAGTCGGTTTCGCGTCTCAAGACGAACATGAAGGGAGCGGCGAGGCCGCGCATATCCATGGCGCCCATGAGCGTGTCCTCGTCGACCGAACGGAACACATCGATGATCGGCAACTGATCGTAGCTCATCGCCATGGAGACGACCCCGCGGTACTCGACGGGGCGAAGACGCGCCTTGGGGGCGGTCGTGGTGAGGAGTGGGCGCGCGAGACGGAACGCCGTCGCCCAACCTGACCCGAGGAACCGCTGTCCGTGCCGCGCGACGAGGCCGATCGGCATGAGCCCCGGATTGACGCTGACCAACCGATCCCGCCCGGAGCGGAAGATGAGGGGGTGCGCCTCGTCGAGGCTTTCGAAGCGCTTACCGTGCCAGCCGAAGTGCTCCAGCAGTCCGTCGAAGGGGTTGCCGGTCTTCATGCCGCTACCCTTCCACGAGCCGATCATCTGGGTGGGCGTGGCGGGAGCGAGAGAGTCGTAAACGTCCAGCGCCTCGGCCAGGGTCGTTCCGGCGGCGAGCTGGTCGAGGGTTCGCTGTGCGCTCTTCGCGGTCATGGCCCTTGTCCTCAATTAACGAAACGGTTGGGTTTCGTTAAATAGGACGAGTGGGCATACGAAGCAAGGGTAATGTCGGTTACGCGGCCTGGTTGAGGGGAAGCTCCAGGGTGGTCACGGCGCCCTGGCCCGGTCCCGCGCTGTCGATGGTCAGGCGGCCATTGAGGAGCTGTGCCGCCAGGGCGCTGGAGTGCAGTCCGAAGCCATGGCCATCCTTGCGGGTGGTGAAGCCGTGAGAGAACAGCTTGCCTTTCACCTCGGGGGCGATGCCCACGCCATCATCCACCACCTGGATGCGAGCCACCTGCCCCTGCGCGCTCAGCCGCACCCAGAGGTTGCGCCGCCCCTCGGGCATTGGGTCCAACGCCTGCTTGGCATTGCTGATGAGGTTGATGAGAATCTGCAGCACCTTGTGCTTGTCCACCGTCACTGGCGGCACGGGTGACAACTCCCGATGCACGGTGATGCCGTGGCGCTGCAAGGCGGCCAGTTGGATGCGCAGCGCGTCGTCGATGAGCAGGGACAGCTCGCACTCCTCCGTCAGCAGCGCGCTCTTCGCATACGTCTGTTGTACCTGGACGATGGCGCGGATGTGCTCGATGTGCCGGTTCATGACCTCCATGTCCTCCATGAGGCGCATCTGCTCGCGCATCATCTCCTCGCCCAGCGCCGTCAGGTAGTCCGGGAGGTGTCTGCCCCGGGGCTGCTCGTCAGGAAGTCCGCGAGGTTGTCGCGCTGCGCGACGAGGAGCGCCGCCGCCTGCTTCAAGCGGCCCACGCGAGAGGAGCCAAGGGACTGCCGCATCATCTCCAGGTTGACGATGGCGCTGGTGAGCACATTGCCCACGTTGTGCAGGACGTTGGAGGCCACCTCGGCCATGCCCACCTCGCGCGCGGTGTCCACCAGCCGGGCCTGGGCCTGCTTGAGCTCGCGCGTGCGCTCCTCCACCCGTTGCTCCAGCTCTTCATTGGCCCGGCGCAGCTCCATCCTGGCGTGCTGGACATCCGCGTACAGCCGGGCGTTCTCGATGGAGATGGCGGCCTGGGAGGCGAGGTGACCCAGGAGCGCCAGGCGCGCGGGGCTGAAGGCATTGGTGGCCGGGTTGTTCTCCAGGTACAGCACTCCGGAGAACCGCTCCTGCCGCAACAGGGGCAGGCACAACACCGAGCGGGCTCCGCTCTGGGCCAGCCAGGCATCGGAGGAGAAGGGGTGCGGCAGGGAGGCATCGCCGATGAGCACGTGCTCGCGGGTGCGTCGCACGTAGGAGAGGAGCATCCAGGGCAGCGCCTGGGTGACTTGCGCTGGTGAAGCATCGGAGTGGGCCGCCACCGAGAGCGAGTCGCCATCGGGCAGCAGCAGGGCGCCTCGCTGGGCTCCGGCGTTCTCGATGGCCGCGCGCAGCAGTGTGGTCACCAGACGTTCCAGGACGATTTCACTGGAGACGGCCTGCTGGGCCTTGACGACCGTGAGGGCGTCGATGCGGGTCGAGTCCGTACTGCTGGTGGTCAGCGCGTCCGTGGTGGCCGAGGAGGAAGAGAGGTGGGGCCAGAGGGACTCCAGGTGCTGGACCTTGCCCCGGGCGCCCCACTGCCGGTAGGCCGCCCAGGACTCGCGCGCGAAGGTGTGGGCGACGATGGGCGACTGCTGAGTGCGCCAGAGGTTCGCGGCGAGCTCGCTGGCCAGTGCGACGTACTGGGTGGCCCCGTTCTCCCGGGCCGAGCGGATGGCCTCTTCGTACGCGCGCGTGGCCAAGTCCGGCCGACCCGCGAGGCGGGCCAGTTCCCCGGACACCATCCGCTCGGGCGCGTGGTAGTTCTGGGGGCAGTGGCCTGCCCATTCCGCGAGCTGTTGCTGGTCACGCTGGATGTCCTCGAGGAACCGCTGCCGCTGCTCCGGCGTGGCCCCCTCGAAGCACGCCGCCAGGCTCAGGGCTCGGTAGAGGTGGAATCCGCAGAGGTGGAAGATGTCTTTGAGGACCCACAGGTTTTGGGCCCCCTTGTCCGCTGCCGCGCGGGCTTCCGCGTAGTCACCGCACATGAAGAGCGATTGGAGCTTGATGATCCAATAGGAGCACCACGTGCGGGTCATGCTCTGGGGTATCCGGGCTTCGAAGGACTGCTCATCGAAGCCGTCCCCGTCGAGCGTACCGAACGAGAGGGAGAGCCCGCGCAGCTGCTGCACGTAGCGCTGAACGAGGAGGAACTGATCCTGGGGCTCCAGGAACGCCGTCTTGCGCAAGAACTCGCCGCGCACGAGCGACTCCTGGTGGACCTCCTCCAGGTTGTGCCCCATGGCGAAGCGGTTGGTGACACTATAAAGGCTGCAGTAGGCGGCGGGCATGGTGTCCCCCACTTGAATCGAGTGGTGGAGGGCTCTGAGGGTGATCTCCTGGACTTCGGGGAGGGGCTGGGTCCAAGGGCTGCTGTACTGCATGCAGAAGAGGACATCCCCCCGGCTGGTGGACAGATTGTACCGCTCGACCAACCCGAGAGCGAGCCCGCCGAAGGCAATGCCTTCCCGGTACTGCTTGAAGAACGCGCCGGCGATGAGGCCAAACCAGCTATATCCGCTCACAACGGCATCCACGAAGCCGTGACGGAGGGTGAGGGACACCATCCGGCTCAGGGAGATGGTGACCAGGTTCTGGTTGGCGGAGGCCGCGGAAAAGAAAAGCTTGAAGAGGGCGCTGACGACCAGCCTCATCTCCGGGTCGGTCATGGGGGGCAGCTCGATGAAGCTCTCGATGGGACGCTCCCCCAGCAAGGCCCACACCTCCTCATAGGCGGCCACCGCCTCCTCCCGGGTGGGCTCCCGCGAGAGCGGCATGCCCAGCAACGCCAGGCATTCCAGCATGCAGGTGAGGCCCTCCTGGTCCTCACCCGCGGCGAAGTGGATGTTCTGCTTCAGGATATAGACGGCCACCGTGTCCGGAGGGGGCGGGCCCGGGGGCGGAGCTGCTCGACCAGACGGCGCGCCTCGGCGAGGTTGCCGTGCATGAACTCACAGCGCGCCTGTTCGAGTTGGAGTTGGAAGGCCAGCGCGGGGTCCGTCTCCCAGGGCTCTCCGGAATGAGCGTGAAGGCCGTCGAGAAGTAGGAGATGGCGCGCGGGAGCGCCACCGCGGCCCGGGCCTTGTCACCCGCCTCGGCGTTCAGTCGCGCGAGCTGGTGGCGCTCGGCGGGGTCCTCCATGAGCGCCATTCCGGCGTTGAGCTGGCTCACCACGTCGAAGAGCGACTCGCGCAGTTGTTCCGGGGAAAGACTCTCGAGCAGCAGGCGGCCGATGCGCAGGTGAACGGCCTCGCGCTCGGCCTCGGAGAGGAGGGAATGGGCCGCCTGCTGGAGGCGGTCATGCAGGAAGCGGTACTGCTCCGGGCCCGTGCGCACCAGCATGCCTTCCTGGAGCACGGGCTCCAGCCCCTGTTCCACGTCCCCCACCGCCCCCAGGCCAGCGAGGGTGCATAGCATCTGAAGGGAGAAGAGGTTGCCCACGCACGCGGCCAGCCGCAGCAGGTGCTGCGTGCCTGGAGGCAACTGGCGCAACTTGCCCACCATGAAGTCGACGATGTTCTCCGAGTAGCCACGGGCTCGCACCCCCTCGGCATCCCACCGCCAGCCGCCTCCGGGCACGCGCATCAGCAAGCCATCCTGGTGGAGCGCCACCAGCCATTGCAGCAGGAAGAAGGGGTTACCCCCCGTCTTCTCGTGCACCCGCGCCGAGAGGGGGGCCACTATCTCCGCTCCCGCTCCCGGCAGCGTATCGCCCACCAGATGTTCCACCTGCGCCACGCTCAGGGGCTCCAGGCGGAGGTCCGTCACGCTTGCTCCCGCTTTGCGCACCTCTTCCAACACCAGCATGAGCGGGTGAGAGGCGCTCACCTCGTTGTCCCGGTAGGCGCCAATCCATAGCACCGGGAGGGACTCCGGCCGCGACAGCATTCGAGCGAGCAGCTGAAGACTGGCGAGGTCCGCCCACTGCAGATCATCCAGGAACACCACCAGGGGCTGCTCCCGGGTGGCGAACACCGAGAGGAATTGGTGGGCCACCCGGTAGAAGCGGCGCTGGGCTTCATTGGGGGACACTTCCTGGAGAGCGGGCTGGGGGCCCACCAGCACTTCGAGTCGAGGTACCGGGTCCACGAGTGCCTGACCATCGCCTTCCCAGGCCTGATTCACCCGCTCGCGCCACCGGGCCAGCTCCTCCTCACTGCCCGCGAGCAACTGCTGCACCAGGCCCTGGAGCGTCTGGGCGAGGGTGACGTAGGGAATGTCCCGCTGGAACTGGTCGAACTTGCCACTCAGGAAGAAGCCGCGGCGCTCCACCACGGGCTTGTGCAACTCATGCACCACGGAAGACTTGCCGATGCCCGAGTACCCGCTGACGAGGAAGAGCTCCGGCCGCCCCGTGCGCGCCACCCGCTCGAAGCCCTCGAGCAGGGTGGACACCTGGGCTTCACGCCCGTAGAGCCGTTGCGGCAGTTGGAACCGGTGGGGCGTGTCTTGTGTGCCCAGCGTGAACACCGCCCGCACGCCCTGGCCCAGCGCCTCGCGGCAGCGCTCCAGGTCCGCCTGGAGTCCCTCGGTGCTCTGGTAGCGCTCCTCGGCCGTCTTGGCCAGCAGCATGAGGACGACGGCGGACAGGGCCGGGGGCACTCGCGGGTTGAGCTCGTGCGGAGGCCTGGGTTGCCGCGCCATGTGGGCGTGGAACCACTCGAGCGCGTCTTTGCCCTGGAAGGGGCGCTGCCCCGTGAGCAGCTCGTAGAAGGTCACCCCCAACGAGTAGAAGTCCGTGCGGTAGTCCACCACCCGGTTCATCCGCCCCGTCTGCTCCGGCGACATGTACGCCAGCGTGCCTTCAATCAGGTGCGTCGGCGCCGCGTCCAGATGCTCCACCTTCTGCAGCGTGGCCACCCCGAAGTCGATGAGCCGTGCTTCGCCCGAAGGTTCCACCATGATGTTGGAGGGTTTGATGTCCTTGTGGATGACGTTGCGGCAGTGCACCTCCCCGAGGGTGGACGTCAGGGAGAGGGCCAGACGCAAGAACCGGGACAGTTCCAGGGGCTGGCCCGTGGACTCGGACAGGGTTTGGCCCTGCACTCGCTCCAGCAGCAGCACGGGCCGCTCGCCGAGTCGTTCGCAGGCATAGGGCCGGGCCACGCCCCGCACGTCCTGGAGCCGCTGCAGGATGGAGAACTCGCGCCGGTACCGTTCGCTCTCCGTGCGACCGGGCGAGGCCGCCATGGGCGTCTTGATGATGACGGGCAGGCCATCGGCCTCACGCACCGCCTGAAACAGCGCGTTCGAGCCCGTGGCCCGGATGGTACCCAGAACCCTGTACCCTGGAATATCCAACATGGAGGAGCACTCCCGTGGGCGAGAACCGGTCCCATGACGTCTTCGCGCCAGCATGCCTGATTATGGGCGTTCAGGCGTGAACAGGCTGTTCGTCTGGATTATTCGGCTCGCGAGCTGCTCGAGTCGCTCATACCGCGAGTAACACGCGACGACGCGGCCCCCCGTACGACTGGATTCGGTCAGTCCTCGATCCGCGTCTCGAGGAAGGGTTTCTGCCGCGCCCGCCAATCCCTACTGCTCGCGCCGTCCGCGAGCAGTCGGCCCAATGCCAGACCCGCCGCGCAGGCGTGGTGCACGTTGTCATGGATGAACAGCGCGCTCCTCCCCAGGGGATAGAGGCCCTCGAACTGACTCAAGGCCTCGAGCGCGCGCTCCCGGGACACCGCGAAGCCCCGGCGATACAGGGGATAGGCCGCCGCCACGCGGCGCACACGGCTGTCGAGCACCTCGACTCCCGCCGGCCCGTGCGCTCCAGCGCCGGCCGCACCCGCCGCGTCAGCTCCTCGGGCGAAGCACTCCAGAGTTCGTCCCCCACCGCGCACGGCAGATCGAACCCCACCACCGTGCGCCCCGGAGGCCCCTGCCCGGAGAAGTTGCGCGGCTCGAAGAGGCGATTGGCCGGGAGCCGTCCGTCCGCGAAGTAGTGCACGTCCCGCTCGCTGCCCCGCTCCGTCGCGAGCAGCAGGTACAGCAGCGTCAGCGCCCGGTAGTCCAGGCCCTCGGCGGCCTCGGGCCGGCCCACCCAGCCGCACAGCCGTGGCAGGGGCACCGTCGCCACCACCGCCCGCGCCGGCACCTCCCGCCCCGCCACCACCACGGCCCGCACCCGCCCGCGCTCCAGCACCAGGCCCTCGGCCGCCGCGCCACACCGCACCTCGCCCCCCGCCCGGCGGATGTGCTCCGCGAGGCCCTCGGCCAGCGACCCCACTCCGGCCTCCGGATAGAAGTAGCGCCGCCCCGCCGACGCCCCTCCCCGCCCGAGCGCCGCGCGCAACACCTCCAGCGGACCGCCCTTCCCCACCCGCGCCCGGCCGAGCGCCTCGTCCAGCGCCTCGGGCTCCAGGCCCCACACCTTGCGCGCCGCGGGCTCGTACAGCACCCGCGCCGCATGCCGTCCCAGCCGCCGCGCCGCCTCCGCTCCGAAGTGCTGGCCCTCGGGGGGACGCAGCCGCGCCATCACCGCCGACACGCCATGCCGCGCCACCTCGGCGAGCCCCAACCCCCGCGCGATGCCGAGCAGGGACAAGGGATAGGGCAGGCGCTTGTCGCCCACGTGCACGAGGCCCCGGCGCGCCCTCACCCGCAGTGCCCCACCGAGCGCCAGCCGGTACAGTGCCAGCACCTCGGGGGCCGCCGCCTGGTGCAGCCGGTGCGGGCCGTAGTCCACCTGGAAGCCCGCGAAGTCGAACGAGCCCGAGAGCCCCCCACCCGCGCCTCGGCCTCCAGCACCACCACGCGCGCCCCGGCCCGGACGAGCGCATGCGCCGCGGACAGCCCCGCCGGGCCCGCGCCGATGACGACCGTGGGCGCGCTCACCCCGTGCCTCGCACCGCGGGCAGCTCCAGGGCCGCGAGCGTCCTCGGGGCCCGGCCCGCCCGGAGCCAGCCGATGCCTCGCGCCACGGTGCGGCCCATGCGCCACGTGTCGCGCACGGGCCTCCACTTCGAGCGGCCCACTCGCACCCGGTAGGCGATGGGTTGGAAGACGATGGGATCTCCCGCCGCCGCCAGGGCCAGCGTCAGCGTGGTGGTGAGCGAGAAGCGATCCGGCAACACCGGCGCGAGCGACAGCAGATCCGCCGTGCGCAGCACCCGCAGGCCCGAGTTCAAGTCTGGCGCCGCGAAGCCGCCCAGCCACCGCACCGCGCCCCGGAAGAGCGCCTTCACCCCCGAGCGCGCGAGCGACTCCCCGGGTCCGAAGCCCGGCCGCGCGCCGATGGCCTGCCGGGCGCCCGCGCGCACCGCCGCCACCAGTCCGGGCAGCGCCGCCTCCGGGTACGTCCCATCCGCGTCGATGAGCGCCAGCCACGTGCCTCGCGCCTGGGCGGCCCCGGCCTTGATCGCCGCGCCGTACCCGATTCCACCCACCGTCAGCACCCGCGCCCCCGCCTCCCGCGCCGCCTCGCCCGTGCCGTCGCGCGAGCCATCGTCCACGACGAGGATCTCATGAGCCTCGTGCGCGAGCGCCTCGCGCACCCGCCGCACCACGCCCGCGACGGCGTGCACCTCGTCGCGCGCGGGGATGACGACGCTGATCATTCCCCGTCCGCCTCCACGGGCAGGGGCCGCCACATCTCCCACAACGGCCAGAGCAGCATGGGCAGCCAGCCCAGCGCCGCGCCCACCACCGACACGGGCATGAGCGCGCCCCACCCCGGTCCGCCGAAGCGCACGAGCAGCGGCGCCAGCAGGTGCACGAACGTCGCCGCCGAGGAGAAGGCGATGATGCCCACCTTGAGCCGCACCGACAGCGACGTGAGCATGAACAGGTGCCCCACGATGAGCAGCACCACGGGCACCGTGAACAGGTGGAAGTGGAACGTCTCCATCACCTGGCGCGCCGGCTTCTCCAGCCGCAGGGGCTCGGGGGCCGCGGCCTCGTCGGGCAGCTCCAGCGCGGGGCCTCCGGCGTCGTCCGCCACGGGCGCGGGCGCGGCGCCTCCCCGGTAGTACTCCGCGGCGCTCCGGGCCGACAGGGCCCCGAACGAGTCCGCGTAGAGCCACACCGAGGAGGCCAGTCCCAGCACCAGGAACAGCAGGAAGCCGGTGTAGAGGACTCGCGCCTCGAGCGACAGGCGGGTGATGGGAAATGGCCGGGCGAACTGGCGCACGAGCGGGCTACCCCTTGGTGTTCTGGGACGCGTTCGGTTTGAGGACGAGCTCGTCCAGGAGGACGAGCGCGCGGCGCACGCCGACGGCCATGGAGCGCGAGGAGATGGTCGCTCCCGTCACCACGTCGATGTCCGTCCCCGCGCGCACCGGATCCTTCACCGTCTTGCCCTGGAACTGGCGGCGGAAGCGCGCGTCGGAGATCTCCTGCCCGTAGGCCTCGCGGTACACCATCACCTCGTGGCGCTCGACGGTGCCCGTGGGGGACAGCTTCACGGCGAAGGTGATCTGCTCGTGCTGGCCAAGCTCCTCGTCGATGAGGGCATAGCCGTCCACGTGCTCGCCCGTGGTGGCCACGAAGAAGACGTACTCGGCCTTCGTCGGCTTGTAGCCGAGCCGCGCCTGCAACGCCGCCTGCTCCGCGGTACCGAGCTTCACCTTGCGGTAGGTGACGCGCTGGCTCTGGGGGAAGAACTCCTTGAGGACCTGCGGCGTGGTGAAGTACGTCGCCGCCGCGCGCGCGGCAGCGCCGCCACTCCACCCAGGAACACCATCCACGCCAACACGAAGTGCTTCACGGCTTCTCCCCTTAGCATGCTCATGGCAACTCCCGGACCGACTGGATGACGGCCTGCCGGACGTGCGAGCGCCAATTCGTTCGCGATTGATAGAGCCGCTCCGCGGTGGCCGTCCTCCGCGCCTCGCGCGTCCACACCCGCCCCGTGGGGCCGACCATGAGCGACTCGAGCGTCACCTCCCCCTGGCCGAGCGGCTGGAGCGCGGAGAGCTCCAACTTCGTGAGCACCAGTACCACCGTGGCGTCCGCCGGCGCTCGCGCGCGAGCCGCGCGGCCTCCTCCACCGTGGGCGCCGACCCCACGACGGTCTCCACGCCCAGCACCGAGAAGCCCCGCGCGCGCAGGGCCTCGGCCGTCTCCCGGGCCACGACGTCGCGAGGCTCCTCGCCGCCGAACACGTCGGCCACCACCCCGCGCGGCGCGGGCCGGGCCACCGTCGAGGCCCCCACCACCACCACGCGGGACGGGGAGCCCGCGGGCCGGGGCGGCGTGGCACATGAGACGGTGAGCGAGAGCACGGCGAGCAGCAGCGGGAAGCGCATGGGAGGAGTGCCCGGTCAGAAGAGGTAGGCCACGCTGGCGAGGGCCGTCCAATGCCCCTGGCTCCAGAAGTCCCGCGTCCACAGATGGGGCTGGAGGCCATCCCCGCCACCCTTCTCCCACCAGACGCTCGTCTTGAGGACGTAGGGCGGCAGGGGCCGGAAGTTGAGGCCCAGCGTCAGCCGCGCCGAGTCTCCCACCGTGATGAACTCCGTGTCCGTGTCCTTCTCCTCGTAGCGCAGCGAGGCGGTGAAGTGGCCGTCATGCCACTCGTCCGGCAAGAGCCGGAAGAAGGGCTCGATGCGGAAGCGGTAGTTGGCCTGGGCGTAGAAGCCGAACATGCCCGTGGGCACGCGATCGCGCGTGTTGGCCGTGGAGCCGTCGGGGAAGCCCTGCACGAAGCCCGGATCGATGAAGGCCCGCACCACCTCGCCCGTGAGATCCCACGCGCCAATCCGCCAGAAGACATCCGCGTTGAGCATGTTCACCCGGCGGCCCTCGAGATCGTACGCCCCCGTGTAGCCGGACACCGCTCCCTCCAGGCCCAGGAAGGGAGACAAGGACACGCGCGCGGTGAGCGCCTTGTCGTGGTTGTTGTCCTCCAGGTGGCTGCCCCGCGCCGCCCGGAAGCCCTGGTCATCGAGGATCCTCGCATCCAGGCCGTTGATGGCATACGCCTCGTAGGACAGCCGCCAGTCCCGCCCCAGGTCGAAGCCTCCCAGGAAGCCCGCTCCGGACTCGAACCAGGTGGTGGGCACCACCGTGGTGTACGCGATGGGCCGCTCGGGCAGTTCCTGCGCCGGCGCGTCGTGCCGCAGGTTGTACGCCCCCACCGGCACGAGGATGACGCCCGCCCGGAAGGTCATCCAGTCCGTCAGCTTCAGGTCCACCACGGAGAACTCGAGCAGCACCTCGCCCGTGGTCAGCACGCCGTCGCGCTTGAGCGGACTGCCCGCGAACTCGAACTCGATCTCCGTCGCCGTGGAGATGCGCTCGGAGATGTGGCTGTAGACGAAGAGCACGTAGCGGTGGTTGCGGAACGTGCTCCTTCCCTGCCCCGGCACGATGAAGTCGTGCTCCGCGTAGCCGCCCAGTGTCGTCCGATCGAGGATGGCCGCCGCGCGCTGCGACAGCGTGCTCGTGGGCTGGAGGCGCTCGCGGAAGGTGTCCTGCTCGTTCGTCCCGGACGTCGCCTCGGCGGGAGGCGCGCTGCCCGAGGGATTCGCGGGATCCTCCAGCCCCTCCAGCTCCAGGCGCGGGCCCTCCGCGGGCGCGGGCGGCTGGAGCTCGGGCACGCGCGGCGTGTCCTGGGCGGGCGGAGGTGGCGCTCGTCCTGGGCCCGGGCGGCCAGGGGCGCGAGCAACAGCGACAGCACGAGGAGCAGCGGTCGGCGCGGCGTCATGGAAGGGCTCGGAGAAGGGCTCGGAAGAGAGGGGCTCATTCGCCGGTGTCCTTGTCCACGCAGCGGCCGCGCAGGCACGTCTGGTCCAGCGAGCAGTGAAGATCGGTCTCGCAGCACACGCCCGGGCAGGTGCAGCACACGGTGCCCTCGGGCGCACTGCCCGCGAGGCAGTCGGCGGACGCGACACATGCCGGAGGATCCACGCACACCACCGCCCGGGGTGCATTGGACTCGCCCACGTAGGTGACCGTGCCGTAGTACGAGTCCACCACCTGCCGGCCCGGCGTGCCCATGTTGGTGTCGAAGTACTCGTAGACCCCGGGCTCTGGGAAGGCGTAGCGCCAGAAGGAGAACGTCTCCTTGCCCTCGGTGCGGGTGTTGTAGGGCCGCACCAGGTTGGGGCTGAAGAGCGGCGCGGGCGCCGACAGCGAGGTGACGTTGGTGGGGATGTCGGGCTGGTAGTTGCGGAACTCGACGACCTGCCCGGGCTTCATGGCGAGGCCCCCATCCAGCGGGAGCGGCTCGCCCGGGGAATGGCCGTGCCCCCATCCGCATCGGACGAGCGCAAGACGTAGCGCTGGCCGATGCACGTGGGCGCGACGGCGCGGTAGCGGCCGGAGGTGATGCGGTTGAAGGCCACCGAGACACGGGCCGCGCCCTCGGCCGAGTCCTGCACGGGCCGGAACCCGGCGGGAAGTGTCTCCTCGCAGGCGGCGAGACCGAGCGCGAGGCACAACAGGACACGGACGCGCATCAGAGAACCTCGTGCGGAGCGGCCAGGGCCGCCAACCGGTAGTGGTAGAGGACGATGTCATGGGCGTGCGAGCGCACGCGCGGATCACAGGAGAAGCGGGCCACGGGCTCCAGGTGCGGCGCGAGCGCCTCGACGCCGGGAGCGGTGGAGGTGACGTAGACGTCGGCGCCCGCGGCGGCCACGCGCGACACCTCGCGGCGCAGCTGCTCGCCCGTGGCCGGACGGCCCGCGCGGTAGTGGGGCACGTAGTGCTCGAAGAGCCGCGCCTCCTCGCCGGTGAAGAGCAGCGTGCCCGAGGGCGGCAGCGTGGACGCCACGTGCGCCACCAGCCGCGCCGCGGGCGAGGGCTCGCGGCCCTGCGCGAGCGCCACCGGCAGCATGACGGCCGCGCACGTCACGGCCAGCGCGCCCGCGAGCGCTCCCGTGCGTGACGGCCAGCGACAAGCGAGCACCGCCACGCCCACCGCCACCAGCAGGGCCCCCGCGAAGACGAGCGGAAGGGCATGCCGGGCCTTGAGCAGGTTCTGACCGAGGAACATCCACGTCCCATAGGGCAGGCCCATCGCGAGGGCGAGCCGGAGGATCCGCCCCTCGGCGGCGGACAGGGAGGAACGCCCCCGGCGAGGACGAGCGCCCCCAGCGCCCCGGCGAGGCCGAGGGCCAGCAGCAGGCGCGCGGCGAAGAGGAGCGCCGGATCCGCGGGGCTCCGGGCCACGGCAACCCGAAGCCCGCGGCCACGAGGTCGAACCCGAAGCGCTCCATCCGCCAGCCGAGGTCCGGACGCACCGCCACGGTGCCACCCCACTCGCCCGCGTGGCCGAGCAGGAAGCCCGAGCCGATGCGCACGAGCCGCTCCGGGCCGGTGAGGACCGCCATCGGCACGAGCCACGCGCCCACCCCGAGCACCAGTCCGCCCGCCGCCGCCAGCCCGTGGCGCCGGGGAGTCAGGAGCGCGAGTCCCAACAGGGCCGGGAGGAACGAGGGCCGGGCGCCGAGGGCCAATCCCACCACCGCGCCCGCGAGCACCGCGTGGCGGCGGGAGCGCTCCGAGCGCAGGACGGCGCAGGCCCCGAGCACCAGGAGAGCGAGCCCCGTGCCATCCGAGCCGGGCGTGGCGCCAAAGAGGACGGGAAGCGGCAGCAGGGCCAGGAGGGCCGTCGCCGTCAGGGCCCCGGCCGCACCGAGGAACGGCCACGCCACGAGCCCCAACACGCCCAGGCAGACGGCGCCGAGCACGATGCCGGGCACGCAGAGGGCGCCCACCTCGGAGGCTCCGGCGGCCGAGGCCGGGCGGGCCAGGGCGACATACACGGGGTAGCCCGGGAAGTGCGGCGCCTGGGTGGCCAGCTCGAAGCCCCGGAGGGAGCGGGCGAAGTTCACCGCGTCCAGATCCGGCAACAACCGGGGCAGCGCGAGCAACCGGGCCCCACGCCCGCTCCCACCAACCCCAGCAGCAGCACGAGGAAGGAGCGCGGCGGCATCGTGCCCCGCGCCGCGTCAGGTGCCTCCACCGGGGAGGAGATGATGTTGAAACTCAGTCTCAACAAAAGGCCCAGGGGCGTACTACGCACCCACGCAAACGGTCAAGCCAACCAGGGGGCTGGTGCGAGGAGGACGCGCGTGGGACAGAACGGGGCCATGGTGCTCCCTGCCCTGCTGCTGATGTTGGCCGCCACGCCCGAGCCGCGCGTGCGCACCGAGACGCGTCCGATGATGGGGACGCACGTGACGGTGATGCTGGTGGGGGGCACGTCCCGGAAGGCACGCGAGGGCTTCGACGGAGCCTTCGCGGCCTTCACCCGGGTGAACGAGGTGATGAACGAGTGGCGGCCGGACAGCGCGCTCTCGGAGGTGAACCGGCGGGCGGGAGACGGGAGCTTCGTGCCGGTGCCCGCGGACTTGTGCGCGGCGCTGCGCCGGGCGGTACGGGGGGCGGAGGAGACGGGCGGGCTGTTCGATCCGACGTGGGCCGCGCTGCGGGGACTGTGGCGCTTCGGCACGGAGCTGACACCCACCCTGCCCGACCCGGCCGAGCTGAAGAACCGCTGCGCGCTCATCTCCTACCGGGGCCTGGAGTTCGCCCCGGAGGCGGACGGAGGCGACGCGGGGTGTAGGGTGCGGCTCGCGCGGGCGGGGATGCAGTTGGGGCTGGGGGGACTGGCGAAGGGCTGGGGGGTGGACCGAGCGGTGGAGAAGCTCCGGGCGCTGGGCTTCCGGGACTTCTTCGTGCAGGCGGGCGGGGACTTCTACGCGGCGGGGAAGAAGGCGGGCCGGCCGTGGAAGGTGGGCATCCGCGAGCCCCGGGGTGAACCGGGCAGTGTCTTCGCGGTGCTCGAGGTCTCCAACGCGGCGTTCTCGACGAGCGGGGACTACGAGAACTTCTTCCTCCTGGACGGCAAGCGCTACCACCACATCATCGATCCGCGGACGTGCTACCCGGCCATGGCCTCGCGTTCGGCGACGATCCTCGCGCCGAGCGCGGTGGACGCGGAGGTGCTGACCAAGTCCGTCTTCATCCTCGGGGGCGAGGCGGGAGTGGCGCTCGCGGAGAAGCACGGCGCCTCCGCGGTGGTGGTAACCGCGGAGGGAGAGGTACTCACCTCACCCGGGCTGCGCGGGAAGCTGCGGCTGCTCCCCTCCACGAGGTGAACACGAGACGTTCCTTACGGTTACTCCGCCTGTTTCAAGGCGACGCTGAGCGCGACCATCTACTAACGTCTCCTCCCCCCGTATTTCTGGAGGTTCACCGTGCTCCACCGCATGTCCGTGTTCGTTGGGTGCCTCGTACTCGCCACCCTGGGAGGCTGCGCCTCCTCCACGCTGGCGCCTCCGCCCGCCCCAACGACGGACACCGCGCCGTCCCGCACCGTCCAGGTGACGGGAAGCGTGTTCTACCTCGAGCGCATCGCCCTTACGCCGGAGGCCGTGGTTCAGGTGGACGTGGTGCGGGGAGCTCCCGGCAAGGAAGATGAGGGGGAGCGCGTCGGAGGGCAGACGCTCCGCGACGCCGGACAGGTGCCGATCTCCTTCGCCGTGGAGCTGGCCCCGGAGCACATCCATCCCGAGGCTCCTACTTCATCCGGGCGCGCATCACGGATGGCGAGCGGGTTCTCTCCTCGCGCGAGCCCGTGTTCGTCCTGACACAGGGCCATCCCTCCCGGGACGTGCGCGTGCGGGTGAGCGGCGAGGGCCGGCCCTGAGGCCAGGGAGCCGCGTTAATCGAAGAGGCCCTGGAGATAGAAGCGGCTGTCGCGCGCGTCGCGGAACACCCACGCCTGACCCAGCCCCTCGAAGTGCACCCGGTAGTAGTCGCGGCTGTACGGGCGCTCGTCCCACCAGTCCCCGCTCAGTCGCTCCGGGCCCATCAACGCCACCACCCGGCGCCTCTTCCCACCCACCCGCGCCGCCAGCAACTCCCCCTCGGCCGTCATCTCCACGTCGATGGGCGTCGGACTGCTGAGCATCCGCGAGGGCCGCTCGCGCAGCACCTCCGGCACGGTCTCCGGGGCCTCCACCGCCTGGAGCAGCTCCCCCTCCAGACCCCGGCTCACCGTGGGCGGCCGGAAGGCGCGCGACGAGTACCCCGCCTCGGGACGGTGCGAGTCCTCCAGGGCCGCCATGAAGAGCGACTCCTCGCCCAGCGCCGTCGCCAGCCGGGAGAGCACCACCTCCAGCGCCGCGTCTCCCTCCGGCGCATCCCCGAGCGACAGCTGCTGGCCCCGGTCCTCGCAGTCCTCCTCCACCCGCAGGATCAGCCCCGCCACGGGGCCCTCCAGCCGCACGTCGCCCAGCCGGTGCCTCGTCAGATCCAACAACATCTTCGACTGCGCCGTGGGCCGCGCCAGGGTGAGTGGCACCACCGCCTGCCCGGAGGGATCCAGCTTCAACGTGAGGCTCAGCCGCACCGCCGCCCGGCGCCGGCCACCCAACCGCCCGCACAGACGATCCAACACCGTCTTGAGGGCGAACTGCAGGGGCTCCAGGGACTCGGCGGGCCACTCCAGCGTCAGCCGCTCCTCCAACACCTCCTCCAGCACCTCGGGGATGAACGGCGTCTCATCCCCGCCCCGGCAACGCGCATGCGCCCGCATCCCGGCCGCCCCACCCCGCGCCGTCACCGCCCCCACGGGCAGCGCGCCCACCTCCCCGAGCGTGCTCAACCCGAGCGCCGCGAACGCCGTCTGCTCCGGACCCTCCAGGGCACTCAGGGGCAGCGGCGCCAGCGCCCGGGCCTCCTCCCCATCCGGCACCACGGCGAAGCGCTTCTCCCCATGCCTCGCGAGGGCCCGCGCGGTGAACTTCTCCGAGGCCACCACCACCCGCCCCCGCCAACCCAGCTCCGCGCACTGGGCCAGCACCTTCGCGCACAGCCCCTCCTCGCCGTTCACCAGGTTCGCCGCGCCCGCGTCGAGCCACATCCCATCCGGCACCGAGAGCTGGAAGCCGGGGCCAGCCCCATCAACATCTCGCCCAGCGCCACCAGCGCCCGCCGCTCCTCCTCGGGCTTCCAGGCGAAGTGCCGCAGCGAGGGCTCCAGCGCCGTCGACGCCGTGAGCGTCGTGCCCGGACGCACGCCCGCCTTCAGCGCGCTCGTGGACGCGCACACCACCCGTTGCTGGCCCCGCACCTCTTCCACCAGCACGAAGGGCTTGCCCGTGAGCTCCGGCAGCTCGATGACCTTGCGCTGCACCGCGAAGCGCGGAAAGTGCAGATATGCCGGGCGCATGACCGTTTCCCTCCCCTCGACTCAGTGCAGCCCCGGCTCCGAGGCCAGCATCGGCCGCAGCGACGGCATGGGCGCGTCCCGGCCCGGACGTTGTCCCAGGATGCCCCGGTGCCCCTCGCGCTCGGGGCTCGGCTCGCGCACGAGCTCCGGCACCGTCACCGCCTCGGCCGGCGGCAGCTGGGCGCCCCAGGGACACGCCCCCTCGGTCAGCTCCGGGTAGAGCGCCCGCCAGGGCAGGAGCGTCCTCGTGCCCAGCCCTCCCTGTCGGCTGCGCACCACCTCCACGGACAGGCCCCGGTCCCCGCGCGACTCGGTGCGCAGCCGCAACATTCCGTCCGCGGGGGCCTCCGCCGCCGTCAGCAGCAACAGCAGGCTTCCGCCCCGTCCCGCCGCGTCCATCAGCCGCTTGCCCTCCGCCGGGGACAGCCGCACCCCGTCCTCGCCCCGCGCCGTCCCCGGAGGGGCCCGCGTCAAATCCAACACCACGCACGCGAACGCGCCGCTGCGCACCAGTTGCACCGCCGACCACGCGAGGTGCTCCACCGTCCGGGGCCGCACGATGAGCAGCCGGGACGGATCCACCCCCGCCGCCACCGCCGCGGGCGGGTAGAGCTCTCCCGGCCCATCCACGTACGCGCACAGCCGGCCTTCCCGATGCGCCGAGGCCACCGCCCGCAGCGCCAGGCTCGTGCGCCCCGAGGCCCGCTCGCCCCACAGCTCCACCACCTGCCCCAGCGGCAGCCCGCCGCCGGGCAACAGCGCGTCGAAGGGCTCCACCCCCGTGCGCAGCGCCGCGAGGTACTTCCTCGGCGCCGCCTGCAACCGGCGGATCTGCTCCCTCAACGCCTCCACCGTCACCGCCAGATTCCCGGCCGTCGCACTCATCACGTCACCTGCCCCGCACTGGACCTGAAACGAGGTTCAGTATGCCGGGCGTTCTGACATGCGCCAGCAAATGTCGCCTGGGGGCGGACGATCGAGTGGGTGCGCGGGAGGATCACACACCCCCACGCACGCTCAGGGGACGCCCTTCAACGGGCGCCTCTCAGTTGGCGCACAGCAGTTTGACCTCGATCTTCTGATCCGTCAGCTGGCGCGGGCACGAGGACTGGAAGTACAGGCGCGCGGCGCGGCCCTGTGCGGACGGCACATACGACACGTCTCCCCCGGCCACACTGCAAGTCTGGATCGAACCATCCTCGCGAGTCATGCGCACCTGGACGAGCCGGGGATCGGGCAGGTTCATCACCTCGATGCTCTGGGACGTGCGGGCCACGGAGGCGATGGACACCAACGTGTCGCGGAAGCTCGCCCGGCAGACGGAGTCCAGGTTGCGCAGTCCCGAGTCGAACAGGGACGCCATCTCCCGCTGGCGGTAGCCGGGCCCGTAGGAGGTCGGGCAGTCGGCGTTGCGCACGAAGGTGCCCTGGGAGGTCGTGTCCGTCACCAACTCGGCCCGCTTGTCCGTCAGCCCCACGGGGCCGATCGTTGCCCACAGGACCTCGCGCGTCGCCCCCGTGCCATCCACCAGCCCCCGGAAGAGCTGGTAGTACTCCCGGACGGGCGTGAGCTGGTCGGCCTGCTCACTGCACAGGTCCCGCGAGGTGTCCGTCGTCAGGGCCACCGGAGCGGGCCGCTGCGTGGAGCTGCAATCTTCCTCGTCCGAGACCACCACCACGACCAGGCGGGCACCATCGCGCAGGAAGCCCCCGTTGCCGCCCATCGCCACGGCCGTCGTGGACAGCGGAGAGGTGACCGCCGGGCGGACGGCCTCGAAGGGCGTCTCCTGGCCGCTGCCCTGGGTGCCCTGCTTGACCAGGCGGCGGAACTTCTCGAGCAGCTCCGGATCCGTCCCCTCGAGGTAGCGCTCGGCGGTGGGCCGACCCTGCGCATCCGGCACCGGCTGCAGCCGTCCGGCCTGATCGTTATAGAGGGAAAACTGGACGTGGCCATTGATGTCCGCGTTCAGGTAGACCGACGTGGTGATGACCCCCACGCGGAAGTCCTGTTCCAACCCGTTGTCCCGCCGGAGCTCTTCCAGGAAGGCGGGCAGCTCGGTGGCGATCGCCGCCTGCTCCTCGGCCATCGAGGCGGAGTTGTCGATGACGAAGAGCAGATCCGTCTTTTGCGCCGACAGGACCGGGGCGTTGGCCGGCAGGTGCCAGGCAGGGTGGAGCCGGGTTCGTCCACCGGAGTGGAGCAGCCCCCGCTCCACAGGGTGAGGGCCAGCAGTGCGCTCAGGGGGATGGAATGACGCATGGAGTCTCCAGGGGAAATGCGGCGCAGCGTAGCGTGTGCCACGCCGTATCGCCCCTTTCGAATCGAGGGACGGGTAACCGTCCGGCAGCCGACGACGAGGGGGAAAAGTACAGGTCGCGTTTGCCATGTCCGTTTTGATTGCTACGTTGGAACAACCCCCGAAGAGAAATTCGCCACCAGAACCACTTGACGGGCCCGGGAGAGACGACGATCCAGCCGGGCCGCTCGAGGCATCGAAGACAATGTCCGACGAAAAGAAGAAGGGCCCCTCCTCCGCCGCGGCCATGCCGGCCGCCATGGCGCCTCCGGGGATGATCAACAAGGAGGACATCCCGCAGGTCCTCCCCATCCTCCCCCTGCGCAACTCCGTGTTCTTCCCCGGGGGCGTGCTGCCCCTGGCCGTGGGCCGTCAGAAGACGATCGCCCTCATCAAGGACGCCGTGCGCGATGACCGGGTCATCGGCGTCGTCACCCAGCGCCGCGCCGAGGAGGAGGATCCCGGCGCGTCCGACCTCTACACCATGGGCACCGTGGCCCGCATCGTGAAGCTGCTCAAGATGGGCGAGGACAACTACTCGCTCGTCGTGCAGGGCCGGCGCGCTTCCGCGTGTTGGATCTGGTGCAGGAGGCTCCCTACCTCAAGGCGCGCGTGGATGCCGTCGAGGACCGCACGGCCTCGGAGAACGTCGAGGTCGAGGCGCTCGGCATCAACCTGAAGAAGCTGGCGCGCGAGGTCATCGAGCTGATGCCCGAGCTGCCCGCGGCGGCCACCGAGCTGGTGGAGTCCATCACCCACCCGGGCCACCTGGCCGACCTCATCGCCGCCAACGTGGACGTGCCCATCGAGGAGAAGCAGGCCGTCCTCGAGACGGTGGACCTCAAGGCGCGCATGAACCTCGTGCTCGAGCTGCTCAACCGCAAGCGCGAGATCCTCAAGCTCTCCAACAAGATCGACTCCGCCGTGAAGGGCGAGATGTCGAAGACCCAGCGCGAGTACTACCTGCGCCAGCAGCTCAAGGCGATCAAGGAAGAGCTCGGCGAGATGGGCGAGGAGGAGGAGGAGCTCGACGAGCTCCAGGAGCGCCTGAAGAAGGCGGGCCTGCCTCCGGACGTGGAGAAGGTGGCCAACAAGGAGCTCAACCGGCTGAAGACGATTCCGGCGGCCTCCAGCGAGTACACCGTCGCGCGCACCTACCTGGATTGGATCGCCGACCTGCCCTGGGCGAAGATGAGCGAGGACAACCTCGACATCGAGAACGCGCGCCAGACGCTGGACAAGGACCACTTCGGCATCAAGAAGGTCAAGAAGCGCATCCTCGAGTACCTGGCCGTGCGCAAGCTGAAGAACGACATGCGCGGCCCCATCCTGTGCCTCGTGGGTCCCCCGGGCGTGGGCAAGACGTCGCTCGGCCAGAGCATCGCCAAGGCGGTGGGCCGCAAGTTCGTGCGCCTGTCGCTCGGCGGCGTGCGTGACGAGGCGGAGATCCGTGGCCACCGGCGCACCTACGTCGGCGCGCTGCCGGGCCGCTTCATCCAGAGCATGAAGAAGGCCGGGATGAAGAACCCGGTGATGATGCTGGACGAAATCGACAAGCTCGGCGCGGACTTCCGCGGCGACCCGAGCGCGGCGCTGCTCGAGGTGCTCGACCCCGAGCAGAACAGCACGTTCAGCGACCACTACCTGGACGTGGCGTTCGACCTGTCCAAGGTGATGTTCATCGCCACGGCGAACCAGCTCGATCCCATCCCCGGGCCGCTCCGCGACCGCATGGAGATCATCGAGCTGACGGGCTACACCTTCGAGGAGAAGCAGAGCATCGCGCGCATCCACCTGGTGCCCAAGCAGCTCAAGGAGCACGGGCTGACGCCGGACCACATCACCATCACCGACGAGGCGCTGCTGATCCTCACCACGGCGTACACGCGTGAGGCCGGTGTGCGTAACCTCGAGCGCCGCATCGCCGACATCTGCCGCGCGGTGGCCGTGGAGGTCGCGGGCGGCAAGACGGAGAAGCAGGACGTGGATGGCAACCGGGTGAAGGAGATCCTGGGGCCAGAGATGTTCTACTCGGAAGTGGCCGAGCGCACCGAGGTGCCGGGCGTGTCCACGGGTCTGGCCTGGACGGCGGCCGGTGGAGACCTGCTCTTCATCGAGGCGACGAAGATGGCGGGCAAGGGCGGCATGACGCTCACCGGCCAGCTCGGCGACGTGATGAAGGAGAGCGCCACGGCGGCGCTGAGCTACCTGCGCAGCAAGGCGGAGTCGCTCGGCATCAACCCGAACTTCCTCGAGAAGACGGACCTGCACCTGCACTTCCCGGCGGGCTCCATCCCCAAGGATGGTCCTTCCGCGGGCGTCACCATCCTCACCGCGCTCACCAGCCTGCTCACGGGCATCCGGGTGCGCGGCGACACGGCGATGACGGGCGAGGCCACGCTGCGTGGCCTGGTGCTGCCGGTGGGCGGCATCAAGGAGAAGGTGCTCGCGGCGCACCGCGCGGGCATCAAGCGCGTCATCCTCCCGGAGCGCTGCCGCAAGGACTTGCAGGACGTGCCGGAGCAGGCCCGCAACGAGATCGAGTTCATCTTCGCCACGCGGATGGACGAGGTGCTCGAGGCGGCCCTGGAGAAGTCTCCGTTCAAGGAGGGCGCCGACAAGAGCCTGCCTCCGCAGCCCGAGGCGACTCCTGAAGTGCGTGCCTGAGAAGGCGCGCCGGCTGAAGCCGGGCGGTGAAGTGATGGCGGGCGGGTTCCCCTCACCGGGGGCCCGCCCGTCGTCGTTGCGGGGAACGTCCGCGCTCCCCCGTGTGTCCGAGGTGCCATGCTGAAACCCTTCCTGGGGCTCCTGCTGATCGCCACGAGCCTGTCCGCCCACGGCGCGGAGTCCGCTCCGGCCTCCCCCACCCCGGCCCTTCCGGGAGTTCCCCCCGCCGCTCCGTGGCCCTCGGCGAGCGCGCCGCTCACGGTGGCCAAGGTGGAGTTCCCCCGGGGCTTCGGGCGCCCGCGCATCTACCTGGACGCGGGACATGGCGCGCCCGGCAATGAGGGCAACTCGTCCGTCACCTGCGAGGCGGAGGAGACCTATACGCTGCGGGTGGCGCGGGAGCTGGCGCGGCGGCTGGAGGCGACGGGCCACTTCCAGGTGAAGCTGAGCCGCCGCGAGCCGGGCCAACGGCCCTCCTATCCCCAGCGCCTCCAGGAGGCGGAGCGGTGGCGGGCGGCGCTCTTCCTGAGCCTGCACTCGGACGCGCGGGGCGAGGCGAGCGAGTGGATGGCGGCGCCGGAGCGTTGGTGCACGCGCAACGACGCGGCTCCTGGCTACAGCGTGCTCTACGCGGATGACAGCGGTACGCCGCTGGTGTCACGGAGGCTGGCGCTGGCACGGGCGCTGGCGAGGCGCATGGGCGAGGCGGGCTTCCTGCCCTACGGAGGCGAGGACTACGTGGGCCTGTACGCCACGGATCCCGAGCAACCGGGGACCTTCGTGAGCCGGCATGTGCCCGGGCGGCGCATCTTCGTGCTGCGCAAGCCGAGCATGCCCTCGGTGATCATCGAGACGCACCATGCCTGGGACTTCGAGGAGGAGGCGCGCTGGCGCGAGGAGCGCACGCTGGAGGCCTTCGCGGCGGCGGTGGCCCAGGGGCTGGTGGACGCGCTGGCCGCGAAGTAATGCATCAAAATGCCGGTGAACCGCGGGGGCCGAGGGCGCCATCCGCTCAGACTTGAAGCCAGCAGCATCAGTGGAGCAAAGAGGGCACGTTCTTGTTCAAAGTACTATCAATGAAATTGTTGCCATGAGCTCGATTCTACCTCCCGTTGTCTGGAACGGCCGCTTCGTTCCCACTCTCGAAGCGCTCGTCTTCATGCGCGACCAGATCCGCAGCGGAGTGATGCTGGAAATATTCATTGGCAGACTCGATGTGCGAGCACTCTCTTCCTTCACCGATGGGATTCACTTCCACCAATTCTGCTGCGGTCAGAAGGATGAACAGTACATGGCGTTCATCGACTGGCTTCGGGAAGTATGCGGGGAGTTCCCTTCACCAGGCGGGTGGCAAGAGAAGTACCTGGCTGATGCGGGAGGAGACCACCGTGCCGCTATCATGCGATTCCTGGACCGCTGCGCGGAGTTCGTCACCCTGTCAAAGGGAAGGTAATGCCACTTCTCCCGAGCCACCCGCCGCGATGATCCTACCTCGCGGTGCACCACCGCAACGTCCATCATCGCGCAATCTACCCCTTCGCCCTTGCGCGGCGGTGAGGCCTCCACGAGGAATGCGCCCATGGACTACGTCAACCTGGGACATACCGGTCTGAAGGTGTCGCGCATCTGCCTGGGCTGCATGAGCTACGGCAGCTCCAAGTGGCGCCCGTGGGTGCTGGACGAGGAGGCCTCGCAGCCCTTCTTCCAACGCGCCGTGGAGGCCGGCATCAACTTCTTCGACACCGCGGACATGTACTCGCTCGGCGTGAGCGAGGAGGTCACCGGCCGCGCCCTGCGCAAGTACGCGCGCCTGGAGGAGGTCGTCCTCGCCACCAAGGTCTTCAACCCCATGAGCGACAAGCCCAACATGGGTGGCCTGTCGCGCAAGCACGTGGTGCAGGGGTGCGAGGCGAGCCTCAAGCGGCTCGGCGTGGAGACGATCGACCTGTATCAAATCCACCGCATGGATCCGAACACGCCCATCGAGGAGACGCTCGCGGCGTTGGACCTGCTCGTGCGTCAGGGCAAGGTGCGCTACATCGGCGCGAGCTCCTCCGCCGCGTGGAAGTTCGCCCAGGCCCTGAGCCTCTCCGAGCGCCATGGCTGGGCACGCTTCGTGTCCATGCAGAACCACTACAACCTCGTCTACCGCGAGGAGGAGCGCGAGATGCTCCCCCTGTGCGAGGCCGAGGGCATCGGGGTCATCCCCTGGTCCCCGCTCGCGCGCGGCCTGCTCGCCGGCACGCGCAAGTCCCTGGACGACAAGCAGACGACGACACGCGCGGGCTCGGATCCGTTCGCGAACACGCTCTATGACAACCCCCATGACTGGGACGTCGTGGAGGCGGTGAAGAAGGTGGCCTCGGCCCGCGGCAACACCCCCGCCGAGGTGTCGCTCGCGTGGCTCCTGTCCAAGCCCGCCGTGGTGGCGCCCATCATCGGCGCCACCAAACTGGAGCACCTCGAGGCCGCCCTGCGCTCGGTGGACGTGAAGCTGTCCCCGGAAGAGGTGAAGGCCCTGGAGGCGCCCTACCAGCCCCACGCCGTGCGCGGCCACTGACCGCTCAGGGCTTCTCCTTCGCGAGCTCGTCCACCTCCGTCTGCAGCTCGCGCGTGTCCTCGAAGAAGGAGTCCAGGCTCCGGGCGGGTACCACCCGGAACGCGGGCGGCAACACCGTGCGCTCCACCGGCAGCGCGGACGAGAAATCCTCCTCGTCCAGGAGCGAGTCCGCCTGCGTCAGCGCCCCGAGGCACACGAGCACGCCCCCGAGCATGAAGCCGAGCTTCCGGGGCTCCGCTCGCGTCACGTAGCGCAGGTGGTGGAAGAGCACGAAGCCCACCCACCCCAGGGTACCCGCCAGGAACAGCCACCGTGTCCACGCCCCCAGCGCCAGGCTGTACGCCACCAGGTTCATCAGCATGGGAACGACGATCACCCCGAGCAGCCCCAGGCTGCCGATGGTGCCATGGGCCCCGAAGTGGAAGTGCCGCCGCGTCACCTTGCTCGCCAACGACCACAGCCCCGACCAGATGAAGGCGGCGGACACCGGCAGCACCACCGCCAGCGCGAGCGCGCCCCAGTTCGTCTTCTGGAAGTTCGTCAGGTACTCGTCGAGCAGGGCGACCACCACCGTCGCCGCCAGCATCGCCGGGAAGGCGAAGGGCCGCTCGAAGAGGTGATGGTGGGGCGCCACCGGCGCCGCCGAGATGTGTGTGTCCTCCACGGGGTGGCTGCGGCCGCGGAAGCGCAGGATCGTGTCCCCCACCGCCACGCGCGCGTCGTCCGTGAGCTCCAGCTCCGCCAGCCGCGCCCAGGGCGCCACCCGGAACGTGCCGTTGTGGCTGCCCATGTCCCGCAGCACCAGCGCCCCCTGCTCCGTGCGCTCGATGCGCAGGTGCGCGGCCGACACCTTCGGATCGTCCAGGATGACGTCGTTGGTGTAGTCCCGTCCCACCGTCGCCGGAAAGCGCTCCAGCCGGTGCCGCGAGGCCACCACGTCATCCCCCTCCAACACCTCCAGGAAGATCACTTCGTCCACGCGAGTGCCTCCAGGTAGCGGCGCGCCAGCGCGCGGGCGTTGTCCGCGGAGAACCCCGCGAGGTCCAGACTCGTCAGCACCCCCGAGGTGCTCGCGTTGTTCGTCGCCGCCCGGAGCGCCAGATCGTACAGGCCGGGCAACTTCTTGTAGGCGCGCAGGCACAGCGCCGCGCGCACCGCCATGCCTCCCACCTGCACGAACTCCGTCTTGCAGCGGAAGTTCGTCACGTCCGCCTTCGTGGCGTCCACACCCCCCGCGTCGTCGCCGAAGGTGGCCGAGTAGAGCGCCGCGAAGCGCAAGGGGCCCAGCTCGTCGCTCGACACGAAGGCATGATCATAGGCCACCACCCCCGTGCGGTGCTCGCCGCTCAGGAAGATGTCCTCCTCGGAGGAGCACTGGTATCGGGTGACGGTGTACGGATTCTCCGGCTCGAGCGGCGTGTCGCCCCAGCACTTGAGGAAGGGCAGCCAGCGGCCCGGCACCCGGTAGTCCCCGAGTCCTTGAGACGTCAGGGGCTCGGCCAGCAGGCGCTCGGTGATGCGCTGCTGGTTGTCCAGAAGTTGCTCGCCCACCACGGCGAGCAACTCCGCCGGAGCTCCGCCCTGTTTCCCCGGGCCCGCTCCACCAGCGCGCGGGCATGCACCACCGGCACCAGGAAGCCGAGCTGGTTGCCCAGCGTGGCCACGTTGACCCCCACCACCCGGCCCTCGCTCGTCACCGTGGGGCCACCGCTCATGCCCGGGTTGATGGCGCCACTGAAGTGCACCTTGTCGTAGAGCGCGTCCTGCACCAGGCCGTTGTAGGTGCCCTCGACGATGGTGGTGCCCAGATCGTGCGGATTGCCCATGGCGTACAGCCGCGCGCCCTGGGGCGGCTCCGTCGCCGCCAGCTCGAACCAGTCCTTCACCGGCGCGTCCTGCTGGATGACGGCCAGGTCGTGCACCACGTCCACGTCCACCACCCGCACCGGCACCGCCCGCGTCCTGGCCCTCGCGCACCAGCTCGACGGTGTAGTCCTCCGGCTGGTGCACGATGCTGGAAATGACGTGGTAGTTGGTGACGGCGTGGCCCTGGGCGTCCACGAAGAACGCCGAGCCGATGGACGACTTGGTGCCACTGCGCCGCTCGATGATGCGCACCTGGGCCACGCGGCGCTTGATGCGCTCGAAGAGTTCGTGAGTGGCCGGGGGCAACGTGGCCACCGGCAGGGAGGCACCACGGCCGGGGGCGCTTCGTCCGGAACCTCGATGTCTTCCGGGGGCGCTTTCTCTTTCCGGGAAGCGCCGGGGCCTGGGCCAGCGTGGCGAGCAGAAGGAAGGTCAACATGCGCGGCCCACACTAGCGGAACGGCCGCGCATTGCCCGCTCAACCCGCATGGGGAAGCGCGCTCCCCTGTCCATACCCCGTCGGAGGTATTGAGGGCATGGAGGGCTCGCGGGAGTGTGGGCGCTCCCATGGACACGCTCGATACCCGGTTGACGGGGCTCGCCCTTTGTTGGCTCATCACCCGCCCCAAGCGCAACGGTTCCCGCCCGAAGCTGGAAGAGGCGCTCTGGCCCCTCGTGGAGCACCGCTTCGGCCGCGCGCAGTGGAAGGAGCGCTGCCGGGCCCTCGTCGAGCACCTGAGTCAGGAATCGCTCGTGACCGTGGGCCCCCGAGGGGGTTGACCCTGTCGGAGGCAGGCCTCGCCCGGGGATTGCGCCTGCTCGGCACGGAAGCCCGGCCCCGGGGCTTGACGTGGAAGAAGTTCAAGGCCACCTCCCTGCAGGCGCTCGGCCTGGGGCTGCCCTCCTCGTCCGCGACGCTCACGTGGCTCGCGGACGCCGATGGGTTCCGCGCGGCCCTGCTCCAGCGCCAGTTCGGCGGCGGGGGCAAGCCCACCCCCACGCTCCATCAGGTGCGCGACCGGCTCTTGTGGCGCCAACTCGGCGTGGAGACCCACCGGCCCTTCACGCTGCGCGCCGTCCAGGCGCACCTGCTGGGCACCCTCCTGGAACTGGACGTCACCGACCCGGACCACGCGCTGGAGCAGCTCGCCGCGCGGGCCGCCGGGGCCACCCGCGTGGACGCGGACGCCGTGCGACTCGCCAACGCGCGCGCCGGCTCGTGGCCGGGGAACAACCCCCGTCCGTCCCCGAGCCTCCTCCCCCACCCGAGACCCCGGCCCCGCGCCCGAGCGCCACCCCGGGCTTCGCGGAGCAGGTGCTCGCGACGGCCCGGGCGCTTCCGGCGGGCCACCGCTTCGGGCCGGACAAGGTGTTCATCGCCCATGTGTGGCGGGCCCTCCAACCGGCGTGGCGTGACCGCGAGTCCTTCAACGCCGCGCTCCTGGAGGCCAACCGCGCCCGGCGGCTGTCGTTGAGCCGCGCGGATCTCGTGTCGGCCATGGACCCCACCGTGGTGGCCGAGTCCGAGGTGCGCACCCCTGGCGCCCGCTTCCACTTCGTCGTCGTCGACTCCCCTGCCCAGGAACTCCCATGACCTCCGATCCCCGGCTCAAGGCCTTCCTCACCGACGGCGAAGAGGTGTTCAGCGGCATCCAGCAGGGCCAGCACCTGTGGAAGCAGGATCCCTTCGACGTGCAGTCCATCAACGCCACCGCGCGGCGTGCCTTCCAACGGCTGTTGAATCGCGCCGTGGCCTCGCCCCCACCCGACACGGGCAAGCTCCTCTTGTTGCGCGGCGAGTCCGGTAGCGGCAAGACGCACCTGGTGCGCGCGTTCCGCAACCTCGTGCACGGACACACCCAGGGCTATGTCGGCTACCTGCCGATGACGGTCGACACGCCCCACTACGGGCGCCACGTCCTGCGCTGCGTGATGGACTCGCTCGACCGACCCTACGACGAGCGCGTGGACGAGACCTCGGGGCTGATGAAGCTGTCGGACGCGCTGATGGGCGCCTGCAAGAGCGTCTTCGCCCCCCTCATCGCCGCCGAGCGCATCCTCGAGGACGAGGAACTGCACGAGATGGTGTCCTCGGTCGCCTGCGAGCTGCAGCGGGAGGATCCCCGCTTCCGCGCCGTGTCCGTGGATCTGCTGCGCGCCCTGCTCTTCCTCCAGCACCGGGACGTGCGCCTGCACCACGCGGTGCTCCAGTGGATGCGCTGCCGGGAGCTGTCCCCGGCGGATGCCCGGGTGCTCGGCAACCTCGTCTCCCATGCCGACGAGGAGGGACCGCAGTGGATGCTGGAGCAGGTGGGCCACCTGCTGGGAGTGCTGGGCCAGGCGTTCGTGCTGTGCGTGGACCGGTGGAGGACATCGCCGACTTCGCCTTGCGGCCGGGCATGGAGCCCCCCTTCCGCCGGGCGATGAACTTCCTCGTGCACCTCGCGGGCAACGTGCCCACGGCGATCATCGTGGTCTGCTGCCTGTCCGACTTCTGGGTCAGTGCGCGCGGGGGCTCATGCGCTCCATGCTCGATCGCATCGAGCACGATCCCGAGCCCGTGCAGCTCGATCACCTGGTGACGGCCCAGACGGCGCGGGACATCGCGGCCCTGCGCTTGAAGGTCCTCTACGAGCGGCGGGGCGCCGCGTTCGATCCGGGCGATCCCACGGCCCTTCCCCTCGGCGGGCTTCGAGTCGCTGAGCGGCTGGCGTCCCCGGGACGTGTTGGATCTGCTCCGCCGCTACCGCGACCACGCCATCCAGGAGGGCCGCCTGCCCGAGCGCTTCCCCCTGGAGGGCCCGACGGCGGAGGGCGGCACGGAGGGGGAGACGCCGCCACGGCCATCGCCGGTCGCGGAGCTGGAGCAGGCGTGGACCGACTTCCGCGCGACCTTCCAGGCGCAGGTCCCCACGGAGGACGAGGATCTCTCGATCCTGCTCGCCTGGGGCCTGAAGACGGCCAACGACGAGCTGGACGGCGCGGCGCGCGTCACCGTGCGGACGCGGGACGGCTCCTCCCTGGAGCTGACCTCGGGGTCCGAGGGCCACCGGCTCCTCGTCGCGCTCTGCAACAAGTCCTCCCGGGGCGGGCACCTGGGCCGGCAGATGGCCGAGGCGCTCCAATCCGCCAAGGGACACGTGCCCGTGCTGGTGCGAACCACCGAGTTCCCCGCGAGCACGGGCACCGTCGTGGCCGAGCAGTTCCTGCGGTTGCAGAAGAAGGGGGGCGCCGGGTGGTGCTCGGAGATGGAGATCTGCGCGACCTGCTGGCGCTGCGCGCCTTCCTCCAGAAGCCCCACGACGCGAGCGCCCTGACGGCCTGGCGCCGGGCGGAACGGCCCCTCACCCGTCTGAAGCTGCTGGGAGACATCCTGGGAATCGATCCCCACGGCAGCCCCCGCCAGGGCCAGCCGCCCTCCGGAGCGGAGCCGACGTCCGGGCCACGTCCGAACGAGGACGTCACGGCCCCCGCACCGAAGTCCCCAGATGCTCCGCCGAAGACGAGTGGACCGGAGCCCCGCAAGCCCACGGGTCCGTTGCGGCTGGGCAGCCAGGAGGGGCTCTTCGAGAGCATCATCACCCTGGATCCAGAGGCACTCACCCGGCACAGCGCCTTCCTGGGGAGCACCGGTAGCGGCAAGACGACGGTGGCGCTCAACATCGCGGAGCAGCTGCTCGCGCGCGGCATCCCCGTCATCCTCGTGGATCGCAAGGGAGACCTGGCCGGGTACGCGCGCGAGGAGGCGTGGAGCGAGCCCCTGGCGGACCCGGCCCTCGAGGAGCGCCGCCGCCAGTTGCGCGAGCGCCTGGACGTGGCGCTCTACACCCCGGGCCGCTCGGATGGACGTCCGCTGGCCATTCCCGTGGTACCCCGGGGCCTGGACGCCCTGCCCACCGAGGAGCGCGAGCAGGCCGTGCAGCAGGCGGCGGACGCCATCGCCGGCATGCTCGAGTACAAGAACGGTTCGCGGGACAAGTCCGCGCGCGCCCTGCTCGGCCAGGCGCTCCAGTTGCTCGTGCGCCGGCCCCTGGGTGGCCGGGACGTGACGCTGGAGATGCTGCAGCAGTTCATCCACTCGGCGGATCCGGAACTCGTGCGCGAGGCGGAGGGCCTGGATTCCAAATCCTTCACGAAGCTCACCCAGGATCTCGCCACGCTGCGCCTCAACTCGCGCGTGCTGATGTCCGCGAGTGGGGAACGGCTCGAGCTGGAGGCGCTGCTCGGCCGGGGCGGCTCGGGGGGGACGGGACGGACGCGGCTGAGCGTCATCAGCACCAAGTTCCTGGGCGGCACCCCGAGCGTGCTCTTCTGGGTGTCCCAGCTCCTGCTGGAGACCCTGCGTTGGGCGAGCCAACACCCTCCTCCACGCTCCAGGCGGTGCTGCTCTTCGACGAGGCGGACCTGTACCTGCCCGCGATTGGCCAGCCCGCGACGAAGCAACCCATGGAGAGCCTGCTCAAGCGCGCGCGCTCGGCGGGCGTGGGGGTGATGCTGGCGACCCAGAGCCCGGGGGACCTGGACTACAAGTGCCGCGAGAACGTGGGCACCTGGCTGGTGGGCCGGGTGAAGGAGGACACGGCGCTCAAGAAGCTCAAGCCGATGTTCTCCAATGGCCGGGGCGCGGATGGGACCCAGAAGCTCGCCACGCAGGAGCAGGGACAGTTCCACCTCCAGGCAGAGGGGTCCACGCGCCAGCTCAAGGCGGATCGCAACCTCATCCCCACCCGGCAACTCTCCGAGGAGGAGATCCTCCGGCTCGCGCGCCTCGGTCTGGAGCGGGCCACTGGCTCGCGCGCTCCGTGAAGGACCCTCGCGTCCAGGGCCGCCCACTCCGTTGGGTCGTCCCCGCCACCCACCTCGAAGGTCGGGCGTCGAGCACCCGCCACCCCGGACCCGGAACGGCCCGGGGGGGACGGACCGGGCGACCCGTTCCCTCCCCGCCAGGGGCTCGCCACAGGTGAAGGCATCGCCACGGAGTGTGCGAGCGCCCGAGACTTGGAGATGACTTCCGCGCCCCGCACGGTAACCTGAGGCGCAGATGACCCCCGAAGCCCGCGCCGAGATGGTCGCCCAAGCCGAACGCGCCCTGCGCCGCGGAGAACTGGACGAGGCCCTGCACCTCTACGAGACACTCGGCCAGGCCTTCCCCGACGATCCCGCCCTCACCACCAAGCTCGCCCACCTGCGCGAGAGCGTGGATCCCCAGGAATTGCAGGCCGCGCGCGCCCTCCAGACGAGCAACCTGCCCCAGTCCATTCCCCAGGGGCCCTCCTCGCCCGTCGCCGAGGGCGAGCGCCTCTTCAGCCTGGGCGACTACGCCGGCGCCGCCGCCGCCTACCGCCGCGCCCTCCAGGAGCGCCCCGACAGCGAGCTCATCCGCGAACGGCTCGAGGAGCTCTACCGGCTCGCGCGCACCCTCCCCGTTCACTCGCCAACGGACCGCTCGCTTCCCCGCCAGGCCGAGCCCCTCCTGCACGCCCTGCTGGACAGGCTCGCCGCGCGCCGCCGTCTCAAGCGCGACTGATGCGTTGCGCCCCGGCGCGATCGGCTTCTAGACTCCGCACCCCGACTTCGCTGTCATACCCGCCGTCTTCTCCCTGACACGCGCGCCCGTCTCCCACCTCGTTCCGCCTCCATGACGCTCATCGGCAGCCATATCGGGCGCTACCGCATCCTCGAGGAGCTGGGCTCGGGGGGCATGAGCGTCGTCTACAAGGGGCTCGACACGGCGTTGGACCGGGAGGTGGCGGTCAAGGTCCTGCACCCCCACCGGCGCACAAGAGCGAGTCGCGCCAGCGCCCGGCGCGCGAGGCCCGGGCGGTGGCGCGGCTGCACCACCCCAACATCCTCGAGGTGTTCGACTTCTCGGCCGAGGGGGCGCGCGAGGCCTTCCTCGTCACCGAGTACGTGCGCGGCCGCACCCTCAAGGAGTACGTGGACGGCCTGGGCCCGCTCGACCCCCGGAGCTGGCCGCGATGATCGTCCATGAGCTCGCCGCCGCGCTCGCCCACGCGCACGAGGCCGGCGTCATCCACCGCGACCTCAAGCCCGAGAACGTCATGGTGCGCGAGGACGGGGTGCTCAAGCTGATGGACTTCGGCATCGCCCGGCTGCTCGACGCCGAGGAGCGGATGACCCTCACCGGCGCGCTGGTGGGCTCGCCCGCGCACATGGCGCCGGAGATCATCGAGGGCCACGAGGCCGGGCCCGCCGCGGACATCTTCTCGCTGGGCACCATCCTCTACGGGCTCGTCACCGGACGGCTGCCCTTCACCGCCGCCAACGCCACCGCCACGCTCAAGCGCATCCTCGACGGCGCCTACGAGGATCCCCGTCAGCGCGTGCCCACGCTCTCGGACGAGCTGGCGGACATCTGCGCCACGTGCCGGCCCGGCAGCCCTCGCGGCGCTACGCCCACGCGGGCGCGCTGCGCGACGCGCTGGCCGACTACCTCGCCGGGCTCGGCTTCGCGCGCGTGGGCGAGGAGCTGGTGTCCTTCTTCGCCGACCCGGCCTCGTACCGCAAGCTGATGCGCCCGCGCATCATCGCTACCCTGCTCGAGCGTGGCGAGCGCCTGCTCGCCGAGGGCCGCACGCCCCGGGCGCTGGCCTGCCTCAACCAGGTGCTCGCGCTCGATGACACCAACGCGCGCGCGCTCACCCTGCTCGAGGGCCTGGAGCGGCAGCGCCGCCGCAAGCGCTGGCGCACGCGGGGTGCGCGGCTCGGCGGAGGGCTGCTGCTGGTCTCGGCGCTCGGCGTGGGGGTCCACCTCGCCATGAACCAGCCCGTGGCCCCGCGGCGCTCCGAGGCGCCCCCGCCCGCTGCCCCCATCCCGGCCCCGGCGGCCGAGGCGGCCAGGGCGACGCCCTCCGTTCCCCCCGAGACGGTGTCCACCGCGAAGCCCCCTCCGGCCCCGCTCGAGCGGCGGCCCGCGAGCGACAAGAAGCCCGCCTCCCGCCCCGCGGCCCAGGTCGCCATCGCCCCGGCTCCCGTGGCCCCGGCCCCCGTGCCCGTCTCCATCCTGGTGCGGCCCTACGGCTACATCCGCGTGGACGACGGAGCGCGCAGCGCCGAGCCGCTCGCCCAACACTCGGCGGCGCTGCGGGCGGGCATGCACACCGTCACCATCTCCTGTGACTACTGCGAGGACGCGCGCGAGAGCATCGAGGTGCGTCCGGGGGCGGAGAACGTCTTCCGGCTGCGCGCCCAGCTCAAGGCTCGCGGCTGTCCTTCGACGTCGAGCCGGCGGATGCCCTGGTGCGCGTGGGAGAAGTGACGCGCACCGCACGGGACACGCAGGCCCGCCCCTTCGACATTCCCTCGGTCCGCGGCCCCGCGGTCTTCCAGCACCGCGTGGAGTACGAGATCAGCCGCTCGGGCTACCGCACCGAGAAGCGCGTGGCCTACGTCGAGCCGGGCAAGTCCGACACCGTGAGGAGGAGTGCTCGTCCCCGAATGAGCCGCTGCCTGCGCCTGCTCATCGTGCTCGGGCTGTGGGTGCCTGGGATCACGCTCGCCGCGGATTGGGTGGACGAGGAGGTGCCCGCCCTGCGCGCCACCTACGAGTACGGCCACTACGCCGAGGTGCTCGAGCGCGCGACGAGCCGCATCGACCGGGGGCGGCTGTCCGAGCAGGACTTGCTGGAGCTGCACAAGCTCGCGGGGCTGAGCGCCTTCCACCTGCACCACACCGACGAGGCCACGCGCCACTTCCGTGCGCTCCTGCGCCTGGATCCCGACTTCCACCTGGATCCCTTCGCGGTGCCGCCCCCGGCGGTGAACTTCCTGGACACCTTGCGCGAGCAGATGGGCGAGGAGCTCGAGCGGGTGCGCCAGGAGCGCCGGGCCCGGCAGGAGCGCGAGCGCGCGGAGGCCGAGCGCCGGGAGCGCGAGCGCGTGGAGGCCGAGGAGCAGCGCCGCCGCATGGAGGAGCTGTCCCGGCAGGTGACGGTGCGCCTGGTGGAGAAGCGCAGCCTGCTGGTGAACTTCGTCCCCTTTGGCGCGGGCCAGTTCCAGCAGGGCCGCACGGGCATGGGCGCCCTGTTCGCGGCGACCGAGGGCCTGCTCGCCGCCACCAGCCTCGCCACCTACTTCGCCCACCGAGGCGCTCTACAGGACGGAGAAGGTGTCGGTGGATGACGTCCGCGGCCCCCGGGAGGTGCAGGTGCGCTACATCCCCACCAGCAACAAGGATCAGGCCGAGCTGTTGTCGACGATCAACAGGAGCACGGCCCTGGGCTTCTACGGAGTGTATGCCCTGGGCGTGCTCGAGGCGCTGTGGCGTCACCAGGACGAGGTGGTGAGCACGCGCGTCGAGACGCCCCCGGACCCGGCCGCGCCCCGGGCCCGGCTGCACCGGTTCCCTCTTCCGGTGGCGCGAGCGCCGGCTTCACCCTCGCCTTCTAGGAACGCGTCCGCTCATGGCCAGCCTCACCATCCGCTCACCCCAGGGCAAGGTCCGCACGGTCCTGCTGCACAAGCGCATCACCAGCATCGGCCGCTCGGCCGACAACGACGTGGCGCTGGAGGATCCGTCCGTGCCGGACAGCGCCCTGCACGTGCTCTTCGATGGCGCGCGCTACCAGCTGGGCAGCCTGGGCGCCACCTTCCAGGTCAACGGCAAGAAGCGCGACAGCGCCGTGCTCGCCACCTCCGACGTCATCCGCGTGGGATCCACCGAGCTGGTGTTCACCCGCGAGGAGGCCGCGCCCGGCCCCTCCGCCAAGGCCTCGCCCCCGCTGTCCCTCACCCACCAGGCCGAGCCCACGGCGGATCCCGACTCCACCACCCGCGAGGTGCCCGGCGTGGTGGGGCGCGAGCTGCTGCTCTTGCGCCGCCTCACCGCCTTCAGCGCCCGGGTGCTCGGCGGCGGCGCCAGCCAGGACACGCTGCTGGAGAACCTGCTGGACGAGGCCATCGAGGTGACGCGGGCGGACAAGGGCTTCCTCATCCTCCGGGAGAATGGCGAGCTGCGCGTGAAGGTGGCGCGCAACCTCTCGCGCGAGAACCTGGAGGACGCGGTGGAGCGCGTGTCCGACTCCATCATCGAGAAGGTGGTGCGCACGCGCCAGCCGCTCATCCTCAGCGACGCGCTGGAAGATCCCGAGTTCAAGGCGAGCAAGTCCGTGGTGAACCTGCAGATGCTCTCCGTCATGTGCGTGCCGCTGGTGCGCGACGACGAGCTCTTCGGCGTGCTCTACGTGGGCAACGATCGGCTGGTCAACCGCTTCGAGCCCAAGAGCCTGGACATGCTCACCATCTTCGCGGCCCAGGCGCTCCTGCTCATCCACAACGCGCTCCTGGTGAATGATCTCAAGCTGGACAACACCGAGCTGCGCAAGCGCCTGGACGACACGCGCTACGGGGAGATCGTCGGGGCCTGCCAGGGCATGCTCGACGTGTACAAGCGCATCGACAAGATCGCCCCCACGGACATCTCCGTGCTCATCACCGGCGAGACGGGCACGGGCAAGGAGCTCATCGCGCGCGAGCTGCACCGCCACTCGCCCCGGGCCAAGGGGCCCTTCGTCACCATCAACTGCGGCGCCATTCCCGAGAACCTCCTGGAGAGCGAGCTGTTCGGCCACGTGCGCGGCGCCTTCACCGGCGCGGTGAACACCAAGGTGGGCCGCTTCCAGGCGGCCATCGGCGGCACGCTCTTCCTCGACGAGATCGGCGAGATGCCGCTGCAACTCCAGGTGAAGCTCTTGCGCGCCCTGCAGGAGAAGGTCGTCTACAAGGTGGGCGACCACCGCGGCGAGCCCGTGGACATCCGCGTGGTGACGGCCACCAACCGGGTGCTGGAGGAGGAGGTGCGCAAGGGCACCTTCCGCGAGGACCTCTACTACCGGCTCAACGTGGTGACGCTCAAGCTGCCCCCCTGCGCGAGCGCGGCGAGGATCTGTTCGTGCTCGGCAAGTACTTCCTGCAGAAGTACAGCAAGGAGTTCGGCGCCCGGACCAAGGGCTTCTCCCCCTCGGCCACGGTGGCCATGAAGAAGTACGGCTGGCCGGGCAACATCCGCGAGCTGGAGAACCGCATCAAGAAGGCCGTGGTGCTCTCGGACAAGCCGCTCATCGGGCCGGATGACCTGGACCTCAAGCCGGAGAACCTGGAGCCGGTGCTGCCCCTGGCCGAGGCGCGCGAGCGCTGGCAGAAGCAGTACATCCAGGAGGTCTACGAGCGGAACAACCGCAACAAGACCAAGACGGCCAAGGACCTGGGCGTGGACCCGCGCACCATCTTCCGCCACTTCGAGAAGCTGGAAGCGGACAAGAGCGGCGAGCCCTCGCTTCCCGCCGGAGACGGCGACGAGGAATTGTTGTAATTCATGACAGGGTTGTCACGGTTCGTTCCCCCCGTTGCCGTGACCCCTGGGTAAATGCGCATGGCGACGACGAAATCCCCCGGGTCGGCTGGCCAGCCAATTGCTAGGACTCTGCCTCCAAAAGGGGTGGGGTTTGGGGACCGCGGTCTGGGTCCTGGGCGGCTGTGTCCTTCCCCAGGACGAGTACTACCTGGACGGGTTGCCCTTCCCACGCAACGACCCCCCGGATCGTGGAGAACCTGGTGCAACCCCCTACCGCATCCTCCGAGGCTTCGGCTCCGTCCCCCTCTGCGCGCTGGAGTTCTCCATCATCGTGGAGGATCCCAACGTGGGCGACACGCTCACGGCGTACTGGTACGTGGACTACGATCCCAACCAACCGCGTGGCGCGGACCGGGAAGTGACCCTGCTGCCCAAGGGCAACGATCCGAGACGTGAAGAGCGCCCCACCATCAAGCCCATCTTCAACTCGGCCGAGTTCAGCCGGCTGAACACCCCGGGTGACCATGTGGTCGAGGTGGTCGTCTCCGACCGGGCCCTCCAGGGACGGGTGCCCCAGGCGGACATCGTCCAGCTGCCCAACGGCGAGACGCTGACCAATCCCGGCTACGCCACGTCCTATGTGTGGTTCGTGCGGACCGAGCAGGAAATTGCCCATGAACCGCTCGGGCACGGGACTGTTGGCGAGGGTACTGCTCGCGGGGGTGCTGCTGCTGGGCTGTGGCCAGTCCGCCGAGGATTGGGTCCTGGGCTGCCGCGATGACGGCGACTGCGCGGACGACCGGTGTGCTTCGTCGATGGGTGCGGAGATCCGGGCAGGAACCTCGTGGTGGAGGTCGTCCCCAACCCCAAGGAGGGCCTGTTCGCCCAGGACTTGAGGGTGGACGAGCTGCGCGACCAGCAGACGCTGTTGCTCGGCGGCCCCTCCACGCTCCGGGCGCGGGTGCGCGTGGAGGGGCCGACCTCCAGCACGGCCTACTCCGCCCCCATCACCCTGCGCATCACGGGCGAGAGCCTGCTCATCCCCGGAGTGCAGCGCAGGCAGGAGGCCAGCACGCTGGATCCCAACGCCGAGGGCATCTACTCGCTGTCGGTGGCCTCGGGGCGCTACGCGGTGGAGCTGCTCACCGCCAACAAGGAGCTTCCTCCCTGTCCAGCAGCAGCGACGTGTGGCCGGGCAGCAGCGCCATGCTCGAATTCAAACTGCCCGATTCCACCCAGCTCGTGCGGCTGACCGGCAGGGTGTTGCGCTACGACAACGGGCCCATGCCCGCGGACGTGCCCTGGAGGTGCAGGCGCTCGATGAGCGGAAGAATCCGCTGACCCAACGGGCGGCGGTGAATGGCCCCACCGGGCTGTTCTCCCTGGTGTTGCGCCGGACGGACTTCGAGCGCGACTCGCTCACCCTGCGGGTCACCTCCACGAACTACCTGGTGCCCCAGATGCTCGTCCACCTCGATCCGAGCCGGGCGCTGAGCGAGCCCATCCTGCTGCCCGACTACGGGGAGCCGGTGCGGCTCCAGGGACGGGTGGTGGACCCGTGGGGCAAGCCGGTGGCCGGGGCCACGCTCTTCGTGTCGGGCCCGGTGCTGGGCGGCGGGCAGTACCGCAGCCCGCAGGTGGAGTCCCAGGGGATGGCACCTTCGAGCTCCTCACGCTGCCCAGCTCCCCGCTGGGCAGCGGCCGAGAGCTCCTGCTGACCATCCTGCCGCGCACGAACTCCCCCGCCGGCTCCACGGAGACGAGCATCGTGGTGCCGCGCGTGAGCGTCTCGAAGCTCGGGGACGTGGTCTGCCAGGAGCGGCGCAAGGTGGAGGGCACCGTGCTGGGGCCCGTCGGCTCGCTGCCCGCCGCGGGCGTCCTGGTGGAGGCCACCCTGCTCAAGGAAGTGGTGGGCACGCCCCGGCCCGCCTCCAGCCGCGTCGAGGCGCTCCGCCGCACGGACGAGGCGGGCCACTTCGAGCTCTGGCTGGATCCCGGCGTCTACCGCTTCGACTTCACCTCCCTGGAGAACCTGCCCCGCTTCAGCCGCATCGTCACGGTGCACCCCTGGGTGTCGCCCCCGCCCGCCACGCCCCAGGAAGTCTCCGTCACGCTGCCCAAGGGCCGCCGCGTCACCGGCTATGTCCGCCTCGGCGAGGGGACCGGGCAGCAGCCCGAGGTGCCCAACGCCGCCCTGCGCTTCTACCGCCTGGTGGCCGTGGAGGGAGAGAGCTCCGCCCTGCTGCTCGGCGAGACGACGTCGAACGCGGCCGGCGCCTTCTCCACCACCCTGCCCCTGCCCTGAGGCTCCGCCCTCCGGGGCACGGGGAGGGGCTGGCCGCCACGTTCGCCACGTATTTGCCCCTTGCGTGTATGCAGCATTGCGAATATCCATGCACGCTCATGCATAAGGCGGCGATCGGCATCATTGGCGCGTCCGGCTACTCCGGCGTCGAGGCGACCCACATCCTGGCGGCCCACGGGCAGGTGGAGCTGCGGCTGGTGACCAGCGACCGCTGGAAGGGCGAGTCGGTGGGCGCCGGCTGGGAGTCATGGGCCCCGTGGGGCAGCTGCGCTACGCGCCGCTGGACCAGAGCGCCGAGCTGGCGCGCGAGTGCGAGGTGGTGCTGCTGGCCACGCCCGCCGAGTCGTCGCTCCAGCTCGTGCCGGGACTGCTCGAGGCGGGCGTGCGGGTGATTGATCTCTCGGGCGCCTTCCGCCTCCAGGACACGGCGGCCTACCCGGCCTTCTACAACTTCACCCACGGCTCGCCCGCGCTGCTGGCGGAGGCGGTGTATGGCCTGCCGGAGCTCGTCTCGCGCGAGCGCATCGCCCGGGCGCGGCTGGTGAGCAACCCGGGCTGCTACGCCACCGCGTGCGCGCTGTCCGTGGCGCCGCTGTTGCGCGCGGGGCTGCTCGACGAGGGCTCCCTCATCTTCGACGCCGCCTCGGGCACCACGGGCGCGGGCCGCAAGGCCAGCGAGGACATGAGCTTCAGCGAGGTGGACGAGGACTTCCGCGCCTACCGCGTGCTGCGCCACCAGCACACGCCGGAGATCGCCCAGACGCTCGCGGGGGTGGCCGGGCGTGCCGTGCCGCTCACCTTCACCGCGCACCTGTTGCCGCTCAAGCGCGGCATCCTCGTCACCGCCTACGCGCGCCGGCGAAGGGCGCCACCGCCGCCGAGGCCCGCGCCGCCCTGGAGAAGGGCTACGCGGACTGCCCCTTCCTCTCGGTGGAGTCCTCGCCGGACGCGGTGGGCCTCAAGGCCGTGGTGGGCACCAACCGCTGCACGGTGGGGCTCGCCGTGGACGCCACGGGGCATGATCCGGGCCGCGTGGTGGTGACGGCGGCGATCGACAACCTGGTCAAGGGCGCCGCGGGCCAGGCCGTGCAGAACCTCAACCTGATGAAGGGCTGGGAGGAGACGCTCGGCCTGTCCACCCTCCGGGGCTTCACGCCGTGAGGGTCCCTCCGGGATTCTTCTTCTCCGGTCAGCACGCCGGCCTCAAACCCCAGCGCAAGGACGTGGCGCTCGTCTACAGCGACACGCCCTGTGCCGCCGCGGGCTGCTTCACCGCCAACAAGGCCCGCTCCGCGCCCGTGCAGGACGCCGAGCCCCGCCTGCCCGCCGCGGACGTCCAGGCGGTGCTCGTCAACTCGGGCAACGCCAACGCCCTCACCGGCGCCGCGGGGCTCGAGGCCGTGCGTGCCCTGCGCGAGGATCTCGGCCAGATTCTCTCCGTCTCCCCCTCGGCCGTGCTCTGCGCCTCCACGGGCGTCATCGGCCATCCACTGCCCGTGCCCATGGTGCGCGCGGTGCTCGCCCCACTCAAGGAGGGCCTGCGCCCCGAGTCGGATGCCGCCGCCGAGGCCATCATGACCACCGACACGCGCCCCAAGCAGGTGTGGCGCTCGGTGCGGCTCTTCGACCGGGACGTGACCGTGTCCGCCATCTTCAAGGGCTCGGGGATGATGCACCCGTCGCTCGCCACGGTCATCGCCGTCATCGTCACCGATTGCGCCATTGCCCCGGAGCCGCTCGCCACCGCCCTGCGCCAGGCCGTGTCCTGCTCCTTCAACAGCCTCACGGTGGACGGGGACATGAGCCCCAACGACACCGTGTACGCGCTGGCCAACGGCCGGGCGGGCAACCCCACGCTCACCGGCACCGGGCCGGAGTGGGACGCCTTCACCAGCACCCTGACGGACCTGTGCCAGGAGATGGCGCGGGAGATCGCCGCGGACGGCGAGGGCGCCACCAAGCTGCTGGAGGTGGAGGTGACGGGCGTGCCCACCCCGGCGATCGCCCAGGATCTGGCGCGCGCCGTGGCGGGCTCCACCCTGGTGAAGGCCGCCGTCTTCGGGGCCGATCCCAACTGGGGCCGGGTGCTCGCCACCGTGGGCGCGCGCGCGGGCACCCAGGGCTACGCCGTGGACCCCTACCCCGCCCGGGTGAGCATCCAGGGCGTCTGCGTCTACGAGGGCGCGCCGCAGCCGTATGACGCCCAGGTGCTCAAGGCCCGCATGCGCGAGCCCGAGGTGCGCGTGGAGGTGCACCTCACCGACGGCGAGTCGTCCGCGGTGGCCTGGGGGTGCGATCTCTCGTACGACTACGTGAAGATCAACGCGGACTACACCTCGCTCATCGTGTCCAAGCCGGACGGCGGCGTGGGCAAGGATGACCGGCTGGCCAACTACAGCCCCGCCTTCAAGACGACGCTGCTCGTCGAGTCGCTCTCGTACATCTCGCGCTTCCGCGGCAAGCGCTGCGTCATCCGCTATGGCGGCGCGGCCATGGTGAAGGAGTCGCTCAAGCAGGCCTTCTGCCGCGACATCGAGCTTTTGCGCTCCGCGGGCCTGCAACCCATCATCGTCCACGGGGGCGGGCCGGAGCTCACCCGCACGCTGGACAAGCTGGGCCTGCGCCAGGAGGGCATGCTCGTCTCGGACGACTCGGGCCTCAAGGTGGTGGAGATGGTGCTCTCGGGCTCGGTCAACTCCGACCTGGTCACCATCCTCAACAACATGGGGGACAGGGCCGTGGGCCTGTCCGGCAAGGACGGGGCGATGATCCGCGCCCGGCGCATGTCCAGCGAGGACGGACGCTCGCGCGAGCACGTGGGCGAGGTGACGCGCGTCAACCCCGACTTCCTGGAGATGATGCTGGGCCAGGGCTACGTGCCCGTCATCTCCCCGGTGGGCCTGGGCGAGGACGGCCTCACGTATGACCTGGGCTCGGACGTGGTGGCCGCCGAGGTGGCCAAGGCCCTCAAGGCGCACAAGCTCGTCTACCTGCACGACGCTCCGGGCATCCTCAAGGACAAGGAGCTGTTCAGCGAGCTGACGGCCGCGCGACTCCAGGAGCACCTGGACGCGGGAGCCTTCAGCGGCAGCATGCAGACGCGCGCGATCATGGCCATCAAGGCCATTGGCGGGGGCGTGGAGCGGGTGCACGTCATCGACGGGCGCGTGCCCCACAGCCTCATCGCCGAGCTCTTCACCGACAAGGGCGTGGGAACACTTGTCACCCGTTGAGCCAGGATCCCGGAGGCCCCACAACGTGAGTCCGCTTCGGAACAATGGAGACAAGGCCGCGCGCCAGGACGCCATCCGCCGCATCGTGCGCACGCACCGGTGGGCACCCAGGAGGAGCTGGGCCAGCTGCTCTCGCTCGAGGGCTTCGACGTCACCCAGGCCACGCTCTCGAGGATCTGGCGCAGCTGGGCGCCATGCGCGTGTCCCTGCCCGAGGGTGGCACGGTGTACGGCCTGGAGGCGGCGCCCCCGCGTGGGGGCGAGTCCCGCCTGATGGAGCTGGGGGAGATGATCCTCTCGGTGGAGGACAACGAGATGCTCGTCGTCGTGCGCACCCGCCCCGGCTCCGCGCCCCTGGTGGCCTCGGCCATCGATCACGCGCGGCTGCTCGAGTGCCTGGGCACGCTCGCCGGAGATGACACCATCTTCGTCGCCCCGGCGCGGGGCCGCTCCACGCGCACGTTGAACCGGAAGTTGAAAGCCTTCTTTGGAAAGGAAGACATCCCGTGACGATTGCCAAGACGGCCGCTTCGGGCGGAGCCGGCCTCCACCCGGAGGTGCTGGCCTTCACCAGCTCGCTGGCGCTCGACAGAGCCCTGCTGCGCGAGGATCTGGTGGGCAGCCTCGCCCACCTCACCATGCTCTCGCGCACCCGCCTCATCCCCTCCGAGGACGCGCGCGCCATCCGCGAGCAGCTCGTGACCATCTGGAAGGCCGCCCAGGCCGGCACGCTGGCGCTCCCCGACGAGGAGGACGTGCACATGGCGGTGGAGGTGGAGATCACCCGCGTGCTGGGTGAGCGCGCGGGCCTCTTGCACACGGCGCGCTCGCGCAATGATCAGGTGGCGCTCGACCTGCGGCTGCACGTGCGCGAGAAGGTGGCCGAGGCGCTCGAGGTGCTGGCCACGCTCATCGAGGGCCTCACGGCCCGGGCCGAGGCCGAGCGCGGCGTCATCCTCCCTCCTATACGCACCGCCAGCGCGCGCAGCCGATTTCCCTGGCCTACCAGCTGTGTGGCTATGGGGCCATGTTCGCCCGGGACGTGGACGCGCTCGGCTTCGTGCTGCAGGGCGTGGCGTCGCTGCCCCTGGGCGTGGGCGCCATCGGCGGCACGTCGCTGCCCATCGATCGCGAGGTGACGCGCGAGCTGTTGCGCTTCCCCCGCCTGACGATGAACGGCCTGGACACGGTGGGTGACCGCGACTTCGCCCTGGACTTCGCCTACACGGCGATGCGCTCGCTCCTGCACGCCAGCCGCGTGGCCACGGACTTCTTCGACTTCTCCTCGCCCGAGTTCGGCTTCGTGAAGCTGGACGGGGAGATCGCCTGCGGCTCGAGCATGATGCCGCAGAAGCGCAACCCGGACGTCTTCGAGCTCATCCGCGGCAAGGCGGGACGCGCGGTGGGCAACCTCACCAACTGGCGGTGCTCGTGAAGGGCCTGCCGGGCGGCTACAACCGCGACCTGCAGGAGGACCGGCAGGTGCTGCTGGAGACGGGGCCGCTGCTGACCAGCGTGCTGTCCATGCTCCACCGGCGCTGGGCAAGGTGTACTTCGACAAGGACAAGTGCCCGGCGGCGGTGGAGTCGGACTACATGCAGGCCACGGACATCGCCGAGGCGCTGGCGATGAAGGGCATTCCATTCCGCACGGCGTACAAGGCGACGGGCGCGCTGGTGCGGGCGTGCCAGGAGAAGGGGCTGCCGCTGGCGCAGGTGACGCTGGAGCTGGCCCAGTCGGTGGATGCGCGCTTCGACGCCGAGGTGCTCAAGAGCGCGGATCCCCGGCGCGCGGTGGAGCGCAAGGCCAACGCGGGGGGCACCGGTCCCGCGTCGGTGGAGAAACAACTGGTGGAACTGAAGTCCCACGCGGCGCGCGCACGGGAGATGGCCCGGGCCGTCCCCCGGCTCGCCACCCTCTTCGACTCGTTGCAGGAGGCAGCACTGTGAAGCAAGACTTCCTCACCCTGGCGGACCTCTCCGCGGCCGACTACCGGGCACTCTTCGACCGGGCACATGCCCTCAAGGCGAGTCGCAAGCGCAAGGAAGTGGTGACGACGCTGGCCGGCCGCCATCTGGTGGCGGTGTTCGAGAAGGCGTCCACGCGCACCCACCTGTCCTTCGAGGCGGCCATGTATCAGCTCGGCGGCACGGTGACGACGATCACCTCGGCGAGCAGCCAGATCGCCCGCGGCGAGACGATCGAGGACACCGCGCGCGTCATCTCCGGCTACGCGGACTGCATCATGTTCCGCACCTTCGGGGACGACCGGCTCCAGGCGTTCGCCAAGGCGTCGGCGGTGCCCGTCATCAACGGCCTGTCCGAGGGAGGCCATCCGGTGCAGGTGCTGGCGGACCTGTTCACGGTGGAGGAGCGGCTGGGCGGAGTGAAGGGCAAGACGGTGGCGTTCCTGGGCGACTGCGCGAGCAACATGGGCCGCTCGTTCGTGGAGGCCACGCGCTTTTTCGACTTCCACCTGCGGCTGGGCTGTCCCGAGGGCTACCGTCCGGCGGCGTCGCTGCTGGCCGAGGCCGGGGGGCGCGTGCACGTCACGGCGGACCCCTCCGAGGCCGTCCAGGGCGCGGACGTACTGGTGACAGACGTGTGGACGAGCATGGGCCAGGAGGCCGAGTCCGCGCGGCGGATGAAGGATTTGAATGGCTACCAGCTCGACGAGGCCCTGCTGGCCAAGGCGAAGCCGGGCGCCATCGTGCTGCACTGCCTGCCGGCGCACCGCGGCGAGGAGATCTCCGCGGGGGTGCTCGACGGTCCCCAGTCGGCGGTGTGGGACGAGGCGGAGAACCGCATGCACGTGCAGAAGGCGCTCATCGAGCGGCTCATCCTCGGCTGAGCCCCGGCGGCTCCCGGCGGTTTCCATCCCGCCGGGAGCGTCTCAATCGCACGCATGGATGAAGTCGCGGCGGACGGGCCCTTGTGACATCCGTGTCGGGGCCGATGTCATCCAGCGCATGCAGGACGTTGTCCTCCGCGGTCACACCGCGCCAGGGCACACGCCACCGCCGGCTCCCACGAAACTCCGCCAAGCCCGCGCTGGGAGTGCCAGGCGGCGGGTTCGCATCCCGCCGCTTCCACTTTTTTACGCCGTGCTTACGGGTGGTTGGCAGCTCCCTCCATCCGTGTTGCACGTATGTCGCACGCGGGCGCAGAGGGCAGGCTTGATCCAAAGTCCTGGGGGGAGGTTTTGAGGAGGGGTGGGCGGGAGACAATCCGTATCAGGCAATGAGGTGGCGTTCTCCCAGACGGCCCTCGCGAGAGGCGCCCCCGGGAAGGGATACTGGCTGAAGACGGACCCGCGAAGCCGAGGAGGTGAAGCAGAGGAGACCAGAGCCGGCGCTGGCGGGCGCTCAGGCAAGTGCGGCCAGAGTCTCCGGGAGCACCGCCGGGCCCAGCAAGCCTTGGTAGAGCACTTCCTGGGTGCGAGCGTAGGACACGGGCCTGCCGTCTTTTGGGAGCAGGTGTGTGCGCACCAACGCCAACAGGTTGTAGGCCAGCAGCCGCAGCCAACTGAGCACCACGGGGGCCTGCCCCCGTAGGCTGGCCGAGGCCGTGTCTTCCTCCAGCACCACGTCCGCCGTCCAGTTCGGTCCGTTCTCTATTCCCCAATGCCCTCTCACTACTGTCAGCATCTGCTCCCCCGACAACTCCCCACTGGGAATGGAGGTGAGGAACAGTCGCGTCTCCACCTCGGGCAAACGCCCCTCGCGCTCCCGCGTGCTGCGCACCCATATCCATTGCCGGGCTTCGGGAAACTCTTCTGCCTCGGGTACGGGGGTGACTCTCAACTCCCTTTCCACCCACTCGCCCCGCGCCTTCTCTCTCACTCACCTGTACCGGGGCCGTTGCCAGCGCTACCCACGCCACGTCGTGCAACCGGCTGAAGTTCTCCTTGAGCGCGAACAGGTAGTGTTTACCCGCCTCCTCACCGCCCTCGCGTTCGCCGCGCTCGTCAGCCCCGCGTCCCCCGTCACATACTTGAAGTGCTCGCCATACTTCTCCACGACTCGTCCGAGCAACTTCGCAAAGGCCGTCGCTTCTCCTTGCTTGCCTTCCAACATCATCTGGTCGAGCACCGGGCACGCCCTGCTGCTGGTGAGCGCCGCCCGGAGCGCGAAGGGGTACCAATACTCCTGCCCTTGCTCATCCCGGAGTGTGTGACAGGGCTCGCACGGCGCTTGTCCTCGCGTGCTCTCCCCCGCCTTGCCGTCAATCGACACCACTCCCGCCGCTAGCTTGTCTTGCCTCAGCACTCCCTGCTCGAGTGCTGTCCGCACCGACTGCTGCAACACCTTGTCCCATCCCTCGGGCCCAAGCTGACTGAGCACTCTATCCAACGTCGTGTCCGACACCGCTCCGCTCAACCCCTTCGGCTCCGTCCCTTCGCGCACCGGTCCTCCCCCAATGCCTCTACCTGTCGCAGCACTCTTCTTCCCGTTGCCATCCCCACCACCAGCAGCGACAGGAGCGCCCCCAACCCGTGCCTCTTGCCGCGACTGGCCCGCGGGTCCACTATCTCCTTGAACGTCAGTCCCAATCGCGTCAGCATCTGCTGCACGGCCGAGGTGTTTGCTCCCTGCTGCTTCCTCGTCCCTGTTTGCTTCTCAGGGGGTGTGGAGGGCCCGCCAGCTCTCCCGCCCCGGTTTTTCTCCCCGTCCACGTCGACTCTCCAACGGCCTCATCTGGCCCGCGTCCTACCTGTGCCGGACTCGTGCCACGCGATCAGCCCACCGCTGCCCGCGCCACCTCGTCCCATGGATGGGCACCTTACCTCTTCCGTAGGTCCAGGTGGGATAACTTCTCTCGTGGGACTTTGAATCAAGCCTGGGCGCAGAGGGCCGGTCGAGAACCCCGACCGCCTCTCTGCGCGTGTCCGGGCTCAGGTGGGCATAGCGCTCCGTCATGTCGATGGTCGCGTGCCCCATCAGCTCCTTGATGACCGTCAGCGGTATCCCCCTCATGGCGAGGTGGCTGCCGTAAGTGTGCCGCAGGTCGTGCCAGCCGATGCGGCCCTGCTCGCGAGCAATGTCCGCCCGTCGGAGGGCCCGGCGCAGCGGCAGCTTGAGCAGCCCGTCGGTAAGCGGCTGGCCGTCCTCCTGGCAAAACACGTAAGGGCCGCGCAGGTGCCGGTGTCCCTTGAGCGCGTCCACTGCCGAGCCCGGCAGCTCCACCGTTCGCTCGCGTCCCCCTGGGCAAGCCCGAGACCCCGCGCCAGATGGTACGGCGGACGTGCAGCTTACCGCGCTGGAAGTCCACGTCGCCCCACTGGAGCCCGATCAGCTCCCCTGCCGCAGCCCCGCCTTGAGCGCCACCAGGAGCAGCGCTCGCCATTCCGGCTCGGCGGCGTTGAGTAGGCGCTCTGCCTCCTCGAAGGTGAGGAAATCAAAGGGCGGCTTCGGCAGCTTCGCGAAGAGCCTCACGCGCGGGGCCTGCTCGATGACCCGCTGCTCTTCCGCGACCGCCAGCAGTTTGCTCAACACCGTCAACACGTTGTTGATGGTTTTGAGGCTCAGCGGCTTCGGTTCCTCGCCGCTGCGCTTGCGGATGGCTGCCCGCGTGGGGGCCTCCTTCCGGGCGCGCGCTGCTGACTTCTTCTTGCGCATGGCAGCTTTGAAATCCTCAATCTCAGCCGGGCCAATGGCAGCCAGCACCATTTCACCGAAAAACGGCAGGATGTGAGACTCCAGGATTTGGCTCTTGCTGACGACGCTGGAGTGCTTGTTGTTGTTCTCGCTGTAGGTCAGGAAGCGCGGGGCGAACTCCGCCAACGTCATGGGGCGCTCCCCGGTGTTGTTCTCCTTTCCGAAGGTTCCATTGAGGAGGGAGGCGCGCAATTCACGCTCGTACTGCTCGGCCCCCGGCGCGTCTGCACAGGCGAGAACTTCACGACTCGCTGTCGCCGTCCGTCCGGGTGGTGGAACATGAAGTCCACTTGCCAAGCCTCCTCGACCTTCCCTGCCTTGTTCTGCCACTTCCGCAATCTGACGCTCATTTCCGACTCCCGAGCGCAGAATCACGGCCCTTACCGGCTGTCCACTCTAGCAGGGCAGCGCGGCGGATGCGGAGGGTTTTTCCGATGCGAGCGACGCCGGGAACATGCTCAAGCCGGATCGCTTCGTAGAGAGTCTTCCTGTTCACGCGCAGTATTTCGGCGGCTTCCTCCACCGTGAGAAACGCGGGCGCGGCGTCCGCAGCAACGGGGGGCGTGCTCATGGCTGGCTCCCTCCTGCGCTGGCGTTGCTCTCCGGGTTGGAGAAGGGGCCGCACTCCAGAGAATGCCGCGCCGCTGGTGCATGGACGCGCGAGCTTCCCGCCGGTCCCCAGCACCGGCCCCCAGGAAAGTGACCACAGGCACGGCCTGGAGTGACCACAGGCGCCGCCTGGAGTGACTACCGGCGTTTTTCCCGGTGTCCTCACCTGTCAGCCGACAACGGCGCACGAATGCGCCACACACGGAGGGTTTCCCTCCAGGGATTCAATCTTGTTCATCACCTACCCGCCCTGAACGACACGCCCAACAGCCCAAGAACCACCCAGGCCAGCAGTGACACAGCGCAAAGCCGTGTGTCCAGGCCATGAACAAAGCGCGAGGGGTGATCGGCAAGAGTGCAGCCCGGCAACCAAGGGCCGCACAAGCGAGCGAATGGAGCGCTGCCCGCATCGACATAGCCAGCGTACCCCACGAGGCGCGCGGCGAATGGCCGTCCGGCTCGCCTGCATGCTCACCACGAGGCCGCGTCGACGTGGCCGCCTGTCCGACCCGAATGGACGTGCCAAAAGCACAGCGCGCATCCAGACGGGCAGGCAAGGGAGGCGGGTAGCGACAGCGTGGCCACCACCTGGGCCACCAACGCCACCACTCAGCGCCACCACGCGCCCACCACCTGGGCCACCAACGCCACCACTCAGCGCCACCGGTGGCGCCACCACATAGGCCACCACGCGCCACCACTGGGCCACGCTACTCGTAGGACCGGCCCGGTAATGACGGGCCATGCCGAACCGTCGCGCGTGAGTGCACAACAGGCCCGCGCCTTGCCGAGTCCTGCAAGGGAACACGCCGCGCGCCACCGAATGGAGATAGCACATTATGTAGGGAACAAATCTGTACTGATTTCCCCGATTCGAGCCTAAACGCGCAATCTCTGCAATATTTGTTTCGCACTTCTTTGGTAGTCCCGGACTTCCCACGCTCGCATGACTGTGTTACCTATCCGGCCGCATCACATTCTTACCAACGCCTGCACTGGAGGTGCCCCATGCCGAGCGAACGGGTTTCGCGTCGGAGGTGGATTCGTGTTGCCTGCTTTTCAGCTCATGCGCCGCTAAGCTTGCTTGTGCTGCTGGCGGTGCTCGCGTCCTGCCCAGTCGCGTGCGCGAGCCATCCTCCCCGGAGGCGCTCGCCGCTACCCGTGACGTGCTGGCGGGTCTGGAAGAGTTCGGCGCGCTGCTGCTGGGGGCCGGGCTGCCCGCTGAATCCATCCCCGAGGGGCGCAGCGTGTCGCCTGAGCAGGCCGGGCGGCTGCGGCGCTACTTCGCAATCCTCCCCTATCTCCCCCAGCACTACGCGCCCCCCGTCGTTGCCGACGAACTGCTGCGCTATGTCGAGCAGCACCGGCAAGAGGTGTCGCGCTGGGACATGAGCCGGATGGTTCAGGCTTACCGGAACCTGTTCCTTCTCCGTCAGGATGGCTATCTCGCGGCGGCGCTAACCGGCGAGCCCGCGCAGTGTGTTGGCCCGGTGGAGGTGCGCGACGACGGAGCGGGTGCGGGTGCGTTTGAAATCGGCGAGTTCTACACGCGCGGCAACGGCGAGAGCTGGCGGCGTGCAGACCGACCCAATCTCGACAGGCTGTAGGGCTTCGTGAGGAGAACGCACCATGACTGACAGTTCCGGCCCGCGTCTTACCTTCAACTTCGAGGGCTTCCGTTACGAGGTTTTCCGCACCCAGGTTGATCACCGCGACTACGACAAGCTTCTTCTCGCTTGGAGGCAGCCCCATAGCGGGGGCCCTCGCTCGCAAGTCATTCTCAAGCCCTTGCATATGGGGGCCTCGGACCACGAGAAGCGCGAGCGCGCTTGGGAAGAGGTGCAGCTTGCGACGTATTTGGAGTACCCTGGCATCACAAAGGTTTACGGCTTCACTTTCGTGACGATGTTCCCTATGTCGTCATGGAGCACATGCGCGGCTGTTACCTGCTGACGGCGATGGATTTTGCCTTGCTGGTGGGGCGCAGGTTGTCACCGGCCTTTACTGCCTATGTGGCGGCGGAAGTGGCCGACGCGCTTGACTATGCGCACCAGCGCACTGCTGGCGAGCGCGACCCGCTGCACATCATCCATCGCGCCGTGGGTCCCATGCGGATCCGTCTCGGGTTTGATGGTCGCGTCAAGCTCACGAATTTTGGCGCTGCGTACTCGGAGCTGCGCGAACGACTGAAGACCCCACCCGGCCTACTGCGAGGCGATCCTGCCTACTGCGCGCCCGAGGTTCTGCGCGCTGTGATGAAGTCCAACTGGAATCGCTCCGCCTCAGCCATCGCAGGAGCGATTGACGGCAGAGCGGACGTTTTCTCTCGGGCTTGTTCTGCTGGAAATGCTGTTGGCTGAATACCCGCTCGACCCGAGCGATGCCCCCGTGCAGGGCGCTCCCCAGGGGTTCGCATCCGGTGTGCGCGCCGAGCGGACGGCACAATTGAGCCTGGATGTGTTGGCTTACCGTCTGCTACGCTTCGACCCTGCGGCAGCGGAACGTCAGCTTGAATTCGCGCCCGCTCTTTTGCGGTCCATTGTCAGGCGTGCGCTTCAGCCAGATCCTCCGAGCGCTTCACGGCCGGGCAAATGCGCGACGAGTTGCACGCCTACCTCTTGACCTTGGATCCGCCCGTCAGCGGTGCGGAGATCGCGGCAGAGCTGAAGGCAATCATGGAGGCTGCCGCAAGGGTCAAGCGGTTGACGGCAAACCCCATCGAGCGAACGGCTCTGACGCCGGACGAGGAAGGAGACTCGCGCGAATGAAAGGGAAGCGAGGCACAAAGGCGGCCGCCAAGAGCGGGCAAGTCCGAACCGATCTCAGTATCCAGATCGGCAAGGCTGCACGCAAAGCCCGATTGCGAAAGGGACTGACACAGGCGGATGTAGCCGAGCGGGTCAAGCTCACCGACGAGGTGTATGGAAGGCTAGAACGCGGCGATATGACCCCGAGCACGCCAACTCTTGCCAAGCTCAGTGCGGTGCTAGGGATTAGGGCGGACGTTCTGCTGGGGCTTTCCGGGCCGGACGCATCCCAAGCCCAACCCGTGCCTAGCAACGAGCTGCCGCCGGAAACTCGGCGGTTGCTCCGGACGGTGCGAACGTTGGACGACGTGCAGCTCAACGTTTTCAAGGAAACGGCAGCAGGGTTTCCCAAGCTCAAGAGGAGACGACGGCAGCAGCAGCGCAGGCGTGATAAAGCGAGTCGCGCTGACACCTGAGAGGCACATCGCATGGAAGACGACCTGCTACAGAAAACAATCGGCGAGGCTGCCCGAACCGCGCGCGAGAGTCTCGGACTCACACAGGCCCAAGTAGCCAAAAAGGCAGGCATAAGCGCGCAGGTCTACGGGCGCATTGAGCGCGGCGGAATGATGCCATCGGTGCCGACGCTTCGGCGGATAGCGGTCGCGCTCGGCATGGACCCGGGCGAGTTGCTCGGCATGAGCGCGCGAGAGGTGCCAACCACGGACAATGATTTGTCACCCGAGACCAGGAAGGTTGTCGGGCTCTTGCGGACGTGGCCAGAGGCCAAGATCGCGGTCGGCGGCGGGCTGCTGCGGGTCCTCGACGCCGTGCCGATGGGCGAGAAATAGGCCCGTCTCGGATTTGGGACTGGGGTGGTGAGTGGGGCGCCGCATTTTGGAGTGGTCGCCAGACTCTTGGAGGGGTCCACCTGCCGCCCCGGTCCCGCCGTTTCAGCCGTATCCCTTCGGTTCTGCTACGCTCCCCCTATTGGAGGTAGAGCGTGGGACTGGCACTGAGGCACCCGGACATCGGCGAGATGATCGGGGACTACAAGGTCATGGGGCTCTTGGGGGCGGGGTCTCGGGATCGTCTACAAGGTGGAGCGGGGGGCCTTTTCTTTGCGTTGAAGCTCCTTCTAGTCCCGAGCCTGGACGGCAGGGCCAAGCGAGAGATAGGCATTCTCATCCACCTGGAGAACCCTTGCGTCGTGCGCTATGTAGGATCGGACTTCTGGCCGGACCCAGCCGGTCATCCTTACATCGTGATGGAGTATGTGCCGGGTGATACGCTTTGGGCGTTTGCCTACAAGCAAAACCCATCGGCGCGGAAGGCGACGCGGATCATCCTGGACGCGGCATTGACGCTCGGCGAAATACACGAGGCGGGTGTGTTTCATCGTGACGTGAAGCCCGATAACATCCTCATTCGGGGAGTGAGCGAACGCCCGATCTTGATTGATTTCGGGATTGGTTCGCTTGCTAGCGCCCCGACTGTTACCGGCTCGCAGCTCCCGCCCGGGACAGAGGAGTTCCGCTCCCCCGAGCAGATACGCTTTCAGCGCGCCAACCCGGACGGCGCGGGTCAATACGAGTACGGGCCGACCGACGAAATGTGGGCGCTGGGGGTGACTTATTACTGGCTGCTGACGGATGTTTTGCCCTTTGGAGAGCGCACGGATGAAGGGGGCCTGGATGGGCTGCGCGAGCGCATCTTGACTCAGCGGCCGATTACACCGCACATCGTCAATCCGCGTGTACCGCTGGCCGCCTCTCGCTGTGCATGAGGATGCTCGCGGAGCGTCCGGAGGAGCGTTTTCCGCTGGTTGCGACACTGTGCGCGGCGCTGCGTGAGTTCCTGTCCAACGCCGAGAACGACGCCGCCTGGGATCCGCCGCTCGTGGATCCGCTCGATCTGCAGACGACAACGACCATCGAGGACCCTGAACGGCAAGAGCCAAACGATCAGCGGCGCATGTTTCTAAAGCTGGCGAAGCGGCGCCTCCGGCGCGGGCAGCCCTTCCCGGACGGCGCACCTGTCCTTCCCCCTGTGCCCGCTCAGGAGGAAGCACCACGGCCCGCCGCAGCGGCAGCGCAGGACGAGATCCCCGGGTGGACGCTCCGGGCATGGGCGCGGCCCTGGGGAGTACGAGCGGCTCGTTGAAGGCGCCCCGGTGCCGCCAGCGCGCGAACTCGAGCCCGCCGCCGCTCTCCACCCCGCCGCGCCGCGTGGCGCTTGGGGCTCGCTGGGGCCGTGCTGCTGGTGACCGTCGTTGCCCTGTCCGTGGGCACGAACCTGGTGGGACCGGCTCTACGGGAAGCACCAGCGAGGCAGGGCCAGAGCTGCCGCTACCGCCCACGTCCCCGCCCCCGGCGCAACCGACGCAGGCGTGAGCGGTCGTGAAGTAGCGCCCGCCCCAAAGCCGCTGGAATCTGTCCCCGGAGGAGACGCGGCGCCCGTTGGGGCTCACCTTCCCGCGTTTACCGCTAACGCCATGCTTCGCACGCCCGCTCAGACGCCCAAGAACGAAACGCCAAACCGCAGACGCAAGGTGCAGGGTTCCGCTTGCCGGTGAAGCCCGCAGCCGTAGCGGTCTGTGCGCTGCTCGATGGGGGATGCACCGCGCCCGCTTCCCAGGTGCGCCCCGAGCCCCCGCGATAACCTGCCCCGAGGGTTGGCAGGACACCCACCAGAGGCTTCACATCGGGTCAGGGGGACTTGCCACGTTGAAGGGGTACAAGTACGAGCCCGGGGAGGTGGCCAGGGTCAAAGAAGGTCCCGCTACCCTCCGAGTGTTTGACGTGTCGGGGTTGCCCGAGAACACCCTGCTTCTTGGCACGTTGCAGCTTGGGGAGGATCGCCTCTACGGCACCTTCACCCAGGCGCAGATTCCCGGCGCGGGGACCGTGCCCGTGTGTCTCGTCGTTGGCCTGGATGGCGATACGCCCTTCGTTGACGAACGCGGCAAGCTTTACAAGTGCGGCCCTGGATTGGGCGTCTGCCTTGATCCCGGAAGCAAGCCCGGCAATGCCCGGGTGTACCCGCGCTTTCAACTCCACTTTCCGACCCGGTTCTAAGCATTGCCCCGCTTTTTGGAGGTTGAGTTTCCGTGCTGCCCCTTCTCCCGGTGCCGTCCTGCTGGCCGCCCTGCTCGCTGGTACTGCGCAAGCCGCAGATCTGCCCCCGTTCCCCCCTGCGTCTCGACGGCTCGCTTTGACTTGGCGATGGGCTCTCCGGATGGGGCTCCCGACGTGTGCGCTAGCGCGGACGAGACGACGACCTTCGTCTTTGACTCCCGCGTCGCTGTGGGGGCGGTGGAGTTTCAGCCAGGGGGCGCCTCGCGGATTGGGCGCTCGGGCAAGAGGGGCTGAGCCTCCACGTCATTCCCAAGGGGGATTATCTGCCAGGGGAGCGGGTAAAGGTGACGGTGCGCTTCGCGGATGGCGCGGCACCGGCGAACGCGAGCTTTGGCTCGTGGGCCATGCGGCCAAGGGGACTCGCAAGGTGGAGGTGTTCCGGCAGCCGCGCCCGCCCGACGTGCTCAAGAAAGAGCGTGACGAAGCACAGGCCGAAGCGCGCCAGTGCCAGGAGGACAAGGCGCGGCTTCTGGCCGAGCGTGAGGAGCCGGGCGGGCTCATGGGGGCCGCATGGCTGGAGCGTGATGGGAGCGTCGCGTCGATGCCGCTTTCGGGTCGGTGAGGGAGCAGCCGGGAAACGCGCTCGGGTTGCGTGCGGCCAGGAGCTACAGCTACTCGCGCACCGAGGAGACCCGCCCGGCAAGCGTGGCTGTGCGGCTGCGCCTCTCTAACCCCGGCGCTGAGCCCTGGACGCTCGCGGGGGCGTCGCTGGTGGACAATGCGGGGGAGCAGGTGGACCTTGCGACATGGCAGCAGGCGCCCATCCCCGCGAATGGTGCCGGTGAGGTCGTGGTGGGCATTGAGGGGGCGCCCGCGCAGCTCGGCTGCCCCTGTATGCTCAAGCTGTGGGAAGCGCAGGGGCCGCGCACCGTCACCCTCGGGAACGTCACCTTCCCGGATGGGCCGAAAGCGGGGCATTGATCGCGTCCATTTGTGTATCTTTACCGTGCGGATCGAACTATAGTACAAACGCATTCACCGCAAGCATATGAACCGGCGGTCCACATGGAATATGCTGTAGCGGCCGCAACCAACGACTGGGAAATCATGCACCTGCGCCACACCGCAATGGTCGTCATAGCGTATCTTGCGATATCGCCCGCAGGCCAAGCGCAGGACCATCTATTAAGAGTACCGGCGCTGAAGAAGTTTTTAGACAAGAAAAAGCCCTGCTACATATGGGTTGCATCAGTCCACATGGAGCCACGCATCGACCCCAAGGAGTTCGTAGGGCCAGACGTGCTCTGCGTCTGGGATGGCGTTATAGGTAAGGGCACCATTGATAAAAAATCGGGGTGTATGCTCGGGTTTTCTCTACGAAGGCAGCACGTTATGCTCCGGTCTTGCGTGATGACGACGCACCTACGTTGGCGGAGGGAAAAGTGCTCTCCATCTGTCGCGTTGGAGCTCATGAAGTCCCGCGCATGGCCTGCACACCCAGAAAATTCAATTCTTGCCCTGTTCGCATTGGCGGCGCCTTTGTATACGAATCGTGACAGGCTGGAGATTGGTGGCAGTGGAGCGGTGCAGAAGTTCACCGGAGCACTGCGGAACGAGGTGTGCGACCAGATGGGCGACCGGCGCGCAGCACTTGGTTGTAAGTAATGCCCGTGCTTGTCGGGCCTCGACGTGCCCACTGGCTGCTGGCGGCTGCCACAAGAGGCGTGGGCAGTGACAGGTGCTCCAGAAGGGCGCGCACCGATGCCGGTCTTAAGGGCTTCGCGCCCGCCGATTTTCGAGAAGTGCTACGAGAGTCATCAAGAACGACTTGAAGCGCCTCCCCGCCGCTCTTCTACCGTAGTTGTTGAAGTTCGCTCTCTGAGAGCTTCTGAATCCCAAAAGCCCTTCGTACCTCATTGAATGCTTTGGTAACGAAGCGAAGCTGCTCTGCCTCAGACCAGTCCCAGAGCTGTTCCTCCACGGTGGCAATGTCCTTGAGTGCACTCACCTTTTCAAAATTAAATCGCCCAGCCCAACGCACACCTTTCAGACCGGCAACGCCTGCTTCGACGAGCAACGGACCACGTGCTCCCAAGTATTTTAGTGTCGAGAGTGAGTTCTCTAGAAACACACGCCAACGCCTAACCAGATAGATGTATGCGAGGAGCATCTCTCCCTCATCGTCTACCAGCACACGCCCGTCAACCCCCCAAATCTCCCCGTTATCTTCGAACCATTGCGTCGCTGTTTCTATGCGCCATATTTCGTCTGGTCCTTTTCGCCCCAACTCCCTGAAGAGCACTCCATCCTCGTTGAGTCCTGATGTCCCGTACCTACATTCACCCAGAGTCTGAAGTCGTAAATCGCCATTCAATTTATCTACAGTTAATGAGTCTGGTTTCTCTCCTTGCCAATCACTTGGGATAATTCGCATATATGCGCCGCGGGCACTCTCGAACTTGGCTTTCTGATCTTGATTTCCTTCAAATGAATGGCCCCGATTCCATAGGCTCTGGTCCTCGCTGAACCACACAGCGCGATTCGCCCCATGTGCTCGTTTCGCAGGCGGTGGTGCTGCTGGTGGTGCTGCTACCAGCACAGGTGAAGCGCTCGGCGAGACACCAACAGCTTCTACAGTCACGCCGAGCTTTGTCGCAGTTTCTTCCCATAATTGGAGCAACGCTTCGTGGTCTGACCCAATAAGTGGCCGCAAATTGGCGCCTTCAATTGCCTCGATTGAGCGGCGCCCTTCGAAATTAAATTTCAAAAAATCCTGCCATTCGCTGTCCAGCATCAGCGGTCGCCAGGGTTTGAGTTCCTTACGTCCATCCAGTCCCAAGCGATCCAGCCATTCCAGAATGCGCTGATCCTGCATAGAACAGCCGACGAAGAGGAACGCGTGTTGCAAACGCAGCAAATCCAGTTGTTGCTCCAGCTTGGCATAGCGCTCACTAAATTCCTTGTAAGAATGCCCGGATAAGATTACCTTCTTCCATTCACTCCGATCTCCATGCAGCTTGATCAGGCGTGCAGTGTCGTGGCTCGGTATTACCTTGAAGTTGCTATCCATGACTTGCAGCGTCACGTGCACGCCTGCTTCGGCGAAGGCGCGCTCAAGTAGATCGTCATAGTTCGTGGTAACTACGGTGCGGACAATGCCCGCCTTCACCAAGCGTGCCAAAGCACGGTGAAACTTTGTCGGCGTCTCGGCGGAGCCAATTGTTGTTCAAGAACATGATCAAGTGCAGCTTGGCCCATCGATTTTATGAATGCGTCCACAACCACTGTGAATGCCCCTTCTGTGGGCAGATCGTCATCAGCCACCTTCCGCATCTCCATTAGAAGTTTCTTCGTGCCTGGGTATCCTGCGGCCTGCGACGCGCCCGCTCCTACCCAGACGACAGGGCTGAAAGTACTGAGTTGATTTAGCAGTCTGTCCACAGACGCCGGGATGGGTTTGGGGAGTTCGATCTTATGAATGGGTGAATTAGGCATAGTTTTGTGCTAAAGGGGTTTGAGCTATAATATAAGGCAAGCGGTGACTTGAGTGCGACATCAATGCGCCGGATGCCTCCTCACCATGGAACTGAGCGGTTGCACTGTCCCTTGGAGGTGGCGGGGCGGCTGTTGCTCATGGCTCAACACTTTGTGCATGCTCGGCTGTTCATCGGCTCAATCTCCTGTGCCTGCCTGCTCTAGGCTATCAACCCAATAAGCTCTTCTTCTCGTACCTCAACGGAATTCAGCCCAGCCTCGGTCGTCAGTTCACCCAGTAAGCGGACTGAGGGGCGGTTTTTCGCACGGCAGCCCGTATTACAGCGGACTTGGCCCTTGGGCGCCGGACGCTGTGGATCCACCCAGCAAGGAAGCACAACATGCAGAAAGGGCAAGCCCGAAGTCCTAAACCCCACCACTTTCAAGGTCATGTGGAGGGTGCTACCATAGGGGTCAGGTGGGAAGGTGAACGCCCACCTGGGTGGAGGTGGGTCCGGAGTTGCGGACGGCCAAAACGAATTCCTCGCGCCCCTACGTGGAGGAACGAACGTGGCCTTGAATACAATCGTGGAGCGATTCACGCAGCGCAGTCCCGTCACGGTGATGGTGCGCCGCACGCTTGAGCATGCCCTGAGTTCGCAGTGGATTGATGAGGTATTTGAATCACAGCGAGACAAGCAGTACACGCGTGAGCTGCTCTTCTCCTCGGTAGTGGACTTGATGGGACTGGTGGCGCTGGGATTGCGGCCGTCGCTGCACGCCGCGGCGCAGTCGGACCCGGACCGGCCGTCTCGGTGGCAGCGCTCTACGACAAAGTCAATCGCACCGAGCCCCAGGTGGTGCGAGCGCTGGTGCAAGGGAGCGCGGAGAGACTGTTGCCCGTGGTGCGGCCCATGAAGAAGAAGGGGCCGTGGGCGGCGGGCTACCGGTGCGAGTCTTGGATGGCAATCATCTACCGGCCAGTGAGAAGAGGCTCAATCCGCTGAGGAACTTCCGAGGAGCAGCACTGCCAGGACAGTCCTTGGTGGTGTATGCGCCTGAGATGGGGTTGGTGGTGGATGTGCTGCCCGCGGAGGATGCGCATGCACAGGAGCGAGCGTTGACGGGGCCCGTGCTGGAGCGAGTGAGGGAGGGGGAGCTGTGGCTGGCGGACAGAAACTTCAGCACGAGCCGGATTCTGCGAGCGGTGGAGGAGAAGAAAGCGGCCTTCATCATTCGAGAGCATGGAGTGTCGCCCAATCCGACCGAGCTGGGAGAGAAGCAAGAAGTGGGACGAGGGCGGACAGGAAGAGTGTACGAGCAGGCAGTGAGAGTGGAGGGGGAGCTGCCGTTGGAGTTGAGACGGATTGAAGTGCATTTGGAGGAGCCAACGGAGGATGGGGAAACAGTCATCCGCCTGCTCACGAACGTGCCGACGGAGAAGATGAGCGCCCTGGAAGTAGCGGAGTTGTACAGGAAGCGCTGGACGATAGAAGCGATGTTTGGAGAGCTGGAGAGCGTCCTCGAAAGCGAAGTGAGGAGTCTGGGGAAGCCGAGAGCGGCGCTGCTGGCCTTCGGGGTGGCGGTGCTGGCCTACAACGCGTTGTCAGTGGTGAAGTCAGCAGTGGAAGCCAGTCATGACTTGGAGGCAAGCAACATGCAAGTGTCCACCTACTACATCGCCGCCGAGGTGAAGTTCACCTATGGCGGGATGATGGTGATGGTGGAGCCAGAGGAGTGGGCTGAGCAGGAAATACAATCCGCGGAGCAGTTGAGTGCGGCCCTGCTGGAAATGGCGAAGAGGGTAAAGCCCGCGACGTTGCGCAAACATCCCCGGGCAGCCAAGAAGAAAGTGAAGAAGGGCTATGCTCCGGGGGAGGTGGCGCGCAAGCACGTGGCGACAGCGCGTGTGCTCAAGGGTGAGAAGCTCTCCTGAGCAGGGAAGAACCGAGGCACCCAAGAGACCAGACGACCCCAAGAGCGTCCAGTGGCGGGCGCTCCATGGAATGGCTATGTCCTGACAAACTGCCAGGTAGCCATGGCTCGCCATTCCCTTCCTATCTGATCGTTTAAAAGAAACACCTGCCATCGACCTTGAAAGGGGTGGGACTAAGGCCCAGTTTGATGAGCGTACTGAATTTTTAGCAGGACTCGCGTGCCGTGCCTGGGAAGGGTAGGCTGCGCGCCGCGCCTCGCTACTTGGTGGAGGCACGGCAATCGGCGAGGGCTTCACGGGGACCAGCTGCCAAACATCGAGCGACTCAAGGCCAGGACGAAGGCGTGGGAACGGGATGCAAACCGCCGACGGGTCCACATCCAGTGGGCATTCACCGTCCCCAAGGCCCGGCAGACCTTCCACCACCTCGACGAAGAAGCCCGAGCAGAGCGCGCTGTTGGAGGTAGAGGCCAGCGAGAAGCCGGAGCGGGAGGAGGAGGCGAAGAACTCCGCCCGCTACGGACTCGCCCAGTCCGTTCCGGGAGTGGCAACCGGAGCAGGGACAGTTGCTGCCTTTCGCTACCTGACGGGATGAGAGAAGCCGGACCGCGACAGGGTGTGCAACTTCCGAGTGAGGCACCTGGAAGCCTTCCGCAGGCTCTTCGTGGACACTCTGAGGGTGGATTGCCCAGCGTCAATTACTTTTTCCCCTTGGCGACAATTACACTTCCCCATCGGGTTGATGCCCTGACTGCGTTCACTTCGTCGTCGCCGTAGTCGTCGTCACGTCCATCGGAGCCGCTGGGTTGGCCACCTCCTGTGCCGTGAACGGGCTGTTACTCGTCCCCGGGCGCCTGGCGCGGGGCCTTGTCGACCGTCTCCCGGCTCTTGGCCTTCTCGCTGCGGTAGCTGTCGCCGGTGAGCTCCAGAATCAGCGCGTGGTGCACCACCCGGTCAATCGCCGCCGCCGTCGTCATCGCGTCCTTGAAGATCCGGTCCCACTGCGAAAACACCAGGTTGCTCGTAATCAGGACGCTCCTGCGCTCGTAGCGCTGGGCCAGGAAGGTAAACAGCACCTCCATCTCCTCCCTGTCCTGCTGGATGTAGCCGATGTCGTCGAGGATGACCGCGTCGTACCCGTCCAGTCGCCGCAGCTCCTTCTCCAGCAAGAGGTTCTTCTTGGCCGCCAGCAGTCGCTGCACCAGCAGCACCGCCGGCACGAAGAGCACCTCGTAGCCGCGCTGCACCAACTCGTGGCCGATGGCACTCACCACGTGCGTCTTGCCGCGGCCCGGCAGTCCGAAGGCCAGCACGTTCTCCGCGCGCTCCACGAAGCCGCCCTCGCATAGGGCCGGCAGCTGGCGGCGCACCTTGGCGGGTAGCTTCTCCTGCTCGAGCGTGGCGAGCGTCTTGTCCGTGGACAGCCCCGAGGCCTTGAGCAGCCGTTCTATTCGTCGGCCCCGGCGCTCGCTCAGCTCCAGCTCCACCAACTGACGCAGGTAGTGCGGGCACGTCCAGCCCTCCTGCCCAGCGCGCCCGGCCAGCTCCTCGTGGTGGGCTGCGAATGCCGGCAGCTTCAGCGCGCGCAGCAGCATGGCCAGCGTTTGCTGCTGCTCGTCGGAGGCTCCTGCCGCTGCTCGCAGGGACGTGGAGGGGGGCTCATGAGGCCACCTCCCGCTGCGCCACCAGCAGCGCGTCATAGCTGCTCAGGTCCACCTCGGGCTGCTCCAGCTCGGGCACCTCCGGCCGGGCCGGCGCCACCAGCGCCTTCACCTGCTCGGCACCGCGCAGTCCGCCCTCGGCCAGCAGTCGCGCCAGCACCTGCTCCACCTGCGCCTCCAGCGTGGAGGCCGCCGGTGCAGAATGCGCAGGTATTCCACGTCCGCGGCTCTCCCCGCGTGCACCCGCTGCAGCTCGTCGTACGCCTGGCGGAATACCAGCGAGGGGAAGAGGTCCTCCCGGTAGCGGTACTGCGCGAAGGCCCCGGGCTTCTGCACCAGTGACCAGATGATGTGCCGGTAGTTGATGCGGTGTCCGTTGCGGCCCACCAGCCTGTCCACCACCAGCTGCGGTTTTCCCGCGTGCAGCACCTCCAGCTTGTCGTCGTACACGCGCACCCGCACGCGCTGACCCACCAGCCGCGAGGGCACCGAGTACGTGTTGTGCTGCACCCGGATGGTGCTCCACGCCGTGACGACTACCTCCAGCTCGCTGTACTCCACCAGCCGCTGCACCGACAGCGCCCTCATCGCCGCCAGCTCCTCCTCCACCTTCGCGCCGCGCAGCCGGTTGGCTTTCTCCAGCACGCCCTGCACCCAGCTCTCGTACTCCACGGCGCTCTGGAAGTCCCGACTGCCGCGCATCAGCAGGTGCTGCAACAGCCGACGTTTGAGCGCGCCGTTGAGCGCCTCCACGTCTCCGTTCTGCTCCTTCTTCCCCACTTCAATCGTGCGCGGCTCCATGCCCAGGTGCTTCATGAGCACCTGGTACTCGGCGTTGAATCCCCGCTTGCCGTTGCGCAAGTCATGCGTGGCGCTCGTGGAGTTGTCCGTCTGGTGGTAGCGCGGCACCTTCCCAGCCGGAAGACGGCCGCCTGCACTCCGCGCTTGATGGCCGCCATGGACTCCGAGTGGCACACCGTCGCCCATTCCCAGTTGGAGTACGGCAGCACCGGGTGACACAGCAGGTGCGCGAAGGGCTGGCCTCCCACCGTCACCTCCAGCTCGTTGGCCCAGGTGAAGTCCGTCTGCATCGCCTCCCCGGGCCGATGCTCCTGGGCGAAGAACACCTGCTTCTCCGGCCCCTGCTGCGCTCGCCACTGGCGCACTCGCCGCTGCAACGTGCGCAGCTGCCCCGGCTTGTAGCGTCCCGGCTCCCGAGCGCACAGCTCCTCGAAGAGCGTCTTGGCCTCCAGTTCCGGCGCCTCCTTCAGCCGCTCGGCCAGTCCCTCCCACTGCTCCTCGAAGGGGTCCTCCTCGTCCTCCAGGTGCGCTCCTGCTCGAGCTCCGAGGGGAACTTCCCCTCCTTCACGTACTTGCGTGCCGTCTTGCGGTCCATGCCCGCCCGGGCCGCCGCCAGCCCCAAGCCTCCGTGCTTCGCCATCTCTTCCATCAGCTTCCTCACCTGGGCATCCGTCGTCCTCACCCGCCCATCCGAACCTCGGAAGTCACCGGGTTCCTACCGACGGCTGCCGTCACTCAGGATGGGGAGGTGTAATTGTCGTTGCTGGGGAGGTGTAGTTGTCGCTGAGCAGTGGATCAGGAGACGGGGCTCAAGAAGGTGGGGTACCTGCCGAAGGGGCGCCCCGGCTCGCGGTCGCCATGTTGCACGTGTGTCGCAGGAGCCTGCGGAATGGACCGGAACGGGGCGGGACAGGAGGGGACGCGGCGGGATATCGACTCCCAATTATTCCGGGCGGTTGCGAGGTAAGGGTTCGATTCTGCTGGGAGTTTCGCACCGCCCGGCGCGGGTTCGATTTCCGCCACCCCGCGCCGAGTTCGCTCCTGACGAGGAGGCTCGGAGCAGCTTGGGGGACCAGCAGCACGCAGATTTTCTGCATCAATTTCCTCCTCGTCGGCGCATATTGATTTGAAGGGGACCACTCGAAACGAGCCGAACACCCACTCATACAGCACCGGGGAGCAACGACCGTGCCCTATGAACAAGTCCGCGTGTCCCTCGTGGGCACCTGGGATTCTCCTTTGTAAAGAGGATATTTAGGATTATTGTGCTGAACGTCGAGCAAGTCCCCTGCCTGGAAAGAGAAGGTTACTTAATGTCAAGATGGCTTTGTCGAATGTCCTGTGCTGCGGCGCTTTTTCTGGTTCTTGAGCCCGCCATGGCCGGCGCGGCGTGCCTGACTGGTGGGAACAGCGCCACAATCCAGAATGCTTTGAATACGACCGGGGTCGCCGAGTTGTGTCAGGGCGCCACGTTCCAGGCCGATGTGCCGATCTATGTACCGAACGGCGGCAAGATCTTCACTACCGGCTTCCCGACCAATGACACCCTGAAGGCCCTCATCACCGTGCCTGCGGGCGTTACCTATCCCAATCCAGTGATCCAGGCCTACACTGCGGCCAATGCTGAGATCCGCAACATCAAGATCGACGGCAACCGGGCGGCGAATGGCGCTGTCTACGCGCGGGCGCTTATCGCGATCTCAGGCAACAACTCCATCCTGGACCGTGTTCGGGCCACCAACACCTCGGGACTCGCGGCCATCGCCGCCTCCGATAATCCCAATTGTAGCGGGCTCCAACTCACCAACAACTACATTGGAGAGAACGGTCTGCACACTGGCGCAGGCGAAAACCCCTTCGCCAACGGCATCGACTTCCGGTGCAACAATGCCTACGTAGCCTATAACGAGATTCGCGACGCAACCGACGGCGCGATCTCTTCTACGGGGGCCGCTACACAGTGATCGAGCAGAACTGGGTGGCGCAATCGGGCCGCTCGGCCTTCAGCGGTATCATCGCCGCCAACCTCTACGCCGGAGACTTCACCGGCTCCGTGGTACGCAACAACCTCATCGAGACCTGCTGCGGCCAGCATCTGCATGTGGCTCTGTCGATCGGCACCCACCTGTGGTGCGACGACACCAACCCGACAGGCGATTGCCAATCGTCCGCAGGGGTAAGCTTCCTCAACAACAACGGGAGCGGCACCTACGGCTTTGGGATCGTCGTCGACGGCATGCAGAACGCGACCGTCCAAGGTAACAACCTTGTGATGACGCCCTGGGCGCCTCAGACCTGCTCTATCCCTAACCAGAACTGGTACGTGATCAACACGACCCACTCGTCGGGCAGTTTCCAGGCCGGTTACTCCGTGCGCTCGCTACACTGGCCATGCCTGGGGCCCAGCAACCAGTAACCGAACTCATTGCGCAAGTGGAGGTAGTGGAGCACATTGCCGACTGGAGCCTCGACATGCTGGTCGAGATCCACCCCCCAGAGAAGGCTGAGCGCCACTTGCGCTGTTGCAACCCTTGGCCAATGTGCCCACCAGTAGGGTATGCTGGCCAAGTGCTGTTCGAGGGCTGCTTGTGTAGCGCTGGCGATCGTCAATCAGGCGCTGCCACGCTACGGCACGAAGTGCAGCCGGCACGCTTTCGCCCCCAAGGGTTGAGGGTAACTGATGGAATTTTCTGAGCCAGGGCTGTCGCAGAGCGAGCGACCCCGAGGCAAGTACGGTGCCTCCCGGCCTGAATGACACGCCGCTCCACGCTCGCTGACGCGAGCGCGCCGCATGCTCGTTACCATCGAGCGGGGTCCGTTGTAATCAGGTCTTCGTCGCACTCGTACTCGGCTCTGTGGAGCGCTAGCGCTCACCACGAGGGTCACCTCAACGAGTTCGACGGTGCCCGCCTGGACGCTCACCATGAGGCCCCAGCGCTCGCTGCGAGGCCCACGCCCGACGTGTAGCCGTGGCCGCTCGCCACGAGCGCCAGCGTGCATCATGAGGCGACGTGTCCGGGCATGTCCGGCCTGGACACTCCCACGAGTTCCAGCATCGTGAGGGGCGCGTCCGACGCGTCCGACCTGGACGCTGGCTATGACGTCCCAGCGCTCACCACGTCCGTCATGTTGCACGTATGTCGCAGGAACCTGCGGAACGGGCTGAAACAGGATGGGACAAGACAGGACGCGGCGGGATGACGACTCCCCAGCATTCCGGGCGGTTACGAGGTAAGGGCGCGATTCTGCTGGGAGTTTCGCACCGCCCGGCGCGGGTTCGATTCCCGCCGCCTCCACGCAGAACAACCCGCCGCTTTGAGCCGCGTCCGCACCTATGAGCGTGCCTATTTCAGGCGCACCTTCAAGCGCTCCACGTCATCGTTGGGCCGCCCCATGAAGGTGTCGAGCAGGCGTTGCTCGACTCCCACCTCTTCCCAGACAGCCGAGCGCTCAAGTCCGACACACTCTTGGGGCTCCGCGCGCCTCGAATTGCCGACGGTGTCGAAGATCGTGCAGTCGCGGAAGTTCCCAATGTCCTGCATAAACTGGACGATCGGTTGAGAAAACTGCTCCTCCAGCTTTCTCCACCCAATGAGCTCCCATGCCCTCTCCTCCATATGGCGAACCATGATCTTGAGAAGGATAGGCTTGGAGGCAATCCGATCCAGATCGGAATCTGGAGTGTCGGTCCTGTAATCGTAATAGGCATCATGCGGCAGTTTGAGCACCCTGCCGTAACCGAAAGAGCCGTCAGCAAGGGGGATTCTCAAGAACGAGCCCGGTTTGTAGATTCGCGGCATCCCTAGTATCCCGTGTAAGGGTGAAGTTGGCCCCATGACTCCGTCGCGGCGGCGTGGAACCTTCTGCCTTGTGGATTTTCTTTCGCCACGCCGCGTACGGCATTCTCGGTGCGATAAGGCTCTCCGGTGTCGGAGCGAGCTCCTCCAAGGGAATCAATCAACTGCTGCTCTCTCCCGCGAATCCGCCAATAAGCGACGTCGACATATCGACGGCTATAGTCAACGGCGGTGCCGACATCGAATCGATCAGTCTGCGCCAAGCCGGACATGGCGCCACCCGGTTCAGCATTCTCGTCCAGGTGGTGGTTTCTGTCTCGGAGGAGAACCGCCAGTGCGGCCTGAAACTCGAGGGATACAGCAAGATCGACGACCATGCTGGTCCGCCCCGCGTAGTAGTGGTGGGTCATCTTATTGAGCTTCGTGTAGGTGACATAGATGCGCCCCAGCCTCTTGCCGGTGTTCTCGTCGGGTTTCGACCTGGGCGCTGCGCCTGGAGGAGGTGCAACGTCCCGGTATTGACCTTGAACCCACCCCTTCACGTCTCCGAAGTGTGTGCCGTAATACTCGTCCGCAATCTCGATGGGGGTCTTCTCCCCATCCAAGGCCGCACGGGCCGTCAAGCAGACCAGCAACCCGCTGCCCACGGCCGCGACGAACGCGCCCCCCACCACCACCGTCTCCCCCGCGGCACCGCCAGCCCCTACCTCCGCGCCCGCGCCTCCTTCAGGCACCAACCGGAGCACGCCTCGGGGAATGCCGTTCCCCAACCCTCACCCGACAGCCCCTCCAGGACAGGGGCCGGACTTGGGGAAGGAGAAGCCACGGGCGAAGCCCCCGCCGCCGCGACAAGCACCACGTGAACACCCGCGCGAGCTGAGGAGAGCTCCTCCTTCCTGTCTCCGGCCGCCTCGTCACGGAACGGGACATAGGCGCAGCGCCTCTGCGCATCCGGGGCATGACGAACGCCTGGAGCAGCGCCGCCACACCCCATCAGGGCCACGCAGAGCAGCACCAGTGAACAACGCATCACGTAGCACCTCGGGGTGTGGGCTCCTGCCTTGAAGCGTTCGAATCCACGGAATCCCATGAGGGGTCCGGCCTGCCCTCGCCGCTACAGCTGCGCCTCGATCGCCGCCTTGTCGATGACGGACCAGACCTCCTCGATCTTCCGGCCACGGAACCTGTAGAACACGTTCTCCGCGAACGTCACCCGGCGGCCGTCGACCGGGAGGCCGAGGAAAGTCCCTTTCGGCGTGCAGTCGAAGTGCAGGCGGCTCGCGACGCAGGGCGGCTCGCATACCAGCAGGCGAAGATCGAAACGGAGATCCGGGATTTCACGGAAGTCTTGCTCCAGCATGTCTCGATACCCGGCAAGGCCGAGCGGCCGGTCGTTGTGGCGCACGTCGTCGTCGACGAACTCGCCCAGACCTGCCAGATCCCGCCGGTTGAGGCAGTCGATGTAACGCCGGTAGAGGGCGGGAAGATCGGGGTCGGTCAAGGCCGGTCGCCTCGTCGGGCATGGCGGCACTCTAGCACCGGCCGCAGCCGGAAAGGACGGCGTCAGCGACCATGACAGGAGCACCCGCATACCCGGCCCGAGCACCTCAAGCGCAGCCCGCGGCCCTTGGGTCATGCCTCCACGCGCCAGGCGCTGAGGGAGTTGCGCGAGCAGTATCGGGCCTTCGTCGCGGCGTTCCGCGAGGCTGAGGCCAACAGCAGAAGTACAAGGCAGGCTCGGAAACGCATGAGAGGGTCCTCCATTCGAGCCAGGACCTAGCGGATCCTGGCGGGACCGCTCGAAGCATGACGGGGGTGAGTTGGAGCACGTCTTGAGAGCGCGGCTGGCTCAGTTGGGGCCCTACTCGGGCCAAGGTTCAGGCCGCCGTCACCGCCCTCATCGTCCGCGTCGTGCACCGCATCGGCAGCCTCTTCGCCTGACACCACCTCGAAGGTCCGCCGGGATGGCTCCGCGCCCAAGGAGCGACAGGCCCGGGTCATCGAAGGTGGGGAGGCGCCCGTCAGCGCACGGCGCCCTCGGCCTGTCCTTCCCCGGCCCGGGCGTCCAGCACCACCCGGCCCTCCTTCATGACGAACCGGACCTGCTCCAGCGCGCCCAGGTCCTTCAGCGGGTCCCCCTTCACCGCGAGCACGTCCGCGAGCTTGCCGGCTTCGAGGGAGCCGAGCCGGTCGTGCAGGCGAAGCAGCTCCGCCGCGTTCACCGTCGCCATGCGCAGGATGTCCACCGGTGACAGGCCCGCCTCGGCATAGGCGGTGAGCACCCGCCGGCTGGCCTGTCCCCGCGTCAGCCCCGGTATCGCCCCGTACATGTCCGAGCCCGCGGCGAGTGGCACTCCGCGGCCGCCGCGCGGCGGAGGCGCTCGTGCTGCCGGGCAATGCCCTTCTTGCAGCGCTCCTCCAGGCGGCGCCGGAGCTCGGGTCGGCCGCCGTCGCCCCGACGCTGACGCAATCCGCCGCCGCGATATCGGTGGGCACCAGGAAGATGCGCTTGCGCGCCATGGTCGCCAGCACGTCCTCGGGCAGCGAGTACGCGTGCTCGACGGAGTCCACTCCCGCCTGGACCGCGAGGCGCACGCTGTCGTCGTTCGTGGCGTGCGCCGCCACCGGGCGCTTGCGGCGGTGCGCCTCCTCGGTGATGGCCTTCAGCTCCTCCAGGGTGAGCAGGTTGGGGCCGTTGTCGACGATGACCTTGATGCAGTCCGCGCCGTCATAGAGCGCCTGCCGCACCGCGCGCGGGCCGCCTCCACGCCCGAGACGGTGGCGTACTCCTCCTCGATGAGGCCCTGCGCCAGCGGCTGGAGCGTGTCCATCTGCCCCCGGGCGGCGCGAGCGCGCGGGTACACGCGGAGAGGCGCGGCCCCGTCACCCAGCCCTCCTGGATGGCCTTGCGCAGCGCCACGTCCCCATTCCGACCGGAGTTGCCCAGATCACGCACCGTGGTGAAGCCGGCTTCCAGCATCTCGCGGCCCAGCTTCGCGCCCAGCAGCGCGCGCTCGGCGGTACTCGTCCGGGCCACGTAGTCCAGGAGGGAGCCATCGCTGCCCAGCGGGACCTCCAGCAGCAGGTGCGAGTGCGCGTCCACCAGCCCTGGCAGGAGGGTGACGTCGCCCAGGTCGATGACCCGTGTTCCCGGAGGAATGGGGAGGCGGGTGCCCACGGCCTGGATGCTCGGTCCCTCGACGAGGACGACCGCGTCCGGCAGGAGCCGGGCGTTCTTCCCGTCGAAGAGTCTCGCGGCGCGCAGCGCGAGGCGCGCGGGCTCCTGGGAGTCGGGCGCCCGGCCCCGGGCGGTCCCCGAGAGACTCCAGAGCAGCACCACTCCAACGACCGCCAGCAATCGCCTGGAAGAAGAAAACATCACGCGGCTCCTCGGCAGGGGGTTCCCCACCCTCCCCCGGTCGCCGCGTGAAGACAAGCCACTTCCCCGCGGGGAGGTGAGGCGCGCCACGCAGGCCCTGCCGCCGTGCCCTCCTTGACCCTGTGGGGCCGCATGTGCCCCCAGTATGCCCCTCCAGCGGGGATGAGAACGGGACATGACGGGGCGAGACGGGATGGGGCGGCACGCTCGCTCCCTCCTCTCCTGCTTGGGGAAGCCCCTCCCAGAAAGCACGTGCGCAGCGCGTGCGACGGGGCCGGCACTGTCAATCACCGCTTTGCACCGCGCGGCATCCGTATCAATGCGGTCTGCCCCGGCACGATCGACACGCCGATGGTGCAGGACATGCTGAAGGGCCAGTCGGACGCGATGGAGGAGATCATGAAGCAGCAGTCGATCGGCCGCCTCGGCCGAGCCGAGGCGGTCGCGGCCGCCGTGCTATGGTTGTGCAGCCCGGGCGCGAGCTTCGTGATCGGCGTCGGCCCGCCGGTTGATGGCGGCTTCACCGCGCACTGAGGAGTCATTCCGCTGCACTCGCCGACCCTCCACCACCGCGCAGTCCGTTTTGTGTGGCGCGGAGCAGGAACCAGGCTCGCGGGAGGCGGGCGAGATTCATGGGTTTGGGCGGCGTGGCCGCGTCCGTGTTGAAACCGGAGCGGCCCGTGGCCTCCGTTGTCCGCGGGACTACTCCACGCCCAGATCCTGCAACTGGTACGAATAGCTCGTGTACGAGACGTTCCAGCCGCTGGCGGCCAAGACCCGGTAGTAGAACGTCCCGCCGGTGGTGGGCCTCCAGCGCACCCGCGTCGTGGACGTGGACGTGGTGTTCGCCACAATCACCTTCCTCGGAGTCCAGCAGGTACAGGTCGCAGTCGATGGACGCGGTCGAGCAGCTGAATTCGTAGAGGCGGCCCGCCGTGGCGATGAACGAGAACCAATCCTCGTCCCTGGACACCTCGAACTGTGCCGGCACCCAGCTCGCGCTCGGGGTGATGGGCGTGGCCGTGGCCAGCGTGTCCCCATGGTCATCCACGCCCAGATCCTGCAGCCGGTACGTGTAGCTCGTGTACGAGACGTTCCAGCCCGAGCTGGCCACGACCCGGTAGTAGAACGTCCCGCCCGTGGTGAACTTCCCGCGCACCCGGGTGACGGTCGTGGACGTGGTGTCCGCCGCCACCACGTTCCCATGGGCATCCAGCAGGTACACGTCGCAGTCGATGGACGCGGTCGAGCAGGTGAAGTCGTAGAGGCGGCCCGCCGTGGCGGTGAACGAGAACCAGTCCTCGTCCCTGGACACCTCGAACTGCGCCGGCACCCCGCTCGTGCCCGGGGTGATGGGCGTGGCGGTGGCCAGCGTGTCCCCATGGTCATCCACGCCCAGGTCCTGCAAGCGGTACGTGTAGGCACCCACCGTCGAGCCTCCCGGTTGGATCCGGAAGAAGTAGGTGCCGGGCGTGTTCAACTCCACGCGGACCCGCGCGTACGGGTTTGGGTGGTGTCCGAGGCCACCACCGTGCCGAGTGCGTTCAGCAGCACCAGGTCACAGTCGAACGCCGACGTGTTGCACGCGAGCTCGTAGACATGGCCCGCGGCGGCCTCGAACGAGAACACGTCCACGTCCGTGGTCGCGTGGAGGAGCGCGCCAACGGACGTGCTCGAGGGCGTCACCGGGGTGGCCTCGGACGGCGTGTCGCCGTGGTCGTCGAAGCCGAGATCCTCCAGCCGGTACGTGTAGGTACCCACCGGCCGGAAGACACCCGGAAGAAGTACGTCCCGGCCGTGGGGTACTCGTAGACGATGAAGCCCGTGCCCCCGTTGTTGTCGACCGCCAGCACCTGACCGACCGCGTCCGACAGGCTCACCCGGCAGTCCGTCGCGCCGCCGCCGGGGTTGCACGTGAAGGCGTAGAGGTGGCCCGCCTGGGCCTGGAACGAGAAGACGTCCACGTCCTCCTTCGATTCGAACGCGCCCCGGTGGGCGGCGCGTCGATGATGACGGGCGAGGACTCGGCGGGCGTGTCGCCGTGGTCATCCGGAACCGACAGCACACACGTCTCGCCCTGGGGCACGTAGCCGCTCACGCACGCGCAAACCGGCTGCCCCTCCACCACGGAGCAATTCGTCTTGTGCGGTGCGGTGCAGGGATTGGGCTCGCAGGCGTCGAGCGAGACACACTGCCCGCTTCCGTCCTCCACCTTGCCCGGATCGCACGCGCAGACGGCCCGGCCCTGCACGTTGGAGCACTGGCCCCGGCCCGCGTGCATGCACGGGTTGGGCGCGCACGGATCGAACGGGGAGTGCCGTCGCGCAGGCACGTCAGGCCCTCGGCGTGGTGGCCTGGATCGCAGGCACAGACGGGCCGGTCATCGGAGACCTCGCAGCGTCCGGGACCACAGGCGACGCCCTCGCACGGCGTCTGGACGGACTCGTTGTTGCCTCCGGAGCAACTGATGAGACCCACGACAAAAGCCCACGCACATAGCGCGAGCGACACACTCTTGAATCGGGAGGATTGGCGCATTTGAACGCGCCCAGACTGCCGCCCCTCCACGGTTATTCAATGAAGAAGTCGATACACCTGCGCCGGCCCGGTCAAGCCTGCGGCGCCGTCCAGACCAGGTTCCAGAGGTGGCCGTCGAGGTCTTCGAAGCCCTGGTCATACATGAAGCCGTGGTCCTCCGGCGGATGCGGGATGCGGGCGCCGGCGGCGGTGGCCTTGGCGATCAGGCTGTCGACTTCCTCCCGGCTCTCGCAGCTCAGGCAGATGATGACCTCGTTGGCCTCCTTCGCCTGCACGACGGGCTTGTTGATGAAGCTCTTGAAAAAGCTTCGGTCATCAGCATGGCATTGATACTGCCGTCCACAATGACCATGAACGCCGCGCTCTCGTTGGAAAAGTGCGGATTGAAGCTGAAGCCGAGAGCGGAAAAGAAGGCCTTGGATTTGTCCAGGTCCCTGACCGGCAGGTTGAAGATGATCTGCTTGTTCATGACGTCTCCACGCTGGAAGGTGAGTTGATTACAGGTCCCGTATCCTGACAACGAATGATGACGCATGAAATCGACAAGCGCGAAAAATAAATTCTTGCCGCGATGGCGGCTACCAGACCGCTTCGCTGTTGCGCCAGGCCGGAGAAGGTGTCAAGAAATTCGTTCCGGCATCTCGTCTCCTGTCGGGTAGACCGGGGCAGTTGCCCACCCGGCCCCCCACAGATCCGGACAGGCGGAATTCCCGCATCCGGCTCTTCGGCTCATGGTTTCGCTGCGAGCCGGTAGACGCTGTGGACGATGCGCGGCGCGGGCAGCGGAAATTGCTTGAGCAGTTGCCAGAGTCTCTCCGGCGTCAGCCCCTTTTGCGAGCGCCGCGATAGCCACTTGTTCCACCTGTTTTCCACCTCCCGTGCGAAGGCGGTGAGGGCAGCCCAGTTCCCAGTAATCCCGTAGTAGCTGTAATGCCCTCTCACCTTCTGCGTGAGGCAGCGGTGTTGCTCCTGTATTGGCTGGTGCCGATTCAGGCGGCACCATTGCGCCACCCTCTTCAGCGCCCGGCTGAGTCGGTTGGTGGCCGTCTTGCGCTTCACCACCCATTTGCCCCACCGGGACTTGCCCCAGTAGTGCTTGAAGCCCAGTAGGTCGAAGCTCCCGGGTCCACCCTGTCCCCTGTTTTCCGGGCGCGGTGGGCGGAATTCAACCAGCCGGGTCTTCTCCGGGTGGAGCGTCAGGCCGTACTTCTCCATCCTCTTGGGAAGTACCTCCATGACGCGGCGAGCATCTTCCTCCCTCTCGAAGCAGATGACGAAATCGTCCGCGTAGCGTACGAGCTCCGCGCGTCCCTTCATGCGCGGTTTGACTTCCTGCTCGAACCACACGTCCAGCACTTCGTGCAGGTAGATGTTCGCCAGCACGGGCGAGACGACCCCGCCCTGCGGTGTCCCTTCGTCGGGGTACGACACGTTCCCTCCTCCAGAATCCCCGCCTTCAACCACTTGCCGATGAGGCGCAGGAGCACCCCATCTCGCACCCTGCGCTGGATGAGTTGCTGGAGCTGGCCATGGTCCAGGGTGTCGAAGAACTTCCGGATGTCCACTTCAAGGACCCAGCCACCTTTCATCTCCGTGAGCACTTCCCAGAGGCGCTGGAGCGCTTGATGCGCGCTCTTTCCCGGCCGGAAGCCATATGAGCAGGGCAGGAAGTCCTGCTCGTACACCGCTTCCAGCACCATGGCCACCGCCCTCTGCAGCACTTTGTCCTCGAAGGTCGGTATGCCCAGGGGCCGGGTCGACTTCCCGTCCCCCTTGGGGATGTGCACGCGCCTGACGGGCGGCGCTCGGTAGTCGCCGGACTTCGCGCGGTTGAGCAGCGATTGGAGGTTGGCCTCCAGTGCTTGCGCGTATTGCTTCGCCGTCTGTCCGTCGATTCCGACTGCCCCGTCCTTGCGCGTGCGCCGGTAGGCCTCCTGGAGCCACTCCAGGTCGATGTAGTGGGCCAACGTCGTGAACGCCATGTCCGGCGCCTGCCTCGCCAGCGTCGCTATCCGTTGGAGTTTCGTTGAGACAGTTGTAGGGCTCGGTGTCCCCGCCATCTTTCCCTCCCTCGATTCCATGTTCCGGTGCCCCCTTCCCTCCACAGGGTCCGCCCGGGTGCGTTCCCCTGCTTCCTCGGTACTACGAGGCACTCCGACTTCCTGACGACCCTCGCGCCCGGCTTCGTTTCCTTCGCCAGCGCGCTACCACCGCCACCCGTCTTTCGCTCCCGTGGAGGTCGGGCGCCCATCCTCCGCGGACCAGGGTTGTTCACCGGCTTCCCCAACCGGCCACTCAACGTGGAGTCGTCAGGACCTCCCAGGTTCCTGGAGGACCCTCCTGTGTGCGTGCCCCGCTCTCAGACCCCGGCGAGACCCCAGGACCTGGCCTGTTTCGGCCCTGGGCTGCTGCCTTCCGCTACTCGTACGGCGTCGGCTCTCGCGACGATTCAGATCTTTCGAGGCTCAATCACGCGGCCCACATACTCGCTGTCTACGCTTCGCAGCCCGGGTTGCCCCGGCACCACGCAAGACTCGCTTCCGGCTGGTGGCCTCCTTTGCCGGGCGGGGTTTGAACCCGCAGGGTCCCTTCGTGAAGTTTCCGCTCCTACATCGCTTCCTCCTCACCCAGGCTTTTCCTGGCGCACACGAATCGTCTGACACCTTTCCAGCCCATCGAAGGACTTGAAGCGAACCACCTCGGACATCACGAGGTCCTTCGCGTCAATCTCGGGGTTGAGCGTGTCCGTCAACCGTGAGGCCATGCGCTTCTCGCTCGGTGCCAGGACCACCTCGGTGATGTGCGTCAGCGTCTTCGTGGCGATGTCGTACAGTACACATCGCTGTCGGACAGCAGCACCAGCGCGGAGCACGAGTGGAACACGAGAGACCAGGAGGACATGCGGCGTTCCTTCCAGAAGGCGGTGGAGGGCCCTCATACTCCCGACATGAGCCCGTGACGTGGCATAGGTGTTCGCCGATCCAGATATGGCCGCCCTCGTTGTGAAGGCAGGCCGCACTGTGAAGAAGGAAGCTCGATGAGCAAGATATTGCACGGCTGCTTGCCGGACACGGAGTACTTTGAGATCACAGCACGGTCGGGGCACCGTTACGGCGTCTGGGTGACCACACCCCGGTTATGCGGACTCCACAGATCCCCTGCCGCTGATCTACGTGGTAGACGGCAACTGGACCGTTGGCCTCACCGCGCCCCTCATCGTCACCCAGGCAGACCCATATTTGACGATCGCCCCGTACATTCAAGTCAGCATCGGTTACGCCGGTGAGGCGCGGCCTGGGCACAGCTTCGCAACCGCGATCTGGTGCCGCCGGGGGAGCCTGTCAGCGACGAGATGGTGGCCACGGTCAAGTCGGCTCGCGACACGGGCGCGATGACTCAGGAGCAGGCGGACGCCTACCTCGCGAATCTGGCGGACACTCACGCGGACATCTTCCTCGACTTCCTGACTGCCGAGCTCCACCCTCGGTTGCAATCGCGGTTGCGTGTCAGCGAGTCCGGACATGGCCTCTTCGGCTACTCCTACGGAGGTCTTTTCGCCCTCTATGCATGGCTGCGGGCGGCAGCCCCGTTCGCGACCTTTGGTGCGGGCACCCCCGGAGTCGCGAGTGCGGACAGCCGGTGTTCAAGCTGGTCGAGGCCCTGCCTGAGCGCAGTGTGGACTCTGCGGCTCCACGGTTGCACGTCACGCTGAATGAATCTGAACTTCTAGGGGGAATTCCGATTCTATCGAAGAATGGCGCGCAACGTGCTCTCGGTCGTGGAAGAGCTGCACGGCAAGGGACGATCGCAGGATGTTTCGAGCGCGTTGTTACACGAGACACACGTCACCGGGCTGCAGGCATCGTTCCTGAGCTATTTGAAGACATGCCATGCACGCTAGGAGTACCCACCGCACCCGGTGCGGAAAGGACAGCGTCCACTGTCGAGAAGGCACGTGCGGCAGCACCCGCTCCACCAGGTGCGCCACCGTCACCTGCGCCCGCTTCGCGTTACAGGAGGGGCGCTAGTCTCGCCGCCGCTCCACGCTCCGCTTGATGCGGCTGTAACCGCCCAGGCTGGGGCTCATGACGAAGTTCCAAAGCGTCGCCGTCCACGATTGGTGCGACATGAGGCCGTCGTAGAATTCCGGCGCCATCGCTCGTAGCTTCGGCAGGCGCGAGCCAGGAACGTAGGGGAAGTCGTGGTGCTCGTTGTGGTAGCCGACATTGAACGCGAGCACGTTGAGCGGCCCGTAGTACGAGTAGGTCTCCTGCCCTTCGCGGAAGACGTAGTGCTCCGAGATGTAGTGTCCGGCAATCGGATGGAGCCCCATGACGATCAGTGAGCTGATCGGCAGATAGGCAAGCGCCTTGCCGCCCCAGAAATGGAACACGGCCACGTTGAACGCGACCTGCACGAGCAGGTTCGCGATCTCGAAGCCCCGGCTTCTTTGGATCCACGAACAGCGGGCGGAGCGCGTAGGCAAAGCCTTGGCAAGAGAGCCAGAGCAGTTTGCTTGCGCGATTGCGCAGCAAGCGCGCCTCGAACTCCGTCGGGAGATCCGTGTCGAGCCGCTCGTCACCCTGATGGATGTGATGGCGCAGGTGGTAGTAGCGAAACGTTTCCGAGACCGGCACACCCACGGGCAGATTGATGAAGACGCCGAACACGCGATTGTGCCAGGGCTTGCGAAACGCGAGATTGTGAGAGAGCTCGTGAATGGCCAGGAGGAGCGCCTGGTTGATCACTCCGCCCACCGCATAGGCGACCAGGACAATCAGCCACCAGGGCGCGTCACGCAGCAGGAAGGCGAGCGAGAGCTGCAGCCCGACGAGCAGCGTGCAGACGTACTTCGTGCGCGAGCACGGGCCGTAGAGTTCCTTGATCTCGGGATGCGTGCGAAGCATCTCGCGCCGCCGTGCGGCGTGCGGTTCGTCAGCGCTGGACCAGATGAAGCCATTGGACATGGCGCCAACGGTACTAGAGTGCGCGGCCATGCGTCTCACCTTCTTTGTCTCCCTCCTCATCGCCGTGCCCGCTTTCGCCGCCGACGGCTCCCCCGACAACTGGTGCCGCGAAGGGCACTTCCTCGTACGGGAACTTCCAGACGGGGAAGCTCCTCGGGGAAAAGGGCGCGAAGATCCACTTCCGCGGCGACGACGACGACTGTCCCAACGACACGCCCGCCTGCCAGCGCAAGGCGTACCTCATCCCCGGTGACGAGGTCGTCGTGGCCCACCGCTACCAGGCGTTCGTGTGCGCGTGGTTCCAGCCGAAGAAGGGCCCTCCGACCGTGGGGTGGCTGCCGGCGGTGAGTGTCGAGGTGAAGAAGTCCGCGACGCCGACGGGGCTCAATGCCTGGAAGGGCTCATGGCGGTACTTCGACAACGTGCTCGACATCGCGCCGAAGAAGGGCGCACTCGCGGTGAAGGGCATGGCGAGCTGGAACGGAGGCGGCGGCAACGTGCACGTCGGCGGCGTCGAGGCGTCAGTGGCGCCACAGGGCAACGTGCTGCGCGTCGTCGACGAGGAACAGGGCTGCGAGGTGACGCTCACGTTCGTCGGCACGCTGCTCGTCGCGCACGACAACGGCGAGTGCGGCGGACTGAACGTGCGCTTCGACGGCGTGTACCAGAAGCGCTGAGCCACCTCATGGGAGCAGCGGTGCATGGGCGGAGCCTTCAGAGCGGTGCCCGCGACGGCACGCGGCCCAGTTGGCTTTCGCACGGGGGTCAGATGCGCGGATTGAACGGCTCACGCGCCCTGTCGATAATCGGGCCATGCCCGACGAATCCGTCACGTCGCTGGAGGTCCAATACGCGTCGCGCCGCGCCCTGTTGGTCGCATCGAAGACCGAGCGCGGCGCCCTCACGCTCTTCGTTCCGACCTCCAAGACGATCCTTCAAGGCACCCAGGTGCGGCTCAAGATCTCCCTGGGAGACGTCACCGAGCGTTTTGAAGTCCAAGCAGTCGCGGTGTCCGGAGGGCGGATGATTGGCCGCGAAGGCCTGGGGGGGTTCCTCGCGAACTTCGTCGGGGACGAGAAGCGCCGGGCCGCGGAGATGATCGCGTTCTGCGCGCAGCGTCCGTTGTCCATGGGCACCGCCTCGCGCGAGCGCGTCTCCCTGCGCAAGAACTGCCTGCTCAAGATGGCGGAGCTGGAACTCCCGGGGAGCTGAGGATCTGTCGCAGACGGGCGCGTTCGTCGTGGGCCGCCAGTTCAGGAAGCTCAAGGAGGGCGAGCCGGTATGGCTGAAGGTGGCCGAAGGCCTGTTCGGCCTGGGCGGGACCTCGCTCGAGGCGCGCGTGGTGTGGCAGGGCCCGAAGGGGGAGGAACGAGGCGTGGGTCTGCGCTTCACGGGCAACGAAGCGAGGCAGGTCACGGCCATTCAGCGCCTCCTGGAACGAGCATAGGAGGGATTGAGTTCGGCTCCTTCCTGGCCACTGCCTGGGTCGCCACCCTCCCCTCCTGCTTGGGAGCGGCATGGCCACTCCAGTGGCCGGCTAGAAACGCCAGCCCACGCCGAGCAGCAGACCCATCGACATCTTCCGCGAGACGGCCATGAGGGACACCACGAAGAGCCAGGCGTCCACCATGCCCCGGTGGAAGTCGAAGGCGCGGAAGTCCTCATCGAGGAACGCGCTCATCGCGAGCAGGTACTCGCCCGCCAGCGGCGCATGGCGGATGGGGACGTCGATGCGCTCGCGCACGTCCGGCTCGGCCTCCAGCGTGTCCATGAGCTGGGCGCGCATGGCCGTGTCGGCGAACCCCGTCAGGAGGTTCTCGAAGGTGGACAGCAGGCCGGGCCCCGCCCAGGACTGCTGCGCCTCGTCGGACCACTTCCAATCCACGGCGTTCGGATCGAAGTAGAGGAAGCGGTGGCTCCCCCGGAAGGACGCGGTCTCCCACTGGGACATGCGCAGCGCCAGGTCCAGGGGGTTGTTGTTGAAGATGCCGCCATCGGCGAACCGGGTCGTGGTGTCCTCGAGCCACTGGCCCGTGCGCGAATCGAAGTAGCGGTGGGGAATGACGCGCGGCTCGAAGGCGGTGGGAAACGCTCCCGAGGCGGCCACCATGTTGAAGACGCTGTCCAGGGGAATGGAGCTGCCCTCCGGCTGTGCGGGGCGTTCACGCCCGGGCTGTTCATCGGCACCCGGTGGTTGTCGTGTATCGTCAGCCACCATGTTGTTGGAACCCTCCGTGCGGGGACGCCCCCCGACGCGCCGAAGATCCGCTCGCCGCATGGCGTCGGGATGGTCAGGAGCAAGAGCCGGACCTGGAACGGCGTCACCGTGTACGCGCTGGACATCGAGGTGCTGCCGGGCCGGGCGTGGATCGATCTCACGTCCGAGCAGGGCAGCCTGTCGATCATCCTGGAAACAGGCGGGGGGCACGTCGAGACGCGTCAGACGCTCGACATGCCCAATCCGGCCCATCACCAGACCCTCCGCCCCATCAGCCTCATCCCCAAGGGCATGACGCTCTGGGGACATGCGGAAGACAGCCGCCGCGTACGCGAAGCCCGGCTCGACTTCGACTTCGCTCCCCTCGAATCGGTGCTGGGCGAGGAACTCGATCGGCGGAAGTTCGAGACGCCCCTGCTGACGTTCCGAGATGACCGCATCTGGCGGATCGGAGAACTCCTGGCGGCCCAATGCGAGACACCCGACTCGCTCAGCCAGCTCTACGGCGACAGCCTGACGACCGCCTTGTTCATCGATCTGCTGCGAATGGGCAGGCGGCCCCCCAACGAGCGCAAGCAGGGGGACTCGCCCCTGGCAGCTCCGGAAGGCGAAAGACCATCTCCAGGCCCATCTGTCGGACGGCGTGAGGCTTCGGGAACTGGCCCAGCTCACGGGCCTGTCCCAATCGCAGTTCGGCCGGGCCTTCAAGGCCTCCACCGGCATGACGCCCTTCCGCTGGCAGACCCAGGCGCGAATCGCCCGGGCGCGGGAACTGCTGCTCGACGGACGCCTGTCGCTCGCGGAGATCTCGCTCGCCACGGGCTTCTCCGAGCAGAGTCACTTCACGCGCGTCTTCCAGCGGGTGGTGGGCACCTCCCCCGGCGCCTGGCGGCGCGCACGGAGGTGGTAGCCGGGGGCTCGTGCGGGTGACGCCGATTTCCGTCAAACGGCGCCGAAACGGGTCAATCCCGTGCCACCCCTCCCCCGATAGGGTGGTGCCCGTCTCTCCCAACCACCTCGAGACACAGGAGCACGAACATGGGCGCTTCACCCAACAACAAGGTCGGACTCAACGCGCTGCTGACGCCGGACAACTGCGTGCTGATCCTCATCGATCACCAGCCGTTCCAGGTCAGTGGCGTGCAGAACATCGATCCCGCGTTGATGATCAACAACGTGGTCGCGCTGGCGAAGTCCGCCAAGGCCTTCAACGTCCCCACCCTGCTGACCACCGTGATCGAGGAGCGCGGGGGCTATCTGATCAAGCAGTTGCAGGACGTGTTCCCCGAGCAGAAGCCCATCAACCGCACCACCATCAACACCTGGGAGGATCCGCGCGTCGTCGAGTGGGTGAAGAAGACCGGCCGCAAGAAGATCGTGATGGCGGCGCTCTGGACGGAGATCTGCCTGGCGTTCCCCGTCATCCACGCCCTGGGTGACGGCTACGAGGTCTACATCGTGACGGACGCCTCGGGCGGCGTCAGCGTGGAGGCCCACACCGTGGCCATCCAGCGGATGGTGCAGGCGGGCGCGGTGCCCCTCACCTCGGGGGCCTTCATGGGCGAGCTCCAGCGGGATTGGGCGCGCGAGCAGAGCGTCCCGAAGGTCGCGCAGATCATGCTCGAGCACATGGGCGCGGTGGGAACCAACTTCGCGTGGGAGCTCCAGTTGCTGGGCAGCCACAACAAGACGCTCCCTCCTGGCGTGTGATCATCCCCGCGGGGGCCACGGCGTGCGCCCGATTCGCGCACGCCGCCGGGTGCCACGCGAGCCGCCTTACGGGTGCGTCTCGATGTAGATGTGCGAACTGCACGTGTGATCGCCGCTGCCCACGTCGGCGAAGTCGATCGGGTTGCCGGCCGAGTCCTTCGGATAGCCCGGACCGGATGCGGGCGCGCCCGAGTTGTACGAGATGACACTCCCCGAGACCGTCGACCCAGGAGTCGCGGTCAGGGTCAGGTTGTAGGCGCAATAGGCGGGAGCACCCGCCGGGAACCCCACCTGCAACGTCAGGGGGGCATTCGACAGGAGGTTGTATTGCGCGATGTACGTCGCGCTGGAGCGCACGGTCGCGATGCTCGGCCACACCGTGCCGCCCGAGGATGTCTGTGAGAGGCTCAGGGTCAGCCCAGGCTCGGGGGTCGTGCCCAGCGGGTTGTAGCAAGACAGGGGGATGTTGACGAACTCGAGGATGGAGCAGGACGGGTTGACCTTCTCGATGTCGGTGTTCCAGGAGCCCAGGCCATCCAAGGGGTCGACGGTGCCGCCCTGGCGTGCGCCCGTGAGCCGGAACGTCGTGGCCGTGGTGGAGAACTGGGGCTCGCGCTCTGCTCGATCCACAGACCCGTGGACGGATTGAACCGCCACATCACGGTCCGGCAGGTCCCCTTGAGCACGCAGGCCGGCATGGTGCCGCCGAGGGCGGCGGGTACGGGCAGGCGCACGTTCATCGTGGCCCCGGCGGCCAGCACGAGCGTGCTGCCCCGGCCGTCCACGGCCGACAGCGTCACCGCGCCCACGGTCTCGAGCGCCACCGTCTGGCCGAGCGCGTTGCGCGCGGTGAAGTCACCGGGCATGGAGTCCGGGCCGTGCGGCACGATGGAGAACAGCACGCCGCCCTCGGGCAGACCGCCCGCCGCGGTGCGCAGGGTGTTGGCGACCACCTCCACGCGGATGCCCGAGGCCGGATCCTGGACGACGGTGTTGACCGTGGGGCTGATCTGCTGCGTGTAGGCCTTGCGGAGCACGTAATCCTGACTCAGCTGGCCCGACATCTGGAGCTTGTTCACCGGGCCGTACCCCTCCTTGCGGATGTCGAGCACGTAACCCGTTGGCGACTCCGTCACCGAGAGGGAGTACGCCCCCGTGCTGTTGGTGTAGCGGCTGATGCCATTCACCGTCACGCGGGCATTGACGATGGGCTGGTTGTTGGCATCCAGGACCCTGCCCGAGAAGACCGCCGACAGCGCGGCGGAGCGAGCCTGGAACTCCTCGGCGGAAGAAGGGGCGGTGCCCTCGCCACAGGCGAGGCCGAACAGGACTGGGAAGAGCAGAAGCGCAGAGCGTCTCATCATCGGGTTCTCCGGGGTGGTCGCGGCGGGAGTTGCACGGTGCGTACCAGCACGAGCGGAGCCGCCCTCGCGGCCTTCTCGGAGAGCGAGGCCACACCGCGGCTCCCCGTGTTGTCGACGACGGAGCAACAAGGAGGGCACGCGGGTGTGGCCTGCGGAGCCATGGAGGATGGCTCAGCGGACGAACACGGGCGCGAACAGCTCGACGGAGTACGGCACCGCCACCTCGCCGCTGGTGCGGACGCGCACGAGGAACCGGCCCCCGTACTCGGCGCGAAGCAGGTACACCTCGCCCGGTTGCCGCTGGACGATGTCGCCGGTGCGCCCAGCGGGATCGGGTTTCCCTCGGAGTCGAAGAGCTCCACCTCCAGAGGCCCCCGCGAAGCGTCCCAGCGGACCCGCGCACCAGACGGGTTGCAGCAGTCCGCATAGGCGTGAATCCAGTCCGCGTCCCCGGGGCACGCCACCTGCCCCTCGAGTCTCGCGGGCCCATGGTTGAAGACATGGGAGATGGGAGCGGCGGCCAACCCTTGCTCCAGTGTGTCGTCATCCTCCCGCGCATCATCGACACAAGCGGGCGCGTTCCCACTCAGGGGCTCGTACACCTCCCCGGTTGAACGACAGGCCCCCGCCCCTCCCAACGAGACCAACACCAGCACGAGACACGGCAATCGCATGGTTTCCTCCCCGTGACGCATCAAGTCATCTCAGACTACTCTGCCCATCCCAATTTCCAAGAAATACAGAAAAGACTATACCGGCACCCGCTGTCCTTACCCCCTGGAAAGGTCGCGAGCACATGAGAGTCCGTTGGAGAGGAAGCGCCCTGCTGGCGCTGTTGATGATGGGTCCGTCCGCGTTCGCCGGCACGGCCACTGTCTATTATTACACACCCTACAAGGCGTGGAGCGCTCCCTACATCCACCACAACGCCAGCGGAAGCTGGACGGCCACTCCGGGCGATTCCCGAGCCCAGCCTGCACGGGCTGGGTGATGAAGGAGCTCACCACGGGGACGGCGAGCACCTTCCAGGCCGTCTTCACCGATGGGCAGAACCACTGGGACAACTACAACAACCAGTCCGGTGCCAATTACAACCTCCCGACCAGCGGCACCCACCAGGTCAAGAATGGCCAGCTCCTGGCCAACGCGGGCTCGCCCTGCACCACATCCACCAACAATCAGGCCGAGGTGTATTACTTCACCGGCACCCGCGGCTGGAGCAACGTCAACATCCATTACGCGCCCACCGGTGGCACCTGGACCACCTCGCCCGGTGTGGCGATGAACGAGACCGCCTGCACCAGTTGGATGAAGAAGACCGTCGCCCTGGGCTCCGCCACGGGAATGAAGGCGGCGTTCAACAATGGCACCACCTGGGACAACAACGGTGGCTCGGACTACTCCCTGGGCACGGGGCGGATCACCGTCAAGGACGGCGTGGTCACCGCCAACGCCGCCTCCCCGTGCGTGACGCTCCCCCCGACACGAGCGCTCCGTCCATCCCCTCGGGGCTCACCGCCTCGGCCTCCGGCACTCAAATCACGCTGTCGTGGAACGCCTCGACCGATGATCGCGGCGTGACGGGCTACGAGCTGGTGCGCACCGGTGGCACCCAGGGCACGAAGACCTGGACCACTACTTCCACCAGCTACAGCGACTCCGGCCTGAGCGCCCGCACCGCCTACCTCTACACCGTCAAGGCCTTCGACGCCGCGGGCAACAAGTCCGCCACGAGCACCTCGGCCTCGGCCACCACGGGCGACGACCCGCCTCCCGCCGCCGCGGGACAGCCGCTGGGGGGAGACATCCGCGAGGACTCCATCTACTTCGTGCTCACCGCGCGCTTCTACGACGGTGACTCCTCGAACAACCGCGGCGGCAGCATGCACACCCAGTCGGGCAACGCCGCCAACAACGATCCGATGTTCCGCGGCGACTTCAAGGGCCTCATCCAGAAGCTCGACTACATCAAGGCCCTGGGCTTCTCCGCCGTGTGGATCACCCCCGTGGTGCTCAACCGCTCCGACTATGACTATCACGGCTATCACGGCTGGGACTTCTACCGGGTCGACCCCCGCCTGGAGTCCTCTGGCGCGAGCTACCAGGATCTCATCAACGCCGCCCATGCCAAGGGCATCAAGATCATCCAGGACGTGGTCTACAACCACTCCAGCCGCTGGGGAGCCAAGGGGTTGTTCTCGCCCAAGGTCTACGGCGTGCGCGACAGCCAGTGGAGCTGGTACTACGACGCGCCCGTGTCTGGCTTCACCTATGACGGTCTGACCGTGGAGCCCACCTCCGGCAAGTCCTATTACAACGGGGACCTGTGGTCGACGGCCGAGCCCGCGGGCAACACCTGCCGCAACTGGGGCGTTGCCACGGGCGGCTACAGCAAGGAGGGCTACCGCCTCTACAACTGTCAGTGGCCCAACCCCACCTCCGGCATGTTCCCGGCGCAGTACTACCACCCGTGCTGGATTGGAAACTGGGAGGGCGAGGACTCGCGCAGTTGCTGGATCCACGAGGACCTGGCGGACTTCAACACGGAGAGCACGCCCGTGCAGAACTTCCTCATCGACGTGTACAACAAGTACATCGACATGGGCGTGGATGGCTTCCGCATCGACACCGCGGTCCACATCCCCCGCGTCACCTGGAACCGGCGCCTCTTGCCGGCCGCCCAGCAGCACGCCCAGGACAAGTTCGGCGCCAAGGGCAAGGACTTCTTCATGTTCGGCGAGGTCGGCTCGTTCGTGAATGACAAGTGGAACCGTGGCTCGCCCAACCACTCCGCGCAGTTCTTCACCTGGAAGGAGCGCCGGACGTACAGCGCCGATGACACCGCCGCCGCGCTCGAGCAGTACAACTACGAGCAGGCCCAGGGCACGGCCTCGCAGCCCACGTCCACCAATGCCTTCCTCCAGGGCAATGTCTATCACACGCCGGATCACAGCCAGTTCTCCGGCATGAGCGTGATCGACATGCGCATGCACATGAACTTCGGCGAGGCCAGCAACGCCTTCTTCAACGGCAAGGACTCGGACGACAGCTACAACGACGCCACCTACAACGTCGTGTATGTCGATTCCCACGACTACGGCCCGAACAAGTCCAGCACCCGCTACGCCGGAGGCACCGACGCCTGGGCGGAGAACATGAGCCTCATGTGGACCTTCCGCGGCATCCCGACGCTGTATTACGGCTCGGAGATCGAGTTCCAGGCTGGCAAGCAAATCGACTGCGGCCCCACGTGCCCCCTGGCCACCACCGGCCGCGCCTACTACGGCGACAACCTCGAGGGCAGCGTCTCCGCCTCGGACTTCGGCGTGGTGGGCAGCGCCTCGGGCAAGGTCGCCGAGACGCTCGCCAAACCCCTGGCGAAGCACCTGCAACGCCTGAATCAGATCCGCCGGCGCATCCCCGCGCTCCAGAAGGGGCAGTACTCCACGGACGGCGTCGTGGGCGGCATGGCCTTCAAGCGCCGCTTCACGGACTCGGCCAGGGGCGTGGACAGCTTCGCGCTGGTGTCGGTTTCCGGCGGCGCCACCTTCAACGGCATCCCCAACGGCACCTACAAGGACGCCGTCACCGGTGACGTGAAGACCGTGACGAGCGGCACCCTGACCGCCAGCGTCTCCGGCAAGGGCAACCTCCGGGTGTACGTGCTCGACCTCGCGGGCAACCCGGCGCCGGGCAAGGTGGGCGTGGACGGCCCCTACCTGAAGCCCTGAGCGGCCTGTCTCGGCCAAGCAGGAGACGAGCGGCGCGCGCTCGGCCTTGCCGTCGCGCGCCCGCTTCACGTGCGGAGGTCGGCGTTCACTCGTCCCGCAGGAGCTCGAGTGCGTTGAATCGGGGATGGAAGTCCAGCTCGGCTTCGGCCCGCTCGATGACGTAGACCCGGTCCAGGCGCGAGGGGAGTGGGATGCCCTGCTGGAGGAGCAGTCCGGCCACCGTGGGGGCCCGGCGGCGGATGACAGCCGACGCGTCGTGCAGCAGCTCCGCCAGGTCCTCGCGCCGGAAGGGCGAGCGGGCGGAGATGTTGTACAGCCCGAAGGGCACCGGGGATTCGAGCGCCAACCGGTGGGCCCACGCGCAGTCGCGCACGTCCAGCCCCCGGTGGAGCCGGTGGATGGCCATCAGCTCCCTCGGCTGCGGATAGAAGCGCGAGGTGCGCAGGGTGATGACGGGCAGCCCCGTCTCCTCGTGGACGAGCCGGCAGAGCTGCTCCGCGGCCAGCTTGGTGACGTCGTAGATGTCTCGCGGCCCGGGCGCGAGTTCCTCCGTTACCCAGATGGCGGCATCCGCTCGGGGCTCCATCGCGCGCCCGTAGACCGAGGTCGTGCTCGTGTACACGAAGCGCTGGCAGCGGTGCTCCACCGCCGCCTCGAGCAGATGGAGCGCTCCCTGCACGTTCACGTCGACGAAGCGCGACTTCGGCAGCAGTTCCCGGTGTGGGGCGTGCAGCGAGGCCACGTGGATGACCGCGTCCACCCGCGCGACCTGGGCGAAGACGAGCGCACGGTCCTCCACGCTCCCGATGATCCGCGTGAAGGATCCAGGTGCGGTGTCCAGGCCCGTCACCTGGTACTCGCCGGAGAGTTGCCGGCAGATCTCCGCGCCGAGCCGTCCCGAACTGCCGGTGACGAGAACTTTCCTGATGCTCCCCATGTGGCTCATCCGCCTCTCCAGGACCTCGCTTCGCTTGTTCAGCGCGGAGGCAGCTTCACCATCGCCTCCGCGAAGCGCTCGAACACCTGGCCCGCCGTGTAGGCCGGCTGCTCGTCGAGGTTGCTCAACAGCAGCGCGAAGACGACGCGGGGGTGCTCGGCGTCATGAGGGCGCTCGGCGAGCCCCACATAGGCCTTCTGTCCCGAGAGCGTCCCCGTCTTGGCGCGGATGAGGCCCCGGAGCTCCGGCGGGAGGGCACTGCCCGCGAGCGTGCCATCCACGCCGGCGATGGGCAGGCTGTCCACCAGCGCGCTCGCGGACGGCTCCTGGAGGCTGGTGGCGAGCACCCCCACCATCCCTCGCGCGGTGGCCGGTTGTAGCGAGACAGGCCACTGCCATCCACGGACCGCAACAGCCGCGGCGGGATACCCCGGCGCGCGAGCTCCTTCTCCATCGCCTCGCGCAGCGCGGCGTAGCTCTCGTTGCCCGTGCGCTCGCGGGCGAAGCGCAAGGCGAGCCGCTCGGCGTAGAGGTTGAGGGATTCCTTGTTCGTCACCTTCACGAGCTCGGCGAGGGAGGGACTGACGAAGTCCAGCAGCGGCTCACGCCGCAGGAGCGCGGGGGGAACGGCCTGCGCCTGGGCCTCCGGCACGCGCCAGATGCCCCGGGCGCGCAGGGCCTCTTCCAGACAGGCGGTGAACAGCGCCTGGGGCTCGTCCACGGACACGCGCAGGGACGCCTGACGTGGGCACTGTCCTCCCGGCGCGCGCCAGACGCAGCGCGTGCGTCCCGTCCCGCGCTCGCGCACGCACCCCACCCCGGCCCGCTGGGCGCCTGGGTCGGTGTACACCACCGTCGAGGACGCATCGATGGGCGGGGTGTAGCGCACCTCCAGGGCCGCCGCAGGGGCGAGGCACAGTCCTGGCCCTCGGGGCGCGTGAGGGTGAGGTCCACCACGTTCTCCCGGAAGACGAAGGCGGTGGGGGCCGCGCTGTAGGCCGAGGCCGCGTCGTCCCAGGCCCAGCCCGGACCATAGAGATCGTACGGCCCCGGATTGGTCTGGCTCACCTGGAGCCCTCCGTGCCACTGCCGGATGCCCCGGGCCAGCAGCGCGTCGGCGAGCCGCTCACAGGCCAGGGCCGTCTCGGCAAAGCGCCACGAGCCCAGGGAGGGATCTCCGGACGCCTCCACCACGAGGTCTCCGAGGAAGAGGTTGCCGAGCTGCGCGCCGTCCAACCACACGGGCGTGTGGAAGCGGAAGTCCGGACCGAACGCGGACAGGGCCGCCGAGGTGGACACCACCTTCATGGTGGACGCGGGGAGCGAGCGGGCGTTCTCGCGCCGGGAGTAGAGCGGCAGGCCCGTGGCCGCGTCCACCACGAGGACGCCCACACCGGTGCCCTCGCGCTCCACGGACTCGAAGAGCGCGTCCGCCACGGCGCTCAGGGTCGGCGCGGAAGGACGGAGGGAGGGCGCGGAGACACAGGCGGGTAGCGCGAGGACGGCGAGCAGGAGGCTCGCGAACGGGGGACGGCGCATGGAAGCACCGTACGTCCCGGCCCTCCGGCCGTCCAGGAGCGAACGCACGAAGGGCGCCGCGCTGGACATCCCCGGGACGAGACGTGTCCCGACGCACTACCCTTGTCGGCCATGACCACCCTGACTGTCGACAATCCCTACACGGGCGATGTCGCCTGCACCGTTCCGCTCGCGGACGAAGCCACCGTGAACACCGTGCTCGACCGGCCCGAGCCGCCGCCCGGGCGGCGCGAGCCACCTCGCTCGCCCAGCGCAAGGACTGGTGCGAGCGCATGGTCGCCGCCATGGAGGCGAAGGCGGACGCCATCGCCACGGACATCTCCCGGATGATGGGCAAGCCGCTCGCCCAGGCACGGGGCGAGATCCGTGGCATGGCCGAGCGCGCCCGGTACATGATCTCCATCGCGGACACCGCGCTGGCGGATGTGGTGCTGCCGCCCAAGGCGGGCTTCGAGCGCCGGATCGTCAAGGAGCCGCTGGGCGTGGTGGTGGATCTGCCCGCGTGGAACTACCCGCTGCTCACCGCGGTGAACGTGGTGGTGCCGGCGGTGCTGGCGGGCAACGCGGTGGTGGTGAAGCACTCGCCGCGCTCGCCCCTGTGCGGGGAGCACTTCGCCCGGGCCTTCGTCGAGGCGGGGGCGCCTCCGCACCTCGTCCAGGCGATGCACTGCGACCACCCCACCAGCGAGCGCGTGGTGGGCGACGCGCGGGTGGACCACGTGGTGTTCACCGGCTCGGTGTACGGCGGGCAGCGGCTCACGTTGGCGGGCGCCGCGCGCTTCCGGCACATGGGGCTGGAGCTGGGTGGGAATGATCCCGCGTACGTGGCACCGGACTGTGACTTCGACAAGACGGTGGAGAACGTGGTGGACGGCGCCATCTACAACGCGGGCCAGAGCTGCTGCGCGGTGGAGCGCGTCTATGTGCACCGCTCGATCTACAAGCGCTTCACCGAGGCGTGCGAGGCGCTGGTGCGCGGGTACGTGCTCGGCGATCCGATGAGTGACAAGACGACGCTGGGACCCATCGCGCAGCCCAACCACCCGTTGGAGCTGGAGCAGCTGGTGGAGGACGCCCGTGGCAAGGGGGCCCGGGTGGTGGTGGGAGGCAAGCGGACGCAGGTGGATGGCAAGGGCCGCTTCTTCGAGGCCACGCTCCTCACGGAGCTGGATGACTCGATGCAGTTGATGCGGCAGGAGTCCTTCGGGCCGCTGCTGCCCATCGCGCCGGTGGACTCGGATGAGGAAGCGCTCGCGCGGATGAACAAGTCGGATCTCGGCCTGACGGCGAGCGTCTGGACGAAGGATCGGGAGCGCGCCGCGCGCTTCGCCACCCAGCTCGAGTTCGGCACCGTCTACATGAACCGGTGCGACTCGGTGGATCCGGCGCTGCCATGGATTGGCGTGAAAAACTCGGGCCGAGGACACAGCCTGAGCGCGCTGGGCTTCGATCAGCTCACCCGGCCCAAGTCCATCCACTTCCGGTTGTCGTTCTAGTAACCGAAGGGCAGGCTGGCGTTCCCCCGCCCGCGGCTGTTCCCCGGAGGGTGGGCGGCTTCAATCCGCCCCTCCTCCCGCCACGGCCAAAAAATCCAAGCGCGTGCCCTCTGTCGGCGGCGTGAGCCGGCGCAGCGTCCCTTCCCGCCGGTTCCCGGGGGAAGATCGGGACCCGTGCCTTCACCTTCCACGTCGGTGAGCCATGACCCCTCCCCTCTTCATCCGTGAGGCCCTCCCAGAGGACGCCGCGGCCGTGTGGGCCGTGCAGCAGGCGGCCTTCCTTCCACTCGCGCCGCACTTGCCCTCCCGCCCCACCGCACTGGGAGAGGACGAGGCGTGCTGGCGCCAGCGTCTGGAGTGTGCCCCTCGCCGGACCGTGGTGGTGCACGTGGGCGATGAACTGGTGGCCGCGGGGCGTGTGGACGGTGCGGCGCCCCAGGGGGAATTGAAGCGCATCGCCGTGCACCCCGCGTGGCAGTCCCGGGGGGTCGGGCGTCGACTGGTGGAGGCACTGGAGGCCCACGCCCGGGACCTCGGGTTCGTCCGCCTGCGCGCGGGCACCCGGAGGCGGCTGCCCGACAACCGGGCCTTCTACGAGCGCCTGGGGTATCGGGTCGTCGCGATCGAGCCCTATCCCCCCGGCATCGACGATCACACCGTCTGGATGGAAAAAGACCTCTGAGCTCAGGGGGCGATGGGCGTGCAGAGCTCCACGAGCACTCCGTCGAGATCCCTCACGTAGGCCACCGTCTGCCCCCAGGGCTTCTGCTTGGGCGGCTGCGCGGCCCGGGCGCCCGCCTTCACCGCGCGCTCGTAGGCGGCCTCGACGTCTGGCGTGACGAGCGCCACCTCCACCGCCGCCGCGTCCTCCTTCGGCCGGTTGAAGCGCACGGTGAGGCCATTGTCCTTCGCCATCTCCTCCGCGGCGAAGGCCAGCGCCGTCGCGCCGGTCTCCAGCTCCGCGTACTGGCCACTCTCGTGAAGGAAGCGGCGTTGCAGGCCAAAGGCCTTCTCGTAGAAGTCGACGGAGGCGGGCACGTTCGCGACGTAGAGGATGACGTAGCCGAGCTTCATGGCGGTGGACTCCGGTGTGGGGGGAGACGGCGTTTGGGGGTATTCGCACGGAGCCCACCGGTCTCGCCGGGCTTTTTCACGCCCCTGGCGTGCGGCTTCTGGAGTGCCTTCAGGGTATCGCGCTTGGGCGGCGTCCCGAACATGCGCGCGTATTCCCGACTGAACTGAGATGCGCTTTCATAGCCCACCTGAAGAGCGGCCTGCATCACGTTCTCGCCCTCCGCCACCATCAGACGCCGTGCCTCCAGCAGCCGCAACTGTTTCTGATATTGAAGCGGGGTCATGGACATCAGCCCCCTGAAATGTTGATGAAAGGAGGACTCGCTCATCCGCGCGGCCGCGGCCAGTTCCTTGATGCGAATGGGACGTGAGAAATTCCGCCTCAGGATGTAGATCGCGGCGGCGATACGCTGCATGTGACCATTCGGGAGCGCGAGCTTGCGGAACTCGCCACCATGGGGACCCGTCAGCAACCAGAAGTAGATTTCCCTCATGACGGAGGGCTGGAGGATGGGGATCGCCATGGGCGTCGCGAGCATGCGCACCAGCCGCGTGAGACAATCCACGAGGGGGGCGGTGAGATCCTCCACGAAAACCGCGGAGCCGGTATCACCTCCTGACTGGGGCGGGACACCGAGCTGCTCCATGACCTCCCTCATGACACCGACATCGAATTCGACGGTCATGCCCAGATAGGGCTCGGTGGCACTCGCCCGGGTCACCCTTCCGAACGCCGGAAGTTCCATGCCGACGACAAGGGCTTGCATCCCGGTGTAGTCGAACACGCTATCGCCCAGCGATACCTGTTTCGAGCCTTGCACGGCGATGCAGAGCGCCGGCTTGTAGATCAAATGATGAGGCAGGACTTCTCGGCTCGTCCTCATCAGGGCGAGACCGTCTATCGGCGAGGAGAACACACCATCACCGCCGCCGCTCGCGTCAATGTACTGCGCCAGGGCAGTCTTCAGGGCCGACGACATGCAGGGTCTCCGTGCACGAGCCGATCGGCCCGCGAACCTTCCTTCCAGCCAACTGTACCGCGGCCCCCAGGCACCACCCACCCGACTTGGAGGATCAGGCAAGAAATTCGAGGGTTCGAGCATGAAGGCCCAAGCGGCCTCTCGCATGATTGCGCTCACCAACACGCCTGGGAGCGACCCAGGCCGAAGGAGATGCAAATGAACCCAACAGGAAAAGTGGCACTCGTCACGGGTGCCAGCCGCGGTCTCGGACGCAACACGGCCATCAGCCTGGCCGGCTCGGCACCGATGTGATTGTGACCTATCACTCGAATCGCGCTGAAGCCGACAGCGTCGTCGCGGCCATCGAAGCGCTCGGACGAAAGGCCGTCGCCCTGCGGCTCGACGCCGGCGACATCGCCTCCTTCGATGGTTTCGCCGAACAGGTGCAAGAAGCGCTACGGAGCGTGTGGGCAAGAGACCATTTCGACCATCTCGTCAACAACGCGGGGGCACACCACCCGGCCCCGTTCGGCCAGATCACCGAAGAGGACTTCGATCGGCTCTGCAACCTGCACTTCAAGGGCGTGCTCTTCCTGACGCAGAAGCTGCTACCGCTGATCGCCGATGGAGGAAGGATCGTGAACTTCTCCACCGGGCTCACCCGCTTCGTCAGCGCGGGCAGTGCGGCCTATGCCTCGATGAAGGGGGCCGTCGAGATCCTCACGCGCTACATGGCGAAGGAACTGGCTCCGCGCGGCATCACCGTCAACGTGGTCGCGCCCGGCGCCACCGAGACTGACTTCCTCGGAGGTGCGGTGCGCGACACTCCCGCCCTCAACCGGGAGGTGGCCGCGAACACCGCGCTCGGCCGGACCGGTGTTCCCGATGATATCGGTCCGATGATCGCCTCGCTGCTTTCCGATGCGAACCGGTGGGTGACCGCCCAGCGCATCGAGGTCTCCGGAGGCCTGTTCCTCTAGGACTCGCCCGACGAGCCCGGCGTCAGGCCCTCGCGCCCGTATGGGTGAGGAGCGCCCGGGAGATCTCCCCGAACAGCGGCCGGGGAAGATCATGGCCCATTTCCTCCAGCATGAGCAGCTTCGCTCCGGAGATTCGCTCCGCCACGGCGACCCCATGCGCGGCGGGGAACATCGGGTCATCCGTTCCGTGGATGACGAGCGTGGGCACGCGCAAGTGCTTCAGCGCCTCGGCATGCTCGGGCGTGGAGAGGGCACGAACCCGTGGTTCATCGCGGCGGCCGGGTTGCGCGCGCGGTCCAACATCCGCTCCACCGTGCGTCGGAACTCCTGCTCATCGAAGGGGGCCGAGCTGGCGGCCATCGCCCGAGCCATCTTCACCTGGAAATCGATGACCTCCTCGCGGTCGCGAGGCGGGTGGCTGGCCGCCGCCAGCTGCACCTCGATCGCGCGGGGGGCGGGCGGTGGAAGCGCCCCTTCCGGAGTCTTCCCCTGGAAGGCCTGCAGGAAGGTCTCCATGATTCCGGGACGCAGCGGCGTGGACATCATCACCGTGAGGGAGAGCACGCGCTCCGGGTGCCGGATGCTCACGAGCTGGCAGATCATCCCGCCCAGCGAGGCGCCCACCAGGTGGGCCGCGGCGATGCCATACGCATCGAGCACCCCCAGCGCGTCCCGGGCCAGGTCCTCCAGCGTGTAGGGGTTCGTCTGGAAGTCGAGGCAGGTCGACTGGCCGGTGTCCCGATGGTCGTAGCGGATGACGTAACGCCCCCCGGCGACGAGCAGCTCGATGAACTCCTCGGGCCAGAGAAGAGCCTGGGCCGAAGCGCCCATCACCAGCAGGATCGGCGGATTGCCGGGCTCGCCGAAGCTCTCGGTCCACAGTTCGATGCCATTGGACTTCACCATGCGTTCCGTCATGCCGCTGCCCCCTTGTATCGCTCTTGGCGATTCAGTGGTTCACTGTACGTGAGGACGAGGCCATCCTGGCCCAGGTACCAGCCCGACGAGCCCCTCCCGGCACGTTCCGGGACGGAATTAGCAAGACCTCACCGGTGTCGGGTAGGTCACAATCGACGACCCGCTGAAATAGACTGCCGAGGCCACGCCGACTGCTCGCCATGCCGCATCCCTCCCGCCTCCGAGCTCCGCTGGCCCGCTCGACGCTCGTCCACATGGGCGTGCGCATCGCGGTCATCATCGCCCTGAGCACGCTCCTCAGCTACATCCACATGTACAGCACGCTGCGCACCGAGGCGCTCGCGCAACTGAGTCAGCATGTCGTGGAGCGCGGTCAACGCGAGCAGGCCATCTTCGTGCTGGCCGAGGACAACCATGCCCTGCTCAAGAAGACCCTGGAGGAGCAACTCCAGGCCCTCCCGCCGGAGCAGGTGGACGCCCGTTTCGATCGCCTCTTCGTCCAGCGGCCCGACGGAACCCTGCGCAATCGTGCCGAGGACTTCGATGGTACGCGGGAGCCGTGTGTCTTCGTCCCCCGGGGCGTGAAGGTCGACACGGACCTGCGCCGGAGGCTCCTCGCCGCATACGACGTGGTCTCCTGGTACGGACCGGCCTTCCATGTCCGGTTCACCAACACCGGCATCACGCTGCCCGAGGGGGCCTTCGTCCTCTACTGGCCCGCCAATTCCGCCTGGTGCCAGCAGATCGCACCGGACTTCCGCATCACCGACTTCACGCACTACACCATCAGCCTTCCCCAGAACGATCCCGAGCGGAAGACGACCTGGTCCGGCGTCTACGAGGATCCGGTCAGCCACGAGCCGATGGCCTCGGTCTCCACGCCGGTGGAGCAGGAGGGCCGCCACCTCGCGACCCTCAGCCATGACGTGCTCCTCGAGGAGTTGATGGCCCGGACCATCAATGATCACCTGCCGGGTGCGTACAACCTCATCTTCCGCGACGATGGGGAGCTCATCGCCCACCCCGAGCAGACAGGTGCCACGGATACCCAGGCCCACCTGCGGAGCATCATCGAGCTGGCGAAGAACCGCCCCCCGACGAATCCGTGCTGGAGCTGCCCCGGTACGGCGAGTACCTCGCCCAGGCCCGGCTCCAGGGCCCCGGCTGGAACTTCGCCACCGTGCTGCCCGAATCCACGGTGACCCGGCCCGCCTTCCAGGCGGCCCGGACCGTCCTGCTGCTCGGAGTCCTCTCGCTGTGCCTCGAGCTGGCCATCCTGTACTGGGTGCTCCAGCAGGAGATCACCCGTCCCCTGCTCACCCTCACCCAGGCCTCGGAGCGGGTGGCCTCCGGTGAGTTCCACGTCGAGCTGGACACCTCCCGGGGCGACGAGCTGGGGCAACTGGCCCGCGCCTTCCGGAGCATGGCCAACCAGGTGCAACGGCGCGAGGAAGAGCTGCGGCACGCCAACGAGGGGCTCGAGCAGCGCGTCGAGGAGCGGACATACGAGCTCAAGGAAGTCCACATGCAGCTGGTGCAGACCGCCCGTCGCGCCGGCATGGCGGAGATCGCCACCAACGTGCTGCACAACGTGGGCAACGTGCTCAACAGCGTCTACACCTCCGCCCAGCTCGCCAAGGAGCGCGTGGCGGACTTGCGCGTGGAGCACGTGAGCCGCGTCGCCCTCCTGCTCCAGGAGCGCCAGTCCGACCTGGGCACCTTCCTCACCCAGGACACGCGCGGGCGCAACGTCCTGCCCCTGCTGAGCAAGCTGGGACAGAACCTGCTCGACGAGCGCCAGCAGATCATCTCCTTGCTCGAGGAGGTGGGGCGTTACACCGAACACGTGGGCGACATCGTCAAGGTGCAGCAGAACTACGCGCGCACGCCCCGACTGCATGAATCCGTCCAGCTGGCCGATCTGGTGGAGGACGCGCTGCGCATCAACTCGGCCGGACTCACCCGTCACCAGGTGAAGGTGGTGCGGCACCGCCTCCCTGCCGCCGATGCTCACCGACAAGAACAAGACGCTGATGATCCTCGTCAATCTGGTCAGCAACGCCAAGTACGCCATGGATGGGGTGCCGCCGGCCGAGCGCACGCTCCGCGTGGAGCTGGAGCCCGCGGAGTCCGACCGCGTCCGCATCCAGGTGCACGACAACGGCATGGGCATCGCGCCGGAGATGCTCACCCGCATCTTCCAGTATGGCTTCACCACCCGGGATGAGGGGCATGGCTTCGGCTTGCATTCCAGTGCCATCGCGGCCCAGGAAATGGGCGGCTCCTTGACCGTCCACAGCAACGGCCCGGGGCATGGCGCCACCTTCACGTTGGAACTTCCCTACCTGCCCCACCAGGAGGCCGCATGAGCGCATGCGCGAGCAAGAAGCGGATTCTCGTCATTGACGACTCCGAGGCCATTCACACCGACTTCCGCCGGATCCTCGGTCCGCCCCAGCGCCGGAGCCAGAGCGACATCGACGAGTTGGAGGCGGCGCTCTTCGGTTCGGCGCCCGCTCGCGCCGTGGTCTGCGACGAGAACGCGTTCGAGGTGGATTCGGCCTACCAGGGGCAGGAAGGGTTGGCCAAGATCCAGGCGGCCCTGATGGCCCACCGGCCCTATTCGCTGGTCTTCCTCGACTACCGGATGCCCCCCGGCTGGAATGGCGCCGAGACGCTGCGGCGGCTGCGCGAGGTGGATCCCTCGCTGGGCGTGGTGCTCTGCTCGGCCTACTCCGACTACTCCTGGGCGGAGCTGATGCGGGAGTTCAGGGATCTCAAGCTGCTCAAGGAGCTGAGAAAGCCCTTCAACAGCCAGGAAGTGCGCCAGCTCGCACTCAAGCTCACCGGACAGGGCTCGTCGCACTGAAACCGCTCGACGCCTCGTGAAGGAGGGGGTCGAGGCGTCATCCCATGGAGGTAACAAATCCCGCGTGGGTTCTCCACCTTTGGAGACATGCTGCGTTTGAACCTCCATGGCAAGCTGCTGCTCGCATTCCTGCTCGTCCTGATCCCCGTGCTGGGTCTGTTGATCGCTGGCTTCTTGCTCGACCTGCGACAGACACGGCGAGACCTGTTGGAAACCCAGGTCATGACAGCCCACTCCTTCGCCATGCAGGTGGCTGACACCTTCGATGGCGCCATCGGCCTGGGCTGGGCCGTGGCGCGGGATCCGCTGGTGCGGACCCTGGAACCCTCCGTGCTGGACGCGCACCTCAAGGGGATCGTCGAGCGCAGTCCCCTCTACGAAGCCATTGCCGTCTACGACATTCACGGCGTGAACCGCGGATGGGGACATTCACAGGATCTGGCGGAGCCCCGGCTCGTCATCAGGGACCGTCCCTACTTCCACAGGGTGATGGCCACCAACGCTCCACTCATCTCCGAGGTGATCAACCTGCGGCGTCCCCGGCGCACGGGGCTGCTCGTCAGCGTCCCCATCCAGGGCCCCGATAAACAACCCATCGGCGTCGTCAACATCGTGATGAGCTCCGATCTGCTCACGCGGCGGTACCTGGACTCCCGTCTCCAGCAGCGCCAGGAGTTGTTCCTGGCGGATGCCCATGGACGAATGGCCTTCCATACGGGGTCTTCCCACCTGACCTGGCGGCAGAGCAATGCCTTCGCCACTTTCGCGCCCCTCCAGCAGTCCTTGGCGCACGTGGAGACGCGGGTGGACTCATTCATGAATCCCTTCTGGGGAAGCGAAGAGCACCTGGGGGCCTTCGTTCCAGTGCCGCGTTACCCGTGGGCCGTGGGCGTCTCGCTCCCCACGGACGTCGCGGTGGCCCCGATCCACGAGCGCTTCCGATCCAAGCTGCTCGCCTTCTCGGGAATCGTCTTGATGAGCGGCGTCCTGGCCTGGGTCCTGTCCGCTCGCCGGGTTCGTCCCGTGCATCAACTCGAGTCGGCGGCTCGCGCCCTGGGCCGGGGCGAAATGGGGCGGCGGGTGTCCATCCAGACGGGAGATGAGCTGGAGGCGCTCGGCTCGGCGTTCAATGAGATGGCGGATCAGATCGTGCAGCGCGCGGAGGAAGTGAAGGCGCTGCATGAGGAGACCGGGCGCCAAGCCGGGCTGCTCACGGCCATCCTCGTCAGCGTGCCGGATGCCATCATCCTCGCCAGTCCCGAGGGCCGGCTGGTTGGCACCAATTCCGCCGGACTCCGGCTGCTCGGACTCCAGGACGACTCGGAGTTGGGTATCCCCCTGGACGAGTACCTTCAGCGCTATGACATCCGACACCCCGATGGGCGCCCGATGAGCCGCGCCGAGCTACCGATCGTCCGTGCCCTGTCCGGCGAGTGTCTCGACGAGGCGGAGATGATCCTGCGTGGCCCGGACGGCGAACCGCGGGTGCTCAGCATCAACGGCGCGCCCGTGCGGGATGGGTGTGGGAGGATCCTCTTCGGCCAGATCGTCGTGCGGGACATCAGCCGACATCGGCAGGAAGAGGACAAGATGGCGCGGTTGCTCGAACGGGAGCTGGCGCTGTCCCGGATCTCCCGAGCCCTGGTCAGCGAGGTGGATCTCCCACGGCTCGCCCAGGTGATCATCGAGCAGAGCCATCAGGCCCTGGGGGCCCATGCCATCGTGCTCTGGCTGGCGAAGCCGGACTCCCGGCGGCTCACCCTGCTCGCCGCCCATCGCATCCCGAAGGAGGAGGAGTTGGACTTGCGTGAACTCTCCTACGATGCGCCCTGGCTCAGCACGCAAGTGGCCCGGACAGAACGTGGCCACACCCTCGAGGACCTTCGGGTCCAGGACGCTCCCGCGGGAACACGAAGCCTGGCGGCGAAGGGGATTGTGGGGCTGTCGTCTTTTCCGCTGTACGCTCACGGCGGGCTGGTGGGCGTCATGACATACTGCACCCTGCAACCCTGTCGGCTCTCCTCGCTCGATCTGGAATTCCAGAACCTGGTGGGACGGCTGTTCGCCGTGGCGCTCGAGAAGGCCCGCCTGTTCCAGGAGGTGCGAGACACGTTGCGGTTGCGCGAGGAGTTCATGTCGGCGGCGGCCCACGAGTTCAAGACCCCGGTGACCACCATCCAGAGCTGGTCGGACCTGTTGCTCGCCAAGGAGCCACTCACTCCCCGCCAGAACAAAGGGCTCGCCGCCATCAGCCGGAACGCCCGGAGGATGGGACGGCTGGTGGAGCATCTCTTCACCGCCGTGAAACTGGCGCCTGGCGTGTCGACGCTGGACCACACGTCGTTCGATCTGCACGAGCTGCTGGAAGAGCAGGCACGGGCGGCGGCTCGGAACACGGCGCACCCGATCCACGTCGACTCCGCCTCGCCGCTCTTCGTCCACGCCGACCGGAGACTCATGGGGGAAGTGGTGACCCACCTGCTGGAGAATGGCCTCCGCTACTCGCCCCCCGGTGGAACAGTCGAGCTGCGTGCCCGGCGCCAGGGCGGCGAGACCGTGGTGTCCGTGCGGGACCAGGGGCCGGGATTCCGCCGGAGCGGCAGTCCCACGTCTTCGAACCCCTCTATGAACCACTGCCCCCAGGGGCGGTCGGCTACACGAGCGTGGTGAGCCTGGGGCTGCACCTGAGCAGGCAGATCATCGAGGCTCACGGGGGGCGGATCTGGCTGGAGAGCTCCCCGGAGGCGGGCTCGACGTTCTCCTTCAGCCTCCCCGTGGGCGAGCCCTCCACCGTGGCATGGGCGAGCGCGCGCGAGGGCTGGGTCGAACGGGTTGCACGAGGCCCGCCACAGGTTGAAGGCGGTGCTCCACCCGCTGATTCTGGTGCGGGTGGAGGTGCTCGAAGTCCGTGCCGCGACGCTCGTCTGCCGGGCGCTCCCTCCTCGGTGAGCGCCTTCATCCACGGCGGACAGGAACCCGCGTCCGGAAACTGAAGCCGGGTTGAATCCAAGAGGGGGGCTCGGGAGTCCTGACGCCGATGGCAACCGGCGGAAGGACTCCTGGAATGAAGATTCACTGGCTCATGCTGTACCTGCTGCTCGGCCCGGCGTGCGGCGCGACGACGCGGGCGAACACGACCCCGGCAGGCGCGGCATCAGGCGACACCTCGAAGCCATGGAGCGGCGATGGCGGGCTGGATTGGAACGGCATGGACAGCCGCGTCGCGCCAGGCGACGACTTCTACGCCCATGCCAACGGCGGCTGGCTGAGGAACACGCCGATTCCGGCGGATCGCGCCTTCCACGGAGTGGACCAGACGCTCCAGGAACTCTCGATCGAGCGGACCCGTCTGATCATCGAGGAGCCTCGAAGACGCGAGGCTCCAAGCTGGGTGACTTCTATGTGAGTTTCGTCGACGAAGCCACGATCCAGGCCAGGGGCCTCGAGCCGGTCAAGCCGTGGATGAAGGCGATCGCGGGCGCCGCCACCCGCGAGGCGCTCGCGATCGAGATGGCGAAGCTCGCGCGCCACGACATCGGTGGGCTCTTCGTGCCCGATGTGGGACGGGACGACAAGAATCCGGATGTCTATGTCGCGAGCCTGCGCCAGTCAGGCCTGGGGTTGCCGGATCGCGCGCTGTACCTCAAGGAGGATGCACGGCTCGCGTCGATCCGGGCGGCCTATCGGTCCTATCTGACGAAGATGCTGACACTCGCGGGGGAGCGCGACGCGGACGAGCGCGCGGCGGCCGTGTTCGCGTTCGAGACGGCACTCGCGGAGGCTCACTGGACACGCGCGGACGCACGCGACGCGGAGAAGACCTACAACAGGTGGTCGCTCGCCGACTTCGAGGAGAAGGCACCGGGCTTTCCCTGGCGCGACTACTTCGCCGCGCTGGAGCTGCCCCCCAGCCCGCCTACATCGCGCAGCAGCCGAGCGCCTTCGCCGGCGAGGCGCGGGTCTTCGCCAGCACGGCGCTGCCCGTGCTCAAGGACTACCTGACGCTCAGGATGCTGAGCAGCTACGCGCGTTATCTCTCCAGGCCCTTCGAGGAGACACGCTTCGCGTTCCATGGAACGACGCTCGCCGGAACGCCCGAGCAACAGCCTCGCGCCAGACGCGCCGTGATGCTCGTGAGCAACCTCATGGGCGACGCGGTGGGCAGGGAATACGTCGCGCGCTACTTCCCGCCCCGGGCCCGGGCCGAGGTCGAGGCGATGGTCCAGAACGTGATCGCCGCGATGGGAGAACGGCTGGAGCGGCTCGACTGGATGGCGCCCGAGACGAAAGCGAGGGCACGCGCCAAGCTCGCCAATGTCCGGGTGAAGATCGGGCATCCCAACACCTGGCGCGATTACACCGCGCTCGAGATCGAACCGGACGATCTGGTCGGCAACGTGGCGCGTGCCAACGCCTTCGAATACCGGCGGCGGATGGGCCAGCTCGGACGGCCCGTCGATCGCGACGAGTGGCTGTCCCCCGTCACGGCGGCGAACGCCTTCGCCCACATGACCGCGAACGAAATCATCCTTCCCGCGGCCATCCTGCAGCCGCCCTACTTCGACCCGAACACCGATCCGGCCGTCAACCATGGCGGTATCGGCGTCACGATGGGCCATGAACTCAGCCACCTCTTCGACGACCAGGGGCGCAAGTTCGATGCATCGGGCCGGCTCGCCGAGTGGTGGACGCCGCGAGACGTCGAGCGGTTCACCGCGCTCACCGACAAGCTGGTCGCGCAATATGACGCCTATGAGCCCATCCCCGGACAGCACATCCAAGGCGCGCTGACGCTGGGCGAGAACCTCGCCGATCTGGCCGGGCTCGCGGTGGCATATGACGCCTATCACCGGTCGCTCGGAGGAAAACCCGCGCCGGTGCTTGGCGGCACCACGGGTGAACAGCGCTTCTTCCTCGGCCATGCGCAGAGCAGGCGGAGCAAGCATCGCGAGCCCGCGCTCAGGGCGCGACTTCTGTCGGATGCGCATGCCCCGGCACGGGAGCGCGTGTGGACCGTGCGCAACCTCGACTCCTGGTATGCCTCGTACCCGGTAGGGCCAGACCAGAAGCTGTACCTCGCGCCCGAGGACCGTGTCCGCGTCTGGTAGTGCGAAGCCCCGCCCCCGGGTGGCGCCCGTCAGGCCTCCCCCGTTATCGCGGAGGAGGCCCGGAGCGCGCGGACTACTTCGCGTTCGCGCCCAGGTAGTCCTGGAGCGGCTTGACGGTCTGCTCGGTGTGGACCAACGACTCCATGGCGCCCACGGCCATGCGCGCGGCCTGCACGGTCGTGAAGTACGGCACGCTGTGCATCAGCGCCTCGCGGCGGATGGAGAAGCTGTCGGAGATCTCCTGCTTGCCGAACGTGGTGTTGATGACGAGGACGATCTGCCCGTCGACGATCTTGTCCACGATGTGCGGACGGCCCTCGGTCACCTTGAGCACCTTCTCTGTTTCGATGCCCTTGCTCGCCAGGTAGTCGTGGGTGCCGCCCGTGGTCACCAGCTTGAACCCGAGCGCGCGCAGGCGCCGCGCCGGTCCACCACCGCCGGCTTGTCGTCGTTGCGCACGGAGATGAAGACCTTGCCGCTCCGGGGCAGCTTCACGCCCGCGGCCTGCTGGCTCTTGGCGAACGCCGACGGGAAGTCCGCGGCGATGCCCATCACCTCACCCGTGGACTTCATCTCCGGGCCGAGGATGACGTCCACGCCGGCGAAGCGCGCGAAGGGGAACACCGACTCCTTGACGGCCACGTGCTTGAACTCGGGAATGCTCGTGACGTCCAGCTCCGCGAGCGTCTTGCCCACCATGCACAGGCTGGCGATCTTCGCGAGCGCCACGCCCGTCGCCTTGGAGATGAAGGGCACGGTGCGGCTCGCGCGCGGGTTCACCTCCAGGATGTAGATCTTCTTTCCCTGGATGGCGAACTGCACGTTCATCAGCCCCACCACCCCGAGTTCGCGCGCCAGGGCGATGGCCTGATCCTTCATGCGCTCGACCAGGTCGGGCGACAGCGAGTGCGGCGGCAGCGTGCACGCCGCGTCACCCGAGTGCACCCCCGCCTCCTCCACGTGCTCGAGCACCCCGCCCACCAGCACCGCGCCGGTGCGGTCGGCGACGAGGTCCAGGTCCACCTCGATGGCCTCCTTGAGGAAGCGATCGATGAGCACCGGGTGCTCGGGCGAGGCACTCACCGCCTCGCGCATGTAGCGCTCCAGGCTCTGCTGATCGTAGACGACCTCCATGGCCCGGCCGCCGAGCACGTAGGAGGGGCGCACCATGACCGGGTAGCCGATGCGCTGGGCGACCTTGTAGGCCTCCTCGTGGCTGCGCGCGACGCCGTTCTCCGGCTGGGTGAGGCCCAGCTTCTCAATCAGCTGCGCGAAGCGCTCGCGGTCCTCGGCGCGGTCGATGGCGTCCGGGGACGTGCCGAGGATGGGCAGGCCCGCCTTCTCCAGGGGCACCGACAGGCGCAGCGGCGTCTGGCCGCCGAACTGGACGATGGCGCCCACGGGCTTCTCGCGCTGGGACACCTCGAGCACGTCCTCGATGGTGAGCGGCTCGAAGTACAGCCGGTCCGACGTGTCGTAGTCGGTGGACACCGTCTCCGGGTTGCAGTTGACCATCACCGTCTCGTACCCGGCCGAGCGCAGTGCGAACGCCGCGTGCACGCAGCAGTAGTCGAACTCGATGCCCTGGCCGATGCGGATGGGGCCACTGCCCAGGATGAGCACCTTCTGGCGCGCCGTGGGGGGCGCCTCGTCCTCCTCCTCGTAGGTGGAGTACAGGTAGGGCGTGTAGGCCTCGAACTCGGCGGCGCAGGTGTCCACGCGCTTGTACACGGGGCGGATGCCCTTGGCATGCCGGCGCGCGCACCTCCGCCTCGGTGCACCCGAGCAGCGATGCGAGGTACTTGTCGGAGAGGCCATCCGCCTTGGCCGCGCGCAACGTGTCATCCGGCAGCTTGTCCAGCCCGCCGAGCGCCTGGATGGACTCGGCCTCCCGGACGAGGCCCTGGATGTGGCGCAGGAACCAGGGATCGATGGCGGACAGCTCGTGCACGTCCTCCACGCTCAGCCCCTCGCGGAAGGCCTGGGCCACGTAGATGGGGCGCTCGGGACGGGGCACGCGCACGTAGTCGCGCAGCACCTTGCGCCGCTCGTCCTTCTCCGTGGGCAGCTCGGGCGCTTCCAGGCCCGTGCGGCCCGACTCCATGGAGCGCATGGCCTTGAGGTAGGCCTCGCGGAAGGTGCGGCCCATGGCCATCACCTCGCCCACCGCGCGCATGCTGGTGGTGAGGGTGCGGTCGGCGTGGGGGAACTTCTCGAAGTTGAAGCGCGGCACCTTCACCACCACGTAGTCCAGCGTGGGCTCGAAGGAGGCCGGGGTGTCGCGGGTGATGTCGTTGCGCAGCTCATCCAGCGTGTAGCCCAGGGCCAGCTTCGCGGCCACCTTGGCAATGGGGTAGCCCGTCGCCTTGGACGCGAGCGCGCTGGAGCGCGACACGCGCGGGTTCATCTCGATGACCACGATGCGCCCGTCCCGCGGGTTCACGCCGAACTGGATGTTGCTGCCGCCCGTGTCGACGCCGATCTCCCGGATGATGCGCAAGGACGCCTCGCGCAGCCGCTGGTACTCGCGGTCCGTGAGCGTCTGCGCCGGCGCCACCGTGATGGAGTCGCCCGTGTGCACGCCCATCGGATCCAGGTTCTCGATGGAGCAGATGATGATGACGTTGTCCGCCGAGTCGCGCACCACCTCGAGCTCGTACTCCTTCCAGCCGAGCACGCTCTCCTCGACGAGGATGGTGGAGTTGGGGCTCGCCTTGAGGCCCGAACGGCAGATGGCCTCGAACTCCTCGCGGTTGTAGGCGATGCCGCCGCCGGTTCCGCCCAGGGTGAAGGAGGGACGGATGATGGTGGGGAAGCCGATCTCGTCGATGAGGGCGAGCGCCTCCTGCATGTTCGTCGCGTAGCCGCTCTTGGGCAGCGCCACGCCGATCTTCTGCATGGCCGCCTTGAAGAGCTGCCGGTCCTCGGCCTTGTTGATGGCCTCGAGCGACGCGCCGATGAGCCGCACCCCGTACTTCTCCAGGATGCCCTGCTCGGCGAGCGCCTTGGCGAGGTTGAGCGCCGTCTGGCCACCCATGGTGGGCAGCACCGAGTCGGGACGCTCCTGGGCGAGGATGCGCTCGGCGACCTCGACGGTGATGGGCTCGATGTACGTCCGGTGAGCGAACTCGGGGTCCGTCATCACCGTGGCCGGGTTGCTGTTGAGCAGGACGACCTCGACGCCCTCCTCGCGCAACGCCTTGATGGCCTGGGTCCCTGAGTAGTCGAACTCGCACGCCTGCCCGATGACGATCGGGCCCGAGCCAATGACGAGAACCTTCCGGATATCATTTCGCTTAGGCATCGAGGGGGGCCCATAGCACGTTCACCCGCGCTTGCACGAACTCGTGTGAAGGGGTCGGTCCCCTGCCGGCCTCTGGTAGGCTCGGCGCCGATTCTCGTGAGGTCCCATGCGCCGCTGGTCCCTGCTCCTGCTGCTGTCCGCCGCTCCCGCCCTCTCCCAGGAAAACCCGCCCACCGAGGCCCCGCCCGCCCAGACGCCCGCCGCCGAGGCTCCCGCCTCCGAGAGCCCCCGGCCCTCTCGCCGTCGCTCCCGGCCCCGGTCCGAGGCCCCCGCTCCCGCACCGGCTCCCACCCCCGCTCCCGCTCCCGCCGAGGAAGTGCCCGAGCCGCGGCCCACGCCACGGACCGGTAACGAGCCGGAGCGCATCCGCAAGAACGCGCACCAACTGGTGGATTCCCTGCTCGCCGGAGATGTGCGGGGGTCCGTGGCTTACCTGACCTTCCCCTTTCAACTGGAGGAGCGGCGGTTCGACGCGCCCGAGCCCCTGGTGGCCACCTGGGTGAAGGAGCTGCGCAACAAGCGCACGGACCTCGTTACCCTGTACGACATCGAGGTGCTGCCCTACGCGGAGCTGGAGAGGAAGTACGGCAAGCCCCCCGCCCGGCTGGGGGCCATCATCCCGCGGGGGACCGAGGTGTACGCCGCCGTGGCCAACCTCTCGGGGCACGCGGCGATCATCCTCTACCGGCAGACCGAGGACGGCTGGAAGGCGTTCGCCTACACGGACTGAAGGTGGGCGGCCCCCCTCGCACTGGGGGCCCCGCGCCGCCTCAGCGCACCGAGGCGGTGAACTCCCGGAAGCGCTCCAGGCCCTTTTGCAGCAGCTCGCGCGAGGTGGCGAAGCTCAGGCGGATGTTCGCGTCCACGCCGAAGGGCGCGCCCGGCACCGCGGCGATCCGGAAGTCGTTGAGGAGGATCTCCGACACCTGGAGCGAGCCCTGCAGCGGCGTGCCCTTGTACGAGCGCCCGTACAGACCCGAGATGTTGGGCAGCACGTAGAAGGCGCCCTCGGGCGAGCGGCAGCGCACGCCGTCGAACGAGTTGAGCAGCTCCACCACCATGTCCCGCCGCGCCCGGTACTCCTTCACCATGGGCTCGAAGATGGACTCGGGCCCTTGAGCGCCGCCACCGCGGCCTTCTGCGAGAAGGACGAGGGGTTGGACGTGGACTGATCCTGGATCATCTGCATGCCGGCGATGAGCCACTTGGGCCCCGCCGTGTAGCCCAGGCGCCAGCCCGTCATGGAGAAGGCCTTGCTCATGCCGTTGACGACGACCAGGCGCGGCACCAGATCCGGCGCCACGTTGCCGATGTTGGCGAACTCGCCCGTGTAGAGCAGCTTCTCGTAGATGTCGTCGCTGACCAGCAGGCACTCATGCCCGCGCACCGCGTCGGCGATCTTCGCGAGCGTGTCGCGCGACAACACCACGCCGGAGGGGTTGCTCGGGCTGTTGATGATGAGCGCCTTGGTGCGCGGCGAGAGCGCCTTGCGGATGGCCTCGGGGTCCGGCGCGAAGCCGTCCTCCTCGCGCGTCTCGATGATGACGGGCTTGCCCCCGGCCAGCTGCACCATGTCCGGGTAGCTCACCCAGTAGGGCGACAGGATGATGACCTCGTCCCCCTCGTTCAGGAGCGCCTGGAAGATGTTGTAGAGCGAGTGCTTGGCGCCCACCGACACCAGCACCTGCTCGGGCGCGAAGGTGAGGTGGTTGTCGCGCTCGAGCTTGGCGCAGATGGCCTCGCGCAGCTCGGGGATGCCCGCGGTGGGCGTGTACTTGGTGAAGCCCTTGTTGAGGGCGTCAATCGCCGCCTGCTTGATGAAGTCGGGCGTGTCGAAGTCGGGCTCGCCCGCGGCGAAGCTCACCACGTCCACGCCCTGGGCCGCCAGCGCCTTGGCCTTCGCGTTGAGGGCGAGCGTGGGGGACGGTTTGATGGCCTTGAGCCGGTTCGCGAGGTTCATGATCGACCTGGGAAAAGAGAGGGAAAACGGTGGAGACAACGGCGGTGGGCACCCTGCCCTACTTCTTCGTGTACTTGGCGCGCAGGGCCTGGAAGACCCCGGGAGGCACCAGCCCCTCCACGTCTCCGCCGAACAGCGCCACCTCGCGCACCAGGTTCGACGACACGTAGAAATAGTCCTCGCCCGTCATCATGAAGACCGTCTCCACGCCGGGCGCGAGCTTGCGGTTCATGTTCGCGAGCTGGAACTCGTATTCGAAGTCCGACACGGCCCGCAGGCCGCGCAGGAGCACGTTCACCCCACGCGCCTTGGCGTAGTCCACCAGCAGGCCATGGAAGGCATCCACCTCCACGCGCGGGTCCGGACAGGCCTCGCGGATGAGCGCCTTGCGCTCCTCCTCGGTGAACAGCGGTGTCTTCTTCGGGTTCACCGCCACGGCGACGATCACCCGATCGAACATCTGCAGCGCGCGATGGATGATGCTCAAGTGCCCGTTGGTCAGTGGATCGAACGAGCCTGGATAGATGGCGATACGCATGTCGGCGCAGTCTCGACGCACCCCGGCAACGGGTCAAGCAATGCGGAACAAGCTCACCAACGTGTCGCCGAACCGCCGCTGATCCACCCGGGTGAAGCCCGCGTGGGCCTCGGGCGCGGGCTCGCGCTTGTCGTGCTCGATGACCACGGTGCCCCCCTCGGCGAGTAGTTGGTGGGCCGAGAGTCCCTCCAGCACCGTCTCCACCACGCGCGCCGCGTAGGGCGGGTCGGCGAAGATGAGCTGGAAGCGGTCTCCCCTGCGGCCGAGCGTCTCCAGGGCGCGCGCCACCGGCTGGGCGAGCACCTCCACCCGGGCCGAGAAGCCCAGGGTGTCGGTGTTGGCGCGGCACAACGCGAGCGCCTCGCGATCCGAGTCCACCAGCACCACGCCCTTGGCCCCGCGCGACACGGCCTCCAGGCCCAGCGCGCCCGTGCCGGCGTACAGGTCCAACACCCGCTGCCCTTCCAACCACTGGCCGAGCACATTGAAGAGCGTCTCGCGCACGCGATCCGCCGTGGGGCGGATATGTTTGGAGGTCGGCTTGGGGCCCGCCAGGGCCGTCCCTTCGCACTGCCCGCGACAATCCGCATCAATCTCCCCGGTTCTCGGCGAGGAAGAGCATGGACTTCCAGCCCGTCCGGCTCGCGCCCAGGGACTCCAATACCTCGGAAGCCTCGGCGAACGTGAGCGCCTCGAGCCGCGAGGCGTCCGCGGGCTCCAACGGAGACAGTTGTCCACCCAGCACCCCCAGCAATTCCCCCGGCGTCAGTCCGGCCTTGCGCGCCTTCTGCTCCAGGCCCTCGCGCTCGGCGGCGGGCCAGATGGCCAGCGCCAGGCGCTCGAAGGGCGCCGCGCACTCCACCTTCTTCACCCCCGCCGCCACGTACGTGGGCAGCACCCGCGTGGAGCGCCGCCCCGCCTCGCCCACGGAGATGCCCAGCCCGTACTGCCCGGCCAGGTCCACCAGGGAGCGCAGGAACTGCACGTCCTGCACCTCCTCGCCGAGCACCGACTCGGAGATGCGCAGGAAGCGCAGGCCCGGCATCCGCGGCGCCAGCCCCTCCAGGAGGATGCGCGCGCCCTCCAGCTCCTCGCCCTCGGGGCCGCCCGGGAGGGAGACTTCCAGGGCGAACTCGCGCTCGACCAACGTCTCCGACAGCCGGAGCACCGCCTCCACCGCGCCGCTGGCGGGCAGCCGCGACACGTCCAGCGCGACCAGGGAGAAGCCGGTGTCCACGAGCCGGAAGAGCCCGTCCTTCACGGGCGCCAGGCTCGCCGGAGCCGTACCGGGCACGCGCACCGGCCCCGCCTGGAGGAAGAGCGGGCGCGCGTGACCATCGGCCTCGGCGACCTCCTGCACGGCCGCCACGAAGCGCTCGGCGGCGCCCCGGTCCGCGAGGGGATGGGGGCACACGAGCCCGAGCACGGCGTCCTCGCCCCGGGCGGCGGCGAGCAGGCCGGGCAGCATGGGCCGGGCGGGCACGGGCAGGCACGGCAGCGCCGCCGGGGCGTTCTCCAGCGCCTGGGTGAGTTCGCGGGGACTGAGCACGGGCAGCCGCGAGGCGGGGCCCAGCCGGCTCACCACGCTCGTCGGCCGCAACGTCAGTACCTTGTCGAGTACGTTCATCCGGCGCGGAGAATCATCTTCCCCGGGTCCGCTGCAACATTCCCGTAGCGCTTCCGTTCAGCCCCGTACCCGTACGCCCGTACGGGGGTCGGGTTCACCGCCGGACAGGGGCAGCGGCCCGGGGGGTTGCACCCGGGGGGCGGGAGCCGAGGGAGGATGGGGAAGCCAGGAGGAATCTCCATCCGCATGCGAGCGGACCGGCCGGGGAGCTGCTCGGTGCGGAAGGCCCCAGCTACACTTCGATGAACCTGGCGCCGGTGAGGCCTTCTTTCTCCATGGCCAGTTTGACGCGCTCGGAGACGATCAGCACCACCGTCCAGCCCCATGGACGGAAGATATTGGCGTCTTCCACTTTCGTTGGATCAATCTTCAGACCGGCGACGTTACGGTAGTGACCTACCCTTTCGGGATCCCCGTGCCTGGGCTCCCAGAAGGCAATTTCTTCGCATCGAGCCTCATCAACGCACCGGATGATGCGGAGCGCATTGAGGATGAAGTACGGTTCCGCTGGCCTTCCACCCGTGCCGGGATGAACTGTACCTCGCTCTGAATTCCCAACCGTTCGCAAAGGTAGACAAAACGACGACTCACAATAGTTGCAGACGCTGACTCCGTATAATCGAGCGCTAGCCCGGGGTAGCGCACAGACAGGAGTGGCATGCCTTCCAGATTTACAGGCCTCCCTTGTTCGAGTTCCCAGGGAATGATTCTGTTCCCCTGAGTATCGAGGGGTCCTTGGATGTACCATCGTCCCGGAACATGCACATCACCCCGCATGTCGTAATGTCTGGATTTCATGCTCATGGTTTCTTTGTGACGAGGTTGTTGAGAGCCGATCCTGGCTTGCAGATTTCGCTCGCGAGTTCGTTGAGCGCCTCGGTCAAATTCGCCTTACATTCGATCGTTGTCCCACATTTCCTGAGTGCAGCTCTCAGCCTGTTGTAAACCTTCTGGTGGTACTCCTCGGGATGAGGACCTTTGTGGTCGATGACAAAGAGCCTATTCGCTGGATCGTTGAGACTCATGCCGGCTTGCTCGAAGAGAAGCTCAAACTGTGGAGTCCAAGGGCCACCTCTGACCTCGGCGATGTCGTTCTTGTTGGTCGCCACGTGATGTTCCGGAGCGTCGCCCTTGCTGTTATCCTCTCGGCAGCCCCCCGTTGTCCGAGCGGCCTTGATGGCTGCCTTGACTGCGGAGGCCTCAGTGCCCAACAGCGCCCCCATGAGCAGCACCGTCCCGTTCGCCACAGAGGTCTCTGCAGCCGCTGCCTCTCCGGCCACCACCGCCACCTGCGCACCGGCCCCCTGCATGACCGGAGCCCCCTGCAGCGTGACATTTCTCGTCAGGGCGTACCGAGGCGTGCCAAGCCTTGCCCACAACCCACCTCCACCCGGCGCCTTGGGCACCTGCGGCAGTTTCCCCGCCAACCGCCCCAGAGCTATCGTCACAAGGACTCTCAGAGCCGTGCCGCCAATCTTCGGGCCAAAGTTCTGGGCGGCCTTGTCCAGCTGCTCGAAGTTCCGCGCCGCCTCGGCCTCCTGGTACAGCTGCTTGACCGCCATCGCCACGTTCATGATTTCCGTGGCGCCATACGTGACCAAGAGCCATATCGTGACAGCCGCCACGACCCCCTTGCTCAGAAGGGGCTCGGGTGCAACAAGAGCCCAGAGATACAAACCCATGGAAACAGTCAGGGATACAATGAAGGCGGGTGAGTTGAACAGCTCCTCGGCCGCCTCGTGCGCGCCCTCTCCCATATACGGAGGGGAGAGCCTCAGCGCCTGGAAGAAGCGGCTGTTTTCCAGGTTGGCTGGCAACACGAAGGTAGACGGCCCCTTCCCGAAAAGCTCTTCATAGTCCTTGCGAATCGTCTCCTGCCACTCTGGAGCGACAGTGCTGACCAGTCGTGTCCCCACACTCGCGACCCATGTCCCCTCTGGGTACCGTGGCGGAGGCAGTGGCTCCTTCTTGCCGTATTTCGCTTCGAAGGCTTCACGGATGGCCCGCCCGTCCTCCCGGGTCAGCGGTGCCTCGTCCTGGTCGGGCGAGAGCCTCTTGAAGATGAGCTGGACCCCCTTGCGCCCCCAGCCGCCGTCGTACTCGCGCACCTCAACGGGCTCGAGTGCCCCCCGGCCGGGCGGGGCGCCTCGAGCCAACATCGGTATCAGCAGCAGGCACAGGGCCTGGGTGACGAGCTGACGCATGACCGACTCCTCCTGCCCCTCAGAGCTCCCAAGGGGCGTGAGCCGGGGATTGTCCATCCCCCATAGGGTTGGGAGGCAAGGCCCCATTTTCAGGACGCATGGGGTTGTCGGAGGATCAGAGACAGGAGGCGCTGGAGTACGTGCGAGCGCGCCAGCAGCAGGGGTGCGCGTGGAGGAAGCGGCGAAGGAGTTGGGCATGAGCAACTGGACGCTCAGCAGGTGGGGAAGCGCGAGGCGCCGAGCCGGGCAGCAGCAGCCCGCGAAGGCGGCGTTGGTGCCCGTCGCGATCTACTCGTCAATCCGCTACGACATTACACATTCGTATACGCTAACCGTGCGGAAGTGGCTGAGCACACAATCCCATGAAGCCCAGCGCGAGTTCGGGTTGCCAGGAAAGGCCTGGTGCCCTTCGAAGCCGGGCAAGCACTCAAGCGATGGGAAGAAGGGACCTGGGCCCTCGAGCCCGGGTAGCCACGCGACATGACCTCTCCGGACGGCCACGCGCCGTGACCTCTTGAGTCACGTCCGATCATCTGCTACGACGTGCCTACTTCCAAAGTAAGGAGGACGCGTGGCGGACGGGAAGAGCATCGCGGGTGGATGGATGGGACCCTTCCACCTTGTCAGGAGGTGCGAAGAGGTAGGTCCGGACCTGGGCCTCCTCTACGAGGCACGGCATGTGGGCTCGGGGACGGCGGCCTTGATGCTGCGACTGGGTGAGCACGTGGACTGGCAGCCCGAAGGCCCGTGGCGAGTACAACTCACCTGCCGGCCGACACCCACCCGAGTGACTTTAGAGGTCAAACAGGCGCCCTCCACGGCTCGGGTGTCGGAGCTGGCCAACATCCTCGTCCTGATGGCGGCCTCGGTCGAACGCGTGGAGAACAGCACCCAGGTTCAAGCCCACCTCGCACGAGGCTCAGCGGGATTCGCCAGGCGGTGGACGGAACGTGCTCGCCAACTCGGAAGTTCCTGGAGGGGTTCGCTGTCGCGGGACTGGCCGTGGTCACCCTGGGGTTCTGGCTCCACGAGGCGAGGGATGCTGAATACGCACGAACACAGACTCTGGCCGAGCCAACAACACTGACCGACATCCCAGAGGTCAATGAACCCCATCTGGCCAATGTCGATGAGTTGTACGAGGGACTCATCGCATACCCATTGCCCTCGAAGCCTTTCAAGGATCAGGCAACAGCTCCTTGTAGGCCCAAGGTGGGCGAAGTGGAGATCAATGGTGGTTGCTGGCTGGAACTCGCCCGGCGGCCTCCATGCACGGAACTCCAGGCGGAGTACCAAGGCAAATGCTATCTTCCCACTGCAAAGAAACGGGACCGATTGCCTCAATCCAGCCAGCCCTGAAGACTGTCGTTCAAACAGGATGGATAAGGAATGGCACTTCGGCCTCCAAGGCCCAGGGCCCATTCAGGTAGCGCCACAATTGAAAGCCCTCACCTCGCGCCGTGAAGGACGAGAAGTCCGCCGTCAGCAAAGCCTTCAAGGCGCGGGCCTCCTCCGGGGTGACCTTGTTCTGCACCGTCACGTGAGGGCGGAATCCCTGCCGATCCTGGGGCGTCAACCAATGTGCCCATCGCCGGGCCAGCTCCGCGCGCAAGGAATTCAATGGCGGCGAGGCCATCTCGAACGCTACCCCTCGCCCCAGGGAGCGCAGGCCCGTCACCTGCAACTCCACCGCGGCCGTGGGTGCCACCGCGCGCAGGTCCGCCTCCACCCTGCCCCGCTCCTCCCCGGGCAGATGGTGGAACAGCGTCAGGTGCGCGGAGAGGTGGTTGAGCTTCGCCGGGAAGTGCTCCCGGCGCAGTCGGTCGAAGCGGGCGAAAGTGTCCGCGTCGAGCTTCAAGGTCACGATGAGTGGCTCCATCCGCCTCCTTTCCTTCCCGAGGCGCCCGGCCGTCACGCCTCCACGTCCACCGCCTGTCCCTCGCGCACGGCCCGCTCGGACACCCGGGCGGTGCCTCCGCCTCCCTCACATTGAACGCGGTATGCGCCCCGGGCGAGCACATCGGACTCGCGGGTATCCCGGTCCGTTGGATAGGCCACGCGCAGCGAGAAGCCACCCTCCGGACTCGCGGTGGCCCGGGGCTCGTACCGGGCGTTCCACCCCGCCCCGTCTCCAACTCCAACGTGGCCGTCACGGACGCGCCGGGCGCGCACCGGCCGCGCAGCTCGGCTCCGGGCACCACCTCGAACACGCGGGCATGGGGCAGATCCGGATGCTGGCGGCGCGACTCGACCGAGTCATGCACGAGCCGGAAGCGCGTACTCGCGGCCCACGTCCCCGTGGCGAGCCCCGCGTGCTGCCGCAGCCAGAAGGCGAGCGTCTCGGACAGCTTCACCTCGGGGCGTCCCAGCACCCCGTCCATGGGCGTGAGCAGGAGGTAGCGCGCGGACGACGCCCGCGCGAGCACATAGGCCTCCTCCTCGGACGTGGCGCCGAGCACCGCGCTGGCCCGGGCATTGGCCTCCTGGTGCACCGGCACCTGGGAGAAGGGCGTGGCCACCGCGGGGCGCTCGGCCCACAGCACCAGCAGGTGCCCCATGTCATAGGGCGCGATGACACTCCACGCCGGGCGGACACCCACGTCCCATGGCGGCGAGGGCTCGGGCGTGTGCTCGCGCATCCACTCCATCGTGGAGCGCACGCGGGCAACAGGACTGGCGTCGGGTTGTCGCGGGTGCGGCAGAGCTCCGGCGAGCAGCGGCAGTCCCGCGAGCGCCAACGCGGCGGCCGAGACACGCCGGACGCGAGGGGCCGCGCCGCGCCACAGGCCCTCCCCCCACCGCGACACACAGGGCCGCGCACCCCATCAGCGGTTGGGAGAAGCGGGCCTGGAGCAGCGCGGCGGCGCCGAGCGACAGCGCGCCAAGCACCAGGGGAGCGGCGCTCGCGTCCCGCTCCTCCAGGCCCGCACGCTCCCGGCGACGAGCCCCACCGGCAGCAGCACCAGCACCGGGCCGAGCAGCTGTCCGGCGAACTCCGGATCCTTCCACAGCGGCGTGGACTCCATGACGACGGCGAGGAGTGGATCCCCCAATCGCAGGTGGTGCCGGCCCGGGACAGCTCCGGCAGCAGCGGCACGGCACACGGCACGGCGAGGCCGAGCGCCAGCCACCCGCCGCGGCGGCGCTCCAGGAGCAGGGCCAGTCCCGAGGCCCCGCACCACAGCCCCAGGGCGAGCAGGGGCGCGAAGGCGGTGAGGCCGTGGTAGGCGAGCGACCGGGGCTCACCGAACAACGCCACGCCCAGGGCCAGCACCCCGGCGTTCCCCACGCCCAGGGCGAGCCCCACCCGGCCCACGCCCGCCCCCACCCGCTCGCGCTGGAGCCACGCGGCGACGGGGAGCGAGGCGGCGAGGCCCGGCAGCAGGACGAAGCCGCTGGTGGTGAGCAGCGGCGCGAGTCCCAGCACCGCGCCGGTGACGGCACCGAGCGCGACGCCGCGCGTCTTCAGCGCCTGGCCGAGCAGCAGCGCGCAGAGGGCGGCGAGGAAGGGCTCGTGGACATGGTGGTCCGCGTTGCCCAGCGCCCCCGCCTCCACCGCCGCCGGCACCAGGGCCAGCAGGGCGAGCACCCCGAGGGCGACGGCCTCGCCACGCCAGCGTCTCACCAGGAGTGACAGCAAGGCCAACCCGCAGAGCGAGAGCACCGGATCCACCCAGGCGGCGGCGCGCTCGGGGGCCTCGGGGCCGAGCCGCAGGAAGAGGGCCACGAGCCGGTGTGCAGGGGGGCCAGATGATGGACGCGCCGGTGGGGGCGTTGATGTACGGATCGAAGGGCGCGAAGCGGGGGAAGGCGGCCTGTTGGAGGTGGGCGAAACGCACGTAGTAGTGCGAGTCGGTGGCGACCAGCTCCACGTGCTCCCCGGCGAAGACGTTGCGCGCGTCCGCGAGCCGGGCGCAGGCGGCCAGCGCGAGCAGCGACAACCCGACGAACCAGAAAGCCGGGGCACGTCTGGAGGGGAAGTGTCGGGGAGGGGCATCAACTTTCGAGAGAGTCTACTTCCGGACGGATTCGGCGACCCTACGCCGCACCGCGGCATGGGACTATGACTTGCAGCGGCCCGAGGGGACAGGGAGGATGCGCGCGCCTTTGTCGCTCCCGACACGGTTTTTTCACAAGAACGAGGCACAAGTGAACATGCGCTACTTCCCCCATTCGGCGCCTCCGCGCTGGCGGCCCTGCTGCTCTTGACTCCGGGCTGCAAGGACAACAAGGAGACCGCCCCGGCGGGCGGCGGTGCCCCGGCCAAGCCCGCGGGAGCAAAGATCGCCCTGCTGCTGCCCGAGTCCAAGACGTCGCGGTACGAGTCGCACGACCGGCCGAACTTCGAGCGCAAGGTGAAGGAGCTGTGCGCCGAGTGCGAGGTCATCTACAGCAACGCGGATCAGGACGCGGCCAAGCAGCAGAACCAGGCCGAGGCGGCCATCACCAACGGCGCCCAGGTGCTGGTGCTGGATCCGGTGGACGCGGCGTCGGCGGCGGCCATCGTGGGGCGCGCGCGCCAGTCCAAGGCGATGGTCATCAGCTATGACCGCCTCATCGCCCAGGCGGACGTGGACTACTACATCTCCTTCGACAACGAGAAGGTGGGCAAGCTGCAGGGCCAGGCGCTCGCGGACAAGCTCAAGGCGGACGGCAAGGCGGGCGGCACCATCGTCATGATCAACGGCTCGCCCACCGACAGCAACGCGGCGATGTTCAAGGCCGGCGCGCACAGCGTGCTGGACGGCAGCGGCGTGAAGATCGGCGCCGAGTACGACACGCCGGACTGGAGCCCGGACAAGGCGCAGCAGCAGATGGAGCAGGCCATCACCCAGCTGGGCAAGGACAAGATCGTCGGCGTGTACTGCGCCAACGACGGCACCGCGGGTGGCGCCATCGCCGCGATGAAGGCCGCGGGCATCAACCCCCTGCCCCCCGTGACGGGCCAGGACGCGGAGCTCGCGGGCATCCAGCGCATCGTCGCCGGTGAGCAGTTCATGACGATCTACAAGGCGATCAAGGCCGAGGCCGAGGCGGCCGCGGAGCTCGCGGTGGCGCTCGCGCGCGGTGGCCAGCCCCCGGCGGGCAAGGTCAACGGCAAGGTCAACAACGGTCAGAAGGACGTGCCCTCCGTGCTGCTCACGCCGGTGGCGGTGACCAAGGACAACATCAAGTCCACCATCGTGGCCGATGGCTTCTGGACGACGGCGCAGATCTGCGAGGGCTCCTTCCAGGCGGCCTGTGCGCAGGCGCAGCTGCAGTAAGGACACGAGACACCCATGACGGCGACCGCGCTGCTGGCGCTCCGCAACATCTCCAAGCGATTCGGGGCCGTACAGGCCCTCAGCCAGGTGGACTTCGAGGTCCACCCGGGTGAGGTCGTGGCCCTGGTGGGAGACAACGGGGCGGGAAAATCAACCCTTGTCAAAATCATCTCGGGCAGCATCCCCATCGACGAGGGAGAGGTCCTCTTCGATGGAAAACCCGTGACGCTTGGAACACCCAAGCGCTCGTCGGCGCTCGGAATCGCCACCGTGTATCAGGACCTCGCGCTGTGCGACAATCTGGACGTGGTGGGCAATCTCTACCTCGGGCACGAGGAGACGAACGCCGTCGGGTGGCTCGACGAGACGGCCATGGAGCAGCGCGCCTCGTCGCTGCTCAAGACGCTGGCGGTGAGCATCCCCAGCGTGCGCACCCAGGTGGCGGCGCTGTCGGGTGGTCAGCGGCAGACCATCGCCGTGGCGCGCGCGATGATGGGCTCGCCCCGGGTCGTGCTCCTGGACGAGCCCACCGCGGCGCTCGGCGTGGCGCAGACCCGGCAGGTGCTCGATCTCATCCGGCGGCTGCGTGAGCAGGGGCTGGGCGTGGTCGTCATCAGCCACAACATGATGGACGTGTTCTCGGTAGCCGACCGCATCATCGTGATGCGGCTGGGCAAGCGCGTGGCCACCTTCGATGTGAAGAACGTGAAGGAAGTGGATGTCGTCGCGGCCATCACCGGAGCCCGCCCCGCGCAGGTCGCCAGCACGCTGAAGATGGAGGAAGCATGAGCTCCGTGAATCAATCCGCGATCGACCCCCGGTTGATCCAGGACGCGCCGGGCCGGCCGGGGCGTGGGCGAGGTTCCGCCGCCGCGTCTCCCAGGGTGAGCTGGGCAGCCTGCCCGTCATCATCGGCCTGAGCGCCATCTGGATCATCTTCTACCGGCCAACGAGCGGTTCCTGTCGGCCATCAACCTCACCAACCTGATGCTGCAGATCTCCGCCATGGGGATGATCTCCGCGGGCATCGTCCTCATCCTGCTGCTCGGGGAGACGGACCTGTCGGCGGGCGCGGTGAGCGGCCGGCCGCCGCGGTGATGACCATCCTCAACGTGAAGATGCACGTGCCGGCGGTGCCCGCGCTGCTCGCGGGGCTCGCCACGGGCGCGGCGATCGGCGCCTTCCAGGGCACGTGGGTGACACGCTTCAAGGTGCCCTCCTTCGTGGTCACCCTGGCGGGCTCGCTCGCCGGCAGGGCGCGCTGTTCTCCGTGCTGGGCTCCACCGGCAGCGTGAACCTGTACGATCCGGTCATCACCGGGCTGACCTCGACGTTCTTCTCCACTGCCGCGTCGTGGGCGATCGTGGCGGTCATCATCGGCACCTACGTGGGCAGCGTGCTCCTGGAGCGGCGGCGGCGCGCGACGCTGGGACTGGTCCAGGCGCCCCTGCGCAACGTGGCCATCCGGATGGTCATCATCTGCGGCGCGGTGGTGGCGGCGGTGAGCATCTTCACGCAAGACCGCGGCCTGCCCCTGGCCACGCTCATCTTCGCGGGCGTGGTGGTGGCGCTGGAGCTGCTGCTGCGCAACACGCGCTTTGGCCGTCACGTGTTCGCCGTGGGCGGCAACGCCGAGGCGGCGCGCCGGGCGGGCATCCGCGTGGAGTTCATCCGCATCACCATCTTCGCGATGGGCTCCACCCTGGCGGCCGCCGGCGGCATGCTCGCCGCCTCGCGTCTGCTCGCGGTCAATCAGTCCTCGGGCAGCGGCGACGTGCTGCTCAACTCCATTGGCGCGGCGGTCATCGGCGGCACCAGCCTCTTCGGCGGGCGCGGCTCGGCCTGGTCGGCGATTCTCGGCGCGCTGGTCATCGGCTCCATCGCCAACGGCATGGATCTGCTGGCCTTCTCCTCGTCGGTGAAGTTCATGGTGACGGGCAGCGTGCTGCTCGTGGCCGCCTCGGTCGACGCGGTGTCCCGCCGCGGGCGCCGGGCCGCCGGTCGGGCGTGAGGTGAACCGGAGCCGGTGCCGGAAGAGGACCCGAAGCCTGGGGTCCTCCCGGTACCGGCCCCCGGTGGCCCCGGGCTCAGTGCACCTCGCCCACGTGGGCGTAGGTCTCGCTCTCGATCTGGATCGTCGTGTGATCGATCTTGAAGCGCTCGAGCAGCTCGTGCTTCACCGCCGAGAGGATGTCGTCGTTGTTGCTGACCTTGGGGTCGGCCACCACGAGGTGCGCCGAGAGCGCGTACATCCCACTGGCGATCGTCCACACGTGCAGATCATGCACGTCGCGCACGCCCTGCACCTTGAGCAGCAGCTCCTTGACCTGGGGCATGTCCACGTGCGCGGGCACGGCCTCGAGCAGCACGTCCACCGCGTCGCGCACCAGCCGCACCGCCCCCACCACGATCACCACCGAGATGAGCACGGAGATGAGCGGGTCCACCACGTACCAGCCCGTCAGCCACATCACCCCCGCGCCCACCAGCACGCCCACGCTCGACAGGGTGTCGCCCAGCACGTGCAGGAAGGCGCCGCGCACGTTCATCGAGTGCGTGTGGTGCAGGAAGTTCAGGGCCAGCAGGTTGGCGATGAGGCCCACCGTGGCCACCACCGCCATGGGCCCCAGGTTCACCTCGGTGGGCGAGCGGAAGCGCTCCCAGGCCTCCAGGACGATCCCCACGGTGATGGCCAGCAGCAGCACGCCGTTGAGCAGCGCGCTGAGGATCTCCATCCGGTAGTAGCCGTACGTCTTCTTCTGGTCCGCCGGCTTGCCGGAGAACCACAGGGCGAGCAGGCTCAGGCCCAGCGCGCTGATGTCGGTGAGCATGTGGCCCGCGTCCGACAGCAGGGCCAGCGAGCGGGTGAGCCAGCCCCCCACCGCTTCCGCCACGGCGATGGTGCCCGTGAGCGCCAGCGCGACGAGCAGGCGGTCGCGGTCCTTGCGCCGCTCCTCCTTCAAGGAACGAGGCGGGGTCTCGGGGTTGTCCATGACCGTGTCCATGGCCGTGCCCATGGCCACCACACGCCTCTTCGTGCGAGTGATCATGGTCATGGGAGGACGCTGCGTGCGGATGACGAGGAGGAGTCACGGGTGCAGGGTAGTCCACCGCGCCCACACGTGGGGGCGCCAGTGGGTAGAATCGACGAACCTCGCGGGCTCAAGGTCTCCTCTTGTTGAACATTCCCAAGCCACGGCAAATGGACCGTGAGCGTCACCAGAACCTTCAGAGCATCATCATGCTGCGGGAAATCATCCGCAAGTGGTGGCGCGCGGAGCTGCACTTCGCGGATCGGCACGGGCAGGTGCTGGATTGGAACCGGGGCGAGGCCATCGCCTCCGCGGCCAGTGCCTGTTGCCGGCTCGCGCGCGGCTCGCGCGAGGGGTTGCGGCGCTGCAACCAATCGGTGCGCGAGCTGCACGAGCAGTTCCTGGGCAACCGGCGCCTGCGCCGGGCGATCGTGCAGCCCTGCCATCTCCAGTTCAGCCTCGTGGCCGCGCCGCTGTACGTGCAGGACGAGTACGAGGGGTTCCTCTTCGTCGAGGGCCTGCTGCGCGAGCCCCTGACGCCGAGCGCGCGCGAGGGGCTCGGGCGCGGCTGCGCGAGCTGCAACCCACGGCGCTGGACGTGGAGCGCGCCGTGGAGCGGCTGCTCGTGCTGGATGACGACAACCTGGAGAAGCTCACCGTGCTGCTCGAGTACGGCACCGGGGAGATCGCCGCCTACGAGGCCGAGCGCACCCGCGAGCAGGAGCGAGCCCTGGAGGCGCCCGCCCGTGGCGGCGCGAACGCGCGCTTCGGGCACATCATCGGCCGCTCGGCCGCGCTCCAGGAAATCTTCAAGGTGCTGGAGAAGGTGTCCAACTCCGAGGCCACCGTGCTCATCAACGGCGAGTCGGGCACGGGCAAGGAGCTGGTGGCGCGCGCCATCCACGACAACGGCCCCCGGCGCAACGCGCCCTTCGTGGTGCAGAACTGCTCGGCCTTCAACGACAACCTCCTGGAGAGCGCCCTGTTCGGCCACATGCGCGGCGCCTTCACCGGAGCGGTGCGCGACAAGAAGGGCCTGTTCGAGACGGCCGACAGCGGCACCTTCTTCCTCGACGAGGTGGGTGACATGTCGCCCGCGCTCCAGGTGAAGCTGTTGCGCGTGCTCCAGGAAGGCACCTTCCTGCCCGTGGGCGGCACCCAGCCGCGCGAGGTGGACGTGCGCGTCGTCGCCGCCACCCACAAAGACCTGGGGGAGATGGTCAAGCGCGGCGAGTTCCGCGAGGACCTCTACTACCGCATCAACGTCATCCGCGTGCACCTGCCGCCCCTGCGCGAGCGCCGGGACGATCTGCCGCTCCTGGTGGATCACTTCCTGCGCAAGCACCACCGCGAGGGCCAGCGCGCCCGCGGCCTGTCCCCCGAGGCGCTCGCCCTGCTCGGCCGCTATGCCTGGCCGGGCAACGTGCGCGAGCTGGAGAACGAAATGGAGCGGCTGCTCGTGCTCGGCGGAGATCTGGAACTGCTGCCCGCCGACCTCATCTCCAGCCGCATCCGCGACGCGGTGTCGCCCGGGGGCTCGTCCTCTCCCCTCCCTCGCCTCACCGGCAGCCTGCACGAGGCCGTGGAGGCACTCGAGCGGGAGATGATCCACCAGGGACTGTTGCGTACTGGGAATAACAAGAGCCGGCTGGCCCGGGAGCTTGGCATCAGCCGCTCCAACCTTATCTTGAAGATCGCCCGTTACGGCCTCGACGCGGGACTTCCTCCCGACGCCGAGGCGGACGCATGACACCATGAGCGATCTCTTCCGGCAGGACTTCCTCACCGTTCCCGATGGGGCGGCGCTGTACTACCAGGTGAGTGGGACGGGAGAGCCCGGCGCGGTGATGTGCGATGGCCTGGGCTGCGACGGCTTCGTGTGGAAGTACCTCGAGCCCGCGCTGGCGCGCCATCACCGGGTGCTGCGCTGGAACTACCGGGGCCATGGCCGCTCGGGCGTGCCGGACAAGCGCAACCGCATCGGCCTGTCCTATACCTGCGATGACCTCAACCGGGTGATGGACGCGGCGGGCATAAAGCAGGCCGTGCTCTTCGGCCACTCCATGGGCGTGCAGGTGGCGCTCGAGTTCCACCGTCGCTTCCCCGAGCGGGTGAAGGGGCTCGTGCTGGTGTGCGGCAGCTACGGCACCCTGCTGGACACCTTCCACGATGGCCCGCTGCTCAAGCGGCTCTTCCCCTTCATCCGGTTCACCGTGGAGCACTTCCCGGACCGCGTGGCGCGCCTCACCCGCGCCCTGCTCAGCACCCCGCTGGCCCTGGAGGTCGCCCTCTCCGTGGAGATGAACCGCTCGCTGCTCACCAAGAGCGACCTCATCCCCTACTTCGCGCACCTGGCCAACATGGACCCGGTCGTCTTCGTGCGCACCCTGCGCTCGGCCGCCCACCACAACGCCCGGCGCCACCTGCCGCGCGTGAACGTCCCCACCCTCGTCATCGCCGGCAAGCTCGACAAGTTCACCCCCGCCTGGCTGTCACGTCGGATGGCCGCCCACATCCCCGGGGCCGAGCTCCTCCTGCTGCCCGAGGGGACTCACGTGGCTCCCCTGGAATACCGGGAAACCGTCGAGCGGCGGGTGGAGCGCTTCCTGAGAGAGCACCAGCTCGTGCCTCCTCCGGCGCGCTCCCCACCTCCAAGCACGAGTATTTCGCCGCCTCCCCATAGGCCGGGGGCATATCGCCTCCACACCTACCTGGTGGGAGGAGGCGGGACTCGAGAGGCCGAGCCGGGGCCAGGGGCTGGCTGTCGGCATGCCTTTCGTCCAGCCACGTTGCAGGGGAAGGACTCACGGCATATAAGCGCCCGCCCTTCGCGTTTCTGAGGGGTTCCATCAGGCCCTCTGGGGCCCTGGGCGCCTTGCCCACCACGACTTCTTGCGCCGGGCTTCATGCCTCGGCCCTCCCCCTGCAGATCCCCCGCATCCATGATTGCCCGAGAGAACATCCGCAACGTCGCCATCGTCGCCCACGTCGACCATGGCAAGACCACCCTCGTCGACCACATGCTTCGCCGGGCGGGCATCTTCCGCAGCAACGAAGCCCTGACCGAGCGGGTGATGGACTCGAACGACCTCGAGCGCGAGAAGGGCATCACCATTCTCGCGAAGAACACCGCCGTCACCTACCAGGGAAAGCAGATCAACATCATCGACACCCCGGGCCACGCGGACTTCGGCGGTGAGGTGGAGCGCGGCCTGCGCCTGGTGGATGGCGTCATCCTCCTGGTGGACGCGGCCGAAGGTCCCCTGCCCCAGACGCGCTTCGTGCTCAGCAAGGCGCTGGGCATGGGCCTCAAGACGGTGCTCGTCATCAACAAGATCGACCGCTCGGACGCCCGCGCCAAGGACATCCTGGATCAGGTCTACTCGCTCTACATCGACCTGGGCGCGGACGAGCACCAGCTCGAGATGCCCGTGCTCTACACGGTGGCGCGCCAGGGCCGGGCCTCCACGAGCCTGGAGGTGCCGGGCAAGACGCTCGAGCCGCTGTTCCAGGCGATCCTCTCGCACATCTCGCCTCCGCCCGCGCCGCAGCAGGAGCAGTTGCAGCTGCTCGTGGCCAACCTGGACTATGACGACTACGTGGGCCGCCTCGCGGTGGGCCGCGTCCAGGCGGGGCGCATCGCCGCCAACATGCCCGTGGCCGTGATGCGCGAGGGCGGGAAGATCGCCCAGGGCAAGATCGTGAAGCTCTACGGCTTCCAGGGCCTCAAGCGCACGGAGATCGCCGACGCGGGCCCCGGCGAGATCGTCTCCATCGCGGGCATCGAGGACATCTCCATCGGCGACACCATCGCCGACGCGGAGCGGCCCGTGGCGCTGCCGCGCATCACCGTGGACGAGCCCACGATGATGATGATCTTCAAGGTCAACGACGGGCCGCTGGCGGGCAAGGAAGGCAAGTACGTCACCAGCCGCAACCTGCGCGAGCGCCTGTACCGCGAGGCCTACCGCAACGTGTCCATCCGCGTGGAGGACACCGAGACGCCGGACGCCTTCCGCGTGGTGGGCCGTGGCGAACTGCAGCTGGCCGTCATCATCGAGACGATGCGCCGCGAGGGCTACGAGCTGACGGCCTCCAACCCCGAGCCGGTGACGAAGACGATCGACGGCGTGCTGCACGAGCCCATGGAGCTGCTCTTCTGCGACGTGCCGGAGAACAGCGTGGGCGCGGTGACCGAGCGCCTCGGGCCCTGCAAGGGCCGCATGGTGGACATGGCCCAGCTGGGCGGTGGCCGCACCCGCTTGCAGTTCCGCATCCCGCGCGCGGCCTCATCGGCTTCCGCTCGGAGTTCCTCACCATCACCCGCGGTGAGGGCATCATGAGCAGCCAGTTCGACGGCTACGAGCCCTGGTTCGGCTACATCCCCAAGCGCGCCAACGGCGCCATCGTGTCCGACCGCCTGGGCGAGACGGTGCCCTACGCGCTCTTCAGCATCCAGGAGCGCGGCCACCTGTTCGTGGGCGCCGGCGTCACCATCTACGAGGGCATGATCATCGGCGAGCACGTGCACCCCTCCGAGCTCAACGTGAACGCCTGCCGCGAGAAGAAGCTCACCAACATCCGCGCCGCCGGCCGCGACGAGAACGTCATCCTCACGCCTCCTCGCGAGATGGGGCTGGAGAAGGCGCTGGAGTGGATCGCCGACGACGAGCTGGTCGAGGTGACGCCCAAGTCGGTGCGCATGCGCAAGAAGGCGCTCAGCTCGGGCGATCGCTACCGCGCCGAGCGTGACCGCAAGCGCGAGGAGCGCGAGGGCTGAGAACCCCGAGGGCGCCGCGGTCTTCGAGGCGACGTCCGGGTTTCACCCGAGGGCGAAGGTGGGCGGGTTTCCCGCTGCCTTCGCCCTTCGTCTTTTCCACGCATTGCCCCCACCGCGCGTTCCGGTATCAACTCCCACCCGGTCCGACGCGAGGGAGCGGGTACTTGAAGCAAGGAAAGATCCTGGCACTGGTGGGGGTGCTCGTCGTGGCGCCCATGGCGCTGGCGCAGGGGAGCGGCGGGAGCCCGAAGCCGTCCGCGGGGAAGACGGCCGCGCGGGCCCTCGAGGTGTACGAGCAGGGCAAGCGCCTCTACGACGCGAAGAACTACGCGGGGGCCCTCGAGCGCTTCGATCAGGCCGCGGCGATCGAGCCCGACAAGGCGCGCTGGCAGTACAACCGGGGCCTCGCCCTGCGCAAGCTCGGACGCTTCGCGGAGGCCCGCGAGGCCCTGCTCCACTCGCGCACCCTGGACCCGGCCTACAAGCAGGCGGAGATCGACGACAAGCTCCGGGAGATGGGCTTCTCGCCGGCACCGCCGCCGAGCGCGCCCGCGAGTGAGCCCCCGGCTCCGTCCGTGGATGCGCCCGCGAGTGAGCCCCCGGCTCCGTCCATCAGCACGCCCCCCGCTCCGCCGCCCGAGCCTTCCGTTGTCCCTCGAGGCGAGACGTCGAAGAAGCCGGCCAACCCCATGTCGTCCTTCTGTGTCTGCTCTGGGATGGCCCTCCTGTTCTTCCTGTTGATGCGCTGGCAGCTGTCGAAAACGAAGCCCCTTCAGGACCCGCACCGCGCTTCCACCTCCACCCTCCAGCCCCGGAGCGAGGAGTTCGCGCCGCTGGAGGAACGGCTGGAGCAGGTCGCGGCCTCGCTCGTCCAGGTGGAGCATGCCTTGCGACTGAACGAGGATGCCGACCTGCGGGCACTGCTCAACCAGGCCACGATGGCCGAGCAGAACGCCCGGCAATCGATGGCGGACTTCCGGAAGGGAACCTCGTCGCGATCCGCCGTGACGCGCCGGATCGACAAGGCGCACGAGGCGGCGAAGGCGGCGGTGGCGCATGCGCACGGCCTCTTTGGCGACAAGGCCTTCCTGCCCGAGGGCCAGCGCGTGGGCTGCTATTTCTGCGCGCGCCCCTGGCCAACCCGTCCTTCCGGATGCAGGTGCCCCTCAAGCGGGGCACTCAGGTCACGAACGTGCTCGCGTGTCCCCCGTGCGCGAACATGGCCGCGGCGGGCCAGCCTCCTCCGTGAAGGTGCTGCGGTCGAGCTCTGGCCAGACCCAGCACTGGAGCGAGGTGCGCGGGTACGATCCCTATACCCATCGTCACCAGCCCCATCCGGACATGAGCACGATGCCCGCCTGGCAGTACACGCCGGAGCGTTCACTCGGCGAGGTGGCGGCGATGGCCGCGGGAAGCGCGCTCGCGACGGGACTGGCGGCCTACGGGGTGAGCCGGTTGCTGGATCTCGACAGCGCGAGCGAGGCGGCGGCGGCCCAGGCCGCGACCCAGGCCGCGACCCAGGCGGCGGCGAAGAGGGCCAGTGAACACCGCGAGGAGCGCGACTGGAAGGATCACTCCTGATGGGCGCGCCCCGCTTCGTCTTCTACGCCGTCAATGGCCTGGGACTGGGCCACGTCACACGCCTGGTGTCCATCGCCCGGGCGCTGCGTCGGCTCTCGCCGGAGTGCGAGGTGCTCTTCCTCACCTCGTCCGAGGCCGATCACGTCATCTACCGCGAGGGGTTCGCCGCGGTGAAGCTGCCCTCGAAAACCATCCGCGAGCGCTGTGGCCTGCGCAAGGGCCACTACCTCAAGCTGGTGCAGACGGTGACGTGGAACACGATCTCCGCGTTCGATCCGGACGTGCTGGTGGTGGACACCTACCCCACCGGCTCCTTCGAGGAGCTCATTCCGGTGCTGCGCTGGCGCCAGAAGAACGTCTTCGTCTTCCGGGAGCAGCGGGCCGAGGTGGCGGGCTCCGAGCTGCTCCAGGCCTCGCTGCGGCTGTATGACCGGATCCTCATCCCCCACGAGGACGTGTCCCAGGTGGGGCCGCTGCCCGAGCCCGCCAAGGCCCTGGCCGTGGGCCCCATCCTCATCCGCGAGCGCCACGAGCTGCCAGAGCGGACCCGGGCACGCGAGGCGCTCGGACTGCCACGGGATGGCACCCTGCTCTACGCCTCCTTCGGCGGCGGTGGAGACCCCGAGGCGGCCCGGGCCCTGACGCTCACGGCCCAGGTGGCGCGGGAGCTGCCCGGGGTGCGCCTGGTGGTGGGCGCGGGTCCCCTGTGGCGCGAGCAACCACCCGCGCTGGAGGGAGCGGTGGTGCTCCAGGGCCGCTACCCCGCGCTGGACTTCCTGCCGGCCTTCGACGCGGCGGTGACGGCGGCCGGCTACAACGCCGTCCACGAGTTGCTGTACGCGGGCATCCCCTCCGTCTTCGTGCCCTTCGAGCGGATGGTGGACGACCAGGAGAAGCGCGTGCACGAGGTGGTGGACGCGGGGGCGGGCCTGGCGTGCCTGCCGCTGACGCGCGAGGGGCTCACCCGCGCGGTGCGCGAGCTGATGAAGCCGGAGGTGCGCCAACGCCTGGGCGCGAGGGCTCGCGAGAAAGTGGCACGCAATGGCGCGGAGCCGCGGCGCGGGCACTGCTGGAGCTGCTCTCATGAAGAACCCGAACCTGATGCGCGAGCGCCTCAAGGGCTACCTGGAGCGCCGGCCTCGCACCGGGCCGGAGACGGTCCACCTGGACGTCACCAACGCGTGCAACCTGGACTGCATCACCTGCTGGAACTACGCGCCGGACCGGCGCAGGCCAAGCCGGTGGCGTGGAAGCGGCAGCGGATGGACGCGGCCACCTTCCACCGCATGGTGCACGAGTGCGCCGACACGGGCGCCGAGCGCATCGTCATCAGCGGCGGTGGCGAGCCCTTCACCCACCCGGACATCTACACCTTCATCGGCGCGGTGAAGGCGCGCGGCCTGCGGCTCACCGTCATCTCCAACGGGACGCTGTGTGATTGGGAGCGGGTGCGCGGGCTCGGCGTGGACCAGCTGCTGCTCAACATGGCCTCCGCCTCTCCGGAGACCTATGTGGCCTACCACCCCAACCAGCCTCCGGAGACCTTCCACCGGCTGCTCGAGGGCGTGCGCACGGTGCGCGACGTCACCGCCGTGAACCTGGTGCAGGTCATCAACCGGGTGAACTACCGGGAGCTGCCCCAGATGGTGCAGCTCGCGCACGACGTGGGCGCGCGCTCGTCCTTCAAGGTGGGAGACGTGCCTCGGGGCACCGAGCACCACGCGCTCACCACCGAGCAGCGGCAGCAGGTGCTCGGCGAGCTCATCCCCGAGGCGCGCAAGCGGGCCAAGGCGCTCAAGGTGAAGCACAACCTGGACGCGTACGAGGCCCAGTTGTCGGGCAAGTGGCCCTCGGGGCAGGAGACGGGGTGCTTCGCGGGCTATCTCTACAGCCGCGTCTACGTGGACGGGCGCGTCTTCTTCTGCTGCGAGCACATCGAGGCGGGGCACGTGAAGGACGGTGCCTTCCAGGACGTGTGGCGCGCGCCGGCGTACGAGGCGGTGCGCGAGCGGCTGCACCGGGGCGAGTACTATCCGGGCTGCGCGCGCTGCGGAAAGCACGACATGAACTTCGCGGCGTCGAGGGATCTGCGCGAGATGCTCGAAGCGGGAGAGCTGCCATGAGCGGCCCACGTCCCACGGTGAGCTGGAACATCGTCGGCGGGTGCAATTACCGCTGCACGTACTGCGTGCAGAAGCACATGCCGGGCATTGGCGGGCCCACGGACGAGCAGCTCGAGGCGGCGCTGGCCACGCTCACGGCACTGCCGGGAAGCTGGGAGTTCAAGATCTCCGGCGGAGAGCCCTTCCTGCTCAAGCGGCTGCCGGAGGTGGCGCGGCGGCTGGCGGAGGCGGGACACAAGGTGTCGCTGCTCACCAACCTGTCGGCCCCGCTGCGCGTCATCTCCACCTTCATCGAGGCGGCGGGAGAGCGGCTGCGCACCTTCTCGTGCTCGCTGCACCGCGAGGAGGTGGAGGAGGCGGAGTTCCTCGAGAAGGCCCGCGCGGTGAAGGAGCTGCTGGCCCGATGGCCGCGCGCCACCTTCGTCGTCAACGGCGTGGTGGTGCCCAGACAGGTGCCGGAGGTGGCCGCCAGCCGCGAGCGCTTCGAGCAGGCGGGCATCAAGTTCTACCCCCAGCTCATGCGCGTGAACGGCAAGCCCGCCGACTACGGCTGGTGGGACCGCTGGCGCATCGACCGGGCCTTCGGGGACATGGCGTCCCCATCACGGATGAATCGCGGCTACCAGCTCAAGGGCCGTCTGTGCCACGCGGGCAGCCAGTACTTCATCATCCATCCCAAGGGGGACGCCTTCTCCTGCTACCCCGGCAAGCGCTTCGGAGATGGGCACCTGGGCAACGTCTTCGACGGGACGCTGAAGCTGTGGGACGCGCCCCGTCCCTGCCACTACGAGGTCTGCCCCTGCACGGTGCCGCAGAACCGGGGCATCATCGAGGGCTTTGGCGGCGGGGCCGGAGAAGACGCCGTCGGCTTTTGAGCGTCACCGCTCGGGGCGCGGCCTACTTCTTCTCCTTGCCACGGCCCAGCACGCGCGAGCCCAGACTCACCACGCCCAGCGCCAGCGCGCCGGCGAGGATGCCCACCAGGGCGTTGGCCAGCGGCGACACGAGCGCCCCCAGCACGCCCGCGGCGTGGGCCACGTCCTCGATGGCGTGGTGCAGCGGAGCGATGCCGTGCGTGAGGATGCCTCCGCCCACGAGGAACATGGCCGCGGTGCCGGCGACCGACAGGAACTTCATCAGCAACGGCGCCGCCTTGAGGATGCCCGCGCCCAGACCACGCAGGGTCCGCGGCCAGGAGCCCTCGCCCGTCTGACGGCTCAGCGCGAGCCCCGCGTCGTCGAGCTTGACGATGCCTCCCACCAGTCCGTAGACCCCCACGGTCATCAGCACGGCCACTCCCACCAGTGCCAACAGCTGGGTCATGAAGGGTGCGTTGGATACGACGCCCAGCGAGATCGCGATGATCTCCGCCGAGAGGATGAAGTCGGTGCGCACCGCGCCCTTGATCTTCTCCTTCTCGAGCGCCACGAGATCCACCTTCGGATCGGCCACGGCCTGCACCAGATTGTTGTGGTGGGCCTCGTCCTCGTCATGGCTGTGCAGGAACTTGTGCGCCAGCTTCTCGAAGCCCTCGAAGCACAGGTAGAGACCGCCCACCATCAACAGCGGGGTCACCGCCTTGGGGATGAAGGCACTGATGGCCAGCGCCGCGGGCACCAGGATGGCCTTGTTGAGCATCGAGCCCTTGGCCACGGCCCACACCACCGGCAGTTCCCGGTCGGCGTTGACGCCGGTGACCTGCTGGGCGTTGAGCGCCGGTCATCGCCCAGCACCCCGGCGGTCTTCTGCGCCGCCACCTTGGTCATCACCGACACGTCGTCCAGGAGGGTGGCGATGTCGTCGATCAGGGCGAGCAGGCTGGATCCGGCCACGGTGAAGGCTCCTTACAGCGAGAGGTAGGGGCGCATACTAATGTTCCCGGGCGGGGATGCCATCGACATCCGCCGTCATTCACCTCATCGGGCAGGCTCCCGCCCCGCCCGAGGGAGAGTCCGGCCACCCAGCGCTCGGCCTCCTCGGGGGTGGAGAAGGTCTGCACGGACGTGGGCAGCGGCAGGACCGCCAGGATGGCGCGCAGGGCCAGCCGGGCCAGGGGCGAGGCGAGGATGATTCCCGCTCCCAGGATCCGCTCGCGCAGGTGGGCCTCATGCGTCTTGAACCACGCCAACTGACGCTGGCGCTGCTCCTGATCCATGGACATCCGTGAGATCTGGCGCAAGTCGATGAGGAGGATGAGCTTCTGCTCGGCGCGCGCGAGGTGCTCGCCCAGGGTCACGAGGAACGCCTCGTACTCCTCGGGGGAAAGGGCCCGGGGAAACCCGAGGGAGAGCAGGGGCCATCTCGAGCTGTCGAAGAGGACTCGGTCTGTGGTGGACATGCGCGGGGAACGCAGTATGCCAGGGAAGCACCTCTCCACCATGATCATCCGCCCTCGTCCCACCGCCTGGCAGTTGCTCTACATCCTGCGCGGCTCGGTGCTTCCCGTCGTGCTGCCCCAGGTGCTGGGGATCTCGCTGATGTCCTGCCTCGCGGTCCTGTCCATCCGGAAGGATTGGCTCCACCTGCCCTCCAGCACGGCCGTCCCCATGTCCCTGCTGGGGCTCGCGCTCTCCATCTTCCTGGGCTTTCGCAACAACGCCAGCTACGACCGCTGGTGGGAGGCGCGCAAGCAGTGGGGCGCGCTCATCATCGAGCTGCGCTCCCTGGCCCGGGATGCCGTGGCCCTGCTCGATGACGGCGCGGTGCCGGGGACTCCGGTGCGCGGGCGTCACGACGCCCGGCGGCTCGTCCATCATGGCATCGCCTTCGCCCATGCGCTCGCCGGGTATCTGCGCGGGCACGATGAAGGCGACAATCTCGCCCGCGTCCTCGCCCTCGACGAGCTGGCCCGGGTCCGCACCAGCATCAACCCACCGGACGCGCTGCTGCGCGAGATGGCCCAGGAGCTCGCCTCCTTGCGGCGTGCGGGCCGGCTCAGCGACATCACCTGGCAGACCTTGAACGAGCGCGTCGGCGGGCTGTCCTCGGTGATGACCGCCTGCGAGCGCATCCGCTTCACCCCTGCCCTTCGCCTACACCGTGCTCCTGCACCGCACCGCCTACCTGTTCTGCCTGCTGCTGCCCTTCGGGTTGGCGGAGCTGCTCGGGTGGATGGCCCCGGTGCTCGCCGCCGTCCTGGCCTATACCTTCTTCGGGCTGGATGCGCTGGGAGACGAGCTGGAGAATCCCTTCGCCCACGTGCCCAACGGCCTGCCCCTGCTGGCCATGGCCCGGACCGCGGAACGCGGACTGCTCGAGGCCCTGGGTGAGTCCGTTCCCGAGCCACTGCGGCCCCAGTCGTACCTGTTGATGTGAGAAGGTCTCTTCCCGCGCATGTCCGACTCGAAATCGAAGCATGGAACCCGCCAGCGGGCGGCGAGGCCGCGCAAGAGCCCAAGGTCCTCGGCCACCGTGGTCCACGAAGAGCCCTCGCCGCTCGGGACGGTGTTCGTGGTGGACACGGGCGACCTGCGCACGCTCCGCTTCGACAGTCCCCGGGGCGCCATTCAGAGCGCGCTGCGCAAGAGCGATCCCCTGGCGGTGCCCACCAGCTACGTGCGGGTGGCCGCCGCCGGGCTCGCGCTCACCCCGGGCGCTCGCGCGTCCTGGTGGTGGGACTCGGAGGAGGCGCCTTCCCCCGCCTGTTGCACCGCTGCCTGCCCCGGACGCGGGTGGACGTGGTGGAGCTCAACCCCGTGGTGGTGGAGGTGGCCCGGCGCTACTTCCACGTCCACGAGGACGAGCGGCTGCACATCCAGCTCGGGGACGCGGCCCACTTCATGGAGGAGCGCGGGCCGCTCTATGATCTCATCCTGCTCGATGCGTTCGCGGGCGAGGGGACGCCGGAGCACTTGAAGGAGACGCTCTTCCTCGAGGCGGTGCGGCGCCGGTTGCGGCCAGGGGGCGTCGCGGTGCTCAACATCGCCCTGGAGGATCCAGCGAAGGTGGCGTGGCGGGTGCGGACCTTCGCCGGGTGCTTCGAGGACTGCGCGATGCTGCGCGGCGCGTCGGAGTACATCAACCTGCTCCTGGTGGGCACCCAGGAGTCCCTTCCCCCGAGCCGCAGTTCCGGCGGCAGTTGTCCCAGCTCGCGCGCGAGATGGGGTTTCCTCCCGACGCGCAGCGTGGTGTCCTTCACGCGCGCCCTGGAGGGATGAGGGCCGGCCTCAGAGGAAGCGGTACGAGCTCACGGTGAACACGGGGCCGACCATGGCGACGGTGACCGCGTCACGGTCCACGTCTCCCTGCACCTCGATGCGCTGGCCGTCCTTCTTGATCTTCCGGTCCCCGCCCGCGAGCTGGTAGGTGCGGCCGTCATCGCCCTCCAGCACCCAGACACCCGTCTCGATGTCGCGGAACACCACGCGTCCGGTGAGCTTCATGGCGACTCCCGGCGCAGCATGGCGCGCGAGATGAAGAGGCAGATGAGCACGTTCACCACCAGCCAGGGCCGGGCCATGAAGGTGAAGGGCATCCACGCCAGCGCGGGCGCCTTGACCCAGGCGGTGTAGGCGAGGAAGCCGGCGAAGCCCAGCGCGAGCCCGCTCAGCGCGGGGCGCAGGCCCTTGAACTTGATGGCGAAGATGGAGAGCCCCAGGGGGATGAGCGCGCTGTAGAAGAGCGGGCTGACCGTACGGGTGCCGAAGATGATGCGCTGCCAGTCGGGAATGGGCAGCCAGGCCACCTGCACCACCTCGCCCGCCGCGCCCGGGACACCGCCCACCCACGAGCGGAGGAAGAACGCCCCCACGGTGGCCAGCACCAGCGGCACGAGGAAGCTCGGACGCAGCAGGATGTTCAGGTAGCCCGGACGCTCGCGCCCGCGCAGCGTCAGCAGCACCAGCGCCAGCAGCGCCAGGGCCCACCACAGCGACGGCCAGCGCGAGCTCGCGCCGCCCAGCGCCTCGAGCGACGCCTCGGCATCCAGCAGCCCATGGCCATACTCCTCCGTCCAGGTCTGCCCGCCCACGCGCGCCGCGCCCGCGAACAGGGCCCGCTCCACCTCGTCCGGTCCGCTGGCGCCCTCGGCGTAGAGCAGCGCCGCCACCGCCGCCACGTGGGGCGTGGCCATGCTCGTGCCCTGGTAGGCGGCGTAGACGGAGCGCGAGACGTCGCGCGGATCGATCGTGTTCTGCAGGATGCCGCCCGCGTCGCCCTGGCGCTTGTCTCCACCCGGCGCCGCGATGTCCAACTCCCGGCCATAGGACGAGTAGAAAGCGCGCACGCCGCTCGGGCCCACCGCGGCCACCGCCACCGCGCCCGGATAGGCCGCGGGGAACTCCACCCGGGACGGCCCGCGTTGCCCGCCGCGGCCACCACCGTGACGCCCTTCTTCCGGGCGTACGCCACGGCGTCCGCCATCACCTGCGAGTAGCCCCCACCACCCAGGGACATGTTGATGACCTGGGCGCCATTGTCCGCCGCGAAGCGGATGGCATCGGCGATGTCCGCCGACGTGCCGGCGCCGAAGTGGTTGAGCACCTTCACCGGCATCAGCGTCGCCTCGAACGCCACGCCCGCCACGCCCACCCCATTGTTCGTCGCCTGCGCGATGGTGCCCGCCACGTGCGTGCCATGCCCATGGTCGTCATTGGCGTGCGTGTCGTCGTCGACGAAGTCGTACCCCTTCTTGAACCGGACGCCCTTGAGGTCCGGCACCTGCTTGAAGTCGTCGTGGTCCTCGTAGGCGATGCCCGTGTCCAGCACCGCCACCACCACGCCCTTGCCGTGGCTGCGCTGCCACGCCTGGGGCATGTGGATCATCCGCAGGTTCCACTGCCGGGGGTACTCGGGATCATTCGGTGTGAACCCCTCCTTGTCGAGCGCGGGCGCCGGCTCGTCGAACACGGCCTCCTCGCCCACGGGCACCCGGTACACGCGCAGCGGCTCGGCGGACTCCACGGCCGGGTGCTGGCGGATGCGCTCGAGCGCCGCGTCCACGTCCTCCACCCCGTGCGCGATCGCCACGCCCGAGCGCGGCCCCTCCACGGAGTTGTACGTGAGGTCCACCCCCACTCCGCCTCCCAGGCGTCGATCTCCTCCTGCGAGGTGCCATCCTTGAAGTCCACCACGATGCCGTGGGGCTCTTCCTCCGACAGCACGCGCCGCGAGGTGTCCGCCTCGAGTGCCGATCGCTCCGCCGTCTCCGAGGACTCCGGAGGCGACGCGCAGGCCGCCAGCGCCAGGGCCAACACCGCGTTCGCCAGGATCCAACGCTTCATGGGCATGGGTGCTCCTTCGTGACGGTCCCTACGAACGAACCGCGGAACGATTGGGTCTCACTCGAATCTGCTCGCTCTCCCGCCCGGAGGACAAGCCGTCATCTGGCCGGGGAGCGCCTGTGGATTCAATGGCTTACGCGGCATCGGTCAGTTGCCCGACAGCCGCTTCAACCAGGCACGCACCTGCCTGCCCACGATCGGCAGGGCATGGTGGAGGTGCGCGCCCGCCCCTTCCACGACTTCCAGGGTGCCACCCGCCTCGGCCACCGCCCGGGCCAGCTCGGCGCGCGGCAGGGTGGTGTCCAGCTCGCCCACCACCACGAGCAGCTCCCGTCCCAGGCCCGTCAGCTCCCCGGGCGTCACCCCGCGCGGACTCACCAGACACAGGCCCGCCACCCCGGAATGCCGCGCCCGCAGCCCGAGCGCCACCCGGGCACTGCCATGCATCGCGGCCACCGCGGCCGTGGGGGCCTGGGCGTTCTCCAGCACCACCGTCAACGCGGCCTCGGCCTCGTCGACGAGGGCCGTGCCCGTGCCGCGCTCACCCTGGCTGCCGCCGACGCCGCGGTAGTTGAAGCGCAGCGTGGGGTGGTCCGCCGTGGCCGCGGCGAAGGCCAGCTCCGCCCCGATGACATGATCCATGCCACCTCCCTCCTCGGGCGTGGGCGACAGCACCAGCAGCGGAGGACGCACCTGCCCTCGGTGCGCCACGCCCTCCATCACCTCACGCCCCACGGGGATGAGCGCCGGGCGCTCGAGGTACTGACCTTTGAGGACCATAGGGGGCGGCAGCTTAACGCGGTGTGACGCCCCGGCGCATTCCTCGCGGCCTCCAGCGCGCTGCTGTTAACCTCCGGAAGAGACGACAGGCCCCTGCTGGAGGGGGAGGATCCATGACCCGCGACGAAGCGCAGAAACTGGTTCAGGCGTACCTGCTGGCCCTCAAGCAACCCAGCGAAGGACTCAACCCCCAGGGGTTTGGCGGCGCGGTGATCGGCGAGGCCCAGCTCTACTTCGAGTACCACGGCAAGACGCAGCAGTTGGAGGCGAGCGCCCTCATCCACAAGTTCCGGGATCGCCCCAAGCCCGGCGTCATCGAGGGCTTCAGCGCCGAGGAGAAGGCCGGCACCCCCACCGGCGGCGGCGTGGTGGACTACGAGCCGGAGAACAAGAGCCTGTTCCTCAGCCGCACCTACGCCTCGGTGCCCCCGGTGGAGACCTTCCAGCGGGACATGGACCAGCTCATGAAGGCCAGCCTCCAGTGGAGCACCGAGGTGCTCGAGCGCGTGGCCTCGAGCGTGTTCAAGAACTGAGTCCCGTGGGCGCCCGGCCCCCGGGCCGCCCCTCACACGGACGCCATCACGTAGAACTTCAGGTACTTGCCCTCCGGGAACTGCAACCGGATGGGATGATCGGGCGGCTGGTAGCGCTCCTCCACCAGAGCGAGATCCACCCCCGCCTTGAAGGCCGCTTCCTTCACCGCGCCCAGGAAGTCGTCCGGGCCCACGCGCGCCGAGCACGAGGCCGTCGCCAACAGGCCCCCGGGCCGCAACAGCCCCAGCGCCTCGGCGGTTGAGCGAGGCATACCCGTCGATCGCCGCCTGTACCGCCTTCTGGCTCTTCGCGAACGCGGGCGGGTCCAGGATGATGAGATCGAACGTGCGGCCCTCCTCGCGGAAGGACGCCAGGAGCTTGAACACGTCCGCCGCCAGGAAGTCGTACTTCTCCGCCGGCAGGCCGTTGCGCGTGAAGTTCTCGCGCGCCAGGGCGATGGCCTCCGGATCCAGGTCCACCGAGAACACGCTCTTCGCCCCGCCCAGCGCCGCGTTCACCGAGAACCCGCCGCTGAAGCAGAAGCAGTTGAGCACGTCGCGGCCCTCGGCCAGCCGCCGGATGAGGAAGCGGTTCTCGCGCTGATCCAGGAAGAAGCCCGTCTTCTGCCCCTTCCAGGCGTCCACGAGGAACGTCGCCCCGCGCTCGCGGATGGTGAGCAGCTCCGGCGCCTTCTCGCCCCAGAGCATCCGCCCCGCGCCCCGGCCCTCGTCCTCCTCCACGTCGTCCCGGCCCACCTCGTCCCGGCCGATGATGCCCTGGAGCTCGGGCACCGCCGCCTTGAGCGCCTCGATGATGAGCCCCCGGTAGGGCGTGAGGCCCGCCGAGTACAGCTTGAGCACCGCGTAGCGGCCATACAGGTCCACCACCACGCCCGGCAGCCCATCACCCTCGCCGTGCAGGAGCCGGAAGCTGTCCGTGTCCTTCAGGTCGATGAGCGAGCGCCGCTCGGCGAGCGCCTGCTTCACGCGCTGGGCGAAGAAGGCCGCGTCGATGGCCTGGCGGGGGTTGCGCGTGAGCACCCGCACGGCGATGGCCGAGTGCGGATCGAAGTAGCCGCGCGCCACGAACTTCCCGTTCTCCGCCGGTCCACCACGCTGCCCGGGGGAATCTTGGGCACCTGGGCGAGCGCCTTGCGGAACACCCACGGGTGCCCCGCGCGCAGGTGACGGCCCAGCCCCGGTGCGAGCTCCAACTTCACGACATTCACGGTCCCACTCCTCTTCTGACACCCCGGGTGGCGAGCAGGGCCCGAACGAGCTCCTCGAAGCCCCTGCCCTCCTCCGCCCGGGTGATGAAGGCCGGCGGCGTGTCGATGCGCTCGAGCACCCGCCGCACGTTGGCCACCCCGACACTCAGGGCGAACTCTCCGAACATCGGAGCGTCATTGAAACTATCCCCCACGTACACGAAGCGGGGCTCGCCCGGTACGGGCGTCACCCCCAGGCGAGCTTCAGGAAACGGCGCACCGCCGAGCGCTTGTCGAAGCGGCCCAGCCAGCAGTTGATGTGAACCGACGAGCGCACCGCCGTCACCCCGCGCGCGCGCAGCAGGGCTTCCAGGCGCTCGGCGCCCGCCTCGCCCAGCCGCGCCTCCTCGTTCCAGTCCACCGCCAGATCCACCTCGGTGTAGGCGCTGTCCACGGACAGCCGCGCGCCCGGCACCTGCCGCAGCACCTCCGCCACCTCCGCCTGGAGCCGCTCGCGGTTGGGCCCTCGCACGCGCGGAGACTCCGCGTACACCTTGCGCAGCCGTCCCCCGCGCCGCGCAGGAAGAACAGGCCGCCGTTCTCCGCGATGACGCCCTCCACCGGGAGCGTGCGGGCCCAGGCCTCGCCCCAGCCCGCCGGCCGACCCGTCACCAGCACCACCTTGAAGCCCGCGTCCGTGAGGCGCTCGAGGGCGCGAATGGTGGTGGAGCGCAACCGGTGCGCGGTGGTGAGGGTGCCATCGACATCGGTGAAGACACCCTCCACTCGGGAGAGGTCCGCTTCACGCAGGGGGCGGGGAGTGGCCATACGGTCCGCCGCACCTACACCCTTCCCGGCCCGGCGGGAAGGCCTGCACGAACGAAACCCCTGGGAGGTGGGGGCCTCCCGGGGTTCGTCTTCAGCTCAGCGCGGGTTCACACCCGCTCCGAGGACTAGTACTTGCCGGTCAGCGTCACGCCCGAGAAGGAGCTGTAGGCGTTGAGCATCACGTAGATGCGCGTGTCCGCCGTCTTGGCCGCGACGGAGCAGGACTCCTCGTTGCCAGACTTGTAGGGGCGGCAGTCGTACGAGGACGTGGTCGGCGCCGTGCCCGCCTTCACGTACAGGTCCGCGTCACCCGAGCCTCCGGTGATGGCGAAGGTCGACGCCTTGCCCGCCGGGACATCCAGGTAGTAGTTCAGCTTGCCGCCCGTGGACGCGCTCAGGTTCGTCTGGACGAGCTGGCCGGTCGGAGGCGTGACGGGAGCACCGACACCCACCGCGACCAGGGAGGCCGTCACCGCGGTCACTTCGGCCGAGCCCGCGCCGTAGAGCGCCGCGGCGGCCTGCTCGAGGTAGGTCTTCGCCTGAGCGTAGTTGGTGGAGGCGGTGAAGAGGTCCGTGTTCGCCTTGTAGTAGATGGCGCCGGCCTTCTGCACGCCGAGGGCCGGGACCACCGTGGTGGACTTGCCACGCGGGTGCGTGCCGCCCTTGGAGAGCAGCGTGAAGGCCAGGTTGGCGATACCGGAGCTGTAGTGCACGTCCTTGCTGCCCGCGCTGCTGGTCCAGTAGTCCAGCGAGACGCCGTCCTTGGCCGGGTCGTACATGTAGCGGAGCGCGTCGCCCGCGGTGGCCGGGGTCCACACGTCGTCACCCACGCTGAACACCGCGTTGGTGGTCGCCCAGGTGCCCGAGGCGTAGCTCTCGCAGTAGGCGCCGAAGATGTCGCTGAGCGCCTCGTTGAGGCCACCGGACTCACCCGAGTAGGTGAGGTTGGACTCGTACTCGGTCACCGCGTGGGTGAGCTCGTGCGTGGTCACGTCGCCGGACAGGCCCAGCGGCGCGGACTGCACGCCATCGCTGTCGCCGTACACCATCTGGGTGCCGTCCCAGTAGGCGTTCGTGTAGTTGCGGCTGTAGTGCACCGTGCTGATGAGCGTGGCGCCCGCGTTGTTGAGCGAGTCACGGCCGAAGTTGTTCTTGTAGCAGTCGTAGGTGGCACCCAGCTGCGTGTAGTTGCCATCCACGTGGGCGTCACCCGTGGCCGCCTGGCCCTCGGAGCGCTTGAGCGTTCCCGGGGTGGTGGAGCCGTTGTTGGCCGAGTACACCTTGCGGTTGAGCGCCGAGTGGATCTTGGAGTGACGCGCCACGATGGAGCCATCCAGGGCGCTCACGTAGACGGCGTCCTTGATGGGCAGGTCGAGGCCCTCGCCGCTCACGATGGCCTCATAGGCCAGCTTCAGCTTGGCGTCGGAGGAAGGACGCACGTACACCAGGCGCACGCCATCCACCTGCAGGTGGCGGCCGGTGGTGCTGTCCAGGGCGGCCACCTTCGCGGCCTCCTCGGAGATGCTCGCGCGGGCGGGAGCGATCTCACCGTCATGCGCCGTGCCGTTGGCCGCGATGATGGTGTTGTCCTGGCCGACGTGGACGATGAGCTCCTCGTTCACCACGGGCAGGCCGTTCTTCGTCTGGCCGTAGCGGATGTGGGTGACGCCCTGCTCGTCCGTGCGCGAGCGCTTGGCGACCAGGTCCGCCGAGTTCAGGCGGAACGCCGCGGCGATGCCGGGCAGCGCCTTGCTCACGCGGCCACCGGCGCCAGCGGCCAGACCCTGGACCTCGTCGGCCTTGCCCAGCCGGCCGGTGATCATGAAGGGGAGGCCATTGGCCTCCTGGCCGGCGACCTGGGCCGAGGGCAGCGCCGCGAGCGCGGCCTTGATGTCGCCGAGGTCGGCGGCCGCATCGAACTTCTGGTCACCCTCGGGCAGCTGGGTGCTGTCGACCTCACAGGCGGCGAGGGGAAGGGCGAGCAACGCAGCGGCAAGGAAGCGAATACGAGTCACTGGGGGGACTCCTCCTGGGCGACGGCGGGGATGCCGTCACGCCCTTCCCCATGAGCAGGAACCGGGCCAGCCGCCAAAGCCTGGAAATGACAGCCTTATGAACTCTCCAGGCCAGTCCCTGTGGAGCGTGAATGTCACGCCTTTTCCGCACCGCGTCGTAAAACTCTTTTACACCTCTAAAAAAAGCCCAATGATTCAAGTAGATTAGCGACCCTCTCTTCAGAGTGTCCGAATCCGCTACAGACTGTCCTGAGTCAGGACACCCCGTCCGGCACACACGTTTCCAGGTCGCTCTTCCAGGCGGTATACACAATTGAATCTGTATGGGAAAGATTCGTGTCTGAACCGTCGCCGGGTTTCGGGCGGTGTCCAGGTTCAGAGGACGTCCAGGCTGGCCAGGAGCGACTGGAGGGACTCGATCGTGGTGCGCGGCTCGGAGATGGGGAGGTGGCATACGGTCCGCCGCACCGACCCCCTTCCCGGCGGGAAGGCCCGCAGAACGAAACCCCGGAGGCAGGGCCTCCAGGGGTTCGTCTTCAGCTCGAGTGCTCGTGAGAGACTAGTAGCTGCCCGTCAGCGTCACACCCGAGAAGGTGCTGTAGGCGCGCACCGAGATGTAGAACGTCGTGGCCGCGGTCTTCGCCGGCAGCTCGCACGTCTCGCTGTTGCCGGCCTTGTACGGACGGCAGTCGTAGGTGGTCGTGGTCGGAGCCGCACCCGCGCGCACGTAGAGGTCCGCGTCACCCGTGCCACCGGAGATGGTGAAGGTGGAGGCCTTGCCGGCCGGCACGGCCAGGGTGTAGCTCAGCGAGGCACCGGTGGCAGCGGCCGGCCCGTCTGGTTGAGGTAGACGGTCTGCGGAGGAGCCGCGACGCCCACGCCCACCGCCGTCAGGGAGGCCGTCACCGCGGCCACTTCCGCCGAGCCCGCGCCGTAGAGCGCCGCGGCGGCCTGCTCGAGGTAGGTCCTCGCCTGGGCGTAGTTGGTGGAGGCGGTGAAGAAGTCCGTATTCGCCTTGTAGTAGATGGCGCCGGCCTTCTGCACGCCGAGGGCCGGGACCACCGTGGTGGACTTGCCGCGCGGGTGCGTGCCGCCCTTGGAGAGCAGCGTGAAGGCCAGGTTGGCCACGCCCGAGCTGTAGTGCACGTCGACGTTCTTGGTGCTGGTGGTCCAGAAGTCGTGCGACACGCCGTCCTTGGCCGGGTCGTACATGTAGCGGAGCGCGTCGCCCGCGGTGGCCGGGGTCCACACGTCGTCACCCACGCTGAACACCGCGTTGGTGGTCGCCCAGGTGCCCGAGGCGTAGCTCTCGCAGTAGGCGCCGAAGATGTCGCTGAGCGCCTCGTTGAGGCCGCCGGACTCACCCGAGTAGGTGAGGTTGGACTCGTACTCGGTCACCGCGTGGGTGAGCTCGTGCGTGGTCACGTCGCCGGACAGGCCCAGCGGCGCGGACTGCACGCCATCGCTGTCGCCGTACACCATCTGGGTGCCGTCCCAGTAGGCGTTCGTGTAGTTGCGGCTGTAGTGCACCGTGCTGATGAGCGTGGCGCCCGCGTTGTTGAGCGAGTCACGGCCGAAGTTGTTCTTGTAGCAGTCGTAGGTGGCACCCAGCTGCGTGTAGTTGCCATCCACGTGGGCGTCACCCGTGGCCGCCCGGCCCTCGGAGCGCTTGAGCGTTCCCGGGGTGGTGGAGCCGTTGTTGGCCGAGTACACCTTGCGGTTGAGCGCCGAGTGGATCTTGGAGTGACGCGCCACGATGGAGCCATCCAGGGCGCTCACGTAGACGGCGTCCTTGATGGGCAGGTCGAGGCCCTCGCCGCTCACGATGGCCTCATAGGCCAGCTTCAGCTTGGCGTCGGAGGAAGGACGCACGTACACCAGTGCGCACGCCATCCACCTGCAGGTGGCGGCCGGTGGTGCTGTCCAGGGCGGCCACCTTCGCGGCCTCCTCGGAGATGCTCGCGCGGGCGGAGCGATCTCACCGTCATGCGCCGTGCCGTTGGCCGCGATGATGGTGTTGTCCCGGCCGACGTGGACGACGAGCTCCTCGTTCACCACGGGCAGGCCGTTCTTCGTCTGGCCGTAGCGGATGTGGGTGACGCCCTGCTCGTCCGTGCGCGAGCGCTTGGCGACCAGGTCCGCCGAGTTCAGGCGGAACGCCGCGGCGATGCCGGGCAGCGCCTTGCTCACGCGGCCACCGGCGCCAGCGGCCAGACCCTGGACCTCGTCGGCCTTGCCCAGCTGGCCGGTGATCATGAAGGGGAGGCCATTGGCCTCCTGGCCGGCGACCTGGGCCGAGGGCAGCGCCGCGAGCGCGGCCTTGATGTCGCCGAGGTCGGCGGCCGCATCGAACTTCTGGTCACCCTCGGGCAGCTGGGTGCTGTCGACCTCACAGGCGGCGAGGGGAAGGGCGAGCAACGCAGCGGCAAGGAAGCGAATACGAGTCACTGGGGGACTCCTCCTGGGCGACGGCGGGGATGCCGTCACACGCCCTTCCCCATGAGCAGGAACCGGGCCAGCCGCCAAAGCCTGGAAATGACAGCCTTGTGAACTCTCCCGGCGAGTCGCGGTGGAGCGTGAATGTCACGCCTTTTTCGCACCGCGTCGTAAAGCCTTCTTACACTACTTGAAAAAGCCCTATAATTCAGGGCGATTAGGACCCCTCCACTTAGGGTGTCCGAATCCACTACAGACCGTCCTGAATCAGGACACCCCGTCCGGCACGCACGTTTCCTGGTCGCGCGTACAGGCGATATACACAATTGAATCTGGAGCGGAAAGATTCGTGTCTGAACCGTCGCCGGGTTTCGGGCGGCGTCCAGGTTCAGAGGACGTCCAGGCCGGCCAGGAGCGACTGGAGGGACTCGATCGTGGTGCGCAGCTCGGGGACGGAGAGCTGGGCGAGCTGCGTCTTGCGCGCCTTGCGCAGGAAGGCGTCGAGCGAGGGGTCACGCCCGTAGAGGGATTGGGCGCTGGCGGCGGCCTCGGCCACGGTGCGGGCCGCCGCGACGGGCTCCGTGCCCAACAACCCCACGGCCCGCTCCAGCCGCACGCCGCACCCCGCCCACACCTCACGGTCATGGGCGATGAGCACCGGCGCTTGTTCACGCTGGAGAGCGAGCGCACGAAGCCATCCAGCTCCTCCACCAGCGCCAGCAACTCCTGCTTGAGCAGCGACGCCTGGATGGCGAGCCTGCCCACCCGGCCGCGCAGCTCGATGATCTGCCGCTTGTCCTGGGCGCGCAGGTGGCGGTAGGCCACGGTGCGCCCGAACGCATCCAGCTCGGTCTGCAACTGCTGGGCGTTCCACTGCACGTCCTCGGGCTCGGCCTCGCGCACCCGGCCCAGCCGCGCCGCGACGATGCGCGACAGGTCCGCCACGATCGCCCGCACCATCACCGCCGCCTGCACCTCCGCCTCGTGTCCGGGCACCACCTGCTGCCGCGTCACCGGCCCGAAGGCACTGGCCGACTCGAAGACGAGGTTGCCAATCTGCTCGCGGAAGCGCTCGCGCAGCCGTTGGATCTCCGCCAGCAGCGTCCACCGGTCCGACACGACCGCGGGGTTGCGCATCGTCTCGCCCAACTGGGTGATGCCCTGGGCGAGCTGTTGCATCCAGCCCTGGAGCAGCTCGGTGGCGTCCTTGGCGCGCCGGGCCTCCACGCTGGCCTGCAGGGGCAGCTCTCCCCCGAGGCGCTCGCCGCCGAGCGCGACGCGCACTGCTCGCGGATGACGTTGAGCAGCCGGTTGACGTCCATCACCGTGTCCCGGATGACGGGCGCCATCTCCTCCCACAGCGAGAGATCCGGACTGTCCTCCACGCTGGCCGTCTCGTACTTCAGCAGATCCAGATCGCTCAGGCGGACAATCGCCCGGCCCGCGGCCGTGTACACCTCGCGCATGCGTTGGGCGAAAGCCTGATCCGACAGGGAGTGCAGGAGCTCTTCGAGACGGGGGGAGAGCGCGGGCGGGGGCGAGGTATCGGCGGACACGGCGCCCTCCACTGTACTCGACTTCGATGGGGGTGCGATCTATGCATTCGCGCGCATGCTCCAGGTCCTGCTGCTGAACGAAGGTCGCGTCCTCACCGGCGGTGAGGAATTGCTCGGGCAGCCGGGGCGCAAGTGGATCGACGTCCTCCAACCCACCGAGGAGGTGATGGCGCGGTTGGGTGAGCGCTACGGCCTGCACCGGCTGGCCATCGAGGACTGTCTGCACCTGGACCAGCGGCCCAAGCTGGAGGAGTACCCGAACCATCAGTTCATCGTGCTCCAGGGGTTCACCGCGCTCGCGGACGACGTGTGCCACCTGACGCTGCACGAGCACCACTTCTTCCTCGGCCCGGACTGGATCATCACCGTGCACGAGCTGCCCTTTCCGGGCCTGGAGGCGGTGGGTCAGCGCATCCGCGCCGATCCCGAGGCGACGCTGGGCCGCGGCGTGGACGTGCTGCTCTACCTGTTCGCGGACGCGCTGGTGGACGGTAACTTCCCCATCCTCGATCGCTTCAACGACGAGCTGGAGGACCTGGAGTCCGCTGTTTTCGAGAACCCCCAGCCGGAGCAGCTCCAGCGGGTCTTCGCGATGAAGCGCGCGCTGGTGACGCTGCGCCGGGTGCTCTCACCCCAGCGCGACGTGGTGGGACTGCTCGTGCGGCGGGGCATCCCCAACGTGAGCGAGCGCACGGTGCTCTACTTCCGCGACGTGTACGATCACCTGGTGCGGCTGTACGAGCAGATCGACTCCGGGAGGATCTGCTGGGCAACGTGATGGACGGCTACCTGTCCATGGTGGCCAACCGCACCAACGACATCACCAAGCAGCTCACCATCTTCTCCACCATCTTCCTGCCCCTGTCCTTCATCACGGGCTTCTTCGGGCAGAACTTCGACTTCCTGTCCCACCGGGGCTTCTTCTGGCTGATGATGCTGTCGGTAGTCGGCCTGCCCCTGGGGCTCATGTTCTGGTTCAGGAGCAAGCGCTGGCTGTAAACCCCTCTCTTCCCGGGAGCACCCATGCCCACCCTCACCGTCGATGGCGTCCCCCTGCACTACCGCGACGAGGGCCGCGGACCGGCCGTGCTGCTCTTCCACGCGTTTCCCCTGCACGCGGATGCCTTCGCCCCCAGGTGAAGGCCCTGTCCCACCGCTACCGCTTCATCCTGCCGGATGCGCGGGGGCTCGGACGGAGCGCGCCGGGAGAGGGGCCCACGGAGATGTCGCGCCTCGCCCGCGATGGCACGGCGATCCTCGACGCGCTGGGCGTGGAGTCGGCGGTGGTGGGTGGCGTGTCCATGGGCGGCTACGCCACCATGGCCCTCTTGCGCGAGGACGCGGGCCGCGTCCGGGGGCTCGTGCTCGTGGACACCCAGGCGGGGGCGGACGACGAGGCGGGGCGCGCGCGCCGGGAAGCCTCGGCCCAGGAAGCCCTGCGCGAGGGCCCCGAGGCGAGCGTGCGCGCGATGCTGCCGCGGCTGGTGGCCGCGGGCCCGGACTCGGACGTGGGGCGCGAGGTGGCGGCGCTCATGCGCGCGGCCACGCCCCAGGGCCTCGCCGCGGCCCAGCGGGGCATGGCCCTGCGCCCGGACAGCAAGGACATCCTCGCGCGCTATGCCGGCCCCGCCCTCGTGGTGGTGGGCGAGCAGGACACCCTCACCCCGCCGGACAAGGCCCGGCAGATGGCGGACCTCATCTCCGGCGCGCGGCTGGAGCTCATCCCGGACGCGGGCCACCTGAGCAACCAGGAGCGGCCCGAGCCTTCAACGCCGTGCTCGAGCGCTTCCTGGCGGAGCTGTGAGGGCCGGACTCACGGCACGCAGCTGACGAGCGCGTTGTCCATGGAGCACGTGCCGCACGTCCGGGTGCGCACCAGCGTGCCCATGCGGCACTCGAGCACGCCCTGCCATCCTCCGTGCACAGCCCCCGGCCCTCGGCGGTGAGCGCGCACGCATCGCCCTCGACGCTGCCGCGCATGTCACACACCACCTTGCCCGAGGCCTCGTCACACCCCTCGCTTCCCCGGCACGGCAGCGCGCGCCACTCCGAGTTACGGCACTCCAGCGCCTCCTTCTCGGAGGCACAACTGAACGCGGAGCTGTCCTTGCACGCATCGCCCGCCTTGGCGCCACACGCGGACAGGAGGAAGGAGCCAAGCAGCAACGATGACAGGACCCAGGTGCGATTCATCACGGCGCGGGACGATCCCAGGCGCCGAGGGTCCGGTCAACCCGGCTCAACCGCCCAGGGTCTCGCGGAAGAACCTCCGGAAGTTCCCGCCGAGCACGCGCTCCACGAGCGCCTCGGGGTGACGGCGCAGCAGCACCTGGGTGAGCTTGGGCAGGTCCGTCACGTCCTGGATGCCCTTGGGCAGGGCCACCATGCCGTCATAGTCCGAGCCGATCCCCACCCTCCTCCCCCATCACGTCCAGCGCATGCTCGATGTGGCGCACGACGTCATCGAGGGCGTCTCCCCCAGGTACACGGGCGCGAGGATGATGCCCACCACGCCGCCGCGCCGGGCGATGCCCCGCAGCACCTCGTCCGAGAGGTTGCGCCATCCGCCTCCCGCGCCCCGCACCCCCGTGTGGGAGGAGAAGAAGCGGGCCGTGGGGTGGGCGAGGATGTCCGTCAGCGTCCGCTCGGAGGCGTGGGCCAGATCCACCCCCATGCCCACACGCGCCATCTCCTCCAGCACCGCGTGCCCCAGGGGTGACAGGGGCCGGTTGCCCATCAGCGGAAAGGAGGAGCCGCCCGCCTCGTTGTTGGACAGGTGGGTGAGCCCCATGAAGCGCACGCCGCGCTGGTGCAGCTCCGCCACGCGCTCCACCCGCCCCTCGAGCGCATGCGCGCCCTCGATGCCGAGCACGGCCGACAGCCGCCCCCGCGCGAGGTTGTCCTCCAGCGCGTGTCCCGAGGTGGCGATGCCCACCTGCCCCTCGGAGCGGCGGCAGAACTCCTCCAGGCGCTCGATCTGCCACAGGGCGCGCGACCATTCACTCGCGCGCGCCGCCCGGGGCCACCCGCGCATCAGGGCGAAGGTCTCGAAGCCACCGATGAAGGGAAAGCCACGGGTGACGATCGTGAAGCATTGCAACTTCATCCCCACCTCGCGCAGGCGGGGAAAGTCCACGTGCCCCTCGGAGGAGCGCTCGCAGAGATCGCGATTCCACATCAGCGAGTCCGCGTGCCCGTCCGCGATGCACCAGCGCCGGTGCAACTCCATCACATCTTGCATCGAGGGAAGCATGGCCTGGGAGTCTCGGGCCTCGCGCGCTCCAGCTCAAGCATTCCCCGCGGGGCACGCGGGAGCGGACCCCATGTCCGTCCCCCGCTCCGCGCGGGCGCCCTATTTCTTCTCCTTGGCTTGCTCGGCGCGCTCCTTGGTCACCTCGAGGCCGCGCAGCACCTTGTCCCCATCCTCATTGAACTGATAGGTGGCCCGCACCTCGTCGCCCACCTGCAGGCTCGACAGGGCCAGGGGCTGGTCATCGCGCATCAATTGCACTTGATCGTCCACGTGCAGGGTCACGATGCGATTCTTCTTGGGAACGGAGATTGTCATTCCCTTGTCCGACACCGAGCGGATGGTGCCCTTCTCCTGCAGCGTGTCGGTGCTGAGCATGCCGCTGCCACCCGTGCCCTGGGCCATGGCCTGACCTTGGCCCGAGCCCTGGCCCTGACCCGTGGCCTGGTTGTCGTTGCTCCAGCCCGGCGTCGGAAGCGTGACGACGGAGGCCCCGAACTCCCCCTCGAATGGCGCCTGCTTCCGATCGATTTGTTGACCCGACCGCATGGTGCTGTTGCCCTGCTGCCCCTGGGCATGAGCCACGCCCTGGGCCCCGATCGTCAGGGTCAGCCCCGTCACCGCCACTGCCGCGATCATCCATTGCCGCATGTGCCATTCCCTTTCAGGTTTGTTCCCCGACACGGTCCCTTTCCATGGGCCCTGAAAGAAAACTGGGCTTCCGCCCCCATCGGGAAAAGCCTTGACGCACGAACACACGCACGCACGCATCCCCTCGAACAGGATGCCTGGGAGCGCGTGCGGTGAATAAAAACACGGCTCCGCCCGAGAGCGGAGGCCGTGCTGTCTTCGAAACATCAGGTGCTACTTGGCCATGTCGGGCATGTCCGGCAGGCTCTTGGCGGCCGTCTTGGTGACCTCGACGCTGCGCAGCAGCATCTGGCCATTCGGGTCCAACTGGTAGGACGCGCGGACCTCGTCGCCCGCCTTGAGGCTGGACAGGGACAGGGCCTTGTCGTCACGCATCACCTTCACCTGCGAGTCCGACTTGAAGCGCATGAGCTGATTGTCCTTGTCGGGGACGATGAGCGTGAGATTGCCGCTCGACGCCGACTGGATGGTCCCCTTCACCTCTTCCAGCCTGGCCTGCTTGTCGCTGGCCATGCCGCTGCCACCCGTGGCCGTGTCCCGCTCGGAGAGCTGCTCGTACTGCTTGTCGGCGAGCTTGTTCTGCTCCTCGGCCGGTCCTGACGGGCCTCGGCCACGTCCTCCTGCTTGTCCTGGGCGGTGGCGGCGATGTCCTGGCTCGCCTCGCGCTGCTCCTCGACCACCTCGCGCTGGGCCTCGGCCACGTTCTCCTGCTGCCGCTGGACGTCGCTCTTGCGCTCGCACCCCGTCACCAGACCCAGACCCGACACCACCATCACCGCCGCCATCAGCTTCCGCATGTGCCGCTCCTTTTGTTGGTTGCGTGAGAACCTTTCGGTTCAGGGCGCGGGAACCTTCCCCCCCGCGTGGCAGAAACTGGGACCCTGTCCCCGGGATGTACAGACTTGCCAAAGACACACCGGGAACATATAGGGTCAGCCCGGCCGACAACGGCTCGGGTGCCCGCCTGCTCTACCAGTGGATCCAGTGGAGGAAGACAGCCCATACCGCCAGGAGAGGCGGCGGGCAGGCGCTAGGCGCCACCGTCGCGGGAACCTCCATCCGGGGTGCCGCCGTCGGCCGTCCCCTCGTCCCCACACAGGGGCGCGCCCCGGTGACCCACCGGTCGAGGAGGATCCGCTGCTCCTCGGTGAACTCGGTGCTGCCCGGAGGCGGCATGTTACGCTCGATGACGGCGCGCGCCTTGATGCGCGCCGCCATGTCCCGGGCACCCAGCACGCCCCCATCGCCCTCGTACACGTCGAGCCGGAACCCCTTGGGGCCAATGCCCGAGACGCCATGACACCCGGCCGCGCACCCGGCCACCATCACCGGTTGGATGTCATTGCACCGGTGGGCACCGGTCCGCCGGGCGGCTGGGCGATTCCGGGCCCCCCAACACCTCGCAAGTGCGCCCCGCGCCCGGACGTGCCGCGACACAGGTCAGGGGCAAGGGACAATCGGCCGCGGCGGCGCACGACTTGCCCGTGAAGTCAGGGGCCTCGATGGTGCAGCCCGTGGCCATGACGGCCCCAGGGCCAGAATGCTCGAGTGGATGCGCTTCATGATGACCCTAGGGAGTGCCCGCGTCGTCGCAGAAGGGAGAACCGGCCGCCACCCAGCGCTTGATGAGATCTCGCTCCCTGGCGAGGGAGGTGGGGAGCGCCCGGCGGCATGTTGAGTTGATCCACCGCCCGGAGCTTGATGAGCTCGGCCATCTCGAGCGCGCCCTTGGGCGAGGCGGACGAGTACACGTCGAGCCGGAACTCCGGGTGGCCGCTGCCCGTCGTCGTCGCGCCGTGACACGCGGACACGCAGTTGGCGGCCATCACTGGTTGGATGTCATTGCACCACGTGGGGGTGCGCGCGGGCCCGGCGTCGGGGGGGCTGCCGGCGTCGAAGTCCAGGGGCGCGGGCGGATAGAGCACCTCACACAGGCGCTCGCCCTCGGAGACCGTGACGCAGCGGTGGGTGGAGGGACAATCGGCGTCCTGCGCGCAGACCTGGGGCGGCACGGGGTTCTCGGAGATGAAACACCCGGAGGCCGCCACGGCGCAGACGAGGAGCCCGGGGGTGAGCGAGGCGCATGGTGTCTGTTCTCAGAAGTGGAAGGTGAGACTCGCCTTCTCGGCGGCGGGCTCGGGCAGCAGTTCCAACACGAGCCCGTAGAGGAGCGTGGCGCCCGCCAGCCCGTAGAGCACGTTGGCGGTGGCGGCCTGCGCGCGGGCGCGGCCCAGCGCGGCGCTGGACTCGCTCGCCGAGGCGAGGGTCCGGGCGCGAGCCGCCTCGCCCTGGGCGAAGTAGCCAAAGCCGATGCCGCCCAGCAGCAACACCCCGCCGACGAAGGCATAGCGATGACCGTGGAGGCCCGAGGGCGCCTGGGTGGGGACATCCACGGCGGTGGGGGCCGCGGAGGCGGACGGCTCGGCGGCGAGGGCCGGAAGGCCCGGCGCGAGCACCAGGAAGGCGGCCAGGAGCCGGCTGCGGACGGAGTGCATGCCGGGCACTATACCCGAGACGGGACGCGGGGATGGAGCCCGAGTGCGCGGAGCCGGCCAGGAGGCACGCTTGCCCTAATCGAGGAAACGACGTTCCCAGCGGCGTACGTCCTCGGAAGGAAATCGAATCCGTAATTGTGAGTGTCGTAATAGAGCCAGGGCTCCAGCACGCGTGCCAGCTCGCGATAGGCGGGGAGCGTGCGGCCCTGCTCGGTGTCTCCCGCGTCTGGCCATGAGCCTAGGGTGACGACGGCGCGCTCCCCTCCCATTTCCTGGACCGTGGTTCCCGGTGAGGACAGGCGGGAACGCAGTTGCGCCGCGCCACCCAGTTCGCCCAGCACCGGCTGGCCCAGGAAGGTCATCCACGAGGGGCCGCGTACCTTCGTACCCAGGCGCCACGAAAGCCAGTTCAGATCAGGAATGTCCATGCCCGGGTAGCGGAAGCACCGCTGGTGGATTAGCCGCATGACG